>NZ_CP058272.1:0-4635013 GCF_002980175.2 Acinetobacter sp. MYb10 | reverse complement strand
ACTTGCACCGCTTGACCTAAGGTCACTGGAGCACCCAAGGTTAACACCACGCTACTGCCCACCACTAACACACCCGTGATCGCAACCACTTGACCATCCGCTGTCACTGCGAAGTCGCCTGCAACTGGTGGATTTAATGGATCAAGTGCTTCATTGTAGTTCAGCGTTAAGGTCGTACCCAATGGATCAACTGTCGCATTGACAAATGTTGGTGCTGTAGTATCGCTCGGAATAACCGAACCATTGGTCACTGAAGTTGGTGGAAGGGTTACTGCATCATTGCCCGCAATGTCTTGAATCGCATTCGGATCATTACCTGCTGTTGGATCGGTATAACCCACTTGCACCGCTTGACCTAAGGTCACTGGAGCACCCAAGGTTAACACCACGCTACTGCCCACCACTAACACACCCGTGATCGCAACCACTTGACCATCCGCTGTCACTGCGAAGTCGCCTGCAACTGGTGGATTTAATGGATCAAGTGCTTCATTGTAGTTCAGCGTTAAGGTCGTACCCAATGGATCAACTGTCGCATTGACAAATGTTGGTGCTGTAGTATCGCTCGGAATAACCGAACCATTGGTCACTGAAGTTGGTGGAAGGGTTACTGCATCATTGCCCGCAATGTCTTGAATCGCATTCGGATCATTACCTGCTGTTGGATCGGTATAACCCACTTGCACCGCTTGACCTAAGGTCACTGGAGCACCCAAGGTTAACACCACGCTACTGCCCACCACTAACACACCCGTGATCGCAACCACTTGACCATCCGCTGTCACTGCGAAGTCGCCTGCAACTGGTGGATTTAATGGATCAAGTGCTTCATTGTAGTTCAGCGTTAAGGTCGTACCCAATGGATCAACTGTCGCATTGACAAATGTTGGTGCTGTAGTATCGCTCGGAATAACCGAACCATTGGTCACTGAAGTTGGTGGAAGGGTTACTGCATCATTGCCCGCAATGTCTTGAATCGCATTCGGATCATTACCTGCTGTTGGATCGGTATAACCTACTTGCACCGCTTGACCTAAGGTCACTGGAGCACCCAAGGTTAACACCACGCTACTGCCCACCACTAACACACCCGTGATCGCAACCACTTGACCATCCGCTGTCACTGCGAAGTCGCCTGCAACTGGTGGATTTAATGGATCAAGTGCTTCATTGTAGTTCAGCGTTAAGGTCGTACCCAATGGATCAACTGTCGCATTGACAAATGTTGGTGCTGTAGTATCGCTCGGAATAACCGAACCATTGGTCACTGAAGTTGGTGGAAGGGTTACTGCATCATTGCCCGCAATGTCTTGAATCGCATTCGGATCATTACCTGCTGTTGGATCGGTATAACCTACTTGCACCGCTTGACCTAAGGTCACTGGAGCACCCAAGGTTAACACCACGCTACTGCCCACCACTAACACACCCGTGATCGCAACCACTTGACCATCCGCTGTCACTGCGAAGTCGCCTGCAACTGGTGGATTTAATGGATCAAGTGCTTCATTGTAGTTCAGCGTTAAGGTCGTACCCAATGGATCAACTGTCGCATTGACAAATGTTGGTGCTGTAGTATCGCTCGGAATAACCGAACCATTGGTCACTGAAGTTGGTGGAAGGGTTACTGCATCATTGCCCGCAATGTCTTGAATCGCATTCGGATCATTACCTGCTGTTGGATCGGTATAACCCACTTGCACCGCTTGACCTAAGGTCACTGGAGCACCCAAGGTTAACACCACGCTACTGCCCACCACTAACACACCCGTGATCGCAACCACTTGACCATCCGCTGTCACTGCGAAGTCGCCTGCAACTGGTGGATTTAATGGATCAAGTGCTTCATTGTAGTTCAGCGTTAAGGTCGTACCCAATGGATCAACTGTCGCATTGACAAATGTTGGTGCTGTAGTATCGCTCGGAATAACCGAACCATTGGTCACTGAAGTTGGTGGAAGGGTTACTGCATCATTGCCCGCAATGTCTTGAATCGCATTCGGATCATTACCTGCTGTTGGATCGGTATAACCCACTTGCAGCCCTTGACCTAAGGTCACCGGAGCACCCAAGGTTAACACCACGCTACTGCCCACCACTAACACACCCGTGATCGCAACCACTTGACCATCCGCTGTCACTGCGAAGTCGCCTGCAACTGGTGGATTTAATGGATCAAGTGCTTCATTGTAGTTCAGCGTTAAGGTCGTACCCAATGGATCAACTGTCGCATTGACAAATGTTGGTGCTGTAGTATCGCTCGGAATAACCGAACCATTGGTCACTGAAGTTGGTGGAAGGGTTACTGCATCATTGCCCGCAATGTCTTGAATCGCATTCGGATCATTGGCTGCCGATGGATCGGTATAACCCACTTGCACCGCTTGACCTGCTGTGACTGGTGTACCCAAAGTCAACACCACGGTAGAGCCATTTACTGTAACACCGGTTACAGGTACCACTTGACCGTCTGCGGTGACCACGAAACTGTTTAATGGCGGTAAGTTGTTACCGTCTAGTGCTTCACTATAGGTCAACGTGAGCGATGTGCCGGCTGTATCTAGTGCTGCACTGACAAAGGTCGGTGCTGTGGTATCACCACCAGGCACAGTTGAACCATTATCCACTGTGGTGGCTGGAAGTGTTGCGGCATCATTGCCCGCAATGTCTTGAATCGCATTCGGATCATTGGCTGCCGATGGATCGGTATAACCCACTTGCACCGCTTGACCTGCTGTGACTGGTGTACCCAAAGTCAACACCACGGTAGAGCCATTTACTGTAACACCGGTTACAGGTACCACTTGACCGTCTGCGGTGACCACGAAACTGTTTAATGGCGGTAAGTTGTTACCGTCTAGTGCTTCACTATAGGTCAACGTGAGCGATGTGCCGGCTGTATCTAGTGCTGCACTGACAAAGGTCGGTGCTGTGGTATCACCACCAGGCACAGTTGAACCATTATCCACTGTGGTGGCTGGAAGTGTTGCGGCATCATTGCCCGCAATGTCTTGAATCGCATTCGGATCATTGGCTGCCGATGGATCGGTATAACCCACTTGCACCGCTTGACCTGCTGTGACTGGTGTACCCAAAGTCAACACCACGGTAGAGCCATTTACTGTAACACCGGTTACAGGTACCACTTGACCGTCTGCGGTGACCACGAAACTGTTTAATGGCGGTAAGTTGTTACCGTCTAGTGCTTCACTATAGGTCAACGTGAGCGATGTGCCGGCTGTATCTAGTGCTGCACTGACAAAGGTCGGTGCTGTGGTATCACCACCAGGCACAGTTGAACCATTATCCACTGTGGTGGCTGGAAGTGTTGCGGCATCATTGCCCGCAATGTCTTGAATCGCATTCGGATCATTGGCTGCCGATGGATCGGTATAACCCACTTGCACCGCTTGACCTGCTGTGACTGGTGTACCCAAAGTCAACACCACGGTAGAGCCATTTACTGTAACACCGGTTACAGGTACCACTTGACCGTCTGCGGTGACCACGAAACTGTTTAATGGCGGTAAGTTGTTACCGTCTAGTGCTTCACTATAGGTCAACGTGAGCGATGTGCCGGCTGTATCTAGTGCTGCACTGACAAAGGTCGGTGCTGTGGTATCACCACCAGGCACAGTTGAACCATTATCCACTGTGGTGGCTGGAAGTGTTGCGGCATCATTGCCCGCAATGTCTTGAATCGCATTCGGATCATTGGCTGCCGATGGATCGGTATAACCCACTTGCACCGCTTGACCTGCTGTGACTGGTGTACCCAAAGTCAACACCACGGTAGAGCCATTTACTGTAACACCGGTTACAGGTACCACTTGACCGTCTGCGGTGACCACGAAACTGTTTAATGGCGGTAAGTTGTTACCGTCTAGTGCTTCACTATAGGTCAACGTGAGCGATGTGCCGGCTGTATCTAGTGCTGCACTGACAAAGGTCGGTGCTGTGGTATCACCACCAGGCACAGTTGAACCATTATCCACTGTGGTGGCTGGAAGTGTTGCGGCATCATTGCCCGCAATGTCTTGAATCGCATTCGGATCATTGGCTGCCGATGGATCGGTATAACCCACTTGCACCGCTTGACCTGCTGTGACTGGTGTACCCAAAGTCAACACCACGGTAGAGCCATTTACTGTAACACCGGTTACAGGTACCACTTGACCGTCTGCGGTGACCACGAAACTGTTTAATGGCGGTAAGTTGTTACCGTCTAGTGCTTCACTATAGGTCAACGTGAGCGATGTGCCGGCTGTATCTAGTGCTGCACTGACAAAGGTCGGTGCTGTGGTATCACCACCAGGCACAGTTGAACCATTATCCACTGTGGTGGCTGGAAGTGTTGCGGCATCATTGCCCGCAATGTCTTGAATCGCATTCGGATCATTGGCTGCCGATGGATCGGTATAACCCACTTGCACCGCTTGACCTGCTGTGACTGGTGTACCCAAAGTCAACACCACGGTAGAGCCATTTACTGTAACACCGGTTACAGGTACCACTTGACCGTCTGCGGTGACCACGAAACTGTTTAATGGCGGTAAGTTGTTACCGTCTAGTGCTTCACTATAGGTCAACGTGAGCGATGTGCCGGCTGTATCTAGTGCTGCACTGACAAAGGTCGGTGCTGTGGTATCACCACCAGGCACAGTTGAACCATTATCCACTGTGGTGGCTGGAAGTGTTGCGGCATCATTGCCCGCAATGTCTTGAATCGCATTCGGATCATTGGCTGCCGATGGATCGGTATAACCCACTTGCACCGCTTGACCTGCTGTGACTGGTGTACCCAAAGTCAACACCACGGTAGAGCCATTTACTGTAACACCGGTTACAGGTACCACTTGACCGTCTGCGGTGACCACGAAACTGTTTAATGGCGGTAAGTTGTTACCGTCTAGTGCTTCACTATAGGTCAACGTGAGCGATGTGCCGGCTGTATCTAGTGCTGCACTGACAAAGGTCGGTGCTGTGGTATCACCACCAGGCACAGTTGAACCATTATCCACTGTGGTGGCTGGAAGTGTTGCGGCATCATTGCCCGCAATGTCTTGAATCGCATTCGGATCATTGGCTGCCGATGGATCGGTATAACCCACTTGCACCGCTTGACCTGCTGTGACTGGTGTACCCAAAGTCAACACCACGGTAGAGCCATTTACTGTAACACCGGTTACAGGTACCACTTGACCGTCTGCGGTGACCACGAAACTGTTTAATGGCGGTAAGTTGTTACCGTCTAGTGCTTCACTATAGGTCAACGTGAGCGATGTGCCGGCTGTATCTAGTGCTGCACTGACAAAGGTCGGTGCTGTGGTATCACCACCAGGCACAGTTGAACCATTATCCACTGTGGTGGCTGGAAGTGTTGCGGCATCATTGCCCGCAATGTCTTGAATCGCATTCGGATCATTGGCTGCCGATGGATCGGTATAACCCACTTGCACCGCTTGACCTGCTGTGACTGGTGTACCCAAAGTCAACACCACGGTAGAGCCATTTACTGTAACACCGGTTACAGGTACCACTTGACCGTCTGCGGTGACCACGAAACTGTTTAATGGCGGTAAGTTGTTACCGTCTAGTGCTTCACTATAGGTCAACGTGAGCGATGTGCCGGCTGTATCTAGTGCTGCACTGACAAAGGTCGGTGCTGTGGTATCACCACCAGGCACAGTTGAACCATTATCCACTGTGGTGGCTGGAAGTGTTGCGGCATCATTGCCCGCAATGTCTTGAATCGCATTCGGATCATTGGCTGCCGATGGATCGGTATAACCCACTTGCACCGCTTGACCTGCTGTGACTGGTGTACCCAAAGTCAACACCACGGTAGAGCCATTTACTGTAACACCGGTTACAGGTACCACTTGACCGTCTGCGGTGACCACGAAACTGTTTAATGGCGGTAAGTTGTTACCGTCTAGTGCTTCACTATAGGTCAACGTGAGCGATGTGCCGGCTGTATCTAGTGCTGCACTGACAAAGGTCGGTGCTGTGGTATCACCACCAGGCACAGTTGAACCATTATCCACTGTGGTGGCTGGAAGTGTTGCGGCATCATTGCCCGCAATGTCTTGAATCGCATTCGGATCATTGGCTGCCGATGGATCGGTATAACCCACTTGCACCGCTTGACCTGCTGTGACTGGTGTACCCAAAGTCAACACCACGGTAGAGCCATTTACTGTAACACCGGTTACAGGTACCACTTGACCATCTGCGGTGACCACGAAACTGTTTAATGGCGGTAAGTTGTTACCGTCTAGTGCTTCACTATAGGTCAAGGTGAGCGATGTGCCGGCTGTATCTAGTGCTGCACTGACAAAGGTCGGTGCTGTGGTATCACCACCAGGCACAGTTGAACCATTATCCACTGTGGTGGCTGGAAGTGTTGCGGCATCATTACCCGCAATGTCTTGAATCGCATTCGGATCATTGGCTGCCGATGGATCGGTATAACCCACTTGCACCGCTTGACCTGCTGTGACTGGTGTACCCAAAGTCAACACCACGGTAGAGCCATTTACTGTAACACCGGTTACAGGTACCACTTGACCGTCTACAGTCACTGTGAAGTTACCAGCAACGGGTGGATGTAATGGATCAAGGGTTTCACTGTAGGTAAGGGTCAATTGTGTTCCTGTACTATCCACATGCGAAGATTGGAATTGTGGATTTGTGACATCACCTGCTGTAATTTCAATCGCTTTTGGATTACCAGCACCATCTGTCACAGTGACCGTAATTTTTTCACCATCTGTAAGTGGTCGTGTTAACTGGATGTTATCAACAACACCATTCCCCGTTGCCGTTCCTGTTCCAATCACATTACCTGAACTATCTGTGATTTTAACTTGACCTATTTCATTTGAAGTAACTTCAACATGGGTCGCATCTTGAATGGTTGTAGTGATCACTGGTGCAGTTACATCACCTGCTGTAATTTCAATCGCTTTTGGATTACCAGCACCATCTGTCACAGTGACCGTAACTTTTTCACCATCTGTAAGTGGTCGGGTTAACTGGATATTATCAACCGTGTTATTACCTGTGATTGTACCCGTACCAATTACATTACCATGACTATCCGTGATTTTAACTTGACCAGCTTCATTTGAAGTAACTTGAATATGGGTTGCATCTTGAATAGTTGTACTAATATTTGGCGGTGTTACATCGCCTACTGTAATTACTTTTTCTGTTTGATTACCTGCAGCATCAATAACATCAACAATAATTTTACTGCCATCATTTAAAGGGGTATTTAAATCAACTATTAATTTTCCATCAGGTCCAATTATCCCCTCAGCAATTGTTTGTCCTGCTTCATTTTTAATTATAACTTTACTGCCAGGTTCATTTGAATTGACCTGAATAGTGTCATTATCAACAATATTTATTTCGACTTCAGGTTTTGTAACGTCCCCAACATTTATTGTTTCAGTTGTTTTATTTCCTGCATTATCTATTGCTGTAATTGTAATTTTTTCATTATCAACCAAAGGTCTTGTTAAATTAATTTCAAGCCCACCTGCTTGATTTAGTTGTCCTGACCCAATTATTTTACCACTCGCATCGACTATTGTAATCTTACTTGCTTCATCTACAGTGATTTTAATTTTCTGATTATCTAAAATATCATAGGTAAGTTTCGGTCCAGTTTTATCACCATTTCCCGAATGGTTTGAACCACCACTCCCTCCTGACGCTGCTGCAATACCGATCACTCCTGCTCCAGCTGCAATCCATGCCCATGCTGGTGCAACAGAATGATCACCAACTAAGTATTCTTGAAAATCTGTAATCCCTAAATAATCAATTTTAGTAACTGTACCACTCTCATCAAATTCAAGAAAGTTAAGTAAATAATGCTTTCCATCTGAAGTTTCTATTGTAAATTCTTTTGGTTTTTCACCAATAAAGAAATCATCAATAACAACTTTTTCTCCATTTTGTAAATAAACCTCCAAATTATTATTAACTTTTACAATCTTGGCTATTTCTGCGCTATCAAGATTTACTTTATACACTGAGTAGTGTTTATTAACTAAATCTTGAGTAAGAACTTTAGCTGTTCCTTTTTCATAAATAGTGATGTTTTTCATAATATTTTTTCCGTCTTATAATTTACTGTTATGCAAAAAAGATAAATAAGTGAGATAAATTTCACAAGTGTATATTTTTAATATTAAAATCACATATACATATAAAAAACTGTGCTTGTCTATAATAGCTAAATGATTGAACTTTTTTAAAACCATTACATTGTGATGCAATTATCATTTAATTAAAATCTTACTTGTTTATTTTGCTAATTTATTGAGATTAAATTTAATTATCACTTTATATTCATTACTGACATTACCAACAATCACTTTTATAAATTTATTTAAATTTTATTAATAATTTTATCTACTTTAAAAAAAATAGCCTGTTATTTTTATACAACTCATAGCGTTTAAAACTATGAAATTCCCATTTAAATTTTATGGGTATTATAGAAACTTAAGAATTTAGCTTAGATTAAAATTTAAACAAAACATGTAACACATTTCTTTATCTGTGACAACCATCACATTAAAACTATGTTGTTAAATTTTAATGAAATAATAATTAATGAAATATTGAATAAAAACTGATTTTTTTTAAAATATACCTCACAAAAAGCAAAAAAAAAGATGAAGGAAGTCCTTCATCTTTTTAAAAACGCTGAGTCGTTAGACAATAAAATCATCACCCAAATACACTTGGCGCACGGTTTCATCTGCCAACACTTCTTCTGGCGTACCTTCCGCAATCACAGCACCTTCACTCACAATATAAGCATGCTCACAAATCGCTAAGGTTTCACGAACATTATGATCAGTAATTAAAACACCAATCCCACGATCTTTTAACTGACGAATAATATCTTTAATATCGCCTACAGAAATTGGATCGACACCTGCAAAAGGTTCATCCAAAAGCATAAATTTTGGATCTGCTGCAAGTGCGCGTGCGATCTCTGCACGGCGGCGCTCACCACCTGACACACTCATTCCAAGAGAATCTTTAATATGGGTAATTTTAAAATCTTCCAATAACTCTTTGAGACGTTGTTGACGCTGCTGTTTATCTAAGTCTTTGCGTGTTTCAAGGATGGCCATGATATTTTCAGCAATGGTTAGCTTCCTGAAAATTGAAGCTTCCTGTGGAAGATAACCAATTCCTTTACGTGCACGCTGATGCATAGCTAAATCAGAAATATCTTCATTATCAAGATGAATTTCACCTTTATCCATTCGCACCAAACCAACGACCATATAGAAGCTGGTGGTTTTACCCGCACCATTCGGCCCAAGCAAACCCACAATCTGTCCACTTTGCATACTAAATGAAACGTCTTTGACCACCCAGCGTTTACTATAAACTTTTGCTAAATGTTTGATACAAAGTACTTGAGGCTGATTCGATGCTGTCATTAATCACGCGCTCCAGGGAAAGACTTGGTGCTATTTGGCGGAATAATAATTTGTACACGTCCTTTCGCTGAACCTGTGCTATTTGAACTACCCGAAGCCTCAATATCACCTTTGTTCATACTATATTTTAATGAACTACTGCGAATACTTGCTCCATCTTGATATAAATAAGCATTACCAATCAGATTAATAATACCTGTTTCAGCATTATAAATAATTTTTTGCGCTTCTCCACGAGCAACACCCTTAGCCGTATCAACTTGTTGTTGAAACTTTGCTGGGCCCCCAGTGGCAGTAATGGTACTAATTTGCTTATTTTTATTCAATTGAGCCACAATTGAAGCAGCTTGAAGCTTCATAGTACCTTGCTCAATGATGACATTACCGGTATATGTCGTTACACCCGCAGCTTCATTATAGGTTGCTTTATCTGCAACCAATGAAATTGGCTGATTACGATCTGACGGTAATGCAAATGCTGCTGCAGACAAGCCCATTAAACTGGCAGTGCAGATCGCTTTTATTAGGAAAGATTGTTTCATTAAAAAAGGCTTAGTTAGGTACATACTTTCCTCGAATATGTGCAAATTCATATTGACCTTGGTTTAAATCAGCTTTTAAACCCTGACTAATAAATTCTGCATCAGGTGCATTAACAGTCACTTGGTGAGTCGTTTCAAACTGACGTATTTTAGGGTAACCCGTTAACTCGTCTGTTTGAAATTCCATGGTCCCTCGTTCACCAATCTTGGTCGCTTTAACTTGTCCAGATAAAACGACTTTTTCATTGTCATTAAATCCTCGTGCTTCTTTTGCAAAAAAAGTTGAATCTACTTTATTTTGATGAAACATCGAAGCATTGAGATTACTCAATGTTGAAGTTTTTCTTTGTAAATCCTGCTCTAAACGATCCACTTGAGCACGAACATAAAGATTACCCTTTTCATCTGTTTGAACCAACTGGATACCCTCAGCAGTATACGTCATGCTTTTTGCTGAATTCGCATCCAACTTTTTGCCTTTTCCACTGTAATAGTAATAGCCACCACTGATTGCCGCGATGACAACTGCAGTCACATATAAAACCTTAGTATCCATAAATTACATTCAACATTTGATCAATCTGAATTTACGCTATTAATGCGGTATAGCTGTATATTTTTCAAGTAATTCTTGGTAAGTGCCTTTTGCCATCAGCAACATATCACAGACTTCACGCACCGCTCCACGCCCACCCATCGCCTGAGTGACTAAATCTGCTCGACGACGCACTTCAACATGCCCATTGGGTACAGTGACTTTCATTCCTGCAATTGCAAAGGCAGAAAGATCTGGCCAATCATCGCCCATATATAAACAGTCTTCAGGATCTAAATTGAATTGAGCACAAGCTTCTTTAAGTGCAGTCCCTTTGTCTTCACGACCTTGAAAGACCAAATCCACCCCCAGATCAGCCATACGTTTTTCAACAATATTGCTTTTACGTCCTGTGATAATGATGACTTTAATCCCAGATTTTTGCACCAGTTTCATGCCCAATCCGTCACGAATATCAAAGGATTTAATTTCATCCCCTGTATTGGTCAACGTCACAAAACCATCACTCAAAATACCATCTACATCTAAAACCAATGC
Organism: Acinetobacter sp. MYb10; assembly: GCF_002980175.2. NCBI lineage: Bacteria > Pseudomonadati > Pseudomonadota > Gammaproteobacteria > Moraxellales > Moraxellaceae > Acinetobacter > Acinetobacter sp. MYb10. The sequence continues at coordinate 4,623,902 of NZ_CP058272.1, read as the reverse complement.
TTCAATATGACGCGCTTGTTCCAGTAAAACATAAGAAGCCATTGATTAATTTACTCCAGCTTGAATCAGGTCATGCATACTAATTACACCAATCACTTTATTGGCATCATCGACGACAATAAATTGACTAATTTTCTTTTCATTCATTTTTTCTAAAGCTTCAACTGCACGTGCTTCTTTAGAAATGGTTGAAGGGTTTTGAACCATGACCGCGGAAACAGGCAAGTTCACATCAAAACCTTGCTGTCTATCAATTAAACGACGTAAATCACCATCGGTAAATATGCCCAATAAAGTATCATTTTCATCGACAACAGTGGTTAAACCTAAACGCTTGTTAGAAATTTCGTACAAAACTTTATTCATTGGTGTATCAGGAAATACTTTAGGTAAATCAGTGCCTGTACGCATCAAATGTTTAACATGTAACAACAATCGTTTACCCAACGCACCCGCAGGATGTGACATTGCAAAATCATCTGCAGTAAAACCACGTGCATCTAATAATGCCACAGCCAGTGCATCGCCCAATACCAATGTTGCAGTAGTACTTGAGGTTGGTGCCAAACCTAATGGACATGCTTCTTTGATATTTCCAAGTGTCAACGCAACATCTGCATTTTGTGGCATAGGTCCTTTGTCATCACCGCTGATGGTGATCAAAGGCACTTCCAAATACTTAATCAGTGGCATCAACATCATAATCTCATCACTCTTTCCAGAGTTTGAAATTGCAATCAACACGTCACCTTTGACCAACATACCCAAATCGCCATGCCCTGCTTCACCAGGATGCATAAAGAATGATGGTGTCCCTGTTGATGCGAAAGTTGCTGCCATTTTCCGCCCAATATGCCCAGATTTCCCCATACCCGTAATCACTAAACGACCTTGGCATTGTAAAATAATTTCACATGCGCGCGTAAAGCGTTCATCAATTTGAGTCGCTAAAATCTCTATGGCATGTTCTTCAATGCGTAAAGTTTCAAGTGCAACTTTTTGAAAATCAACTTGATTTGATTTATTTTCAGGATTCAAAATGGGCTAACCTTAACTCTAATAAAGAGTTTTGAATATCGAATGGAATATTTTTGCTATTTTAGCATAGCAATACAATAGGCTGCTTTCCTAAATGTATAAATTTCATTTTCTTAGAAAAATAACGTATAAAACTTTATGAAATATGGAGCTTAGGTTAAGATTAATCATCATTTTATTGAAGCCTTTAGAAAACCTATGCAACCATTTGTTCTTTACAACTCTGAGCAACGAAAAAAAGTTGAATTTGTTCCCCGTAAAGAAGGACATATCGACATGTATGTGTGCGGTATGACAGTTTATGATTACTGTCATATAGGCCATGCTCGGGTGATGGTTGCTTTTGACTACATTATTCGTTTTTTACGTAGCCAAGGTTGGAATGTTAAATACGTTCGTAACATCACAGATATCGATGACAAAATTATTGCGCGTGCCAATGAAAATAGCGAAAGCATTACAGCTTTGACCGATCGTTTTATCAAGGCGATGAATGACGATGCCGAAAACCTAGGATGCTTAGCACCTGATGAGGCACCACGCGCAACAGATTACATCGATCAAATGCAGAATATGATTGGTAACCTTGTCAATAAAGGCACGGCTTACCCTTCTGCAAATGGCGATGTCTATTTTGAAGTTGAAAAATTTAAGAACTATGGCCGACTTTCAGGACGTAAACTTGACGATATGCAAGCTGGCGCTTCTGAACGTGTTGATGTTGAAGTTGAGAAGAAACATCCATTTGATTTTGTGCTATGGAAACATGCTAAAGAAAATGAGCCATCATGGGCTTCACCTTGGGGCAATGGCCGTCCAGGTTGGCATATTGAATGCTCAGCAATGTCAACTTGCTGCTTAGGCAATCATTTCGATATTCATGGTGGCGGTTCAGATCTTTTATTCCCACATCATGAAAATGAAATTGCGCAATCAGAAGCAGCAACAGATGAACAATATGTAAACTACTGGATGCATGTTGGCTTTATCAATGTCGATGGTGAAAAAATGTCTAAATCTTTAGGCAACTTCTTTACCATTCGTGATGTGATGGAGAAATTTCATCCTGAAGTGATTCGTTATTTTATTGTGTCATCACACTATCGTAGCCCTATAAACTTCTCGGACTTTGCACTAAAAGAAGCAAAAACTACGCTTTCTCGTTTTTATCATGCATTTAAAGCATATCAACAAGTCTATGGCGATAAAACCACAGATCTGTTAGATGAAACGCTCGTCGAGCGCTTTAATTCAGCAATGCGTGATGACTTCAATACATCTGAAGCAATTGCAGTTTTATTCGAAATTATTAAAGAATTGAATCGTGCGGTTAAAGAAGAGAATGCAGCGCAATCTACGCTTTATTATTCTACTTTACGCCACTTGACCAATATTCTTGGCTTGGTTCAATACAATGTAGATGAGTTTTTAAAATCAGACATTGGTCAAGAAGCACTTGGTTTATCCGAAGCTGATATTGAAGATTTCATTCAACAACGTGTTGATGCCAAGAAAAATAAAGACTTTGCCCGTGCAGATGAAATCCGTCAGTCTTTGCTTGCTCAAGGTGTAGTACTGGAAGATACACGTCAAGGTACCATTTGGCGCCGCGCGGATTAATTTCTAAGACCTTTATTAAAAAGAATAACCTGATCAAATGATCAGGTTTTTTTGTAAAGTCGTTGCTGACTAAAGCTGTTTTTAAACGGTACATCTCTTACAGTTTCTTTATATTCATTGTATGACCATACTTAAGTTTAGGTTTTATAAATTGTTCATTAATTTTTTTAACATCGCTAATTTGCTTATATAAAATCTAAATCAGTAGGGTCTGTTGACAATTCGTCTATGTTTGCGACGACGTGTGTTTTTTAGCCGATATGAGGCGCGAAATACGAAAATTAGTCATTCTAAATGATGAGAAACACTGTTTCGCAAGGTAACGACGTAACGGCAAAAAACACACAAGTCTCCCGCTGCGCCTTGCGCTGCAAACAAAGCAGTGCTTTGTTCTTGCTCAGGGTTGTGGCTAAAATTATCTCAGCCTACGTTATGAAACTCAAAAATAGTCTCGCTATTCTCTTCGTTTCATGCCTTGCCTGCTCAATTTCAACCTACAACGCAAGCCATTTATGAAATGTCTACAGACCCTAAATATATTGAAAAAATAAATATTTTATTGAATATGATGGACTATAGTTTTATTGAATCAGCAAAATAGCTGATATACTCTGAGTCCAGTTCTTCATCAGCGGTTTTGGATCAATAGAATGAGTTCAGTGCGCCAACAGAATTTTCTTCTTCGCAAAGAGAAAATTTTAGCAATGGCAGAAACCTTATTGCTTGATAATAATCAGGATATTACGTTAAGTGAGCTTGCTGCTGAACTTGATATCGCAAAAGGAACGATCTATAAACATTTTAAAAGTAAAAACCAACTGTATCTTGAACTGATTATTTTGAATGAAAAACGACTTTTAGATATTTCTAAAGCCTATCATCACGATATTAAAATCTATGTATCTGAATACATGTTATATAACATGTTAAATTCGAATCGAACAATTTTACTGCATGTGATTGAAGAGCGTCTAACCAATAACGAACGTAAACTCAAAGACTTATTCGAAGAACTTTATAGCATACGTGAGCAACGTATTTTAGAAATTAAAGATCTTTTCGGAGCACATCTCAAAGCCTTAAACAGTAGTATGTCAATCCGTGATTACTTGTCTTATATCTGGACAGTAACTTATGGCGCATCATTATTGTTAAATTCTACGCACTATCAAAAGTCTATTGGCTCTCGTGAACGCTTAATCAAACTCTATGTCAATCAAGCATTGATGACACCTGATAAGCTAACCGATTCAGAGCATCAAGCGAATTAATGTTAAAAGAATAACTGTTCTTAAGCTGTTAAGTTTTAAAAGTCCTCTAAACTTCAGGCTGATCGGCATGACCCAATAACTGACTGGGTAAAGGCATTGAGTTCACCTGACTAAAAATCTCATAACACATATGTCTTAACCACTGATGGCTAGTTTTATGGTGACATGACATATGCCAATACTGCTTAATCGAATAAGTCGGAAACGAAATTGGTGCTGGAAAAATTTGTAAGTTTCCTCGTGACAACAAGACCTCACTCAAATAATAAGGAACGGTTGCAATCGAGTCAGTATCTTGCACCACCAATCCAACACCAAGATAACTCGGGATACGCATCAATACATCACGTTTTAAATCCAAATTTAACAACTCATTGGCGATGTGATAATGCCCCACACCCGCATCAATATCGATGTGTGATTCACTCAAGTACTGCTCAACGGTCATGCTTTGTTGAGTTAATCGTGGATGGTCTTTAGATGCAATCACCACATAAAATTGTTCGAATAATTTTTGTTGATAGAAACCATTTTCTAATTGCGGTAAAAAACCAATCGCCAAATCAATTTCACCATTTGCCATCTGATAACTGGTTTCAGAGGTGATGGCGCGAACATTTAATTTGACATGCGGTGCATGTGCTTTGAGATATTGAGATATTTTAGGCAATAAAACTAAGTGAGAAACATCCGTCATCGCAACTGTAAATTGTTGCTGTGATGCTGTTTCATCAAAATCCACACTAAAATTATTAATAATTTCAACTTTACTCAGTGCTTCACTGATCAAAGGATAAAGTTGTTTAGATAATTCTGTAGGCACCATTTCATTACCAATCCGTAAAAACAACGGATCGTTATAATGAACACGAATTTTGTTCAGAATATTGCTTACTGTAGGTTGGCTCATCGCTAAATGATCTGCGGCAACAGAAACACTTTTAAACTTGTAGATATAGTAAAAAATACTGAGCAACTTACAATCTAACTCATACACGAAATTACATCTCACTCATTTTTAGATTCAATATTATATATTCTGCTTTTTTATAAAAATTTCCAATGTTTTAATGTACCGATTTTAAACAATCAAACTAGGATTTTAAAATCGGTACGGATTATTGGCGCGATCCGCTCAGCAATTATTCTTTAACAAACAAATCAACCATCAACTCATCCTCTGAATCAGCATAGCGATATTCAGAAAAATCTGTAATACCCGACTCTCGTAGAATTTCTTCATCAATCAACAACCGTCCTGTTAAAGCACGTTTCTCACTGTTTAAAATACGATAAGCGGCGTCTGCCATAATGTTCGGTTTACGAGCTCTGCTAAATAATTGCTTACCGCCTAAAGAAAACTCAATTGCAGCTGTAGCAATAATCGTTCTCGGCCATAGTGAGTTTACACTCACTCCATAACTGGCAAACTCTTGATTCATCCCTAAAGTCAGCATACTCATGCCATATTTAGTAATGGTATAAGGTGCATAGCTGGCAAACCATTTTTCATCCAAGTTTAACGGCGGTGAAAGATTTAAAATATGTGGATTGTCACTGTTTTTTAAGTACGGTAACGCAGCTTGACTACATACCATCACAGCACGTGTATTAATCTGATACATTAAATCGAAACGGTTTGGATCAAGCGTCTCTACCCCAGACAGTTTAATCGCACCAGCATTGTTAATTAAAATATCAATTCCACCGAAATGCTCTGCTGCTTGTTTCATGGCAAGCGCAACCGCATCTTGATCACGCACATCCAGTTGAAGTGCTAAAGCTTGACCACCTGCCGCCTCAACTTCTTGAGCAACAGTATAAATCGAGCCTCCTAATTTAGGATGCTCTTGTGTAGATTTTGCAGCAATCACAATGTTCGCACCATCTTGTGCAGCTTTTAGTGCAATCTCTCGCCCTATTCCTCGGCTTGCACCAGTAATAAAAAGTGTTTTTCCTTTAAGCGACATGATTTCCTCGTTGTATTTGTTTTTTGCTGTACTAATCTACTTAACTTTGTTTTCTCCTCATAGTACCAAATCTGCCATTTTGTATACTCATGAGTACAATAATTATTTTTCTTTATAGTCTTTATAAAAATCAAAAGCTTGCATAAGCAAGCCTTGAACTAAAGGTGGTTAAAATTTAAATTTTATGCAGCGCCAACTTTTGGACTTGTTCCAATTTGCCAAACAAAAGGCAATGGTTCACGATTGACTTCCCAATCACCAATCACTTTTTCCTTATATACGACTGGATTATGTGAAGATACGACCCGCGCATTGCGCCAGAAGCGATCAAGTTGTTTTGTGGTGGTACTTGCAGATGCGCCAAGCGCATTAAACAACTTACTGGTTAACTCCAAGACTAAATCAGAAATAACCACCTGCCCTTGTGCCGCTTCTAATTCAGCATCATTATTTGCTTGAATATTTTTTACTTCGGATTCACTAAAATGACTGATATATGCACGCTGCAAAGCTTCTGCTGTTTGAGTGGTAATACTTTCACTTGCATAGGCTTGTGCGGAAGCTTTACCAATCACTTGTAAAATCTGCGGATCATTACGTACTAAATCAGCATTGCCATGACTAAAAATACGATCACGCTTTTGTACTTCATGAATAAATGTTGCAACTGCTGACTGTGCAATACCCGATAAGGTCGCTAAATGAATCACTTGGTAGAATGCAGTTTGATATTTAAAACGTTGCTCAAAAGGCAAAATATGGTCTGCTTCGACTGCAACATTGCTTAATGTTAAAGTGCCACTCCCCGTAGTTTTTTGACCGAAACCATCCCAATCATCCTGTACTTCAACCCCAGAAGCATGTCGAGAAATCGCAGCAATAACATGCTGATCAGTACGTTCATCATAGGCAAACAAATCAACCCAATCCGCAAAGATTGTACCTGTTGAATAGTACTTCTTCCCATTGACCAGCAATTGATTATTATTTTGAGTTACACGGGTAATCACATCACCAATTTTTACATGACCGATTTCAGTCCATGCATTCCCCACCAAATCACCTTGAACAAAGCGTTTAAACCATAATTCTTGATTCTTAAACTTATGTGCATTTAATCGATCTTCAACAAAAGCGAAATGCCCCCGCAATGCTTGCACAATATTTGAATCGGCCTTTGCAAGTTCAGTGAGCAATTGAAATAACTGAGGTAAAGACACCCCATCTCCACCAAACTTGACTGGCACACGTAATGCACCAAAACCTGCATGTTTTAACCAGTCTATTTGCTCATACGGCAATATACGCTGTTGCTCGCGCTCAACGACACCTTGTGAAATCTTTTCAAAAATTGCACGATACTTTGACGCAACCTTCTCATAGTCTGCTGAGATTGATAAATCCTCAATAAAACGGTTTTGAATATCTAAGTTACCCATTTTTTCTCTCCATCTGTTGGTTATTTTTATTCTTAACTCCACGCATGGCGTGGTAAGTGAATGTTATTGAGATAATAATTACCGACTAAATTAAATTTCCAACGTACAGGATCATGCAAAGTATGAGTACGTGCATTACGCCAATGGCGATCTAAATTTAATTCAGACAATGTTGAACGAGTACCTGATAATTCAAATAATCTATTTGAAGCTAGGATGGCAATTTCAGTTGTTAATACCTTGGCTTCTGCGACCAGTAATGCCGCCTGATTAGCATTCTCTTCAGATGGATTGGCAATTGCTTGATCAATTGCATCACCAGCCAAGTCTAAAACAGCTTCGGCTGCACGTAATTTGATTTTTAACTCCCCAATACTTGCAATGGTATACGGATCATCGCTGGCTTTCTCTAAACCTGAGTCAATCCAAGGGCGTGAATGTAAGCGTACATATTGAATCGTTTCATCAATTGCACCACGAGCAATACCAGCATCTACTGCGGCTTGAATAAATTGAGAAATAGCACCTGCTGCTGTAGGTCTTTCAAAGGCTTTGTGAATCGGCACAATATATTTTTCATCGACTTGAACTTGTTTTAATAACACAGTTCCACTCGCTGTGGTTCTTTGTCCAAATCCAGACCAATCATTAACAATTTCCAGACCTGTACTGGTCCGTGGCGTTAAGGCAACCACAGGCAACCCCTCTTCATTAACTGCTACAACAGGTACCCAATGTGCCAATAAAGCCCCTGTAGCAAAGAATTTTTGACCATTAATTTCATAGCCTTGGGCTGTTTTATGTATTTTGGTTTCTAAGTCAGCAACGGTCTTGCTGCCTTTTTCTGAAAACGCATTGCCCAGACGTCGACCTTTTAAAATTTCAGCAAAGAAAAATTGTTGCTGCTCAGGACTGGCATCTAAACGGAGATGCTCAATAAAAGCCCAATGGTTTTGTGCAATTTGCCCAAGTGAAGGATCTACACTAGAAATGGTCTTCACAACTTCCGCTAAAGTACGATATTTCACTTCAGCCCCACCAAATGCCTGAGGAATATTAATTCCCCATAAACCACTTTGTGAATAGAGCTGTATCTCCTCAAGCGGCAAACGACGTTCATAATCACGTTGTGATGCTTCTTTGGCAAATTCTTTGGCCAAATTTTTCGCTACTTGAATGGCTTCCGCATCCGATTGAATAACATGTGCATCATGATTCAATTCAAAAAATTGCAAAGGAACCGCTGTCTGAGAAGAAAAGTTTTTTTGGTTTAAATCAGTCATTGTTGTTACTCTTTTAAATAAGCATGGATTTAAACTAGCATTATTTTTTTATACTATTTATACGAATAAATGCATTTATTATTCAAAACAAAATCATAAATTTATCATTAAAATTCATAACTATTAAAATCATAAAAAAGCCCACATTATGTGGGCTGGACTCTAACTAATGAGCTCAATCAATATGCAATAAATAATTATTTAAAATGCATATTTAAAATTGGATTTAGACTAACTTGCTTGTGCCAATCTATCCGTATTCTCTTTACGATATTGTGCACCTCGATGATTCTCTGGCAAATAAGCACTTTGTTGAAATAGTTTTTCTCGTAAAGTCCCCTGACGATATTCTGTTTGATAAACACCACGGCGTTGTAGCTCAGGTACAATAAAATCTACAATATCAATAAAAGTTTGATGAGCAAGAATATAGGCTAAATTAAAACCATCAACATCTGTATCTTCTACCCATTGTTGTAACTCATCTGCAACCGTTTGTGCTGAACCGACCAATACAGGACCATTTCCCCCCACACTATTCCAATGGGCAATTTCTTCAATTGTCCAAATACGCTTAGGATCTGCATTGACATAAGCATCTAACATCGATTGAATCGCATTAGTTTCAATATACTCAACTTTATCATGAGGTTGATACTGTGAAAAATCCACACCAGACCAACCAGACACCAATGTCAATGCACCATCATAGCTTCCATAAGACTGATATTCTTTAAATTTCGCCTGTGCCTTTTGATCTGTTTCATCGGTTACAATTGACAATAAGGTATAAATTTTAACAGCATAAGGATCTCGTCCTTCCTGCTTTAATTTTTCACGAATACTTTGAACAATTTTCTTGGCTGCTATTTTTGACGGTGGCGCAATAAAAATACATTCGGCATTTTGGCTTGCAAATTTTTGCCCTCGAGCTGAAGCACCAGCTTGGTATAGCACAGGTGTGCGTTGTGGTGAAGGCTCACAAATATGAATACCAGGAACTTTAAAGTACTTCCCCTCATGTGAAATAGGATGAACTTTTGTATGATCTGCAAAGATCCCAGCCTGCTTATCTCTTAAAACAGCATCGCTTTCCCAAGACCCTTCCCACAACTTATATAGCACTTCTAAATACTCATCGGCAATGTCATAGCGATCATCATGATTTAATTGCGTATTTAGTCCTAAGTTTTTAGAACCACTTTCCAAATAGGAGGTGACAATATTCCATCCCACCCGACCTTTGGTAAGATGATCTAATGTACTGATTCTTCGTGCAAAAGGATAAGGATGTTCAAAAGATATTGATGTAGTTACACCGAAACCTAAATGCCGTGTTACCGCAGCCATCGCTGGAACAATTTGCAAAGGATCATTGACCGGGACTTGTACTGCACCTGTTAATGCATGTTCTGCACTGTGGTGGTAAACATCATATATCCCGAGTACATCCGCAATAAAAATGCCATCAAACACGCCCTTTTCCAAGATTTTAGCAAGGTCAGTCCAATACTCAATATCTTTATATTCTGTCGAACGATCTGAAGGATGACGCCATAAACCAGGAGATTGGTGGGCAATACAATTCATTTCAAAGGCGTTAAAGCGGATCTGCTTCGTCATTTCTCTTCAACTCATTTTGGTTATTATTTTTATCCTATACTATTTATCTTTATTCTTTTATCTCAATATCTTCAATTATTATAATGATTGCTTTTATCTAAAATGGTGCAGTGAATATACTATTTTATAAAAAGTACTTTATTTAAAATGACTCATATTGGCCTTCATCATTCTGTAAGTATCATGATTAACTTTGTATAAAAATTAAAAACACATCTTATTTAAAAAGCATCAATCCAAACTTAGTTTGAGGTTAATCACTCGGCATAAAATCTAAAGGAAAAAGAAAAAATCGATGCTAATTTTCAATCTTTTTAGCCAGCAATTGACGTGCTTTAAAATCTTTATAAAAGTATAAAATTAGTCCAAAGATCAAAACCGCCGCACCAATAAACACACTCATTGTCGGTTTCTCATTATTGAGCATCGCACCTAAAAACATGGCAATCATCGGGGTCATCACAGTCGTCAATGACAAGGTCGTGGCTTTAATATTTTGCACCAATTTAAAATAACAAAACATCGCCAGTAATGAAGCCATCAATACGGTATAAATCAACGCCAATAATGATTTGGTTTCGGGAATATGCGTAGGCGCATACTGCCAAATAAAAGGAATAATACACATTGCTGCCAAGGTAGAGACCAAGATTGAACCTGTTGCTTGCGCCATTGGAACGACATCTGCATTCACTTTTTTTACCCAAAAGATGGAAAAAGCATAGGTAAATACACTCATCAACATCAACAAGATTCCAACAGGATGCACATGTTGACTTGCCCCGCTACTGGTACAAATAATGGCGAGGCCAACAACAGCAACTAGCATCCCAAGCCATTGAATCCCCAATAATCTTTGACCAAAAACAAAACGACCAATAAGCCCTGCCATAATTGGAGCTAACCCAAACATCAAAGCAATAATACCTGAACTTAAATAACTGGTTGCAGCATAGGTAAAAATTTGCGAACCAATCAGACTAAATGAGCCGGCTAAATAACTATGTAAAGCAATTTTATTGCACGGTAATTTAACTTTTAAAATCAGCAATAGAATTAAAGCAATCGGCAAGGCGATAAAAAACCGCAAAACCAAGGCCCACATCATATGTAAATCTGCCACACTCCATACAATTGCCAAAGGCGTACTTGCCCAAATGAAGACCAATAAAATATAGGTCGTCATTAGGTTGGATTTGGAGGGCATATAAATTCCTAAATGACTGCTGGATGTGAATTAAAATGTGCTGGGTTTAAAAAAGAATTTCTACATTAATCTTTGCAAATTCACTTAAATCTTAATCAAGCAATGTGAAGATCTATTGAAAAGCAAGGTCGAGTCATTCAAAAGGTCGAAAAAATCAGTCGCAGATGATTATTCAAAGCATGAGTTAAACTTATATCGAAGTCTTACGTTTCTGCTTGAGAATGGTTTGGTCTAGGCTACTCGAAAATTCACGTTTATCACGCTCAGAAATCGGTGGTGGCCCACCTGTTTGTACACCGGCACCACGCAAGGTATCCATAAAATCACGCAAATGTAAGCGAGCTTTGACGTTGGCTGAAGTATACACTTCTCCACGTGGATGAATTGCCACACCACCCTTTTCAATAACCTGTGCCGCTAAAGGGATATCCTGAGTAATCACAATATCATGCTCCCCCATACGATCAACAATTTCTTGGTCAGCTTGATCTGCACCCGACATTGCTTGAATTGAGTTGATCCGTACAGACGGTGTAATACCTACAGGCTGGTTTGCAACAAAAGTAACTTCCAATTGATAACGGTCTGATGCACGTAAGATCACTTCACGAAGAATTTTAGGTAAAGCATCTGCATCGACCCAAAGTTTAAATGGCAGCACACAACATCTCTGATAAAGATTTTTCAACATTTTAACAAAATGCCGCTTCGCTGTCCTATGCATATTTTTTTATTTATCGCGAAAAACTTTAACGACTTTCAGATCCAATCAAACTTTTCATCTCGCTTTTGGTGATTAAAAGTACAATTTCGCGCGTGGTTTATGGTAATTGAGCTTAATATTCTGGTTTTTCTTATGATTTTACATTTCAGGACTTGAAATCTAGCAATCACCCTCGATTTAATAGCATAAGAGAGGCATTTAAAATCGTGAAAATGAACAATCAAAACAGACCTGAAACAATTATCATAGAAGATCAGAATTTTGGTAGCCATGTCGAACATTGGAGTCTATTGACTGAAAATCCAACTTCCGAAGTGCCCAAATGGTTAGGTTTGGCTTTGGATGCACCAGTGATGCCCATGGGGCTTTGTTCAAAAGAATGCGATATGGATGTATCAACTTGGTTAATCCAAGGTCCAAGCGGTTCTTCTGTACAGCTCTGTCAAGTGATTGATGTTGAGAATAACAAACCTAAAGCTGTAAAAACGGCTTTCCCAAGTTTTGAAAGTCCCTATCAATTAAATGCTTCTATTGACCGTATTATTACCTGTAAAACCAATACTCAAGCCGTACTTAGCCTAAAAGTAGGAACAAATAGTGTAGTTTATGCATTTGACAGTTTGTACAGTGTAAACGGCCATCAATATTTGCAAGATCAACAATATAAAGTTCAACTGAATGCATGGGCCTACGAACTTGAAAAAGTTTCTGACCATGAACAAATCATTGTTGATGATCCTGCTTCAATCAAACACCATCGTGCATTAAACGATATCCTGTCACAAAATAATGGTATTGCACCTGAAAACCTTCAAGAACAAATTGATGCATGGGAAGCGAAGTCAGAAGATGATAAAGCGCCTGTTACTGTTGATTTTTCTAAAATGGTCGCATACCTCTATGGAGAAACCCTAGGGCAAGAGGATGAAGCTTGGTTTCAAGGTAAAGTAGTCGGTAAAACTCAAATGCAGTTTATGCAACAAGACTACACCCTTTATGATGTGACTTTAATTCTTGAAGAGAACCAACCCGCAATCTTAGTCCGTATCGCAACCAAGGATCCTGCTTTCAAAAATTTTGAAATTGGACAATATATTCGCGGTAATATCTGGATTCAAGCAAACATTTATTCTGCTGCTTGATTCAAAAAACACATGATCAGCATGATGGAAAACCCATCATGCTTTTTTATTACATGTTTTGTAACATTTCTATTATATCTAAATAGAACCTCACACTTTTTATCTTTTTGAATTCAAATTTACCAGTTATCCACAGTTTAAATTCAAAATTAAATAATCAGGCCTTTTTAAAACTATTTAAGTTGAAGAATATCGCCTGTTTATTTAAATAATAAATACATTCCCCTATTTGAAAAATCCCAAGAAAACGAATTCAAAAATAAATTTAAAAACAGCAGCTTAAGTATAAAAATTAAACCAATAAATATCATGATCTTGTTAAAAAATAGACTTCATTTTTATACTTAAATCATATTATTTTCCACTTAAAGACTAAAAAACAGTCAAGTTATCCACAATGTATCCACAAAATCATGATTATAAATTCATAATATTTTTATTAATCGGGAGATAATAAAAGCCACAACATATTAATAATGTAATTTAGCACTTTATTTAACCAGTCAATTATGTTAAAAATACGACGAACCAATAGGATTTAAACAATAATTTAAAAATCTAGGCTCAGTAATGAAAATTATACCTGAACAATCGACTAGTCTAATCAATCAAGTTAGTGGTTTTCACTTACGCTTGGATAAAGGAGCCTGCTGCTTTTTTGTTCTGGGTATGTTTTTAGCTGCAATGATGATCCATATATTAGGCATATTCCCAACGACTTAATGTTTTACGACATTTATCTCACATAAAAAAATCCCTCACTCTGGAGGGATTTTTTTATGTCTAGGGCTTTACCTGTTTATTCAATCAAAGGAGAAAATTAGGTCCTGATCGACCACAACAAATCATTTAAATGTTTTGAAGTGAGATTAGCCGTTACGTTGAGCAAAGTCATCCATAAAGTTGACAAGTGCTTGTACGCCTTCCAAAGGTACAGCGTTATAAATACTTGCTCGCATACCACCCACTGAACGATGACCCGCAAGATTGAGCAAATGATTTTCTTCAGCTTCTTTCAAGAATAATTTATCCAATGCTTCATCTGCCAAAGTAAACGGTACATTCATGATTGAACGGTTTGGAAGTGCGATCGGGTTATTATAAAAATCACTAGAATCAATATAACCATATAGCAATTTAGATTTTTCAAGGTTGGTTTTATACATTGCGTCTACACCGCCCTGCTCAAGTAACCATTCAAAAACCAAACCAGATAAATACCAAGCATAAGTTGCTGGCGTATTCACCATAGAATCATTCTTCGCTTGTGAACCATATTTTAACAAGCTTGGAATTTCAGGTTTTGCTTGATCCAATAAATCATCACGCACGATCACAAGGGTTAAACCTGCTGGGCCAATATTCTTTTGTGCTCCAGCATAGATCAAACCAAACTTAGATACGTCTAATGGTGCAGATAAAATACTTGATGAAAAATCAGAAACTAAAGGTTTATCTGTTTCTGGAATATTGGCAAATTGAATACCACCAATTGTTTCATTTTCAGCATAATGGACATAAGCCGCATCGTCTGACAAGTTCCATGTACTTTGCTCAGAAATTGCAAGCTTTCCATTTATGCTTGTTGCCGCTTCAACGATATTGATATCGCCATAACGTTGCGCTTCTTTAGTGGCTTTTTCTGACCAAATCCCAGTATGGATATAATCAGCTTTAGAATTTTTACCCAATAAATTGAGTGGAATTGCAGAAAACTGAAGTGATGCACCACCTTGTAAGAACAATACTTTATAGTTCTCTGGAATGTTCATCAATTTACGTAAATCTGCTTCTGCTTTTTCAGCGACAGCCACATAGTCTTTGCTACGATGGCTCATTTCCATGATGGATAAGCCTTTACCGTGCCAATCCAATAACTCAGCCTGAGCTTTTTCTAAAACGGCAGTAGGTAATGCAGCAGGACCAGCACAGAAATTGTACGCGCGCATGATTTTTCCCTTTTTAAAAGTGAAACGAATGAAATAGGCGCATTTAACCACAAATCGACCTTTCATGCAGTAGCTTTGTCAATCAATATTTCAATATGTTTAGAGATTTAGAGTTGATAATTCAATTAACTATCGATATTGAGAGAAGCAAAATATTATAGCTAGACTGCTCATTGATATTTTTAAACACAACGCTAAAACAATACTTGTTATCGACCTGCTTTTCTAGCTAACCGCACAAGACTAGTACATTCGTTACGCATAACCATATACCAATAGAAAACTCAATTTATCAGCTGAACTCAGTTATAATTTATCCAGCTTAAACTTTATTCATTGGTAGATGTTCAATGCCAACATCAAATCATCAGGATTGGATTCGCACAGCATCGGAAACAGATCGATTTGAACGTATCGAAGCATTTTTTAATGATCATGCCTATGAACCGCATCGGCATGATACCTATGCCATTGGTCGTACACTTTCAGGCGTTCAAAGTTTTCATTATCAAGGTGTCATGCAACATAGCCAGCAAGGTATGACCATGGTGCTGCATCCTGATGAAAAACATGATGGTGAATCAGGTACACAAGACGGTTTCCGCTATCGTATGGTGTATATAGAACCTGCAAAAATTCAATCTATTTTAAATGGTAAACCACTACCTTTTATCGAACACGGGATCAGCACAGATCCTCGATTATTTAAAGCCACTAATACTTTTCTACAAAGCATCGAAAATCATATGGAAGTATTGGAAGAAGAAGATGCGCTGTATGATCTAGCCATGGCTTTAAATGAAATTTCTGTTCAACCATTATCACAACGGCTGAGTTTTGATTATCGTGCAGCAGAACAAGCTCGAGAATTTATTCATGCTGTATCTGAACGAAATATCAGCTTAGATGATTTAGAAAAAAATATTGGACGCGACCGTTGGAGTTTATCGCGCGACTTCCGCTTATTGTTTGGAACCAGCCCACATCGTTATTTAACCATGCGTAGGCTGGAAAAAGTTAAAATCAATTTAATCAAAGGGGCTTCTTTGGTTGCGGCTGCAACAGATGCAGGGTTTTATGATCAAAGCCATATGATCCGACATTTTAAACAAGCGTTTGGGCTCAGCCCTGCGCATTGGAAAAAGATCAATCATTTGCCTTAGGCGTAAATACACACAGATTCAGTTCAAGCTAGTGATTAATCACAGCAAATTCATTCCTACAATAAAATCGCGTAGCATTCCAAGTCCTGTAACAATCAGCATGATTGCCATAATTTTATTTAAATAATTAAACCATTTAGGATCAGAAATTTTATCCCCTAAAAACTTGCCCGCCAAAGCATATACAAATGGCGCTCCAGCAGCACCCATTGAAATGATCAAAGATACAATAAAAATCATTACGCCTGTAATTTTAGCCGCAGGATACATAATTGTCGTGACGGGTAAAATCACCAGAATCCCTTTAGGATTAAACAATTGAATTAAGAAACCATTTAAGAAGCTCAGTTGATGTTCGGCTTTTTCAGTACTTTCTAAATAGGCTGTCAACATTTTAACAGCCATATAAAAGGTATACACCGCCCCGACCAAAGAAATATAGTGTAGCCAGTGGTGAGGAATAACAGCCTCACCAACATAGCCCAAAGTCAGAAATAGAAATAACATTGCACAACCCACCCCAATGAAAAAACCGATGGATTGTTTAAGCTGCCCAAGCAGTCCTGAATTCAATCCAATGAAATTTACAGGACCGGGGCTATACATCACACTCAAGGTATAAAGAAAGATTTCCACAACAACACTCAACTTTGATCTAAACGAATTTCAGAAGATCAAAGTAAGTCTGTGGAAATATTTTGTATTATACGTTTGTGCAGAACTAAACTTTATTTTCTACATAGCGTGCAAAATTATCTAAAATTGCTTGCCAACCTGCTTGCTGTTGCTCAATCGGATATATCGTTTCAGGATCAAAACTAATCCTCACCACAACAGCATCATTTTTTTGTTCAAAGTGAACTTCAGCATTTCGCTCGCCAAAAGAATAGGCAATTTTTTTATGGGGAATAATTTCAGTATATGTACCCGAAAAATCAAAGCCCATACTGCCATCTTTGGCTTCCATACGATTTGAGAATTGTCCACCTACACGTAAATCATTTTTAGAATTGACCGTGTGCCAATCCGCTGAAGCGGTATTCCATTGCTGTATATCCTCTGGATTATTATAAATGTCCCAAACCAATTCGATTGGTGCTGTGACCACGGACTCAACGGTAATTCTTGCCATTTTTATTCTCCATAGATCTATTTTGAGATTCAATTTATTGATTGAATTATCATGATTTTGATTATAATTTAATCGGATTTATACTGATTATCGAAACTACAAAAACCACACATATTAAAGTATACATTTAGATTATTTATTCTAGTCATTCAAGGTTAGAATAGTCTCAAATTTAAACAAATGCTGATGATTTTTCAGATGAAATTTAAAACTTGCTATTCACTTAAAGCATTATCAAAATTGATACAAGTAAGCAGTTTTGCAGCCTTCAATACGGCCTTTGTATCTGTCACCTGTGCTGAAAATCTAAGCTATGTGCAAGCAGAACAATATTTACTTGAAAATTCTTATACCACCCAAGCCAATCAAGCACTCAATCAAGCGTCTAAACTTCAAGCAGAGGCTGTCAAAAATATTGGTCTACCTCGCATCGATTTAAATGTACGTGCCTATAAGTTTCATACTGAAACAGATATTCCGCTAAATGGGGTCAAAAATAATCTGGAACAGACGCTTTCACAAGGGGTGAATGATCGGGTTGATCAATGGCAATCTGAACAGAACATTCCATCAAATATCACAGATCCTTTAAAACAAGGACTAAACCAAGGAATTCATAGTGGTATTGGCTTAATTCCAGATACAGCCAATGTTGTCCTTGAAGATGAAGTAGTTCGCCCTACAGTTTCTGTGATGATGCCAATTTATACTGGCGGGATTACCTCGACAACAAAACAAATTGCCAATTTAAAAGTTGAACGTAGTCAACTCGATACTAAACAACAGCAAGATACACAACGTTTTGAAGTGATTCAGGCGTATTTTAATGTGCAATTACAACAACAGCTGTTCAATGCCAGTCAATTCAATCTAAGTGCAATGCAACAACACTATGACAATTCACTCAAACTTGAAAAACAGGGATTTATTAGCAAAGGACAGCGCATGCAATTTGAAGTTGCGCGCAATAATGCCCAGCGTTCAGAACAAAATGCTTCAGCAAATTTACAAGCCAGTCAGTTCCAACTTCAAAATTTATTGCATAAATCCAAAATTGATCAACTGACGACACCCTTATTTGTCAATCGTCAGCAAAACCAATCACTCAACCAACTCCTTGCTTCTTATCCTGAAACTTCAAGCCTGGTTCGAAAAATGCAAATGGATACTCAGCTTGCCAATCAGAATGTCAAAATACAGAGCGCCGCAAAAAAACCAACCCTTTTTGCGTTTGGGGAATATAGTTTAGATCAAAACCAAAACTGGATTGTGGGTGTTGCTGCTCGCTACAACCTATTTTCAGGGATTGATAAAAACAAAAATGTCCAAGCCGCTGAATTACAAAGATATGCAACAGAGCTTATGACAGCGCGCACCCAACAAGAGATTGAGAATATTATCTACAAATCCTATAGTGAACTCGCCACAGCACAGCAGTCCAATCAATTACTGCAACAAAATGAACAAGCAGTGTTAGAGAATTTAAGAATCCAACAATTATCATTTAAAGAAGATATGGGCACCGCCACTCAAGTCATCGATGCACAGAATCAACTCAGCCTACTCAAAACAGAAAAAGCACTCAATGCCTATAAATACGTACTCTCTCTAGCAACTTTGCTACAAAGCCATGGTTCTATTGAACAATTTAAAGACTACGTCAATCAAACTAATACAGATTATATTCGTTAAGATGGAGCATAAAATGACAAAACAGCATGACCATCACAATGGACAAAATGATTCATCTTCAACTTCGCAAGCTGATGCAAACTCAGATATTTCATCAAATGAAAATTTAGTTCATCCAGAAATGAATACACACAATAATACAGATCCGACTGCTTTATCTGATGCAGCTGTAGCGCAACAACCTACAGCCAATCAAATTGAATCTGAAAAAGAGACACCAATCAGAGACTCAGCACAGGAACAAAGAGCTGCGACAAACATCAACGCTGATCAAAAACCTTCTAAAAAGAAAACAATTTTGGTCATCGGCGCAATAATTTTAATTCTATTATTGGGATTGATTGCGTTTGGTCTATGGAAAAGTTATCAACCTAAAACAGTAGATGTTCAAGGACGTGTTGAGGCTGAAACATTACATGTCAGCACTAAAGTTCCAAGTCGGATAGAAGGCATCTTTGTCAGCGATGGTCAAAAAATTGAAAAAGGACAACTGTTAGTTACTCTAAGTAGTCCAGAAATTGCTGCCAAAAAACAACAAGCGCTGGCAAGTTTACAATCCGCCTTAGCCTTACAATCGACGGCAGACAGAGGTTCTCAACAAGAAAACATTGATACCTTATATGCCAATTGGCAAAGTGTAAAAGCGCAAGAAAATCTTGCAAAAATGACCTATCAACGTGGTGCTAACCTCTTTGCACAAGGGGTAATTTCACGTCAACGCCGTGATGAAATGCATGCCGCTGCACAATCAGCCACTCAAATGAGTGAAGCCGCTTATCAGCAATATGCACGAGCAAAACGTGGCAGTACCGCTGAACAAAAATCTGGGGCTGATGCACAAGTCGAGATTGCAAAAGCCGCTGTTGCGGAAGCCAATGCTTTAGAGGCAGAAACCAAACTATATTCTCCTGTAAACGGCACAGTATCTAAAACTTATGGTAAACCCTCAGAACTGGTGGCTATTGGTGTCCCTGTTGTGAGTATTATTCAAGATGAAGAAAATTGGGTCAGTTTAAATGTCCGTGAAGATCAATACACCCAAGTTTATCAAGCAAAAAGCTTAGATGGTTTTATACCCGCACTCAATAAAACAGTGTCATTTAACATCAAAAATATAGATGCTGAGGGTGAGTTTGCAACTATTAAAACCACACGTCAGACAGGTGGATATGATATTCGTAGTTTTAAAGTCAAGCTTACTCCCGCTGAAGCCGTGCCTGAATTAAAAGTAGGCATGAGTGTGATCTTTAAATTAAAAGAGAGCCAATAAACATGTGGACGGGCATGTTAAGAGAGCTTCAATATTTGCTCAAGCATAAATGGGATTTATGCTTAGTCACACTTGCCCCGCTCTTTGTGATTATTTTATTCAGTAGTATGTTTTATGCAGGAAAAGCTGAACATTTACCGATTGCAATTATTGATCAAGATCAGAGTGAACTCAGTCGCAATATAGAAAAGTATCTTAGTCATAATCACACGCTTTCAATCTACACTGTATCAGACAATCCCAATGAAGTTGAACATCTGCTCAATCAGACCAAGATTTGGGGATATGTGCATATTCCAGCAGGTGCTGAACAACGTATGGTTCAAGCACAAGATGCACAGATCAGTATTGCTTTTAATCAGTCCTATTTTAGTATTGGCAATGGGATCTCTTCAGCGATGCTTCTCTCTACGGTTGAAGCGATTGCTGATTTTGCAAAGAATTCATATTTTGAAAATAAAATTCCTTATGCTGAACTTTCCACAGCAAATATAAAAATTTCTCCCCTATTCAATCCAAATCTCAGTTATGAGTTCTATTTAGAACCCTTTATGATTCCAGCAATTTTGCACTTATTGCTGTGTTGTTGTGTAGCCTTTGCTGTGGGTCAAGAATTGAAATACGGTACCTTAAATCAATGGGTCCAAGGCAAGTCTGTATTGAGTGCGCTTTTGGCAAAAAATATGGTCTATGTGTTAATTTTCTGTTTTTGGACTTGGGCATGGTTGTTTTGGCTGGTGGTGATCCGAGGTTGGTTCATTGCTGGCAGTCTATGGATAATTTTACTTGGACAGTTCTTACTTTATTCAGCCTATGCACTGATCAGTAGTACAGTCGTTCTCGCAACTAGAAATTTATCTAAAACTTTTGGATTTATTGCAGTTTATGGTGGCTCTTCACTAAGTTTTGCAGGCGTAACGCTTCCCTTGAATAATGCACCAATTTTTACCAAATTTTGGGCCAACATTATTCCTTATACACCTTATGCGAAATTACAAACTGAACAATGGGTTGTTGGCAGTCCTAGTTTTATTTCGATGGTTCCTTTAGCTATCCTTGCCGCATATTGTATTTTCTATTTTGCATTATCAAGTTTACTCCTCAATAAAAATTTGAAGGGAGCAAAACATGATTAAATTCTTTAAAAAACTCGCTCGATACTATGTAGACACTTTTAAAAATATTGGGAAAAACTCGTCTATTTTGACCACCATGGTGCTTTCAGTATTTTTTTATAGCATTTTTTATCCCACAGCCTATAAAGCGCAAACGGCTGAAAGCTTACCGATTATTATTGTAGATGAAGAACAAAGCTATCTGAGCAATACCATCATTACTGAAGTTGCCAAAAGTCCCAATGTAAAAGTTACTGAAATTACTGGAAATTTTGAACAAGCAAAACGTATGGTTCAAGAGCAGAAAGCCGATGGTATTTTATTATTACCTGAGAACCTATCCAATAGTGTGGTTCGAGGTGAGGCTGGTGGTATTGGTTTATATTTAAGCAGTGCTTATTTTCTTAAAACCAAACAGATTGGTTTAGGCTTAGCCACTGCAATTGAAAATGCGGTTGCAGAACAAGCCGAAAGGTTTGGCAAAATTTCACATTTCCAAGTCGCGCTTCCGATCCATCAAATTCCGTTGTTTAACACACTTTCAGGATATGGCAGTTATATCTTTCCTGCAATTGCACCGCTGATTATCCATCAGACTATTGTTCTGGGCTTGTGCATGTTGATTGCTGGGTATCGTGAGCAACGATGGCGAGCCACAACCGCTGAATTTTTTGGAATCTATCTAGCAGCACTCACGATTGGCTGCCTCGGCTGCTATTATCTATTTGGTTTCACTTACTGGATCAATGACTACCCAAGAGGTGGCAATTTCTGGGGCATGCTGTTTTCTGTTCCGATTTTTATTAGTTGCGTGATTACAATGGCAATGCTTTTAGCCAGCTATCTAGATATTTCAGAACGTGCTGGACATCTGATCGTTTTCACCTCAATTCCATTATTTTTACTCTCAGGTGCAGCTTGGCCCCTGCAAGCAATGCCGACTTGGATGCAGTATTTTGCTCACCTCTTCCCGTCTACTCAAGGAATTAACTTATTTATTCAGTTAAATCAAATGGGTGTACCGATTCAGGTGGTTATTCCTAAGTTAATTTATCTCGTGTGCTTAACAGGAGTTTTGATGATATGGGCATATATACGCCTGACCAAAACACATAAAAAATAAGAATAATTGTGTGAAATTTAATTTATATAATGAATTAAAATTAACAATAAAATCGAATATTTTAATCAAACTGAACTATTTTTAATCATTTGAACGCATTTTTGATAAAAAAGTTAGTACTGCTGACGCAAATAGCGTCAGAATAGGCCATTTTCGAAATACTCTGAATACTCAGAATCTCCCACCCTAAGGCACCCACATGCTTTAGCGGGATTTCTTTTGTGTTTTTTTGATAGAGTTTTCCTTTTCGCCAAAATCTGAATTTTAAGGGCTCAGTATGAAGAAAATGA
This sequence comes from Acinetobacter sp. MYb10, assembly GCF_002980175.2. Classification (NCBI taxonomy): domain Bacteria; kingdom Pseudomonadati; phylum Pseudomonadota; class Gammaproteobacteria; order Moraxellales; family Moraxellaceae; genus Acinetobacter; species Acinetobacter sp. MYb10. The sequence continues at coordinate 4,600,851 of NZ_CP058272.1, read as the reverse complement.
AAATTAGCCTCGCTTGGCAAATTGTTATTGCGCTCTTCTTAGGTATTCTTGTTGGTGCTTTTTTGCACAACGCACCTGAAATTCGCGGTGACATCATTGCAAACTTTTTACAACCATTGGGTAAGATTTTCATCAATCTGATCAAAATGATTGTAATTCCACTTGTGCTTTCCATGCTGATTTTAGGAATTGCCAATGCGGGTGACAGTAAAAGTGTCGGTAAACTTGGTTTTAAAACCATTGTTTATTTTGAGATTATTACGACAGTTGCAATTATTGTAGGCTTAGTTGCTGCCAATGTATTCCAACCTGGTGCAGGCATTGATATGTCTACACTGACAACCTCTGATATTTCGCAATATAAAGAAACGACACAGGAAGTCAGCCATGAAGCTCATGGCTTAGTGAATACAGTTCTTTCACTTATCCCACCGAATATTTTTGCTGCAATGGGTGATGGGCACATGTTGCCGATTATTTTCTTTGCAGTCATTTTCGGTATTGGTCTAGGTTCATTGTCTAAAGAAACCAAGCAACCGTTAATTGACGTGTTAAAAGCTGTTTCTGAAACAATGTTCAAAGTAACGCACATGATCATGATGTTTGCACCGTTTGGTGTATTCGGCTTGATTGCAGCGACTGTTGCAAACTTTGGTTTTAGTTCATTATTACCGTTAATTAAACTAGCAGTTTTAGTTTATGGGGCAATTCTGTTCTTTATCTTTATTGTGCTTGGTTTTGTGGCTAGATTCTGTGGTTTCAGTATCTGGACAATTATCAAAATCTTAAAAGATGAACTTATTCTGGCCTACTCCACTGCAAGCTCTGAAACCGTTTTACCACGTATGATGGAAAAAATGGAAGCTTATGGTGCACCTAAATCAATTACCAGTTTTGTTGTTCCTATCGGTTATTCATTTAACTTAGATGGTTCAACACTCTATCAAAGTATTGCTGCCATATTTATTGCGCAACTTTACGGTATTGATTTAACCATCACTCAACAGCTTGTTTTGGTCTTGACCCTGATGATTACCTCTAAGGGTATCGCAGGTGTTCCTGGTGTGTCTTTCGTAGTCCTATTGGCAACTTTAGGCAGCGTGGGGATCCCACTAGAAGGCTTAGCATTTATTGCGGGTATTGACCGTATTTTAGATATGGCCCGTACTGTATTGAATGTGATTGGTAACGCACTTGCTGTTCTCGTGATTAGTAAATGGGAAGGCAAATTCGATACTGAAAAACAAAAATCTTATAATTTTGATGCCACACATTAATTTTTAAGATCAGAAAAACCACCTTCGGGTGGTTTTTTTGTACATGCTTGACTAAGATCACCTCCCTTTTAGACTGCATTCAATTCCACCAATCGCTCAAAAGATTGAATATATGATATGCAGAATAATTAACCTTCTAGCATTGATAAGGGTACTGTTTTAATGGCGTTTTACCTTTCTTTAAAATGATTTTAATCTGCGCTTTTTTACCGACATCGACAAATTCTTGTGTGATATAGCCATCTTTTGCAAGGCATAAATTCCAATCGTACACTTGTACCCCATGAATCATTAAGCTCTCAACTTTCCATTGGGCCTGTTTTTCAAAATTCACTATCCCCAATTTGTTTGTGAACTTTTCATCATACTGGTCATCTATTTTTGCAGGATGTACTGCCGTTACTAACACGACTTTTACATCAGCAATTGCTACTCCCTGCTCATTTACAACAGTCACAGTCACTTGAGGCTTCTGTGTTTTTATATATCGGATAACAACTACTTAAAGAAATCAGGATTGGTACTAGAAATATGCTTCTTTTCATAAACTCATCTATTTAAAAATTTTTTGATTTTTCTAAATTAATTTTGACATGTGGGAAATTATAGTCACCTTATTCTAAGTGTATTGTTCTGGCATTTTTGATTCACTTTTGGATCTTCCAATCTTTCTAAATGTATATCAAAAATACTTTTATCTGAAATACTGTAATATTGCTTTTTATAGCCTTGTTTAGATACACAGAGCAACCATGTATACTTTCTATCCAACCCCATATTCAGTGCAAAAGATCTATTGATATCAAAATACGCTTTGCCATTTTTAGTATATTGAGTCTTGTAGTTTTTGATCGTTTTACCCTCTTTAACTGTCGTCGTTAAAACGACATAAGCAAGATCCACCATTTTCCCTTCAGAATCTTTTACAGTTACTTCAATTTCAGGTATGGTTTTTTCTATATATGGATAACATGCGCTAAGTGAAAACAGTATTGGTATTAGAAATATAAATCTATTCATTCATTTACCTTGTATAGCCACAGCTCAACTTTGAGTTTCCTTGTGGTGTTTCATCTAAAGCGTTCTCAATATTCCAATCATCACCCACAACCTTACGTAAATGATAGAGCACCGTTGTCGGTGTACCCTTAAATACAAAATAGTAACCATTGGATTGAGTTTTACCCGATTTATATTTTTGTAATGCAATTTTGATCAGTTGTGATCCAAAAACATTACTATCTACTGCTAAGTCATCCTGTTCAGTATGTGCAGTTTTATAATAGCGATAACCTTGCACACCATAATATGTATTATTACCAACAATCATCGTCTGTTTAGATTTATTCAGCTTTACATTTTTCTGCCCATCACGGCTAAAATCTTGTAAAAGTACAGCTATTTTACTTTCAGGATGTTGAAAAAGTGCATAACAATTGATCGCTTTAGTATCGATAAGCGTGTCTATCTGAATATTCTGAGCATTTACCAATTGTGTAAAAATCAAACCGACTATTAGTAAACTTATTTTATTTATATTCTGAAACTGTTTCATAGGTTATTTTCCAGCAGTCGTTTGCGAAAGCAATAAGTTTTGTAAGGACTCTAAAGTCACGATTAGGTCATTTATTTTTATGAAAAAAAATTATAAAAATTCATAATAGACTTCTTTCATAAGTCCTTTTTAAAACCATAAATCAACATAAAAGCACCCTCATCCTAGCCTTCTCCCATAGGGAGAAGGAACTTTCAATACCAATATAATTCACCTCAAGTGATCATTTTTTGATTCATGAAAGATCTTTAATAAACAAAAACCACAATAAAGTGGCTTTTGTTATTAGCATCTAAAATTATCAATCAGAGAATGTACTCGCTTCTTTAGCTATGCAATTAAATATGCACTGAGAATAATCAGCATTTGTACAACTAAAATAACACTAAACCATTTCCAGCCTTTTTGGCGAAGGATGACCTTATCTGCTGTTGAATAATTGACTGTTCTTATCATTTTATCACCTCATTCTTGCTACATCATGGAACATTTTTGGGGCAAAACATCGGTCTTTTAATAGACAATGTATAACATGCAAGAAATAAACCAAAGTTAAAACTGTAACTAAAATTATCTTATACTTATCTATATAATTAACTTGATATAAATCAACTCATTTTGATGTTCCATTATTTAATCATACATAGTGCCACTATCCCGTGGCAGCATAAATCTTACCTTTGAGTGTAGGCGATAGAAATATTGATCAGTTTAAAAACAAAAAAGCCCCTTACGGGGCTTTTACAATTCATTGGTCTAGATCTAATTAACCAATAAACTTACGTGCATTACGGAACATACGTAACCATGCACCATCTTCTGTCCACTCTTCAGGTTTCCAAGAATGTTGAATTGCACGGAAATTACGTTCAGGATGCGGCATCATAATCGTTGCACGACCATCTTTTGAGGTCACCCCAGAAATCGCCTCAGGAGAGCCATTCGGGTTCAATGGGTATTGTTGAGTTGCATTACCCAAGCTGTCTACATAACGTAAAATTACTTGATTACCCGCATTTAACGCAGCAAAGTTTTCAGCAGAAGTTTCTGCACGACCTTCACCATGTGCAACAGCGATTGGTAAAATAGAGCCTTCCATACCTTCTAGAAGAATCGATGGAGATTTCTCAACTTTCACATTCACAACACGTGCTTCAAATACTTCTGAAGTATTACGGCGGAAACGTGGCCAGTTGTCTGCACCTGGAATAAGTGGTGCAAGCTGAGCCAACATTTGACAACCATTACAAATACCCACAGAGAAAGTATTGTCACGGTTAAAGAATTTCTCAAATTGATCACGAAGTTTAGGATTAAACAGTACAGACTTGGCCCAACCACCACCAGCACCTAAAACATCGCCATAAGAGAAACCACCACAAGCAACCAGCCCTTCAAAGTCATCTAAATCTACACGACCTGAAAGTAAATCACTCATGTGAACATCAACAGTATTAAAACCAACTTTATCGAATGCCGCAGCCATTTCAACATGACCATTCACGCCTTGTTCACGTAAAATCATCATGTTTGGACGGCGTTCATTGATATATGGTGCTTCAACAGGCTCATTTAAATCAAAAGTTGGTAATGCAATTATACCTTTATGGTTTTTATCACCAATTAATGCAAATTCTGAATCAGCGGTTTCTACGTTATCACGTAAACGTTGAATTTGATGAGACACTTCAGTCCAAGCTTGTTGCAATTCAGCACGATCAAGTACCAAACCGTTCACTGACAATTTATCAGAATCATTGACAGTACCAACAACGCGAATCGCTTCTTTTAAACTTGAAGTTGCAACTTCATCTGTCAAACTTGCCCAGTCTGCTTTAGAAATTTGCAATACTGCACCAATTTCTTCGGCAAATAAGCTTTCAGTAGATTGATCTTCAAGTGCTACACCTAAGCGTGAAGCAAACATCATTTCAGCAACAGTTGCCAATAAGCCACCATCACCGATGTCATGATACGCCATGATCAAACCGCGATTATTCCAATCTTGAACCAATGCAAAGAACGCTTTGAACTCATCAAAGTTATCAACATCAGGTGTAACAGAACCAATTGCCTTATACACTTGTGCAAGGATCGAACCGCCTAAACGGAACTGACCTTTAGATAAATCAATACGTACCAGAACTGAATCTTCATTTTTCAATTCAGGTGTCAATGTTTTACGAACATCCAACACAGGTGCAAATGCAGTGATGACACCAGACATTGGTGAAGTCACAGATTTATCTTCGCCTTCGTCATTCCAAGTTGTACGCATTGACAATGAGTCTTTACCCACTGGAATTGCAATACCCAATGCTGGACACATTTCCATACCGATGGCTTTTACACCTTCGAATAATGCTTGATCTTCACCTTTTTGACCTGCGGCCGCCATCCAGTTAGCAGACAGTTTAATATCACTGATCTGTTCAATATTGGCACACATGATATTGGTGATGGACTCAGCCACGGCCAAACGTGCCGAAGCAGCAGGATTTAACAATGCAACAGGAGGACGCTCACCCATTGCCATTGCTTCACCGGTATAGCCTTGTAAGCTTGTTGTGGTTACCGCAGCATCCGCAACTGGCACTTGCCAGCGGCCCACCATCTGATCACGCGATACCATACCCGTGATTGAACGGTCACCAATGGTGATTAGGAATGATTTTGAAGCCACTGTCGGGTTTTTCAATACACGGAAGATCGCATCTTTTAAATCAACTTTAGATGCATCAAACTCATCACCTTTACGTTGAATCGTTTCGTATGTACGACTCATACGTGGCGTACCACCAAGCATGACTTGCATTGGCATATCCACTGCTTTGTTTTCAAACAATGGATCGTTTACAGTCAATTGACGTGCTTCAGTCGCTTCACCCAATACAGCAAATGGGCAACGTTCACGTGCACAAATCGATTCAAATAACTCTAATGATTCTGGTTTGATGGCAAGTACATAACGTTCTTGCGCTTCATTTGACCAGATTTCCATTGGCGACATGCCAGGTTCAAGCGATGGGATTTTACGAAGATCAAGAGTTGCACCCAATTCGTGATCATTCACAAGTTCAGGCATTGCATTGGAAACACCACCCGCCCCCACATCATGTACAGATACGATCGGGTTAAAGTCTTCCATTCTCCAACATGCATCAATCACTTCCTGACAACGACGCTCCATTTCTGGGTTTTCACGTTGTACAGAAGCAAAATCTAGGTTTTCACCCAATTTACCGCTATCTACAGAAGAAGCTGCACCACCGCCCAAACCAATGAGCATCGCAGGACCACCCAATACAATCAGTAAATCACCTGGCTGAATTGCATCTTTTTCAACATGGTCAGGACGGATATTCCCGTAACCACCCGCAATCATAATCGGTTTATGGAAACCTTTTACTTCACCATTAACATTTTGCTCAAAAGTACGGAAGTAACCATTTAACGCAGGACGACCAAACTCGTTGTTAAATGCTGCACCACCTAAAGGACCATCAATCATGATCTGAAGTGGTGATGCCATACGAGATGGTTTACCGTAGTTTTCTTCCCAAGGCTGTTCAAAACCTGGAATATTAAGGTTAGAAACCGTAAAACCCGTTAAACCTGCTTTTGGTTTACCACCACGGCCTGTTGCACCTTCATCACGAATTTCACCACCAGAACCTGTCGCAGCACCTGCAAATGGAGCAATTGCGGTTGGATGGTTATGGGTTTCCACTTTCATAAGAATGTGGGCAGCTTGGCTCTTGTATTTATAAATATGGTGACCCGTGGCTTCATCTTTTTTCGGATAGAAACGCTGTGTGTCAAAACCAACAATTACAGAAGCATTATCTTTATATGCTGACAAAACATCTGTAGGTGATTCTTTATAAGTGTTTTTAATCATTTGGAACAATGATAATGGTTGTTTTTCACCATCAATTGTCCACTCTGAACCAAAGATTTTATGACGACAATGTTCTGAGTTTGCTTGAGCAAACATCATCAACTCGATGTCGTGTGGGTTACGCCCCATCTTATTAAATGCTGCGGTTAAATAGTCAATTTCTTCATCTGACAAGGCAAAGCCAAACTCAGAGTTTGCTTTAACCAGTGCATCTTTACCTTGCCCCAAAATATCAATTGAGTTTAAAGGCTTAGGCTCAGTTTCAGAGAATAAAGCTGCTGCGTCATCAATTTTATTGAAAACGCTTTCTGTCATACGGTCATGTAAAATTTGTTTTACTGCATCAGAGATTTCAGAAATCCCCTTTAAAGTAAACAAAACACCGCGTTCTAGGCGGTGTACAGGTGTATTACAGTTGGCAAAAATATCGGTTGCCTTAGATGACCACGGTGAAATTGTACCGACACGTGGCGTGACTAAAATCTGGACTTCGTCACTTGCAGCCTGACGAACTTCAAACGATGCGCCATCGTTTAAAAGCTGTAAAGCAGATTGCTGTTGTTGCTCGTTGAGCGTTTGGTCGAAAAGGTAAACCCATTGGCTTTCTATTGATTGAACAGAACTGATCGACGCAAGGCGTGTTAATAGTTGTGTTTGCTTAAAAGAAGAGTGTGCAGGTGCACCGGCAACGATAAACATGCTGTTTTTGGCTCCACGGGCAGGTTTTGGCAACCTACCTCAATGTGACTTGAAGAGAGCGCATATTCTACTGTGAAAGCAAGATTTCAGCTAGTCATATCCCACTTAAAAAACGCTGAAATCTTGGTTTTAAATATCCGATTTACTTTGACTTTCGTCTTTAAACATGATTCGTAACAATTGAATTATTGAGCTGTATAATGAAACTCACCCGTTTTAGGATCTTCTTTCGCAATGATTCCGCTTTTTTGATAAAAGACTTTTCCACAAGAAATCTCGGGATCGATTTCACCATCAATATCATAGGATAATCGGACATTGATATGTTCTAAATTTGGGTTTTGAGATGCAGAGTCAATGAAAAATACATCTAAACTTTCCATGTTATAGCACACATAGATTTTTTCAGGATGCGAGTTTTTATTCAGATCAATTGTATACGTATGATCCGCATTTTGAGTCATTCGATCGAGTTTGAGAGCAACCGCATTGACCAAATCACCACTTTTATTGATCGCATACGCATAGTTTGCCGTGTCATTTTTATAAGCTTCATTGCAGTTTTTAATTGGTTGCCCAATTTTCACCTTGCTAGGCGTAAGATCCTCTATTGTAAATTTAGCTTTTCCATTCAACATACTGCTTGGTAAGATGCTCCAATACTGTTTATTTTGCGCATTTGGATCATCTGTCCAAATACAATTATTTGTCAGATGACCATCTGGCGTTTCTTGAAAGGCAAAAGTCGCTAAAGCTTGATCTACTGCTTCAGGCTTGGCAGGAATGCTTTCTTCGATTTCAGCTTTGCTCACTTCAATCTTTTTCTGAGTTTCGATTTCTTTGTTTTGATTGGATAGATTTTTATCAGTTGGGCTACACGCTGTGAATAAAATAGTCATAATTAATAAGAAGAAATTTTTATTCATGCTTTACTCTTTTTCTTAAATGATATAAGGATAATGTTTATTCATTTTAACTGTTTATAGGGATAAACATATTAACTTTAATCTTTGAAATTTTCCTAGTGTTTGGACTATCTAGATTATAAATTGGTTTACTGGCCATTCAAAAATTTACTGCTCAATGTTTAGTGGATAGAAAAGATCAAAAATTAACAGGCGATTGTATTATTGGATAATTTTTAGGTCACGGTGAACAGCTTTTAATTCGCCTTGATTCTGAAAAACCTGATTATGGCTCTGTTGTTGTCGTGAATCCAATTACAGCGAGAGATGATTGGTTTAGTGTTGAGGCCAATTTTTATAACTTCATTATGAATTATTTTAAATATAAGAGTGAAAAATACTGGGAAAATATTTCTCAAATATAAACCGACCAAGACAACTTATGTCGCCCGCCCCTAGTACATTTTCAATAAATTTGGCATCATACGATTAACGAAAGAATGAATAATGATAAATGACTCAAATGCGTTGGTTAGAACTCCTTTCAACAGTTCGTTTAGGTAGTAAAAAGCAAAGTACAGAACAGGCACGAAGTCCATTTCATAAAGATTATGACCGCATTATATTTTCGCAAAGTTTTAGACAACTCAATCGTAAAACTCAAGTTCATCCACTGACCCAACATGATGGTATTCATACACGGCTCACGCACTCTTTAGAGGTGTCATGTATTGGCCGTTCTTTGGGAATGCTCGCTGCTGAAAAAATCAAAAATGAACTCCCCGTTTGGATCTCCCCAGCGGATGTAGGGGCAATTATTCAAGCTGCATGTTTAGCACATGATATCGGTAACCCACCCTTTGGACATGCTGGTGAATATGCGATTCGTGAATGGTTTGATGACGCTGCACATACAAATTTTTTACAAGATCTGAGCCCTGAACAACAAGCAGATGTACGACAGTTCGAAGGTAATGCCCAAGGTTTAAGACTGCTTACTAAAATTGACTATCATCCTCATGATGGAGGGATGCGTCTTACTTACGCAACGTTAGGAGCTTACTTAAAGTATCCTTGGCTCTCTAAGACCATCGAATCTCAAGGGAATACTCCTGCAAGCAAACGGGCTAAATTTGGCTGTTATCAAGCTGAAAAAGAAATTCTTAAACAGATTGCAGATCAACTCGGTTTAATTCAATTGGGTGAGTATCATTGGTGTCGTCATCCGCTGACGTATTTACTAGAAGCTGCTGATGACATTTGTTATGCATTAATTGATTTAGAAGACGGTATTATTCTCAATATGCTCAGCTATGAAGAAGTTGAACCTATTTTTCTTGATTTGTTAGGAGATTATGGCGTTCCCGCTGAACTTAGTATGCCGTATATGACTTGGCAACAAAAAATTGCAGCCTTACGCGGTCGTGTCATGAAACGGCTGGTAGATGAAGTAACCACTGCTTTCGCAAAACAACATTATCAAATTTTGTCAGGACAGCTAAAAGGTTCGTTACTGCAATACTGTGCTGAGGATATTGAGATTGGGATTGATCGAGCAAAAAACCTTGCCCGTGAAAAAATATTTGAACACCCGCAAAAATCAGGTTTGGAAATTATTGCCCATCAGAGTTTACAGCATATTTTAGATGCCTTTATTCCCCTTACGACACCGAATAAAACATTAAGTTTTAAAGATGGTCGTTTACTGTCTATTTTAGAACGCTTTGGTGCACGCTTTAGTGATCATCACTATGACAATATTATGCAAGTCTTAGATATTGTGAGTAAATTTTCAGACCATCAAGCCTATAACTTAGCGCAAGAACTCCAAGGTAATAAAGTAGGATTCTTTTGATGAAACGGTTTGTAGATGATGGAATCACATTGAATAGATTTTCTCGGCAACCTATTTTAGTAGAATGTCCATTTTGTTTAAAAAATGCCACCGTCTATACGAAAAAAATTGATGATATTGATTTCGAGCAACCCTTTTTTAGTTGCCAAAATTGTTGTAAATCATTTGACCAAAAAGCCAAACAGGAAAATAACTTAGGCTATTTCTCTGGAGTTTATTTAGATATTGAAGAAACTTGTCGTTGTAAACGTGGAAAATTTCAGTTTCATCAATACTATGCAAAAAAGAGTTTTGTTCCTCAATTTATTGAATTGAATTGCAACTTTTGCCCAATTTCCAAACGGATCTATCCTAACCAATTTGATATACGCAAACAATTTAATCGCGGCTTCAATACAGATCCTTATTTTGGTTATTGCCTAACACTATGTGTAGCAACAAGAAATGGACTTGTTTTCGCCTATAATCAAGAACATATTAACTGTTTAAAAGATTATATTTCTGCAAACCTTAGACAAAGAACTTATTTAAATACCAATAAAACCTATTTTAATCGTTTACCTGCTTGGATAAAATCTGCCCGAAATCGCAAAGAAATTCTTAAAGCAATTTTGCGTTTAGAGCAAATGGCATCTACTATTCAACCATTAACAAATAAGTGAACAAACTCAATGATCGGATGTCTTATTGGTGAAGTCTTAGCTTTAGAAGCACCTACCGTACTTTTAAATGTAAATGGCGTGGGTTATGAGATCGACACGCCACTCTCAACATTTTGCCAATTACAAAAAGGTCAAAAAGTTACCTTATGGACACATTTAGCCGTCCGTGAAGATGCTCAATTACTTTATGGCTTCTCTAACGCCCAAGAAAAAACCATCTTTCGTACACTGCTAAAAGTGAATGGTGTCGGTCCTAAAATGGCTTTAGGTATTCTATCTACACTCAGTGTCGAAATGTTGGTACATACTGTTGAGAATGGTGATGTCAAAACTTTAGTTAAAGTCCCTGGCGTTGGTGCAAAAACAGCCGAACGTTTAATGATTGAACTTCGTGATCGCTTTAAAGCCTTTGCTACAGGTACCACACCGAGTAATTCGACTTCAACTCAAATACAATTTACGGGTAATTCTGCTGTTGCAGAAGCTGAAGCGGCATTGCAATCTTTAGGTTATAAACCTTTGGAAGCACAAAAACTGATTAATGCCGTGAAAGCAGACTATACTGAAGCAAGCGACATTATCCGTGCTGCACTTAAATCCATGAATAAATAAGACAGATTAAGACACTCATGCAAGACCGTTTAATCAGTGGGGCTGAAAAACCCGAAGATCATTTTGATCGTGCCATTCGTCCAACCTCTTTGGATGACTATATAGGCCAACCTGTTGTACGAGAGCAAATGGAAATTTTCATTGGTGCTGCTCGTGGTCGTGGTGAAGCACTTGATCATACCTTGATCTTTGGCCCACCCGGTTTAGGTAAAACCACATTGGCCAATATTATTGCCCGTGAAATGGGGGGAAATCTTAAATCTACCTCTGGTCCAGTACTGGAACGTGCAGGTGATTTGGCGGCAATGCTGACCAATCTAGAAGAAGGTGATGTGCTATTTATCGATGAAATTCATCGCCTCTCTCCAGTGATTGAAGAAATTCTTTATCCTGCGATGGAAGATTACCAACTCGACATCATGATTGGTGAAGGCCCTGGTGCACGTTCGATAAAATTAGACTTACCACCATTTACCTTGGTTGCTGCGACAACACGTGCAGGTCTACTCACCTCACCTTTGCGTGATCGCTTTGGAATTGTGCAACGTTTAGAATTTTATTCAGTTGAAGATTTGACCCATATTGTGGCGCGTTCAGCCTTATTGATGAATGTTCCCACAACAGCAGATGGTGCAAAAGAAATTGCTCGTCGTGCACGTGGTACTCCCCGTATTGCTAACCGTTTGTTACGTCGTGTCCGTGACTATGCACAAGTTAAAGGCACGGGTGAAGTCACTCAACACATGGCACAACGTGCATTAGATATGTTAAATGTTGATAAAGATGGTTTAGATACGTTAGACCGTCGTTATTTATCGATGTTATTAGAACGTTTTGATGGCGGCCCTGCTGGTGTTGAAGCTCTAGCTGCAGCAATGGCTGAAGATTCAGGCACGCTAGAAGATGTGATTGAACCCTATTTGATTCAGCAAGGTTATGCTATGCGTACCGCTCGTGGACGTATTGCAACCAACCAAGCCTATTTACAGTTTGGGATGACACCACCTGAACCAAAATAATCAACTCAAGGGAATATTGAATATTCCCTTGAGTCTCTTATGATTTTATATATAAAAGCCCTATACAAATAGGGCTTTTATAGTGCTAATCGAAGAAGGGTTTTATTAGAATTTAAACGTTGTGCTCAATTGAACACGGCGTCCCTCTTGAGTATTTTTATACCGATTATAATAGTCTGCGCCTACTTTCTGATAATCAACAAAGTTTTTATCAAAAATATTATATAAACCAACAGCAATATCCCACTGATTATTGACATTAAAATTTGATCCCATATGCATCAAACCATATGCTTTAAAATCACCTAATGCATCATAAACTTCTTGGTTAACTACAGGTAGACTATTATAGTAGTCTGGTGTGAAACGCGCACGTTCACTCCGGTATTCGCCTCGCGCCCATAATTGAATTTTATCATCCGCTTGCCATTTTAATGATGCATTAACAATATGTTTAGGCGTATCATTTAAAGGCGGATTGTCATTCTTTTTGTCCTTAATTTCTGCCACTGTCCATGTATAGTTCAAACCAAATTTCCAAGTCGGTACAAACTCCCAATTTAAGCCAGTTTCAATACCATAGATTTCTGCTTCTCGAGCATTGATCGGACGAGTAACATTCCAAGCGCGTTTGTCAGTATCTCCAGCTTGCATTAACCATGGTGTACCAAGACTAGCCATGAATTTTTCACAATCAACTTTTACCTTAGCATCCTTAGCATCACAGGTTCTTTCCACTGGTCCATTGACTATTTTATCTTTAATCTGACTGAAAAATGCTGTGATATTAGCATCAAAATTAGAACTGTTATTAAAATAAGTACCCAGCTCAAAGTTATTACTTGTTTCAGGTTTTAAATTTGGACTACCAAAAAGAGGAGTCCGCCCCTGTCCACCAACATTATAAATTCCATTGGTCAGGCGCTCTAAGCGTGGCGCTTTAAAGCCCTCGCTATAACCACCTTTAAACGTCCAATTGTCATTTGCATTCCAAACTAAATATGCTCTAGGTGTCCAAAAACTACCAAATGTATCATGGTTGTCAAAACGTAAACCCATGGTCAAAGCTAGATCAGGAGTAAGTGCCCACGTATCTTCAGCAAAAAGACCCAATTGCTGAAACGACACCTCCTTATTTACCCTTAATCCGTCTTTAATACTTGCATCCCACCATTGCCCACCAAGGGTAATATTGTGTCCTTTAAAATATTGAGTGGCCAATTTAGTATCAAAAATCATATCCTCACTTTCTAAAAGACGTGGGGTAATCACACTTGAACCTGCTTGAGCACGTGCTGGAATAAGGCGACCAATCGTTTCAGTTTGAGTATTACTTATACTTGATTCCAATATCCCAATTTTATTGCGCCATGTATGTGCAAGCACTAGCCGATCTCGATTAAACTCTTTTGTTTTATCATAACCACCATTTGCACCAAGGGTACCAAGTTGACTCTTAGTGTTGTCATACCATTGTTCAGTTTTTTCATATTCTAACGAGAGGTCATGTTGCTTTGTTGGGGTAAATGTTAAACGAGCACCAATTGTTTCTAAATCTGATTTGGTTGGATTATCACCCCTGTTTAGCTCTACTGAATTATCATTTACATCAAGATATCCCACATTAGATTGACTCCGTTGAGCCTTTCGTGCGCGAAGCTGCACTCCCAATAAATCCTGAATAATTGGGCCAGTAATAAACCCATCTGCAGCACGTTGATTACCAAAATCTGAACTGTTTGGAAGTAAAGTCCCTTCTAATGTGATGGAGCCTGTCCATTCATTTGAAACTTTCTTTGTAATAATATTGACAACACCACCAATAGCATCAGAACCGTACAATGTAGAAGCAGGTCCTCGAATCACTTCGATTCGTTCAATTGCTGAAACTGGAGGAATAAAACTATTATTTGACTCCCCAAAACCATTTGGTGCGATATCCCCAGTACTGTTCTGACGACGACCATCTATCAAAACAAGGGAATACTCAGAATCCATCCCACGGATACGTATATTTAAACCGCCAGTTTTCCCAGCGCCTGGGCTAATATCAACCCCCTCAACATCAACTAAAGCATCTGCAATTGAGTTTATACGTTTATCTTTTAGATCTTGTGCTGTGATCACAGTAATACTTGCCGGCGCATCTTTTAGTTTTTGCTCATAACCTGCCGCAGAGACAACAATTGTTGAAAGTTGTTGTGTAGCATCGGATTCTACCTTGCTATTTGCAAAGACTGAAGTTGTTGTAATTCCTAAAAGTGCGATTGAAATAGGACGAAGGTTAAACTTACTCATAAATAGAATTCCAGTAGATGGACGACATAAACAATTGAAAACAAATAAAACATCTAAATATGAATGATAAGAATTATCATTTGCAATAAAAAGAATACAAAAGATGGCGGCCATAGTAAAGATATATTACATATTATTTTAATAAAAACTTAATAAAAACTTTTGTTGGTTTTAATAGCCTCATTTAATTACATTGATCTTATTAAAAATTTGCTATTCAAAACAAATAAGTTATTGTTAATATTTAATTTTATTATTTTATAAAATCTTCTTCGATACATCCTTTTTACTCAGCACTTAATAAAAATTCCTACACTCAATTGGCTGTTAGTAAGGTAGTTCAAAGATAAAAAACACGAAAACATCATATAGCTATGCTGCTTATTTAAACAATTACAAAAAAATAATTTTGGAATGAACGGGTTTCGTCGAGTGTTGAAGTTATGAAATATAGAGCGGATATTCAATTGCCATCTTTTATTTCACGCTGCAAATGCAGATTGACATACTCTTTTGATTAATGAGTTTTTCTTATTGTACGTTTAAAACTTTAAACTTATAAAAAAGCCAATTCAATGTTAATAACTTAATAAAAGGACAGTTGATAATTTTGACTGAGCAACCCAAAAAGGAATCAAATTGAGTGAACTTGCATGGAATGTGAGTTTAGAAAAAAAATTCAACAGCGCATATACCTAAAGCTCATTCGAGAGTCTTTTATACAAATATTCAAACTTGCTGATGTTGATCGTTATCGCCCGAAAATCAATATTTTCAACATGGATGTGCTGGTTTCATAATCGAATAAATAGGATATTTAAATATGGATAACACTCAGAATATATTACAAAAATTTGCAATAAAAGTCAGTGATTGGTCAGAAAAATGGTTTCCTGATTCCTATATCTTTGCCCTGTTAGGCGTCATCATTGTCGCCATAGCTGCGATTGGAATAGGAGCACCTGTTCAGGAGGTCGCAATTTCATTTGGCAATGGTTTCTGGAGTTTGATTCCATTTACGATGCAAATGTGTATGTTGATTGTCGTTGGTTATGTGGTTTCAGTATCCAAACCCGTCGAAATGCTGATTCAAAAAATGGCTCAGATTCCAACATCTGGAAGAAATGCTATTGTTTTTGTAGCAACTGTTAGTCTGTTGATTTCACTGATTAACTGGGCCATGAGTACAGTTTTAACTGCCCTTTTGGTAATTGCACTATCCAAGCGTAAAGAGCTGAATATGGATTATCGTGCAGCTGCCGCAGCCGCTATTATTGGTATGGGAGCAACTTGGGCACTGGGTATTAGTTCTTCCGCTGCTCAGTTACAGGCAAATAAAGCGAGCTTACCAGAACCACTTTATAACTTAACCGGTATTATTCCTTTTACTGAAACGATCTTTTTACCACAGTCTATGATTATGACTGCCGTATTGATTATCGTGTCAATTGCCATTGCATTCTGGTCTGCACCTAAAGGCAATAGTATAAAAACCATTGATGAATTTGATATTCATTTTGAAGATGAAAAGACCGAAGTTCAAAGCAAAAAACGCCCAGGTGATTGGCTGGAAAACTCCCCTATTCTTAGCATTTTAATTGTGGTTTTAGGCCTAATCTGGATGTTTAATGAATTTACAAAAAGTAATCCTATTATTGCGATTTCCAGTTTAAACACTTACAACTTTATCTTCTTAATGCTCGGTATTGCTTTACACGGAACTCCTCGAAATTTTTTAAATGCAGTTTCTAAAGCTGTCCCTGCGGTTTCTGGCGTACTGATTCAATTTCCACTCTATGGAAGTATTGCTTTTATCATGACAAGTGCAATGAATGCACAGGATTTATCTCTATCTCATTATATTGCTGAATTTTTTGTATCGATTGCATCCAAAGAAACTTTCACAATTGTTATGGGGTTATATTCGGCTATTTTAGGCTTTTTCATTCCATCTGGGGGTGGTAAGTGGATTATTGAAGCACCTTATGTCATGCAGGCTGCACACGATTTAAAAGTACATTTAGGCTGGTCTGTTCAGATTTATAATGCAGCAGAAGCTTTACCCAATTTAATTAATCCTTTCTTTATGTTACCCATGCTGGGAATTTTAAAGTTAAAAGCCAAAGATGTTATTGGATTTACAGTTACTCAGCTTGTCTTCCATTTACCCTTGGTTTTATTCTTATTGTGGATTCTTGGTCGTACTTTAACGTATATGCCACCTACTTTTTAGAATTTAAGATGCTTTGTTGTACAAAGTTATTTAAACGGCTTATTCAACATAATCTTCTGTTGAATAAGCCGACAACTAAATTGATCATACCAAGAGTTGATCTTCTTACAAACGAGCTTTAATTAGTCAATCGTAGGAATGCATAGCAACATGAGCAATAAATTCGAATTCCAAACTCTAAAACTTATATAGAATCTAACAATATCAAGCAATAATAAGAACTAACAAACAAAACATTAAACCAATAGATTCAATAGGTTATATAAATTCAACTTTAATAAGCAATATTTGGAAATATTTAGCGGTCTATTTTTGGTCTACTATGGGTCTACTTTTACAAACTCAGATTTCTAGACCAATCTGAATATAATCAGCTAAAAATCCAGCTATGGTGATTTTCCCAATTGTTGAATGACACCTATGTTGTGGAAATTACAATGCAGATTTTGGGTGTATTTACTCTTGGATATACTTGTCACTAACCAATCTTGAGTAGGTCAGTGTTGATGATGGTGAATATTGGTTCCTATGTTGAAAGAGTGCGCACAATTAACATACCCTTATTGACTACACTTTTAGTGTGGTTATCTTCAGATACTCAAATTGTGAGTATCAGGTGTAGTGGAAATCACTATACCTTTACCAAAGATCCACAGAGATTATGAGGCTAGTTTAAAACTAGGATCGAATATAACCAACCGTTTTGCTGCGTTTTTATCCAAAATAAAACAAGATATACTGAATTTGACCATTGAAGAGAATGGTCAATAACTAGAAATGATGTCCAGCATTGCTCACTTAGGTGGGCTTTTTTTATTAAAACTCAATTTTATATACACGATACGCAAATGCTATTCTTATTTTTATTAGTTATAATTTAAAAAATAGGTATATCCCATAAATAGGAAAAAACATGACTCCTAATCAACTTAAGATTACCAAACGAGGAATTATGTTCTTCAGCATATTGTTTATTATTCAAATAGCTATGCAGACCTATAATTTTTCAAATGGTGGGGTTTTTAAACTAGATTGGTTATTCTTCTCTTTTATAACAATCCTTTTTTGTAGATTATATTACCCAATTCAAAACTTTCTTAAAGAAAGAAATCTTTACTAATACTTATGAGGCTTTACCATTAAATCGCAATAAAGCCCTCACCTAAGAGCTTTACTCTTCGCATGATTCAAAGCTCTTCACTCATTGTAAAATGCACCGAATAATCATTGACCAAAAATCCAAATCATCTTTTTCTCTTTAAAACAATCATTACTAGGAATTTTTAAAATGGAAGATGCATTTTCTACAGAAGTAGCATGACCAATAAGTTTTACTTCCTTACCTATTTGAAATTTTATATCTCCATTCGAAACGAAATTATTTTTCACTTGAAATGTATTTGGAAAAACAATTGGGATATCCCCCTTTTTATTTGAAAGATAAATACAATTGTTTATGGGTTTAAGAGTACCAGCAGTAAAAGTTAACCTAGAACCATTAGTTGCTTTTTGATATGTAACTAATACAACTTCATTATTTAATTGATTTGTAGATTGCTCTGAGATTCTACTTTCTAAATCTACTTTAGAAGTACAACCACTAGAAATAAAACAAACCGTACCTATATAGAATAGATTAAAAATTTTATTGAGTAACAATGGTAGTACCTATCGAGTTTAAATAGTCTAGACTGGTAAAAATAGTACAACGAACAGATGTGGTATCGTCATCTTGCTTTTGGCCTGATTCCAATTTTAGAGTTTATGGCAAGGTATCATTATGTCATTGGTATAAACTATTATGTAGAATTTGATGTAAAACACTACAACACAAATAGTTTCATCAAAATATTATCAATATATTTTTCATTATCTTTCAAAGCTTTCTTTTCAATTCCATAAGTTTCAAAACCAAATTTTTTATAGAGATGAACAGCTGCCTTGTTATCATCTGCAACAGAAAGTAAAATTTGTTCAACATGCTTTTTACTATATTCTACAACTGAAGTAAGTAGCCGAGTAGCAACGCCTTTCTTTTGAAATTGAGGCTCAATAAACACGCTTGTTAAATATCCTTTATGAGAAGATTTTGCTGAAATTTGTTTTGTAAATGTGGCTAAACCTATAATTTCATCTTTATGATATACACCAAATACGGTTGAATTTGATAAACAAGCTTCAAAAAAAATTAAGGGTTTCTCCACCTCTGCGGTGTAAGTAGATCCAAACATTTTTGGCGCTTTTTCTAAAGCTGATAATCTGATAGTTCTGAAATCTTTAAGCTCATTTTTACTTAAAATTTTAATTTCGATATTTAACATATACTTATATTTTAAAAATTTAACATGATTTAACTTTAGCATAAAACACTTATCAAAATTTTTAGAAACTGTAATTCAACCACTCATTCAAACTTGTGTAAATTAATAAGCTTTTTTACGAGATAGTCTTCACTCTAAGAGCCATACTTCATCTAATTTTTCTTTATCAATTCGCTCTGCATCAGCTCGTTCTAAATTATTTATCTTCCTAAACGATAAATAGATGTAGGTCAAATATCCAACCCCAAACCGCTTTGTCCATAATGACGAACATAGTAGTTATCAAATTCACTACTTTCCACGAATTGAAAACCATGACGAGTATAAAATCGATTTGAAGCACTCTCTTTTAGAGCTCCTACTTTCAATGACAAGCCAATTACATCCACCTCCATGAAGATATGACGAAGGACTACAGAACCTATGCCCATACCTTGTGCACCTGGTTTAATATAGAGATGGTCAAGTAACATTCCATCGATATAAGGTTTAACAACCACGAAGCCTACTCTCTCACCAAAAGCTTCTATATAACGAGTAAACTCAGGAGTAAAGCCTTCTCGAAAACGCTCTCGGACACGTATGGGATCAAAGCGACCAAGACGCTCAAGGCTTTCAGACATTGCTTCAATTCGAATAGCGACAAGCGCTTCGAAGTCAGTAAATTGAGTTTTAACAAGTGTAACAGCGCTCTTGTTTAGCGAATATAATTTAAGATCAGACAATTACTCTTTATCCCAATGTTTTAAAAGATTATACAAAATAAAAAATTTAACTCTCACTTAAGCGCTTTACTCTTCGAATCATTCGAAGTACTACAATCATTGTATTTCGCAACAGTATCAATGATCCATAATGTGATTTCTTTACCCTGCCCTGACTCTCATTTTAAGAGTTTAGGGCAAGGCCTTATCTAAAAATTATACCACTCGGCTTCCTAAGATTACTTACAAAATAAAAATGTTGAGATTAAGCATACTAGGCTATATTAGGTATATCGGTCTACCTAATTTCAAATATGAAAAATAAATCTGCTAAACAAAAAATCTTAGATGCAGCATCTACATTGTTTTATAACAATGGGATTGCTAATACAGGAATAAATACAATTACTGATAGGGCTGGTGTTGCGAAAATGTCACTGTACAACAACTTCCCAACTAAATCCGCTCTAATCTCGTCATACATTCAAACTAGACATCAGGAATGGCTTGGTCTATATGAAAAAAGGAATGCTCAAGCTAAATCACCTCTTGAAAGCATTTTAGCTGTTTTTGATGCATATCAAGATCATGCTGAGTTTGCTTATGAAAAAGGTTTTAGAGGATGTGGATTATTAAATGCAGCTGCTGAATTTCCTGCTAATAGTGATGAGAGATGGGCCATAAAATTACATAAAGATGAAATTGAAAATATTATTTTAAATCAACTCTCACTGCTTATTTCAGATCATGGAAAAGCTCACGAAATAGCATTAATGTTTTCTTTTATTTTAGAGGGTTCTATTGCTAGAGCTGGTTTAGAAGGATCTAGTCAAAAAATAATATCAGCCAAAAACATTGTAATTAGTATTTTAAAACAAGAGCTCGCTCCATGAGTCACTCAATTTCTAATCCTTCTAGTTATGGTTTTATTGCTGTTCTTTCAGCGGCATTTCTTTGGGGAACTACAGGTACAATAGCTACATTTGCTCCAAATCTCAGTCCTCTCGCGATTGGCGCAGCAGCTATGGGTGGTGGTGGCCTTTTACAAGCAATTTTAGCTCGAAAAAGCATTAAAAATAACATAGCTCAGATAAATTCCAATTTAGTCATCCTTGCTATAGGTGTCATTTCTGTTTTCATTTATCCATTAGCATTTTATTCTTCAATGCATTTGGCGGGAATTACAATCGGGACAGTAGTCTCGATTGGCACAGCACCCCTATTTACAGCCCTTTTAGAAAGATTCTTTGATCATAAAAAGCTTTCGATTAAATGGTTTATTTGTTTTATATTGGGTATTAGTGGTGTAATTTTATTATCACTTGGAGAGAGTCATTCATCAATTTCATCAGAACAGATCCAAAATAACGGTCAAATTCTAGGAATATTTTTAGGAGCACTGGCAGGACTTACCTATGCTTTATATTCTTGGATTGCAAAAAAACTCATAGACAGAGGTATAGATTCAAAAGCATCAATGGGCTTAATATTTGGTATTGGATCTCTATTTTTATTGCCTACTTTATTTTTTACCGGTGGAAATTTGTTTGATGAAAATATAAATATTTATGTTGTTGGTTATATGATGCTCATTCCAATGTTTTTAGGTTATGTATTATTTGGATATGGATTAAAAACTGTTCCAGCAAGTAAAGCCATTACCTTAACGTTATTTGAGCCATTAGTTGCTGCAGTGTTAGCTATTGCTCTAGTTGGGGAAGAATTAGCACCAATTGGTTGGATCGGCATGATTTTTATTTCATTGTGCTTAGCCCTTCTTTCTAAAACTAAGTAGCCCTCACTCAGAGACCCATGCTTCACTCAAACTTTATGCATCAGCTGCTTTTGCCACTGCGTGATATACTGTAAAGCAACTTTCGAGAATATCACTATGAGCAATACTAAACTCAGTAATGCCACTTCATTTACAGAATCCCCTAACCCAATCTCCTTCACCCTTATTCTCCTCATTCGGATTGTAATCTTGTGCCATTTGAGAAAGCAGACCTTGTGCTAAAATTCGCGCCAAAGTCAGGGTTAAACTCTTGTGCAAATTTATAAGTGCGGCAAATCAATTTACTTTTCTACAATATAGCCTCTAAAGCTTATATACACGTACTGTTCAAGCAACCAGTCCGCTGTTCATGTAGATTTCCGTTTCTCTCAAAACATCTCATAGATGCTTTTGGTATAGTTGATAGGTTCACTTATAAATATCGTAAAATTCAATCAAGCAATCAGATCAGCAATATAAAAAGCTCTTGTTTTTTTAACTGACTGATTTGAAATTGAATCAGCGCAAGTAAATACTGGCAAGCAATTGATAGATATGCAATAAACAACACAGGAATGCATAGCAACATGAGTAATAAATTCGAATTCCAAATCCGTGTATATATCGAAGATACAGATGCTGGCGGTATCGTATACCATGCCAATCATATCCGCTTTATGGAACGTGCACGGACAGAATGGCTACGTGCATCCGGTATTGACCACTATTGGCATCAAAAAGATTACAATTTTGTCGTGCATAAAATTGCATTGAAATATTCTCGCCCTATACTCATGGACGATCTTATTACTGTTACAGCAAGTGTAGTTTCATGTAAAGCTTCGTCATTTGTGTTGCAACAGAATATATATCGTGGTGAAATCATGCTTGCTTCTGGCGAGGTGGAATTGGCATGTTTAAGTACAGATATGAAACCTCGTAGAATTCCTGACGAAATCCGTGATTTAATTCTTCGAGAATTAGCTCACGAATAAAAAATACTTTTGGCACATGTAACTATGGCAACACAACTAGAATCTTCTTTACACATCTCTGATTTAATTTTACAAGCGAGCCCTGTGGTTCAATTGGTGATGCTAATCTTAGTACTCGCATCTGTTTTTAGTTGGTATTTGATTGCCAAGTTGCATATGGGCTATAAGAAAGCACATCAAGGCGATGAGCACTTCCAAAAAATCTTCTGGTCTGGTGCTGAACTCAATACCTTATATAACAATGCTCAGCTTAATTCTAAGCGAAGCGGTTTAGAAGATATTTTCTATCAAGGTTTAAGTGAGTTTTTAAAACTTAAAAAACGCCATGCAGAAACTGCATCGATGATTGAAGGCACTGAACGTATCTTGCGTGTAGGACTCAGTCGTGATCAAGGCCGTTTAGAGCAAGGCTTAAGCTCTCTCGCCAGTATCGGTTCTGTCGCACCTTATATTGGTTTATTTGGTACTGTTTGGGGCATTATGAGTGCATTCATTGGCTTAGCTCAGGTTGAACAAGTTACCTTAGCCACTGTTGCACCAGGTATTGCTGAAGCATTGATTGCAACTGCGATTGGTTTATTTGCTGCAATACCAGCAGTACTAGCATTTAACCATTACACTGCAAAAGGCGAAGAAATTTATTCAGATCGTGCATTATTTGCAGAAGAAATGGTGGCGCTATTACAACGTCAGTCTGTGGGAACTACACAGGAAGATGAATAATGACAATCCAACGTTCTGGACGTTTTGAACGCGTCAAAAAACCTTTAAAAAGTGATATGAATGTCGTTCCATATATCGACGTCATGTTGGTTTTATTGGTTATTTTTATGGTGACAGCACCCATGATTACCACGGGTGTTAAAGTTGATTTACCTCAAGCAAACAATAATCCGATTCAATCTGAAGACCGACCAGCCATCGTGACTTTAGAAGCAGATGGTACGATTAAACTTGAAGACAAAAACCATAAAAATGAGGTTTTAACTTTAGATGAGTTAAAAACAGTACTTACAGAAAATCAGCAACAGGCTCAAGCAAATAACAAGCAATTGAGTGTCTTGATCAATGGTAGTGAATCACGCCCTTATGGTGAAGTCATGAAACTCATGTCTACACTGCAAGATGCTGGTTTAAGCCAAGTGGGTTTACTGACAGAGTCTGTAAAGTAAGTTATGAAAAATATTCAAAAGCCACAATCTAAAGAAAAAGCGATTGCACTTGGATTTACCTTAGGTATTCATGTGGTGGCGATTACTGGCTTACTTTTTCTCGGTTTAAGTCAACCACCTGAGCCACCCAAGCAAATTAAAACCGTTTTAATTAAGCCTGAAGATTTACCACCGCCTGAACCCAAGCCTTTAGTAGAAACTGATGCCACTGAAACAGCAGATAGCAAGGTTGCAGAAAATACTCAGCAAACAGCGGAACCCGATCAAACTGCACCAGAAATTCCAACTGAAGCAAATAACACACCAGATACCAAGGCGATAGATGCACAAAAAGCTGCCGAACAGGCCAAGGCAGCCGCATTAGAACAGCAATTGGCTATGGCAGCGGCTAAAGCAGCACAAGAAAAAGCCTTAAAACTTTCTCAAGCTAAAGCAGATGCTGCGGAAAAAGCCAAACAAGAGGCAGCTGAAAAAGTAAAGCAGGCTAAAAATGCTGCTGAGAAAGCTAAGGCAGAAGCTGAAGCAAGATCTAAAGCAGATGCAGCAGCTAAGGCCAAGCAAGAGGCGCTTCAAAAAGCCAAAGCGGATGCTGCAGAAAAAGCTAGACTCGCAAGACTCAATGCCGAAGCAAAAAGCAAAGCAGAAGCTGCTGAAAAAGTCAGAAAAGAAGCCGCAGATAAGGCCCAACAGGCCAAAGCCGATGCTGCTGCAAAAGCCAAGGCAGAAGCTGCTGCAAAGGCTAAAGCGGATGCTAATGCAAAAGCTAAAGCAGATGCCGCTGCAAAGGCTAAAGCGGATGCAAAGGCTAAAGCAGATGCTAATGCAAAAGCCAAAGCGGACGCTGCTGAAAAAGCCAAAGCGGATGCTAATGCAAAAGCTAAAGCAGATGCTGCTGCAAAAGCCAAAGCGGATGCTGCTGCAAAAGCTAAAGCGGATGCTAATGCAAAAGCCAAGGCAGATGCCGCGGCAAAAGCCAAAGCGGATGCGGACGCAAAACGTAAAGCTGATCTAGCACGCGAATTAGATGAAGAAAAAGCCTCTGCTGCTGAAAAAGCCAAAGAAGCTGCTGCAAATAAAAAGGCAGAAGCGAGAAAAGTTGCATCTTCTGCGAAAAAGGACTTTGAAAGTAAAGTTCGGAATGCTTGGCGTATGCCTGCTGGCTCAACAGGTCAAAAGGCAACAGCTCGTGTCACACTAACGGATAGCGGTTCTGTGGCCTCGATCATTGTCAATGCATCAGACCCAGATGTAAAAGCAAGTGTGGAACAAGCAGTTCGCAATGCTGCACCTTTCCCGATGCCATCTGATCCAGATGCACGACGTGAAGCACGAAGTTTTAGTGCAAATTTTACTGTGAAATAATCTTAAAATTACACCCTGCCAAGGCAGGGTGTAATTTAATGCAAGAACAATCACTCGGAAAAATCAAATGCGAGTTAACCCCATATTTGTAGCAATTTCATTATTTTTTCCAACCGCGTTATTATTTGCAAAAAATATCGAGCAAGAAAAAATACTTGAAGTAAATACGCAACAACACCCACCTTCTGCGTCATACGAAAAAAAACCGTCTGTACCAACAACGGAAGCATTACTTCTACAAAGTCAAATGGCTCAGCAGATAAATACCGCTAGAGTCAATCGTATTGTTAAAAAGTTGAGAAATTTAACAATCATCCAAGAAAATGCCGATGTTATTATTTACTTAGATGACAGTGGGAATGTAAAAGATATTTTAATCACAGAACAGGACAGCGAAACGTTTTCAAACGCAATCAAAACGGCGATTCAGCAAACAGCACCTTTTGAAATGTCTAAACAGTCATCGCTCAATCAATTATTAAAAGTGATTCGCATCAAATTCCGTGTTGAATAAGTCTCTATTGAGCACGAAATAATATATTTTAATGGCAGCAACAACGACATTGTTCTCAAATCTATAAAAAAGTAATTTTTAAAACTGCGCCATTTACAACGCCCAAAGATCAAGCCGAAATTCATTGGTGTAATAAATTTGAATTTAATTTTTTTAGTAAATCTGTTCAATGATAATCTTTTGTTCACAATTACATGCTTTATATAGATTAAAATCATGTCTTTGTGCTACAAAGCTAAGCATAGTTAAAAATTGATATTTGAGTACATGAAGTCCAATGAAAATCATGCCTAAACATCTATTAGGATTCGCAATTATTGTTGCATTTAGTCCAGCATTGATCACCACATCATATGCACAATTGCAATTAGAAATTGCCAAAGCACCTGAATCTGCACCTAAAATTGCCATCATTCCATTTAGTAATGATCAATCTATCTACCCTATTGTTGAACAAGATTTAAATCGCTCTGGGCGCTTTACCAGTTCATCAAAAAATCTTCCTGCAACTGCAAACATAAACAATATAAATGCGGAAGCATGGAAAGCGGCTGGGGTTCCTTATGTGGTTTTAGGTGACTCTAAAACCAATGCAGATGGCTCATTGGCAGTACATTACCAACTCTATGATGTTGAAAAGCAGAAATTCCTATTAAATGAATTGCTCTCGATTCCAGCATCACGTGTACGTTCTGCGGCACATATGATCAGTGACGCAATTTATCAAGCGCTTACAGGGATTCAAGGCGACTTCACTGGACGTATTGCTTATGTGTTACGTAACCCTGCAACACCAGAGACTCGTTATACCTTACAAATTGCAGATACCGATGGTGAGCAACCTAAAACGGTATTAAGTTCAAGAGATCCTATTCTCTCACCTGCTTGGACGCCAGATGCGAAAAAAATTGCATATGTTTCATTTGAAACCAAGCGCCCTGCTATTTATATCCAAGATTTAGCCACAGGTGCACGTGAAAAACTCGCTGCATTTCGCGGTTTAAACGGTGCACCAAGTTTCTCTCCTGATGGGAAATCAATGCTGTTTACTGCGTCAATGCATGGAAATCCTGAAGTTTATCAAATGGATTTAGATTCACGTCAAGTGAAGCGCATGACCAACGATAGCGCAATTGACACAGAAGCACGTTATGCTCCAGATGGAAAATCGTTTATTTTCACATCTGACCGTGGTGGATCAGCACAAATTTACCGTTATAGTTTTGATGACGGCTCGACCAAACGTTTAACTTTCCGTGGTGCATTTAATGCACGCGGTACATTAAGTGCCGATGGTAAATATGTGGCATTGGTACACCGCCCTTCTGGTAGTAACTACAAAGTTGCCATTCAGGAAATTTCTACAGGTATCACCAATATTTTGACACCAACAAGTTTAGATGAATCACCAAGCTTTTCTCCAAATGGGCAAATGGTAGTTTATGCAACACGTGAGGGTAATCGTGGCTTATTGGCAATCATGTCTACAGATGGTCGCTTCCGCATGAACTTACCAAGTGAACAAGGTGAAGTACGTGAACCGGCTTGGGCCCCTAAATAATTTAATCAAGATGTAAATCACTTATTTAAAATTGAAATACCGGAGATCAACATGAAGTCAATTCAATATCTAGCTTTACCCTTATTAGCAGCAAGCTTGGTGATGACAGGTTGTGCAAGCCGTAAACCTGCTGCCACTGTAGAATCAGGAACCAATCCAAATAGTGCAACGACAGTAAATACCAGTGGTTTAAGTGAAGATGCTGCTTTAAATGCACAAAACTTAAATGGTGCTTCATCTAAAGGCGTGACTGAAGCCAATAAAGCATTTTTAGCAAAACGTGTGGTACATTTTGATTATGACAGTAGTGATCTTTCCAATGATGACTACCAAACACTACAAGCACATGCGCAGTTCTTGATTGCCAATGCCAACTCTAAAGTGGCATTAACAGGTCATACAGATGAACGTGGTACGCGTGAGTACAACATGGCTTTAGGTGAGCGTCGTGCTAAAGCCGTTGAAAGCTACCTGATCACCAATGGTGTTAAAGCAAACCAATTAGAAGCGGTAAGCTACGGTAAAGAAATGCCAATCAATGCTGGTCATGATGAAGCTGCTTGGAAAGAAAACCGCCGTGTTGAAATCAACTACGAAGCCGTTCCTCCTCTTTTAAAATAATGCCAAAGTTGCATTATTAAAATAGACCATAAAAAATGCCCAATTCAATTGGGCATTTTTACCAGAAATTCTTCTCATTCAGCGCTTTTCCACTTCAAGATAAAGTCTTGATTTAGTAAAGTAAAATAAGAAACTGCTTAGAATGTTCAATGGTAATTTATATTAATAACGCCATTTCTTGAGTATTTGCTCATTAAATAACGCAATAAACCTTTCCTCTACCCATTCATCCACTTCATCTGGATGTGCTTCAGCAAAAAACTCAGACTGCACTAAAATCAGACAACCTTTAATATAGTCATCCACACAGTCCAATATTTTACTTAAATAAGGCGTGTCGTCATGATCAAAGTAATAGATTTCTTTGCTGATATCATGAAAGCAAAACATATTGCCATTACCAAGATAATCACTAAATGTAATCAGATGAGGTAAAACTGCTAAATCGGTCTGACTAAATTCAGGCGCATATTGCGGTGCATTTGCCCAAATATCTTTTAAGTAGCCAATATCATCAAACTGCTGTAATTGTTCACCAATATCAGCAATCCCAAAGTGTTGATAGAAGATCTTTAAAGATTCAGGTAAGTGACAATTTAAACGCTGTTCAAGTTTTAAAATTTGCTCATCATCCATTGCAGGTACAATCTCATCATCATTGAAATCAGCAAGAGATTCTAAAATTAGGCGAGTTTTAACATCCCACTCTGGTTCACCAATTTTATTAAATGGAATGATAATGTCTGTTTTGTGATCAATTTCTATCATGAAGCGTTATTGTTCGGGCTTAATATAAAATATATGAATAGAAAAAAGCGCTCATATAGTAATGAACGCTTTTTATTGATTAAGCCTTTGACTCATCTGGCTTGGGGCTTTGCATAGATTCAATCATGTCATGCTTATTGAATTCTTTGAATTCAGGCTTAGCTTCGTAATTCTTCCATGCTTCTTTCACTTTTTCAGCACTAATATCTTTTAAATCAATGCTTTCATTTGGAGTCGGAGTCGCTTCAAACTTTGTCGTTGTCATGTCAGTGCTCCTTTACGCTATTGTACGTATATTCAACATAACACTTTCTAAAATACTTTCAAGGGTAATTTCACGACAAATAACACAGGATAATTTCTATTTTGTGCTGAACTCATCTAAAATAGCCTCCATTATTTGGTTTGTAAAAATTTATCGCTTTTGGAGCACCTCTGATATGTCATATCGCACCCTATCCCAATATTTAGAACAACAACAAGGGAACTTAACATCTGAACTTGCCAATGTAATTGAAACAATTGCAAATACCTGCAAAACCATTGATCAGGCTTTACAGAAAGGTGCTTTAGCTGGTGTCTTGGGGAGTGCACAACATGAAAATGTACAAGGTGAAGAGCAAAAAAAACTTGATGTGATTTCAAATGACTATTTGATTGATGCTTTAAAAGCCAATCCAAATGTAGGTGGACTCGCATCTGAAGAATTAGATGAATTTACCCCAGCTCAAGAAAATGGCAAATATTTGGTTTTATTTGATCCATTAGATGGTTCAAGCAATATTGACATTAATATGTGTGTAGGAACAATTTTTTCTATCCTTCCTGCTCAAAATGCCGTAACGCAAGCTGAAGACTTCATGCAAGCAGGTATTCAACAAGTTTCAGCAGGTTATGTGCTTTATGGCCCATCGACAATGATGGCTTTGACCGTTGGCGCGGGTGTTGTATTTTTCACTTACGACCCTGAAGAAAAGCAATTCTTGCTCACTTCTGAAAATATTCAAGTTGCTGCGGATACCAAAGAGTTTGCGATTAACTCATCAAACCAACGTCATTGGGAAGCGCCTGTAAAACGTTATATCGATGAACTACAAGCAGGTAAAACATCTATACGTGAAAAAGATTTCAATATGCGTTGGGTGGCGTGTATGGTGGGTGATATTCATCGTATTTTATGTCGTAGCGGTATTTTCTTATATCCATACGATACCAAAGATCCTAAAAAAGCAGGTCGTCTACGTTTAATGTATGAAGCCAACCCAATGAGTATGTTAATGGAACAAGCTGGCGGCGCATCGACTACAGGTCGTACACGTATTCTAGAGATTCAACCGACTGAGTTACATCAACGTGTTCCTGTTATCATTGGTTCTAAGAATGAAGTTGAGCTTGTTACCAGCTACCACAACTAATTCTTCTCTCTTTTCTTACTCTCTATTTAGGGAGTAACGCCAGCTAGGGTCTGTTGCAATTTCTTTATAGAATGATCACAGACCCTACTTAATTTTTTGGACGTACTCTCCCATGCCTACAATTTTCCTTGAATCAAAAGACAATCCCAAAATTAAACACCTCAGAGGTTTAATTGAACAAAACACTTACCGTAAAAAACAGGGACAAACTGTACTTGAGGGAACCCATCTTACGCTTGCATGGTTAGAAAAAGGTCGAAAAATCAATTCAATTTTCACCACTGAACATGCCTTAGATCATGAAGATTTAGGCAGTATCCTTGACCAATATCAAGGTATCGTGTTTGTGGTGGGTGAATCTTTATACAAAGATTTAAGTACCCTTGGGACCAGCCTTGCATGTCTAGCCATTGTGGATTTACCAAGTTCAACTCAGGCACTGAATTTTACTGAAGACACGCTAATTCTTGAAAATGTCCAAGATCCGGGCAATGTTGGCACATTACTCAGATCAGCCGCCGCCGCGGGTATTGAACAAATTGTCTGTACCAAAGGTTCTGCATCATTATGGTCACCACGAGTATTACGTGCCGGTATGGGGGCGCATTTTTCATTACACACATATGAAAACGTGATCCTTGAAGACCTACTCAAGCAATTTAAAATTCCTGTGTATGTCACCAGTTCGCATCAGGCAGAAAGCCTTTACACTAAAAACCTGCGCAAACAATGTGTTTGGATTCTAGGTAACGAAGGTCAAGGCGTTTCAGATTTTGCCCTTAAACGCGCAGAAGCGGTATCTATTCCGCAACCTGGTGGTCAAGAATCCCTCAATGTTGCAGTTGCAGGCTCGATTTGTTTCTTTGAAATGGTTAGACAACGACTATAAGGTTAATTTATTTTAAATATTGCCCGTTATTGGAAAAAATCATTTAAACTGAAAAAAATAATTGATTTACATGTCAACCCAAACCATTTTTTTAACGTTATAGAGATATGAATTTAAAATAATGGTGGGTACCCATGACGGGATTTTCCATCTCTATGGACTTAGCACCAAAGAAGTCACAGTCTGAAACAGCAAGTGCTCAAACGAGTACGAGCGAGCAGCGCCTGCGTTTTTTCATGCAGGACGTGACGGGTCGTGCCCTAGTGATGATGGAAAATGCAACCCAAGGTCACAATGGGATTGCGATGGATTTGGTACAGGAAGCATTTATTTCCTTACATAAATCTTATGCTGATAAATCTACCGAAGAATGGTATCCACTGTTCTATACAATTTTAAATAATAAATTACAAGATTGGCGACGCAAAGAAGCACGACGCGCTTCTCCATTTTCGTTATTTCGAAAAATTGATTTAGATTCTGATGATGAAGAGGCTATGGAAATTGTGGATGAATCCACACCTAATCCACTTCAATTTCTAGATCAAGATGTCACCGTTGAGGAAATTCAAGAAGCCATTAGCCGCCTCCCTGTACGCCAGCAACAAGCATTTATGTTACGCGCTTGGGAAGGATTTGATACTCAAACCACTGCATCTATTATGAACTGTACAGAAGGTAGTGTAAAAACCCATTATCACAGAGCTATTCAAGGACTAAGAACTTCGCTCTCACATTTAAATCCGTATGGAGGTTCATCACATGAATAATGATGATTTCACCAAACAAGTGACGGCAAAACTGGATGAAGCTGCACGTCATCACCGCAATAAAGCAGTGGTGATGAACAATGTGCTTGATCATATCCAAGATAAACAAACCTCACGTTTTGGTCACTGGAAAATGACTGGTTTTGCGCTTGCAGCGGCAATTACTGGTTTTGTTGTGATTCCCAATGCTTTTGATATATCACCAGAATCACAAACCCCACAACAAGTGGTGATTAGTCCTAAACTTTCACCTCAAATGATGGAAGATTTAGATATGTTGTCTGTATTTGGTGAGGATAAAAACTCTCATGGCAGCTAGAAAATTAGCTTTGGCATTTTGTGCTATTGGTTTTCTACAAACAAGTTTTGCTGGATTTGAACGTTTTTGGATTTTTTCTAAAGATGCGAACAGTCAAGTCAATGAAACATGGGATGCCCTTTCTGAGGACGAACAAAAAGCACTAATTAAACGCTATCAAAATTTAAAAGAAATTCCGACTGATCAAAGTGCAGCACTGCAACAACGCATGGATTGGTTTACTCAGCTTCCTGAACAAGAAAAGCAAAAAATGCGTGAAGTCTGGCAGCAAATGAGCACCGCTGAACGCAACGAAATGCGTAAAAAAATGCAAAAAGCATCAACATCTGATGAACGTAATGAAATTCGTGAACAATATATGGTGAAATATCAACAGAATATCACAGGTTCACATTAAGCATATTTTTAAATTTTATTCATTGCCAGTTTAACTGGCTTTTTATCTTCAAACTCAACATCGTCAAAATCCAAACACACCATTACTGACAATTCTCCCCTCTCATAATTTTAAAATATTGAATTTCTAATTTTCATGCATAAAAAAACCTGCACAAGGCAGGTTTTTCATCACTTAAATTCGAAAACGAATTACAAGCTATAGTACATATCAAATTCAACTGGGTGAGTCGTCGTATTTAAACGACGTACATCTTCAGTTTTAAGCTCGATGTATGCATCCAACATTTCTTTTGTGAATACACCACCTTTAAGAAGGAACTCATGATCCGCTTCAAGTGCTTCAAGTGCCATATCTAGGCTATGCGCAACTGTTGGGATTTTAGCTTCTTCTTCAGGAGGAAGATCATATAAGTTTTTATCAGCTGCTTCACCTGGGTGGATCTTGTTTTGAATACCATCAAGACCAGCCATCAATAATGCTGCAAAACCTAAGTATGGGTTCATCATTGGATCAGGGAAACGCGCTTCAATACGTTTACCTTTAGGGCTAGAAACGTATGGGATACGAATCGAAGCAGAACGGTTACGTGCAGAATAAGCAAGCATAATTGGCGCTTCGAAATGAGGAACCAAACGCTTATACGAGTTAGTAGAAGGGTTTGTGATCGCATTCAATGCACGCGCATGCTTGATGATACCACCGATGAAGTAAAGCGCCATTTCTGAAAGACCAGCGTATTCATCACCAGCAAACAAGTTCTTGCCATCTTTAGAGATAGACATGTGAACATGCATACCTGAACCGTTATCACCAACCATAGGCTTAGGCATAAACGTCGCTGTTTTCGCATATTGATGCGCAACGTTCCATACAGCATATTTGAACTGTTGAACTTCGTCAGCTTTACGAACCATCGTATTGAAGCTTACACCAATTTCTAATTGGCAAGATGCAACTTCATGATGGTGCACTTCTACACGACCAGGGCCCATGATGTCTTCGATACGTGCACACATTTCAGCACGCATATCTTGTGAAGAATCTACTGGAGGAACTGGGAAATAACCACCTTTAACACGAGGACGGTGGCCAGAGTTACCTGCTTCGTAGTCTTTACCTGTAGACCAAGCAGCTTCTTCAGCGATTAATGTATGGCGAGCGCCAGACATATCGATGTCCCATTTAACTTCATCAAAAACGAAGAATTCTGGTTCTGGACCAAAGAATGCAGTATCACCAATACCTGTTGATTTTAGGTATTCTTCCGCACGACGAGCAATCGAACGTGGATCACGGTCATAACCTTGACCAGTAGATGGTTCAATAACATCACAAGTAACGACGATGGTTGCTTCAGCAAAGAACGGGTCAAGGAAAGCAGTTTCAGGATCTGGACGTAAAATCATGTCAGATGCTTCAATGCCTTTCCAACCAGCAATTGAAGAACCATCAAACATTTTACCATCTTCAAAAGTATCTTCATCGATAGTGTCTGATGGGTAGCTTACGTGCTGCTCTTTACCCTTAGTATCAGTAAAGCGAAAATCGACCCATTTTGCGCCACTTTCTTGTATGAGTTGAAGGACCTTGTTCGCCATGCTCATTTTGCTCCAATGAATTTTTGTTGCACTTGTGAAGTGCGTGTTAGTAGTTGGTATTTATATAGCAAGTAGCATACCAACTTTTAAAATAATTGCTAAAATATTGAATTTCTTATCAGAAAATAAGCTTAGCAACGATTAAATTCCATCTATTATACTGAGTGCAAATAGAATTGCACCATATTCAAACACACTTCTCATTTTAAAATTATTACGCACAATTTTAACGCACTATTTTTGTGCAAACTGAATAAAATGTTTTATCTTGGTGCTTATATTACGCGAACAACACTTTTTATCGGCTATTTTTTAAGATGATGGCAATTTTTTATTTCAAAAGCATTAAAATAAGGCGTATTCAGTCTGTATACGCCTTTAACATTGTTCTGTACAACCCTCATTACAACAACGGGATTTTATAATTTATGATCTACTATATCGACAATTAGCCAAATTCAACTTCTGCTCTTGCAATAAGTGCTTCAACCATGACCAATACATCATCTTTTTTTCTGGCATCCACCGCAAAAATTGGCATGGTCAATTGATTTAATTGCATCCAATCTTTATAAGGTTTTAATAGATGCTGCGGATTTTCATCTATATGGGTCACACCAACCACAATATTATTGAGATGTTCTTTAAAACTTTGAAAGTAAAATTTTAAATCTTCAAGTGCATCTTTTTGCGTATGGTCAATCAATACGACCGCTCCGATTGCACCTTTACATATCACTGACCAAACAAAATCAAAGCGATCCTGCCCTGGTGTTCCATATAATCCAACAATAACGCCTTCATCTAATTTAATTTCACCATAGTCAATCCCGACAGTGGTCAAAGCTTTACTGTGTGCTTGCTCATCTGTATTTTGTGCTTCTGTAGATAAGACTGAAATTTCAGATAATGATTTGATTGCTTCTGTTTTACCAGCGCCCATTTTACCGCCAAAAACAATTTTATACTTTTGTAAGATCACATCATCACCTATTTTTAAACTTATCACTGCATCATATAAACTGACTATGCATTTATTTATCGTGTCAGTTTAAACAAACTTGATTTAAGGGTTAATTTTTACAAGCCTTATTTGATTCGCATGTTTTTCACACACTTAAAGCCCTAATTTTTTCCTTAACTTACCAAAAAACCCACGTAAAATGCCTGAAGATTGTTTTTCCTCAGTGAGTAATTTTGCATCTTCAACCGCTATTTTTTTCAGCGCATTGGTCAATATGCCAATCGAAACAAATTTAGCGACTTGCTCTTTGCTATAACCTGTTTTCTGAGTCACTTGGGAAACACTTGCTCCCAATTCAAAACACGCTGCAATTTTAAAAACCATTTGCCGTTCATTTTGATGATTCGGTTGCGGCCAATCTAGCAGTTTATAACAATCGTTAGAACTGATTGGAATATTGACATCATCTGAATACCACAATAAATTCCACACCCAAGATCTAAGTTCTATACCTTGAAAAGCACTGACAGACTGTGCCATTTGCATAGTTGCATAAGTAAAATTTAAAGAAACATCCGTTCCCTGCACTTTTCGTAAAGGGTCTATCCAAACTTGCTGTGTGCGAATATTAACTAATGCGATGTTGCCTTTTGAGTCGAATACTTGAACGTTGCCATTTCGTTCATTAAAAAGCTCAGCAACCACCTTGGTTAAATCGGCTTTTTTTGAAATCTGATTGACAATATTGACTGCTTTATCACTGACAGGTACATGTAAATAGCGATCTTTAAACCATTTTCGAATTTCATCTGAGGGAGAAAAAGGTAAATATAATTTATCTCCTTCTATTTGCCCTGATTTTTCATTCTTATTGACCAGACGCAAATAAGGGACTTTTTTTACACCAACCAAATTTTGAATTGTAGGCGAACTAAAAAACATATCATTTACAAGAAGAATATCTAAATGAGGGTCAGCAATATTCGCCCAACTTACTTGAAGTGAGTCATCATACATAGATCGTATTTTCTGCTTAATTGCATCGAGCACATTTAAACTCAAACCGAATATAGCGATTTTTATTTCTTCTTTCATTTAGCCCCCATGGCCTCGCATAGAATGTGAACAGTTTATCATTTTTATAGAAAAATAAAATACAAAACACTATATTTGCTGTAAAAAAATTGTACAAATTTAATATACTATTAAGCGTATAAAATACAAGAATAGTTATTAAAAAAAATATCAAACAAAACTAAAACCAAACATTAAAAGTAATATATATCTTTAAATTTCAATAAATTAATTTAAAACAAGGTTAGATCAGTGATATTTCAGCATAGAAATAATGCCAATCAAATTTAATAAAACTAAATGTTTTATTTAAAAATATTAATAACATTTGTATATTAATATCGATAACATGAATAAATCTATTTTAACTTGATCAATTAATCTTATATTCTCATGCATCCAATAGATGTTTTTAGCGTGTATTGGCTTACCCTGCTTATTAAATAAGTAATATCCAGTGCTCTAAAATGTCTAAAGAATAAACCAGAGCTTCAACAGCAACAATTTCGTTAACATGGGTTCAAAATTGTTGTGTTAAGTGAACTGAATGAGAATGAACGTTTTACCACATTGATGATAAATAGCGATGAGCTTTGTTTTAAAGGTGACAAACCAAGTGGGCAATCGTTTTGGCATTTTCGTTTTAATAAAAACATTGATGAGTTTTGATATCTACCCTTACCTTGTACCCTGCTGTAGGTTTGCCTAAAGCACGCAAGTAAGAGGTAGTGTAAGCATTTTCAACAGAAGAAATTTATTTTATCAACGATAGATAAGAGAAAAGGATAATTCTTAATAGTGCTTTAATCAGAGGAACCTATTTAATGATGTTATGCAAGAATTAAAAATTGGAAGGCTTACCAGAAAGTTAAAAAATTTTTAGCTTTATTTGAGATAGTGCTAGATAGAGATTTTGTAAAAATTATTTGCAACGAGAACACAAGAGAGATCAACTCAACCACCATTTATCACCAAATCTTTAAAATTACATAAAAATCAAGATTATAAATAAGAACATTACCCTAAATAAGAAGGCAAAGCGTTATTTCTCTTTGCCTTTTCATAAATGAGCTAAGAACTATTCGTTAGTAATTACATATCATCGACATAGCTCCTTCATAGATTGAACCATCCTTAAGTTTAATTTTATAAATAGAGCCTGCTACAACGCTATTTTTACCGTTATTAGAAATATTAAATGTACCTATATTACTTGATTGACCTTGTTGATTTTCTATTCCTAATAAGTTAAAGGAGTTATAAGCGTTAAAATTTTCAACCCAATTCATTGATGAGTTATATGAAGTTTCATCACTTCCTATTTTAGCTGTAAATGAAATACCTATTTCTCCATCTGGGTTTAATGTAACACTTCCATTATGTATAGTCGGAGAAACAAAGTAATTATTACTTTTATCATTTGTTATTTTTGCTTGGGTCGCATTTATATCTGTACAATTCACTCTTTTAATTGAGGAAGATTCAAGTTTTTGCGTTAGTGGTGAAGATACAAAATAATAATATGATCCATTCGCATATTTAGAAACATCTGTCGTTTGAGTTTTCCCATCCGCCGCATAATCTATATTACCTCCAGCTATTCGAGCTATGGCATAATTTTTATTACCTGAAATTTCTTTACCAACAATAGTTCCAGATAATTTATATGCACCAAACTCAGTAATAATGCCAATATCATTTTGTTTAACCGCAGTAATATTGGATGAGCCACTTGATTCAGGAAAAGAATAAATAATTC
This sequence comes from Acinetobacter sp. MYb10, assembly GCF_002980175.2. Classification (NCBI taxonomy): domain Bacteria; kingdom Pseudomonadati; phylum Pseudomonadota; class Gammaproteobacteria; order Moraxellales; family Moraxellaceae; genus Acinetobacter; species Acinetobacter sp. MYb10. The sequence continues at coordinate 4,562,855 of NZ_CP058272.1, read as the reverse complement.
TATATGCTTTTGATGTATCAAGCTTCTCAACAATCGACCCTGTAGAATTATTGTTGGTATTAGAACCATTGTTCGAATTTGTGTTAGAATCATTTTTTGAGTTCGAGTTATTATCACTCCCCCCACCACAAGCAACTAATCCGATTCCTAAAAAAGCGACTAAAATAGATTTATTAAATAACTTCATAATGACATTCCTATACTTATATTCAAGAAAGTATTTATTTAAAAATACTATTCATAATAAAATTACATCAATTTTCTTATAAAACACTTAATAAAATCATTAAGCATTCGAATAAAACATATAAACTCAATTTAAAAATAGTGTCAAGCAATTATTCAACAACCCTATTAAAAAATAATTAACCAATTTATTCAAAATATAAATATTAATTCAAACTTTACTCAACTTTTAAATTAAAAGTAATCCACCATATATAAACACTTAAAAAATACGAATATTACTTTGAATGAACAGACAAATTATTCCTACATAAAAGAAGCTTAAATGGTTTTCAAGATGATCACTTATTAAATAATGCTTAGTAATTTTTAAAACTGAATCGTCTCAATATGGCGAAGTTTCTATAGTATTTCCAAAGTTACACTTATTCCTCTAGCTAAAGCTTCAGCTAGATTGTAACTCCCCGCCATGATGCTATTGAATTCTTCACCAAGAAGTACATCACCTTGCATTGCCTGAATAAATTGGATAACCGCACCATCTACTGTTTTGGCTGATCCGTCATCAATTTAAATCGCTTGAGCTACTGTTTTTGTAAGATCTAACGCCTGTTCTTGCGTTATCCCTCCATTTCTTTGCCAACTGCATTAAGGCATGTGCATAAATAAACAGCTGTGGTTAAATTGGAATTGGTTGCTAGTGCAACTTGGTGGACGCCTGCCATTGCTTAGTTAAAATTTTGTGGCTATGTTTATTTGCGCTGAACGGTTTGTATATAAGTGTACTGCTTACCTAATCCTTAAATACTTAAGCCAACACCTAAGGCTACCATAGTCGGTAAATTGCACCATTCATTCCCTATTACAAGCCAGTTGTATTAGTCTAAAAGTTTTAAGTGAAAATCATTAGAACCTAAAGCCATTTGATATTCTCAACTCTTTTACAGACATAAAAAACCACCCGAAGGTGGTGATTAATTCTTAAAACTATGCAATCAAATAAGTATGGCTAGATTTAACATTCTACTTTCGCTAAAACTTTTCATAATCTTTATTTAAATCAATTAATTAAAAATCCTTCCAAAGGAAGTTTAGATTAAATAAAATGAGTAAAATTATTGTTCAAGCCCAAATTAATATAATTTGATTTAATCCTGACGAAAAATTCGGATCGAACGCCCCCCTCATATCCGTTAGCTTTATTGTCGTGTAATGGGCATGCTTTTTACTCTATACTTGTAATTTTTATATAAAAATTCTGAATATAAAACGAAAATCCCGACTAATTTGGGCTTCTTAAATCTTCAATACAACTCTTCTCTTTTTCTTCCTTGTTACGTGCATCAACAGGATTCTTAATGCATTTACAATAATCGTAATACTTTTTCTTATCCACCTCTTTGGGTGGGTCTATGCCCTGGCATTCCGTTAGTACTGACCCTAATCTCTGAAATTCTTTACTCTCTTTATTCTCTAAGGGGATACTAGGTTTATAGATAATTATAAGTAGTGACACTATTATTGCTAAGAAAAATATATATTTCATCCAATCAATAGCCTCCCTAACTCAAAATATGTAAATCTGTTTATAAAGCAAACTTTGATATTAAATCAAGACTTGCCTAGGTTTAATCAATCACTTAACACTGCAAAGCTCTAAGTCTTTTCTAGCCTGTACTGTGTCTGTCATAGCTTTCCTCTAAGTATTAAAAAAGCCTCAACTGTGAGGCGGCTACTAAATCTCAATAATTTATTGATCTAATTGAAAGTCTTCTGTAAAACCTTTTGCAATGCTAAAGTGACACAATTGACAAGCTAATCTTACAAGCATTCGATTGATGAATATGCATTATAAAAATTCTAAACTTCAGCATGAAGGAAGCCTGAAACAGGGGGTGTCTATCTCCCCTTTGGTTGTTCCTTTAGTCATTGGAATGGCATACGGTACAGTTATGCTTTTCCAAGGAGATCTTGGTGGCGCCTTTGCAATGTTTTTTCTCTGTCTTATGCTTGGGCTTCCCTTTACATACACTATCACCTTTACACTGGTTTTACCGATGGCTATCTTCCTTCGCAATATAAACGCTTTATCTTCTGCACGATTGTGCCTTTGGTGCACTCTACTTGCACCAGTTACATTCTATGCCTACATTTATCTGTTGAATGGTGGACCCGAACGAATGCCTGACCTTTACGGGATCATCTTCTCCCTACTTTGCGGATTTATTTCAGGGGTTGCATTCTGCCTGATTGCTAGGATTCGGGTATTCGCTAATTAACTAAACTAAAAATCTTTAAGTATTAAAAAACTCTCAAAAGTGGCTTAATTAAAAAATTAACTATTCTTAAAATATAAAATAAGTAGTCCAACTGGAGCTAATATCCATGCAAAAAAGAAGCACATTAATCTTGCAATTAGCTTGAACCATATTGTAATGATATTGATAGAATAAACGTAAACTGCATCTCCAGTAATAACCTCCCATACATAATCATATAAATATTTTGCATAGGGGTATAACAGCCCATTAAATATAAAAAATCCTTTTATAATAACTAAATTCCAGAATGGTTTTGGTGTGGTTGCTCTAGCCTCTAATGTATCTATCATCAACCAAGCTAGTACAGCAGCAACAATACCAATTATAAGATTTCTAATGAAATAATCTTTTCTTAACCCGCCAAGAGTTTTACTAAATATATCTGTAATCATCTCTATCTATTCTTATGTGATTCAATAAATTAAAAAATATAAATATTGTTAGTAATTAAGTTTAAAGTTTGTGAATATTCATCTAATAAATTGACTAAATATTGGTTAATCATAAAAGATTTGACCAACAAAAAAGCTCACTAAAAAGTGAGCTTAATATCTAGTGAATTACTATAACTTCGCGCACTATAACAGAAATATGCCACAATATACCCTGACTTTCAAGCCCCAATGATGCAACTTCTAAATTGATAGTTTGTTGCCAATCTAACTAGACCTAGCATTGGATTGGGTAGATTTTGAAAAAGATTTAATAGTTATCCCACCTGCATCTAGAGATCAACTTCTTGTCGGTGAGCGAAATATTAAAATGAACCGTCAACACTTGGTTCCATTGAGTAAGCAAATGGTTGAAATCCTTAAAAACCAAAAAATCCAATCTAATGATGAATATGTGTTTTGTTCGGTTTTTAATAAGTCTAAAGTAATGAACAAAAGCACAATTGACCAGGCATTAAAAACAATGGGCCTAAATTGCACTACTCATGACTTCCGCGCCACAGCATCCACGATTTTGCATGAAAAAAATTACAGTTCAGAATGGATTGAAATGCAACTCGCCCATATTGATAAAAACATTGTCCGCTGTACATATAACCATGCTCAAAATTTAGATGAGAGAAGAAAAATGATTCAAGACTGGTCTGATATCGTTGATAGTTGGTAAATTTAAAATGAAATTTATTGTTTTGCTTGTTATTGGAATACTTGTTTTTTGGTTATATAACAGTTTTTCTATAAGATCTAGAATCAATTCCACGATAAATTCAGAGAGTAAAATAAATATATGCGGTACTTTTTTAGGTGTAAAAACCATAAATGCTCGATTTAAGGAAGACTACTTTGCTTTTAAAAATGATGAAAATAAAGTTGAGGCATTTAATATTTTTCCACAATTTGATCTTCATAATAAAATTAAAAATAACGAAATAATTAAAAATGGAGACAAGGTTTGCTTTCAATATGCATACGTTCATACTTATATGGATTCGATTAAAATAATAACAAATGTAGAGAAGATAAAATGAAAATTAAGAATGAACGCAAATGTGTTCAAACTTTGAAATTCCCACCAGAGATGCCCTCGCCTAACTTGATGTCGAAGTTGATCAGTTTACTGTTACTGCAATCTACGATGATGCTGTAATTAAAGATTCAAAAGTCAGATCATTTTCAATGCTTACGATCAATTCTGACAACCACCCTTTCATGAAGCAATTTCACGCGTCTGACGATGGAAAGCGCTCAATCATAGTCATACCAGAAGAATACCGCAAAGATTGGTTGAATGTTGATAAAGAAAACGCTCATGAATATTTCTTTGAAATGCGTGATGAAGAAAAACAAAACGTCTTATTCTGACGCACCTTAGGATATATATTTTGAATCACTTACCAAAATTTCCACCAAGCTTTATCAGGCCAATTAGCACAAGGATTAGGTAATAAACCGTAAATTTTGACAAATTCATCTTCTACAAGTTTTCCATCTTGATTTTCATCTAGATATTTAAATAATTTAATGTTTTTATCTTTGCCTTGAAACCGTCTATCATCTGGCCAAGGATATGGTTCAAAATCTTTAACCTTTAAAAATTCATTAAGTTCAAAAGTACCATTTTTATTTGAATCATAGATTTTATAAAATTTCTCCCAGTCTAATGAAGTCGGATCACAGGCATGACTGAAGCTTGAAAGTGCGTTACAACTAAGAATCAGAATACAGATTATTTTTTTCATTTGTTTTATCCCATCTTTAATTAGCTTTGATTATATAGACAAAGTGATTTAAAAAAAATCATTTAAAGAAAGCCATTTAGGGTTATTCAATGTAATAGATAGCAAAACATCAATAGCGACTTTATTTTAAAACAAAAGCAGTGGTGAACTACTATTTTTTATTACATTAAAGTATTGACTAATACTGTCTTTTTTTTGGTGGTTTTTTATTCCAAAATTATTCATAGAAATAAAGCCCTATTTAAAAGCCTTATTCTTCACATCATTCAAAGCACTCCACTTATTGTACATAGTAATTACTTAATTATCATTCTTAAAACATCAACTGCTTCTTTATAATTCTATATGCTTTTGCGTATCGTATATTTCTGTATTAGGATTTTAACGATATATAAAATTGCTTATTTTATGAAGGCTAATATATCAAAAAAAAGGCGCATCAACATCCTTTATTAAATATAAATATCAAATACTTATAACAAGAAGTTGCGTTTTTGTTGCATTTTATTTTAGATTTGATTAAATGTTTTATTTGATGGAATTTAAAAGTAACCATATTTAAACAATAATCGTTGATCATTGTACTGTCTGAATCACTCTTTAGAAACTTAAATGATCTAGTAGCAAGTGTTGAGCTTGCTACTTAGATATTTTTATGCAACTGACCCGTTTTTTTTATCAAATTGACCATGGATGTAGTAAAATGAAATTAATTTGAAAATGCATAAAACTTCTATTTGGGGAATAATCCTGTGAATTTTATTGATCCAATGAGATTAAATGCATTAATAATTTTAAGTTTAACTTTCAAAGAAAAATGGATGATATCAAGATGGTAATAAAAAGAATTTATTTATTGGGACTATTGCTGTTGACGATAGAAGGTTGGGCTGAAGTAATACCAAATACTACTAGTACAGAGTCATTGCCAGATGTTGGGGTAATACAAACCTTATCCACTAATAATACCCCTATAAAGTACATAAAAAGACCAAAAATCACCTACCCTAAAAATCTTAGCGATTTCGGTAATAGGGGTAAAGTGCTGCTTAAAGTATTAATTACTGAAACAGGCAGAGTTAGTGAAGTTGAGGTACTGGATTCACCACACCCCGATTTAGAACGTGCCGCTGTTCAAGCTGTCATGGGGGCACTGTTTGAACCGGAAAAAATTAATGGTAAGCCACAAAGCGGCTTTGTGAAAATACCCATTGAATTTTCTGTGTCAGCAGGTTTAAGTAATGGTGCTGATCCTTTTAGAATCCCTGCTGCATCAAAAAACCTTCCAGCAGATTTACAGTATGATGTCGCACCGCAGATTCGTATAGCAGCCCCTTTAGTTTATCCCTATGAGCTACTTAAATCGAAAACTACTGGTAAAGCTAAGGTGTATGTAGTTATAGATCCTGATGGAAATGTGCGTCAAGCCAATGTGCTTTCAGCCAGTGAGCCATCATTTGGCTTAGCTGCGAAGGCTTCTTTACAGTCATGGAAATTTTATCCTGCAAAAAAAGATGGTAAACATAGTTGGTCAGTGATCACAAAAGAACAGAATTTTAATCAGTTTAATAGAGATACATCAAATAGCCACTCAACAACTCAAATATTGGCTGATTTAGAGCGTGGAAAAACAAAAATCTATGAGTTGAAAGATTTAGATTCGGTACCTAAACCATTATATGCACCACACCCTGAAATGCCTATAGGTTATGATAAATCACAAAAATCAAAAGTAATGTTAGAATTTTATTTAGATCAGGATGGTATGGTGATTTTACCTAAAATTGTATCTGGGAATAATGATGAATTTAGTTGGTTGGCGCTTACAGCGGTTAAACGTTGGCAGTTTGATATTCCGAAAGTAAATGGCAAGGCAGTTGTTGCCAGATTAAGACTGCCAATTCAATTTGATTAAATTGAAGGTGGTACTCAGATTCTGAGAACCATGTATGGTGGAAATCACCACAACTGAAATTACTAAGGATCTGACGATCATGCAACCCCTTATAACTACACTTTTAGTGTAGCTATGAATATAAGATATACATCTGATACTTAGATTGTGAGTACCTGTTAATCACACTAACCCACTTTTGGTTGGTTAGTTTGGGAGATGGTGAATATTGGTCTAATACCTCATCACTATGGAAGCCTATAGGTTACAAATACAAAGCATGGCATGTAGAATTTAAAACTGGTTTTTTAGCCCCTACACTTAACTACACAGAATACCTTGCCCTCTCTAAGGCTGTTCGTAATAGTAAATAGAAGTACAGCAATTAATTTTAACTTTTAATTACTACTGTTGTATTATTAACAATCAAAAGAATTTAGATACAAAAATGAGAGCTAATTATGAAAAAAATATGTTTTATCACTTCATTAATCGTAGTTTTATCAGGATGTAGTAACTATGTATTACCGAATGGCGAACAACTTGGTAGTAAACGATGGGAGGAAATAAGTGATAGAATGAATAAAAAAGTAGGACTTTCTGAGCAAGAACTTATTAGTCAATGGGGTGTACCAAATGGTAACTATACCCTTTCAAATGGTTCAAAAATTATATCTTATGATGTATATAATTCTAGAAAAGATAGTTATTGTGAAGCAAAATTTTTAATTGAAAGGGGGAAAGTAACAAAATGGGGACATTCTGGTAATAAGGCTTGTGGACTCGGGTCAGCTTCACCTTCAAAATTAATTCCAAAGACTCCTCTTCCTAAACCTACTTTATGAAATTAATTTACTTAATGCTACTTCTCTTGGTTAATCCTTATTAAATTGAAGCCCTCAATTGAGGGCATTTCACTTTATACTTCCGTTACTCCAGTTGCAGATACACCTTTTAAAACAGGCAAATCATAACGAAACTCAGCAGGTTTACTTGTTTTCCCATACCATCGAAATTCCTGAAAGTCAGATTCATTATAAAGCGCATAACAAACCATATTTGATTGATTTCCACCAATACAGACCAACTACCTGTCTTACTATCCCGACCTGCAACAAAGCAAACATGGCCACCACCGCTTCGAGTTTTGATTGCTACACAGCCATAGGCTGGTTTTGATAGTTTAAATCCATAGTTCACATAATCAAGTGCGCAGTACCAATGTTTTGGATATGCCACACCAGTAGATTTTAGACACCACGCCAAAAATGTACCGCACCAAGGTGTTTCATCTTCTTGCCACCATGAACCCAAGGATTGAAGCCATTTTAGGATTGTTGGGTTATGAGCTGTTTTGCTTGTATTTTCTTTTAAACCTAAATGTTTTTTGGCTTCGACCATCCAAGCTAAATCATTTGTATTTGATACCAGTGTTGAGATCAGTGTATTGACGGTGGTTAAATTTAACTGAGGCTCACGCAATTCTGGCTGCTTTTTCAAACGAGCTATAATCAAAGCTACATCAACAAAAGCGCCAACATATTCTTTCCATTATTCGGGAATTGAGTTTTTGAACTCTTGAGGAATAATATTCCATAGAGTCAAAAGTGCTCAGAGAATAAACTCAAAACAAAAAAATGGCGCTTATTGCGCCGATCTGTAGTGATTTAAGCTTGTATGACTGTTTCCAATTATCGATTAATTTCATTTAATACTCCACGTGTTTGCTTGGCGTTTAAGCCAAGACTCAATAAACGTACTTCCTAAAATACCTAATGTTGATGCTATTGCGATCAAAGTAAGAGGGTTTATATCAGGAACCTGTAAAACAATTGCTCCCGCTATCGTTGATGTTGCTGCTCCTAAAGTTGTTCGGCCAATAGCTAAACGCCATGTAAGTTTTCCACCAGAGACAAGTAGTTTGGCAAATCCAATACATGCCCCCATTGCAAGAATGAATAGTAAATTTTTCATTGCTCATAAATTGGGTCCAATAAAAAACCCACTCTGTTGAGTGGGTTTGATTAACATTCGATTTTGCGATTTAAGTCTTTCACGTTAGATACCTCCAACTTTATTTTTTTGAATCCAAGCAAGCCCACCAGCTGAAAATATAAAACTGATCACTGCAATATAAAAAAAGGAATTAATTCTATTATTCTGTTCTTTAGATACATAATGAACCGAGCCATGATTATTTAATGAAACAGAATATATTTTATCTGGCGTTTCCTTACCCTTTGAATGGTAAGTTTCAAATAAATCAAGACCATAGAATAAGCTAGATATACTAGAAATTAGTAAAAATGCTGTAAAGAGATAAATTATAAGTTTTTTCATATCTTATCCAAGATATAGATTTAATCCAAGATACTAATTTTTATACAAAAAAGAAACCTCTCGATGGTGATTCCTTTTCACTAAACATTCTATCTTGGTTTTATTAATTTATTTATCGCTTGCTTTGTCTTGCCACAACTTTGCAGTTTCTTTATTTTCTTCGACCCCTAAGCCATGTTCGTACATAAATGCAATATCTCTCATTGCTTCTTTATTTCCTAGTGAAGCAGCTTTCTTGCGGATTTCTAATGCTTTTTGAGAATCTTTATTGATGCCATCACCTCGACTGTATAAATTCGCTAAGCCAACCATAGATTCAGAATGATTTTGATCTAAGCCTTTTGAAAACCAAGTAAATGCTTTTTTGTAATGTTCATCAGCATCAGCTGGATCCATATCTTCAACCAACCCAGCATAAGTTGCATATCCATCACCAAGCCAATACATCGCTTTAGCATTACCATTTTCAGCAGACTTTGTAGCCCATAATTCAGCTTGAGTTTCATCCTCATCAATACCATAACCATGAATATATACATCGGCTAACTCCAATTGGGCAACAGCATCGCCACTTTTGGCTTTAGATAATAATTCATTTGAAAATGTCGGATTAGCTAATGTTTCCATGGAAAAAATGAGTCCTAAAATAATAAATATTTGTTTGAAATTATTCAATTTTCACCCTAATATAAGTCAGGTTTGTCTATAAAATTTTGATCCATGATAATATAAATATATGACAAATTGTGTATTAACTAATTTGTTAAATATTAATCAAAACATTTTTATCACTATGTCAGCTAATTGGAATCATTTTGTATACCCAGCTTCAGTATTTTTCAATCTAGAGGATTGGATATTGAACTCATAAGCTAAAAAAATAAATCATTAACCATCCAGTACACCAAACTTATGAAAAAAATATTTGTGGAAGATTATCAAGGACATTACTTATGTGCTCACAACATTGTGGATTTTACTGATATAAAATATTCTCGTCTGTTTGCACAAATCATTTTTACAACCTTAAGAGAACCTATTTCAACTGAAAAATTTGAAAACTTAAAGAACTTTGACTCTTGGTATGATTGTTGTGATTGGATAGAAAAATTTTTATCATTAATGCCCGATTTCAAAAACACTGGAGGTTTTTATGAAAACTCAAAACTATCAACCATTGATGCAATTGAACTCACCTCAAATTGCTATAGTCATTCAGATTATGAAAAGATTTCACATATAAATACCATCTACAATAACAATGAAGACTTTAGCCATCTAGAAATTATATTTATTGATTCAAACGATACAATAGTTAAAAATTTCTCTTCAGAAGATGCTGCAAAAGAATGGCTAAATGAACATTTTTATATGATGTAAAAAATTTGCATTGAAGAAATAAAAAACCTCCCTTGGGAGGTAATAACGCAATCAATACCTAATCATTAAGTATCTTAGATTTCTTTATCTCTTCCAACTTAAAAATCTTGGAGCTAATTTTAATACCATTAGACGCATAGACAACTATCGGAAGTTTACTATTGTAATTAAGTATAGTATTACCGTTTAAGTTAATAGGAATCTCACCCATTTTAGGCATCTCAGAACAACCCATTAAAGTCGTAATTATGTTACCTAGTTTACCAACTTCATAATAAGGATATTGCATGCCCTCAACTAATTTTTTAGTATACTTTGCAGATCGACTTTTGGTATTACAATCTTGCATACCCTCCACAGAAGCAGTGATTAAGACTCTATAGTCTTCTTCATTTTCCTTAGGATCTAATAAAATTACATTTCTATTTTGATCTTTTTTAACTTCTGGATATACGTTTGAATCATTAGCACTCTTATTAGCATAAGCGCTGACCGAGATAGAGAACAAACATAAAATAAGAACTTTTTTCATACCCCACCCTAAATTATAAATTTAGACCAAGATACTAATAATAGGGTTAAAAAGAAACCTCCCGAGAGAGGTTTGGTTTTACTAAAAATTTATAGAAAAGAAATAAACTATCCTTCATTAGCTGAAACTAAAGAAAAAGTAAATTTTTTTGTCTTTCTAAGTGGATATGGTTTGCCATTAATACTTAATGGGAGAAAACTTGCTTTTTCTCGAAATTCGTTTAATACATAATTATCCAATTTAGTTAATCCGCTACTTTCAGTAATCTCGGCTTTAGTTAATTTCCCATTATCATCAGCTTCTGCATAGATCGTTATTGATCTATCTTCACCCTTTAAATCTGATTTTTTTACAAAAATCATTGGTTCACTTTTATATCTCACTTCTCTTGAAACATTAAATTGAAAAGGCTGCTTTGCACGAGCTGGGTAATTGGTTTTCTCTTCCCGTTCATTCCAAACTCGTAATTTAGATATTTGAACAGCCCTTAATACTTTATGATCTAATTCTTCCAGTCCACTACTTTTAAACACCTCAGCGTGTTCAACCTTGCCACTCGCATCAGTTTTAAATGAGATTACGACATTCCTGTCATAGCCTTCTAATAATTCATTTTTAAACGAGACTTTTGGTGCTCTCATCCACTTGACTAACATTGTATTATTTGTAATTTTTTGCCCTTCTTGAGCTTGAACGTTTGATCCTAGATAAAACGTAAGTGCAATTAAAACTATATTTAAAATTTTCATATAAAGTTCGCTTAAACTAGTGTTTTTATAAATCTATAAATTTGACTTTTGGGGTGTAAAAAACCACCCTCAGTTGGTTTAATAACTTTAGATTAACTCATTCAGGTTCAATATTTCTTTCACAATCTTCTCGCCACTCATTTGCATAATTCTCAATAGCTTGCTCTTTAGCAAAATCAGTAGCGTATATTTGATATTGTTTTGCATTAGAAATCATATCAATGAGTAGTAAAGATTGGTTTTCCGATAACTTCCCACTTGTAGCTTGTAGATAATTTTCTATATCGAAACCTTGTTGGTATTCGGTCATTAACATAGATGCCATATTTTTCATAACCTGACAAGCGTCCTGTTCATATGCATATACAGTTGTGCTTGAAAGTAAAAATAAGAATAAAAATGTTTTTTTCATAATAAATTCACGTTTTATTTTAAAACAAGATACTAATAATTAATTCAAAAAGGAACCTTCGCTTTGAGATCGAATAAATAACAGAATCACCTCCCTCATCAAAAGGAGGATGTGCTTAGTTTCTGGTTAAATAGTGATGTGAATGAAGCTGTAGCCACAAAATGTAAAAAATCTGCTAAAGTAGCCGCTTAGATAGCGGCTTTTTGTAAAAGCTGTTGTTTAAATAGACACTTAGCAAAGTGAGTAACATTGTGAGTAACTTCACAACCAGTCTACACATTAAGCAATATATTTCAAAAGGTTAAGTTTGATATGCTTCTAATGATCGATAATTACGATAGCTTTACGTATAACATTGTCCAATATTTTGGCGAGTTAAACCAAGACGTTAAAGTTGTTCGCAATGATGCCGTGACCTTAGAGGATATCGAACGATGGCAACCAAAGTACTTAGTGATTGGTCCTGGTCCTTGCTCACCCTCTGAAGCAGGAATCTCTATCCCTGCAATTCAGCATTTTGCAGGAAAAATTCCAACACTCGGTGTATGCCTAGGTCACCAAGCAATTGGTCAGGCTTTTGGCGGTGAAATTGTTCGCGCCAAAACGGTGATGCATGGTCGTTTATCCGACATGTATCATAGTGACCAAGGGATCTTCAGCAACTTACCTTCTCCATTTTCAGCAACACGTTATCATTCACTCGTGATTGATCAAGCCAGTGTGCCTGAATGTCTGGAAGTTACTTGCTGGACCAATGAACCAGATGGTTCTATCGAAGAAATTATGGGTGTCAAACATAAGACATTGCCAATTGAAGGCGTGCAGTTCCATCCAGAATCCATTCTGAGTCAACATGGTCATCAGATCTTTAAAAACTTTTTAGAAATTTATGCTTAATATGCGTAGTACAAGATAATGAATATTCAACAAGCTTTAAATAACATCACTAAAAATATCGAACTCACTCAACCTCAAATGGAAGAAGTGATGCGTACCATCATGCGTGGTGAAGCCACAGATGCCCAAATTGGTGCATTTATGATGGGACTTCGTTTAAAAGGTGAAAGTATTGACGAAATCACCGCTGCCGCACGTGTAATGCGTGAGTTTGCAATTAAAATTGATGTGGGTGATATCCCGCATTTAATTGATATTGTTGGCACTGGTGGTGATGGACAAAACCTATTTAACGTCTCTACTGCCTCTTCATTTGTTATTGCGGCAGCAGGTGCAACTATTGCAAAACATGGAAATCGTGGTGTTTCTTCTAAATCAGGCTCGTCTGATCTTTTAGAACAGGCTGGGATTAACCTTGATTTAAATATGCACCAGACAGAACGATGCATCCGTGAAATGGGGGTTGGCTTCTTATTTGCCCCAAATCATCACAAAGCAATGAAATATGCGGCTGGTCCTCGTAAAGAATTGGGCTTCCGTAGTATTTTCAATCTCCTTGGCCCGCTTACGAATCCGGCTGGGGTACGTCGCTATGTGATTGGTGTATTTTCTACAGAATTGTGTCGACCATTGGCCGAAGTTTTAAAACAACTGGGGGCTGAACATGTCATGGTGGTTCATTCTAAAGATGGCTTAGATGAAATCAGTTTGGCTTCCTCAACTTATGTTGCTGAATTAAAAAATGGTGAAATCACGGAATGGATGATTCAACCAGAAGATGTAGATATTGAATCTCAAACCTTAACTGGTCTTTCTGTTGATAGTGCTGCTGAGAGCCTAGCATTAATCAAAGATGCACTCGGTAAGAAGAAATCAGCAAAAGGTGAAAAAGCAGCCAGTATGCTGGCATTAAATGCAGGTGCTGGTATCTATGTTTCAGGTCTGACCAAGAGTTATAAACAAGGTGTCGCTTTAGCACATGATATTATCTATGGTGGGCAAGCTTTAGAAAAAATGGGCATTTTGTCTGAATTTACCAAAACACTCAAAGAGTATGAAGCTTAAGGATTAGAGGACGTTATCATGGTGGATATTGCCAATACAATGTTGGGTAAAATTGTTGATCGTAAATACGAAGAATTTGCTCAACGTTTAAAACAACGTAGTTTAAACGATGTTGAAGCGCTTGCCCAAGCTGCAACGCCTGTGCGTGGGTTTGCAAAATCTTTATACAGCAAACGCCCAGGTGTAATTGCTGAAATTAAAAAAGCCTCGCCATCAAAAGGGGTGATTCGTGAAAACTTTAACCCTGCTGAAATTGCTCAACAATACCAGCAAGCCGGTGCAGCCTGCTTATCTGTTTTAACAGATTTAGATTTCTTTCAAGGCGCTGATGAAAATATTCAGATCGCCCGTAGTCACTGTGAATTACCTGCACTACGTAAAGATTTTTTGATTAATCCTTACGGCGTTATCGAAGCACGTGCTTTACATGCCGACTGTATTTTATTGATTGTGGCTTGTTTGTCAGATCAACAACTTGAAGAAATGTCAAAGACCGCATTTGAGCAGAACCTTGATGTTTTGGTTGAAGTTCATGATGAAGCTGAACTGGAACGAGCATTGCAACTTTCAGAGCGTTGTTTACTGGGTGTGAATAACCGTAATTTAAAAACCTTTGATGTCGATTTAAATACCTCATTGCGTTTGAAGAAGTTACTTCCACCATCACGTTTACTGATCACTGAAAGTGGTATTGCAACGCCAGATGATGTGCGCATGATGCAAGAGCATGATATTCATTCATTCCTTGTGGGTGAAAGCTTTATGAAGCAACCACGCCCTGATCATGCATTTAATGCGTTGTTTGGTCTGCCTGAAACAGTGTAATTAAAAGTCAAAGGGTGAGTTCGCTCACCCTGTTTTCATATTTCTCCCACTCATCCTATAAATTTTTAAATTCCCAACATTCAAGTCACGATCAACGCAGATATAACGGTGTGAATTCAATTCAGTTCAAATTTGACAAGATTCAGACTATACTGAGCGCCTAATACCGTCCATTTACTGTTTTTTGCAATTATGAGTAAATCTGATTCCACATTCTCTAAATCACAGCTTGATTTATTAAAACAATTCAAAAAACAAATCACTCCTCCGCATTCTTCAAAAGTTGCAGTGCAACCTGAAAGTAAGAATGCACAAGTAACAGCACCTGAAGAGTTAGATGATGCTGATTTGTTTAAAACCGCACTCGGCGGTGTAACCAAACTCGATAACGGCAATATTGCCAAAATCGAGCGTAGTGATTTGCGCAAAAAACCAGATGCAAAAACCCTTGCCAAACGCGCGGCGGCTGAAGGTGCATTTGAAATTAATGATGCAGAATTGTCAGATACTCAAGCAATTTTAAATCCTGTTGCAAGTCAGGCGGCTTTAAGCTATCGCATCGCAACACTACAACATAAAGTTTTTGAAGACTTAAAAGCTGGTAATCTACGCTGGTTTGAAGCTGTTGATTTACATGGTTGTACTGTTGAAGAAGCACGCTCTGCTGTATTGCAAATCATTCAAATGGCAAAAGATGAAAACCAAAATGTCATTAAAATTGTCCATGGCAAAGGTCCAGAAGCCATACTCAAAACTTATGTGAATGGCTGGCTTCGTCAACATCGTGATGTTTTAGCTTTTGTCAGTGCTCCTGAAAAACAAGGTGGCACAGGCGCAGTTTTGGTTTTACTGAAACGTGCTGAAAGAAATCCAAAATCAAATGGAAATCCATGATCGTTTGTTTTAAATGATCAAAACTCTCTTAAGTGTCGGTTTATCTTGTAATTAGAAAATATTATTCATTTTTCTGATACAATGCCGTCCTTGTTCAAACCGTATAAGTGAACACGTTTTATGTCTATGCAGCAATCCTACGCGAATATTTTAACTGCCGTTGGCGAGGACTTAGACCGTCCTGGTCTGAAAGATACGCCTATGCGTGCGGCTAAAGCTTTTTCGTACTTGACGTCTGGCTATAGCAAAACGCTGGAAGAAGTGACCAATAATGCGGTCTTCCCTTCTGATAATGATGAAATGGTCTTGGTAAAGAATATCGAATTTTATTCGTTATGTGAGCATCATTTATTGCCTTTTCATGGTCGTGTACATATTGCCTATCTCCCTTCTGGCAATGTTTTAGGACTGTCTAAATTTGCCCGTATCACAGAAATGTTTGCGCGCCGTTTACAGATTCAAGAACAGTTGACCAAGCAAATTGCAGATGCAGTGGCTGAAGTTACTCAAGCACGTGGTGTTGCGGTGGTGATTGATTCAGCTCACATGTGTATGATGATGCGTGGTGTCAGCAAACAAGAATCGACCACACGTACCGTGTCATTTGTCGGTGATTTTAAAACAGATAAAGAAGCACGTCGTGAGTTTTTATCTGCCGTGCCTGAAGCGCATTAAGACTAATCATTCAAAAAGCAATATAAATAGCAAAGCCTCATTTTATTGAGGCTTTATTTTACGATAGGGTTTTACAATGTCTTTAATTTGGTTGGCAGGTCATGGTTTAACGCACAGTGAAACCACTATCGATTATCCTCGTGCAGAGCGATTGGTTAAAGGAAATCCCAAACGACTCACGCAAAGTTTGTATGAACATCCCAATATGAATTGTGGTATTTGGCAATGCGAGGTCGGTGCATGGGATATTCAATTTGCAGACAATAAACAGGAATTTTTTCAGCTAATTGAAGGTACTGTACGTTTGCATGATAAAAACACATCATCATTTGTAGAAATTAAAGCTGGTGAAGCAGGAATTATCCCACCTTCATTTATCGGTACATTTGAAGTGATTGAAGCAGTTAAAAAATATTTTGTTGTGGTTGAAGTTTGAATCAGTAAAACTTGTGATTTTTTTGCTTTCCTATAGCTTATATTTGTAAAACATTCGCTTATTGTCCACTTAAAACTATATGATTTAAATTATCTCAGCCTTATACCATATTTTAAATGAAAAATTTACTGATCTTGATTTCAGCGTTAACTGCCACTAGCGCCTTTGCCGACAATCTAAATGCCAACGAATTAAAAGATGTGCAAAGTGTCATTAAATTATTTAAAAATAAAAATATCACCTTGATTTCAAACAACATTACCTATCCCTTACATCGTGAAGAACCCATCCCAAGTATTGCCAATGCAACCCAGATGAAACAACGCTTTAACCAAGTGTTTGATACTCAACTTATTCAAGAGATCGCCAACTCAAAACCATCACAATGGGAAAGTATGGGTTGGCGTGGTGTGATGCTCAATGGTGGCACAATATGGTTAGATGGTCATAAAATTAAAGCCATCAACTACAGTAGTGATGCTGAACAAAAATATAAAGCACAACTGATTTCACAACAGAAAAATCAATTACATTCATCAGTTAAAAATTTTAAAACACCTGAATTACAGTTTAAAACCGCCAAATTTCAAGTGCGTATAGATGCCATGCCCAATGGTAAATACCGTTATGCATCTTGGGGAACAAAACAGTCCCAAGCTGCAAAACCTGATCTGATTTTAAATCAAGGTCGTGTTGAAATGGATGGTTCAGGCGGCGATCACCACTACATTTTTAACAGTGGTACATATCAATATGTGGTTTATCGTAATGTTTTAGGTTCAAATGAAACAGCAGATGTCACATTAGAAGTCACTCAAAAAGGCAAAAAGATCCTTTCTCAAGCAGGCACATTATTTAAATAGTTTGTATCAATGATTGAGTTGAATCATTTTTCTCAAGTTTTTCTAATTCATACAGATTTAAAGCTAGTCGAGTAAATCACCATGATGATCTACTCGATAAGCTGTTCAAAATCATGTGCTGTGCGATATATCACAAACACACAGACAATCCTTTAAATATGATATTTGATTATTTTTTTTCAGCCAATTGATAAATCAATTGTTCCATTTGTTGCATGTATTGACGATTCTCATGGTCCCACGGATGGAAGTTTGGACGGAAATAATCGATATAATTTCCCAATTGCTTTCTCAATACGCCTATGCCACCAAAGGTATAATGATAGGTCTTTTTCCAGCTAGATAAATCACTTAACTTCCCTTCTCCTTTAACAATGGTCAAGAATACAGGAATCACTAAGCCCCAGAACACAATCGTTGCGACCACCAATCCAAAACTACGAACAGCATAGGCATAAGGACCATGCCCCATTGCGGTATTCCATACATCAAAAGCCACAGCTTTATGTTCTGTTTCTTCAAAAGCATGCCAACGCCAGATATTGGCATAATGTTCTTCAGCACCTTCAAATAACTCAGGTGTCCGTAATACAGAATCTGCCAATAAAGCAGTAAAATGTTCTAATGCAATTGTTCCACTGAGCCAAAAATATGCAGGTAAGTGCTGTTTAAGCAGACCAAAAATCTCTAAAACCAATGCTTCAAATTTTGGTGCAATCGGTGAGCGTGCAAATAAGGCTTGGTTATATTCTTCATGCTCACGTCCATGCATCGCTTCTTGACCAATAAAAGCCGTCACCGCTTTTTGTAATTCTGGGTCTTGGACTAAATCACGATGTGCCCTTACCGCATCAATAAAGAAGCGTTCGCCAATAGGCAAGACAATAGAAAATGTATTTAGCAATGCGGTAAAAATTGGACCTGCGGTGGTATGCCAATCTGCGATTCGCTCTGCGGGTAAATTAAATCTGACATCACGGCGAATAGGTAATGGCTCATGATACACACTCGATTTAATAAATTTTTTTAAAATGCCCATGGTTGATCCTACCTCTGGCTGATTATCATTTTTTTAATTTAGCTGGTGCGCTTATTAGAATTTTACTTAACTGGGTTTAATTCCATAGGTCATTTCGACTCATTTACATGTCATTGCATCCCTTTTTTCTGATAGTTCGATCGAATTAGTTTCTCGAAGCATGTCGATATATGCTTGCGATACCATCAACAGCATGATCTAAATTGTGCAAAAAGTGGATCGTCAAAATGTCTTTTTCAGTTCAAAAATAGACTTTGCTGAAATGACGCATCAAGCGTATTCAATAAAAAACGCCGAGTCATAACAGAAATTAAATGTAGGATATTTCAGAGAAATACACTTAGTTTTTTGATTTATTTTTTCTAAATTTAAAGGTTTATACAACGCTTAAGCTTGAACAAATACTCATGTATTCAAAAAGCAATGCCTTAAACATCAAGGCACTGCTTTGTTCAAGATATAAAAATTTAGCCGTTAGAA
Organism: Acinetobacter sp. MYb10; assembly: GCF_002980175.2. Classification (NCBI taxonomy): domain Bacteria; kingdom Pseudomonadati; phylum Pseudomonadota; class Gammaproteobacteria; order Moraxellales; family Moraxellaceae; genus Acinetobacter; species Acinetobacter sp. MYb10. Next base: position 4,543,676 of record NZ_CP058272.1, on the reverse strand, counting down.
TAATAATTTTTTAGGATGCTCATCGCTTTGTAATGGAACAACGTGGTCATCTTTTAAATCGACCCCTGAAAGTTGTAATTTAAATGAATTACGCATCAATGCCATCAAACGTTGTGTGGCAATTTGAATACTCAGCCCTGCAGGTCGTACATTGGAAATACAGTTTCGGCTTGAATCCATACTGCCTTTTCGCGCTTTCCAAGTGTAATACACCCCCATACTGTCAGGTGAGCTTAGACCAGGCCGTTCGCCTATCAACATAATCAATAAGGGTGCATTAAAACTTTGTGCAACTTCATCGCCTAATGCCACACGACTCCCAGTTGCAAGCACAATCGGCGCCAGTTTCCAGCCTTCAGCATCAATATGTTCACGTAAGGAATTGATATAGGCAATGGCATTCTCTTCTATTGCTCGTGCTGATAAGCCATCACCAACCACGATACATACATCATATTGCTGTGGGTGCTGTTGCACATAAGTCGTGAGCTGAGTTTGAGCCTGTTCCGATAACTCACGGCCCAAATCGGGACGTTTTAAATATACTTCTTTGTCGGTTGCTTTACTTTCCACAATGAGACTTTCAAATTTTAAATCTCTAAGCCGAGCTTGCATATTTTCAGTATCTAATTGGTGAAAAACAGCATCTTTGGCCTGTGCATGAGAGAGTTGAAACTTAAGCAGTTCTTGAGTTGGAATGCTACATCCTACTCTTCCCATCGCAATACGAGCATCAGTATATTGTTTTAACTTATGCCAAGGATTTTCATGAAAGCCATTTGGAAAAGTTTCAAGTTTTGAGAGTTTCATGGTTTACTCTCCTTTTTATGATAATAATTTAGCAAAGTTTTTTGGCATACTGCTTGGCCAATGAATTTGCCGTTGTTCTTGGTGCAAAATTCCTTGCTGATCTAACCAAGCCGAGAACTCAGGGGCAGGTTTTAATCCCATTAACTGGCGTAAATATAAAGCATCATGGAATGATGTGGTTTGATAATTCAACATCACATCATCCGAACCTGGAATTCCCATGATAAAGTTAATTCCCGCAGCACCAAATAGCGTGAGTAACACATCCATGTCATTTTGATCTGCATCAGCATGGTTGGTATAACAAATATCACAACCCATAGGTACACCGAGTAATTTGCCACAGAAGTGATCTTCCAACCCTGCACGAATAATCTGCTTCCCGTCATACAAATACTCTGGACCGATAAACCCAACCACAGTATTGACCAATAATGGATTGTATTTACGTGCCACGGCATAAGCTCGTGCTTCAATAGTTTGCTGGTCCACACCATGATGCGCATTACTGGATAAGGCACTGCCCTGTCCAGTCTCAAAATACATGACATTTTTACCGATTGTTCCTCGGTTGAGTGCTAAAGTCGCCTCATAACCTTCCTGAAGTAAATCCAAGGTAACACCAAAGCCTTCATTGGCCAATTGCGTACCCGCAATGGATTGGAACATTAAATCAATTGGAATATTACGTTCTGCAAGTTGAATCCCAGAACTGATATGGGTTAACACACAAGATTGCGTAGGAATTTCATATTCTTGAATAATATGGTCGAGTAACTTCAATAACTCTGACAAATTATGTAAGTTGTCTGTGGCAGGATTAATTCCTATCACAGCATCACCATTACCATACATCAAGCCATCCAATAGGCTGGCCGAAATACCCAATACATCATCGGTTGGATGATTTGGTTGTAAGCGGGTTGATAAATGACCTTTTAAACCAATCGTATTGCGAAATTGCGTCACCACTTCACATTTACTTGCAACCAAAATTAAATCCTGATTACGCATAATTTTACTCACAGCAGCAACCATCTCTGGCGTTAAACCCATGGCTAAATTGGCCAATTTTTCAGAAGTTGCATCTTCACTCAACAACCAATTGCGAAAATCACCCACAGTAAAGTGCGCAATTGGCGCAAACAAATCAGCACGATGCTCATCAATAATTAAACGCGTAATATCGTCTTTGTCATAGTCGATAACCGTCTCATTTAAAAAAGTTTTTAACGGGACTTCTGCCAAAGCCATCTGTGCTGCCACACGTTCCGTTGCATTACTGGCAGCAACACCTGCCAACTCATCACCAGAACGTAATGGAGTAGCCTTAGCCATTAAGGTTTTTAAATCTTGGAAAATATATTGTTGCTGAGCAACGCTATAACGATAACTCATAATTATAATTCCTGTTCTGCTGCCTTAATGCTGGCAAATTCTTCTTCTGGTGTGCCTGAAATCAGATGATGACGACTATAAACAAGAAAATAGACAATGAAGACCACATAGATACCCAAAGCGATAAACCAGACTTTAGGATCGACAAGGAAACCCGCAACCACGGCGACAATTGATAAGATCAACGCAATACTGGAAGTAAAAATACCACCAGGTGTTCGATATGGACGATATACATCAGGTTGTGAAATACGTAATTTGATATGCGCCATCATCATTAAAACATAAGAAATCGTCGCACCAAATACCGCAATCAAAATCAGTAAATCACCCTGTTTGGTCAATGACAATAAAAAGCCAATAATCCCCGGAATAATCACGGCTAAATATGGCGATTTATTTTTGTTGGTCAATGATAAAGACGTAGGTAAATAACCCGCACGAGAAAGTGCAAAAATTTGCCGCGAATAGGCATAGATAATCGAGAAGAAACTCGCGATTAAACCAGCTAAGCCAACAAAGTTTACAAAGTTCGCCAACATGCCGTGCCCATATACTTTAACCAGCGCATCCACCAAAGGTGCACCTGAATCTTTAAGGACACTTGCACCTGCTGCACCTGCACTCAATATTAAAATCAAGATAGCAAAAGCAGCCAAGATCAGCATTGCACCAATCAAACCGCGTGGTAATGATTGAGCCGGATCCTTAGCCTCTTCAGCAGCTAAAGGAACACCTTCTACAGCAAGGAAAAACCAGATTGCATACGGTACTGCTGCCCAGATTCCTATATAACCTTGGGGTAAAAAGCTACTCGCACCGGCTTTAGATGAGTCAACTGCAATATCGAATAGATTGGCACTGTTAAAGTGAGGAATCATCGCGACAAGGAATACCACCACTGCAACCACTGCGATTGCAGTAATCACAAACATGATTTTAAGTGCTTCACCTGCGCCTTTTAAATGAATCCCCATAAAAACCAAATAACAGATTAAATAAATTAACCATCCACCCACTCCAAACAAGGATTCACAATATGCACCAATAAAGGTCGCGATTGCTGCTGGAGCGATGGCGTATTCGATCAGAATCGCTGTTCCTGTTAAGTAACCGCCAAATGGTCCAAAGGCCATACGAGCAAAACTGTATCCACCACCTGCTGTAGGAAGCATGGTCGACATTTCTGACATCGAAAGGCATATACATAAATACATAATCGCAGCAAAAATCACTGCGACAAACATACCGCCCCAACCACCTTGTGCGATACCAAAGTTCCATCCAGCAAAGTCACCTGAAATCACATAGGCAATCCCTAAACCGACCAAGAGTAACCAGCCAACAGCACCTTTTTTTAATTCTCGTTGAGCAAAATATTCTTTGGAATCTTCTGTTTTTACGATAGTTGATTGTTCATTTCGAGCGTCCATCATCGTTCCTTTTTAATTTGCCTTCTTTTGTATAAGCAAAAAAAGTGCCTTTCCTTGGATGACGTCAATGTTTTTTGTTCAATCCCATGAACATCACGTCTTGTCAGTTGTTAAAAACTGCTTTTAAATGAATCTATCAAACAAAGGTAGGAGAAAAGTTGAATAGCCCACATCATAGAGAATCGGAAAAAGTTATTGAAAATTGAATAATTAAAAGAAAAATAATGAAATTTATATATTTTATTTACTTTGTTATTTGTTTATTTAATTTAAGATATTATTTAGTATATATGCATAAATGGATTATGCGATGGACTCAAAACCACCTGCTAAAAAACCAACAAGCAAAAAGGAAAATTTAACCCCTGCCCAAGCAAACTCACGTTCCCAGCAAGCATTACAATCCGCACTGATTCAATGTCAGCAGGATTTACTCAATACGGCGCTGCTCGCTGCTGTTGTTATACAAATCAGAGATATGCAACAAAATCTACTGTGGTGTTCAGTGAATACAGATCAATTCGCAGGATTCCAACAAGATCAGGATTTAGAAACAAAGCCAGAACACTATATTTATAGTGCGCCTATTCTTGATTTAACATCAGGGGAAGCCTGTGGTGAAGTGGTTTTATTTCACAGCTTAAATCAAGCAAATATTTTTGGACAATTGGCTGTTACACAATGCGCCGAGATCATTGCACAAAAATTATATACACAGCCCTTTAATCGTTTAACCATCCATGCGTTTTCAGTACCACAGAAAATAATGATCAATGATCAGTCGATCCTTTTAACGCCACGACAATTTGAAATCATCTGTATTTTGATTCTAAATCCTATGGGTTTAACTTTAGAGCAGTTACATATTTATCTCTATGGCGATGAACAGATCAGTTTAAATACGCTTAAATCTGAGATTTCTTATTTAAAAAATAAGGTTGGCGAATTAATCTGTGCAAGAACCTATCAGATACAGGCAGAAATTCATGCGGATTTTAAAGAGTTGGAAGATGCTGTCGATGCCGGTTATCTTGATACAGTCAAGCAACTGTACCAAGGTGATTTCTTTATAAAAACCAAAAGCCCTTTTCTAAACAATTGGCAGCAGATTCTAAGTATGAGGATCAATAATCTACTTGTATAAACATCCTTGGCTTGCGATCGATTAATACCTATCTCAACATGTCATTCTCAAAGCTCTACTCTCGAAATAACATTCTAAAATCCGATTTGCCAGATCTATCTTTAAAAATAATGTACAAAGCCTAAACCAATTTTTTGCCAATCGAGTTGGTTTTGTTGTTGGTATTCCCAATTGACGTTTAATGAATTTTGACGATTGAGCGAATATTGCAGTGTGCTCTGGATACGTAAATTCCACTCACTTGAATCTTGCCAATAAGGTAATTCAACTTGAACTATACTGTTTAAACGATCTGACCATATGTTTTGACAGCCCAATGTTGGTCCTAGTCCAACACGCCAGCCTTTATCCAATGATGTACCTGCTTGAAGCTGTGTTTGCAATTCCGCATAACAGAGATGCTTACGATCATCATCTGCAAGGGTATAACCAGATTGGGCTTTTGCACTGACCACGCCATGTTGTTGCTGGTCACTAAATTGTCCATTTTGAATGGCTTCTTGCTGCCAACCCAAAGTAAAACCCCATGTTATTGGCATTTTAAACGGGGTAATGGGGTTATAAGAGTTTACTGTTAATAAGTCGAGATGTTCGAGTTTAAGACGATCATCTCGCCATTGTGCTGCACCATCCAGAAACAACAATTGTGTGCCTGTACGGAAACCGCCCTGTGGATCTTTTAGTTCGTGATAGGCCTGACGATGACCAATTTGTACAAATTTTTCATTCTGAACCTCACCCGCTTCCACGGACCACTTACGTGAATCATGTCCATTGACTGGATCAACTTTCGGACGCTGAGGTGCTAAGCGTTGTTTCTCTATAGGGATTTGACTACGTAAGCCTAAGAGTTGTCTAAAACGCGGTTGAGTAAAGCTTGCATCGACCTGACGAGCAACGAATTGTAAATATAAATCGTCATAGGCCATTTCTAATATTTTTGCACGATCTTGATCATCATAATCAGCGATAGCCGCTTGCATCTGTTGTGGTTCTAATAGCGCAATTGCATGGGCTTTTTTTGCCAATGCATGACCATGTTGTTTGGCCTGCGAATTTAATTGTGTTTCTAACGCTGGACGATATACCGCTTCTCGTACTAATCCCTGTTGCTCTACGGCTTTAATAGTTTCAATCGGGATCGCTGCATATGTAAATTGCTTGCGTAAATTCGAGCTTGGACGGACTAAATCAATCAACCCCAATAAACGATAGGCACAATTATCGCTGACAAAATAATAAGGAAAACTGACTTTTTGCATTTCCCAAATATGTTTTACCAAAAAAGCGGTCTCTTCAGGATTTAAATTCAGTTCATATTCCCAAAGATCACGGCTTTCAAAATCACCATATTCTTTCACTTTGCGATAATAAGGCATTAAAGAATATTCGCCAGGATATTTCCCAACTAACCCTTTCCATGCATAAGACCAATTATCATCGCTGTTTACTGTGGCTGCATAATTCACAGCATAAGAGACTAAATTGAGCTGCTTTTGATCTTTAGGATCGAGACGAAGTAAGGTATGTCCAAACATTGAGCTTGGATTGCCCATAAAATCAGTCGCATAAATTAAGGTCACTTGGTAGGGTTTGATTTGTGCATACCATTGATCAAACTCAGTACAGGACACAACGGGTAATTGTTGTTGTGAAATATTCAGTTGTTGCATCAGCCATTGACTACGTGCAGGAAATTTACAACGAATGGATTGATTGTCATCGGCGACTTGAAATAGTGCAGTGATATCTGCATTCATTTCATTTTGGATGTTCTGTCGACCATCTTGAGCAAAGAAATAACCTGAATAACTGACTTCGCTTTGATTTGTGTTTTTGTGACCTGCATTTTTGTGATTTAAGTCTTTAGCAGAGGCATCTTCTGCATAAAGTAAACGTTTCCATGTAATATGACTGGCTAATTGTTTTTGTTGTGCTAGTTTTAATGCGTTTTCTAATGCCTGCTGATTCTCTAAAAGTGATTCCGCATGCAAATGAACGGTAAACAATGAACTGAGTAAGCTTAAACTAAGTGCTAAATATTTCATTCAATCATCAATTTATATAGATATATTATAAAACTGCACAATTAAAAAATGTCGGCTCAATACAAAAGTTCGCCCAATGTTCACTCATGCTTGATTCATTTTTCAATAATATGTGTTTGATAAAATTTAAATAAAAAAACCCTGCAACAAGGCAGGGTTTTGACGCAATTAAACGTAAGCTTTTAATACTTCGTCTTTTGCCATCACTTGTTGAAGTGAAGCTAATACTTGTAGAGAATTTTGATTTTCTGCTGAATAAATACTTGCAAAGTTTGACTTCGCTACAGCATTAAAACGTGCTTTATCTGCATCTTTAACGTTTAACAATAAAGCAAGTACGTTAAGACTTTCACCTTGTCCTACAGCCATATCACGTGCAAGTGCTTCTGAGTTTTCATTGGTAAAGGTCACAACTTGCGCAGTCACTTTACCATTGCCATTACAACCTAAAGTACCAAACGTAATACCTAATAATTGGTTAGTTAAAAGACCATTGGTGGTTGCCGCTAAAATCTTAGGTATTTTTCCAGATTGACCAGCCCAAACTTGCGATCCTAAACCACAACCCACATCTGGATCAGCCATAGCAACACTTGAACCCGCAGCCAATACAGCAGCCAAAGCGATTTTTTTTAACATATAATTCTCCAGAATTTTCATATGCATTGTTTTAATTCAACATATGTAAATTGTTATTTTCCTTAATGTGTAAGTTTGATTACACCTATTTAGATTTATCACATAAATTTAGATAAGCAAATCTAAATATGACAATTACGGAATTATTTATTGTACTTTTTTAGTGACCATTCACCCTTTTTATTGCGATCTCCGAGAATTTCAAGTACTAAAACCAGACTCAAAAGTAACAGTAAATACCACGAGCCAAGCTTACCCCACCCCACCATATGCCATGCATCCACCTGACTCGGGTACAACCAAATTTTATTAAAAGTACTAATATTTTCAGCAACCCAAATTATAAATGCCAAAACAACTAATACCGGTAACATCGGAAGCTGAAATTCATGCTGTTGTAATTTAAAGCGAATTTTTGTTTTCCAAAAAATTACCACACTCCAAATGAACAATACATTACGAAAATCTGGAATAAAGAATTTGCTCATAAAATTGATATATGACAATACTGCCAGACTCAACATATTGGCAAAACTAGGCAAATTTAAAAAAGAAACCTGATACAAACGCAGTGAACGTGCAAAAAAACTACCGACTGCCGAATACATAAATCCTGCAAATAAAGGCACAGTCAAAAGTTTAAAAACGGCAGGTTGCGGATATTGCCAAGAGGCAATTTGCGGGTGTGTTAAAAATATTTCCATAGCCATGGCCATGATATGAAATAAAGCAATAACTTTCGCTTCTGCCCAGGATTCTAATTTTAAATACAATAAACAGGCTTGAATGATCAACGCATATAACAATAAATAGTCATAACGAAACAAACCATAAAATTCATGGCTGCCCATGCTTGCCGTAATGACAAATGCAATCAGCAATAAAATACCAAATAAGGCAGCCGATGCTGCCTTAAATAAAAATTCATATAATGATTTAAAATAGATCATAAATGCATTTACAACAATAAGTTAACCTAAATATTTGGCACTGTATTGGTGTACAGTGTCAATAAATGCTTTTGGTTTTTCAGGATCAACCCATTGTGTAATACCATGACCTAAGTTAGCGATATAACCTGTTTTCTCACCATTGGCATATGCATCATCCAACATGGCTTTGGTTGCTTTTTCAATAGAATCAGCTGAACCATACAATGTTGCAGGATCTAGATTTCCTTGTAGCGCTGCTCGTCCATTGACTGTTTGGCGAGCCACGTTTAATGGGGTTGTCCAATCTAAGCCAAATGCATCTGCACCTGTAGCAATCATTGGCTCTAACCATTGACCACCGCCTTTGGTAAATAAGATCACAGGTACTTTACGCCCTTCATGCTCTCGTTTTAATCCTGCAACAATTTTCTGCATATATTTGAGTGAAAATTCTAGATATTCACGATGCGCTAATGCGCCACCCCAGCTATCAAAAATTTGTACAGCTTGAGCACCTGCCTCAATTTGAGCATTTAAATAGTCAATTACAGCATCGGCTAAACGATCTAATAAAGCATGTAAAACTTCAGGTTGTGCATACATCATCTGTTTGGTAAAACGGAAGTCTTTGCTTGAACCACCTTCCACCATGTAGGTTGCCAAGGTCCACGGACTTCCCGAAAAACCAATTAAAGGCACTTGACCACCCAAAGCTGAACGAATGGTTGAAACCGCATTCATCACATAAGCCAGATCAGATTTGGCATCGAATTTGGGTAAATTTGCCACATCCTGTTCAGTACGAACTGTTTTATGGAATTTAGGACCTTCACCTGTTTCAAAATAAAGCCCTAAACCTAAAGCATCGGGAACAGTCAAAATGTCTGAAAATAGAATTGCGGCATCAAGCTCATAACGGCGCAAAGGCTGTAAAGTCACTTCACAAGCAAATTCTGTATTTTTACAAAGAGAAAGAAAATCACCTGCTTTCGCACGTGTTTCACGATATTCTGGTAAATAACGTCCAGCCTGACGCATCATCCAAACTGGAGTCGTATCTACAGGTTCACGCAATAAGGCACGTAGAAAACGATCATTTTTTAAGGTCGTCATTTACTTTCCCAATCAAAAATTAAATTCGCCCCATCATAGCAAAAAGGCCTGCTACATAACCATTTCTAGAAAATTTTTCTCAATAAAGTTTTATTTGCTTGCTTTGATTTAAATTTCGTTTGGTATACGAAAATAAAACAAAACCAGCTGACAGAGAAAATGTCTATAGAAAAAAATGATTAACACAAAACAAATACTGCAACACCTTATAATTTCTGCAATACTTACACAGATTTTTAGTCATAAATTATGAATAATTCTTAAGGTTGATCTACATGTTCGTTCGCTCAATTCTTGCTTTGAGTTTAAGCTGTTTATTAACAGGTACAGCTTTTGCTGCATCTACAGCTGAGCAACCTCTAACGCCTAAAAAAGTTGCTGCTCCCGTTGAAGATCCTATTGATCCACTTGCTATTGACAGTTCTGCTTCAAGTGTAGAAACACAGATAAGCCAGCAAGAGCAACAAGACTTAGACAAAGCTGCAAACACGCTACAAAATTTAGAAAAAACTGAGGATAAAAACTCAGGTACTGCTATTGCCCCATCGGCTCCACAGACCACGACTGCAAAAACGGCAAGCAATCCCAACGCGCCTAAAGCATCTTGGACTTTAGATGGAATCAACAATGCAGAATGGTACGAAAATATTGGCAAGGGTCAATTCCCTGTCTATGCTCGTGCCCATGTCATGTTAAATAATGCACATGCTTCACCTGGTGCAATTGATGGTTCAAGCGGTATGAATACGCTGAAAGCCATTGCTTCATTCCAACAAATGAATGGCATTAAACCAACGGGTGAGCTGACCAAAGAAACTTGGGATGCATTAATTTCTCAACAAGGCAATAAACCTGCTTTTGTAGAATACACGATAACTGCTGAAGATCTAAAAGGTCCTTATGCAAAATCAATTCCACGTGATTATGCTTTACAAGCAAAAATGCCAGGTTTGTATTACACCCGTGTCACCGAAATGCTGGGTGAAAAATTCCATATGGATGAAGAGTTCTTAAAGAAACTTAATCCTAAAGCAACATTTAACAAAGTTGGTGAAAAGATCGTTGTCACCAATATCCGTAACGAATTGCCTGAAAATATCCATTTAATTGTGGCGCATAAAGGCGCGAAACAATTGTATTTATTTAATGCGCAAAACCAAATGGTCGGCTCATTCCCTGCCACGATTGGTAGTTCTGATACGCCATCGCCAACAGGAACGTATAAAGTTACCGGTGTTGCACGCAACCCTTGGTATAGTTACTCGCCAAGTAACTTTGTACAAGGCAAAAACTTAAAACCATTATCATTACCACCTGGTCCAAATGCCCCTGTAGGGAATATCTGGATTGGCTTGAGTAAGAAATCATTTGGTATTCATGGTACGCCAAACCCATCTGCAATTTCGAAAACAGCTTCACATGGTTGTATTCGTTTGACCAACTGGGATGCCAATGACTTAGGTAAAAAAGTTAAATCAGGTGTAACGGTTAAATTCCTAGAATAATCTTATACTTGATGAAATGAAAACCAGTGTGCATACACTGGTTTTTTTATTGCAAAAGATAAAAAACTGATCGTTCTAAAAACAAAACAATATGTTGCTATTTTGCTATTTCATCCCAATTACTTAAATATTAATATTCACTCATGTTAAAAAATAAAGAATTGGAGACTTGAGATGAATACTTTTTTACATCACAGCGAAAACCGTGGTCACGTAAAAATGGATTGGTTAGACACCAAACATAGTTTCTCTTTTGGTAGCTGGTACGATCCTAAATATATGGGTGTTGGTTCTTTACGTGTAATCAATGATGATACCATTGCAGCACATAAAGGTTTCGGTACTCACCCACATGACAATATGGAAATTTTGACCTGTGTACTCAAAGGTACCATTTCACACAAAGACAGTATGGGAAATGAACGTCATATCCATGCGGGTGAATGGCAATTGATGAGTGCGGGTACAGGTGTACAACACAGTGAAATCAACCAAGGTGATGAAGCCGTTCATATGCTACAAATTTGGGTGATTCCAAATGTTCAAGATGCTGAACCGAATTATCAACAAATTGAACGTGATCCTAAAAAATCACCTAATGAATGGCAATTGATTGTGGGGCCAAATGACAATGCGCCGATGCATATTCGTCAAGATGCTGAAATTAAAGCGGCATATTTGGAAAAAGGTCACACACTTGAAGTGAAAGCAACCCAAAAATTTAACTATGTACATGTGATCGAAGGTGAGATTGATATTGCCGGTCAAGTCGTTAAAGCAGGTGATGCTTATTTATTTGACGAAGATTCAACACTCACTGCACATGAAGATAGCCAATTTATTTGGTTTGATTTAAACAGCTAATCCGTATGCAATAAAAAACCTCCGTATGTAATATATGGAGGTTTTTTTATGTCGAGCTTATTGAATAAGTTAGCAGCAGTGTTTAAGCACAATAATTTTTTTTCTGATCTTTAATCAATGATAGAGCAGCATTCCAAGCGGCCTGAATAATTGGTTCAGCAGCATCACTTTCAAATTGCTTCACCGTATATTCACATATTTGCTTACTCGGATAATGAAGTTTCGAGCTACTCATGGCTTTGATCTGAACTTGACAAGCCCGTTCTAGAAAGTAAATTTCGTGAAATGCTCTTGCGATACTATTACCAGTGGCGAGCAAACCATGATTACGTAAAATCATGCAACGGTAATTGCCCAAATCCTCAACCAAACGCTCTCGCTCTGCGGTGGAAAACGCAATGCCCTCATATTCATGATAAGCAATATTATTATAAAATTTCAGTGCATGTTGCGACAAAGGCAATAAACCTTTTTCTTGTGCAGACACCGCAATCCCATCTGCCGTATGGGTATGAATAACACAGTGAATATCATCTTTGGCATGGTGCAAGGCAGAATGAATAACGAAGCCTGCGACATTGACCATCTTCCCTTGATCATAATCGGCAACTATATTCCCTTCATGATCAATCTTCACCAAATCTGATGCTTTCATCTGATCAAATGTCACCCCATAGCGGTTAATCAGAAAATGATCAGGCTCATGCGGGACACGTAAACTGATATGGGTATCAATCAAATCGGTCATTCTATAGTGAGCAATCAAGCGATAAAGGGCTGCCAACTGACAACGTGCTTCCCATTCAGCTTTATCAATATGCTTTGGACGTTTCATCCTAAAATCCTTTTTATTGCCAATGTATAAACATCATTACTTTTAGCGAGTGTTCAACAAATTAACAAGTTTTAATTCGTGAATGATAACTAAAGCATCAATTTCGGGGTTGCATAATATAAAAAATCCAAATCAATAATTGAATATTGATTTGGATTAAAATTATTAATTATCATATTTTTTATTATTATTTATATTTATCAAATTATTATAATAAAGATTTATATTTTGTTTGTTCTTATTAAAATAAAAAATTAAATTATTATTTATTTTAATTCTTCATTATTGTTATAAAACGCCTTCATTCGTTGTTATAAGAATAGATTTAAATACTGAGCTGATAGAGCAATTTTTTACCCTTAAAAGTTAAATCCTTAATAAAAACAATATCCATATTATCTAAGTAAGAAATAGCATCATCAATTTCAATGTAGTCTTCATCAATCAACCATGAAATATCCAATTCGTTTAAATCAACCATACCGACTAAGTAAATAGCCTGATTTTTATTTTGTCGATTTTGAATATTTTTTAGAATTTCGCGTATCTTAATCCAGTCTTTCATATTTTAAATCTCATCGTGCTTACAGGTTCTATTATATTTATTGGAGAATTAAATACTAGATAGAGAAATGCCCTATGCGACAAAATTTGTCGCACAGGGCATCACTATAAAAAACCACAATATCTGTATAAATTTCATCCATAAATATGGATAAGAATTTCCCCTACAATCGCTTTAAAATTGCAATATGAAAGCTTGAATTCACGCCCTATATTCTGTTCTCGTGCTTATAGTCAAACAAGGAAAAATCACATCTGCTTGTGGCACTTCTTACAAACTCACTGCAAGCGTCCCAATTTTTGTGCATGTGATTGACCTTTGCAAAATCACGATTGCATATTTCACTCGTGTACAAACTTTTGCTCAATGAGATGTCATACGTAATCCCATTCCCCACAACCAATGAATGCCACGCTTTTCACGGTAAAATCTGCTGTTTAATCATTTGAAGTCACAATCTTATCCCTTTGCCTCAAGAAGACTGCGATAAGGACTTTTCAGCATCACTTGATTCTAGCTTGATCTCATCAGGCTGTTTTTCTCCACGATTTAAAAATAGATTTAATAAAATTGCGGCCAAAGTTGCTGTACCGATTCCACCAAGATCAAATGAACCAATATGTACACTAAAATTACCTGCTCCCATGATCAAGCTGACCGCAGCAATAATTAAGCTACTGTTTTTAGTGAAATCAATTTTGTTATCAATCCAAATCTTTGCACCAGCCACTGTGATTAAACCAAACACCACAATTGAAGCACCACCTAAAAGCGCAACAGGAATAGTACTAATTACAGCTCCAAATTTAGGTGATAAGCCCAACAAAATGGCAAAGATCCCAGCAATCACAAAGACAGTAGTTGAATAAATTTTAGTGACGGCCATAACCCCAATATTTTCAGCATAGGTGGTCATGCCTGTCCCACCAACAGAAGCTGATAAACTGGTACATACACCATCGGCAAAAAAAGCACGTCCCATATAAGGTGATAAATCACGGCCTGTCATTGCAGATACTGCTTTAAAGTGACCTAAATTTTCAGCGACCAGAATTATTGCCACGGGCGCAATTAACAGCATGGCATTGGCATTAAACGTAGGTGCAACAAAATGTGGTAGGCCTAACCATGCAGCATTGCTAATGACTGCAAAATCGATAGCTTTGCCAAAGCCCATTACATTGGCAAGGATAAAATATAAGACATAGGCACAGACCAAACCCAACAACAATAATAAGCGACGCATCATGCCTCGGGTAAATACAGCAATCGCACTGATACACAGAATGGTTAGAATTGCCATCCAAGTATCAAATGAATTTGCTGAAACACTTTTAATGGTGACGGGTGCCAAATTTAGTCCAATGATCATCACGATTGCACCCGTAACAATCGGTGGCATCAACTTTTCAATCCAACCTGTTCCAGTCTTCATGACAATTAAACCAATCGCGGCATACACTAAGCCACAAGCGATGGTCCCCCCCAAAGCCAAGGCAATATTCGGATTTGATCCCACTCCAGCATAGCCTGTTGCAGCAGCGACAGCACCAATAAATGCAAAACTCGATCCGAGATAACTTGGCATTCTTCCACCTGTCATCAAAAAGAATAGAATCGTGCCAATACCGGTGATAAATATGGTTAAATTGGGATCAAAGCCCATTAGCAAAGGGGCAAGAACCGTTGCACCAAACATTGCAAAAGCATGTTGCAAGCCCAAAACAATACTTTTTCCAGCAGGTAAATATTCATCAATTTGCACAGGGGTTTGATCTAAATTTCCTGTGTATGGTTTAAATGATGTAAACCATGGTTCTTTTGTCGCCATTTTCTAATTCCCCATATTGAGAGATCAACATACATTTTGAGGTTCACAGTAACTGCGTTTGAAATATAGAAGCGCATTTAAACTTGGGTTGTGACGAATTGCTTTGACCTGACAAAACAATACATCATGACTGCCGACCACTTGACTGGATACCACTTCACAATCAAATGAAATTAGGGCGTTATCTAACACGGGAGAACCTGTCACCAGTTCACTCCATTCAGCTTGTGCAAATCTCTGTTGCATTGGTGTTTTGCCACCAAAGAGATTCGACAATTCGGCTTGATTTGAACCCAATGTATTGACACATAAAACTTTATTTTCAGAAAAAACGTGATATACCGATGCAGCCCGATTGAGACATACCAATAAGGTTGGAGGTGAATCCGTTACACTACACACTGCAGATGCAGTAAAACCTGCCTGCCCTGCATTACCTTTGGTGGTGATCACATTGACCGCAGCACCTAGATTAGACATACCTTGTCTAAAAATAGCTTGATCGATTTCTAAATGGACATTGGCTTCACACGGCTTGTTAAACTCAATTATTTCACCAACAAGTGCACTTTCCTGTTTGATCATTTGCATCATGACGCTCCCACCCCAATGCGCAAATGTTCATCGAGGTTAAAATTCTTTTTGAAAAAAATGATTAAAACGCATAGACAAATCTAGACATGCTTTATCCCACATGTGCTACAGATGCAATTTCTACTAAGGCTTCAGGTTTAACCAGTCCGACCTGTACACAATATCGAGCGGGTTTATCATTGGGAAAATATTCAGCATAGACCACATTTACTGCAGCATAATCTGCCCAATCTTTGACGAATATTGAGTTAAAGGTAATATCATCCATTGTCCCACCTGCAGTTTCGATGACGCTTTTAATGGTTTCTAAAATATGCCGGGTTTGCCCTGCGGCATCACCGACACAGACCACATCATTATTTTCATCAAAAGCCAACGTACCTGAGACATAAACAATATTGTCTGCCTTGGTTGCTGGCACATAAGGTGCTAGGGGCTTAGCTGTACCTATTGGGATCACAACTTGTTTCGACATTTTAAATTCCTTTATTTTTCCTTAAAACATCTTCGCCATAGACTTCAATACTAGATATGGCAAAAGACAAATAACCAGTTTAAAACCACTAAGCCGATTGACTGAAAGTCACAGAATTTGGCTGTGCCTGTTGAGTATTAAAAGTCTTTACAAATGACGCCGTGTCAGACACCCATCCAAAAAAAGTTTGAATGTTATATAAGGCTGCCTCTTGCGCTGTTTGAGGACCCGCTTGATAACATGCATCTTTAAGCGCCACACCAAAGTATTCCAAGAAAAAACCATCTCTGAGGGTTGATTCCACACAAACATTGGTGGCAATACCCACGAAAACTAAATTTCGAATACCACGGGCACGTAAAATGCTGTCCAGCGCTGTATTAAAAAAGCCGCTATAACGTGGTTTCTCGATCACAATGTCTTGAGCTTGAGGCCTTAACTCATCAATTAATGCAAAATCCCAACCTCCTTTTGCCAATAATTTGCCTTGTAAGTCAGGATTTTTACGCATGGTTTTTAAGGCATTGGATTTATGAAAGTTAGGAGAACCTAGACCACCTGCTTCTACATATTGCTCATCCCATCCGTTTTGGAAATAGATCACTTGGATGCCCACGATATGTGCTGCATCAATGCTTTTTTTAATATTGGCAACCACAGGTTGAGTGGCTGAAACATCAAAACCAGCCAAATCTAAATAACCACCAATTGAGGTATAGGCATTTTGCATATCAATCACAATAAGCGCCGTTTGTTCTGGTGCAAGCTGAATTGATTCTGGTTCTGCTTTTAAAACTCTGCCCGTTCCTGCATGTGCGGTAAAATCTGTACAGACCAGATGTTCTACAGCTTTAGCGTCATTCATCATACTCATGCGCTTTTCTCCAAAATGGGTTGAGCTGATTGATAGCTTGCAACAACCTCCTGACGGCAAGTCATCAAGGGCTGAATACATTGTCCAAAATCCTCAACCCCTTGTATAAAATCATCAAAAGTTAAAAGAATCCCTTCAGTACCTTGAATTGTAGAAATTTGGTCCAGCATCTTAGCCACATTTTCATACGAACCAACGATTGTTCCCATGTTGATATTGACGGGGGAAACACTTGAAGCCATTTGACGAATATTGGTATCTGTACCCGATGTTTGATCTTTACCACCTTGGTTCATTAACCAATTAATCGCCTCTAGATCTGCACCTTGGTTATAGTTCTCCCATTTCGCCATGGCGTGTTGATCTGTCTCTGCGGCAATCACCATAAACAAAACATAAGTTTGTACATCTCTTCCAGTTTGGTCGGTATGTACTTTTAAACGGTCATTGATTTCAGCGTAGGCGGTTGGTGTATTTAACCCTTTACCAAAGACAAAATTATAATCTGCATATTTTGCAGAGAACGCTAATCCCGCATCAGACTGGCCTGCACAAATAATTTTCATATCTGCTTGTGGCATTGGCTTTACTTGGCAATCCTCCATTTGGAAGAACTCGCCTTTAAAATCAGATGCTCCAGTTGCCCAAAGCTCACGTAAAATTTCGACATATTCAGATAAATAATCATAACGTTTAGAGAAATAATCATTCCCTGGCCATAGTCCCATTTGGGTATATTCTGGTGGTTGCCATCCCGTCACAACATTTAGCCCAAAACGTCCATTTGAAATTGAATCAATCGTTGACGCCATACGTGCCACGATGGCTGGCGGCATCACCAAAGTCGCGGCTGTCGCAAAAATTTTAATTTTACTGGTGACTGCGGCCAAACCTGCCATTAATGTAAACGTTTCTAAGTTATAATCCCAAAATTCAGTTTTACCACCAAAACCACGCAGTTTAATCATGGACAATGCAAAATCAAAACCATAATGTTCTGCACGCTGTACAATCTGTTTATTTAACTCAAATGTTGGCTTATATTGCGGTGCATTTTCTGAAAGCAACCAGCCATTATTTCCAATCGGACAAAACACACCAATTTTCATAGCTAAACCTCACTGGACAAAAAATATTCTAAAAAACATCTGATCAAAAATTTAAAACTTCACTCAACTTATAATTATTAATAATGCATAGTGCATGCCACTAAATTTAATGTATTGTTTTTATTATTAAAATTTTAATTATTATTTTTTATTTTACCTTTTGGTAAAATTTATAAATTTCTTAAGTGAAAAAATTAAACTAAAATAGTGCATAAATGCATCATTTTAGATCATTGAAATTTCTAAAATCGGATTTAACAAAAAATAAAAAACCGCATAAAAATGCGGTTCGATAGCATAACAATTTTTGTTTAATCAACCAGTATTTTAATAAAATAAATAACCTATTAAAAATCAAAATTAAAACTGAAATTAAAACCGTAGCAAAATCAATATTTATAATATTTTACAAGCACCCTCAACAGCTAATCGAAGCTATCATGCATATATTTTTATGACCAACATAACCAATATTAATAATCATATTTGCAGCCGTCATGTTTTTTTCTATATTTCATTTCCTAAAGAAAGCACTGGCTTTTATCCTACTTTGGCCTCAGATGTCGTCAAAAATATAAATCGTGCAGGACAATGATTGGCAGAAGTAGGTCCCATTTTTACTACATCATAAATCTGCTCAGTGCTGATTATTTTATCCAACTAGCCATTATAGTTCTGGCTGCTAAGCACAATTGATTTATATTCATATTTAGGTTCTGGTCATAAAACCTCTTCTACTAAATTTTGAATTAAAATCTGGTTGACTGTCTTACTTTCTGTTACAGAGGATGCATGTGCTCCTGTTTCCAACAGTGTTAATACCCCATGCCCCAATACTTTTTTAAGATCTATACTCTTTTGATAAGGCACTAAAAAATCATCTTTGTTGGCAATATAATACACATCCGTTTTTGCCAAAGCTGCAACATGTTCAGGTAAAATTTTAAAATTCATCAATGCATTCATACGTACCAATACATTGTTGATGGGTGGGAAATCATCGAATCCTGAATTTTCAATATCCTGAATTTTTTGAATATGTTTTGAAATATAGGCAGGCGGATATAGGAATAAAGCTTGTACCCGTATATAAGCTTCAACACCTACATTTTCTAATAAAGTAATACGTGCCTGAAAACACTTTTGTGTATGCGGATCAAGTGCATCCCAAGCATTAATAAAAGTAAGACTGGTTAATGATATATCTGTGTTCTGTACCAAGACCGCCAATTCTGCCCCTATGACCGCACCCAAAGCATGTCCAATAAAATGGCATTGTTTGATCTGTTGTTGTTGCAGAATATCGAGAATTTGTTTTGCCATATTTTTGATTGAGTATGATGTTGGCAATGCATCAGAATCCGCATGACAACCTTCTTGATCATAAACAAGCACTTGAAAATATTGGGTTAATGTTTCAATTTGTGGTTGCCAGAATGAGGCGTGCCCGCCTAAACCTGAAGATAAAACGACAATTTCAGCATCTTGCTGAGTAACACAAGGAAAAATTCGATAGCTCATTGTTTTACCATTTTATTAATTAGTTGATTTAATAACAGCAAAAAATATGCCGAATACTTGTTATGTTTAGGTTGGTTTTTTTAAGGCTTTTGATGACCAATGTAAACGGTAGGATTTTTATCCTATCCTTTACATGCTAAACATAACATCAGCATATTTTTGACATAAAGCTAAAAAGACTCTTGATAAAATGAATCTTTTATTCAAAATAATTCGATATCATAAACATAGACCTACCCATTAAAATTTGGATATTGGATTAAATCCCTTAAATGTATCTTAAAAAAAAGCAACAAGAATGTTAAAAAAAGCAACAAGAATGTTGCTTTAAAATACAAAAGACTTTCAGCATTATCCTCATATATAGTTTCAATCAACGCATGCGTTTTAAGTTATAGGTTACCACACCCCAGATTTCAAATTCCTGCCCTTCTTCAATATAAATATTTTTAAATTCTGGATTCTCAGCTTTTAACCAAACTTTCGGTGGATCAAACTGTTTATCAATCATCAGGCGCTTCACCGTGAAATCATTATCAATACGGGCAATCACAATATCACCAGATTTTGCAGAAATACTACGATCTACAATCAAAGGATCTTCAATATCTATACCGACATCCAACATTGAAAGCGAATTTGCTTTAACAATAAAGGTAGAACTTTCATTTCGAATTAAATATTCATTCATATCCAATGATTGTTCAATGCTATCTTGAACAGAAAATGGCACACCAGCAGCGACTCGTTCTGTCGCAAGTGGAATCTGATAGACCTTATCATTTTTAGGCTGAATGGTCTGGATATTCATGCTAGAGCTTAAATCACTGAGCTGGCCGTTTTTGAAATTTTTCAGTAACCAGTTTTTGATAAAATCTACTTGTGACTCTGGGACACGGATAACTTTGGTCGGCTCACTAAACTGTGCCTTACGCCCAGCATTGGCTCTCGCACCTCCGTGTTCAAATTCTACTTTCTTAGACATTATTTATCCTATATGCTTCATAAAAGCCTGTAAAATCAATATAGCTTGAAAAAGTTACAAATTCAAGTTGACGGCAAGTTTTTTTTGAATAACAATAACTCTATCGATCAGTTTTGATACATCTATTTGAACAAGGACGACAAAGATAATCAATATACTTATCATAAATCAATAATTTAGAATACAGACATCTTGTTAATTTATTGATATTTTTGAATAAGTTCTCTGATCCCACTTAAGCACTTAATTGATTGATTTTCTATGTGGAGACATAAAAATGGCGACTCAACGTGATGCAATTCTTGGTTATGCAGACGAACAACATGCTTACTATATTCGTTTGATTGAAGACAATAATGTGTTAGGCAGCCAGTATGGTTTATTTTGTGAAAATACCAATAGCGATATCGCTGAAAGTATCATGACCACATTATTTTTAAAGAAATCATTTTGGTTAAATGGTTCTGAATTTAGTGATATTGTTAAAGGTTTAGAACCTCTTCCACTTTAAGCTGATGCCAACCTGATAAAATTGGATTTGCTTAAATATTCAACTGAAGTTTATGATTTGATATGTATTTCGTGATTAAAATGTCGTTGTATTCCCCTCGATACAACGACGATTTAATTTTCAATTGATCATGCTATTGATTGAGTTTAGATCCTTGTCATAAGTATTAAGCTTTTTAATCAAATACTCACCACCCATTATTTCTTGTTTGATTATTTCTTCTTTAATCATTCCCCGCTTTATCCATTTCTTGATTATCTTGTCCTTTCATTGAGCTTCTACTGAGCGCTTTACCAGTCACTTATAGAGATCATTGATCACTCATATTCATGAGTTGCTGAAATACTCGCATCAATCCAATCGCCTGTTTATTCATGGCACTTATTTTGCTTAATAAATATTACGTTTTTCAATAATCGTAATACTCAAGCTAAAATGAGGGCGGTAAATATGGGTTATGTCGCAAAGGAAATTGGTCAAAAGAACAAGCTATTACTAAGCTTGTGTTCTTTTCTGATCCCTATATTGCTGTGGTGTGCGGTCAGTTATTTACCTTTTATTTGGCACCCTCAAGTGCAAATTACAGATTCTGGTAGTGTCTCGTATTTTCAAGTTGGCAGCCGAGTTGAAAAAAGTGTGTTCTATAGTGAGGCACAAAATGCGGTCGATCACCATTCTGCACCACCACAAGGTATTTTAGTTAATCCCATTTACTTACCTGCACCACATGAAGTGGCTAAAGCCTTGGTCACTGCATTTACCACACCCCCAGAGCAACCAGATACACCATGGTTTCATCAAAGCTTATGGCACAGTATTAAAATCGTTTTTTCTGCTTTTTTAATCTCTTCAATTTTTGGTATTCCGCTGGGGATCCTCTGTGGTTTCTCACAAAAAATATCGCTGCTTACAGAACCTTTTGTTGAGTTTTTCCGTTATTTACCTGCACCTGCATTTGGCGCGCTTGCTGTTGCCATTCTCGGAATCAATGATGCGCCTAAGATTGCGATTATTGTAATTGGAACGCTATTTCAACAAATCCTAATTATCGCCAATACGACACGTATGGTCGATAAAGGCTTAATTGAAGCCGGCTATACCCTTGGAACCAATAAGCTTAAAAGCCTATTCAATGTAGTAATTCCTGCGGCTTTTCCAGATATTTACCGTGATTTACGTGTCTTGCTGGGCTGGGCGTGGACCTATTTGATTGTCTCTGAACTGATTGGTACGACCTCAGGTATTACATGGTTTATTACTCAACAAGCACGCTATCAAAACTTTGACAATGTCTATGCCGCGATCTTGATTATCGGCGTGATTGGGCTGGTTTGTGATGTGTTATTAATGAAATTGGGCGAGCGAATGTTCGCATGGAAAGCAGGGGCAAAATAATGAATGACTCAACTTTTAATTCAGCTGAATATTTTCAAAAAATTTATGCACGCCCTGTCATCTTAGAGGCCAAACGACTGAGCCAAGTATTTAAACATGGTAAAACTGAACGAACCGTTTTAAATCAACTGGATCTTAAAATCCATAAGCGTGAATTTATTTGTGTGATCGGTCCATCAGGCTGCGGAAAATCAACCTTAAGCCGAGTGATTGCAGGTTTAGATCCATACCATAGTGGTGAGATCTTGGTCGATGGCGAAGCTATTACAGGCCCAAGCCCTGAACGTGGCATGGTATTTCAGGGATATACCCTATTTCCTTGGAAAACGGTTAAAGAAAATGTCATGTTCGGCCCACGAATGAAAGGTGCCAGCCAAATGACTGCGGAAGCCAATGCACGGGAATGGATCAATATTATTGGCTTAGATAAATACGAAAACCAATATCCACATCAACTTTCTGGTGGAATGAAACAGCGTGTTGCCATAGCACGAGCTTTGGTCAATGAACCAAAAATCTTATTGATGGATGAACCTTTTGGTGCGCTTGACCCGCATACCCGCCAAAAGATGCAAAAACACTTAATGGATTTATGGCAAAACATTGATATCACCATTATTTTTGTCACGCATGATATGGATGAAGCCATTTTATTGGCTGATCGTATTGTTGCATTAAAAGCCAATCCCGGTGAAATTAAAGAAATTATTGAAGTAGATTTACCGCGCCCACGTTCATTAGATCTTATGGCAACACCCGCTTTTCAACATTTAAGAGCGCGAGTGGATCAGTTGGTCCATGCTCAGGAAGATGAGCTAGATCCATCACTACAAGACTTACCCAAAATACCGCGTATGACCCAAGTTAGTACGGGTAAATAAGCAGACGGATTTTTTGAGCATTTGGGACGACCCAAATCGCTGAATTCTTTGTTGGACGGCCAACCTTGGTGATATTCATGTCAAACACATATGTTTTACCGCTTGTGGACATTTCTCTACTCTCCAGCCCTGAGCTTCAAGATCGACTCACAGTCGCACACGCTTTAGATCAGGCATGTAAAGATGTTGGTTTCTTATATTTAACAGGAAAACAATTTAAACCTGAGTTATTTCAAAAGCTTTATCACACTGCCCAGCAATACTTTGCCCAAGATACTGCCATTAAGATGCAGAATTATATTGGCTTATCAGAAAATCATAGTGGTTATGTGCCGATCGGTGAAGAACGCTTTGTCGAAACAAGTTATGATCTCAAAGAGGCCTATGATGTCAATTATGATCACCAGAGCCAAGCAGATCGTCGCCCTTTGATTGGCCCAACGCAGTGGCCTGAGGACCCGATATTTAAGCAGCATGTCTCTGCCTATTATCAACATATCAAAGCGATTGGGCATGAAATTTTCCAAAGTTTTGCACTGGCACTCGGTCTAGATGAGCATTATTTTGATGCACATATTTCCAAAGCCCCCAGTCAACTTCGCCTGATTCATTATCCTTACCATCCTGAAATTCAGGATAAAGAAGGTATCGGTGCGCATACCGATTATGAATGTTTCACTTTGCTATTACCCACAGCGCCCGGATTACAAGTGCTTGATAAAACGGGGCAATGGATTGATATCCCCCTTCTTGAAAATACTTTGGTTATGAATATTGGCGATATGATGGAAATTTTATCCAATGGTCGATATTTAGCAACCAAACATCGTGTTAAAAAAGTGTCTGAAGAACGCTATTCATTCCCGTTTTTCTTCTCTTGTGATTATGACTATGTAATTCAGCCTTTACTCAAAGATCAGCCTGCACAATATGCACCTTTAAAAGGTGGTGAACATCTTTTTAATCAAACTGCACAAACCTTTCAGTATCTCAAAGAAAAAGTGGCACGGGGCGAAATTCAACTTGAAAATGCCCGCCCACTTTATTCATTTGGTTTAAGCCAAAATGAGGAGTCGAAATGAACTTATTAGAACTCTGTACTCAACTTAAGCCAACGGATGATTCAACCTGCTTATTGCCGCAATATTTATTGGGTGCTTTTCGCCGTAAGAGCATTACCTTTGCCAATGGTTTAACTGATGAAAATAGCCTGGTCTATTGGTTTCAATCCAAGACATTTACCATTGATTTACGCTTAAAAGACCCTCGATTAACACCCGTTTTAGAACGACAAGGTTGGGTTGGCGATACTATTTGGGATGCTCAAAATCAATTACTTTCATGGCATCTCAGCAGTAATTATCAAAATCATGTGCAATGGCCCGAACCTGCAAAATTATATTCAATTGGCAATGCCATACTCGAGTTTTCACCCAGCCATGCTTATGTTGAGGATTGGCGTCAACAAGCAATACGTGGCATTTATCTTGGCTTACGTTTATTTAAAATTGAAAATACTGAGTTAAATACCAGTTATCCTGCGGATGGTGGCTTGATCCTTTGTGATCATTTTATTGCCTTTGCCAAGTCTCGACATCCCGATATACAACAGGCTTTTAAATCCGCTGAGACGTTAACAGAAGCTATTTCTCAGCAACAGATCAGTCTAGAAGCAATCCAAGACTATGAGGTTTCGATCAGTTTTGATCAACAGATCATCGAACTTAGTACCGTCACCAACAAAGTTGGAAGCAAGATTGATCTTGAAAATTTCCAACAGCTTGATCACAACACACTGGTTCAACAGCGAATTATCGATGGTGAACAGTGCCGTTTATATTTCACACTCGATGTATTTCAAGCAGATTTTTGCTTTACAACACTCACGGGCACTTCAACTGCTAGCCAAAGTTGGTTTGATCATGAAGAAAATCACCTTTTCCATCATGCAAAAATAGCCTTATAAGGAATATTTCCAAGCAATGTCTTTTTTATATTTAATCATTGCCATTGTGGCAGAAGTCATCGCGACTTCTGCCATGAAAGCATCTGATGGTTTTAGTCAGTTGTCTGCATCGATCATCACCGTGATCGGATATGCGGTTGCCATTTATTTTTTATCACTGACCATGAAAACGATTCCTGTTGGTATTACTTATGCGCTTTGGTCGGGTGCAGGTATTATTTTAGTGTCTTTAGTCGGCTTCTTTTACTACAAACAACACTTAGATTTAGCTGCAATCATCGGTTTGGTATTTATGATTATTGGAATTTTAATTATTCATCTTTTTTCAAAAAGCACAGAAATATAATCAATGGATAATCATATTTTAATGTGATTAAGCTCTATATAATATTTTTGCACCTAAAATAAAATAGCCCGAGACATGCTTAGGCTATTTTTCAAACTATCTAACTCTTTTAAAAAACGTTATTTCAACTCTTGTAACAATGTTGGATAAATCAGACCATCGACATTTTGTTCGGTTTTATAGATGCCATTTTCCACGTTGAATTTATTGACGTGATAAGACGAGCCATAGATCGAATCAAAACCATTGCCTTTGCTAAAGACTTTTTGATTGGCTTCTAAATCAAGTAAATGGGTACCATTCACCATTGTTTCGTATTGTTTTGGATCGACCCCAGAACGAATTGCCATAATTTTTACAGCATCTGCATGTGTCGCAGGATCATTGATGTATTTCACCGTCTTGTCCCACACTTGAAGGATCTTTTTCCATTCATCTTTATGTGCAGTTAAATGACTCATATTTACGGTCAGGGTGTCATAAATTAAGCCAGATTTATCCTTCGAGGTATAAATGATTTTTGATCCAGCTACCGCTTTTAATGCCTGACTGGCTACAGGTTGCCATACCGCAATCGCTGAAACATCGGGGCTGGATAGAACTTGTGGTAATTGATTGGTGGCAGAATTAACCAATTTGATTTCATTAATTGGAATTTTTTGATCTGACATTGCTGTTGCAAGAAGCAAGTGATCGACCAGACCTTTTTCAACACCAACAGATTTACCTTTTAAATCCTGAATACTATTGATCCCATCTTTGGCAATAATCACATCATTGCCAGCAGAATAGTCCGTTGCCATAATCATCATGCCTTGGGTACCACCTGATGCCGTCACCAAGTTATCGCCATTGGTGACAAATACCGCATCTAATTGATTGGCTGAAAAGGCTGAGAGTGATGCTGAATAATCAAACCATTTAAACTCAACATTGAGACCAGCTTCTTTTAGCCAGCCTTTTTCAATCGCAACCTGCCACGCCACAAAACCAGGCCAATCACTATAGCCAATGGTGATTGGTTTAGCATTTGTTGAAGCTTGAGTACCTTCTTTCGCTTGTGGAATTTTTGCTGTGTTGTCACAACCAGCGAACAATATCGCAGATAATAGTGATACTGATAATAAAGATTTATGGATCATACAGAAACTCCCCCGGTTTTCTCGCCTTTAAATTGTGTATTGGTTTGATTTAGCGACTGTATATATGCACGCCTGCCATCTTTAAGTTGTAAATTACCGATTTCCAACGGCGCTGGAAGCTCTGCAACGATTGCCGCAAAATTTGCCAATGGAATATCCCAAACCTCAACTTCAATAGACGTTCCTGTTGCATCACATTGCAGACCTGATCTTGGCATCCCCCTACTCCCGATTTAATCATTTTGCAGAATTGGTGGCATCACAGCATCCATCAGCTCCAGATGCCCTTTGATCACACCCTTGAGTGCTGTAAATTGTTGGCTAATATGCCGAAGCTCAGAACTTGCCCCTTGCATCAGCATGACTTGTAAGATTTTTTGTTGATCAAGTTGAATATGCAGTGAACTGATCACTTGTGTTAAAAACTGTTGTTGTAAATCAATCAGTTGATTTCGAAGTGGCATTTGTCCTGCATCATAAAGGATGGTCAAAGTGCCGACCATGACTTCATTTGCTTGAGCCTGTTCCGCAATCAGGTGTTTATTGATCATGTCAACAATCGCTTGAGAACGACTTTCGTAGTGCTGATCAACAATTTTCTGATCGAGTGCATTTAGCGTTGCTTCAGGTACAGTAATGCTGATTCGAGCCAACTTTTGTTTAGCCACAAACTTATCCTTTTACCTTGTTGACAGAAATGTTTTGAGTGTTTTGTTTGATATATACGCCTGCACGTACACTGAATAAATCAATAAAAAATGCTTTAAGCGGATGTGTTTTTTTGACTGCTGTTTTGATCTGATTCATAGCACAACTCCATCTCAGTATTACCAAATTAGGTTTTTGTATTACTAATATAACAATGCAGAAAATGTGCCAGTTTTTAACCAAGTTTTTGCTGGTTTTAGCGTGTATTTATGGATGATTTTCGGGCAAAAATAAATTAAATGCACAAGCATAGCGCGAAGCGTTATCTAGGTTTAACAGTAAAAGCCTCTTTTATTTTAATTTTAATCGGTTAAGTCTTTCTAACTTATGACACTTGATAGGATTATGGCTGTAAAGCAAATAGAAAAAAATAAATCTATGTTTAAAACAGAAAAGGAGCATCATGACTGACGCTCCTTTGTTGATTTTTATCAGGCTACAGGTGCCAAGGTAAACAACACCTGTCCAGTCTTAACCGTCTGACCTTTTTCAATGGTGATGGCTTCCACCTTCATCCGTTCAGGTGCAAGAATGGGAATTTCAATTTTCATCGCTTCAATCACCGCAAGGGTTGCACCTTCTTCAACAATATCTCCAGAAGCACATTCGATTTTCCAAATCGAACCGGGCATATGTGATTCAACTGCACAACCACCTTCAGGAATACTGACCGCTTCACCATCATCTACAGTATCTAAACCTTCTGATACATATTCTTGTAAACCTGCGGCATGCCAACGACGGCGCTCTGCTTCAAAGTTGGCTTGTTGCGTTTGTTTAAAAGTATGAATACTGTCCTGATTTGCAGCAAGGAAATCATTGTATTCTTTAAGATTAAGCACACCCTCTTCAATACGCAGTTGCAAACGCCCTGCTTTAAAATCTTCACGCATTTGTAGCAATTCTGCTTCTGAAACCTCATAGAATTTAACCTGATCAAAGAAGCGTAATAACCACGGCTTGTCAGCTTCAAAATTGGCATTTTTACGATAACGGCTCCACATTTGTGTGGTACGTCCCACAAATTGATAGCCCCCGGGACCTTCCATACCATAAACACACATATATGCCCCACCGATACCAACAGCATTTTCTGGTGTCCAAGTTCTTGCAGGGTTATATTTTGTTGTGACCAAACGCTGACGCGGATCAAGTGGTGTGGCAACGGGTGCACCTAAATAAACATCACCCAATCCCATGACCAGATAATTGGCACTATAGACCACATCTTTTACCGCTTGCTTTGATGCTAGGCCATTGATACGACGAATAAACTCAATATTATCAGGGCACCACGGCGCATCAGGACGGACGATTTGTGTATAGCGCTCAGTCGCCAATTGGGTTTGTGAATCTTCCCATGCCAGTGGTAAATACACGGTCCGTGAAGGCACTTGCATATTGTGAATATCGGGTAGTTCCGCTTCCGCTCGTTGAAGTTTTTCCAATAGCTCAAGTTGATCGATTTGAATTGAATCAAAATGAATTTGTAATGAACGAATCCCCGGAGTCAGATCAATAATTCCATGGATATTCTGCTCTTTTACCCATTGCATCAAAGCATGAATACGGAACCGTAGATTCAAGTCTAAAACCAGATCACCATATTCAACTAATAAATAGCTATTCCCCGCAGGTCGGTAAGTCACACTCGGTAAATGTGCTTGTCCTACGCGTGTGGCTAAAACAGCATTTTCTAATGTGTCATTTTCCGCGTGGAATACAGGATTAAAATTCACTTCATCTGTGTCAGAAGCGATAAGGCTTTGATGATATGTGTGATCCAAGACTTTTGCTTGCGCATAACTGACAGGAATAAATTTAACTTTATCACCTGCTTTAAGTTGACCAATTTTCCAAAGTTCAGAATGAATCACCACTGCTGGACAAACGAAGCCACCTAAGCTTGGACCATCAGGCCCTAAGATGATCGGCATGTCGCCTGTAAAATCAATCGCACCAATTGCATAAGCATTGTCATGAATATTTGACGGATGTAGACCTGCTTCACCGCCATCTTCACGTGCCCACTCAGGTTTTGGGCCAATTAAACGAATACCGGTACGACTGGAATTATAGTGAATCTCAAACTGATTGTTAAAGAATCTATCAATATCGTTTTTGGTAAAGAAATCTGGTGCGCCATGCGGACCATACATCACCGCAATTTCCCAATGACGCGCAAATTTAGGGATTTGATCTGCGGCTAAACTTTTGCTTTGATCAGATGAATATTCAGTAATCGCAAGCATATCCCCTATTAATAAATTACGCCCTGCATGCCCACCAAACTGTCCCAGTGTAAAAGTTGCTTTTGATCCTAAATATTCGGGAACATGGAAACCACCTTTGATCCCAATATAGCTTCGGCATCCAGTGCTCATTGTTCCACACTTTAACACCTGACCTTTTTTAACATTTACGGTTTGCCACATTGGAACCAGTACGCCATCCAGTTTAGATGGCATGTCGCCACCAGTAATCACAATTTGACTATCACAATGAAACTTTAAACTTGGCCCTTGTAAGGTACATTCCAATCCAGAAGTATTATAAGGATTGCCTAAAAGTTGGTTGGCGACATTTAAACTTAAAGGATCAATTGCACCCGATGGTGGAACACCCACATCCCAGTACCCTAAACGACCAGTAATATCCTGAATTGCGGTTTGAATACCCGATTGTAAAACCTCAATTTTTTGGGTTTTCCATACAAAGCTATTTAAGAAGCGTGTGGTTTGTGTCCCTGAATTAAACACCTCACCCGCAATAATATTTTGTAGGTATTCCAGATTGGTTTCGATTCCTGCAATCTGTGTATCTGCCAGACTAGATAGCATGGCTTGAATTGCTGCACCTCGATCAGACGCCGTCACAATGATTTTGGCAAGCATGGGATCATAAAATGAAGATACATTTGAACCAGTTTCAACCCATGTTTCGACCCGTGCATTTTGATCAAATTGCACATAGGTCAGTAAGCCTGCGCTGGGTTGAAATTGTTTAATCGGATCTTCCGCATATAAACGCACTTGAATCGAATGTCCTTTTGACGCTAATTTTTCAGTGGGTGCTGACCAATCGCCACTGGCCAAAGTCACCATCCATTCAACCAGATCTACAGCATAGACTTGTTCCGTCACGCCATGTTCAACTTGCAGACGGGTATTCACCTCTAAGAAATAGAACTGCTCGGTTTCAGTATCCATCACAAACTCAACCGTACCTGCTGAACGATAATTCACAGATTGCATAAGTTGAATTGCGACAGTTTGAATATAGTCACGTTGCTCATCGGTTAAATGCGGTGCGGGTGTTTCTTCTATGACTTTTTGATTACGTCGTTGTACAGAACAATCTCGTTCTCCTAAAGCCAGCACTAGCCCTTTTCCATCACCAAAAATTTGTACTTCAATATGTCGAGCATGCTGCACAAATTTTTCTAAGTACAAGCCTGCATCTTTAAAGTTGGATTGGGCCAAATACGAAACGGTTTGATAAGCGTCTTTGAGTTCCGCTTCATCCCAAACCAAACGCATACCGATACCACCACCACCCGCAGTACTTTTTAACATCACAGGATAGCCAATACGTGCAGCTTCGGTGATTGCTTCTGGTTCGCCTGAAAGCAAAGAACTTCCCGGCAACAGTGGTACTTGGCTTTTAATCGCCAGTTCGCGGGCCGTATGTTTTAGACCAAAGTCCAGCATTTGGCTTGAGGTTGGGCCAATAAAGGCAATGCCCTGATTTTCACATAGGTCACAAAACTCTGCGTTTTCAGACAAAAAACCATAACCCGGATGGATTGCTTCAGCGCCAGTTTGCTTGGCAATTTGTAGAATTTTTTCAATATTTAAATAACTTTGTTGTGCTGGTGCAGCACCAATACAAAATGCCTCGTCGGCTAAAGTCACATGTAAAGAATCCTGATCAGCTTCTGAATAAACAGCAACGGAAGCGATGCCAAGTTTTTTTAGTGTACGAATCACACGACAAGCGATTGCACCACGATTGGCAATAAGAACTTTTTTAAACATATTTATGCTCCCATACCATTGTGTATCAGCAATTGAATTTTCGTTGGGTTATAGCCATTACATGGGTTATTTAATTGCGGGCAATTTGAAATCAGTACGATCAAATCCATCTCTGCTTGAATTTCCACATATTTTCCAGCAGCAGAAATACCATCAGCAAAGGTTAAATGGCCGTCCGAGCTGACAGGCACATTCATAAAGAAATTAATATTTGGGCCGATGTGCCGAACGTTTAACTGATGTTTTTGTGCAATCGGATGCTTGGCTAATGCATACATAAAATTATTACGACAACTGTGCATTGGATAGGTGTCATGTGCATAGCGAACCGTATTACTTTCACATGAACAAGCACCGCCTAAGGTGTCATGACGACCGCAGTTATCATCGACAATCACTGCAATTGGGCGGCCTAAATTACTGTATAAGGTTGTCCCTTTTTCAAGGTAAACATGCTGATTAATGGCCAAAGTATCTGTTGCGCTATAACGTTCTGCTGGGTTTTCTGCTGAGATAAATAAGGTATCGACGGCTTGATTGCCTTCTAAATCAACAATACGGAAATATTGGCCTTTTTTTACTTCGCCCATCCATGCTTCACCCGCAGGACAAACTTCATTTAACAAGGCTTGATCTAAAATAGGCTTTTCGATTGAAGTTAAAATGCTCATGATGATTGTCCTTAAATGCGTGTGTTACTAGATGAACTCAGCGCGTAATAACGCTGGTTATTGTCAAATGCACGTTGATTTTGCGGACATGAGTCTCGACAAATATCGTTTTCTGTTAAGGGCAATGCGGTAAAAAGACCCATTTCTATATCAGCGGGGGCATATTGCGCTGAATGATCTAAACCATGCGGTGCAGCCGATAAGAATACAAAACAATCCATTTCAAAACGCAGTTCAATGATTTGCCCAGTATTGTCTGAGCCAATATAAGACAATGCACCCGCATCATCTGGGGTCACTTTTGAAAATAAATTCACTGTTGCGCTGAGGTCGATTTGCCCAAGTGAATATTTGCTCATTTCAATCAGCAAACCATCTAGACCATTTTGAATCATTTGATTTCGGGCATCTTGGAATGTCTTTATTCCAAAAGTAGCTTGGATTTGTTCTGGACGACTTGGACCACACAAAGCGTCATTCCAGCCATGATCATCATAAATAATTGAGGCCATAACCCGCCCCAAATCGGAATACAACACATGACCTTGGGTTAAAAAAGCAGTATGTTGCCCTTTTAAACTATCAGGCATATTAAAACGCTCAAGTCGATCATGGGCATTCACACAAAATAAAGAGACATTGGCATCGGCAGATAAAGCTTTAAATTGAAGTACGCTTCCTTTGGGAATGCGACCTGACCAGTGATGCCCACCGGGTAATTTTTCAGACCAAATGACCTGTTGATCATGATAATTTGTCGTATGCATAGCCACTCCTGTTCGGATAGTTTATTGACTTCCTCCCGGGCTTTTATCCCTCCGTGTAGTTCTTTCGAACCGCGAACTCTCGGTCCAGACATACTCTTTTAGACAAGTATCGGAACCCTAGATCACTTTTTATAATTTTATTTGATGCAAAGGATGTGCCAATTAAGTATTACGTTTTTATGTTTTAGTAATACTAATTTTGTGCGATAAGAGTGCATTTCAGGACATAGAAAGCAAAAATGAGTTATTAATGAGCTAAAAAATGGCGATGTGCTAAATAAAAATCCGTTCTAAATAAAACGATCTCTAATTAAAAGCCATCTCTAATAAAATCCTTTTCTAAAAGAAACCTGTCATCGAAACAGCGCAGCACAAAAAATATTTAGGCTCGTCGATAGGTTGACTTAGGGCATGGCAAACCTTACGCTGCAAACAAAGCCAAGCTTTGTTTTGCTCATATTCTGCTTAAGAAGATAATTCAGGGATATAGCGAAAACACCCGATAAAAAACACGCGCTCATTTAGGCCAAAACCAGCCTGAGTCAGCGCGTGTTAAAATGATTCATCGTACTCAGCAAGCAGGTGCTACAGGATGACTCATTAATAATGCATTTTAGTAATACGTTGCTCTTTTTTTCGAGAATTTATCCAATTGCTTAAGAAAGCCATCAAAATAATCTTTTTCTTTTTCTTCTACACGATAACCTGCATATAAGGTTCGACGTAAACCTTCAGGCGCAACACAATCTAAACGGCGAGAAACCACCCAGCCCTTTTGCTCATATTCATTAACCACCCAATCAGGCAGTGCTGCGATACCATGACCACTTGCCACAAGTTGAATCAACATTTGGGTTAAGTCTGTGGTGCGAATATGTTTTGGCTGAATATTGGCAGGAATAAATAATCTCGACATGATATCCAGCCGATGCTTATCCACTGGATAGGTCACCAAGGTTTCTTCCGCCAACTCTTGCACCGTAATTTCTTTCATTCGTGCTAAAGGATGCGTGATTGAGAGCACCAATCGCGATTCATATTCAAAAATTGGAAAATACTCTACCCCTTTTAGCGCAATTGGATCTGCTGTAATTAACAAATCAAATTCACCGGTTTGTAATAACTCATGCGGATTGGCTTCAAATCCTGAGGCAAAATCCAAATCTACATCTGGGTATTGCTGACGATACTGATTCAGCAATGGCATAAGCCAATCAAAACAACTGTGGCATTCAGAAGAGAAAACGATTCGTCCCGTTTGCCCATGCACAATACGGGTAATATCAGACTGGGCAATTTGCACTTGTGGCAAAATATCATCAGCAAGTTTCAGTAATCGTTGACCAACATTAGAAAAACTCACAGGGCGTGAGCGGCGATTCACCACTTCGACACCAAACCATTGATCTAACTCTCGAAGCTGGTGTGATAAAGCAGAAGGCGTTAAACACAAATCTCCTGCTGCTGCAACCAATGAACCATGTTCACGTAAAGCAGTAAGTGTTTTTAGATGTCGAAGTTCTAACATTCCGTCATTACCAAATTAATATGTTAAAGGTGATCTGGCTATAGCATAACGGATTGATGATGTTTATGTTTAATTATTTTCACTTCAATTTTAATTTTGTTATTTTTATTCATTTTTAAATGATACGCAAAATATTGAAGATGCTCTTACTCATCCATACAATTAAATCACTCCATTTTTGAATGAACTAAATCTGGTGATTTAAAATATCATCCTTAAAAACTTTCAGCTTAGACTGAAAACATTTCAGTGAATTTAAGCACCACAAGACGTTAAAACTTCTAGAATAGAAGATTATTCATTTTTTATATTGTTTAACATGACTCTGGAACGCCAAAAGCTCACACTCCCCCAAGGCCACGACAAATTGTTGCTGCATTCATGTTGCGCGCCTTGCTCAGGTGAAGTCATGGAAACCTTAATTGAATCAGGCATCGACTTTTCAATTTTTTTCTATAATCCAAATATTCATCCAGTCAAAGAATATTTAATTCGCAAAGAAGAAAATATTCGCTTTGCTGAGAAGCATAATATTCCATTTATTGACTGTGACTACGATACAGACAATTGGTTTGAACGTGCCAAAGGTATGGAAAATGAGCCTGAAAAAGGCATCCGCTGTACCATGTGTTTCGATATGCGTTTTGAGAGAACCGCACTCTACGCACACGAACATGGATTTAGTTTAATCAGCAGCTCATTGGGCATATCGCGTTGGAAAGATATGCAACAAATTAACGGCTGTGGAATCCGAGCTGCCGCACATTACCCACAAATTGAATATTGGGATTATAACTGGCGTAAAAGTGGCGGTGCACATCGTATGATCGAGATCAGCAAACGTGAAGAATTTTACCAACAAGAATACTGTGGCTGTGTTTATTCACTGCGAGATACCAATCGCTGGCGTATGAAAAACGGTCGTGACCGAATCAAATTAGGTGAAAAGTTTTATACCAATGCGATGGACGAGGAAAATTAATTTATTCAAACTCGTCCCTTTATCACTGCTTCACATACCAGTTTTTCCAAGAGCTGGTTCCACGTACTTCTATCGGTACAGTTGGAATCAGCTGTTTTTTTAATATCTGAATTTGATCGACCTCTTCAGCCAATCGAGCTTTGATAGAGTGTATACACTCTCGATCCCCAAATTCACAACGGTCTAAATGTGTGCCACCGCATGGACCATTTGCCAGACCTTTAGGGCAAGTTTCAGGGCAAATGTATAAGGTTTCAGCCAGCCGACACTGACCACAGCTCTCACACCCGACAATAAAGTGCTTACTCAAATATTCCGCTTGTAATAGTAATTTTGCTGCAAGGGCTTTATTCCAAAAATTCGCACTAAAAATATAAGCACCCAGCCCTTTGACCAAACTGGAATTAAACATGGTACTGTGAATGGTATCTAAAAATTGATATTTCACTTTCTGATGCAAATTACTCAGCTTAAACTTTTCTACAGCAGCTGGGCGTAATTCATTGCCCGTTTTAAGCTGCCATAATTGAGTCCATAATTGTTCACATTGTTTAAGATCAAGATGTCGATACTGTTCAATATAACTAGTTAAAATCGCTTGCTCATCGGCTTTATGGCACGCAGAAAGATGCACACCAGCATAACCAATATGCTGACAAATCAAAATTTGCAAAGCACAACGTAAATAAGTATTTTCAGTTTGATCAGAATCATGTTCTTGAGCCAACACTTCAAGCATATGTGGTGTAATCACAATACCTGCAACGTTATGTTTCAGCATAAATTTCGCTCGTGCTAAAGTCAGCGGCATCACACAAGCAAGAATTTTTTGCGTATAGTTTTCTTCAATTAAAAACTCATGCGCTTGTTTAAGTGCCACGAGGTCAAAGCCCAACTGGGTAATAATATAATCAGCGCCGGCTTGTAGTTTTTTATGTAATTTTAAATACTGCGCTTGTTTTTCTGCTTGGCTATATTTAAACGGATTCAAAGCAACGCCAATATGAAAGCCGCCCTGTTGTTTGGCAGCGATGACCGCATTCACCGATTCTAAATAGCGTGTTCGAGCGTGGCTACCTTGTCCATCATGATGTTGTTTTAACTTATCGCCAGTCAGTAACAATAAATTTTGCTGTCCGTGTTGTTTGGCTTGCGTTAAAAACAGATTGAAATCATGAATATCTCGGCCTTTACCTGCATAGTGCAATACTTTTTCAATCTGCTGTGGATAAGATTGTGCGGCGATTAATGGTGCAATATCTTCATCTGAACGTACTCGATCTGACAAAGTCATACATACAGGAAAGCCCGCCAGTTGTGTTGCTACAGGCAATACCTCTTGCTTTGAAGGCAAATATTCCACCAAACAACAAAATTGGTTTTGAGCAAAGTATTGGGAAAGCTGAGACATAAAAAAATTTAGATAAATACAGCAAAATAAATAGGCCTGAATTATAGAATGTTTTAAAACGAATTGCTGTAATCATAAAATGCTTTTCAAGCAGATCTCTGCATAATCGACATCATTCACTGCATCTTAATTTAAGCTTTTTAATCACTTCTCTATAGCATCAATGATTTTTATCACGATGGTAGAAATTAGCCATAGTGTTGTTCTAAACTGAATGTCTTAAGGTTTTCGCTCGATTAGCCAATATTTTAATAAATCTGAGTATCTTTAATTCCAACTTTTTTATACTGAAAAAAATGGGTATTGTCATCTCCAATACCCATAAAGCTTCCGCCTTAGCATTAAATTCAAATAGCGAAAATAATAATATCTAAAGCGAACAGCTGTTAATATTTAAATTTCACATTCAGACGAACCATCATTGGATCCCCCCAATTAACCAATTGTGCATTTGGTGTGGTCCCTGCCAGATACTCTCTATCAAATAAGTTTTTAATCGTTAAACCCGCACCCCAATTTTTGGCTTCATAACCCGCATTTACATCAAATAAGGCATAACTTGGTAAGTAGACAAAATCTGTACTACGTTGTGCTGTTCGAGAACCTTGATAACGAATCCCCGCACCAATATTCCAACCTAATTTATCTGGGCTAAAATAGTACTGGGTAGATAACGAACTGGCATTTTTAGGTACATGATTGGTACGTTTGCCAATATCACTGGCAATCACACTTTCAGTGACTTTTGCTGTTGGGATATAGCTATAGGTTGCTGTGGCATTCCATTGATCGGTTAATGCCGCAGCAATTTCTGCTTCAAAACCTTTGGTGACTTGTTCGCCTGTTTGGATTGAAAAGTTTCCAGAAATATCTGCTTCAGTTACATTTTTACGGGTCAGATCATAATAGGCAATATAGCCTTGTAGACGCTGATCCAGTGCTTGTAACTTGACCCCAACTTCGGCCTGTTTACCCTCTTCAGGATTCAGCAATTGACCATTTTCACCGGCATCTGTTACAGGCATAAACGAGGTCGAATAACTGATATATGGTGCAAACATATCGTTGATACGATACATCACCGATCCACTGCCCGTAAATGCATTGTCTGAGTTTTTGCTGCTGCTATTTTTTAATACATCGTCAATTTCAACCTGAGTCCAATCATGTCGACCAGACAATCCGATAATCCAGTGATCATCTACTTTAAGTGTATTGCGTAGATATAAACCAGTATATTGGCTATAGGTTAGTTGTTGCGTTGGTGCCCCCAGTTTGGTACTGGTGATCCCATAAACTGGACGGTCGGCATTAAAAGAATTGATGGTATCAGTTCTACGATAATAATCACTGCGCTCTCGCATCATATCAACACCGACCATCACATCATAGTTGATCTTTCCAAAATCAAAATTACGTTGTAAGTTATTGTCCAAGGTATAGTTAGTATCTTGTTTGTCTTGATTATTCACCGCGCGTTTAATGGTTGGCAGCGTATTTGTACCCGATGCCAATATCGGATTGCCTTGGGTATTAGTTTTGGTGACCGCAAAATTCTGTTTAAAAACCCAAGCATTATCAAAGTAGTGTGCATAATTTGCACCAAGACGATAAACATCGACGTCATAACCATGATCAGGTTCGCCAAAGAATAGACTTGAAGGATATTTTTTATAATTGCCTTTGCTATAAGGAATGCCCTGTTGACGGATGTATTCACGATGTTGATAGCTGGCAATGACAGATAAATCATCTTTATCGCCTAAATCAAAATTGTATGATGGAGCAATATATTGGTTTTTAAAATAGACATGGTCAGTTGGGTCATCTTGATCAGAGATCCGTCCTACAATACGAAAAGCCCCTTTTGCACGATTATCAGGTGCGTAGTTCAGGT
Organism: Acinetobacter sp. MYb10; assembly: GCF_002980175.2. Taxonomy (NCBI): domain Bacteria; kingdom Pseudomonadati; phylum Pseudomonadota; class Gammaproteobacteria; order Moraxellales; family Moraxellaceae; genus Acinetobacter; species Acinetobacter sp. MYb10. The sequence continues at coordinate 4,504,759 of NZ_CP058272.1, read as the reverse complement.
CAAATGTACCCTCTTTTAAACCATAGCTTCCATAACTTAATGTGCCTTTATAAGCGGTTTCTGCTTGTGGCCGTTTGGTGGTTAAATTGACTAAACCGCCTGGCAGCGCCAAACCAAAACCAACTGAGGTTGGGCCTTTGACCACTTCAATAGACTCTAAGCCAGAAATATCTTCCGCTCTTAAAACATTATCTGATGCTTGAATACGCAACCCATCAATATAAGTTTGTGAACTGGATATTTGTCCACGAATAATAAAATCATCCCAGCCTCTTCGTCCATATTGACCAGAGGTCACACCTGCCACACCTTCTAAAGCTTCGGCTACTGTTTTTGCTTGCTTTTGTTCAATTTGCTGATTGGTGATCGCACTAATCGACTGAGCTGTTTCAAATAAAGGCGCTTTAGATCGCAATACCGCACTTGCTGTTTTTGCTGCATAGGCTTTTTTATCACTGTCTGCTTGTACGGTAATCGTTGGCAATTTATTGGTTACAGCATTTTGCGTTATATCTGATTCTGACTCAGCATGAGCGGTGGATAGCATGATGGCAAAAACTGAAAATGCGAGGGAGGATTTATTAAATTGCATTAAACAATGACCTAAAAACTTGAAGCATAATTATAATCATTTTCATTTATATTTATCACTACTTTTTACGCTTTCCTTTTGATGATATAAGTTTGAAAAGAAACACGCTTTAAATAAAACATGATTTTTCTAATGATTCGACTGTCTCAATCACATCATTGATAAGTTAGGCTTATTCTTTTATAACGATCGGTCAAAAATTAATAATAGTGTTTATTTAGATGTTTTATTTTGCAGATGACTCATATATTGAGTTGGGCTTAAACCTAGAACTCGATGAAACATGGTGGTGAATGCAGCCGGATTTTTAAAGCCAAAATCATAAGCAATGTGCTGTATTGGCTGATTTTGGATTAATTTTTCCAGACTTAACAGTACACAAGCATGTTGTCGCCATTTTGAAAAAGACACCCCGACTTCACTTTTAAACAGCCGACTAAAATGCCGCTCACTGATATAAAGTTGTGTCGCAATTTCTTCAGGTGATAAATGAATATTTGGCTGCTTTAAGAACTTTCGGCAAATTTCTAAAATGGCTTTATTTTCTGGCAAAGGTAAATGCAGTTCAATTTTTTCGGAAATTCCCAGCTCAGTTAAAATCAATTCTTGAATCAGCTCATCATGTCTAGAAAGTGGTTCATTTAACGCTGGTGCTTTTAAAAGTAATTGTCGAAGCAAAGGCGAAATTGACAGCACTTCGCAACATCCAATCTGCCTCGGGACGTATTCAGGAAGAATATACAAACTACAGGTTTTAACATTAAACAAAGTCAATTGATGCGGAACTTGCGGTGGAATCCAAACCGCCCTTTCAGGAGGAATGATCCAGTTTCCTTGTGGTGTTTCTACATGCATCACACCCTGAGCAGCATAGAGTAATTGTGCTCGTTTATGGCTGTGCATCTTCAACACATAATACTTAGCGTACTGCGTTTCTATCGCAATCATTTTATGTTTTAAATGCTCAACACTATGAATCGAGATTTGTTTCATATCCGTGTCTGATTTGAGTAATTAAATGCGGAATATAACAAATTTTACCGATCGAGAAATCCTTAAACTGGTATTTATTTTGAAAGATCTCTGTGTATGGAACTCTATCTTATTTTATTGGTTGCAGGATTTGTCAGTGGCATACTCACCATATTATTTGGTTTTGCCGGTGGCTTTGTTGTTGTTCCATTGGTTTATTCGACAATTCGTATGCAATATCCAATTCATTCTACCGCCTATGATTTAGCTTTTAAAAGTGCGGTTGCAAGCTCATTATTATTGATGGTGATCAACTCTGGTTTGGCAACTTATCAGCAATATAAACAACGAAAAATACACAAGCAGTACCTCTTCCCAATCGCGTATTGGATTGCTGCTGGCGCAATTTTAGGCACTTTACTCACCCTGAATATTTCATCACATGTATTAAAATGGTCTTTTGCGCTCTATTTGTGTATAACAATTTTTGATTGTCTGATTCGTCAATTCAAACAGCCGCATTCAAATCCACAAGCAATAAGATTACTCACCAAAACAGAACAAGGTCTAGGCGGCATCTTTATCGGCGGGATTGCATCAGCGTTGGGTGTCGGTGGCAGTGTGATGACTGTTCCCCTATTCCGTCGCTGTGGTTTGGATATGTCTTCAGCGGTTGCCCTTGCCAATCCCTTAAGTATGCCTGTTGCTATTGCAGGTTGTATCACCTTGATCCTTGGGCAAATTATCCAACCACAACATCTAGGCGCACATTTTGTTGGTTATTTTTACTATCCCGCTTTAATTGCTTTGATTATAGGCGGCTTTTTAGGCATGAAATTGGCAATACAATGGACTGGAAAATTGTCTAATCAAATGCATGAGCGTGGTTATATTCTATTACTCATACTGGTTTTAATTAGTATTTTATTTCAATAACGGAGACTAGCAACTTAACGACTTGGAGCTTATCTGTGATAAAAACCCAACTGAAAACCAAGCCATATATCATTTTAATGCTAATATTTTTTATATTTGATATATGACTGGATCGATGTTTTTTTATAGGCTAGTTAATTTTAAACATGACAATACGTGAAGAAGTTTTCAGTTTTGGAACAATTGACATCAGTGTCGTTAACACTAGCCCCATTCGACGCCAACCTTTAAATTGATTAAACAAATAGGTCTGTACATGTTTAAGTTTGGGATGCCATGTTTCGATTTCTTTTTCATCATCTAAGCCAAACTTAAATGTGGCTTTGGTTTTACTCACAGTATCGTGTAAAGCAGACTTGGTACTCATCCAAGCATTAAGCATATCAAAATGCAGTTCAGCACCAGAAAACCGCTCTGCCAAAGCTGTTAACACCTGTTGATTTTGTGCTTGATTGAAGTACATCAATACCCCTTCGATCACAAACATAAAATGACCATTGGGATGCGTCTCTTTTAATTGATCCATCCAAGTGGTCGATAACATTGAAGTTGCGATGAAGTGTTCATTTTTTTGCGCTGGTATTAGTTGCTGACGTTGCTCAATGACTTCTGCAATATCCAACTGATAAAATTCAGCATATTCAGCACTTTTACCAATACGTTGTATACGGGTATCTAAACCACAACCGACAAATACAATAATTGGCTGATTACGAAGATAATTATGAAGTTGAATGAAGTCTTTAACCTTCTGATCAAAATGTGTTGAACGCAATGCAACACCAACAGACGTGGCCTTCTTGTTTTTATATTTTGAAAAATCATAATCAATTTTTTCCACCAACTCACAGGCTGTTTGGTCATTAATTAAAGGATTTTTTTTCTGCGTTTCAACGGATTTGGCATATAAGGTAATCAATAGCGTGTCGGCAATGTCATCCTGTAAGTTAAGCGATATTTTTTTCATTACGTATTCCTCATGTCATTTAGATTTATTTTTTGCAAATAATGCTTTGGGTGATTTTCCATAAAAACGAGTAAACGCAACTGTAAAATTATTGGGATATTGATATCCCACCTGCCAGGCCACTTGAGTCACGTGTAAACCTGACTCAAGTAAGCTATGGGCTTTTCGCATCCTCAACTGCAATAAATATTCAGTCGGATTGACCCCATACAGCTTGATAAAACAGGCTTTAAATTTATATACATTCATACCGATCACACTGGCGATATACTGCATCGTCAATGCTTGATCTACTTGATTGATCATTAACGCTTTGGCTTTTTCCAAATTTTGCACATCCTGCATACTCAAGTTTGCAGGTGAGACTGTTGATTCATCAGGCACAATTAACGGCAAATGTTCTGATAACAAACTCAGTGCATGAATATGTTGTTGTAAGCTATGTTTTGGTTGGTTGTTGCGTTGTAATAGTGAATGTGCCAATGCGCAAGCATGGACTTTAGTGGTCATTGAAACAGGCTGAAAAGCGATTGGATGGATATGGTTTGGGAAAAATAATGTCTTGAGCTGTTGTGAACTTAAATATTTACTCAAAAATTCCGAAGTCATAATCAAGCGAAGTTGAGAAACCGTCTGCTGTTTTTGATAGTGACGTATTCCTTCAATAGATGGAAAAGTATTGATACTGATATGGTCAGTTTTAAAACTGAGCTGTTCTGTATTGTTACTCTGATATTTTGAGCACCCTTGTAATCCAACGGTCAATACCATCACGGGGTTTGGGTGTGTTGCTTGGGTTTCTTCTTCTAATGCATATTGAGGACAATAGTGTAATTGGTTAAGCAGCAAGCCAGCTTCAATCTGTAAAGTGTCTGCATAGCAATAACCAAAATCTTCAGGCAAGCCAATACGTTGTTGCTGTGAAGAGATCTCTTGAACCGAACGCTCTACATCAATCCGTACACGATGATGTAATTGTGTCATCACTCAATACTCCATCTAGCCGAAAACTTCATTCCGCATACTATTTTCTATAATTTTAATATAAGAAATAATAATCATTCTCATTTATTGAGTCATCATATCGTATCTTTGGATCGAATGTCTAGACCAAATGTTATCGGCATTCCCTGTGTAATTTTAAAAGGTGCTTTTAATGAATCTTTCTCTAAATCAAGCCGTACAAATACTGACTCAACCTCATCCTTTACATTCCATTTGGCAAATTTACCTGTCACAAATACAGGCGCAAGCCTTAGATTTTTCAATTGAAAATAAACTCTTTGCATCATTATTTCAATTTGTAGATGCCACAGTCCTAGCAAAGAAACATGCTTTGCATCCTCAAAATACCGATTATCTGTTACAGCTCTTGGCAAGTTTACAGCTGTTAGATACCCAGTTTGACCCAACCAGACAGGCTATGCTTTATCGTATTAAACCAGCACTTAAAGACTACTTTGATCCGATATCAGATCAATATTGTGCTGATGCTCTGTTATATCGGCAGCAAGTGATTCAGTCTGTTGCTGGACAACTTTCTGTATCTTTCTCTCGTGATTTCCAAGCCCAATCTCAAACACCAGAAACAATCGGATCTGCTTGGGCACAAGCGGCTCAAATACAAATTGCCCAAGAACAAAACGCTGTTACAGTTCACATTGCAGATGTGCTTTCTGACGTAGTCCGTGAATTTAAAACAGCAAGACATTTTCTTGATATCGGTGCTGGCGCTGGACGGATCGCAATGCATTTGGCTGAAAAGTTTACTCAACTTGAATGTACTCTTTTAGAGCTTCCGCATGTCATCGAGGCAATTCGTCCCACTTTAGCAAACCATCCAGCACACCAACGCTTACATTATTTAGCTGCGGACTTGCAAAGCTTAGACTTTCAAACTCTGGACTTTCAAACTTTAAAATCTCACCCTCAATACGACATTATTTGGTGCTCATCTGTACTACATTTTGTCGATGATTACGCGTTAATTTTAGAAAAACTGCTTACAGCTCTATCATCAAATGGCGTATTGATTTGTTGTCATGCAGAAATTGACCCATCTCAATATGATGCAGGCATTCAAAGCTATTATCTCAATATGCGTATGCAAGGCAATTACGTTCCACAAAAGGACGATATTTATCGCAGCTTAAAACAACTGGGTTGTCAGCACATTGAAACGATCGAGAATGTTCAATTTCCTGTTGCCCCAGTTGATGTGCTGATTGCGCGGAAATAGGTTATGAAAATCGTCAGATAAAATTTTAATCTCATAAAGCCGAAGAAACTTGTACTCCATCCTATTATCTTGCGCTGAATCTGAATAGGTCATCATCAAGAAAATATTTTCTGGAATAGTAGAATGATTAAACACTAAAAAATAATGTGATTTATAATTTAAATTAACTCATAAAATAGAGCACTTATATTATTTTAAGTTACTGATAAAAACAGTATCCTCAAGCATTGAAATAATATTCAATTGCGATGGAGTTAATGTTCTTTCCGTATACCAAACTAAGCCAATATCAATATAAATATTTTTCATCGTCAAAGGTAAAATATCTACAAGATTGGCTTTTTTAAAATAATCGGCAAGTTGAAAAGATAAAAAACCAATCGATTCGGTTGCCAAAAGCACCCCGATATTGGTCAGTGTAGATAAAGACTCTACATAACGTTTAGATAAATTGACCTGATGACACAGTAAGAATTCTTCGATCACAATTCGAGTGGTGGCAAATTCAGGTGGAAGTACCATTGGGAATTCTGACAGATCTGTCCAAGTGAGATCCTGCTTGGTCACCAGTGGATGCCCTTTTTTCACCACTACCACAATCGGATCTTTATACAAATGCTTGGTTCTAAATTCTATGCCCAGTGGCTTAGCAGCCAGATTTCCAATCATGACATCCAGTTCACCTGTACGAAGCAATGAAATCAAGACGTCTGAGCTACCTTCTCGTGCGTTGATACTTGTGGAAACCATTTCATTTTCCACTCTTGCGATAAAGTTCGGAAGAATAGACAGTGAAACCGCTGGCAGCAACCCTATCGCTATTCGAGTGGCTCGTCCTTCACTGATTGCCACCAGATCATCTCGAGCAGAAGCGATTTCATTTAGAATTTTTTTAGCATATTTCACCAAACATACACCTGCTTCTGTCGGTAACATTCCTCTTGTGGTGCGATCAAAGAGTTTGATATTTAACCCTTCTTCAAAGTCTGCCAAAGTTTTTGAAATAGCAGGCTGAGTAACATTTAAATAATTTGCAACCTTTCCGATATGTCGCATTTCATCCAGTGTCACCAATAATTGCAAATGTCTTAATTTAAGGTTTGAGCGTAAATAATGGTCGATCTTTGCCATAATATTATTCCCTAATATAAAATCCATTTATCTTAGATTAATCTCACTATATATAATTTCTATTCACAATCCAATTAAAACCATAACCATTTTATTATAAATCAATCTTTAAATATAAATAGACGCATAAATAGATTCAGTCAAAATTAAAAGTCAGATATAAAGATCAAGGATGTATCTATGTATTTTCAATATTTAAAGCATAATATCGCCAAGCATATTTTATATGGCATGACCCTAAGCTGTTTCAGTCTAACCATCCATGCAGAGTTCTGGCAAAGTAATCAGGTAAATGTTTCATGGAGTAATCAATACCGAGAGCCTGCTAACCCCGATCAGGTATCCAAAACCATTCTAAACTTCACTCATTTAAGTGGTGATCAGCTCGGGCGCAATGTATTGGTTGCTAACATTTTTCTATCCAATGACAAAGATCCTAAAGCAAATGGTGATGGTGGCGCGACTGAATACTATGCGTTCTATCGCCGTTACTTTTCCTATAATTCAATTTTTGACAATAAAATTGAAAACAAGCTTCTCCGTGATATCAACCTGACTTTAAGGGCAGATAAAGGGCTAAAAAACTCAGCAATGGAACCTAACCCAACTAAAGCCCGAGCGGGTTTAAGCATGGATTTCAATGTTCCCAAAGGTTATTTTGAAGTCGGTGCAGACTGGTATTATGAAAGTGCAAATAACAATTTGGCTGGTGGCCGGTTCAATTTCGATCCAACCTATGCACTATGGGCCAACTTTGGTTTCCCCTTACATGACAAAGGTTTTGTCGACGGCTTTGTTGACTTTATTGGCAGTACGGGTCCGGGCTATTTTAACGAGGATGCCAAACCTGCAACCCTATTTCAGATGAACTATATGTACGATGTTGGCGCTAAAGACGGCCTAAAACTTGGTTTTGGTTATGAATATTTCCGTAACAAGTATCAGGTTGATAACCGAAAAGATCCCTATAGAAATGCGCTGCATAGTGCTCCATTTATTGCCGCTCGTTACGTTTTCTAAGTCGATAATCAAGTCATTCCATTGGTGATGGCTTGATTATTCCTATCTATTCAAATCAAATAAAAACCAGAATCCATCGTCTAAATTCTGGATTTTTATCTTAAAGAATTTTTTATCTTAGCGAATTTGCAGCTTAATCTCTGCAATTCCCTCAATAGAACCTTCTAGCAGATCTCCCACCACTACAGGCCCGACACCTTCTGGCGTACCGGTAAAAATCAAATCTCCTGCTTGCAACGTATAATAAGTGGAGAGATCCTCAATCATCTCAGCAATATTCCAGATCAAATGCTGGGTGTTTGAATGCTGAGTCGTTTGACCATTTACCCTTAATTCAATATTTACCGCATTTACATCCACGTTTACATCCGAAGCTGGAACAATATCGGATAACACTGCAGATTGTTCAAAATTTTTCCCCAAATCCCATGGTTTGCCCTGATCACGTGCAATAAGCTGTACATCACGACGTGTCATATCCAGACCACAGGCATAACCATAAATATGATCAAAAGCCTGATCAGCCTGAATATTTACCCCAGATTTACCTATCGCCAGTACCAGTTCAATTTCATGGTGATAATTTTGAGTTTTAAGCGGGTAAGGAATCTCACTACCAGATGCAACATAAGTTGCCGCATCTTTTAAAAAATAAAAAGGTGATTGTGTAGACTTATCTACACTGACACCCATCTCGGCAGCATGAGCCATATAGTTGCGTCCCATACAAAAGATGCGGTTCACTGGAAATTTTTTGGCTTGATTGACGATCGGTATAAGGACAGGTGCTTTAACTGGGAAAAGTGTTTCTACTGACATTCTGATATTCCTCATTTTTTTAATTTATAAAATCATCGGGGCAGCAGTTACTGCCCCAATCAAGGGATTAACCCAGAATTGCAGTCGCTTCAATTTCCAGTAGGATTTCTGCTTTGGCCAGTGCCTTTACTTCCACAAGCGTACAAGCCGGAAAATCGCCTTCAAAGAATTCCTTACGGGCTTTCCAGACGGCGGTGTTATTGGCGATATTGGTGACAAAGATGGTCATTTTGACAATATTGCTCATCGTGCCTCCAGCGGCTTCAATTAAATCCTTAATTTTCTGAAAAATCACTTGCGACTGTTCATATTCATCACCCAGCACGGTTTCACCATCTGGCTGCCGTGCGGTCATTCCAGATATAAATACCTGATTGCCCACTTTCAGGCAGTTTGACCACAAGCCCGGTGCTGGCTCTTTAACTGTTGGAGAAATAATCCTTTCTTTTAACATGTTGTTTTCCTTATATTCCTGACACAATATTTCTAACTCAATATTTTTAATTCAATATTCCTAGCCCACTTTTTCTGATGAAAGATGAATGTGTGAATCCCAAGCACTTTCACGACTCCAGTTAATGCATACGCTTTGGCGACGCACATAGCCTTTCCATGAGTCTGATCCTGCGGTACGTCCACCACCCGTTTCCTTTTCACCACCAAATGCCGCGCCAACATCTGCCCCGGTTGTTCCCATATTGACCCGAACAATACCGCAATCACTTCCTGCCGCCGACAAGAACAGTTCGATATTGCTGAGGTTTGAACTGTGAATACCTGAAGCAAGTCCCTGCGCAACGTTGTTATGAATAGCAATGGCTTGTTCAAGGTCGTCATATGGCATCACAAATACAATCGGTGCAAAAGTTTCATGCTGTACACAGTCCCATTCAGGTTCGACATCCATAATCAGACATGCCTCAACATAAAGCCCCGGACGGTCAATGCGCTGACCACCATAAACCACTTTAGCGCCAAGTTCCTGAGCACGCTGAATCGTTGCCTGATATTGCGCTACAGCAGCTGCATCAATCAGTGGACCGATGATGGTCTCTTGTTCACGTGGGTCACCAATACGGATCTGGTCAAACGCCTGTTTAAGCAATTCAATCAGTTCATGCATGACACTGCGATGCACAATCAGGCGACGAGTACTGGTACAACGCTGGCCTGTGGTTCCCATCGCCCCAAAAGTAATGGCACGCGCTGCAAGTTGTAAATCGGCCGTTTCATCGACAATACAGCCATTATTACCTGAGCACTCGAGCATATATTTACGCCCCAATGTTTCACTCACAATACTTGCGACTTTTTTTCCTACACCTGTAGAACCTGTAAATGACACCATGTTGATACGTAGATCTCGGATCATCAATTCAGCTACAGCGCTATCCGCTGGAATAAACAAAGAAAAAACCCCTTCCAAATTCATTTCCTGCATGGCTTGATTGGCCAATTTCTGTAAAGCTATTGCGGTCAGCGGCACTTTTGGGCTGGGTTTCCATATCACCGTATTGCCACCAATAGCTGAAAGGAAAGCATTCTGCGCCCAAACAGCTGCGGGGAAGTTATAGGCGCTGATCACCCCGACCACACCCAGTGGTAACCACTGATCATACATCCGGTGTTTCACCCGTTGTGACTGTAAGGTGAAGCCATACATCATGCGGGATTGCCCTGTCGCAAGGGTTGCCATCTCGACCACTTCTTTGAGCTCACCTTTGGCTTCCATTACGGATTTACCCGTATCTAGTGCAACTATACCTACCAACGCCTCCATGTTTTCCTGTACCAATTGACCAATACGCTGTACCAATTCACCACGGCGCGGTGCTGGAACCATGCGCCATGTTTTCTGATACGCCACTGCTGCCTGTATAATTTCCTCATAATCTTCTGCTGTAGATGCTGCAATTTGCCCCACTGTTTCATTATCAGCAGGACAAATTGCATGAATGAGTTCACGCCCTTCTAGCGTAGACCATCCTTGTTTTACACCAAAGGAACCTGCATGCAGTTGATCCAAACCAAAAGTTTTTAACACCTGTTGTGTATCAAACAGTGCATCTTCTGCATATTTTTTTTGTGCAATATTCATCATTGTTCTAACCTATTCTCTTGATTTTCTTTCTTTACAAAATCACCGATACTTTCATCTGTGTGATATGCAGGCTTTTCGTAATAATGCGGGCCATCATAAATCTCGATGAGCCGACTAAACTGATGTGCTAAGGTGGGGCCATGCGGATGGTCTTTCGGGTTCATATAAAAGCAGCCAGATTTCAGCTTCAATTCCACATCTATATATTCGTACTCACCCTCAAGGCAAAACATAAACTGATTGGATGCATGAGTATGCTTGATCGGGATACAGCCACCTTTTTGGAATTCAAGCAACGCAATCGTCGCGCCAGTGTCTACATTTTTCCAAAGGAAATACTGACGAAACCCATACTCAGGGAAATTAATCCATTCATCGTCACTGAGTTCAGTGGTATTGAATAGCACTTCCAAACTTTTAAATGTTTCAGCATTGATATTCATCCTTGTTGCTCCTGTTTTTGCTCAGATTTCCAGATACTGTATTCCAGACGGCTTTCCGCTGTGGCTGGAAAAAGTCCAAAAATGGATCTTCCCTGTCGAATATGTAGCGCTGCAAAAGCTTCATATTCACAAGCATCCAGTGCTTCATTTGCAACCTGATCAGCCAGTGCCTGTGGAATGACCACCACACCATCTCCATCCCCCACCACAACATCACCGGGATAGATCGCTACACCAGCACATCCAATCGGTTCATTCAAAGCGATCGGATGCATTGCAATCGGCGTTGCTGGCGGTGCATTGTGCTTCTGAAAGCAAGGCAAACCCGCCGCATAAATTGCGGGAGAATCACGATATCCCCCATCGGTGACTACACCAGCAACACCTCGGTATTTAAGTCGTGCTGCCATCATGTCTCCCATACTGGAAGCACGAGTACAACCAAATGCATCAATAACCAGTACAGATCCTTTAGGACATTCCTCAATGGCGCGACGATGCAGATTGTCTTCACGACTGTAATTGCTCATCTTGCTCAAATCTTCACGTGCTGGAATAAAGCGCAAGGTATAAGCAGGTCCCACCAATTGCTCCTGAGTGGTACTGATTGGAGAAATACCGTGCATGATGACGTTATTAAAACCGTGCTTCAGTAAAACGTTGGCAATATTTGCCGTACCCACCCGCATCAGTTTTTCGCGGGTCGGAGCCTTTAACATGTATGTCATGAGATCTCCTACTGGGAAAATTCCAATTCTGGTGCCATGCCCCACTGTGTGGTTTCAGTTGCAGTACCGTTGAATTTCATCGGCTGTGCATGCTGATCAAGCATGTCGCCATCTGTATAGTGCTCAACCCTAAAACCAAAGGGGTCCTTCCAGTAATCAAAAATCTGGCTGCCAAGCATATGCCGTCCAACACCACAATCCAGTTGATAGCCTTGCGTGACAAGATAATCATGTGCGGTCATCACCGCATCCAGATCAATAACTTCAAAAGAACAGTGATGCACACCCACCCAGTCCGACTGCAAAATCAAAATCGAGTGATGATCTACTTTTTCTGCACCTTGATTGAAGCGCAGGAACGTTCCCACAATCGGCCCTTCTTCACCAGGCGGTACAAAATAGTCTGAAGGAAGTAAATCAAAGCGTTGCTCAAGCCATTGCACCGATGCATCATGATTACTGACATGCAGTACAAAATGTCCAAGTTTAATCGCCTGACAGGGTTTGCACTTTACCCGTATAGATTCATTCAAACGTGGTTTAGATGTGGCATTGTTTAAGTCAAAAGCCTTACGCTCTGTGATATCTGCATGTTTGTCACGCCCCCAAATGGCTTTGATTTGAAAACCGTCTGGCATGATCATCACCACTTCATAGCCGCCACCTTGTTCAGAAGAAGCTTGTACCGCTGAAGAACCCTCAAGTTTTGCCAATTCATTTAAGTCTTGTAGACATGACACTTCTATGGAAGCACCAATAAAATGCTGCTTTTCAGCACGATAGCTCACATGTATATGGTGTTGCTCGCCACTGCCCCGCATATACAACACCTCATCGGTTTTATTGACACAGGTCAGACCAAAGTCAGTCATAAACTTTTCCATTACAGCCAAATCTGGTACGGCATACGTCACCTGAGCAATTTCAATGGGTTTCACCATATTTCAATTCCTTTTACTTTCAGCCTGCAATCTGAGCGTATTTCCCATTGTGAAATACCAGTGGTTTTAGCCCATGTTGTTGCTGTAAATGCGTGACCAGTCCAACAAATAAGGTATGATCGCCGCATGGATAGCTAAACTGTAGTTTGCTCACGACCTGAACAGCAGCATTTTTGATCACAGGAAAACCCGCGATATATTCAAATTCAGGTTTAAAATGTTTATCGTGCTTCCCAGCAAAATGGTTACTCACCTGTATCTGATCTTCATGCAAAATACTGATACCAAAATGCTCGCCTAGGATGATTTTTTCATGTGATGCTGCGCTATTGCCTACGGAAACCAGCACCATGGCCGGTTCCAGTGAACCTGACATAAACGCATTTGCTGTCATGGCATGGATTTGTCCATCATGGCATGAGGAAATCACCACCACACCTGTTGCAAATTTCCCCATCGCATTGCGAAATTCATATGATGTAAAATCCACGTTGGTCTGGTTTGCTTGCATGATCTTCACCATTTCACCCGGTGTTGTTATCCGTAAATTCGCAACTGTCATTTTCTATATCCTTATATTGAGCAGTGGTTTGAATTATTTTCTGTTCAGGATACTGACATCATCTGGGTTGATCAGATCGGGGACCGTCCAACCATTGAGGTCATATTCATCCATGGCTTTCTGGGCAAAATCCTTACAAAAGTCGAGCATCCCTCTAGACTGTGCAGCAAACAGATTGGTCTGACGGGTCACATCATTACTGCCAAGATAATTAATTTCATACAGCTCATGCCGAGCACCAAATTCAGTACCAATCGCATCCCAGAGCATTTTCATGACTTTGACTCGTTCAATCGCATCCTTACCATTTGATCCGCGAAGATAAGTAGCGAGATAACCCTGAATGTGTGGATTTTTAAAATCATCTACATGTGAATTAAGGTAGATCAAACCACTTGCCACAACCTGTTCAATGATATTTTTGATTTTTGGCATCGCCAATTGACTGATGACTCGATATGCCCCCGCATGATGCGGATCTGGACGAATCATGCCATTCCATGGCTCAGCACTTTTTGCCATCGCATCTGACAGCGCCCAAAAAGTGTTACGCCATGCAATCACTTCGCCCATCTGGGACATCACACCATGAAATTTGTCTGCCCCTGTAATTTCGAGTGCTTTTGCTAAAGTACCGACTAAAAAATCAAGTTTGACCGCAAAACGCGTACACCCATGTAAAGATGCCCGTTCTAAGTAACCTGCTTCGGTGTTATAAGCATTTGCTTGTTGTAAATTGTTATAAATAAAGACGTCTTCCCATGGGATAAAGACATTATCCAGTACCAGAATGGCATCATTTTCATCAAGGCGGCTTGACAATGGATAATCAAAAGGGCTACCAAGTACCGCTGCACGATACTCATTTGAAGTACGGCAAAGTAGTTTCACCCCAGGCGCATTGGTCGGCACGATAAATACTGGGGCAAATGCTGGATCTTGAAACATCACCTGCCCAACATGTGCAATAAATGTAAAATGGGTTAAAGCCGAGCCTGTTGCAACAACTTTGGCACCAGACACATAAATGCCTTGCTCATCCTCTTTGACCACTCGAATAAAGACATCTTTACCTGCGTCTGCGCCAAGACCACGGTCTACAGGTGGGTTCATCAATGCATGATTAATAAACCAAGTTTTTTCTTGTGCTTTTCGATACCAACGACGCGCATTTTCTTCAAAGCCCTTATAAAACGCTGCATTTACCCCCAGTGTTCCAATAAAACAGCCTTTATAATCAGGCGACCGCCCCATCCATCCCCATGAAATACGTTGCCATGCCGCAATTGCATCACGAGAAGCCACTTGCTCTTCGACATTATGGGCAACACGGAAAAAGCGGTGAGTAAAACCACCCCACTCTGTTGGTGTGGTTAAAATATCTTTGGTTTCAGGTGCATGTAAGGCATCATACATTCTGGCAATCATACGTGCTGAATTACGAAATGCGGGATGCTCGGTAATATTTTCTACCCGTTCACCATAAATCCAAACTTCGCGCCCATCATTGAGACTGTCTAAATACTCCTGTCCTGTAAATGGAATATAGTCCTTATTCACTGCAACACTTTCAGTATCTAATTTACTATTCATGTCCCATATCCTTATATTCGCTTTATTTTATAATTGCTTAATCTTTAAGCATAAAATGAGGTTAACAAGGTTATTTATATACGTCCAATCATGTATTTAGCTCACATATATAACCTTTTTATTATGAATAAAAACTGCTTAAGCATTAAAAAAAGCCACGTTCATAACAACATGGCTTTTGAGTGCTTATGACTATCAGTTCAGTAAAAGTCTTGGATTAATAGTCGAAAATCTCCGCTTACACCACGACAACTCTAGATCACTTACTTTGAGAAAGTAGCTGAGCGACTCGAAACACGATGAATGTTAGCAATGGAAAACGAGCGCCTTTAAAAAGAAAAGAAATGAAAAGTATTAACCTTGCAAGGGAAGGATTTAGAAATCCAAAATGAATCAGTATGAGCTTTGTTAAAGCTTTCATTGCCACATTTTACTTTGAAAGTTTCAATAAGTTTGCGTAGGCGATGCCAAACCTTGCGCTGCAAACAAAGCAGTGCTTTGTTTTTGCTCATGTTAGGCGAGGGGTACGTCCTGTACCCCCGCATTCCCACACACAATGGGCGACATCCCTGTCGCCCCACGATAGGATAACCATCTAGAATTCAAAAGCACAAAATTTGAGTGTCAATCCGCTGCATCCAGTGCAACATCCGCCTCAACAAAATGGGTTGCGGTTCCTTCTGGCATCAATTTTCTAAGTGCAGGATAAAGCAAGAAAGATAAGCCCAAAGTCACAAAGAAACCCAGTTCAAACACTTTGCTTGCGATCAGCACAATCCCAATACCCGAAGTAATAATCAAAGTAATCACACCCGCCCAATTACAGCTTTCCACCTTTGCAGTCTGTAATGAAAACTGCCCTTTCCTCACATAGTAATAGTCGATAAGCATAACGCCACACAATCCCATAGTCATACACCCCAGATAGGAGAGCCAAGCGACAAATTGTCCCAGAATCCCAGCACCAATCATCATCAGTGCAAAAATATTACCAAGTACCACCATAAAGGCTCGTCCCGGTTTTTTACCAGTCAGTGCATCCAGCAGATTAACCAATGCAAGTGAACCTGAATAAGCATTGATTGCTTGTGCTTTAGCCTGAGCCGCATAAATGGTAATAAATCCAACCCAACCTGCAAGTACCACAAAAAATGCACCTGTATTCGTCATGGCAAATCCCGCAGCAGCTTCCGATGCCTGTTGTGGTGATAGGCCTGCTTGACGATGCATCAGATATTCAGCCACTTCGGGTATACCACCAATCACCACTAGCCCACCCAATACAATCATGATCAGGTTTTGCATAAGCGGACCAGCCATCGCCAGAACTTTAACATCCTGAGTATTGCGGCAATATCTGGCAAAATCTATCGTGACCAGTGCAATTGTTCCCGCAGTTGCCCCCATCAAAACCAGTGCCGTGCTGAGTTTTGGCCAAAATCCACCAGTAACTGAACCAGTAGAATTAAAAACCAGCATCGGGTCCATACCTCGTACACCATAAAGGTGATAAATCATATAGAAGGTGACCACCAGCGTAACCACAATCATGTATTTTGAAACCCTTAACGCAAGTTGCAGACCAAATATCGCCAATAAAATCCATGCAAGGGTCAGTACACCATACAAAGATATTTTGACAAGTATGGTGTCCTGCAAGTTGAACATCAACAGTGTGCCTTCATAAAGCAAGGCGCTTTCCAATGCCAAAAAACCCAGAATCATAAAGGCAAAAATAGCTGCGCCCAGTGATGAACCTTTAACACCAAATCCGAAAAACCGCGACGTGACCGTACTCGACATACCCGTCTGAAAGGTCATCTTTCCAAGGTAATAACCCATGCTATAACCAACAATGGTTGCGATAAATCCTGCCAGTAGCCCAATCCAAAAGCCTGAGAGTAACACTGTAAATCCACCAACGGCAAAAATGACCAGTGCTGTTGCAACACCCATTGGACTCATCGCCAATTTAAAACCACTCTGGCGTTCTGCCATAGGCACACTGACCAATGCATGATCCTCTACAGCTTGTGCGATGGTGGATCCAGCCTGATTTATGTTCTGTGAACTGTTTTTATTTGTATTCATCATCGTCCCTTTTATACAGATCCTAATACACCAATCCTCTGGTGATCATTTATAAACAGTGATTTATCTGTTTAGCCTGAAAGTATTTTTTGAATGAATAGATGCCAAAGTCCAATCATCTTTAGATGAGAATTCATAACCAAATGGATATATATTGCATCTAGACTGGTAAATCACTGATAAAAATTATTATTTTAAACAATCGAATGTATGGTGATTTGTTGTATAAAAAGTGAGAAATCATACAATTCAATGAAAGAGAATGAATATGATCGTAAAATCTTCACTGCCTTATTTTACAGTGAAAAGTTTAAATCGGTTTGTGTAGGCAATGCCATATCTTGTGTTCCCACATCCTTGCGCTAAGAACAAAGCAGTACTTTGTTCTTGCTCAGATAAAAAAGGGGACAAAATCTTTTATTGTACGAGGAGAGATACTATCCCCTCGTACTCTCACACATAAGGGCCGACATCCCTGTCGCCATGCAACCCCTACACCTTGTATAATTAAATAATGTAAAAAGCGATTTAATTTATATGAAGTAAATCTGTATAAACTTACTCCTTAAATCAAATTGACTTCTCGCAATCTCACTCTACCACTTCGAATATTGGATACAGAAACATTAGAATTTCTGCGAAATACTCACTTTATAATCTCGACCTGTACCTGTCATATACTCACCCAAATACATTTTGTAATCACGATTAAATAAATTATCAATCGAGAAATTCAGCGTAGGCCCTTTTGCACCAATTGGCTGCCAGTCGGCATAAACGCTATGCAGTGAATAGCCTTTGGTTTTAGGTAATGAAAATGAAGATGCCGCGATCGATTTATCATTATCTGAAAGGCTTCGATCTTGTGCAGCAACAAATATCCCTCTCCATCCCATGGTTAAATGATGCTCAGGCACATTCACCCCTAAAGTCGCTGTGGCTTTTTTCGGTGGAATATTGGTCATCCATGTTTTTTGATCAAACCACGGATTTACAGGGGAATTATCACGTTGCCCGCGAATATAGGAATAGGTTAAACCTGCAAACCAAGTCGGCTGATTATAGAAAGCTTCGGCTTCATAGGCTTTGATGGTGTAATCAGTCACATTACGATAAAAACCATGATCATAATTACCTTTACAGTCTGCTACGCTGCCTGATCCGTTGTTGGCATTGTTTTCTGCTTGTGCTTGACAAAATGTTGAGCGATTGCGGAATATCTCATCGCCCCCACGATTATGATGATAAGTTAAACGCACTTGCAGATGATCTTCATTGCTAAACACATCGTCAAAATTCATCTCATTTCCGACACGAATCGCCAACATTTTTTCAGGAACTAAATAACGACTGGTCGATGGAACAGTGGTTGCTGCGGATTGCACATAATATTGTTCATCTACACGAGGCGCACGCCAAGTTTTACTCACGTTAGCAAACCATGTCATGTAGTCGGTCTGTTTCCAAGATATCGCTAAACGAGGAGACCAGCCTGTATAGGTTTTACTGGAATAATCATGTCCAGCAGCCGGATCATTAAATCGTGATGCACGATTTGGCTTACCGTTATTTTCAATATGATCATAACGTAGCGATGGGGTAATGATGAGATTATTAATCTGATACTGATCTTCAATAAATGCACTCAGCATTTGCTGATCACCAGCAGGCATATAGTTCGGTTCATAATAACCAAAATTATAGTCAGGCTTTTTCACATTATTTTTGTCATAAATCAGCGAGTTTTGTTCCATTTTCTGGTATTGCGCGCCAACCTTTAATTTATGCGTCCCCAGTTTTGTATCAATATCACTGATATTACTCATTTTTAATGCTGTATTGGTATAGGTTACCCAGCTTTCATTGCCTAACAGTGCCGCTGAACCCGTCACACTTGGCAAGCGTAAATCATGCTGATAGGTCTTGGAATAGGATGCGACAGCTTTTAAGTTTAGATATGGGTTAGCATCAGGATTGAATTCATAACTTGCAGAATAACTGGTATCTTCCTGATCACGGTCGACCAAACGGCGTTTCCAAGCCTCATCATAACCATATTTGGCAATATCAGCTTCAGTCGGCACGGCATCTTGATCACGCATGGCAGCAAAAGGTTCCCAACCTTCATGCCCACTGCGCATGGCATTTAAAGAAATTTTATGACCATCGGCAGGATAAAAGTTCAGTTTGGCTAAATAGGTTTCTTGCTCTTGTCCAGAATATAAAAACTCACTGCCATCAGGTCGCTTTACATTTCCGCTGTCTCGGTTTGTATAGTAAAACAGACCATCGACCAGCCCATTGTCGGCTTTACCATATACTGCACCCGTATAGGTATTTTGACTGTTGTTGGAAAAACGTGAATATTTTAAGAATGCGCCAATATTTTTACCCTCATCAAGCAAATCT
The DNA here is from genome assembly GCF_002980175.2 of Acinetobacter sp. MYb10. Lineage (NCBI taxonomy): Bacteria > Pseudomonadati > Pseudomonadota > Gammaproteobacteria > Moraxellales > Moraxellaceae > Acinetobacter > Acinetobacter sp. MYb10. The sequence continues at coordinate 4,485,215 of NZ_CP058272.1, read as the reverse complement.
GTCGCATCTTTAGTTTCCAGTGTAACTTTACCACCAAAACCACCATTACCGACTTCGACGTTATGTGGCCCTTTATCCACGGTGATTTTCTTTAAAATCTCAGGTTCAATAAAGACTGAACCTTGTCGATATTTATCAAACGTTTTAACAGAATCGTCTAAGGTGATTGGTACATCGGCTACCCCACCCATCCCCAAGATATTAATCGTTTGCCCTCCTGGACGTGGAGATCCTGCTGAACCTACACTGGGCATATGATCGAGCAATTGCGCAACATTATTGGTCTGATAACGATCAATCGCCTTTTGATTGAGCACGCTCTGACCAAATTGTATGGTGTCTTTTTTTATTGCTTCGACCACAATCGGGGTCATCTGATAAATTTGGTTTTCAGCATTTGTGGATGATGTTGCTGTTTTCCCCGTTGCTGTTTTTCCTGTTGCAGTGTTTGCTGTATTGACTACAGACGTTTGTGCCGCAGTAGACTTTTCAATGAGTAGATAACCTGCAGAAGTTTTTTGAATCTGGAATGGGGTATTTTGCACCAATAATGCAAAAGCTTGATCTAGGGTATATTTACCCTTCATCGTCTTTACCCGATAACGATTGGTTTTTGCAGGATCTAATAACAAGGATACATTGGCTTGCTGTGCCAAGCTATTTAAAGCTTGGGTTAATGAACCGCTTTGCACTTGATAAAAGCCAACAGGCGAAGCATTATTTGCATGCGTTTGTATACTGATTGCACTCATAGAGAGTGCGATTGCAACAGCCAACGCAACAGGCTTTATTGCATTCTGATATAAAGATTGAGACATTCTCTACCCACCCAAGGTTAAATGATAATCATTAACTTCACTCAGTTAAAATAATCTGTGTTTTCATGTGTTCTAAGTTATATGACGAAGCAGAAACGAAAAAACCGCAATCAATTGCAGTTTTTTTAAATTTTAATTTTCTAAAGCATTAACGAATATATGATTATCTACTTAAGCCAACAGATACAAAAGATTAATTATAGTGCATTATATAATTTATCGTTGCGGTGTAATTCTGAGCATCGACAATTCCAGTCTTGGAAGCAGGCACTGCATCGTATTGTAGATACGTTTCATCTCCAAGCGTATAAATTGGACTTTTTGCTTGAACTCCCCAAGGTGCGGAAAAATCTACTACCCCATTAATGCTAGAAATTTGAATAAAAATAGGATTGATTGTAGAAGCGTCTATAGCTTTGTTAACCAATAAAGTCTTATCTGTGGCATCCAAATCATTTGCTGAAATTGCACTGAGATGGATCCCTTGAAAGGCTTTCGTTGTTGCTACATCACAGGCACCAGTACCTGCAGCATTTGTGAGGTACAGAGTAAATCCATGCTTCCTTGGGTCTGGAAGTGTAGGTGTAAACTTTGATTTAGGCATAGTACCCAAGTCAACGGTTATATCTTTTAAGCCAGTTGCAAAACCACCATCACCCTTTAATGTACATGTTTGGTCCGTCACCACACCATTGACGGTGATTGTTCCATCTACCGCAAATACGCTGCTACAAGTCAAGCTTAAAGCCAAAGCACTCAATGTGGCTAAAGTCAGTTTCTGCATTCAATACATCTCATAAGATTTGAATAAGTTTTAATTTTCTCAACCCTCAATAAACCTAAACTTCATCAATAAAATCAACACACAAAATTTAATTATAGTGCAAGGTATAATTGATCGTTGTCGTGAAATTTTGAGCATCGACAATCCCCGTTTTGGAAGCAACCGCGACTATGTAATATACATATGTTTCACCATCAGCACGGATACGCACTAAGCTTTTCTCCTGAGTTCCCCAAGCCGCAGAAAAATCTACAGGTCTACTGTTTTCAGTCTGCATTTGAATAAAAACAGGATTTTTAGCAGAAGCACCACCCGCACCTTTGGCTTTATTCACGAGTAAAGTCTTATCCGTCTCATCCAAATCATCTGGTGAAATTGTACTCAGATGTATTCCTTTTAATGCTTTACTTGTTGCCACATCACAGTGAGCTGTAACTGTTGCATTGGTTAACTGTAGAGTAAGTCCATAACGCATTGGCACTGGAAGTGTAGGCGTAAACCACGATTTAGGTACAATACCTAATGGATATACGATATCTTTCAAACCAGTTATATAACCACCATCACCTTTTAATGTACAGGTTCCATCAGTGATAACACCATTAACCGTAATGGTGCCATCTACTGCAAATACATTTGTGCATGGCAAAGTGAAAACCAAAGTACTCAATGTGGCTAAAGTCAGTTTATTCATTGAATAACCCCTTTATAATGTTTTAATCATTTTAAATTGCTCAATCTTCAGTAAACGCATGCTTCCCAACCAAAAACAACAGAGGAAAATTTAATTATAGTGCAATGTATAATTTATAGTTGCTGTGACGTTTTGAGCGTCAACAATCCAATTCCAAGTAAAATATACTACATAGTAAGTAATCCATGTACGGCCACGAAACTGATTAACATAACTTTTCGCCTGTGTTCCCCAAGGTGCAGAAAAATCTACCCGCCTAGCAAGACCAACCCCCTTATCAGTCTCTATTCGCATAAAAATAGGGTTGGCAGTAGACGCACCGCCTACCCCCGTAGCTTTATTGAGTAATAAAGTCTTATCATATGAAGCCAAGTCAGTTGGTGAAGCACTGAGATGTATACCTTGCAAGGCACTACTTGTTGTGGCATCACAGTTAGCTGTACCATCAGCATTTCTTAACTCCATCACAATTTTCCTTGACGCTCCACCAATATTTGATTTAGATACAGTGGGCATGGTAACCGTTAGATCTTTATTACCGCTTACCTCACTACTACCTTGTAATATACATGTCCCATCAGTAATAACACCATTGACTCTAATGGTTCCATCTACAGCAAAAACGCTGGTACATACCAAAGTTAAAAGCAAAGTGCTGAATGTGGGTAAAGTCAGTTTATTCATTGAATCAGCCTTATAAAGCTTTAATAAATGCGATAATTTAACGATGCTGTGATTCACATTAGGAGACATGGTAATTTCAACGAAAATAGATAGATCTAAATATATAAACGCTGTTGCTGTTAACTCTAAGCCTCTGCTTATTTCAAGCTAGAGTCTATTTTAATAGATGTTTTTATTTTAAATTTCCGACAATTTAAAATAAAACTCCATGCTGACAAAAATATCCGCATATCACAATATTTTTAAGTTTACTTTTTATCATATAAATACATTACATAAAATCATTTATAAATTTTATTATTAAAAATCAATATAATAAATAAAACAAATGATCAAAAATTTAATTTTATTTGAGTTTTAAACACCATTTACAACATGTCAAAATATGACTAAACATCAATAAAATCATTTTTCTCATTATAGATTTAACCCGACTAAAATAATATGTTTTATCATTTTGCAATCATATAAATGACCTCATCATCCAGCTTCCTTATTAAGATCTTCTATACGTATCCAAAGTATTACCCATCAACATCATTGATTGAATATTCATTAAAGCACTTATGATTTTTTATAAAATGATATTCAATCGATTTCGTTCATCAATCAAAAATAATCGTGTGTCGTAAATCATATTGCTATTCAAAGTGCCTTCTCTATTTGCAAAAAAGGGAAGATGAAAGGGATTTTTATATTGATCTATGCTTTTAAAAAGGGCTAAAGGGCTGATGAAACAAGCCTAGCGATAAAACAAAAAACCGCAATGAATTGCAGTTTTTTTAAATTTTAATTTTCTCAATCATCAGCAAACCTATGCTTACCAGCTAAAGTCCACATACCAAAAATTAATTATAGTGCAATGTATAATTAATTTTTACTTGTACATTTTGAGCATCTACAATTCCTGTTTTAGAAATATATGCTACTTGGTAAAATACGAAACGATTTTCCACGCCCAAAACGTCACTTTTCGACTGAGATCCCCAAGGCAAAGAAAGATCCACAACGGTCTGATGTCCAGTACTTATTTGAATAAAAACAGGATTTTTAGTAGGAGCATCTGTAGCTTTATTGACCAATAAAGTTTTATCCGTTGCATCTAAGTCATCTGGTGGTGAAATTGTACTGAGATGTATCCCTTGAAAGGCTTTCGTTGTTGCTGTATCACAAGTACCTGTACCCGTAGCATTTTTTAAGTGCAACAGTACGCCCATTCTTATTTGTGAAACTCCAGGTCTAAATCTTGATTTAGGCACAGTGGGCAAGCTAATTGTTAGATCTTTCAAACCACTTACCCCACTAGAGCCAGCTTGTAAGGTACAGGTTTGGTCAGTCACAACACCATTGACTCTGATGCTCCCATCTACAGCAAATACGCTGCTACATGTCAAAGTTAAAACCAAAGTACTCAATGTTGCTAAAGTCAGTTTCTTCATCAAATACCCCTTTATAAAGTTTTAATTATTTTTAAGTTGCTGAATCACCAGCTAACCTATGTTTCTCTACAAAAACCAACACAAAAAATTAATTATAGTGCAAGGTATAATTTATCTTTGCCGTGTAATTCTGAGCATCGACAATCCTAGTCTTAGAAAACATTCCGATACCATAAACTAGATAAGTTTCTCCACCCTCCGTATAAACTGGACTTCTCGCTTGATCTCCCCATGGTGCAGAAAAATCCACCAACTCAGTAGGACTCAACCTGTAAAAATAGACAAAAACAGGATTTATACTAGAAGCACCACCTGCGCCACGGGCTTTATTGACCAATAAAGTTTTAACGGTTGCATCTAGGTCCTCATCTGGTGACGTTACACTGAGATGGATCCCTTTAAAGGCTTTACTTGTAGCTACATCACAAGGACCCGTACCTGTAGCATTTCTTAAGTGAAGACCCAATACTCCTACTGCAAATTCATACATTGATTTGGGCATAGTAGGTAAGGTAATCGTTATATCTTTTAAACCACTTACACCACTATTACGACCTTGTAATGTACATGTTCAATCGGTGATAACTCCATCAAACGTAATGGTTCCATCTACTGAAAATACACTTGTGCATGGCAAAGTTAAAATACTCAATGTTGCTAAACTCAGTTTCTTCATCAAATACCCCTTTATAAAGTTTTAATTATTTTTAAGTTGCTCAATCATCATTAAATCTATGCCTCACCACTAAAACCAACATAAAAAATTTAATTATAGTGCATGGTATAATTTATCTTTGCTTGCACATTTTGAGCATCCACAACTCCAGTATTAGAAATAACCGTTGCCACATAACGTATAGATACTTCATTACCAACACTATAAAGTTCACTTCCTGCTTGACTTCCCCAAGGCGCATTCAGATCTACAATACTGTTGGTTTCATAGGTGTAAAATCGAATAAAAACAGGATTTGTACTAGAGGCACCACCTGCACCAGTGGCTCTGTTGACCAATAAACTCTTATCAAGGTCATCCAAATCAGTTGGTGAAATTGGAATCAAATGTATCCCTTTAAAAGCTTTACTTGTTGCAGCATCACAAGGACCTGTACCCGTAGCATTCGTTAACTGCATACTAAAGATTACTTGCATTGAATTTGGAAATCCAGGTTCAAATTTAAATAGTGATTTAGGAACAGAAGGCAAGTTAACCGTTATGTCTTTAGTACCACTTGACCTATTACCATCACCTTTTAATGTACACGTTCCATCAGTGATAACACCATTAACTGTAATGGTTCCATCTAACGCAAATACATTTGTACATGGCAAAGTTAAAGCCAAAGTACTCAATGTTACTAAACTCAGTTTCTTCATTGAATAACCCCTTTATAAAGTTTGAATAAAAAAATGCGATAAATATAATCTTATTCACATTATAGGAACGAAAATCTCAATATAAATAAATGCAATTAAATATGGGTAAACCATGTTTCTGCTTATTTTAAGCCTATGCTGATTTAAAAATTTAGCCACTTACTACTTATTTTTATTTTAAATTTCAGTTAATTTAAAATAAAACCTTATGCTGACAAAAATACATCCACACCACAATAGTTTCTAAGTTGACTTTTATTCATACAAATACATTACATAAAATCATGTATTAATTTTATTATTAAAATTCAATATTATAAATAAATTGGTAAATTTTAAGTCATTATTTTAGTTTTAAACAGTATTTTCAACATATAAAAATGTGACTAAACATAAATAAACCACATTTAATAATATATTTAACCCAACCAAAATAACATTTTTGTTATTTTGAAGCAATATAAATCACATGATCGCCAAGCTTGGTTATTTTAATTGGGTATTGAGTTACCAACAATCGTAGCGTTTGATCTAAATCCTGTTGCGCATTAATCACACCACTGACTTTATAATCTTTTAAGGTCGAATGATTAAATATTAAATATTGATGATGATAACGCCCTAAGTTGGTCAGTAAATCAGCTAAAGGAAGTTGATCTGCCAATATCTGATGTTTATCCCAAGCAAACTCGGTCGATGCAATATCTAACTCAGAAATCGGACTTAAACCAAGTGAGTCAGCGCTAATTTTTTCGCCTTGCTTGACTACTTTTACTTGAGAATTTTGAGCCAATGAACGGGTTTCAACCTTTGAATGCAACATATTTAACACACTGCTATTGGCGTACTGATAAACAATAAATCGTGTACCGAGCGCTTTAAAATCCGCTTGAGCGGTGTGAACGATCAGAGGGCGTTGTGGGTCTTTGGCAACATCAATATAAATGTCCCCTTGGACTAAATTGATTTGTCTTTTTTCAGCGGTAAAATCAAGTTTAATGGCAGATTTTGCAGCTAAAGTCACTTTGGAACCATCTTCTAAGGTGATCGAATGCATTTGCCCAACCTCAGTTTTATAATCAGCCATGTAGTAAGACATCATTGTTGAATTCGCAGTGAAATAAACAACACCGCCGATACTCACACAAAACACCAAGACTTTGCTAAACAGTTGTAAAATATGTTTTTTACTTTGCTGGCTGACTTTCATTGAGTTGTGAACATTTTGACTGGATATGCCATGCGTTGTCGAAAACTGCTGCATCGTTTCAGAAAAATTAAACATCTGATCGAGTTGATCGTGATGTTCAGGATATTTGCTTCGCCACGCTTCAAACTCAATTTGCGCTTGTTGACGCTCATGCAAATCATCGGTATTTAAACGAACAATCCATAAAGCCATTTCTTTCTGTAGCTGTTTAGCGTTCATCTAGCCCTAGCTCAAGCAAATTGTTTTTCGCCTCATAACATAACTGTAAGCATTCGGCTAAATAGAGCTGTGTCGTGCGTAATGATTTGCCAATCTCAGTGGCAATTTCACTCTGACTATAGCCTTCAAAGTAATACATGATAAATGCTTTTCGAGTTAGTGCTGTTGTATCCTGTAAAGCAATGGTAAGAAAATCTAAAATAAGTACAGCCTCTTCAATTTGATTTGAAGTGATTAAAAGATCTTGATCATCTGCATGCTGTTTGAGTGTTTCTAAATAATTCTGCTCTAAAATATAACGACGATGCTTATCAATCAGCACATGTTTTGCGACATTGACCAGATATGCACGCGGTTCCTGAATAGAAAAAAGCTGTTTGCTTTGCAGCAATTTGACAAAAGTATCTTGAACCAGATCTGCGGCAGTAAAAGGATATCTGACACGCGAGTTCAGCCATTGTTTCAGCCAATCATGGTGATCCAAATACATCTCTTGCAGTATTTGCTGTCGCGATGGTGTGGGGAGAATTGGGATCATAAAATTAAATTAAAAATTCTAAACAATAATAATTATCGTTTACATTTTATGATTTGTAAATGCTATCCTAAAGAACTTTTTTTGTAGGCTCTGTTGCGCTTTTTATCCAGTTCATTCGTCATCTCTCATATAACCCATTTTTTCATAGACTTTTTTAAATAAGAGAATTACATGAATCAAGCACTGATCACCGAACCCAATACGCAACAAGAACTCAGTTTGGCTATGCAGCTCAAATTACAGACTGCAGATGAGCATGAAAGAATGCATACACTGATGGCAAAGGCAGACGTATTTTCTAGTTTAGAAAAATATGCCTTATTCACTTTGTCACAGTATTATTTTCAATTGGAAATCGAACATTTATTTCAACAAGATCAAGTGGCTTTACATATTACCGACCTTGATATTCGTGGTCGTTCTGCACAAGCACTGTTAGATCTACAAGATTTAGCTATTCAACCTCAAGGCCAAACTTTAGAAAGCTTAAATGTGACTTTCCCTGCTGCTTTAGGCTGGATTTACGTTTCAGAAGGATCAACTTTAGGCGCGGCATTTTTATTTAAACAAGCTCAGCAACGCTTAGGCTTAAGTGCTGAAAATGGTGCACGCAATTTGGCAGCTTACCCTGAAGGTCGAGCGAAGGTTTGGAAACGATTTGTGCAAGCTTTAGATCAAGCCGAACTCAGCCCTAGCCAGAAAGATGAAGTTATTCAAGGAGCGCTTGATGCATTTAAATATTTTGGCAATGCCTTAATCAATTTAGAGCAACTTAAGTAAATTTATTCTATAAAAGTTAATTCATCTGATGGTAGGAGCTTGCAAAGCCACCTATTACAGTGAAAATTTTTAATTCATTTGTGTAAGCAATAGACCTTTCATAAAGCAAAAAATGATTATATGGAGTGAATCATATTGGATTGAAAAGTCCCTTCTCCCACTGGGAGAAGGCTAGGATGAGGGGCTTTTATGTTGATTTAGGTTTTAAAAAGGACTGATGAAAGAAGCCTAATATCTTACTCTTGTAATGTCTTATCTTTGCACTACAAACAAAAAAGTGCTCTGTTTTTGCTAATGTTGAACAAGGGATACTCCTATACGCCACAATAGCTACACCTTGTTGGATTCAATGAAGAAAAGGTACTTACACTGCCCAGCCTAGGTTGCAAAGTTTTAATTCATTTTGCATAAACAATAGATCTTTCATAAATCAAAAAATGATTATATGGCGTAAATCATTTTGCTATTGAAAGTCCCTTCTCCCGCTGGGAGAAGGCTAGGATGAGGGGCTTTTATATTGATTTATAGTCTTAAAAAGGACTGATGAAACAAGAGAACTGAGTTAATCAGTGCTCTTGTTTTATTTGGCTCTATTCGAGTCAGTGCGGTTGCACCCTGCAAAGTAACAGTGAGAAAATCTAAATTGAGGCTTGTTTCTGGCTATATAACATAAACAAAATAGACAGTAGAAAGAGTCCGCCCATCAACATGACCGTGACATGGAAAGCCATCAGTTCAGCAGATTGTAAGCTGTTGCCCTGCTGTTGAGATAAGGTGGTTACAAAGGTCATCGCTGTACCTAATACTGCAATCCCAATTGTCATTCCCAATTGGCGTAATGTATTTAAAATAGCTGCGGCAAAGTTTGCATCTTGCACTTGTACACTGCCCATGATCAATGTACTTGAACCCGGAACGATCAATCCCATTCCTATGCCCATAAGTCCACTACAAAAAATAAATAGCGCAAAAAATGAATCGGTTTGAAAACTCATCATAGCCAACAATGCAGTGCCTGCAATTGCCAAGCCCAGTGTTAATAAGCTCGCTACGGTAAAACGCTGGTGTAATTTGGAAAAGGCAATTGAAACAAACGCCTGTGTTAAAAACTGTGGTGCAATCAACCAGCCTGCCTGTGCTGCAGTTAACTCAATCTGATTTTGATAAAACAAAGCAAATATAAATAACGAACTATATCCTGCAAATCCTAAAATAAAAGAAATCGCGTTATAGGCTAAAAAACGTTTATTTTTAAATAAATGATTGGGGATCAATGGATGAGTGGCATGTTTTTGTTGCCATACAAACGCCATACTTGCCAAGATAAACAAGAAAATACTCAGCATAAACCAATGTGCTAAATGCACATGTTGTAATGCGATAATGCTATACGTTAATGTGACAATCGCTACAGCACTGTAGAGCAAACCTAAATAATCAAAAGGTACAGGCACCGATTTCTGATCCGCCTCAATACCATAATAACCCAAGTAAATCGTTAGAATCCCAACAGGAAGATTGAGCCAGAAAATACTTTGCCAGCCAAAATGATGTACCAATAATCCACCCATCAGTGGACCAACAATTAATGAAAACGCACTAAAAGAACTCCAGCGACCAATTTCACGCGCTTTGTCTTGCGGTTGATGAAAATAATGCACCATGATCGCCAATGCCAAAGGGATTAAAACTGCACCAGCCACCCCCTGAATCATTCGTCCAATAATCAACAAACTAAAATTGCTTGCCATCGCACAAATCAATGAACCCACGATAAAAATGATCACACCCAGTAACCATAACTTTTTACGCCCTATACGCTGGCTTAATGCTCCCACCGCTAACATTAAACTCGATAGACTTAAAGCATAGCTATCTATCACCCACTGTAGATCCGCCATATCACTATCAAATTGGTTTTGAATACTTCCAAGTGCAAGATTGACACTGCTTAAATCCACCAAACACAGAAAGGTACTGATATAGAGCGCTAAAATAAGATAAATCGGCTGGCGAGATGCATTCATACATCACCTAGATCATTTAAATGAGAATCATTATATTATACATTGACCGACGGTCGGTCAATGTATAAATACCCACTTAAAACCCAAACCTTTTATTTTTTATAGAGAGTCTTGAAAGCGCTTTTAAAGATCATCACTGATCACAACTCAACCAAAATGGTTAACTTTAAAATGTATATTTTCGGGTTCTAATTAAAATTGATAATAAAAGAATATCAGACGAGAAGCGATTTATACGATTCAAGATAATGCTGAAAGTCAGCCATCATGATGGAGCATTTTTAAATATTGCATTGCAATTTGCTGAGAAAAATCTGTGCTATCTTGTAGTTGATTGGCAATTGCTTCATCTGCAACCCCATGCACACCTGAATAAATCAACAAAGCGGTTAATCTTGGCTGTTCTAAATGCCAAATACCCGCCTGCTGCCCTCCATTTAAGATTTGCAGCAGTTGTTCCAATATCATATTTTTTTCATTATTTTTTCGTTCATGGTGATGTGCACCAAAAACAATATCGTGTATAGCATAGCTTTCGAGGTAGGTTTGTATATTGGCAGAGACCCAAACCTTAAATTGACTGACCCAATCTTCAGCATCACATGTTGCAACAGCTGTATCTAAGGCCGCGATAAAAAAATCGATATAACGTTTTTTTAAGGCTTCAACAATATGCTGTTTCGATTCAAAGTAATGATAAAAGGTCCCTTTAGCAACACCTACACTGGCAATAATTTCGCTAATGGTGGTAGCTTCTACACCTTTTTCTAAGAAAAGCGTTTGTGCAGCATTCATCAGCTCATCAATTCGGACTTCTGCTGGCTTGGTTTGCCTTTTTGTCACCTGAGTAGAAGCGACTTGAGATTGTGATGACATACTTCTCTATTTTCTACACACAAGAATTTAATTATAGATGAGCCTTATCTAATTCACAATTCAAGCCAATATGCATTCCCGATTACATCAATGTAGATATAAACATAGCGCAACATAAAATCCCCCTCACGCTAGCTGTCTTGCAAAAGGGATAGGTAGATTCAATACTCATATGATTTACTGCACATCATCATTTTTGATTGATGAAACAAGATCTTTTTTGAAATACTGATATAAAAATGAAAGAACGAAGTCTGTAAGTTCTCCCATTTTATTCGGTGCTATTGATTTGACTCTAGCCTTTTAACTTTAGCCATTTGGTCGGGTCACAATTGGGAAAATTGAATCTGGACGTTTAAACATTGCAAAGAATTTTCCAATTTTCAATGGATTGCCTTTGACTTTACTGTCTTTAGAAAGGAGGACTTTTACCCCTTCTATTTGACCTGTAATCATTTTTAGATATAAGGGCTTGGTTAAGGTTAATGTTGGGCAATCCGATGCCAAACCATTACCGTCATCATAACGCTTAAACTGCATAACTGAGTTTTCAACCCATAATGAAAAATTCTCTTTGGTATCCGACAAAACCAGATTGATACATTGGTTTTCATTTTTTAAATTTTCCACATCTAAATTGGTTGCCATGGCTTCAAGAAATCTTTCAGTTGGCGTATGAATCAATAAATCACTCGGATCAGACGTATTTTGTAGTGGTACATTATTCTGTAGCTCTTGAGCGCCGACTAAAAAGAAATTACGCCAAGTCGAAGCCTCTGCAGCATAACCTAATTGACGATAAGTATTTGCCAATATATCTTTCGCTTGTTGGTTTTGAGGGTTATTCAACACAATATGCTTTAAAATTTCTGCTGCCCATCTATAGTCAGCTTGAGCATAAGCATCCCGCGCATTTTTCAATGCATTGTTCTCTCCACCTGCTAACTCAATATATTTTTTTGCAACAGCTTTTGGTGGTAATGGATCTAAGTTGGAAGGATGGGCATCGAACCATCCCATATAATATTGGTATACCGCTTTTACATTATGCTTAAGGGTTCCATAATAGCCATGCGCGTATAGTTTTTGATCAAGCGCAGCTGGAAGCTTAATTTTCTCGGCAATTTCAGCACCATTAAAACCAGAGTTCATATATCTCACTGTCTGATCATGCGTGAACTTATAAACATCTCGCTGGGTTTTAATAAAATCTTGAATATTGTCATTGCCCCAGACCGGCCAATGATGCTGTGCGATCAATACATCGGATGCTTTAGCATGCAGCATTGCTTGGTCTAAATAGCCCACCCATTTTAAGGCATCACGGACTTTAGCACCTCGAAGGGTATAAAGATTATGCATGGTATGCGATAGAATTTCTGCGCCATTATAAAGTTTCAGTGATGGAATAGAGAATGTTAATTCAGCAGGTGCTTCTGAACCCGGCACGTTATAGAATACAAAATCCAAACCATCAATGGTCATTTTCTGTTCTGCCTGGGTGATCAGTTGTGTAGGCTCAAGGATGCCCATTTTTCCCACAGCAACAGCCTTACCTAAACCAGTATCCACCAATCCTTCGGCATTCTTAGGTAAAAAAGTTCCATACATATAAGTCGCACGACGTATCATGGCTGAACCTGCCATCACATTTTCACTGGTCGCTTCTTCCATAAAGCCTTGTGGCGCAATAATTGGAGTTTTTCTTGCGTTAATTTCTTCTGTAGAAAGAACGCCTAATGCACCACCAAAATGATCGATATGGCTATGGGTAAAAATAATGGCTGAAATTTTTTGCTCACCTAAATGCTGCCTAGCAAATTTAAGTGCCGCTTCAGCCGTTTCTTTAGAGGTTAATGTATCCACAATAATCCAGCCAGTATCACCCTGAATAATGGTCATATTTGCCAAATCAAAACCACGAATTTGCCAAACTCGATCTGTCACTTTAAATAGACCAACATTGTTGTTTAGCTTTGCTTGTCGCCATAGAGCAGGATTAACTGTATTTGGTGCTGGATCATTTAAAAAATTAAAAGCATCAAAATCCCAGATAACATTGCCTTTCTCACTTTTAATTTGACCGGTTGGCTTAGCAATAAAACCTTTTTGCGCATGATTAAACTCAGTCATATCGTCTAAATTATATTTCGTTTTATACGCATTATTTGATTCAATGCCCGCTTTTTCGACTTGCCCATTTGCTGCCAAAACAGAAAATGGCAAAATAAACATCAATGAGACTGTTAAAAATTTAATTTTCATTGTCATTCCTTTTTTCAAAATATCCATAATTTTTGATTTTCTGATTTGTACTGTTTTTTCATTCGGCATCTCATACGACGTCTTTATCTCGCTATAAAATCCTTTACCCTCCACAAGTTAATTCATCGTCGCTTTTAATTGACTATAATTTTGGCTTAATCGTAATGTTGATTTACCTTAAAACGGATTCCACCTTCAATATAGTCTTTTAGATATTTACCCAGCAGTTTGTGGTCTTTCACATTGGTCGGCCAAAAGTGTTCAAGACCAATATCACTGACCACATTGAGAATGGTATTGAAGGTAAAAAGTACTTTTAATGCAATCGCATCAGGCTCTGAATCGGGCAAAGCCAGTTGCAATAAGTAGACCGCTTTATCTGAAACAGGTACTAGCGTTTTTACAACAATGATCCGCCCTTCATCTCCTGCACTAATCGTTTTAGAAAAGAATTTTAAATAATGTATGCCATTTTCCTGTAAAAGAATCTTCACCATCGGGTTCATCAAGGCATCTACCACCTCAGACACTTGTACCTGTTCAGGTTGAATTGCATTTAATAGCGCAAGACTGTCGGTAACATAAGGTGTCATAACATGATCTAGCGAAGCTTCAACCAATCCCCATTTAGATTTGAAGTGGTAATATAAAGCTGATTTGTTTGCCACTTTTGCAGTTTCATTAATTTTCTGTACAGACAAAGTTTCTATATTATTCTGAGAAAACAGAACAATCGCTGCCTCGATAAGCTTTTCTTTGGTTTGATTACTCATCACATTCCATAGAGAAAATAAAAAGAGATGTCTCTTTTATATCAAAAATGATAAAAAATAAACCAGTCACTCAATAGACTGGCTTATTTTTAACGGAAGGATTACGAACAACCTTTGGCTTCAAATTCCTCTTTAGAGGTGTAGTTAAGCTCTGGTAAATAATCACCCATCACCGTCTTTTCATCTCCCCAAACTTTGGTATTTTGAATGGCTTGACTAAAGTTTGAATACGGTAATAAATTTCTCATAATCAAGAAACCGACATCATTATGCCCTTTCTCCACAGCATCTGGACCAGTATAACCATCACCACGCGGGCTTAAAGGCAAATAAGAAATTCCACATTCATCTGTGGCATTCTTTGGACGATCTTCGGGTAATGACACAACAAGGGTATAAAAACCATTTTTGTCTTTATGCTTCATTTGCTCGTCATAAATACAGAAGTTGGTTGCTGTCGAAATCAGTTCATTGGTACAAATCGACCAATAACGAATATCGCCTTTTGCTAAAGTGGTTTCATTACCAGAAGTTGCTGCGATTTGTGGTAGTTTACCTTTCACCACAACCACCTTACCAAGCTTGCGGCTAATCACCGAAAAGGTGTATTCATTATCTGGTGTAGCCCATTGATTTAGCTTACGTTCAGTTTTAAACCCTTCACACTGATCTAGGTTGTGTTTATAAATACAACTAATATTCGCAGGTCCGTTATAGGCGGTATACCATGTTGGTTTCAATTGTGCAGGGAAACCTACATAAGGCTGTTTATTGTATAAACTTAAAATCACACTCAAAGGTGTTTGTACATTATCCAAAGCTTTTTCTTTCACTTTAAGGACTTTACAGACTTCTGCGCCTGTTTTGATTTCACCATTGGCTAACTGTACTTTATAACGCGGAAAATTGACTCCACCTTTTTCATTAAAGCCTTTATTCGGCACATAAACACGATAGATTAACGCCACTTCATTGCTGTCTGTTTTAGGCGCATATAAGGTATTTTCTTTAGGTGATGCAGGTAGATCGCCTAACACCAACTCAGCTTTAAATCCTCTTTCTTTATTTAAGCGGTTATTACCCACAATAAAGGGATTGGTCACACCTTGATTAGGTTTAATATTGACATCTACCAGAGAATTAACACGCTCTCCTTTGGCTGTATAGCTAACCAGAGAGGTATGACGGGCATAAGGATAATCACCATCGATAAAAACTTTTGCACCTTCTGGAACTGTAAATTCACTTGACCAGTAATTTACATTGGAGTCTGGAAGCGCATAATTCATTGGATTGGCACCACCTGTGCCATCCTTACTCGAAACAGCATTTTGCCACATACAATCCGTCAGTTCTGCTTTAGGCGGTTGAGTTACACGTTCTGAATCATCATTGTCGTTACAAGCACTTAAAGTGATTGAACCCATAACCGTTGTCAGCAGTATCCCTACTTTTAATTTATTCATCTTTTCCATAACTTACGTCCCTATGTACCATGTTCTTTAATCCTAGAACGATGGTGACTTCATTTTAATTTTAATTGATCACTTCAATGGACTGGTTTTTAATCCATTTAGATTAAATATAATAATCCACTTAGATTAATTTTCAAGCGGTTTTTTTCTGATCTATTTAAAAAGTGCTTTTTTGCATTGATCAATGACATTTCAATTCGGTGTTTAAAGCGGTTAAAAATGAGGAGAACCTAACAGCTACGATGTTTTAATTCTTCATCCATTGCTTAGACAACAGATGAAGGAAAATCCTTGCTAAATCGCTTAAAAATCTCGGCTCTGTATTGAATTCCTTATTTTAAAAGAAAAATAAAATAGGGAAAAATGGCGATAAAGTTTCTTTAATTTGAAAAAAAAATACATTCGATCTTTTTATAAAGCAAAAAATGATCATCTGGAGTAAATCATATGGGTATTGAAAGACCCTTTTCCCGTTGGGAGAAGGCTAGGATGAGGGGAATTCTATGTAGATTCATGCTTATTCAGGTTAAAAATCATCCATCCAATATATCCACCCTAGAGTACCCAATAAAAATTTACTGAATACTCTAAGTATAAATTTCTCTCAATTCAAGTTAATAAAAGCGGACTAAAATATATTAAAATAAATAGGAAAAACCCCTAACAATCTAAGCTCTTCAAACAGTTGTACAAATGCAGCAACCCAGAAAAACCAGATCACCTGAGTTAAGAACAACCTAAAATGTTTGGATGACACTTGGCAATATTGCGGTTCAGAATAGTTTTTAAAACTCGGCCAAAAGCGTGGTGTAGTTTGAGTATAATTCAAATACAATTGATCAAATTTTTTCCTCAAAAAACGCTCTTCTTGACGTATGACAAAGTAATAATAAACTAAAAAAAACAAACTAAAAGCCAAAGGAAAGAACAAGGTTTCAGTTAAAAACATAATCCCCAGTGCAGCTAAAAAACTAAAGAAATAGAGTGGATTTCGGCATATGGAATATGGACCATCCATAACTAACTTCGCGTTTTTATGGCCTAAAATATAGATACTACACCATATCCGCCCCATTGCACCGACCCCCACTAAAAACCAACCGAGCAACCATAAAAGATGCTCAATTAAGGGGAAAGTGTCGTGCCATAGGCCAAAACTAAAAGCAATAATAAATGCCAATACAAAACCAATAACCCTTGAACCCATGGTCCTTATTCTGGAGGAAAATATAATACTCATATTATTTTCTCCCACAACAAAATAAATCATATTTTCTCGAATAAAATTTCGCATGACCTTTAATCAATTTTAAAGAATACAAAGTACTTATTTTAAACGTAAAATTTACATACGATGATTCCACAAAATAACATATAGATTTTTTTTGACTAAACATTTAAATACTCCTCAGCATATACAAAAATATAAAATGGTAGGAGCTGCTTTAGCTAACCACCGTATAGCTAATTGAATTTAGGAGGAGGAGATAAATTATTTAATTCAGGGAATTGATATAAATTCAACCACCTGTATCTCTGAAAAGTCAGAAGATTAAAAAATAGATTAAATGTATTTTCAAAATAGCGTTCTATTTTTAAATCAGCAAAGTTCGATATGAAATTACATTTATCATTTAAACAAATATTTTGACAAAACTGATTTATTTCATTGTTATATCTTATTTTTTCAATATTTCTTTCAACATCACTTATGGCAATAAGTGATTCTTTATCATCAATATTTTGTTTTATATGCGTTTGAATCGAAATTTCATTAAGGCATAAAGATTCAACCACATACCAGACATTCTGAAATGTAAATTGAAACATCAATAGCCAAACAAAAAACAGCTTCTTTCCCATTACAAATTTCTGTAAACAATATTCATGATATTTAAAAACTCAACCAAGTAAGTTACTGCTCTACAAAGATAAAATAGATTCCAAGAAATTCATTTAAAATAATACTAAAGCGATTCCATATCTGTGTGAATTTTCACAATCCTACTCATTTTAAAAATTAATGATTAATTTTATATAGTAGTTTTTTAAATTTACAATTACATTTATACAAAAAAGAAACAAGATATTGGTAAATGCTCGATAAAGCATTTTTATTACAAAATTGTCATTAATTAAATATTTTATAGATAGAAAATCAGATTACAGGTCAAGTAAAAAAAATAAATCCATAATTTTAAAAGCTTAATGCATCAGAAATTAAAAAAATCATAGTTATATAAGCATTCCCCATTATGAGGATATTTTACTGCTACATAATGGGTATCTTGATATTGAATTGCAAAGAATCATTTAAACTCAGGCATATTGTTTAAATATGCCAACGCTTGCTCGGTTGAGCCTTCATTGAGTGGGCTATGCTTGGGATTAAAATAACGTATACAGGCACGTATCATATAACCAGCTCTAGGGACTCGGTCTTGTCGAGCTGCTCGAAAATAATCCTTAAAACGAAAACGATGCGGTAATTGCGGGTCTTGTTGGACCAAGTTTTCGACAGCAATATAAGCCAATACAATAAATAATGGAAAGGTAAAAACAGCCGCACCTGTTCGCAACAAAATATTATTGCTCAAGTGCCTAAACATGGCATCTGCCACTTCACGATGTTCAACCTCTTCAGCGCCATGCCATTGTAATAAACGTAACATTTGTACATTTACTGGTGCAGTTTGTAAGCCCTCAGCATTTAAAACCCAATGACCCAATACACCTGTGAGATGCTCTGCTGCTGCAACCATAGCCAATCGTGTCGTCAACCAAGTTGATTTTAAGCGTGGATGTTTTAACTCATAACCGAATGGTTTAGGACCAATCATGTCATTAAATATCCAGTTCATCATTTCGGTATAACGACTTAAATCAATTCCTAAAGCTTCTATATGTCGCGTACCTAAGGTATGTCCATAGCTGTGAGCACCCTCTTGTTTAATAAAGGCCATGGCTACAGCTTTTAATTGCTCATCTTGAACAAACGGTAATGCGTCTCTAAAAGTCTGACAAAACCAACGTTCTGGTGCTGGTGTAATTGGGTTAATTAAATTCAGCATTTGCGTCGCCATCGGATCATCATAAATCCAATGACTGGGAGTTTCAGCAAAATCAAATACTGGACGTCTTGGAACAATCGTATGGGTTTCTTTGATTAAACCACTCATGATAAAACTCCTTGTATCGCAAATCGTCTAACGATTAGTCCTGTGTCAAAATGTTAAAACCCATACGAGGGCCAAAGGCGATCAACGTACGGAATAATCCCTTAATTGCCTTGGGTTGCTGACCGCTGCTAATCCGACGAAATTGGGCAGCATGCCAAGCCAGTTGTAGATAGGCGTCGACAGGTTTGTATCCAACAGCAGGAATTTTTGCAGGATCAAGTAGTGATTTTCCAGCTAAAAGTTGTTTGGCTAAATCTGGTTGCAAAGCAAAAGGACGAGCCAAACCAATTAAATCAACAGTACCATCAGCAACAATCTGGTTCATCAAATCGACATCACGCAGACCACCGGTCAGCATTAATGGCAGTTTGCTCTGTTCACAAAGTGCAGTCGCATAATCAAGGAAATAGCCATCACGCTGAGTCTGTCGATCAGGTGCATATCCCAACTGTGCAGGAGATTCATAATTGCCCCCTGAAACCTCTAATAAATCGATACCCTCAGCTTCTAGAGCTAAGGCAATTTGAAGAGATTCGTGCTGACTTAATCCGCCCTTTTGAAAGTCAGCAGAATTTAGTTTGACACTTAGGATCTTATTTTTGCCGATGGCCTGACGCACTGCACGCACCGTTTCAATCAAAATCCGTTGTCGATTTTCAGGATTCCCGCCCCATTGATCTGTACGTGTATTTGCCAATGGAGATAAAAATTGTGATAACAAATAACCATGTGCGGCATGTACCTGTACACCATCAAACCCAGCTTTCACAGCCAATGCAGCCGTGGTCGCAAAACGTTTAATTTGTTCCAAAATCTCTGCCTCAGTCATCGCACGCGGAATACGAATAATATTCATTGCAGGCAGATCTAAGCCCACTGCTGATGGAGCGATCGGCTTTTTTAATAATGGAAGTACAGCAACACGACCAGGATGGTTAATTTGCATAATAATCTTGCTGCCATTTGCTTGTGCAGCTTGAGCCCATAGCTTATTTGCCTGTAAGAATTGTTCATCTTGCAAAACGACATTGCGTGGCTCAACAAATGCACGAGAATCAATCATGACATTGCCTGTGATTAATAACCCAGTCCCTCCTCTTGCCCATACAGCATAGAGTTGTTGTAAGTCTATGGTTGGTGAACCATGTCGATCCGCCAATTGCTCACTCATGGCCGATTTTGCAATACGGTTTGGTATCGTTATACCGCAGGCCAAGGTTAATGGTTGCTTTAACGGAGATTTTGCGAGTATACGTTGTGCCATTGGATGAATTCCTAAAATAATTGGGTGAATGAGTACGCTGTAAATTTCAATTTCTTGTTTATTTCAGTTACTACTCATTGAAATATTGATTTTTTAATAGGCGCATCATGTTTCTATTGTCATGCTGCCAAGGATGAAAATCGGTTGAGAAGAAGTCGAGATAAGCTTTGCTGATATTCCTCACTAAGCCTTTGCGACCAAACAAATAACCTAGCCCCTGATATAGCCCTTTTAAATCTCGTTGCATTCCTGAATGACGCAAAAGCTCTATCGTTCCACGCCCTGTGACCAAAACAAAAGAGAGTGTAGTTTCAAGCATGACTAGGCGTAGAAAATAAGGCCGATTCACTAAGGATTGATAAACATCAAATGCCACCGCCTTATGTTCAGTTTCTTCAATCGCATGCCATACCCATATTTTTCTTAAATGTACATTGAATAATGCGAGATCTTCGGGGGCGGTACTGATGAAATAATCAGATAAAATCGCAGTCAGGTGTTCCATACAAACTGTGCATGCCAATTGATGTGCTGGAGAAAACTGCGTCTGCATCAAACGATTCATCTTTTTAAATCGTTTATAAATTCGATCGACTGGATAGCCCTTTTTCAGCATGACCCCATTCAATACATCATGCTCTTTACCATGGTGTGCTTCCTGCCCAATAAAAGCGCGAACTTGCTGAAGCAGAATCGGATCTTCAATCTTATTCTGATAATGACGCACACTATGAATAAACTGCCGCTCTCCATCAGGAAAAGCACTAGATAATGCAGTCAATAACAGGGTAAGTAATGGATTATTGCTAAACCAAAATTCAGGAATTTCATCTGGAAAAGTAAAATCCATACTTCTGACTGGAATATCTATCGATGCAGAAACGTGTCTATATTGAATGGCTTTGCTTGAGGAAGGGCTAGTAAACATATTCATCGCCTGCTCCCTATTTATAAAATACGTGGATTAAATTGACGCATTAAGAACAAAGGAGTCCGTAAACGCGGAATCTGAATTGGCGGAATCAAGCCACCAGATAAGTCCACGCGATGCAGTCGTGCGTCAACCACTTTACCGAGTCCCATGTCATGTAAAGGGTCGTTCACCGTACCTGTAAAGCGTAGTTTCATCTCCACACGGCGAACCTCGACAGGGTGTTCTTTAGGGGTAAATCGAACTTCCCGTGGTAAGCTCAAACCTAATCCTCCTGTGATATTACGATGTGGTAAACCTAGAATTGGCGGTGCATCATGAATGACCTCTCCAAGTTTGGCGTCCATTTCAACTAACACAGTGCCACGACGTGATGCTTTGCTTAGAATACCAGTACCATCATTATCCCAACTGATCTCTCCCATTTTTTTGGGATAGCCCAGCAATTCACGCCCAATGATCATGGCCCGATCATCATCCAGAATCATCCATGGACAAAAAATACCTGTTTTATTGCCCACCTGTATATGTACAAACAAACCCGCCTCATGATATGCCCCTGTATAGACATTTTCAGGGAAATAAGCACAGAACAAATCGGCTCTGGCAGGTTTTACCAGTTTCATTCCAGCAGGTAACCAGCGTGCCATTGCTTTTTCATTGACCTCTACCACAGCCGTTAAATATTGAGCATTGTGGTAAAGCTTATTGCCAAGGTTTGCTAAACCAATGGGGATGCGTAAATCATTGATCAGCTGTCTCATGCTTTTAATCTCGAAAATACTTGTTTTAATATGGGTAATAAAATAACGCGTGGGGTATAGCGTCCACCCAGTGTTTGAGCCTGTGCAATAAAACCTGGGATCACAATACGGCGGTTACAATTCATTCCTTGTATCGCCTCTTTGACTACCCGTTCTGCGGTTACCCAAACAAAACTTCCACCTACACCATCAATTTTTGTAATCCCAGCCACTTCATTAAAACCAGTGATCGTCGGCCCAGGTGCTAATAATGTACATGTCACACCAGTACCACTCAGCTCACTATGTAGAGATTCAGCAAAGGAGTTCGCGAAAGCTTTACTTGCAGCATAGGTTGCATTGGCTGGTGTTGGTTGATGGCCTGATGTCGAACCCACAATCAAAATTGCACCCGTTTTACGTTGCATCATTTTAGGCAATACAGCTAAAGTAAGATCCTGTACCGCAACAGCATTAACTTCCGTCTCTTCCCGCTCTCGGTCAGCATCCAACTCATGTAATCGGCCAAAAGTGGCAAAACCAGCGTTATTGCATAAAATAGCCACATCCATCTTTTCCAATTCCAGACGGAACTGGGTTCTTGCCTCACGGTTCGCGAGGTCACATGGGCGTAAACTCACTTCTACCTGATATTTCTGACGTAAATGGGTAGCGAGAAGCTCAAGCTTATCTACACGTCGTGCAACCAAAATAAGCGGATAACCACGTTCAGCAAACTGTTTAGCAAGTTCTTCACCAATACCTGAAGATGCGCCAGTAATCACCACTGGTGAATTTTTAAGGGGACGAGGTAAGCTCATCGCAAATACTCAGATCAATAGAATAATCTTAGTATCACGTAGCTAAAACTTGAGCGTGAGATGGAGTTAAGACATAATGCTAATCATTTTCGGCCAACACATAGAACAAAATGAAAGATCCGTATGGGTTATCAAAAGCCAGTATTCCAATTTCTTATGTTCATTTATTATTAGAAATCATGGTCGAAAAGGGCTTTTCCGCTCCTGATATTTTGCAAAAGAGTAAAATTCCTTTAACACTGCTTAACCAACTAGATGCACGTATTACGCCTTTACAATGGTCTAAATTAGCCTGGATAAGTTTAACCTTGGCTCAGGACTTTGGACTTGGATATGAGTATGGCCTAAAACTGCGTTTAACCGCTCACGGCCCAATGGGATATGCGTTAATGAGTAGCCCCTCTTTGCGTCATGCAATTGAGCTTGCAGTGCAATTTTTTAATATGCGCTTAAAAGATTATCGAATTGATTTTTATGAGGAAGAAAATTTATCTGTCATTGATATTCAAGAAACTCACCCTGTAATCAGTAACGATAAAGAGCAAACTGAAATTTTAAGACGGTTTTTTTATGAATGTTTAATGATCGGAATTATTCAGACAGGTAGATCATTAATAGAAAAAGATTTTTCTCAAGTTGAGTTAAGAGTCGACTGGCCAGAACCACGCTACCATCAGAAATTTCAACAGCAACTTCCCTTGATTCTTTTTAATCAAAATAAAAATCAAATCCGATACAACTTATCACTGCTCAAGCTCTCCCCACAAATGGCAGATCCGACGGCATTTCAACAAGCATTGGCACAATGTGAAACAGAACAAATTCGTTTTTCTGAACAAATCCAAGATATTTGCTTACGTGTAAAAACAGAATTGGTGCTTGTTCCTCAGAAAGGCTATCCCTCTTTAGACAACGTTGCCGAACGTTTACATATGTCGAGTCGTACATTGAGAAGACATCTCAACGAAATAAATTCGTCTTACCTGCTTCTGTTAGACGAAGTCAAATATAAAGAGGCTGAAAAACTTTTACTGAACAGCAATATGGAAATACAAGATATCGCCAATTATCTTGGATATATTCAACCCGCTAATTTTGCTCGCGCATTTAGAAAATGGAGTGGTGTAACGCCGATTCAATTTCGTAAGCAAGCCGTACAATAAAAGCGGCAAGCATTAAAGCAAAAATAAACTATTCATTTTAAAAAGATCAATTAAAAATCTCTGCCACATTTTTACTCTCTTATATTTGCTTTTTCCAATTATTTCTCACTGACAATACTTCCACTTACTCAGACTCAAGCTTGCTTTCGATCTTATTGTAACGCCATTTCTCTAACTGATCTTGGCGCAATACTGTTGACAATTTCGCCAATAAAAACTAAATTGAATTCAATTTAGTTTTTCTAAGAATAAAATCATGACCGAAAAAAAGATGGCGACTTACCAACGCTTGATCACTGCAGCAGAACAGGAATTGATTGCAAACAATGGACATATGGAGATCAGTGCCATAGCCAAAAGAGCAAATACATCAGCTGGGCTCACCTATCATCACTTTGGCTCAAAAACAGGTCTGATTGCCGCTGTTGTGGATCAATTCTATGAACCATTGAGAGCACTTGCGTTGGGTGACAGCATTCCAACAAATATTGAATGGAGAGAACGCGAAAAAACCCGTACCAAAGCAATCATTGACTATTTCTATAATCATCCTCTGGCACCTTTGATTGCTGGGCGACTTGCCCGTGAACCTGAGGTGCTTGATATCGAACGCGCTCACATGGAGGCATTATTAGAAGCTGGTGCACGTAACATTGCTCAAGGGCAGAAGTTGGGGATAATCAGTCCAGATCTTAATCCAAATACAACGGTGGCAATGCTGATGGGAGGTCTGCGTCTGGCGATTGATCAAGCCATCCTTGCCAAAGAAAGGCCCTCAAATGTGGAACTATTCGAACAACTCTGGAATCTGACAAGCAATACCCTACAACTCAGCCCACTGTCATCTGGAGAAACAAGTAAAAAAACCAAGGCAGGAAACAATATGAACTAAGCGTTTCGTTCTGCCCAGCACGTTAAATCAAGGAGCTTTCAATGTCTAAATTAGATATTCGTCAATATAATAAAAAAGATCACGCAAAGACCCATCGACAATTACAACCAGGGCCTGAGCGAAATACGCCAGAAATCCAACGAGATTTCCAAACCTTAATGCGTGATGGTTATGTCATCATCAACAACCTGATCAGCAAAGAAACCTGCAAGCAGATTAAGCAAGAAGGCCTTGCTCTTCTCGACCAAACTGGACGCAACCCGTTTGAAGGTCAGCAAACCCAGCGTGTCTATAATGTTCTCTCAAAAACGCGAATCACTGATCAACTTGCGGTACATCCTCACATTCTTGGTCTTATGGATCGTCTGTTTCAACCCAACTTCCTGCTCTCTCAGAGTCAAATCATCAATATACTTTCAGGTGAAATCGCTCAAAGTCTGCATTATGATGATGCTTTTTATCGCCTCCCCCGCCCTCGTCAGCCACTTGGTGCTGCAACCGTCTGGGCAATTGATGATTTTACCGAAGACAATGGTGCAACAGTAATTATTCCTGGCAGCCATCACTGGGGAGATGATCGATTTGCACAAAGATCAGAAGCGTTACCCGCAGTGATGCCTGCAGGTTCAGTGATCTTTTTCCTCGGTACGACTTGGCATGGTGGTGGTCAAAATCATTCGAAATCCTCACGCTTTGCGATTACTCATCAGTACTGTGAAGCCTATGTACGACAACAAGAAAACTATTTACTTGAACTTTCCAAAGATACGGTACGGTCGATTTCACCAGAACTTCAAGCCTTGGTTGGTTACTCAATTTACCCACCATTTATGGGTATGGTTGAGGGTATGCACCCACTGCGTACATTAGAACAATCTGAATAGGATTGTTTTATAAGTCTTTTTATAAGTATAGATACCCCTCATCCTAGCCTTCTCCCAAAGCGAGAAGGCTCTTTCAATAGTAATGTGATTCACTCAATATGATCATATTTTAATAGATGGAAGCGTTCTAATATCCCAGTGTTCAATATCTTTTAAAATTGCCTCAACAACATCGTTTTCAAACTAGGTTATCTATAGCCAATCTATTACAATGGCTTCTTTTATTCAGCACAGCATATTTTGAATCGCTCATCTTCCCAATTAAAACGTGGACTTAAAAATCGTCATATCCAATTGATCGCTATGGGTGGCGCTGTGGGTACAGGATTATTTTTAGGTTCTGCACAAGTCATCCAATCTGCTGGTCCTTCGATTATTTTAGGCTATGCCATCGTCGGTTTGATTGCCTTTTTAATCATGCGCCAAATGGGTGAAATGATTGTAGAAGAACCTGTTGCAGGTTCATTCAGTTATTTTTCACAAAAATATTGGGGAAAATTTCCTGGCTTTTTATCTGGCTGGAATTACTGGGTAATGTATATTTTAGTCGCCATGACTGAACTTACAGCGGTGGCTAAATATGTGCATTATTGGTGGCCGCATATTCCCGCTTGGGTCTCCGCTTTATTTTTCTTTGTCATCGTGACTGGTTTTAATCTAGGCAATGTTAAATTTTATGGTGAATCTGAATTTTGGTTAGCCATTATCAAAGTTGTTGCTGTGATTTCGATGATTGTGTTTGGTTTATATCTTTTGCTCACAGCAGGTGCGGATTCAACTGCAACTGTGGCAAACCTCTGGCAACATGGCGGATTTTTCCCACATGGTTTTTCAGGGCTATTTTATATGCTGGCCTTTTTAATGTTTGCA
The DNA here is from genome assembly GCF_002980175.2 of Acinetobacter sp. MYb10. NCBI lineage: Bacteria > Pseudomonadati > Pseudomonadota > Gammaproteobacteria > Moraxellales > Moraxellaceae > Acinetobacter > Acinetobacter sp. MYb10. The sequence continues at coordinate 4,458,509 of NZ_CP058272.1, read as the reverse complement.
TTTGGCGGCATTGAATTGATTGGGATGACGGCTGCCGAAGCAGAAAACCCTGAAAAAAGCATACCACAAGCAGTCAATCGCGTGATTTTCCGTATTTTGGTTTTTTATGTGGCTTCTCTTGCCATCATCATGTCATTAATTCCATGGAATCAACTTGATCTTGGGGGTCTAGATAAAAGTCCCTTTGTGATGATTTTCAGTCAACTGGGGTTAGGCTGGGCAGCGCATTTACTCAATTTTATTATTCTGACTGCCGCGCTTTCGGTATATAACAGTGGTATGTATGCCAATAGTCGTATGCTGTATGGGCTTGCAGTACAAGGCAATGCACCGAAGATGTTTGCAAAAGTTAGCAAACAAGGTGTACCAATCACTGCGGTGATCTTCTCTTCTATACTGATTTTTGGTTGCGTGTTACTAAATTATTTTGTGCCTGAAGAAGCTCTAAGTCATCTGATGTATTTGGCTGTTGCTGCTCTGGTTTTAAACTGGGCACTGATTAGTTTTACCCATTTAAAATTTAAACGTGCTAAAAAGCTGGAAGGGACAAGAGTAAAATTCCCCTCATTGTTTTCACCTGTAAGTAATTATATTGTTTTAGTTTTTATCAGTATGATCCTATATATCATGTGGGTGCAAAACTTTAAAGAATCGGTCATTTTGATTCCAATCTGGATTATTGTGATGTTTGGATTATTTAAAATTTTGAGTTGGAATAAATCACGTTAGTATTTTAAAGGCTTATTTAGGATCTGTTGACATTTCATATCTATAACATTCAAATGTTAATATCCATAAGCTCAAGTGGGTATGAATGAAGCAGGGTCTTTTGGAAAATTTTATGACACAAGATACAAAACGAAATAAAGGTTCATCGATCACACGAGTACTTGAAATTTTAGAAGCCATTGGTGAAGCAAAACATCCCCCTTCCCCACTTGATCTCTCTTTAGCACTTGATATCCCAAAACCCAGTATTCATCGACTCATCCAACTATTAGAAAAAGAAGGTTATGTCAAAGTAGATTTACATGGTGGCTTGTTGGTGGGTGGAAGAGTCAAACAATTACTATTTAATGTTTGGGAAAATGAAAAATTTAGAATTGAACGGTTTTCTATTTTAGAAAAACTGTCAAATAAGATTGGTGAAACCTGTGGTATAGCAATCCTACAAGATAATCATATGTTGTATGTAGATCGTATACAGACAAACTGGCCATTACAGGTATATTTACCCGTGGGCTCAACAGTGCCTGTCTGGTGTACATCGAGTGGCAAACTTTTTTTAAGTCATTTATCCGCAGAAAAAAGGAAAAATATTCTAAAAAATATTCCAATCACCCAGTACACCAAAAATACCATTACAGATCTTAATTTGCTGGAATCTGAAATTCAGCGTATTGGCGTAACAAATTTAGGCACCGATAATGAAGAGTTTATCGCAGGGATGGTGGCCTGTTCAGTGCCTATACTCCACCCCAATGGTGAAATCATTGCTTGCTTATATACCCATGCGCCAAGTATTCGAAAATCCTTAGATGACTTAATCAGCTATCAAGATGCATTAAGAGATGCAGCCAATGATTTAAATACCTATATAAAAAATTCAATCGATTAAATAATAAAAGCTAGAGACTTAGAATCCCCAAGTATCTAGCTTTAAAAACTCAAGCCTTAAAATGATCCAAAATATGTTCCAAGTGTAATCACTCCGATCAGCGCAAGTAGTGGAAAAATAACTGCGACCACAAACATGTCGTAATAAGACTGTTTATGCGTGAGACCACAAAGTGCAATAATGGTAATTACAGCGCCGTTATGTGGAAGAGAATCTAAAGATCCAGAAGCCATAGAAGCAACTCTGTGCATTAATTCAGGTGAAATGCCAAAATCTTGTGCTAGGTTCATATAGGTTTCACCCATCGTATTTAATGCGATACTCAAACCTCCAGACGCAGAACCTGTAATCCCAGCCAGTACATTGACCAAAATTGCTTCGGAAACCAGCGGATTACTTGGCGCTAAACTAACTAAAAAATCTTTTAAAATGACAAAACCCGCTAAAGATGCAATAACTGACCCATATCCGACTTCTGAGGCGGTATTAAAAATAGGTAAAAATGAAGAAGAAACACCATTTTGAATACTGTCTCGAATATCGTTAATCCGTTTCCAATTGAGCACAATAATGGCAATACATGCGATCACCAATGCTGTAATGATCGACCATAAACCAATCACAGAATTTAGATTGGTGTGACCAAATTGAGCCGTGGCCAAATATGAAGTATCCATACTTGGAAAAATCACTTTAGATAATATTAAATTCGATAAAATTACCAATACAATCGGGATCATTGCAATCAGTAAACTAGGATCTAAATGCGTTAAAATTTCTTTATGCTGTTCAATATGATTGCCATAGCCTTCGCCTTGTTTTATCGAATGCTCGACTCTTCTATTCAGCCACCACATCCCCGTGATTAACATAAAAATCGAGGCAATGATGCCAAGCACAGGTGCAGCATATAGATCTGTTTTAAAATATGGCATTGGAATTGCGTTTTGAATCGCAGGCGTACCAGGCAATGCGGTCATTGTAAAGGTTAATGCACCCAACATAATTGCCGCAGGAATGAGTCGTTTAGGAATAGCCAATTCTTTAAATAATGCTGAAGCAATTGGAAATACAGCAAAACCCACTACAAAAAGCGAGACACCGCCATAGGTTAAGATTGCACAGGAAATCACAATCGATAACATCGCACGCTGATGCCCTAAGCGTTCAACAAAAAAAATTGCGATTGTGCGAGCTGATCCACTGTCATCCATGAGTTTGCCAAAGACAGCGCCTAACAGAAAAAGTGGAAAATATTTAATGATGTACCCACCTAGACCACTCATAAATACTTGCGAATAAAACCCTAATAATTCATGCGTCATTCCACTCCAAATGACCGCAAACAGTGCAAGTACAGGCGCCAAAATAATGACACTAAAACCTTTGTAAGCTAAATACATCAGCAATACCAAGGACACTACTATTCCAAATAGTCCTATCATTCTAAACTCCATTTATTTAATTATATTGATACATAATGTATCGTTATATATGTATAGCTAATTTTTAATGATGAATCTAGACAAAATTCTTTTTCACTTTGAAAAATAGACTAAACTACTGTTATTTATGACTAAATAATTTTATTTAAATAAAATTCATAAAAAACCTGTTTACATATAATTTTATATTGATACGATACATATCAATATACAAATATTATAAAGCCAATTTACAGCATGCAACTTGGTCTTTTTCAAATACAAAATGCATGTAAATGGAATGAAACTAAAATGGAGTTCGCTTATGTCACACACGATTTTGTTGCCCAGATTTCTTGAAGTCGGAAAAAATGCCCGAGAGAAAATTCCTTATATTTTAAAAAGCTTAGGCTGTAATAAACCACTGATCATCACTGATCAAATGATGGTCAAGTTAGGCTATATCGCCGATATTCAAAAGATTCTTAAAAGTGAAAATATTGAAGCAGACTTTTTTGATCAAACCATTCCAGAACCCACCTCAAGTTCTATTGAAGCTGGGGTTCAGTTTATTCAAGCACATCAATATGATTCAATTATCGCTGTGGGTGGTGGCAGTCCAATTGACAGTGCAAAAGCCATTGGCATCTTAGGTCGCTATGGTGGAAAAATCCGAGATTATAAGTTCCCTAGACAAGTCAATGAACAGGGCTTACCAATTATTGCCGTTCCAACAACAGCAGGCACAGGTTCTGAAGCAACCAAATTCACGATCATTACTGATGATGAAAGTAATGAAAAAATGCTCTGTGTCGGTGCTGGTTTTATGCCCATTGCTGCAATTGTAGATTATGAACTAACGTTAAGTTTACCTGCCCGTACCACAGCAGATACAGGTATAGATGCTTTAACCCATGCGATTGAAGCCTATACCAGCAAAAAAGCCAATCTATATAGTGATACTCAAGCATTAGAGGCAATGCGCTTAATTGGCCCAAATCTTAAAAAAGTCTATTTTGATTCAAATGATGAAGTTGCCCGAGAAGCATTAATGCTGGGTGCAACATTGGCTGGTGTGGCTTTTAATAATGCATCTGTTGCCTTAGTTCATGGCATGAGTCGCCCTATTGGTGCGTTTTTCCATGTCCCACATGGCTTATCAAATGCCATGTTATTGCCCATGATTATTGAGTATTCAATTCCCGCAGAACCTGAAAAATATGCGGACTGTGCCAAGGCCATGGGTGCTGCGCAGCAAAATGATTCTGTTGAATCTGCCAATGCCAAGTTAATTGAAGCATTAAAAGACATTAATACATCCCTTCAAGTGCCAACTTTAGAAGCTTTTGGAGCAGATAAGCAATATTTTGACGAAGTTGTAAATACTATGGCAGAACAAGCACTTGCTTCAGGCTCACCAAGTAATAACTCTCGTCTTCCAACCAAAGAAGAAATCGTAAAACTTTATCAGCAATTATGGTCTTAATTTTTAACCAAAATAAATCAGGAGATCTCAATGAATACAATCGGGCATTTTATTAATGGACAACTTTCAACAGAAGCGAGTCGTAGCCAAAAAGTATTTAATCCAGCAACAGGTGAATCAAATTCTCAAGTGGCCATTGCCAGCCAAAAAACGGTACTTGATGCAATAGCAGCAGCAGAAAATGCCTTTCCGGCATGGCGTGATACGCCAGTGATCAAACGTGCGCGAGTCATGTTTAAGTTTAAAGCGTTGCTGGAAAAAAATGCCGATAAAATCTGTGAGCTGATTGGTTTAGAACACGGTAAAATTTGCCATGATGCAGCTGGGGAATTACAGCGCGGGATTGAAAATGTTGAATATGCTTGCGGTGCACCCGAATTTTTAAAAGGTGAATTCTCCAAAAATGTTGGACCGAATATTGACTCTTGGAGTGAATTTCAACCTTTAGGTGTCGTTGCAGGGATTACCCCATTTAACTTTCCTGTGATGGTGCCACTTTGGATGTTCCCAATGGCAATTGTCTGTGGCAACTGCTTTATTTTAAAACCTTCTGAGCGTGATCCATCTTCAACATTATATATTGCTCAATTATTAAAAGAAGCAGGACTTCCTGATGGTGTCTTTAATCTGGTCAATGGCGATAAAGTTGCAGTAGATACACTTTTAAATGATCAGCGTATTCAAGCGGTTAGTTTTGTAGGCTCAACACCAATTGCTGAATATATTTATAAAACGGCCACAGCTGCGGGCAAACGTTGCCAAGCTTTAGGTGGGGCAAAAAATCACGCCATTATCATGCCCGATGCAGATGTTGATAATGTGGTGAATTCCCTCCTTGGCGCTGCTTTTGGTTCCTCAGGTGAACGGTGTATGGCACTTTCTGTTGCGGTTGCAGTCGGTGACGAAATTGCAGATACCGTCATTGCTAAACTTCAAAATGAAATCAGTAAATTAAAATTCGGACATTTTGCCGATAAAAATAATGATTTTGGACCTGTGATTACGGCAGAACATAAAGCCAAAGTGATTGGTTTTATTGACAGTGCAGAGCAACAAGGTGCAAAAATCGTTGTGGATGGCAGACAAGCAAGCGTTGACGATTTCCAAAATGGCTTTTTTGTGGGGCCTACTTTAATTGATCAAGTTACCCCGAATATGCATAGCTACCAACAGGAAATTTTTGGCCCTGTCTTACAAATTATGCGGGTAGAGACCATGCAACAAGCCATGGATCTGATTGATAACCACGAGTATGGTAATGGAACATGCATCTATACTCGTGATGGAGAAGCAGCACGTTATTTTTCTGATCATATTAAAGTAGGTATGGTGGGTATCAATGTTCCTTTGCCTGTACCTGTCGCTTATCATAGTTTTGGTGGTTGGAAACGTTCACTCTTTGGTGATTTGTATGCGTATGGTCCAGATGGTGTACGTTTTTATACACGTCGAAAAACTATTACTCAACGCTGGCCTTCTGCCAACATTCGAGAAAACAAACAATTTTCAATGCCGACTTTAAACTAAGACTATTCAAATTAAGATGGTTCAAATTTAGACTGTTTATTGATAAAACGGTTCTGACTATGTTGGGAAGTATTCAACCCTATTTTGGATACTTCCCAAATATTTTGACATTTAAATTTTAAATCGAGCTTATAATTTTCTAAAATCACGTACAAATATTATTTTAATAAAAATATTTTAAATTTAACAATTTTTTAATCCATTAAACATAATTTACCAAATTTAAAATATAAGTTAAGCACCCTCCTCTCATGCAACGTTAAATAAAAAATTAATTTAAAAAACACAAACACTCAATTTAAATATTTAAAATCTATAAAATAAAACCCTCACATTATAAAAAATTGGTTAAAAATTGATTTATTCAAAATAAATTTTAAAATACATTAATAACAAAAAACCAAATACGATATCAAAGAAAATCTTAAATTTTATTTTTAAAACCGAATAAAACAACTATAAATATATACTTTATCACACCAAAAACAAATCAAGACTCATAATCAAACAATGATTTATTTAGATCCAAAAAATATAAATCAGAACCATATAAAAAGATAATCATTTTTCCCTCATGTTTAATCCCTTGAATCCTATAGTTGATCAAACCATTTATCGACTTTATTTCAATACTATAATGACTCATCAAATTTTTTGCTTTTTTGGGATTTACTTGTCGTAACACATAAACCAATTGGACAATAATTGTTTTGTTAAAATCAGATCTTTTCTGCGCAATCGCAAACCTACTTATATGATTTTTCTGAAGTTTTATACTCCTCATTTACTTTTCATCACTATTAATGACGTCAGAAGATTTTAAAATTAAGCGTTGGATGACTGTTCGAGTAACTGAGTAATGCTTAGCAATTGAATAAACAGTATGGCCTTTTTTAAACTTATCCAAGGCTTCTTTCTTTTGCTTATCAGTTAAAATCTCGGGACGACCTACACGCTTTTTTGCTTTATTCATAATGCTCTTTTTAGAAAAACTAGATTTCTCTTCAAAATCAGAACATAACTTTAAAAAATGCATAAATAATTTCTTAAGATCTCCCACAATTTCATTTTTAGAAAAATCTAAACAGATTAATCGAATTTTTTTTTTAAAAATCAAATTTACACTTGAAGATACTTCATTAAAGTTACCACCTAATGAATCAATTCCATTGATTAACAATAAATCACCGCTTTCCATCGCATAATTGACTAAATTAATAAATTTATTTCTATATTTTAATGATATACCGGCTTCCACCTCTTCAAAGATCACTCGTTTATTTGGTATTTCATAACCAGCGTTTGAAATATAGGAGACATAATTACTGTCTTTTATAGACAAATCATCAACTCTAAAATATGCATAGACTCGCACAACAAATAACCCTCTTATAATTAAAACAATTATTATAATCTTATACTAATAAAAAAAACATCTGTTGAAAATTATATTGGTGTTTTAAACACTATTAATGATTTAAAAACATAAAATCAGAATCATTATAAAAAAATAGCAGGATTAATTTAAACACACGAAATACGAAAAAAATATTTAACAAACAAATACAAGAAATTAGCGACAAAATAAATAATATGATGTAAGAATTTTTTTCAAAAAATAATTATTTATTTCACTGGTGCTTAATATAAAAAACCACTTAAATAAATAAAAGAATATAGCTTAGGTGTTTTTAATAGTGTAAATTAATAATTTAATTATATGTATTCTTTTTTATAATTAACATCATGATAAAAAATCATGATGTTATTGTGAGTATCTCTTAAAATTCGACCTGTACAGTTACAGTATCACTATATTTACCAGCAGGCAGACTCAGTGAATTTGTATCCAGAATTTTTGTTGTGAAAGCATAACCCTGCTGAGTTTTCGCATCATAAATACCAGGATTTGTAGTCGCAACATCGCTCAACCACTGCTCGTTATTTCTTCCCCAGCGTTCCGTAGTTGAGTTTTTATAAATTTCATAACTCATATAGTTATTCCCCGTTTCTGACTTCATTGCACGTTGATTGCCATTTTGTGGATAAAGACCATCATTCAGGCTCACTTTATAAGGTGTCTTGACTGAACAGCGTATTCCCATCGAGGTTTTCACTGGTGTAAAGGCATCTGCAAAGGGTGCTGTTCCAAAATTCACATCATTGGTCGCAATACGGCAGTCTGGTAAAACTTCAATACTCAAATTTAGAGAAGAATCACTACCACTTCCCCAATCAAACCCGAGTCCCAAAAATCCACGATTAAAACCAGGGCTTGAAAAATAAAATCCTATTCCAGCTACAGCAATTGCAGGCACAGAATAATACCATTTGACTTTAAATGGTGTTTCAGCTCGGTAAATCCCAGGCGATACAGCTTGTCCAGAATTAATCTTTGCATAAAATGGTAACGCACCATTAGGCCCCGTAAAGAAATTGATAATTGTAAAGCTACTCATATCTCTTTCTTGCCCCACATTAATTGGATTACTATTGGTATCCAAATAATTCACCGTAAGGCGTTCACCAGTGACACTATTGATATAGTTTATTGGCATCTGATCGACCCGATATTTCAGATAAGTGGTATTTAAAGCAGCCAAACTAAATCCACTACAGGATAAACCTGCACTGAATTGCGAAGATTGAACTCCATTTTCTGCCAGAGTAATGGAAGGAACCTTACCAATGGACACATTGCCACTTGAGTTAACGTTACAATCTGCCTGACTTTGAGCAGCAATCAATATTAATCCAGAGAATAATAGACCTGTAGGTATTATTTTTTTTAAAGTAATCATGGTTTAGCCACCTCACGACAAACAACCGACTTAATCACTGCAATCTGTTGTTGCGCTTGTTTTAAATCCAACGAAAAGTTTGCTTCACATACGCTTTGATCTGGCAGTTGCACTCGAATGCTATTCTCTGCACCCAGATCTTCAAGATAAGCAATCCCGTCCATCCCCACATAACTCGATTCTTGATCCGCACGATGTACCACCGCACCCACTGGAATCGCTTGCCCATTGCTTTGCACTAAAGATACATTGGCTGCATAAGACTGTTTGATTGGGAAGCCAATCACAACACCTGAGCCTCGTTTTGCCGCAATCCGATTTTCAACTTGGGTTGCATTAAAGTTAGAGGGTAAATCGATCGGGTTAATACTGTATTTAGCCGCGTAATAAGGCGTCACTGACGGTACAAATACATATCCCTTGGCGTTACTCCGCCCCACCAAGCTGTTTTCATAATGCACGGGTACATCTGCAATTTTGTTGGTATCAATCAAAGCAAACGACTCACCCAATCGATTGGCAGCAAAGACATTGCCTGACATCAACACCACCGAACCTGACAGTCCAAACCAATAGTTGTAATCATTGCTACCCGACATGCCGACATCGGTATTAAAATATTGGTTACGGTAGCTGACTCGTGCCTGATTAAAGTCATCACTGTTTTCATTAAAACGTCGAGTTAAATCAACACCAACACCACCATCCAACGGTGCACTACGGTTATAGTTGATATAAGCATAATCACCACTGGATTGTTGGCTATAACCTAGATTAGCTGTGGATCTGCTCTTGGAAAATGGAACCGACAACTGAAATGCTGCACTCCACTCTTTTTCCACAAAATCCCGGTTGGCACTTAACGATACTGTCGCACCACGCAGATAGGACGGTAATACCGGTGCCCAAGACAGGTTCATCAGTTTATTTTCAATGTCTCGGCTCTTGGTTCGGATATATGCCACCCCAAAAGTACCCGACTTTTCTGTCGCAAAATAAGTATTGGCAACCAAACTTTTATGACTGTTGGCTGAAATCAAATCTGTGTATTGCAAGCGTGAAAGATCATAATAATCCTGATCTCGCTGGGTATGATTGAGACTAAATCCAAAGCGTTGTTGGTTATAGCTATAACCGAGCGTGTATTGATTTCCCTTGAAGTTTTTATTTCCGTTCAAGTTATTATTTAACTGATTAAGCTCTCCATCAGCCCAGCTTTGGGTTGCCGAACCACTTACAACACCAAACCGATTCAACTTAAGCACTGAACCTAGCCCAGCCAACTGAATTGAATCGGAGAGTTCAACTCGTCCTTCAGCCGTGAGCCAGTCGTTAATCCCGTAACGCGCATCCGCTGAACTGGCAAATTTGCCATATTCAAAGTTCTTGATCCCATAATCTTCGCGGATTTGTCCCATAGACACCGAATAATCCAATAACCCCGGTTTAAGCAAAGTATTCGAAATATAAAACGGCACCGAGGTTGCCACCTGACGGCCAACACTATCTGTGGTGACAATCACCGCCTCGCCTTTACCATTGATAAATGGAACATTATTTAGAATAAAAGGGCCAGATTGTACATCGGTTGAATTGGCTTTCTGTCCATTAATCAATAAGTCCACGGTGCTCGGTAAAGCCGCTTGTCCTTTAAACTGAGGTAAAGGATAGGTAATCAAATCTGGACGCGTACCAAAATTACGCTGTAACTGCAATCCACCTAAACGCACTGAACTTCCCCATGCGTTTTTACTTCCCGTAATTACATCACCCGCTAAAAATGAAACTACCCGGACTGGGTCATCATATTGCCAAGTGGTGTCATAGCGGCGGTAGCCATCATTATCTTGAGTTGAGTCGTTTCCAATCCCATCAGATTTAAAATCAGTTTTGCTATAAACCCCTGAATTTCTCAGTACCCCATAAGGGGAGAAAAACCGTTGTTCTGTAAATAATGTACTACTATAGCCACCATTCTCTGGGCGGTAGGTATAAAAGTCATAGTTATTTAATAAACCAATACCCGACTGCGCTGTTTCAGGTTGATACCATGAATCCAAGCCGCGTATCTGCACCGGCATCCAGCTGGCAGGAAGATCGAGACTAAAATACTGTTGCGCTGAATTGTACTCATACTTCAATTCGGGAATCTGATTGAGGCTGACCCAATCCAAGGCCTTCCCAGAAAATCCTAAAGTAAATACATCCAGATCGGTCAGGTTTTTTTCTGACTGTTGCTGAAGTGCATCCGCAGGCAGCTTAATCTGCAACTCATCCAGTTTCGATTGCTGGATAAAGTAATGATCGCCTTTGACAATGACTGGTATCACTTGTCGCGTCGAATATTGATTGATCACCAAGTCAAGATAAAGCTTAAATAAGCTATTCACTTCTGAAACATCTCGTGGTGGCGGGGGCAAACCATTTGCATAGACATTGCAACTCAGCAATGGAATATTCGCAACCAATATCAATGTCAGGCTTTTGCATAAAAAAGAAGGGGTGTGTAACCCTGATAAATAACCCATTTATCCCCCTCCTTCTTTTTTAATCTCAACCAATTCCTGTTTCACCCCTGAACTGTCAACCCCATACAAACTGCTTTGACCACTTAGGCTGTTGAGTAACTTATTGTCCAGATCAAACTTCATGGTGCTGTTTGCCAACACATAACCAAAGGCGGTTTTGCCAAAAGCCATTTGCTCTGAAGTCGGGGTTAATTTAATTCCAGAAAGTCGTGAAAATTTTGAACCAGTATTTTTAATATAAAGTTCAGGTTTGCCCTGTTCATTATTCTTGACCCACCAGCTTAATATCGGTTTAGCCAAAGGGTTTTTCGCATTGGTTTTTTGTGAAACTTCAGTTAAACCACTACCAAGTCCTTTGCCATAGCTAAACAAGGGAATGGAATAACGCATCTGAAAACTGACTGTCGACGCATCTTTTTCATCTTCTGGATTGAGCTTGATCGGCAGTTCATCAACAATAATTCGATAGGCAAGTTCTTTTGCATCAGGTACAGCAGCTGAGCGAGTCAAACGCAACATATGCTTTTCACCCGCCTTGATCTTCGCTACAGGCGGACTTGGAATAACCTCAGTTTGCTCCACATAAGCATCTTGCTGATGATTCTGATCCCATTTAAATACCCGAATCTGTACCATGGCATCAGAGTTACCGGTATTTTGTAGCCAGACCGCAGAGGCTTTTTCATTTTCTTCAATTTTTGGATAAATTGGCCAGATTAAAAAAGTGGCCTGTGCGAATACGGGTGAAGTGACCATCAATATCGCGGCCGCAGAGAAAGTTCTGCCCGACCATATTTTCATTTTATTTAAGCTCATAGAATCACCATGTAATCGTAATTGCGACCGTATCTTTATACAGGCCAGCTGATCGTGGTTGATTGTTATTATTCAAGTCTGCAACACCATAAACTGCAAAACCCAGTACGGTGTTCAAAGTAGTGGTTGGTGTCAGTGAGTAACTACTCCCACTGGCATATTCACCTTGCAAACTACTGTCCTGATAAAGCTGATAAGGTACAAACTCATTCTGCTGGGCATGTTTCATCCGCCGAAAGTTATTTGAAAAGTGATCACCACCATTCAACATCACCTTTACCGGTAGCCGTGCAGTACATTGGATATTCCAGCTTTGCGCAGTATTGATGACGGATCCTTTTAACTGCCCCTGCGCCACAACAGGATGACGACCAAAATCAAGTAACTGTTCGACATTGCTGAGTTTGCACCCATTTTCAATGGTCGCCTGCACTTTAAAACTTGCCGAAGTTACAGGATCAACAGCAAACCCACTTTGAACAATCGAAATCAGCAGAACACTTAAACCTATTTTTTTCATGATTTTGTTCTTTAAAATTCAATGGTAATTGGAATAGTGTCGGTATATTGTCCAAGTGAGACTGACCGACCATTATTAACAGTTTGCCCCATGAGATTAAGCGTTTGCGGCTGACCATTATTGGTCAAAGTAATGATTTGATTAGGCCTTAACGCTTCGCGAGCAGTTCCATATAAGATGTTGTAGGCAAGGAAATCTGTGCCATTACTGATCGCACGAAAATAATTTGCGCCAAAAGGTGCTGGTACCTTACTGTCATGTTGCCCCGCACCAAAGGTAACTTTTATTGGAGCATTGCCAGGGCATTGAATGGTCAAACCTGATGTAGAACCCTGACTTAAACTGGTCTCTATCACCTGATTAAATGCAGCTGTGGTTTCTCCAAAGTCTAGCTGCCCGAAATTCAAGCCATTGGTTCCGTTATTCACGGTCTCATTGTTGATCTTGCAGGATGGCTCTAATTCAAGTTGAACATTTAACTTAGCGGCCAATTGCCCAGCACTGGTGAGCGATGAAACAATGCTACAAAGTAGCAATCCGACGCATTGTTTAAGTAACAGGTGCATACGTTCCTCCCTAAAACAGGCTTGTTCAACAACAAACCTGTTTACTGTTACGTATACTGATTAGAAATTAACAGTCACCAATAAAGTGTCTGTATAATCACCCTGTGCTTTTGCAGTGCCAGTGTTCGCAGCAATTGCACCAAAAATTGGAACTTCTTGAGCTACACCTGCTGCAGCAGTGAAAGGCTGAGCTGTATTAATCACATATGGATTGGTACGTGCTGCATCACGGTAAACGTTATAGTTTACTAGGTCGGCAGCAGTTGTATGTTTAAGACTACGATCAGCGCGTTGACCGCCATCAATTGCAACCGTAAAGTCAACAGGGTTTGCACCATCACATTCTACAGCGAGATGACCACCTGTCGCTGTAGAAGCAACTTGTCCAGTCAAAACGTTGGTCCAAGTACCAGAAGTTTTACCGAAATCTAATGTACCAAATTGGTTCATATTTCCAGTAACAGTAGAACCTTCAACAGTACAACCTGTCGAAACATTCAGCTTGACATCAACTTGACCAGTAACAGCTGCTTGTGCAGTCGCGATATAAGCCGTGCTCAACAATGCAGTTAGTGTTAGTTTTGTAAAAATATTCATATTAATTCCCATGATTTGTATTATTCGTAAACTTTTACACAAGAAGTGTGAAAGTATTTACATAATCACATGTGATGAATAAGTGTTCAATAAATCAACTAATAAGCAGCACAAAACAAGCTCAACTATTTGTATTTATTTAAAATTTTATTGGAATTGTGGAATTAAATTATTATTATATTTAAAACACCAAAAAATACATTTCACTTGATAATTTGACAAAGTAAAAGTGAAATTAACTTAATTTTCTTTTAAATAACACCAAGCTAAATATGCCAATCTAAGGACTTAAAATTTCGCTTAGGCAATATCGTATTTTATCTTGATCAAGCCTCATAAAAACAAAATTAAACCCTATATTTCAAAATTTTACTTGATAAAATTTTATTTTTATATATTAAACCAAACTCAATATGACAAAGATAAACTTATTTTTAAAAATGCTTTATCGGCTTATCTATATTTTAAATTTTACCTAAAAAATTTAAGAATCGCCTTTTATATTTAATTATTACCTTCAAATTTTTTACATCTCATTTCATTCAATTGATCTAAGATATGATGATTAATTCAAAAACTCCAATTTTAAATAAACTCGTGATAACAAAGTAACCATGACCATAATAAGCACCCCAAATTAGTCTTTTACAATCATTGCTCACAATGGCTTTGTATTGGTAGATTAATCACGATGATGAGGCTGTAAATTAGTGACGAGGACTTTATTCAAAATATGATTTAATCAATAAAAGTTAACACTTAGCGGTTATTTTATCCATTCATCAAAAATAAAAAAATCCCATTCGTTCTGGGGTGAAGAATGGGATACGTTATGACACTTTAACATGCCGACCGAAAATCGTGAATCTCTGTATACAATTTGGATGACGACTAAATATGAAAGGTGTTTCCACTCGGTTTAAGAACATCTCGCTCTTTAACTCTTAAACAAATGCATTGGTCAAATGTAGCGATTGCATCACGAATAAATTCAGCTTCCATTTTATCTACATGCAAATGGCTTTCTTTATGAACTTCTTCAAACAATGCTTTTAAATCATATTGATCATCACTTAGACATGTCATCTTAAAATTACTCAATTCAGCGTCAATATCTAAACGTATTAATTCGATAAAATGCTGACGTGAAGCATAGGTATTTTCACTATAAAAAAAATGAGTGCTTTCATCTATACCTTTATGAAACACCATTTCATAAATTTTCATTATTTATTTATATCCAACATTCATATTTCTATTCTTCAATATATCTGTAGGAACCCATTAAGCTATTCAGATAATGCACATTTTTTATCATTAATCACCATGTTTTGCAAACTTTTACACTTATTTTAATTACAATTAAATACATAATTTATTAAAAATATTCCCTAAAAACAAATATTTAAATTTATATTATCTTTTAGAAACAAACTTGTAATAGTGTTCTTATTATTATAATTTAATGCATATTTCATGTAATTCATCACCAAATAACAAATGCAATTTTTGATCAATTTAACAGGTCATATTTATAGTGATAATAAAGCCTATGCCCGTCAATCTCCTTAGCAGCTCCAATAACATCAATATTGATCAGATTGAATAATTAAATACCATAAACATCAGAAAATTCAGTTTTTGCCAAAGCTGTATAAGCATTTTCTGTATAAATGAATTAAATATTTATTATTAAAAAGATGCGCTTAATGTTGGATGCCAAACCTTCCAATAAACATGGCATCCAATTTCTCAATGTTAAAAATTAGCTTTTAATACCAACGAAGCAAAATCTCGGTCATCGAGTGTACTAAAATCATTCGAACCAAAAAAATTGGTATACGCAAGTTCAGCTGTATACTTTTGCTGATAATTCACTGAAATAGTGGCTGCAATACTCATTTGACCTTCTTGAAAATTTTGGCTAAATCCTGCTATATCATGGCGAAAGATTACACTTGGTGTGATGACGGTCGCAGGTAAAATATCTTGATAATTTAAAGCTCCTCGTAAACGATAGCCATATGACCATTGCGTAAAAAAACCATCCCGATTACAAAAGCGCTCATTCATACGATCAATCACATCATTTGCAAGATGTGCGGTGCCATAAGGCGTACATTTATATTCACCTGTTTCAGGATTATAAGCACCAGATGAAAGCTCACTCCGTCCAAATGCACCGACCCGTCCAAAACGATGATTACCAATATCTGCAATATGATTCACTGCAAACTCTGCCGCCCAATTCAATGCATTTGCACCCAATATATTGTTTAACCGATCACTCGCACCCAGTGAAAATTGGGTTACAGGCGTTCTTACATACCCTTGTAAATATTGTCCAAATTCAGCCGCAACTCCAGGTGGTGTAAGGGGCGTATCTTTGTCTAAAACTTGAGCATAGACGATATCTGTTCCATTTAATTGCAAGGGTTGATTAGGTTTATGCGTTAATTCGCTAAAAACAGCGGTTGTCCCCACTTTTGCTGCTAGGCTTAATCCATACATTTTAATATTTTCTGGATAAATTGAAAAAAATCGAGCAGTATTAAAATATGCAGACCCTGATGCAGTTACCGCTGTACCATCAAAATTAGCATTGCGACTGTGATAGTTCGCAAAATATGCGCCAAGTTCAGCATTATTCCAACGAGGTAAAGTTTGCTTTAAAGCAAAACCATATTGCCCTCTATTCTTGGCATATCGACTTTCTGCACGTGGAATATAAGTCTGTGCATCTAAAGCACTTTCAGATAATTTATCTCCTGGTGTAACGGTCAAAATAATGGGGCCACAATTTTCTGGAACAAAGTCCGAAATTGCAAAAAACGTCCCACAGCCATCCACAACAGAAGGTCTAAACTTAAACTGATAAAAACCGTCCAGTTTAAGATTTGGCGTTATTCCAGCCTCAAATGAAAACATTTCGACAGGAATTATTCGCTCTTTTGCCTCTCCTCCCGGCCGATTAATTGCAGCATAATCCAAGGCACTGATTGAATTTATACCATTTTGGAAAAACTGTGATTTCCCCCAATTTAAAGTATGTTTACCTAATTTTAGATTGGCATTTTGATCATTTTCTAAAGCAAAATTTTTCCAGATATAGGCATCCCAAAGATTAATGCCCTTAAATTTGGCTAATCTAGGCCAAGTAGAATCATCAAAGGCTTTTAAATCTCCACGACCTGTTTCATAAGCATGGTCATACCAATATTTAGTGCTGAGTACTGCACCCTGTTGTTGTCCTTTTAAACGAAACTCAGTCAAACCTTTTATAATTTGGGAAATATTATCGTTTTGACTGAAGTTCACATGCCCGTCGTCGCCATTCACGTCAACGCTTAAACCGTCCTTTCCGATATGATTTGCATCAGGTTTATACACCAACTGATTTGAAGCATCTTGAGTACTCCAATTTGCACCTAGACTGAGCATCGTACTGGTTTCAAATTTCCAATCCTCATTGATCTCAACACTTGTTGCAGACACTTTTGAAATACTTAAGCACAGCACTAAACAGACACCCAGCTTTTGAGTGAAAATAATCGTGCGTTTCGCGTTATTGCGACATATCACATTTTGCATCATTCGATCTCCATATCGATATGATTTAATTCGATTTAACTCCATAAATAGCCATATTGACTATTTTGAAATATGCATGATTTTTTAATTGTTTAATCTGTTACCTATACTGCTAACCAATGAGCAATGCTGTCTTAAAACGGCGTGTAAATTGAACCAAGTCACTTCTCAATAAATTCCGCTATATAAAGTCTAAGCACTAAGCGATACATATCGAATCATCCACTTGGTCTAATTGTTGAATAAATTGTTCAGCTTGTGCCCAATACCCATATCCAGCAGCAGGATTAAGATGCCCCACTTCACCTAAACTCACCAATTGACTGCCCCATGTTTTTGCCATAGTCCTAACGGCCTGGTAACTGGCTAAATGATCGTTGGTACTTGCAACAACAATGCTCGGAAAAGGCAAAATCTTGTTAGGTAAAGGATCCCATCCTTGCTGTTTTAGCATTGCAGAACTTGGATAGTTTTCAGGCCATTTGGCCGATAAATCGGGTGGTGTCACCAACAAAGCCCCTTGAATATTGTGTTGATACAGAGCTGCCCAGTGAACGGTCATTAATACCCCTGCACTATGTGCAACTAAAATCACAGCACCATCAATTTCTTCAAGTTGTGCTTGGATCGCTTTAACTCTTTTTATGCAGTTGAGCTTGTCTGTTTCCAACGGGGGGACGGATCGTACCTTGACCAGCCTTTGCTCTAATAAGGTTTGCCAATGTCCAGCAACATGGTCACGTAAACCTGGGATAATTAAAACGGTTGCCTTTGTCTGGATTTTTTCCATTGATCTACCTTAAGTTTTCGCCAAATGAATGAAGATGAATTCTATAAATTGCTTATTCACAATACGGTTTAGTTGATCTTGGTGATGTACATTTGATGACAACTGCTTTTCATTTGATGACAAATGACAGCTCCAATAAAGCATTCGAGCATGGACTTATAAAGCTATAAGAGATTGATTTAATTGTTTTATTTTTGGATTAACTTATTTTTTCATTAAAAATCTCAATATTCTTGATGAAATCAGTGAGATTGCTTTAACCAATGCCAACTTTAATAATGGGGCCGTGTTTCAGAAAGGATCCGCTGAAACCATAAAAAAGTGAACTACAAGGAAATTAAAATGAATCAAATTTGTAGAATAGCTGTGCCATTGGCATGTCTATTAACAACTCATTTATGTTATGCGGATTCTACAACCTCTAAACGCTGAGCTGTCAGTGCAGGCTGGATGCATGTCATGCCTCAAGGCAAAGCCAATTCAACACATGTAACAACCAGTGTTGTAGAAGGTGGCAGCTATGGCGTTGGATCATCATTATGGGGAAGTGATATTGCCAACTACGAAACCAATGCATCTGAAATTAAGGGAATGGGTGGGCTTTTATTAAATACTTTTATCAAAAATGGTAAAGCAGACCCCAATTATAAAGTTCCAGCAAGTCTAACCACTGGAGCCAGATCGGATATCACAGGTATTTCTGATTATACCGCTCAAGGTGGAATGGAGGTCGCGGATACCGATACATTGGGTTTAACTCTAAGCTACTTTGTAAATGATCATGTATCTCTTGAATTAGTCGGTGGTATCCCACCAAAAATTGATATTGATGGCGTAGGAGAAATTAGAGCTTCGGCACTTTCCACTGCCAATACTCCCGGAAAAGGCACACCACCGACCTATTTAAATGGTTTAAAACTGCTAAAAGATACCTTAATTACCGATCTTGATGCACATGGCAAAGTTGCAGAAGTAACTGCATGGACGCCTGCAGCAACAGTTAAATATCATTTTGGCACTTCAGGACAAAATAAGTTCCGACCTTTTGTTGGCGCAGGTGTTGTATATGGTCATTTTAATAAGTTAAAGCTCAATGGCGGTGTAGAACAAGACCTTATTCAAGCAGGTTATATGATTGATAATATCCTCAATGATCGAGCGGGTGAAGCATTGCACGGTGGTCAAGGCAGTTCAACAGCGACACCAAAAGTCAAAGTTAAAACCAGTGATGCCTTTGCACCAGTACTCACAGCAGGTTTTACCTTTGATTTAACCGATCGTTGGTTTACCACTGGATCTTTAAGTTATATGCCAAACTTTAATAATGTAGCAACTGTGACTGTCACAGATACATCGACAGGTACCCAATTGATCAAGTCCACGACAAAAATTGATTTAGATCCTTTGGTCACATACCTTGGGGTAGGCTATCGTTTTTAATTAAATGGATTGAAATTGGTCTTATAACCATTAATTTAATTTTAACGATATTGTGTACTGAATATCTACAATACGATATGAGTCGCAATGACCCATCTAAAAAATTAATGTGTAAGCAATATCCCTAAGTTGTGTCGCACATTAATACGTTTTAAAAGGCTGTTCTTTACTTAATAAAGTGCAGTCCTTTTAAAACACTCCTCTTTGCTGAGCAAATTTGCTAATCTATTTCAATGGTCTCAATGTGTAATGAATTGAGATACTTTTTAAAAAATTTTGATAAAATTGTGAGATTACACATACGCAAAAACTTTTTATAAATGCGTATTGGTAAAGTCTTCAAACAGTGATGTATTGACCAGGACGGTTAATGAAAAGACAAGGAGAGTGTAAATTGGTTCCTCTTGCACATACAGCGGTACTCAAGAATTATCTGGATGTAAGCCGACAATTAGATCTTAATCCATACCATTTATTATCTGATGCTGGAATTTATTCTGCTCAATTAAATGATTCAAAACAACGTATTTCCGTCGACAAAGTCATGACACTATTAGAGCAATCTGCTCAAATAAGTGGTTGTGAAGTGTTTGGTCTACATATGGCCGAACAACGTCAAATTGCTGATTTTGGTGAGCTAAGCCTATTATTAAGCTATCAACAGACGTTACGTGATGCCTTAAAAACAATTGTAAGATACCGAAATATCATCAATAACGCGCTTGAAATATATATAGAAGAAGTTGGAAAAACCGTGATTATTCGGGTAGAAGTGATTTCTGCTTCAGCAAAGTATAGTCGTCAAGCGATTGAATTGGCTTTGGGGATTACCCATCGTTTTTGTGCTGCATTATTAGCTCAAAAATGGCACCCATTAAGTATTCATTTTACCCACGATTCACCAAAAGACTTAACAGTGCATCAACGTGTTTTTGGAAGTTCACTTGAATTTGGTAGCGAGTTTAATGGTATTGTCTGCTCATCATCAGAGCTTGATAAAATCAATCCTCAAGCAAATACAGCAATGGCAAACCATGCACAGCGCTATCTCGATATCGACATCTTACAAAAAGACAATGAATCATCACTTATTTTTGATATCCGTAAAAGTATCTATCTGCTTTTACCGATGGGACGTGCCACGATTGATCAAGTCGCGCAGACTCATGAAGTCAATGTCAGAACGCTGCAACGGCGTCTAGAAGCTGCACATACAAATTTTAGTGAATTAATGAATGATGTCCGTAGAAATTTGGTATTTCGCTATTTAAGAAATATCAATTATTCACTGGCTCAAGTTTCAGATATTCTTGGTTACTCTATGCCAAGCTCTTTTACACGATGGTTTATCGGTCAATTTGGTATAACACCCAATGCTTGGCGTACCCATAATAAGGCTGAGATCATTGATGAAAATGCGCTATAAATTCAATCAACGTACGACTAACTTGGTATTAACATCAAAACAATAATACGAAAAGCCACTTAAAACAAAAGTTTTGCGGAGACCAACTTTAACCTTGTACCTTGCAAAACTTTTGTTAAATCAAAGCTCGACTAAAATAACCAATGCATCAGGCTGAGTACCAACAATACCAGAAAAACGCTTTCTCCAATCATCAGCAGGATCGGTTTAATACCCACCGTTGATAACTCTTTTAATTGTGTTTTCATTCCTAGCGCACTAATCGAAATAATCAGACACCAACGAGATAATTCATTCATTCCTGTTTGAACAACTGTAGGTACCCATCCAGTACTATTTATACAGGCAAGAATTAAAAATCCTACTGCAAACCAAGGCAATAATGGCGGTCTTTTGCCCGTAGAGGGTACGCCTTGCATACGGGTAATCATGGCTGCACAGATGATGACAGGTAAAAGCATGGCAACTCGCATCAATTTCACCACTGTTGCAGTATCGCCAGTTTCTGTAGACATACTATAACCTGCCCCCACCACTTGGGCGACATCATGGATGGTTGCACCTAAAAAAATCCCTGCATGTTGTGGTTTCAATTCCAACCATTGCGCAATCATGGGATAAACAATCATTGCTAAAGTTGAAAGTGCAGATACTCCAATGACGGTGAATAAGGTTGCTTTTTCTTTTTGTGGATGACTGGGTAAAGCTGCAGACAAGGCCAATGCTGCGGAAGCTCCACAGATCGCTGTCGCGCCACCAGTCAGCATACCGAAAAATTTATTAAACCCGAGCACTTTTGCTGCGATGACTGAAGCAAGAATGGTAATGACGACCAATGAAATGACCAAAACAATGGGCTGCCAACCTAGCGCAGTCATTTGCTCAAGGGTAATGCGCATTCCGAGTAAGGCGATCCCAAAACGCAGTACTTCTCGCGCAGTAAATTCGATACCCGCTTTACACTTTCCTTCTGTTGCAAGAAAGTTCACACCCATCCCGAGCAATAAAGCGAATAACATTACTGGTGCACCATAATGCTCAGATAAAAAGCAGGCCGCAGCGGCAACCACAGTACTAACAATAAATCCGGGCATAAGCGCACTTAGCCGTGGCTGCCAAGCCATAGAATCTAATTTACTCATCTAGTGCTACTCCACAATCCAAACCAATAAAAACATTTTCTCCAATCACTTCTACTGGGTATGATTGAACTTGTAGCTGTGTTGAATTGAGTAAATAACCATTTGACAAGTCAAAACGTAAACCATGTGCACAACATTGAATTACCTTGCCTTCTAATTTCCCATTGAGTAATGAGGCACCCTGATGCGGGCAACTGTCATTAATCGCATAAAATTGTTCAGCAATATTAAATAAAATTAGAGATCGGTCACCGATCATCAAAAAGGATCGATTGCCTAAAGTTGGGATTTTTTCTTGAGGAACTTGAAAACGCAAGCTCATACCATTTGTCCTTGTGTTTGAAGCGTTTCCAGCATTGCTTGATAAAGTGCACTTGCAGGTTGCGCTCCTGCCATTGCAAAACTTCCATCAAAAACAAAATATGGTACCCCTTTACCCCCTGTATCTGCTGAGATAAAAGGAACGAATGGTTTTGCTAAAATACCTTCAACCACCTCATCCGCAAAACCGCAATACATGGCTATTTTCTGCAATGTTGCTAACTCGCCTATATTTTCCGAATGATGAAAATAGGCTGTGAATAGCGCATCTAAAAATCGCTCACTTTGATCTGAATGATATACTTTTGAAATATTTGCAAAAAAATGATGTGCCATAGCTGTGTTTGGCATACGACGAATCCGATCAAAATCAATATCGACATTGACCGCTTTCGCGGCTTGACGAACTTGAGTTTGACGCATTCGAACGGCTGTTGAACTGCCTAGTCGTTGTAAATAAAAGGCATCAAAAGGAACACCCACCAGTGGAATATGGGGTAAAAGCTGTACACCACGCCACTGGATATTGACCACAACATCTGGATCACTTTGTTTTAATTTTTGAATCGCAGTCTGTAAATGACGTTTTCCAATCAAACACCAAGGACAGATAAAATCAAAAAAAACTTCAATATTCATTTTACGCGTCATTACTGATTACCCATATTGCATGACTGTGCTTGTACTGTTTGACCTTGTCGTGCTGCTTGTGCATTAAATTTTTTAATATCATGGCCATAATGGCGTTTTGCATAGAAGAATACGGCAGCAGCCACAATGCTCATCAGAGGCATCAATTGAAAAGCATGGTGTAAACCAATCACGTCAGATAGCTTTCCAATTACTAAAGGTCCTAAAGCCAAGCCGAGAAAATTATTTGCCAAAGTTAATGTTGCAAATGCTGTGCTATGTACAGAATGATGTGTTAGGTTGGCAACCATTGCGCTGGATGGTCCATTGGTACCCAATGCGATAAACATCCCAATACAAATCATGATCAATTGAGCATTTCCGACAGACATGGCAAAAGCAATGGATAACAACACACAACCGATCAAACAAAATGCAATCGCTAAACTGACTTTTCGGTCTGGTCGATCTCGTCCTAAACGATCACATAACATCCCACATAAAATCGTGCCAACTGCACTACTGAGTACAACCATTGCCGCGACCAGCCCCGCTTTATCTGTCCCCAATCCGTAATATCGATTGAGATAACTGGGAAGCCAAACGATGACCGTGCCACCCACAAACAATTGCAAGCCACTGCCAATATAAGTGGCGATCACAGACCGACTTGAATAAATTGATCGTAAAGGACTTCTCGACTTCTCCTGTTTCTGTTGGGTCTTAATTTTGCCTTGAACGGTTCCTATCTTGTTTTCTTTAACCACAATAGGATATAAAAATGCCAGAATCAGCCCAAAGACTGCCATTCCACCAAATGCCCAACGCCAGCCAAAATGTTCAGCCATTACACCGCCTAAAGCCATGCCTAAGAATGAGCCAAACACACCACCTGCCATAAAAGCACTTGCTAAAGTTGCACGCATATCACGAGGAAAAACCGATACAACAACAGCAATCCCGACACTGCCATAGGCAGCTTCGCCAACACCCACCATAAATCGGGCAATAAACATATGTTGATAACTTTCAGCAATTGCACAGCCTAAGGTTGCCATACTCCATAACACGGCCATCAAAGTTAAGCTTTTTACTTTGCCAAAACGATCTGCCAAGATCGACAAAGGTAAGGTTAATAAACCCACCATCAAGGCCACAATTCCACTTAATAATCCAAGTTGGCTGTCTGTCAAAGCCCATTCACTTTTGATCAGTGGGAATACTGCATTTAAGACTTGCCGTGACATATAGTCAGAAATCAACAAACCAAATGTCAGTGCAAAAACCAACCATGCATATTTACGTGGAATGCCAACCGAAGTATCTACACCGTCCGCAGGACTTGAATATTGATGCGCATCCATACGTTCTCCTTGTGTTTTTATAATTTCTCATTCATTTTTGATGACTACGCGACTTCACAGTAACGTAATCATCTTTTTCTCACTGTTTGAATCAAAAATCCTTTTGGCTCAAATCATTATTTACGCTGTGGAACACCCTTTTGACCTGCTTTACGATTGGGCGCCATACCATTTTCCAACAAAGTTTCTTCAATCGTGTCGTATTGCACGCCAATACGATAAATTTCACGTGCTTCTTTACCTGATGCAACTTCACGACCTAATTCATGGGCAATACGCACGGTCTGTTGAATCTGCTGTACTGAAGAAAAACGCTGACCTTGATGATCAATAATGGTGTCTTCATTTCCGACGCGTGCATGTAAGCCCATCGCCATTGACATGGTGTTAAACGGCAAAACATTTTTAAGTAAAGACTCTGAAGTTAAAGTACAACCATCAGGTACGCGATGAATAAAGTTAAAGAAGTTAAAAGGATTTGGCCCATCAAATCCACCACCAATTCCAATCCAGGTTAGATTCAACGGACCTTTATACAGCCCTTTACGCACCATACGTTCCAGCGTTTCTAAACCATGCATCCCAGTTAATTGGAAATGCGGTTGAATGCCATTTTCAGTTAAACGCTTTAAATGCTCTGCAACCCAAGCTGGACCTGCGGGTACTGTCATTTCTGCATATGCTGCCTGAATTGCTGGATGTGCCAAAGAAGTGCCTTCTAAATATTCAGGATAGAGCAACTCCATAATATTCATTTGAGTGGTATTGATCGCCACGGTTACTTGGTCTGGTTTTGGCATTAATTCGGCCAACATATGACGCGTATCATCGCTTAACCAAATTGCAGCTTCACCTTCACTTTCTGGGGCAAAAGAAATTGATCCACCCACTTGAATGATCATATCAGGCACCGCTTCACGCACACCTGCAATGAGTTCATTAAACTTAGACAGACGTTTCGAACCTTTCCCATCCAGCTCTCGAACGTGCAAATGGAGGACTGAAGCACCTGCTTCATAGCACTCTACCGCTTTTTGAATTTGTTCTTGCATGGTCACCGGAATATCTTCAGGAAAATCCTCAGGCATCCATTCAGGCCCATAAGGCGCTACCGTAATCACCACTTTGTCCATGTTTTCAGGGTGCAATGAGTCATCAAAGAATTGCATAAACATCTCCATATGTATTTTAAAATTAGGGTTTGGATAAAATCGTTAACTGCTCAGCTTAGTAAGTTGCATCACCAATAATGCCTGCCCGTTCCATTTTTCGATGACATGGTGGATAGTCCATTACGGCATAATGTTGTGTACTGCGGTTGTCCCAAATTGCGATACTATTCGGCTTCCAACTCCAACGAACTTGGTACTCAGGAATATAGGCTTGGGTAATTAAATAACGCAGTAAATCGGTTGCACCAGGGTTGGCATCTTGTCCAAAACGGACGTGTTCTTTGGTATGGTAATTACTAAAATGAGTGGTAAATGCGTTGACATAAAGAATCTTCTCACCCGTTTCAGGATGCGTACGTACCACAGGATGTTCTGCATCGGGGAACTGTTCTTTTAATGCCAAACGCTTTTCAATCGGCATCATTGCGCCAAAACTGGCTTCAATACTGTGATAGGCGCGTAAATTTGCAATTTTTGTTTTGATTTCTATGGGTAAATTTTCATAGGCCATCACCATATTGGTCCACATGGTATCTCCACCCACTGTCGGACATTCAATACAACGTAGTACACAACCCATTGGCGGAACTTTGCGCCAGCTTGCATCGCTATGCCAAGCATTTTCATAACGATCAATTGGACTCTCTGGGCTTTTATAAATTTGTACCAGTCCAGGATGCTCTGGATGACTTCCGACAGCAGGATGACTTTCTAGTTGTCCAAAGCGCTCAGCAAATGCCACATGTTCTGCTCGGCTTAGGTTTTGATCTCTTAAAAATAAAACCCGATGCTTTAATAAATTCTGACGAATTTCAGTAAATAGCCCATCATCGTCAATGGCATCTGCCAGATTGACCCCCAACAATTCTGCACCGATATTGCAACTTAATTGTTCAACTTGCATAAGATATCCCTTCAAATGACAAAAATTGATGATCCTGTGGTTTTACGTGCTTCTAGATCACGGTGAGCTTGAACTGCATCCTTGAGTTCATAGCGTTGATTGATTTCAATTTTGATGCATCCATGTCGGACGTGGTCAAATAGTTCATTGGCAAGTTCTTGTTTTTCTATAGGATCAGCAATGAAATCTGCCAGTGCTGGACGAGTCATATATAGAGAGCCTTTCATTGCCAACAAGACGGGGTTAAATTCTGGAATTGCACCAGAAGCAGTCCCCACACAAACCAATAAACCACGGCGTTTTAATGAATCAAGCGATGCCATAAAAGTATCTTTACCGACACTATCAAAGACCACATTCACACCGACCCCATCGGTTAATTCTCGTACTCGTTCTGCAACATTTTCATAACTATAATTAATGACGTGGTCACAGCCATGTGCACGGGCAATTTGTGCTTTTTCTTCTGAAGAGGTTGTACCAATCACAGTTAAACCGAGTAACTTTGCCCATTGAGAAACAATCAAGCCCACACCACCAGCGGCAGCATGTAATAAAATGCTGTCCCCTTTTTTAAAGTCATAAATACGACGCATTAAATAAGCAGAGGTTAAACCCCGCATGGTCATTGCTGCGGCTGTTTCACAAGAAATTTCTTCAGGTAGTTTGATTAATACATCAGCTGAGATTAAACGTGCAGTGCTATAAGCACCTAACGTATTTAAAAAACCGGTATAAGTGACTCGATCACCCAATTGAATGTGAGCTACACCCTCACCTACGGCTTCGACTACACCAGACGCTTCTACGCCCATCCCGTTTGGCAGTGGAATCTTATATGTGCCGTCACGAAAATAAGTGTCAGCATAATTTAATCCAACTGCCACATGACGCAGACGCACTTGCCCTGCTGCTGGTTCACCAACATCGATGTCTTCATATTGCAGAACATCTGGTGTTCCTGTTTCATAAAACCGTATTGCTTTATTCAATGCCATTTCCCTATCCATGCCGTATTTTTATCAATATTTAAAAATCATGATTAAAACTACAACACAGCAGATGCAGCTCACTTTACATAAGACGACACTGACTTAGCATTTTACGACACGCTTGTGGTTAAAATTGTAAGCTAGTTTAGTAAGGCACTGTTTTGAGTTATTTTAGGGATTTGAATAATTTTTATAGTTTATCTTGAGTGGATTTTTTATCTAAACTTTAATGGTTTTCCTCAGCTACTTTTTTCATAAAATCAGTTAAAGGCATAGGACATCCCCATAGGTAGCCTTGAAATTCAGTACAACCATTTTCTTGAAAGCGATTAAAGTGCTCAATGGTCTCAATCCCCTCTGCTAAAACACGCAGGTTTAAATCAAGGCCAATTTTAACAATCCCATATACCAATTTATTACACCGCTCATCTTCTAAAGCCGCTTGCACAAAACTCTGATCAATTTTGATTTGGCTAATCGGCATTTTCTGCAAATAGCTTAATGATGAATAGCCAGTACCAAAATCATCTAAAGAAAGCTGAATGCCATTTTTATGTAGAAAACCCATTTTTTCTATAACACTTTCAATATTATTTAACGCAACCCTTTCAGTTATTTCTAATATAAGTTGGGATGGAAACACTGCATTTTTCTGCACCATGGAAGTAACGATTTGCTCAAAATTCTCTTGCATGAAATGATCAGCACTTATATTGACTGAAAGTGTAAGATCTTTTGTAGATTCATTTTTACGCCAGTCTTGTAATACTTTACTTGCCTGAATCAGTATCCAATCTCCAATTTTAGGCATTAACTCCAAAGTTTCCGCTACAGGAATAAAATCTTTCGCAGGGATATAGCCAAGTGTCGGGTGACACCAACGTAACAAAATTTCAGCGCCTATAATTTTTTCAGAAGAATTTACTTGAGGTTGATAAAAGAGCTCAAACTGTTGTTTTGAAAGCGCTAAACGTAGATCCTGCACCAACTTGTTTTCAATTTGCAACTCCAATTGCATCACAAAAATTGAGATACAAATCATTAAAGTGGCAACGGATATTGCAATCCAACCACCATAAGCTCGAATGCTTTCAGCTAAAGGTATTGCTCCATCTAAAGTAAACGCACTCCCGCTAAAAAAGATAAAAGCGACAATGGATAAGATAATTAAAATCAGTTGTAACGCATTGGGATCTCTTCGATAATTCAAATATCCCAATATAGCTCCTGCTGGAAGAAATAAATGCGCAACTCTGGGGTGATCTATTGTAGCCACATCAAATATTAAGCAAAAAACCACAGGAAAAACAAAGAGGACAATTTGTGAAACCAATATGCCCGCTGAAATCCGCTGTATATAAATCAAAAATAAACTGAAGATAGACATTGCTGTAAAAAAAATATCAATACAAACAATGAACCACATCTCAGCAAAGCTAAAATATATTGTCCAAAATAGGCAAAATGCGATACAGATAACAATGTTTGCTTTAGCTGCAATCGTTATTTGTTGGTTTTTTATGGCGTTGAAATGTTTATTTTGGTTTTTTAAATAGGATAAAACGACCATAAATACCCCCATTACAAATATTTATTGATCAAGTATCCGCATTGTTTTATACACAATTTCAGAATCACATCAATAAACACTAAGCTATTAAAAATACTTATAATTTATAAATATCTGACTTGTTAATATGCTTGATTAGCTTTTAAAAAACGAATGTCGTCTTCAATTTAGTCCCTTAAATAATTATCCATCTAGTAATCCATCCATTTATATTTTTTGACATTTATAGCGCAAAAGTTTTCAAAATCAATGTTGCGAATAATATTAAAAATAGTCGTGAAGATAAAAAGTATTTTTTAATGAAATTGTATCAGCTCCTGCCTCCTACTAAACGAGTTGTACTCAACAGACCGTTTTAGTTGAAAATCCATTTCAGATACAAATGAAATATAACATGTTTTTTCACATGATATAGCACCAACAGATGAGTAGATATAGTAAATATCTCCGCAAGCATTGTGTAGTTAAAACACCGCAATACTCATTTTACCCACTCAAATAAACAACCAAATTCACGTGAAAAACATATTTTCTAAAATATTTCATAAACCCTACAAAACCCAATATAAAAACAATAAAAGTTTTACATCTGAATAATTTTTTGGAAAAGGATCTCACGGCTCGAAAGTAAAACTTACCTATTAAAAAACAAATACATCACCATTCCTTATTGCTCAAGCCATAAGTTATACAGACTTCATCAGCACTTTTTAGCCAAAAACCTAAAAATCAAATTAAAATTAACGTATTAAAATACTTATAATTTAACCAAATTGTTCGAACAAATATTTAAGAATTTCTTTAATATTCAGAAAAATTTATCATTTGTAAAGCTGATATAGAGTTTCTTTCATAATCTGTTGTCATTTGGTCTTTATTAAAGTTTACGGACGCATTCTCATCTAACTTAGGCAAGTTTGTGTACAGCATGAAATAGGCTGTATCCAAATGCATATCAAACTTATAAATTTGCCGAGAATATTTATGCAACAGGAATTGGTTCCCAGAAGAAAGTTTTATACAAATGATTTGCTCTCAGGTTTAGTTGTTTTTTTAGTTGCTCTACCGCTCTGTTTAGGTATAGCCAGTGCCTCAGGTGCACCCTTGATTTCCGGTATTATTGCGGGTGTCATTGGTGGAATCGTTATCGGTTATTTGAGTGGTTCTCATATTAGTGTGTCAGGTCCCGCTGCTGGGCTTACCGCTATTGTTTTAACACAGCTAGATAAGCTTGAAGGCAACTACCAAGCTTTTTTATTTTGTTTAGTTTTAGCCGGCCTCATCCAATTATTTTTCGGGTTATTTCGGTTGGGGACCTATTCAAATTTTATCCCAACCAATGTGATTATGGGGCTTCTTGTTGCCATCGGATTAATCTTGATTATCAATCAACTTCCTCTGCTCTTTGGGATTAAAACCGAAATTCTTCAACAACGTTGGTCCGAAGGGACAGGCCTATTACAGCATCTTGATTATGGTGCGGCAATCATTGGTATCTCAAGTATATTCATTATTTTATTGTGGGATAAAACACCTTTAAAAAAAATGGTTGTACCCTCTGCACTTATTGCGGTCATTTTTGCGGGACTCTTAAACTATTTTTTTATCAGTACCAATTCCAGCCTCGCAGTCGGCACTGAACATCTAGTCAATCTTCCCAATATTTTTTCAGGTGTTGAATCAATTATCAGTTTCCCTGACTTCACTCAATGGAATAATCCT
Source organism: Acinetobacter sp. MYb10 (assembly GCF_002980175.2). Lineage (NCBI taxonomy): Bacteria > Pseudomonadati > Pseudomonadota > Gammaproteobacteria > Moraxellales > Moraxellaceae > Acinetobacter > Acinetobacter sp. MYb10. Next base: position 4,427,562 of record NZ_CP058272.1, on the reverse strand, counting down.
ATAATTTATACAGGTGCCATTACGCTGGCGATCGTCGCCTCGCTTGAAACACTATTAAATCTAGAAGCTGCGGACAAAATGGATCCGCAAAAGCGTGCCTCTCCGCCAAACAAAGAGTTGGTGGCTCAAGGTATCGGAAATACCATGTCTGGTTTAATTGGAGGTATGCCGATTACCTCAGTGATTGTCCGAAGTTCAGTCAATGCAGCAAGTGGTGCAAAGACCAAATTCTCTGCAATTTTTCACGGTATTTTATTGATTATTGCGGTTTTATTTCTGACACCATTAATCAATGTTGTTCCATTATCTTCCCTTGCCGCCATTTTAATTTTAACTGGCGTAAAATTAGCCAGCCCTTCACTTTTTAAACGGATCTATGGTCAAGGATGGAAGCAATTTCTACCCTTCATTGTAACGGTTGTTGCAATTATCGCGACGGATCTACTTATCGGTATTTTGTTAGGGCTGTTGATTAGTTTTATCATTGTATTAAAAAATAATTTATTCCGTGGTGTTCGTATCATCCATGAAGCACATTTGCATGGAAATATTACCCGTATTGAACTGGCACCCAATATTAGCTTTTTAAATCGTTCCGCATTAGTTTCTGCCTTAGAGAAAATAGTCAGTGGCGATACTGTAGTGATCGATGCGTCGAATACCTATTATATTGATCCGGATGTATATCAAGTGATTAAAGATTTTAGGGATGAAACAGCTGCAGAAAATGGCATCGATGTAAAACTAATTGGCTTTAAAATACATTATCCTGAAATTAAAGAAGAAGAACTGGATATTGATGTCAGTACTCAGGAAATTCAACGACAACTTACGCCTGCACAAGTGTTTCAGCTACTCAAAGAAGGCAATCAGCGGTTCGTTAACCATGAACGGATTTATCATAATATTGCTCGTCAAATTCAAGTCACTGCACAATCTGGACAGCATCCATTTGCCGCCGTTCTAGGCTGTATGGATTCACGTGCACCAACAGAACGGATTTTTGATGTCGGTATTGGTGACTTATTTAGTTTACGGATCGCTGGAAATATAGCGGGCGAAAAAGTATTAGGCTCTCTAGAATTCGCCTGTAAGAGTAAGGGTTCCAAATTAATTTTAGTATTGGGTCATACAGATTGTGGTGCAGTGACAGCAGCTTGTCAGATGTATGAACAAAAAAAGGATATTACTCAACTCAGCGAAACCCCACATGTACAATATTTTCTTAAACCGATTATGCAGGCGGCAGAAAATGTGCATAAAGAAATGACCGATTACCAACTCACCAGTAATTTCATTCAGGCGGTGACCATCGCAAATGTACAAAATAATATTGCCTATATCTTAAGAAATAGCCCAGTACTGAAAAAGATGGTCGAAGAAGGTGAAATTGGCATTGCAGGTGGTATTTATGATGTAAAAACAGGAAAGGTGGATTTTCTATAAATCGATACCAGTATGATCTCGTTATGATCTGTATAAGGATATCAGCATAAAGCTGGTCTTAAAGACAAGTGTAGTGATCGACATGGATGTCATCTTCCCCGCTAGTAAGGATCTGTTATGGATCTCTATCAGCTTTCTATTCATAGATGAAAGAAGCCTGAATATTCAGACTCCCTTATGATGCGCTTAGAGTCTATTTCTTATAGTATTCCCTTATAAGCCTTCAAGTTTTAGTCGATTAACCTGTTGACGATAAAGTGACACAGGATCAGGTCCAAACCATGCTTTCAAGCCCAAAATCTGATTAATTTCATCTAGGTGCGTTTGATTATAGTCGTCTCGAATCACCTGTCCGAAATGTGCATTGCAACGGTTAACCAAACCATCATTGTCATTATTTTTATAAGATCTTGGTGCCATGGTGGAAATGGCAACGTCAATGACATCAAGTAGATTGGTTGCTTGAGCTTTACCTGCCCACGAGTAATGATAAACCCCATTACTGGTAATCTTCTGACCATTGCCACAATCAGATGGAATTGCTGCAGTTGGGAACCTTGCATTGAATTCTGCAGAACCCTTTTCACTTAATGATTTTAATGAGCGATCCAGACTAATCGGCAAATCAGGATTACCTTGTAGAAGTAACTCCACTGGAGCAACGATATATTGTCCTAAGACGGTAAATAAAAATTTCTCAGCAGGATTATCCAACATATCATCTCCCACTTTGGACCCTTTAAACGTTCCAGCAACAGCAGTGAGTGAAGCGACTTTCTCAGGTGCAATTGCTTCAATATAACGAATGGTCGGTCCACCATGACTATGACCAATCAGATTAACTTTTGACTTTCCTGAGAGTGCCAAAACTTCATCTACTTGTTGTAGCAACTGCTCGCCACGAACTTCGGTGGATTCTAGTGGAGAAACCTGGGTTGCATAAACCGTCGCACCATTACGTGCCAAATCTGGAAGAACCTGATAAAAATAATCCATCCCAAAAGCTGTCGGACCGAGTCGAGTAAAACCAAACATCCCATGGTTAAATACAACTGGATATTTGGTTTTTGCATAATCAGAAGCCACATAGTTGCTACTAACGCTCTGTAAACCAGAAGCAAAAACTGGCATAGCCAATGTGGCCAAAGCCACAATACTAGCGGTGAGTAAAGTCTGTTTCATATATTTCCCTGCTATCTTGATTTCTTTTCTTTAGAAATCAGCATCATTCACGTTATAAATCCTCTATAACCATGCATTTTTTGTTTTTTTGCATAGTGCTCCTCATAAATAAAGCTGTCATCTAAAAGCCTTATTTACTCAATCCTATTTATCCTCCTTAGTCATAGATATATTCAAAATTCTGTAGGCACATTTATTCTGGTTGATTGCATAAATGAAGTGACTGCATTTGTTTGACTAAATCATGCAGTGTCCTCATATCTTTTAGTTTTGACTGTTGCTGAATTTCTTCTTTTCGGTCTTTCTAAAAGTGTATTGAATTATTTTTCCAGTTTTGAGCTTGCTTAGTAGCTGAAAGATTTTCATGATCTATCACGTTTATTCGCTTGACTGTGTAAATATTGTAAGTCGATTACTTACCCAAGCAGATCGTCGATTTCTCAATCCATAAGGAATAGGTTTTGCAGCTTTCTCATATTTAAGAAAACCTATTGATAATATTTAAAATATTTCTGAATTTTATTAAGCAGCTGTTGGCGGCTTTGTTGTTTAGGATATGAGCCGAACAAAAAGTAACTGATCAGTTCATTTTGCTGAAAAAGCTGAGATACGACTTTAGAGATGCTGTGTGAAGCCTAGAAAATCGTCCCGCTGGCTAAATACCACCTAAACAGATACATGCGAATAGTCATCATTATTTATTGGTGGGGCTTTGAATAACTTAACTATGAAAAACCTTCCATTTTTCAAAAGTTACCGCAGCACTTCCATGCAACCCACTGAAATACTTTTACAAAAAATGAATCCCATTACTTAAATTTTGATTTAACTTGTCCGTTTTCAAATTCATTATTTATATAAATTTTTCCATAAAATCAAAATTTTACTGCAAATACACCTCAAACGATACTAGGCAAAACTCAGATTTTTCTTATGGTCTAAAGCACATTAGTTAAATGATAACTGCTTATTTTGTTGGCCAATTTCGATTGTAACTATCCCAAAAAGTCATTTGGTACAGAACGATAAGTTCACCGTAAGCTTTTATTTTTTAAATTTCAGATGAAATGAAAACTCAACATTAGAAATGCACTTGAATGCCCTTTATTGTTATATTATAACATAACACTTAAATAATCTTATTAACTGCGTTCCTTCAAGTCACAGGGCATTTTTTACATGTTTAGGTCGTTTTTTCCCAATCCAAAGTGGTTTTTTTTATCTTTAATTGCTTGGTTCATCATTAATTTATTTTTGTGGAATTCTGGTGGAAGCCATTGGGGTGAGTTTTTAGGTTTACCCAAAGGTTATGCAAATATAGAACTTCCCATAGGCGTTAGTCGCTTCTGGTCACTCTCTTTTATATGGTTTTATTTATGGTTCTTCATCTCAACGTCTATTTTTGCAGGTTTTTGGCATTTAAAATCAGATAACCGTTGGCAAAGATGGTCCGTATGGGGGTCATCATTTATTCTATTTAATATCTGGTTTGGTGTTCAAGTAAGCGTCGTAATCAATGCTTGGTATCAACCATTCTATAACCTTATTCAAAACATGTTAGAAAATGGTGGAGGTGATATTAAAGAACTCTATATGGGAACAATTACTTTCTTATTGATTGCTCTAGTTGCAGTTACTTTAGCTGTAATCAATTCTTTTTTTACCAGCCATTATGTATTTCGTTGGCGCACAGCTATGAATGAATATTATACCGAGCACTGGCAAGAACTACGTCATGTAGAAGGTGCTTCCCAACGTGTTCAAGAAGATACCATGCGTTTTGCAACAATTTTAGAAGACCTTGGTGTAAATTTTATTAAGGCGATCATGGTATTAATTGCTTTCCTGCCGATTTTATTTGAACTTTCTAAACAAGTAACAGAATTACCACTGGTTGGAAATATTGATCATTCTTTAGTCTGGGCAGCAATCGTATGGGCAATATTCGGTACAGTTTTACTTATGCTGGTTGGGATTAAATTACCCGGTCTACAATTTAATAATCAAAAGGTTGAAGCGGCATATCGCAAAGAATTGGTTTATGGAGAGGATCATGAGCAACGGGCACAACCTAAAACATTAAAAGCACTATTTGGAAGTGTTCGGCAAAACTATTTCCGATTGTACTTTCATTACACCTATTTTAACCTAGCAAGCATCTGGTATATTCAATTAGATATTTTGTTTAGCTTATTCGTTTTATTTCCATCCATTGCAGCTGGAAAAATGACATTAGGACTCATTACCCAAATTACCAACGTTTTTGATCAAGTACGTCAATCTTTTCAATATTTGATTAACTCTTGGAAGACTATTATAGAGTTACTTTCCATTCACAAACGTTTAAAAGCTTTTGAATCAATTTTAGATAAATAACATTAAGACTAAATTATCTTATCCTGTAACAGCTTTGAAATGTGTTGATCGTATTTATACTGATCTTTGTGTGATTGATGTGGCTGAGAAAGGTGTGAAAATCATTGAAAATGTAGACGGTTTAAGCTTTGACGAATTGCAGTGACTGGCTGGGTGCGAAGTTGATTGATGTAACTGTATAAAACCTCCCTTCGTCCCTCATGAAAGGGGGGCAACTTACATTGCAAAACATTGAATAGATGCTATTAGGCAACATAGGTTATATAAAAATAATCTTGGAAAACCGCACTCACCTTCTAATTAAATCGATTTGAACCTTAGTTTTGTTCACTACAAATAATCAAGCATACACTCATGCTGATTAAACAATTTCTCATGGATTCATCATTTTCATGCAGCATGAGGAAATTAAAAAAAGAATTAATATTTCAGCTCTAAAAAAATACCAGTCATAAAGACTGGTATTCATCATCTATTAAGGCTTTTCACCATTTGCTAAACGCTGTTCGATCGCATCCAATACCGCAGGTAAGTCAGCAATACTATCAATTACATAATGTGCGCCTGAAGCATTCATTTTTGCGTATGCTTTTTCTTTTAAACCTAGTTGTTCAGACGCTGATAGTGCAGACCACTCTTCGATGCTTAGCCCAACTTCATTACCACTGACGGCCAAGCCCACAGTCCAACAACCAGCGTTTAAACCTTCTTCGATGCCGACCACTGTGTCATCCACTTTCACCACATTTTTAACGTCTAACACATCAAGTTCAATTAAGTTTTTCCACAACATTTCAGGATATGGACGACCATGTTTCACATCACTGGCTGTAATAGTACAGTCAGGCACATAACCTTGATCAGCTGCATCTTGCACCAATTGACCAATCATCATCGAAGCATAACCAGTATTACTGCCAATTTTTGCACCACGGGCACGAATATCAGCAAATGCCTCTAATGCCCCCGGAATCAATTTTGAGCAGCTTGGGATGCTTTTCAATTGGTATGGAATAAAGTCCTGATATAAACGGTCAATATCCGCCACAGTCACTTCAGCACCATGTGCCTGCTTCCACGCATCTGCAACACGTGGCATTTTCAAAACTGCCGCAATGTGATCGCGTTTTTCCAAACCCATTGGCGCACGTGCTTCTTCAATTGAAATTTCAACTTTATTATCTGCAAATAAAGCCATAAATGCCAAAATTGGTGCGCGTGAACCAAAATCTACTGTTGTACCTGCCCAATCAAAAACCACGGCTTGTAATGCTGAAGTTGAAGCGTTCATAAGTTTGTCCTATTCATTTCTCAAAGTTAAAAATAGCTGTATTGCGTAAGTTAAGTTTTGCGTAATATTTAATTTCTAATGGCAGCACCCACTCCTTTTAAAAGGAGAGCTAGGAAGAGGATCTATAATCTCCCCATCCTAACCTCCGCCCTGAGCCATAAATGGCACAAGAAAAGGAACTGTGAATTCCAATCAAATTCGATAGTGCTCAATCGCTGTTAAAAGTCGTTCAATATCATCTAAATAAATCTCTCCGATATTGCCAATACGGAAGCAATTTAAGTCAGTGACTTTGCCGGGATAGATCACAAACCCTGCTTGTTTCAGATTTTCATACAAGGCTGGGAAGCTAAAATCGGCTTCATTTGGATACAAAAATGTGGTGATAATTGGTGATTGTGGTGCGTCTTGATCTAAGACCATTTCAAAACCAAGCGCTTGCATACCTGCGGCTAAACGTTGTTGATTATTGAAATAACGCTGATAACGTGCGGTTACTCCGCCTTCTTGCTCTAATTCTAAAAGCGCTTGATAAAAAGCACGCACCACATGAGTTGGCGAAGTAAAACGCCATTTACCATTATGCTGTTCCATGGTGTTCCACTGGTCGTATAGGTCTAAACTGACTGAACAAGCCAAACCTTTGCACGCTTGTAATTGCTCACGTTTTGCCAAAACAAAACCAAAGCCTGGTACACCTTGGATGCATTTATTGGCACTTGAAATCAAGAAATCAATTTCAAGCTCTGCAATGTCCATTGGCACACCACCAAAAGAACTCATCGCATCGACAATCCACACTTTGTTTTTGGCTTTGACAATGCGTCCAATCGCTTGAATTGGATTTAATAAACCAGTGGTGGTTTCGCAATGGACACATGACACATGAGTGATGCTGTCATCTTCAAGTGCTTTTTCGATATCAGCCAGTTGAGGGATTTGCATTTCAGGGTAGCGTAATTCCACCACGTCAATTTTCAAACATCGAGCCATTTGCACCATGCGTGCACCATATGCCCCGTTATTGATAATTAAAATTTTACCATCCTTTGGAATCGCCGAACCTAACACTGCTTCTACAGAAAAACTCCCACTGCCTTGCATCAACACAGCACTATATTGTTCAGGTTTTGCAGTTGCCAACGCCACCAAACGACTGCGGATCTCCTGAACCAATGCGTTATATTCTTTGTCCCAAGTACACCAATCACGTTGCATCACACGACGCACACTTTTCGAGGTAGACAATGGTCCCGGTGTCAACAGTAAGTATTTATTTTCAACATCGTTTTCAATTGTGTTTGCAAGTTCAATTTGTGCGTTCATTTCGCCTAACCTTGTTCAATTTCATATAGTATAAACAAATCTGGTTTAAACCAGATTACAAAATATAATTTTCTAAAATTTCTTTCATAAATCCTGCGCCTGTGGTCATGCCTTTGCCTGCAATCGCACTGACAAGGAAAATATTGGTTTCAGCTTCCATCACACATGCCAATTCCGTAGGATGAGTCAGATAGTAACCATTCCAACGAGATTCAATTTCAGGTAGTTCTAAGCCAATATTTTCTTTGCAATATTGCAAAATGAATTGGTTAATTTCTTCACGTTGATTAAATTGTGGTATGTCTTCAATCGGATAATATTCATGGCTATCGCCCAAAATAATTTGTCCGAATTCATTTTGTTTAATCAGGATATGAATACCGTATTTTTCAACTAAACCGATTTGTGATTCATTGCGTAAATCTTGATGACTTGGGCAAATCTCAAAAGCGGGATAACGAGAGATCGACAATCCTGAATAAATCGAAGCTTTGAGATTGACTTTTAGCGGTTTGGTTAATGCCATTTGTAAAGTACAACGCAATAAACCTTTTTGTTGTAAGAGCTCGGGATACAACAATTGTGTCTCTTCACCATGACAAATCATGACTTTATTTGCGGTAAATGTTTGACCTGATGCCAAGCGAATATGCGCCATGCCTTGGTTAAATTGCGTCAGTACCACAGAAGCATTGCAATGAATGTGTACACCAAGTTTTTCGGCATATTGCAACAAACGCAGTCCAACCAAATGTGGCTCAACTGAATAATCTTCATGAAACACCATACCGCCACGTAGCGCAGTTTCTGGGTTTAAATAAGCATATTGATCAAACAGTTGTTGCTTAGACAATAGACTTACAGGAATCTGATAATCAGCTGCAGCTTGAGCAAACTCGTTTAATACTTGCCATTCAAGTTCGGTATTCGCGAGATACAAACCGTTCCGCTGTTGAAATGAAATATCGGTTTGTGCCTGAATCCGTTGATAAAATTCACGGGTTGCCAAAGCATATTCACGCCATTTCGCATCAGGACGGCTTAGCGTCGAAGTCCCAACCATGCCAAAGTTACGGCGAGTCGCACCTATAGGTTGTGCATATTTTTCAAAGACTTGTACCTTTAAACCTTGCTCTGCCGCTTGGATCGCAGCCGATAATCCTAAAATGCCTGCACCGACAATAATTAAGTCAAATTGTGCTGTATTCATTGTCTTTTCCACCTTATCTACTTTTTTTAGCACGCAAAATCCCCAGCGCCTAAAAGAAAGCGTTCAATTCAAATGGCTTAGTTAATTAAAAAGATTGACTGAAAGATCAATTTGTTATGAATGTGCTTGCTCACGCCAACGTTGTGTTGACGTCATCATTTTCCGAGTGAATAACCAATGCACCAACTTAACTGCACATGAGGTGAGTAAAATCAAAATACTCATCGCCACAGCTGCCACGGTATCACCTGCATCATCCATATTCAGCACCGCCACCGACGCCAAATTGGTATCAGATGAATAAAGGAAAATCGCAGCTGAAACAGTAGTCATGGCATTGACAAATAAATACACCAACACATCACACAGCGCAGGAAAGGTTAAAGGCAAATATACTTTGCGGAACATTGTCCAATGTGAAGATCCTAAACTTTGTGCAGCATGATCAAGTTGATTTGGGATCTGTTGAATCGCATGCGTTAAGGTCAAATGTGGCACAGTGTAATAATGAATAATGGTTGAAATCACCAACAGCGTCATCGTACCGTAAACGAAAGACACAGGATTTTGCGGTGCGTTAAAGAACAAGATATAAGCAATACCCAACACCAAGCCCGGCACAGCCAAAGGCAATAACACCAAGACTTTTACATAGTTTTTGAGTAAAGGATGTGCTTTAAAACGGGTACTAAATAAGGCAATGATGAAAATTATCATCGTACCGAAAACGGTACTGAACAATGCCAATTTGATTGAGTTAAAATAACTTGCCCAACCACCACCATCAACATAGTCAAAACGATAATGATTTAAGGTCATTGACAAATCATAGGGCCAATAGCGAATGAATGATGCGAGAATCGCAGTCACAATAATCAGTAAAATACCGCCTGAAATCACCCCACAAAATACAGTTAATGCTTTTTCAATTCGAGGATTGGCACGCAAACGATAAGGCTGAATTTGGAAATTTTGATAGCGTTCCTGATGACGACTTTGGTATCGATCAAAAATGAATGCCAACACCGCAGGACAGAGCAACAAAATCGAAATGACGGCACCCATGTTCATATTTTGTTGACCAATGATCTGCTTATACACATCCAACGCCATCATATTGAATGACCCGCCAATCACTTTGGGAATCCCGAAATCTGTGATGACATAAGTAAATGCTACCAGACAGGCACTGACTAAACCATAACGAATCGCAGGAAAAGTCACAGCCCAATGGGTTTGTAGTGTATTTTTTCCTAAAGCATGCGAAGCCTCAATCAAATGTTGATCAATATGGCGAAATGCCCCCATCATCAACATGACCATGGCAGGAAATAGCCAAAAGCAATAACTGATCAAAATGCCTAGTGGACCATAAATTTCCACCTCGCCCAGCATGCCCTTAAAAACACCTTGCTGACCAAACAAATACACCAAAGCCAATGAAGGCAAAAGTGAAGGTGCAAGAATCGGTAAAAATGCCACGGTTTTAAAGAAAGCTTTGCCTCGAATATTGCAATTGATCAATGCAAAAGCATAAACACTTGCCAAGCTCACCGTAATCAACATGGCTGTAATGGCGATCCACATCGAATTAAAAATCGATGAGATTAAAGCCGGATTGGAAAAATAAGCTGTAAAGTTATCCAACCCGACAAATTGATGCTGTTCATTTAAAAATGCGCTTTGCATCAATACGATTAAGGGTGCAATCAAACTCAAGGTGAATAGAATTGCTGCGACAAACAACACCGCACTTGAACGCAATGAATAACGAAAACGATGTGCTGTTTGACTACTTAATAAAGCATCTGCAGCAGACTGATTTAACATCTCGCATGCCCTCGTGAATCAAACACATGTAAGTCACGAATCGGCATTTGCAGATACATTCCATCTTGCACCACCGCCATATGTTGATGATCCACATCAACTTGCAACATATTGTCATCTGCCTGATCTTGGTTTTGCACCACGCAGAATAAACGACGTTTTGCACCTAAAAACTCAGTGTTGACAATATCTACAGCTAAATTTAAATATTCAGTAGAAGGTTCATTTCCAGCAACTAATTTGACATTTTCAGGTCGAAAAGCGATTTCATAATGTTCATCTTGGGCAAAGTTTAAATGTGGAAATTCAATAAAAGATTGCTCATTCATTTGTAAAAGATGCGTATCGACCGCTACTGTCTGTATAAAATTCATCGAACCAATAAACTGTGCTACAAAACGAGTTTGCGGTTTGTAATAAATATTATGTGGCGTATCGAGTTGTTCAATCACACCTTGATTCATCACCGCCACACGGTCAGAAATACTTAACGCCTCTTCCTGATCATGCGTAACCATGATCGCAGGCAAATTTAACTGACATTGAATGGTACGAATTTTTTGGCGGAGGTTTAAACGTACCAACGCATCCAAAGCGGACAACGGTTCATCCAACAATAAAACATCAGGATTGGGCGCAATCGCACGGGCTAAAGCCACACGCTGTTGCTGACCACCTGACAATTGATTGGGATATCTTTCTGCAATATTGGGCAATTCAATTAAGTGTAATAATTCATTGATACGAAATTGAATCTCTTGCGCTGACCAGTGTTTTTTATGCAAACCAAATGCAATATTTTCCGCCACAGTTAAGTTTGGAAAGAGTGCATAGTTTTGGAAAACAATGCCACATTTACGTTTTGCCGTATTAAAATGGGTAATATCAATTTGTTGTTTAATCACTTTGCCATAATCAGGCTGTTCAAGCCCAGCAATGATGCGTAGCAATGTTGTTTTACCACAACCTGATGGACCTAAAAAGCTAACAAATTCACCTGCTTTCAGGTCAAGGTTAATGTGTTCCAAGACACGGCTTGAACCAAAAGATTTTTGAATATCCATCACTTCAAGCACTGTTTTTGATTCTGCCATTTTAAACGTTCTTAAAGTTGAGAGCAGATGCCCTGCCGAATTTGGCATGGCTTGCCCTGTCCTACTTTTTTGTAAATGCGATGGAATTTGCATACTGCACCTAGTTTTTTATCGTTAATTTTGAATAACTGATTCTGAATAGCTTGTTATGTACATGATTCAATTACTTTTCAAATTTTGCTGACCATTGTTTTAGAATTGATTCACGCTGTTCAGCTGCCCAATAAAAATCATTCTTCACCAATTGCTGCGCAAGATTTTTTGGGAAATCTTGATTTTTGCTATGAACATTTTGATGTGCCACCATTGAAAAGTTTTGTGCATAAGCTTCATTGGCAGCTTGGCTAATGCTCCAATCAATAAACTTTTCTGCACTGCTGAGTTTTTTCGTACCTTTGACAATGGCTGAGGCTTCCATTTCCCAACCTAGCCCCTCTTTCGGATAGACGATTTCTAAAGGCGCACCACGCGATTTCAACTTAAAGCCCGGATAACCAAACGAAATTCCGATGACCGTTTCACCCTGAGCCGCCATCTTGCAAGGCTTCGAGCCTGAATGTACATACTGAGAAATGTTTTTATCGAGTGCCTGCATATATTGCCAAGCTTGATTTTCACCAAAAATTTGCATCCATGCAGTCACATCCAAATAGCCTGTGCCACTCGATGCTGGATTTGGCATCACGATTAACCCTTTATAAATTGGTTTAGTCAGGTCTTGCCAGGTTTGCGGAATCGGTAATTTTTTCTTTTCCAATTCAACAGTATTGACACAAACAGCCGACTCCCAAGCAGTCATGCCTGTCCATGTTGGAATGTCTTTTTGGCTATAAAAATCGATTTTAAGTTGTTCGACATGTTTCGGGCGATACGGTTGCAATAAGTCTTTTTTTTCCATGACCAATAAACTGGTCAAAGCAAGTCCCATCACTACATCGGCTTGTGGATTCTTTTGTTCTGCTAATAATTTTGCGGTGATCACACCTGTCGAATCACGCACCCATTTTACTTTTAATTCAGGATGTGCTTTGCGTAATTCCCATTGATAACGCTTTAATTGATCCGCTTCAACCGCGGTATAGACTGTGATTTGCTCAACATCATTCGAGGTTGAAGACGTGGTGCATGCTGTGCTGACACAAGCAAAGAGAATACTTGTGCCCATGGCGAGGAGCTTTTTTTGCTGCTGTTTTAGATACGGGCTCATTATGACATTCCTAACGAATGCTGCTTCTTGATAGCCTGTATTTCAACAAAAGTTTATGACAATTTAATTAATCTGGTTTAAACCAGATTAATTATTTTAATTCTTTATCATGACGCTTCAAAATGTAAATCGAGTACATCATGTAACCAATATTCTTGGTCAACATCGGTAATCACTCCATTTTGATCGCAATTGGTACGGCAAATATATAAACCCATACTACCAACATTGACATGCAAAGCTTTGGCTTGTTGTTCTGACAATACTGTTGGATAGAGATTAATATGCGCTCGGGTCAATTGCCGTTGATAGTGCTCTGCCATCAAAGTCGTAATAGAACCTTCTAATTGTTGTTCTAAGAATTGAGGAAATAAACTTGCATTGATACGTAAATGTTCAACTACCGCAGGACGACCATTGATACTACGACGCCGCCACATCGAATAAATATCATCACCCACCGAAATTTTTAAATGTGCTGCATCCCAAGAGGTCGCTTGCACCAATTCCGCAGAAATCAATTCCGTACTTGGTACACCCCCTTGCTCAGTCACATATTGGTTAAAACTTTTGGTCGATTGCGGACGGTAAATAATTCGTGGCGCACGAACAAACCAACCACGGCGATCTAAACGATAAATAAGACCATCCATTTCCAAAGCCAATAATGCTTCTCGAACAGCGACACGTGTGGTAGCAAATTGTTCCATCAACACACGCTCTGAAGCCAGTTTGGTATTGGCACTCCATTGCCCTGACTCAATCTCATGGGCAATAGCATCTCGAATGGCAATATATTTGGGAATACGTGGAGAAGTCGTTTCTTGAACAGGCATACACATTTATTTTGTGAAAATTTCTTCTAATATACTCAAATATCATGTCTAAGCGATGACATTTTTAAAATAAGCATAGTTCATAACAAATTTTATGTTTTAAAAAAGCTCATCTTTTGATGAGCTTTTTGAGATCACACTGAAATGTGTTGAGTCAAAAAGACTCATGATTTTTCTCAAAGAATTACTTATTTGTTTTGTTTGGCATCTCCATATTTGAATGATCCATATCCTTCATCGAAGAAGGCATATTGGTCATTTTTGAATGATCCATTTGTGACATTTCTGAAGCGTTTCCATGCTGATGTTGCGTTGAGTTATTTGTTTGAGTTTTAGGATCATTGTTTGGTTTACAATTTTTTTCACATTTCTTTTGTTTTTTGTCTTTTGGCTGTTCATCGACTGTTCTAGTCAATACTTTATCTTCATCCTCATGTGCCCATGTTTGAACTGTGGTCATTAAAGCACCCATACAGATTAAAGCTGTTACACTTCGACTAAGTACATTTTTCATGAGTTTCTCTCAGATTAAGTTTGTTGACTTTTACAATAAAATAATTTGCCAAACTTTAAAGTGACATGAAAATGATATTTTAGTCAGCCAGAATTATATTGGGTGGTATATCTATCAACATAACTGTAAAGGATTCATGGGTATCATCAGAAAAAGTAGGTAACTCTTTTATAAGCATGTTTGCAATAACCTCATTCATTACCTCCAAAATAGCTAAAAATAGCTTTTGTGAAGATGCTTATCCAACATACGATATGACAGGTAAATCTATAGTGGTCAACATACTATGACCTTTATAACATTGCTAAACTTTACCTCCAATTACAGCTTCTTTTCCATTCAGTTCAGTTTTATTGGCATCAGCTGTACTAGCTACTTGTCGATAGAATTGAATAATAAAATGTTCATCTTGTTCTTTAATACAGAAACTGCTGTTATTAAGCATTGCATCGAAATAAGTAGCGGCTTCTTGTTGAGACACTTTACGTTGACCGAGCTGTTTTATTTGATACATGTTTCATCACATACCCGTACAGAAATACCCAACTGATGTTTGATTCCCTCCACATCATATAAAAGTGCAAACTGTGCAGATCTGGTAAGCTCTTTAATCCGTCCTGCTCTACGTTAACCACAAGGATATATCTCAAAGATTCGAACGTAAAACTTCATTAATGATTATGATCACCAAATATTTTTTCCTTGCTATTTATTGTATACATTTCATCAACTTGATCTTTTCTAAACACAAGTTGTCTTTTATTAAATTTTGAAGTTTCACCATCATCAGTATAGCTGTAGTCCATAATATTATCTGTATAGCCTTGCTGGTATCTGAATTTGTTCCCATGAACATTAAATGTATGTAACAAGCCAAATGTATGGCAAAGTTCATGAGAAAATGTTTTTAGGAATCCTTCTTTGGTCGCCATTGCATCCTTAAATACAGCAACTGTATTCGCCCATTTAAGCTCATTAAATGCTTCTTTAGAGTTCATATCTATCTTTTTAACTCTCGGAGTCAAAAATTTTGATTTAGGTTTATAACTAGCACTACCTAAAACATTCATCCACACTGGTTGGCTAATTTCTTTCTTTGAAATTGGATCATATACATTTTCAGTTTTTGGAGTTTCACTTACACAAATCGGTGCAAAGAAAATATAATTCTTTTGCTCAACTTCTGAATATATTGATAGTAACTTGTCTTCTACTTTTCTCTTCCTATCATATAGATCAATTAACTCGCGTTGAAATTCTTGAGACAAATCTTCTTCCACGTTAATCGTTTTATTTCTTATGCTATTTTGACTTTCTTGCTCTAGAGTATTTGAACAAACCTCAAGAAATTTTTTACCATAGGCTTCTGATATTTCTTTGGTCCACCATTTTTTTACAAAAGCACTTACCTCAGCATCTGTTTTCGACAATCTATCTAGATCAAAAATATCAGTCTTAAGGACTTGAACAACCATAAGGCACTGATTAAAAATATTATACTTTAAAGCTTTTTCGTAATTTTCAGGTCTTTTAAGTATTTCCCCATTTACTTTTACATCAACAATCACTAATCCTTTTGTGATTACTTGATCATTTCTGGAAAGATAAATTATGCCAACTTCCTTTTTGTTTTCGCCACATTTTGCTATAACAGTAATACTTTCATTTTGCATTAAAACATCTCCTAAACAATGAACTGTTATTGCCTTTTTCTTTTTATAAGCATATCTAGTTTTGGTACCTAAATTCACCTTAACACGCTCTGAGTCAATAAATCGACTTAAAGGTTCTTCAATATAATCTGTCTGTTGATTATTATTAAATGTTGAAATTTTTATTGAGGTATTAGATGCTTCAAAGATCAGAACTGTACCATTGACTGTAAGTTTATCTTGGTAATATGCATCAATTACATCTTGATGTATTTCTAAATCAAGAACTGCACCTTGAGCATTTATTTCTTCACTACCCAAAACACCTTTACAACCAGAAGCAAAAATTGATAACCAAGAGGGAAAATAGTTAGGATAACTAATTTCTTTATTTACACTTCGAACATAGTTATCTTTCAATAATGAAAATGTAAAATCATGACTATATGCATAAATAACAGGGTCTTTTATTTTTTTTATTGTCAAAATAGGGTATATATATTCATCTCGAACCCAATCAAAACCAAATTCACCATTATATTCATCTACTGGTCTTCCAATTTCATAAGGCCGTCTAAAATGTACTGAAAAATCTCTTAAACAACTCTTAGACAATGCATCTTTCTTAGGGCTAGACATTATTTTATTCACAAGATTAGACCTCACACCTTTTATATCTGGCTAAAATAATTATTCTCGTAATTAAACTCAATATAAACTCCTAAGTAGTCTTCATAGAAAGCTTTAGAGTCTTAGTCATTTTAATTACATCCTTAGCAATTAAAAAATCATACTTTTTGGATAAATACGTTTTAAGTTTCTCATTTCTAAATCTTATACTTTCTAAAAGCTAAATTTTCTTTTAAAAAATTTCAGTATACATCAGATTAAATTCAATACAGTTTAGCTAAGTATATTTTTTCTCTTAGATTTATATAAAAGTAAACGAACACCAGCAGATATATCAAAAAACAGCATAAACTTTGCTTCTTTAGTTAAATTCTCTCGCTCAATAATTAACAATAAAAACATTATAAATAATATCCATACAACAAACACCAAATTATTATTAAAAAACAAATTATTAAAGCAATAAATTTATTTATTTTTAGATCTAATTTTGGTGCTTCCATCAAACAACTAAGAGTAGCTCCAGCTAGTGTTTTTCTTTAGTTCATTTTCTCTAAATGTACTATTATTATACATTTTAATCAAAACATTAATTACTAGTTAGATGAAAATTAAATACAATAAATCAACAAAAAAATAGCATTTAAGAGCTAAATACTATTTCCTTTATGAACAAGTCACGCTTTTTAAAAAAGCATATATTGATTCAAAAATTACTCCAGAATAGGCTGACAAATCGGCTTAATCTTCTGATCTGCTAAAACTTTTTTTGCAAAAGGAACAGCATCTTTCATGGAGATAGGCACAGCATCACTATGCCCATAGCCTGCATAAATATGCCCTTCAATAATTGTACCAGCCTGACAACTGTCTTTCATTAATTTAAGCTGCCCCCTCACATCGGGTGTTTTGTCATTTGCACCTGTAGCAATAAATACAGGATGGTTAATTTTTAATGTTGGAAAATAGCCAAATTTTTCCTGCATTTCTTCAATAGTTTTAGTATAAGTCTCGTTTGGTTTTTCCTTTAATACATTGGCAAAAGTCAGACCTGCACTCGTCACATCACGTTGTAAAGTGATAATACATGTATTTCTTGCTCGCTCCACGAAAGGCAACGCTTTTTCAGTAAAGACATCCTCTGTTTTCAACTTTGGATTATAACTTTGTGCTGCGATGAAGCTATACATCGGTAAAGCAATTGCTGTAACAACTTCATGTGGATTAGAACGAATGATCTCTTGTTTATTTGCATTTCGATCTCGATAAATAACCCCCGTTGCAACCGTACCTTTAATATTGAGCTTTGGCGCATATTGTGGTGCATATGCAGCTGCAGCAAATGCACCTGCCCCACCTTGTGATTCTCCTGACAAAATCACTTTATTCGCAATTTTTAAGTTTGCTTGAATTACTGCCGTAGCACTATCGAGCATGTTATAGGCTAACATTGGATTGTTAATTAGCCAATGTGCGCCTTGCGTTCCTAAGCCTTCATAATCTGTTGCAACCACTGCAAACCCTTCGTCAAGCCATTTGTCTAAATGTTCAACACCGATATATAAACGACCTGCCCAAGAAGGTGCACATGTATCAGCTAAACCAACAGTTCCATGGCCCCAAACTAAAAGTGGCCATCCACCTTTGGGTGGCGTCCCTTGAGGAATGAATAATGCCCCCGAAACAATAGATGCTTTACTCGAATCTATACCACTAGTCGATGAATATAAAATTCGATATTGAGCTGATGCTTTTGATTGACCAATATAAGAGGGGGTTAAATCCTCTATTTTAAGTAAAGTACCTGATACTTTAGGAATTTCTTGATTCCACTCATAAAAATCGGATAAATAACTATCCCCAACCAAGTTCTCTGGGTACGTTTTTGCCTGTGTTAAAGGTGAAACAAGTAAACTCAATGCTAAAACAGCATTTAAAATACGCATTTTCATTGAACATCTCCTTAGAAATCATAGGTTAATTTGCTATACAAGAATGTTCCATTTCCCCCTTCAGGAGCATTAAAACTATACTTCACTACCCCACCAACACTGGTATTTTTTACATGATCTGGAAATGAGTTGAATAAGTTATAAGCACCGATATCTAAACGTAAACCTTTTAAAACATCTGGTTTAAAACCAATATTTAAATCTGCAACCCATTGCTCTGAGAAATTTTGGTCAAATGCTGGACGTGTGCTATCAACTGTGCTCCATTCGCCATAACGACGAAGTTGTGCTGTCACATCCCAATTGTGAATACGCCAATCTGCGCCTAAAGTGAGCTTATTTTTAGGTGATGCTGATTCAATAATTCCTTGCGTACTACGCCCCGCAATTGATTCAAATGGAATTATTTCACCTTTGGCTGTAATTGCATTACGTGTCTTGGTAATTTTGTTTTGATTTGTACTAAAGCCTAAATTCAGCTTTAACTTGCCATATTTCTCCAAATCCATCAGATAATTTGAAGTAATTTCTAAACCACGAGTTCGGGTATCCAATAAGTTATTAAAAAATGCGACATTATTAATCTCGACATAAGGGGTACCTGCAAAGGCATTTTTAATTACATCTCCAGTAATATTATCTGATAATAAAATTCTGTCTTTTATATCAATTTGATATAGATCTAAAGTCGCAGATAAATTTTGTGTGGGTTTAAACACAAATCCAATAGACGCATTTTTTGACTTTTCTGGGTCTAAAGCCTTACCACCTAAAAGTAAAGCGGCTTCACTTCCAGGCAATAATGTTCGTTGTGAAACGTCTTGATATTCACCATTTGCTTGTAAAACAGTTTGACGACTATACGCAGAAAAACCCAACTGAGTAATTGAGGGTGCACGATAACCTGTACTATAAGTACTACGCACAGCAATTTTAGGGTCAATATCATATTTTAAAGACAACTTCCCATTGGCAGTACTACCAAAATCTGAATAATTTTCAGCTCTAAAAGCTGCCCCAGCAATTAATTTAGGAAGGATTTTTGCTTCTACATCAACATATCCACCAAATACATTTCTTGATATCTTACGTTCATCTTGGTCAGTAATACCTGAATAAATCTCTGGTACACCCACGCCAATGACTGGACTAGGATTAAAGTATGGACCACGTGTATAGGAAATTCGGTCACCTGCAATTTGTTGGTATTGTTCTTTACGGTAGGCTATACCTGTTGCAAAAGTGATTGGCTCATTTAAAAATGTTAAAGCAATTTGTTTTTGATAATCCAAGTTCACATTACTTTGTTCATTAATATTTTCGCCAACTTTATACTCAGATGGAGAGTCATAACCGTAACTTGGATTTATCCCATTAGTGTAAAGTTGAGCTGCTTTATTACGACCATAATTCACTGAGAAATCTAATTTTCCATCCAGAAAATCATTGTCTTTCAACCCTGCTGTAATTGCATGGTCATACAATGAATATACTGATGTCGTGATTCTTCCATGTGGATAACGTGCTAAATAATATGGGTTTTGATTTAAAGTTGTATTGGTTGAAGGTGGCTGATAAAAGTTTTGCCCAACGCTTTCTTTATAACCATAAGTTGCAAAACCATACAATTTAATCGTATCGGTAAGTGGTAATTCGCCATTTAACACTGAATTGACTTGGTCATTTACCTTTGGTGAACCAAAACGCCAATTACGATATGGTGAGTTTGCTTCTAAATATTCCGCATTAGGATAACTTTGTGGATAGAATCTACGGTTATCTGGGTTGGTATTATTGGCATAATCTTGACTGCCATATTCAATGGCGAAGGTTAAGCTTCCATCATTCGGCAAAGAAAATCCTTTCCATAATGATAACTTATGTTGTTCGCCTTCACCTGATGAAAACTGCCCAAAACGATAAGAGGCTGCACCATGGTCATCATCATCTTTGAGTATGATATTAATCACACCTGCTATTGCATCTGAACCATACTGCGCAGCAGCACCATCTCTCAAAATTTCAACTCGTTTAATTGCATTTAATGGAATTAAACTTAAATCTACAGATGCCGCACCACGACCATTCGCTAAATTTTGTCGAGTAAATATTGCACCTGTATGGCGACGCTTACCATTAATCAAGACTAAAACCTGATCAGAGGCTAAACCGCGTAATGATGCTCCTGCTGGTATTTGCGCAGCAAATGCACCCGCTGGTTCTAAAGGGAATGTAAATGACGGTGCTAAAATTGTTAGTGCTTTAGATAAATCAGACGTTCCAGTATTTTTCAACTGTTCTTCAGACAAAATATCGACAGGTGCTGGTGTATCCAACGGGCTTTTAACAGCTCGGCGACTTCCCGTTACGACCACTGACGCTAAAGTAACAGCATCAATATCCTCATTACTTTTTTGTGGTGTTTCATTTGCAATTGCGATGGCACTAGTTAGAGCACTCAGAACAAATATTGAAGATTTCAAGATAGATGGTGTGAGTATATTCATATGCATTTCCTAGAAAATGATCTGCTTTCTGCAAACTCAATGCCATATTTATTATTCAATACTAATCAGATACTTATATTATTTTAGTCTACTAATAGTTGCTTTGATTTAAACAAATTTTCACCAAAATGCTCATATAACAACTTAAAATTATTGAAAACATACAATTATGGTTATTGTCATTTCTAACTTAAAAATTATGCTACAGAGGAAACTGTATGAAATTACAAGATTAAGACTCAATTGAAAGGTAATCTTGAGCCTAATTTAGATAATTTAGATAATTTAAAATAGCTATCACGTCCACTAATCCTTTATAAAAAGGTAACTTACACAAAATAATTTAAGCGCTCAACCAAATTCATTTTATCAATTTCGGCTATATATAAACAACTTTCAGCATATTTTCTAAAGCTCCCATTGCAAGTGAGAGTTATATCGGGGTATGAGGCTTTACCATCGTCTCAAAAAATTGATAAAACTTTAAATATTAATCTTTGTCTAAGTAGTTTTGATTTTGTGTGTTTATCTTTTGATCCGGTATATCATAGGTTGTTTGAGTCCAACCAGTTCGAGAGATGTCTGCGATTGATCAAAAGCGTGGTTGTAAGAAGATTAATTAATTGTGAGATAGCTTTTTTGGTACAGGCTTGTTCATCTTAAAATTATATTGCTGATTTCGCCTATACTTGTAAATAAACTCCAAACTAAATTTTAGTCTAACAAATGCTATTATGGAATTAAGAAATTTTAATTTTACCAGCAAAATTAAGAAATTATTAGAGGAACGCTGAAATGGATAAATTACAATGCATGGAAGCATTTGTAAGAGTAGCTGAGAGTGGCAGCTTTATTAAAGCTGCAGAACAATTAGGAGTAACTCGATCAGTAATTAGCAATCGAATTCAACAACTAGAAAATTTTATTAAAGCGCCACTTTTTCACCGTAGCACCCGCTCCGTAAGGCTTTCAGATATTGGTGAAAAATATTATAGGGAGTGCGCATCGCTTATAAAAAGTTTTGAAATACTAGCTGATGAAATGGCACATGCTACTTCAAAAATGCAAGGTCGTCTGAGAATCCATATGGCACCTGGTTTTGCCATAGATTATTTTGGTCATTTTTTAGCTACTTTTTTAAAAGAGTACCCTGATCTAGATATCGATATTGTCGTCAATGATCGAATTATTGATCCTATTGCAGAAGGTTTTGACATTGTTTTTCAAATGTTTCCTCCAACAGGTGAAAGCTTAATTGAACGTAAACTATTTAATGTCAATCGTGTCTTATGTTGCTCGCCTAAGTATCTCCAGAATATTAAACATATTCTAGTTCCTGAACAGTTAAAAGAAATTCAAATTGGATATTACTCTGGCTACCCTACTCGAAATAGAATTCAATATTTAAATGATAATGAATTTAAAGAGATGGAAATAAATATACAGATCGTATCTTCATCAGTTCATTTATTGCGTGATTTTGCGTTAAGTGAAGGGGGGATAGTATGTCTACCTACGTTAGTTGCCCATAAATACTTAATGAACAACCAACTTACCGCCATCCTATCTGACTTTCCATTATTAAATTATAGCTTACGAGCCGTCTTTCCTGCGAATTCAAAAAATCTTTCAAAAATTCGTAAACTTTTAGACTTTTTAATTGCTCGTCTAGATACAATTCCTGATTGGGATATTGAATTAATACAACATAATCACTTATCTGATAAAGTTAAGTTATTTGAATAATCAAGGCAATACCTTGCCCTACCCCAATACACATTGAACATAAGGCATATTCACCCTTGATTTGTTCAAGTTGATTTAAGGCAGTGGTCACCAGTCTGGCACCTGATGCACCCAAAGGATGACCTAAAGCAATCGCCCCACCATTGGGATTGACACGTGCATCATCATCTGCCAAACCTAAATCACGGGTTACGGCCAAAGCTTGGGCGGCAAAAGCTTCATTCAGCTCAATCACATCCATTTGCGCTAAGCTAAGATCGGCTTGTTTAAGCAGTTTCTTAATCGCAGGCGCTGGCGCAAAGCCCATAATTCTTGGTTCAACACCCACCGTGGTTGCTGCAATAATTTTGCCACGTGGTTTTAATTGGTATTTTTCTACAGCTTCGTCTGAAGCAATTAATAAGGCTGCTGCACCATCATTAATCCCAGACGCATTTCCCGCCGTGACCGTACCATCAGCTTTGACCACACCTTTAAGTTTTGTCAGTGCAGCTAAAGTGGTTGATGCACGTGGATGTTCATCGGTATCCACAAGCACAGCATCACCTTTACGCTGTGGAATAGTGACAGGCACAATCTCATTTTGGAAAAAGCCTTGAGCTTGTGCTGCTGCGGTACGTTGTTGGCTATTCAGCGCAAACTGATCTTGATCCGCACGGTTAATATTGAATTGCTCTGCCACGTTTTCAGCGGTTTGCGGCATGCTGTCCACACCATACAATTCTTTGAGTTTTGGGTTGATAAAGCGCCAGCCCATGGTGGTGTCTTCGATCTTTTGACTACGTCCAAAAGCACTGTCCGACTTACCCATCACATAGGGCGCACGGCTCATGCTTTCTACGCCACCGGCAATGATTAAATCTGCTTCATTGGCTTTAATGGCACGAGCTGCCATGGCAATCGCATCCAGTGATGAACCACATAGACGGTTCACAGTGGTTGCTGGCACTTGATAGGGCACACCAGCCAATAATGCTGACATACGCCCGACATTACGATTGTCTTCACCGGCCTGATTGGCACAGCCATAGATCACATCATCGACTTGCTGCCAATCTACTGTTGGATTACGTTGTATCAATGCTTGAATTGGAATAGCACCAAGATCATCTGCACGGACTGGCGCAAGACCACCGGCATAACGACCAAATGGAGTACGGATGGCATCTATGATGTAAGCGTTTTTCATGTTGTTTATATCCTTAAATAATCTCACTTGCGCTGCTACAACCGTAGCTCACCTCTTTGTAAAAGAAGAAGTTCCCCTCTTTCATAAAGAGGGGTTAGGAGAGATTTAATCATTCCGCAAGGGAGGGATTTATTATCCCTGTGTCGCATCAATCAATTGAGCACCCGTCAAAGCCTGTAATTCTTCAGGGATTTATTATCCCTGTGTCGCATCAATCAATTGAGCACCCGTCAAAGCCTGTAATTCTTCAAAGCTCAGACCTGCAACTTTTTCAAGCACTTTTAAGCCATCTGTAGTCACATCAATCACGCATAAGTCGGTATAAATACGATCAACACAATGTTTGCCTGTTACTGGATAGCTCAGTTCTTCAACAATCTTAGGTTCACCTTGCTTAGTCACATGATCGGTGGTGATAAAGACTTTCTTGGCCCCTACAGCCAAATCCATTGCACCACCCACCGCAGGAATCGCATCTGGCGCACCGGTATGCCAATTGGCAAGATCACCATTAGCCGCCACTTGGAATGCACCCAATACAGCAATATCCAAATGTCCACCACGCATCATGGCAAAGGAATCACCGTGATGGAAAAACGAACCACCCGTTAGCATAGTCACATATTCTTTGCCTGCATTAATCAACTCAGGATCTTCTTCACCTTTGGCGGGTGGAGGACCAAAAGCCAATAAACCATTTTCAGAATGTAGAAATACATCTTTGTCTGTTGGCAGATATTTTGAAATCTTGGTTGGTAAACCAATGCCTAAATTGACATAAGCACCATCGGGAATATCTTGGGCAACACGTTCAGCAATTTGGTCACGGCTTAGTTTTTGGTAGCTCATTGTTATTCTCCATTACCATTGGCTGCATCAACTGCAACCACATGCTGAACAAAAATCCCTGGGGTAATAATATGCTCAGGATCGAGTTGACCTAATTCAACCACCTCTGAAACCTGTGCAATGGTGACATCTGCAGCCATCGCCATGATTGGACCAAAGTTACGTGCTGATTTGTTATAAACCAAGTTGCCCCAACGGTCGCCTTGATGTGCTTTAATCAGTGCAAAGTCTGCTTTAATCGGATATTCAAGCACGTAGTCTTTGCCATCGATATGACGAGTTTCTTTGCCGTCTGCCAATAAGGTGCCAAAACCTGTTGGGGTAAACACTGCACCTAAACCCATTCCTGCAGCTTGAATACGACACGCGAGATTACCTTGTGGAACCAGTTCAAGTTCGATCTTGCCCGCATGGTAGAGTTCATCAAATACCCAAGAGTCCGACTGACGTGGGAAAGAACAAATGATTTTACGGACTGCACCTGATTTAAGCAGTTTAGCCAGACCATAATCGCCATTGCCTGCATTGTTATTGACAATCACCAGATCTTTAACGCCAAGTTCAATCAGCCCATCGATCAGCTCTGCGGGTTGTCCTGCTGTTCCAAAGCCACCAATCATAATGGTCGATCTATCTTGGATTTGAGAGAGCATCTCGGCTAAGGATGCCACACTTTTGTCTATCATAGGACTTACTTATCATTTATAGGCTTATATTTATTATATTGAATAAAGAAATTGTCTATTCTTTTAATTATACAAACTGATTGTTTCCATTTTAGAAACAAATTCCTCCTCCAATTTGAAATAGAATAAATGATTTAAACCTCGGATTTTATTTTATGGATTATATTCGCCTTGTAAAAATGGCTGAGAAAGAACGCTTTCAAGCCTTAACACAAAAAGATTATAAAAAATTTGAAAGCTTATGTGATCCAGAACTGATCTATGTGCATAGTAGTGCTAAAATAGATCATCTTTCTAGCTATATGCAAAAATTAGAAAGTCAGTATTATATTTATAAAACAATTGATTATAATATTGAAAATATTGTCGAGTTTTCAGATAACCTTTTAACTTTTGCAATATTTGAAGCTGAACTGCTTTTACAAGGTAAACCTGTTAAATTAAAAAATCGCACACTGTCGATATGGAAAAAAACCAAAGATAGTGTTGTTCTTTTTGCTTATCAACCGACGCCTATAAAATAAATCAAAGGGGGAAAAATCCCCTCTTGATTCTAAAATCTTTAAAAATTCATCGTATAAGTGGTAAAGAATCTATTCTCAATGTAATCACCTTTAAGATCATTTTTATAATTTAAGTTTAGCCACTGAAAACCAAGTCCTTTAAATCGTCCTTCATTCATACGATAATTCATAATGATATCAAATTCACTTTCATCAAATCCTTTTTGACCATTGATCATATAGTTTTGGCCTTCTACATAACGGAGTAAAAGATTTAAACCTGGTAATGCCCAACTTGCATCATGATTAAAGGTAACATGATATGAAAGTTCATTTGCCTTATTGAATGTACCTTGTGTCCAGTTAATATAACTGAGGACAGGAACGGCACCATCTAACATTGGAAAATTACTATCTCCTTCAATTTTTTGGATGCCCAAACCAATAGTATTTGGCCCGTAACTAATCTCGTGAAGTAGCCCAATATATTGGTTATCAATATCACCAAGCAGTTCAACACCTGTTTCTTCTGTATAATAATATCTAAATTTAGTATTGAATCTAAATTGTTCAATACTATTTTTATAGTTCAGTCCTATAGAGTATTGATTATATAAGTCATCTAATTCACTCACAAAAATCTGAGTCTGTAATTTATTATCGAAAGCTTTGTGCTTTAAATCAATATAAGCCAATCCATCAGATTCTTTTTTGTTGACAGAAATTTTTCTAAAATCTTCTTCATTTCGTGGTGAATATTTATCTAAATAGCCAATATCCACATTTAACTGTTCATTCAATTGACCAGAATATAATAGACCTTGATAAATAGTGATCAGTTGCCGACTATAATCTGTAGTCGCCAGTGGCGTATCTACCCATTGTTCTCCCCAAGTGACTTTGTGATTTTTATGCTGTACACCCATTGACCCAGCTACTTTATTATAGCTTGAAGCCTGTTTTTGTGTATTTACATCAAAAGGTAAAATCATGTCATTTAAATGCTTATCTTCGCTCAAACGTCTCGCATATTGTACCGATCCAGTAAAAAGCAACTTTGTGTCATCTGATAATGCATATTGAGTATTTCCAAGTGCAATAACACTTTGACTCCAGCTTCCAGTAATTGGTTTAGTCTGTTCATCAGGATCACGATTTGCGTATAAGTTTTTCAGGGTTACATCAATATTGACATCTTTTGCAAAGACATAGTTACCCGTTGCAGCCATGGCACAAGCCAATGGCACAATATAAAGTGTTTTTTTCATCATTAATCCATTAATTTATAGTATGTTTTTTACCGTTCTAAATCCCACATGACTTATACCTAAATCAATTTCTTGCGGGTGTCTGGCTGAAGCTCGATATCGCTGACAATAGTTCACTGCACAAAGGAATGATCCTCCTTTGATGGTGTAACGATTAAATGTTTGGGCTTGATTCGTATTAAGTTGTTGCATGCCCATGTGATCATCATGCGTCCCTTTAAATGGACTATTTGTGTATTCCCAAACATTTCCAATCATGTCGAATAAACCAAAACCATTGGCTTTGAAACATCCTACAGGTGCAACATCAGTAAAACCGTCTTTATTTTCATTTTGATATGGAAACTCTCCTTGCCAAATATTCGCATCAACATGTTCGCTATTGGCATGAGTTTCATTTATTTTACTAAAACCTTTAGCTGCATATTCCCATTGCTCTTCAGTTGGTAAATCTCGACCTAACCAGTTTGCATAAGCTAACGCATCTTTCAGTGTAATCATCCGGACAGGTTCATTTGCCTGAGTTTTCCGTTCGACATTTTCTCCCCAAGGCTGCTTCCAGCTTGCTCCTTTGACTAAACTCCACCATGCCAATTCTGATACTGGCTGTGTCGGTTGATAAAATACAACTGCTTCACCCTGCTTTTCCGCTTCAGTCACATAACCTGTTTCGTTTACAAAACTTTGAAACTGTGCATTCGTAACTTCTGTCGCATCGATCCAGAAGTCACTGACTGTACGCTCACTTTTATAAAGTGCTTGCTCTTCTGGGTAGCTTTTATTGTTCCCAATATTGAACGTTCCACCATGAATTTTGACCATACCTGCCTGAGGGTCTTTTCGCCAATCATGAGGAAGTCCCAAATATTGTTTACATTGAGCTAAACTTCCTAACTTCGGTGAAGTTTTTACGTGTTCCTGCTTTGGAGGAGCACCACAGGCTGCTAGAAAAATACTCCCCAACAGCACTACACTATGAAAACTCTTCATGCCAACATCTCTTAGACAACCAGCAAAATGATATTTTCTAGTGAATACAAGATGAGCTCATCACCAGTAGATGATCAATCAACATTGATAAGCTCGTACCTTGATTCAATAAAAAACTACTTTTGGTTTCTATATGGGTTATTGCTTAGATAATTTTTTTAAGAACTCAGGTTGAATACACTTATCGTAGAAGCAGTTCATTTGACCATATTTATAACGAACAGGAGCCTCCACCACACCAACACGCTGTGCGTAATCCGCCCAATCTTTTGCTAACTCTTGCAATTTTGTTGGATTTTGAGATGACAAATTCTTCAAGAATGATGGATCAATTTTTCGATTATAAAGTTCCCATTCACCAGTGCCATAAGGTGGTGCTTGATATTGAACAGCCCAATCGCCCTTATACAAAGCTCTGCGTGTATTAAATTCCCACCCTAATGCACGTTCTGGTAATGCTCTTCCCTTAAATGCAGATAAGAATGAACGACCTTCCATTTTTAATAATGGGTTACCTTTATAACTTTCAGGTCTTTGAGCACCTGTCAGCTCAAGTATTGTTGGGACAAAGTCGATCACATGAATCGTTTCAGGTTGAATCTGTCCAGATTTAATTTCGCTTGGATAGCGAATAATGGCTGGAACATGAATTCCACCATTTGACAAAATACTTTTGAAATAAGGCAGTGGCGTTGATGCAACCTGCGCCCATTGAGGCCCAAGTGTTACATAAGAACCTTTTTTACCCATATTTTCTGGGCTGTTATCAAATGTGGTATCTACCCATTCACGAATACCATTTTTGTCTTCAGTGGTGCCTAATGATTCTGGTGTGGCAGACTCTGCACCATTATCAGACATAAATAAAATCAAAGTATTATCAAGTTCACCACTACGTTTGAGATAATCAATCACACGACCAATATTGTGATCCATGTTATCAATCATCGCTGCATAAATTTGCATGGTCTTCACTTGATCTTTTTTCTGTACCTCGGTTAACTTATCCCAAGCTGGGAATGCATCTGCCAACGGGTTATTAACCTTGGTTCCTTTTGGCATAATGCCTAATTTGATCATACGCTCTAAGCGTGTTTGACGAATTTTTTCATAGCCATCTTTGTAGTATCCATCATATTTCTTTAAATATTGATCTGGTGCTTGTAAAGGCCAGTGTGGTGCAGTAAAAGCCAAATATCCAAAGAATGGTTGACCTTTTTTACGGTCATTTTCCATATAGGAAATCATTTTACTGGTAAAGAAGTCACTTGAATAAAATTCTTTTGGTAAAGTTGCCTCCTGACCATCTTCAAAATATCGTGCTTTATAATTTCCAGGGAACATTTGGCTAGCATCCATATGTGCAGCACCTCCTGGCATGAGTGTAAATGAGCGATCGAAGCCACGCGCTTTTGCATGGCTATCTTCCGTTGCACCCAAATGCCATTTACCTGTAACGAATGATACATATCCCTGCGTTTTTAAAATTTCAGCTAGGGTAATAACACGATTATTCAAACGACCTTCATAACCTGATTTACCTTTCTGTTCTGGTTGTAAATATTCTGCCATCGTACCAAAGCCAGCTTGGTGACTATCGTTACCTGTCAACAACATTGAACGTGTCACTGAGCAAGTAGGACCCGTATGAAAATTAGTTAAAATAGCACCTTCTTTAGCCAATTTTTTAATATTCGGGGTAGAAATCTCACCACCAAAAGGTTCTGTATCAGAAAACCCAAGATCGTCAGCCACAATCACTAAAACATTGGGCTTTTTAGTGTCAGCTGCAAACGCTAAAGACGAAACAAGTATTGTCGGTATAAATAATGCGAGTATAAGTTTCTTCATAAACATTGAATTTTCCTTAATTTAGTTAAAATAAATGTCATCCTAAACATGTCTAAATTAATCTAGTTCCATCGCTTAAAAAATCATCTTTGATCAACTTCAGTGTTCACGAATTCAGAACAATTATTTAAAATAGATATCTTGATTAATTTGCTCATTTTCAACTTTAATTAAACTTTGACCTTTACATGGTCCATCGATACATAAACCTGTTTCTATATCAAAAAGTGCTGAATGGTGTGCGCACATGATCACTTGATTTTGGTAAATTGAAAATTGCCCTGAACGATAATCAAGCTGTACTAAAAAATGAGGGCAAACATTTTCATAACTGTAAAACTTCCCATCTTTGCGAATAATCACAATGCTTTTGTCTACTTTTAACGGATGATTGACTTTTAAGACCTGTTGATCTGAAAAATCATCGACCTCACAAAGCTTGATTCGTGTCGACATCATCATTCCCCTTGACTGAGAACAAAGTCATATTCGATTAAGTTATAGTTTTGATTGAAGGTAAATTGAGTCTGATCTTCCACGCTGGAACACTGTTGCTGAAAACCAACAATTAACCGATCTTTGACGCCAAATACGGCATCAGCATTCAAATATTCATCATCCTGAATAAATAAGTGAGTGACCAAAGGTTGATACCCTTCAGCTGTGATCATGAAATGTATATGTGCAGGCCGCCAAAAATGACGTTTGGAATAATTTAAAAGTTCACCTACTGTTCCATCAGAAGGAATCTGATAACTGACTGGTAAAATAGATTTAAATGCATATTCACCCTGCATCTGACTGATAAATGCACCACGTAAGTTGGAGATTGCTTGCAGAGGATCTTGCCCCGAATACATGCCATTTTCTGCTGTTTGCCATACTTCTATTTTGGCACCCACGATTGCTTCACCCTGCTGATTTAAAATTTTCCCTTTAACCAACAGAGGAATTTCATCACCAATATTTTCCTCACTAATACTTTCTGCATAGTTACGGATCGGCATATTGGCAATAAAAAATGGACCAAAAACAGTACTCGGTGTTTGTGCTAGATTTTTACTATGGTTAATTTCATCCACCAACATAGATACGCCAAGTACATCTGAAAGTAAAATATATTCTTGACGCTGGTCATGACAAAGTTGCCCTGTTCGCGTCAAGAAATTTATTGCCACTTCCCACTCTGATTGGGTTAATTCCACCTCATTGATATAATGATGAATCGCTTTAACTAATTTTTGGATTAACATTTTAGAACGTGGATTTTGAATCTGTTCAAAACTATTTATTGCACTCATCGTGACGTCATGCATATCAAAACTCCATTTTGATCAAGCAAATTATCTCGGCTCTAAACCGAGATAAGCCCGTTGAAGAAGTGTTTCCAATTCATCTCTTTCATAACTTCTCGGATTGTAATATGGACTTTCACAGGTAATGCGAGCCACTTCGCTTGGACCGTCTTCTGGTAACCCAATATCTTTTAAAGCCAATGGAATACCCAGTTGTTGATTAAGTTTATAAATCAGTTGTCCAACTTGTTCATGACTTTGCCCACCGAGTGCCTGAGCAAGTTGATCCATCGCTTGGATATCTGCATTGCGGTTATAATGTGCTGAATATGCCAAAGTAATAGCATGTGCCTGTGCATGGGGTAGATTATAAGTTCCACCCAAGGTATGACAAAGTTTGTGATGAATTGCCATGCCAACTGAACCCAAACAAATCCCAGCAAGCCAAGCACCATAAGTGGCTTGCTTACGCGCTTCGATATCTTGTGAGTTTTTCACAATTTTTGGCAAAGCCTGACTAAGTGACTTAATCGACTCAATTGCCATCATGCTAATAATCGGATTTTTATCCTGTGCATACAGTGCCTCAACCGCATGTGCCATTGCATTCATTCCTGAACTTGCGGAAATACCAGCAGGTAAAGTCAGACTTAATTCAGGGTCATAAATCACGACTTTAGGAAGTACTTTGATATCTTTGCCTGTTTTTTTGAGATTATTTTCAGTCAAACCATAGACTGTGGTCATCTCACTACCTGCATAAGTCGTTGGAATAGCGACAATTGGAATTCCAGTTTTTAATGCGATCGCCTTAGCAAGTCCAATCGTCGAACCACCACCCAAAGCCAAACAACAGTCAATATTCTTTTTGGTTGCAAACTGAATCGCTTCATCAGCAACACCGGTTGGAACATGCATCACTGCATGTGGGTAAACACCCACAGCCAATTCACCCAACTGCTTTGCCATCATTAAGCCTGTTTCTTCTTGTTCTGGTGTTGTAATCACCAGAACTGAAGAAAAGCCATTGTCCACTAAAATACTTTTGGTCTTTTGCGATTCTGCATTTCCAAAATAAACATTGATTGGGAGTGCTTTATAATGAAAATTTTGCATTTCATTCCCCTCGTTGAAAGTGCGGCGGTATTATGGCATCAACATTGACCCATACCGATTTAACTTCGGTATAGTCATGGATCGCCTCAAAGCCCATTTCACGCCCATAACCTGACTTGCCTACACCACCAAATGGGCTACCTGGATTGACACGTTTATAGCTATTGATCCAGCACATGCCAGCTTTGATTTTCTTAGCAAATAAATGTGCACGTTGTAGATTGTTTGTCCATAAACCACTTCCCAAGCCGTATTCAGTCCCATTGGCGATTTGTAATGCTTCGGCATCATCCTTAAAACGAATAACAGTAACAAAAGGACCGAAAACTTCTTCTTGCGCAACACGATCATCTACTTTTGCTTCAACGATAGTTGGCATGACGAAATATCCATTTTTCAAACGAACATCTTGCGGCGCAGTACCACCGAGCAAAATTTTCCCACCTTGCTCCACTGCAATTTTGGCGTATGCCAAAACTTTGTCACGATGTAATTCTGATGTTAAAGGCCCCATTTCTGTATTCGGATCTAAAGGATCACCTAAACGAATAGATTGTGCTAAAGCAACGAACTTCTCTAAAAATTGATCTGCAATTTCTTCATGTAATACCAAACGCGAACCCGCAATACATGCTTGTCCCTGATTATGGAAAATTGCCCAAGCCGCACCATTTACAGCGGCATCAAGATTGGCATCTTCAAAAACAATATTTGCCCCTTTACCACCCAGTTCAAGCTGTACACGTTTCAAGTTGCCTGAAGAGGCATTGACAATACTGCGCCCTGTTTGTGTTGAACCTGTAAAAGAGATTTTTCCAATATCAGGATGATCAGCTAAGCGTTGACCTGCGGTATGACCATAACCAGGAACAATATTCACCACCCCATCAGGAAAGCCGGCTTTTTTAATCAATTCAGCGATTTTAAGGGTGGATAATGGTGTAATTTCTGAAGGCTTCATCACCACAACATTACCTGCTGCAAGTGCTGGACCAAGTTTCCAACTGGTAAACATCAGTGGGAAGTTCCATGGCACAATTTGACCAACCACGCCAATCGGCTCACGTGTGGTATAGTTTAAAAAACCTTGTTCAACGGGAATCACATTGCCTTCAATCTTGTCGGCAATACCACCAAAATAACGGAAACATGCTGCTGTACGCGGTACATCTAAACGGCGTGAATCCTTGATTGGATGCCCAGTATCCAAAGATTCAAGCTGAGCCAATTCTTCTGAATTTTCTTCAATCAAATCAGCCAATCTCAATAATAAACGACCGCGTTCTGCTGCTGGTGTTTCCGCCCATGCAGGAAAAGCTTTTTGTGCGGCTTGCACTGCAACATCCACATCTTCTGCTTCTGCTGCAGCAATTTTGGTAATTACTTCACCTGTTGCTGGATTGAGTACATCAATCGTTCCACCATTTTTGGCAGGAACAAATTCACCATTGATAAAAAGTTGTGTATTTACTTTCATCAGATCCAATACCTTTTGTTCAGGTACAACTGTCCCATCAACACGTAATTGCGTATTCATATTTAAAAACCTTTTGAATAGGGCTAAATCTACTTCACAGTTCAACTTAGCCCGAGAACATGTGCTTAGAATGACACTGGATAAGGTGGTAACTCACCAGATGCATATTTTTCTGGTAAATCAGGTGTTGCATTTTCCCAAACTAAAAGCATCGAACGTTTTGTTGAATAGCCTTGATGACGAATATTGGCAGGCATTGCACAGATATCACCTGCTTTCATGAGAATACGTGCAAAAGGTTTTCCATCATTTTTATCAGCAATATCCCATGTAATTTCATCAGAAATTTGCATAAACCATTCCACACGGTCATTGCCATGGAAAATCGGTAAAATATATTCTTCTGTGGTTGGACAGAATAAGCTCGCCTTACAAACTGAAGTCACTGACGGATTCCACGTCACATCTGAACGAGACATATATTTAAACAAATTAAATGCGCTGAGTTCACCTTCAAATCCAGGCTCACAATGCACTAAAGGCTCGTCTTGATCTACATCTGCAAACTGGCGATTGACTGGTAAATCATCACGTAATGGCGAATCTCCTGTCATACCTGGCATGCGCTTGGTTGCAATACGATAACGATCAATCGCTTCAATATTTTCACCATTTTTTCGACCGAACGCGCTACCAGTTTCTTCCGGTGCTGCAAATGGATCAAAGTCTGCATTTACCCAATCATGTAAAATGGCTTTAAATGTTGCCATGATTTTTGGTGTTTCAAAATTTTCAACGTAGTCCACACCAGCAGCATTGAGTACACCATTAAATGTACCAGCATACATATCGACGCTACCGTAGTGATTTTGAGTTCCAATCACATGATCGAAGTTGACCCAACCGTAGAAGAACCCCCAAGCAACATCACGCATAACTGCTCTTAAAAATGCATCGACAGACATTAAGTGTGAGTGCTCACTCCCTTTTGCAGTCCATGTAATCTTGGCAAAATACTCATCACGACTAAGCATGAAATTGCCAAGTTTAAATGTGATATACCCTGTAGTTTCATTTTTCCCAATGATTTCAACTTGCTCACTTGCAAATGTATTTTGTGCAGAGTTCATCCCTAATCTCCTATTACTTCAAACAAATTTCTGACCATTTCTCGACAGAAAGTGGTCCTTTAATTGTGTGTAAAATCAGCGTTGCTGGCTTTTGACTATTGAAACGATAGGCTGTGCCTACAGGCAGAATGGCTTGATGGCCTTTTTTTAGCACCACATAACCCATGGGTTTACCTTTCGGTTGATCACCTGCAGCCTGAGTCCCTTCGATTGAAGTATCTATTGCTTGTTCCAGTTTTAAAAATTCAACACGAACCTCACAATCCATTGAAATGACAAATTCATCGTGTGCACAACAGAACCACTCTGAAGTACCTTCTGCACGAATTGATTCGATCACATATTTTTGATTAATCCCTACAACCGTTTTTTCATAAGGCTCCGCTAGACTCGCAACTTCAAACACATTAGAAAATACATAATGTGATGGTTTGCCTTGAATCATTTCAATTGAACCTTTTTCGAAATTATCTATACTTCCGAATTTTGTTGTATATGTATTCATCCTATTTCCTCAATCGTCCTCATGACACAATTAAAAATTAAGTCATACCACAGTCGATAACAATGGACGTTTTATCGACAAGACTGTTCGGTCTAATCGAACAAAAAAGTCCAAAAAAGCAAATTATACTTTTTGTCAACTCGCAGGAATCGCGAGTTAAACACTTCGCGAATGACAAGGAATACAAAATGCAAAAACAATGGGACACGTCTTACGAATGGAAGATCGTACTTTTACTCACACTCGGATTTGGTTTAGTCGGATTAGATCGCTGGATCATTGCCCCTCTTCTTCCGTCCATCATGAAAGATCTTTCTTTAAACTATCAAGATGTCGGTTTAATTTTTGGTGCTCTAGGTGTTACTTGGGGTGTTTTCGCAATCTTTGCTGGTCGGCTTTCAGATAAAATTGGTCATCGTAAAATCCTCATTCTTTCTTTGGTTGTTTTCTCACTCGCATCTGGCTTTTCTGGTGCTGCCATGGGGCTAACTAGTTTGATTCTTATACGTGCGCTCATGGGTGTTTCAGAGGGTGCCTTTTGTCCGACCAGTTTTGCAGCAACTGCTGTAGCAGCAAAACCATCACGTAGAGGAATGTTACAAGGACTACAACAGAGTGGATTTGCTTTATTTGGTTTAGGATTAGGACCCATTATTGCGACGCAATTAATGCTTGTTCTTCCTTCATGGCGTGAAGTTTTCTGGGTCGTGGCTATTCCTGGTTTTATTCTTGCAGTATTTCTCTTTTTTGTTTTACGTGAACCTGAACAAACGCAAGGTGGACAATTACTTATTTTAGAGAAACAAACTCAGAATCAAGAAAAAGTGAATTGGATTGCTGTATTAAAAAACCGTAATATTTTACTCAGTATGATTGGATTATTTTGCACAATGTCTTGTGTATTTGTCATCAGTGCAATGCTACCACTTTATCTAGAGAATCACCTTAAATTGAATGTACAGGACATGGGAATCATTGTATCTGCAATTGGTTTTGGTGGCTTTTTAGGACAATTCTTGATCCCATCATTCTCTGACTGGATTGGCCGTCGTGCAGCATCAATCTTAAGTTTCATTGGCTCAACCATCTTTATTCTTTTATTCTCAAATGCAGCACCTTCGTTACTTGGTCTATTCAGTTTATTATTTATCTTGTCTTTTTTCAGTTTAGGATTGATTGCACTTCTTTCTGGACCGATTGCGGCAGAATCTGCGCCCGCGGGTTTAGTTGCATCTTCAATCGGCTTAGTCGTCGGTGCTGGAGAAATATTTGGTGGAGGTATTGCGCCAGTCCTATCGGGAATAGTCGCAGAACGTTATGGTATTCAAAATATTTTTTATTTGAGCTTAGTCGGTACAAGTATTGGTGTAGTCATCAGTTTCTTTATTAAAGAAACAGCTCCTCGTAAAATACAGCGTATTGAATGATTTGAAATTAAACTCCCCATAGTAGTGAACTTGAACTGATAAGAAAGTATCTACTAGTAAGTATTGCCAGTTAATTAAGCTAAATTATTGGATAAAAATTCATAAAACACCCTCCTTTAAAAAAGGAGGGCTGATAATGCTTCAAAATTCTTTACTAAGCCACCTTGATTCATAGTGGGTGATTTTGCGTTCCTATCATATTAAATTATTTATCTTTTAAATATATTTACACCTTTTATTTTTATATTTTCTTTCCTCTTTAAATAAGGAGAGCAACAACTTTTTTTTTATATACAATCAATTAGTTTTAGGCAATTTAGTTCCCTATTAAAATTTCGTTGGGTATAAAAAATTAGAAGCTATACTAGATTAACAAGGTGCTAATCTATGAAAATAAAGCGAACCAATTGTAAATTAAACAAGAAAACTCAATTAAAATTTCGAGTATTTTCGTGCTCGATCTGACTGCAAGAGCAGCTGCTGATTTATTAGAAATTCATCATAATTCGGCTACGCTGTTCATTACTAAAATTCGTAAAATTATTGCTTATTATTTAGAGATAAAAGCTCTCGAAATATTTGATGGTGAGATTAAGTTAGATGAAAGCTATTTTGGCTGCACTTCTAAGGGTAAGCCTTGTCGTGGTGCCACGAATAAAATGATAGTTTTTGGATTATTAAAGCGTAATGGCGTGGCCTATACCGTTGTTATTCGAGATACTAAATCAAGTACCTTAATGTCTGTAATTGCAAAGAAAATAACACCTGATAGCATCGTCTATACTGATCAATGGCGTAGTTACAATGCTCTAGATGATGCGGGGTTCTGCCATCATAGAATTAATTGTTCTAATCGCTTTGCAAATGGGAAAAATCATATTAATGGAATCGAAAATTTTTGGAATCAAGCGAAAAGAATACTGCGAAAATATAATAGTATTCCGAAGAATCATTTCCTTTGTTTTTGAAAAAATGCTAGTTTTTAGAATAAAGAATTTATTTAAAATAATTCATAGCTTTTCTTATTATTAAGCCATGATCTTAAAGGAGTTTAATGAATGACATTGACAAATAATCAGTTTTTTTATTTATCCATTTTCTTTATTCTTATCATTTATTTAACTATTGAGAATGTACATGCTGAAGGGAATTGTCCTTCAGGCTATTATCCAATAGGTGGGCAAGGTGCTCAAGGTTGCGCACCTATTCCAGGTGGAGGAAGTGGTGGATATACGAATCAAAATCCAACTTTGTACCCTATGATTGAAACATTATGGGGTGCAATTGCAGAAGATAAAAGTAAAGGCTTAAAAGGGCGTCCAATTGGTTTTACAAGAAATTTTAAATCTAAAGATGAGGCACAAACAAAAGCATTAAAAGCGTGTCAACAGGATGGCGGACAAAAATGTGAAGTATCTAAAACATATTCTAATCGCTGTGTTGCTATAGCTGATCCAATTAATGATGGTCAAAAATCAAAAATTTTACTTGATTTTTCAGAGGATGGGGCTAAAAAAGGTGCATTAGTGTTTTGTTTAAGTGAAAATTTACAACCTTGTCGTATTGTATATTCTGGTTGTAGTCTCGGATATTAGCACTAACAAAAACATAATTTACTGGTTCACACCGCAAATGATGATTTTGCCTTTATTAATCTGCATAAAGGTAAAACAACAATATGCCAGAAACACTACTTGGACTTTTAAAACACGACAATTTTTTTATTGCAGGATCTTTTTTCAGTAATTTGGCTTATTAACTCGAATTATGGGTATTGAGCTCTATATGTAATTAAAAAATAAATGATAATTGATCTATTCCATTTCTTGATTTCAACGTATTCGTCATGTTTTTCCGATGTATCATTAAGATGATTAAAATATGAGCTATACCCAATTTCCATAAAGAAAATCAATAAGTAATACATTTTGAAATACAAGTTCCAAAAAGGAACTTTATTAGATATTATAAACTTTGAAAAATATTGGATAACCAAAATGAAAAAAATTGCTCACCAAATTCTACGAAAGCCATTTTTTGGAAGATTCGAAGTACCTTGGATTTGGCCTCAAGCTATTTCTAAAGAAGACTGGGAGGCTGTCACTATTCCCTTAACTGACCAGCAAACACTCGCTGGTTATTGGAAAAGTGCACCAGCGGCAAAAGCAACTTTAGTACTTGCTCATCCAATGGGAAAAGCGGCTAAAGCATTTTGGCTCCGTTACGGACATGCGGATCTATTTTTAAAAAATGGCTATAACGTACTTATTTATGATGCTAATGGTTTTGGAGAAAGTGAAGGATTCTCATTTGACTATCCCAATGATGTATATCATGCAGGGATATATGCTCAAAAGCGAACACCCGAATTAAATGTAGGTTTAATTGGTGCGTCATTTGGTGCAGCTTGGGGACTATGCTCATTAGCAAAAGATGGACACCCATATAAAATTGCAGTATTTGAAGGCGCATTTCCGACATTACCAGAGTTTTGGAAACATTATCCAGTCGCTCATGCAATGCTCAAGGTATCAAATACACTGCTACCTAAGCTTAATCAGGAACTCAATCCGTTAGCAAAATCTACACAGGTAAAATATCAACCACCCATCTTATTAATGTATGGAGAAAAAGATATTTATACCCCACCCGAGTTTGGCCACCGGCTTAAAGTAGGGCTCGACCATGTAACAAAAGTAGAAATTAAAATCTTCGCGGATGCAGAACATACTTATATTTACCGAGATTTCCCTGAACAATATTCAGAATGCGTAATACCCTTTTTAAAGCGGCATTTTGCTTAGAAACGGTTTTGTTGCACAAACCTATCTCTAAGGCTTATTCAGCAATATGATTCTTAGGTGAATAAGCCTGCAGCTAAAATCTATAGAAAAATATTTTGTCCATTTTGGAATGGCTCTGGATGTCGCTATTCGCTGAGATCGCGATCAATACAATAGCAGCCAAATGTTGCGTAGCGTCGTCAATGGACTTGAATAGTCATCAGCTACAATTTCGAATAGTTCCAAAATTGTGCCAAAGAAAAAGGGAATCAAACTATTCATTTGATTCCCTTTAAGATATTTGGCGGAAGCGGTTATAGCCACATTTAAGGTATAAATATTTAATATATAAAATATTTTATATTTAATTTTTTTACTGCTATTTTTACTTCATTATAATTTCTTTGTATCTATCTATTTCAAAACCAAGACTTGTTTACCTTAGCTGATTAGAGTTCGATACTATTTCTATATCGTATCAATTTTCAAACTCGTAATAATTCCCCCCTTACGCGAAGTTTACATTGAAAAACTTTGGGACTGTCCAAGTCAAACCTTATAAGCTAATGAGGCTTTAAGCAAAGCTCTGTTAATATATGCAAAGAAAGTCGGAATAGAGATTTGATCATCAAAAAGCATTGAATCGCTGTATCGGAATAGGTTTGATTTCGTCCATGCTTTCCTTGCGAATAAGCATAGTATGGAGTCTTAGTATCAAACCAAATTGACATATTTCCACGATTTGTTAAAGCACGATTATATGAGGACCAATTAGTTGTACGAAAG
Organism: Acinetobacter sp. MYb10; assembly: GCF_002980175.2. Lineage (NCBI taxonomy): Bacteria > Pseudomonadati > Pseudomonadota > Gammaproteobacteria > Moraxellales > Moraxellaceae > Acinetobacter > Acinetobacter sp. MYb10. The sequence continues at coordinate 4,386,908 of NZ_CP058272.1, read as the reverse complement.
AGTTTTGGCGCAGGCTTCTTTATTCGAAAATTATATTGCTAAAGAAGACTTTAAGAATAAGTTTGTTCAATAAAGCTGGTTTAAGTCTGTAATAGTAAAAATTACAGGCCTAGGATAAAGCAATTGTTAAGTTTTGGCTGTGGATTTAGATGCACTCGCGTCAAATGAATCACTTTTTCAGGCACTCCAAGAAATGTCATTAGGAAAGAATTATGTACTGTTTTAGCAATTCAGAATGAGTTACTTTAAAAGAATATAAATGTAGTCTGCTGAGCCAATGTCATTTGTTATATACTTACTAATGAACAGTTTTAGTAAAATTCTAAAGATAGCTTCTAACATTATAGGCTTAATTTTGTATGAATAATAAATTAATTAAGACAATATCGCTTGCTTCTCTTTTATATTCACACGTAATCTTTGCAGAGATTCCTAAAGAATTACTTTATCAAGTACCTCAAAATATTGATTCAGCACAACTCGCAACAATTGAAGGTTTTCAAAATACAAGTACGCCATTTAAGTTTGTAAATGCCCGTATTTATATTAATCAAATCAATGGCAAAGCCACATTAAACCAATCAAAAGACTGGAATAAAACCTATTCCATTCTACCCACACAGACAACTGTTCGCTTCACCTCTGATGCTCAGCAATTATTTTCTTCAGGTGAGCTCAATTTTACTGCTCAAACAGGGCAAAAATATCAAATCAAAACCAATCAAGCGGATAAAAACAGCCATAAACAAGGCATTCAGTTTTGGATTGAAGATTTAACAACGGGTGAGGTGATAACAGAAAAGCAATTTGCTCATACAGTAGCAAATCAACCTCAACAAATTTATATGCCTGTCATTATTAATAAATAAAGGGATTGAATATGCATCTATTTTTTAAAATCTCAATTCTAAGTGTACCGATCATTTTCATTGGTTGTATTAGTACACCCAAGAGTAAACCAGCTATTGAATACTATTCTCCACCTCAAGCACCATCACAAACAGCAACCATCATTGGTGATCTCTATGATCGTAAATATTTAGCAGACACGATTGCTTTTGTCTTTGCAGTAGATAAAAAGAAAGTAGAGAATGGCTACCATCAGCTCAAAGAGCCTTTAATTCTGCAAGCTGGTGAACATGATTTACAAATTTGGTGTGGTCGAGGTGCATTTAACTATACAAATTTAGTCAAAGTACATATTCAGCCAAATAAAAGTTACCAAGTCGGCTATGAATTAAATCCAAATAAACAACAAGGTTGTGTGTTTTGGGTTAATGATTTAGAAGCAAAAAAACCTGTGACTGAACTTGTTAATGGTGTAGAGTTATGGCGAGCGGACCCTATTACGTATCAACCAATTCAGGAGTTCCTCGAACCAAGACCTAATGCGACTCAAGGATATACAGTACCTATTACCATTATCAATAAGATGGGAACTCGTTAAAAATTATTGGAGCAGCTTATCATCATGATGAACTGCCCATATTTTCAGAAGTCTATAAATAAAAAATCTAAAAATTTCAATTAATTTGATATCATGAAATGGAAGTATTTTATTTATTGCAAGTACCCTTTTCTGCCAGTTTCAATTTCTGGATAGCTTTCTGACCTTCTGCATTATCAACCAATTTTAGCCCTGCTCCAGCGACCACCAGACCAGGTCTCATATACTGTTTAATATAATAATTCTCTCCGCTCTTGGCTTGAAGTTTAAGGTCATTAGGTGAAAATTCTGATTCAGTTGAAATGGTATACTCCTGATCGCCTGAAACTTCCTCATGAAAGAAAACATTTGGTGCTGTTTCACCAATGCAGTTACCATTGATTTTGATATCTTTTTTAAGTGCACCACCAAACCCACCAGTACGGTAAATATATAATCCAGATTTACCTTGTTCAGGTTGCTTAAATTGTTTAGCTGATGCTGTTAGTTCCTGATTAGCAACAGGTACAGACGCACATCCTGTAAAAAGAAATGTTGTTGCAAATATAGCGAATAACGTTTTATTCATTTTTGTACTCTACTTAGTTAAAAAATCATAATTTGAATGCTTATTTAATTAAAGTGGTTCTGTATTTGGCATACATTCATAGGCTTTTTTAATTGTATCAAATGCATTCGTCGTAACTTTATGATCCCAATAGACTATTTTGAGCCAAGTAGCAGCATAACTATAAAGTCCCATACGCAGCCATGGCTCCTCCATATATCGACTGAGCATTTTGCCACCACACTCAGCAAGTTCTAAAGGAGTATATTTCGGTTCTAAATGATTTAGACATAATAAATATCCATACTCTCGAGGTGTTAATTTACGCTTAATAGAGATTTCTTTTTTTCCATGATATTGCTCAAAACGATCTATACCTGCTTGATATTGCTCACATTGCACACACAATTGCATAAAATCATCTAAAAAATCTGTTTTAAGGGACCTTTTCGGATAAATATTAATATTTGGATCATCAAATTTTGACCAAAATTGAAAAGACTTTTCCCACTCTTCCTCAGCATTAACTGTATTAGACAACCATAGTGCTAATGCTTTGTTCTTAATTAATTGAGAGTGATAAAATGTTAGACTATCACCTTGACCAAAAATCTCTTTTTTTTCAATTGCTATATCAAGCCATCTATGTATTGTAGGTAGATAAATATCAACATCTTTTTTTATATCAACTAAGTACCCGGATATAACTTGATCTAGTAAATAAATAGCTGAATTTCCTAGAGGAAATGGCTCAGAACTTGTCGTCATATGATGCATGTAACCTAAAGTAAACTCAAAAAAGACCACTTTATTTCTTTTTGGATCAAACATTTAAAATCTCCGAATTAATTACACACACCTTTTACACACCTATAAATTACTGAGTTTTTAACGTTCCCAGCCGCAACAGTGTAAGTTGTGAAAGTCCCTGAATTAATGTTATTTAAAGCCAATATTTTTACATCTGATGATAAATTAGACTTTTGGATATAGTCCAATGCTTCTTTCTTAACGTTAGCAAAAGCTGATGGACTTGTAAAAGTAGTTGATGCCTCCTTCAAGTTTACTTTCCCACTTCGATATTTCGCATCCCAAAGGTATACGCTACCATTACTAACATCAACAGAGATAATGTCTGAACCATGCCCTTTTGCACCATATTTTAAAACCACTTGGTTTGGTAGATTCGCAACATCATTTGCTAAGTATAATTCTGTTTTATAACCATTTACTTGAGAATATTGATTTTTTGATGTTCCGTTAGTTAAAACTGGAGGTTTATAATCATACCCAGCCACAGGATCTGGTAGTTTAGGGTCTAATACAACATCATTGAACTTTCTAAATAGAGTAGGAACTTGAATGGCTTTAATGATTTTTTTTGATTGAACTGCTGACATTCCTGTCAGGACAGGCATATTATAAGTCGCTGCATTTTTAGCAGCGGTTGCTGTAGTTTGTGTAATTTTTACACCAACAGTACCTAATTTTGCAGTTGCAGTTGCAGCCCCTTTGACGAGTACAAGTAATCCCGCAGCCTCCCAAGTTAATGTCCCTAAATCATAGCCTACTTGACTCGCTTGTGATAAACCGCCAGTTTTTAAATTATTATCTATCCTTTGCATTTTTGTATTTAAGCTAGCAAAGGCTGAGTCACTTAACTGAGCCCTAACTTCTGGATCAGTGATTATCGATTTTAATCCATTAAATGTATCAACTGGACTGAGTATTGCTTCTACAACACCTTTTGCATCAGAACCAGCAGAATAGACTACCCCTGCAGCAAATCCTGCCTTAGTTAATTTATCTTGCACACTATCTAAACTGCCATATTTAACATATACAGCCACATCACCTAAACTATTAGCCTTAGCATATTCTAAATCTTTTTGAAATTTTTGCTGTGTTCCGAGCCAATTATTAGTTAATGCATTTTCTGCAGAGTTTGCAGCAATATTTACATCATATCCACCAGCAGCTGCAACCGATGCAGCAAAAACTTTACTAATATTTTTTATTTTAATCAGCTCTTGATCAGTATAAGTAAACTTATCTCCTGTAATTGCTTGCGCAAAAATCTCACCAAGTGAAGCTCCTAATGCTCCAGCCTCACAGTCTTTTTGTATAGCTCCTGCCACGCAACCAGCTGCTGCATGAGCTACTTTATGAACAATATAATCTATATCTAAATTTGTTCCCTTCTGTAGACCTGAAATATTTTCAGCTGTAAAACCTTGAATTGCATCTGCAAAACCAGTCAATAAGGCTGTTTGTAGATTATCTGAAAGACTCCCCCCATTTATTCCCGAATTAACTAATGCAGATGCTGTTGAATTAATTAAATTTGTAGCAACCCGATCTGTTATTCCTGTACCTTTTAACTGAGACATCAAGTTTGTACCACCAAGCTTATCAATTACTCCAGCAGTAACAACAGAAGTCGCTAAACTCTTTATATATTCCTTACTACCTAACTCTTTAAATGTTGCAGCGACATCCCCACCATTATTAATCAAGCTAATGCTCGTTTGTGTTGCAATCGAAGCTACAGCAGCATTTGCCATAGTTCCTAATGTCGAAACACCAATTGTTGTTACTCCAGCAGTTGTTGTGGTTGTGATACCTGCTGTACCTATCATGCTGGCACCCAAACCTACTGTTGTACCTCCTGCTGCTGTCCCACCCGCCGCTGTTCCTGCTGCGACTGCTGTTCCTGCTCCATAGGTAACAATTGCAACAATAATCACAATAATTGCAGCAGCTGCTCCAGTTAAACCTTGAGACTTATAGTCCCATCCCTTTTGAGCAAGAATAATTTTATTCCAATCAACATCGTTGCGGTTCACAAAGTCTTTAAGATATTGATTGCCAGGTTGGTTTGCTAATCTTAATATTTCATCTCTAATTTGTACCTTATTCTGATCACGCTCACCTACAGGTATTTGTACAGTTATCCCTCCATCTGCTTTAAAAACAGGTGGAGTAGGTCCGTTAAAGCTGGGTAATGTTCCAGTTTCAGTAACTGATCCTTTATCTTGCATTGATTGCCAAACTATAGATTTTTTTTGTTTTTGAACAATATCTTCAATCTTTGTTATTGCTGGATCTATAAAAGTCTTTCCACCAGATTCTATTTGGGCTCCACTGAGGTAGTTAAATTCTGTACCTACTAAGCGTGTATCAAAGCCTGACTTCACCCCAATATAATCAGCGGTTAATGTCACTGGTATTTGCGAAATTTGTGAACGACTAGAGTTGGTTTTAGAATCGTTATATTTGATTCCCGCGAATGAAGACTCTTTTGTAATATCACTAATAGTGGAGGATGATCTATTCACTGTATAAAAATTTATATTTCCACCTGAGCGTATTGAAATATTTCCTGTAGCATCAAGTTTTCCAGAGTAAATATCTATACTATTATTAGGATTATTAATTTCTTTACTTTCTATCGAAATATTTTTGGCCTGAATATCAACGGATGCAGCACCTATATTTTCACTTACAGTTTTTGTATTGATATACTTTTTCTTAAGTCCTAGCCAAGATCTTTTTATTTGCTGTGAACCTGATTTGTCATAACTTTGCTCAAGTGCAGCATCGAATAATATATTCTTAAATGACTCAATCTTAACATCTCCATTTTGTGATGTGATACCCGTCCCTTGTAAAACCAAGTTGTTCCCATTAGCTTTACCTGTGGTTCTTATATTCACTCCTTTTGAAGCATTTAGTATTGTAGGATTGACTTTAGATGCATAAGTGTATCTTCCATCATTTGGATTGCCTTTTTCAAATAGATCAACAGTACCATCGATCACAATACTTGCGTTAATTTGCTGAGGCTTACCATTAGGTTGTTGAGTCGTTATTTTATAAGGATCATATAGTAAACCTTGAGCTTCTATATCGATCAATCCTGTTTTTGATGCTAACTCTGATCCACTAATTGACACCCCTCGGGCTGAAGTCAAGTTGATATTTCCACTTTCACTAGTCAGAACTGCTGCGACATGTTCGTCCCCATAGACGCCTGCATTTAAAAAGGTCACTAATTTATCTAAATCCGAAACTCTTTGTTCTATTTCATTATTAATTTCAATTTTAATTTTTTTTGTTCTTGATGAAGCCACCTGCATATTAATATTAATTTTAATCGGATATTTTTTTTCTAACCTTTCTTTAATTTCATTGAGTGATCTGAGAGAACTGTTAACTGTTGACCCAGGTATTACATTATCTCTCTTACTGATTAAAGATTTATAATCAGTATCAGCTTGAATAACTCTTAAGGATTCTTGTAATAAAGCTTTTTCAGCATTTGCATCATTGATGTGTTTAGTACTTACATAATTACTGACTTTGTTTTTTATCCCGTTTATTGTGATTTGGTCTCTATTTGCAACGATTTTTATATCTTTTTTTGCGTTTAATTTTGCGCCTTCTAAAATTACAAACTCGCCTTCTAAAGTAATTCCACCATTCGCTGTAGTTAGATTCACGACCTCCTCAGAACCCTGACCATTTGCCCCACCATATCCCACTAATGTTGTGGCCCCATTTTTAGAGATGAGATCTATATCACCGGTTGCATTTAATTTAATACTTTTGGGATCTATTCTCAGTCCATTATCGATCTGTAAGGATAAATCACCATCTAGGCTATTTAATTTTGCATCTGATCTAAGCAATTGACTTCCAATCGCATTCAGTTCAACTGATTTTTTATCAACGAAGTAGCCAGATTCAATAAGTGTTGCACCACCTGTAAGTTTCAAATTTTGTGCAAAAATAGACCCATCTTTACTGGTTACGGATAAAAGTCCATCTGACTTAAATTGACTTGTACTATTATCTAAAAATAAAGGGGACACACCAAGACCATCAGGGGAACTATTAAAAAATATTCGACTTCCATTGATTGCAGTATGCGAATTAGAGTTCGAATTTACGCCACTAAATACCAAATTATGATTTGCAAATATTTCTACATTTCCTTTTGCATTAATATTTGTATTATTTATATCAATTTTTTTATCACTTTGGACTTTTACGCCACCTTCAGTAGAACTAAGTTCGGCTAACTTTATATTGACATCCCCTGTACCTATTGATGCAATAGTGATTCCTTTTTTTGCATTTACCTGGGTTGAGACACTATTTGAATCAGATTGTAAATTGGTATCCCCATATGCAATAAATGAAGCTTTCCCTGCCTCTGAAACTGCTTTTAAATTCTTGGTATTAATATTGCCTTTCAAAGCCGAGACATTAATATCTGTTCCTGCTGATAAATTTGTTCCGAGGTTTAAATTTACATTGTTTTCAGATGCTGTCAGGTTGATATCTTTATTTGTTTTGAGTTGACTGTTCAGTAGCAACTCTTTTCCTAATAAGTTGATTCCTTCATTTGCAATGAACTGACTTCCTAAAATATCTAATTTACCATTTGAGCGTAAATCTAATTTGCCCGTGAATGTAGGTAAAGTAGTCCCTGCATTTTGCCAAGTTAAATTGCCTTGAGCATTCACATTAAAATTTTTAGTTTTTGTTGTTTGTCCTACTTTATCTAGACCAAGATTGTTAATAGAAACCGAATTAGCTCCATAAATATTTACATCTTTTTCAGCATTTAAACGGGTCGAAGTCAAACTAAGGTTTGAACCAGCTTTACTTGTCGCTAAATTTATATTTCCTGAATTTGCCCAGACAGGTGTATTTTTGAGTGTTAATAAATCACCAGCAGTCAGATTGACATCATGGGTGGCTGAGATATTTCTCACTGCATCGGCTTTTAGATTTTGTTTTGCTTCAAGAAAGATTGAACCATTCACACCAAGGTTGATATCATTGCCAAGATTGATATTACTAGCATCAATGTATAAATTTTCACTTTCACTAAAGTTCTGAACATTAGTACTATTCAGTAAATTGACATCCCCCTTGGCTTTAACAGAAATAATATTGGGATTTTCTGTCCCAAGTTTTTCTAATCGGGCACGATCTAAAGTGATGTTCTGACCAGACTCCAAGAATAAATTACCATTGGAAAGCATTGCTCCACTACTCACAATATCAGCACCATCACCTGTACTGATACTGAGTAAACTTCCCTGTGGGTTGGTGTTTTTCATCGTACCTGTATTTTCGATTTTACCTGCGCTGGTAATCACTAAGCTTTGTGGAGATTGAATAGTTCCAGCATTGCTCACCCCTAAGCCTTTGTCTGTACCGATGATAAAAATATTATTGGCATACATTCCACCGAGCGCTTTTACATCGAGTGCAAATGTTGGTGTGGTACTATTCGCTTGATTCGGTGTGATTGACGTTAAGTCTTCACTTATTGTGTTTGAACCCGTAATCACTTGTAAGGCTTGATTGGCATGTACTTGAGCGTTGAGTTCTACTGCTTTGGCATAGATATCAACATAGTCGGCATTGTTGTTATTCCCACCCAATCCTAAGTTATTTGCTGTTGAATTAACGTTGACTTTCCCTTGATTTACCACAAACTGCTTAATACTTCCATCAGCATTCAGCTGTGGCTTACCTGTGGTAAAAATTGCCTTATTGGCATTGATAAAACCGCCACCCTGAATATTAATTCCAGATGGGTTGGCAATAATCACATCTGCACGCTGCCCTGCAATCTCTAGATTTCCTCGGAATTGTGATGCTGCCGAAGAGTTGACCTCATTGAGAATAACCCTTGCTTCACCTGTTTGTAGATAAGGGTTAGCCCCTACTTGCCCCACAATCACTGAACCTGCACCATTACGGCTGTTGTTTAATACAACACCGGGTTGCAATACATCAAATTGGTTATAGACGTTATGCGACACACCATTTTTAGGTGTTTGAATATTCACCACAGGTACATTTTGACCCTGTTGGTTTTTCCCTACCCCTATACTGGCTCTTTGTGAAGCTGCAGCATTTGGATCTGCCTGCATCTGTGCATAAACAGGTGAAAATGCCATAAATAAGCTCATCGATGCGACAATACTTTTCACTTGCCACAATTGATGAAATGATTTTGAATCCTGTGTATTCACAGACTCTGCAATTGGAGTTGAATACGTACTTTGACCTGTAGCTTTACTCTGACTTTTGATATTTTCAGCCACAGCAATAAACATATTTTTTGCTTTACTAAAAATAATACGATAACGGTTTTTATTCATTTCTTAAGTTCCTAAATGTTTTTTGATTAATATGAAAAATTTAAACTAAAGCCTGTAACCCAATCTTTTTTAATGAGCTTAGGTGCCTTGATACCATGACCAATAAAGGTATCTAAATACACACCTTTAAAATAACTACGTGTCCCAAATACACTTCCCATCAAATAACGTTGTCCAGAATAGCTATTTCTACCATTGACCCACCCTTGATCGATAGCTGCATAAAACTGAGTTGCAGGGATAGGAGAGTTCCAATTCAATTCTTGTTGTAAATAGTGACCGTTATCGCCTGACAGCATGAGCTCGCCATCAAAGCCTCGAACACTGTAACGCCCACCAATATAAAAACGGTCTTGAGGAACTAAAATTTTGGGTGCAAATTGTCCGCGCCAATTTAAGCGGTATTGCACAGGATGATCTAGAATCGTAAAAGGCTGGGAATAGCGAAGCTCAGCACTCCAAATCGGAGCGCGAGCATATCCTTCAGCAGGAAGAAGGATTTGTTGTTCTTTCACAGGATCATAAATGGTAATTCTTTCTTCTGGGGCCGATTGAGCATTCAATGCCCCTGTACCACGTCGATAATCAAGATTTAAATCGAGTAATGCATTGCCAATATATTGTCGATGTTGAATACCTGCATTCCATCCTGCAGTTTGTCTATGCATCACATTAACTTCAGTATTTTCAATAAAAGTTTGATTTTTTTTATGATAGCCTTTGGTATAAATACTGGTTTTATGATGCGCACCACGGCTGATCATACGTGAGAGCATAAGATTACTTTGCTTGGTTTCTCCACTATATAAAATTGGCCCATTAAAGCCCGCTATATTTTGTTCATATCTATATTCATTATGGGTCGCAGATAACTCATAATTTCGAAATGGAATTGAATAGCTGAGATAAATGCTTCGGTTTAAATCTTTTTGCCAATCATCGAGTGAATGACTTAAATTGATATTAAGTGAATCATTTAAATTCAATGGATTGTTTAAGCTAATTCCTAAACTTCCAATATATTCACCCGTACTTTTTGATCCTGAATTATCAATATTTAAGCTCAATCCAAATTTTTTATAAGGCCTAGACGTCACAATAAGATCACTAAAACCAACCAGTTCTTTACCATCTTGAGCTACAGCTGGTTCTATTTTGATATCTACATCTCGGTTCGATGTGCGTTTGAGATTTTCTAAACCTTGATCAATTTTTTTAAGATTTAAAATTTCATTATTTTTTATCGGTAATGCAGCAAATATCTCTATCTTATTTACAGATTTATCCTTTGAAAGTATTTGATGAATTCGACCTGCATGGATATTTAAAACTAGATGACCTTGAGTCAAGTCTTGTGGATTAACCACAATTTGCGTGGTAATCAATCCTTGTTTTATCAGCTCGTTTTGAGCATATTTGACTAGATTCTGTAAGCTTTGAGTTCCAACACATTGTCCGACAATAAAATCAGGCTGACTCAAATTATAGCGCAAACCATTGAAAATATTTTGATTTTTACTCTGCAATGGATCATTTATAACGAAACTGAGTTGCTTTATTTCAAAGCATGGAGTTTCTGGAACAATGACAAGATCACGACCAAGTTTTTCAATTTTTTGTTGTGGGGCTAAAAGTATATTTTCATCAGCTAATTTTTTTTCAAGTTCGTTAATGCGTTGATCTTGACGAATAATTTCTGGTGTCAAATCAACCACACCTGATTTTGATGTTATGTCAGCGGCATACAAAAATATTGGATAAGAATATATTAAAGATATGAAACATAAATTCTTTATTTTATTACATGTCAAAATAATCATTAATAATTTTAGTGTTAAAAAAACTACACAAATATACATTTATTTGTAAATAATCCACAATATCTTCATAATTTAATAGCTTATATTTTAAACAAAAAATAAATCAAGTACTTTGAATTAATTGAAATTATATTTATATTTAGGATTTTTAACTATGGTATAAGTGAACTTTTTTAGTGCAATTTAAGTTTATAATCGAACCAAAATAAAGCATAAATCTTACAACTGCTTTTGAAGAGTTTTAAAGTTAATATTTCTTTTAAATCGTGATTCCCATTACTCTAATTAAACTCTAAAGTTTTTACTTTATTGATTAATCTCTTTGGCAATTTGAATGGCCTATTTGAGGTTGACACCGAAAGTATCTACTGCCCTGCCACGAGCACCTAGAATCAGGCTGCCTATCATCTAAAGACAAATCATTGCGTTTACTAATATAAGAACGAGTATAGTTAAATATCCAATATTTGCGCCACTGGAATCAATACGTAGATATAGATTACCTCCATCAGGAAGCTTATACATTTTGTCAGGACTTGCTTTTTTAATTTGTAAAGCAGTCAGTTTATTGATTCCACTTGTAGTCATAGCGTATAAGAAAAAAAATGCAGTAAGAAATTATCTTACTGCATTTTTTACAACTTTATAACCGCTTATTGACGTACTGTGTCATAGCTTGCTATACCGCCTGTTTCCAACTTTAACCTTATAAGTCAATTGCTTATATAGTGTTAAACAGTGTCAGAAACTTCAATGTGGCGGAAGCGGTGAGATTCGAACTCACGGAGGACTCACACCCTCGTCGGTTTTCAAGACCGGTGCATTAAACCGCTCTGCCACGCTTCCATGTGCGCAAGAATACTAAGCTTTTCCAATTCTGACAAGAAAAAAATAGACTTAAACTATTCAAATGCATATTGTTTCATCAAAATAGATGATTTTGATTAAAGTTTAGCTGCTATTTCAGCACCTTCACGAATCGCACGCTTTGCATCAAGCTCACCAGCCAATTTTGCACCACCGATAATATGGTAATTTGCTAAAGTTGACTCACCCTCTTGAGGCATTAAGTCCTTAACGGATTCCTGACCTGCACACACCACAATCGTGTCTACTCGTAACAATTGATCATGACCATTGCTTTCAATCCATAATCCTTCATTGGTTACAGACTTGTATTGCACGCCACGCATCATTCTTACCGCATGTTTTTTCAATTGTGCACGGTGTACCCAACCCGAGGTTTTACCTAAACCAATACCAAGAGGTGTGGTTTTACGTTGCATCAAATATATTTGACGAATTGGTTGCTCTACTTCAGCAGGAACAAAACCACCTTCAGTCATATAGTTTGGATTTGGGTCTACACCCCACTCTCGTTGCCAATCCGCCAAAGGTTGTGGTTGCGGCTGATGTTCAGGTTTTAACAAATATTCCGATACATCAAAACCAATACCGCCTGCACCGACCACAGCGACTCTGTTGCCAACAGGTGCACCACGTAATACTTGAGCATAAGACAACACTTGCGGTGCATTACTGCCTTCAATATTTAAACCACGTGGAATCACACCTGTTGCGATCACCACATCATCAAAACCTTCACGCTCTAATTGCTCACGATTCACTTTGGTATTTAAACGTAAATCCACACCAGTTTTTTCAATCTGAACTTTAAAATATCGTATGGTTTCATGGAATTCTTCTTTACCTGGCACAACTTTAGCGAGGTTAAACTGTCCGCCGACCTCAGTAGAGGCTTCAAACAGAGTCACCTGATGTCCACGACTTGCCGCAATAGTAGCTGCTGACATTCCAGCAACACCACCGCCAACAACCGCAATTTTCTTCGGTTTTTTTGTTTTAAGATAAACCAGTTCAGTTTCATGCGCTGCTCGTGGGTTCACCAAGCAACTTGCACGCTTATTTTGAAAACTATGATCTAAACAGGCTTGGTTACATGCAATACAAGTATTGATTTCATCAACACGATTGGTTGCGGTTTTACTCACCCAAAAAGCATCTGCCAATAATGGACGCGCCATTTGCACCATATCTGCTTTACCTGCTGCCAAAATTTCCTCAGCAGTATCAGGCATATTAATTCGGTTGGAAGCAATGACAGGTACAGCGACATGCTTTTTCACTTCTGCGGTGTAATCTACAAATGCAGCACGCGGAACAGAGGTTACAATCGTGGGAACACGTGCTTCATGCCAACCAATCCCAGTATTCAGTAAAGTAATACCTGCTTTTTCTAATGCCTGCGCAACAGTGATTACTTCATCCATAGTATTACCGTCATGGACCAAATCGAGCATCGACAAACGGAAGCAAATAATAAATTTTTCACCAACTTTGGCACGAATCGCTTTTACAATTTCGACTGCCAAACGCATACGATTTTCAATTGGTCCGCCCCAACGATCTTCACGTTGGTTAACATGGCGACTTAAAAATTGATTCAGTAAATAGCCTTCTGAACCCATAATCTCTACACCATCATAACCAGCTTTTTTTGCCAAACTAGCTGTTTCAGCATAATCCTGAATGGTTTCAAGAATCAGTTTGTCACTCATCTGACGTGGTTTAAACATCGAGATCGGTGATTTGATTGGGCTTGAAGATACAACAAACGGTTGATAACCATAACGCCCTGCATGCAGAATTTGCATCAGAATTTTTGCACCATGCTTATGTACAGCATGTGTGACTAAACGATGTGGTGCAATATCACCTAAAGTATTCATCGTTCCACCGGCTGGCAACAACCAACCTTGGCGATTTGGGGAAATCCCCCCTGTAATAATCAGCCCAACACCACCTTTGGCACGTTCTCCAAAATATGCAGCAAGTTTTGGGTAGTTATAAAAACGATCTTCTAAACCTGTGTGCATTGAACCCATCACGACACGATTTTTAATGGTCGTAAATCCCAGATGGAGTGGTTTTAAGATATTTGCATAGCTATTTGTCATGATGAATCCTTTAAGTTTGGCTTTGCAACTTGTTGCATACTACTTTATCGAGTTTTAATTTTTTTTTGATGGCAATTTTTGATATTTTCATCGTATATAGTGTCAATTCTATCTGCTTTACCCACAACAAGAAGCAACACATCTTGATATGACTCAAATAAAAGAAAAGTGTTATACAGTTTTATAACAATCTGCTGTGTCAATTTTCGTTATTTTGCAATATAACTGCTGAATAAAAGTAAATAAGAAAAGGCATCACGTTATGAGCCACCCGGTATTTTTAACCAGTTCTACCTTTAGCCATATGCCACAAGGTAGTCAAAATCAATGGGCTGAGTTTTTTCAAAGCGCAACTTTTGAACTCGAAGCAAATGCATTCATTCCAATTTTATGGTTTATGCTGTTTAAGCAAGAAAATATTTTCTGGACAAGATATATAGATGATCTTGATATCAACGATGAACGCAATCAAATTGATCTAGAAGAACGCCAAGAGGATTTTGGTGAGAGTCAATATGCTTATTTAGTCATTGATCAACAACAAGCACTTCTCAATTTAGCAGATCGAAAACCCTTATTTATAGAAACTTTTGGTGCAGAGAACAGTTACCATTTTGAAGATTTTAAATCTTTAATCGAACAACATTATCCTGAATATGTTTTATTGCGCACCAGTGGTTTGCCCTTGGATTTAAATGATGCCCATTTCTTAACCCAATTGTTACAACACATTGAAAATTCGGCACAAGATCATTCACAACAACTTTCTTTTATTGAAATGCAACGTATCGAGCTTGCTCGTTTTGATGATCATCCCTATTTCTTTTATGGTGTGAATCTACATGACCCTATTCACGATTTAAATACCAAAGAAGTGTCCACACCAGATCAAATTGACCCTGCTTCATCTCAACAACCTTTAGCAACTTCGGGGTTGGCGATTTGGATTTGTACAGCCATCGTTGCAATCTTAACCATTGCAATTTGGTTTACCACACAATCCGCACTTTATGCTGTTGTTACTTTCTTTATCAGTGCTTTTGTGCTTGGATTTATTTCTTCTAAATTAGGCGAACAGAAATAAAAAATAGCCATGCTTTTTTGCATGGCTATTTTATTTAGTCAAATAAATGAGTTCGTCATCTAGCAGTTTTTAAAAGACTGTTTATATGTGAATCACCATAAACAAACCAAATTAAAACGACTCAATATTATTACTTCCAGTATTTTAATTTACTGGTCTGCCCAATGCCGACATTAAAGCTATTGGTCGGATCAAGCTTTTGATAATGATTTTTTAAAGTAGGCTTTGCAATATACAAATGCCCTACATTGTGTTCCGCAGGATATTCTGCACCACGGTTATCCAGCAAATGCCACATTTGATGTTCCATCGCCAAAGGATCTACCCCTTTTTTGACTATATAATCTTGATGAAACACATGACAGAGAAAATGTCCGTAATACAATTTATGGGTAATTAAATCATCCATCTCTTGAGGTAAAGTTTCTACCCATTCACGGTCGTTACGGCGTAAAGCAATATCCAGCGCAACAATATCTTCAACTTCCGAACGATGCGTATCACGATAACGAATTGCTGCACCTGCCACTGCGAAACGATGTAAAAAAGCCTTACGCCCTTCTTCATCCGTACAACGGAAAAAATCACCTGATGTTTTATGTTGAAAATAATCTTTTAAAAAAAGTTCAACTTGCTCAAGATCCTGATTTTCGATACGAATCATCAAATGATGTTCATATAAATCACGAAACTCATTCATCCGTTTTGGCAAATGATTGGGCAACAGTTTAGTCGCCATCTGCAACACTTTATCAGACAAACTACGTAAGCCAATTTTTTCGAGATATCCATCCACTTTATCTTTTAGTGCAAATGCAGCAGGCACTTTTGCCGTACCAAATTTTTCGATAAACATAAAGGTATCTTTGCCATATTCAGCACCAATATCATAGGCAACACGATGAATATATTCACCCGCAATCGGTAATCTTGGCAAATCTTTGAGTAAGAAACGACGGATTTCTGTCAAATCATCATGTGAGTTGGTTCCCACATAAAATACCTGACTTGGAATTTTTTCAAAGGTGTCTAAACGTACTGCAAAGACACAGACTTTACCTGCAGAACCTGAAGCTTCAAATAAACGTGATGGATCAGCATTGAATCGTGCAGGTGTATTTTCATCGACCTGTTTAACATCATGCGCATAACGATGGTCAGAAGCACAACAACTCGCATTATTAATAACATCATTGAGTTGATAGTTATTATTTTCGAGTTTTGTCAAAATTTCTTCAGGTGTGTCACCCAGATTCACCCCCAAGTGATTGACCAACTCTAACTCACCTGACGCATTGACCTGTGCATAAAGTGCAAGTTCAGTATATGCAGGACCGCGGCGGACCAATGCTCCACCTGAGTTATTACATATTCCACCTAAAACCGATGCACCAATACAAGATGATCCAATCACTGAGTGCGGCTCACGATTATAGTGTGCCAACTCTTTTTCAAGACGATCTAAGGTTGCACCAGGTAAGCAAATCACTTGCTGACCTTGGTTAATCACTTGTATACCCGCCAAACGACGTGTACTCATTAAAATAACGGGTCGGTCGTAATCATCACCAAAAGGTGTTGAACCACCCGTAAGGCCAGTATTTGCAGCTTGCATAATCACAATACAGTCCGCATTTACAGCAGCTTGTAGCACTTGCCATTGTTCAAACAAAGTTCCGGGAACCACAACAGCCAGCACTTGCCCTGAGCCATAACGACGCCCCTGACGATACAAGCGGGTAGCATGATCATGGGTTAAAACGTGTTGCTGACCGACGATGTTGATCAATTGCTGAATGGTGTGTTGTGAATCAATATTAGATTGCATTTTCCCTATCCTATTGATGAACCCTTATTCAATCTCATTCAATAAGGCATTCATTCCGACAGCGTTTTTCAATATTATTTGTATTGAGGGATCAACGATCAGTTCAAGCTACTTTTTTTGCTGAAAAGTAGCTTGAACCATGCTTATCCGCAAAACTTGTTAAATCACATCTTTTCATTTGATGCTTTGCAAATACATCATGTTATAAGGTCGTTCTGCCTCAAAACACTTCAGATGAAATTTGCATGGATGACATTTGCGTCTATCAAATTGAACACTGTCATTCAGCTTGATGACGTATCAAAAATACATCACGCATCCAATGCTTTGTCTAACTTGACTAAACAATCGGCGTTAATGTCTGCAATTGTTTTGGCGCCCGTCAAAGTCATTGCGACACGCATTTCTTTATCAATTAATTCAAGCAGATTTGAAACGCCTGCACCACCCGCTGCCCCTAATGCATAGACAAAAGCACGTCCGAGCATGCAGGTATCTGCACCCAATGCCAGCATACGAACCACGTCTAAACCATTACGAATACCAGAGTCAGCAAGGATTTTAATATCTCCTTTGACTGCATCTGCAATTGGCGGAAGCGCACGCGCAGACGATAAGACACCATCTAACTGACGACCACCATGGTTTGATACAACAATACCATCGGCACCGAAACGTACTGCATCTTTGGCATCTTCAGGATCAAGGATCCCCTTAATCACCATCGGGCCATCCCAAAATTCACGAATCCACTCAAGGTCTTTCCATGAAATAGACGGGTCAAAGTTATTGCCCAACCAACCGATATAATCTTCAAGTCCAGTCGGCTTTCCTAAGTATTTGGAAATATTACCTAAATCATGTGGACGACCCAGCAAACCGACATTCCAAGCCCAATGCGGATGGAAACACGACTGCATGTAACGACGCATCGCTGCATTTGGACCACTCATACCAGAATGTGCATCACGATAGCGCGCACCAGGTACAGGCATATCAACAGTAAACACCAAAGTTGAGCAGCCTGCAGCTTTGGCTCGCTCTAAAGCATTTTTCATAAAGCCACGATCACGCAGCACATATAACTGAAACCACATTGGGCGATTAATTGCTGGTGCAACTTCTTCAATCGGACAAACAGACACGGTCGACAAGGTAAAAGGAATGCCCTTTTTATCTGCCGCCACAGCAGCTTGAACCTCACCACGACGTGCATACATACCTGTTAATCCAACAGGAGACAATGCAACTGGCATAGATAAAGTTTCATCAAACAATTTTGTTTCTAGGCTTAGCTGCGACATGTCATTTAAAACACGTTGCCTTAAAGCGATTTTTGATAAATCTTCTACATTTCGTTTTAGTGTATATTCCGCATACGCACCACCATCAATATAATGAAAAAGAAATGGTGGTAAACGACGTCGCGCGGCTTCACGATAGTCATTAGCAGAAGAAATAATCATGCTCATATCCTGTTTAATCGGCTCGCACGCTGACGACGGGCTTCTTCCTCATCAATCATACGCACTTGCTGTACTACAAATTCTATATGTCCACAGACCGCATCTCTTGCAGCATCTGGATCATGACGTTCAATTGCATCCATCACTTTAAAATGCTGGTCATGCAATTGATCAAATCGATGTGTTTCTGAGTACACTTTGCGTCTACCCAAGAGCACGTTAAACTGCAACAGATCAAAAACGCCCCGCATCATCTGTATCAACACTAAATTGTGCGATGCTTCAGCAATCGCCAAATGAAATTTAGCATCGGCAAGTGAAGCTTGCTCATCATCACCAATCGACTGAAAATATGAAATCTGATCATAATATTCGCGAATCTGAGCCAGATCTTTAGGTGTTGCACGTTGTGCCGCATACCAAGCTGAACCACCTTCAAGGATTGTTCGCGCCTCCTGCACATCAAAACGATATGCGGGGTCTTCATCAATCAAATTACTTAAAGATTCAACAATCTGGTTTTGCGACCAGTTCACCGGAAATTGTTGTAAATAGGTCCCCGCCCCCCCTTTGCTGACCAGCATTCCAGTACTGGTCAGTTGAGAAATCGCTTCTCTTAAAGAGGAACGGGATACGCCCAGTTGTTCACACAACTTTCGTTCAGCAGGTAAACGTTCTCCGACTTGCATGTTTTTTTCTTCAATTAACATACGAAGGCTTTGTACCACTTTGTCAGAGACTTTCATCTGCTTTCCTCATTCAGTGACGTTTTATGCTCATGGAATCATCCATGGGAACACATAAGCTTGTAGTGTAATAATAATACCGATCATTACAGTAAACGTTATACTGTGTTTAACCGTAAAACGGAACAGATCAGACTCTTTACCTACCAGCCCCACCGCCGCACATGCAATTGCAATCGACTGAGGAGAAATCATTTTCCCAGTGACACCACCACTGGTATTTGCAGCAACCAGTAATACTTCTGGGACACCAATTTGTTGCGCAGTCGTGGCTTGTAATGCCCCGAATAAAGCATTTGCAGAAGTATCCGAACCTGTAAGGAATACACCTAACCATCCTAAAAATGGAGAGAAGAATGTAAATGCTTGCCCCGTATGTGCCAATGCCAAAGCCAAGGTTGCAGACATTCCTGAATAGTTAGCAATAAAAGCAAATGCCAACACCATACCAATCGAATAAATTGGAATTTTTAATTCATTAATGGTTTCAGCAAAAGTAACCACTGCTTCTTTTGGCTTCATTTTTAAGAAAATAATAGTAATGATTGCAGCAATAATAATTGCGGTACCCGTCGCTGAGAACCAATCAAATTTATAAATTGCATCATAGTCTTTTACTTCAGCAACAACAGGTGGCATCTTTTGAATCATTTGATGCAAATACGGCACTTTGATAGAAATCACTAAATCATGTAGTGCACCATCTTTGGTAAATAAATCCTTAAATGGTTTTACACTCCAGATTGTGACCATCACAGTTAAAATCGCAAATGGAGACCACGCTTTGGCAATTTGAGCAAGGCTATATTTCTGCTGTTTTTGTGCAGCAAGATTTTCGCTCATGCTGTCATCTTCATTTGCAAAACGGAAGATATGCTTTGGCTGCCAATATTTTAATAAAATCGTTAATGAAACCAAAGACGCAATTGAAGCGGTAATATCTGGTAATTCTGGACCCACAAAGTTTGAAGTCAAATATTGTGCAAGCGCAAAAGAACCACCACCGACAATCACAGCAGGCCAGGTTTCTTTTACACCACGCCAACCGTCCATAATCGCCATGATCCAGAACAGCACAATTGGAACCATAAATGGCAACTGACGTCCAACCATCTGACTGATTTCCATTGTTTCTACACCAGAAACCTGTCCAGCCACAATAATTGGAATCCCCATTGCACCAAATGCCACAGGTGCTGTATTCACAATCAAACATAGACCAGCCGCATAAAGCGGTTTAAAACCAAGCCCCACCAATAATGCCGCAGTAATCGCAACAGGTGCACCAAAGCCAGCCGCACCTTCCAAGAAGGTACCAAAAGCAAAGCCAACAAAAAGCATTTGCAGACGTTGATCTTCCGTAATCGACAAAATCGAAGAACGAATAATATCGAACTGCCCTGTTTTTACTGAAACTTTATATAAGAATACTGCCCCAATAATGATCCAAGCAATTGGCCATAAACCATAAAAGAAACCATAGACCAATGATGCCAATGCCATCATCGTTGGCATTTGATAAGCAAATAATGAAACCAGTAAAGCCAATACAACTGTAATTGTCCCCGCAACGCTTCCTTTCATGCGGAATACAGCAAGGGCTAAAAAGAAAAAGATAATTGGTATCAGCGCAATGGCACTGGATACCCAGATATTGCCCATCGGATCATAAATCTGTTGCCAATGTTGAAGCATTGTCATCTCCTTGAAATGCTTGCTAGAACGTGGAATGTCATTGAATCATCCATTTATTTCTCAATAATCGGTATGACCAATTTAGTTTTAAATTAAAAAATTTTGCACTAACTGCCACTTAATATTAATTTTTGCTGATTTAAAGATCAATAGTTGGCACTCAATTAATTATTTTGGTATGACCAATATTGCAAATATTTCGACCTATTCACAGACCAATCCTTCAGCTTTCAGGGTTTCAAATCGAATAACTCATTTGTTTTATATTGTATTTTTTTAAATTAAACCAATTTTATACAACTTTAGTCGTATGCTATTTTTTAATGCACTTTTTAGTAACACTGATTTAAGTTTATTATCGGGTTTGGAAATACTTCAAAACCAAAATTAGTCAGACCAATTTAAAAAACATTTAAAATAATGACTAAAACATCAGCTAAACAAACAAAGATAAAGTAAAAATAGAAAGTAAAAAAAGTAAAATCAATGAACTTTCACTGATTTTGCTTTTTACTTTAATTGAAAAATTACATAAAAATGTAATTAACTATAAATTAATTCAACAATGTCCACTCATTGATTTAACGATGCTCACAACTCAATAAGGTTGCAGGTTTTTTCTTGATTTTAAGATTTAAAGAACTTGAAATAATTCCTGAACAAATAAATGCCGCACCGATAATAATGTTGATTGTAATCGGCTCATGCCAAAGCACATAACCAAAAAATAAACTTAGAATAGGAATACACATGATTGAAATAGACGCAACAAAGGTATCTACCTGACTCACAATCCAATTCCACAAGGCAAAGGCAAAACCAGTTCCAATCACAGCAATATAGAACAGGATTGAATCATTGAGCGGATTCATCCAAACTTTAACATCTACAGGTTCAAAAATTAAAGCGCCGATCAGAATCACCACCCCACCCATCAGCAATTGCCAAAAGGTCAATTTGATTTTGTCATAAGTTGCAAAATTCTGTTTGATATAAACTGTGGTTAAAGCCCAGAAGAAGCCTGACAAGATTAAGAAAGCTTGACCAATTAACGATAAATTCAAATGAATATGATGTAATTGTGGCCAAAGAATCGCAATCAAGCCCAATGTGCCAAGAACCAACCCAATCATTTTTTGGCTATTTAAACGCTCATTTAAAATATAATGCGCCAATACACCAATAAAAATAGGCATAGTAAACACTAAAACCGCAGACAATCCCGAATCAACAAATTGCATGGCAAAGGTTTGTGTTGCATAAAAACCAATACAAATCATCAAACTTGAGATCATCAGTTTTTGCCATTCACCTTTTGCGGATAAAATGGATTTTCTTAACAGTACTTGAACCAACATAAGGGTAAGCGCAGCTAAGATTAAACGCGTAGAAATAAATAAGAATGGCGGAAATATTTGCAAACTATGTTTGACCAATCCCCACAAAGATCCCCAGACGAGACACAATAATACAATTGCACCAATCACTCGAAGATTCATTTGCTGTACTCAACAGATGGAAAGTACATAGAGTATAGAAAATAAATGACATCATGAATAATGCTATGTTTTAATGTACACATCATTTTTTTTGATGTTAAAGTGGATACTTTAATGTCAGCACTTATTCAATGCATTATTGAGGAATTGAAATGAATATCGATATGGGTGATATCAAATCATTTGTGACTGTTGCTGAACTAAAAAGCATTACAGCAGCAGCAAATAAACTCAATTATTTACAATCGAATATGACAGCAAAAATAAAAAAGATTGAAAATCACTATAAACGTCAATTATTCATCCGAAAACCCAAAGGTGTTGAACTGACCGAATCAGGAATGAATTTATATCAGCAATACAAAAAAATGATCTTCACATGGGAAGAAACAGAAAATAAAATCTATCAGCAGGAAAAATATTTACGCTTTGGTACCAACACCAGTTTAGGCGGAATGCGTTTCTACCCGTCTTTTAGCCAACTTTATGAAACCTACCCTGAGCTTTCAATCACCATGAAAACAGGTGCTACAGGCTATATTGAAGATGAAATTTTACGCGGAAACCTAGATATCGCTTATGTTTTAGGTCACCCAAAACAGAAAAATATCCAGTATATTCAAAAGGCAGATGATCAATTGGTGATTATTGGAAAAAATGTCATCAACCATGACAGCCTTGAAGACTGTCTCAATCATCAAAATATTTTACTTGCCTCAGAAGAATGCTGTTATGCAACCACTTTAGATCATATTTATACAGACTATCATTTAACCAAGGGTGAATTAACCCATATTTATGATCATGAAGCCTTAGTCAATTTCACTCAGTTGGGTATGGGAATTTCAATGATTGCAAAGTCACTGATCAAAAAATTTAATATTCAATATTATCGAGAAACACCCGAACAATATCGAGATATTGGATTCTATCTGATAGCACGAAGTGAACATGTATTTACCCCGATTGAAAAGCAGTTTATTGGTTTAAATGATCAGCTATGATCCCAAACGAATCAGATAAATTGGGTTAACCCTATACATCCAATTTATCTTACTTTTAACATAGGTCAATCCGCAGCTTGCCATTTGGTCTTACGCACATTCAGCAAATCAGCAGCCCTATACAAGTACCCATTGGAAATCCAATCAAAAATAAACATCCAATAATGGTAGACATCAATCTCCCCATTTCACTACCCTTTTCAACTTCCTATTAAATTTCACACCTCGTTAATTTGACTTTTCTTATAAGTTTTTAAATGGGGTGCATGGGTCATTTAAGTAAATTCATTTCGCTCTATAAATTGTCTTTTTTTCAATGTTAACCTTCAAATCCAATAAAACATTGATTGAAAAAGTGCTACAATACTGCGTTTATAAAATTCTCTTTGGCCACCCATGTATGTGGTGCCTCTTTCGAAATAGTTAGGACGAGCAATGACTGATAATGCAACGATCTTGCAGAATGTACCAGTAGGCAAAAAAGTGGGTATCGCCTTTTCTGGTGGTCTAGATACTTCAGCAGCTTTATTGTGGATGAAACAAAAAGGCGCAGAACCTTATGCTTATACAGCAAACTTAGGTCAACCTGATGAAGATGACTACGATGCAATTCCGCGTAAAGCTGAAAACTACGGTGCTGTAAAAGCCCGACTGGTTGACTGCCGCTTACAACTTGCATTGGAAGGTATTGCTGCAATTCAATGTGGTGCATTCCATATCAGCACTGGTGGTGTTCCTTATTTCAACACAACACCATTAGGTCGTGCAGTAACAGGTACAATGCTTGTTACAGCAATGAAAGAAGATGATGTTAATATTTGGGGTGATGGTTCAACCTATAAAGGGAACGATATTGAACGTTTCTATCGTTATGGTTTATTAACCAACCCTGCACTTAAAATTTACAAACCTTGGTTAGATCAGCAATTTATTGATGAATTAGGCGGTCGCGCTGAAATGTCACAATTCTTGATCGACAATGGTTTTGATTACAAAATGTCGAAAGAGAAAGCCTATTCAACAGATTCAAACATGTTGGGTGCAACTCACGAAGCGAAAGATCTTGAATACCTCAATGCGGGCATCAAAATCGTTGAGCCAATCATGGGCGTTGCGTTCTGGAAAGAAGACGTAAAAGTTGAAGCTGAAGAAGTTTCTGTAACGTTTGAAGAAGGCTTTCCTGTTGCATTAAATGGCAAACGTATTGAAGACCCTGTTGAATTCATTCTTGAAGCCAACCGCATTGGTGGTCGTCATGGTCTAGGTATGTCTGACCAAATCGAAAACCGTATTATTGAAGCAAAATCTCGTGGCATCTATGAAGCTCCGGGAATGGCGCTTCTTCATATTGCTTATGAACGTCTTGTAACGGGTATTCATAACGAAGACACTATTGAACAATATCGTATTAATGGTTTACGTCTAGGTCGTTTATTGTATCAAGGTCGTTGGTTCGATTCACAAGCATTGATGCTACGTGAAACAGCACAACGCTGGGTTGCTAAAGCAATCTCAGGTACTGTGACTTTAGAACTTCGTCGTGGTAATGACTACACGATTATGAACACTGAATCAGAGAACCTCACTTATGAAGCTGAGCGTTTAACCATGGAAAAAGGTGATTCAATGTTTAGTCCTGCTGACCGTATCGGCCAATTGACTATGCGTAATCTTGATATCACGGACACCCGCGCAAAACTTGGTATTTATACCAATACTGGTTTATTGGCTGTCGGTACAGGATCTGCGATCCCTCAGTTGAAAGACAAAAATAAATAATTTTTGATGAAAAACAAAACCGCCAAATTTGGCGGTTTTTTTAGCTTTAGCCTTAATGACTTTTCATTAAAGATTGCTTATCAAGACACTGCATTCTTAGTTTCAGGCTGCGATAAGTTTTGTTGCTCTAATTTTTGCTGTTGTTTTTGCAACTCAATCTTTTCAGCATGTTCTTGGCGAATTTGATCATATTCCCGTTTGGTTTCGGCATCACTTTTAGCCGCAAGAAAAGCCATTCCAACTAAAAATACTGGAAATAACAATGCTAATGTCGCAAAGATATAAAATTTTTTCGAACTTGTCTGTGACATAAATTCAAGGCTTTCAATAAATTTAACTAGGTTGCTTAATATAACAGAATAAACCCATCCAATACATTACTCACCTACAGCCATAGGATTACAATCCCCTATTTATTTAAAGCGAAAAATTTAACTAAAAAGCATATCACCTTGTGATTCAGAAGCCTAATCAATCACTTTCACCAATACTCTTCATCAATCAAATTATTCTTATATTGCATTCATTTCCCAAACTGCTTTAATAGAAGCAGCTTTAATAAAAACCAGTTGCCCATAAAACAAAAACGGTCCAAGCAGATTTAAAAAACAATTAACGATTCTTTGTTTGTTTATAAGCTTCTTGCGCTATAGCCAAGCTTTTCTTTTTGCCTTCAACTGTATCTGGAATCTCATTTGAAGTTCCATTTCCTGAATGGCGTTGCAGGTGTTGCTGTTGAGAATACTGATGCATTTCAGACTGAGTTTTTTGTTGCTGTATCGAAGTTTGGTTTGCAGTTCGTTGGGTTAATTTTTGTTGAAGTTGTTGCTGTGGATTTACAGTAGCAGTTCCAGCACAAGGTCTAGATTGGTAAGTTACCGAACCTTTTACCACACATTTGTGTACGTCTTTAGCAAATACATGATGAGAAATCCCTAAAGCTAAGATAACCAACAATACTTTTTTCACAACCAACACTCCATTTAAGTCTCAACAAAATATCAACAAATGATTTAAATTGCTATTTACACAGGAGTTTTCTTATTCACAGGAGTTTTCATCTACAATTAAGGTATAAATATGACTTTTTTTGCCAAGTTTTACAGCATTTTGTCATAGTTCAAAGCCTTGAGTTTCAAGATTTAATTTGAAGGTTTTTAAGTGATTGCTGAACAATAAAACCATGAACTATAGAAACAGGCAGCATATAAATTTTCCCAAAAAGATTATATGTTACTACACTGGTACATATCGTTAATTCATTTCTAAGTCCATCATATTCTTCGATTTGTAAAACCAGCAATACACTCAAGTGCTTATCGGTTGACTGTAAAAAAAGCTCACGATCTGAGACTTTAACCACATCAAAAAAATCTGCTTTCCCACCCACTTGAAGCGGTTTAGTTGATTCACCAAAGCCTTGAATAGGTTGCACACCACCTAAATGCCGGCTTAAATAATCTCTTAGCTTAAACGCAGCCCTCAACCAAACTGGCGGCTTACTGGTCATTAGATAATAGGCTTGAGTACTGGTAAGATTTTTATCAATATATTGCTTGGCTTCGTGTAAAAAATTTAATTGATCAAGTGGAGCAACCAGTATTTTAGGATCTTTTTCTATGTTCATTCGATTAACCCCTTAAAATATAATTAATATTTTTTCAAACAACCGCTAAAAACAGTCTACAGTAATCAGTTGTTGGTGCAATTACTCACATTCTAAAGTTTAATAAATATACTTAGATTCTAGAATAAAATAGCCAAACCATAAATAACAAAAAGGTCTGCACTTGGCAGACCTTTGATTATACTGACTTTAGTGCGTCTATCTTTTAATTAGCTATCCATGTTATCAATGATTGCTTGACCGAATTCAGAACAGCGGAGCAAAGTTGCACCTGGCATCAATCGCTCAAAGTCATAGGTGACAGTTTTCGCAGCAATCGCTCCCGATACGCCCTGAATAATCAAATCAGCAGCTTCAATCCACCCCATATCACGAAGCATCATTTCCGCAGAAAGAATAATAGAACCTGGATTTACTTTATCCTGGCCTGCATATTTCGGTGCTGTACCGTGAGTCGCTTCATATACAGAAATTGCGCCACCAATATTTGCACCCGGCGCAATTCCAATACCACCTACTTCAGCTGCCAACGCATCAGAAATATAGTCACCATTTAAGTTAAGTGTCGCAATCACAGAATATTCAGAAGGACGCATTAAGATTTGCTGTAGAAAGGCATCGGCAATGACATCTTTAATAATGATCTCTTTACCCGTTCTTGGATTTTTAATTTTTACCCACGGGCCGCCATCAATCAGCTCGCCACCAAAACGATCAATTGCCAGTTCATAACCCCATTCTTTGAATGCACCTTCGGTATATTTCATGATATTGCCTTTATGCACTAAAGTTACACTCGGCTTATCATTATCAATCGCAAACTGAATTGCTTTACGCACTAAACGCTGAGTACCTTCTTTCGATACAGGTTTAATACCAATCCCACAATTATCTTCAAAACGAATCTTGGTTACACCCATTTCTTCTTTTAAGAATTTAATGACTTTTTTCGCTTCAGGAGAATCCGCTTTCCATTCGATACCTGCATAAATATCTTCGGAATTTTCACGGAAAATCACCATGTCAGTCAGTTCAGGATGTTGAACAGGTGACGGCACACCTTCAAACCAGCGTACAGGGCGCACACAAACATAAAGGTCGAGCTCTTGGCGTAAAGCAACATTCAATGAACGAATACCACCGCCCACAGGCGTAGTTAATGGACCCTTAATCGAAACCACAAATTCCCGCAGTGCCTCAAAAGTTTCTTCAGGCATATAGGTCCCGTAGATTTTATCTGCCTTTTCACCACAGTAAACTTCCATCCATTCGATCGAACGTTTGCCACCATATGCTTTTTGAATTGCGGCATCTACAACAGCTTTCATGGCTGGAGTAATATCAACACCAATACCATCCCCTTCAATAAAAGGAATGATTGGATGATTTGGAACATTCAGTGACAAGTCTGCATTTACAGTAATTTTGCTACCATCAGCAGGCACTACGATCTTCTGATAACCCATTGTTCAGGTTCTCCCTTTTATTATAGTTGGCAAATCCAAAATAATTACCAAATAGACAATACTTCTAACCATTCTTAGTGCATATCAGTCTAGTCTAATTCGTACATTTTTTGAGATTTATACGAGGAATAACAACATTTCTCTACTGAATAAAGCACAATGTTCCATTATTTAATGTCATTTAACCCGTCATTTTTTATATAAATCCACAAGCTCAATCATTCCTAATGCTTAAAATAAAAATATTAGCTTTGCTTTTCCATACACATAAATTTTCCAAGAGTCAGATCTTTAAAAGCGAGACTTACTATACATTTTCACTATAAACATGATTTCTAATTTTTTGATTTTATATTCGCCATTTAATTTAAAAATCTATAACATTTTGACAATAGATTAATGACCAAACCAGCCACCTTAAAACCACAATATATTCATATATTTCATTGTATTAAAATACGCACCACAATAGAACACAAACAAAAACCCATAAATTTATTTTTATTACTGGCGTTTTTTGCCATTGCTTTATATTTTAAAAAAATAATTTTCACATAACCACAATCAAGTTAAGATTAATTACAAAAGTAATTCACTTTTACTATATGTTTTCACATGAATTTTAATGAAAAAATAAATCAAAATTCATTTTTTAATTCCTTCTGCCTATCCTATGGCCTCCAATCAAATTAACCATCTTTGCAATTATTATTTAGTCTTAAAATCTTTAACATTATTCCTGTTTTTTAAATCGTAATGAATTTTGAATTTATTGTGATTCAACCTATCTCATGGATGTAAATAATGGATAAAACTTACACTAAAGAAGAGAAGCGAGGCCGTATACGCGGTATCGTCGGCGCAGCTTCAGGAAACTTAGTAGAATGGTTTGATTTTTATATTTATGCTGTGTTTGCGGCATATTTCACTAAAGCATTAACTGCACCTGATATGGACTCCGGTACTCAGGCAATTTATGTATGGGGTGTCTTTGCAGCCAGCTTCTTTATGCGACCAATTGGTAGCTGGGTTTTCGGACGAATTGCCGATAAACATGGCCGTAAAAAATCAATGGTCATTTCCATCTGTCTAATGGCAGTAAGCTCTTTCTTATTTGCCGCACTCCCAACCTATGAACAAGTTGGAATGGCAGCGCCTTTCCTACTTTTACTTGTTCGCCTGCTACAGGGTTTATCTGTAGGTGGTGAATATGGTGCTGTAGCAACCTATATGAGTGAGCTTGGCTTAAAGGGTCAACGAGGCTTTTTTGCTTCTTTCCAATATGTCACTTTGTCAGGTGGTCAATTATTAGCAAGCTTGCTCGGTGTTATTATGTTGGCATTCCTATCAGAGCAGCAATTGCTTGATGGTGGCTGGCGTATTCCTTTTGTCATTGGTGGTATTGCTGCAATTATCTCCCTACTTGCACGTAGCCGTTTGGAAGAAACATTATCTAGCGAAGACAGTGATAAAGAAGAATCTGGAAGCTTAAGTGAACTGTTTAAAAATCACTGGAAAACCTTTTTATTGGTTGTAGGTTATACCTCTGCGGGTTCCCTCACCTTCTATGTGATTACAGTATATTCAAAGACCTACCTCACCAATATGGGTGTAGATAGTAAAACTGTCGGATTCATTATGACAGCTTCACTCTTTATCTTTATGCTTGCACAACCTGTATTTGGTGCTATTTCTGACCGCATTGGCCGTCGTGCTGCAATGCTTGCGTTCAGTGGTACTATGGCGATTTTCATCTATCCAGTCATGGTGATCTGGATGCCACATTTCAGTTATTCACCATTGATGGTTGCTCTGTTACTTATTTTCCTCATGATGTTGCTTAGCTTCTATACCTCTATCAGCGGATTGGTTAAGGCAGAAATGTTCCCACCACATGTTCGCGCATTGGGTGTTGGTTTCTCTTATGCTGTGGGTAATGCAATCTTTGGTGGTTCTGCACCATCTGTTGCACTACAGTTCAAAGCAGCGGGTATTGAAAGCACCTTCTTCCTTTATGTGATTGTCATGTTAGTGATCTGTTTCTTATGTAGTTTTAAATTACCGAAAGAACCGGAATATCTAAAACATGACCACTAAATAACATGGTTAAGCCCTTATTAATAGCTTGTGGTCACTGAATTTGAGATCTACGCTATTCAAAAAAGCTGTACTACCCAAAGGTGGTACAGCTTTTTTATTATAAGGCTTAGCTTCAATAGATGCTGTTTTCAAGTTGCCTATCTCAATTTCACGCTATGGTAAATTCTAGCAAGATAAAACCACCAATCCCCCCGCCTAAGAAAAATGTATTTACAACTCAGCCTTGGTAAATAAATAAAGTTGAAGAATACAAAGCGTAATCTGATATAGTAGCGCACATATCGTAGTCTTTATCTTTACCCAACTCTCTTCAAACGGGTAACTTTATCAAACTCAAAAATTTTATTGATATTTATTAGTGGTCTAAAGTGAAAATTGTCATTCTTAATAAACCTTATGACGTCCTCTCCCAGTTTCGTAAAGACGAAGCACATATGACGATGTCTGACTTCGTAGATGACTCGACTTTGCGTTTGGCAGGTCGTCTCGATATGGACTCTGAAGGTTTAGTTTTTTTAACTGATCATGGTGGTTTAAATCAATACATTACCAATCCTGCCAATAAGAAATTTAAAACTTATTTGGTGCAAGTTGATGGTGATGTGACTGAAGAAGCCCTAGAACAGTTGCGTAAAGGTGTTGAGCTAAAAGATGGTATGACTTTACCTGCGCAAGCGAATAAAGTTGAACAACCTGAATGGTTATGGGATCGTGATCCACCAGTCCGTTTCCGTGCCAATATTCCAACATCTTGGATTGAAATTTCTATTTGTGAAGGCCGTAACCGTCAAGTCCGTCGTATGACTTCGGCTGTTGGTTTTCCAACTTTACGTTTGATCCGCACCAAGATTGGTGCAATTGATTTGGTGCAAATGGGTTTACAACCTGGTGAAACCAAAGAAATTGAACCATTACTTTATCCAGACTTCCAAAATATTCCAGCAGATGAACCTTATCGCTCACGTTCTTATGTGAAGAAGCCTGGCGGTACAGGTGGAAAACCAATTATTCGTAAGAATAAAGATGGTTCAACAAAGAAATCTGGAACTAAACGTATCTGGCAAATGGAAGATGGTGAAAAACCACGTCGTAAGACCAATGGTACCACCCGCCCAAATACCAAAGCACCACGTGGTCGTGGACGTAATGGTCGCTAGGATTTAGTCCTTCTAAGCTATAAAGCAATTGCCGCTTATTGTAAAAATGCCCAATGAATTTCATTGGGCATTTTTATTTTATAACTAAAAAACTCAAGACCAATTAAAACCAATCGCCCCCTCATCATTTAAATTGATTCATGCGTAAACTTGCAAATAAATAACTTAAACAAAGATTTACTCCCTCAATAAAAAAGCCGATGCGTATGCATCGGCTTTTCTCACCAACAAGATCGTCGGTTTATAGCATTTAAAACTTAAACAGTTGCAAGTGTAGCGTTAAGCGTCGCACTTGGACGCATTACAGCTTCAACCTTAGCGGTATCAACTGCATAGTAACCACCAATATCCGCTGGCTTACCTTGAACAGCTGCAAGCTCAGCAAGGATTTTGTCTTCGTTCTCATCCAATGCTTTTGCAAGTGGTGCAAACTTGGCTTTTAATTCAGCATCGTCATTTTGTGCAGCAAGTGCTTCAGCCCAGAACTTCGCAAGGTAGAAATGGCTACCACGGTTGTCAAGCTCACCTGTACGGCGTGATGGAGACTTGTCGTTATCCAACAATTGACCAGTTGCTTGATCCAATGTTTTCGCCAATAACTTAGCACGCGCATTGTCTTCTTTAATACCTAGCTCTTCTAAAGAAACAGCCAAGGCCAAGAATTCACCAAGAGAGTCCCAACGCAAGTGGTTTTCTTCTACAAGCTGTTGTACGTGTTTAGGTGCTGAACCACCCGCACCTGTTTCGTACATACCGCCACCCGCCATTAACGGAACGATAGACAACATTTTCGCAGAAGTACCCAATTCCATGATTGGGAACAAGTCAGTTAAGTAATCACGTAAAATGTTACCAGTCACTGAAATTGTATCTAAACCACGAGCAACACGTTCAAGCGTATAACGCATTGCACGTACTTGTGACATGATTTGGATATCAAGACCTGCTGTATCATGATCTTTCAAGTATTTTTGTACTTTCTTGATCAATTCATTTTCATGTGGACGGTATGGGTCAAGCCAGAAGATTGCTGGCATACCTGAGTTACGCGCACGCGTTACCGCAAGTTTTACCCAGTCACGAATCGGTGCGTCTTTCACCTGACACATACGCCAGATATCGCCTTCCTCAACGTTTTGTGACATCAACACTTCACCAGTTTCAAGATCTGTGATGTTTGCAACACCCGCTTCAGTGATCTCAAAAGTTTTGTCATGTGAACCGTATTCTTCAGCTTTTTGCGCCATCAAACCAACGTTTGGCACAGTACCCATAGTACGTGGGTCAAAGTTACCATTCCACTTACAGAAATTAATCATTTCTTGGTAGATACGTGCGAATGTTGACTCTGGCATAACAGCTTTACAATCATACTGCTTACCATCAGCACCCCACATTTTACCGCCACCACGAATCATCGCAGGCATAGATGCATCTACAATCACATCATTTGGTGAATGGAAGTTAGTAATACCTTTCGCTGAATCCACCATTGCAAGTGCAGGACGGTGTTCTTGGCAAGCGTGAAGATCTTCAATGATCTCTTCGCGTAATGATGTTGGTAAAGTTGCAATCTTCTCGTAAAGACCAGCCATACCGTTATTGACGTTAATACCTAACTCATCAAATAACTTAGCATGCTTTTCAAATGCTTCTTTATAGTAAATTTTTACACAGTGACCGAATACAATCGGGTGTGAAACTTTCATCATGGTTGCTTTTACATGCAACGAAAATAAAATGCCCGCTTCACGGCAATCATCAAGTTCTTTCTCATAGAAATCGCAAAGCGCTTTCTTGCTCATAAACATTGAATCGATGATTTCGCCATCAAGTAATGCAACTTTTGGCTTAAGCACAATGCTCTCACCATTTTTGGTGATAAGTTCCATTTTTACGTTACGCGCACGGTCAAGTGTCATTGACTTTTCACCGTGATAGAAATCGCCCTCATCCATATGCGAAACATGTGTTTGTGACCACTGTTTCCATTCGCTCATTGAATGTGGATGTTTCTTCGCATAGTTTTTCACTGCTGCAGGTGCACGACGGTCAGAGTTACCTTCACGTAACACTGGATTCACCGCTGAACCAAGGCACTTGCTATAACGTACCTTAATTGCTTTTTCTTCTTCAGTTGTTGGATTTTCAGGATAGTCTGGGATTGCATAACCCTTTGACTGAAGTTCCTTAATACATGCGCTCAACTGAGCAACAGATGCACTGATATTTGGGAGTTTGATAATGTTAGTGTCTGGATCTTGAGTAAGACGCCCTAAATGCGCAAGGTTGTCAGATACTTTCTGTTCATCGCTTAAGTATTCCGCGAACTCTGCAAGAACACGAGCAGCTACAGAAATATCAGTTTTGACAATCTCTACGCCAGCTGGCTTAGTAAAGGTCTCAATGATCGGCAGTAGCGAATAAGTCGCCAACAATGGCGCCTCGTCAGTCAGTGTGTAAATGATTGTTGACTTTCCACCAGCCATATATAGCCCCTTGCTTTAAATTGTGTTTTGAGAACCGAGCTTGTGACCCAGCCCTTACGAACCGACTTGCTTAAATTTAACCCCAAGAGTATCAGCCTTCCTGGTATTACAGTCAACGTAAGATCTGTGATAACGACATTTCGTAAAAAAATGGTACATCACAAATATTGCATTAATATCAATATTTGCACAAAAATTAAGCATTTTCTTGTAAAAATAGCCATTCCGACCAAGAGCAACAACAATCTATGCCGTCTTGTGCTTTATTGTTTTAAACATTAAAAATTTTATCTTGCTGATTCTTACAAACTGAGCAACCAATTAAAAGCCATTGAAAAACACATCGACGCGCTTCAGCGACATAAAACAAGCCAAACAGCACAAACAAAAATCGGCTAGATACTGTTTAAATTTTAAATCATTCAAGTCTGCCTAAAAAGTGAATACGCAAATGAATGGAAAATTTATTTACTCCCCCCCAATACTCTGGTCACGATATGACAATAAATATGCTTTGGTTAACTTAGACTCACAAAACAACAATACTTTTACCTTGAATAGTAAGTGAAAAAATCGTTATTAATAAATTACATGTTTAATTTTCCATCACATCATTGATGGAAGAATAACCTTCAATGATGTATTTCCGATCCCAAAATTAATATTAAAACTGTAGAGGTAATATGTTAATGCTATTACTCATCGCAATACTTATTCAAATCATCTCACTCTGGGCCGTTTTCTTTTTTGCACTTCATCGAACAGTCGGAAGTATCACTACGATTGTCATTGCAATTCTGAGCGCTGTGATCAGCCCGTGGTCTCTCACCCTTGGTCTTCCGCTTATTCTCATCAGTTTAGTGTTACTGATTGAACCACTGCGAATGCAAGTTTTGACTAAACCGGCCTATAAAACATTAGCCAATGCAATGCCAAGCATGAGTACCACTGAACGTGAAGCATTGGATGCGGGTACCAGTTGGTGGGAAAAAGAATTATTTATGGGGGCGCCAGATTGGGAAAAATTTAACAATTATCCCTACCCGACGCTTAGTAATGAAGAGCAATCTTTTTTAGATCATGAGGTTGAACAACTCTGTCAGTTGCTAGATGAATGGGAAATTCATCAAAATAAAGACCTGAATGCAGAGACATGGCAATTTATTAAAGACAATGGCTTTTTTGGACTCATCATCCCTAAAACTTATGGTGGTCGTGAATTTAGCTCTTTTGCACAAAGTCGTATTATGAGCAAAATTGCTTCACGTTCTTTAACCACCGCTGTAACCTGTATGGTGCCTAACTCATTAGGACCAGGTGAGCTCTTACTGAATTATGGTACAGACGAACAAAAAAATCGTTATTTGCCCGGCTTAGC
Organism: Acinetobacter sp. MYb10; assembly: GCF_002980175.2. Lineage (NCBI taxonomy): Bacteria > Pseudomonadati > Pseudomonadota > Gammaproteobacteria > Moraxellales > Moraxellaceae > Acinetobacter > Acinetobacter sp. MYb10. The sequence continues at coordinate 4,351,611 of NZ_CP058272.1, read as the reverse complement.
CAAGGGTGAGGAAATTCCTTGTTTTGGACTCACCAGTCCTGAAGCGGGTTCTGATGCTGGGGCGATTCCAGATACTGGCGTGGTTTGTTATGGGGAATTCGAAGGTCAACAAGTGCTTGGCTTAACAATGAATTTCTCAAAACGCTGGATTACCCTAGCACCCGTTGCAACAGTAGTCGGTCTCGCCTTCAAACTGTATGACCCAGATGGCTTATTGGGAGATAAAACTAAAACTGAGTATGGTATTACCTGTGCTCTTATACCCGCCTCTCATGCAGGCGTAGAGGTTGGACCAAGGCACCATCCGGGTGGTTCCCCATTTATGAATGGTACAGTCGAAGGTAAAGATGTCTTTATTCCGCTTGACTGGATTATTGGTGGCGCAAAAAATGCGGGGAATGGCTGGCGTATGCTGATGGAATGTCTGGCTGTTGGACGTGGTATTTCACTTCCTGCACTTTCTACAGCCGCAGGTGAAATGACGTATTTATCTGTAGGTGCATTCGCTAAAATTCGTCAACAATTTAAGTTATCAGTAGGTAAATTTGAAGGGGTGCAAGAAGTTAGTAGTGACATCGTCAGCCATACCTATATGTTGGAAGCTTTTCGCTATTTAGTCACTTGCGGTTTAAATCAAGGTGGCAAACCCGCTGTTATGACCGCGATGGCAAAATACTATGCCACTGAAACGATGCGAAAAATCGTCAATCATGGTATGGACATCACTGGTGGTCGTGGTATTCAACAAGGTCCGCGTAACTTTCTTGCCAATATGTATCAAGCCATTCCGATCTCGATAACGGTTGAAGGGGCAAATATCTTAAGCCGTTCGTTGATGATCTTTGGTCAAGGTTCGATGCGTTGCCATCCTTATTTATTTGAGGAATTACAACTGTTACAAGCCGAAGATAAAGCCACTGCCTTAAACACATTTAACACCATGTTATATCAACATTTAGGCTACACCTTAAACCGTGGCGCTCGTGCATTCACTTATGGATGGTTTGGGGCAAGTAGCCAACGACCTGACTCATCAGATGCCTTTACTCAACCTTATTATAAAATCATCAATCGATTCAGTACTGACTTCGCCCTAACCGCAGATATGTGTCTTGGACTGTTAGCCGGTGATATTAAGCGTAAAGAAATGCTCTCAGGGCGATTAGCTGATATTCACTCCAAAATGTTTATTGCAACAGCCATTCTCAAATTTTATGAAAATGGTCAAAGATCTTCGCAAGAACAGGTACATGCCAAACTTGCATTGGACGAAACGCTTTATGATGCCCAAGAAGCATTTTTTGGCTTATTTGATAATTTTCCGATTCAAATTGCATCAAGTCTGGTTAAATTTGTTTGTTTCCCCTTTGGTCGACCGATCAAAAAACCGAGTGATCGTCAAAAGAGTGAAGCAGCGGAACTGATCATGCAAGATAACCCGTTCCGAGATTATTTAAAAACGCAGGTTTACTATACTGTTGATCCGAACGATGCTTTTGGACGAATGGAAGCCACCTTTAATCTACTCACAACCGTTGAAGACGATTGGAACAGCTTTAAAAAAGCGGAATCTAAAGGTGAATATCAAGGGCTAACATTTGAAGAGCGCATACAGGATGCAGTCACTCGTGGCTTAATCAGCGATGATTTAGCCACAAAATTAACCCAATATAATGCACTTCGTTATGACAGTATGCTCACAGATATTTTTGATGAAAAATTAGAGCAGGTGTTGGTATTAGAAAATCCTCATCTTCACTCAACTTAAATCGATTTGGCAAATGCCATTTAACAGATAAGGCAATATAAAACCTTAACCATAAACAGCGATTCACCATCGCTGTTTTTTAACATAGACATATTGCCAATGGGTTATTTGCCTATTTCGGTATAGTGTTAAAAATATAACAGCTGAGGAAAAAACGATGTCTCAACAAGATTATGAAAATGGCTTAAAAGTCCGTACAGAAGTGATGGGAGAAAGTTTTGTAAAACGCGCTCAAGACAACACTGTTGCTTTTACAAGACCTTTGCAAGACTGGATCAATGAGCATGCATGGGGTTCAACTTGGCAACGTGAGGGTGTTTTACCACGTAAATACCGCTCTTTAATTACCATTGCATTTTTAGTTGCACAAAAAAGCCCAACCGAACTAAAAGGTCATATTCGTGGTGCATTGAATAATGGTGCAACAGTTGAAGAAATTCAGGAAGTGTTACTACACAGCCTACCTTACTGTGGCGCACCCACAACACAAGAAGCATTTCGTGCTGCGCTCGAAGTCATCAATGAATATCAAAAAGAATCATAAACAAGCAATACGTTCTATTTTTCAATATAGGCCATGCTCAAAACTATGGCCTATATTGCTGAGTTAATTCCAAAACACATTAAAGCTATAAAAAAACTCATCCACTTCAAAGCGGATATGATATCCCAATTGGGTTAACTCAGAAGAAAGCCCACGAATATCCTCTAAAGCTAGATGTTTAGGTAAAACTGTAAAAACAGCAGTATTGCCCTGCTTGGCATTCTCTTCAATCATTTGGGCTAAACGAACTTTATACAACTCTATATTTAAATTTGAATTGGCTGCCAATCGTTTCGCATCTTCAGCGTGAATAAACATTATTTAATTTCCATATTATTGTTTTCAAAGGTGTCACTACAAGATATAAATAAATATCGGAATACGCTGTATGCTTTATGTTCGAAGGCATATACTCAAAAATATAGTCACGATAAAAATCGTTGTAACTATAAAAAATTTTTTACACGCTTTCTGGGTTCACTTCTAGCAAAAAACCTACTCACAAAAATCAAAATAAATCCAGTGCTTTATTTCAATGAAATTTAACTTTTGTATTTAAAAAGTAAATGATAATTGTTATTATTTACTTAATTTTTAACCTTTCATTATTTGATTGCCTATGAATAGCCAGACTGAACTCGATGCACTTAGCGCGTCAGTTTCAACTCCGACTGTATCTACACGAGCTAAATCCGCACCGTCCCGCATACAATATCGTGTCATGATTTTCTATCGTTTTGCTCTGGCAATTCTTGGTGGTTATCTGCTTGCGTCTTTGTCCGCTATAGTGATTGCAAAAACATTTGCTGATTATCGTGCCACGGCTGCGATGAGTGCAACGCTACTTGCTTTCTGTATTCACTGTGCTGCATTCATTTGGGTTTTTATGGTCAATAAGACATCAAAAGCCAGCTTAGGCATACTGATTCCAAGTATCATTTTATTTGTCATTTATAAAATGATGGGGAATTAAGATGCGCGTAGATGCAAAAGTTGAAGGTCCACGCCAATCCATGTCATGGTTACATACATGGGCAAGCTTAATTCTTGGTTGGTTACTCTATGCAATTTTTTTGACGGGAACATTGAGTTTCTTTCAGTCGGAAATAACGGCTTGGATGAAACCAGAAATACATCAATCCGTTCCAAGTGATTCTCAGGTACAGCAAACCCAAGTTGCCTTAGATTATCTACAAAAGCATTATCCTGATGCAGGCAGTTGGACGATTCAATTACCTAATTCTAGACAGACCACAACTGAATTAAATATCCGTAAACAAGGGGAAGATCTACAAGCACGTCGTGGTGGGGAAAGGATCACCATTGACAGTGCAACTGGACAAGTTATAGAAGCACGAGACACCCGTGGTGGTGGTTTTCTATATCGCTTTCACTTTGAACTGTATGGATTTGATCGTATTTGGGCACGTTGGATCGTCGGTTTAGCTACCATGCTGATGTTTGTGGCAATTATCAGTGGCATTATCACCCATAAAAAAATTTTTAAAGATTTCTTTACGTTCCGTTCAGGTAAAGGACAACGCTCTTGGTTAGATGCACATAATGCCACAGCTGTTTTTGCCCTTCCCTTTCATATCATGATCACCTTCAGTGGTTTGTTATTACTAATGTTTATGTTTATGCCTTGGGGAATCAACCAAGTCTATAAAGATCGACAAGAGTTTTTTCAAGAGATGCGCGGAGGTGCAGTTCAGCAAAATAATGCTCGCAATAGAAATGCTGAAAACCGTACTGGTTCTACAAATACAAGTCAAACTCAAGGTCAAAATGAACAACGCTCGCGAGGTGAAAGAGGCAAACAACATCAACAAGATGTTGGTCATCCTGCGCCACTCAGCGACTTAACCCCGCTTATTACAACCGCACAAGCGCAGTGGAAAGAAAATCCGATTGCTTCTATTCAAATCATTGCGCCAAATACATCCAATGCCACCATTGAACTTCGCGCTTTATATGCGAAGAGTGTAGTTCAACGTGGTGTTTACCCCATTTTAAAATTCGATGGCGTGACTGGCAAAGACATCAGCGAAGCGGCTCAAGCAAACAATGCCTCTATCCCAATGGGGATTTACAATGTGGTGACTGTATTGCATGAAGCACGTGGACTTGATTTAACCTTCCGCTGGTTATTGTTCTTCTCTGGTGTAATGGGCACATTAATGGTTGCAACGGGGCTGATCTTATGGTGCGTCAAACGTGCACCGCAACAACAAAAACAAGGCTATAAATCATTTGGTTATCGTTTTGTTGAAGTGATGAATATTGCCGCTGTGATTGGATTACCTATTGCATGTGCAGCCTACTTCTACGCCAATCGTTTCATTCCATTTGAAATAGAAACACGTTTAAATTGGGAAATTAGAGCCTTCTTTATTGTATGGTTAGCTACGTTAATTTATGCAGCGCTTCGCCCGCATCGTCAAGCTTGGCTAGAACTTCTATTGTTCTCTGGTGTTGCTTTTGCCCTATTGCCTATTGTCAATTTTATTACGGGCGGTCAAGCACTTTGGAACAGTATTGCCAATGGCCAATGGATGATTGCGTCTTTTGATTTAATGACATGGGCGCTTGCGATTTTGTTTTTCTACTCATTTTATAAAGTTAAAAAACATAAAGGGCTTCCTGTCAAAAAAGCCAGAAATGTACCTTCAAATAAGGAGATTTCAGCGTGATTTTCTTCTTATTAATTTGGTCTTTGTCTAGCTTGGCTTTTATCGCGCTTGCCAGCGCAATGTCAAAGCATCAAAAACAGTTCTATGGACATGAACTAAGCCCCAAACAAACCCAACTTGCTTCTATTGCTGGTTGGGCTTTACTGCTGATTTCACTGATCATTTGTGTCATGTCAGGGCAGCTTAGTAGCATGCTCAGCATTTGGGTTGGAGTACTGACCTTTTCAGCATTATTTGTTGGGGTGTTATTAAGCTATTACAGTTTAAAAATGAAATTGGCTGCCAGCTTTTGTGTGGGCATCAGCTTAATCACAAGTGTGATGCTACTCATTTAAACTGTTTCACAAAAATCAGTTATAATCATAAGCCAATCTACGGATTGGCTTTTTTTCTATCAAATTTATTGCCTTGTATTGGTATTTTTATGTCTAAACCACTTTCAATCCCTTCAGAATTACTCAATCGTGCTGCAATGGGCAATCCAGCTGCACAATTTGAACTTGCTGAAATATATATGCAAAGTGAAGATGAAGATAACAATCAACTTGCAGAAGAATGGGCACTCAAAGCAGCACAATTAGGCCATGTTGAAGCCATGTATTGGTTAGGTGAAGGCTATGCTTATTATGCAAAAGATATCCTTGAAGAAGATCCTAAAGAAGCCAAGGCTTATTTTGAACATGCCCACCGCTGGTTAGAGCAAGCGGCCAAACATCAACATCCTGCTGCGATTTTAGAGTTATCCAATTTCTATCGTCGTGGCGATGTGGTTGAAAAAGATCTGGTGAAATCAGTAGAGCTGGTTGAGCAAGCAGCAAAACTGGGTGAAGTTCAAGCCATGCGTGATCTTGTTTGTATTTATGAACACGGAATGGGGGTTGAGGTTGATGAAGAAAAAGCTGATTTTTGGGCTGAAAAAGCCAAGTCAGCTGAAGACACCTCAGTATAATTTATAAATTTAAGCCCATATAAAATGGGCTTAAATTTGATTCACTTATTTAATTACGTAAATGCACAAAAATTACATCTAAATCTTGTTTAGGTACAAAGTTTTTCTCAACCATTTGGAATTGTGTCGGGCTAATTTTATTGACTTTACCTTTCCAACAAAACGATACCAACTCTCCCGGATCACGTTCAATGGTCAATTTAAAGTTTTCCATCGGTTTCGCCCAATTTGCCCCAGTAGTCAAAATATAACTCAGTGCATTAAAAGGCGAATGTTCCGACTGTGCTTTTTTCAAGCCTTTCTTAAAACTACTGTCCATACAAAATTGTTGATTATATTCATCTGGATATAATGCAACCGAACCACCCACTAAAGGTTTATATTGATGTTTTACCTGTGTAATTGAATTGGCTTTAAAAGTTTGCTTCCAGCTATAAACCACTTGTGATGACCAGTTGATGACTTCGTCTGGATTTTTAGGCAAAATGCTTTTTACTTTAGGGTTTGAGCAGCTTTTTAGTTTCTTTTCAAATACCCCATATTCATCACTTTTGCGATTCCAAGGATTTAACATTTCAGTTTGTGAAAAACCACATTGTTTAAATAACTCAGTGACATCAATCGCTTTAGACTTTTCGTCTCTTTGTATAAATGTCTGCACATGCATTGTCGGTTGAACCGCTTTTCCATCAACCTGAATTTTAAAACTTTTTAATAAATCCTCAGTGTGGGCAAAATCGGATTCAAAAGTATTATCAACTCGTGGTAAAGGGAACAAAACAGTTTCAGTAATATCCTGATTACTGAGGTTTTTAAATTGATAATCGACCTTAATTAATTTTTTACTAATAAATAAGTCTTCACGTTGCATGGCAATATTTTTATTTTTAAGGTACTCAATTCCCCCTGTTCCCACATAACCTGTAGAATCATTGGCGAAAGCTGATGTCGCTGTCAGAATCGATGTGATCAATACGATTTTTTTCATTCTCTTTAATCCAAATCAGGAAATTCTATTGTTTGATAATGCACACAATAAATGGATTCATCAAAAATAATATGTGTAGCAATCTGTTTGATAATCTGTTCTTGTAAAAGAATTTCTTTTTCTAAAACTTCATTCCAATAGATTGAGTTTTCTGAAAAATTCTCATAATAATCCAATACTTCAATCATCGCATTAAACAAAGCCACTAAATGCTGGCTTTTGTTTTGATTTGATACCATCAAGAAAAAGGCATCCAAAGAAATCACTTCAATGGCCGCTAATTCCTCATAATCATCGGCATATTCATCTACTAAAGCATTTAATTGTCGAATTTGCTTTTGATAATCAATTAAATTTTCTTGATCAATATCCTGAAATAATTGTTTTTTATCAATTTTAATTTGATAATTTTGTTCAATAGCAGATTGAAACGTTGGTAATTTTTCAAAAAAAGCAAAAACAGCTTTCACCAAACTTTTCCGCTGTTCAAGAGAAGCCTGCTCAATGGCTTGTCGCAATGCAAAGCTATGCTGATCTATTATTTTTACAATATCCATAAATTTAATGTTCCTGATATTCACTTTTTAAACCCAAAAAACCAGATATAGAAAAAGCAAAGCACGCATCATAATCACAAATACTGCAATCATCGTTGCACAGCTCTAGCACTTGGCAAACACTTAAACGCATCATCTTGATTTTATTTCTGTTTATATATCAGTAAATACTGATCATATTTTTGCATAGCTTAGCGATTCAAAAACAATTCTATCTTTTAGTTGAATATTAACCAACTACATTTGAACTCTATTAAAATCTAGGTACAATAGTCGCCAGTCGAGGGATGCTGCGACTTTTTCACAGGCACATAAATGTGAAATCGCTAGGCTCGACGATTCGGTCAGACCTTCGTGCTGATCAACAACGGCATCCGCGAACTGAATGATCAATATTTTTTTAATATAAAGGAGATCGTGATGAACGCGGTTAATGCTTCATTTACAGATTATAAAGTTGCAGATATTTCCCTCGCTGACTACGGTCGTAAAGAAATCAAACTTGCTGAAGCAGAAATGCCAGCGTTGATGGGCTTACGTAAACGTTATTCAGCAGCAAAACCTCTTGCTGGCGCAAAAATTCTTGGTTGTATTCATATGACCATTCAAACTGCTGTTTTAATTGAAACACTGGTTGAATTAGGCGCAGAAGTACGTTGGACTTCATGTAACATCTTCTCAACTCAAGACCATGCAGCAGCAGCAATTGCAGCATCTGGTGTTCCAGTATTCGCTTGGAAAGGTGAAACTGAAGAAGAATACATGTGGTGTCTTGAACAACAAATCAATGTTAATGGCACACCTTGGGATGCCAACATGATTCTTGATGATGGTGGTGATTTAACTGCTGTTGTTCATGAAAAATATCCTGAACTTATTGCTAAAATTCATGGTATTACAGAAGAAACGACTACGGGTGTTCAACGCCTAAACGAAATGTTCCGTGATGGTACTTTAAAAGTTCCTGCAATTAACGTGAATGATTCAATCACAAAATCTAAAAACGACAATAAATATGGCTGCCGTCATTCATTAAATGATGCAATCAAACGCGGTACAGATATGTTGTTATCTGGTCGTCGTGCGCTAGTAATTGGTTATGGTGATGTTGGTAAAGGTTCTGCTCAATCACTTCGCCAAGAAGGTATGATTGTACGTGTAACTGAAATTGACCCAATCTGTGCAATGCAAGCATGTATGGACGGTTATGAAGTTGTTTCTCCATATAAAAATGGTGTACAAACAGGTAAAAAAGAAGACATTAACCTAGACCTTCTTCAAAATACTGATTTGATCGTAACAACAACTGGTAACTACCACGTATGTGATTCTGCAATGTTAGATACATTAAAAGCAGGTTCAGTGGTGTGTAATATCGGACACTTTGATACTGAAATCGATACAAACTATTTACGTGGTTACAAGTGGGTTGAAGTTAAGCCTCAAGTACACCAAGTGTATCGTACAGAAAATGAAAATGATTACCTGATTCTTCTTTCAGAAGGTCGTTTGGTTAACCTTGGTAATGCAACAGGTCACCCTTCACGCGTGATGGATGGTTCTTTTGCGAACCAAGTATTAGGTCAAATGCACTTATTCGCAGAGAAATTTGCTGATCTTCCAGAAGATCAAAAAGCAGCACAGATCCGTGTTGAACTGATTCCTAAGAAATTAGATGAAGAAGTTGCTGCTGCAATGGTTGCTGGTTTTGGTGGTGTATTGACGCAATTGACTCAAGTTCAAGCAGATTACTTGGGCGTTGCAGTTGAAGGTCCATTTAAATCTGAGGCTTATAAGTACTAAGTTTTAATCCCCTCTCCCTAGCTTTCTCTCTTAGGGAGAAAGCAATATTCATTAACGTATTAATGAATATAAAGGCGAGGTCCTTTCCTTTTAGGAAAGGACCTCGGAGAGGCTAAAACAAATTAGAAAAGTATGAATAAAAAAGGATTTAACCATGACCAAACGTGTTCCAATTTCATTTGAGTTTTTCCCGACCAAAACTGATGCAGGGGCGGAAAAACTTAAGCTTGTTCATCAAGAATTACAGCTTTTAAATCCAGAGTTTTTCTCGATTACTTATGGGGCTGGTGGTTCTACTCGTGAACGTACACTGGCCGCAATTGCTGACTTTAATGGTAAAGGCACACCTGTTGCCCCTCACCTTTCATGTATTGGTGATGACAAAGTACGTATTGCTGAATTACTCGATATCTATAAAGCCCAAGGGATTGATCGTATTGTTGCACTTCGAGGTGATTTACCTTCAGGTCAAGTCGGCCTAGGTGAACTGCCTTATGCGACTGATTTGGTCCGTTTTATTCGTGAACACTCAGGTGATCATTTTAAAATTGAAGTTGCGGCATATCCTGAAATGCATCCACAAGCTGACAACTTTGATGCAGACATTAAGCACTTTACAGAAAAAGTTAAAGCAGGTGCAAATGCAGCCATCACTCAATTTTTCTTTAATCCAGATGCCTATTTCTATTTTGTAGAGCGTATCCAAAAACAAGGAATTGATATTCCTGTTGCGCCAGGAATTATGCCAATTACCAATGCAAGCAATTTAATCCGCTTTGCAGATGGGACAGGTGCAGAAATTCCGCGCTGGATTCGTAAGCAACTTGCAACCTATGGTGATGACACTGCAAGTATCAAAGCCTTTGGACATGAAGTTGTGATCAAACTGTGTGAACGCCTTATTGCAGGAGGTGCACCAAGTTTGCATTTCTATAGCATGAATCATACTGAGCCAAACCGCCAATTGGTACTTGATCTCGGTTTAGCTTAAATCAAAATTGCATCATCAACTTGTGAGTAATACTGCATGCCCCGTTTTTATATTGAAACTGATTTAGCTGTCGAAACTACGGTTGAACTCACTGAAACAGTATTTCATCATTGGGTCAAAGTATTGCGTGCACAAGTGGGTGAAAAAGCCACCTTGTTCAATGGTCAAGGGGGTGAATATGAAGTGACTTTAACAGCGGTCGCTAAAAAATCTGCTTCTGTTTTAGTCAATTCATTTAATCCAGATAACCGCACCCCTGCTTTTACAGCCCTACTTGGACAAGTCATGAGTAAGGGCGATCGTATGGATTATGCGATTCAAAAAGCTGTGGAATTGGGCGTATCTCAGATTCAATTGCTCACATCAGAACGCTGTGAAATGCGTTTAAAATATGATCGAGATCAAAAGAAATTAGATCATTGGCAAGCTATAGCGATCGCAGCTTGTGAACAATGTGGTATGAATCTTGTTCCACAAATTTTAGCGCCTCTAAGCCTAAACGAATGGATCAAAACTGTATTACCGCAGAGCAAATTTGTCCTTGCGCCTGAAAAAGAGCAGACAGATGTACTGAAAGATATAAGCCCTGATATTGCCCTTTTGATTGGCCCTGAAGGTGGCTTAAATGAAGCTGAAATTGATCAGGCCAACCAATATGGATTTAAAAATTGGTGCATCGGTGATCGTATTTTAAGAACTGAAACAGCCCCTGTAGTTGCTTTATCAATTTTGAATTATCAAAGCTTTAAAAAGTGATGTATGTCATGTAAAATAATTGCAAATTGGATGATTTCACAGTATTTTAATTCCAAAGAAACTATTAATTAGCAAATTTTAAATAGTTGCTCCGTTAAACCTACACATTCTAAAAATAGCAGAGGTGCAAGCGCTAATGAATGATGTTCAGGAAGAGCTTCTTTCATATGATGTGAATTCGTCGAACATCAGAAAGATAACCAAAGATATCCGGATATTTTTTATCTGGGTATTTTTTACGTGTATCTGTGACGCTTTAATCTATATTTACTTATTTAATACTTCTTCTGAATTATTAAGTGGTTGGTTTATTCTGACTATTTTATTTATATTATCGGGATTTTTTTCTTCTACCTATCTTTTACAGCAAAATAAAGTCCAAGAATTTAAACATCTTGATCTTTTTTTTCAGTTTTCTTGTTTGATCTTAGGAAGCTTATTTGGGATTGGCGTTTATATCATCAATTTAGAATTTATGATGATGCCAAATGTGGTTGACCCATTTTTTTCATTTCTGTTATCTAGCTTTTTACTGAGTTTTTCATATGTTTTAGCAATGAATTTTCTCAATCAAAGATTTAGCTATTTTATTGCTTTATTTGTGCCTTCTGCGATTCCGGTGCTCACGCTCCCCCTGCTTTTTCCTCAAAATACCAACGAAATCTATAGCACTATTTTCATTGTTTGGTTCTCTTTATTATTCTTTAGCACTTATGCTTCACATAAAATTTATATTAATTCTGAAATATTAGACCTGAAAAATAAGTTTTTATTTAAGCAATCACAAGAACAACTTGCAAACTATAAAGGCTTAGAAATACAACTCAAAAATGAAATCTCAAAAACACAGGTCATGAAAAGTGAATTGCAGTTACATAATCATTTATTAGAACAAAAAGTAAAAGAACGAATTTTCGATTTTAAACAGATGAATGACCGTTTAGAAAATCATCAGGCCAACTTAGCTTTTGCCCATGAAACCGCGGGTATTCATTCTTGGGTCTGGAATATTGAAAAAAGAACTTTTGAAATTTCCGACTCAAAAAGCGGTGCAGAATTCAAACAACTCAATCTAAAACACAATAGCGTAGATGAATATGTTCATCCTGATGATATTGTCAATTATAAAACCATACTGAAACAACATCTCAAAGGCAAAACTGAGCGCTTTGAGGCAATCTACCGTGTTAAACGAGATGGTCAATGGTGCTGGATTCAAGACATTGGCAAAGTGGTTTCTAAGAATACCAATAACAAACCGCTCAGAATGGTGGGTATCCAACGTGACATTCAAAAAGAAAAGACTGATCAAGAAAAGCTAAAACTCGCAGCAAATGTATTAGCACAAGTAGCTGAAGGTGTTTTCATTTTAGATAATAATTTATGCTACTTAGAAGTGAACCCTTATTTTGAAAAGCTCTTAGATTATAAACAACACAATATCGTTGGAAATCATCTATTTGATATCACGATCAATAATAATTCTCGTACCCAACAGATGTATAACGTGATTACCCAAAGTTTAATTCAAAAGGGAGAATTTGAGTCTGAATTACAGATTGATTTTACCTCTGGGAAAAAACTTGCACTCTGGGTACACATCAATGCAATTTATGATGAAAAAAATAAATTTTCCAACTATGTCGGCATTATTACCGATTTAACTGATCGTAAAAAACAAGAACAACGACTCTCGTATCTAGAACATTATGACATCCTGACCGATTTGCCAAATCGCTTTTATTTCAAACAACAACTGCATAATTATTTAATTCACTATTCTGATTCATTTAAAAATTTTGCGGTTTTACGTATCAACATTGACCGTTTTAAATTATTCAATGAATTTATGAGCCATAAAGAAGGTGATGAATTATTAAAACAAGTCGCTCACAGATTAAGATTATGTTGTCCAAATGCCTCATTGATAGCTTATTTAAATAATGATGATTTTGCAGTGATCTATAATTTAAGCAGCAATAACATCAATATTCATCAACATACACAACATATTTTAGATGCGTTTAAACAACCTTTTGATGTTAAAGAACAAGAACAAACCATCACCATTTCTATTGGCGTTGCGCTATATCCAGAGCATGGCTTACAGCTCGACAGTCTCAATGGTCATGCAGAATCAGCATTACACGAAGCCAAACGTTTAGGCGGAAACACCGTATATTTTTATTCAAACAAAAAAACGCCGTTGCTCAATCAAGGGATCAACTTAGAAAACGAATTAAGAAAAGCCATAAAACACAAAGAACTGACTGTACATTATCAACCTAAAATCTGTGTTAAAACTCAACGTATTTATGGTTTTGAAGCATTAGTCCGCTGGCAACATCCAACTTTGGGTTATATCTTGCCAGACATTTTTATCCCGCTTGCCGAAGAAACCAGCCTCATTTCAGATATTGGTTTAATTGTCTTGCATGAAACCTGTAAGCAAATACAGCAGTGGCAATCCCTTGGTTTTGATCATTTTAGGGTATCGATCAATATTGTGGCACAACAAATTTACCGCGGACAGTTGGTTAAAGATATCGATTATGCCCTTAAAAAATATAATATTTCAGGTGATATGCTTGAACTGGAACTGACTGAATCTTCTTTGTTTGATAAGTCAGAAGAAGTTAATTTTCTCCTACAACAATTAAAAGATCGCCATATTTCTATTTCTTTGGATGATTTTGGAACAGGCTACTCATCTTTAGCTTATCTAACCAGTTACCCTTTTGATATCTTAAAAATAGATCGTGCTTTTATTTCAAAAATTGGACAAGAAAAAGACGAAGCGATCGTCAATGCGATTATTGCTATGGGCAATGCGATCGGCATTACCTTGGTCGCTGAAGGCGTTGAAACTAAAGAACAAGCGTTATTTTTACAAAAACACGGTTGTTATATTTTACAAGGCTTTTACTTTTCCAAAGCATTGTCATCTGCCGACAGCACAAAATATTTGGAACAGCATAAACTTATAAAGATTTGTTAATTTTTTTAGACTTTATATCTATTACTTTGTTTGAAATAACTATTTTTTGACTGTCGGTATCGCTCAACAAATGTTATATTCGATGAAATTTAGTCAAACCACCAGCCTCGCTGGAACATGTAATAATCGAGATTCAGATGGATGATCAATCTTTAAAACAGCAAGCCCTTTACTATCACGAATTTCCAACACCAGGAAAAATTAGCGTTACGCCAAGTAAGCAACTTGTCAATCAACATGACCTTGCGCTTGCTTACTCACCAGGTGTGGCAGCGCCTTGTTTAGAAATTGAAAAAGACCCTTCAAAAGCAGCGCTTTATACTGCTCGTGGCAACTTGGTTGCAGTGGTCAGTAATGGTACAGCCGTTTTAGGTCTAGGTAATATTGGTCCATTAGCATCTAAGCCTGTAATGGAAGGCAAAGGCGTATTATTTAAAAAGTTTGCTGGTGTAGACGTTTTTGATATTGAAATTGCTGAAAATGATCCTGACAAAATTGTGGATATCGTTGCGGCTTTAGAACCGACTTTTGGTGGTATTAACCTCGAAGATATTAAAGCACCAGAGTGTTTTTATATTGAGCAAAAGCTTCGTGAACGCATGAAAATCCCTGTGTTTCATGATGACCAACACGGTACTTCAATTATCGTAGGTTCAGCCCTTCTAAATGCTTTGCAACTCAATGGCAAAAAAATTGACGAAATCAAAATTGTTGCTTCAGGTGCAGGTGCTGCGGCACTTTCTTGTTTAGACTTGCTATGTGCAATTGGTGCTAAAAAAGAAAATATCGTGGTTGCTGACTCACGCGGTTTATTGACCACTAAACGTGAAGGCTTGGATGAGTCTAAAAAGCGTTATGTGCAAGATATTGAGGGTACTCAACTTGCAGATGTGATTGCAGATGCCGATATGTTCCTTGGCCTTTCTGCGGCAGGCATTTTAACCAAAGAAATGGTTAAAGTTATGGCGGCTGATCCAATCATCTTTGCATTGGCAAACCCAGATCCAGAGATTTTACCTGAACATGCGCATGAAGTACGTCCAGATGTAATCATGGCTACTGGTCGTTCAGATTATCCGAACCAAGTAAACAACGCGCTTTGCTTCCCTTATATCTTCCGTGGTGCGCTAGATG
Organism: Acinetobacter sp. MYb10; assembly: GCF_002980175.2. Taxonomy (NCBI): domain Bacteria; kingdom Pseudomonadati; phylum Pseudomonadota; class Gammaproteobacteria; order Moraxellales; family Moraxellaceae; genus Acinetobacter; species Acinetobacter sp. MYb10. The sequence goes on along the minus strand of NZ_CP058272.1, from coordinate 4,336,430 downwards.
TTGGCGCTACGACGATTAATGAAGAAATGAAAATTGCTTGTGTACATGCAATTGCACGTATGGCACATGTTGAAGCGGATGCCGCATCTTATGGTGAAAAATCTGCATCATTTGGTCGTGATTATTTAATTCCACGTCCACTTGATCAACGCCTAATTCTTGAAATTGCTCCTGCTGTTGCACAAGCTGCAATGGATTCAGGTGTTGCAAGTCGTCCAATTGCGGATTTCTCGGCTTATCGTCAACGTCTATCTGAATTTGTTTATAATTCAGCATTGATGATGAAACCAATTTTTGCACAAGCGAAAACTGCACCTAAACGTATTGCATATGCTGAAGGTGAAGATCTACGTGTATTGCGTGCGATTCAAATCGCAGTAGATGAAGGTTTGGCACAACCTATTTTGGTCGGTCGTACTGCAGTCATTGAAGCAAATATCAAAAAATTAGGTTTGCGTCTTGAACACGGTGTAAATATTACCATCGTAGATCAAGAAAAGAATCCTGATTACGATAAGTTTGCAGATGACTATTACAACTTGATGCAACGTAAAGGTGTAACGCCTGAGTATGCACAACGTGAAACACGTCGTCGTTCTACCTTGATCGCAGCAATGTTGGTTCGTCATGGTCTTGCAGATGGTCTGCTATGCGGTACTTATGCAAGTTATGATATCCATTTAGACTTTGTGAGAAATGTGATTGGTTTAAAAGAAGGTCGTAATAACTTCTTTACGCTTAATGCATTGATGCTTGAAGATCGTAATATCTTTATGGCTGATACTTATGTAAATACCAACCCTACTGCTGAACAGCTTGCTGAAATGACTATTTTAGCTGCTGAAGAAGTTCGTCGTTTCGGTATGACGCCAAAAGTTGCATTACTTTCGCATTCTAGCTTTGGTTCAGATCAAAATGATCCAAGTGCACAAAAAATGCGTAAAGTATTTGAAATCTTGACTGAAATCGCACCTGAATTAGAAGTAGATGGCGAAATGCATGCAGATGCTGCACTTGATGAAAATATTCGTCATTTTGCATTCCCAAATTCACGCTTCAAAGGTTCAGCGAACTTGTTGATTATGCCAAATCTCGATGCGGCAAATATTTCATTCAACTTGTTAAAATCAACGTCAGGCAATAATGTGACTATTGGTCCTATCTTGCTTGGTGCTGCTAAACCTGTACATATTTTAACACCTACAGCGACAACACGTCGTTTAGTTAATATGACAGCTTTAACCGTTGCAGAGATTCAACAAGCTGAAGGCTAAGCTTGAAGTCAATTTAACATCAATACCGCAGAACTTTAGTCAATCACTCAAGTTCTGTACTTGAGAAAACCTCTATTCTGTTGCATGATGGCATTAGGAATAGAGGTTTTTTCATGCAAGTTTATTTAGTAGGCGGTGCCGTTAGAGATCATTTACTCGGTCATCCCTATCACGAAAAGGATTATGTTGTTGTTGGCGCTACGCCAGAGCAACTTCTTGCCCAAGGTTATCAACCCGTTGGGAAAGATTTCCCTGTGTTTTTACATCCCAAAACAAAAGAAGAATATGCCCTAGCCCGTACTGAGCGTAAATCGGGACACGGTTATCATGGATTTGAGTTTTTTACCGATCCAGATGTCACCTTAGAAGAGGATTTAATTCGTCGTGACTTAACCATCAATGCCATTGCGATGGATGAAGCAGGTCAAGTGTATGATCCTTATCATGGACAAGATGATTTAGCGCATAAAATCCTACGTCACGTTTCAGACGCTTTTGCAGAAGATCCGTTACGCGTACTGCGTGTGGCTCGTTTTGCTGCTCGTTATGCACAATATGGTTTTCGTATTGCCGATGAAACACTTGCATTGATGCGTCAACTGGCTGAATCTGGCGAATTAGAAGCACTGACACCTGAACGTGTTTGGAAAGAAACCTCTCGTGCTTTAATGGAACGTCATGCCGATGTTTACTTTGAAGTGTTACGTGAGTGTGGTGCATTAAAAGTGCTCTTTCCTGAAATAGATGCCCTGTTTGGCGTTCCACAACGACCTGAATATCATCCTGAAATTGATTGCGGTATTCACACATTGATGTCTTTACAGCAAGCATGTAAAGCCAATTATTCTTTAGATGTTCGTTTTGCTGTATTGGTACATGACTTGGGCAAAGCTTTAACACCAAAAGATGAATTACCTCGTCATATCATGCATGAAGAACGTGGGATTCAGCCTGTCACAGATGTATGTGATCGTTTACGTGTACCTACTCAAACGAAACAGCTTGCTCTAGCAGTATGTAAAGAACATTTAAAATGTCATCAGGCTTTTACCTTAAAAGCAGGCACCTTATGGCGTTTGTTACAGCGTTTAGATGTGCTACGTCGTCCTGAGCGGGTCGAAGCTTTTGCGCAAGCCTGTGAATGTGATGCTAAAGGCCGTTTAGGCTTAGAAAATCGCGAATACCCACAAGCGCATTATCTATTAGATGCAATGAAAACTGTACGCACGATTAAAGCATCGGATTTACCCTCAGATATTCAAGGTCCAGATATCGGTGAAATGTTGATTCAAAAACGTATTGAAGCGATTGCTGATTTAAAGCATGAGTTAGGTCATCATCATCATACGGTATAAAAAAATGCCTCTCAGTAATGAGAGGCTTTTTTGATTCTAATTTGCAACCATAAAAATTTGAAAGAATTAATATTTACCACTTGATTATAAATTTATCGAAAAAGGGCGATAGGTGCAGGGCTCGAACCTGCGTCCATTCGGTCCGAGAGCCGAACGTTCTACCACTGAACTAACCTATCATTTACCAGAAAAAAATTTATTCCTTTTCAAAATACTTGCTAAAAATGGATTACTAACCGCTACTCCATGAACTAACTCTGGAGTAGGTTTAAATTGCACAATACCATGTAATTTTGGTGCAATCCAACCAGATTTTTCAGGGTCTAAGTTCACTGCTAAACATTGATTAATTACTTTGCTTTTTGTACAAACCACTTGCCCTTGTAAAACTTCCCAAGGTAGAGGCAATTGAGACCAAACAAGTGTATTTGGATCAAGTTGTCCACCTGACTTAAAATGCCATGCAGCAACATCAGCTGCCATTAAACGTAACACTTTACCAAAACAGATATCATCCAATATTGCTTCTAAACCAATTGCATAAATCAACTGCATCCACTGATCACGTGCTTTATTCCAAGCACCTGCTGCGTGATTCCAAGTCGAAGAATCATTTCCCTTTTTTACGATCATGGTTTGTCTGTCAATATTATTGCTTCGCCAAAGTTCTTGTAAAAAATCAGCAATATTTTCCAAAACACTTGTCCATTTTCCTAATAAATTCCCTTTTTGAATTTCCGATAATTTTTTTAAGACTTCTGGCGTAATATAAAGCTGTGCGATAGCCCACCAATTCGTTGTTTGACTTTTTTTGCATCGATTTAAAAGCATCTCACAAATTTCATCAAATGGCTGTTCTTGTGATGCATTGGTAAAAACACTACGTAAGTTACATCGAGCAGTATAATACGCAATAAAACATGCTGTATTGATATCTTGAGTAAAACTCTCATGGCCAATATGATGAGCGAAACCATGTTTTGCAATTTTTTCATATTCCAGTTTTTGCTGTTCTTTCTGAATTGTTTGTTGCTTTTTTTCTATCCGTTTTGCTAAACGCCATCTTTTGTTATATTGCCGCTTTGATAATTGTAGTTGTAAATTATCACGCTCATTTTTATTTAGTCTATCTTTGGCAAAATCATTATGCTGGATCTTTTTAAATAAAACTGATTCTATATGCTGTAGAAGCGATTGAATATTTTCTGTTTTACAGTAGTCCAATTCAGCAGTTGCTTGAAAATGAAAAAGTGTATTTGCAGTATTAACTTGCTTTTGTGCTCCAACGACACTTCTAAAATCCTCAGACATCGAAGTATAAGCAATACTTCTACGCACTAATGCAAACTGTGCTGCCTTTTCTAATATTTGACGCTCATGCGAATTGAAATTAGATCCAACAATTTTTCTGATGATTTCAGCGATATCTTCTGGACGTCTTCTTTCATTCAAGGATTGATATAAAAACTCAATATCATTCATATTTTTATTGTTCCTCGTATAACGAGTATTTTAATTCATCATATTCACCTATTATCCATTCAAAAGCACAATAGGTGAAATTTTGTTTAAGAGGCATCCGCAGGAAATGTAATCACCCTTTCCAACTTCATTTGGTTCATCACCACCATTAACAAACGATCAATTCCCAAAGCAATACCCGCACAATCTGACATATTTGGTAAAGCAGCGAGCAAATATTCATCGATTGGCATCACATGTAAACCCAGTTTTTCACGCTCAGTATTATCTGCTTGAAAACGACTACGCAAAACCTCAGCATCAATTAACTCATCATAGGCATTGGCAAGTTCTAACCCTTCAATATAGAGCTCAAAACGTGCAGCAACTAACTCACCGTCCTCATCCAGTTTGGTCTTTGCCAACGAGGCCAATTCTGGGGGGAAATCAGTTAAAAATACCGGCGTATCAAAACCTAAACTTGGCTCAACCATATGAGAAAATAACAAATCAATATAGGCTAAACGATCATCACCCAAATCAAGATTGAGTCCTACACGGTGTGCTGCATCTTTTAATTGTTGCAATGTTGCTTGCAGTGGATTCAAGTCCAAACGATCGATAAATGCATGTTTATAACTGAGTACGGTTGGTCGAACTTCACCAAAACATTCAGCCAAAACCACATTTAATAAATCAGTGACTTCTAGCATCAAATCTTTCAAGCTGAATTGCGGACGATACCATTCCAACATGGTAAATTCACTATTGTGCTTACGCCCATGTTCATCATCTCGAAAAACTTTACAAATTTGATAAATCGCACCACTACCACTCGCCAATAAACGCTTCATGGCAAACTCTGGTGAAGTTTGTAAATAATGCGTTTGTTTTTTGCCATGTACATGACGCTGAGCCTGTACAGAAGCCAGATGGACATCAGTTACACCCGCTTGAGACAAGATCGGAGTTTCAACCTCTAAAACATCACGCTCAATAAAAAATTGGCGAATTTGTCTATAGAGTTTTGCTCGTGCTTTAAGCGCCTGAATATCACATGTTGGTTTAAAATCTATGCTCATGCTTTTGGCCCTCCATGAGCAGCCCATTCACGGCGCAAAGGATAAGTTTTACGAAGGTAATCAAAAGCTTTTTGATCCACCTTGCCATCCTTTAAGCAATCTCTTAAATTTTCATCATCTCGCTGAATATTGTAAATTTCAGCTAAGTATTTTTTCAGCGTTTGTTTAATGTTATTGCCATAAAAATATTGTTCACATGCTGGTAATTGTGATTCAAATTTCTTATGTGCGGTATAGGCAAATGTTTTACAAAATGCATCATAAATCATCTGAGTACCGCGTGCTTTACCTTCGAGACTGTAACCCGCAATATGTGGCGTCACGATTGTAATTAAATCCAGTAGACGTTGTGAAATCTCAGGCTCATGTTCAAAAACATCCAACACCACTTTACGACGTGTTTTTAAGATATCTGCCATTAATGCTGCTTCTTCAACAACAGCACCACGCGCTGAATTAATTAAAATGGTCTCTGGCTGCATTAGCGCCAATGCATCAGCATTGATTAAATGATGTGTTGCAAACGGCCCTGTTTGGGTTAAAGGCACATGTATGCTGATCGCATCGGCTTTCTTTAATAAAGCGTCAAATTCAACTTGCTGAACATTTTCTCGTTGTACCAAGGGATCATAGCCAATTACATTCCAGCCCAACAACTGAGCCATATATGCTAATCGTGTTCCCACATTGCCTAGACCAATAATGCCTAAAGTAAACTTTTTCCCTAAATCTAGAAAATCTTGATTGAGATGCAGTAAAGCCGTAATCACATATTCTGCAACGGCTTGTGCATTGCAACCTGCTGCATTTGACCATGCAATTTGATGCTTTTCTAATGCTGGAATATCTAGATGATCTGTACCTATGGTTGCACTACCAACAAATTTTAGTGCTGTATCTTGGACCAACTGTTCATTGACTTTTGTTATAGAGCGTACCAATAACGCATCTGCATCATTAACATCATGATGAGTCAAATTGCGTCCTGCTGCTTGATGAATGGTTCCGAATTCTGAAAAGAAATATTCAGTAAATGCTAGATTTTCATCTGCAACAATTTTCATAGCGTCATCCACAAGTTTAACTGCCGCTATGATAAACCTTTGAACCACTTAAGACTATGCAGTTCATACATCAAATTTTTTAAATATGGCATAAAAAAACCCGCAAGATGACTTACGGGTTTTTAATTCTGAATATTTGTTTAGAACAAACGATTCATACCATTCAATGTTGCAACACGATAGGCTTCTGCCATTGTTGGATAGTTAAATGTCGTTTCAACAAAATACTTAATGGTATTGTTTCCACTTTGCATCACCGCCTGTCCAATATGGATAATTTCAGCCGCATTATTACCGAAACAATGCACACCTAATAACTCTAAGGTATCACGATGGAATAACAGTTTAAGTTCACCAACTGTATCCCCTGTAATTTGCGCACGCGCCAAATGACGGAATGATGCTTGTCCAACTTCATATGGAATTTTTTCAGCAGTTAACTGACTTTCAGTTTTACCAAAGAATGAAATTTCAGGGATGGTATAAATCCCCGTTGGAATGTCTTTCACTGGTTTAACATTTTCTTCGCCGCTCATATTTGAACCAGCGCAACGACCTTGGTCATATGCTGCAGAAGCAAGGGATGGCCAACCCACAACATCACCTGCTGCATAGATATTTTCAACTTCGGTTTGATATTGGTCATTTACCGCAAGTTGCCCACGGCTATTTGGTGTAATGCCTACATTTTCAAGACCTAAACCATCGGTATTTCCTGAACGGCCATTACACCAAAGAATGGCATCAGCTTTAATTTTTTTACCGCTTTGCAAATACAAGACCACATGATCATCAAACGTTTCTAAATGATCAATTTGCTCATTGTGACGCATCAACACGCCTTGTTCACGTAAGTGATAAGACAACGCGTCAGCAATTTCATCATCAAGATAACTGAGCAGCTGATGCTGTGTATTGATCAAGTCAACTTTATGGTCTAAACCAATAAAGATAGATGCATATTCACAACCAATTACACCTGCGCCATAAATGATAATTTTATGAATTGGATAATCCAGATCTAAAATTTTATCTGAATCAAATACACGCGGATGATTAAAGTCTAAACCTTGTGGGTGATAAGGACGGCTGCCTGTAGCGACCACAAGCTGTTTGAAAACTAAAGTTTCTTTAACACCATCTTCGCTAAAAATAATCACCGTATTTTTATCTTGGATATATGCACGACCATGAAATACATCGATATGGTTACGGTCATAAAAACGTGAATGTGTATCAACTTGCTGTTGAATCACTTTGTGGGCATTACGTAAAACTTGCTTCATAGTGAATTGTTTCCAATCCCCTACTTTTTTAAACATTGGATCACGTTGGTAACGGATAATACTTGAAACTGTCTGACGTAAAGCCTTACTTGGGATGGTGCCGACATGGGTACAGTTACCACCAAGTTGCTCACGAATATCTACAATTGCAACACGCTTACCCGATTTAGCAAGCTTCATTGCCGCGCCTTCACCAGCAGGACCAGAGCCAAGTACGACCGCATCGTATTTCACAAATTTCCCACTAACGACTTCTTTCTTACGTGGCATTCAAAGCTCCTTATAGTAAATTCAGTCTATCTCTTGTCTTATGCGATATTATGACCTAAACCAAAACAATTTTCTGTATTTCGCATGCATATATTCTGTGATAACGACATTTAGTATATGAATAGTGTTTTTGCCCTATCTTTTTGCATTTCCGCTATAATGAGCATAATCTCCCCCGTAGAAAACAGTGGAAAAGTTGAATATGTCAGAGAACCGTAAACCAGAACAGGGTGTCAAATTACGTGGCGCGGAAAAAGTTGCTCGTATACCTGTAAAAGTTATTCCCACGGTTGAAGCACCACGAAAGCCGGACTGGATTCGTGTCAAAATGGCTGCGCCTGATGAAGTTCAACGAATCAAAACCACTTTACGTGCACAAAAATTACATACTGTGTGTGAAGAAGCAGCTTGTCCTAACCTTCCAGAATGTTTCGGTGGTGGTACTGCAACCTTTATGATCATGGGTGATATTTGTACCCGTCGCTGCCCGTTCTGCGATGTTGCACATGGTCGTCCAAATGCACTTGATCCTGATGAACCTCGTCATATGGCAGAAACCATCGCCAATCTTGGTTTAAAGTATGCAGTGATTACCTCTGTAGACCGTGATGATCTTTTAGATGGTGGTGCGCAACATTTTGTTGATTGTATTCAAGAAGCACGTCAACTCAGTCCAAAAACATTATTAGAAATATTGGTTCCAGATTTCCGTGGTCGTATGGATATTGCACTACGGATCATGACCGAATGTCCACCAGATGTATTTAACCATAACATCGAAACAGTACCTCGCCTCTATAAAGCGATGCGTCCGGGTTCAGACTATCAACATTCTTTAAACTTATTAAAAATGTTTAAAGAATACTGCCCGGATGTGCCAACAAAATGTGGTTTGATGGTGGGTATTGGTGAAACCGAAGAAGAAGTGATTGCCCTGTTAGATGATCTACATGCACACGGTGTTGATTATGTGACAATTGGTCAATACTTACAGCCTTCTAAAGAACATGCACCAATTGACCGTTTTGTTACACCAGAAGAATTTGAGCGTTATACTGCACACGGTCACAAACTTGGTTTCAGAAATATCTGGGCTGCTCCAATGGTTCGTTCAAGCTATTTTGCAGATCGTCAATATTATGGTGAACCTGTTCCAGTGGTACGTCGTAAAGTTGATCCTGCGAAAAAAATTGCGGTACAAGCCATCGAAGCTTAAGTCATTGTTCAAAAAATTTAAGCGTCAAAAAAGCACTCAATATTGAGTGCTTTTTTGACAGATATTTTTGATCTTTAACGACACTTCCCTGTAGTTTTACCTTCAACACTACTCATACTGCTTTGTAGTTTCGTCAGTGTAGAGCATTGTAAATTTCCTGAAATCATGGATTTATTTAGGCTCAATGTTGACGATACCTGACCTGCAAGCACATCCCCCTCAACAGAAGAATTAAGCAACTTTAATACTTTGGCTGTGTTGGCTTGCACATTTCCACTTACTGAAGAATTATTTAAAATCAAACTCCCACCATTGAGTACATTCACATTTCCCTCAACAGATGTACTATTTAAGGTACATGTTGCACCTGCTGGTACAGTTAAGTTTGCCACAGTATTATTGCTGATTGTACTTGAACAATTTACAGCAAATCCAAGTGGAGCTATGCCTAAACCACATGCAATTGTGAAGAGCTTTAAGAAACGCTTTTTCATTGACATTACCCTTTTGTATTATGAATTTAGAATAAATTTATTGTTGGATGATTTTAAAATATACAGTTAGAAAGTTTAATGACAAATATGTTGATTTCTCTTAACTGGGAATCATGAATATAAAAATGGATGACGCTTTAGCTTATTTACCTCGTTTTACTTTTGTTGCAGATTTGGGTTGAAATAAATCATTGCAGATTTATCGACTTAGCGACTTTGACTGATTTCAAAATCAGAAAGTCGCTTAAATTAAAATAAATGTCTTTATTTTACTTTCTGCTTAAGTTCCTCAACGTAGTCTGCGTAATCCAACATTAAGCCCTTTCCTGTCAATTCGTCAGGTAGCCCCTTTGTGCAATACCAGTTGTCAGTCCACGTATGATTCTGCGGAAAATACAGACTCCCTAACTCATTTTGAACTTCTGTTTTGAGGTGGGTAACGAATTCCTGTGCTTTTGTTTCTCCCATTTGTTCGCTAAGTAACTTAAATAAGAGCTGTTGCAACTCTTTCTGATAACGTCCATGCTTTTGATTCCATTGATCATACAATCGTTGTAACTCAACTCTCGTCGAAGGATCAAATTGCTCACAGGACGCAAGCATATTTGAAATTAAGGCAGGCACATCTAAATAAGCCGTATATAAAAACTGTAGCTTGCCTGTACCGTCTGCACGTGCAACAGATGTCACCAATAGCAAAACGCAACACAAAACTATCCGTGGAATGTTGAAAAGAGATTTTTTCATATTATATTTTCCTTCTCACTGCCGAATGTATGATTCGCACATCGTGTTAGACCACGACAAAGTACATACTGGACTAGATTTAAGCACCAACTATAAATAGTTGATTAATATTTTATTTATAAAAAATTAACAATAAGCTTTGACTATACCATTTAAAAAACCACAAGACTAAGGTTTGATTCAGTTTTTTGACTGTCTCGAATCACATTATAAATAGTCGTATAAATCGCCAAGAACAGTAGCTAAGTTTAAATCTGACAAAATTTTTATAGAGTATTTATCCAGTCAAATCGGTTTCTCACTTATGTAAGCATCTAAATAAAATACGCATCGTTTTTTAGACTGGCTCGTTTGCAAGCCTAAGCATTTCATTTAGAAATCTCTTAACAATAATGTCTTATCTATTACTTTAATTATCTATCTTATTGTTAAATCAATATTATTTTATTTTTAATACATCGTTAAATTTTAACGATTAATATAATTTTACATTTTTTTAACGGCAACACTTCAACTTGACCTTAACATAGTGATTTTAGTCTTAGTAAAAATTGATGATGAAAAAATTAACTTTAGCTATTTCAGCAACCCTATTTTCTGGGCTTTGTTTTGCCCAAAATCCATTAAGCGTACATGTATTAAATCTTGAAAATGGCTTACCTTCAAGCAATGTTAAAGTCATTCTCGAAGCGCAACAAAAAGATAAATGGGTAAAAATTAATGAAGGAAGCACAGACAGTAATGGGCGAATTTCATCCTTATACCCTGAAAACAAAGTATTAGATAAAGGTGTCTATAAGGTTACTTTTCAAACAGGTGAATGGTTTAAACAAAATAACCAACGTGCTTTTTTTCCAGAAGTTCCTGTGGTTTTTGTGATTGATGGAAGTCTTGAACATTATCATATTCCACTATTGATTAGCCCTTATGGATATTCAACATATCGTGGTAATTGATTGATCATACCACGTTAAATTTTAGGCAAAAAAAAACCGATGTTTTTTAACATCGGTTTTTCTTGGTACACAACTTAATTAAGCCTTTAACCATTTCTCAGCTTTGGCTTGATCTAATACAGTTAACTCAACCGTAGTCAACGCAACTTCGCCGCCTTGCAACTCAAATTGTAAAAACTCATCACGACGGAATGCATAAACCGTAAATTGACCTTGCTGTTTTGCATATTGGTTTAAAAGTTTTTCAGACGCTTTTAAACCATCAATCGCAATGATCACATCATTGGCAGACAGCCCCGCTTTAGCACCAACACCATCACGACGCGCTTGCTGAATGATGACACCCTCAGCTTTTTCAGCAACTTTCAAACCAAATGGAAGTGCTTTGTCATTTTGCAAGCTATAGCTCAAACCAAATTCAGGGAACAATTGATCCAGTGGTAATTCATCTGTGGTATTAATCAAATGATTAATCTGTTCGATCCAATTATCACCAGTCAGTTCATTGCACAGTTCGACAATCGTACGCTCATTGACTTGCATGCCCTTTTGGGTATTTTCATACAAACGGCGCATTAAGGCATCCAAACTAGAACCACGTAAACGTAGACCTAAATCTAAACTGAGTGCAACTAAACAGCCTTTATTGTAATAACTGGTTCCAGCATTATTTGAATTTTCATCCTGACGATAAAATTTAATCCAAGCATCAAAACTAGACTCTGAAACAGATTGAATAAAACGTCCTGGATTTTGTAGATAACGATCAATTTGCCCTTTTAACAACTTTAAATAAGATGCTTGAGAAATCACACCACTGCGATACAGAATCAAATCATCGTAATAAGAGGTGAAACCTTCAAAAATCCATAACAGTGAGGTATAGCCTTCCTGATCCAAATCATAATTTGCAAAATTTTCAGGGCGGATAAATTTAACCAACCACGAATGAAAATATTCATGGCTACACAACCCAAGGAAGCGTTGATAATCCGCAGAAGGCTCTACAGGTTCATTTGCTTTAGGAAAATCATCACGTGGCGAAATCAGGCTAGTACTATTAGGATGCTCTAAACCACCATAACTATTGCCAGTTGCCATAGTCATAAAAGTATAGTTTTCAAAAGGCGCTGAACCAAACATTGAAATTTCTGTACTACAGATTTTTTCAAGGTCTTGCTTCATACGCGCTGCATTCATTGTATGCTGACCAGAAACCACAAATTCATGTGGAATCCCGTTCGCTTCAAAACTAAAACGGGTTTGATCCGCCAATTCAAATGGTGCATCAATCAATTGTGCATAATTGTTGGCTTTTAAGGTATAGCGCCCTTTCACCAAGCTTCTTGACTCTAAACCTGCGGCAATTTGAAAATGCTTTAATTCTTCAGGTAAAAATACTTCAACTTCGATTGCTGATTCTTCTTGGTCTTGCAACCCTAGGCAGACACAAGCAGGATTGACATATAAACGGGTTTGATCGACATACGCACCACGTACCGAAAGGTCATAGGCATAAACATCATATTCAACAGTAATCAGTTCATGGTCGGTGTTATATAAACGCCATTTATTTTTTTCAAACTTATTAATTTGCAGTTGACGACCCGCTTCATCATAGGCTTTCACAGATTCGATATGTTTAGAAAATTCACGGATCAAATAGCTACCAGGAATCCATGTAGGAAGTGACAAAACTTGGGTAGGGTTCGCCAGAAAGCGCAATGTGACATGAATGAGGTGCTGACGGTAATCGTCAAATTCAATCTGATAATGCAACATAAATATATATTCGAAAATAGACAGTGAGAAATTACCAATTAGATTAGCATTTTTTTACAAAGTCAGGCGATTTTAGTCGAAATTGTCTACGATTCTGACTAGCGAAGAGTGCAAAAAAGGCATAGCATTCGCAAAGTTTATGCACTCTTGCCATAGGATTGGCTTAAAGGTAAATCTGTTGAAAATTCTTGCTTCTTTTATCGCGATAACTGGCTTGGTTTGCTCCACGTTTGTTAACGCCGCTTTACTTAATATTAATCCGCAATCTGTTGAAGCTGAAGCTTGGACAATATTAGATACGCAATCGGGTCAAACCATTGCTGAATATAATAGTCATGTACAGCGCGCACCAGCATCCATGACCAAAATGATGGTCGCTTATATTGCGTTGAAAGAACTCAAAGCGGGTCATATCAAAAAAGAAGAGATTATTACTACAACCCCTGTGGTTCAGATGGTGCAATGGGATGAATCTCAAATGTACCTAAAGCAAGGTGAGCAAATCTCAATTGACCAACTTCTTGCTGGATTGATTGTGATGTCTGCCAATGATGCAGCAGTAACACTGGCAGAACGTATCTCAGGTAGCGTACCTGCATTTGTTGCTCGTATGAATCAAGAAGCACAAGCCTTGGGAATGAAGGATACTCATTTTGCCAACCCTCCCGGTATTACCATGCCTGATCATTTTTCGTCAGCTCATGATATGGCGATCTTAGGTCAAGCAGTGACATCACAAACCCCTGAATATATGCATTATTCAGTGATGCCAAGTTTTAGTTATAACCAACATTTTCATCATGCTACCAATCTCGTTTTAAAGTCTGATCCAAGTGTAGATGGCTTAAAAACAGGTTTTACCAAAGCAGCCGGTTATAACTTAGCACTGACAGCGCATCGTCCTTCTGCTATTACAGAGTCTCCTGATCGTCGTTTAATTGTGGTGGTAATGGGTGCAAAAAGTGCAGTTAAACGCGCGGAAATTGCACATAAATTGTTAAACTTGGGCTATGCCTACACCCGTGATGAAGTCGCAATTAAAGACAAACAGCTGATTGCTGAGCTTCCTGTAGTTAAATCCACCTTGAAAATGTTTAAGGTTGAAGCAAAAAAACCTCAACTCATTACCACATCTTTATATAGCGATGCGACACCAATTGATTTAGCGACTTTTGATGTTGTAAATAGCCGTATTATGAAAACTGAAGCAAATGGTCTATTGGCAACAGTTGAACCGCTTACAACAACTCAAACCCATTTGAATGTTGAACTGAATGAGACATCACTTACCGCACCTTTAGAAAAGATCATGCATTTGGCAAAAGTGAATGTTTACCAAAACAATCAACTGATTCAAAGTTTTGATATTGAAGATGAAGTGCATATCGAACAAGCCTCTTGGTTTGAACGTTTAATAGAATGGATCAAGTCAATTTTTGGAATTTAATTAAAACCAACCAATTTACTTAGATTTATTATAATTATGTAACCTGTAATACAAAAAAAACCTAAACAATTAAATAGAATGGCATATTTATGCCATTCTATTTTCATAACAACAATTTAGGTTTTCTATGTCAAATCTACATCATATCGTGATTGTTGGTGGTGGCGCTGGTGGTTTAGAACTGGTGACACAACTCGGTGATACGCTTGGAAAGAGTAAAAAAGCCAAAATCACCCTTGTTGACCAAAAACTCACCCATATCTGGAAACCATTGCTGCATGAAATTGCAGCTGGCACCATGAACCCAAGTGATGAAGAAACCAATTACTATGCGCATGCAGCCAAGCATCACTATGAATTTGTCTTGGGCCGTTTTGAACATTTAGATCGTGATAACAAAACCATCGAGCTTAGCAAAACCCAAACCAGTAAATATGAATCCAATCAAGAGCAAATCACACTGCATTATGACACTTTAATTCTGGCCGTCGGCTCAGTCTCCAATGACTTTAATACGCCTGGGGTTAAAGAGTTTTGTCATTATCTCGACAGTCGTCAACAAGCAGAAGTCTTCCAACAGGACTTACTACACTTGTATTTAGATGCTCAAAATAAAAATATTGATCGTGAATTACACATTGCCGTGATTGGTGCAGGCGCAACAGGTGTTGAACTTTCAGCTGAGTTGGTTCAAGCCAAACAGAACTTTTATAAATATGGTTTAAATAAAATTAACCCAAACAATGTCAAAATTACTTTAGTTGAAGGCGCTGATCGTATCTTACCAGCACTTTCTGAAAAAATGGCAGAGCATGCCACACAGCAATTACAACGAATGAAAATAGATGTATTAACGGGCAAACGTGTTGAAAAAGTAGATGCTGAAAAAGTCTATTTTAGTGATGGCACTTCCGTAGAAGCGCAATTAAAAGTTTGGGCAGCAGGGATAAAAACCCCTAAAGTAATTGCCAATTTAGCAGGCTTTGAAAAAGATCGCATGGGGCGTTTAAACGTATACGCAACCTTACAGACTCAGGCTGATCCAAACATTTTTGCCTTTGGTGATTGCGCCCACTGTATTTTAGATGCAAGAGAAGCACCACTTGGTCCACGTGCACAAGTCGCAAGTCAACAAGCTTCATTTCTTGTAGATGCAATGAATGCACGTATCAAAGGGCGACCACAGCCAATGTTCCAGTTCGCAGACAAAGGCTCACTGGTATCACTTAGTGAAAATAAAGCGGTCGGTGAGCTACTTGGTCAGGTCAATGTTCAAGGCTTCGTGGCAAAATCGATGTATGTGTCTTTATATCGTATTCATCAAGCGACGATATATGGCTATGCTCATGCAGGCTTGTTAACGGCTAAAGATTTTGTTACACGAAAAATCGCGCCAAAAATAAAATTGCATTGAAATTTAAATTTTTGCCCATATTTATGAAAAAATGGTCAAAATACAGATGAAAATGCAATTTTTTAGTAATTTTAGTCTACAAAAATTGCTTTTCACTTTATGATGTAGCCTTAAAATTATCGATTACCGAATGGATCAATAACATGACTGCTATTGCAAATAACAACGTGGTTTCTTTCCACTATACGCTGACTAACGCTGAGGGTGAAACTCTCGATAAATCACAAGGTGAACCACTTGCATATTTACATGGCGCAGGTAACATCATTCCTGGTTTAGAAAAAGCTTTAGAAGGTAAAACTGTAGGTGACAAATTTACAGTAACTATCCCAGCTGCTGAAGGTTATGGCGAATATAACCCTGACCTCGTTCAAGAAGTTCCTGCTCAAATGTTCCAAGGTGTTGAGAACATTGAAGCTGGTATGCAGTTCCAAGCTCAAACTGATGATGGTGTTCAAATCGTTACTGTTAAAGCAATCGAAGGCGACAACATCATCGTTGATGCTAACTTCCCATTAGCTGGCCAAGATCTTACTTTTGAAGTTGAAATCGCAGAAGTCCGTGATGCTTCTCCAGAAGAATTAGAGCACGGTCATGTACACGGTGCAGGTGGTCATCACCACTAAGATCTGATTGATCTGATCGAAAAGGCAAAGTTTTTACTTTGCCTTTTTTATGCGTATTGGTTTAAATTGATGAAAATCTAGTGTGAATGAATCCATTCCTATCAATCCTATGCAAAAACAACTTCTCTGGTTCCGTCAAGACTTACGTATTCAAGACCATACTGCCCTATGGCATGCAGCGCAAAGCGGTCCTGTGATTGCACTGGTGATTCTTTCGCCTGAACAATGGCGGATGCATGACGATTCACCAATTAAGCTTGATTTTTATTTACGTCAAATTAAAGCCATTCAACAAGAACTTGCTTCCATTCAGATTCCGCTGATTATCCGCACTGTTCCCTTATGGGAAAATATTGCAACAAAGATCGATAAACTCTGTCAAAAACTGGAAATTGAAAATGTACACGCCAATATTGAGTGCGGTGTTAATGAGTTAAATCGAGATTTCCAAGTTCAAACACAACTGAATCAAAGTAACCGTGATTTGGTTTTATATCATGATCGCACTTTGTTCCCTGTCGGTTCAATTCGCAATAAATCCAATCAACCCTATCAAGTCTTCGGTGCATTTAAAAAATATTGCTATGAACAATTCAGTATTTCGATCCCGCAATGCTTCCCTATTCCAGAGACTCAAGCCTTAAATGATGCAATAGATGTGGGTGAATTGAATAACAATTCCCTGCCGACTTTGGCCGAGCTTGGTTTTATATTCGATCCGAATCAGATCAACAAGCAGTGGCAAATTGGCGAACAATATGCCTTGAATGTCTTGGATGATTTTATTGAAAACAAAGTCCGTCATTATCAACTCGAGCGTGATTTCCCCCAAATTGAAGCCACCAGCCAGCTCTCAGCCTATTTAAATATAGGCATCCTTTCAATTCGACAGTGTTTCAATGCCCTCTTTCGAGCACAATTTGGACATTTTTCTATTGATCATATTGGTCAACAAACATGGCTCGATGAACTACTTTGGCGTGAGTTTTATCAGCATATCCTGTTTGATTTCCCGCGTGTGTCAAAGCACTTGCCCTTTAAAATGCCCACACAGCAGCTACAATGGCGCGATGCTCCAAATGATTTAAGCGCTTGGCAAACTGGTCAGACAGGGATTCCTATCGTCGATGCAGGTATGCGCCAGTTACTTCACACAGGCTGGATGCATAATCGGATCCGTATGGTTGTCGCCATGTTTCTCACCAAGAACCTATTGATTGATTGGCGTTTAGGTGAGCAATGGTTTATGCAACATCTTATTGATGGGGATTTGGCTGCCAATAACGGCGGATGGCAATGGTGTGCATCCACAGGAACTGATTCCGTACCTTATTTCCGGATTTTTAACCCTATCAGCCAATCGCAGAAATTCGATGCACAAGGTGATTATATTCGACAATGGGTTCCAGAACTTGCACATTTAGACGCAAAAACCATTCATGAACCTTATGCAAAAAATCCCAATATTGAGCTCAACTATCCAAAGCCAATTGTGGATTTAAAACAAAGTCGTATTCGAGCAATTGAAGCTTTTAAGCAGATTTAAAGTCTCACTTAAAAGCGTTCTCAATGGTTTGATTAAATCGCGTGTTGAAACAATTTAAACGGATTTTGAGGATGGTTTTTTGGGCGTTCAATCGATTCAAAATAGCAGTAATATTTAAAGATGCGATCCAAAGAAACATAAAGCACTTTTTGTTCTGAAACTGACCAGATTTGCGCATGGTTAGAACCTGATAAGGTACTTCCACTCAATTGAAATAGATAAAAATCTTGTGTACGTTGAACTGGTTTTTGAGTAGCTTGCGTGTCTGAACTTGATGAAACCTGACTGGATGAATTTAATAATCGACACGGTGTATTAATGAGCCATTTTTCACTAAACCAAAGTTGTAACAGATCGCCCAAATACAGTTTTTTTTCAGTAAATGGCCAAACATCTAAATAGGCTTGTTCAACTTGGATAAAATATTGTTCAGAATCTTGCAGGATTGAAAGATAATTTTCTTGATAGAATGAGAAGTTTTCAAAAATTTGAGAAATAGTAAGCGTATTCATTCGCTGTCTCCTGTTTAGCCATTTAGTGCTGGCAAGTTGGTTTTAAATCCACACTGTTTAAGTCAAACTTAAACACTCTTTATGGTTTTAATCTAACAAGACCGTTTCACTATTGCAACTGTCAGAATCAATTTTTTTAATTTATCTATAGATTGCTCAAATAAAAACCATACAGTGTACAAATGAAGAAAAGATGACAGGAAAGGCTTGACCCATAAAGATATATCCTTATAATCGCATTCAGATTCTCCAATAGCTCAGTCGGTAGAGCGACGGACTGTTAATCCGCAGGTCCCTGGTTCGAGCCCAGGTTGGAGAGCCAAATTCTAAAAGCCCACTTATCAAAGTGGGCTTTTTTTATTTCAAGACTAGACACTGGGTGTGACAAATAGACAAGAATACCCATCCACTTTTATAGGTTAGTATCATTCCATGTTTGTTGCTGGAAAAACTCAGCTAACTCTTCAATAAAAACGCGTACACGAGCAGGCATGACCTTTTGCGCCTGCCACACAGCATAACCATCTCGAATCGGTAATTGCCAATCAGGAAGCACCCTTTTTAATCTGCCTGAATTCAAGGCATCTTCACATTGAGTCAATGGAACATAACTTAATCCTAGTCCTTGTTCTGCTAGATTTACACATAAACTGATTTCATTCACTTTCAAACGATACGACTGAATTTTAAAGGTATAACTGTGTTGATGTTGCCTAAGTTCAAGTTGTTCTAAGGGAGATGCCAATAACCAGTCTTGTTGATCTAAATCTTGTGGTGACTGAATGAGATGCCGATCTAAATAATCTGGTGATGCCACAATACAGGTTTGAACACTTCCCAGCCGCTTTTGAATATAGGCACTATTGGCCATTTTACCTACGCGTAAGGCGAGATCTGCCCCCTGAGCCATTAAATCATCTAAAGCATTGTCCAGTTGTAATTCAAGTTCAATCTCTGGGTATCTTTGTAGAAAGGTATTCCAAAACTGTTTTAACGGAAATATTGCCAGATTCATCGGTGCTAGAATTTTGATTTGACCTTTAACCTGCGTAGTTTCCTCTTTTATTTCATGGGTATTTTGCAGTAACGCTCTAACTAAGGGCTGACAGCGATCGTAGTAACGTTGCCCTTCCTGAGTCAATTTCAAACCTCGGCTGTTCCTGTGTAATAGCTTACACCCCAAGCTCTCTTCTAATTTTTGCAAGCGACGCGTCAGTGTAGCTGCGGGTATATTCTGTTGTTGTGCAGCCCTATTAAAACTTCCCGCCCCAACAATTGCGATAAATAAACTCAGATCATCTAACATTTCATTTTTGGAATTTAAAACCATCAATAATGACTATTCTATAAAAAATGAAATTTAAGCACAATCTCTCTATTGTTTTTTCATAGGCTCAAAATATGTCATCTCAATTTTACATATTCGCTATTTTATTGGGTCTGTTGTTTAACAGTCCTCTTACACATGCACAAAATAAAAATTCATCTGAGGTCACCATGCAGCAGCAGCATCACGCATCAGCACCAAATACCTTATTACGCCCTATCAACCCAACATACGCCACAATTCCCAATGTTTCACAGGCAATCATTGTAGAACAAGGGCAACCGATGTACTTATCTGGGCATGTCCCTATCACAGAAAATGGTGACATCTTACAAGCCGGTCTTGAACAACAACTGCTCTTGGTTTTTCAAAATATTGAAAAAACATTGCATCACGCAAATGTGAATACTCAACAACTGGTCAAACTGACCATTTATGTCCGTAATTTACAACCTGATCAGCTTGCAACAATTCGTAAAGTTCGCGATCAATTTATTCATGCTGAATTGCCACCAGCAAGTAGCCTGATTGGTGTTGCACAGTTATTTCATCCAGATGTTTTGGTAGAAGTCGAAGCTATTGCCGTGATCCCCCCAAATAAAACTTCAACTTTTTAGGGCGTCAATCATATGAAATATGCATTCATTCTCAGTAGTACACTACTGATCACATCATGTTCTGCAAATGATCCAGCAGCAATAATCACAACGACGCAGGAGAATAATATGACTCACTTTTTGTCTGAATTTTTACCCTCTCATTATCAAAAAGTGTATCAACAAGATGTGCTGAGCGACCAACAGCATGTGCAATTGGTCCGCTATCAGAAATTACCATTACTCAAACTGAATGGCGAAAATTTCAGTTATTTATCGGATCAAACAGGCGCTTTAAAAGGATTTTCATATTTAGATGGAAACCTACTCAACGGTCATTTACCCACAAAAGCCCAAGCGCAAAAAATCAGTGATAATTTTCTACAACACTATGCACCAGACTTACTACAACATCGGGAAATTCATTGGATCGATCAGCATGATGAAAATGTGCATATCAATGGAAAAACACAAAAGATTGCAGGCATAAAAGTCAAAATGCGCAACTTAAACGATGGCCGCTGGTTTTGGGTCATTATTGGTAAAAACCAACGACCTATTATTTTTGAAAGGGATATTGTCTGGGTTAGTTTTCCTGGCCACCGCAAAACTGAAAAATGGTTACATGATTCATGGGCTAAAGATCACCTCATCATTAACGGTCAATCAAAATGAAAAAATTAAGTCAAATACACCTTAAAATTTCACCAATGGGTTTAGGTTGTATGGGAATGAGTGAGTTTTATGGTCAAACTAATGATCAAAACTCATTACAAATTTTGGAACAAGCATTTCATGCAGGTATTAATTTTTTTGATACTGCGGATACTTATGGTCATGGGCACAATGAACAGTTATTGGGGCAATTTATTGCACACTATCGAACTGAACGAGAGGCAATGGTGATTGCGACCAAATTCGGTATTGTACGTGCTGAAAATCACTATAAACGCCGTATTGATAATACGCCAGATTATATCCGTAGTGCCTGTGAGGCTTCATTAAAACGCTTAGGTATTGAACAAATTGATTTATATTATTGTCATCGGAGACAACCTGAAATCCCAATTGAAGATGTTACTGGTACGCTTGCAGATTTGGTTCAAGAAGGCAAAATCAAAAGTTTTGGCTTTTCTGAAATCTCAGCGCAATCCTTAGAAAAAGCCTGTGCTATTGCGCCTGTTACTGCAGTCCAAAGTGAATATTCACTCTGGTCACGTGAACCTGAACAAAGTTTATTAAATACTTGTCAGCAACTGAATGTTGAGTTTGTTGCTTATAGTCCCTTAGGACGTGCATTTCTCACAGCAGATTTAAATCCAGAAACAATGGCTGAGAATGATTTCAGAAAAAACTTACCCAGATTACAGGGTGAAGCCTTTCAGTCAAACCAGCTATTACTGAAAAAATTTAGCGACTTATGTCAGTCATGGCGACACAGCAATGCACAAATTGCCTTAGCTTGGTTACTGCGCAAACATGCTCATGTCACCCCAATTTTTGGAACACGACATTTAAATTATTTACAGGATAACCTTAAAGCCAATCAGGTTAGCCTCACGAATGAACAAATTCTACAACTTGATCAGCTTTTTGCACCTAACCAGATACAGGGTGAGCGTTATCCAGATGCAGGCTGGACAGGTATCGAAACTGCTTAAAGCAACAGTTCCATCTGGTTTTTATTAAACAGCACAACGAAATAGACCAAAGCAATGCTTTGGTCTATTTTTTAAATTTAGTTTTTAATCAGGCAAGCAGTTAAACTGGCACACCGCTATGGAAACGAAAAGTCTTATCAGGCGTTAAAATCAAATCCTTCTCCACTTCACGAATCAATTCGATGCGTTGCTGAATATCTTCTTCTGGATCTTTTAATTTAGCAGTTTTAGCAACATCTAAAGCCAAAGTTAAATAGTCCTCATAGTGGCGAGATTCAGATTTCAACAAGTAACGGTAATAACGTCCCAGCTCATCATCTACTAAAGGTGCTAAAGCATAAAATCGCTCACAAGAACGTGCTTCAACAAACGCACCAATCACCAAAACATCAATCAAAGCTTCTGGTTCATAAGTACGAATTTCTTTACGCAAACCACCTGCGTAACGACCTGCACTCAGACCTTTCCATTCTTGACCACGCTTGGTCATAAACTCTAACACTTGTTCATAATGCAACATTTCTTCACGCACAAGTTGTGCTAATTTGATCTGCAAATCGGTAAAAAAACTGTAGCGAAACATCAAGTTCATTGCTGTTCCAGCCGCTTTCTTTTCACAATTCGCATGATCCTGCATGAGCAATGGGAGATTGTTCAATGCCTCATCCAACCATGCCTTTGGCGTTTCACAGCCTAAAAAAGCAATCACAGGTTGCATAAGCTCATCATAATTCATATTCGACATGATCAATATTCAACAACGTAAATCAAAAATTAAATTAACCAGCTGCATGAAGTGCGGCCTTCATGTCCTTTACAGCTTGTTCCAATCCAACAAATACACTTTCGGCAATAATCGAATGTCCAATATTGAGTTCATGAATCTGAGGAATTGCAGCAATTGCAGCCACATTGTCCAAATTCAAACCATGACCAGCATTAACGACCAAACCTTTAGATGCGGCGTACTCAGTACCTTTAATAATTCTTTCGAGTTCAATCTGTTGAGCTTCAGCAGTTTTAGCGTCTGCATAAGCACCCGTATGTAATTCAATAGTGGGTGCACCACAAGCAATTGCAGCATCGATTTGTGCAAAATCAGCATCAATAAACAAAGATACATCACAACCAATTGCAGTTAATGCCTGAGTCGCAGCTTTAACATCTTCAAAATGCCCAAGCACGTCTAAACCACCTTCTGTGGTGATTTCTTGACGTTTCTCTGGCACAAAACACACATGATGTGGTTGAATCTCTTTTGCAAATGCAACCATTTCATCAGTTACAGCGATTTCCAAGTTCATTCTTGTCGTCAATACAGGTCGCATACGGCGCACATCATCATCTTGAATATGACGACGATCTTCACGTAAGTGTAAAGTGATGCCTTCCGCCCCTGCTTGTTCGCAAATTAATGCAGCTTTCACAGGATCAGGATAAGTCGTTCCACGTG
Organism: Acinetobacter sp. MYb10; assembly: GCF_002980175.2. Taxonomy (NCBI): domain Bacteria; kingdom Pseudomonadati; phylum Pseudomonadota; class Gammaproteobacteria; order Moraxellales; family Moraxellaceae; genus Acinetobacter; species Acinetobacter sp. MYb10. The sequence continues at coordinate 4,312,861 of NZ_CP058272.1, read as the reverse complement.
CTTGTCTGAGTGTTGCAACATGGTCAATGTTTACACCTAGCAATGCAGCCATAACATTCTCCTAATTAACCAATAAAATAAAATTAACGACTCAACGTTTTAGATTGAGCATTTTGAACCCAAAGCTGACGACTTTTTAATGGTCGATCACCTAAAAGTGAAGTAATCATTTGTCGATAGAGTTTAGCCAATAATTGTAACTGCTCTGGGCTAAAATCCCTACCCTTTTCATAATTTGCCATGCTTAGAATTTGTTGGCCCAGCAACGTCCCAGACGAGGTATATGACACTGGTGTAAAGCCTTCGGCCAATTGAAATTGATAACGTTGGGTCAGCATAATCTCTTGTTGATTTGAATCATGCCCATAATCCAGTGGATAGCCCAACTCTTCTAACAGTGCGTGTTCAAACTGGCGTAAAATTTGTCGAAGAAATAAATCAGCTTGTGGATGTTCAGCCAATTTTTGTAAATGTTGTAAAGTTAAATGGTATTGCTGAAATGTTTCAGACATCATTTCTTCAAGCGGACATAAACGAAGCAGCAGTTCATTTAAATAAAAGCCTGAAAAGAAAGCATCCCCATAAAAGAAAATCGGTTGATTGAGTATTTCGAGTTTTGAAAAGTTTTTAAGTTCGGATTTTCCCGACGCTTGTAAAGTAATCGGTTGGTATTGTGGTGGTGGGGTTTGTCTAAGAATACCGTCGACACGACCATGCTCTTGTGTAAATAAGTGCACAATATGACTACGTTCTCTGTATTTTCGATGATGGATTAAATAACCATGCAAGATTTCATTACGCATCTAGCTTGAACTTAATCATCCTTTTGTTTTTTCTTATCATCGTCATCATCCCCATCAGGAATAACAGCGCCTACAACCGCAGCAGTGCCTTTAACCACGCCTTTGGTGGTTTTATAAGCAACTTTGACGGGAACTGTCACAATTTTAGTGATACAGCCTTGTAACATGATTATGCAAGCAAGAATTGCTATAACTCGAATCATTTCAGTTCCCAAAAAGTCAATTAAATATCGCTGTAGCCTAAACTTTTTAAAGCACGTTCGTCATCAGACCAACCGCCTTTAACTTTCACCCAAAGTGTTAGCATGATTTTTTGCTCAAACATTTTTTCCATGTCGACACGAGCATCCATACCAATTTTCTTCAGCTTAGCACCTTTTTCACCGATCACGATGGCTTTTTGCCCAGGGCGATCAACAAAAATTGTGGCATCAATATAAGTACATGCAGCTTTAGGACGACCAGTTTTTTCATTCACTGTCGCTTCTTCTGTTTTAAATGATTCAATTTGAACCGTTAAATCATAAGGCAGCTCTTCGCCTAACTGACGCATAATTTTCTCACGAATGATTTCACTGGCAAGAAAACGTTCTGAACGGTCAGTTAACTGTTCTAAAGAATATAATGGTGGCTGGAATGGTAGATACTTTTCAATCGCTTCACGCAAATGGTCCAAGTTTGCACCACGTAATGCTGAAACAGGAACAATTTCAGCAAAATTCATCAACTTCGCACGTTCTTGGATCAACGGCAAAATCATACGCTTATTTTCTAAGGTATCGATTTTATTGATAATCAAAACGACTGGCATTTCTGCATTTTGCAGTTTTTCTAAAACCAAGTCATCATTTGGTGTCCATTTCTGGGCATCTAAAACAAATAGTACCAAATTGACATCACGCAATGCAGAGTGTGCAGCTTTGTTCATCATTTTATTGATCGCACGCACTTCTTTCTTGTGCATCCCCGGCGTATCAACAAATACAGCCTGAGACTTTTCACGACTATCAATACCAATGATTTTATGGCGTGTCGTTTGTGGCTTACGTGAAGTAATTGACAACTTTTGACCCAATAAATGGTTCATCAATGTCGATTTACCCACGTTTGGACGTCCTACAATTGCAACAAATCCACTTCGATAATCCGAAGGGATTTCTGTACCTTGTGAGCTAAAAAATTGATTAATTAACTCATTACCGCTTTCAGACGGCTCGTGATCAGCATCATTGTGATCGGAATGTGTACTCATGCAGTTTACTGCTCCAATATCTTTAAAAAATCCGCCGCGACTGCTTGTTCTGCAAAACGGCGACTTGATCCCTCACCCATCATTTTAGGCAAGCCATCTACTGTACATTCTACTTTAAAATGCTGGTTAGGTGCATCACCCTGAATATCTACGACCTCATAAACTGGGAGATGCTTTTTACGAGCTTGTAGATATTCTTGCAAACGTGATTTTGGGTCTTTGAGTTGATCTGTCGGTTCGATATGATCTAAATACGGTTCATACCATTTTAAAACAATCGATTCCAACAAAGGCAAATCTCGTGTTTCGGTATAAATCGCGCCAATAATTGCTTCAACTGTATCTGCTAATATTGACTCACGATGATGACCGCCTGATTTCAATTCACCTGTACTTAAAATTAAACTTTGACTTAACTTTAAATCATTGGCAATTTTACCCAATGCTTCTTGGCGTACCAAAGTTGCGCGCATACGCGTCAAACGACCTTCATTTTCATGAGGATACGCATGATATAAGTAGTTTGCGATGATCATACCCAACAATGCATCACCTAAAAACTCTAGGCGCTCATAGTTGTATTTGTGACTCACCGAGCGATGAGTCAGCGCGAGTTGTAATAACTCGTATTGTTTAAACTGGTAACCGATTCTGCTCTGTAAGCGAGGATCACTTACTTTCAACTGACCTTTGATCAAAACTCTTCTCGAAAGTGAGGACTAAATCTATATTCAGCATGAAATTTTTTCGTACTTCATATTTTTTAGTCACTTGTAAACCATCTTTAGTTGATACAGTCGCAATATCCTCAAGTTTAGTATCTCGGATATTGTTCATTTCTAACCGTTTATCAACTTCTGTTGCAAATTTCATTGGTGTGATTTCAGCAGAGCTATTCTTTATCTGCTCTACAATTTGGTTATTAATCACACGATCATCCCAGTATAAAGGCCATACAGCAACTATGATTTTCAACATAAAAGCTAAAGCAATTATCCCCAGTAAAATTCCAATATATGAAGCGCCTTGTTGATTTTTACGCATTTTTTTTATCCAACAGCTCAGAATGAATAATCTTTAATCGCAATTGAAAATAATCATATAATTGAGTCAAATACACTGCTGCAGACTCACTGATCATTTTCAATTGTTATAAATTTTTTATCCACTGCAAACCCTGGTGTGATAAAAAACTTTACCGCGCTATTATCCTTGAAACTGCATCAAGTTGCTAGTTTAAATCATTTGTTCTATTTCATTTTTCTTATAAATCAAGACAACTTTATAGCTTTAACAGATAAAAATAAAGGTCAATAAAAATTGACCTTTATTTGATTTTCTAAACTGTAGCCGATTAGTTAATTGCACCATTGCGACTAAATGAAGGCATTTTTAAACCAGATTCCTTATGCATCCACACATATATTGCATGACCAGTTAAGTTCTCTTCAGGTACAAAGCCCCAAAAACGACTGTCTGCACTTTGGTCACGGTTATCACCCATGGCAAAATACTGGCCTTTTGGAACAGTCACTTCCCAACTTTGACCATTTGATTTTACAAAGCGGTCATTTGCAGTTGCTACATAAGGTAGGTCTTGTTTTTTCTGTGCATAATTAAATGCTGAAACCAAAGTATTTTGACCTTCCAACAAACGAACTAAATGCTTATGCGTACCCATCGTTTCATAATAGTAGATTGACTTAGGCGTATCTAAAATATCTTTTTCACGACTAAACTCAGCAGGTACTTGCTCAACATTTTTACCATTGATTGTAAGTTGACCATTATTGAATTCAAGATGGTCACCCGGTAAACCAATAATACGTTTGATATAACTAATTTTGGGATTTTCTGGATAACGGAAAACAGCAACATCACCACGTTGTGGCTCACCAATATCAATTATCTTGGTATTGGTAATCGGTAAACGCACACCATACTGGAACTTATTCACCAAAATATAATCACCTGTTTCTAAAGTCGGTACCATAGAATCAGAAGGAATATTAAACGGTTCAAATAAGAATGAACGCAATACCAAAACTACTGCTAGAACAGGCCAGAAATCATATGCCCATGAAATGATGACATTTTCATTCCCCTTACCTTTTGTTGCACGTTGTTTCAGTACAAACTTATCCAGTAACCATAGCCCAAAAAATATAAGCGTTGCAGGAACGAGAATTAAATTAAAATCAAAATCCATGAGCAATAAGACCTCTAGTTTTTATCTTTCTACTTTTAACACAGCAAGGAACGCTTCTTGTGGGATTTCAACACTACCCACTTGCTTCATGCGTTTCTTACCTTCTTTTTGTTTCGATAACAGTTTCTTCTTACGAGAAACGTCACCACCATAACATTTAGCCAATACGTTTTTACGCATCGCTTTGACTGTTGAACGTGCAATGATTTGTGCACCAATTGCAGCTTGAATCGCCACATCAAACATTTGACGCGGAATCAAGTCTTTCATCTTTTCAACTAAAGCAATACCACGGTGACGTGCATCATTACGATGACAAATCATTGCCAAAGCATCAACCTTATCACCATTAATTAACACATCAACCTTAACTAGAGATGAACTCTCAAAACGCACGAAATTGTAATCCAGTGAAGCAAAGCCACGTGAGCAAGATTTCAATTTATCAAAGAAATCCATAACCACTTCTGCCATTGGAATTTCAAAGGTAATTGATACTTGGTTACCCAAGAATTTCATATCTTTTTGCACACCACGGCGCTCGATACATAAAGTCATGACATTACCCAAGTATTCTTGAGGCACTAAAATATGACATTCAGCAATCGGCTCGCGTAAATCTTCAACTGTTGAACCGTCAGGCATTTTAGATGGGCTATCGATATAAATCGTTTCACCATTTTTCATCAATGCTTCATAGATTACGGTTGGCGCAGAACTGATTAAGTCTAAATCATACTCACGCTCTAGACGTTCTTGTACAATTTCCATGTGTAGCATTCCCAAGAAGCCACAACGGAAACCAAAACCTAAAGCATCTGAGCTTTCAGGTTCAAAGAACAACGCAGAATCGTTAATTTGTAACTTATGTAGCGCTTCACGGAATGGTTCAAAATCACTGGCATCAATTGGGAATAAACCCGCATATACCTGTGGTTTTACCTTTTTAAAACCCGGTAAAGTTGCAACATCAGGTGTGGTTGCCAAGGTAATCGTATCACCAACTGGCGCACCAAAAATGTCTTTGATCCCAGCAATGATAAAACCAACTTCACCCGCTTCTAAAATACCTGTATCAGTATGTTTTGGATTAAAAATACCAACCGAAGTGATGATGTGCGATTGACCTGTTGATTTCATCAACATTTTATCGCCTTTACGCACACGACCTTGTTTGATACGAACAAGTGATACAACACCTAAATAGTTATCAAACCAAGAGTCAATAATTAAGGCTTGTAAAGGTGCGTCACGGTCACCTTGCGGTGCTGGAATAATGTCGACCAATGTCTCTAAAACAGACTCTACACCTAGACCTGTTTTTGCCGAACATGTTGGTGCATGTGTTGCTTCAATACCGATAATTTCTTCGATTTCATGAATAACACGTTCAGGTTCTGCTTGTGGCAAATCGATTTTATTCAGGACAGGTAGTACTTCTAAACCCTGCTCAATTGCGGTATAGCAGTTTGCAACAGATTGCGCCTCAACCCCTTGTGCAGCATCGACAACCAACAATGCACCTTCACAAGCTGCAAGAGAACGCGATACTTCATAAGAGAAATCCACGTGTCCCGGTGTATCAATAAAGTTTAATTGATACTCTTGCCCATTTGGATGGGTATAGTACAAGGTTACAGAAGCCGCTTTAATGGTAATCCCACGTTCACGCTCAAGCTCCATAGAGTCTAGGACTTGAGCCTGCATTTCACGGTCTTGCAATCCACCACACATTTGAATGAAACGGTCTGCAAGTGTCGACTTGCCGTGGTCGATATGAGCGATAATCGAAAAATTACGTATATTGTTGATATTAACGGATTTCTTAGCTACTGCCATACACTACTCTAAAAATATGTACACAATCATGTACTCAATATCAAAAGTACTTATGACGTGCAAAAAATGAAATATCTTAATTGCTGCACAGTATAAGCAGAACATGGTCAAAAATATAGTAATTACATATAAAAATAAGACCTGCTGTGTATTGTTTTATCAACTGTGTCAATCCATGCTTTTAATCTGGTGACTCACAAGAACGAGCAGAACCAAGCGCTTTTTCTTGATACTTATGCATCCTGACACTTCTATTCTTAGCTAAATAGTGTTCCAGCATACTTGATGCATAGATGGATAGTTATCTTTAACGCTGCATCAATCATTAGCCTCATGATTTTTCATTGATGTCACCTTAATCATAGGAGATGAATCATTCGCAAATGCAGAAATGAGCGATGTTCTTTCTGTTCGTAGAATCTGTAATCGTCTTTTTAATAAAAATAGGATCGGACTCATAAAAAGTTTGAGCCAGACTATAAAAAAATAACTGATTAAATATCATGATAAAAAAGAATGATTCAACAAAATATCAATAAAACACATAAAATAACTGCAGCAGCTTCAAACAAAATTAAAATAATTTACAACTTTTTGACTCTTTTTATATTCCTCAATCGTTTTAGTAATAGCTTATCTAAACAAAAACATTAACGTGGTGCTGTGCAGATAGAAATTAACCTTATTGGCGAATCTAAAGCACTTTATTCAAGCTCAATAGAAATCTTTGTTCAACAACAGATTACAGTGACCCCAAAATGACAAAACAGTCAGGTCATTGATATGAATATTATCCTTTTAGGTTGCAACGGCCATACCGCTGTGACCATGATTGAATGGTGAGACAATTTGAATAAAGACCATGATCCTAAGCCTAACATACAACAGACCCAACTAATTACTCTGGCAGAACAGCTTCGCCCTGAACTGCATCGCTACTGTTCGCGACTAATGGGCTCTGTCATTGAAGGTGAAGATGTTGTTCAGGATACGCTTGCACGGGCATTGCTTGTGATTGACAAAATACAAGATTTTCAGATGTTACGTGCCTGGTTATTCCGTGTAGCACATAACCGAGCACTTGACTTACTCCGAAGTCGAGCCATTCGAATAACAGAAGCTGTAGATACTACTACTGACGATATTGAAGATATAAATACCTCTGATCCGATGGAGATGCTGATGCGCGAGGAAACAATTAAAATGGCCGTTTCACGATTTATGCAACTCCCAGTACTTCAGCGCAGTGTCATCATTCTTAAAGATGTTCTTGATGAGCCTCTTGTAGACATTGCTACCCTACTGAATCTCTCAGTAGACTCAGTAAAAGCCCATCTTTCCCGTGGACGTGCTCGACTGCGCGAACTCAATATAACCACTGAAGAAGCACAAATTGTCCGACCAACATCTGATGCAGTAGCAAACTATGTAAAGCTGTTTAACCTACGCGACTGGGATGGGTTAAAAGCATTACTTTCTGATGATGTCAAACTCAGTCAGTCTACTCATCCTATCCGTGTTGGCGCTGCCGATGTCTCCATGTTCTTTGGTGCCTACGCAAAAATTGACCATATCTGGCTTGTTCCCGCCTGGCTTGGAGATCGTGAGGTCATTGCTATCTTTGAAAACCGTATAGACCTCAAACCAAGTTATATCATGTGGCTGGAATGGCAAGAAGGCAAGATTAGCTTTATTCGAGATTACCGCTATGTGCGATATGTTGCCGCTGATGCAGAGCTGATATTAACCCCAAATAAATAAACAATTAGGCTCGTCATCATACTCAAACCCACTCGCCATTGAGCATAGCTATTGTTGATGAGCCAAATGCCTTAAGGAGAATGCCATGAAAGCACAAGCAATCCGTATTCCAGATTTAGCACGTGAAGTATGTCCTTTAGAAAATATTGGCTACGAAGATGCTTTTAGCATTGATATTCCGACTCTCATGATGACTAAAAAGTACAGCGCTGAAAAATGGGCATATGAGATTTTTGCCAATGCTCCTCCAGCAATCAATCAGATCGTTAGTCAATCATGGAATACCTTGGGATTTAAATCTAAATCTGAATCACACTGGCAATCACTAGAATCAGCAACAATGATCAAGCAAGATGATTTAATCATGATGGTTGTTCACTCTGATTCAGTTGATATTCAAATATGTATGGTCATCAACCTGATCGAATCTCAGCTGATCTTCTCTTCTTTCTTTAGCCGCGGTCATAAATGGTTCTCAACACCCACCTTGAAAATGATGACAGTTCCGCATCGCTTCATTGCACCATATTTACTTAACACTGCGGCTGAGCGTATGAAATTAAAATCATACATTTTTATTGTTTAAAAATAGCTCATCTCAAAATTGAGTAATGTCACTCATACAATTGCATGTTTTTTTTACAGATAAGCTCTCCATTGAGAGCTTTGTTTTATTTGTCTATCTTGCTCAAATTTTTCCTACCCCATATTCCCTTCTAATCGATGTTGTAATTTTGCCTAGTATGGCCAAGTAGCCAATACATTATCCTGCCTTTTCGGCTGTAGATGATGATTTAAAGTGATTCAACACATTTAAGCGTAGATGATAAAAATCATGTCCTGCCAAAAAAATCACGTCAACTATCTTTCGATTCCACACCTGTCTCATCATCGCAAATTATCAATACACATCCACATGATCAGAATGATCAGCGACCCATCTACTGATATAAAAAGTCGAGTCGAAAGTACGTCGCTAGATCAAATTAAAATAATTTAGAGGCTTTTTGACTCTTTTCCAAGGCTTCAATCGTTTTAGTAGTACATCACTTTATTAGACATTGGAGAAATCGTCATGAATCTGAAAGACAAAAAAGTCGTGGTCACTGGTGGTAGTCGTGGTCTCGGTTTAGGTCTAGTTGAAGCACTGGTTGATCAGGGTGCAAAAGTAACTGTGGTTGCACGTAATGTAAAAGATCTTGATGCAGTCGCTGAACGGCTAGGTGTTTATACCATTTCAGCAGATATCACAGATGAAGCTGCGGCACACCGTATCATTGCAGACATTCGTCCAGATGTACTTGTGTTAAATGCTGGAGCAGCCCCTCGTATGGGGCTTTTGGACGAATTAACTTGGGAAGAATTCTCTATCAATTGGGAAACCGATGTCAAAGCAGCCTTTTTCTGGTTTCAAGCGGTATTAAAAACACCACTTGATCCAGGCAGCCGAGTTTTAGTGGGATCTAGTGGTGCCGCTGAGTCTGGTTCTCAAATGACAGGTGGCTACGCCAGTTCTAAACGTGCGCTTTGGTTCATGACCAAATATGCCAATTTGTTTGCGCAAGATAAAAATCTTGGTATTCAGTTTCAGGCCATCGTTCCACGGCTGATGGTTCTTGGTACGGGAGTTGGCGACTCAGCAGCAGGTGCTTATGCAGCAGCCATGGGAATTACACCTGAAGAATTTGTCTCCCGCTTTGGGGCACCTATGCCACCGAGAGCTTTTGGTGATCATGTGATTTCAATACTTAAAGAGCCTCAATTTGCTGAGAGTATGGTACTGGGACTCAATGGTAATGATGGCGTGACGGTTATCGATTTATAACCACCACTCAAAAGATCAGGGTTATACAGCCTGCGCTAAGTGAAGCTGTTATCTCCCTGATCATAATTTAAATAAGTTTATTTTCGCTCAAAACCTTATTAAGGCATCATCCTATGATCCACCTACATTACTGGCCAACGCCAAATGGCCATAAGATCACTATTTTTCTTGAGGAAGCAAGTCTTAAATATGATGTAACACCTGTGAATATCGGTCGGGGGGATCAGTTAAAATCAGCCTTCCTTGCTATTTCACCCAATAACCGTATTCCAGCAATCATCGATGATAGTCCAGACGATGGTGGCGAGCCTTTGAGTGTGTTTGAGTCTGGCGCAATTCTTCAATATTTGGCTCAAAAGAGCGGATTGTTTCTCTCCAGTGAACCCAGAGCACGAATCATGGCATTGGAATGGCTGTATTGGCAAGTCGGTGGGCTCGGTCCAATGTTAGGTCAGAATCAACATTTCGCAAAGTATGCACCTGAAAAAATTCCTTATGCAATCGAACGTTATGTCAATGAAACCCGACGCCTCTATAAAGTGTTGAATACTCATCTCGACGGACGTACTTTCATTACAGGTCAAGATTACTCAATTGCCGATATGGCAGCATATCCTTGGATTGTTCACCATGAAGAACATGGCATAAAGCTTGCTGATTTCCCTCATATTAAAACTTGGTTTGAAACAATCCGTGAACGCCCTGCTATTCAGCGTGCATATAAAGTTGCTGAGAAGGTACAAGTGATGGATCCAACTCAGGACAGCTTGGCACACAAAATATTATTTGGTTTGACTCAATAAAGTCAGGTCGTAACGAAATGAATTTGTTGCTGAACGATACATTATTTAGCAATAGTGTAAATGAGTCCTGAGATGCATGTCGTTACGATCAAATCCCCTATACATTTACGACTCTGAAAATTTATTTCTCTACTGGTCTTTATTTAAACGATTTTTTGAAAATTTATGCAAATTACAATTGAAACCCGCACTTATATTTTAGATCCAGGAAAGCTACGATATTATAATGGAAACACATATATTTATAATGAATGGCTAATTGGTCCACAACATAAACAAAGCTACCAAATCGATTATGAAAAATTGATAATATTGATCAATGTCGCCCAATATACCCCATTGATCAATGCAACGATTCCGCAAACACTGATCTATGATCAGTTTCTCAGCCCAAAATTAAATAAATTACTGAATGGTTTAAAAAAACTGGATATTGAATTAAGCATCCAACAAGGTGAAACAGTTTTATTGCCAAGTGATATACAAATAGATCTGGGTATGCAGGATACTGCAGTTAAAAAAGAATTTAGTAGAAATATGCTGATTAATATATTGAATTCAGGAGCTGAATTTTTCTTAATGCGAACAGGACCTTCCCTTAATTAATTTTTTATTATCAAATAGATATTTGATCAATCCTTTTTATAAAGAAGGAACTTTCAGTACCAATATAATTCAGTTAACATGATTTTTTTTTGATTTATAGAAGCGGTTTCATAATGTTCGACTGTCGATCTTTTAAATTTAAAATATTTGATTATAAGCTGTATAAATGCATAATTTTTAAATTTATAAAAACCTGATCAAATGATTCTTTATTCAAAAAAAATAAAGGACATAACATGTTCATTATTTGATAATAGATAAAAAATTAATTATTGCTTTTTATCCTTCTGCATTTTTCCAATAACTTCTCTAGAAACATATTACTTTCCAATATAGTCATCAAAATGATTGATTTTAATACGCCCCAGCTTCAAATATTTTATATTTAAAATTTTAGTATTTTCTTGATGCTGCCCAATCGCAAAACCTAGACATTTTTTACTCATATTGTCATTTGCATCAGCCAATCCACTGAACATGAGTAATGGAATAGAGTCTGTTGACAACTCATCTACGTTTGCGACTACGTGTGTTTATTAGGCGATAGCAGGCACAAAATACGAAATTTAGTCATTCCAAATGATCAGAAACATCATTTCACAAGCTAACACGTAGCGGCAAAAAAAAACATGCTAGTCACCGCTATGCCTTGCGCTGTAAACAAAGCAGTGCTTTGTTCTTGCTCAGGTAAAAAAAATTCTCTGAGTGGAGGTGTTCTTTAAGCATTTGTTTATTGAACATGCTCATGATATTGTTCTATACAATAAATAGTTTTGTCATAGGTCAATGTTGTGCTCAAAGAAATTATTTCAGACAGACTGAGTGAAATTAAATTAACGATTGAGAAAGCCTGCCTCAAGGTGAATCGAGATCCTTCTGAAATCAGATTATTGCCCGTCAGTAAGACCTTTTCAGCAGAACATGTCCGAGCAATTCACGCGCTAGGATATGACTGTGTAGGGGAAAATAAAGTTCTTGAAGCCAAGAGTAAATATGAGGAACTAAAACAACTTAGCAATTTAAAATGGGTGCTGATTGGGCATCTACAGCGCAATAAAGTGAAATATGTAGCCCAATTTATCAGTGAATTCCATGCCTTAGATCGCGTCGAACTTGCTTACAAACTGAATAGCGCCTTAGAAAAAGAAAATCGGGTTATGCCTGTCTTTGTCCAAGTCAATACATCAGGCGAAAGCAGTAAATATGGCATTCAGCCTCACGAGCTAGAACATTTCATAGAACAATGTCTGCCATTTACCTACATAAAAATCGTTGGATTGATGACTCTGGCAATACATAGCCATGTCCCTAATGAGGTCAGGCAGTGTTTTCAGCTTTTAAGAACCCTAAGAGATCAAATTTCAAAAAAGCACCCAGAGATACAACGGCTTTCAATGGGCATGTCTGGAGATTTTGAACTTGCGATCGCTGAAGGTGCAACAGATATCAGGATTGGACAAGCAATTTTTGGCGCACGTTCCAAACCAGACAGTTATTACTGGCCTACTGAATAGAGCATCACGATGAAAACTCATTATCAGATCAATATATATCGAGAAAAAAAGCTACTCGGTACTTTTACACCCAATCATCTTGCTTCACAAAATTCGATTCAACAACTCATCGCAACATTGACAGCAATTGATCCTATTGACGTTGAGTTTGTACAAGTGACTGAAGATATGCGTGTTCTTATTTATCAAAATGGTCAGATGAGAACGTTGTCCTCTCAATACTCTTATCAAAATACAACTGCTGATTTAGTTTTTCAACAGAATGAAGAGTCATCTAATTCAGTTTGATTCATAGCACTGATCCACACTTATTTCACCGAGAGACAAACATGAACATGATAAAACACCAAGTTATTAATGTGATCCAATTTTTAAGTTTTGAGGATACCGGAAGCTTTAGCCCCGTACTTAAACAGATGGGCTATGACATTTGCGTTTTTCAAGCAGGTGTAGATGACCTAAGTACTATCTTACAAGAAAAGGACCCGCTTATCATTCTTGGCGGGCCAATCAGTGCATATGACTTAATCACCTACCCTTATCTAAAAGAAATCATCGTGGGATTGAAGCAACGATTAATAACCAATTATGCAACTTTTGGTATTTGTTTGGGTGCTCAACTGATTGCAACTGCTTTAGGTGCAAGAGTATATCCTGGCCATATCAAAGAAATAAGATGGGGGCGCTTATCCCTGAGTGCTCAGGCATTTGCATCACCTTTAAGGTTTCTTGAAGGTATACACGTTTTACATTGGCATGGTGATACATTTGATTTGCCCACTGTTGGCACGCACTTAGCTAGCTCAATTTATTATCCAAATCAAGCATTTAGTGTAGGGAATAATATTATGGCATTACAGTTCCATGCTGAAGCCGATCCTAAACAATTTGAAAGATGGCTCATCGGTCATACTGATGAATTAAAGCAACATAAGATAGATATTCTGGATTTAAGACTTGAGAATCAATATTATGGCAATATACTGGCAGACAAAGCAAAACTTGTACTTGAAGACTGGTTAAATAACTTGATCAGGTTTTAAAGTAAATGATTGGATCTATATGGCTGAAATTAAAGGTAAAACATCTCAGGACATTCAAAATAGTATTCGAGAACTTATTCAGAATGGGATTTTGAAGGAGGGGGAATTATTACCCAATATTCGTGCTTTAGCCACTGAGCTGGAAGTAAATCGTAATACTGTCGCTGCCGCCTATAAAGATTTAGCCTTAATGGGGATTGTCATATCCAAAGGCCGTGCAGGTACCCAAGTCCGTAAAAATCCACAAATTAATAGTTTTGAAAACCTTCAAAAAACAAATCAAACATTTTTTGACCTCGCGCATGGAAATCCATGCCAAGGTTTTTTACCTCAGCTACATGACATCAACTTTAATTTTAGTGCACCGTATTTATATGGTGACAGTACCAAGCTTCCAGATTTGGAGACCTTTGCTCGAAATGAAGTTTTTGCTGACATCAGCCATAAAATTGCTGAAATTGAATTTACCCATGGTGCGGTAGATGCAATTGAAAGAATTCTCAATGCACATTTAATCCAATCTGACAGTATTGCGATTGAGCAACCAGGTTTCATTACCAGTATTCATACTTTACAGGTGAATCGCTTTAATATGGTGTTTTTCCCAGTCACAGCACATGGCTATGATATTCACAGTATAAGAAAAGCACTAGAGCAAAAAGCCAAAGCAATTGTCATTACACCAAGAGCACAGAATCCGACCAGTTATAGTCTTGATGCTAAAACGGCACAAGAATTACATCAGTTATTTTCTGAATACCCTGATGTACTCATTATTATCGATGATCATTTTTCATTACTTTCCACAACACCTTATTATCATATTGTGCCTGAATCTACCAGACATTGGGCGGTGATAAGATCTGTATCAAAATTTTTAGGTCCAGACTTTAGATTTGCATTTATCAATTGTGATCCTCAGACTGCGACCAGACTAAGGATGAAACTAAATCCAAACTGTACCTGGGTGAGTCATATCTTACAAAAGATGATATTTTCGCTCATGACATCGGACAAAGTTCATCAATTAATGAATAAAGCAAAAATACATTATCAGACAAAAAATCAAGAAATCGTTAAAAAATTATTGGATCAAAACCTTCTTGATCTAGGTTATTGTGATGGTTTAAATCTATGGATCGAACATGAACAAGCTCAGGAAATAGCATATCAACTCGCGCTAATGGGATGGAAAGTCAGACTTGGAAAAGAGTTTTCATTAGGCCAGGATATTAAAGGTATCCGTATCACCACTTCTGAATTAGATGAACAAAAAGCGATGGACCTACTCAATGATTTATCATTTATCTTAACTAAAATAATGACACTCTAAAATTTATGCTTTTCATCCATTATTTTTGCTAACGATCTTAAACTAAGGAAAAGTAGAAAACTAATTTCCTACTTTTCCTCATGAAAAAACATTGAATTTAAAAATCAGAAACCTGCCAATTTTAAACGATTGGCATGCTGACCATATAACGGAACGGGATCTGCACCAGCACCAGAGCCAGCAAGTCCCAGTATCTGATTGATCTCATCCAAATGGTTCTGAGGATAATTATCACGAATGACATTGCCCAAATGAGATGAACATACTGGTACCAAACCGTCACTATCACTACCAGTGGTCAATTTGATAAATGCTTGACCAGCAAGCATCCCGTAGGATGAGCCATCTAATAAATTTGTAAGTCCACCGTTACCTATGAATAATAATTCACACCATTCACTGTGGCAGCTCCTGACCCACATTCAGTCACTGGAATACCTTGAGGGAAAGTGGTATTAAACTCACCAGCTCCAGCCTTGGTCAATCCTGCAAGTGCACTTAAAACATCTTGATCATATGTTCCACCATTACTAGAAGTACCACCCAGAAAGCTTTCTATACCTGTAAACGTATTGATTATAGCTCCGATAGTTTTATCAAAGCCTATTACACTGGCGGGTTTACGTACAAGTGTTTCCACCAAATCTGCAACCGGACTACCTTTATTTGAGCCCGCAATACCTGTTACTGACGCGATCAAATCAGGACGAACACCCGCAACATAGCGTACAGTTTGCACACCTTGGCTATGACCAATCAGGTTTACTTTTTCAGCACCTGTTAAAGCCTGAATCGTGAGAACTTGTTTAAGTAATTGTTCACCTCGCACAGCGTCAGAGTTAGCAGAAGATGTATTGGTGACAAATACATTTGCACCCTGACGGCTTAAATCCTGAGGAATTCTATCCCAGTAATTGACAGGTCCAATCTGTGAAAAGCCGAATAAACCATGTGCAAACACCAACGGATATTTAGTTTTGGCATAATCTGTTTTTTTAGAAAACAGCCCCCAATCTGTTGCAGATGTTTGACTACAACCAGCTTGATCGTTTTTGATCCCGCAATTTTGATAACTTGTAGTTACAATTGCTGAGCTATTAACCGATGTGAATATGATGGCCCCAAATACCAAGGCCGGGATTGCTTTCTTCATTGTTCAAGACTCCATATATTTGAACATTATTTTTGTATTACATTGATTTCTTGATACTTCAAAATATTTCCCTGAAAATCTCCTTGTCTAATTCTCAATGCTATATTTCTGTTATTGATCTTTTCCTCATTGCCTATTCAGCCACTTTTTTATTCGAATTAGCCTGCATCTGTTCAAAAGTCTGTGCACGGATTCGTTCTTCTGGGCTACTAAAAGATCTATTGCGTAATTCATTTATTGCAGCCTGTTGTTGAGCCGCATCTTGCTGACTCGCCGTAATTTGTGTCCTTGCTGCAAGATAACTATCCACTTTTTTTTGCCACTGGCTTTCCTGTAAATCAACCTGAGTCAGGCGATCTGCTGCCGCTGCACCCACTAATTTTTTACGCATCTCGTACAGCTCACTCGCTGAACCTCCACGTTGATTAATTTCAGTGGTCAATTCCTGTAATTGGTTGTATTGTAAAATCGGCTGCATACTTGCTTTCAGGTCTTCTGGCTGTTCATTCAGCAATGCTGCACTTTTTTCTGCCTTCTGATCTGTACTTAAGCGTTTATCATTATTGATCGCGTATTGTGCGATTGTATATTGGTCATAGCTTTCTTCTTGCGCAAAAAATACATCTGCTTCTTGTGGCGTAAAAATCTGTCTGCGAAGTTTAACCATGGCTGACGCAACTGTTTTAAAGTCCTTTGCACTATTGGACTGTGCTGCAGGTAACTTTTCACGCTGATGTAGATAATCAATATACTTACCAAGTAGTTGGTAAGAATAAGGTTGAGCAGTCGTTGGTAGAAGACCAGCAAGGTATTGACGAATATCAGCAACAATACTGCTTTCCGTTTTTTCACCAATACTTGAAAGAAAATAATCGAAGCAGTCACGAATTCCACGAGATAAAACCAACTGCCCTTTAGTATCAACCTGTAAAGGACAATTCACCTCTGTTCCTCTTAGTGATGGTGCCAACTCAGGCATAACACCATGAAACTTTAAGACTTGTTGATTAGTATCAGAAACTGACGCAACAGTACTCAACGATTGCTGATTTTGTAACGCGGAGTCTGAACTTGATGGGGCTATTACAGTATTGGTTTCTGGTTTTAAATACCATACTATTCCAACAAGAAATAAGACAACCAACAGCAACAACAGATGTTTTTTATAGTGGCTTATAACGTCCATGTTATATCTCTTTTTCAATATTTTATTATGCTTTTCACAACCTCAGATTTTCCGATATTTCGCAAAATCATTAACCAGCTAAAAAGGTAGCTGCTCCCTACAAAAAACATGTACCGATATAATCATAAGTTTTAAACCCATTCGCTACTCCATAAAATTATTATGTTCATATTCAAGTGATCTAGCTTTTCAAGAAGTTTCATGGCATAACTATTAAGAGCGAATTAATAATTGATACTTTTGGTCAGTCAAAGCTTCTTGCAATGATTATTAGACATAAATCACAAGCTAACAATCACCAAGAATGCAAAGTTTTTGCAGAAACAGTATTTTTCTCGGAATTCCAAAAATATGCTTAGTTCGTTTTCAGATACTTTTTTTGATATCTATCGGTTATCAGGTATAGCAGGCAAAATCCATAGTATTTCAACTCTTTTACCTGGAGAAATACTAGAATTTTCCCCAAATCATGGCTATATACATATTATTCAGAAAGAAAAATGCCTTTTAACAATGAACGATCTGGAACATCATCTGGAATTGAAACATTGCGACATAGCTGTGGTTTTACCTGGTAACTTTCACAGTATAAGCTTGAGTACAGATGCATTTCAGGATGCTAAAATCATCACATGTACAATTGATTTTTCAGGTATTTATGGCTCAGCCATTGCCGAGGGTTTGCCTGCTTTCATTCACGTCCCTTTTACCTGCAAAGCCACAAATATTATTGCGGAATGGGTTCCAATCACTGTTCATGCAATTCAACAGGAACTTAAAGCACCTTCGATAGGCAGTCAGATTATGCTGACCAGAATTATTGATCTTTTATTTATTTGGTCAATTCGTTGTTGGCTTAGCACTGTTGAACCGAATCATAGAAGCTGGATTTCAGCATTACAGGAACCGATGATCAGTAAAGCCATGTCTTTAATGCATAATCATCCGCATTTTGACTGGACTGTTGAAGAACTTGCTAAGTGTACTAATTATTCAAAATCAAGCTTTTACAAGAAGTTTACTGAATCTGTCGGGACCACCCCAATACAATATTTAAAATCGCTGAGAATGCGATTAGCCAGTGAATTGCTATTAACCACGCAAAAAAGTATTTTTCATATTGCTGAGCTTGTTGGCTATTCCTCTCAGGCTGCATTCAGCCGAGTATTCTCCCAAACATTTAACTACTCACCTTCTGAGTTTAGAGAATCCTTTAAAAATAATCCTGCACAGGAATAAAACACAACTGCGCTTATTAAAAATGTATTGTGCAAAAAATTGTTAAATCAAAGTATTTTAATAGTTAGCTGTAGTATTCATTTAAGTCTGCTTCGGAATCTGGCATGCCAAATTTGAGTTCATCACCAACTTTGGCGATTGCGTGAATAGCGGGTAGGAATTTTGCACCAATAACTGTTAATTTGTATTCTACAGAGGGCGGCGATGTCGGGATTGGCAGACGTTGTATAATTCCTTTACTTTCCAAATGACGTAGACGTTCTGTCAATACTTTTGCAGTAATTGATGGCAAGTCAGCTCTTAACTCGCCAAATCGACGTGGTCCAGCACTTAAACACCAGATGATTTCTGCAGTCCAAGCGCCCCGTAGCAGTGCCATACTCTTACTCAAGGGACAGACATTATTTGGCGAAGGCGCACGGTTTTTCCGCAGCTTTAGACCCAAGGTTTCCTCCATTCATGATTGAGATTTTCTCTGAGATTTCTTATTTATTCATATATTGAATATTAATTCCAAGGATGATATTCCACTGACATACTATGCTGAAAATATGCGCAAGCTGCAACCTGATGATTATCGTGAATCTGACTTATACCTGTTTTCGATGATTCATTCAGGTCTGTTCAACAGGTTGCAAGCGTTGCTTGTTGTTCTTAGAAGCGCATCTTTCACTCGGCAGGATTGATTATTTTTTTAAATATTAAAGCTACATTCAATTGTGGTGTATTAATTTTAAAATACTTCTCAAGATATTCGCGAAATTCATCTTCGCTTGTGAGCTCTTTTTTTATTGAATGATTTTTACCATGGATCTTTACAGTCGTTCCACTTAAGTTTATTCGTTCATCTGGAGTAACTGCAGCAAGCATCAAATGTTGAGTAAATATAGAATCTGGTGATGTTGCAATATACCAATTGGCAATCACAGCATCCGACTCCGAGACTTTCTGTTCTGGATCAAGTGCATAAATATTGACCCACTCATCACGTATATAAGCTTGAAGCATAATCTTCACACCTGTCAGGGCACTTTCAGCAACACCACTGTCTTTTACATCAATAAAACGGAAAGCTTCATGCGGTGTATTCTGAATTTCCCCGAGCTTATCCAGTGAAAGAACGGCAGTCGGAGTCGTTCCACCAAAACTGGGATCAAATAAATATAATTTATCCACCAGTTTTACCACAGTCACCAGATGAGTACGAATCGGAGCTTCTATAGGTTGAGATTGATAATATACGCGCCCCAAAAGATTAAAAGCCTCATATCCCAGTTCACTTAATACTGTTCTAGTCAGCGTACTCTGTTCCAAACAATAGCCTTCTCGTCCTTGATCAAGTAATTTATCTGCGATCTGTGATAATTCCATAGACACGTTATCACCAAGAAAAGAAGAAATATTTCCAAACGGGATGCTGGTTACATGTAGAAATAACAACTTTTTTAGACTCTCAAGCGTAGGTAAATACTCACCTTCCACGCCCAGTTTGGTTAAATATTTCTGTGAAATTGATAATTCTGAAGACATCGCTTTGCTACCTTATAAATCATAAAACTAGAATTTATTTGATTTTACAAAATCAGTGAATTTAATCGGATCTCGCCCCAGAACCTGAGTAACACCTTTGCCGATACTTTCATTTCGCCCATCTAATATTTCAAAAAATGCCTGCGCCATATGTTCTGCAATAAAATTATCCAATCCTGCATTTTGCAGATATTGTTTATATGCTTTTTGATTAAGATATTGATACTGTATATTTCGCTTAAGCTTTACTCCGATAGCATTCACCGCTTCTGCAAAAGTCAATAACTCTGATCCTGTGACTTCATAAATTTTGCCGTTATGTAAATCATCAGTCAGACATTCAACCACAACATCTGACAAATCCTCCAAGTCAACGAATGGTTCTTTTACAGTATCTGCCATAAACGTCACTTCGCCAGATCTTATGCCATGTAGAAAATGACCTTCACTGAAATTTTGGTTAAACCATGCTGAACGAATGACCGTCCAATCAAGTTCAGCCTGCATTAAAATTTTTTCACACTTTTCAACAGATGCTTGACCTCTGCCTGATAATAATACAGCTTTGGAAACAGACTGATTCATCATTTCTGTGATCAATCCTTCAATCTGTTGTTCTGCTCCTGACATTGAAGTATCTGGATGAACAATGTAAACGATTTCAATATTCTTCAGTGCTGGGCCAAATGTACTGCTATCATTCCAATCAAAATACCGTTCATTTTCTACATGCGCATTGATGGTACGAGTAGTGACAATTGGATTAAATTTATGCGACTTTAATTTCTCTACGACGCGTCGTCCATTTTTGCCTTTTCCACCGATGATCAGAATATTCTTGGTCAAACTTTTCATAGATTACCACTTCATTAATTAAAAAAATTACTAGATTCTAGATGCTGTTTAACGAAACAGTGCATATTTAACTACATGAAAAATTTCATCAAATTAATAATAAAATTCATAAGCTAAGGAGCCTTTTGATGTAGTTATCACTGTACTTACTGTCTACATTGAGCGATCTCAGTATGCGCAAAGCATGATCCAATATGAATAGAATTACAGAAGACTTATACAAATCTATGGTATCCATTTGGAAACGGGTTTAATCACAAAATCGCTAAAAATTGCGCACAATATCCACGGTAAAAAGCCATTAGCTCTGGTCTAATTTAATGTTTTTTTGAAATTCGTGATTGCTCATCTGAGTGTTTTTATTTAAGTGTATTTTCTCAGCGACACATGATGATAGTCAGTCAATCAACGCATAAGAATTGATTATAAAAATCGTATAATTTTTACAATTATTTATGCAAAAAAAATTGATTATTTAAATCATTATGATATCGTCCCATTATTTAATTTATTTTGTCACAGGACAAAATAAATTAAATAACATCCAAATGATTCATTTACTTGTCGAACGTAAAGGCTCGACAAAAAATATATAAACCTTGGTAAAATCATATATTTACAATATTAAATATAAATGATGGCATGGTTTAAATTAAGTTAAAAATCACTGAGTTATTTTCTTTCCACATACATAAACGACAGAAACAAAAACTTACAGGGTTAAAAAATTTAGATGAAACGTATATTTAAAGAAAAAACGTTAAGCATACTGTTACGTAGTATTTTGCTGGGGTATCCGATTATTACATCGTCCTCCTTTGCAGTACCACTGCGTGCTGAAACTGATGAGTACAATGCCAATTGGGGACTAAGTCGTATTGGTGCACAGTATGCTTATGAAAAAGGCTATACGGGTAAGGGAATTGCCATTGGGGTTGCAGATTCAGACTTTCCCTCAGGAATAAGTGAACTTACTGAAAAACTTACATTTGTAACCCCCAATAAAGATGGTAAAGAACATAATTCAGACTTAAGTATCGGCAGTAAAGTAGCTGATGGATTCAATGCAGAAGATTATACTCATGGCGCCCATGTTTCTGGGATCATTGGCGCTAAAAAGAATGATCAAGGCATGCACGGCGTAGCCTATGGTGCAGATATTTTTGCACAACATATGAATAATAATATTTACCCTTTTCTCGACACTACGGCAGTTCGTCTAATTAATAATAGCTGGGGTACAGAGGGAGATAAAGACTATGGCATCAATCCTGGAGATCCTCAATGGAAAGACTTGATTGGTATCGATGGTATAAGCACATCAACAGTAAAAGACTTTGAAAAAAAGTCTGATAAAAACAGACCCTATGATTTTTTAAATCAAGTCATATATACGACCACCCCCACGAAAAGGGGGGAATCTAAAATTTCAATTACAGTGAAAGATGTAGTTGAAGCTGAAGACGGTATAATTGAGCGTAATGGTCAAAAATTCAATTTTGGGGCAAATGACAAATCAAACAATGGGCTTGTCAACCAAATCAGGGCCCTTCGAGAAGCTGGAAAACAAGGCGTAGTCAACGTTTTTGCTGCTGGAAATTACAATCATTATAACGAACCTGGTGCCTTTCAAGGGATGCCTATCGTTTATAATGACTTACTGCCCAATTATCTTACTGTCAGTAATCTAACATTGGTTCGCAGTAAAGAAATCACTGTTCCAGAAGATAGTGAAACGCTCAGTGCGGGTGATGATTTACAATTTTTTGAAGTTACTTTTCAAAATAAAAAATATTTACGTCAAGCAAATCTTGCAATTGGCAAAGAAGACTATTTGTGGGAACAAGTCGGTCAAGGTCTTCGACAAACTCAAATTTTGGTGAATGACGATAGCACCAAAGAAACACTGTATACAGGGTCTTCACAATGTGGTTATACCGCATTGTGGTGTGTGGCAGCGCCCGGAACAGGGATTTATAGTTCAACATTTAAAGTTGAAGATGGAAAGCTTGCTGATAATTATGAGTATATGACTGGAACCTCGATGGCCGCACCACATGCCACAGGTGCTCTCGCTGTTCTTATGGAACGCTTTCCCTATATGAGCTCCAGCCAGACCGTTTCTGTTTTAAAAACCACAGCAGCTGATATGGATGAAAATGGTAGAGTGACTGATGGTCGTGCCAAAGTAATTGATAAATACTTTGGTTGGGGAAAAATTGATCTGGAAAACGCCATTAAAGGACCAGCAATGTTTGCTTCAGCGGATGATGTAAAAAACATGCTTGCTGAGGATGTAAAACAAAATTTGGGTGATGATCTGGATAATCTGGCCAATACTTTTGGAAATGGTGATTTCACCGTCAATATGGGCCAAGGGATAAAATATGATATTGGCACAACCAGAGAACGTAGTTGCGATGCAGCTGAATGTTCATTCGATATTTGGTCAAACAATATCGCTGGTAGCGGTGGTCTGATTAAAAAAGGCAGTGGAACATTACAGTTATCGGGAAACAATACCTATGCAGGCAATACTTTCATTAATGAAGGTGGTATTGATATCACAGGATCTTTATCTTCAGGCATTATTGTCAATAAATTAGGGACACTTTCTGGTCAAGGTCAGTCTGCAACAATCGAAATCAATAGTGGCAGATTTGCACCATCACTTTACAATCAAACAGGATTTAGTACATTTACTATTAATGGAGATATTAAATTTAGCCCTGACGCCACATATTCAGCCAAAATTAGAGACAAAAATGAGCAAGTGGACAAATTGGTTGTTCGGGGTAATGCTTATTTAAATGGAGCTAACTTCCAGACCTATGAACAAAGCCCAGATAAATTACTTGGGAAAAATGATACCCTCCGCTATCAAGGTAATGAATATACCTTAATGGATGCTACAAAAATTAATGGAATATTTAATAATAACTATCTTACATCGATTGCTACTGAAAATATTCAACCAGAATTAACAAAAACTGAAGAAGATAAGAAACTTAAATTACAATTCAGGGATTTAACTACAGATAAAGCTGCCGCGGAAAAAGCTGCTGCAGATAAAGCTGCCGCAGAGAAAGCTGCTGCCGATAAAGCTGCCGCAGAGAAAGCCGCTGCCGATAAAGCTGCTGCTGAGAAAGCTGCCGCGGAAAAAGCCGCTGCTGAAAAAGCTGCTGCTGAGAAAGCTGCCGCGGAAAAAGCTGCCGCGGAAAAAGCTGCCGCGGAAAAAGCTGCCGCGGAAAAAGCTGCCGCGGAAAAAGCTGCTGCCGAGAAAGCCGCTGCCGATAAAGCCGCTGCTGAAAAAGCTGCCGCGGAAAAAGCCGCTGCTGAGAAAGCTGCTGCTGAGAAAGCTGCCGCGGAAAAAGCCGCTGCCGATAAAGCTGCCGCGGATCAAGCTGCTGCTGAAAAAGCTGCCGCTGAGAAAGCTGCTGCTGAAAAAGCTGCTGCCGATAAAGCCGCTGCCGATAAAGCTGCCGCAGAGAAAGCCGCCGTAGAGAAAGCTGCTAACGAGAAAGCCGCCGCTGACAAGGCTGCTGCTGAGAAAGCCGCTGCCGATAAAGCTGCTGCTGAGAAAGCCGCTGCCGATAAAGCTGCTGCTGAAAAAGCTGCTGCCGAGAAAGCCGCTGCTGAAAAAGCTGCTGCTGAAAAAGCTGCTGCTGAGAAAGCTGCTGCTGAAAAAGCTGCCGCTGAAAAAGCCGCTGCCGATAAAGCTGCCGCTGAGAAAGCTGCTAACGATAAAGCCGCTGCTGAGAAAGCTGCTGCCGAGAAAGCCGCCGCGGATCAAGCTGCCGCCGATAAAGCCGCTGCCGATAAAGCTGCCGCGGAAAAAGCTGCTGCCGATAAAGCTGCCGCTGAGAAAGCCGCTGCCGATAAAGCTGCTGCTGAAAAAACTGCTAACGATAAAGCCGCAGCAGAGAAAGCCGCTGCTGAAAAAGCTGCTGTTGAAAAAGCTGCTGCCGATAAAGCTGCCTCGGATCAAGCTGCCGCTGAGAAAGCTGCTGCTGAAAAAGCTGCCGCGGATCAAGCTGCTGCCGATAAAGCTGCCGCGGATCAAGCTGCTGCTGAAAAAGCCGCTGCCGAGAAAGCTGCCGCGGAAAAAGCTGCCGCAGAGAAAGCTGCTGCCGATAAAGCTGCCGCAGAGAAAGCCGCTGCCGATAAAGCTGCCGCGGAAAAAGCTGCTGCCGAGAAAGCTGCTGCCGATAAAGCCGCTGCTGAGAAAGCTGCCGCGGAAAAAGCTGCTGCTGAAAAAGCTGCCGCTGAGAAAGCTGCTGCCGATAAAGCTGCCGCGGATCAAGCCGCAGCAGAGAAAGCCGCTGCTGAAAAAGCTGCCGCAGAGAAAGCCGCCGTAGAGAAAGCTGCTGCTGAAAAAGCTGCCGTGGATCAAGCTGCCACAGAGAAAGCTGCTAACGATAAAGCTGCCGCGGAAAAAGCCGCTGCCGATAAAGCTGCCGCTGAGAAAGCTGCTGCTGAGAAAGCCGCTGCCGATAAAGCTGCCGCGGAAAAAGCCGCTGCTGAGAAAGCTGCCGCAGAGAAAGCCGCTGCTGAAAAAGCTGCTGCCGATAAAGCCGCTGCTGAGAAAACCGCTGCCGATAAAGCTGCCGCAGAGAAAGCTGCCGCGGAAAAAGTCGCTGCCGATAAAGCCGCTGCCGATAAAGCTGCCGCTGAAGCAAAGTTATTGGAGCAAGCTAGAGCTGAAAAAGCGACCCAAATTGCATCAATTCATGGCGATATTCTGGCAGAAGAATTTCAGGATATGGATCACAATCGTCGTTTAACCAATCAACGTCTACGCTATATTCAACGTAATCAGGAGAACAGTAATAATGCTTGGATAGATTTTTCAGACTCAAAAAGCAAGTCTCGTCTGGGGGAATGGAATAATCTCAGCAATGCCAAGATGCATGATTATAATGTTCAGAGGCAGGGTCTAGCTTTAGGCGCAGATACTACACTTGGAGATTGGGCAATCGGAATAACGGCAGCCATTAATAGCAAAGATTTAAATAACAAAAATAATGCCAAAGCTAAAATCGATAATTATCAGTTCGGTATCTATACAGGGACTCAAATTGATCAAATCAATTTTCGTTTCAGTGGTACATTGGGACGTAATGAGGTTAAATCACGATTTAATGATCAGAATGATGGTCAATTTAATGCAAAATACAATGGTCGTACTTATCAGTTGAACGCTGAGATGGGCTATGCATTGCAACACAATAACCTATATATGGAACCATTTATCGGTGTTGCATACGACTACTTAGAAAATGATTCCATTCAACAAAGTAATGGATACTATTCACTAAATAGTGAAAAAACGAATATTGACCGTGTATCTTCAACTGTCGGTCTGGATATATCTCAAAAATGGAACGTATGGGATACAACATCTCTAAGTTTAAATGCAAGCTTAGCATGGCAAAACCGTTTAAAAAATAATGATAAAGCGGGCAAATTAACATTTATATCAAATAACTCACTGATTGCTGGAGATGCTGGTTATTTAGATGTTCCCAATAATCAGAACACAGGCATCATCAATTTTGGTTTCAATGTCGATATCGCCAACACCCACGGGTTTTCGGTCAATTATGAAGGACAGTTCGCGAAAAAATATAGTGAAAATGGCATAAGACTCCAATATGGCTATAAATTTTAATCAATAGGTTGCAATATTATTATGAAAAATAGCTTGTTTAAAAACATCATGTTGATATGCATATTCGGTCATGGATTACATAGCATGGCATTAAATGCAGCACCTTACTCAAATCAAACTGGTCAATCACCACTAATTGTTGCGCATCGCGGTGGAACGGCAGATGCACCTGAGAACACAGCCTATGCAATTGATCTCGCTTTAAGGAATCACGCAGATGTGATCTGGATCAGCGTACAGTTAAGTAATGATGGTGTTCCTGTACTCTATCGCCCTAATAATCTGAATACTTTAAGTAATGGCCAAGGTTTGGTCTCTGCATATACTGTAAAACAATTACAGGGCTTGGATGCTGGATGGAATGTCGCCCGCAATGCAGGACAACAAACAATTTACCCATGGAGAGGTAAAGGAATCCGTATCCCAACACTTCAACAGGTGCTTACTCAATTTCCTCGAACCACTTTTTATATTGATATTAAATCGCCTGATGCAGATCCGGTGCAAATTGCTACGGCTATTAAACGTGTACTCGTTTCCACCAACTCACTTAACCGAGTAAGGCTCTACTCTACTGAACGCCGTTATACAGATGCCGTCAAACAGGTCGGTCAAATTCCGTATTTTGTTGCAAGAGATGATACTCGGGATATTTTAGCTCGTGTCGCGCTGAACCATAATTGTCAGGCTGCTCAAGAACCAATTGGGTGGCATGGTTTGGAGTTAAGACGGCAGGTTGAGGTTGTAGAAACCTATACCTTAGGTGAAGGCCGTTCAAAAGCAGAGTTTGTTTGGGATAAGGAAATTATGAACTGCTTTAGGACACAAGCAGCAAATCGTATTGTCCTGTTCGGTATCAATTCTGAAGCAGACTATCGAATAGCAAAACAGTTAGGTGCTGAAGCCGTAATGGTCGATTCCCCTGCTCAATTTTCCAATCGATGAAGTGTTTAAGTTAACTCAACTCATAGATCATTAAACTCAGACAGTTCAATATAAATTGAACTGTCTTACTCAATCTTACTTTCGTTAAAGATCACCATTAACTAAGCATTAGACAGGATGGCTGGTCAACCATTCTCGGGGAGACATGCCTACCCTGACTGAAAATGCGCGAGATAATGCTGATGGGTTAGCATAACCCAGTTCTTCAGCCAATATTTTAATTGAATGCCCTTCACGCAATCTACTTTGTGCCAAAGCAATACGCCAGTCTGTTAAATATTCAGCTGGTGTCTGTCCCATCACATCACGGAAGGTATTGGCAAAAGCTGTTCTAGACATACATGCCAGTTCAGCCATGCGCTCTAGTGTCCACGATTCACCTGGATATTCATGTATTCCCACCAGCGTGCGCGCCAAACGTGGATCTGAAAGACCAATAATAAGTCCAGTGCTTACCCCTGCTTCATGAGGATGATCTAATAACCAACGTAATAGTTGAAGTACCACCACTTCAAATAACCGATTCGCTAATAATCGTTGCCCACAACGGGCATGGTCTGTTTCAGCAAATAATAGCGCAAGCGCCTGATCCAATCCTTGTACACGCGCTAGAGGAAGTGCAATTACGGCAGGTAATGCCCTTACCAGTGGATTCTGTTGCCCACCATCCAGTATCAACCGCGCGCAGGTAAAATCAGCCCCTTCTCTGGGCGGGTTATGAAAATGATGTGTAATTGGGCCAGGATAAAAAAGTAGCGTTGGTTCATCAAAACGCATACGTCTTGGCAAATGCGCCATAGCTGGATGACTGACTTCCAGTTGTCCCTGACGTAAGACATGTAAATAGCCAAACCCTTCACAAGCATCAAAATGGCTGACGCCACATAACACACCAGTATGGTACAACTCTGCCTGCATACGGAAACGGTCAAGTAGACCTGAAAGGCGATCAATGGGGTGAATAGTTTTCATTTGAACGAATTGATATATTTTATGAACATATTGTATCTAATCATACAGTGAATTTACACATAATAATCAAAGTTTGATGCACTTCTACTATCACTACGATCCTTTAAGGAGAACAACATGTCACGTATCAACCTTGACACTCAACTTGCACCCCAAGCAAGTCAACCTTTATTAACCCAAATTCAACAAGCTTTTGGTACGACTCCAAATATGTTTAAGGCAGTGGCAAATTCGCCAGCAGCTTTACAAAGCATGTGGTCCGCTTTTGCTGCTTTAGGTAAAGGTACACTTGGTGCAAAATTAGGTGAACAGATTGCTGTTGCAATCGCCAATTTAAACCGCTGTGAATATTGCTTAGCAGCACATACTGTACTCGGTCAAAATGCTGGCGCTAGCGCTGCTGAAATGGCTGAAGCGCAAATAGGAAAAGCAACTGATGATAAAACGGCAGCAGCACTGAATTTTGCTTTAAAGGTGGTCAATCAACGAGCTCAGATGACTGATGCTGATATCGAAACACTTCGCAATGTAGGTTTTAATGACCAACAAATCGTTGAGATCATGGCGCATGTGGCTTTGAATATATTCACTAACTACATCAATATTGCACTAGATACGCCAGTAGACTTTCCACGAATCGAATTGATATAAAACATACCGACCTCTCTTGTAAAACAGAGAGGTCGCTTTCATTAAATATAAGATTTCCTTTATGCGTTATTGCACTTCATCTAAAAATCCAAGTAATTTAAATAATTGAACTTAAATCAAAAGGATCTATTTCAGGATCAATGGGTTGATAGGCTTGGATAAACGTCGGTGACATCCGTTTCGGACGCCCTGAAGCAATTTCTATACATGCCCATTTGGTATTGCCAGTAAAGAGCAAGCTTTGGTCTTTGGCATTAAAAAAAGCATACTGACGGAAAGAATAAAGTGCGTTGATCTCGTATAACCAAGTTCTCAAAATAATATCATCATCTAACATTGCTGCTTTGCGATACTGAACATGATGTTCTACGGCAACCATTGCATGTTTCATTTCTAAATATTGATCGAGTCCAACACCCAATGTTTCGATATGTGCAGATGCAACATCCTGCATCCATTGTACATAGACCACATTGTTTACATGACCTAAGACATCTATATGCTCTGGTTTTACTTCGATTTTTAAATCAAATACTGAACTCATATCTTCTTTCCTTTTCCACTTTTTCAACCATCCGTATAAGTTTGACATAAAAAAGCCACCCTTTGAGTGGCTGATTCTGATCAGTTGTATTTATTGAATACGTAATCCAATCATAGCATGTTGCCCTTCACGAACAATCGCTACACGCGCTACCGTATTTTTCTGTAGCTCTGAAATAGCATCAACAAAATCATTTGGTGTATTTACTTTCTTGTTATTTACTTGAGTAATCACATCACCAGGTAAAATCCGTGACTGTGCAGCTAAGCCGCCTCTGGTCACATCTTGAATAAACACACCACCTTTAACATTTAAACGATTCTTTTCTTGTTCAGTTAAGGCACGAATCGCAACACCAATGATAGGCCCTTTATTTGGCTTGGCCGAAGTGTTGGTATTGTCAACTTTTGCAGGGGTATCATCTGGTGCAACAGTTAAAGTTGCTGTAATCACTCTTGGTTTATCATCACGTAAAACTTCAAGCTTAACAGATTGATTTGGTTGAGTACGATTCAAATAATTCAATAATTCTGAAGTACGTGATATTGGTGAACCATTATATTTTAGGATCACATCGCCTGATTTAAAGCCCGCTTTTTCTGCAGGTGAATTCGGCGCAACTTGGGTAATCAACGAACCTTCTGGTTTATCTAACTTATAAGCTTCCGCTAAGTTTCGATCGATATCTTGTAACATTACACCAAGATAAGAACGAGTGACCTTACCATTCTTTTTCAACTGATCAACTACGTCCATTGCCACATCAATTGGAATAGAGAATGACAGGCCCATATACCCCCCCGTACCACTAAAGATACGAGAGTTTACACCGACAACCTGACCTTGTTGGTTAAATAGCGGACCACCTGAGTTACCCGGATTTAACGCCACATCGGTTTGGATAAATGGGACAGAGGTTTCACCCATCATATTACGTGACTTGGCACTGACAATCCCTGCTGATGCAGAATAATCAAAACCAAATGGAGAACCGATTGCAAGAACAGGCTGCCCGACTTTAAGTTGATCTACATTACCCACAGATAATGATGGGAAATTATTCCCTTCAACTTTTAGTAATGCCACATCTGTACGTTCATCACTGCCCACCACTTTTGCATCAATTTCACGGCGATCATTCAACATAATCGTCACTTTAGATGCATCTTCAACCACATGGTGATTTGTCAGTAAATAACCATCTTTACTAATAAAAAATGCACTACCATACGCAGTCTTTTCTTGTGGCGCGCGTTGTTGTGGAATAATGATTTGATTACCAAAGAAACGCTTTAGAATTTCAGGTACTTGTTGCTGTAACAACTCTTCCTGAGATAACTTTTTAACAACATTAACACTCACAACAGCTGGGCTGACTTGTTCAACCAAGTTAGAAAAATCCACAGGTGTTGAAGCTTGAACTTGTGATGTTGCCGCAGCGACAGTAAATACTGCTGCATACATTCCTTTTTGTATTAGACCATTACTCATTTCTCACGAACCTGCATCTGATGATTATTTGCTTAAAAATGTTTGTAACATATTATTTAATATCGTTACGTAAAAATATGTTTACATTTTTTTATAAAACAAGACTTTACTTAATTTTATATTAAAAGTCTTGGAATATCTTATTTATACTAAAATCTGACACATGTGACTATTGTAATTTGTTAAAAAAAAGAGTGTTATTAGCAAACATTTTTCAAATTAGCTGATGGACATGTCTAATTTAAGTACAACTCATCAATTTGACGTGGTTATTGTGGGGAGTGGCGGTGCAGGCTTAAGTTTAGCCTTATCTTTGCCTGAACATTTTAATATTGCTGTTTTAGCGAAATCAACCTTAACCGATGCAAGCACATATTTTGCACAAGGTGGTGTTGCTGCTGTACTTGATGAAACAGATTCCATTCAACAGCATATTGATGACACCATGATTGCAGGCGCACAGTTATGTGAGATTGATGCCGTCAAACATACCGTTGAAGGTGGTCGCCCTTCTGTCGATTTCTTACTCAACCATGGTGTACAGTTTACATTAGATGAAGATGAACAATTACATCTGACCCGTGAAGGTGGACATTCACAACGTCGCATTATTCATTCAGCCGATGCCACAGGTAAAGCCATTTCGACCACACTGGTTCAACGTGCTCAAGAAAAGAAAAATATTCATATTTTTGAAAATTACATTGCGATTGATTTAATCACCACACATAAATTAGGACATAAACAACAGTCCAATCGTGCGGTGGGTCTTTACGCACTTGATGAAAACAACGAAAAAGTTCATACCTTTTTAGCGCCATTCACTGCCCTTGCTTGTGGTGGTGCCATGAAAGCTTATTTATATACATCAAATCCAGATATTGCCACAGGCGATGGTATTGCCATGGCATATCGCGCAGGCTGTCGTGTCGCAAATATGGAATTTAATCAATTCCATCCAACCTGTTTATATCATCCTCAAGCACGCTCATTTCTGATTACGGAAGCAATGCGTGGTGAAGGTGCGTATTTACGTTTACCTGACGGTGAACGCTTTATGCTGCGCTTTGATGAACGTGCCGAACTTGCTCCACGAGATATTGTTGCACGCGCCATTGATTATGAAATTAAACGCTTAGGCATCCGTCATGTCTGGTTAGACATCAGTCATAAACCGGCTGAATTTGTTAAAGAACATTTCCCGACCTTATATGCGCGCTTATTAGAACTCGGTATTGATATCACCAAGGATATGATCCCCGTTGTTCCAGCAGCACACTATACTTGCGGCGGCGTGGTGGTTGATGAGCATAGCCAAACTGATTTAGCTGGTTTATATGCAATTGGTGAAACGTCGTATACAGGGTTACATGGGGCTAACCGTATGGCCAGCAATTCACTACTTGAATGCTTTGTATATGGTATGAGTGCTGCCAAGGATATAGAAGCAAAGTTTAATCCTCACTTTGATATACCGACCGTGCCTGAATGGGATGCTTCACAATCGACCAATCCTGATGAAGATGTTGTGATTCTGCAAAACTGGGATGAGCTCCGCCAAACCATGTGGAACTATGTCGGGATTGTAAGAACCACAAAACGTTTACAACGAGCATTGCATCGTATTGAAATGTTGAAGAAAGAAATTACTGAATATTATCAGGATTATCATGTCAGTAAGAACTTGATTGAACTACGTAATTTGGTCATGGTTTCAGAGATGATTGTTCGTTGTGCCATGCAGCGTAAAGAATCACGAGGTCTACACTACACGCTTGATTATCCTGAGCTTTCACCTGAGTTAAGAAAAACGGTATTAACACCGCCAAACTTTACAGTTGAAACCCCATTGGTAAATGAAGCAGTTTAAAATCCTTTGAAATCACAAAAATAGTCAGATCATTCTGGCTATTTTTTATGGAGATATTATCAATTTTTACTTTTAGCTTTAGAGGTTTCAAAATTTTATATGCATCAGCATAATTCACTGAATATAAATCAACGCTTTTTTTATTATTTGATCATGTTTCATCAATTACTAAAAATGGATTTTTTCATTCTGAGTAAAACAAAACACTTGAGCAAGAACAAAGCACTGCTTTGTTTGTAGCGCAAGGATGTGGTAGCACAAGGTGAGGTATCGTCTACGCAAATCAATTTAAACTCTTCAAGCTAAAATGTGACAGTGCAAATCTTTTAATGATTCATAAAGTTATAAATTCATTTTGATAAAATGCTAAAACTACTTCTATTTGAAAATAAAAAGTTATTTTTGCTGCATATAATTTCGAGGAGAAAGCTGCATTATTTTCTTAAACATTACAATAAATGAGCTATCACTATCATAGCCTAATTTCATTGCAACCTGATGCACTGAATCTCCTTCTGTTAACCACTGTAATGCCAATACAACATGTAACTTTCTTCGCCATTGATTAATACTCATCCCTGTCGTTTGATGAAAAGTTCGTGTAAGGCTTCGTTCACTCATACAACATAACTTTGCCCATTCAGCCAAACTTTGATTCTGCTCAGGATGCTTTAATAAATGGCGGGTCAATTTAACTAAACGAAGATCTTGTGGAATGGGTAAATAAAATGTTGGCTTTACAACTGATTGAATTTCATCCAACAGGCATTGCTGCAAACGGAAGTCTTTTTCTGAAAGCACCGTATCAGACAAGGTTTCAACTCTTTCCAATAAGGCATTCAGCAAATTTGTCACTTGCAACATGGTGCAATTCGGTTCTAAAAGACGATCAAGTTGGGAATCAATGAATGCAACATAACCACAAGAGACACCATAACTACTGACTTTATGTGGCACATTTGACGGAATCCATAAAGCATGTTGCGCTGGAACAACCCAAATACCAGACGGTGTTTCCACCGTAATTAAGCCATTCACTGTCATCATCAATTGGCTTTTTACATGCTGATGTGACGCAAGCTCCCAATCAGGAACTTGCTGATGTATTTTTAATACAATAATTGCTTGGTCTATTTGATCTACAAAAAAAGGATCCACATTATCAAGCATGGTTTACCTATACATTTATCACTTTAAAACAGCGTCGATGACTTTCTGCGCTTGTTGTTGATTGTCTACAATAAACATCGGGTAACCAGTAAACTTAATAAAGTTATTGGCAAATTTTTGCGTCTCTAGTCGAATATTTTCATCAGGTTCAATATGAATCAACGCTTTCACATATTGCGTTAAAATTTCACGTTTTGCTTTAACCCATGCTGCAACTTGCTTGCGTTCTTCATGATCATTTTTTTGTTCAGGAAAGGCCCCTTCACTGATAAAAACAAAAGTTTCTTTGCGACTCAATAATGATTCATAAATTGCAATTGTTTCATCAACTGAAACTGCATCTTCAGCTTGATAACTAATACGAACGATTGGAAAGTTTTCTAAATTTTGAATAAACATGATAACCGCCATAAATGAGAATAATTATCATTGTATTGATTTATACAGATCGTACATTACTAAATTCAGCCAAAAAATACGGTATTCCAGCCAAATTTAACAGCGAGTTTAGTCTTTATTTTTTCCATAATAAATACGATGCGCTATATGAAAAGTTTCAGCATGTAATTTTGCTAAATCATCTAAGTTCTGATAGCCCCCTGCAAGTACAAACATGATCGGAATATTGTCACGTTTGGCAAGGTTAAACACTATTTCCTCTCTTTTTTGAATCAACTCTGTCGTAAACCATGCCGAACCATAAGGATCTGCTTGATGGCAATCCATCCCCGCTTGATAAATAATAATATCGGCTTTCCACTCATTCGCTCGCTGAAACGCTTCATGCAATGCCATAGTATATTGAGCAAAACTTCCATGCTTGGTATGAATGTGGCGGCTTTCCGCACGTTCATACGTGGGGTAGCCAAAAGCCAAACCGTAAATACTAAAATTATATAAATTATCTAATCTGCGGGTAAAATCAGCTGTCCCATCACCACCATGCTGATCGCAATCCAAAATAAAGATACGTTTATTTGCATAATGTTGTGCAATTAATGCCAAGCCATTAAAAGTGCAATAAGAGCCACCATATTCATAATTGGCGTGGTGAAACCCTTGCGCAATATTGGCGGCAATCCCATGTTGGAATGCCAGTTCAGTTGCCAACAATTGCCCAGCATTGATGGAGAGCACTGCATCTCTTAATTGTTCATTCCAAGGCTTAAAACCAGCAAAAGTTGCCAGTTTTGCGGGTTGCCCTGTTAAAAAAGCCTCGACATATTTAGGTGAATGTAAGGCTTTTAAAATTTCTGGATCAATTTGTTGTGGTTCATGAAATTTATAATCATTAAATTGCTGTAGTTGCTCTGCGACTGCAACAAGTTTTTCCATGCTATTGGTATGTGTTTGAGCAAAATAGCGTGGAGAAAAACAAACATTTAACATAAAGCTATCCGAGACTGAGTGCTCTCAATTGTGATTTTGCAACATCATTGAGTTGTTTTATAAGTGTTGTGTCAGGACTAAAAAGTCCATTATTCACTTGTTGTTCAAAATGTGTCGTAAATGCCCTTTGTCGATTCTCAGGTGAAATGGCTAAAGTGGTTAATCGCAAAAACCAAAAACCTTGAATCTCTTTATAGGGAATAATATAGCCTTTAAACTCTTGATTGGGGACTTTGTTGGTAATTTGTTCAATATCATAATCGACAGAAAATAAAGAACCAATCGGAATACGAATTCCATTCATCAATAAAGGTTGTAAATTTATACAGGAATGATTATCCCCCATGTTCATTTTTTCAATCAACAGAGGACGATTTTGATCATCTACAAAAATATTGATTGAGCCTTGTCTTAACATCGAACGATGGGCAATCTTTAAGAAAAATGCTTCTGCCATTGGACATGAACCCACTTTAGGCTTACCGTCTAGTGTCGCAATTTCAACATAACCTGTTTCATCTGCTGTTTTGGGTAAAATCACATCTTCCAACATAGCGCAAATCACATGACTTTCTTCTAATTGTGCTTGTTGCGATAAGCGTCTTAAGTTTGCTTGGATTGCAACTTCTTGTTCAACTAAGGCTTTAAACTCATCATCTTTGGCTTGAATAAGAAAATTTTGAATCGATTTATTTTGATCTAAGTTATGCCAATCATCGATATCTAAACCATAAGCATTTTTTTGCTCAAGAATTTTTTTTAATTTCTTAAAATCATAATCTTTAAATATTTTTAAATCAGTTGCTTCAACTTGATCACGCGGAAAATTAATGTACTCAGCCAATACGCGTGTAGCCTGCGTATAACCGCAACCACGGCGTTCAGTTTGATGTGAATAGTGTTCATTCAACATCTCCGTCAATTTATCTGATAAAGGAAAAACCTGTTCCTTAAACAAATCTACGACTTCATGACCTGATGACATATTCTTTATTCCATTTAATCTATATTAATTTTCAAAATAAACTATTTATTATGAATAAATTAGCATTATCCCTTGCAGAACTCAATATATCACTCAAGTTGTAATTGCATCTATATCAATCAATACAATTGATTATTTATTATTGTTTTTGATATTCATGATTCCATGCCCATACATGATCTAAGTATCCATTAAAGATCTTTCATAAATCAAAAAATGACCATGTTGAGTGAATCAGATTGGTATTGAAAGTCCCTTCTCCCTTTGGGAGAAGGCTAGGATGAGGGGGATTTTATGATGATCTATGGCTTTAAAAAGGACTAACGTAAGAAGTCTATTGTTAATGACGCTATAACCAAGAATATAGCTTGATAATCAAAACAATTTAACCATCACTAAAAATAGTGATTATTAAAACACCATCAGGAAATACAGCAGGGATTAAAAAAATTCACCCAATACGCATTTTTAAAATCCCTAAATGCTTTATTTTTGTGGTGGAACAGAATAAGTTCCTGTCACATGTGCAACAGGATCATCCGAACCTAAAGAATAAATCCAGACCTCACCTACAATTAAAGCTTTACCCACTTTCATCAATTTACATACGCCACGAATATCAACACCACCCGTTGGCTTGCGTAAAAAATTAATATTCATATTGGTCGTAACCGTCAAACCAACTAAACCAATTTCACCCATAATCGCAACATAGAGTGCAAAATCGGCCAAGGCCATCATGGTTGGACCTGAAACAGTTCCACCTGGTCGTATATCTTGATCACTGACATGCCAAACCAAAGAAGCCCCTTTTTCGGTTACTTCTTCAATTTCACAACGTTGTAAGCTAGGTGAAAAAAATTGCTGTAAGAATTCTACGATTTCAGCTTTCGAGCTTTTCATAATTAAAGTCTTTATATCCTTGACCTAAAACAATATAAAGACTTTTTCGGTCCAAAACACTAGGGGCTGTTGACAATTCGTCTATGTTTGCGACTATAAGTGTTTTTTAGGCAATACTAGGCACGAAATACGAAATTTAGTCATTCTAAATAATGAGAAACATCGTTTCGCAAGGTAACATGTAGCAGCAAAAAACACTCTAGTCCCCCGCTGCGCCTTGCGCTGCAAACAAAGCAGTGCTTTGTTCTTGCTCAGGGTTGTGACTAAAATTATCTCAGTCTACGTTATGAAACTCGAAAATAGTCTCGCTATTCTCATTCATGCTTTACGACGTATACGTCTCATGCTCAATTTTAGTCTACAACGCAAGCCATTTATGAAATGCCAACAGCCCCTTTATCGTTCAAATCAACAGAATAAATTGCTCAATTTCACTTATGTAGAGGATTGATTGGTATTTATTTTAAGTAGTTCAACGCCTCAGCAAATACTTGCTCTGGTGCTTGAGTCGCATCTAAACGTTTCATTCGTTGAGAATCACGCAAATGAATTTCAGAAAAACCACTGCGTACCGATTCAAAAAACACCACTTTTTCTTGTTCAAAGCGATCTAAGGCACCACGTGCACGTGCACGGTTCATTCCCAATTCAATTGGCGCATCCAACCAAAAAGTAATATCTGGCATTTTAGAGACAAAATTTTCATTGAGCAGTTGTAACTTCTCTCGACTTAACCCGCGACCTGCACATTGATAAGCAAAACTTGAATCGACAAAACGGTCACACAGTACAATCTTGCCCTCTGCCAAGGCAGGTAAAATCACAGCTGCCAAATGTTGTGCTCGTGCTGCATACATCAGCAATAACTCAGTGTCATTACTCATCTGTTCTTCATGATTAACAGACAGCAATAATGAACGGATTTGTTCAGCTAAAGGCGTACCACCAGGCTCACGTGTTAAAACAACCTGTTGACCTTGTTGTTGAAAGTAATCAAATAACTTTTGAATGAGCGTGGTTTTTCCTACACCTTCAGTACCTTCAAAACTTATAAACATGCTCATTCCTTAATTCTTAGACCGCATAACTTGAATATATTCTTGCACTGCACGATTATGATCATTCAGATTGGCTGTAAATTTGTGCCCACCATTACCTGTGGCAACAAAGTAAATGTTTTCAGAGTTATCTGGATGCATTGTTGCTTCAATGGCTTTTTTACTGGGTAAAGCAATCGGTGTTGGCGGTAAACCATTGATCGTATATGTATTATAAGCAGTCGGAGTACGTAAATCCTGCTTTGAAATCTTACCCGTATATTTATCACCCATCCCATAAATCACGGTAGGATCGGTTTGTAAACGCATGCCCAGTTTTAAACGACGATAGAACACACCTGAAACTTGACGTAACTCGCTGCCTACACTGGTTTCTTTTTCAATAATCGATGCCATGATTAAGGCTTCATATTTATTTTTATAAGGTAAATCTGGCGCGCGTTTTTCCCAAGCTTCATCTAAAATTTTCATTTGACGTTGGTACAGGTCAGTCAAGATTTGCTTATCCGTTGCACCTTTATCAAAGAAATAAGTATCAGGTGCAAATAAACCTTCTGGGTGATCATAAGGAATATTTAAGGCTTTCAGCATTTCACCACTCGGAAGCTGAATCACCGATTTTTCAACCAATGGATCTTTTTTTAATGACTGAATTAATTGCTTCGTTGTCGTCCCTTCTATCACCAAAAGTCGACTCATCTGGGCATTTTCAATATTAGAAACCATTTCTAATACTTGGCGTACATTCATACCTTTAGTGACTTCATACACACCAGCTTTCATGGTGTCATGAATGAAAATTTTCCGATAAAGCTTAAGAATGATTGGAAAACTGACCTTATCTTCTTTGGCCAATTGATCAATAAAACCGGTATAGGTTTCACCATTTGAAATAGACAGCTTTTGTTTTTGACCCGTCACTGGATACGCTTTAAAAATACTCATTTTTAAAATGATTGCAGTCATGATCAAAAAAACAACCAGAACGATCGCAATGCCTTTATAGATGTTATTGCTCACTTGGGCTTGAGTTTTCTTTTTAGATTTTGGCTTAGGTTTGGTTTTAGGCATGAGAATTAAACTGACTTAAATTTAAAATATTAAATAACTCAACACAGGATTGAGTGTCTAGATGTTGATGATTCAACGTTTCGACCACTTTCATTGGACTGAGGGCATTGCAAAAGAACAGGCTTTGAAAATGTCGAATTTCATCCATATCGATAAAACGCTGTTCACAGGTGACACCATAATGTTGCATCCGTGACAAAATTTCGGCACGCATCACACCATGTACACCATTATAACGAAGTTCAGGCGTAATCCATCTATTGTTTATCCGAATAAAACAATTACTGCTCACACCTTCAACAACTGAACCTTGTACATCTGTGACTAATGCTTCTAACCAACCTTTTGCCTGAGCTTCTTTTTTCAGCAACACTTGTTCTAAACGGTTTAAGGTTTTTAAACCCACTAAATTCGGCATCAATAAGCCAATCGCTTGATCTAATACACCACTGTGAATTAATTCAGGCTGAAAGCATGCAGTTGTTTTTGGATAATAAACCACATAAAGATCGGCCTCATGCTCAGGCATCGCATAACCACGATCACCATCACCCCGACTAATGATGACCTTCAATGTGCCATTTAATATTCCATTTTTTTGTCTTAAACATTGTAGCGTCTGATCCAATAACTCAAAATTCACATCTAAAAATAAACGTTCAGCCGCCAACTTCAATCGAGCACGATGTAAAAGTTCCAACTCCATAACATCTTGATGTAATCGTACTGTGGTAAAACAACCATCTCCATAATGAAATGCTCGATCTAAAAGTGAAATAGAATCAACAAATTGAGCATTTTTAAAACAGATCATTAAGCAATTTCCTATGGCTTTGCACGAATACTATAAGCAATATAAGCATTTTCTTTTTCTCTTTTATTCATATAAAATTCGTTTTTTATTATTTTTTATGGATAAAGACTAGCGTTATGCTCACTCCATCTTACCGAACTTCAGAATTAAATGGGGCAAAAAAATGCAGTTCTCTAAACTTAAATTCGCTGTGGCAGCAGTACTGATCTCAACCACATCTTTCAGCGTTGCTGCAAAAGATTTTTTAAATGTATCTTATGATCCAACACGAGAATTGTACGATAATTTTAACAAACAATTTGCAACGTTTTGGAAATCTAAAACTGGTCAAGACATCCAGTTTAAACAATCACATGGTGGCTCTGGTAAACAAGCGCGTGCGGTTATTGATGGTTTGCAAGCAGATGTTGTGACTTTAGCATTGGCCGCAGATATCGATGCGATTGCACAAAATACAAATTTATTGCCAAAAGACTGGCAGAAGAAATTCCCACAAAACTCTACACCGTACACATCAACAATCGTTTTCCTCGTCCGTAAAGGTAACCCGAAAG
The DNA here is from genome assembly GCF_002980175.2 of Acinetobacter sp. MYb10. Lineage (NCBI taxonomy): Bacteria > Pseudomonadati > Pseudomonadota > Gammaproteobacteria > Moraxellales > Moraxellaceae > Acinetobacter > Acinetobacter sp. MYb10. The sequence continues at coordinate 4,271,822 of NZ_CP058272.1, read as the reverse complement.
GCATCAAAGACTGGGGCGATTTGGTAAAACCAGGTGTAGAAATTGTAACACCAAACCCTAAAACTTCAGGTGGAGCACGCTGGAACTATTTAGCAGCATGGGCTTGGGCAAAACATAAATATGGTTCAGACGCAAAAGCACAAGAGTTTGTACGTCAAATTTATAAACAAACTAAAGTACTCGATTCTGGTGCACGTGGTTCTACGACGACATTTGCAGAACGCGGCATTGGTGATGTGTTATTGGCTTGGGAAAATGAAGCGTATTTATCTACACGTGAACAACCAGGTAAATTTGAAATCATTACCCCATCACTATCGATCTTGGCAGAACCACCTGTCGCAATTGTTGAAAAGAATGCTGAAAAAGACGGTAACTTAAACTTAGCAAAAGCATATTTAAATTATCTGTATTCACCTGCTGGTCAAGACATTGCAGCGAAAAACTTCTACCGTCCGCGTAATGCAGCAATTTTGCAAAAGTATTCGACAACATTCAAACCGTTAAAATTGGTCACAATTGATAAAGAGTTTGGTGGTTGGACTAAAGTTCAAAAGCAACATTTTGAAAATAATGGTGTTTTTGATCAAATCGTAAAAACCAATGCAAGCAGCAAATAACTGTTTAAAATAAACTTAAGCGAAAGGAAACAGGAGCATAGACATGATTCATACAATTATTGTTCCAGGCGTTGGTGGTAGTGATTACGATCACTGGCAATCTAAATTACAACGTGAACTCATGTCTTGCTCGCGCGTACAACAACAGGATTGGAACTTACCTATTCTTAAAGACTGGATTGCCCAATTTGTTGCGACTGTCGTCAATGCTACGCAACCTGTTCAAATTGTTGCACATAGTTTCGGATGTTTAACCACGGTTGCTGCTTTGGCTCAGCATCCTGAAATTGTAGCTAAAGTAAGAAAAATTATTTTAGTTGCACCAGCTAATCCAGCACGTTTTGGTGAGGCTGGTTTTGCTCGAAACAGTATCGGTGACTATGAAGCTTATTTTCATGAGTTGAAAATTACGGTCCCTGCTGAAATGATTATTTCTGAAAATGATCCTTGGTTAAATTTTGAAGATGCACAGAAGCTTGCGAAAGCGTGGAAAATTAGGCCTCGAAATTTAGGTCAGGTTGGGCATATCAATGTTGCATCAGGCTTTGGACACTTTCCTGAAATTTATGATCATTTAATTTTTGATAAGCAAAACTTCTTTATCAGTAATACTGATGACAACAAGTTGTTATTTAAATTTGCAATTTAATCATTGCCTTTTAAGCTTGCAAAATCGTTTTAAATTTGCTTATTGATTTCAATAAGCTTTCTCTCTTTTGAGGAGTCATCATGTCGCAGCGATCCCGAGTGCTGCCAGGTTTTGGTCTTTCACTAGGCTTCACCCTAGCGTATCTATCATTAATCGTACTGATACCACTGTCTGCCGTATTCATAAAATCATTAGGCGTAGGTTGGGATGGTTTATGGGAAATCTTGAGCTCTGAACGTATTTTAAAATCATTACAGCTCAGTTTTACCACCGCCCTGATTGCAGCCTTGATCAATGTCATTTTCGGCTTTTTATTGGCTTGGTGCTTAGTCCGTTATTCATTTCCTGGTAAACGTATAGTAGATGCATTGGTGGACTTACCCTTTGCATTACCTACAGCGGTCGCAGGTATTGCGTTAACCTCTTTATATGCATCAACAGGTTGGATTGGTCACTTGCTCGAGCCTTTAGGGATTAAAATTGCCTATACCTCACTAGGTATTACGCTTGCTTTAATTTTTATTGGTATTCCTTTTGTGGTTCGTACAGTACAGCCAGTTTTAAGTGATCTTGAAACTGAGCTAGAAGAAGCCGCTTCTGCATTGGGTGCAAATCGTTTTCAGATCGTGACAAGAATCATTTTACCGATTTTATTTCCAGCATTACTGACTGGCTTTGCATTGGCATTTGCTCGCGGTGTAGGTGAATATGGTTCGGTCATCTTTATTGCAGGCAATATTCCTTACGAAACTGAAATTGCTCCGTTAATGATCATTACCCGTCTTGAAGAATATGATTATGCAGGTGCGACGACAATTGCAGTGGTGATGCTGGTGATTTCTTTCTTTATCTTGTTCCTGATTAACTTGGTACAAGCTTGGGCAAGTCGCCGTACAGGGAGAACCGCACGATGAGCTTAAATACCAACAGCAATGCTTTGGCTGAAAAACTGCAATCTCGTGATGCGACACGTGAACCTGCCTGGGTACGTAATACCCTACTAATTATTGGTCTGATTTTCTTTTTAGGCTGCTTAATTCTACCGTTGGTGCTTATTTTTGTTGAAGCATTTAAACAAGGGATTCAAGTCTACTTTGCATCACTGGTTGATCCTTATACCCTGTCTGCGGTCAAACTCACATTATTGACTGCAGCCATTGCAGTACCTTTGAATGTGATTTTTGGTGTTACAGCAGCATGGTGTGTTGCCAAGTTTAATTTCCGTGGAAAATCATTTTTAACCACCATTATTGATACACCATTTTCAGTCTCACCCGTCATTGCTGGTTTAATGCTGGTTTTGATCTTTGGCTCACAAGGTTGGATTGGATCATGGTTAATTGAACATGATATTAAAATCCTCTATGCGACACCGGCCATTATCCTCGCAACTGTATTTATTACTGTTCCTTTTGTTGCACGTGAATTAATTCCATTGATGGAAGCACAAGGAACAGAAGAAGAAGAAGCTGCAATTGTGCTCGGTGCTTCGGGTTGGCAAACCTTTTGGAAAATTACCATTCCAAATATTAAATGGGGTCTCATTTATGGCGTGATTTTGTGTAATGCACGTGCCATGGGTGAATTCGGTGCAGTATCTGTGGTTTCAGGCCATATTCGTGGTGAAACCAATACCTTGCCGTTGCATATTGAAATTTTATATAACGAACCAAATTCGATTAGTGCTGCTTTTGCCGTCTCAACATTGTTAGCATTTTTGGCCATCATTACCTTGATTTTAAAAACATGGGTTGAATATCGCCAAGAAAAACAAGATCGCGAAAGTAAAGAATCAACTGTTTCTTAAGGAATTGCACATGAGTATTCAAGTTAAAAATATTGAAAAAAACTTCGGTGCATTCCATGCACTTAAAAACATATCGCTAGATTTTCCAGAAGGTCAACTGGTTGCCCTGCTTGGTCCTTCTGGCTGTGGTAAAACCACATTACTGCGTATTATTGCTGGTTTGGAATCAACGGATAGAGGACAAGTTATCCTTGAAGGTACAGATGCAACCAATATTCACGTACGTGAACGTCAAGTTGGTTTTGTATTTCAGCATTACGCACTGTTCCGTCATATGACTGTTTATGACAATGTTGCATTTGGTTTACGTGTTCGTCCAAAGGCGACTCGACCAAATGAAACTGAAATCAAAAAACGTGTTACCCGTTTATTGGATTTGGTACAACTTGGTTTCTTAGCAGATCGTTATCCAGCGCAATTGTCTGGTGGTCAACGTCAACGTATTGCATTGGCACGTGCCTTGGCTGTTGAACCACGTGTATTGCTCTTAGATGAACCTTTTGGTGCATTGGATGCCAAAGTACGTAAAGAATTACGCCGTTGGTTACGGACTTTACATGATGAATTACATATCACGTCAATCTTTGTAACCCATGACCAAGAAGAAGCCTTAGAAGTTGCTGATCAAATCGTGGTGATGAACAAAGGTGATATTGAACAAATTGGTTCACCGCGTGAAGTTTATGAAAAACCAGCAACTCCGTTTGTATTTGACTTTTTAGGTCAAGCAAACCGTTTTGAAGGTGAAAACCATCAAGGCATCATTCAAATTGGTGAAGATCGCATCCAACTGCCTTCGGCTACACAAACTGCCAATGGTAAAGTGATTGCCTTTGCCCGCCCAAATGAATTAAAAATTCACACGCAACCGACTGAAAATACAATTCAAGCAACCTTCTTACGTGAGTTGTGGATTGCGGGTAAAGTCATGGCAGAGTTACAAGATCGTCAAGGACAACTGATTGAAATTGCTTTAAATCCTGATGAAGCAAAATTACATCAATATCGACCAAATCAAACAGTTTGGGTAAGTGCATCTACACTTCACCTATTTGAAAATCAAGTCGCGTAATCGACGACAGGATGAATATTACCCCTATTCATCCACATTTGAGGTATCGAACATCATGAACTTTCAACAATTACGAATTATCCGAGAAACAGTTCGTCAAAATTACAACTTAACCGAAGCCTCTGCTGCACTTTATACTTCACAATCTGGTGTCAGTAAGCATATTAAAGATTTAGAAGATGAATTGGGTGTACAGCTGTTTGTTCGTAAAGGCAAACGGTTATTAGGTTTGACAGAACCTGGTCAAGCATTGTTGAGTATTGTTGAACGCATGCTTATTGATGCTGACAATATTAAACGTCTTGCTGATGATTTTAATAAAGTTGATGAAGGTACGCTTACAATCGCAACAACACATACACAAGCACGTTATGTGTTACCACCGATTGTCAATTTATTTAAAAAAGCATTTCCCAAAGTTCATTTGATTTTGCAACAAGCCAGTCCTGTTGAAATCTCTGAAATGTTATTGCTTGGTTTGGCTGATATCGGTATTGCAACTGAATCACTAACCACTGAAGATAATTTGGGCAGTGTATCTTTCTATAACTGGAAACACAGTATTATCACGCCACAAGATCACCCACTGACTAAGCTTAATCCTAAAGAGATTACCTTAGAAAAATTGGCTGAATTTCCAATTATCACCTACCACGGTGGTTTTACAGGACGTTCTAAAATTGATAAAGCATTTGAAGATGCCAATTTAGATGTAGATATCGTCATGTCAGCACTGGATGCCGATGTGATCAAAACCTATGTTGAACTGGGAATGGGTGTCGGTATTGTCAATGATGTCGCTTATGACACAGAACGCGATAAACGTCTAAAACAAATCGATACTGATATTTTTGGTTTAAATACGACATGGATTGCGGTTCGTAAAGGGCACTTACTTCGTGGCTATGGCTATGAGTTTATTTCACTCTGCTCTCCAGAAGCCGATATCAAAGCATTGAAAAAAATTGCCTATCCTGATGATTAAACTTTGAGATAAATGATTAAGAAAGAAATTAAGTCATCGAGGAATAAATCGTCAATAAATAAACCATCAAATAGTCATGACGATCAAAGATAGAGAGCTACGGCTCTCTTTTTATCATTTAAAAATAAAACACAAACTCTTAAGAATAATTAATCTATTTGATTTTATTTAATATTTTAATATAAGCATGCCTTTTTAGTATAAAATTTAGTCTTATCTTTATCACTGATCAATTTATTTCGGGGGGAATGAATGAATTCTATTGCTTGGGGCTTAACCCTTGGAAGCTTTGTTCCTCTTTTTAGCCATGCCGCAGGTATGGAGAAATCTGACCAGTCTATCCTTGCTTTTTTAGAACCGAATCATTATGTAGAATTGTCTTATGCAGAGCTCTATGCAGATGTTTCAGGGCAACTACCTCAACATGAGCAATTCAAACAACTCGGCGTTCAAGATTTTTCAACGGGAAATCTTGTAAATAACTACCATTTTGTCAATGCTGCTGCAAAACTACAAATTGCCCCACAACTTTCATTTGGGCTGATTTATGATCAGCCTTATGGTGTGGATCTTAGTTATGAATATCGCCCGCAAAGCTATGCTGGAAAGCAGCTTTTAGAAGCTGGTCAATTTAATTTTAAAAGCCAAAATCTTTCGATGTTATTGGGTTATCAGCCTAGTGCGAATTGGAATATATACGCTGGTGGCATTTATCAACAGTTCGAGGGCGAACTCAAAGTCTTTGGAGCGAACTATTCAGCGATGAGTGGCTATCATGCACAGCTAAAACAAAGTTCAGGTCATGGTTGGCTTGCAGGTTTAAGTTATCAAATTCCGGAGTATGCGGTAAAAACTGCGATTACCTATCGTTCCAAGATCAATCATCAGTCGGTAATCACTGAAGATGTTGCAGAGCAAACTTTAAGTATTATTCCTTTCGCTAAAACACAAATCACCACACCTCAATCCGTCAATCTGGATCTTCAAACAGGTTTAACTCCATCGAATATTCTTTATGGCAATTTGAGGTGGGTCAATTGGAAAGATTTTGAAATTCAACCTAGACAATTTGGTGCAGTGGTTAAGATTGCTGCAGAACAATACCCTGAACTCATCAAACCTTTTAATCTGATTGATTATAACAAGGATCAATGGTCTGCAAAGCTTGGGCTTGCACATGTATTTTCACAACAATGGGTTGCCACTACAGATATTTCATGGGACTCAGGCAATGCTAATCCCGCTGGAACACTGAATCCTTCAGATGGTTTTTATGCTTTAGGCTTGGGTGCTTTATATAACATCAATCCTCAGAGCTTTATTTCTTATGGTGTTAAATATTTTAAATTCAATAAAGCAAAAGTTAGCAACTTAGATGCCAATACTTCAATTGTCCAAAACTCAAGTTTATCTGAAGTGGGCCATAATGATGCTTTTGCACATGGAATTCGAGTTGGCTATCGCTTTTAATTCATCTAAAAATTCAGCTATCAAAAATACCAAGTTCAAAATAAAAAACGAGCCGAAGCTCGTTTTTTATTACATGATAATCAATAAATTACCAGTGGTAGCTTACACCCACTTTACCAACTGGTAACCATTGATATTTGTCATCGTTACGAATTTTATTTTCTAAACGATCGGCTGCATCAGCACCCGAAGTTGGGTCAATGCTACCTACTTCTTGTAAACCAACAGCTTTTAAGTTCGCTGTAGGATTACCAGTGTAATAAGCACCTACTTCACCAAATACACCAATATTTTTAGTGATTTTTGGAGCCCAACCAAAACCTACATATGGAGCAATTTGGTTATCGTAATCTACTTTACCATTGATGCTACCATTGCCATTTGGTGCATAGTAGTTTTTACCATCAATTTTCAGAGTGTCATTTGAGTTATGTAAAGATTTCTTTAAATCATATTTACTGTCAACATAACCAACACCTGCTGCAACATAAAGACCTTGGGCTAAAGCATTTTCACTTGCACCCCATGGGCGAATTTCAGCATTTAAATAAGTCAAATTATTGTCTAAATCCATGTCATATTTAGTGCCATCAATAGACAAATCATCTGACCAAGAAATATCACCACCGTTATAACCCAATGCTAAACCAACATAAGGGTTTGCAGTCCAAAGTAAAGCACCACCGTAACCAGTTGTACCTACTTCAAGACGAGCGCCAGTAGGGATTAATTTATTTGCTTCAAATGCATAACCTTGGTCAACAACAGACCCATCAGCCATTGCTAAACCAGAAGCAGATAATGCAGCTGTAACAGCCAATAATTTTAACACTTTCATTTATGTCTCCTCAAAAAATAGAGTTTGTTCTTTAATCATTAATGTGTTGGACTCGAAACGATAATATGTGATTCTCTCCGCACAATTAATAGAGAAATTGATTACTTTTTGTTATTTTTTGATACAATTAGATATTAATTGTTGTTTTTAAAAGAAATAAATTAAATAAAAACTTAACAATTCACTTATTTGGTTGTTTTATTTTAAATTATAAGATTAGTTTTTTCGATTGAAACTAGATTTTATATCTAATCTGAGTCCAATTTGGTGTAGAATCTTTTAAAATTTTTTGGGAAGGAAGATCATGTCTCAGCTTTCAACGATCATTGAACAAGCGTTTGAAAACCGTGCCAACTTTACAGCAGTAGATTGTCCTGCTGACGTACGTCAAGCTGTTGAAGAAGCCATTGCTGGCTTAGATAACGGCACACTTCGTGTAGCTGAAAAAATTGACGGTGAATGGATTGTTCACCAATGGTTGAAAAAAGCTGTTTTATTGTCTTTTAAATTAAACGATAACAAGCCAATTGAATCATGTGATCTTCGTTTCTATGACAAAGTAGAGACTAAATTTACTGGTTGGACTGAAGAACAATTTAAAGCTGCTGGTGTACGTGTTGTACCACCTGCTGTTGCGCGTAAAGGTTCTTTCCAAGCGAAAAATGTCGTATTGATGCCTTCTTATGTAAACATTGGTGCTTATGTAGATGAAGGCACAATGGTTGATACATGGGCGACTGTAGGTTCATGCGCTCAAATCGGTAAAAATGTTCACCTTTCAGGTGGTGTAGGTATTGGTGGTGTTCTTGAACCACTTCAAGCAAACCCAACAATCATTGAAGATAACTGCTTTATTGGTGCACGTTCTGAAATCGTTGAAGGCGTGATTGTTGAAGAAGGCTCAGTTATTTCAATGGGCGTATTCATTGGTCAATCGACTAAGATTTTTGACCGTGAAACAGGTGAAATCCATTATGGTCGTGTACCAGCTGGATCTGTCGTTGTTTCAGGCAGCCTACCATCTAAATGTGGTACATATAGCTTATATGCTGCAATTATTGTCAAGAAAGTTGATGCTAAAACGCGTGCTAAAACAAGCTTGAACGAATTGCTTCGCGAAGACTAATTTATATTCCCTCGTGGAATTTTAGTTATCTAGCGTAGCAATCGCTTCTCATCTCTACGGTCAATCGTGATCGTAGAGATTTTTCATTTTGTAATCTGTGGTAAATTTCATGAATTCTCTTCGTTCTTCGACTATTCCTGTTTCTGATCCGTCTGCGGGGCTGCGTATCACGGAGATTTTTTATTCATTGCAAGGTGAAGCCAACACTGCGGGTTTACCGACTGTTTTTATTCGTTTAACAGGTTGCCCATTACGCTGTACCTATTGCGATACCACCTATTCTTTTGAAGGTGGCGAACGCCAATCGCTTGACCAAATAATTCAAACAACATTAGATTATAAAACTCCTTATATCTGTGTCACAGGTGGCGAACCGCTCGCTCAGCCCAATGCCTTACCCTTAATGCAACGTTTGGCAGATTTAGGTTGTGAAGTTTCTTTAGAAACCAGCGGCGCTTTAGATGTCTCTAAAGTCGACCCACGTGTTTCAAAAGTTTTAGATTTAAAAACCCCAACTTCGGGTGAGGTTGCACGGAATTTACTCAGCAATCTTGATCATTTAACTCAACATGATCAAATCAAATTTGTGATTTGTAATCGTGAAGACTATGAGTGGTCTAAACAGCAAGTTGAACAATACGCTTTAGCGCAAAAAGTCAGCACAGTATGGTTTTCTCCTGCTTTTGCAGTGGAAAAAGGTGCGGCACGCTTGCCTCAGCTTGCACGCGATTTAGCACAATGGATTTTAGAAGACCATCTCCCTGTTCGCTTCCAGTTGCAATTACATAAATTGCTTTGGAACGATGAAACTGGTCGTTAAATTTATCGTCAATTATTAATATTTGGAGAGTTGGATATGCGCCCTCGTGCCGTAGTCTTATTATCTGGTGGCTTAGACTCAACGACGTGTTTGGCTTGGGCTCAAGCAAACTATGACTGTATTGCCCTAAGTTTTATGTATGGTCAACGCTCTACCACTGAACTCGATGCAGCCCGCGCTTTAACGCAACGTGCAGGTGTAGAACATCGTGTGATTAATATCGATTTAGGTAATTTAGGTGGTTCAGCGCTTACAGACCTTAACATTGATGTTCCTGATCATGAAACAGATGGTATTCCTGTAACTTATGTTCCAGCACGTAACACCATTTTCTTGTCTTATGCACTTGCAGCAGCAGAAGTTTTTGATGCTCAAGCAATCGTGATTGGTATCAATGCTGTTGATTATTCAGGATATCCTGATTGTCGCCCAGAGTTTATCGAGGCCTTTGCTAACATGGCTCGTCTTGCAACGAAAGTAGGCGTAGAAGGAAAACCGCTTAAGTTTGAAGCACCTCTGTTACATTTATCCAAAGCGAATATAATACGCTTAGGCATCGAACATGGCGTAGACTATAGTCAAACGGTTTCATGCTATCAAGCAGATGACCAAGGACGTGCTTGTGGCAAATGTGATAGCTGCCGACTTCGTAAAGAAGGTTTTAAGGATGCAGGTATTGCAGACCCAACACGTTATATACCGCAATAACAAGGTACTGTTTATGAAAAATTTAAAATCAAGTCTTATTCTTTCTGCTTTATTTTCAGCTTCGGCTTTAATGGGATCTACGGCTTTTGCTGCTGAATCAAATGCAGTTCAACAAGCCTATAAAAGCGCAAATGTTAAATCTGCACTTATTGGCGTGTGTAAAACAGAAACAGCTAAAGGTGGTAAATTAACGTCTGCTGAAGTAAGCAAATACTGTAGCTGTGCTGTTGAATCTGATGGTAAGTTAACCAACGATCAAAAATGGCAAATTCAAAGTGCCATTAACCAAAAGAAAAGCCCAGCAACACTTGCTTTCGTTCAAAAAAATAACCAAGACCTTCAAACATGTTTTGGTCCTCAGTTAACAGGTAAATTAAAAACCTTAACTGAAGAAGCAATGAAAGCTGCACAAGCGAAGAAATAATTTCTTCTCATTGCAAAGAGCCTGCCCATGCAGGCTCTTTTTACAATTGGATGATACAAAACCATATGCAGGACCAATGGAATACTGTGATACAGCAACAAAAATTTGTTGCTTCATATAGTGGCGGGAAAGATAGTAGCCTGGCTTTATATCACGCTTTGCAAAGTGGGCAAGCCGTAGCTCTCATTGTCATGTTAGAAGAACACGGACAAAGATCTCGTTCTCATGCCATGCCACTTGATATCATTGATGCCCAAGCCGAGCTGATTGGTTTACCTATACTTAAAGCATCAGCCACGTGGAATGACTATGAACATCAATTTGTAAATCTTCTCAATCAAGCCAAACAGTTGGGTGCAGAAGCACTTGTTACCGGTGATATTGATCTGATTGGACATGCGCAATGGAACCAATCTGTCTGTGAGCAAAGCCAATTACAGTTATGCATGCCATTATGGCAAAAACCACGGCTCGACATTGTAGGTGAATTTATTCAACTGGGTTTTGTCAGCATCATTGTGACGATTAATTTAAACCTCGGTATGCGGGTTGAAGATTTGGGTAGAGTTTTAACAGCTGATTTTGTGGATGAATTAATCGAACGTGGGATTGATCCATGTGGTGAAGCTGGTGAATTTCATACCACACTGATAGATGGTCCAATTTTTAAAAAGCCGCTTTTACTGAATAAAGGTGATATTCTCTATCATGAAAATTATGCCTTTTTAGCACTTGAACTTAAACACAACAGCATTTAAGGACAAACAATGACTGAACAAATACAACTTCCAAATCAGAAATTCCCAACGACTACGGGTGAAATCTACCTCACTGAGCTCTCTACAGATTGGTTAGTTTTATATTTTTATCCAAAAGATTCTACACCTGGCTGTACCACTCAAGCGGTTGGTTTCTCTTGTATAAAAGATCAATTTGATGCTTTAAATACCACCATCATTGGTGTATCTCGTGACTCTGTAAAAGCACATCAAAACTTTACGGAGAAGCAAGCATTGACCATTAATCTGATCAGTGACAAAGAAGAAGTATTATGTAAACACTTTGATGTGATTAAAGAAAAAAATATGTATGGTAAACAAGTGATGGGGATTGAGCGCTCAACATTTATTTATCATCAAGGCAAACTGGTTAAAGAGTATCGTAAAGTTAAAGCGGCTGGACATGCTGAACAAGTTTTAGAAGACTTAAAAGCACTACAAAAAGCTTAACTGCAAAAGTCCCTACTAGCTTTAAAGTTAACGTGACTTAAAACGTGTCAGGGACTTTAAATCTTCTTATTGAGAACATCCTCAAGCCCGATATAGATTGTTTCCTCTTTCCTCATAAAAAGATCATTACTCTGACTTAATCCAACAATGCCAATCAAAGCAGCAAAGAGATTGCAATTCCCCACATAACCAATCCAATAATAAAATCTAATATTTGCCATGCGCGTTGATTTTGAAAAACTGGGAGTAAAAAGCGTGCACCAAAACCTAAGCTAAAGAAGAATAACCACGATGCTGTTACTGCACCAATCGCAAAATAAAGTGCGGTAGTTTCAAACTTTGTCGATATAGAACCAATTAAAACCACTGTATCCAAATAAACATGTGGATTAAGCCAAGTTAAAGCTAAACAAATCAGAAGCATTTTCATCAGCTTGGATTCATTTTTTTCACTCGGTTTTAAACCTGTCGATGTTCTAAAAGCTTGTAGAAAATGTTGCGCCCCATAGACCAATAAAAACGTTGCTCCAAAATATTTTGCCCAATCGACAAACTCTGGATGCGTTTGAATGACTTTTGAAAATCCAAGTACACCTAATAAAATTAAAATCGAGTCAGATGCGGCACAGACCACGCAAACCCAAAATACATGTTGCTTCTTTAAACCTTGTTTGAGTACAAACGCATTTTGAGCGCCAATTGCAATAATCAGGCTAAACCCAACAGCCAACCCCTGCATATAACTTTGCAACATTTTAAAACTACACTTTTAAAGTTTTGAATGGACTGTGCTATTATCCAAACTTATCTCTTTAAATGAGTATTTATAAATAAATATCATCTTAGCTAAGTTTTTCTTAGTTAATCATGATGTGACATTTTTAAAATAACTCATATCTTTATATAAAAAACGCCCATTTTTTTAGAGGATCAGCATGTTACAAAGTAAGCATAGTGAAGCTTTTCTAGCGGTTGCCGAAACAGGTAGCTTTGAGCAAGCTGCTATTCGTTTAAATATCACAGCATCAGCTGTAACGCTACGTTTACAAACTTTGGAAAAACAACTAGGGCAAGTGCTGATCATTCGAGAAAGACCATGTAAAGTCACTCTAGCGGGTCAGGAAGTGTTACTTTTCCTGCAACATCATCGCTTGATGGAACAAAATTTAATTCAGAATCTTCAAGGGCAAAGCTCACAATCACAATTTTTTAAATTAAATATCGCGGCTAATGCCGATTCATTGGTGACGTGGCTATTACCCACAATTCAACACACCTTACTCACAGAAAAAATTGTTATAGACTTAAAAATTGATGATCAAACCCAAACCCATCACCTTCTTGAAGCGGGATTGGTCAATGCCTGTATCTCGACCGAATCGAAACCAATGAAAGGCTGTGAGGCGATTCATTTAGGTAAAATGACTTATAGGATGGTTGCTACACCGAATTTTATCCACACTTACTTTCAGCATGGCATTCAACGTGAAACGTTACGGCATATCCCTGCTGTTATTTTTAATGATAAAGACCATGTACATGCCGAAGTTTTACAACACGTTTTTGGCTTAATGCCAAACAGTTATCCATGCCACTTTATTCCTTCTGCAACATCTTTTGTGGATGCAATTTTGCTCGATTTAGGTTATGGCATGGTGCCTAAAATGCAAATTCAAAAAGAATTAGCAACAGGACAATTACTTGAAATCATGCCTAAAGCAAGAACTGATTTACATCTATATTGGCATCATTGGAAACAACAATCTAAACAACTGGAAAAACTCACATTGGATTTAATTAGTAATACTCAATCTATTTTGGATTAAGCTTTCTAGAAGCTACGACTCGACCCAAATTAAAGTATCTTATTTTAGGGTCTGTTGACATTTCATAAATGGCTTGCGTTGTAGGCTAAAATTGAGCAGGCAAGGCATGAAACAAAGAGAATAGCGAGACTATTTTCGAGTTTCATAACGTAGGCTGAGATAATTTTAGCCACAACCCTTCGGGACTAGCGTGTTTTTTGCCGCTACGTCGTTACGAACTACTCATTTAGAATGACTAAATTTCGTATTTCGCGCCTAGTATCGCCTAAAAAACACACGCAGTCGCAAACTTAGACGAATTGTCATCAGACCCTAATAATTTATAATGAAAAACTTTAGAAATAATCCACCAGCGATTTTCATTAAAAACCAATGTTAAAACATCATAAAAATACTTTGGTTCAATTACACATTCCAAGCTTACAACTGCGGTAGTTTCACTCAGTATTTGAATGGAACAAATTTTATCTTTTCTTACTTGCTTTAAAGATGAAGGAGAAATGCGCTTTTCAACAATAGCAAAATATTCAGACATCGTTAAAATAACCAGTGGCGATTCAACTGCAGAAACATAACATGCTTTAGCGTGAAAAATTTGCTGCAATTTAGCAATATCACAGTTGTATAAACCGTCAAAATACAATTGAATAAGTTGCTGTATATCCTCTAATGTTTTAGCCATAATATACTCTCCATTGTCTTTATGATTTTTGGCGTATATCTGTTACAGTTTGCCCTGCCACCCCCCAATTGTCGGTATGCACTTCATCAATCACTACAAATGTTTTTGCAGGATCCTTATTCAACACATTCACCAACAACTCAGTTGCACCTTGAATCAATTGCTTCTTTTGCGCTTGAGTCACCCCTTCATCTGTCACTTGAATTAGAATATATGGCATGGATGTTTCTCCTAAAGAAGACCTTCAGCTTTCATTGCTTTTTGTACAGATGGATGTTGTTGCATTTGCTCCATAAAAGCTTGTAAAGATTTCAAATGACTTAAGTCCAAATTGATAAATGTTGCCCAACGAGTCACAACAAATAAGTAAATCTCTGCAATGGTAAATCCTTGCCCCAACAGATTTTCTGAATCATGAATTTGCTCATCTACCCATGTGTATTGTTTTAATAATTTCTCTTTGAAAATATTTTTACTCGTATCATCAAACCCTTTTTGAAAAAATGGTGCATACGATTTATGTAATTCCGAACTAATGTAGTTCATCCACTCCAATACTTTATAGCGCTTTAAATCGCCAAATGTAGGTAATAAATCACTACGTTTAGCAGTCTCAGCCAAATACTGGCTAATGATCGCACCCTCACTCAAATGCAAGCCATCATCACTGATTAAAAATGGCACTTGACCTTTCGGGTTAATTTTCAAAAAATCCTGACCTTGTTCCGTTTGGTGATTTTTAAAAGAAACATTCACTAAATTAAAGTCTTGGTTAATTTCTTGTAATACGATATGAGGGGCAAGTGAACATGCACCCGCTGTGTAAAAAAGTTGCATCTGCTTATTCCTTAAGTTGCTTTAACTTCATGCTATTCTTAACATCATGAACAATAAATACTCACAATATCAATTCAGTTATTACATGGTGTATATAATGAACACAACATTCAAACGAACAATGTTGAGTAGTGTTGAAATATTTTGTCTCGTTGCAGAACAGCGAAGTTTTTCCAAGGCTGCCTATCAAGCTGGTTTAACACCCGCAGCGGTAAGTCGATCAATTGCTCGTTTAGAAGGTCGCTTAGGAATTCAACTGTTTAATCGAACAACACGCAATGTTCGTTTAACCCAAGCGGGTGAGGAATATTTCTTAGAATGTCAGCAGGCAATCAAACAAATTGCTGAGGTTGAATTAAGATTAAAAAATAAATCAGCTCAACCTTCTGGAACAATCCGGATGAGTTTACCAACACCTTTTGGTCACTTTAGAGTTCTACCTCTCTTACCTAAATTTCAGCAGCTTTACCCGGAAATTAACTTGGATATACAGCTCACCAATAAAAATGTAGATTTCATTACGGAAGGTTTTGATCTTGCAATTCGGGGGCGTAATGTGCCTGAATCCAATTTAATTGCTCGTTGTTTAGAAAAAGCCGACTTGCTGATTGTCGCCTCTCCTGAATACTTAAAGAAACATGGCACACCTACTGAGATTGCCGATTTACAGCATCATCAATGTATTCAATTTATCTTACCTAGCACAGGAAAAGAAGTGCCTTGGTCTATGCTCATTGAAAATGAAGTTGTAGAGATTCAAACTCAAGGACACTTGAATTGCAGTGAAGATATTTTAGCGACCATTACCTTAGCTCAACATGGTGGTGGCCTATTGCAAACCTGTCGTTTTATTATTGAAAATGATTTAAAACAAGGAAAGCTGGTCGAAGTCCTACAACAATATTCAGGTACTCAACGACAATTTTCCCTGCTTTATCCTAAAAATAAATATGAACAACGACACATCCGCTTATTCATTGATTTTTTAATTGAACATCTAAAATATTAGACTTAAAAAACAGGCTCGAAATAA
The DNA here is from genome assembly GCF_002980175.2 of Acinetobacter sp. MYb10. Taxonomy (NCBI): domain Bacteria; kingdom Pseudomonadati; phylum Pseudomonadota; class Gammaproteobacteria; order Moraxellales; family Moraxellaceae; genus Acinetobacter; species Acinetobacter sp. MYb10. Next base: position 4,255,696 of record NZ_CP058272.1, on the reverse strand, counting down.
CGATGAGATTAAAAAAATAACGCACCCTGGTCTTTTCTATCTTTGATCTTTTCTAGGTCTGATATTTTCTATTGTGCTTTCCACTGCCCAGACACTTGGATATTCACTTTTTCTCCAACGCCACCCACAGCTTTTTTCATTCCGAAATCACTACGCTTTATGACTGTAGTAGAACTAAAATCCAGCAATTTTGAATTATTTACATTGGGTTTAATTGTCGCATTAAAAGTTACAGGCTTAGTGACATTACGCAAGGTTAAATTACCTGAAATTAGATATTTATTATTAGCAAGCGGTTTAAATGCCGTACTTTTAAAAGAAGCGGAAGGATATTTAGCAGCGTAAAATAAGTCTTCACCCATAATCATGTTTTTCAAGGAAGATTTATTAATGCTTAGGCTATTTACATCCATCACAAATTCAGTAGATGCCTTTTGCGGAGTGCTCGTATCAAAGTTAAGAGAAGATTGAACACGTTTAAACTGCCCTTTGACAATGTTCATACCCAATGAGTCGATATGAAATCCAACATCACTATTAGGGGTCAATGTCCAAGACGCTGCATAGCTTGAAATCGAAATAACGAAGCTACCCAATAAAGCCCCGTTTATAGCGACTGATTTAAACTGCATGCAATACTCCATTCATATTCTATATATTTCTATTCAGTGTATTGCAATGCACACAAAAAACATTAAAGATTTGATTTGTCTTGCGTTTGGTATTTGTACTTTAATTGTTGGTAAATTTCCGTTTTTTGAAATTTCTCTAAAAACTCAGCTGTGCCCAAAGGAAACTCGACCTGATAAATTTCACCACGATAATACGCTTCACGTAGCGGGGTCGCAGAGATAGAGCCGACTAAACTATCCAACTCAACCATTTGCCATTCTGGAAATAGTTTTAAGTAATAAGATGAATCATCTTTAAAGTGACCAATTAAGCCAATCTTATCGGTCTCTAGAACAGTAGCATTGACCAAGGACTTAACCAGTTCCACCCATTTAGTATCGTTATAAACATCAATAACATGTACAAATTTGATTCGTTTTTGATCCGCTTCAGAAAAATTAGACAAAACCATTTGTTCCCGTTCTGATGCCAGAAAAGGATTTTTAGTATTCCGTTCATTTTGCGCAGAACCCAAGGCCAAAATTACATATTGGCTTTGTTGTAATGCAATTTTAATGGTTTGCATATGCGCGAGATGAAAGGGCTGAAAACGTCCAATATAAACAAGATAATCAAATTTATAAGTCATAAAAGTAATTTTTTATGAACTCATCAGTTGCAACAGAATTTCAAATATGCGACATAATGAGGGCATAAAATCCAATTAAATTTTAAAGCAAGGATAGTACGATGACACTTAGTTGTATTCAACAGCCACATCAACATTTAAACGCAAATTTAGAGAATGGTGTACTGACTTTAGCAATTAATCGACCAGAAGCAAAAAATGCACTGTATGGTGAATTGTATCTATGGATTGCAAAAGCCTTAGATGAAGCTGATCAAGAGCGTGATGTTCGTGTGGTGATCTTACGTGGTGCAGATGCTGACTTTAGTGCGGGTAATGATATGAAAGACTTTATGGCTTTCATTCAACAACCACTTGAAGGTAAAGAAGGTGATGGCCCTCCATTTGTATTATTAAAATCTGCTGCACGTTTATCTAAACCATTGATCTGTGCAGTCCGTGGTGTAGCGATTGGGATCGGAGTAACAGTACTTTTACATGCTGACCTCGTTTATGCAGACAATACAGCCCTGTTCCAAATTCCATTTGTCAGCTTAGGACTTTCTCCAGAGGGTGCTTCAAGCAAACTGTTGATTCAACAAGCGGGATATCATAAAGCGGCTGAATTGCTGTTAACTGCGCAAAAATTTAACAGTGAAAAAGCACTCAATGCTGGCTTAATCAATAGTATTGAAGATGATGTATATGGTCACGCTTTACATCAAGCACAAACTCTTGCAGCACTTCCATTGGCTTCGATCAAGCAAACCAAAGCGTTAATGAAACATAATCTTGAAGAGATTATTCAATGCGTGGATGATGAAGCAGTGATCTTTATGCAACGCGTTAAATCACCTGAAATGGCTGAAGCCGTTGCTGCATTTATGCAAAAGCGTAAGCCAAATTTCTCTCAATTTAATTAATTGAGTGAATCTGATCAAAGCCACTGCATGAGTATTATTCAGTGGCTTTGGTCATTTTGAATCCAATAAAACAGTTCATTTAATTATGGGTAAAGATCATGTCACAAGATACAACGACCAAGAAGCGCTATTACGAACCCGCTCCACAAGATATCGATATTGAAAATTTCCGTAAAGTCATAGAAAGTCGTCGCTCAGTACGTAAATACACTGAAAAGCAAATTCCTGCCGATGTTTTAGATGCTTGTTTAGATTTGGCTTTATTGGCACCAAACTCATCAAATCTACAGCCTTGGACGTTCTATGTGGTTCAGTCTCAAGCGAAAAAGAATAAATTAGTCAAAGCTTGTTTAAGCCAATTATCAGCAAAAACAGCAGCAGAACTGATTGTATGTGTGGCACGTATTGACCGTATTGATGAAATGGCAAAAAACAATTTAACCCATTTCCCCATGCCTGAAGCGCCAAGAGCGGTAAAACAATATTATAAATTTATCGCATATAACTATAAAACAGGTTATCTGAATGCTTTAGGTAACTTTAAAAAAGTGGCTTTTAAAGTTGCACGCACGTTAGATAAACAACTCCCTGTGACTGCGTTTAACCCAGCTGATGCAAAGCTTTGGGCCAGTAAAACGACAGCCTTGGCTTGTGAAAACTTGGTATTGGCTTTACGTGCTTACGGTTTTGACAGTTGCATGATGGAAGGTTTTGATGAACCTTTGGTTCGCAAGATCCTCAATCTAGGAGATAAAGAATTTCCAGTCATGGTGATTAGTGCCGGTGAACGTGCTGAAGATGGCGTATTCTTCCCACAATACCGTTTTGATCGTGATTTGTTTATTCAAAAAGTTTAATTTTAGCTAATCAATACCCCCCCTCTCTATTCAGAAGAGGGTTGAGATTTTTAAACTATTATTCAATATCAATCATTTGAATAAACTCAAAAGCAGGTTCTTCATAGGGATGACTTGCTTTTAAAGCGATTGCCACTTGTTTTGCCTTATCTTCAGGAACGATGGTTTCCACTCGCCATTCAGGCAGTTGCTCCAAATGATCTAACTCGCCTATAAAAGGCTTTGCACCACTTAACGGTTTAAATTGTCCTGTTCCTAACACTTGCCAAGCACAATGTTCATAATCGCCAATACCACCCGCTCCTGCTTTAAAAATTGCAAGTTTGGTTGCTTCAAGGTGTGATTCTGGAACGTAGTAGATCAATTTAAGCATTTATTTTATGTTCAAAAACTCGATTATAGCTTTGTTCGCATTTACTTTTATTTATTTTTTATTTGGTTTTCGTTAGAAAAAAACTGTGTATAGTTAGCTCAATTCATAAGATTTAATCAGAACTGTAGATTTTATAAGCTTGATCAGAATACAAAAAGAAGAGCGCCTAAGCGCTCTTCTTATTTCCCTAAAAATTACTCGTCAGATTCAGTATTATCAGACTCAGTTTCACCTTCATCCATAACAGTTTCATCATCAACTAATTTTTCAGAATCAATTAAACTCTCTGACTCTAAAGCAGTCTCGCCTTCGATCGCATCTAACTGATCGATAATCTCATCATCAGCTTCGACAGCTTCAACTGCAACCACACCGACCAAGACTTCTTCATTACCTAGGCGGATCAAACGGACACCTTGGGCATTACGACCTGTTCTCGCTACTTCAGAAGCACGGGTACGAACCAGCGTTCCACCATCAGAAATCAACATCAATTCTTTAGATTCATCGATGGCAACAGCACCAACTAACTCACCATTACGTTCAGATGTTTTAATAGCAATAACACCTTTACCACCACGTTTTTTGGTTGGGAAGTCATCTACTGGCGTACGTTTACCATAACCATTTGCAGAAGCACATAATACTTCGCCAGTTTCTGGTACAACAACTAACGAAACGATTCGGCTAACCACATTGGTATTTGAATCTGCAGTATCTTCATCATCTGAATCTACATCAACTTCAACATCTTCTTCTGTTTGTGCCGCAGCCAATGCCACACGCATACCACGAACACCTTTCGCAGTACGACCCATCACACGAGCATCAGTTTCAGAGAAACGGATTGCTTTACCTTCATTTGAGAACAACATGATTTGCTGTTCACCATCAGTAATTGCAACACCAATTAAAGTATCTTCTTCTTTCAACTCAATCGCACGTAAACCATTTGAACGAACATTACCAAACTGCTCTAATTCAACACGTTTTACTGTACCTGATGCTGTTGCCATAAATACATAGAAGTTTTTACGCACACTTTCTACACGTTCAGCAAATTCAGCAATTAATTCATCATCAAGATCAGAAGCAGAAAGCTCAATACCAATTTCTTTGAGTTGCTTACGTAAAGCATCTGATAAGTCATCTGGATTTTCACCAAGCTCTGCAAACGCAGCTTTTAGTGCTTCATAATGTGAGTCGATAATTGTGTTTTCACGCAGTTGAGCAACGTTGGCACGGACAAAAGTTCTAAACTCAGTTAAACGCTCGGTAAATTTCTTCGGAGCATCAATTACAGGAAGAATCGCTGTAATGGTCTCTTCTGCATCCAGTGGTAATAAGTTCACCATTGGGCGGCCTTTTGCACCACGTGACGCTTGAGGTACTTCAAATACTCTTAAGCGATAAACTTTACCTACATTGGTAAAGCACAATACAGTTGCATGGTTCGATGTCACGATTAAATGTTGAATATAATCATCTTCTTTCATCGAAGTTGCAGATTTACCACGTCCACCACGGCGCTGTGCAGCATAATCAGACAATGGTTGAGTTTTTGCATAACCTGTTTTTGAAACAGTTAAAACAACTTGCTCTTCTGGGATTAAATCTTCACGAGAAAAATCAATACGTGATTCAACAATATCCGTTTTACGTGCATCGCCATACTGTTGAAGAACCAATGCAAGTTCTTCACGAATCACATTCATCAAAAGATTGAAGTCATTTAAAATTGCTGTAAGTTCAGCAATTTGAGCTAAAATTTCAGAATATTCAGCTTGTAACTTATCTTGTTCAAGACCGGTTAAACGATGTAAACGTAATTCTAAAATTGCACCAACCTGAGCTGGAGATAAACGATAAAGCTGACCATCCAAACCAAATGGACGACTTGGATCTTCACCTTCGATCTCATCCGGACGAACTGAAATCGCGCCTGCTTTTTCTAGCAATGCAACAACATTTCCACCCGCCCATTCGCCAGCAAGTAAACGCTCGCGTGCTTCAGCTGGATTCGCAGAAGTCTTAATGGTTTCGATGATTTCATCAATATTGGCTAAAGCAACAGTCAAACCTTCTAAGATATGACCACGCTCACGCGCTTTACGTAATTCAAACATGGTACGGCGTGTCACCACTTCTTGACGGTGACGAATAAATGCCGCAATGATGTCTTTTAAATTCATCAGTTTAGGTTGGCCATTGTCTAGGCAAACCATGTTGATACTGAATGAATTTTCAAGTTGAGTATTTAAAAATAAGTTATTGACAATAACTTCAGCGTTTTCGCCACGCTTTAAGTCAATTGCAATACGCATCCCGTCTTTATCAGATTCGTCTCGAAGTTCTGAAATACCTTCAAGTTTTTTCTCTTTTACCAATTCAGCAATACGTTCAATGGTTCTTGCTTTATTGACCTGATAAGGAATTTCAGTGAAAACAATCGTCGTACGACCAGTTTTTTGGTCTTCTTCAAAATGGTATTTACCACGAATATGTAAACGACCTTTACCTGTACGGTAAGCATCTACAATTCCTGATTTACCATAGATAATGCCGCCTGTAGGGAAATCTGGACCAGAAATATATTCCATCAATCCTTCAATTGAGATGTTCGGATTATTTGCATAAGCCAAACATGCATTAACTACTTCTGTCATGTTGTGTGGCGCCATGTTGGTCGCCATACCGACAGCAATACCTGTCACACCATTGATCAATAAGTTAGGAATACGTGTTGGCATAACCTGAGGAATACGCTCAGAGCCATCGTAGTTATCTTCCCACTCGACTGTATCTTTTTCTAAGTCAGCCAACATTTCATGGGTGAGCTTACGCATACGGACTTCGGTATAACGCATTGCTGCTGCGCTGTCACCATCGACAGAACCAAAGTTACCCTGACCATCAACCAATTGATAACGTAGGCTAAAATCTTGAGCCATACGAACAATTGTTTCATAAACAGCTGAATCACCATGTGGGTGATATTTACCGATTACGTCACCAACAACACGCGCAGATTTTTTATAGGCTTTGTTATAGTCGTTGCCTAACTCGTGCATAGCGAACAGCACACGACGATGAACAGGTTTTAAACCATCTCTCACGTCTGGTAATGCACGAGATACAATAACACTCATGGCATAATCGAGATATGAGCTTTTTAGTTCATCCTCAATGGCAATCGGTCTAATTTCCGATACGCTCATGCATACTCCTTATTACAAACAGTGCAAGCAGCAACTGCTCATTTATATAATCTAGCTAGTCAAAATTTAGCTCAAAAAGCGTTGAGCCAAAATCTAAAATTCAGTCGCACAGTATAGCATAAAACCAAGCGATTTTGTGCCTATCCGACCACACTATAATCATGATTTTTTGTAGTATTTTTAAACAATTTTAACGATTTATTGACAATAAAAAACCACCTGATTAGGCGGTCAATCAAGCATCGCTAAATTTATAAATGAATGGGTATTTTTATCTCAAAACCTGACCTGTTTTTATCTATGCAATCATACTCAATGGCGTGCTTCATTCACTTTTTTTGCGATGTTTATCAATAAAAAATAAATCACATCAAACAGTTTTATTTCGGATCGATTAAAACAACTCAAACTTGAAAATTGCCATATAAAATCCGATATGGCAAAAAATATGAGCAAAGCAATACGGAGTCCAACCCCACTGATCAGAAAAATCTAAACACATCCAAATATAGAGTGTTGTAAATTTCTATAATTTATATGGATCTGCCTGAAGCAATTCACAGTGTTGCAGCAAATCATCACTGATTGCTACGCGATAACACTGCCAATCACGAATGTGATTATTTTCAAGCTGTGGAACCATATATATTCGGCTTGCAGGCGCATCAGTGAATTTACCCACTAAAATCCCTTGCTGTGTGATTTCAATTTGATCAAAAATAAAATCACTAAACTGGGTCTGTTCAAACTTTTCAATATCTTTTAGGCTCGTCGCAAAACGATGCTTGGCGTCATAATACTGTACTAAACGCGCTTGATAAGCTTGCATATCAAAATAACGTGCTTGGTATTCGTTAGACACCACCTCTTCACTTGCAGGTAGTGCTTCATCTGTTGTCGCAGCGTCATCTTGATTGGATGACCCAATTACAGACATCACAATAGGGATAACCACACTTGAAATAACCCCAAGCACTGCGGGACCAAACATAAATACGGCTAAAAGTATCCAGACAATTTTAAAATTTTTCTTTTTAGGCTGATTTTGAGACTCTCTTTGTGTATTTACGACTTTCTGCTGCCATGATTCAAGTAACGCACTCGCCTTATCACCTACAGATGTATGCTGATTGCTTTCTGTTTCATTGTTCGGCGGAGTCTGACGAGGTTTTATATTATGCGTGGGATTTGACTGTCCTTGCTTATTTTCACGGCGTACAGAAAATTCAACATTGCTATTGCCTGTCAAATCATTGGTCTGTTTAACATGTTTTAAACGAGTACCACAAACACCACATTTCATGGCTTCATTGATATTCTCAGCGTAACATTTGGGACACTTCATATTTATAGCTATTCTAGGTGAGATGATATGGAATTGAGCAGTAATGGAAAAGCGCAGCGTCTAAAACGACAGAATCAGCCAGTCTAACGCGCCAATAAGTATAGAATTAAAAAAATGGTCAAAAGCCACTACAGGATTAAATGCGATGTTGTATCTGTAACAGCTGATTTACACTGGAATTTTCTGTATGTCGCCAGTATACGATTGAAAATTTAATTGTGTTTATGCTTTGATCTTATCGGGTTTAAAATTGGACTTCAAGGTATTTATCCACTGATTCTCTCTTGTTTTTTTAGCCAAAGCATTGATCTCTCTACATCAATTACTTATTGATAAAATAATCACTCAAGATACAGCATCTTAAACATAAAAATTAAGATCAGAAAAAATGAAAATAGCATTTTTGATCACTGTTTTTATTTTATGACAGCTTATGTTTAAAACCACTTTTATAAATCAAGAAAAGATCATATAGCGTGAATCATATTAGTTTTGCAAGGTTCCTTATCCCTATGGGAGAAAATGACGATAAAGGAGCTTTTAAATTGATTTACACTATAAAAAGGGCTGATGAGAGAAGCTACTCAGAGTTTCTTTATTAGAATAGAGAATACCCCACCATCACGACTTTATTTATCCGTGCACACCATCCATCTACGTATTCAATAAATTTCTAAAATAAAAAAACGCACTTAGGAAATCCTAAGCGCGTTTTTTGAAACTTAATTCGAGAATTAAAGTTTAGAAACTAATTCAGGAACAACAGTATTCAAATCACCAACTAACCAGTAGTCAGCTACAGCATTGATTGGTGCTTCTTCATCTTTGTTGATTGCAACAATCACTTTAGAATCTTTCATACCTGCCAAATGCTGGATCGCACCAGAAATACCTACAGCGATGTAGAGATCAGGCGCAACGATTTTACCAGTTTGACCAACTTGCATATCGTTAGGAACGAAGCCAGCATCAACCGCAGCACGTGAAGCACCTTGAGCAGCACTAAGCTTGTCAGCAAGTGGATCAAGTACTTTATGATAGTTCTCACCAGAACCAACACCACGACCACCCGATACAACGATACGCGCAGCAGTTAATTCAGGACGTTCTGATTTCACAATTTCTTCAGAAATGAACTTAGAAATACCTGCATCACCTGTAGAAGCTGCAGATTCAACTGCAGCAGAACCGCCTTCAGCAGCAACAGGATCAAAAGCTGTACCACGTACAGTTGCAAGAACAATTGCTTCGTCAGATTGAACTGTAGCAATTGCATTACCTGCATAAATTGGACGTTTGAAAGTTTTAGGACCTTCAACAGCAATGATGTCAGTAATCATGCTTGAGTCTAAAAGTGCAGCAGCGCGTGGCAAGATATTCTTACCTGTAGTTGTTGAAGCAGCAAGGATATGTGAATAACCTTTACCTAATTCAGCAACAAGTTTCGCTACGTTTTCAGCCAATTGGTTTGCATAAGCTGCATCATCAGCAAGCAAAACTTTGCTTACACCAGCAACTTTCGCAGCAGCATCTGCAACTGCTTGAGCACCAGAACCTGCAACCAATACAGTGATATCACCACCGATTTTTTGAGCCGCAGCAACAACGTTTAAAGTTGCACCGTTAAGTGTCTTATTGTCGTGCTCAGCGATAACTAAAATACTCATGATTTTATCCTTCTGTATTAGATCACTTTCGCTTCATTTTTAAGTTTTTCAACAAGCTCGTCTACAGACTTCACTTGTACACCAGCTTTACGCTCTGCAGGTGGTTCAACTTTAACTGTTTTAAGTTTAGAAGTTGCTGTAACACCGAAATCTGCAGGAGTTTTCGTATCAAGTGGCTTTTTACGTGCTTTCATAATGTTTGGAAGCGCAGCATAACGTGGCTCATTCAAACGTAAGTCAGTGGTGATGATCGCTGGAGTATTTAACTCAACAGTTTGTAAACCACCATCAACTTCACGAGTTACTTGAACTTTATCGCCATTTACAGTTACTACAGAAGCAAATGTACCTTGACCAGCGCCAAGTAAAGCACCCAACATTTGACCAACTTGGTTAGAGTCATCATCAATTGCTTGCTTACCTAAAAGCACAAGTTGTGGTTGTTCTTGTTCAACAACAGCTTTTAGGATTTTAGCAACTTCTAAAGCGCCAAGTTGACTGTCATCAGCCTCAACTAAAATACCGCGGTCTGCACCAAGCGCCATAGCAGAACGAATTTGTTCTTGCGCTTCTTTTGGTCCAATAGAAACAACAACGATTTCTGAAACTGTTCCTTTTTCTTTTAAGCGAACCGCTTCTTCAACTGCGATTTCATCGAATGGGTTAATTGACATTTTAACGTTAGTAAGGTCTACCCCACTATTGTCCGGTTTAACGCGAACTTTAACGTTGGCATCAACCACACGTTTTACAGCAACAAGAGCCTTCATGTAATCCTCGGCTGTTTTAGCAAAAGTAAATGTTAAGAAGAGTTATAATAACGCTTCATTTAAAATTATTTAGGTGTCCTATCTTGCAATGTGATTGGCATTTCGGTCAAGTCACAATTCGCAAAACTACTGTAAAAAGTCATAAAAAAGCTTGAACGTACAGTTCACATTTTTTCTAAATAATTTAACTTAGACACGTAAGGCTACTATTTCGACAATATTTATATATTGATAAATAACATTATTTGTATAGATTCTGTATAAATAATCAAAAGAATTAAGATAAATTATCAATCAATCAAAGGGATGACACCACCCGTTCATCGATACTGCTACACTCTGTCATTTTAGACAGATTCAGCAATTTTTCTAAGTATGTTTATTGATTAAATTTGTGAACTTTTTGGCATTAAACTTGTAACAAAATACTAAATATACAAAAACGGGCTTCTTTTCAGAATCACCCGTTTGTTTCTGCTTGGATTAATTTGCCAATAACCATGCGGCTGCAATGGTCAACAAAGTCCCTGAACCACCATCAATCCATTTTTGCTTACGTTCATTGATGTGCTGCTCTTTGGTCAATTGAGCAATCAAAAGGCTCAAACCACAATACACCAAGAATATCAAAGCAATAAAAATTGCTGACAAGGCTAAGCCTTGAAACACAGTGTTGCCTGATTTATCGATAAATTGTGGCAAAATCGCAAAATAGATCAACATGCCTTTTGGATTCAACAATGCCGTAACAAAGCCTTTGCGAATAGGATTTGAAACTGCTTTCTGCTCAATACGTAATGTCTTTTGGCTAAATACTGATTTAATCAAATGAAATGCCAAATACAATAAATAGGCGATCCCCAAATATCGAATCGTCTCAAACAATACTGGGAATGAAACAATAATTGCAGCAATTCCAAGCGCAACCAGAATCGAATGAACCAGATAGCCAGAACAAATACCGATTGTCGCCATCATGCCTGCTTTCGCATCTTTACCTATCACTTGTGACAGGATAAATAACATATCTGGTCCTGGTGTGAAAATTAACGGAAGTACCGTTAAGGCAAAAAGTACAAATACAGACATCTCTTTTCCCTTTCTGAAGTTTGACTGCGAGAAGAAAACAGTATCTTTTAAAATGCTTAAAATAGGATTTCAAATATTCTATAATGATGATTATTTTTCAAATTAAATTCTAATTTATGAAAATTTCATCTAAGACTATTCTAATTAAGCTAGACCGTATTGATAAAAATATCATTCGTGCTTTACAAGCCAATGGTCGAATCCAAAATAATGATCTTGCTCGTGAGATTGGGCTCTCGCCCTCATCATGTCTAAGACGAGTTCGACTCTTAGAAGAAGCCAAAGTTATCCAAAACTATACAACAGTGGTGGATCCACAAAAAATTGGCTTTCAATTGATGTTATTCTCAAGAATCTGGTTGTTAGGCCAAGATGCTGAAACCATTGATACCTTTATTGAAGCAATGAAAGAACTGCCTCAGGTCATGGAGTGTTATATTATTCTGGGTGAATGTGATGCGATGTTAAAAGTGGTAGTACCTGATTTAGAAAGCTATCGTAAATTTCAGTCGACACATTTGACCAAAAAGAATGGTATTACCAGTGTAAAAACGGATGTCCCAAGTCAAATTATTAAACAAAGCTTTCAGCTACCTCTTGAAGATCTGTAATTCAAAAATACGTATTAGGTGAATATGAAAACATTTAATCGCCCTGTTCGATTAGAAACACCCAGACTTATCCTTAGACAATGGCAAACTCGTGATTTTGAAGCTTTTGCAGATTTAAATGCTGATCCAGAGGTTATGCGGTATTTTCCAGCGACCTTGTCAAAAAATGAAAGTGACCTTTTAGCACATCGATTTCAAGACTCAATTACCGAATGTGGTTGGGGATTTTGGGCGGTTGAGTTAAAAGAAAATCAGCAATTTATCGGTTTTGTGGGTCTAGCCAATCAAGCGGAAAAATTTACTTTCTCTCCTTGTGTTGAAATTGGTTGGCGATTTGCACAACAATATTGGCATCAGGGCTATGCGACGGAAGCCGCTCAGCAATGTTTGGCATTTGCATTTGAAAAATTAGCTTTAGAACAGGTTGTTTCTTTCACATCTGTACTGAATCAAGCTTCGGAAAAAGTAATGCAACGACTTGGTATGGATTATGTCGAGAACTTTATGCATCCCGCTTTAGACAAAAACCATGCTTTGGCTGAACATGTACTTTACTGTATACAAAATCCAAAGCTGTAACGCTGGTCAATATGCGGGTTATCTTGGGCGATGCAAAATTTTATATCGTAAAACAAAGATCTGCATATCGAGCTAAATAAGACTGAGGAAATACGTTAAAAATTATCGCCCTTTTCTATCTAAGCAGTACTTTGATCAGGATGTTCAATAAAAATGATTTATGAATTATGTACAGATCGTCTTTTACTTCGACAATGGCAAGCTTCTGATTACGATGCTTTTGCAAAAATCACAGCAAACCCTGAAGTAATGCAATTTTTCCCCAAAATTTTAAATCGTGAACAAAGTGACGAACTGGCAAATCAGATTAAATATTTAATCGAAATCAAAGGCTGGGGACTTTGGGCAGTTGAATTGATTGAAACCCAAGAGTTTATTGGGTGTGTTGGACTACATCAACAACCCTCAAAATTTGAATTTTCTCCATGTATAGAAATTGGCTGGCGGCTTGATCCAAAATTTTGGAATAAAGGATATGCAACTGAGGCAGCTCAAGCTTGTTTAAGATTTGCATTTGAAGAACTGAATTTTCAAGAGATTGTTGCATTTACATCTAAACATAATCTTGCTTCGCAAAATGTCATGAAAAAAATTGGAATGAGCTTTTCTCATGACTTTCTACATCCTGATTTTGATGAGTACCATCCACTACATGAAGAGAAGCTCTATCGAATTCAAAAACAAGATTTTCAATTTGAGTATTGAACTATTTAGCCATGCTTGCTAAAAAATCACGATGAATATGGCTTAAATCAATCAAATCTTGATTTTTGAGCTCCAGCACTTGCCAAATCTCAATAAAGTCTTCTTTTAAATCAATATGATTAGACACTGTTTGTGCCGCTTGCCATTGTTGGTCTGATATCCATAAATAGGTCTGATTGGTTGCGGTATTTACAGCTTGAACTTTACCCTCAGCATTGATACCCAATACTTTTCCTTCTTGCGGTAAGGTTGCCTCAATTTTGGGGAGGCTGAATTCTACAAAATGTTTAATTTGACGTAAGCCATAGCCCTTAAAAATTTCTTTTTGAGCGTCAGTCAGTTGCTTATATTTTTGTTCAAGTTCAGGGATCATTGAAAGACCTAATTTTTCTGCAAAATTGAATCAATAGAAATGTATTGAATAAATACCAAACCTAGATATACATGAGAGCATTTTTAAAAACAATTATCTATTCGACTTTTTTCTGTGCTAAATGTGTTTAAGCACTGTGCATTTTATTAAAAAACCAACAGTGATTCTCACCAGGTCTATTCGCTACAAAATAGAAAGATCAACGCTTAATAAAGCCTTATATTCAAGGTCAATTTTTTATTTTCGATGCAGCAGCTCTTGGATGCGCTTGATCATAGACTTGTGCCAGATGATCAAAATCGACGTGGGTATAAATCTGTGTTGTGGTTAAATTGCTATGTCCTAGCATTTCTTGCACTGCACGCAGATCTCCACTATTGGATAACATATGACTGGCAAAACAGTGACGCAATAAATGTGGGTGTAAATCAACATTTACCCCTGCACGTAGTGCTTGGTATTTGACTCGATTTTCAATCTGACGTGGGGTAATACTTGTGCCACGTTGAGTAATAAATACCAAAGATTCAGGGCTAAACTCCCCCTGCCAGATTCGATAGATTTTTAACCATTCAATCAGACTCTCTCTCGCTTTAGAGCCGAAAGGTACAATTCGAGTTTTATTTCCCTTACCCGTGATACGCAATAAATGACGGGTAAAATCAATATCTCGTATGGTTAAACTTTGCACTTCTGCCAAGCGCAAGCCACTCGAATAGAGCAATTCCAGAATAGCCTTATCTCGTAACCACAACTGCTTTTCTATTGGCTTTTCAGGTTCGGGCTGATCCATAATTTGATTGACCGTTTCAATATCAATCATCCCTGGTAATGGTCGAGCTTGCCGCTTTATCTGAAAATCATCTGCTGCATTGATTTCTAAATAACCACCTTGTTTGGCCCACTTCATAAACTGACGAATTGAAGTCAAATGCCGTTGTAAACTACTGGTCGAAAGCTGGTCTTTTTCGACACGATAAGCTACATACTCTCTTAAATCAGCAGCTTCGACTTGTTTTAACTCAATCTGCTTGTCATAACAAAAATCAATAAAGTTGGATACATCTCGGAAATAAGCATCTAAGGTATGTACCGATTGATTCTGTATTTTCCGATCTTTAATCCACATCGAGAGCAATTGCATTGCACCGTATTGCATAAGCTCTCCTTTGATCAAAATAGCAAATGATATAACCTGATTGAAAAATATCAGTCTTGTAAAACTGTATACACCACACCATTGATGACTTCTGCCATCTTATTTAAATTGAGTTTTTCAACAGTATCCTCTTGGGTATGATAATGCTTATTTCTAAAAAAAGCCGTATCTGTGATCATAATAGCAGGGATATCCAAGCGCCAATAATTCAAATGATCTGAGAAATCCACACCTTGTACAAATGACGGCGCTATCAATCTTTGACAATCAAGGCGTTTTAACGCTTTCATGGCATCACAATATTTTTCGCCCAAACCACGTGAAGTGAAATTACTCACTGCGCCAATAAAATTTCCATGTTTGGGATAAAACAAAGCTAATCCCGATGGATAATCCTGAACATTTTTATGGTCAAAATATCCAATCATTTCCAAAATATACACCGCTTGAATTTGATCTTTTTGTTTTAAAATGGATTTTGCATGAATATAACTCCCCATATGTTCAGTACGGAAATACGGAGGTTCTTCCAAAGTATAAAAGACAAAATCAACATTCTGTTTAAGACTGGCTTTATTGGCTGCCAAAATTCGTGCAATCTCTATTAGCCCCACCACACCAGAAGCATTATCATCAGCACCTTTGAAACTCCCATAAACATCATAATGTGCACCAACAATCACTTTTTTGGCATGACCCATTTGTAAGTGACATATTACATTTCGATAGGTTTTGCCTTTGACTTGATAAGGCTGGTATTCACAAGGAATCGCAAACTGTTCAAGTTGTTGTTTAATGAATGCCGCAACTCGATCGAGCTCTTGAATATTTTGATAATTTCGAAACGCTTGTGGGTGAATCACTTGTTGTAAATAACTGTTTAAACGATCAGGTTCAGCTTGCTGATCATAGCGTTGTTCTGCAGCGACACTCCATGTTGAAAGCCCACAGCTGAGCAATATAATAAAAAGATAGTTTAAATTTAAAAAATTTGGATAAGCTATTTGCATGTATAAATCCAATTTAAAAGTGTGTTGGTATAGCTATAATTTAAAAAAACAGCAATTAGACATTCAGTTCTTGTTGTACGCCTGAGAATAACCAATATCACGCTATAATGATGCAATTACCACGTTAGAAATTGTTAATATGAAAATCCGTATTCTGACCATTGGTCAAAAAATGCCTGCTTGGGTATTAACTGGTTTTGAAGATTACTTCAAAAGAATCCAACCTTTTGTACAGACGCAAATTATTGAACTCCCGATGGCAAAGCGTGGCAAAAATGATTCAGAAGCAGATATTTTAAAATATCGCCAAATTGAGGGTGATAGTATTCTCAGCCAACTGAAACACAATGAAGTATTGATTGCACTTGAAGTAGGTGGACGTGAATTTAGTACTGAAAAGCTGGCTGAAACCATGAAAGGTTGGATGCTTGAAGGTTATGATGTTGCACTGGCCATTGGCGGACCAGATGGACATTCTGAAGCCGTGCGAAAAGCTGCTGCTTGGCACTGGTCACTGTCAAAACTAACTCTGCCCCATCCATTGGTTCGGGTTATGCTGATTGAACAACTTTATCGTGCGATGAGTATTAACCATAATCATCCGTATCATCGTGCAGGCTAGTCATGTAATTGGGCAAAAGTTGCATTGATGAAACAGTCTGTTGAAATAAAAGGCTTATTGAGAGCATGCATTTTAGCTAGAATGGGCAATTCACGCTGTATTTAATGATCATTTAGGCACAAAGATATGAACTTACAAACACTCCCAGGTTTATTCATTTCACATGGCTCTCCCATGCTTGCGCTAGATCCTGAACAAGTCGGTCCTGCTCTACATCGTCTTGGTCTAAATTTACCAAAACCACAAGCCATCGTGGTGATGTCTGCCCATTGGGAAAGTGAGGCTTTAGAAGTCAATACAGGTGTACGCCCTGAAACATGGCATGACTTTCGTGGTTTTCCTCAAGCGCTGTATGAGATTCGCTATCCCGCACCAGGAAATCCTGAATTAGCGGAAGAAATTTTGCATCTCTTGGCCGAAGCACATCTTCCTGCACATGCAAATAGTACTCGACCACGTGATCATGGCGTATGGATGCCTTTATTACATATGTACCCTGAGGCAGATATTCCAGTCATTGAAATTTCTTTACCGATGAATATGCATGCTGATCAAATCTACCAAATTGGTCAAGCACTTGCCCCACTCCGTGAAAAACAAATTTTATTGATTGGTTCAGGTAGCATCACTCACAATTTAAGAGAATTGTCATGGAACGGCAAAGATGAGAATGTGCCTGAATGGGCATCTACATTTAGAAATTATGTGGTGAGCAAACTCAACCATAGTAATTATGATGCTGTATTGGAATGGGATAGCATTCCTTATCTACAGAAAAACCACCCAACACTTGAACACTTTGCGCCTCTTTTCTTTGCAATGGGTACAGGCCATCGCTTTAGTATTGTGCACAGTAGTTTTTCAATGGGCGCGCTAGGTATGGATATTTATCGTTTTGACTAAATGATTTAATTGATCATCATTCAGCACAAATGATAACAATTTGTTAATTATTGTTTAACTTTTAGTTATATGGATACATATTGAAACCGAATTAATAAATTGTATCCATATCTTTTAGTGTTTCATGGTTTATCCTATGCATAGTTTTTTAAAACGTGAATAGAATATGAAATTCAAATATTTAGCATTAGCTGTACTTCCTTTAGCCCTAGCGGCTTGCCAATCTGGCGATATTCAAAAATTGGGTGATACCGCTGTGAAAGTATTACAACAACAAGGTAATGCAGAGCAAACATTAAATGCTTATCAATGGTCTTATCAACCAGCAGATACCAAACAACCCATCGTACTCAATTTTGCAGACCAACGTTTAAGTGTTGCGACTGGCTGTAACCGACTAATGACCAGTGCAAAAGTTGAAAACGGTTTATTGGTTACTGGCAATATCGCATCAACCAATATGATGTGTTCTCCTGAATTAATGAAACAAGAAAGTTTTGCTGCTGCATTGTTCCAATCAAATAAAACAGCATTTGTACTCGATACAGCAAACACTGAAAGCCCAACGCTTACTTTGGTAAACGCGACAGGTGGTAAAGTTGTATTTACAGGTAAAATGACACCTGAAACTAAATACCAAAGCCAAGGTGAAACAATTTTCTTAGAAATCAGCCCAGAAACTAAAGAATGTTCTGCTGGTGTAAGAAAAATGCAGTGCTTACAAGTACGCGAAATCAAATATGCTGACAATGGTGTAAAAACCCAAGTAGATAAAGATTGGACATATTTCTATGACCAAATCGAAGGCTTTACTCATAGCCCTGCTGAGCGCCAAGTGGTTCGTGTAAAACGTTATGAGATTAAAAACCCTGCTGCTGATCAGTCTAAATACGCTTATGTACAAGACATGATTATCGAACGTGAAACTGTAAAATAATTGTATAGAAAAGCTGAAGTTGAACTTCAGCTTTTCTTTGTTTAACTATTTATAAACACCTAGATTTAAATCAGTTTTATGCTTTTCCAGCCAAATAATCAAAATATTTCTATTTTAAGGTTTGCGCCTCAATTTTAATCGATGCAGAACATTCAACACTGCATAATAATTAAAAAAAAAACAGTGAATATAAACATTCAATAATACAAACTTAAGCAATCCATAGTGATTGCAGCAAAGCTCATTTTTAATACAGCAAGATCGATAAAGGTAAAATCATGAATCACAAATTAAGCGTTGCATTAATCTTACCGTTGCTCGTCATGGCATGTAGCCAAGAATCTACAACTCAAAAAGTTCCTACAACACCAACGCCTATAGAAACCCAAGTTTCAAATACAGCAGCTCAACCACAAATTATTTTTTTAGAGGTCAGTCCTGAAACTCGACCTTGTACTGGTGTCGCACCACAAACTTGTCTTTTAGTCCGTGAATTAACCTTGAGCGAAACTGGTCAAAAAAATTATAGCGAGAAAGAAGCGAGTTATTTTTATGACTCTATTGATGGCTTTACCCATAATTCAAAGTCTACTCAAATTATTAAGGTCAAACGCACAGAAATTGCTAATCCTGCAGCTGATCAGTCTCAATACCAATATGAACTCGACTCAATTGTTGAAACCATTCCGAGCAAATAAGCTTGTTGCTGTTTTTCAAATTACTCAAATAAAAAACCGATGCAAAAGCATCGGTTTTAAGTTCAAAATCAAACTGAGATTAGAACACGCCTTGCGCTAACATTGCATCGGCAACTTTAACAAAACCAGCAATATTTGCACCATTTACATAGTTCACTGTGCCATCAGCTTGAGTACCGTATTTCACACAGTTACGATGAATTTCTTTCATAATTGCATGTAGGCGCTCATCCACTTCTTCAAATGTCCAACCCAAACGAATCGAATTTTGTGACATTTCAAGACCAGAAGTGGCAACACCACCTGCATTTGACGCTTTACCTGGTGCATAAAGGATTTTTGCTTCTACAAATTTTTCTACAGCTTCTAATGTTGAAGGCATATTGGCACCTTCAGCAACACAGATTACACCATTGGCAAGCAGCACATCTGCATCTTCTTCATTTAATTCATTTTGAGTTGCGCATGGCAATGCAATATCACACTGAATTGACCAAGGGCGTTGACCTTCTAAATATTCAAAACCGTGTTTTGAAGCAAATTCAGAAATACGTCCACGTTTTACGTTTTTAAGTTCCATTACTTCAGCAAGAAGCTCATTGGTAAAGCCATTTTTTACATGTACCGTACCATTTGAGTCTGACAATGAAACCACTTTCGCACCTAAGTACATGGCTTTTTCTGCAGCAAACTGCGCTACATTGCCCGAACCTGAAATCACCACAATTTTATCTTTAAAGCTTTCACCACGAGTTTTTAGCATTTCTTCAGCAAAATAAACTGTACCAAAACCTGTTGCTTCTGGGCGAGCCAAAGAACCACCGAATGATGACCCTTTACCCGTAAATACACATGAAGTGTCATTACTGAGCTTTTTCATCATACCCGCCATGTAACCGACTTCACGACCACCCACACCAATATCCCCTGCTGGAATATCAGTATTAGAACCAAGGTGACGGTAAAGTTCGATGATTAATGCTTGGCAAAAACGCATGATCTCGCCGTCTGATTTGCCTTTCGGATCGAAATCAGAACCACCTTTACCACCGCCCATAGGCAGTGTGGTCAAGGCATTTTTAAACGTCTGCTCAAAACCTAAAAATTTTAAAATAGAGAGATTTACAGATGGGTGAAACCGCATGCCGCCTTTAAATGGACCAATAGCAGAATTATATTGAACACGAAAAGCACGGTTAACTTGAGTTTGACCCTTGTCATCTACCCATGAAACACGGAATTGAATCGCTCGTTCTGGCTCAACAAGACGTTCAAGCAAACCGTGCTCAGCATACTCTGGGTTTTTCTCAATAAATGGCCACAAACTGGTCATAACTTCTTCCACAGCTTGTAAAAACTCTGGTTGATTTGGATCACGTGCTTTAACGTAATTTAAAAAGTCATTCAGGCTATTATATTTCAACGCTCATTCCTCAGCAGAAAATGATACAAAAAAGGTCAACCCTTTTAATAAAATGATAAATTTTGGCGCAAAGTATTTAATCCCTTTTGTATATAATCCACAACCTTTTTTCAAATGTTTTTTCAAATAACATTTAAATTCAATATGATAATTTCTAATCAACCCCAAATAAAATGTCAATTTGTTGGCGTTTTTAACCAAAAAATATTCGATATTTTGATCTAAATTAGCGCATTTTTAGCGCCAAATTAGAGCAAAGATTTTCACTACAAAACATGCTAAAATTGCAAAATATTCTTCGCTTTTACCAAGCATTTGTTCATTTTTCTTTAAAGTTTTATTCACATGAATTCATCGCTTTCCTTCATTCAGCAAATAGATGCCATTTTGCCACAAACACAATGTGGACTCTGTGGTCACCGTGATGGGTGTCTACCTTATGCAAAATCTATTGTAGAAAAAGGCGAAGAAGCCAATAAATGTGTGCCAGGTGGGCAACCTGTTGCAGATGCGCTTGCGGATATACTCAATCGTAATAAACTCATTGCTGAACCAAGTGTCTGGCCAATTCAAAGCGATGGCCGTCCACAACGCATGAAAGCCATTATTCGTGAAGATGAATGTATTGGTTGTACCAAATGTATCAGTGCTTGCCCTGTAGATGCCATTATTGGTTCTGGTAAACTGATGCATACCGTACTTACAGATCTATGCACTGGGTGTGAACTATGCATTGCTCCCTGTCCAGTAGATTGCATTGATTTAGTTGAAGACATTCAGCCTATTCCAAATGAACAACAACGTCTTTTAGAACAAAATGACTTACGTGGTCGTTACTATGCACATATTCAACGTGAAGAAAAACAACGCATGCATCGTAAAGGTCCTGTGGTTCGTGCAGAAATCGACATTGAACTCTTTGCGCAGATAACACAACAGAGTCAGGCTTTACCTACAATTGAAATCAATCAGCCCATAATAAAAAATCCAATTGTTACAGATGCGAAAACCACCATTGAATTGGCTAAGCTGCGGACTCAAATTAAAAAACTAGAGAAACAATTGAGTGTTCGAGCAGATGCAAATAAGCAACATCAATTAAATGAATTGATTCAACAGTTATCTGTTTTGCAAGAGGATGCATCATGACTGTAAAGAATATGACCAAAAAGCAGATTCAGATTTTCTTTGAACGATTACGTGAGCAACGCCCAAATCCTAAAACAGAACTCAATTACTCAAACCCATTTGAGTTGCTTGTCGCTGTTACCTTATCGGCTCAAGCCACAGATGTAAGTGTCAACAAAGCCACTGATAAGTTATTCCCTGTCGCCAATACTCCTGAACAGATTTATGCATTGGGTGTAGACGGTTTAAAGCAATATATTAAAACCATCGGTTTATATAATGCCAAAGCTGAAAATGTGATTAAAGCCTGTAAAATTCTGATTGAGAAGCACAATAGCCAAGTTCCAGACAATCGTGCTGATTTAGAAGCTTTACCCGGTGTAGGTCGCAAAACTGCCAATGTTGTGCTGAATACCGCCTTTGGTCAGCCTACAATGGCTGTAGATACGCATATCTTCCGTCTTGGCAATCGTACTGGACTGGCAGTAGGTAAAAATGTCCTTGAGGTCGAACATCGTTTAATTAAAGTGATTCCAAAAGAATTTATTATAGACTCGCATCATTGGTTAATTTTACATGGCCGCTACTGCTGTATTGCACGCAAACCCAAATGCAATGAATGTATTGTGTCAGATGTTTGTAATTGGCCTGATAAATATGAGTTTGGCGCTGCACGTGAAGGTCAAAACAAAATAAGCGGCTGAGCAATTTAAAATATAATTTAACTTTATCTATATACATTCATTCGTTTTAGCTGCACTAAAACGAATGAAAAATCTTTGGTATTTGTTATAAAGCCCTTTTCATAAATCATCAGTTCAATTCCATAGAAACTCATGATTCTAAAGTTAGAATTGAGTTATTTTTCTTTATTCTCTAAATCTTTCTTTAACTTTTCAAGCCGTTTCCACTCTTCAGCCACCTGTGGATGCACTTGGTAATTGCCTGATTTTCTCATTTCACGGCGTTGCTGAAGCTCTTCTTTTTGTGCTTTGCGTAACAATTTAAAGCTCATATACAATAAGCCCAAAAGAAGCAATATACTCAAAATGACCAAGGCAATTAATACAAACTTCACTCTCTACGCCACTCTTGCAAAAAAAAAGAGACCTAATATGAATCAGGTCTCTGTTATTGTCAAAGCTTAAAAAAATGCTTTGAATGCGGTCTTATTTATCTAAAATCGCAAATAAATCTTTTTGAACATCTTCTATTGGACGTAAACCGTTCAATTTATTATAAGTCGGTGCATTTTCCCCAGAAGCTGCACGTCCTTGATAGAAACCAACAAGCTGTTCAGTTTCATTATGATAAGAGCCTAAACGCTTACGAATCGTTGCTTCTTCGTCATCTGGACGTTGCACAAGATCTTCGCCAGTTTCATCATCTTTACCTTCCACTTTCGGTGGGTTATAAATCGTGTGATAAACACGACCAGATGCTGGGTGCTGACGACGACCAGAAAGACGTTTTACGATTTCTTCGTCTGGTACTTCAATTTCGATTACATGGTCAATGCTAATCCCTTCGTTCTCTAAAGCCTCAGCTTGAGGAATCGTACGTGGGAAACCATCGAAAATACAACCATTTACACAATCAGGTTGTGCAATACGTTCTTTCACTAAACCGATAATAAGCTCATCAGATACTAAACCACCTGATTCCATTACACTTTTAGCTTTAAGACCTAATTCAGTACCTTCACGAATTGCAGCACGGAGCATATCACCGGTTGAAATTTGTGGGACATTGTAGCGCTTACAGATCAACTGAGCTTGTGTACCTTTACCTGCTCCAGGTGGTCCGAGTAATATAATGCGCATAAAAAAACATCCTCATTTAAAACAATATGTATGATACCGTTTGCCATGACAAATTAAAACTTATCATCGTAATGGCATCAAATTTATAAGAAAGCCACAAATAAATGTATTAGACCAGCAAAAAATCCAGTCACACCACCAAGTACAATCAAAATCCATTCGTCTTCCTGAAATGCAGGACGTAACAGGTTTTGAAACTCTTTTGGGGTTAACTCTCTAATCCGCTCTTTAAACATCTGAAAAATTTTCTGTGCACGGCTCGCATTAAACGCAGGGTCGCAAACAGGCACCATCGTAATTTCAATTGACCGATCAATCAAGTCTGTCTTGAGTTTTGCATACTCTTTTAGTCCTAAAGACAATTGTAAAGAGGTCCGAACCAATGGAGTTTCCATAATTTCGTTAATATGCCGCTTTACAATACGACGGGTTTTTTCTTTCTTAGGACCATACATCATTTCAGTCATGATTGATTTTAACGTAATCAAATCTTCAGTCACGACACTTGCAAAAACATCTGACACTTCTTCTTGGCGTTTCATAAACGCACCCTGAACATTATAAGTGCCAATTCTTGGAATAACAGGTTTAATCCATGGAAATTTTCGATCTTTTGTACGTTCAAAAAATTGTGGATAGCGTACGTAATGTGGCTCTACTGGATTGAAAACCATCCAGATTGCAATCCAGTTGGTTAAAAAGCCCCAAACTGCTGCAAAGAAAGGTACCGTCCAATGTTGTGGTACAAAGACATAAACAAACATTTGAAAAATACCAAAGAAACTCCCGATTACAGCACTAATATGCCAAATAAAGTTAATTTCTTTTTGCCCAACTTTTAAAAACATACGGACCATCAAACGGCGATCGCCTTCCATTTGAGTCACGACCATATCCCGCATGTTGACCAGTGACTCGACGTTCATGGTCAGTTCGGTCACGAGTTCTCTTAAGACACCCGGCAATTGTTTATGCGCTTGACCATAAATTCGACGTTTGATCGAATAAGGTAAGTTTTCCCACAAAACAGCATTACGATCTAACATCACCTCATCTATCAAATGCTCAAGCTCAAAACCGACTTGTTCACCGATAATCCGGGCCATATCTTCAGGATCCATTGCATCTAAAAATTCACGCAAAGAACCCAGTTTGGATAATGTATTGTCTGTGATGATGCCTGAAATTCGCCCAGCTTTGCGTGGCACAATCCCTTGCCAACCCACGGGTAAGGGACCAATATGAAATCCCCAAAACGTGATTGGATAAAATACCATTTTCAGTGCCATCCAAACGTGTGCCCACGTTACAAAGGCCGTCACTGGGATGATACTTAAAATGGCAAGATGATCAGGTCGAGCTGTAAAAGCGTGCCACAAACCATTAACGTATTCCAACATGCATGACTCTCGTATTTATTTCTATTTGCGGTCGAAGGATATGGATAAAATCATAAAAACTTTAGAACCCGACACTTAAGGTATAAGCAAATTGTATTTGTGGACGAGTTTCCAGGACCATATCTCCATTTTTATTATGAAGTTCACTACCTGCACCCATCCCCACACTAAATGTACTTATACGCTCTTTATTCAATAAAACATAAGATAAATCGGCACCACCACCATATTGGACTTCATCACTTCCGTCCACTTTTTTACTTTTAAGTGTTCCGCCATAGACCCCAACATAGAATCCATTTTTATCTTTACCATTTAATACTACAGGAATTCTATAGCCGACTTGACCAGCAAATTCATGGTCGCCATTATAAAAAACACCTAATTTAGTATACGCAATTCCATAAGGATTTACCCATTCACCATTCGCATGGACCATCTGTTGCGTTACACCCGCACCAATATTCCATTTAGAAGCATCTTCAGGCTTAAACTTTGCCTCTGGTAAAATTCCCTTCATATCTGGCAAATAATCTTTAACATCAGCATGCGCGAAATTTCCGACAGCAACTAACATTAATAAGGGAAAGATTTTTTTCATTATTTTCTCCATTATCCCTAATCTTAACTTAGGTCGAATCTATTTATCCTTAAGGCTCGACTTTAACAGAATTATTTTGGCACTCATATACAAAACGCTATAAATTTAATGTCGCTAAGGTCAAATCCATATAGGCTCTGTTGACAATTCATCAATGTTTACAACGATGCGTATTTTTCAGGTGAAATGTCAACGGACCTGCATTCGGCATAACAAATTTGTTGCAGAGACTGAGTTAAAATATATTTTGATGAGTTATTTGTGTTTTTTAATTTTTAAGACTCAATCTGGGGTAAAATGTTTGACCCCTAAATTCACCCATCTTTAAGTACTAAAGCCGACGACGTATGAAGCAGCAGTTTCCTCTAAAAAATGTCCAACAAGAAAAACGCATCTTTCGTAGTCGTGTCTTTTTTGCGATTGGTATTGTTTCATTTTTTATGTGCCTTCTGGTTGCACGCTATGCTTATCTGCAAATTTTCCATCACCAAGAATTTAGTGAAGCATCAGATAAAAACCGTATTCGACTACAGCCTATCGCACCAGCACGTGGCTATATTTATGATCGTAATGGGATTTTACTGGCAGATAACTACCCTGTTTTTACTGCAACCCTCAGCAAAGCCGATGTCGAAGATATAGATGATACGGTTAAGCGTTTAATTCCAATTTTAAATCTGAATCAAGAAGATATTGACCGTTTTAATAGCCGGATTAAAGCCTCTAAAAAAACAGAACGAGTCACCTTAAAGCTAAACCTAACAGAACAAGATATTGCACGCTTTAGTGAAATCAAGTTTCAATTTCCGGGTGTTGATATCGAAACACAAATGACCCGCTATTATCCACATGGTGAGCTATTTGCCCATGTTATTGGCTATGTGGGTCGTATTAACGATAAAGAACTCAAAGCAATTGATAAAGATAGTTATGCTGGAACCAACCTGATCGGGAAAATTGGTGTAGAAAAATCCTATGAAGATTTACTACATGGTGTTCCTGGTTATGAATCGATTGAAGCCGATGCACATGGTAATGTCTTACGTCATTTAGGCCGTAAAGAGTCTACCCGAGGCAATGACTTATATCTTTCACTCGATTATGGTCTGCAAACCATTGCAGCAGAACAGCTTAAAGATCGTCGTGGTGCAATCGTCGCAATTGATCCACGAACTGGTGAAATATTAGCACTGGTGTCAAGCCCAAGTTTTAACCCGAACTTATTTGTAACAGGTATTGGACATGCAGACTATACAGCCTTGCGTGACAACCTAGATCAACCGCTCTATAACCGTGCAGTCCAAGGAACCTATCCTCCCGGTTCTACGATTAAGCCGATGGAAGGCTTAGGCGGTATTCACTTTAAAACGGTGGATTGGGGAACTGCTATTTCCGATCCTGGCTATTTCCATTTACCCGGCGATTCACATAAATTCCGTGACTGGAAAAAGACTGGACATGGCTCAGTCAACTTACATAAGTCCATTGTGGTTTCTTGTGATACTTACTTCTATATCTTGTCTTACCAGATGGGTATAGACCGCATGAATGAATGGATGCGCCAATTTGGTTTCGGTGAAAAGACGGGGGTAGATTTACCAAGCGAAAGTACAGGTTTATATCCAAGTCCTGAATGGAAAATGCGTACCCGAAAAAGCAAATGGCTCAAGGGTGAAACCATTTCTGTCAGTATTGGTCAAGGTGCGTTTACCGCGACTCCATTACAACTGGCGATGGCAACAGCAATTACCGCCAACCATGGTGCACATGTCACACCACACGTATTACGTGAATCCAAAGGGGCGAAAAAGCATGAAGTACTCAATGCCCCGACAGGAAAAATCAACTTCAGTGGTACAGATGAAGACTGGATTAAAATGCGTGATGCAATGGTTGATGTTATTCAAACAGGTACAGGTCGTGGTATCCGTACACCAATGTACCAAATCGCAGGTAAAACAGGTACAGCACAGGTCAAGAGTATTGCCCAAGGCAAACGTTATAACGAAGCAGCACTAACATCAAGACAATTAGACCACGGTTTATTTGTTGGTTTTGCACCTGCTGAAAACCCTGAAATTGCCATTGCCGTGATTTGGGAAAATGGTAAACATGGAGGTTCTGCTGCCAAGATTGCTCGTCCTGTGTTTGATTACTGGTTGCTGACTCGCAAAAAGAATCCAATTGTACCGCTTAACCATCAAGTCAGTGGTGGCTTAATGACAGCTGGCATCAAACCGGGTGAACTGCCAAGTGGTGATGTTTCTCTTGCAGCAGATCCAAATGCCTTGCCTAAACCGAAGCCAAATACGCAGACCAATACGGCTACCCAAAACCGTATACCAACTCAAGGTCATAGTACGACTTCGACGCAACCCACTCCCCCACCTGTACCTGAGGCTGATATCAGTGAATAATAAAGTGAAAAACCAATTACGTATTATTGGTGGGGAATGGAAACGCCGCGTTCTTCCTTTTGCTGATATCGATGGTTTACGTCCGACCCCTGATCGAGTGCGTGAAACATTGTTTAACTGGCTGATGTGGGATATTCAAAATGCCAAAGTCTTAGATCTTTGTGCTGGTTCAGGTGCTTTAGGATTTGAAGCACTTTCACGTGGTGCAAGGCACGTGATCATGATTGAACCCAATGCCACGCAAGCTAAATTTTTAAAAGACAATATTCAGTTGCTTAAAGCTGAAAACTGTCAGCTGAAAATTCAAACAGCACAACAAGCCTTATCTAATTTAAATGAACAGTTTGATTTAATGTTTTTAGATCCACCCTATAGTTTAAATTTATGGGATGAATTGGCTCAAAAAGCTGATCAATACTTATCTGATCAAGCATTGATTTATGTAGAAGCAGATCGTGGCTTAAATCAACTGAATTTACCCTCAACATGGCAATTACAGAAACAAACCAAAGCTGGTGTAGTACAAGCAGGTTTATTTAAAAAAATAATATAGGGTATTGTTCTCGTGTGGCATGCCCTACAAAAAATACGCTATTGCCTACACAAATATATTTAAACTTTCAATGTAAAATGCGGCAGTGCCACCCTACAAAGATATAAATTAGTTTTTATGAAATGATATCAGTTACTTCATTCATATATTTTCAAACAACAAGATAGAAAAAAATGGGCATGCATTGCCCATTTTTATATTTAAGATAAAGAATTAACGCCCTTTCCAATTCCAGTCACGATCATTGCGATCTCGGTCATAACGATGTCGATCACCATCACGACGCTGATCCCAGCGATGATCCGAATCATGTCGCTGATCATAACGACCATGACCACCTCGATGACCATCATCAAATGGTGCAACAATACAGCCGGTTAATGAAATAGCAACTACACCCAACACAATAACTTTGTTTAACATGATGACTCACCTCTTCATCTCATTTTGTTTAAGTTAGTCTTTTAATGTGTAGTGCTAAACAAGCTTATGTTTCAAGTTGTAGTATTTCCAACATGATTTCTTCATGGTAATAAAAATGATCGATAAGATATTTATGGTTAATAAGTCAGCGTTCTAATCCAAAACAGACGCAATAATTGCCCACGATCATAAGGAAAACTAGAGATGTATTCATAACCCACTTTGTTTAAAGTATTGATCTTAAATTCAATACCATAACCAAAAGAAAGATAAAGCTCACTTGATGCAGGATTATCATTTGAAGGGTTGAGTAATGAGGTCTTTAATTGTTGTACATTGTAAGCAGTATAATTAAACACCCGAATACGCTCATTTTCATAAAATTTATTGGTTAAAATTGAATAATCTGCCAATTCATGCTCATGCTGTTCTGCTAGCTTTTTTTGCAATTGGTCTTGTTCAAAAAATATATCATTTCGCTCAGTGCTCATTTCAGTATTACTTAGGCTATTTTCTTGATTTTCAATTTTAAATAATTGCTCCTCTTGTAATTGATCTGGTTGTCCTAATAATTCATCTTGATATTCCACAACTTGATTTTGTGCCTCTTCTACCATAAGTGCCAGATCATCAAAAGCATAAACATTTGAATTTATAAAAAATATAAAAATGACCATTAAATTGAGCGGGTAAATAGGTCGCATGTTTTGCCTAATCAATTCATCATTTTTATCGGAGTTATACCAATCATAAAACAAGATGGTTGTCTCCTCTGTTTGTTTATACGTCACTTAAATGATCAGTCTAATTGTAGCCTACATATAGATCAAAATGAGTGAAGCACATTCAATATCAAATGCCTTTCATTTTAATTATAAATAATATGATCAATATGTTAAACCAATTAACTATCATTCTTAGCCATCATTTTATCAATAGGATTTAAAAAGTTTAATTATTTGAATATTCATATGTAATCAATGCACTAAGATGCTTAAATTTCTCTAGATGTTTTTATATTTTTCATCTTGAGTATGTGCAATTGATGAACTTTGTAACTCATCTCTCAATCTAAGAGTCTCATCGATAAAAGTGCTAAAATTAAATTGATATCAAATGAGTTGATTTGAACATGGAAATACGAGATCAAATTATTCTAGTGACTGGTGGCGCACGTGGTTTAGGACTTGCAATTACCCATGCTTTGATTCGTGAAGGCGCAAGAGTTGTAGTGAATTATTTCAATAGTGAAGAATCCGCACAACAACTTGCTAAGGAACATGCCGAACAGGTTTTTATTTACAAAGCAGATGTAACTGATGCAGATCAAGTCAACACGATGTTTAAAAAGGCAAAACTGCATTATGGACATGCAATCACCTCAGTGATTAATAATGCGCTATTGGCATTTAAATTTGATGGTGATCTACGTCCAAAAGTTGAAACCTTGAGCTGGCACAGTATGCAACAGCAATTGGACAGTGCAGTAAAAGCCGCTTTAAACACCACCCAAGCTGCACTAGAAGATATGAAAAAAGATCATTTTGGTCGAATCATCAATATTGGAACCAATCTTGTGCAGAATCCTGTGGTTCCCTATCATGATTATACTGCGGCTAAAGCAGCACTTTTGGCCTTTACCCGCACAACGTCACACGATTTAGGTCAATATGGCATTAATGTAAATATGCTTTCAGGTGGTCTATTACGTAAGACTGATGCCAGTAGTGCAACACCTGATCAAGTGTTTGATTTGATCGCTGCTTCTACGCCCTTACAAGAAGTCACCACGCCTGCGCAATTTGCAGATGCCGTGCTGATGTTTTTATCACCGTGGTCACGCGCTGTAACAGGACAAAATTTGATTGTGGATGGTGGTTTAGTCAAAGGCTAATCACAGATCCCCCATCTCATATAAATCTCCTTTATCTTGATCACAAGATTAAACGCTAACCATCACAATACTCTACAACCAATAAAAATGGGAGCGATTGGCTCCCATTTTTTAGCTTAAAAATTTAAACTTTAAATTAAACCAAGCCTTTCTTTTTTAAGACATCAAACATAGTTGAACCAAGTTCAGCTGGGCTACGCGTATATGCCATACCTGCTTTTTCAAATGCAGCAAACTTCTCTTCAGCAGTACCTTTACCGCCAGAGATAATCGCTCCAGCGTGACCCATACGCTTACCTTTAGGCGCTGTTACACCCGCAATATAACCAACAACAGGTTTAGTCACATTAGATTGAATATACTCAGCAGCTTCTTCTTCCGCACTACCACCAATTTCACCAATCATGATGATTGCTTCTGTTTGTGGATCTTCTTGGAAAAGTTTTAAGCAGTCAATTTGGTTCATACCTGGAATCGGATCACCACCGATACCAATACACGTAGACTGACCTAAACCAAGCTTAGTCGTTTGAGCAACTGCTTCATAAGTCAATGTACCAGAACGAGAAATGATCCCGATTTTACCTGGTTGATGGATATGGCCTGGCATAATCCCAATTTTACATTCGCCCGGTGTGATAATACCTGGACAGTTTGGACCGATTAAACGTGCATTATTACCATAAGTTTCAAGGTAACGTTTCGCTTTTAACATGTCTAAAGTTGGAACACCTTCGGTGATCACCACGATTAACTCAATACCAGAATCGACTGCTTCAACAATAGAATCTAGTACAAATGGTGCAGGTACATAAATTGATGTTGCATTTGCACCAGTCTCTTTTACTGCTTCACGCATTGTATTGAAAACAGGTAGACCAATATGAGTTTGACCACCTTTACCCGGTGTTACGCCACCAACTACTTTTGTACCGTATGCAATTGATTGCTCAGAATGGAATGTACCATTCTTACCTGTAAAGCCTTGTACCAATACTTTTGTGTCTTTATTAACTAATACGCTCATGATTGATACTCCTTACGCTTTCACAGCAGCAACAACTTTTTCTGCGGCATCAGCTAAGCCATTCGCAGAAATTAATTTTAGACCTGATTCATCAAGTAATTTAGCACCTAATTCTGCATTGTTCCCTTCTAAACGAACAACCACAGGTACGGTTACATTTACTTCTTGAACCGCTGCAATAATCGCTTCAGCAATCATGTCACAACGTACGATACCACCAAAAATATTGATCAATACACCTTGTACAGATGAATCTGAAAGAATAATTTTAAATGCTTCAATGACGCGATCTTTAGTCGCACCGCCACCAACATCAAGGAAGTTTGCTGGCTGACCACCATACAATTTGATGATGTCCATTGTTGCCATCGCAAGACCAGCACCATTCACCATACAACCAATATTACCTTCTAAAGCAACATAGTTAAGGTCAAATTCAGATGCTTTTAACTCACGCTCATTTTCTTGAGATTTATCACGCATCGCTGCAATTTCAGGCAAACGATAAAGTGCATTTGAGTCAATACCGACTTTAGCATCTACACATAAGATTTCGCCATTTTCACGAACTGAAAGTGGGTTAATTTCAAATAGTGCAAAGTCATTTTCAACAAATGCTTTGTACGCGCCTGTCATGATGGTTACAAATTGGCTGATTTGCTTATCTTTTAAACCTAATTGGAAGCCAACATCACGCGCTTGGAATGGCAATAAACCAACCAGTGGATCTACTTCGACTTTAATAATTTTTTCAGGTGTTTCTTCAGCAACTTTTTCAATTTCTACACCACCCTCTGTAGACGCCATGAATGTCACACGACGACTAGAACGGTCAACCACTGCACCTAAATACAATTCACGTTCTACAGGATAAACATCTTCACAAACAAGGATACTATTTACCGGCTGACCATTGGCATCCGTCTGATACGTGACTAAACGAGTACCTAACAGGCTTTTTGCATATTCAGCTGCTTCTTCTTTTGACTTAACAACTTTTACGCCACCCGCTTTACCACGACCACCTGCATGGACTTGGGCCTTCATCACAGCGAATTTGCCACTAATTTGCTCAAAGGCAGCAGATGCTTCTTCGGGCGTAGTGATTAAAATGCCTTCTTGAACTGGCATACCATATTTTTTTAACAGCGTTTTCGCTTGATACTCATGTAGATTCATGTTTTACCTTTTACTACTTTTCACATTGTTATGACACACCAATAATTAGACTTCCATCGCAATAACTATCGGCATTTATTAAAGTTTGTTCTTTTATTTTTAGATGATTATTCAATTAAAAACAACCATCAAAAGTAAAAAGAGCGGTCGAAACCGCTCTTTTTTGTGTTATTTACGTTTACGCTGAATCGCGTGAATCGCACGCCCATCAACAGCAAGCGCTGCCTCATGAACGACTTCAGAATAAGTTGGGTGACCGAAAGTCATCAATTGTAAATCTTCAACTGAAGATACAAATTCAAGTGCAATCATACCTTGGTGAACAATATCAGAAGCACCTGGACCAATGATATGCATACCCAATAAACGATCAGTTTTTGCATCTGCAACAAACTTCACAAATCCAGCAGATTCATTGGCAGCTAAAGCACGACCATTTACCGCAAATGGGAATTGACCGGTTTTAACGTCGTGACCTTTCTCTTTAGCTTGCTCTTCAGTCAAACCTACCCACGCAGCTTCAGGGTGTGTATAAATCACTGAAATAATAGTGTCATAATTCACTTGAGCAGCATGACCATGCATACGCTCAACTGCCATTACACCTTCTTCCATTGCTTTATGCGCAAGCATTGGACCACGTACCAAGTCACCAATTGCATATACACCGTCAACAGACGTTGCACACCAATCGTTCACTTCAACCAAACCACGTTCAGTTAATTTAATGCCTGAATCTTCAGCCAATAAACCTTCTGCATAGGCTTTACGGCCAACACAAACGATTAATTTATCAAAAGTTTGAGTTTTATCTTCGCCTGCTTGGTTATATTGAACAGTCACTTCACGACCATTCACTTCAGTACCTGAAACTTTAGCGCCTATACGAATATCTAAACCTTGTTTTGTTAAAAGTTTTTGATAATCTTTTGCCAACGCTTTATCTGCCATTGGTAAGAATGCATCTAATGCTTCAAACACAACAACTTCAGAGCCAAGACGACGCCATACTGAACCAAGTTCAAGTCCGATTACGCCTGCACCAATTACACCTAAACGTTTAGGCACTTCTTGGAATTCTAACGCACCCGTTGAATCAACGATAAGGTCTTCATCAACTTTTGCTACAGGAATATTTACAGGTACAGAACCTGTTGCAAGAATTACGAATTTAGGTTCTAAAACTTGAACATCACCACCTTCTAATGGTGTGAATTCAACTTTTTTACCAGCAAGTAATTTACCCGTACCTTGTAACCACTCGATACCGTTGCCTTTCAGCAATTGAGCAACACCACCAGTTAAGTTATCTACAACTTTGTCTTTACGAGCAAGAAGCTTTTGAAGATCAAGTTGGACATTTTCAACTGTAATACCGTGAACATCTAAGCCATGAAGAGTGTCTTCATAGTGATGAGAAGAATCCAAAAGTGCTTTAGAAGGAATACAACCTACGTTTAAGCAAGTACCACCTAAAGATGGCTTACCTTTGTGTACACGTTTTTCGATACACGCAACTTTGAAACCAAGTTGAGCAGCACGAATTGCCGCTTCATAACCACCTGGCCCACCGCCGATTACCACTAAATCAAACTGAGACATGCTTATCTCCAAAAACGAGTTTAAAGGATCACTCTAAACTCGTGTTGTTATTCTAAAGAATTAAAGGTCAAGGATTAGTTTAGCTGGCTCTTCAAGTAACTCTTTAACAGTTACCAAGAAACCTACTGCTTCTTTACCATCAATCATACGATGGTCATAAGAAAGCGCTAAGTACATCATTGGAAGAATTTCAACTTGACCATTTACAGCCATAGGACGCTCTTGGATTTTGTGCATACCTAAAATAGCAGTTTGTGGTTGGTTCAAAATAGGTGTTGAAAGTAATGAACCGAAAGTACCACCGTTGGTAATTGTGAAAGTACCACCAGTCATATCTTCAATTGCTAATTTACCTTCACGTGCTTTTGCAGCATATGCACCAATACCTGATTCAACTTCAGCATAGTTCATACGGTCAGTATTACGTAATACTGGAACCACTAAACCACGATCAGAAGAAACCGCAACACCGATATCATAGTAACCATGATAAACAATATCATCACCGTCGATTGAAGCATTTACCGCAGGATAGCGTTTAAGTGCTTCAGTTACAGCTTTAACGAAGAATGACATAAAGCCTAAACGTGCACCATGACGTTTTTCGAAAGCATCTTTATATTGCTTACGCATTTCCATCACAGGTTTCATATTGACTTCGTTAAACGTAGTCAACATTGCAGTTTGCTGTGTAGCAGCAAGAAGACGTTCAGCAACACGCTTACGTAAACGTGTCATTGGAACACGTTTCTCAATACGCTCACCAACAGCGACGCTTAATGGTGTTACAGCTGCAGCTGGTTTAGTTTGATGATTCGCAACATCTTCTTTGGTGATACGACCACCACGACCAGTACCATCTACATCCGCAGCAGCAATACCTGTTTCAGTTAAAGCTTTACGCACTGCAGGTGCTTGATCTTGTACTTGAGCACGTTCAACAACAGGTGCATTACCCGCTTGAGTTTGTGCCGCAGCTTGTTCTACTTTCTCTTCAGATTGAACTGCTTGAGTTTGAGTAGCGCCAGAAACAGCACCTTCTTCAAATGTTGCAATAACTTCAGAAGAAAGAACTGTGTCACCTTCATTTTTGATGATTGCAGAGATAGTACCATCAGCAGGAGCAACAACTTCTAAAACAACTTTATCCGTTTCAATATCACAGATGACTTCATCACGTGATACCGCTTCACCTGGTTGTTTGTGCCAAGTTGCAATTGTTCCGTCAGCAACTGACTCTGGGAACACCGGTGCTTTAATTTCGGTTGCCATTATTTAGATTCTCCTGATTGTTCAGCTACGATCGCAAGTGCGTCATTCACGAGCTGAGCTTGTTGTTTTGCATGCAAATATGGTGAGCCACATGCAGGTGCAGCTGAAGCTTCACGTCCTGCATAGCTAATTTGAACTTGTAGAGCAGACTTCATTACACCTTCGTATAAACGAGGAGCAATGAATAACCATGCGCCTTGGTTCTTCGGTTCTTCTTGACACCAAACAAGTTCTTTTATGTTTGGATATGTCGCAAGCACTTCAGCAAGACGTTTTTCTGGGTATGGGTACAATTGTTCAACACGTACCACCGCAATGTTCAAGTTTTCTTCACGACGTTTTTCAAGTAAGTCGTAATAAACTTTACCACCACAAAGTACAACACGTGTTACATCTTGTTTGTTGATTTGATCCACTTCATCAATCACAGTCTGGAATGTACCAGTTGCAAGCTCTTCCAAAGTTGAAGTTGCAAGTTTATGACGAAGCAATGACTTCGGTGAAGTCACGATCATTGGCTTACGAATTGGGCGAATTGCCTGACGACGCATTGCATGGAAAATCTGTGCAGGTGTTGTTGGTGTAATCACTTGCATGTTTTCTTCAGCACATAACTGTAAGAAACGCTCAAGACGTGCAGATGAATGCTCAGGACCTTGACCTTCATAACCATGTGGAAGAAGTAATGTTAAACCACACACACGTTCCCATTTGGTTTCACCAGATGAGATGAACTGATCAATAACCACTTGCGCACAGTTTGCAAAGTCACCGAACTGAGCTTCCCAGATTACCAAGCTTTTTGGCAATGTTGTTGCATAACCATATTCAAATGCAAGCACAGCCATTTCTGACAATAATGAGTCATAAATTGCAGTACGTGGCTGGTTTTCTTTGATATGACAAAGCGGAATATAAACCGAACCATCAACTTGGTTATGTAGCTTGGCATGACGGTGTGAGAATGTACCACGACCAACATCTTCACCAGTCAAACGCACCAAGAAACCATCATCAAGGATAGAAGCATAAGCCAAAGTTTCTGCTGCACCCCAGTTTAATGGCATTTCACCAGTTTGCATTTTCAAACGTTCATCGATCACTTTAGACACTTGGCGTTGCATCACGAAACCTTCCGGTAATTCGCGCATTTTTGTACCAATTTCTTTTAAGCGTTCGATTGGGAAAGTCGTATCCCAAACATCTGTATATTCATGACCTAGATACGGTTTCCAGTCCACAAACATTTTGTCATTTGGTTCAAGCACTAAAGCATTGGCAACATGGTTACCTGCTTCAAGATCTTCACGATATTTTTCAACTAAAGCATCTGCATCAGAACGATCTAATACTTTTTCTTGTACCAATTGATCCGCATAAAGCGTACGTGTAGTCGCTTTTTTATTGATCACTTGATACATCATTGGTTGTGTTGCTGCTGGCTCATCCGCTTCGTTATGACCACGACGACGATAACAGAACATGTCAATCACAACATCTTTACGGAATGTATGACGGAAATCATGTGCCAATTGCGCAACAAACAATACAGATTCTGGGTCATCACCATTGACATGGAAAATTGGCGCCTGAATCATTTTTGCAATGTCAGTACAGTATTCGGTAGAACGTGCATCACGTGGATCAGATGTAGTAAAACCAACTTGGTTGTTGACTACGATATGAACCGTACCACCTACGGTATAACCACGCGTTTGTGACATTTGGAAGGTTTCTTGGTTGACACCTTGACCAGCAAATGCAGCATCACCATGTACGATTACAGGCAATACGTCATCACCACCAATGTCTTTACGACGTACTTGGCGTGCACGAACTGAACCTTCAACCACAGGACCAACAATTTCTAAATGCGATGGGTTAAATGCCAAAGCCAAGTGAACTTCACCACCAGGTGTCATCACATTTGATGAGAAACCTTGGTGATACTTAACGTCACCTGAACCTTTTTTAGCTAAAGTTTTACCTTCAAACTCACCAAACAAATCAGCTGGGTTTTTACCCATGATGTTCACAAGTAAGTTTAAACGACCACGGTGTGGCATCCCAATTACGACTTCTTTACAACCTACAGAACCTGCACGTTGAATAAGTTCGTTTACCATTGGAATGAAAGATTCACCACCCTCTACACCAAAACGCTTCGCACCAACATACTTATTACCGAGGAATTTTTCTAAGCCTTCAGCAGCAGTTAAACGTTCAAGTACATGTTTCTTTTGATCTGCCGAGAAACCGAACTGACCGCGTGCACCTTCAAGACGTTGTTGAATCCAGCGTTTTTCTTTGGTGTCAACAATGTGCATATATTCAGCACCAATAGAAGCACAGTATGTTGCCTCCATTGCGCTAACCATTTCACCTAAAGTTGCTTCAGTTTTACCAATCGCCAAATTTCCAGCATTGAAAACTGTATCTAGGTCAGACTTGGTTAAACCATGTGCAGCAAGATCTAAATCTGGCACATCTTCACGTTTAGCCAAACCCAGTGGATCAAGCTTCGCTTTTTGATGACCACGGTTACGGTATGCTGCAATCAGTTGCAAAACACCGATTTGACGACGTTCATGCTCAGTACTTACTTCACTTTGCACAACAGGCTGAACACGACTTGAATTACGACCTAATAATAAGAATTGCTCACGAATATTTCCGTGTGGTTGGTCACCTTTAGGGAATTTATCGAAATATTGACGCCAATCCTCACCTACTGAGGTTGGAGAAGAAAGGTACTGTTCGTAAAGCTCTTCAATATACGCTGCACTATCAGCGGAAAGTTCAGTATCAAGACGCAATGCGTCAGCAACTTCTTGCATTTGTGGACCCATTTCCTATTGCAAAAACATTAGAGGGTGCTTTTTAAGCACTCCCATGATTGATAATGCCAAATCGGTAAATTGACATTCACCCATCAGATACTCATGACCAAGGGGCGTTATAAACATTAGCTTTTACTAATGCATACAATGAATCATAACGCCCTCAATGGCATCATCACTCACTTATATACTCAACCGAAGCTGAGCAATTTTTTGCAAATCGACTTAGAAAAAACAAAGGCTTTTTTGCTTTTTCTAAAGCGGTTCTAATCTTTGCTTATAAAATTATTTATAAACTGATCTGGATCACACTTATGTAGAAAAAATGTACCAAAAACATGGTGTGTTTTTCACATATAGTGGTTTGTTAAATCGTAACATGATCTGTCACTTCAATTGATTTTTTTGACACATACCACCTATAAATTAGCGAAATACATACAAGAAATAATCTATTATTATCCATCCATTTATATCGGGTCTGTTGATACTTTTTCAATGCTTAAAGCTTAGATCCCATTCACTCGAACAAAAAACAACCATCTCATTAAAAATCCAATAAAAAAAGAGCGCACATCCCAAGATGTACGCCCTTTTTTCACATCGTATTAACCCGCTTGATCGAGCAACATGCTACGGATATGACCGATCGCTTTTGTTGGATTCAAACCTTTCGGACATACAGACACACAGTTCATAATCCCTTTACAACGGAATAATGAGAATGGGTCATCAAGACGTGATAAACGATCTTGTGTCGCAGTATCACGAGAATCAATAATGAAACGGTATGCATTCAACAATGCTGAAGGACCCAAGAATTTATCCGGGTTCCACCAGAATGATGGGCATGACGTTGAACAACATGCACAAAGAATACATTCATACAAACCATTTAAGTGCTCACGCTCTTCTGGAGATTGTAAACGCTCTTTTGGTGGTGCAGGTTGATTATTGATTAAGAATGGATGAATTTTGTCATACTGATCGTAGAACTGATTCATATCCACAACTAAATCTTTCACTACTGGCAGACCAGGTAATGGACGAATGACGATTTTTTCAGGTAAATCGTTCAGGTTCCATAAACACGCAAGACCATTTTTACCATTGATATTCACACCATCTGAACCGCAAATACCTTCACGGCAAGAACGACGGAATGTTAATGATTCGTCTTGAACTTTTAATGCTAAAAGCGCGTCAAGCAACATACGATGCTTATCCGTCAACTCTAGTTTAAAAGTCTGCATATACGGTGCTTTATCCTTATCAGGATCATAGCGGTAGATTTCGAATGTACGTGTACCTCTACTCATCTTATTTCTCCCGATTAGAATGTACGTGGTTTAGGTTCAATTGGGTCTACAGACAATGGGCTGTAACGTACTGGCTTGTATTCAAGATGGTTATCCGCTGAATACCATAAAGTATGTTTCATCCACTCATCATCACGACGACCATATGAATAGTGCTCATCATCAGCAGGCAATTCATAATCTACAACAGTATGTGCACCACGACATTCTTTACGTGCAGCAGCAGAAATCAATGTTGCTTTCGCTACTTCGTATAAGTTTTCAACTTCCAAAGCTTCAATACGTGCAGTATTAAATACTTTAGATTTGTCTTTTAAATGAATGTTACGTACACGTGGTTCAATCGCAAGAATCTGCTTAACACCCTCATCAAGCAAGGCTTGAGTACGGAATACACCCGCGTGGTCTTGAACGATATCACGAATCGCATCCGCAACTTCTTGTGCATTTTCACCAGAAGTAGAATCATCTAAATGATTGATACGTTTCAAAGTGTTCACAAGTACATCATTTGGAAGTGGTTGGTATTCATCACCGTGATGTTTAGTCACGTAATCGATGATGTGTTCACCAGCAGCTTTACCAAATACAACCAAGTCAAGTAATGAGTTTGTACCTAAACGGTTTGCACCATGTACAGACACGCAAGAACACTCACCAATTGCATAGAACCCTTTTACAGGCACTGTGTAATTCATTGTACCGTTGGTTGTGTATTCGTTTGCAGCTTTATCAAAACCTGCATAGAAATCTGCTGCATTTTTCGCTGTTTCAGGAATAACCACTTGACCATGAATATTGGTCGGAATACCACCCATTTGATAATGGATTGTTGGTACAACTGGAATTGGTTCTTTGGTGATATCCACGTTTGCGAATTTCTTACCAATCTCAAATACAGATGGTAAACGCTTCATGATGGTATCTGCACCCAAGTGAGTCATATCAAGTAGGATATAATCGCCTTTAGGGCCACAACCACGACCTTCTTTGATCTCTTGGTCCATAGAACGTGATACGAAGTCACGCGGAGCCAAATCTTTCAAAGTTGGAGCATAACGTTCCATGAACGGTTCGCCATCTTTGTTACGAAGGATTGCACCTTCACCACGACAACCTTCCGTTAACAATACGCCTGCGCCAGCAACACCCGTTGGGTGGAATTGCCAGAATTCCATATCTTGTAATGGAATACCCGCACGAGCAGCCATACCAAGACCATCACCAGTATTGATATAAGCATTGGTAGATGCACGGTAAACACGACCAGCACCACCTGTAGCAAACAATGTTGCTTTGGCTTGGAATACAGCAATTTTGCCTGTTTCTTGGTCAATTGCTGTTACACCGAGTACATCACCTGCTTCGTTACGGATTAAGTCTAATGCAATCCATTCAACGAAGAATTGAGTACCCATTTTCACGTTACTTTGATAAAGCGTATGAAGAAGCGCATGACCTGTACGGTCGGCAGCAGCACAAGCACGCGGAACTGGTTTTTCACCATAGTTCGCAGAGTGACCACCAAATGGACGTTGATAAATTGTACCGTCAGCATTACGGTCAAATGGCATACCTAAGTGTTCAAGCTCATAAACAACTTTAGGCGCCTCACGACACATAAATTCGATTGCATCTTGGTCACCTAACCAGTCAGAACCTTTTACCGTGTCATAGAAATGATAGTGCCAGTTATCGTCTTGCATGTTACCAAGCGATGCACCAATACCACCTTGAGCCGCAACAGTGTGAGAACGTGTTGGGAATACTTTAGTTAGCACTGCAACTTTCAAACCTGCTTGAGCAAGTTGATATGAAGCACGCATACCTGAACCACCACCACCAACGATGACTGCATCGAAGAACTGGCTTGGAATATTTGAATAATCTTCTTTAGGGGTTAAAGCGCCCATGACATTTTCCTATCAATTCGCCCAAAAAATCTGGATTGCCCAGATCGCATATGCAATAACAGCAATAATCACTGCTGAAGTTAACACGATGCGTAAACCTGAAGCTGAAGGACCCATCTGACGAGTAGTCACATAGTCAGTGAATACTTGCCACATACCAATCCAAGCATGCGCAACAAGAGATAAGACTGCCAATAAAGATAAAATCTTCATCGGAAGTGTCATCATAAAGCCAAACCATTGCTCATAGTTAAATCCGCCATTGCACAGAATCCAACCTAATACCACAACAGTATAAACAGCTAGAACTACAGCACTTACGCGTTGGATATACCAATCACGAGAACCTGAACCCGTTAAACCTGTAGCACTTTTCATTAGAGAACGATCCATACAAATGAAGCGATAACAGATATCGCAGCCAAGATTAATGCAATAGTTGCTGCTACGCGACCACTTTGCAACTCTTCAGCAAAGCCTAGGTCAGCAAGTAAGTGCTTAATACCCATAATGAAATGGAATAATAAACCAGCGACAAATACCCATACGATAAAACGTACAATGAAGCCACCAAAGATTGCTTGAACTTGAGCAAAGCCTTCAGGCGAAGACAAAGACTTGTCTAAAAGCCACAAAAGTACCGGTACGAGTAAAAATACGATGACACCTGATAGACGGTGTAGAATTGATGCAATAGCCACAGGGGATTTTAAGTTTACATCTAAAACTTGACCCATGGACAAATTGACAGGTCTGTTGCTTTTCACAGCGGGCATCCTGTAAGTAAAAACTCCATCCGGAGTTTGTTGGAATTAATTCGAAGGAAAGCTAGCATTGTCAGACAAATTTAATTGCCTGAACTTTAAACGACACTGAATTATAAAACGTGCACTGTCAAAATACAAACCATCGAAATTGGCTTTTTCTTTAAAAATCACTCAAATAAGAATCATTTACACCCATTTGAAAAATAAAGCAGATCACCCATCTCTGTTTTTCAAGGCTATCTCGTTATTTTTTATGACATTTAAACATATTACTTTTACACATAATTACGACTTATATTATTTTTATAAATTTAGACTAAAGCACAACATTACGGACAAAATCGTCCTGTGGTTAATTTCTCCCTGCTGTTTTATTTTTCATCAGCTGGTTAAGCTTTAGTAGATACCCAACATGTTATTTTAAAATAGTCCTCTATTCCTATTTTAAATGGGTGCCATTTAATTCAGTGATTTGACTGAAAGCTTTATAATAAGAAAGAAAGACTTAGTTTGTGAATAATTCATAATTTAGCTGCAAGATTTTATGGTATTTGATTATTCCTAAGGCAACTAAATGCCTATTTTTATACTGATTCGATTATTTTTTATCCTTTAAAAGCTTCAATAAAAACTATTTTTTAATCAATTAAGCATTAAAATGAAAATAAATATTTCATCAACTCATTTGGGTGTTTTTTACACAAAAATAATGGCAAAAGCTATGTAAGTCGTGAAATTCAGATGGTTTTAAAACAGCAACAATGCATTTCGCAACTTACAAAAGCCACAAAATATTGGTCAAAAATGCCATTTCCTGTCTAGCAATCACAATTATTTTTCTGCACCTTCTTTAGAATTTACCTTATTATACTGACCGACTCTGAAATTTAATGATCAATCTTACTGGTTAAAGTTAGACTAACTACTGATGAAAACATTGTTTTTTCATCCATAAGTATAATTGACAAAATTTCAGTACTCACTAAGCTAAATAGCAATTTTTGATCCGTCTGACTTGTACATTACAAGATGACTCAGCAAGTTAGATAAAATATCCACCA
This sequence comes from Acinetobacter sp. MYb10, assembly GCF_002980175.2. Lineage (NCBI taxonomy): Bacteria > Pseudomonadati > Pseudomonadota > Gammaproteobacteria > Moraxellales > Moraxellaceae > Acinetobacter > Acinetobacter sp. MYb10. Next base: position 4,211,975 of record NZ_CP058272.1, on the reverse strand, counting down.
GGACAGGAGATCTATTGAATGTCTGCAGCAACTGGCAAGAAAGCCGTTCTAGAGCTTGATGGCAAAAAAATTGAATTACCAATTTACAGCGGCACATTGGGCCCAGATGTAATCGACGTTAAGGATGTGTTGGCTTCAGGTCACTTTACTTTTGATCCTGGTTTTATGGCGACAGCTTCTTGCGAGTCTAAAATCACTTTCATTGATGGTGATAAAGGCGTTCTTTTACACCGTGGTTATCCGATTGCTCAACTTGCAACTCAAGCTTCTTACTTAGAAACTTGCTATTTATTGTTAAGCGGTGAGCTTCCAACTGCTGAACAAAAAACAGACTTCGAAAACAAAGTCCGCAACCACACAATGGTTCACGATCAAGTTAGCCGTTTCTTCAATGGTTTCCGTCGTGATGCTCACCCTATGGCGGTTATGTGTGGTGTAGTGGGTGCGTTATCTGCGTTCTATCACAACGGTTTTGACGTTGAAAACGTAGACCACCGTGAAATCACTGCAGTTCGTTTAGTTGCTAAAATTCCTACTTTAGCTGCTTGGACTTACAAATATACAATCGGTCAACCGTTCGTATATCCACGTAACGATTTAAGCTATGCTGAAAACTTCTTGTACATGATGTTTGCTACTCCAGCAGATCGTGATTACAAAGTTAACCCTATTCTTGCTAAAGCAATGGATCGTATCTTTACGCTTCATGCTGACCATGAACAAAATGCATCAACGTCTACAGTACGTTTAGCCGGTTCTACAGGCGCTAACCCTTATGCATGTATCGCTGCGGGTATTGCTGCACTTTGGGGACCTGCGCATGGTGGTGCAAACGAAGCTGTTCTTAAGATGCTCGATGAAATCGGCTCTGTAGAAAATGTTGCACCGTTCATGGAAAAAGTAAAAACTAAAGAAGTTAAACTTATGGGCTTCGGTCACCGAGTTTATAAAAACTTCGATCCACGTGCAAAAGTAATGAAAGAGACTTGTGACGAAGTGTTAAGTGCACTTGGTATCAATGATCCACAACTTGCGCTTGCAATGGAACTTGAACGTATTGCATTAAGCGATCCGTACTTCATCGAACGTAAACTTTACCCGAACGTAGACTTCTATTCAGGTATCATCCTTAAAGCGATTGGTATCCCAACAGAAATGTTTACGGTAATCTTTGCGCTTGCACGTACAGTTGGTTGGATCAGCCACTGGTTAGAAATGCACAGCGGCCCATACAAAATCGGTCGTCCTCGTCAGCTTTATACTGGCGAAACTCAACGCGATATCAAACGTTAATTCGTTACGCGTTCAGATCGAACAAGAGACCACCCTTTGGGGTGGTTTTTTATTACATATTCATACCAATTTTCATACCAACTGGCATAATCTATTTATTTTAAAATTCATTTAAAATCAAAACATAACAATACCAATAATAAGCATAGAAAACTGAATTTTATATTTTTACTATAAAACTTACAAATCACTACTTTAAAAAACACCCAACAAATAACTTTATTTTATATATTGTTTAAAATTTTTTTATTAATACATTTTCAAAGGACTTGAAGATGCCTCAACATTTATCCAAACAAGTGCACGACCCAGATCAAGCTTTTTTTGGTCACCCTAAACCATTAAAAGGTTTATTTTTTACCGAGCTTTGGGAACGTTTTTCCTATTATGGTATTCGCCCTTTATTAATCCTCTATATGGCAGCTTTAGTTGCTGATGGCGGTCTCGGTTTAGATCGCCCAACAGCATCAGCAATTGTCGGCTTATTTGCAGGCAGTATGTATTTAATGACCGTATTGGGTGGATGGGTTGCTGACAATTATCTCGGTCAGGAGCGCGCTGTGTGGTACGGTTCACTGATCATCGCATTTGGACATCTATCCATTGCATTGGCAGCTTTATTTGGGCATTTCTTTTTTTATTTTGGTTTAGTTTTGATTGTGATCGGTTCTGGTTTATTTAAAACCTGTATTTCCGTCATTGTTGGCACTTTATATCAGGCTCAAGATTCACGGCGTGATGCAGGATTTTCCATTTTTTATATGGGAATTAATCTAGGTTCGTTGATTGCTCCACTATTGACTGGTTTATTGGTTAAAGAACATGGTTGGCACTGGGGATTCGGAATCGGTGGCGTTGGAATGTTAATCGCCTTACTGATTTTTAAGTTAATAACTGTGCCTCAATTAAAACAATTTAATCATGTGCAAGGCAATGAAAATAACTGGGCTCGTCCTGTACATTACAATCCTAAAGCCCCCCAAATGATCATAGGTTTTATTGCCATTGTTGGCCTGATTATCGGTCTAGTTTCTCTTGGCATAATTAACATCAATCCAATTCAGATCGCCACATATTTCACCATCACAATCTGTATTTGTATTGCCTTATATTTCAGCTATCTATTGCTCTTTGCTGGTTTGAATAATACTGAGAAAAAACAAATCATCATCTGTTTTATTTTACTCATCACCGCTGCACTTTTCTGGTCAGCATTTGAACAAAAACCAACATCTTTCAATCTTTTCGCCCAAGACTTTACAGATCGCCAATTCTTTGGCTTTGAAATACCCGCAGTTTGGTTTCAATCGATTAACCCGCTTTTCATTATTATTTTCGCACCGATCATCGCATGGCTTTGGGTTAAATTAGGCAAACAAAATCGTGACCCTAGCTATATCACCAAATTCATTATTGCTTTACTTCTCGCTGCGGGTGGTTTCCTCGTGATGAGCATTGCCAGTTACTTGATTACCCAAAATGGTGGAACTGTTTCTGCATTGTGGATCGCATCAAGCCTCCTGCTTTTAACACTAGGTGAATTATGCTTAAGCCCTGTTGGCCTTTCAACCATGACTAAACTTGCTCCGACCATCATTCGTGGACAAGTGATGGGGCTTTGGTTTACAGCATCTGCTTTAGGAAACTTGATGGCAGGTTTAATTGGTGGTCATGTTTCTATCCATGAAGTTGACCAATTACCCTTGCTATTTGTGCGATGTGTCATCGCTTTACTTCTTGGCGCACTCGTTCTATGGTTAATGAGAAAACCGATTCATAAATTACTCAATCAAACATCGACCCCCTCTCAAAAATCTCTTGATATGCAATTGGAAAAAGTATGAACGCTTTGTCACCTGTCAACAAATTAGAAAACCTTCGTACAATTATGAAGAAATATCAGCAGGATGCTTTTATCGCCATGAGTGCAGATCCACATATGTCAGAGTATCTACCTGATTATTGGAAAATACGTCAATGGCTAACAGGCTTTACAGGTTCAGTCGGCACAATTGTAGTTACTCAAAACTTCGCAGGTTTATGGGTAGATGGTCGATATTGGGTACAAGCTGAACAGCAACTGGAAAATACAGGTTACGTTTTACAAAAGCAGACACCTGATCCTGCTTCAACACATTTGGCTTGGCTTTCACAACATTTAGCCAAAGATGCAAAAATCTCTGTCAATGGAAATACCATTTCAACTCAACAATACAGCGCATTATCAGCGCTTGCGATAGAACACAATTTCGTCATTCAAACAGACTTAGATTTAATTGATCAAATTTGGACTGAACGGCCAGCACTGCCCCTACAACCCATTTGGCAAATGGCAGATGATTTAAATGCGCAAACACGCCTAGAAAAAATAACTGCGATCCGTCACAAACTTATTCAGAAAAAAGCAACGGGGCATTTTATTTCTGCACTCGATGATATTGCTTGGATTTTGAATTGTAGGGGGCGTGATGTTGAATATAACCCCGTGTTCTTAGCACACTTATATATTGACCATTCTCGAACTGTGCTTTTTATTGATGTTGCAAAACTTTCAACTGAAATGCAGCAAAGATTTGCTTTGGATAACATTGAAATCTTACCTTATAACGCAAGCATCGAGTTTTTGCTCGAACTTAAACAACAAAATATTTTAATTGATCCTGCTAAAGTCTCAATTTCATATTCACAGGCCATTGAGCAGCAAAGTCATTTAGTCCAAGACATTAATCCAAGCAGTTTATTTAAATCACGTAAACATCCTTCAGAAATTGCACATGTGCGCAGTGCAATGACCAAAGATGGTGTTGCCCTATGTCATTTCTTTCATTGGCTAGATAACGCATTGGCTGATAAAGAATCGATCAATGAACTCACCATCGACGAAAAAATTTCAGGCTTTCGCGCACAACAAGCAGGTTTTATTGGATTAAGCTTCTCGACAATTGCAGGCTTTAATGCCAACGGCGCATTACCCCACTATCGTGCCACCGAAGAAAGCTTTAGCGAGATTAGTGGTGATGGTTTGCTTCTGATTGATTCAGGCGCACAATATGATGAAGGAACCACAGACATTACCCGTGTTGTTCCCATAGGCACCGCAAGCGTTGAACAAAAGCGCGATTACACACTTGTATTAAAATGTCATATTGCGCTTGCTCAAACTGTTTTCCCAGAAGGCATTGCATCACCTCTTTTAGATTCGATCACACGTCAAACCCTGTGGAAATACGGATTAGATTATCGTCATGGTACAGGTCACGGTGTAGGCTATGCATTGAATGTTCATGAAGGCCCACAAGTGATTTCATATTATGCCCCAGTCACACCATCCACCAAGATGCGCGAAGGGATGATTACTTCCAATGAACCTGGTTTATATCATCAAGGCAAGTACGGCATTCGGATTGAGAATCTTGTCGTCAACAAAATTAAGCATTTTGAAGATACGACCTATGGTCATTTTTTGGAATTCGAAACACTAACATTGTGTCCGATTAACCTGATGTGTATCGTTTTAGACCTACTCAGTCATGATGAAAAAGCATGGTTGAATCAGTACCATCAAACAGTCAGAGAGCGATTAGCACCTCACTTAGAAGGTGATGTTTTAAACTGGCTAAATGAAAACACCCAAGCTATTTAACATTTTCCGTAAAATTTAAAAAGCTCAAAGTACCTGACTTTGAGCTTTTTAAAGCAAAAATAATGATATAAATCAGATTCACATCAAATTAAAATGCTTTTGCTTTAGCTATCATTTAAACCAGATATGATCAAAATATTGATCAACGACCCCATTCCATTTTCGCCATATACGGGCGAATTTTTTTAATACGTTGGATATTGGTCTTTTCAATCTGAGTTAATTGATTTTCAACATTGGTACTGCATGGCATATACCAATTATCGTTAGCAAATTGAGAGGTAATCTCTTTATTGGCAAATGAATAACCATGACGCGCATAAATTTCATTACGCATCCAGTCCAGTTCTTCAGGAGGAATTTGTAGATCCTCATCTTTTAATAAACGTTGTGATGCGACTGGATAATCACCGACATCTTTTTGATAGCGACACTGTTGTGGCTTTAAATCAAAATATTTTGGTTTAACCTTAGCCGTTGTAGATTCCCAACTAGATTCCAACACATTCGGCTGATTCTGTTTTACAGTAAACGTAAACACACCACTACTTGCTTTAGCACCGCTTTCTGTTGCGGTAATTTTATAGCCTTGTGAAGTTGTCTGTACTTTTCCTGAGAAATTTTGTTTATTTTTACCAAGAACACTATAGCCTTTGATCTGATTACGATCGATAGATTGGATGAAAACAGCAATTTTCTGCTCATCATATTTTCCAGACCAAGATTTTTGCAACTGTTGAATATCCAGTGCATAACTATTCTGGAAACCAATCATTCCTAATCCGACGAGTGCGATTAAACTTTTATTCATTGTTATACCTATTTGTTATGAAGATATTGGATGCATTTTCACATTGATTTTAGATTAAATTGTTTACTTTGTGATCTACTTTAAGATAAATAAATCAGGATTCTCTGTGGTTTATTTTAAAATCTATGCCATACCCAAACATAAATATGCTGTTTCAACCTATCTTCCACTATAATTTCTCAATCACCATTCCATTATAAGCAGTGATGAACAAAACAAAAACTAACTTGGCATATTCAAGCTTGAGTCTAATTTCACTCGTGATCTATGCTTATTTATGCTATCTCATGGTCGCAATATGTTTGCAATATTTCCCATGGCAAACTGATCAGCATTTTCTTTTGTTAAAGCAAGATGTAGTCAATACTCAACCTTGGCAGGCGGCTTTTAAAATCCATGTGATCAGCAGTAGTTTTGTACTCATCGCTGGATTTACACAGTTTTTCCGTGTCTTTCGCACGCGTTATCCCCGAATTCATCGCTGGAGTGGTTGGCTGTATCTGATCACCATTTTGGGGCTGTCTTTACCCAGTGGCTTAATTTTAGCTTTTTCAGCGGCTGGAGGGTTATCCACTCAAATCAGCTTTGTCTTATTAAGTTCACTCTGGGCGATCACCACCCTATCCGCTTTGTACTTTTTATTGAAAAAGCGCTGGATTTTACATCGTGACTGGATGATCCGTAGTTTTGCACTGAGCCTTTCAGCGCTGAGCTTAAGGACATGGAAAATCGTGCTTTATCAGTTACAACCATATTTTGATTGGTTAACCCCAATTCACATCTATCAGTTAGAATCTTGGTTAGGTTGGGTGGTCAATTTAATCCTAGCTGAAATCATTATTTTTGGATTACATCGTCGCACAAGACAAAAAAATAAAAGCCCTAAATCAATTTAGGGCTCTCATAAAAAGTGTTCAGCAATTGAATACTAAGCTTATTTTTTACTCACACTATAATGGTTTAAATCTAGTTGTTTTAATTGGTTACGTAATTGTTGCAATGACCATGGCCATGCTGCAAAGTTACGACCATTTTCATCCAGATAATAAGACTTACACCCACCCGCATTAAATACAGTGGTTTTTAAATGTTTCTGCAGACGTTTGTTATGCTGAGCAAGCACATCCGCTTTGATTTCAAAGCGAGTGAATTTTTGCTCACGCATTTTTAGCAAGCCATCAACAATATAGCCGACTTGTGCTTCCGCGATACCAATAAATGAATCATATACCAGAATGTTTGGACCGAGGACCAAGAACGCATTCGGTACATGTTCAATACTGGCACCCAAATATGCTTCAGGTGAACTATTTTTCCAACGCTCAGCAAGGACTTGACCATTGCTGTCATAAACTCGTTTACCAATTGGAGGATGTGAAACTTCAAAGCCTGTTCCCCAAATAATCACATCCACTTCATGACGTTCACCATTTGCTGCAACCACTGTATTTCCATCAATTTCAACCAAACCATGTGCAATCAGACTCACATTATCTTGTTGTAGAGCTGGATAATAATTGTTTGCAAACAATAAGCGCTTACATCCAATAGTAAAGTTCGGTGTCACTGCTTTACGCAAAGTTTCATCTTTAATTTGTAGTTTGAGTAATTGCTTACTTAGGAAATTAACAGGTTCCAATACTTTAGGATTACGCAATCCAAAGTTAATCCCATTTAAAATCTGTGCAATGCTATTACGCCAAGTTTGTTGAATGATTGGGAATCGAGAAATGATCCCTTTAGCCGTTTCGTTTAACTCCATATCCGCCTTGGGTAGTACCCACGGTGCTGTACGCTGGAATACGATCAGCTGTTTCGCTAAAGGTTGTACTTGTGGGATAAACTGAATTGCAGACGCCCCTGTACCAATCACTGCAACACGCTTACCGGTTAAATCATAATCATGATTCCAACGTGCTGAATGGAACATTTCACCTTTAAAACTTTCAATTCCTTTTAATTTCGGCAAAGCAGGTTCAGTAATCGGTCCTGTCGTAAAGATCACCGTCTTGGCTTGATATTGACCTTTTGATGTTTCTAAGTGCCAAATATGTTGTCCTTCATCCCATTTGGCACTGATTAATTCATTATTAAATTCAATTTTCTCACCAAGGTCATATTTTTCTACCACCTCTTCTAAATAGCTTAGAATTTCTGGTTGCTTGGCAAATAAATGACTCCATTTATGGCTTGGTGAGAAAGAAAATGAATAAAGTGCTGAGGGTACATCACAACCGCAGCCCGGATAATTATTGTCGCGCCATGTTCCCCCCACACGACTGGCTTTTTCAAGGACCACATAATCGTTATAGCCTGCTTGATTCATTTTATAAGCAGCAGCAATCCCTGAAATACCCGCACCAACCACGATGGTGTCATAGATGTGCACAGCTTCTTTGTGTTGAGTCTTTGGCGCTTTTTCTTCAGCCGATTGTTCAAGCTTTTTAGATTGAGCGCTTATTTGTGTTTCAACTTTTACCTCAGGCTTATTTTTAGCTTTAGCTGGAGTTTGGACTTCAGCTTTAGGGTGATTTGCTTTCGCTGGCTTTGTAACAGTCTTTGCCTCAACTTGCTTCTCTACAGGCACTTTTTCTTTAAGCTGTTTTGCTTCAAGCGATTTGTCTTGTGCTGTATTCGATTGAGTCACCTGTTTAATGTCTTCAACTGTAGTTTGGGTTGAGTTTTGCTCTACGCTTTTCTCTTTAGGCAGCGTAGCTAAAGTTGTTTCTGTTGTCATCTTGATTTACTCGCAGCTTATTTGATGTATTTATTAAATAATGGATATCCGATACCCAGCGCTTTGGCATATAAGGTGGGTGATGCACGTTTTAATATCCAAAACAGTTTTGCATCTGGCTGAGGAATGGTGTACAGCTTGCCTGCATCCAAGTTATTTAAGGTTTTAATCACCACCTGATCACTAGTGGTAAATGCATGATTCATCAGTAAATCATCTGCTAAACCCGCATAATGACCAGGTAAACGACCATTTTTCATAATATTTGTAGGCACTAATGTTGGACACAGCACATTCACTCGAATGTTGTCACCGCGAAGCTCTGCTGAAAGGGTTTCTGACAATGCCAGCACACTAGATTTTGTTACGTTATAAGCAGTCATTTCGGGAGCTGCTGTATACCCCGCAGCTGAAGCAACATTGATAATTGCCCCATAACCTTGTTGCTTAAACTGAGGAACAAAATAATGACAACCATGAATAACCCCCCAAAGGTTGACATGCATACACCATTGCCAATCGTCCAGTGAAACTTCATCAAACTTACCACCCAGCCCCACACCCGCATTATTAATGATCAGGCTTACAGGATGATTCATTAATTTTTCGGCTTGTTCTGAAAGTGCTTTTACTTGCTCTTTCACCCCCACATCACATTGCACAGCAAATGCTTTAGCTGAAGTTTGTGATTCAATCAAACTGACTGTTTCTTTGGCTGCATCCAGATTTATGTCAGCACAAACAATTGTTCCTCCGCGTTTTGCAAGTTCCATTGCAAAACTACGTCCAATGCCACTGCCTGCGCCAGTCACGACCGCATAAGCATTTTGGCTCGGCTTAACTTTTTTAGAAAAAATACCCATAAACTTTAAATCCATCTCTTTTAGGTTTTTATGAACGCAATGCAGGATAAAATTCTTTCGTCAAATATGGCGTAAGAAGACCTGTCTTTGGATTCAGCAGTTTCTCTTTGTAATAGTCCAAAAATTCAGATGTATCATGATCATTTGGATGAAAATCGGGACGAAGATAATCAAAAATATGTTTAAAGCTACTGCCGTAAACACCATCTTTTAAGCCAAAGATCAGGCGAAAATTATATGGAATCTCTTTCCAATAACGTAAGCTAATCAGGTTCTTAGGATTGCGATAAAAAGGAACTAAAAATGATGCAGCTGAAATCAGCACCAAAATCGTGATCAATGCGGGAAAGAATCCAGCAATACGTAATAAATAGTTATTGGATAATTCTTGAAACACATCGAAAGCAATATCCTTATGCTCTGATTCTTCAAGCATATGCCACATCCAGATTGCCCGTTGTTTTTCATCTTGCGAACGGAAGAACACTTCTTCATGATTCATCATGTATTCTGCAAGTACCGCAGTAAAATGTTCGATACCAGCCATCAACGACAATTTCATCGGTTGTGGAAGACGCTCAAACCCATATTCAAACGCCCAGCCAGCCCAAGTACGAAACAGCTTTACTGGCAAATCACGAATTAAATAAGCGTCATTTAACTCTTCATGCATTTTTGAATGAATCGCCTCTTGACCAATCAATGAAGTAACACGTTGCTTCAATAATGGATCAGTAATGAAATCACGATGATAACGAGCAGTATCAATCACAAGATCTTCACCACGAGTTAAGAAAATCGACAATGACGCAAAATATGCACTTGCCAATTCTGCATCCATATAAAATCGGTGATCTACTTGCGCTGGATCAAAATCAAACTTCATATGACGAATTGGAATAATCGGCGTTTGATTTTCCAGACTGAATGGTGCCGCAGCAAAAACTTTAGCAACGGCTTTCTTAATTGGCTTAGCGAACATAGCTGGTACTCTTTATTCATTTAATATGGCAATCCATTTCATCGTCTTTACGCTGATGAGCTACAGATCGCCTTTTGAGTAAAAACTCTACTTTGATGGCTAAAAATTACGACATGCTTTGTCAATTACCATTGGCACATGCATTCATTCGGTTTGCAAATTATGACAACCTTAGATAATTGTCAGACAATCACTTTTAAGAGTTGCCTCCACTGATAAAGAATGTCCCTTAAAAACAATTTTTATAAAGTGCTTGGTTAAAATCACAGCTTTTAAAAAAAAGCTTTTCCTTCAAAAATTGATGGAAAAGCTCAGTATCGATCTACAACATCGTTTTTATATTGAATAGAAAATTTGAATGCTAAGATTGAATAAAATTACATCCGTAAAGCAGGGGTAAACGCTTTAACAAAATAAGGGGTGAGTGTGCCTGTTTCAGGATCAAGTAATTCTTTTTTGAAATATTCTAAAAGCTCAGTTGTATCATGATCATTAGGATGAAAGTCTGGACGCAAATAATCAAAAATATGGCCTAAACTGCTACCAAAAACACCATTGTCTCGACTAAATAATAAATCCCAACTGCCCTTTGCCTCTTTCCAAAAACTTAGACTAAAGCTATTCATTGGACGTCGTAAAAATGGCAACATCAATGCGCCAGCACCTACGCCTAGACCCAAAGTAATCAACGCAATAAAGAATCCTGAAATTCGTAATGGATAATTTGCAGAAAGCACTTGATAAGTATCATAAGCAATATCTTTATGCTCAGACTCTTCCAGCATATGCCATAACCATAAAGCACGTGTTTTTTCATCAAGAGAATGATTAAAGATGTCTTGATGCGTCATGGCATATTGAGCAAAGACAGCTGTGAAATGCTCAATCCCAGCCATCATTGAAAGCTTTAAAGGTTGTGGGAATTTTAAAAAAGTATGATTAAAAACCTGTTCTGCTAAAAACCGATATAACTGCACAGGCAAATTATTTGGAATCATGGTTTCATTGTATTCTTCATGGACTTTGGAGTGAATTGCCTCTTGTCCAATCAAACTGGTTAGACGCTGTTTTAAAACTGGGTCTTGTATTTGATCACGATGATGTCGTGCGGTTTCGATCACCAACTCTTCACCATAGGTTAAAAAAATTGACAGTGCGGCAAAATAAGCAGTCGCCCACTCTTTTTGCATAAAAAATTTAACATCCAACTCATCTGGACTAAATTTAAAATTGAAGTGACGAATCGGGATATTCGCAATCTGATCTTTTAAATTAGGCAATCGACTTGGAAAAGCTTTTGCAAACACTTTTTTGACAGGCTTAGCAAGTAACATATGAAGCACCTATTGTTTATTTAGGGATCAAGGATTTGACTGAAAACCAGTTCAAATTCACATTTCAAGTAAAAAATCCTATTTATGTTGGAAAAGTAAGTCATCTAGATTCAAATACCACTGACATTTCAGGTCAATCCATTGGCAATTTATGACTATTCAATAAAGTGTCTGACAAATAAGTGCGGAGCTTGCCTCTACTGATAAATAATGACCTTTGCAGACAAGTCATTAGCTTTGGCTTACTTAAATCATGATTTAATTTTTGGGTGTAGAGAACCCTAACTACGGATACGCTACATAACTGAAATCAGGCAACAAGAAAAGTTTCATGTCAGCATATATACAATAGATAGTTTTTTATCGTGGTGTATCTGGGTCACAGTTAATCTTTGGGTCAAACTGAATCAGTGCTAAACTTATGGATGTACTTTTTACACAGCACAAAATAAAACAATGTTCAATTTCATTTGGCGCTTTGTACAGCTTCTTCAATTGGATCAATTCAAATATCGTAAATTGACAGATGGCGAAATTCGTATTAGCCAAAGTGTATTTGGAGATTTAATTGACTACAGCCAAGTCAAGGTGATGAATCATCCTTATTTACCATGGCAGCCTGTTGGGATTTTGATGGCGCCCAATGGTTATATTCACTTAAAAGATGCAGACTATTGTGAAGACTTTTCCTGTATGAGCTTGGGTTATCAAGCTGTTTTTATTCATGAAATGGCCCATGTTTATCAATATCAGCGTCATGAGAATGTATTACTTAAGGGGGCGATTTTACAGTCCGCACTTTACCTGAGTTTGGGTAAATATAACCCTTATCGCTACACCCTCATTCAAGGAAAAGCTTATTTCGATTACAATATTGAGCAACAAGGCGATATTGCCAAAGATATTTATTTAAATCGAATTGAAAATATTATTCTGGATAAAAATGCAGTCAATCATTCTATTTAAGTCCCTTGTTTTGATGCTAATTTAAATAATTTAAGTGATGTATTTCACAAAAATAAATTAAAGCTAATCCTTTCCAATATAAAATTCAAAAAATAATGAAAAATCACTAGTTTCTATAAAAAAAATACACTAAATTCATGAGGTCATTGATGGTGTATTGAATAAACTTGATGAATTACTAGCTTCTGACGTTTTTTTAGTTAAAATACTCAATGTCTGAAATTTTTGCCTTGCAAGAAAATAAAGATTTTGATGATTTTTTAATGATTTTATAGTTTCGCCCTTTGGCAATTTCTGTGATATCTATACACATATGTTGAATAACTACATTTTAAAAATCAACAACTTGTGTATAAATTACCCTATTGGAATAGGATTTGGTTTAAATGAAAAGTTTTAAAATTGCTCTCGCGCAATTCTCTCCATTCATTGGTGATATTGAGTCGAACGTTCAAAAAATGATTGAACAAGCCAATGATGCAAAAAAACAGAATGCTGAAATTGTTGTTTTCCCTGAACTTTCTATAATCGGTTACCCTGCCGAAGATTTGCTTTTACGCCCAAGCCTAGCAAAGCGTACTGCACAAGCTTTCGAGAAACTGTCTACTGTTAAAGACATCGTGATGGTATTTGGTTTTGCCAATCTTACAGACGATGGTCAACGCTACAATGCTGCTGCAGTGATGAAAGATGGACAAGTTTTAGGGGTCTACAACAAACAAAATCTTCCTAATTACAGCGTTTTTGATGAAAAGCGTTATTTTAATGAAGGACATCAACATCTTGTATTTGAGTACTTAGGTCATAAGTTCGGGGTCCTGATTTGCGAAGATGTATGGTCTTTAAATACAGTTCAACAGCTTGCTCAACTCAATGTGGAAAGTGTTTTGGTCTTGAATGCTTCACCTTATGAAGTCGGCAAACCGCAACATCGTATCGAAACATTAAAAGAGTTGGCAAAACAGCTCCATCTCAATGTGGTTTATATCAACCAAGTGGGTGGTCAAGATGATCTCATTTTTGATGGGACCAGTTTTGTTATTAACCATTCAGGTGAAGTTGCACTACAAGCACCAAGCTTTAAAGAAGATCTCTACTTTGCTGACTATCAAATAGAAAATAAAGCCTATCAAGTGGTTGAAGCTGCGCCAGCATTAAACACTATGGCTGAGATCTATCAAGCTTTGGTTTTAGCAACACGCGACTATGTACAACGCTCTGGTTTCCCTGGTGTGATTTTAGGACTATCGGGCGGTATCGACTCAGCTTTAACCTTGGCAATTGCAGTTGATGCGATTGGTGCAGATAAAGTTCAAGCCGTGATGATGCCTTATACCTACACATCACAAATTAGTGTGGAAGATGCAACTGAACAAGCAAAACGCATGGGCGTTACTTTTGGTATTGCCGAAATTCATCCTATCGTAAATAGCTTTATGCAGACCTTATTCCCATTCTTTGGTAACTCACCTGCGGATACAACTGAAGAAAACCTTCAAGCGCGTGCACGTGGTACATTGCTTATGGGCTTATCTAATAAGTTTGGTAACCTTGTGCTTGCAACAGGCAATAAGTCTGAGCTTTCTGTAGGTTACTGCACACTGTATGGCGATATGGTAGGTGGTTTTGCTGTACTCAAAGATGTTTATAAAACTATTGTTTTTGAATTGGCTAAGTACCGTAACAGTATTTCTGAAACGCCTGTGATTCCTGAACGGGTTATTTCTCGTCCACCATCAGCAGAACTTCGTCCTGATCAAAAAGACCAAGACTCTTTACCTGCTTATGATGTACTTGATGCCATTCTATATGCATATATTGAGGAAGAACAAAGCCAAGAAGACATCATTGCCAAAGGTTTTGAACGTGCAATCGTGGAAAAAGTCATTCAGCTTGTCGACCGCAATGAATACAAACGTCGTCAAGGTTCAATTGGACCACGTATTAGCTCACGCGCATTTAGCCGTGAACGCCGTTATCCGATTGTAAATGGCTGGAAAGCAGGTGTATAAGCCTCGTGAATGTGAATAATTCACCTCCACCTTCGAGCTTTGCTCAGGAACTTGCTCAAGCATTATTGCTTGAGCAAGTTCGCTTTATTAAAAAACAACTCTTAGATCAAAAAAATCCGCAATTTATTCAAAATTTTATTTCCCAAACCTATCAAAATGCAGACAAAATCCTTTTAAAAAATGTGATTCAACTTGAGCAACTCCAGTCTGTAGTGCAAAAATATGCTTTTGAATTGAATTTAGGCGCAGATATTCTTGAATTTATCGGTGTCGTCGCTCAAAAAATTCATCAATATGCCATTCATAGTCAAACCATTTTCAATGATCTACTCTCAGATGAATCTTTTGAACTGTGGATGTTTAAAATCTTAGAATTAGAACAATTAAGAGACTATATTCAAGAAAACTTACAGCACAACCCGCAGATTCAACAGGTTAGCCTACAGCTTGCCAATCAGATTTTAGAAAGCAACACCCCTTGGCTCAACCAGCTACGTCAATACACAGTGAAACATAACCGTATTGGCGCTAAAGTCATCAGCTTTATTCAAGATCAACAACACAATATTGAGCTTAAATTAGAACAACAACTCGCAACTGCTATCCGTAGCCAACTCAGCAATATCATTCTACTGCCTAATGAAGACCTGGCAGATATCGCTACACATGTTTGGAATGAAGTTAAGCAACGCTCATTAAAAGAGGCTTTCTCTCAAGTTCAACCCATTGATTTTGAGGAATTCTTTATTCTTGTTTATGAAACCTGGAAAGAATTACGTCAAACAGAATATATGCAACAGGTCATTTTAAATGTTGTCGAAGCATTTTATGAATACTTTGGCGAATATAGCTTACAAGAATTACTACACTCTGTTGGCTTAGATCAAAACGATTTATTTATCGAAGCAGATCGCTTTATTCCACATACACTAGATGCTTTGGATCAACATGGCTTATTGGATGAGATCATTCAATCCTTGATTGCGCCATTCTACCTTGACACGCAAACACAAAGATTTATAGAAAATTATTTAGCAGAAAAAGCTTAGGGTCTGTTGACATTTCATAAATGGCTTGCGTTGTAGGTTAAAATTGAGCAGGCAAGACATGAAACGAAGAGAATAGCGAGACTATTTTCGAGTTTCATAACGAAGGCTGAGATAATTTTAACCACAACCCTGAGCAAGAACAAAGCACTGCTTTGTTTGCAGCGCAAGGCGCAGCGGAGGACTAGCGTGTTTTTTGCCGCTACGTGTTACCTTGCGAAACGATGTTTCTCATCATTTAGAATGACTAAATTTCGTATTTCGTGCCTAGTATCGCCTAAAAAACACACGTAGTCGCAAACGTAGACGAATTGTCAACAGACCCAAATAAACATTCAACTGGATTTTTTCAGTGTTCTAAATATTCATACATGATGATAATTTTTATCTGTATCTACTGATCTTTTGATGATGCACAAAAAAAGAGACCATGCAGTGAGCATGGTCTATAAAAATGGTGGCTATGACGGGACTTGAACCTGTGACCCCCGCATTATGAGTGCGGTGCTCTAACCAACTGAGCTACATAGCCATAAACTGTGTGCGCATTATCTAAAGTTATCTACCCTACGTCAAGCATTGAAACACACCAATGATCATACTTTAAGCAATTGATATTTAAATGTTTAAAATTAATACATATTTATGTTTTTATCGAAAAAATCAGCTTAATAAGTATCGTAAATAAGTAAGGAATTAAGCTCTCTCCCCTATTTATCTCTAAAAATCGATAGCAAAAAAAGAGAGTGGCTTACCACTCTCTATTTGCAACAAGCTCTTCCATTTCAATATCAAGATACCCTTGGTCTTGTACCACCATCATCATTGCTTCAGCAATATAATCTGCTGCAGTACCATCCAAAGAAGAATCAAGATCCTCAAACTGTGGCTTCATTTCATTAATTTCAGTCACAGTCAGTTTTGCCATAGAATAAATTTCTGCATCACTGAAGCTGGTTTTTGCCACTTTTTTAGCAAAATTTTCAATAAGTTGCTTAACCTCAGCAACTAGAATATCTGGATAATATTCATCATCGAACATTGGGAGAAGTAGATCGTTAAACATTGCAACCTAAAATAAAACAGCAATTCACGCGCTTATATAACACAAACCATACAATTCACCAAATTGATCAGGCAATTTAACTGATTAATTTTTCAGATGTAGATGATCTAAATTTAAAAAAAAGATCAAACAATATTAGAGGCTATTGATCATTCATCATTAAATTGCAGAGCGCATGGCTTGCCATACTTTAATTGCATCCGACATTGCTTTTACATCATGTGCACGTACCATACACGCGCCTTGTTGAATACTGAGCAAGTGTGCAGCAACACTACCTACAGCACGATGATTGGCATCTGCACCATCTAAAGCTTCACCAATGAAGCGCTTACGTGATAAGGCTGATAAAATTGGATAACCCATGTTGTTCAGTTGATAAAACTCATTGAGAAGCTTTAAATTTTGTTGCGCATTTTTAGCAAAACCAAAACCAGGATCTATCATGATATTTTTAGGGTGAATTCCTGCCTGTAGTGCATCATCTACGCGTTGCTGTAATTCAGCAATTACCTCTTGAGTAACATCTTCATACTGGTCAAGATGATTCATTGTGGTTGGCTCGCCTCGCATATGCATAATAATCACAGGGATATTGAGCTCTGCAGCAGTCTCTAAGGCATGTGGACGAGTTAAGGCACGGACATCATTCCAAATATGTGCACCAGCCTTAACCGCCTCACGAATGACTCCGGGCTGTGAGGTATCTATTGAAATAATGACATCCAATTTGGCTAATTCAGCAACCACAGGAACAACACGACGTATTTCTTCGGCAATCTCGACTACAGATGCACCCGGGCGTGTAGATTCACCGCCAACATCAATCACTGTCGCACCATCAGCAATCATTTGCTTGGCATAAGTAACAGCTTGATCTTTTTGATCATGCTTCCCACCATCGCTAAATGAATCAGGAGTGACATTCAAGATACCCATGACATGTGCTTGTGATAAATCCAGACTTAAACGCCCACATTGCAAAATTTGCTTGGGTAGTGGCATCAGTTGCATGTCAATTCTCCGTATTCAATTCAGGCTAGTTTAACAATTCAAATCAATAGCACAGTGATTTTTTTTCGTCTGTGAATTTTTTCGTATAAAAAAAGAGCCTCAATTGAGGCTCTTGTTTATTCACTGACTGATCAGGTCGCTGGTAATGGTGGTGGTGTTGATGGACCATCTGTAGGTGTTACATCAAGCACTGGATTTTCAGCAACATAAACCTTAGGTGGCTGAGGATCACGACCTTCCATGATGTCACGGATTTGATCACGATCAATCGTTTCCCATTCCATCAAGGCTTTTACCATTGCATGTGCAATATCTTTGTTATTTTCAAGAATATCACGCGCAACACGATACTGTTCATCCAAGATACGACGTACTTCTTGGTCAACCTGTTGTTGTGTTGCTTCAGAAATCGTACGGCTACCGACATTTCCGAAGAAACCATTCTGGTTTTCATCTTCATAGACCATCACGCCCATTTTGTCTGACATACCATACTTGGTCACCATCGCACGTGCCATTTTGGTTGCACGTTCAAAGTCGTTAGAAGCACCCGTTGACATTTGATCAATGAAAACTTCTTCTGCAATACGACCACCGAATAAGATTGAAAGTTCATTCAACATCTTAGACTTGTAATGGCTGGTTTGATCATGTTCTGGCAACTGCCAAGTTACACCCAAAGCCCAACCACGTGGCATAATTGTTACTTTATGCACAGGGTCAGTCCCTGGAAGAATTTCTGCAACAATGGCATGACCTGCTTCATGATATGCAGTCGCGCGACGTTCTTCTTCACGGATCACCATCGACTTACGTTCAGGGCCCATGTAGATCTTATCTTTTGCATCTTCAAAGTCATGCATATCGACGGTGTTCTTGTTACGACGAGCAGCAAACAATGCAGCTTCATTCACAAGATTCGCCAATTGCGCACCAGAGAAACCAGGTGTACCACGTGCCAATACTTTAAGATCAACACCTGTTACCGAAGGAAGTTTCTTCAAATGCACTGCTAAGATCTGTTCACGACCTTTAATATCTGGCAGACCCACCATCACTTGACGGTCGAAACGCCCCGGACGAAGTAATGCTTTATCCAGTACATCCGCACGGTTTGTTGCAGCAATGACGATAATCCCTTCATTACCTTCGAAACCATCCATTTCAACAAGCATTTGGTTGAGTGTTTGTTCACGTTCATCATGACCACCACCTGTACCTGAACCACGATGACGACCGACTGCATCAATCTCATCAATAAAGATGATACATGGTGCATGGCGTTTCGCCTGTTCGAACATGTCACGCACTCGAGATGCACCAACACCAACGAACATTTCAACGAAGTCAGAACCTGAAATACTAAAGAATGGAACTTTGGCTTCACCAGCAATCGCTTTCGCAAGTAAAGTTTTACCTGTACCTGGAGGACCAACCATCAATACGCCTTTAGGAATTGTTGCCCCTAAACGTTTGAATTTTGCAGGGTCTTTCAAGAAATCAACGATTTCCACAACTTCTTGTTTTGCTTCATCACAACCAGCTACATCGGTAAAGGTCACTTTGATTTGGTCTTCTGAAAGCATTTTTGCTTTAGATTTACCAAAACTCATTGGACCATTTTTACCGCCTGCACCACCACCCATGTTACGCATAAAGAACATGAACAATAAAATAATTAAAAGCACAGGAAAGCTTGCGATGAGAAGTTGCATCAATAAACCTTGACGTTGAGGTGCAGTACCTTCAACAACAACGTTATTTTTGATGAGTGTAGGCATCAATTCAGGATCTTGAACTGCTGGGCGAATACTTTCAAAGTTCGAACCGTTCTTTTTTTCGCCGCTTATTCTTTCACCATCAATTGTGACTTTACTAATTTGACCAGCATTCACCGCTGTGACGAATTCTGAATAATTCATCGCAGAAGGCTTACTGCGGTCACTGAGATTGCTGAAGATTAAGATCAGCACACCCAGTATGACCAGCCACAATACGGCATTTTTGAAGTAATCGCTCAAAGCTTTATTCCCATATATAACTATTTTGATCAGGCTCAATCTTGCTTGATCGTAACAAAAAGCGAGTAATGAATTTCGCAATAAAGGTTAAAAAGGTACAAAATGCACAATTTTTAACAACTTGGCAAGCATTTGTTGGCAATTCATTACTAAGAATGAACATACCTCAAAAACACCAGCTATTGCGAAACTTTTTTACGGCCCTGTCCAATTAAAAAAACTTCTTTTGAACGTGCACGTGAAGCAGCTGGTTTTGCTGTTTTTAACACATCAAAACTATCCACGACTTGCTTTCGGAACTCATCAAAACCAGTTCCTTGGAAAACTTTAACTAAAAACTGCCCTTTTGGTCCAAGAACCTTGTTGGCAAAATCTAACGCAAGTTCACACAAGTAAATCTGGCGAGGTTGATCTACAGCCCTATTACCTGATGTATTGGGGGCCATATCTGAAATTACAACGTCTACAGTGCGTCCATTTAAAATATTTAACAATTTTTCGAAAACTTCTTCTTCTCTAAAGTCACCTTGTAAGAAAGTAACATCAGGTAAAGCATCCATTTCTAAAATATCTGAAGCAATCACTAAACCTTTATCACCGACCAGTTTACCTGCGATTTGCGACCAACTTCCTGGCGCAGCACCCAAGTCAACCACGGTCATCCCTGGTTTAATCATTTTGTGTTTTTCTTGAATTTCAAGAAGTTTATATGCAGCACGAGCGCGGTAACCTTCTTTTTGTGCTTTTTTCACAAAAGGGTCATCTAAATGCTCTCTCATCCACGCACGACTACTTTTGGATAACTTCTGGTTGGTAATGCGTGTAGCCATAACTCTCTTGATCTAAACCGATAACTAACTTCTGATTGTACGTGAAAAAAATTCTCATTGCAGTATTCATATTGATTTAAATCGACAGATATTGATATGTTTTTTTGAATAAGCTTCATCGATTATTTCTACAGAATTTACAGCGTAGTGATATGGCTTTTGTTATACTAAGTCGTTTCTAAAATTAGGTTATCTTTTATGGCGGCTCTATCTATCCAAGAACGTAAACGTTTACGTCAAATCGGACATGCGTTAAACCCTGTTGTAATGCTTGGCGATAAAGGCTTGACTGAAAGTGTCGTTGAAGAATTAAACCGTGCTTTAAATGATCACGAGTTAATTAAAGTCAAGGTTACAGGTGAAGACCGCGAAGCACGTGCTGCAACGATTACTGAAATTGCCAATGTCACTGGTGCGGAAGTTGTTCAAACAATTGGTAAAATTGCATTGCTTTATAAAAAAGCTGCGAAACAAAATCCAAAATTGTCTAATTTAGTTCGCCACGCTCATCTTTCAAATTAAGATTTATTTTCATGGCAAGTTTCGAACTGAATGCATTTGATCGTCGTTTTCAAAGTATCTCCCTAGTTGGTGCGATTGAACAAATTAGCCCATATACACTCAATGTCGGTTATTGGTTAAGAGATCCCAATCAATTCATAATTTATCCTGAACTGGTTACAGCAAATCCACGTCAGGATTTCCTTTGGGAAAATACCTGTTTTGAGATTTTTATTGGTGTGCAAGGTGAAGATTATTATCGTGAAATTAATCTATCCCCTTCTCAAGCTTGGCAAGCTTACCAATTTGAAGAATATCGTTATCCTGAAAATATGCCGCCAGTCGCTGCTTATGACATTGAATTAAATCAGTTAAAGCGTACGCATTATGGATTAAATGTCAGCATAGATCTTAGCGAGTTCATGCTTGCCAATAAATTAAAATGGTCAGACTTATTTTTAGGTTTAAGCGCTGTTTTAAATACCACGCAAGGTCAACATTTCTTTGCCATGCAACACAGTGGCCAACAGGCCGACTTTCACAATAAACGTGATTGGTTACATACATTTTAAAATACGCTTATGTAAACTGTGATTGAAAATAAAAAAGTGAGGCAACTAGCCTCACTTTTTTATTGCCATTTTTCTTAGAAATGGCTTTCCTCAAAACATAAGCTTTACATATCTTATTGTTTTGTTGTTACTTTATTCCAAACTTCTAAAGTATGATCTTTTGAACGCTTTAAAGTTTCAGTTAACTGTACTTTATGTTTGCTCGAAATTTGTGAAACATCTTCACGAATTTCTTTACCAACTTCAGTTAACTCTTTCACTAAAATGCTTAATTCAGATTTTAAGAAATCAGCCAATTCAACCAAATCTTTTTGTGAAGTTGAAAATTGTGATTTGATCACATCAAGACGTTGCACCAAATCTTGTTTAAAGTTTTGTACTTGATCTTGAACTTGCTCAGTTAATTGCTCTGATTCTGCTTCAAGTTTAGTTTTAGTTTCGGTAACCGCTTCAGCAACTTTCTGCTGCGCTTCTTTACCTAACTTCTCTAAACTTTCTGTAGTTTCAGTTACAACTTCTTTCAAAGCCGCAGTCTCTTTTGTTACTTTATTTGTAACAGTTTCTTTAGATATAGTCATATTGATTCCCCCTGGAATGTGAGTCAATAAGATACATTGAAAGGATAAATTTTAGATTTTGATTTGTCTGACAATATTTAAATACTTACAATTTCAAACAATTCACTTTAAAAGCAGAATTAATGCTAAATAGCAAGGTATTTATCTTAGATTATCCCTCGAAATAAAATAGACTTTCGAGAGGCTCATGCGTATAATGCGCTGTTAAGTTACAAGCGAGCAGACAAGAGGAGGGTAGGATTTAGTAAGCCTTCCTTTTTTTTCGTCTACTCGCTTTTTTACAGCCCTATTTTTGTGGTTTTAGTTCAGGAGCTATGGTTTGAGCACCCCCGCCATTTTAGCCCTTGCTGACGGTACTGTTTTTAAAGGTACATCGATCGGCGCTACGGGAAGTACGACTGGTGAAGTCGTTTTTAACACTGCCATGACTGGTTATCAAGAAATTTTGACCGACCCTAGTTATGCACAGCAACTTGTAACTTTAACTTATCCTCATATCGGTAATACTGGTTGTAATGAAGAAGACGCTGAATCAGGTCGAATTCATAAAGTTTGGGCGAATGGTTTAATCATTCGTGACCTACCGTTATTACACAGCAATTTCCGAGCTACTCAGTCTCTTGGCGAATATTTACAACAACATAATGTCGTTGCCATTGCAGATATCGATACTCGTAAATTGACACGTATTTTACGTGACAAAGGCGCACAAAACGGATGCATTCTTGCCGGCGATAATATTACTGAAGAAGAAGCTATTGCAAAAGCACGTGCCTTTGGTGGTCTAGATGGTTTAGACCTTGCGAAAGAATGTTGTGACCCAGAAGGTTTTGAATGGACCGAAGGCTCATGGACATTGGGCCAAGGCTTTTCTCAACCAGAAGCAAAATTTCATGTTGTTGCATACGATTACGGTGTCAAAACCAACATCTTACGTATGCTTGCAGACCGTGGGTGTAAATTAACTGTTGTTCCTGCACAAACATCTGCTGAAAAAGTATTGGCGTTGAATCCAGATGGCGTATTTTTGTCAAATGGACCTGGCGATCCAGCAGCATGTGATTATGCAATTGCAGCAGTAAAAACCATTGTTGAAACTACAAACCTACCTGTTTTCGGTATTTGTTTGGGTCATCAAATTCTAGCTTTAGCTTCTGGCGCTAGAACTGTGAAAATGCCACATGGTCACCACGGTGCAAACCATCCTGTACAGAACCTTGAAAATGGTACAGTGATGATTACTTCTCAAAACCATGGCTTCGCAGTAGATGCAGAAACTTTGCCTGCAAACCTCAAAGCTACGCATAAATCTTTGTTCGATCAAACCTTACAAGGTATTCATCGTACAGATAAACCTGCGTTTAGCTTCCAAGGTCACCCTGAAGCAAGCCCTGGTCCACATGACTGTGCCCCATTGTTCGATCATTTCATCGAACTTATTGAAGCATCTAAGAAGTAATTAAGGAAGCGATCATGGCTAAACGTACAGACATTAAAAGCATCTTAATTATTGGTGCGGGTCCGATTGTCATCGGGCAAGCATGTGAGTTCGATTACTCAGGTGCGCAAGCATGTAAAGCCCTTCGTGAAGAAGGCTACCGTGTTATTTTGGTGAACTCTAACCCAGCCACCATTATGACTGACCCGACTATGGCAGATGCAACGTATATCGAACCGATTACGTGGCAAACTGTTGCACAAATCATTGAGAAAGAACGCCCAGATGCGGTTCTTCCAACAATGGGTGGTCAAACGGCATTAAACTGTGCATTGGCACTAGATGCCAACGGTATTTTAGAAAAATACAATGTTGAATTGATTGGTGCGACCAAAGAAGCCATCGAAAAAGCGGAAGATCGCAAACTTTTCGATATCGCAATGCGCAAAATTGGTTTGGAATGCCCACGTGCTGATGTTGCAGAAAGCATGGAACATGCGCTTGAAATTCAAGCCCGTTTCGGCTTCCCTGTGATTATCCGCCCATCATTTACGATGGGTGGTTCAGGTGGTGGTATCGCCTATAACAAAGAAGAATTCATTGAAATCTGTGAACGCGGTTTTGATCTTTCTCCAACCAAACAATTATTGATTGATGAATCATTAATTGGCTGGAAAGAATATGAAATGGAAGTTGTTCGTGATAAAAACGACAACTGTATCATTGTATGTACCATTGAAAACTTCGATCCAATGGGTGTGCATACAGGTGACTCCATTACTGTTGCACCTGCACAAACTCTGACAGATAAAGAGTTCCAATTACTGCGTAATGCTTCTTTAGCAGTGCTACGTGAAATTGGTGTAGAGACAGGCGGATCAAACGTTCAGTTCGGTATCAACCCGAAAGATGGCCGTATGGTTGTGATCGAGATGAACCCTCGTGTATCTCGTTCTTCTGCGCTTGCGTCTAAAGCAACAGGTTTCCCTATTGCCAAAATTGCAGCAAAACTTGCAGTGGGTTATACCCTTGATGAATTGAAAAATGACATCACTGGCGGTACAACGCCTGCATCGTTTGAACCTGCAATCGACTATGTCGTAACTAAGATTCCTCGCTTTAACTTCGAGAAATTCCCACAAGCTGATGCAACACTCACAACACAGATGAAATCTGTGGGTGAAGTCATGGCAATTGGTCGTAACTTCCAAGAATCTGTACAAAAGGCACTTCGTGGTCTTGAAGTCGGTGCTTGTGGTTTCGATGAGAAAATTGCGGTGGGTACTGAAGGCGCGAAAGATAAAATCTTGGTAGAGCTTAAAGTGCCAGGCCCTGAGCGTATTTGGTATGTTGCTGACGCATTCCGTCATGGCTTCACATTAGATGAAGTATTTGCTGCAACCAATATCGATCGTTGGTTCTTGATTCAAATCCAAGACATCATTCAGTCTGAAGAACAAATCAAAACTTTAGGTTTTGGTGATTTGAACGCTGACAATATCCGTGCATTTAAACGTAAAGGTTTATCTGATTTACGTATTGCAGACTTGATGGGCATTTCGCAAAAGCAATTCCGTAAGCACCGTTGGAACTTGGGTGTATACCCTGTTTACAAACGTGTAGATACCTGTGCAGCTGAGTTCGAGTCAGATACTGCTTACATGTATTCAACTTATGATGACGAATGTGAAGCGAATCCATCTAACCGTGACAAGATCATGGTAATCGGTGGTGGTCCTAACCGTATTGGTCAAGGGATTGAGTTCGATTATTGCTGCGTTCACGCTGCCCTTGCAATGCGTGAAGATGGTTATGAAACCATTATGGTCAACTGTAACCCTGAAACGGTTTCAACTGACTATGACACATCTGATCGTTTGTACTTCGAGCCGATCACTTTAGAAGATGTTTTAGAAATCGTACGTACAGAAAAACCAAAAGGTATTATCGTACAGTACGGCGGTCAAACACCTTTGAAATTGGCTCGTGCTTTAGAAGAAGCAGGTGCACCAATTATCGGTACGTCTCCAGATGCGATTGACCGTGCAGAAGATCGTGAACGTTTCCAACAGATGATTCAACGTTTGAATCTTCGTCAACCAAGCAACAGCATTGTTAAATCTGCTGAAGAAGGTATGGCTGAAGCATCTAAAGTGGGTTATCCGTTGGTTGTACGTCCATCTTATGTCCTTGGTGGTCGTGCGATGGAAATCGTATACAACGACGACGAACTTAAACGTTACTTGCGTGATGCTGTACAAGCGTCTAACGAAGCACCTGTACTGCTTGACCATTTCCTTGATGATGCAACAGAAGTCGATGTTGACTGTGTATCTGACGGCAAAGATGTGGTGATCGGCGGTATTATGCAGCATATTGAACAAGCAGGTATTCACTCTGGTGACTCAGCATGTTCGATTCCACCTTACTCTCTTTCTCAAGAGATTCAGGATGAAATGCGTCGTCAAACCGTTGCTATGGCGAAAGAGCTTGGTGTGATTGGCTTGATGAACGTACAGTTTGCTGTTAAAGGTAATGACGTTTATATTCTTGAAGTGAATCCACGTGCGTCTCGTACAGTACCGTTCGTTTCTAAATGTATCGGCGAATCATTAGCAAAAGTTGCAGCACGTTGTATGGCGGGTCAATCTTTAGAATCTCAAGGATTCACAAAAGAAATTATCCCAACGCATTTTGCTGTGAAAGAAGCAGTATTCCCGTTCAACAAATTCCCAGGTGTAGACCCGATCCTTGGACCAGAAATGAAATCTACTGGTGAAGTGATGGGTGTTGGTACAACTTTTGGTGAAGCTTTCTATAAAGCTGTGTTAGGCTCTAATGATCGCTTACCGGGTAAACCAACTGAAGGTGAAGTGAAGCACGTATTTATTTCAGTACGTCATTCAGATAAACCTCGTGCCGCGGGTATTGCGAAACAATTGGTTGATTTAGGCTTCAAAATTATCGCAACTGGCGGTACTTATGATGTCATTAAAGAAGCTGGTATTGAATGTGAACGTGTGAATAAAGTAACAGAAGGTCGCCCAAATATTGTCGACCGCTTGAAAAATGGCGAGATTCACCTCATTATCAATACTACAGAAGGTAAACAAGCTCAGCAGGATTCATTCTCAATCCGTCGCTCTGCGCTTCAAGGTAAAGTGTATTACACAACAACCTTGAATGGTGCTGATGCTGTATGCCAAGCTTTAGCAATTAAATTGCCAATGGATGTATATCGCTTGCAAGATTTGCAAACACTAGGTTAATTCGTTTCCGATAAGTCCCGCCATCTTATCGGTGGCGGGCTTTTTTCATTTTATAAACCTGTATTTTTAAAATACTGAACTGAGGGACAACAATGCAACGTTATCCTATGACTCCTGAAGGCAAGGTCGCCTTAGAGAAAGAATTGCAACAGCTAAAATCTGTTGATCGTCCACGTATTATTGCTGCAATTGCAGAAGCACGTGAACATGGGGATTTAAAAGAAAACGCAGAATACCATGCAGCGCGCGAGCAACAAGGTTTTTGTGAAGGTCGTATTCAAGACATCGAAGGTAAACTTGGTGCTTGCCAAGTAATTGATGTTAAAGGACTTGAACAAACAGGTCGTGTGGTTTTTGGTGTGACAGTAACCATTGAGAATTTGGATACTGAAGAAAAGAAAACCTATAAAATTGTAGGTGATGATGAAGCTGACTTTAAGATCAATAAGATCTCAGTGAACTCACCTATTGCGCGTGGTCTTCTTGGTAAGAATGAAGGCGACGAAGCCAAAATCACCACACCACAGGGTGAAGTGGAATATGAAGTGGTGAGTGTGGAATACATCTAATTCACCTGAGTGAATTGCCACGGAACTCTTCATAAATTGAAGAGTTCTTTTGTTTCAAGCATATGATTTATAAATAGAATAAAAATAAATTCAGTAATTAAAGCTCTCCCCCTCTTATTTGAAAACGTATTAAACAACCATTGATCATAAAAACGAAATTTAAGTTAAGAATAATTTGATAATGCTATTGATTATAATTATCATTAACAAAAATAAACATTATGCATATTTAATAGGTATTCCCTTATGCAGCAAGTTGTACGATTCACAAAGCATCCACTCTCCCTTGCCTTACACTTGATGCTAAGAGGTACTAAAATTGCCTTACCCGTATTATTACTCTCGGGGCAAGTTGCTCAGGTCATGGCTGAACCAATTGCATCAAGTCATAAGGATGTCATAAATGAACAAGTAGAAAAAAGCACCTTACCTACCATTACCGTGATCGCCAATGACGATAAATCGACCTCCTATATAACGAAAAAAATAGCAATCGGAAAAACACCACAATCCCTAAAAGAAACACCGCAGTCAGTTTCAGTAGTTACTCGTCAACGTCTAGATGACCAAAATATTTCCACCATTGATAATGCTATGAAATATGTCACTGGCATCACTGTTGCACGCTATGATGCAGCAGGAAATTACAATGATTTTTATGCCCGTGGTTATGGCAGTGATACCTACCAAATGGATGGCACAACCTTAAGAACCGATTCTAATGGGACTTATCTAGATCTGTCTGTATTTGACCGTATCGAAGTATTACGCGGCGCTTCTGGTATGTTCAGTGGCGCAGGTGAACCAGGGGTTTCTATTAACTTAGTGCGAAAACGGGCGCTGGCTGATTTTGCTTTAACAGGTAAAGTAAGTGCAGGTTCATGGGAAAATTATC
The DNA here is from genome assembly GCF_002980175.2 of Acinetobacter sp. MYb10. Lineage (NCBI taxonomy): Bacteria > Pseudomonadati > Pseudomonadota > Gammaproteobacteria > Moraxellales > Moraxellaceae > Acinetobacter > Acinetobacter sp. MYb10. The sequence continues at coordinate 4,183,535 of NZ_CP058272.1, read as the reverse complement.
GTGGCGAGGCTGATATTACAGGGAAGCTCACTCAAGACGGCGCATTATGTGGCAGATTGGTCACTGCAGTACAAGACTACGATACCTTTATGAATGGGATTGATGGTAATAAAAAACTCGTCTACAGCACATTGGAATATGACATTCAGGACAATACCACGCTTTCCCTAGGTGCAACATATCAAGATATTAATACCGTATTGTCACGTGGTTTACCGTATGGTCCTGATGGAAAGCTACTGAATATTTCACGCAAAACCAGCTTTGTACAGGACTGGAATAAGCAGGACTTGACCAATACAGAATTATTTGCAGAACTGGAACACCATCTCAACAATGATGGACTGATTAAAGCCACTGTTCGTCAAAGCATACGTGACAATCATGCTAAATATAGCGACCCATCTCAGCCAGATGCCAATGGAGACATGTCCAAATTTAGCGCACTGGCATTTAAGCGACAAGATAAAGACTTAAGTGCAGACATATTTTTCAATACCCCTTTCCTGTTTGCTGGACAGACCCATAATTTCCTGATCGGGGCAGATTACCTGAAAGGTCATTCCAAAACCAATTATTCATCTTGGGGAACACCGCTCACAGGTACCATCAATATTTATCATGACAACCAACATCAGTTCGCTGAACCTGATTTTGACTACGATACCAATGTGAGCAAAGATGAAATAGAAAACTATGGTATTTATAGTCAACTCAGAATCAAACCCTTTGAGCATTGGACACTGGTCGGAGGTGGTCGTGTCAGCTGGTGGAAATCGATATCAACCACCTTGCGTGATAATGGTGTAGATAGCACCAATCCTGCAGCTAAATATGATGCAAAAGCAGAGTTTACCCCTTATGCCGCAATGCTTTTCGACCTAAATCCGAATCTATCTTTCTACACTAGCTATTCGGAAATCTTTAAACCGCAAAATAACTTTACTTATGATCCTGTGACAGGTGGTAAAGGTAAACAAATTGATCCACGTACAGGCACTCAAATTGAAGCTGGGATGAAAGCGGCTTTCTTCGATGAGCGTTTAAACCTTTCTTCGGCTATCTATCAAATCGAAGATAAAAACCGTGCAATAACCGATCTTTCCGCGCCTGAAGGATATTCCGTAGCAGCAGGTAAAGCGCGTAGCCGTGGTTTTGAGATCGAAGCGAATGGGCAGATTACCGATAATTGGCAAATTACAACGGGCTATAGTTTTAATCAAAACAAATACTTAGAGGAACCGGATCTAGAAGGTCAACCTGTTAGTACATTCACGCCGAAGCATACTTTTAATTTATGGACCACCTATAAGCTGCCTGCATCTTTAGTCGAGGGTGTAAATGTTGGGCTTGGGGTACGAGCAGTAAGTAATTACTACGATGGCTCTGGTGCAGAACGTGTGCAACAAAATGGTTATACTTTGGCTTCTGCAAGTCTAGGCTATCAAATCAACCCACGTTATAAGTTTGCAATTAATGTGGATAACCTATTTGATAAAAAATATTATGAGAAGGTTAACTATTGGATTCGTCAGAATATGTATGGTTCACCACGTAGTGTGACTGCCAGTTTAAGCTTTAAATATTAATTGCTTTAGAAATAGACTCAACCAAGGTGAAGTGGAATACGACATGGTCAATGTTGAATATATTTAACACATACTAGGGCTGATGATTCAGCCCTTTTTATTGGGCTAAATATATAAAACGAATAACATGAAACGAATCACTTTTATATTCAGTCATCAATCATTGACTAAGACTAGCAGACTCAAAATATTTTTTGTCAAAACTCAAGATAAAACAGCCAAAGATAGAAAAATTTAAAAACAGTCAGATCAGAATAATCCTGCACTCACCTAGAAAATAACACTGATCGCATATCCATTTAATCAACATCAAGCATCATCCATACATCGCTCAGATCTTGCGCCCAGCTAAATAAGATGCCTCAGCCATATAGACACCAAGAAAACTAGCAATTATCACCAACTGTTCAAAGTAAATTGCCATTGTTAAATATTCTCTATGCATTACATTGAGGAAAAATTAAAATTCATTGAGGACGAGGATGAAAGCAGGACGAGCAAGTAAAACTGCTGAAGCGGCAGCAGCAATTAGGGCCAATCACCATTTAAATGCCAACGATCCAGTATTCTCTGACCCTTATGCATTTGAAATGACCAATTCACAATGGCGCTTACTTTTAAATAACGCCCTTCTACGTAAAGCGTTAAATTCCAATTTGATGAATCAAACTTTTGGTAAATTGACTGGACAAGTGGTTGGACGTTCTCGCTATACAGAAGATCTTTTAAAGCAAGCGATTGAACATGATCATATTCAACAGTATGTATTGGTTGGCGCTGGTCTAGACTCTTTTGTATTACGCTTGGCCCAGCAATACCCTCAACTCAAAATATTTGAAATTGATCATCCTGATACACAAAGAACCAAATTAGAAAAATTAAAAAAGCTCAGTAATACAGCTGAGCTCCCAAGCAATGTGGAATTTGTAGGGATTGATTTTGAAAAAGAAAAACTGTCTGATGCTTTGGCGCGTAGTGGATTTCAAAGCACCCAAGCCGCATTTTTTTCATGGCTGGGCACAACCCATTATTTAACCCCACAAGCAACCCTAGCAACCTTACACAACATTGCATCCTTTACTGGCAAAAATAGCCAAGTCGTGATGGATTATTCGATTGATTATAAAGCCTTACAGGGTATTGAGCGTTTGGGTAGCTTCGCAGTGTCACAGTTTACTCGTTTCTTAAAAGAGCCTTTGATTGGTGCGTTTGCTTCGCAAGCATTGCATCATGCAGTTGAAATGATGGGTTATCAGGTGGTTGAAGATTTATCAGGTAAAGACATTACCCATCGTTACTTTAACCATCGTGCTGATCATATTCGTCATACCCATGCCACGCATTTGATCCATTTAAAAATAGGTTAATACTTGAATACCAGCCAAGGAATAGCTGAAGAATTGATGTTTAAACCCAATACACTGAATATTTTTTAATTGCTGATCAAGATCTAAGTTCAATCTAAGGTTACAATGCGCGCTCTAGCCTTTGCACTTAAGCTTTTGTACTCCCATGACTGACGCTATTCACTCCCCCGTAAAACACTGGTGCGAATTTGAGTTTATTTCTAAGACTGTGAAAAATCCCAATATTTATATTAAAGGAAATTATTCTTATTATTCGGCATATTGGGATCAGGGGTTTGAACGTTGCGTGGTGCGTTATTTGCATGATAAGCCATCAACTGTAGAGAAACCAATTGACCAGTTATATATTGGTAACTTTGTTTGTTTTGGGGCGGAATGTGTGATCATGATGGGTGGAAATCAATTACATCGCCCTGACTGGATTTCTACATTTCCTTTTGATACCCGTAGCTTTTTACCCGCTGGGGATACGGTGATTGGCGATGGTTGTTGGATTGGCAGTCGTGCCATGATTATGCAAGGGGTAACGCTAGGTGAAGGTGCCATCGTTGCTACAGGTGCAGTCGTCACTCAAGACGTGCCAGCGTATGCAATTGTCGGTGGTGTACCGGCAAAACTCATTAAATATCGGTTTTCTCAGGATCAGATTGAAAAATTACAGTCAGTTAAATTGTATGATTTAGATGAAAAGCAGATTTTAAAAATTCGTGAACAATTACAAGGCGATGATATCAATCAATTGATTGAGTTTTTAAAAGCAGCAGAATAATTTCCTCGGTATAGGTTAATAATCACACAGAAAGCAAAAGGGCTAAATATCAATTTAGCCCTTTTGCAAAGATTAAAATCTTTTGCTATACATCAGAATTTAACACAACATTTTGCTGTGCATTTTTTAACTTTCGTTGTTTCAGATAATAAGCAAGCATCAAACAAAGAATCCATGCTGGAATCATCATTACCGCAATACGCATATTCTCGGTGAATGACATTACCACCAGAATACCCAACATAAAGATAATGCAAAGATAATTACTGAATGGATAAGCAATACTTGGAAACTTGGTGGTCTGCCCTTGTGTTTGCATGGCTTTACGGAACTTTAAATGCGTCCATGAAATAACCACCCAGTTAATCACAATTGCAGCAACCACCAACATCATCAATAAACCAAATGCTTTTTCTGGAAATGCATAATTGAGTAGTACACATAAAACTGTGACAAAAGCTGAAACATAAACCGCATTGGTTGGAATACCACGCTTATTAATATGCTTAAGGAACTTCGGTGCATTACCCTGTTGCGCCAAACCAAGTAACATCCGACTACTACAATAACTGGTCCCGTTATACACCGAAACAGCTGCAGTAAGGATGACAAAATTCAGTAAAGTCGCAACACCATGACTATCCAGTGAAGCAAATACCATTACAAATGGACTACCGCCTTCTGCCATTTGGTTCCATGGAAAAAGTGCAAATAAGATAAACAGTGTTGCAATATAGAAAATCAAAATACGGTAAATAATTTGATTGACTGCTTTAGGCAGAGTTTTATCAGGATCACGCGCTTCTGCTGCGGTAATACCAAATAGCTCAATCCCACCAAAGGCAAAAATAATCACAGCCATTGCCATGACTAAACCTTCCACACCAAATGGGAAAAACCCGCCCAATGCCCAAAGGTTACTAATGCTTGCCTGTGGCCCTGCTGTACCTGTTGCAAGTAAGTAGGAACCAAAGCCGATCATGGCTAAGATTGCCAAAATTTTGACGATAGAGAACCAAAACTCCATTTCGCCAAAAAATTTAACATGCAATAAGTTGATACCGTTGATTAAAACAAAAAACACCAATGCTGAAATCCAAGTCGGAATTTCAGGCCACCAATATTGAATATAAAGACCAATTGCGCTCAGCTCTGCCATACATACCAAAACATTGAGTACCCAATAATTCCAGCCAGACATAAAACCTGCAAATGAGCCCCAGTATTTGTAGGCAAAGTGACTAAATGAACCACTGACGGGTTCTTGCACCACCATTTCACCTAACTGTCGCATCATTAAAAACGCAATAAATCCAGCAATCGCATAACCGAGTATGACTGAAGGACCTGCAAGCTTAATCGATTGCGAAATACCCAGAAACAATCCTGTACCAATAGCACCACCTAGCGCGATAAGCTGGATGTGCCGATTGCTTAAACCATGTTTCAGGTTTCCTTGCTCATGTTTTGACATATGATTATTCTCATCCTTGTCTCGTAATTTTTGTATTCAAAATTACGTATATCATAAGTTAATCAAAAATGCCTATATCTAATCGAAAAATAATTGATTTACTTTTCTCATAACCGCGCATATAAGCAGAAAATTCAACAAATAACAATTATTATGAATTATATAATCAAATTATGTATTGCGTAATCAAATATTTTCAGTATGATAGAAATGATAAGACACTGACAGCTTGCTTGAGTCATTTGAACAAGGCATCTAAATAACTTTATATTTATTTGTTTTTCAAATACTTAGTAAAATATATTAAAGATTTTGATCACCCCTAACAAAATTAAAGACAAGGAAAGCAAATCATGAGCTCACATTTAACTTGTTTTCTTGAAATCGACTCACAATCAGATTTCACAATACATAATTTGCCCTACGGTATTTTTAGTGAAACACCCCAAGGCACAAAACGAGTGGGTGTTGCCATTGGAGATTGGGTCATAGACCTTGCCCACTTAGAGGTACATGGACTATTAGTGATCAATGGACATCAAGATTGTTTTAATCATGCGACTCTGAATAAATTTATAGAAACGGGTAAACACAACTGGCAAAAGGTTCGTACGACATTACAAAGTCTACTCTCTGCTGAAAATCCAATACTTCGTGATGATGTGGTTTTACGCCAAAACGCATTGTTTAAGCAAAATACAGTCACTTTACACTTACCTATTCAAGTCTCTGGCTATACAGATTTCTACTCGTCCAAAGAACATGCTACCAATGTCGGAACCATGTTTAGAGATCCAAAGAATGCATTGCTTCCAAACTGGAGCGAACTTCCTGTGGGATATAATGGTCGTGCCAGCTCTGTGATTGTCAGTGGTAAAGATATTGTTCGCCCTTCTGGCCAAATCAAATTACCAGATCAAGAACGCCCTGTTTTCTCTGCAACACGTAAACTCGATTTTGAATTAGAAACCGCCTTTATCGTTGGTAAAGCGACTGAATTGGGTGAGCCTATCGCGATTGCAGATGCTTGGGAGCATATTTTTGGTATGGTTTTGCTCAATGACTGGTCGGCACGTGATATTCAACAATGGGAATACGTACCATTAGGCCCGTTTAACGCCAAGACTTTTGCAAGTGCAATTTCACCTTGGGTAGTAACCATGCAAGCACTGGAACCATTTAAAGTCAAAGGTCCAGAACAACAGCCTAAACCACTTTGCTATTTAGAAGAAAATATTGCCAACAGCTATGATATTCACCTCAGTATTGAAGTTCAAAGCCCTCAATCAGCACAAGCTGATGTGATTTGCCAGACCAACTTTAAATATATGTATTGGTCAATGGCACAGCAACTCACCCACCACACGATTGCCGGTTGCAATGTCCAAGTCGGTGACTTGATGGGTTCAGGCACAATTTCAGGTCCTACAGAAGATGCTTATGGTAGTTTGCTTGAACTGACATGGAATACCACCAAACCGCTCACCCTCTCGAATGGCGAAAAACGTGGTTTTTTACAAGATGGTGACCGTGTTGTGATGAAAGGCTATTGTGAAAAAGCAGGGATCCGAGTGGGCTTTGGTGAGGTTGCCAATAGCATTTTGCCAGCTCGCCAGTTTAACTTTCATCAAACAGAAGACTTGAGCTATGAAACTGTATAGTTATTTTCGTAGCTCTGCAGCTTATCGGGTTCGAATTGCACTGAACCTCAAACAACTGAGTTATGAAATACAGCCCGTGCATTTGGTCAAGAATGAGCAACTGCTAGAGCGTTACCAAGCACTTAATCCAAGTCAGTGTGTTCCAACTTTAGTGGATGAAGATCAAAGCTTTTTACAGTCACTCAGTATTTTGGAATATCTGGAAGAACGTTATCCAGCAATTTCATTGTTGCCTGACAATATCGTCACGCGCTGTAAAGTACGTGCTTTTGCACAAGCGATCGCCTGCGATATTCATCCGTTAAATAATTTAAGAGTCTTAAAGTATTTACAAAATGATCTCAGTCTCAGTGACGAGCAAAAAAAACACTGGTACCAACACTGGATCATAGCGGGCTTTAACAGCTTAGAAGCCCAACTACAAGATTCAAATGGGCAATTCTGTTTTGGTACACAACCGACATTTGCAGACTGTTGTTTGATTCCTCAAGTCTATAACGCCAAACGCTTTAAAATTGATTTAAGCGCTTTTGCAAAGATTGAGTCGATTAGTCAACACTGTTTAACCCTTCCTGCCTTCTTCAATGCAGCCCCAGAACAACAACCAGATTGGGAATAAAGATAAAGGAGTTTTATCATGAGCTTTGCGATTAAAAAAATTCACCATGTGGCTTATCGTTGTAAAGATGCCAAAGAAACCGTGGAATGGTATAAAAAAATGCTCAATATGGATTTTATTTTGGCCTTTGCTGAAGACCATGTGCCTTCGACTAAAGCCTTTGATCCGTATATGCATTTATTCTTAGATGCTGGACAAGGCAATGTATTGGCATTTTTTGAACTGCCTACTCAACCCGATATGGGGCGTGATGAAAATACCCCTCAATGGGTTCAACATATCGCATTTGAAGTCGAAGACCTCGATACGTTATTGATTGCAAAAGAACATCTTGAAACACATGGTGTTAAAGTTCTTGGTGTCACCAACCATGGCATTTTCCACTCGATTTATTTCTTTGACCCCAATGGTCATCGTTTAGAACTGACCTATAACGATGTGCATGCAGATGCAAAAATCGCACGAATTACCGAAGAAATGAAATTAGAAATGCTGGATGAGTGGAGCCGTACCAAACGTGCGCCTCAGCATACTCACTTTTTGCATGAAGACGAGTTGGGAGCATAACCATGCTCAGTTGAGTATGTCTGCGTGCCAAAGCCAACTGAGTACTTACTAAGTTTATTAATCGAATGATTCGTGATTTGGCATCCTAGATCTAGTTGAACACGATATTAAGCAGCATTAACAGCACACAATGCTCGTTTTGCTGGAAGTTATGTAACCTTCAACTAACAACAGCCATCAGCATTTAAAATATTGCTGTGGGACAATGGGGGATCTAATCGGTATTGAAGCGTTGTGACTCCAATACCGATTTTTATCGGCTTAACTTTAATGGTCTAGATCTTTTGATGATGTCCTGTTGTTTAATAAATCATATGCAGCACTTCAAAAACAATTGTATGCTGATAACATTCACTGAGGCTCTTTTGAGATTTCATTTAAAAAGATAAGTTCTATTTTGTACAATGCTCAGGCACTATGTGTTAAATATGTAAATCAAATATCGACAGCACATCAACACTGCTAGATCGTATACAGATTAAGGGTTATTCAATGATTGAAGAAAAGTTGTCTGGTGGGGTTCAATCACTTGAGGTGGGCTTAGCCGTTCTCAATGCCCTTTTGGAACATAATAAGCCGATTATTTTAAAAGAGTTGTCGAGTAAACTTGATATGCATCCAGCCAAGGTACATCGTTATCTTGTCAGTTTGATTCGGATGAATTATGCAAAACAACTTGAGGGTGGTCAGTATGCGCTTGGTGATCAAGCTTGGCGTTTAGGTTTAAACTGTATCCAACACACCGATGTTTTGCAGCTTGTTCAGCACCTTATTTATGAATTACAAAGTAAAATTGGTTGCGGGATTCAAATCAGCAAATGGTCACCTAAAGGCCCATTAGTTGTACAGTCGATTGAATCAAATCATCCGATTTCAATTGTGACCAAAGTCGGTTCGATCATGCCTTTAGTAAATTCAGCTGCTGGGCGGGTTTTTGCCTCCTATTTACCCGAAGCGCTAATCAAACCATTGATGCACTCTGAATGGGAAAAAGCAACGCTGAACCATAGTCAAGTCAAACCCACCAATTGGGACGAATTTCTTGTTTTAAAAGAAAATACTTTACAACAAGGTATGGCAATTGCCCAAGGTGACTTACTTGTTGGTATCAATGCTGTGGGTTTACCTATTTTCAATGCGCATCTTGCAATGGAATTTTGTATTGTTGCATTAGACAGTGAAATGTTTTTACCAGTCAACGCGGGTAGTGAAAAACTTGAATTATTTAAACGTGAAGTTTCTGCGATGAATCAATATATACAAACACGTTAATTCTTTAGTGAAAGATCGCAAAAAAGCCAAGAATTAAATTCTTGGCTTTTTGTATTGAGTACGATTTTGTTATTTGGCTTCTAATACACCACGGCGGATTTGGTCACGTTCGATTGATTCAAACAATGCCTTAAAGTTACCCTCACCAAAACCATCGTCGTCTTTACGTTGAATAAATTCAAAGAATACAGGTCCAAGCATATTTTCAGAGAAAATCTGTAATAACAGTTTCTTCTGACCGTCTTTGGTATTGCCATCTAACAGAATACCGCGCTTTTGCAACTCTTCTGTCGGCTCACCATGATCAGGCAGACGATCTTTTAACATTTCATAATAAGTTTCAGGAGGTGCCGTCATAAACTTCAGCCCTAAACCTTTTAACTTATCCCATGTTGAAATTAAGTCATCGGTAATAAAAGCAATATGTTGAATGCCTTCTCCGTTAAAGTCAGCCAAAAACTCGGCGATTTGTCCATTGCCTTTGTCTGAGTCTTCATTCAAAGGAATACGAATCATCCCATCAGGTGCAGTCAGCGCCTTAGAAGTTAAACCCGTATATTCACCTTTGATATCGAAATAGCGAATTTCTTGGAAGTTAAAGATTTTTTCATAGAAATTTGCCCAATAATCCATGCGTCCTTTATAGACATTATGGGTTAAATGATCAATTTCATTTAAACCAGCTCCACGTGGATTTCGATTTTCGTCATCAAAGAATACAAAATCATTTTCATAAATATCACGATCGACCAAGAAAATTGGCATACCGCCTATTCCTTTAATCGCTGGGATATTTAATTCCATTGGTCCTGCTTGCGAATACATTGGCTCTGCGCCAAGTTCAATTGCATTTTTAAAAGCTTTAGCTGCATCACGCGTTCTAAAACCCATTGCACATGCTGATGGGCCATGTTCTTTAAAGAAGAATGATGCATAAGATTCAGGTTGATAATTCAAGATAATATTAATATTACCCTGACGCCATAAATAAACTTTTTTTGATTTATGCTTTGCGACTTTAGCAAAACCAATTGCTTCAAAGATTTGATCTAATCCATTTTCCGTCGAAACAAACTCAATAAATGCAAAGCCACATAGTTCTAATGGGTTATCTAAAATATCCATCTAGTTTCCCTTATTTGAATAAATTCATCCGTTTTTTAATGCCGAGAAAAGATCACAGGTATTTAGGTCAATCAACAAAATATCCTGATTTGAACTCTTCCTTTCCATAATTTAGTCCATGTAAAGCGCTAACCTTAAGCTGCATTTACACTGACGCTTAACTCTAAATTTATCCTACAAGAAAGCTTAAATTTATGCAATACATAATCAAATTATGTTATGTGTAATTTTTATTTCTTGTTCTAATAACCTCGAGCATACTATTCTCGCGCAAATAGCATTACATTATTATGAGACTTTTCTACTAGCTTTGATGTTTCAGGTTGAAAAGCTTCCCAACTTAAATCGTTATTTATCGTCCTTTAAAATTTGGCTTATCTTTCATTAAAAAAGCGCGAACACCTTCTAAAAAATCTGCTGACTGCCCTGCCTGTCTTTGCAAATCCTGCTCAACTTTAACTTGGCTAGTAAAATCATTTTGCATGCTGACCCGCATCGCTTGTTTAATCAAGGCAAAACTCAGGCTGGCTTGGGTTGCCAAATACTCGGCTAAAGTAACAACCTCTATCTGTAACTGATCATCTTCTACCACTTTATAAATCATTCCCAATCGTTCCGCTTCATCTGCACTGATTTTTTCGGCAGTCAGCATCAACGCTTTGGCTTTGGCAAAGCCGATCATACGCGGCAATAACCAAGTTGCACCACAGTCTGGAATTAAGCCAATTTTGCTAAAAATTTGTGAAAAGCTTGCAGACTTTGCCGCAATCACGATATCACATAACAATACTAAGCTCGCTCCCGCACCAGCCGCAACGCCATTTACAGCACAGATAATCACTTTTGGTAGTGTATTGATGAGCGCTAATAAGGGATTAAAGTATTTTTCCAAGACCAAACCCAAGTCTATAGCATCGCCATCAAATAAGTCTGGGTTTATCGTCTGACCTGCACAAAATGCTTTTCCAATCGCAGCAATCACAATAATGCGGATTTCGGTATCATCTTTCCATTGTGTTAAGACCTCTGCAATTTCAAGGCACATTTGCGGTGTAAAGCTATTGAATTGTTCAGGCCGATTTAAGCTCAAATATCCAACTGCATTTTTTTCTTCGACGATAATTGTTTGATATTCCATTTTCTTTTCCTTTTAATCCATGGTTTAAATTGCAATGTCCTATTATTTTCAGTATTTATATTTAAAAATATTTTAAATGAAGAACTGGATTTACGATTTGCCAATTGTTTCATTCAGTCTCTATATTTTCTCAATTGTGTATGTCTTTTGTTTAAACAATTTAAAGCTTTATTTTGATCATGCTTGATTGCATCTCGATCTTTATTTTATTGATTGATTTATCTTTTTATTCAGCTGCATTTACAAGCAGCAAAACGATGTAACTTGATGCCAATGCTTTTAATTAAATTTATGATATTTATATGAATTATCCCTACACATTTACTCGGTTTTATTCATCTCATATTCACGTTATGATGATTCTATAAACTTAGAATTGTAATAAATATTCAACTCAGCTTTTTGGTAAAATAAGGAAAATAGACATGGCTTATCAAAATATCCTCGTTCCTGTTGATGGTTCAGAAACCTCATTATCTGTTGTGAAACATGCGGTTGAATTTGCCAAAGCATTTAACAGTAAAATCACGGTTGTACAGGTGATGACTTTAGACCCTTATATTGCATCAGAATATTTGGCGCATGGTCAAAGCAATATGCTGATTGAGCGTGCTCGTGAATTTATTCAATCCAATATCAATGTGGCAAAAGATCAATTTGCCGCAGAAGGCGTGCAAGTTGAAACACGTTTACTCGAAGGCGAAAATATTGCACATACTTTAAATCAAGCTGTGCAGGATTTAAAAATTGATTTGGTCATTCTCAGTTCACATGGTCGTACCGGACTGAAAAAAATTATTATGGGCAGCGTAGCGCAAAGCTTATTAACTGAATTACAAATCCCTGTTTTAGTAATTAAATAACTTTCACCTTTTGTTTTAAACATTCCTCACTATCTTTATAGTGAGGAATTAGGGTGTCCATTGATATTTTTTTAGATTTATTTTGCCATCAATAACCACAACATCCTCAGCCAATAACTTTGCAGTCTGAATACACATTCCCTTCTCATCCAGCTTTTTTAAGCTGATTCGCCCTTGTGAATTAACCACTCGATACCAAGGGATATCATGATCTTCAGGTAACTGTCCTAATACACGCCCAACCAACCGTGCATGTTTGGGTAAGCCTGCATATTTGGCAACTTGACCATAACTGGCAACTTTACCTTGGGGAATTTGTATGATGACATTTAAAATCATCTGAGCGAGTTCATGATTTGACATTTTTTAGATCAATCAAATAATAAAAAATAATATTCATAAGCATCTTGGCAAACGGGGTTAAATTGACTTTGAAAATAGGCTTTAAACATTTTAGGCAAATGTAATTTGACTGTACATAATCTAATCTTAAATCGTACCTCAAATACAACAACAAGAGTATTCAAAGATGAAAGGAATCTTCAACAAACTGATTTTATCGACGGCATTGGCAATAGGTTCTGTGGTAACAGTAGGCTTATCGACCACAAGCTATGCTGCTCCAGCGATTGACATTCAAAGTGTGCTTCAACAAGAACGGGCATGGGCGGGCATGGAAACCAAACGTGTAAAAGTCGGTGATATTGATTGGGCTTATAGTGAAGGCGGACCAGCTGGCAAACCTACCATTATGCTCGTTCATGGCCTAGCTGGAAGTCGTGACAACTGGAATCGTGTGGCACGTTACTTAACGCCTTATTACCATGTGATTATTCCTGATCTTCCTGGTCAAGGTGACAGTAAAGTTCCTAACGATTTTGATTATTCATTGCCCAATCTCACTGAAAAATTACGTCGTTTTGCTGAAGCCATTAAAGTAGACAATGGCTTAAATGTCGCTGGTCACTCGATGGGTGGCTCGATTTCCTTACTTTACGCAGCACAATACCCTGTTGATACCAAATCTTTATTTTTAATTGATAGTGCAGGTGTATTTAAATCTGCCAATACTCCTTATTTAAAAGATCCAACAACTTTACGTAATATGATTGTCAGCAAACCTGGCGATTTTGATCGTTTAATGAAAATTGCAACCAGTCTACCGCCTTTTATTCCTAAAGAATTAAAAGATGCTCAAGAGAAATTGATGATTAGCCAATCGGCAAACACCACCAAATTGGTTGAGCAACTGATTGTCATGTCTAAATTATTTACCCCAGATTCTTTTGCCATTGCAGCACGTTCTATTGACCAGCCGGTATTGATTGCATGGGGAGATAAAGATCAAATTATCAATGTTGAAGCTGCGGCTGAACTCAAAGGCTTATTGAAAAATGCACAAGAGCCAATCATTCTAAAAGGAGTCGGACATTTACCGATTTTAGAACAAGAGCAACTTTTGATTAAACCTTACCTCGATTTCTTAGGCAAAAACGCAAAATAACAGCTCCAATAAAAAAGCCAGTATTGTTACTGGCTTTTTTATTGCGATAGACGTCTAAGAATATTGAAGTTTTAGCCTCTCAATTTTACACCTTAACTATTCATCTGACTTAATGCGCTGCATTTAGAAGTTACCAGGATTTTCCAATCGCTTCATTTCTTGCGCTTTTTCAGGATGATGTACGGAGGCCACACCATCTGCAGCTTTCTTGTCAACCAACGCTTCTGGGTTATAAATGGTGATGGTTTCATGCCCTTCGTTATCTTCACCCACAATATATTTGATGCCTTTACGGTTCATTTTATTGCACATGCGCTGATACCAACCTTTGAAACCTTGGGTTTCTTCATTTGGATTGTAATAAAAGGCATTCATGACTGCAGGTAAACCCAAACCACAGACGACACCTGAAAGTAATACGCTGATAAAGGTATAACCAATTAGAATACTACTGTAGTCACGTAACTCAGGGACGTTTGCCACAGCAAGGATCAATGCAAGTGAAATTCCCCCACGAACCCCTCCCCAAGAAAGAATAGCCAGACTACCGTTATAGCTTTTTTTGCGGAATGATGGGAAAAATGCAAAAGCTAAATAATTTGCGGCAAAACGAGAGAGATGCAAGGCAAAGAAAGCAAAAATACCACCAAGAATCAGACTTGTGCTTAAATCTAAAATAAAGATTTCTAGACCAATCAAGGTAAAGAGAAAAGAGTTAATAATCCCTTCTACCGTATGCCAAAAATGATTGACCTCACGAATTTCACGATCCTGTAAAATTTCTTTCCATTTATTACCGACAATTAAACCACCGATCACACAGGCAATCGGAGCGGATGCATGGGCAAATAATGCAACCAGATAAGAACCACATGCCAATAATGCAGTGGTAAGAATCAAAGACTCCATCTCATGTTTACCACGTAATAAACGCAAGATTCCCAGACCAAAAGCCCAACCAATAATCACCGCAACCACAATTTCATATAAGAAAGTTTGTAGTGTTGCAGCTAAACTAAAATGCTCTCCTTCAAGGACATTTAATAAAGTCATGAAAACTGCGATACACATTGCATCGTTAAATAAGGACTCACCTTCCAACTTAACAATCAGATGATGCGGCGCACGTACTGAACTGAGGACACCTTTGATCCCAATCGGATCTGTCGCACCTAAGGCAGAACCCAGTAACAACAAAACTAAAATTGGAACGGGATTGCCAATCAAGAATTGGAAACCAAACACCAATCCTGCAAAAAATACAGCACAGAGCAGTAAGGCAATTGTTGCCAAGATACTGATCGGCTTCCAATAAACTTTTAAATCTGAAACCTTAAATTTAAGTGCTGAAGAGGTCAAAATGAAGCAAATAACACCATTGACTAAAAAATCATAAAAATCGACATGCCGTACAGCTTCTTCAATATTATGAATATTAATCGAGATAAATTGATTGCCATTGAGTAAGCTGGCACCCCATTGCAAAATAAAGACAAAAATTGCAGAAACAATGGGAACACCAATGGCTTGAGGGAAACCTAATATTCGCTTATTAAAAATTGTAGTCGCGATAGAAAGCGCAAAAATGACTGTAAAGACCTGAAGAAAGAAATAGTTACCCATCCGAAACCTGTTTTAGATTTTTAATTTAAATGCACATCAAACACTCAATCATTTTTTTATAAAATATAAAATAAGAGACCATTTAACAATCTAGATAATTGTACAAAAAAAACTGAAATATGATGATTACTGGTTATATTTTTTAACATAAAAAGCGCTTAAAAAAAAATTGATTGAGAAAAAAAGAGAACATGATGTTCTCTTCTTTAACCCAACAATCTATAGCTGTCTATTTAAAGGTATCACATGTATTGATATCACCAGAGTTCATACCGATGTTAAACCATTGCATACGTTGCTGACTGGTGCCATGCGTAAAGCTGTCTGGTACCGCATAACCACGTGCTTTTTTCTGCAAGTAGTCATCACCAATTTTTTCAGCAGCATCCATCGCCTCTTCAATATCACCCTGTTCTAAAAACTGCGTGCGTTGTTGTGTACGATTGGCCCAAACCCCAGCTAAACAGTCCGCTTGTAATTCTAAACGTACTGAAAGTTGATTGCCCTGAGTTTCACTGGCACGCTGGCGTGCTTGTTGAACCTGAGACGATATTCCCAATAAATTCTGTACATGATGCCCAACTTCATGCGCAATCACATAAGCTTGTGCAAAATCACCCGCTTCATCTTTAGCTGAAAGCTCAGATTGATTTTTTTCCCCAGAGATGCCCATCTGTTGGCGCATATCTTTAAAGAATTGGGTATCGATATACACTTTTTGATCTGCTGGGCAATAAAATGGCCCCATTGCAGATTCAGCAGTACCACAGCCTGATCGTATCGCACCACTGAACATCACCAGCTTAGGTGAAACGTACTGTACACCTTGTTGTTGGAAAATCGGTTTCCAAGTATCTTCGGTATCTGCCAAAACAGTTTTAACAAAAGATGCCGTTTCTTGCTGTTCAGGGGTTAAATTTGTGGCTGCAGAATTTTGACTTGCCCCCGCCGAGGTCACCTGTTTGGTCGCTTGATAGGCTTGCTGTGGGTCAACACCAAAGAACTTCCATGCAACAAAAGCGACGATTAAGCCCAGGATACTAATCCCACCTGCTTTTACGCCCCCACCGCCACGGCGATCTTCGACATTATCACTTTCTCTACGTCCTTTCCAACGCATAGATCGGTCCTTTTTATTTTAAATTGGCTATCGTTTAGGATGTGCTTTGCATTTAGGCTGTTGTTGATTTACTACGAACTTTTTGAATAAGTCCAACAACCAATACCACGGCTAAGCCTGCGACGATACCAATCAGTAAATTGATTAACGTTGGTGTTAATGCACCAATAACACTACCAACGGTTGGAATATGTTGAATATGATCAACGGCTTCTTCTGACCAATGATGCAAAGTTGAAACAGCATGGGTGATGATCCCCCCACCGACAAGGAACATTGCAATGGTTCCAACAATCGTTAATGTTTTCATTAACTTTGGTGCAAATACCAGTAAACCACGGCCAATGCTTTGTTTAACATTTGATGTTTGTTGGGTTAAGTACAAACCTAAATCATCAATCTTTACAATCATGGCGACAAAGCCATAGACACCGACGGTCATTAAAATTGCGATGACAGATAGCACCATCACTTTGGTACCAAAAGTTGCAGCCGCAACAGTCCCTAAAGAAATCACCACAATTTCAGCAGAGAGAATAAAGTCTGTGCGTATCGCGCCTTTAATTTTATCTTTTTCAAATGTGGCTAAATCAGTTTCGATTTGTTCAAGTTCCTCTTGTGCAGCTTCACCGGTTTTGGCTTTTTTATGCTGCAAACTATGTAGAACTTTTTCAACACCTTCATAGCAAAGAAACAGACCGCCAATCATCAACAATGGGTTAATCAACCATGGTGCAACCACACTGATCAGCAAAGCCAAAGGCACTAAAATTAATTTATTGATAAATGAGCCCTTCGCGACACCCCATACCACAGGAAGCTCACGCTCTGCTCTTACACCACTCACTTGTTGTGCGTTCAGTGCTAAATCATCACCTAAAACACCCGCAGTTTTTTTAGCCGCCATTTTACTCATGACGGCAACATCATCGAGCACTGCTGCGATATCATCTAATAATATTAATAGACTACTTGCCATTTTTTATCCAAAATTTTAGTTATCCTGTCATTTTAAAGTGAAAATTCATTTTTCTATATAAAATTTTGTAGATTTTCACATTTATTGATAAAAATTGGTTCTACACCATTTTTCGCTGACATTAAAATAAATTATCTCGTACAATAGTGCCCATTCATAAAACACGACTGTCTATACAAAGACTTTGGAAGCGATAATGACGAATCAAGATAATCGTCCTGTGATTTTGACAGGCGACCGTCCTACTGGACAACTACATTTGGGACATTTTGTAGGTTCTTTGCGCTCACGAGTAGGCTTACAAGATTCTCATCATCAACACCTCCTTCTCGCAGATGCTCAGGCTTTAACAGATAATGCGGATAACTTTGAAAAAGTTCGTCGTAATATTCTTGAAGTAGCAACAGACTATTTAGCAGTCGGCATTGACCCAACAAAAACCACAATCTGTGTTCAATCTTGCTTACCCGCGTTGAATGAACTCACCATGTTGTATTTAAACTTTGTGACGGTTTCTCGTTTAGAACGTAACCCAACCATCAAAGCTGAAATTCAATTACGTGGTTTTGAGCGTGATATTCCAGCAGGTTTTCTTTGCTACCCTGTTGCACAAGCTGCCGATATTACTGCATTTAAAGCCACTGTCGTGCCAGTTGGTGAAGACCAAATTCCAATGATCGAACAGACCAATGAAATTGTTCGTCGTTTAAACCGTCAAATTGGACAAGAAGTTTTACCTGAGTGTAAAGCGCTTTTATCCAATATGAGCCGTTTACCTGGCTTTGATGGTAAAGCCAAAATGTCGAAATCATTGGGCAATACCATCGTGTTAGATGCAACAGATAAAGACATCAAAAAAGCAGTCAATGCAATGTATACCGATCCAAACCATCTGCGTATTGAAGATCCAGGTCAGGTTGAAGGAAATATTGTCTTTACTTATTTAGATGCTTTTGATCCAAATAAAGAAGAAGTTGAAGAACTTAAAGCACATTATCGTCGTGGTGGTTTAGGCGATGGTACTGTGAAAAAACGTCTTGAAGGTGTGTTAAAGGAGTTGATTACACCAATCCGTGAACGTCGTATGGAACTAGCAAAAGATCCAGATTACATCATGGATATCTTAAAAACTGGTACGGAAAAATGCCGTATCATCACTCAAGATACTTTAGACGAAATCAAAAATGGTTTAGGCGTATTTCATTTCTAAAATGCGCTGATTATCTAAGTAAAAAAAGCCACTGAATTCAGTGGCTTTTTTTACAACATCTTTTATAACATCATAAATTAATTTTTATGACGCATATGTGGGAATAAGATCACATCGCGAATACTTGCTGCATTGGCAAATAACATCACTAAACGATCGATACCAATACCTTCACCTGCTGTAGGAGGTAAACCGTATTCTAATGCTTCAATAAAGTCAGCATCGAAATGCATTGCTTCATCATCGCCCGCATCTTTTTCAGCAACTTGCGCTTGGAAGCGTTCAGCTTGGTCAATTGGATCATTTAATTCCGAGAAACCATTTGCCAACTCACGACCACCGATAAAGAATTCGAAGCGGTCTGTGATATGTGGATTATCATCATTTCGCCGTGCTAACGGCGAAGTTTCCGCAGGATATTCTGTGATAAATGTCGGCTGACGTAATTGAGTTTCAACAGTTTCTTCAAATACGATGGTTTGTAGTCGACCTAAACCAAAACCTGGTTTAACTTGCTCTTTTAACTCTTCACGAATAAATGTTGCCAAGAATTCACGATCCGAAACATTTTCAGCAGTGAAATTTGGATTATGCTCAAGAATCGCATCAAACATCGAGATTTTCTTAAATGGACCTTTGAAGCTATACACTTCTTCACCATAAGGAACATCTGTTGAACCCAAGATGTCGATTGCTAATTTTTCAAGCATCCCCTCTGTCAAAGCCATGAGATCTTTGTAATCAGCATAAGCTTGATAGAATTCAATCATGGTGAATTCTGGGTTATGACGCGTTGAAACACCTTCGTTACGGAAGTTACGGTTAATTTCAAATACACGCTCAAAACCACCAACAACCAAACGTTTTAAGTAAAGCTCAGGTGCAATACGCAAGAATAATGGCATATCTAATGCATTATGGTGTGTTTCAAATGGACGCGCTGACGCACCACCTGGAATCACATGCATCATCGGAGTTTCAACTTCCATAAAACGTTCATTGATGAGATAGTTGCGAATACCTGACACAACTTTTGCACGAATTTCAAAAGTTTTACGTGTTTCTTCATTCACAATTAAGTCTAAATAACGTTTACGGTATTTTACTTCTGTGTCGTTCAAACCATGGAACTTGTCTGGAAGTGGACGAAGCGATTTCGTCAATAATTCAAAATGTTCAATATGAACATATAAATCACCTTTGCCAGAACGACCGATATAACCTTGAACAGCAATAATATCGCCAAGATCTAGACTTTTCACAGCTTCTAGAACTTCAGGTGCAAGCTCTTTACGTGGCACATACAATTGAATACGGCCCGTCATGTCTTGAATCACGATAAATGAACCACGGTTCAACATCACACGACCCGCTACAGATACGTGAACTTGCTCGCCTGCTTCAATTTGTTCTTTAGATTGATCTGCAAATTGTTCTTGTAGATCTTGCGCATAATGCTCACGCTTAAATGTGTTTGGCCATGGGCTAACACCGGTTTCCTTGGCGTGATCTTGAATTTGCTTTAACTTGGCATGACGCTGTGCAATTAAATCGTTTTCGGAAATGTGTTGTTCAGAAGTCGATTGAGCGTTATGTTGCGTCATCTCTGCCTCGATTATATTAAAAAACGGAAGTTGCATAGCATAGCAGATTTACAACATAATGCGTATGAATATAACTCTACGAACCATGTAAAAATTAAAAATCATGAATAAATACTGGCAAGGATTCGCCCAAAGTATCATTCTTTTCAATGTTTTGTGGTTTTCAACTGTGGTTGATGCCGAGCAAATCGTTGTTATGAGCAATACTCAAAAAGATCTTCCTATAAAAATTGAAAGCACCAATCTCAATAATCAAGATTATATTTGGCAATTAGAAATCGTTCCAAATCGAACCAGTTTACAAAGCCTAGTCAAATTAATGAATCCACACCCCACTCAAAAAGCACTCAATTTAAGGGCTTTAGAACTGGCAAAAAAACTCACTCTAGATCAATTACCGCAAGTCAGTAATGATTTTAAAAATAAAACCCTCAATGTTGATGAACAAAACATCGCAAAAATAAAATATTATTATGGAAAGTACATTCTGTTTATTAAATTTCCAGCCCGCGTCCAATACGCCATAAAACCCAAATTTTCACAAGTACAAAGCGCTTTAGAACCCTTTTGTGACCAAAGTAAGATACCCTCTCAGAATAAAATTAAATTTGATCAACAAGGTAATATCTCGCTCTCAGCAAAATTTTTGGTAGATGCACAAGGGCAAATCCTAAATATCCGTTACACCCCTTTAATTCACGAACAAATGAAATCGATACTGCAACCTTTACTAGAAAAAATTCGCTTCCAACCGCGTAATGAAAATGGTGTGGCAAAATCATTTTCTATTGAACAACCACTGATTATTCAATGCCATTAAACAATAATGAAAGTGCTAAGTTTCTCAATGGTCTTGTTCAGCCAATGATTTGACTATAGCAAACCCTTGCTGGAAAGCACGATCCATCATGTCCTTATATTCCTCAGAGGTTTCTATTTCAGCAGATAATGCGGTTGTTTCACCCTGTTCATTTAAGAAATATTTTTCTAAAGAGCCACTCCAACTTTGAACATCTGCACTTGTTGAATCTAAAACACCATTTTTCAAAACACCCAAATGTTTAAATACCACTTTTTTAAACTGCTCCAACTCTACAATGGTGGCGACCATACCATTGCCACTGGCATCCTGAAATAAGGTTTCCCCGCCAATTTTCCAGTCAGACTGCATCTGCGAAGTTTCCGAAAACGGTTGGGTCCATTTGGAATAAGTATGGGTATCCCACAGGATATTCCATACTGTTTGTGCATTCGCTTGAATGACAATGTCATAGCTTAAAGTCATCATTTCTTTCTCTTATTTTATTGATCCAATCTATAGCTTAGTACAATAAAAACCCAGAATGATTAATTTTTGTTAATAAAAATCCATCACCTAAAAAATTTAAACCTAAACATTCAATATGTTAAACAATAAATAACAAGCATGTTGATCTGTTACACAACACTCTTAGACCAAAATCTAAGTTTTTAAAAAAGTGCAGCTAAGTAGAATATTTGAATATAAAAATAGTTAAATGGAAAATTTTAAATCCATTGATAACTTTTTCTAGCTTTGTTCAATTTCTACCTTTGCTCAATAAAGAAAGACCATATGAAAACGATAACAATGAAGAGTATTCATTCTAAAATCTTATTTTTACATGGACTAGATTCATCTAAAGAATCGACAAAATTCCATGCCATAAATGCTGAAAAAAAATATTGTATTAACGTGGATTATCGTAATCTTAACTACAAAACGGTTGAGTGTTTTTATCACGATATTATCGAAAAGATTAAACCTGATTTACTGGTAGGTCATAGTTTAGGTGGGTATTGGGCATTAAAAATGTCACAGCAACATCGAATTCCTGCAATCCTTGCTAATCCAAGCTTAAATCCAGATTTCCGTGAAGACTATGCAGCGATTGATGAACATGATTTAGACCATGACATTCCACAAATTGCTTATCTGGAACTGGGTGATGAGGTTTTAGATATGTATAAAGTGCTTGAACAACTAGAGTCATATATGCAGATTGAAGCTGTTGAAGGTGGACACCATCGTTTAGTCCAACCTGAAAATTTAAATCATTTAATTGAATATATGGAACAAACCTTTATTGCTTGAAATAAAATCATCAAAGTACAGTTCGTTGCTCTCCAACTAAAAAAGCCTTGTATTTACAAGGCTTTTTTCACGTCGAGACAGACAAACAAATGATTTAAGTATTCAATCACAAGAATGCAGCCCGAAAACTTAAATTGTTATTTTGTCTTTAAGCAACCGCTTTTCCAACTGGCTTGGAATGCTCATCGAGCACTGACCAAACCTTTAAACCAAGATCTTGATGTAAATCAGGTAGGTCAAGAAAAATACTTGCACCCAATACCGTATGTTGGCATTTATACATCAATTGATGGACTGCTTTTAAAGTACCGCCTGTAGCCAAGACATCATCTACAATAATCACTTTTTGTGCTGCGATATCCGCTGACATTTCCAAGCGATCTAAACCATATTCTAAGCTATAGCCCACACCAACCACTGGAGGTGGCAACTTACCTGCTTTACGAACCAACAATAAGCCTTTGCCGGTACGTTGTGCCAATAAGCTGGCTAAAACAAAACCTCGTGCCTCAACTGCAACAAAACTATCCACTGCATCCAATTGCTCTACAGGAATACTCGCAATCAATGCATCGGTTAACTCCACAAGATTGTTCATAAACAATGGGGTTAAATCATAAAAACAAATACCTGGTTTTGGGAAGTTTTGGACAGTACGAATACTTGACCACAAAGCAGTAGACATGTTCATCATGGGGGAGATTTAAAAAAAGATAAATAATACGTGAATTTTAACGTTTATTAGCCAAAATTGACAGCAGCTCGCTACCTATTCAATATTATGGTCCGCTAAGCTGTTGAATTTATTAAGTCCATTTTCACACAAAATGATGGCTATAGAATGAGCTAATTTTAGCTTAATATTTTTGCCTAAAATATTCATCTAGACCTTTGTCTAAATTCAAATATTTTTAAACTTTTATATCAGCGCTCAACCCTTGTTATGACAGGATTGTAATTAAAATTGTCTGACAAAGTTGGCATAATAAACATCGCTTTTGTCCTGAGCTGCCATTCAGCTTTGAGATTAGTTAGATAAACTCCGATATTTACTTTACTTTAGATATAGAACTGCGTAAGAATTTAGAGGAATATGTACACATTTTATTTGCATATTATTTGAGTCAAGCAGCAGAAGGAATTTTACTGACAGAAAAAACAATGCATCTGTCAGATATCGGAGAATCAGATGAAGAAATATCAATGCATCGTTTGTGGTTGGATTTATGACGAAGCAGAAGGTTGGCCACAAGATGGCATCGCAGCAGGTACCAAGTGGGAAGACATTCCTGATGACTGGACATGCCCAGACTGCGGTGTTTCTAAAGCAGACTTTGAAATGGTAGAAATCTAAGATATTGCGTAAAGACCATGTTTACATGGTCTTTTTTACATTTATTTTCAACAATACAAAATTATTCAATTCACCTCTAAATTTGAAACAGGTATGGAGAAAGATATGCAACCGATCATCATCATAGGTTCTGGCATGGCGGGTTATACCCTTGCAAGAGAATTTCGTAAGTTAAACACCGAACAGGAATTGGTGATGATTTGCGCAGATGATGCGGTGAATTATGCAAAACCTACCCTATCTAATGCATTGGTTGGGAAAAAAGCACCTGAACAAATTGGTTTAGGCGATGCTGAAAAGATGAGCACCCAACTGAACATGCGGATTGAAAAAGAGACATGGGTTAAAAATATTGATGTAGAGAAACATGAATTAACCCTTGAAAAAGATGGACAATCTTCAACTCAAGGCTACTCAAAACTTATTCTTGCCGTGGGCGCAAATCCGATTCGATTAGCGATTGCTGGTGATGGGAGTGATGATATTCATGTGGTTAACTCACTAATTGACTATCGTGCATTCCGTGAAACTTTAGACAATTGCAGCACGGGTGAATGTGGCAACAAACGTGTGGTGATTTTAGGCGCGGGCTTAATTGGTTGTGAATTTGCCAATGACTTACAAAATACTGGGCATCAGGTTACGGTGATCGACTTAGCACCACAACCTTTAGGGCGTTTATTGCCTAATCATGTTGCTCAAGCATTTAAAGACAATCTTGAACAATCAGGAATTAAATTTGCCTTGGGTACCACTGTAGAAAAAGTTTCTAAATCTGAGCGTGGTTATATCGTTTCATTGGCCAGTGGTCAGTCCTTGCTCGCGGATGTTGTGCTTTCTGCAATTGGCTTACAACCTAATATTGCCTTGGCTAAAGCTACGGAAATCAACACCAGTCGTGGTGTCATTACCAATACCTTGCTCGAAACCAGTCAAGCAGATATTTTTGCCATCGGTGACTGTGCCGAAGTGAATGGAACACTCTTGCCATTTGTCATGCCAATCATGCAACAAGCGCGTGCATTAGCCAAAACCTTGAGTGGACAAACCACCACGGTACACTACCCTGCAATGCCAGTCGCGGTGAAAACCCCAGCTGCACCTTTGACTGTACTTCCTGCTCCAATTGATGTAGATGTTATATGGGAGAATGAAGAGTTTGAAGATGGAATGTTATCTAAAGCAACAGATGCTGAAGGTACCTTACGTGGTTTTGTATTGTTAGGTGCAACTGCTGGAAAACAGCGTTTAACATTAACAAAACTGGTTCCAGACTTGATTCCTGCATCCGTTTAAGGTTTTAATAGCAAGGATATTTTTTAATCAAAGAATATCCTTGCTTAGGAAAATAACAATGAATAGCGCACTTCAATTTCAAGTTTCACCTTATGCCTCGTTCATGAATGAAACCAAAGTCGATTTAGGTAATGGTATTCAACTTCATGTTGAAACTGGAGGGAATCCACAACACCCGACCATTCTGTTGATTATGGGTTTGGGTGCGCAAATGTTATTTTGGCCTGATTTTTTTTGTAAATCACTGATTGATCAAGGCTTTCATGTGATTCGCTTTGATAATCGTGATATTGGCTTATCTTCAAAAATTCGCCACCAAGGTCCACGTTTAAACTCTTATAAGCTGATGGGTCGCTTTGCTTTGGGCTTACCAAATGACGGCGCGCCTTATAACTTATTTGATATGGCGGATGATGTTGCATTATTGATTGATCGTTTAGGCATTGAAAAACCACATATTTTGGGTGCTTCAATGGGTGGTATGATTTCTCAAATTTTAGCTGCAAAATATCCTGAGAAAATTGATAAAGTCGGCTTACTCTTTACCAGTAATAATCAACCTTTGCTACCTCCACCATTTCCAAAACAACTCTTTAGTCTCATTGGTAAACCTGAATCACGTGATGAAGAAGGAATTGTGAATCATTCCTTGAAGGTTTTTCATATGATTGGTTCACCTGGTTATATCAACCAAGTTGAAGCAATTCAAACTGCACGTAAATTATATCGTCGTAGTTATCACCCAGCGGGTGTACTTCAACAGTTTTTAGCAATATTATGTACAGGTTCCTTACTTAAATTGGATAAGCAGATCAAAAAGCCAACTTTAGTGTTACATGGCTCTAAAGATCGGTTACTACCTCCAAGTCATGGTAAGGCAGTTGCTAAAGCAATTTCAGGCGCTAAATTTGAATTAATTGAGGGAATGGGGCATGATATCCCACCGCATTTTGTTCCTCAACTTAGCGGGTTATTTGCACATCATTTTAAATCATAAGCATTAGGACACTATGGCTGCATTACCATCCCTAAGACAGTTGTCATATTTAGTGACACTGTCTGAGACGCTGCACTTCACTGAAGCAGCGCGCCGTTCGTTTGTAACTCAATCTACTTTATCTGGTGGAATCATGGAGTTAGAACGTTTATTGGGTGGCGTACTCGTAGAACGTGATCGCCAAAACGTACGTTTAACTCCTCTAGGTGAGCAAGTTGTTGCCCGAGCCCGTGTTCTACTCGCCGATGCTCAGGACTTGATGCGGTTAAGTCGAGAAATGAGTGAACCGTTAACTGGTGATTTGCATTTAGGGATTATTCCAACCATCGCCCCTTTCATTTTGTCGCAGCTTTTGGAAGAAGTGCATAAACAACTTCCAAAAATTCAGTTGCATCTGCATGAAGCACAAAGTGAAAAAATTGTTGAAAAACTTGAGCATGGCAATCTAGATGTGATCATGCTGGCTTTACCATTCGACACACGTGGTTTGAAAGTTGCTGAAATTGCGAAAGAAGATTTATTCTTAGTCTGCAATAAAGCAGATCAAAATGCGATGAATGCAAGAAGCTTAGATGATTTAGATCTTTCTCATCTCATGCTCCTTGAAGAAGGTCATTGCCTACGTGATCATACCTTAAGTGTTTGCCCAATCGGTGAGCGTAAAAATGATCACCGTTTAAAAGCGAGCTCATTGCCAACTTTAGTGGAAATGGTCAGTTCAAACTTAGGCTATACACTGCTTCCTGAGATTGCAATTCATGCACATATGCTGAAAAACAATGATCAGATTGTGGTTAAACCTATTGAGAATGCACCATCACGCACTTTGGCTTTAGTTACACGTAAAAGTACACCGCTACAAAGTGAATTTGATGTGTTGGTACAAATTCTTCAAAAAATCACGCCAAATTTACGTTAATTTTCCGATACTAAAAAGGAGTCATGATTGACTCCTTTTTTATTGAAATGTCTAAAAAGACTATAGATCACATCAGCATAAGCAAAATTACAACGATCTTGTTTTTACTAGATCAAGAATGATAATATTTGAGCAGTACAAAATACTCGCTTATTTTTGTATGTATTGTTACGATAAAAATCGCGAAAAATCGACCTATCCTCAGCTTGTTTTTTAAAAGCATGCATCCATCTCGTCGACACATATCCAATTCTTCGCATTGGTCAGCGTTCCATAGGGCTTGAATCTTTCAAGCATCGTTAACAGGTTTCCACAGTTTTCTGTGCCTGAATTTTCGATAGGACGCGTATGAACCGACCTTTATATATTATTTTTTCAACGATTGTCTTAGATGCAATTGGCATTGGCATCGTATTCCCTCTGCTTCCCTCACTACTGAAAGACCTGAGCCATCAGCATAATGTTGCCTTGTTAATGGGGGTTTTCCTAAGCCTGTATGCGCTTATGCAATTTATTTTCTCCCCGATCTTAGGTGCTTTGAGTGACCGTATCGGTCGAAGACCTGTTCTGCTGATTTCACTTGCGGGTTCTGCAATCAACTATTTGTTTCTTGCTTGCTCACCCTCTCTTATCTTGCTGTTCATTGGACGGATCATTGCTGGAATAAGTAGTGCCAATATGCCCGTGGCTTCAGCCTATATCGTTGATACCACGTCAGAAGAAAATCGAGCAAAATACTTCGGTTTAATGAACGCCATGTTTGGTATTGGATTTATTCTCGGTCCTATACTCGGTGGATTATTGGGCGGATATTGGTTACGGCTACCTTTTTTTGTTGCGGCAATTTTAACAACCGTTAACTTGCTTATCGCATTCTGGCTACTCCCTGAATCCCGAAGCTACAATCCACTCCTAGTCCCCCCTCAAGCTTCTATTTCACAACGTTCGAGTTTAAAAATAAATCCCTTGAAAAGTTTTGGTTTTATCCTTGCTCAAAAAGGTATATTGCCGATTTTGCTGATATTTTTTCTGTTTAGCGCCTGCGGTGAAGCTTATGGTGTCTGCTGGGCACTTTGGGGACACGATACCTTTAAATGGAATACATTTTGGGTTGGTCTTTCTTTAGGCACTTTTGGTTTATGCCAAGTACTGGTTCAGTCATTTATACCGCAACATGCCGTCCGATATTTTGGTGAAAGAAATACTTTGCTGATCGGTATGGCATGTATATGTATGGCATTAATCATCATGGCTTTTACCCAAAATGCTTGGATCATTTTTGCAATCATGCCGATCTTTGCCCTAGGAAGCATCGGCGCACCTGCGCTACAAGCTGTTGTTTCACAAAAAATCCCAACCGCGCAGCAAGGACAATTTCAAGGTGTTATCACATCAACCATAAGTCTGGCCTCGATTATTGCCCCATTGTTGTTTTCTACACTTTACTTTCATTTCCAAACACGATGGACTGGCGCTATATGGTTGGTTGTCGCGATGATTTATTTAATTGCATTACCTGCTGTTTTATCGAGTTTAAAACCACAACAGTTTAAATCATCCTAGTATTTAAGAACTTCAATGCTTTATTAGAAGCGTTAGTTTCTGATTTAAAAAACTTAAATCTATAGCAACCAAGTCATTCAATTTCATTAAAATCCGATTGACTGATACAAAAAAGCCCGATTAATTTTAATCGGGCTTAAGACAATCAAATTATCTTGGCTTAACCATTTACAAAATGCTCAAGCAAATTTTGTTGAGCATTGTAAATTGCCTCACCTTCTTTAGGTTTCACACGAGTCCAAGTCCCATCGCCTTGCAACAGCCAAGCGCGGATATTGTCTTTTAAGTAATTGACTAAACCTTGCTGATAAATGCGTTTTTTTAATGCTGGATCTTCGATCGGGAAACACACTTCTACACGATTAAATAAATTACGATCCATCCAGTCTGCACTTGAACAGTAAATACGTGGATTGCCATTATTTCCGAAATAATAAACACGGGTATGTTCTAAGAAACGCCCGACAATTGAACGAACTCGAATATTTTCAGACAGATTTGGTAACCCAGGACGTAAACAGCAAATTGAGCGAATAATCAGATCAATTTGTACCCCTGCTTGCGAAGCTTCATATAATTTATTGATCAATTGAACTTCAGTTAACGCGTTAACTTTAACAATAATTTGTGCAGGCTTGCCCGCTTTGGCATTGGCAATTTCATCATCAATAAAAGCAATTAACTGAGCATGTAGAGTAAACGGCGCATGTAACAGTTTTTTCAACTTTGCCATTTTCCCCATACCAGTCAATTCTTGGAAAATACGATGTACATCTTCGCAGAGCTCTTTATCTGTAGTGAGCAAACCATAATCAGTATAGATACGAGCATTTGTTGCATGGTAGTTACCCGTACCCAAATGCACATAACGTACTAACTTATTATTTTCACGGCGTACCACCAAGATCATTTTGGCATGCGTTTTATAGCCCACGATGCCATAAACTACAACAGCGCCTGCTTCTTGTAATACATTGGCAACGGCGATATTCGATTCTTCATCAAAACGCGCCCGTAACTCAATCACAGCAGTGACTTCTTTACCATTACGTGCCGCTTCTGCAAGTACCTGAACAATTTCAGAGTCAGCACCACTACGATATAAGGTTTGTTTGATCGCTAGCACTTGGGGATCACGTGCAGCTTCACGCAACAAGTTAATAACTGGTGCAAATGATTCAAATGGATGGTGTAAGAGAATGTCTTGTTTTTGCATTGCTGAAAAAATATTTTCAGACTTTTTCAATACTTTTGGAATCGCGGGTACATGCGAATCATAACGCATATGTGGACGTTTAAAATTTGACACAAGACGTGCCAGATTTACTGGCCCATCCACTTTATAAAGTTGTTCTTGTTCTAGATCAAATTCTTCAAGCAAATATTCATAAATATGCTTTGGACAGTTTTCTGTCACTTCTAAACGTACTGCACGGCCAAAACGACGTGAACTCAATTCGCCTTTCAATGCTTTGGCTAAGTCTTCTACATCTTCATTCAGCGCCAAATCCGCATTACGT
This sequence comes from Acinetobacter sp. MYb10, assembly GCF_002980175.2. NCBI lineage: Bacteria > Pseudomonadati > Pseudomonadota > Gammaproteobacteria > Moraxellales > Moraxellaceae > Acinetobacter > Acinetobacter sp. MYb10. The sequence continues at coordinate 4,153,289 of NZ_CP058272.1, read as the reverse complement.
GTGACACGGAACTGATAACAACCTGTAGCTGTCATCCCAGGGAACAAATCCGATACATGCTCATGAATAATCGCAGACAACATCACAAAATGTTCTTTACCGCCTGTAAGCTCATCAGGTAAACGCACTACACGAGGAAGCGAACGTGGTGCTGGTACAACTGCTAAATCAATTTGTCGACCAAATGCGTCTTTCCCTTCTAGAGTCACAATAAAGTTTAAGCTTTTATTGACCAGTCGTGGGAATGGATGTGCAGGATCAAGGCTAATTGGGGTAAGTACTGGTGCAACTTGTTCTTGGAAATATTTTTTAATCCACACAGATTGTGCAGGCGTTAACTCGCCACGACGTAAAAAACAAATGTCTTCTTCACGTAACTTAGGAAAAATTTCTTCATTAAGAATACGGTACTGACGCTCAATCGCTTCATGTGCCGTTTTAGAGATTTGATCTAAAACTTGTTTTGGCGTCAAACCATCTGGTGAACGACTTTCATTCCCTAAAGTTAATTGCTCCATCATTCCTGCAACACGGATTTCAAAAAATTCATCCATATTACGAGAAAAGATCAACAAGAAATTCATACGTTCAAGCAAGGGGTGTAAAGGATCAACGGCTTGCTCTAAAACACGTAAATGGAAATCTAAAATTGAAAGCTCACGATTTATATATCGTTCATTATAAGAATATTCTGTAGGCGTTGTTGTCGTCACTGCGGTATTCATGCAATAAACCTGCATCAAAAAAAATGTCTTAATTCTAGTATGCTTCAAATTTGTGACAATTTCATAAAAAAAGCATCGCTTCATAAAAAAAGCACATCAATTTGTGCTTTTTTAAATTCATTTATTTAGTGTCAATCTGGAATACGGGTATAACGCATATACTTCAAAACCAAACGCTTACGGTATTGAAGCTTAGAATCATCACGATTTTTTTGATAATACTTCGGATTGGTTAAAATCACCGCTAAAAATGCGGCCTGCTCACGACTTAAACTTGCCGCACTCTTAGAAAAGTAATGTTGTGATGCAGCTTCAACACCATAGATATGATCACCAAATTCAACAGAGTTCATATAGACTTCTAAAATGCGCTGTTTAGTCCACATCCGCTCCATCATGGTGGTGGCAATCGCTTCCTGACCTTTGCGGATAAATGAGCGACGATTATAGAAGAATAAATTTTTAGCCAATTGTTGAGAAATCGTTGAACCACCAGCGACTACTTTGTCTTTTTTTAGATTACGTTGTAGTGCATTTTCAATACCATCCCAGTCGAAACCATGATGATCGAGAAATTTGGCATCTTCAGCTGCGACAATTGCATGTTTAAAGTTATCACTGATCTTGTCATAGTCGCGCCATTGATGTTGAATCGGCTCAAAATCAGACAGATATGTCCAACGCATAAACATGGTGGTTTCTACATCATGAGTACGCCAATAAATTAAACTTGAGAAAATCCATAGCTGAATCATGATCAAAATACTGACCACAATTAACAAAGCACGAACAATAAAAGCTTTCATGTCAGCCGCTTACTCCGAAAATTCTGACGTTTCATGTTAAGCTGAATCTATCTATAAAAAGCTAAGCAATAGCATGTCTAAATATCAAGATCTTTCAACTTATAGCCAACCCAATTCTATTGGTAAAATAACCTTATTGCTGATTGTCATCAATGTCGGTTTATTTGCCATCCAAGTCTTATCAGGTGTCAATATTACTGACCCGACAACGTTGGACGCGTTGCGTTGGGGTGCTGATTATGCACCTTTAACCTTCTTAGAGGAACCATATCGCTTATTCAGCAGTATGTTTTTTCACTTCGGTATCCTGCATCTAATGATGAACATGTGGGCACTGTATATTTTTGGTGATGTTGCTGAAAAAACTTTAGGAAAGTTTTATTTCCTTGGACTTTATATCCTTGCTGGACTCATGGGATGTTTATTAAGTGGTTATTTGGATATTCGAAATAGCTACGAACTGCTGCAAAATTTTGATCAAAAACTCTTTCCTCATGTATCTGCAGGTGCATCGGGTGCTGTGATGGGACTTGGTGGTGCACTGACACTCCTGTCGTTGTTCCCACCTACCCCGAATCAAAGATTCATTTTAGATAAAAGATCACTTTTAACCGTACTTGCGATCAACTTAGCTTTTGGCTTTTTAGCCTCTGGAATTAACAATGCTGCCCATATCGGTGGGATGTTAATGGGTGCGGTCATGGCTTTGGCTTGGTATGCAACACAACGTGCCAAAATGGGTAAAGCTGCCAATATTGTCATTGTGATTTTAGGGATTGCAGCAACCTATGCGGTTTATCTCTATTGCCAGCATCTCGTTGGACCACTTAGCCCACTTTGGCAACAAGCCATTGCACAAATGCGTGAGCAATTAAACTTTTAATCTCTAAAATAGCTTGTCTATGCCGTAATAAAACATTGCAGAGTACACTCAATTCAAGAAGCATAAAAAATGGCGGCCTATAGGTCGCCATTTTTTAATTTACTGTCTTCACTGGGGCAGTCTTTTAAAGACTCAACTGAAATTAAACAGCCAGATAAAACCACTTAAACAAAGCGGTTTAATTCAACTCTCTTAGACTTTGTAATGGTGGGATTTCGGATAAATAGCTCAATCGGTAACGCCCAATCAATGCGCACAACACTGCCATCGAAATTGGTAAAATCAGCCAAATTTCCCAATGTAATTGCACCACCATTTCCATACGATAACTGGCAACGGCACTAATCACCTCCGCAAAGAAACAGGAAACGACTCCCGCCAATAATCCAATAAAGCCGATTTCAAAACTCATCATATTTTTTAACTGACGCTTTGAACTACCAAAAGAACGTAACAATGCCACTTCTTTTTTTCGTTCATCCATCAGCAAATTGATACACGCAATCAACACTAAAAAGCCAGATAAACTCACCAACACCGCCAAAACTGTAATGATTTTAACCAACACAGAAACCAAGTTTTTAATTTCATCAAAAATTAAAGAGACGTCAATAAAGACCGTATTGGAGAATTGTTGAATTAGATTGACCATCTTGATTTTTTCACTCGGTGGCACATAAAAACTCCCTAAGTAGCTGCCTGCGTTTTCATCCAACGTCTTTGGAGTAAAAATAAAGAAAAAGTTTGGACTAAAGCTTTGCCATTCCACGGTACGCAAATTCACAACTTGCGCGTCCAAATTTCCCTCAGGCAAACTAAAAGTTAAACGATCGCCAATTTTAATGCCCAATTCTTCAGCCAATTTGGCCTCTACAGACACCTGCCCAATTTGAGTTAATTGGGCATCTCCAGCAACAATAATATTGTCTTGTGGATAATGATCTGCTTGGGTGAGATTTAACTCACGACGTAAAGAATTATTGGTTTTTACCAATTGGGCAGGAAAAGCTTGACCATTTTTTGCCAATAAGCGCCCTTTGACATTGGGATATAACGGTGTGCTTTTCCAGTGTTGCTGTGCCAATTGTTGTTTAAAAGCCTCCAGTTCAAATGGTGGTAGACCATAAATAAACTGGTTAGGCGTTCCTTCAGGCAATTGTTGCTGCCAACGCTCTAATAAATCAGTTCTCAATACAGCAAGTACCGTGATCAGACTTAAACCCAATGCCAAAGCGGTAATTTGTAAAGCGGTTTGCGAAGGGGTTCGGATATAGGCTGAGAGCCTATTTTTCATTGATTTTAAAGTCTTTAAAATCATCCAAACCACTGCATATAACAAAGCTGTTAACACAATGACTGCACCCATTACCAACGCAGTAAGTATCAGATTTTCGGTCAAGACCAAACTAAAAATAATCAAGCTGACTAAACCTGTAGCCATCATCCACAACATTGAACGTGCCGACTTTTCTTGTTGGCGTATCACCCGAATAGGCGGTGTATTTAACAGTTGCCACAAGCTCGGTAAAATAAATCCAATCAATACAATCGCACTGGTAAAAATTGCAATAGGCAAAGGACCAACCAGTATCTGCAACATTGAAAATTGCAATTCTAGGTTCGGAATCATCTGCAACATCAATTGCAACAACGAATAACCTAAAATCAGTCCTAAAATACTGCCAATGATAATGGCGATTAAAATAACAACACTCAGCAACCCGAGATAGGTTTGAAAAATCTGCCGTTTCGTTGCCCCCATACAACGCATCAGTGCAATATGATCTTGGTTCTGCTGTACGTAACGCTGACTGGTTAAAGCGATGGCTAAACCACATAAAAGAATCGTCAGAATATTGGCCAATTGTAAGAAAGTATCGAGGTTTTCAATTGGTTTAAGTAAGCGTGAATTGCCCTCATCTGCATTACGTAGTCTTAAATTACTTTGTGCATCTAATTCATTATCCGCATTTTGTTGATCTTGTATGGATTGATCTGTTTGTGAGTGTGTTGTTGGCTGCTTTTCAGTCAATGTGTTTTCAGTCAATGTATTGGCACTTGATGCACTTAAAGCTGAATCTGCATCCGAATTTTGTGCAATCTTTGGATTCACATTTTGCTTTTCTTGCGCTTTAAATGTCTTAAAAAATTGCTGATATGTTGCAATCGACTCCGCATCCCCTGCCATCAACAAACGATATTCAATCCGACTTCCAACTTGAATTGCACCCGTTTTTGCAACATCTGCTTGAGAGATAATCACGGTTGGCGAAAAGGCAGAAAAGCCTAATTCTTGATTTGAATCATGTTCAATGATGCCAGTAACTTTAAACTGACCATTGGCAATTTGAACGCTATCGCCTAGGTTTAATTTTAATAATTCTTGTGCGCGTTTGCTTAGCCAAACCCCGCCACTTTGTAAGGCTTGTTTTGGCGCAATCCTTAATTCACCACGTAAGGGAAATGCTGTGTCAATGGCTTTCACATTGACCATAACAAACTGATCCTGTGTAGAGGCCATTGAACCAAAAATGGTGACATGGGACTGTTTTAATTTTAAATCATCAGCCTGTTTGATCCATTGTTGGTCAATTGGATCTGTATCACTAAGTTGTAAATCTGCAGCTTGCATTTTGGCAGCTTGTAAGGTCACTGCTTGTTTGACTTGATCATTGCTAAACTTTAATGCAGTAGTCGCACTAATGGCTAAACTCAATGCAATAATCAGCAAATATATGCCTGAACTGGCAAAACTTTGCCTAAATAAGGGTTTAAACAAGGTCAACATTACACCACCTCATTCGATTGAGGCGTTTGAGCATGTTCAATCAATTGACCATCTTTTAATTCATAATGACGTTGGCACTGTGCTGCCAATTGCGAATCGTGAGTGACAAGCACTAAAGTTGTACCGAGTTCTTTATTTAAATCAAATAAGAGTTGTTCAATTTCAAATGCAGTATGTTCATCTAAATTGCCTGTAGGTTCGTCAGCAAAAATAATTTTGGGGTCAGAAATTAAAGCTCGTGCAATGGCAACCCGTTGTTGCTCCCCACCAGACAATACTTTCGGGGTTTGTTGGCTTTGTCGTTCTAAACCAACTTTGGCCAATAAACTTAAAGATTTTTGTTCTGCGTGTGCATAATTAAAATTCTTCTGTAAACGTAATGGTAACATCACATTTTCTAAGGCAGAAAGATGTGGCAGTAACTGGAAAGATTGAAATACAAAACCAATATATTGAAGTCGAATCAACGCACGTTGTTCTTCATTTAAATGCTCAATTGATTCACCACAAACACTGAGTTGACCTGCACTGGCTTGATCGAGAGTAGCAAGGATACCCAATAAAGTTGATTTTCCGGAACCAGAACGTCCAGTAATCGCGACCTGTTCACCTGTATAAATATTAAGATTTAGATTTTCAAAAATTGTAAGCGTTTGATGAGGTAATTCTATCTTTTGTGTAAGTTGCTGTGCAGAAATTATCACTTGTGGCATGATGGGAGAAGTTGAATCATCCTGAACCTTAGACATCATAAAGTACCTTATATGCAAATCAAAAAATTGTTAAATTTGAAAATGATGAAAAACCTAATTCATTGTTTATTTTTTAGCATAATCTGTCTGTTGCCCGTTAGTAGTTTTGCAAAAACGATCATGATTTTAGGTGATAGCTTAAGTGCGGGTTATGGTATTAACCCACAACAAGGCTGGGTTTTCTTGCTACAGCAACGCTTAAACCAACAATTTCCCAAACAACATAATGTGGTCAATGCCAGTGTAAGTGGTGAAACCACCAGTGGTGCGTTGGCGCGTTTTCCAAAACTATTACAAAGCCATAAACCTGATATCGTGGTGATTGAGTTGGGTGGCAATGATGGTTTACGTGGACAACCGCCACAAATGATTCAGAAAAATCTTGCGCAATTAATTCAACAAAGTCAGAAAAGCCAAGCCACGGTCATTTTATTGGGAATGAAAATTCCACCGAATTATGGTGCAGCTTATAGCCAAGCTTTTGAGAAAAATTATCAAACCCTAAGCCAACAATACAAAGTTAAAATGCATCCGTTTTTTATGAATGGAATTGCAGGCAATAAAAGTTTGATGCAAAAAGACTTAATCCACCCCAGTGCAACGGCACAGAAAATTCTACTCGATAATGTCTATCCATTGATTCGAGGCGCGCTTTAAGTTTTTCTCAAAGCCGAAATGATTGCACCTGTTTACTACCCAAAATCGGATGTCGTGTTTTTAAAGACATCCGCAAAATTAAACAAACGTGCTAATAAATGGTGAATATAGTCCAAACTCGATTCTTGTTCGGTAAATAGAATCCGATGCAACATGGGTGCAATCACAATTTCAATAATCAGTTGATTATCGATGCTTGTTTCATTTCTTTGCTGGGCACGTTGCTGAATAATGTCTAACTGTTGAATCAAAAAGTCATAACACTTACCAGAGGTTGGCGAATCATTTTCCGCCACAATATCGCTTAAGATTGTACGCCCAACGGGTGAGGCATATTCCTCAAAATATTGCTCCATCCATGCATATAAGTCTTGCTTAAAACTACCAAGATCCGCAGGTACACTGTCTGGATGTAAAATATTAAAGGCAACATCTGCAAGCAGTTGAGATAAATCTCCCCACCGTCGATAGATCGTAGAGGGGGTGACTCCTGCATATTCAGCAATCATCGGAATCGTCAAATCTGCCACAGCTACATTCTGCTGTAATGTTTGCACCGCATTATGAACTGCGGCTTGTATTCGTGCACTGCGTCCACCGGGACGCAAACCTGTAATCACTTTCGTCATCAGCAAATCACTACAAATCTATAAATGAAAATCTATCAATGGGTTAATGATTGAAGAACAGCTTTAATCAAAAATCATCTTAGCTAAACCTTTGTGTTTAATCCAAAATACGGTATAAAAGCTAATTAATAGCTTTTATGTACATGTTGATTATGCGCAACTCTAATTTTAATCGTCAAGTGACTTCCTATAAATTAAGCCATAATGCTGCACTGTACACACATACTTTTACCCTAATGGCCTTTTTGGCAGCCTCAAGCGCACCAACACCGTTATATCGCTTGTATCAACAACACTTCCATTTTTCTCCTGTTTTATTAACGCTTATCTTTGCCACCTATGCGTTTGCATTGCTATTAACCTTATTGGTGGCAGGATCATTGTCTGATTATATTGGACGTAAGCCGGTTATTTTTGTGGCTTTGATTTTAGAAATTATGTCCATGGGCTTTTTCTTGTTTGCATCCAATATCGAAATGCTGTTTATCGCACGAGGTTTGCAAGGTATTGCCACGGCTTTAGCCGCATCTACGTTTGGAGCAGCTTTGCTTGATCTGAGTAAAACACAGGGTTCTTTAATTAATAGTATTTCTCCAATGCTTGGTATGGCTGCGGGTATGCTAATGACCTGCATTGTTTTAGAGTTTTCGACTGTTCCATTAACACTTATTTTTGAAATACTCATTTTTCTGTTTGTATCTGCCACATTTATCGCAATTTTTAGCCCTGAAACCGCAACTAAACGTGTGGGTGCTTTGGCATCATTAAAACCGCAACTGACTGTTCCAGTACAAACCCGAAAAGCACTCTTGATCGTAAGTCCAATTAATATCTCGTTATGGATGGTCAGTGGGTTCTTCCTCTCGTTAATGCCTTCATTGCTGGCTCAAGCTTTCCATGTGCAATCGGCATGGCTGAATGGCATGATGTTTATTACCCTATCAGTTTCAGGCGCACTTGGAATTTTAACCCTGCGCAATGCACACACATTTAAAATTTTAATCACTGCTGCAATTACGATTGTCTCGGGCTCAAGTGTTATTTTGCTTGGCATTCATCTGGTGCAACCAATCTTATTGTTTATTGGTGCTGTGGTGACTGGGATTGGCTTTGGTACAGGTTTTATGGGTGCTATTCGTGCTGTTATGCCCTTAGCTTTACCTGAACAACGTGCAGGTTTAATGGCCGCATTTTTTGTTGAAAGTTATTTGGCCTTTAGTATACCTGCGATTATTGCTGGATACTTTGTCAATAAAGTGGGCTTAATTTTTACTGCAGATGTCTATATTTGTATGATTATCTTGTTGGCCAGCTTGGCGTTTGTTTTTGCGTTTAAAAATAAACAGAATATCCACTAAAGTGTGTTAAAAATCAAAGCAAAACAAAAGGCGCATTGAGCGCCTTTGGATTTAAATCTTAGATTAAGCTGGAATATCACGAATAGATGCTTTACGAATTGCTTCTTTAAGCGCGTCATAACCATGAATTGGCGGGAACTGTGGAAATTCACGAATCACATTTTCAGGCGCATCAAATAAGAAACCATGATCAGCTTCACCCAACATGGTTGTATCGTTATACGAATCGCCTGCTGCGATTACACGGTAATTTAAACCATGTAAAGCTTTTACAGCTTCACGTTTTTGATCAGGTTGGCGCAATTTATACGCAGTGATCATACCATTTTCATCAGTTTCTAATTTATGACAGAAAATGGTTGGCCAACCTAACTGTTGCATCAACGGATGTGCAAACTCATAAAATGTATCTGAAAGAATAATCAACTGAAAATGGGTACGTAACCATTCTACAAACTCTTTTGCACCCGGAAATGGCCCCATGTCTGCAATCACAGCTTGAATGTCATTTAAGCCTAAACCATGCTGTTTAAGAATATTTAAACGTTGAGTCATCAACACATCGTAGTCAGGAATATCACGAGTTGTTGCTTCTAATTCTTTGATTCCTGTTTTTTTAGCAAAATTGATCCAGATTTCTGGTACCAATACACCCTCAAGATCAAGACATACGATTTCCATGGGTTCTCCCAAATGTCAGTTAAAAATTTTGGGCTTATCATAGCACTAAAGTTTAAAAAGAATGCTGAAAGTTTTTACAGCAAACCCATTTCATTTGGTTATGCATAAGGCTTGTCAATATTTACAAATCTGTTTTATTCATAAGTATTTTAATTAATCTGCTAAGTAGCATATTTCATTTACTTTAAAATATCTGGATCGTCAAAAGCAGCAATTCACATAAGTTGAATTGAGCTAATTTTTGCCAAAATGCTTAAATTCAAATATCTTTTGAACATGTTTACGAAAATTGTAGCTTCAAGCTAACTGCCAGGAGCAGATATGACCGCCATTCCAACCATAGATCTTGTGGACGCACTTGCGACTGAGTATGCCGACAAATCACCTTCTGAAATTTTAGAACTTGCGCTTTCTCAGCAAGGTGAAATTGCAATTTCATTTTCTGGCGCAGAAGATGTTGTTCTTATCGATATGGCACACAATTTAGGTAAGCCATTTCGTGTTTTTAGTTTAGATACAGGTCGTTTACACCCTGAAACCTACCAATTTCTTGAAACCGTACGTAAGCACTATGGGATTAAAATTGAGATTTGCTTTCCAGAAGCCGATGCCGTTCAACAGTTGGTCAACGAAAAAGGTTTATTTAGCTTCTATCAAGATGATCATAAAGAATGCTGTGGTATCCGAAAAGTTCAGCCACTACGTAAAAAATTAGCCACTTTAGATGGTTGGATTACTGGGCAACGCAAAGATCAAAGCCCAGGTACACGTACGGAAATTCCAGTCATTCAAGCGGATAGCGGTTTTTCTGGTGAAGGCAAACAACTGATTAAATATAACCCATTGGCCAATTGGTCAAGTGCGGATGTATGGAACTATATTCGTATGATGGAGATTCCTTATAATCCATTACATGAAAAAGGCTTTATCTCAATTGGCTGCGAACCATGTACCCGTCCAGTATTGCCAAATCAACATGAACGCGAAGGTCGCTGGTGGTGGGAAGAAGCAACACATAAAGAATGTGGCTTACACGCAGGCAATTTAAAAAAGTAATATCAGGAAAACTCATTAAAACTCATGAATTTTTATTAACTTAACGTTCATCGAAATGCTTGGATTTTACGCTTAGAAAAGTTTTATACTAAGGTTTGTTGATATTTCATCTATAGCTTGTGTTATAGGCTAGAGTTGAGTAGGCAAAGGCATGAAAAAATAGTGAGACTATTTTCAGGTTTCATCACTCAAACTGAGAAATTTTAGCTATACCCAGAATGCCAACAAAGCGCTGCATTGTTGGCAACACAAAATGTAACGATGTACCTGATGTTTTCTAACATCACATCGTTGTAAACATGGACGAATGATCAACAGACCCAAGTTACACGGTTCTATAATTCTAACAATTCACCAGCTCATAAATGAGTTGTTGTAGAAATTGCAGTGAGGCAATCCAAGACTATGCGCCCATTACACCCTATTGATTTTATTTTTTTAAATTTAGAAAAACGTCAACAACCCATGCATGTTGGTGGGTTATTCTTATTTGAAATACCAGAACATGCGCCTTCTACCTTCATTCAAGATCTTGTTGCAGATATTCGTAATTCAAAATCTATTCCTGTCCCACCGTTTAACAACCGCTTAAGCGGCATGTTTTGGGATGAAGATGAAGAATTTGATATCGACCATCATTTCCGTCATATCGCATTACCTCATCCGGGACGTATCCGTGAATTATTGGTTTATATTTCACAAGAACACAGTTCGTTGATTGACCGAGCAAAGCCGCTTTGGACCTGTCATATTATTGAAGGGATCGAAGGCAATCGCTTTGCCATGTATTTTAAAATCCATCATGCCATGATTGATGGTGTGGCAGGTATGCGTCTTGTAGAAAAATCATTTTCAAAAGATGCTGACTCCAAAACCATTATTCCGCCTTGGTGTGTCGAAGGTAAACGGGCAAAACGTTTAAAAGAAACCAAACTGGATAAAGCTAAAAAAATATTCTCTGCTTTAAAGGGACAAGTTGAAGCAGCACCTAAGGTCACTCAAGAGCTGTTCCAAACTGTATTTAAAGAAATGGGGAAAAACCCCGATTATGTTTCAAGCTTTCAAGCACCGAGTAGTTTATTTAACCAACGAGTAAGTTCATCACGTCGTTTCGCTGCCCAGTCTTTTGAACTTGATCGTTTTAGAGATATTTCCAAAGCCCTTGGTGTTACGATTAATGATGTGGTGCTTGCTGTTTGTGCAGGTGCGTTACGTGATTATTTAATCACACAAGAAGCTTTACCGAAAAAACCGCTGATTGCGATGGTTCCAGCCTCATTACGTGATGATGACTCAGATATGAGTAACCGTATCACCATGATTTTGGCAAATTTAGGTACACACAAAGAAAGTCCTTTAGAGCGTTTAGACATTATTAAACGCAGTGTACAGAATGCAAAAAATCGTTTTAAACGTATGAGCTCTGATCAAATCTTAAATTATAGTGCTTTCGTTTTTGGTGCAGCAGGCGTGAATATTGCATCAGGACTTATGCCAAAACGTCAGGCGTTTAACGTAATCATTTCCAATGTACCTGGACCACGTGAACCTTTGTATTGGAATGGCGCTAAATTAGATGCCCTCTACCCTGTTTCTATTGTTTTGGATGGTCAGGCACTAAATATCACCATGACCAGTTATTTAGATAAATTAGAAGTCGGTTTAACGGGTTGCCGTAAATCTCTGCCTAAATTGCAGAATCTTCTCACGCATTTGGAAAATGAAATCCAAAAGTTTGAGCAAATTATTGCAGAGAAAAATGCAGTAGAACTTGCCGACAAAAAGCCAAACGCTCAAGCCAAGGCAAAAACGGATACTCAAGATGTAGCGAAGGAATCTGTTGCAGCACGAAAGTTAGTATAGGATTTTATAATTGATTTGATTTTAGTGTTGATTGAGAGATAAAAACTTAAATTGATTCAAAAATTAAGGGGCTAATATATGCCCCTTAATCTTTAACATTACGACACTTGTTTAACAGTTGATGACAGACATTAACCACCATGTCTTTGGTGATTTTCACTTCTTGACCATTGTCATCTAACATAACACATGTATTTTTAGGCTGGCTTTCCAACACATGCTTGATACTACGACTGATTAATTGTTCACTTACACTCATTTTATGACCTCACTTGCTAAGACTGTGAAAGGGAGAAAGTCTTTGGCTACCTTTGTAATCTAGTATTGTGAAATCAGTTCAAAAAGTAAAATTTCAGATGTAACAACTGTTTAACGACATCCTGTTACAATTTCAACTCAAAATGATATCGTATTGCTCTTGCGTGTATAAATTTTCGACTTGGAATTTAATCACGCGATTAATAAAATGCTCTAAATCCGCGACAGCTGGGGCTTCCGCAGTTAATAGGCGATCAATCACCGATGGATGACCGATAACAGTAAAGCCACTCTTAGACTCATAAGCACGGGTATATCTTAAGATTTCTCGAAAAATTTCGTAACACACTGTCTCTGCTGTTTTCACAAATCCGCGCCCTTGACAGGTCGGACATGATTCACACAACAAATGCTCTAATGATTCACGGGTACGTTTACGTGTCATTTCAACTAAGCCAAGTTCAGAGACTTGGGTAATCTTGGTTTTTGCATGGTCACGTTCCAGCATTTTATCAAACTGGTTCATGACCTCTTCACGATGTACAGCTTCCTGCATATCAATGAAGTCAATAATAATAATGCCACCCAAATTACGTAAGCGTAATTGGCGCGCAATCACCTGTGTCGCTTCCATATTGGTTTTAAACACAGTGTCTTCTAGCGTACGGCCACCGACATACGAACCTGTATTGACATCAATTGTGGTCATCGCTTCAGTCTGATCTATCATCAGATAACCACCTGACTTCAAAGCTACACGGGTTTGTAATGCTTTTTGAATATCTTCTTCAACATTGTACAAATCAAAAAGTGGACGCTCACCAGGATAGTGCTGCAAGCGGCTTTCCATACTCGGTACAAATTCACAAACGAACTCTTGCAACTTGGCATGTATTTCCCGTGAATCGACATAAATTGTTGCCGTATCATCATTGGCTAAATCGCGAATAACACGTTGTGGTAAAGGAAGTTCTTCAAAAATCAGCGAAGGTACTGCAATAATTTTTTGTTTTTTCTGAATAAATTCCCAAAGCTTGGCTAAATATGCCATATCTTGAGCAATTGAAGCCTCTTCAATTCCTTCAGCGGCTGTACGTACAATCACTGAACCCGGCAACTTATGCTCGCTTTGAATTCTTTCAATCATCGAGCGTAAACGGTCACGTTCTTCTTCAGACTCAATCCGTTGCGATACACCAATATGACTGCCATATGGCATCAAGACAAGATAACGAGATGGGATAGAAAGATCGGTACTCAGCCGCGCACCTTTAGTGCCCAACATATCTTTCATCACTTGAACCGTCAGAATTTGACCGGGTTGTAATAACTCAAAGACATTTGGCGTAGGTTGATTACGCGGCCAAATCATATCATTGATGTGTAAGAATGCAGTACGAGATAACCCGATATCGACAAAGGCTGCTTGCATCCCTGGAAGTACACGGACAACTTTTCCTTTATAAATATTCCCGACTAACCCGCGTTTAACAGTTCGTTCAACAAACAGTTCGTTGACCGTACCATTTTGAATTAGCGCCACACGACATTCCATAGGTGTGACGTTAATCAATAACTCGTCAGACATAACTAAACTCAAAACATTATAAAAATTCTTTTCAGCAGTTAATTTAGTGCCTCAACTGCGCTGATCTATACGATCAAGTAACTGTATCGTTTCATGCAACGGTAGCCCAACCACATTGCTATAACTACCATTTATACCTGTCACATACTTTGCCGCAATACCTTGAATTGCATATGCGCCAGCTTTCCCCAAAGGTTCGCCTGTAGCCCAATATTCTTCCATATCATTCAGACTGAATTGTTGGAACTCAACTTCCGTACGAACCACGACACTCAATAATTGATGTGCATTTGCAACGCAAACACCTGTCAACACTTCATGTTTTTGACCTGACAATAATGTCCATATTTCAAAAGCATGCTGCTTAGATGTTGGTTTCCCAATAATTTGATTGGCAAAAACCAAGCTTGTATCTGCTGCAATAACAGTGCTTTGCGGATGCAACGCCAATACCACTTTGGCTTTGCTTTCAGCCAAACGTTGGACATACTGCTCAATCTGTTCGTGTTCCAAGACAGATTCATCAATATCTGGGCTGTGGATGCTAAAATCCAAGCCCACTTGTAAAAGCAGCTCTTTACGCCTTGGCGAGCCTGAGGCCAGAATTAAATGCGCCATCTTCTTAATAAATAATAAAGAACTGGCCAGCAAAAAATACTCGAAACCAATGTTTGCCAATGACGGGTAATCGAAAAATGCGTACCTGCCATCACTTGCGCCATAAAGGTAAAGACCAAATGCGCGAGAATTGCAAACATACTAATAATCCAAAGATTACTAAATGTCAGTACACGTCTTTCTCGAATAAAATAGCGAGTTAAAAATGCAATCAGCACATAGCTCAATGCATTCATCCCCAAAGGTGCATCTAACAATAAGTCAGTAAATAGCCCCATGGTAAATGCAAACCAAATTCCACACCATGTAGGCTGACACAGCACCCAAAATAGCATGATTAAAAACATATACAGTGGCCGCCATCCTGCTAATGCATAGGACATCGGATAAACCACTAAAATTGAACCAATAATAATTGAGACAACAATAATCCATAATGGATCTTTACGTTGCTTTTCAGAAGGTAATTTCTTAGCGATCAACATTTGGCTGCTCCATCGCTAAAGAATCAGAGAAAAGTACCACAACATGATGACCACCTGCTAATTGTGCAGCTGGAACCACATCAATTTGCGCAAACTCACCCGTGTTATGACGCATGACTTTAGATACAGAACCGACCAAATAGCCTGCTGGGAAATGTTGCCCCAAACCTGAACTATAAACTTTATCACCCACTTTGATATTGGCACTTGTTGGAACATATTCCATTTTCAAATGTCCTAAATCACCAGTACCCGTCACGATGGCGCGCATACCTGAGCTTTCTAAACGTACAGATAAAGAATGTTCTTTATCGGAAAGCAACATGACACGGCTACTATGTGGATAGACGTTGATGATTTGCCCCATGATTCCTTTATCATCTAAAACGGTTTGCCCAACTTTTAAATGATTGGCTTCACCACGGTTAATGATAATGATATGACGCAATGGGTCAGCATCGGTTCCAATCACTTCTGCAATTTCCATACGTCCATCGATAATCAATGGCGTATCGAGCAAACCACGTAAACGGGTATTTTCAGCAGAAAGTTCAGAGAGTTTTTGCAGACGTACTTGAGCCTGAAGCAATTCAGCTTGCATCGCGGTATTTTCACGACGTAACTGAGCCTCAGATTTAGTTTGTTGATTTAGCCATTCTTTCGACAATACAGGATAGCTTGCTAAGGCATAAATTGGATTATATGCCGCATACAAGACATCTCTTGCAGGTTGAATCACTTGTGGCATGCGCCAGTTAAAAAACAGCACTACCAAACAAGTGATGACCGCAATGATGAACGAGCGAAAAGATGGCGGTTGTCTTGAAAAGAGATTCGGTTGCACCGCCTCATCCTTAAACTTAATCGAGTATAGTTTAGCCTACAAAAAGCATATCATGGTTTGGATTGTCAAAGAATTCTAAGACTTTACCGCCACCACGCGTTACACAAGTTAAAGGATCTTCTGCTACAACAACAGGTAAACCTGTTTCTTGAGCAAGCAACTTATCTAGGTTACGTAGTAATGCACCACCACCTGTCAACACAATACCACGCTCTGCGATATCAGAAGATAACTCAGGTGGAGTTTGCTCAAGTGCCGATTTCACAGCAGAAACAATACTTTGTAATGGATCAGAAATCGCTTGGGTAATTTCATCTGAAGTTACCGTAATAGCACGCGGTACACCTTCAGCAAGGTTACGACCACGAACTTCAATTTCTAAAGTTGTGCCATCAGCAACAGCCATGCCCACTTCTTTTTTGATAGTTTCAGCCGTTGTTTCACCAATTACACAACCATGTGCTTTACGTACATAGTTAATAATTTGTTCATCAAAAACATCACCGCCAATACGTAAAGAATCTGCGTACACACAACCTTGTAAGGAAATGATGGCAATTTCAGTTGTACCACCACCCACATCTACAACCATAGAACCACACGCTTGCTCAACAGGCATACCCGCCCCAATCGCAGCAGCCATAGGCTCTTCAATCAAACGTACATCACGTGCACCTGCGTTAAACACAGCTTCACGAATCGCACGGCGTTCTACCAATGTTGATTTACATGGTACGCATACCACTACACGAGGTGCAGGTGGAAATAAACGTTTTTCATGCACTTTACCAATAAATTGATTTAACATGGTTTCAGTAACTTCGAAATCTGCAATAACACCATCTTTCATCGGACGGATTGCAGAAATATTGGCTGGGGTACGACCAAGCATTTGCTTAGCATCTAAACCCACAGCTGCAACAATTTTCTGCGAACCACTGTGACGAATCGCCACAACTGTCGGTTCGTTTAATATAATGCCCCTTCCTGGTGCATAAATAAGTGTATTTGCAGTACCTAAATCAATGGCTAGATCTGGCGAAAACAAGCCAATTAGTCGTTTTAGAATCACGGGTCGTTCTCAGTTTAAACTTTATATGGACGCAAGATGGCAACTTTAACTAAATGTGATGATTTGAACAAGTCAATCGCTTATTATAACGCACGATATTTTGAATTTTTTTAAAACTGATTAGGTGAGACATCATGTCAAGTTCAGATGTTCAGCATTCTGCAGAATTAAATGCACAAACTGTATCGCAAATCGCCAATCTTGCTCGATTGTCGCTGAATGATACGCAATCTGCTGAATATGCTCAAAGTTTAAATAAAATCTTAGGGATGATGGAGACCTTAAAAGCGATCAATACCGATGGTGTTGAGCCACTTAAGAGCCCATTTGATAATCCGCAACCACTTCGTCCAGATGTCGTGACTGAAGCGAACCATCGTGAAGAATATCAAGCCATTGCTCCTGCAACTCAGGATGGTTTGTACCTCGTTCCGAGAGTGATTGAATAATATTTGATCAAATGAACTTATTTTAAAAAATTAATCGTAAAGAATTGTACTCATGACTGATTTACACCGTTTATCGATTCGTGAAATGACAGAAGGCTTAAAATCTGCCCAATTTTCATCTCGTGAATTGACTCAGCATTATTTGGACCGTATTGCGAAAATTGATGATCGTGTCAAATCGTATGTAACGGTCACTCCCGAACAAGCATTGGCTCAAGCTGATGCTGCTGACAACTTACTAAAATCTGGAACTGCTGGCGTATTGACTGGTGTTCCACTGGCGCATAAAGATATTTTCTGTACCCAAGGGATTAAAACCACTGCGGGTTCAAAAATGCTGGACAACTTCATTTCACCTTATGATGCAACTGTGGTGGCGAAAGCCAAAGCAGCTGGCCTAGTGACTTTAGGTAAAGTGAACATGGATGAATTCGCAATGGGTTCAACCTCTGAAAGTTCATTCTACGGCGCGACTAAAAACCCATGGAACTTAGAACATGTTCCAGGTGGCTCTTCTGGTGGTTCTGCGGCTGTTGTTGCGGCTGATCTTGCACCGCTTGCAACAGGTACCGACACAGGTGGTTCAATTCGCCAGCCTGCTTCTTTCTGTGGCTTAACCGGTCTTAAACCGACCTATGGCCGTGTCTCTCGTTTCGGGATGATTGCATTTGCGTCATCACTGGATCAAGGTGGCCCAATGGCACGTTCTGCTGAAGACTGTGCTTTTTTGATGAACACCATTGCTGGACATGATCTCAAAGATTCAACCTCAATCAACAAAGAAGTGGATGACTATGTTGCAAACTTAAATGCAACAGCAGTGAAAGGTTTACGTATTGGTATTCCAAAACAATACTTCAATGTTCAAGGTCTCGATGCGGAAGTTAAAGCACGTGTTGAAGAATCTTTGAAAAAATTGCAAGACATGGGCGCGACATTGGTTGAGATTGACCTCAACATGACTGAAGCCTATGTACCAACTTATTATTTGATCGCGCCTGCGGAAGCGTCTTCTAACTTGTCACGTTATGACGGTGTTCGCTATGGCTACCGTTGTGAAAACCCGACTGATATTTTAGATCTCTATAAACGCTCTCGCTCAGAAGCGTTTGGTGCAGAAGTACAACGTCGTATCTTGATTGGTACTTATGCGCTTTCTGCTGGTTATTACGATGCTTACTACGTGAAAGCACAAAAAGTTCGTCGTTTAATCCAACAGGATTTCTTAAAAGCTTTTGAAAATGTCGATGTGATTGCAGCACCATCTGCACCAACAACAGCATACAAAATCGGTGCGAACTTGAGTCCAACCGAAATGTATTTAGGCGATATCTATACACTTGCGGTGAACTTGGCCGGCTTACCAGCCATTAACGCACCTGTTGGTTTTGATACGAATAATCTCCCAGTAGGTTTACAGTTAATTGGTAACTATTGGTCAGAATCACAATTACTTTCAATTGTGCATCAATATCAACAAAATACAGATTGGCATACTAAACGTGCGGCAATTGCTGAGGAGAATGCATAATGACTGAAGCTCAAAAGTTAGCACCATCCGTGTCAAAGCTGATTGACGGTTGGGAAGTCGTTATTGGTATTGAGATTCACACACAGCTTGCAACTCAGTCTAAAATCTTTTCAGGTTCATCAACTGAATTTGGTCAAGACCCGAATACTCAAGCCAGCCTTGTCGACTTGGCAATGCCGGGTGTACTTCCTGTGCTAAACCAAGAAGTGGTTGATCTTGCAATTCGTTTTGGTTTGGGGATTGATGCCTATATCGACCAAGCCTCTGTATTTGCGCGTAAGAACTACTTTTACCCAGACTCGCCAAAAGGCTACCAGATCAGCCAGATGGACAATCCTATCGTTGGGCTAGGTCATATCGATATCCAGCTTGAAGATGGCACAGTGAAGCGTATAGGCGTAACTCGTGCGCATTTGGAAGAAGATGCAGGTAAATCGATTCACGATCAATTCGAAGGCATGTCTGGCATCGACTTAAACCGTGCTGGCACACCTTTACTGGAAATCGTGTCTGAACCTGATATGCGTTCAGTTGAAGAAGCTGTTGCTTATATCAAATCGATTCACACTTTGGTGCGTTGGTTAGGGATTTCTGACGGTAACATGGCTGAAGGTTCATTCCGTGCTGACTGTAACGTATCGTTACGTCGCCCGGGGCAACCATTTGGTACCCGTTGTGAGTTAAAAAACCTCAACTCATTCCGTTTTATCGAACAAGCTATCAATGTTGAAATTCAACGTCAAATGGACATCTTGGAAGATGGCGGTCGTATTGATCAAGAAACCCGTTTGTTCGATCCGAACAAAATGGAAACACGTTCAATGCGTTCTAAGGAAGAGGCCAACGATTACCGTTACTTCCCTGACCCTGACTTGCTTCCAGTGATCATTGCAAATGAGCAAATTGAAGCTGCACGTGCTGCACTTCCTGAGTTACCTAAAGCGCGTCGTGCTCGTTTTATCGCGGACTTTACTGTGACTGAATATGATGCACATGTACTGACTCTATCGCGTGAATTGGCTGACTTCTATGAAGCAGTTGTTACTGCTTCTGGCGGCGCGGCTCAAGGTAAAGTTGCTGCAAACTGGGTGATGGGTGAGTTCTCTGGTGCTTTAAATAAAGCCAGCCTTGAACTTCAAGACTCTCCTGTTTCAGCAGAACAACTTGGCGGGATGATCGCACGTATTGTTGACAATACCATTAGCGGTAAGATTGCTAAGCAAGTGTTTGGCTTTATGTGGGAAGAAGGCAAAACTGCAGATGACATCATTGCTGAAAAAGGCTTGAAACAAGAAACTGATACAGGTGCCATTGAAGCCATTATCAAAGAAGTACTTGCTGCCAATGAGAAGATGGTTGAAGAGTATAAATCTGGTAAAGAGAAAGCATTCAACGGTCTAGTTGGTCAAGTAATGAAGGCCTCTCGTGGCAAAGCCAACCCTGCTCAAGTCAATGAATTGATGAAGAAATTGATTGGTTAAGCTGATTTAAATTTAAAAGAAAACCCGCTTTAGAGCGGGTTTTCTTTGTTTAAAGCGTTGGTATGTTTAGCTTTTTAAAAATTTGGTTATATTCAAATCTATTGTTTTATTTCAAAATTTTTTATCTGGGAAAGCACCCTCACCCCAGCCCTCTCCCAGAGGGAGAGGGGGCGTCATCTGATTTTAATCATGTTATTAATCTCATACTTTTTACGAGTTAATAAGCATAACGAGGCAAAGAGTCATTTTATCTTCACTATTACTTTTTTATTTTCCAGAAACAGTTACACTTTCAAAAGAAATCTTTGCTGTTATTACTTTAAAAACATTAATCTACTGCTCAAAATTCAAGGTCAAAATGAAAATATCTATCCTAACTCTCTCAACACTTGTCCTTTTCACAACTACAACTTTCGCAGAAACGAAAGTTAATGTTCCTTCAAAAGAAGCGAGCTTGATTTTTAAAGCAGCAGGTTTTGCAAAAACAAAGCATGGTTGGGAAGGAAAATGCGAAACAGGTGAAATTACTGTATATCGGGATTTAAATAAAGATGGGCTAAATGATGCTGTTATTTCAGACTACAGCAGTATGTGTTATGGCAATACAGGCGTGGGATACTACCTTGTTTCACAACAGAAAAATGGGAAATGGAAAACTATTTTTGAAAACGCGGGTATACCGACTTTTCTAAAAAGCACAGGCAAAGACGGCTGGCCTGATATTGAAAATGGAGGTCCAGGTTTATGTTTTGCGGTATATCGTTGGGATGGTAAAAGTTATGAGGTAAATCGCTATGAGTATCAGGGTAAAGCCTGCTCATTAAACTAAGCCAACCTTACTTTAAGCCAAAGCATTAAAAAAATATTGATTGGTTAAGCTGATTTTATTTTAAAAGAAAATCCGTTTTAGAGCGGGTTTCTTTTAAGGTGAAATTTTCTCGATAATACCATTAATAGCTTTGCTTATTTTATTAACACTTTCACCAAGTGGAAATTCAAACACTTGCACATACCTAACATTCCCAAGTGCATATTCACAAATTACGTTAATTTTTTTTGCCTTTAAATAATCTAAAAAATATTGATAGCTTTCATCTTCTAGTGGCTTTTTATGACGCTTAGTATAAGGAGTTAAAAAAACTGACACCTCCTTTAATCTATATAGAATTTGAATTTCTAAAACCCAATTTTGCACATAGATATATTCTGAATTTATATATTTCGTAAGGTCATTCCAATTTCCACCTTTATCAGTAAGTATATTTTTAACATCGAATTTTTCTTGATATAGGTTCTCAATATTTTTTCTCAATTTTTCATCTAAGTAATTAAGAGATATTTCTTTAAATTTTTGTAATTCATCTAATTTATCTACATTATTAATACAGAATTTTAATACTCTCTCTTCATCGTAATTCATATTTTTATTTCTCTTTAAGTTCATCATTGCGTCAAAATAATCATTAATGAATGGTGTCAAATATGTTATCTCTACACCCTTATCAGCTTTCAGTTTATCAATTTGGCTCAATAAATCGAAATGGCTAACAAATTTAAATACTCCCGTTTTTGATTTTGGCTTTTCTATACCTAAAATCAAATAGTAAACTTTCGAAAATTCATACTTTTGATAATTTTTTTCAATATAACTTTTATACACATGAAATGGATTATTTATTTTATGACGGATCTTATTTTCAACAACAAATAAATATGGATCAGCTTCAATTATCAAATCAATTCTACCGAATTGTTCTTTTTTTGATAAAAACAAGACGTTTCAACTTTAGTACTACTTAATTTTGGTATCTTAACTTTTATATCTAAAACATTAAATAAAGCTTGTAAAGGAATTGCCCCTAGACCATGGTTTTTATGAGAATCAAAAATTAAACCTAAAATTTGAGTGCTTACTGATTCAATTTTATTCGCATTAATTATTTGTAAAAAGTTTTCCTTTTTTACTTGTTTTGGTATTTCCATTTTTGAAAGAAGTTCAATAAAGTGATCATCTATTTTCATGATAAAACTCATCTTTTTGTTCTATTCTTGTAGGATGGAACGCTAAACTTTTACTAGTCAAAATTTCCCTAAGTAAAAACTAAATCTCTTAAATATTCTATTATCCGATTGTAGAATAAATTTAAAATCCTCTTTACTCAACAAAAAAACTCGGTAAAACAACACTTATTTCAGCAAACTTATAATCCTGAATATTTCTCGTCACGATTTTGCTACAACCAAAACTCAACGCAGAAAAATATTGAATTGCATCTTCAAAATCAGAAAACTTAGACACCAACGCTTGTGAAATCCCAACATGATCAACAGGGATAATCACCAAGAATTTTAAAAGTTGTTGAATAAAAAGACGCGCTTTCTCATCACCTCCCAACTTACGCAAAATATAATAAATATTGGCAACACTGTTCGAAGAAATGCACCCTGTAAAATGCCCTTTCTCACACAACGCTACAACAGTTTGACTTGCCTCAACAAAAGGCTGACGCGCTAAAGCCACATCCAAAATTACATCAGAATCAATAAATATCCGCTCGCTCATTTATGTTTTTCCATACGAGCCTCAGAAAGCAATACTTTATAATCTTGCCCTTGGTCTTGAATGGCAAACATCCCAGTCAAACTTCCAGTAATAGGCGCTTGAACATCACTCGAAATTTCAGTGTGTGTTGAAATACGATCTAAATAAGCTTCAACCAAACTCGAAACACTCTGCTCATGTTCCTGAGCATAAAGTTTCGCCCGTTCAATCACTTTTTTATCTATAGATAAAGTCAATTTCGCTTGCATAAGATTTCACCTCATACGTATCATTTAATTAATTATACGTATTGGTTAATTTTTAACAATTAAATTTTAACAAAATGAGACAAGGATTGATTTCGCATACCTAACTTATTTCTAATATCAGAAAGCAAAAATCACCTGTCATTTATAAATTATCAAATTATAAACTATCAAAGCGCTCTCCGTTCAGGTTCATACTGATGAATAAATACTGTATATGTATCGGCAGGATGAACCACCTGAGCATGATGTAAAGCATGCGCGATATTGCCTCTATGATATGTTCCATGATTGATGAGATGAAAGAGGATTTCTTCTATTGATAGGCTACCCGTTTTTTTATCTATAAATTGAAAATGAATAATTACTGCAAGTTGATCCGATTGAATATTTTGTACAAATTCAATAAACCATAAATCTGATGCAGCAATTCGATGTTTAAGTTCATCTAAGGAGGGTAAAAATTCTGTATTGGTTTGAGTGTGCAACGCTTTTGTGTTTTCTAGCCGAGATCTAAATAACTCTTCGACAATGATCATATGATTGAATTGTTGCTTGGCAAAATTATAATCTTCTAAATAATGCACTTGATCAATTTGATCTATGGCTTTAAATAAACGCTGATCTGACCATTGTTTATATAAAAAGAGTTTTTCAAAATTCATTAAATTGACCTAAGCTTTCTTTGAATCAAATCATCAAGATAACATGCAATCACTGGAAAAACCCGATCTTTTAAATACCCTCAACCACCAATTTTTACAAACCAAAACTCAATCTAATTTTAACAATCTAACTTAAAACAAGCTTTCTTGATGCATTCATTCCACTCCCCAAACCCTTTCAATAGTAAGAGGAGCTTCTTTGAGATTTCTATAATGATTTCAATTGAATCATGAAGATTCACTCTTGTTTAAACAGAGAAGAAGTCTTGCTCCGTAAAGGTAAAGTGATTTATGGACGAATCACACCCAACTTATTCCAAATATCTGGGGTTAAAAACGTCATCACCAATTTATTTAAGTCGACATATCGCAATACACCCTGTAACTGTTTTTTCACTTCAGGGTTTTTAATAATATCTTCACCTGTCGTACGACCTAACTCTTGGAAACTGTCACCTACTGCTTGCACACCTTCAGCTGCAATCACTGCTTTGGTCTGTGCGGAACACTGCTCTACAATTACCCGTTGTAAAACCTGAGCAAACTTTTGATCGAGTTGTGTTCTTTGCGCATCACTGACATTACTCAATGCTTTTAGATCGGGGTGTGTAGATAGTGCAGCAAAGGTCCACTGCAATACTGTAGTTTTATCTGTTGCTGTAGTTGCTTTTACCAAACAATCGCTAAGTTGATCAACGGTTGGCCCTGCGACAGCAAATTGTGCTGTTCCCATTAATGCCGTCGCCATAAATACAGAACGACCCATATGGGAAAATTTAGAATGCATTGAGGAGAAAATTTGGCGTGACATAAACAAAGTCCAATTCGAAATTAAATCCTTTGTATCACAAGCGCTACCTATTCGCCTGTTATGACTCTGTAACTTGAATTACTTCTCATTACAACAAGATAAAATCAAATACTGGATAAATGGAAAAACTGAACTTTCCATAATCATCCGATAGAGGCAGATGACAATCCTCACCTAAAAGAGTGAAATCATCGCGCCTTAACATAATTAAAAATACAGTTTAGAATAGGTCCAAACTTTATATTCAAAATTAAAAACAACGTTCAATGACAATTCTACAAATTACGCTTTCTTGCTTAGGTATTTTATTCTGTATTTGGCTCTATGCGCTTATTTTCTACGAAAACGTACTTCGCCTTAACCTGACAAAACTACAAAAATGGTGGCAGTCGAATAAACGCAATCCTTTCATGGCAATATTCAATTTCATTTGTAGAAAGATCATAGCTTTAATTCAATGGGTCGCCTATATTCTTAAAAAAATATGGAATTTTCTCAAAGAATTTATTGCAGAAATAATTGGTCAACTAATTATTCGATCTATTCTCAATATAATTAAAGCAATATTTCACTTAATTGCTCGAATTTTTGACTAGATAAATTTGCTATAAAATAGTGGCTTATTTGCTGTACTAAACTCGATTCAATATTTATGTTGTATTTAAAAATAGAAAGCATCTCAAATCTCAATCGATAACCCATACTAAAAAACCTACATTTGTTGGGTTTATTGACACAAAAAACAATCCTCATGGTCATTAGTTCATCAATAGCACATACGTTTTAATAAGATATGCCATAACTGTTTATAGGGAAATATATATGAAAATGGTTCAAGCTCTCACAATAACTACTTTATTCGCACTTTCAATGCCTGCTTTTGCAAAGCAAGTTGTATGTGTTTTTGATCCGGTTGGTAAAGCAGGTGATGCATATGCCCTAGCTAAAGATTATGCACTTGAAGCAAAAAATTGGGGTGCGGATATAGATTTAAGAGCCGTTACTGACGAAAGGCTCGCCGCAGAAGACTTAAAAGTGGGTAAATGTGATGGTGCTATTATCAGTGGTTTACGTGGTCGCCAATTTAATAAATATATTGGCTCCTTAGACGCGATCGGTGCATTAACGGATATGAAAACAGCCATTTCAGCCTATAAATTATTGTCTTTACCTCGAGCAGCGGAAAAGATGATCAATGGCCCTTATGAAATTGCAGGATTAGGTACAATTGGCCCAGCATATCTTTTTGTAAATGACAAAAATATCAATACTTTAGCAAAAGCTGCCGGTAAAAAAATTGGGGTGTTCCGTTATGACGAAGCGCAACCAAAATTGGTTCAACAAGTGGGCGCACAAGCTGTTTCTGTTGATGTCACCAGTGCAGGCGCTAAATTTAACAATCATGAAATTGATATCCTTCCTGCACCTGTTGTTGCATTTAAACCCTTTGAGCTCTATAAGGGCTTAGGAGAAAAAGGCGGAATTGTAAAATTTCCACTGACTCAAATTTCGGCCAATTTTATTATTCGCAAAGACAAATTCCCTCAAGGCTTTGGACAAAAATCTCGAACTTGGGTCGCGAGTCAATTGGGCAGAACATTTAACATCGTAGCAAAATATGAAAAAGAAATTCCCGCAAAATATTGGATGAATATCCCAGCCAATGAACAACTGAACTATATCAAAATGATGCGTGAATCTCGTATTGCACTGACTAAATCAGGTATTTATGATCCACAAATGATGAATTTCCTCAAAAAAGTTCGCTGTAAAGAGAATCCGAGTAGTTTTGAATGTTCATTGAATGATGAATAACGCTTTTAATTTATTTGGGTGTTTCGCTCCATTGAGATGAAACACCCTATTCCATTATTTAATCTGCTTTAGCATATGTTTGGCAACTGCATGATTTTGATTACCCGCCAAATTCTGCAAAATTCGTTTAGCTCGATCTTGCGGATTAGAAAAACGCTGACTATAACTTGGCACATTGGTCAAACATCTTGCCACCAACACACCTGATTCAGCATAGACATTAATTCCACTTGTTCCATGCAAGCGCCCATAATTATAAGCACGTTCAGCATTGTTACAGGCATTGATCTGATTTTGTCCACGTCCTAACTCTTTACGCGCAGAAATATATAATTGCATCTGTTGTGACTGCGGTGTCGTTATTGTTTTTTCAGGCTGAAGCTTTTCTTTCACTTCCTCTGCAACTGCGGCGACTGGCTTTTTTTCTTCCACGACTTTAACAGGGGAAGTTTTTGCTACGCTGTTAACAGTAGCATTTTTTGAATTGTTCGTTTTTATATCAATGTTTTTTGTATCACTGCTTTTTGAATGACTATTTTTAGATTTCTTTTCTTGGACAACTACCGCCATATTGCTTTTGTTGTTATAGAATTTATTAAGCTCATCCAAAGATAAAACCTTGGTTTGTAAATTTACAACTCTGGTTCCTGTTTGATCGAGTTTACGTTCAGATAAAGGTTCGATGGATACATACCATTGCTGACCATTACTTTCAGTACATTGGTATGTACCGATCCCCTGTTTAACACTGCTATAAGTATTTAATAATTTTTTTGCCCAAATATCCTTAACAGAACTCATTGTGCTTTTTTGCACTTGAGAAAAATGACCACCTTTGGCATTACAATAACGGCTTAAGTAACTTTTCGGTGTTAAAGACTACACCTGCTGATCGCTTTGTTTTGATCCCCAATCATAAACATATTCTTTAGATGCACTATTGTTTTCATTAATATTGTGCTTATCAATGAGTTCTTGAGCAGAAGCATATTGTTTAAAAGCGTCTGATGTTGATGTATTCATGGTTGTACAACCCTGCAATACAAAACCGACCCCACCCAACAATAAGAATGTTTTTAAATTCACCTGATATTTCTCAATTATATTTATGCATAAAAATATCTTAAAATGCTCAAAACAACAAACTTATTACATTGAATTTATTGACTATTTATCAAAATAAAGTGATAAGAAAATCACAAAAAAAATGATTAGAGATAATCAATTAAGTTAAAACTTAAAAAGCTCTATCTAGACATCTATTCCACTGCCATTTATTTATACAACATGTGAAAAAATATAAAAAAACCTGCCAAGTCTTGATACAGCTTGGCAGACTTTTAGGTCAGATAATTACCAAATGGTCACGCGTTTATTGGCAGGTAAATACATTTTATCGCCCTGCTGAATATGAAAAGCATCATAAAATGGCGCTTGATTTAGCAAGGTGGCATTACCACGAACTTTATCAGGTGAATGCGGATCTCTTTTTAAGAATTCAACTTGCATTGCATCAGTAATTTTAGAACGCCATGCTTGTGCCCAACCAATATAAAAGCGTTGTTCACCTGTTAAATTATCCAATACTGGTGCAGCCTTACCATTTAAAGACAGTTGATAAGCCTTATAAGCAATTGCCAATCCAGAGTTATCAGCAATATTTTCGCCTAAGGTTAACTCACCATTAACATGATAGCCTTTGATTGGCTCATAAGCGTTGTATTGAGCAACCAATGTATTGGTTTTTTCTTTAAATTTTCGATGGTCTTCTGCTGTCCACCAATTTTTCATATTGCCCAATTCATCAAACTGACTGCCTTGGTCATCAAAGCCATGACTGATCTCATGTCCGATAATTGCACCAATCGCACCATAGTTCACTGCATCATCGGCATCCATATCAAAGAATGGAGGTTGTAAAATTGCTGCTGGAAAGACAATTTCATTTAAAGAAGCATTGTAATACGCATTGATGGTTTGCGGTGTCATGCCCCATTCATCACGATCAACAGGCTTGCCCAATTTATTCAAGGCATATTGATGTTCAAATTCACGTGAACGGATCACATTACCAATCAAGTCATTATTTTTGATTTCTAAAGCTGAATAATCACGCCATTTGTTTGGATAGCCAATTTTCACCGCAAAACTTGCTAACTTTTTCTGCGCCTGAACTTTCGTGGTTGGGCTCATCCAATCCAGTTTGTCTATGCTTTGAGAATAAGCTTTCATTAAGTTTTGCACCAAGACTTCCATGCGTTGTTTTTTCTCAGCAGAAAAATACTTTTTCACATAAATTTGGCCCAAACTTTCACCTAAAGTTCCCTCAACCAATTGCACACCACGCTTCCAACGTGGTTTCTGCTCCTTAATTTCTCTGAGCTGTTTGCTATAAAAATCAAAGCTATTGTCTACGAAAGCTTGACTAAGCAATGATGAAAAATCACTAACTAAATGAAATTTAAAATAAGCTTTCCAAACCTCTAGTGAGGTATTGTCAACAATTGGGCTTAACCCTTTGAAGTAACTTGGTTGAATGACTTGTATGGTTTTAATCTTATCGGACAACTCTTGTTTTTCTAGATAAGTTTGCCAATCAATTTTTGGACTAAGTTTAGCTAAGTCTTGCGTTTTATAAATATTATAGAGTTTTGTTACATCACGGTTTTGAACATTACTCCATTGTATCTTGGCGATTTGCGTTTCTAATTTTAAAATCCCTTGCGCATGCTGGGCGGCTTGCTTGTCTCCAGCTAGGGTTAAAGTTTTTTCAATATACTTTAGATATTGCGAACGGATTTTCTTAAATTTGGCATCATTTTTTAAATAATAATCACGATCAGGTAACCCTAAACCACTTTGCCCAAGCATTGCCACCATTTCAGTTGAGTTTTTCATGTCTTGGTCAATACCCACATCAAAAGGGCTGGTTACACCAATACGTGAAAAATGTGCGGCCAATTGCGCAATATCTTTTTTGCTTTTCAATGCATCAACATTGGTAATTTCCGCTTGAATCGGCTGAATACCCAATGCTTCAATACTTTTTTCATCCATAAAATTGGCATATAGACTTGCCACTTTTTGCTCTGAACTTCCTTCCACCAATTGCTGTTTTGAAAGCTCATCGACAATATCATGCAATTGTTTTAATGATTCTTCATGCAAAATATCAAAAGTTCCCCAACGTGATTTATCTGCAGGAATTTCGGTATTTTTCAACCATCCTCCATTTACATGTTGATAAAAATCATCATTTCCTTTTACATTTTGATCAAAATATTGATGATCAATCCCCGATTTTTTTTGATCTTTCACAATAGCTGAAGTGGTTTGAGTGATTTGCCCTGTTGTTTCAGCCCATACTGGTGCAGATGACAACATGATTGCAGATGCTAAAACACTTTTTACAAATCCAAGTTTCAAAGCGATATCCTCAATTCTATTTCTAAGGTTTGAATTTAAAACAATAATACTAATCTTGAGCTCAGACTTTATGTGTAGCAAAAATGCAATGATTCACTGATTTTGTTTTTAAAATAGAATTTCAAAGCATAAATTATTGCGAAACAGCTTAACCTAGATCTTTAATCACAGTGAACAGCTCAAACATTCAAAATATATAAATCCACTTATTTAGTTGGAGCTTTAGCAAGTCAACCTATAAATTAAACGAGCAAATTTAAAATATGTTTTAAACGGATATTTTCTGCATCCTGCTTATAGACTGCATAAATTGGTGCAATACACGGCGTATCCGCTTTAAGCGCTTTGTAAATAATTTGCTTGTTCCAAAAATCTCGAATGGCCTCTGGAACAATCGACAAACCAATCCCTGCTGCAATCAAATTTAAACTCGACGTTAAACGTGGGGCTTCTTGAACAATCTTTGGACTAAATCCAGCCTGATAACAGCTAGCCAAAATATTATCAAACAAGTCTTGTCCTGCTAAACGGCGATACAGTACAAAATCATAAGGCTCTAAATCAAGTAATTGGATGGCATCAGGATGTTCCGTTAAGGGATGATTATTGGGCAATGCCACAATTAAAGGCTCATCAAGTATATGCAAACTGGTGAGTCCCAAACCAATCGGCGCAGGCTTACGCAAAAAAACGATGTCATTCTTTTCATTGATAATCGAATCAATCAATGAGCTACTGCCATCTTCTTCCAAATGAATAGATACCGCTGAAAATACTTCACGAAAATTACGCAGTAAAGCAGGCAAAAAGGAATGTAAACCGACTGAGTTGGTAAAACCAATATTGATTTGCCCTTCCAAACCTTTAGAAATATTTTGCACGCGTTTGGGAATAGCCTGTGCATGCGCAAGTATGGTAAGTGCCTCTTGGTATAAGGCCTTACCCGCTTCAGTTGCTTCTACGCCACGCGGTAAACGCTTCAATAAATCTGTGTCTAATTCATCTTCTAAGTTTTTGATAATCCGTGTTAAAGGCGGTTGCTGCATATTCAGACGTACCGCTGCCCGAGAAATATTACTTTCCTCAACCACAGCCACAAACGCATTAAGCTTATGAATATCAATCATCTTTTCGCCTCAATATCGATCTTTTCATTTTTATCGTGCTAATTCATGTTTAAAGCATACTTTTTAGGTATGAATAACAGCAAAAATAGCATTTTTCTTTATAACTCAACAAGCAGATAATCATATTCAAGCCAAGTACATCACAGCAAATTGAAGAGGTCTAAATGAATACTGAAGCAATCCCAATGGAACAATCCATGACCACACCCAATTGCAAAGCATTATTTTTAGGCTTTATGAAACTTGGCCTCATGGGGTTTGGTGGGGTACTCCCTCTCGCACATCGTTTAATTGTAGAAGATCAGAAATGGTTAACATCTGAAAAATTTACCGACTTGTTGGGTGTCTGCCAAATCTTACCCGGTGGGAATATTGTAAATATGGCAGTGGCGATTGGTTCTGACTTTGCTGGAGTAAAAGGCGCGATTAGTGCGGTATTTGGTCTTATGCTGGCCCCGACCATTATTGTTATCTCGTTGTACCAGTTATACAGCAGTTTTCAAGATATCCCAATGGTGCAGCACATGATTCAAGGTTTAGCTGCCGCTGCTGCGGGTCTACTGTTTGCTACAGGTTTTAAGATGTTAAAACCAATCATGAAAAGTAAGCTCACCTATTTCACCATTATCTTGACCATTATTTTTATGCTGTTGATTAAATTACCCTTGGCACTGACGCTGTTGATTTTAATCACCGTGAATATGGCAGTTTTAGCATTTAATCAAACTAAAGTGACTCAGGAGTAAAATAAGATGTATGTTCTCATCGCACTGACTTTAGTGTTTACTCAACTGTCTTTATTGGCCTTTGGTGGCGGGAATGCCATCTTACCTGAAATGCAACATCAGGTGGTTGTGATTCACCGATGGATGACTGCTGAGCAATTCAGCTCTATGTTTGCAATGGCGCAAGCTGCACCAGGTCCAAACATGATGATTGTTCCCTTGGTGGGATGGCATGTCGCAGGGCCTATGGGACTGATCGTGACGTCTTTTGCAAAGTTTGGTCCGTCTTCAATCATCACCATTTATGCACTTAAATTTTGGAATAATTTTAAAAGTCATCCACTTCGGGCGAAATTTGAAAAGGCGTTAAAACCTATTACAGTCGGCTTGGTTTTAGTCAGTGCTTGGATTATTGCCCAAGCCTCTGCTCAAAATATTTTACTGATCGCAATCGTCGCCATCACCATTTGTCTAAGTCTGTTTAAGAATGTTCACCCAGTTTGGTTAATGGTGATTGGTGCTGGTACAGGTGCTTTAATTCTGTAGATATTGATCAAGACCACCTACGCAGGTTCATTCATAAAAATTCAGTCAAGACATCTCTCTCCCTCTAAGCCGTGTATCACACAAAGCAAAGAGGGAGAAAATTTAGAATGCAATAGAGATTTAAATTGCGACTGCTCTATATAGCTTAATATATCTATTTTACTGCTGGTTTTCTAAATCACGTTCACGACAAGAAAGCTCATAATATTCTGCTGTTGGTAATGCTTTCAGTTTAAAACCATAATAATCACTGGCATCTGATTCTACTTTGCTTAATGAACACTGGTTGGTTTTGGCAAATTGAGTCAAGAGTTTCATATCACTCTTTTTAGCTAAAACAGCTCCCCAACCCTCACTGACACAACATCCAGCATACTGTGTCATATATTCGTCTGATAGCAGTGCAACCGTTTGCCCCATAAATTGAAGCGGTTTTTTTAGTTTATATACATCATTATAGTCATTTCTTGAAATATCCGGTTTTTTATTGATTAGCCCCTGCTTCTGCATCTTTTTAAAGCTTGGAAACTGTGCAGATGCCTCGCCCATTCCTCTATACACTGTTTCTTCTACCGCAGCATGGCTGCTCATAGCAGCAATCACGATCACTAAACCCAATAGATACTTTTTCATATTTTTCTCATTCATCACTGAATACAATTTTTATTACAGTTAAGTCTGTTAAATTAAGACTAAAGCCGTATAAATTCAACTTAAAACTGCAACTAGAGCATGCTATTTTACATGAAATAAATCATAAAATTTGAACAAAAGGTGTAAAAATGTCTAAACAAATTCTAATGTTAGTGGGTGATTATGTTGAAGATTATGAAACCATGGTTCCTTTTCAGTTCCTCACTGGATTGGGCTATAGCGTTCATGCAGTTTGCCCTGATAAAAAAGCTGGCGATACAATAGCAACAGCGATTCATGATTTTGAAGGTGAGCAAACCTATAGCGAAAAACGTGGTCACAACTTTGCAATTAACTATGACTTTAACCAAGTCAACAGCGACAACTACGTTGGATTAGTGATTCCGGGTGGTCGTGCACCTGAATATTTACGTATGAATGATCGAGTAATCGAAATTGTTCGCGAGTTTGATGCGATTAAAAAACCAATTGCCGCTGTTTGCCATGGTGCGCAACTGCTTGCCGCAGCCGATGTATTAAAAGGACGCTTATGTTCCGCTTATCCTGCATGTGCCGCAGAAGTTAAACTTGCAGGCGGGCAATATGCAGATATTGCAGTCACTGAAGCAGTCACAGATGGACACCTGGTAACAGCGCCAGCATGGCCAGCGCATCCAGCTTGGTTAGCCCAATTTGTTAAAGCGCTTGGTGCAACGATTACTTTATAAAATTTAAAAATGTCTAGGCTAAGTTTTCCGCTGAGAGAAAACTTAGCCTTATACAACAGTGAAACTTTAAAAATGTTTAGGCTACATAAAGACCTATCAATGTTGCGTTTTCTAACGCTGTATCTCAGCAAAGCTCATTGAGCTATGCAATAATTATTTATAGAATTTTTTGTTCAAACAATAGGTTAGTATAAAAGTGGAAATCATTGAATTACTCCAACCCGTACCTTAAATAAAGATGATTTAGAACCGATTACCATTGAAACAGGGACTTTATTAAAGGTACTGATGGTGAACGCATCCTCATATCTTGTTGGTGATGAATCAGGTGTTTCGTTTCTGGTTAATTTCTCAGAAGAAAACCAACAATGGAAAATGATATAAGCTTTCAATTCGGGATCAGGATAAAGCTCAGTCAATAATTAATCATCGTGATAAATAAAATACAAGACTACCCTTCTAGTACTTATCTTGCAAAATCAAAATCTTAAGTTTACTGCACCTGCTAAATTCTGCATTTAGACTATTCATAAAAAAGTTTAAAAATTATGTTTTATTTGTATCTTTTTGTATATTAATTGATAATAATAATGATTCTTATTTACTAATTTCTATTCTTATGGACAATCTACGTAAACAAACGGCATTAAACATTGCAATAAAATCAATTCTTATTTGCAGTGCTATTTCCCATAGTGCCTTTGCACAAGAGCAAAAAAGTAATGAAGCGAATGCTTCGGTACTTCCCACCATTACAGTTAAAGCAGATGCTCAGGATGAAAAAACTGAGGGAAGCGGAAGTTTTAAAGCAAAATCCTCAAGAAGCTCATCAAAATTAAAATTATCTTTAAAAGAAACACCACAATCTGTAAGCGTGGTCACCCGTGAACAAATTGAACAACGCGGGCTGACCATTCTGGATGATGTTCTTGCCGCAACACCAGGCGTTACTGCCACTAAAAATGACAGTGAACGTTCTAACTACTATTCCCGTGGTTTTCAAATTACCAATAGGCAAATTGATGGTATGCCTGTAGGAGACAATGCTCCCCGCTTTGATAGTTTTTTCTTTGACCGAGTTGAAGTGATCAAAGGTGCTTCTGGCTTAACTGGTTCAACAGGCAGCCCTTCTGCAACCATCAATATGGTACGTAAGCGTCCTGAAAAAGAGTTTAAGGGCAATGTCAGCTCAACTTATGGCTCATGGGACAATACTCGTGTTGAAGCAGATGTATCCATTCCTCTAACTCAAGATGGCAGTGTTCGAAGTCGATTCATGGCAGCGTATACCGATAAAGAATCCTATATGGATCGTTATAAGCTCAAGTCAACAGCCGCAATGGGGATCATCAGTGCAGATTTAACCCCAACAACAACAGCCTCAGTCGGGTTTCAATATCAAGACAACGACCCTAAAGGCTCAACGTGGGGAACAGTACCATATTTTAATGCTGATGGAAGCAAAGCAAATTTTTCGCGAAACTTTAGTTTATCTGCGGACTGGAGTTCAATTGCCAATACCGATAAAACCGTTTTTGCCGATATTGAACATACTTTTGCCAATGACTGGCTGGTTAAAGCAGCGATTGCCCACAGCACCTCGGATAATAGTTGGATGGTGGCTTATGGTGGTAGTGGCTTTCCAAACCCAAACACGGGGAAAGGCTTAAGTCTATGGAGTATGGTCAGCCCTTATGCTGAAAATAAAAAACTCAATTTAGATCTTTATGCAACAGGACCATTTCAATTGTTAAATCGCCAACATGATTTAATTATTGGCTATAGTGGTTTTAAAGGTGAAAGTACTGAATTAGATGTGACTCCAAGTATTAATTATCCAGCAGTCATACCAGATTATCGTAATTGGACAGGTAATATTCCAAAGCCCACTTATGAAAAGAATGGGGCTGGAAAGAAAACAACAACTGAACTATATGGTTTATATTCGACTTTGCGGTTAAATTTGGCAGATCCACTTAAACTTATTTTAGGTGCACGTTATAGCTCATATGATTATAAAGTCGATGAGTGGAATCGCAATACTCTCCCTACAAAACCACGTAGTTTTGACCAACTGATTCCTTATGCAGGGATTTTGTATGACATCAATGACACCTATACCGCTTATACCAGCTATACCAATGTATTTAACCCTTCATCCAAACAAGATCGTTACGGTGACTATTTAGATCCTGAAATGGGAAGCACCACTGAGCTAGGAATTAAAGCGGATCTATTAGATGGTAAGTTATTGACCAGTGCTGCTTTATTTTGGTCAAGTGTCAAAGATCTTGCCGTTGTAGATGCAGAATATCCCGATGACGTACAAAACGGCACTATTCCCAAAGTCAATGGTATGGAAACCGCTTATATGTCATCAGGCAAAGGACTTAAAGTCAATGGTATTGAGTTAGAAGCCATTGGAAAGTTACAGGAAAACTGGAATCTTAGCTTCGGCTATACCTATGTAAATAGCGTGAGTTCTGCAATTTCTAATGCTTTAACAATTACTCCACAAAATCAGTTAAAGTTATTTAGTAGTTATACCCTTCCAGCGAACCTCTGGGCAGGTTCAGAAAAACTAACTTTCGGTGGTGGATTGAATTGGCAAAGTGAAATTTCACAAAAATGGGGGCGAGCTCCTGCAAATGCCTATAACGATGGTGTAGTCACACAAAAGGCCTATGTATTGGCCAATGCTTTTGCCAGTTATAAGTTAAGTGATGAGCTGACTGCAAGTGTGAATATCAATAACTTATTTGATGAAAAATACTATTTAAATGTAGGTTTCTATAATGGTGTTTATTGGGGGGAACCACGTAATGTGACTTTCACTTTAAGAGCTAAATTTTAATAAAATATAAAGCCAAGCATGAGCGTATAATTAAAAGCGCTCATGCTTACAAGTATTCTCAGCAATGCTTTGGCTGAATTGAATAGATCATAATGAATTAATGGCTAATGATAGAATCAGTCCACCCACTAAAAGGATTTTCAAACTCTTGCCATTTTTCTGCCCCTAAGGCCATTTCATCATCGTTTAATAAACAAGCATCAAATTGACGAATAAGTTCAGATTGATCCATTTGCATCCCAATCAACACGATTTCTTGTCGTGCATCACCTGTTTGAGCATCCCAGCTTTGTTGAATTGCATCTCGACTTTGTTGATCTGTAGGCCAATGTTCATCTGGCACTGCTGCCCACCAATATCCAGCAACGCCATGGCGTGCCATCGCCCCTGCTTGTGACCAAGATCCAGCAAATTCGGGATTTGAGGCTAACCAAAAAAAGCCTTTGGAACGGATTACGCCTTTCCATTCGGAGTTGATAAAATCAAAAAACCGTTGTGGGTGAAAAGGTCTGCGCGCTCGATAAACAAAATTATTGATTCCATATTGCTCTGTTTCAGACGTATGCTCACCTCTTAATTCCTTTAACCAACCCGGAGCTTGTGCCGCTTCGTTAAAATCAAATAGCTGGGTATTTAACACCCGATCAAGATTCACCTTGCCAAACGCAGAAACTTCAATTTTTGCTCTTGGGTTTAAAGACTGCAAAATGCCAAATAATTTTTCCTGCTCGTCTTGATCAATCAAATCTGTTTTATTCAATACAATCACGTCACAAAACTCAATTTGATCAATCAGTAGATCAACAACATTTCGCTCATCTTGTTCACCTAATGATTCACCGCGCGCTTGTAAACTATCCAGCGAACTATAATCTTTTAAAAAGTTATAAGCATCGACCACGGTCACCATAGTATCTAAGCGGGCAAACTCATTGAGAGAAATCCCATTTTCATCTTCAAAGGTAAACGTTTCTGCAACTGGGAGTGGTTCAGAGATCCCTGTAGATTCAATCACCAATTGATCAAAACGCTGATCCTGTGCTAAACGATGCACTTCAACCAGTAGGTCTTCTCTTAAGGTACAGCAGATACAACCATTACTCATTTCAACTAGCTTTTCATCCGTCCTTGAAAGCTCAGCACCACCCTCTCGAACTAAAGCGGCATCAATATTGACCTCCGACATATCATTCACAATCACTGCAATTTTTCGGCCTTCGCGATTGTTTAAGATATGATTGAGTAAGGTGGTTTTTCCAGCCCCCAAGAATCCAGAAAGCACGGTGACGGGAAGTTTTTGCGAAGTGGCTAAAAGAGTATTCATTGGCATTCTCACTTTATATTTTTGTGTTTTCATATCGAGATCGACATGAAAATACTGACTGAATAACTCCAAACAGATTTCTTTAGAGTTAAATTTTAGCTGTGCTTGCACATACATTTTCAACACTGCAATTTGATGATTCGGTTTTAATCATTCGGTGATGATTACAGCGTTTTTCCAGATCCTATAAATCTAAGCTGAGGATTGAAAAACATCAGGATTAAGATTGTTTAATAGCGGATAAACATGTGTCGCTTGAATTTCTCGTATTAAAAGTTGTCTGATGTCACGGATGAAATTTGACTTCATGGCGATTCACTCACTTTTTTATTGTTGCCAATTAAAGCGTTATTGACACATGGTGATGAGCTATAGCGATGGTCTGCACCCCAAGTACGAAAACCTGCACTATCAATATGAATCTGTCCTGATGCATAGACGCCTAAGCCCATGTGAAGTTCCTCACCAGAATCCAGCCAAAATTGACATAATTTTGCTTTGCGCTCTTGAATCATCAGCTGTTGGTTTAAGTTCGGATTTTCATCACCAATACGAAAATCTAATGCAGCATTAAAAATATGTTTGGATGAAGGAGCGCCTTTTGCACACTGATTAAGCTTGAAATTTCGATAGACAGAAGTCACGCTAAACTGGGTTAAAATTTTTTCATCCACAAGACGATTTAAAATTTTTAATGTTGGCACAATATTGCCCCACAGCTCTTGTGGCGGAACTTCAAATTCAGATGCATCACATTGTTGCCAATCTCTGGCTGTTTGTAAAAATTCAAAAGTAGGAATATAAGCAGAAATACCTTGTTGCTTTAAAAAGCGCTGATAAGCCTGAACGCTTTCAGCATTTGTCGGCTCACTGAGCCATTTTAAATAAGCAGGCGGCAGATTTTTCTCTTGTTTTAAAATACCTTGCTGCTGAGGAAAGTCTGCTTTTAATGGCACTTGTGGTGACGTTTGCTGAACTGTACGCATAGCATGAATTGTATTTGAGTTGTTTTGACTACATGCAGAAAGGCAGAGTATGAATCCGATCAAATATTTTTTGTTCATCTCAATTTGCAATGATCTCATAGCGTAAATTTAACTCAGATGAGTAGTGTTGATTAATATTGTTATGTTATAACATAACAATATGTATTTCAACTTAAGCTATTCCCCCTATGAATCTTGTTCTTCCAGATGTTTCTGCTGAATCCTCACTCACAAGAAGCTATCACTACCCGCTCGATTGGGTCGGTATGGAAAAAATCGCGCTTCCGCTTTATCTCGAAAATAGTCTTTGTCAAAGCCAAGTGAATGCTTATGTCAGTTTGGATGATGTGTTTGCCAAAGGTATTCATATGTCGCGCTTGTATACGCGACTTTTGAAATTGAGCACGATCAAAAATTTAGCGCTACTTGATATTAAAGACGCTTTATTAGATTTCTTAGCCAGCCATAAAGATTTATCAGCACATGCCAAAATTGAAATTCATAGTGAGCTTTATATCGAGCGCCCTGCCTTAGTCAGCCAATTGTCTGGCTGGAAAAGCTATCCTTTTGTGTTGTCCTGTCAGCTTTTAAAAGATGATTTTTATGCTGAATTAAAAATCGAAATTCCCTATTCATCTACTTGTCCTTGTTCCGCAGCACTTGCCAGAAACATCATCCAACAAAGATTTGCAACCGCATTGGAAAATCATGAGATTCACTTAGACCCACAAGAAATCCTCAGTTGGCTAAATAGCACAGATGCAATTGCAGCAACGCCTCATAGTCAAAGAAGTTTTGCTCAGTTAAATTTCAAATTAGATCAAAACATTCAGTATATTCCACTGATTTTATTTATTAATCAGGCTGAACAAGCCTTGATGACACCCGTACAAACGGCGGTAAAACGTATCGATGAACAAGCCTTTGCTGTTGCGAATGGTCAAAACCTGATGTTTTGTGAAGATGCATTAAGACGCTTGTATGCCACATTTATCCATCATCCCAGCATTCTAGGCTTTAACTTTAAAGTGATTCATGCGGAAAGTTTACATGCTCATGACGCAGTTGCTCAGGGCGCTTGGCAATGGTAATGCCTTATCTCAACCACCCTCATTGTTTAACTTATTTAAAATGGTCTAGTCATGCTTAGAAAAAACCCATCTGGAGATCTCCCTGTTATAGATCAATCAGCCTATGTTGACCAAACAGCGATTATTTGCGGAAAAGTCATTATCCATGCCAATGTATTTATTGGACCTTATGCAGTGATCAGAGCAGATGAAACCAATGACGCGGGTGAAATGGAACCCATCATTATTGGTGCTAATTCCAATATTCAAGATGGAGTGGTGATTCATTCCAAAGCGGGGGCAGCAGTGATCATTGGTGAAAATTCTTCAATCGCGCATCGCTCTATTATTCATGGTCCCTGTGAAATTGGACATCATGTTTTTGTTGGCTTTAACAGTGTGTTATTTAATTGCAAAGTGGGTCATCACAGCGCGATTCGTCACAATGCAGTGGTTGATGGCCGTGATTTACCCGATCATTTTTATGTGCCTGCCATGAGTTATATCAACCCTAAAACTGATTTAAAGCAATTTCCACCCATTGATATTTCAATCAGTGAGTTTTCAGAAAGCGTTGTCAGCACCAATATCAAACTGGTTCAAGGCTATAAGGCATTGCACAATGAGTTTTAAAAATTCGCCCAATCTTATTATTCGTAATGCCAATATTGTCAATGAAGGCAAGCAGTATTATTCCGATGTACTGATTCGACATGGTCGGATTGAAAAGATTCATCCCAATATTACAGGGGCTTATCATGCGAAAAATATAGATGCTGAAGGTTCGTGGTTAATTCCTGGCATGATTGATGACCAAGTTCATTTTAGAGATCCTGGCGCAGCGCATAAAGGCAATATTGCTTCGGAATCAATGGCAGCAACGATTGGTGGAATCACCAGCTATATGGATATGCCAAACACCAATCCAGCCACCTTAACCCTAGACGCTTTGACCCAGAAAAAGCAGATTGCAAAACAACATAGTCGGGCCAATTATGCTTTCCATTTTGGAGTCAGTGCGCATAATTTAGATATTATTGAACAGCTTGATCCCAAATCAATCAGTGGTGTTAAAGTTTTTATGGGCGCTTCTACGGGTGATATGCTCGTCGATGACCCTAAAGTTTTGGAACGCTTATTTGCAAATGTTCCAACGGTTTTATTGACTCATTGCGAATTTACCCCTGCCATTAAAGCCGAAGAAAATTTCTATTTTCAAAAATATGGGGAAAATATTCCAGCAGAAATTCATGCGCAGATTAGAAATAAACATGTCTGCTTTGATAGCTCAAAATTAGCTGTATCTTTGGCTGAGAAATATGCCACACAGTTGCATGTTTTACATATCACCACCGCGAAAGAACTGTGTTTGTTTAAAAACCTGCCTTTAAATCGAAAACATATCACAGCAGAAGTGTGTATCCATCATCTCAGTTTTGATGATGCTGATTATGCTACTTTGGGCCACTTAATTAAATGTAATCCCGCCATTAAAACCCAGCAAGATAAAGATGCTTTGATTAATGCCCTTGCGAATAGTAATCGCTTGGATATTATTGGTACTGACCACGCCCCACATACTTGGGATGAAAAACACCAGTCATATTTTTATGCCCCTTCTGGCCTGCCTTTAGTACAACATGCGTTACCTGCACTGATGGAGCTAGTTACAGCAGGTAAACTGAGTATTGAAACACTGGTTCAAAAAACTGCACATCAAGTGGCAGACTTATTTAGGATCAAAGACCGTGGTTATATTCGAGAAGGTTACTGGGCTGATTTAGTGATCCTTCGAGAAAATCAACAGCACATTGCAGTGAAAGATCAAAAAAACTATATGAAATGCAATTGGACACCATTTATGCATAAAACATTTGCTTATGAGGTCAGCACCACAATTGTTTCGGGGCAACTTGCTTGGCATCAACAACAGCTGTTTTTGAATTGTCAGGGACAACAACTTGAAATTAATCGTTAAAATAGCAAGTAACGAATAAATGGCATGAATTTATTCCAAACCTTTGATATTTAAATGGATCATTTTTTAAGTTTAAATATCATTTATCGTGAAATGTTCTCATGATTTTAATTCAATGAGAGAATTTCCATCGAAAGGACTCCCAATATTCGTTTAAA
Source organism: Acinetobacter sp. MYb10 (assembly GCF_002980175.2). Classification (NCBI taxonomy): domain Bacteria; kingdom Pseudomonadati; phylum Pseudomonadota; class Gammaproteobacteria; order Moraxellales; family Moraxellaceae; genus Acinetobacter; species Acinetobacter sp. MYb10. Next base: position 4,111,111 of record NZ_CP058272.1, on the reverse strand, counting down.
CCTAATTGACCTCAGCTTTAACGTTATTTTTCATCTTGCTTTTGCCTGAGCATAAGTCTAAAGTTAACTTTAATGTTAAATGGAAGTCTGTAAAATGAACATTAGCGAGTTATCCAAACAAAGTGGTTTAAGTACCCCAACGATTCGTTATTATGAACAAATTAAACTGCTTCCTAAGGCAAAACGTAAATCTAATGGTTATCGTGAATATAGCGACAATGACCTCAAACAATTATTTCTAATTCAGCAAGCGCAACAAGTTGGATTTTCATTGGCTGAAATCAAAGCTTTCCTGCCTTCAAATGTAGGCAAGTGGGATCATGATATTCTGATTGGATTACTCGAAAGTAAAATCAAAGACATTGAAGATCTAGAACAAAAGTTGTTGATCAGTAAGCAAAACCTACGCAGCATGATCACTGCAATCAATAGTAAGCCTGACGAAATCACCTGTGAAGAAAATGCCAACCGTTTACTGAATCTGTATTATGCCAATGATAAATGTTAAAAATGTCCATGTTATCGGAAAATCATAAAAGCGATTGAGCTTAAATCTCAATTTAAGCTCAGGATTGTGCATAGGTCATTGATAAATTATCTATGATGCTCAAACATTGAAATCTGCAAAACTGCTTGATCAGTATTCTCATCATTACTTTAATCGGTGATCATACCTAAGCATTAGGGAAATCCTCTTTGAGCCACAGCCGCAGTACAGTCTGTCGGATCACATCAAATCCAACATCTGAACAACGCACTGTACTTAAGCTGAATGTGAATACTCACGCATACGTTTTTTATACTGACGTGTGCGGCATGTCGTTTCTGTCTGTTGTACTATCAAGGCCCATAAAGGTGAAACCTTAGGATTCGATTTTTTCCCATGACTAAGTTTCTGTAACTGGAATTTGACTGTTGCCATATTGGCAAGTGAAGCTAAGGTTTTATTTTCCCAGTGAATTGGTTTCAATTCAGGTGCGATATTCTGACCTTGTTTCCATTCGTTGGGTAAGTTAGGGTCGATTGCTAAGGCTGTTGCAATTCCGACCATATCGATCCCACTGTCAATGACTTGTTCTGCAACGGGTTTACGGCGAATACCACCGGTTACCATAATCGGCATATGGGCAACCTTGCCAATCTCTTGAGCAAACTCTAAGAAATAAGCTTCACGCGCCAAAGTCCGACCATCTCTAGCTTGGCCTTGCATAGCAGGTGCTTCATAACTCCCCCCTGACAACTCAACCAAATCAACTGACAGATCATTTAACATTTTAACCACTTGCTGCGCATCCTCAGCACTAAAACCACCACGTTGGAAATCGGCAGAATTCAGTTTAACAGCAACTGTAAATGTTGATGACACCACTGCACGTACTGCTTTGACAATCTCAATCAAAATACGCGCACGGTTTTCCAATGAGCCGCCCCATTGATCTTGACGTTGATTGCTTAAAGGCGAAAGGAACTGACTGAGTAGATAGCCATGAGCTGCATGAATTTCTACACCAGTAAATCCCGCCTTTTCACCTAAACGTGCGGTATTGGCAAAACGTTGAATCACTTCGTCAATCATGGCTTGAGTCATTTCAATTGGAGTATTAAAACGATCTGACATTTTACCTAAATCTAAAGCCACAGCAGAAGGTGCCCACGTTGGCTGACCTAAATTTGACTGCATTTGGCGACCTGGATGGTTGATCTGCAACCATGCTTGCGCGCCTTGAGAACGTGCGATTTTCGCCCAACGTTTGAAGTGCGCTAAATGCTGTTCATCTTCCAAGACCACACCACCCGGTCCTGTCATCGCACGACGATCCACCATCACATTACCTGTAATGATTAAACCGACACCACCATCTGCCCATGCCTGATACAAACGCATGAGCTCTTCTGATGGTGCATGATTGAGATCTGCCATATTCTCTTCCATCGCAGCTTTTGCAATACGATTTGGAATCTGAGTACCATTGGGTAAAACTAATTTTTCAAAGACGTTCATTTTTATAGCCTCATAGAGTATGGACTTACTTTAAGATTAAAGTTCACTTTAATGTCAATCCTTTTTTCGCATTTAATTTTTATTATTTTAAGAACTAATTTTATTCAAAGACTTACATCATAATAAGATAATAACGATCTGATACTTTAATAAAAAAAGAGGCCGCAAGGCCTCTATTGATATTCTGTTTTTAAATCAAACGACAACTATTCACTCGCGAATAAACGCCAATAAATCTGGATTAATCACATCGGCATTGACGGTTAACATACCGTGTGAATAACCTTTATAGGTTTTTAATCGGCCATTTTGAACCAGTTTGGCAGAAAGTACCCCTGAGTTTTCATAAGGTACAATTTGATCATCATCCCCATGCATGACTAAAACAGGCACTGAGATTTTTTTCAAATCTTCGGTAAAGTCAGTCTGTGAAAATGCAACAATTCCATCATAATGCGCTTTTGCTCCACCCATCATGCCCTGTCGCCACCAATTCAATACGACGGGTTCTGAAGGTTGAGCATCTGGTCGGTTAAAGCCATAGAATGGCCCCGCTGGTAGATCATGATAAAACTGAGCACGATTTTTAAAAAGCTGATTCTGTAAGTCATCAAAGACTTCTTTGGCTAAACCTTGCGGATTTTTTTCCGTTTTCAGCATAATTGGAGGTACAGCACTGACCAATACGGCCTTGGATACATTTTCCTCGCCATGACGTGCAATGTAGTGAACAACCTCACCACCACCAGTGGAGTGACCAATATGTACTGCGTTTTTAATGCCCAAGTGTTTGACCACTTCTGCAACATCATCGGCATAGTGGTCCATATCATGACCATCCCAGACCTGACTTGAACGTCCATGTCCGCGACGATCATGTGCAACCACACGAAAACCTTCATTTAAAAAGAACAATAACTGAGAATCCCAGTCATCCGAGCTTAATGGCCATCCATGATGAAAAAATAATACTGGGGCATCTTTCGGTCCCCAATCTTTATAAAAAATATCAACACCATCTTTTGTCGTAACATATGCCATGTTAATTTCTCCTGTGTATGATTTACACTTTGAATAACTTATTGCTGTTCTCATTTATGTCAGTAAATTACAATGTTTGATACGATTCGTATGGACCGTCATTCTATACTAAGGTTAAGGTTAACTTTAAGGTCAATGCTTTTGGTGATTTTCTGATAGCAGAAATGTAAATCTATAAAAAATAAAAATACACAAATATCAGGATTTATTATTGAAAGAAAACAGCTTTATTTTTTTATATAGGATTGTTGAGGCTTTATGTCGTTACATGATTTAAACCATTACAGGTTTTCTGTTCAAAGCTTCAACGACAACCCACAGTATTTTTTATCGGTATAAAAATGAATATAAAAAAGCCAAGACTGGTTTAAAAATCTTGGCTTTAACCTGTTGCAATGGAAGTTAGGCGATACGATATTTTGCCTCTTCAGAAATACGCTGTAATGCCTGACGCTGTTTTTTGAAATAAGGTAAAACATGTTCGCCAAGGCGATAAGCTTCTTCTAAATGTGGATAGCCCGCCAAGAAAAACAGATCAATCCCAATACTGTTATATTCTTGAATCCGCTCGATAATCTGCGAATAACTTCCCACTAAAGCAACACCTGGTGGAATACCAATATAGCCAAAGCCTGACCAAACATTGGGATGAATAAAGAAATCATCGACGTTTTTACTGCCTGCTTTTTCACTATATTCTTTTTCAAAACTCAATACACGTGCCGATCTCAAACCTGCATGTGCAGCAGACGCATGTAAGCGTTGTTTTTCAGCAGCTTCATCCAAATAACGTTGTGCCTCTGCCAACGCTTCTTGTTCACTACGGCGTGCAATCGTATCAATGGATAAGCCGAATTTAATATTATCCCGCCCATATCTCGCAGCACGTTTGCGCACATCAGCAATCAATTCAGCAATTTCACTGGGTTTTTCAGCACGCATTAAATAATAATCAGCATGCTTCGCACCAAACTCACGGGCAGCTTCAGACGATCCTGCCGTACAAATGATCGGTAGTTCAGCTTTATTGAGGGGATATTTTAAACCGCCACCTTCAGCAGAATAATATTTGCCCTGGTAATGGAATGATTCATTATACCAATACCCTTTCACCACATCTAAAAATTCAGTCGCACGGATATAACGGTCATCGTGCGGAGTAGCATCCCCAACTTGGCGCTGAATAACCTCAGAGCCACCATTGATAATATTCCAGACCAAACGATTCCCTGTGGCACGCTGATACGTTGCTGCACTTTGTACTGCATTATAAGGACTAAAATGATAAGGCTGGAATGCAGTCACAAAGTTTAACCGCTTGGTTTCTCTTGCCAATAAGGAACACACTGTCCACGGTTCTTCACCTGTAGGTGCATTCACCATCAGGGCGCCTGCAAAACCATTGATTTCAGCCGCGCGAGCCACTTGGCTAAGATAGTCGATATAGGTAAAGTCATCACCGACTTGGTAATTCGATGTCGCACCAGTATTGTCTACACCCGCGACACGTGACCAATCACCACGATTGCGTGGATCGCCTGCTAAGTACTCTGCTTCACCATGTAGTGGTAGACGGGTAAAAAATTCAATTCCCATGATGTTCTCCGTATAACTTAGAATTTAGCAGTCAGAGAAACACCAACTTGACGTGGGTTTCCATAAGTTAAAACATATTGTCCAGCGGGCCCATTTGGACGGCCATGTACTTGATATTCTTCATTCAATAGGTTTTTAACGTAAGCATTGACTTGGTATTTGTTATTTGCGCTATGGTAGCCAACATTGGCATTCCATAAGGTATATGCTTTTTGGCTTAAGATTGGATCTACCGAATAGTCTTGACGGTTTACGAGGAAAAATTCACGGTCACGATAGCTGGCATCTGTACCTACAACAACACGAGCACCATCATTGAGATTAAAGGTATATTCTCCACCCAGACCGACAGTGTATTTTGGCGAACGGACTAGACTGTTGCCTGTATTATCTGCATTAACCACATTGGTTACTGGGTTTTTATCGACGAAATCGGTATATTCGCTGTCAAGATAAGCACCAGCAAAACGTAAACGTAGATTTTCAGTCACTGAATAATCTAATTCTAATTCAGCACCTTTAACTTCAGCTTTTGGTCCATTGGCGAGAACAGAGGTCACACCGCCACCTTGTCCCTCTGTTGCAACCAGTAAATTGGTTTGAATATCTTTATAGTCATAATAAAAAATATTGGCATTTGCGATTAAATCTCCGTCCAATAACGTAGACTTTAAACCAAGTTCATAACTATTTAAGTATTCAGGATTCACGTCGGCAAGTTGGGTTAAACTGCTGGATAAACCAGTGTTAAATCCACCTGAGCGGAAACCGCGTGCGAATCTAAAATAAGTATTTAAATTAGGATTAATTTCATATTCTGGGGTGATGTCATAGGTCAACTCATTCCAAGTTTTATTGCGACTTGTTGACCCATTTGCATTTGGAGTTGGGTTATAAACTGCATTGCTATAGCCATCTTTTTTCCACCAACTGCCTTTTGTATAGTCTCCCGTTGTGATCTGAGTCAGATTGAGATCAATATCTTTTTCTTCACTGGTCCAACGTAAACCACCTGTCACTTTAAATTTATCTGTAAATTTATAAGTACTGTTACCAAAAAGTGCAAAGCTTTGAGTGGCTTGGTTATAGGTTATATCTCTAAATGCTGGCGTAGACGCAGTTTGAGAAGCAGCGCCATTTGGCAATGTTTTATTGACACGTGCACTGACTCCAGTGGAATCTAAATCCTCATTGAAATAATGAAATCCTGCAATCCAACTTAAGCGTTTTTCAGCATCAGAAGCGATACGGAACTCTTGGCTATATTGACGCCATTCATTATCACTATAGCTTCGTGCGACATCATAAGGGGTGTAATCACCATCTGAAATCGACTTTTGTGTGGTCTTATCAAAAGCAGTAATCGAAGTAAAGCTATATCCGCCCCCCAAATCTCCAGTTAAGGTTAATGACGCGCCATCATGCTGAATCTTATTGTTTTCATCTAAATCTAAATTGGTGTCTCGTCCTTTAGGTCTTTCATAAATACCCCAGTATTTACCCACGCTTAAGGAACCATTACTGCCTAAACCATTATAAGTTTGGCTGTGTAGATTGACCAAAGCATCCCATTCATCATTGATTTTGCCTAGCACTTGGAAGCGAAAAGATTTTTTATCCACGTTGCCATAATCTTCACCATTGGCAATATTCTTTGCATATCCGTCACGGTCTTCAGAGTAAAAAGCCCCGCGCACCGCAACATTTTCTGAAATTTTGCCGTTGGCAGCACCTTCAAATGTTCTTAGGTTATGATCCCCTAAACCAATGGTTGCATATCCATTGGATTTATCTGAAAAATTAGGCTTTTTAGAAATATAATTGACTGCACCCGCGGTGGTGTTTTTCCCATAGAGCGTACCTTGTGGACCACGTAAAACTTCTATACGCTCTAAATCAAACAAGTCACCTGCACCTGCAACTGGCGCATTTAAGTAAACCCCATCTGCATACACGCCAACAGGAAATACTGTCGATGCAGCCACATCTCCCGTACCTAGACCACGAATATACCAACGTGGACGACTGTCCCCATCTGGGTTTTCAGCTGCAGCATTTGGTGTATAGGTTAAAACATCCCCAATAAAAGTAGAACCTTTCGCAGCCAAGTCCTTACCCGAAACAGCAGTAATTGCAGTTGGAACTTTCTGAATATTTTGCGCCCGATATTGTGCAGTGACGATCACATCACTTAATTTTTTGACATCTTTGGCTTTTTCAACCAGTGCTTGTTGTACTGGTGTAGTCTCGATCTCTTCATTTGCAATAGCCAGTGTTGAAACACTCGCCGTTACGCCCCACATAGCAGTTAAAATACTCTGCCTAATTTTTGTAACCTTAAACATGGTGACTCCATTTAAATAAATCTATTCTTGTTATTGGCAACTTTTGTGCCATTCTATTTATTTAAATATTTTCAAAGTGTTATATAAAAAATCATAAAAAAAATATTTATTTTTGCTGATAGATAGACATTTTTAATTGTCGTATTGTTGTTATTTCAACATTTTGCTGCTTTTTATTTTTAATGATATCTACTAAGAGTAAATTTATAAAAAAGCCATACAAAAGTATGGCTAATGCAATCAAAAATAAAAATCTGTTTAATTTAGAATTTATAGCTAAATTGTCCTTGTACCGTCAATGGACGCATTGGCTGTAAAAACTCGCTATTTGCACCAGCTAAACCATTTACGAAATTACGCTCATTGGTCAAATTAAGAATATTTAAGCCTACTGTCCACTGCGGTTGACGATAATAAAGTCCCAAATCTAAATTATAATTATTGGGTACCTTTACGGTCTGACTTAGATTGGTATACCAGTTACTTGTCCACCAGCCCGATAAGTTTAGTCCAAAACCTGACTGGTGCTGATAATCCACATAAGCACTTGCAGAATATTTAGGAATGCCTGCTGCATCATAACGTCCTGCTTTGCGTTGGTTTAAAGCATTGCTATCGCCCCATACCGTCGCATTGTCTGCATGGAAACCAAAAGGTGAAAAACCAGCCGGAATAATGGAAGAATATTCAGCATTGAGATAGGTTAAGTTTGCCCCAATCGCGATATTTTTTTGTAGCTGCCAACGTAATGATGATTCAAGGCCTTTGATTTCAAAACGCGCCATATTGCCATTGGTATCAGGTGATAAATCGCGCTTCTGTTCAAAACCACTGAGCGTTAACAGAAGTTGATCAGTGATCGGCTCGTATTTCACTCCCACTTCTTTTAATTCACTTTGGCTGTCAAAAGCCAAAGGATTTAGCTGATTTCCAGCGCCCCAAATTAAAAATGGACCAAATACACCCGTATTCAAAGCTGTACTTTTATCATAAGTAAAATATAGGGTACTTTTTTCAGTAGGTTTAATAAAGGTACTGGCTTGATAGCTGAGCAAACTATATTTATTGGAATCTGAGCGGACATCTGTAGGGACTAAAACCAGTGGATTCTCTAATTTTGCTTTTATAGAACTGTGGTTAATTCCCAGATTAATCCCAAAAACATCATTAAAGGTAAAATTTTGCTGTGTAAATACGCTGTAAGTGTCCCAAAAGCCTGTTCCTGTATAAACTGCACCACCTCCATTGGGAGGAAAACCGCCTTTTTCAGCATATAAGCCATGACCCACAGGGTACATTCGAGGTAGATTTAAATAGCCAAAATACTGCGAATACTGTGGAACACCAGCCTGCCCAATCCAGCTTCCAGTCGAACCGCCATGATTGACCAACCCCAATAAATCTCCAGGGTTTTTCTGTGATGGATCATTGGTTAAATCATAAGGATTGATATTAAAACTATTGTTTGCTGCGAGAGAGGTAAATTTCTCATGCCGATAAGCGCCACCTGTACTGCTTTTATTGTTGATTTTGACACCCAATAGCTCAACGTCATGATCGCCTAAAACCTCTAAGCGGTTATCCAATAATTCATGATCCAAATCGGTAAAGAAACTCCCAACAGAATCACCCAAATCACGACTCTTTTGATATAGCGTACTATTGGCCACAGACCAATTTTCATTGATATCTTTGACCAGTTTAAATTGTGTGCTAAAGCGCTTTGCACTGTTTTTATCTTCACCCCGCCCAGAAACATCATCATCTAATTTGACTAAGCCATTGCCTGCGATTGATGGATCATAGACCCAGCCTCGAATTGTACCCGCTTGATCAGCAGTAGAACTTGGCAAAGGAGAAGTCTGTACTGGACCTACAGCAATATATTGATTTTTGTCATTCTTCTGCCGAGTTTGCCAACCAATCACTTTAGAGTGAGCTGCACCAGACTCAAAGACTGGAGACCAAAAGTTTGAACCGTTTTGAATAATCGGGGTCGCTCTGCCTTTATAGTAAAGCCCTTGATCAACGGATTGTTGTGTCGCTCTGTTCCAACCATGCGTCACATTAAAATCTGAATAATCGTCATAACTGATATTCCAGTCAACCCGTAGACTGTCATCTGGACGCCAAGCCAAAGCACCATAAAATGCATTAAAATTATTTTTTACATTGTCATAATAGTCATCTGTTCGTTGTGCTGTTGCACTGACACGAAATGCCAATTCTTTAGAAATAGGTGCAGTATGATCAATACTGACTGAGAAATTAGGCTCAGCACCTTGCCCTGCATAAATTGAACCCACTGATCCCGAAATCGTGGTTTGTGCTTTATTAAAATTCGGTTTTTTGGTGAGATAATTAATATATCCCCCTGAACCTGACGTCGGTGCAAAAATTACCCCCGTTGGTCCTGCAACAATATCAGCAGCTTCATAGGCATTTAAGTTGGTCGGATGTCGGGTACTGTATATTCGTTGGCTATCTTGAAAAACTTCGGAGTTTTGCCCTCGTATCTGTGGCGCGAAATTGGCATTTTGCCCACCTCCTCTGGTGATACTTGGAGCATACTTAACCAAATCATCTGCACTACGAATAACATCTTCACGAAACTGTTGTTCTGATACTTGTGAAACGACACGTGGGGTATCTAATACAGAACTATCCGTTCCATAAATCGAAGTGACTTTACGCTTGGGGAGAATGGTGGCTTTTTTATTTGCTCCTGTCACTACAACATCGGCTAAGGTAATTACATCACCATTAGAATCCTTGGCTTGCTCTGAGGTTTCTTCAGCAAAAATAGCGCATGGAAAGATTGCCCCAAATAGCCCTAGCGCAATCACCAGTGGCTTTAATTGAAAGTTCTGTTTCATATCACACTCAGTAAAATACATTTACACTGCGTTACGCAAAGCCTATGCCAATCTTTAAATAGGCAAAACTCAAATATAAAACATTGATTTTTATTACTTTTAAATAGCCCTCATTGATATACAGATTTTATTCATGTTTATTTTTTCAACAGAAATGCTGAAAAAGCAACAGTGACAAAAAACACAACGCTTATAATCAATTGATAAATATTAGAAAAATATAAAAAAGAATTGGCATTCATTGTGCAATCTCCTCTGAATACGTTCTAACTGAGTATTTTTAATGACACATGAAACCTTGTTACTCTCACGTCGAAAATTTTTAACCCAAAGTCTAACTGCACTAGGTGGCGTTTCTTTAATCAGTGGTTTATCTGCTTGTGGACAATCTCCACAACCTAGCGCTGACTCCCAAAGTTCACTTTCCAGTACCCCTAAGCATGGTGGAACAATTCGATTAGGGCTGATTGGTGGACAACAATCAGGTAGCCTTGACCCTCACCTTTCAGCTTCAGGAAGTGGGATTACCCGTGGATTTGCGATTTATAATAAGCTCTGGGAATGGGACGAAAACATGCTTCCTCGTCTTGCTTTGGCTGAATTTGCAGAACCTAATCATAATGCCAGCGAATGGACCATACGACTGCGTAAAGGTTTAGAGTTTCATCATGGTAAAACCGTCAGCGCAGATGATGTCATTTTTTCATTGAAACGATTAACAGATCCAAAGCTTGCCTCACCTTTTCGAAATCTTGTGCAATGGATTGATCGTGATCGTATCCAAAAATTAGATCAATATACAGTACGCATTCCTTTTATTAGTTCAATTGCTGGCTTTGTGGCGCTGCCTGAAACTTGGGTCAATTTTGGCGGTATTGTCCCCACTGATTTTGATCCCATTCATAACCCTGTGGGCGCAGGTCCTTATAAAGTCAAAGAATTTATCCCCGGTCAACGTTCTGTCTTTACTCGGTTTGAAAACTATTTTAAAGCAGATCGGCCTTATGCAGATCGTTTTGAAGTCATTGACTTTAAAGATCAAGTTTCTCGACTAAATGCATTATTGGCAGGACAAATTGATCTTGCAAATGCGATTTCACCTGAATACATTAAAATTTTAGAGCAAGCAAAACATATTCAAACGGTTCGTTCTCAAACCAATACCCACAATAGTTTTGACTTTAATACTCAACAGGCACCATTTAATGATCCCAAAGTCCGCCAAGCATTTCGTTTAATCGCCGATCGTCAAGAGCTGATACAACGGGGTTTAAACGGTCAGGGACGCATCGCCAATGATTTATATTCGCCACAGGATCCAGCATTTCTAAATTTGCCACAACGTCAACAAGACATTACAGAAGCCAAGAACTTATTGGCTCAAGCGGGCTTTAAAGATGGCTTAAGCGTTGAACTGATTACCCCCGTTGGCAACGCCCAACCTGCCCTGATATTTGCAGAACAAGCAAAGAAAGCCAATGTCAGTATTCGGGTCAAACAAGTTGATTTAGCCACATTTAATGGACCTGATCGAAGTAAATGGCAATTCTCCAGTAATGCAACCAACGTGGGTACACCGTATTTATCCACTGCTGTAGTGAATGATGCGCCAATTTCAACAACCAATCGTGTCAACTTTAAAGACCCAGAATATAGTGAGCTGTTTTATAAAGCACTGGCTGAACCCGATTTAGCCAAGCGTAAAGTGTATTTGGCTCAGGCACAAAAAATTCAACATGAACGCGGTGGAATGCTGATTTGGGGTTTTAGCCATAGCATAGATGCTGCATCGAAACAGATTGGAGGATTAGCGGCAGAACACACTATTTTCCCAACGTGGCGTTTTGAGAAATTATGGAACAATCAAGCCTAAAATAAAATTTACAGAGCCTTAACACCATCAAGCGGCTACTGTAGTCAGCGATCTTCTGACTTTTCAAGGACGAAAAGTCAATCCAGTATGGGGCTCTAATGATGCATCCCGACTATTGCTGCCCAACACAAAGACCTTAATGTTGCTGATCAAAATTGTGAATAACACATTCATTTTGTACACATTCAGTTTATAAAAATCAGGCTTATATAAATCATGCTTATACAAAGTAATAAAATTTGAACGCTGTTTTAATTTTAACTACTCATATTTTTAGGCACTAAAAAAGCTGCCGTAGCAGCTATTTCATTCAGCATCCAAAGACTACTTGGGTACGGTAATCACAGATAATTTTTCTACCCCTACTCGCTCAATACTGGCAAGTAATTTTGCAACTGTTCCATAAGGAATGGTCTCATCGGCATTTAAATTCAAAGCCAATTTAGGGTTACTGTTTTTACGTGACTGAATCTCTTTTTCAAAACTTGCCAAAGTTACTTTATCCTTGTCAAGGAAGATTTCTCCTTGCGGATTAACACTAATGACAACCGCTTTATTCTGATCCGTTGACTGCGTCGGTGCAGCCTTGGGTAAATTTACTTTCACGGTATTGGTTAACAGGGGTGCTGTAACGATAAACACGATGAGTAAAACCAGCATCACATCAACCAATGGCGTAATGTTAATTTCACTCACCACATCATCTTCTTGGGAGGTTGAAACGGCCATTATGCAAACACTCCTTTTTCTTTGACTTCTTTACTGGATGCATCATGATTGACTACAGTATTTCCAGTGGTGTTTTTTGGCTTAGTGACAGGTAACTGAAAACCCGCTTTTTGATTTAAACTGACAAAATCAGTAGCAAAATCATCGAGGTCTGCACCGATGGTTTTAACTTTACGTATGAAATAGTTATAAGCCAACACAGCGGGTACCGCCACAGCAATACCAATACCTGTAGCAATCAATGCCTCACCAATTGGCCCTGCAACCACATCCATACTTGCATTACCTGAATGTGCAATGGCCTGTAAAGCATGAATAATCCCAAACACTGTTCCAAATAGTCCAATGAACGGTGCGTTATTGCCAATCGAAGCCAATAATGCAGAACCTTTTTCCAATTGACGACGTTCAGTTAAAATTTGCTTGCGTAAATGACGCTCTAATAGATCCTGACGACTCCAACTGTTTTGCAAATCTTGATGAGTCTTCTCATCTGCCTCAATCAAGGTTTGAAAACCGGCATTTGCAACACGGGCTGTAGGGCCTTCACCTTGTTGTGATTGAGTCACTGCCTCAGGCAAATTTTTGGCTTTCCAAAAGGCTTCGACAAAGACCTTACTTTGCTTGCTGGCTTTCTGTGTCTGTACCACTTTAACCACGATCAACACCCATGTGACGATGGAGAAAGCAACCAATAACCAGATTGTGCCGTCATGGATCAATGAATTTATGTCTGTCATGTAGATATCCTCTTAATTTAAAATAGTTTATTTCGGTAATTGATAATGAATTGGAACATCAACCCAACCTTCGACAGGTGTTTTACCTTTTAAGGCCGGTGAAAATTTCCATTGCTTTACTGTTCTTACAGCCGCGCTGTCTAAAAGTTTTTTGCCGCTACTTTGTTTAACCGTTACGCTATCTGGGCTACCGTTTGGCAATACTTTGACCCTTAAAATCACCGAGCCTTCCCAACCACGTTCTAAGGCCTGTTCTGGGTACTCTGCTGCGGGGTTGCTTAGATAACCTGCATAACCCTTGGCTTCTGTCACAGGTAAATTGTCATCAGTAGGCTTCACTGGTTCTGCTGTTTTTGGAGCAGGTTCAGCGCTCAGTTTTTTGCTTACAACAGGTTCCTCAGTTTTTTGAACTGTGTCTTGTGCAATGGGTTTTACAATCGGTTTGGCTTGCTCCACAGTTTTTTGAACAGGTTTCGGCTGTTCGATAGGTTTCGCAATCGGTTTTGGTTTTTCGACCACAGGCGGAATTTTGGGTTTTTGCGTCACTGGTGGAATTTTAGGTTCAATGACTTTAGGTGGTTCCACTGGTTTGACAATTTCAATCACCACGGGTTCTGGCTTTGCAATGTCCAAAGCTGGTGTCGGTAATTGTTTTGCGATATACCAAATACCCAAATGTGCTGCAGCAACCGCAATGATCGCGATCCACAATTTATTCAATTTTGCTGGAGGTGATTGACTCACATCCAAACGATGTCGTGTAAATGGGTCTGATATGCCAGTTGCAGTTGAAGCAGATGCATATTGCCCAAATAGCAACGCCCGCTGATGGGGATTAAATATTCGTTCACTCATGGCAATTTAAACTAAAAAATAAAATACTGTATTGAAAATTGCACAAGTCATGCCAACAATATAAGCTACTAATTTTTATAAATTTAATTAAAAACACTCTTTGATTTTTCAGCAAAGCTGTTGGTTTTAAGACAGTTCTATGCTGTTGAAACAACAAGATCCCTCTGATATCTCAAAGGGATCTAAACTTATTATTTTAATTTATATCCAACCAAGGGTAAGACTTCTTCAGCAACCCGATACGCTTCTTCCAAATGTGGGTTACTGGCGAGAATAAAATGCCCAACGCCAATGTCGATATATTCTTGTAAGCGCTGTGCCACTTGTTCATAACTCCCCACTAAAATACAGTTTGGCCCACCCCTTACATTTGACATACCAGCCCAAACATTTGGACTGACAAATAAGTCTTCAAAACGATTGCCTTGTGCTAAGGCCTGCTGACGTTTTGCACCAACCGACTCAGTATCTTTACGTTCAAATGCATTGCCATCAACAGCGATGGTTTCATACATCTGTTTAAGCTCTTGAAGCGCTTGTTCCTGTGTGGGGCGTGCCAAAATATCAATACGCATACCAAACTTTACCTTATGGTCTGGGGTATTTTGTGTAAGGAAGGATCGCGCCTGTTCAATCACTTTTTTCTGCTGTTCAACAGGTTCACCCCAGGTTAAGTGGATATCGGCATGCCGACCTGCAACTTGCAGTGCCGCTGGACTAGCTCCCGCTAACCACAAACGAGGAACGTCATATTGATTCATTGGATATTTCAAACCACCTTGTTCAACGTGGAAAAACTTTCCATCATAGTCAAAAGGTGCCTGATGCGAATACCCTTTTACAAACTCTAAAAATTCATTGGTTCGCGCATAGCGCTGATCATGTTCAATAAAATCACCATAGGCTCGTTGCTGTGCCCCACCGCCACCTGAGATCACGTTCCATTCAACCCGTCCCTGACTGAGACGCTGCAAACTTGCTGCCATTTGGCTTGCGTATGCAGGATGGATAAACCAAGGTTGAATCGCAATCAATAATCGGAGTCTTTTGGTTTCTCTTGCCAATGCCGATGCCAGCACCCACGGTTCTTCAGTATGTGGAAAAGCAGGAATCAATGCGCCGTGAAAACCTACGATATCTGCGGCTTTTGCTACCTGTTGTACATAATCATAGTAGGCAAACAATTCATCTTGATGTTGAGGTGCCACACGTTGAGGGGATTGTACTGCTGGGCTCAGCTGGTTCCATTCACCTCGTGTATGTAACTGATGTGCTCGACGACCATCCCCATGCACAGGGATTCTCCATAAAAATTCAACAGACATAATACTTCTCAATAATTTAAAGGTTTTACACGCTATCGTGAGTGATACAACTCATGAGCAGAAACCATGCCGTTTTTTATTCAATATTGAATTCATCTATATTGTTGTTTTATCTAAATATTATAAAAACCCAGCTAAACATGGTGTTGAAATTTCAACACTTATCCATCCAATACTGTCGGTTTCACAACATAACCTGTTTGATCCATTCAAATAACACCAATCATAAAAACATAACAAACTGATTTATATAAAATAATTATTTTGGCTTGGTTCTTGCTCTATCCCCTTATATTTCTAGATTTTTATGATGATATGCGTATTTTTTCTGGTCTTTTTTTAAGTTTTAGTCTTTTAGGATTGGTTGCTTGTGGCGTACACAAAACCGAAGATCCAAACCAAAGTAAAACCAGTCAACAACAGCTTCGTATTGCGGTTGTGGCCAATGGAACTTCTGGCGGTCTGGACTTTATTGGTGTACCACAACTTATTGCACAGGACCCCATTTTTCTAAAAGCATTAAAGCAGAAAAATATTGAATTAAAGTGGGAACCTGTAACCACTGCGGCTGTGGCCACCTTAGTCAATGAAAGCTTTATCAACAATAAAATTGATTTTGCTTTTTATGGCAATCTTCCTGCGGTAGTACTCAATGCCACTGGTGTTAGAACACAAATTGTCGTCCCTGGCGGAGTCGGTAATAATGTTTATTTGGTGGTTCCAGCGGATTCACCCATCAAAACCATTGAGGACCTCAAAGGTAAAAAGATTGCCTTACATCGTGGTCGTCCTTGGGAAATTAATTTTGCTCAATTGATACAGAGCAAAGGTTTAAAGCTTAAAGATTTTCAAATCATCAATCTCAATCCACAGGCGGGAGCTGCTGCTTTATCCGCTAAAAGCGTCGATGCATTTTTTACCTTAAGTGATGCGCTCACTTTACAAGATCGCCATCTTGGCAAAATTATTTGGTCATCGCAAAGTCTACCCGCTGACTGGAAAATGCGTGCTGAACTATGGGGACGCAAGACTTATCTGGATCAACATCCAGACACAACCCAACTACTTGCTGATGCGACAGTACGGGCAATGCAGTGGATTTCACAGCATCAAGATGAATTCCAACAAAGCCAAACCAAATTTGGTCAGCCTCTAAGTGTGATTCAACGCGAAAGTCAAAATACCAGCAGTAACTGGCAACAAGATTGGTCACCTGAGTACCAAGTGGATTTTCTTAAACAGCATTATGCAAAAGTCATCGACCATGCTGTAAAAAACCAATTGATTCAAACGCCAATCAAAGCTGAAGAGTTGCTCAATGCTCAGTTTACCAGTCAAGCCATTCAAAATTTACAACCACTTGATATTCAACATAAGCAAGGAAACTAGGTCATGAAAATCCTCGTAAATCCGCTTATCGAAAAAAAAATCGTGGCGATCAAAGCACCATTATGGAGGCGATTGTCTTCTGAGCAGGTCTATCGCTTGCTCTCATTCCTTTCACCCATCTTGGCGTTACTGGTTTGGCAATTGATTAGCTATTTACAGATTTTTCCAACCCAAATTTTAGTGCCACCTATAACGGTATGGCAGACATTTCTTGCCTTGTTGCAAAGTGGTGAACTACAACTGCATTTAAAAGATAGCCTTTCTCGACTGCTGATGGGTTTTTCAATTGCGGCCACCTGTGCGATTTTGTTTGGCATTGCCTATGCATCTCTCACCTCTTTCCGAAATTACACTTATATTTTGTTCAATATCCTTTATCAAATTCCAATCTTTGTGCTTATTCCTATTTTTATTTTGGTTTTTGGAATTGGTGAACTATTTAAAATTTTACTGATTATTAAAGCCTGTTTTTTTCCAATCGCACTCACAACAGCTGATGCTGTTAGAAATATTCCTAAAAAATATATTGAATTGGGCCAGATCTACAAATTAAAAACTCCAGCATGGTTGAGATACATCATCATCCCTTGCATCCTCCCACCATTAATCGGTGGACTGCGGATTGCTCTAGGTCGTGCTTGGTTGATTTTGGTGGCCGTTGAATTACTTGCTGCAGGCACTGGCATTGGTCAAATGATGGAGCTCGGACGACAAATGTTACGTTTAGACGTTGTCATGGTCGGAGTTTTTATTACAGGAATCATTGGTTTTGCTTTAGATAAAACTTTACGTCAGCTCGAACAATATCTTGTATCACCTGCATTGAGTTCAAGGGGGAAATAATGTCACAGCATCCACTGAACTTAAAAAGTGCTTTTGCGCAACCACTGATCTTGATCAAAGGTCTGCTGCTCCCGCTCCTTTTACTGGCTTTATGGCAATACAATTCAAGTTTAGGCGCCAGTCATGCCTATGCATTTGTGCCTTTACAGAAGGTGTATTTTGCTTTTATTCAGCTGCTTGAAACAGGTGAATTATGGTTAAACACATGGGGAAGTCTTAAAAAAGCTGGACTGGGGTTTTTACTTGGCTCGACAACAGGGCTACTACTCGGTGCCTTACTTACCTATTCAAAAATTTTAAATGCCTTGGTTTCACCATTATTTAATAGCATTCGCCAAGTACCCTTACTTGGTTTAACCCCATTGATTGCACTGTGGTTTGGCAATGGTGAGCAGGCAAAAATCTTTATTATTGCGCTTGCTTCTTTTTTCCCGATGGTGATTAACAGCTTTCAAGGGCTAAGTCATTATGACCAGAAATACAGTGAAGTCGCTCGTATTTACAAATTATCTTTTTGGCAGGAATTTAAAAAAATCCGTTTCCCTCAAGCTCTCCCATATATTTTAACGGGGTTGAATTTAGCGGTGCCTTTTACATGGATTACCACAACTGCCAGTGAGCTGTTATTCAATGCTGGTGCAGGCTTAGGCAATTTAATGATGAAAGCTGAAATCAATGCCGAAATGGATATTTTGTTGGTGTGTGCAATCACGGTCACCCTCAGCGGTATTGGCATGACGCTTTGTATTCACTTGATTTCTAAACGACTACTGCAATGGCGTGTTTAACTGAATCACCCATCTCATCAGGATATTGATATGAGCTTTTCCTTACTCTCGATTAAAAAACTCAATAAATCATTTTATCGAGATCAACAAACTTTCACCGTATTAGATGGTATTCATCTCGATATTCAACAAGGAGAATTTATTTCTATTGTCGGAAGCAGTGGCTGTGGTAAATCGACCTTGTTGCGCTTAATTGCAGGATTAGATAAAGACTATCAAGGTGAGATTTTACTGAATCAAACACCAATACAAGGGACAGATTTAAAACGAGGTTTAATTTTTCAGGAGCACCGTCTATTGCCTTGGCTCAGTGTTTCCGAAAATATTCATTTAGCGCTCGAAGAAACCGACTTAAGCCGTGCCGAAAAAAATGCCCGTGTGGCAGAACATCTTACAATGGTGGGTTTAAAAGGTTTTGAAAATGCTTATCCACATGAGCTATCGGGTGGTATGGCGCAGCGGGTAGCGATTGCACGAGGCTTGGTTAATCAGCCTGATATTTTACTTTTAGATGAACCCTTTGGTGCTTTAGATGCAATTACACGTAGCCATCTGCAAACTGAATTACAACGTATTTGGCAAGATCAAAAGATCACCATGATTCTAGTTACACATGATATAGAAGAAGCGGTTTATCTGGGTGATCGCGTGATCGTAATGTCTGCTCGACCAGGAAAAATTAAAGAAATCATTCAAGTTCCTTTGACCCATCCAAGACATAAAGACAGCGAATTATTATTTAACTATCGTAATCAAGCACTCAATATGCTGGACCATAGCGCATAATGAAATCGAATATTCATCGATATAAATATTATTTAGAAAATATATTCAAGCATGATATTTATACCAACTAGTTTTAAATTATTAAGGAAATATGAAATGGGTTTATCAATTTGGCATATATTATTATTTGCCGTGATCGTTATTTTATTATTTGGTACATCAAAACTTAAAAACTTAGGTAAGGATTTAGGTGGTGCAATTAAAGATTTTAAAGACTCGGTTCATTCTGATGATCAAAAACTGTCTGAAACAAATCAGCCTAAAGAAATCCATCATCTCGATTTAAATAAAGAAAAAAACACTAACCGGTGAGTACTAAATCATTATGTTCAATATCAGTTTTGGTGAACTCTTGGCTTTTGCTGTTATTGCACTGATTATATTGGGACCTGAAAAGCTCCCTCAAACATTAAGGGTGGGATTACTTAAATACAGAGCCCTTAAAAATAATCTTAACAAAATCCAGCTAGAGTTAGAAAATGAACTGGAATTGCTTGAACTAAAAAGGATCATGCAAGAAGAGCTGCTCAAAATAAAACAAAACGAAGAGCTGCTCAAACAGCAGCTTGCACAAATGCAACACGAAATCCAAAGTGTACATAGCGCTGTTGCTATAGCACATCAAGCGCCCCCTTATCCCACACATGATTATGTTTATCAAATCTCTGCGCGTGAATTAAAAGTACCCTTTTTAATTTACACAACATCATCCAATATCTTGCGTGAGGATCAAGCTGCATGACCGAACAAATACTCAGTGAAACACTCACTGAAATGAAATATAGCGAACATTTAAAAGAGCTTAGAAAGCGTTTGATCTATAGCATTGCTACAGTCTTAACTATTTTTTTACTATTATTGCCCCTTGCACAACACAATTATCATTTTTTGGCTCAACCCTTAATATCCCGATTGCCTAAAAATTCAACCATGATAGCTACAGATGTGATGAGTACATTTTTAGCGCCCTTTAAACTCAATATTTATTTTGCAATTTTATTGGCGATTCCCTTTATTCTTTATCAATTCTGGCGCTTTATTGCACCTGCTCTATATCAAAGTGAAAGAAAATTTGGCATGGCGCTTGTGCTCTCCAGCATCGGTTTATTTTATCTTGGCATCTTATTTGCCTATTATTTGATTCTGCCTTTGGCGTTAAACTTCTTTGTCTTAGCTTCACCAGATAATGTTTTACCGATGACTGATATCAACAGTTATCTTGATTTCTGTCTCAAGCTTTTTCTGGCTTTTGGTATCGCCTTTCAAATCCCTGTACTGACCTACATTCTTATTTTTATTGGTATTCTTTCTATTCAACAATTGGAACATTACCGTAAACACATCATTGTTTTGTTTTTCTTTATCGCAATGTTTATTACACCCCCTGATATTTTTAGCATGCTTGCACTGGCAGTACCAATGTGGCTTTTGTTTGAACTTGGTTTATGGATCACAAAAATGACCAGCCCAAAATAAAACATCCATGGGTAAAATGGATGTTTCTATTGCACAGCCCAATTAAACAATTTCATTTTTATTTGGTAATAAATTATATCTTGATAACAAATTACGTAAAACATTGCGCGACAGTCCTAACATTTTTGCAGTCTTAACCTGATTATTCCAGCAACTTGAAAAAGCGGTATTGACGATTTTATCTTCAATGATGTGCCATGCTTCACCATCATATTCTTGAAATAAACGCTTGAGTACATCCTCAAACTCTTGAATCAAATCATTATCTGGTAAAACGCTTGAGCCACCCTCCTCTGAAAACCTTAAATGTTCAATATCAATGGTTTTGCCACCACTGATGAGCAGTGC
This sequence comes from Acinetobacter sp. MYb10, assembly GCF_002980175.2. Taxonomy (NCBI): domain Bacteria; kingdom Pseudomonadati; phylum Pseudomonadota; class Gammaproteobacteria; order Moraxellales; family Moraxellaceae; genus Acinetobacter; species Acinetobacter sp. MYb10. The sequence goes on along the minus strand of NZ_CP058272.1, from coordinate 4,090,099 downwards.
ATAATGGATATTATTTTCAAGCTCACGGATATTTCCCGGCCAACTATAGTTGAGTAGCGCATTTCTGGCGCGATCACTGATGTTGGGTTTCGGCGTAATCATCTTTTGCGAATAGGAGTTTAAGAAAAAATCCACCAAAGGCAAAATGTCACCCTTACGCTCTCGCAATGGTAAAATATTTAGCACAACCACATTTAGGCGATAGTATAAATCTAAACGGAATTTATTTTCCGCGACAGCTTTACGCAAATCAACATGTGTACCAGACAAGATGCGTACATTAATCGGGATCGGTTTACGTCCACCGACCCGAACAACTTCCTTTTCTTGCAATACACGTAACAGTTTTACTTGCAAAGACAACGGCAACTCACCCACTTCATCCAAGAACAAAGTTCCGCCGTCGGCTGTTTCAAAAATACCAGGGCGTGTCTTATGCGCACCCGTAAATGCGCCTGCTTCATAACCAAACAATTCAGATTCTGCAAGTGTTTCAACTAAAGCACCACAATTGACAGCAAGAAACGGCTTATTTTGGCGATCACTTTTCAAATGAATTTCACGTGCGATTAATTCTTTACCTGTACCTGATTCACCTTGGATGATCACACTGGCAGAACTTGGTGCAATGGTTTCAACTTGGCTTAATAGCTTACGAGAGTTTTGATCAGAAAATATAATCGCTTTTGCTCTTATTGGCTTAATTGGCACACCATTATCAGGCAAGGTAATTACTTTATAATCATTATCCAAATAGGATTTCATAATTAACCCTTTAAATAGCTGAGGAGGATATTAAAATAGAATAGTACAATTCTATTACAAAGCTGATAAATAATAATTACAGATATTTAATCCTAAATTTATATATTGAATGATTTAATAGGCGTTTTTGCTTATGCATTTATAATCAATATATTTCTATTTTTATGCAATGTTGCTTTTTAAACAATATGTCTGTCAATTGATCATATATAAACAGCTTACAATAATATTTTTTAAAAAATTATATATTTTATCTCGCCTCTCTATTTGGCATCTATTTTGCTCTTTTATTTAAAATTTACAGCATAGGTTAAATGATGAGCATAGAATTTGTGGGTATGGTTTTTCCAAATCAATGGTCTGAAACCAAAGGAACCCGAATTGGTCATAAAATTGATCTCGAATATTTACGTTATCATGCTCGTGCACATGAATATGCAGGTTTTGATAAAGTTTTAATCGCCAATGGACCAAGTAGCCCTGATAGTACCCAAATCGCAGCTTATCTGGCACAACAGACTGAACGACTTGGATTTATGATTGCACATCGCCCTGCGCTGATGACGCCTAATCTGGCTGCACGTTCCTTTGCCACACTGGACCATACCACTGGCGGAGGACGCATTCGTTTACATGCCATTACGGGAATTACCGCTGAACCGCAAGAAGGTGATTATATTGTTGATAAAATTCAACGTTATGAACGCACGGGTGAATATCTAGATATCATCCAAAAGCTTTGGAAAAGTGAGCAACCGATTCACTATGAAGGCAAATACTTTAAACTGGAAAATGCTTTCTGCCCTTTAAAACCGGTCAATGGAACTTCTATTCCGATTTCATTCGGTGGTTCTTCGGATATTGCCTACGATATCGCAGTGCGTCATGCAGATCTTTATTCGCTTTGGGGTGAGCCTTTAGCGGGCGTGAAAGAGCAGATAAATAAACTTAAAAAGGCAGCAGAAGCAGCCAATAAACCCCAGCCGCAGGTCAGTTTATCAGTACGTCTTATTATTGGGCCAACAGAACAACTCGCATGGCAACGAGCACAACAAATTTTAGCTGATATTCAGCAAAATCCAACGTTCCAAAATAATGGCTCACTTTCGGGACATAAAATTAAAGGCGTAGGTTCACAACGGTTACTGGCAGCAGCACAACAAGGTGATCGCCATGACCGAGCCTTATGGATGCCAACTGCAAGCGCAGTTGGGGCCTATGGTGATACCACCGCCCTTGTCGGAACGCCTGATACGATTATTGCCGCATTACTTGATTATGTAGATCTGGGCGTCACCACCTTTTTAAATCGTGGTTATGATCCAATTTACGATACTGTGGACTATGGTCGTTATATTATTCCTGCGGTACGAGCTGAGGCGGCCAAGCGAAACAAACAGATTGCCTAAGTCCTCAAGCTAAATAAAAACCGCTCATTTAATCGGATTGAATGAGCGGTTTTTATTGCTTGCTAATTTAAGGTCTTGTCATAACCATGAGCATCATTATGAGGGATGGTTATTTTCTTCTGATTTTCTATTGTAAATCTGGTTTGCAAATGGACTGAATCTTCTCCCCTGCAATCACCTTTTTGGCAAATGGAATAGAATCTTGTAGGGAAGCATTCACTGTCTCACTATGTCCCAATCCATGATACAAATGCCCTTCAACGACTGTACCTGCCTTACATGCATCCGCCACCAACTTCATTTGATTACGTGCATCTGGTGTACGATCATTTGCCCCAGTGCCAATAAATAATGGATGATTGATTTTTAAGGTCGGGTAATAACCATAATCATTGGATTGTTTTTCCTGTAATTTTTTATAGATCGATGGTGGATTCGCCTTATAGGCTTGCGCAGGTGAAAGTCCTGCTGTTTGAATATCTCCCATAAAACTGGTCAAACAGGCATTTCTTGCTTGTTCCACCAAAGGCACTGCTTCAGCGGTAAAAATATCTTCAGTTTTGATTTCAGGAAATAAGCTTTGCGTCACTAAAAAACTATAAATACCATATGCTAAGGATGGACTGACTTCATAAGGATTTAACTTTAACTGATTCTTTTCAGCTGTTACCTCTGGGTCCTGATAAATCACCCCTGTGCCAATAGATCCTTTAATATTTAACTCTGGTGCATAGGTTGCTGAATAAGCTGAAGCTGAAACAGCCCCCGCCCCACCTTGAGATTGCCCCACAATAACAAAACGATTTGCTAGAGGTAATTTCGTTTTAAGCGCAGCTCGACCGCTGTCTAAAATACTATAAGCAAGCATTGGATTATTGATCAGCAAGTGCGGGCCAGCCACACCAAGTCCTTCATAGTCAGTTGCTACTACAGCGAATCCTTCTTTTAACCATCGGTTTAAATATTGTACATCTCGATAAGATCGTCCATTCCAAGAAGGTGCGCAGGCATCTGCTAGACCAACCGTACCATGTGCCCATAACACAACAGGCCAACCTTCTTTCGGTGGCGTACCTTTAGGAAGATGTACTGTCCCAGAAACCACAATGGGGGTCTTACTATCCCGTCCACTTGTTGAACTATATAAAATACGAATGGCCGTACTATCATTGTCCAAACGGATATAAGGGTTGCTGATGTCCTCTGTCTTTAAGAGTTTTCCAGCTTGTTCTGGAATCGCAGCTTTCCATGTATAAAATGCTGAAACACGTCCATCCCCATAACGATCTTCAGGCTGAGGGGCTTGCTGGGCATTTGCCATTCCAGCAGACGTTAGTATGCTTGCGACAAAAACGGATTTAACCACATTAGATATAAAAGTATTTTGCATTTTCATGACCTTGAAACCTATTTAAAAACTGTTTTAAAATTTATTTTTTAATTTAAAAGTCGTAACTTACACGGCCATATAAATACGTTCCAAAGGCACCTTCTGGCGCATTAAAACTGTATTTGACGATGTTCCCTACAGATGAGTCTTTGGCTTTGTCTGGGTAACTGTTAAATAAATTATTTGCGCCCAGATTGAATTTTAGCCCTTTTACCCACGCATCTGCTTTGTAGCCAAAGTCCAAATCAGCAATCCATTGCGGATCAAAGGTCTGATCCAATGAAGCATTGGTATTATTTAAAGTGGTCCATTTATCATAACGACGGACTGCGGCATTGATACTCCACGCTTGATTTGACCAAAGTGCCCCCAATGCTAATTTGGTTTTTGGCGCTGTAGATTCAATTAGGCTTTGGGTATTTCGACCAGCAATACTGGAGACTGGAATTCGCTCACCTTTTGCAGTGATTGAGTCTCGGCTGTCAGTGATTTTATTTTTATGATAAGCCAAACCTAAATTCAGCTTTAACTTGCCATATTGTTCAAGATCAAGATCATGTTTTAATGCGAACTCCAAACCACGTGTTTGCGTATCTAATAAATTATTAAAAAACGCCACATTGGCAATATTTGCATACGGCGTATTTGCAAAAGCATTATTGATCACGCTGCCAGTAATATTGTCAGAAAGTAAAATACGATTTCGAATATCGATTTGATAAAGATCTAAAGTTGCAGAGGTATTGATAAATGGTTTGAGTACCAAACCTAAAGAATAATTGGTCGATTTCTCAGGCTTAAGTGAAGTTCCACCAATCAGTAAAGCCGCTTCACTTCCCGCAACTAAAGTCCTTTGCTGTACATCTTGCCAACCTGTCGGAGTTTGCACCGTTTGTACACTATAAGCAGAGTATCCTTGCTGGGCTAATGACGGTGCGCGATAACCTGTATTGACAGATCCACGAAGAGTCAACTGCGGAGATATATCATATTTGGCAAAGAGTTTGCCGTTGGTTGTCGAACCAAAGTCTGAATATTTTTCTGTTCGAATAGCAGCACCAACATTTAAATCTTTTACAATATCGGCTTCGAGATCCAAATAAATGCCGTACACATCTCGACTAATTTTGCGTTGGTCTTGATCTGTAATACCCGCGTATATACCTGGGATACCCGTACCTAAAGCCGTACTTGGATTAAAATAGGGTCCACGGGTATAAGCAATGGGGTCGCCTGCATTTTGTTTATATTGTTCCCAACGGTATAGCGCTCCCGTCGAAACAGTCAATGGACTGGCTAAACCATCAATTGCAAAATCACGACTATAGTCCAGTCCTGTATTGAGTTGGGCAAAAATGTTTTCCCCTAAATCATAATGAGAAGGTGAATCTGCACCATAACTTGGGTTAATGCCATTGCCTTGTTCAGTGCTGACTTTGTTTTGTCCATAAGTGGCATACAGGTCATATTTTCCTGAAGTCTGGTTGCCTTGTTTAACCCCAAACGTGGTCGCAAAATCATCCACACTGACTAAACTCAAAGGTGAGCGTCCATCAGGATAACGTTGCTTAAAATAACTGGATTGATTCAGTACTGTTTTGGTGGTTGGAGGTTCATAAAAATTTTCCCCGATGGTCTTACGATGCCCATAACTACTAAAACCATACAAGGCAATTTCATCAGTTAAAGGTAAATCTAAATTCGCAGTGATATTGATTTGGTCTTTTTGTTCAGGAGAACCAAATTTCCAAGTTCTAAATGGTGTGTTCTGCTCGGTATATTGGGCTTGGGTTGAACCATCATAAAATGTTCGCGTATCTGGTGCAGTATTACTTGCAGCTTCACGCTTTCCTAAATCTACGGCAACAGTTAAAGCACCATCATTGGGTAATTCAAAGCCTTTCCAAAGATTGATTTTATGCTGTTCACCATCCCCTTGTGTATAGCCTCCAGTTTGATAACTCACGCCACCACCATGATCACGTGATTTCAATATAATGTTAACCACGCCCGCGATCGCGTCAGAACCATATTGAGCTGCGGCACCATCTCGTAAAATCTCTATACGTTCAATGGCACTAATCGGGATTAGGCTTAAATCTGTTACCGCAGCACCTCTCCCCCCAGCATACGCTTGTCGAGTGAAGTAAGCCGCTGTATGGCGACGTTTACCATTGATCAAAATTAAGGTTTGATCTGCAGATAAACCTCGCAATGCAATACTCGGCGGCACCGATGCACCAAAACCACCCGCAGGTGATGTTGGTAAACTCACTGACGGCGATAAGCGTGTTAATGCAGCTGCAAGATCACCTGCCCCTGTTTCTTGTAGTTCTTTGGCTGTCACAATGTCTACTGGAGCAGGAGCCTCTAAAGCACTATTGATAGCTCGCCGAGAACCCGTTACAACAACTGATTGCAATGTCACGACATCCTCTTTTTCTGATACAGGCCTTTGTTCATTTGCCAAAGTGATTGAGGCGGTAAGTGTACTGAACGCAAAAACAGAAGAATGAAGAATGAATTGAGAAAAATATTTACGCATATAAGCTTCCTTAACGATCTGCACCGATATAGCAAAGCCAATGCCAAAATTTTTATTATTGAATATCAAAAACTTGTCATTAAAAATAAAAAAATCATTGTTTATATTTAAACAATGATTCGAAAAAATGTTTATAAAACCACAGATTTGCTAGTGGCGCATAAGCTTATACAAGTTGATTGTGTAAATAAGATTGATACAACTGATAGTAAGATTGTTGCTGTTGAATCAGTTGTTCATGAGAACCTTGTTCCACTACAGCCCCATTCTCAATCACCACAATTTTGTCTGCTTCTTGAATGGTACTTAAGCGATGTGCGATCACAATACAGGTTCTATTTTTACATAAGCGTCGAAGGGCATATTGGATTTTCTGTTCCGTATAAATATCAATCGCAGAGGTCGCTTCATCTAAAATTAAAATTTTAGGATCAGCCAAATATGCACGTGCGAGACAAACAAGTTGGCGTTGCCCATGACTTAAATTTTTTCCGAGTGTTCCAACTTCAGTAAAATAACCATGAGGAAGCTGTCCTAGAATATCATCTGCACCAAGTTCTTCAATCGCCTGAATCAGTTGTTGATCTGTAGCTTCGGGTTGAATTAAACGTAAATTGTCTAAAATTGTGCCGCTAAACAAGACATTGTCCTGTAAAACAATACTGACATTTTGTCTTAAACTGTCCAGATGGATATCCTGTATCGGATAACGGTCTAAGAAAATCCCCCCCTGCTGAGGCTCATAAAACCGTGTCAGTAACTGAACGATCGTGCTTTTACCATGACCTGTCGGCCCCACGATCGCAACCACCGTTCCAGCGTCGATCTCTAAATCAAAATTTTGTAAAACAGCTTTGGTGGTATAAGCAAAATGTACAGACTGAAAACGAATATGCCCGTTAAGTTGCCCTAATTTCAACGCATGTGGTGCATCTTGAATGCTAGATTGGGTATCTAAAAGTAGAAATATCCGTTGTGCACACGCTGCACCATTGGCATAACGCTCAAATAAATCGGTCAATTCCTGTAAAGGTGCTAAGAATAAAAACACATAAAAAATACTTTCGGCAAACTGTCCAATACTGATGACACCTTCACTATAAGCATAACTTCCAATCACAATAAAAACCGCGGTTGCCACTGTCGAAAGCAATCCAGTAAATGGAGCAAACCAGCTGGTCCGCTTACTTCCATAAATAATAGAATCATTAAAATCTTTTAAGAGCTGCTGATAGCGCTGTTGATTGGTTTCACTATAATTTAATTGCTGAATAATTTTGGCGCCATTTACCGTTTCAACCAAATGTGCAGTAAATCGACTGCGTTCTTCGGCAACCCGTCCCCAATGCCGTTGTGATGACTTTTTAAATATTGCAGTCATTGTCAATAAAATCGGCAAAGTTGCAAATAAACACCAGAAAAATGGGGGATAAATATGCCACAAAAGCACAGATGCTAATCCGCAACGTAAAATCGCAGAAAGTAGTTCAGGTGGTCCTTGTATCAATACTGGTTCTAAAGTATCGACATCACGATCCGCTCGTGAAATAATTCGGCCCGCTTTAGTTCGATCAAAATAACCAATATTTAAAGCTTGAATATGTTGAAATAATGAACGTCTTAGATCATTAATGACACTTAAAGCCGCTTTTCCAGACAAGTATTTTGATATACCCGCTAATCCAAAACGACACACCCAGCTGAATGCCAGAATAGCAATTGCTATAAAAAGTACTGGCTGATACAACACCAGTTTCCCACCCACTTGCTGAAATCCAGAATCTAAAATGTACTTGACTGCCCATGGACGTACAAAGATGCTCAGCACTTGTAAGATCTCTACTGAGATCATGGCTAGAATTAAATAACGAATCGGATAAAGCAAAGGAATGAGTTTTTTTAACATTCCGCGATGTAGCGCGGTTTTTGCTAAGTTTTCTTCGATCTGCAGATCAGAGATTTTCGTCAGCGGTTGGAAATTTTTAACCGTGGTATTCATGCTTGAATCTCCTGTTGCGCTTTCTGAAATCCCATCAACTCCCGATAAAATTCGCAATGCTGGAGCAATTCTGTGTGGCTCCCTTGAGCAAGAATTTGTCCCTGATCTAATACGATAATGCGATCTGATAAAGAAATCGTGGTCTGTTTATTTGAATTGATCAGGATGGTTCTTTTGAGCTGATTTTTATTGTCAGCCAAGCCTGATAAACGCTGTAACACCTGTTTTTCTGTAGTGGAATCTAAAGCACTGGTTGAATCATCAAGCGCCAAGATTGGCGAGTTTTTTAAAATTGACCGTGCCAGTGCAATCCGTTGTTTTTGCCCTCCAGATAAGGTGACTCCCTTGTCCCCTATTCGTGTCTCCAGACCAGCATCGAGTCGCTGTAACAGTTCAGATGCTGAAGCCAAATGCAACGCGTCTCGCATCTCCTGTTCAGTCGCATCCTGTTTGGCTATTTTTAAGTTATCCGCCAAGGTTCCTGAGAAAAAGAAATTATCTTGCGGAATAATCTGAACCATATGACGTAAGTTAACCAAACTAAGATCTTTAAGATTGAGCCAACCGCGTTGATCTGAACCAATCCAGACCTGCCCTGCGGTTGGATCGATAAAACGATTGAGCAAGTTCATCAGTGTGGTTTTACCCGCTCCAGTTTTCCCCACAATGGTGACGATTTCACCTGCTCGGAATTCAACATTACACTGTTTTAAAATATACTTTTCTGTGTTTCGATCCTGAAAACTGACATTTTCCAGTCGAATATTTAAACCTTCATCCCCATCAGCATCCCCTTGTAGTGGCAAAGCATGTGCAGCATCTACAATTGCCGATTTCTCATCTAGCATTTGCCATATTCGAGTTGCCGATGAACGTGCATCTGCAAAAATATGTAAGACCTGTCCAATACTTTCAATACGAAACACCAATAAATTTGCCATAAGTACAGCAGCCACAAATTGCCCAATCTGTAATTGATTTTGTCCAATTAAGTAGCCACCAAACCCAATCACCCATAAGTAGGAACAGGCAATAATCATTTGAGGAATCGGTAAGCGTTGTGCACTGGTGCGAATGGTTTGAATGGAATGACGAATAAAGCTATCAACCGCAGCATCAAAACGTTGTAAGAGCTTTTCCTCAAGTTGAAAGGCTTTGACCACTCGAATGCCATTGACGCTTTCAGCCAAAGTATCACTGACTTTTTCATAGGCATAGGCAACTTGATGATCCAGCACCACCAACTGATTGGTCAGTTTAAACAGCACTGCTAGGCCTAGAAAAATAAAAATAAGCGGGACGATCCCCAACCAAGGATGATACCAACACAACAATCCGACTGTTGCGGCGACCACTAGACTGGATTCAAACACTTGTCGCCAAAAATTAATCAAAGCTTCTTTTAATTTATCTGAATCTCGGGTGGTTCTTGATAAAACTTCACCTAATCCGTGTTTCCAGTGCCATGAAACATCTAAATGCTGGACCTGGCTAAAGATTCTTTCTCTTAAAATACTTAACAATTGCTGTCCAATCGTCAAGGCACTTAAACCCGCTAAATATTGAATAATGGCACGAAGTAAAGCGATACTCGTCAGTAGAATAAACCAAAACCACGGATTTAACGGATCTGTAAAAGCATGCTGAAATAAACTTTCAGGTTGGCTGTGTTTTAGCGTATCAATCGCATGTCCGATTGAATATTGCTGTAGTGCTAAGCCAAAATTGGCAAGGACAAATAATGTTGCCGTCAATACAAAGCGAAATGGCATAAAACGATATAAGGCCAAACTTCGCAGCAGTGGATAATTTTTAAACATAAAAATAAAACAACAACTAAAGATCTATAGCTCACTGCGAGATCTATGCCAAATTTTTCAAAGGCATAAATATTTTAATCTACTGTTTTATATTATTTTTTTAAAAAACATGTTTGATGAGATGTTTGATTTAAAACATCCGCACTTGTTATCTGTTGTTATTGCAACAATATTTGATATATCAACATCACAAAAATAGATATTAAAAATATATTTTAAATATCAACAAGTTAAACAATGGCATCAATATTGCTTTAAAGCATTCAAATCACAACAGGATGTCACAATGACAACACTTCAAACGCAACCATTGAATACACTTTGGTATACACGCTGTCCAGTTCCTACAGGGCTCGGAATCTCGATTCAAAAAGGCTGGCTAAAAGAAAAATTTATTGAGCAACAAATTGAAATTAAATCAATTCGTGAATCGAACTCAAAAGAGATTCGTAACTCACATTTTAACCATACCCTTGCCAATTCAGTTCGGCATGGTGGCAGTATTCCTGCAATTTGGGCATATGCTTCTGGACAAAAAACCAAAGTCATCGGTTTATCTTGGGCAGATGAAGTCCAATTACTGCTGACTCGATATGATTCCCAAATTAAGACGGTTGAGGATCTAAAAGGTAAACGCTTTGGGCTCCCACTGAATCAAGATGCCATCATCGATTTCTCTCGTGCTCAAGCCATTCGCGGTTTAGAAAATGCATTAAAAACAGTAAATCTTAAGGTCAGTGATCTGGAACTGGTGGATTGTCTGCGTGCTGATATATTAGTGGCACAACAGCAAAATCATACCGAAGAAAATGATGCGAGTTTCTTTAGCAATCGTAATAAACTGAGCGCAAGTGCAGAGATTGTGGCTTTAATCAAAGGGGATGTCGATGCCATCTTTTTAAAAGGCGCACATGCAGCACAAATTGCCCATGATTTTGCCCTGCATACCATTATTGATATTGGTTCACATCCCGACCCTATCCTACGTTCAAATAATGGTACCCCTCGAACACTAACTGTGGATGAAGATTTTCTATCGCAATATCCACAACAAGCTCAATCCATCGTCGATGCGGTTTTACAAGCTGAACAATGGGCGCATGTGCATGCAGATGAAACTCACCGCTATCTGGCTAAAGAATGTAATAGCAGTGAACAATGGGTCCATGCAGCTTATGGCGCAGATGCACATCTCAAGCTGAATACCAATTTTGATGAAACATCGATTATTGCCTTACAAGACCTTAGTGACTTTCTCTATCGCTGGAAGTTTATTCCAGCTCAAATCAATGTTCGTGAATGGCTAGCACAAGACATTGCTATTCATGCACAAGTGGCTTAACAATACGAAAAAATAAAAGGTTGTCGTGATGACAACCTTTTATTTTTCAGCTTCCAAATTTAAGGCATCGCCTATACAAAAGCTTCTGACTATTCTCAACGCACAAAACGCTGCTTCTCACCGAAAAAAATATGCGATTAAGTACTGCCTCAAACAGTTGTGGATGAGGTTTCCGAATAGCATATTTTTGTCGAACTCAAATTATGACTTAAATTTGGTCACATTTTCAGCCTGTTTCTTTAAAAGCACAGAGTTATATTCACCAGGTGGAATATTATTTAAATAATAATTTCCAACATGATATAAACGCCAACGAATCGGATCATGTGTGGTATGTGTACGAGCATTACGCCAGAAACGATCTAAATTCCATTTTGACAAAGTAGAGCTTGCTCCAAGTAAGCCAAAAATTTCACTGGAAATTTTCAAAGATGCGTGGTCTGACTGACTACGTGTGGCAGCCACAGATAAAATCAATTCAGTTTGTAAGGCTTCATCTTCCAGATTAGTTAAATGCTGCTCAAAAATCGCTGCTGAGCGATCTAAAAGTGCTTCTGCTGAACGGACCAAAACTGCAAACTCACCAATTTGCTTAATGATATGCGGTTCCTGTGTCGGGGAGTCGACGCCACTTTCCACCCAAGGACGAGCATTCTGTTGCAAATAATCAATCCCCCCTTCAAGTGCACCTTTGGCAATACCTGTATCCATAGCAGCATGCAAAATCTGAGGCCAAGTTAAACCTGTGCGTAGCACTGTCCCTAGACCACCAGTATTGCGCTTGGCAACATAGCGTTCATCGACAACAACATCTTTAAAATTGGCTGTGCCACTGACACTATTGTTTTGCCCCATTGCATCCCAATCATCGAGCAGTTCTACCCCATGCGTATCACGATGAATCAAGATCGAAACAGGTCCATCATCACTGCCTGCAAATAAAGAGATCCACTCGGCCAATAAAGAGCCTGTGGAATAAAATTTACTGCCATTTAAGATTAACTGCCCTTGTGAATTTCTTTCAACACGGGTCTTATGCTGAAATTTATCTTTTCCGCCCACTTCTGCGAGTGCATTGCCTAAACGTTTACCACTCAATACATCACGCAATAATTGATCGCGAATATCATCCTCATAACCCGTTAAAATTCCTCGAAACATGGTGAAATGAATTTGTAGAAGTTGCCCCACACCACCATCTGCAGATGAAATGATCTTTACCACATTAACCAAAGTAGTAATACTTGCGCCTAAACCACCAAATTGTTGAGGAACAATAATCGCTGTCAGACCTGCTTCTGAAATTAAGCGGGCCTGTTCATAAGGAACACTTTTGTTATATTGAGGATCTTGAGCAAATTCAGTCAGTTGTTTTGCTACTGCCTTGGCAATATCCAATGCTTCTTGTTCACTTTGAATATGTCTTATACTGCCCAATTCTAAAAAATTGTGTTGCTGAATATCGTTCATTTTAACTCCGGAAAATCTCTTGTTTTTTATGCACAGATACGCTGTGCTGTAGTCTTAAATAAGCTGGGTGCATGTGTGAGCAAAGTTTTGGTATACGCATGTTGCGGATGACTCAGTACTTGATCGGTTTCACCGTATTCCACCAGATGGCCATTTTTTAAAACGGCAACTCGATCAGCAATTGCTCGAACTACCCCAAGGTTATGGGTCACAAAAAGTAAAGTTACGCCTTGCTTTTGCAGTTGTTGCAACAGTTTTAAAATAGATGCTTGTACTGACACATCTAGAGCAGAAGTAATTTCGTCGCAAATCAAAACATCAGGCTGGCATAACAGCGCTCGTGCAATCGCTACACGTTGCCGTTCTCCGCCAGATAAATCTCTTGGGTAGAGTTCTTGAACCTGTGGAGGAAGCGAGACTTGTTGAAGTACCTGAACGACCTTTTGTTGAGTTTCTTGCGGAGATGTAGCAAAAAAGTGCTGAACCACTTTAGTGAGTGTCTGTCCTATGGTATGTGCTGGATTCAAGGCTTTATATGGATTTTGAAAGATATACTGCAGTTTATGTCGTTGTGTTAACTGACGTTTTTGTCCCTGCAAGGACAATACTTCATCTGCTAAAATCACCTGACCTTCTGCATTTTCATTCAGTCCAGCAATCACTCTAGACAGTGTGGTTTTACCTGAACCAGACTCCCCGACTAAGGCCAAACATTCTCCACGCTGTATTTGAAAAGAAACATCGAAAAGTGCTTGTTGCTGGCCATACCAAGCATTGATATATTCTACTTTAAGCAGTGCCTGTTGATCTGTTTTTAATTCAATCAGATGCGGATCAAGCTCTTGAAAATTGATCACACCCACTTCATCCCAATGATGACAAGCAACAAAATGTGGATCAAATGCTTGAGATAACAGGGTTAATTTCGGTTGCTGTTGATGACATAATTCGCTAGCGAAAGTACATCTTGCGGCAAAGGCACATCCTGTTGGACGGTCATTCGGTGCGGGTGCATGTCCTTCGATGGGGGATAAATATTTACGAATCGACACATCGGGGATGGCATTGAGTAAACCTTGGGTATAAGGATGTTTTGGCGTTTCAAATAACTGGCTTAATGTAGCATCTTCTGCAATCTGGCCTGAATACAGGACGATTACGCGATCTGCAATATCTTTCACCACAGTCAAATCATGTGATACATAAATTGCTGCGACATTATATTCCCGACATAATTTACGAATAATATTCAGCACTAAAGTTTGGGTCGTAACATCCAATGCTGTTGTCGGTTCATCCAAGACAATTAAGCGAGGCTGTAACAAAAATGCCAATGCTAATAAAATCCGTTGTTGTTGCCCGCCGGAAAGCTGATGAGGATAGCGTTTTAAAAACACATCATCCTGAGGCAATCCCACTTCATCTAAAATTTTAGCAACTTTATGATTTCTTTCACTACTGGATAAGCGTGATTGATGGACTTCTAATAACTCAAGTAGATGCTGTCCAATTGTTAATGCTGGATTTAGTGCCGTTCCTGGATCTTGGGCAACGTGACTGATTTTATAACCTCGAATTTTACGCAAGGCGTGATCGTCAAGACTGAGGATATCTTGTCCATCCAGCGCAATTGTGCCTTGAATAATTTTGGCACCATGTCGTGCATAGCCCAATAACGCACTCGACAATGTGGTTTTACCTGAACCACTTTCTCCCACCAACCCAAGGACTTCGCCCTCGTTTAAATGAAAAGAAATATTCGAAACTACATGATTGCCTGTGTTGACCAATGCCACCGTTAAGTCTTTTACCTGTAGTACCGTATTCTTTAAAATCTCTGTCATGGTTACTTTTCCTCAATCCGCGCTGCGGCACGCCCTACACCTTCAGCCAACACATTGGTTCCCAGCGCAAACAAAGCAATTAAAATCACCGGTGCAAATACTGCCCACGGTTGAACCAATAACCCAGCACGATTTTCATTAATCATCAGGCCCCAATCGGCTGCAGGAGGTGCGATACCATAACCAAGAAAAGCCAGACCAGATAACATGCCAACAGCCCACGTCAACATCACCCCAAGATGAATTAATAAGGGTGTCAGCATATTGGGTAGGATTTCACGGAATAAAATATAGCTTTTCGAATAACCTAAAATTTTGGCGGCCTCTACATACTCTTGCTCAACCAAATTTAGCGCAACACTTCGTGCCAGACGTACTACCCCAGGAATAAAAGCAATCGAAACAGTGAGCACAATCAGCCATGGCTCACGCCCTAGCATCGAAACGATTAATAACACTAAAATCAGATCAGGAAATGCCATAAAAACATCGGTAAGCCAAGTCACAAACTGGTCAACTTTATCTCGTGCAAAAGCAGCCAATATGCCTAAACTGGAACCAATAATTAAAGCCACCAGACTGGCAGCGAGGGTCATCCAAATAATTGAAGCACCACCCGCTAATACACGAGACCAAACATCATGCCCAATATAGTCATAGCCAAGAAAAGCCTGTGCTTCAGGCGCACCATAGGTCATGCCCACTAATGCAGTTGGTTCAAAAGGAACCAGCACTGGGCCAATAAGCGCAAATATCAAAACTAAGCTTGTCACCACAAAACCAAAACGGACTTGTCGCTCAGAAATCAAGGCTTTGAAAAACTTACGTTGATACCAATGAAGTGTACTCATTTCCCCTCTCCTGAATTGATACTCTTCAAGGCATTACGGCGATCGACAGGCTTTACCGTAATCGGTCGGCCAGATTTCCATAAACGTAATGCCTGACGTAAACCAGGTGAGCGGGCTTTATGTTTTTTTGCAGTGCGTATTTTTGGTGTGAGTAAAGTGGTCATTAAGTCTGCAATTAAATTGACCACCACCACACAGATGGTCAGCAATAGCACAATCGCTTGAATGGTAGGAATATCCCGCATTTCAATTGCTGCATTCAATGCATTGCCAATTCCGGGATAACTAAATACAACCTCGATAATTAAAGCCCCACTGAGTAAAACCCGTATAGTCAATGCCGTGCCTTGTACCACAGGCACTAAAGCATTAGGTAAAACATGCTTCCAGATAATGCGACGCTCTGGAATACCGCGTAATCGTGCTGAAGTGACATAATCGGACTCTAAGGCATCGATCATTGAGCCTCGCACAAGACGCATGAGATAAGGAATAAGCGATAAAGCTAACGTTAAAATGGGTAAAATTAAAAACTCTAGCTGGCTAAACGGAGACTGCCCAGGAATCAACAATGATGCAGCAGGTAATACATGCATGATCGAAGTTGAAAACAACATCATCAGCCAAATGGCAATGACAAATCCGGGCACTGCTTTAAAAATAATCGAGCTAGATACAATGATTCGGTCTAGTTTGCTATCACGACGTAGCGATAACCAAACCCCAAGTAAAACTGAAATCGGTACAGTGATTGCCACCACCAAGCTACTCAAAGCAAGCGTATTACCAAAATAGTTTTGAATAATCTGTAACACAGGTACATTGGAATCAATTGAGCGTCCAAAATTACCTTGTAATAATTGAGTCAGCCAATTCCAGTATTGCACCAATATCGGTTGAGTCAGCCCCAATTGTTCACGCAGTATTTGAACCGTAGCTTCTGGTGCTTCTGGCCCTAAAATGACCCGCGCAGGGTCAGATGGAAGCGCTTGAGTCGCGATAAATACAATTAAACTAATCACAAAAATCACCAAAATTCCTGACACGATACGGGTCAAAAACCAAGGTAACCATGCAGGAAATTCAAACGACTTGGCGATAGCTGGATGTTGAATCGAGCTTTCAATTTTGCTGGCTTGAGTCGTCATCATCACTCCCCTTTACGCCAAAACTCATCAGTTCGCCATGCTGCAAAACCGGTTCGATCAGGTGTTACACCACCAATCTGATGAGAATGTGCATCTAAAACATTGTTAAAACCCCAAATCAGTAAGCCACCTTGTTCATGCTGAATTTGCTGTGCCTCATGTACCAGAACTTTGCGTTTTTCCAGATCAGGCTGTTGCAATGCGTGATGCACCAGCTCAGTAAAACGGGCTTGATTAAAACGGGTTTTGTTATTGGCTGCACCGGGTCCATCAATCTGCAATACCGTCAATAAAAATGGACGAGAAACATTTGAACCTGTACTCAATGCCCAATCTTGTTTGACTGCATCTGCAAATGTTGCAGCTTCAACTTGTTTAACGTTTACAATCACGCCAGCTTGCGCTGCATGTTGCGCAAACACCAAGGCTGCATTGCTATCTGGTCCTGTATATAAATCAACTTTTAAGTTTTGATCAAAACCAGCGGCTTTTAATAGTGTTTTAGCTTTGGCTAAATCTTGCTTACGCTGTGGAATTTCATGGTTATAAACAGGATCACTAAATGAATACAGATCGTTGGCAATTCGCCCTTGTCCCGCCAATGCCCGTTTCACTAAATCATCCCGATTGGCAATCAAACGAAATGCTTGTCTGACACGAGGATCATTAAACGGTGCTTTAGTGGTATTCATGTCAAAGGATTGCCAAGCATCTGTTTCAGATGAAACAACATTCAGTCGTTTATTGGCTTGAATCAAAGATAAATGCTCGGCACTAATACCCGATGCAATATCAATTTGCCCTGATTGCAAAGCAGCAAGACGCCCGGTTTGGTCTTTAAAATCTATAATTTCAATGGCATCTGCATAAGGCTGATTGTCTTTCCAATAATTTTCAAAACGTACGAAACGGGAACGTTGACCTGGGGTAAAACTTTCCAGCTTAAACGGGCCTGCTCCGACGACATTCTTGATTGGGTCATAATCTGTTGGAACAATACCGCCCCAACTCATCCATGCTTCAGGTAGGGCTACTAAGCCTTTGCCTTGAGCAAATGGAATTTCAACGGTGTAATCATCACGCTTTTTAATCGCATCGCGCTGTAGTGAATACAAATAAGCCGCAAAGGGAGACGCCAGTTTAGGATCGGTCAAACGACGTAAAGAGAAAATGACATCATCGGCTGTAATGGTTTTACCATGATGAAATTCAAGCCCTTTCTTTAACCGAATCGTCCATTTAGTCCCATCCTCATTGGGTTCTGCAAATTCAGCAAGCGCCAATTTAGGTTGAATATCTCGCCCCCACTCCCATAATTTGGCATATAACGGCCAACCTCTAAAGGCACTCGACATTCCAATCGGCTTATGGGCATCTAAATTTCCAGCTTGATTACCATTAATCACCCCAATTTTGATCACTCCACCTTTTTGCGGTGTGGCATGCTGGCTTATATGTGCAGCAGCTTCATTTGCTGCTGAGGAATCGGAACGAGAACACCCGATCAGGCTTGCTGCTGCAATCGTACCTAGACCTAAACCAGTATTTTTAATTAATGCTCTACGCGTAATTTTACTCATAGGATTCTCCTTTTAAACCACAGTTTCTTGATTCAATAGAGAATCTACAGAGGAGCGATTTTTTAACTTCGGTAACTCAAAGCCATGATCGAGCTCAAGTAAAGGAAACAACAAGTCTGCAACACGGTAAACTTCAGTAATTAAAGGAAAACCCGACAAAATAAATGCAGATGTACCGTAGCTTTCATATTCTTGGATACGTTGAGCAATATTTTCAGCACTCCCGACCAATGCGGTCCCTGCAGCGGGATTTAAGATATCAAAACCAAACAGTGATGGCCCTGTCCAAATATTTGGATAAATTTCAAAATCTTTAGCTTGAGGTAATATCCCCTGACGTAAACGTTCTAAATTTTTTTGAACAATAGGGTTATTACTTTGATAGCTTTCAAAAGTTTCATTGGGTGGAAGCTGACGTTTTACTGCTTCAATCGCATAATTCACATCAATTTTATCGAGTAGAGACTGCGCGTATTGCCACGCTTCTTCTTCGGTTTCACGAACAATAATTTGTAAGCGAGTTCCATACTGCAAAGTTCGCCCAACTTTAGCGGCTTCTTTTGCAACCTTACTGAATTTTTCTCCCAGCAGCGGCGGTGTGTTGGCAAAACTTAAATACACATCCAGCAATTCCACTGAATGTTGTACCCCTTTCGCTGATGTGCCAGCTCCCCACAGCGGTACGCCTTGTTTTTGGGTTGCCCCATGCCATTTTGACATCGGTGAAGCACCCTCTTGACGTGGAGCCACTTGAATAAACTCACCCTGAAAACCAGATTTATCGCCTAAATAATTTTGTTGAAATGTGCTCCAGTATTCTTTACTAAAGTCATAGCGTTCATCATGTGAATAATGAATACCCAAAGCGGCAAGTCCCTGATCATTGCCATTGACCACATTAAACAACAAACGTCCTTGAGAGAATGCGTCAAAAGTTTGTGCATATTTGGCTAAAACTGCGGGTTGAACTTCACCTGGATGCTGCGCAACCAAAAACTTCAGGCGTTCAGTAAAAGGAATTAAACTTGCAGCAACCGCCAGTGTTTCATACTCACTTGTACCCATGAGCGAACCGTAAAACCCCAGACGATCTGCGGTAATTGCAATTTGTTGTAAATGTTCATAATCGGTATCCCAGCGTCCCGACTCCAACCAAGGATAGGGACCATCAGGAGAGGTGAGATACCATAAAAGTTTTACAGCCATAATATTCTCTATATTTGTTTTAAATCATGTTTCTAATGGAGTGGAAGTAATCCCAGTGATTTTGCTTTTTCAGTCAATCCGCTCATTTTCCACTGTTGCTGTAACACCCCTTGCCCATATTCACGACTTCCTCCAACCAGTTCTGCTAACAGTTGAATTTGAGCACCTTCTTCAAGCAATAAAATAAATTCAGCAGTTTCCTGTAGACCTTGACGCCCCCAAACTGTGGCACCGCCATTGGCTTCCAAAATAGCCCGATGCTCAATATCAATCTTGAGTTGATCTAAAATGAAATCGACTTCTGCCTGACGGCGATCGATATAAATCGGTAATTCATTAAATAAATGAAAACGCTGAACAGGCACATATCGAATCGGTAGGGTTCGGTGTGTTTGGGCCCAAGCACCTAAATTCGGTGCATGTACATGAGAGATTGTGGTGACATCTGCATGTTCACGAAACAGTTTGTTATAACGGCCACCAGCACCTTTTCGTCCCAATAAAACTTCACCATCAAGCTTCTCTACCAGTACTTTGCTTTTTTTATCTCGTGACCAAGGCCCTGCATAGTTAAAGGTCACCAAGGTATTCTCAGGGGCGCGTTCAACAAAGTTGACCGTGCCATTGGCAGTGATTGTGCCCGTCTCACGGAACACCTCAAATGCAAATTCAGCTTTTTCACGGTTGCGTTCAATAAAATCATTGAGTTCAGGGGAAAGTGGCGATTGAATCAGTGTAGTCATGATAAATATCCTGTTTTAACGTTGTTTATTTTGGCGACGCTTTAAAACTTCGAGTAATGGGCGATGATCGACCCATGTATCAAGATCTACGTCTTTTTCAAGGAAGCCATGTAACCAAAGAAAATCTTTTTGTTGTTTTAAAAGCTCAAGGCGCTCTTCACTTAATGAAGGATGTAAAGATTTATGGAAATTATTACGATACGCTGTAGCCACACTTTCAGCACCCGCAATGGTTTCATCTTGTAGAATAACCAGCACTTCATCTAAATGATCTTCTGCCCAGTCTGCGGTATCAAAAAGCTCTTCCAGAAAATCCACGACGACATCAAAGTGATGTTCCAATAAATCTTCATGTACCGTGATAGGGCGAGGTGTCCCGTTGTTCACACGTGAAGTCACATCTGCAAATTGATCTAAATCGATACCGACTTTTAAACCACGTTTGGTGGCAGCCTCAACAGCCGATGCCCCTTTGACATACACGGCATCCACCTCACCTGTAATCAAGGCATCAAGGCCTGACCAATAGGCACTGGCATCGCGATCTTGTTTCGATTCAGCTCGCTCAGGAACTTCAATAAAATAAACATCACGAAAACTTAAATTTGCAAGTTGTAAAGCCCCTCGAATACCTTGCAATGACATGGCTCTAAAAATACTGCCTGCACGTTTATCGGCATATTCAGGTAAAGCCACTTTGGCATTTTTTAAGTCTTCAGGTTGACGAATTGCTGAATCAGGTCGAACAATAATCACTTGCCATTCATCAATCCAAGTTAATCCAATCAGACGACTTGGGGCACCTTCTGAACGTGCAGCCAAAGCAGGTACATTGCCACCCTCACGGAATAAAGCCGGAAGCTGATGATCAAAATGATGCACAGACAAGCCTTTACGCGCATCTTGCAATACCGCAACATCAATACCATGTCGCTCAAATTTTTCGACTAAGGTGCCGCGCTTTAATGAGATTCCTGTTGCAGTGGGTACTGGACATCGTGTGACCCAAATTTCAGATAAAGTACTTTTTACAAATTCTTTAGAATTTTCTTTTTTATCGACGACAAGTGACATAGGTATTCCTTAAGATACTTCCAATTTCATATCACTTGTATTGAGCAGCTTTTATGCCAATATTTATTTTTATAATTTTCAATGGCTTATTCAAAATTCAATTTTAATAAATGTTTAGATTTCATCACTTGTTTTAGATTTAGTGTTGTTTTATCAACAGCACTTTAAGCAAGCCTGCCCTGAGACAAAAACCCCATCCGCTTTATTTTTGATTAAACAGATTTATATGATTTAAAGCGCCTCATTGAATCAACATACAGCACCATATAAAAATATAGTGCTGTATCGCTTAAATTAAAAATCGATAGAAGCCGACAGCATATAAGTTCGAGGTGCGCCCAAGGCTAAACTGGACAATTGTGGCATGCCCCAATAGGCCTTATTGGTCACGTTATTGATACTCGCAGCTAAGCTCAGTGGAAAACTTGAAACATTGGTCTTATATCTCGCCCCAACATCAAACAGTGTTCGTCCAGAAGCATGTAGTGTATTTTCCTGATTGATATATTGCTTTGAAACTGCTGTGGCATTTCCAGTCAAGGTTAAACCCTGCAACATCGAAATATCCCACTCCATGCCTAATTTCGCCTGTTGCTTGGCAACCCCAGTCGCAGTATTGCCTTGATTTTTACCACCTGCAGTTTTGGTTAATTCAGGATCAATATAGGCAACACCACCGATTACACGAAGATTCGCAATAGGTGCTCCAAAGAAGCTCCATTCAACTCCTCTATTGCGTTGCTCGCCATCAGCAGTAAAAATATTGCTGACGGGATCGGTATAGCTACTTGGTTTTTCAATTTCAAACAGACTCAAAGTGTTTGAGAATTTCCCTAAATCCATTTTAATCCCAAGCTCTTTTTGCTTTGTTTTAAAAGGCGCAAAAACTTCACCCGCATTTGCCGCAGTATACGGTGCGGTTGAGCCTTGGCTTAAGCCTTCTATATAGTTTGCATATAAGGAAATATGCGCTGTGGCTTTAAACAATATCGCAGCCCCAGGTGTGGTGGCACTTTCATCATAACGTGATGTTCGACTGCCTGTAACAATATTAAAAGCTTCACTCAGCACATTCTGTTGTCGTACACCCAAGGTCAATTGGACTTGATCTTGAGCAAAAGATAAGGTGTCCGCAATCCCATAACTGTTTAAACGAGATGCTGTTTTAGAAATATGTGGCGCATTAAAGCGAACTGGATTTCCCCAAACTGGATGATAAAGATTGGTGATCCATTCAGCCCCAGCCACGTTTCTTACCCCATAGTCATTTTGATCATGTTGGTAATACGTTGCATTGACAACCCATTGGTGACCAATAGATCCTGTATCAAATTTTCCTTTTATGCCCAGATCAGCTGATTTCTTTTCAAGATCAAAAGCCAACTGACCAATCTTGGTTTCGAGCCTGCCTTGACTGTCGAGCACGGTCGCTGACATGGCACCATTATATTTATAATCGGTTTTACTTTGTCCATAAGTGGCATATGCCATAACTCGATCACTCAAGTCATATTCGCCACGAAGCATAGCGCCCTTATCTTTGGTTTCAACAAAAGACCAGTCTGGATTTAATAGTGTGTCTGGTTTTGGTGGTTTAGGAATCGCAACCCCTGAGAGTAAATTAATCCCACGGTTGACACCATCTACTCGATCCTCAGCTGTATAGAGATCTGCTGAAATACGTGCACTTTCACCACGCCAATCCAGACCTAAAGAAACTAAGGCTGTTTTTTTATCTTGGTCTTTAATTGCCCCTGTTCCATCACGATATACTGTATTTAAACGTACACCAAAATCTTTATTTTGACCGAAACGTCTGCCGATATCGAGATGTCCACCAAACTGTGAATCAGACATATAGGTCGCGCTAAAACGCTGCAGTGGATCATCGCCTGCACGCTTGCTGACTAAATTGACCATGCCCCCCACCGATCCTGCTGGCGGCATACCATTGAGTAATGCTGTAGGTCCTTTGAGTACCTCAATTCGTTCAAACATTTCAGGAGAGGTTCGATAAAAAGGTGTGATGCCAAACATGCCGTTCATTGACATATCACTTGTACTCGAAGCAAAGCCACGAATATAGTAGTTTTCACTCCATCCGCCACTGGCACCATTGGTAAATACAGATGGGTCGGTTTTAGCAATGACATCGGTAATATCTTTTGCCTGTTGATTTTCAATATATTGGTCTGTATAGCCAATGCTATTAAATGGCGTTTCTAAAAAGCCTTTTTCACCTAAAAAACCCAACTTATTCTGCGAAGAAATCTGCCCCGCTAAAACACTGTTTTTTTCATTCACAGCTTGTACATGGATGGTGGGTAAATTTTGCAATGCCTCGTGATCTGATGATGGCAGATCAGGTGTTTGCGCATGAATTGTTGAGATCGGAATCACCAAAGTTAATCCGAAACCCAACAACAGTTGAGCAGAAATCAAGTTTTTCAGTTTAAATTGCGGGCTTAAATCTCGGCACTGTGGTTTCAAAGCGTGCTGAAAAAGTGGATGACCATATTTCATATACAAATTTCCTTTCATTTTTTAAGCACAAGTTTCCCTATCACACTTTTTTTATTGAAAAGTATGCTGTAGTCACTTGTTCACGGTATGGGTGTTTTGGCTAGAGTTTATCTGGCTATAAATTTATCGTGTAAAGACCTAATTCATAGCTGATACCCCTTGATGACATCATCAATTAAAATATGCATGGAGGTTGGGCTTGCCGCAGTGATGTACCAAGCATCTGCATCAACAAAAACCACTTTGCCATTTTTCCATGCTTTGGTTTGGCGTAATAAAGGATTACTCATCCGCTCAGCATCAATCGTCGGACGATGTTCCATGACGGCTGTACGATCGACGATATACAAAATATCGGGATCAGCTTGTTTGATAAATTCACTAGAAATCGGTTGACCATGCAAACTTGTATCTACCACTGTACTGGCTGGTTTTACCCCGAATGCATTAAATACAAAGCCATAACGTGACTGAACCCCAAAGTTGCTAAAGGCACCATTGTTATGTAAGACCACCAAAGCTTTTTCAGGACGATTTACAGTTATTTTTCGTACTTCTGCTACTTTGGCATCCAATGCATCTACTTTTTGCGTCGCCAATTGCTGTTGATTAAAGATCTGGCCTAAAGTGATCAAATGCGCTTTAATCGCCTCAATGTGATGCTGCTGACTGTTATTGAAATTGATGTCATAGTGCACAGTCGGTGCAATTTTACTCAACGCTTGATACTGATTTGCTTGCAGTGGCGTCATTAAGATGATGTCTGGTTTGAGTGTGTAAATCCGTTCCATATTGGGCTGAACAATCGCACCTAGATCTTGAACCTTTTGATCATCTTTATACTTTTGCAAAAAATGTGGTACATAATCTTTGGGCATACCCGCAATAGGAATACTCAGTTGATCAAGAAAATCAGCTTCATTCATATCCAATACCGCAGCACGTTGTGGATGATAGGCAATGCTGGTGGTTCCTAGTTCATGTTTAACCACGATCGGGGTTGCTAACTTTTGAGCCCCTTGGTTCGCATCAGCAGCAGGTTTTTTGTCACATCCCGATAAGCTGATTGCGGCTATCATGCTCAATGCCAGATTCCAGCTGTTATTTTTCCATTTCATGTGTATTCAAGCTCCTGTTGAGTTGAAGTAGTTGCACATACAGCCTTGTTCACTGTAGGTAATTTCAAAATCAAGTTCATACAGATCATCTAATTGTTGCGCAGTAATCACCTGTTTGACTGGACCACTAAAACGCAGTTTGCCATTCTTCAACGCAACAATATGGTCAGAATAATTCGCTGCAAAATTGATGTCATGAATCACCAGAATCACGGTACGCCCCTGTTCATCACATAAACGACGTAATGCATGCATGATCTGAACAGCATGTTTCATATCAAGGTTATTTAAAGGCTCGTCCAATAAAAGCACCTCAGTCTGCTGAGCAATGGTCATCGCCAGAAAAGCCATCTGCCGTTGGCCTCCACTCAATTCATCGATATAGGCTTTACGTAATGCTTCTAAATTTAGAAATTGAATTGCCTCATCAATCACCTGATGATCGTTTGCGGTCAAAGCACCACCGCTATAAGGGAACCGCCCAAAAGACACCAGTTCTTCTACGCTCATGCGTAAGTTAAAGCTTGGAGACTGTCGTAAGGTTGCAACATATTTGGCATATTCAGCCGTTCGGATCTGGGTAATATCTTTCTGCTGAAATAAAATTTGACCTTGATCAGGGCTCGATAAATTTGCCAGCATCATCAATAAAGTCGATTTACCCGCTCCATTTGGACCAATGAGTGAAGTCACCTGCTTTTCAGGAAATTCAATATTGACATCCGAAAGCACACTTTTTCCCCCATAGGATTTATGGATATTACGCACCCTAATCATGAAACACCTCTGGCACGAACTGTCAGTACAAGAAAGTACACACCACATACCAAATTGACTAAAATACTGACTGTCGTTTTATAATTAAAAACATGCTCAACTAAAATCTGAGCGATAATAAATATGGCAATCGCCACAACACAGCCGATGGCTAAGGTAAATTTATGTTGATGTGTTCCGGCGAGTGCATAAGCAATATTGGCAATAAACACCCCCATAAATGCGGTAGGGCCAATCAAGCTGGTTGAAATTGCAACCAAGACGGCAATCAAGGCAAGATAAAATTTGACGTATTGATGATGATCAATCCCCAATGAAATTGCCTGTTCACGACCGAGCACCATCACATCCAAAACAGCATATTTTTTTCTCAGTAACCCAAGAACCATAACAACTGTCACCACTGCATAAATTAATGTTTCAGGTTGAGAACGATTAAATGAGGCATAGCTGAGTCCTTGAAATACTGAAAACTCACCGGGGCTTATTTTGAGCTGGATAAACTGAGTGACGGTACTAATCACCATAGTGAGTACTAAGCCAAATAACAGCAGTTGAAAGACATCATTGCGCACTCGGGTCAGCAACCAACGGTGCATTGCCCACGAATAAAACAGCATCAGCAAGATTGAAACAAAGAAATTTCCATTTAAACCCAGCCATGACAATCCAGAAGTGCCAAGAAAAAACAGCAACATGACCTGCCATAACAAATAGACGGCTTCATAGCCCATGATGGATGGGGTTAAAATACGATTGCCGACGATGGTCTGAAAGATAATCGAAGAAAATGCAACACATATTCCACCAAGCACGATGGTGGCGAGCCGAACCAGTCGTTGCGGAATGACATAAGCAAAATCAAATCCTGCATTTAGAAAAACAAACAATACCGCCAGCACCATTACGCCGAATACCAGCATCGATAGCTTCAACTTTGTCACGATCGAAGCCCTCTCAGAATCAATATCAGGAATAAAACCCCACCGACACCACCTGCAGTTAAACCAATCGGCACTTCAAAGGGATAAAGTACAGAACGTCCGATAAGGTCACAGACCAACAGTAAAGAAGCACCTGCCAAAGCCACAATGGGTAAGGTTTTTGCCAAGTTTTCGCCATACATCAAGGCAACCAGATTGGGAACCACCAATCCGACAAAAGGAATAGCGCCAACGGTAATCACCGTTGCTGCAACAGTGATTGCAACCAGCAACAAGCCAATTGCAGCCATCCTTACATAGCCTAGCCCCAGACTTGAGGCCATTTCCTCACCCATCCCCAGTACCGTAAAGCGATGAGCAAAAATATAGCTCAGTACCACGATGGGCAAAATGATATAAATCATTTCATAGTGGCCTTGAATGACTCTTGAAAAGTCCCCAATCAGCCAGCCTTGCATGCTCTGCAAAATATTATTGCGATAAGCATAGAACTCTGCCAATGCACTCAATATGCCGCCATACATCAAACCAATCACAGGCACTAAAACGGTATTCCTAAATTGGATACGGCGAATGATGGCGATATAAATCAGACTGGCAAGGAAACAAAAAAGCATCGCAAACAGCATTTTACTGAGTACACTTGCGGCTGGAATAAGCGTTAATGACACTAAAATTCCAAGCTTGGCGGCATCCAAACTCCCAGTTGTACCCGGTTCAACAAAACGATTTCGGACAATATGCTGTAAGATCACACCACACACTGACAAGCCCACACCCGTTAATACAATCGTGATCAAACGTGGAATCCGACTTGCACTAAGGGTGAGCCATGCATCACTGGATGCAGAAAATAAGTCTAACCATGCGATTTGCTGAGCACCGAGTAGTAAGGATGCGATGCACAACATACCAAACAGCAACAATAAAACGACAGGCATTAGGCATGCTCTCCGACCTGTACATTTTTGCCTAGTCGCCATCCTTTAACCGCCTGCCCCTGCGCTAAATAACGGGCATAATGCCCATGCAACAAGCGTAATTGTGCGGGTGTTCCCTGCTCAATCACTCGGCCTTTTTCTAATACCGCAATGTGATCTGCAGCGGCAATTGTCGAGAGTTGATGTGCGATCACCAATATTGTTTTTTGACCTCGTAAGCGATTCAGCAATTCACAAATAATCGCCTGATTTTCTGCATCTAAAGCAGCAGTTGCTTCATCCACCAAAAGAATAGGTGCGTCTTTAATCAACGCGCGAGCAATGGTAATCCGTTGTCGTTCACCGCCTGATAGTCGTACACCACCCTCTCCCACCATGCTTTCAAGACCATCAGGAAGGCGCGCTAGCATTTCTGTGATGCCCGCTTGCTGGACTGCCTGCATCACCTGATCATCGGTTGCATTGGCTTTACCCATACGAATATTCTGAGCAATCGAGCCCGAAAACAAATAGTTGTCTTGGAAGATTTGACTGATCTGTGTAGTCAGTTGTTCATAGCGTAATTGCTTGACATCCACCCCACCTAACAGCACTTGCCCTTGATTGACATCAAAAAAACGAGCAACGAGCTTGGCTAAAGTGGTTTTTCCAGAACCAGAAGCACCTATCAGCGCCATCATACTGCCTGAGGGGATATATAAATCCACACCCTTTAAGACATCAGGCTCATCCTCTGCATAACGGAATTGAACATTTTTAAATTCAATCGATGCATCATTGGGGCTTTTAGAAATTTCAACTTGTGCTAATGCTTTGGCGTTAAAAATCTGTTGTATAGCTTCAAGTTGACTGCCTGCACTACGCAATACTTCGCTATAGCCTGCAACCTCAAGCAAGGTGTCAATAAATCGACAAACGAGGAGCAGTGAAACGGTAATGTTGACAATGTCTGCCAATAAGAACTGATTTGCGCTGTGGATGTTCAGCCAAAACACCGTAACAATCAAAAATATCGCAAACACAATTTGAATGGCCCAGCTATTCAATACCGCTGATAAGGACGACATTAAAATAAGCTTTAAACCGAAATATCGTTGCTGGTCTACGGCTTGATGGATAAATCGGGTGCTACGACCTTCACCATTAAAAGCACGTAAAACGGATTGAGCTTGCGCGAACTCCACCATACGCTGGCTTGTTTCAGCAAAACTCTGTTGGTATCGCTCATCTGTAAAACGAGCAATTTTGCTGGTCAATCTAAAGACCAGCACAATCAACGGAAGCGCAACCAATGCAATCAAGCCGAACACACCATGTATACATAACAATGCAATAACAATGATCAAAGGCGTGATCACACTGCTAATCACAGGGGTAAAAACGTGTGCTGGTAATTGCGCAACCGACATCATGCCTTGGGTGACAAGATGATTGAATTGAGTGGTATTTTGTTGGGTAAACCAACCGACTGGTAGACTTACGGCATGATGCCCCAAACGCAGACGAGCATTTTCTAAAACAGCAATACCAACAGCAATTCCCATTTGCTCCACTACACGGCGAAGACACCAACACAGAATGATTGCAAAAAATAATAAGATCAGCCAAAGCGCCATTTGATCAAGATTAGCAAGCATCAATTGAGACAAAATCAACGCCAACATGATCAGGCTCAGGCCACAAAACACAGCATATACAACTGCCATCGCCAGATAACGGTGAAGAATAGTGACATCATCACCCAGCAATTGAGAAAAGGTTTTTAGCATGATGCTTCTCCCATTTGCGTGTGAACATGCTTTTCGGTATAGGACCATAATTGATGATATAAACCTTGCTGAGCGAACAACGCTTCATGGGTCCCCTGTTCAACAATTTGTCCTTGATCAAGGACAAGAATTTGGTCAGCATTCATAATGGTATCTAAACGATGTGCAATAACTAAAAGGGTTCGACCTTGGGCAAATTTTGAAAGTGCATCCTGAATTGCAATTTCATTTTCAATATCAGCAGCAGCTGTGGCCTCGTCCAGCACCAATATCGGTGGGTCCAGTAAAATTGCTCTGGCAATACTAATCCTTTGACGTTCACCCCCTGACAACTGGGCATCTTTCCCCACAATAGATTGATAGCCTTGTGGCAACGCCATAATTCGATCATGAATATTTGCAGCCTTTGCTGCGTTTTCTATTTCTTGTTGGTTGGCGTTTGGACGTCCGAGTGCAATATTGTCACGTACACTGGCATGAATGAGACGAGTATCCTGCAAAACAAACCCGATCTGTTGATAAAGTGTGGTGGTTTGAATATCGCGTAGATCTACGCCACCAAGCGTGATCGTTCCTGCAACAGGATCAAAAAAGCGTAGCAACAGCTGAGCAATGGTTGACTTCCCTGCACCCGATGGACCGACAATTGCGGTGATGGTTCCAGACTTAAGTGAAAAATTAAGATCAGATAGCACTTGATGCTGCGCTGTATAGCCATAACTGACTTGATGAAAATCAATACTGCTGTCTTTAATCTGTAACTGTGGATTCCCTTTAGCCATTGGCAATACTGGTGTATCCAATAATGCCAAAATTCGCTGTGCGGCAGACTGACTGGCCTGTAGATCATGTAATAAGGTATGCAACAATAAAACAGGGGCGCAGATGGTTGGTGTAACCAACATAAAAGGCAGTAAATTTATGGGTTTAAGCCAACCCAAAGAAATCAATAGTGTTCCACTCAGCAGTACAACACCTAATATGGTGATCGGTGAAATCATCGCATGGGCATGTGCCATAGATTTAACTAAGGGACGAGTAAATATTCGAAAAGCATCTGCAAATGAATGAACGGCTTGCTGATAGCCCTGTGAAGCCTGACCACTTTTGCCAAAGGTTTTGACAACGGGTATCGCATGGATAAATTCAACAGCGGCACTATTGATCTGACCCAGCTGAGTGGCAAATTGCTGAATATTATTTCCACTGGCACGCATGGCCTTACGTAAAAATATGACAAAGCCTAAAAATGGCAATAATGCTAAAATCGCCATGCGCCAGTCCATCATCAATAGAAAAATTACAGCAACACTAATTGTGCCGAATGCACGTCCAACAGCGGGATAAAAATGTGCAGTTAAACTATGCAGTAGACCAATGTCATCCTGCATGATTTGTTTAACTTCTCCCGAACTTCTGCCTGTAAACCAGCCCAGAGGAACTTGGGTCAGATGCTGGGTTATCTTGCTTTGCAATTGCCCAGTAATTTCATGATCCGCCAAATGCGCGATTAACTCACTGACAGTCAACAAAAGCATGCCGAGCAACAAACACCCGATACTGAGTAACATCATCCATAGGATTTTATCGTCACCCTGTTGTGATCCACCGAGTGTAGTTACTTCGGTAAATATAGTACTGATCACCCATGTAATCGCAATCAAAGGCACCAAGGTGAGCATTGAACCAACCGCTGCTATGACCGAAGCCAGAATTAACTTGAGCCGAATTGGATGCAATATAAAATTCAATGGATTTGAATACTGAGCCTGAACTTCTTTTACATGACTTGCACACATAACAGTAAAAATCCTGTGTCTGATCGTTCATATCAATCTGCTTTTGGTCAGTTGATTCTGACTAAAACTCCGCTAGATATGCCATCAAACAATAATGAGAATTAATATCAATAGATTTAGTTGCATTGTAGTAAACTAATTAAGCAAAGTAAACGATTTGACCCTCATCCATTCACATGGCAACATTAAAAAATTAATTTTTACGGAATAAATATGTCTTCTCTGAGCAAACCGTCTTCTCGCGGTCGCCCACGTACCATCACCCATGAACGCATCATGAATGCTGGGATTGAGATCGGTTTATTGAACCTTACATTTGTTGGCGTTGCAGCTGCACTTGGGGTCAGTCATATGGCGTTATACAAACATATTGCCAGTTTAGAAGACCTCAAATATTTGATTGCAGAAGAAATTTTTATTCGTTGGGAAATACCACAGCCTTTAGAAAAAAATCCGATTCCATTAAAACAATATCTGTTTGAATTTATGCATTCAATTCGAGAACTGGTGAAGTCCAACCCCGGCTTTACCCCCTATTTAATTCGTCGAATGGCATCAACACCTTCGATGATTACCAAAATTGAAAAACATCATCATCAAGTTGCGGCGGCTTATTCTCTTTCTGAAAAGCAGGCGGGTTGGTTAAATGCAACCATTGCATTTCACTGTATCGCGGTTGCAGATACGATTTATTCTGTGGCGGGTAAAGAACCGATTAAAGACACCCAACGTGCCGCTGAAGAAGCAGAAATGGAGGCGGAATTTATCCAGAGTATGGAGGCATTAATCATTGGGGCATTAACCATGATTAATGAAAGAGATGATTTAAAATAACCAGATATAAAACTTTATTGAATCAGGCTGTCTTTAACAGCTGATTCGCTAAGATCATTGCGTAATGGCTAAGTATATCTAAACCAAGCATAGACCCAAGTTTAAACTTATCTATAAAAGCTTTTTTGCAGCTAAACCTCAAGACTTGCTTGAATAACTCTTGGCTTGGATTGCTCAATTTAAAGATTTTAAACCAAGATCTCTATTTCACTTCATCTAAAACCTGTTATTGGTTATTGATCAATGATTGTGATGCCTCCCACAAACTATTCATCAACCAATAACAAGCCTCATCGAGTTGTATGGTTTCTAAGGATGCACAATAATCTTGACCGCAGATTCGTTGTTATGAATCAAGGTTTCAAAGCCTTGTGAAACCAAATCATCTAAAGCAATTCTTTGGGTAATAAAAGGTTCTAAATTAATTTTACCTTGCTCAACCAAGCGAATGGTTTCTTGATGGTCATTGACATAGGCAATCGTGCCGCGAATATCCAGCTCTTTCATCACCACACTATGCACATTAATCGTTGCAGGATGACTCCAGATTGAAACTATCACCACCACACCCGTCGGTTTCATGGCTGCCACCAGTGTATCCATGACCTTATTAACACTACTGCATTCAAAAGCCACATCCACCCCACGGTCTTGGGTAATTTTCATTACTTCAGCCACAACATCCACTTGAGACGGATCTAGCACATAGTCGGCAACACCTGCTTCTAAGGCTTTTTCTTTACGTTTTGCACTGAGCTCGGTAATGATGACAGTTAAGCCTTTGGCCTTTAAAATTGCAGACAATAACAATCCAATCGGGCCCGCTCCACCAACCAAGGCAATATCACCTGACTGTGCTCCACTTCTTACAAAAGCATGATGTCCGACAGATAAAGGTTCAATCAATGCGGCTTGATCCAAGGGAATTTGGTCAGAAATGGGATGTACCCAACGGCGTTGTACCGCAATTTTTTCAGATAGCCCACCACCGCGACCACCTAGACCAATAAAATTCATATTTTTTGACAAGTGATAATTGTCATGTGGTCCAGTCGGAACATCATCTGCAATGATATAAGGCTCAACCACAACATGTTGCCCCACCTGAATATCATCCACGCCATCCCCTACAGCGTACACCACGCCTGAAAACTCATGACCCATAGTCACGGGTGCAGCTTCACCCGAAATCGGGTGCGGATGACCACACGGAGGAATAAAAATTGGACCATCGATAAATTCATGTAAATCTGTTCCACAAATACCACACCATGCGACTTGGATTCCAACGGTTCCTGGTTGTACCTGTGGTTCTGGAATATCCTCAATACGGATATCCCCTTTATCATAAAAACGAGCTGCTTTCATTGATGCATTCCTCATTCCAGTATTAACGATAAACCATTCCGCCATCGGTCAAAATTGACTGTCCAGTAATATAATCAGCGTCCTCACTGGCTAGAAAAGCAACCAATGCGGCAACATCATTTGGGGTTTCGGCACGTCCTAAAGCAATTCCATCCACATATTTCTGATAAGTTTCACCAACAGGTGCACCTGTGATATCAGCAAAACGTTGATCTATCTCGACCCACATATCTGTACCGACTACACCGGGACAGTAACTATTTACCGTGATACCAGCACTGGCATATTCTTTTGCTGCGGTTTGAGTCAAGGCACGAACGGCAAATTTAGTGGCTGAATAGACACCAAGCAAGGCAAAACCCTCATGCCCAGCTATCGAACATGCATTGATGATTTTGCCAGCATGTTGGCGCTGTTTAAATTTATCGGCAGCGGCCTGAATCCCCCACAGCACACCGCCTACATTGATATTCATAATCCGATTAAATTCATCTGGACTCACCTCCGCCAAGGCTTGGACTTGGGCAATCCCTGCATTATTAATAATGATATCAAAGCCATTTAATGTCGATTCTGCATGATCAATCGCACTGCTGATTTGTACAGGATCAGCAACATCTGCAATAAATGTGGTGGCTTTTACCCCAAATGCTTGAATCTCTTGCTGAACAGCAGTTAACTTTTCTTGGTGAAGATCAACCAAGGCAATATGTACGCCCTCTTGTGCCAAGCGTAAAGCAATACCGCGTCCTATGCCCTGTGCGGCACCAGTAATTAATGCGACTTTATTGTTTAGACCTCTAGGCATGTTGCGACTCCTTAAATATGGATTGCACGTTGCATTGCCGATAAAACCGACTCATGCATCGCCTCAGATAACGTAGGATGTGGGAAAATAACCTGTGCTAGGCTTTCATCAGTGGCTTCTAAATATTTAGCGATGGCAAAGCCCTGAATATGTTCAGTGACCTCATGACCCACCATGTGTGCCCCCAACAATTCCCCTGTTTCTTGATTAAAAATAGTTTTTACAAATCCTGTGGTCTCGCCTAAAGCCAAAGCTTTACCATTGGCTTGTAAAGGGAATTTACCTACATTGATTGTAAAACCTGCTGCTTTGGCTTTTTGCTCGCTTAGCCCAATACTTGCAACCTGCGGATGGGTAAAAATACACCCTGGAATTTGGCTACGATCTAAAGCATGTACATGCGTCAGTCCAGCAATTTTCTCCACACATAAAATTGCTTCATGACTGGCTTTATGTGCCAAGCATGGCGCACCTGCGACATCACCAATGGCATAAACTCCAACCACATTGGTCTTACACCACGGATCAACTTTGATAAAACCATGCTCAAACTCAATACCCAATGTTTCTAAACCCAGATTTTGAGTATTGGGTTGCACACCGATTGCGGAAAGGACTTTTTCAACAGTGATGGTTTGTACACCTGTTGCAGTTTCAACATGACAATGTACTTGGCCCTTGTCGATTTCGATGTTTTGTACAGCGGCTTCAGTCAAAACCGTCATGCCATGCTGTTCAAATTGCTTTTGCACATATTTGGCAACTTCTATGTCTTCACTGGGTAGGATCTGTTTGGCAATATCAACCAAGGTGACTTGGCAACCTAAGTCCTGATACAAACTGGCAAACTCACTGCCAATGGCCCCTGAACCAATCACCAAAAGTGATTTCGGTAATTGTTCTGGGACTAAAGCCTCTTTATAACTCCAGACATGCTGTCCATCGACAGGAACATGTGCTAAATTGGCGGCTCTAGCACCCGTTGCCACAATAATATGTGGTGCAGAAATCTGTTGTTTTTGCCCCTTTGCATCAGTCAATTCTAAGCATTCTTTCGCGATAAATTGAGCGCTTGCATTAAAAACAGTAACTTGATTCTTTTTCAGTAATTGCCCAATCCCTTGTACCAACTGTTCAGACACCTGACGGCTATGACGTACCAGTTGTTGGATATCAAAATCAATCGCCCCCAAAGAAAAACCAAACTGTTGTGAATGTTTAAATTGCTGTCCAAGCGCCGCGCCACTCAATAAAGCTTTGGTTGGAATACAGCCCCAATTCAGGCAAATGCCACCCAAATGCTGTTCTTCAACAATCGCTGTTTTTAAGCCCAGTTGGGCTGCACGAATCGCAGCCACATAGCCACCTGGACCAGCGCCTATCACAATAAGATCAAATTGTGTGTCTGACATGCTCATGCTCCTACACCAAAATCAATGCAGGATTTTCAACAAACTGCTTAAATGCTGCCAAGAACTGTGCGCCTAACGCACCATCAATCACCCGATGATCACAAGACAAGGTTGCGGTCACCATCTGTCGAATCACGATGCTCTCATTTTCAACAATTGCCCGTTTTTCTGCTGCACCTAAAGCTAAAATCGCACCTTGGGGTGGGTTAATAATCGCGTCAAACTGTTGAATGCCGAGCATACCTAAATTCGAAATACTGAAACTGCCGCCCTGAAATTCATCAGGCGCCAATTTGCCGGTTTTGGCACGTGTTGCAAGATCACGCATATCATTGGAAATTTGTGCCAAAGACTTGGTATTGGCAGCTTTAATGATTGGAGTGATAAGGCCATTCTCAATCGCTACGGCAACCGAGATATCCGCCTGATCAAACTGCAAAATCTGCTGATTCTCTTCATCAAACTGAACATTGACCTGCGGCACTTTGATCAATGCAGCTGCTGCCGCTTTAATCAGCATGTCATTGATTGACAATTTCACTTGCGGCACAGTGGCATTAATTTGCTGACGTAATCCCTGAATGGCATCTACATTTAAATTTACTGTTAAACGGAAGTGTGGTGCATTGCGTTTTGCTGTCTGTAAGCGTGAAGCAATGGCTTTACGCATACCATTCATCGCAACGGTGGTCACCTTGGCAGTTTCTGTCAGTGTTACATCAGCGCTGTTTTGGGCAGGTGCAGGGTTTTCACGCTGATAAACTGCTTCAACATCTTCCTTACAAATACGTCCTCTGGAGCCTGAGGCTCGGCAGTCATGTAAATTAATGCCCCATTGTTTGGCTAAACGACGTGCAACTGGTGTTGCCAACACTTGGCTATCATCTGCTTTAGATTTCGCCACTTTACCACTCGGTTGCTGTCGAATATCGGGCCATGATCCACCCGCAGCTTGAACTGCGGTTTGAATGTCTTGCACACTGATACGACCTTCACGCCCTGAGCCTGAAACCAGCGCCAAATTCACTTGATGCTTTTCAGCCAATTTCAAGGCATGCGGTGTTGCAAAAGCATCCTCAACATGTTGGTAACCTTGTAATGCCGCAGGAATTACATAGCCATTTTGGGCAACAGCTTTTGATACCTGCTCAGTACGATTCTGTTTAGGCACAGCTTGTGTCTTGGTTTCAGGCTGAGTCGCTGTCAGCTTTTCAGTAACCACTTCAACAGCTTTGCTTTCATTGACAATAGGTGCACCAGCCAAAGATTGAGCAAAGGCATCAATTTCAGCATCAGAAACTTGCGCATCTGCACAAATTGCAATGATCCCGCCAACCACTAAAGTATCGCCATTATTGGCAATGATTTTACGCAAGGTACTATCAAACGGTGCTTCAAGGACATTGACGATTTTTGTGGTTTCAATTTCACAAATTTCTTGTCCTTTACTAAACTGCTCACCTTCTTGAATCAACCATTGGGCAATGGTGCCCTCTTCCATCGATAAACCCCATTTTGGGATTTCTAAAGTTTTAATTTCGCTCATCCTAAGCCTCCAACGTTTTACGTACAGCCTGTTCGATACGTTCTACACTTGGTAGCCATTGTTTTTCTAATACGGGTGAAAATGGCACAGGTGAATGCGGTGGTGTCACCAGTTCAATGGGTGCTTTGAGATAATGAAAGCCTTTTTGTGCAATCAATGCAGCCACATCATGCCCAAAACCACAACGGGCAGCAGACTCATCAACAATCACCACACGCCCTGTTGACGCGACAGATTCTAAAATACCTTCTTCATCCAGTGGAGAAATCGTTCTTGGATCGACAACTTCTACAGAAATCCCCTCCTTGGCAAGCTTATCCGCGACTTCATTGGCACGATGCACCATTAAACTTAGCGCAATAATCGTGACATCGGTTCCTTCACGGGTGTAATTTGCCACACCAAAAGGAATGGTATATGGTTCATCTGGAACTTCACCTTTGATGTCATAAAGCAATTTATGTTCACAAAAAACCACGGGATCATCATCACGGATGGCTTGGATCAATAAGCCTTTTACATCATACGCACTAGATGGCACCACGACTTTTAAACCGGGTACAGCAGCAAACACGTTATACGGGGATTGTGAATGTTGTGCGGCAGCAGAAAAGCCTGCGCCGATCATGCCTCGAACCACTAAAGGCGCTTTGGCTTTTCCACCAAACATATAACGAAATTTGGCCGCTTGGTTATACAACATGTCATGACATACGCCATAGAAGTCCATAAACATCAGGTCAGCCACAGGTCGTAAACCTGTTGCAGCAGCCCCTGCTGCCATTCCAATAATTGCAGATTCAGTAATCGGGGTATCAATCACACGCTCTGAACCAAACTCTGTCCATAGCCCTTTGGTGACACCAAGTACGCCGCCAAAGCCTTCGAGTTTATTGTCATCCGTATTTTTACCGCCATGCCCACCACGGACATCTTCACCGACAACAATCACGCTTGGGTCACGGCGCATTTCTGATTCAATCGCTTCTTTAATCGCGTTTCGATAACTTTTATTTGGCATTGCTTTACTATTCCTTTAGTAAGAGACATAAACGTCGGTAAGAAGTTGAGAAAGTTCTGGATAATTGGCAGCACGTGCTTTTGCGACAGCAGCATCGACATTGGCTTTTGATTCAA
This sequence comes from Acinetobacter sp. MYb10, assembly GCF_002980175.2. NCBI lineage: Bacteria > Pseudomonadati > Pseudomonadota > Gammaproteobacteria > Moraxellales > Moraxellaceae > Acinetobacter > Acinetobacter sp. MYb10. The sequence goes on along the minus strand of NZ_CP058272.1, from coordinate 4,051,937 downwards.
CATCAATTGCATCCAGTGTGGCTTCAGCAATCTTGCCTTTGACTTTTTCACGGAAAATTTTCAACGGATCTTTATGCTCTTTGACATAATCGAGCTCTTCTTTTGAACGAATCAGTCCTGGGTCACCTTCAAAGTGTCCATAAAAACGATTGGTAATGGTTTCAATCACACTTGGGCCTTCGCCACGCCGTGCACGTTCAATGGCTTTTTGGGCGACCTCATACACAGCAAAGAAATCTGTCCCATCTACTTTTTCAGCAGGCATACCAAAAGCCGCAGCACGACCAGCAATATCTTTACTTCCGACTGCATAATCATGTGCAGTACCTTCACCAAAACCATTATTTTCAAAAACAAAAATCACTGGGAGTTTTAAAACCACAGCCATATTCATGGCTTCAAAGGTCAAACCTTGGTTAGAACCACCATCCCCAGTAAATGACAAGCCAATTCCACCCGTCTTTAAGGTTTTTGCGGTTAACGCAGCTCCAATTGCCAAAGGCGGCCCACCACCAACAATACCGTTGGCTCCCAACATACCTTTGTCTAAATCAGCAATATGCATTGAACCGCCTTTGCCGCGGCACAAACCATCGTCTTTACCAAAAATTTCCAACATCATGCCGTGAATATCACATCCTTTGGCAATGCAGTGACCGTGACCACGATGGGTTGAGGTAATAAAATCTTTGTCGGTCAAATTTTCACAAATTCCAACGGCTACCGCTTCTTCACCACTGTAAAGATGGATAAATCCGGGAATATCACCTGTATTATTTTCATCGTGAAGTCGATCCTCAAACTCACGAATATCTCGCATCCGTCTGTATGCTGCTAGCAATTGCTCTTCCGTTAATTGCATATACTTATTCCTTCATGCTCACAGTTAAAAGTAAAAACCATATATTTAAAACAAATACTGGTATTTAAAACCCGTATATTTATATAAAATTATTTCATTAAAAATTAATATTAGACTAAAAAAATATTTCTTTATAAAACACAATAAAAATATTAAAAACAGCACTTTATAAAGCAAAAAATATTTGTAAATTTTTATAATTTTCAAAAACTTAAAAAATCAAACCTTTAACCAACCTTTATTTTATAATATTAATATTTTGCACTCTTTTATTATATTGATAAATATTTTAAATATATTTGACATCATAGATAAAAATGTCATTTTATATTAAATTATTTTATTTAATGGACTATTTAAAATGGATTTAAAAGTTTCAGTCACCACGGGACAAAAACTACGTGGTGCAGATAAATTGGCACGTATTCCAGTAAAAATTATCAGTACAGAACAGATCCCACAAAAGCCTGAATGGATTCGCACCAAGATCAGCCAGCCTGAAGAAGTGCAACGTATTAAAAATTTATTACGTCAACAAAAACTACATACCGTATGTGAAGAAGCCGCGTGCCCCAATTTGCCACAATGCTTTGGTGGTGGAACAGCGACCTTTATGATTATGGGAGATATTTGTACCCGTCGATGCCCATTTTGTGATGTGGCCCATGGACGTCCCAATATTTTGGATGCTGATGAACCGAAACATTTAGCAGAAACCGTTAAAAATCTAAATTTAAACTATGTGGTGATTACCTCAGTAGACCGTGATGATCTTATTGACGGTGGAGCACAACACTTTGCTGCATGTATTCGAGAAATCCGTAAAAGTAGTCCAGATACGCTGATTGAAATTTTAGTCCCTGATTTTCGGGGCAGATTAGAAGTTGCCCTCAACATTCTGAGCGAAACCCCGCCAGATGTATTTAATCATAATATTGAAACGGTCCCTCGTTTGTACCGTGCAATGCGTCCAGGTTCAGATTATCAACATTCCTTGGAACTGTTAAAACGGTTTAAGCATTTACGTCCAGACATCGCAACGAAATGTGGCTTGATGGTGGGATTGGGTGAAGTCGAAGCAGAAGTTATTATGTTGCTGAATGACCTCAGTGACTATCAGGTGGACTATGTCACCATTGGTCAATACTTACAGCCGTCTAAATCTCATGCCCCAATACATCGTTTTGTTTCATTGAAAGAGTTTGAACATTATCAAGCACATGGTGAGTTATTAGGGTTTAAAAATATATGGAGTGCGCCAATGGTTCGTTCCAGCTATTTTGCTGATCGTCAATACAAGGGCGAGCCTGTACCCAAGCCGTTTACACGTGAAAACATTGTCACAGAAATTTAGGATGATTAAGTGTTAAAGTGAATATGGACGCCTAAACATTAAACAATGAGTACTAAAAAATGAGTACTAAAAAGATCACACTGTCTTTTTATTGGTAACTTTATTTAACATTTGTGAGCAGAAAACTCATTTCAAAGCGAAACATTAACTTCTAAAGTGAAATAAATGAATTAATAAAGATGATTATTTTCGGAACACTATTTGTTTGAATATAGCTTAAAATCTGGTGTGATCATCAACTAAAATCACCAGACACAACGACAAAGAATACAAGGTATTAATGGCATAACCATTCATCATAAAGGAATATGATATGAAGCTATTGAATCAATTACAGCCACAAGCGCTTCGTTTACAGACCACACATTTTGTCAATATCGAATCCGTCACTGCTGCGCCACTTCTCGCTTTACCTACCGAACTAGAACCGTCACTGTTTCGTCGTTCTCTTCAACATAATTATGCGGATTTACTAAAAATTGCAGATGATTCTGAAATGGCAATTGGAATCACAGATCATCATGGCACATTACTTTGGACATGGAGCAGCCGTGCTATGCTCTCCTCTGCTGAGCAAGTGCATTTTGTCGAAGGTGGACATTGGTCAACACAGGCTGTCGGTACAAATGCGATTGGTTTGGCTTTAAATAATCATCTCTCTAGCTGTGTTTATTCACATGAAAATCAGATGAACAGTGTACAGGATTGGGTTTGTTATGCCGCGCCGATTGTTGACCCTGTATCTGGACAATTTCATGGTGTGATTAATTTATCGACCAAGTACAAGAAGCATACTTCACTGGGTGTATTGGCTGTAGAGCGCTGCGCAGAGTTGGTTCAACGTGCGATTCAATTTGAACAAAAAAACATGCTTTACCTTAAAGTTTTTGGTACACCTAAAGTTCAATTTAACCAACAGCTTTTAACTTTGACCCATCGACAAATTGAAATTCTATGCATTCTTGTGTTACACCCAGAGGGTATTAACCTAGATGAACTGCACTATGCGTTATACGGTGATCGGGACATTAGTGAAAAAACCTTAAAAGCAGAAATGTCACAATTACGCACCTTGCTCCCTAACTGTATTTTATCGCGCCCTTATAAGTTAGTTTGTGAGATTCAAACCGACTTTACCAGAGCTGAACAATCCCTCAATGCAGGTTTTCTCGCCAGTACATTTTCCCTCTACAAAGGAAGTTTTTTGGCCAAATCAGAAAGCCCTTTCTTGACCACATGGCGTGATTGTTTCGATGCGCGTTTAAGTCATCTGATTTATCAAATTCAGGATATTGACCCACTTTTAAAAATTATTAGTCGTCTTCCTGAACGTAATGATGCAATACAACGGGTACTGGAGTTATTGCCTGAACAAAGTCAGCATCGCGCGTATTTTTTAAAATTACTTTAGGCTCAATGAACTTAGATATTTTATTGCATAACTTGTAGTACAGTGCCGTTTTGCTCCGATGTTTAAGGCTATAAAGTTGAGTAAAGTAGAATACATCTCCTCAAGCGAGCTATGTTTTTGCTTGAAGTTGTTTTGCTTAAAATTGCTTTGTATAAAAAATGATAAATGAATCGATCTAAGATTAATTTTTAAGGCCAACGACAGAAAATGCACGGCAAATATAGTCAACCTGTCAAAAAAAATCAGACACAATAATATAATTTCTCTTAATTAATATTTTTAATTAAATCAAACATATGATGAAATGATATTGTTTAATTATATAAAAGCTTACACTGCCACATCTTACATTCAAAGTTTAAATCCCTTTGCGTAGGCGATGCCTCACTTTTCAGAGATGAAAAGTGACAAAAATCTTCTATTGGGCGAGGGGTACGTCCTGTACCCCCGCCCAACGGCGACATCCATGTCGCCTCACGGTAGGATCACCAGCTATGATTCAAAAGTATAAAAATGAATTGATAACCAACAATTTTTAAAAGTTCATACAAAAACATAAGCTTCATTTATGCTCAATGACTTGATGCAAATCACTTGTATGAAATAATTAGGTGATTTGACTATATAGAAAATTACAAGATTAAAATTAATATATTTTTCACGTAATTAAAATAAACCATTAGCCTGATCAATACTACAACGCCTCACAATCTTACCTCTCTCCGCAATAAATCAATTGCTAAAATTAAAATACAAGTAATTTAAACATAAATGCCCTTTAAATGATAATGATTATATTTTACATTTAACACAATGCAGATCTTCTCGATCCGCTCAGCACTGAAAGAAAGGCAATTGTGGTTTATTGCTTAATAAATATAGGTAGACTTAATAATGAATAGCCAACAACAAACGACATCAGATCAAAAAACAACTTTAGATCAAAAAATAGTACCAGACCAAAAAACGGTTTCAGACAAAAAAACAGTATCAGACCCAAAAGCGATACTGAAACAAGATGATCATATGCGGAATCTGGAAGTCATTGAGATGACGATAACGGCGATATCTCATCCTTTTCCTTCAATTGTACGTATCCGGGGCGAAATCAATACAACACAGCCAGACTTATGGACAACACCCAACCTTGCCATTCGTTTAGAAGTACTTCAACAAGCAGACGGCTTACCCATATCACGTGTATATACCGTGCGTTGCTTTGATCCAAGTACCCGCCAAATTGAAATAGACTTTGTTCTACATGCTGACCCAAGTCCAGCAATGCTTTGGCTAGATTCAGCAAAAATTGGCACTAAAATTCAACTTACTGGTCCAAGACCGCACTTCATCCCCAATTTTACCCCAACCAAACGCGTGGTGATGTTTGCTGACGAAACCGCCATTCCTGCCGTCTATTCAATTTTACAGCATTGGCAACCGGGGATTCAGGGAGAGATTTATATTGAAAGTTGTGAAGCCAATATTATTGATGATTTGCCAAAACATCATGGAGTAAATATGCATTTACTCCATCGGGAAAAACCACAGCAAGCGGGTAAATTGGGCATGCTACTTAAAGTTGCCGAGCAGTTTAAAGATCGTGAAGATATAAGCGTTTGGGCAGCCTGTGAACGTAATGAAGCAAGAGCGATACGTAAGCTGTTTACCCAACACAGTCATTTGAGTAAAGATGATATTCGTGTGGCGGGCTATTGGAATGTCGGCATGTCCAGCTCAACATTAGATTTGAGCCGAGTCGCATATTATCAAAAACATCTAGAACAAGGTAAAACGCTAGAAACATTTGATGATCTAGATATGCCTGTTTAAATCAAGCCATTACCCGATTTAAATACCCCCATCTCACTGTTCTTAAGACGGTTATTTCGGGGGAGTATTTGGAATGGAAATCAATCCTTGAGGTTGATGCTCTGGCTTTATTATGGCCTAACTCAATGATGATTGAACACAATTGACAGCAGCCCTCGGATCTCGCGATCCGAGTCTTTTTTATTATTCATTGCTCAGGCTGTGTTGCATAGCTATACATCATGGTCTGCTTAAAGATCCAAAGCGAATCCACTACAACATTTTTTCATGATGACTAATTATAACTACCGCGAAAACATGGTGATATAATTGCTGAAAATAAGATTACCAAGGTTGTTTTTCTCTAGCCAAGTGCAAAACTTAAAACCAATCTACCCGCCTTAACAGATGAGCCAATGTTATCTCAAAATGACAGGGATAAATTTGTTTGATCCTTTTTTAAATCTCAAACGACATTATAAGCGTACTCCTCACATCTTATAAGGCCGCTTTCGATGTCATCAACAAGAATGCAAATGACAGACAAAAAATACCTGTCAAAAATGATTCAAATGATCATGTTAGGTCTCACTTCTGTAGCTGCTACTACCCTTTTGCATGCTACTGAAGAGACGACTCAAAATAATGCAGAACCTCTCGCATTGCCAACACTCAAGTTTACAGCAAACCAATTGGGTGAAATTACAGAAAACAGTGGTGTCTATACTCCGGGTTCAATTGCCACAGCAACGCGTTTGGTTTTAAAACCCAAAGAAACCCCACAAACGATTAGTGTGATTACTCGCCAAGAAATGGATGATTTTAATCTCAACTCTATCGATGATGTTATGCGGCATACCCCGGGTGTTAGTGTGGTGACCTATGACAGTGAACGGACAGAATATTACTCCCGTGGTTTTGCAATACAAAACTTCCAGTACGATGGGATCCCGATGAATCGTGATTCGGCCTACTCAGCAGGAAATACCCTGAGTGATATGGCGATTTATGATCGTATCGAAGTTTTAAAAGGAGCAACGGGGCTTTTAACTGGGGTGGGTGATCCTGGTGCAACCATTAATCTCATTCGTAAAAAACCAACCAAAGATTTCCAAGGAAATGTTTCTCTTGGTCTAGGCACATGGAATAACTACCGCGGCCAAATTGATTTAAGTGGTCCACTTAACGAAACGGGCAGTATTCGTGCGCGTGGAGTTGCTGCGTATCAAGACAAAGAATCTCAATTAGATCGCTATGAACGCAAAACCCCTGTGTTCTACGGCATATTAGAAGCAGATTTAACCGACAATACCCTACTGACTGTAGGCGCAGATTATCAAGACAATAAACCTAAGGGATCAACATGGGGCGGTATCCCGATTTATAATACGGCGGGCCAATTCAATAAAATGCCGCGTGGCTTTAACAATGGTGCAAATTGGAGTAATTGGGAGCAATATACCCGAACCATTTTCTCAACCTTAGAGCATAAGTTTGATAATGATTGGGTCGCAAAAATCCAGTTAAATCATCAAATCAATGGCTATGATGCACAATTAGGCGCAGCGGCTGGTGGTCATCCAAATCCATCGACTGGCACTGGTGTTTCAATGTGGGCTGGAAACTATAAAGGCGAAACCAAAAGTGATGCTGCAGACATCTATGCAACAGGTCCATTTCAACTTTTTGGCCGTGAACACGAGCTGGTTGTCGGTGCAAGCATTTCTGAAAGCACTTGGAAAAATAATGGTTATGGTACACCAACTGATTATAAAACCAGTGTAGATCAATATTATCAATGGAACGGGAATGTTGCAGAGCCTGATTGGCAAAGAGGTAATCATTGGTCAAACAATGAAACCACCAAGCAGAATGGATTTTATCTCACTTCCCGTTTGAATTTACATGATGATTTAAAAGTCATTTTGGGTGGACGTATTGCAAACTATAAGTCAGAAGAGACGAAAGAGTCAGGTATCTTTATACCTTATGTCGGTGCGGTTTATGATTTAAATGACCAATACTCAGTTTATGCAAGTTACAGCACCATATTTAAACCTCAATCTGCACAAAATCCAAACGGTAAAACACTTGATCCGCTTGAGGGAGAAAACTACGAAGCTGGAATCAAAGGTGAATTTTTTGATGGTCGCTTAAATGCTAGCTTGGCATATTATCAACTCAAACAAGACAATTTTGCGAAAGAGATTCCAAACGTCCTTACACCATCTGGTGGTGTCGCATCTGAAGCGCTACAAGGTGTCAAAACCAAAGGGGCTGAACTCGAAGTTACTGGTGAAATTCGCCCGGGTTGGAATTTACATGCTGGCTTTAATCATAAAATCTCTAAACAAGATGGGATAAAGCAGAGCACTTTGACCCCTGAAAATGAATTTAGCCTTTATACCAGTTATAAGCTCAATCAATGGGTGGATGGTTTAACCATTGGTGGTGGTGCACGTTGGCAAGATAAGACTTGGGGCGATGTCACCAATCCAATGTATAAAGATCCTGTTAAACATGTGGTGTCTGATTATTGGCTATTTGATGCAATGGCAAACTATGAAGTCAATGATCAACTATCTGTTTCTTTTAATGTAAACAATCTTTTAGATGAAAAATATTATACGATTTTTAGCTGGTATAGCACGTATACATGGGGCGAAGGCCGTAACTATAATTTAGGACTTAAATATAAGTTTTAATCCGGTTTAACTGACTTCCTCTAGGCAATAAGCAAACTCCATACTGCCTAGAGGAATTTCTTCTATTTAACAGGCGCAATCAACTTTTGCTATTGCGCCAAAATCACTGATCTCATTTCATCCTGCACTAGCATCAACCTAATTGTGTATTAAATCCTCATGTTGATCTGTGGATCTTATTATTTGACGAGTTCAGAAGAATCAGTCGTTTTGTTGATGGCTTGTGGTGGTTGCGGGCTGGCTAAGTCCTGATTAATTGCTTTGGTTAAACCAAACATATACAGCAAAATAATCACCGAGAATGGTAAACCACATAGCACCACGGCACTTTGCATCGAATGAAAACTACCTGCTAACAGTAAACCAATACTGACAATCGTAATCACCACAGACCAGAAAATTCGCAACCAAATCGGTGAATCACTTTCATTGCTTCCGCCTTTTGTAGACAGATTTGCAATCATCAGCGTGCCAGAGCCCACTGGGGTCAAGAACAGTACAAAACAAATCACCACAACAATCCCAGCCACATAAGGATTAAAAGGTAAATATTCGAGCAACTTAAACAAAGACAAAGCTGGATCGGTAAGAACCATATCGCCCAAAACTTTTTGTTTTTGAGTCAAAATTAAATCAATTGCAGTATTTCCGAAAATGGAAATCCAAGCCAAAGTAAAGCCTAAAGGGATCAGACACACACCCAAGACCACTTCACGAATGGTGCGCCCTTTTGAAATACGCGCAATAAACATCCCAACGAAAGGTGCCCAAGCAATCCACCAAGCCCAATAAAACACCGTCCAAGAACCAAGCCAGCCTTTTGCTTGTGGATTGTATAAATACACATCAAAGCTTTTCGCAACAAAATGGTTGAGATAGTCACCCACGTTCTGTACCAAACCATTCAGTAAATGATTGGTTGGCCCTGTTAAGAACACAAATAATAATAACGCATAGAGTAAACGTAAGTTAATCCGTGAAAGCCAAGCCAGTCCTTTTTCAATCCCCACCACCGTGGTGATTGTCGCAACAGACATCATCACCAATACCACTGCAATCAGGGTAACATTGTTGTCGGGAATGGCTGGGACTAAATAACTAATGCCCGAAACCAACACCAGTGCACCAATACCTAGATTGGTGACCAAAGAAATCACCGTGGCTAAAATCCCAAAGCCATCCACAAAGTCGCCGATCAAACCATAGATCCGATCGCCAAAAATTGGATAAAGCGCAGAACGTAAAGCCAGAGGTAAATCTAAGCGAAAAGCAAAATAGCCCAAGGTGACACCCAATAAGGCATAGAGCACCCAGCCATGTATACCCCAATGTAAAAAGCTATACATCATGGCATCTCTGGCAGCTTGGATTGTGCCGCCCTCGCCTTCAGGTGGTCTTAAGAAATGATCGACAGGTTCAGCAACACCATAATACAGTAAGGCAATACCGATACCTGCTGAAAACAGCATAGACACCCAAGCCAAGTAACCAAACTCAGGTTTATCACCATCTTTTCCAAGTGGAAGTTGTCCAGCACGTGAAAAAGCCAACCATCCGACAAAACCCAGACATGCCACAATCACCAGCATGTAATACCAACCAAAGAGTTGATTGGCCTGCTCTTGCACATAGGTTAGCCAAAACTGACTTCTTTCTGGAAATAAAACAAACAATAGGCCAAAAATACCGATACTGATTGCAGAACTTCCAAACACAAATAAATTTAATCGAATCCGTTCGGATGAATATCCTTTATGGCTATTTGACACCATGCTATTGCTCCTTGCAATCGGTGTATTTTCTTAAAAAATAATAGGATATGTACTATTTTTACTGAACATCCTGATGGATCAGAATGTTGATGTATACACTTACATTTCTTATTACTCATCAAAAAATTATTGATTTTTGCAGATTATACTTTTTATTGATTGAACGTTCAATCAATAAAAAGTATTATAAAAAAATGTTAAGATGTTCTACATTGAGTAATGTTAAATAAAAAGTGCCTTTTCAGCACTTTAAGTGGATATACATGACAAAACGTAGAGTCAAACCAGAGCATGTGCGACGTGAAGAAATTATTAACGCCGCATTTGATGTGATTTATGAAGTGGGCTTATCCAATATGACCATTGCACAAATCGCAAAGAAAGCCGAGCTATCCACAGGTATTGTGAGTCACTATTTTGGTGATAAACAGGGATTAATAAATACCTGCATGCAAGAAATGCTGAATGTTTTACGTCGCAAAACCGACCAAAATAAAACTGAAGCAGACGAGCATCCAGAAAGCCAACTTAAAGCGATTATTGACTCTAACTTTGATATTAGTCAGGTCAATAAACAAGCCATGCGCATCTGGTTAGACTTTTGGTCTGCAAGCATGCACCTACCCGAACTTGGGCGCTTGCAACAAATTAATGATCAACGCCTGTATTCAAACTTGAAGTTTCACTTTCTCAAGTTATTGGATAAAGAACAGGCAAGCATTGCCGCTCGTGGTTTAGCGGCATTGATTGACGGATTATGGTTACGTGGCAGTTTAAGCAGTCATGATGAATTTGACAGCCAGCTGGCACGTTCCATTGCTTACGATTATGTAAAAACGCAATTGCAATTTGCGAAAAAACCTTTGCAGGAGAGACAGAATGAGTGATTCACAAGTTCATCAATTGTACATCCATGGTCGCTATGTAGCAGCGACCAGTGGTAAGACCTTTACCAGTATTAACCCTGCCAACGGTGAAGTGATCGCAACCCTTCAACAAGCATCACAACAAGACATTGAAGCGGCTGTTCAAAGCGCACAACAAGGTCAAAAAATTTGGGCCGCAATGACAGCGATGGAGCGTTCTCGTATTTTACGTCGCGCTGTCGACATTTTACGTGAGCGTAATGATGAACTCGCTCGCTTAGAAACCCTCGATACAGGTAAAGCCTATAGCGAAACATCGACCGTTGATATTGTCACCGGTGCTGATGTACTCGAATATTATGCAGGTCTCGCGACTGCAATTCAGGGAGAGCAAGTTCCGCTTCGTGAATCAAGCTTTTTCTATACCCGTCGTGAACCGCTTGGTGTTGTCGCGGGAATCGGTGCTTGGAACTATCCAATTCAAATCGCATTATGGAAATCTGCCCCTGCCCTAGCTGCTGGGAATGCCATGATCTTTAAACCAAGTGAAACCACACCACTAAGCATATTTAAACTTGCTGAAATCTATACTGAAGCTGGACTACCAGATGGCGTATTTAACGTGGTACAAGGTGCAGGCCGTGAGATTGGACAATGGTTAACAGAACATCCAGTTATTGAAAAAATTTCTTTCACTGGTGGTGTTGAAACAGGCAAGAAAGTTATGGCAAGTGCCGCAGGTTCTACACTCAAAGAAGTGACCATGGAACTCGGCGGTAAATCCCCTTTAATTATTTGTGATGATGCTGACCTCAATCGTGCAGCAGACATTGCGGTAATGGCAAACTTCTTTAGTTCAGGTCAAGTATGTACCAATGGTACACGTGTCTTTGTTCCAAAAGCACTGTTAGCAGATTTTGAAGCCGCAATTGTAGAACGGGTAAAACGAATCCGTATCGGCGATCCAATGGCTGAGCAAACTAACTTTGGTCCACTCACCAGCTTCCCGCATATGGAAAAAGTCTTGTCTTTCATTGAGTCAGGCAAACAACAAGGTGCCAAACTGCTCATTGGCGGTGGCCGTGCGACAGAAGCTGAATTGGCGCAAGGCGCTTATGTGTTACCGACAGTTTTCAGTGACTGCCAAGATGATATGCGCATTGTTCAAGAAGAAATCTTTGGCCCTGTCATGAGCATTCTCAGTTATGAAACTGAAGAAGAAGTCATTCGTCGTGCCAATGACACCACTTTTGGTTTAGCAGCAGGTGTTGTGACTCAAGACATCACCAAAGCACATCGCATTATTCATCAAATCGAAGCAGGTATTTGCTGGATCAACACATGGGGCGAATCCCCTGCTGAAATGCCAGTGGGTGGCTATAAGCAATCAGGTGTCGGCCGTGAAAATGGTTTAACCACACTTGGGCATTACACCCGTATCAAATCAGTTCAAGTTGAGTTAGGTGAGTATCAAAGCATTTTTTAATGCACTCACACTTTCTCCGTATATCAATCCTATGTGCCATGTCATCACCTGATTGCATTGGCACTTTTAAAAAATACAAAAAGGATAATTATGACTACTCAAGCATATGACTACATTATCATCGGCGCAGGATCTGCCGGAAATGTGCTCGCAACACGTTTAACTGAAGACAAAGAGGTTACTGTTTTACTCTTGGAAGCAGGTGGCCCAGACTACCGTTTAGATTTCCGTACTCAAATGCCAGCAGCGTTGGCCTACCCACTACAAGGACGCCGTTACAACTGGGCATATCTCACTGATCCTGAACCACATATGAATAATCGCCGTATGGAATGCGGCCGTGGTAAAGGTTTAGGTGGTTCCTCATTGATTAACGGGATGTGTTATATCCGTGGTAATGCAATGGACTTAGATAACTGGTCGACGCTCAAAGGGCTAGAAGACTGGAGCTATGCAGACTGCTTACCATATTATAAAAAAGCTGAAACCCGTGATATTGGTGGCAATGACTACCATGGCGCCAATGGCCCTGTATCTGTGGCAACCCCTAAAAATGGCAATAATGTCTTGTTCCATGCCATGGTTGAAGCAGGTGTACAAGCAGGCTATCCACGTACAGATGACTTAAATGGTTATCAACAAGAAGGTTTCGGTCCAATGGATCGTACCGTGACACCAAAAGGCCGTCGCTCTAGTACCGCACGTGGTTATTTAGACATGGCAAAAGGTCGCCCTAATTTAACGATCGTGACCCATGCCACCACCAATAAAATTTTATTTAATCAAAAGCAAGCGATTGGTGTGGAATATATCATCGGTGCGGATAAAACCAATCTCACACAAGCACGTGCAAACCGTGAGGTCTTGCTTTGTGCGGGTGCTATCGCATCACCACAAATTTTACAACGTTCGGGTGTTGGTGAAAGTAGCTTCCTTAAATCAATGGATATTGATGTTGTACATGATTTACCGGGTGTCGGTGAAAACTTACAAGACCATTTGGAAATGTACTTACAATACAAATGTAAGCAACCTGTTTCACTCTACCCCGCATTAAAATGGTTTAACCAGCCTGCAATTGGCGCTGAATGGTTATTTAATGGGACTGGTATTGGCGCAAGCAACCAGTTTGAAGCAGGTGGTTTTATCCGCAGCTCAGATGAATTTGACTGGCCAAATATTCAATATCACTTCTTACCCGTTGCGATTAACTATAACGGCAGTAATGCAGTGAAAGAACACGGCTTCCAAGCGCATGTTGGTTCTATGCGCTCACCAGCACGTGGTCGAATTAAGCTGAAATCTAAAGATCCATTTGAACATCCAAGTATTCTGTTCAACTATATGTCGACTGAGCAAGACTGGCGTGAATTCCGTGATGCCATTCGTATCACCCGTGAAATCATGCAACAGCCTGCATTAGATGCATATCGTGGCGATGAAATCAGTCCTGGAAAACAGGTGCAAACTGATGCTGAACTGGATGATTTCGTGCGCAACCATGCTGAAACTGCTTACCATCCTTCATGTAGTTGTAAGATGGGTGAAGATGAAATGGCAGTGGTTGACGGTCAAGGTCGTGTACACGGTCTACAAGGCTTGCGCGTTGTTGATGCTTCGATTATGCCGCTGATCATTACTGGAAATTTAAATGCCACAACGATTATGATCGCTGAAAAAATCGCAGATCAAATTCGTGGCAAAAAATTGCCACGTTCTGAAGCGGGTTATTACAAAGCTGGCACAGCACCTGTGCGCAAAGCGCCTTTACGTCCGATCGTGTAAAAGTATTCATATTTTAGCGACACCTCAGTTTTGACTGAGTGTGTCGCATCTTTCAAGGACGAATAAAATGAGAAAAAAATTATTATTGACCATCCCTTTGAGTTTATTTTTTCAAACCCTACATGCCAATGAATCTGGTGTAGAAACGCCGTCTCCGTATAGTGCAAATTTGACAGTAGCCAGCCAATATATCTCACGTGGTTTTCAACAGACCTGGGGCAACCCTGCTGTACAAGGCGGATTTGATTATGCTCATCCCAATGGTTTCTATGTAGGAACTTGGGCTTCTAGTGTGAGTGATGACTTCATCCGTGATGCCAATGTTGAATGGGATGTCTATACTGGTTATAGCCGTAGTTTCGGTCAGTTAAATCTGGGTACTAAAGTCGCTTATTACTACTATCCTGGGGCAAAAACCACTGCTGAAACAGGTTATACCCGTTTTGATTATGGTGAAATTATTCCAGAAATCAGCTATGGTCCGCTGAGTGTTAAATATGCAATTACCTATACTCAAGATTATTTTGGCAATAATTCTGACACTTTAGCAATTGGTTCCAATAAGCACTCTCGTGGTTCAGGCTATTTAGATGTGAATTGGTTACAACCCATCGCTCAAGGCTGGTCGGTGAATATGCATTATGGCAATCAACGTATAAAAAACTTTTCTGCCGCAAGCTTTCAAGATGCCAGTGTTGCCATTAACAAAGCGCTGCCTTATGGCTTATCTTCCAGTTTAAGTTATAGCAAAGCATGGGACAAAGACGGATATTATCAAAAATACAGCAATGGCAATCCCAATGCCAAAGTTTCAAATCCAATTGATTCCACCCTCACTTTTTCACTCACTAAAAAGTTTTAAGCTAAAGTTTAGATATTTAGTAACCTGTTATAGATCAACCAAAAACCATGCCCTTCATGAGCGTGGTTTTTTAATGTCTATAGTCACCCCCCTAATTATTCATACAAGTGATTTCTATCAAGTCATTGATCAGAAATGAACTTATGTTTTTGTATGTGCTTTTAGAAACTGTTGGTTATCAATTCATTTTTTTTACTTTTGAATTATAGATGGTGATTCTACCGTGAGGCGACATGGATGTCGCCGTTGGGCGGGGGTACAGGACGTACCTCTCGCCCAATAGAAGATTTTTGTCACTTTTCATCTCTGAAAAGTGAGGCATCGCCTACGCAAAGCTATTTAAACTTTGAAGGTAAGGTGTGGCATTGCAAGCTTTTTATAATTAAATAATTTATTTTCTCATGCAATTGATTTAATTAAAAATATTCATTAAAAGAAATTATATTCTTGTGTCTGAGCTTTTTTGACAGGTTGACTTATATCTTGGCTTAATTCAATAAAGCAAACTCAAATCTCCCCATACTGTTGAATTATCATTAGACAGCCATTGATTGTTTGTATAAAGTATTAGGAACGATTGTTCCAGTATAAATTAACATTATGCGTACTAAAGAGTTTGATCCTGAAGAAGTTGAAAATGCAGTTATGCAAGTTTTCTGGCGTAAAGGATTTGCAGCGACATCAATTCAAGATTTGGTTGAGGAAACTGGACTCTCACGCAGCAGTTTATATAGTTCCTTTAAAAATAAAGAGCAGCTATACCAACAAGCCTTATCTCGCTATCAACGCCTGATCAGTAAATCAAATATTGATTTGTTATCCAGTGATGGATCAGTCAAAAGTATCATGCAACAATTATTATCTCGTATCATTGAAGATGAATTAAATGATCCGCAACATCGGGGTTGCCTGATGGCCAATGCCTGTTTGGAGTTAGCAGGACACGATCAAAAGACTGCAGAATCTGTCACGTACAACTTTGAACGATTACAGCACGCACTGGAACAGCTCATGATCAGAGGAAAGCAATCTGGTGAAATCACCCTACATAGTTCTCCGCAAGCCTTAGCACTTTTTTTCGTGAATACCATTCAAGGCATTCGCGTTTTAAGCAAAGGCTGTAGCGCAGAAAATCGTCAGCAATATCTAGAGAATGTTGCTGAAGTCGCACTGAATACCTTGTATTAATTTTTAGTTTCCCCCTTAGCAGACTGGCTAATTTGCAATGCTGAGGGTTTTATTTACCTAAAAATGGAACGATCATTCCAATATAAATGACAACATGGAGTCTACAATGAATATTGATCTTCAAAATTTTGTGATGCCTATATTCCTTAAACGAGATGAACTTTCTGTCAATCATACACAGAGGTATAGCGCATGAATCAGTTCAACAACAGATCAGAGCAGAACCGATCTGCGCCCAGCTTACCGATATGGAAATTATTGGCATTTACGGTTGCAGGTTTTATTACCATTATGACGGAAATCATACCTGCGGGCTTATTGGCATTGATCAGTCATGACTTAGAGGTGTCTGAAGCTTTAGCAGGGCAAATGATTTCAGTTTATGCCCTAGGATCGGTCATTGCGGCGATCCCTGTGGTTGCTGCAACACGGAGTTGGTCAAGAAAACCTTTATTGTTATTGGCAATCACAGGCTTGTTTGTCTTCAATAGTCTAACAGCGCTATCTTCCAGCTATATTGTCATCCTGATTTCACGATTTATTGCGGGAATGTCAGCTGGAATTATCTGGGGTATCTTGGCGGGTTATGCTCGAAGTCTAGTTCCTGCCCATCTACAAGGCAGAGCGATGGCGATCGTTGGGGTCGGTCAACCCATTGCATTATGTATGGGTGTGCCTTTAGCTATTGGATTGGGCAATCTGTTTGGCTGGCGTGGGGTTTTCTGGGTGATTTCAGGACTTGCTTTAATCCTGATCATCTGGATAAAAATAAGCCTCCCTCATTTGGCTGGACAACCCGCGAGCAAACAACAATCCATTCTCAAGGTCTTGGTACACCCCGGTATAGGCACAATTTTGGCGGTTATTTTTGTTTGGATTTTGGCACATAACATACTTTATACGTTTATTTCGCCTTATTTGTCTGCTGTACAGCTGAGTGAGCATATTGATCTTATTCTTCTTATTTTTGGTCTTTCTTCAATATTCGGCATTTGGATTACAGGGATTTGGATCGATAGATCATTACGCAAATTAACCCTGATCAGTTTAACAGGCTTTGCCATCGCTGCTCTTTTCATGGGCTTGAGCGGTCATCACATCTGGCTTGTGATGCTAGGTATCGTACTTTGGGGAATGACTTTTGGCGGTGCACCAACTCTACTACAAACTGCGCTGGCAGATGTCGCAGATGAAAATGTGGATATTGCCCAATCCATGCTGGTGACGGTGTTTAATCTTGCTGTTGCAGGGGGCGGTATTTTAGGTGGCATCCTACTACAAAATGTAGGAATAGACTCATTCTTTGTTTGTATCATCGCATTATCATTATTGGGGTTATCTATTGTATTTTTTGCGCATGAAAATGGTTTTAAATCAGGACATCGTTTAGGCAGCAAATAAATTTAAAGCTGTCATTTAACAACATGCTTCGATGACAACATCTATTGGATCAAACAGCACCATCATCGTTGATTGGGCTATTTGATCCGTCTCTTAAACGATAGCTATGGCTTTATTGACTAAAAACAGTTGCACAAATTGCTGAATCTTATCCGCCACTGCCTGTGGTTGACTTAAAATCCCCCAATGCCCTGCCGAAACTTCGCTATAGCGAATATCATCCCCCCACTCTTCCATCCCACGGCTTAAAGCAAGCGGTACAAATGGATCTTGATTCATCAATAACATTTGCACAGGAATGGTTGTGGTTCGACCTGTCGGCTTGAATAATGCTTTGGTTAAATTTTGACGATATAGACCTAAACCACTGATGGCATTGCGAAGTTGGGTCGGGCTCTTATCAACTGAGGTTTTTTCTAAATACCCCACCAGTTTTGGCCATACTTTGCCAAGACCTAAACGCCAAGTCAGTTCAGGAAGTACAGGGATTTGTAACATTGCCATATAACTTGATGCTGACACTCGCTTAATCACGTTGAAATAGCCTTGTAAGTTACCTTGGGCCAACTGGCGATGAAACCACCACCCTACATGATCTGTACTTGGCGCCAATGCAGTATAAGACGCAATTTGAGACTTTAATCGGTCAGCCAATACCGCTTCCCAACCTTGTAAAGCGCCCCAATCATGTCCAACCAAATGGACCGATTGATGTGGGCTCACTGCTTTAATCACTTGGGATAAATCTTCGATCAAATGTTCAAAAGCATAATCTGCTGTTGTTTTTGGAATATCAGATAATCCTGTACCACGTACATCATAAGCAACCACATTAAAATGAGGGGCTAAATATTGTGCCACCGCGTGCCAGACTTCAGCAGAATCTGGATAACCATGTATCAATACAATAGTATCTTGATCAACATCTAAGCTGCCCCAATGGTAAGCAGCCAAACAGATATTTCCTGAATGAACATATAGCTTGGTCTTATCAAAATGCTTCATGAAACCACCCGCGGAACAGTTTCAGTTTTTTGCTGATATGCAAGTACCCCTGCTGACTGTGCCAAGTAGGCTTGAGCAAGTTCAGTTGAAGCTTCGTAATAGGGATGATAGTTGGGCTTAAAAAACCGTAAACTGGTCTTAAAAAACCACACTGGTCCTGGTATATAGCCATTTAAATCAGAACGATGCCAAGCTTTCCAAAAAGCGGGTTGCCATAAGCTTTTTTGGTTTTGTGGAATAGCAGGATCATCTTGAGCCAGTTGTACAGTACCAGCCGCCATGAGATAGGTAAAAATAGGAGCGGTCACAGCCATCACCGCAACACGTAATAAATAACTCCCTGAAATATGCTGATAAACATCATAAGCAACCGTACGATGCTCAACTTCCTCAGCACTATGCCAAGTAAACAAGTCACTTACCACAGGATCTCCACCACGTGCCTGCCAATCTGAACGGGTTAATACATATTGACCAATTGCTGCAGTAAAATGTTCAGCCGCGGCCACTAACCCAACTCGCGCATTTAACCAAGGTCGCTGCCAGACTTTAGGTAAGTTAAAACCCAAAGGTTTGTCCGCGAGTAACCGATCAAATAAGCCAACAACTCGTTTATATTGGTTCTCCACATCCACCCCATAACGTAGCAAATATTCTTCGATTGAATCCTTGTGCGCTTGTGAATGAATGGCTTCTTGTCGAATGAAAATTTTGGCATCTTGCTTAAGTTTTTCATCATGAATAAAAGGTAAAGCTTTATTGAACATTCGACAGAAAAAATACTCTCCTCGAACCAAGGTAAAACTAAAATGATTGACACCATGACTTGCCAATGGGTCTTGTGGTATCCAGTGTAAAGGCGAGTGCTCCCATTCAAATTTAACCTGTCGAGGAATCATTGCCCAACTTGCTTTTGATGCTTCAGATCGCATAATTCTTTCCTCAGAGTTATGATGGTAAATGATGAGGCGTTTCAGATAGGCCTATTTTTACTTTGGTTTTTGCCACGATTTCAGACTCATCCGTATCATTGGGATGGAAATTAAAACGGTAGTAATCTATAAATTTAGGAATAAAAACTTTATATTTTTCCACACCATGCTGAGCAAATTTGCGCCATGATTTTAGATTTAATAATTGGCGATCGCGTTTTAACAGCACAACTTGATAAACACTCGACAATGCAGTAATCAAAACCAGACTAAACGTGAAAATCGCAACGCGAGGAATATAAGCAGCTAAGCCCTTTCCATATAAGTATTCATACATGTCATAAGCCACAGCCTTATGTTCGGTTTCTTCAACACTGTGCCATAACCATAAATTACGAATGCTTTCATCCGTCATCAATTCATTGACATCTTTCATCATCTCCACCACCAACACTGCGGTGTAATGTTCCAGACCCACAGTCACCAAGAGATTCCACTTTTTAGGAAAAGTACGTTCAATTGCTTTTAATATGATCCCTGTGACTTTTTCTAAAGATTCCGGATCTAAACCATATTGTTGTGCACTGACATGAAAAGCATGATGTTCTTTAGAGTGCATGGCTTCTTGTCCAATAAAGGCTCCAATATCACGGTCTAATTGTGGATTATTTTTAATTTTTTTACGTAAGGCTCGCACTGAACGGACAAAGTACGATTCACCTTCTGGAAAAAGTGTTGATAGACCTGTGAAGTAATGAGTAAAGGTAGGTTCGTCATCACACCAATACTTGGGCATATCCTGAAACTCATAATCCATACGACGTACTGGAAATGATGCAGGTGTTTTTTGCTTTGATTTTTCTTTCACCGCTGATATAGACATGGTTCACCTCAAGAATTTATCTCAAAATAACAAGTTCCAAAAAGGAACTAATAAAATCAAAATAATGATCCATGCAGATCTTGTCAATCAAGTGAATATGCTTTGGCTCAAGGTTGTCCTTAAATGACAGTATCATTCCTATAAAGACATCTCGATAAAGACAGGCTATAAATAAAAGGTGAAAAATAAATTAAAATATTGAACATGAAATAGCTTTAATACAGTCCAAGTCGTCTTTAGGCTGTTCAGCACTAGGTTAAGCATTCAAAAATATTAAAAAAATAGTGATATCCATCATTACTGGACATCACTATTTTAGCTGCTAGATATGCTTTTAAATAAAAACAATACTTAACTTATCTTATAAGTATTTAAGAATAGCGATATGTTTGTTTTTATGTTTGTAATCAGAAAATTTAACCATTAAAGGATATAAAATTATGCTGAGAATAATCGCAATCCACCACAATGTAGACACCGAATCGACACCAAAATAATCTCCATGATTTTTCCCAAAAAAGGCAACCACGAGCAAATATAAAGCCTTTAAAACATATAAGTGAACAATATAAAAAAACATTGGTACAGAACCAAATATGATCAAGGGTTTGATCCAAGGTTTTGTTTCGATTTTTTGCAGACAGACCAAAAGAACCAGTCCAATACCAACGTTCCATAAAATGAAAAATAAAGATGGTGGATATTTGGTTAGATTCATAAAACTCATGAATGTTTCAGTCCATGTCGGCATGACCGTCCAAGCATGATCTCCATATACATTGATCGCTCTTAAAAGCAAAAATAAAGCAATACTGGAAAAACCAAAAATGAGTAATTTTGTATTTCTTGATTGGTTTTGTTGAGATGAAGCAAAAACACTTGAACCAATACAATATCCTAAAGTAATCACACCAATCCAAGGTAAAACAGGATAAGAGGTTCGAATACGAATCAGATTGCCAAACTCAATCCAGCCCCGTTCATGCAAAATGAACCATAAATTCTGTATGAAAGGTACATTTTCAAAAGACACTTGATCAAGCACATTGTGCCCAAAAATAATCACGATGCTGATTATCCATAATAATTTTTGTGGCAATCCAATTAAAGCTGCCAACGCCAGCATACTTAAACCAATCGCCCAAATCACTTGTAGATAAATCACATCAGGTGGGAACTTGCCAGTCCATGCAAAATTGATCACCACCAACTCAAGAAAGATCAGAAATAACCCGCGTTTAATCAAAAACTCACGTGTCATCGCTAGACTATTATTTTTAGCTTGATAGAGATAGGCGGATAAGCCTGTCAAAACAATAAATACTGGAGCGCATAAATGGGCCAATATTCGGCTAAAGAAAAGTGACGTTTCTGTGCCTGGAATCAGCATTGGATCTGGAACTTGATGATGGAGGTAAAAAGTTTCTCTGACATGATCAACCATCATAATCAAAATCACCAAGCCTCGTAATGCATCAATCGCTTGTAAGCGTTGCGAAAGAATAGACATAGAAAAAACAACAAATTAAACGTTATGATATAATATAACAATTAATTTCATTATTTTAAAACCATCTCATTAAAAAACATCAATTTGTACCGTTATTTCACAGCAACACTTAAAAAATTTACCAATTATCACATAGACTTTTTGCAAAATTTAATTGATAATGATTATCAATTTCATTATATGAAAAATTGGTGAACACTTTGGAACAGCCTACTTTAGCGACTGAAGCGATTCGAGCATTTTTTACCTTACAATGCTGCTGGTTAAACAGTGAAGAAATTTATCTTGAACAAGGTTGTTTGCATTGTGGTTCGGCAGCAACTTATTTAATTTATTTTACCCATGCCCCTATTCAAAAATTAATGCTTGATTTTATTCAAAAATATAACTGCCATAACAGCAAAAAATCAGACTTACTCGACTTATTAGACTTTGAACAGAATTATAATGATTTTTTACAAGTGCTTGAAAGTGCAGTAAACAGTTATGCTCGACAATATCAAAACCATGCTTGTCATTTGGCATTTGAAAGTG
This sequence comes from Acinetobacter sp. MYb10, assembly GCF_002980175.2. Lineage (NCBI taxonomy): Bacteria > Pseudomonadati > Pseudomonadota > Gammaproteobacteria > Moraxellales > Moraxellaceae > Acinetobacter > Acinetobacter sp. MYb10. Next base: position 4,029,572 of record NZ_CP058272.1, on the reverse strand, counting down.
TTGAATCTATTTTTGAACGTGAAGCAGCCATTGCATGTTAAAAAATTGATGCTGCAATAAATCAAACTGTAATGATTAAATCGAATAGACTATTTTTAACAGCTATTTTTTAAATTAATTTTAGGGTCTGTTGACATCAATTTTTCATTCTCAATGTATCAAAATAAAAGGGGCCAACACGTTGCTTGAAGTCTTCTCAACAACAGCAACTTATTGACCCCGATAATAAATCTTAAGTTAAGACCCAACATATAAAAACTTAACCAACAAAAGTTAAGCGATTAAATTTTCATACTTATACCCAGCTGTACCCCACGCCCAGGAAGTGGTGCAATGTATTTTAATGGCGAGTTCTGTGGTCGTGCATCTTCATTTAACAAATTAGATCCATTGAGGAAAACATCAAAATTGGCATTTTGTAATTTGAAGTGTTTCTGAATTTGTAGATCCAGCAAGTTATAAGACGGCAATGGAATTTCTTTAGACACATTTTTGCCTAAATACTGAGCTTGATCATAGTAAATATTGGATAAGCGTGCTGACCAATCATTTTTATTCCATTCAAGGTTTAGCCCATAACGGTTCGTTGGCATGTTGGGTAAGTAATTTCCATCATTTGCCAAACTGGTTTTGTTTGGATTAAGGTTTTTATTTTTCACCAAGTCAGCAAAAGCAGAGATCAAAAGATTACCATACTGATTGAGTTCAAACTTTTGTTTTAAATCAATTTCAAATCCAGTAATTTCAGCATCTGTCTGGGTCCAATATTTAAGTGGCAAGCGATTACGCATTTGTGCCCCTGAATGGGTCAAATACAAATACTTGTCATATTTCATCTTATATACAGTCGCTTCAAAATTAAAATTTTTATAATTGAACAAACCTGTTAACTCAAGATTTTTGGATTTTTCTTCTTTGAGTTTTTGGTTACCTTCTTCTTGTAACATAATTGAATAATGTGGATGGCTGGCATAAAGTTCATTAATTTCAGGCGCTCTATCTGACACTGAATAACGCAACTTTAAACCCAATAGATCATTATATTTTAGGTATGAACCGAAACTGTAGCTTTCAAGATTAAATTTTGTATCGGTGAGTTTTGTATTCGGTGAATTTCTGGATGGTACAAAATCACTTTTTTGAATTTTATGTTCAACCTTTTCGTTACGATAACCAGCATCGAGTTCTAGCCAATCAAAGTCTAATTTTTCCTTGATAAACACGGCTTGTGTTTGCGTATTGATATTCGGTAAATAACGTAAATTTCCATGTCCTACCACTTTACGATCAATCTGATTAAAGCCAATAAAACCATTCCAAAATTCAACAGGTCTATGCTTCAGTAATAATTCAGCCTGTTGGGTATCAAATTTATAGTTATTGGCCATTTTTGATCCTAAATATTCCCCTGATGTATTAACGCTCTTACTCACATCAAATTGTATTTGTTTCAATAACAACGGGCTAAAATTAAACTCGCTGTCTAAGGCATATCTTCGCTGATCTGTTTTCACCCCGACTGGTATGCTGTCACTGGTAGATTGAAAAGATTTATTTTCAAGAGAAAATCCGGGTACCCCATATTCACTTTTTTTTGAATCAGCACTGAGCCCAATACGTCCATTGTTGAGAAAATAAGTGCTTCCAATCGCAAAGTGTTGATTGTCTAAATAGCTATTGCCCAGCTTATTTTTATAGTTGGGTGTGACATCTTTATTAATTTTGTTTTCAGTATATTGCTGGGTATTGGGTACATATTTAGGGTTTACTGGATTGGTATAGGTTTTTCCACTCCAAACTGAGGTAGGTTTATCTGTATAGAAGGAAAATGAACCATCTGCCCAATCGGGATTTTCCGTCATAAATTGGTCAATATAAGGCTGTGATGCCGTATTATAATTTTTTTGAATGCGTGCTTCTTTTTGGCAAGCATCTGCCAATGCTGTATTTACCCCACCCGTCGCTGGAAATACGCCACTATTACATACACTCGCTTTACCCTCTCCCGGAATTTTATAAGCTGACATATCTTGGCTAGAAAACAATAAATTGGTAGAAAAGTTACTTTGGTTATTGAGATTGAGTTTAAAACCTTTGGCATCAAAATCATTCCAGCCCTTTTTCGCTACAAGCTCTAATTGAGAACTTTTATTCGGCATCGCTGTATCGATTAGACCAGAATCAATATTCACACTTCCGCCAATGGCATTACCACCATAACGCACACTGTCTGAAGATTTATTGACAGTAACAGATTGAGTGAATAAAGGATCAAAAGGGATATTAATATTGCCGCTGATACTATTCATTCCATAAATAGACTGACCATTTTCCAAAATCTGCACCCGGTTTCCACTTAAACTGCGAATCACAGGCGCACCTGAATTGGGACCAAAAGCGCTGCTTTGTACCCCTGAAAGATGCTTTAAAGCATCACCTAAAGTTTTATTGTCTGCATTTCTATTTTCTACAATGATACTTTGATTGATAAATGGATCATTTTCGGCATTTACTCGAATCACTGGAAGTACAGTCAGCTGTTTATTTTCAATCGCATATGCAGGAAAGACCGGTAAAGAAATAGCGATTGCTAAAGTATGGTGACGCATCATGGATTCCGAATTGTAATTTATTGTTATGTTATAACATTACATAAACAGATGTACAACAATTATCATCAATGCGTGTACAGCTAAACCAGCTAGTGATTTATATGTAGGAAATGAAGAAATATAGAAGATGAAACAGGAAGCCGTATTAGGTCTGCTTGATCTGTTGCGCCAGCTTCTGAATATTCATGCTAATCTCGTCTGGAGTATGCGCTGCATAGCCAAACAATACTGCTGCTTTTTCATAAGGCTGTTGACAGTAGCGAGATAAAGGTTGAACAGCCAGATTAATAGCAAGACACTGATCAATAAAGCTTTGCTCAGTCCATGGGGCTTTTAGCCAACAAATCACATGAATCCCTGAGTCGGTTGGCTGAACAGTCAATACATCTGCAAGAAACTGTTGAATCGCAGCAATTAATGCCTGTTGACGTTCTTGGCAAGCTTTACGCACTTTACGTACATGGCGTGCATAATGCCCCTCCTTGATAAACAAAGCCAAAGCCGCTTGTTCTAAATAAGCACTCCGCGTATCGGTATAATATTTTGCCAGACTCAATGTTTCTGTCAGCGATTCTGGAACCACCATAAATCCAAGTCGAAACTCAGGAAACATCATTTTAGAAAAAGTACCCGAATAGATCACTCTTTGCTGTTGGTCTAAGCCCTGTAAGGCTTGAATTGGGTGCGTTCCATATCTAAACTCACTGTTATAATCATCTTCAAAAATCCATTTTTGCTGACTCGCTGCCCATTCCAATAGGGCCAATCGTCGACTTAAACTGAGTGTTCCACCTAAAGGGAACTGATGAGAGGGTGCGGTATAGATTAATTTACTTTTGGAATAATGCTGAATAATCTCAGCAATTTTCATCCCTTCGTGATCACTTGATACAGGATGAACTTGAATGCCAAAACTCCGAAAAATATTTAAAGCGGCATCATAGCCAGGCTCATCTAAACAGATCTGATCCAAAGGTTGTAATAATGCATAAGCTGCAAGGTGAATCGCTTGTTGGGTACCATTTACAATCAAAATTTGTTGTACATCGCATTTTAGCCCCCGCGTAGAACGAACATAATCACAAATAGCCTGACGTAAAGGCAAATAGCCACGACAATCATGAAACTGACCCAATTGCTGATGAGACTGCCGCCAAGCACGTCCCAATAATTTACCCCAAAGTGAATGGGGAAATAAATCGGTACAACCAACGCCGACATGAAATATTTTTTCACCCTGCCCAGATACATTTTGTTTCTGCCAAGCAGGTAATAAATTTGCGATATGCGGATTAATATTTAGCTTGTGACAGATGTCAGATGCAGATTCTGTCGCTATCTCTTGTATAGAAATTAATTGGTCAGGAATCAGCTCTGCGACATAAGTACCAGAGCTCGGCTTAGTCACAACATAGCCTTCATCCAGTAAACGATCCATTGCAGCCAAGACTGAATTTCTAGAAATCGACATCATTTCCGCCAAGACACGACTAGAGGGCAGTTTGGTTCCAGAAGCCAGGCGACCATCCAAAATTGCATCACGTAAAACGCTATATAACCCCTCTTTAATCACCCCTTTAGGCAAGATCAAATGGGGGAAATAAGCCGATGCTGCTGTCGCCATAAGTAAAACTGGTACTGTTAAAAATACTCAAAGTGTATCTTATTTCAATACCACAATCACACTTAAACTCATTTCTCCTCTTTCTTTCCCGATGACTGGAGAATACCTGTGGAAAATTTAGTGGTTCAAATTGTGCCTGTTGCACAACAAGACTATAAACAATGGGTGGAGTATTGGCTGGCTTATCAAGACTTTTACAAAGTGGCTTTATCCAATACTGTTACGCAAACCACTTGGCAACGTTTTTTTGATGATCAAGAACCGATATATTGTGCTGTTGCTAAACAAGCTGAGCATGTTCTCGGCTTTGTACATTACGTGATCCATCGCTCGACATGGGCCGAGGCCAACTTTTGCTATCTAGAAGACTTATATGTTTCTCCACAGGCAAGAGGTCAACATGTAGGCAAGCGCCTGATTGAATATGTACAACAGCAAGCGATTGTTCAACCCTGCGCGCGCTTGTATTGGCATACTCAACAAAGCAATCAAACTGCGCAAAAACTCTATGACTGGATCGCTGAAAAACCAGGGGTCATTGAATATCGTATGGCTTTAAATTAATCCATAAAAAACCAGAAACACAATGCTTCTGGTTTTTGCTTAAACCGTTCTAAAGTCAGTTCAACAAGATTCAAAATACTTTCTAAGTTTCTTGAGCATCATCAGCTCACAAAAACCTGGTACAACTTTTCAACAGTTTGACGGATTTCCAATTCGGTCAGGGCTGCAAAACCAAAACGAATATAGAAACTGTGATCAGAATGATGCCATTCCGAACCAAAATCATATTCAGAATCAATATGTAATTGTTTTAAAACCGTTAAAAACTGCTGTTGAAAAGGTAACTTAAACTTTACCCACAACGCCATGCCGCCTGCGGGTGGGGCTATTTCAACCCACTCCTCAAAAGTCTGCTGAAAAGCCCTCACAGCAAAGTCTCTACGTTGCTGATAAATCTTACGCATTTTACGGATATGCCGCTTAATTTCACCCTGCTGCATCAGTTCAGCCATTGCCAATTCAGTAATCGCATTGCCCTGTTTATCGATCAGCAAAATGTCTTGTTTCATCGCCTGAATAATTTGCACATTGGTCACCACATAACCAATTCTTAAACTGGGCGCAAACACTTTAGACAAAGAGCCGATATGAATCACTTTGTCTGCTGCTGGTAAGCTAATTAACGGCGGAATGGGGCGGCTGTCATAATGAAACTCATGGTCATAATCATCTTCAATAATATAAAAATCAAAGGCTTTAGACAGCTCTAACAACTTTAATCTTCGATCCATAGACATCGTCACTGTCGTTGGATATTGATGATGAGGTGTGGTGTATACCGCAGCAACTGCATGGCTGGACAAAATTTCAGTTAAATGATCGGTATCTAGACCATGCTTATCCAAACGCACGCGAATAATTTGATAATGATTAGACAGGAATGTTTCCACTGCAGGTGGATAAGCCCATTGCTCTACCACAATAATATGACGCTGAGACTGATGTTGAGCCAGAACCCGCGCAGCTAGAAAAATCCCCATTTGACTGCCACGAACCACACAAATGTTTTCCATAGAGGTCTGTATAAAACGCTCCATAGACAACATTTCTAATAAGGCTTGACGAAGTTCTAAACTGCCCTGCGGATCTCCATATCCCATGGTTTGATGACGTGTTACTTGAATCAATGCATGCCGATAAGCCCGTGAAAACAATTCATACGGGATCAGCCGATTATCTGGCACACCATCATTTTTGATCAGCACCTGAGTTGGTAAAACTGGTGTGATATCGACCTGTTCGAGTGTAGGCGATGACTGCGCTTTTAAATCCGGTAAATTCTCAGAGACAAAGGTGCCTTGCCTAGCTTTTGAAACCAGCCAACCCTGTGCCTCCAAATCTTCATATACCGATTGTACGGTTTTTCGGTTAATCCCGAGTTCATCCGCCAGTGTACGTGAACCTGGCAAGCGTGTTGCCTGAGTAATTCTGCCAGATAAAATCTCTTGAATAATCTGATTTGCCAACTTTAAAAAAAGGGTCTTTTCTTCACGATCTTCTAAATGTAGCCGAATTTTCCAAGGCTGACGCATAACTCTCTGGCCCATATAAGTTTTAGAAACTGGATATTTTAATCCATCCACAGAATTTTTATTCTGTACTTAGGCGATGTGAAAATCAACTCAGCGAGAGGTTTTATTTATGCAAACGGCACAACTAGATAAACAGCAATTGATGCAAAATGCGCAGCAAAATATGCAGCAATTTATTCAAGATTCAAACTACACAGATCGACAAAAGTTGGCATTAACCTGCCGTATTTTATTTGACCACGGCCATGATGCTGGCTTAGCGGGACAAATCACTTGTCGTACCACGCAAGGCAATAGCTTTATCACCCAGCGTTTTGGTCTCGGCTTTGATGAAATTACCGCGCAAAACTTATTGGAAGTTGATGAAGATCTAAAGCCACTTGATCAACAAGGCATGGCAAATCCTGCAAATCGCTTTCATACATGGATTTATAAACAACATCCTGAAGTGAATTGCATTATCCATACCCATCCAACACATATTGCAGCGTTGTCGATGCTCCGTGTGCCCTTAGCGATCGCACAAATGGATACCTGCGCTTTATATGAAGACTGTTCTTTTGTGGAAGAGTGGCCGGGAGTCCCCGTCGGCAATGAAGAAGGTATTTTTATTTCAGAAGCCTTAGGTAAAAACCGCGCTGTACTGCTGTCACATCATGGTCAGCTGGTGGCAGGTAAAACCATTGAAGAGGCTTGCAACTTAGCCATTTTAATTGAACGCGCTGCCCGACTTCAGCTTTTGGCAATGGCTGCTGGACAAATTCAACCTATCCCACATGAACTGGCAAAAGAAGCTCATGACTGGGTCTCTACCAACAAGCGTAATAATGTCAATTTTGCCTACTATGCGCGTAAAGCTTTAAAAAATCATGCGGACTGTATCGAGGAGTAATGAAAATGAAATTAGAAGGCATTATTGCATACCCAATCACACCATTTCACCCAGACACACAAACTGTCGATGTGGATGCACTGACCATCACATTAAATGCTCTGCTGGAACAACAATGTAATGCGATTGTGCCATTGGGCAGTGCTGGTGAAAGTGCTTATTTATCTTGGCAAGAATGGCAACAAGTCGCACAAAAAAGTATCGAAGTCGTTAATCACCGTGTCCCGGTCATGTTGGGAATTTCTGAACTCACAACGGCGATGGCAATTCAAAAAGCCCAAAAAGCCGAGGAGCTTGGCGCTGATCTAATTATGGTGATCCCAGTATCTTACTGGAAACTCAATGATCAAGAAATCTATGATTATTATCAGCAAATTGCCGCATCGACCAAACTGCCGATCATGGTCTATAACAACCCAGCAACCAGTGGCGTAGATATGTCACCAGAATTGATCGTGAAAATGTTTCAAGAAATTGAGAATATTTGCATGGTTAAAGACAGTACGGGTGATATTCAGCGCATGCATAAATTTCATGAATTATCTCAAGGACAGTTGCCCTTTTATAATGGCTGTAATCCTTTAGCGCTTGAGGCATTTTGTGCAGGGGCAAGTGGTTGGTGTACTGTGGCGCCAAATCTACTCGGTCAGCTACCAAGTCAGTTATATCAGGCAGTCAAAGATGGTGATTTAGACCACGCCAAAGCCTTGTTTTATCGTCAATTGCCTTTGTTGCGCTTTATTGTACAAGGCGGCCTACCGAAAACAGTCAAAGCAGGTTTAAATGAATTAGGTTTTTCTGTAGGTGAACCAAGAAAGCCATTACAACATGCCACCCCACTGGAAGTTCAGCAATTAAAGTCGTTGATGGCCTTAGCAAAACAAGCGTAAACGATCGTCGTATGCGCTTGTGAAGTTATAAAATTGATCCGATAAACATGCTTTGTTGCATACACCGCCGATCCGCTGCTTTGACAGATATTCATTTGACAAATACTCAAATAATAAGTAAATGTCATCCAGCAGTGTTTAAATCTAAGTGCAACAAAGCAGTTATTGCCATAGCAAATATCGGCATAACAAACAGATCAATTCCCAAATCCGCTTTCTAAAAACTAAATCCAAGGTTTAAATTGATACGATACAACCATTGGTCACTATAGGGTGAAACGGTCGAGCTAAAACCGGTTGAATTCATTGCACCGCCAATAATATTGGCATTTTTCCCCCAAGTATAATCGGCCCACACCATAAAGGGTGACGCAATAAACATCATCCCAGTGGTATTCATTTGAGAATCCGACCAATCATCACGTTTCTTATCCATATAACTATAATCATTGTAGAATCGGATCGCTTTGAGTTTGCCCATATTTTGCATAGGTAAGGTATAGGCAAGATTTAAACTGGCAACTGTCGCTTCAGAGGCAATAAAATAAGCAGGGGTAAATCCGTTATTCCCCATTAAAGTCATATCATTATTGACCCCGTCAGGATTCTTTGCATCATATTGATAATGAATCACAGAGCTTTGTAAATTAAAGCGTTTGTAATTGTTATCGCTATGCACACCCACTGCATAATATTGGCCATTTTTATCGGTGGTTTTATTATGCAATTGCGCAATTGCCCCAGATACCCCGACTTCCTGCTTACCCACATTGGTGTCTAACTTGCGCACAATCCGCGTATTGAATTGATGGCGCTTTTCATTTTGATAGGCTTTTTGACTTGGAAATGCATTGTCGGCAAGATCATCATAAGTGGCACTTTCGGGCGAATAGCGCAGATTGGTTGCCAGCATTTCAGGGTAATAGCCCAGTTTTACATCCCAGTCCTGATTATGAAAATTCCAGTTCAAACCTGGCGCAATGTTATTGCCATAGCCCAAAAAGAATGGGATATGGTAAGTCCAACCATTTTGCGGATAAGGATAAATCGCAAAAGGTTTATATACAAAGCCGGCTTCTAAACTATTCTGCTGATCTAAATTGTAGCCCACGTAGGCTTTTTCGATCGAGCGTTTCTCTTGGTCTTGAAACAAGTAGCTTGCATTAAAATAGGCATCGTCAAATTTACCTTTGACATCGACTCTAAAAATATCAAAATAGAGTTTGCCAAAGCCATCATTAGGTCCTTCCCAATTTTCATAGCGTTGGTTTAATCGCACCACGCCACCCAATTTTATAGAGTCCGTCTCATCTTCACTTTTCCATTCTAATGCTGAGCTTTGCGCCAAAACACTGGATGTGGTACCCAAATACAATGCTGCAAGTAGCATCGCGATAGCTGTCTTTTTCATAATTGCTTCCTTCCCTTGTGTTCCAACGATCCTGTTGGACTTTTGTTTTACCTATAAAACATAGTTTTTATTGTATTTTGAGCAAAAAAAATTGCTGGTGAATTTACTGAACATCCGATGCCAACATCGAATGTTCAACTGGGTTTAATAGAGTTTTTTCTGCGGCGGTCCTGCAAAGTTCAGTGGTCCAATCGAATTCATATCCAATTCGATCACACTTGGCCCTTGAAAATCGACTGCTTGTTGAATCACGCTTTTAAACTCATCTGCACTGCCCACTTTCCAGCTTTTCACTCCCATTGCTTCCCCTAAGACTTTATAATCTGGGGTATGCAATTCGTTGAAATATTGACGCCCACCAAAGTAATTCTTTTGAATACCACGCATTACGCCATAACCGCCATCGTTCATGATCATCAGCACCATGTTGGTATTTTCTTGTGCCATGGTGGCAATCTCACCGATACCGAGCATCAAACCACCATCGCCCACGAGACCAATCACTTTTTTATCTGGATTGGCAATAGAAGCGCCAATTGCCGTGGCTAAACCAAGACCAATTGCCCCAGCAAGTGAGTGAATATTTTGATTCGGTGCTTGTACTGGAAATAGTCGGCTGCCCCAAGTACTGCCTGACATGGTAATGTCACGTACAAAGATACCGTCTTGTGGCAGTGCCGCACGTAAGTGATCACAGATCAGTGCATATTGATCCAGCTGAGTACGCAGTGCCTCAATAGCGGACTGTTTTGCTGCAACAACCGCTGCATCATAATCTGCATCAACTTTTGAGATACCGCTTAGCCCTGTGAGCACACGTTGTAATACATCTTTGGCATCAGCACAAATGAAGTTACGAACTTTATAATTACGTTGCTGCGCCACTGGATTGGCATCAATCTGAATCAGATTATCAGGGAACTGTACCGAATAGGTTTTGGTTTCATTGCTGCGTAAACGCGAGCCCACCACCACCAATAAGTCAGCCTGTTTTAACAGTTGCTCAACCCCTGCTGAGTTATGGAATGCACCTAAACTGCGTGGATGCTCATCTGCTAACACACCACGGGCATGGGTCGAAGAAACAACAGGAATCCCAAGATCTGCAATGGCTTTCACTTCATCAACACTATTTAACGTGCCGCCACCAATCCAGAAGATGGGGCGTTTGGCTTTTTTAACTTCTTCAACAATTAAATCAATTTCAACTTGCTCAGCCTGCGGTAATTCAAGCGCTTTGACAGGGCCTAAATTCAATGGCAAGTCAATTTCTGCAGCTTGCACATCAATCGGGAGCTCAACGCTTACAGGCCCCATCGGTACTGTGGTTGCAACACGAATTGCTTCACGAATTACACCCACTGCATTGTCTGGGCTGGTAATACGAAATGCAGCTTTGCTTGAAGCACGTAAGAAGGTCAGTTGATCTTTGGTTTCATGGATAAAGCTAGCATCACGATCAAGATATTCACGTTCAACTTGCCCAGTTAAATGCAACACAGGACTCCCAGCATTCATCGCTTCAATCAATGAGCCTACTGCATTGCCTGCACCTGCACCGGTACTGGTCAAAGCAACCCCTAAACCTTTAAAGCGTGAGTGACCATCTGCCATCGTGACTGCACCTGCTTCGCCACGCGCTGCCACAAAACGAATTTTTTCACGACGCCCTACGGCATCTGCAATTGGTAGGTTATGAATTGAAATCACCCCATAGATACTTTCCACTTGGTGTGCTTCTAAAACACGCGCGATTGCTTCGCCTACATTTACACGTTCTGTCATTGTTTATTCCTCGAAAACTTTTTCATTCCATGAATTTATTATTCACACCAAGGATTTGGCTGTTCGCTTAATCCCATATAAATACTTTTTTGCTGCATATAAGACAAAATACCTAAACGCCCTTTTTCACGCCCGATACCACTTTCTTTAAAGCCACCAAACGGTGCCGAAATAGAGAATTTTTTATAGGTATTAATCCAGACTGTACCGACTTCCAAAGCACGTGCAATTTGCCAAGCTTTACGGTAGTTTTCAGTCCAGATTCCTGCTGCAAGCCCAAAACAACTGTCGTTGGCTTGGGTGATTAAATCAGCTTCATCGTGATACTTCATCACCACCAAGACCGGACCAAAAATCTCTTCTTGACAGGTTTGTGCAGTATTATTTAAGCCCGTGATGATGGTCGGTAAGTAATAACTTCCTTTCGCCAAATCACCATCCGTCAGCGCTTGACCACCCACTACAACTTGACCACCTTCTTGCTTGGCCAATTGCACATAGGCATCGACAGAAGCCAAATGCTTTGGATTAATTAAAGAGCCCAAATGTACACCCGCTGTTTCTGGATGTCCCACTCGTAATGCTTTGGTAATTTCAACCAAACGCTTAAGGAACTGATCGTAAATACTGTGATGCACGAAGAGTCGTGAACCTGCAATACAGGCTTGTCCTGCGGAACTAAAGATCCCATAAGCCACACCTTTAGCAGCCAATTCAATATCTGCATCAGGCATAACAATCGTAGGGGATTTTCCACCAAGCTCTAATGAGGTGGTAATCAATTTATCTGCGGCAAGATGAGCCAAATGACGCCCTGTAGTGGTTCCGCCAGTAAATGAAATTTTGCGGACCAAAGGATGCTTTACGATGGCATCACCAATTACAGAACCACGCCCCACTAAAACACTGAGTAAGCCTTTTGGCAGTCCTGCTTGTTCAAAGATTTTGGCGAGTTCCAAGGCAATTAAAGACGTTGCCTCTGCCGGTTTAAGAATCACCGCATTTCCAGCAGCAATCGCAGGGGCAAGTTTTTGAACTTCACTGGCAATCGGTGAATTCCACGGTGTAATCGCGGCCACCACACCAACAGGTTCATGCACACTCATGGTCATAAAGTCAGCCGCACGTTGTGTGGTGAGTTCATCATTCAGCGTTTCACATGCTGCGGCAACATAGCGTGCTGTCGCGGCTGCACTCATCACTAAACCACGTGTTTCAGCCAGTGGCTTACCATTATCACGGGTTTGTAATTTTGCAAGCTCATCTACACGCGCTTCAATAATCTCTGCCACTTTATACAAAATACGCGCACGTTCATGTGGCATGCTATTGCGCCAGCCTGCTTGTCGCCATGCCAAATCTGCTTTTTCAATTGCTTCATTGACATCATCTAAACTCGCTGTAGAAATTTCAGCATTTACAGATTGATCTGCTGGAAACAGACTTTGAATCGTATTGCCTTTACCTAATCGCCATTCACCTGCGATATAAATTTCCTTTACCATGATCAAATCCTTTTAAATCTGAATTGCTTCAACGCTATTGCGACATGCACGAATCACGCTAAGCGCAGCCAAAGTTGAGGTTTTGGGATTGCTTGCCAAAGGTACACCCACCAATTCAATAGTCATTTCACCAAACACGCCTTCTGCCACAATGGTGTGCTTGTTCTTATTGGTTTTTGGATCAACCGTAAGCTCAACCATGGTTTCATCCATGCCTAAACCTGCGAGTGCAATAGTTGCTGCAACATTGGCATTGGCTGGAAACTTCAGTGCTGCTTCTCTGGCTGTACCACGAAAAAAAACCATAGCTTCACTGACCTGATCGAGATCAACCAATTGTTCAGCATAACTGCCACGCCAACTCTTCGGACTTTTACAGCCTTTATAGGTGACCTTTTCCAAACCACCTTCTTTTGCCGCAGAGATACCATCGATCCCCGCAATCGCACCCGCTAAAAGATGTAGATGGGCATCGTGTTGTTCCGCAGTCTGTTTCAGTTGAGAGAAAAATTCGCTATCGGCTAAGGTTCCCACTGAAATCAGACCAATAGTCCATCCTTTCTCTAACACCTTTTGGGTATGTTCTTTTACCGCCGCTTGGCCTGCCACTTCGATTACATAATCAGGCGTGCCAAGGCATTGATCAATCGAACTAATTACCTGTACCTGAGCGGATACTTGTGCCTGTACTTTTTCAACACTGCGTGCAGGCACCACAATCCATTTAAGCTGTAAATCTTGTGGCATATGTGCGTACACTTCTGCTGCCATTGCACCGAAACCAATCATCATCAACTGTTTCATGGGCACACCTTATAAATGTTTGTTAAATCCACCAGAGACATCCAAGGCTGCACCCGTGGTATAGGATGCCAATGGTGAAGCCAAGAACACCAAAGCGTGTGCTGGTTCTTCAGGTTTACCTAGACGTTGCATTGGAATACCACGGTTTTTTGCAATATTGCCTGTCCACTGTTCCCATGACGCTTGGTTATCTGAACGTGTTTCAAAACGGCGTTTCCACTGTGCTGACTCCACCATGCCCAATAAAATTGAATTCACCCGAATCCCATATTGGCTAAATTCATGTGCTAAGGAATGAGTTAAATTCAGCAAAGCGGCGCGTGCCGATGAAGTCGCGATCATGTGTGGTTCAGGTTGCAAGGCCAGTAAGGAATTGACATTGGTGATTGACCCACACGCCGAATTTTTTAAATCATTTAAAAATGCACGGACAGGATGCAAGACACTGAAATACTTCAATTCAATTTCTTTCATCCAATCTTCATCTTGGGTGTCTTCAAAATTGGATACACGCCCTTGACCTGCGTTATTGATCAACATGTCGACATTGCCTAAATTTTGATTGACCTGTTGTGCAAAGTGTTTTACATCTTGTTTGTCTAAAACATTGCAGGCTTGAGTAAAAATATGGGCTTGCGGATACTTTTCCAAAATATAATTTTTTGATTCTGCTAGACGCTGTTCATCCCGACCACACCATGCCACTTTGGCACCTTCTGCAACTAAAATTTCGACAGCAGCCAAACCAATGCCTGACGAGCCACCTGTTACTACTGCTACTTTTCCTTCAACTTGGAAGCTCATATTTTTCTCTCGTTTGAGTCTTAACGTGCCGATAAAATAATGTCGTTAAACTGTTGTGGTTGATCGACATAACTCAGATGACCTGCATCTGTAATCAGATGACATCGGCTCAATTGCATTTCTGCGGCAAGGTCTTGAATACCTTGTGCAGGTGTAATTTGGTCCTGATCGCCTGCAATCACGACGCAAGGAACACGAATATCTGTTAAATAATTTCTAATTTCGTCATAGGCCAACAAATACGATGCATGGGTAAAACCGTCTAAGGTCAAATCCTGCATCACTGCTGTGACCAAAGCCAAAGCTTGAGCGTCTTGTTTATAAATTAAATGCGGTCCACGACTTGCCGCCATGCCTGCATGACCTAAGCTTTTCAACAGCATTGGTCGTTTTTGATAAACCTGTGATTTGCTTTCCTCATCTGAACGTTGATAACCTTGTGCCACATTGGCAATCAGCAAAGTCTGTACTCGTTCAGGATAAAGATGAGCAAAAGCACTGGCCTGTAAAGCTCCAAGGGAATGACCAACCAAAATGGCTTGAGGAATTGCCAAAGCATCGATTAAACCCAACAAACGTTGTGCATAATCTTCTGCATTCGGTTGCGCTGTATTTAAACCTTCTGATAAGCCATAACCCGGTGCATCCCAAGCAATCACACGAAAAGACTGACGCAGTACATCGAGCTGGTTGATCCATGAAGCAGAACCCGAACTAATCCCATGTAGCAAAATCAACGGCTGGCCTTGACCCGCCTCACGATAGGCGTGTACTTGACCATCCACTACAATGGTTTTGACTGGATATTTGGCTAATCGATCAAGCAATGTCATGGCTGGATTCCTTTGCTGTAGAGCTGGGCTTTGTCGATTCAATCAACGTTTGATTTGCGACAATGGATGTTCTGGTGGATAGTTCGGAATAGTCGGTTTACCCGCACCTAACATCACACACATCAAGGCATCTTCCTGACCCGGATTAAACAAGCCACGGTAAATTCCAGGTGGAATTGAAATCAGATCACGCTCTTTAAGTTTGGTTTGAAATTTCTCACCGTTATGTTCGATAAACAGGTCAATCTCACCACGCAACATAAAAAACACTTCCTCAACATCATGATGAATATGCAAAGGCCCTTCGCACTGCGGAGGTAAAACCATGGTTGAAAAAGTGAAGTTTTCTGCTGGAACAGTGTTGCCATCATTGACTACACCTGTTGCACCCGTGCCCATATAACGCATTTGGGCACGACGATATTTGGGGTCATAGTCCGCTTGGAACTTCAAGGCATCAAAATCATATTTACGTGTTTCAAAACGTGCGATACGGGTATTTAACCAATCTTGTAAGCTTGTACCTTCAGGCTGTGACCATGATTCGAATTGTTGAGTAGTCATGTTTTAACTCCTAGATATCTTGAATTAATAACGTTTTAGTAAAGGAACTAAGAAGAACGATCCAATCACAGCAACTGCTGCTAAGAAGGTAATTCCTAAATTAAAACTGTGGGTTTGCATCACGATGTAACCGATCAGAACGGGTGCAATTGCACTGGCAAAATTACCCAGTCCATTAAAAATCCCACCCGCAGTCGCGCCCACATCAGCAGTGGTCACACGAGCAAGTAGTGCAAATATTGCTGCGACACCAAAGCCCCAAGCCATTGCGCTAAGAGACATTGCAACAATCACTAAAATTGGATCTGTCATAATGACCATGACATACATAAAGATGCCGGCCACCAATAAGCCACTAAAAACTTGAATGGCACGACGACCTAACTTGTCAGAAAGAAATGCACCAATCACTTCACCAATCAACATGGCGATAAATGGGAAACTTGAATAAATACCAAACTCTTTAAGGTTAAAGCCCTTGTCTTGAATCAGGTAGGATGGAACCCAACTGTTTAATCCCCACAGATAAGTCATCAGTGCAATATTGAAAATACACACCAACCAAAATGAACCGTTCTGTAATAGCACTTTGGTGTTATGGATATGCCCTTTAAAATTTACACGTTTACTGGTCGATTCCAGCTCAATGGTTTTCTTGAGTTGTAAATTACGTAAGCCAAACACAATCGCAATCAGTGCAATTACAGTTAAACCAGCCATTACAAAGAAGGTGGTATGCCAATCATGGTTTGCGAGAACAGCCGCGGTAATTGGAAAACCCAAGAAGGCACCGATCGGTGTACCCAACAAAAACATGGTGGAAGCACGTGCTTGCTGACGATCTGTATAGGTTTGTTTCACGATGGTATAAGCCAAGGCAAATAATGGGCCTTCAGCTAATCCAAGCAGAACGCGGAGAATCAACATCCCTGTATAGTTGGTGGTAAAACCCATACAGAACATGAGTATCCCCCAAGATAAGACGCTCCAAAACAGCATTTTTTTAGGGCTAAAAATATCGCCTAAGAAGCTTAAAAACACAGAGGAAAAACCATAAGCCAATAAAAAGCTGGTCATTAACCATCCAAGCTTTGCTTTGTCTTGGGCAATCCCCATCGCGCCCTGAAAGTGCGGGTCCGCAAATAAGACTGCGATACTAATTTTGTCGAAAAATGCCAGAACGACACAGATCATCAGGACAAAAGCAGGAACCCAATGCTTCAATCCACTTTTCTCTTCATTACTCATATTTCATTCCTTCGATTGAGTCATGAACCGGATTTAATGTTTACGGTTTTAATTTCATTACATTAAATTCAGGGTCTGCTAATAATTTGGGGTCTAACACGGTATTGGATTGCATCCAGCGCTTTGCCAGTTTGACCAGTTTTGAGTCATTGATCGCAATCATGTTAATCAAACAGTTTTGCTCATCCAGATAAAGATAACTGCACTGATCTGCTGCGTTTTGACGTAGCACAATCTGCTTGGTTTTTTCAGGTTGGTAAGTCCCTAAAATCTGAATATTGTAGTGATACTGGTCTGACCATAACCAAGGAATATCCAGATATTCCGTATCCATACCTAACATTGACTTTGCCGTGGCAATGGCTTGATTTTGCGCATTGGCCCAAGACTGAATGCAATAGCCCAAACTTGGATGTATCGCCACATCACCTGCGGCATAAATGTCTTGGTCTGAAGTTTGTCCAAAACCATTGACGACAATGCCATCTTTAACGTCTAACCCCGCACTCACACCCAGCTCTTTGGCAATATCTGCACCCGCACCCACCACTACACAATCAAACAGTTCACTGGCATTTGGATGATTCACCACTTCAACTTGATGTTGACCTGCTTCAATCAAATGCACATTTTTACTATTTAAATGGATCTGAGTACCTTGTTGTTGATGCATATTTTGCAAAAATTCAGATACATCAGGGCTAACGCTACGTGCACAAAGTCGATCACCGTATTCAAAAACATGCACTTGTTTGCCTTGTTTCCGTGCCGTTGCTGCAATTTCTAAGCCGATCCAACCACCACCAATTACTGCTAACTTTTGCGTATGTTGTAAGATTTCGGCTAAACGTTCGCAGTCTTGTACATTACGTAAAGTCACCACATTGGGAATAAATTGCCATGTATTGACTGGTACACGTGCTCGGCTTCCTGTTGCAATCAATAATTTGTCATAAGGCAAAACTTGACCGCTTTCTAAAACCACATGTTTTTGTTGGCGATCCACTTGAGTTGCCACAGCGGGTTTGTGCCACTCAATGTTAAAATCTTGCATCTGTTCAGCAGAGAACAGATGCAAACTGTCATAACTGGCTTCTTTGGAGAGGACTTGTTTTGACAGGGGTGGGCGTTCGTAAAATACCCGTTCCTCATTGGATACCACATGAATTTCACCTAGAAATCCATGTTGACGGAGTGTGCTTACTGCCCAACCCGCAGCTTGTCCTGCGCCAACGATGACTATTCTTTGCATAGCTTAATCTCCCTGTTCCAACTGCTTATACAGGTTTGACTTGACGACGAGTATGGTCATCTAAACCACCTTCAACCGCCCACTCAGTAAAGAGTTCTAAACAATGTTCTTCAACACGTGGTTGCCATTCTTCCGTCAAATAATCATCATTGGTGTAGTATTCAAATGCACCACCCAAAGGTGAGTTGACATACCAGAAGTAAGCCGAAGAAATTGGATGACGACCCGGACCAATAAAAGTAGACCATTCAGAACGGTTCATGTTTAAGCCACCGCCAATCACTTCATGAATATCACGCACCACAAAGGCCACATGATTGAGTCCAGCAGGTTTATTGGGTACCGAAAGCAAAAACAAATCATGGTGATAGCCTTTGCCACGACAACGTAAAAAAGCACCACGATTACGATAAGCATCCGATAAGAAGAAACCGAGCTTTTCGATATAGAAAGATTCTGTTTTTTCTAAATCTGGAGTAAAGAACACCACATGTCCAATCGCAACAGGTTGCCCTTTTTCATACACTGGACTAGCTGCATTGACACGAGTGATACTGCCGTATTGGTTAATCCCTTCAGTTTTTAACGCAGGTAGCTCTTGGGTAAAGCTGGCTTGAAAGCGAATGGTCATCCCATTTGGGTCTAGGCATTGCAGCATGTCAGCCGTGGCTTGATAACCATCTACATCTTTCAGGCGAGTCGCTAAATCAGCCAAATCCTGTGCTGCATCATCCAAGCCCCAAGTCACTTCACGTAATGTTGAACCTGACTCGATGGCCTGTGGTAGACGCGGATCATCACAATCAAATAAATAAATTTTACTGCCGTTCTGGGTTTGATAAAGATCCGTACCCTCAATATCTGATTGGCTTGGCTTTAAACCAAAATCTGCCAAAAATTTATTTGAAGCAGCCCGATCCTCAACGCCAAACTTTAAAATCTCAATCCCTGTAATCATGAAACAATTCCTTAATTAAAGACAAAACCACCATTTACGGGAATATTCTGTCCAGTCACAAATGAGGACAAATCCGAAAGTAAATAAAGTGCTGTTCCGTTCAGATCCTGTGGTAACTGCTGACGTTGAATCGCACGACCATTTACATATAAATCATGACGATCTTGCGGTACATATTCTGTTGCTTCAACCAGCGTCAATCCTGGAGAAAGCGTATTGATACAAATATTAAATGGCCCTAACTCTCTTGCCATCGAACGGGTCATTGCCAGCAAAGCACCTTTACTTGCAACATAAGCCATCAAGTTAGGTGCGCCCCATAAAGCCGTATCCGATGCCACATTAATCACCTTGCCTGCATCGGACTGCTTGAGATATGGCACACATGCTTTGGTGACCAACCACGTCCCTTTGACATTGATGTTCATGACCCGGTCCCATAGATCGGCGTCATAATCCATCAAGCTTTTACCACCCACATTGGTCGCAAGTGCAGCGCAATTCACCAAACCATCTATTCCAGCTAAATGTTCAGCTGCTTGCTGAACAGCCTGTTGAATCGAATCAGCATTGGCCAAGTCAATCGTGACCGCAGTCACCTGTAGACCCTGTGCCTGCAATACTGCTGCTTCTTGTTGCACAAGATCTGTCAAGATATCCGCCATGACCACTTGAGCACCTGCTTCGGCAATGGCCTGTGCAAAGTCTCGTCCCAAGCCTCTTGCTGCGCCTGTAACAAAGACTTTCTTGCCCTGCAACAATGCGACATTAACCATGAACTTGTTCCTGCATTTCAATACGGTTTGAGCTATTCAAGCTCGCAATTTTCTTTAACTGCTTTTCCGCTTCTTTTTTCATTAAACGGCGTAAGCGCGATAAACCGACATCATGTTGATAGAGGAATTCATGTTGACGTGCGTTTGGCGCAAGATTTTCTAAAATAATTCGATCTTGTTCCAAGACATCCCAATGCAATTTTTCTAAATGATTGCGGTAAAGAAAACGCCAGACATTACGCTGCCAACCACTAACTTTACGACAACGCCAGAAGAAAACACGGGTATTTTGAGCATCAATCGGTGTGGCATAACCCACAATCCAAAACTCACCGCCTGGACCAAAATCTTTACGATAAGGAATCGAAAGACGCAACCAACTTGCACCAGTATTGGCATATTCAACCCAGTCAAAATTGACCCCTGTTTGCCCTTCTTTTTCAAAGACAAAACCATT
Source organism: Acinetobacter sp. MYb10 (assembly GCF_002980175.2). NCBI lineage: Bacteria > Pseudomonadati > Pseudomonadota > Gammaproteobacteria > Moraxellales > Moraxellaceae > Acinetobacter > Acinetobacter sp. MYb10. The sequence goes on along the minus strand of NZ_CP058272.1, from coordinate 4,009,061 downwards.
TTCAGTTGAGCGGTGTTTCATTTCTGCAGTACGCTCACCGTCCGCCATTGAGTGCGAGGTACAATGCAAATAGGTGCCATGCATTGGATCCATTACATTATCAATCGCATATTGATGATTGACCTTCCAATCTGCTTGGCATAGGAATGAACTCCACTCCCCACTCGCCAATTGCTCAGGAAAATCAAGTGGTTTAGCGACTTCATTTGGATCAATGCCAAACCACAGGAAAATTGCACCATGTTGCTCAATCACTGGGTAGCTTTTCACACAGGTTGTGCCTTTCATTGGGCATTCATGTACTGCAGGTACATCTTCAACCTTGCCATCATGGCGAACTTCAACACCGTGATACCAACATGCCACGCGATTACCTAAGTTCCAGCCTAAAGAAAGACGTGCACCACGGTGCGGACAACGATCTTCTAAAGCATGCACCTGACCTTGGTCATCACGCCAAACCACGATATTTTCACCTAAACGGGTAATACCCACAGGATTGGCTGCGACTTCCCAACTAGCCAGTACAGGATGCCATTGATCACGTAAACCTAAATCTAAATACTCCTCAACACTCGGAGTCACTGTTACTGCTGCATTCATCACTGTTCTTCCTTGAATCAATAACCTAAACGTTGCATTTCTTCAGAAAATGTTTCAGAAGTCCAAAGTTCACCAGACTCGCAACGAAAACCTTGTTGATTTAAAGATTGAACTAAATCAGTAAGTTCTGTTACGCCTGAAGAAAAGGCTTGAATTAAATGTTGAACAAAATCCTGCTCATAGACTGTTGGCACTTTATAACGTGTTTGCCAAACCAGAAGCTCTGGCTGTCCCGGTATTTGAATATTGTTAATCCCTGCTTCGGTCGCTGGCGTGGCATGAATCCAGTTCGCTAGCTTCTCATTAAATGTTTTCATGAGATTCCATCCTTATAAATAAGACTTATAGTTGAATTTGAACGTCCTGCCCTTCAACACGTACGGGATAAGTACACAAATCACGACATCCCGGTCCACTCTTTAGCTCACCTGTTTGAATATCAAAAATTGCCTCATGTAATGGGCATTCCACGGTTTGATCTTCAATAAAACCTTCTGTTAGTAACGCAAAGGCATGTGGGCAAACATTCTCGATCGCAAAATAATTGTCATCGATAAAAAAAACACCAATTTTCTTACCCTCGACTTCTATGGCTTTCGGCTCGTCTTCGGTAATGTCATCTTGCTGACAAACTGAGATCCAACTCATTTTTGCATCCTTATTTGTTTTATATATAAAACTTAATTTAGCATTTAAAACATAATGAATAGCATAAGCTTTGATCATTTTGCTTGTCAAATACTATATTTTCATGTTTTTCAATGTATTAATAAAAAGTTATATTTTTAGATGTTTCTTAATCAAAAAAATGTTTTATATATAAACATTGAGATTAGAAAAATTGATGATTACTATAGTGGTATTCCATGTGCAGGAATTCCAAAATAAACACAGGGCAACTTGGCAATGAACTTAATAAATGATGCTCTCTTGGAGCAAAATGCTGAACCCAATAATGATGAACGTTATTTAGTACCGGGTTTGGTGCGTGGCTTAGCCATTTTAAAATTATTTGATCAACAGCATCAGGAAATGACCATTTCTGAAATCGCAGAAAAATTAGATGTAAACCGTTCGAGTGCTTTTCGTTTAATCCACACTTTAGAGTTTTGTGGTTATTTAAGAAAAATGTCGCAAAAGACTTATGCGCTGAACAGCAACGTGATGGAACTTGGTTTTAACAGCTTATCCAAATCATCGCTGACTGATCTGGCTAGCCCCATCATGCGTGAATTACGCGATAAAATTAAAATTGCTGTGCATCTTTCGATTTTAGAAGACACCGATATTGTCTTTATCAGCAATGCCCAATCTATTGGTTCATTTACCAGTAATGTGCATATTGGTACACGTTGGCATGCCCATGCCACCGTAATTGGACAATTAATTTTATCTCGCCTTTCCGAGGCTGAAGTGGTTAAGCGTTATGAACATTTTACCGATTGGAAAGTCTATTCTGATCGTACACCACGTGATTTGGCGAGTTTATTAGAACGTTTAAACTATGTCCGCAGTCAGGATTTTATGATCAGTTGGGGGCACTTTAATACCGATATGGCTGCCAGTGCTGCACCTATTTATAGTCAGGCAACTCAAGAAATCGCTGCCGTATTATCTGTAAGCTGCCCATTGAGCACCTATACAGAAGATTTATTTAGAGGTGAAATTTCTCAAAATGTAGTTGAGTATGCTGATAAAATTTCAAAATTTATTTATTTTTAAGCATTGATAAATCTAATTACTTCAATTTGGGCATAGTGAAGACTAACCAAATTTTCTACACATACACGCCAAATAAAGAATCCTTCTGGTTTTTATTTGGCGATCATTATTATTTTATTTCTTTTCTTCTTTTTTTTGAGGGGGGCTTAAAATCTCAATGCTCACGCTATGCTTCTTAAAAGAATCGCTGCGCTTTTGGCTAAACCTGAATGTTTAAAAGTCGCAAACATTGGGCTGCTTTATAATTCAATTTCTCTACTGATGATGGCAGAAGCAATTGCTTGAGCAGTAGATTTTACTCCTAAGCGCTTTCTTATACTGCGTAAATGATTTTCAACAGTTCTCTCTGAAATTTTTAAAATGTCGGCAATCTCAAAATGCTTTTGACCCACTGCTGCCCATTTTAAAACTTCTTTTTCACGTTTGGTCAGTATTTTTTTATGCGCAATTCTATGCTTTTGTTTATGTAAAATTTCACCAAAGGCAATATTACAAACCATCTGTACTGTGAGTTTAAAATCAGCACCCATATCCGAAATTTCACCCGCAAATGAAATTGCACCCTCTAAACCTGTTCGACCAAATACGGGCACTTGTATTCCATTGACCTCACCAAGATGCAGAGGGCTTTTGATAATCCGATAGGTTTCTTTTGCAGTTTTTTTATGCAAGCTCTTTGCCCAAAAAAAGGCTTCATCGTATTCAAAAATATGCTTGGTGATTGGGCAGCGGCGTAAATAAACTTCACGCTCTTCGATATTGCTGCGATCAACCCAGTTACCATGCACAAAGAAAACTTCATCAATCCATTCATGTTGGTTTTGAGGTGAAACACTACATACAATAATCCGATCAAAATTTAGCTGAGCAGCAAATCCCACCAGAATTTTAAATAGACTTTCGAGGTCACGTGCTTGTCTCAATTGGTGAACAGTCTGAAACAATAAATCAGCCAGTTGATTGCTTGCAAGTCTCATAAAGCCGTCTTCTCACTAAACTGAACGCTTAAAACTAAAAATATTGAAGATCAGCAGCAAATCGCCTCTAGATCTCCAATATTGAGATAAAAAGTTGCGTCTAAATAGAAACAACCTCTTGATTGATGCTTATACCAATTCAGGATCAGCCAATAATGTTTCAGCGGCTAACTTACCTAAATTATGCGATGCCAAAGGACTGTCTCCAGTCAGAAGTTTTCGGTCTTTATGGACCTGCCCTGTAATACCTTTATTTAGGATTTTAACGCCTAATTTATCGAGATTTTCACCCACCAACCATTGTAATGGTCCCGGCATATAACCAATTTCAATATTTGCGCCTTTATCTAAAAAGTCAGGAAATACACAAATTTCATAATCTTTAAATATATAGTTTTCTGGTTTTTCATCGACGGCTGCGGCAAGTAAAGCTGCGGGTCCATGACACAGTGTAATCACATATTTATCGTTGTTTATCGCCCATTCTAAAACTTTTTTTACACTTTTACTTTCAGGAATTTTCGCGAGTACACCATGACCACCGGGAATGAAAACCCCTGCATATGGCGAGTTTCCAGCAATGATCTCGTCCAAAATATCATCAAGCTTTAGCGGTTTTTTAAGTTTTTCAGCATACTTTGCATAGGTATCTAAAACTACCTTATCTTCATTCGGCATCGCCCACATTTCCAGCTTGGCAGGATTGCCTGAAAGCGTTGCAATATCAAACTCAAAGCCTGCATTGTCTAAATGAAATACTGGGAGTAACATTTCAACTGGATGATTTCCTGTAGAAAAGAATTTTCCGTTCTGCATCAGGATATAGCGCTCATCCGTTGCAATCATCAGAATTTTTTTGTCGCCACGATATGGGTTGGGATAAGTCGTACCGTCATAATCTGTTTTCGATGCGGTGTACTGGCTTAAAGAATAAGGGGATGGAAAAAATGCATTATCTTCAGCAGTATCTGGTGTAGGTATTTTACTTAGTTCAGTCATTTTTTACTCCAAGCGTTCTTATAGAGGATATATTCAACATGCACAGTATATTCTGCCCTAAAAAGATTTTTGAATGAGGGAAAACCCCTATTCCTACATTTTTAAAACATATGCTGAATTCAATTTTAATCACGCTATCGCTGCCAATAAACCCTGTTTTATTAATATTAAGTATCTGATTTTTATTTAATTAGATTTTAAGAAAGTTTTATATTTTCTACGATCCATACTCACGCTCGATACAGAAATACAACGTAGAGATGAAATGAAATACTGTGAGAGATTTTTTAAATGTTGATTGTGTATTAGACTTTGAAACTCAAAATTCCGCTTAGAAAAAATCAATGGCTTCAATGATGAAACTTAACCATGATCTTAGATTAAGTTTCACCTGATTAGATTAACCCATTATCCTCGTTCACAAACAATGACGAAGTTCATGAATTTAAAACAACAGGTCATCGTTAAATTATTTCCATTCCATCTCACCCGTCAACACTTTAGAGCTTAACTCCAAAGAACTTTCTTCGGCCAAGTTCGGGTATTTTTCTTTTAAAGCAGCAATCACTGATGCTGAATCTTTATGATCTTTTAAAACTTGATCAACATCCACAAGGTATTGATAAGTAAAGTCGATTGCTTGAGTTCCTGTTGGAATATCACCAATATAATGTCCAGGAATCACTGCACGTGGATTTAAACGATTCATTTTTTTTAGCGTTTTTCGCCACTCGTTACGTTCTTTTTCAGTTTGTGCATCTGCTGTCCACAGATGAATCCCTGAAGATAACCCTACACCACCTAGAATTGTACGATTGCTTGGAACCCAAAGATAAGATGCGTATTTACCCGGTGATTTGATCTCAATTTTTTCACCTTCTAGTACAATGGTTTTATCTTCACTGGCACTCGGTACAATCACTTGAGATGGCGCACCATTTTTTAAGATAGGTCCCCAATAAGCAAACTTGCCTTCTTTGGTTGCTTCAATATGTTTAACAACTTCTGGGGTTGCAATCACTTTTGCATCTGGAAACGCTTGTACCAGTGGCTCTAAACCAAAATAAAAATCTGGATCACCCGCTGTAATCACAATATATTTAAGGTTTTTACCGCTGTCTTGAATGATTTTAACCAAGTTCTTTGCATCGTTAACACTGAATTGTGCATCGACCAGCACTGCATCTTTTTCACCCGAAATAAGTGTAGATGTAACTGGAAAAATGCCTTGTGCTTGTGGGTTATAAACTTTATAGCTTAACTCTGCTGCAAATGCAGAAGCACTCAACATCACTGAACTTGCAAGAAGTGTTTTTAAGAATAATTTCATATTGTTGGCTCTCTTTAGAATTAAATTAAGATTTAAGTAGTTGTTGATCTAAAAAACGTACAAAATCCTCTGATTTATTATAAAAACCATGAAGCGGTATTTTGCCCATTTCACCATGTTGATTTTCATACACCAATGTTGGAAAACCTTGTCCTCGAACATGGGATAATAATTGGCGTGCATGCTGAATATATTCATCTTGTTGATCTTGATCGATCGCATCTAAATATTTTGACCATTGGTCATTATTCAGTCCTAACTCGACAGCAAATTGCGCCAGCACACTATATTGTGTGACATTTAGCCCTTTTTGATAGTAGCCCTGTTGTATTAAATTTAATAACGATATCATCGCGCTATGCCCTAACCCCTGCTGAATACTCAGTAAAGCATGAGTTGCAGGGATAGAGTTCATGATCAGTGTGCTGTCTTTAAGCAAACCATTTTTATATTCATCACCAAAATCAACACCTGTGAGTTGATGGATTTGTTCATCATAGTGAATGATCTGTGTTCGCATTGCTGCTGTCATTTGTGGTTGATGATCTTCACTATAAAGTCCACCAAAATGTAGACGTTGTAGATTTGGAAATTTTTCTTCGACTGCATTAATTAAAGGCAGTGCACCATAACTCCAGCCGCAGATCGGGTCGATAATCCAGTGTAGAATTGGAGAAGCCATAAATTAACTCTCATCTATAAATATATGATTCAAAATATGTGAAAAGCCACACAGTTTTGCTGATATTTGTTATAGTAAATAATAAACTTACTTTTTGTAAGTACTTACTAAAAAGTAAGTGTTTTTTAGTCGTGGAAAGTTTATGAATACTGATGAATCTTGTTTAGCCGCAAATGTGTTGTCAAAGAATTGCCCCTCTCGGGTTAAGCTTATGCATTTAACCAATCGTTGGGGCGTTTTGGTCATGTTCTGTTTAAGAAGAGGGACTCACCGTTTTAGTGAGTTAAGACGTAGAATTGATGGCATCAGTGAAAAAATGTTGACTCAAACTTTACGTGATTTGGAAAATGATGGTTTTGTGATTCGTAAGGAATATCCAGTTATTCCGCCACATGTAGAATATTCTTTATCTGAAAATAAAGGAGTTGAAGTCGCTGAAAAAATTTATGATTTGGTTCAATGGATTGAACAAAATGAAAATTAACTTGGAATTGTTATAAGTTTCCATCCATTCTTTAGAGTGTGGCACTAATGATTTTAACGCAGAAGCTTTAAAAGACATTTGGTCCATACTGCCAATGAAATACTTATTTAAACCAAGGACATCAACCCATTGTGTAGAATTTGGTGCATATTGATATTTATTCAATCCACCAAACAATCCAATTGGATCTTTACTTACAAACCGTCCCACATAAGGCGAGTAATAACGATAACGGTATAGTGAAGCCCTATTTCTTGATCCTTGCGCTTCAGACAGAGCAATGCTCTGTCTTTGCTCATGCACCTTGGAAAAGGATATTGTTTGAAATAATTTCTGAGTTTTCAAAGAAATTGGAATTAGCCTTTTCAGCTTTGCACTCACCCCACACTCTGTATTGCGGTTTCCAAATGATCAAACCTGAGTGGTCTGTCATTTCCTGTGGTGTACCCAAATGGTCACAATGGTAGAACCATACATCATCAAAGCCTTTGCTTTTCTTGGTGGTTTTCCATATCGGATCACGGTAAATATTATACGGTTTATCTGTCCAATCAGGTGTTTGGTATAATCTTCTGCAGACTCAGACTCATCATTTAGCACGCCAAACTCTCGATTCCATGAATGCCAATGAAAAAAATTCATTTTGCGCAATAAATCCTAATTTTTCTTCAAATTTATCTGTTTCTTCTAGCTTAATTTGAAATGCTTTATCAAATAAACTTACATTCTCTTTGATATAAAATTTAGAATTTAATGTAAATGTTAATCTTCTATACTTCATTTGATAATTTCTTTTGTATATCGCTTTTGGGCTTAAATCATCAAGTTCATGGTTTTTAAATATTCTAAAACCGAAACTTTCACATCTCATCCCTTTTAAATATGGTTTTGATCTAAATTTAATATCAATTTATTGCTAAAGATGCCTTTAATAATAGGTTTGTGTAAACAAAGCCATTACTGATCCCTTATTATCTTTCTTCCTAGGTTTAGTGAATTAACAATATTCTCTAGAACTAGACCAATTTTAAAATCATTACTTTCAATGTTATTAATTAAGTCTAAGGATACATAAGACATAGTTTTATCAATCAATTTCAATAAATCACTTATTTTTTTTAATTCAAACTCAACAAAATCTAAACTTTCACTTTTTTTATTTAAATTAATTAAATTTACTGTAAGCTCATATTGAAAATTCACATATATATCATTCTCAATTATAGGAATAATATACACGTCCAATATTAACCTATATGTTATTGATTTTAATTCAATTGAATTTGATGCATAAAAAATGTTTGTATAAAAATAGGCATCTATTACATCAAACCTTTCATCTTAATTTAACGAATTTAACCATTGTAAATCTACGTTATATAGATAATTTTTTACAATCATCCAATTTCTAGTCACTTTTAATGGAAGCAAAAAATTTTCATTTAAAAAAGCTTCATAACTCATACTTATTTAATCCTTTTACGATAATAGCCATTATAACGTGCTTCAGATATCGGATGTCCATGAAACTCATTAGTACTTGAAGAAACCTCAATGCGCATATACTGTGTTGGTTTTCCTTCGTTGTAACCAATCACTCTCCCCGCATCATAAATATAATAATGTGATCCTTTACCATCATTTTCATGTTCTATACCTTTTGATAAACCTTCTTTCTCAATTCTATTTCTGAAAGCAGTAACTTGTGGTGTTGTCGCACTACACCCTAAACTATCACTCCAATATTGAGCTGGTTTCCCATAGCTAGAATATTTTATAGCAGTGTCTTTACATTTTGCTTGCGTATGTTTTAAATACACTCCTGATTTAGAATTTTCCCTATGTCGTCTATCTACTTTTATTTCATCTAAACTTCTTTGTTTCAAACCTAGAGGGTCAACCCATTCTAGAGGGTTATGTGCGTACTGATAAAAATTAACACCACCAAATAAACCCACTGGATCTTTACTAACAAACCTCCCTACATAAGGCGAGTAATAACGATAACGGTTATAATGTAGTCCTGTTTCTTGATCCTTGCGCTTCAGACAGAGCAATGCTCTGTCTTTGCTCATGCATCTTGGAAACGAATATTATTTGAAATAATTTCTGAATTTTCAAAGAAATTTGATTTAGCCTTCTCAGTCTTACACTCACCCCACGCCTTATACTCCGCCTTCCAAATGACAGCACCAGACTGATCACTCATTTCTTGTGGTGTACCTAAGTGGTCACAGTGGTAAAACCATAAATCATCGAAGCCTTTGCTTTGCTTGGTGGTTTTCGATAGCAAATTTTGGCGTACGTTATATGAATCATTAAAATAAAAATAAGCTCAATGAAGCTATCATTGAGCTTTGTATAATTTGAAATAACTTATCTGATTTTAAATTTTATTGATTAGAAAAAACTACAATTTTCCCTTCAGGTAGATGACCATCCCATCCACACGGAAAACCACCATTTAAATATATTTCTAAAATTTCTTTCCAGATTGTAGGAAAATAGTCATTTGCATAACATTGAAATATTATACCTATATCTCTATACATTAACTCTACTATCAGACAAGCTTCACCCGTTATCCATTTTTCTTTAGCTCCGTTAAAGTCTTGATTTTCAAATCCAAAATAATTTTTTTGTTTTAGTTTATATTTAATCCGATCGTTCCATTCAAAGCTTTCTAGAAAAATATCGGGGGGATCAGTCACAGTTTCCCATTCATCAAAATCATCAAAACTATCATTAGTCGCATAATCTATCCCTAAATTAGCATCAAAAATAATCTTGTAATCTTTTTCAGTACTAAACTTAGTATTATAAAAATTACCTTTTTCCAAAAAAGATATAAATTCAGCTGCACTTTCTACTACTTGATCCCAAGTCTTCATTTATGTTCCTTTCACATGGTCTCTTATCGTATTAGTGCCTTCATTCCTCTTCAAAAATATCAAATGAATGTAAATTTATATTATCCAAACTCGCTAATTGTTTTTTCATAAATTCATACTTACTTTGTTTTTCTTTATTTTTTCCATTAAAAAAACCCAATTTCAAAATAGTTTCTATTCCACCGTCATTTATTTGCAAATCACCATCAGGTAACTTATTTTGCAATATTTTAAAATTATCACAAAATAATCCCTCATAAGAGTAATAATTTCCCAAATAATCGCTGCTATGTTCAATAAAAGAAATATCAAATTTTTTTTCAAAAATTCGAACTAAATCAATTGGGTTTAAGTTTGTCGTATATGCTAAAAAAAAACTCTTTTTCATTTTACACCTTACATACAGTTTGCTGGAATTCTTGTACCTTCCGCTTTAGCTTTGGCACTTTCTGGACTATCAAATATCATAACATTTACATCCCGTCCTCCCGCGAGTTTTGACATCTTTTGAAGTACACCATTAATACCTAATTTATTTGCTTCGACTGAGTTTATCTCAATAGGTAATGTACGATTACCTTTTGCTAAACCCATTTTTTTTGCTTTTTCAAATAATTCTGGTTGAATCACAGCTATGTCAAAATCACTTACTCTTCCATCATCAAAAGCTTTACCCGTCTCAAAACTTCTACCACTATGTGCACTTCCTTGCATATACATCGTCGCACCTTTAAATCCTAATTTAGAAAACCCTGCCTGCATCGCTTGTCCAAACTGCTTTAATTGACCAAAGCTTTTAAAGCCTTTTGGTATTTTTTGACAGCTTAATCCTAGTGGATCAACCCATTCTGTAGGACTTGGGGTATAAGCATAATTATTACTTCCCCCCAACAACCCAATTGGATCTTTACTTACAAACCGTCCCACATAGGGCGAGTAATAACGATACCGGTTATAGTGTAAACCCGTCTCTAAATCGAAATACTGACCTTGGAAACGAATATTATTGCTGATGATTTCTGAATTTTCAAAGAAATTAGACTTCGCTTTCTCTGTTTGACATTCACCCCAAGCCTTATATTGTGCTTTCCAAATGATTGCCCCTGAGTGGTCTGTCATTTCCTGTGGCGTACCTAAGTGGTCACAATGATAGAACCATACATCATCAAAGCCTTTGCTTTGTTTGGTAGTTTTCCACAATGGGTCACGATGTACACTATACGGCTTGTCTGACCAATGAGGTGTTTGGTGTAGTTCTATAGGGCTTTGATAGACGGCTTGCAGCATCGGCACAAAACTATCTTTTTCGTAGATATAGTGTTTAGTGGCTTGTTCTGTTGACTCATAAGCCAATGTGTCACCATCCCATCCATAGATGATGTTGTGCTCATCACCTGTATGGTGGTGCTTACTACGTTTTTGTATTCTTCGTCCTAAAGCGTCATAGCGATATTCTGCTGTGTATTGGCTGTTACGGCTTTTGATCATTCGACCATAAACATCCCACTCAAGATTTAAATCACCTTGCGTTGATTTTTGTCGAACCAATTGTCCGTATGCATCATATTGGTATTGTTGGTCTAGGTATTCTTTGACCACGTTATTGACTAGACGATTGTAGCCATAGCCTTTTTCTTCTGCTCGTTGTACATAGTTTTGATCTTGATGTTGGGCTTTGTCATCATTGTAGCGATCTATGATGTTACTGGCAGGGTCAAATTTAAAGGTTTCTTTACCCAATTTACTGCTTGCTTCAAGTAAGCGTCCTACAGGATCGTATTTGTAGGCAATGTTGCCACGACGAGAATCTTTGATGGCAGTCAATTCACCTGTTTTGTCGTATTGATACAGTCGTTGTACCAATTGACTAGTTTGCTGTAAGGCATTGTTCTGTTTTGCTTGATTTTGCGCTGAGTATTGGTTTTGGTAGCCATTGTCATGTTCATTCAGCATGATTTGGCTGTGTAAGCGTCCAGCAAGGTCGAACTGTTGTTCTTGGCTGATGCCATTGGCGTAGTGACGTACAATTTCACGGTGTAGGTCATCTCGTTCAAAACTGACAAGGTCTTGTCCATTGACAATCAGGCTTTGTACATGCCCTGTACCATAAGTTAGCCAATCAATGTTTTGTCCATCAGGACGTATGGTTTTGATTCGATCATTGATTTCATCGTAGCTGTGTTTCCATACTGCTGTTTTGTTACTCTTGTAATCCTGCTGGTGTTCTTTGATCACATTGCCCGCAGCATCGTAGAACCATTGTAGGTTAGTCTCTGCATTCTTGGCATGCAAAATACGCCCCATGTAATCGTAGGCAAATTCTTCAGTCTGTTTGGCTTCAAGTTCTAAGCCGTAGTGACCATAGCCTGCGGTACGTTGTTCCAAACGCCCCATACTGTCAAAGATGAATTGTTGAATTCGATCTTTCGGGGCAGCACGGTCTTTGAGGTCTTGCCCATGTGCTGAAGCAACTTCGATACTGGTCGCAAGCTGTCCTGTGCCTTCATCGTAGTGGTAAATGGTTTCTTTATCATCAAAGTCAATTTCTTTGATTAAGCGTCCACCAAGATCGTAGAAGAATTGGTAACTTGCACCGTTCTCATTAATCAATCGGGTCAAACGTCCAAGGCGATCCCACTTGTATTTCAGTTTATGGTTGAGTGCATCGGTACGTGACAGGATTAAACCTGCTTCGTCGTATTCATAGCGTGTTTGATGTTGTTTTGGATCAATATGAACCAGTAAGCGTCCTTCAGCATCATGAACAAAGTGTTCTACTGCGCCATCAGCATGTTGGATTTTTTCCAGTTGACCAAAGGCATTTAAAGGTAAGCCTTTGATGATTGGTTCTCTTTTTTCAGTGGTCAGCTCAGTATAGAAATATTCAACTTTTTGTTTTAGAGCATTTTCAATATTTTTAACACGGCCACGTTCATCGTATTGCCATTTTGTTTCTTTGCCTGAACAATCGGTATAGCTAAGTAAGTTACCTTGATCATCGTATTTCAGGGCTTTAGAGCCACCTTTGGCATCGGTGATTGAAGTCACTAAACCCATGCCATTGTAAGCATAAGCAGTTTCATGTTTCAGTGGATCAATCTCTTTGATCAGATTGCCTGAACTATCGTATTGCTTAAACCAACGACCTTGTTCTGCATCAACCATCCCAATCAGATTATCTTTGTCATCATATTCAAAATAACTGGTTGCACCATTGTCTTGGGTATTGGTTAAGACATTACCACGCTCATCGTAAGTATAAGAGGTTTTTGAGCCATCTTTAGCGATATGCAAAGTGATGTTTTTGGCATTGTCTCTAAAGAACCATTCCTGAAAATTATCGGGATAGACAATACGATAGGTATAGCCATCGATATCGTAAAAATGTTCAGTGGTATTACCTTCAACATCCATCACATAGGTTTTACGAATGTTTTGATCCCAGTCAATTTTTGCAGCACGACTGGCATTGTCTGCCCATTCTTCAATGGCTTTAGATGTCGGTAAAATACCATCCCATTTCAGATTCATACCGCGTTGGGTCAAATCAGTATATCGAGTGATAAGGTGGTGCTTATATTGGTAATGGTAGGATGCAGCAAATTCGTTGGTGGCTTTGATTAAGTCACCGTGCTCATCATAATCGTAGCTGGCTAATACACGATCTAACTGACCTTTTTTGACTGTCCAAATATCAGAAACTAAGCCTTGTGGAGTGAGCTGTAGAGCGAGATGTGCCAGTTCACGGTCGTCCTGTTTGAATAGAATGTCCGAAAGAATAGATTTCTTCTCTGCATTGACATGGTCATAGCGTAGTGCAACTTTAAATCCATGTTTACGTTCTATATAAGACAGGCGATAGTCTTCACCATATTTTTCATAGAATCGCTTTTCATCATCACCATAAGCGATGAGATGTAATTGATCTGACAGTACCGTATAAGTATGCTGTTCGACTGGATCATAAATACTTTGACCTTTCTTTAACTCAGGCAGATCAATTGGTCGTCCATCCAAACCGATATATTCCAAGCCTTTTTGGTAGTCTTTTTGCTCTTTGTTTTTAGGATCGTATTTGAATTTACGTGAAATTTTAGTGGTGAAAGGTGTAATCCAACGTGCGCCAAAAATGGAGTCATCCATCTGATACAAATTTGACGCATAGGTACGATTGATACTGTCTTGAATCATACCGCCAATTTGAGCATCAAAATGGGAGAAGAATTCCGTCCCCATGGCAAAGGTAATTGCACCACTCGTACTCCCCATACAATTTTTACATTGGCTGGCATTTTTATTTGCTGGGGCTTGAGACGTTGATTTTTCTAATCGAGCATCATTATGTTGTTTTTTAGCTTCAGCTGTTTGTTGTGCTTTGATTTGTGCTGCTTTAGCGGCATCTTTTTTATGTTTTTTTACTGCCAATAGTAAAACAGATAACAGCCATCCGATGGTGAAAGCTGTTTCAGCACCCCCTAAACTTTTTATTTTTGTGTTTGCTGTTATCCCGAGTTGATTAATATTGCTACCGAGTTTTAAAACAGCAGCTTTATCTTCATTTTTAATTACCCACATTGCACCTTTGGTCAGTAAATTAGCACCACTCTTTGCATCTCCTTTCCAAGTATTCTCAACAGTGTAAACTATATTTTTTCCTGCTCTTAGAATCTCGCCATTCATTAAGCGAGGAATAATGGCAGCTCTTTGTTCTTCTGCTCTTTTATAATTGGCATCAGGTTTTGCAATTGTCCCTTTCTCAACAATTTCACGTATTCCTGTATTGATTGTTGTTGCACTCTTTTCAACCCATGCACCCGTGTCAGTCAGTGTTGAATTTAATCTCTTCTGAGCTTCAGTCGCAAACTTTTCGACATCGCCCGCCAATGCCGAGCTTAAATGCTCAGCTATAACACTAACAATAGTTGCGCTAATCGCGGGACCAAGTTGCTCTTTAGTGAATTTTTTTACACCATTTTTGGTAATTCGTCTTATTTCTTCTCTAACTAAAAATAATGCAGGACGCGCCATTGTGCGGGCAGTCGCTGTTGCTGGACCTGGGATAATTGCAATTGCATCAATTCCTAAATTTGCCCAATCTATAATATCAGCGTTGCTAAATCCCTTATCATAAATTTGCATCACATCAGAGACCACATCAACAGCAGCAAATATACTCCCTAAAAATGGTATATTTCTTGCCACCGTTTCAACTCGATCCAAAGTAACATTATTATTTGTTTTAGCTTTTAACCATTTATCGATCTTTGCTTTAGAATTTTGGACATCAGCAATTGTTAATGTATTTAAGGGTGCGACAACTTCAGGAGTACTTTGTGCCATGTTCTTCTCTAATTATAAAAATGTTTTAAATGGTGATTGAATATTAGATGTAATGTTGTTGCTTATATTCGGCTGAGAAGACTGTGTTAATGTTCTTAATGGATTACTTTGCTGATCCGATGCTACAAAACCTGTGCTACTACCAAACGACTGACTTAAATTTGTAATCTCACTTGAGCCTGCCACCTGTTGCATCACCATTGGTAATAAAGCTTTCGCACCTTGGTCTTTCAACTTTTTAACAGATTCAATTTTTTGTTGTACCGATTTAACATTACTCGCAAGCTGGCTCAATTGCTTAAAACCATTTTTCAAAGTATCCGTTAAACCTTTAGTACCAGATTGAATACCAACATTCCCTTCTTCATCATTTTTATTTGGCCAATCTACTTTACGTTTAAAATCACTCGATTCATCCCATGGATCACGAGGATCAGGCTCAAATAAAACTTTGACTGAACCAGTCGCTAAACCTGAAACACGCGCAAAACCTTTATCATCCAACTTCCCATTGACAACTTTGCCCAAAGTGTCTGTGACTGTATAACCAGCCCCTTTAACAAATTCACCATGCGAATAATCATGTAATAACTCCAAAATACCTGAAGCACGTTTCGGTGGTGGTGGTAGATTAGATTTAGCACTAACACTTGCCCCGCCCTGAAACACATGCTGTCCAGCATTCACCTCAAACTTCCCACCTGTTTTTGGGAAAATTCCTGAATTATTCAGTGCAATTTGCGATGAACCACCTGTAATCACAACCTCTTTAGGACTACTAATCACAACTTTGTCATCAGTAGATGAAATGTTAATACCCAGCTTGGCAAATACATCTAAAGCATCGGACTGTGCTTGAATCTCGACTTTACTTTGCGCTGCAATAGCTTTAATGCCACCTTGAGCAGCAAATAAACTGAGTTTGTTTTGCGCGTGTGCAATCAAATTCTTTTGCGTACTCAAGTTGATGCTATCGCCTGCAATTTGATTGATCTGCGAATCTGCGGAGATATGAATATCTTCAGGGGTACTTAAGGCAATCCCATCTTGTGAGCTTAATAAAAGCAAGGCTTTATTGAATTTTGCAATTTTTTGCTCAAGCTGTTCTGTAAATTCTTTTAGTTGCTCAATTGATTCAATTTCATCCGTCTTTTGGTTCTTGGCAATATCGCTTAAGGCTTTACTGTTGGTCTGACTACCTTCAAGTTGCTTTTTGGCAAGCTCTGAATCAAGGTGATCACCTTTGGCTTGGTCTTGTTTATAAGTCGAAAGTAGTAAACCTTGCCCTGCACGTACTGCTCCCCATTGGTCAGTACGAAGTTCAAAGCCTTCTCCACGATCATCACTTTCCGCTTTGTCTTTAGGATGACTCAGTTTGCCCAAGTTGAGTTGGCTGGCGGCATGACTACTCTGTAACTGGCTACTGATTTGGCCAGTAGTATCGTCAAACCTCAGTTGATTGTAACCACTGCCTTGATACTCTCGACTTTTTATTCCTGCCAGCTTCTTGGTGTCAGGCAGTTTACCTTTGTCATCAAACTTGCTTGGATGGCGTTGCGCTTCATGGATGCGCCCAACCACAAATGGACGGTCAATGTTGCCATCAAAGAAATCAATCACAACAATCTCACCGATTCTCGGTAAGAATCGCGCACCATAGCCTTCACCTGCCCATGGGGTCAGGACATCGACCCACGCTGAATCTGTGTCATTGTCATTGGAACCCGCACCGCCATCATGGGTATTGTCTTCATTACGGCTAAACAGGAAGCGAACTTTAATACGCCCCCATTCATCGACATGGATTTCTTCTCCACTTGGCCCCACCACTTTGGCCCGTTGTGGTGATGCAACCGGTCGGTGTTGTAATGGGTTATAGGCTGGAACCGTGCTGATATTACGACGTTGAATGGTTAAATTGCTGGCTTGACGTTCATCACTCGTGTTGCTGGTGATTTGACTTGTTTGCCAATTGCTTTGTTGGACTAAAGCTGTGACTTGATCGGTGAGATCTTTAGGTAAGTTATTTTGGTTATAAAAGCTTTTAGCCGTGATTAAAAATTCTTTGTCTGCACCTGAGTGTTGATCTATCTCAGGGTGTTCATTCAGTTCAAACCAATAACCAACATGTGCATCGCGCACTGTTGACGTTGCTGTAAATTGTTTGGCTTGTGAATCGTAGTAGTTACTGAGGTTTTGATTAAACTTTTCAATCTGACTGTTGCTCGATGGCGTTGCACCATCTTCGCCATTAAGGTCTTGTATCCATGCAGGGCTAAAGTGCCATGCTTGTTCTAAAGCTAGACTGGCATTGTCATAATTTTCACTATGGCTATGTTTACTTTGGACACTGCCAGCGCCTTCATCGATATCCAATACATCAGCTTGCCAACGTTGGATATACACTGAAGTCGGTTGAATGGAACGCTGACCAATAAAATTGGTAATTGAATCAGTTTTTTCTACGGCGCTGCTTCTATGGAAGCGAATATTGCGGCGTTCTAAGGCACTAAATTGCGAATTATCATCAATTAAACGAAGCTTTTGTGCTTGGATTTGTTCTGTTGAACTCGACACTTTAAGTTGTGCTTCATCGATCAGCCAGTTAATCCCTTCACTTCTCATCAAACGGGTCAGGAAGTCAAAATCACTTTCAGATGCCTGCATAATAAATGGGCGTACATCATAGTCTTTGCTCAGTCCACTCTTGTCCAATGTCAGACTTGAAGCAAACAGTGGGCTGCGTTGCACCCATTCTTGGAACACAGTCTGGATCACATCCACAACCGACTTATTCATAAATACTCGAGAGTTTCTACGGTGTTTCCAAAGTGCTGTTGGGTCTTCTACAGTCAAACGATAGATGGTAAGAGAACCATCAGATGCGCCAATATCGGCTTGGGTCACAATCCCTGAAATACGGGTTAATTCGGATTTATCTGTGACAATATCGATTGCAGCTTGAGTTCCAATAAAGCTTTTTAAAGGGATTGTTGCTGACGTCGCAAGACAGATGAGTTGGAGCCGAACAGCCTCATTGATTTGATGTGTTCCATCGATACGTTGTAGGAACACCTGTTGGCTCAACGCCGAATTAGAAAATTGTACGTGGATCGCACGTTTTTGTGCTGATAAGCCAAGCTGCTCCAAAGCAGCGTAAATATTGTTAGACATGCATTATTATTTAATTTTAAATTGTGATGTATTCTACTAAAAAGTTAGGTGGACTGTCTATACAGACCTGTCTATTTATTACTGGTTATTTACACAACACTGACTAGGTTTTGAATATGCCCATTTTAATTGAATATCATTATTGATAATGGTCATTTGCAATGATTAAAAACTTGAAAGTGCGCTTAGAGTTTTTTCATCAAACATAAGTGATCAACAGCTCAAGATAAAAAGCTAAAATATCAAACGTATATAATATTAATATTGGATTTTTATTCACGCTCTAAAATACGGGGACCGGATCCTTGGTGTCTCAATACATCTTCTGGATTACGTAAAGGACATTGTTTTAGAGATAAACAACCACAACCGATACACCAATCCATTTCATCTCTTAAACGTGTTAGTTTTTGAATACGCTCATCTAAATCCTTACGCCAATGCGATGATAACACTGACCATTGTTCTGCGGTTAATTTGCTTCCCATCGGATAAACACTTAATGCATTTTTAATTTCCTCCAGAGAAATTCCTACTTTTTGTGCAACCTTAATAATTCCAATATAACGTAAGACAATTGATGGAAAACGACGCTGATTTCCATTTGTTCTGATACTTTTAATTAGCCCTTTCGACTCATAAAAATGCAAGGTTGAAACAGCTACACCACTCCGTTTAGCCACCTCTCCTACCGTCATCATTCGATTAAAATCAATTTTTTCTTCTGTCTGCATTTTGATATTTCTCAACATTACTTGAGGTTTTATAATTCAGCAAAGTACATTTGTCAATTGATCTTACCTGCCATGGCCTTTCATCATTACAACTCAAAATACAAGAAATGCTATCGCTAATTTAAGCCATTGTAAAAATCTTATCTCTCTACAAATTTTCTGATCAAAGCCCATTGACCTAAATATAACTTGAGGTTTTAGACTGCTTGCCACAGCTATTATGAATAACAACAAGCTATTCATTTTAAAGGTTTTAATCATCCAGCCTTATTTCTTCAGGAAATATTCTCATGCCATATTTCATTAAATTAAGTTTAGAAAGCCAATGGCTGTGGACCATCAGCAGATGTTGTCTTGCGCTTCTATTTCTAAGTTCAGGACTTAGTAAAATTCTTGCTGTAGAAACAGGATTTTTGGAAATGCAGGCGGCTGGTCTAGAGCCTGCGTGGTTATTTAATTATGCTTCTGCGTTGATTCTACTTGTGGGCGCCTATTGTATTTTATTTGAGCGGCATATGTGGTTCGGCACACTGATTCTTTCTGTATTTTTAGCACTGACAATCGTGATTGTGCATCACTTTTGGAACATGACTGGTATTCAAGCCAATATCGCCTTTTACTTTGCACTTGAACATATTTCAGTGATTGGCGGTCTTTTAGCGCTGACCATTGCCAGTCATTTTCGACAACAACTCCGCAACCTTGGAGTTGTCGCATGAAAAACAACAAATGGCTTTTTCTAATCGCGATCACTTTAATTCTCGTGGGTGTCGCAATCTATTTTTATTTAAATTCTCGTTCAAGTGAAACGCATCAATCTGGCGCTTACCCTCCAGTCAAAGTGGCCTTGAGTACAGTGGTCGAACAAAATATTCCACAAGTGCTTTCCAGTATTGGTGAGTTGGAAGCAATCCGACAAGTCAAAGTGTCAACAGAAACAACAGGTATGATCAAACAGATTTATTTCCAATCTGGACAAGCTGTTCAACAAGGTCAAATACTGATTCAACTCAATACCGATGTTGAACAAGCTCAATTAGGTCGCTTGCAAGCCAAATTGAAACAAGCCGAAATGGCCTATCACCGCACCAAACTTCTGATTGATAGTCATGCAATTTCACGGGCAGAAATGGATACCGCATTGGCTGATCGAGATATGACGCGTGCAGAAATCCAACAGCTACAAGCCAGCATAAAACAAAAAGCGATTCGCGCACCCTTTTCTGGTGTCATGGGAATACGCCAAGTACATCAAGGACAATATTTAGAGGCAGGCTCTGGTATTGCTAATCTGGTCGACTTTCGACAAATTCTTGCCAATTTCACATTGGATGAACAATTGGCATCAAGATTAAAAATCGGACAATCTGTACAACTCAAAATTGATGCATTTCCTGAAAAGTCCTTTACAGCTGTGGTAAGTGCAATCGAACCAATGATCACAACATCGCGAACTGTGCAGGGGCAAGCAATTTTAAATAACCATGATCAACAGTTAAAACCGGGCATGTATGCCAAATTAGACATCCAAGAATCTGAACGCCCAAGCTTGGTCGTTCCTGAAACTGCGATTACCTATACGGCTTATGGCAATACTGTCTTCCTTGCAAAACAAGACCATAACAAGCTGATTGTGCAACGTGTGGCGGTAGTGCTCGGTGAGCGCCATCAAGCCAAAGTTGTAGTCAAATCTGGGCTCAAAGCAGGTGATCAAGTTGTTGTATCAGGACAACTTAAATTAAGTGATGGTATGCAAGTTGAGCCGACCGTAAATACACTTGAGCATCCCCAATCTTCCTCGATCAAGCCCAAAGTCTAGGGAGATAAGCGAATGAAATTTACTGACCTATTTGTAAAACGCCCTGTATTGGCCTTGGTCGTCAGCACCTTGATCTTGCTGGCAGGCTTGTTTTCTCTAAATAAACTGCCTATCCGACAGTATCCTTTACTTGAAACTTCAACGATAAGTATCAATACAGAATATCCCGGTGCATCTGCTGAACTTATGCAAGGTTTTGTCACCCAACCCATTGCTCAAGCAGTGTCTTCGGTAGAGGGCATCGACTATCTCAGTTCTTCTACTGTACAGGGTCGCAGTGCTGTAACGTTACGCATGCAATTAAATCGTGACTCGACCCAAGCATTAACAGAGGTGATGGCAAAGGTTAATCAAGTCCGTTACAAACTACCAGAACAGGCATTTGATCCAGTCATTGAACGTTCTTCAGGTGAATCTACCGATGTTGCCTATATCGGATTTTCCAGCGAACAACTGTCCTTGGCTGAATTAACCGATTATTTGTCTAGGGTGGTAGAGCCCATGCTGTCTACAATTGATGGCGTTGCTAAGGTACAGACCTATGGCAGTCAGCGTTTGGCTATGCGGATTTGGTTGGATGCCGATCGTTTGGCCAGTCGTGGTGTAACTGCCGCCGATGTCGCCAATGCGATCCGTCAAAATAACTATCAAGCCGCACCGGGTCAGGTCAAAGGCGAATTGGTGGTTTCAAATGTCAATGTTTCCACAGATCTCACCAGTATTCAGGACTTTAAAAATCTGGTGATACGCAATGATGCTCAAAATCTAATTCGTCTACAAGATGTGGCAACAGTTGAACTTGGCGCTGCTTCGACAGAAACAAGTGCCTCTATGGATGGTAAACCTGCAATTTTTGTTGGTCTACAAGCGACGCCTACAGGCAACCCCTTGGTGATCGTACAGGGAATTAAAGATAAATTGCCTGAGATCAAAAAAACTTTGCCACCGGGGGTTACAGTTAATCTTGCCTATGAAACAGCCCGCTTTATCGATGCCTCTATTGATGAAGTTTTACATACTTTTATCGAAGCGCTGATTATTGTTATTGCGGTGATCTATCTGTGTTTAGGTTCTTTACGTAGTGTCTTGATCCCTGTAGTGACAATTCCACTGTCAATGTTAGGTGCCTTGGGTTTAATGCTGTTATGTGGCTTTAGCATCAATTTACTCACACTTTTAGCCATGGTACTCGCCATCGGCTTGGTTGTAGATGATGCAATCGTAGTGGTTGAAAATGTCCATCGGCATATTGAAGAAGGAGCATCCCCAGTTGCAGCAGCTCTGATCGGGGCACGAGAAGTCGCAGGCCCTGTAATTGCAATGACCATTACACTGGCCGCAGTGTATGCTCCGATTGGTTTAATGGGTGGATTAACTGGTTCCTTATTCAAAGAATTTGCTTTTACTTTAGCAGGCGCAGTTTTGGTTTCAGGGATTATTGCCTTAACCTTATCTCCTGTTATGAGTTCATTTCTGCTTCAATCCAAACAGCAGGAAGGTAAAATGGCAAAAGCAGCCGAATGGTTCTTTGAACATTTGACTCAGCTTTACAGTAAATTGCTCAATTTTTCATTACATCATCGTTGGATCACAGTGGTTTTTGCGATCGCTATTTTTATTAGCCTTCCATTGCTTTACCAACTCCCTCAAAAAGAATTGGCGCCCAATGAAGATCAAGCCAGTGTATTGGCAGCCATCAAAGCACCACAACATGCCAATCTGAATTATGCTGAGCACTTTAATCAAAAACTCGATGAAATCTTCTGGACTTTCCCCGAAACCAGTACCACGTGGATTATTAATGGTACAGATGGGCCTGCATCAAGTTTTGGTGGAACAACCCTTTCGACATGGTCTGAGCGAGTGCATTCTGCGGATGAAATTCAACAGCAACTTCAAGCCAAAGTCGGTGATGTAGAAGGCAGCAGTATTTTTGTATTCCAAAATCCTGCGCTTCCCGGTTCAACAGGTGGATTACCCTTACAAATGGTGTTGCGTAGTGCACAAGACTATTCAACCATTTATCAGGCGATGCAGAACATCAAGCAAAAAGCCCGTGAAAGTGGCCTTTTTGTGGTGGTCGACAGTGATCTTGACTTTAATAACCCCGTGATTCGAATCGAGGTTGATCGGGCCAAAGCCAATAGTCTGGGTATTCGTATGCAAGATATCGGTGAAGCCTTGGCGACATTGGTTGGTGAGAATTATATCAATCGTTTTAGTATGCAAGGTCGTGCCTATGATGTGATTCCTCAAAGCATCAATACACAACGTTTGACAGCTCAAGCACTGACACGACAGTTTATTCGTACGGACCAAGGCACACTGATTCCCTTATCGACTGTGGTCAGTCTAAGTGAACAGGTAGAACCCAATAAACTCACTCAATTTAATCAACAAAATGCTGCAACTTTTCAGGCAATCCCCGCCGCTGGGGTTTCCTTAGGTCAAGCTTTAAGTTTTCTGGAACAGGCTGCATCTGAGTTACCGACTGGATTTAGTTATGACTGGCAAGCCGATGCACGTCAGTATGTACAGGAAGGTAACGCTTTGATGTTTGCATTTTTAGCCGCGCTGATTGTGATTTATCTGGTTTTAGCCGCTCAATATGAAAGCCTAATGGATCCATTTATTATTTTAATTACGGTTCCGCTGTCGATCTGTGGCGCATTAATCCCCTTGGCTTTTGGACTTGCCACAGTCAATATCTACACTCAGATTGGTTTAGTCACACTGATTGGACTGATTAGTAAGCATGGTATTTTAATGGTTGAGTTTGCCAATGAATTACAAGTTCATGAAGGTTTAGATCGGCGAGCGGCCATTTTAAAAGCTGCTCAAATTCGTTTACGTCCAATTCTGATGACCACAGCGGCAATGGTGTTTGGGCTGATTCCTCTCCTTTTTGCCACAGGCGCTGGTGCACATAGTCGTTTTGGCTTAGGGCTTGTGATTGTCTGCGGTATGTTGATCGGGACCTTCTTTACGCTTTTTGTCTTACCTACCATTTACAGTCTGTTGGCTCGTCAACACAATCAAGACCTTCACTCTAGCCGTTTACAAGAGCTACAACAGATTGACCAACAGGCGCAAAAATCATGACGTTGAGTGGGCTGAACAACCAGCATGCTGCTGTCTAGGCTTCTGTGTATGATCAGATCGCTTGAATATATTTTTTTGATGATAAAGTTCTATATCTATAGAACTTTATCAACTTTTTAGTGCGTGATTCTAACCACTGATTTAGAGCTACTGATTTAGAGCGACTGATTTTTCACTACTTTGTTCACTCATATTTTTACAGTTGGGTTTTGCCGATTTGATTGTTTTATGATTCTAGAATCTCATTTCGAACCCTGCTTTGATGGTACGGCCGGGAATTGGCATACCGATCACTGTACCAGGATCAAAGTTATAACGATTGGTTAAGTTATCAACATTAAACGAGAGATTTAGATTTGGATTCAGTTTATAGCTCGCAAAAATATCAACTAAGGTTTCCGAAGAAATTTCAGTCACCGCACGCCCACTCACCCCTGTACCCTGTAACCAACCTTTAGGATTTTTCTTTTCAGAATGATATCTGGCACGTACCCCCACATTGAGTTTATTTTCAAACAAACTCTTGCCTAAGCTAATATTAAAAAGTTTACGTGGTGGCAAGCGTGTTGAAATCAGACTCCAAGAATCTCCGACCTCATTACAATCATCTTTCGTTGCTGGGCATACTTTCGGTGCTTGATATAAAGTTCCGTTCATGTTTACAAAGAAACTTGGATGCTGGTAAGCAAGATTAAACTCTAAACCTTTCAATACAACTTGCTCATAATTTAGAAAAGTATATGAGGTGGTATAAGGCAAAATAAAATCAGGCGTAATCTCATTAACAATCTCTTTACGTTGGACTCCTTGGGTAAGGAAATTTTGGGTTTGATTACGGAAATAATTGATATTGAATTTTAACTGATCTGCTTCAGTGAAAACGTTATCGTTGTGCCCAATAAAACCAAACTCAACAAGACGAGAATTCTCTGATTTAATCGGCAGATCTGGATCATAACTAAAGGTTTGTTTGGAAACCGTCGATTCAAACAAACTTGGACTGCGGTACATATTGGAGAGTTTTCCATAGACATCAATACCATTCAGCAACTGATAATTCAGCTGCGCTATCCAGTCGATCTTTCCGTCATAATCTCGAAGCGCATAGCCTTTGTCATTTAAATCGGAATTGGCGACCGGTCTCATTGCGACATACTGGTCTCCATAATCCTTAACTTTTGCCTTATGCCATTTACTGCCTAAACTCAGGGTAAAATCTTTAAAGATATAATCGCCATTGAGAAATAGAGAGGACTCTTGACGTAATCCATCACGTGCGATTTCAGTATCAATAAGGTTTTGTGGCTTCATCCGTTGCTCGTCATATGTCAGACCATAATTCAAGGTTAAAGCATCAATTTTACTGGTGTTTTCTAAATTAATCCCACTACGATAGTCCTGAAAACTTCCCCAGTATTGGTCGCCATAATGAGAATTGGCTATGCCAAGCATGCCATTGTGCTGGCGATATTTGGCATTGGTATGCCAAACCCCTAACTCTAAATCAAACCACTGATTATTCTTGGGCTTATAGGTATAGTTGGCACTGAATGCATTAATCGCTGCGGTTCCAAGGGACCATTGTGGCATGGTAAATGCGCCCTCTATATATTTGGGTAGAACATAATCACCATCGATATATCCCCAAGGTGGAGAGTTGGGATCAATCACTTGCGATCTATTCCAATAAAAAGCCATGACCTCACCCGCTTTTTGCATATGGCGGCGCATATTCACTTCAACACGATGTTCGTCTGTAATATTCATACCCGCTTTGATGATGCCTGAATCACTTTTATAACTGGTGTTTACCACCTCTTGACCGGGTCCAACATCAACAATATCTCGCGCTTCATAATAATCAATGCCATGTTTTCCAGCATAGTAATTACCGACTTCCCGTTTACTATAAGCAGCCACCAGATCGAATACATCATTCCGATAAGCAGCAGCGATTGTGCCAGCGCCATTTTGAAAATTATTCGAGGACAGTTTATTACGAAGCAGATAAGACATCTGCTCACGCTCATTATCTGAGGTCTGTGGTGCTTTGTTATTGTTATAAAAACTGCCTTTTAGCATGATACCTGATTGACGATTTGGCAGCAAAATATCGTTTGCACTGAGTGTACGCATTTTCACGATTCCGCCAATACCGCCCACACTAAATTTCGCTCGCGATGCGCCTTTTTCGACTTCAATCTGACTAATCAAATCCATATCGATATAAGTTCGGTCACTCTCTCCTTGATAGCCTCGAAAGGTATGACTGGATTGTAGGCTACCATCAATAATTACAGGGACACGTCCCTCACCTTGTACTCCACGGATACCAATATCTATTGCACCCGCTTCGTTACGCAGGCTATTGACTTGTACACCAGCGATATCAGAAAACACATCACCATTCCCCGTGCCTCTAAATCGGCTAATGTGTTCACGATTCAGCTGTGTTGTATTGACCTTTTGTTTTTGTTGTACAGCATTGACTTTAATCTGAGGAAGCGTAACAACATCACTGTCCATATTATTGAAAAGCGAAGTGTTATTTAACGGAGTGCTTGTATTTCCAGTCGCAGTGTTTTTCTCTGTATTCGGTTTAGCTGAGCCAGATTTAGCAATTAAGACATAAGTCGAACCTTGCTGCTCTACCCGAAAAGGGTGATCTGTAAGCAAATAATCGAAGCCTTGCTTTACACTATAATGCCCGGTAATTCCTTTACTTTTCAGCCCTTTTAAAATATTTGCATCATAACTTAAGGCAATACCCGACTGTGCTGCAAAACTTGATAACACATAGCCCAATTGGTTCTCTGAAATTTGATAATATTTTTCTGGCGCTTTTTTCGCTGCCATTGAAACATTGGGAGTAATTTGTGCATAAACACCACTGATGCAAAAGCACTGTATTAACATGGCCAGAGTTTGTTTTTTAAACTTCATAGGAACGCCCACACTTGTGAATGATTTTCATTTTCAATAATCATTACCCAGTGAATTGTTAAAACATGACATGAAAATTTATATTTTTTCTGGTCTGGTCCAAATCCAGATCAACCCAATCAGCAAAATGACCAGCAGGCTAAGTTTTAAGTGCAGATGCAGTGAAGACACCATTAACATTGTCGTACCGAATAAAATACTCAATGTCATCATCCATTTACGTGAACGCGAAATCTGTTTAAAACCGCCACGATACTGTGCGAGCAACATTGCCATATAACGATTTTGATGTAACCAACGATGCAAGCTTGCTGAACCTTTTGAGGCAAAAATCGTTGCTAAAAAGAGGAAATCAAAAGTTGGGATCCCTGGCAATACAATGCCCACCACAGCGAGAACAAGACACAAAATTGCCAAGATGATGCAGATCACACGCACTACTGAAGATGAATGTAAATTTGCGGATGGCGTTACTGGCAAAGACGCTAACAGCGTTAAGTCTTTGCCTTGTGTGTGATTACTAACAGAAGACACTTTCTTCATGTTGAATGAATGTCTTTTAATAATGCGCCAAAATAATCAAAGGCTTGTTGAGCAGCGTAAATGACGCGATCTTGCTCGTCTTGAGTAAAGTCAGCCTGATCAAGTTCCTCAATAAAGTGTTTCCAGACTTTAGCCCGCCCTTCTGGATAGGCAGCTAAATTTCTCGCAGCAAAATCTGCGGAAAACCCCAAACTTTGTTGTGCTTGTTTAAATAAGAATGCTGCACCCAGCGTAGAACCTTCTGATACATAGATCCAACCCAGCGCTTCAGGAAAGCCGACAGTTTCAGTAACCAAGGCCAACGGCTCTGGTTCGATCTGAAGATCTTGTAGATCTAAGTAAGC
Source organism: Acinetobacter sp. MYb10 (assembly GCF_002980175.2). Classification (NCBI taxonomy): domain Bacteria; kingdom Pseudomonadati; phylum Pseudomonadota; class Gammaproteobacteria; order Moraxellales; family Moraxellaceae; genus Acinetobacter; species Acinetobacter sp. MYb10. Next base: position 3,981,374 of record NZ_CP058272.1, on the reverse strand, counting down.
CGCTTGTGAACGCCCACGAATATCTAAATCAGAAATCAAGGCTGCGACCTTGGAATGTTGAAATAAATATTCGACATTTTTTTGAAAATAATACTGCGACAAAGTAAATTTTGCATAATGTGCGACGTCTTTAAATACTTGGGCTTTTTCCATTAATTGATGCATATATTCATGTTGACTGGCTGTCTCTGTTTTTAAACGAGATGCAAGGCGGTTGAGTGTGAATGAGGTGCTCATCAATTTTCTCCAATTTGTTTGGTTTAACTGTATTACCCGCCTTGTCTGTAAAAACTGACATCATTTCTTAATTATTTTTACTTTTCTGATTTTCAGGTTTCGGCTGAATACTCAACACACGATCCCCGAAATAACGTTCTACTTTGATTGGATAGCTGAATTGCAATGCTGTTTGTAAGGTGCCAAAGTCATTGACTGGATATGAACCTGAAACTTTTAACGACTTCAATTGAGGGGCAATATCTATATATTGGTGTTGATAGCGCCCAATCTCTTGAAGCAATTTTTCCAACGGCATTTCAAAAGCCATGACCATGTGGTTTTTCCATGCCAATATATTCGGATCTAAACTTTGTAATGCTTTAAAATTGCGATCATCAAAGCATAGCTGCTCACCAGCATGGACAATTTTAGTGTGTTTGGACTGGTTCAAACTGACTTTCACTGCGCTTTCTATGACGCCTAGACAGGTTTGCTTTTCACTGTTGTTGAAATACTGAACATTAAATACAGTGCCAAGCGCTTGCAGATTTGCCGATTCAGTTTCGACCAAGAATGGGCGATAAGCATGATTTTTTTCTTTGGCCGTACGTATTTGTATTTCGCCATAATGTAATTTTACAATACGTTGTTGCGCTGTATAACGCACGTCCAAAGCCGTATGGGTATTTAATTGAAGTTGTGTTCCATCTTCCAGCTCAACCTGTTTCTGCTGACCCACCGCAGTACGATAATCCGATAACCATATATAGCGATAATCCGAGTTCCATAGCATGACACTGCCAAAACACAGTAAACAGGCAATCACCAGTTGTTTGTTTAAATTAAATTGGGCATTTTTCTTGCCTTGCTGAATCAGCTGCTGCCCATCTTCGGGAAATTCCTCAAGGCTATACAATAAGCGTTCGGCTTTAGACCATGCAGCTTGGTGTTGGGAACTTTGCTGTTTCCATTGTTCAAATTCAAGCTGTTCAGTTTCATTCAATGGTGCGTGTTGGATTTTAATGATCCATTGCGCTGTTTCTTGATAAATTTGATCATGCAACATGCAGGCATTAATCCATAACAGCTAAACATTGACTCAGTACTGAAACCAGATCACGCATCACGGTTCGGGTAGAAATATTTAAGCGTGTTGCAATTTCCTGTTGAGTCAGCCCTTCTAATTGTGACCAAATAAAGACCTGTTGCTGGCGCTCAGGCAATTGATTGAGTAATTGATTAATCAAACATAAAGATTCAATTGCCGATATTTTTTGCTCAGGTGTAATTTCATCATATTCAGGTCTGCTTGAAAGCGCCTCTAAATAGGCTTTTTCAATCGATTTACGTTGATACCAATTAATCAAAATTCCCTTGGCAACAGTGGTCAAAATTGCACGCGGCTGATCAAAATACAATTCATCTTTACGCTTTAAGATACGCAGAAAAGTATCATGGGCTAAATCAGCGGCATCTTCACTATGGTTGAGGCGACGTTTTAACCATTGATATAACCAAGAATGGTGATGACGATATAGCGTGCTAATAGGATCAGACATGTTTAAAGAGAATGAGAATTATTAGCAATATCTTAGCAAAAAAATAAAGAAAATGAGAGCTCAGTTTGCCCTTTTAATTGAATTTTTTAATTTATCCAACTCATTTATAAGACTACGCAACATACTCTAATGGGATATATGGTAAATCTTAAACAAAATTTAATTCAAAATTATTATAATTTTATCAAAAGTTTATCGCTTTTAAATAAAAAATTTCTCGATCATCCTCAAGATGACCGAGACACTGTTTATTACGTATTGACTATAATTTATTGACTGATCGCTTGATCCATATTTTTAGCAAATTTTTGAATATCACTGGCTTGAATTGTTGTTTTACCTTTGCCAATCACTTGAAATTGTTGTGCTGCCGTTTCCTGCATTTTGACTTTACCTGTTGCGATATTGGCATCAAAACGTTGCATAAATTCATCCACATATTCCTTCTCAGTGACAATATGATCACCATTCGCATCGGTTGCAAAATATTGTTTGTCACGCGCTGTTAGGTAATCTCCAAGCGTTACATAGTTTTTCCCTTGACCATATTGGCTAATAAATTCGTTGATGTTACTTGGCATCGGCATCGAAATTGGTAGTTTCACGCGGAATCCATCATGCGTTGCATTACTATTGCCCGCTAATTTGGCATCTTCTACATTTACTAAACCATCCAAGTTTTTATCAAACTCATTAAAGGTTTTTAAACCTGTCTCCTGAAATTCCTTTAAAGTCAGTTTCTGGTCTTTATTATTATCGAGAATGCCATAACGTACATGCGCCTGTTTTTCTGACATTTCACGGCGCTGTTTAAGTAATGGCTCTAAACGTGCTTGCTCGTATTGAACAAACTGCACTTGATTGACTTTTTTATTCGCCTTAAACAATTCGGCATAGTCTTGAGTATATTGTTTAATTAAAGTACTACTGTTCTGCTCTTTATTATTTGGATGGTAAAGCACATACAATGCATATGCCTGTTGATAAGCATTGGATTGATCGACTGTAGCAGCAATCGCTGATCCAGCAGTTGCCATTGCAGTTAAACTGGTCATCCATAGCGCCAATTTTTTCATGTTCGTTTCCTTGGAGGTGAATATTTGTTGAATTAAAAAATTCTTTCCATTTTGCTATTTAAAAAATCAATATTTAAATTCGATACTTGTTATATCGATTACCCTCATCCTACCCCTATTCATATAGCTCAACAGGGTTTAAATTGATGAGGGAGAAATCTTATTAAATGATATTAATCATCATTAAATGTGTATATTTCAGGTCATCCAGTATCTTCAAATCAGAAGTAAAAATATGGATTACAAATATACACACACAATCAACAAATGAGAATAATAATCAATTACAATTTTATTTACAATAACAATGTTAGTAGATCTGCTTTTCAACCTTCAACAAAATCCATCAAAATATTGAAAAATAATAAATATTTATAATTAAACTTCACTTTTTTATAAAGGTTTGAACATGACTTTAGGGAAGAATCTGTATTTTTCGATGATCTTACTGCCTTAAAATTCGTATATTTTGTTGTTGTTTATATTTTAAAATGTCATTTTCAGTTTAGCTTTTCCACCTCAATCATCCTATTGTTAATATAAAAACTTATGCATCTTTCCTTTTTATTTCCTTTTTATTTCTCGTTATATTTAGGTTTGTCTATTTTTTATTCTGATTGGCGTTATTAAAATATAAACACTCAAATATTAAAGATCTTTCATAAATCAAATAATGATCATGTAGAGTGAATCATATTGGTATTGAAAGTTCCTTCTCCCTTTGGGAGAAGGCTAGGATGAGGGCGCTTTTATGTTGATTTATGGTTTTAAAAAGGACTTATGAAAGAAGTCTATTAACCATAATAATCAAGTATTATAAAAATTCTAACAGCAAAAAATATTAATTTTTAGGTTTTAGCATAAAATTGATTTTGTTATTTTTTATTCAAGGCTTGCGGCTTTTTCTAGGGTTGAGGATTTTTCACTGATGCCCTATTTCTGAGTTTGCTCGTGCTTTTATCCAGTCACTAAATGCTTTAACTTTAGGTAATTCATTATTTTTCAATGATGTAATATAGTAGTGCTGATCACATTTTAAATACATGTTTTTAAATGGCATTACCAGCTCACCACTTTCCAAGTCTTTTTCTACTAGTTTTTTACGTCCCATGGTAATACCCAAGTGATTTTTAGCAGCAATTAAAGCCAGATCAGATCGGTCAAAACTCATCTCTGAAGAATGATCCATATTTACATTAAAATGCTGCGTCCAACTGTTCCATTCATCTGCGCCTGTGCCGTTACTCCATGCTTGGCAGTCATGCAGCAATGTGCAGTTTTTTAAGTTGTCTAGATGATCGTAGAGGTTAAATTTTTCAGCATATGCAGGACTACATACGGGGATAATATATTCGTCCATTAAATACTGATAATTCAACTGAAAAGACGGTTGATTGTCAAAATAAAGCGCAATATCAATTCCGCTACGTTGAAAATTTACATCCTCATTGCCCGTTAAAACTGAAAGTTGAATCAATGGATAGCGTTGGATGAAATCAGGCAATTGGGGCACTAACCAACACTGAGCAATCGATGGTCTTGCATAAATCGTGAGTGAGCCAACAAGTTGCTGATTTTGCAGTGCCTTAATTTCAACGTTTAACGAGTCTAATGAAAATTGTAAAGCAGCTAAAATCCGCTGTCCTTCAGTGGTTAACTTTACTTTACGATGCAAACGTAAAAACAGTTTGATATTAAGTTCTTTTTCTAACAAATTAATTTGGTGACTTACCGCACTTGGGGTTAAAGACAGTTCTTCAGCGGCGAGTGCAAAAGACTCATGTCTAGCCGCAACTTCAAATGTATACAGTTTTGAGAGCTGAAAACCGGTTAGATTTTTATGTGCGTTGGTCATGCCTTTTCCTTTTTGCTGAAACAAAATGATTGATCACATGCTTCTTGCTGTCCTATGCCCATATAAATAACGTATAAATCATTTAAAAATCAAAATTTATTTAGGATTTATTTTTCAAGTGAATTATTTTAACCCGTAGATCAAATATCATCGTTTGACGGATTTCTCTGGTTTAACTTCAATAGACAAAGAACAACTTTTGTCACAGAGATATATGGTATGGAAACCAATTTCGTGGATGTCAGTATATTATTAACCAGTATCGGGTTAATTATTTTCACTATTTTAAAATTTAAACTGCATCCCTTTTTAGCTTTACTTCTGGCAAGCTTCTTTGTCGGTGTAGCAATGAAAATGCCATTACTGGATATGGTCAATGCAATTGAAAATGGGATTGGAAGCACCTTGGGTTTCCTTGCTACAGTCATTGCATTGGGTACCATTCTCGGCAAAATGATGGAAATCTCTGGCGCTGCTGAACGTATCGCCCTGTCTTTGCAACGGTGTCACTGGATATCCAGTGATGTGGTCATGGTGTTGATTGGGCTATTTTGTGGCATCACTTTATTTGTAGAAGTTGGTGTGGTTTTATTAATTCCCTTGGCTTTTTCTATAGCGCAGCATACCAAAACCTCTTTGTTTAAATTGGCTATTCCATTATGCACAGCATTAATGGCTGTACATTGTGTGGTACCGCCACACCCTGCCGCACTTTATGTCACCAATAAACTAGGGGCTGATGTCGGTACCGTGATTATTTTTGGCTTAATGGTGGGTTTAGCCGCTGCACTGGTTGGTGGCCCACTGTTTTTAAAATTAGTTGGTCAACGTTTACCGTTTAAACCCGTACCTGTCGAATTTTCAAAGCTTACCTTAAAAGAAGAACACAACTTACCTTCTTTAAAAATCACCTTATTTACGGTATTTCTTCCAATCGGGTTAATGTTAATCAAAACTGTGGCTGAATTAAATAGTCATACATCCACTCAGCTTTCACACATTTTAGGCTTTATAGGCAATCCGATCACCGCCATGTTTATTGCGGTATTTGTTGCCTACTACACCCTTGGTCTACGTCGTAATATGCAGATGGGAAGCTTATTAAAAGCCACAGAAGACTCATTTTCTTCAATTGCCAACATCTTATTTATCATTGGGGCTGGTGGTGCATTTAACAGTATTTTAAAAGCCAGTGGTTTAGCTGACTCAATGGCTGTTACGCTTTCCCACTTGCATATGCATCCAATTTTACTTGCTTGGTTGGTTGCGCTGATTTTACATGCAGCTGTAGGCTCTGCCACTGTTGCAATGATGGGTGCAACTGCAATCGTTGCGCCAATGTTACCGCTCTATCCGGATATTAGTCCTGAAATCATGGCGATTGCGATTGGTTCAGGTGCCATCGGTTTTACCATTGTGACCGACTCTCTATTTTGGTTAGTCAAACAATACTGTGGTGCTACATTAAACGAAACCTTTAAATACTATACCTCTGCAACTTTCCTTGCCTCCCTCACCGCATTGGGCTGCACCTTCCTGCTTTCTCATTTTATTTAAGCCTTTAGGAGTATTTTATGAACGCTCAACAGATTAATCAGCTGATTGCCCAATATCCAATTGTTAAAGACCTTATCGCACTCAAAGAAGTGGCGTGGTTTAATCCCAATTTTACCTCACTGGTAGAAGGGCTGCCCTATGTCGGGTTAGACCAAAAAGATATTGATGATGCCAGTGCACGTTTGACACGCTTTGCACCCTATTTGATGAAAGCCTTTCCAGAAACAGCGGCATCTCAAGGTATTATAGAATCCGAACTGGCAGCGATTCCTCAAATGCAGCAACAGTTGGAACAGTATTTTGGACAATCGATCCATGGTCAATTATGGCTTAAAAAAGACAGCCATCTTCCAATATCGGGTTCAATTAAAGCGCGTGGTGGTATCTATGAAGTGCTTTGTCATGCTGAAAAACTTGCGATTCAAGCACAACGCCTAAACATTGAGGATGATTATGCAAAACTGGATAGTCCAGAGTTTAAACAGTTTTTTAGTCAATACAGTATTGCGGTCGGTTCTACAGGCAATTTAGGCCTTTCTATTGGCATTATGAGTGCAAAATTAGGCTTTGATGTGACTGTGCATATGTCAGCAGATGCGCGTCAATGGAAGAAAGATAAGTTACGTGCGCACAATGTTACAGTAGTTGAATATGCTGAAGATTATGGTGTTGCCGTAGAACAAGGCAGAAAGGCAGCATTAGAAAATCCAAACTGCTTTTTTATCGATGATGAAAACTCACAAACCTTATTCTTAGGTTATGCAGTTGCTGGGCAGCGTTTAAAACAACAATTAGAACAAAAAAATATTTTGGTTGATCAACAACATCCTTTATTTGTTTATTTACCTTGTGGTGTTGGCGGAGGCCCCGGTGGCGTTGCATTTGGCTTAAAAATGGCCTTTGGTGATCATATACATTGTATTTTTGCCGAGCCGACCCATTCACCTTGTATGTTACTCGGTGTTGCAACAGGTTTACATGATGAAATTTCAGTTCAAGATCTGGGTATAGACAATATCACCGCTGCTGATGGCCTCGCTGTTGGGCGAGCATCTGGCTTTGTTGGTCGAGCCATGCAAAGGTTATTAGACGGTTTTTATACATTAACTGATGAAACCATGTATGTACTTTTGGGCATGCTCAATGATGCAGAACAGCTTAAATTAGAACCTTCTGCGTTGGCTGGTATGCTTGGACCAATTTTGACCAATCAACATCAAGACTATGCCGCGCTACATCACTTTAGCCAACAGCAATTGGAAAATGCTAATCATATTGTCTGGGGGACTGGAGGAGGAATGGTTCCAGATGAAGAAATGGAAAAATATTTAACCCAAGCGAAAGCCTATAAAAAATAATTTGTATAGCCTTGATTCTCACAGACTTTGATCTCATCAGAATTTGGGGCGGTAGCAGATAAATAAAGTGATTATCTTCTATCGCCCCAAATTAAATCCTTGAGTCAGGATTTTCCATCTGGAATTAAACGATCCCACCATTGACTCGAAGGACTTGGGCATTGACCCAATTACTCGCTTCATTTACGGCGAAATCCAACACTGCGGCAATATCTTCTACAGTGCCTAAACGCTCTAAAGGTGCAGCTTTGCTTAACTGAGCAATCAATTCATCACTTTTGCCTTCAAGAAAAAGTTCAGTTGCCGTAGGCCCAGGTGCAATGGCATTTACCGTGATATTTTTTCCTCTTAACTCTTTGGCTAAAATAGCCGTTAAGGATTCAATAGCAGCTTTTGATGCAGTATAAACACCATAAGTTTCGAGCTTCATACCCACCACACTGCTGGATAAATTAATAATTTTACCGCCCTTTTGCAGTCGCTTAGCAGCTTCACGCATGGTATATAAAGGGCCTTTAATATTAATTGCTAAAACTTGATCAATACTTTCATCGTCTAATTGTTCAATCTTACTTAATTTCAAAATCCCTGCATTGTTGATCAGCACGTCCAATCGACCATAGGTTTGAATTACATAATCAAATAATGCAGTCACTTCATTGGAATGGCTGATGTTGGCTTTAAATAGACTCGCTGTTCCACCTAACGCTTGAATACTACTCAAGACATGCTCCGCCTCTTTATCGTTACTGGCATAATTGATAATGATTTTATGGCCTTGCTGTGCCAATAAGCTGGCAGTAAATGCACCAATCCCGCGAGAAGCGCCTGTAATTAAAATCACTTTTTCTTGCTGTGTATGACCTGTTGTATGCATCGTGATGACCTCATGGAATAAAATATACCTCTAATCGCTTCTATGATACTGTTCAGATAAAACCAGATAATCTAGTTAAACCTGACATCTTTATCCGAATAAATCGAACAATTGGAATGGCGTATGGATAAACTCAATGCAATGTCTGCTTTCGTCAATGTGGTTGAACAACAAAGTTTTACCAAAGCTGCGCAGATCATAAATCTGCCACGTTCAACACTGACCGATGCAATTAAACAATTAGAATTCCAACTCAATACGCGCTTATTGTTGCGTACCACTCGTCAGGTAAAAGCAACCGATGAAGGCCATATTTATTATGAGCGCTGCAAATATATCTTGGGTTATATCAATGAGTCTGATCATGATTTTCTTGATGCAAAACCTCAAGGGCCTTTAAAAATCGCAGTTCATGGTATTTTTGCTACGCATTTTATTCTGCCAAAATTAGATGATTTTTTAACTGAGTTTCCACAGATACAGTTGCAACTCACCGAAAGCGACCGTTATGTAGATCTGATAAAAGAAGGCATTGATTGTGTGATTCGTATAGGTCAGCTCAATAATAGTGAGTTAATTGTCAGGCATCTGGGCGATATTCAACAAGTGACATTAGCCAGTCCAAAATACTTAGAAAAATATGGCACACCACAACGCTTAGACGATCTGCAATCACATTTTATGGTCGGATTTTATTCTTCTGCTCGACAAAAGCCACTGCCGCTTGAGTTTCTGACAGGCAAGAAAACACAGTTTTTTGAGTTGCCGTTAAAGATTCAAGTCAATGGTGCAAATACCTATGCAGCAGCAGCCAAACAGCATTTTGGGATCATCCAAGCACCGCGTTATGGTTATTTATCTGAGCTAGAGCAAGGCACACTTTGTCAAATTTTAACTGACTATCCTGTTCCATCCCTGCCTGTTTCTTTACTTTATCCATCAAAAACACTGGTTTCACCACGACAAAAAGTTTTTATCGAATGGATTGTACGATTGTTTCAGGATAATCGATTGCTTTGAAGTTTGAATCACGCTGCTTGGGATGGATATGATTAACTAGCGCTCTCTCGCATTAATCCCCATAGCATTTATACACCAACACTCAATTCCTGACTCCAAGTTGAATCAGGTTGTTGATAAAGATGCCAACACATATTTTTAACCGAATCCATCAAGGCAACATTCTGACTATCCCAACTTTCCAACATACAATAGGTAATATGGATGCCTTTAGGATGAAACTCTCTTGCCAAAGATTGTGCCAATGCCCGAATACTGGCAAACATACTCTGAGTTAAGCCATTGTTTTCAGCGATCAGGTTGGGCTGTGTTCCTAGAAAGATCAAAGTTCCTTGTGACTTTATCAGCATCTGTCGAATGATCGCTTGGGAAATATTTACCGCAGCCAAACCAGTATTTTGCCAAAGCTGTTCGATCTGTTGGACTGAAGCATCGGAATTCGACAATGATTTTGAAAAATCAGCTTGGAAAATACACAGTTCAATTGAATGCCCTGTTCGTTGAATATAGCCAACTAAATTTTTTAAAGCAGTCGGATTGATCAGATTCAAACGAACCCGCTTTAGACCTGAATCTTGTTGCTCAATCTTTAGATTAGTTTGCGTAGGATCATGCTGAACTTGATATACAGGCATTGTGCTGTTGTGTGCTTGATCCACAAAAAGCTGGCTGAGCGAGTGAGTTTCATTGCCAATTACAACGATACAGCCCTGTAGTTTGGATTTTTTTCTCAGCAATGGAGGAATTAAATTGTACATATTAGAATTTCTCCTGATAAGGACGTAAATCCAGCTCATGGGTCCATAAATCACGCTTTTGTTGATAAAGCATCCAATAATTTTCAGCAATCGCTTGGATATTTAAACCACCTGTGCCTCGTGTAAGTCTCAGTAAGCGTCCTAAACCAAATACCGCCTTATTGACACGATCACCATCGACCATGCCATCAACAATAATATGTGCAACATGGATGTTTTGAGGCTTATACATCTGGGCGAGATGCATCGCATAATTACGTAATGCGGATTTGCCCATGGTAAATGCCGCAAAAAAAGGTTTACCACGAAGAGATGCACTTGCCCCGGTAAAAATCAGTGTGCCATATTGCTGTTGTTCAAAGATTTTTAAGGCTTGTTGCGACACTAAAAAAGCCGATAAAAAAGTAGAACGCCACATTTGAGTAAAAAACTGAAGAGAGGTCTTTAAAAAAATTGAGGGAATATTGCCCCCCACATTATGAATAACAGCGACGAGATGCTCCTTTTGCGCATTCCTCTCCGCAAAAAAAGCCTGTACTTGTTGTTCATTTTCAGCATCCAAAGCATGTGCTACGGCATGTCCACCCTGCGCATTGATCGAATCAGCCACGGCTTGCACTTTCGCTAAAGTACGCCCCACAACATGTACTTTTAATTTTTCTTGAGCAAAACGACGACAAACTGCTGCTCCAATTCCTTGTTCAGCACCTACGCCCATAACAACCACACATGGAAGTGTTGCTATATTTTGAGATGTTGCATTCTGCGTATTCATAGCAAGTCTAACCATTGAGCAATAGAAGGATAAGCTTTAATTTTAGCGCCCCAAATTTTACTGGTGCGGACAATCTCTAAAAGCTGCGAACCTACTGCAATATCAGCCAGTGTTTTAACCTCGCCAACCAGCCATCCTGTTTGCGCCAACACCAATTCGATACGCTCTAAATGACGAGTAAATTCCGCTTCAATATCCTGCTTAGCCATACGACCTGTACCTTGCATTTTAAGTTGCAGGTTTAATGTTGCTTTGAGCAAGGGTTTTAACAGATATATTTCATGTTTGGGGCGACCTTTTGCACTCATTTCAACCGCATGATCTAAGGCATCAGCATCACTGACACGAAAGTGCACCTCATAGAAATATAACAACTCGTCTGACCAATCTTCCCAAAGCTCAACATAGGCCTTTTGTAAAGGATCTTCAGGATATAAACGTGGTAAGTCTGGGTAAGCATCATCAAGATAACGTGCAATACGAGTACTGTCCTGAATACGTTGACCATCAATATCTAGAACAGGAACCTTGCCTGCTTTACTGAGCATTGGCACTTTTGCACCCAGTACACCGTTATAATCCACAGTCTTATAAGCGATCCCTTTAAATTGCAACATTCTGGCAACTTTTTGGCAAAAAGGAGAGATTTCCCATTGATGTAATACAACTGAATTCATTTTATATTCTCAGCTTAACTTTGGGTCGATTGACATTCGATGAGCTACATCACAGGATCAGCACTTAATACTTCAAAGCTCTGATTTAAAGCCCTGATCCAAAAATTCTAGTCCAAAACCATAATGCAGAAATAGAATCTTTCAACGACGGATGATCATATTGGTTGCTGTTGCATGTGCATACAATTTTCCTTCTTCATCTCGAAGATAGCCTTCTGAAATGACTAAGTTTTTCCCTACGTTGATGACTTTACCTTCAGCAATCAACTTTTTATTAAACGGCATCGGACGGCACATTTTTATCGCAAGATCAGTAGTTCCATAGCCCTCACCCACAGCCAAGACGGTATGTGTGGCACACCCTGTTACTGAATCCAATATCGTTGCGGCAAAACCACCATGTACCCCACCCAATGGATTGCTATGACGTTCATCCGCAATGGCCATAAATACAATGCGACCATATTCAACGTCTCCGACTTCCTCCATCCCCATAGTTTTTGCAATACCAGGCGCTGGCACCAGTCCTTTTTGGAATGCTTGCATAATTTCCAGACCAGTCATATTGAGTGGATTCATCAGTATTTCCTATTTTGATAAATAAAATGCTTATTGGAGAAGGGTTGATTGTTCAGGAGATAAACCAATTTTTACTTTAGTTTGTGCGACAATTTCGGATTCATCAGTATCATTCGGATGAAAATCAAACTGATAATAAGAGAAAAATTGTGGTACCAGCTTACGATAGGCTTGCACTGTAAACCCAGCAAACTTAGTCCAAGACTTAAGGTTTAATAATTGTTTATCTCTCGACATCAACACCACTTGATATACATTAGAAAATAGTGTGATCAGCACAAGACTAAATGTAAAAATCGCCACGCGAGGAATGTAGGCATCTAAGCCCTTGCCATATAAGTATTCATACATGTCATAAGCCACAGCCTTATGTTCGGTTTCTTCAACGCTGTGCCATAACCATAAATTACGAATAGTAGTATCAGTCATTAATTCATTGACATTTTTCATCATCTCCACCACCAACACGGCGGTGTAATGTTCCAGACCCACAGTCACCAAGAGATTCCATTTTTTAGGAAAAGTACGTTCTACCGCTTTTAATATGATCCCTGTGACTTTTTCTAAGGATTCAGGATCTAAACCATATTGTTGTGCACTGACATGAAAAGCATGATGTTCTTTAGAGTGCATGGCTTCTTGTCCAATAAAGGCACCAATATCACGATCTAATTGTGGGTTGTTTTTAATTTTTTCACGTAAAGCGCGCACTGAACGGACAAAGTACGATTCACCTTCAGGAAAAAGTGTCGATAGACCTGTGAAGTAATGGGTAAAGGTTGGTTCATCATTACACCAATACTTGGGCATATCCTGAAATTGATAATCCATGCGACGTACTGGAAATGATGCAGGTGTTTTTTGCTTTGATTTTTCTTTCACCGCTGATATAGACATGGTTCACCTCAAGAATTTATCTTAAAATAACAAGTTCCAAAAAAGAACTTATTGAGTTAAAATAATGATCCATGCTGATCTTGTCAATGGTCTGAATACGCTAAAGCTTCAGGTTGTCCTTAAATGACAGTATCATTCCTATAAAGACAAACTGTAAAGACAAAAGATAAAACCAAGCTGTCAAAATAACATGATGATGAAATAATAAAGTAATAAGTTAAGGGCTGAACACCTTGAAATGAATGATTTAATTACATGAATTTTATCTATTTCAAACAATCTTAGAACTTTACTGATGATCCAAAATGTATGTAGACAATCAGCTTTTTCAGTACTTTCATTCGCATATAAATAATTCTTCCTATTTGTGTTTTGAGAAAACATATGAACAAAAACATCCCTCTTACTTTAAAAAGTTGTTTGATCAGTTTAGTACTTATTAGCATAGTCGGTTGTGGGACTGGCGCTGATTCCTCAAATAATCAATCTGAAATCAATCAACAGAAACAGACTCTCTCATCATCAAATCAGCATAAAAAGCATGCGGCTAAAGATCAAACAGGAAAATTTATTGCGATTTACCAACCCGCTAGAAATGCCCAAACCAAGATCGAAGAAAAATTCTGGCGCGCGAATTATTTATTAGAAGACTTTGCGGAATATATGAACAGCTATATCAATATACCGCAGGATATCAAGGTGATTGCCAAAGAATGTGGTGAAGTGAATGCATTCTATGATGCTGATACTTCCACAATAGAGATGTGTTATGAATTAGGTGAAGAACAAAGAGAGCTATTTTCTCAAGCAGGTGCTAAAGGTACCGAACTTGAAGATGAGCTGTTTCAAAGCGCACTTGGTACTTTGTATCATGAGGCAGGCCATGCCTTGATAGATACACTTGCATTGGATATCCCCTATAAATTCGAAGAGGATTATGCTGATCAAGTCGCTGCTTATATCCTAACAACTTATGATGAAGATAAAGATTATTTAATTTCTATTTCAGACTCTTATGGGCTAGAGCAACAAGGGCCAGCCGTTTCAAGAAAACTTACACCAGAGGGGCACTCACCTGAATGGGTAAGAGCAGAAAATTTCTTATGTTATGTTTATGGGTCTGACTCGCAAAAATATGCGTATCTGGTCAAAGAAAAATACTTACCCAAAAGCAGAGCACTTGGCTGTAAAACTGAATATTCAGCATTGGTTCAAAGATGGGATGCTTTGCTTAAAAAACATTTAAAATAAACGGTCGTCAATAAATGCAGGAACCATTCATTCCTGCAATATCCTGCATGCTCAGCTATAAATTTAAATGCTGTTCTGACTCTTCGCATTTTCACACGTTGCCTAATCATTCATCCTATAAAAATATGACTAATAAAATTAATCTTTTAAAAGTAAGGTGCTTAGTTGATATCTTAGATCTCAGCAACAATTAAAATTAAAGTTAAACATCACACTTAATCTCTCCATCAAAACTGATTAAGCTTTCCCAGTTTTATTTTCTATTTCTATCTGGATTTTTGACTCGATTTCTAGCGCTATTGTCATGTCAATGATTTGTCATAAAGATGACACCTTGCTGTCACAAGCGCTGTCTAATGTGTGGGCATCTTTATTATGGACGAAGCACATGTTAAAAAAACCGAAACGATGGTTATCGTACATTTATATTTTCCCCATTTTACTGGCACTCACCGCTTGTAATGATTCAAATGATGATCAGGCCACTACACAGCCTGATGGATCTAAAAAACCATTAATGCGTTGTGCACCATAAACATAAAAATACCAAAGGGAAATATTGTGATTAATCGTCGTCAATTTTTAGCAAATACACTTAAAACAAGTTTTGGTGCTGCTGCCTTATCTACATTTCCAGCCAGCATTCAAAAGGCATTGGCTATTCCTGCAAATAATAAAACAGGAACCATTCAGGATGTCGAACATGTGGTTATCCTGATGCAGGAAAACCGCTCATTTGACCATTATTTTGGTACATTAAAAGGCGTTCGTGGTTTTGCCGACCGCCTAACCATTCCTTTGCAAAATGATCGTATTGTATGGCAACAACAACGAAGTAACGGTGCCTTATTAACGCCTTTTCATTTAGATGGATCAAGTAATAATGCACAACGTGCACCCGGTACAAACCATACTTGGGTGGATAGCCAAAAAGCTTGGGACAACGGCCGTATGTCAAACTGGCCAACCCATAAAACTGATTATGCAATGGGTTATTTTAAAGAGCAGGAAATCCCTTATCAGTTTGCTTTAGCCAATGCTTTTACCATTTGCGATGCGTATCACTGTTCAATGCACACAGGTACAGATGCCAACCGCTCATTTCATTTAACGGGCACCAATGGCGCAGTACCGACCAGTACCGCATTTGTGAATAATGAATGGGACTGGATTGATGGTGATCCCCAAAACGTTGATGTCGGCTACACATGGAAAACCTATGCTGAACGTTTAGAAGAAGCAGGTGTTAACTGGATTTGCTATCAAAACATGCCGGATGAATGGGGCGATAACATGCTCGGTGCATTCCGTACCTTTAAAAAAGCCAATATTGCTTCAGGCTATCCAGTTTCAAGTGGTGGTGCGCCAAATAGTCCATACAATAAAGCAGCGCAACCATTGCCTTATAAAGCTTATGATGCCGTAACTGATAATGCTAAAAATCCATTGTATAAAGGTATCGCAAACACCCTGCCCGGCAATAAACCCGAAGAGTTTTTAGATGCTTTTAAAAATGATATCAAAACAGGCAAACTCCCCCAAGTGTCTTGGATCAATGCACCTTCTATCTATTGTGAACATCCAGGTCCATCAAGCCCAGTACAAGGTTCTTGGTTTATTCAAGAAATCTTAGATGCTTTAACAGCAGTGCCAGAGGTTTGGAGTAAAACCGTTTTCTTGATCAATTTTGATGAAAATGATGGTTATTTTGACCATGTTCCGTCTCCATCAGCACCGACCTTACAAGCAGACAATACTTATGCGGGCAAATCCACACTCAGCCAAGCTGATATGCAGCATGAATATTATCTACATGACGCGCCTTTGGGTAGCGACAGAGACAAGCAGCCTAAAAAAGACAATGGTGTTTATGGACCAGGTCCCCGGGTACCACTCTTTGTAATTTCACCGTGGAGTCGTGGGGGTGTGGTTAACTCTCAAGTGTTTGATCATACGTCTGTATTAATGTTTTTAGAACAACGCTTTGGGGTAAAAGAAACAAATATCAGCCCTTATCGTCGTGCGATTTGTGGTGATTTAACCTCAGCATTTAACTTTAAAACCCCAAATGAAGATGTATTGCCAGAATTAAATGGTAAACAAACCCGTGAGCAAGCAGATCAACTTCGTTCAGCTCAGCAGAAATTACCAAATGTTCCGATTCCAACCAATTTACAACTTCCAATTCAAGCCAGTGGTATTCGCCCATCTAAAGCATTGCCTTATGAATTACATACCAGTGCACGTTGTCAAAATGATGGAACAGTTAAACTCTTGTTCTCGAATACAGGGACTCAAGGCGCAGTTTTTCATGTCTATGATAAGTTAAATCTCAGCCGTGTCCCACGTCGTTACATTGTAGAAGCGGGTAAAACATTGGACGATGTTTGGAATGTGAAAAAGGATAATCAAGGCTTATACGATCTTTGGGTAATGGGACCAAATGGTTTTCATCGCCATTTCAAAGGTGATTTGAATCGTAATCAAAGCCTGCAAATCAATCCTGAAATTCGAGTGTGTTATGATATTGCCAATGGTAATGTTTATTTAGACCTGACCAACATGGGCACAAAAGATGTTGAATTGGTCATTAGCCCAGTCGTCTATCGTAGTGACGCAGCGTTAAAAATCAGTGTAAAAGCAGGTCAAACATCAACACGACATTGGGAACTGAAAGATACATGGCAATGGTATGATTTTGCCGTAACTTGTACTCAGGACACTAAGTTTTATCGACGCTTTGCAGGACGCGTTGAAACAGGTGCAGATTCTGTCAGTGATCCAGCGATGGTTTAATATTTAAAGGATTTTGAATATTCAATTTTTTAGATTGTTAACACTGAATCAAAATTAACAGCACCCCAGATTTATTTAAAACTGGGGTGCTTTTTTATAGTACCTACTTAGGAACAGGTCACCCCTTCCATCACCACAGCTTTATTGGCTTCTGTCGCAACAACAGAAGCGGCAATCGCTTCGACAACCTTACTCAATGACTGTCGTGAAACACTGACTATATCAACAATTTTATTGCCATCTGCACCAACTGCATCGGTAAATGCCATTCGACAACTGAGTTGTCGGTTAGGCAACACTGCATTCTGTGTAGCTGTTGGCTGATTTAAGGGTCTGGCTGGATCATCACGTTTAATAATCCAAGCAACTGCCACCTCAATATCCCGACTCATCGAACCCATTAACGAACGTGTGTTGGAGTGTTCGATAATATCAAAGCGAGAAAAGTCGGTTGCAATACGGTAAGAGACTTTACCACCCGTCATACCACTGCTGTAACGATCGACAGCACCTAATTTCTGTTGCAAACCCGCAGACAAACCATCACGTAACTCTGCCCCCAACGTGGACGTCCAGCGTTCATTATCCAATACATTAGATTTACCACTGCTGTCCTGTAAGACTAAGGGGGCCCTGTTTAAACGGTCGGGTAATCCCACTGGCAGTACTTCAATCACCCGTACATTTGAACTCACCAACGGTTTAACCGTTGGCGTCAAGCTATAGTAGTTTGGTGTAGGCGAACTGGAACAGCCCGTTAAACCCACAACGGCCAATAACAGAGCACAACCTGCTCGACTAGACTGCGGCAAATAGGACAGAAAATGTGAGCTATTTTTTTTATTTAGCATTCTTAACCTCAGGCGTTTTCCCACGAATGAGTGATTCTGGGTGTTGTTCAATATAGTCAGCCATTAGCTGTAAAGATGCGGCAGCACGTGTCATTTGCTGTAAAGCACGGCGTACATCCTGTTGCATTGGCGCATCACTGGATAGAATGGTTTCAGTAGAGCGCATGGTTTTACGTACATCATCCAAAGTCGCCTGTAGTCCTGGCGCAACTTTGCCATCCAACTGTTTCACCAATTTATCTGTAGAGCTAATCGCTGAATTCATATTATTGAGGGTTTTACGTACATCCTGCCCAATTTCCACCAATGGGAATTTATTCAGTTTATCCGCAATTTGCGATACTTGTGCTTGTAATCCCTTCAACTCGGTTGGTGTGGTTGGAACCTCAATCACACCATTTGATCTGATGATTAAGTTTGCTGGTTTTGCTTTAGGGAATAGATCAAAGGCGATATAGTTCTGCCCTGTCAGTAGATTTCCGGTGCGCATCTGAGCACGCCAGCCTCTTTCGATAAAGCGTTTAAAAATAACACCATCAGGATCAAGTTCTTTGCCATTGGCTAAACGAGATGGATAAATGACCCCCTCAGCCCGCATCCGAATCTGAGTATAATTTGCATCAAACTCCGCATTAATCGACTGAATATTACCAATTTCAATCCCCATAAAGTCAATCGGTGCACCTGCCGACAAGCCACGTAAAGACTGATCAAAATACATGATGATACGGTGTGGATTGCCATCTGGCTCTTTCAAAGCTTCAGTACGAGAATCCCATAAATTAAAACGACTTTGATCCGAAGCAACAGCAGCATGTGAATTCTCAGGATAACCGAAAGCAATCCCGCCAGCGATAATACTCACCAGAGACTGGGTATCTAGCTTAAATCCTGATGCACTTAAGCTGACATCGACACCACTGGCCTGCCAAAAACGCGCATCTGTGGTCACAAACTTATCATAAGGTGCTTGAATAAAGGTCTGTAACTCAACACTCTTACCATCTTTGGCCAACTGATAAGCCGTGATTTGACCCACATTGATCTGACGATAATAAATAGGAGAACCGATATCCAGTGAGCCTAGGTTATTGGCTTTGAGGAAAAAGATTTTACCCGGTACATCTGATGAGATGACTGGAGGAACTTCTAAGCCAGTGAACTCATCCTGTTTTTGTTCTGCCTTACCGCCATCAACCTCAATATAAGCACCCGACAATAAGGTATCAATTCCTGAGACACCACTGGCACCGATGCGGGGGCGAACCACCCAGAAGCGTGAGTCTTTTGCAGCAAAATTACTGGCATCCTTACGCAGTTCAATTTTGGCAATGACATGTGAATGATCATCGGCAAGATCAATTTGGCGAACAAGACCGATATCCACTTGTTTAAAACGAACAGTCGTCTTACCTGCAACCAGCCCTTCAGCCGTTCTAAAAGCAACATTAATGGTCGGGCCAGTATCTAATACCGCTTTGACTGCCAACGACAGACCTATAAGCAAGGCAATAAACGGAATCAGCCAGATCAACGATGGTCGCCAGCGTCCTTTATTTTTCTCAGGTTCAGGCAAAATCTGCTGCGTTTCATCTACAGCATGAGGATCCTGATGATCTGAGCTTTCGTTATTGGTTTTATTTTCAGACATACACACCCATCATTGTTTTATTGACTGGAATTGGATAAATCATGATTCAAGGGAGGATGATCCACGTGAATCACATCTGAGCCTTGCAGGGAAAGCCCGTTCTTGTTGTGCGTATTCTGGGCAGCAGAATAATTATCCCAAATAATACGCGGGTCAAAACTCAGTGATGCAAACATGGTTAAAACCACCACTGCACCAAAAGCAACCGCGCCCGGCCCAGCGAGAATAGTTGCCAGTGATTGAATCTGAATCAAAGCAGTCAATAAAGCCACCACAAAAACATCTATCATCGACCATCGACCGATAAACTCAACAATCCGATAAAGCATTGAGCAATGCTCAGGTGAAAAGTGCAATCGTTTAGAAGACTGCATTTTTACTGCAATCAACAGAAAACACAGAATTAAAAGTTTTAACATGGGAATAAAAATACTGGCCATAAAAATAACAGCAGAAACCAAATAATCCCCATTCTGCCAAAAATAGATCACACCACTCATGATCGTATCTTGCTGACTGCCTAACAAAGAATCTGTGACAGTCATCGGAAGTACATTGGCTGGAATATATAAAATACTCGCAGCAATCACCAAAGCAAGGGTTCTGTCTAAGCTCTTTGGTTTACGTTGATGCAGCACACTATGACATTTCAAGCAATGTGAAGTGTGTTTTGTTTCAGCCTCTGGAACCTGTTTATTGAGCGTTCCACAGCAATGACAAAGCACCAAAGACAAATCTTTGGCTCTTGGATATTGTTGCGAATTTTTATTGTCTGTATTCGCTGAGTATTTTGAAAAATTAGCCTGAGACTGTTCAGTTTTCATGAGAGTCTCCTGTCGATCTCATCCCAAAGATCTTTGACTTTTACTGAGGCAATATAAACCAGCAATACACTCAGTATGGAGAATCCCCATAATGCAACGCCTGGAATCACCACAACCATACCGACCAGTTTAACCAAGGTGACCAATACCCCAATCAAAAATACCTCAACCATTCCCCATGTTCTAAATAAAAACAAGGTACGGAATGCTGCAACTAAATAACGAGGCCGAACTTTAAAAAAATGAACTGATGAAAGGACATAGAACAGCAGCAATAAATCCAATAGAGGCACCACGAAAGTCGTGATAAGAATCAACACGCCTACGGGCCCTTGCCCTGCATGAAACATTGCCCATGCAGCACCCAGTAATGTTGTCTGGGAATCATTCCCCTGCAATTCCACCTTAACAATCGGGAAACTATTGGCAATCACAAATACGATCAGCGCTGTTGTTACCATTGCCAGTAAGACACTAAATGGTTTGCTTTGCCGATAAAGCTCAGCCCCACAACAGAGACAATAAGCACGCTCACCTTGGGTCAGCTGAATTCGATGATAGAGCGTGTCACATTCCTCACAGGCAACCAGTGTTTGCGGTGCAATATCACCATTTTGAATCAATGCTTGCTGATTCAAGGACACAGAAACTGGCGGACAGGAGGACGGCTCACGCATAGAACATCAACACCATTTTATAAATTCTTTTTAGACCGAAGCTCATCTTGCTATATTTTACTGAGATGTATACAGATGAGTTGTGATATTTTTTGATGATATCCTGTTGGTTTTATATAAACAATTGATCTGGCGAAATCTAGTCTAACAATTGACCATGCATTTTATCTATTTGCAATAGCAAGCGCCAATTTTGACATGATTAAATACACAGTCGTTGCACCAAAAAATCGATAAAGACACGAGTTTTTGCAGGCAAGGTTCCCGTATTCGGATAGAGCAATTGGACATTTTGCACAGGTAAATCAAAATCAGCTAACACCCGAGTTAAACGATTTTGCTGAATATCTTCATCGACCAACCAAGCTGGCGATATCGCAACACCCAATGAAGCAAGTGTCATCTGATGTATCGCTTCTGCTGAATTAGATTCATACTGACTTCTAACAAAAGGCAATGTATGTTTTTCACCTTGATCATTTTGTAAAACATATTGCGCATCCTGCCAATTCAATAAGCGATGACCAATCCAAGGAACATGTGCTAAATCAGCAATACTATTGATTGGATAACGTTTTAAAAATTCAGGGCTGGCAACCAAATAAATCGGATATTCAGCAATTTTTCGTGTCCGCATCGATGAGTCTTTTAAGTTTCCCAACCGAATGACCAAATCTAATTTTTCAGTGACTAAATCATCTAAGGAAGAATTAAATGAATATTGTAGCTGTAATTGAGGATATTGGCGGCAAAACTCACCCAGCAAAGGTAAGATGAATTTCCGTCCAAATTCATTGGTCGATGAAAAACGCAATATCCCTGTGATACTTGTGGCTAAGTTTTGACTGCGCTCAAAAGCTTCTTCGATTTGCAATTGAATGTGTTTGAAATCCTCATAAAAGCTTTTGCCTATTTCAGTCAGTGCGATATTACGCGTATTACGAATCAGCAAACTCACATTTAAATGCTGTTCTAAATGCTTGATATCAATACTCACCATCGATCGACTTAACCCCAAAATCTCCGCTGCCTTGGTAAATGATCCTGAATCAACCACTTGCAAAAAACTTATAATCTGTTTTAGGTTTTTTTGCATAATCACACTGATTGTTTGAAATTATTAAACAATGATTTTACTTCGCATGCATCGACAATAAAAGGCCTGAATCGTACCCTCCTGCATCTTGGAGGTCGCTATGTCATATCGCTATAAAATAGCAACAGTGTTTTTACTTGGGTTCTTTATTGATTGCATCAATATTTTCATGTCTGCAATTGCCTTACCCGATATAGCAACAGCTTTCTCAGTCAGCCCATCGATGGTTGCATGGGTAAGCAATGCTTATATTTTGGGTTTGGTTTTAATCATGCCCATGAGCTTATGGTTAGCAAGCGTATTGGGTGATCGGAAATTGCTGTGTTATTCAATGCTGCTTTTTTCCGTCAGCGTTTGGTTGATTGGCATGAGTGAATCAATCCATAGTTTAATTTTTTGGAGATTTGTTCAGGGTGTGGCTGGCGGATTATTAATCCCTGTCGGTCAAGCATTGGTATTTGCACTGTTTCCAAACCATGAACGGCAACGTATCTCCACAATGATTATGGCAATTGCATTAATTGCACCAGCCTTTTCACCAACGATTGGCGGCATGATTATTGATGCTTTATCTTGGCGTTGGGTGTTTTTCGCCAATATCCCCTTTACCGTGATCACTGCTTTTTTAGCATGGCGATGGATCAAAGAAAATAAAGCTAAAACGTCCGGGAAACCTGACTTTTTAGGACTGTTTATGGTCAATGTCAGCCTATTGTGTTTGTTACTCTCTTTCTCATTATTTAACGATTACCATAGTGTTTTACTCGCGATCAGTAGCTTTCTACTTTCCATCACAATGCTTCTGATTTATCTCAAATACGCGAAAGGATCTGCTCATCCGATTCTTAATTTGCAATTGTTAAAAAATTATAATTTACGCAATGCATTTATCGTTTATTACGCAGTACCCGGTATTTTTACTGGTGTGAATTTACTAAATATCTTTAATTTACAACGTAACCTTGGGTTTAATGCAAAACAGACTGGCTTATTTATGCTGCTCTATGCAGTAGGTGCATTGGTATCGATGACCAGTGGTGGGCTTCTCTATCGTCATCTCGGTAAAAAGCAGCTTTTTATAATCGGTATTACGCTACATAGTTTAGGAATTTCACTGCTGTTCTGGGTTTCAAATGCCAATGATTTAAGTACCTTAATTGTTGCTTATCTACTGATGGGAATGGGTGGTGGTCTAAGTGCCAATACTGCCCAAATCAGTGCCCTCATCGATTTTAACGGCCAAGACCTATTACAAGGCAGTGTGCTGTGGAACATTAATCGACAAGTCGCTTTTAGTTTAGGTACAGTTGTCCTTATTTCAATTTTTAGTCTGTTGCCTGCTGCAAATGATTTAATACGTTATCAGCAAACTTTTATGATTGCAGCTCTGCTGTGTCTCTTATCATTAATTTCCATTTTTAAGGAGAAAACCCATGTCTAATCCTATGGACAATGCATTACAACATGTCATCGATTTACATATTTTGATTGAAAATGTATTTACTGGTCAAAATGCAAAAGAAAGCCTAAATCAACTCTTAGCCAGTTTTGATCCAAATTTTAAAATGATTACGACGCAAGGCAATGTCATTGGTTTACCCGAAATAAATGCCTTGTTTAGTCAAAATATAGGTAATAAACCTGCGTTAAAAATTAAAATCTTAAATACGCGTGCTTTATTTGAAGCAGACAACCACTGCTGGATTCAATATCAAGAACATCAACAAAGCCATGAACCTGATACATTACGGATATCGACGGCTTGTATCAAAGTTGAATCAGGTCAATATTATTGGGTTTATCTACATGAAACATTGGTCAATTTAGCCTAATCGAGTTAGATACTACATGCTCTAAAGACTGCTAATAAAATTCAGCAGTCTTATATTATTCATCGATCTACCTAGCTGAATTAAGTGCAAGGTAAGTGGCTTTATCTTATAGTGATGTAAAGTCCCAATTATCCTCAGCATAAGAGAATAAAATAATGGAAAAAAATAGACACAATAAGCATTGGAAAAATCAACAAATACGACCTGATAAGTTTTAACCTTAAATAAAAAAATCCCATGAATTAAAATGAGCTCATCACATTCATTGAGAAATCCACCAATAAACCCAGCTTCATATATTATTATATTGTGGAAAGTTTAAAATCGTTGGATTTATAAAGACCAAAAATGAATGCATTAGAACTGATAAAATTTCTGGGTCATAGCAGTGTCTATGCAGAATTTAACGACTTCTTGACTCAGCATGATGTAAACAACCGACCAAAAATCAGTCGCGCATTGGACACCATTATTGCAATCCAAGGACAAGGGCTTTCGATGTCTTTTGATATTGATGCCGAGGCAAGCGGAATCACACCCAAAAGTGAGGGAACATTTATATTTAGCCAACTTGAAATACGACTATTTGGCGATGAAAAGAAAAACGGCCTTTATTCTGGCCCAATCCCCTATGAGCTCAAAGCAAATGACAGTAGAGAAGCTATTGTAAAGAAGCTTGGCACACCAAAACGTAGAATGCCTGAAATTGATAATTACTATATAGATGGCGTTGTTTGGACAGTCGCTTTTGACGGAGATCATTTGGAGTTCTTGCAGCTGGGCATCCCCAGCAATGGGAAGCGAAAATATGGACTATGCCCTTAATCACATTGCACTTAATCCATACTCTAATTTTATAACAAATAGATCTTCTCGCATTTCCTTAATGTTCATTGATTTATTTGATGATGGTTTATTAAAAATTCTTTTCATCACAATTTACTTAAACCCATGCTCTTCACCATTAGACTAAATTAAAAAACGGTTCTTTAAATATCAAAGAACCATTTAGTAATACAGAACCCTTAGAACTTAAAGCTCTAATCTATATTTAAACGAGTTTCATTGGCTGAGTGAAAGACCATATTGGTTGGCATATCATTTCGGTAATGAGAAAAACGTGCTCGCATGCCTAAGCCTTTTAACTTCCCTTCTGGGATTTTATAAGCTAAATCCAGCTCCATCGATTCTTCTTTAAATCGTTTATCGCCATAACTAAGTAAATCAATATCTTGCCCTTTGGCATAGCGAGTCATAAAACGCAATCCATTGAGAGAAATATCAGCTAATTTTACATTTTTAAAATCATATTCATAACGCAGTGAATAGACTTTCTCGTCTTTATTGGAATAATCCGAGCTCATAAAATCAAGCACCACTGGACTTTCTGTTCCCGACAAAAATGGTAAGCCTGTCGAACCAAAGGCCTGCATATAACCCAAAGACAGGGTATGGTTTTGATAATTTAAGCCAAATAATCCACTTAAATGCTGATTATCTACATCACCAATTTTCTGCCTACCTGCCTCCTGACTATTGAAAAATCGTACATCGCTTAAAAAAGTTAACTGTTCATTTAAAGGCTGTTTACCATTGAAACCTAAAAATTGCTGTTGGTAGATATCGTGCAGTTCAGCCTGATAAGCACGGATTCGATATGCATCATTGAGTTGATAAGCGCCACCAAAACTATAGAAGTAATCTGTTGTTGCGGCTCGATCAAAACGGCGATTGATATTGTCCATACCGACATCACTATAATGAATCGAATCACGCTGTCGCACTTGGTCTACATAAAAACCTTCCAATTGTAACTTTGGAATTTCATTGGAAACAAACCGAGCACCTCGATAAGTTTGAGGGAACAAACGCGCAGGTGAAGAAAAAATCGTGGGCAATCGTGGAACCAAATCCCCCACAAAAAGCTCATTTTTCTTAAATTTTGCTTTGGCAGTCAGCCCTATTTTCCCATAATAATCATCTCGTGAATTATCTGCATTTACAGGTAATAAGTTACTCCGTGCATAGTCATCGGCTCGATCTCCAATTAAGTTAAATCCAGCCATTGCCAATACATCAACACCCAAACCAACTGTTCCATCGGTATAGCCCGATTGACCATTAAAGATAATACCTTGTGCCCAATCGCGCGCAGCAGTATAAGGGTATGGATCTTGTTTATAGTCTCGGTCAAAGTAAAAATTTCTAAGCGTTAGCTCTGCACTGCTGTCTGTCACTAAATCGGCATGCGCCAGAGCACTAAATAATGGGCAAAAGTATACCCACACCCACAAGGATGTTTTTTTCATTTTTTTATCTCAACTATTTAATTTTTAGAGGATTAAGTTGTTGTTTTAAGCGTATAGACTGCTTCATTTTTATGTCGATAAAATGCATTACCTAACATTAAAATAAGTACAATTGCCAAAATAAATACCACTCCGTAATATGCATAAAGCGTGGCTGGCGCTAAACCTTTATCTAAAAAAACGCCTGCTATAGTTGGTGATAAAATGGCACCAATACGTCCAAAACCGATGGCATAGCCTACGCCACGGCTACGAATATCGGCGTCGTAAATTGTAGGTGAAATAGAATATAAACCAGCAATACAGCCATTAATCAGCGTTCCAAGTAATAGGCCAACAATCAATGCCACGCTCACTTGGGCCGAGACAGCCACGAATAAAAACACACATGCGGCAGTTAGTCCTAAAAATAGACTTAAGGCATAGAAGATTTTGATACGGGATGCTAGCAAACCAATAATTGCTGCACCAAAGATCCCGCCAATACTAATTAAAATACCTGTGGTAACCCCTTGTTCAGCCGACATTCCCATTGAAATTAAAATTTTCGGTGTCCAACTCATTACAAAATAGAAGCCAAACATTACGAGAAAGAAAGCAGCCCATAGACACAATGTTTGAAAACCCTGCTGCCCACCAAATAATTTGGCAAAATCTCCGCCACCTTTTTCATCACTTTTTGCATAATCAGGTAAGGCATCTAGATGAGTTAAGCCCATACGCTGTAATACTGAGTTCATTCGCCCTAACGCTTGTTGTGGTCTTTTTGCCAACAAATAATCTAAGGACTCAGGCAATAACCATATACTCACCAACAGCATTGCACTAGTTGTGATCCCACCTGCAAGGAAAATCGAGCGCCAGCCTAAATGTTCAATCAGTGTCAGTGACAATATCCCACCAAGTGTGGCACCAATCCCATATCCTGTAGACATTAAACTTACCGCAAAACTTCTCCAGCGCGTATTAGCATACTCACTGGCCAAAACATTGCTACTGGCAAGAATACCGCCAACCCCAATCCCTGTGACAAAACGAAGGACTGCCAACATGCTATGACTATTGACAAAAGCACATGCCAGCATGCTGATTCCAGCGATCACCAAACAAATTAAGATCAGTAAACGGCGACCCATTTTATCGGCAAGTGGTGCCAGAAAAATCGAACCAGCAGCCATACCAAATAGACCAGCACTTAATAACAAACCGATTTGAGCACCAGAAAGCGACCAATCCGCTGAAACTGAAGGTGCGGTAAATGCCATAACCATGACATCAAAACCATCAATAATATTGAGGAAAACACAAATCAAAATCACAAACCATTGATAGCGGCTCATCTTATTTTGACTTATCTCACCAAGCACATCTCTTTCCATTTGTGTATCTCCCAATCTGGATAGGATATACACACGACATTACTGAACTGCGTCGTTGGGTGGTTATGCATATCCGTATCCATAATTACCTAGAGGAATAATTTAATTTTTAAAACTCGTTTTTGAACAAGAATATTTTTTTGGAGCGTCCTGCTCTATTTCATCTTGATTAATTGGATCCAAAAAATCAATAGCATTATTAAAAAATATTTTCAAAATTAGATTAAAACCTATAAAACATATGATTTACCTCAATATATTTAAATTAAAAGAATGAAAAACGAATATACATATTTGAAAATTACACTAAAATGGATCCATTTAGTTCATTTAACCTCTTCTAAGTAAGTGACCTTATTGAGGATATTAAAAAAGTCCACCCCCTTATTTTTAAATATTTCAGTTTTCGCAACGTGATAGGTATTCAACAAAAATACGAATTGGATCCAAAAATATAAATAAAAGCACAAACAACCACATAAATCTCGTAGAGATATTTTTTAAATAAAAACAGTAAAATATCGATAAACACAAAACAAATAAGCCTAAATCAAAGAATTTAATGATCAAAAATGATCATTTTATGGATTGACCGTTTACTTGTGTTGATATAAATTGGATCCAATAAGTGATAAGGAGTCATCACAAATGTTTATAAAAAATGCATGGTATGTTGCTTGCTATCCTGAAGATATCCAAGACAAGCCGCTTGGTCGCACCATCTGTGGTGAAAAAATTGTTTTCTATCGCGGCAAAGAAAATAAAGTCGCTGCTGTTGAAGATTTTTGTCCACATCGTGGCGCCCCTTTATCATTAGGCTATGTTGAAGATGGTAATTTAGTTTGTGGTTATCATGGTTTAGTCATGGGATGCGAGGGAAAAACCATTTCTATGCCAGCTCAACGCGTAAACGGTTTCCCCTGCAATAAAGCCTATGCTGCTGTAGAAAAGTTTGGTTTTATTTGGGTTTGGCCTGGTGATCAAGCTTTGGCTGATGAGTCCAAACTCCCAACACTAGAATGGGCAGAACATCCTGAGTGGAGCTATGGCGGTGGTTTATTCCATATCCATTGTGATTATCGTTTGATGGTCGACAACCTTATGGATTTGACCCATGAAACCTATGTTCATTCGAGCAGTATTGGGCAAAAAGAAATTGATGAAGCCCTTCCTGTCACCAAGGTCGATGGTGATCATGTCATTACTGAACGTTATATCGAAAATGTCATCGCTCCCCCATTTTGGCAAATGGCACTTCGTTGTAATAACTTAGCAGATGATGTTGCTGTAGATCGTTGGCAACGCTGTCACTTTGTTGCTCCAAGTAATGTACACATTGAAGTGGGTGTCGCTCATGCTGGACATGGCGGATATCATGCCCCCAAAGATAAAAAAGTGTCATCGATTGTGGTTGATTTTATTAGCCCTGAAACAGAAACCTCGCATTGGTATTTTTGGGGAATGGCTCGTAATTTTCAACACGATAACCCGACCCTCACCGATCTCATCCGCGAAGGTCAAGGCAAAATTTTTACCGAAGATTTAGAAATGCTGGAACAGCAGCAACAAAATATTTTGCGAAATCCCCATCGCCAGTTACTGATGCTGAATATCGATGCTGGTGGCGTACAGTCACGTAAAGTGATTGACCGATTACTGGCACAAGAAAGTACGCTCACGCCTGAAACAACAAGACACAAGTTTCCAAATATTCGGGTGATTTAAAGGAGAATAAACATGGACGTTGTTATTGATAAAATTCATCAACTTACTCCATCAATTCGAGCCTTTGAATTGGTTTCAAGCAATGGTTCTGCCCTTCCAAGCTTTGAGGCAGGTGCACATATTGATGTACATCTCAAAAATGGCTTAACCCGCCAATACTCACTTTCTAACTGTTGTCGTGAAAAACATCGTTATGTGATTGGTGTTTTACATGATGAGCATTCCAGAGGTGGCTCTCGTTGCATGCATACCGAGTACCGTGAAGGTGATCAATTACGTATTGGCGCACCACGTAACTTATTTGAAATTCATCCTCATACCCAAAAGGCAATCTTATTTGCAGGCGGTATCGGCATTACCCCGATTCTTTCAATGGCGTATCGACTTAAATCCCAGCGGATCCCATTTGAATTGCATTATTTTGTTCGTAGTCATGAAATGATTGCTTTCTATGGAAATTTAACCGAGCACTTTGCAGGCCAGATTCATTTTCATATTCAAGATCAACCAGAAACTCAATGTGATATGTCGTCCGTCTTGGAGCAGAACGCATCCGATAGACATTTATATGTTTGTGGGCCAGCAGGTTTTATGGCATTTGTGATGGAGTCAGCTCAACACATGGGCTGGCAAGCAGAACAACTTCATCAAGAACACTTTGTCGCACAAAAGTCAGAGACATCTAACAATGCAGCGTTTACCATTGAAATCAAAGGCACTGACCGTCGAATCGAAGTACAGCCTCATCAAACAGCAACCCAAGCCTTAATTGAGAACGGTTTTGATGTCCCTGTTTCTTGTGAACAAGGTATTTGCGGAACCTGTATCACGCGTGTGCTTGCAGGAATTCCAGATCACCGTGATGTATTTATGACTGACGAAGAACATGCATTAAATAACCAGTTTACCCCCTGCTGTTCTCGAGCAAAATCTACAAGTTTGCTGATTGAATTCTAATGAAAAACAGCCCTTTGATTCGATTAAAAGAGCTGATTAGGGTCTATTGATATTTTCATTTCGGTTTTATTGAGACAACACGTTTCTTAAGGTCTCACCCAAAACCACAACACTACTATGTTCCCGCATCAATGTTTCAGCACGTCCAGCTTGTCTATGCATTAAAGCATCGTAAATTGAACAGTGCTGTAGATGAGCATAATGTAAGCGACGATATTCTGAAAGTGCTTGAGTTTGGTCATAGGTAATGGCTTGGGCCGAGGCCATGGGCAACTGATTGTTTTTGGCTAAGGCTTGGATCAGCGCAACATTTTGTGCACCTTGAATAATGGTATCGTGAAAAATCACATTAAAGTGATGATAACGTTCCAGTTCATGATCACCAAACTCAGTTTTTCCATCAAAAAGTTTTTCAGTTTCGACAATGCAATTTTGTAGTGTTTTTTTCTGTTCTTCCGTCAAACCTTGTTCTGCAATGGTTTTAGCAGCCAGTCCTTCAAGGATGCCACGCACTTCAAGTGCATCATTGATCAGTTTTTCTGAAATTTCTCGAACCGTATAACCTCGAGTCGGATTTTTAATCAATAAACCTTCTTGCTCAAGCAAACGAAATGCCATACGCACAGGCTGTCTGGACACCCCAAGCAACTCAGCCGTTGGGATCTCTGCCACTCTGGCACCGCCCTCTAGCTCCCCAGCAATAATCATTTTTCTAAGTTTAATTAAAACTTGTTGACCTGAAGACATTCACTGTCACACGCTATCAAAAATACCCTTTGATGCTAACAAGTTCATCTATAAAATGAAAACAAATTTTCGATTTGAATCTATTTGGTTTGAAGCTAATGTTTTGGTTTACGAAGTTACATTACAGGCATAAAACCTACTTAATATTAAATTCAACCTTAACTATAACTATTGATACCCTCTCAATTGATGCAGTTCTTTGATAAAAAAGCAACGCGTGTGCTTTTTTATCAAATCTTTAATATATCAATTACATAGAATAACAATTCTATTAGTCAACAGCGATGATTGTAGGCTCGCTAGAATTATAATCAATATAGTGCCATCCATTTAAAACGGTTGAACAACTATAGTCATCACCACTTAAATCATAAAATGTAAATCCCCAACCTTTTGTATTACGAAATTGTATGCGGCATTGATATATCTTACTGATACCGCCTATTACATTACCTTCAGCAATACCTAATGCTTTTGCGCAATCCGATGTATAACCTGGTTTTACATTGACTTCCCATTTCAACTCACAACGGCTTCCTTCAACTTTATCAATTTGCTTTTTATTCAATGTATTTGTCACTAGTTCTAAGCTATATCCTGCAGATTTTGGATAGCCAACCTCATAGCTTTTACCCTCATTATTTTTAAGGGAAACCACAATGTACTCTTCATTTTGATCAATACTTAAAATATTTAAATTAGTCATTTTAATTACTCTTTGAGTTATGGAGTAAATAAATTATTATTTTCCAATTGGTAAAAAAATACCCAATTCTTGGTATTTTCTCATTCCTAAGTATTTATTTTTATAAAATAATTTGTAACATCCAGAGCCATTTGTTTTTTAAATCTCAAAATTCCAGTATTTTTTATCGCATTATTTATGAACAATCACACTACTTTTTTCTAATCTTAGTATCCTTTTCTTAACTATATCTTTTCATTGTTTATCAAAAAGTTGCTTAAAATACTTTAAAAAAAAACTTTAAATAAAGCCATATCATTTTAAATTTAGCTTAATCATAAACATGAAGATCAAGCTTTTTATTTTGCGTTTAATTTGGTTAGCAACAAAAAAGTCACCTATATTTAATTAAGATTTAAAAACCTTGCTCAAAATAGGTAACTTTCTATTTTTCAAAATTAATGACTAAGCAAGTCTGAACGACTACCCTGCATCTCATTAAATGTTTTAATTTCATAAGGTAAACCCACATAGTTTTCAGCCAATGTGGTTAAACCCGCATGTGAATCTAAAATATAACTCAATTCAGCCTGCTTAATTTTATGATCAAACTCACTTTCCGTTTCAAAACGATGTAGTAAATGCGTCATCCACCATGAAAAACGTTCTGCTTTCCACACACGTTTTAAGCATTTTTCAGAATATTCCTCAATGCCTTGTTCTGAACCATTGAGAAAAAATTCAATTAAGGCATTTGACAAATAAGCGATATCAGATGCAGCTAAATTTAAACCTTTTGCTCCTGTCGGCGGAACGATATGTGCGGCATCTCCTGCTAAAAATAGTTTCCCAAATCGCATTGGTTCTGTCACAAAACTGCGTAAAGGTGCAATACTTTTTTCAATTGAAGTACCTGTAACCAAATTTTTACAACTTTCTTCATCAAGGCGATTTTTTAACTCATCCCAAAATCGTTGGTCAGACCACTCATCAACATGATCCGTCACAGGAACTTGCAAATAATATCGGCTACGGGTTTTTGAACGCATACTACATAAAGCAAAGCCACGTTCTGACTGCACATATATCAATTCATCTGAAACAGGTGGAACATCTGCAAGTACACCTAACCAACCGAATGGATAAATCTTTTCAAAAGTTTTGATTTTATCTTGTGGCACGCTTGCACGACAGACCCCATGATAGCCATCACAGCCTGCAATAAAATCACATCTAAGCTGGTACGATTGACCATTTTGCTGAAAGCTAACATACGGGTTTTGCTCAAAATCATGAATTTGCACGTTCTCTGCTTCATAGTAAGTGCATAAACCTGCCGCTTCACGTGCATGCATTAAATCTTTTGTGACTTCCGTTTGTCCGTAAACCGTAACTTGCTTACCCTGAGTTAACTCAGATAAATCCACACGATGCTTTAAGCCATTGGTTAAAATTTCAATACCATCATGCGCTAAGCCAAACTTGTTTAGATTTTCATCCACACCCGCTTGCTTCAATAAATCAACCGATACTTGTTCAAGTATCCCTGCTCGAATACGTGCAGCTACATATTCAGCACTGCGTTGCTCAATGATCACGTGCGAAATACCTGCTTTAAACAACAATTGTCCAAGCAATAGCCCTGCTGGGCCTGAACCAATAATCGCCACTTGTGTGGTTAAATTTTCCATAACATTTTCTCCATATCCTGACCATTAAATTAATTTTTTTGATCTCTTTTTGATATGGTGAAAACTGGATAATTGCCGTATAGTGGCAACAATGACCGTATATCGGCCATAAAATTATAATCGGGAATGGATGAACGATGAGATACGATTTAATTGAGAACGAAGTTTCAGGTGAAACCATTAAACAAGATGATTACATTGCTGGACTCGCCAAAGGACTAAGTTTGCTTGAAGCCTTTGGGGTTGATCGTCAAAAACTCAATTCGACTCAAATTGCAGAGCGCACAGGATTGAGCCGTACAGCGGCACGAAGATATTTACGAACTTTAAAATATTTAGGTTATTTAGAAACTGATGATCACTACTTTTGGTTAACTCACAAAGTATTACGCTTATCGAGCTCCTATTTAAGCTCTGCACATCTGCCTAAAGTTGTGCAACCTATTCTCAATCTGTTAAGCGCACAAACCAGTCTGACTTTTTCGCTGGTGGTTTTAGATGAACATGAAGTCGTTCCAATTGCCCGAAGCTACTTACCTCAACATGATAATTTACGCCTCAGCCCGTATGGGATGCATTTGGGCAATCGTTTGCCTGCACACGCAACCTCAACAGGCAAAGTTTTATTGGCAGCATTAAATTTAGAAGAACAAAAACACTGGGTAAATAAATATAGTTTGAAACGCCTCACCGCTTATACCATTCAAGATGAAGTCCAGTTTTATCAAGTATTGGCAGAGATTCAAAAACAAGATTATTGTCTATCAAAAGAACAACATGAATTAGGGGTTATTGCGATTGCAGTTCCAGTATTAAATGCACAAGGGAAAGCCGTCGCTGCATTAAACTGTATTGCACAAACACATCGTGTCACTGAAGAACAGCTGATTCAGCAAGTTTTGCCTTTACTGAGAAATACAGCCTATGAGTTAAGGAGTATGGTTTAAAACACGCTGAAAAAATTTTAATGGGAGCCAATCTTGCAGCCGACGTATCAATAGAACTCAAATATTTTTTTAGTCTGTAAATATACTTGTACAAAGCAACATAAATTTATAAAACATAAAAATCTGTATTGATTTTTACCATCAGCTTAAAAGATAATAATTATTATTCGCATATTTATAAAAATCAATTTTATGACCCAATCTATTCTTATTCAGCCAATAGCAAATCGTGTACTCGTCTCTGTGACTTTGGTCAGTTATAAAAATACAAACAGATGCTGGAAAACACCTGTTTCTGCTAAAAGCACTATCAGCCAACAATTAAACCTGAACTGAATTTAATCTCATTTTTCTGTAAATCATCAGTCCCCGTACTTGAGCAATCAATAGGTTTACTCGACTGGGTTAATCACACCACTGTTATCGAATAGGTCATTTTTCATGTTGAAGAAAACTTCTCTCTACTTGGCGCTAGGCGTGTTGATCATGCAAATCTCAATACATACTTTTGCCGATAACAGCATTCGTATTGGAGAAACACAAAATATATCTTCCGCTATTCTAAATGAAAAAAGACCAATCCAGATCTATCTCCCTGCAACATATGGCAAATATCCCAAGCAAAAATATCCTGTGATTTATCTATTAGATAGCGAAAGTAACTTTCATTATTTGACAGGAATTGTGGAAAAATTATCGAAGTCACCTTACCCCTCGATTCCTGAAATGGTCATTGTGGGCATCGTCAATACAGATCGTGCCCGAGACTTAACCCCAACCAAGCAAAAGCCTGAAATTAAACAAGGACGCGTAATTGAAGGTAAAACTGGCGGAAATGTCGCATTTTTTAAATTTTTAGAATCAGAGCTCATGCCTGATATTGAGAAAAAATATCGTACTAATGGGTTAAATATATTGATTGGTCATTCTTTTGGAGGTATTACCGCACTCAATCATATGCTCAATGG
This sequence comes from Acinetobacter sp. MYb10, assembly GCF_002980175.2. NCBI lineage: Bacteria > Pseudomonadati > Pseudomonadota > Gammaproteobacteria > Moraxellales > Moraxellaceae > Acinetobacter > Acinetobacter sp. MYb10. The sequence goes on along the minus strand of NZ_CP058272.1, from coordinate 3,945,781 downwards.
TCAACAAAATATCCAAGCCTATATTGTCCATGACCCTAGTATTTGGTGGGATGATGAGATCATGCTGAAACGTTTTAAGGAAGCGAACAATCAAGATTTTCAGCATAAAACTTTATTTTTAACCCAAGTTGGTGCCAGTGAAAATACAGACAGTTTAGACAACCATTACAAGGGTATCAAAAAGTTCAATCAATATTTAAGTCAACAGCCCTTTACTCAACTGAACTATAAATATGTCCAGTATGAGGGTGAAGATCACGGTACTGTACCAATCAAAGGTAATCTTGATGGTTTGCGTTATATTTTTGAAGGTATGCGAGTCAATATTAAAGCGATCCCAGAAAATCCCAATCTTATAAAAGAACATTATGCTCAATTAAGTCAAAACTTAGGTTTTGAGATACAACCCAGTGAGGCTTACTTAGATCGTGTTTTAGACTATTTAAAGCGTTCAAACAATCCAAAAGTGATACAACAATTTCAGGACTATATCCTTTCTATCTATCCTCAATGGCGTGTTAAAACATCATCATAAAAACGTATATGATTTAAATGTGCCGCATCGATGTGACTGCTTATTTAAAGTGTTCACATCGATGTGGTTTTATTCTCTTTACACACTGTTGTTTGAAATTGAATTTTTCTACACGCAAAAAATTCAATGCTTAAAGTATACAATTTTAAAGCCTTCAATCATCTACTCACTGATTGTTACTTTAATTCAAGAGAGGGAGGACAGAGGCCATCTTTAGGCTGTATTGGATTCCAGTAAAAGCTTCTTGCGATCTTTTCTTGGTCAAATAAAATTTTAAACTGACAGGTTGTAATAGTGTCATTGGTACGGTCTGCAGTCGTGAAATGAAACAAATAATTCCATTCCCTTGCTCTCCAGCCATCCTCATATTGAGGTCGGCCAATCAGCGCGTAAAGTTGATCTTTGGTCATTCCTGCTCTGACTTGATTCAAGTTCTGTACATTTGGGAATGTTCCCGCTTTTTTATTTAAAATGACATCATCCACCTTGTGCCATTTCGCTTGCTCGGTTTTACCCTCTTTAGAAATAATGGTTCCTGTGACACAAGCACTCAATGTTACGGCAATTAAACTCAATATTAATAAATTTTTCATATGTCGACTCTCGCATAAATTCTTGTTCTCGTTAATTTGAATCCAAAAAATGGTAAGCTAAGACACTGTTTACATGGCTAAAATGCCTTAGCTTCCCTAAACTACCATTGGATCCCAGTACCTACAGTTCCCCCAAAATCACCACGTGAGTTACCACTTCCACTCACCTTAAACACCCATCGACCATTATCTGAAATTGATGACATCCCGATCGCATACCCACTTTCTCCACGGTAAGTCCCCCCACTGATTGCCATCATACTTTTGCCTGGAATATAAGCTTGAGGTAAACCTGCTGTTGCAAGTGCTTGTGCATTCCCTGCACTGGCTCTTTTCTCTAAATCATCTATGCGACCATTGGTGTCATAAAATACTTGCTCTAAACGATCACCTAGATTGGTAATTTTATTACCTAAATCAATATCAGCCTGATTAAGCGCACCTAAAGCATCACCCACATTATGATATGAGCCGTTATTTACATTGTAGGTTGGCGGAGTGAACTGACCATTTTCATATTTTGCGCCACCGCCTAAAGATGTTGTGATGTATTGGTTTGATGTATTGAGTTGTGAACCATTAACCGCATCTTTTGAAGTACTGGATACTTCACCTGCTGCAACATTGGTGATTTTTTTATCCCCAGCATTTATTCCATTTTGATCTATTGCAACATCACCCACTTTGACTGTGTTTGCTATGACATTATCTGCAGTAACCGTATTTGCGGTAACTGTGTTAAATTTTACGTCATCCGCTGTTGCAACCTTATATTCCTTACCTCCTAGGCTATTGGTTGTTTCAGTGACCGTCATATTCTGCCCAGCAATAACTGTAGAATGTTGCCCAGCTTTTTGGTTGATTGAGCTAATCGCATCATTAATGTTGGTTGCACCTGTCCCACCGATGTTGGTAATGGTATTGCCATCTCCGCCTTGGAATGCACCATCCCCAATAATATTATGAATCTGGCTTCCATTCACCGCATCTTTACTGCTCTGAGCAATACTCCCCTCTGCAACATTGGTGACTTTATTACCCGCAGCATCAATACCATTTTTAGTCACACTTGGCCCGCCAGTAATGCTAAGACCATCATTATTGATTACGGTATTGCCTGCAGTCACACTGTCAACCTGGATATCTTTGGCTAATTCGACACTGACATTATTGGCATTGTTACTGATATTAATATTGCCATCTTTGTTACTAAAATCGACCGTATCGCCTGATTTGACTGGATTACTATTGGTTCCATTGGTGGTCAAATTCCAACCTTGGTTTGCAGTTTGAATACGATCGCTCACCGCTTTAAGCTGATCCTCTGTCGCAGCTTGACCACTGACAAAGTTATTTGGATTAAATGTTTTATTGGTCAGCCCACCAATAGTCCCTGTTGCACCATTCACAGTTACAGGGTTTGCACCGCCCACAATAATTTGTGTTGGTCCCATTTGGGTTTGATAAATACCATTGCTTAGATTGATACTGCCTGCACCAATCCAACTACTATTATTACTTGCATCACTCACCAATGTACCATCGACGGTACTGATATTCGATTTAGCGCCATCTTTCAGTTCGACTTTGCCATCGCTGATTTTGCTTTTACCAACCGTTAAGCTTCCTGCAGAAGTAAGATCAATATTTTTTGCTAACTCAACCTGTACTTTTCCAGCTGCCACCTTGGTACTGATATTACTGTCAGCACCAATCACATCAACGCTCTCACCTAATTTCTTGTTTACTGTATTGCCATCCTGAGCGGTTAAAGCAAAACCGGCATCATTCAGTCCAGTTTGGATTTCTTTAAGCTGTTCTTCTGTAGCTGCACGACCTGTGGTAGCAAAATCTTTACCTGATGTAGTCTTATTGGTTAAACCTTCTAGAGTGCCTTTATTGGCATCAAGTACAACTTGATTGACCGTATTTTTGACGCTGATCACACCAGAACTGATCACACTTTGAGTGCTACCATCTTGTACGGTCATACCATCTTTATTCAGTACAGTGGAGTCCGTTGCGGTACCCGCAGTGACGCTATCAATATTCAGGTCTTTATTTAAGCTAAAATCAATGGTTGTCGTTCCATTACTGTCATTTTTTGCACTGACATTTAAATTAGTTTCACCTGTTGCTAAACCGACATCGACCGTATCGCCTGGTTTGACTTGCGTTGTCCCCAAAATAGCATCCGTTTTGATGTTCCAGCCTTGATTGGCATTCTGAGCCACATCACTGACTTGTTTTAATTGCTCTTCAGTCGCAGCTTGTTTTTGATTGTAAATTGCATTTGGATCCCAAGTGGTATTGCTTAAACCACTCACCCGTCCTGTTGAACCATTCACGCTAACAGGATTTGCACCACCTACAACAATTTGTGTTGGGCCAACTTGGGTTTGATAGATGCCATTACTGACATTGATATTACCTGCACCCAGCGTACTGCTATTGCTACCATCGCTGACAATTGTGCTATTTACTGTACTAATATTGGATTTGCCCGCATCTTTTAATTCAACTTTACCATCTGTAATTTTACTGGTACCGACCGTTAAACTGCCTGCAGTGCTCAGATCAATATTTTTGGCGAGCTCTATTTCAACTTTGCCACCAGTGACTTTGGTTGCAATATTGCTATCGGCACCAATAACCTCAACACTTTCGCCCAATTTTTTGTTGATGGTATTGCCGTCGCCAGCCGTTAAGCCAAAGCCCGCATCATTGAGCCCAGTTTGCATCTGTTTGAGCTGTTCTTCTGTGGCCGCGCGACCGACTGTAGCAAAGTCATTACTGGATGTAGTTGTATTGCTTAGGCCTGTAATTGTTCCTGTATTACCATTGACTGTTATTGGATTTCCACCTGTGGCAGGTCCAATCTTGACCACTGGCTCAAGCCCAAAGCTCATTCCATTATTGCCTGTGTTGGTAATTTTAATGTTGCCATCGGTTGCACTAAAATCAACATTTTCACCGAGACCAATCGTATCTTTTGCTGCAGTGTCAGCATTTGCACTAATACTAAATCCTTTATCGATGATCTGTTTAATCTGACTACCATTTACAGCATCCATAGAGCTGTCACTAATATCACCCAATGCAACATTGGTAATTTTATTGGTCCCCGCATTGATTCCTGTCACGGTCACACTTGGTGAATTCGGCACAGCACCGCCACTTGCGTTTACAAAAGTTAAGCCTTTGCTATCGATCACGGTGCCACTCGCATTTACACTATCGAGCTGAATATCTTTAGCGAGTTTAATGGTTAGTTTATTGTCGGTACTGTCTGCAACCACACCGATGTTATTGTCGGTTAAATTACTCGCAACAGATTCACCACCGACAATACTCAAGCGTTGCCCCAATCTACGATCAACATTCACACCAGCATTATCTCCAGCAAATGTAATTGGTGTTGCCAATTGATCCTCTGTTGCAGCGCGCCCAGATAAATAATTACTTGGATCAAAGGTAGTATTGGTTAATCCTGTAATCGTGCCATTTTTGCCATTAATGGCAATGTTTGCCCCACCAGGAAGTCCGCCCACATTAACGATTTCTGCAAGTTTTAGATCGACATTTGCACCAGTGTGACCAATGGCTAGATTGCCATCACTATTTGAAAAATCGACTGTATCTGTGGCTGCAATATTTGTAGTGCCTGTAGCGTCTTTGTTGGTGGTTAAATTCCAACCTTTATTGGCATTTTCAGCCACCTCATTGACTAACTTAAGCTGTTCTTCTGTTGCTGCACGCCCCATTTTGGCAAAGTCTGATTCAGTTAAAGTTTTATTGGTTAGTCCTGTCAAAGTACCTGTCGTACCACTTAACACAACATTATTGCTCGCATTTTTTAAGTTAATGGTATTGGCATTTGCGCTATTACTGCTTGCCCCAGCAGTAATCACTGTCTGAGTGGAGGTGCTGATATTACTATTATTGGTGCTGTCTTTAATTTCCACCTGCCCATCTGTAATTTTGGAAGTGCCGACGCTTAAGCTTCCTTGAGCAGTCAGGTTGACATCTTTGGCCAATTTTAATTGCAAAGTATCGGTACCATTACTTACAACCCCAAGATTGCCATCTGTAAGTACCCCAGTCGCTCCACCAGTGAGCTTTAATTGCTCACCCAATTTACGCTCTACTTTCGCGCCAGTGTCTCCAGCAAAGCTTAATGGCGTATCTGCTAAATCGGTAATGGCTTGATTGGTTTGATACAATTGACTGCCATTGATTGTATCTGTACTTGAGCTACTGATACGCCCAGCAGCAACATTGACAATGGTTCGTTCAGCCCCGACATCTCCGACACTTACACTAGAAGAAGCAGCGGGAGCTCCTGCAAAATTATAGGTTTTGCCATTAATTGTGGCTGATTTGGTTGCCACATAAGCTGCCGAAACTGAGTTATTTCCTAAAACTACAGCATTTTCATGTGATGCTGTTGCAGACTTACCCAATACAGTTGCGCCTTTCGCACTCACCGAAGCACTATTTCCGATTGCGACCGCATCCTCTTGAAGTGCATTGGTTTCCGTACCCACCGCAATTGAATTTAGAGCATTTGCATTGGATTGTTTGCCGAGTGCAATCGCATTGATTCCATTTGAAGTTGCATTATTGCCTATTGCAGTGGCATCTTTAGCACGACTTACACTGTTGACACCAAACGCTATCGCATTTTCACCCGCACTTTCTGCGTTTTGACCAATTGCCGTGGCTTTTGCTGCATAGCTTTTTGCTTGAGAGCCTATTGCCAAACCATCTTGAGAAGTACTGTTTGCATCTGAACCTATTGCAGTAGAATTCGCACCCGAAGCTTTAGCATTATCTCCATAGGCCATACTGTCTTCAGCAGTTGCTGTGGCAAAGCGTCCTAATGCAACACTCTGCGCACCATTGGCTTTAGACTGATAACCAATTGCCGTCGCATTATCTCCCTGAGACAATGCTTGGCGACCAATTGCAATCCCTTGATCTGCGGAATTAACTTCAGCATCACTCCCTACAACGACCGCATAGTTTGACTTGGTGCCGTCCGCCTCAGAACCATTCCCTATAACAATACTATCTTCGCCACGGCTTTCTGCGCTTTTCCCCATCGCAATATTATTTGTACCTGTGGCAATCGAAGAATCACCGATTGAAATTGAGGAAACCCCTACTGAACCCGCACCCGCACCAATCGCAACTGATTTTTCTCTTGCTACAATCACATTACTACCTAAAGCAACACTCCCCGCTGCAAGGGAAGATGTACTGGCACTCGGGCCAATTGCTAAAGAATTGTCGCCATTTGCCCCTGTATTGTTTTTATTATTGATATCCGTGGTATTTACTGAAAAGTATTGTGGTCCTGCTTCCGCAACAGCTGTTTTTAATTGCCCAAAATTCACCGCTGAGGACAGATCATTTTCATCGCCTTTTACGTTGCGAATAATCGTTCCATCAGTACCGACTAAATTCACAACTGATTTGTCTGAGTTATACAACACAGCATCAGGTACTACGCCACCAATTTGTCCTGTACCCAGTAAATCAAAAGCATCTTGAATTGTTGTTGGAAGCTTACTGGTATTTCCTGAAGAATCTTTAACATTGACTTGAATTAGAGGTAAAGTACCGCTACTTCCAATAGTTGCAGGATTACCTTTTGCATCCGTTGCGCCCATCACACGGATAATGTCATTTTGTAAAGCTTTAATCTGATTGACCGTCACCGCATCTTGCAATTCTGAACCATCTGCAACATTGGTAATTCGACGTTGCTCATTTTTATTCCCGACCGAAACAATGTTAAAGCCCCCCCACACCACCAGAGACATTGGTGATATAACCATTTCCAAGTGAGTTATTTTGCGCAATACTTCCTGAACCTAATGCCACATCACTTTGACCTGCTAAAGAATCCAAGCCAATTGCAACCCCTGAAGTACCCGTCACAATCGAGTCATAACCGAGTGCAACACCACCTTGAGCAACACTTGCTCGTGTTCCAACTGCAACCCCTAAACTTTCAGTAAATGTTGCCGCACCGATCGCCACTGAGCTTTGTACGGTAGCATTTCTATCTTTATTGCTGCCAAAACCAATTGAAATATTCTGATTACCCGATAAGTTTGTTCCTGCATCGCTACCTAAAGCGATATTGTAATCAGAACTTGTTGAGTTGACTGTTGAATTGCTACCCGCACCAACCCCTATAGCAATCGATTGGTTACCACTAATATTTTGTCCTGCGTTTGCTCCAACGGCGATATGCCCATTGCGGTCAAATGTACCAGAACCAATAGAACCTACTCCTGCTGCACTACCAATTGAAACACCATTAACCACACTAGATTTTGCGCCATCACCCAATGCAATTGAACTCGCACCTCCTGAAGTCGCTTGATTTCCGATTGCGACACTCGCAGTTCCACTTGCAGACACTGAATTTCCGATCGCATTGGCATTGGTCGCAGCGGATGCCGAGGTTCCTATCGCATTGGCATTGGTTCCCACGGCATTTGCACCCTGACCAATTGCATTTGAATGCGTTCCTGTTGCTATCGCAGCATCCCCAATCGCAATACTTGAAGGCCCACCTGCTAATGCAGAAGACCCCAATGCAACACTTTTATCCCCAACAGACATATTGGCGCCATTTTGCAAAGCTGTAAGGAATTGATTCACTTGCGTTGCTGAGACAGCAACCCCATTAATTTCAGTAATAGTGCTGGGATCCGTTCCCATTGCGGTGACAGGAATACCATTGATTGCAATCAGTTGCGTATTGGATACGTTATAAGTCGGGGTCAATGCTCTCGCTTGACCACCATTTCCGATAGAGGTTGAATTGGCGCCAAGTGCACCTGTTTCTTTACCAAAAGCAATAGAATAATCATTGATGGCATTGGCTGTATTTCCGACAGCAATACTATTGAGTCCTGTAGCATTTGAGAGATGACCGATAGCGATTGATAGCTCACCTTCAGATTTTGCCACAGGGCCAATAGCGAGAGAATTTAAACCATTGGCTTGTGAATCAACAAGCGATGAGTTGGTGTGGAAATATTTGATACCTTGACCACTTTGGAAAAGTAAATCATTCACTTGCCCGCCTGTCACTGCATCTGTAGATCCTGTAGCAATACTGCCGTTGGCTAAATTTGTGAGCTTATCGCCACCCAGGTCTAAACCATTTGCTGTACTGGTCAATACAGTATTATTTGCAGTATCACCAATTTTTACCGAGTTAAACTCTGGATCATCCACAGTGGAAATTGAAATATCCGTACCCGCATTGGTTACAGCAATATTTTTACCATTCACAAAATTCACGGTATCTGTAGCTTTTACGGCGCTCGACGTCCCACCATTGCTTTGTATATTCCAAGTTTGATTCTTCAGCGAATTCAAATCCGTCGCAGATGCCTTGCTATTTAATCCTGTGTTTACATCATTGACCTGATTATTCAAGCTATTGAAATCCGACTGTGACACTTTCGTCGCCAGCCCCGTGCTTGAATCATTCACTTGGTTATTTAAGCTATCAAAATCAACCTGTGATACCTTTGTGACCAACCCCGTAGAAGTATTATTAACTTGATCATCAAGAGTATTTAAATCATTTTTTGTTTGATTTAAATCAGTATTTACTGTTATTAATGAAATACCATTTGCAAACACATCTCCAGTTGCAGTTAAACTACCATTTACATTTAAACTCTCGTTAATATCTTGTGCTAAAATAGCATTTGAATTAACAATAAATAATAAAAACATCGAACCTTTCACAATTTTATTAATTTTCGATTTCTTATTACCTTTTACAATTTCAGAAACAACAACCCAGCTTCCCACTGTAGTATTCCAGACCAGTTTATACACTTTATTCATAATATATACCTACATTTATAATGAAGTTTTTAATTTATTAATTACTTTTCAAATAAAATGCACAATATATTTATATTTTTCCATACTGTTTACCAAACGATACATTTTGCTAACAACGAAAAAACAAATATACAACATCAAAAATAATAATATATTATTTTCAACAACTTAAATAAAAAATACCAACAATACAGACATCTTAAAAATACAAAAAAATTTGTTTATTTTTCTTAAATTTATTTTTTAAATAAATTAACTTTTAATAAAAAATTACCAATCAAGAAAATTTAATAAAAAACAAATAAGCGATCCAAGCACTCAATAATGGTTGGAATTTTTCTTTAGTTAAGCAAAATTTAATATTCTCTATATTTTTCATATTATTTAAATGAATAAAAAAACCATGAAATAATATATTTTAGATATAGATGTTTTACATAACCTCGATTGATATAGTATTTTCCATTTAACGTAAAAAATTAACTTTCTATTCATAATCAAATATAGATTAAATAATAAAGGTGGGGCCGTAAAATGATTGAATGGCTACAAGGTGAATTAAAACATAGTCCTGAAATCCTATTATTTTTATCCTTAGCAATAGGATTTTGGATCGGTCAATTCCAGTTTGGAAAGTTTCAATTTGGAGGTGTTGCAGGATCATTACTTGTCGCTGTTATTCTAAGTCTTATTGGGGTACCAATCGACAATGGTGTAAAAGCAATTCTTTTTGCTTTATTTATTTACGCAGTCGGTTTTGAAAGTGGTCCACAGTTTTTTAAATCGCTTGGACCACAATCCATTAAAGAAATTTTGTTGGCTATTTTTATGGCTGTATGTGGACTCATTACGGTCTTAGTCATGGCAAAAATCTTTAATCTAGATAAAGGCTTAGCCGCAGGTCTAGCTGCAGGTGGGATGACCCAATCTGCGATTATTGGTACGGCGGGCGATGCGATTTCTCGTCTAGACTTACCACTTGCAGAAATTCAAAAACTTCAAGCCAATGTTGCGATTGGATATGCTGTGACCTATATCTTTGGTTCTCTAGGCGCAATTATTGTCTGTGTGAATATCTTGCCAAAATTTATGGGACGAGAAATTCATGATGATGCCTTAAAAGCGCAAGCGGAACAGTTAAAAGGTGCATTTGAACTGGCACCTGGTCAAGAATTGGCTATGCCTGAAATTGTTGGTCGTATTTACAAAGTCAAACAAGCATCAGGACACACCATTGCCGAACTCGAAACAAAAGTACCGAGCGTCACCATTGAACGATTAAAACGCAAAGATCAATTTATTGATGTTGCGCCCGAAATTACCTTAGAGAAAGATGATGTTGTTCTGGTCGTTGGTCGCAGGACAAGTATCGTTTCCATTGCCGAGTTTATTGGATCTGAGTTGCAATCCTCACAAGGCATGGAAATGATCATGGATACCACAGATGTCATATTACGAAACTCAAAGTATGCCAACCGTACCCTTGGAGATATCAAAGCCAATACCCCAGATTACTTAAAGCATGGCATTTATGTGCTGGCAATTAAACGTAACAGTGAAGCACAAGCTTTAAGTGATGATACGGTCCTGCGTCAAGGCGATGTGGTCACCGTATATGGAACTAAAAGTGATCTTGAACGCCTAGTCAAAGAGGCGGGTAAAGCTTTACCCGAAAGCTTAAAAACAGACTGGATTTTCCATGGTGCAGGTTTAGTTGTTGGTTTAGTCATTGGCCTATTTGTTGTCCGTATTGGAGATGTTCCTTTAACCCTTGGTGCAGGTGGCGGTGCGCTGTTATCAGGTCTGTTATTTGGTTGGCTACGTAGCCGAAACCAAGTCCACGGCAATATGCCTTTAGCCGCTTCACAACTTCTCAAAGATCTAGGTCTTGCTGGTTTTGTTGCTGCTGTTGGTTTGCAATCAGGTTTACAGGCCATTCAAACCATTAAAGAAAGTGGCTTGTCCCTGTTTATGATCGGGGTGGTGGTCACGCTGGTACCGCTAATTCTTTCAATGCTGTTTGCCCGTTATGTACTCCGTTATAACAATGTCGCCGTAATGGCTGGAGCATTAACTGGCTCACGCAGTGCAAATCCCGCTTTTGGTGGCGTACTCGACAAAGCTGGAAACTCAATTCCGACCGTCCCATTTGCAATTACCTATGCACTCGCAAATGTATTTTTAACCTTGCTTGGCCCTCTGATTGTCGGTTTAGCATAAATAATTTTATAAATTTCAAACTCATTCACATCAAGATAATTAAGGAGACTTCCCATGGGGAACGTTGATTATTCAAAATACGCAAAACTGAGCCCATTTGAACTCAAAGATGAATTGATTGCTTTGGCACAAAGTCATACCGACCGTATGATGCTCAATGCGGGACGAGGAAATCCAAACTTTCTTGCAACTGTTCCACGGCGTGCCTTTTTCCAATTGGGTTTATTTTCTGCCACTGAATCAGAATTTTCTTTTTCCTATATGCCAGAAGGACTTGGTGGATTTCCTCGTGCGGAAGGATTGCAATCACGCTTTGACCACTTCATCCTAGAAAATCGTGACAAGCCAGGTGTTGTTTTTCTGGGTAAAGCGATTTCTTATGTTCGTGACCAATTGGGACTTGATCCCGATGCATTCTTACTCGAAATGGTCGAAGGTATACTTGGCTGTAATTATCCTGTCCCAGATCGAATGCTAAGAGTCAGCGAAAAGATTATTAAAGAATATGTTTTACGTGAAATGGGCGTACAAGGTATGCCTAAAGAGGAACTCGATTTATTTGCAGTGGAAGGCGGTACAGCTGCAATGGCTTATATTTTTAATTCATTAAAAGAAAATAAAATTATTTCACATGGTGATCGTATTGCCATAGGTTCGCCTATTTTTACCCCTTATCTCGAAATTCCAAAACTCAATGATTATCAGCTCGAAGAAGTACTCATCGAAGCTGATCCTAATCTTGGTTGGCAATACCCTGAATCAGAATTACGCAAATTAGAAGATCCATCGATTAAAGCATTTTTCTTGGTAAATCCAAGCAATCCACCTTCGGTTAAAATGAGTGATGAAGGTTTAGCGATTTTGGCTGATATTGTTAAAAAGCGTCCTGAGCTGATTATTTTAACAGATGATGTTTATGGCACATTTGCAGATAACTTTAAATCCTTATTTGCAATTTGCCCTGACAATACCATTCTGGTTTATTCTTTCTCTAAATATTTTGGTGCAACTGGCTGGAGACTTGGGGTCATTGCCTTGAGTAATCATAATATTTTAGATAAAAAAATTGCGGCGCTTTCTAAAAAAGACAAGAAAGAACTCGAAGAACGTTACTCATCCCTCACCACAGATCCATCTAGTATTAAGTTTATTGATCGCCTTGTTGCCGATAGCCGTAATGTTGCTTTAAATCACACGGCTGGATTATCCACACCTCAACAAGTACAAATGGTTCTTTTTGCTTTATTTAATATGATGGATTCTCGTCAAAGCTATAAAAAAGCAGTGAAATCTGTGGTTCGAGAACGTGATGCTGCGCTTTATAGACAGCTTGGGGTTGAAGTCCCACAAGATCCGAATGCCGTTGATTACTATACCTTGGTCAATTTAGAAAATACCTCACGGAAACTATATGGTGACGCATTTGCTGATTGGGTGATGAAAAATAAGAATCCAACAGAATTACTTTTCCGAGTTGCTGATGAAACAGGTGTAGTACTACTTCCGGGTTCAGGTTTTGGTGTTCAACATCCTTCTGCACGCGCCTCGCTTGCCAACTTAAATGAATTCCAATATGCAGCAATCGGGACTTCATTACGAAAATTTGCTGAAGAAGCCTATCTGGAATATAAAAAAGCCAGCAAAAAGAATAAATGAGTATAAATAGATTAAGTATTTGTTTTAAAAAAAGATCGCATTAATGCGATCTTTTCTGTTTGCGAATAGCTAACCAAGTTAAGCTCTATTTACTTGTAGTTATCAAATCTCATCACAGTATTCAAACAGTCTTAATTCTGCACTTTACATTTTATTGCTTTTGCAGGAGTAATATTGGTCGCTGAAACTAATTGAGTTGAATCAAAACCTTCAGTTTCCTCTATAAATAAATGATAGTCTTTAATATGAATCGTTGCCTGTCCCTCATATTGGCAATAATCTTTTTTAATATTGTCTGGTAACTTAAAAGTCTTTTTTGCTGCATCAAAGTTGCTAAAGCAAAACCATACATCTCGTGTATCACCTTTTGGGCGTGGAATAAGTGCAGCTGATGTTTTGTTAGGTTCAAAGCAAATATCATCGCCCATATAATCCAAATATTCAGGGTCTAAATTACGTGAAAATTTCCCTGTTAAAGTGGCTAGTCCCTGATAATTTTTAAAACCAGACTCGGTGTTTGTGTATTTGAAGCTTTGTGCTTGTGCAAATACTGGCAATATCCCTATGGCAATCGCTAAAATTTTGTTCATCATCATCCTAATCTACATTTTATAAAGTGCTAAATTTGCAGTAATTTTACCCAATCTTAACAAATAAAAGAACCACTTAGACATCTATGACAACAGCCTTTTGCTCAACAGCTTGACTTGTTCAATTTGTTGCGTGACCACCATAAGCTTTGGATAATCATCAGTAAGAGGATGTTTTTCCTGATTTTAAGAGATTGGCTAAAAAATGATATGTGTGGAAAAGCAAGAACCGAATTCATTGCTTAACTCGGTTCTCAATGAAATATTGTTAAACTATTTTAGGACGAGACAAAAACAATGTGTTGAACCTATTTTCTGATTGTAAATTCAGTACGCATTGATCCAATTCACAATATTGTGATACTCGCCATCAATGAAGATTAAACCACAAATTAGTACAACTTATGCTCAGCTTTAAAGTTTGTAAAATCCAACCGATTCTCTAAAGAAATCAAAGGTTCCACCTCTCGTAATGAATTTATACAACGCTGTGTAAGATGAATATATTCATTTGTTCCATTTCGCTTCCATTCAATTTCTTTTTCTAGTAAATCACGAACGACTTTTGCAGGACTTCCAAGAGCGAGCACATTTGCGGGTATAACAGCCTTGGCTTTGACTGTGCTATTGGCCCCAATAATGGTATTTTCACCAATTTCAGCTTCATCAAGAATGACACTATTCATGCCAACCAAAACATTTTTGCCAATTGTACAGCCATGTAAAATAGCAGCATGGCCGATATGCCCATACTCTTCGATTAAGGTAATACTTTTCGGAAAGCCATGAATCACACAGTTATCTTGTACATTGGAATTTTTACAGACATGAATCTGTCCAAAATCAGCACGTAACGAAGCAAAAGGGCCAATATAAACACCTTCTTCAAGAATAACATCACCAATTAATACAGCAGTTGGATGTACAAAGGCGTGAGGGTGTACGACTGGAATTACATTATCAATGGCATAACAAGGCATGTGAATAATCCATATTTTTCAAAGCCCAACTCATTTAAATAATTAAATGAACTAGTGGGTTTAAACACCCATTTCCTCAACTTTTAAACCACCAAATCGCTTATAAAACATAGGATGTAAAGGTGGCATAAAACCTTCTGATGTACGAGCAAACTGCATAAAGTACTCTTCCCCTGCAAAAACAACCAGTTGATAGAGGTTACTACTCAAGTTTCTCGCATTCAGCGATAACCAGTTTGAAGGTAATAATTCAAATGGTAAATTTGGGTCTTTTAATAAAATTCGGCGGAATTGATGAATAAGCAAAATACGGATTTGAAATGCTTGTGCGGCATCCATATCATCTGAATTTTCCACAAGATTTAAAAACTCTCGAAAATCTTGGATAAATTTTTCATAACGTGAATGTAACTCAAGAATTGGCCAATTAACTTCCACCATTCGTTTTACCGTTGGATAAGATTCTTGCCACAGTTGCAAAGTTTCAGCTTTAAAAATTACCACTTGATCTGTCATGTTCTGACTGAGCAATAAATTCTGTAATTTCAATTTATCGCAACTTGGATAAGCCATTACATTACTTGCGATACTGGCAAAACCCAGCCACTCCAACTCTTTCTTTAAAATTTGTTTATTATCAATATCTAATGAACTGAGTAAGACCAAATCCCAACTTTGATCCCATTCTTTATGATTAAAATTATAAATTTTAGTATCTGCGAGTGTAAAACCGTTGAGACTACTTTCAGTCACACGGTAATAACTTGTACGACCAATCTTTTCAGACACTAACCAGCCATTTTGTACCAGTCTAAATACAGCAGTCCGTACCGAACGTTCATTGAGCCCGAAAACACTCATTAACTGAATCAAACTTGCAAGACTGATAATCCCACCGTGATGATGCACACAGTCACCAAAAACCGTCATGATCAGTGACGTTCCACTTAACATTTCTTTGGTAATAAAATCATCTATAGCAAGTTTTAATTTTGAATTCATAATGTTCGATAGGACCTTAATTTAACAATCTCAAATAACAACACTCAAATTAACCAAGGCTAAGCGTACTTGATGGATGTGTAACATGATTATTGTTGCGCAAATCAAATACACGCTGAGCCTTACCTTCTGAACGTGGCAATGCCCCTTCTGTCAAAATTTCAATGCTTACTGTAATTCCAACCATCGTTTTGATCTTAGTTTTGAGCTGAGTACACAGTTGTGCGTGTATTTCCTGAGGTATATCTTGACGCATTTCTGTACGGATGTGCAATCCATCCAGATGACCTTGTTTACAAATTTGAATCTCATAATTAGGAACCAATTCAGGGATTTGTAAAATTTGTTCTTCAATTTGAGATGGAAACACATTTACACCACGAATAATCATCATATCATCACTTCGCCCAACAATTTTATCCATACGGCGCATTGTTCTTGCTGTACCTGGCAATAAACGAGTCAAATCTCGAGTTCGGTAACGAATGACAGGCATGCCTTCTTTGGTAATCGTGGTAAAAACTAATTCGCCCAATTCACCATCAGCCAGTACCTCTCCTGTTTCTGGGTTGATAATTTCAGGATAAAAATGATCTTCCCAAATGGTCAAACCATCTTTAGTCTCCAGACACTCCATCGCCACACCGGGTCCCATCACTTCAGATAGGCCATAGATATCCAGTGCATCAATTCTTAAACGATCTTCAATTTCTTTACGCATCTCATTGGTCCACGGTTCCGCACCAAATATTCCGGTTTTAATAGAGCACTCTTTAGCAGTACCAAATCTTTTTTCCAATGCTTCAATGATATTTAAGCAATAGGATGGTGTCACCATAATTGCCGTGGGTTTAAAGTCATGTATCAATTGTACTTGCTTTTCAGTTTGACCACCTGACATAGGAATGACCGTTGCGCCTAAGCGCTCAACACCATAGTGCGCACCTAGACCACCAGTGAATAGTCCATAGCCATAAGACACTTGAATAATATCTTGATTACTTAAACCTGCAGCACGTAATGAACGCGCCACAACATCAGACCAAACTTGAATATCTTTTTGAGTATATCCCACGACAGTGGGTTGCCCCGTTGTACCTGACGAGGCATGTACTCTGACTATTTGCTGTTGCGGAACAGCAAACATGCCAAATGGATAATTTTCGCGTAAATCTTTTTTAGAGGTAAATGGAAATTTAGCTAGATCTGCTAAAGTTTTAAAATCATCAGGATGTACCCCAACTTCATCAAATTTCTGACGATAGACGGCACTATTTTGATAAGCATGTTGCAATGTTTGTTTTATACGTTCAAATTGAACATTGCGTAATTCATCAACCGATGCTTTTTCTAAATGTTCCAATGTATTGTTATTCATATTATTACTCCCTGAACAGCCATCCTTTGGCTGTTTCTTAAAATCCTTGGTTTGGTCTTGCAGTGGCTGTTATGCGTCAAAATTTTCCAAAATAAGCGCAACACCTTGCCCAACACCCACACACATCGTACATAGTGCATATTTTCCATTACGGCGTTTCAATTCTTTCATTGCAGTGATCACCAAACGTGTACCACTCATACCCAATGGGTGACCTAAGGCAATTGCTCCGCCATTGGGATTGACCCGTGCATCATCATCATCCAGACCTAGTTCACGCATTACTGCAAGTGATTGTGCTGCAAATGCTTCATTCAGCTCAATGACATCCATTTGATCCAGACTTAAACCTGTCTGTTTCAGCAGTTTTTGTACTGCTGGTACTGGACCAATTCCCATATATTTTGCTTCAACACCTGCACTCACCATTGCAATAACTTTGGCAAGTGGTTTCAACTGATTTGCCGTTGCAAAAGCTTCACTGGTCAATAACACACAAGCGGCTCCATCATTTACACCCGATGCATTTCCTGCTGTGACAGAACCATCTTGTTTGCGGAATGGTGCTTTTAATTTTGCCAAACTTTCCAGTGAGGTATCTGCGCGTGGATGTTCATCTTCAGTTATACGTGTTAGATTTTTTTTACGATCGATTATTTCTACAGCACATATTTCTTCTGCAAACACGCCATTAAGTTGCGCAGTTGCCGTTTTTTTCTGACTATTGAAAGCAAATAAATCCTGATCTTCACGGCTAATCTGATACTTTTCAGCAACGTTTTCTGCGGTTTCGGGCATGCTGTCCACCCCAAAATTTGCTTTAAATTTTGGATTGATAAAGCGCCAACCAATAGTTGTATCATAAATACTTGGCGTTCGGCTAAAAGCTGTTTCTGGCTTGGACTGTACAAATGGCGCACGACTCATTGACTCAACACCACCTGCCAATACAAATTGTGCTTCACCTGACTTAATAGCACGTGCAGCCAAACCAATCGCATCTAATCCCGAAGCACATAAACGGTTTACCGTAATCGCAGGAACTGAGTCTGGTAGTCCCGCAAGTAATGATGCCATTCGAGCGACGTTACGATTATCCTCACCAGCTTGGTTGGCACAACCAAGGATAAGCTCATCTAACTGATCCCAAGCCAACGTAGGATGTTGTTGTTTTAAATATTGAATCGGCAAAGCAGCCAAATCATCTGTACGGATACTACTTAAAGCTCCTGCATAACGACCAATTGGAGTACGAATAGCATCACAAATAAACACTTGTTCCATTTTTTACTCCTTATCCTGCTTGTTTTAATTGTTGTGTTTGCTTTACGGGTAAAGCTGAAGCTGCAACTTTTTTTCTTAAATACAGACTTGGGCGATAGCGTTCTTCACCATAAACTTGATGTAAATTTTCTAAAATCATCAAAATCTGTTGTGCACCCATTTGCGTCATCCATTGGAATGGACCTTGCGGATAATTCACTCCAAATCTCATGGCAGCATCAATATCGTGTTCTGTCGCGACATCATGCAAAACCGCCTCGCAAGCTTCATTGACTAACATTGCAATGCTTCGCATTACATATAACCCAGGATGATCTTTTGTCCAAATTACATGAACACCAATTGCAGCAAAGAATTGTGTCATTTTATCTTGATCTGCTTGGCAACATGCTGGAGATGCAGTCGCTGCAATTGCTTTAGCTTTGTTCCAATCCGCATGCCAATCCATCAGTACAACTTTTTGATGTGTATAAACAATATCGGCAGATTCGCCTTGCGTGAGTTGGAGATCAATATCATCAATTTGAATATAATTTTGTTGAGACACAACTTTGTTGATATTGAATGTCGTTTGATTTTTTAGGCGCTGAATAAAATCAGCTTGATTGGCCCATTCACCATGGATACTCACATTCATGTTCTGTGAGCTATCCTGAGTCATTTCAGGTAAGCGATATACTGGTGTTGGTTGTTCTTGATGATAATTATAGAAGCCTTGTTTATTTTTACGCCCCAAACAACCTGCATCTACCAGTTGTTTTTGAATAAGAGAGGGACGATAACGTGGCTCGTAAAAAAATTCCTGATAAACGCTCTGTGTCACTGAAAAATTCACATCTTGACCAATTAAATCCATCAACTCACATGGTCCCATCGCAAAGCGACCACATTCACGTAAAATGAAATCTAACTGTTCAGGCGTCGTCACATTTTCCTGTAAAGCACGGAAAGCTTCAGCATAATACGGACGAGCCACGCGGTTCACAATAAAACCAGGCGTAGATTTGGCTAAAACCGGTACTTTGTTCCATGTCTGCATCAGATTAAACAAAGCATCTGCATTCACTTTGGCAGTTTTTAAGCCTTGTACAATTTCAACTAGTTTCATTACTGGTGCAGGATTAAAAAAGTGTAATCCAATCACACGTTCAGGTTGTGGAATCGCAGACGCTATTGCAGTTATTGAAATGGAGGAGGTATTAGAAGCAAAAATAGTCTGTTCTGAGCAAATTGCAGCAAGTTGTTGAAAAATGCTTTGTTTCACTTCTTTATTTTCAACTACAGCTTCAATAATTAATCCTGCTGCCGCAAGTTGTTGAATATCATCCGCCACAGTTAAATTCACCAATGCACTGTCCACAAGGGCCTGTGTTATTTTTCCAGCTTGTACACGTTTATTCAGTTGTACTGTCAGCTGTGCAAGTGATGCCTTGGCTGTATTGAGATCAAGGTCAAAGAGCAGCGTTTGATGACCATTCATCGCAGCCAGTTGAGCAATCCCGATACCCATCGTTCCTGCACCAATAACAGCGACATTTGCTTGCTGTAAATTGAATTGTTGCATGATTAGCATCCTTTAAATTCAGGGCTACGCTTTTGCATAAATGCTTGTACGCCTTCTTTATAATCGCTGGAACGACCTGCTAAACGCTGTAAGTCACGCTCTAAAATCAATTGATCATCTAGGCTATTGTCAGCAGCAGCATGGATTGCTTTTTTAATTAAAGACAAGCCATAGGTGGGTTGTGTTGCCAAATGCTTAGCCAATTTTTCCGCTTCAGCTTTGAGTTGTTCATCTGCAACACTTTGCCAAATCATGCCCAGTTGCTCTGCCTTTTCAGCAGAAATTTTATCGCCCAGCATTGCCAAACCCATTGCCTGCGCGCGTCCAACCAAACGGGGTAAAAACCAAGTGCCTCCTGAGTCAGGCACCAATCCTAAGCGACAAAAGGCTTGAATAAATGATGCAGATTTTGCGGCAAGAACAATGTCACAAGCCAAGGCAATATTTGCACCTGCTCCAGCCGCCACACCATTTACTGCACAAATCACGGGTTTCTGCATTTCTGTAATCAGTTTGATTAATGGGTTGTAATATTTTTCAATCGATACCCCCAAATCAGGTGCGTCTGCATTGGGATCAACCACTCGATCAGCTAAATCCTGCCCGGCACAAAAACCACGACCTTCGGCTGAAATCACCACCGCGCGAATATTTGAATCTTTGGCCCAGGCCTTTAATGTTTGTGATACTTCATGATGCATCGTTTCATTAAAACTATTCAGTTGCTTTGGGCGATTAAAAGTTAAATAACCGACTGCATTTTTTTCTTCAACAATTATGGTTTGGTAATCCATCACACACCTCTAAATTCTGGTTTTCTTTTTTCAAAAAATGCATCAATACCTTCCTTACGGTCTTGAGTTGCCGTAAGCCAGACAAAATGCTGACGTTCTTGCTTCAAGCCTTGGCTTAAAGTTACTTCATGGATGGATTTCAACGATTGTTTAATGACATGGATTGCCAATGGCGCTTGTTTGGCAATTTTTTCAGCCAGTTCAATTGCATATTGCACCGTCAGTGCGCTTGGGCAAATTTGGCTACTAATGCCATGTTGCAATGCAAGCGCTGCAGAAATACGTTCCCCTGTCATTGCCCAACGCATGGCCAATTGCTGTCCGACCAAACGTGCTAAACGCTGCGTACCACCTGCACCAGGCAACATACCCAAACCAATTTCGGGTAAGGCAAATTGTGCATTTTCACCAGTCAGCACAATATCGCCATGCAAGGCGAGCTCAAAGCCTGCACCAAAGGCAAAGCCATTGATCGCCATAATGATTGGTTTTGAAAACTCATCAATGTGTTTCCATAGTAACGGACGTTGATCTTGCTGGATTGTCACCACATCAAGGGCTGCCAATTCTGTTAGATCAGCACCCGCTGCAAAACATGTTTCATTACCGGTAATCACAACGGTTTTAATACTTTGGTCCCGCTCTAAATCTTGCAGCACATCCACAAGTTGTTTTAAGGTGGCATTATTTAGCGCATTATGTTTTTCTGGGCGATTTAACTCGATAAGCATGACGCCTGTTTTCACTAAACTGGTTTTTAAGAAATCCATCTCTCTGCTCCAATGTTATTCCGTTTTATTCATCAAAACTCAAACGCACATTTGGAGTCGTCGGCAATGCTTGACAGCTGAGTACATAACCTTTTGCAAGTTCTTCAGGTTCAAGACTATAGTTAATTGCCATCTCGACCTTACCTTCAAGTACTTTGCATTTACAGGTTGCGCACACGCCACCTTTGCATGCATAAGGTAAATCAGCACCGGCACGTAATGCAGCATCTAGAATACTGTCATCTTCTTTGGCGACTTCAATGATCAACTCACGCCCATCCAGCACAATATTGACTTTTTCTTCATTACGATTGCCAATGTGCTGTGCTGTGGCTTTTTTCACAGCCCCGGTATTAAAACGTTCAGTATGAATTTTGCTGCGTTCAATGCCAAATTCAGGTAAAACCGTTTCGACGGCCTCCATCATTTCATTGGGACCACAGGCAAAACAATGATCAAATTCAGCATGAATCAGATTTGCTTTAAATAATAATTGCAGTTTTTCAGCATCAATCCGACCATTAAACAAAGCACTGTCATTCATTTCACGAGAGAAGACATTGATCAATTGAAAACGCTCTTTAAAACGATCCTTTAAATCCATGATTTGCTCAGCAAACATGGTTTGTTTCCAAGTACGATTGCCATAAATCAGAGTAAAACTGACAGCTTGTTGCTGTAATAACACTGTTTTTATAATGGATAAAATTGGGGTAATTCCACTGCCTGCGGCAAATCCTAAGTAGTTCTTTCCTCCAGTTTTGGCAACTTTTTGAAAAAAAATCCCTTGCGGAGGCATTACTTCAAGTTGATCACCGGCTTTTAAATTGTCATTTGCCCAAGTTGAAAATTGACCTTGATCAATTTTTTTAATCGCGATACTCATATCTTCTTGAACATCGCTACAAATCGAATAACAACGACGAATTTCACCACTTTCTGTTAAATGGCGAATGGTTAAATGTTGCCCTGGTTGATACTGAAAGCGCTGTTGCTGTTCTGGGGTAAGATCAAACGCAATACAAATCGCCTGCTCAGTTTGGGGCGTAATTGATTTTATGGTTAATGGTACAAATTGACTCATGTGAAAATCCTCTTTCATTTTAACTTTTCAAACTGTTGAACAATGTTCAACTTAAATGCATTTGAAATAGTCAAATGGTTCTAAGCAGTCTTGGCATTGATATAAGGCTTTACATGCAGTAGAACTAAATTCGCTTAATAATTTGCTGTGTATGCTGTGGCAATGCGGACATTCAATCCCATCGGTTAAGGCGACATGCGTACCACAACTGTGTGCCTCGCCTTTTGGAGGTGCGATACCATATTTTTTCAGCTTGTCTTTGCCATTTTGGCTCATCCAATCGGTGGTCCAAGCTTCAGATAAATCCACCACAACTTGAATCGGTGTGAAACCTTTTGCAGTAAACGCGTGTACGATTTCATCTTTCAGCACGTCTGTTGCAGGGCAACCGCTATAGGTGGGTGTAAGTCGAACCACAATATTATTGTCCTGATTCAACTCCACCCCACGAATCATGCCTAAATCCACAACCGATAACACCGGAATTTCAGGATCAGAAATCTGTTGTAAAATATCCCAGCAATCATCGCTAAATTGTCGAATTAAATTCATGTGCTTCACTCCTTGTGAAAAGCTGAACTTACCAACTCATATTGGGATAAGTACGTTGCATATATTGCAATTCAGCCAAAACGAAACCTAAATGTTCGGTATGCAGGCCTTGTTTTGCACCACTACGATAAGCCCCTGTTTCAGGTAAACTAAGCTCAAAACGTTGCAGTTCAACTGTTACGACATCCAGCCATTGCGCTTTTAAAGGTTCAATATTTGGAATTAAGCCTTCTGATACCAAGCCCTGTTCTTTGGTGGTTAAGACAAATAATTCTTTGCTAAACCGCCACAATTCGTTTAAACCTAATTGGGTTTTTGCATGTGCTTCGCTCGTCCCTAAACTTAAACGTTCCATCCAAGCAGTAGAAAAACGTAAGTGATATTTCACTTCACGTAATGATTTCAGCGCAAATGCAGCTAACGCTTTGTGTTGGCTATGGCTTAATGCAGCAAATAACAAATGATGATAATGATCCATTAACCACTGGCGTACCATGGTTTGTGCAAAGTCACCATTGGGTTGTTCACATAACAATAAATTGCGATATTCACGTTCGTTACGGAAAAATGCCAATTGATCTTCGTCACGACCTAAGCCTTCCTCTTCACCGGCAAGACTTAACAATGTTCTGGCTTGACCTAGCAAATCCAAACCAATATTGGCTAATGCAATATCCAGCTCTAGCTCAGGCGCATGACCACACCATTCGGCCAAACGATGCGATAAAATCAGTTGGCTATCACCCAAATGCAATAGGAACTGTGCAAATACTGAATGACTCATCTTCGTCCCCCTTACATATGCTCAATGCCGTCTGGAATATGGTAAAACGTCGGATGACGATATACCTTGTCTAATGCTGGATCAAAAAATTCATTTTTTTCATCGGGTTGAGATGAAGTAATCCATTCAGATTTCACCACCCAAATACTGATCCCTTCATTGCGACGGGTATAAACATCACGGGCATTTTGGAGTGCAATTTCTGCATCTGGTGCACGTAAACTACCCACATGACGATGGCTTAAACCTTGTTTACTTCGTACAAAAACTTCAAATAGCGACCAGTTATTTTTATTGTCCATCATAAAATCCTTATTAAATTTGACTAAAACGCTGAACTAAGCAACTTTGGCAGCAGCTTGTTGTTGCTTTTTTTGTGCATAGACCACAGCAGTATCACGTACCCATTTGCCACCTTCCCACGCTTTACGGCGTGCTTCGATACGTTCGTGATTACATGGGCCTTTACCTGCAAGAATGTCAAAAAATTCGTCCCAATTAATTTCACCAGACCGGTAATGTCCTGTTGCTTCATTAAAACGTAAGTCAGGATCTGGCACAGTCAAACCAAGCTGTAAAACTTGCGGTACCGTGTTATCCACAAATTTTTGACGGAGTGCATCATTACTAAAGAGTTTAATTTTCCATTGCATGCTTTGCGCGCTGTTTGGAGAATTGTCATCACTCGGACCAAACATCATTTGTGCAGGCCACCAAAAACGATTCACTGCATCTTGTGCCAATTGTTTTTGCTCAGGTGTCCCATTTGCCAACTGCATCATGGCTTCAAAGCCTTGGCGTTGATGGAAACTTTCTTCTTTACATACACGCACCATGGCACGTGCATAGGGACCATAAGAGGTACGACATAACGCAACTTGATTGACAATTGCCGCACCATCAACCAACCAGCCAATGGCAGCAACATCGGCCCAAGTTAAGGTTGGATAATTAAAAATTGATGAATACTTCATCTGCCCAGCAATGAGTTTATCCATCATGTCATCACGATCGGCACCCAAGGTTTCAGCCGCACTATATAAATACAATGCATGCCCTGCTTCATCTTGAACTTTAGCAAGTAAAACAGCTTTACGTTTTAAGCTTGGTGCACGCGTGATCCAATTGCCCTCAGGTAACATTCCCACAACTTCTGAGTGTGCATGTTGTCCAATCTGACGAATTAAAGTTTTACGATATGCATCTGGCATCCAATCTTTAGGCTCAATCGAAATATCCTTTTCGAGAGATTGATCGAAATCTTTTTGATGATTATTCATTGTGTCCTCACTTATCCCAAGTGTTATGCCATTTAAATTAAAACGATACAAATAAAAAATCAATACATATTTTTATGTATCATAATTATTTTAAAATTTACTTTTGCAAACAATTGTTTTAATTAAAATTATTTTTATTATATTTTTAATATCACAATATTTAGCTAAAAAAATTTGACATTCTAAAATTTAAAAGACAAATTATGAGTCATTAAAAATAGAAAACCATCTAAAACGTATCACAAAAGGAGTTTGAGTAATGCTTGATTTAAATACGGCAATACCCCATACGGAACCCGATGAAATGACCACAAAATCAACCACGCAGCCTGCGATTAAAACATTAAGCTCTTTGGTTTATGGACAAGAATATTTCGCTCAACAAGACTTCCGTACTGTCTATCATGCGATAACAGGTGAAGCCATTTATCAAGTGAGTAGTCAAGGAATCGACACGCAAGCCATTGTTGATTATGCAAAACAAAAAGGTGCTGCACTTGCATCACTGACTTTCCATCAACGTGCCAATGCATTAAAACAAGTCGCTCAATATTTGCTGGAACGCAAAGAAAGCTATTATGAACTTGCCAAAGCAACAGGTTGTACCCGTAAAGATGCTTGGATTGATATCGAGGGTGGGATCGGAACTTTATTCGCCTATTCAAGTTTAGTTCGTCGTGAACTCAGCGATGAAACCGCCTTGGTTGAAGATGCTTGGATTCCGCTGTCTAAAAACGGTACCTTTGGTGCAAAGCATATTCTTAGCCCAAAGGCTGGTGTCGCTGTGCATATTGATGCTTTTAATTTTCCAATTTGGGGAATGTTAGAAAAAATTGCCCCTACATTATTGGCAGGTGTGCCATGTATCGTTAAACCGGCCACGGAAGGCGCAGAATTGACCCACGCTGTTGTCAAAGACATTTTGGCTAGCGGCATCTTAGCAGAAGGTGCATTACAGCTTATCTGTGGTCAAACTTATGATTTATTTGAATATTTAAACCCTCAAGACACAGTGACGTTTACTGGTTCTGCATCCACTGGGCAAAAATTACGCACAACGCCGCATTTAAATCATTATTCAATTCCATTTACCATGGAAGCAGATTCTGTCAATAGTGCTATTTTGACTCAACACACATCTACGGAAACAATCGATCTATTTGTACGAGAAGTTTTCCGTGAAATGACCACAAAAGCCGGGCAAAAATGTACTGCAATCCGTCGTGCTTTTGTTCCCGTAGAACTACTTGAAACAGTACAAACACGGTTAATCGCAAAATTAAAAAATGTGGTCGTGGGCAACCCTGAACGTGAAAATGTCACCATGGGGGCATTAGCCAGTGTAAAACAAAAACATGATGTGGCAGAAAAAGTAGAGCAACTCAATCAAGAGGCTGAAATTGTATTTGGTAGCCACCTCCGTCAAGATTTCACCATTCAAGCTGAAAATCCTGAACAAGGTGCATTTTATCCACCGACTGTTTTAGTCTGTAAAAATCCAAGCCAAGCCACGACCATTCATCAAATAGAAGCTTTTGGTCCAGTTGTTACTTTAATGCCTTATGCAAACCTTCAAGAGCTGGCTGATTTAGTTGCACGAGGAGAAGGTAGTTTAGTTGCTTCTGTGGTGCGCAATGCGGATGAAAATGTAGAGCAGATCATTGCCAAAATTGCACCTTGGCATGGTCGTGTACATATCCTAGATAGTGAAAATGCCAAAGAAAGTACAGGTCATGGTTCGCCTCTTCCTTACTTAGTTCATGGCGGTCCAGGTCGTGCTGGTGGTGGTGAGGAATTAGGTGGTTTACGTGCGGTAAAACATTATATGCAACGCACAGCAATCCAAGGTTCACCCAAAGCCATGACACAAATTGGTCATAGTTGGACCATTGGTTCAGAGGTTTTTGAAGATCGAGTTCATCCCTTTAAAAAATCATTTGATGAATTACGTATCGGTGAACGCCTATTGACTGCTCGCCGCACTGTGACAGAAGCTGATATTGTCAATTTTGCTGGCTTAAGTGGCGATCACTTCTATGCACATATGGACAAAATTGCTGCGGCTGACTCAATATTTGGTGATCGTGTTGCGCATGGCTATTTTATCGTATCCGCCGCTGCGGGGTTATTTGTAGATGCAGCACCAGGTCCAGTGATTGCAAACTATGGGATGGACAATTTACGTTTTGTAGAGCCTGTTAAAATCGGAGATACCATTCAAGTCGAATTAACCTGTAAACAAAAAACCCCGAAGCCTTTACAAGACCCAAGCCAAAAAGCCCACGGCGTTGTTGTTTGGGACATTAAAGTAAAAAACCAACGATATGAACTAGTTGCCACTTACGATATTTTAACCTTAGTCAATCGCGACTAATTAAGCGTTTGTTTAAAAATAATTTTTATTGAATAAGCTCTCCTAAATTTCCAAAGTTAGCCTCAGTCATTTTGTAGCAATTTAGGAGAGTTTTTCAAACATATCCTAGAATAAATTATCTCAGAATAAATACTGAACAGATGCAATTTCAGTTAGCGATCTCGGCATTAATAAATCACATTGTTGGTCGTGATGATGTATTTGCCTAAATAAAGATGAAATTCATGGAATTAAACACGCGACCAAAATAACTTTAGATGAGGTGATTGCTCACACGGATACAACGTTGATTGATAACACGACAGTACACATTACAGCTTAATCGATTGGATGACTGAGTGAAGTTATAACTTATAAGGGTTTATACAAAACCTGATTCAACTTCGTCTGCAAAATCATATTTACCCAAATCAGTTTATTTGGGTTTTCCTGTTGCAAAAGACTTAATAAAAGACATTAAAAGATACCAAAAAATTATAATTTAATTAATTTTAGTATCGAATTACAAATAAAAATTAAAACCAATACATCGATAAAAATTATAATCATTTGATTTAAAATATTTTAATATCATTATTTAAAATTCAAAACATTACCAATTTAAATTAAAAAGATACCATTTTTATTTTATTTTAAAAATAGTGTATCCATTTAAAAAATATTCAAGCATAATTATTCGATTGATTCATGATGAGTCAATACGACAAGGATTTTGTTTCAATCAAAAAACCAAGAATAGATTGAAGCATAAGTGAAATACAAAAAGGAAAAGCTATGGAAAACTCTCAAGCAGAATTGCACGGCTCGACGCTTGCACTTCCCACTTCATCGGCATCACGTACTCGCAAAATTGCGATAGCAACGATTGTTGGGACCACAATAGAGTGGTATGACTATTTTATTTATGCCGCTGTAGCAGGCTTAGTTTTTAATCAACTGTTTTTTAAACCCGCAGGTCCGGCCTTTGCCACCCTGTTGGTTTTTGCATCTGTAGGTATTAGTTTTATTTTTCGGCCTTTTGGCGCATTTATCGCAGGTTATTTTGGCGATAA
This sequence comes from Acinetobacter sp. MYb10, assembly GCF_002980175.2. Taxonomy (NCBI): domain Bacteria; kingdom Pseudomonadati; phylum Pseudomonadota; class Gammaproteobacteria; order Moraxellales; family Moraxellaceae; genus Acinetobacter; species Acinetobacter sp. MYb10. Next base: position 3,917,405 of record NZ_CP058272.1, on the reverse strand, counting down.
GTTTGGACGTAAAACCGTTCTAGCCGCTACGTTAATCATGATGGGTGGAACCACAACTCTGATTGGCTTATTACCCACTTACGACAGCGTGGGTATCATTGCGCCTATCATTTTAATTTTACTGCGTATTTTACAAGGAATTTCCGCAGGCGGTGAATGGGGCGGCGCTGTATTGATGGCCGTTGAACATGCACCAACCCACAAACGTGGATTATTTAGCTCATTCCCACAACTCGGTGTTCCACTTGGTTTATTACTGGCATCACTGGTTTTAGTGATCATGACTGGCTATGTTTCACCAGGAGAAGAGTTTTTAGCATGGGGTTGGAGAATTCCATTTATATGCAGTATTTTCCTCTTTGCTTTAGGCTACTGGATTCGCCGTTCTGTTGAAGAAAGCCCTATTTTTGAGGAATTAAAACAGAAAGGCACCACACAGAAACCGATCCGTGAACTTTTTGGACAGTATAAAAAAGTCATTTTTAGCTCAGCATTATTGATAGCTGGTACAACTGCGCTGGGCTACATGACTGCTGGTGGCTTTATTCAAAGCTTTACCACCAATCCAAATGGTCTGAATTTAGAGCGTCCTATCATTTTAACATTGATCAGTATTTCTGCCGTTATTTGGACCTTCTTTACTTGGTTATCTGCAGTGCTTTCAGATAAATTTGGACGTAAACCAGTTTATATTTTCGGTTCATTGATTCAAATCATTACCGCTCTGGTACTTTTCCCACTGATCAGTACAGGCAACTATAGCTACATCATGTCAGGTCTAGCCTTGTTATCAATGGGTATTGGAATCACCTATGGTGTACAAGCTGTCTTTTATTCTGAACTCTTCCCTGCTTCTATTCGCTTTTCAGGTATATCCATCACTTATGCGATTGGTTCAATCATTGGCGGTGCGTTCGCGCCATTAATTGCAGCAGCATTAATCGGCAAAGTAAACGGTATTTATTTAGTCAGTGCATATTTAACCGTGATGTCCGTGATTGCTTTTTTAGCGATTTGTATTTTTAAAGACCGTACAGGTATTGCTTTAGAACCTGATGCTGAAGAAACCCAGAAAAAATCACCTTTCATCTGGAAATAAACTTAAGTCAAGGATGCCTTATGTTATTCAATACACCATTTACAAAGATTTTTACTACGCTCATATTCATCAATACTTGTGCTTTTACACAACTAACACTAGCCAAAGATGAATGGAAATTAACTTTAAAAAATGCCTATATTGATCGCAATTTTGACCAAGAAAATGTCAAAGATTCGGGGAGTTGGTCACAAGGCGTATCATTATTTTATCACTCACAATTTTATGACACACCCATTGAAATTTTAGAACATCCCCTACAAATTGGAGTTGATGGTTCAATGCAATATGCAGTACGTCTAAGCAATGACAAACATGTCAATGATACCGTATTGCCTTTTGACCCAGTCAAACAAGAACAAGCAGCAGACTATTTAAAATATGGGGGTACACTTAAACTTAAATATGATCAGGCAGAATTAAGAGTGGGTGAGTTATGGCTCAATTTACCCATGACCGCAATCGACACAAGCCGTCAGCTTTTAACGACTTATCAAGGTGTGAACTTAAAATTTCCAATTCAGGAAAAACTTAAAGTCGAACTTGGTCATGTGTCGAAAAACTCTCCTCGCAATGAGGAGGATTTTTATAAATTTTCTTATACGCAGAAAGGTATAAAACATTATTCAGATGGATTGGATTACCTGAATTTATCTTATGATGTGAATAAAGATTTTAATATCAATTATTACTATGGGCATTTAGAAAATTTATATGATAAACACTATTTAGGCGTGGAGCATCGATACCCAATTGCTGACAATATCGCCTTGCATTCAAAATTACGATATTTTAATTCGCAAGATAATAGTAATGCTTTAGACATCGATAGCCAAAATGTAGGTTTGTTGGAAACATTGAAACTGAACAATCACACTTTAGGTGTCGGTTATCAACGAATTATTGGGGACGCCTACCCTTTGCCTGATGGTTTTTTACCTGAGCTTTATTTTATTAACTGGAATGTCACCGGCTTTTTTAAAGAAAATGAAAAATCATGGCATTTTGTTTATGGTTATGACTTTAAAGATTACATCCTCGGTTTAAACAGCATTGCAAAATATGCGGTTGGGCGAGATATTAAAATGAGTAATGGTGATAAAAATAAAGAGTCCGAACTTGATGTTCTGACGACTTATAATTTTCAGCAACCTGCGCTAAAAGGACTGTCTTTACAGCACTTATTTACACGTTACCAGCAAGATTATGGGAGTGATTTTACAGAAAATCGTTTCTTTATCAATTATCAATATAAATTCTAATCATCTCGTCTCGAAATAGCGTCAATCCATGCCTGATGAATTTCATCAAGCATGGATGTGAGGAAAAAACGTTTATCTCAACTGACTGTCGCTTAATATATGGCCATATTGTCTGACTAGGCCTAATTGTTTAAAATCACTGAAACTCGTTTTTCATTTATGAAAATCGAAGAGTTTTACATTACAACAATATTTTATTATGGGTAGTATCTCAAATGGCTTCTCTTAGACTATTTTCTCGCAGCCTATTTTTTGTGTCCACATTGACCCTTTTTGCATGCGGAGGCGGTGGTGGAAATTCAACTACAAATCAATCAGTCCCTCAAGTTACAAATACCAATGAAACACCTACGGCATCATCAAATCCTGTCGTTACTTATACGACTTCGATTGAACAAAATCTCAGCACATTTAATGAAAAGAATACTGGCACAACAGTTCAGCTGAGTCCGACGAATCTAACAACAAAAAGCGTGATTAACCCAAGCTACAGTGTAAAAAGTTATGATGCTTCAAAGCTTTCTTTTTATTATACATTTGATACAAATAAAGTTGTGATTGTTAACTATGATCGTTTGTCTGACAAAGTGATTAATGCTCGAATTGATACAGCGGATTCAACACTTTCTTGTTATAGCAATAAGTTATCACCTACAGCTTGTGATGGTATTCGTGTGATTTATGATGATCGCACAGGAGACTCAACAATCTTGTTCAATAAACAACAATTTGAGAATTCATATTATCAAAAATCTGCAACCGCTCCATTTGGAAGCGAGGAAGTAAAATATCAGGTGGCAGTGAATGGAACAGTTAAAGGCAATATAACCAGTAAACCACTGGTCTTTTCTGATTTTGACAAAACACATACTGGAAATATTATAGTCAACGGTAAACAGCTCGATATTTTCAGAGCTTTTATGCGAGATAGCCAACTCGTCATCCAATTCACTAATGGTGAAAGTCTATACTTACTTACTGGAAAATCATCAGGATTAATAAGTGAGTATTACGGAACAGATGGAGATTTTTCTACTTCGACTATGGCTAGCTTGAAGACATTAGCTAATGATCGAGTCAATATTAAATTGAATGATATCTATTTTAGCTCTGAAGCAGGGACGAAAATAGTTTCAGGTGAAATCACTTTAGTTGGTAGTTATGCTAAAATTGATATTCCTAACGTTGGCAAAATTGACACTAAACGAGTTTATGCGTATGAATTATCGAATAAAGAACTGACTTATTTTATTACATCAACATCAGGGTCTGGTCAGATCTTTGTTCAGGGACAAAATCCTATAAAAATAGATATCAATGGCTATTCATGTACTTTAAATGAATGTAACAATGTGGAGATCTCAAAAGATGGTACATATATCAAGTTAAATGGCACATTGCTTAACGGTATCAAAGTTACAGGTACAATTAGGACAAACATTCACTAATATTGAAGATTTACATAATCTCAATGTTAGAAGTGTCTTTCTTTAGAAGATGTCAGAGATAAGAGTATTTTTCAACTCTTATCTCCTCTCTATTTTAAATACATTAAATTTTAAGGGGATTATCGATGTACTTAAAGAAAATGGATTTGAAAAGCTATTAAAAAACCTCTTGCCATTAATTGATATCGGTTAAAGAAATTCTTTTAAACAAAATTCAAAAAACTATAAACGGACTAGAGAGAATTTTCAGTAATAGAAGGTTAAATAAATATTAAGGTTTAAATTACATTTCCACAAATGTCTTTCGTACCTGTTGGATAAGTAAATTGGAATTGATTTTTATCAGTAATAAGTTCTACTGAATGGACCTTTCCAATATTAGGTGAAGTCGAATCTGTTCCATAGTAAGCCATTCCATTTGTAAAAGCTAAGCTATTAATCTTACTTGGATTTGTTGAAACATAACCCTTATTAACGCCATTATAAATGACACCAACCTGCTTTGTATCTTGGTTTACATATATACCAATTTTTTGATATCCATCAGTTGTACTTGTCAAAGGCAGCTCAATCATACCTGTTGCACCATCAACAGTACTCCCCACGCCAATTGTGACTTTATTTGGAGTGGTACTACCGAGTAAATGATTTGCATATAGAGCTACTATTTGACCTTTTCCATTATCGTAATAAGCATCAGCATAATTAGGATACATAAATATCTGTTCATTATTAGGAAGCAAGGTTGTTGGCACTTTAATCTTGTATTCATAAGCGAAGATTCCACTCTGTGGAACAGCACTACCATTACTTTGACCTGAAATTGCATTACCATTTGCTGCAATATACATCTGTTGAGAGTTCTCTGGAGTGACAGCTGTTGTAAATGATGTCTTTTGTCCAACTATACTGGGGAATTTCTGAAATCCTGAGAAAACTGCAGATATTTGAGCTTGTGTCGCATCAAAATTATAAGTACAAGCACTCCACCCACTCATACTCATCAATCCAGTTGCTAGTGCTATTGTTAATTTTTTCATTATACATTCCTAGTTATTTTGAAAATAAAATATAGAACAGAAAATGAGTTATATGAAATAAATCCGATAAAAATTTACTAACTATTCAATAAAAAATAAAAATAAGTTTTCTAATTTCCTAGTAGCTCAATCTTGTTATTTCCAATAAAAAATCTATCATTGAATAAACAAAATAAAGGATCAAAAAATGAAAAAATTCCTACTTCTCACCCTCTTAATTAGTGGTGGAACTTGGGCTGAGTTACCAAAATCCAAATCATCATGTCAAATCCAAGTTCAACAATTAAAATTTGCTCGTTTAGTTGCTCTTAGTAGTCTTTGTGATAAAGATGAAAATTCAACTTACGGAAAAAGCTTAAGTGCTTTGTTTTTAAAAAATCAAAAGAAATGTAAGGTTTCCCGTGAACAGATTGACCCTACAGATGAACAGGTAATGAATGCTTATGATGAACTCATTGGTTTACCTATAGAACAGCAAAAAATACGATGCAGAACGGCAGATAAACAGATCAAAGTCCACTTTTAAAAACTTAAGACTTACTCGGTAAAACTATTCCATCATGCCGAATTCTAGAACTGCTTTGGCTAAGATATAGATGTTGAAAGTAAGATTTCAAGTCACCTATATTATGATAATTTTACAGAAATCAGAATTATTGGCATTCTTGTATACTCTTATCCCGACTATTGAAATTCATAATTGAATTTTTTTTACTTAGACAGAAGTAATTTATAAATTCATATTGTCTAAAGGATTTTCCTTTTTTTAACTCAATACGGATCTGAGTCTCTAAATAATTTGACATAAGCATATCTTTTGAAAAGCAAAAAATATACTTACTATCTTTATTAGACAAATTTTCTAAACTTTGTGCATATATTTTCTTTGATAATTCATCATTGAAACTTCCACTTTCATTTTTAAATGATGTGTCAAACATTGAAAACTCATTAGAATCATAAATTTCTTGGGGTTTTAATGAACAAATGCTCTTATCTTCTAATATTTCATATTGGAAATCAGCTACACGTTTCTCTTTACAACCAATTAATATTATTGATATAAAAAAAACACTTAATAAATTAATATTTTTCATGAGATGATAATTCAGTAAATTAAAGGAATTAATGGAGTCGGAGTAGAATTAGAAACCAGTGTATATCCTGAAGGATTACTTATAATCGGTTGCATTACCTGTCTTATATACTGTGAATTATCAGCTATATGATTTCGCCAAGCTAAACTGAAATTAATCTGATTATATCCTTCAATTCATCCAAAATAATCAGCTACAATATTAGCCTGTTGCTCAGGATTCAATTTTTAAAATCTGTATCTTTATTTAATTCATAATCATATGGGTCATAGACAGAATCAGGTAAAGTCCACTCTAATGTTTGTAGCATAAGTCCTCTGCCCATTACATTGATATTAAAGTATAAGAAAGAAACTATACAAAATTTGATCACCCTAGCTCAAAACTTCCTCCATTAACAAAATGATGCTTATAAGAAATAGCACGTATTTCTAGTACCAAGCTAGAATCATCCATTAAACAAAAACCACCCGAAGGTAGTTTTATTTGTCTTAAAAACTCGCTTCAGCTCGACTCCGTAAACGTCTTCCCAAGCTTTGTATTTCATATTTTAATCGCAAAATAAAACGCTTATGGAAGATTAAGCCTACGGCAATCTTCATAAATAATTTTGCATTGAGTCTCAGGAAAGCCATCATAACGACACGCCTCTAAAACTTTTTTCCGTCCTAAAGCTTTTCTACTTCCTGGGACTAACATTGGAACAACATCGCTTACTTCACCCGCCGTTGTTCGTGCTTTATACAACCTATTTGTTCCTTCCGCTTGACCTACAGTCGCACAATGGTTGTCATCATAAGTAAACCAAATTCTGCAATCAGTCCCACCCTTTTTTTCGCAAGCTTGTAATGCTTTCTCTTCTAACTTTCCACGGAAAATTTTTGCAGTAGCCACACCGATTACACCATTTGTACCCGAAGCAACATAACCTTCTGTGCTTGGTGTCCGATAGCTTGGAGCTGAATATCCCCCACTGCTTCCATAATTCGGAATAGGCGCACAGCCTTGTACACCTTGACCACCGACAGGATAATAGTCTGGAGGACAATTCCCCTCAGCATACGCAACACCTGACATCGTTAAAGAAAATAGAGTAAGAGAAACTAACGATATAAAAAATTGTATGATCTGCGGTCTATTGTATTTAGCCATAATTTTTCATCCATGCCGTAAATTATTTTGTGAAATATCTATCATTTATAAATTAACTTTTAGTTGTTCTAAATCTTAAAATAATTCATCGCTAAACTCAAATTTTGAATTGGCATTACTTATTTTTATTCTGATGATCGTGCTCATCACAACTTGAGATCTATATAATATTTTTAATTAAATCAATATATTGATTAACAAACCCAATATAATAACGTTTATTCAAAACAGCGCTCAATACGAGGATCGCGCCTTCTAAAAAGATCATCAATGGACTATGAGCAGAGGAAAGTTAACACCAAATTATTTTAGTGAGAATGGGCTTTTGACTATCAATAGTTATGCGATATAATCGTGTGAAATATATACCAAATAATAAATTATGATGAATTAATATCTCGCTCTGCTCTGTACGTATAACATTGATTATTTTAGGAGTCTTTTCCATGCCTTTATTCAAATATAGTTGTGTCACCCTCATGGTGCTTAGTATCAGCGCTTGCGCCACCTTGGCCACCAAACCCAATGAAGTCGAAGTGGCTGCACAAAAACTAGTAGGGCAACCAGCCGATAATGCATTTAAAATATTTGGCAAACCTGATCATGGTCTAGGTCCATCGTCGTATGGTAGTGGTGGCTTCTATGGGTGGAATCGAGTGCAAACTCATGTAACACCAGAAAAAGTTTTCGTGCAGACAGGTGTTAAGTATATTGGCCAAAAGACGACCATGGTTGGAATCGGTGGCGGTGGCGTGGTTGGCCAAATGCCAGTTGGTAGCGAACCTGTATATCGGAAGACTGGATATACAGAAAATCGGACTGTTATCGATTACTTTTGCAATATCACCCTGTACACCGATAAAAAGAACATCATCACCGATGCCATAGTGATCGGTTGTGATAAAAAGAAGTGATAGCGTAGCTTAAAGCCCATAATTTCAAATGAGCTTATATCTGATTTAGGCTCAACTGGAAATTGTATCCACATAGCAACAATCAACTTGAATACTTCTAACTCAGTTGCAATCTTCCGATAGCACATTCCTTGTGAGGAGCTGTCAGTGATTTAAGAAAAATTAATAATGTAAAATAATAACGATATTTCATTGAATCAAGTAATCAATGCACATAAATACAGTTCACATCATAGAGATGAATTGTTAGATAGCGAAAGCTGGGGTGTTTCCATTGTTTAATGAGTTTGATTATGATGAAATTTTTGGTGATGCATCTGGATATTCTGTACAACCAGAATTTTTACAAGCCATGCATAATTATTGGTTTAATTCAGTAAAGCCGTAAGCATCCAGTGAACCATCACTTTCTCTAAATTTTAAGTAGCCCCCTACTCTGAGGGCTATGCAAAATCAAGCAAAAAGCATCTTATGACCTGCCCCCAATAAGTTGGGCGGTTTGATTAAGCTGCCTAGTGAAGAAATCATGATAACTGAGATTCACTATGTTCCATTTCTAAACTACCTATGTGATAGCTAAATTTTATAATATTCAAATTTTCATTTCTCACAAATTACACCCAATAAAAACCACTTGGTTAAATGTTTTTGTAAAATTTAATCTAAATATCGCACATTGGTTTTTTATCCATTCCACTTGGAATTTCCATTTTTCGCCTAACAATCAGCCCTATGAACCATATGAGTCTACGGAATACAAGTAAGCTAAAAATTAGAAATAAAAGAACTTTTATCCAATTTTTCCAATACAAATGAGAAGTATCTCTTTCAATAGAAGCATTTTCTGTTTTAGATAAAACAAAACTGTCCTCAACTTTCTTTTTATAGTTGTGAACTTCAGCACTGAAGTTTTCTGCCCCATATATCGTATTGTCACTATCAACCTTATAAGGAATCAACAATTGCTGATCTTCTCCAAACGCTATTGGTAATAAGCAAATATAGACTATATAAGGGGCACCTAGCTTTGTTGATCTGATAAAATTTACATATTCACCTTTTTCAGGACATAATTCTTCATTTTTTATTTTTATCGGCTTAGATAATGGATCTGAAATGGAGTAACTAACCATTAAGTATGGTTTATACGTTGTCGCATAATAAATTGCATAAATAATTGCAAGGCCAGCTACAACAAGTGAAATTCTACGCGCCAACTTAAATATATTCATAATTTTATTAAGCTTGATCTACTTTAAAGTTTATATAAGTTACTAATAATTAATTAAAAAACCAAACACTCCAAAGAAGGTTTAGTTTTTAATTAGATTCTGCCCAACAAGATCCCAACTATTATTCACTTGTAGAGACTAAATAAAAAGTGGCACTAGCTTTCCAATTATTAATCTTTAAAAGCATAACTCATTAGAAAACCCGTTCAACACCAATCACTTTTAAAGATGTTCATCATCACTCCCCTACAGGGATTGAATATTTAAGTTGATTATTTTTCTGTTCTAAAGGCATCTGATTTTGCTTAATCATTTTCTGTTGATAATCGCGCTCTGAAATTACCCCTCTATTGCGTGCCTTTTGCAATGATTTTAACTGCTGTTCATTTTCATGTGCATTCAAAGCATAAGTATCGTTATTTTTCAGAAGATATTGAGATCTTTCAAATGGACTCATATTAGAAGTATTTGCCCGACTTTCATACATTTTTGCGACATTTACCTCACGTTGAGCGATACGATCTTGCTCTTGTTGCTTTGACAACTCAAAAAAATCAACATGTTCACTATTGTTATTCCCATATTGAGGTTCTTCATTTTGTAAAAATACATAGGATTGAGGCTTTTTCGACCAATCTTCAGCGCTATACACAGAACCAGCAATTACAGGACTGATCAGCAACATTAATATTTTTTTCATCAAGTATACTCAACTCAAAATAGTGAAAGTCATCGCTACGTATCATACCTTATTTGTAATGTGCGTGATTTTCAAATTGTACTTGTAATTATATTATTGCTTACATCTCTTCGTGATTTTAGGAAACATTCGAGACCAGGATTTTTTAGAAAATACTGAGTTAGTAAGATAGTTTGAAGCCATCATGCTTTCAAATGATCCTCAGCGAAAAATTGAATTTCTCAAGAATAATAGTCAAAAAACAATTGTATAGAAGGTAAATTTTCCATGAATCTGTTGATATGGAGTTTTGGCTGGAAAAGTGCATAAACTTTCAAAGTTACATTCGACTTGTGATTGGCTAAAATAATTAACTTTGAACCTAAAAATACCAAGACAAATAGGTTTCTATATTTAATATTATATTTTTCTATGACATATTTAGCCATAACACTTTTTTATTCAACTTTATTTACAGTTTCTAAATTAAATTTATATTTTTCAAAATATTAATTTTCCTCATACTCATCCTAACTACTGTTATAATGACCATTGCAAGTCAAATCGTTATTTTTAAATTTTAATGAAAATGGGATTTTTGAAAAAAATAAAAAGTTAACAACTCATCAAACACTTCAAATTTAATTTTAAAAAGCATCGATTATATTTAGGGCAGACGTGTGCTATGCAAAAATTAAATTGATTTATGCTACGGAAAGCAAATTATGCAAGATGAAATTAGTGATTTAGATTTCTTTATAACATTAGCCTCATCAAAATCAATGACGCGTGCTTCCATTGAAATGGATATTCCCCTACCAACAGTAAGTAGAAAGTTAGCAAAACTTGAATATTTTTATGGTAAGAGGCTTATTAACAGATCTGCTAGACAATTTGATTTAACAGAGGCTGGTAAATTATTATTAGATCGTAGTATTTACATATCATCTTTAATGAAACAAGTTCATGACGAAGTTTCTCAAAATGTGAATTCTTTTGCAGGTAAATTACGTATTGGTAGCTTAAATTATCTTGGGCGTAGTAAGTTAGGTGATCTAGTAGCAAAATTCAGCGTACCGCATCCAAATCTAGAAATCGAACTCATTCTTTCTGACTCGAAAATGGATCTTGTGGAAAATGAACTCGATATCCTTTTTCAACTAGAACAACCCAATAATGTAATCTACAATTCAGAAGTTTTACTCGACACTAGACGTATATTCTGTGCTTCACCCAAATATTTTAATAAATTTGGCTACCCTACACATCCCTTAGACTTACTCAATCATCGCTGCATTTGCCTAATAAGAAATCGTCACATATATCAAGATTGGAAATACAGCATAAATGACGAAATATTTGAAGTTCATGTACACCCTTATTTAAAGAGTAATAATGCTGAAGTTACACACCAATGGATGATTCAAGGATTTGGTATCGGATATCGTTTATATCACGAGGTGAAACAAGAATTAGAAGATGGTGTATTAATTGAGTGTTTTAAAGACAATCATTCATCTGAATTATCACTTTACATGGTGTATTCAAAATTAAAAAAGAGAGCTGTTGTCAAAGATTTTATTAACTTTACCAAAGACAATATTAATTACTGAATTTTCTTGGAATGTTATAAGCTAATCCACCGATAACATTCCATTTATTTTATGCTTTAAAATTTCCACGTGTAATCAACATTGACCCTCGTCTCATTGGCGGGTCTGAATACGATTCTCTCATTAGGTAAATCATTACGATAACGCGTATAGCGAGCACGGATACCAACACCCTTGAGGATTCCACGAGGTATGCGATAATTTAGATCAAAATCGTAAGAGTCTTCTTCAAATAACTCCCCCTTTAACCGAGGAATTTCAATATCAGTTCCATGACTATATCTCGCCATAAATTTTAAGCCACTTAAAGCAGTATCTTTAAAATCATAATCATATCGAACACTGATAACTTTTTCATTTTGATTGGTGAAATCAGCACTTATACTATCCATAAATACTGCGGGTTCAGCATGACCTAATGTTGGCATTGCGGTATCGCCTAAAGAGTGCATATATCCTAAACTCAAGGTATGAGTATGAATATTTAAACCTACAATCCCACTTAAATGTTGATTGTCTATTTTCCCTGCTAATTCTTTTCCCGCATCTTCACTGAGAAACGCTCTAAAATCGCCAAGAACATGACCGATTCCGACATCATGTTTAGTTTTGACACCAATAAAATTTTGAGAATATACATCATGCAAATTTGCGTGATATAGATCTGCTTTAAAGCCTTCACTAAATTGATATTCAGCACCAAGCATATATAAGCCTGAAGACTCAGCAGCTGTTTTAAATCGCCCATTGATATTTCCTATACGAATTTTTTCATAGTTCGTTGAGTCCCTATGATTGACTCGATCGACATATAATCCATGAAGCTTAAGATCTTTTACTTGATTAAACTGCAAGTGTGCACCGCGGTAATTCTGTTGGAATAACCGCGCGGGACTTGAAAAAATTACTGGGAACATCGGCGAAAGTGTCCCGATATGAACTGTCGAATCACTTACCTTGGTTTTCAGGGTCCAGCGCAACTCTCCTGTCTGATCAGGACGCTCATTGTTTCTATCTACAGGCAATAAACCTGAAGCAGCATAATCTTTGTTATTTCCCATAAGATTAAAACCTGCTAAAGCAAGAACATCCAAACCAAATCCTACATTTCCACTGGTATATCCAGATTTAGCATTTAGGATAAAACCTTGAGCCCAATCTCTTGCTGCAGGATATGGAACATTATTTATGTAATCTCTATCAAAGTAATAATTTTTTGTCGTTAACGATATTTTACGATCTTTGATAAATTCAGCATTTGTAATTGTGGGCAGCGTAGTCGTGAGGCCGACTAATCCAAGAAAAAATATATTCTTCATGATATGTACCTATTTTTACTTAAATCTTTAAGGTGTAAAAATCCTGACTACCTAAAAATAATTGAGGTAGTCGTTATTGTTTTTTATTTAAACTTTTGAAGTTTGAGGAATTGTCACTTTAGAAGTTGAATAACGCCCTTTTAAATAAAGCGCTAGCGCCGAAATTAAAATAGGCACTGCAAGTACGAAGAAAATGCCGCTCATACCGAGATTAAATGTGAAAATATAAGCGCCAAAAAATGCCCCGAAAATAGCACCAAAACGGCCTAATCCGTGCATCCATGAAACACCAACTCCACGGCATTCTGCAGGATAAAATATCGCAGCTAAAGATGGCAATGAGGATTGTGCGCCAACCAAACCAGCGCCTGCTAAGAAAATAAACAATGCGAGTAAATAAATATTTTGTGTAAGAAATCCTGTTATGACGAATAATACGGCTGATATAAAATATGCAAAAGTGATGGTTTTATTCACGTCATATTTACTCATAAACCAACCAATGAGGATTGTTCCTGCAACGCCACCAAATGGGAAAACTGCTGTGACTAAACTAAACTGTTCTGGTGTAAATCCTGATTCCTTAAGAAGCGTGGGCATCCAGCTTGTAAGCACATAAAATACCAATAAACTCATAAAGCAGCAGAGCCACATCATTGCAGAGGGTACAATAAACTTGCCGACGACAAGCCCCACGGGATTGGTATTTTTTTCAGTTGAATCAGCATCTAGGCTTTTAACAGGAACTAACTGTGCATCGATAAATTTACCCTGTATATTTTTTACAATTTCTAATGCTTCGACTTGTCCTTGTTTTTTAATCAAAAAATGTAGCGATTCTTTTAAAAGAAAAACTGATACAACGGCAACCACTACAGGGATAGCTCCGCCTATATAGAGGACCATTTTCCAACCATGATTTGATAGAAGTCCTGCTGATAAAACACCACCGATCGTAATACCAAGTGGTAGTGCACAAAATAATAAATTCACCATCCATGCACGGCGATGCGCTGGCATATATTCAGATACCAGTGTTGCAGCATTTGGCATTGCAGCACCAAGCCCTAATCCCGTTAGGAATCGATATATCACCATTTCAGTCGTATTATTTGAAGTACCTGTCAGGATTGTTAAAACACCAAAAATAAATGCAGAACCGATAATGACCCATTTTCGTCCAATCTTATCTGCTAATATTCCTGCAAATATTGCTCCAATCGCCATTCCTATTAAGGCAACACTCATCACTGGGGGTAGATCATTTTTAGTGATCCCCCAATCATCTAACAATGCAGGAGCGATAAACCCGACTACCCCCGTATCAATCCCATCTGCTAAAATCACTAAAAAACAAAGTATAAATATTATCCACTGCTGCAGAGATAATTTTCTAGTATCAACGGCTTGCTGTATATCTAGTATTATTTTCATCATAAAATCCTTTTACTGCATTAAAAATGCCAATAACAATCATTGTTATTGGCTTGAGCTACTTTAAATGCTTAACTTGAATAATTTGTGTGCATTATGACGGCCTATTTTTTCTCGATCATTCTCACCAATTTCGGCATGATCAAACCAATGCGTCGCTTCTTCCATGTCTTCAAATGGATAATCACTTGAGAATAAAACGCGATCCGATCCAATTTCATCAATTGCATTTTTCATGGTAATTGTGCGGAAGTTACCACTTGTTGTTAAATAAAAATTCTTACGAAAATAATCAATAAATGGCTTTTTTGCTTTTACACCGAGTGGATTACGACCATTCGCTGAAGCCCAATGCGATGTACGCCAAATATTATTTTGAATTAGCTCACCTAGATGTCCTAAAATAATATTAATATTTGGATACTTATCAAATAAACCTGAACCGATTAAACGTAGTGCATGTACACCTGTTTCAACTGAGAATGACCATGCAGGCCCCATTAACCAAGGATGATCTTTGATACCCAATTGCTGACTTAAAAGTGGATTACGTGGGTGTAAATAAAATGGTACATCGAGTTTAGCAACCTCAGCCCAAAAATCTAAATATTCCTCAGCATCATAATATTTTGCTGTTTCATCATTATTTAAATTTGAGAAACCATTTACTAGAGCACCCGCAAAACCAAGTTCTGTTATGCAGCGATTGAGTTCTTTTGTCGCTGCTTCTGGGTCTTGTAATGGTAAGGCAGCAAAGGCCCCAAAGCGATCGGGATGTTTAGCGATTAATTCAGCTAAGGTGTCATTTGCAATTTTTGCAACTTCAACAGCTCTTTTGGGATCTGCAATCGCTTGAATCGCTGGTGCATTTAAAGAAATGATTGAGTATTCAATACCCGTTTCATCCATACGGCGTAAACGTTCCCCTGTGATATCTAGTAATTGACTCCGCTTAGTTCTCCAAACATCTGGTACAAAGAATCGTTCTGAATCACCTAGTGTCTCTTGAATTGCAAAATGTTCTTCTAAAGCAATCTTCCCTTTCATTTACGACTCCATAACTTATAAAGGTATAGAGGTAGCTTAGGTGGGTTAAAAGAATACGAGAACATTAATTATGGAAACTTAACTTTCATTTTATGAAAGTTAAACTATTTTGATCGACTTAAAAAGCTTTTTCATTTGAAATGACAATCTTGCTCAGAGGTGGTGTCTGTTTTAAATGACTATTCAGCACTTTGAAATTTATAAAAATTTAAAATAAGGAGTGAGCATATCTAAATGTGCCTAGCTAAGTCCAACTACATAATCTTTCATAAGTAAAAATGTAGGTTCTGCATCAATTCCTTACTAACATCAGAATTTAGCTTCAGTATATCATCTACAAGTTCTCTCTTACTTAATAAAAAGCTGCTCAATTTTACTTCGAATGTCACGAACTCATCAGCCCTTAGTGTAGGATAATAAAAAAACTTTTTCCTCTTGACCAATACAGTCAGTTGCTTGGTCTTCTTTACCCGTATTCCAACTACGAGTTTAGTGAATAACATGATTTGCATGTTGAATATTTACAATAAATTTCACCGCTGTGGTAGATAAAATGATGATGTGAAATCCCGTCTTTTCTCGGAATTTAACAAAGAAATTTTGCCTAAATAATTCACTCTTACTACTTATATGTAAATTTACATTCACAATTATAATATTTAAGCCAAATCACTCCGATAATCGGAAAATTCTAGAGTATCAATGTCCTATAAAAACATAGCATACAGTTAGACAATTATTTAAGCTTCATCTTACTTTTAACGTAGACAATAGAGAAATAAAAATAACTAAACCTATAAACGTTAAATATTCATTGACAACTTACTCAATCCGCTACATCCAATACATTAGCTGTTGCATAAATTTATAGAACAAGTAAACTCTGCCTAATTGTATTTATGCAACAAATTATTTTCACTCAGTTGATAGCCTATTTGGGATTCTTTATATCCTCTATATTAATTGGAATAGTACCTTCAGTCACTTTATTTCCATAATAAACATATGATAAAAAAATATATAAAAAACCAAAAAAAATAACAAAAATTATTATTAATATCAATCTATAAAGCCAAACATTTTTATATTTCCTTCTCAAAAAAAATAAGATAACACCTAAGAATAATATTACTAGGAATGCTAAAATCAAACTAAAAATCATATCCCACACTCCTTTCTAATAACTGGATTTTTTATTAATTGATTATATTGAGCTTTTACTCTATCTGCCCAATCTTGACAATTATTTTTCTCACGACCTATTCCCAATAAACTGTAGTTGCCTGTAGGTGCCAACCCAGCTGCTTTTCGCATTACACAATCATTATATTTTTTCCGTTTAGTATTATTCCCATAATATTTTTTCAAATTTGGATTATCTATCTCTAATTTAGAACTTGCCATATATCCCATATTTTGGGGATACTTACCATCTTCAAAAAATAACTGTTCATGACCAATCACAGTATTTAGAGATTCATCCAACTTACTAGTTATAACACCTATTTTTTCCATTCCTGCTAATGGTCTATATTCAAAATATGCTAATCCTAATAAATCAACATTAGTAATTGGATTATTTCCAGTATAAGAATAGGTATTCAAACCACCAGCTAACCCGATCGGATCACTTTGAGTATAACGGCCGAGACTAGCATCATAATAACGATTCCAATTGTACCAAAGCCCACTTTCATCATCAAAATACTGCCCTGGAAAACCTATGTTGAACTTACCTATATCTTCTTGAACAATTGCACGGCCATAACTTGTATTCTGTGCTTTCCAAATAATAGTCTGACCTGAATTAGTAATAAGTTCTGGACGTCCTAAATGATCATTATGAATATAGTGAACCTGACCATTTCTCACTAAACCTACAGGCTCACCATTGACCCAAATATATATGCTTCCAAGACCACCAACCTGATAAGTTTCACCCAGTAAGTTACCGTTTGGTGCATAGATATAATCAGTTCGGTTACCATTATTTATTTTTCGACTACGTAAATTGAAAACATCATAGTCATAGGTAGTTATACCTTTAGCAGAAGAAACTGTTTTCAAACGATTAAATCCATCATAAGCATAATCAAAAGTGCCACCATGACCAGATTTTTGAGTTAAATTTCCTAGCTTGTCATAAATGAAGTTTTGCTGTTCTGAGTTCGTAGTATTTACTAAGCGATTTCCTATACCAATCGAATAATTTGTTAAACCCGTTGAACTGCTTGCTCGACTTAAGCGGTTAGCATTGGAATCCAAGTTCCAATTTTCGGAGAATGCATTTGAATTTGCCTGAGTCAATTGCCCGAGGACATCATAAGCATAGCTTGTAGATTTGCTATAATCTAAACCATTATTAATCTGGGTGATCCAATTATTGGTATTGTAGTTGTGACTTAAATTCTGATAATTTCCTGTAGAAATACCTGTTAAACGATAATCCTGATCATAACTAACTTGACGATTTAATCCATTCCCATAAGTCCAATTTTTAATCCCACCATAAGGCTCGTAGGTAATATTATTAACTACAGGCTGAATATTCTCACCTATTTTAAACTTAACAGCACTTATACGATTAAGAGCATCATACTCATACAAAGTTATGT
The DNA here is from genome assembly GCF_002980175.2 of Acinetobacter sp. MYb10. NCBI lineage: Bacteria > Pseudomonadati > Pseudomonadota > Gammaproteobacteria > Moraxellales > Moraxellaceae > Acinetobacter > Acinetobacter sp. MYb10. Next base: position 3,899,454 of record NZ_CP058272.1, on the reverse strand, counting down.
AATTATCCAGATTATGACCTTCTCCAATCAAGCGTTCTTGAGAGTCATATAACCAATAATATGGATATTTTGTACCTTCAACATCAGTAATTTGTACAGATAGTTTTCCAGCTTTTGTATAGCCGTATCCTTTACTGATCACACCGTCTGAAGTAGCACATAAACGCCCTAAGCCATTTGTACAATTATCATAAGTCCATAGTTGAATTTGATTACCTGTCTGTGCCTTTGTTCTTCTATTTAATGCATCATAACTATAGATAGTTTTTGTATCATTAGCCCTAATAATAGATATTAAATTACCATTAATATCATATTGATAAGTTGTTAATCCTGTAGCAGAACTATTTTCAGAAAGTTTTTGATCAAAACCATTGTAAGTATAGTACGTACTGTTCCCACTACTATCTTTAACATTTATAAGATTTCCAAAAGAATCATACTCATATTTATCTAGCGCACCATTAGAGTGTCTTGTTTCAACAACATTTCCTGATGAATCATAATTATACGTTGTTACATTACCTTGAGAATCTGTCTCTTTAGTAACGTTTCCTGAACCATCATATTCATAACGTAAGTTTTGCCCATTATTGCCTAGATCTGCTGTTACCCATCCGAGTTGATTATGGTTGTTACTTTTAGAATATCGCACACTATTTGACTCTCGATATTCAACTTTCAGCAATACTCCAAGATTAGAGTAAGTATAGTTCTGCTGACTAATAATTTGATTGCCAATTCCGTGTGAAATACTAGCAATAGTTCCATTATCATTATAGTTAATCGTTTCTCGGATTCCATTAACCTCAGTTTGAATTAAGCCAAAGGGCCCGTATTTATAAATTGTCGTACGAGTCTGAGCACTTGCGAGCATTTCTTTTTTAATCGTTATTCGGCCAAGTGCATCATATTCGTAATCAATAACAAATCCGTTAGGATCTTTCACTTTGCCAACTAAACCTAATTGATTATAGCCACTGAATTGTGTTGTTTGACCTAATGGATTAATAGTGCTAGATAAATTACCTACTTCATCCCATTGGTATGCTGTAATGCCACCATTCATATTTTCTGACATACTTTTAAGCATGCCATTATTATGGAATGTATATGTATAGCTTGTGATTGAGCAAATTGTAGTTCCTGTTTTACTACATTGTTTAATACTTTTAATCCGACTTTTAGCAATATCAGTGGCAGTATAGTAATCATAAGTAATTTCACTGATTGGTTTATCTATGCTATTTCCATACATTGTTGTTTTTATCAGACGATTAGGATTATTTGCCCAATCATATTTTGTGATTCGTGCCTGACTACGATCACCACCTTTAATACCAGTGGTTTCCTGAATAATACGACCATAATTATCACGTTCGTACTCTATTGTTACTCCATTCCAATCTGTTTCCGAAGAAACTTGGTTTTTGGCATTATAAGTCGTTTGCATATTACTATTGGGACAATTATTAATACCACTTCGCTCAATTTTAATTAACTTGTCTTTTTTATTATCCTTATAAATATACTTAAACATTGCACCCAGAGGGTTTGTCACTAAAGTATAGTCATTGCCATATTCTAATTTATCATTTTCTGTACCATCAGCACGACCACTTTGAATTGCCTTATCGCCATTGAAATAATAAGTATTATAACGTTTTCCGTTTATTGAAATACCACTAATAATCTGTTCTCCAGCACCATTTTCTGCATAGTGGTAAGTTTTTGTACCTAATCCTGCTGGATAGGTTACGCCTGTTAACCGGTTTTTATTATCATAGCTATAAAAGTATTCACTACCTGCTGGATCAATCACTTTAGTAATTTGATTACCAGACCAAATGAGCTGAATTGTTTTGCCATTCGTGTGGGTGATCTTAGTAACTTTTTCACCAGAATATGTAAGTGTCCAACCTATGCCCTGCGTATTCATTTTACTGATTAATGAACCAGAATGTCCCTTGTCTCCTTTATAATGATAGACTTCAACTTCGCCATTAGACCATCTTACAGTCCACAATTGTTTTTTTGTATCTATTCGCGCACTTGAAAAATAATCTATATTTCTATTGGTGCCATCAGGTAAGCTAACATAAGGAATATCAGCAGGAATGAATTTATAATCAAAACTATGCAGCCACTTTCCACCCCATGGGGTAAAATCTGCATTACGCGACATACTAGAGTCATAATAACGAGTAAAAGTTAATGGCATATCACCATTATCTAAAAAATCTAATTCTTGTTGTACTTTTTTACCGCTTGAAATAATAACTGGGTTTTCAGTTGAACAATCCTGTGTATCAGATCCACCATTAGGCTTAACTCCCTGCCTTGATGATAAACCAGAAACTCCAGCAGAAGGGTATTGCATTGGAACATAAAAGCTGCCTTGAGTAACGACACTTACTTGTGATTTTCTCGCTTGTACAACTATTGTTGGTAATGAGGTGACAGGTTTTAGTAATACCATACAAGTATTTTTTATTCTAAGCCAATCAGTACAATCTGTATTTCCGCTTGAAGTACCTGTTGACATATCCCATTCACCCCAACACTTTCTATCAGCCTCTTCACACTCTGCATGACTAACGGCATAAGATTGCAAAGGGAGAGCAAGTCCAACATAAGCAATTAAAACGACACCAAAATTTTTGAAGTTTATCTTCATAAGTATTATGTATTAATAAAGTAATAAGTTACATAATTATACATGTAAATAAAAATCATTATCAATTGAAATTAATTCTTAAAATCATCTTTGAAATAGACTTGCTAAAAAAAATTGCATATCTTCACTTGAATTACATAGTTTCCTAAGTAGACTCAAACCAAGAATCACCTGTATTAATTACTCCCCTTTCTTATTTTTCTTGATGACTACAACGGATTCATCTTTAATTCAACAGACAGGTAATTAAACCTTTTACCGCAACAAAGTCTTAAATTCCCCCCCTCCACAAGCATTCTTCATTGCAAAAACCTAATGAAAAAAATTTATTAAACTTCAACTTTTAGTGATTAAACGTACACTAATCTTCTAACGAATCTATGTATTTACTTCATGTACAACCAAGCCGATTGCTACTCAGATTAATCTACTGAGGAAAATTGGCATCGTAATACTTTTATTTGGGGTCTAGAAGTGAATAGATTATCACTCTGCAGAGCCCTTTGATTTCAACCTATTTCTTGATATTTAAAGTTTGGTTGAAGCAATGAAAAACTGTATGATTTGTCATAAGTCTATATATAATTCAAGGCATACATATGCAACGATGTTACTTATGGATGGTGTAAACTCAATATTTGTTGCAAATCAACTTGGCCATAGTTTGCAAATGCTAATTAAGAGATATGTGAAATGGATTCATGGAGAACAGAATAGGATAGAAATATCAAAGCTAAATACAACAGTGGCACTTAATAAAGTGACTTTTTCATATTTAAAAGAATGTGGCTCAAAAAGTTGGAAGTGTGGCAAAAATGTGGCATTAAAAAAGCCCTGAAACTGTTAAATTTCAAGGCTTTATTAAGTTTCATGATACATCGTATAACTAAGTGACAGATCATGATTTACAAATTTGGTGGAGATGGCGTCAGTTGAACTAGATCAATAAGACTCTGTTTTATTAGAATTTTATTATTAAATAAATCAAATTTACCCAATCTTGACCCTTTACCCTTTTTGAATATCCTATGGATGGATCAGGTCCATGTAGAAGCATGATCAAACCAAATCGAAATATTTCACCGATTGATTAAGGTCCAATTATAAGAAGATCACTTCGTTGTGCATTAGATTTTAGGTGCAGACTTATTCATGTGAGAATTATATTACTGAATAAGGCTTCTACAATAAGGTTTGCAATAAAGATACCTCATGCAAAAGCTTTTTTTTATGCAATACAGTTGCTTGTTTCACACAAAATTCACTATTAGATGAATATTATCTAACTAAAAGTTTAATTAAGCGTATTTTATCTATTATCAAGATATAGGTGGATAGTCCAGTGGCTATAGAATTTGTTTCCAAATCAAAGTTACCTACTGCGTTTGGTGATTTTGAAATTATAGCGTTTCAAGACCAGAGTACTGGTGAAGAACATATCACTCTTACCAAAGGCATGGATACTATTTCGAATCAACCTGTACTCGTCAGAATTCATTCAGAATGCTTAACAGGTGATGCTTTTTCTTCACTCAAATGTGACTGTGGGCCCCAATTACATTCAACCATGAAAATGATTAATGATGCAGGTCAAGGTGTGATCTTATACCTACGCCAAGAAGGCCGTGGCATAGGATTAACCAATAAAATTCGGGCCTATGCACTTCAAGACCAAGGACATGATACTCTTGATGCCAATTTATTATTAAATTTACCAGCAGACGCTCGTAAATATGACATGTGTACCATTATGTTAGATTATTTAAAAATAAAGAATGTAAAACTCATTACAAATAATCCGCTTAAAATTAAATCTTTGACTGATTTAGGAATTAATGTTGTTGAACGTATTCCTTTAAAAGTTGGCTTAAATATCTTTAACAAAGCTTATCTAGAGACAAAGCAAAAACGTATGTCACACCTGTATAATAATAGTGATTTTTAACAAGCCATCACTTTCAGTAAAAAATCCACATATAAAATTCCATCTCCCTTACGGGAGACGGCTTTATCACGTATGGTTCTTGATAAATTAACTTATAGATACTAATTAAAAACAGGATATTATTGATTTTCTCTAAGTATTTGTGAAAAAACTGTGATCTTCTCTAAAGTCGCATTCACCCCCTTATTAAAAAAAGTATCAACGAGTGCTGAACCGATAACAATAAGACCTACTTTATTGGCTAATGCTTTAACATGACTTTCATTTTTGATCCCAAAGCCAATTGCAACTGGAATATCAAAAATAGATTGGATTTCAGCAATCTTTTTCTCAAGATTAGTCAAATTTAAGTCTCCTCCTGTTAAGCCATTTTCTGCAACATGATATAAAAACCCTGTCGTGCGCGCTGAGATTTGCGCTAACCTTTCAACTGGGGTAGTCGGCGCTGTTATTGCTATTAAATGCATATTATTTTCATTTAATTGCACTTCAAATTCTTCTCGATATCCATATGGGGCATCTAAAATCAATATTCCATCTATAAGATTTTCTGTTTCAGCGATAAGTCTCTCGAAACCATATTGCATAATCGGATTTAAATAAGTCATCAAAATTATTGGTGTTTTTTCATCTTGTAGCCTAATTTCTTTGACCAATTCAATGGTCTGTTTTACGGTTTGTCCTGAACTTAAAGCTCTAAGATGTGCTGCCTGAATGATCTCTCCATCTGCCACTGGATCTGAAAAAGGAATGCCAACTTCAATAATGTCAGCCCCAGCTTGTCCTAATTGGCTCAACAGACGACAACTTTCTGTAAAATTAGGATCTCCAGCAGTAAAATAACAGACCAGACCGCTCCGATTTTCCAGTTTCAATTGCTCTAATTTTTGATCTAGACGATTCATGCTGTAGCTCCTGCAAGATATTTTTGGACTGTGTTTAAGTCTTTGTCACCTCTGCCGCTTAAATTTACAATAATGATCTGTTCTGGCTGCATTTCTTGAGCAAGTTGAATCGCTTGCGCAATCGCATGGGAACTCTCAAGAGCAGGAATAATGCCCTCATGTTGGCTTAAAAGCTGAAATGCATTTACAGCTTCTTGATCGGTTATAGCTGTGTATGTTACACGTCCTGTTTCAAACAGAATGCCATGTTCAGGGCCAACGCCAGAATAATCTAAGCCAGCTGATATAGAGTGTCCCTCTAAAATTTGCCCATCTAAATCTTGTAATAAATAAGTTAAATTGCCATGCAACACACCGACTTGACCTTTGCAAATAGAGGCGGCATGTTCACCGCTATTTGTTCCTTTTCCACCAGCCTCAACGCCAAACATTTTGACATTCAAGTCTTCTAGAAAAGGATGCATCAACCCTAATGCATTTGATCCACCACCAACACAAGCAACCAAGGCATCTGGCAGTTTATTTTCTTTGAGTAGTATTTGGTTTCTGGCTTCTAGGCCAATAATTTTTTGAAATTCTCTGACCATGGCGGGATATGGATGGGGACCAGCACAAGTACCCAACAGATAATAGGTTGTATCAACATGACTAATCCAGTCACGTAGTGCTTCATTCATCGCATCTTTTAAAGTACCACGACCTTTTTGAACACTTTTGACTTCAGCTCCGAGTAACTTCATGCGTTCAACATTCATTTGTTGGCGCTGAATATCTGTTTCTCCTATAAAAATGGTACATTTCATCTTAAACAGCGCGCAAACAGTTGCTGTTGCAACACCATGTTGTCTAGCACCAGTTTCTGCAATGATTCTAGTTTTGCCCATAATTTTGGCTAATAAGATTTGCCCAACACAATTATTGATCTTATGTGCACCTGTATGGTTCAAATCTTCCCGCTTGAGATATATTCGAGCACCTCCTGCATAAGCTGTTAGGTTTTTTGCATAAAAAAGAGGACTAGGGCGACCAACGAAGTCAGTTAAAATATGTTGATATTCAGCCCAAAATTCAGGTTTTCCCCGAACATTATTAAAGGCTTGCTCTAATTCTTGAAGTGCCGGCATTAAGTTCTCTGGCATGTAACATCCACCAAATTTACCAAAAAATCCCAAGTCATCAGGACCGTTACCTGTATAAGGGGTTGTCATCTCATATCTCTTTTAGAATCAAAACTTGTTTGATCTTAAGATATTTTCATTTTTCTGATAATTGATATATTTTAAGCTTATGGTGTTAGAAAATTTTACAACATGAAACGCAGAACGTTACCTCCCCTTAATGCTTTAAGAGCATTCGAGGCAGTCGCTAGAAATAAAAGTTTCAGCTTAGCTGCGGAAGAATTGTGTGTAACCCATAGTGCAATTAGCCACCAAATAAAGCAGTTAGAAGAATGGTTTGATAAAAAATTGTTTATTCGACACTCCTCTACCATCTCTCTCACGGCGGACGCCGAAGAATTATCGCTAGTTTGTACGCAGCTTTTTAATCGTTTAGAAGAATGCGTCTTTGAGTTAACTAATAAAACGTCAGAGGTAGAAGTTATAATAGGAGCTTCTCATAGTTTTATGGCAAATTGGCTAATTCCCCGATTAGAAAAAATCGAAATAATTTATCCCAATATCCATATCAAATTAATGACATGTAATGACTTAAAATTGTTAGAAAAAGAGAAAGTTGACATATTTATCAATAGCATAAATAAAAACCATATAACTCCTAACTTTTTGAATAAATATCTTTTATTTCCGGATAACATGGGGCCTATTTGTAATCGTGAAATAAATCCTCTTCATACAAAAAATGATCTTCTAAATTATCCATTACTTCATACCTACTCAAATAAAAGTGCATGGCATACATGGTTTACTCAGTTTCAAATGAGCTTTTCCCAAAAACCGAATGATCGTTATTTCGATAGTCTTAATTTAATGATAGAAGCTGCTGTATCTGGGTTAGGAATTGCCATAGTGCCTGAAATTCTAGTAAAAAAAGAAATGTTAAATGAAAGAGTCTTTGCCCCTTTTGGTTTTATCTATTGTGACTATAATTTTTATGCCATGGTCAGAAAAAATAATGAAAATCGTGATGTCATGAATATTATTGATTGGTTAATGGCTGAAGAAAAAGTCAAAAAAATTAATCTTTAATTTTCAATACCTTATTTAATTGTTCATCTATAACGTCTATTTCACATTCTGTTCACGGTGTGCAGCCTAAAGTATTAACATAAACTTAATACGGAAACTGATGATGAGACTTGTAAAAAGAGTAATTGCTACAGCCTTATCCTTACCGCTTTTGTTGTTAGCAGGATGTAAAAGTATTCCTAGTTATTCAGCTGATTATGCCCAATCTAGAAATAGTATTCAAGGGATAGCACTGGATCAGGCTAAAGCCCAAAATATCGGCCTCCGCTTTACCTCAGCCTTTAACACCTTGGGCACACCAGAATTTGTGGAAAGAGCAGGATCGCTCTATTCCGACCAACTGTTTATTAACGATACGTTATCGCAATTTTCATCCCGCCAAAATCTGCTGGAGCATTTTCAAGGTATGAATAAGAGAGTCAGTAATGTTAGCGTTAAGCTGTTAAACACCTCTTATCATCAGGACTCTGCCTATGTTCACTGGCATATGGCCTATGACTTTAAAATGTTCGGCACGACTCGTAGTATGGACTCTTATGGTATCAGTGAAATCAAAATCGATTCGAACAATAAGATTATTTTCCAGCAGGATTTCTGGGACCCTGCGAATGGGCTTTACCGCTCCCTGCCTTATCTTGGAGGGGTCTATTCATGGCTACTGCCTTTCAAAAATTAGTGCTCAGCACCACGTTACTGATAGGATGTAACTTCAATCTATGTGCGCAGGCACAAAGTATGAATCAATGCGGCAATGGTCCGCTAATGGTGGGGCAAAAACAGGTCGGTATGGCCAGTTATTTTGCCCAAAACTGTAGCCAGTCCTGGGAAAAACAAAATATACAGATGGAGTTTTCCTATATACAGAATATTCCGGAATGGGCGTTTAAGCGTGCGGCCACGCATTTGCTCAAGCGTAACGTCAAAGACCCTAACACCCAAGTTATCTTTAACCCTATTACCGAATTATATCGTCCAGTAAAATCAGGAGACCTGTACCGTTTAAAATACAACCATGCTACACAGACTCTGAGCTTATCATTGAACCAGCAAGGTTTAGGGCAGCTTAAACATCCTCTGGCACAACAATATTTCAATATTTGGCTGGGTCCCCAGCCATTTAGTGCTAAATTAAAACAGCAATTATTAAATTAGTATCTACCGCTATGTCGAAACATTTTATCCTGATGGTTGAAGACCATTATGAACTGGCCTCTACCCTATGCGAGTTTCTAGAAGAACATGGCTTTGTGGTCGATCATGCCCGCAATCTGAATGCTGCTAGACAATTACTCAAACAGCAACGTTATCATATCTTGCTACTAGACATTATTTTGCCTGATGGTTCTGGGTATGAATTGTGCGAGTGGTTACGTAATGAAGAGGGTTTGGACTTACCTGTATTGATGCTCACCGCTCGGGATACGTTGGATGATAAACTCAAAGGCTTTAGTTCTGGGACAGATGATTATTTGGTCAAGCCCTTTGACTTTAACGAGCTGGTGGTCCGGGTCAAGGCCTTGATCAAACGCTCCTTGGGTGAAGTATCTAACAGTCATCTAAAAATTCATGACCTAATTCTGCACCCCGCAACACAACAACTAACTCGAGCTGGGCAGAACATTGAATTGCCTCCGATTCAGTTTAAACTTTTGAAGCTACTTATGCGTCATTCCCCTAAAGTACTAACTAAACAAGAAATTATGATGGAGCTTTGGGGTGACGAAGAGCCAGAAAGTGATGCTCTGCGTAGTCATATCTATAATTTACGCAAAATGGTCGATAAACCCTTTGAACAAAAGTTGATTCACACCATATCCGGTATCGGTTTAAAAATTGCTTTCGAAGATGAAGCTTAATTTAGGTACACCACGACAATCAACCCAGTGGTCATTGTCAGATCAACATTTTGATGGGTACCAAGATAATATTGCCTGTCAAACAGCTCCACACGCCAGCCCAGTTGCTTGCATAGCTTCTGTACCAGTTGCAGGCCAATGCCATGTCCTTTGATTTCCAGTTGCAGCTGGTGTCCGGAAAGCTCCTGGACTTTGGCGTTATTCGGTAAAGGAATACCTATTCCGTTGTCAGCAATTAGCACTTTATTTTTTTGCAGAATCACATCAATTTCTGTGCCCTGTGAATAGTTCAGCGCATTGCGCAGAATATTACCAAATACCATTTTGGTCATCGACGGATAAAGTTTACGCGGCTGTTCATTGAGGTCCTTTTGCAGGTCAATCTTTATACCTTTGTTATGGCTAACGCTTTCCAGATCCTGCACCAGATTGTCTAGACATTCTGAAAGCATGGTCGGTTCAGCAGTTAATGTGTTGGTGGTATTGCGGGCGATGGCCAGCAATGTATCGACCAGCAGTTGCATATCTTCAATGGTATTGTGCAAGCGGGTAAAGGACTTATTGTCACCATAGCGTGCCTGACAGAGCTGCACATTGCCCTTTAAAATGGTCAAAGGAGTACGCAGCTCATGGCTGACATCACCAGTAAATTCGCGTTCATGCTGAATAAACTCACTGAGTACCTGATGATATTTTTCGAGCGCCTGCTTGAGATATTCCGCTTCCAGATTGGAATCAGTACGGATGTCCTGAAACGGCGAAGCCTGATTTTTCTGGTGTTCCCAATCAATATGCTCCAGAGCATTGGCCAGTCGGGTAATCGGGGAAAAATAGCGCCGGGCACGACGATTCCACCACCACAGCACGCTATACAGCACAAACAGGCTGACCATTAGCGGTGCTAGACCAAACAGCCAGACAAGCTTATTAACGTTACTTTCACCAAACACAAGCAGCACATGCTGTCCGTCTTTTTCACCATAAACGGTCATGCGCTCTTTGCCATCTACAAAATGCCGGTTCACCCCTTGCTCAAGCTGCATGTGGCGAAATTGGACTGGTGGCACATCGCTCCAGCGATAACCATACAAGTTTTTGGTGTCGGGCAGTTCAGCTGCCTGATTACGTTCCATCCGCTGCCAGTAGTGTGACATTTCCTGTTCCAGCGCAGTTCTGAGCAAGGAACCCTTGATCACCCAGGTACTACAGGCAATCCCAATCACCACAGACAAGGCAATGAATCCGATTTGCAGCCAGTAGTAGCGGTTAAACACTTCACCCAAAGGATGATCGCGTTTGTCCCTAAACAGCCTTAACATTGCTATATTCCTCGCTGTCCCATCCGATTTATCATTCAATTATATGGCTTTTTTCTTAAACAGAAAGTGACCGATCACCCACTCACGGCCATGGTCATAACCGAACAGCTCTGCACAGGCTATAAAGAAAATCCGCCAGCGCTGCCACCAGATTGCCGCATCTGCGCCATAGGTCTGTTCAAACAGGGGCTGCAGCTCGGCGTGCTTCTGGTCCATATTCTCTAGCCATGCATTTGCAGTACGTTCATATTGGGTGCCGGCCCATTGCCAGTGCATTTTCAGCTGCAAATGCTGCTGGAAATGCAGAAAGGTTGAGGCGGCAGGCATAAGCCCCCCACTAAAGAAATATTTTGACATCCAGTCAAATTCATTTTTTACTTCAAACGGATAATGCAGAAAACGGTGACAGAAAATATGACACCACAGCAAGCCATCCGCTTTCAGCCAAGTGCTAATATTTTCAAATAGTTTCTGATAATTACGTACATGTTCAAACATTTCTACCGAAACCACACGGTCGAAATAAGCGGCTTCCAGTTGCAGTACATTGATGTCGCAGGTCATCACCGTCAGGTTTTCCAGTTTTCTCAGATGGGCCTGTTCCTGAATATACTGACGCTGGGTTGAGGAGTTTGACACCACGGTAATGCGGGCATTGGGATAATGCTCGGCCATGTACAAGCTTAAAGAGCCCCATCCACAGCCTATTTCCAGAATATCCTGTCCATCCTGTAGCTGTGCACGCTGGCAATAGCTGGCAAGTGCCGCTTCTTCCGCCTGATCCAGCGTAGTATGTGTATATTCAAACAGACTGGCGCTGTATTTCAGACGCTTGCCCAGCACCGCCTGAAAAAATGCGGTGGGCAGTTCATAGTGCTGCTCATTGGCTTTGTCAGTCTCGATGGCAATCTTGCTGTTTTTCAGCATATGCAGCACATCCATATAGCGCTGGGCAGCCAGTGCCGGGTCAAAGCGCCCTTCCTGCGCCAGACGTTTTTTGCTTAAGCTGCGAATGCCGGCCCGAATCACAGTATCGGGCAGTTTGCCACTTTCGACTAGTTTTAAAGATTGTTGAATCATAAAGTCCATTTAATTACCTACTCTTTGGGTGGCCACGGAATAAACATTGAAGTTCGTCGTTGATAGTCTTTATAGTTATCGCCGCGATGTGCCAGCGCCTGTTGTTCACTAAAGGGAATTCCGGTGATGTAGTACAAAAACAGCCACATCAACAGTGGATACAACCATAATTCATAAACACCTGCCGCCAGACCAAGGATTGGATAAGCAAACCAGTGTAGCCATTCAAAAAAATAGTTTGGATGACGTGAATATTTCCATAGTCCCCGATCCAGGGTTATGCCCTGGTTTTGCGGATCAAGCTTGAAACGGTAAAGTTGCTGATCAGCCGTGCCTTCCCCCATCAGGGCCAGCAGCATGATTATGGCTGCCAAAAGCACTGTGAGCTGTGTCCAGTCATTCCACTGCTGGACAGGAATGCTCAGCAGCTCTAGCATCGGATAGGAAAACAGCACCACCAGCCCAGCCTGAAACATAAAAAAGGCCAGAAAACCGAGATGCTGATAATCGCCCATGGCCCGGCGCATATTGGCATAACGGGTATCTTCTGCAGTTTCACTGGCATAACGTCGTAGTAGATGCCATGTCAAGCGTAAAAACCAGATGCCACTAAACACGCCCAGAAATACCCGAACTAACAGCGGTGCAGTTTCCATCACCCAGGCCGCGATAATGACGTTGAGTCCAATACAAAAGCTCCACGCCACATCGACCAGTCCGGCACGCTGGTTATAGGTCACCAGCAGCCAGCTACAGAACATGATATAGACATTCAGTACCAGTAAATTCAGCAGCATGTCAGCCCTCCTGTTTTATTTCGGCTTAGTAAGCACTGGCTTCGAACACCAGATGTACATCACTGATCACGCCTTCACGGAAGCCACCTTCGCAATAACACAGATAAAAATCCCACATGCGGATAAAGCGCTCATCAAAGCCGAGCTGCAGAACCTGATCACGCTGTTCCAAGAAACGCTGACGCCAGCAGTTCAGGGTTTGAGCATAGCTCTGACCGATATCTTCCAAATGCTTGAGACGCAATTTTTGCTCAGAAGCAGCATGGGTTATTACACTAATACAGGGAATAAAACTGCCCGGAAAAATATAGCGCTTGATATAGTCCACTGTATTCAGGGCTTTCGAATAGCGTGCATCTTCAATGGTGATAGCCTGAATCAGGGCCAGACCATTCGGCTTGAGGAGCTCATGACATTTACGGAAATAGGTCGGCAAATACTGTTCACCCACGGCCTCGATCATTTCAATCGACACCAGCTTATCGTATTTGCCTTCCAATAAACGGTAATCTTTCAGCTGGACAGTGACGCGATGTGACAGTCCAACTGCAGCGACCCGAGCCACGGCTTCATCATACTGTGCCTTAGAAATGGTTATGGTGGTGACTTTACAGCCATACTGCTGTGCGGCATAAATGGCAAAACCGCCCCAGCCACTGCCAATTTCGACTAAATGATCCATCGGTTTCAGCTTGAGTTTCTGGCAGATCAGCTCTTTTTTATAATCCGAAGCCTGTTCCAAACTCATACTGGGCTCTTTAAACACCGCACTGGAATACATCATGGTGCTATCCAGCAAGAGCTTGAAAAAGTCATTGCTCAGGTCATAATGCTCGGCAATATTTTTGCGGCTGCCATCAATCGAATTCTTGCGCGATTGGTACCAGGCCTTTAAGAGCAACTGGCTGGCCTTGGTCACTGCATTCTGGTTCATCCGGTCCAATACATCTCGGTTGCGTGCCAGAATGCGGATCACATCCACTAGATCTTCACTACTCCAGTAACCGCGGATAAAACCATCTGCTGCACCGAGCACACCATTGCGGAACAACAGTTCCATCAGACGGGAATCATGCACCTCAATCACTGCCTGCAGATCACTGCTTTCCCCGACGTCTCCGTTCCAGACGCCTTTAAAAATCAGCTGACCATGCCGTAATTTCAGCAAATGCCGTAATACCACCGGCAGTGTGCTTTGCTGTCCCATGAATAGTGTCTTCATCGCAATGTGTTTCCTTTTTCTTTTTTAGGATGTCGATAAAATGGAATTTTCTTTTTCCATAAACGAAAGGCATGCAGATAAATTCCGCTGACCATCCTGAAGGGTTCAAGAACTTTCAGCACAGCATAACGATGCTGCTGTGAAGGAACAGTGATGGCCTGCAGGGAAAATTTCAGGGTGGCATCGAATTGCAGCACGCCCTGCTGAAACAACTGCATATGAATCACGTTCTGCTGATCGGAGAAGCTGAAGCGCCAGCGGTAATCCAGTGCCATCGGCATGAACGGCGATACATGAAAAGCCTTTTTAAAATCAAATTGGTGACTCTGGTAGGGCGCATGTTCAGCTGCATTTTTCCGGCAGTCGTGGATATAAACCTGACGTTCATTCCACGGTGTGTTGGTGATTTCGCTGAGGACAAAGAGCAATTGATCGGTGGCATCAAAGACCAGATAAAACACTACAGAATTAAAGCGAAAGCCGAGTGTGCGTGGTAAAGCGAGCACCCGGATGGAAGCGGCATGCGGCAATAGATAGTTTTCCCGTTTGATCAGCAGGCGTACAATTTTTTGCCGGATCGAACCACATTCCATGGTCAGAAAGTCATGCTCATCCAGGGTCAGTAGATTCCAGCGGCTAGAAGACCACAGCCAGGATTTTCGGTTAAAGCTCGCAAGCTGATCCGGATCAAACCATAAATAGCTTAGCTTGCTTTCAAAAGCGTGGGCTTTGGGCAAATAACGGCGATGTCGAATTTCAGCAGCGGCGATCGCCAATGGATACATCTGCATCATGTGCTCCTAGGCTACCTGCTCAGTCTGTTGCAGCAACTGATTTACAACCCATGAAGCACTACGCGCCCCATCTTCGTGAAAGCCCCAGCCCCAGTAGGCACCACAGTATGAGGTGCGGTTCTGAGTATTGACTTCGTTCCAACGTTGTTGCGCTTCAATCGCGGAGGCATCAAACACCGGATGACGGTAATGCCGTTCTACCCAGACTTTTTTCGGATCAATGGCAAAATTAGGATTCAGGGTGGCAAAGATCTGAGTTTTGCATTTCAGGTTTTGCAGCTGGTTCATCCAGTAACTGAAACCATAATGAATGCCACTGTGCTGGAACGTGTTCTGTTCGGATGCCTGACTCGGGGTCACATGCACATGCCAGCTGGCCCACTGGCGACGGGATTTAGGCATGATGCGGGTATCGGAATGCACCACCATGCGGTTATCCTGATAGCGGAACTTACCCAGTACGTCTAGTTCCGCTACTGACGGGTCTTTCAGCAGTTTCAGGCTGTCATCGGCATGGCTGGTAAAGATTACCCAGTCAAAACGTTCACTGCCCTGTACCGTTTCAATCAGTACATCATTGGCATTACGGGATACATGGAGAACACCCATTTTGCGGAAAGTCATATTCGATTGGGCCTTAATGGCATTGACGTAACGAGCTGATCCACCTTTGACGGTAAGCCACGACGGGCGTTCTTTCAGCTGCAACATACGATGATGCTGAAAAAAGCTCACCACAAATTTATACGGAATCTGTCCAGCTTGCTCCACTGGACAGGACCACAGCGCCCCGCACATCGGATAGAGATGTTCCTGACGGAAAGCTTTCGAGTAGCCATGCTGATTCAGATACTCATCAATAGTTAGCTTTGCATCAACCTGTTCGACATCCAAATCTACATTCGCAGCATAAAAACGGAATAAATCCGACAACATCACGCGAAAATCGGCGTTAAAAAAGTTTTGCGGTCGGAACAACAGCGAGAATTTTTTTGAAGGATTGTACTGCAAGCCAGTGACCTGATTATTCACCGAAAAACCCATGTCACTGCTTTGCGATTGAATCCCGAGTTCTTTCAACATTCTGCAGAACAGTGGATAGTTATGTTCATTAAACACAATAAAGCCACTGTCTACTGCGACCTGTTCGCCCTCTATATTCAACTGATGGGTGTCAGTATGACCGCCAAAGTAGTTATTCTTTTCAAAGACGGTAACTTCATGCACTTTACTTAATTTCCAAGCCGCATACAAACCGGAAATACCTGAACCAATAATTGCGATTTTCATGGTGATTCCTTCGATTGAATCGTGTGAGCGCCCGTCGTGGTGAGTTTTTTCTGTTTTCGAGCCTGTCTAATTTTACTTGCTTCATAGACCCGTGCGGGAATTGGCTTGAGCCCCCAGACCAGCCCGAGCCAAGACATGAGTTTCAGCAGGTAATAGGTCACATCAATCTGCCACCAGTAAAAGCCCTGCCGGGTACTGCCAGCATAATAATGATGGTTGTTATGCCAGCCTTCGCCCAAGGTAATGATGGACAGGAATAAGTTGTTGCGGCTGTGATCTTCAGTGTCAAAATCCCGGCTGCCATAATGATGCGCCAATGAATTGATACACAAGGTGGCATGGGTCAATAATACGGTAGAGATGACAAAGCCCCAGACCAGCAATTGCAGGCCAGACGTACCGAGTTGCGGCCAGATAATGGTCAGCCATTCCCCAAATGCATAAATTCCGCCCGCGGTCAGTAACACTACAATTAAGCTGAAACGGTCCAGCCAGATCAGTTCTGGATATTTTAGCCAGTCATTAATGACTTCTTTACGCGTAGCAAAGTTATATTCGTTTAAAAACCAGCCGATGTGGCTGTACCAAAAACCATGCGTCGAGGAATGTGGGTCTTGCAAGGTATCGGTATAGCGATGGTGATAGCGGTGATGTGCCGCCCACCACAGTGGGCCACGCTGTGCACTCATGGTGCCAATCAGCACAAACAGGAACTGTACCGTGCGCGAAGTCTGAAAAGTTTTGTGTGACAAATAGCGATGAAAAAAAGCGGTAATGGAAAACATGCGGATCAGGTAGAACAGCAGCATAAAGCCAATCGCAAACCACGACACTCCCACCCAGAACACGGCAAGACATGCCAAATGCAACAGAGTAAAAGGCAAGATCCTCAGCCACTGAATCTTGCTGTTTTCAGCCGTCAGTGTTTCGGGTGCTGTGGGTGTAGACCAGCTGTCTATCCATCGCATCAGAATTTTCAACATGGACTCATCCTACTTTCAAGCGATTGTCTTTATTCTATTTGATGAGTGTAATCAGTCAGGTATGAATTTTATGTGAAGTCAATAAAAAAAGCCGAACCATAGAGAGAAATGCAGTTCGGCAAAAGGGTAACAGATTAATGCGGCAATTTGATCAGTTTTGTCACGTCATAACCATAATGTTTTGCAGTTTGCAGATAGGATTGATAAGTGGCTTCATCCAGCTGCGGTTCACGTGACAAAATCCACAGGTATTTAATACTTGGGCCACCTACCAATGCCACTTTATATTCTGGGTCTACTCGTAATATCCAATAATGACCTTTGCTAAATGGTATCCATCTTAAACCTTGTGGCAAAAAACTGACCTTTAATTTGCTGTTGCCCGCATTTTGCGGATAGGCCTCCCCTTCAGAGCTGATCATCTCATGATTGGCAATCCTGCAACTATTCAAGACACGCATGGTTTGATCAGCATTGACGCTGTATTGCGCCGTGATATTCGAGACACACTTACGTTGAAAATACATCGGTAAATGCGCAATTTCATACCACTTTCCTGCATACCGCTGGATATCCACCTGATCGACTGGCTGAGGTGCAACAGTTTCTGCTCGAGTCGTTGTACTTAAGCTGATGATGGTCAGTGCGGTCGCTGCAAAAACAGACTTAAATAGCATTTTCATTTTTTCGCCTAGTTTTATCACAGTCTTAAGATAACCCATGCAGGTGTGAACAAAGCGTGAAGACCAAATGATGCTATTCAGTTTCTCCACATCAGGAAATGTCATCTGAATATTCAGAATCCGGGCGTTATTGCAGTTTTTTGAGAAACCCAAACATGATTACTGTTTCAAAGCCACTTTTTGCTGTCATCTACAACAGGTATTCTAAACATCACATGCTGAATCATGGCATAGGAGATACTGCCCTTGAACGGAATCTCTGGTAACTGATCAAATTTGAAAAATTGCGCATCGCTTAGTTCATTTTCCTGAATATGAATTTCACCCGCATGATATTCTGCCTTGAAAGTCATCATCAGATTGCTGGGAAACGGCCACGACTGACTGGCCAGATATTGAATATCTTTGATCTGCCGCCCCTTTTCTTCCAGCATCTCACCGCGTACTACCTCTTCCAAGGTTTCTCCGACTTAAACAAAGTCTGTAATCAAGCTGTATCTCTGGGTTTTGTTGCTAGCATTTTTTGCCATCAGAATTTCATCTGTACCCCGGGTAATGAAGTTAATCACATAGGGATTCACCCGAGGATACTAGTTATAACCACAGGATGGATAGATCATGGCATATTAGCTGGCGTGCTGCTGGGAGGAAGTACGTTACTGTTCTGAACGATGTAAACATCAGTCCAGACGGCGGCCAAAATCAAACGCTTAAAAATGCTTGTATTGCCGTAAACAATAGGCCCGTATCACCTCGGGCGAACGCAGTTGCAGATGCTTGGTTTTTCGTCCAGTCACGCGTTCACGCCACATTTTAAAGCTACTCGGTTTCATATTTTGCCGCATCAACCGGATCACCGCAGCTTCATTCAGGCAAAACTCAGTCTGGATGGCTTCAAATGGGGTTCGATCTTCCCAAGCCATTTCGATAATTCTGGATAAGTCTTCTTCAGAAAATTGATTCATATCATTCTCGTTTTTAATAATCATTAAGCGTCAATAAGCTTTGTCAACTTTAATCTAACTAAAAGCATAACAATACAATCATGAATTTTTTGTGATTTTTCTCTAGTTTTAAGGCCTAAAAACAAATAAATGGGCCAGTTTTACCAGCCCTTTTGAGTATTAATTACCTCTATAAGTCGAATATCCATAAGGACTCAACAGTAGAGGAATATGATAATGGTTGACGCTTCCATCTACTTTAAAAATGACTGGAACTTCAGGGAAAAAAGTATTTTGCTTATTTTTTTTAAACCAGTCCTCGGTTTTAAAGGTAACTTTATAAATACCGGCTTCAAACTTCTGATTTTCAGGAAACAACGCAGTGATACGGCCATTGGGACCAGTATATTGCTGATTTAATTTTACCCATTTTTCGCCGGTACTTTTTTCAAGTATCACCATGACTTGAGCGGAAGGCAGGCCACTTTCCAAATTCAATACATGCACACTTAAGGGGTTAGTTTGTGCAAAAGTCATTGATGTCAATAATAACGTTGAGAGTGGCAATAATTTTTTAAACATAATGAATTCCTTAAGGATTGAAAATAGACTGAACAGCTGTTTCAGCGCAGTAATGGTCATTTTTTGCTCCACCTGCTCCAGCAACACCAATGGCACCGACCACCTGATTTTCATAACGCACAGGTATGCCTCCGCCTAACAACAGTAAATTTGATAAAGTGGTTAAATTTTTTGCATCCTTGTTTTCATGGACATTTTGGCTTAACAACAAGGTCTCCATTTTGGTGGATAAAGCGGTATAGGCTTTCTTTTCGGCTGCGCCCAAATTATGCGGTCCGACAGTTTCATGCCTGTTTGCCATCAAGGTATTTCCTCCCCTATCCACTACAACCACAGCAATGTTGTGCTGTATTTTTTGACACGCGACCACTGCAGCATCAAGAAGAGTTCGTGCTGATTGGGAATCAAGTGAATAAACTTGATTCAATTGAATGGATTGTGCAAAAGTACTGATACTCATCAGCATTACTGTTGCAATAAGCCCTTTGAGTTTGTTCATCATGATTGCCCTGAATTAAGTTTTAAAAATCTTATACAACTTGAATGATTTGAATGATGACAATTACATTACAGAGTTGTCATCATTCAAAATGAGTCTGAACAAAATGTGTATTCTAATTATCGAAGATGAAGTGAAGATCGCCTCATATCTGGTTAAAGGGTTAAATGAGTCTGGCTATGAGGCGCAATGTGCCCATTCAGGGCTAGAAGGCTTGGAAAAGTTAAAGATGCATGCATATAGTCTGGTTATATTAGATGTAATGTTGCCCGATATTGATGGCTGGACTGTCCTGAAAGTATTACGACAGTTTTCCAAGATTCCCGTTATTTTTCTTACCGCAAAAGATCAGGTGATCGATCGGGTCAAAGGTCTGGAACTGGGCGCCGATGATTATCTGGCTAAGCCTTTTTCTTATATTGAATTATTGGCCCGAATTAAGAGCCTGCTTAGACGCCAGCAGTATGTGCAGGAAAACCAATTAGAAATTGCCAATCTAAAATTGGATTTGATCAATCATAAAGTTTGGCGTAATAAGCAGTTAATCGAACTCAGCAAAAAAGAATTCAATTTATTGCACTTTATGCTGAGGCATCCAAATGAAATTATTACGCGTAGGCAAATTGCTTCCGAAGTGTGGCATATCAATTTTGATACTGATACGAATTTTATTGATGTCGCGGTGCGACGCTTACGCAATAAAATTGATGAGGCGCATGATATAAAATTAATTCATACAGTTCGCGGTTTAGGCTATAAAATTTCGGCAGAGAAGTAATGTTTAAATCCATTCGTTCGCTAGAACTACGAATAACGCTACTGGCTACAACTTGTGCTGCAATGGTCCTGTGTGCTGTAGCATTGATGACCTATCTAGGCATCAACCAGATTTTAATTTCGCAGCAAGATCGGGCTTTGGTTGACCGAATAGAACGTCTGGAAACTTTGCTGCAAGACAGTCGCAATATTGAACAGATTATCGCGCGTCCAAAGCTGTATCAAAACATGCTCGGAAATCAAGACAATCTGTTTTTATTGATTCACGGCGATCAGATTCTGATTAACATCAATCCTCTTGGCATTCCTCTGCCTAAATTTACCCTTCAGCCCCAAATCCAATTCCGTGATTTATCTGTTCATGCTTACCCCACCCGTATTGCATGGAAAACCATTCAAATTAATCGACAGCCCTATCTATTAATTGCGGGCAAGCAGTGGTCGGAAAGAAAAGACATTATCTCGCCTTTTCAAAAACATCTTTTTATCTACGTAGTTACTGGTATTCTGGCCATTTTCATTCTTTGTGCTATTACCAGCCGTCTGGGATTGAACTCATTAAGAACCCTGCGCGAACAAACCCATGCCATTAGTATTCACAAACTTGAACAGCGACTCAATCTGATTCATCCTCCTGGTGAGATTGAACAGCTCGCCTCCGATATCAATGCCATGCTCGACCGTATTGAAATAGGATATAGTCAGCTGAATCGTTTTTCCGAAGACATTGCGCATGAATTTAGAACTCCTTTGAATAATTTAATCGGCCAAACCGAAATTTTACTCATGAGTGAACGTAGTCCCGTACAGTATCAGGAAGTCATGATTTCCAACTTGGAGGACTATCAACGTTTAAAAAGAATGATTGACAGTATGTTATTTCTAGCCCGCGCAGATACACAAAAGGTTTGCTTAAACAAGCAGAAGATTCAGCTTCAATTATTTATAGAAAATATATTTAGCATTTTCGAGTATCAAGCCGAAGAACAACACTGCAATTTTGTTTTAGAGCTTGAAACAACTGAGTTAGTAGCAGATCCAGAACTGTTACAACAAGCGCTGTATAATCTGATCTCCAACGCACTGATTCATGGCGGCAATCATAGGACTATTTATGTGCATAGCCATCGAAAAACTATCAATAACATGTCTATGATTGCATTATCAGTAATCACAAGTGGTTTAGAAATCTCTCCAGAGCATTTGTCTCATATCTTTGAGCGATTTTATCAGTGCAATTCCAGCAGACAGAATACTCATCAAACCGGCGGTTTAGGCCTGTCGATTGTGGCCTCTATTATGACGCTTCATGAAGGAACTTATCATGCAGTAAATAGGGCAGAAGGTATAAGTTTTGAGGTAATTTTTCCTGAAGCGTATATAGAAAAGTTATAAATACCGACCTCTTCACAACATGAATTTGACTAGTAAATATACGGAATAATCACAAATAAAAATCGATATAAAATATTTTTCTTTAAAAAAATACAGATTAAATAAAACCAACATAATCAATTATATACAAAAAATCGAATTAATAGTTCTTTTACATTGCTCACATCAACTTGGCCTGAGGACTTTGTTTTTGGAAACAGCAGACACGAGCTACTTACCCTCATCAAAGTTTTTAAACTCTTTGGAAAGCTGACTGAGTGTTTTAACTTGTTTTCCATAGCGGCGGCATGAACGGCAAAGCAATAAATGAATTTGTAAATTACCCTGCTCTCGAAATTGAAGTGTTCGGTCTAATCTTTCAGATAATAACTGGGTGGCTTGGCGACAAGTTAACATGAGCAATCATCCTTCAATAACCATTTATTTTCTAAACATTCACGCAATCTTGTTCGACTTCTATACATGAGCACATTTAAATTAGTCACAGTAAGTCCTAACTTTTCACAAATTTCATCTGAACTGAGTTCAATCATTTCTCTAAGCATGAAAACTTGTGCATATTTGGCTGGTAAATGATTCAAACAGGCATCAAAAATAATCCAAAAATCTTGTTGTTCCAATATTTCTTCTGGGTTGGGCCATGCTTGAGGTGCTTCATATTTATTCCAATGTCCAGAAGCATCAAATAATGCATCTATACTTTGTTCACTGTCTTCGTCATTAAACAATTCACTCATCGTCATTAAACGAGATTTTTGCCGAATTAAATCAAAAATCTTGTTTTTTAAAATCGCAAAAACCCACGTTTTAAAAGCTGCTCGGCCAGTAAAAGAATCAATATATTGAAATGCGCTCATTAATGCTTCTTGAACAGCATCTTCAGCCTGCTGTAATGATGACAGTTGTAGAATTGCGAACTTCAGCATTTGTTGTCGTAATTCTATTACAAAGGCTGGATTTTGTAGTTGTTGTAATATTTCTTGATTCGCATTTGCAGGCTCTATGCTCATCCATTTTCCTCATCATTTGTATAGGGTAGATCTAACAATTTCAATCGAATTAATAGTACTTTTAACTCATCGATCTGGGTTTGTATCTGAACACTAGAAAAATCAGGAAACGTCGCTTTTATTAAACTTCTAATATCTTGTTCAACTAACTCTTGTTGATTGAGTTGTTCAATCACCACAGCGAATAAAACAGATAAGCTTTCTACGCAGATATTATCTTGATCATTTCGCCAAACCAATATGGCACTAGGCATAGGCTCAACTTCAGCAATGATCGTGCTTGATGACCATTGGTAGACTGGATATTGATAAACGAGCACCCAGACTTGAGTATTTAACTGCCATTCACTCTGCCGAGTAAGGCGTTTTTTTTCAATTTGAACTGTATCTAAATAAAGTTCAAGCCATTCAAACTGTAATAGCTCAGCTAACCAGGGGTATTCATGTAAGCTGGGATGCTGACAATCTGTCAGATACTCTCTAAATTGTAGGGAAATATCATTATAAAACGGTGATTCACATTGCGCTTGTTGGAAAAACTCAGTTAATAACTTTTGCCACTGTATCGCAGGCAATATTGCACGAGTAATGGGATAGACCAAGTCAATAAAAGAACAAACATTATTAAAAAGTAAATCTCGATAAATCTGCATTCGTTCCGCAGGAAGAGCTTTTGGTAACTCAGATTGAGGAAAGCGAATCCAATTACAAAACTGCTGCTGTGTAGCTTGGAATGATATTTGCTCTGTTTTCATCACCGCCCTCCTGCTGCTGAATTGTTTTAATTCTCGTCATTTCATCTTGTAACTCTTGCCATGATGGAATATTAAAATCACGCTCAAGTAATGTTGGTTTTACACCACACACTTGATAAGTATATTGTAATAATTGCCAGACAGAATCGCATACTTCAGCACCATGCGTATCAATCAATAGATTTTGTTCAACTTGTTCATGACCAGCAATATGTATATAACGAATCCGCTCTTTTGGCATTGCTCGAATAAAGGCATACCCATCACTGCCGTGGTTTATACTGTTTACATAGACGTTATTCACATCGAGTAATAACTCGCAGTCTGCTTGCTGAAGTACTTCAGATACAAAATCGGCCTCACTCATTTCAGCATTTGGCATCAAATAGGTTGAGACATTTTCGATCACCAGCCTTTTACCTAAAATATCTTGGACACGTAAAATACGTTCGGCTACATATTTAACTGCCGCCTCAGTCATTGGAATTGGCATCAAGTCGTATAAGTAGCCACGATCATGGGTATAACTTAAATGCTCGGAATAAATCGGGATATGATAATCTTCTAAAAACCCTTTAATTTTTTGAATAAACTCTAAATTGAGTGGATGTGGCCCACCAATGGATAAAGACAGCCCATGACAGATTAAAGGTGCTTTTTCCACACACCGAGCTAATAACTTTGCATGCCGACCACCAAAACCTATCCAATTTTCAGGCGCGATTTCAATAAAGTCTGGCACTTTTTTAGCACTTAGAAACTCATCAATAAAATCCCTTCTTAGCCCAAGCCCTACACCAGCCAAATTAACCATGGTGATACTCCAACTTTGGAAATGATGCCGTCTATGTGATTCACAGCGACATCATTCTTTAACTGATTGACTATTTACTACCACACTTACCATCAGCAACTTTTTTATCAGCACCACATTTCGCATCCGTTGCTTTCTTCGTTGCACCACATTTACCATCTGCTGCTTTTTTATCAGCACCACATTTTGCTTCTGCCGCTTTTTGTGATTTCGTCATTTTGTTCGATCCACACTTGGCTTCACCACATTTTGCATCACTGGCTTTCTTCGCATGGGTTTCTGTCGCATGCGTTGTTGGGGCTGCTGATACTTGAGTTACACCAGCAACAGATAAAGCTAGCAGTGCTGCGACTGATGTGATTGAGTTGAGTTTATTCATTGTTCTATTCCTTTAAGATAATTTACTTGCTTGTACTTAGGTACATATAGTTAGACGACCTAAACTACCATTTATTACAGTCCAAATTAAAAATTATGAATTATGTAAGAAACACAGTTACCAATCGACTAATTACTATTCAATCTTAATGGGTGTGAAATTTTCATGAATAACGCTATCTATGCTTTATCTGAAAAATACCAAAAATTTTGTAGTCTCATAAAACATGGTGACGGTATCGTAGCACTTACACTGAGACTTTATTTAGTCCCTATATTCTGGATGGCAGGTACAAACAAATTTGCGCATTTTCAACAAACAGTGGAATGGTTTGGTAATACCGATTGGGGCTTGGGTTTACCATTCCCGACATTGTTAGCTACGCTTGCGACTTCTGCTGAAATTTTAGGAGCTATTTTGTTAGCGCTAGGTTTATTAACCCGCCTAATCAGTATTCCACTCATTATCACCATGCTAGTTGCTATCGTTACAGTACATTTACCGAATGGATGGCAAGCAATTGCTGATCCCAATGCTCCATTTGCTAGCGCTCAGGTGATTGCTTCATCTGAAAAGTTAGAAAAGGCTCGTCAGATCTTAGAAATATATGGAAATTATGATTGGTTAACCTCAAGTGGATCATTTGTCATATTAAATAATGGTATTGAGTTTGCCGTAACCTACTTAGTCATGCTGTTAGCATTAATTGTGCTTGGCGGTGGACGTTATCTAAGTTTTGATTACTGGGTGAAGCATTTTTTCTTAAAATGAAATGAATGAGGGAATAAAGTTTATTCCCTCATATCATTCACCAGTAAATACTAAAGCAACTTGGATTACGCTTTAAACCAAAATCAGAAAGATACACTCACAGTCAAAGGTCTTTCGACGATGCCTTATCGCTCTTAAATAATGATATTAAGCATAACTGTTTACTAAATGGGTTTTTACAGCTTGCAAAACAAGCTGAATCTGCTTGTCATCAAACCAATTTACGAAATGCCTTTAAAATTATGTTCTTCAAATGAAACTGCTCCATAGCCATTGGTTACATCCAACCATAGTTCACCAATTTTACGTGCATGATTCGTAAGAGTGAAAGTTTGCCCAGCGTAAATACAGAATAACTAAACAAAGTATACGATTGAGTTGTCCAGTCGATATTCCAAAACTAAATTAACAA
This sequence comes from Acinetobacter sp. MYb10, assembly GCF_002980175.2. Lineage (NCBI taxonomy): Bacteria > Pseudomonadati > Pseudomonadota > Gammaproteobacteria > Moraxellales > Moraxellaceae > Acinetobacter > Acinetobacter sp. MYb10. The sequence continues at coordinate 3,873,358 of NZ_CP058272.1, read as the reverse complement.
TCGCATAAGTAAAAAGATGAGTAAGAAAAATCGTACTGTAATATGTAAAAGACTCTACATGTCTCAAGCCAATTTCAGAAAATGACAGTATTCATTAAAAGTCTCTAAAAAAATTTATGCAAAATATCACATCAAATATAAGGAATATATAAAAATATAACTAATACTGGAAATTATGACAATACTTATTGTCAAAAATATATTGACAAATGCATCCCTTATATTTTACAAAAGAACCCTATAGTACTTTTAAGAAATATTCATTATGTCCTATTTACGATATTAATAGTTCGTAAGGTACATCGTTTCCGTTTAATGGAGTAATATTTATCATGTCTACTACAATTAACGCTATACAAAAAGTTAAATCCTCTTTTCCTGTTCGAAATATTAAATTTAATTTTGATCCTTCTACACGTTATTGGTTTGATAAAGATCCTCTTTATAGTCATTTTTTAAATACATTATCAGCAATAACAGCACAAGGAGAATTATTTTTAATAAGAATGCTTCGTACGCTTAGAGAACGTATTAACGATCCAGTATTACAAGCTGATATCAGCGCATTTATTGGTCAAGAAGCCATGCATGCTAAAGAACATACCGCATATCATCGTTACGCTGATCAAAATGGAATTGATATTGAAACTTTTGAGCAACAATTAATTCAAATATATACTCTACTAGATCGAACTATACCATTAATGGATCGTATGGCAATCGGCTGCGCAATTGAACATTGTAATGGAACATTTGGTGCAGAGTTATTACGTAATAATGTGTGGAATCAAAGGATGGTTGGTCCTCTACGTGACTTATGGCTTTGGCATGCAGTTGAAGAGAATGAACATAAAGCAGTGTTTTTTGATGCCTATCATGCTGCAGGTGGTGGATATACTAGACGAATTGTATGGATGGTACTTGGATGTAGTATTTTTGCAGGATTAATGACCTATGGAACAGCCCGTCTCTTAATCGCAGATAAGAAGTTTCTATCAAAAAAACACTTGCAATCTATCAGTCAAATTGCTCACCCGAAAACAGGGCTATTTAATATTATAGTCCTTAAAGAATTCTTCGATTATATTCGTCCATCATTTCATCCATTTGACTATGATACAAAACAATTAGAACAACGCTGGCAGAAAGAGTTAAGTCTTAAAGTTCAATAAAGGTAAATTTATGAAGAGTATTTCAAAAAAGAATGCTCTTCCATTCAAGAGAATTCTTTCAAATTCTAGTAATCCCAAAGCCTTATTAGGCAACCTTTTTGATTTTTTCAATAATTGTCCTTTACCCTTTAATAACGGTTTTAATTATTGCTGTATAAGGCGCTTTAAATGGAGTAATGGCTAAAACAAACACATCTATGAATTGATCTGTTACTCCTTTAAGTTTCTCATATTGAAACAATTTATATAGTAACGATACTATACATATTGATTTGACATCTTACATCGAAGGATGTAAGCAACTTTTTAACTTCAAGAAAAAGCAATCCCAAAAGTTATAAATTTCAAAAACATGTGTTAAAAATCTATATTTTGGGACGTAAACCAATTATTCCTATCCCGAAAACTCCTCTAAGCAGCCCTTTGCTCATATTCAACCAATCAAAATAATCACGCCATAAAATTATTTTTCCATTCTCAACTTTAAATGTGCCACATACCCAAAATCCAATATGCAGTGGTCCAATTTCTAGAATATCCGTACGCTCGGTGAGAACTATATTTCCTTTTGCAACGATTTGATGATTTTTAACTTGTAATTTTCTTGAGCTACTGAGCGCAATTTTGATTAAACTAGCAACCCTTTTACCACCTCTAAAAGTCGGTAAAGAAACATTTGTATAAAGCACATCTGAGTGAAGGAGTTCATTAATCACATTATGATCTTGTTCAACCAAAGCAGTCAGGAATCGTTCTACAACCTCTTCTGATTGTACTTGTATATTTGTTACATCAATATTTGATGTTGTTTTCATTTATGTATTTCCCTAAGATTTAAATTTTGAGATCCAAACGTTGCTGCCAAAGTTTTTCTAAAGCCTTGGTATCATGATCAAAAGGATGAAAATCAGGTCGATAATAATCAAGAAAGTCTTTAACGGTTTGTAAGGTTAATAATCCTCGATGGCCGACTCCTTCTTTGAGGAACTGCGCTATACCTTTCAGAGAAAGCATTCGATCTGCTTTAAGCAATCGTCGTGTGTTATTTGCAATTAAGAAAGTTAAAATACTGCCTGCGATGGTCATATAAAAAATACGAGATACATATCCCCCGCCTGAGGCGACATAAGCATCAAAGAATACTGCTTTATGTTCGTTTTCTTCAACTGCATGCCAAAGCCACAGTTCAGCAACTGGACCGACTAAACGATTATTCCAATCATCATTGCGTAAAAGTTCAGCCCCTAAGGTTGCAGTAATATGTTCAATCGCACACCCAATTGACATGATATGCATACTTGGCAATATTTTTTGCATTATGGCGTACAAGTCTTTAACTTCATTCTGTAATTTATCGATATTAATATGCTGTTCATCAGCGTAACGATTGAATGCCAGATGCTCTTTAGCATGCATGGCTTCTTGTCCGATAAAAGCACTGATTTCTGCTTGAAGTAGAGGATCATCAATTTTGTCCCGAATATTTCTCAAAGCTTCTATTAGCATCAATTCCCCCTGAGGAAAAATAGCAGACATTGCATTCATCAAATGGGTGAAATATGCATCATTATCAAACCAATAACGCTTTGAACTGGTGAAATCAAATCTTAAGCGTCTGACAGGAAATGAAGCTTTCATACGATGTGCTGTGGAAGATTGATTAATCTTAATAGCTTCTAAGGTGGACATATTTTTTCCAATTTACAAAAGTACCCAATAGTTCTTTTGTAAATTGCTTTACATTCTTAGTCAATCAATATTTCTTATATAATTGAAATTTATATATTTATTTTTAATTGAAGATTGTTTAAACAAAACAATCTTGAGCAATAAACTAGTTAATGATAGCTTTGGTAAAATTATAAATTTGTAGAAGATTTAGTGTGGAAAAACTTTCTGGTGCTTACGATACTCAAGCTGCAGGTTTACCCAGAGGACGTACCAGCCTGCTAACCGAAGAAACACGCGAAAAGCAACGTCGACGTTTGGTTAAAGCAGCAATTAGTGTATTCGCTGAAAAGGGGTTTGCTGCCACAACGATTGCAGACATTGTTAAAACAGCACGAGTGTCTAAACAGGCATTTTATGAAATATTTGAAAATAAAGAAGATTGTTTTCTTGCTGCTGATGATTTAGGCCGAAAAGCCTTGTATGAACAAGTACTTACGGATATTAAAGCTCATGGGAACAACGGTGATCAATGGATCAGGTCTTCTCTACGTGCCTATTTACAACTGTGTATTACTGAACAGGACTTCACTAAGGCATGGGCAATTGAATTCCCGAAAGCTGGGAGTCGATGTTTAGAGCAACGCAATTTATTTTTTGCAGAATTAGGAAAGAGACTTAAATTAATTCATAGTACTATAAAGATCAAACAACCTGAATTATGGGTAGCTGTTCCGGATTTATTCTATGACGCGGCGATTGGCGGAGCTTATGAAATTATTTTTCGTAATATCTGTCAAAATAAATTTGATGATCTGTTAAATATTGAAGATGATTTAGTTGATTTTATTAAATTCTCGATCGGCTACAAACAAAATATATAAATAATATCAAAATTATTGATAAATCAATTGTAAAGTATGACTAGTAAAATTATATCATTATTACTTTCTATATTTTTGGTAAAAATTACGGCAAATATTACGGTGTAGAAGGCGTTTGGACGCTTTGAGCTATTGCTATCGTACTCAGTGAATTACTCTATCCACTTATTGTTAAATTTTCTGAATTTAAACATAGAACCAAGCATATCACCTTACTTAAGTATTTTTAATTGAAAGTGAATTTCGCTCTTTTTAAAATATGTGATTGGGAGTGCTTAGAACAAGAAAGCACCTCCAATCTTCTGAAATAATTGAGAAATAAAATGCAAAATCAAATTTGTTGTAATAATATAACATTACACTTGATTGATATTTACTCCCTATGCTTTCCAAATTTTATCTAATTTCTTCATGTTCATTACTCTCAAACTTAGTCTGGGCACAAACATCTGATCCAACGAGTTCCCTTCCCACAATTGTCATACAAGCGAAAGAAACAGATCAGAATGTCATAACAACATCTGCGTCAACAAAATTTACCCATGATGTACTTGATACCCCTTCCAGTCGCAGCTTTCTTTCTCAGGAAATTTTAAAACAGCAAGATATGCAACGTATAGATGATGCCTTAAACCAAGTAAGTGGTGTATTCAGTCAAACCAATTATGGTGGTGGCTTTTGGGATAACTTTTCATTCCGTGGATTTAGTACTGATCCCAATATCGGACCGCAAATTATTCGAAATGGATTAAGTGTGAATCGGGGTCTCAGTGCGTCTCGGGATATGGTCAATATTGAATCTTTAGAGTTTCTCAAAGGTCCAATGGCTGCACTATATGGACGAGGAGAAACAGGTGGTTTACTTAATATCAATACTAAAAAGCCGGCATGGGAATCATCTAGTGAAATTAATTTAAGAGCGAATAGCCTAGTAAAATATCGTGCTAGCTTTGAGCATACCGCTCCTATTAACGATCAATTAGCATATCGTTTTGCTATTGCACATGAAGATAATCAGAGTTTTCGGGACTATGTGAGTAATTCACGCTGGTTTTTTTCTCCGCAATTAAGCTGGAAGTTATCTGATCGAACTCAATTGGACTTAGACACAGAATTCACTCGTGTAGAAGGGTTATTTGATCGTGGTATTAGTGCTTATCAGCAGAAAATTGTAATGAATCCAAAAACCTATACAGGTGAACCAAGCGATGGAGATCATTTACAAACTGATAATTTTTATCAAATTCGGCTCAAGCATCAGTTAAATGATGATTGGAAGGTCAAAAGTGCTGTGAGTGTGAAAGATAGTTTGTTAAAAGGCTTTTCAAGTGAACCTCGTCGTATACAAAGCGATGGTCGTACTTTAGAGCGGCAGCGACGTTATCGGGATAATAAAAGTGATGATGTGTTATTCCAAACAGAAATGTTAGGCACGATACAGCAAGGCTGGGCAAAACATGAAATATTGTTGAGTGCAGAAACAGGACAAATGAAATATCGCCAATTGCAACTACGCCGTAATCACAGTTCAGATATACCCAACACCATTGATATTTACCAACCTACCTATGGAAAATATTTACCAGACCTTCCTCTATTTATTGATACTGAGGATCGACAAAAATACTTCGCCTTCAATGTTCAAGATCAGGTTTTTTTTAATGACCAATGGAGTGTTTTACTCGGTCTACGCTTTGATCATGTCACACAAGAATTTGTGAATAAGATTGCCACAACCTCAAATCAAAAAGACTTACAACAAACCAGTCCGCGTTTTGGTTTGAACTATCGTTTGAGTGATGCATGGTCTCTCTATGCCAATTATGGCCAATCATTTGCAATTAATAGCGGAATGGATCGCAATAACCAAACCTTCGACCCAGAAAAAGGTCAAAGTTATGAGATCGGCAGTAAATACCAACTTAACCCACAAAGTCTGATCAGTGTTGCATTATTTAAAATGGATAAGAAAAATGTGCTCACAACAGACCCAATAGATAACAACTTCCAGATAACCGCTGGAGAGGTCTCTAGCAAAGGGATAGAGCTAGATGTCGAAACACAACTGAATGACCAGTTATCGCTCCGCGCCAACTATAGTTACACAGATGCTCAAATTGAGAAGGATCAAACGCTTGCTAAAGGTTCCCGCTTAAGCAACGTTCCCAAACATAGCGGTTCAATCAGTACAAACTATGAATGGACGTTATCAAACAACTCAAATGTAGGCGTTGGGGCAACAGCTGTTTATGTTGGGAAACGTAGCGGTTATAGCACCGATAACGGATTCAATCTTCCTGAATATACATTAATTAATTTAAATGCTTACTATGCGCCAAGAGAGCAAATACGTTATCAGTTCAACCTGAATAATCTTTTGGACAAAACCTATTACACGGCGAGTTATAGTGAGATGTGGATACAACCAGGTGAACCATTGAATGCATCATTGGCAGTGCAATGGAAATTTTAAACTTGTTTGAATGAATGCGTTAAGGCTAGCTAAGCTGATATAGCCTTAACCATTAAACTTATGAAAGTGTAAACATATTGTCAGCATCGAATATAACCGCCAACCTTATAATACACATTAACATTACCGTGTCGTGCTATATGGTCTAAACAGTTATAATTTCATCCCCCCAATAGCTCATCATTAACTTCAGATTGCCATGCCCCAACAACCCTCTTATTGGCAAAATCTATTCCGCTTAGTCCATATTTATGCAGGAATATTTGTTGCACCATTTATTTTTATTGCTGCGTTTACTGGCTTCCTGTATGTCAGCAGTCCGCAATTAGAGCAATATCTTTATAAGGAGCAGTTGTATATACACAGTGAAAATCGCCCTCAACAACAACTGAGTCTGCAAGTTCTTGCAGCTCAGTCAAAGATGGCAGAATCAGCAAGAATTACTGAGGTACGTCCAGCACCTGCATCGGATCAAACCACTCGGGTTATTTATTCAGATCCAGAAAATAAACTGAATAACCAAGCAGTTTTTGTGAATCCGTATACTTTAGAGGTTATGGGGCAATTACCTGTTTATGGTACGAGCGGTGTACTCCCCTTAAGAACGCTAATCGATCAACTCCACAGCAATTTACTTCTGGGTGACGTTGGAAGATTCTATAGTGAGCTTGCCGCAAGTTGGTTAGCAATTCTCAGTCTGTCAGGGTTTTATCATTGGTATATACGTAGAAAACATTTTAATCATAGCAAGACTGTCCGAAATAAAGTTTTAAAATGGCATAGCTGGATTGGAATTATTTTATTTCCACTCTTGCTGATTGTTGCGATCACAGGTTTAACATGGTCTAAATGGACTGGAGAAAATATCCGTATACTTCGCCAAGCCTTGAGTTGGCAGACACCAGTGCTCGTCAGCTCTCTTTCGGGTACGCATTTGATTGATAGACATGTACATCATCATACCGATACGGGTCAAATGAATCATCAGCCGCTCATAAAAGCAGAAAATTTTGATCAAGTGCTACAGGTTGCTAAACAAAATGGTATTCATAGTTCTGAACTTCAAATAAAGCCACCTACAAGGATAAATACAGCATGGACCGTGTCAGAAATACGTCGTCGCTGGCCTACAGAAGCAGATAGTATCGCGATTGATCTGCAAAGTAATAAAGTTATTGATCATTTAAAATTTGAAGATTTTCCACTAGCAGCCAAACTAACCCGTTGGGGAGTGGATGCGCATATTGGTATTTTATTTGGTTGGATCAATCAACTCATCTTAATGATCTATTCGCTTGCTCTATGCTTTATGATTCTTTTGGCTTTATGGCTGTGGAGCCGTACATTTAATTTAAAGCAGACAATCTACAATTTCGTAAAGCAGAGCTTACAACTTTGGAGAATCGGCAACATAAAACAGAGATTTTTTCTTCTTCTGTCGCTGCTCATTTTTCTAATTTGTTTGCCAACCTTCGCAATCAGCATAGCCGTGGCTATTACTTTCATAATGCTTAAACAGTATCAATCCAGATTATTATAATTAGTTAGCTAGGCACTAAAAACTGTGCTTAGCTACTCTTCAAATGGCCAACGTTCTCCATTAGATTATGAAAAGACCCATCAAAAGATGGTTAAATGTGTCTAGAATTTTGGTGGCTATTCACATGACAGTAAGTCGCTTGATGCTATAACCTTTCCGTGCTACATGATCTAAAGTTTCCTGATTAAATCCTGCTGCCTTACTTGCTTCATCAATTTGTTTGGTTGATCTAATAACTTCTTACTAATTGATTCCATCAGATACAGTTAAGTGGATGCAATCAATCTAAATACAATTTATGTATATTGCTCTTGATCACCAATTTTCATAGTTTATAAAAACCAATCGTGTTAATATCATTTGAGTAGTAACTATAAAGTTTATTAATTTTATGACTAAAAATACTAACCTTGAAATCTGCCCTATTGCAAGAAGTCTATCCGTTCTTGGCGATGCTTGGAGCATGTTGATATTACGTGATGCTCATGCAGGATTTACACGATTTGATCAGTTTCGTAAAAGTTTAGGCATTGCTCCCACGATGCTAACTAAACGCTTATCAGCTTTAGTAGATGAAGGATTACTTGAAAAACGACAATATTCTGAACACCCACCACGTGAAGAATATTTATTAACTCAAGCTGGTAAAGATTTCTTGCCCGTTTTATTTGTAATCGGAGCATGGGGCCGTAAGCATAAACCATTTGAAAATCCAGAGAAAATGCCTATATTTCTTGATGCTGAACAAGGTACAGAAATTGTACCGATTGTGATTGATCAAGTGACAGGTGCTGAAATTGGCTCTCGAAATATTCACCAAAAAGCTAAATAATTAAAAAGCACTCTCGTTAAAGTGCTTTTTATAAATTTATATGCTGAATTATTATTTCATTCGAGTACGCTGTGTCTTGTACGTCCCCCAACCACTTCTTAAAACTGATTTGATAAAGGCCCATAAGCCACTTTCATTAGGTTTTGGATTACTTCCCTTGGCAATGCGACTAAGTTGTTGGGTATACCAAAGTACTTCCATAATCCCAAGTTGATCAATTTTTTTTATGCCTGTCTTAATTTGTTGAACTGTTTGGTTGCTATTGGTTCCAGCTAATAGATATTTGGGAGCATCAGGATCAATTGCCATCAGTCTAGCAATCCCGACTACATCAAAAGCATTTGATCCTAAAGCTTGATTCATTCCTTCGACACTTCTAAAACCACCTGTCACCATTAAAGGTGTTTTTACTTGTGCTCTAACCTTTTCAGCAAAATCAATAAAGAATGCTTCACGGGCAATAGTCGATGCTTTTTGAGGTGCTTTAGCTACTCCTGACTCATAAGTACCACCTGAAATTTCAATTAAATCAATTCCTGCTTTCGACAATGCTTTGATGGTTGCTAAAGAATCTTCTTCTGTAAACCCACCTTTTTGAAAATCTGCTGAGTTAAGCTTTATTGCAATTGGAAAATCTGCACCTACTTGTTTTCTAATTTCTGCATAGACTTCCATTAAAAACTTGCGACGTTTTTCTGGAGTACCACCCCACTCGTCAGTTCTTAAATTATGTAATGGTGATAAAAATTGATTAATCAGATATCCATGTGCAGCATGTATCTCAACACCACTAAATCCAGCTTTTTTACATATCAGGGCACTACGACCAAAGCGCTGAATAATCTCTATAATCTCCTGATGAGTGGCTTCATCTGGCGTTGCAAATAAAGATTGCATTTCAGCCCCAAATGGCACTGCTGACGAAGAAATGTTTCGTACATTTAATCCTTTTGGTGATTGTTTTCCAGGATGATTGAGCTGTGCCCATAATTGAGAGCCTTGCTTAGTCACGGTTTTCGCCCATTGCTGTAAAATTGCAAAATCCCGTTCATCTTCTATAACAACATTCCCAGGCTCCCCTAAAGCACGTCGGTCGATCATAATGTTGCCCGTGATAATCATGCCAATCCCTGACGCCGCCCAACGCTGGTATAGTCGTATATGCTTTTCAGTTGGGTTATTGGAATAGGTCGCTAACGTTTCACTAGTTGCTGCTTTAGCCAAACGATTTGGAATTACGAAACTATTCGGTAACGTTAAAGGCTGATTCAGTAGATTTGTTTTTAATGGCAAGTCAGTCATGGGCTTCGCTCACACAGTTGAAGATGATTTAGGCTGAGGTTGAATAAAGTCGACTAGACTTTGAAACCACATGACATCGACAAAGTTTCCAGTAATTACCAGATCCTGTGTTCTAAGGGCTGTTAAAAATGTATTGACACTATCTTTAGCTGATAGCACAGCAAAACCTGTGCTGCCATTTTTAAAAGTGAATGTAAAACTTGGGGATTTACTTCGTCCAGCATAAGACTTTATTTTGCCATTTTTGACTTCAAAATAACGCCCTTCACCACTTGCTGTTTGAATTTGAAATGTGACATTTTTGTCTTTCACATAAGCAGCACATTTTGGGTTAGTTTTCACAGCCCGTTGTAAAAGCTTAGTCAACATCCACAGTAATAACTTAAATTTCATCATTTTAGTTCTCAGTTCATCAATATATGAAGATACTTAGGGAATCCTGATGCACTACTCTTCTAGAAACTGTATTGCATGCTTGAGGAAACGTTCTGGGTACTGGAACTGTGCTCCATGTCCAGCATCGGGATAAATAAACAACTGAGCATTTGGAATATTAAGTGCCATCTGATAGGCATTGATGGTAGGAATCATCACATCATCTACACCATTAAGAATAAAAGTAGGCTGTTTAATCTCGCGTAAATGAGCAAAAGGATCTTGTTCATCAAGCTTCGGTAAAAAGTGCATATTGGCTTCAATCTGAGCCTGCATTACGCTGTCTGAACTTGCTGGGTCCTGATTCTTACGTTGATGGCGACGTTGCCAGAAATCACGCCCTGCTTGAATTGCTGTTGGTGATCGACCAAAAAATAAAAATAGAAAGTCATCTTCAGAGGGTACAGCACTGGTGGCATGCTTCAATACTAAAGCTGGAACATCAGGATCATCGCCTCTAGGTTTTCCTCCCCGAGGACCTGTCCCTAACAACATCAATTTTCTAACTAATTCAGGGTGGCGACGTACCAAATCTTGTGCTTGAAAACCGCCTAAAGAGAAGCCCAGTAAATCAACTTGTTTCAGACCTAATGCTCGAATCACCGCTGCTGCATCGTCAGCCATATCTTCAATCCGAGTTCGAGGTTGTCCATTAGATGAAGCGACCCCTCGCCCATTGAATAAAATAACTTCTCGGTTCGCTGCTAATCCATCTGTAATTAGTGGATCCCAATTGTCTAACCCACCGCGGAAATGTTGTAGAAAAAACAAAGGTGGTTGCTGTGTATTCGCATTACCCCATCTACGATAAGCAAATTTGGCTCCATCAACTTCTATAAATTGTGTTTCAGCGGTTTGATGATTAATTGTGGTCATTGTCGTTATCCCATTTTATACATAACTAAGTTGAAACTTAGTTCGCCAAGAAAGCTAAAGATTGCTTTACGAAATCCTGATGAAACTGAAAAATTCCGCCATGTCCTGCATCTGGATAGATGATGAGCTTGCTATTAGGGAGGCGTTTTGCCAAATCATAAGTATTTACTGTTGGCACCATTCGGTCATGATCACCGTTAGCAACTAAGACAGGTTGTTGAATAACTGAGAGATCAACAGATTTTTTATTTCCCCATTTTTTTAGTGCTTTTAGCTGAGCGCGATATGCAGAAATGGTTATTTCTTTATCACGATTTTCACTACGTTCATTAATCCGTTGAACAAACTGTTTCGCAGCTGCTTTACCATTGTCCGTCCGAGTAAAGAACAAATAGACTTTAGGATCTTGGCGTGTTGCCATCCCACGAACTAAATCCCAATTGGAAACACGGCCAACTTTACTGATGCCAGTTCCTCCAGCAGGTCCTGTTCCTGATAAGATCATCTTTCTTACTAAGTTTGGTTGTTTCAATACGATTTCTTGTGAAATCATGCCTCCCATCGAAAAACCAAATAAATCAACTTTGTTGAAACCTTTTGCTTGAATAAAGGTAATTGCATCTTCTGCCATTTGCTCAATCGACTGAGCAGGCTTACCTGTAGTAGCACCAACACCACGGTTATCAAAAACCACCACATGATGTTTTGCGGCAATTCCATCAATAATTCTTGGGTCCCAATTGTCTAATACAGCAGCTAAATGGTTTAAGAAAATGACAGGCGTTCCACCATTTTGTTGACCATATTCTCTGTAGGCGAAATTAACTCCGCCAACATTTATAAATTGAGTGGGTACATTCTTCCAATTCATAGCTAACTGAGGATTTTGAACAGCTTGCTGATTGAAAATAAGTTTTGGTGATAATTCATCACCTTTAGCCACTGAGTCACTAAAAGAGATCGATGCCATTGTTTCGGCTTGAGTTAATGGCGAAATAAAAACAGAGACCAATGTCAATCCCATCGCAATTGTATTTAATAGAAAATTCATTTTTTTATCCTCAGGATTAATGCATTGAGCCGATTTCACTGAGTTTCATGAATTATTTCTTGAGCCAAGAAAATAAAAAACAAATTCAGTATCAATTTAATATCAACAATACATCAACAAAAATGCATTGTCACTATCTTTTTAGTAGTAACTATTTTAATTTTAGATTATGATCAAAACATCAAGGTGAAATTGGTTGTTCCATCGCCAACCTATTACGTGTGAGAAATGTTGTATGACAAGTAAAGTGATTCTTATTACAGGTGCATCTTCTGGTATTGGTTTAGCAACAGCAGACCTTTTACATGGAGCAGGTTTTATTGTTTATGGTACGAGTCGACGTGCAAGTGATTCATCTCAATATAAATTCAATCTGATTGAGCTAGATGTAAATAATGAAGATTCGGTTAATCAAGCAATTCAGAAAGTGATTCAAAATGAAGGTCGAATTGATGTTTTGATTAACAATGCAGGATTTGCAATCGCACCCGCTGGTGCTGAAGAAAGTTCGATGCAACAAGCTCAAACAATTTTTGATACCAACTTCTTTGGTGTTGTCCGAATGACCCGAGCAGTACTTCCAGTGATGCGTGAACAAAAATCTGGACTTATTTTAAACATTAGCTCTGTTTTAGGACTTCTGCCAATGCCTTTTGGTGCACTTTATTCTGCGTCAAAACATGCACTTGAAGGTTATTCAGAATCCTTAGATCATGAATTGAGAACACAAGGAATTCGCGTTTCATTGATAGAACCTGCTTACACCAAAACTTCATTAGGCATAAACTTACTAGAAGCAGATGCAAAAATCTCAGCGTATGACCACATTCGCGAGAAGCTCCATCAACACATGATAAAAGCAATTAATAAGTCAGATGATCCGAGTATTGTCGCCAAGACGATTTTAAAGGTAATCAATAATCCACAAAAACTTGCACGCTATACCTCAGGTAAAACTGCAAAACGCTTAAAGAACATCAGACGATTTGCCCCAGTAAAAATCTTTGACACATTGATTCAGCGAAGTTTGAAAGTTTAACCCAACTTAATAAATCCATTTCTAAAGATCAGAAAAGAAATATATAGAGGTCCAAATGAAAGCAGCCTATATTGACCGTTATAGCAATATCAATGATGTACAACTGGGTGAACAACCCATACCAGTTCTAGCAGAAAATGATGTACTCATTAAAGTTCATGCTGTAAGTATCAACCCGCTTGACTTACGAGTATTAGAGGGTGAATTCAAAGCGATTTTACCTGTGAAGTTTCCATTTATTTTAGGTAATGACTTTGCAGGTGTCGTTGCTCAAGTAGGTTCAAATGTTACTCAGTTTAAAGTCGGTGATGAAGTCTATGCTAAGACAGATTTGAATGGGGCTTTTGCCGAATACACCATCGTTCAGCAATCATCACTTGCACTAAAACCTCAAAATATTTCAATGGAGCATGCTGCATCACTACCGCTTGTATCCTTGACCGCATGGCAAGCATTAGTAGAAATTGCAAAGCTTAGATCTGGACAAAAAGTATTGATTCATGCTGGCTCAGGTGGTGTAGGATCGATTGCAATTCAGCTTGCTAAACATCTAGGTGCAACTGTTGCTACAACGACAAGTGGTAAAAATACTCGCTGGGTTAGAGAACTAGGTGCTGATATTATTATTGACTACAAAATAATGGATTTTGAGCAGGAACTTAAAGATTACGATGTGGTCTTAGACACTCAAGGTGGAAAAACTTTAGAAAAATCGTTGAACGTTATAAAGCGTGGTGGTCGTATTATCAGTATTTCTGGACCACCTGACCGTGCTTTTGCTGATGCAATTAATGCAAATTGGTTACTAAAATTTATCATTCCGTTTTTAAGCTGGTCAATTCGTAATAAAGCAAAAAAAAGAGACATTACCTATTCATTTTTATTTATGCAGCCAAATGGTCATCAGCTCTATCAAATAGCCGATCTTGTTGAGGCTGGGAAAATTAAACCTATCGTTGATAAAGAATATCCATTCTCACAAATGAATGAAGCTCTTCAATATGTAAATACTGGACGTGCAAAAGGCAAAGTCGTTGTGCAAATCGCAGACTAGTTTCTCAGATAAAAATAGGCATTTTTTGACGCCTTTTTTTATTCCAATCCCGAACCTATCGCTGTAAACCTTTCTGAATGTCTAGAACAGATTTTAAATAATTAATCTGTTGATGTTACTCTCGTATAGCACTAGGTGCATCTTCAATACCACTACTATTGGTATGTAAACAAATTAGTTTCCCTAGTCACCAGCTGCTCTCCACGTGGTGTAGGGCCCATCAATATCTGTTTTGGTATGATTTTGCAAAGCCAAAACAGTATCACCAATCGCTAATAATTGCGCTCGCATTAAATTAAAATCAACTACATCTTTACCAAAAGAAGGTGCCCATAGTAACCAAGGTCAAGACTAGGACTGTTAAAAGCTTTTCCAATAAAAATATTTTTAAAAAATTGGCTGATTTAGATAAAGAGTTTTGGTGGAGGTGGCGTCAGTTGAACCAAATTAATAACATTATGTTTTATTTACCTTTTATTTTTATTAAAATTCAATTTTACCCAATTTTGACCCAAATCAGATTGAGTACATTGAAACATTTAAAAAATCTTGTTCAAATCCAAATTCAGGATTTGAAATGGCGTACCGAGTATATCATTATTTACAACAATTTAAATGAAATATTATAACATATCATTTATTTGATATTCTTTTTTAATGTATCATTCTTTTACACACATGCTGGGATAAGGTAATGTTTGAAGTCATTGATGATTTAAAAAATAAATTAGATCAACACCGCCCTCTTTTACCTGCGATAGTAAAAAATTTACAAGAAGACCTGATTGTTTGATGGACGTATCATTCCAATGCTATCGAAGGAAACACACTTACGTTATTAGAAACTAAAGTTGTACTAGAGGGTATCACTGTTGGCGGAAAGGCAATAAGAGAACATTTCGAGGCAATTAACCACCGTAATGCAATCTACTACGTTGAAGACATCATTAGAAAAAAAGAAACTTTTTCTGAATGGCAAATCAGAAATATCCATCAACTCATTTTAAAATACTCATGATTAAGCTGTCTGAATATTTAGATGTTTTCATAAAAAATCTCCTTGAACAGGATTATTCTAAAATACATGCTGATTTTATAGGTATTCATCCGTTCATTGATGGTAATTGACGTACATCACATCTATTAATGAACATTGAATTAATTTAACCTAGATATCCCCCCTGTGTTATCACAGCTGAAATAGATTGGCAGGATTTAAAGCATATCCAGTCGTATTGGGTATTCAAATAGCTTGATCGCTAACATTAGATTTTGCAATTTCATCTAAAAATCATTTGTAGAATAAACTCAATAAATGGAACATAGTGAGCACAGTCTGTACTGAAGTGTATTATAGTATGGTAATCTCCCCTTAAACATCATAGGATCTAAAAGTAGATTTTTTCTTAAGATACAAGTAGGCTTATTCATTTTGAAATAAAATTGAATAAGCTTTCTATGCTAGGTTTTTGCAACAAAGCCAAAATAAATATAAATTAATAGTGTAATTAGAATTAAATTAACAATACTTACAATAATTATACCAATCTGTAGTATACTATTTTTTCGACATTGATAAGCGAATTGAGAAGAAAGATTTTTTAACTCATAAGAATTTTCATTTAATTCCTTTTGAATTAGTTCAATTTTTTTTGTAGTATTTATGGTCTGATTATCTAAAATTATTTCTACATTATTGAATCGATTATCAGTATGCAATAAATCTTTATCTACTTCATTTTTCAAAATTTCAAAGCTTTTACTACAATCTTTTACAAGTTGGATAATTTCATGTTGATATACTTTTAAACTACTTTCAATATCATTGAATTTGTCATTTACATTTCTTGATATCAATTTACTACTATCTCCTATTAAATCTTTAACAGAAGAAAAACCATCAATATTTTCATCGTATAATTTTTCAAACTCTTTTTTTGTATTATTACTTATAGAAATATTGTCTTTTATTTTTTCTTTAGTACTCTCGATATCCCATTTTAGATCATTAATATGCTTTTCAATTTTTTCACTTAAGGGTGTATTAATAATATTATCAACAAGTTGTTTGAGATCATCCATTGAGGTATCATTTACATTTAAAATCTCAGTATCATTTTTCATTAATCTTTTACCTCAGAGAATTTAGCATATTGTTGTTCCAAAATCATTCCATACCACAGCCTATGGAATTTTTTTACGATATTTCTTTCATCAATAAAATCTTTCTTAGACTGCTTACATGCTTCTTTAAAAGAGCATTTCATCAAATATTGAAAACTTTCCGCATGTCTTTTCAAGTCTATCATATTTATAATAAATTTTTCATGTTTAGCATTCAGAACTTTTAATGTATTTTCAATCTCACCGACTTTCTGTTCTATCTCATCTTTCGAAAACACAAATGATCTGATTTCATCTCTAATCTTTTGAAATTCCTTTTTCTTTTGTATTAATTTTTGTTTGCAATATTGTTTAATTTGTTTATCAGCATCAATAGCAAAGTTAGCAATTTCCTGCTCAATAGCATGATACAAAATATTGAAATCTTTGTCGAAAGTCGCATCAATCCAATAATCATCAAACCAATAGTCATTTAACATTTTATAACAAGATGCCAAGTTGGCTGTATCTAATGATGGAGGCTGCCCAAGATAAAACTCCTCGGACTTTAAAATTGAATAAGTTTCTACTTCTGTCCAACTCTGGCGCAATAGTAACGTCGTCTTTTTGAGCCAAGTCTTTAATGCAGTGACAGTATGTACATCTGGTTTCTGTGAATTAGAAAATGTTGAAAACTGCTTAATCATATCTGTAATAAATGATTCCCTCTCTATATCCAATAAATTATTAATTTCATATTGAATTTTTTGTTCCTTATACTCATAATCAGCACAAATATTTTTCAAACAGTCTGTATCTTCTTTATATTTTTCCAGTTCTTCATTCAGTTTTTTGCATTGCTGTTCATAGTTATTTTGTTCATTTTTAATTTTTTCTTTAACCAAATTTTGAACATTAAAACCATTCATGAAACGAGCATATGGATTTGCTGCCTTATGTAAACTTTCATAAAGAGCAACAAATGAATCATGATTAACTTTTTCAATTAAATTAAAATAATCAGGATTTTTGCTTTCCATATTTGACAATGAACGACCAAATTCCAATGGAAATATTATTTCCTGATATTCATTCGAATTTATAAAATCATGAGTACAGAGTTGTTCTGTAATCCTTTGCCTAAAACTATCTAAATCAAAACATTCTTTCTTTGCCTTTATATAATCTAAAATTGTTACTGGTGAAAAAGAATACGTTAAAACAATCCTAAATCGATTCAACTGCGATGTCCATGATTTAAATTCATTTAATGCTAATCTCTCAGGATTTAGGAAAGTTAAATCATCTAATCGTCCAACCAAAAGTACAAGATCAGCTGTGGTCGCATATGTTCTGGTAATCTCTTCTACATACCTTTGCTCATTTTCATCTCTTGCTTGAATTCCTGGTAAATCTAAAAT
Source organism: Acinetobacter sp. MYb10 (assembly GCF_002980175.2). Lineage (NCBI taxonomy): Bacteria > Pseudomonadati > Pseudomonadota > Gammaproteobacteria > Moraxellales > Moraxellaceae > Acinetobacter > Acinetobacter sp. MYb10. The sequence goes on along the minus strand of NZ_CP058272.1, from coordinate 3,855,508 downwards.
ACGAATATCTAATGGCTTCTGCTCTACATCTATATAAAAATATTTATTAGGGATATGAACATCAATAATCTCTCTTTGCTGTAATTTACCTCGTTCTACAGCTTCTCGTAGTTTTTCAAAATATTCATCGACTGTATTTATATCAATAGACTTATTCTGACTATCTCTAAAATGCCACTGATCATCAATAGATTTACGATAACGAATAGGTATAACTGTTGATGATTTTCCAATCTCCCGACCACCGCGTAATGGTTTGGAAACTTCATCTATACAATCAACCTTAATTCTAAGTAATTTTAGAATTAAGGTTGTCTTTCCTACTTGAGTCGAACCATAAACCACTATAGTAATCTGATCAGAGCGTGTTAAATCGGCCTCTAGATCTGGATCAACCTGATCCAGAAAATTCTGATATGCTTTTGTTGCCCATTGATCACGTTGTCTATAAATCTCAAGCCAATCTTGATTGTTTTCCACTTAATAACCTTTGTAAATTTTCTTGAGAATTTTTTACTATATTTAGACAACGATATATTGTATCTTTTTTAAGTAAATCTTGATTCAATCCATATGCCTTTTCCAAGTTATTGCGGATTATTGCACGAATGTTATCCATTACATCATCATACTGTTCCAATCCTGTTTGGACATTTACATCACCATAATGTCCTAGTACTGCTGCGATATATTCTTTCTGACTATTATGATAGTGCTCTGTTTCCTTTCCTATTTGATAAGCAAGATAGCCTGCAATCATAACGCCTGCCGCTACCATAGATACTGTTCCACCAATACCAGTTGCACCTACTGTAGTTGCATCACCAATAGTAGCACTACTTCCTGATATTGCTGAGACAAGGGCAGGAATCGTATCAATTTCTCCATCTACAGCAATATCTACAGCAAAAATTGTAGCCATTGTTCTCATAATTGGAATGAATGACTCTTTAAATTTTGGTAAACCTTCACTTGTTGATTTTGCGATATTTTCAATTAACTGAGATTCACTCATTCCTTTTTCAATATTAATACTAGGTGTTGCAACTATAGCAATTTGCATAATGCGTGAATATTCCATAACAACAGCTGGTACCAGTTCTATAGCTTTTAGAAAATCAGAGTTTTCATCAAATTTTATTTCATTGTTCTCTGTTAATACTAAATTTGGATGAAATAATAAATTAAACCCGTCTTTTACTTCTGGTTTGTCAAATAAGGCAGTCGTGTCATGGGATACATTATCACACAAAATCTCTTGTGTATTAGTCACCAAAGTTCCATTTCGTTCAAAATCTATAGCAATATCTAACTTCAATTGTTCTCTTGATAAATATGATAATGCTAATAAATTGCTCTCGATGATTGTCCTTGGCTGCTTATCATCCGGATTATCATTATCTAACCAAAATTGTTTAATTCGATTTTTATGACGATCACTATCACTATTTTGTATCAATGTATTGGTTGTATTTTTAAGCCAGTTCCCCAAACCCTCTTCATTTTTTTTATATGATTTTTCAGCGCTTTGTATAGCTGTGTTAACATAACTCTGAGTTTGAACAGCAAGTTTTTTAATATAAACTTTTTTAAATTTTTCTTTAGCCTTATCAAATTTTGATAAAATTTCTTCAACTGTTTTATCTTTTCCAACTACAGATTTAAGCCCCATGGAAAATAAAGTATCTTCAACCTGATCAATTATAGAATCTATTTCATAGGATAAAATTTCATCTAACTCACTATATTTAGCGTGTTCTGACTCTCTTGAACTAAGTGCGCTATTATGAATAGCAAAAATTAATGCTGGTTCCCATCTGCTTTTATATTCATCATTATTTGCACCTGTTAACACAATATTAGCTCGTCGTTGTCCTGAAAAATGAAAAACCTCAGCTACTGTTTCTTTTAGTTCTTGGCGTTCTTCATCAGTTAAATTTTCTGTTTTAGTTACAGCAATAATTGGGTGGCGATATTCTAAATACTTACTGCGTAAATCATTCAAAATTTTCAGTGAGCTATTTGTAGCAAGTCGTGTTTCATCAGTAACCAAAATACAACCTAATGCATGGGTTAACGTATGGCGCATCAATTCTTGCCATTTTTCATTTTGACGTGTTTCTAGTTCATAGCCCGGCAATAATACAAAACCGAATTCCTCACCTTTAAAATGCTTTATTGGAACATATAATTTGACTAATAAAATTGTGTTGTCAGTATTATAATTTCTCAATATTTCCTGCAATTGTTCTGGTTCAATTACAACTTCCTTTTCAAATCCTTGTTCTTCATCTAATTCAACTTTAACAGCATAAGGTTCTGTACAAGTGTTATTTTCAAGAATAAAGAGGGGTAATTTTTCACCACGCCCTTCATTTTCGGATAGCCATTTAGCATCTAAATTATAAACTTCACGAATTAAACGTGTTTTCCCAGCACTTTGAGTTCCTGCTACAGCAATGTATTTGGTATTAGCCAATTCTTTTGTAATTCGTAGCTTACGATTGACTGAAATTATTTTATCCTTTATTTCCTTATATTTAGGTACTCCTACTAAACTAGACAATAAATTACCGATTGATCGTTCTAATCTACCAATAGTTAATACTTCTTTATCCATCTACTATCTTCCTATTTTTTCATTATCATCATTGTATTAAATATACAAAAATTAATACACTTAAATCGTTGTGGTGCCAATTAAAATAAAGACATAAGTAGCCAATTTTAATATATTTTTCTATTATAGGTACCAAAAAAAAAATCTCAAGTACACTGTTTATACCAGTTGTTAAACAACAATATGATTACTTCGTTTATTTAGAACTCATTGATCGAGAAAATTTAGACTTGGAACTAGATTGTATATATCTTCAGGAGTAATGCTAGTAACATGACTTATTAACTGTTCAACTTGGAAGATAGGTGCTGTTTCCATTCTCGGTTTGGAATAATCATTAGGACTGGTTTCCGCTAGATTTAAATACTTTTTCAAATAATAAGTCAACATATTACGAGTATGACTATTACCCGCAGATTCACCCATATGGTGAAATGAAACAGCATTTTTAACAGCACTAAAAGCTATATAAGAAAATTTTCTACAACTGAGTTTAGCACTAAATATTTTCTTTTTAAAATCCTCAGGTATTTCATATTCCTGAATCCATTCATCTGTGACATTTCCTGAATAGTATTCATAACTTGAATAAAAGTAAGAATATGATAAAGATTCCCATGCATTAAGACAAACTTCAAAAATGTCAGAACGACGCAATAATTCCTCATATAAAACCGATAATATAATTGCTCTATCACCATTAAAGCCAATAATATTCACCTCAAATGGAGCATTTAAGTAACTTTCCCAAAGATTTATTTTACTTTCTGGAATTAAATCAAAATGATTTTCCTCAATTTTGATAACGTGATTTGAAATTAAGTCATATAGTAATGCAAATACAGTTCTTTCAGCAGGAAATATGTATTTCAATTTTTCCCTGATTAAAAACATCCCTTTTGTATCACCAATTTCTTCTAAGAGCGTAACTAGTCCAAATAAATTCTTGGTATCAACATCAACTAAATCAACTGCTGTAGCCAGATGAGGAGAAAAATAATGATCTAATTTTGGGTTTATTTTTTTTGGTTCCTGTTTATTGGGTTGAGAAGAGTTATTCTGCTTTTCTATTCGTTTGGTTGCGGCACTTTTAAAAAACTCTTGAACTTCTGGATTATCTGAACCTATATCTTTACTTAAAATTCCAAAAAACTGATCAAATAACGCCCAATCTGAGTGGGTAATTGCATCTCTTACTACATTTTTATACAAACTAGTGGAGTAGTTATAAGCCTTTGAATAATTTGGAGCTTCTAGAAAAGCCTGTGCATACTGTTTTTTTTCATTATGATCATAGGAAAAATAATGAGCAAACATTAATAAAGTTTGGCTTTGTTGTTGAACTGCACTCAGAACAATCCTAGTTAATTGCCTAAAGTTAAATCCTCCTTCAGATAAAAGGACATCCTCGTGGATTATCTCATACAAAGCTAGTAGCACTTTATCATGATCAAAAAATTTATTATCACGACAATATTTATAAATCGCATGATTATTTATAACTCCACATAAAGATTCTGAAAACTTAACTGAATCAAATTTAAATGTTTCGTTATCTGAAAACATTGCGAGTGCTATTGCTAAATAAGGATGTTCTAGCTTAGTTGCAACAGTAGTGTGTAGTTCTAAATATCCAAGACTGTATAAATCAATACCAAGACCTTCAAAATCAATAGCTTGCTCTCTCTGATTATCATTAATATACCAAGGACAATACGAATAATTCATTAAAAAAATCAAATCCAGTGCTAACTTTCTAGCATTATGTCTCTGGGATTTCATGCCTTTCAAAGTGATCATTTTGGCAAAAATATATTCTGGTATGTACTGCACGTCCTCATTATGTTTATAGCAAACATAAATTTTTTTGCAGAAATCAGTAAAGCAAAAACCAACTATGTCATTAAATACTAATGCTGAAGGAACAAATGGAGCCTTGTACTCTTTTTTTACAGGGCTACCAATGATTTTATATGTTTTACTTATTTCCATTTATAACGTTCAACCCTCTGACTATTTTCAAGCATGTTTGTGAACCGTACCGGCTATATCGGAGACAGTTTATTTAAGTTAGGCTGCATGACCTAACATGCTAATTTTATCTTAGTACATATTTTCAAGCTCTAATGGTGAAACATAACCAATTGAACTCTGTAGCCGCTTTTTGTTAAACCAGTCTACCCAATTCAATGTAGCTAATTCAACATCAGCTAAGCCTAACCAATCAGATTTCAAATATTCAATCACCTTCGTTTTATATAAACCATTCACTGTCTCAGCCAGTGCATTATCATACGAGTCTCCTGTTATTCCTACAGAGGCTCTTAAGTTCGCAGTTTCCAATCACTGAGTATAACAGGTTGAAAGTACTGCACCCCTCTTGCGGAGTAGTGCTCCTCATATGATGAATCACATTCTTAGACATACACGGATTAAGTGCATGCTCAAGCGCATCAAGTACCAGATCTGTATTCATTCGAAAGGAAACTTTACAACCAACGATTGCTTGTGAGAACACATTAATGATAAATGCCGTATTTATCCATCCAGAATGAGTCTGAATATAGGTAAAGTCAGCCACTCATAGCTGGTTAGGATGTTGAGCTGTGAAATCACGTTTAACCAAATCATCAGTTCTCTTTTGCTGATCAGCATGGCGTGTCGTTAGCTTATTCTTTCCACGCCATACACCTTGGATTTCAAGTTGTTTCATTAGGCGTGTACCGTGCAGCGAGTAATAGAATATCCATCTTGTTTAAGCTGTTGCCAAACTTTACGAATGCCATAACGTCCATGGCTCTTGCCATATTAACTTAATTTGCTCAGTATAATGTTGATCATGTAAATCTCTTTTCTAACGCTTTTCAGGATTCTGTATTCGATCAAAGTGGCGATAGTAAGTGAATGCAGCAATTGGCAATGTTTGACAAATCGCTTCAACACCATAATGAGCTTTATAATCATGAATGAAATCAACCATTATTTGTGTGGGCGGTCTCTAACTCCACCCGCGCGAAAAAGCAACTGCCTTACGAAGAGTTTCATTGGCTCATTGTAGCTCTTTGTTTTCAGGTTCTAGTTGTTTAATACGTTGTTGATCTGACAGAAGTTGAACCATACTGATTTTATCGGATTGAGCTGAGTCATTAACGCCCTCCTAGAAGAGATTTGACAGTAAAGCGGATTTATCATTAATGGTGACATTGGCATAACCTAACTTATTGAGCTGTGCAATAAGTTCATTTTCAAATTGTGCTTCGGTTTGAATTGTCATTTCTTTCTCTTTAAACTCTTCTAAATCGAGTTTAACAATTATGTTATTAAACTTAAGATAAATAATAAGAATTTTTTCAAGCGAATTGTATTTTTAAGATATTAAAGTTACGAAGAAATTTCTTATTCATTTTACGGCTATGATTATTTTGCATTTTTGGGTTAGAATTATTTAAAGTTCAAAACAGGTTAATTAAATTTGTGACCTATATAAAAACTAAAAAGGATAGAAAAATGGCTACAACGGTTATCGAAAATTGTAATAACGTCCAGTTATATAATTATGCAAACCAAGTTTCCGTAAAAGGTGCTGAAACTGGATGTAAGTTAGGATTTATTAAAGGGAATGGCATAAAAAAAACAATTAAGATTGCAACAGAAAGTTTTTCAAGATTCAAGTCTTCGAGTTCAATTGACATAGACTTTTATCCATCAAATGAAAAAGTCATCGAGGTGACGGCTGATGAAAATACAACCAATCTTATTGCCGTAAAAAATATAGGAGATACTTTGTCTATAGGATATAAAGATAGTGTTGCTTTTACATCAGTAAATACTGTGAAAGTACTGCTTAAGTATCCACAAATGCCTACAATTGAATTTTCTGGATCTAGCAATTTAACAATAAATAATTTAAAACAAGATTCCTTAAAGATTATTTTTAATGGATCTGGTCGTATGCGCTTGAATGGAATAGTTAAAAACTTATCTATAGAGTCTAATGACTCTGGGAAAATTCAGGCAAAAAATTTAATAGCTTCTAATGTAAATGTTTATTTAAGCGGTAGTGGAAAAATTGAAACTACTGCCATACAAACAGTTACGGCTTTAAATATAGGCGTAGGGAAAATTGAGATCAATGGAAATCCAAAATCAAGGCAAATTGAGGTAACAAAATTAGGGAAAATTAAATTTGAATAAAATACAAATTGACAGTCACCGTTAAAAATAGATAACTGTCAGCTCAGGTCAAGCTAGTACAGATTATTTATAAATTTTTGAAGTAATCGACATACTTTCCTGAAAGATTTTTTACTTTTTCCAACTCTGGATTAATTGTACTATTCCTATTATGAGCAATTAATTCTAGGAATGAAAGACTGATGCATTTACCAAGAGTCTTAAATAAAGCTATACACAATCCCTGCTCTAATTTTTCTGTTATTAAATCTTTTACATCTTCGACTCTAGCAACTCCAATCACCCAGTTCATTTTCCTAGAGATATTCAAATTGAGGACTACATATTCTGAAGTAGGTAGGATTGTAATTGTGACACCATGATCAACACCGCACTCTCGTTTTAACACATTATCCAGTTGTCCTAGATTAGTCCTTCCACCTATACATGGATTTTCATCTCCCTCCCTATACCAAAGAGCTTTATAAAGCTCTTGTGTGTATTGCGCTTTATCAAATTGCTCTCCAAATAGAATATGCCCAAGCCCTATCGCTAGTTTAGCCATGAAACGAACATCATAACGGAGATATATCGAGAGCTTATTGTGTCTTTTCTGACCGTTGCTGCATTTATTATTAAAATATTTGATTCTTCTTAAATCTAAAGTATCAGGCTCAGAAAAACCAATATCAGCTATATTATTAGCTCCTGAAACTGTTGTACATGATATTTTTCGAACATTCCTACCACTAAATGCATCTTCAAAAGACAACCATGTAATTAATGGATTTTTTAGTGAACGCTCAGCCCATATAAAGTACGCTCTAGTTTTTACTGTTTTTACTGTTCTTGGATTACCACCACAATACCAATACATTCGTTCATCTGAAGGACGAATCCAATATATCTGTTCACCTAAAGGTCCCAACCAGCATTCGCAAACTTCACCTTCCTTAATTTCAGGAGGAATAAGATCAGTAATGCCCATGTTTCTTAATGGTAACGGTATAGGATTATTAGGATCAAAAAAAGAATAGGCTGATTCAAGTAACTCATTAAAGACCAAAAAATCTTTCTCAAAAGATGCGTCAACAAACAATCCCATATTACTATTACATGTTTTACAAACATTTCTTGTTTTTAAGTAATCAGGTGCTTGACTACCTCCTAAAAACTGAGGAATTACATGCTCTAGCGTAAAGTCAATATTATTTTTATCTAGCTTACAGTAAATACAGATTCTTGTGCTCATAGGTTATTCAGATTGAATCAATGTAAACAACTCTATTACAAAAGATTAAAATTATCTAGAGTAGGCTTCTGTCATAAATCACTTTTCACACAGCCCTAAATTATAAATTCCTACAATCAAATCAAACCCTAAGCCAAGTCGTTTCTCTCTATTTCGATAACGCTCCGCAAGGATTTTAGTAGCCCTTAATGTACCAAATACATTATCAATTGTAATGCTTCGACAACAACTGTTAGTTAAGGACACTACGTATGATTAATTATTTAATTAAATGCGCTTGACTACTATATCGTAAAAAAGCTTCTATGGTTTCTATTACTGTTTTTGACTTATAAACTATACCAAGATCAATCATTTGAGAATTAATAATTTCCGTAACAAAATTAGCATTTGTTGGGATAGGTACCTGTATAATTTCACTCAAGGATTTCGCTTGATATACAGCAGCAATAATACCAACGAACATGAATTCAGGGAAATTAGATGCAGTTTTATTATGAACAAAAACTGGACTACCACTAGATCCCCCGAATACAGATGCATCAATCAAAAATTTGGGATTACCCTCATAATCCACTTGAAGTGGAGTTGCCGTAGTTCCTTTTCGTACAATAGGTAGTAAGTTAACTTTGTCCCAAATTCCATTTGGATAACCTACAAAATAAATATCTTCTATAGCATCTAAATTTTCAAGAACTTCTTCACTCACAGTAAGTTCAGATGGAATTCCTTTGCAAAAAATAGGCTGATTTAAATCATTTTGTATATAATTTATTGTCGGACCCAAAACAAATACAGCTACATCGACATCGTCATTAGGGTGACCAAACCAAGCATTAACCCAATAATCACTATCAATAATACTTCTAAAACCATATCCTAATTTAGGTTTCTCAGCATTAAAATCATCACCTGTTATAAAGGTAAAAAAACCATGTGTCGATCTACCAATTTTAGGATCATTAATAACATGTTTGTTTGTGACAAGAAATTCTGAAGTTGTATTTTCACTATTTTTGTATCTAAAAATAAATCCAGTTCCTGTACCAACTTGACCTTCCTTATATATGGATTCAATTTTAACTGTAGTAAAAAAAAACTGTTCTGTTGCTGATTTAACTTTCATATAAAATTTTTATTCCAAAAATAATAAATTAAACAACTATAGCTTCAATGCAATTAATACATCAAATGTTAAATCTAAAACTTTCGCTATAGTATGGGATTTTATATTACCTAAATATTTTAATTTTATCAAACCTATTAATTTATACAATGGTCTTGTTACGCCATTAGCTAAAATACCAATACTTCCATCAATAAATTAAGCATAATTAAAATCATAGATTTATTTTCAAGCTTTTATTCAATAACTTGAATTGGTATTTCAAATAGAATTGGTTCATCATATTCAGAACACATAATATTTACTTTTATGAAACCATCGCCAATCGACTTAGGAAGAATATAATAGTTATTTTCAAAAATATTCCGAGAATGCAACAAAGAACCTAATTCGATAATAAGAGTTGTTGGCATAAGTTTCTTAAAGGGGTGATCTAATGGAAATTTTGGTATATAACTACCATGCCTCCCCCCAAATATATTTGGAAGAAGATAATTTTTAGACCGTTTTTCTGGTATTGCAATATGTCCAATAATCATTTTATTTAGTTCATTTTTATAAAATTCTAAATTTTCACTTGAATTATCATCAACTAATAAAACAAAAGGAGGAAATTCGATTTTTATACTTACTTTACTTGCAATGACTTTCCCAATGTTTGATACATCTATAGCTAAATTATTATGTCCATTTTCAATTTGATAATAATCTCTTAAAGCATGATTATGCTGTTTTATTACATTATCAGTGATTCTATCTAGGTCATCATTGTAAATTTCTATATAGTTTTCAGCAGATAATCCTATAATTAATGAACCTGAACTCAAATTTTCAAGTTTATTAAAACCAAAATTCTTTTGTTTTTTTTCAGGTCTTTCATAGTATTCATCTTCACGTAATTTATGCCAAAAAATTTCTAAATACTCATCTTTATTGTAGTCTATATTATTTATATTATTTAACGAAACTTTTAAAATAGGTTTCTTTAAAGAAATAGAATGTTTTAATTGCTCATTTTCTTCGCGTAACTTTCTATTCTCTTCACTGAGTCTACCAATCTCTTCAGCTAATTGACCCGAAACCTGATTTCCTCGCACCCAGCCTACACCACCATGTTTCCTCATATTTTTGTACAAAGAACTAGAAATTTTATGTTTTAAATCATCAACACTATCCCAAAACTCACATAGTCGATCTGCTAAAACTTTTTTTCGGAATTCTTTTAATTTTTCAACATTCTCATTATTACTATCTCTCTCATATGGATGAGTAGCGACATTCTCATTGCGGACAAAACAAAGTAGTTTTAAACCTTTATTGACAGCATAATCAAACTCCTTTTCAGTGAAGCTTATTCCTTCATCTTTAGAAATGGAACCATAACGATGACCAAGGATTAAAATATAGAAATCACTAGAATCTATTAATTCTTTAATTATTTTCCACTGCTCATCATTATCAGCACCAAATAATTCCATACCAACAGGAAAATTATAGGATTCAAGAACAGTATTGATTACCGCACTTCGTGCTTGGACTAAATCTGTATAAGTCGAACTAATAAAAACTTGGTATTTCGTTTCATTATTCATAGAGGATATCTTTATGAAAACTCACTAATATATATAACATTTAAATCTAATTCCATTCAACTAAATAATAAAAATAGACATATCTATAGTTTAAATATTCAAATTATTCTCAAAAAAAGTAACCATTTCATGAATCGTGTTGATGTCAAATGGAGGTCAGTTTATTTGATTATTGGTTTAGCCTAATAAGCAATATATCGTACTGACTAAAACTTTCTCGTGCGTTTACATTGATCATCGCTAATACCATATCCAGTGCAGCCCCAAAACTTCCCATACTCTCCCGTTCTTAACTTCATCGGACGACCACAACGGTCACATATAACCATTTCATTTTTGCAACTGCTGTTATTACAGATGCTGTGAGTACGAGTATCAATTGAAGGAGACTCACACTTCTCACACACTCGAGGTTTTGAAGGACAAATTTCGCCACTTGTGCATTTATAAAATTTTCCAAATACTCCTTGATAACTTTTAAAATAACCTTCACTACACACAGGACATTTAAAAATCTTTCTATAATTCGCTTCAAATGTTTTAGATCCTATATGTAATTTATATTTTGGAGAAATTAACTCATTAATAAACTCTGATGGTGCCATTGGATCTGCTAATAAATAACATTTTTTCTTAGCTCTCGTCAAAGCAACATACAAAAGCCTGCGTTCCTCTGAGTGTTCATAGCTATCTAATAATGGTAGTAAGGATTCTACAATAATTTCTTCCTTATTTTTATTTGGAAATCCAGTTTTCCCTTGAAAAAATCCTATCAGAATACAATAGTCAGCTTCCAATCCTTTTGATCCGTGAAATGTCCAATATTTAATCTTGCTCTTAATAGACAATGATTTGATTCTTTCTTTTGTATTATCAAGCAAATATCTATATCTTGCTAAGACTGCAATAGTCCCCTTTGAATCATTTGCAATTATTTTTTCAATTACTTGAAGCACTCTATCCTCTATAGAGGAGTTAGTGCCAACTTTAGTATCAATCAAATAAACAGTAGAATTATCAACTTTCGTATGCGTTGTAACATTTTTTTTATACTGTTCAGGATTTTGCATCACAAAAGTACCAGCAACATCTGCAATACTATTATTATATCTATATGTCTTTTCTAATTTTGATAACGAATAACTTCCAACTAGTTCAGTAAAGCGTGTTGTTAACTCTAATTTTCCACCTGAAAATCGATAAATAGATTGCCAATCATCCCCCACAACAGTAAGAATAGGGCTTTCACCAAAATTAATTAATGCTTTAAGGAGCTCCATACGTGCCATGGAGATGTCCTGAAACTCATCAACCAAAATATGGCGCCATTGAGGTTTATACTTACCTGTCTTAATAAGATCCGTTGCAAGAATAATCATATCATCAAAATCAATTCGATTGTCTGATCGAAGTTTTGCCTTATAAGCACAATGAATTTCATCTAAGAGTCTAGCATAGCTTTGTGCAAAAATAATTTTATTAGTATTAAGTCTTGATAGAATGGCATCAAAATCCAGATTTTCAACTCTGATAGCCTGTAAACATTTAATATAACGCTCAACATTATTCATTAATATACCTGACTCTTCCAATACCTTAAAAATTTCTTCATCAGATTTTTTAACTATTTTTACATTATATTCTAACATAAGCTTTTCGAGTCTATGCTGAAGATTTCCCTCAACCCAATCGTAGTGATAGGTTTCTAAAAGTGTAGTGCCTAATTCTTTGTGAAGTTCTCTCTTACTTTTAATAGTGGTATTATATTGTTTTGCATCAATATCTGGTCTAGTATTACCCTTACGATCCACTCCAAAATGCTCAATGTACAGGTCAGTCCCTTTAATATGAAAATCAGGTCTATAATCAAAACCTATTTCAACTCGTATTTTACTGGTATAGGGTTTTTCATATTCGTAATCAATACTGTTAATAAATAACCAATTAGCAATTAATAACTCCTGATATCCCCTGACGCGCTCTCCTTGTAAGGTTCGATATTCATTATCACGTACATAGGCATCATATTCATGCTTGTTTTTGAAAGAAAATGGGTTGATTGGTTGATAACTTAACTCAATAAATTTGAATAGAAATGTTACATCCAAAGCAATATAAGACTTAATCCAACCCGACAACCATAACTTTAGCTTTAAGGAGTCTTCAGCAAAGTCTGAAATATAAGTTGATATATTGCATTCCCTAAGAATGTTTCTACCTAAGGCGTGAAATGTTGATACAGATGGGCGGCTTTCTACTGTTAAACCACAACCTTTACTTCTAGTAATAAGTCGTTCGTTTAGTTCTGTAGCAGCAGCTTTATTATAGGCTAGAATCAATATTTCAGTATCACACGCAATTTTAGAGTCTATAAGATCAAGGGCTTTTCCAACCATAACGGAAGTTTTGCCAGTACCTGCTGCTGCCAATACAAGATTTAAATCATTATTTCTAATAACAGCGAGTCTTTGCTGCTCTGTTAATGGGTTTGTCTCAACTTTATCGTAAAAACTTTTACGACTCAGAAGCAACTTTTGTTCGAATATGCTTCTGATTTTTTCTTTGTTTACTTCAAGTGGGTAATGATCTTTTAATATTTCAAATTTATCAAAACTTTCTTGCTTAAGTTTTTTATCGCTAGTCGATAAAAGCTTTTTGTGAGAATCCATCAAGTTCTTAATAATATCATCTAATGCCGCAATATTAGAATCTCGTAAATACTCATTGATTGCCACCCTTTCAAAATGATTGAATGATTTATCAATATTTTTCTCAATTACATTAAAAAACAACATTTCAATGGTAGGGATTACTGCCAGCAATTCACTTTTTCTCAAGAAGGGGAATTTATAACTTGAATCGTTTGTTTTGAAATTTAATTCCCCCCCCAAAAGCCCTTTAATAGATGCATTTAAATCAATTATCTCTGAAAAGCTATATTGTTTGGTTATTCCATTTTTGAAAGTTACAAAAATATATTCCTCTGTGATTGAAAGACTATTAATTTTTCCAAAAAATATACTCCAAAAATTTGTAACTATTATTAATTCCATGTTAATTAAGCCTAAATTTTCATTTAAAATATAAAGTTATTACGATTATCAGACCTATGATCCCCCAGAAGATCATTGCACCACTCTTTTCTTCTTTTTGGTTATTCACCTTATTTTTATTTACAATGGGAGGGGATTTACTCAAAGATGGTGATTGGTATATAGGCTGAAGTGCTGTGCTGGTTTTGAATGAAGCTATTCTAACTTTTTTTTCATGAAGTTTATTAGATGTATATAAATATTCTTTTGCTGGTTTTTTCTGCAGGCTTATCAACTTTTGCACGGTCAAGTGGCTTTCTGAGCAATGATCCAATAAATCCTTATAAATTTTTATAAATAATTCAGCTGTTACTAATGCATCACTAAGAGCTCTATGGGCATCACCATGGCGGTTAATATTATGATAGTCAGCTAAGGTTTGTAACTTCTTATCCAGTGTATTCTGATACAGCCTTCGTGATAATAATAGAGTACATATAAAATGATCATCATAATTAATACCACAATACGTAAACTCAGATTTCAAAAAATTCTTATCAAATGCTGCATTATGTGCAACTAATGTTGCGCCCCTAATAAACTCATATAACTTAGGTATAACGTGACTAGCAAGTGGTGCGTTTTTTATCATTTCATTTGTAATACCAGTCAACCGCTGTATATCAAAAGGAATGCTTCGCCCTGTGTTAACTAAGCTTTGAAATTTATCAACTATCTGATTATTTCTAACTAAAACTACCGCAACCTCTGTAATACGATCCCCACGCTGTGCGGAAAGACCTGTAGTTTCAAAATCTATTATTGCAAATAAATTGTTATTCCTTAGATTAGGCATATTAGCACTTCCACCCACAATTTTCTAATCCGATCCTAGTTAAAACAATGATGTGTGTTGAAAAAAATAGGAGGATTTAACTTGATAAATTATACACATTCATTAGAAGTTTACCATCAGCAAGAAACACAAGACATCCTGAAGAATATCTGCTTTAAGGCGTTCGTCAGCATACATACGTTTCAGACGAGCATTTTCAGCTTCTAATTCTTTAAGCCGTGTCATCATTGAAATATATATTTCGCTTTCCATTTATAAAATGTAGCGGAACTCATTCCATGTTCACGGCATAAGTTAGGCACAGGTGTTCCTGATTCAGCTTGTTTTAAAATACTCATGATTAAGCTGTCTGAATATTTAGATGTTTTCATAAAAAATCTCCTTGAACAGGATTATTCGATTTTCTACTTTTAAGTTCAATTATTTTGAGGGGGGATTACCTGCCGATAAAAACGGAGACTTTAACTTAGTAAACTAAACATACTTATTAGGGGGAATCAACATTACTACACATGAATCAGTCAATTTAGATTTACTAAGTGGTATTACGCAAACAATGCTTGTATTTTTAATTACACGTTGGGTTAACTGGGGTAATTTTGAGATTAAGCCTTATCAATTTGGAAAAATGACAGAAACAAGCTCCCCCTACTGATCTAAATTTGTGGGGCTACTCCATAATAAAAAAATAAGGGAGCCAAGGCTCCCACCTTTTATCGGTTTGCCAACTTATTTTCAATCCATTGATGGATTTCATAAGCTGACCAACCAATACGGTTCTGAGTGATTTTCACTTTCTTTGGAAATGTTGGATCATAATACGGTGAAAACTCATCCATCATTTCATAAATCGTTGAACGACCAACACCTGTAAATAAGACAACTTGCTTAATACTAATAATTTGATTCATTTGAAAAGTTTGACCTGTGAACGCATTCATGATGTTTACTCCTGATCATTGATGCGAGCGCTACTGCTCAAATAACCCCAAGGTCTGTAATTTTTTAACCTTTGAGTTCATTCAGTTCACTGCCCTCACACTTCCTTGCAATCCCTGCTGAATATCCTGCACAAACCCATCACCCTGAATGAGCTTAGGCTTAACTTTAGATTTGGACTCAGGTTGTGCTTGTTCAGACTCAGTTACTTCATCTGTATAAAACTCCTCCACCAAATCCCAACCCTCTTCTGAATTCACCTCAAATCGTGCATTACTAAAACACTGCCGAGCCATCTGATCTAAAGCATTTTGATTAAATCCAGTTGCTTTGCTTTGTTGATCAATTTCTTTTGCTGTTTGAATGGCTTGTTGAAGATTGACACCATCTCTGAGCGTTAAGTCCACGTAGTACACAGGTGTTCGATAGCTTTGAGTGGTGGACTTACCTCGTAGCGTCAATTGCAGTGGTAGACATGACAGCAAACCATTCGATGCCGCATGGTAATAAGACAAGCGTGCTGCCAAAGTCCGAATGCTATTAAAGCCAGTCGTTCTAAAAATAAAAGTACCCAATTCATCCGATTCGTCTAAGTTGACATGCAAGCGTCCAAAGGGTTTACAGTTGCCTCCTTGTGCCAATGGACATAAATCAGGTGATGGGCATGGATGTTGCTCAATACCTTGGTTGGTTTGTCTCTGGCAAGTCTCACCATTGCCAATACATACAGGTCGTCCAGTTTGGCGATCAAATAAGGTGTACTCAGCTCTTAGATTAAGCTCAGGATCATTGAAGATCATCCGTACTGGAATTGTTCTGAGTTTTTGATTTTGATTCGGTGCTTTGGCTCGAAGTTGTTCATCCAGTGGATGTTTAATCCAGCCGTCTTTTCCTTGGATTTGGCTGGTAATGGTAAATTGGTCATCCTTTTCAGGGAGTCGTTTACCATTCTTTTCAACAATTTTACCAATGCTGATTCTACCGAGTATGGGTGGTGTAATCGCTAAACCTTTAATCATGGTGTTTCTCTCTTTTGAATAAATTAATGAGACATAAAAAAATCCCATACGCTCTGGCATGGGATTTTTAATTGTTTATTTCGTTTCAAATTACTTAGGCTAAATTTGTTTCAATCATCATGAGTGTAGATGTTGAAGCGCCTAGAACCTTGTTTACTTTGTGGAAATTGATTGAGATATTCAGGGTACTGTTTGAGTAATGCCTTAGTGTCCAAGCTTATTGAATCCTTAGACTTTTTCCACGTCAGTGAGCCTGTTTTAAAGGTTGCTCGTTCAGCCTGTTGCATCTTGGCTTGCAGTTGATGTTTCATCAGATCGAATGTCTCTTGACCAGTTTCAATTTGATGTCGTGCTTGAATCAATTGTTCAAATTGTTGATTGGCTTGTTCATCTTCGGATAGGTCAGTAGTACTGAGTGGCACATGCTCTGGATAAAGCTGTTGCAAGGCTTTAGCTGCTGATTCAGATGCATCAGCATCAGGCGGCGTATCTTTTTCCACACACTCCCAGAAGTGTCGTTCAGCATTGATGATGTGTTGGATCACTGATTCTGAACGAGTCACTTTAAAGATTCGGGTTTCATGCCCACAAATCAGTACACAGATATGCGCTGCTTTCTTACCTGTGACCGCCAGTTGATGTTGTACTTGGCAAAGTACATACAGAGGTACACCATCTCGCCAAAGCTTAGCACCATGTTCTCCTGCGGTTTTACATTCGAGAATTTGTACATCTGCATCACCAACCACCGAGTAATCTAAGTTGGCTAACATAAAGTGTTTATCAGGTTGAGGGTGTTGTAGTACCGCATTGACTCGACGTACTTTGTAGTTGGTATGCATGCTGTAATATTCAGCCACCAACGGCTCTAGGCGTTTACCCCAATAGAGTGGTGCATGTCCTTCACTCTCATCCTCAATGTTTTGTTGAATCCGTCCTGTTTTAATCATCCACAGTTCCAACATCGACATAAAGGGATTGAGTCCACACGCTGCTGCACAGTCACTACTACCAATACCTTGTTTTCTTACTTTAAGCCATTCTTCTTGGCTCATTTGTTTGGTATTGACCAAGCGTTTGGCTGTAAAGAGCTTTGGGGCAATAAATGTTTGAGAAGTTGTTGACGGGATTGATCGAGTAGATTGGGGGGTGATATTGATGTGGTTATTCATAGTTTCATTCCTATTATTGTTAAATTTTGGGCATAAAAAAACCACATCCGAAGATGTGGCTATAAAAGAGAAACTACAGGCGATTTAAGAATAAATCCGTATTGAGTGTCTGCTATTTTTATGCAATTGCAAAGTATTACTTCAACTAAAATTTCATTATTTAGATAGATTGAATAGTTGTTTAAGCAATCATCCTTAAAGCCTGTTCCAAACCGCGTTGTTTTAAGCCTGCGCCTGCACCAAACCATGCTGAATCTAGCCGATGATCCTGACTCATTGCACGACGTTCGTGATCACAAAATTCTGTAATAGAACACAATAAGCCATAAGCTGTATCTTTGGCTGATGAAAGTGTTGCTCCTCGCCCTTGCCCATTAAACATGGTCATGACCTTAGACATTGCTCTTCCGTTCGGTTCGGTTTTATTCGACTCTGCTTGATTGGCAACATTGCGATAGAACTGAATGATGCTTTCATCCTGTTCAGCAATACTTAGACTCGTGTTGTTAAATACGGCATCGAAATAGGCTGCGGCTTCTTGTTGTGTCACTTTTCGTTGACTGAGCTGTTTCATCTCATATATGTGTTCATCCCATGCACGGATTGAAATACCCAATTGCTGTTTAACTTTCTCTGCATCAAACTTAGTGCTATGTGGAACTTTAACCACACCTCGACTTATATCCTGTCCTTTCAGTGCAATGGCTAAGGTGTTATTACATACCACTCGAATGGAAGTAAATTGTGCCGTGGTGGCTAAAGTACCATCACAAGCCGTGGCTAACAGAATATAGCCATTACTGACATCTTTGCCTTTGAGTGCAGTCGTTTGTCCAGTTTTCGCCAAAGCCCAGAATTTCTTACCGCCTTTGAGTACACCTGCTGTTTCAAGTTCAAAGCCAGATTGTTCTGTTAAGTCTTTGTAGAAATGTAGAATCTCGTGAGGTTGCACTTCCTGAAAGCGTTGACTGACCACAGATAATGGCGCATGGGTATCAGAACGATATAAAACCCGCTGTTCTTCAAAAGGCATGATAATACTTTGCCCTCGCTCATTCTGTGCCATATAGCTGACATTTGAGGATTCAATCCTCCAATCCATGCCTGCTTGTTGTGCCCAAACTTCAATAGGTTGATTTTGAGAAAGTTGGTTGCCTAAGCCATGCCAAGGGGTTTCACCGACATAGGCCATTTGTTCAAGTTGATGTGCCATAAGAATTTCCTTTTTAAAATTTGATATTGAAGGATTGTTAATCCAAAATTGGGGCATAAAAAAGGCCTGCTGAGGCAGCAGGCCAAAATGAGAAGTTGTTAAAATGCGTGTGAATGCATTAATTCAATTCACTTTTATGATATATATCTAAAATTTATTTAATTTCTTGTATTTTTCATTTCTAAGTATGGATGACTCACACTTAGAATTATAAATAACTTAAGTATGAACAGGATTGAATTAATATACAAAATACAGCATAACCCTTGGGAATGGAAAATATCCTGTTTATCAAATAGCCTATAAAGTTTATTAAATAATTTCCTTGTAAAAAACTAGGGCAGTTAATCACAAGCTCCTACTTGTTTAGCACCATAGGTTGCCTGACTCACTGTATACCCATCACCCGAGCTTGATGAAAGTTGGTCAATAAGACCTTTACATGAGAATCCTGTCATTTCAAGGTATTGTCTAGCAGATCTTACAGCTTGTTCATTCCAGTCCACATCTAGGCTGTTTACAGCTGCTGTTGCATTAGAGATGCTATATCCTTCTCCATAATCTGACGATAGCTGCTGAATCAACCCTTTACGTGAAAAACCAGTCATACTGAGATACTGCTTTGCAGATCTAACTGCATTGTATTGAGGGCCTGATAAATGAGGAGATTTTTCTGCTGCTCTGGTTTGTTGCAATGCTACTCTTGCAACTTGTGTTTCTGCCTCGGCTGCTGCTACTGCTTCTTGTGCAGCTTCCCGAGCTTCTCGAACTTCTTGTGATTCGGTAGGTAAGGCATTAGATTCGCTAGAAATTGATTTCGTATTATTTTCGCTGATACCTGCAAAAACTCCAATGATTATCAAGCCGACAAAAATCACTCCGAGCCACATAAATAATGTCTTCATACCCTATATCCTCACCATGTCTAAACTATTATTATAAAAAGTAAAATTATGTATGCTCGATGTTATACATTTTTATTTAAACTAATTATTAGTTCACTTTCAAGGCAAAAATAAACTGAGACATTCACACTCATATTTTATTATTAAATAACAAAATCTTAGAAAAATTCACCTCCACGTCAAAACTTGTAGTGCTTCTATAATATTCTTATGTTCTTCATCTCTAATTGTAGAGTTAAACTTTCTAAATCGGTCAATACATGAATAACATATGCCCTAATTTTAAATTTTATAACTATGGATGAACTAAACTTCTGGCTTAGCCAAAATACTTAACCTGTTTGAAATCAAAATTAAATTTACAATACTGACAATTAACCATCGAATATTTAAAGTCATTTGACGTATCCACAACCAAACATTATCATTCGTCTGCTGACCTACATTGTCAGTCGGTTTTAGCAGACCGTTCATCTAGCGCATCAGGGTTTATTCTTCTGAGTATCTTCTATGCGTAAAACCTTCTCGTCCCCCTTTGCGGTAGAACGGGAGGGGGACGCGTCCGCGCGTGCTGGTTCTAGATGTCCAGTCTGCTAACCCCTTTTCGTTCTGCCACCATTATTTAGCAGTAATTTGGTAGAACTTCTAATTACATCTAGGAGTAGTCACCATGACTCAACATTATCTATCTTTACTCTTTTCTCTAGAGCTCTATCGGCTATTGCCCTGCCTTTGGCATAACAGCTAGTTTTTCATTCAACAGACATTCAATCTAAAGACTTATTTGTCCTTGGAATAGGACGCCTTTGTCTTTGCATTTTGTCATGCTGTTGAAATGATCAATTCCAAAATAAGCAATAACAATAAATTAGGGGGGAATGATGAAAATTCAAACTTCAATTTTAATCATTGGTTGTTCACTCATAACACTCGGTTGTGCCAGTAAAGCTGAACGAGAGTTTCTTGGAGGTTGCCAATCTACAGGGATGGAGCGATCCGCCTGCAAATGTGTCTATCAAAAACTAGAGACTAAGTACGGAGAAGAAGGATTTAAAAACAATCTATACACCTTAAGCCAAACTGAAGCCTTTCAAAACGATATGGTTCGAATCAGTTTGCAATGTTTGCGGGAGTAAGCGATGAGAGCTATTGCTGGAATCATCTGTATTGTTGCAGTCATTTGCTTTCTGGGTCTGCCCTTCATCGGCATGATGATTGTTTTTGGTTTGTTTTACTTACTTGCTCAATATGCGTTTGGTGGAAATAAATGAATACATCTATTACTTCTTGGTTAATCCGTTCTTATTTGATTATCGGCTTACTGTTTGCAATTTATCAAAACTTTTGGGGTCAACATAGCTATAAATCATTTGCCTATCACTTAGGGCAAGGCGTGATTTGGCCAGCGGTTATGTTCCCATCTGTGGGTAAATTCATTGGTGGAGTACTTATTCTTGTAATCATCGGTGGCTTAGTCCTTCGGTCTAAATAAATTCCAATCTAAAAATATCTATAGGATCTTCTCATGAAAAAATTCACATTAATGGCATTCATACTGTGCATGTATTCCACATCTCAAGCAGCGCCCAATATCTGGCAAGATAATTTTGCTCAAGGCTTTAGTTTGTATTCCCTCCAAAATGGTCAAAACCAAAAATTGACCATTTCATGCAACAGTGGCGGTGTTTTAAACGTTGATCACTCTGTGGAACTGTCAACGGGAAGTAAAGCGTATGCAAGCTTTAATAAGCAATCATCTTTCAGCTTTATCATTGATGGAAAAGCACTTGAAGTACCCAATGAAACACGATCCAGACTGAATGGAAATGATTGGGATAAACTTATCGCTCATCTAGGAAAAGCCAAAAAAATTGATGTTTTTATTAACAATAAAAAAATGGCTTCGTTCATATCTACAAAAGCCAATAAAGCTTTTGCTAAAGAACTAGTTGAGACTTGTGCTTCGCTATAATTCTCAAATTTTTAATCGTTGCGCTCATTCTATTATTGCTTATATCCATGATCAAAAAAGAAATAGGTATGCCTAGGCTTAAAAACCTAGGTAGCTCCATCTAAGAACGATACTGAGTCATCCATGGCAAAGACCTCAACATTATGAGTCATTACAGCTGCTTATTTATTTCTGTATATGAATGAGTTGCTTATTTTCTTCATGATGGGTGAAACATTTTATTCGTTCTAAATGAGTTTCAACGTGATCTAACTTTATAGAATATCAAAAGGATAATTACATGAAAAATCATCTGCAACTTATCTTCAATGTGATCATTATTATTGCCCTTGCTGGAATAGCTTATCTTGTATGGGATCAATCTAAACAAAACAAACAGGAAAATAATACACCAGCAAATATTAATCCTGCTCAATCACAAGTCTCTCAACCTGAAGCAAGTCAACTATCTACTCCGGAGACTAATCTCTCTATTACAGCAGCTGAAATACAACATTCAAAAACAGCCAATACACAGTCAGATTCTCAATCCATCCCAGTCGTTGAAAGTTGTGGTGCTAACGAATACAGTGTGGATTGTTATAACGATTCTGTCCCACGTTTATACTTTATGTACAGTATGAATTTGGATAAGCCTACCTTGATTGAATCCATAAGTTTAGGTAAACCTATTGGGTTCCCAGATATGCTGATTAATGAAGTTAAAATAACAGCTAAAGATGGTCATTCATGTGAAGTAGATACATGGAGTCTAGATGGTGAAACTTTAACTGATATGGGGCTAAATGTTTCACTGATGCCCTGTCCAGAAAAACAGGTCAAACATGTTGATATAAAAATTAATGGAAAGTTTTACCGATTCGTTTAATTTTTCAGACAAAAAAATTAAAATTTCTACTAAAATAAACCAATGCATTTCAACACATCAGTTTATTTTTGCTTATCTTTTTCAATAGTTTTTACTTTAGAAAATAACCAAAGCTCAAAAACATACAATAGATCTCTTGCGAAAGAAGGTCATTTAGACTTTAAATAATATCTTACAAATCAAAGGTCATAATTGACCAAATTTTGACTAACGCAAGAGCTCTCATAATCTTGATAGCTAAAATCCAAATGCACCTGACCATGTTGAACATCCAGATAACAACATAATATTTCCATATAAAATAATAAGACAACTATATTTTTTCATTTCATCTCCAACATAAATTTCAATTTTTTAGATTCAACAGTAATTATGACCTCTTAACAAATAGGTGCTTTAGTCATTAAGTTATGCTTTATAAAGCAAAGGGAATACCTCATCAAATTTGAACTAAAGCAAGAGGACTATTTTATTAAAAATACTACCAGTCTTCTAAATTAGTTTTAATCACAAAAAACTAATTACAATCATATTTACATACTAAATTTAAATACTAACAAATATTTTCCATTATTTTTGCAATTGAAAAAATGGTACTTCTATGCACATTTTTATCATCATAACTTGCTGCATGATCTAAACCACGCATTACAAACACCTGCTTCAAATTCCTTTTTTCAACATCTGCGCCTGACTCGCCACAAACAGTTCCATCTCCAGGTGAAGTAGGCATTATTCTAATATTAAATGTAACTAAATTACCTTCTGTATCTTCGATTGTTCTAAAACTATCTCTCTCAAACAAGTGTCCAAAACCATCATGTGCTTTAGCCGTAACTACAATTGGTTCCAGCGTTATTGTTCTTGCAATGTCTTCATCAGTTGGAGGTGGTGAAATTTCAATTTGTGATTCATCTTCAATTTCTTCTTTTTCTGCTCCATGCTTTGCATAACCTCGATATTCAATCAGATCCTCTGCTGTATCTATTGGTAGACTTTGCTCCGTGCTCCATAGGACTTCATTATAAGCAAGATGCTCCTCATCTCGCCCATAGTGTGCATAAGTATTCTGATGGTAACTGTCTGATATTTTGATATGAAAATCTTGTACCTTTTTTACATTTATTAAGTAAAAATCAGCTATTCCGATTCCATTTTCTTGATCTATTTGGGCATTTAAAATACCTGCTGGATCTAAAAACTGTTCATTAATCATACTCCACCAAGTGTCTGTACGTGTATAGATTTCTCCATAAGGGTCTTCTTTAGGTAAACGGGCAGTGACCACTTGACCATTACGATTTCTCGCGCTTAAAGTGAGCCATGCTTTAGACTGTTGACCTTGCTGATCTTTATGTTGTAAAAAATTAGCGAATGGTAATAATTGTAAAGCGCCTGGAGAATTGGCTAAAACAGGCATAAGTCGTTCAGATGTTGCCCCAAAAACCTCTCTACTCTTGTTTGCTATATAACTAGCTAACATTCCATCAACGACTTCTCCTCCCTCCCAACCTCTAACAATTCGTTGATAAACTGTAGGAGCGCCACTAGCAGGCATTACACCATGCATCACACCCAAGATATCGTCTTTAACAGAATCATTTTGAATCAAAGCCCGCGTAACTAAGCCCCCCATAGAGTGGGTAACAATTATAAATTTTTTAAACTCTTGATTTGGAAATTCTTTCTTAATTTGTGGTTTTACAAAGCGATTCATCATCTCTGCTACATATCTTGCAGATTGATCATTATCTTGTAACCAATTATAGCCAATTGCAAAAATAGGAAAACTATAGTTGGCTAACTTACCGTGTAATTCTTTAGTTAAAAGTTCAATATCTTTTTTAAGAGGCCCCCAATCTTCTATTATATCTTCAAGCTTACTTTTATCACTTTTACCAAACCATGACTTTGATTTAGTTGCGACTATTTTTTTCCACTCTTTAGTTCCTGAAAAAAAATCAGGATCTTTTAAATCTTTAGCGCTGGGAGTACCTTTTACTATTTCTTGATTTAAATATGTTTCCATATAAATTAGTATTTTAGAATACCCTTTCCACCATACAGAGCCCCAACCTCTATTTAATGCTTTTGTTCTATCAAAGCCTTTAATATCCTCTATATCATCCTCATCGATAAAACCATCTTGTCCAACTATAGTAGTTTCAGGATTTAACTCTCTTTGTCTTGTTCTCGCATCACGTTGCTCTCCAGCAGTAGAGGCATCTAATCCTTCTTTAGTAGTATTTGGGGGATACCACACATGTTGTCCAGTATTTTTGTCTTTAATATTCGATCCCATAATTCCAGGAATAAAAATTATCGGAATAACATACTCTGCAGGTAAAGTTACTTTACATAAGGTTTCTGTCTTAGTTGGTGTTGTTTGAGAAACAAACTTCTCATTGTTTTCAGTATTATACGGATCATGTTCAAAGCTCATTTTTCACTATCCTAAAATTTTCTTAAAGAATTTATAATAGCTTCATACATTTGAAGCCCATTGTGATTAGGTATACTTGAGGATCTAGCATTGTTATTTGTACTAGCTGTATCAACAGTGATAGAAATTAAAGGATCTAAAGCTGAATAAACTGTACCAGCATGTTCCCAAGTAGCAATTATTCCTGTACCGCCCTCCATTGGTACTTGAGTAACCAACTCAAGTCCATTGATTGGTGCTTTTTGATTTATAATTTTGGCACCACTCCTTATATCTTGAGAATTATTTTTTGTTTTTAAATAGTTTGGACTTTTTTGAAGATTTTTTTCGGTTCGAATTATTAAATTATCTTCTGCTTTATAAATTGCTTCTGTTTCTGCAATAATAGTAACTGAAGGAGCTCTTGAAAAATTAAAACCTACTTTCTGTCTAGTAAATTTATATGCCTTACCTTCATCTTTAATAAATCCATTTTTAAAACAAATTCCAGATTCCAATGGTATTTTATTATTATTTCGAGCCTTCAAATTTTTTACAAGATACTTAATTCCATTAATACTTTTATCTTCATTTTTTTTGGAATAAGAACCTGTAATTTTAAAAAGAGTATTTAATGATTGATCATAAACAAAAGCATAAACATCTACTGGTAGTCTTCCATTAGCAAAAGTTGAATGCCCCCAGATAATTTTTGAAATAATATTGCCATTTGTTTCTAAAGGAGTCTTATCCTTAATAAAATCCTCTTTCGTATTATACTTTTTTTCTATTTCTCGAATAGCTTCATCAAATTCACCCCTAGTTACCTTTGTCATTGTTTCAATTTTAAATGTATCATAATTTATTGTTTCATCTATAATTTCTGCATCTTTAGGTAATTTAAAAGTATAACGCCCAACACACCAATCTTGCATATTATTTAAGTCAATCATTGTTTTTCCTGATTCTTTGTTATTTGCTGCATAACCACAACCTGAAATACTCAGGGCAGTAGTGACCAATAAAGTAATTAGTAACTTTTTAATCATCTTTTTTTCCTAAAATTTCAAGCTCTGCCTTAACCATTGAAAGAGAGGATATTTTTTGTGTTTTACCTTCTGCATCCGTTACACCAGTGATCGTTTTCCCATCCTCAGTAACAATCTTATACTTAACATTAGGCTGGGCAACGCCTGCTCTATTTCTGACAATAAATTGTTCATCATAAGAGGCTTGGGCTTGAGGCATTTGAGCTAGTTCACTATTTAAACTACTACCTGACATTGTACAAATCTGTCCAGCTTTCAGACTAATTGTACCAGGGCAAACAATATCTATATTACCCCCCTCAATTTTGATGTAACCGCCTCCTGAAGTAATAAGAATTCCTTTCCCACTTTCAATTTTTACTAAATCATCCAATGCATAGACATGCATCAACTTTTGAGAAGCCAAAGTCATTTCAGCACTTTGAGATTGAATATTTACATTCCCATGGCCTGCTTTTAAATCAATATCCTTTTGTTGAGCAAATAAACTAATACTACCTAAAGCATTTGTTAGTACATTATTCCCAGTAAAGGTTTGTACATTACGATTAGTTGATAACTCAATATGGTCAGCAGATTGGATCAATGTTCCTTTGGAGCTATTTACAATAAAATGATCATTTGAATGTAGAACAATGAAAGGAGTTTCATCACTTCCATCCCATTTAGGAATATCTTGATTAATTTTTTTCTGTAACTCTAAATCGGGCTCTTGAGCCTTATGTGATTTTGCTAATTCTTGAATATTTTCATTATTACTTTGTGCAGCCAATAGAGCACTTTCTAACTCGGTTCGTAACATTTGATGATTAGCAGCATCACCATCTTCTTCAGTTGTTATCAATATCCCTTTTGGAGCACGAATCCCTCCCCAATTATCCGTCCTTAACTCAAATCCTTCACCACGACCATCACTCTGAGCAGTTTCCTTAGGATGACTTAGATTCCCCAGATTAAGCTGAGTTACGCCATGACTACTATGAAGTTGGGTACTTATTTGGCCAGTCGTATCATCAAATCTCAGTTGGTTAAATCCTTCACCATCCACTTCTTTTGATCGTATTCCACTGAGTTTTTTGGTATCAGGCAATTGTCCTTTGATATCAAACTTGGTTGGATTTCGATGTGCTTCATGAATACGACCTGTGACAAATGGACGATCTATATTGCCATCAAAAAAGTCAATAACTACAATTTCATCTTTTCGAGGTAAGAATCGAGCACCGTAACCTTCACCAGCCCAAGGAGTGAGTACATCTACCCAAGCAGAGTCTGTATCATTATCATTTGAACCTGCACCTCCATCATGGCTATGATCATCTGTACGAGTGAATAAGAAACGAACTTTAATGCGCCCCCATTCATCCACATGAATTTCTTCACCATCTGTGGTGACCTTAGCTCTTTGTACATGTGCAACAGGACGATGTTGTAATGGATGGTATTCAGGAACAACGGCAATACTTCGACGAACAACCATTAATTCATTGGCTTGGCGTTCTTGCTCACTATCTTTACTCGTTTCCCAATGGCTAAGTTTCAGCAATTTATCCAATTGATCTTTTAAATCTTTTGGAAGGTTATTCTGATTGTAATAATGTTTATTGAGT
The DNA here is from genome assembly GCF_002980175.2 of Acinetobacter sp. MYb10. NCBI lineage: Bacteria > Pseudomonadati > Pseudomonadota > Gammaproteobacteria > Moraxellales > Moraxellaceae > Acinetobacter > Acinetobacter sp. MYb10. Next base: position 3,827,688 of record NZ_CP058272.1, on the reverse strand, counting down.
ATCAAAAACTCACAATCATTAGAAGCATGATTTTTCTCAAGCTCAGGATGATCCAGTAGCTGAAACCAAAAGCCAACTTGAGTATCTCGAACACTGCTGTGTGCAGTGAAATACTTAGACTGTAAAGCTTGGTACTGATTCATTTGTTTATTCAACTTATCAAGTTGATTATTACCTGATTTTGTGGATTGATCCTCTCCTTTAAGATCACTAATCCATGCAGGTGAAATACTCCAAGCTTGTTCTAAGCTTAGACTCTCATTATCTCTATTAGAACTGTGTTTATGTGTACTGAGTACTGATCCACTGGCATCTTCTTGACTTAAACTATCAGCCTGCCAGCGTTGTACATGTATAGCTGTAGGCTGTAAGCTACGTTGTGCGATAAAGCTCGTAATACTGTCAAACTGTTCTGTCGCATTCGACCGATGATAGCGTATGCTTCTGCGTTCAATTGCCTTAAATTGCGCATTGTCATCAACTAAACGAAGTTTTTGTGGTTCAATACTTTGACTATTACTTGATACAATATAATTCGATTCATCAACAAGCCAATTAATTGATTCTTCACGCATTAATCGCGTTAAATAAGTATAGTCACTTTCGTTCGATTGCATAGAAAAAGGGCGGACATCGTAAGTCTTGGTTAAACCACTGGTGTCTAGTTTCAAACTGGAAGCAAATAAAGCACTTTTTGACTGCCATTCCCTGAAAATTACTTCAACAATTTCAATAACATTCTTATTCATAAACACACGGCTATTACGTCGTTTATGCCATAAACTTGTAGGATCTTGCATGGTCAAACGGTATAGACTCAAAGCACCATCAGATTGTCCTTGTGAAGCGCCTGTAATAATACCTGTAGTTCTAAATAATCTGCCTGAATCGGTTACCTGATCAACAGCTATTTGACAACCAATGAATTGTTTTAATTCTATAAATGGATTCGTTGATAGGCAGATCAGTTCTGATGACATCCCTTCATTAATGCCATGGTAACCATCAATGCGCTGTAACATAATTTGAGAATTGAGTTGTGAATTTGAAAATTGCGCACTGATTGCACGTTTTTGTGTTCCGAAGCCTAATTTGTCTAAAATGCCAAAAATGTTATCTAACATTGTTATTTATAACCTTATTATTAATAGGGAAATATTAGCACAATGGTTATTTATGCTCAAATTCTATTCGTTTTCATTTTGTTTCAGTCCTATTAATATTTTACGGTAAGTTTGAACGGTATAGCGTCCTAATTGATATTTTTCTCTCATTTGAGCAATCGTCAGTGTTTGTAGATCATGTTGATGCTGTTTGACCCATTCTCTTTTTTGATCAAGTACTGATATATTTAAATTTTTACGCATTTCCATTCGAGTTCGCTCAATATATTCCTCACTTCGATTTAACTTTTTAGCAATCTCTGGAATACTAAGTTGCATTGATAATATTATTTCTTGGTGTTCTTCTCGCCAAGCATAGAGTGATTCAATCCGTTGCGGAAGATTAAGTAATTTCTTCAGTTGTATTCGTTTTGATGCAATTTGCTCAGAACGTAAACCTAACTTTAAACCTAGTTCTTGGTTACTTAACTTTAATTCTAGTAAATCTGTTTGATGATCTAAAAGCCATTGAGTTTTATCTTCCTGGTATGTTGGAATATTATAAAATTCTTTTAATTTTTTTTGTATGGTATATATCTGATGAATAGGAGTTTTAAATTTATCAGCTAATTCCTCAGTCGTTAAATTTGAATCCAAAAGTTCAGTACGGTGTTGATGCATCCAGTTACTTTTTTCATTCTTATCTTTTTCTATTTGCTCAGAAAAGCTTAATTCACCTAACTCTTGTCGTGCACGATTATAATATTTAATGGCAATATATTTACGCACATTGAACGTTGCCATGATTTGTTTTAGGTTCATACCTAAAACGGCTTCTCTATGCTGTTGGAAATTTTTTTCTAATAAATCATCTGCTGAAATTTTTCGTAATTTTCTTCTTCCTTCAGGAAGTTGTATAAGTTCAGCTAACCATTTCCTCCGCTTATAGACTTGGTTTCCTGTTAAACTATATTTTTCTCTTAAGGTATTTAAGCTGTCATATAAAATTTCATCTTGGTGTTCAATTAGCCATACATCATCCCTAGTGAAAACTTGATTTTGAATCTCTAAAAGTCGACGAAACTTCCCGACTAAATAAACGCTTATACCCAAAAGTTTTGCAACATCCAACCGACTATGATGTTTTATAAGTTCTGCAATTTCAGATGTCAAAATATAGCACATGCTCCCAGCACCAAATAGTGATTCCGTACCGTAATTCCATCCTCTATAAAGAATAATACCAGACGAAGTTTTATATTCTTCATACACATCCCAGTCTTCACCTTCCCAATCCTTGATTGTTTTTATTTTAAAATGTTTATGCTTCCCCATTGTATCGTACCCCATATAGATTACCCTTTGAAATTAGTTGTTCAAGTTCTGCTCAAATTAAAAAATATGCAATGAATGCTCATATCATAATTTTTCAAATAAGTGATCGTATCCAAAATAATGAACAAAATTAACATTACACTAGCTTTTGAGAAACTATGTCTTCATTATTTTGCTTGAGATCAAGTTTCTCAAACAAAAAAAGAACTATTGGCTCTTTTTTATTTTCAAACAAACCGACTTGTAAATTATACAAATCGGCTTCTTTTTATTTAACACCTAAACTCTAAGTTTCGCACTGCATTCAATAAAAACTTTGCTGACAGTTGGCACAATAAAAGTAACTCATAGGTATAGGTGCTGAATGTACAGGTGGCTCAAATACTCTACTAAAAATCCCGCCAATCACTGCACCTGCTAGACCTCCTACCCATGGGGTAATAGGAATAGGTGTCGGTAAGTTTTTGGCTAAGGTAGCACCGATGCTCGCCATATTGATTGAAGCATTCAAAGATTTCGGGTTCTCATTACGTTCATATGGAACATGTTGAGTCATTCGATGGATTTGATCGGAGTGGCAATAAGGACAATGAATTTGCATAATATTTATCTCAGAATTAGTCAAAACAGGTTTGCATTAGTACAGACCTGTTTGAGAACGAGTGTTTCTCCCTTAGATAATGTAGGTCTAAGATTTTTTTAATTATGCAAATGTCCGCATACGTTGTTTACACTTCACTCGCAAATGTTGATTTTCTTTTTCAGGTCGAACTAAGTATTTCACGGTATTCAACATATTATTCACTTCATCCTTATTCTTACGATGAATCATCCCAATCCCTAAAGTATTTCGATCAGAGAACTGTTTGAGATAGTTAGAATCATGGCAATTGAAATAACAGCCTAAATCACCCGTAATAGACTTCCATAAATCACCCACCTGTTTTGCTATACCATAAGCCTTACAGTGCTCACTGCCCTTATAGACCAATAACAAGTGACAATGATAGCCCTTATCAGTGCCTTGCTCTAATGCCCAAGCAGATTCGATCAATCCTTTAAAGATTTTATCTTGATCATTTATTCTTTTTCTTAATATCTTCATATGATGACTAAATTCTTTAATACCTACTTGAACTTGATGTTTAAGCGGATAGGCTAAATCAACTCGTACAACCAAGATACGAGAATAATCATCACTGACTTTTTTCATACGTGCAATTAACTGCTTTGTATTTTGAGACTCACCATAACGATGATCACGCAATTGGCGTTCATGTCTGCGGTAATGTACTTTAAAACTTCGTTGTATTTTATCAAAGGGGATCTGTTTTAATCTCTTCAGTAACAAAGAGCGGCAACCAAATTCCAAGGATTCATCGAAATCATTAATTAACTCAAGGAATATTCCTATGGACGCGGAATAATAAAAAGGTGGACTATAGATTTGATCAAATTGAATCAGTAGCTCCATTAAATCTTCATAGAATTTTTTAGGCTGATCCTTTTTACCTACGATGTCTTCTACAAAACACTCAATCTCGATTAATACTTTTGATTCGTTAACTGATTCACTCATGTTGATTACCTATGAAAGTTTTATCTCATAGAAATAACCATCATGTAATCTTTTACTGTTTGAACAAGCCGCATTTAGTTATGCTTAAAACTTACTTATTATTTCAATCCAATTACTTAGAAGAATAGATACTAGTAGTATTAGAGTATATTTACTAAGTGGAATTGATTAAACTAAGATAATAATATTAATAACCCTTGATGAAAAATCACAACACCCATCAAGACAAAACATTAAAACCATCTAAAATAAGTTAAAACACTAAAACATCACAATAAAAACTAAAAAAGCATCAAGCGTATTTTATCCGTTATTTAGATAAATATTATCAGCATAAATCTAATGGCTTTAGTCACCCAGTTTATTTATATCTAACTATCAATACATTTTCTCTTCCAAAAATAAACCCAATTCAAGCCAACCTATTATGATATTTCGAAAATTCACTCCTGACTCAATTGCTTAGCATAACGTAGAAATATTGGTCTAATACGATCTTAGATAGCTAACTTTGACAATCAGATAAGTTCGATGCATCGATAATTATTGAAACTTTAAATTACTACTATTACCAATTTGATCAATTCCTGAGGCTTTAAAAAGATTAATAAGAAAAAACTAAATCATAAAAAATTATGTCAACAAGGTTCTTTCAATTTGTAAAATTTATGAAAAACGTTACTATACATACGATAATGCATATAACAAACTTCATCAAAAACTTGTAAAATACATCTAAAATTATGCTAAAATATTACTATAAATACTACGCACAATACTACAAAGGAAATGTTTAATGTCTGGGTTTAATGTTGAAAGCTCTATACCTGATATCATCGACGAAAAGTTAAAGAAGTACGATGATGAAGATATGATCTGGATCTATAATGAAGTTCTTAAACATGCAGAAGGAACTGACCTTTCATCCCGTAGAGACTCAAACCGAAGACGTGGATATGATCGACAAAACCTTTCCTTTAGAGATATTGAAGAATATAAAAGTATTGATGGAATAAAAGATCTTATTAAAATAAAACTAAAAGAAATTAATGATAGAGAAATATTAGAATCTTTTTTTAAAAACATAGATGAAACAAAAAAATCTATTAATAACATCGATATCTTTATATTTTTAAAAGAAGATACACGTTTATGCAGTTTTGCTTTGAACTACATAAATAATGATCAAATAAATAGAAGAAGATCAGAATCTACTTTTCAATATTTTCAGAACCCATACTTCTATCTTATTTATCAATTAACTATAGATAAAAGAAGAACATCAATATCAGAAACAAATAGTATTAAAGAAATAAATTTGAATATAATTTCCAAAAATTATCACAATAACTCTAAAAATCTTAAAGATAAGGACTTTCTAATATGGGCACATTCTTATCTAAGAGATAAAAATGAAGATTTTAGGAGAATAAGATTTATTCCAGAAAAAAATTATGATTATCAAAATTTAATAGTCTCCTTTCTTGATTATCTATTATATTTCGACAAAGATTATCATTATTTATTAACAAATCAACTTTATAAAGCTTGGAGTCAAAGGAAATTCAGAGCAGCAGATAAAATAAAAAAACCTTATCACTTACCGCTAACAAAGTTAGCAAAATCAGAATTAAAAAAACTATCCGATTTCAAGAATAAAACTGAAAACGAAATATTAGAGGAATTAATTCATCAAATGTATTTAAAAGAAATGTGTGATGAGGATGGGAAGTTAAAATACTAGCAAGTTCCTCTAGATCGACTTTTGACTTTAGCAACGGTTAGAAGTCACATTCAATGGCATAGCGGTGATACATTAAATTGAAAATACAGCTTCCTCCTCCATATCTGTTTCACGTTGCATAACTATTTAATCTCCTAAAGATAAGAGGCTTTTCAGCCTCTTTTTTCACGCTATAATTTTAGCAACCAATTTTTTACTTGCTCCCCATACCACTCCATAATCTTTACACGTTCGTCCCAATACTGCGCTCGATTATATGCAGAGCGAATACGGTTCTGTGGCACATGGGCAAGTTGCCGCTCAATTGCATCAGGATTGAATAAATTCGATTCATTCACTACTGTACTAAATAATGATCTAAATCCATGCGTGGTCATTCGACCCGCATAGCCCGACCGTTTGATCACAGCTAAAATTGATTCACTACGCATAGGCTCTTTGTTATTTAAACGATGTGGAAATAGTAGATCTTGATTATGTGTCAGACGCAGTGCCTGAAGCTCATCAATCATCATATCTGTTATGGGTACACGATGGGGTAAACCGTTCTTCATACGTTCAGCAGGGATATCCCATTTACGCTCTTCCAGATCAAATTCATCCCAACGTGCTTGCAGCAACTCACTTACTCGAACACCAGTAAGCATGATCATAATTATTGCATGGTGAGTTTGGGCATCTGCTGGATAAGTTTTAATTTTTCTTAAAAATTCAGGCATTTCACTTTCTGATAATGAAGCTAGGTTCTTCACTTTTTTATTTTTGAGTGCATAAACCAAATCACTTGCCGGATTATCGAATCTATAGCCATGAGCTATGGCATATTTCATGACCATACCACAACGAGACAAAGTACGTTTAGCCACCTCTAATGAGCCTCTAGCTTCGATCTTTTTAATGATTTGCAGAATCTCTGGAGCTTGAATTTGATTAATACGTTTATTGGCCAGAGCAATATAAAGCTCATCTAAAGATGCTCGCACATTACTAATATGTTTGGATGACCAAGTTTCTCTTTGATTATCAAACCAATCTTCTGCTACCTCTTTAAAAAATGGCTTAATTTCCTCGTGCAACACTGACTTGGAATATTTGTATTTCAGTTCAAGTGCAAGCTCCCTTGCTTTCTTTAAACTCATATCAGGATATTGACCAAGTGACTCTGACTTACGCTCACCAAGAACAGTAAAGCGTATGTTCCAGTATTTTTGCCCTGATGGCGTTACGAGAAGTGATAGACCATTCTCATCCGAAAGGCGATATCGTTTTTCTTTTGGCTGTGCTTTTCTGCATTCTGTATCGGTAAGCTTCATCAGTATTTACCCTTTATCTAGACTAAAATAATTGGGTAAATTTTCCCAATAATTACCCAGAGAAGGCAAAAATTAGGTCAAATCAAGTCGGATGATATCGGACAAACAGGCAAATAAAAAAGCCTTTAAGTATTGAACTTAAAGGCTTTTTTACATTCAGTCAAACTTCTCTGAATTGAATTTTGGTGGAGATGGCGGGAGTTGAACCCGCGTCCGCCAACACTACACTCGAGAATACTACATGCTTAGATATCGTCAATTATTTTAACATTAAGTGACCCGACGAACAGGGTACAAAACGCGATCCTCTAAGTTTAGTATAAAGCCCCGAGGCTTGACTTTATACGGACTTGTGTGCGTGCGCTACAGTCGGGTCCACTGACCACAAGTATTCAGTGAAGCGGACAAGCTGCCCTTAGGCAGCTAGAGCGTAAGATTCGTCGTTTGCGACTAAAATATGCAAATTTGATTTACGAGAGAAAATGCGCTCTCGGCATGCATCTATGAGCTTCATCATCGGCGTCGAAGCCAATAACATCCCCAGATAACACGGCCATTATAACATAATTGTTGCAAATTAAGCAGATAATTCACTACATTTATATCAAATGATGCGCCTAGTTCTATAATTGCGCTACTATCACTATTTTTCAAGGGACAAATATAAAAAAGATGAGCTATTTACTCTCACTTGATCAAGGAACGACCTCTAGCAGAGCAATTATCTTCGATGAGCATGGAAAGGTATATGCCTCTGCTCAGCGGGAAACCCAAATTAGAACCCCACATTCGGGCTGGGTTGAGCAAGATGCCATGGAGATTTGGACCACACAAATCACCGTCGTACAGCAAGCAATCGCATCGGCAAGACTATTGGCCAAAGACATTAAAGCACTTGGTTTAACCAACCAACGTGAAACCACTGTAGTTTGGGATAAGCGAACAGGTAAACCACTTGCCCCTGCCATCGTTTGGCAAGACCGACGCGCTACAGACTGGTGCAATCAGTTAGTTCAAAACAATTTATCTGAAAAAATTCATAAAAAAACAGGATTAAGAATAGATCCTTATTTTAGTGCTGGAAAACTGGTTTGGTTATTGGAAAATGTGCAAGGCTTAAGAGCACTGGCTGAACAAAATCATGTCGCATTCGGTACAGTCGACAGCTGGTTGATTTGGAATTTAACCCAGGGTTCAGAGCATGTCATCGAAGCAAGTAATGCTTCACGTACCATGTTGATGGATTTAAAAACACAGCAATGGGATGCGGAATTAATTGAATTATTTAATATCCCGGCGAGTGTTCTACCTAAAATCATTCAATCTGATTGTTATATTGCCAATACCGCCACAGGGCTTCTTGGTGCGGAAATTCCAATTTGTGGCGTATTAGGTGATCAACAGTCTGCACTCTTTGGGCAATCATGTTTTGAAGCTGGAACAGCCAAAAATACCTATGGGACAGGCTGTTTTATGCTGTTCAATACCGGAACAGATATTCAATATAGTAAAAATAAATTACTCACCACCTTAGCGTGGAAATGCCAAGACCAATCCCATTATGCCTTAGAAGGCAGTGTATTTATGGCTGGTGCGATTGTGCAATGGTTAAGAGATGGTTTAGGAATTATCAAAAATAGTGCTGAAGTTGAAAAGTTAGCTTGCCAAGTTGACACTACTGATGGTGTCGTTCTGGTTCCAGCCTTTACAGGTTTGGGAGCGCCACATTGGGACAGTGAGGCACGTGCTTTACTCTGTGGAATGTCACGTGGAACCAATAAATCACACATTGCCAGAGCTGCCTTAGAATCCATTGCATTCCAAGTTTCTGATGTGTTAACTGCAATGCAATCGGATATTGCACAACCCTTAAAACAATTACGTGTGGATGGTGGCGCAAGCCAAAATGATATGCTAATGCAATTTCAGGCAGATATTTTAAATGTACCTGTGCTACGCCCTAAACTTTTAGAATCTACCGCTTGGGGTGCTGCTGCATTGGCAGGATTAAAGGCAGGTGTTTTTAATAATCTCAGTGAAATTTCCGAATCTTGGCAATTAGATCGCGCTTTTGAGCCGAAGATGAGCGCAGACCAAAGACAATATCACCTAAGCTTATGGAATGGTGCTTTGCAGCGCGCGAAGTCCAATTAACAATATCCAATTAGCAATTCTACGTAGAAAAGCTTGGCTAAAATTCAAGATATATTTTTAGCCAAGCTTACTCAGTTTAAAGTCTTTCAACAAACAGTATCCCATTTAAATGGTCGATTTCATGTTGCACAATGCGTGCAGGGAAACCATGAAACTGCTGGATAATCTTTTCGCCAGTCAGCGTGAAAAATTGTACAGTAACTGCTTCAGCACGAGCCACTTGCCCTCTTTCATTCGGCACACTTAAACATCCTTCCTCACCCAAGATGGTCTGTTCAGACTGCTCTAAGATTTCAGGATTAATCATTGTGATTGCATCCATTTCAGGTGCGTCTGGGTAGCGAGGGTTCGCTCTTGAAGCAATAATAATCACCCGTTTAGAAACATAGACTTGTGGTGCGGCGATCCCCACACCATTACGCTCTAACATGGTGGTCTGTAAGGCCTTGGATAATTCGTTTAACCACGTACTTGAAAACTCAGCTTCAGCCACAGGCGCTGCGATTAATTTTAAAACGTCTTCACCACGTTGGGCGACAGGTAACACGGCACTCATTATCTTGTACCTTGATTAAATGTAAATTGAATAAAGATGAGTGTAGCATTTGAAATGCGCTTTCCAATTCAATTATTGTGCAAAAGTATGTAGGTTATGTACAAATGAATTTCTATTTACCCAAGCCAAATGACAGCTTGTCTTTTAAGCCATTTTTAATCATGATCGTGTAAATAACAAGCGTCCAGTCTATCGTTGAAAATAATGAATACAGCACCCCTATTCTTAGGCTTGATCTTTAGCTCAATTAGCTTAGGCTATTTTATCTATGGAAAAAGACAGCGAATGAACATGCCTTTTATCTGTGGCATCACTTTGATGATTTTTCCTTATTTTATTGAAAATACAATGATTATGTCTGTATGCGGTATTATTCTGAGTGTTATCCCGTGGTTAATTCGCATGTAAGTGATCAATATTTAAATCTATTAGAATCTAGCTTAGCGCAATGCTTTTAAAGCAAAAATGATTTTTAAGCCGCCTCGATCACCTATAAAAATAAGTAGGATGCATAAAAATAAATATTGATTTTTTAAGTAAAAAATAGTCAATTAAAATGATTACATTCACATTCAATATCTCTTTTAAGGCATTGCATCATCATGGACGAAAAATTGGGCCTCAATAAGGAAGCAAAAAGAACGCTTGCATTGTCTTCTCTGGGCGGTGCGCTCGAATTTTATGATTTCGTCATTTATGTATTTTACGCAAAAATCATTGCTGAACTATTTTTCCCTAGTTCTTTAAGTCCTTTTTGGGCAATGCTGAATACTTACGGAATTTTTGCCGCAGGATATTTCTTCCGTCCCTTAGGTGGCGTGATCATGGCGCATTTTGGTGATCTCGTAGGACGTAAACGCCTGTTTAGTTTATCCATATTATTGATGGCACTCCCTACTTTGTTTATCGGTCTAATGCCAACTTATACAGACATTGGTTTAGCTGCTCCACTGCTACTGTTGTTGATGCGCGTGGTTCAAGGCATTGCGATTGGTGGAGAAATTCCCGCAGCATGGACATTTGTTTCAGAGCATGTACCAACAAAGAAAATTGGTTTTGCCAATGGTTTGCTTACCGCAGGTTTGTCACTGGGGATCTTACTGGGCGCTTTGATGTCGCTGTTTATTTCGCTTAAGTTTAGCGAAGCAGAAATCCATGCTTGGGCTTGGCGTCTCCCGTTTATAGTCGGCGGAGTTTTTGGATTAATTGCCTTATATCTAAGAAGTTATCTTAAAGAAACCCCAGTATTTAAAGCGATGCAGGCGCGTAAAGAACTCTCAAAAGATTTACCCATCAAGCAAGTTTTGGTATCCCATAAATCTGCTGTTGTCATTGGGATGCTGTTCACTTGGTTTTTAACTGGTTGTGTTGTAGTAATTATCCTATCTACCCCCAATTTACTGACTACCACATTTAACTTTCAACGTGCGGATGCATTTCAGATGCAAAGTATGGCAATTCTGATGCAAATGTTGGGTTGCATATTGGCAGGTTTGCTCGCTGATCGTTTTGGTGCTGGGCGTGTGATTTGTTTGGGATCGCTCAGTGTGGCAATCACTGCAGTGCTTTTTTATTACAGTTTAGGTCATGCCGCTCATTCAACAATCTTCGGATTGTACATGTTGCTTGGACTATTTTCTGGCACAGTCGGTGTGGTTTCCTATAGCTTGGTCAAGATGTTTCCCGCTCCAATTCGCTTTTCAGGAATTTCATTCTCATACAATGTTGCATACGCAATTGCAGGCGGCTTAACCCTGCCATTGGTCCAATGGCTGAGTTTATATCGCGATATAGGTGCTGTGTACTATATTGTTGTGCTTTGTCTAATCACCCTTATGACAAGTGTAGTTTATCGCAAAAATTTTGAAACGGTTTAACCGCGTTGTTTGTATCCGAATGAATGGGTAAGCTCTACTTCAAAGAAATGACAAACCTGATTACGCCCATTGTTTTTTGCCAGATATAAGGCCTGATCAGCCTGACGAATCAATTCTTCTTTTGTTGATAAAAAAGGATTCGTTGATACTGCGACACCAAAACTTGCCGTCACTTTGAGCGTCTGTTGATGATCTAATCGTATTTCTTCTTTTTCAATTGCTTGACGGCATCTCTCAGCAAGTCTCAGCGCATTTTCTAATGCACCATTGCTCATGAGAATAATAAACTCTTCCCCCCCAAATCGTCCAACAACATCCTGTTCACGAATATTTTCAGTCAAAATTTTTGCAACCTGTTTTAAAACTGCATCCCCAATATCGTGTCCATACTGGTCATTAACACTCTTAAAGTAATCTAAATCTAATAACACGATCGCAAAAGAACTTTGCTGCTGTTTTAATAAATCAATATTCTCACCAATCCTCCTTCGGTTATAAATGCCTGTAAGTGGATCTAGAACGCTAATTTGCTGGATCATTTGCTCTCTTTTGCGCCATTGAATTAAAAGAACCTCGAATAAAACCAGACTTGCAAAAAAAATTGGAATATAAAAATACAACATGCAAAATACCCAAAATGTATTTTTATATAGCGACATGGATTGTAAATATTCACTAAAAATTGGTGCATACGTCATTTTATTCGTCAGGCTTAATCCAAGACTGATCAACATAAAACAAGTGATTGGAATGACGATTAGATACACTACTTTTCGTTCAAATAATACCAGTGCCACTGTGACTAAGCTGACATAACCTGCACTTGATGCTGGGCTAAAAATCCCGATGCAATGTGCGCCAAAAACAAAAATAAGACCAAAATATGCAACGGTTATATACGGTATTATTATTTCAAAAATAGTAATTTTACTTAAAGCACGAATAATAAAAATAAGTGCAAAAAAACCCAGTGCGGCTAAAGATAATAATTTCATATAGGTTGGATAAAAATCTTGATTAATCCAAGCTTGTAATTCAACTTGACTGTTGCTAAAAAACCACCAGACAATCCACGATAAAACAGCAATACCTCCCAAGAGGAGCACAAGGCTACACTTCTTAAGATTACTCCAATTCATGATCATGACGTCATGGGTGAAGTGTTCCGTTGAGGACTGTATCGCCGCTCTATGTTTTTGTTCCATATAATAACTATTCCATAAAATTGTGAATTTCTATCCGTTGTTTTATTTATCTGTATTGATCACTTAAATATAACACTCTAGTAATTTTATGTAAGTGTATTTCAAAAATATAGATTTTTATTCTAAATAAACCTTAAGGTTAGGATATTAATCCTTTATGTTATTTGTAAATATTTTCCAAATAACAATCATTTTATCACGCTTATTTTATCAATTTGAACTTTAAATTTTTCCTAATATTTCAATAAACAAAGGGATTCTACTTACATGCTTTGGCCGAATGGAATTATTTTTATTTTACTGGTGATATCCGTCAACCTTTAGCCTATTTGGACATATACGCAGAGCTGGATACAAGCACTTTTAAAATAAGATATGTCGCCTTAATCGGTTTTATTGTTAATTTATCCTAATTTATTTTTAACCTATATTTAAACATACTCAAAAAATCAATTTTAAAGCTCACAATTTGAAACATCATTTTAGCAGAATCCAAACTTGAAATATCCAATTAAACTACCCTGAATCACTGTATTGATTGTCATACTCTTTTAAACTGCACACCATCAATATTGTCATTTAAATTCAATGCCCAAATCACGTTGTTATCACCATCCCAAAATCATTTGGATTCAGTTTTAAGCTTGATTAAAATAAAACAATCTTTTCAAATGCTTAACAAAAAAAACTTGGCTTTATATTTTTTTATAAACTCTGATATTTTTACTGTTAAATTTTAAACCGATAGACGTTGATTGAATTTCTATATTAAAAATCAACTCTCTATATTTGATCTGAATACAAAATTCATCTGCACCATCATCCAAACCAGAAGTGCTCCAAATTGTGCCCTGTGGGAATTGATCTAACCATTGGGCTTTGTAAAAATCAGAGACTGAATCAAAGTCGAGATATTGCTCAGGTTGGGCCATGATTTTTTCAACAAGTTCTTCAAACTTTTGTTTTTGTATTTGAACAAAATCAATAATCATGGCAGCCCCTTAAAGGATGTTAAATTCCTTTATACATGCTCGCCGATTGTTTCTTTTTGACCTGTTCCCATTGCCACCATCCAAATCCAGCCAGTCCAACAAACGCCGCATATAAAGCAGCTGTTAGGAATAATTCTTTATACATAAACATCCCTACATAGACTATATCAACAAAAACCCAAAGTACCCAAGTCGCAATATGTTTACGGCTGGTCCAATAGGTTGCCAGTAAACTAAATGCAGCCAATTGAGAATCTAACATAGGCAAAGCAGCATCGGTAAAATAGTGCAGCGATAACCCAAATACTCCCCCTCCAACAGCAGCGATGATCATTTGCAGGATCACTGTTTGTACAGCAATGGGCTCTATTCGAATCTCTTGATCTTGCTGCTTGCCTTTTAGCCAGTGATAAAAGCCATAAAAATTCACCACCATAAAGAACACTTGTAAGATTGTTTCACCATACAATTTGAATTCAAAGAATAAATAGGCATATAAAACAAAGGCAAAGAAGTTAAATACCCAACACCACATATTTCGCTTAATCGTCAATGTGACACCAATAATACTGATAATAACCGCGAATATTTCTAATGGTGACATGGTAAAAAACTAATCAAGACAGGAAAGGCTATTATGAAAAAATACGGCATGATTGCAAGCAAAACCAGAACTAAAATTGAGAACGGAATCTTTAATATAATTTTTTGAATTAAAATTCACAAAAAATACTGTTGTCCTGCTTTTTCGAATAGTAGTTACGATAACAATATAAATTCCTTAAAAAGTGAATAATTAGCTTTAAATCACAGTTTATGACGTATCGATTTTTAAAATCTTAATTCTGCGTCTCAATCAGCGTACTCAAACATGATGCAATATAGGAAGTTGAGTTCAATACAATAGACTAATCAGCACTTTTGAAAGCTGCAATTTAAGCTTTGAACGATAGCAAAATTAACTCAAATAGCTGATAAAAACTGTCTCGTTTACATTAAAAAGCAGAGAAAAGATTGATCGGGGAAACGCAGCGCAAAATTTATTTATTTTAAATAATATGTTTAAAAACATTGATTAGCATATTGTTTTTAGTTGATGTTGTTCACATTTTAATCATGTTTACGAGATTTAACACTTGTTTACGTGAATACCAATGAATTTACAGAGGGGAACCTCTACTATCAACCTTAAGTTATGAACAATCCCCAAAGTTCATAACATTTCTCCTTAACCGAACTGTGAAAGCAGATTCGTTGTTCTACGCAGTGATCACCCCAATCATTGCGTATTTTTTTGTCTTCAGTTCCCTCTGTAAACTCAATCAGTTATAAGGAATAGTTGGCTAAAATGCAAGCATTACTTTTCAAGCAATTTTCAAAATATAAAAGAATATATTAAATTATAAGATATTGATTTTAATTAATATCGTAAAATATTTTGTTGCAATACTACGACAAAACCGATAAACTTAATTTATTAATTGAATTAACTGATGATCATTTAATTATTCAGTTCAAATTAAAAATTTTATTTATAAAAACGCGCAACAATAATTTTGAGTAAAACAATATGTGGGAATTATTTACACACTCATCCAACTTACTATTTAGTGTCAGTCTGTGCCTGATGTTTTTTTTGGGTATTGTGGAGTGTTTACTCCTTATTATTGGTTCAACCTCACAAGGTTTCTTAGATCAGTTTATTCCAGATCAACTGTTAGAAACACATCATGCGGATCTAGACATTCATACAGATCACAATCTTTTTGTGCAACTGTTAGATTGGCTCTATCTTGGTCGTGTCCCCGTCTTGGTTTGGTTGATCATTTTTCTGACCGTTTATGCGCTATTTGGTTTTATTGTGCAAAGTATATTTTTCAATTTCACTGGAAATTATTTTTCAATTTGGCTAATTGCGCCAGCCAGTCTTTTTTTATCTATGCCGATTGTCCGAGTGTGTGCAGCACTCATTGCAAAAATTTTACCAAAAGATGAAACCACTGCGATTCACAGTGATGAACTGATTGGTCGTACAGCTCAGATTATTTTAGGTGAAGCAAAACAAAACTACCCTGCACAAGCCAAAGTCATCGATCAATTTGGACAGACTCATTATATTTTAGTTGAACCAGAATTAAATGAAATCTTCCAACAGGGTCAAAGTGTGATTTTGACACAAAGAACAAAACTAGGCTTTAAAGCAACGCCACTTTAATTTTTCAATAACAAACCTGGGTATAATAAAA
Organism: Acinetobacter sp. MYb10; assembly: GCF_002980175.2. Classification (NCBI taxonomy): domain Bacteria; kingdom Pseudomonadati; phylum Pseudomonadota; class Gammaproteobacteria; order Moraxellales; family Moraxellaceae; genus Acinetobacter; species Acinetobacter sp. MYb10. The sequence goes on along the minus strand of NZ_CP058272.1, from coordinate 3,811,584 downwards.
TGTTGAATTCAAACTTATATCAAATCCTTGTTTTAGCAGGCATTATATTGGTGGCACTAATTGTCATCGGGGTTATTATCGCCCGCCTGTATAAACGCTCAAGTAAAGAAGTTTCTTTTGTCCGTACTGGTTTTGGCGGTGAAAAAGTCATTTTAAATGGCGGTGCAATTGTATTGCCAGTTTTACATGAAGTGATTCCCGTCAATATGAATACCCTCCGTCTTGAAGTCAAACGTGCCACAGATCAAGCATTGATTACTCGTGATCGTATGCGTGTGGATGTGATGGCTGAATTTTATGTACGGGTTAAACCAACTGCTGAATCTATTGCGACAGCTGCCCAAACCTTGGGTAAAAAAACCATGTCACCACAAGAACTCAAAGATTTGGTGGAAGGTAAATTTGTAGACTCACTGCGTGCTGTTGCCGCTGAAATGGCAATGGAAGAGTTACATGAAAAACGCGTTGATTTTGTTCAAAAAGTTCAACAAGTGGTTTCTGAAGATCTGTTTAAAAATGGCTTAGAATTAGAAACGGTTTCACTAACAGGTTTAGACCAAACCAGTTTTGAATATTTTAACCCTCAAAATGCTTTCGATGCAGAAGGTTTAACCAAACTGACTGAAACAATTGAAGACCGCCGTAAAAAACGCAATGACATTGAACAAGACAATGACTTAGCTATTAAAGCAAAAAACTTAGAAACTGAACAAGCACGCTTGCAAATTCTACGTGAAGAAGAATATGCAAAACTTCAACAAGAACGTGAAATCGCAATTCGTAAAGCTGAACAATCGGCAGAAATTGCAACACAAGAAGCAGCAAAAAAACGCGAAGCAGAAGAAGCTCAGATTGCCGCTGAACGTGAAGTAGAATTAAAGCGTATTGCGTCTGCACGTGATGTTGAAAATGAAAATATTCAAAAAGCACAGTTGATCCAAAAAGCCCAAGTCGAACAGAAGAAAACCATTGAATTGGCCGAGCAAGATCGTGCGATTGCAATTGCTGAAAAATCACGTGCTGAATCCGAAGCCAAAGCGTTGGCTGACCAAGCACGTGCACAAGCGGTAAAAGCGGAAGAAGAAGTGACAACTGTTCGTGAAACTCAGCGTGCAGAGCGTTTAAAAGCCGTTGAATTGGTGGCTGCAAAGCAAGTCGCTGAAACAGATGCAATTGCGATTACCGTAGCAGCAGAAGCCGCTAAACAAGCAGCTGCAGATGATGCTGAAGCAGTCCGTATTGCAGCACAAGCGGATGCTGAAAAAATACGTTTAAAAGCCAAAGGTGAAGCAGATGCAAAAATGTTGCTTGCTGCGGCACAAGAAAAGCAATATCAAGTTGATGCTGAAGGTACACGTGCAGTCAATGAAGCCAACAACGTGCTTTCAACAGAACAAGTTGAGATGCAAATTCGTTTAGCTTTATTGAAATACTTACCTGAAATCATTCGTGAAAGTGTTAAACCAATGGAAAATATTGATGATATTAAGATTCTTCAAGTCAATGGTTTAGGCGGTATGGCAGGTTCAAATACAACAGGTGAATCTGGTGAACAAAATCAAATTGCTTTGTCTGATCAAGTGGTCAATAGTGCGCTGCGCTATCGTTCTCAAGCCCCACTGATTGATAGCTTAATGAATGAGTTAGGCATTAAAGGTGGAGATATTAATGGTTTAACACAATCCTTAAAACCAAGTAATGACTAATAGAACTGACCTCATAATCCCTTAATTACCAGCCTCTGTCATCAGGGGCTTTTTATTGGATGGATTATTATTCATGATCTAATAGACCTGATCGTTTTTAATGGTATAGATGTTAACGATACAGATATGCTTATCTCAATAAGTCATGATGGAAACTCACGATTTCTTTTAAAATCGGCTAATTCAACCAAGATTGCTTATCTCAATGCTATGCTCTAGTCCTATCCAGTTTTGCTTAATTTAAAAATGACTTGGTTTATTTTTATTCTCGGTGCCATGATTGCCGGTTTTGTCCAAGGTTTAACCGGTTTTGCCTTTGCTTTGATTGCGATGTCTTTTTGGATTTGGGTATTACCACCACAACTGGCAGCACCATTGGTGGTGTTTGCTTCTCTATGGAGTCATATCATTGCATTAGGGAAAGAACAAAAACATCAACTCCCGTTTTCCCTTGTTCTCCCTTATATCATTGCAGGATTGATCGGTGTACCTCTCGGTACCTATCTTTTACACCTCATTGATGGAAATACCTTTAAGACCATCCTTGGATTATTTTTAGTGATTTGGTGCCCAACCATGTTCTTTGCACCTGTTTTCCCCCGTATTCAAGCATTGGGGAAAATTGCAGATGGAAGCATTGGTTTTATTGGCGGTATTTTAGGTGGTCTAGGTGGTTTTTGTGGCGCAGCACCATCAGCTTGGGTGATGCTTAAAAATCTGCCTAAACAACAACAGCGTTATATTTTAAGACATTTTAATTTTGCGATTCAGTTGTTTACAATTATTATTTATCTATGCCAAGGAACCATCCACAAGGTCCATCTCCCCTATTTTGCACTGATCATTCTCACCGTAAGTATTCCAGCGCTGATTGGTGCACAAATGTTTTATAAAATATCAGAAAAACAATTTAAACAATTGGTGCTGAGTTTATTATTTGCCTCAGGTTGTTTCTTATTGCTGACATCATTGCTTTAGCAGAATAGAGAGAAAGTTGAATGAATCTCACTGACTATTTATTCAGCGATTGGTTACTAAAGTGAAAACAATATCCGAGCGGCTCTATTTTTAATACCCGATTCATCCTACAATTCCGCCACTCATTTTTCTTAAATATCTGTGATGAAAAACTCATTTTTGTTAAGTGCCAGTATTCTCTTAACAGGATGTGTACTTGGCACATCTAGTGAAATTAAAACTGCGGAAAAACTGCTCAGCCAATTTCAATGTAATAATATTGAAACAGCAGAATTGGCCCATAGTTCAATTAATACTTATCATGAACGCTCACTTGCTGTGAGTAAAGAAAAAGCCACTGAGTACGTCGATCGCTATAAATCTGGAGATGAATTATTTAAAATTCCTCTCGATGAAGTGGTTCAACAACAATACGATATTTATAAGACAGCCTGTGAATCTCTCGGCGGTGTGCAACACTCAACAACAGGCAACGCTAAAAATAAATAAGCCGATTATTGTTGAATACTGCAAAATGTTTATGATCTTAAAAATATCGTGTTTTCAATGATTGTGTTTTAAAATCATAAGCGTAAATCATGATGAGCAGCGTTCATTTTTAAAATTGCCTAGACCATCCTCTATACTGCTGAGTTTTTAAATACACCCTCTAGTGAGATATAGCGATCTCATCTCCAGATTTTATCTGATGATCAAAACAGCCTCAAAATCAGCAAAAATAGTGGCTGTAGCAAACCTAATATGGGCAAAGTGATATGATTGCTGCATCATCACAATAGACGTGCCGTAATTTATTTTTTTGCCTTGTATGAATGGTCTTTGATACCAAAAAATTTGATCCCCATCAGATAAAAAATAGAGGTTAAAATTAGACCGACAACCCATGAAACATCTGCACCATCAAGTGCCTTGGCAATAGGACCTGTATACAAGTCTGTCGCAATAAAAGGCACTTGAACAATGACACCAAAAATATATGCAGAAATAGCCATGAGGTTAAATTTTCCATAGATTCCCCCATCTTGATGGAAAAACGAATCGACATCATATTCCCCATGACGAACCCAGTAATAATCAACCAAATTCACAGCGGTCCAAGGGATAAGTACGTAGATGAGCAAGAAAATAAAATTAATAAATATGGGCAGAAAATTACTGGATGCTTTGATTCCAATCCACAACGCAATAGCAATCAACAAAAATGAAATCACAATTCGCCCCTTAGCCAAGGGCATAAATGATGGAATAAATGTCTGGATAAAAGAAATTAAAGTCAGTACACCACAATATAAATTCATTGAATTGATCGCTGATATGGAAATGACTAAAATCAAAATAAACACGCTTCCCATCTTAGGCACGTAATCGATCATCCCAGCAATAACATCTCCACTCGGTGTCACCAATCCTATTGTTACTCCCAAACACATTGGGATGATGGTCCCCAATCCACATCCCCAATATGTCGCCCAGAATGCTGCCTTAGCCCCTGTTTCTTTTGGCAAATGACGAGTAGCATCAGAGACATAGGGTGCATATGCAATCTGCCACAGTGCAGCAATCGAAAGTGTAGCGAGAAAACCTGTAGCTGAAAAAGAATTACGCGCGAAAAAGTCTGAAGGTAAACCTTGAATAAAAAACACCCACACATATGCTGCCAAAAAAGCGAAACCAGAGATCACAAAGGTTATTTTTGTAAATAGATGAATTAATCGATAACCAACAATTGTACCGATCACAGCAACGACACAAGTGAATAATATGCCAGATGACTGACTGAATGAGGGAATAAGCAAATTCATGGCTTGTCCAGCCAGCGTCGCATTTGAAGCTAAGAAGCCGACATACATGATGACTACGACTCCAAGGATTGGAAGCGCGCCATATGCACCAAACTGCCCTTTGGTTTGAATCATTTGAGGGACACCGAGATGAGGTCCTTGAGCGGCATGGAGTGCGGCATGGAGTGCGGCATGGAGTGCGGCATGGAGTGCGGCATGGAGTGCGGCATGGAGTGCGGCAAAGATGCCACAAATAAGCGTCCCTAGAATAATACTTAAAATAGCAGAGACAAAAGATTGATGAAAAATGGTGACTGAAACTGATCCTGTCACAAACGTCAGTAGCATCAAATTTCCACCAAACCAAAGTGTGAATAAATCCTGAGCTTTACCATATCGCGCATTTAATGGGATTTGCTGAATGGTATGTTGTTCAATCGAGTGAACATATTTGTCTTCCATGAGTGTCTCCTAATAGAGAAATCGTTAAAAAATTACGATTAACCAAATTGCTTTTTTTAAGATGCAAATCCCCCTACGCTTAAATTGCGCAATTGAAAATGCTGAGGATTATGGGTGCAGACGTTCTGCTATGTGGTCATTGGCTCAAGCACAATGGCATCAAATAATGCTTGGATCTGTTGATGAATTTCCCCTTCAAAAATAAGCACTATTCTCGATCTGTGGTCATCATCAGGCCACGCATTTAAGTAAGATTCGGGAAATAGATAATGTTGAACACCGTGTAATATCACCGGTCGTAATGACTCTTCCACCTGAATCAATCCTTTAATTCGGAGCAAGTTCACGCCATAAAGTCGTGCCAACTTCTGAAGAAAATGGGTCACACGCGCCCAAGACAAAGCTTGGTTAGCATATAAACACAGTGTAAAAATATTATGATGCGGTGCGTTATTGAAAGCGTATTGAGAATTTGTCTGATGTGTAACCAACTGCGCACCAAGTAAATTACGTGTTACTGGATACTTTTCACGATCAAAAATAACCAAAGCAACAGCCGCTACATCCGTACCATCAATAATTTCAGCACTCGCATTCAGAGTACGGATGCACTTGGTAAATGTTGTAAAGGCATGCGACAAATCTGTTTTAGTTAAAATGATTTTATCTGCAACAGCAATTTGACGTAGTCTCTCCGTCCGCTGATGCGGGACATTTAAGGACAATAATGTATCAACCGTAGCAATCACAGTTTGCACACTAAATAAAGTCGCAACACTTTCATCTGCCAATAAAAGTTTAAGCAAGGGAATTGGGTCGGCCATACCTGTTGTTTCGACAATAACACGGTCAAAAACAGGAATTTCTCCTGCCTCAGCACGACAGTAAAGAAGTTTAAGCGTTTCTGAAAGTTCTGTTTTCATGCTACAACAGACACAACCACTTTTTAGCAAGACAATGTCATCGTCAAGTCGGCCTATCAATAAATGATCTAAGCCAACCTCACCTATTTCATTAATAATCACTGCCGTGTGTGCCATACGATCATCGGCCAACAGACGATGCAGCAATGTTGTTTTACCACTCCCCAGAAAACCTGTCAGTAAGGTCACAGGAATACGTTTTATTCCGCTCATATATGTCTTCCCTTACGCACATAAATAATAATTTAACCCAGTAGATTAGTTAGCACGCTGAAACACATGCTGACCTTGTAATACTGTGGTGATAACTTGAGTCTTAGCAATTTCTTCAGGGCTTGATTCAAAAATATTGCGATCCAAAACAATAAAGGTTGCTTCCTTACCCACTTCTAAACTCCCAGTACGATGACTATGGCCAACAGCAATTGCGCCGTTCAACGTCATGATCCTGACTGCCACATCCAAAGGCACACTTTCATCTCCGTGCTGCAAAATACCTGCCAGTGCAGGAAAGAGGTTTGGCGTAGGTGGCAAAAGCCAATCTGTACCAATCGTCATGGTTGCACCAGCATCATACAAAGTTCGAAAATCATAGGCTTTGCCAAGCGCTTGTTGATATTCTGGGATATGCCAAATCGCGGGGGACATTTCAGCAATAATGTCTAATTCTGCAAAACGGCTACGATCTTTTGCAGAAACATAATGGGCATGTGCAATGTCATGAAATTGCCCTGTTTGACGTTCAACATCGTTGGCATTTTCATAATTGTCTAAACCAATACGCACAGAACCATAACCCGTACAATGTGATTTAACGATCAAACCTTCTTTGGTCCATTCACGAATTTTTTCAGTGAGTTCATTAGAATCGAGAAGTAAATTGTAAGTAATAGGTTCATCTGAAATCGGATCTAAGGGGACATGGCTAAAGGTGGGTGCCATAGATGTACCATCTAGCATCACTTTGATTCCATTCACCATGACACGTTTTGACGCATATTGCGCTCGTTCTGCGATCACCCTTTCATCTTCTTCACGATCACTCAATGACATAATTTCTGCTTTCCAAGGAATATGACAAATCAAATCCAGTGTAAGCTCATCGTCATCATCCAAAGATTTAGCTGCTGTCAGGAATGATCTTGTTGCTGAAGCTTCCTGTGCCGAAGTAATACCATATTGATTACATATACTTGCCGCCATTTTAAGCGCGAACTTATTTTCCTCATCGGTCTCTGTGGGTGCGACCATATATAATTTCACCCATCCACCTTCACGCAAAATTCCAGTGGGTTCACCTGTTAGGGGATCTTTTTCAATTTTTGCGCGGGTCGTACTCGGTGTATCACGGGTGATACCTGCAAGATGTAGTGCTTGGCTGTTCGCCATGACGTTATGAAATGAAAAATCATGAATCACAATCGGCACGTTTGGAATGACTTGATCTAACCATTCTCGTGTCAGTAGCTCAGCTGTAAAAATCAATGGGTTATAGAGCCCTGCAAAAATCCATGTTCGTTTGGAGGCATATTTTTCCCAATATGCTTTGAGTTGCTGTGCCAATTCTTGCAAGGTTTGTGGATCATTTAATTGGCAAGAATATTCCAGTCTCAGAAGTGCCGCTTTTAAAAGGTGAGTATGTGCATCATGAATGCCAGGCATTACTAATTTCCCTTTTAAATCATATTTCTCAGCATCCGCTGCCAAACTCAAAATTTCATCCTGATCGCCAATCGCTAAAATTTTACCGTCCTTTACCCACATGGCTTCTGCCCAAGGTTGGGATTGATTCACGGTATGAAATTTTGCATTGTAATAGACGCTATTATTCATCTTGTTATCCCTGTCTATGCCCAATAAATGTTGAATTTAACTTTTAGAATTATTTACGCGATTGCTTTAAGCTGTTTACAACTTAAAGCCAATTTCAACAATTTATTTATATACGTCATTTTAAAAAATTAAGTAATTTTTAAATAACGATGTAGATCTTTTGAATTATTAAAGTAGTGTTTTAATTGAGCTAAAAAATAGGTTATTTATAAAATAATATCTAAATGCGCAGATGGTGTATCAAGGGGGCAACAGCAAATATTTAAGACCGACAAAATATGGGAATGAGCAAAATCACCCTTCCCATATAAAAATTAAATTCATTGTATTTGAGTTTGCAAAGATACTTGCAAAACAAAACTCAGCTTATGGAATAAATCTAGTATCTATACTAAATAAATCTGGATGTTTCGGATTGATCTGAGCATAAAATTCCATGATTTCAGCCATGTCTTGTTCATAGTCCCCAGTCGGATAAACAATTTTACCAATCCCTGTTTTTTTGTTTTTATAATCCATATACGCCAGTGCAATAGGTACGCCAGCACTGGTGGCAACATGATAAAAACCTGTTTTCCACTGTTCTTGCTTTGCACGCGTACCCTCTGGCGTCACCAGCATCACCAATTTAGGATGGGTCTTAAACAGATCACTCATCAGCTGAACCATACTTGGACGTTCCTCACCATCCTGCTTGGGACGGCGATCAATCCCGATTCCGCCCATAGCACGCACAAAAGGTCCAAAAGGCAATTTCATATAGCTGTCTTTAATGGTAATACGCACATGAACACCCAAAGCTTTCAGTGCTAAACGTGCATATAGTGCATCCCAATTACTGGTATGCGGTGCTGCAATCATGACACATTGGTCGATGTTTAAATCCCAATGGTTATCAATTTGCCATCCCATCCAACCCAAACTTTGTTCAGCTAATTTTTCAAACACCCAGCACACCAAAATATAAAGAATTTGCACTGGATTGTAGCAACCAATAGATCAGATAAAAATCCACTTCGTATAGAAAAACAGCAATTAATATATAAATGTATAAAATTAATTCGATGTAAAACTTGTAAGTAAATATTCAGTTTTGATTAAATTCTGCAATGAATTTGCATATATCAATTTTTCGTTTGGTTAAAATAGTTAATCCAATGTAATTCACGACAATGATTATCAAAATGAATTTTTTGTGGCTGAATATTTGCATTTGACTGCTGGATGACCTGATATTCAATCCAGCTTTCTAGACAAGACTCCACTTCAAACAACTGATTGTCTTGTTCTATGCTTTGTTTCAATTGTGTGCCATCTGAAAATGTATAAATTTTGGTGGTCTGAGTGATCTCTATATCTTGCTCATAATTTTTTTCGCTTTGCAAAATAACATTTTCAATTTTGATTTGATCATTGCTTTTTTGATTGTGGTTTTTTTCATTGTAAATACGAGCAACATATTCAGCCAAATGAGACATAGATTCGAATACTTAAAATATGACAATAACAGAGTTTCTATAATAGCCTAACTTTTTAACATCGAACTACATTACTCAGCAATTTCTTACATAATTCACATTTCATATCAGGGAGATAATTTATATTCTGGATAAAATCATTCACATATAATTATTTATTCATTTGGGTTATGTTATGAAAAAAACACTCTTCGTCATGTCTATTTTAGCGCTGTCATTAAGCGCTTGTTCTAAGCCGACTCATAATGCATCAGAAGATATCAAAGCGACAGCTCAAACACAGGCTGCTGCATCGCATGAAGCAGCAACCCCAACCATAGATTCAGAACACAATGCTCAAAATAGCTTGGATTGGGCTGGGGAATACAAAGGCTTACTTCCGTGTGCTGATTGCTCAGGAATCAAAACCAAACTCATCCTCAAATCAGATCACACTTATGAACTGACTGAAGAATATGAAGGGGTTAAAGGTGAAGGCAAAGAATTTAAAACTCAAGGTCATTTTAGTTTTGATGAATCTGGATCGATTATCGGTCTAGATAAAAATGCAGATAAGCGCAAATACTTTGTTGGCGAAAATATCTTAGAAGCACGTAGTTTTGCAACGGGTGAAAAGATTGAAGGTCCAAATGCTGAACTTTATCAATTAACCAAAGACGTGGAATAATTTAAAAATTATTTCCGAATAACAGCATAATAAAAACCTGCTTGAAGCAGGTTTTTTTAAATTTTGGAGCATGCTTTTTAGCGATGACCAATCAAATATGCCCCAAAGAGTGTAAAGATCCCACCTGAAATACCATCAATCCATCTTGAGGCATTTTGGTAAGCGGCTTTAAAGCTAGGTAATGAAAATACAAAGGCAACAAAGCTAAACCAGATCAGCGTTTCCACGGAAACAATTATAAATAATAATGAATGCACACCATCTAAATGTGGATTGGCTAAAAACACTGAAAATACACTACCGAAATAAATTACCGCTTTCGGGTTTGATAAATTGGTTAAGAAACCTTTGAGAAAGAAACGCAGATTGCTTTGCGGTAACTCAAAATGATGCTGTGATATATTCTCTTTCTTACTCAAAGCAGATCTAAGCATTTGGTAGCCTAACCAGCACAGATAAATCCCACCAACAACCAACATCACTTGCTTTAACCATGCCATTTTTTCAAAAATGATATTCAAACCCGCCAAAGCTAAAAAAGCCCAAAACATCACCCCTGCGGTAATCCCCAAAACCACAAAAATAGATTGCTTTCTTGAACGGCTAATCGCAGTTTGCGAGACCAGAAAGAAATCAGGGCCTGGTGTAATCAGGGCACAAAAATGAATAAAGATTAACGTACATAATGCGATCAACATGGACTAGATTCCGTTCAGCGAGACAGATTTATATTAGTGTGAAAATTCATGTTTTTCCATCGATATCGGTACATCAATAAAATTCTTTAGGCTGAACTTCGATGAACATATACCACAAATAAAACATCAACCATCTTTTAAAAAGACGGATTTTAATTATTGGAGAAAATAATATTTTATCTTTATAATCAAAAATTAAAACGTGCTTAAAAAATAAATCATGCTTAATTTAGAAAAAAATTCAACCTCACCCATTGAGCAACCCCCACATCATCCTGTGGAAGTGCAGAAGATCATCAGCATCAATAAATTTATGCTCTTGTGCTTTTTGACAATGGGTTTATATCAGATTTGGTGGATGTTTAAAGCGTGGCGCTTCTTTATGCAAAAAGACAAATTAGACATCATGCCGGCTTTTCGGGCAGTATTTTATATTTTTTTCCTATACTCCTTGTTTAAAAAAATAAATAACTATGCCAAGCAACAAGGATATACAGAGAATTTTTCATCAGGCTGGATGTTTATAGGATTTATGGTTTTTTCAGTACTGATTAAACTGCCTGAACCTTATGATCTGATTACTGTATTGAATTTCATTTTTCTAATACCTGCATTTAAGGCTCTCAATTTTGCCAAACAACAATCCAATCAATTTGTGGTCATTGAACAAAAGAAATTTAGTAAAGCTCAAATGGTACTTATCGTGTTATTTTCTATTTTTTGGTGCTTGTATTTACTCGGACTATTTCTATAGCCTAAACAGCTTGCAATGAGCCTAAGCTCATTGCAAGCTGTTTAAATTAGACCAAAATATCTCGCTTACCATTCGGTCCTTGTTCACTGACAATACCCTGCTCCTGCATTTGATCAACAATACGGGCAGCACGGTTATAACCTAAGCTAAACTTACGTTGCAGTGAAGATACAGACACCTTACGTGTTTCTAAGACAAATGAAACACATTGGTCATAGAGTGCATCACGGTTCGGATCGCCATCACCATCTTCGAAACCACGTGTGGTCGGTTCTTCGTCAAACGGCGTAAGAATTTCATCAACATAATTCGGTTCACCGCGTTCACGCCATGCGTCACAAATACGGTTGACTTCATCATCGGAAATAAATGCACCATGTACACGCTCAGGATCAATTTTACCTGGACCGAGGAATAACATATCACCATGGCCCAAGAGATCCTCTGCACCACCACCATCCAAAATAGTACGCGAGTCAATTTTACTGTTTACACGTAATGCCACACGGGTTGGAATATTGGCTTTAATCAAACCAGTAATAACATCTACCGATGGACGTTGTGTTGCTAACAGTAAATGAATTCCTGCTGCACGAGATTTTTGTGCCAGACGGGTAATCATTTCTTCCGCTTTTTTACCCACTTGCATGATCATATCGGCAAATTCATCGGCAACAATCACGATCGAAGGCAATGGTTGCAAACGTGGCGCTCTGTCTTGTGTTGCAGAATCACTTGGTTTCCAAGTTGGATCAATAAGATCCTCACCATTTGCAATGGCTTCTTCCACTTTACGGTTATAGTCGGCTAATTTACGGATCTTTAAAAAAGACATCAGCTTATAACGACGTTCCATCTCATTGACACACCAATTCAAAGCACTGACAGCATCTTTCATGTCAGTCACAACAGGTGTCAATAAATGAGGAATATCATTGTAGTTCGCTAATTCCAATTGTTTTGGATCGATCAGAATCAAACGTAATTGATCAGGTGTATATTTCAACAACATCGACAGGATCATTGAGTTTACAGCAACCGATTTACCTGAACCTGTTGTCCCCGCAACCAACATATGTGGCGCTTTACCTAAGTCAGTGATCACAGGATTACCCGAAATGTCCTTACCCATTGCCATTGAAAGCAAACCATTTGGATCTTTAAAAACAGGGGTTTCCAGTAATTCTATCAGACGTACCATTTCACGACTGCTATTCGGTACTTCAATCCCGATATAAGGCTTTCCGGGAATCACTTCAACCACACGTACAGATGCCATTGACATAGAACGTGCCAAATCTCGGGAAATATTGGTCACTTTCGAGGCTTTTACACCGGGTGCCAAATCTAACTCAAAACGTGTAACCACTGGCCCAGGTTGGGCTTCGATCACTTTGGCTTTGACGTTAAACTCTTGAAGTTTAATTTCTAACAGTTCAGATAAACGTGACAATTGTTCTGCGGTAAAGTTGACTTTTTTATTTGGATCGACTTTATCTAACAGTTCATAACCTGGCAATGTTGGTAAGTCTCGACGCTTATTTGCAACTTGCATTGCACGTGACATCGGACGACCAAATGCATCTGTTAATGGTGCATCCAAGTCGAAATCATCTTCAAGTTCTGCAAACTCACTTTGCAATTCGTCTTGAGGTTTACCCGCAGTTTCTTGCCAAGCATCTCTAAATGCATCTTTATCTGCAGCAATTAAAGACTTTTCTTCTTCACTGACCAAGGTTGATGCATTTAAATTGGTTTGAATATTGGCACGGGTAAATGGTGTAGATTGAGCATAATTACTGGTTGTGCGAACATCTGCAGATTGCTGATTTTGTTGGTACGCAGTTGGGGGTTCAGTAAGTTCTTCATCTGCAAGCGATGCAAGCTCATCTAGTTCATTGGCTAAATTTTGTATTGCCACGCCTGAAGTTGCCGCTACTGCGACACCACTCGCAAAGCTTTGCCCACCCTGAACAGCAGTATCTACATAACCAGCTTCAGCTTGAGCCTGCGTCGTAGCGCTATTAAAGGGGCTATGGATATCTGTGGCAGTTTGTCCATTTGGTACAACTGATAACAATTCATCAAACACTTGGTCATCATCCCAATCAAGTGAAGATTTTTTATTGATCTGCACAGGATCAACATCATGTTGATGCGCGCGTGGCAAATGGTCTGCATATTTATCTTCAGTTTGATCTTCTGACGCTTTGATCAAGGCATCAATATCACGATTATGGTCTTGATCTTGATGTAGGGCTTTCCATACTTCACCAGATGAAACAGTACGTTGACTGTCTTGTTCTAGACGATGTGCTTTTTCTAAAGTCCGCTCTAATTCCAAATCATCAATATCGTCTTGATCAAATTGAACATGATGTTGAGTTTTATTTTCTTGCTCAATCATGTCATCAAATAAGCGTTCTGCTGTTTGATTGTGTTTAGTATTTTTAACAGTCAAATGCTCTTTTGCTGGTGCCTGATCTTCAGCTTCGACAAATTCAGCTTGAGCTGTTATTGGTTCAGCTTTATGCGTATGCGCATGATTTTTATTTTTCTGCGGTGATGTCAAATCAAAAGCAGATTCACTTTCAGGAACATTTTTATAAAACAAATCTTGTAAATAAGCAGGCGTGGCTTTTAGTGTTGCCCACGTTCTATTCCATTGAATACCAAACGCTAAGGTAAATAGAACAACGAGCAAGAGCAAAATAAATACAACTGCCCCATAAATACTCATCAGTTGAGATAGGCTTTCACCAAGTTCATAACCAATGATTCCACCAGAAGCATTGGCTAATGTGTCTGCTGGTACATTCCAAAGCAAATACAATAGACTTGAGGTCGCAAGCAAAATAAAAAATTGAGCAGCGTAACGAAACGGACGACTCACAAAACTTCGTGGCCACCATACTTGGACTGCTTCTATAAAAATAAATACAGGAATGAGTAAACTTGCCCAACCTAAAAAACCAAACAACAAATCAGCAATCCAAGCACCCGCTACACCACTGGCATTTGAAACCTGTTGTGTATCACTCGAAATATGCATCCAGCCTGGATCAAATGGGGTATATGTCACTGTTGCAAGGAACAGATATATCCCAAATGAAATCAAGAATATTGTTGTTAAAAAGCGCTGTGCATAAACATTTGACACCGCAGTCATATACTATCCTGTAACCAATTGTTCAAATTACTCTTTTCTGAAGCTTGATCAGCTTTCTTGAGAGAAGAAATTTTTATATTATGCACCTGTTCTTAAAAAAAAGATGCACTATTATTTACTTGTGTTGTAAAGCATTGTTAGAAATTTAAGCTTTTATTTCGATAAAAATGCCAAACAATATTATTTGATTATTCTATATAGCTCAATTCGATTTAGATGATCAATATTATCGACATTGAAGCCACACAACTTTGATAAAGTTTCACGTATAATTCAAACAATTTCTATATTTTTCATAAAAAAGGATGACTCATGAGCGCTCGTCACTCTCGGTTAATTATTTTAGGTTCTGGCCCTGCTGGTTATAGTGCTGCTGTTTATGCCGCGCGTGCAAATTTAAAACCAACCTTAATTGCAGGTATGCAACTCGGTGGTCAATTAACCACGACGACTGATGTTGAGAACTGGCCTGGCGATGCTGAAGGTTTAACAGGTCCAGCGTTAATGGATCGTATGCAAGCGCATGCTGAACGTTTTGGTACTGAGATTTTATACGATCATATCAATGAAGTTGATCTTCAGGTGCGCCCTTTTGTGCTTAAAGGCGATATGGACGAGTACACCTGTGATGCGTTAATTATTGCAACAGGTGCAACAGCACAATATTTAGGCCTTGAGTCTGAACAGGCTTATATGGGCCAAGGTGTAAGTGCTTGCGCAACTTGTGATGGTTTCTTCTATAAAAACCAAAAAGTGATGGTTGTGGGTGGTGGTAACACTGCTGTTGAAGAAGCACTATATCTTTCCAATATCGCTTCACACGTTACCCTTGTTCACCGTCGTGACAAATTACGTTCTGAAAAAATCCTTCAAGACCATCTCAACGAAAAAGTTAAAGAAGGTAAAATTTCGATCATCTGGAACCATCAAGTTGATGAAGTTTTAGGTGATAGTAATTCTGGTGTGACCTCTGTACGTATTAAGTCTACCCAAGATGATTCAACTCAAGACGTTGACGTATCAGGTATGTTTGTGGCAATTGGTCACAAACCAAATACCGCAATGTTTGAAAATCAACTTGAACTGCGTAATGGCTATATTCAAGTACGCAGTGGTACTGCGGGCAATGCCACAGCGACATCTGTAGCGGGTGTATTTGCTGCAGGTGATGTTGCTGATGATGTTTATCGTCAAGCAATTACATCTGCAGGTTCAGGCTGTATGGCAGCACTTGACGCTGACCGCTATTTAGATGGCTTAGAATAATTGATTTATTTTATGTAAAAACAAACCGCCTACATGGCGGTTTGTTTATTTTTGATTTATAAATAAACAAGAGAAATGACTTTAAACGAATACAAACTATAGGAAAAAACATGACAACAGCGTGGACCGATGGCTACCAGACAGAAGTAAATTACACCTATGGTTACTACAGAGACTTAAGCCCGAACTACCAAAAGTTTTGCTTATTACTCAATGGGGTTGATTGCCCACCCACCAATGAACGTCACAAACATTGTGAACTCGGCTTTGGTCAAGGTGTCAGTCTAAATATTCATGCTGCATCCAGTTTTGGTTTATTTTTTGGTACAGACTTTAACCCTGCTCATGCTGCCCATGCCAATGTCTTGGCTGAACAAAATCAAGTCCCGCATCATTTCTATGATGCAAGTTTTGAAGAGTTGCTCAACAAAGACTTACCGATGTTTGACTCGATTAGTTTACACGGAATCTGGAGTTGGATTAGCCACGAAAACCAACATATTATTTTGCAATTTATCCGAAAATTTTTAAGTCCCAATGGGATTGTCTATATCAGCTATAACTGCCTGACCGGTTGGGCTGCCAATATGCCAGTCCGCGAGTTATTTCACAGTCATTTTAAATTTAATAGCACCAGTACCAACCCGCTACAAAAAGTAAATGATTCACTTAATTTTAGTGAAGAGCTTTTAACGCAAAATCCCCTCTTTGCCCAGAGAAATCCAAATGCACTCAACAAAGTGCAAGATTTAAAAAAGCAAAATCCCAACTATTTGATTCACGAATACCTAAATCAAGATTGGCAATGTTTCTCTTTTCAACAAGTGGTACGAATTTTAGAAGAAATTAAACTGACCTATGCTGGTTCAACAGATTTAAATTCGCATCTAGATAACATTAATTTTAGTGAGCAACATCAGCAATTTTTAAACACCATTGAACATCCTGTTTTTAAAGAGCAATGCCGTGATTATTTTGCCAATACACAATTTAGAAAAGACTTATATATCCGTGGGAAAAACACCTTAACGGCATTAGAAATTCAGCATCGCTTGAGAAATACAGCCTTTGTCTTATTAACGGCTCCAGAAAAATTACCAAAAACAATTTCAGGATACTTAGGAGAGTTCGCTTTAATCCAAGAGATTTATCAACCACTCGGTGCTTATTTTAAACAATCTGACTATAAGCCACAGACGATTGCAGAGCTTGAACAGGCCATCCCTAATATTACCTATTCTAAGCTACTCAATGCCTTGGTGATTTTATGTCACTTAGGTTTGGCACAACCTTGTCAGGCGGCTTCAAATCCAGATATGGTTGAACATGCTCAGAAATTAAATCGTTATTTCCTTGAGCAAGCCAGCTATCATACCAATTATCAAGTTTTGGCCTGCCCACTCACAGGGATTGGTATTCCAGCCGATCAGTTTACCCAACTCTTCTATCGCGCTCACTTTATCGATGGGCTAGAATCTGCCGCAGAATTTGCACAATATGTTTGGGATGTGCTGACTCAATTAGGCTGGCTGGTATTGGATCAACAAGGCAATACCGTTTCGGATCCAAAAACCAGCCTAGAAGTCATTCAAGAAAAAGCCCAATTCTTTCTAGATAGTGACAAACTCAAAATTGCAAAACATTTGAAACTTTTTGCATAAGGTCTGTTTAGACATTTAATCACATGATCAGCTAAGATAAAGCTGATCTTTTTTATTGATGAATTCTCGTGAATCAACTCCCCCTTTCACAATTTATTTTTCCAGATCCAATAGAAGCTGATCCAGATGAACAAGGCTTGATTTGTATAGGTGCAGACTTAGCGCCTTCTACATTATTTGAAGCCTATACGCATGGCTTATTTCCATGGTTTTCCGAAGGTGAACCAATTTGTTGGTGGTGTCCAGAGCCCCGTTGCATCATTCGCCCTCAGGATTATCATCCAAGTAAATCACTACTGCGAAATATGAAAAAGTTTGATTATAAAATTACCATCAATCATGCTTTTGAACAGGTCATCCGTTCTTGTTCGCTCCCACGTAGCTATGCGGATGAAACGTGGATTTCCGAGGAGATTATTCACGGTTATTGCCAACTATTTGAAGCTGGATATGCCTATAGTGTTGAAGTCTGGGATCAAGATAAAATTGTAGGTGGGCTGTATGGTGTGACGATTGGCCATGGTTGTTTTGGTGAGTCGATGTTTAGCACTCAAACCGATGTTTCCAAAATGGCTTTTTACACACTGATGTTATTGGGCCGAGAAAATAATTTACCGTGGATTGACTGTCAGTTGGTCAATGATCACTTACTCAGTCTCGGTGCTTGTACACTTTCTCGCCATGAATACCTTAAATCGTTACAAGATGTAATAAAACAACCCTCTATAGATTGGAAAAGTTATCAAGAGCGTGTATTTTCAAGTAAAACAATAGCGATTTTATCGCGCTTAATGGAATGAAAATAAAAGGAGGGACATGATTTATGAATTCTTATCATCCTAAGTCCCTATTAAACGACTTACAGTACTATATTACGCCACCACATGATTGCAGTTATCTTGAAAATAAATCTGCACGTATGGTGTTTCTCGACCCTGTACATCGTATTGATGTTGTCACACTTTCCGAATTATCGCGTGTAGGTTTTAGACGCAGTGGTGATTTTGTTTATCGCCCTGAATGCCATCTTTGCCGCCAATGCTTATCTTGTCGGGTGCCAGTGACTGAATTTAAAATGAGCAGTGCTCAGAAAAAAGCATGGAAACGCAATCAAGATTTAACCGTTAAAATTATTTCGACCCAAGAGGCCACACAAACGCATTATCATCTGTACGAGCGTTATATTATTGAAAGACACGCCGATGGTGATATGTTCCCACCCAGTTATGACCAATTTGAAAAATTCCTGATTCACAGTTGTACCAACAGTTTTTTCCTTGAACTGTGGAAAGATGATCGTTTAATTAGTGTCTCTACCTGTGATCAATTGGACGATGGCGTTTCTGCGGTGTATACCTTCTTTGATCCAAATGAAAGTAAGCGTTCACTGGGGGTTTTTGCGATTCTCAAACAAATTGAATATGTAAAATCCTTGAATCTAGATTTTGTTTACCTCGGGTATTGGGTTCCACATGCTGAGAAAATGAATTACAAATCTCAATATGCACCATTTGAATTATTATTAGATGGACAATGGCGACGGATCAATCGTCACTTGGAAGCCAAAGAAATTCAAGAGTTAGGCGATATGTTGATGACTACCCTGCCCTCAGAATGGAATGAGCCGATTATCAAATAATCGGCTTTCGCTGTTCGCATTTTCGATATTGCTTAGCCTTATTTAAATAATTTTGAAAAATCATCACTACAGGCTTTGACCATAATAATTGCATGTTCACGGCCGCCCTGTTGATTCGGATAATAATTTTTTCTTAAATCAATTTGATGAAAGTTGGCTTTTTCATACAGCGCAATCGCAGCTTTATTTGACTCACGCACTTCAAGAAAGATTTGTACTGGATTATTTTTTAATAATGCAATCGATTCATCTAACAGTTGATAGCCGAGCCGTTTACCCTGCTGGCTCGGATGAATCGCCATAAGCAATAAATTCGCTTCATCTAAAACAGGTTGCAGAATACAAAAGCCCACCACTTGATGGTCTTGCTCAATCACTGTACTTAGATAACTTGTTATGGACTCTTCAAATTGACTTTTTTTCCAAGGATGACTTTGTACCAAGTCTTCAATTTGAGAAACAGCGTGCAGATCTGAAGATTGCATTAAACGAATCATCTGCGTTCATCAACTCAATATAAAAAATGAATTATAAGAAATTAAACCAAGAAGTCTAATAAAAAAGAGCAACAATTGTTGCTCCTTAAGAAAAATGCTGACTTTAAGCGTCACAGACCCAGTTTCGCTTTCCATGTCTCGAGCAAACTCACTGTATCGAGATCATTTGGATGGAAACCTGGCTTAAAGTATGCCAACATTTCTTTGGTCATTCCTGCGATAATGCCTTTAGATGGACTATAAGCATATTTATAAATAATACCGAGCTCTTTTAGGTTGAGCTTGCCATCCTCTTTTAATAAACGCACCACAAAAGATGATTGCGCCATAAAGATGAGTACCATTGCAAAAACTAAAGCCGTGGTACGTAAGCCATAAGCCTTGATACCTTTACCAAACACCGCTTCATAAACATCATAAGCCACTGCTTTATGTTCATTTTCTTCCACAGCATGCCAATACCACATATACGACATGGTTGGATCAGTCATTAACTTTTGGATATGCCCATTGACCAGCAGTTGCGAAGCAATTGTTGCAGTAAAATGCTCTAATGCAGTAGTCGCGGTTAAATCCACCATTTCTTGAGTCATACCAAAAGGCTTGACTACACGTGCAAACCATTTACGTGCGCCTTGAATTAACACACCTGTTTCACGCTCGTATTTCTCAACATCATGACCAAACTTTTTTGCTGAAGCATTAAAGTTTTCATGCTCTTTGGTGTGCATAGCTTCTTGACCGATGAAAGCACTAATCTCTTTTTGTAATGCTTCATTGTCCTTGATCGCAGGGTGATAACGTACCGCACGCACAGAATCGATAAAAAGTTTTTCGCCATCTGGGAACAATGCTGACAATGCAGTCATGAAATGTGTAATACCCGCTGAACCACTTGCCCAATATTCAGGTACATCGTCAAAATTAAAATCCATACGACGTACAGGGAAAGATGCACCAGCACGGTTTGAAATATTCACTTTTGCATTCATTGCGATTCCTCCTATTAAGTGAGTTTCACTTAAATTCTTTATGTTTGTTTTTCTCTTTCTTTATATTACGTTTATATGAAAGTTTAATAATTGCAGATTAGGTCACACAAATATCAGTTAAGGACAGCTTTTGATAGGTATTGTCTAACAATTTAAATACTATGTGTAAAATGATGCTTATAGTAAATAAATAAAAAAATACAAATCAAAAATAAAATAATGACTCCCAGCACCCAAATACGATTCTTTCTTTTCGCATGGTAAGCATCATGATCAAAATTAAAATGTTCAGGATGAATATTAAATTGATAGTAAATTTCTGGAGCTACTGTAATATCAGGACGGTGTTGATGCACTCGCTTAAAAAACTCACATGCAAGTTCATGGGAATTTTTAATTACATACTCACCAAAGAATCCACCCAATTGAAAATATAATTTTTCTACAATAACTTTATTGGTGTTTATATTATTAATATGAACATAAAGTGAACTTGGTAATTTTGTATAATTTACAATATAAATATCAGGATTAGATCTATTTAAGTCATGATTTAATTGGTTAAATAAAATTGATCTTTTCCCTCCACCAAATAAATGATAATGAAAACCCAAATCATCAACTGAATAGCTACATATTTGACTTTTAAAAAATTTTTTTGAAGTTACGACCTTAAAAACATACCACCAAATCAAAGTACTTAATCCAAAAGATATAATGACTAGCATAATAAAATTTATTCTAAGCCATTGATAAGATTCATAAAAAATCATCGGTAGAGTAATTATTACATTAATAAAATACGCAAAGAAAAAGAAATAAACAACGCGTAAATAATTGGTCAATTTTTTATTTGGTATAGATTTTATGATATTCATATTCTTCACTTTATAAAAAAAGCGCCCCAAAGGAGCGCTCTTTTTACACAATCAGCGATTATGCAGTTACTTTAGCAACTACACCAGCACCAACTGTACGACCACCTTCACGGATCGCAAAACGTAGACCTGGGTCCATTGCGATTGGGTGAATTAGTTCTACTGACATTTCAACGTTGTCACCTGGCATAACCATTTCAACGCCGTCTTGTAATTGGATTGCACCAGTTACGTCAGTTGTACGGAAGTAGAACTGTGGACGGTAACCGTTAAGGAACGGAGTATGACGACCACCTTCTTCTTTAGAAAGTACATATACTTCTGCGTCGAATTTAGTGTGCGGCTTGATTGTACCTGGTTTAGCAAGTACTTGACCACGTTGTACGTCTTCACGCTTAGTACCACGTAAAAGAACACCACAGTTCTCGCCCGCACGACCTTCGTCAAGAAGTTTACGGAACATTTCTACGCCAGTTACAGTTGTTTTAACTGTATCTTTGATACCAACGATTTCAACTTCTTCGCCGACTTTAACGATACCAGATTCTACACGACCTGTTACCACTGTACCACGACCAGAAATAGAGAATACATCTTCGATTGGCATCAAGAATGCTTTATCGATAGCACGTTCTGGTTCTGGAATATAAGAGTCAAGCGCTTCAACAAGTGAAAGTACAGCTGATTCGCCATATTGACCAGCATCACCATTAAGTGCAGCAAGTGCTGAACCACGGATGATAGGCGTGTCATCACCTGGGAAGTCATAAGTAGAAAGAAGTTCACGAACTTCCATTTCTACTAATTCAAGTAATTCTTCATCATCAACAAGGTCACACTTGTTAAGGAATACAAGAATATAAGGTACACCTACTTGGCGAGAAAGAAGGATGTGTTCACGAGTTTGTGGCATTGGACCATCAGTCGCAGCACATACAAGGATCGCACCGTCCATCTGAGCAGCACCAGTGATCATGTTTTTAACATAATCGGCGTGACCTGGGCAGTCTACGTGAGCGTAGTGACGAATTGGAGAATCGTATTCTACGTGTGAAGTATTAATTGTAATACCACGTGCTTTTTCTTCTGGTGCAGAATCGATTGCTGCGTAGTCTTTAGCTTCACCGCCGTAAGTTTTTGCACAAATTGTTGCAATTGCAGCAGTTAAAGTTGTTTTACCATGGTCGACGTGACCAATTGTACCCACGTTTACGTGTGGCTTATTACGTTCAAACTTAGCCTTAGCCATGAGAGCTTCCTTTTTAAACTACTCATGCAGGGTCACTGCATGAGCACTTGGTTTTTAACTATGAATTAGTTTGGGCTTATAGTAATCGAAAGATTACTCGTCGTCACCTTTTTTACCGCCAGACTGGAATTTAGAAATGATGCCTTCAGCCACGTTACGTGGAGTTTCAGCATATTTAGCAAATTCCATAGAATATGTCGCACGACCTTGAGACATAGAACGCATTTGAGTCGCGTAACCAAACATCTCAGCAAGTGGAACTTCAGCACGAATTGCTTTAGTACCGCCAGGTAAGTCGTCCATACCCTGAACCATACCACGACGACGGTTTAAGTCACCCATGATATCGCCCATGTAGTCTTCTGGAGTTTCTACTTCAACTTTCATGATTGGTTCAAGCAAGATAGGATCTGCTTTCATGAAACCATCACGGAATGCGTAAGAACCTGCCATTTTGAACGATAATTCGTCAGAATCGACATCATGGTAAGAACCATCAAATAATGTCGCTTTGATACCCACAACAGGGTAACCAGCCAATACACCATTCTTCATACGTTCTTGAATACCTTTGTCAACCGCACCGAAGAATTCTTTAGGTACTACACCACCTACAACTTCTTCAGCGAATTGGTATTCTTTACCAGCTTCTTCAACATCCATAGGCTCTAAACGAACATATACATGACCGAATTTACCTTTACCACCTGTTTGACGTACGAATTTACCTTCTTGCTCAACACTCTTTTTGATTGTTTCGCGGTAAGCAACCATTGGTTTACCAATGTTCGCTTCAACGTTAAATTCACGCTTCATACGGTCAACAAGGATGTCAAGGTGAAGCTCACCCATACCCGCAATAATCGTTTGACCAGATTCTTCGTCTGTGCGTACACGGAACGATGGATCTTCTTTAGCCAAACGACCAAGAGCGATAGACATTTTTTCTTGGTCAGCCTTAGTTTTAGGCTCAACAGCAAGAGAAATTACTGGCTCTGGGAATTCCATACGCTCTAGTGTAATGATGTTTTTCTCATCACAAAGCGTATCACCAGTTGTTACGTCTTTAAGACCTACACATGCAGCGATGTCACCAGCGCGAATTTCTTCAACGTCTTGACGATCATTTGCGTGCATTTGTACGATACGGCCAATACGTTCACGTTTAGACTTAACTGGGTTATATACTGGGTCGCCTTGTTTAAGAACACCAGAATAAACACGTACGAAAGTCAAGTTACCTACGAACTTATCGTTCATGATTTTGAACGCTAATGCAGAGAACGGCGCTTCATCAGATGCTTCACGAATCGCTTTAGTTTCAGCTTTGTCGTCAAGAATACCTTCGATAGGCTTAACTTCTGTAGGCGATGGTAAGAATTCAATTACAGCATCCAACATACGTTGAACACCTTTGTTTTTGAATGCTGTACCACAAAGCATTGGTTGGATTTCGCCAGCCAAAGTTTGCGTACGAATACCTGCAACGATGTCTTCTTTAGAAAGATCACCTTCTTCTAGGTATTTGTCCATCAACTCTTCAGATGCTTCTGCAGCAGCTTCAACCATATTGGTGCGCCATTCTTCAGCAGATGCTTGAAGATCAGCAGGAATATCACCATATTCGAACTGCATACCTTGAGAAGCTTCATCCCAAATGATTGCTTTCATTTCGATCAGGTCAACAACACCTTGGAAATTTTCTTCAGCACCAATTGGAATCACTACAGGTACAGGATGAGCACCTAAACGAGTACGCATTTGTTCAACAACACGGAAGAAGTTTGCACCAGTACGGTCCATCTTGTTCACGAATGCTAAACGAGGCACTTTATATTTATTTGCTTGACGCCATACAGTTTCTGACTGAGGTTGAACACCACCTACAGCACAGTAAACCATGCACGCACCGTCAAGAACACGCATAGAACGTTCAACTTCGATTGTGAAGTCTACGTGTCCCGGTGTATCAATTACGTTGATACGGTGTTCAGGGAACTGCTTGCCCATACCAGACCAGAAACAAGTCGTAGCAGCTGAAGTGATTGTAATACCACGTTCTTGCTCTTGTTCCATCCAGTCCATTGTTGCTGCACCGTCATGTACTTCACCAATTTTGTGAGATACACCTGTGTAGAACAAAATACGTTCAGTAGTTGTAGTTTTACCGGCATCAATGTGCGCAGAAATACCAATGTTACGATAACGAGAAATTGGGGTTTGACGAGCCATGATTTCTTGCATTCCTAAATTTTGTTGTTTAAAACAGGACGCATCAATGAAGCATTGATGCGTACGGATACTCGATACGTAATGGGCAACTTAAATACCCGCAAATCCCCCACTTTGGTAGAGGGCGATGTTAAATCGTGCTGCAGTACGCATGAGTATTCTCCTGATTAGGGACTGTTTTAGCCGCTTAGAAGCGGTAGTGAGAGAAGGCTTTGTTAGCTTCAGCCATACGGTGCACATCTTCACGTTTTTTGATCGCTGCGCCTTTACCTTCAGCTGCATCAAGCAACTCACCAGCAAGACGTAACGCCATAGTTTTTTCAGAACGCTTAGCAGCAGCATCTACCAACCAACGCATAGCTAGGGCAGTACGACGGGATGGGCGTACTTCCATAGGTACCTGATAAGTAGCACCACCAACACGGCGTGCTTTTACTTCGACCATAGGACGAACTTTTTCAAGAGTAGTCTCGAAAAATTCAACTGGGTCTACTTTATTTTTTTCTTGAACGCGGTCTAAAGCACCGTAAACGATACTTTCAGCAATAGACTTTTTACCATCTTGCATTACGTGGTTCATGAATTTAGCGATTGTTTGGCTACTGAACTTAGGATCCGGAAGGATTTCACGAGCAGCGACTACGCGACGTCTTGGCATTTTAATCTACCTATAAATATGACACTTCAGGTTTATCCAGCATCAGCACAAAGTGTCGTGTGCTATTCGCTGGCCTTACTACACGTCGCTTGAATTTCACAAAATTAATGCAGAAATCAGACAAGCGAGACGATAAAGGATTGCGGCTCTATATTCTTAAGAAGCTAATCTTTAAAAGATTATTTCTTAGGACGTTTAGTACCGTATTTTGAACGAGACTGGTTACGATCTTTAACACCAGCACAGTCCAAAGAACCACGAACGGTATGGTAACGTACACCTGGTAAGTCTTTAACACGACCACCACGGATAAGAACAACACTGTGCTCTTGTAGGTTATGGCCTTCACCACCGATATAGCTAGAAACTTCAAAACCTGAAGTTAAGCGAACACGGCAAACTTTACGCATTGCTGAGTTAGGTTTTTTAGGTGTAGTTGTATAAACACGTGTACAAACACCACGACGTTGTGGACAAGCCTTCAACGCAGGAACTTTTGATTTTTCAATCAAAGTTGTGCGACCCTTACGGATCAACTGATTTGTTGTTGCCATATGGCAATTCTCCCGTTAATAAAAAGCCTCAAAAAATTACCACTTTTTGAGGGCATGCAATTGTAAGCCAAGAAGTAAAAATGGTCAACATTCAACATGGTGTCAAATATTGACCATTTCAAGCTTTGGCTAAATGAATGATTCAACTTACTCAGGCTTACTTTCTGATTTTGTTTCAGTAGCTTCTTGCGTTTTTTCAGACGCTTTTACCGTATTTTCTGTAGTCGCTTTGGCTTTTACCGGGGTACGCTTTTTTGTTACAGTTTTTGCAGTTGTCGATGTTTTCGCCACATCAGTTACTTTCGCTGTAGTGGTCTCCACTGCTGCGACTTTCTTTTGCGCGGTACGTCGAGGTTTTACGGGTGTCGCCTTGTCTTGCTGTTGAGTCGCATGTTTATCTTCAATGTGCGTTTCAGCCAGTTTTTGAATCCCTTGCTCAACTTTTTGCTCAGCATTGGATTCTTCAACAGCTTCACTGGTTTTTTCCTTCACTTCAACATGAGTAATTGCTTCATTTTCAACATGAGGCTCGACTTTCTCTGCAAGCGTTTCTGTTTTGCTGTCTTCTAAAAGCAAGGGATGCGCGTCTGAGATCAATTGACTAAATTTTTCATAAGCATCTAATACATCAATTTTTTCATCAGAATGCTGTAGCAGATATTGCCTTGCGCCAGAAAATACGATTTGAGCTTTATCGGTTGCATCATCGACCAGTTTCCAGTTATATGCAGCACTGATACCCATCGTGGCTAAGGGGGTGAGTCGTGTCAACAGACTAAAATGTGGAAGATTATTCATCCATGGCAGCTTAAATGTACCATCCTCATTTGCCACCCATTTTTTTAACAGCTCTATATCATTGCTTGAACCTAATAGCTGTTGCAATTGGCTCACATTGTGGGTTTGCAACACCCCTGCAAAAGTTCGTATTGCCGCCATCAATGCGTGTTTTTCAGCAACAGTGCCTAGATCAATTTGTTTAAAAATGTATTCAACAACAGCGTGATCTTTCGCATTCAACTCAAAACCATGCGCTCGCCCAGTGTGATAAACACTTCGAAGTGCCAAAGCCAGTGAACTAGGTACATCAAGAATTGCGCCTAAGCCGCCGAACGCGCCTGTAACCGTACCTTGAATTGCAGCAATAATTTTATTCTGATTCGCCAGCGCAGTACTGATCCGTTGTGAACGTTCAGGATCCTTGGCCAATTCTGCCAAGCTTTTTGCACCCACTTCTTTTAGAACAGCATCTACAGAAGTCAGTTCTGAAACAAATTCATTGAGCTTATCAAAAATAAAATCAGATAATCTATCGTTTAAATCTGGTGAAATAAACGAAGCGACATTATTGATTTTTTTATAATGTTTCCCCAAAAGCTGCCCGGTTACATTGGGTAAATGTTCCCGTAGCATTTGTTGAGGATTTTCATATTGTTTACCTTCAAAAGCACTTTTTTCTTGAGCAGTACCTTGTACAACGGATTCATCTTTAGGACTGTGGCTCAATTTACTCACCGTACCAGGAGCAACATGATTGATCACACTTAAGCCTGTTTCGCTTAGCTTTTTGGCCACGCCAAAAGCATTTGAAATAAATCCGCCTGATTGTTTTTTATTAGAATTTGCCATGTGCACCCTCGTAACTGTGGTTTTTCAAACACTAAAGCTTGTATTAAATAGTTTCTCAACGCTTACATTAATGTACTGATTCACGAATCAATACAATCACTATTTCACAAAATTTCAATACAGATCATCATACTATACAATTATAAACAATCTACCCCTAGTTCACTTGCAATTACAGCACTCAATTTACTTAAAAATACTTTTTATAACAAATAGATGTCACAATTTGTCGCAGACAACTTATGTACCAGTGGTCATCTCAGCCTTTGCCAGTTATGATAGATTCATTGGATAAAATATATATAGAATCATTATGAAGCAAAATTTTCAAAATCAAATTAAGCACAGTTCAGAACAAAAATATCAAGCGGAACTAGAACGCTTAAAAGAACAAGATCAACATAGAAAGCCAGCAGGTTGGCAACTTTCTGCCTACGCTGTTCGCTCATTTATCTTGGGTGATGCCAAGCTGGATATTCAAAAAAAGTTTTATGGTGATGATGCTTTAGTTGACCGCGCCTTGGTTACGTTGATGGGCAATCAGGGTTTGATGCTGGTGGGTGAACCAGGAACAGCAAAATCGATGCTTTCAGAGCTATTTAGTGCTGCCATTTCAGCCAATTCTCAGCTCACAATTCAAGGGACAGCAGGGACAACCGAAGACCATATTAAATATTCTTGGAACTACGCACTCCTTTTATCGGAAGGACCAACAGATAAATCACTGATTCCCTCCCCGCTCTTCTATGCCATGAAAAACGGACAAATTGCCCGCTTTGAAGAAATCACCCGTTGTCCACCTGAAATTCAGGATGTGTTGGTGTCTTTACTGTCTGAGAAGCAAATGATGATCCCTGAAATGGGACAAGATTTTAGTTTGCAAGCTACACAAGGATTTAACATCATCGCAACAGCAAACTTGCGTGATCGTGGCGTACATGAAATGTCAGCAGCATTAAAGCGCCGCTTTAACTTTGAAACAGTAAAACCAATTCGTGATCAAAAATTTGAAATCGAACTGGTGGGATTACAACTTAAGAACCAGCTTGCTGATTTATACAGTGAAATCCAAGTTCGCCCAGAAGTCATCGAACTCTTGGTGACCATTTTCAATGAACTCAGAACAGGACAAAGTCTGCAAGGCGCAACACTTAAAACGCCTGATGCTGTTATGTCTACTGCTGAAGCAGTCAATATTGCCCATGCGGCAGGCCTACAAGCGATTTATCTCAGTGATGGAAAATTAAAAGCAGAACACCTCGCACAACAATTAATTGGGGTTGTGTTTAAAGATAATCCAGATGACGCTAAACGCCTACGTTACTATCTGGATACTGTGGTGAAAGAGCGTGCACGTAAAGATGCCGACTGGAAAAGTTTCTATGACGCCAGCCGAGAGTTTTAATCATGCAGCTGTTGGATCGAAATATAGAGAGAGGTGAAATGCCTGAACGCTTAAAACAGGCATTTCACCTGAAACAGCAAATGGCAGAGCAAAACGTTTTTTTTGCGCCAATCCGCCATCATAGCCCCGCTTGTGCATATGCGTTAAAACAATATATCGATGAACTGAAGCCCACATACATTTTAATCGAAGCACCAACAAGTTTTGAATTCTTAATTGAAAGCTTACAGAACCAAGCCACTCAGCCTCCTGTGGCTATATTTGCACAAGCACAACGCTCTTCAAATAAAACCTCACCCAAAAAAGGCGCTGCAAATAAAGATAGTGCTGGCGAAGAACATGAAAGTGATGACGAGGTTCAACCAGAAATCTTTTCTGCCTACTTCCCTTTTTGTGAATACTCACCTGAATGGGTCGCCATCCAACAGGCAAAACTCATTCAAGCAGACGTTAAATTTATTGACTTGGATTGGGCAAAACAAAGTGCCTTAAAAACACAACAGTCCGATTTGGACTGGCAACAAAAAAGTTTGCTGTCTGAACGTTATTTTGCGCATAGCCAATATATCCAAAAACTTGCTGAAACCATGCATTGCCGAAATCACGATGAACTTTGGGATCATTTATTCGAGCTGCAAAATGTTGAACAACTGCAACATGCTCAAACTTTTTTTGATGATGTTTTTGCTTGGTGTTCATTGGCACGTCTGGATTATGAGCGTGAGGTACTCTTACAAGATGCTTCATTACATCGTGAAGATGTGATGTGGAATTGCATCCAAGACAGTATTGATCCCAAGCATAAAATTTTGGTGATCACGGGTGGTTTTCATAGTCTTGCCTTAATTGAAAATCTAGCAGCCCCACAGCAAGCAGAACGTTTTATTGCCCAAGATCAAAAGCAAAACTGGCAAGAGCAAGCTTGGCTGATTCGCTATAGTTTCGATCGTTTAGATGCTTTAAATGGCTATGCTTCAGGTATGCCCTCACCTGCATATTATCAACAACATTGGCAAAATTTAAAATCTGCAAACAATCCAACGGTTGAACAAACGCAACTGCAATTTTTTCAATATTTAAATGAGTTATGCCATTTTTTAAACCAAGAAAATGCACTGGATGTAACGCCTTATATCGCGCTAAAAAATACCGCTGAACTTGCTTGGCAATTGGCTTGCCTTCGAGGGCATTATCAACCGAGCCGTTATGATTTACTCGATGCCTTACAATCAGCCTTAATCAAAGGGGAAATGGATGATGGACAACAGCATTTATTTACCCTGATTTTTCAGTTTTTAAGTGGGCAACAGCTTGGTAAGGTTGCTCAAAATCAGCACAGCCCTGCCTTATTACAAAATACCTATCAACAGATTAAAACCTATCGTTTTAATTTAAATGACACCATTTTACGCAATCGAAAACTCGATATTTATCGTAAACCTTTACATCAGAACATTAGTCAATATTTGCATTTATTGGAATTTGTCGGCTGTAATTTTGCTCAACGTATTTCGGGTCCAGATTTTGTTCAAGGTGCCAGTCTGGATTTGCTGTTTGAGGAATGGCGTTATGCATGGACACCCAGTGTTGAAGCACGTTTGATTGAACTAGCAGAAATGGGCAATCAACTCGAACAAATTGCACTGCTTAAAATTATTAAACTACAGCAAGAAAATGAAGCAAAAGGTGTGGGACAATCTGCCTTTGAAACTGCCAAATTGCTGGCTTTGGCGTGTCGCTTAGGATTAAAGCAACATTTAGAATTGCTCCGTCAACAACTCGATACTTTTTTAGAAAGCGATCAAAACCTTGCCTCGGTGATTGGTGCAGCACAGCAATTGTATTATTTGTGGCATGGTCACAAGCTGTTAAATTTACCCGAAAATATCGTGATACAAAGTTTAAGTTTTGCCGTCTATCAGGCCTGTTTTTTACTTGATCAAATTTACGATACCCACGAAGAAAAAGTTGAACAAAATCTTAGCAACTTAAAAACCTTGCATGAACTGATTTTGAATATCAAGCAACGAAATCTTTCACTACAGCATGCAGTCGTAAATGCACAAGATGTAGATTTACTGGAACTGATGTATAGCCAAATTGATCTGGCAAAAATTGATGAGTTTCATCTTAGTTCACTCAAAGGTGCGCTACATACTTTACAGTTTTTAGATCATGAAATTGAGCAAAATCAGCTTCAACAACAATTACAACTGGCTTTTGCAGTGGGAAGTGATCCTGAAGATGCTGTGCAATACCTACATGGCATGTTTTTTATTGCGCCTGAAATCTTTGTGCAATCCAAGGTTGCAATTGATGCACTTCACCAATTGGTCAGTCATTGGACTGAAGATACCTTTATTCGGATTTTACCTGATTTACGCTATATCTTTAGTCAGCTTACCCCAAAGCAAAGCACTAAAGTATCTAAAATTATCGCAAAAACCACAGGACTTGGCGAGGATGTCATTCTCGATCAGGTACTCAGTCATATTGGGGAACAGGATGTATTCCAAGGCATACAACTTAACCAACAACTGCAAAAAATATTTGAATATGATCACTTAGATCGCTGGGCAAGCAATCGCTCAAAACAACTCAATCCAGAACAACAAGGAGTGAATGAATGAGTCAATTACCTCCTGAACCAAATCTTGATGAAAACTCAGATACCCCCGCTTCTCTTGATGCAATGGATCAAGCACGCCGTTGGCGCTTGATGCTCGGTCGCTATGCCGACCAGAATTTATCAGCAGCGGCATTGTCAGGCGATCAACTAAAACTTGAGCGCAACCTCGATTATCTCTACCAAAATGAATATAAACGTCGTGGTATCCAACAAGGGAAAAATCGCCATGGCGGTTTGGAAGCCTCGCAGCTTAACGCGATTAACTGGCTCAACCAAAGTCGAAAACTGTTCCCAAAATCGACCTTTGAACGTATGCAAAAACAAGCCATAGAACGCTATGAGTTAACTGAGTTATTTAAAAACCCAGAGCATGTAAGACAACTTGAACCCAACCCTGCAGTGGCTAAAGCTTTGCTGAGTATGCGTGGTCGTTTAAGCAATGAAATGAAAGATGCGATTCGAGAATTAATTCAAAAAGTCGTGGAAGAACTCTTACAAAAAATCCGCACACAATTTTTAAAAGCGCTACAAGGTCGTCGTAATCGTTTTAAGCGTTCACATCTTAAACAGGCACAAAACTTTGATTGGAAACGGACCATTCAAGCCAATCTCAAGAATTACCAGCCTGATTTACAAAAACTGATTATCCAAACCCCTTATTTTAATGCCCGTGTACAAAAACATTTGCCGTGGGAAATTGTACTGTGTGTCGACCAAAGTGGCTCGATGATGGATTCGATCATGTATGCAGCAGTATGTGCCAGTATTTTGGCAGCTCTCCCTGCGGTCAATATTAGTCTGGTCCTGTTTGACACCCAAATTGTTGATTTAAGCCATTTGGCACATGACCCAGTTGAAGTCTTACTGACCATTCAACTCGGTGGCGGAACCAACATTGGTCAAGCTTTGCAATACTGTCAAAAAAAGATTAAACAACCCAATCGCAGTATTTTAGTCTTGATCAGTGACTTTGAAGAAGGTGCATCCGTTCAACAAATGCTCAACACCACCAGTCAACTCAACCAACAAGGCTGCAAACTGCTTGGGCTTGCGGCGCTGGATCAAGCAGCTAATCCTGTTTATGACATCAATATGGCACAAAAACTCCAAGAACGTGGTATGCAAATCGCAGCAATGACTCCTGAACATTTGGCGACATGGTTTGCAGAGGTGATGCAATGAGTTGGCATATTTATACCCAATACGATGAAGACAGCCTAACCATGCATAGCAATGCTGGTCTTCTACGTCGTGCCCGTAAAGCCTTAGATGCTGTTGAACTACTACAACAAGAGCACGATCAACTGGTATTTAAAGTCGAAGAATGTGAGGTTAAACTGCCCTTTGAAGGCATCACCAAAGCACTGTGTAATTGTTCAGCACAAGGCTGTTGTAAACACATTCTCAGCAGTATTTTATGGGTTCAGGAACATGAAACACTACTAACTACTGCAAATAGCCAAAGTGAAAATAGCCCTAACAATAATTTAGAAAATGCAGTACCACTAACTCAACAGGAAACATCTCAACACGGTAAGATATCGGAGCAAGCAACAACATCAACCCTTGAAACTGTTTTAGAATTCGATCCAAGCAAAATCCAAAAACAAGCAGGCAAAGCCAATATTCGTTTGGCCTATGAATTTGTACAAAATTGGTTGCTGCAACCTGAATCCTGTCAAATTGATATTCAAGAACATAAAATCACTTTTCAAACCGATTTAAGTCCCAATCCAGTTGTTCTCTACCCTGCAACAGGGTTTGAAGGCATATTGTCAGAAATTGCAGATAAACAAAAAGTTGCTGGGCATTTGGCATGTATTGCTTATTTAGTTCTGAAAAATGCCCCTGAAAAATGGCAATGGTCAATTGATACAACAGCGCAACATCATCATCCTACACAGCAACTTTCGCCGGATGATCAGGTATTGATCCAAGAACTTAAAATCATTTGTCAAAACTTTATTCAGCAAGGTTTGTCACATCTGGCCAAAGAAATGGTCATGTCACTGCATATTTTAAATATGCAAGCACGCGCACAAAACTTACCACGTTTAGGGAGCTTATTGCGTGCCTTACATGGCTCAATGAAGCAGTTTTTGGAAGCAGATGTACAGGTTGATGAGCAGCAGATTTTTAATCAATTGGCACATTTGTATGCCTATTTGGCTGCACTGTCAGAAATCGAGCATTTAAATCCAGATGTTAAAGCCGAAGCATTGCGACAACTTCGTGGTGCTGTACAACGCGACTATCAACAAGAAAGCATAGCACATCTGATCCCTCTTGGTTGTGAATGGTGGAATACAGAGAGTGGTGCACATGGTCTAACAGTGTGCTTCTGGGATGCAAAAGAGCAACAACTCAAAGAAGTGACTCAGGCACGTGCCAATCATTTAGATCGTACCTTTGATATGCACAGTGCAGCCAATACTGGAATTTGGGGAAGTTCTCTCAGCTTTTTACTCCAACATCAACTTGAACTAACCCATGCAAAATCCAGTTCAGAGACACAACTCAGTGCCAGCACAGATACTCGTTTTTTACCAAAAGGCTTGTTGAATGCACTCAGCCAATCTGACTTAGAACAGATGAATATTGGCATTTCAACATGGCAATCTTTACAGGAAATGCTTGTTCCGCATTCAAGCCTAGAACAGCTTAAATCACGTTATGTACTGCTTCGCCATAAAAGTATCACAGCGCCTGAACTCAACGAACTAGAGCAATATTTTAAATACCGTATTACTGACGATGAAAATAGAGCACTCAAGCTGGTCATTCCGATAGAACCAGAATACCGTGCACGAATTAAACATCTCACCCAACTGATTCATAATGAAAAAATTATCGCAACGTTGGTGCGTATCGAAGCAACACAGCAACAGATTCAATTCATTCCATGTAGTGTGTTTTTAACAACGCCAAAAGGTTTAAAAATATTCAGTCTGGATTATGATTATCCTGTACAGAAGAAAAGTAGCTTGGTTGAGCTGATTACTGGTCGAATTGAAAAATTGCTCGAACAAAAAAAACAATGGAAACATCAGCAACATTTATCTGCATTAGACCTTTTGATCTTGGAATCACAAGCCTTGTTTGAATTCTATGCAAATACAGGACGTTCAAAATTGGATATGGATGATCTGGTTAAACTGGATGATTTTGCTGAAAAGTTTGCAGATTTGGGTTTAAGCTTTATTCAAAACTCACTCAAATCAGATTCCACACAACACAATTTAGCCAGTCAGCTTTTAAAATGGCGACATGTTTTATTACAACTACAACGCCTAAATCATAGAATCGCTTTAGAAGGACAAGTTACGTCGTGATAAATTAAGCTTGCTATTTAAATTGATGATATTTTTCTATAATTTTAGTGAACTACCAAGCACAGTATTAAAGCCTAAAGTATTAGCGCCTATAGAAAAGCAACAGCGAGTTGCTCAAAAGGAATACAGATGTTAAATAAACTTTTTTCAAAAATTGAGTCGATGTTTTTAAAGCCTGAGGATAAGGCAGTGAAAACGCAACAAGCAGACTCAACCGCTGATCATGACCACATTCAAAAACATAATGAAGATCTAAAAAATAAAGTTGAAAAGCTCTACCATATTTTCCGGCCTTTGGCCGTCATTGAAGACCAACTTGATCAAAATGTGGTTTTGTTTATTTTGGATGGAGAAAATCCAGAAATATTACTTAAATTACAGCAATACCCGAATGAAAAAGCACTGCTTTTACTGGAAAAGCCAGGTACCTATAGCTGGTATTGGCCTCAAAACAATCAATCACTGGATAAAAAAGAAAATAAGCTTGCTGAAGCTGCACTAAAACTACGCCGTCGTTATTATGGTGAGATCTTTGAAGAATTAGAATTTGAACAAATTATTCGTTTTGCCAAAGTGCTTGAAGCGGCAACACAACAGAAAAATTTTACCAATATTTATGAAAAAGTGCCCGCTTGGTTTATTTATCTCACGGTAGATACATTTATTACTGCTTTTGATAGTCATCATTTTAGCGAAGCAGATCCGAATAAATTGTTAAAGCAAAATTGGACTCAACAGAAACTATTTGATTTGCTTGAAAGTGATCAACAGGGTTTAGGCGATGAACTACTGCCTTATTTATTTGAACGCCAAAATATCGACAGTTATCATTCTAGTAAATTAGATAAAATATTATTACTCAAGGACACCCAAGATTTCATTTCAGCCCGATTAGATCAACTCAGAAAACTTATTCCAACACTGAGCATCATTGGACAAGAAAACTTTTTAGACTATATCGCCAAACAAACGACATTGATCAAACAAATCCCTGACTTGATTGTAAAACTTTCTGTAGGGAAATCTAAAACCATTCGTACTAAAGCCACCAGTTTATTGACGAATTTAAATCCAGAAGATAGCCAAAAATATTTAAATCAAAATCTATTGGAAGGTTCAAGTCAGGAACGTGGCTTTTCTGCAGATCTATTGGCACGTTTAGGTGCTGACAATCTAACTGTACTAGAACAAGCTTTTGCACAAGAAAAACAAAAATCTGTACAACAAATCTTACAAATGGCAATTCAGCGCTTAAGATCTGTTGATACTGCTCAATTACAGCAAGATTTTGAAGCACCAACATTTCAACCGTTTGTTGAACAAAAAATTCCAGCAAGTTTTACCGAGGTTATTTTAGAAAATTATCAAGAAATTTTGGCTAAAGCTGAACAGAATGCTGCCGATGAAATTGAAGAGAATAAAACAGCAAGTTATAAAAGAACTTGGGCTCAAGATCATTTAAAGCAGCTTAAAAAAATCAATCATCAAACTTTAACGTCGATTGTTGACCAGCTGAACGGTGATGCATCTTTTAAAAATGTACACCAAGTTGAAAATATTATTACCCATAAAAATAAATATAAAAAATATCCTGAGTTTTCCATTAATCATGCCATGAGAATCATTGCGATACGCAATCGGAATTGGATTTATTGGCCTAATTTATTTGAAATGCTTAAACCTGAAGAATATGCCAATTATGAACTTCGCCATATCGTTCAGGCCCTAGATGCGGCTAAATTTAACAATCCCAAACGTAGAGTCGCTCAAGGGATTCTAGCGGGATCATCCTATTATCAAAGTTTACAAGATCATATTTATGAAAAAGATAAAATTTGGCCATTTTTTGCGGAAAATCAAGAATATTTAACTGAAGCGTTGGGGCTTTCTCCATCTTTAGAAAAAAATGAATATCAAAGCTTTAACCCATCCGATGCCATCTTTGTACTTAAATGTTTCCCATCCTTACCAGTACAATTTATTCCGCGCTTACTCGAATTTGCATTGGGTGAAAATAAGCGTTTGCGTTATGAAGCGCAAGAAACCTTACAACACCTTCCAGACATTCATCAACGTGCCATTGAAGCTCTAGATTCGGGTAAACAAGACATTCGAATCACTGCAATTGAATGGCTAGCACGTCTACAAAATCAGGATGCAGTAAAACCGCTGAATGCTTTACTTAAAAAAGAGAAGAAAGAAATCGTTCGAGCTGCTCTTCTAACGACATTGGAAAAGCTTGGACAGGATATTAGTGCTTATCTCAAACCAGAAGTGCTGCTG
Organism: Acinetobacter sp. MYb10; assembly: GCF_002980175.2. Taxonomy (NCBI): domain Bacteria; kingdom Pseudomonadati; phylum Pseudomonadota; class Gammaproteobacteria; order Moraxellales; family Moraxellaceae; genus Acinetobacter; species Acinetobacter sp. MYb10. The sequence goes on along the minus strand of NZ_CP058272.1, from coordinate 3,774,231 downwards.
AAAGAAGCAGAAGACGGTTTAAAAGGCAAACTTTCAAGCAGTTTTACATGGTTTGATTTTGACACATTACCAAAAGTAAAATGGCAGAATGGTAAAGAGGTTGACCCTAGAATTATTAAATGGTGGGTGATATTGGCTGAAAAACTGAAAGAGCCTAGAGCCAATGCCTTATTACAACGCTATAGTGACTTACTCGATCAAAAAGATCAGGTACAACTTGCCAATCATTTATTACACAGTTTTATTCATCAAGATACCTTACAAACACCATTGGATGAAGCAACGCAATATGCAACCACAGAAGCGCCTGGCCGTCTGAGTTCTTATCGGGATTCATACAAACGTTATGGTGAAAAATACCCTGAATATTATGCCAAATATGGCACCATCACCTTAGAAGAAGTGATTGAAGAGATTAAACGCGAACGTTTAGGACTTTATCTGGGTTCCGCGATCAAAAGTAAAGGTATGCTTTCACTGACCGCCAATGCACAAGGAAGTTTTGCAGTAAAACAATTGCAGAACTATATGAAGCAACACTACCCTCGTCGCTCACAAATTGAAGCCATGATTAGTGCATTATCGATCAGTAATGACCCATTAATCATCCAACTGTTGCTTTCACTTTCACGTCGCTACCGGACTGCTTCGGTACAAACACTTGCAAACACATTGGTTGCTGAGATTGCTGAACGTAATCAATGGACAAGTGATGAGCTGGCTGACCGCACCATTCCAACAGCAGGTTTAGATGAAAATGCTGTGTTACAGCTACAATATGGCTCACGTAACTTTAGCGCCATTGTTGATGATAAAGACAAATTCATTCTTAAAAATGAAGAAGGTAAAGAGGTTAAAGCGCTACCAGCGGCCCGCCAAAATGATGATGAAAGCCTGATCAAAGAAGCCAAAGCACTGTTTAGTACCAGTAAAAAAGAGTTTAAACAAGTCGTTGATATGCAAACAGGTCGTTTGTATGAGGCGATGTGTAGCGAACGTCAGTGGAATGTTGCTGAGTGGCAAGAGTATATCTTTGCCCATCCGATTATGAGACGCTTAATCCAAAAGCTGATTTGGCTTGAGATCAAAACCAATGGTGAAAAAATCAGTTTTAGACCAAGTGATGATGGTGCATTACTGAATTTAGATGATGATGAAGTCGAGCTGAGCACAGACAGTAAAATTCAAATTTCTCATGCGGTTTTGGTCGGTGAAAAGGAAGCAAAAGATTGGATTGCACACTTTAAAGACTATAAAGTGAAATTCTTATTTGAACAGATGACTCATCACCTACCAAAGCTTGAAGATGATAATGTCACTGAAATTAAGGATCATAATGGCTGGCTTACAGACACCTTTACCCTCCGTGGTGTAGTGACCAAATTAGGCTATCAACGTGCCAGCATTGAAGATGGTGGTTCATTTGACCGCTATACTAAGCCCTATAAACAGTTGGGTATTGATGTAGAAATTACATTTAGCGGAAGTTATGTACCTGAAGAAAATATTCCTGCTGTCCTTTATGAACTGACTTTTAGTAAAAAAGCCAGCCGCTCTTGGAACAACAATGAACTTCCACTTAAACAGATTCCACCAATTTTATTGGCTGAGAGCTATGCAGATTATTTAAAAGTTGCTGCATCGACATCAGGTTTTGATCCTGAATGGGAAAAGAAAACGCCTTGGTAATTCATAAAGACAAAGAAATTTTGTTTAGGCTTGCAATAGGCTATAACAGTTGTATTTCAACCGATATGATTGGTCTTGATGGTCATCATATCGGTTATATGGGTAATTCAACTAAGCATGTAAAGAGAAGCCTTGTTCTACAATAGGGATAAAACACCATGCTTATTCCAGCAATTTAAAATTTATTTCAAAAATTAGTGCTTCAAACCATCTCTGCTAAGCCCTGCTTATGGATGGTTTTGCCTAATTGATGTAAATATCCATCATGAATTCATATTATTATAAAAATAATAAATATATTTATTTTCAGCTATTTAATTAACTTTTAAGCATACAATATATTGTTTTAAATGATGCACAAGAATCAATATCTTTCGCCATTGAACTAAAAAAGTAAACGCGTTTAAATGTAAACATTCATTCTGTATTCTAAAATAAAGGACTTTGCATGAACCGTCGTGTTGTCATCACTGGTATGGGCATTAACTCATGTATCGGTAATACATTGGAAGCTGTTAAGCACTCTTTGGAAAATGGTATTTCAGGGACACGTCATAATTCAACTTACGAAGAACTTAATTTTAAAAGTCATGTCAGTGCCGCAGCAGAACAAGATTTTGATGGTATTGACCGTAAACTCAAGCGCTTCATGGGCGTATGTGCAATGTATGCCTACAATTCAGCGCTTGCAGCTGTTGAACATGCTGGCTTAACACCAGAGCAATTGGGCGGTAATCCTCGTTACGGTATTGCAGGGGGTTCAGGTGGTAACTCAACGGCGTCTGTTACAGAGATGGTTAAACTTTTAGAAGAAAAAGGTGCGCGTAAAATTGGCCCATTCTTCGTACCACGTAATATGTCAAACACCATTACTGCCAATGTCGGTGTTGCATTTAAATTACAAGGTGTTGCTCATTCAATCACCAGTGCTTGTGCAACTTCAGCTGATGCGATTGGCTATGCTTACAACCTAATTCAATTGGGTAAACAAGATTTAATGTTGGCCGGTGGCGGTGAAGAAGATCACTGGTCACAAAGCTTATTGTTTGATGCGATGGGCGCACTATGTTCTAAATATAATGATGCTCCAGAAACAGCTTCACGCCCATACTCAGCTGACCGTGACGGTTTTGTGATCGCGGGTGGTGGTGGTTTTGTTGTACTTGAATCACTTGAACATGCTCAAGCACGTGGTGCAAATATTCTTGCAGAAGTGGTTGCTTATGCTGCAAATTCGGATGGTGCGGATATGGTTGCACCATCAGGTGAAGGTGCTACCCGTTGTATTTTAATGGCTTTAGAAGAAGCTAAACAACATGGCGTAGATAAGGTTGACTATGTCAATACCCATGGTACTTCAACACCTGCTGGTGATGTGACTGAACTTCTTGCGATGGGTCGTGCATTTGGTGAAGGTAATGTTCCACCATTAAGCTCAACCAAGTCTATGACAGGTCACAGTCTGGGTGCTGCTGGTGTTCAAGAAGCCATTTATTCTGTATTGATGATGCAAAATGACTTTATCGCGCCAAACATCAATGTCACTGAGCTTGATGAAGGCACAAAAGGTTATGACATCGTACTTGAAAAACGCGATACAAAATTGAATACTGTGATGAGTAACAGTTTCGGTTTTGGCGGTGTCAATGCTTGTCTCATTTTTAAAAAATGGGAAGGCTAAACAAAGAATTGTTGATCATTCAAATTTAAAATAATTTGGATGATCGACATCTCGCACACTGCCCTTAAAAGGGTAAATTGATGGATGCTCCTTCAGAAGCTTTCCTTTGGGTAAAAGCTTTACATATCATTGCAGTCGTGTGTTGGTTTGCAGCACTGTTTTATCTCCCGCGTTTGTTTGTCTACCATGCCATGAGCGATGACAATCTAAGTCATCAGCGTTTCGAGATCATGGAGCGTAAATTATATCGGGGCATTATGTGGCCTTCGATGATCGCAACATTGATCACCGCACATTTTCTCGTAGACTGGGGTGATGCTACACGTCATTACCATGAAGCTTTATGGTTTTATCTAAAAGTCGGTTTAGTTGGTCTTTTAGTAATTTACCACTTTGTTTGTGGCTATTACCGTAAAAAACTGATTGGCAATGCACATTATAAATCGCATAAGTTTTGGCGATTTTTCAATGAGATGCCAACCCTGATTTTATTTGCAGTGGTGATTTTAGTGGTCGTTAAACCAACATTTTAAATTGTAGATAGAAACCTCCTAAATGGAGGTTTTTTATACATCTCGATTGGGTAAAGGCGGATCATAAGCATCACCTAAATATTGAAAATCATCTTGTAACCAATACCAGTATTGCCCTTTATTCAAATATAACTGATGTAAAAGCGCAGTAAAGTTCTGGGCAATAATAGGTGAATCACCAATCGTTGCATGGGTTTCAAAAAAGCTATCATAACATTGACCTCGTCTAGCTTGCGCCATATCAATACTGATGTATTGACTCATTTCATCTACCTTTGCGATTAAAAACCAGTCATGACTGATATCATCATTTTCCAATTCCAAATCGATTGATTCGTCTGAGAATAAATAAGTATTAATCGGTATAAATTGATGACTCGCGACGATTTCAATTGAATAAGCTTCTTGTGGAAAAAATTTTATTCCATTGGTTTCACGATAAAAGATCTTCACATCATCAGGAATATTTTGTGGCAAATTTTGTGCTAACTGTGCAGGATACACCTCACAGCTTGGATCTTGTTTTATGGTTTCTATTAACTGCAATATTTCCATTTTTATCACCCATTTTTAAGTAAAACTTGGCGTATTTTTCTGTTCATCGGTGTTGAATAGTACTTTTCAATGGCCCAACTCAATACAAAAACAGCAATAAAATAAATTGGTAATAACATTAATTTTTCAACAGCTAAGGTTTCTTTGGGAAAATAAAAAACTTTAAATAAACCCAAGATAATCAAATGAAACAAGTACATTTCATAACTACGTTGTCCAATCCACGCTACACCTTTTGACAATATAGAGCGAGATTCAGTATATGGGTTCTGAGCAAAACAGAAGATCAACATTGCTGACAATATGGCAAAAATGCTGATTCCCCACGTACTAACCTCTTTGATTGGTGCATATAAATAAACAGCGGCCATCAACAAAACAATGATTGGAACCACGATTTTTGAAACCTGTATTTTTTGTCCCATCCGCTGAGTCATTAAAGCAGTTAAGCAACCCATCGCAATTCCGTCAAAACTTGAGAAGTAATGATAAAGATAAGCCCCGCTTTCCTCGGCAAAATGTAATGAACGGAAATAAGGTGCATAAATGATGATTGCCAATAAAAATATAATAAAACCTTTACCACGGCCTAATACAATACACAAAATCGGAAATGCTAAATAAAAGGCTTCCTCAACAGATAAAGACCATAGCACGCCTAGCGCATAATTCACCCAGCCATTTTCAATGATCAGGATATTCATCCAAAAGGTAAAAGCAGAAAATACAGTTAAGCCGTAAGAGACTTCAATACCGTTTGGCGCTTGATTGATAAAGGGTTTTAGCCCCATTGCACCCAGTGCCGTCACCAGCGCCACCAGTAGCACCAAACAAGGCATAATTCGGGCAATACGGCGGATATAGAAATCTTTGAGTTTAATCTGCGCGAGTGTTCCACTTCTTTGTAAAGTATGTTGAGTGATTAAAAAACCTGAAATCACAAAAAATAGGGTCACACCATAATTACCATTGCGGGCAATTAAGGTACTTAAGCTTTCGCCAAAGATTGGTATACCTAGAAATGTGTCATGCAGTTTATAAGGAATATTAAAATGGTGGAGAAGTACCAATAAAATTGAAATTCCACGTAAGAGATCGATCTTGTTATTGCGCATATATGCTGTTGTTTAGCGTAAATGATACTATTAAACGTGTTTTTTATTTTTATTTCAGTATTTTATTTTGAATAATTTGTTAAATTTCACATTGAATCTATGCAATCAATCACGGGGGAAACCAAAAAGTTGAGCATATTACATTTAATCTAAGTGTTTAATTTTTAAAGTTAATTTATATCAAAATCTTTCATATCATAGTTATTCAGGAGATGATCTAACACCATCTCCTGATCAATTGAATATTCAACATTAAAGCTGCTGATTACGCTTTTTCATACGCGGTTTATACATCATTTGATAGGTCACCGCTAAAATAATCACCCACAATGGGCTGATGATTAAAGCTTTTAAAGTATCAGGCTCAAGGCTTAAAATCACCAAAGTAAAGGCTAGGAAGATCAAAACAAGATAAGACATCCATACACCACCCGGCATTTTAAAGTTTGATTTCTCATGCAATTCTGGGCGTAATTTACGGTAGCGTATATAACACACCATAATAATACTCCAGATACTAATGAATAAGATCACACATAAGGAACTGGCTAAGGTAAATGCTTCAACGGTATTTGGAACAAAATATTGTAGTGCTGCACCTGCCATAATAAAGCCACAAGAGAACAACAAACCTTTTGCAGGAACGGCGCGTTTAGACAGCTCAGCCAACTTAGTCGGTGCTTGCCCTTCTTTAGCCAATCCAAACAACATACGACTGGTTGAAAATACACCGCTGTTCATCGATGACATTACCGAGGATAAAACCACCAAGTTCATAATCACAGCCGCTGCACCAATACCAGCATGTAGAAACAATGTGACAAATGGACTTTGATCCGCAGGAATTTCATTCCAAGGGGTTACCGACATCACGATAAAGAGTGCCAATACATAAAACAAAATAATACGGGTCGGAATCGCATTGACCGCTTTAGGTAAGTTCTTTTCAGGATCTTTGGTTTCTGCCGCCATAGTACCGATCAGCTCGACACCGACAAAAGCAAACAAGGCAATTTGGAAACCTGCTAAAAAGCCACTTGCGCCTTTCGGGAACATGCCACCATGCGACCAGACATTGCTAAAGCTTGCAACTGAACCTGTTGGTGCTTGGAAATGGCTCAACACCATATAGCCACCAATAAGAATCAATCCGACAATGGCTAAAATTTTAATCAAAGCAAACCAAAACTCAATTTCACCAAACAACTTTACCGTGAGGAGATTAATCCCCAATACCAAGAGTACGCATCCGGCACTAATTAAGGCTTGTCCCATGGGGGTAAAAGCGGTTCCGTCTGGAAGCCAAAAATTGAGATAATTGATAATTGCAGCTAAATCCGCAATACCCACTAAGATCCAACCGAGCCAGTATGACCAGCCAATATAATAGCCAGCACCCGGACCAATTAAGTCATGTGCCATATCAATAAAGGATTTGTAGTGCAAATTTGAAAGTAAAATTTCACCCAATGCGCGCATCAGGAAAAAGAACATTGCACCAATGATCATATAAATGATCAGAATTGAAGGGCCTGCAAGGGAAATGGTTTTCCCAGAACCCATAAATAAGCCTGTACCAATTGCACCACCAATCGCAATTAATTGTAGGTGACGATTGGATAATTTCCGTTGTAGCTCATTTGGCGACGATGGTACGTCATCTGAATGGCTTGAAGTTGTCATAAAAATATCCTTTTTGACAATTTTTTGGAGGTAAAACCCGCTTGTGGCATAAGAACATTCCCGTTCTATTGTTCTACCTAACGCGAACTGGGCCACATGGTTTACATGTGTCCAGCTTTAATTCGGGGCAAATACTGCTTTAATTATTGACAATAATCAATTCTACTTTATGACAAGAGATTAATTTATGCCTGCGCCGCAATAACTGCGATCTCAATCAACCAATCTGGATTAACCAAATCCGCTTGAATTGTTGCGCGAGATGGTGCAACACAGCCTTCTAACCAATCAATCCAAATGGTGTTAAAAGTTGCAAAATCATCTAAATTTTTGATGTAGACATGAGCAGACAATAAACGTGATTTATCAGTATTTGCCTCAAGCAATAACTGATCAATCGTTGCCAAGATTTCTTGAGTTTGACCAATAATATCCTGTTGGGTGTTTTTAGGAACTTGGCCTGACAAATAAACCACTTTATTGAAAATGGTGACTGCACTCATCACTTGATTGCTGTTGAGTTTTTGAATGTCTGCGTGTTGAACGTTGTTTGACATGTTGATGTCCTTATTTTGAAATTTTAAAATTGACCCGTGCAGTTACACCACACATGAGCTCATAACCTACGGTTCCAGAACTTGCTGCAACTTCATCAATCGGCAGTACAGTTCCATTTGAAGACTGTCCCCAAAGTACCACTTCACTTCCAACTCGCGCATCTGGGATATGGGTTAAATCAACCGCTAACATGTCCATGCTGACACGACCAATAGTTTGGGTTCGTACAGAATTAACCAATACTGGTGCATCCATAGAAATACGTTGGTAACCATCTGCATAACCACATGCCACAATACCGATTTTCATGGCTTGGGTTGCTGTGAATTTAGATCCATAACCCACTGTTTCACTCGGCTGTAAATCTTGAATTGCAATGATTTCACTGCGTAAACTCATGCTTGGTTTAAGATTCCAATCTTGAATTGAATGTGTTGGATAGTCTGGAGAACTGCCGTACAGCATAATCCCGCTACGAATATAATCTGAACGTAAATCTTGTGAATGTCGGAGAATGGCCGCACTATTTGAAACTGAGCGCTGACCGTCTAAATCTTGAATGGTTTGTTCAAAAATAGCCTGCTGGTATGCAATCCCAGATTGCCCCAAACGCTCACCATCAGCATCTGAAAAATGCATCATATGCGTGATAGATTTCACCACATCGAATTGCTTTAATCTCTGCCACATTGCCCGATACGCATCAGGTTTAAAACCAAGGCGATTCATTCCTGTATTCATTTTTAAAAATACATCGAATTGCGTCTGTGCTGGATTGTCTTTGAGAGATTGGCTTTTAAATTGTTCTAGCCAATTCACTTGATCTTCATTATGCAGGCTAAAACTTAATTGATACTTTTCACAATCCAATAAATCATCTGCTGAAAAAATGCCTTCTAAAAGCAGAATTGGGCCTGTCCATCCCGATGTTCTTAGGCGTTTTGCTTCATCGATATCCAACAAAGCAAAACCATCTGCGGATTTGAATGCATCATAGACACGTTCAATACCGTGTCCATAAGCATTGGCCTTGACCACGGTAAAAACTTTACTTTGTGGCATAAATTGACGGGCGACATTCAGGTTATGCAACAAAGCATCCTGATGAATGACGGCAGTAATTGGTCTAGGCATTTTATTCATCCCTGAATATGGATTGGCGTTGTAAATTATTTATCGCTAAACAATTTATTTATCACTGTTTTAACAAAGTGGCACTTAAGCAGCGTGTGGATAACGCTGAATAGATAAACCTTCGGTACTGATATCGGTTTGATGATTAAGTACCAGATCACTGATCAATTTTCCTGAACCACATGCCATCGTCCAGCCTAAAGTGCCATGTCCAGTATTGAGGAATAAGTTTTTAAAACGTGTTGCGCCAATAATTGGTGTGCTGTCTGGGGTCATTGGGCGAAGACCGGTCCAAAATGACGCTTGTGCCAAATCACCACCTGGGAATAAATCTTGGGTCACCATTTCCAATGTGCCACGGCGATCCGCATTTAAACCATGATTAAAACCGCTTAATTCCGCCATTCCACCAACACGAATACGTTGATCAAAACGAGTAATCGCGATTTTATAGGTTTCATCCAAAACTGTAGATTGTGGTGCAAATGTTGGATCAACAATTGGAATAGTTAAAGAATAACCCTTCACTGGGTAAACAGGTAAATTCAATTCCAGCGGCTTTAAGAAATCACGTGAATAGCTACCAAAAGCCAATACATAGCGATCAGCAGTTAACACTTCACCATTGACCACTACACCTTTGATTTCATCACCTTCAACCACCAATCTTTCAACATTTTGGTTGAATTTAAACTCGACACCTAAACCTTTGGCTAAATTGGCTAAAGCATTGGTAAATAAATAGCAGTCGCCTGTTTCATCATTTGGAAGATGTAAACCACCGACCAATTTATCTTTGGCATGTTCTAATGCTGGTTCAACTTTAGCAAGATCATCTTTAAGCAATAACTCATGTGGAACACCACATTCTTTGAGTACAGCAATATCACGTTGAACCATTTCTAATTGAGCTTCATTACGGAAAACTTGCAACGTGCCTTTTGAACGGTTTTCGTATTCAATGCCAGTATCTTTACGCAGTTCTCTTAAACAGTCACGGCTATATTCTGCAACACGGGTCATGCGTTCTTTGTTAATTGCATAACTTTCTGAGTTGCAGTTTTTAAGCATTTGCGCCATCCACTGCAACTGCCACATACTGCCATCGATATTAATCGCGAGTGGTGCATGATGTTGAAACATCCACTTAACCGCTTTAAATGGAATACCGGGTGCAGCCCACGGTGTCGAATATCCTGGAGAAATTTGACCTGCATTACCAAAGCTGGTTTCTTCAGCTGGACCTGCTTGACGGTCTAAAACTGTTACTTGTGCTCCTTGCTGCGCGAGGTAATATGCACTTGCTACGCCAATCACACCACTACCTAATACTATTACACGCATTTCTTATCCTTTATGCATTTACTAGTTTATTTCACTAGTATATTTTTGGTTCAATAGTTTATTTCACTATTTTTAATGCTAAAATTTAGGTGTTTTAATTTATTGTCGTGAAAAATGATTAAAAAAAAGGGAATAATTGATGCGTAAATTAGACCGTATAGATCGAATGATTTTAGATATTCTTCAAAATGAGGGTCGAATTGCCATCAGCGAATTGGCTTCACGGGTCAGTTTATCGACCACACCTTGTTCTGAACGCGTCAAACGCTTGGAGCGAGATGGTATCATTATGGGCTATCATGCTCGTCTAAACCCGAAACATCTTGATCGCAACTTATTGGTTTTTCTAGAAATTAGCTTATCAGCAAAGTCTGGTGATGTGTTTGAACAAGTGGCTAAGGACTTAATGGAAATACCAGAAGTACAAGAGTGCCATCTTATTTCGGGAGATTTTGATTATTTAGTCAAAGCCCGACTAAAAGAAATGAGCGCTTATCGACGCTTACTTGGTGATTTACTTAAAAAACTTCCATCTTCAGCCTCTTCACATAGCTATATTGTGATGGAGGAAATTAAGGAGTCATTGTATTTGGATGTGCGTTAATTCCATCATTTTACCTTTAGACGGACTGACTTGGGATGCATTGCAGATTTGAATATCTCTCCACCTTAAAGCCAAGTTTTACTTCAAGTGAATCGTAAATTGAGCGGTGATGGGTTTAAGCGTTTAATGCTTCCACATCATGCAATATCTCTACCTAATTTGGTGAATAACATTAAAAGACTACTGGGGATTTAGTCCCTGTTGAAATATGTGATTGCTACTAACTAACTATGTGATTACGCGTAAAATCCCCAACACATCGATAAAATATTCTCGGTTGGGGATAATTAAGGTGAATTGGAATTATCTCAAAAGTCTGAACTAAAAGCAGATTTAGAGTAGGTTTAACAATTCAGAGAACTTTGCAATTCTTGCTTTCGGTGCTGCTTCGTCCAATTCTTGTTTTGAGCCATATCCATATTCTACCGCAATGGTTTCAATCGCATTTTTACGTGCACCAAAAATATCATGTTCCCGATCTCCCACCATCAAACACTCTTCTGGATTTAACTTTTCTTTTTCAAGGATATAAGTGATTAACTCACCTTTATTGGTGCGCTCGCCATTTAACTCACTGCCATAGGGATAATCAAAATATTTTAATAAATCAAAATGATCTAAGATTTGACGTGCATAAACTTCAGGTTTTGCGGTGGCTAAAAACAGTCGATAGCCCTTACTTTTTAAGGCTTCCAAAGTTTGCGCTACATCATCAAAAACATGATTTTCAAATAAGCCTGTTACAGCAAAACGTTCACGATAACCCAATAAAGCTTGCTCAGCTAAGAGGTCATTTGCTTCAACATTGAGTAGCTTTGCCAATGATGCCTTTAACGGTGGACCAATAATCCAGTCGATATTTTCACTGTCAGGAATCGGATGCCCAACCTTTGCAAGTCCATAACGTGCAGATGTCGTAATACCTACTTTTGGGTCGGTTAATGTGCCGTCGAGATCGATTAAAATATTCTTTATCACCATCCAATCCTTTAAATCTGTGTTTGAAACAATTATCAAATTACTATCGAGTGTTCTCGTAAACTTGCCTATACTAACGTAAATTTGTGAATTAAGGACATCATCGTGCGCCCTACTGTACTTTGTTTTTCAGGTCTAGACCCTTCTGGTGGTGCTGGTATACAGGCTGATATTGAAGCGATTGGTCAAAGTGGCGCACATGCGGCAATTGCTTGTACAGCATTAACCATTCAAAACTCTCAACAAGTTTTTGGTTTTGAAGCCAGCTCCAAAGAACTACTGCTTGCTCAGGCCAATGCTGTTGTCGGTGATTTACCTATTAAAGCCATCAAATCGGGGATGTTAGGGACCACAGATAATATTGCTGCGCTGGCTGAGTTTTTACGTGAACATCCAGATTATCTATATGTACTTGATCCTGTTTTAGTCGCAAATAGTGGTGGCTCACTGGGTAATCAAGAGACCTTGGTTAAAGCCTTTATCGAACTAATTCCACTGGCAACAATCATTACCCCAAATACTGTGGAATTACGTGCCTTAACAGCAGAACAAGACATAGAAAAAGCCACAGCCAAGCTGTTTGAAATGGGCGCACAAGCTGTTCTGGTAAAAGGTGGGCATGAAGATACCCCAGACTATATTCGCAACGCCTTGTATGTGAATGGTGAAATGATCGCTGAATCTAAATGTCCCCGTTTAGAAGGTGAATACCATGGTTCAGGTTGTTCATTGGCAAGCTTTATTGCAGGACGTTTAGCACTAGGAGATCCGCTTAAAATTGCGGTACAACATGCTGAAACATGGTTATTTGGTGTATTAAAAAATGCCGAAACGCCGATTGAAGGTGGCCAAAAAATTCCAAAGCGCTTTTAAATGTTGAATATTGCTCTTCACTTTTGAAAATAGCATCCAAGTTTCACTAAACAACTGAAACTTGGAAATTCCCCTAAAACAATGGAAAAGACAATGAGAATAATAATGTACAAAACACTCACGACAACAATGCTATCAAGTTTACTTTTAACCCCATTCGCATTTGCCCAACCTCAACAACAAACTGTAAATCGCAATATTAACGATGTAGTGAATGGGCAAAAAACCCATTTTATTTTTAAAGATGGCGATGACGAATCAGGTCAACTCATCATTCAAACACTGGCTAAACAGCAAGCATTTGATCTTGCAGAATTACCATTTGAACGAAAACGACAGATTCATTTTCAAGACTATAATTTTGATGGATATACCGATATTGCTGTGTCTACACCTGATATGGGAATGGGGGTTTATTCTATTTTTGATATTTTTCTCTATCGACCTAAAAGTAAAGATTATCAAGTGTTGGACCAAGAAAAATTTGATTTTAGCCATGCACAATGTTCTGGATTAATGGATCTCAAACTGATTCCCCAGAAGAAACAAATGACTAGCTCATGTCGAGGTGGTGCAAGATGGTGGATCGACACTTACCAATTTAAAAATGGGCAATGGAAATGGTTAAAGTCTAAAGCCGCAGATGAGTGATTTTTCCCCCATCCTCTGCTGATCTTAATGCCACAGTTACAGCATACGGATCCAATCATACAAAAAATATAATTTAATCAGTACGATGTTGATTATGAGTAATATGTTCATTTCTCAGTATATTTATCTTTAAGGCTTTGTATATGTTGGCGATTGGTTTTCCACGACTTTTCTAAAATTTCTTTCTCTAGACGATACTGAATACGTTTTAATTTCATTGGAGAAATGTTGATTTGCTTAAATTGTTTGACATAATCTGTCCAACCTGCACCACGAAAGACATTGTTTGGCATTTGGGTTTTAAATTCGCAATCAGGCATAAAAACCACGATTGAATGGATCTGAGTGGAATCAACAATATCTGTGAGCACACTTTCTAAAACTTTTTGGTGCTTATAATTTTGATGTAATGGATTTTGGAACTTATAGCTCTTTTTATAAATCTTTTGTGTCCAAATCTTTTGACGCTCGCCACCAAATATCCAACCTTTATAATTCTTTGTTTCAATGACAAAAATACCATAAGGGCTTAATAAAATATGATCTATTTGGGTGGTCTGATTTTGCTCATCAGGCAGCGTACAATCATTCAATAAAATATAATTTTCTTTGTCTAAATAGAGTTTTACATGGGTGCTGACAGCAAATTCACCTATTTTCCCTTTTAAAAAGGGCTTAAAGAATTTAACCAGCGTAATCGCAACCAAAAGTAAAACGATCCAACCTAAATTTGATAATAATGGTGCAAAAATTTGAGCAATCATTTTAAATTGTAATGTAATAATGAATAGCGTTGAGTCTATGGCACTTGTTCAATTTTTAAAAGAATATCCTTATTATCCAACCCACCCGCAAAACCAACCAATTTACCATCGGCCCCGACCACACGATGACATGGCGCAATAATAGAGATGGGATTTTTACCATTCGCTGCGCCCACTGCCCGAACCGCTTTGACATTTCCAATCTGTTCTGCAATCTCTTTATAGCTACGCGTTTCACCAAATGGAATCGTCAATAAAGCTTGCCAAACTTTCTGCTGAAACTCAGTCCCAGCAAAATCTAACGGTAAATCGAACTGGGTTCTTTTTCCTTGAAAATATTCATCCAATTGTTTCGCCGTCTCCAACAAAACAGGATGTGTATTATTTTTAATTAATTCAGCCAAACGAACCCGTTTAGGATTTTCATTTTCCCAAAGTACGGCAACCAAGGCATGATCATGGGCGACTAATTTTAATATCCCGACTGGGGAGCTCATTTCCATAAATGAAAGTTGCATGTCCTTATTCCCTTTCCAACTCACCAACAGCTTAACTTAGCTTGAAGATAATTTCATCAAAATAAGACCTGAAACAATCAATACAGCAGCCAACATCCGCATCGCTGAAGCTGCTTCACCTAAAAAGAAAATTCCGACGGCAAAAGAACCAATCGCACCAATCCCCGTCCACACGGTATAAGCGGTACCAAGTGGTAATGTTTTCATTGCATAAGAAAGTAATGCAAAACTTGCAATCATAAAGATGATGGTCAAGATACTCGGTGTCAGCTTGGTAAACCCGTCAGACACCTTCATAAAATATGCCCAAACTACCTCAAACACACCCGCAACTGCCAATAAAACCCATGCCATTACACATTCACCATTTTCTATTGGGTGTTTCCACTATTGATTACACCATGAACTACACATAAAAAAAGTGCTATCTCCTACAGAAATAGCACTTAAACATTTCAATAAATTAAGACGAAGAAAGTTTCATTAAAACTAAGCCAGAAACAATCAGTACAGCAGCGAACATACGCATTGCTGTTGCAGGTTCACCCAAAATAAAAATACCAACCAAGAATGAGCCTATCGCTCCAATCCCAGTCCAAATGGTATAAGCAGTTCCCAATGGCAAAGTACGCATCGCATATGCCAATAGACCAAAGCTTAAAATCATGAAAAATAAGGTGACAATACTTGGTGTAAGCTTTGTAAAACCTTCGGACAATTTCATACTATATGCCCAAACGATTTCAAAGATACCTGCGAAAATAAGAAAAACCCAAGCCATGACCAGCTCCAAATTTAAATTAGAATCAGGCCGTCCTGACGATTTTTCTCAAATTGAGGGAGGTCGTTCCTCCTGAAGAAGCCTAATTATATCAACTCATGTTGAGGAATTTATTAAAATTTACAAAATTTGACCTTTTTTACATTTCGAATAATTTTTTTTCATGAGGCTTACTTTATGATCAAGCATGCTAAATATAAAAATCAGGGATCAAAACCATGAAACATGATTATTGGGGTGATATCCACCCGAGCTGGGCTGGGTTTAGTTCAGAAACATTTTTCTCACATTGTTTTTTAATCAAAATGCTGATCGGGAGATTTTCTTAGGGGAAGAGTTTGATGAAGATGGCGATGAAATCGAAGAAGCGCCCAATCTTGATCAACTCAACGCTTTTGCAAAAACCTACCAATTATTTATCAACAGTATTGAACAACATGTTCAGACCATCCAGCAACATGCTTTTGAACGCTATCAAAAGCTTTATGCACATTATTATGAAAATCCAGAAAAATCAGGTGAGGCTGCATTGAATATTCAGGATGTGGAAGCTCACAATCCTTATATTCAGACCATGTTAAATTTGCGTGTGAGTGCACCAGATACCTTAACCCTCTCTATTCACTATGATTTAGACACAGAGCATGGAATGGAATTTAAATTTGTAAATAACCAGCTTGAACGTGTTGCTGGCATTGCAGAAACGTAAAAGGTCACTCCCAAAGAAGTGACCTTTTGCTTTATACGAAAAATGAAAGCTTAGAATCTAAAACGCAGACCAGCACCATATAACCAACCTGATTCGGAGTTAGTTGCAGTTTGCCATGCTGTCTCTTTATTACCCTTAGAATATGCATAGGCCACACTCACATAAGGCATCACCTTTTTTGTGATTTCATAACGGGTTTCTAAACCTGTTTTAATACTGTTTAGGCCTGTTTTTTGGGCATAGCGTGAATCATCGCTAAATACCACATTTAAATCTAAATAAGGCTTTAAAATCAGCTTTTGAGTTAATAGTAAATCACGTTCAGTTTCTAGGCTAAATGCAACCCGACTGTCCTGTCCGAAATACAGATAAGCATCTGTTTCAAAAAAGTACTGCGCCAAGCCGTGTAAACCCAAAGCCGCATCTACACGTTCCTGATCAGTGCTTCGTTCAGGATTATCACTGTAACGCACACCCGCCTGTACATCCCAAAAATCAGCAATGTTACGGCTATAGAGGGCACTTAGATCATATTCTATTTTGTCTGATTCAGCCTTACTGGAGCCCCCTTTAATGAATAACTTATTTTCATCAGTACCTATGCGTAACTCTAAAGATGAATCTAAAGTACCTTTTCCATCTTCATCCAGCATCCAAGCATTATCAATAGTCACTCGCTGATAAACCTGCGCACCATGTTCTTTACGATGATCATGGGTACCATGCGAAGCTATGCTTTCCTCACCCGTAGTGGTTGTAGGCGCTTGATGATGTGTATGATCTACAGGATTGCTTTGCTCATCCAACTGATTCATTTTTGAATGATCCATGCTTGAATGATCAGTCACTACAGTTGATTCAGTCGCAATACTCGCATCACTTTGCATCTGATGCCCTTCATGGGCCAAAGCCAAACCACTCAGCATAAGTAATGAACTTGCCAGAACTGATTTAGAAAAAAGATTAATGATTTGCATGTTGGTCTCCTTTCACTTCAGCCTTTTGAGTGGTATTTGTTGTTTGAACTGGCTGGGTGGACACTTTGCCATCACTCACATTGGCAACAATCAATTTATTCATCATCCCTGCACTCATGTGGTAGAGCAAATGACAATGGATTGCCCATTCACCCAATTCATCAGCGGTTAATAATGCTGTGACTGTTTTTGCAGGTGGTATAACAATGGTGTGTTTATTGGGCATATCCACAGCAGGCTGACCATTTTCCAGTTGCATAAACATGCCATGTAAATGCATTGGATGCGCCATCATACTGTCATTGATAAATTTAATTCGAATACGTTCGCCGTATTTCACTTTGAGTGGTTCAGCATCACTGAATTTTTTACCATTAATCGTCCAAACATAACGTTCCATGGTTCCGCCTAAGCGAATCACGAGTTCACTGGTAGCATCACGAGTATCAGGTTGTGGGGTTAGTGATTTTAAATCACTGTATTGCAGTGCTTTATCTCCTTGCGGGGTCGAAGCATTTGCCCACCCATAAACCGCTTGGTCATTTTTTTGAACTGCAGATGAGCTGTTATGCTGTGAATGATCCATAGCTTGGGTATCATTCGTATTCATTTTTGAATGGTCCATAGCTTGCATATCATTGGCATTCATTTTTGAATGGTCCATAGCTTGCATATCATTGGCATTCATTTTTGAATGGTCCATACCCTGCATAGCATCAACATTCATTTTTGAATGGTCCATACCTTGCATAGCATCAGCATTCATTTTTGAATGGTCCATGCCCTGCATAGCATCAGCATTCATTTTGGAATGGTCCATACCCTGCATATCATTCGTATTCATTTTGGAATGGTCCATGCCTTGCATATCTTTCACATTCATTTTTGAATGATCCATGCCTGACATATCACCCATACTCATCTTGGAGTGATCCATTCCTCCGCCACCATGACCTCCCATATCTTCCATAGTTAGCACAGCACGTGGACGAGCAGCAGGCATATGAATAGCAGCACTTTTTGCTGTTAATTCATTGTGGAGTGTTCCAATCGCAAATCCTGAACGGTCAATAGACTCTGCCTCAATCTGATAATGATTGGTTTTAGGTTCAACAATCACATCATAGGTTTCAGCAGTACCTATACGAAATTCATCCACATCCACTGGCTTTACAGGTTGTCCGTCTGCACTGACTACTGTCATTTTTAGCTGAGGAATACGTACATCAAAAAACGACATTGCCGATGCATTCACAAAGCGTAGTCGAACTTTTTCATTTGGCTTAAACAGACCCGTCCAATTTTGTTCAGGGGTTTTTCCGTTTACAAGAAAGGTATAACCCGTCACATCAGACATATCCGTTTTTAACATACGCATCTGATTCCACATTTTGCGATCAGACCACGTTGCTTTTAGACCATCACGTTGTAACTGTTTCCAAACATCCCCTAAGGTTTCACGTCGATTTTGATAATATTCTGCGGAAATTTTTAGGTTTTTTTGGATCTGGTCACTGGTTTGCTCATGAAAATCCGACAACATCACCACATAATCACGATCTGTGCGTTCATGCACTGCCAGCGGTTTTTTATTCTTTGGATAAATCACTAAAGAACCATATAAGCCATCCTGTTCTTGGCCTTTCGAATGGGCATGATACCAATAGGTTCCACTCTGACGAACTTTGAACTTATAGACAAATTCTTCGTTGGGTTTGATCCCGTTATATCCATTAAAGCCAGGTACACCATCCATAATGCCTGGCAATAAGAGACCATGCCAATGGATCGATGAATCTTGGTTCTTTAAATTATTTTTAACTCGAATCACCGCTTCATCACCTTCTTCAAATTCTAAAAGTGGTGCGGGAAACTGGCCATTTACAGTAATTCGTTTTACCGGTTTACCTGTTACATTGACGATTCCTTCATCAATGCTGAGTTGATATTCTTTGATTGCGGCAATTCCCCAAGTTGAGGAGACCAAGCACAATGTCGCAATCAAGCTTTGAGCTAATCGCTTTTGAGATAACTGAATAAACATAACTTAACCTAAATTTTAACAAGCAATTTTGAATAAAAAAGTGTCTAAAATCAGATTAAGCTTTTGGAGGGCGTAGGATTTCTTGCCAATGCCCTGCGAGGTGCTGAGCTTGGTAATTGATTTGATAGGCTTGAGTATTGTGCAGGTGATCAGGTGCAATCAATTTTGGAATATCAGGATTGAACCAAACCACTGAAGATTGGCATGAGAATGCAGCACAATCTAGACATTTAGTCAGTTGCCTATCTTGAGATTGAACCTGTTGATTATGGCAATCTTTTAGATTTTGCGCCTGTTGCTCATGATTGAGATGCGAGTTTTGATCATTTTGTTTTTGTTGTATATCTGCACAGTGCTGTTTCATTTCTTGTACAACACTGTTTTTCATCATCGATTGATGTTCATCTAAAAGCGATGAATTCATCATTTGCTCATGTTGCATCACATTTACAGATGCAATAGACACACTACTCCACCCTATGGCAAAAACCATAAGACAAACAAACCAAAGCCGTTTGTGCAGTTGTCTAAACAAAACTAAAACCTATGTTTTAATCTAAGATGAAGCTAAAGCATAGCCAATAATGACGAGTTTGGCAAATATCACGCGGAAAGATTGCCAATATCACTGAATAATTTTGCATCAACTGCACTTTGAATAAAAAATGAATAATTAAATTGATGAGTAGCGGACTATTCTTATTAAAAAAGAGCTCGTTTGAGCTCTTTTTAAACAAAAATTGCATGTGTGATAAACGATTGATCACCCTTTGATTAATCTATACCCAGCTTATCCATATGCTTATCAACATGGTTATCCATATAGTTATCATCAAAGTTATCCACAATTCACACAATACATTTGTGGAAAAGTTTAAGCCGAAACTTGTCCAACTTTTGCTAATTCAGCGCGCATTTCGTTAATCACAGCTTGATAATCAGGTTTACTAAAAATCGCCGAACCAGCAACAAACATGTCTGCTCCCGCTTCAGCAATTTCACGGATATTTGCTGGCCCAACACCGCCATCAATTTCTAAACGAATGTCACAACCTGAAGCATCAATAATTTTACGTGCCTCACGTAATTTATCCAAAGTGGTAGGAATAAATTTTTGACCGCCAAAGCCAGGGTTTACACTCATCAAAAGCACTTGATCCACTTTATCTAAAACATAGTCGAGATAGTGCAAAGGTGTTGCTGGATTAAACACTAAACCTGCTTTAGCACCACCATCTTTAATCAATTGTAATGAACGGTCGATATGATGCGTTGCTTCAGGATGAAAAGTAATAATATCTGCGCCTGCTTCTAAGAAATCACCAATCATACGATCAACAGGGGAAACCATAAGATGCACATCAATTGGGGCTTTGATCCCATATTTCTTTAATGCCTTACATATACCCGCACCAAAAGTTAGGTTTGGAACATAGTGGTTATCCATGACATCAAAGTGGACAACATCTGCACCAGCTGCCAATACATGTTCCACATCTTCACCCAGACGGGCAAAATCAGCAGATAAAATTGAAGGTGCAATCAGATATGGCTTGGACATGAAACAACCTGGCAAAGATAAAAATTTTTCCTATTATAACAAACTTACCCTACTGGGTTGTTTTAAAAAGCAACAGTTTTACTCATCTTGGTTAATTTATCAGATCATAGCAATCAACCTAGTTTAATCAACGACTGCCTATTACTTGATGATATGGGTTTTAACGAGTGCTCTGGTCTTTGAGAAAAATACAAAAAAATAAAGGGCTTAATTAAGCCCTAGATCAAGTCACCGCCACCTTGCATAATCTATAGATAAGCATCGCTTATCTTTATTGTTTAAGGTTTAGCCTGTTGTTTTTTCTCAAAATCACGAACCATTTTAACGCGTTCTTCAGTTGCAGGATGTGAAGACAATGCATCAAAAATCTCTAAAGAGCTCTCTTTTTCAGTAGATTCATTTTGAGGTTGTTTTTTATTTGGATCCGCTTTTTTATCAGCTTCAGCCGTTTTGCCTGCTTGCTTTGGTTTTTCTTCCAACGCAGTTTCATCACCTAAGCGTTGTAAGAAGTTAGCAAAATGAGACACTTCAATGCCTTTACGATCCATCAATTTCAGCGCATACATATCCGCCTCAGCTTCAAATTTTCGTGAATAATTTGCACCGATCATCGCAGCAGGTAACGAGGTCAATAGGTCTGAACTGTCTCCCGTCATAGCAATATACAACACACTTAACCCCAAACTGGTCAAGCCTTGCTGTAAGCTATGCCGTTCAACCAAATGCCCTTGCTCATGTGCCAATACACCTAAAATCTCTTGATCACTATGCGCCATTTCAATCAGCTCATCGGTAACAATGATCGTATTGTTGGGTAAAGCCACTGCGTTGGCACCCAATCGCCCACCTTCACGAAAGACCAATTTTGCTGGCTTTCCTTCAGCGATGGTATTTAGATATTGCTTGGAAATTTGATCTTTTTGACCTTGTGCCAAATGACTGGGGTTAGTCCAATTATTCAACACATATTTTTCCGCTTCATCGCCTAATTTATTCAAACTATTTTCAGGCAACTGAAAAGCAACATAATGTGATGCCGCCGGAACACCCCATTTTACTAGAGCAAAAACAAAAGCCACCACAAAGATGATACTGAATACAATTAAACTTGGAGAACGTTCTAATTTCCAGATCGAATGCTGAACATTTTTAGTCCCAAAATTAAACCATTCTGGTAAAGCCCCCTGAAATTCAATCCGTGCGTCATCTTTAAGTTCAATTGCAGGATTTAATTGCCCCAGTGCGCCAATTAATTCCATATCGCGATATGCATAACGGCGTTGATGCTCTAAACGGTCACCATACTGAATCAGCACTTCGAACTCAGATTGAGCAGAAAGTTGGGCATGGTGTGGTTTAGACACCACACCATCATAGAAAATGACTTCTATTGGTCGTGACATAAATTATTCAACTCATATCATTATAAAGAAACATCAATGTCGAAGATGTCACTAATTTCTTCAGCTAAAGCACTTTGCTCTTGCTGTGCAAGATTCATCATTTGATCTGGATCATCATGCAAAATTAAACTCATCGAATCAACTTGATATTTGTGAATACGAATTGCCGCCCAGGCAGACATTAAACCAATGCTTAGAATTTTAACCAGCCAATTTGATGCCACAATCCATGCATAACGCCATTGATTACAATCTGTTTTAAATTGGCTGCTTCCAACCGTTGTATTGTTCCATGTGGTAATAAAAATACGTGCCGCGATTAATGGATAAATAAACAAACCTGCCACAGCGTACATCGCAAAGACACCAAAGATAAAAAAGTTTGGCGTATACCCTGCAATAAAGCCGATAATTCCGAAATAGATAATGCCAAATGCCAGCATAATTCCAAAAGACATAAAAATTGGAATGTAAACTGCCGCCATATAGGCTGACCAATCGGCATTCAATTTAAAATCCAACTGCCCTGCATATAAATGATCGATGTAGTATTTTTTATACAACCAGATCGCAACAGGAGCAAATATCCCTAAACTAAAAATATAAATTAGAATACTCAGAAAAAAGACTTTATAGGATTCTTTTGTGGTTCCCGCAAAATAAAACCGGCTGTTGCCGAATTTACTGTTTCTTGCGGTAAAGCGCATTGTTGCCCGAATAAGCCATGGCACTGCTGCATACAGCACCACTAAACCAACCACCGTCGCAATCATGGAATACTGCGAGGAGATTGAAAAGGCGGCATAAATACCCAATGCAATCAAACGTCCAACTAAAATTTTGGTGGGGATACCAGTAAAGTCAAAACGTCTTTTAAAGAATTCAGTATTACCATAAAAATAACGTAAACGACGTACTTTCGCCCAAGGCGCGTACAAACTTAAAGTAATGATGGTCAATAAGATATTCACAATCCATATACCAAAATATTCCATCGCATCACCGTGAAATTTAAAACGGTGAATTCTAGGAGATTGCTGATCTACGGGCTGCTGTATTTCTGGTGGTGTAGCGCCTTTTTCCAAATTCAAATGACTCGGAAATGGAGGCGGTATTTGTTCTTGCATATTCTTCTCTTTATTCAAATTATTTGATGACAATCTAAAATGATATGAAATAAAAAACCTCAAAAACCAGTTTATATTTTTTCTGCGCTGAAAGAAATAGAGTAAAAGCAAACAACGATTTACTTTTACTCAAAATTCAGTTTTTGTTAGACGATTCAATTATTTTTGTAGTTGCAAAGCGTGAAATTGTAAATGGTCATCAATAAAACTTTGAATGAAATAATAACCGTGATCATAACCTTCATGAAATCTTAATGTGAGTTTTTGCCCAACTTTATGACAGGCTTGTTGGTATTTCTCAGGGTTCAATTGACTATAAAACTGATCTTTTATACCTTGATCGATAAGCACTTCGTCAAATAACTGACCTTTAGAAAGTAATAATTGGGTCGCATCATGCTTTGTCCACTCAGACTGATCAGCGCCTAAATAATGTGAAAAGGCTTTTTCACCCCAAGGGCATTCTGTCGGTGCACAAATCGGTGCAAATGCTGATACTGATTTAAAATAATTTGGATATTTCCAAGCCAGTGTTAACGCGCCATGCCCGCCCATACTATGACCAAAGATTCCCACAGCTTCAGATTGAATCGTTAAGCTTTTTATTAGCAATGGATAAAGTTCATCTACAATATAACTTTCCATCTGAAAATGCTCAGCCCAAGGTGCTTGAGTTGCATTGAGATAGAATCCAGCACCCTGCCCCAAATCCCATGAATCGCCTTGTGCAACCTGTTCACCACGAGGTGATGTATCAGGTGTAATCAAGATTAAACCAAGCTGAGATGCCAAGCGCTGTGCATGCGCCTTTATGATAAAGGTTTCTTCTGTACAGGTCAGCCCTGCTAAATAGAATAATGCAGGACATTTCTGCCCTTTTAATGCTTGAGGCGGAAGATATGTCGCAAACTTCGTTGCCCCTTTTAAATAATTTGACTGAGTTTGGTAAATTCTTTGTTCACCATCAAAACAGATATTTTTACTTAAAAGTTCCATCAGCGCATCGCTCCACATTTTGATCTTTAAATTGTTTAGGGCTACCGTCTTATAGCATCAATAGATTCAACTCAATATAAATTAAAGCGCTTTTGCTTTCGCATTTAAAGCGTCGTTATTTATCATGGCTTTTGTTGCGTATCCAATTTTACATTTTGGGTTTGTGCAGAAGTGATAACACCCTGTTGTGGAAATAAATGTTGTTCCAACTGCGGTAACATCATTTCCATATTTTTCCCAATCACCCATTGCGGCTCAGATGGATCAAAACCTTGTGCATTTTCCCATTTTGCAACTGTTTCAGTCGCTTCTTTAAATGCGGCTTTGAGAGAACCTTGCTCACGCATTGCCTGATCAAAGAAAGCTCGACCAAAATAAGTATAATCGGCTTCATTTGAACATCCAAATGAGGCACGATCTGCTGCTGAAGCAGTAATAATCAAAGTATCTGGTGATTGGAGTGCTGAAACAAAGCTACCGGAATAACAGGCTGAAATCACAATCACTTTCCAGCGAATACCCGATTTATCGAGGGTTTCTCTTAACCATTTTGGATCGACATCATCCAAATTAATCGGTTCATTTTCTAGTTCAAAACGATTAGGTAAGCCATGAGAAGTCATATAAAGAAATAATACATCACTTTCGCGATTCATCTGTTGGCCAATACGGCGTAAAGCAAGGTCGATACTGGTTTTAGACGCAATAGGAGTGTCTTTAATGCTTTGTGGGTTATTGACCAACTCAACAGAGCGTCCAAAGGTTCCAAAGCGGGTATCAAATTGTTCTTTAATTCGATCTATTTCAAATTTGAACACGTCTTGATAACTTGCACCAGCAACACCTAAAAAGTACCAATGCGTTTGAGCAAACTCACCAAACTGAACCTGTTCCAATGCCTTATTGAGTAAATGGCTTTGTGCATAAAAAGCATTTTCACTGATCGTTGGAGGAACGTCTTCTACTTTCCAAATCGGCTGTTCCTTAATCGAAACCTGCCAAGTGAACAAAGTGGCTACAGTAGCAAACATGATCAAAGCACGTTCCCACCATGGCCATTTTAATTCTCTTGAAAATACCCACACCACAGCAAGGCTTTGCCAAATAAACAAAGCAAAAAATAGCAGTGGGATTACATCGTAAGTGAAATAAGGTAGTAGATCTTGATTGCCCAAATATTGCAGCAAGCATTGAAACAACATGATGTGCGTATCAAGCACCAGCCATAACAGTGCTGGAACCAACATCAAACGCGGATTATTGGTTCGTTGTGATAGGAAAATCCCTACAATTAAGGCAATAAAAGGCCACAATGCGTAGCTGACAAGACCTTGCCGATTAAAAACACCACCATCACCAGCAACTAACCAGCTAAATAGTGTATTGGCACCTGCACCCAACAGCCCCCAAAAAATCAATTGAAGAATCGATGGACGAACAATTTGTAAAGACTTTCGCGAACCTAAGAATAACCAAATCCCTGCACGTTGGTTACTTTTCAAATCATGCCAAAAGTTAATCGAGGGTTTAAGATCTATCATAAAGATTCTGTTAAGGCAGTGGCTTCAATCAGCCTATCTAGTTTAGGCTTGGCTAAAAAATTATCAATGTTTGATTTAACTATATATCAATAATTCGACTATTATTGAAACAGTTACCAAATTACTCAATAAGATTGCTGTTAAAATAGGCATCAAAACGACAAGCATCACCTTGCCATTGATGATCGGTTGCCTGATCATTTAAAAATACAGCCAGTCTAGGACGTTTTACCACAACTCGCTTGGCAATTTGCCGTGCTAAGACTAAAAGATGATCGCCTAAATCCATTTCACCATCTTCAGGTAAAAGCATGTGTAATAGCTGCATTTGCTTTTTCACTTGCGCCTGTTTTTTAATGGCTTGCTGATTTTGATCCCGTTGCGGAAACATCGGATCTAAATAAACAACATCGACAGTTTGGTGCGTGATGATCAATTGTTGTAAATATTCAGCTGAATCAGAAAAAACCAAATCAATACGCTCAACAACTTTGGCTAAAAATGGATCATTTTCCAATTGTTTTTTTGAATCTTCCAATAGGGTAAATAAAATTGGATGACGTTCGATCAGCGTTACTTTCGCCCCTAAGTGTGCCATCAATAATGTGTCATGTCCTAGACCAGCAGTTGCATCAATTAAGTTTGGTTTTTCTGAAATATTACATGCCCGTGCAATCATTTCAGATTTTAAACTCGCACGTTTTAAACGTGGAATCTCCGCTTTCCAATCAGGTTGCATTTTCATGCCATTGGCACACAGACTTAACCCTTGTTCATCAACACACAAGGCAAGTTCAGGGTTCAGTCTTAAAAACCGCGCATTGAGTTTTTCAATTGTTGCAATGTTTACCACGACACCACGTAAAGAAAGCACAGTTTGGTAGGACTGTGCTTTCTCAAAAAATGTGGACTCAGTAAATAAGCGAATTTCGCTTACCATAATTTCCAACCTGTTAATGCAAACAATAAAATCAACAAACCTGAAGCAATACGATACCAAGCAAAGACCATGAAATCACGCTTAGAAACATAAGCCACCAAAATACGGATCAAAATTAAAGCAGAAACAAAAGAAACGATAAGACCTACAAAAAACACGGTCCAATCTTGTGTTGTTTCATAAATATGATAATTTTTAAAAAGATCTAATAAGCCCGCACCAACAATGACTGGTATACCGAGGAAGAACGAAAATTCTGTTGCAGCCTTACGCGATACGCCCAGCATCATGCCGCCAATAATGGTAGCACCTGAACGTGAAGTCCCTGGAATAAGCGCCAATACCTGAATTAAACCAATATAAATCGCTTCTTTAATCGAGATATTTTCCACTTCCACCGCATTGACTTTTGGTGGATTTTTTTCAACCCACCAAATGATTAAACCACCGACGATTAAACCAATCGCCACAGAAATATCATTAAACAACAGCTCTTTTACGATATCACCAAAAGTTAAGCCAACTAGCATAATTGGAATTGAAGCTGCAATAATACTGATCCCAAGATGACGCCCTTTCGGTTCACCTGAAAACAAACCAATTGCTGCACCCCAAAGCTTGCCCCAATACTCATAAATCACCGCAGCGATTGCGCCCATTTGAATAGCAACGACAAATAAGTCACTTTTTTCTTTGGTCCAGAAATTCATTAATTCAGATGCAAGAATTAAATGCCCTGTACTTGAGATAGGTAAGAATTCGGTAATACCTTCAACAATACCCATAATGGCTGCTTTGAGTAGCAGTAAAAGATCCATTGTGAAATCCTAAAAATTAAAGCGAAAAACGATTATGGTTTACCTTGTTCTGGAATTTTCTTCCATGCATTATCACGTAAATACACAGGTAAAGCTTGTTCTGCACTCAACCATTGCTTTTGCAGTGCATTTTGACGCGCAATTGTGGCGATATCATTAGCGGAAGCAGTAATCTGTTGAAATGCAATTGCCTCTACATTCACCAAAGCTGAACCTGAACCGATCAAGGTATATTTTTGATATTCTGCAGCGTGTTGATAGTCTAATAATTTTTCTTCGTCTACAAGTTGCATAATGTTATTTTGGTCAAGCTTAAAACTTGCCATATAAACTTCTTGCATACGTGCATCTAAAACTGCGGTGACTTCAGTCAATTGGGCTTGCTGATAAGCAGCTTGCGCCAACGCTTGCAAGGTTGAAACTGGAATCACAGGAATATCATTTGCCCAGGCTAAAGCTTGAGTTACTGCGGCATTGATACGTACACCACTAAATGAACCCGGCCCACGGCTAAATGCAATTGCAGTCAAGTCTTTACTGGAGATTTGATTTTGCTCAAAACCTTGCTCAATCATCGGCAAAATGGTTTGAGTTTGTGCTTTTGCTCGCGTATCAAGTTGAAAATAGAGTGTTTGAGTTTCATCAACAATCGAAACGGAACACTGCTCATTGGCAGTTTCCAATGCCAGCAATTTCATGCACAACCTTACTGTGTTAAAAATGCTGCCTATGATACTCCACTCATTTCAATAGCGCGAGGGCTTAGAGTTAAAGCCAGTCAGATAAAATCCATTAGATCAAAATCATCTGCAAAAAATGCCAAGACATTGTTCTTGGCATTTAAGTGATAATTTTAAAACCACGACTTTAATCAAATTTAAATTCTTCTAAATCAATAAAATTCTTGTAATGAGACGCATAGTGCAAAGCACTAATTTTTAATAAATTCTCTGCATTCTCATCCAAAGTTCGCACGACTTTACCCGGTGAACCCACCACCAAGGAATTATCAGGAATAACTTTACCTTCTGGAATCAAACTATTTGCACCGATGATACAATTTTTACCAATCACAGCATGATTTAAAATCACGGCGTTAATACCAATTAGACTGTTATCGCCTATCGTACAACCATGTAACATGGCTTGATGCCCAATGGTTACATAATCGCCAACGGTTAATTCAATCCCTGTATCTGTATGTAAAACGGCATTTTCTTGAACATTACTAAAATTCCCAATATGAATTTTGGCATTGTCAGCACGAATGACTGCACCAAACCAGACACTAACTTGTTGCCCCAGTTCGACCTGACCAATCACCGTCGCATTATCCGCAATCCAACCATCAAAAGGTGCATGCAACGCTTTTGGCACAAAACCTTTAAATTTATACATCATGGTATTACATTCCTTTGAGATATTTTAAGAGCATTGGTTTTGATCATAGCTTTTCAGCATTATTTTTTATTGAATATCTGTGATTTAAAAGATGGCGAGTTCAATAAAAACGGCCAGTTTTTTTGATAATCCAAACCATATTTAAATAACGAAATCAGAATTCTGGCGGTTAGCCCCCAAATGATTTCGTTTTCAATTCTTAGGCTGGGAAAATATACCGATTGATGTGCCAAACGCACCTCATAAGGAATAGGCTGTGATTCCATCATTTTTTTAATCGGTGCATAAAATATACGATCAATTTCACTCGGCTGAGCAATCAACTGAATATCTGGAGGAATTAATCCAACTACAGGTTTTACTGTCAATCCACTTTTCGCCCGTTCCATGGGTAAATCACCAATCAGCTTGACATCAAAGGGATTGAGTGCGGTTTCTTCCCATGCCTCTCGCAAAGCCACAACGATATTACTGGTATCATTTGGGTCACGCTTTCCACCTGGAAAAGAAACCTCTCCTGCATGATTTGATAAATAAGCAGAACGTCTGGTCAGTAAAATTTTAGGATCAGCTTCTTGAGTAATTGCAATGAGCACTGCGGCATTGGCGGCATAAGTTCTTTTGCCAAAACGTAATCGATTTTGCAATACTTGGGTTAGCTCATCATCCTTCATTGATCTCACTCTATCTTTTTTGTTCTCGTTCTATCATATAGGAAATTTTATCGATAAGGCTATAAATGATGCGAAAGTAGAATTTTTCAGTTATGCTGAGTTATCTCACATTTTTAATGAAGCTTATGAGTTTTTGCAGTGCTTGTGGTCATCCAACCATAGAAAAAATTCCTTTAGGTGATCAAAAAATCCGTAAAGTTTGTACACACTGCGGCACCATTCATTATGTTAACCCTAAAGTGATTTGTGGTGCTTTGGCGATCTGGGAAAATAAAGTTTTACTTTGTCGTCGTGCAATAGAACCACGCTATGGACTATGGACCTTACCTGCTGGTTATATGGAACTTTTTGAAACCATGGAACAAGGTGCAGCACGCGAAACACGTGAAGAATCAGAAGCTGAGGTTGAGATTGAACAGCTTTACTGCATGTATAATATTCCACGTATTGGACAAGTTTATGTTTTATTTAAAACACAAATAAAAGATGGTGTATTTGGTGCAGGTGAAGAAACCATTGAAAGTCGTTTATTTGAAGAGCATGAGATTCCTTGGAACGATTTAGCTTTTCCAAGTGTAGAACGCACGTTAAGACATTATTTTGAAGACCGAAAAACCAATACATTTCCAATGCATCTTGAAACATTGGGTACCCGATTAGATCAGACAGGATAATCGCAAATAGATATTGCTTCGAGCAATGGTTGAGCATTAAAAATATGAGTACAAAAAACCTCAATTCAAGCGATTTGAATTGAGGTTTTTTAAATTAACATAAATTACTTGGTTTTAATGGTATAACACTGCGGTAAGCTTACAGTTAAAGTCCCTGATAAACGCTTCGCTAACTCTTTCTGTTCAGGTGTAATCTTATCCTTGTTGGCCTCTATATTGTTATAAATTGACTGATAAACTGCATGTAAATTCACCCATGTTGCAGTAATCGTTTTATCCCCATCCCAACTGGTAATATTGACACCACTGGTGGTATTTTGCTCATTGATTAATCTCTGAAGGTTTAAACGTATACCGCCAGAAGAAACCGAAGCATTAGCTAATTCATCATTAGATGAACCACTGGTTGGCGTAATGATTAATGTTTCATTTAAACCGGCTAATGCACCATCAAGATTACTAAATACAGGATTGGCTAAAATCATACGGAGTGTAATTGACTTTTCAACATTGCCATTAATATAGGCTGTACCTGTGGTACCAATACGATATTGTTGTACACCCGTTTCTTTGTCAATATAAGTGCTTGGATCTACATCAGCACATGTATCTGAACTTAAAGAACTATTTTTACCTAAATTGGTACGAATATCTCCATTTTCATCAATCACAATACCAAGTGTTTGCGTATTTGGATTAACTTCTTTGTTGTCAAAGGTAAATGTAATATTCGCATAAAGTGGGAAGTAATATTTTTCACCAGTTTTCACTGTATTTTTGGTCAGAAAAACTTTTCGATCTAAATAATTGGCGGGATTGGTTTTATAGATATCAATTCCACCAGAAAGCTGATCCCCATTTAAAGTTTGACGCCATTTCCCATATACCGTTGGATCTGTCGGTGCTGCTGTTGCGCCTGTTGTTCGCTTATACATATATTCAGTACCAGCAACATTGGTATTGTTCAGCAAAGCACCCTGAAAAATCTCAAGTTTATCCATTGAGCTTTGATCTTTTTTAAATACAAGCGGAGAGGTAATTTTACGGGTTAATGGGTTGATCCAACCTTGTTGACCATTTACATTGAGTTTTTGTGGAACAACCTGATTAAGCAATAAAAACTTTAACAGAGAGTCAGCAATTGTACTGCCTTCTACTTTTTGAGGTACACCTACCCATTGCATTGCATAGCCTGAGGTATAACCTTGACGATCAGTGACTAAATACATATTGGCAATAGATTCATTCTTGGTACTTAATTCACTTTTACCAGTAAAGCCCTGAATATCAACATTTGCACCACTGAAAATAAGGAAGTTTGTCGAATAAATATTAACCAACGACTGTTGAACCAAGCGTTGCGCCGTCGCGACTGCCGAAGCTTGATCGACCGCTTCAATATTGACCCACGGTTTTAATTTCTCAACATAACTGCCATTAATAAAATCAGCCACCCCAATATCCGCATTGACTGTTTTTAAATTATTTTTAATATTATCTGTTAACTCAATCGGTTGAATATCTCCAACCTGATTAGCATCTTGCTCCAACCCAATCGCTTGGAAAACGCGAACCAACCCAACCATCACCTTGAATGTATCATCACTCATGGTCATACTGGTTGGTTCTTTACCCGTCATGGCACTTGCAATATCAATCAAACCGATTGCAGCAGGTTGACCTCGAATTTTCAAAGGACGAATTTTTGCCAAGTCAACGTCGCCTAAAACAATTTTTCTTTCCGATTGAGAGCCTTTTATATAAAATTTTGCTTTATCACCAATTAAACAGCCACCAAGTGCTAAACCACCTTCTAGTTTAGTCACATAATGATTTCTGGTATCTGTACTACAATCAAAATTTAAACCATCTACAGGATAGTCAACATAAAAACCTAAACATTTTTCTGTGGAATCTGCATCACAACCATTTGAATAGGTCGGAATACCTTTATATGGGTCTTCATTGACTGTCGCACTTTCACCACCACATCCTGCAAGCGCTAAGCCTAAACTCGTTAAAACCAAAGGGGCGAATAATCTTTTTTTCATATCTTCATCCTTACTGAATTACACTCAGCTTAATTTGTCCATGATTTGTTAATTGTTTATTTTCAACATCTAATGCTGAGGATAGTGGTGTTAAAAATAGATATACAGCCTGATCAGGTTTTCTTAAAACGCCTTCCATAGCCGCATATTGTAAATTATTGTCGTGGGATTCTTCATTTTTAAAACCGCTCACACCTTCGAGGACACAGCCTTGTCCATCTAAAAATACCACTAAAGGCCAATAATAACTTTGAAGCTTTGAAGAGGATGCATACGATGTTAATAAAATATTTTGCACTTGAGAATCTAGTTTCACCACTTCATAAGCAAAGGTCTCTTTGATTGGAGCAACTGGCCATAAACCAACTTCTTGATTTTTTATGGATAAATCTTTTGCTTTGATTATTTTTTTACCAGAAAAGCACGCTTGTTCTAAATTATGAACAACTTCATCTTTAGGTAAACGAAAGTAGGTTGAAGATAAAACAACTGGCTTTTTTTCTTTCGATTCTGAATTTCCGCGAATACTATTTAAAAGGCTCGCACTTAAGCCTTTTTGCCGCTCAATGGTTTCATAACGTCCATGCACAGCGCCGATCTCTGGTGTCATATAAAATCTTTTTTTACCTTCTAAATTGAATTCTCGATCTTCTAAATACTCATTATTGACATATTTTTCACCATCAATAACCGTAAAATACTGATCCTCTATCGTTTGAGCACTTTTCGGCACAATTTCTTTATTGGTCTTGACTGTATTCTGGTCTGCTGGCGTTATTTTCTCTAGTTTCTCAACCTTATTGGTTTGTTGAGTAATATCCGCAAGCTGCTGTGGAGGTTTTTCCACAACAAGCTGAGGTACTATCATCTGTGACGCTAATGGTAAAGGCTGATCTTGTATCTGAACAGGGCTTTGAGCTTTAGCTTTATGCTCCATTAAAGCAGATTGACGCGCAGGCTGAGCAGTAATAACCGCTGATGGCGTATTTTTAGGCACACTCTCTTTTTGACTTTGTTTAACTATGGCTGGAGCTTCTATTACTGGTACATTAGGCTTGGCGGCTTGAGTCTCTTGTCTTTGTTGAGTTTGTTGTATTGACTTAACTTCTTGTACTGGTTTATTTTTTTGCTTTACATCTACTTTTGGAGCTGCTTCAGGTTTCTGAACAATCATTGGATGTCCATCAGGGCCAATAATTGTATAAAAATTGGCAGCATAAGAAATTGATGTGGCTAGACTAAAAGCTAATCCTAGCCACAAAGAGGTTACGACTGTTTTTTTATCAACGTTCAAAAGCATTACCATCTCGTTCTGTAGTTAAGCCCTAGAATTGTAACTTTTGTATTGGTTTTTACATTTAAACCAGCATATGGGTTTAATAGAACGTTATCTACCCCTGTTTTATTCGCCATATCACTGGTGTTTGCAGGGATGTTATCTCGGCTACGCAAGAAACCGATTGATAAATCAATATCAGTATCTTCATCAAAACGATAACCTAAACCTAAACCAAATAATTGTGCATTGTTGATCGGCACCATGGTATTACGTTTATTATCTGGAATCGCACTGGCACGAGGCTCATAACCTGCACGAAGCTTTAAACGATCGTTTGCTGAATACTCAACACCAACTCCCCAGCTCCACGGTGATTGAAAGCCTAACGGTAAAGCCAATGAAGTATTTGTGACTTGATTGGATAATAATTTGGCTATTCTTAATGCTGAAATTTGTCGGTCAAACTCAAACTGAAATTTTTCCCATGCTTTAAAGTCGGTCCAACCCACATCAAAGTTTATCTGTAAATCAGGTAAAACCTTATATTTTATACCGGTTTGGAAATGGGCGGGATATTCCAAATCCATTGAAATTAAACCTGATTCAGTTGGCGGGATAGAGCCTGGAAAATCTAAAATTGCCGCAAGAATTTGTCCTGTTGCTGAAGAGTTCAAGCCTTTTATAAGCTCTCGCGGCGCATTGGCATTATCGATAAAATATTTACCTTTCATACGCATTTTAGCTGAGCTTTGATACACCATACCAAAACCGAAATTTTCCGTAGGTTCCCACATTAAACCTAAGTTATAACTTGGACTTAAACTCTGCTCAAGGCCAACTTGCATTTTGCCAAATTGACCAAACGGATTCATGCCTTCATCTGCATTACAAATACCAAATAATATGAGATCCGTAATCACATTCGAGTTATTTCGGAAAGGCCCACAAACCGACTCATCGATTAATCGTAGAACACCAATCATTTCATTTGGAAATCTTAGATCGGTTTTTAATGCCATTGCGTTGTATGACATCCCGATCGAAGCACCAATGGACAATTCATCATTGACTTGGTATGCAATAGATGGAGACAAATAGGTTATACGTTCAATGGCAACTTGTTGTCCCATATAGTTACCAGGGTTACCATCTTCTGAGCCAAAACCTGCCACCATGGGTGCATATACTGCAGTTGCATAGGTCAATTTTGAGCCTGGTGGATTATAGGAAATCCCCCCCGTTGGCGCTAAAACTGGCCAGCCAGGTCCCAAATCCACGATCTTTTTTAGAATAGGTACATATAAACTTGCGTACTCTACATCGCCACGCACTGAGTCTTTATAATCTGTACAAAGACCCGAAGGATTATCTGGTGCATCATTACAAATCAGTGGATCATCAGAATAACCAAATACGTTATAGCCAGGTGGAGCAGAAAACTCACGTTGTATATCAAAGTTTGCAACAATCCCTTGTACGTCAGTTTGTAAGCCTTTGAGTTTAGTTAATGCTGCTGGATTAAAATGAATCGCACTAATCCCAGGCGGATCTGCAGTCACTGCATTCCCCATGGTTAGTGAACGTATATCTACCGATAGGTTGAGTCCTAACGCCGCAAATACTTGAGTTGAGCACCCTGTTAATAAAATCGCTGTAACTAATGGGCGCAAACGTATGTTTTTCATACTTTACACTTCCTTAGTTCGCTTTCTTCTTACCAAAGCCTAAAATATCCAATGGGAAAGATAAGCCGAGTGAAATATCTGGTGAGTCTTCAGTTAAGCCGATCCCCAAGGTACCATTGACGATGGTATCTGGATTGACACGTACCCCTAAAGCAATTGAAAACATCCCGCTGGATTGATCAGCTGCTTTATATTTCTCTGGATTTTGATTCGTTGCCCCAGGATATGGCTTATATGTAAATGAAGTATTCATATTGAATGATTGTTGATATGACATGGTCATCGAAACATCATAGTTAAATGAATAAGCAAAACCAAAAGAGAAACCACCGGTCATACCTGGATCGAATTCTTCTAAAACTCGCTGACCAAGTTGTTGTCCACCTTGACCATTGGCATTACCCCCACCACGGACTTGATTCAAGCCTGTTTCTTTGAATCCATAATTGGCAGAAACCGATGCAAACAGTACAACAGGGTCGATATATTTACGGGTACTTGCGCCAACACCTACAGAATAATAGCCTTTACCTGTTGAAAGGTCTTTTTCTGGGTTTATCTCATATGGACTATCACCTGTCTTGGTCGATAAGCTACCAAATAAAATAAGTGGTAAACGCCCTGCTTTCAGCGGGAAAGGTTCCCAACGTGCACCAAAGTTAATATCCCCTAGGCCCGCAGCCGTGGCATCTTTTAAGCTATCTGATTTGGCAATAAATGGAATAGATGCGGTAAAGGTTAAATTATCACGTATCCCGTACTGTGCAGTAAAAGTATTACTGATGGTATGGCTGGCATCCTCATCAACACGGAGTTGATAAGCTGTGCCTTCATTAATTCCTAAATTTAACTGCGAATCACGATAGTAGGAATAATCTAAATCATAAAAAGTGGAGAACTCACCCTTTTTGATTAAAGAGTATTGACGTTCATTGGATGTAAAAACTTCTTGTAAGTTGGTCTCTTGAGAAGCATCGCCTTCTTTCTTCTGTAATGCTTCTGCAGCTTGCGTGCCTGGTTTAGGTGCTAAAGATTTTGTTTCATCTTTATTAATTGTTACATCTTCTGTAACTTGCGCCACATTTGCAACTGGAGCTGTTTGATTGATGTTTGCAGAACTGGCATTGTCTGTACTCGTAGCCTGATCTGCTACTACATCCGCACTTGCCTCTGTTTCAGCTGCATATAAACTTCCAATCGCAAACTGAATACTCACTGCAAGTAAAGTCGGTTTCATCCACTGATTATTCATATTCTTCCTATTCCCAAGAATCCAATTCAATTATGTAATTTTTTAATCCATCTTCTACTTACGTTTATAATAGAGTCGCATATAAGATGTAATTGGCTGATTGTATGTCGCAGACTTGATATCTTGGTCAATCACCTTACGCATTGTTGAGCCCCTATCTGCTAATTTATTGGTATAATCGGTTGAATATTGCGCTTCAACTAAGGCATAACGGTTGATTGTCGCATCATCTACATGACGCATATCCGCATCTTGTAGAGCCAACAGGTTACGTTGTTGATCTTTTGGTGCATTGATCACAAATAAGGTGTTATTTTCCCAAATTTGCTTAAATCGTTCTTGATCAAAACTAATATTCCCCAAGGCTGGATCTGCCACATAAACACGCCCATCTTTATAAGCTTTAAATACAACAAAATGTTTAAAACCTGCATAAGAAATTGGCACAATCACTGGTTGATTTTGATTGATTAGATCTGTGAACTCGCCTCTATAGCCACCACTTTCATATCCAATTGCAGCAACAAAACGCTTCATATCCAGCAATGAAAAACTTCGTCGCTCAATAATGCGGTTATATTCTCCAAATCGTAATAAGCCTTCCATGGTTTGCTGTTCAGTTAAATTTGTCCCAACATAGCCATTTAACAGTGTTGTTAACGCAGCGGAACCACAGCTATAGTCATAGCCTTGACGTACAATGCCACGGAATTGATTTTCCAAGGCTGGTTTAACATGCACCATTTCACGATGATTACGTCCGAATGATTTTTCTCTAGAATCCGCAAGCTCAGTATAGTAAATCGCATCCTTTGGCTTGGGCTTCACATCTAAGGCGTGGTTGGCAAAATAATACATTAATGCCGAACCTAAAGTAATTTCTATCATAATTTTAACTATCAAGTGTCGGCAGTATTTTGCCTAAAGTGCTGATTTTATTTTTAGAGTGAACACTCTACGTCCCTGTGTTTATGAAGATAACGTTTTTTGAAAAAAAAAACAGTCTTTTTTTCAACTTTTGTCGCTTTTTACTCGGTTTTTTGTAAAAAAAAACGCATGCTTTGCATGCGTTTTTTCTGAAATTCAATTCTAGACTTAATGACCAGAAATCGTCAGTTTTACACCATTTGGCGTTGCTGAACCACCGTTATAGAATTTCATACCTGTAATCGCAACATCACCAATTGAAGCAGAACCTGTTCCAGTACCAGCAGTTCCAGGCGTACCTGGAACAAAGCCAGTACCACCACCCAATACAACTTTAGTTAGGTAAATATCTGTACCTGTTGTGCTTTTCATTGCAGTTACAGCCAAACCTTTCGTTGTAACAGCAACATCAGCATCTAAAGCCAAATTTTCAGAACCACTGTCAGTCACTTTAATACCACCCAATACGATATAACCACCACCCGCAGCAGAAGCATCTTTCAAGGCCAAGTTACTGATTGATAAACCACCAATCATCGAACCATTCAATTTAATCATTGCACCTTGAGGCGTATTACCCAATTGAATATTTGCAGTAGTCGCACCTACATTCACAGTCAAGCCACTTAAAATCTCAGCTGATCCAGCATCAGGTTTATATGCACCTGCTGAACCCGTGACATTGTTTACTTCAATTTTACCTAATTCGATTTTCAATGCACTAATTGCAGCTGCAACGTTTAAGAATGGTGTACCAGTAGCACCAGCGGTAGCACCACCGTCAGTATCAATAACCAAGTCTGCTAAGTTACCTGTACCTGTTTTAGTTACAACTACATTATTTAAAGTAATCGCACCTGCTTTACCTGTACCACCAGTCGTTGGATTTACTGCTAAACCATCACCATCAAAAACATGTAATTTTGCAATTTCAACTTTAGATGCATCGATACCAATACTGATACCATCCTGACCAGTTGTTGCACTTAGCGCTGCATCATCCATTGCTTGCATCGCCATTGCGTTTGAACTCATAGCCACTGCAGAAACTAAAGCAAGTTTAGTAAATAATTTCATAATCTGTACTCTCCCAAGAGCATTTTTTTTCATTTTTAACCACTCTCCATAGTTCCCTGTTGTTTTTAGTTGTTTTACAACTTAGAACACCAATCCATGAGTAGTCCGTTTTGCCCTTTTAAATTAACGGTATGTTACTTTTTGTTCAACTGCTGTTTATCAAAAACCCAATTAAACCGATAAACGGTAAACACTTTTATAAGTACTATTTTCAGGTAGAATAGTGCTTTATAAACCTTTTTCGCACTTGAGTTAATCCTCCCTATGTTTCGGAAGTTATTAGATTTTTCATCAAATAGCACTACAGATTTATTACACCGTATTGACTCATTATTCGGTTGTATCTATTTAAAAAACGCGGGTGACGATATTATTGCTTTTTCACCTGAACAATACTGTATCTCAATCCAACAAAAACTTTATCGTTATACAAGAAATCATTTTACCCATTATCAAAAAGATAAAAGCGATCTTCATTTAAATCACTTCTTTAACTTCACAGCCCAATCAGCCACGAAACAGCATAGTTTTCAGGGTGGATATATGGGTTTTATTGACTATAACTATGCCAGTCAGCAATATGTTGATGCTCAAACCAAATCTCAGCCTAATTTTTACATGGGTGTTTATAAAACATTTATCAAACGAGAAAATGAGCAATTCTTTTTTTATAGTTTAGAAGCCTGTGCAGAAGAGTTTTTCAACTTTATACAAGATTTATTAACCAGACCAGTCACACAAAATCAAAGCTTTAAACTTGTATCAAACTGTACTGCGACGTGGACAAAGCCACAATATGATCAAGCATTTACACAAGTCCAAGAATATATAAAAGCGGGTGATTGCTATCAAATTAATTTAACTCAGGAATTCACTGCAAAGGCACACGGTTCACTTTTAGATACCGCTGAAAAGTTTTGGAAACTCACAGATGCCCCATATTCGGGTTATTTAAAAATCAATGATTTTGAATTACTGAGTTGCTCACCTGAGTTATTTATTGATTTCGAAGCTGATCGTAAAATTATCACCAAACCCATAAAAGGGACAATGCCTCGTTATGATGATCCAACTTTAGATGCGCAATCAAAAAATGCTTTGATTCAATCTAAAAAAGATCAAGCAGAGAATGTCATGATTGTGGACTTATTACGCAATGATCTAAGTATCTATGCTGAAACTGGCTCAGTAAAAACCCCAAAACTGTTTAATATTGAATCTTTTAACCAAGTACATCATATGGTGAGTGAGGTGACTGCCATCCTAAAACCAGATGTCAATCCATTTGAGGTCTTATTTACAGCATTGCCAGGCGGTTCAATTACTGGTGCACCCAAAATTCGTGCGATGCAAATTATTGAAGAACTCGAAAGTGCACCAAGAGGCGCTTATTGCGGATCACTGGGCTATTTTAATTTTGATGGAACCGGTTCTTGGAACATTTT
Source organism: Acinetobacter sp. MYb10 (assembly GCF_002980175.2). NCBI lineage: Bacteria > Pseudomonadati > Pseudomonadota > Gammaproteobacteria > Moraxellales > Moraxellaceae > Acinetobacter > Acinetobacter sp. MYb10. The sequence goes on along the minus strand of NZ_CP058272.1, from coordinate 3,734,189 downwards.
GATTCGTTCAATTCAAAAATATCAAGATGAAGTGTCATTATGGGCAGGTGGTGGAATCACCATCGCTTCAGATTGTGATGCAGAATATCAGGAATGTTTTGATAAAGTTGATGCCATGCTTGATTTACTCAATACATGGCATCAACCTCAACATGAATCCTAGACTAAAATCTCATGCTTTAATGTATCAACAAGGCGTTGGTTTTGTTCATCTGTACCAATAGTGATACGTAAGAATTGATCAATCCGTGGCTTATTAAAATATCGAACAATAATGCCACGTTCACGCAATGCTTTTGCCAGTTCACCAGCATCTTTTGAGGGTAAACACGCAAAAATAAAGTTGGCTGAAGATGGTAATACGTTAAACCCAAGCGCCGCTAAATCTGCCACCAGTTTGTCACGGCTCACAATGACTTTTTGACATTGTGCTACAAAGTATTCTTGATCTTCAAATGATGCGACAGCTGCAGCTATTGCAAAACGATCAATTGGATAGGAGTTAAAACTATTTTTAACAGCTTCCAATGCTGCAATCAAATGTGGCTGTGCAATTGCAAAACCAACGCGTAAACCTGCCAAAGAACGAGATTTTGAAGTCGTTTGGCAAACCACTAAGTTTTCGTATTTTTCAACCAGACTTACAGCTGACTCAGCACCAAAATCCACATATGCTTCATCAATCACAACCACCGAATCAGGATTGGCTTGCAAGACCTGTTCAATTGCCGACAGCCCCAATGCAATACTGGTTGGTGCGTTGGGGTTGGTAATGATAATCCCACCATTCGGCTGTTTATAATCAGCCACATCAATTTCAAAATCATCATTTAAAGGCAATATTTTAGTTTGGGTTGAAATTCCAAAAAACTGACTATAAACAGGATAAAAGCTATAGGTAATATCCGGATATAGAATCGGCTTATCTTGAACAAAAAATGCTTTAAAAATATGAGCTAAAACTTCATCTGACCCATTACCAACAAAAACATTTGCGACATCTACATGTTGTTGTTTCGCAATCGCTTGTTTGAGTGCCGATGCATCTGGATCTGGATAAAGTCGCAATACATCTGCTGAATCTATAAGTACAGACTGAACCGCTGCAACCACTTTTGGCGATGGTGGATATGGGTTTTCATTGGTATTCAGTTTTAATAAGTTTTGGATTTTAGGCTGCTCACCTGGGACATACGGTTCTAACTCACGTACTTCAGGGCTCCAAAAACGCATTTGCTCAGGGCTAATATTTGGCATTTTTATCTCGTATTTTTTCTCACTTGACTTACTTTATATAAGCGCTCTCACGCTAGGAGAGGGTTTGGGTATTTCAATAGAATCCCCAAACTAAGTCAGTTAAATTTTTATCCCCTCATCCTCACCTTCTCCCTCAGGGAGAAGGATTTTTTACGGATACTGGGCCATTGGTGAATTATTGATAACGATATCTTGCTGATCGGGCATGCGCATCTAAATTTTCTTGTTGTGCAAGAATATCTGCGGCCTTGGCAAGCGATTTTACCCCTTGCTCAGAACACATAATCAAACTTGAACGTTTTTGAAAATCATAAACACCTAAAGGTGATGAAAAGCGTGCTGTACCAGAAGTAGGTAGGACATGGTTAGGTCCCGCACAATAATCACCAATCGCTTCTGGTGTATAGCGCCCCATAAAGATTGCACCTGCATGGCGAATACTTTCTGACATCTGCTCAGCGTCATCTAAGCACAATTCCAAATGCTCAGGCGCAACTTGATTAATCAAATCAATGGCTTCTTGACGATCTTTAACCAAGACCAAAGCACCACGATTTGCAATCGAAGTTCGTGCAATTTCAGCTTTGGGTAGTGCAGCCAAATGTTCTTCAATGGCTTGCTCGACATCATTTAACAGCTGTTCATCAGGCGTAATAAAAATCGCTTGCGCCACCGTATCATGTTCAGCTTGTGACAAAACATCCATCGCCAACCATTTCGGGTCATTGTGACCTTCTGCATAAACCAAAATTTCAGAAGGCCCTGCAATCATGTCAATACCGACTTGACCAAAAACAGCCCGTTTTGCCGCAGCAACGAAACGGTTACCTGGTCCTGTAATTTTATCCACTGCTGGAATTGTTTCTGTTCCATAAGCCAGTGCGGCAACTGCTTGCGCACCGCCAATCGTAAACACACGACTTACACCTGCTAAATAAGCAGCTGCCAATACCAAAGGATTTAAATCACCATTTGGCGCAGGTACCACCATAATAATTTCTGCTACCCCAGCCACATGCGCGGGTAAAGCATTCATCAGCACAGAGGACGGATAAGAAGCTAAACCACCTGGAACGTAAATACCAACACGGTCTAAAGGGGTGACTTTTTGACCCAGGGTATTTCCTAATTCATCCACATAAGACCAACCGTCTTGTTTTTGAGCCTGATGGAATGAGCGAACACGATTGGCCGCCAATTCCAAAGCTTCACGTACTTCTACGGTTAACCCCTCAAATGCAACTTTAAGTTGTTCTTGTGTCAGTTCTAAATCTGAAAATTGATGCGCTGGATGTCGATCGAACTGTTGAGTGAGTTTAAGTACATGTGCATCACCATGTTGGCGTACATCTGCAATAATTTGGTCTACTGTTTTTAAAAGCTCAGGATCACTCACTGTTTCAAAAGCTAACAAGTCAGCAAAGACTTGTTTAAAGTTCTGCTCTTGAGTCGATAAACGTCGCATCAATTTACCCACAAGGTTGTTTAGGAAAGATTTAGTTTACCTTGTTTTGAGTATCTTGTGGGCAACATCACAGCAACATTTCAACTTACTTTAATAGGAAAGTTTGATTGCAAATCACTTTTGACACAGCAAACTTTTATTTAGGTGCTCACATCTGGGTGATCCCAATCACTATCTGTCTGAATCAGCCAGTTCAATGCACCATGCCGTTCCACAACAATAGATGAATTTAAATTTTCAGGTGCATCATGTTGCTTTAAACGCGCATTTACACATGCCCAATCATAACGATAAATTAAATCAGCCTGATCTAAAATTTCTTCGCTATCCCGCAACTGTACTTTAGCCATAAATTCTGCAAAGCTATCGCACGACGATACAGCCTGAATGGCAAAATCACAATCAACGATATCTGCTGGATAACTCAGCTCATCCACAATCCCCAAAGCCCATAACAATACCCAATAGGCTTCATATTTCCACACCATATTGATGATATCTTGTGCTGAAGCCTCACGCTTTAAAATTGCCTGTTCTTTCTCGGTTAAAGCATCTAGCACCTGCATTTTCTTCAAAATATCAAATACAAATAGCTGTGTTTCATCATCATATTGATCATTATTCAGATCACAAGCGACTTGAATCACCCATAAACAAGCAATCGCACGTTTTGCAATCTGTTCTGCACTGCGCGCTTGCACGTCTTCAGCAGCTTCGATCACAGGTAACCAGTCAATATAAGGAATTGAATACTTTTTAAGTTTTAAAATAGATTGTTCTTTGCGCTGTTCAGGTGTTTTCATAAACTCTTTTTTTTAAATCATGGATGGTTATTTTTTAACATAAATTGCATAAAAAAACCGCCTAAAATTAGACGGTATCTTTATCGATCAAACCTAAATGAATTAATTGTTCTTTTGACGTTCTTCTACTGCTTTTTCAAGCTGAGTAAGAATTGGATTTAATAAAGTTTGCTTACGCTTAAAGCTGGCTTTATTGACAATTAAACGCGAAGATACTTTACAGATTTCTTCCAAAGGCTCTAGACCATTGGCACGCAAAGTATTTCCGGTATCCACCACATCGACAATATAATCACCCAAACCAACCAATGGGGCTAATTCCATTGAGCCGTAAAGTTTAATCACATCAACTTGCTCACCTAAGCTTGCATAATATTGGCGAGTTAAATTTACATACTTGGTGGCAATTTTTAAACGTCCTTTAGGACGAACCATACCGACTTTACCAGCGGTCATTAATTTACAGTTGGCAATCTTTAAATCTAATGGTTCATAGACATTTTGAGCGCCATGTTCCATCAACACATCTTTACCCGCTACACCAATATCCGCGGCGCCATTCTCAACATACGTTGGCACATCAGAAGCACGCAAGATTAAAATACGAACGGATTTGTGTGTGGTTGGAAAAATTAACTTACGAGATTTATCAGGATCTTCCAATAAGTTAATTCCAGCAGTTTCAAGTAAAGGCAACGTTTCTTTTAAAATACGCCCTTTACTCAATGCCAAAGTTAAACCATGATCAAAATTGCCCATTACGTCAAAGTTAGGATCATCGTTTCTCATATCGCTCATTAACTTACTCGCTCACTCGCTTAATTTGGGCACCTAGACCTTGTAACTTTGCTTCGATATCTTCATAACCACGATCAATATGATAAATACGATCGATGATGGTTTCCCCTTCAGCAGCTAAAGCAGCCAAAACTAAAGAAAACGAAGCACGTAGGTCAGTTGCCATAACAGGTGCAGCAGATAATTTTTCCACACCTGTCACAACAGCATCATTACCTTCAACCTGAATATTTGCGCCCATACGAGCTAACTCAGGTACATGCATAAAACGATTTTCAAAAATCGTTTCAGAAATTGTTGCAAAACCACGTCCAATGGCATTTACCGCCATGATCTGTGCTTGCATATCCGTTGGGAATTCTGGATGTGGCAAGGTACGGAAGCTGACAGCCTTCGGACGTTTCCCCAGCATATCCAATTCGATCCAGTCTTCACCGCGTGTGACTTCTGCACCCATTTCTTCAAATTTATCTAAAACAGATTCAAGAAGATTTGGGTCAGTATGTGTGGTTTTTACCTTACCGCCCGTAATTGCTGCCGCGGCCAAATATGAACCGGTTTCAATACGGTCAGCAACCACTGAATATTCACAGCCATGGAGACTTTCAACACCAGTGACCACTAAGGTATCTGTGTCTAAACCTTCAATTTTTGCACCCATTTTAATAAGCATTAGTGCAAGGTCTGTAATTTCAGGTTCGCGCGCAGCATTACGAATTGTTGTAACACCCTCTGCCAATACTGCAGCAGTTAAAATATTTTCGGTTCCACCTACAGTCACCATATCGAAGATGACTTCACCGCCTTTTAAACGGCCATCCACTTTGGCGTGAACATAACCTGCTTCGACCTCAATCTGTGCACCCAAAGCTTCTAAGGCTTTTAAATGCTGATCAACAGGGCGTGAACCAATTGCACAACCACCAGGAAGTGAAACTTTTGCACTACCATAGCGCGCCAACAGTGGCCCGAGCACCAAAATAGATGCACGCATGGTTTTAACCAGTTCATAAGGTGCAAACTGATTATCCAGTGTAGAGGTATCCGCGATAACCGTTTCGCCCTCATAACTCATGGTGATACCTAAACCACCAATCAGCTTAACTAAAGTACGAACGTCTTTTAGATCTGGAACATTTTTTAATGTAATCGGTGTATCTGCAAGAATCATTGCAGCCAATAAAGGTAAAGCCGCATTTTTCGCACCAGAAATACGAACTTCACCTTCGAGTTTTACACCACCTTGAATGACAAATTTATCCATTGACGCTTAAGCTCCAAACATACTGGCTTTGCGCCATTCTTCTTTAGTCATTGCACGAATAGTTACCGCATGTACCTCACCACTGGCAATATAAGAATTAAGTGGCGCGTAAACAGCTTGTTGACGAGGAACAGGACGTTTCCCTTCAAACTGATTGTCGACAATACGGAGGTCAAATTTACCTGCTTGTCCACTGACAGCAACTTCAGCATCAGGAAAAGCTGCTTTTAAGATTTCAGTGAGCTGTTCACTATTCATTGCATCGACCTCTTATAGGACTGACAGTGTAAAAACCGGATATTTTACTATAACTCACCGAAATAATTCATTAACTTGTACAAAAAATATAGATAAAAAAAAGAGGTCTTTTCAACCTCTTTTAAAATATCAATTTTATGTCGCTAAAATTTCCATTGGTTGATAATCCAACTGCATTTTCCGATGCTTATCTAATTGCCTTTTTAATTTATCTGTCAATTTTGTAATCGCATTATACATATCATCAGCGCTCGCTTGGGCGAAAAGCTCTATACCCGGCAAACGAACAATTGCCTCAGCAATATGATTTGCACTGCCTTTTTTTGATCTTTTATCCAATTGATGATCTTTACTCAGCTTGACCTGCATACTATTGACCTGATCAATATGCTTGGTCATCTGGGTAAATCGATCTCGAATATTTTCTTCTATTGCTGGTGTAATACTTAAGTGATGTCCACGGATTGTAATTTGCATAGCTTTATCCCTCTCCTTATATAGGAATATGAAAGTCATAACCCAAACGATCTCATGACAGCATTCACCAAGGAAGAAACTGTGCTCAATATCATGCAATCATTTAAGTTACTCCAAAAGACAAAAAGCGATTCATTATTTCGTCATAATGAACAATTAGAATAGCCACACTTTAAAATTTAGATCAACACTTTTCGGTCAGATGAAGACGGAATATGTAACGATTCACGATATTTTGCGACTGTCCGTCGTGCCACATCAATCCCCTCTTCTTTTAATAAATTGGCAATTGTATTGTCTGACAACGGCTTACGCGGGTTTTCATCTGCAACAAGCTTTTTGATTTTTGCTCGAATGGCCGTCGACGATGCTTCTCCTCCAGAAGTGGTTCCAACGTGACTCGAAAAGAAATATTTCAGCTCAAATAGACCACGAGGTGTCAGTAAAAACTTATTGGTGGTGACGCGGGAAACTGTTGACTCATGTAATTCCACTTCTTCTGCAACATCTCGCAAAACCAAAGGTTTCATTCCTTCAGCACCGATTTCTAAAAACTCACGTTGATGTTGCACAATGCAACTTGCAACTTTTAATAAAGTTTTGTGACGTTCATCGACACTTTTAATAAAGTTTTTTGCTTCAAGCATTTGATTGCGTAAATATTGATTATCATCACTTTGATCAGCACGTTTAATCATGCCTGAATAAAATGAGTTAATTCGAAGTTTTGGTAAAATATCTGGGTTCAGTTGAACATACCAATGGTCATTTTTCTTGGACACCACCACATCTGGAATTTGATAATCTGATTCTTTTTGCTCAAATTCAGCACCCGGATAAGGTTTAAGGGTTTTCAATAAATCAATTGCTGACTTTAATAACTCAGCATTTAAACCCGTTTGCTTAATCAGTTTATTTAAGTCATTACTGACCAAAAGCTCATAATGTTTCAACAACATCAGCGCTTCTTTCCTAAACAGTGTGGTGGTAGCTAAAGCCTCAATTTGCACAAAAAGACATTCTGCAAGACTACGAGCACCAATACCAATCGGTTCTAAGCGTTGAATATGTTTTAAAACAACCAGAACTTCATCCTCTTCAACTTCAATGTCATAATCCATTTGTTGTAGTAGATGCTGTACTGAGCTAACAATTTCTTCAATATCGGCAGCCAAAAATCCTTTTTCATCTAAAGCATCGACAATGCAATACGCAATCAATTTATCCACTGGAGAAAAATGCAATAAATTGACTTGCCCCAACATATGTTCTTTTAATGATGCTTCTGAATGACGATTATCTTCACGATCTTCAAATTCTGGGCGCTCCATTGCAGTTGATTGATGGGTATAGACATCATCCCAATCTGTATCTACAGGCAGTTCATCAGGTAAGTGGTTGGCATTTAAAGAATCTGAAAGCTCATATTCTTGTTGTTCTTGTTTTACATTTTCAGGGCTTTCATGTGTCTCTTCTTCAACTTTTTCAAGCAAAGGATTACTATCAAGTTGAATTTGAATTTCTTTCTCAAGCTCCAAACTCGATAATTGCAGTAATCGAATGGCTTGTTGCAGTTGTGGCGTAAGCGACAACGAATTTGCAACTTTTAATCCAACCGATAACTTCATACCCATAATTCCCACACTGTATTATTTCATTTCATCTTATGTGAATAAGCAATGCAAAATTCATGCCTACTGATTTTTATATCACAGGAAAGGGATTAGGACCAGTAAAAAAAATGAATACCTTACATAAAAATGTTTGTTATTTATCAATTAAAGATAAATTTTAATTATGTCGTTTTTTTATTCAATTCTTTAAAAAGACCTTCGATCCAGATCTGTTGAAATAGTCATCAATTATATAAATAGAGATTTAAAACCTATAAGCAAAAATAAATGGCTTTAGGGCTATTTATTTCAAAATATTTAAATAAAATAGGTTCCACTTTGTGAGACCAGTCACATTTCTAGTTTGTGAAATTTATTATTTTTATCCTTTACTTATTGGAATAGTGAGTATAAAAATAATGATATAAAGAAATATGATGAATCGTAGTTTCAAGGAAAAGGTTTGGCACGATAACTGCTTAATTTTAGAAACGAGCGGCTTAAACTGCCAAAAAAATCATGTAATGGAGAACTCAAATGACACTATCTACAAAAACACTATCAAAAAAAGTTTTAACCACAGCGCTTGGTATACTTATGGCTGGCGGTGCTTTTTCACAGGTTCAAGCAGCAGATACATTAGCAAAGATCAAACAATCAGGGAAAGTGATCATTGGTTACCGTGAGTCATCTGATCCGATTTCTTATGTGATTGGTGGTAAACCAATGGGATACGCTGTTGATATTTGTAATAACTTTGCCAATGAGCTGAAAAAAACGCTCAAGATGCCAAATCTTAAAGTTGAATATAAAGCAGTTACCTCTTCTACGCGTATTCCAGAAATGTTGGCAGGCAATATCGATATGGAGTGCGGTACGACAACAAACTCTATTCAACGCCAACAACAGGTAAGCTTCTCAACCAACTATTATGCAACAGAAGTACGCATGGCAGTTAAAGCCAGTGCACCAATTAAAACAATTGCAGATTTAAATGGTAAAGCAGTTGTGACCACCCAAGGGACTACATCTGACAAATACATCAAAATGGGTGAGAAAGGCGAAAAAGTCAACGTAAACAACGTCTACGGTAAAGACCACTCAGACTCATTTGCCATGGTCGCTTCTGGTCGTGCTGCAGCATTTGTGATGGATGACAATATTCTTGCAGGTTTAATTGCAAAATCTTCAAATCCAAAAGACTTTAAAATTGTAGGTCCAGTACTTTCTTCTGAACCATATGGCATTATGTTACCGAAAGGCGATGCAGCATATAAAGCAATCGCAGATAAAACAGTAACAACAATGTGGAAAAATGGTCAAATGGCGGCGCTATATAAAAAATGGTTCCAATCACCAATCGCACCTAAAAATGTCAATTTAAATATGCCAATGAGCTCATCATATTTAAAGCTTAAAGCTAATCCTACTGATGCTGGTATTAACTAATAACGTAGTTTAAAACAACGGTTTATAGATCAGATTCGATTTAAAGTCTGGTCTATAAATTTTTATAAAATTAAAAATACAAGGAGCACACATGTCCGTAGGCTCACTTAACTGGACAGCATATTGTCTCCCCTCGAATGAATATAGTCTTGATAAAGCTGCATGGGCTGAATCTGTCTGTAAAGCGATTGGTGGTGAAAGTTATTCCCCTGTTGCAGATGCACCAACCTGGTTACAACTCCTAGGCTCAGGTGTTTGGACTATGGTCTGGACCGCGATTGCTGCATTTTTCATTGCATTTCTTCTTGGATCTCTCATCGGGATTTTACGTACATTACCCAATAAACCACTTTCATTTATTGGTACTTGCTATGTGGAACTTTTCCGAAATATCCCCCTGATCGTACAACTGTTTTTCTGGGCATTTGTATTCCCACAATTACTGCCACTCAGCTTAAGTACTGGTAGTGGTGAGATGGTTCATGGTGGATGGTGGCAAAATATTCTCAATGACAATCCCGCCGTGGTTGGGGTGTTCGCACTCGGTCTATATACTGCAGCACGTATTGCTGAACAAGTACGTTCAGGTATTAATACGGTTTCAAATGGACAAAAAAATGCAGCTTTTGCAATTGGTTTAAATCAAAGCCAAAGTTATCGCTATGTCATTCTCCCTGTCGCTTATCGTATTGTTTGGCCAACGCTCACTTCTGAAGCAATGAATATTTTCAAAAACTCTGCCGTGCTTTATGCACTGAGTGTTTTGAACTTCTTTGCTTATACCAAAACCATGCGTGAAGAAACATCCCAAGATATTGTTATTCTTATTCTTTCGACACCAGTTTACTTAGTCATTACCTATACCATTAAATTGATCATGGCTTGGATTGAAAAACGTATGGCTGTTCCTGGTCTAGGCTCGGGGGGTAAATAGTCATGGATTTTAGTATTTTACAAAATCAAGATGTTATTCAAACGCTGATCGCAGGGTTTAAATTTACCGTTACGGTGACGATTTTATCGATTATTGGCGGGATTCTGATTGGCACACCTTTGGCCATGATGCGTTTATCCAACAATAAAGTCGCCAGTAATTTTGCTAAAGTTTATGTCGATTTCTTCCGTGGTGTACCACTGATTCAAGTCATCTTCATTTTCTATTTCTTATTGCCAAAGATTTTTGAGTTTCAGTCAGATACCTATTATGGCCCGCTGTTTTCAAGTGTGGTGACCTTTGCAATTTTTGAAGCAGCATTCTTTTCAGAAATTGTCCGTTCAGGGATTCAGTCTGTTTCTAAAGGTCAGGTCAATGCAGGTTATGCACTTGGTTTCACCTATGGACAAACCATGTCCAATGTGGTGTTGCCACAAGCTTTTAGAAACATGCTACCTGTCATTTTGACTCAATCTATCGTACTTTTCCAAGATGTATCATTAGTTTACGTGATTAGTGCGCCAGACTTCTTGGGCAATGCCAATACCTTAGCAAATACCTACGGTGCTGAAACCAAAGCAACTTTCTACCTGATTGTAGCAGTTGTTTACTTCTGTATCTCCTTTGCGCTTTCACGACTTGTGAAGCGTTTACATCAAAAAATAGCAATAATTCGATAATTGGAGAATCAATATGCCAATGATAGAAATACAACATATCTCAAAATGGTATGGAGATTTTCAAGTTCTTACAGATTGCACCACTTCAATTGAAAAAGGTGAAGTTGTGGTGGTGTGTGGACCTTCAGGTTCTGGTAAATCTACACTGATTAAAACTGTAAATGCATTAGAACCGTTCCAAGAAGGCAATATTGTTGTTGATGGAACAGCGTTAAAAGACTCAAAAACTGATCTGGCAAAATTCCGTTCTCGTGTGGGAATGGTATTCCAACACTTTGAATTGTTCCCACATATGACTGTTTTGGATAATTTAACCATTGGGCAACTTAAGGTTTTAAATCGTTCTAAAGCAGAGGCTGAGAAAAAAGCGTTGCAATATTTAGATCGCGTTGGTTTGGCAGCCCACAAAAATAAGTTCCCAGGTCAACTGTCTGGTGGTCAGCAACAGCGTGTTGCGATTGCCCGTGGTCTGTGTATGGATCCAGTGTGCATGTTATTTGATGAACCTACTTCGGCATTAGACCCTGAAATGGTGGGTGAAGTGCTTGAAGTCATGAGTCAATTGGCAAAAGAAGGCATGACCATGATGTGTGTAACTCATGAGATGGGCTTTGCTCGTAAAGTCTCAAGTCGAGTTATTTTCATGGATCAAGGCAAGATTTTAGAAGACTGTGCAACAGATGACTTCTTTAATAAGCCGGATGAGCGTCATGAAAGAACCAAATTCTTCTTAGACAAGATTTCTATGGTGCACTAATCAGCAATATGCTTTAAACATAAAAACCCCAATTTTTAAATTGGGGTTTTTATTTGATGCTCGCAAACAGTACCAGTGCTTAAGGTTTCACCGCATTTTGGGTGAAGTTTGGAGATCGTGGTCCATATAACAGACCTTTTTGCTGATTTAGACTTGGTGAATATAATTGCGAGCTTACAGTACTGGATAAAGTATAGGCTTTGTCTGACAAATGATTGGATATTTGATCAACTAAAGCACCGACCAGCGCGCCAATCAAACCTGCATTGCTATTATCATTGGCTTGCTGAAGTCGCTGCTCACCTTGCCAGAGTAATGTTCCAGTTTGCAAATCTACAAGTTTGGCTTCTACTGAAACTGCAGCTACAGATTGAATCACCTGATATTTAGAACCATACTCTTTAACTTTAATATATAACGCGGCGTCTGCTCCGAAAATCTCTTTTAACTTTTGAGGTGGAATTGCTTGAGCATCAAATCCATTGGTCACCCCATTCTCTTTAAACATGGTGTCAACAACAGAAATTGGAAATACATAATAACCAGCCTCAGCCACAGGCAATGTTACTGTTGACCAATATCCATAGGTTGCACGCGTATCAGGAGACTCATTGATTGGAGGAAGTACCAAAATCGACTTAGGGATATGCTCACGATATGCTGCTAAATCACGATTCTGTTTAGGTGATACCGCACAACCGGTGAAAAGCATCATCAGTAAACCAAGTACAAATAATTGTTTCATATTTTTCATTTGGGATTTACCTCAGTCGATTGAGTGGTCATCTTCTTCAATAAACGATCCATCAATACGGTTGACTCAGGATAAATTTGGCGCTCTAACTCAAAATATTCAATTGCACGTGGGCCATTTTGAATATTAAGATTTAACAAGCCCAAATGCGCATATAAACCTGGCGGAACTGCGGCATTTTTTGCTTTTGCTTTCTCAACATCTTTTTCAAGCGCTAAAATTTGTTGCTGAGGCGAAGTTTTTTCTGGAACCGCCAGCATTAAATAGGTTTGCTGTGGATATCCGCCCCAGCTATATAAAGACTGTGGTCCAGATGCACACCCAACCAAAGTTAACGTTGTAAAAAAACTTAAGAATAATAAAACCCGTTTCATTTATTCAAACCTATTGTACGGACCACTTGTTTGTTTGAATATCTGTGACAAGGTGATTAACTGCTTCGCGTACAGCCAGATCTAAAACCTTACCATTTAAGGTTGAGTCATAAGATGCTGTAGAACCAAAACCTAAAATTTCGCGTTCACTGAGCGCGTATTCACCTGCACCCTGCACAGAATGGACAACTTCTGCTGTTTTTACATCGACAACATTAATATTGACTTTTGCATAGGCAATTTGAGTTTTACCACGCCCTAATAGCCCAAACAATTGATGATCACCCACTTCTTTGCGGCCAAATTCAGATACATCCCCAGTGAGCACATAACGTGCACCCTTAATTGATTGAGATGCTTTACCAAAACCAGCCTCTTGTTGCAGCTCAGATAAATTGTCTCGATTTAAGACTGAAAAATAACCCGTTTGTTGCAAGTGTGTTTCTAAAATCGTTTTTGCTTGACCACCTAAACGATCGACATTATCAGAGAAGATTCCACGCATATAACTTGAGCGGTTATCAAACTTACCAATCGAAACTGCTGTTTTCGCACCTGAATATTTAACCGCTGAAGTCACTGCAGCCACTTGAGGTGCTTGGATGGTTTTAGAGCTTTCAGTAGTAGAACAAGCTGTAAGTACCAAGCCATTTAAGGCAGCAATCAATAATATTTTTTTCAAAATTACATCTCTCTAAGGTCTAAACCATTATAATGAATAAATATATAACACAAACTAAACATACTGTTAATTAGTTTTTAACAAATAAGGTCTGCTGATAAAATGCATGACTATTTTTGGTAGTAAAAACAATCACTTCATACCAAAAATTAGCTTTAAACCAAGTAGTGTCATTACACCGCCAGCGACTCGATCGAAGACTTTTTTAAACTTCAAATAAACACGGCGCGGCTTCTCCGCTGAAAGCGCCACTGCAACCAGTGAATACCAGCCTGCATCGATAAAAAAGCACAAGATAGGCAAAACAAAATAAAAATACGTTGGAATTTCTTTGGGTAAAAGCGCAGTAAAAATACTGGCTAAAATAATCGCAATTTTAGGATTACTTAACTGGGTAATTAAACCTAGACGAAACGCTTGTTGATAACTCATCACCGTGGATGAGTCAGATGCCTGTGCCATTGGATCTTTAGCATGTTTAATAATTTTATAAGCCAGCCAAAGTAAATACAGACCACCACAAATTTTTAAAGCTAAATATGCAGAAGGTACAGCCAATAAGATTGCTTGTAATCCCATTACAGCTAAAAAACCAAATAAAGCTGCGCCCGTGCCTGTCCCTAAAGCGGTAAACAGACCATGTTTACGAGAAATCGCAATTGAATTTTTAGCCACATAAACAAATGTAGGACCAGGGCTAATTGCGCCTAGCATTAATGCCAATGCAATTGAACCTAAAATCAATAATGATTCCAAGAGACACCCCGACCCAGACTATTTTTAAGAATAGATATTTTACGCTACAACCGATTTTTGAAGATATAAAAATCTTTATTATTTCGCGATTACACTTTTATTCAATACAAATTCATCAAAATTTCAATCATAAATTTAAATACACTTGTGTATTATCACCACAAACAGAGTAAACAAATATATTTAGAGTAAAAACTCAATAAAAAATTTATTTTTCAATGTTTTAATTATATCAATAAAATCATCAAGGTATATAAAATATCCTAAAAACCCATAAAATAGACCACATTAATCACAAAAATTAACTTCCATTTTCATGTATTTATAGGCTATAAAAAACCATAATAAAACTATGGTTTTAAATTATCCAAAATCAATATTTATACTTAGGGGTAAAAAATGCACAACAACAAAACCAACCGTTTAGATGCAAGCCAAGCACATTTGTGGATCATTGGCGGTGGAATTGCTGGAATGGCAGCTGCCGCATTTGCCATACGTGATGCCAAAGTACCAGCTAAAAATATTCACATTCTCGAAGAGTTAGATGTCTCAGGTGGTTCAATGGATGGCGGCCATACACCACATGCTGCACAAGCATGGGTTACCCGTGGTGGGCGGATGCTAACAGATGAAACATATTTATGTCTTTGGGACTTATTTTCGAGTATTCCATCCTTAGAAAATCCTGAAATTTCTGTTCGTGAAGAATGTCGTGAGTTCAATGAGCAAGTCAAAACCCATGCACAAGCCCGTTTAATTAATGCGCAGCATGTGATATCAGATGCCGCTAAACTGGGTTTAAATACACGCCATCGCGCGCAAATGTTACGCTTATTGGCAGCGAAAGAAGAAAAAATTGGCAGCCGTCGTATTGATGAATTTTTTGATGAGACCTTCTTTGAAACAAACTTTTGGCGTATGTGGCGTACGACATTTGCCTTCCAAAAATGGCACAGTGCAGCAGAACTTCGTCGTTATTTCTTACGTTTTATCCAAGAGTTACCACGTATTCATACCCTCGCTGGGGTAAAAAGAACCAAATACAACCAGTACGATTCCATGATTTTGCCACTACAACGTTGGTTGCTTGAACAAGGCGTAGATGTTCGTTTTGGCAATTATGTGACTGATGCAGACTTTCAAACCGATGAAGCAACCCAAGAACGTCGTGCAACACGCTTGTATGTCAACCTTCCTGAAGGTACTGAGCAAATCAACCTTCAAGAGAATGATCTCGCCATTTTTACTTTAGGTTCAATTACAGCAGATTCCCGTTATGCAGGAAATGATGATGTTCCAGCGCTTATTCGTGATCGACTTGATCATGGTTGGACATTATGGGAAACCCTTGCGAAAAAAGCACCTGACTTTGGACGACCAATGACCTTTTACGGCAACATTGATGAACATAAATGGGAGTCTTTTACACTCACCATGAAAGACGATGTTCTGTTAAATCGTATCATTGATTACACAGGCAATCAGCCAGGTACTGGAGCACTGATGACTTGGTTTGAATCTGGTTGGCATTTATCGATTGTGGTGCCAGCTCAACCTCATTTTGCAAATTTACCTGAAGGCACATTTACTCTCTGGGGCTATGGTTTCCAAATTGATCAAACAGGTGACTACATCAAAAAACCGATGTCACAAGCAACAGGCAATGAAATACTCACTGAACTGATTCATCAACTCGGTTTTGATGACATTCTTGAGCATGTTGTAGCAAATACCATTGTAACAACTGCAATGATGCCTTATGCATCGGCTTTATTTGCTTGCCGTAAGCCTGGTGATCGCCCACAAGTTATTCCACAAGGCGCAAAAAACTTCGCATTCTTGGGACAATTTGTTGAAATTGAAGATGATGTGGTTTTTACTGTTGAATATTCTGTTCGTGGTGCCATGATTGCAATTTATGAGTTCTTTGGCGTAGAACGTGAAATTCCTGAGATCTATAATGGATTACTTGATCCTAAAGTCGGACTAAAAGCTTTAGAAACTGTTTTTCATTAATTCATTTAAAATCAACTGAGTTAAATTGAATTAAAACCAAACGAGTGTATCCTTTTTTGATGCACTCGTTTTTATATTTTGAATAAAAATCAGGGTTGTGAATCCACTGAACGAGCACTGAGACGATAGTCTTTTTCATACACAGGCATACCTGCGATATGGATTGAACGAACTTCAGTTTTTGTTGGTGTAGGTGGTTTCTTTTCACACCCAACCAAAAATACTGCAAGTATTACACTCAAACTGATGGATAGCTTTTTCATGGCATCTCCTCCATTTTTTGTTTTATTTATAGTTCGAGCATAACAGTTCTGATTAAAAATACAGCTATTTTTTATTTCAAAAGGTGTCTATCTCTATAGAAAGTTGCTATACCTCACAAGGATCTATCATTAAAACAGTTTGATCTTCACCATTTTTATTTTTGTAACGATAGTGAAAGCCACCATTTCCATCAAATTCCATGTCACTAAAATATTGAAAAGCATCTACGCTTACAGACTCAATTTTAGAGTATTGCTCTGGTTGAAATTGAATTTTATTTAAAACTTTTGCAGTAAATACTTTTTGGAAAATAATCGTAGGCGCATTTTTTAATTCAAATCGGGCGATACACTCAGTGTTTTCATCCACAGCAACAACGTTGTCTAAAGCCTGAACGATCCCCGCCTTCGAGATGAAAAGACTATGATGAACATTAAAGGTATAGCCATAGCTTAAATGCAAGAAATCCTCGGTTTGGTTTTCAACATTTAAACCACGCTCCCAGTCCATGACCAAAGGTAATCTATAGTCATCGCCTTCATAGAGTACAAAATCACAATGATAATTTGCATCTTCATCACATGTTTGCTGAATGACTGAAAATTGCCCTATCTTGGCCACTGTTCGATGAATCTGCTCAGCATAACTACTGCTGGAATAGACCATCATGCTAAATAATATCGGAAATATTGTATTGATTATTTTTTTTGACATCAGATTTCTAATCAAGTTTTACTCAATACCAAATATACAGCTTCACTGGTAAATGTGCCATCTTGCTGAATCTGATAATACTGTTGTACTTGATCAGCGGCTTTGGACTGCAAATAGCGAATGGTATTGATGCCCTCTACTGGTGTTTGCATACGCTCCACCCAACTTTGAAAATTTAACTTTAAACTTTGCTTTTCAATGGTTTCTACCTTAAAGCCTGCTTGTTCTACGATTTGTACCCATTCCGCCAAACTATAATTTCGAACATGGCTTGGATCACGAATGGTTTCTATGGTCTGAATAAAGGTGTCTAAAATAGGGTTAGAGTTGCCAATAATATCAAACAGGATCACTTTGCCATCAGCACGTAATACACGATAAATTTCATGAATTGCTTGAGTGATACTTTGCCAATGATGCGCAGAATAACGACTGATCACACAATCAAAATGCTCAACAGGAAAATCCAATTGCTCTGCTGCACCAACCTGCCCTATGACATGATCGAATCCCTTTTGTTGAGATTGCATGGTCACAAGATTGACCATTTCAGGCGTAATATCATAGGCAATTACTTGCTCAGTGAATGCTGCAATCTGATACGTGACATGCCCACCACCGCAGCCTAGATCCAAAACTCGTTTGAATTGATGCTGTTGGATTAAATTTTGCATTTTTTCAAACTCAATGCCTTGTGCATGTACTTGGCTATTTAAGTATGCTTCTGATTTATTTTGATATTGTGCCTGATTAACTTGCTGTTGAGTGGTCATTGTCGTGTCCTCTTGTTGAATAAAACGACAATAGACAACTCAATTCAAAAATAAAAATGATGGATTTTAATAAAATTAATAACTTTATTTTATTTATATTAACTCATGATCACCCGATAATCAGACTGACAAGGGTTTTGAATGATAACATCCTGTACCCCCATCTCGTTTCCGATCTTGATATTATAGTTAAATGAAAAATCACCATTATCCTCAAAATTTGCCGTTGCAGGATAGTTCAGCTTTTTAAACTGTGGCACTTTGTTGTTGAGCACTAAACGTACCCGAAAATCAGGAATACTATAAAATACCAATGAATTTGGCATATTTTTTAAATTCGATTCAAAAGTTACAAAACAACTTTGCTGCCCATTCATCGCAAGAAAACTACTATAATTTTTTTGTTGATTTTTATCGTTAATCACAGTGAGATTATACTCACTTCCTGTTAGCCCCAACAAAAAACCCATTAAATTTGGATTAAATTGATA
The DNA here is from genome assembly GCF_002980175.2 of Acinetobacter sp. MYb10. Classification (NCBI taxonomy): domain Bacteria; kingdom Pseudomonadati; phylum Pseudomonadota; class Gammaproteobacteria; order Moraxellales; family Moraxellaceae; genus Acinetobacter; species Acinetobacter sp. MYb10. The sequence continues at coordinate 3,715,607 of NZ_CP058272.1, read as the reverse complement.
AACATTTGCGGTTTTACTCCATTTTTCCATTAATACCTGCTTCTTTCCTTTAGCATCATAGAGTACATAGTCACAACTAGAACCATGCTGAGTGCAAGACTCTTTTTGAATTTTCAGTTTTCCTACACGCCCCAATACTTCGTATTCAGGGTCAACTTCGACAGCAGCATCAGCTTGTGCAAAAGCAGGATAACTACTGAAAAAAGTCAGAGCAAATAAACAACCCTTTATTATTTTCAACATAAATAACGTTCCCAATCTCTCAACATTTTTTAATATAGATTCAAGTTCAATTCTTGCTCAAAAATACAATTTTAACTTTTTAGACACGGCGAACTTTTCGATTTAAAGTCCTTACCCCAAGTACGATATCCTTGGGTATCAATATGATAGCGATTATTACCATAAACACCTAAACCCATTTTATAACTTTTGCCTTCCACTTGCCAAAAATGACACATTTTTTTAAGCAATAATTCGCGATCTTTTTTAATGGTTTCTTTGGGTGATAGCACATGAAAATCAACGGCATAATTACTTAAATGCTTACTTTTTTCCGCCCCACCTATGCATTTATTTAATTCAGGGGCACGATAGATTGCTGAAATCGTATATGTTTTAAAATATTCATTTCGATTTAACTTTTCCACCAATTGCAAACTACTCACCACATTTTTCCAAAAGGCTTTAGGTGGAATGGCAAAACGTTTTGAGTAACACTGTTCTGGCATATAGTTTCGGCTGGTTGTCAGCTCCATCAGACTAGGCGGATGTTTTAAATACTGCGACATAAACTGATAATAATCTGCCAATAATTGGGGGTCTTGTTGCGCCTTCCAAAGCTTGAATTGTTGTTCAATCTGATGATCTGATGATTTTCTTGAAGATGCGGCCTGATCTGCTTTTTTCTCAGATGGCGTACAGGCATTTAACACCAATACACTGATGCAGCAGATCGAAATAACAATATTTTTAAAAATTTTCACAATTTCAGCACACTTATTGTTTTATTTTAAAGGGTAAATATTTAGAAATCTAAACCTATTTATACGATTTATTAATCATTGACCTAAGTCATTCTAACCAATCTCATTCACTTTAAAGCTGCTATTTACAAAAATCCACAGAGTTAGCAATTTACAACGGACAAAAATGTCCGTTAAATATCAGAATAAAATTTAATGCAATTTTCCCTATGCGTATACGTCAAAAACAAGCGGCACAAAATCGCGAAGATTTGCTCAATGCTGCACTGAAAATATTCCGTAAACAAGGGATTCGTGCGCCATTACAGCTCGTGATTGATGAAGCTGGCGTTGGACGAGCAACCTTTTATCGTAATTTTCAAGATCGCCGTGAGTTAGTCATCGCCTTGATGGAACAAGCATTAACTCGTCTAGATGAACGGGCAAAAAGCTTTTCAGAATATCCTGACGGTTTGATTCGGTTAATTCGTAATCATGTCGAGAATCTGCCTTATCTCACCGCATTGATGGAATATTGGCGTGTGATTGATCGTAATGACCCAAGTATGGTGGATATTTATCAACGGCGTGACGCAATTCTTCAACCGCTGATTGATCAAGCCATTACCCATCATATTTGCCGACCAGATCTCACCCCAAAAGATTATGCGCTAATTACCGGTATTCTAAGAGCTTCCTTTCAAGGGCTAACCGATGAAGAACAGGTTCAACTGGCCACTCGTGCAGTTGACTTACTGATTGATGGCATCAAGGCGTAATTGAGGCAATTATGGATAAATCGCCACGTTTACTTGAACCTGCCCCAGATTGGACACCTGAAGAACGTCCAACATTACCAGGCTCACCTGCGGCTATTGCACATCCAACACATAAAAAGCTGATTTATTTTTTTATTGGCCTGTTTGTTGCAATCTCAGGCAGTTTAAGTAATGGTTTTATTACCGCAAATTTACCACTTATTCAGGGTGAATACTCGCTAACGCCTTCAGAGGCTGCATGGATTCCCGCAGCTTATGTGATGGCAAATATTAGTTCCAACATGATTCTGTTTAAAGCTCGGCAACAATATGGGTTACGGCTTTTTTCTGAAATTGGTTTAGTGCTTTTTATTTGTGTGTTGGTGCTGCATATCTTTGTGCACACCTTTGAAATGGCATTGTTTGTCCGTGTGATCAGCGGTTTGGTTGCCGCTCCCCTGAGTTCTTTAGGCATGTACTACATCATGCAGGCCTTTAAACGAGAAAACTTTGGACGAGGAATTTATCTCGCACTGGGCTTTCAGCAATTGGGTATCCCACTGGCATGGATCATTTCCCCTTCTCTGGTCGATGTAAATGACTGGATTGTGCTCTATACCTTTGAGTTGGGTTTAGCGATATGTTGTTTGGCTATGGTGGTTTCTTTAAAACTGCCGCGTAGCTTAAGAATCGAAGTCTTTGAAAAACAGGATTTCTTTACTTTTGCCTTACTCGCACCTGGTTTTGCCCTGCTATGTATCGTCCTGACCCAAGGCCCAATCCTTTGGTGGTTTGAAGTCAAATGGTTAGGGTATGCCTTAATTGCAGGATTCAGTCTTATTATTATCGGACTGACTTATGAACATTACCGTGTCAATCCTCTTATCATTACCCGTTGGCTAGGTTCAGCCACCACACTTAAATTTGTGTTTGGTGCGTTGGCGATTCGCTTGCTCATGTCTGAGCAAAGTTACGCAGCTGTTAACTTTTTAAAAACCATGGGCATGGGACCTGATCAGTTCGTTACCTTGTATAGCGTGATTTTTCTTGGCATTGTGCTCGGCACTGTTTTTAGCGCCATGACCTTTAAAAGAGAGCGCATCTCATGGCACTTGGTCAGTGCTGTGGTCTTGGTTCTTATCGCCTGCGCTCTAGACTATCACCTCACCAGTGATGTACGACCTGTGAATTTTTACCGCAGCCAATTTATCGTTGGCTTTGCCAGTGGTATGTTTATCGGACCATTGTTGCTGACAGGGATTATTAATGCCTTACAAAAAGGTCCATCACACATGGTCACTTTTGTGGTGTTGTTCTCTGCAACACAAAGCTTTGGTGGTTTAATTGGAAATTCATTCTTTTCAACCTATCAACAATTACGCACCCAAAATTATCGGGCTGAAATTGTCAGTGACTTGTCACCAACTGATCCATTGGTGGTGCAACGACTTGCAGCCTATCAGCAAGCAGCCAATAAATATACTTTAGATGCATCACTCGAACAGAACCAAGCTTATCGCAATTTAAACCAGATTGTGACACGAGAAGCGCAAGTGCGTGCCTATAATGATGTGATTGCATTAAATGGAATTTTCGCCATTTTACTGTTGATTTGGAGTAGTTTTAATATTGCTTGGACACGCTATCAACTCAAAAAACAGCAACAGGTCCTCAATAGCAGTTAGACAGATCTCAGGCTATTCCGAAATCAGATGATCCATGATGTCACGCTATGTATTAAAAAATATTTGAGAATTCTTATGTCGCAAGATCAAAAACCAACAGAGCAAGCAGCAGTTACACCACCACAAGCACCTGCAACAGCAGCAGCGCCACCACCATCCAGTAAGCTTATTCCAACTGCAAAAAGAACATTGCTGTTGATGCTCTTGGTCTTGTTGGTGGGGATTGCTGTGATTATGCGCGCATGGAAAATTGGCCCTTTTGATAGCAGCATAGAATCCACCGACAATAGTTATATCAAAGGCAGAACCACAGTTTTATCTTCTCAAATCAATGGTTATGTCAAAGATGTATTGGTGACTGATTTTGACCATGTCAAAAAGGGTCAGCCGTTAATGCATATTGATACCACAACCTATGATCAGAAAGTGACTCAGGCTGAAGCGGGTGTTGATCAGGCCAATACCACTTTAGCCAATCAAACCCAAGCGATTGAACAACGCAAAGCAGATATTGTGGCTGCACAAGCCAAAGTTGAACAAGCCAAAGCAAGTTATGAACTTTCAACAGCACAACTCAATCGTTATCAACAATTGGGAAATACTGGCGCAACCTCTAAAACAGAACAAGACAAAGCGGCTGCGGATGTAAAAAATAATTTAGCCTTACTCAAACAAGCGGAAGCCAATGTATTGGTTGCTCAAGAAGCATTAAAAACAGCTCAAGTGGCTCAATCGGGCTTAAAAGCACAAGTCACCAATGCCAAGGCACAATTTGATCAAGCGGTAACGACAAAAGACTACAGCGTGATTGCAGCACCGATGGATGGACAGTTGGGCGAAGTCACTCCGCGTGTGGGACAATATGTTGCAGCTGGAACCCAGTTAATGTATCTGATTCCGCAACAAACTTGGGTAATTGCCAATTTCAAAGAAACACAAATTGCCGATATGCACATCGGGCAAAAAGCAACATTTACTGTAGATGCCATGAAACATCAAAAATTTACTGGCCGTATTGAACAGATTTCACCTGCTGCTGGTGCTGAGTTTAGTGTGCTTAAGCCTGACAACACCACAGGTAATTTTACCAAGGTCGTGCAGCGTATTTCTGTGCGGATCGCCATTGATCCCAATCAAAAAGGTTTAGAATTTTTACGACCCGGGATGTCTGTAGTGACTTCCGTCGATACCAGCACTCAATGATCCGCCTAAGTGAAAAGCTTGAGTTAAAACCTAGAAATTTATCCCCAATAATAGACATGAAACTCAATCAAACCTGTCTTGTTTTACAGGTTTGATTAGAATATCTTGAACAGGCTTAAGTCAAAGCTACTCATACACACCCATTCAGTTAAAAAATCAGCATGTTTGATCATATTGCCCAAACTATTCCCTACCAAAGTTTAGATTTTGCTGGATCTGTTCAACTTACAGTTAAACGGCTTGATCTAATCCATCCACAAATTTCTGGCAATAAATTTTTTAAACTCAAATATAATTTGATTGAAGCACGTCAGCTTGGCCTAAAACAGATTCTGACGTTCGGTGGTGCTTATTCCAATCATATCGCTGCCACAGCCTATGCAGCACAGTTATTTGGATTTAAAAGCATCGGGATCATTCGGGGCGAGGAGTTAGCGCATAAACCACTCAACCCAACCCTGACAACAGCACAACAATTGGGTATGCAGCTAGTTTTTGTTTCACGTGAAAAATATAGACAAAAAAATAATCATGACTGGATCGATGAATTAACACAACATTATCCAAACACTTATATTATTCCTGAAGGTGGAACCAATGAGCTTGCTATACAAGGTTGTCAGGAAATTTTAACGACAGAAGATTTAAATCATTATGATGTGATTTGCTGTGCGGTAGGAACAGGTGGCACAATCACTGGGCTGATTAACGCCAGTTCACCACAGCAGGAAATTTTAGGATTTTCAGCACTTAAAGGTGATTTTTTACAACAAGATGTCAGTCAACTCACCCATAAAAGCAATTGGAAAATACTGGATGATTATTGTTTTGGAGGCTATGCCAAAACCACTGCTGAATTACTTAGCTTTATAAACAACTTTGAGCAGCAATATCGCATTCCGCTTGAACAGATTTATACTGGGAAAATGTTTTATGGGATTTTTGATTTAATTTCAAAAGGTTACTTTAAAGAAAATGCAAAAATCTTGATCCTGCATAGTGGTGGCTTGCAAGGACGTAGCTAAACCCTACCTATTTATAATTGTCCTGAAAATTACTTTAAATTTGTCTATAATCCCCTGCTCAAAGTTTCCATGAGTGTGATATGTCTTCTAACCAATATGATGTGATTGTCCTCGGCGCAGGTGCTTCAGGTTTAATGCTTGCGGCAAAAGCAGCTGCCCGTGGTCGTAAAGTCTTAGTGGTTGAGAAAGCCAATAAAATTGGTAAAAAAATCCTCATGTCAGGTGGTGGTAAATGTAACTTCACCAATCTTTATGTTGAGCCTGAAAATTTTATTTCACATAACCCACATTTTGTCATCTCTGCCCTGACGCGTTATACCAATTGGGACTTTATTGGGATGGTCTGTGAATATGGCATTGACTATGAAGAACGCAAACATGGACAACTGTTTACCTTAAATGGCGCAAAAGAAATCTTAAGCATGCTGCTCAACGAATGTGAAAAAACACATCATGTTGAGATTAAAACCAGTTGTGAAGTCAAAGCGATTAACACGGTTGACGATCAGACTTTTCAAGTCGCCACCAATTTAGGCTATTTTCAGGCTGAATCTGTAGTTGTTGCATCAGGAGGCTTATCTATTCCAACATTGGGTGGCTCTGGCATCGGCTATGAGATTGCCAAACAATTTGGTCACCACATCTATCCTACACGCGCAGGTTTAGTTCCCTTCACTTTTTCAGATCAATTTAAAGAAGTTACCACTCGTTTAAGCGGCAATGCGGTTGAAGCAACGCTATCTAACGAGCTGATCGCATTTACTGAAGCATTGTTGTTTACACATCGTGGCTTAAGTGGTCCAAGCTCATTACAACTTTCAAATTATTGGAATGCAGGGCAAGCATTCCATATTAACTTTTTACCAAGTCTTGAGCTGTTTGATTTTTTAAAGCGCAAAAAGCAAAGCCAACCTAAGGTGTTAATCAGAACCTTACTGACTGAACTTTTACCGAAAAGTGTGGTGATTGAACTACAAAATCTCATTTGGTCCGAGTGGGCTGAAACGGCGATTGGGCAATTAAGTGATGAAAAACTTGAAACGATTGCCAATAAATTACAGCAATTTGAAGTCAAACCCTCTGGTACTGAAGGCTATCGGACTGCAGAAGTCACTTTAGGCGGTGTCGACACCACTGAAGTTTCATCAAAAACCATGGAAAGTAAAAAACAAAAAGGTTTATTTTTTATAGGTGAGATCTTAGATGTAACTGGTCATTTAGGCGGGTTTAATTTTCAGTGGGCATGGGCTTCAGCACATGCTGCTTCAGAATATGTTTAATTTAAACTGATCAATAAAGATCTTTCATAAATCAAAAAATGATCATGTGGAGTGAATCATATGGGTATTATGAAAGTGCCTTCTCTCGCTGGGAGAAGGCTAGGATGAGGGCGCTTTTATGTTGATTTATGGTTTTAAAAAGGACGTATGAAAGAAGTCTAATAGAAAGCTTATTCCAGATAATCTGTTTTAAATAAGATAAGTTGGTTCTGGATTTGCTGCTTCTGGGTCACACGTTGAATCGCCAAATCCATCGACTTTAGATCATGGTTTTTTGCAAATAACGACTGATGAATTTTGTGTAAAAAATAGATGATCTTCATTTCAATTCCTTTGAAAATGATATTTATCAGATGAGTGTGTTTTATATTGCCTACATATTCACCCATTCAATCTAGACAATAAATCATCTGATGTCTATCTGTTTTCTATAAAAAACCGATAAAATTCATGCTTTGCAAACACAATCACTCTTGAGATTTGTTTTTAGATTCATGTTGTTGCTTAACAATTTCGGATGATTGCTTTTTCGGTTTTGCAAACACAAATTTATAAGCACTTGCTAAAAACCCTACAGTGATTCCTGCAATCACAATGGGTGCAATGAAATTATTTGGCTTTTTCTTAGACATCTCTATTCCCTCTCACTTTTGACCTAAAAATAAAAAGATCGATCAAGCATCAATCCTGATCGATCTTTAAAAGAATTTAAATGTTAATTCGGGTCATCTTTGTCCTGTTTCAATGAATCAGTAAGTGACTTGTACTCATTTTCAATCGCAGGGGTATCCGCGGTTACTTGCGTAGCGTCTGTACCACTTGGCTGTGATGAATAAGTATTTTCTTGCTTTAATGGATTCGGTTGATTTGCCTCTTTCTTAGCTTTATCGATTAAATCCGTTAAAACGCGTTCTGCAGGTTGACGTCCACCTAGACCAAAGGCCAATGCAAAAGCAACTGCCACAGAACCCAAGGTTAAGCCAAAAGCAAGATTAACGATCGAATCGGCAATTCCCATGGCTTTTAAACCCATTGCAATCACCAGCCCCATGATCAAAACACGAACCAAGTTGCCTAACCATCTTGAGCTATTGTACTCACCACGCTGTACCACATTCGCCACGATATTGGCCAACCAGAAACCGATCACCAAAATCACTGCGCCTAACAAAATGTTGGCACCAAAGTAAATAAACATTGAAATCAAATGACTAACTTGCTCAAAGCCCAGTCGATTTGCCGCTTCGGAAACAGCAAATAACATGGTAAAGAAAACAATCAGATAACCAATGATACAAGAAACTTTCGTGTCACCTAAAAAGCGTTGCAAATCTAATTTTGCAGGAATTTCATCAACACCTGTTCCAGCTACAACTTCTGAAACCAAACGCCCCACAAAACGAGACACCACATAGGCCACAATTAAAATTAATCCGGCTGCAATAATATGTGGAATTGCATACATGATTTCACCCAGCATTGCGGTTGCTGGTTGTGAAATAGCCTGTATACCAAGTGCTTCAAAAGCCACAATTAACGCAGTAATCATGACAACGGCAAAAACAAAAGAGCCTAAAAACTTCGCTAAACCTTGGTTTGAGTTTTTAAATAGCCCTACTTTTTCTATTTGGGTTTGTAAATTTAGACTGTTGATTAAACCCTCAACAATCCCGCGCAGGATTTTTGCCAAGATATAACCGACAAAAACGATGACACCCGCAATGAAAATATTTGGTATATAAGAGACTGCCTCATTCAGCATGTTCTGCACTGGAAGCAATAAGCCTTGCAAACCTAAAATTGATAATACAATTGGTAGGAACAGCAATAAAATTAGCCAGTACACAATATCAGCGATATTCTGACTGATCGGACTGACCCCAACATCGGCACTTAATTTTTCATCAAGTTGAGTCCGATCCAAGGCTTTTTTTAAGCCGACTTTAACCAGATTTGCCACAATCCAGCCGATAAACCCGATGGCCACGGCAGCCAGTAATTGTGGAATAAACAATAAGAATTGCTGAATCATCAAACTAAATGGGCTGCTTACGCTGGTAAGATTCAGCACATTTAATGCACCAATCACCGCGATCACCATCACCACCCAAAAAACAATTCGAGAAAGAATACTTTCAATATTTGAACGATGACCTGTTGCTGAAGACAATTTTGTATTTGTACCTAGTTTTTCTAGGATTTTTTTAATTCCTGCTGCAACAATCAGTGCAATAATCCATCCCACAATAAGGATGGCAACAGCGGCGAGAATCGGGTGGAATTGATCCCAATAATACATGGCATCAAATCTCCCCCTTGTTTGTAAAATTTCATTCATTTTTATTTCCTCAAGTTATAGATTTATAACAATCTGAGTGTGCTCAAATGACTTTAAGCAACATTCTTTATTTGAATTGGATACTTGATGAATTACTCTTCTACTTTATCTATTGCTTATATAACGAGCAAATTTAACTGCATAAATACAACAAAAGCATGCAAAAATGAAAAACTCCAGCTTTGCAGCTAGAGTTTGTCTGATCAATATAATCTTTATAGATGATATATGGGATTAAACCCAATCGGCGATCATGTAAACAAGCAAGGAAACAAGAAATAACCCCACAAGAATAAGCATATAAATGGGTAAGCGATTCTTATGCGTTATATCTTCAGTACTTGTTACATAAGATGGTTTATTGAAATCGTGTTTCATGACGTCCACCTCCATCGAATTGATGTATTTTTATACTAACAGGCTATTTGTGATCTGTGTGTAAAAATATTTTAAGCAAAAGTAAATTTTAATTCGAGCAGTTCTTGATAGATAAATGAGCTATAATATGTACCCCATTTTTTGGCTATTGTAGATATGGCTTATCAACGACAAAGTGTCGAGTTGGACTTGGACACTGATGTCACGCATCAATGCTTCACACATACTTCAAGAGATGATCATCTCATTGGAATTATTGAATTTAACAAGCCAAGTTATATTCTAAAATGGGGCGATTTAGAGTATTTCCGTCGCCGTACAGATGAATTGTCGGTCATGCCGTTCCCAGAATGTGTCAATGCAATGATTATTGATATTCGCAATGTCGTACCATTTCTGGATAATGAAGTTCCAATCGTACCATGGCGTTTACTTGAAGAAGACTGCCCGATACGACTTGTTGTTCCTCAAGATCGTTTAGAACATTATGCAGGGATCTTTGAACCAACATGGTTAACCACAGACATTGAAATTGCCATTCAAGAATTACGCGAATTTATGGATATGTTCGTACACTAACAGCATATCCATAGCTTAAAAATAAGATTTATTTTTTGATTATTTGTATTGATACAGATTTCATCAATGACTTTGATTTCTCAAAGTAAAGTCAACAATTTAAACAGATCATTGACCAAACATTTTAGCTGCCATACGCTGCGCTTGCTTTCCATAAAACCAATAGGTAATTAAATATAAAGGGATTGCCAACATCAACAACATGATCAATGCAGTGAGCAAAAATTGAGTATTTTGCAGATACATCACAAAAGTTTTCCACACTTCTGGATCATTTTGAGAAAAAAACCAAACACCCGCAAATACCCCAAGTAAATTATAGCCCCAAAATATTGCAGTATAACCAAGGGTCAGTTTTTTACGCTCTTGGTCTGTAGGCGCACGGCGTTGTTGTTTGAGAAAACGATATAACACAATAATCATCGCGATCAGATAAGGTATTGCGGTTAACACGCCAGCAATTTCATTGGGCAATAATGCAGCCAATACACCTGCAACCATGGTCAAGACTAAACAAAGCAGCAAAAACCACAAAAAATATTTGTTTAAAGACACCATGACGACAGCCTAGATTGCATAAAGAACAATATTATAATTTTTTTTCAACTTTTTTTCATTTTCTTGTCAACCAATTTGAAACTGTTGTCGTTATATAAGTATAAGGTCTGCAGCAACCAAATTGATTGCACGGCATCCGCAAAGAAATTTGGAGACCTTCTCTCAGAGAAACTAAAAACTTATGCTTCTTAAGATTCAACTTAGCAGCCTGAATCTTTATAACGAAGTATTTTGGCCGACGATTTACTCATCACTCGAATCGTCGGCTTTTGTTTTTCTGGCGTTTGTGTTTTTATCGTTTCTGCTTTGACCGCGTGTATGTGTATCGCGTACTTGTTCTAACAATACAATCTCTTAGAACCTGTCAATTTCCTCATACTTGAATAAAAAATACAGATCGTCTTTGATTCAATAAAACAAAATTCACTTTTGTCTTGTAAATAAACAAGACGATCTCTTGTTCAGTATCGATATAAGCTTAAATTTGTTTCATCTTGAACTGTTGAGCCACTTTTAAAATTGCCATAAATCCAGCCACAGTAAAAGCCAACATCAAAATTCCCATATTTAATAAATGATTCCATATGAGAAAATTCAATACCACACCCCCCAATAGACCACACGCAAATTGCATACTGCCCATAATTGCACTTGCAGTTCCTGCTCTTGAGCCTTGTTCAGACATCGCCAATGCCATCGCATTCGGTCCAGTAAAACCAATCCCTGAAACAGAGAAAAATAAGCCCAACATGACAATCGCCAATGGTGCATCAGACATGAAACCTGCGCTGACAATAATCAGCCCACCTGTGACTTGAATCAAACCACCAATTTTTAACCGCAGGATCACCGAGAGTTTGTTGGCTAAACGCTTATTGATAGAAGACAGTAAAATGATACCAAAAGCATTAAAACCAAAGGCAATAGCAAACTGTTGCTGAGTTAAATGATAACCATCCATCAACACTGCTGCCGCGGAACTGATATAACAAAATAGTGCTGCACCAGTAAAGCAACCTGCCAACATCGGAAAGCGAAAGCTTCGATCTTTAAAAATAGCAGCATATAAAATAAAAACTTGTTTAAAGTTGAGACGCAGCCTACGTTCTGGTGCGAGTGTTTCCTTAAATAAAAAATGTACACAAAATAAGCAAAACAGACCAATCACAAACAAGGCAATAAAGACACCTTGCCAACTAAAGAATTGTAGAATGGCTGCACCCAAGGTTGGAGCAAGAATTGGGGCAATCCCCATCACAATCATCATACTGGAAAAAGCTTGTGCTGAACCTTGCACATCTAAACGGTCTCGAATTGCAGCCCGTGCCATCACCACACCCACACAGCCCCCCAAGGCTTGTAAAACGCGTGCGGCAATCAATGACCAATGATCAGGTGCTAAAACACACAACAAGCTGGCAAAAGCAAACAAGGTCATACCAAAATAAAGCGGTTTCTTACGCCCAATACGGTCACTGATTGGACCATAAATCAATTGACCAACAGCAAGACCAAAAAAATACGCCGGCAAGGTATTGGCGACTTGCTGGGTCGTCACATTAAAATCTTGCGCCATTTGTGGTAATGCCGGCAAATACATATCAATGGATAATGGACCCAAAGAAGTAAATAAAGCCAAAAGCATAATCCAGCCCGTTGAATACTGCTGACCAACGTTTTTTTCAGACATAGATGGTTTATAATTTGATAAGGAATGTTGCAGACAAGTTTACACTGTCCATTGTATGATTTGTCACAAAGATAAGTGAAAAGTCATATAAGCCAAATCGCATTTCCCAAGTAAATAACACCCTATTGATTTAACAAGGATTTCCTTTGAACACTTGGCTGTTAAAACTCAGAAAAGCAACCTACAACACAAGTTTCATGTATAACTTGAGAATGATCATTGCCTTTACAGGGACTGCATTTGTACCTTATCTGTTGGGACAGCAGTTAATGACCATTCCACTCACCTTAGGGGTGGTTGCAGCAGGTCTCAGTGATATAGACGATCGCTTCTCTGTACGTATCATGAATTTGATCTATACCTATATCGGATTCTTTATCACCGCTGCCTCAGTGAGCCTGCTCTTTCCTTACCCTATTCTGTTTGCCTTAGGGTTGATTGTTTCTTGTATCGGTTGGATTTTATTGGGTTCTTTGGGACGTCGCTATGCCACCATTTCTTATGGCTGTCTGGTGGTTTCTGTGTATTCCATGCTTGGGGTGCATTTATTTGATCAATGGTATATCCAGCCAAGTCTATTGGTGGTTGGTGCAATTTGGTATGGGGTTATTTCAACCATCAGTTTTTTACTGTTCCCAGTACGGCAAGTTCAAGACAAGCTGTCTCAATGTTTTTCATCATTAGGTAATTTTCTATTTTCCAAATCCAATTTGTTTGATGTCGATATGACACCAACCAGCTATCAAGACAGTATGATTAGTTTGTCTATGGAAAATGGGCAGCTCATCAGCATTTTTAATGATATGCGTACCGCCTTGTTGACGCGTTTAAAGGGTGACCGAGGACAACGTGATACACGTCGTAGTTTACAATATTACTTTGTTGCACAAGATATTCATGAACGGGCCGATTCAGCACATATTGATTATCAAAAGCTGGCCAAAATGTTTGAACATAGTGATGTATTATTTCGTTTTCAACGTATTTTAGCGCTGCAAGGCAAAGCCTGTAAGGATCTAAGCGATAGTATCTTACACCGCACCACCTACCAGCATAATGTCCGTTTTGAGCATGCTTTTAAAAACCTCAGATACTCGCTGGATAAACTCAAAAAAGAAGAAAATTATGACTTAATTTGGATCAACTCATTGTTTGCACTTTATCAAAACTTAAAGTCGATTGATGCCCAATTACAAAATCTCGAAACTGAACGGCATATAAAATACGATCAAAGTAAAAATTTCGAAAACCAACTTAAAGATGATGACCTCAAAGGTTGGGATGATATTGTCATTCGAATCAAACAAAATTTAACTCCCGAGTCTGTACTTTTTAGACATGCAATTCGTGTTTCGATTGTTTTGTTTATTGGCTATGTTTTTGTGCAACTCACCAATATTGAATATGGTTACTGGATTCTATTAACCGCACTGTTTGTCAGCCAACCGAACTTTAATGCGACCAAACGACGTTTAAGATTACGGATTATTGGAACATTAGGCGGCATTATTTTAGGCTATGCAATTTTGTATTTTGTGCCCTCTATTGAAGGACAACTCTTATTACTCGTACTCAGTGGTGTATTGTTTTTTGATTTACGCAGTAAACAATATGCCCAAGCCACTGCCTTTATTACCATCATGGCGCTGATCAATTTTAACTTGGATGGGCTTGGCTATGAGGCAGCGCTACCTCGTATGATTGATACAGTGATTGGCTGTGCCCTCGCCTGGTTCGGTGTCAGCTTTATTTTCCCTGACTGGAAGTTCCGTCGTTTACCCCGCACCATTCAACGCTCACTGGAAGCTCAATGCAATTATTTGGCAAATGTAGTCGCTCAATATCATCAGGGACGCAATAATAGTTTAGAGTATCGAATTGTTCGCCGTGCTGCACATAATCGGGATGCAGATGTTGCCTCACTGATTTCAACCCTTGCCACTGAACCAGATTTTGACCCAAGTCAAAAAAGCTTAGCTTTTGAGTTCTTATGTCTAAATCATACCTTTCTTAGCTATATCGCAGCACTCGGCGCACATCGTGAGCAAGTGAAAGACCAACAGGTGCTTAATTTATTGGATCAAGCTTTAGATGATATCTCTGGGGCTTTATTACGGGATGAAATGCCTGATTTAACCGCGCACAATATGTTGAAAGCCATTCGTACCCGTTTAAGCCAATCCGAGTCAGAAGACTCTAAATCACTCATTATTCTTCAACAATTGTCATTAATGTTCAGTATTTTAAAGCAACTAAGTAGCTTGAAACAGAATTTAAGCCATGAACGAGATGATCAATCTACTGAATTGGCTTCTTTATAAATCTGCATCAAAATTGCATCGTTATTTGGTACAATAGGTGCACTAAATCTTGAGATTTAGTGCTAAACTCTGACTAGATTTACATACATTACTGACACTATGACTGCCAAGAATATTTACGCTTATACCTTACAACCTGTTCCGTACGAAGTTTCGGAAGCCGAACAACGCGGCGCTCAACTTGCAATTTGGCGTAGTACCAATAAAATTGGGATTAAAGCTTGGGCAATCATGGGTGTAGCAGTGGTACTCTCATTACTTGGCATCGCTTTAATTAAAAACTATTCAACCATTATTTTTTGGGTGGTTCTTGCTGCAGTTGCCATCTATCTTTTGGTTCGCAAGTTCGGTCTTGAATGGTATGTAAAACGCAAGATGAATGAATTTCCAGTTCAGGAAATCAAAGGTGTAAAATTAGGGGTGCAGCCAAGTGGTATTGTGATGCGTCAACAAATGGGTGTACAAGAAGGTGTTGGAACCGTGGCTTGGAAAGACATTTATGAATGGTACAACACCCCTGAATTCTTACTGGTAAACTTTAAAGTAAAAGGCCAACAAGGCGCATATATTCTACCTAAACGTATGGATAGCAAGAATTTCCCCTTTGAAACACTGCGTAAACATTTAAAAGAAGTTGTTGGTGAACCCAAGACACTTTAATTTAAAATTTTAAAAGGCCTCCATTTTTGGAGGTTTTTTTGTACTTCGCTATTTTAATAAAAATGATAATGAGAATAAATATTATCTGCAAAATTCATTATCTCTCCGATTTATTCAGCTATAATTTGCTATCAAAAATATTCTGCCCTTTGCATTGCCATGTTTAAAAAGACTTTTTTTCAAATTCACTGGTTTCTAGGGATTACAGCTGGTTTAATTCTCTCAATTATGGGAGTGACTGGTGCAATCTATTCTTATGAACAACCTATTCAAAGATGGTTAAACCCAGACAGCTACACGGTAAAAGTTGAAAATCAGGCAAAACTCACGCCTGCTGAAATTTATCAACATTTCCAAACCCAAAACCCTGAAATGAAGATCAACAGTATTACTGTCGCAAAAGCCGCTGAAGAAGCTTCAAACATTAATATTGTCAAAGAAGGCGCTCGTAGAGGTTATACCATGATGGTAAACCCTTACACGGCCGAAGTTCTTCCAGAAGTGAAAGGCAAAGATTTTTTTCAATTTATACAGCAACTGCATCGTAACTTAACTGTCGGTGAAGTCGGTAAACAAATTACTGGCGCCAGTACCTTGATGTTAATTTTCTTTGTACTCAGTGGCCTCTATTTACGCTGGCCGAAAAAGCATTCTTTTAAACAATGGTTTGCCATTAAGCCTAAACTCAAAGGTCGTAATTTTCTTTGGGATCTACATGCTGTAGTCGGCACATGGGTGGTGATCTTTTATTTACTTTTAGCATGTACTGGGCTGTATTGGTCGTATGACTGGTGGCGTAATGGTATGTTTAAAGTAATGGGGGTTGAACGACCTCAGCCTGAAATGCAAGCGGCACGCGGTGGAGAAGGTCAAGGACGTCAAGGGGCTTCTGGCAATCCTCAACAACAACCACAACAACGTGGCGAAAAGCAAAATCAAACGACAGGTCATCAACAACCAGACCGTGAAAATAAGCATGAGAATAAAGAAGGTTTAAAACCAGAACAAATTCAACATGTACTTACTCAAACATGGAATGGGTTTAATGCTCAAATTAATCGTGACTATTCGACACTGACTGTTTCGATCCCTAAAAAGCCAGATGGTAAAGTTGAACTCACTTTTGTTGATGCTATTCCACAACATGAGCGTGCACGAAATAAAGCAACCTATAACTATCAAACTGCACAAATTGAAAAATTAGACTTATACGAAAGCAAACCACTCAATGAAAAAATCATGGGAAGTATGCTCCCTGTACACCGTGGTAGTTTCTTTGGCCCAGTTTTTCAATTCATCGCAATGCTTGCGGCATTGGCAATGCCATTATTTTTTGTTACTGGATGGATGCTGTATTTAAAACGTCGTAAGCAAAAGCGACTTACGCTTGCTGCAAAACAAGCGGGTTCAGCAATTCAAATTGATCCAAATGCAACACCTTGGTTAATTACTTATGCCTCTCAAACAGGAATGTCTGAGCAATTGGCATGGCGCACCTCAACCAGTCTACAAGAAGCCCATCAGCCAACAACGGTAAAAGCTGTACAACAACTCTCTGAAGATGACCTCAAGCAAGCCAAACAGATTCTCTTGATTGCAAGTACCTATGGTACAGGTGAAGCACCTGACTTAGCCTCGCACTTTGAGAAAAAGCTTATGGCTACATCATTTGATCTTTCGCATTTAAAATATGCGGTTCTAGCATTGGGTTCACAAGACTATCCTGAGACCTATTGTAGCTTTGGGCATCGCATAGATGCATGGTTAAAACATTCTGGTGCGCAACAATTGTTTGCTACGCTTGAAGTCAACAATGGCAATAATGCAGATATCCAACATTGGAATGATGCTTTAGCAAAAGCCACAAAACTCGATCTACAAACAATGTCTATTGATAAAGTTTTTGATCAATGGCGTCTAACAAAACGAGAATTACTCAATCCAAACAGCTTAGGCGCACCCGCATTTAATCTTGAATTACAAGCCAGTTATGATACAGCTTGGCAAGCAGGTGATATTGCTGAAATTCAAACGGGAAATAGCCCAGAACGTATTCAATTGTTCTTGGATAAATATCAAGTTCATGCAGAAACAAAAGTGGATTCACTCGAACAAAGTATTCAAGAAGCGCTTTGGAATCGCGATTTAACTGTTGCTGTTGAACCTTTTGCCAATATGGAACATTTACTTGAGCAACTCCCTACACTACCGACTCGTGAGTATTCGATTGCCAGTATTCCAAGTCAGCAAGTGTTGCGTTTGGTGGTTCGTCAGCAACAAAATCCTCAAGGTGAGCTTGGTCTCGGTTCTGGTTGGCTGACAGAACATGTGCAATTGCGTGATAAAATTGCGTTAAGAATTCGTAATAATGAATCTTTCCATTTAATTACCGATAACCGCCCGATTATCTGTATCGGAAATGGTACCGGGATTGCGGGATTAATGAGTTTGATTCATGCCCGTGTTCGTATGGACTATACTGAAAACTGGTTGATTTTTGGTGAACGCCAACAAGCAAACGATTATTTCTTTAAAGATACAATTCAAGCTTGGCAAAATACAGCGATGCTAAAACGTATTGATTTAGCCTTCTCTCGTGATCAAGCTGAAAAAATTTATGTACATCATAAACTGCGTGATCAAGCGGAAGAACTGAAAAAATGGGTGGCCAATGATGCGGTGATCTATGTCTGTGGCAGTATCAATGGTATGGCAACTGATGTTGATCTTGCTTTAATTGATATCCTTGGAGAAGACACAGTTGAACAATTACGTTTAGATAGTCGTTATCGTCGTGACGTTTATTAGGCTCTATTGAATAAATTTACCCGCCAAAACCGAGCTCGATTGCTCGGTTTTTTTTGATTCATATATAATAAATACACAGATTTCGTTTAGAATTAGACTAATTTTTAATGATTTGTTTTCACCCATGTATAACAATAAACTCTTCCGCATTGTCTTTTTTTTGCTGGGATTTGTCTTATTCCTCGATGGATTTATTTTAATTTTATATAAAAAAATCCACTTAGGAACAATACTCCCTTTGCTGATTGGCTTAGTCTTTATCACTACAGCGCTATGGAGCCAACACATTCAGCAGTATTTGGCACAACACTTAAAGTTAAAGAAAATCTGGCGCTTAGGATGGGTTCTATTTACACTTTGGTCAGTCAGCTTAATCGGCTTCTTTGGTTATATCCACTTAAAATCCCAACAAAATACAGCAGAAAACAATCTACAAGCAATTATTGTTTTAGGCAGTGGCATTACTCAAGGAAAAGCCTCACCGACCCTCGCAAAACGTTTAGATCAAGCCGGTGAAATTGCAAAACAACAATCACAAGCTTTGATCATTGTCAGTGGTGGTTTAGATTTTGGTGAAGAAAAACCTGAAGCGGAAATTATGTCGCAATATTTACAAGAGCATATGCAAATCCAAGCCAGTAGAGTCCTACAAGAAAATAAAAGTACCAGTACTGACTTAAATCTAAAAAATAGCCAAGCGATTTTAAAAGCGCATGGTTTAACTTTAGACTCTAAAATTGCGATTGTGACCAGTGATTTTCACACCTTACGTGCCGCAGCAATCGCCAGAAAGCAAGGCTATCATAACTTCATTACTGTAGGTGCTGAAACTCCACTCACGACACGCTATAACGCATGGTTAAGAGAGTATTTTGCCTATATCAGCGGTTGGGTGCTCGGTGAATATTAAGACGTAGAACGCCATATGATTGTTTATACAGCGTTACTGATGTAAGCGAATTTTCCGTGGTAACGGTAAGCGTTTATTGTTTTGAAATAACTCAGGTTGAGTCGTATACATCTGATATAAATAATTTTTGATATCGAGTAAAAATTTATTTGTCGAAACTAAAATATTCCGCCCTTCAGGGGTTAAATTTATAGAAATTGCGGTATTATTTTGTTTGATAAAAGGAATCATCTGTTCAATAAAAACAATGAGTTCAACTTCTTGAACTGCGTAACGGCTCCAGTTATCTTTAATCAGAAGTTGTGCCAAATTTTTACTTTGCCAAACAGCTAAAGACTGTTGCCCTGTCGGTGATGCGCACAAAGCCCAGCCATCATCATACAGAACAAAAACCTTAGTTTGCGAAACAATCATTTCGACAAAATGTTTGTATTGGTCTAGGGTTTGAACTGAGTTTTTTTGAGTTGAAGACGCAGCTTTACGTTGATATGGATTTCTCATAGAAAATTTATTTTTAAAATACTTATGCTTATATATTATACAGAAGTTCTAAACAAATAACTAGATTGGAAAATTTGGTGGGCGCTGACGGGATCGAACCGCCGACATTCTGCTTGTAAGGCAGACGCTCTACCAACTGAGCTAAGCGCCCTGAGTGTGGATAAACAAAGTTGTTTACTCTGTTTGAACCTATAAGAAAAATCGATGATTTAATCTTAAGTTCTATCCTAAAGATGGGGAGTAAGCGATATAAAGTCTATAATGTTTGATCTTTAAAAATCAAAAACTTCAAATTCTTACTATTCCAAATATCTTGATCTCAGGAAAAAAGATAAATGGCGCAGCGGACGGGACTCGAACCCGCGACCCTCGGCGTGACAGGCCGATATTCTAACCAACTGAACTACCGCTGCGTTGTATATGGTGGGCGCTGACGGGATCGAACCGCCGACATTCTGCTTGTAAGGCAGACGCTCTACCAACTGAGCTAAGCGCCCTGAGTGAGGATCATCACAATATTACTTTATCAGAACATAAAAAAAAACTATATTTCCTTTCAAATTCTTATACATCCAAATATCTTGATCTCAGGAAATAAGATAAATGGCGCAGCGGACGGGACTCGAACCCGCGACCCTCGGCGTGACAGGCCGATATTCTAACCAACTGAACTACCGCTGCATTGTATATGGTGGGCGCTGACGGGATCGAACCGCCGACATTCTGCTTGTAAGGCAGACGCTCTACCAACTGAGCTAAGCGCCCTAAACTAGAATAAATAAAAAACTATTTAGACTCTAATTCAGTATTACATGTCACTGCAAAATCATTCTAAAGTGGCGCAGCGGACGGGACTCGAACCCGCGACCCTCGGCGTGACAGGCCGATATTCTAACCAACTGAACTACCGCTGCACTTTAACAAATGAATTGCTATACATACGATGATTGAATTTAAGTGGCGCAGCGGACGGGACTCGAACCCGCGACCCTCGGCGTGACAGGCCGATATTCTAACCAACTGAACTACCGCTGCACTAAAAATTCAACGTTAAAGCTTGGTGGGCGCTGACGGGATCGAACCGCCGACATTCTGCTTGTAAGGCAGACGCTCTACCAACTGAGCTAAGCGCCCTAACGACTTCATCGTTTGTGAGGTGCATTATAGAGAATCTTTACTGAGTGTCAAACGCTTTTCTCGATGTTTTACCTATTTTAGGTTTGAGTGATTAAAAAATAGATCATTTTAGTTTAAATTGGTGTTTTTTGTTTATTATTTATCTATTTATAAGGTTTTAAAACCTGTATTTTAATTAAATTGAGTTGATCATTTAATCAATATTTTAACCCTATTATCTATTTGCTCTAAACTTAATAAAATATTCAGTACTGAATGATCAAGAATATCAAATAAAGGCTATTCGGATTTATCCATTTCATTCAGATTTTTTACAATAGGTTTTGGTTCAGGGCGCAACCAAAGCCAGATAGCCACAATCAACATGGTCACATCGGTAAAAATTTTCACAGCCAGTGGTGCATTGGTGAATAACATAATTACTCCACTGATCAACATCATAATACTGGCGATCCACTTTGCTTTACGTGGCACAGTCCCATTTTCACGCCAAGCACGAAGCGTTGCACCATATTTTGGATGATTGAGTAACCAAGCATCAACCTGTGGCCAACCTTTTGATGCCGCCCAAGCTGCCAAGATGAGGAAAACTGTCGTTGGCATTCCCGGTAATATTGCCCCAATAAACCCGAGTACAATAAAAACAATCACCAATGTTCGCCAAAACAAAACTTTCATAGATTAACTCAATCTGCCCATTCGACTAGTATACCGCCCAAATGATTTTGCCAGTATATTTTAAATCAATTGAAATCATTGTATTTTAAAATCACGGTGTTCATCATTTCCAATACAGTCAAATTGAGCTTGCATGTTGATTCACTTATTTGCTTGAATCTCAACACACTAAAAACCTTTTCTTTAAAAATAAACTGAGTGAGTCCTCAGCTTAGGACAACATACAATGACAGACTTCTTTGAGCCTTGGTTAAAGTACAAACACCCTATTGTTCGTCAATTGGCTTTTTGCATTGCCAGTCCCAATATTATTCAGCATCTGCCTGATGAATTAGAAATTAAAAATCGTTTTGAAGTACACGACACGGCGTTTTGGCAACAACAATATATAGATTTTCAAACACGCTTAGATCAACTTGATCATGACCCCACCCCACTCATTGAATTTGTACAACAGCTTAAAAGCACACGTTTAGGTTTACGTTTTGAATATTTATTTTGGTTCTGGTTACAAGATGAAGCCAATCAACACTATCAACTGATTCAGCATAGTATCCAAATCATTGAAGCAAAGAATACATTAGGCGAAATTGATTTCCTTGTTCGTAATCAGGCCACAAAACAGATTGAGCATTGGGAAGTTGCTTTAAAGTACTATTTAGGCGAATCAAACTTACACTTAAAGCATTGGTATGGTCTAAATCGTAGCGACACCCTTTTACGAAAACTAAATCATTTCTCAGAAAAACAATTTCAATTTACCCAGGCTTTAGATCTTAAAATTGAAAAGAAACTGGCTGTGATGAAAGGACAGCTTTATCTGCCTCACAATAAAGACGGTGTTGCACCCCCCTCATGGATTAATACACAACGTCGATTGGGTCAATGGGGACATCACATTGCACAAGATTTTTACCGTCTACAACGGCATGAATGGATTTGTCCAGATCTAAAGCAAAGCTCAGCTGCTGCCCAATTTTGGTGTAATGGTTTATATCATGATACCCATAGCCTGCAATTTTATATGTACCGCCAAGCCCCTCTGGCGCTTTTCTTTGACATAAATGCTTAATTATTCACGTTTCTTATACACGGTTTAACCAATCCACTCATAAAAACATAACGATATATTGACCCGATGCTCGTATACTAAAATTCTAATTAACGCGTGAAACACGGAGATAGTAATGAAAAAAATTTTAGCAGTTTCAATGTTATTCGCTTTTGTTTTAGCTGGTTGCAACACATTTAAAGGTGTTGGTAAGGATGTATCTAAAGCGGGGGATGCTGTTACGAATTCTGCAGAAAAAGTTGAAAATAAATTGTAAGACTCAACTTCATTCTACAACATGAGCCTTATCTCAATAGATAAGGCTTTTTTAATGCCAATTTAAATAGTTTTATCCTTTCTCAAGCTTTAAGGTTTTCATTCGGTTTTATCTTCCTCTATTATATTGTTCAATTTACTTACTTGATCAATGTCCATGAATCATTCGGATACCTTAGAACTGAGTTTACAACTTCTTCGTCAGCCTTCCGTGACACCTATAGACCATACCTGCCAAACTATCATGGCAGATCGTCTGTCTGCTATTGGCTTTAATATTGAAAATATGCGTTTTGAAGATGTTGATAATCTTTGGGCAAGACGCGGAACGGCATCTCCAGTTTTCTGTTTTGCAGGTCATACCGATGTTGTGCCTACAGGTCATCTAGATGCATGGGAGTCTGATCCATTCCTACCTGAAATTCGTGATGGCAAACTCTATGGTCGTGGCAGTGCTGATATGAAAACAGCATTGGCTGCAATGGTGGTTGCATCTGAACGTTTTGTAAAGAATCATCCCAACCATAAAGGTTCTATTGCTTTTTTAATCACCTCTGATGAAGAAGGCCCTTCGATCAATGGTACGGTTAAAGTTGTCGAAACCTTAGAAGCACGTAATGAAAAAATGACATGGTGCCTTGTCGGTGAGCCTTCAAGTACAGATACGCTGGGCGATATCGTAAAAAATGGCCGTCGTGGTTCATTAAATGCAGTGTTAACAGTAAAAGGGAAACAAGGCCATGTTGCCTACCCACATTTAGCCATCAACCCCATTCATACCGCGTCAAAAGCCTTAGCTGAACTATGTGATACGGTGTGGGACAATGGCAATGAATACTTCCCCGCAACTTCATTCCAAGTTTCCAATATTCAAGCAGGTACAGGCGCAACCAATGTTGTACCTGGCACGATGACCGTTACCTTTAACTTCCGTTACTCAACTGAAGTGACTGCAGATCAACTCAAATTACGTGTTCTTGAGATTTTAGATCGCCATCATGTTGATTATGATATTGAGTGGACCTTATCAGGTTTGCCCTTCTTAACCCCAGTCGGTGAATTGGTCAATGCTGCACGAACTGCAATTAAAAATGTGACAGGGACAGAGACCGAACTTTCAACCAGTGGTGGGACTTCTGATGGTCGTTTTATTGCACCGACAGGCGCTCAAGTGCTTGAGTTAGGTGTTTTAAACGCAACGATTCATCAAATTAATGAGCATGTGAATATTGCTGAATTAGAGCCTTTGGCTGAAATCTACGAACAAATCTTAGTCGAATTACTCGCTTAAGCTGAGCGATTCTCACTAAGTAAAAAAGGACGCAAATGCGTCCTTTTTTACAGATAAGCTTTGAAAGCATTGCAGATCAAGCCTTCTTTATCCCAATCTGTAACTGGATTTGATCCAAATCCGGCACATGATAAGTCTTATCGCCAATTTTCACATATTGTAAAATCGTCTTATCTTTGATGCTATCCTCTGCGTCGACCACTTCTGAAATCCGTAGCCGTATAGAGCTTGGCATTTCATTGCACATCAAGGCAAAACGCTCGTCTGCATCTTCCCCTTCAATGATCAGTGCGACACCCAGGGTCTTTTTAGGATCACTGACACTAAATGTCGGTAACTTCTTTTCATGCCATTCCACGACATTGACATAGGTTGGACTATTCTGAGCAGAAAGCACCACATTTTGGGGTAATAACATTGGTGCTTTATCATAACAATCAATAATATATGCATCAATAAACCCAGTAGACACCGTAATTAAATGCTGTAATTCCCGTGTGCTAATTTTATCAATTGCAGACTTTTCGATATTCTTTGTCATGAGCGTTCCTATTTAACCGTCAACAAAGCTTCAATATTTTCCAATAAATCAGCTTCTTGGAATGGTTTACCCATATAATTTGTCACACCTAAGCTAAATGCCCGTTCACGATGTTTTTCACCTGTTCGTGACGTAATCATGATGATTGGCAAATCGCGGTGAATTTCATGATGGCGAACCAAGTTGGTGACTTCAAAACCATCCATTCGAGGCATTTCAATATCCAGCAACATCAAGTCTGGTTTGACATTTTCAAGTTGCTCAATCGCATCCACACCATCTTTCGCAGTAATCACATCGAAACCTTGGCGTTCAAGCAAACGTGAAGTGACCTTACGAACGGTAACTGAATCATCCACGATCATAATCAAACGGCGTTGATCACGATGACGTTGTTTATCATGTTGAAGATGTTCAGCGCCACCTCGGGTAGATGCTTGAACTTGTCGTGCAATATTTTGTCCATCCAAAATCAAACACACCTGACCATCACCCAGAATGGTTGCACCCGCAATCGCATTGATGGTAGCAAACTGCTTACCAATCGGTTTAACTACAATTTGTGAACGTGAACCAATTAACTGATCAACCAGAATGGCAATGGATTGCCCCAAGCTTCCCTTGATCAACAACACTGGTAATGAATGTGCAAGCCCATGTAACCGTGGAGTGACTTGATTCGAGGTAAACTCACCTAAATAACGTAGCTTATAGCTTTGGAAATCGATATCAAAATAGTCATTTTGAGTTTCAAAATATTCTTCCAAAGCGGCTGGTGAAATTCGAACAATACGATCAATTTGCGATAATGGGACTGCAAATTGCTGATCACCGACTTTCACCATCAAGGCATCGCTGACCGCAACTGTTGTAGGTACGGTAATCGTAAAGGTTGAACCATGCCCCAACTCAGAACTGACACTCACTTGTCCACCAAGTGATTTAATTTCACTTTGCACAACATCCAAGCCAACACCACGACCAGAGATTTGTGTCACTTGCTGTGCTGTACTAAAACCTGGATGGAAAATAAACTGTAGGATTTCCTCAGGCTCTAACTGCTGATCAGTTTTGATTAAGCCTTTTTCGATTGCTTTATCACGAATAACTTTTGGATCAATTCCTTTACCATCATCTTTAAACGATACAAGCACATCTGTACCTTGACGACTAATATTCAAATCAATTCGACCTGTCAACGCTTTGCCCGACTTCTGACGCTGTTCCGCATCTTCAATCCCGTGGTCAATCGCATTACGCAACATATGCTCTAACGGTGAAACTAATTTTTCCAGAATATTACGATCCAACTCCCCTTCAGTATTATTGACTAAAAGCTCAGTGGGTTTATTCACGGTTGAAGAGGTCTGACGAACCAAACGCTGTAATCGAGGCAACAATCTTGAGAATGGTACCAGACGAGTACGCATCAAGCTTTCCTGAATTTCAGCTTGAATACGAGATTGCTGAAGCAATAAACCTTCAGTATCACGAATCTTTTCAGCCAACGTGGTCTTAAAATCAACCAAGTCAGATGCAGATTCAGCCAACGATTTTGATAACTGGTTTAGAGATGAATATTGGTCCATTTCTAAAGGGTCAAAATCTGCATAGCGAGCGCTTAAATCACCATGTTTTGCAATAATTTGGCTTTCTAACTCACCTTCCATACGGCGTAGCTGATCAGCCAAACGTTGAATAGCCAACTCCATATCAGTCAAGGTATTCCCTAACTGCCCCAAATCCATCTCAATACGTGAACGGTTGATCGCGTTTTCACCAGAAAGGTCAATCATTTTTTCAACCAAATCCGCAGAGATACGAATCATCTCATTGTTGGATTCAGTTTTTTGTGAAAGATCCCATTCACCCAGCATTGACGGTGGCTCAGTACCATCCCCCTGAACAAACTCACTGATCGATTGCTCAAAGATTAAATTTGTTCGAGATAATTTTTCTGGAAGCTGTGCAGAAACATCAACATATTCAATGCCATGTAAACTCGACTTTAAGCCTTCAAAGTTATCGTAGTGATGTTTAAAGATTGCTGCATCTAGCCAATGAAAGGTTTTTTCCAGTAAACCATCATAAACATTCGAGTTAAAATTATGTAAACCAAATTGCTCAAATGCATTTTCTAATTCATATGCAATATCAGCAACTTCTTCCAATTTCACCATTTTTGCACCGCCTTTTAAGCTGTGTGCAATACGTTGTAATTGGAGTAGGAAGCTACGGTTGCTACGCTGATCAAACCATTGAGATAAAATGCTTAAACCATCATCAATCAGCTCTCTTGCTTCTTCGATAAAGGTTTCTCGGGCAACAACTTCAACAGGATCTAAACCTGCATCTTGATTTGCATCTATAAACAATTGAGTAGCATCAATTGCAGGTTGTTGATCTTGATCCGAGGGTTCAGTTTCAAGCAATTCTGGAGTTTGATCAATCGCTAAAACGATATCGTCTTCAACATATGCGACTTCATGTAAATCTGCTGAATCATGGCTAAATTGTGGTTCAACCACTGTTGGCGCTTGAACAGTTTCAATCGGATCTTGCTGATCGATATTGTGTAAAACATTGAGAATATGAGTTGCAGGATAATCAATTGTTTTTTCACGAATCAATTGAATGCGATCTGCCACATCATCTTGAATTAAACGAATTGCTTGAATAATGTGTGGTTCTGCTTTGAGTTGACCTTTAATCACGCGTTCATAAATGGTTTCTAACTCATGCGCAATCAAACCAATATGGGTCGCTTGCACCATATTTGCACCACCTTTTAAGGTATGCAAATAACGCATCAAATTGTTTAGTGCTGTTGTGTCATCAGGATGAATTGACCAAGTATTTAAGTCATGGTCCATCCCAACCAACAACTCGTCAGCCTCTTCAATAAAAATGTCGAGGACATCAGCATCAAATTCACGTTGACTATGTTCTGATTCAATATTCTGTTTATCCAGATTAATTTGCGTCAGTACATAGTTCCCTACTGATTCAACAGGGTTCGCTGCAATTGAGACTGTACCTGGCTGCTGTTCAGTGTCTAGCGCAATCCTTGTTTCAACAATTTGACCAGCAACACCAGTGTCTATTTCTTGGTGTAAATAGTCATGTAACTCAGCCAAAATCGCTTGTGTTGATTCATTTAGGCTGACTCTTTGTCCTGATGCCAAAGTATCGAATAAATGAATAAATTCCTGATGGGCCTTAGAAAACATTTCAAAAGCATAATCAGTATTTAATAAATCAGGCTTGCGAATAACTTGTTCATAACCATCTTTTAAAGCAAGACTAAAATCATGAATGCCTTGTGCAGCACGATTATTGGTATGATCTATCAACATCTGCGCTTGTTGAGCCAGTTGTTGGAAATATGCTGGATATTCAACTTGGGCACGCTTATCAAACTCAAACTCGGCATCAAGCAATAGATCGATCTCAAGATCAACCAATTGTGTGACTAAACCCGTTTGCGAATGTTGATATTGATGTTGGAAATCGTAGCGTTCCCAAGCATCATTAAATTTTTGATAAATGGTTTGTAGCTCAACAGCTTGATTACCTTTCAGCTTTAAAACATAGAGATAATCACTGACAAATTCAGCATAGTAAGTCAGTAGCGCATTTTCATTTTTTGAGGACTCGGTATCTTCTTGAACCAATACTTTAAATAAATGCTCGACCTTACCACTTGCTTCAAAGACCTCATTGACATGCGCCATTGAAGAACTGCCACGCAAAGTATGCAAGGCACGAATCAAGCGATTATATTGATCAGGCGTATGTTCTTCTAAGTGCAAAAAGTCTTTAATTGCCGCCAGATGCTCCTCTGACTCTTCAACAAAGATTTCCAAGGTTTCAGAGGTTAAACTATCATCTGCAACAGTCGATTCAACTGCCACTTCTTCTTCAGTCGTATCTGTAGAGCCATCTGCAACGAGATCAACCACATGCGGAGTGGTCACTGAGGTTACTTCTGCTGTTGTATTATCTTCACCAATCTCCAAACCAGTAATGACATTTTCATTATCCAGTGTATTTGATAATGCCAATAACTCATCTAAAGCAGGTTCTAAGCTTTGTTTCTGTTGTAGCTGTTGCCCCAAATACACCAAAGGTGCTAAATCTAAATGATGCGGTTTTCGATTTAAAAACTCTGAGTAGAGTTTGAATTTATAAATATTAAATACTGCGCTTACATAGTGTTGAATCTCGGAAGTAAGTTCCAGATTTTTCGTAATAATACGATTTAATGTATCTTCAACAGTCCAAGCAAGTTCACCAGAACGTTTAGCCCCCACCATACGCCCAGACCCCTTAAGCGTATGAAAATAACGGCGAATATTGACCAATTCGGTATCTTTAAACTCTTCGAGTTGCCATCGATCAAGAGAGGTTTGTAGCTGTTCAAAAATTTCTTCAAGTTCTTCTACAAAAATTTCTAAAATTTCCTCATCCTGACCAAGATACGCATCTTCAGGTAAAGTAACTTGTTCCACTAAATGTTTTAATATTTCTTTCATAGCTCAGGCTTCTATGTTAGTTCCCGTCTTTGGGACTAAAACCTTTCAAAATACAGTCAAGCTGAATGGCTTTAGAAGGCGTTCCATTCTGTGCAATAGCCACTTGTTACAGTCGATATTGCACATATATAAAGTATCAATCGTTTTAGTCAGGCAGTTTAAAGTCTGAAACTGATTGACGTAATGAATCCGCCATACTTGCCAATTCAGAAACCGAACGGGCTGTATCAAATGTTGCACCAGTGGTTTGTGAGGTAATTTCTTGTACGACATTCATCGTATTTGCAATATGACCTGCTGAAGCAGACTGCAATTTCGCTGACTCAGAAATACTTTCAATCAAACCAGCCAAGTTACTTGATACTGTTTGAATCTCACCCAAGGCAACACCCGCATCTTTTGCAAGGTTCGCACCACGCACAACTTCCGAGGTGGTTTGTTCCATTGAAATTACGGCTTCATTGGTATCGGTCTGAATGGTTTTAACCAGTGTTTCAATCTGCTTGGTTGCAGATGCTGAACGTTCAGCAAGACGCTGTACCTCGTCCGCAACCACGGCGAAACCACGACCCGCTTCACCTGCCATAGATGCCTGAATTGCTGCGTTTAATGCCAAGATGTTGGTTTGGTCGGCAATATCATTAATCAGCGATACGATGTTACCAATCTCTTGAGAAGACTCACCCAAACGTTTAATACGCTTAGAAGTTTCTTGAATCTGCTCACGAATCGTATCCATCCCCTCGATTGAACGGTTTACCACATCTGCACCATTTGATGCAATTTGTACAGAACGCTGTGCTACCTCTGCTGATTCAGCAGCATTTGCAGATACGTGGTCAATCGACTGTGCAATTTCATTAATCGCTGTTGATGCCCCTGCAATCTCTTGCGCCTGATGCTCAGAAGCTTCAGCCAACTGGTTAGTAATCTGTTGCGTATTCTGCGTATATTGTGCAACTTCTTGAGAAGTGTCATTAATTCGAGATACCAGGTCACGTAATTGGTCAATCGCAAAGTTAATCGAGTCGGCAATTGCACCAGTAAAGTCTTCCGATACCGTAGCATACGAACTTAAATCACCATCTGCCAAATCGGCAATTTCATCAAGTAAACGTAAAATCGCATTCTGGTTACGGTCATACTCATCTTGTAAACGTGTTACACGAACTTTATCTGACTCACTACGTAAACCGAGTAGTTTAAATACAGCAAATAAGAATGCGCCAAGTGCAAGGAGTAAAATCAATGCAGGTAAAATCGTACCCACACCAGTATTTACCGAAAGTCGATCTAAACCTTTTAATAAATTATCCGATTGCGCAAAGATGTCTGACGATGCCTGACGTACTTTAAAAATCTGATCAGAGTTCTTTAGTACAGAAGTTGATGCCAATTGCACAATTTCATTGTAATCCGCTTTAATACTTTCTAAAGACTCACGTAGTTCAGGTTTATCAATACGTATTACACCTAAATCGGCACTACCATTGAGTTGCGCATTTAAATACGTACCAAATGTTTCGGTATCCGCATTAAAGTCATCTGCTGAAACACGGGTATTCTCTGAACCACTTAATACTGAACCAATAGAACGTAAAATACGTTCCGCAAGGAATACTTGGTTTTTTGCGATAACAACCTGAGTACTTGACATATTGTCACGTGCCATTTGGTCAACCATTGCATTATATTCAGCCTGCATGCCAGGGATCACATCCGCAACAGCGATATTGGTATCATATAATTGGTTAATGATCTTTTGATGTGTCGCAATCATGTCGATATCAGCAGAAACTTGTTTCCATGTTTTTTCAACGTCTTCCACTTGTTTTGAAGATGCATGAATATCTTTGACAACATCTAAGTTTTCTTTAAATTTCTTTTGTGATGCAACTAAAGCCTCTATTGATTTTGTCGAACCTGATCCAGTGGCTTCAGCTGCTTGACGAGATAAGGTCTGTGATAAAAGTTTTAATTCACCCAAGCTACGAGTTAAGTCGTTATTTCGAGGAACTGTATAGAATAGAACCAAAAGCAAAATAATCGCAACGATGATGCTGGCAATTGCCATTTGAATAAATGGCTTTGATTTGTCGCTTTCCCCAAACAACTTAGCAAATTCATCAATTTTTGATTTGGTTTTGGTTAATACGCCTGAACTACTTTTTTGAGCAGTATCCCCTGTATTTTTCTTCTTTAGTTTAAAGCCCATTCAGCTTCTCCCGATTCGCTTAACTCTCATTAGGCGTCAAAGCTAGTTTATAAATTTTTCTGATGCATTCATGTATTGAGGATCATTTAACAAACGACTAAACAAGAATATATTCCAAGCCTGATTATGCTGCTGAAAATATCCCTGACAATAGGTTTGAAGGTTTTCTTCTAATTGATTGTTTTTAGAAAAAAAACCTTTTTTATTAAAATGTTGAATCCCCAAAACCTGATCTACGATCAGACCAACATAGTGGTCATTATGACTAATACATAAGACTTTTTGAGTAGGTAAAAATTGGCTTCTTTGCCCCGTTAAATAAAAAGCCAAATCAGAAACTGACAATAACCGTCCGCGAATATTCGCTAAACCTCTCACCCATCCCTGAACATTGGGAACGGGTGTGTATTTTGGCGGATAAATAACTTCTGAAACCTCACCCAAAGGCGCAACAAAATATTGCCCCATCATTTCAAATGCAATGCCTGACCATCGGTTTACTTCATTTTCATTGTCAGCGTAATTTTTATTTCCTCGCTTAGACAATCGAAGTAATTCGATAAATCCATTTGCTGCCATACATTATCCTGCTTGTAGATGTTGCTTAATCGTACTGATCAGCTGATTCTCATCAATCGGTTTGGTTAAGTAGTCACAAGCCCCTTGACGTTTTCCCCAAACGCGGTCGGTTTCTTGATCTTTAGTACTTACAATCACAATTGGAATATGCTTGGTCGCTGCACCACGTGCGATCTGACGAGTCGCTTGGAAACCATTTACACCAGGCATAACAACATCCATTAACACAAGATCCGGCAATTCAGCTTGCGCGAGTGTAATACCATCTGCACCATTGGTTGCTTCAATCACTTCAAATCCATGCTTAGCTAGAATTTCTTTAAATCTAAACATTTCTGTTGGTGAATCATCAACTATTAAAATTTTTGTCATTATTTCCCCCAAATTAACCGTTCAGTTAAGCAGTCACATGATTGCGAATAGCATTTAATAGTTCATCTTTACTAAATGGTTTTGTTAAATATTCGTCCGAACCGACAACACGACCTTTTGCTTGATCAAATAAGCCATCTTTACTAGATAACATGATGACTGGAATATTTTGATAATTTTGGGAGTTTTTAATCAAAGCGCAGGTTTGGTAGCCATCTAGACGAGGCATCATGATATCGACAAAAACAATATCTGGATTTGCTTCAGCAATTTTAGATAAGGCTTCAAAACCGTCTACAGCAGTGACAACTTCACAACCTTCTCTTTGTAATAATGTTTCAGCAGTACGACGAATGGTTTTAGAATCATCGATCACCATGACTTTTAGATTTTGAAATTTATCGTCCATTTAATGCCCCTTTCCGTAAGCTTGGAATGAATTGTGCTGTACAGATTTATTTTTACAATTAATCATGTTTTTTTAACATATATTAACTCACTTTATCAATGAACATTTCTTGTCGGAAATCTCACTTCAAACAGTAAAACACAGTAAAGCTCACATAAAAAAAAATATTCTGCTTTTTTTTAGAAGTTAATTGTTTATTAAAATTTTGTAACCACATAAAATGACCAAAGATAGTTTCAAAATCATATAACTTACATTGATTTTTTGGGGATGGTAGACTTTAAATGGATAGAATAATCTATTACCAAAATATAGCGTCAAAAACAAAAAAAATATGCAATACCGCCCTTTCAGTCAGCTTACTCATCTGTACTTTATCGGTCTATGCCGATACGCCTCAGGCTAAAGCGGTATGGTATCGATATTATGATAAAAATGGAGTGGCCAATATCAGCACCTCGGTCACACCAGCACACATAAAAAATGGTTATGAAGCGCTGGATCGCAACATGCAAGTGATCAAACGAAATCACGCTTATAATGTCGAAAAAGATTTACAGCAATCGACGTCACGCGCATCTGAAGTGCGTAAATTAGAACAAGATGCGCGCTTAAAGCGTGCCTATGGCAACTCATCTGTCGCTGTTAACAAAAGAAATGAACTTCTAAGCAATATAAAACAACAAATAACACTACAAAACCAAACACTTAAACAGCTTCAAAGTGATCGTATTATACTTAAAAGACAAGAAATGGAATACTACCGCAAAGGTAACTCTGTTCCTGTTACACTCAAAGATCGGATTAAATACAATTCTGAAAACATAGATAAAACAAAGAATTATATTGGAAGCCTACAAGACAACTACCGCAAGACACAAACCTACTATGATGATATTATTAATCGCCTTAAAAAACTTGAATAATCACTTTTTAATTCGAAACTTCTTGACCCTATTGTTGATAAAAACTTAACAAAACAATATAAATGATTTGAACAACCTATCACGATATCGGATAATTTCAAGTTAAAACCGAGCTCTGATCGCATCGCCAATATAAGAATAGAAAGTTTTCAATTTAAACAATCATTAAAAATGTTCAGCTTATTTTTTTATCGTATTTTTTTATCGTATAATCATTCCTTTAAATCTAAAAATTTTAGGACAGTTTCCATGCGCGCGAGTCGCTTTTTATTTGCAACGTTAAGAGAAACCCCAAACGATGCTGAAGTCATTTCACATCAGCTCATGTTACGTGCTGGGATGATCCGTAAATTGGCTTCAGGTTTATACACTTGGTTGCCGATGGGTGTACGTGTGCTCAATAAAGTTGAAGCGATTGTTCGTGAGGAAATGAATCGTGCAGGTTCTTTGGAAACATTAATGCCCGTGACGCAACCGGCTTCACTATGGGAAGAATCTGGTCGTTATGTACAATACGGCCCAGAACTGTTGCGTTTTAAAGACCGCCATAGCAATGACTTTGTTCTTGGTCCGACACATGAAGAAGTCATTACGGATTTGGCTCGCAATGAATTAAAAAGTTATAAACAACTTCCAATGAATTTCTATCAAATTCAAACTAAGTTCCGTGATGAAATTCGTCCACGTTTCGGTGTGATGCGTTCGCGTGAATTTATTATGAAAGATGCTTATTCTTTTCATGTCGATCAAGCGTCATTACAAGAAACTTATGATGTTATGTACGACACGTATTGCCGAATTTTCACCCGCTTAGGTTTAAATTTCCGCCCTGTTCAAGCAGATACAGGATCGATTGGTGGTTCAGGTTCACATGAGTTTCACGTACTTGCATCAAGTGGTGAAGACGATATCGCTTTCTCAACACAATCTGACTATGCTGCCAATGTTGAAATGGCTGAAGCAGTATTGACTGGTGAACGCGCAGCACCTAGCCAAGATCTAAAAATTGTAGAGACACCAAATCAAAAAACCATTGCTGATGTTTCTACATTTTTAAATACAGATCCAGCGCAATCCGTAAAAGCCTTACTTGTACAAGGTATTGCTGATGAAAAGGGTCATGTTCCTGTAATCGCGTTATTCCTACGTGGCGACCATGAGCTCAATGAAATTAAAGCTGAAAAGCATCCACTGATTGCAGCACCTTTAACATTTGCAACAGATACTCAACTGAATGCTCTTGGTTTAACTGCGGGATTCTGCGGACCACAAGGACTGGTTGAGAAAGGCTTAACTGTGATTATTGACCGTGCAGCCTCTGTGCTTTCAGATTTTGTTGCGGGTGCCAATGAGGTCGATAAACATGCCACTGGTATCAACTGGGACCGTGATGCAACATTTACAGAAGTTTTTGACTTACGTAATGTGGTTGAAGGTGACCCATCTCCAGATGGTCAAGGCACGATTTTAATTAAACGTGGTATTGAAGTTGGTCATATTTTCCAATTGGGCACCAAATACTCAGAAGCACTCGGTTGTAAAGTTTTGGGTGATGATGGCAAACCATTGGTAGTGACAATGGGCTGTTATGGAATTGGTGTAACCCGTGTAGTTGCTTCCGCGATCGAACAAAACTTTGATGAGAAAGGTATTATTTGGCCATCTGCAATTGCCCCTTTCGAAGTTGCAATTGTGCCAATGAATGCGCAAAAATCTCCACGTACGCTTGAAGCAGCTGAAGCGCTTTATACTGAATTACAAGCTGCAGGCTATGATGTATTACTGGATGATCGTAATGAGCGTCCTGGTGTTAAGTTCTCTGACTTGGAACTAACAGGTATTCCTCACCGTATTGTCATTGGTGAAAAAGGCTTAGATGCAGGTACTTTTGAATATAAAGGTCGTAGAGATGCCGAATCTGTAAATTTAAGCAAAGATGATTTAATGGCTAAATTGGTGAAGTAATTTTTCAACCGCATTAAAAAAGCTCTGAAATAAACTAAACCCTATAAGCACACAACTTATAGGGTTTTTTATGCTTTGGTATTTTATAGACCATCATTACAGACCATTAATTTTTACTTTTAAATCTGTAACTGATGTTCCGATTGCCCCAAAGTTCCCCATCGAGCCATTTTGCAGACCATTAAAAGTCCCTGTCGCACTTGCCCCACTCGTTCCCATAATCATCTGATTGATACCCAGATCAAACTTACTCGATTCACCTGTATTACCAAAGACAAAACCTGTTGGTTCAACGCCAGCATAGAAACCGTTTAATGAAAAACCATTGACCTTATCTGTTCCAGTTAATTGGAAGTTAAAATTTGCACCAATATCACTATCATCCGATAAAAGTGCAATAGCACAGCCTGATCCTGTACCACAAATCGATTGAATTGCACCACCAAAGGCAATCATACGCCCTTGAGGCGCATTGCCAAACTGTAAATTAATGGTTGGTTTGGATGCAGCAAAGTTGATATCAAAACCATCACTCAGTTTTAAAAATTTAATGACATCGGATTTTTCACTGGTCCCTGTAAAAATAGATTGATATCCAGCAGGCCCTGAAGATGAACTCGCTCCAGCCAAGTAAAGCGCAAATGGTGAAACTTTAATCCCCGTAATATTGCTTCCGAAGCTCATTCCAATATTGGCAAAAGGTTTACCACTTGCTCCACCTGTAGCACCCCCATCGGTATCCATGACTATATTCATGGTTGGGGTGTTTGAAGCGCCTAGAAAAGTAATATCAACACTTTGGTCAGCAACCGTACCAGCACTTTTACCCGCAAGAACCAGCGATGCTTTATTTGCATCATTCACAGTTGAGCCTAATCCGTCACGATCAATAATTGAAATTTGATTGAGTTGAACTTTACTCAGATTTATACCAACATTTATCCCATCTTGCCCCGTTGTTTGGGAAAGACTTTGATCATCCATAGGTTCCATTGCCAGCGCAATTGGACTCAGTATCAATAATGATATACATCCTAGGTTTCTATTTTTTTTCATTATCCTAATCCTTAGGAAAATTTATATACTGCCTACCACATCACAGTCTAATCAGAAATTCTGTACGATAAAAGCACAAGCCGACCAATAACGAATTAATTCCGTGGAACAATGTTGAATTCACTGGTCAACCGGCCTCCTGTTAACGCAATTTCACCTAAGCGCGCACCTGATACTAAAGCACCATTTATAGATGGAGGATAGAAATTTAAATCTCTCGCTCTAAATACACCGCCGACTGACTGTGTTGGATTAAATTGTAAACTTGCATTAAATCCAACCTGACCAGTCCCACTCGTTGAGTTTTTACTGAGCACAATAGCATTGTTAAAGCGAATATCACCCGTCAAGTTATCTAAACCGAGTATAGAACCATTGACAGGATCACTAATCTGGATGGTGTTATTTGTAGCTGCTAATTTTAAATCACCGACCACAGTTAAACGATTGCCTGTGCCATCTGCTTTAATTTCACTATTTGGAATAAGTGACAAATCCATATCACCACCAAAGCGAAGTTTTAGACCAAACAAGACATCATCACTTTTGGCGAAATTATTGGAATCAGATGCTCCCTTGTTGCCACAAGCGACACTTGCTGTCGCAATACCACCTGCACATGATGCATAAGTTGTTCCAGGTAAATAACCTGCCGCAACTTCAGCTGCCATCACCACCAACATATTTTTTAAACTTAAATTTAAACTTCCGTTTTCAACTCCAATACTGCCATTACCTTTCAGCAACATATCGATGTTTCTTAAACCTAAATAATAGTCTTTAGAGGTACCCGCAATTGGAATACCTGCATCATTTTTCACCTGACCACCATCAATCACCAGAATCGAGGTTGTTTTATTGCCAAGCTTAGTTGTACCATTTTTATCCACACCCTCTGTACTTAAACCTAAAGAAAAACCGAGTCTAGAGGTTTGCATACCGGCTGTATTTGAGACACTGCTTTTCGCACCATCTGCTGAATAATAATAGGCTTTATCAGCATCAACGGTTGTGCCATACATCGCTAAATTGGCATTTAAGTTATAAAAGGGTAAAGCCAGTCCCCACTGATTATTTAAACCACTCTCTGTAAATAAATTACCAGCAGCAACACCAGCGGCAGTGGTAAATCTCCCTCGTCTAGAGATGGCTTGGAATTCCCCACCACGAATTGAAGCGACCACAGCATAAGGACGATTACCAGCTGATAGGGTCGTATAAATATCTTGTTTATAATCACTTAAATTGGTTAAAGCTTGGCCATTACCAAAACTTGAATTTTGGAAGGTTGTGTTTACAGGTATCGTAACTTGCTTAGAGTCGGTAAGGTTTAAAAAAACATTCCCTGTGTCAAAAGAAGCACGCGTTCCCTTTTGTAAACCGGTTAAATTACCAAACTCAAAACCGTAACTATTTAATCCAGCACCACCAATTTCCAAAGTGGTTGCATCGCCACCACCAGCAAGCATGGTGTCACCTTCTTTGGTGAAATCCGTCTTCATACGAAATGCGATACCAGAACCACCAACAATATCTTTTCCAGTGTCTGCACCACTCGAATTAACAGCAGAACCAATTAAACTACTGGCATTCTGTACACCACGAAATTGCAATGAACCATTCACCATACGCCCACTGGCACCCACGCGAATCAGCCCTTTAGCACCTGTTGGCGTATTATAGCTATCGACATCATAAAGCGATGTAGGATTGATCCCTTTATTATTCACCATAATTTCAAGATTTAAACCCGCATTGGTTGTGGAAGTCCCATTTCCATAACTGCCTGTGTTTATAAAACCCGCCTTTAATGAAGCGGGATCAACCACACGGGTTAAATCTACATAACCATAGTTCGTATCTGGTGCCTGATTTGCACCCGCGATATTAGTTCCAGAATTCATTTGTAATTTAAAGCCTTCAGCTGCATCGATAAACGCAAAACCTTTTCCTTTAAAGTTAAAGTTAAAATTCTTTAAAATCAGTTGATTTAATTGATTTGTGGCACTGCTTTGGCCTAAATAGATGTTGGCATTTTGAAGCCCTAAAGTTAACTCAACTTGATCTGTTTTACTTAAAAGACCATTGCTTGTTTTTAATCCAATACTGGTATTTGAAGCCGTCTGTACCGCTAAATTACCCAATTTTGCACTACAACGCGCCCCACTTGGATCACTATCACAAACACGAAATGAATCGACGGTCATCAGCATAGGAGAGAGTGATAAATCTAAATTCACTCCAGTTTTGCCCGCAACAGTGCCCATATTAAGCTTGATATCTGCTTTTAATGGATCTGTAGAAGTATTGCTCTGTTGTATTTTAACCGTATCTGCTGTTGCAACGAGCGCTTGACTGGTTGCATCTGCTTCTGCGCGACCTGCCTGATCTGTCCAGTACAATGTTTTAATATTGGCTTCTTTTAAGCTAGCCTCTATATGTACGCCATCCTGACCATTTACGTTTCTTAAATCGCTATCATCTAAAGCTTGTAATGCATAAACAGGTGCATGTATAGCCAACAAACTCAAAGCCAATGTATTTAAAATAAATCTTTTTCCATATTGTTGTTTTTTAATGTTCATCCCTAAACCCTCAGATTTATTTTAGCAACGCTTATTCATTGTAGAATCACAACTAAACATCATCAGCTTGCCCTGCAGCACAAGATTACCGTTCATTTGTACCCCCATAAAGCCCGTTTCTCGACCGACATCATAATTGTTTGCGGTAGAGCCATTAGCGCCCGTTGTTTGAGGTTTTGCTACATATTTATTGGCTTTTAAATAACCATACTGGCCTTCCGTTGCACCCGATGAGTTTTCCGTAACTGTTCCATCTGGATTAGTTTTACTGGTGAAATCATCTTTTTCGATAGAAAGAGAGTTGAAGCCAAAATTACGAATTTGAATCGGTTGATTCGCATCAAAAGATAACTGAATTGCGGGTTTGATCATCTGCATAGCAGTGGTATTTTTATAGACCAAATCAACACCGTCCAAACCCAATTTCTGGATATTAATCGTCCCTTGTACACCTTTAAAGACCACCCAAAGTTTATTCCCTTCAGTACTACTGGCTAAACCATTTGCATCAACATAGCGATTATTGACAGACAATGCCAAATGACAAAATTGTAATTTCTCACAAATACCGCCAGTACCATTATCAAACTTATAGGCATTATTTGTGGTGTAATATGAATCACTTGCATTAATTTGGTTCAATACCAATTTTAAAGATAAATCGGCACCTGCTTGTCCTTCAACTTGCTGCATGTCTGAATCAGTTAAAGCCTCCATCGCTGCCAAATGAGAACTCACCAAACTGGTTAAAATAAGAAGTACTATTTTTTTCATTATATTTCTTCCTATCCTATAGGCCTTTGGTGGTTATTTTCATATGCTGAATCAGCATTCCATCAATCAAGGCAGATCCTAAGTTATTCTGTGCATTTGAACTGGTGGCATTGTTTAATTGATTAAATGAAACCCCTACAGCCCCTGCTGATTTATCTGCAAGTAAAGTCTTCCCTGCATCCATACTATAAACAGTCCCTATACTAATACTACTGTGTGTTGCCGAACTGCCTTGATAACCCGCTATTGAACTTGTGCCACAGTTATAAACATTACAAGTAGACCCAGTATATGAAGTATCCGCCCCTGTATAATCCGTATAGATCTTCTTATAAATTGATTCTTTATTTGGGATTCTAGCCAGTTCTATACTAAAGTTTGTGCCATCAGATCCGAGAATCAAAGGCTGATATAATGAACCAAGCACCAAATTGGTATTCAAATTATAAATATAAATACCTTCTTTATCTGAAAAAGTCGGTGCTGTTCCGCCATTAATAGCTGGAGTCGACAAGATGTCTTGCGCTGAAGGTGTGGTACAACCATTTAAGTTACCAACCCCACATTCTTGAGTGCTAATCCTAAAAACATGGCTCATCAAATTCGCTGGAGCAGTCCATGAGTTTGCTGTAGATGTTCCCAATAATTTTGAACCATCACCACTATTTAATCGTATAACACCAGCCAAACCTAAAGTATTGTTATAAAAAGCACTCATACCACCCGTATTTGTAGCACCACCGAGCGTTTGGAATAATTGAATTTTACTGCCATTTAATCCAAAACCGTTAAAGATACCTTGTAAGCGAATACGGTTTGCTCGCCCCGTCGCAGTGGTACTAAACCCCTCGCCTAGATTAAATTGATTTGGATCTTTGTCAGCCTTACTTTGATCGCGTACAAAACCATCTGCCCAAAATGCAAGTTTAAGGTTATATGCATCTTCCCCACCAACATCATTGACAAAAGCACTGGTCGTCACTGTTTTCTTATCAGCAGCAAATGAATATAAATTTTCATATAACGGCGCTTCAAAATTTAAATACGTTACAGAACCCGCACCTGCACCAAAGTCAGGTACATTGAGGTCTGTTTTTACATTGAATATCCAAGGGTTGGTTGCAGTTCCCCAGCTTTTAATCGCAGCATTCGCTACGCCATTGGTTGATCCCGCATCCAATCTAAGGTTGGCATTATTGCTGGCATTTTTAGACAACGCTAAACCATATAGATATAAATCAGCTTTCCCGACTGAATGATCACTGGCATTCACAACACCATCTTTATTGGTATCTTGAACGATTGATGACAAAGGTCCCACAGGAACATAATAGATATAGCCTGTGTCTAAACTACGATTTGTAAGCACAGTATCTTGAGTTTGGTTAACTCCAGCGCCCTGAAAAACCATATAAGTGTCTCTAGGCAATAAAGCAATACCTTCGCCTGTGGTATCACTTAACTTTTCATCAGACATTTCTTCAAGTGCGAAGCAAGATTGGCTTAAGCATAAACCAATCAAACTCACCAAAACGGTTTTATGAAATTTTACCGTATAATTGAGTGTAGTCATCCACGACCTTCCTGTGTTATACGATGCTCCGCACCATATTTTATTTTATTTCTTAAATTCCCGACTTCAAACTGCACAAAAATACATATCCTTGTTTATACAGTTTTGTTATGTCTATCACACTTCATACTATGTAATTTTTTTAATTATGACAAAGTTTTTTTGGTTAAAATCTATCATTTCCGACAAATGAATCTTTTTAAACAATAAACCAGTCATAAGGTTTGGCATAATTACTGTTAAAGCATAATAAACATTTGATTAACAAAATTTTAATGAGCCATAGCAGTTTGGAGTGAAATTTTGATTTTTTAATGATAAATTCTTCATTGCCATATCTACAGGACTTGCATTATTAGGCAAATTTGCTGTTCCCAATGGAATATTACCAGTAAGACAACTTAAAGCTAACGAACCACAATACACCCAATTATCTGCTAAAAAGTTGTTTACCTCACCCAGTGCTTCTTTAATAGTTGGCATAGCAATATCAATATTTTTATTTGGTGTAATGTCACCAATATCAATCGGATTTGAAATCTCTAACCACCAACCTTTTTGAGCTACAGATTGCGCTCCTGGCCACTTTATGTCTTGAAATTGTGTGGACAACAAAACAGGAGTGCCATTTAATGTGGCTTTATGGAACAATCCTAAACTTTCATCAATCGTTGCATTAACCTTAAGATTATTTAAGACTCCACTTGTATTTCCTGAAATCTTAATGCCTAAAAGTGTAGTATCAGCAGCCAATTGACCGGAAAGCTGAATATTATTTACAGTTGTCGATGCAGTCAAAAGTGCGGAATTCATACGTTTACCTTCTATTGGTTGCTGCGGTAAAGTAAGAGTTGCTTGTGACGTGGGTGTCAGAGTTATATCATAACTCGTGGTTGTATATGTTGTCCGTATAATACCACAGCCACCAAACAATCCCGTACTACAGGCTTTACCTGCAAGAACGACACCAGTAGCATTATTTGCACCATTCTGTGTAATTGTTATTGGATTTATTGTCGCTTTACCTGTTTGCTGTGCGATCAACATATAACCACTCAGGCTATTTATACCATTCGGTATACCATTATTAGATGCATCAACTGCATTCTCAAGACCAAATGTCATAAGACCTGTAGCTTTTTCTGAACTTAAATTTAGCCCCACGACTTGTCGAGTAGAAGCACTTTCAGGGTTTTTAATTGCAAATTGAATAAACGGGTTGGTTAAAACGGCACTTGATCCTACACGGGCAGCTCGATCAGAAGCACTATCTGTATTTGATGTTGCAGAGTTTCCTAGTCCACTTAATCCCAAATTATCAATATCAATGTCGCAGTTCCCTGCACCATTTACACCACCACAACCTAACTGCAGTTTCTTAATATTTACATTAAGCTCTAATGCTGCCTCCAATCCTAATTTATAAAATCCAATATTTTTATCCCCCCCTGAGCGTTTGGCTTCAAGGTTTGTTGCATCCGTAGGTGCAATATACGATAAACTCATCAGCGCCTGACCTGTAGTTTCAGACAGTTGCTCATCAGACATACTTTTTAAGGTTGTAGGTTGTGCATATACAGTAGTTATTGCAAAGACACTGAATGAAAAAAGTGTTACACACAACAGCTTTATTTTAAGCATGAACATCTCCTTATCCTTAGATTATGTTCAAAATTGTGAAACTCTATTGTTCCAATAACCAAGCCTAATCTTAGATAAACTTCATAAAATTTAGGCTTTTATTGCTATTAAATATATTTTAGTTTTCAATAGAGAAATATAATGTGATTAATCTATCATAATGTTTTCAAATACAGGTTAAATTTCCGATAGAACGACTGTAATTTTTGTTAAAAATTAAGACATCCAGCACCATCACAAAACATGAAAAATATTCCATAGAAATTATCAATGATAAAAAACGATTTAAATTCAAATATAAATAAAAAATTAATGATCGATATAAAAAATAGTTCAAACATTTTAATTAAAATTAATCTACTTAAAGCAAGTATTTAAT
This sequence comes from Acinetobacter sp. MYb10, assembly GCF_002980175.2. Classification (NCBI taxonomy): domain Bacteria; kingdom Pseudomonadati; phylum Pseudomonadota; class Gammaproteobacteria; order Moraxellales; family Moraxellaceae; genus Acinetobacter; species Acinetobacter sp. MYb10. Next base: position 3,671,965 of record NZ_CP058272.1, on the reverse strand, counting down.
ATTTAAATTTTTTAGACCTTTTTATCGGATATTTTCACATCTATTTCATTTTAACTTTATAGTAAAATCTCAAAATAAAAAGGGATACACCATGAAAAGAATGATATTCGGCTTAATGATAAATTCAATATGTATAAGTAGTTGGGCTGCATGTAGTTATAATTTTGATGCAACAAACACTGAAATCCAACAAATGATTGGGAACCCGATTCCCCTTGCAAAAAAATTTCCATATTTAAATGGAGCAACTGCTAGTTTTCTACTCGAGAATTCGTCATATCAATATCATGCAAGTACTTCTTCATTTGCGCAATCTTATAAAAACTATATAAATGGAACAAACAACACAATTCTAGGCGATAAGAATCTATCGAGTACAGGAATGTACGCAGTAGAACTAAAAATTGATAACTTTGCAGATATCCCTATAGGATCTCATTCTGGAAATCAGAGTGGTGTATATACATTAGGATATAATTTTTATGGTATCAAAAATGGAAACCTGAAGTATGGAGGCTTCGTATGGCTTACAAATTCAGATGATACGAAAACAAAAAAAGTCTATGTTAGTTTTTCTGATTTGGGTGCAGGCATTAATTATGAAAAAGAATTTGATATAGCTTATAGCTCTGCAAATAATTATAAAATCGGCCTTTATTTAGATCAGGATTCAAAACAAATTGGAATAAATTTAAATGGTATAGATAAAGGCTATATTAACAATACCCCCTTATCAGACTCAGCCACTCAAATCAGCTTCCAAATGTTTGGTCTTGTAGGTGGTTATCCAACATCGCTAATAGGCACTTATCAACCAAGAGAAACGCTTATCTTTGAGCGTAGCCAAATGACTTTAAACTATTCTTCCAACACGAAAGACATCTGCGAGAATACAATTTAAACTATAAAAAACCCACTGGAATGAAGTGGGTTTTAAAACGTTTGATATAGAAAGCTGATTCATCATGAGTGCTAAATTTCTTTATTTTTAAGCCTCTAGAAGCCAAAAATTAACAGAATTTTAATGAACCATAACAATTACGATAAGGCTGTTCTAATAAAGTAATATTTCCATCTTTCGCATTTGAACTTGAAGCAATATTACTCACAAGATTACTTACTTTATCTGAAATATTAAGCGTAAAAGCATCTTGAAGATACATACTCCAACCTTTACTCACTGCTGCTGCATAGTCAGGATATTGTAAATTTTGTGCAGATAGAGCAATACCAAAAGTATTTGAATTCACATCTATTTGATGCACGTTACTTAAATTATAAGGCATTTGATAGGTACTCAATCCCGAAACAGAAGTACCAAGCCCTGTTGCTAATTGTTGTTTAATATAATCAGAAATACCACCTCTTAATCTTGGTAGTAAAAGATTACCAACATTTGCCCCAAAAGATCCTGTGCAAGCACCCAAAATCCGCACACAAGAGTTACTGGTATTTAACTCCAGTGCTGAAGTAGTTGCAGTACCATTTATAATATCATCTACAACCGAACTCAAATCTAAACCTATTATTTTTGCTTGACTAACACGGTTACCAACGACAGAAACAGCTAAACCATTTCTACTTACAGTTGAATAATTTGCAGTAATTTCACTATATTTTACTGAAGCAAGGAGTACATCTAAAATTGTAGCATCATCTAACCCCAGAAAAGCACTAGGCGTTGATATTGCTTTTGAATTCCAGGTTGTTGAAGTTACAGGAGAAACATTTGTTTCACCTAACATGGTTAAATTTGCCTTTCCTGTAAAATAACCACTAAAACTATTTAAATTACCAATAGATAATGGACCTTCTGCTTTTTCAGCTCCTATGCGTATACCCACCACTTCCCGAGTAGAAGCACTATTAGGATTTTTAATTGCAAATTGGAAATAAGGATTTGTTAAGACAAAATCCTTCATATTCTTTTGATTACTGATGGCGTTATTACTATCAAGACCACTAGGTTGATTCGGGTTTGTTGTTGCAGAGGTAATACAATAACCTGCTGCGCCTGTAATACAGCCAAAAGAAACGCTATCTAAATCTAAATCACAACCGCCACTTCCATTGATACCACCACAACCTAACTGAAGTTTTTTGATATTTGCATTTAATTCAACATTCGCTTCTAAGCCTAATTTATAAAACCCAACACTACTATCTCCACCTGTACGGCGAGCCTCTAAATTCGCAATATCTGTTGGTGCAATATAACTCAAACTCATCAGTGCTTGACCAGTGGTTTCTGACAATTGTTCGTCAGTCAAGGCTTGTAAAGTCGCAGCATGAGTCATACTCATCGCTAAAACACTCAATATTAGTAATACAACATTTAGATATTTTCTTTCGAACATCGTACGCTTCCATCCTGAGCAAAGCTTGACCTTATTTTTATACCAACACTAAATTACCATTCGAATCTTGAACAAATAAAATGATATAAATCACATTTATATTTAGCATATTTTTATACCATAGATTAAAATTTATTCCGATAAATTTTTTATACTTTCCGATAAAAAACAATAATTTCAAATACATTTAAATCTTATTTTGTTCTGTTTAATTATGATTTTATTTAAAAATTTTTATTGAAAAATAATGCATTAAACATATTTATCATATTGATATATACATAAAAAAAGCAAGTGATTTACACTTGCTTTTTTCCAAACTCATTTTTAATTTAAGCTTTAGGTAAGGTTACCCCAACCTGACCTTGGTATTTACCACCACGATCTTTATAAGACGTTTCACAAACTTCATCAGATTCAAAAAACAGCATTTGAGCAACGCCTTCACCAGCATAAATACGCGCAGGTAAATTCGTCGTATTTGAAAACTCTAATGTCACGTGACCTTCCCACTCAGGTTCAAGTGGCGTTACATTTACAATGATACCGCAACGCGCATAAGTCGATTTACCTAGGCAAATCGTCAAAACATTTCGTGGAATACGGAAATATTCAACAGTACGTGCTAATGCAAATGAATTTGGAGGGATGATACAGACATCAGATTCAATGTCGATAAAACTACGCTCATCGAAATTTTTAGGGTCTACAATAGCAGAGTGAACATTGGTAAAGACTTTAAACTCACGTGCACAACGTACGTCATAACCATAGCTAGATACGCCATAAGAAATCAGCTTTTCACCTTGTTCATCATAACGCACTTGGTTTTCTGCATACGGTTCAATCATACCGTGCTTTTCGCTCATTTCACGAATCCAACGATCAGACTTAATTGCCATTTATCTCTATCCCAAAACTGTGCTATTTACTGCGCTGTACTTTAACTGAAATTGCTTTTGAAAGGAATGTTTATGACGAAATAGAGCAACCCAAGTCTGTAAGTAAACGTACAAACTTAAGTTCAACTATAATCGATTGTTAAAGGCTTAAAAGTGCTGAATAGCTCAGTGGTACAGTAAAACTCACTAAAACTAAAGACGCAGTTCTTTGCATATTGCGCTGATTGAGCCACGTCACTTTATTACTGCAAATCACAGAACCAATAAATGTCCAAAAAAATGCAATGGGTACGATTAATAATAAAAACACCAACATATGTGAAGTATAAGCAGACGCATTTTGCCATACATGTGTTGGGAAAATTGCAGAAGCGAAAAGAAGTGCTTTCGGGTTTAAAAGGGTTGCAAAAAATAACTCACGCGCCCGAATTGTCGCATGATTAAAGTTTTCATCTCGATTTGCTGTACGCCATAATTTCAAAGCCAGGAATAAAATATAACCTGCACTAAATAATTTGAGAATAACCGGTACACTTGGAAACTGTTTAGACACAGATCCAATAATTAATCCCCAAATGGTAATGGAGATAAGATAGCCAAGCGCTTCCGCTGGAATTAATGCAAGAGATTTTCGAATTCCAACTTGAATCCCAGAAGATGCTAAAAGCGTATTGGTTGGTCCTGGTGTTAAAAGAATCGTCACCACCAAGCCAATAAAAAACCATGAAATCATTAAATGACCTCATCAATGGATTGATCGCAGATTAAATCTTTTAAATTGAATTGGCAAAAAAATAATTGTAAGAGAACTTATTGAAGAACAGTCCTATAAATGAAAATATATATTATTTTCAATATCTTGAAAACATAAAGTCAGATAAAAACCGCAAAGTCACTGATCAAAGAAATGCTGTTTTTATGTCCAAAATCAAACTTTTAAATCAATAATAATACCTTTTAAATCAGTAAGTTTATTCCCAAATAGAACACTGATTAGCCTTAAAATAACAAGTAGTTCAATTACAGGCAGTCTTAGACACAAATCAAGGGCTTTTTAAGTAAATTTTCAGTTTTATTGACTATTCTTTATCCATATTTTTCTCTTACTCATTAGGTTTTTTGTCAGAAAGGTTGTCGTTTTTATCTACATTGATGCACAATAGTTACCTTTCTTGCATTTTCTACTTTTATGGCAAAGCATTTTTTTCAGTCTTGGCTCCCTAGTCCAGAGCGAGTCAACAATTTGAAATTCATGAAGATTTTTGGCGATAAAGCCTTAAGTCCTCAGCTTTGGTATGTCAATCGAAAATCGATTTCTAAAGCAATGTTTATTGGTACCTTTTGGGGCATCTTGCCTATCCCATTCCACACCTTATTAATTATTTTTTCAGTTTTATTCTTTGAGGCAAACTTACCGATTGGTTTAATTTTAGCTTGGATCATGAATCCCTTAACCATTGTGCCAATTTTGATTTTTGCCTTTTGGATTGGTTCCAAAATTTATCATGTGCATATGATCAATAAGGAAATGTTACTCGGTGTTTTCCATCAAATCATTCATTGGATCAAAAACTTTGGCCATGGGCATATTGATTTTAGTCTAGCCAAAATTCTTGCAACTGGTTTGTTTATTGAAGCATTTGTATTTGCATCGCTACTCTTTATTGTGACACGTATTTACTGGCGTTGGAGCGTGATTAAAAAATGGAATAACCGTAAAAAACAGCCAAACATTCTTTAAACAAGCTCCAACTTATTCTGATAAAAAATTTACTTCAAAGCGGCTTGTTTAGCTTTCATATATTCAACAACTACATCTAAAACATAATGCTGGCATGCTTCTCCAGTGCCTGGGTCATATGCACCGCCATTGGTAATATTGTTCGATAAAATACGAACACCAAGGAATGGTACTTTATATTGGCTGGCAATTTGTGCCACAGATGCAGCCTCCATTTCCTCTACAGAAGTGCCATAGTTTTTATGGAAAAAAGCAATTCGATCCAATTCATTGTTCCAAACATCTGCTGAACCAATAGTACCTTCAACCACACGGCCCTTGCTATAATTGGTTTTTGCACGCTGCGCCGCCAATAACAGATCTTTATCTGCTTCAAATTTACGAATCGCAATCGGTTCAGGATCAGACTCATCCGTAGGCAGCACATCAAAAGCTTCTGTCCATTCAAGAGAATTCGAACCCTCTCCAACCGCTTTTTTAGGTGTTCTAAATGCACCAATATTGGTGGTGTAACGACCTAAAACAATATCATAGACATTAAGATCTGGATCATGTCCACCTGATGTTCCTTGGTTAATAATCGCAATGGGTTTATAACGTTCAATCGCAATTGCTGTTGCGGCAGCAGAGTTGCTCATTCCCATTCTTGTTTTAGAGATAATCACCGGATAACCTTGGTAGGTGCCTTTCCAAAACTTCCAACCACCGAACGTTTCGACTGTAGAATTGCTTAGTTTTGAGGCCATTTGCTCAGACTCTACAGGTAAAGCACCTTGAATGATGATGGGTTGCAATGATTTCTGTGCCGTTGAATTAGAATTGGTTTTATCTGAATCACTATCGTTACATGCAGCCAAGAACATCGAACTACAGATTCCCAAAGCACATAAGATTTTTTTTAATAGCATGGTCTACTCAATGGTTTAAATAAGAAATTATACCTAAGCAATGAATATACCAGTTGATCAATTTTCTATATTTTTATACAGATAGTTAAGAGAAGGCGATTTAAATTTTATTTTGAGTTGGGAATAACTTTAATTAACTTAGTATAGTCTGTTGATCAACCCTATTTGTACCATACCCTTCATATTTATCAGAAATTATTTTAATTTCTTTGGGATACTAAAAATGGGTAATGCTTATAAAATCTTATTATCGAGTAAGTTTAAATATTTCATTGATTCATTCTCAAGTATCCTCTCTTTAATTCGATTGTTAAGATAAAGAGAGGACGCTTAAGAGGTCAATTCTTAGAAAATTCTATGCGGATCTTTTTCGGCTTTAGGTAAAGCTTGTGCAATTTTTTCAGCAATAGCCATATAGTTTTCTGCAGCAACATCTCCTGCAATCACAGAAGGTTTACCAGCATCAGCATTTTCACGAATTTGAACATTTAAAGGTAATCGACCCAGCAACGGAATATTATATTGCTCAGACAATTTATCTCCGCCACCAGTACCAAAAATTTGTTCTTCATGACCACAGTTTGAACAGATATGTGTCGACATATTTTCCACAACACCCATAACTGGAATATGCACTTTATTAAACAGTTCGATCCCTTTAACCGCATCCATCAAGGCTACATTCTGTGGTGTCGTCACAATCACAGCGCCAGTTACAGGAATACGCTGGGCAAGGGTTAATTGAATATCACCTGTACCAGGTGGCATATCGATAACTAGAACATCTAAATCAGGCCATAACGCTTGATTAAACAGTTGCATCAATGCACCTGTGGCTTTTGCACCACGCCAAGCAACTGGTGTATTTTCTTTTCCAATCAAATGACCGATCGAAAGTACCGCCATACCATAAGCTTCTAATGGTACAAAATTTTCACCTTCTATTTTAGGTGTTTGCCCTGCATTCCCCAGCATTGTTGGAATACTTGGACCATAGATATCAGCATCCAAAACCCCGACTTTTAAGCCTAGTTTGTGCAAAGCCAATGCGATATTTACTGTGGTGGTTGATTTACCCACACCACCTTTACCCGATGATATGAGGATCACATTTTCAATTCGAGGGTGTTTCGGAATATCTCGTTGTTGTGGTGCTGCTTTTTGAATCGGTGGATTATTAGGATCTTCTTGTGTATTTGCCATTTTAGCAGAAGCATCGACAACTGGAGGAAGATTAGGATGTTGCTCTTTGGGCTTTGAAGCGCAACTATGCCCTGCTTTTCCATGTTGGTCACTGCCACAACTCGAATCATGTTGAATTTTTTGTTGGATCACATGCAAATTCAACTCTTGAATACCACACTTCTCCAATGCATCTGCGAGATCATCATGAATTTTTTGTAAATGATCTGCCTCTTCAGGATAAGTATTAATTGTCAGTTGTAATACTCGGCCTACAACATTCACTTGAGTAATACGATCTTTTAAGACATTTGAATTTGGCAAAATATAGTTTTGCAAAACAGATTGGACTTCTTCCTCTTTCACCTCCTGCGCAGGAGAAAAAACTGATTTAAGCGAAGAAAGCCACGACATAGATTTGCTCCAAATTTGCAAATACAATAAATACTGAGAACAGATAGTTTAACTGTAAATTGACCTGAGGTTAAGCAAACTTCTATTCAGCTTTTTGAATGTTGTTATTAATCCTACTGATTTAGTTGGTTTAGCATCCCAAATAATCTATTCAATCATTTTATCTCATTGTTCAGAATGAACTTTTTGTTTTTGCGATTTAAATTTCTATGACAAACACCTTCTTAATAATTCCCATACAAATACTGGATAAAAAATAGCTATAGTCACGTTGGGTAAATAACAACTTTGTGTGGTTTTTGACAATAATAAGGTAGGTCTATGAAGTCTCTATTATTTTTAGTTTTTTCTGTAATCATTTCGAGTTCAGCTGTTGCTGGAACCTCTACAACTGCGGTGCGTACATCTTCAGGGCAATTGGTTTCTGTAGGTGATAGTTTGACGGAAATGTCGACACGTATTGGCCAATCTCCAATTTCAATGAACACTTATGAACGTAAAGAAGGTAAAACGACGGTTACCGTATCCAACTATATCTATGAGATTGAGAATGTAACTTATACTTTTACGGTGGTGAATAATCAGATTCGTGAAATTGAGTGGATTCGTAAAGAACCTTAATTAAAAAGTATCACTGAACAGCGTGGCGCTGTTCAGTGATTGTTCAAATTACTTTTCATCATCTTTTTTGTGCTTCAAATCATTTACAGCTTGCTCACCTTTAAGCAGTGTTTCTTTTGCTTTATGTTTGAGGTCATCTGCAACCTTTTCAGCACCTAATTTTGCTTCTTTGGCTTTTAACTTCACATCATCAATTACTTCAGAAGCTTTGTTTTTTAAATCGTCTAAATTTGTCATGATTTTCTTCCTATTCAATTAAGTCTCACCCTAGTTATAACAACTGAAACTCCATAAAATGTAAAAAGATGCATTTCTTTAACAATTCATACACAGTTTGTAGCGATGTGTTTTTTTGTTTCAAAATGAATAAAATAGCCTATTCTGATTGATTGAAAATCATTGAATCAAAACAAATACCGAGTCTATTTAATGCAACAGTTAATGAAAGAAAAAATTATCCGAGTCTGTAATGATAAAATTGCCAAAAAGGGAGATGATGTTGGTTTATCTTTTTATGCATTCTTTGCCAATAAAAATGACGATCCAGAAACCTTAATGCAAGTGGCAGAATGGTGGATTAAAACCCATCAGCTTGATCATTTTGAAAAGGCAATCAAGATTAAGAAAATGATTGAAGATGAATGCTAAATATTCATTTTTTAAACAATTCATCATAATGCTGCATATGGGTAAAAATTCCGTCTTGTCTTCTATGTTGATCAATTTGCGGGACTAAATCCTGAAAATGGGCGGATTGAACATGGGCATCTAAAGCAGCTCGATCAATCCATTCCTCAATAAATACAAAATGCCCTGTATTGCGTAAATCATGATATAAATCATAGGCAATACAGCCCGCTTCTCGTTTAGTTTCCTCAACTAATTGTTGATATAAAGGTAAAACTAAATCAATTTTATCCACTTGGATAAAGTCTTCGGCAATCAGTTTAAGCATAGGTAATTTCTTATTGATATCGAAGTTCGAACATAACATGAAACGCAAATTTAAACCCAATGATGTACTTGTTTTCTAAACATATTCTGCGCATTAAATTTTCTGTATAAAATGAAATAAATTGCATTTCCGAGAATTAGACCGATACAAAACGGGAGCAATAACAGTAAATAAACGAAGAGTAAATAACTCAATGCCTCGATAAAACTAGATAGAGCACCATCTAAACATAAAACTAAGAATAAAAAACATAGCATCATGATAAAGATCAAAGTTATAGATTTTATAATCTGTGTTGTTTCGATGATTTTTTGAGGTGCTTTAAATACTTTAAAAATAACTGCGTAACTAAAAAACCCGACCAGCAGAAAAAATGGAGTTAAATACAATACGACTTCCATGCCTCGGCTTGAAGTTCGTTCAGAAGCTGAAATAAATAAATCGCCCTGATAAAAATATAGAAAAAGACAAAATGGCACAACTAAACTGAGAACAGCCGCCAAACTTGCAAATGCTGACGCAACAAATACATACCAAGACCGCATGATTTTCTCCTGCTTCGATCTTGGTGTTAGTTTCTAAAATTAAAATGTAGCGTGTTTGATTAGGATGTGAAGTTTAGGTGAAGAATCATCACGATTCGGACTTTATGATCGGACATTTCCCATAAAACTGACTGCCGCAAATAGCCAAATAAACAATACGAAACTGCGACCCTGATTAAAATGATTCAAATCCGTACCATGTAGAATATTATGCCGTGTCATACTCACCGTTGAACTACTATCCATCTTATAAGCAGCCAACTCTAAAAAATAATGATTCAATTCATTGGCAATTTTAGCTTTATGCCACAAACTTTTAATCTCATGACCTTTTAACCCAGGAACGATTTTATAGACATCAATAAACTTGGTGTCCTGTTGTTTTAAATAACCATTTTGAACTAAAACAGCTGTTAACAAACCTTCTAATTGGGCATAAAGCAATGGAATACATCCCGCATACAACCCTAATTGATAGAGTTTAAAGCTTTGTTCTAACACAGCTTGGTATTGTGACTTCTGCTCACCCAGCGCTAATTGATCAAAAGCTTTAAACATCTCGGACTGAAAAAACTCACTGTTGATCACATCTAAAAGATTAAACTGAGCAATATCCTCAGCTTCATGTATCAATTGCCAAAAATGCAATAGATTGAGAGCGTCATTGGCAATTTTAGCCCCCACAGGCTGATCCAATTGATTGGCTAAAACTTCAAAATAAGGCTCTTCTTGAGCAAACCCATTGAGTGTTTCAATAAGATACTGATGTTCATCTTCAGAAATATCTGCAAAATAGCGTTCAGCTTGTTTCAGAATATTTTTTTCAATCAGATTTTTACTATTTTGATTTTGTGGAATACGGGTTACAGGCTGGTCATCATCAAAATATTCATCATCAATCATAGATTTATTGCTCTTGGGAAATACACGAATACACCATTCTATAATAATGAATTGGCAGATATAAGAATATGCATAAAAATCTACATTTGAAAAGAATTCACCTATTCTGTTGTGCATCTTCATAGCAATTACGCTAAAATCAATGCCCTTGCATTAACTTTGAGAAAGAGAGTTATATCCGTGCGAAATATTTTAGTCACTAACGCCCTTCCATACGCAAATGGTCCTATTCATATGGGTCACCTACTCGGCTACATCCAAGCAGATATCTGGGTTCGTGCCATGCGTGCAATGGGTCATGAAGTGACTTATGTCTGCGCGGATGATGCACACGGTACAGCAATCATGCTCCGTGCAGAAGCAAATGGGATTAGTCCAGAAGCACAAATTGCCAATGTGCAAAAAGAGCATATCCGTGATTTTGATGGTTTTGGCGTACATTTTGATCACTATGATTCAACCAATAGCGATGAAAATAAAGCCCGTTCTGAGGAAATCTATATTAAAAACCGTGAGGCAGGCAATATTGCGATTCGTCCTGTTACACAGTTGTTTGATCCTGAAAAAAGCATGTTCTTGTCAGACCGTTTCATTAAAGGGACTTGTCCAAAATGTAAAGCGGAAGATCAGTATGGCGACTCATGCGAAGTATGTGGTACGACCTATAATGCAACAGAGCTATTGAATCCACGCTCAACATTAAGTGGTGCGACACCTGTTGAAAAATCATCAGATCATTATTTCTTTAAACTCCCAAATTTTGCCGAATACTTGCAAAAATGGACGCGTGACGAAGGTCGTTTACCTGTTTCGATCGCCAATAAGTTAGATGAATGGTTTGAAAATGGTCTAAACGATTGGGATATCTCTCGTGATGCACCTTATTTCGGCTTTGAAATTCCAGATGCACCAAATAAATATTTCTATGTTTGGGTTGATGCCCCGATTGGTTATATGTCAAGTTTTGAAAATTACATCAAAACGAAACGCCCAGAATTAAGCTTTGACGACTACTGGAAAAAAGATTCTAAAAATGAGGTCTATCACTTCATTGGTAAAGACATTGTATATTTCCATGCGTTGTTCTGGCCTGCGATGTTAGAAGGTGCAAATTACCGCACCCCTACAGGTCTATTCGTAAATGGTTTCTTGACTGTAAATGGTCAAAAAATGTCAAAATCGCGTGGCACATTTATTAAAGCTGAAACCTATTTACAGCACTTAAATCCTGAATATTTACGTTATTACTTTGCTTCTAAACTCTCTGATAAAGTTGAAGATTCTGATTTGAATCTTGATGACTTTGTACAAAAAGTAAATTCAGATTTAGTAGGAAAAGTTGTGAATATTGCCAGTCGTTGTGCAAAATTCATTAACAGCAATTTTAATAATAGCTTGTCTACAACATGTGCTGAACCTGAACTGGTTCAAAGTTTCATTGATGCGGGTGATTCGATTGCTCAATCTTATGAAGCGCGTGAGTTTTCAACCGCTATACGTGAAATCATGGCACTTGCTGATCGTGCAAATCAGTATATTGATGAGAAAAAACCATGGGCTTTGGCAAAACAAGAAGGCCAGGAACAACAAGTTCATGATGTCTGTTCTGTTGGGATCAATCTATTCCGCCAATTGGCTGTTTACTTGGCACCAGTACTTCCAACTTTGGCAACACAAGTTCAAGACTTCTTAAAACTTGAAAGTTTTGATTTTACTTCAGGAAAAACGGTTTTAGTTGCGCATGAAATTGCTCAATTCCAACCATTGATGCAACGTGTTGATCCAAAAGCAGTTGCTGCAATGGTTGATGCATCAAAAGAATCTTTAGCTGCTGCAACACCAGCGAAAGCAGAAAAGAAAACTGAAAAAGCCAAAGAGAAAAAGCCTGAAGCCAAAGTGGGTGAAGCAGAAATCATTACGATTGATGACTTTATCAAAGTCGACTTGCGTGTTGCTGAAGTCTTAGAAGCAGCAACAGTAGAAGGTTCTGATAAGCTGCTTCAATTGACTCTAAATGTCGGTGAAGCTGAACCACGTAATGTATTCAGTGGGATCCGTGAGTTCTACAAACCTGAAGACTTAACTGGCAAATTGGTGGTTATGATTGCAAACCTTGCGCCGCGTAAAATGCGTTTTGGTATTTCAAATGGTATGGTGCTTGCTGCTGGAAATGGTGATGGCGTTTGGGTGATTTCACCTGAATCTGGTGCGAAACCAGGTGATAAAGTTTCTTAAGTATTGATTGTCTCATCCTAGACGATCATAAATCACTAAAAGGCTTCTTCGGAAGTCTTTTTTTATGCTAATGTTTTACTACACTATCATTATAAAAATGAAAAAAAGGGGCTCGCCTCAATATGGATATGTCAAAAAATAACAAAAGAAAAATATCTGCATTTATCCTCTGTGGTCCATTCATCGGTACATTTATTATCGCAATCACATTTCACAGCGAAATTATTTTTTATAATCCAATGCGGTTTTTAAAAGGACTCATTACACCATCTATTATATTTCCAATGATCGCTGCATTCATCTTGATTACTCCATTTGGTTATCTCCTAGGGTGCATTCCAGCCATCATTACCAATCTCTTATTTAAACACTTTTTTGCAAGTAAATTAGCGTTAGCCTCTTGGCGTTATAGTTTTATCTATGGGTGTCTTTTAAGCTTTATGCTAACCCCTTTTATTCTTATCATTGCTATAGTCACGCCGTCCCCTTTATTCACTTTTCTTTACCTCCAGTTTGTCCTTATACTACCAACAACGCTGATTTGTACTTTTATTGAATGGAAAAGAGCCAAAAATCGTCAGGATATAAATGAATGACCTCACATAGCTGATTCGATCATTGTGTATATTAATAAAAAATTCGCTTACAAAAGTAGATTTTTTTTCATATATAAAAAGCGCAGTGCTGAACCAATCCATGTTAAAAAATAATTCGTTAAATTAATTTTGATCAAATCCAATGAAAAAAACCGCCCTATCATTATCAGTACTTTTATTCGGCTTATTCCCTCTTACATCACAAGCAGAAGTCACTAAAATATTACCGATCATTGAACAACAAGCACAAGTAGCAGGATTTTACCAACATCAGCTGGGCAATACACAAATTACCGCCTTGCTAGATGGCACCAACTTTATGTCTCCCACACTATTTAAAGATATTTCACAGGATAAGGTTCAAGAAATTTTAAAGAAATATCATGCAGATCAAGCCAAAGGTGTACAAACATCGGTGAATGCATTTTTAGTTAACACAGGTAAATCACTGGTTTTGGTGGATAGTGGTACTGCAGATTGTTTCGGTGCGCATCTAGGCTCTGTATTAAAAAATCTCAAAGCTTCAGGTCATCAACCTGAACAAATCAATACGATTTTACTGACACATTTACATCCTGATCATTCTTGTGGTGTCAGTAAAAATGGCATAGCAAACTACCCAAATGCCACCATCTATGTCTCTGAAGATGAAGAAAATTATTGGTTGAATCCGAAACAGGCTGAAAAAATAGCACAAGATAAACGTGCCAATTACTTAGCAACTGTAGAAAAGATCAAAGCCGCCCTTGCACCCTATCAAGCTAAAAAGCAGTTTAAAACATTTAAACTGGGTGACAACATCAATGGATTTGAAGTGATCAACACAGCAGGTCATACCCCGGGACATTTTAGTTACAAACTAAAAACAACGGGTGAAGATATTGTTTTTATTGGGGATATTGTCCACTCTCATACAGTACAATTCGATAAACCTGAAACAGCAATAGAATATGATATTGACCCGAAAACAGCTGTTCAAACCCGATTAAAGCAGTTTGCTGATTATGCAAAACGTGGACAAACCATCGCAGCACCCCATTTGCCTTTCCCGGGCATTGGACATATTTACTCAGCAGATGAGAAGAGCTATCAATGGATTCCTGTTCATTTTAAAGATTAATGATTTTATTGTTTGAGTAGAATCTTTTTAATGATCTTTAAAAGCTCCTGCTAAGGCTAGAGCTTTTATTTTGCTTCTTAATTTCTTATCTTTTTCTTTCATATGGGCATAAAAAAACACCCCGCTCTCTAGAGACCGGGGTGTTTTAGATTTAAAAGCTGGCGATGACTTACTCTCACATGGGTAACCCCACACTACCATCAGCGCTAAGAGGTTTCACTTCTGAGTTCGGGAAGGGATCAGGTGGTTCACTCTTGCTATTGTCGCCAGCAAACTGTTATGGACTTGTTCGGGTCTTATTTAAATGCCTTACTTCGTACCAAATGAGTTTAACAGAACATTTGAGTTGGGTATTGTAACTAGCTTTTCAACTAAATCAAGTATGTTTGATCTTTTATGAATCAAATGATGCTTCATATACAACTGCTTGGGTGTTGTATAGTCAAGCCTCACGAGCAATTAGTATTGGTCAGCTTCATGCGTCACCGCACTTCCACATCCAACCTATCAACGTCGTAGTCTTCAACGGCTCTTTAGAGGACATAAAGTCCTAGGGAAATCTTATCTTGAGGTAGGCTTCCCGCTTAGATGCTTTCAGCGGTTATCCCTTCCGAACATAGCTACCCGGCGATGCGACTGGCGTCACAACCGGTACACCAGAGGTTCGTCCACTCTGGTCCTCTCGTACTAGGAGCAGATCCTCTCAAATTTCCAACGCCCACGGTAGATAGGGACCGAACTGTCTCACGACGTTCTAAACCCAGCTCGCGTACCTCTTTAAATGGCGAACAGCCATACCCTTGGGACCTGCTTCAGCCCCAGGATGAGATGAGCCGACATCGAGGTGCCAAACACCGCCGTCGATATGAACTCTTGGGCGGTATCAGCCTGTTATCCCCAGAGTACCTTTTATCCGTTGAGCGATGGCCCTTCCATACAGAACCACCGGATCACTAAGACCTACTTTCGTACCTGCTCGACTTGTGGGTCTCGCAGTTAAGCGCGCTTTTGCCTTTATACTCTACGCGTGATTTCCGACCACGCTGAGCGCACCTTCGTACTCCTCCGTTACTCTTTAGGAGGAGACCGCCCCAGTCAAACTACCCACCAGACATGGTCCTCGTCCCGGATAACGGGACAGAGTTAGAACCTCAATATTACCAGGGTGGTATTTCAAGGATGGCTCCATAGCAACTGGCGTCACTACTTCAAAGCCTCCCACCTATCCTACACAAGTAAGATCAAAGTTCAATGTCAAGCTGCAGTAAAGGTTCACGGGGTCTTTCCGTCTAGCCGCGGGTACACCGCATCTTCACGGCGATTTCGATTTCACTGAGCCTCTGCTGGAGACAGCGCCCCCATCATTATGCCATTCGTGCAGGTCGGAACTTACCCGACAAGGAATTTCGCTACCTTAGGACCGTTATAGTTACGGCCGCCGTTTACTGGGGCTTCGATCAAGAGCTTCGCTTACGCTAACCCCATCAATTAACCTTCCAGCACCGGGCAGGCATCACACCCTATACGTCCACTTTCGTGTTTGCAGAGTGCTATGTTTTTAATAAACAGTTGCAGGGGCCTGGTTTCTGTGGCTGCCAATAGCTCAAGGAGCAAGTCCTATCACCGTCAGCAGCGTACCTTCTCCCGAAGTTACGGTACCATTTTGCCTAGTTCCTTCAGCAGAGTTCTCTCAAGCGCTTTGGTCTACTCGACCTGACCACCTGTGTCGGTTTAGGGTACGATTCCTGTGTAACTGAAGCTTAGAGACTTTTCCTGGAAGCATAGTATCAGCCACTTCGCTAGTAAACTAGCTTGCTATCAGCTCTCAGCATAGAGCACCCCGGATTTGCCTAAGATGCATGCCTACTGCCTTTCACCTGGACAACCAACGCCAGGCTGACTTAACTTTCTCCGTCCTCTCATCGCATTACACAGAAGTATTGGAATATTAACCAATTTCCCATCGACTACGCCTCTCGGCCTCGCCTTAGGGGTCGACTCACCCAGCCCCGATTAACGTTGGACTGGAACCCTTGGTCTTTCAGCGAACGGGTTTTTCACCCGTTTTGTCGTTACTCACGTCAGCATTCGCACTTCTGATACCTCCAGCATACTTCTCAATACACCTTCATCGGCTTACAGAACGCTCCCCTACCACGTATACATAGTATACATCCGCAGCTTCGGCATATAGTTTTAGCCCCGTTACATCTTCCGCGCAGGCCGACTCGACTAGTGAGCTATTACGCTTTCTTTAAAGGGTGGCTGCTTCTAAGCCAACCTCCTAGCTGTCTATGCCTTCCCACATCGTTTCCCACTTAACTATAATTTGGGGGCCTTAGCTGGCGGTCTGGATTGTTTTCCTCTTGACTACGGACGTTAGCACCCGCAGTCTGTCTCCCGGATAGTACTCATAGGTATTCGGAGTTTGCATCGGTTTGGTAAGTCGGGATGACCCCCTAGCCGAAACAGTGCTCTACCCCCTATGGTATTCGTCCGAGGCGCTACCTAAATAGCTTTCGGGGAGAACCAGCTATCACCGAGTTTGATTAGCCTTTCACCCCTATCCACAAGTCATCCCCTGGCTTTTCAACGACAGTGGGTTCGGTCCTCCAGTTAGTGTTACCCAACCTTCAACCTGCTCATGGATAGATCACCCGGTTTCGGGTCTATACCCAGCAACTAAACGCCCTATTAAGACTCGATTTCTCTACGGCTCCCCTATGCGGTTAACCTTGCTACTGAATATAAGTCGCTGACCCATTATACAAAAGGTACGCAGTCACCGAACAAGTCGGCTCCCACTGCTTGTATGCATGCGGTTTCAGGATCTATTTCACTCCCCTCACAGGGGTTCTTTTCGCCTTTCCCTCACGGTACTGGTTCACTATCGGTCAGTCAGGAGTATTTAGCCTTGGAGGATGGTCCCCCCATATTCAGACAAGGTTTCACGTGCCTCGCCCTACTCGTCATCATTATATGTGCCCTTTCGTGTACGGGACTATCACCCTCTACGGTAGCACTTCCCAGAGCTTTCCGCTAAAACACATATAACTTAATGGGCTGATCCCCGTTCGCTCGCCGCTACTGAGGGAATCTCAATTGATTTCTTTTCCTAAGGGTACTGAGATGTTTCACTTCCCCTCGTTCGCCTCGCATGACTATGTATTCATCATGCGATACCTACCTTATGGTAAGTGGGTTTCCCCATTCAGAAATCTCCGGATCACAGGATATTTGCCGCCTCCCCGAAGCTTATCGCAGGCTATTACGTCTTTCATCGCCTCTGACTGCCAAGGCATCCACCACATGCACTTAATTACTTGACTATACAACCCCAAACAGTCGTTAATCCCTACAAGGAGGATCAACAATGTGAACTTAATCACTTCTATTTGTTGCCTGTGAATTTAATCACTATACAGCTTCAATTTAATTCATATACCAAAACGCTTGATTCAGTTTTATCGCTAGTGCTCATTTCACTCAACATTAACAATTGCTTGCTAACATCAACTAAAACGAGTTTAAACAATTATTTCAACTCAAATATATTCTGTTAATGATTCACTACCGCCTCGTCAGCGAGTAGTTAACTGTGATAAATCACAGAACTTAATAAGCTATCAGCTTACTAAGTTCTGTAATCACTTAGTCTTTAATTAGTGGTGGAGACTAACGGAGTCGAACCGTTGACCTCCTGCGTGCAAAGCAGGCGCTCTACCAACTAAGCTAAGTCCCCAGCTTAAGATCTTAATATATCTGCTCTTCTGTGTTCAGTAGACTTGGTGGGTCTGACAAGACTTGAACTTGTGACCCCACGCTTATCAAGCGTGTGCTCTAACCAACTGAGCTACAGACCCTCAGATACATCAATGAAGAACAACTTGTTGTGGATTCTTACCAATCGTCAATCTTTCGTTAAGGAGGTGATCCAGCCGCAGGTTCCCCTACGGCTACCTTGTTACGACTTCACCCCAGTCATCGGCCACACCGTGGTAAGCGTCCTCCTTACGGTTAGACTACCTACTTCTGGTGCAACAAACTCCCATGGTGTGACGGGCGGTGTGTACAAGGCCCGGGAACGTATTCACCGCGGCATTCTGATCCGCGATTACTAGCGATTCCGACTTCATGGAGTCGAGTTGCAGACTCCAATCCGGACTACGATCGGCTTTTTGAGATTAGCATCCTATCGCTAGGTAGCAACCCTTTGTACCGACCATTGTAGCACGTGTGTAGCCCTGGTCGTAAGGGCCATGATGACTTGACGTCGTCCCCGCCTTCCTCCAGTTTGTCACTGGCAGTATCCTTAAAGTTCCCACCCGAAGTGCTGGCAAATAAGGAAAAGGGTTGCGCTCGTTGCGGGACTTAACCCAACATCTCACGACACGAGCTGACGACAGCCATGCAGCACCTGTATGTAAGTTCCCGAAGGCACCAATCCATCTCTGGAAAGTTCTTACTATGTCAAGACCAGGTAAGGTTCTTCGCGTTGCATCGAATTAAACCACATGCTCCACCGCTTGTGCGGGCCCCCGTCAATTCATTTGAGTTTTAGTCTTGCGACCGTACTCCCCAGGCGGTCTACTTATCGCGTTAGCTGCGCCACTAAAGCCTCAAAGGCCCCAACGGCTAGTAGACATCGTTTACGGCATGGACTACCAGGGTATCTAATCCTGTTTGCTCCCCATGCTTTCGTACCTCAGCGTCAGTATTAGGCCAGATGGCTGCCTTCGCCATCGGTATTCCTCCAGATCTCTACGCATTTCACCGCTACACCTGGAATTCTACCATCCTCTCCCATACTCTAGCTTCCCAGTATCGAATGCAATTCCCAAGTTAAGCTCGGGGATTTCACATCCGACTTAAAAAGCCGCCTACGCACGCTTTACGCCCAGTAAATCCGATTAACGCTCGCACCCTCTGTATTACCGCGGCTGCTGGCACAGAGTTAGCCGGTGCTTATTCTGCGAGTAACGTCCACTCATCTTGGGTATTAACCAAGAGAGCCTCCTCCTCGCTTAAAGTGCTTTACAACCATAAGGCCTTCTTCACACACGCGGCATGGCTGGATCAGGGTTCCCCCCATTGTCCAATATTCCCCACTGCTGCCTCCCGTAGGAGTCTGGGCCGTGTCTCAGTCCCAGTGTGGCGGATCATCCTCTCAGACCCGCTACAGATCGTCGCCTTGGTAGGCCTTTACCCCACCAACTAGCTAATCCGACTTAGGCTCATCTATTAACGCAAGGTCACAAGTGATCCCCTGCTTTCCCCCGTAGGGCGTATGCGGTATTAGCATCCCTTTCGAGATGTTGTCCCCCATTAATAGGCAGATTCCTAAGTATTACTCACCCGTCCGCCGCTAGGTCAATTACCGAAGCAATCTCCCCCGCTCGACTTGCATGTGTTAAGCCTGCCGCCAGCGTTCAATCTGAGCCATGATCAAACTCTTCAGTTAAAAATCATTAGTGACTTAAGGTCACAATTCTGGCTCATCAATGTACTGACAAATTCTCTCAAATAAACTTCGAGTAATTTAAACCAATCAATCAATGATAATATTTCGATCAATCAATCAGTAAAAATCCACACAAGTTGTTCTTCATATTCTCTTAATGATCTTCTCAATGCTTCGTCAGCATCAAGCTAGGTCGGCTATACTACTCTCTATCTCTAAAAAGTCAATCAATAATGTTAATTATTTTTTCTAACAAACCCAACTCTAATCTCATCTTAAAATCTCAATTCGAAATCTTAACAACTTAATCAAGTGCCTGATTTATCAGAAGTTTTATTTAACATCACCGCCGATGGATGTGCATTCTACAGCATTCCTTACCCAACACAACCCCTTTTTTTAAACTTTTTTTATCAACTGGACATTTTTTCGACCAAAATAGCAAAAAAAGTCCATTTTTAGCTATTTTTTGCACCATTTTTTCTCATACTAATAAAGCAACTCATGTTTTTATTTAAATTTTAAGCTATTTATATTTGTTTTTTTTCTTTAAACTATTTGAAATAATTTTATCATTTAATAAATTAAGTCGAATATGGCCCGTTTTATAAATAGAAGAAGCTTCTGTTTAGGAATTTTGCTCTTTTGCTGCAACTATTCCTCAGCCAATTCGTCACATAATATTTTCATGATGACATTATCTATACTAAGTTATGCAAAATGGAACACTCCGAATCCAGAATTATGCGTCGTTGATAATGCATCCTATGCAAACCAATTTTCTGCTTATATCAAATCAAATAAGTCTCCTTTTAATATAAGTGCGATACATTCGGCTGATCTGAAAAATCGTCATTGTGATGCGGTATTTTTTTCCAATACTTCAGCACAAACCGAACAGGCCCTTATTGGGAAATCATTAAATTCATCTATTTTATCGTTTAGCTCAAGTAATTCTGAATGTGAAATTGGCAGCGTTTTTTGCTTATCCACCAACAAAACAGGAAATACTATTTTTAAAGTGAATCTAGATAGTTTAGCTCAGTCTAAAATACATGTTGACCCACGTGTTTTATTGCTGGCAAAGAATTCGGATTAAAATAATGATGAATAAATTTTTTAAATCGAGTTCTCTACAAACATTGTTTCGTAAATCTCAATTTACGACCTTTGCAATCACTTTATTTATTAGTACATCTACTTTTGTCACGATTTCAGTATTTACCGTTGAATCTTATGCGAAACAAAACCTATTATTAATCAGTCGAACCGTGTCTGAACGTGTTCAACCTGCGCTGGTGTTCTCTGATAGAATCGCGATTTCACAAATTATCAATGAATATACCTTCCAACATTCAGTACGTCTGATTGAAGTTTATGACAATCAAGGCCATAAAGTTGCAGAAAGTTTAAAAAATGTTGAACACTATTCTTATATTCAAAACTTTTTTGATCATATCTTTTTAAAAGATGCCATCAAGTTAAACGTCCAACATCAAGGAAAGCTGGTCGGTCAAGTTGTGCTGTATGGAAGTTCCAATGAAATTTTAATGTTTATTTTTAAAATTTTTACCGGCTTAGCATTTGGCATGCTCTTTATGGTTTTTGCTGTATGGTGGTCAGTAAACTTAACCTATCGCCATATTATGGGTTCTTTTTTACCGATTATACAAATTGCACAACTCTTAAGAAATCAAAAGGCGTATAACTTAAGGTTTCCAAAAAGTGATGTAAAAGAATTTCAAGACTTAAACAGTGTGTTCAACCAACTCTTAGATGAAATTCAATCTTGGCATACCCATCTTCAAAATGAGAATAGTGAACTCTCTTATCAAGTTCAACATGATCATTTAACCGAATTACCTAATCGTAATTATTTTTATCAAGTGTTATGTAATCTATATGAAGACACCAATCAACGTGAGAATTTAGCTTTATTATTTATTGATAATAATAATTTTAAAGCTATTAATGATCAATATGGACATTTGGTCGGTGATGAAGTTTTAAAAGAAATGGCTTCTCGATTAAGACGCCATATTCGCCAAGATGATTTTGTCGCGCGTCTTGCAGGGGATGAGTTTGCAATTATTTTACGTTCCATTTCTAAAATTGAACACCTCATCTCTATTGCGGAAAATCTGATTAAATGTTGTGACGATCCTTTAATCTATAAAGGACAATCGATTTCTTTTAGCTTTAGTATCGGTATTGCTATCTCTAGCCAGGCCTCAAGCCCAGAAGACTTAATTTCTCAAGCAGATCAAGCCATGTACAAAGCAAAATCTTTACAGCATCATTGGTTTATTTACCATTCATAATATTAGGGGGGTTTTTATGACTTTAAAAAACGTACAACTTTCTATTCTTGCAATACTCTGCCTAGCACTTACAGGTTGTATGAATCTAGGTGGGTTGAGCTATAAACAAGCTCGTGTACTTAAGAAAGAAGGTTTTGTATTAACGGATGAAGGCTGGAGTCTAGGTCTACCAGAACGTTTATTGTTTGGTTTTAATGAATCGAATATTAATACCGAGCGCCAAACTGAATTGGTTCGTTTAGCCACGCAATTAAATAAATATCATCTCGATAAGCTTAAAATTGTAGGTCATACCGATAATATCGGAAATC
This sequence comes from Acinetobacter sp. MYb10, assembly GCF_002980175.2. Lineage (NCBI taxonomy): Bacteria > Pseudomonadati > Pseudomonadota > Gammaproteobacteria > Moraxellales > Moraxellaceae > Acinetobacter > Acinetobacter sp. MYb10. The sequence goes on along the minus strand of NZ_CP058272.1, from coordinate 3,649,393 downwards.
CTGAATACAATTTAAAATTATCCAAAGAACGCGCTCAAAATGTTTCAAATATATTCATTGGGCAAAAATTTAATCCACAAAATATCCAAGTGATAGGAAAAGGGGCTGACCAGCCACTTAAATCAAATGATTCAGAAGAGAATAAAGCTGAAAACCGTCGTGTTGCGGTGATTATTATTCCTTGATAATCTTCTCTTTATTAAAAAAAGATCTCTACAGAGATCTTTTTTTAGGTCTATAGAATTTGACGCTTCGTTGACAAGCACAAATTTCGGGCATAAAAAAACCGCCTTTAAGCGGATAATTTATATTTAAGCTGATGCTTAAATGGTCGGAGCAGTAGGATTCGAACCTACGACCCCCTGGTCCCAAACCAGGTGCACTACCAGGCTGTGCTATGCTCCGAATTTACAACAAACTTAAGGAATTGGGGTGAATGATGGGGCTCGAACCCACGACAACCGGAATCACAATCCGGGGCTCTACCAACTGAGCTACATCCACCGTCACATTAAGTTTTAGGATCTATAGTATCAAGCAACATATGGTGCGCCTGACAGGATTCGAACCTGTGACCATCCGCTTAGAAGGCGGATGCTCTATCCAACTGAGCTACAGGCGCATGACCAATGATACTAATATCACAGATTAACTTGCCTTGAAGAATTGGTCGGAGCAGTAGGATTCGAACCTACGACCCCCTGGTCCCAAACCAGGTGCACTACCAGGCTGTGCTATGCTCCGTTCATCTCAGCTTTTATGTATCGCACATCGTGCGGTACGGTGTGCATTCTAGGCGTGACGCCACAAGACGTCAACACCTATCTTGAAAAAAAGTTAAAAAAACACGTCAAATGTATATTAATCAAACATTTCAGATGTTTTTTATACAATTTCTATCGTTTTAATTGAGCACTAAAGTTCAACATACGATCTAAAGGTAATTTAGCACGTTCAGCCAAAGCAGCATCTACGAATATTTCTTGATCGGCCTTTTGCAAAACTGACAAAATACCATCTAATTCATTCATTGCCATCCACGGGCAATGCGCACAAGAACGACACGTTGCACCCTCACCTGCTGTAGGTGCTTCAATCAAGGTCTTATGCGGTACAGCTTGTTGCATTTTATAGAAAATACCACGGTCTGTAGCCACAATTAGAGTGTCTTGTGGCAATGTTTGAGCTGCTTTGATCAGTTGTGAGGTGCTTCCCACCGCATCCGCAATATCAATCACGGATTCTGGTGACTCAGGATGTACCAATACAGCTGCATTCGGATACAGCGCTTTCATCTTTTCAATACCACGGGCACGAAACTCTTCATGCACGATACAAGCACCATCCCAAAGCAACATATCAGCACCGGTTTTCTTTTGAATATAACGGCCTAAATGTTGATCTGGTGCCCAAATAATTTTCTCGCCCAAACTGTCTAAGTGTTCAATGATCTCTACAGCACAACTTGAAGTCACCACCCAATCTGCACGTGCTTTAACTGCTGCTGAAGTATTGGCATAGACCACAACAGTATGCTCAGGATGCGCATCACAAAATGCGGTAAATTCATCTACAGGACAACCGAGATCAAGCGAACAGGTTGCTTCCAAAGTTGGCATAAGTACTGTTTTTTCAGGAGAAAGAATTTTTGAGGTTTCTCCCATAAATTTAACCCCAGCGACCACCAGAGTAGATGCCTCATGATCACGTCCAAAACGTGCCATTTCCAAAGAATCAGAAACACAACCACCTGTCGCTTCCGCAAGTTCTTGTACATCTGGATCACAATAATAATGTGCCACCAAAACAGCATTGTTTTTTTGCAACTCAGCTTTAATTTGCGCAAACTTCTGCTGTTTTACCGCTGGACTCAGACTATTGTCCTTAGGTTCACCTAAACGATCTAAATGCGCTTGCACAACCGATTTTGCTTCGTTGGCAATTAAATTATTCGCATCATTCATAAGAGGTCTTCTCTTTCCTTGTCGCTGGCATCATGCTAGCGTTTATACACTTGTGAATTGATTGTACGGTTTAGCGCACATAAATTCACCACGAAAAATGTTTTGTTATAAAAAAGCCTCACGAATGAGGCTCCTTAAAAAATCAGCAATTAAGAACGATAGTCCGCATTAATTTTCACATAATCATATGATAGGTCACAAGTATAGACCGTATCTTTGGCCTGCCCTCGACCAAGGTTTACATGAATGGTCATTTCTGTCTGTGACATTACACGCGCACCAGCTTCTTCGGTATAGTCTTCAGCAGCACCACCATCTTTACAAATTTGCACGTCGTCTAACCAGACTTGAATTTTTTCAACATCCAAATCTTTCACGCCAGCATAACCAATCGCAGCAAGGATACGCCCCCAGTTTGGATCAGACGCAAAAATTGCCGTTTTGACCAATGGTGAATGGGCAATGCTATAAGCAATATCACAACATTCTTGTGTGTTGTTTCCACCGTCAACCATGATAGTAATGAATTTGGTTGCCCCTTCTCCATCACGAATAATCAGTTGTGCCAAACGCTTCATCACACGCGATAAAACATCCAAGACCACCGTATAGCGTGCATCATCTTCACTGCTAATTTCTACACCACCAGCCATGCCTGTTGCAGCAAAGATGCATGAATCATTGGTAGAAGTATCACCATCCACAGTAATTCGGTTAAATGATTGGTCTGCGCTAATTTTTAACATTTTTTGCACAAGATTTCGTGCAATTGGCGCATCGGTTGCAACAAAACTCAGCATGGTCGCCATATTTGGGCGAATCATGCCTGCACCTTTAGAAATCCCAGTCATTGTATACGTTATACCATCAAGCTCGAACTGTTCTGAGGCACCTTTTGGTGTGGTATCTGTGGTCATGATCCCAGTCGCAGCGTCCGACCATGAAGCGTCATTCAAACCATTTAGTGCAGGCTGTAAACCTTGCGTTAAACGCTCAATCGGTAGCTGTTCGCCAATGACCCCTGTAGAGAATGGCAATACCTCAAATTCTTCTACCTGCGCTAACTCAGCAAGCTTTAAACAGGTCAATTGTGCATTTTGCATGCCCAATTTGCCTGTACCCGCATTGGCATTCCCGGTATTGATGACCAAATAGCGTGGATTGGCTTGTGCTAAATGTGCTTTGGACACATGAACGGGCGCTGCACAAAATGCATTTTGGGTAAATACCCCCGCAACATTGGTACCTTGTGCAAATTCAAAAATAACTAAATCTCGTCGATTTGGATAACGGACATACGCCTCAGCAGAGCCAATTTTTACACCTTGTACCACATGCATATGCGGCATAGACACGTCACCAACAGCCATTTTCAAATGTCCATATGAATTAGAATGAAAACACAGCTTATTAGAATTCTCTATAAAAATCGAGCTTATTAAAATGCTTATTTATTTTTACTATAAGAAAAGCTTATTCATTTGAATATAAAATAAAAAAGCCAGTAAATATACTGGCTTTCATCACATCATCAATACCTTACTGTTGAACAGCAGTCGTGGTATCCGCAGCCAATAATGCTTGCTTTACTTTTTCTTGACTAGATACTGACAACGCTGGATTTGAAGCAACAACGCGATTAACCGTAGCAGGTGTTACTGCTGCAATCGCCGCAGTTTTTAAAATAATTGGGCGTCCGCCTGTATTCCCTAAAGTATAACGAATACCAGTACGTGGACTGATTACAGTCGTGGTTTCATTTTTTACTTCTGCTTGGGCTGTCACTGCGCCTGTAGCAGCTTGTACTTTTTCCACTGTCGTCGTTTGTGGTGCCGTATCTGCAAATGCCAATGCTGGAACTGCTAAAGTTGCAACAAATAAAGGTTTTAATAATTTTTTCATTATCTTCCCAAAGATCTTTTCCAATTGAGCAACTTAATACCACTTAATCACATTTCCTGCAATAAAAATTAACGCATGGTAATAACTTGTAAAAAAAGCAGAACAATTGTTCTGCTTTTTTGTAACACTTTCAGGGTCTATTCACTCAATTAGATTTTGCCGTGACATTGTTTGTATTTCAAACCTGAACCACAAGGACAAGGTGCATTACGGCTTTCTGGAGCTACAACCTCATCACTATGAGTGAATTGTGCATCAACAATTTCGTTACTTACCGTACCGCTTAAGCCATCCACTTCATCATGTGCGAAGTTAAGACGCATAGATTCAGCTTGAGCCTGTTGTTGAGCTTCCATTTCAGCAAGCTCTTCAGGTGTTGGGATATGCACACGAGAAATATCAGTAACCACGTCTGACTTAATCACACCCAACATATTGACGAATAAATTGAAGGCTTCCTTCTTATATTCTTGTTCAGGGTTCTTTTGTGCATAACCACGTAAGTGAATCCCTTGACGCAAATAATCCATCGCAGCCAAATGGTCTTTCCAATGACGGTCTAAAGAACCCAGCATGAAGTGACGTTCAAGTGTCGCAGCAGTATCATCACCCATCTGTTCACGACGATTACGGTAACGTGTAACGATCTCATCAGAAATACGTTCAACCAAGGCTTCTTCATCTAGACGACGATCTTCTTCCAACCATTGATTTACAGGAAGATTAATGCCTAAGTCTTCATTCAATGCATTTTCAAGCCCTTGAATATCCCATTGATCATGAATTGATTCAGGTGGAATATAGGTTTCGATTAAGCCTTTTACGACTTCACGATGCATTTCTTCAATATAATCTTGAAGTGAGCTTTCTTCTAAAATTTCATCACGTTGAGAGTAAATAATTTTACGTTGTTCGTTATTTACATCATCGTATTTCAATAAGTTTTTACGAATATCGAAGTTACGTGCTTCAACTTTACGCTGTGCATTTTCAATAGAACGCGACACCATTTTATGTTCAATGGCTTCATTCTCTTGTAGTCCCATCGCACGCATCATTGCAACAACACGATCACCTGCGAAGATACGCATCAAATCATCTTCTAATGACAAGAAGAAACGTGAAACACCTGGGTCACCTTGACGACCAGAACGACCACGCAACTGGTTATCAATACGACGTGATTCATGACGTTCAGAACCGATGATGTGTAAACCACCTGAACTCAACACCATTTCATTGTTTTGTTCCCATTCTGCTTTAAGACGAGCTTCATCTTCCGCAGTATGGTTTTCAATTTTGGCAAGTTTTGCTTTCCAGTTACCACCAAGCAAAATATCGGTACCACGACCTGCCATATTGGTTGCAATGGTCACTGCACGCGGTGAACCCGCTTGGGCAATAATGTCTGCTTCACGCTCATGTTGTTTAGCGTTCAAGACTTCATGGGTAATTCCCGCATCTCGTAACTTATCAGATAAAATTTCTGAAGCCTCAATGGTTGCAGTACCAATCAAGATAGGCGCAACACCTGCTTTATGAATTTTCTGAATTTCTTCAATAATTGCGTTGTATTTACCATTACGGTTTAAATAAATTAAATCGTTTTGGTCATTACGAATCATCGGACGATGGGTTGGAATAAGCACAACATCCAAACCATAAATTTCTTTCATTTCCGCAGCTTCAGTATCAGCAGTACCTGTCATACCTGAAAGCTTTTTGTATAAACGGAAATAGTTCTGGAATGTGGTTGTTGCTAAAGTTTGGTTTTCAGGTTGAACTTCGAGTGCTTCTTTGGCTTCAACAGCTTGGTGCAAACCTTCAGACCAACGACGACCTGGCATAGTACGACCAGTATTCTCATCGACAATGATTACTTCACCATCATGTACAATGTAGTGAACATTACGTTGATACAGGAAATGTGCACGAATTGCAGCAGACACGTGATGAACGAGGTTTAGATTTGATGGTGAATATAAGCTTTCGCCTTCAGCCAATAAACCCATTTTAATCAATTCATCTTCAACAGTTTCATAACCGACTTCAGTCATTTCAACTTGACGTTGCTTTTCATCAATCCAGAAATGACCGCCATCTGCGACTTTTTCTTCTTTTTGAGCATGCAACTTTGGTGGAATACTATTGATTGCAACATAAAGCTGTGATGAGTCATCACTTTGACCAGAAATGATCAACGGTGTACGTGCTTCATCGATCAAGATCGAATCGACCTCATCGATAATCGCATAAATCAAACCACGTTGCTTTTTCTCTGCCATAGAGAAAACCATGTTATCGCGCAGATAATCGAAACCAAATTCATTATTGGTACCGTAAGTAATATCTGAACGATATGCCTCAGCTTTCTCTATTGGTGATTGCATCGAATAGATTACACCAACGCTTAAGCCCAAGAACTCATAAAGCGGACGGTTTAATTCAGCATCACGTTGTGCCAAGTAATCGTTGACCGTGATGACATGAACACCTTGCTCACTAATTGCATTTAAATATACAGCCAAAGTACCCATCAGGGTTTTACCTTCACCTGTACGCATTTCTGCAATTTTTCCTTCATGCAAAGTAATACCACCAATGAGCTGCACATCATAATGACGCATACCCATGACACGTTTTGCTGCTTCACGACACACCGCAAACGCTTCTGGCATTAATTTATCTAGGCTTTCACCTTTCTTATATCTTTGTTTGAATTCTTCAGTTTTTGCAGATAAGTCTGCATCGCTGAGTGCAGATGTCGTCGGCTCGAGCGCATTGATCTTATCGACAATTTTACGCATACGTTTTAGTTCGCGCTCGTTTTTAGTACCGAAGATTCCTCCGATCAGACTTGCCAACATATAAACTCTCTAAATCTTTGTGAAATAAATTTTTCTCAGACGATATTATGGTGGTAGAAATTTGAAGTACAAGGGTTTTGCACAAATCCAATCAAAAAAATCTGACGATTAGTTCTAGCACGTATCAGCTAAGGCGCATTAATGTAGCAAATTTAACCGATATTTGCAGTGAGGTAGAGATCAATTATATGTTTTTTTTCATATGCTTCTTTTATTAATATCTATTTTCTTCATAAAGAAATACAAAAACACTATTTTTAATTATAAAAAAACTGGGTAATAGTAGTTTGGACGAGCCAAATAACAAACAACATTTTTAAATATTGAGGTTTCAAAATGACTTTACGATTAGGTGACATTGCACCAGATTTCACTCAGGAATCTAGTGAAGGTCCAATTAAGTTTTATGATTACTTGGGCGACAGTTGGGGTGTTTTATTCTCACACCCTGCTGATTATACGCCAGTATGTACCACTGAGCTGGGCTATACCGCAAAACTAAAAGATGAGTTTGAACAGCGTGGGGTAAAAGCCATTGCCCTTTCAGTCGATGATGTTGAATCACATAAAGGTTGGATCAACGACATCAATGAAACGCAAAATACTACTGTAAACTTCCCAATCATTGCAGACAAAGATCGTAAGGTGTCAACGCTGTATGATTTCATTCATCCAAATGCCAGTGAAACGCTCACCGTACGTTCTTTAATTATTATTGATCCCAATAAGAAAGTTCGCTTAATCATTACTTACCCTGCATCAACTGGACGTAATTTTAAAGAAATTCTACGTGTGATTGATTCATTACAACTGACTGACAATTATAAAGTTGCCACACCTGCAAACTGGCAAGATGGTGAAGATGTTGTCATCGTCCCGTCGATCAAAGATGAAGCGGAGCTTAAAGAACGCTTCCCAAAAGGTTATACGGCGGTTAAGCCTTATCTTCGTCTTACCCCACAACCCAATAAATAATATGCAATATTGATTTTTTAGATTAGAGCTAACTAACTTCAAAAGATCACATCCAAACTTGATGTGGTCTTTTTTTAATATCTACTGATTGCAACGAAACTCTTTTCCCTCTGCAAAACACACCAAATACTAAAATAAAAGCAAAATCATTTAAAAAAAAGGCACCGAAGTGCCTTTTATGATCAAAGATCAGCGAACAAATGTTATGCAGGAATACGTAAAACTTGTCCTGGGAAAATATCATCCGCATTTTTTAACAATGGGCGGTTCGCTTCAAAAATTTTATTATATTGGTTGGCATCACCATAAAATTCTTTTGAAATTTTAGACAAATTATCGCCTGATTTAACCGTATAGAACTTACTTTCAGGCTCAGGTGTTGCAACTGTCATTTGATCATCAACTTGCGCCACATGGTCAATATTCCCCACAGCAAGAATGATTTTCTCTTTATCTGCCTGAGTTTGTACCTGACCGTGAATCGTGGCCAAATCAGAAGTACCATTATAACTTACCGAAAGCCCTGTTACTGGCAAGCCTAACGCTTTAATGTGCCCCAACAACTTATTGGCAATTTCTTGTGCAGACGGTTCTGCTGGCGTTGCTGGTGCCGCTTGTGGCTCAGCTGGTGCAGTATTTTTCTTGCCAATTCCTTTAATAAAATCAAAAAGACCCATATGTCGTACTCCATATCATTATTGAAAATTGTTTTACTGTGAATGTATTACTGTGAACTGTTATACAAATTTAAGAACTCTATTTTTATAGCGAAAAAGTGTCAGGGTGTGCGTTGTCATTGGTGATAAAAAGGTAACGGTATGTAACCAATGCTTTTGATTTTAAACTTATTTAATTGCTTTTTTAGCTTAAGGATCGCCAAGCAAGCATTCACTCAATACAGCTAAATTCAGGCATAAAAAAACCACCTAAAGGTGGTCTTTTTACGTATAACAACAACGTGCTATACAATCAACACATTAACCAAGTTTTTTAGTTACATAGTCGATAGCTGATTGAACAGTTGTGATTTCGTTAGAATCTTCATCTGGAATAGTGATGTCGAAGTCATTTTCGAAAGACATAACAAGTTCTACTAGGTCTAGAGAATCAGCACCCAAATCATCCATGAAAGATGCTTCGTTTTTGATTTCTTCAGCTTTGATACCTAATTGTTCTGCAACAGCTTGTTTAATGCGTTGTTCGATATCGCTCACAGGAATTCTCCTCATTGCTTGTGGCGGCTTTTAATTGCCTGATAGTTTAATTGAATATTTACTTTTTTCAAAGTTTATACATCGCATTACGCCATGTATAAACCACCATTTACGTGTAATACTGTGCCTGTAATGTAACTGGCTTTGTCAGAAGCCAAAAAACTTACTGCATTTGCAATATCTTCTGGTTGACCAAATCGGTTTAACGCAACTTGATCACTCATTTTTTTGCGAATATCTTCACTTAACTGCTCAGTCATTTCTGTTGCTATAAAACCAGGTGCAATACAGTTAACTGTAATCTGACGGCTTCCCATTTCTTTTGCAAGACTGCGACTGAAAGCCTCAATCCCTGCTTTTGCAGCGGAATAGTTGGCTTGTCCTGGGTTAGCAAAATGCGCAACAACAGAACTGATATTGATAATGCGTCCAAAGCGAGCTTTGGTCATACCTTTCAATACACGTTTAGATAAGCGGAATACAGCTTTAAGATGAATATTCAGAATATCGTCCCAATCATCTTCAGACATACGTAACAATAAATTGTCTTTGGTAATCCCTGCATTGTTCACAAGTATCATCACTGAACCATATTTTTGTTCAATGTCAGATACCAATGCATCAATTGCAGCACCATCACGTACATCAAGTAATGCACCAGCACCGTTTTCAGCAAAAACTGTTGAAAGTTTTTCTGCGCCCGCTGCTGATGTTGCCGTACCTACAACAAAATAACCGTCTTGAATCAATTGCTGAGCGATGGCAGCACCAATCCCTCGGCTCGCGCCTGTCACTAATGCGACTTTGCGTTCTTGTGTCATGCAATTTTCCCTTCAGCCACTAAGATAGCATTCAGTGCATCTTCCATACGACTTTGTGTATCGAGTGGAAATGCTTTTTCGATATTTGGTAAACGTTTTGCTAAATTCGCCAATACATTACCTGGACCACATTCAGCAACATACTGAATACCTTGGTCTTGAATGAATTGCATGGTTTTAGTCCACTGTACTGACTGATACAGTTGCGCCGTTAATGCTAAGCGTAATTGGCTTGTATCTGTCGCGATTCCAGCATTGACATTTTGTATTACAGGAATACTTGGTAGCTCAATGGCAGTTTGTTCCAAAGCTTCTGCAAACTGTTCGGCAGCAGGTTTCATTAGAGAACAATGTGATGGTACAGATACAGGTAATGCAATTGCTTTACCGCCGTTTTCTTTGGCAACAGTCATGACAGCTTCGACTAGAGTTTTGTCTCCTGCGATAACAACTTGGCCTTGTGCATTATAGTTTGCAGCTTCAACAGAACCACGGCCTTGCACATTGGCTTGCTCGCACAGTTCAAGTACTTTCGCGTCATCTAGACCGAGAATAGCCGCCATCGCGCCTTGCCCCTGAGGCACAGCACTTTGCATTAATTTACCGCGTAAATTTACCAACTTGACTGCATCTGCCAAAGTCATCGACTCTGCAGCAACTAAAGCACTGTATTCGCCTAAGGAATGACCTGCGAGGTATTTTGGTACAACACCACCAAGATCTAACCATACACGCCATAAAGCAATACTTGCTGTCAATAAAACAGGTTGAGTATTTTCAGTTTGATCTAAACCTTCACCGCTTTGTGCAATGTGCCATAAATCAAAACCGATGGCATCTGATGCTTCAGTAAAGGTTTCTTGTACACCACTAAACTGTTCTGCAAGTTCAGCAAGCATACCCACTTTTTGTGAACCTTGACCTGGAAACAAAAATGCAGTTTTTGTTGCTTGAGCTGCTTGTTCGAGTCGTTTGGCAGACATATAAAAAGTCCCTTATTTAATCTTGATCGTTTCCGATGGCGCAATTTTACATTAAAAAAAAATTTATTTAATTGCGAAATACAACAAAAAACCCAGTCATTGAAAACAAAAAAAGGGAGCTTTCGCTCCCATTTTTTTACTAAGCTTGCGCTTAATAGTTCACCAATTATTCAGCATCAGCTGCTTTAGCGAATAATTGACGACCACGGTAGAAACCATCTTTAGTCACGTGGTGACGACGGTGAGTTTCACCAGTAGTTTGGTCTACAGTTAATGCATTCTCGGTTAAAGCGTCATGTGAACGGCGCATGTCACGGCGAGAGCGACTTTTACGGTTTTGCTGAACGGCCATGATGGCTCCTTACAAATCGAAAAAATGGATCAGAACAAATTCGGTTGTCTTAACTTAACAGTATAACACAAAATTTAGTTAAGTTTACCCTTCAAACCTGCCAAAACTTCAAACGGATTATCCCGTTTTTCTTCAACAGTGTCCTGAACGGCTGGTTGATGCTTATGTTCACAAGCGTCATGCTTAGGAGACAGAGGCATCAACAATAACAATTCATCTTCTAAAAGTGCAAGTAAATCAACAGTCGAAGGAGTATTGGTTAGATAATCCCCTTTAATTGTTGCTTCACTTTCACCTAGTACGATGAAATCAGCATCCTCATCCAAGCGCTCTATCAGTGACTCATCATCTATTAAAGCCAAATGGAAGTCAGAAACTAACGTAATTTCAACAGAATCCAGACAACGCTGACATTCCATTGGAACTTTAGTATCTACATGACCATCTAGCCAAACAATACGATGATACGCATCCATTGATAGCTTACAGTCTATATTGATCAATTGATCATCAATTGATCCAACAGCTTCACGGGAAATACGAACAAAGCGAGACAATGGCAGGGTACCTGACCATGTAAAGCCTTGTTCAGCCCATTTAAACGGCTCTATCTGTGCCGGAAAGGTATTTGCTGACATAATTAAGGCGGCAATTCTACAAATTCATAGGTACTCTGTCAAAGATTAAGATACAATTTTGTACTTATTTAGACAGATCTCTTGAGTAATACAAGCCATGCATCAGTTGCAGCCGCAACCTGAAGTCACTACTTCATTACAATTCAATACGCATTTAACTTCTGAAAACACATTGCAAGCCACCGATGTGCAACGCTTATCATGGGCTAACTTACAAACAGAAGTGCAACACGTTGATTGGCTTATCTTACACTTTAATCACTGGTTTTCCCACTTAAATGTGACGCTTGTTCGTGGTGATTTTGAACCAGAGTATTTCCCTGCTAGCGAACACAGCCCTGCCCGTATTCAGTTTGCGCATGGTTTTTTCAACAGCGCTCTGCACGAAATTAGTCATTGGAGCATTGCCGGAGAACAGCGCCGTTTATTGCCTGATCTCGGTTATTGGTATGCACCCGATGGTCGTACAGCTGAACAACAAGCCTTATTTGAGCAGGTTGAAATCAAGCCTCAAGCCATTGAATGGTTATTTTCCAAAGCATTTGGACGAAAATTTCGAGTTTCGCTGGATAATCTGACTGGTGAAGGTGGTGACGGCTCGACATTTAAAGACAATGTTTATGCACAAGTTCAGGATTTTTTTTCGGGTAAAACCAAACTTCCACGCGATGCAAAGCACTTCATTCAGTGTATTTGTCTATGTACTCGAGGTGGCAAAACATTACAAAGCACTGAATTTAATCGTAACGATCTTGATTAAACCCGTAATTTTTTTAAAACATTGATTGCAACGATTTACTTTCCCAAGTAATAATTGAATTAACAATAAATCAGGAGAATAAATATGCTGCATTTAAGAGTACATCCTGACAATCCTCAACCACGTTTAATCAGCCAAGCAGTTGAAAGAATTCGAGCAGGTGATGTTGTGGTTTACCCAACTGATGCGGCTTATGCAATCGGCTGTCAGATTGGAAATAAAAGTGCAATGGAGCGTATTGCTCAGATCCGCGGTCTAGGGGCAAAGCATCAATACGCGATTATCTGTGCAGATTTATCTGATATTGCAACCTATGCCAAAGTAGACAATGCAATGTATCGTCTACTTAAAGCCAATACCCCAGCCGTAACCACATATATTTTACCCGCAACCAGTGAAGTTCCGCGACGCTTGATGCATCCCAAGAAAAAAACCATCGGCTTACGTGTTCCAAGTAATCCCGTCTGTCAGATGCTATTAAAAGAGTTGGGAGAACCCTTACTGACCAGTACTTTGATTTTACCTGGTCAAGATGCACCAATGGATGATCCCTACGATATTGAACAATTATTGGAAAAACGTATTGATGTGTTTATTGACAGTGGTTTAGGTACCTTAACCACCACCAGTATCGTTGATTTATCAGGAGCGAACCCTGAAATTATTCGTCGTGGTGTAGGTGATGTAAGCGCTTTTGAATAAGCGCTTATCCTCTTTTCCTTAGATTAGATCCAAAAGTATCAGCTCAAATTACACCGACTTAATCAATACTTTGTTTTAGCGTGATAAATTCTGGACATTGGGCAAGTACTTGTTTGTTTTCATACAAGACTTCGCCTAAATAATTTTTATAAATAGTCGTTATAGCCACCTGATCTTTTTCTACTACAGTAACAATGCCTTGAGTAATATCCTTATACTTATCCTCAGCTTCTTTTTGATGTATATATTCAAAATAACCACAAGATAAACCATGACTGATTTTCTTAAATTCTGTACGTAAGCGCTCTTGGGTCACAGAACGAGGTAAAGCTTGAGTGATGTTGGTGTAAACTAAAATATGTGGATAATGATTAAGTGCATCAAGTTTAATTGGCAAGCCTACTCGCTCAATGGTGTCATTAATTTTCGTTATAGATACAAACGACTGATAGTCTTCTCTAGCACGTTGTTCAAACTGCTTTTTCCAATAATATTCATTACCAAAAAACAAACCCGCGATAATTAATATTCCAACTGATACAAATTTTATATTCATTTCTTTCTCACGTTACTCGTATTTTTATGATTAAAGCTAAAGAAATAATATATTTTTACACTACAAATTCAATACATTTTTTAAATTTTATAAATAATAAACAAATACTTAAAGATTGAAATATCATATTTTAACGATTACTAAACTTAACGCTTTGATGTTAAAAATGATAAATTTAAAGTTTCTAAATATCCAATTTTGAAACTTTAACTGCTCCCCCTAATTTCAACATGAATAATTGAATTACCATAACTCTATCATTTTTAGATTGGTATTTTTCTCAATTCAGTTTATAAACAAAGCACAATCCTAAAAACAAATGCTTAATTATGATTTATAAAGTACATCATTTACATTGTGGAACCATGTGTCCGATATGCGCACCACTATACGGACAAAAAGGTTTGTATGGCAAAATGGTGTGTCATTGCCTATTGATTGAAACAGACAAAGGCCTTGTATTGGTCGATACTGGTTTTGGGATGCAAGACTACTTACATCCGCAAACCCGATTAGGTAAAGCTTTTACTAAAATCAGTGGTATACAAGCTGATTTCAATCTCACAGCCATTTCTCAAATTCAACAATTGGGTTTTAAACCATCCGATGTTCAACATATTTTGGTCAGTCATTTAGACTTAGATCATGCAGGTGGTATTTCAGACTTTCCCAATGCCACGGTTCACATCTTATCTAGTGAGTTTAATGCAGCACAAAAACTTTCAGTCATGAATAAATTGCGTTATCGACAACAACAATTTAAAAATCATCGTTACTGGAATTTTCTTGAACCTAAAAAAGGCGAAGCATGGTTTAACTTCCAAAAAGTTCAAGGTTTTAATATTTTCAATGATGAAATTTTATTGATTCCTTTAGTCGGTCATACTGTAGGACATTGCGGTATAGCGATCAAACAACAAGATAGATGGTTATTGTTCTGTGGAGATGCTTATTTTAATCATCTAGAACTCAACCCCAAGAATAAATTACGCGCGCTCGACAAAATTGAATATCTCCTAGCGGAAGATAATACATTGCGCTTAAAAACATTATCACAACTGCAACAGCTTGCACAGAATGAAGCAAAAATTGAAATTATCTGTGCCCACGATCCTGTTGAACTAGACCGATATTTAAAACATGCTTAAATCTCAATTATTACGTTATACCACTATTTTCGCACTCAGCGTACAGCTTTCAGCATGTATGACAACTGCTGCACTTCCAGATCATGAGCGCCCAAAACAATGGGGAAGCATCGTTGCTCCACAGTATAATTTTTATCGGATCAGTGACACCGTTTTTCGTAGTGAACAACCCAGTGCTGAACTTATTCCTGAGTTAAAAACCAATCAAATTGATGTCGTGATTAATTTAAGAAGTCGCAATAAAGATAAAACAGTACTTTCAAAGCAAAACTTTCAATTGGTTCATATCCCAATCAATACTTGGGCAATTGATCGTCATGATCTACTCAATGTCATGAAAACGATTCAAGTTGCGAAAGATAACAACCAGAAAGTTTTAATCCATTGCTATCACGGTTCTGATCGTACTGGGGCAAGTGTTGCAATGTACCGAATTATTTTTGAGAACTGGTCTGTGAATGATGCTTTAAATGAAATGAAGCATGGCGGTTATGGCTTTCATCCAATCTGGGGCAATATTGAAAAACTTTTTACCCCTGAAAATATAAAATGGATCCGTGAGCAACTCGCGAATCCATCTTCAACCAAAAATACCTAACTCATAGCGTTTAACGTCGGTCTAGAGGTACCCACTCGATTACCCAAGCCGACTTCATGCCTAGACTCGCATCAGAATTGATCTTCTTACGTGCTGAATCCGCAGTCTCTCGATCTTTCGATGGTCCAACCATAATACGAATACCTTTTGAGGTTGGACTCTTGGTCACTTTATACCCTTTGGCACGTAATTTAGCAGCGACAGCATCTGCATTGGCTTCATTAGCGGCAAGCGCAACTTGTACCATCCATTGCTTATCACCATTTTCAAGCAAATCACGTGCTTTTTCAGCTTCCGCTTTTTTCTTTGCTTCTTCTTGTGCTTTGTGTTTTTTATCCGCTTCTGCTTTCTTGTCTTCCGCTTGCTTTTTCTCAGCAGCGGCTTTCTTTTCAGCATCTAGCTTACGTTTTTCATCTGCTTTTTGTTGTTCTTCTAATTTACGTTTCTTTTCTTCAGCGGCCTTTTTATCTGCTTCTGCGGTAGCTTGACGCTTCTGCTCAGCTAACTTTTTCTCAGCATCGGCTTTTTGTTTTAATTGAGCATTTTGCTGTTCAAGTTTTTTCTGCTCTGCTGCTTTCTGTTGTGCTTTGGCTTTTTCATCCTGTACCAGCTCAGGAGGAATATCAGCCCCTTCCTGTGCCGCGGCAGCAGCTGCACCACGTCTTGCATTTGCAGCAGCATACTCTTCAGCCGCTTTACGTGCAGCATCTGCTTCTGCCTGTTGTTGCATACGTAAAAAATCTGCTGCTTTTGCTTCTTGTTCAGCAACCGCTTTTTCACGGGCACGCTTCTGCTCTTCTAACAGACGTTTTTCAGTCGCAACATCGACAGTCAACGGCTGCAATTGCACAGGCTCACCAGCAGGTGTCGCTTTATTTTGCTGAGCTTGGCTTGTCGGCTGTGTCTCTACTTGGCTTTGGTGGATTTCTTCTTTACCTTTTAGAAGCAATGCCGCCAATAGAACACCACCACTTAATAAAACAACACCACCCATCCAGCGTTGTTTGTTATTCATTGACATTCGTCTAAATACTCCCAGACCGCTTCTAAGGTATGGAATGAACCACACACCAAAATCAGCTGATTATTATTGGTTTCTGCAAGCGCTGATTGAAATGCTGCTTGTACACAATCAAACTGTTCAACTGTCTCATGCTGTAAAGCAGTTTGTAATTGTTCCAATGATGCCGCACGAGGCACAGTTAACGGTGCAATTTTCCACTTTAATACAGTATTTTTCAACAACTTGACCACAGAATCTACATCTTTGTCGGACAACATTGAAAAAACAGAGACAACTTCTGTGTACTGTTTATTGTATTCTAGGAATTTTCGCAATTGCTTTAACAAAAATTCTACACCATGCGGATTGTGTCCCGCATCAAAAATTACTGTTTTATCGTGTATTTTTCTAATTTCAAAGCGCCCTGACAATTGTGCGTTCTGAATACCTTGCGAAATTGCCTGTTGTGAAACCGTTAAACCGCTCACCAAAATTGCAGCGACAGCCGTAGAAATATTTTCCAGTGCCAAGTGTCCTAAAGGAAGTTTTAAAGTCGTTCCTGAGCTTGCAAAATTCCAAGATTGACCATCTTCTGAATTATCATAAAAATAATCATGGTTTAGCGCATACAGCGTGGCATTGGTTTCTTGTACTTTATGTTGTATCGCTTGTGGTATGTCTTGTGTACCGGCAAAAATGACAGGGATATTTGCTCGAATAATACCGGCTTTTTCATAAGCAATTTTTTCAATCGTATCGCCCAGCCAATCGGTATGATCTAAACCAATATTGGTAATCACAGCCACATCTGGATCAATCACATTGACCACATCCAAACGACCACCAAGACCGACTTCAAGTACCCAAACATCACATTGTTTTTGTTTAAAAATAACAAATGCAGCCAAAGTCGTGGCTTCAAAAAAAGATAAAGATAAATCACAAATACGGCGGGCTTGATCAACCGCAACAAAAGCATCAATCAAAGTTTGATCATCAACTTCTTGTCCAGCCAGTTTAACCCGTTCATTAAAACGATAAATATGTGGAGACTGGTATAAACCAACATTCAGCCCTTGCGCATTCAGAATCGCAGCGAGTGTTGTTGTGGTTGAACCTTTGCCATTTGTTCCAGCAACGGTAATCACTTTGGCTTTAGGGTTAATCACCCCGAGTTGTTCTGCCACAGGAATCACGCGCTCTAAGCCTAAATCAATCCCTGTAACGTGAACATGGCTCCAATAATCGAGCCATGTTTGTAAATCATCAGTATTTAAAGGTGCTGTTTGGTTGTTCAAGGCAAATTCATCAGTTTCGCTACAATACGATATACAGTATCACGTAATGCGTGACGATGAACAATTTGATCGATTACACCATGATCAAGCAAAAATTCCGCACGTTGGAACGGTTCTTCCAGCTTCTCACGTACTGTTTGTTCAATCACACGTTTACCCGCGAAACCGATCATCGCTTTAGGTTCAGCAATATGTACATCACCTAACATTGCCAATGATGCTGTTACACCACCATACACTGGATGGGTTAATACCACGATATACGGAAGATGTGCATCTTTGATTTTTTGAATCGCCGCAGAGGTACGCGCCATTTGCATCAAAGACAACATGCCTTCCTGCATACGAGCACCGCCTGAAGCAGCAAAACAAATCAGTGGTTGCTTATCTTTAATCGCTTTTTCAGCAGCTTGTACAAAACGGTCACCGACCACAGTACCCATTGATCCAGCCATAAAGTCGAATTCAAATGCGCATGCAACCATTGCAATATTTTTAACTTGACCTTGCATCACCACAAGGGCTTCAGTTTCACCTGTTTTTTCCTGCGCTTCTTTAATACGCTCTGGATAAGGCTTGCTGTCTACAAAATGTAAAGGATCTTTTGCTGCAAATTCTTGACCAAGTTCAGTGGTCACATTATCAAAAAACCAATTTAAACGATCACGTGCTTTCATTTTCAAATGTTCATCGCATGATGGACAAACATAGGCATTGAAAGACATTGCAGTACGAGTCACGAGTGCATGACATTCAGGGCACTCAATGGTTGGTTCTGTAAACGTCGCTTTGAGTGTTTGTTGTTGGTCAGGCATATGGATGCCTGGAACTGTACGATCTGTCCACGGCGTTGTTGCGCTGAGGATTTTCCCTGATTTCACTTCTTGATTCATACTAACTCATCGAGCGCGGCTCGAAGCTCCTTGACTTTATTCACTGCTGCTTCAACAGCTTGTTCTGGTGCAAGATTTGCAAATGGTTTGACAAAAGCACTTCCGACAATCACTGCATCAGCAACTTGACCTACGGCTTTTGCAGAAGCGGCATCACTAATCCCAAAACCTACCCCAACTGGAATATCGGTAAAGGTTTTGATTTTTTCAATACGTGCTGCAACTTCCGTTGTATCCAATGTTGCTGCACCCGTTACGCCTTTTAGAGACACATAGTAAATAAAGCCACTTGCTTGTTTCACTACATGCTGAATACGTTCATCGGTAGAGGTTGGTGCAAGCAAGAAGATTTGATCCATATTGTACTTTTGCAATACTTCATCTAAATCTTGTGCTTCTTCAGGTGGTAAATCCACAAGAAGTACACCATCAACACCACAGTCATTCGCATAAGCTACAAACTTTTCATAACCAATCACTTCTACAGGGTTTAAATACCCCATTAAAACAACTGGCGTTGTTGTATCTTTTTGGCGAAATTCTTTAACCATATTCAAGGCATCAAAGGTATTGGTACCCGCAGCTAAAGCGCGCTCTGCTGCAAGTGCAATCACTGGACCATCTGCCATAGGATCGGAAAATGGCAATCCAAGTTCAACTACGTCTACGCCTGCTGCAACCATTTGATGTAACAATGGTACGGTTACATGTGGTTGAGGATCACCCGCCATAACATAAGAAACCAAAGCCTTACGCTGTTGAGATTTAAGTTGTGCAAAACGAGTGGCTAAACGTGACATAGGATTGTACATTCCTTGAATTGTTCAAACTTGAGGAGTTTTTAGATCATTAAACACCAGTAAATAAATTCAAAATGGATTTATTTACGGTTTAATCATCCAAATGTATAAATACAAGACACTGCATTGTAACGCTATTTTTTACTCAAAGGATAGAGTCACATAGTCGCTCTCGCGTATCTTGTTTTATATCACCAATAATAAAACAACCCATGGATACATTTAGCGCTATTTTCAAGTTGAGGACAATGATCAAAGCTACCTATTTTCAAGCTTACAAAAAAATATCATTATGAGTAAAAAATAAAGTTAAATCATTACCCTACAGCCAAACACCCTATCACCCACATCACTTAATTATTTTTCAGAAATTGCAAAAGCTGTTTATACTAGTCAGGATTCTGATTTTTTATCTCCTCTTATGACCACACATTCTCAGGCTAAAGTGCAAGCCAGCGTGCTTGCGCTCTTGCCGCTTATTGTTTTTTTAGCCATTTTTTTAGGCAGTGGTATTTATCACACGATCATTGGTACTGAGTTTGCTTTTTATCAAGTGAAAGCCCCTATTGCTGCTCTTCCTGCAATTATTTTGGCCATCCTGCTGTATAGAGGGAAAATCAATGCCGCTATAGAAACATTTTTGCATGGTGCAAGCCATCCCAATTTAATTTTGATGTTTATGGTCTTTATGCTTGCAGGTGCCTTTGCCAGCGTAACCAGTGCAATCGGTAGTGTGGACTCCACTGTTCAATTTGGTTTATCGATTATTCCATCTGAATTTGTCCTTCCGATGCTTTTCATCATTTCGGCCTTTATTGCCACAGCAATGGGAACATCGATGGGAACCATTGCTGCATGTGCGCCGATTGCTTTTGGTTTTTCTCAAGCAACGGATATTCAGCCCATTTATGCAATTGGTGCTGTGGTCAGCGGGGCAATGTTTGGTGATAACTTATCCATGATTTCAGATACCACCATTGCAGCGACTCGAAGCCTAAATGTAGAACTGCGTGATAAATTTCGAGTGAATATCTGGATTGCACTGCCTGCTGCGATCATCACTATATTGATTTATATTTTGACCAGTCATCATGCACAAACCATTGAATATAAAAACTATAACTTATGGCTTATTTTGCCTTATGTAATCGTGTTCTTTTTAGCATTTACACGTTTACATGTACTTGCAGTGCTGACCATCGGAATAGCACTTTCGGGTTGTCTTGGCATCATTGAAAATCCTGAATTTACCCTGCTTAAGTACAATGCCGCTATTTATGATGGTTTTGTGGGTATGTTTGAAGTTGCCTTACTTTCTATGTTCTTAGGTGGTTTATCTGCGATTATGCAAAAAGAAGGCGGTTTAGAATGGTTAATTCAACGTATTTATGCCTTAACTCGCCGATTTAAAATCGGTCAGCAACGTGCGGGAGAAATTGGAATTAGCTTCCTTGTGGTTTTCTCAAATGTGTTTGTCGCAAATAATACGGTTGCCATCATCTTATCTGGAGACATGGCACGAGAAGTTGCCAAAGAATATGCTGTTGATCCCAAACGTGCAGCTGCATTTATGGATATTTTCTCTTGTGTGGTTCAGGGCTTGATTCCATACGGTGCACAACTATTACTTGCATGCTCAATTGCCAAACTGTCGCCTGTTGAGCTGATTGGTTCGATTTATTATTGTTGGGTATTGGCGATATTTGCAATCTTGGCAATCGTATTTAGATTTCCTAAATTAAAGATAACTTGAAATCATGCTGAATCATGGTTTTAAAAAACCAATTCAACAATCAGATCAACCTGTGTTTTGTGCATAAATTAAAAAATTACAATCATACTAAGCACTTAGATAGTAGCAATACTATCTAAATGCTTTTTTTAAAAGCATAATTTATTTGAACTGTTTTTTCACAATGACTTCAACTGTTGTTTTTTCTCGAGCAGGGTCTGCCCACTAAAAGCCTTATATGCTCTGGTTAAAGCTGACTGATCTGAATAACCTAACTGCATCGCAATTTCACTGAACGGCATGTGGCTTTCCAATAAAAAATCACAACGCTTCATCCGTTCAATCTCTACAATTTTTTTAAACGACGTCTGTAAGTCACTTAACTGTCGTTGTAAAGTCCGGGTGGATATATGAAGTTCTTGAGTAAGTTCTTCAATTTTTGGGGCTTGTTGTTTTAACTTTAAATATTCTGCCACAATCAAATGTAAACGCTGAGCAATGGTTTCATAGCGAGGTTTAGATGCAATAGCTTCCTCTGCCTGCTTGACCAAAAGCTGCATTAAGGACGGATCTGCCTGCTGGATTTTTAAATTTAAACCTGCTGAGGCTAAGACAAAACTGTATTGCGGTTGATGGAAAGAGACTTCACAGCCGTAGAACTTTAGATAATGATACATCGCCATTTGTGGTGCATGAGCAAAATGCACCGCATGTAATGGAAATTGGTTTGGCGGTACAATTTTACGCGCGAGATGCATCATTAACGCATTGGTAAATTCATTAATAAGAATGTATTTTTCATGATGAAAGGGCCAAATTAAATGTACATATTCTCCCTTGAGCTGCATTTGCATTGGAATAACTTCGTCACCATCAATCACCAAACGACTAAAGCGCATAATATTTTGTAAAGCTTCTGCCACGGTTGTACTTCGTGATGCCATATAGCCCAAAACACCAAAATGCTCAGGTCGCACATATTCTGCCATTTCAAAAACGATCTGAGGGCAATCTAGCGCTTGTTTGGTTTTTTCAATCAGTTGATGAAAGAAGAAATAGGAAGATTGTGTATCAATCGGCTGTGACAAAATTCCAATTAAATGTTTTTTTTCATCCGCTTGTAAGAAATCAAGCGTCGCAAGATCAATCCCTCGTTCAGACAGATACATCTGCCAGAGATGAAAATAACCATTTGGGATCTGTAATTCCTGCATCGTCTTGCACTCTTTTTAATCCTTTAACTTAGAAAATTGACATTACAAATTTTCATTTTGTCGTAAAATGTATAAAAAATGGCAATATCTGTCAAAACAAACTTGCAAAATCCCGACATACTGAAATCATCAACAGTGATGCAAGTAAAATAAAATGAATGCATTAGTTACATATCAGGTCGATCCAGTGGTTCGAACCAAGCTCAACTTTAAACTTGAGGAAGTCCCTCGCTTCTGGTTTGGTGGAGATCCATTTCGCACGCGACTATTTGACGCACTCAGTCTGACCTTCCCTGATGGTGAGCGCTATTTCATAGAAAGTGTCCGACTCTTCCGTGACAAAATCACTGATCCAGATTTACAACAACGTGTTGCTGATTTTATTCGTCAAGAAGCGCAACATGGTATTGCACATGACAAAATGAATCAGGTCATGAAAGATCAAGGCATGCCTGTCGATCAATTTATCCAACTTTTAAGTAAGATTTTTAAATTTGAATTGAGCCAACGCTCGCCTCAATACAATATTGCGATGACAGCTGCCGCTGAACATCTCACCGCTTTGATGGCAGAAACATTTTATCGCCATAAAGCAACCTTATCTGAAGCACATCCTTATGTCCGAGCCTTACTGGCGTGGCATTCTATTGAAGAAATGGAACATCGAGATGTGGCCTTTGATGTGATGCAACAAGTCGGTGAGGTCCCCGACAACTTACGTCGATTTGCTTTAGCCTTTACCACCATAATGATGTTCAACTTTACCCTCTACCGTGCCAATATCATGCTTAAACATGATGGATTCAGCCGTATAGAACGTTTAAAAATGGCAACGCAAGGACTGCCTTGGTTCTTCGGTAAAAAAGGGATTTTATCTGCAATGAAAAATGAATATTTAGACTGGTTTAAAAAAGATTTTCATCCGAGCCAACACCCTGTAATTCAACAATATCAAGTTTGGGTCGATACGATGGCTGAAACCAATGATCCTATTCAAGCAGGTGAAGCATTTTGGCAGGCTGGACTATAGCTGTCTTGATATAAACCGATCAGTTCTATCCTGAATAGGGATTTGAACTGAATAATGCGAGAAATAAAACAATGAATGCATATGTAAAACACCAAGTTGATCCTGTGGTTCGCAGCAATTTAGATTTTAGATTGAATGAAGTTCCACGCTTTTGGTTTGATAATGACCCTTTTCGTACCCGTATGTTTGATGCACTGAGTTTGACCTTTCCTGTAGGGGAAAGATATTTCATTCAAAGTGTTCGTGCACTGCGTGACAAAATCACCGATCCAGATTTACAGCAACGTGTCACGGATTTTATTCGACAGGAAGCACAGCACGGTATTGCACATGACAAAATGAATGAAGAAATGCTGCACCAAGGCATGCCTGTTGATCAGTTTGTAAAATTTATGGGTGCACATTTCGAGCATATACTGAAACATCGTTCCAAACAGTACAACATTGCCATGACTGCCGCAGCAGAACATCTTACCGCATTAATGGCAGAAACTTTTTATAGTAAACAAGAGACTTTAGCGGAGGTCCATCCTTTTGTTCGTGCTCTATTTGCTTGGCATTCAATCGAAGAAATGGAACATCGAGATGTCGCTTTTGATGTCATGAAAGAGGTTGGAGAAGTTCCTGAAAACTTACGTAAATTTGCGCTTGCCTTTGTCACTTTACAAATGTTTGGATTTACCTTTTACCGTGCCAATGTCATGCTTAAATACGATGGATTCAGTCGTTTGCAACGTGCTCAATTTGCACTCAAAGGTATTCCATGGTTTTTTGGCAAACACGGTAAATTATCAGCAATGCGTGAACAATACCTAGATTGGTTTAAACCTGATTTTCATCCGAGCCAGCACCCTGTGATTCGACAATATCAGGTTTGGGTCGATGTTTTGGCCGAAACCAATGATCCGATTCAAGCAGGTGAAGCATTTTGGAAAGCCGCGTTATAAGGTTAAAAAAGCTTTAAATTAGAACAGCCTTACCATTTCGCGTAATGCTGTTCCAACAAGCCATAGGCTTGGTCTAATTGAATACACTCACCAACTTCAGATTCGACCGTACCACTAATGCGTGATTGCCATTGGCTAAACTGACTACCCACCAAACGTAAATTTAAGTTTTCAAATCTCCGCCAGCCGGTTTCAACTGTCAGATTTAATTTCTGGTCTAAAGAACGAATTGACCACAGGTTCGCATCTATCTTTTCAAACAGTACATCGGCAACTGCATATAGAACACCATTGACCCACAGACAATTTTCATTGCCAAAACTCTCATTTACACCCGAAGCGAGGTTTAAGCCTATACGGTTTCCTTGCGTATCCCAAAAGTTACACGATAACCAAAACCACGCTGTTTCGGGTCTTAGAAATCCACAGGTGTCATCGAGAGATGCCAATGTTTTTTCATTAAAATCTATACGCGCTTTATCTTTATTGATAAAGAAGCCTTCTACAGCCAAGGTGGTTTTCTTTTGCGTATAGGTCCAACCATTAATACCATTGGGACTACACAAGCTTAAAGGCTCTGTTCCTGCACAAAAAATGCGGGCTTTTAACTGCTCTTCACCATTTCGAGTTGCCCGTATATAACGCACACCATTGGCATGTTGCATTTCAAATTCAAAAGGTGATTTACTAAAGTGACTTTGGCTATACAAAGGTTGCTCATCTAAGCTTGTCCCTCGCCCTAAAATCGTATTGGCATTCCATTCTAAAACTTCATTCGTTGAATGGTCATAGACATAAATAAAGCCATGCCCTGCCCAACCAATATCTGCAATTGCAATACCGATAGAATAGTGTTCATGCTGGATACCACAAAATTTAAACTTTTTATATTTTAAATACTTACGCCAACCTGTTAATACTTTGCCATACGGGGTTTTGTAGATATATTGATTAACATTAATCTTACTCGGCACATCTTTAAAACGCCCATAACGGGGTTGACCATTGCTTTGTATTAAATCCATGTGAATTCCCAATCCTTTTATAAGGGAAGTATCAGACTTTAGTCGGTCCTTCGATTATTGCTATTTTTTCAAATTTAGCAACACCATCACACACCAAATCAATCCACTTTTATCACGATTTAACCTATAAAATATTCGCTTGATAGATAAAATTTAGCTTTGATTTAATTCATAAAAAATAGGGCAAATGCCCTATTTTTTAATCTGCAAAAATTACTTTGCAGGACCACCCCATTGATTTGTTTCAGGCTTGGTATCTGAAGCAAACCAGTAAATTAAAACAAAGGCACCAAAAGGAACAAAGATAAGCAGATACCACCAACCTGTCTTTCCTATATCATGTAAACGGCGAGCTGCAACTGAAATTGAAGGCACGATCAGTGCTAATACAGTGATCAAATACAACACAAACGGTTTTTTAAAAATGATTGAGTCTAAAATCACTGCAATGATCAGTACAACAAACTGTATCAATACAAAGTACCAATATTCTTTACGGCGAGCACGCCCAGAAAAGTTGGCATAATTACTTAGACATTTTTTAAACCAATCAATCGCATTATATTGATCTTCGGTTTTATTTTGTGACATTGCTTTTCTCTCTTTATTTTATAAGTGTTACTGACATTTTTTGTACTAAAGCTGTAGCCAGATACTAACTGGTTTTGCATGTTTTTCATACACTTTTATTCTATAAAAAGTAAAATCTATTCGAAAAAAGAAAGAGGTACTTGACCTCTTTCTGTGCAAATCATTGTCTAATCTATGCTTGAGACATTCATCTACAATTTTTAAAGCAATATATAAAAATCAGATAATCTTTCCATGTGGAATTTGATCAATTAACTTTTGCGGTGCTTTAAAACGTTCGCCATATTTTGCTTCAAGCGAGTTCGCTCGAACTAGAGCTTTTTCTAAACCATACTGATTTAAGAATTGAATCGCACCACCCGTCCACGGCGCAAAGCCAATACCAAAAATCGAACCAATATTGGCATCAATCACAGATTCCAACACATGCTCTTCATAGCAACGTAAGGTATCTAAAGCTTGAACAAATAGGAAACGGTCGATCATTTCCTGCTCAGAAATATCAACATTTTTCGTCCAATGGCTTAAACCATCCCAAAGATGCTTTTTACCACCTTCTGGATACTCATAAAAACCAGCACCTGCAGCCTTGCCTTTACGTTCAAAGGTGTGAATCATAGTTTCAATAACATCATCAGCACCTGAAAGCGGTAAATCCTTACCTTCAGCCTGAAGTGCTTTACGGGTTTCTTTGGCCACATGCTCAGAAAGTGTTAATGCCACTTCATCTTGAATCGCCAATGGGCCAACAGGCATACCTGCTTTCAGTGCTGCCATCTCAATACGTGCAGGATGTACGCCTTCATGCAGTAAACGTAGACCTTCTTGCACAAACGTTCCAAACACACGGCTGGTGAAGAAACCACGGCTATCATTGACCACAATTGGCGTTTTGCCAATTTGTTGCACATAGTCATAGGCTTTTGCTAAGGTTTCGGCAGAGGTGTTTTTACCTTTGATGATTTCAACCAATTGCATTTTATCGACAGGACTAAAGAAATGTAGACCAATAAAATGCGTATCATCTTTAGAGGCTTTGGCTAAACCTGTGATCGGTAATGTTGATGTATTTGAGGCCATGACACCATTATTGGCAAGAAATTGTTCCGCTTCTTGAGTCACTTTGGCTTTTAATTCTTGATTTTCAAATACAGCTTCGATAATCAAATCACAGTCTTTTAAGTCTTCTGCAGATGCTGTTGCGGTAATCAAACTTAAAACTTGATCACGCTTTTCCGCGCTCATACGACCTTGCGAAACACGTTTATCCAATAGTTTTTGACTATAAGCTTTACCCTTTTCAGCATTTTCCACAGAGACATCTTTTAGCACAACTTGAATGCCTTTGATTGCTGTCGAATATGCAATACCCGCCCCCATCATGCCTGCACCAAGTACACCCACTTTGGTCGCTTGCCACTTAGCAATGTTTTTAGGACGACTTGCACCTGCTTTAATTGCATTCAAACCATGCCAGAACGTGCCAATCATATTCTTGGCAACTTGCCCTGTTGCAAGATAAGTAAAGTAACGCCCTTCTATACGGAAAGCGGTATCTACATCAACTTGGGCGCCTTCTACTGCGGCAGCCATAATCGCTTCAGGCGCTGGATAACAGCCCTTGGTTTTATCACGTAGCATTGCCGGTGCAATTGCCAGAATCTGAGCAACCGCAGGTGTTTTAGGATCGCCACCCGGAATTTTATAACCTTTCATATCATAAGGCTGTTGAGATTTTGGATTGGCTTTGATCCAAGCAATCGCTTTGTCCAGCATGTCTTGCTCGCTATCCGCAAGCTCATTGACCAAACCTAAAGACTTGGCTTTATCTACCCCGAATTGCTTACCTTCCATAAGGAATGGGAATGCATTCTGTAAACCCAGCAGGCGCACCATACGCACCACACCACCGCCACCAGGAAGTAAGCCCAGTGTTACTTCTGGCAAACCTAATTTGGTTTTTGGATCATTTAAAGCAATACGATAATGGCAACTTAAAGCAATTTCCCAACCACCACCTAGCGCTGTACCATTAATCGCCGCAACCACAGGAACACCTAATGTATCAATCGCACGAAGATCACCTTTTAGCTTGGCAGTCATATTAAAGAATTCAGTGGCATGTTCTGGCGTTGCCTCAATCAGCTCATCCAAATCACCGCCGGCAAAAAAAGTTTTTTTCGCAGAGCGATAAATCACACCTTTTAAATCGGTTTCAGATTTAAGTTTAGACACAACATTTTCTAAAGCCACACGAAAATCAGCGTTCATGGTATTTGCAGACTGGTTTGGAGAGTCCATCGTTAAAATAACAATGCCATCCGCATTTTTTTCATATTGAATTGCACTCATTATTATTCTCCTTATACCAACTCAATAATGGTCGCAATACCCATGCCACCACCTACACACAATGTTGCTAGACCACGTTTTTTACCCTGACGTTCTAATTCATCAAGTAGCGTACCAAGAATCATTGCACCTGTTGCGCCCAATGGGTGCCCCATTGCAATTGCACCCCCATTTACATTGACCTTTTCAGCAGGAACTTTAAGTTCAGTCATAAAACGCATCACCACAGATGCAAAGGCTTCATTCACTTCAAAGAGGTCAATATCGTCAATAGTGAGACCTGCTTTTGCCAGCGCCTTACGCGCAGCAGGTGCAGGACCTGTGAGCATGATGGTTGGATCTGTTCCAACCAATGCCGTTGCCAACACTTTTGCACGAGGTTTTAAGCCTTGCTCTTTGACTGCTTTTTCAGAAGCAATCAGCACCACAGCTGCGCCATCTACAATGCCCGATGAGTTTCCAGCATGATGTACATGGTTAATTTTTTGCGCTTCTGGATATTGTTGTAATGCAATCGCATCAAAGCCCATTCCACCCATCATTTCAAAACTTGGATTGAGTTTTGCCAAGCCTTCAGCAGTTGTGGTCGGTTTAATGAATTCATCTTTGTCAAGAATCGTAACACCAGCTTTATCTTTAACCGCAACCACGGACTGATCAAAGCGTCCCGCGGCCTGTGCAGCAGCAGCTTTACGTTGTGAGTTGGCAGCAAACTCATCCACATCTGTACGGCTATAGCCATCGAGCGTGGCAATTAAATCCGCGCCAATCCCTTGAGGAACAAAATGTGATTTTAAATTTGTTTCAGGATCCAGTGCCCAAGGTCCACCATCGGAACCCATTGGAATACGTGACATAGACTCTACGCCGCCAGCAACAACAATATCTTCCCAGCCTGAACGTACTTTTTGTGCAGCCATATTGACAGCTTCAAGACCTGAAGCACAGAAACGATTGATTTGCACACCGGCAACATCATTGTCCCAGCCTGCCGCAATTGCAGCAGTTTTAGCAATATCACCGCCTTGATCGGCAATTGGTGTTACACAACCCAGTACGATATCGTCTACTTTTGAAGTATCAAGCTGGTGACGATCTTTCAATTCATTGAGCAATGTGGTTAATAATGTAATTGGTTTCACTTCATACAGTGAACCATCTTTTTTTCCTTTTCCGCGTGGTGTGCGAATGGCATCAATGATGTAAGCCTCGCTCATAGCTGTTCCTTCTTATGACTTCTAGGTTGTTATCTGCTTTGAGTGTACGTTATAAAGTTGAGAGTTCAATGACGAGAACGAAATAGTCAGTTGATATTTTTTGTCAATTGAAGCAAATACGTTGTCATTTTTTAATGGCTTAATTCAGGTATTGAATCCTCAGTTTTACATTCAGAATAATGTAAAAAAATGATGATCATGGTCTCTGCAAAAAATCCATATTCAGAATATCTGTAAACTTTCTTTTTCCTGTGTGTACTAAATGGGCTTCATATTCAGAAAAGTTTATCGGCTGATCTTCGCTTAAATCAGAATGTAATACTCCAACCATTAAATAATCTATTGCTGCAAACTGAGGGAACTCATGTTCCACAGCATCCAATTGCTCAATGTATCTAGATGCTTCACTTTCGAAACATTTAATGGTTTTTAATTCCCTTACAATCTGTCCGAAACCCTCCAAATACTCACTAATTTCAAAAATGACCTGACCATTTTGAAATTCACCATCCACTTGAATTATCTTTATATCACTTTCTAAAGATGTTTCCTTATAGGCTTGATCTTGCCATGGATCATTTGCTTTACGGTGTTGTATATAGGTCATTTTCGCTTTTTCAACATCTTCTAAAGTGGTAAAAATTCCTAGAATAATATCGATAAAGCGATAGGCTGAAATTGTTCTCATTAACATCCACATATTGTTCTCTTTTATATTGTATCCGTAATGGTTTTTTACATAATAAATTTTAAGAGAGTAATACTTCCAGATCAAACTGCAAAATCACTACCAATCATTTAAGCGCCAATCTCATTGCACATCTGCTGTTACGAGAAAAACCATATGCAACTTCATGCTCAAGTTTATGCTCAAGATATAGAGGCATCTCAAGCGCATTGATCTTTTCAAAGCCTAATTTTTCATAAAATGGTCGATTCCAAATCACATCATGAAAGGTGGTTAAGGTCACAGCATCACAGCCCTCTCCCTGAGCAGTAGCAATCACATATTCAATCAATTGCCGACCGATCCCTTGTTTTTGAAATGCGGCACTCACATCTAACTCGATAATATATAAATCAAGCGCTTGTCTTTCTGCATATAAAAAACCTGTAGCTTGATTCTTTTGATTAATCGCAACAAATGCATAAGCAGAAGAAATCAATTGCAAATGATCTTGTGCTGACAACACTGGGCTTTCGACAAGCCAAGATAACTCGGGAATACTTGAAAATGCTTGAGTAGCAGATTTTTCTATTTCGATCAGTTGCGCTATATCCGAAGGGTCAATTTTTCTAATCAAACATGTCATCTATATATCCAGTATAAAAATATTTAAATATCATCTAACTAATTAGCTCAAACCTAAAATAAGCAGGTCCGATATTCTCTTTTTTCATAATCATCATAATCATAGCGAAGATTATTCAATGCGCTATTGAGTGGATAAATCTAAATGATAGAACTGATTGAAATCAGACTCTTGATATTCTGAAAAAGAAGCACCTTTGATAAAGCCAAATTTTTTATACAAGCAAATTGCGGGTTCAAAAGATGAGTGTGTTCCCGTTTCCAAACTCAATTTTTGGTATTCACGTTGTTGTGCAATCAATAAAAGATGTTTCAGCATTTCTGTTGCAGCACCTTTACGTAAATGTTTGGGATGTGTCCGCATAGACTTTAATTCAGCATGTGTAGATGACAACTCTTGAATTGCACCACAAGCTAAAAGTTCATTTTGTTCCCAAAGGGTAAAAAAGCTAATTTCGGGTTGTTGTAACGCAGTTAGATCTAATGCAAAACTATGCTCAATCGGTGAGTTTTCATGCATACCATGTAAATGAATTCTGAGTAAATCTTGTACTTGCACATCATCAAACTCAGCAAGTCTAATCATTTTTTAATACCCTATTCTTGAAAATTCTTTCACTTTATCGCTTATATCTTACAAGAAATTTTAGCTGAAATGATCAGGCATAAAAAAGCCCAAGTATCACTTGGGCTTAGGATCAGCAAAATTACTTTTGAATTCATCTTATGTCGAATTAATGATAACCATGTAATTGACGATAAAGCCCTGGGGTAACCCCTGTCCATTTTTTAAATGCGCGATGGAAGGTACTGGTTTCACTAAAGCCCACTTGTTGTGCTACATCTTCCAAGGTTAAATCAGGATTTAACAACAAATGAATTGCAGCATCTCGACGCAAGGCATCCTTAACACCTTGGTAACTCTTACCTTCTGCAGCCAAGCGACGGCGCAAGGTTTGTGGTGATAAATACAACATTGAAGCCACATCATTTAAGGTTGGCATTTCTTCACCAATTTGACTCTTTAAGACTTCACGAATACGCGAAGTTAAAGAATTGGTATTTTTGAATTTCACCAAAAGCTGAGCAGGCGCAGCTTTTAAAAACTCTTCTAAACTTGCTTCATCCTGACGAATCGGTAAATCCAAATAGTCTGCGGCAAAAGTAATTTCAGTACGTGGCATATCAAATTGCATCACAGGTGCAAAGAACAGCGCATCATACTCATCTGCATGATTTGGACGCGGGTAACCAAAATGTACCCGTTCTAAAGGAATACGACGTTCAATTAACCATGAAGCTAAACCATGCCAAATCATCAACATACTTTCAGTAATAAAATGATCAGGATCCATAGTTTTTGGAATCAATGGCACTAAACGCGCTTCATGTTTATCACGTTCGACCGCGACCGACCATTCATCACCAAATAATTTATAAAATTGTGATGATAACTCTAAAGCATCACCCAAAGTTTTAGCGTGGATAATCAATTGGCACATGATGGCAAAAGATCCCAAACGACGAGGTTGGATATCAAATCCAACATGTTCATCTTGGGTCACCATCCACAGCATTTTCACAAAACGTGTATATTGCTCTGGTGAAATACGTGCTTTAGGTTGGCGAAGTAATTCTGCTTCTATGCCAACATGTGAAAGTAAGGTGTCAACGTCCATTCCTAGACGCTTCACACCTGTTAAGGCGGCATTCACAAAATGGATACTGATCGTATCACGACTCATGGTAAATCCTTCACTCTCTTTGATGTTCACTAACAATTGACCTAAATGACGCTAAAAAATGTTTTATTGGCGATTTACAACAGTGCAGATCACCTTTTTACATCATAAATTGCCGAAATGATCAAGGTAAATGGCTGAACATGACATTGTTTTGTTAATTTTATATTTCTATTATGGGTGTAAAATCAAGACAGTATTGGTAAAAACAATTATGACAACAGCTTTAAAGGGATTGAAAGTACTCGATTTTTCCACTTTATTACCCGGTCCATTTGCAACTTTATACCTTGCAGACCTAGGTGCAGAAGTGATCCATATTGAATCGCCAACGCGTCCAGATCTGGTGCGCTTGTTCCCGCCTTATGCCAATGGACAAGCGACTTCACACAGTTATCTCAACCGAAATAAACAATCCGTCACTTTAGATTTAAAAGATCCTGCCAGCATTGAGCAAGTTAAACAGAAGATTTCTGAGTTTGATATTGTCGTTGAACAATTTCGTCCGGGAGTGATGCAACGTTTGGGTTTGGATTATCAAACTTTGGCTGAAATTAACCCACGTTTAATTTACTGTTCAATTACGGGTTATGGCCAAACTGGCTCATATAAAGATAAAGCTGGACATGATATTAACTATATTGCCCTGTCTGGTATCGCAGGACACTGTGGTCGCCAAGACAGTGGACCACCGCCGATGGGGATTCAAATCGCAGATGTAGCAGGTGGTTCCTTACATGCTGTCATCGGTATTCTTGCTGCTGTAGTTGAACGCCAAAATAGTGGTCTGGGACAATATATTGATATTTCCATGACCGATTGTGTGGTTGGACTCAATAATATGGCAGCCGCAGCCAGTTTGGCGGGTGGTCAACAGCAGCAACGTGAATCTGAACAACTTAATGGCGGCACCTTTTATGATTATTATGAAACGGCCGATGCTCGTTACTTATCTATTGGTAGCTTAGAGCCACAATTTATGGCTGGACTGGCAAGCGCGTTAGAATTGCCAATCCTTCTACAAAAAGGTGCTTCTTTCGATACTGAAGATCGTCAAATGGTCAAGCAAGCGATTCGAGATAAAATTAAAAGTAAAAATCTGGCTGAATGGAATCAACTGTTTGAACAACTGGACGTTTGCGTAGAACCCGTACTGAGTTTAGATGAAGCACTACAGTCCCAAATTTCTCAACAACGCAATTGGGTGGTCAATGTGCCATTGAAGCCTAATTCTGATCAAACTGAACCACAGTTAGCCTGTCCAATTAAGTTTTCAAGATCACAAATGCAATATCACTATATTGGCCAACAACTGGGTGAAGGGAAATGGTAATTGCCCATTTAATACAACACAATTCAAGTTAAATAAAATTACAATTCTGTCATTTTACTTACAATTTGTATAATTTGTAACCTCAGCATCCTGTGTAATCTTAATTCTAAATACGTTACACAGGTAAGCTGATCTTTTCAGATCAATTTTAATCTATGGTTTTTCAATTAATTTTTAAATAAAATTTAGTAGTTTAAAAACAATAGATTAAATTGACCAAAAACACCCAAAAACCCAATATTCATTTATTAAAAAATTATCACCATGAGATAAAATACTCACATTAATTACAATTAAAAGTCAAAAATAATAGATTTTTATACAAATATGAGAGTATTATAAATAATTAGTTACAAAGTGTTATCAAGGTCACCAAATATGAATAAATCTAAAGGTCACTTTTATTGGGCTATCAGCTTATTATCTTTATGTAGTTCTTTTCAAAGTGCTCATGCAGCTGAAGCATTTAATGCAGAAAGCCCATGGATGTTTGGTGATTGGAACGGAAAAAGAACCGAGCTCCAACAAAAAGGTTATGACTTCAGCTTCGGCTATACCGGCGAATTAGCCACCTTATTAGATTCAAAAAACCATTCAAGCCATGGTACTGAGTATGCAGATCAGTTTGCGATTGGTAGTCATGTAGACTTGGAAAAAGTGCTTGGATGGAAAGACACTGAAGCCCAAATCACCATCACTGAACGTAATGGTCGTTCATTGTCGCAAACTTCTGATGCCCTTGCAGGACAACTCAGCTCAACCCAAGAAGTTTGGGGTCGCGGTCAAACTTGGCGCTTAACTGATTTTTGGATCAAGAAAAAATTCTTTGAGCAAAAATTAGATATTAAAGTGGGTCGTTTTGGCGAAGGCGAGGATTTTAACAGCTTTGACTGTGATTTTCAAAACCTTGCACTTTGTGGCTCTCAAGTGGGTAACTGGGTAGGCGACCAATGGTATAACTGGCCTGTTAGCCAATGGGCTGCGCGAGTTAAATATAACATCCAACCTGACTTATATGCTCAAGTCGGTGCTTATGAATACAATCCTGAAAACTTAGAACGTGGCAAGGGGTTTAACTTAAGTACAGACGGTTCACATGGTGCAATTATTCCTGCGGAAGTGGTTTGGCAACCAAAACTCAGTGCTGCAAAATTGCCAGGCGAATATCGTTTGGGCTATTACTATAGTACTGTCGATGCACAACGCATTAAAAATCCAAATGAAACAGATCATAAACAAGGTGGATGGCTGGTTGCCAAGCAACAATTTACAGCACACCACGGTGATGCACGTCGTGGCTTAACTGGTTTCATTAATTTAACCATTCATGACTCAGACACAAACACTGTCGACAATATGCAAAATATTGGACTGGTCTATAAAGGTCCTTTCGATGCGCGCCCTCAAGATGATGTCGCAATCGGTTTTTCTCGTATCAGCATCAACAATGATGTGAACGATACTCAAATTCGTCAACAAGATGAAGAGTACAACACTGAAATTTACTACGGTGTACATGCAACAAATTGGCTGACGATCCGTCCAAATGTGCAATATATTCGTCATGTTGGGGCATATAAAGATGGCGAAAATGCATGGGTTGGCGGTATCAAATTCCAAACTGCATTCTAGTGTTATAGATCATAAATATTTCGATGCAATTTTAACTCTTCTCTCCCCTCGCATCGAAATATTTAAAATCTAAAAATTTAAACAATGTGCTTCATCAATCCTCAATGGAAAGGTAAAGCATAAAAAATTAATCAAATAGATAGGTGGTCAATATGCAAACTCCATCTTCAGGACTCAGAACCCTAACAGTTGTGATTGCAATTGTTTTCGGTGTAGTTCTATTAGGCGGCGGAGTATGGCTGGCAGCACTGGGTGGGTCTTGGTACTACATCATTGCCGGGATACTTTTCATTGCAACAGCAATCTTATTACGCAAATTAAATAGTTCTGCTTTATATGTCTATGCAGCATTAGTACTCGGCACAGTTGTCTGGGGACTCTGGGAAGTCGGTTCAGACTTCTTCGCGCTTGCACCGCGTTTAGATATTTTAGGTGTGTTTGGCTTATGGCTACTCATTCCAGCAGTAACACGTGGTTTCGATGCCAAAGGTGCTAAAATTGCACTTTCAGGTACATTGGCGATCACCATTGCGGTTATGGCTTATTCTATCTTTAATGATCCACAAGAAATTCGTGGGACTTT
Organism: Acinetobacter sp. MYb10; assembly: GCF_002980175.2. Taxonomy (NCBI): domain Bacteria; kingdom Pseudomonadati; phylum Pseudomonadota; class Gammaproteobacteria; order Moraxellales; family Moraxellaceae; genus Acinetobacter; species Acinetobacter sp. MYb10. The sequence goes on along the minus strand of NZ_CP058272.1, from coordinate 3,613,209 downwards.
AACCAGTAAACAACCAACGCCAGCAGCGATTGATGGTATTGCAGATGCAGACTGGCCAGCTTATGGTCGGACTCAATCTGGTTTACGCTATTCTCCGTTGAATCAAATCAACTCAGAGAATGTTAAAGATCTTAAAGTTGCTTGGACCTACCGTACAGGTGAATTCAAAACTGAAAATGATTCAGGCGAAACAACCAATCAGGTCACACCGATTAAAATCGGGAATAACATGTACCTGTGTACAACCCATCAAAAATTGGTTTCTCTTGATCCTTCTACAGGTAAAGAGAAATGGGTATTTGATCCAAAACTCAAAGCGGATAATACCTTCCAACATTTAACTTGTCGTGGTGTTTCTTATTACGATGCAGACAATACCGTTGGTTTCGCTGCAAGTTTACAAGCAAAAAAACCCTCATCTACCGAATGTCCGCGTAAAGTTATTTTACCAGTCAATGATGGTCGTATCGTTGCGGTAAATGCTGAAACAGGTAAAGCATGTTCTGACTTTGGTCATAACGGTGAAGTTGATTTACAAAAGGATATGCCATTCCCTTATCCGGGTGGTTATATTCCAACATCACCACCTGTTGTCACAGGCACCACAATTATCATTGGTGGTTCAACGACAGATAACTATTCGACTCAAGAGCCTTCTGGTGTTATCCGTGGTTATGATGTAAATACTGGTGCATTACTTTGGGTATTTGATACAGGTGCTGAAAATCCGAATCAGATTCCGGGTCCTGGTCAGAAATATGTCCAAAACTCACCGAATGCATGGGCTCCGCTTGCATATGATGCAAAACTCGATATCGTTTATGTACCAACAGGTGTAGGTACGCCAGATATTTGGGGTGGTAACCGTACCAAGCTGCATGAACGCTATGCAAACTCAATGTTAGCAATCAATGCAACAACAGGTAAATTGATCTGGAACTTCCAAACAACTCACCATGATTTGTGGGATATGGATGTACCATCACAGCCAACCTTAGCTGATATCAAAGACAAAACTGGACAAACTGTTCCAGCAATCTATGTATTGACTAAAACAGGCAATGCCTTTGTTTTAGACCGCCGTAACGGTAAAGCAATTGTACCGATTAACGAACGTCCAGTACCACAAAGTGTAAAACGTGGTCCGCAAACTAAGGGTGAATTCTATTCTCCAACGCAACCGTTCTCAGACTTTAACTTAGCACCTCAAGAAAAATTAACGGATAAACAAATGTGGGGCGCAACCATGTTTGACCAGTTAATTTGTCGTGTGTCATTCCACAAGTTAAATTATGACGGTATTTATACTCCACCTTCAGAAAACGGAACTTTAGTTTTCCCTGGTAACTTGGGTGTATTTGAATGGGGTGGCTTATCACTTAACCCTGACCGTCAAATCGCAGTCATGAATCCAATTGGCCTACCTTTTGTCAGTCGATTGATTCCTGCTGATCCTAACCGTAAACAAACAGCCAAAGGTGCAGGTACAGAAGCGGGTGTTCAACCCATGTATGGCGTCCCTTACGGCGTTGAAATCAGTGCATTCCTTTCACCATTTGGCCTACCATGTAAACAACCTGCATGGGGTTATGTTGCTGGTGTAGATTTGAAAACACATGATGTTGCTTGGAAACGTCGTATTGGTACAATTCGTGACAGTATGCCAGGTATTCCATTGCCACCATTTAAAATGGGTGTGCCAATGTTAGGTGGTTCGATCTCAACAGCGGGTAATGTGATGTTCATTGGAGCAACACAAGATGATTACATCCGAGCAATCAATGTCAGCAATGGTGATGAGCTATGGAAAGGTCGCCTACCAGCAGGTGGGCAAGCAACACCGATGACCTATGAAAGCAATGGTAAACAATACGTTGTGATCATGGCGGGTGGTCATGGTTCATTTGGTACCAAAATGGGTGACTCTATCGTTGCTTATGCATTACCAGATAAATAATCTTAAATTGAGGTAAATAAAAAACAGGTCTTGATGGCCTGTTTTTTATTGCTTTATCTAAATCCATACACTTGTATAAAAGTGAATCTGCTTTTTGGATAAGATAGATATTCTATCCCCCGTTTGATCGCGATATCCATATCACCATGCGATAGCCAATCTTTAAAATGCCCTACTCTTTACCTGACCATCAAAATGAAAACAATCTTCAATACGAATTTTTTGCACAGTTGAAAGCTGGTCAAAGTCAAACCATCGATACTCAGAATGCTCATCGCTTAAATTGATTGACTGATCGTTCTGCAATGTACACCTAAACATAAATGCATGGGAATTTACTGCAGCATGATAATAAACCCCTGATAAATATTCGATCGAAACATCACAGCCTAATTCTTCTTGGCACTCACGAATCAGCGCATCATGCACTGTTTCTCCCTGATCCAGCCCGCCACCAGGTAAGCCCCATGCACAATCTGCATAGGTTGCTTTCAATAACAAGACTTGTCGATTTTCATTAAAAATCACAGCGTGCGAACTCAAACGATAAAAATCATGAAATCCCATTGCTCAAAACCCACTTAATTGATTATCTTGCCAAATAACATTTTGAAAAAATTAAACGTAGCGCATAAACAATTGCCATAGCAAAAACAGCATAACCCACTTGGGTAAAGATCATCGGAATACAGAGTACGATGGCGGCTGTAATTGGATAAAACCATTTCTTGATTCCTGAAAGATGGTGAATTTCCTGTAACAACCAAAGGCTCGCAGTATAGACAATCAAAGAGATAGCAACAAAATAACTGACGATGTCAGCCGAGATCTCAGCCTTATGCGTCACCACATCCACCGCAGCAGCTAAACCCGCACCAAGGGCTGCAATACTCACGAAAATAAAAAAGTGACCATAGCCCCATGAAAATGCACGTTTACGACTATTGAGTCGTTCAGCCACATCATGATCGAAATATGCCCACCACATGGTAAACATAATCAATAAGCCACCAATGGTCAAAAAGATTAATTCTTGGCTTAACAACTGATTATTTAATGCATCAGAAATTGCTGCGAAACTTCCAATGATCGATTCACCAAGGACAATGATGGTGAGTAAGGCATAACGCTCAGAAATATGATGTGGATGCCACGGTGTCATGTTATTTACTTCAGCAAAGATGGGCACACTCAGTTCAGCAATGACCAAAAGTAGAAACAAATAAATGGTAAAATTTATCGGTGTAAAATGAAAAAGTAACCAGCCAATCTGTACGATGATAATACCAGCCGCATATCTCAACGCTGTTTGTTTACGCTCAGGATCATTTTTGGCAACACGAAACCATTGTGTAACGAGGCCCAAACGCATGATGACATAACCAATAATGATCACATCAAAATCTTGTTGCTGAAATGCGCTAGGTATCCCTGCTGCAATCACAAGTGAACCAATAATCTGCACAAAGGTCATGATTCGATAAAATACATCATCATTGTCGTAGGCAGATGCAAACCAGCTAAAGTTCATCCATGCCCACCACAACGCAAAGAACACCATAAAATAAAGTGTTAAGCCATGTGATAAATGATTTTCGATAATGCTATGGTGTAATTGTTGCCCTGCTGTAGCAATGGCGACCACAAAAATTAAGTCAAATAACAATTCTAATGAGGTTGCAGCGCGATGTGGTTCGTGTGGATTTCGTGGTGCAAGTGGCTTTAACCACCCATATTTTACAAATAATGAATTTGGCATTATTTTCACATTATTGAGATTATTATCATGATTTTTCCAAAACTCTAGCTTTCATTCAAGTAAAAAACTGAGTTCTTTTGACAATTTTGTTAATGATCTAACATCTATCTCTTAAATTTAAAAATTCATAAATAAAAAGCCCAATCAAAGGGCTTAATAACAAACAAATCTAGCTTGCTAAACCACTAATTTCAATTTAGCAATGTCTTTGATCACGATCGCTTTACCAGTGCTCATATCAATCGGCATCGAAATATGTTGATGTACGACTAACCATTGATCACCTTTCTTTTTCAGACACAATGTTGTTCGACACCATGGCATCTGCAACTTATCTTTAAGCACAGAATTTTCCACTTTTGAATGGCAATGCAATACAGCCAAATCATTTGACGCATAGATCTTCATATTGCGACGTACAATTTGCACATTTTCACTAAAATATGGACTGAATTTCTCCCATTCTTTTTTGTACGCATCGATACCGTCTAATTGTATACTCACATCAAACATATTGATATCATCCGCACATTGATCTAATAGATGATCAATTTTATTACCAAGAACAGCAGCATCCCATAATTCAATTTGAGATATTATCTCGTCGGCAATTTTCACATTACCATCGATTGCTATTTTCATCATAAAACCTCATTATTCTTATTTGTGATGAATTTAACACTTAATAAGTATTATGTGAAGTGTTTTGTTTATTTTTTCATATCTAATCAATTTAAATCAAAATAATCACTGTTCATTAATCTGATTTAAGCAGTTTATAAAACCAACCGTATTATGCTTAGATATTAACCAAAACCTTTCACAAAAATAAATCACTCAATAATACAAATAGATATAAAAAATTCGCACTTCATCATAAAAAGCTTATTTCTAATTTAGTTAATAATTCTTCAATAATTTATTAACTAAATTTAATAATCTTTTTAATTAATGTTGAAGCTGTTATTAAATAATCATTCTCCTTTTATTTAATATTGAAGTTAGCCTAACATATTTAAACTTTAAAAAATCTTTAAAAAAATCATAAATGACTATGAGAAAAAATCATACTACCCCTCCAATATAAGAAGAAACTCAAAACTAAAAATATAAATAGATGATCTAAACTGATATCCAACTCAAGTTTATATATTACGCTTGGAATGATTATTCTATACAACTTAATAATATATATTTTTATGGTTTAATTTCTATGTTTTAAAACCCATTGCAACCATTCAAATATTAGAATTTTATTACCATAAATAGACACTTATTTTTTATCATTTGTTTTTTAGATTCAAAAAAAGCATGTCATTGCAATGACATGCTTTTACTGATTGATGTGGATCATTTATTGCGGATTTAGGTTGGTTCTGTTAAATCTTTTATTTTCTCTGAAGGGCCATTTTTCTTCACCGACTCAATTCCATTATCTCGAGCAGCATCGCCTGAATAGAATTGACTTGTTCCGATAATTTGATGATTTGCTGCTTTTAAGTTGAAATAAGGTTTACCATTTTTCGCTTCTAGGCGATCATAACGTGCATCATCTGGGCTATTTTTTTGCACAGATGCAATACCATTTTGTGCAGAAGCTTTTGCTTTATAGAGCTCACTGGTGAGAATAATTTCCCCATTTCCTGCTTTTAATACAAAGCGATATTGACCATCTTTAGCTTGACTAATTTCATACCATCCTGACATGGTTCACCTCTTCATTATTTTCGGTTTATTTTATTTCACAGCGCTTATTGGACATAAATTACGCTACTGATATGAAATATAAATGACTTTTCATGTTAAAAAAAGATTAATTTGTTATAACTTTATTGTTTATGTAACGATGCAGAGTTACATAGTTCAAATCAGAAGAATGCTTTTATTATTAAGTCACAATAAAATTTAAAGCCATTTAAAAAAAATGACTTTAAATTTAGATTCTGCATTTAGCCACTAACGATCAATGATCAAAAAAACCTGTGCTGGTATAACCTGGATAGACTGTTTTCATTAAACGCTCGATTTCCGAATCATTGCCACGTAAAAAATTTTCCAAACAATCCCGAAATACCGCAAAAGGAAGGTCATCGTTATCAAAACTGGACATCTCTTCAGATTTAAACAAACCAAAAAAATGCGATTTTTGTTGTTTTTGATAGAGTTCAGCATGTGCATTAAAGTTATATTGATTGCGACTATAAACCACAAATAGTCCGCCGAACTTACGCCCAGTTTGGATATGCTCAATTTGAAAAAAAGGAAAATCACCGTGGTGCTCCTCCATGTATCCCCAGACGACTTGTTGCATCCAATCAATCTGATCAAAACGACTTAAAATTTGCGTTGCTGCATTACTTTCAAAATCAAGAGAAGTTATTTCAAGCTCTTTAAATAACTCAATTCGAATTTTAAAACTCATCAGGATTACCTTTTATACACGTCGCTTATTTAAAGCATTCAGATTTTTGAAAAGCGACAAGAAAACAGCAGGCTCGGAACACTATGAATCAGCTGTTTCAGCACTCAATTCGATGAACAAACTAACAGATTACTGGAATATCAATCCATGCACTGTTCGGAAAATGTTTCACCAAATAATGCTTTAAAAATTCTGCGGTATCTTTTGAAATCAGTTCATCCTGAGATTCATCATTTAAATTATAAGCAAGTGCATAAAGCTCAAGCCCACGACTTTTTAAAGCCTCTAAACTTAAAATCGTATGATTAATACTGCCCAATCGGCCTGAGCTGACTAAAATCACAGGAAGCTTTTTCTGGGCCACATAATCAATTGAAAGTAAGCTGGTGGTTAGGGGTACCATCAATCCACCTGCACCCTCTAACAAAACAACATCATACGTTTCAGAAAGTCGTTGAGTAGCATCTGCAATTTTTTCAAAATCAATCTCACGCCCATCAATTTTGCTGGCTAAATGAGGCGATGCAGGATAGCTAAAGATTTCAGGCATGGTGAGCTTGGTTTCATCCTCTGGAAACCAGCCCATTCCCATAATCTCACGATGTTGTTCGATATCTTCTGAAATATCGGTATTACCCGTTTGGATTAATTTCTGCGTAATGGTTTTTTGACCCTGCTCATTCCATAATTTGGCTAAATATCCGGTGGTATAGGTTTTGCCAATTCCAGTATCTATTCCACTGATAAAGTAAACTGATCCAGTCATGACATTCTCCGCAAAATACAATAAATAGGATGATAAGTCAGTGAGTAGCGTATATTTCCTGACTGATCAGCCTGTGAAAACTGTTGATAGTGATGATAAAAATCGGCGAGACTCTGCTTTGTCCATCTAAAGCCAGATGCTGTCGCAGTCACTCCTGTGGCTTTTAAATGCTGCAAAATATATTTGGGATGAGAAAAATTGAGATGCTCAATTTGCTCTGAAATATGTAGAATTTCAAAACCATTTCGCTTTAATTGTTGTTGCAGATCGTCAAGGGATAGGTAATTCAGACCTTGCCCTGTTAAGCTTTTAATTTCCTGTAAATTATGCTGTCCAAAAGTTGAAAAACAAAAATACGCATTAGGATTTAAATGATGAAAGGCCTGTTGAAAAACACCATTTAAATCACTCATCCATTGTAAAACGGAACTTGAGCTAATTAAGTCTAAATGTTTTGGAAATTCAAGCTGTTCTATATCGCCAATCCGATATTCAATCGGTTTATCCGCAGGGAAATGCTGCTGAACTTCGGGGTATAGATCATTTAAAATCAAATGTTTAATTTGCAAATTTTGCAGTAAAAGCTCAGTTAAGTTTCCAGAACCACAACCGATTTCAAACACATTTTCATAGTGTGCTGGGCAATATTCACTTATTAAATTAAACAGTTGTTGTGCAATATTTTTTTGTACGACCGCATGTTCAGTATAGCTCTGCCCTGCCTGAGCAAAACGCAAGGCAACCTGTGATTTATCAATTTCTGGATGTTTCACATTCAACTCACAACAACGGAGTTAGCTGATCTAGATCAGCATGGGTGATTTGAGCAGTTAAACAGATACGTAACCGTGAGCTGTGTTGCGGCACAGTCGGGGGACGTACAGGCATAATATAAAATCCCACATCTTGTAATGCTTTGGCCTTTTCAACCGTTTTAATCGAGTCACCTACAATGACCGGAACAATATGCGATGTTGATGGGCACTCAAAACCTTTGCTTTGAACAGCCTGTTGTAGATACTGACTTGTAGACTGCAAATATTGACGGCGCTGATTTAAGCCTAAAACTTTCTGAAAAATAAAGTTTGTCCATGCCATACATATTGGCGGTTGTGCTGTACTGAAAATCAAAGAGCGCATAGCATTAATCAAATAATCTCGAATCACAGCATGACAAATTAAATAACCGCCAACTGAAGCTATTGCCTTTCCAAAAGTCCCCACGAGTAGATCAATATCATCAATCACCGCATATTGTTCAGCACAACCTAAGCCCTGCTCACCACGTACTCCAATTGCATGTGCCTCATCTACATAGAGCATGACTTTGCAAAACTGTTGCTTAATACTCACCAATGCAGCTAAGTCAGTTTCATCACCATCCATACTAAAAATCGACTCAGTCACGACAATAATGCGCTCGAAAGCCTCATCCGCATGATATTTTTGTAAAAGCTGAGTCAAATGATTTAAATCATTATGACGATAACGCACATATTTGGCAGAAGATAAACGAATCCCATCAATCATACTGGCATGAATCAATTTATCTGCCAGAATCAGCGTTTTACTGTCTGCAAGTGCAGGTAAAATACCAATATTCATATGATAGCCGCTGTTAAATAACAATGCCGCCCGACCATGAAAAGCCTGAGTTAAACTATTTTCAAGCAGTTCATATTCTGGAAAATGTCCAGTCAACAAACGTGAAGACGAAGAACTCATTCGTCGTTGATCATTTGGTGTTTCATCAAAAAACTGTTCACGTAATGTGAGATCAGATGCCAATCCTAGATAATCATTTGAAGCCAAATTGAGCATTTGATGCTGATCAAGGCGAATATAACGACCTTGCTGAACATTCGAACGAAATTGGCGTAAATTGCCTTGCTGTTTAAGCACATCAAGCTGCTGTGAAAAATGCTCAAGGTGCGTATTGATCAAGCTCATGTGCTTTGCTCCATACCTTTGACCACCTCGACCAATTGTTCCAGCAAAGTTTTTAATTCTTGTGCTGTGATGACATATGGAGGCATGACATAGACCAATTTACCAAATGGTCGTATCCAGATACCACGACGTACAAATTCCTGTTGTAAGGTTTTCATATCGACATTCATAGTCAATTCAACCACACCAATCGCACCAAGAACTCGCACATCATCAACATGATTAAGGGACTGTAAGGGCTGTAAGGCATCTCTAAGCTGAGCTTCAATTCGTTGAATATTGCTCTGCCAATCTTGAGAAATTAATAATTGTGTACTTTTGACAGCAACTGCACATGCCAAGGGATTTGCCATAAAGGTTGGGCCGTGCATAAACACACCCGCTTCGCCCTGACTTATCGTTTCAGCAATATGCTTGGTGGTTAATGTCGCAGAAAGCGTCATATAGCCACCCGTTAAACCTTTACCGATACACATAATGTCAGGTTCAACTTGTGCATGCTCCCATGCAAATAGTTTTCCTGTACGCCCAAAACCCGTAGCGATTTCATCAAAAATCAGCAAAACATTGTATTTTTCGCAAAGCAATTTGGCTTGACGCAAATATTCAGGATGGTAAAAACGCATCCCTCCCGCACCTTGTACAATTGGCTCAAGAATTAAACCTGCAATCGTTGCATGCTGTTCAGCCAAAGTTTTCTCAAGTTCAGCAATGTCACTTTGATCCCATTGCTCATAAAATCCGACTTGAGGGGCTGGAACAAATAAGCGATTGGGCAAACTTGAACCAAAAATTTGATGCATGCCCGTTACAGGGTCACAAACAGACATCGCATTCCAAGTATCGCCATGATAGCCAGATCGTGGGGTAACAAAATTAGTTTTCTCTGTATAGCCCTGTGAAGACCAAAACTGTACAGCCATCTTCAATGCCACTTCTACAGCGACAGAACCAGAATCGGCAAAGAACACCTTATCTAAATTAGGTGGGCTAAGTTGAACCAGTAATTTTCCAAGCTGGATCGCTGGATCATGGGTAAATCCACCAAACATGATATGTGACATATCCTTTAACTGATCTGTCACCGCTTGATTCAACTCAGGATGATTATAACCATGAATCGCACACCACCACGAAGACATCCCATCTATCAATTGGCGCCCATCTTCAAGTTCAATGGTTGCACCATAGGCTTTTTTAACCTTAAAGGTCGGTAAGGGATTGGTCATAGAAGTATATGGATGCCAAATATGTTGCCGATCAAAGTCCAGATCATCTAACTTTGATTGTTCAAGATCGACATCATCAAACCCATTATTTAAATCGGTCATCCGTTTACTCCATGTGCATTACAATTACAGCAAAAAACAGTTTAGCGATGTTAAACCTGCGCGCAATAAAAATAAATTGCGAGATTCACCACTGATCCATAGATTTATTCTATTTTTTGTAAATATTGGCAGATTTTGTCACTTAGACTTAAAAAATCAAAAACTGGAACGCCATGTGAACCATTTACCAGCTCGACATCTAAAAACTTTGCTGTGAATTTTTTGAAATTCTCATAGACTTTGTGACTAACTAAGAAATCCTGTTGAGCAAATATATGATACTGTTTGCCAGCATAGTTATTTAAGATCGTGACATTATTTAATTGCTCAAGACACGCCAATCCCTGTTTTAATAACGCTAAATTTTGTGGCTGAATCAAACTTTGCAAATGTACAAAATCTTCTCGCGTGGTTGCGGTGCCCTGACAAACCATAAAACCAAATTTCTTTAATGTCGCAATCGCATCATGTTCAAAGGACTGTTTAAAGTTATGAAAGGTTGTTTGGCTCATTGCCGTTTGCCATTCAGCATTTGCGACAAAACAAGGATTTGAAGCCAGTGTAATCAAGACTTTTTGCTGTTGATATTGCTGTTCAATTTGCTCGACTAACAAAGTCGCCAATTGTCCACCTAAAGACCAACCACAAATCACATCAAAATCTTTGGCTATTTCTACACGCTGTTGTAAGACACTTTGATCCAATGCATTAAAGATATTGATTAATACAACTTCATGGCCTTGCTGTTGTAAAGCCTGTTGTAAAGCATGAAGTAGTTTGGTTCCACCGCCCCAACCTGTGATCAGCAAAATACGTCGATTCAATTTAAATCACTATAAAACAGTAACGATGTTTTATTAGAGCATGCTTAAAATTGAAGGACAATCGGACTTACAACTATTTCTGATCTTGTAAATCGACCAATAAGCTGGCTGGAATCACTTTTTGCCAAGTGCGTTTAAATTCCTGATGTACTTGATCGATTGCAAACTGACTTTTTCTCGAAATTTCATGTGCTTTTGCAATATCATCTGCACGTGTATAAGCAATCAAATAATCTAGTCCATCCAGTTCCACATGGAACCATGATTCAACATGCACACCTTCAGCCTGAAGTGTTTCAATTGCCTCATGCTTACGCCTATTCAATTGATTTTGCCATGCAACAACATCGTCCATCACCGCTACTTTCAGTTGAATCAATACTGCACCGACATCCATAACGTTAGGTTCTATTTATTTTAAATGGTCTTTCATCATAAATGGCATGTGAACAATTGCAAACATTTTACATACCGCCAAAACCTTAAAATTTGCTAAGATCAAATCAGAATCAATTTAGGAAAGTGTTTGTCATGAAACTATCACGACTGTTCAGTATTAGCTTACTTTCCGTTTCAGCTTTATGCATATTGAACACGGCCAGCCATGCGGAAAGCTCTATTCTCTCCAAACTTGATTCCAACCAAAAGCAATGGGTAGGTAAGCCTGCACCAAGTTTTAAACTACAAGATCAAAATTCAAAATGGCATGAACTGAGTCAATATAAAGGTAAATGGGTTGTATTATATTTTTACCCAAAAGATGATTCACCAGGCTGTACACAAGAGGCCAATCAATTTAAATCACTCTACCCACAATTTATAAAAAATAATGCGGTGGTGCTCGGTGTAAGTTTGGATGATGTGAAATCTCATCAAAAGTTCTCCGAAAAGCTGGGACTAAATTTTCCAATTCTTGCCGATAGCAATCATCAACTCGCAGACCAATTTGGAATCATCCGAAACTTGGGCATTGCCAAAATAGCAAAACGAGAAACTTTTTTGATTGATCCACAAGGAACAATTGTCTATCACTATAGCAGTGTAAATACCCAAACACATGCCGATCAAGTTTTAGCGGATATTCAGAAGTTTTCAAAGAAATAACGACTGAAGTATTAAAAAAAGCCTTTAGATGAATATCTAAAGGCTTTTTTTAATCTAAAACGTATCACCTTAAGCAAGGCGCTTAGTGTGTCTTACATTTGAGATTGAATATAATTCTGTAAACCAATTAACTCGATCAAACCTAATTGTTTTTCAAGCCAGTAAGTATGATCTTCTTCAGTATCGTTCATTTGTTGACGCAGCATATCACGGGTCACGTAATCGCCTTTTTCTTCACATAGCTTTACGCCTTGCGCCAATTTTTCACGTACATGATATTCCAATGCCAAATCGGCTTTTAAACAGGTTACAACATCTTCACCTGTGACAATATCGTCACGCTTCATGTTCGGCGTACCTTCAAGGAAAAGTACACGGCGAATTAAAGCGTCTGCATGTGAAGCTTCTTCTTGCATTTCATGATCAATACGTTCATAAATTTTGCTTAAGCCCCAATCTTCATACATACGTGAATGAATAAGATATTGATCACGAGCAGCCAGTTCGCCACCGATCAACATATTTAGATAGTCTATGACTTCTGGATTGCCACGCATTTCAATTACTCCACATTCTTTTGCAATAGTATGGACAAATTTTGCAAGTTTTGCAAAAGACAAAATGTGTAAGTTTATGATTTTTATAAAATTAAAATGATAAACATACGCATTTGCAATTTGAATAAGTATTTTTTCATATAAAAAATAACCGCTTACAATATTTCATTGATGGTTTATTGGTGATTTTTCATCAAATTTCAAAATGATTTATTTTGTAACCATTAAAAATGCTTCTTATTCACCCTCATTATTCCATTTTCTGTTCATTTTCAATGACAGAACCATCACTTTATCTTATTGGCTTTTTTTAATGCTAATATTTCAAGACAATTTTAACTTTAATATTTATGATATTGAATATTAACAATTAGCAGGAAAAAAATAATGTCTCAGGGAAACACATCAGCACCTATTCTAGTTACAGGTGCAACAGGCTATATTGCCAGTTGGGTTATTCAAAAATTACTTGAGCAAGGTTATACCGTTCATGCCACTGTACGTGATCTCAATAAGAAACAAAGCTTTGTACATTTAGAGAAAATCGCACAAGCTAGCTCTGGCACACTAAAACTATTTAAAGCCAACCTTTTAGAAAATGGTTCTTTTGATGAAGCCATGCAAGGCTGTGAAGTTGTGTTGCATATGGCTTCACCATTTGTTGTGACCAATTATAAAGATGCCGTTAAAGATATTATTGAACCTGCAATTTTAGGCACGGAAAATGTCTTAAATAGTGTCAATAAAACAGATTCTGTCAAACGAGTCATTGTGACTTCAAGTATCGCGTCTACTTATGGCGATGCAATTGATATTTTAAAAACGCAGCATAATCAGTTTGATGAATCTCATTGGAATACCACCAGTTCAACCACGCACCAACCGTACCCTTATTCAAAAGTTATGGCAGAGCGTAAAGCATGGGAAATGGCAGAAGCACAAAATCGTTGGACGCTGATCTGTGTTAACCCTGCATTGGTACTTGGCCCATCACTGACCGCAAATACACAGTCAGGGAGTGTAGAAGTCTTAGAGCAATTTGCCAACGGCATGACCTTACTCGGTGTCCCACCGATGTGGAATGGTATTGTGGATGTTCGTGATGTTGCTGATGCGCATATTTTGGCAGCATTCAAGGAAAATGCAGCTGGGCGTTACATTATTAGTGGTGGCTCACTCAGCCTTTTGGAAATGGGTAAAATTTTACGTCAAAATTTTGGACAAAAATTTCCTTTTCCACGCAACCAAGTTCCGAAAAAAGCATTTAAATTTATTGGACCTGCATTTGGCTATTCGCGTGATTTTATTGAAAAGAATATGGGCTACCCTATCTTTTTTAATGCTGATAAAAGCAAACAGGAACTGGGGATGAGTTATCGTAATATTGAAACCAGTTTAGTCGAGCATTTCCAGCAGCTTCTTGATGACGGTGTGGTGAAGAAATATATTTAATAACAGCTCAACTAATTCTTAAATCAAAAAAGCCTTTTTCAATCATGAAAAAGGCTTTTTGGCTTATAGCGTTCAATATCAGCTAAGGCTTAGAAATCAAAAGTTACACCAGCTTTATAAGTACGGGCTCCCCCCACCACTGCATAGTTTTGGTTAAACATCCCTTCCCAATATTTTTTATTGGCGACATTATCCACATTGAATAAGAATGTAGTATTTACCCCACCTAATTTTGTTTTATAACGAGCGCCTAGATCAACAATAGTATAATCAGGTAATTCAAGTGTATTGGCATCATTCATATATTGATTACCAACATAATTTGCACGAGCATTGACATTGAACCCTTCAAGCATCGGAATTGCATAATCTAGCCCTAATGATGCTGTCCACTCAGGTACACCAAAAACCGTATTTCCTTCATTTGATACACCTTTGGTTACTGCAGCTTTAGTTAACTCTGCATCTGTATAGGCAATATTTCCAAGCAGATTTAAGCCATCCATGATTTCACCTGAAAATGACCATTCCACACCGCGAGAACGCGTTTCTGCATCATCTGTGGTAATCTGCGTATTTTTATTTGCATCAGCTTGATTAAAAGTAGTCACCATGGTGCTTGGTTTTTCAATTTGATAAAGTGCAAATGTATTTAACCAAGATCCTGCCTGATACTTCGCTCCAACTTCATATTGTTTGGTTTGAAAGGGTGCAAAGGTCTTTCCTGCATTCACATCTTTTAACGTTGAATCTACAGTTGAACCTTCAACTAAACCTTCCACATAACTTGCATAAAGAGAAAGATTTTCACCAAACGGTTTCAATACAACACCTAAACTTGGTGAAACTTTATCATCACTATAAGCTGTCTTTTTCTGAAGATTTTTAGTGTCTATATCTTGGTAACGTGCACCAACGATTAACTGTAATTTATCATCTAACATTGAAAGCTGATCTGTTAAGGTATAACTGACATATTTATTATCACCCAAAGGTAGAATCGTAGGATTCGCTAAAGGCATATTTCCATTATCGGATGGATTGTAAATATTGGTCTCGAAAGGTACAGGCGTCGCACCTTGTCCAGTATGCTGATTGTATTTACGTTTCAGATAATCTGCACGTAAACCTAAAGTATGCTTGATCATACCTGTATCAAATTTTGCTTCAAAGCCTGCATTGGCAGCAGTGTTATGCTCCTGTGAACCCACTCGGTAATATTGTGAGGTTGCATTTCCATTTAAATTCGTCACAATCATACGAGTACCAAATAAATGTCCCGCGTACTCTTTCTCAACATAACCTATTCCAGCAAATGCTTTGATATCAGGAGTAAATTTATATTCTCCCGATAATCCAACAAAATTGCTTTTAGTATTTCCTTCTAAATGCGGAAAATAATTTAAATCCCCTTTAGGTGCTGCGAGCACTTGGCTAATTCCATTCCCTTTTGAGTCTTTTACTCCCATTGCAATCATGGCAGGAGAACCACCTTTGCGATTGTCACGAATTGCATAAGAATCAAAATTAATCTTTAGTTTATCTGTGGTGTAATCAGCAGCAATCGCTCCTGAAATATGACGATCATCCATTCCATCAACAATATGCTCGCCTTGACCATACACACCATTCACACGCACACCAAACTCTTTGTTCTCACCAAAACGACGAGATACATCAAAGCCTGATTGATAATATCCTTCATCTTGAAACGATGCAGAAACTTGGGTGAGTTCTTGATCTGCTCGTTTAGAATTGGCAATCACCACAGCTCCTACACTGCCTGTAGGTGCAACACCAGTTACCAAAGCATTAGGACCTTTAAGTACGGTTACCGATTCTAAAAACTCTGTTGGAATACGTCCATAAGGTGCAACACCAAAAAATCCGTTATAGTTCATATCTTCATGATTGACATCAAAACCGCGAATTTTAAAGTTCTCGTTTAAATGCCCTTGATTGGTTGTAATCCGAATCGCAGGATCATTTTTCAACACTTCAGCCACAGTTTTAGCTTGTTGATTTTCAATCAATTGTTCCGAATAAGACGTGATACTAAACGGCGTATCTATAATTTTCTTATTTCCCAATGGCCCCAAATCTGTATTTTTTTGCAAAGCACCATTGGCAAATGTTGGTTTTTCTTGTTCTTTTTCAGCAGCGACCTTAATCGTAGGCAAAGCAGTAATTTCATCATTTGCCCAAATTGTTTGTGTAATTCCCCCACCAAAAAGCACGATTGAAATAGAATTGACCAGAAATGTTCGAGAAAAATTTTTCATATAAATAATAAGACACTTTTCAAATGATAATGATTATTATATATACTTTCACTATTGTTAAGAATTGTAATTTCTCATCTAAAGTTAAGTTTAATGGAAAATTCTAATAAATAAGAATTATTATCATATAGCGTACTAATGATAGATCAAGCAGCCTTGCGAAATACAATCGCTAAAATACAGTGCTCAAAATTCTATTGAAAAATGATGACTTGTTGATTTGCTATCGCATCAATCTCGAATTGATGATTTTAATTTTTGAAAACTGCAAAGATACAACAACTGTATCTTTGCAGTAATTTTAGAGTTAATTTAAACGAATCTATGCCTGTCCATACTCAGCCATTAATGCTAAAAACTCCTGCTCATTCAGTACAGCGACACCCAGTTTCTCTGCTTTTTCAAGCTTAGAACCGGCTTTTTCACCCGCAACCACACATTTGGTTTTGCTCGATACACTGCCACTGACACGCGCACCAAGTGCTTGTAGCATTTGAGTCGCATCATCACGCCCCATGGTTGCCAATGTGCCTGTGATCACCCAACTCTCACCATTTAAAGGCTGACGGGTGGGTGCAACTGGTGCATCCCAATGGATCCCTGCTGCAAGCAAACGATCAATCACTTCAAGATTATGTGGAGCTTGGAAAAAATCAACAATCCACTCAGCCGTAATATCACCAACATCTGGAGTTTTCTTTAATGCTTCAAGATCAGCATGACGAATCGCATCCAGCGTCTGGAAAGTGTTGGCAAGCATACGTGCCGTGGTTTCACCTACACCACGAATACCCAAGGCATAAATAAATGCAGCAAGTGTAGTTTTCTTACTGTTCTCAATCGCATCCAATAAGTTTTGGACAGATTTTTCACCCATTTTTTCAATGGTTAGTAACTGTTCACGATGCTCATGTAAATGGTAAATGTCGGCGACATCCTTTAACAAATCAAGATGTAATAGTGACTCTACCCAGCGATCACCGAGACCCTCGATATCCATTGCTTTACGTGAAACAAAGTGACGAATGGCCTCAATACGTTGTGCAGAACAATATAAACCACCCGAACAACGTGCCAAAGCCTCCCCTTCCGGCATTACGACAGGAGAAGAACATACTGGACAATTTTCAGGTAAATGTACTTCTGTCACGTCATTTGGACGAAACTCTAACAATACTTTTTCAACTTTGGGAATCACATCACCACTACGATAGACACTGACCGTATCGCCAATACGAACGTCCAGACGGTGAATTTCACCAATATTGTGCAAAGTCACATTAGAAACCGTTACACCGCCCACAGCCACAGGATTTAAGCGTGCTACAGGGGTTAAAGTCCCGGTACGTCCGACTTGCCAATCAATATTTTCAACCGTTGTTAAGGCTGCAACTGCGGGAAACTTATACGCTGTTGCCCAACGCGGTTCACGACTTAAAAACCCCAGCTTTTGTTGCTGTTGAAGATCATCAACTTTGATGACCATGCCATCAATTTCAACCGCTAAATTCGGGCGCTCTTGGTTGATTTGCTGATATTTTTCTTGTACCTCTTGAATACTTTCACAAATAAAATGACGTTCACCCACAGCAAAACCAAAGTTAGTCAACCATTCAAGACTCGCTGACATTGACTCAATGCCATGATGCGGCTCACATTGTGCAATACCATAAGCATAGAAAGCCAAAGGGCGAGATGCTGCAATACTTGGATCAAGCTGACGTAGACTACCAGCCGCAGCATTTCGAGGATTGGCAAAGGTCTTTTCACCTTTCGCTTCATTTTCAGCATTGAGTCGTTCAAAGCCGGCTTTTGGCATCAATACTTCACCACGAACTTCCAACAAGCGTGGTACTGTCACTTTATCCGAAGACAAGACTTTCGGTAAATTACGAATAGTTTTTACATTTTGCGTAATCACTTCGCCTGTTTCACCATCGCCACGGGTTACGCCACGTGTCAATACACCATTTTCATACCAGAGCGAAATTGCCAATCCGTCAAATTTTAGCTCGACATCATATTGAATCTTTTGATTGGGCAATCGTTCTTCGATACGGCGGGCAAAAGCAAATAACTCGTCCTGATTAAATACATTGCCCAAGGACAGCATTGGTACAGTATGGGTAATGGTTTCAAATTTAGACAGCGGTTTTCCACCCACTTTATTGATTGGGCTATCTGCCTGAACCAATTCTGGGTGTTGTTGCTCTAAGGCTTTGAGTTGGTGAAATAACTGATCATATTCACTGTCTTCAATACTCGGCTGATCCATCACATAATAAGCGTGATTATGTTTTGCAATGAGTTGAATCAATTGACGCATTTGCGTCACGACAGGATTATTTTCCATAAATTTTTTCACCATAAAAAGGCGGAATACTCCGCCTAAAATTCTGAATACCAATTATAAAGTAAATATGACGTTATGCTAAGCATCATGTCCTGAACGATAATCGATCGCTTTATGGCGCCAATGCTCTTTCAGTTGTGGGGTAAATTCAAGATTGTTTTCATCATAGACCGTACCGTCTATTTCACGGGCAATTAAGCCAGCAATACTGACCATGGTATCAAAGCCTTTTTGCACATCTGAATGAGGAAGTGCCAAGAAAAAAGCCAAACCTTGAACTTGTTCAGTCGATAAGGTTTCTAAATCAAAACCATCTGGACCATTGTCGGTGACACGTAATACAGAAAACAGTAAATGGCTTTCTTCCTCTGGATTCTCATAACGATGGAAGCAAGAGAGTTCACCAAAACGTAAACCATATTTGAGCAACATTTTTAAGGTTTTATCCCCAGACAATGCTTTACGTGGATTCGGATAAACATTCAGCGCAATAATAGTTTCCGCTGTAGACAATACACTTTCATCATCATATTTTTGTTGCTCATTTAAATGAACATCTAAAATACTGCTTTCCTCATCAAACTCTTTGATTTCAGTTGTTTCAACATTCGAATTAAACTGAAACGCTTCCTCTTTATCCTGACTGACTACGGCTTTGGCAGAATCAGTCGTTTGAGTCGTCGGCTCTGTCTGCACATCAAGTGCTTTTACAGATTCTGTTGCGGATTCAGTGCTTGCCACTGTTTCCGTCTTTTCAATTTGTTGTGTAATCGCTACATGCTCAGTTGACTGAACAGTATTCGACTCCGCTGTTACATCCTCAATCTTTTGCTGTTTTTCATCTATAACTTCGACCGAGTCTAAAGCAGTTAAATTCGGTTCAACACGCACTTGCTCCTGAGACTCACGATCTGTTCGTAATTGATCTCGTACATGACGAGGAATTACCGGTTGTTTACAGTCTTCATTGATATGCAATTCAGACTCTAAAGAAGGTGCGGCATCATTGGGCTTTCGTAGCACCATCCTTAAACCCACCAGAATGATGATTACTGCAACAACAATTCCAATAATTGTGGTGACTTCCATACTACGACTCCGCGGCTAAACCGTATTCTCTTGCCTCTTCCAAATTCACAGTGACGAGCTTTGATGTGCCTGGTTCAGGCATCGTCACACCCAGCAAATCGGTTGCCATCGTCATTGCAACTTTATTATGTGTAATGTAAATGAATTGGACTTGATCAGAAAGCTCTTTTACTAAATTACAAAAACGACCAACGTTAGCATCGTCTAAAGGTGCATCAACTTCATCCAAAACACAGAAAGGTGCAGGATTCAAACGGAAAATAGCAAATACCAAAGCCAATGCCGTTAATGCTTTTTCACCACCAGATAACAAAGCCAATGAACTATTTTTCTTGCCGGGTGGACGTGCCATCAACTTCACGCCAGACTGCCAGTCATCTTCAAGACTTAAACTAGCTTCACCACCATTAAAGACTTTTGGAAATAATACTTTTAATTCAGCATTAACCTGATCAAAAGTACCCATAAATAATTTTTTGGTTTCTTGGTCAATGGTCTTCATGGCATCTTTCAATTGCCCAACCGTATTTTCTAAGTCTTGCATTTGATGGGTTAGATCTTCAAAGCGCTTAGAAACTTCTTCATATTCTGCTGAAGCGGCTAAATTGACCGCGCCTAATTTTTCAAACTGACGCTGTGCTTTCTCAAATTTTTCTTGATGTACAGGTAAATCAATCAATACGCCTTGCTTAACTTCAGCATTCATCTCTTTAAGTTGATCGGAATAATGCTGTAAATCTAATTTTGCCGATTGCCAAGCCAAACGTCGCTCTTCCAGTTTTGTACGCAATTGCTCATCATTTTGCTGATGCAAATGGCGCATTTCTGTAAGTTGTTGCTGTTTGGATTGAATATTATTCAATTCAACTTGCCACTCACTCCAAGTTTTTTGCAGTTTTTCAGTTTGTTGTGCCTGCTCAGCATATTGCGATTCTAGACTCGGCAATTCCAATTGAATTGGATCTACAAACTTCTTGGCTTGCTCCATTTGCGCAATAATTTGTTGATATTGCGTTTTAGAGAAGGATAGGTCTTTGTCTAATAATTCAATTTGCTGTTTATTTTGTTCAGCTAGACGACGTGTAGTTTCAGAATCTTGCTGCTTAAGCTGTAATTGCTGTTGCTGTTCTTCAACCTGCTCATTGAGCTCATCCAACTTGAATTGCAAGGTTTTAAACTCAGGAAGATTTTGTTCAAGCTTGAGGATGACCGAGTGCATATCGATTTCAAGATCATCTTTCTGCATTGCATCTTCTTCAAGTTGCTCATCTAACTGTTGCAATTGACTATTCAGCTGAACTTTCTGCAACTCAAATGCTTGTGAAGCACTTTGCTGCTTAGCAATTTGCACATCAAACTGTTGTAGCTGTTTTTGCTGATGTTTTAGCGTGTCTTGCTCTGTTTGGATCTGTTTTTGCAGGTCCAGCAATTGCTGATTTAAATTTGGCAATACAGTTTCAGCTTCAATCAACTGTGGTTGTAGCTGCGCAAGTTGTGTTTCAATTTCTTCAAGGCGAATACGATGACTGAGTGCACCCTGTGCGGCTTGGCTCGACTCATCAAAGAACAGACCAATCACCCAATCTTGACCAACATGATAACCATCCAGCGTCAATATGCTTTGTCCTGCTTTTAACTGTGCTTGTACCGCTAAAGCTTGAGCGAGGTTTTCAATTACAGCGACTTGATTCCACAATGAATACTGTGGAGATTCAATCCAATCTGCTAAACATGCCAATCCATTCAATTGAATTTTATCTTGCGAGCTTGTTGCTTTAAGCTGGCGTGCCACACTTTCAGCAAAATCAGCATCTTGATCAACAATTTGGGCTGACAACCATTTGGCTAAAAACTTTTCAACCAGCTGTGCATGTGTTTTGCCTTGTGCATTCAGCGTTAATACCTGCATCAATTGCACAGTATCAGCCTTGCTATTTACAGCACTTTTCGCCATTAATTGGGTGAGGTTTTTCTGTTCAGATTGCAACACTTGTACATCAGATTTTAGAGCTGAAATCTGAGTTTTTTGCTGATTAATGCTTTCCTGTAGTTGTTCAAACTGCTGCTTTGCTTGATTAATTTTTTGTTCTAATTCAACAATCGCAGCTTGGATTGCTATTTTATCTTGCTCAAGTTGTTGAACATCTTCAGTTTGAAATTGACTTTGAACCTGAACAGCTTGGTTTTTTAAGGTATCTTTCTGCTGCTCAATACGCGCAACATTTTTTGCAAGTTGTTCAATTTGCGCCTGCATTTGTGCTTTTTGCTGCTGTTGCTTTTCAACTTGAACTTTGACCTGTTCATACTGTTGTTGTGCTTGCAATTGCTGCGCTTTTAAATCGGTAAAGGCTTGGCTACGTTGTTGTGTTTCAGACTCAGCATGTTGTAAATGTTCAGTCTGCTGCTCCAATTGACTGTGCAAGGTTTCCAATTGCAATTCCATCAACTGAATCTTTTCTTTGGTTTGAGCTTTTTGCTGTTCAAAATTTCCCAAAGCTTCTGAGTTCTGTTGAAATAAACTTTGTTTCTGTTCCAAAGTCATTTTCAACTCAGAGAGTTTTTTCTCAGCTTGTTGCCACTCATTTTGCAAAGGCGTGGACTGTTGAATCAAACGTTGGAACAACTCATTGGTTGAAGTCAGATCATGTTCCAAAGTACTCATGTCAGAGCGCACCAGTTTAAAGTGCTCTCCCAATTCGTTCATTTCAACCGTATATTGTTCTTGTAAACGAGAACTACGATCACACTGGAAAGATAGAATTTCAATCTTTAACGTACGAATTTCAGTTTCTAAAGTCTTATATTGAACCGCAGTTTCAGATTGGCGTTTTAAGGTTTTAAGCTGTGATTTGAGTTCTGAAGCAATATCTTCGAGACGGTCTAAGTTCTGCGTGGTATGTTCTAAGTGTTGTAGTGTTTCACGACGACGAGCCTGATAACGAGAAACTCCAGCAGCCTCTTCAAGAAAAATACGCATTTCTTCAGGTTTTGCATCAACCAAGCGGTTAATCATTCCCTGTTCGATGATTGCGTAGGAGCGAGGACCTAAACCTGTACCCAAGAAAATGTCGGTAATATCACGACGTCGGCACTTCGTCCCATTGAGAAAGTATTCAGATTTTCCATCACGATTCACCTGACGGCGAACAGCAAGTTCAGTATAGGCGTTATAAGCCCCACCTAATTTGCCATAGGTGTTTTCAAAGCGCAGTTCTACACTTGCCATACCTACAGGTTTACGTTTTGCCGTTCCTGTAAAAATAACATCCTGCATACTGCCACCACGGAGCTGGCGTGCACTGGATTCCCCCATCACCCAACGGATCGCGTCAATCACATTGGATTTACCACAACCATTAGGACCTACCACCGCTGTACGGTTATCTTTGAATTGTAGTGTTGTACTATCGGCAAAAGATTTGAAGCCTGAAAGTTTTAAGCTGCTTAAACGCATAATGTCCTAGTAATTACCGACGCGATCTCCGCGCCCAAGCGAGTTCGATTTGTTTCATCCGTGTCAGAGATTCCAACACCAGATTACGTAAGTGTCGACAAAAATCTTCCATAAATAAAGTAGCTTGTTGTGATTTTCGGATTAAAATTGCGTCAATCACCAACTTAAGCAATTCTAAAGCTTCTTGAAGCTCGCGTCTTGAAGTATTTAAGGTTAAAAAATAACTTCTTCGTAGGGATGGTAACAACTCTTTATAAAATTTCATCAGGTAGGGATTCCCAACCATGTCCTGTTGCCCTGATAAAAATTGAAATATGCCATCATAAAACTTTTCAGTATTGCCTTGCTTCACCTGCTCAACCAAATGATTCATCATCTGCTGAATCGCTTCAGCTTCATGATTGCGCCATGTTTCACTCATACGTTGCACGATTTGACCTAATAACAATGCGCTGGTATCGAACAATGCACGGACTTGTTGTGCTGACATTTCTGAGACAATTGCACCACGACGAGGATAAATTTCAATCAGATGGGTTCTTTCTAAAAGCAAAAAGGCTTCACGTACCGAGCCACGACTGACATCCAGTTCTTTGGCAATACGTAGTTCTTGTATTCTTTCCCCTTCAACCAACTCGCCACTAATAATTTGTTCACTAATATGTTTGGCAATCTGTTCTGAAAGGCTATCCACTTCTTCCGAATGCATATAATTCCTATCTTGGTTTATTATTCTTTACTTGGACAATGTCAATTGTCATTATTTTAGTTGTACCTGATTTAATTCAATTGAAACCATGACATTGTCCGACAATTTTAATGTATTTTAAGTCAACTCAGTGTTTAGAAAAAGTACCATTGATCGGAATCTACTTAGTAATACCTTGATAAATAAAATAAAGACCGACCACTGTAAGTAAGCATGCAAAGCATTTTTTCAACATCGCTGGAGAAAGTGCATGCGCCACCTTTGCGCCAAATTTGGCAGTGATAAAACTCATTACACTGATCCCAATAAAGGCATAGATATGCACATAACCAATTGAATTTTTAATTTCGGTTGGTTCTTGTGCACCAAAGAACATAAAGCCGAGCGCACCCGCAATCGCGATTGGTAAACCACAAGCTGCTGATGTTGCAACGGCTTTTTGCATCACCACACCATTTTTGTTGAGATAGGGAACGGTCAGACTTCCGCCACCAATACCAAAAATTGCCGATGCAACTCCAATTCCCCCACCAGCCAGCATTTGCATAGGTGCGGTCGGTAATTGTTTAGATTCATCGACTTTGACATTGGCCCCCTTAAACATTTTAAATGCCACCCAAATCGCAAATGCACCAATAATCAGCTGTAAATGCTGACCTGATAAAATATCTGCAATGCCAGCACCAATAAATGAGCCAATCACCAAACCTGGGGCTAAGTTTTTAAAAACATTCCAAAGTACTGCACCTTTTTTATGATGCGCTGTTACGGAACTAATTGAAGTTACAATAATTGTTGCAAGTGAAGTTCCCAATGCCATGTGCATAATGACCGAAGGATCATAGCCCATTTTAGTAAAGACCACATAGAGAATTGGTACAATAATTAAGCCACCACCAACACCAAATAGCCCAGCAGCAAATCCTGCGATTGCACCAATACCTAAATATATGATTAACTCCATAAATGTTCCTTCACTCTTCTCAGATTCAACATGGATTTAGAGACTCGTCATCTTAGACAACTTCTTACACAAGCAAATGAACTCCCTGAAGTGCTGCTTTTAAAGCAGACGACAGCATCGACCAATGATGATGTGCGTGAAATTGCGCTCAGCGGCGTCAAGACAGTTTTGGTCTGTAGTGAAACTCAGACTCAAGGACGAGGTCAGCACCAACGGGAATGGGTTTCGCCAATTGGTAACATTTATTTAAGCACATTGCTTGAAACTCGAACACCCTTAGATGGGCGTTTAGCATTGGAAATTGCTTTAAATATCTTACAAATGCCAACACTTAAGAATTTACCAGCATTACAAATTAAATGGCCCAATGACCTATATAGCTCTCAAGGAAAGTGGGGGGGAATTCTGGTTGAGCCCATTTCACCACATCAAGCCATTGTTGGAATCGGGATCAACTTATTTCCGATCCCCAAAGAAAATGTCACCCAACAAGCCACCTCGATAATGCAATTAGGCCTACAATTTCCAAATCGAATCCAAATCATTGCAGAAATGTATTTGGCAATTCAACAAGCTGGACAATGGTTTGATCATGGTTGCTATAACCTTGCAGCACGATTTAATCACTATGCTGCCTTTATGGATCAACAGGTTTATTTTGAACAAATTCAAAATTCAATTGAGGGTATTTTCAAAGGAATTTCTGATGATGGCGCACTGAATTTATTGACAGCTCAAGGCTTAGTCAATGTCTATCAAGGGCGTTTACGCTTAGCTGAAGCATAAATAACGAGGTGATCCGTTGTCTAAAATGAGATGGATTGATCAGATGTATCGTGAAAAAGTGATCAGCAATTATTTAAAACAGGGCTTTTTTCGCTATACATTTCGCTATATATTGCGCAGTAATCGTATTGATCCAAAGATCATAGCAAACAGTTACTAACAGTACGGAACAACGTTCAGCAAAATGAACCGCAGGTTATTTGCCCTATTTGATTGATCAGATTGAGATGCTCTCTAAGTCGTTCAATATTTTCAAATAAAATAATTATGCAGATTGTGTTCAGTTTCAATTAGGCAAAATCATGAAAGCACTTTGGTTAGATATTGGAAATACCCGTCTAAAATATTGGATTACTGAAAATAATCAAATTATCCAACAGGCAGCAGAATTACATCTCCAATCCCCTGCGGATCTGCTACTGGGTTTAATTCAACATTTCCGTGGTTTAGGCTTAGACAAAATTGGAATCTCCTCAGTCCAAGATAAAAAGAACAACGAACGCATTGTCCAGATTTTAAAATTACTCGATATTCCGGTGACTTTTGCCAAAGTGCATGCTGAATATGCAGGATTACGTTGTGGCTATGACCATATAGAACAACTTGGGATCGATCGTTGGTTACAAGTTTTGGCTGTGGCGAAAGCTGATGATGACTTGTGTGTGATTAGCTGCGGTACAGCTTTAACAATTGATTTAACCCAAGGCTTACAACATTTAGGCGGTTATATTCTGCCTAACCTCTATTTACAACGTGATTCTTTAATTCAAAAAACCAAAGGTATTAAAATTCCAGATGCGGCTTTTTCAGAGCTAAGTCCTGGTCGGAATACCATAGATGCAGTACATCATGGCATTTTCTTGGGTCTGTTAAGCACCATTGAAAAAGTGCTTGAGCAACAACCACGAAAGCTTATTTTAACGGGTGGTGATGCCAATCTATTTGCACAATTTCTAGAGAAATATCAACCAAGAATTGAATCAGATTTATTACTCAAAGGCTTACAGTTCTATATAGATCGACAAACCGCTTAAACCTAAATACAATTTAATAGAAGATCAGCAATCTTCCATTTTTAATAAATAAACACAACCATAAACACGATAAAAGAGCAATCATTATGAAAACGATCCCCTTACTGCTTAGTGCCTGTTTAATGAGCTTTACACTGGTGGGTTGTACCAGTTTACAAACCACGCACTCATCTTCAACAACCATGGCAACAACTGAACCTGTTATTGCTTACTTTGCTCCAGATGCAGGTGAAGAAGCCTGTGAGTGCGGTTTAATCATGGATCAGGGTTATTCACTCACACCTGTAGAAAATGGATATTTCAGAAAATTATTAGGTCGTGATAAAGATGGCCGTTTCTTAGTTCAGGACTTCTATCAAAATAGCCGTAAAAAACAATCTGATCCATTTTGGATTAAAGCCCCTCAAGGCTTAAATAGCTTTGATAGTAAATATGTCGACGGTGAAGTTGTGGGCTATTTTGAAAATGGAAAAATCAGCTTTAAATCGACCAGCCAAGACCAGAAATTAGTTGGAAAAACTGAAACGTACTATTCAAATGGTCAACTTGGGCTACAGGAAGAATATTCAGATGATCAGCCCATCGTTCAAAAGGTATGGTATGAAGATGGCAAACCTGCAGCTGAACTAAAATTAAGCCCAAGTGTAGATTATTCGATTCTAGACAGTAAAGTTTGGGATCAACAAGGCAATTTGATTCAAGATGAGCAACGCGCTCAGGAGATACTTGACGAGCTTTATCAAAAGCTCAATCAATAAAACCACATCACGATAAAATCGAATATGCAGCCTGAGTACCAGCTTGGGATTCAGGTTGTAATAGAACTGCTAACTTTTCCCAAAGTACAGTTAAGCTGGTATAGCCCTCTGTTGCCATAAAATGCCCTGCACCTTTCACCTCAATCATTTGTGAATTCAGCGAATAACCCAATTGAATACTGACAGGCGCTGGCACAAAAGGATCATTGTTGGAGAAAAAGATAAAGCGATTCAGAATATTCATTCTGAGCAGCGCATCATCGACCCGAGCGTGTTGTAAAAATAAGTTAAGTTCAGGTAAAACGGCTAAGTTTTTACTGAATCCCGCAACCAAAAACAAAGCACCTAATTTTCGCCCCAATAATTCACTCGAAAGAAAATCTAGACTGGCAATACCTCCTAAGCCATGTGCCACAATGATGGTATCGTCATTGAGTGACTTAATTTGCTGCGTAATATTATGCTTCCACAGCTCATATTGGGGCTGCTCTGGATGTGCTAGATCAATCACTTCACATGCATGTCCTGTCGCCAATACTTGTTGCTTTAGCCATGGATACCAATGATGTTCAGGGGAGTCTTTATAACCGTGTACGATAAATACTTTTTTCATAAATCAACTTCTTATCAATTATTGTTTAAATCATATTCAAATAATGGGCTCAGAATATCTAAACAGCCAACAAAAGTATGTTATTTTTATTTAACAAAAAAGCGCCCTAAGGCGCTTTTTATAAAAAAAATGAGACTTATTTTTTATCGTTATTACCAAACAATGGCCCCATACCGCCGCCACCGCCAAACTGTTTTTGCATTCCACCCAATGAGCGCATCATTTTTGCCATACCCGATGGATTGGCAAATTTCTTCATCATTTTCGCCATTTGTGCATGTTGTTTGATCAGTTTATTGACTTCAACCACATCCATACCACAGCCTGCTGCAATACGCTTTTTACGGCTCGGATTCATTAAGTCTGGGTTACGACGTTCTTTAATGGTCATCGATTGAATAATCGCTTCCATCTTTTTCACTTGCTTTTCAGGATTTGCTTGTGCAATCGCATCTTGAATGCCTGAATTGCTCATGCCAGGCAACTTATCCAAGAAGCCCATCATACCGCCCATTTTGTTCATCTGTTCAAATTGCATCAGCATGTCTTCAAAGTTGAAGCTCCCGCCCTTTTGCAATTTTTTCGCCATTTTTTCGGCTTTTTCTTTGTCGATTTTACGTTCAACTTCTTCGACTAAAGAAAGTACGTCACCCATACCCAAGATACGTTGTGCAACACGCTCAGGATGGAATGGCTCTAAGGCATCGAGTTTTTCACCCATACCTAAGAATTTAATTGGCTTACCGGTAATCGCTCGTACCGAAAGCGCCGCACCACCACGTGCATCACCATCAGTTTTGGTGAGGATAACACCCGTTAATGGTAATGCATCATTAAAGGCTTTGGCGGTATTTGCCGCATCCTGACCTGTCATTGCATCAACGACAAATAAGGTTTCAGTTGGGCCAATTGCAGCGTGTAATGCTTTAATTTCGTCCATCATGTCATCATCGACATGCAAACGCCCTGCCGTATCGACAATCAAAACATCGTTAAAGTTAATTTTGGCTTGACCAATTGCACGTTGTGCAATTTTAATCGGATCTTCAGAAGCGTCCGATTCAATAAAATCAACACCCACTTCAGCAGCAACTGTTTGCAGTTGCTTAATCGCAGCTGGACGGTAAACATCGGCAGAAACCATCGCCACTTTTTTCTTTTGACGCTCTTTTAAGAAACGTCCAAGTTTTGCCGCTGTCGTGGTTTTACCAGCACCTTGTAAACCTGCGAGAAGAATCACAACAGGTGGTTTTGCAGCTAAGTCTAGGCTTTCGTTTGCCTCACCCATCATTTTGGTGAGTTCGTCATACACAATTTTAACGA
Organism: Acinetobacter sp. MYb10; assembly: GCF_002980175.2. Lineage (NCBI taxonomy): Bacteria > Pseudomonadati > Pseudomonadota > Gammaproteobacteria > Moraxellales > Moraxellaceae > Acinetobacter > Acinetobacter sp. MYb10. The sequence continues at coordinate 3,583,722 of NZ_CP058272.1, read as the reverse complement.
AAGCTTGACCTGGTGAAAGCTGAGTCATGACTTCTTGACCCAATGCTTCTTCCTTAACTTTCGCAATAAACTCACGAGTTACAGGCAAAGCAACATCGGCTTCAAGAAGTGCCATACGCACTTCACGTAAGGTATCTTTAATATTATCTTCGGTTAGCTGCCCAGAGCCAGTAACATTTCTGAGACTCTGCGTGAGTCGTTCTGTTAAGGTATCAAACATTGCAAAATCCGCTTAAAATAGCTAGTAGCAAAAAAATCTTTCTTAAAATAGAAAATTTATGCTCAAGATGCTATAGGATACTGTAGTTCACATGGAATTTATATCTTATAACATGAATATTCATCATCCTGAAAAAGGTTTGACATGATTAGCCTACCCTTGGTTTATACGATTTTAGCATTAATTGCCTATACCTCTTCATTTTGGTATTTGTTCATGCACTTAATGGCTAAACGTTCCGCAAACCCTTGGTTTATTGGCATCATGTCAGGTTTAGGGCTGATATTACATGCAAGTGTACTGCATAACGACATACTTACACCACTAGGGATTAATTACGACGTCTTTAACTTGATGTCTTTTACCTCTGCGTTAATGTTGGTTCTAAGTATGCTTTATAGTACCTATCGTCCTGTTCTTTCACTAAATTTGATTGGAATTCCTGTTGCCGCCTTTGGTTTGATTCTCGGTTTTTGTTTTAGTAAACCAGATCAATTTATTGAACAGCATTCTATCGGTTTAGACATCCATATCATTCTGTCTTTATCTGCTTATGCCGTTTTACTCATGGCAACCATACAAGCCGTTTTGATTTGGTTTCAAAACCGTGAACTCAAAAAGAAACAAAAAAAACGTATTTGGGTCAACTTCTTACCGTCATATCAAGCCATGGAATCCTTACTTTTTGATATGCTCATTACTGGTTTTGTTTTATTAACTGTCGCCCTATGTTTTGGTTTCTTTACCATTGATGACTTCTTTGCACAGCACCTAGCACATAAGACCGTGTTTAGCATTGTGTCTTGGTTTGTTTACGGTGCGTTGTTAATTGGTCACTATAAGTTTGGCTGGCGTGGTCAAAAAGCCATTCGCTTTACCATGATTGGATTCTTTTTATTGGCGGTTGGCTTTATTGGTTCTAAATTTGTTTTGGAAATGATTTTGCATCGTTGATAAACGCAGCGCTGAGCAAAAATGGGCAGTATTTTGTATTCTTACTATAAATATATTGATACAGAAGCAGAAGAAATTATTTTATATGAATTAGATCTGGAATATTACTGCCTCAGATCAATTCTGGTGACAGCTTCACTCAGCATCAATACAAATTTAAACATAGAACAAGCGCATTTTTTCTTACCTGAAGGAAGTTTTTCTGACATTTTAGATGAAATTATTCCCATTGAAAAAGATGAGTTTTTAAATTTTTGGAATCAATCAATCTCTAAATATTTAAGTGATTGGAATGAATTAAAGAACAAATTTAAAATTGGACAAAACATTGAAACCGAGATTGTGTGTTTCTACCCTCAAGGGGTGATTGTTCAATATGGCGAAAGGTTTTATGGTTTAGCCAGTTACAAGGATTGTGAATCGCATTTAGGTTTAAAGAACATGTATCCACAACAAAAAATTCGACTTTATGTAGAAAGTTTTGATAATGAAAATTTATGGATCAACTTTTCAATAACACCCCCTTCAGCACTGACCTAGAATATATTTTGCATCGGTAGACATCTCCTACAAAAATGCGTATAACGCTGTTTTCATCTCATCAGGTAACAATTGTGAAACTTATACTCGCCCCAATGGAAGGCTTAACCGACCCTATCATGCGTGACGTTCTCACACATGTCGGTAGCTTTGACTGGTGCGTGACTGAGTTTATCCGTGTAACGGATTCGGTCTTACCTGACCATGTTTATCATAGCTATTGTCCAGAATTAAACAATCAAGGCAAAACAGCCGCTGGCACACCAGTACACGTTCAGTTTTTAGGAAATAATCCTGAAATGCTCGCAGCCAATGCGGTACGCGCTGCTGAATTAGGTGCTCCTGCAATCGATATGAATTTTGGTTGTCCTGCTAAAACAGTAAACCGTCATAGAGGTGGTTCAGTACTTCTCGATGAGCCTGAAGTTGTACATGAGTTGGTCAAGGCTGTACGTGATGCAGTACCCAAACACATCCCTGTATCTGCAAAAATGCGTTTAGGTTATATGGATCGAAATTTTACCCTTGAAAATGCGCATGCCATTGAAGATGCTGGCGCAGCGTGGGTCACTGTCCATGCTCGGACCAAAGCTGATGGGTACACCCCACCAGCATTTTGGGATCAGCTACAGCCGATTCGTGAAGCACTCAAGATCAATGTGATTGCCAATGGTGAAATCTGGACCAATGCTGATGCGAAACAATGCCAACTTGAATCAGGTTGCCAAGATTTGATGATTGGTCGTGGTGCTGTGACTACACCAGATCTCACCCAGTGTATTCGTAAAAATACGGATGAACCACTTATCACTTGGTCTGAACTATTAAATTTACAAATTCGTTTTTTAAATGGTCCATATAAAAAAGAGCTGAACATGGTCGGCCGTTATAAACAATGGATTGGGATGATGTCTAAGCATTATCCCGAAGCCAAAGCCTTATGGGATGAAATCAAACGGTTGAAAAAAATTGATGAAGTGCTGGAGAAATTGAATCCTGCACATTTTTAAATTGCTTCATCAATCTCTAAAATTGCTTTAATTTCTTCAGGTTGAAATTCTTTTGTTAATTCAGAAGTTGGATTCAATACCAATGTTGCCCCCTGAGTCATTTCAAAAAACTGCCGTGTATTTAACATGATATATTCGGCATCGACTCCAATATCATTTTGAATAGTTTCTAGCTCTATGAAGAATGGTATTGCTTGATCACCTTCTGGTGTTTCTAGAATACGGAATTGAATTTTTTTATGCTGATCTTGTGTTCCCAAACAATAAATATCCGATGCTAAAAGCAGATCGATAAAATCAGGGATCAATTCGTAGTTTTCTTGGGTGTTGATAAAGAGTTGTTGTAAATTTTGCATGTTGTTGATTGTCTATTTTTGGTGCCATTAATATAGCTTATTCACGGTAGATATGGAATTGATCTGAGTGCTCAATTGGATATCCTAAAGCTTTGAATTTCAAATTATCAAGATTTAAGTTATTGAATTTAAATTATTATAAAAGCTTTAATCTCGTTTAGGAAACTATATTCATAAAGCATCTACTGCTGAGGGGATACGAAATCACCATCACTATTAGTTTTTCTATAATCACCACAGGATGCCGGAAAAGGGACTAAGCAAAAAATCCAAACAAAGAATTTCACAAATTGCATTTTTGAGGAATTCCTTTACTTTGGTAAATATTGAAATAAGTATTATTCTTTGTGAGTTCAGTATTTAATTCTAACCAATAATCCTTAACATTTACTCTCGTCGTCACTAAAAATTCACAATACTCATTCACATTATTTTTTATATTTAAAATATGTTGCTTCATGAGTGAAACATACACCTCTTTTGCTTTCCTCTCATCAATCACATTCAAAGCAGAAATAAAACTTGTGGGAACAATCGGATCTGTATTCATTTTTTTAAATCTTTTCCCATTGTATTCAACACTTAACCCTAGACGAATACTTTTGAGTTGATTAAATTTAGAGTTCGTTGCATAAATCTCAGAAAAGAAATCAGGTGTTTGACTGTTATTATTAAAAAAATAAATTTTCTTGGTCGTCAATCCATATGCTAACACTTCATAGCGTTTACTATTCGAGACTGTACCACTATTGATATAACCTATTTTTGCAAGGTTCTTTATTATTTCATCTAAATCTACAGGCATTGCTTTTAAATTAAGCTGGTTTACTGGTGCAAATCTTGAGTAATTTATTTCAGAAGATAACGCTGATATTTCTTTATCTTCATAATTAAAAATTCGATTTTCTACATTCGCTCCAAAACTATAGGATGTCATAGAAAAAAATATCAGAAATAAGCTTTTAAGTTTAATAATATAATGATTTTTCATAATTTTTATCTGTCATTTTTGTATAGTATACAGTATAAGCAAAACTATTGACTTGGCCTTTCCCTACAAACCATTCAGGTTCAGATTCCAAGATAATATGTACACCATTAAAATTCTTTTCAGTAATAACCTTTCCGTACTGATCCCCACCTTGACATCGCCCTTTAGTTAAAAAATTTTCTATGAAGTTATCAAGACTACTTTTATCTAAAGCTGCTGAATTTATTAAAAAAATTTGATCATAAATTGATTGATAGATATTTTTATGGATATTTTCATCAAATGGAACGAAATTATCACTAGCATAATAATTTGTATTTGGACCTTGTCCTGTAGTTCGTACTTCTAATGTAGACATATGATGATAATTATCTTCAAAATTTTCATTGTGAACTATTCCATTATCAAAACCTTGAGTAGCAGATAATCGATCTATAACTTTTAACTTCAAATAATTTGAATTCATTTCCTTATATTTGCTATATATTTTTTTAAAATTATAGTCCAAATATAAATCATGATTAACAACAAATAAATTAATATCTCTCGATATTTCCTTTACGTCACTTCGAGTATCGCTTTTTTTAGTTTTGTTATTTATCTGACATAGATGATCTAATGGCTCATTAGGAACACATGCAAATAGAAAAAAAGAGTATATAAAAATAGTTAAAATTTTCCTCATAACTCATTAAGCCTTATCAAAGGTATAAAATTTCTAGATAATTTTCAGTACCATAGATATAGAAAACTAATATATTGATGTTTCATATTTTTTATCCGTTTTCTTTGTAAAATAAGCTGTAAAAAAAAGACTGGTTAGTTTTTCATTTTTATTTCCTGATGCTTCTAAAATAATATGAATATCATTTACATTCCACTCTAGCACTTCCTCTTGTGACGAAGTGCTGCACTCGAGCCTTTTAATAAAAATATTAATATTTTTATCTAAATCTTTATCATCTACTTTATTTCCATTGATCACATAAATTTGATCACCCAACATTTTAGCAATAGTATTAAGAATTTTATCATCGTAAGGTACATAATTGGTACTTTTAAAAAATATGTAATTTGTCTTAAAGTTTATATGTGTATCTAGATTAGACATATAATGCTTATTTTCTTCAACATTATTACCGACAGTACCATCTGTAAACCCTATTTCAGCAGGAAGTTTATCTAAAACCTTTAAAACCATGTAATTGCTATTTAATTTTTTATATCTGTTAATTATTTCTTTTTGATCATAATTTAAAAAAATTCTATTTTCATCTACAAAACTAGAAATATTTTTTCCAACTTTAATATCATAACTATTTCCAACATCTGAATTTTCACTATTTTTTAAACTACAGTTATCCTTATTTGAGTCAAATGAGCAAGCTGATAGATTTATTAAAGCTATCACCAAAATGAAAGATTTCATAACACCACCATCTCTAACAACCTAATAAATAATTATAACTGATGTCTAAAATCATTAAGATTAGTGTTTGAATATTGAAAAAAGTGATAACTCCAACTCTTTATATTCATTATATTTTTTAGCTTTGCAATCGATATCTCTAATTTCCCCGCTAGCAACTTTAGCTGCAATAAATTTTTTATTAATTGTAGATATTTCATATACAACTTCATTCTCATCAAAAGAACCTGAATATATACCAGTTCGAGGATTAAATTTACCATCTTTAATATTGTTAATTAAATTACTTAAGGCTTTATCATAGATTAATTTAGAATCGGTATTACTTACTGCAGAAATCACATCTATAAGAGCACTTTTTATAAGTTTTCCTTTAAAAATTTGGGGATCAGATCTAACTTCAAAATTAATATATTTAACATAAGTGCCTGCTGAAATAATTAGAATTTTACCTACTACATCGTAGTTATCATCAATAATATCAATATAACCTTGATTTTCATATACATTCATATTATTCAAGGAAATAGATTTTTGAATTTTATTATAAAAATCATTAACCTTTATTCCTAAGTTTTCTTCTATAGGACTCTCCATTGAACTTTCAAATGGTAAATATTTATTTATATCAAAACTAATATTGGGCTCAGGATTAAGGCAAAATTTATTTATTACCTCATCACTTTTACTACGTGAATAAATTAGATTTTCATCACAGCCAACGATAAAAAATAAAATTAAAGCCAAATGATATTTTTTATAATTACTTTTTATAAATATCATTATTTAAGCTCCCATTTAAATTAAAAATTTACTACTTCTTGTAAATATGAAATTGACCTTTTTTAGATTTAATATTACATGAAATTTCATAAATAATTCCATTTTCTCCATACGATGTATTGGTTAAAGAATTTTCATTATTTTTTTTAGTAAAATCAAATTTAAAAAAACTATTTTCTAAATTATTATTTTGAAATATTTTTAATATTTTCCTTACTCTATCTATATCTATTGAGCTGATTGATGAACACATAGAAAAATCATAATCTATTGATTTCACCTTACCATTTGATGGATTCGGATTAATTGTTAACATGGCTTCATTTTCAAAATCTATATAATTTGAATTATCTTTATCTTTAAAATTATACTCTTTTAAAATCTCAGCATTTAAAATACCGTTATTTAACAACACGACACCAAAATCTTCATAATTTAAAAATTCTAAATCTCTTAATTTTTCATATGGAATTTTATAGTAGGGTGAATTAAATTTATCTGGTGTACAATCCGCATTAGCGCATGGGTCATTTATATTATTTTCACTTGTGTTCATACTCCCTAATTGAGCATCACCTCTATTTTCAGAAGAACAAGATACAAAAAAAACAAAAAAAATTGTTAAAAATAATTTTTTCACTTTAAACTCCTATCACTTCTCAAAATATCCCACTGAAACTTACTAAAATACTTTCTAGTAATTTTACTATCGACCTGTTTAGATTTTGCATAAAACCAAGTATAGTCCATTAAATTCCCCGATTGCCCCTGATAAAATACAAATTTATTGTTATTTTTTTCAAAAACATGTGGCAGACCTAAGCTATGCCCAATCTCATGTACTAGCACATCCAATCTAGTATGTGCTTGTTTAAACACGACTATAGCATTTCCCCATTTCATTCGCCTACCTTCCATTCTTGATGGGGCGTATCCATTTACATTCCCAGCAGATATATTTGTATAAAATATATAAGTTCTCGTATGCCCATCATCATTTATATTTAAATACTTTTTATCTTCTATTGGTCTATATTTTCCACCATATTTATCGAATAAATTTACAAATCTATTTGCTAAATAATCAATATCTAATTGTTTATTTGATGCTACTTCTGCCAAAAAATCTGCAACATCTTCATTTGTCTTTGCTAGGTCTAATAAATCAAATTTTGTTTCTAATCTTTTCTCAGCTCTGATTAGAGCCTGATTGTAAGACTTAAACTTCAAATAATATTCATAACTACTTGGTTTAACTAGTGAGTTATTATCACTAATTACATCAATAAAATTAAGTTCTAATTTTGGAATATCATTATTTTTATATAACATTAATTTCCCTACTTTTTCTCTCACACCTTTCTTTATCGCAAATACATTTATCTCTTCATGCTGATTTAAAGCTCCACCTTCACATTTTATATTTATTATCTTTTTATTTTCATAAAAAAATTCATTTTTATTATTTGTTTTATCAATTTCTCTACTTTTCCTATTATTAATTAACTGTTTAATATCAAATTTAGATGGAGTTAACTTTATAAAATCACTTGTAGCTAATAATTCTATTGAAGTTCCATCACTAGTAAGAGGATCTTTTTCATCACTACTTAATTGAACAATTTCTAAATCTAAATCCACACCATTTTTATTAATTTCCTGTGAACCAGATGCACTTTGTTTACTTGTTGTCTTTGGAAAAATTGCTAACCATGCAGGTATATAATTATAGCCATATGGCCGTATTAATGTCTTTTGACCCTCCGAATAAATAGCAAGCAAATCTGAAATATTTCCTCTGAATGTATTTTTATAACTTATGCCGTCTACTTTTTTGAGATTATTAACATACTCATTTCTTAACCAGTCAAATCCATAACCACCATCGAAATCTTTCTCATTATGCCTAAAATGAACCGTAAACTTCCTTAAACACGTTGCACATGAAGCGCCCGCTGCAGGACTTGCACCACCAACACCCATCTTAAACCTCCAAATTAATCAAATTTTTTATAAAAACGTTATGATGAAATTCTTTTCCCAATACATACTCTTTATATGATTGGATATCATTGGAATAATTTTCTTGAAGTGAACCCAATAAATCTTTTTGTTTTAAAAACTCTATTTTTTCTGGATAAATAATTGAAAGATTTTCTTGAAGATTGGAATGACTAAAACTCTGATTTAACTGCTCAATTGCTTTAAAAACAAATTTAAAATTATGCCCTAAAACCACACTTTTATAGCTTTCCAAAAGTGTATAAAAAGCATCTACATAGGACACTTGCTCCGCAATATTGTAATGCTGCATTTCATTTTTGAGCCAAAAATATTGCGGATCATTTGCATAATCTATTCCCAAATAAACATGGCTCTTCACCATATATTTGAGTGTATAAATTTGATTGATGCCTTTTTCAATATATAGATTGATCAGGCTTTGGACAGGTTCTAATAGCTGATCAAATTGCCCATTCAGTTTAAGGGCAGGGTTTTCTTTTATAATTTCATAGACAAGGTCATATAAAAATTCTTTATTTTGCTCAACATCTAATTCATATAATTTTTCCTGGCTGAGTATGAGCATTATGCATTCTCCAATACCATTAATTGATTAGAATCTACATCCTGATAATTTCGAATTGAAATGACCCATTTTGTAATACCCTCAAAAAACTCATCTTCTTGTTGATCTGTCAGTATTTTATGAATTTTTTTAACAATTCTTGGATCAAACCATCTAAATAATTTTTGTGTACCATCAGGAAATTCTACTGTGAGATAGCGTTTCATCTTTTTAACAAACTGAGTCAAATCCAATGAACTGCATACCAGATTTAAAGCCTGTTCATCTTTCCATGTTTGATGAATAAAGCTAAACCCTTCTTCTTCGAGCATCTCTAAATCATTGATTAAAACAAGTACAGGGGCAACTTCAAAAGGTGCATTGCCCTCCGCTGTACCTGAAAATAATGAATAAAACTCTAGCCTTGCGTCATTTCGCCATGTATTGATAAAGTGCAAAGTTTGATCTGAAACTTGCGCTGCATCCAAGATTAAATACATGTTCAAATCATGTTGATCATCTTCGATACAGCTTTTTATATTTTTAAATGGAACAATTTTTCTTTTCATTTTATTTATCAACAAATGCCATTCCAAACTTTGCTGCATCCAACAAACAAGGCTTACAGATATTTTCATAGAATGATGGAAGTGAATAATCGACTTTTGCTCCACCAATAAAACTATGTTGCCCTGCCTTCACTTCGAACTTAGCAGCCGTGGTCACAAATACACCTGAACCATTAATTTTTAATTGAGAGCCACCAGAGGTGATAATAATTTCTTTGAGACTCTTGAGCTCAATCATCTCTTCAGTCGAAATGATTTGAATCCCTTTGCGTGCAATCAAATCTGCACCATCGCCTTGTGCTTGGATTTCAACTTTACCTTTCCCAGCAAATAACCGTGCACCTTCTTGTGCCGCAAAAAGGCTGATCTTTGATTGTGCATGCGCGACTAAATTCTTTTGCGTACTCAGGTTGATACTATCACCTGCGGTATAACTGATTTGTTTATCCGCAGAAAGATGTAAGTCTTCATTGCTTGCCAATGCGATTGAATTCGGTGCAGCCAAAATCATCAAAGCTTGTTTAAATGCATCAGCTTTGTCTTTTTCACCTTTTTCGATTTGATCAAGAAATTGCTTGAGATTTTCCAATACATCCAGTGGATCAGTTTGCTGATTCTTAGCAACTTCACTTAAGGCTTTGGAATTATTTAGGCTGCTTTCTAACTGACTTTTCGCAGCGGTTGCATCGAGATGGTTACCCGCGGCTGAGTCTTGAGCATAGGTACTCAGCAATAGGCCTTGCCCAGCTCGTAACGCTCCCCATTGGTCTGTTCTTAATTCAAAGCCTTGGCCTCGTCCTTCACTGGTCTCGGTTTCTTTAGGATGGCTCAGGTTACCGAGATTGAGTTGACTCGCACCGTGACTACTTTGTAGCTGGCTGCTGATTTGGTCTGTGGTATCGTCAAATCTCAGTTGGCCATAGCCACTGCCTTTAACTTCTCGACTTTTGATCCCTGCCAGTTTTTTGGTATCAGGCAATTGGCCTTTGTCATCAAATTTAGTTGGACTTCGTTGCGCTTCATGGATACGTCCCACCACAAATGGTCGATCGATATTGCCATCAAAGAAATCTATCACCACAATCTCACCAATCCTCGGTAAGAACCGCGCACCATAGCCTTCACCTGCCCACGGGGTCAGTACATCCACCCAAGCGGAATCGGTGTCGTTGTCATTGCTCCCTGCACCACCATCATGACTGTGATCTTCATTGCGGGTAAACAGGAAGCGAACTTTAATACGTCCCCATTCATCGACATGAATTTCTTCTCCACTTGGCCCAACCACTTTAGCTCGTTGTGGATGGGTACTTGGACGGTGTTGTAGTGGATGATATTCCGGAACAGTGGTGACATTACGGCGTTGTAGTACCAATTGATTGGCTTGGCGTTCTGGGTTGTTTGAGTCTACATTTGAATTGACCCAATTGCTTTGTTGGAGCAAGCGATTGATTTGCTCACTCAGGTCTTTGGGTAAGTTGTTCTGGTTATAAAATGTCTTTGATGTGATCAGAAACTCTTTGTCTGAGCCACTGTGTTGGTCTATTTCTGGGTGTTCGTTTAACTCAAACCAATACCCCACTTGCGCATCACGTACAGTGGAGTTGGCAACGAATTGTTTGGATTGAGCATCGTAATAATGGCTGAGGTTTTGGTTGATGTTTTCAATCTGATTGTTATTTGAAGCGGTTGCTTGATCTTCACCATTTAGGTCTTGAATCCATGCTGGGCTGATATGCCAAGCTTGTTCTAAACCGAGACTGGCATTATTCTGGTTTTGACTGTGCTGGTGTTTACTTTGAACACTGCCTGCACCCTCTTCTTGCTCTAACACATCTGCTTGCCAGCGTTGTACATGGACAGCAGTGGGTTGTAAGCTGCGTTGTCCGATAAAGCTGGTGATGCTGTCTTGTTGTTCTGTAGCACTGCTGCGATGGAAACGGATCTTTCTTCGTTCTAGTGCTTTGTATTCATTATTATCATCCACCAAACGCAGTTTTTGCGGCTGAATTTGAGTCGCAGCGCTTGGTACAATCAATTGCGCTTCATCAATTAACCAGTTAATCCCTTCACTGCGCATCAAGCGGCTTAAAAATGCATAGTCACTTTCGTTGCTCTGCATAATGAATGGTCGAATATCGTAATCTTTTTTAAGACCACTTTTATCCAAGCTTAGACTGGAGGCAAAGAGTGGGCTTTTGTCTTGCCATTCTTTAAACAGCGTTTCTATGACTTGCACAACCGACTTATTCATAAACACTCGGCTGTTACGGCGTTTATGCCACAGTGAAGTGGCATCTTCGAGTTTGAGTTTATATAACGTTAGTGCGCCATCACTCTGCCCTTGTGCCGCTTCAGTAATCACTCCTGTGCTACGAAACAGTTGTCCATGATCTGTGACTTGATCAATGGCCACTTGGCTACCAATGAATTGTTTAAGCGGAATCGTTGCTGAAGTGGCAAGGCAAATCAATTCAACAGACACACCTTGGTTTAGACCATGTTGCCCATCGATACGTTGTAAGAAGACTTGGTTGTTTAAGTCTGTATTGCTAAATTGGATATGCAAGGCTCGTTTTTGTGCGTTTAGTCCAAGCTGATCCAATATTTTATAAATGCTATTTACTAAGCTGTTCATTTTAATAATTTATTCGTTTTAATTGTCTCTATTATAAATTAATTCTAAAATTTTTCTATTTAAAAAAACAATTTCATTACTAAAAACACTTAAATTCAAATAGATTTTTTGATTAATTATTGAAAAATTAAATAAATAATCTCACTAAAAATGTAGTTTAAATATTCATATATTTCTAATAAATCAACATTATTCATTTCCATAAACACCTAAAATCAAGCTCAAAATAATCTTGTTTGTATGCTTGATTTCAATTTTAATCTCAGCCTGTTTGTTATGTCTGATATGTATTCAATACTGATCAATCCATGTTGTGTTTATATACATAAGCCTCATTTAATTTATGTCTTTTATAGCAATGCCAACTTTACTACTGCTTTATGTTATAAAATAGCTACACATTTCATTCTTTTAGGAATTTTCCTATGAACGATGTTAACTCTCCCAAGAAACCGTTGTGGAAATCTAAAGCAGTAATTTTCGCAACAATCTTTAGCTGTTTATTCCTTGTATTCTTCTATATGGCTGTAACCAATGAACCAGATTATATGCCGAGTCAGCAAAATAAGCAGATAGCGACGCCTCAGACGGAGAATACCGATACAGCACCTCCACATGACACGCAGCAAATGTCGAATGATGAAATGAAAAACATGCCACACAACTCAGCTCAGCCAGAACATGCAAACTAAACAATCTATGATCAATGATTCACGTAATGCGCTTGTCGTAGAAGGTGGCGGTATGCGTGGGGCTTTTACCTGCGGTGTACTTGACGCTTTCCTACAACAAAATTTTAACCCTTTTGATCTTTTTGTGGGAGTGTCTTCTGGTTCAACAAACCTCGCCAATTACCTTGCTCGACAACAAGGTCGTAATATCGAACTCTATTTAGACCACTCACTTCGACCTGAATTTATTCGTTATGCTCGCTTTTTTAAAGGTGGGGATTTACTGGATATGCAATGGATGTGGAATATTGTCGAGAAAGAGAATCCTCTAGATCAACAAGCTTTATTTAGTCAAAATCCTGACTTTTATATGGTGTTGACTCATGCTCGTACAGGTTATCCTGAATATTTACGTGCTGGGAAAGACAATATTATCGATGGATTACGTGCTTCTAGTTCTATTCCCTATCTGACACGACAGGCTGTAGAAATTTTTGGAGAGCCTTATTTTGATGGCGGTGTCGCAGATGCCCTCCCTGTTCAATGGGCAGCGCAACAAGCAAATATTCAAAATCTCTTGGTGATTCGTACGCGTACACAAAATTACTTTAAAGCCAGCAGTAAAGCAGATCAATTCTTGGCAAAATATTTGCTTAATCAACATACTGGCTTTGCAGATAGTCTGAAAAACCGCTGTACTCGTTATAACCAAACTGTCGATTTTATCCGCCAAAATACTCAACAAAGCATTTTTGAAATCTGCCCACCTGACAATAAAAAGTTAGCAGGCCGTTTATGTAAAGATAAACGCAAATTGCAATATACCTATGAAGTTGGCTTAGAAAGCGGACAAAAAGCCATAGAAGACTGGAGTAACGCACACAAAGGCTAAAAGCGAAATTCCCAACAGACTAGTTTTTTAGCTTGTATTGCGTGACATATCCTTCTTGTGGAAAAGCATCCTTAGTGATGCTTTCTACTTGTACAACTTGCCCTTTGACTAAACTGATCAAAGGTGGCTGTTCAATCGTAATTCGCATGCGTTGATTGACCAGTGATTGGCATCCACTGTCAGCTCTTCCATTCTTTTCAGCTTTTAATATTTTGATATACATCGTCAATTTACTTTTTTCAAACTCACCTTGTGGCCCATTGATTGCCATCGTCATGGTTGAAGTTTCTTCTAAGACTTTAACCGTTAAGAGACATTTATTGAGATAAGATGCCCAAGTCAAATTGGATACAATAAGACCCATCATCAAAAAAATACCAAGTATTGCACTTTTCATTTACTGATCCCTTTTCCAAAATTTCCATGACTTTTCAGGGCATGCATAAAGCTTGTCAGACACAGTCACTTCTTGATTGGTTTTTAGATCAAATACTTGAAATTGGCATTGGTTATTTTGATATTTACCTAAAATTTCATAATCGTGTCCAGCCTGTGGTCTGAACGAAGCAACAGCATCCACACATTGATCAAAAACTTGTGCATTTGTCCGAGATGAATCAGTCGCTCCAAATACAAAACCATATAAATTCACAGGTTGGTCGGCATTTAAAATAAACTCTTTATAAGAAATCAGTTGGTAAGTTCGCATAGCATTGCTTTCAGCTTCTTTCTGAATCGCACTACGAGGCATCCCTTCTTCGATATTAAAGGTGATTCTGGCATACGCTTTTAGCGCAGATAATGCACCATTTCCACTTAAGTAATCCCGTATCCCAGCTTTTCTTCCTGCACAATCAAATGAATGTTGAATTAAAGTTTTTGTCGCACCCTTTCGATAGACCCGAATCCGTGACTGTGTCGCTGGATCATAAGTTTTTGGCTTTGTTTCTACCTGCAACTCATAGGCTAACGGTTGTTGTTTATCTGTTTCGGCTTGTGCAAATACACTGAATTGAGATACAACTCCAAATAAAAATAAAACCTGAAACTTTACCCTACCGTGCTTATATAATCTTTTCATTTTATTTTTAAAATATTAAGTATGTCTTGAAAATACTTTACACGATGATCGGCCTGTGTCGATGTTACTTTTTGTTGAGGGTCAAATAAGATCGTTTTCATGCCCAACGCTTTTGCACCGCGAATGTCTGCTATCTCATGGTCGCCAACAAAAACGCAGTGCTGAGGAATAACACCGAGCTGCTGACATGCCAATTGGAAAATTTCTGGATGAGGCTTTCGCAGTCCAACAGCTTCTGAAACAATCACACTCGAAAAATACTCACTTAAACCTAAGGCTTTAAAATTATCTTCCTGAAAAGGCGTCTTTCCATTAGAGATTAATCCAAGAGAAAAATTTGCCTTAAACAAGCTATAAATAACCAGATCAACATCGCTAAAGCTTCGACAAAATTTATTAAAGTCTTGAATATAATTCTTTAATAGCGCTTGTGTCGAATAGCTGGATATTTGAAACTCTTGAATAAGTTGAGCATATACCTGATCTTTCCATACAGAACCATTGTTATCCAACTCAATAAAACGCTGAATAAATTGTGGTTTCTGTTGAATCACAACCAGCTCGAAGAAATTTACCTGCCAATTTAAAAAAGCCTTTAGGGAGGAGGTGCGATCAAGTAAGGTTTGATCTAAATCAAAAAGTACAACTTGAATCATCTCTCCATCCTCTAAATCGAAAAGACTTGCTAAAGGATCAATAGATTATGATCATTGATTGTCTATTCAATCCGATCTATCCATTGAATGCTTGTAGTGTTTCTAGGGTAATCCCTGCGCCACCACATACAATCACCAAGACCTGATCAGCGGGTTTAAATTGAATCGCCTGATCATAAAGCACTGATAATGTTGCACCACATGCTGGCTCAACCAAAATACGATGATCATCTACAAATTTTAAACAGGCATCTACAGTGTCTTGATCTGAAACCACCAAACTACGAACCTCAAGTGCTTGGCTCACTTCAAATGCATTTTGACAGACTTTTTTTGCTGCAAGTGTTGTTGCTATACCACTCACTTGATCCAATTCAACATGTTGTTGAGCGACAATCGAAGCATGTAAGGATGCTGTACCTTGGGTTTCAACCGCATAAATTGGAATATGGGCTAAACCATGTTTTTTTAATCCTGCTGCAACACCTGAAAGTAAACTTCCTCCCCCCACAGATAAGACCACCGCATCTGGAGTAACACCTTCTGCAATGACTTCATCAATCATCGGGATAATGCCTTCCCATAACAGTGGATGATCAAAAGGATGAATAAATACATCATGCTGTGTTAATAAGGACTGCGCTAAAGCATTGGCTTCAGTCCATGAAGCGCCATGTACGATGACTTCTGCACCTTGCTGGGCAATTAATTCTCTCGCACGTTGTGCTGTGGTTTCAGGAACAACGACGGTCACAGGAACACCCAGTTGTCGACCTGTATAAGCAACAGCTAATCCTGCATTGCCACCTGATGAACTGATAAAACGCTGAGCACCCTGCTCAAAATATTTTTGACAGGCATGGCTAATGCCTCGTTGTTTAAATGATGCCGACGGTTGTAAGGCTTCCATTTTTAACCACACCTGACATTGATTCAGTTGGCTTAAAACTAAAGATTGAATTAACGGGGTTTTTATACTGAGCATGGGCAAATCGATTCTCTTGGTTTATTTCAATCTTGGTTTATTTCAATCTTGGCTTATTTCAATGTGGGTTTATTTCAATTCAGTCATTTTTTAAACTTAACCCCATATCGATATGTGGAATCTCACAATCTAAATATTCTTCACCTTGTACCTGAAAGCCTAAGTTTTCATAGAAGCGCGTTGCATAGACTTGAGCGGATAATTGAAGAAATGCTCTATTTTGCTGTTTTGCTACTTGAATAATATGTTGCATAAGCAGTTTACCAATCCCCTCACCTCGATATTGTTGCAACACAGCAACTCGACCAATACTGTTATTTTCCAATAACCGCGCTGTCGCAATGGCTTGATCTTGTGCATATACAACAAAATGTAATGAAATGGCATCCTGCTCATCCCATTCATCTGCTTCACTGATGTTTTGTTCTTCGATAAAAACCATGCTTCGAATCAGTTTTGCATCGTGTTGAAGCTGACTCCACGGCCCAGATTGAATGACAAATTGGCTCATTATTTAAATCCTAATGGTTGAGAAATTGATCCTTCATTCTTGCAATTATGCTAATGTAATGCACAGTGACAATGCGTTCACTTTCACCAACTTAACTAAACTTGTAGAATAATTATGTTTCTAAATCATAAATTTAAAGTATTTATTTATAGCGCAATTTTACTGACGACTCAAAGTATTTATGCAAAAACATCCGAGCTAGATCGTGTGAACATTATCTCAAAAAGCATGATTGGATTATTTTCTCAAGACCCAAATCAAGATCAGCTTAATTTAAAAATGAGTGCCGCAATTACAGGTATCTCAGAGGCTGAAGCTAAAAAAAACCGCGATGAAAGTGGCGAAAAACAAGCCACTGCATCTGAAAAAATGGTGGAAATACTCAAAGAACAATTTAATGCCAGCGATTTTAAAATTGTTGCGCCAGCATTTGAGCGTCAAATGAAAGCTCAAAGTGCTGCATATCAGAGCTGTAAACAAGATGGTAAAATTATTGAAAATAGTCAAAGTTTTCAAGTACCGTTAACCTGTAAAGTCCCTGTGCTTAATTTAGACAATGTTCAAATGCCTGAACGTGGTAGCAAAGAAAGTGATGCGCAATTTGCAGCTAAAGCAACAGACTTTCTAACAGAACTACTGATTAAAGCCCCAACAGAAACATTAAAAACCAGTATCTTGATTCATAAAATGGGTGAGCAATTGATTCCAGAAATGGATGATCCGCAATATTTTCCAGATACCATTTCTCGAAAAACCACGGGCACAAGCGAAGCTGAGCTTGATGAAATGAATCAGCAATAAAATAATTTATCTAAATAGTACCAAGAGAGAAAGCAGTTAAACCTGCTTTCTCTCCTCACAACGCGCTAGCACTTAGCGCCAATGTCTTGCTGGTCCCACTGATCATTCAATAATAATTCTAAGGATTGCTTTTGAATCCCATACATCTCTTTTAAAGCACGAATTTGATCTAAGACTGTTTGATCAGGTGCAGTGAAATCTTTACGCTTGGTTGCCAAAATCATTTTGTTTTTACTGGTATGTTCCAATGCCACAAATTCAAAGACTTTGGTTTCATAACCATACGCTTTCAGCAACAGAGCTCGAATGGTATCTGTCAGCATTTCAGCTTGTTGTCCTGCATGAATACCGAATTGCAACATCGGTTGTAACACTTGTGGACTATTCAATTGTGGGCGTAATTCTTTATGGCAACAAGGTGCACACATAATCATTTGAGCGTTTAAACGGATACCTGTATGTATCGCAAAATCTGTTGCAACATCACACGCATGTAAGGCGATCATAATATCCAAATGGGATGGATGATACGTTCTCACATCACCTTGGAAAAAATCCAATTGATTAAAATCGGACTTTTGCGCAACCTCTTGGCAAAATTTCACCATTTTGTCATTCAGCTCAACACCTGTTACAAATGGGGTTTGATGTTGTTTTGCCAAATAATCATATAAAGCAAACGTTAAATAGCCTTTTCCTGAACCAAAATCGACAATTTTTAAAGCCTGATCTTTGGTTTTTCCATCGTGCGCTAAAATCTCTGGCTGTTGAATATGCACTAAAGCACCTGAAAAGATTTCAACAAATTTGTTAATCTGCTTCCACTTACGTGCCATGCTTGGAATAATCTGTGCATTGGCATCGGTAATACCGAGCGGTTGGAGGAAATAACTTTCTTGATCGACAAAACGATGTTTTGTACGATCATGCCCTTGTTGTTGGTTTTTAGCGGTTTTATCCAGCTTATTTTTACTGACGGTCAGCAAGGCTTTCTTTTTATTTTTCTTCAGCTGCGTTTCAGCCTCATGGGTAAATAAATTGGCTTGTTTACAATCCTCTGCCAGCCCCTGAATCGTGGTTAATGCATGGATAAGTGGATAGTTTTTAGTAATATCATTGGTTTTGTAACGATATAGACAGCTTAGAACCGTTTCATTCTGTAGCTGAATGACGCGAAAGGTCATTTTCTCTAAATCAACCAATTCTCCTTTATACTGACTTAAAATCAAACGATCTAAGCTTTGATTATCAATAGCTTGCTGTACGCTATCAAAAAATTGTTGTTCCTGAACAGATAAGCTTGCCACATTGGACATAATCAAAACTCGTATTAATTAAGTTACCTATTTTAAGACGTCTTACTTTAAAGGTAAAACTCCATTACTATACAGTTGTATTTTTAGGATAATAAGATCCAATGTCGACAGATAAATTGATTCACATCTATGCACCACAAGAAGAACGTATTAATGCGTTGAGTCATGCATTCGGTGCAATTTTGGCTGCTCTAGCGACTGTTTTGATGCTGATTAAAGGCAACTATCTTCATGGATGGCAATTTTTTGGATTGCTTGTCTATGGTCTAAGCATGATTTTACTGTTTTCCAGTTCAGCAATTTATCATTTTTCTGTCGATGAAAAAAAACGCCAATGGTATAAAAAGCTGGATCATACCGCGATTTATTATTTAATTGCGGGAACCTATACGCCCTTTTTGGCAATTGCCATCCCAACAGCAAAAGCACATTATTTATTGATTGCACTTTGGGTCATCGCAGCCATTGGAACACTATTCAAGTTAATATTCATTCATCGTTTTGAAAAAATTTCACTGATTGCTTATTTGGTCATGGGTTGGCTTGCCGTGCTTGTAATGGATGATATGCAACAGTATTTAAAACCAGAAGCATTAAAATTATTGGTCATTGGTGGTTTAGCATATACAATAGGCGCATTGTTTTATGCCTTAAAAAGAGTAAGATACACTCATGCTATTTGGCATATATTTGTTTTGGTCGGTGCAGGATCACATTTCCTTGCAATCTATCTTTACGTCATTTAATTCATAGACACTCAAAATTCAGTGACCCTGATGGAGTGAATTTGGGTTGATCTCGTTGTTTTTTTAAGAAATTACGCCTTTTTTAAAAAGATTACGCTTTAAAGACTCGTTTTACTTTTAAAAGTGTAAGGTTCACCATGGCGTCATTATCTACTGCTACTCCAGAAATTCAAACAAATTCAAAGGCTCGTGTTCTTTTCGCAAGTCTTGTAGGTACAACAATCGAATTCTTCGATTTTTATATCTATGCAACTGCTGCAGTCCTCATTTTTCCGCATCTGTTCTTCCCAGCAAGTACAGATCCGATGACGGCAACAATTCAATCACTCGCAACATTTGCCATCGCATTTATTGCCCGCCCTATTGGCGCAGCAATCTTTGGTCACTTAGGTGATCGTATTGGTCGTAAAGCAACCCTCGTCGCGGCTTTATTGACCATGGGTGTTTCAACAGTGTGTATTGGTCTACTTCCAACCTATGCACAGATTGGTATCGTTGCACCACTATTACTTGCACTTTGTCGTTTAGGTCAAGGCTTAGGTCTTGGTGGTGAATGGTCTGGCGCAGTCCTGCTTGCAACCGAAAATGCACCTGAAGGCAAACGTGCTTGGTATGGGATGTTCCCACAACTGGGCGCACCGATCGGTTTTATCTTGGCAACGGGTTCATTCCTTGGTCTTGGCGCATTGATGTCTGAAGCAGACTTTATGCAATGGGGCTGGCGTATTCCATTCCTTGCAAGTGCTGCATTGGTGATTGTGGGTTTATATATTCGCTTAAAATTGCATGAAACCCCAGCGTTCCAAAAAGTATTAGACAAACAAAAAGAAGTTAATGTTCCATTTAAAGAAGTTGTGACCAAACATTATAAAATGCTCTTCCTCGGCACAATTGCTGCGGTGTGTACATTCGTGGTGTTCTATCTCACAACAGTATTTGCACTCAACTGGGGAACCAAACAACTGGGTTACTCACGTGCAGAATTCTTAGAGATGCAACTGGTCGCAACACTGTGTTTTGCTGCTTTTATTCCGCTTTCTGCTGTATTTGCTGAGAAGTTTGGGCGTAAAGCAACCTCTATTGGGGTATGTATTGCCTCTGCACTTTTTGGTTTAGTATTTGCCAGTATGCTTGAGTCTGGCAGTACCGTAATTGTGTTCTTGTTCTTATGTGTAGGTTTAGCATTGATGGGAATGACATATGGTCCAATTGGTACGGTCTTGTCTGAAATTTTCCCGATTTCTGTACGTTATACAGGCTCAGCATTAACCTTTAACTTGGCAGGTATTTTGGGCGCATCTTTTGCACCTCTGATCGCAACTGAACTTGCAACCAAATATGGCTTACAAGCGGTGGGTTACTACTTGACAGCAGCATCCATTCTTTCACTGTTGGCATTCTTGGCCATTCGTGAAACAAAACATGATGATGTTAACAACCAAGTTTAATCCCCCTCTCAATGATCAAAGCCTGCAATTTTGCAGGCTTTTTTGATTTAGCCAAATGCTAAAATTCAGGCTCAGATACAATCTCAACCAGTAGATTATTAAAAGGCTGCATAAAAGACAAATAGCTTGCATGCAATGCCATACGCGCTAAATCGGTGTTAAACGGCGTAGGATGATAAAGCTTATCTCGCATAATCGGATGCCCAATATATTGCATATGCACCCGTAATTGATGAGAACGTCCTGTAATCGGTGTAAGTAGCACCCGACTTACATCCTTTTCAGCATCATAGCTTACAGATTCAAATAAAGTTTGTGCGGGTTTGCCTAACTCAAAATGCACGATCTGGCGTGGACGATTTTCCCAATCGGTAATCAAAGGCACATCCACACGACCATTGCTATTGATTTGCCCTTGCACCAAAGCAATATAATTTTTTTTAACAGTTCTCGCTTGAAACATTTTACTTGCTGCAACTTCTGCATCACGATGTTTGGCGAACAATAGAATGCCCGAGGTTGCCATATCCAAACGATGGGTAATCTTGGCATTTGGATATATTGCTAATACTCGAAAATAAGCGCTGTCGTGATGTTCAGGCAAACGCCCCGGAACTGAAAGTAACCCTGCGGGTTTATTGATGGCAACAAAGTCATTATCTTCAAAAATAATGTCAAGTGGATCTAAAGGAGGCTGATAAACAAAGCCATCATCAATCGGCATGTGGATCGCATATTGAGAAGAATTGCCGAAAAATAACAATAGACTAAAAAGCTGTCAAGCATGTACATGCTTTATTATTTTCAGCAATCAAAAAAACTCCAATACACGAGAATATTGAAGTTTTTAAGTCTCTATACAATACGTTTAATCCGATCAATCAAGCCTGAATATTCAATACCAACTGACGTTTCTTTACCTGTTGTCCAACTTGCCCAACAATCTCATTCACGACACCGTCCACATCAGACTTAATCTGTTGCTGAATCTTCATCGCTTCTAAAATCAACAAAGTTTGACCTTTAGTCACCGTATCACCCGCATTTACCAAGATATTGATAATCGCACCATCCATTGGTGCGCGAATGTGACCATCGCCTGCGACATCGGAAGTTTCAGGTGCTGCATAGGTGGTATTTTCAATGCTGATATTGCCATTTATCGCATCTAAATACAGCTGATTTCCATCTAAGACATAGTCAATCGAACGGCGTACACCATCCACCTCATAAATCAATTTTTCTGCTTGCTGTCCAATAATGCTGATCCCAAGTGTCTGCCCACAAATTTCAACGCTCACTTGGTTTTGATCACGTTTCACCAAAAGCTGTAATAACTGATCATCATGCTTGAGTTTTAAAGGTAAAGATAACGCAATTCCGGTATTCCAACTGCTTTGACTAGAAGCATTGGTCAACAGTGCCGCAGCAACAGCTAGGTGTTCTAAGCCCAAAGCTTGTTTATGTAAGCTGGCATCTGTTTGGAAATGTTCCTGAATAAAAGCGGTATTGGTGTCGCCTTTGACAATAATAGGGTGTCTAAGCAAATTCACTAAAAACTGCTTATTACTATTCACCCCCAACAATACGCAATCATCTACAGCACGCGCCAAGAGCCGAATGGCATCCTGACGGGTTTGACCATATGCAATGACTTTTGCCACCATTGGGTCGTAAAACGGACTAATTTCATCCTGTTGCAACAAACCATGATCAATTCGAACATTGGGTAAATCAGCAGCTTGCCAGCGCTGTATTTGACCAGTCTGTGGCAAGAAGTCTTGGCGTGGGTCTTCTGCATATAAGCGAACTTCTATCGCATGCCCTGATAAGGTCAATTCAGATTGTTGTAAGGGCAAGGTTTCACCATTGGCCACACGCAGTTGCCATTCCACCAGATCTAAACCCGTGATCAGCTCTGTTACTGGATGCTCGACTTGCAAACGTGTATTCATTTCGAGGAAATAAAACTCACCTGATTGATCCAATAGAAACTCAACCGTTCCTGCACCGACATAATCACATGATTTCGCTGCTGCAACAGCAGCCTCACCCATTTGTTGGCGTAAGCTTTCGGTCATCACTGGACATGGAGCTTCCTCAACCACTTTTTGATGACGGCGCTGTATCGAACAATCACGCTCAAATAAATACACATAATTGCCGTGGGTATCGCCAAATACCTGTATCTCAACATGGCGTGGAGCAATCACAGCTTTTTCAAGAATCAGCTCACCTGAACCAAAGGCATTTTCTGCTTCAGAACGCGCTGTTTTTAAGGCTTCAACAATATCAGCAGATTGTTGTACCAGACGCATACCGCGCCCACCACCACCTGCTGAAGCTTTGACCATCAGTGGATAACCAATTTTATTGGCTTGTTGTTCTAAATACTCTATATCTTGCTGATCACCTTCATAGCCCGGCACACATGGTACACCCGCCTGAATCATGGCAATTTTTGACAGACGTTTACTGCCCATCAATTCAATTGCAGGTGCAGGTGGGCCAATAAAGGTAATTCCATTTTTCTCACAGGCTGCTGCAAAATCGGTATTTTCAGAAAGGAAACCATAACCGGGATGAACAGCATCAGCCCCCGTTTTTTTACATGCGTCGATAATATTTTGAATAGATAAATAGGATGCTGAAACTTTTGAAGCACCAATATATACAGCCTCATCTGCAAGCTGTACATGGCGCGCATGACGATCTGCATCTGAATAGACAGCCACGGTCTGATAGCCCATTGCTTTTGCTGTTTTCATCACGCGAACAGCAATTTCACCACGATTCGCCACCAATATTTTTGAAAATGCCATTCTCGTTTTCCCTATTTTTGGTTTTATATTCACTTGATTATCTTGGTTGAATCACACCGATCTCAATCAAGATCAGTGATCCGCATTGTCAGACTTATGCATCAAACCAATTTGGATGACGCTTTTGGATAAAGGCCATTGTCCCTTCTATACCTTCTTCACCACCCACAGCATTGGCAAATTGCTGCGCAGCATCATCCAATAAAGGCGTCAAAGCTTCATTTAAAGTACGATGCAATAAAGCTTTAGTCACACGAGACGCTTGCGGAGCGGTACGTTTAATCTGCTGAATGGTTTCGATCAATAAAACTTCCAGTGCTTTTTCATTCTCAACCACTTCATGTACAACACCAACCTTCAATGCGGTATGCCCCTCAAAACGTGCACCAAGTAAAGCCAAACGACGCGCTTGAGTTAAGCCAATTCGCTTTACCACAAATGGGGCAATCTGGGCGGGAATAACCCCTAATCCTGTTTCAGGTAAACCAAATTTGGCATCGGCAAGACTGATTGCAATATCTGAAACACAGGCCAAACCAAAACCGCCACCCAATACTGCACCTTCTAAAACTGCAACAACGGTTTGTGGCGCTTGATCCACTTGCTCCAGCATATGTCCAAATTGACGATTGAAATCAACATAAGGCTGATTAGAACCAACACTGGTGGCCTCACCACGCAGTTGGGCCATATCTTTAATGTCACCGCCTGCACAAAAATGTCCATCTTTGCCACGTAAAATGACTGCACGAATGGAGATATCATCTTGAATCGTTTTAAACACCTGTTGAATCGCTTTGACCATATTCAAACTCATGGCATTGCGACTCTCAGGTCGATTAAGCCATAGGGTTAAAATGCTACCTTCTTGCTCAAGCTCAATACTGCGATCAAACTGTTGTGTTGTTAGAGATTGCGAAAGTGCCATATTTATTCTCCTTGTTATTTACGTTTAGATGGAAGGATGTCCATCAACTTACAAATAATTCCAAGCATAATTTCATCTGCACCGCCACCAATCGAACCTAAACGGCCATCACGATACAGCTGAGAAGCGGGGTTATCCCACATAAAACCATTTCCACCCCAGAACTGTAAGCAACTGTCTGCAACTTCTCGCGTCAAACGACCTGCTTTAAGTTTTGCCATAGAGGCAATTTCTGTTGCATTCCCACCGTCAATGTGGATTTCACAGGCACGATAGGTTAAGGCACGTAAAGCTTCTACTTCAGTCATCAACTCCGCAAAACGAAAATGTACATATTGGTTGTTAATCAGCGGTTGTCCAAAGGTGCTTCGTTCTTTGGTATATTGAATGGTTTGTTGAATCACATTTTCCAAACCACCAATTGCATTGGCAGCCGCCCACATTCGTTCTTCTTGGAACTGCATCATTTGCATCATAAAGCCCATACCTTCTGCACCCACCAAGTAGCGTTGTGGTACACGAACATTGTCAAAATAGACTTCTGCTGTTGTGGTTGAACGCATTCCCAGTTTATTAAGCGGTTCAGAGAAGGAGATACCTGTGGATTTTGCAGGAACAATAATCATGGACTTATTGACATGCGGTTTATCATCAGAGGTATTGGCCAATAAGCAAAAAAAGTCAGCTTGTAGGGAGTTGGTAATCCACATTTTGCTGCCATTAATCACATAATCATCACCCTGTTTTTTTGCGGTGGTTTTGATGGCTGCGACGTCTGAACCTGCATGTACTTCCGATACAGCAATCGAAGCGACATATTCACCCGCAATTGCAGGTGTTAAAAATTCATCCCGTAATTCTTGACTACCAAAGCGAGCCAAAGCAGGCGTTGCCATATCCGTTTGCACACCAATCGCCAAAGGTACGCCACCACAGGCGGCTCGCCCTAATTCTTCTGCAACCACAAGGTTATAAGAATAATCTAAACCTAATCCGCCATTTTCTTCAGGCTTACAAATCCCCAGCAAACCTAAATCCGACAGTTTTTTAAACACATCATGAATAGGAAATCGCCCTTCAGCTTCCCATGTCGGAATATAAGGATTGAGTTCAGTCTCAACAAACTGACGTGTAGTACGGCGTAGTGCTTCATGCTCTGTTGTAAATTTCATTGTTTTTTCCTTAAATTTAATCTTCTTTAACTCGCTTTAATAAAGCGGAGAACACCCCACTTTTAAAAGATGAGGAATGATGAGCTTTGCAAAGGGCGAGGATTTTTAAAGCCTCGATACACCAAATCGTATTGGATTTAGTTTGCGATGTTCTGCTTCATAAATTGTTTCTAATAAGAAGATCAGGACTTTGCGTGTATCACGCGGGTCGATAATTCCATCATCATGCAACATGGCCGTATTAAATAAGGCGGTTGACTGCTGTTCTAATTTTGCTGCTGTACTTTGCTCTAAGAAATCTAGCATCTGCTCGTTAGGCTCCATCCCTGAAGCTTTTTGCTTTCCTTCCGCTACGATACGTAATACCTTGCCAGCCTGAGCTGAACCCATCACCGCTACATGCGAGTTTGGCCATGCAAAAATAAATTGCGGTGATAATGGACGTCCACACATCGCGTAATTGCCCGCGCCATAGGAACCTGCCACAACAATAGAAATTTTCGGTACAGTGGTATTGGCAACGGCCTGAATCAATTTCGAACCATGCTTAATAATGCCGTTCTGTTCAGCATCAGTTCCGACCATAAAGCCTGTGGTGTTATGTAAAAACAGTAATGGACGTTTGGTCTGTTCACAGAGGTGAATGAACTGTGCAGCTTTGGTGGCGCCTTGTGGGGTAATCGGTCCATTGTTGGTGATAATTCCGATATGTAATCCACCAATTTTTGCCCAGCCACACACGGTCAATGCATCATATTCTTGTTTTACTTCAAAGAATTCAGAGTCATCAACAATTCGTGCAATCACATCTTTCATGTCAAAAGGCTGCTTCGGACTTGCAGGAATGATCCCTAAGAGCTCCTCGGCAGGATAACGTGGCTCTTTATAGCTTAAGTTTAACTTTTGAGTTTGCTCTTTCCAGTTAAGATGCTCAAAAACCTCACGAGCAATACGAATTCCATCGGCATCATTCTCGGCTAAAAATTCTGCTGTTCCAGCAACCTGTGCATGCATTTCTGCACCACCGAGTTCCTCTGCAGTTGCCACTTCTCCGGTTGCCGCCAAAAGTAAAGGTGGCCCTGCGAGTAACATCTCAGTTTGCTTACGAACTGCAATCACATAATCAGATAGACCCGGTTGATACGCTCCACCCGCAGTTGCATTGCCATGTACCACGGAGACTTGGGGTAAGCCTGCAGCAGACAGTCGTGCCTGATTGGCAAAGGTCATTCCACCATAAGTAAATACTTCAGCAGCGTAATTTAAGTTGGCACCCCCACTTTCAGTGAGAGTCAACATCGGTAATTTCTGTTCAAAAGCGATTGCTTGAAGACGTAAGGTTTTTTGTACCCCCATCGGTGACATTGTTCCGCCTTTGATTGCACTGTTACTTGCTGAAATCAGACAACGAACACCGCTGACAAAACCGATCCCTGAAATAATCCCACCACCTGCATCTGAACCATCTTTATCATCATGCATGCCATAACCCACCAAGCCACACAGTTCAACAAATGGTGAATCAGCATCAAGAGCTAAACGGACACGTTCATGCGGTAAAATTTTGCCTTTCTTGTCAAATTTGGGTTTGGCTGCATAAGATTTTTCAATATTCTTATTTTGTACTGCACGCACTTCGGCAATTTGAGCAAGTAATGCCTGCTTGTTCTGTTCAAATTGCTCACTACCAACTGCAATTTCGGATTGGAGAACAGTCATGAATTTTCTCCTGTCTGTTGGTTATTGGTTTGATCACTCAATTGTTGTTTTAATACATCTGGAATAAAGGCACGATGGAAGCCATTAAACGACTCGCTATTCGAAGCATCTGCCAATGGATACATTCGAGTGCCTAAGGATGCAGCGCCATCAATACGAATCGTCATGCCAGAAATAAAACCTGCTGCTTCTGAAAGTAAATAACAAATAGCAGAAGAAATTTCAGATTCGGTCCCCATTCGTTTCAGGGGTACATTCCCCGCCAAACTTGGAATAATAAATTTGGCAAAATCACCGGTGTAATTGTCCATTCCTGAAGAAACAACCCAACCAGGTGCAACACAGTTAACACGTACCCCAGAACGTCCCCATTCCACCGCTGCTGTTTTGGTTAAATTATCTACCCCAGCACGGGCTGCACCAGAGTGTCCCATCCCCGGCATGCCACCCCACATATCGGCTGCCATATTGACAATACTGCCACCATGTTTTGCCATCCACTGGTTATAGGCTTCTTTCATTAAGTAGAAAGTTGAATGCAGATTGTTGCGTACCACAGCATCAAAACCGTTGGCAGAAATGCCTTCTAAATTTGAGGGAAACTGACCGCCAGCGTTATTAACAAGCCCATCAAGTCTGCCAAATTTTTCAATCACTTCAGCAATCATCTCTTTCACGTTGTGTTCTTCGCGATTATCACAAACGATAAAATGAACTTTGCCACCATCTTCGATGATTTCTTTGCTGACATTTTCCAGCTTTTCAATTTTTCGCCCTGTAATCACCACTTGAGCCCCTAAAGCAGCCAGTTCATGAGCAGTACAGCGTCCTATACCCGAACCACCACCGGTCACAATGATGACTTGGTCCTGAAAAGCATCCGATCTAAATATTGAGTGATAATGCATTTTTATATCCAAATTGTTGTCTTTTAACTTGCTTAAATCCCGCTCCAAGCTCCCTTTTAAAAAGCGAGGAATTCACCCCACGTTCATAAACAAGGATTAGAAGGACTTTAAACTCGCTGGGATTTTGACTGGCATATCTAAAAGCTGCTGAGCAAAAGCTTTACCTTGTGGATCAATACGTAAACTGGCAATTCCTCCACCACCTAAGGCATTTTCCAGCATAAAATTTAAGGCATTAAACCCTGTGATTTCATAACGAATCACTTTAGACTTTTCAGGGTCTAAAACATGCTGCATATATTCTTTGACCTTTTCCTCAGTCAAATTGGCGCGAATCCAGGGTAGATATTCAGGCTGACGTGCGATCACTCCAATATTGCTATGATTGCCTTTATCGCCACTCCGAGCATGGGCAATTTCAACTAAAGGAACTTCAATCTCCTGACCCGTAAATTGAGCAACCTCACCCACTGCAACAACATCAAAAGATTGATCTGAGCAACCTGATGGAATCTGTATATTTTGACGCTGACCATTGATGTCGATCGCAACACTTAGTTTTGATTTATCCACTAAAAACGAGAACAACTTAATCACAGGAGAAGCTTTGGGACGCCCCCCAACAATTCCAGCCAATGCAGGTGCCATTCCGGTAGATGCTTGGGCAATTTCAGAAGCAAAGAACATACATGCTTCTTTAAACATGTGCTTTACAGCGATTTTGACAACCACTTCTCGACTATTGATCTGCTGCGCATTTGCACCATAGGTACTTTCAATACCCAATATTTCAACTGATTTTTCTAAGAATGGTGGAACTGAACGTAATGCTAAAACACGCTCACACTTAGTTAATATTGCATCTGCAATTACTTGGGCTTTTTCAGGGGCTTCGCGTCCTGCAATCAGGAAACTCACCAAGACACGATAACCATCAGGATAGGTTGCACTGACTTTATATTGTTGTGTCGGTGCTCTACCTTTTGCGCCAATCACTAAAACTCGATCTTCACCCACCTGTTCTAATTTCACTTTGCTAAAATCTGCAGTAACATCGGGCAATAAATACGCTTGTGGATTACCAATTTCATAGACAACTTGTTCAGCAACAGTTGCAACCGAAACCAGTCCACCAGTTCCTTTTGGTTTAGTCACGATAAATGATGCATCTGCTTTCACTTCAACAATTGGAAACCCCATATTGTCAAAGCCTTGTACTAAGCGCCAATCCGTGAAATTGCCACCTGTACATTGTGCACCACACTCAATGATATGCCCTGCTAAAGAACCTTGGGACAGCTTGTCATAATCCTCTAAGGACCATTGATATTCATGCAACAAAGGTGCAAGCACCACAGCTGAATCCACCACTCGCCCAGTGATGACAATATCTGCACCTTGATCAAGTGCGTCTCGAATTGGAACAGCTCCTAGATATGCGTTACAACTGGCTAATTGGCTAGGCAAATCTTCGCCACTAAACATCTCTTTAATATTTTGTGTGTTTAATTCGGCTTGTTGTGGCATTAGGTCATCCCCCAATACCACTGCAATTTTTAAATCCAATCCTTGTGCTTCAAGCACTTTCTGCAAGGCATCACGACATGCCAATGGATTAACACCACCAGCATTGCTAATCACTTTTATTTTTTTATCACTGATTTTTTTAAGCAGCGGTGTCATCACCCGACTGACAAAATCCAAAGCATAACCATGTTCTGGATTGGTCATCATCGCTTTTGCCATGATAGACATGGTGATTTCTGAAAGGTAATCAAAAACCAAATAATTGATGTCAGACAAATGTACCAACTGAAATGCTGCGGTATTGGTGTCCCCCCAGAAACCTGAAGCACATCCAATTTTCACAATACGTTGATCTTCCATTTTCACACCTATCTTGTTTTCATTGTTCTGAATAAAATTTATACGCCAATCTACCAAGCAAGCGCTTGGTTTGTAAAGGGCAAAATGTTATCCTGAATTGGCAAATGTGCTAAAACACGTTTTAAACAATGAATAATTTGCTTAACTTTATGGAAAAAATGATCCGATGATTGCTCACTCAATCGATGATATCCAACCAATCGCATGTTTTGATGACAGCCCTAAAGGTCGTTTATTACTTGGTGCTGCTTATTTATTTCATAAGCAAGGTTATGCCAAAACTACAGTTCGTGAGTTAGCAAATTTCATTGGAATTCAATCGGGTAGCTTGTTTCATCATTTTAAAAGCAAGGATGATATTCTTGCCAATGTCATGCATGAAACCATTATTTACAATCATGCCCGTATGCTTGATGCAATCCAAAAATCGGATGATGCTGAACAACAGTTAAAACACTTGATCAAAGCTGAGTTAATTTCGATTACTGGAGATACCGGTTCAGCCATGGCTGTTTTAGTTTATGAATGGTTTGCATTGTCAAAACAACGACAAGATGAACTTCTTAAACTGCGAAATGATTATGAGGATATCTGGTTCGATGTGATTGAGAAATTACGCGACCTCGGCAAAATTCAGCATGATGCTTTTATTTGGCGCCGTTTGTTGGGCGGTGCGATTGCTTGGACCGTCACTTGGTATAATCCCAATGGTAAAATGAGCTTAGATGAACTGACTGAAATCGTTTTGGAAATGGCAATTCATAAGTAATACAAACCTAATATAAGAATTTCAGGTGGACAGATGATTCAACTTACTTAATAAGTAGATAATTCTTTCAAAAATTAACGTTCAAACCCAATTTTCTAATTTTAATCCATCAATTCGTTCAAATTCTTTCATATTATTTGTCACCAAAACAGTATCTAATGCTAACGCATGTGCTGCGATTAACATATCTAAGCTACCAATCATTTGTCCTTTAGACTGTAATGATTGTCTTAATTTTGCATAATGCCAAATTGCATTTTCATCATAGGGAAGAACATCTAAAGGAACTAAAAATTTATCCAAAGCATTTTTATTTCGCAGAGACCCTGACTTTTCTACCCCAAAAGCCAACTCCGAAGCACTAATACTTGAAATTGACAGCTGGCCTAATTGATATTGTTTAAATTTTTCAAATACATGTGCTGGTTTGTTGTTAATAATATAAATACAGATATTGGTATCAAGTAAGTAAATCACAATAATTCTTCTCGACTTTGAATGCCTTGATCTTCCCGCTCAAGCAAAAAACCATCTTCAAACTCAAACACAGCCTCTTGCATAATTTCCCAAGGATTATTTAAAGGTAAGAGTAAAACACCATTACCAAAGTGTTTAACCACAACTTCTTTACCCTCAAAACGAAATGCTTTAGGTAAACGAATAGCTTGGCTACGTCCTGATTGAAAAATCTTTGCTACTTCCATAAGGACTCCTTAAATTGATAATAACCATTGGTATATATCATACCATGGTTATTTTTTCAGCAAAAATCAACATTGTAAGTTTTTATCATTCAAAAATGCGTCATTAAAACCCCAACTGCTTACTAATCAAATCTTTCATGATTTCTTCAGCACCGCCACCGATCATATTTACTTTGACTTCACGATAAATACGCTCGGATTTAGTCCCTCGCATAAAGCCCATACCACCCAAGGTTTGCACTGCTGCATCTGCACAGAACTGCATGGTTTGGGTTGCGATATTTTTTGACATACAAATTTGTGCAATTAAATCACTGCCCTGTAGTTCAGCCTGCCCCATACGATAAGCAGTATCCTCCAATAATGCCCGAGTTGTGGTTAAACGCGTCGCCATATCAACCAACTTATGACGTACCACTTGATGATCAACTAAGCGTTTTCCAAAAGTCTTCCGCGCTTTAGACCACTCTAAAGCCTCTTGATAACAGACCAAGGCATAACCATAGGCCATAGAGGCTAACCAAAAGCGCTCCATATTGAAGTTCTTCATAATGACCTTAAAGCCTGCATTTTCTTCACCAAGAAGATTTTCTACAGGAACTTTCACTTGGTCAAAATGCAAATGAGCAGTATCTGATGCCCACCAACCCATTTTCTTTAAAGGTGATTTAGTGATGCCATCACTGTGTGCATCGACCAATAACATCGAAATACCACTCGCACCTTTATTTTCAGGATCGGTTCTCACCGCTACCGTATAATAATCTGCGCGCATACCTGAAGTAATAAAGGTTTTTTCACCACTCACCAGATAAAAATCACCTTCACGGATTGCTTTGGTTTGTAATGCAGCAACATCAGAACCGCCGCTTGGTTCAGTAATCGCAAGTGCAGAAATTTTTTCGCCTGAAATAATTTGTGGCATCACCTTGTCACGAATATGCGGCTGGGCAAAATGATGAATTGGTGGTGTACCAATGGTATGAATCATCAAAGAAATATGTACGCCACCAGAGCCAGCTTTGGCTGTTTCAACTGCGGCTAAGAACACATGAAATGCATCTGCATCTGAGATTCCCCCATGCTCATCATCAAAGCCTAAACCCAATAGACCAATTGCAGCAGCCTTTTGATAAAGCGCACGAGGAAAAGTTTCAGCCTCATCCCATTCATTCACAAAAGGAGAAATCTCTTTTTCAACAAATTTCTTCACACTGTCTGCAAATGCACGATGCTCAGCGGTGTAGTAAATCGGGTTATTTAAATGATCCATATCTTGTTGTTCCCTGCTTATTTTTATTGCGATTTATTGTGTACAGTTCTAGTTTAATCCATTCTCGATTTTCTAATAGCCCAATTGACGACTCGCGAGGTCTTTCATAATTTCTTCCGCCCCACCACCAATCATATTGACTTTAACATCACGGTAAATCCGTTCAGACTTAGTGCCTCGCATAAAGCCCATGCCCCCTAAAGTTTGTACAGCTGCATCGGCACAAAACTGCATAGTTTGAGTGGCCACATTTTTAAGCATACAGATTTGCGCAATCAACTCATTGCCCTGCATTTCAGGCTTCCCTAAGCGATAAGCAGTATCCTCCAACAAAGCAAGTGTTGTGGTTAAGCGAGTCGCCATATCGACTAATTTATGCCGAACCACTTGATGATCAACTAAACGTTTACCAAAGGTTTTTCGTTCTTGTGCCCATTCCAATGCTTCTTCATAACAGGCTAATGCAAAACCATAACTACTGGCAGCAAGAAAAAACCGCTCCATATTGAAGTTATTCATAATCACAAGGAAACCCATATTTTCTGCCCCCAACAAATTGCTTGCAGGAACACGAACTTGATCAAAATGGAGATGAGCTGTATCCGAAGCCCACCATCCCATTTTGTCGAGTTTTGATTTGCTTATGCCGTCACTATGGGCATCCATCAATAACATCGAGATACCATTCGGGCCTTTGGCATCAGGATCTGTACGTACTGCAACGGTATAATAATCCGCACGAATGCCCGATGTAATAAAGGTTTTTTCGCCACTGACAATATAGTCTTGACCATCCCGTACAGCTTTGGTTTTAAGTGCTGCTACATCAGACCCACCCGTGGGTTCAGTAATCGCCAACGCTGAAATTTTTTCGCCTGCCAAGATTTGAGTCAGTACAGTTTGTTTAATCTCATCTGAAGCAAAATGATTGATTGGAGGTGCGCCAATCGAGTGTGACAATAAGGAGGCACATAAACCACCTGAACCTGTTTTGGCTAACTCAATCGAAGACAACAACACATGAAAAGCATCGGTTTCTGGAATTCCCCCATAGTTTTCGTCAAAACCTATCCCCAATAAGCCGATATCTGCGGCTTTTTTATAAAGTTCTTTTGGAAAGGTTTCTGCCTCTTCCCATTGATTGATATGTGGCATTAATTCTTTTTGAACAAACTTTCGAATGGAATCTGCAAATGCAAAATGCTGATCTGTATAGTAAATTGGATTATGCTTCATCTTGATTTGCTTCCCAGCATTATTTTGAAAAACTTATACTGACAGATTTTATTTAATTTAAAGTTGCAGAAACGATCAATTTGTATTTAAAAACATGTCATTTTTGATCAAAACTCATATATTAATTTCAGATTCATGATCAAAAATCCGTTACACTGTTAGTAATTTCCTTTTAATTTTTAGCTCTATAAATAATGGCGACATTGAATCAATTTTTATCACGTTTTAACCCTGCAACCATTCAAAGAAGCTTGAGTTATGTCAAAAAAATTGATCTAAAATCCTTAGAGGTCTACCCTGATCGGGATAATTTAGTCATCGAAGCACAAATTCAGGGAACGGATTATTATGAAACGGCTGTTATCTATAATCCTTTAACAAATAAAATTGTGGATACCGACTGTAGTTGCCCTGTTGGTTACGATTGTAAGCATTCGGCTGCACTTGCACGTTATTTTTATGATCAACAACTTTCCAACCCAGCCGCACGTCAAAAACTAAACCCATTAGACCAAGCTCAAACCACAACAAATAGTTCTACCCACACCACGGCAAAAGCTTGGCTCGCTCAATTTAAACAACAATTGGCACAAGTTCAACGCACTGAAACGCCAGTACAGCACCAACTTATTTATATTTTCCAACCAAAAAATAACACCGCCAAATTACAACTTAGTGTTTTTAAAGTTCGTCGTAACAAAGATGGAAAAATTAGAGATACTGCACTCTACACCAGCTATGACAATGTATTAAATGAACGTCTTAAAGTGAGTAAAGAAGAAAAGAAAATCTTTAGTCATTTGTACTTTTTCGCTAAGCTAAATTTTAGCGATGTTCATTTTTATCCAGCGTCATGGGATATTTCAGGAATCTATCAAGAACATCTAAGAACGGCTATTCAAAGTAGCGCTTGTTACGCACTAGATGTACAAAGATTACCTTTAACATGGTCTGACCAAGTTTATAAAATTGAATTCAACTGGCAAACGCGTACAGAACAGCAAACAGAAAAACTCAAGGCACAATTTTTTGATGAAAATCATCTAGAAATTTCACCGGACCATGCTGAACAAATTTATATTATTCATTCTCATCCATTAAGTTATCTCGATACCCTTAAAAACCAAGTCGGTATACTTGAGTCTTCGTATTCTAGTGAAATGATCGAAGAATTGCTGAATATGCCACAAATGCCTGTGGAATTAATGGCTGAATTTGAACAAGTGATTCAACCCTATGCATTTTTTGAAGATTTACCTCAAGCACCATTTGCACAAAGTATAGAAATATTAAAAGGTAAACCCACACCTATTTTACGTTTTGGAACACATCCGCAATATGATCGTCTTGGTCATATGCATCATTATGCAATTGCTGAAATTGAATTTGAATACTCAGCTGGACGAATTAAAGCGGGTTTCCCTGATGACAGTTTCATTATCAATATTGATGAAAAAGCGGTTCGACAACAACGCGATTTAGTTGCTGAAAAGAAACATATTGATGAATTAATTCATTCAGTTAAATCCATGCAACGGATTACCAAGCTACCAAAAAGCAAACGCCCTGCTTTTGATGACATCAGTGAAAACTCAATTGTTTATGCCGATCCAATGGCTTGGGTTGAGCAACTGGTTCCTGAAAATAAAATCGAAGGTCTCGGCTGGAAAGTTGAACATACCCTAGATAGTCAGTTCAATTTAAGTGCAACACAAAACCTGCAACTCTCATTGAACGAATCTGAAAAAAAACAAGACTGGTTTAATGTCGGTGCGACGATTCAGGATATGAATGGCAACACCTATAACCTGATTGATCTTCTTGGCTATGCAATACAGCATAATCCACATCTTTTAGAAGATGACTATATTGAAAAAATGGATAGTGACAGCTTCTTAATTGTTCATTTAAAAGAAGCTCAAACTCAACTGGCACTTAGAAATCAAGAAATTAAGCCCATTCTGATCTATTTAAAAGAAATTTTACGACATCCTGAATCTGCAACATTAGATCAATACGATGCCGCTCAATTCTTAGATTTACAGCATCATTTAGGCATGCCTTGGCGTACCAATGAGCGTCTGAAAATATTTGCTGAAAAGCTTCAAAATAGTTATCAAGATCAAATCTGTACACCACAAGGTTTCCAAGGCGAACTACGCCCATATCAACAACAAGGTTTAGCATGGCTACAGTTTTTACGCGAAACTGAACATGGCGGTATCCTTGCCGATGATATGGGACTCGGTAAAACTGCACAAACACTTGCACATATTCTATTAGAAAAGCAGGCAGGCCGATTAAATCAACGCCCAGCCTTGATTATTGCACCAACATCTTTAATGCATAACTGGCGTAAAGAAGCGGAGAAATTCACCCCTGAATTAAAAGTTTTGGTCTTACAAGGACATGACCGAGTTGAGCATTTTCAAGAGATTAAAAATGTAGATATTGTGCTCAGCACCTACCCGCTTTTGGGCCGTGATGAAGAATTTTTACTGCCCTATCAATATCATTTATTGATTTTAGATGAAGCGCAAAACATTAAAAACCCTCGGGCCAAAGCCTCTCAAATTGTACGACAAATCAAAGCAAAACATCGTCTATGCTTAACTGGCACACCGATGGAAAACCATTTGGGCGAATTATGGTCATTGTTCCATTTCTTGATGCCTGGTTTTTTATATAGTCAGGAATTGTTTAATAAAAAATATCGTAATCCTATCGAGAAACATGCAGATCTTCAGGTTAAAACCAAACTCATTTCTCGTATTAAACCGTTTATGTTGCGTCGTTTAAAAACAGAGGTGGCGAAAGAGCTTCCTGAAAAAACCACGATTGAAGTCAATATTGATATGAATGAACAGCAATCCAAGCTCTACGAAGCTGTTCGTGCAACAATGCAAAAGAATATTCGTGAGTTGATTGCAGCTAAAGGCTTCCATCGTAGTCAGATTCAAATTTTAAGTGCATTACTTAAGCTTCGACAAGTTTGCTGCCATCCAAGCCTTTTACAGCTTGATCAAGTCAAAAATCAAAATGTTGAATCAGCAAAATTAGATCATTTATTGGAAATGGTTCAAGATATGGTTGAGGAAGGGCGTAAGATTTTAATCTTCTCTCAATTCACCACGATGCTACAACTTATTGAAGAGCATTTAAAAGCCTTAAATATTCGAAATGTAAAACTTACTGGACAAACCAAGAAACGTGATGAAGTGATCACGGCATTCCAAGCAGGCGATATTCCTGTTTTCCTCATCAGTTTAAAAGCAGGCGGTGTCGGGCTTAATCTCACTGCTGCTGATACAGTGATTCATTATGACCCTTGGTGGAATCCAGCCGCTGAAGATCAAGCGTCTGATCGTGCATGGCGTATTGGTCAAGATAAACCTGTATTTGTTTATAAGTTGATTACCAACCAGAGTATTGAAGAAAAGATTTTAGCCTTACAGAAAAATAAAGCTGATCTTGCCAAATCTATTCTAAGTATTGATCATGAAAATGAAGTGAAATTATCTGAAGATGATGTCATGAGTTTATTGGATTGAAACTTTAAAGATAAGGTGTGGAATTTAACAAAAGTTAGATCTAACGCATCAATACGAAGAAACCCCGTCACCATGATGGGGTTTTGTTTTTTATACCTACATTGTTTTAGAATCTATAGACTTCTAAATACGGCTGCTTCACTTTACTGCATCGTTAGCTTTCCCAACTTAAATGATCCAAATTACCGTGATCATCTGTTTTAACGACGATTAACTGATCAGTTAAGTCTCTATTTGTAGTGTAATCAAAGACAGCAAAATACGATGTATCATACTTTCCATCTGGATAAAGCCCAACTCTTGTTAAATATAATTTGGTTAAAAACTGCTGTGCTTTGTCTATTGGATTAGAAATCCCAATTTTTTCTAAGAAATCATCGCCTAATTCTTCAATATGAAAATCCACATATTCTTTAACAGTCCCTTCCTTTTCATTTTCAAAATCTTGTTGAATATAATCTTGGTTTTTTTGATCAAATTTTTCTATATTTTCAATAAAAGACTTAACTCGTTCAAAAGTTTCTACATCTAAAGTATTCGCTTCAAAATTTAAATCAACTTGAACGGCTTTGCCATTAAGCTCAAGATCAACTTGGTAATATTCTTCTAGTGATTCTAATTGCAGTGTTCCAAAATGCGGCAAGGTGTATTCTGGCATTTTTTATATTCCTATATTTTTTACATATTAGATAAAACAATTAATTTATCATTTAATAATAAGAAATTCTTGGTCTAGATTTTATATTTATGTCTTTAAAAATAATAAAACACTTAAAATAATACGCATAAAAAAACACCCCGCTCTCTAGAGATCGGGGTGTTTTAGATTTAAAAGCTGGCGATGACTTACTCTCACATGGGTAACCCCACACTACCATCAGCGCTAAGAGGTTTCACTTCTGAGTTCGGGAAGGGATCAGGTGGTTCACTCTTGCTATTGTCGCCAGCAAACTGTTATGGACTTGTTCGGGTCTTATTTAAATGCCTTACTTCGTACCAAATGAGTTTAACAGAACATTTGAGTTGGGTATTGTAACTAGCTTTTCAACTAAATCAAGTATGTTTGATCTTTTATGAATCAA
Source organism: Acinetobacter sp. MYb10 (assembly GCF_002980175.2). NCBI lineage: Bacteria > Pseudomonadati > Pseudomonadota > Gammaproteobacteria > Moraxellales > Moraxellaceae > Acinetobacter > Acinetobacter sp. MYb10. Next base: position 3,544,505 of record NZ_CP058272.1, on the reverse strand, counting down.
ATGATGCTTCATATACAACTGCTTGGGTGTTGTATAGTCAAGCCTCACGAGCAATTAGTATTGGTCAGCTTCATGCGTCACCGCACTTCCACATCCAACCTATCAACGTCGTAGTCTTCAACGGCTCTTTAGAGGACATAAAGTCCTAGGGAAATCTTATCTTGAGGTAGGCTTCCCGCTTAGATGCTTTCAGCGGTTATCCCTTCCGAACATAGCTACCCGGCGATGCGACTGGCGTCACAACCGGTACACCAGAGGTTCGTCCACTCTGGTCCTCTCGTACTAGGAGCAGATCCTCTCAAATTTCCAACGCCCACGGTAGATAGGGACCGAACTGTCTCACGACGTTCTAAACCCAGCTCGCGTACCTCTTTAAATGGCGAACAGCCATACCCTTGGGACCTGCTTCAGCCCCAGGATCAGATAAGCGGACATCGAGGTGCCAAACACCGCCGTCGATATGAACTCTTGGGCGGTATCAGCCTGTTATCCCCAGAGTACCTTTTATCCGTTGAGCGATGGCCCTTCCATACAGAACCACCGGATCACTAAGACCTACTTTCGTACCTGCTCGACTTGTGGGTCTCGCAGTTAAGCGCGCTTTTGCCTTTATACTCTACGCGTGATTTCCGACCACGCTGAGCGCACCTTCGTACTCCTCCGTTACTCTTTAGGAGGAGACCGCCCCAGTCAAACTACCCACCAGACATGGTCCTCGTCCCGGATAACGGGACAGAGTTAGAACCTCAATATTACCAGGGTGGTATTTCAAGGATGGCTCCATAGCAACTGGCGTCACTACTTCAAAGCCTCCCACCTATCCTACACAAGTAAGATCAAAGTTCAATGTCAAGCTGCAGTAAAGGTTCACGGGGTCTTTCCGTCTAGCCGCGGGTACACCGCATCTTCACGGCGATTTCGATTTCACTGAGCCTCTGCTGGAGACAGCGCCCCCATCATTATGCCATTCGTGCAGGTCGGAACTTACCCGACAAGGAATTTCGCTACCTTAGGACCGTTATAGTTACGGCCGCCGTTTACTGGGGCTTCGATCAAGAGCTTCGCTTACGCTAACCCCATCAATTAACCTTCCAGCACCGGGCAGGCATCACACCCTATACGTCCACTTTCGTGTTTGCAGAGTGCTATGTTTTTAATAAACAGTTGCAGGGGCCTGGTTTCTGTGGCTGCCAATAGCTCAAGGAGCAAGTCCTATCACCGTCAGCAGCGTACCTTCTCCCGAAGTTACGGTACCATTTTGCCTAGTTCCTTCAGCAGAGTTCTCTCAAGCGCTTTGGTCTACTCGACCTGACCACCTGTGTCGGTTTAGGGTACGATTCCTGTGTAACTGAAGCTTAGAGACTTTTCCTGGAAGCATAGTATCAGCCACTTCGCTAGTAAACTAGCTTGCTATCAGCTCTCAGCATAGAGCACCCCGGATTTGCCTAAGATGCATGCCTACTGCCTTTCACCTGGACAACCAACGCCAGGCTGACTTAACTTTCTCCGTCCTCTCATCGCATTACACAGAAGTATTGGAATATTAACCAATTTCCCATCGACTACGCCTCTCGGCCTCGCCTTAGGGGTCGACTCACCCAGCCCCGATTAACGTTGGACTGGAACCCTTGGTCTTTCAGCGAACGGGTTTTTCACCCGTTTTGTCGTTACTCACGTCAGCATTCGCACTTCTGATACCTCCAGCATACTTCTCAATACACCTTCATCGGCTTACAGAACGCTCCCCTACCACGTATACATAGTATACATCCGCAGCTTCGGCATATAGTTTTAGCCCCGTTACATCTTCCGCGCAGGCCGACTCGACTAGTGAGCTATTACGCTTTCTTTAAAGGGTGGCTGCTTCTAAGCCAACCTCCTAGCTGTCTATGCCTTCCCACATCGTTTCCCACTTAACTATAATTTGGGGGCCTTAGCTGGCGGTCTGGATTGTTTTCCTCTTGACTACGGACGTTAGCACCCGCAGTCTGTCTCCCGGATAGTACTCATAGGTATTCGGAGTTTGCATCGGTTTGGTAAGTCGGGATGACCCCCTAGCCGAAACAGTGCTCTACCCCCTATGGTATTCGTCCGAGGCGCTACCTAAATAGCTTTCGGGGAGAACCAGCTATCACCGAGTTTGATTAGCCTTTCACCCCTATCCACAAGTCATCCCCTGGCTTTTCAACGACAGTGGGTTCGGTCCTCCAGTTAGTGTTACCCAACCTTCAACCTGCTCATGGATAGATCACCCGGTTTCGGGTCTATACCCAGCAACTAAACGCCCTATTAAGACTCGATTTCTCTACGGCTCCCCTATGCGGTTAACCTTGCTACTGAATATAAGTCGCTGACCCATTATACAAAAGGTACGCAGTCACCGAACAAGTCGGCTCCCACTGCTTGTATGCATGCGGTTTCAGGATCTATTTCACTCCCCTCACAGGGGTTCTTTTCGCCTTTCCCTCACGGTACTGGTTCACTATCGGTCAGTCAGGAGTATTTAGCCTTGGAGGATGGTCCCCCCATATTCAGACAAGGTTTCACGTGCCTCGCCCTACTCGTCATCATTATATGTGCCCTTTCGTGTACGGGACTATCACCCTCTACGGTAGCACTTCCCAGAGCTTTCCGCTAAAACACATATAACTTAATGGGCTGATCCCCGTTCGCTCGCCGCTACTGAGGGAATCTCAATTGATTTCTTTTCCTAAGGGTACTGAGATGTTTCACTTCCCCTCGTTCGCCTCGCATGACTATGTATTCATCATGCGATACCTACCTTATGGTAAGTGGGTTTCCCCATTCAGAAATCTCCGGATCACAGGATATTTGCCGCCTCCCCGAAGCTTATCGCAGGCTATTACGTCTTTCATCGCCTCTGACTGCCAAGGCATCCACCACATGCACTTAATTACTTGACTATACAACCCCAAACAGTCGTTAATCCCTACAAGGAGGATCAACAATGTGAACTTAATCACTTCTATTTGTTGCCTGTGAATTTAATCACTATACAGCTTCAATTTAATTCATATACCAAAACGCTTGATTCAGTTTTATCGCTAGTGCTCATTTCACTCAACATTAACAATTGCTTGCTAACATCAACTAAAACGAGTTTAAACAATTATTTCAACTCAAATATATTCTGTTAATGATTCACTACCGCCTCGTCAGCGAGTAGTTAACTGTGATAAATCACAGAACTTAATAAGCTATCAGCTTACTAAGTTCTGTAATCACTTAGTCTTTAATTAGTGGTGGAGACTAACGGAGTCGAACCGTTGACCTCCTGCGTGCAAAGCAGGCGCTCTACCAACTAAGCTAAGTCCCCAGCTTAAGATCTTAATATATCTGCTCTTCTGTGTTCAGTAGACTTGGTGGGTCTGACAAGACTTGAACTTGTGACCCCACGCTTATCAAGCGTGTGCTCTAACCAACTGAGCTACAGACCCTCAGATACATCAATGAAGAACAACTTGTTGTGGATTCTTACCAATCGTCAATCTTTCGTTAAGGAGGTGATCCAGCCGCAGGTTCCCCTACGGCTACCTTGTTACGACTTCACCCCAGTCATCGGCCACACCGTGGTAAGCGTCCTCCTTACGGTTAGACTACCTACTTCTGGTGCAACAAACTCCCATGGTGTGACGGGCGGTGTGTACAAGGCCCGGGAACGTATTCACCGCGGCATTCTGATCCGCGATTACTAGCGATTCCGACTTCATGGAGTCGAGTTGCAGACTCCAATCCGGACTACGATCGGCTTTTTGAGATTAGCATCCTATCGCTAGGTAGCAACCCTTTGTACCGACCATTGTAGCACGTGTGTAGCCCTGGTCGTAAGGGCCATGATGACTTGACGTCGTCCCCGCCTTCCTCCAGTTTGTCACTGGCAGTATCCTTAAAGTTCCCACCCGAAGTGCTGGCAAATAAGGAAAAGGGTTGCGCTCGTTGCGGGACTTAACCCAACATCTCACGACACGAGCTGACGACAGCCATGCAGCACCTGTATGTAAGTTCCCGAAGGCACCAATCCATCTCTGGAAAGTTCTTACTATGTCAAGACCAGGTAAGGTTCTTCGCGTTGCATCGAATTAAACCACATGCTCCACCGCTTGTGCGGGCCCCCGTCAATTCATTTGAGTTTTAGTCTTGCGACCGTACTCCCCAGGCGGTCTACTTATCGCGTTAGCTGCGCCACTAAAGCCTCAAAGGCCCCAACGGCTAGTAGACATCGTTTACGGCATGGACTACCAGGGTATCTAATCCTGTTTGCTCCCCATGCTTTCGTACCTCAGCGTCAGTATTAGGCCAGATGGCTGCCTTCGCCATCGGTATTCCTCCAGATCTCTACGCATTTCACCGCTACACCTGGAATTCTACCATCCTCTCCCATACTCTAGCTTCCCAGTATCGAATGCAATTCCCAAGTTAAGCTCGGGGATTTCACATCCGACTTAAAAAGCCGCCTACGCACGCTTTACGCCCAGTAAATCCGATTAACGCTCGCACCCTCTGTATTACCGCGGCTGCTGGCACAGAGTTAGCCGGTGCTTATTCTGCGAGTAACCTCCACTCATCTTGGGTATTAACCAAGAGAGCCTCCTCCTCGCTTAAAGTGCTTTACAACCATAAGGCCTTCTTCACACACGCGGCATGGCTGGATCAGGGTTCCCCCCATTGTCCAATATTCCCCACTGCTGCCTCCCGTAGGAGTCTGGGCCGTGTCTCAGTCCCAGTGTGGCGGATCATCCTCTCAGACCCGCTACAGATCGTCGCCTTGGTAGGCCTTTACCCCACCAACTAGCTAATCCGACTTAGGCTCATCTATTAACGCAAGGTCACAAGTGATCCCCTGCTTTCCCCCGTAGGGCGTATGCGGTATTAGCATCCCTTTCGAGATGTTGTCCCCCATTAATAGGCAGATTCCTAAGTATTACTCACCCGTCCGCCGCTAGGTCAATTACCGAAGCAATCTCCCCCGCTCGACTTGCATGTGTTAAGCCTGCCGCCAGCGTTCAATCTGAGCCATGATCAAACTCTTCAGTTAAAAATCATTAGTGACTTAAGGTCACAATTCTGGCTCATCAATGTACTGACAAATTCTCTCAAATAAACTTCGAGTAATTTAAACCAATCAATCAATGATAATATTTCGATCAATCAATCAGTAAAAATCCACACAAGTTGTTCTTCATATTCTCTTAATGATCTTCTCAATGCTTCGTCAGCATCAAGCTAGGTCGGCTATACTACTCTCTATCTCCAAAAAGTCAATCAATAATGTTAATTATTTTTTCTAACAAACCCAACTCTAATCTCATCTTAAAATCTCAATTCGAAATCTTAACAACTCAATCAAGTGCCTGATTTATCAGAAGTTTTATTTAACATCGCCGCCGATGGATGTGCATTCTACAGCATTCCTTACCCAACACAACCCCTTTTTTTAATTATTTTAATTGTTCGAACAAATATTGTTCGTTTATCATATTTATTCACACTTTTTAATCAAATTTGCTTTAATACATATGTAATAACTGCTGTTAGAATACGATTATGAAGTCTTTAATATAGCTATATCGTTATTGACTACTTTTACTTTAAGAATATTTCAAGGAATTCTATGCGTCCTTATCATGTACTCTGGGCTTGTTTACTTAGCATTGGTCTGACTAGCCATGTATTTGCTCAAGACGAATTATCTACTCAAGAGAATTCTGACAATGCGGTTTCTACAGACTCTGTTTCAGATGATAAGTCGTCTCAAGAGAATTCTTCGACACTAGAAAACGAAGCAACGTCAAAACATCCAAGAATCGAAGCGCTTAAAGAGCTTAAAAACATCACAAAAAATGACTTAAAAGTGAATGCCAATGCAGCTCAACCAGATGCTGTAAAAGATCCACTTCAACCATTGAACCGTGAAATTTATGCGTTTAATGACATGATCGACCGTAATGTAGCTCGACCTATCGCAGTTCAGTACAAAGAGAAAGTGCCAGGTGATGTACGTTCCTCATATAGTTTATTTCGTAAAAACTTAAGTGAACCATGGAATGCGGTCAACCAACTTGCTCAAGGACGCTTTAGCCGTGCAGCAAAGTCCTTAGGTCGTTTTACTATTAACACAGTCACCTCTCTAGGTTTAGCCGATCCTGCAACTCGCTTAGGTTTAGCAACTGAAGAAGAAAGCTTGGGTACAACATTAGGTTACTACGGTATTCCAAGTGGTCCTTATGTGATGCTGCCTATTTTAGGACCAAGTACCCTTCGTCACTCAGCTGATTATGTTGCTGAAGGTTATGCCAATCCGCTTACTTACCCAATGGATAATAACCATCAAACAGGTTTAATCTGGGGTAATCGTACTTTAGGTGGGATTAATACTCGTTCTAAACTTCTAGATGTTGAAAGTGTATTGCAAGGTGATCGTTACTCAGCAATTCGCGATATCTATTTACAACGTTTAGCATTCCAAATCGCTGAGAAAAAAGGCCGTGGACAGGAAGCTGTCGCGTTTGTAGATGATGACGAGGATGATAGCAATAGTCCTGCTGATACAAACGCAGACAAATAACCACAATATTTTGTTAAACTTATTTGCTAGTAATTCATATGGTTTTACTAGCATTGTGGTGTCATCTATAGTAAATCTACTGGATAATGCTTTTATACCGATTAAGGATCATTCATTTCTTCTATGTATTTCATTCAACCCAGTCGCCAAATTTCAAGCTTAGAACAAGTATTAGATACGCTTCCTAGCTTGCAGATGATTACCATTGAAGACATTCATCGTTATGATCCAACAATTATTGCAATTGCAGACGTCCACGATTTTTTACAATACCAATGGGCTTTGCCTACCATTGTCATTGCACAAGAAAATGAAGGAAGCGAACTTTCTCAAGCATGGGAACTTGGCGCTCTTGCTGGTTGGATCTGGACCAAGCTTCCAGCCAATCTTGAAGATTCTTTATTAAAAATTGATGCGCAATATAAACGTAATCAAGATAGCCGTGATTTACCATCTGCCGCAGAACTACAAAAGAAACTTCTTCCAAATCCAATTGAACTACAAAACTATAAAGTTGAGACGCTTTTCCAGCCTTCAGCATATTTGTCTGGTGATTGGTATGACTACTGGAAAATCAGTGATAAAGAGATCATGTTCTATTTGGCTGATGTGTCAGGACATGGTGTAACCAGCTCGTTACTGACATCTTGGATGGCTGCCTTTCATGGTCGCTCGAAAACACCAAGGGAGTTGATTAAAAAACTCAATGGTATGCTGGTTCAAGAAAATATTGAAAAACATATCACGATGTTAGCTGGAATTCTAAATCTAGAAACACATGCTTTAAAATGGTCAAGTGCGGGGCATTACCCTCCCCCCATCATTTTTGAGCCCAACCAAGCCCCTCGTGTCTTAAATACCAGCAGTTTTCCTTTAGGACTCACAGAAGATTTAGAGGTTGAAGAATTCCAATGTACCTTAACCAAGCATGCGCGGTTCATTATTTGTTCTGATGGTGCCCTTGAACCATTCTCAGGTGGTTTGAATGAACAGTTCTCACAATTGGTCTATCATTTGCAAAATCAATCATTCCGCGCACCAGAACATGTAGCAGATGACATTGCAATCCTCAGTCTCCGCAGAATGAATTAACAACATAATCAAATACATATAATAAATTAGACTAATAACCTATACGCAAACGCTTGAGTATAGACTTGCGCTATGTGATAATTTTCCTATCCTTCTCTGCAAATGGCATTTATATGTCAACAGGTCATGTTGAATATGCAAGCTTGAATGGAACGCATATTTTCAAACTTATTGGTGAAGTGCGAGCCCAATCTTGTATTAGTTTAGACAAACTTTTGGCAAGGATTGAACAACAGAAAAACGTCATTGGCGCAATTGTTGATTTAACCCAAACCACATTTATTGATAGTACAGTTCTTGGAATACTTGCCAAGCTTGGCTTAAAGTTGAAACAAGTACACCACATCCAAGCGGTGATGCTGTCCACAAATCCAGATATTACCACTCTAGCCAATAGCATGGGCTTAGGGCAGGTTTTTGTCATTTTAAATTACTGTGGTGACCCTCAAGTGTGCACCAATGCTTTGATTGACGATAACGTTAATCACAGCACAATGCTGTGTACCGTTCTCGATGCACACAAAACATTAATGAAGCTCAATGAAAACAACCAAAATATGTTCGAGCCATTAGTTAAACAACTTGAAAAGCAGCAAGATACAATGGAATGTGTATCTTCAAACCAGCAAAACGCTTAATAATTTCAAAATTGCTTTATCAGGGATAGCCCATGACTTTACTTTCCGTTGTTCAAATGAACTCTCAAAATGACATTGAAGCAAACTTCAGTGTGATTGAGTCGTTGATACAACAAAGTAAAGCTGATGGAGCTTCTTTGATTGTGTTTCCTGAAAATTTTGTCTGCTTTGCCGCAGGTAAACAACGGGAAACTGCTGCACGTTTTGAAGAAATTCAAAAGCGTTTAGAAAACTTAGCACACCATTATCAAATATGGATTGTTGCAGGGACTTTACCTTGCCCTTTCCGTCCAGATGGTTCAATTATTGCTGACGGTCGAGTTCGTACTGTCAGCCTATGTATCAGTCCAGAAGGTACTGAAGCTCGTTATGACAAAATTCACTTATTTGATGTACAAGTGGGTGATGCTGTTGGTGGGTATCAAGAATCTCAGTTTTTTGAACCAGGCAGTGATGTTGTTGTCGCGAAAACACCTTTTGGACAAATCGGTTTGATGGTTTGCTACGACTTACGCTTTCCAGAACTTGCACTCACCTTGAGAGCGCAAGGTGCAAATATTTTGACTGCACCAGCTGCATTTACCTATACCACAGGTCAAATACATTGGCAGTTATTACTTCAAGCACGTGCGATGGACAGCCAATGTCATGTTTTAGGTGCAGCACAACAAGGTTGGCATGGTGAAAAACGTCAAACCTGGGGACATGCTGGCTCAACCAATAGTCGTGGGCAGATTTTAGCCATTACAGATGCAGAAGGTGCGCAATTGATGACGGTACCTTTTGATTTGAATGAGCAGCGCTCAATTCGTGAATCAATGCCTTTAATGCAACATCGCAAATTGATGTCATTCTAAGCCTGTATTGCCATTAATGACTTTTATTTCCTGAACGAGACAAAACAACGTTATACTTGTGAGGCGTAATATCTTCACGAGACAAGCATGCAACAAGACTATTCAAACTTAAATCTTGATCATCAACTCTGCTTTCTTGTTTACTCTACAAACTTAGCATTAAATCAACTTTATCGTAAATTACTCACACCACTAGGACTGACCTATCCACAGTATTTAGTTATGTTAGTGCTTTGGGAAAAAGATGGTCTAACTGTATCTGAAATCGGTGAAAAACTCTTTTTAGAATCATCTACACTTACCCCCTTACTCAAAAAATTACAAAGTAATGGTATTGTTAACCGCGAACGTTCTACGAAAGATGAACGTCAAGTAATTATTAGCCTCACTGCTCAGGGCCATGCGCTAAAATTAAAAGCCGTGGATATTCCGTTACAAGTTGCTCAAGCCAGTGCCTGTGACTTAGACAGCATTACTCAATTGAAAGATCTTCTTTCAAATTTACGCGAAAACATTTCAAAATAAAGTTATCAAATTTTACACAAACGCTACTTGTTTAAATATTTATATCGTATACGATATAATTGAACACAATCAAAAATGGATGATTTCCGATGTCTTTAGAAAAAGTGGTTTATACAGCACATGCAAAAGCAACTGGCGGTCGTGATGGTCGTGCAACATCATCAGACGGAATTTTAGATGTTAAATTAGCAGTGCCTAAAGAAATGGGTGGTGCTGGTGGTGGTACCAATCCTGAACAACTTTTTGCAGCAGGTTATTCTGCTTGCTTCCTTGGTGCGATGAAGTTTGTTGCGAATCGTGATCATTTAAAAATTACCCCTGATGTTTTTATCGAAGGTGATGTTGGTATTGGTCCAATCGCTACTGGTTTTGGTATTCAAGTGACTTTAAATATTCATTTAGAAGGTTTAGAGCAAGAAGAAGCACAGAAATTAGTAGATGCTGCACATATCGTTTGTCCATATTCAAATGCGACTCGTGGCAATATTGATGTGACATTAAATGTAATTGTTTAATGTTATGATAAAACCTACCTAGAAGTATAAATTTATTTTTAGGTAGGGGTAATTTACAAAGCTATTTAAATCAGTTTGAATTTTCACCCAAGTATATTTATTCGCTAAAAAAATGTTCTGTATAATTTTATGTATCTAAATCTTAGGGTAAACAATGGCACTTAGTATTAAAGATTTATATTTTAAAATATTAGACTTTGAAAAAATTTTATACTTTGAAACAATATTAGACTTTAAAGCTGAAGATTTTTTTGAATCTGTAATTAAAAAATGGATTGTTGAAAATGACTATAAGAATTATATTTCGAATATATCCAACAAAATAAGTGGTAGAAAAAATGAATTATTGCAAGAAGATATTTGGGAGCTTTATGCATTATCTCGTGTATTAGACCTACTGACACTTCCTTTTCAAACTGACAATGATGCTGATGATTCTGATTGGAAAGGACCAAGAATTACAGTAGCAGAATACATTGAATTTAATAACCTTCTTGGTCTTGAAATAACTACACCCTTTTCATTCAAACCTTTTAATTGTGAAATAATAGAAGCACAAATAGGAATGAATGATTTCGAAATTATTGAGTGTAACTTTCCTGCTGTAAAACTAAATAATTTAATGATAAAAAAAGCTGGTGTGAAAATTTTACTCAATCCAGATAAATTCAATTTAAACTTAATAAACAAGGCTTCAATTTATTGGGCATTCAGACGTAAAAATAGAAAATACTTTGACTTATCTCAAGGATGGGGAAGTAATTCACAATGGAGAACCGATTTAAGATTAGATATTGAAACAGAAAACTCTTACATCTATAACGTAACAGGGAAATTTAACCTAAACTCTCCAACAATAGAACTCATGGAAGAGTTAAATCAACAGGACTTAGAACTAAATGAGGCAGTGGAATTAACTGTTTTTAGGCATTTTATGAAATGTACAAAAGATGATTCTGATCTATTTCCATATTATTTTAGATTTGAAGAACAAAAAAGTTAACATAACAAGGATGATTTTCATTTAGAGATGACGAAAATCCAAACATAAATTTCCATACCCTAAATAAATACTTATCAAAAAAAGCTGCTTTAGCTAAATATCTATTTTGATAAACGATTATTAAGGGCTAGGAAATAACATATAAACTATTAAAGAATCAGGCTTACTCAGCCGCTTCATTGGTGACACGTAAAACCTCTTCCATTGTGGTTTTACCCGCCAATACTTTACGTAAACCATCATCTCGAATTGAGCCTGCATCTTTACGTGCATATTCTTCAAGCTCATATTCTGCTGCATTACCATGAATCAAACGGCGCATCTGCTCATCAATCGGTACAATTTCATAAATCGCAGTACGTCCTGTAAAGCCCGTATGGGAACAAAAATCACAACCATTCGGCACAGGCAGTTTTAAATTCGATTCTAAACTCACAGGTTTAAACACATCTTTTTCAAAGTCATCTGCTTCACGCCATGTATGACAATGAGAACACAATGTCCGAACTAAACGCTGGGCAATTACCCCAATCAATGAACTGGATAATAAGAAGGGTTCAATCCCCATATCTTTTAAACGGGTCACAGCACCAATTGCCGTATTGGTATGCAGCGTAGATAAAACCAAGTGACCTGTTAAAGACGCTTGAACTGCGATTTCAGCCGTTTCCAAATCACGAATCTCACCCACCATCACCACATCTGGATCTTGACGCAGCATGGCTTTTAACGCACGGGCAAAAGTCATATCTACTTTGGTATTCACTTGAGTCTGCCCAATCCCTTCAAGTTGATACTCAATTGGATCTTCAGCAGTGAGGATATTTTTAGAACCATCATTCAAATCAGAAAGCGCGGCATACAAAGTCGTCGTTTTACCCGAACCTGTAGGGCCAGTGACTAGAATAATGCCATGTGGACGATGAACCAATTGCGTTAAACGCTCATAGTCAGGCTTCATTAAACCCAAATGAGTCATGTTGAGTCGACCCGCTTGTTTATCCAACAAACGCATAACGACACGTTCACCATGCGACGATGGCAAGGTCGAAACACGGACATCCACCTCACGTCCTGCAAGACGTAAAGAAATACGACCATCTTGTGGAATACGTTTTTCTGCAATATCGAGTTTTGCCATGACTTTAATACGCGATACCAACAATGGCGCAAGTTCACGACGAGGCTGTACGATTTCACGCAATTGCCCATCTACCCGTAAGCGAACAGATAATTTCTTTTCAAAAGCTTCAATATGAATATCAGAAGCCCCGACTCGAATCGCTTCAGACAATAAAGCATTGATGAGTCGCACGATTGGAGCATCATCTTCCTGATCCATCAAATCTTCAGTTTCAGGAATCTGATCGGCCAGACTCAATAGATCAGGGTGATCTTCAAGACCAGCTGCAACCTGTTGCGATTCGCCCGTTTCACCAGCATAGCTTGAACTGAGCATGTGATTAAACTCAGTTTCATTACATAATTGATGTTGTGCTGTACGACCGAGATAGCGGCGGGCTTCCTGAATCGCAATTTGTGCGGTATCCTGACGGCGAACAATAAAAACTTGATCACCTTCATAACGCAACAGCACTCCATGCCGTTTTGCAAAACTATATGGTATTTGTAATTGTTTGAGAACTTGCATTACAACTTATATTAATGATTTAAATTGCTTTGAGTGTACTCTATGCTCATGACAGCGTGAAGTCTGTTTGTTAAAGATTTGATGATGATTTTATGAATGGGATAAACACATTTGTCTAAGAAGAAAGAACATCTGGAACCAGAACTCCCTGATTTAAAGTGGTGGGGAGAACAACTGTTTGAATTGAACCAATCCAAAGCATGGCAATTTGGTTCTATGATGATGCGCATTACTCGTGGTTTACAAGAATGGCGCTTGGAATATTATCGTCCAAAATTCCAATATGACTATGAGCAGCAATGGCATAAAATCCATGATGTAAACTTTGGTTTTCCTGAACCTGTACATGTTGAACGCTATATGTTTCGCGAGACCCATAAAGCATTTCAACTTATGCCCCGTTTAGCCGATCGCTCTGTGGTGATTCGTCCTGTCGATCCAATTTATATTCCGGCAGGCCAACGCGGCACACTCTATATCAGTACACCACTGTGGATTTCAGGTTTTGTGCAAGCCCAAAAAGAACCCTTATTTGATATTCCTGTAATTTTACCTAAGGATACATGGTTTGGCCCTGATCACCGCACAGGCGAAATGTGTTATGCCACCTCAGTCGATGGTCGTACCGAATTAAATTTATTACGTCCACGTGCCTTTCGTGCAGTAACACCGATTGATTTCCACAATGTCAGTAGTCATCAGCTTCGATTTGACCGTATGAATGTGCCTGTTCCTGCGCTACCTTTATTTTATAGTGAAAGTACAGGACGTTTATGGACATCACAAATCAAGGTCGTGTATGAAGGCAATGACCGCCCTGCCCGTGTAAGAATTGAAAATCGTACACCACCTTTGGCCGGCGAAGTGATTTATGTACATCCGCCACGCTCACCAGGTGGCGCTTTGTTCAATATGTTTGATTCATTTTTCTAAGGGATGAGGTAAAAATGGCTGAATCCAATATTCCCAAAGACATTGCCAATAGCCTAAAAGGCATCTTTACCAATGTAAATGTCGACCGCTTAAGTGAAATTGCTGTTGCTCTGATCCTCTGCTTTGTGGGTTTTGTACTGGCACGTGTCATTTCCAATACCTTTATCCGTACCATAGGCGCGCGCTTTAATGCGCATCAACGTTTGGTTTGGCGTAGAGGTATTTTTTATTTTATTTTCTTACTGTTTGTGATTGCCAGCTTAAAAGAAGCAGGCTTTAAACTCAGCGTATTTTTAGGCGCAGCAGGGATTTTAACTGTTGCATTGGGTTTTGCCTCACAAACTTCTGCATCAAATTTAATCAGTGGCTTATTTTTAATTGGCGAAGGTTCATTTGAAGTTGGCGATACGATTCAAATCACCCTGATTCGTGGACATACTATTGAAGGTGAAGTGATTTCGATTGACTTACTTTCAGTGAAACTTTTGACTATGGACAATGTCTATGTGCGCCTCCCCAATGAGCAATTGATTCGCGCCCCCGTACATAACCTATCAAAATTCCCGATACGGCGATTGTCGATTACGGTTGCAATTAACTTTAATGAGAACATCAATAAAGTTCGTGAAGTTTTAATTGATGTTGCCAACGATTACCCGTTGGTATTAGCAGATCCTAAACCGCGTGTAACTGTTTCTGCCTTTGGAGAATCCTCCATTGAAATTTTATTTGCGCTGTGGTGTATGCAAGCAAACTATCTACAAGTCAAAGATGAAATTCATGAGTTAATCCGCAATCGTTTTGTGGAAAATCAGATTGAAATCCCTGTACCTAAAATTGGCTTTGTAGATCGTCCAAATCCAAATGAAGTTCTTCAAAATGAAGATATTGATGGTTATGCCAATAAACAGGATTTAAAATTAGAGCAACAACAAGATAAACAGCTTTAAGCAGACCAAAGCGATAACCTAGAAAACAAAAGTCCCTCATTTATGATTGAGGGATTTTTGTTTTCAATTACAAAATATTCATCAAGTTTTAAACCATCAGCTGATAAATTAATCACTTCAAAACAACAAAATGGACAATCACAATGCAACTTAATCACTATTTAAACTTTGAAGGTCAGACCGAAGCTGCTTTTAATTTTTATAAATCTGTTTTTGGCGGTGAATTTTCATTTTTAAAACGTTATTCCGAACTGCCCGATGTCCAAGTGCCAGACCAAGAGAAAAACTATATTTTACATGTTTCTTTACCGATTAATGAGTTTACCGTACTGATGGGTTCAGACACCAGCGAGCAGTTCTGTGCACCTAATAGTGCACCATTCAGCAAAGGCACCAACCATTATATTTCGATCAACTTAGAAGCTCACGAAGCGGATGAAGCTCAGCGATTATTTACAGCACTCTCTACCAATGGTCATATTGAAATGGCACTAGAACCTACATTTTGGGGTGCTTTATATGGTGCTTTCACCGATCAGTTTGGTATTCGCTGGATGGTGAACTGTCAACTGAGTGAAGGATAATGAACAGAATATTGCGATAGCCTATTGATTGACAATGATATAGGTTATATTGCTATTACGATAACAACGTCATTTATAACAATATGATCACTGGTCTTACCCATACCCTTCTGATTATTTTAATCACACTTGCGATTTCTTTTATTGCTTGGCAGCAACGCAATGTAATGAATCGTTTGATTTTCAATGTTTCAGCGATTAAGCATGGTCAATATGATCGCTTTTTAACCCATGGTTTTATCCATAAAGATGGTATGCATCTATTTTTCAATATGTTTACCTTGTACTTCTTTGGACGAAATGTTGAATGGTTTTTCCGTGATTACTTAAGTGGTATGGGCTTTGTCTTATTTTATTGTAGTGCTATCATCATTGCTGCGATTCCCAGCTATTTGCATAATCGAACCCTAAATTCCTATCGAAGTTTAGGGGCTTCGGGTGCCGTTAATGCAGTATTATTTAGTGCGATTCTATTTAACCCTTGGGGCATGATTTATATCTATATTTTACCTGTGCCCGCGATTATTTTTGGCACGATTTATTTATGCTATAGCCTGTATGCAATCCGTTCAGGACATTCGCCATTAATCGACCACCGCGCGCATATTGCTGGTGCAATCTATGGTTTCTTATTTCCTTTACTGTTAGAACCATCATTAGCTACAGCATTTTTCTATAAATTTATTAATTCGCCATTATTCTAAATTTCATATGGATTCAGTGATATCTAAACTGCTCTGTAAGGAAGTAAGACCTCAATATTTGAAAATTGCGCAATGATCTTAAAAGCGTTCTATCTTGAGAGAATAAATACGACTAACACAATTTTACCAATAATATAAAAGTTGAATCCTTAGACCCAACTTTTATATTTTTAACAACTAAAATTAATGTTGATCAAGTCGAAATGAGGTCATGGTTAATGAACCAGCGACGGCTTGATCATTAAAAATATGTAACTCATCTTTCTCTTCCTGTAAGCCTAAGGCATATAACATCGGATAATAATGATCAGGTGTGGGAATCGACAATAAAAACTCAGCACCTTGCTTTTGCCAGTCAATTAAAGCTTGATGGTTATGCGTGGCTAAGAAATTTTTCATCTTTGCATCAGCTTCTAAAGCCCAATCATAACCATAATGATCATCAAATTTATCAAAGGCAATTTTGCTTAGGTTATGTACGAGATTACCACTGGCAACAATCAATACCCCTTTACGACGTAACTGCGCTAATTGTTTAGCCAAGTCATAATGATATTGGGCACCTTGACTATAGTCGACACTCAATTGAACAACAGGAATATTGGCTTGTGGGAATACATGACATAACACGCCCCATGTTCCGTGATCTAATCCCCAACTATGATCATGATGAATTTCTATACTGTGAATTGTTTCAGTTGTTGCCTCAACCAAAGCTTTATTTCCAGTAGCAGGATATTGCACATCAAACAAAGCTTGAGGAAAACGACCAAAATCATGAATGGTTTTCGGTTGTTGCATTGCAGTGACGGCAGTACCACCTTGGGTAAGCCAATGTGCAGAAATACATAAAATTGCTGTCGGTTGTGTGCTCATTTCAGCGCCAATACGATTCCATGAACGAGTAAAATCATTGGTTTGAATTGCATTCATGGGTGAACCATGTCCCAAAAATAGTACAGGCATGACTTCAGTATTGGGTAAAGTTGCGTTCCAGCCTTTGAGTAGCGATAAGTCACCCATTGTTTGATTTAACATTTCATCCACCATGAATCATCTTTGTTTAATTATCTGCTGTTCATTGTTGTAGATATATAGACTTTTCCAGCCTACAACATTGCAAAAATGCAACGATGAAATTTTTATCAATAGTTTTAATCAGAGAAAGGTTTACTACCTAATGATGTTATGTTGAATCAATGTTGATTTGGGCACGATACAAATAAAGCCGAATACCAATTTATATCGTTCATATCATATTCATAATAAGCAATGGCTACACCAGCTTTAACTTGAGAACAATAAAAAGCCGAACTTTCGTTCGGCTTTCATTTCAAAATCAGTACTTAGAACAATCAAGCACCTGTTTGATAATGCGCTTTTGGTACAGCTGTAGATGCTTGGTAAGGGTACGTAAAATCACCTAAACCTGCTGCTGCCTCATGGATATCTTTACCTTCTTTCACAACAAAAGTATCGAAACCAGAACGCTTCATATAGTTCAAAACATCTTTAAACACATCGCCTGTTGCACGAAGATCGCCTGCGTAGCCTTGGCGACGTAACAACGCAGCAAATGAATAACCACGACCATCATTAAAACCTGCAAAATCAATAAAGATCGCATCTAACTGATCTAATGGAAACGCATTGGTTTCAGGTGAAGCATCTACGGTAAGAAATAGTGCTTTTTTCCCCGTCACATTCGCAAGCTGGTCCAACTGCTCAACAGTCAACAACACATCACCTTGTGGCAATACACCATCTTCAGCAATGATTTGATAGGTATTGTCTGCAACAGTGCCATCTTTAGAGAGGACTTGAAGTGCGGTATTAAGCATATGCACGCTCCTTAAATGGTTGAATACCCACTCGACGATAAGTTTCAATAAATTCTTCACCCTCGTTACGAAGATCAAGATAAGTATTTAAAATTTCATCAATAATGTCAGGTACAGATTCTGCTGCAAATGATGGTCCTAAAATATCACCAATTGAAGCATCATGGTCTGCATTTCCACCTAAGGTAATTTGATAGAATTCAGCACCTTTTTTGTCCACACCCAAAATACCGATGTTTCCAACATGGTGATGACCACAAGCATTCATACAACCTGAAATGTTCAAGTCGATATGACCCAAATTATAGACTGTATCTAAATCATCAAAACGGCGTGTAATGGCTTCAGAAATTGGAATAGATTTCGCATTTGCCAATGAACAGAAATCACCACCTGGGCAGCAAATGATATCGGTAATAAAACCAATATGTGCACGAGCAAGATTATTCTTTTCAAGCGTTTGCCACAATTCAAACAAATCTTTCTGTGGTACATCGACCAAGGAAATATTTTGTTCGTGTGTGGTCCGTAATTCACCAAATGTATATTTGTCTGCAAGATCTGCAATCAAATTCATTTCTTCAACAGTCATATCACCTGGTGCAATACCCGCACGTTTTAGTGAAATAGTGACAATACGATAGCCTGCAACTTTATGTGCATTGGTATTGATATTGAACCACTGTTTAAACTTTGGATATTCAGCAAATAAGCCATTGAAATCTTCATCTGTATAATTTTGATAATCAAACGGCATAAACTCTTCGTCTAATTTTTGCAAAATTTCAGGTTGAACTTTCAAGGTTTTAATTGTTTCAGCAAATTCAGCTTCAACTTTTTCAGCAAAAACTTGTGGTGTTAATGCTTTAACCAAAATTTTAATACGAGCTTTATATTTATTGTCACGGCGACCATGCAAGTTATAAACACGCAGAACCGCTTCTAAATAAGCAATTAAATCTTCACGTGGCAACCACTCACGAATCATAGAACCAATAATAGGTGTACGGCCTAGACCACCACCCACTTTGATTTTATAACCCAACTCACCCACTTCATTACGAGTTAAATACACCCCAATGTCATGGAATGAAGTTGCTGCACGATCAATTTCTTCAAGTGCAGAAACTGCAATTTTGAACTTACGTGGTAAAAATGCAAACTCAGGATGGAATGTAGACCACTGACGAATCAATTCACACGTCGGGCGTGGATCTGCAATTTCCCCAGCAACAACACCAGCGTATTGGTCTGTTGTGGTATTACGGATACAGTTTCCTGAAGTTTGAATCGCATGCATCTGAACTGAAGCTAAACCTTCTAGCATATCAGGCACATTTTCTAGCGCAGGCCAGTTAAACTGAATGTTCTGACGTGTCGAAACGTGTGCATAACCACGGTCATATTCTTTGGCAAGCTCTGAAACTTTACGTAATTGTTTAGAGTTCATTAAACCGTAAGGTACAGCAATACGTAGCATTGGCGCATAACGCTGTACGTATAAACCATTTTGTAATCGTAATGGACGATACTCATCTTCAGTGAGTTTTCCAGCTAAATAACGTTCCGTTTGATCACGGAATTGTGCAACACGTTCATTGATCAGTTGCTGATCGAAATCAGTATATAAATACATGGCGTACAGCTAGTAGTTTCATTATAACGATGCACAATATAACGAGTATTGATCTATCAAAGAAATGCTTTTTTTCCATATTTTATAGCGGTTTTATTGATAAGCATTGTGCAAAGATCGAATTGGCAATGCTTTACGGGCAAAGCATGCTTTTATTACGTTATGGATGATTTTCTTCATTGCTTATCTTTATTTTAGATAATAAAAAGAGCATATCGAATATGCCCTCTCTTTGATCACAGCTGTCATCCCGATACTGAACTTATTCAACCCTGTAGCTTATTGATATGTACACAGGATTGATTAAGATCAATGCCCAAAGCTGAGTTTAGCGATCTTGAGTTAATCCTCTGCTTTCTGCTGCTCATCACTATTTTCTAGTTTGTCTTCGGCAATTTTTGCGGCTTCATAACCTGCAAATGCGCCAGCTGCTTTTTCTAGAAAGCCAGCATCAGGATCTAACGTATCGACACTTTGCTCAGCAATCACTGCACCTGCAATTTTACCTAACTCGTCTAATAAACCGCTCATTGATCACACTCCGCAGTGTTTTGTTTGAGTTTTTAGTCTATGTAAACTTGTTGAAAACATTGCGAAGTTTCTGTTGTTACACTGACTAGATTATGAGAGAGCAATGCAATGATTGATGTCAATTTTTTAAAATTAAGATCCGCTTAATCTTTTAAGGCTGCAATACAGCGCCCTTTTTAAGCAGATCAAGCGATGACAACTCAGATGATCAAATAGGTATTCTCCCAAACACTTTGGTCAAGCTCTGCATGAGAATCAGCATTCAAATCTACTTCAACCAATTGCACATAACGGCCATATACCTGATCTATCGCCAGACAATCATCTACCTCTAAAACTCGATCGGTATGTGGTTTTTGCCAATGCCCTGCAAAATGCTGTTTACCCTTGGCTTTCGCTTCAATCGCATCTTGAGCAACAATCAGGATATAGCGGTGTAACTCACCAAACTCATTTGCATCATAGCCGCCTAAATTAATTAGCCAAAGCTTCTGATCTGATGCATTCGGTTGCGCATCAGTAAAATGTATTTGATATTTCTTATTTTCAAACACTAAAGCCTGTAATTTTTGCCATGCGTCGATGTGTAAGCCCTGTTGCTCACCAAACCACGCATTTTTTAATTGAGGATAAACCTCTTCAAGTGAATCGCCTACGGCAAGAACCACATCATGAACTTCAACATTGGCACGTGCATGACGGCCACCCAACATAACGATAAATAAACTAGACATATTCAGTCACTAAAGTCACTAAGTTAATGTTTGAACAAGTTTTAATAATAAAATCCCACCCACAGATAATACGGCATTGTTCAAAAAATGAATGAGTAATACATGCCAAATATTGCGTGTCCACAAATAGATCAGATTTAAAAATAAACCTGCACTCATAAAGCTGATTGTCGCGATTAAATTTCCATCAAAATTATGATAATGGATCAGACCAAATAATATAGAGTTCAATATAATCAGTACAATGCGCCATAACCACGGTTGGATAAATAACTTTTGCAATAAAGTATAGCGAAACACAATATCTTCTAAAAGCGCAGTAAATAGTGGACCCAAGCTAATGATCAACAGACTGAGAAAAGGAATATGTTCAGGATCAATCAGGTCTTTTTCTTGTGTACTCGGCCCGAGGGGTAAAAGCTGACGTGTCAGTGAGATCACCACTTGTAGCACGATTGCACCAACCACCACTAAGACACTTGAGCGCCAAAAGGCCTGTTTATATTTTTGCCAATGCGTAAGCAACATTTCCTTATATAAGTAGCACACTAAAATAAACAGCACGCCTCTTAAAATGGTATCGCCCAGACTAACAGCTATCGAGATTCCAAATATTTTTTCTAAAATAAAACCATTTAAAATAATTAAAGGGATGATACAAATCGCAAATGTGTCTTTCCATCCCCAGGCAATTTTTTCAGGAAAAGGTTCAGCTCGAACCCGTTGTAAAAAAGGCATATTAAAAATTAACCGATTATTTTCAGTAAATTTTGGGTAATTTAGCTCATGATTTCCATGTGCTTTTTGTAGAGTTTCCCCATGATCCTGTCTAGTCCAGAAATAAAAAAGCCTCTATAAAAGAGGCTTTTAAATTGATCGAGTAAGATGAATTACATCTCGACCATTTCAACACCATCAATACGTGCAACAGTCATTAAGTCTTTGTCACCACGACCCGATACCGTCGCAATAATAATTTGATCCTTCGACATTGTTGGCGCGAGTTTAGTCACATAAGCCATTGCATGTGAACTTTCCAATGCAGGAATAATCCCTTCAATATGAGTCAAATCACGGAAGCCTTGAAGTGCTTCTGTATCATTAATTGGCACATAATTCACACGATGCATGTCTTTTAAGAAACTATGTTCAGGACCTACACCAGGATAATCCAAACCTGCAGAGATTGAATGTGTTTCAATAATCTGACCTTGCTCATCTGACATTAAATAAGTACGGTTACCATGTAAAACGCCAACATGGCCTGCATTTAATGGCGCAGAATGTTTCCCTGTTTCAATGCCTAAACCTGCGGCTTCAACACCGTACATTTTAACATCTTGATCATTTAAGAATGGATAGAACAAGCCCATTGCATTTGAACCACCGCCGACACATGCAACCAAAGCATCTGGTAAACGACCTGCTTGCTCTTGAATTTGTTTACGTGCTTCACGTCCAATAATCGACTGGAAATCACGTACCAATTGCGGATATGGATGTGGACCTGCAACCGTACCAATCACGTAGTAAGTCGAATCTACATTGGTTACCCAGTCACGCATCGCCTCGTTCATGGCATCTTTTAATGTTTTAGAACCACTTTCTACAGGCACAACTGTTGCGCCAAGCAAGCGCATACGGTAGACATTCATGGCCTGACGTTTTACGTCTTCAGCACCCATGAATACCACACACTCAAGACCTAAACGCGCGGCAATTGTTGCAGTTGCCACACCATGTTGACCTGCACCCGTTTCCGCAATAATACGTTTTTTGCCAGAAAGCTTCGCAAGTAGCGCCTGACCAATGGTGTTATTGACCTTATGTGAGCCTGTATGATTTAAGTCTTCACGTTTAAGATAAATTTGCGCACCACCCAACTCTTTCGACCATCGCTCAGCATAGTAAAGCGGACTAGGACGTCCGACATAATAAGCGAGATCACGGTCGAATTCTGCCAGAAACTGCGCATCATCTTTCATACGGAAATAGAGTTTCTCTAAATCCTCTAAAGCTGCCATTAAAGTTTCTGACACAAAACGTCCGCCATGGATACCGAAATGCCCGTTTTGATCTGGGAATTGGGTATAGTCAATCACACTATTTTGTTGATTACTTTGCTGATCCACGTTGGACTCCTTGCATAAATCGTTCTACGAGTTGTTGGTCTTTGATACCTTTTGCGGATTCTACGCCTCCGCTGACATCGACTGCATACGCTTGAGTCGTTTGTATAGCGTCTTCAATATTTTCAGGTTTTAAACCACCTGCCAAAATTAAAGCAATATCGAGTTTAGGGAATTGAGACCAGTCAAAACTGTGTCCAGTCCCTCCTTTCAGTTCAGGATGCCATGCGTCTAAAAGCATAGCACTCGCGCCAGCCTGTTGGTATTGCTGAATTGTCGTAATAATATCTGAATTTTTTGCATCAGGTTTAATCTGAATCGCTTTGTACCAACGGCGCTTATTATACTGTGCGATCTGCTGGCATTGTTGTGCAGTTTCATCACCATGAAACTGAATAATATCCAAAGGCACTTGTTCTAATACTTGTGCAATGTCTTGTGCGCTGGCATTGACAAATAATCCA
Organism: Acinetobacter sp. MYb10; assembly: GCF_002980175.2. NCBI lineage: Bacteria > Pseudomonadati > Pseudomonadota > Gammaproteobacteria > Moraxellales > Moraxellaceae > Acinetobacter > Acinetobacter sp. MYb10. The sequence goes on along the minus strand of NZ_CP058272.1, from coordinate 3,521,132 downwards.
ACAATGTTGATATACGGTGGAATAAGTTGTGCCAATTGCTGAGCCAATTCAATCGTGACATAACGTGGACTAGGTTCATAAAACACAAAACCAATCGCATCCACACCTGCTTGTACAGCAGCTTGAATATCCTGTGGTCGTGTAATCCCACAAATTTTGGCACGGGTACGCATAGCTTTGAACTCGAATTTGTTCAGACCAAACTGATTTTTTCAGTATTTTAAGCAAATCATTGTAAAGCAAATTTATTCACTTGCGTTAAAGTTCTATAGGATTATCTGTTTTACATTGTTTATACACTAAACAAACTTTATACTGCACACAAATGCAACAAGTCTAGCTTAAGGCTTTGGGAAGTTGGTGGAAGTCCAACACTGCCCCCGCAACGGTAAAATGAAAATATTATTCTTTAATAAGTCAAAAGACTTACACCACTGCAATGTTTTGTGGGAAGGTGGAATAATCTGAATCGCTTTAGGTTCTATATTTAAGTCCGGATACCAGCTTGTTGTGCCCTTAAACTCAATCATTCACGGGGAGTGAATGTATGGAGCATATCATGTCTGTTATTTTTAAACCTACTGCACTTGTAGGTGCTGTCGCTATTGCGATGGGGTTATCTTCTCCTGCTTTTGCAGATACTTCTTCAAATTCAGAAGCAAATTCGAAACTTGATACAATTGTAATCACTGCTACTCGCTCTGAAGAAAAAATTGAAAATGTGCCAGCACGGATTTCAATTATTGAACCACACATATTAGAACAATCACCAATTGCTGAACTACCGCATTTGCTTATGAGTGATGCCTCTATTGATATGATGCAATATGGTGGTTATGGTCAAGCAGCCTCTATCTTTACACGTGGAACTAATTCAACTCACACTTTGGTACTCCGTGATGGTGTTCGTTTAAATACAGGTTCTGCTGGTTCTGCATCATTAGCTTTTATTGATACTACTGATATCAAACAGATTGAAGTACTAAAAGGCCCTGCATCAGTCTTATATGGAACAGATGCAATTGGAGGCGTTGTACAACTCATTTCAAAAACTCCTGAAAAAACGGGTGCGTTCATCACAGGTGAAATTGGTGAACACAATACCTATAAATCTGTTGTAGGTGCTGATCTCGCAGAAAATGGTTTTTATGCACAAATCCGAGGACAACGTTTAGAATCCGATGGTACTCAAGTTACAGATTTTAAAGATGCTCATGTCAAAGCGGGCTCATATGATCAAAAAGGCTTAAGTGCAAAAGTAGGTATCGAAAAAGAACATTATGCTGCTTCTATAGATTATTCACAAAATCAAGGGACTGCGACTTATATTGATGGTATAAATGACACCAATTGGAATCTAATTGGATTAAAAAATATATCGCAAGATTTTAAAAATGAAGTGATCAATATTAAAGGTCGTGTCAACATTAATGATAATCTGTCAGTTAATACACGTTTGTCACAATTTAAAGATGACTTAGAACAAAATGATTCACATGATGCTATTTATAACACGACAAAAGAAGCTGAACTGTATAGTAAATGGCAATTTACCCCAACTCAGAATATTTTAGCTGGTGTAGCCACTAAAAATATAAAATCTGATGTGCTTTCAGGTAGTGGTGCCTATGGTGTGGATTACAACAAAGATGTAGATAGCACAGGTTATTTTGTACAACATCAATACCAATCAAATAAACTACATACTCAATTGGGTTTACGTGTAGAAGATCACGAAACCTTTGGCACGCATACAGTAGGCCAAGCAGCTGCACGCTATCAAATTTCACCTGCAACAAGTATTTATACCAATATTGGTACAGCATTTCGAGCTCCAACCAACAATGACCTTTATGCGCTAAATTGGGGTGGAAATCCAAATTTGAAGCCTGAAGAAAGTATTTCTTATGAAATTGGTTTAGATCAAAAAATTACTGATCAGTTAAGCCTAGGATTATCTGCATATCGTAATGAGGTTGATGATTTGATCACGTATGTGACAGATCCAATCACATATGAAAGCAGATTATACAATGTCAAAAAAGCAACCTTTACAGGTGGTGAGTTTAATTTAGATTGGGCAAATGATGAATTATTTACTAATCTTTCTTATGCATATGTACAACCTAAAGACAAAGAGATAGATCAAGACTTGAATCGTCGTTCGCGTCAAAGTCTAACATTGACAGCAGGTATACAGAACGAAGTTTATGGCATTAGTACATCACTTTCTGCAAAATCTAGACCTAAAAATAGTACAGTTTCTGGTTATGCTACTGTCGATGTTAATGCTTTTTGGAATGTAAATCCAAATGTAAAACTATTTACAAACATCCAAAACATTGGTGATGTTGAATACAAAACAACTTCATACAGTAATGGTTACTACTACATCAACGGTGGTCGACTTGCATCTGCAGGGGTAACTTTCCGCTACTAAAAGCGACACCCAAAAAAATATCTAAAACAGCGCAGTTTATGGATAATGTTTTGACCGACATTATCCTTTTTTATTCTTTATCTTTTCATTTTTCTCTAGGACAAAATTATGGGACATCGTTTAAGTAAAATTTATACCCGTACAGGCGATTCAGGCACCACTGGATTAGGAGATGGTTCTCGCGTAGCGAAAGATGACTTACGTATTACCGCTCTCGGTGATGTAGATGAACTAAATTCTATTGTTGGTGTATTACGTTCACAAATTTCAATGAGTAACATCGTCGATAAAGCCGATTGGGATAAATCACTGAGTTTAATTCAACACTGGCTATTTGATTTAGGTGGTGAAGTCTGTATTCCTAACTACAACTTGCTTCAACCTGTTTGTGTTGAATTTCTTGAAAAGGAAATCGACAAAATGAATGAAGACTTACCAATGCTTAAGGACTTTATTCTACCTTCAGGAACATTAGCATGTAGCTATGCGCATCAAGCACGTGCTGTATGTCGTCGTGCAGAACGCAGCTTAATGACCGTACACAGTCGTGATCAAAATATTCAAGCAACTGCTCTACAATTAATTAACAGATTATCCGACTGGTTTTTTGTTGCTTCACGCACCTTACAACGTGCAGAAGGTGGTAGTGAAGTGCTTTGGCAAAAGAACATCAATGATACGATTTAACGATAAATCACTGTCTAGAAGTAAATTTTTAACAGTATGATAAAGTCAAGTTATTGCTAAAAGTAAGACTTAAACGATTACTAGACAGATGAAAATGAGAATGTGAGTTCATTATGAGAATTATCGGACATCGTGGCGCGCGTGGTGAAGCACCTGAAAATACCTTAGCGGGATTTCAATATATTCACGATTTAGGTATCCGTGCAGTTGAATTCGATGTTCGACAATTAAAAGATGATGAACTCATTATCATGCATGATGATAATTTTTTAAGAACGACCGGAATAGATCAAGCACTGTATGATTTAAACAGCACTGAATTAGCGGCCTATAACCAAGCCAATATCTGGATGGATTGGGAAAAACAAATTACCCCTACCTTAAGCCAAAGCCTAAAGATTATGCAGGACTTTGAGCATATTGAAGTTGAAGTGAAAGCTGTAGAAACATTGCAACACGCTGAACAACTCATCATCGAATTACAAAAACAACTGCGAGGTTTTGAAAATGTCGCAGTGATTACCAGTTTTGATTTAAAAATACATCAAGCCTTACAACAGCAAAACTCAAGTTTTAAACGTGGTCTACTGATTGAAGATGACATCCAACAACGTGCGATCGAACAAGCATTACAACTGGGATGCTGCCAGATTGGATGGATGAATCAATTGGCAACAGATGAGCTCATTCAAGCAACTCAGCGTGCAGGTTTGGGCATCAGTGTTTGGACCGTCAATGATATTGAGCGCGCTAAGCATTTAAGAGATTTGGGGATCAATGGATTAATTACTGATTTCCCAAAAATGATGCAGCTTGCCTTAGCGCAAATTCAATAACTCAAATCCATTTAATAACACAATAAAGTAGAATTTTATTTTGAACTTTTGAGGGTTCCAAAATTAAAATTTAACTTGAGAATCAATTATCTAACCCCCTAAAAATCAAATTGGATAAGACAGAAAAATTCTTACACTATTGTGACATTTAAATACGACGTTTTAACCATTCATTTTTTTCGATCAAACCGCTAGAATTCATGTTTTATTCTGTTACTGTTTTATACAATACAGATGTACACTAATACTAGTGAACACATGTTCGCCCATGATAATATCTGTGAAAGTATAGCCTAGAAAAATGCTGAAGCTATGCGTTTAACTTTACCTGATTAAGGTTCTTAGGAGTGCTGTTGGAGATGAATGCTCCCCTACCCAAAGCCCCAATAAATTGGATCGGTGTTTTTGCCTTGGTTTTTTTACCTCTTGTGGCAGTAATTGCGATCCCTTTATATGCCTACCACCACGATTTTAGTGCGGCAGCTTGGATTAGTTTATTCGTTTTACTCGGTCTCAGTAGTTTAGGTATTACTGCAGGTTATCATCGCTTGTGGGCACATCGTGCATACGAAGCGACTTTACCACTTAAAATCATTTTGATGATCATGGGAACTTTTGCTGTTCAAAACAGTATTTTGTTCTGGGCTTCTGGTCACCGTACACATCACCGCCATGTGGATGATGTGGATCAAGATCCGTATTCGATTAACAATGGTTTTTGGTACGCTCATATTGGCTGGATGTTACGTAATTATCCTGCTGCTGAATCAAATTATAAAAATGCACCTGATTTGTTGAATGACAAAGTGGTTATGTTCCAAGACAAGTATTATGTTCCACTTGTGATTGCTGTACATGCTGCGATTTTAGTTCCACTGGGTTGGGCTGTAGGTGACATGTGGGGCGTATTACTCTTAGGTGGTTTACTCCGCTTAATCATTAGCCACCATGTAACATTCTTTATCAACTCACTCTGCCATATGTGGGGCAAACGTCCTTATACTGACGAAAATACTGCACGTGATAACTTTGTTCTTGCCATTGCAACATGGGGCGAGGGTTATCATAACTATCACCATATTTTCCAATACGATTATCGTAATGGTGTGAAATGGTGGCAATATGATCCAACAAAATGGTTGATTTGGTCGTGCTCTAAAATCGGTTTAGCCAAGAATCTACGTCGTATCCCAAGCTTTAATATCAAAAAAGCGGAATTGGCGATGAGATTTAAATATGCTGAACAGGATTTAGCGATTTATGGTCATAACGTCAATGCAGACATCATCGCGATGAAACAAAAAGTATCGCAAGAATATGAAGCATTCACCAATACGTTAAATGATTGGGCTGCGTTAAAAGAACAAGAGCTACAAGCGAAAAAAGCATCTGTTGCTGAAAAAATCCACCAAATGGATGTCAAACTCAAAGTTGATTTCCAATTGGTCGAACAGAAACTTGCTTTCCATCGTGAACGTTTAGAAACATTGATGCGTGGAATCAAAAAGAACGTTGTTTCTTAAATTCTCAATACACATCAAAAGCAAAGCTCCGAAAGGGGCTTTTCTTTTATCCATTTTTTACAGAAACTCATACTGAGAATATTGAGAGAAAATAATATGCAAATTAATAACATCCCCTTTGGCATTACCAACTGGGCAGAAGTTCCAACAACGCGCCATGAGGGTGAGCAAGGCTTTGCACTTTGGCGCACACAACAATTTGATAATATTCGAGTGCGAATGGTCGAATATTCTGTCGATTATTTGGCTGATCACTGGTGTCTTAAAGGTCATATCCTGTTTTGCTTAGAAGGTGAATTGCACACTGAACTTGATGATGGACGTACCTTTACCTTAAAAGCAGGGATGAGTTATCAAGTTGCAGACCAAGCTGAAGCGCATCGTTCTTCTACCGCATTTGGTGCAAAACTATTTATTGTTGACTAAAACAGTCGACATTATCTCAACAGCTTAAAACTTTGCTATATTGAGAGGGACAAGTAAAACCATTGTGACCGATCGCTATGCAATTTGCCCCACGTTATCCATCTCTTGATTCAAAGCTCTACCATGAGCAAATGCCTAGTCCACTGAAAGGTGCAAAGGCTGGGCATTTTAATGCTGCGCTTGCGGATGAATTACAATGGTCTGAAGATGAAAAAGCCCAATGGGTCGAGATTTGTAGCGGACAAAAAACCTTTGCTGAATTTCATCCCCTTGCCATGGTTTATGCAGGGCATCAATTTGGACAATGGGCAGGTCAATTGGGGGATGGACGTGGCCTATTGATAGCGCAAATTTTAAATCGACAAGGTCAAACCATTGACCTACATTTAAAAGGTGCAGGCTCAACCCCCTACTCTCGTATGGGAGACGGACGTGCTGTATTACGTTCTGTGATTCGCGAATATCTAGCGGGTCATGCACTCAATGCACTGGGGGTTCCTTCAAGCAATTCTGTAGGCTTTACTTCTTCAACCCAAGGCGTACAACGAGAAAAACTTGAACTTGGTGCAATGATGTTACGCACTTCGGATTGCCACATCCGTTTAGGGCATTTTGAATGGATTAATCAATATCAGCCTGAATTACTCACTGAATTTACCCAAAAATGTATTGAATGGCACTATCCACAATGTTTGAGTACTGAACAGCAAAAGTTTGAAGACACTGTTCTAGCATTTGCAACGCAAGTGATTCAAAACACCGCTGTCATGATCGCAAAATGGCAATTGGTTGGTTTTGCACATGGGGTTATGAATACAGATAATCTCAATATTACAGGTTCTACCCTCGATTTTGGCCCTTATGGTTTTATGGAGCGTTTCCGTCCCAATTGGATCAACAATCATAGTGATTACAATGGTCGTTATACCTACCAAAACCAACCGAGTATTGCACATTGGAACTTATGGAATTGGTTAAACAATTTAATTCCACTGGCACAAGCAGAAAATAAAGAACAATTTAAGCAAGACCTCGTCGAATGTTTAGAGCATTTTGAACCGACCTTTCTAGAACATTATACCCATGGGCTATGCCAAAAACTTGGACTACCCAGCTTCCACAAAGATAGTTTTGATTGTGGTATGGCATTTTTAAGAATTCTACAAAGTGAGCAACTCGACTATACCGACAGTTTTCTTCGCTTACAGAATAAAGAATATGAAGCTATTAAAGATGATTGCCTAGATCGCTTTCAATTTGAAAACTTCTTGACGCAATATCACAATATTCGTGAGCAGCAAGATGTTGATGTACTTGATGCGGAAATGAAAAAGGCCAATCCAGTCTATATTTTAAGAAATCATATGCTACAAACAGCCATTGAACAGGCTGAACGTGATGATTTTTCTGAGGTTGATCGCCTATTTAAATTGCTTGGTCAGCCCTTTACCAAACAAACGGATTTAGAAACAGCCAAAGATTTAGCGCCTTTACCGAGCGACGTTCCTGAAGTGATGGTGAGTTGTTCTTCTTGATCAAATAAATTGCCGAATCACTTTCTTTGATCTGCCCCATCATAGTTACCCACAATTTCTGTGGATAAACTTGTGTTTATCCACAGGATAAATCCACAATCACAAATTAACTACAGCTTTTGTCTTTAGAATGAATAAAATTTAGGCAATACAGGGTTTTACAACATTAGTATTCTAAAATGAATAAAAAATACCTCATTCCATGCTTGATTCTTTTGGCTATAGCTATAGCAAGTGTCTGGACTTATCAAAAATATAATCAATTTATTCCAACCGCAAATGCTGCCATACATGTGCAGAATTTATCTGAGCAAGAGATTCAACGTCTTCGTCAAAACACGCCAATCACCGAAGTTAAAGTTTATAAATCGGATCGTATTGTTAAACTCATGCATCATGATCAAGACATACGAACATATCCAATGCGCTTAGGCTTTGATCCTATTGGACATAAAGTTAAAGAAGGTGATGGAAAAACCCCTGAAGGTCGTTATATTCTAGATTGGCGTAATCCCAATAGTGCATTTTATAAATCGCTGCATGTGTCCTATCCAAACCAACAGGATAAATCTAAAGCCAACCAACTTGGCGTTTCTCCTGGTGGCGACATTATGATTCATGGTTCAGCAACACGCTCACAAGTGGAAAAACTCCCGAGTTTAATGACCTACTTACCTAGAAATGACTGGACATGGGGGTGTATTGCCGTTAGAAATATAGATATGGATGAAATTTGGAAACTGGTCGATGATGGAACAGTGATTAGCATTTATTCATAAATAATATTTTAAAAAGAGACAGTGATGACTGGTGAAGAAATCCGAACTTTAGCATTTAAGATTGCGTCACATTTGCCTAAATCCGAACTTGACTATCCTTTTGGTGAGGATGTTCCTGTTTTTAAAGTGATGGGAAAAATGTTTATGTTAGGCTCTGAACTGCATGGCAAAAAACTGATTAATTTAAAAGTTGAACCTGATCATGGAGAAATGTTGAGAGATCTCTACCCCTCGATTCAGGTGGGCTACCATATGAATAAACGTCATTGGATTTCAATCTATGAAGGCGAACAGATCAGTGCTGATCTGATTCAAGACTTGGTTGAAGGCTCTTATGAGCTTGTGAGCAAGAGCCTGACCAAAGCCCAAAAGCAGGTATTGGCGGTTTATCAACACATTAAATAATTAGCGGGTTTTGGATCGCACATTAGATCAACAGACCTAACCTCTATCTATACACGATTCAGTCAAAATTAGAATGTATCAATAAACATAAAGTTATATGTTTATTTTTCAAACATAACTTTTTACATTTATAAACATTTACCCACAATATCTGTGGATAAACCTGTGTTTATCCACAACGATGAACTTAAAATGTCGAAAACTTAATCTTCTGGATATTCAAAACGGTAGCCTACGCCATAAACAGCTTGTACCCATTCATGACGATTTCCGGTTTCCGCTGCTTCAGATATTTTACGACGTAAGTTCTTGATATGACTATCAATAACACGGTCAGCAACATCAAAACTATCTGGGTTAATATGGTCTAAAAGTTGCGCTCTAGAATAGACTTGTCCCAAATGTTCGAGGAAAAGCTCTAAAAGACGGAATTCAGTTGGCGTTAAATTCAACGATTTTTGTTGATACCAGATACGTTGTTGTGCTTTATCAATACGAAATAAGTCATTGGCTTCAGGTTCAGCTTTACGTTCCAAACGGCGTAATACCGCTTGTACACGTGCCACCAACTCTTTTGGGCTAAAAGGTTTACAGACATAGTCATCTGCTCCCATATTTAAACCCAAGACACGATCGATTTCTTCAGTTCGTGCAGTCACCATGATAATCGGTAAGTCGGTTTGCTCACGCACTTTACGGCAAATGGTCAAACCATCCATACGCGGGACCATCAAATCCAACACCATTAAACTTGGCTTGCGTTGCAGGAAGCTGTCATAAGCTTCTTGACCATCATGAAACATACTGACTTCAAAGCCCGCTGCTTCTAGATAATCCCGCACCAATTGCGCAAGTTCAACTTCATCCTCTACCAGCATGATATGCTTCATGTTGTACTATTCCTTTTAAACTTTAGTATGTTTTGAAAATGTCAGTTTGCAACGCAAACCGCCTAATGGCGAATGATCAAAAGTAAGCTGACCACCGAGTGTTTGTGCAATTTTACCTGATAAAGCCAATCCCAATCCTGTACCGCCTGTACTACGTGTACGTGAATTATCCACACGATAGAAACGTTCGCCCAAGTGTGCAATCTGTTCATCACTCAAACCCAATGGGCTATCATCAACGATCACACTCCAAGAATCTGCATCTTGCTCTGTATGCACTTGGACTTCACCACCTGCCTCAGTATAGCGAATACTATTTCCAAGTAAGTTGACCATAATTTGCTTAAAGCGATCTATATCTAATTGTAATTTCGCTCCCTCACCTGTGGCTGAAATTGTTAAATCAGCTTGTTCAAATTTAGGTTTAAAATTCTCTATTTCTTGTAAGACCACCGACCAAGGATCAATTTCTGCAAAGTAGCATTTTAATTGTTGTGCTTCAGCTTGCGCCAAATCGGCTAAATCCTGTGTCAACTTCTTCAAGCTCGTAACCTGACGTAACATCGCTTCAAAATGTTCTGGTGTCGGCTTGCGAATTCCATCCTGCATGGCTTCAATCTGTGCTTGCAATACTGCTAATGGCGTTTTTAACTCATGTGAAGTATCTGCAACCCACTGACGGCGTGATGTTTCATGCTGGTCGAGAATAACAGCCAGTTGATTTAACTCTGTCGACAAGTCTCCCAATTCATCATTACGGTTAATCACCACTTGATGCTGGTAGTTACCTTTGGTTAATTCGCGAGTTGCGTTCAATAAACGTTGAATCGGTGTTTTAAAATAAGTCGCCAATAGCAATGCGGCAACCAAACTTGATAAGAAGGTGAAGATATAAATCAGCACTAAATAACGCTTTTGATTACTAAAGAAGTTAATACTCAGTGCATCATCCTGATCTAAAACTGGTTTTAAACCCAAGTAACCGACCACTTCATCATTGACTAAAATCGGACGATAAGACACCTGATCATCTGACGGCTCACCTAAAATAAACTGTTGTTTTGCATCATATAAAGAAAGCCGTGAACTCAGCCCCAAACGGTCAGGCAATGACACAAATATTTTTTTGCCATTCTGCGGATTTACCGTTCGCATCGAATCTCGCGTTGGCGCTTCTTTCGCTGCAGAAGCTGGTGCTTCATGTCCTGCTGAAAGATGACCTTTATCTTTGCCTATAGGCGGTTTATTTGCTTTACGATCTGAGGGTCTATATAAGTTTTGATTTGAACTAAGCGGAAATTTCAAACCTTCAAAAGGTTGATAAGCTGAGGGTAAATTTTCTTCGAGAATTTTCAGTTCTTCTTTATCCAGCTGAGACTTATGAACTGCACCGTCCGTTTGTCCCAAAGTCGCCACCATTGTATGTTCTTTAAAGTAGCGTTGCTGTAAAGCAATATCATACTGACGACGTAGCCACCAGCGTGATAATTTATCATAATCATCAGGCGCAGCATCACCTTCAATTTGCAAAATCTGTGCTTGAACTGCGTTACCCCAGTCTTGATAGACCCCATATACATCTGCCAAGTTTTCGATCAGATGATCAAGTTTCTGCATCTCAACATCTGCAACATATCTGGCAAAGTTCTTTTGCATAGTCCAATGTAAGACACCCAAGCTCACTGTTGTAATGACTAAAGTTGTCAACAAAACAGTCAGAAATAAGCGTAATGCAATGGGAACTCGACGTATTTTCAAAACTGGTCTCACGTTTTTCTTCTCATTTCAACATTGTACCCAACAGTTGCTCAAAATTCTCTCCATTGTTTCTACATCATTATTATTTAATCTTTACTGTATCAACAGAACATCAAAATATTCATTGGAGTAGTAACAATGAAAGCAATGACAAAAATAGCACTGGTATCAGCAAGTATTTTAACTGCGGGGGCTTTGACAGCCTGCCAATCCAATCCTGGTCCTAAAGACGGTCCAGATGGTCGCCCAATGATGCATGGTGGGCATCATAAAATGTCACCAGAACAACGCGAAGAAATGAAACAGAAACGTGCTCAACATAAAGCGTTACGCCAACAAATGCAAAAAGCCTGTGATGGCAAAGCAATTGGTCAAACGGTTCAGGTGACAGCAGGTCAGCAAAATATTAATGGTACATGTAATATCGTATTCAAGCCTGATCACAAGGCGATGAAAGAAATGAAACAGGATTACCGTCGTGATGGAGAACAACGTGGCCGTATGATGCATCATGGAGGACCACGTATGAAAGACATGACCGAAGAGCAACGTGCTCAAATTAAGCAAGAATTTGCACAAAAACGAGCGGGACGTAAAGCGCAGTGGGATGCGATTCAAAAATCATGTGCAGGCCAAACTGATGGCAAGGCAATTCAAGTAAAAATGAATGACAAAATCATCGATGGTAAATGCGTTGTTAAATTCCAGCCAGAATTTAAAGCAGGCGAAAACATGCCCATGATGCCATCAAAAGTTTAATCTATCTCGGCTAAATATAAAAAACGACCCAAAAGGGTCGTTTTTTATTTGTCACGATAGTTTACTTGGAATTATCCGAAATCAAAGCCACTTGTTGGGCATAATTTAATAACTTAAGTTTAGAAGCCGCTAATTCTTCAGCAGTGGCTTGGCGGGTGATATCCCGATGAATACGCAATACATGCTGACGTAAAGAATGACTTTCTGCAGCATTGTAAGATTTACAGAATTCTTTAATTGCAGGATCACGCTGTTCAATCATTCGATCAACCCAACGATCCAATTGCGCCAACTTTTTAATCCCTTGTTTAGGGGTTAAATAAGACAAAATGATGGCTTCATCTTCATTACGCAAAAGCTTACCAATCCGTTGAAATTGACGGCGACGTGCTTCAAAAGATGTGATCAATTGCACATCAAGCAAAGCCTCAATCAACCGATCTTCAACAGGTAAAGATTCAATTTGTTTCTTCGACAACTCTGCGAGTTGTTCACCTAAAGCAGCCATACGTTGTACAGCTTTTTTCTGTTCGGTTTTACTTGCACGCCCTTCTAAAGACTCAAAATCATCTTCAGTAAAACGTTGCGGACGACGTGCCACGATTATTCTGCCTCGTAAAATTTATCTGCGAACAGTGCTTGAACTTCAGACAAAGCTTTTTCTTCATCTGCACCATCAATCACTAGACGCAAGGTGGTTCCTTTACCAGCTCCGAGCATAAGTAAAGAAAGGATATTCTTGGCATCGACTAACTTGTCACCCTTACCAATTTGAATAGAGCATTTAAATTTAGTCGTGACTTCGATTAGTTTTCCAGATGCACGCGCATGTAATCCTAATTTATTAATTACGTCAACAGTTGTGTCAATCATGACCAGTGCTTCATTTCTCTATGTAATACCTGAATAGTCCATTTCGACTCAAGAGCCTTTTTCAACCTATCCACAATATAAACCGAACGATGTTGCCCCCCCGTACAGCCAATTGACACTGTAATATAGTGACGATGACCTTCCGAAAAAGCAGGCAACCACTTATTTAAAAACTGATAGATGTCTTGATACATCTCATTTGCTTGCTCGCTGGCTTCTAAAAATTTACGTACTGGTTCATCTAAACCCGAATATTTACGTAACTCTAAATCCCAATGTGGATTCGGCAAATGCCTTACATCAAAAACAAAATCTGCATCTAATGGAATACCATGTTTATAACCAAAAGATTGCAAAATTAAAATGAGTTTATCGGACTGTCCCAGTTTGGACAATAAGGTATCTTTTAAATCGTGTACACTTTTATCCGTTGTATCGATATGTACTGTTGCTCGCAGTTGAATTGGGAGCAATAAATTTTTTTCTTCTTGAATACATTCATTCAAACTTTGGAAGCGATTTGATAAAGGATGTGGACGTCGCGATGCACTAAAACGCGAAATCAACTCCTGATCACGAGTCGTTAAATAAATAACGTCTACACTACCATGTTTCTGTAACTGTTGAAAAACCTGATCAAAACCTTGTAAATCTTCTTTGGCACTTCGAACATCGACACCGAGTGCCAATAACTCTAAATTGTTTTCTCTATCCAGCTTTTCAACGATTTCAGGAAGCAATGCCAAAGGCAAATTATCGATACAGTAATAACCCAAATCTTCAAGCACCTGCAAAGCAGATGATTTACCTGAACCAGACTGTCCTGTTACGATAAGTATGCGCTTCATGGCATGGCGATCCTAAAAGCAAAGTTTATGTAAAATGTTTTACTTGTAAATTGTCAATCAGACGAGTCTTGCCTAATTTCGCTGCAACAAACAATACAACATCTTGATCGAATTGTTCAACTTTTTGCAACGCTGGGCTACGTGCTTCGACATAATCCACAATCAATCCTGCATCATTTAAACTTTCACGAATTTGCGCCAAGACATCTGCAAGTGCTTTACCTGCATGTAAATCTTGTTCAGCAGTCGTTAAGCTCTTAAAAATAACAGGAGCTGTTTGACGATCTTGTTCAGATAAGTAACCATTACGAGAACTTAAGGCCAAACCATCTTCAGCACGTGCAATTGGTACACCAATCACTTCAATTGGCATATTCAAATCACGAACAACCTGCTTAATCACAGCCAATTGTTGATAATCTTTCTGTCCAAAAAATGCAAAGTTCGGCTGTACAATATTAAACAATTTGGTAACAACGACAGCGACACCATCAAAATGACCGGGACGTTGTAAACCGCACAAATCATTGGTAATTTCGCCCACACTAATATTGGTTAAGCGTGGGAATTTACCATACATTTGTTCCACAGAAGGTGCAAAAACAATGTCGCAACCCACTTCAGCAAGTAAATTACTGTCTTGCTCAAGTGTACGAGGATAATTATCAAAATCTTCATTCGGTCCAAATTGGATTGGATTGACGAAAATACTGACCACCACCACATCACATAATTTACGAGCTTCACGAACCAGATTTAAGTGGCCTTGATGTAGATTTCCCATCGTCGGTACAAAACCAATGATTTTACGTGCCGATCGAGCAGGCTGAAGTGATGCTGTTAATCCTTGAATGGTCGTTTCTGTTTTCATGTTTACAGCTCTACTTGGAAAGTATGTTCTTTGGCAGGGAATGATTGCTCTTGTACAGCAACATGATATGCCTTGAATGCATCCACGATTGCAGTTTCCCCTGCTTGTTCTTTCATAAAATTACGTACAAAACGTGCCACTTTACCAAACGTCAAACCAAGCATATCTTGCACCACAAGTACTTGACCATCGGTATCTGCACCAGCACCAATGCCAATCACAGGAACGTGTGGGAATAATTCAGCAATTTCTTTACCCATCTGTGCCGGAACACATTCGAGCAATAACACAGCGGCACCTGCCTCGACTACAGCTTTACAGTCAGCAATCAGTTGATCTGCTGATTCACGTGTTTTCGCTTGTAATTTATAACCACCAAAAACATGCACCGATTGTGGTGTTAAACCCAAATGTACACAAACAGGAATACCATTTCGTGTCAAAACTTCTACAGTTTCAGCCAGCCACTCACCGCCCTCAATTTTCACCATTTGAGCGCCCGCTTGCATCACGGTTTTTGAATTGAGCAACGCATCATTGAGCGTGGCATAACTCATAAAGGGTAAATCACACAGGACAAACGCATGTTGATTTGCACGACGTACAGCAGCAGTATGATAGGCCATATCTGCAACAGTCACAGGCAAGGTAGAATCATGCCCTTGGATTGTCATCCCTAAAGAGTCACCAATCAAAATGGTGTCAATCTCAGCAACTTCCATACCTTTTGCCATACTTGCATCATAGCAAGTTAAGCATGAAAATTTACGTCCCTGAGTTTTGAATTGTCTTAAATCACTTAGGCTAATCATGACGATATTCCTCTATCAATGAGAGTTCCTCTGCCCATTCAATCCTTTAATCAGCCCATGACTGATCTGCTAAAACACTTAGGGTTGAATGTTGCACGAAATCTAACTTTTGCAATGATTGTCCATTGACTTGAAGCTCAGGATCGAGATCCAACAATGGAATCACCACAAAATCACGCTCTAAAATACCAATATGAGGTACTGTGAGCCGCTCATTTATAATGTTTTTTTCAGCATAAAGCAAAAGATCTAAATCTAAAGTACGCTCACCCCAACGGCGTAACCGTACTCGACCCGATTCATTTTCAATACCTTGCAACTCATCCAGCAAGGCCAAAGGCGCTAAATCAGTGTGTAATTCTGCAACTGCATTGTGATAATTTGGCTGATCTTGAGGCCCCATCGGTGGGCTTTGATACAGCTTTGAAACAGTAACAACACCTAAGTTTCTGAGTTTTTCTACAGCTTCCCGTAGAATTTGCTCAGAATCACCTAAATTACTGCCTAAACCAATATAGGTTTTAATCATGATTGGGTCGGTCCAAAAATCACACTGCTTAAATCACGTTGTACGCGTCTACGCTTGGTGATTGGATGATCCGCTGTAATCTCGCCTTTGTTTACTGCCGTTCGAGCATCACTTCTACTTCTAAAATCTTGAGATGATGTTGAGTTTGGTTTAGCCCGTGAACGACGGCTACGAGATTCTTGTTCTTTCACCAATGGTTCAATTTGCGTGGAAGCTGTTGCTTTTACATCTTCAACAGGGGCAACTTCAGCAAGTTTCTTACGACTTTTGGCACGCTGACGATTATAACTGCCAATTGCACGTTCTTTCTCATCAGTCGACATGTCTTGGTAAGCTTCCCACCATGCACCCATGCCATTGGTAGAAGCATCACCTGACTTCTCTCTCAACAGCAAGAAATCAAATCCTGCACGGAAACGTGCATGACCCGAAAGCGCTTCAATCTGTTGTGGTTTCGGGTTGAGCAAACGACTTTGCATTTCCCAGACTTCACGAATAAAGGTTTCGGCAAAACGAGGAATAATGGTTCGTGTCGCTTGACGTTTTAACACATCTAAGCCTGCTTGAGCTCGTGCTTCTGCAGCAACTACACCTTTAGCATGGTAGAAATCACAACGCGCTAAGAAATTATTCCAAAGCAATACCGCATAGAAAAATGCAGGATTAATGGTTTTACCCATTTGAATCCGTTGATCGGTATTTTTCGCTGCGCGCTCTATAAATTGGGTAATCTCAGGGCTAATATCAGCAAATAATTGCTTCCAAATACCAAATTCAATCAACATCGGCATCACACGATGCAAATGCCCCATGGTGAATAATTTTTGCGACTCATCATATAAACGATGCGGAGAAACATCACGCAGCAATTGTGTCATTTCTTGGGTAAAAACGTCTAATATTTTAGGATCTATACTAAAATTTAACTTCGCAGCAAAACGTAATGTACGCAACATCCGTACTGGATCTTCTTCAAAACGAAGTGCTGGATCACCCAATAGTCTTAAAGTTTTGGTTTTTATATCATCAATAGCATTACAAAAATCGAGCACTTCCCCTTTTCGAGGTTGGTAATACATGGCATTAATCGAAAAATCACGTCGAGCAAAATCTTGCTCTATTGTTCCCCAATTGTTGTCACGTAAAATCATCCCTTGTGCAGAGGTAATGGCTTTTTTCGGTGGGGCACGGAATGTCGCCACCTCAATCAATTCACGACCTGAATACACATGTGCCAATTCAAAACGTCGCCCAATAATTCGGCAACGACGACCAAATACCTCTTTCACCTGTGAAGGTGTTGCATTGGTCACAGCATCGTAGTCTTTCGGATTTAAGCCAAGCATTAAATCACGTACACCACCACCGACTATATAAGCTTCATAGCCAGCTTTAGTTAAAGAATCAATAACATCTAAAATGGAGGAAGGTAATTGAGCGGTGGATAACCCACACTTTGACGCACGCAAAGTTTGCAAAAGACACTGTCTCCTACGTCAGGACGTAAAAATCATAATTGTGCTAATGATATCGCTTACACAGCTAAAGGGCAATTTGATTCTCGCAAACTTCACTTGAATTTATGGACTATTGATAATTCGTCGATCTACAGGCTCTTAAACCCATCATAAACTCAGTCGTGCCCTATTCTGCTCGAAAAGTTTCTCGCCAATCCCCTTCACTTTTTTAAGTCATCAATACTTTTAAATCCGCCATTCTGATTGCGATAAGCAATAATCGCCTGTGCTTTCTTTGCTCCCACACCCGTGAGCTGTTGTAATTGCTCGACACTTGCAGAGTTTAAACTGACTTTTGAAGCTGAGCTGTTTAAAGATTGAGTAGGTGATGATGGGCCTTTGTGATTGCTATTCGATGGTGATGTTTTGCTATTCGGTCGCGAAAGATAGTATTGATCATCGACTTTTTTTAATTGTGCATCATGGGCCTGTTGTTGTGCTTTCCAGTTGAGATAAGCTTGATCAAACTGTTGTGCATACAAGCTCAAGGAGCAACTCAAAAGCACCAATAAGAAAAACAATTTAATTAGTTTTACTACACGATTAAAATAAAAATACTGATTACTCATTGCTAACCTTTGATTTTAATTGTTGCTTTGCCTGATCCCAAAGGAGATCCATTTCTTCTAAAGACGCATCTTCTAATCTTTTATTTTTAAAATTGATTTGATCTTCAATATAAGCAAAGCGAGATTTAAATTTATAAATGGTTCCTAACAGCGCCATCTCACTTGAAATGCCTAGTTTACGCCCTACATTGATTAAAGAAAATAAACAATCACCAAATTCTTCCATAATTTCATCAGGTTTTTCCGATTGCAGCGCCTCTTCAAACTCTGCCAATTCTTCTTTGACTTTATCGTAGGCCTGCGCCACATCAGGAAAATCAAAGCCTACTTTTGCGACATTTTTTTGAATGTTTTCTGCCTGAGATAAAGCGGGACCATGTTTTACCGCATCTAATCGAGATTGAGTTTTGCCCTGTTTTTCTTGTTGTTTAATTTCCTGCCACAACACCGACACTTGTTCAGGGGTTAAATTATCAAATTGTTGTTTTTGGAAAACATGTGGATGGCGTCGGATCAATTTTTGACAAAGTACATCGACAACATCGTTAAAATCAAAAGCCCCCTGCTCACTGTACATCTGTGATTGAAAAACCACTTGTAGCAATAAATCACCTAATTCATTTTTAATTTCATCTATATCACCAGAACGTACTGCTTCTTCCACTTCATATGCTTCTTCAATCGCATAGCGCGTTAAACTTTCAGGTGTCTGTTCACGATCCCAAGGGCATTCTGCACGTAATTGTTTCATGATGGCGAATAGCTGTTGCATTTTATGTCCTTTAAGATCAATAACAAATGACTGCACAACACTTGTTGTTATGCATATTTTATGTTCAACTCTTTGCAATCAAAATAAACTAAAAAGGATGCTGCAATGAGTCAAAGCATATTCATTAGTGGTGCTGCGCAAGGGATTGGGGCTGCGATTGCACGTCTATTCTATCAACAAGGTTATCAAGTTGGTATTTATGATATCAATGAAGCGCAGGCTCAAATTTTAGCAGATCAATTGGGTGACAATGCCAAAGCGGGCAAATTAGATGTGAGCGATTATGCGCAATGGCAAACCGCGCTTAAAGAATTTTCTCAATGGGCAAATGGTCTCAACATTTTAGTCAATAATGCTGGGATTCTGTATTCTGGAGATTTTGAAAAAACTGAGATTAGTGCCCATCATCGTACAATCAATATCAATGTCAATGGCGTTTTAAATGGCTGTCATGCCGCTCTTCCCTATCTGAAACAAGCAAAATTTGCGCGTATCATCAATCTTTCCTCAGCATCAGCCATTTATGGACAAGCAGATTTAGTCTCCTATTCTGCCAGTAAATTTGCCGTACGCGGTATTACAGAAGGATTAGATATCGAATGGCAAAAATATGGTATTCGCGTACTGGATGTGATGCCGCTTTTTGTCCAAACAGCGATGGTGACAGACATGGATGCAGGTGCGATTCAAAATATTGGGGTCAGTCTCACGCCCCAAGATGTTGCGGAGCAAGTGTTTGCCTTAGTCAAAGCCAAAGGAAGCATCTTAACGGCTACGCATACGCCTGTGGGATTGAAAACCAAAATTATGTTCCAACTGTCTGCAATCAGCCCCCAGTTTGTCAATCGTTTAGCCAATTTACTGCTCACCAAAAAATAATTTTTGCTCGCCTATAGGTCATAAAACAATTATGGCGTTTAAGCTTAGCCCATTTATATTGATATAAAAATATTTTAGATTTTGATTGTAATGCCGCCTTATGGAAAGCGCCTATTTCGCTTCCTGACAGCTTTGTAATTTTTGTTTTTGTTATTTTAATTTATAGTTTTGTTTCCAATGTGCAAATGGAATAAACAATGAAAAAAACACTCCTAACAATAACCATACTTGCATCAAGTACAATCCTAACTGCTGCCCCACTGAGCACTACTGAACTAAAAAGTATGGATTGTGCCGCGCTTGCTGTTGAAAAAGCCAATGCAAGCCGCGTGCTCTCCTCTTCTGAAACTAAGGCAACGGGCAAAACCATTAGTAAATGGGCGGGTCTTGCAAGTAGTGCTTTAAATGCTTTTGGTGGGGGCTCTGATACAGCATCCAAAGCTGGAGGCTTTGCCAATAAGGTCTCGACTGAGTCAGATCCTGGTCAAGTCGATACTCAACTTATGACTGATGCTCAAGCCAACATAGAAAATATCGCCATTTACCAAAACTCAAAAAAATGTAGCGTGTAATTTTTATCGGGTGATTTCAAATCAAAAAAACCTGCATTGTGCAGGTTTTTTTGAAATAAATGAGGTCAGAACAGCGAACTAATTGCCTTGAACCAAGCGTCGAGCACTGATAATGCCAGGCTGTTGTTCCAATCTCGCCAAGAGGCGAGACAATTGTGCCAAGCCTTTCACTTCAATCAACAATTTCATATTGGCAATACCATCTGCTTCAGAAATCGTATTCACCTGACGGATATTGATCTGATCTGAAAAAATCACTTGGGTCAAATCTTTTAACAAACCACGGCGATCATACGCTTCCACCACAATTTGCACACTTTGCCCACGTGTCGGTTGCATTTCCCAATCTGCTTCAACCGCACGATCAGGTTCTAACTTGATCATGCGCATATAATCTGGGCATGCAACCTTGTGAATACTGACACCACGATTCAATGTGATATACCCAGCAATCGATTCACCATGAACAGGCTGACAACATTGTGCAATATGTAATTCAACATTGTCCAAACCATCA
Organism: Acinetobacter sp. MYb10; assembly: GCF_002980175.2. Lineage (NCBI taxonomy): Bacteria > Pseudomonadati > Pseudomonadota > Gammaproteobacteria > Moraxellales > Moraxellaceae > Acinetobacter > Acinetobacter sp. MYb10. The sequence goes on along the minus strand of NZ_CP058272.1, from coordinate 3,500,335 downwards.
ATTAAAATTCCATGCGCCGACAAGGTATGACTTGCGCGTGGATTTAATGTTGGTTTTAAAACCAGCTCTGGTTCATCCTGATCTAAGTGCATGTGGCGATTGACTTGATTGATCAAGGCATGCAGGCTAATTTCCCCACTCACCAATGACACCAAGATGTCATCCCCAGTTTTCACATTGAAATGATTACAATAATCACTTAAATCAATACTTTTCGGGTGAATCGCTAAACGTGAAAGTTCTTTATTGAGCAACTCACGCCCAACTTCCAAATTTTTACTGCGATCTTGTTGTCTAAACCAGTGGCGCAACTTGTCACGCGCACGTGCTGTTTTAATATAACCCAAAGAGTTAACCAACCAATCACGATTGGGTTCTCGATCTTTCTTGGTTAAAATCTCAACCTGTTCGCCTGTTTTTAAGGTATAGGTTAACGGCACATAGCGTTGGTTGACCCGTGATGCATAGCACTTATTGCCGACCTCGGTATGCACATGATAAGCAAAATCAAGCACCGTCGATCCGCGTGGTAATTCTTTAATATCCCCATCACGACTAAACACATAGATTTTTTCAAAACCTTCAAAGTCTTGAATTTGTTCAAAATCTTCGGTTTCATCTTCATTGGGATGTGCACTGGTTTCGGTACGTTCTTGATAATGCTCAAGCACTGCACGTAAAGAATGCAAACGATGATTAAATGAATAGTCAGTGGTTTTCGAGCCTTCTTTATAATTGAAGTGTGAACACACGCCCAACTCTGCTTCTTCATGCATTTCTTTGGTTCGGATCTGGATTTCCAAAGATTTATTTTCTGCAATCACCGCAGTATGTAAAGAGCGATAACCATTGGCTTTGGGGTTAGTAATATAATCATCAAACTGATGAGGAATATGACGCCAAATTTGATGCACAATGCCTAAAGCGTGATAACACTCTGCGACAGATTTAACCAAAACCCGTAATGCACGAATATCATAAAGCTGATCAAAACTCAGATTTTTACTCTTCATTTTGCGGTAGATCGAATAAATATGTTTTACCCGACCTGAAATCTCAGCTTCAATATCATGCCCTGCCAGCTCATTCTTGAGTTTATCCACCACAAACTGGATATATTGCTCACGCTCTAGACGCTTTTCATTGAGTAAAGAAGCAATCTCTTTATAACGTTCTGGTGCCAAATAACGGAAAGCAAGATCTTCGAGCTCCCACTTTAATTGGGCAATGCCTAAACGATGCGCCAAAGGCGAATAGATGGTGAGAATTTCTCGTGCAACACGCTCTTGACGCTCTTTTGAAGAATGCGCCAATTCACGTAAAGCAAAGGTACGTTCAGCCAGTTTAATCAATACCACACGAACATCTTCTGTCACAGAAATCAACATCTTGTAGATGCCCGTCAGGTGTTCACGCTGATTATTATTAAAGTGATCTTCTAAACGTTTATTCTTTTCAATCAGTTCAGAAAGTTTACCCATCGCCAAAGTGCCTTTGACAAGGTTGTAAACCTGCTCACCGCATTGTTGCTGTATTTCCTCTAAAGTCGTGAGATCTTCACGCACACTACGATAAAGCACAGCTGCTGCCAGCGTATCTTCATCGACATGTAAATGCGCGAGAATATCGGCCATTCCAATGCCTGTTGCAAAGGTATTGGTTCTGGAATTTACTGTGGTCGCCAATTCTTTTTGTAATACTAATTGCGCGACTTCTTCTAACTGCTTAAGTTCAGCACCGTCTAAAATTCCACGCACTCGATCTAGCCAAGTTGCTAGAGCCTGTTGCGCTTCATCGGCATGTTCTACAGTCGCTTCCTCTGATAGCTCATTGAGCTGATCAGGAAGTTGCTCACGTACTGTGACCATACCCTACTCCTCTAACTCTATATTTCATTATAAATCGTTTATCTCTAATTTCTTTTCAAACAAAGCAATCGATTCTACATGCCCTGTGTGCGTAAACATGTCCATCACACCTGCTTTAGTGAGCTGATAACCATGTTGTACCAAAATTCCAGCATCTCTCGCCAATGTTGCGGGATTACACGACACATAAACGATTCTTTGCGCACCAAATTTGGGCAAATAATGCATAACTTGTTCTGCACCCGCACGAGGAGGGTCAATCAATAATGCATCAAATCCTTGATTTGCCCAAGAATAATGCGAAAAGTCTTTTGTTAAATCTTGTGAATAGAATTTAACATTGCTTATGCGATTGTTCAGTGCATTTTCTGTACCACGCTTCACCATCGCTTCGCTACCTTCAACAGCAATGACTTTTCCTGTAGCACCCACACGTTTAGCGAGCGGCAGAGAAAAATTCCCCAATCCACAAAATAAATCCAAAACAGTTTCACCTGCTTTCAACTCAAGCAAATCACATGCCAGATTAACCATCTGCGGATTTACAGTGGGATTCACTTGGGTAAAATCTGTTGGATTAAACGCAAACTCAATATCAAAATCTTTTAAACGGTAATGCAAATGCATGTCTGCCTGAGCACCATCTAGACGTTGTACACTTTCCACACCCGCAGGTTGCAAATACAACTGCCACTGTTTCTGTAACGCATATTGTTGCAATAGGTTGACATCATGGGCTTTTAATTTTTCAGTATGGCGAACCAATAATGAAATTTCGCTATCGCCTTTGGCTAATTCTATATGACCAATGCTGCTTTTGCCTTTTAGACTTTCGAGTAATGCCTTGATTTCAGGTAAAGCCTGATCTAATTCAATATCTAAAATTTTACAGGTTTCAATTGCAGTTAAGTGGTTGCTCTGTGCTTCACGAAAACCCATCAGTAATTTATTTTGTTTAGCTAAATAACGCACCCCTATTCGGGCTTTATGTCGATAGTCGGTACGTGTTGAACGCAATGGCGCTAACCACTGTTCAGGCACTAAACCCGCAAAGTGGCTGAGATGTGACTTTAAAACATCTTGTTTTAAGCGAATTTGCTCATCTGGATGAATATGTTGCATATTGCATCCACCGCAAGTACCAAAATGTGGGCAGATCGGTTGAATACGATGTGGATTTGGCTCACTGAGTAATTCAATACTGTCCGCTTCTTCAAGTTTGGATACTTGACGCGTCACTTGAGCTTTTACGATTTCACCAGGCAGTGCATAGCGAATAAAAACTTTTTTACCCTGCTTTTCACTTGGATGATTGAGTTCTGTACCATAATGCGCAATCCCTCGCCCTTCGTGTGACAATCTTTCAACTTTAAAAATATATTGTGGAAGCTGAGATGGTCGAGGTTTGGCTCTATGTTTCAAAGGGATACCTAATCGGGTGTGGAGGAAAAATCTGCTTGAGTAAATTCAGTTCGCTGTGAGGTTTCACGCCAAACATTTAAAAACTCATGTTGTTGAGCTTGTCCTTGCAAATAATGAATCGAGGCTTGAATCCATAAACGGTGATCTTGTAAAGAAATCTGACCTTTAAGCAAAGCCCATCTTAAGAAAATCAACCATGTATTTAAAACATCACCTTCGCAATAGCTGGTGAGTTTCAACCATTGCTGTGTATTCACATATTCGGGAACAAAATAACCTGAAATACCACGTTTACCGGGATAACCCAATAAATGTGCAACATCATCCAATTTCTGGAAATGACGTCCATTAAACATCGCCATGACATCCATTAAGTCAACATGACGGTTGTGGTATCTGTTCTGATAGTTATTATACCTTTTTTGTGTGTCAATCTCACCTTGATCGAACAAACTTGGCGCAGATAGTCCATGATACATGGCGCGGAATAAAATCACAGGCAAATCAAACTGTGAGCCATTCCAGCTCACGAGTGTTGGATGTCTTTTATCAAAGATAGATAAAAATTTTTGTAAAATTTCAGTTTCAGTATAGTGCTCTCGACTAAATGAAAACAGTTTCATCACACCATTTTCATCAATCCACAATCCCGAAATACAAACAATTTCATGTAAAGCCAAGCGCTGAAAATCCATCCCCGATTCTTGACGGCGTAGTTTTGCCAACGCCTGTTCTAAATCGTCCTGTGGTAAATCCAAGCCATATAAATGCGCCCCAGACTTAAGATCGGTCAGGGTTTCGATATCAAAAACTAAAACTGGAAGACGCATAAAAGCTTTACTCAATACTCAAGTTTGCCATCATGAAGCAATTTATGACTTCGAAGCAACTATTCTTCATCCTCAACAGAGAACAAACCTGTAGAAAGATAACGATCACCTCTGTCACAGACAATACAGACAATCACTGCGTCTGGATTTTCTTCAGCAATTTTAACCGATGCCCATACAGCACCACCTGAAGAAGTCCCAGCACTAATGCCTTCTTGACGTGCTAAACGGCGTGCGGTTTTTTCCGCTTCAATTTGCGGAATATCCATGATCTGATCGACACGGCTTGGATCAAAAATAGTCGGTAAGTATTCTTGTGGCCAACGACGAATCCCCGCAATATTTGAACCTTCTGAAGGTTGTAATCCGATAATTTGAATATCTGGATTTTGTTCTTTTAAATATTTAGAGATCCCCATGATCGTGCCCGTTGTGCCCATAGAGCTCACGAAATGGGTGATTTTCCCTGCGGTTTGTTGCCAAATTTCAGGGCCTGTGGTCAGGTAGTGTGCTTCCACATTGTCTGGGTTGCCAAACTGATTTAATACTAAACCTTGGCCTTCACTTTGCATTTGCAAAGCCATATCACGCGCAACCTCCATATTAGTTGCTTCGATCAATTCAGCCCCATAGGCACGCATCGCATCTTTACGCTCTTGGCTAGAGTTCCCTGGCATGATCAATTTCATTTTATAACCACGCATTGCGGCGACCATTGCCAACGCAATCCCAGTATTTCCACTCGTCGCCTCAATCAACGTATCACCTGGCTTAATTTGACCACGCTGTTCAGCTTTCATGATCATGTTATATGCAGGACGATCTTTGACAGAACCAGCAGGATTATTGCCTTCTAGCTTTGCCAATACTGTTGCTTGAGTATGACTTGCCAAACGTTGTAAACGCACCAAAGGAGTTTTTCCTACATAGTGATCTAACAAAAATTCGTCGGCTAAGAAATCAGGTTGTGTGTGACTCATCGGTTGCACCTATATCGAGGTGGGCATATTGTATGAAAAAAAGAAACATACTGCACATCTTTCCGCTTCATTTTGCTTGGAATGATCAAACTAAATTCATATATATCAACACACCCAAGTAGGAGCATGATTTTCTTTATTGAATAAAATTAAATACATATAAAAAAATAAACTTTACTTAGAATTAGAAATGATAAAGTTATCTATAAAACAGCATAACTCATTTTCAATTCACAAGATTTTTAGTCATATTGTCATGCAGGATGATTAAAGCATGTTAATATCTTTGCCATGGGCAATGAGTTGCTGGAACAATGTCGAATTTCAATAAAAAACTCTTTAAACGCTTAAAACTCAATCACGCTTATGGTCAACTTATTGCGTTAATTTTCGTGCCAATTATGATTTTGGCATGTGTTGGAACAGCACTGGTTCTTTCTGAAACATCAGCTGCTGCCAAGTCCAAACAGCGCTTCCAAGCCATCGCGATATTGAGCCGTTACCAATATACTGCTGAGCAACTCACTGCAGTCATGGAACAGGATCCAATTCAACACGCCAAAGCTGAAAGCATTTTACAAAAAATGTTTAACGAAAAGCATTTACTGAGCGCAGCGATTTTAGATGAAAATAATGTCAATCATTTAAGTGTAGGCTACCAAAATCAACGTGCTTGGCCAAAAATTCCAAAATCAGGCACCTTCTTTGGACCGATTCAAAATAAGTACAACAATATTTATGGGATTAAACTTAATCCCAGCAAATCTGCTCAAAATATGTGGTTGGTGATTGAACTTGATAATCAACCTTTAGAAATTTCACATTATCGTGTCATGATCGTATTGATTACGACTGCCTTATTAACACTACTGTTGCTTCTATTGTGTCTAAACTTCTATTCAAGACGCTGGATTGCACCGATGTACGAAATTCGGATGCAATTGCAACGCTTAAATGCAGATACACTTGATCAACATATGGTGATCAACAGTACTGGGGAGCTGCGCTTATTACAGCGTGATATTGCCAATGTAGTGAAACGGCTACATTTCAGTTTCCTTGAACTAAAAGAACATACGGAACAAACGGAAGATGATTTACGTCGTACATTAGACACCTTAGAAGTCCAGAACATTACCTATAAACAAGCCCGTGATCAGGCGATTTCATCCAATCAGGCGAAGTCGGTCTTCCTTGCCAATATCAGTCATGAATTACGTACCCCATTAAATAGTATTGATGGCTTTATTCATTTGATGTTGCGCCAAGACAATTTAAGCAATGATCAAAGTTTATATTTACAGACCATCCGTAAGTCTTCTGCACATTTATTGGCATTGATTAATGATGTACTCGATTTCTCGAAAATTGATGCAGGTAAATTAGAACTCGAAACCGCACCTTTTGATCTTGAAGAAGCAATTTTCGATGTGATGGATATGCTCTCGCCATTGGCAGCGCAAAAGCATATCGAGATGGCATTCTATTTTGCAGACAATGTGCCTAAACATGTCATTGGTGATGCCTTACGCTTTAAACAGGTGCTGACCAATCTTATTTCCAATGCGATTAAATTCACCCCTGATGGTGAAATTATTGTTCGTGCGCGGATGGAACACGATGATATCGGGCAATGTTTGCTGCACTTTAGTGTACAAGACAGTGGTATTGGTTTAAGTGGTACCGATCGTAAACGACTATTTGAATCATTCTCTCAAGGTGATGCTTCTGTCACTCGCCAATTTGGTGGTACAGGACTCGGTTTAGCCATTTCCAAGCAACTTGTACATTTAATGCATGGTCAAATTGGCTTTGAAGATAACCAAGAACGCGCACCCACAGAAAAAGGTTCAACCTTCTGGTTTACCGCCATGTTAACGGTAAATGAAGATGAAGAAATTGTTCATCCATCATTTAAAAACTTAAATGTGGTGTCTTTCTTGGCACACCCTGCAACCGCCAACGTATTACGTCATTACTTAGAAGACTATCAAGTTCAGCACACCGAAGCACAATCGATTTTAGATCTGTTTAGCCGACTAAATAGCTTAGAAAAAAATACTGAAAACACCTGGTTGATCGTTGATCACAGTGGAGATACCGAAGCCTTACTTAAAGAAATTCGTGGTCGCTATCAAGGTCATTTGGCGGTATATGGTTATCAAATGTCACTTGATCCAAATATGTTGACTGAATATAAAGCGCGTCCATTGTATCAGCCACTGAGCCGTAGTTCAGTGATTCAACTATTAAGTAATCAGCCTGTTTTTGAACAAGAACATCATAAAGACTTTAAAGGGCAAGATTTACATGTTTTAGCAGTAGATGATCATTTACCGAATTTGATCGTACTAGAAGCGCTATTAGGCGAGCTAAATGTAAAAACCACCAAAGCTCTCAGTGGTCAAGAAGCCTTAACTATTATTCAGCAAGGGGTTGAACAAGGTGCAAAACCATTTGATCTTATCTTTATGGATATTCAAATGCCAGTCATGTCTGGGATTGATACCACACGGGCAATTCGCTCGCTGGAATCTACCTTAGATGGTATGCGAATGCCGATTATTGCATTGACAGCTCACGCATTGGCTGATGAAAAACAAAAACTACTCAAAGTGGGTATGGATGACTATGTAACCAAGCCGATCCAGATTGAACAAATTATTCAAATTCTCACCAATTGGACAAGCGATAAATTTATTCAACATCAACAGCCTATCGAAAATACAGTATATATCGAAGCGCTGGACTCTTATATTCTAGATTGGAAACAAAGCCTTGCTTTAGCGGCCAATAAAGAAGATCTCGCACAAGATTTGTTAAAAATGCTAGTCGACAGCTTCCCAACGGAGTTGGCTGAAATTGAGCAACTCATTGAGCTTGAGGACTTCCCGCAATTAGAACATGTCTTACATCGCTTATATGGCGCTACCCGTTATGTCGGCACACCAAAATTGCAACGCATTACGGGTGATTTTGAACAATTTATTTCTATGCTACGCAAAGAGCGCCGTAAAGCAGATGAAGCCTTTATCCAAGACGTGATGAAACGCTTTGATGAGCTTCAATTGGCGATTCATGAAGTTGAAACCGCGGCACAGCAGATTTTACCCGCCTCATAAATACAGCGCAGTTCTATCCGATTCAGCGCTATAAATGCTTTTCTTATCGCGCTTTAAGCTGTTTTAAATCGTCAGGATACAACCCAAATTGACTCTGGGTTTTATCCTGCGTATGGTTTTTATTGTTTCTTTAAAACAGCATGAATTAGAACAATCTTTTTATTGCAATCATCTTATTAAAGATCCAATAAAATGATACAAGTCACTATTGCAATCCTGTTTTGGCTTTACCACGCAATTGGCACATCAACACAGTTTCGGTGACTCTACTGTCATGTAACTATTCAATTCACATGCTATGCTGATGACCAAGGAAAAAATGAGTCAAGATCATGGCACTACTACATATAGAAAAAAACAATGGTATCGCAACAGTTTCATTAAATCGTCCAGATAAACGCAATGCCATGAGTTTTGCTTTACTCCGTGAATTGGTAAGCGCCGCACAACAGATTAAAAAAGACCGCAGTATTCGTGTGGTGATTCTGACGGGTGAAGCCAATGTATTTAGTGCAGGTATTGACCTTGCTGACTTAAATAGCCCTAAAAATACAGCTTTTGCTGCTTGGGAACTGATTAAACCCGGTCAAAGCCTATTCCAAAAAGCATTTTTAATCTGGCAAGAATTGCCTGTCCCTGTCATTGCAGCAATTGAAGGTTTCTGCTTTGGTGCTGGGATGCAACTTGCATTGGCTGCAGATATTCGTATTGCACACCCAGAGACTAAAATGTCAATCATGGAAAGCCGTTGGGGGCTTGTGCCTGACATGGGCTTAACTCGTTCAATCAAGGGCGTAATTGGTATTGATTTAGTCAAAGAGCTTACCCTCACTGCACGTATTTTTGATGGCAATTATGCCAAAGACATTGGTTTGGTGACGCATGTAGACGACTCACCCTTGGCAAAAGCTCAAGCCATTGCCGAAGAGATGCTGCAACGCTCGCCAGATGCGCTGATGGCTGCTAAACGTGTTTTAGATGCGATGGAACATCAACCTCAGAAATCTTTACGTTTAGAGAAGATTTGGCAGTTAAAATTACTCTTGGGTAAAAATAGTCAAATTGCACGTAAAAAGGATAAAAATCCTGAATTAAAATTTTTACCGCGCCAATATAAATAATCCAAAATTATTATTGAAAGCTTTTTGAGTTATAAAATGAATTTTGATCGTAACAGTAAAATTGCATTTTTAGGGATGGGATTAATGGGTAGCCGTATGGCAACCCGATTAATCCAAGCAGGCTTGCATGTTGCTGTCTGGAACAGAACCGCATCTGCTTGTGATGCCCTTATTGATCTAGGCGCTCACCCATTACAGCTTGAGAATATTGCAGAATATCCGATTATTCTCAGCTGCCTTGCTGATGATAAAGCTGTACAGCTAGTCTATGAGCACATTGAGCCCTATTTACAAGCCAAGCAAGTGATTGTGGATTTCTCCAGTTTATCTGTGGATAAAACCAAGCAACTGGCCGAAAGCGCCACAACAAAACAGGTGATTTGGATTGACTCACCTGTTTCAGGTGGAACAGCAGGCGCTGAAAATGGCACGCTGGTTATTTTTGCTGGGGGCAATGCTGAGGTGATCCAAGCACTGAGCCTCGTTTACAATATCCTGTCACAGCGTGTCACACGTATGGGTGAAACAGGTACTGGACAAGCCACTAAAATCTGTAACCAACTTATCGTTGCTGCCAATAGCACCTTGATCGCGGAAGCTGTTGCGCTTGCCAGTAAAGCAGGTGTAGATACAGCCCTATTGGCACCAGCTTTGGCTGGTGGTTTTGCCGACTCAAAACCTTTCCAAATTTTAGCCCCACGCATGGCAACACATACTTTTGAGCCAGTACAATGGAAGGTACAAACGCTTTCTAAAGACTTAAATAATGCCATTCAACTTGCACAACAATTTGATTTAAAAATCCCTGTGGCTCAACGTGCACTGGGGCAATTACAAAGCCATCAAAACAACGGATTTGCTGAGTCTGATTTAGCCACAGTCATTCATCAAGTGGAAAATAAATCGGGTTAAAATACACGGAACTACACATAAATAAGTTGAAAAATAATCTATTGCCTACTACATTGAAGATGAGAGTCCAAATATAGCAAGGAGCGTTCTTATGACTAAACTCGCAGTAAACCTATCTTTGATTTTTACTGAAGTGCCGCTCATTGAACGCTTTGCTTTGGCACATCTTCATGGCTTCCACAATGTTGAAATTCAATTTCCGTATGAATTAAGCATTGAAGAGATTCAAGCGCAACTTGAACAATATGACCTCAGCCTTTGCCTGATCAATGTTCCCGCTGGTGACTTGATGCAAGGTGGAAACGGACTTGCTGGTGTGCCTGGTCAAGAACTGGCATTTCATCAAGCCTTAGAACTTGCAATTGAATATGCAGAAGCGCTCAATGTTCCAAACGTCAATATTTTGGCAGGTAAACAACCACAAGATGCCGACTTACTCCCCTGTTTAAACACCTTAGCAAACAATTTAAAACTGGCTTGCCATCTACTCTCTAACCGTGATATTCAGCCTGTATTTGAAATGATCAATGGTACAGACATGCCGCGTTTCTTGGTTCAAAATATTGCACAAGGCCAAGAAATGTTAGAAGCAGTACAACATCCTGCATTAAAAATGCAATTTGACTGTTACCACATGGCGATGATGGGCGAAGATGTACTGGCAGCCTTACAAGAAAATATTGATTGGATTGGGCATATCCAATTTGCTGACTGCCCAGGACGTCATGAACCAGATACCGCACAAATTGATTATTCTGCAATTTTTTCATGGTTAAAACAAAGCGCCTATACGGGCTTTATTGCAGCAGAATACAAGCCACAATCGCATTCAAATCAGTCATTTGCATGGAAAGAAAAATATTTTTCCAACAACCATAGCTATTAAATAGGTGTGTGCTTAGGCAAACGGTTGCATTGTATAATTTGTATTTTTTAGACAAAAGCGCTATATTAGAAGATGAGATATTTTCTGGAAAATATACCTTATATGAATTTAGAACCATCGCCCAGCGCTTCTAATTCTCACGAACTTGCAATGAACACTCAAAATCAAGACGTACAGACTTGTTTAAAAGTCGTACAAGAAGCTCTACTTGATGTAAAAGCCAAAGATATTATTCAACTTGATGTCAGCGCTATTAGCAACGTTTCAGATGCAATTGTCATCGCGAGCGGGACATCAACACGCCATGTTAAAGCACTTGCTGACAATGTCGCTGAAGAAGCACGTAAAGCAGGCTTTCGCCCAATTGGTGTTGAAGGTGAACGAGACGCTGAATGGATCCTTATCGATTTAGGATTTGTAGTCGTACATGTGATGCTACCAACAGCACGTAAATTTTATGATCTGGAAAGTTTATGGCGTGCGACACCTGAAAGTGTTGCCTAACTTTTAATACAGAACTTAAATATAAAAAAAGCGACTTTATGTCGCTTTTTTTAGTGCTTGGCTTTTTTCAAAGCTTTTAAGTACTCAATTTTTTTACGACTTAATGGAGTATGCATTACGCAGTTTACAAATCAGTTTAAATACTAAGAATGCAACGCCAAAACTCCACACAAAATTTACCGCAATCCCAATACTTTGATCGATAACACTGGCCTTGTTGGCTAAATTAATTACGGGGTTATCTGTCAAAGAAACAGCCAGTGTGCCCCATGCCCCACAAATACCATGTACCACAACAACTTCACGAATATGCTTAGAATCAATCCAATAGGTCAATAAACGGGGTAAATAGATTGTGAATAATCCTGAAACCAAACCAATAATCAATGCCGATGACAAATTCACTAAACCACAACTTGCCGTGATCGCCACCAAGCCACCCAAAGCACCTTTAATCATTTCAACCCATGAAATAATTTTATTGTTGAGTACCAAGGAAAAAATCAAGGGTGCAATCATTGCCCCAAAGAGTGCAGCAAAGGCATTGACGACAATCACCCCTATATCCGCATAGAGTGCTGAGATATAAACTACATTTAGACCTGACCATGCCAGCCAAAGAATAAAGCCAGCCAATGCCAAAGATAAGATTTTATAATCTTCAAAGATTAAGTCTTTTTTTAAGATTTCTTGTCGGTCTTGAGGTTTTAAAGTTAAGTAGCCCGCCAAAACAATCCATGCTGCGGTGGAATGCACCACTGTTGAACCCGCGAAATCAATAAATCCTAACTCTTTTAACCAGCCCTTACCGAATAAGATATTTCCCCAAGTCCAGCTACTAAAGAAAGGAAAGATCACACCTGCGATCATTAAACCGGTTATCCAGTTGACGAATAAGGGAACTTTACTTGGAATCACTCGCCCAACCACAGTGGTGATTGTGGTGGCCATTAGGGTATAAAAAAATAATAAATTCCAATGCCAACCATGCAGCATGCCATTCATATATTTTTCGGAGCTGGCATCGCCTGCAAGGAGAATTTTTGCGCAGAAGAAACCAAAAATAAGCGTTCCTAAAACTGCTGAAACATAATTGACCAATAATGCGGAAATTGATTTATAGGTATTTTCATATCCGCCTTCAACTACAGCAAAACCAGCTTGCATCAAAATGACAAATATTCCACCAAAGAATAAAAGCTCGTAGTTGGTAATGAGATTAAAAGCAGCAAGATCACTTTCTAAACTTGAAGCAAAACTAAAATTTGGATAAAAAAATATGATGCAAATTAAGCTGATGAAGTATTTAAATCGCACTATATAATTAATCCTAACCTATCGCTTTTTCATCGCTTTAAATTCACAATAATTAGTATTTTCGCTACTTAATTATCATTTAATTTATCAAGTATAGAGAATTTCATGGAGAAATAAACTAATTTTTATGTAAAAAATATAGCTTACAAAGTACACACGACGAGCAAGATTGTTTGTTCGTGATCGAGTACTATTTATTTTTATTTAAAGATAAGCAGCTTACATTTAACTGGTTTTATTAAACAATGCCGATTTGCAATATATGTAGCTTAAGGTTGAAAATTTCAGCACTTAGACGTATAGATGCCACACTCTAATATGGAATAACGTTGTTGCAATTTATGTGTTATGCAGAATGAAAACATCTATACCGTTTTTAATCAACCATGTTGAATAATTTGAATCTGTGGAAATGCAAAGCCCTTACAGGATAATTCAGAACGCCATGCCACCGTCAGCATGACTCTGCTCAGCTGGAGATTTTGATAGGCAAAGCTGCCCAATAACGGATGCGTAGAGATCCCACCATCATTCATCACATGCACTCCAGTATTTAGCTCATTTAGACTCAAACGAATCCCTAAACCTGATGCTTTTAAAATCGCCTCTTTTGTGGTCCACACCTTAAACCAAAAAGTAGGATCAAAGTCTAACGCTTGCCAAGCTTGATATTCTTGAGGATGAAAAGCATGTTTTGCTAAAGCCTCAAAGCGCACCTTTCGATCTAAGTCCTCGACATCCACACCCAAATCTTGGATCTGTTGACTACTTGCCAAAGCATAATGGTGCTGGCTATGTGAATGATTCACGTGAAACTTCGGATAATCAATTAAATAGGGTTTACCAAAATCTGTTTTTTCAAAAGAGTGGTTACTAATTTCAACTGAAAAAATATCAGACAACAATTGGTTTCTGTATTGATAGATCGCCTGTTTCAGTTCTTGGATCTGCCCCTTTCGATCGCTCGAATAGTAAGTCGGAAGAATATTTTGAATAGAATTAACATCCAATTGAATAATACGATTCACAATCCATTCCCAAACATTTTTCATTATCTTAAATCAAAAAAACCCAAAGATCACTTTGGGTTTTGATGTGTTCAACGCTAAATTTAGCTTCTAAATTTCTTTTCAGCCTTTTTAAATTTCTGTACATAACGACGACGACGTGCTGCAACACGCTCATCAATTTGAGATTTACGGCCTTCAAATGGATTTTCAGCAGTTTTAAAGTCAACGCGAACTGGTGTACCTTCAAGATTATACACTTTACGGAAGACATTTTCTAAATAACGACGGTAGTCCGCAGGTGTCTTATCCACCTTATTACCATGAATCACAATCGTTGGTGGGTTTTGTCCACCCATGTGGGCATAACGCATTTTAATACGTTTACCACTGATCATTGGCGGTTGATGTGCTTCAGTTGCATCATTCAAAATCTGAGTTAATTTTGCAGGTGAAACTTTTAAGTGTGATGAATCATAAGCACGGTGAATAGTTGGATACATCTCACCGACACCTGTTCCATGCAAAGCAGAAATCAAATGCACTTTTGCCCAAGGAATGAAGTCAAAACGACGATCAACATCCAATTTACATTGTTTGCGATCATACTCTGTCATGTTGTCCCATTTGTTAATGGCGATCACCATGGCACGACCAGCTTCGAGTGCATAACCGATCAAATGTAGATCTTGTTCAACCACACCTTCACGTGCATCTAAAACCACCACAATGACATGTGCATCTTTAATCGCTTGTAGCGTTTTAACGATTGAGAATTTCTCAATCATTTCATCAACTTTACCTTTACGACGTACACCCGCTGTGTCGATCAAGGTATATTGACGACCATCACGCTCAAACGGAATATAAATCGAGTCACGGGTTGTACCCGGTTGATCAAATGCAACAACGCGATCTTCACCTAACAAACGGTTAACCAAAGTAGATTTACCTACATTTGGACGACCAATAATTGCTAAGCGTAAACCTGTTGCCTTATCGTGTTCTTCTGGATTTTCATCTTCAGGGACATCCACCAAGATATCCTCAAGCATTTGTTGAACACCACGACCATGACTCGCCGCAACTTGTAAGGGTTCACCCATACCAAGTTTATAAAATTCAACTAATGCAGCTTCAGCATGTACACCATCGACTTTGTTGGCAACCAAGTAAACCTTTTTACCAAGTGTACGCAACTCACGGGCAATCTGCTCATCAGAAGCCAGTAACCCAGCGCGAGCATCGACAACAAAAACAATAATATCGGCTTCATTAATCGCAGTTTTTGATTGCTCTGCCATATATGAGTCGATACCACCTTCATTTTCACCAATACCCCCAGTATCGACGACAATGAACGATTTATTTTCATAAGTTGCATCACCATATTTACGATCTCGGGTAAGACCAGCAAAATCAGCAACGAGTGCATCACGGCTCTTGGTAATCTGGTTGAATAACGTTGATTTGCCGACGTTTGGACGACCAATGAGCGCAATTACGGGTTTCATAAAATAACCTTTATTCAAGATCAGCCAGTATGACTGGTCTGAACATCAGAAATGTATAGGAAGAAGAATAGGAAAAACCTAAAATAAAAACACGGGGTATTGATTTTCAATCACCCCGTGTATGGAATTCATACGGATTGCTCTATTTTAACACAAGACTAAAAAAATAGAGAATCCTAATCGTGTCTGTTGATTAACTGTTAACGACTTTGCCAGATACTCATTGCACCTTTGCGTGTCGAAACATAAACTTGATTATCAATCACTCTCAAAGTACGTACTTCACCACTGGTTTTAGCACGACCTAACGTTGTTCCTGTATTTGGATCAATTTGATGTAAATAACCATCTAAATCACCCACAACAAGATTTGAACCAAGCAATACAGGGTTGCTTAAGTTACGGTTGAGCAGTTGCTCATTTTTCCAAAGCTGCTGACCTGTAATCAAGTCATACGCAATAATTTGACCATCGGTTTGCGATACGATGACTTTACCATCGGTCACTTCTGGACGGTTGATACTGCTTGAATTTTCACTCCACAAAACGCGTTGTGAAGCCAAATCTAGAACAGTGACTTGACCTTGGAAACTCGTCGTAACCACATATTGTCCTGAAACGACAGGCTCACTGTCCACATCAATCAAGCGCTGAATATCAGAACGACCTTCAGATACCGCAACACGACGTTGCAAACGCGGTACACCTGCAAGGCTATCTATTGCAAAAATATAGCCAGTAGAAGTGCCGATAAGCACGGTACGTGGATCTAAACTAACTGGAGTTGCTTGGCCTCTTAAGCTAAATGAAGCGCTTGGTAACTTATAAGTCCACGCTTGCTGACCTGTCGCAACATCTAAGGCATAAACCGTACCGTCATTTGCAACCACAATCACGCGACCAGATTGAATCAAAGCAGAACTGATAATTGCACCTGACAATTGCGCAGACCATTTGGTTGCACCCGTCGCTTGGTCTAATGCAAAAACATGTCCTTTTTGATTACCAACAATCACCACACCATCTGCTGCTTCAACACCAGAACTTAAGCCATCTTTGGTAACTTTAGCATTCCATAAGCGCTGTTTGCCTTTATAGGCAGCCACTTCGCCTTTTGGATCTAAAGCAAACACAACACCATTGTCTGTATCTAAACGTAGACGTAATGCATCTTCACTGCTGGTCGAAGAGACACTGGTCGAAAATACTTGAACCAAACTCGAAGCTTGTGCAACTTTAGGCAGTGGATTAGGCTTAATCTTCACTTCTTTCGTCTTATTACTTGAACAGCCGATTAAAGCGATTGATAAGATTGCTAAAGCAAAAGGTATTTTAAAATTTCTATCCATTAAGACTCATCCACTTGTGTTGCTAAGATTGGGCGTTCAAGATCAGGATCTTCTACTAATACGCCAACACTTTCGAGTTTAATTTGTAAAATTTGACGTTCTTGTTTACGCTCAACGACCGCATTCCATGCTGCTTGATACGATTTTTTTGCATTTTCAGTGTCATTTTTTGCCACATAAATATCACCTTTTAACTCATCAGCACTTGCCTGAAAAGCAGGATCATTCACAGCTGACAAGGTTTTCAAGGCTTCATCAAACTTCTTTTGCGCCAATTGTGCATCGGCAAGTTTGATTTTTACAACTTGTAACAAACCAGCGTCTTTAATTTTAGAATTTTCAACTTTTTTCAGTTCACGCTCAGCCAATGCATAGTCATTTTTATCATAGGCAACTTTTGCCATGACAATTTGTGCTTGAATTGCATGAACAGAATCTGGATTGTCTTTGACAATTTTATCTGCTGACGCGACTAAGGCAGCAGTGACTTTAGCATCACCATTAGCTGCTCGCGCTTCATCCATCAATTGTTGGACTTTGGCTGTTTCATTTTGATTTTCAGCCAAAGTTTTCTTTTGCCAATATTCCCAACCGAAAAAGGCAATCAATGCAATGAGGACACCTGTCACCATAGCCGAGCCATATTTCTTAAAAAATGACTTCACACTATCCAGTTGCTCATCATCAGTCATTGCACTCATTTGACTCCCCTTTTCCTTATGATTATCGGCTTATTTTGACGAAAATTTTTCAATGAAAAAAGGCACAATTTCAGTGGCCTTAATTTCATATTGTTCTGCTGTCGCAAGTTCTTTGACTAAAACTTGCTGCGCTACAGCCTCACGCTCACCAAAGATCAAAGCATAGATGGCACCCGATTGGTCTGCCTTCTTCATTTGACTCTTCATTGAACCCTGTGAACCTGTTTTCAAACGAATTGTACTATTTACAGCTTCAAGTTGATCACGAATTTGTTCAGCCAATACCAAAGCCTGACCTTGTGTTGCAGGATCCGATAGCAAGAATAACTCACATTCACGCACAGGTGTATTGTCTTCAACTTGTTCAAGAAGCAATAATAAACGTTCCATGCCCATGGCAAAACCAACTGCTGGTACAGATTGATCAGGCTTACCTTTCAGCTGTCCAACCAAACCATCATAACGACCACCCGCACACACCGTTCCTTGAGAACCTAAATGTGTCGTTGTCCATTCAAAAACAGTTTTGTTGTAATAGTCTAAACCACGGACTAGTTTTTGATTGATGACAAACTCAATACCTGCATCAGTTAAATACTGTTGCAATTGAGCAAAATGATTCAAGCTGTCTTCTTTTAAGAAATCATGCAACTTAGGTGCATTTTCAAGAATTTGCTGAGTTCGTGCATCTTTCGAATCTAAAATTCGCAATGGATTGGTGGTTAAACGACGTTGCGAATCTTCATCCAAATCAGCGTGATGCGCTGTAAGAAATTCAACCAATGCAGCACGATACTCTGCACGTTCATCAGACTCGCCCAAGGTATTTAGCTCAAGTTGAACTTTATCTGCAACACCCATGCGTTTCCATAAACGCGCAGTCATGAGAATCAGTTCAGCATCTTGATCAGGTGTCGCTACACCAAAAGTTTCTACACCAAATTGGTGAAACTGGCGATAACGACCTTTTTGCGGTTTTTCATAGCGGAACATTGGTCCAACATACCAAACACGTGGATTTGCACCACGGAGTAAGTTATGTTCCAACATTGCACGTACACAACCTGCTGTGCCTTCTGGACGCAAAGTTAAAGATTCAGGCGGATTACCCTTATCGAAGAAGGTATACATTTCTTTTTCGACGATATCAGTTGCATCACCAATTGAACGCTTAAACAAATTGGTATGTTCAACCACCGGCAAACGGATTTGCTGATAACCGTATGCATCCATAAGTGATGCTAAATGCTGCTCAAGACGTCTCCACGCAGGTGTTTGCGATGGAAGAAAGTCATTAAAACCTTTAATTGCGACAATTGAACTCATGATGAACTACGAATAATCTCTTTAGCTTTAGCTTTTTCAAGCTCTTGAACACGTTGACGAACCATGCTTTCGATTTCATCAACCAACTGATTTGTATCTATTAAGTGACTCTTTTCACCATTACGATACACGAGTGAGCGCGGACTTGCACCGACTATACCAATATCAGCTTCTTTTGCTTCACCCGGACCGTTGACTTTACAACCAATGACAGACACATCCATTGGTGTACGAATATCTTCTAAACGCTCCTCTAAAGCCTGCATCACTTTGATCACGTTAAATTCCTGACGTGAACAGCTTGGACAAGCAATAAAGTTAATCCCATTTGAACGAAGGCTCAGGGATTTTAAAATATCAAAACCAATTTTTACTTCTTCTTCAGGCTCAGCCGCCAATGAAATACGCATGGTGTCACCAATGCCATCCAACAGCAAGCCACCTAAAGCAATCGCAGATTTCACAGAACCCGTACGATAGATCCCAGCTTCCGTTACACCTAAATGTAATGGATTATCAATTTGTGCAGATAATAAACGATAAGCATCCATTGTTAAAAATACATTTGATGCTTTTACTGAAATTTTAAACTCGTGAAAGTTTAAACGATCCAATATATCGATATGACGCATTGCAGATTCAAGTAATGCCTGACCTGTCGGCTCACCATATTTCTTTTGGATATCTTTTTCTAAAGATCCAGCATTGACACCAATACGCATAGAAATATCGTGATGACGTGCAGCAGCAACCACTTCACGAATCTTGGCTTCAGAACCAATATTCCCGGGGTTGATCCGCAAACAGTCTGCACCCATGTCTGCAACTTTCAATGCGATTTTATAATCGAAATGAATATCTGCAACCAATGGTACCGTAACACGTTTACGAATTTCGCCAAAAGCTTCAGCAGCTTCCATAGTCGGTACCGATACCCGCATAATGTCCGCACCGACATCTGCACAGCGTTGAATCTGCGCGACTGTTGCATCGACATCACAGGTTTCAGTATTGGTCATACTTTGAATACTGATCGGTGCATCACCACCGACATACACTGAACCCACACGTATTTTGCGTGTAGGACGGCGCTTGATTGGATTCTCAATCATGATCTTATCTACTCTTGCCCATTAACGTGACAAACGGAATTCTGCTTTTCCGTTCACTGTATATGGAGACAATGAAATCTGTTCATTATTAAGGCTTAATGACACAGCAGTTGCATCATCGAGACGAATTTGGAATGGTGATTGGCCATTAACGGTTAAAGCAGCCGACTGGCGACCAGTCGCCAAAACTTTTCCTGTACTATCTACAATATGTACAGAAGTTGGATGACTGAAATTCAATACCATTTGGTCACCTGAAGTCGCAGTTGCATTGTTTAAATTCAACACTTCTACTTCTGAGGCTTGTGGTTTGGCATCGACATCAGCGCTTTTACCCGATGTCATTTTTTGAATTCCAGCAATCACAGCCCAAATCACCGCAAGCGCAACAATGGCAATTAAAATTCGCTTTAACCATTTTTTATTACGATCACTGTTTGATCCAGGCAATTTCCCCATAATCTTGATTGGGGAGTTGTTCAAGGCGTGATTTGGCAAAAGTCCAGTATCATTTTGATAAATTTCATCAAAGCGTTGAATGACTACCGTTGCATCAACACCTAGAAACTTGGCATATGAACGATAATAACCTTTAATAAAGGTTGCTTCTGGCAAAGACTTATATTCATCTTGTTCCAATGCTTGTAAGGTTTTTACAGGCATTTTTAGTTCGTTTGCAACATCTTGAATGTCTAGGTTTTTGGAGACTCGAATTTGACGCAAGTACTCACCTGGACGTTGAACATTTCCTAAGCCATTAGATGCTACGTTTGAACCTGTAGGTTGCTGTGAATTAGGATTTACTTCCATACGGCCTCAGTACTGTACTGTAATTGCAGATAACGTTGATATTCTTTACTGTCCGGGAACAATGCACGCAGTTGATTGACCAACACTTGCATTCCCATCTGATCATTATTGGCACGTGCAATACGTAAACCAATCCAAAGCGCTCTCGCACCCTGTTTGTCCTGACCTACTAAACGAACATATTGCTCATAGAGTTGACTTGCTTGCGCACTTTTTTGTTGCAAATAGAAAATTTCTGATAACTCTACCAGAGAAATAATCGAATCGCGATTGACTTGTAAAGCTTGTTTGAATGCTTTTTCAGCATTTGCCACATCACCGACTTTTAAGTAAACCCGACCTAAATTTTCTAAAGCCTTGTAACGCTGATCATAACCAAGCGCAGCACCAGCTATACTCAATTGTTCAATCGCGTCATTATAGCGCTCAGTAACAAATAAATATGTTCCATAATTATTACGAGCTTGTGCATTTTTTGAGTCACTGGAAATTGCACGCTTAAAATAGCCGTCTGCTTTTTCCATACTGATCTTACTGCCTTCTTGTTGCAGTAAGACACCCATCATCATATTTGCCGCAGAATCACGTGAATCAGTTTCTAAAGCTTGGTCTAGTGCGCGTTTTGCAGCATCTAAATCACCTGTACGAATATATTCAGCAGCAAGCTGAGTACGTACTTTAACGGCTTTTTCAGGATCTTTTTTTATTATTGTGTCTGAATTTGTCGTTTGACAACCCTGTACGACCAATGCAGATAAACCAATTGCCAATATTACAACTGCTTTTTGATACATCGATTTTCTCAAAGTCAGCCCCTGATTATTTGTTGATATAAATGTATGTCTACAAATCTTTAAGCTTATGAACGGATAATCTCACCACGTTCAGCAACTTTCTTTTTCCACTGCTCTGCACGACGGGTACGATCTGCCACTTGCCCCACCAACTGCCCACATGCTGCATCAATATCATCACCACGTGTCTGACGAATCGTACACACAAAACCTGCATCAGACAAAGTTTTTTGGAAAGAAATAATACGATTTCGACTTGAACGGCCATACGGCGCATGCGGAAATGGATTAAATGGAATTAAATTAATTTTACTTGGTAAGTTTTTCAGTAACTTAATCATTTGTTGTGCATGTTCAGGATGATCATTCACCCCTTCCAACATCACATATTCAATAGTGACATGTTTACGAGAGCTTTCATTACCATCTTTGGCAATATAGCGCTGACATGCAGCAATCAATTGTGCTAATGGATATTTTTTATTAATCGGCACCAATTCATTACGTAACTCATCATTTGGCGCATGTAAAGAAATCGCCAAAGCCACATCTATATCTTGTGCCAATTGGTCAATTTTCGGTACAACACCTGAGGTTGATAATGTAACGCGACGTTTAGACATGCCATAAGCAAAATCATCTAACATGATATTCATTGAGCTTAATACAGCATCATAGTTGAGTAATGGCTCACCCATTCCCATCATCACCACATTAGTCACCGAGCGCTCACGTTCAGCAACAGGTACGTCTTCCATATAAGAATAGTTGGCCACCCATAACTGTCCAATAATCTCGTCAGGGGTTAAATCACGCTGAAAACCTTGCTTTCCTGTTGAACAGAATGAGCAATCTAAAGCACAACCCACTTGTGATGAAATACACAGTGTTTTACGTGAGCCTGTTTTATCTTCTGCTGGAATCAATACCGTTTCAACCAAAGAGCCCGCACCATCACCAACACGGAATACCCACTTACGAGTTCCATCTTTCGAATAGTTACGATGCACCACTTCTGGCGCTTTGATTTCACAAATTCTTTCTAGTTTTTCACGCAACTTCCCTGAAATATTGGTCATTTCAGCAAAATCAGTGATAAAAAATTGATGCATCCATTTCATTACCTGCCCAGCACGGAATTTTTTCTCGCCGATTTCTTCGAAGAATTTTTCCAATTGCGGACGTGACATGCCAAGTAAATTCACTTTCTGCACATTTGCAGTCTGAATACGATCAGCCTGTACAGATTTTGATGATGCAGGCTGCTGTTCATCTAGATTTAACGATGAAGCGACAACTTCAGAATTCATGGGGATTACCTAAATCATGCCGTAGTAATAAAACATATTGACCAATATTTAGCCAAATAAAGCAACAAAAATAAAAAAACCAGACAAGTAGTATATCACCTATCTGGTTTCGGGTCTGTTATCAATTCATAAATCGGAGATTTATTCGTGTAGAAAAAGAGACCCTAGATACGTCGAATTAACGAGTACGTGGGCAAACTTCAGTTTGAGCGAAGAAGTAATTTACTTCACGGTCAGCAGATGCAACTGAGTCAGAACCATGCGCAGCATTTTCATCGATGCTTACAGCGAAATCTGCACGGATTGTACCAGGAGCAGCCTCTTTAGGGTTTGTAGCACCAAGAATTTCACGGTGAGCAAGAACTGCGTTTTCACCTTCAAGAACAGATACTACAACTGGACCAGAAGTCATGAATGCAACAAGGTCACCAAAGAAACCACGTTCTTTATGCTCAGCATAGAAACCTTCAGCTTCTGCTTTAGAAAGGTGTTTCATTTTAGTCGCAACGATTTTAAGACCAGCTTTTTCGAAACGAGCAAAGATGTCACCAATGTGGTTTTTAGCAACTGCATCTGGTTTTACGATAGATAAAGTACGTTCAATAGCCATGAGTGGCTCCTTTAGTCAAATTGACACGAAAATTTGGGCGCATTATACCGAATAATGAACAATTTTCTGCTTTTAATCTGTAAAAAATTTGGATTTTTCGATGCGCTGTGACGTTTAGCATCATTCAGCAACATCTCAAGCCATTAATTCGCTTCATCAATCCATGCCATTTGAATGGCTTCTAGCAGACCTTCAGTCGATTTGGTTGGATCATCACTAAATTCTGGCAATGCACAAATCCATGCATGCATATCGGTAAAACGCACCCATTGTGGATCCACATCTGGATGCACTTCACTGAGTTCAATTGCGATATCAATTGTATCTGTCCAACGTAAGCCCATATCAGGTCTTCCTTTGCTCAATTTAATTCTGCTACTGTATCAAATCTCAATTCATTCAGAAATAAATCATTCTAGACATTTACAAGATTCACCACGGATTCAAGCGTTTAATTTACAAGACGGATTGAATTGAGCCAATTATTCAAAGTTAAAACCTTGATGATCAAAATCATCAGATTCTTTAAAAATAAAATTACAGACCAGCAGTAAGTAAACCATCATAACATCACTCCTAAATATGGTGCGCTTAACACAATCAAACTCGCGACACTTGCACCAATCAGTGCGCCAACAATGACATCGCTTGGATAATGCAGACCCAAAACCATCCGAGATAACGCCACAAGAATGGTAAAAGGCATCATAATGAACAACATAACTGGTTGAATATAGCCAAAGACAATAGTGACCATGACCGCATGTAACGTATGACCTGACGGAAAGCTAAAATGATCCAATGGTCGTTCACCCAGAATAATGACTTGATGAACTTGATAAGGTCGTGGTCTCACTGTTTTGTGTTTTAAGAACTTATAAATTCCTGTTCCTAAAAGACCCATAACAACGACATAGAGAAGTTGCAGACCATAGATCCAGCTCTTTTGTAGCCAAATCAGAACCAACATTGCGCACCAGAAAGGACCATCTCCCAAACGGCTCACAGTTTTAAAGAACGTCGCAATACTTTGGGTATGCGATAAATTATTGAGATATAAACAACCTCTAAGGTCGAGATCGAGCATTTTTATTTTGGTATTTTTAAAATTCATTTTCCACTCTCCTCTCATTATTTGAGATGAACTAGGTCAGTCGTTTTGCATACTGCGTTACCTGGTATAGTGCTTCTTCGAATTGTTGTACGGGATGTTGCCATCCAATGCTTTGCACATCATGCATCGCTTGTTGCCCGAAACGTTTGAGTGTGCTGTTATCTGGAATATCTAATACATGTTGAGTGAATTGCTTGATGTCTCCAATTGGACATAACCAGCCATTCTGAGCATGTCTGCCATGAAGTTGAGCGCAGGCATAGTCATAAGCAATAATCGGTAAACCACTCGCCATCGCTTCGATAACGACATTCCCAAAGGTTTCTACCTGACTTGCAAAAACAAAAACATTTGCACTCGCATAGGCTTCAGCAAGTTGTGTGCCAGTTAGACTACCCATAAAAATCACATGTTCAGCACCCGGCATTTTTTCTAAACGACCACGATCTGGACCATGCCCTACCAGCACCAACTTTACTTTTCGTTGTGCTTGTTGCCGCAGTTCAGAATAGGCATCAATCACCACATTGACTTCTTTTTCAGAAGACAAACGCCCAACATAGATCAAGACTGTGGTGTCTTCATCTGCACCCCACTGTTGTCTCAACTGTTCGGAGTAGCGTTGTGATGAAAAGCGTTCTGTATCAATTCCTCGCCCGACTACAACCAATGGACAGGTCACACCAAACTCACGTAATGCCTGCTCTGTATCACGGCTTGGCACACAGGTCAGTTGCGTTGCGTTATGGAACCATCTCAAATAACTTTGAATTGGTTTGACCAAGAATGCTAAATCAAAGAAACGGCTAAATTCTTGGAATTGTGAATGAAAACCACTTGATACCGGAATTCGTCGTGTCTTTGCCGCATGCAGCGCAGTAAAGCCTAAAGGCCCTTCAGTCACGATATGTACCACATCAGGTGAAAATGCCGTAATCGCTTGAGAGACTTTTAGAAATTGGGGCCAGCCAAACTTCATGTCTGGATATTTCGGAATTGATTGCCCAGTCACCAAGCACTCTTTATTCGGGCTAAAGTCTTGACATTGGGTCTTCTGTGCAGGGCGAATCAGTAATATTTTATGACCTTGATTTTGCAAGCCTTTACACAGTTGCATCAAAGACAAAGCAACACCATTGATTTCTGGTGGCCATGTTTCAGTCACGATTGCAATTTTCAGTCGAGGTCGGGATAAGTCACGAATAAGATGGTCTTTATTCGTATCGATTTTTTTCTTGTTTGGATTAAAATAAAATTTAAAGTTATCGGGAAAATCTTGTTGTTTAAATTGCAAGGTGTTCGCGTACGGTTTATTCATACGATACCTAATCTCTTCATTTTTGAATAGATTAGGCTAAGTTTTTGACATTTTAATGATTATTTAATGACAGTTTTTTGACCATTTCAATTTTCATCAGAAATACGATTTAACAAACCATTCTGAACTTGATAAAGCTGTCCATTACCAAAATCAATTTGTTGTTTTTCACCATGTAAACTTGGGAAACCAACAATTTTTTCAAGCTGCGGAGAACGTTGAAATTGTTGTGTTTTTGGATTATACATCCAGTAAATATAGCGCTTATCATCGACTGTACGACCTTGCGACAAGTCCGACACAATGACATCATAATAACCATCAAAATTTATATCCATATAGCCAATGCTGTTTGGATAACCAGTAAAACCTGTCAAGCTCTGTACCACTGTATTGTTGGTTTTATTTAACACATCAACACGTTTTAAGGTTTTTCCATAAGGGCTATTGGCATCATCTTGACCATAAAATTTAAAGATAAAAACGGGTTTATTGCTGACTTTAAAAGCAGGCTCAAACTGTATCGACTGCCAAGCTGTATTTGGTTTCTTTAACAATGATGCTTTAAACACGCCTGTATTTGCATTTAATAAACCAGTTAATTGATCACTACCATTTGCCAAAGGATCTGATTGAGCAGTGATCGACTTTAAATCCAACTGATCAGCTTTTTGTGTCCCTTTAAAATCTGTTGTTGTACCATCCATTAAATCCGTCAGCACACCGTGCGGATGGGCAATCCCCGCATAAAGGTTCATAAAGTATCGACCTTCGCTCGACTTAAGCATACGTTGCATCGATACGCGTACGCCACTAAAAGGCTTTAGTGCGGTATTGGTCGAAGTGGGTTGCGTTTCAGCAAAACTAAAGCATGAAATAGACAAAGTCGTCATTGCGATGAGAAGTTTAGATTTCATGCTTGAATACCACGTTTAACCAGAATCAATAATGTGTAATTTATCACAAAATAAATTTTTATTAGTTAAAAATTGCTACCCTAAAAGATGATTTTAAAAAACGCGATTTAGACGCGACCAATTGGCTGCTTGGCAACATGACCTTTTTTCTTTAACTCCTCAATGTAGTTTAATTCATTACGCGCTTTTGCATCCGAGGGATCAACCTTTAAAACTTTATTAAAATATTGAGTAGCTTCATCCAGTTGATTTAATTCAATCAAACTCACCCCTAAACTACGTCTTACACTCTGTTGAATCGCCAATCTTTTTTCTTCAGGCTCAAGCAAATACAGATACTGTTCAGCAGTTTTAAAACTTTCCAATGACGCTTGCCACTGTTTTTGTGCTTGCTGAATAAACCCTGCCTCTTTTAAATACTCACTATTAAAAGGTGATAGCGTTAAAGCACTTTTTAACTTCACTTGAGCATTCTTTAGATCATTCATTTCAATAAAGGCATAAGCGGCTTGAAAGTATAAGTCCGCCCAACAACCTGAAAAAACTCGAATATTTTTTTGCTTTCCCATATCAAGTGTCAGGTATAGCAAGGTTTCAGCTGTTCCGTTGGCAGCATAGAGTGTGTCTTGACTACTGTTTTGGTATTTTTCAAAATACTGAATTGCAGTCTGTAATGCCGCGATGGCCTGTTGTGGATGACCCACATTTAAAGACTGCTTGGCTTTTTCTAAAGCATTGTACGCAATCTTTTCATCGAGTAATTTATTTTGCGTATTTTGAAGCTGATTATGATTCTGCCTAGACTTTTGCATAGGATTATCAACGCTCGCGTTCTGTGCATATACTGGATATATAGCACAACAGCCAAGCAGACTGGCGATAGCGAAATATGCTTTTAATGTCATGTTGCTTTCTGCTTTATTATTAACTTTAGCTAAAATATAGCATAAAAAAACCCACTCAAAAGAGTGGGCTTTGATAAAAACTAAAAATTAGTTCTTTTCTTTATCTACGATTTTGTTGGCTTGAATCCAAGGCATCATCGCGCGTAATTTACCGCCAGTCACTTCAATACCGTGAGCTGCGTTTTGACGGCGACGAGCTGTCATAGATGGATAGTTCAATGCACCTTCTTGGATGAACATCTTCGCATATTCACCTGATTGGATACGTTTAAGTGCATTACGCATCGCTTCACGTGATTGCTCGTTGATCACTTCAACGCCAGTCACATATTCACCATATTCAGCATTGTTAGATACTGAATAGTTCATGTCCGCAATACCGCCTTCAAACATTAAATCAACGATTAATTTAAGTTCGTGCAAGCATTCGAAATAAGCCATTTCAGGTGCATAACCCGCTTCAACAAGCGTTTCATAACCCATTTTAACCAATTCAACAGCACCACCACAAAGTACTGCTTGCTCACCAAATAAGTCAGTTTCAGTTTCTTCACGGAATGAAGTTTCGATGATACCTGTACGACCACCACCTACACCTGAAGCATAAGAAAGTGCAACGTTACGTGCATTACCAGAAGCATCTTGATGAATCGCGATAAGATCAGGTACACCTGAACCACGTTGGAATTCTGAACGTACAGTATGACCTGGTGCTTTTGGTGCAACCATGATCACGTCTAAATCTTTACGTGGAACAACTTGGTTATAAAGTACAGCGAAACCATGTGCAAATGCTAAAGTCGCACCTTCTTTGATGTTTGGTTCGATCACGTCACGATAAAGCTGTGATTGAAACTCATCTGGTGTCAAGATCATCACTAAATCAGCTTGAGCAACAGCAGCTGGAACTTCAGCAACTTTAAGGCCTGCATTTTCAGCTTTTTTCCAAGAAGTAGAACCAGCACGTAAACCAACAGTAACGTCTACACCTGAATCTTGAAGGTTTTGCGCGTGAGCATGACCTTGTGAACCATAACCAATGATCGCTACTTTTTTACCTTGGATGATAGATAAGTCGCAGTCTTTATCATAAAAAATTTGCATTGCTGTCTCCGCTAAAATGCTGTGTTTCCTCTTCCTATCCTGAAGATTATTGTTTTGAATCTTCTAGTCTAAGTCCCTCTCCTATTGCGAGGAGAGGTTATACATGAGGGAATAAAAAATCAAATAATTAATTACTGGTTGAGGTGCAACTAGAGTGAAAGAACCTTTTCACCACGAGCAATACCGGATACACCAGAACGAACAACTTCTAAAATTGTGTTTTCTGCAAGGGCATCAATAAAGCCATCAATTTTTTCAGTTGTACCCGCAATCTGAATGGTATAAGTCGTTGGAGTAACATCAACCACTTGAGCACGAAAGATATCCGCTGTGCGCTTAATTTCAGCACGTGCAGAACCCAATGCTTTGACTTTAATCAGCATCAGCTCACGCTCAATGTGCGCGCCTTCTGACAAATCAACCACTTTAACCACTTCAACCAATTTATTCAGCTGTTTGGTGATTTGCTCAATTTTATGGTCATCGCCATAGGTGGTTAATGTCAAACGTGACATGGTTGGATCTTCAGTTGGTGCGACATTTAAAGTTTCAATGTTATAACCACGTTGAGAGAACAACCCCACTAAACGAGAAAGCGCACCAGCTTCGTTTTCAACGAGTACAGAAATAATATGTCTCATTCAGTACGCTCCCCTTTAGACAACCACATATCTTGCATAGATTGACCTGCAATAAGCATCGGATATACATGCTCGGTACGATCAACCATCACGTTAATGAATACACATTTATCGTTAATCGCCATTGCTTCTTTAAGCTTAGATTCAAGCTCATCCGCATGGTCAATCTGGATACCTACATGGCCGTAAGCTTCCATCAATTTTGGAAAATCGGGTAATGACTCAACATAAGAACTTGAATGACGTCCTTCATAGTTCATATCTTGCCATTGTTTTACCATCCCCAAAGCACGGTTATTCAAGCAGAGGATTTTCACATTTAAGCCATATTGCTTACATGTAGAAAGCTCTTGGATACACATCTGAATCGATGCTTCACCTGTGATACACACCACTTGTTGGTCTGGGAATGCAAGTTTCGCAGCCATGGCATAAGGTAAACCCACACCCATTGTGCCTAAGCCACCTGAGTTGATCCATTGACGTGGACGTTTGTATTTGTAATACATCGCACCAAACATTTGATGCTGACCAACGTCAGAAGTAATGATCGCTTCACCATTGGTTACTTTGTCTAAGACTTCAACCACTTGTTGTGGTTTCATCACACCATTTTCACCTGGCGCATAACGCAAACCATGTACTTTGCGCCATTCGTTGATTTGTGACCACCATGCCGAGATTTCTTCAGGGTTTGGTTTAGAAACATTCATTTGTTTCAATTGAACCAACATCTCTTGAAGTACTGGCTCTACCGCACCCACGATTGGGATATGCGCCATAATGGTTTTTGAAATCGTCGCTGGGTCGATATCAATATGAATCACTTTCGCATTGGTACAGAACTTCGCTGGATTATTGGTTACACGGTCATCAAAACGCGCACCGATCGCCAAGATAACATCCGCATTATGCATACTCATATTGGCTTCGTATGTACCATGCATACCCAACATACCCAAGAATTGCTCATCATCGCCTGGGAATGCACCCAAACCCATTAGCGTATTGGTCACTGGGTAATTCAATAAATGCGCCAATTCAGTCAGTAATGCAGAAGCATTGCCCTGAACAACACCACCACCTGTATAAATGACAGGGCGTTTGGCATTAATAAGCTCATCAATGGCTTTACGAATTTGACCTGAATGACCGCGGTGAGGTGGCTGATAAGAGCGCATCTTCACTTTTTCAGGATATTCATAAGCAAATTTGTCGACAGGATTAGTGACATCCTTCGGAATATCGACCACAACAGGACCCGGACGACCTGAAGCAGCAATATAAAATGCTTTTTTAATAACGGCAGGAATTTCACTTGCATGACGCACTTGGAAACTATGTTTTACGATCGGGCGAGAAATACCGACCATATCTGTTTCTTGGAATGCATCTTCACCAATAAGATGGCTGGCAACCTGTCCAGACAAAATCACCATTGGGATTGAGTCCATATAGGCTGTAGCGATTGGTGTTACAGTATTGGTTGCGCCAGGTCCAGAAGTGACCAGCACTACACCTGTTTTACCCGTCACACGTGAGTAAGCATCTGCCATATGACCAGCAGCTTGCTCATGACGTACGAGGTAATGATTGATTTTATCTTGTTTAAATAGCGCATCATAAATATGTAATACTGCGCCGCCTGGATATCCAAAAACATGTTCAACGCCTTCGTCCGCCAATGCACGAACGAGCATTTCACCACCAGATAAAAGTTCCAACGTATTCACCCTAATCTTTATTCCACAGCGCTATGGGAGACACAGACTGTGTTTCATTCATTGATTGTGCGCTCTGTTATAGCACACATATTTACTAGTTTTTGCAGCAATAAAAAAATAAATCGTCACGCAGCTGTTTGAGCTGTATGAATCACTGAAATATGTTGGGATAAACATGCTTCGGTAGAGTCATTTTCTCGGCTTAGAGAAAATGTTATTGCTTGCTTTGATATTTTTACTCGAAGGGTGATCGAAAAAAACATCTGAAACTAAAGCAAGCATTTTTGTAGTTTTAGCGAACAAAGTCAAGGTTTCTATCAGGCTTTTTATTGTTTATTTACCAAGCGTTTATTTTTAAAACTATTCCTTTTTTTTGGTTGTCTTATAAATAAAACTTTCAAAGACTTATAAGCCAATAAAATTGCAAAAGAATTATTTAAAATTTTATTTTTCTGTATAAAATAAATACGATTTTTAAAATACCCAGATCAAGCGAAAACAATCCGATGTATATTAGATAGCAGAATGATTTTTCGTTTTCATCTGAATAAAAAATGACTCAAAGGTTCTATAAAATGAAACAACGTCAACGCTTTGCACACACGGTTTTTGTATCGACAATTTTTGCCTTATTCTCTATGGTTGGGGTCAGCGCCAGTCATGCAAAACAGTATTATAAATGGGTAGACAGCAAAGGCTCTACCCATTACACCACCACACCGCCGCCGAAGAATGCACGTAGCCAAAGCAAGGTGAATACTTATGGCTATCATGGAGATTCGAGACCCACCAACCCAGCACCAACTGCTCAGCCAAATGCCTCACAAAATCAGTCACAAAATGGACAACCACAAAGTGCGCAACCTGTAACACCTGCACCAGTGGTTAACCCACCGAATACACAACAGCCGAATGTCGCACCACAAAATGAGCAAAATACTCCTCCTAGCCTTGCGACGCCTCAATAATTAAATTAAAAGTAAAATCACAAGTTTTTCAGATTTAAAAGCGCGCAAAATTCACTTTTAGATGGATTTTGCGCTATGCTGTGTGCACAGTTTTTTAACCATTATTCTCAAATACATTTATGACTACTCATATTGACCCTGAATATCAAGCAAATGCGATTGAGCCTCAAGTCCAAAAAGACTGGGAAGATCGCAAATCGTTTAAAGTTGCCGACACTGTAGAAGGTCCACATCGTTATATCCTCTCGATGTTCCCTTACCCAAGCGGCAAACTGCATATGGGTCATGTGCGTAATTATACTATTGGTGATGTGATCAGCCGTTTTCACCGTCTCAAAGGTGAAACTGTGCTACAACCAATGGGTTGGGATGCTTTCGGCTTACCTGCTGAAAATGCAGCGATTGCTCATCAAGTTGCACCAGCAAAGTGGACCTTTGAAAATATTGCATATATGCGCGATCAATTGAAGAAACTTGGTCTATCTGTCGACTGGGATCGCGAATTTGCCACCTGTACACCAGAGTATTACCACTGGGAACAATGGTTATTTGTACAGCTCTATAAAAAAGGCTTGATCTATCGCAAGTTGTCTACAGTAAACTGGGATCCTGTAGACCAAACTGTTCTTGCAAATGAACAAGTTGAAAATGGACGTGGTTGGCGTTCAGGTGCATTGGTAGAAAAACGTGATATTCCAATGTATTACTTCCGTATTACCGATTATGCACAAGAATTATTAGACGATTTAGATACCTTAAAAGACGGTTGGCCACAACAAGTTTTAACCATGCAACGCAATTGGATTGGTCGTTCAACGGGTATGGACATTACCTTCCCGTCAGCAAATCCCGAAGTTTATGCAGATGGTTTAACGGTTTATACCACACGTGCCGATACCTTGATGGGGGTAACTTATGTTGCGGTTGCAGCTGAACATCCTCTAGCGCTCAAAGCTGCTGCGATTCAATCTGAAGCAGGCAAGCCAGAACTTGCTGCCTTTATTGAAGAATGTCGTATGGGTTCTGTTGCAGAAGCGGATCTTGCGACTGCTGAGAAAAAAGGCATGGCAACAGGTTTATCTGTTAAACACCCTGTTACGGGTCAAGATATCCCTGTTTGGATCGCAAACTATGTATTGATGTCATATGGTTCAGGCGCGGTGATGGCAGTTCCAGCACATGATGAACGTGATTTTGAGTTTGCCAATAAATTCAACTTACCAATCAAACAAGTCATTGATGCCAAAGGCTCAGATGATGCCGAATATTCTGCGTCTGAATGGCAAGAATGGTACGGTTCTAAAGAAGGTAAATTGGTCAATTCGGCTGAATTTGACGGTTTAGACTTCCAAGCTGCTTTTGATGCATTCCTAAGCAAATTAGAACCACAAGGTCTTGCCAGCGCTAAAGTTCAATTCCGTTTACGTGACTGGGGGGTTTCTCGTCAACGTTACTGGGGTTGTCCAATTCCGATGATCAACTGTGACAAGTGTGGTCAAGTCACAGTTCCAGAAGATCAACTGCCGGTTGTTCTTCCAACAGATGTGGTTCCAGATGGTTCAGGTAATCCTTTAAATAAAATGCCTGAATTCTATCAAACAAAATGCCCAAGCTGTGGTGGTGATGCACGTCGTGAAACCGATACTTTGGATACCTTTGTAGAGTCGTCTTGGTATTATGCACGTTATGCTTCTCCTGATTTCACGGGTGGTTTAGTTAAACCTGAAGCTGCAAAATCTTGGTTGCCTGTAAACCAATATATTGGTGGTGTAGAGCATGCCATCCTACATTTACTTTATGCACGTTTCTTCCATAAACTTATGCGTGATGAGGGTGTGGTACAAGGCAATGAACCATTTACCAACTTATTGACTCAAGGTATGGTTTTAGCGGATACCTTCTATCGTGAAGCGGAAAGTGGCAAAAAAACTTGGTTTAATCCTGCGGATATTGAGTTAGAAAAAGACGAGAAAGGTCGTGTACTTTCTGCTAAATATTCAGGTGACGGTCAAGACGTTGTGGTTGGTGGTCAAGAGAAAATGTCGAAATCGAAAAATAACGGTATCGACCCACAAGCGATTATTGACCAGTACGGCGCGGATACTGCACGTGTATTTATGATGTTTGCTGCACCACCAGATCAATCTTTAGAATGGTCTGATGCGGGCGTTGAAGGTGCAAATCGTTTCTTAAAACGTGTATGGCGTTTAGTTGCAGGTTTCCTTGAAAAAGGCAACCATGCAACAGCAATTGATGCTTCGAAACTTTCCACTGAAGCACAAGACCTGCGTCGTAAGACCCATGAAACGATTCAAAAAGTGGGTGATGACATCGAACGTCGTCATGCATTCAATACCGCGATTGCAGCTTTGATGGAATTGCTCAATGCCAGCAATAAGTTTGAAGCAAAAGATGACAACGATGTTGCTGTAGCACGTGAAGCAATTACCACTTTACTGACTTTACTTGCACCATTTGCACCACACTTAAGTCAGACCTTATTGACTGAGTTTGATATCGATTTAACTTCGGTACTGTTCCCTACGGTTGATGAGTCTGCATTAACACGTAATACACAAACCATCGTAGTTCAAGTCAATGGTAAGCTTCGTGGCAAGTTAGAAGTCTCTGTTGATGCATCGAAAGATGAATTATTGGCATTGGCTAAAGCGTTACCTGAGGTTCAGCAATTCTTAACAGGTCCAACCAAGAAAGAAATTGTGGTTCCAAATAAGCTTGTGAATTTGGTGGTTTAATTTCCTGCTTAAATCCCCTCTCCTTCTAGGAGAGGGTTAGGGAGAGGTCATTCCCCTCATCCTAACCTTCTCCCTAAGGGAGAAGGGACTTTAGTAGAATAAACAAAACCCAAACAAAGCCCGTTGTCATTCAACGGGCTTTGATTCTAAAATGGCGTGAATTTATAAAGATTAAATATTCCATATCCAATGGAATTTCATGAGGACAAAGCATGCATTTAGTTCAACGTGTTGCTGCAGTTGTATTAACTTTGGGTCTGAGTGCGGGCTTAGTAGGTTGTGGCTTTCATTTAAAGGGCACTAATGCCCAAGCAACGCCTTTGGTTTACACTAAATTACAACTGGTGTTACCAGCGAATACTGAAGATCTTGAAAAGAAACTCAGTGTTTATTTAACTGCAACAGGTGTCCAACTGAGTAATTCAAGTGACGCTTATGTATTACGAGTATTAGACTACAAGCCTGTTCGTCATGAGTTAAATGGTAAATTGGTGGAAACACTACTCCGTCTAAGTGTTACTTTCCAGATTGAAGATAAACAAGGGAATCCGATTACTGAACCTCGAACCTTAAATGCATCTCGTAGTTATCAATATGATGTTGCAACGGTCAACACAGATGATCAACAATATAAATATCTGAGCCAAATTTTGATTGATGACATTGCACAACAAATGTCACGTCAAATTGCAGCCAATCGCTTACCTAAAGCACGTACTCTTTCGACCCAACCTGTAGCGCAATAATTCCATGAAACTTGACTATTTACAAGCCCTTAAACGTGTTGATGAAGCGCGAGGTGTTTGGATTTTACATGGTCAAGAACCACTTTTAGAACAAAACCTACTCGATGCTTTAAGAAAAAGCTGGGCAAAACATGAAGTAGAAAGACAACGCTATGATCTCAATAGCGTTTCCGACTGGAAAAATGTCTTTAATGCTTTGAATAGCTTATCTTTATTTTCTCAAAATCTGGCACTTGAAGTCCATGGTAATATCAAACCCGATGCCAATGGACTCAAACAACTCAAACACTATATTCAACATAATGAACACAACCTGCTTGTGATCATTATGCCCAAACAAGACTCAAGCAGTCTAAAGTCAAGTTTCTTTCAAACCGTTGAAGCCAATGGTGTGGTGATTGCTTTAACTGCAAATTACCCGCAAGACCGTCAGCGAATATTGTCAATCGAAGCAGATCAGCTCGGTGTCCAGTTAAATCAAGATGCCTGGATCTGGCTTGAGCAACATCATGAACATAATCTTTTGGCTGCCAAAAACAGCCTGATGCGTGTTGCCGACACCTTCCCAGATCAAAAACGGATTTCAATTGAACATTTACAAGAATGTTTACAGGATCAATCACGTTATAGCACCTTTGATTTAAGTGATGCATTGATTGCTGGAAACTTGGCACTTTCGATTAAAATTTTCCAATATCTTGTGGAGTCAGGCGAACCCAACAGTTTAATTTTATGGACAATTAGTAAAGAAATGCGTCTTTTGATGCAGTTGTATGAACAACCACAAAATGCCTTACAGCTCGGTATTTGGAAAACCAAGATTTCTTTGTATCAACAAGCACTTAGACGCTTAAATCCACATTCATTTTTAACTTGGCCACAACTGTTATTGCGTGTAGATGCTGCAATCAAAGGACTCAGCAAAGAAAGCCCAGAACATATCATTCAACAATGTATTGCTGAATTATGTGGAAAAACTTTATTTATCAATGCTTAGATAGATATTATGCAGAATAATTCTCATTTCCATTTATTTTAAAAAATTCACGCTTTATCCTTATTTAATCATTATAATTTGATCAATTTTTCTCTCAGCCCAATTATCGCTATGCCAAAAATAAAACCAGCCAAAGCCATTCTTATAGCGGTTTGTCTTGCCATCATTGCCGCAATCGCATGGTATGTATTAAAGCCTAAAAATACACAACCGCAGTATATAACCTCAGAAGTCACACGTGGTGATATTGAAGATGCAGTTCTTGCAACAGGTGATTTAGAAGCAACCAAGATGGTGAGCGTTGGTGCGCAGGTTTCAGGTCAAGTTAAAAAAATGTACGTCAAGCTGGGTGACCAAGTTAAACAAGGTCAACTGATTGCACAAATTGATTCAGTGCGTCAAAGCAACGATTTAAAAACGGCTGAAGCCAATATTAAAAATCAACAGGCTCAGTTGACAACCAAACAGGCGACTTTAGCCAAAGCTGAGGCAGAATATAACCGCCAAAAAAATATGTTTGCACAAGATGCAACCTCTAAAGCAGATTATGACAGTGCCTTAGCCGCATTTAAAACAGCACAAGCTGATATTGCTTCGATGGATGCACAAATTGAGCAATCCAAACTTACACTTGCAACATCACAAGAAAACTTAGGTTATACCCGTATTGTTGCACCTATGGACGGCACCGTGGTAGCCATTGTGACCGAAGAAGGTCAAACGGTAAACGCCAACCAAAGTGCACCGACTATTGTGAAACTTGCAAAATTGGACACCATGACCATCAAGGCACAAGTGTCTGAAGCAGATGTCATGAAAGTTCAAGAAGGTCAAAAAGTTTATTTCACTACACTGGGTGATAGTGAGAAAAAACGCTATGCAACACTGCGTCAAGTAGAGCCTGCACCAGAATCAATTAATACTGAAACATCAAGCAACTCATCTTCATCATCAACAAGTACAGCGATTTATTATAATGCCCTATTCGATGTACCAAACGATGACGGTAAACTCCGAATTGATATGACCGCACAGGTGTATATCATTCTGGCTGAAGCCAAAAATGCACTGACTGTTCCTGCTGCGGCATTACAGTCTTCAAACCGCCCACAACGTGCCAATAAATCCGCAAATGGCGCATCTGCTGCAAATTCAACTCGTTCAGCATCTGCACCTCAAGGTCAAGCAAATAAAAATGGACAAAATGCTGCTGATCGCCCAGAACGTCTTGAACTCACAGCAGATGAAAAGACTTTGATTGATCAAGGTAAAGCTTCGGTTTCGATTGTTCGCGTTTTACAGGCGGATGGTAGCGCTCAACGTAAACAAGTTTTAATTGGTTTAAATAACCGTGTAACCGCCCAAGTACTGCGTGGCCTCAATGAAGGTGATCAAGTTGTACTAGCAGATGGTTCAGATACATCCAATGACTCTGCAAAACGAAGCAATAAAAACAGTGGCCCAATGAGACTCTAAGCATGGATCAGAACAATCATCAGATCAAACCTCTACTTGAGGTCAGTAATCTGATTCGTGAGTTCCCTGCGGGTGAATCCACTATTCAGATTTTAAAGAGTATTAACCTTAAAATTTACCCCGGTGAACTGGTTGCTATTGTTGGGCAATCTGGTTCGGGTAAATCGACATTGATGAATATCTTGGGCTGTCTTGATCAACCTACATCAGGTAGTTATCAAGTCAATGGACGTGAAACAGGTCAACTTGAACCCGATGAACTCGCGCAATTACGTCGTGAATATTTTGGCTTTATTTTCCAGCGCTATCACTTACTGGGTGATTTAAATGCCGCAGGAAATGTTGAAGTTCCAGCGATTTATGCTGGTATGGACCCGAGTGTGCGTCAAAAGCGTTCACATGAAATCTTGACTGACTTAGGACTCGGTGAAAAAACTGAAAACCGTCCAAATCAGCTTTCGGGTGGACAACAACAGCGTGTTTCAATTGCACGTGCTTTGATGAATGGTGGTGATGTCATCCTTGCCGATGAACCAACTGGTGCACTAGATAAGCACAGTGGTGTTGAGGTTATGCGTATTTTGCGTGAGCTCAATGCCAAAGGTCATACCATTATTCTGGTTACCCATGATATGAATGTGGCAAAAAATGCGACACGTATCATTGAAATCAGTGATGGTAACATCATCGCGGATAAGCCAAATGTTCCCGAACATGATGATGAGATTGATGTTGTTGTCGACCAAGAACCTAAGTCAAATCGTAAAAAATCATCCAAATGGCGCTCTGCATTAGATCGTTTTGCAGAAGCCTTTCGTATGGCATTGCTGGCAATGAATGCCCACCGTATGCGTACCTTTTTAACCATGCTGGGTATTATTATCGGGATTGCATCTGTGGTCTCGGTGGTGGCTTTGGGCAATGGCTCACAAAAGCAGATTCTTGATAACATCAGCAGTTTAGGCACCAATACCATTACCGTCTTTCAGGGACGTGGCTTTGGTGATAACTCGAAAACAGCACAGTTTAAAACCTTGGTTCCAGCAGATGCTGAAGCACTCTCAGAGCAACCTTATGTCGAAGCAGTCAGTCCAACAGTCAATAGTAGCGTAACAGCGCGTTTTAAAGACACCGAAGCTTCTGCAACCGTCAATGGTGTCAGTGCTGATTTCTTCTATGTACGTGGTATGACCTTTAAATCTGGGCAAGCTTTTGATAAAAACAGTATCACTGGGCGAGCGCAGGATGTGGTGATTGATGCCAATACTGAAAAGACTTTCTTTGCAGATGGCACTAACCCTGTAGGGCAAGTGCTGTTATTGGGGAGTGTTCCAAGCCGAATCATTGGTGTGATTGATGCACAGCAAGGCTTTATGGGCAACTCAGACAGTCTCAATGTTTATCTACCTTATTCAACCGTCATGAGCCGAATGTTAGGACAATCCAATGTTCGTAGCATCATCGTGCGTATTAAAGATGAATATCCAACTGCGGTTGCTGAAAATGCTATTTTAAGTTTGTTGGAACAACGTCATGGCGCACAAGATGTCTTTACTCAAAACTCTGACAGTATTCGTCAAACCATTGAACAGACCACACAAACTATGACTTTACTGGTTTCAGCTATTGCGGTGATTTCATTGGTTGTCGGTGGTATTGGGGTAATGAACATCATGTTGGTGTCGGTGACCGAGCGAACCCAAGAAATCGGTGTGCGTATGGCTGTAGGTGCTCGGCAAAGTGACATTCTGCAACAGTTCCTGATCGAAGCTGTTTTGGTGTGTATTTTGGGCGGTATCTTAGGGGTTCTGCTCTCTTTAGGCATTGGACAGTTAATTGGACATATTGCGAAAGGCAGTTTCCAAATGGCGTATTCAAGCACCTCTATCATTGCGGCATTTGTATGTTCAACCTTGATTGGTGTGGTATTTGGATTTATCCCAGCTCGTAATGCAGCACAGCTCAATCCTGTTGATGCACTTTCGCGTGAATAACCGAAGAATAAGGAAATTATTAATGCAAATGAATTTAAGCAAACTTGCAAGCGCCTTGATTCTTGGGAGTTCATTAGTCGGTTGTGCGGCTGTGGTTAAAACCCCATACGAGGTCCCTGCTGTGCAAATTCCAAATGGTTTTGTTTATGACAATGCAAAATCTAAACAAGTTCAGGCAGATTTATATGCAGATCAGTGGTGGACCTTATTTGGTGATGCTCAGTTAAATCAACTGGTCAATCAAGTGATTCAACGCAATGCTGATTTAGCTGTTGCAGGGATTAACTTACAAACAGCCCGTTTAAGAGCTGGCTTAGCGCGAGACCAACAAGGTCCTCGTGTTAATTCAGGGGTATCTACGGGACATAGCTTTGACCTTCATTCAGGTGATGATGCTGCCAAAGGTCTATCTCTCAGTGCGGGTGTCAGTTATGAAGTGGATTTGTTTGGAAAATTAGCACGTCAAACTGAAGCATCAAAGTGGGAATCTTTAGCCACGGAACAAGACTTACAAGCCACTGGGCAGACCTTAATTGCCACAACCGCAAATTTATATTGGCAATTGGGTTATTTAAATGAACGCTATAGCTCTGCCCAACAGAGCTTAGCCGCCACTCAAAAAACCTTTGAATTGGTGCGTACTCAATATCGCGCTGGCGCAGTTTCAGGACTAGATTTGACCCAAGCTGAGCAATCGGTACAAAGCCAAAAAGCCAGTTTAAGTCAAATTGAACAGCAACGTGTTGAAACACGTACCGCTTTGGCCGTGTTATTACAAATACCTGTGCAACAGTTAAATATTCAAGAACCACAGCAATTACCGCAGATCAGTCTACCCAATATCTCAGCAGGTTTGCCGGCAGATATTTTGTCGCGCCGTCCTGATTTAAAAGCAGCCGAATTGCGTTTACGTGAATCCTTGGCGACCAAAGATGCCACCAAAGCCAGCTATTATCCTTCAATCAGTTTG
This sequence comes from Acinetobacter sp. MYb10, assembly GCF_002980175.2. Lineage (NCBI taxonomy): Bacteria > Pseudomonadati > Pseudomonadota > Gammaproteobacteria > Moraxellales > Moraxellaceae > Acinetobacter > Acinetobacter sp. MYb10. The sequence continues at coordinate 3,459,210 of NZ_CP058272.1, read as the reverse complement.
ACGGGGAATTTAGGTTCAACCAGCACATCATTGACAAATTTATTGAAAAATCCTGCACTGACTTTAGGCGCAAGCTTAAGCCTGCCGTTTTTACAATATAATGATATGCAAAAGAATTTAAAGATCAGTGAACTGGACTATGAAAAAGCCATTGTTCAATATCGCAATACCTTGTACCAAGCTTTTGCGGATACTGAAAATGCATTGTCGAATCGTACTGAGCTAGATAAACAAGTCGCCTTTCAACAAAAGAACTTGGAACTTGCGGAAAAAACAGAACGTTTAACCAATGTACGTTATCGTAATGGTGCAATTGCTTTAAAAAATGTTTTGGATGCTCAAGAAACTACGCGTAGTGCTCGTTTGTCTTTAGTCCAAGCCAAGCAAAGCCAATACAATGCTTATGTCACTTTGATGCAAGCTTTGGGTGGTAGCCCGATTAAGCAATTACCTTAAGAATGTGTTGAGATGAGAAAGCCCTGAGGGGCTTTTTTATTTGATTATTTTTGCAAATGTATCAAGTTGGTATGTTGTCGAAGCATCAACAACATAGGGGTCTGTAACATCAACCCTACATTCATTTTTCACATTCTGAGGCCATTTTGGTTGTTTATCAGCACGAATAAATTTGTTCCGAGTATTCCCTAAAATTTTGATCATTGCTCGTGAGTAGAATGATCGAATTTCACTTTGATAATCTAAAGCAACGATTTCCATACTAGTTTCTAAAGACTCAGGGTGTGCTTCGATATTTAGACAATAACTTAACTTTTCAGCGGGTAGGCGATGAATTACACCTGCTACCGTTTTATTAAAATAAAGTTTCTCAGGTCCATTATTCATATATTCTTTGATAAATTCCCATATCTCCAGTGTCTCTTGTTTTTTATTCTTACTGAGTGCAAAGGCAAAGGTATAAACTATCAAATCTTTGTTATCCTTGATAAACCCTTTGACTTCCCAAAAAGTACCTTCATATCCACCAAGTCGACTATTTAAAATAAAGTCAATTTTATTCCAATCACCTATGAATATTTGGCCACTTACATCATAAACATAAACTTTTTGATTTATTCTGTTAAATCGGATTGGGTAATAGTTATAGCCTAATTTTTCATACTTTTTAAAATTCTGATAGCCTTTATAAAAAACATAAAGAATAAAAGAAAATAAAATATGCATTGGAGAAAAAATGACAATAAAGCTCAAAAATTCATGATCATATTTGATCAAATTTACATAAAAAGTAAAAATCCATAACGATAATATAATTGGTTCGCCTATTAGTAAAACACCGAGCAAATTAAAATAAGAATTCCCCTTTAAGAAAAAGCTATTATTCACACATTCCATATAGCTAGAATTCATTTTTATAAAATTATAGCTATGAGAAATATTTGATTTATCAGTGGCTCTTTTGGAAAGAATGTTGTCCTTTTCTTTTGGGGTTAGATGTCTATCATTCTTATAAACTGGGTATTGTAAAGTACCATTGAACATAGTTAACCTATTAATATAATTAAAGATAGAAGCGCTTACGCGCTTTATCATTTATCTTTCATCTCAAACATACTAAATTCAAAGTTGTCTTTAAAACTGATTTCCTCTGGGCGTTGTTGTTCCATTTTATTTTTAAGGATAACCTCTTTATGCCATACAGGTAGAGGTTTTATATTAAGCAATATTCGTCTTGCAATAAAATTACACACATCGAAAGGATAGGAAAATAACGCAGGAACCCAGTTATCATGATAAATGATTCGAAAGGACTTCCATGTATCTCGATAACTTTCTTTTGCACCAATGACCTGCTGACAAAATGTCAATTGAGTAAAAGGGTCTATCGTTCCATACATCGGATTAGGCTTGGGATACAATTCTTCTGGTCCTTTATGCATAAAATGACATATAAATGACCATAATCCTTGGGTATTATCCCAACCAATCATTGGAAAGCCAATGACAAAAGTATGTTTTAACAGACCATCTTCAACAATATGTGCTCTCAGTTCTCTTAAGGTAAATCCTGAAAGCCCAAAGCTTGTACCCATTACATAAACAACATCTTTCCAATCTCGCTCTATATACTCAGCATCAGTTAAATAAAAAAATACTTTACCTATTTTTCGGTTAAATAAAATCGGTTTACAAATAGGTTTTTTATGATCATGCTTAAAGTATGGACTCAAAAAACCATATAATGTAAAAAACAATAAGAATAAATAAACAAATACAATAAATATATATAAGAAAACACCTTCATTATAAAATGGGTTAACCAACATGTAGACCAAGCAACCAATTATAAAAAATATTAAAGGTGATATAAAAACTAAAAGACTTATTCCTTTTCCTAACCTCGCATAAGATTGATCTATAAGTTCAATATAATCATCATTCATGCTTAGAAAAGACCAGTTATGATTACGTTTGAATTCATCATAGGGAGATAAAAGTACATCACCTTTATCTAATTTTGAAAAAGGTATATTTTCTTTAAACACATCATAACCAAACACATGTTTTTTAATTTTACTTTTCATCATGTAACCATGTTTACGGATGCTGCTAAATATTAAGCTCTCAAAAAAAAATAATTTTCTTTTTAATTTTTAAAAATCAAAGCGCGTAAGCGCTTTATCATTTATCTTTCACACTAAAAAAACCAAATTTCAAATTGTCTTTTGCTGTCACAATATATGGATCATTTCCATCTATAACGTGCTCCTTTTTAAGTTCCTCACTCCAATAAAATGGCTTTGAAAAAACAACTGTAATTCGTCGTCCAAAGAACCTTACAAATTCAGGTATAGCAAAAATAAGCGCATAGAGTGGTGTCTGAAAATGATTAATAAACACAGTTTGCCAACTTTGTTTAAAGGATTCTTTTTTCTCTTGAATATCATAGCAATATGTTAGTTTACTTTTATAATCTTGCTCTGGGTCGTCTATCCCTTTTCTGTAATACAAGGGTTCAGGTCCCTGTTCTACATAAGTTTTGATAAATAATAAAAAGCCTTCTATATAGTCTTTATGAATATTCGGTGTACCCAACTGTATATCATGTTTTATCACTTCACCATCTAGTATATAGGCATGTAACTCATACAAAGGGAGCCCAACGACACCTTGCGATTGAACGATATCAAAATACAAATCATCTAATTGAAACTGAGCGGTACTCCCCCCATCAGAGCAGACTATCATTGTCTTTTTTTGTCTATTTATTAAAATTGGTAAATAAATGGGCTTTAAAAAATCAAGTTTCAAGAAAGGAATTAACATAGTTAAAAGCATATATAATGAAATAAGAAAAACAAATATTAATGAAATTAAAAAACCTAACAAATCACCAATACCATCTTTTAAAAATAGATAACCACCAAATAAAACTAATAAAACAAAAGGAATACCAAAAAAAGATAAAAAGATTAATTTCTTTCCTTTCCATACATAATTTTTATTTGTGAATTCAATAAAGTTAGAATTCATCTGAACAACTGAAAAATTATGATTGATCACTCGTTTCAGTTCAAAAGTATCTAAATTAAAAATTTGATACTTTTTTACTCTTTCTCCCACTTTAGTACGAGAAACAAAATACCATGGGTTTTTCATTTAAATAGTCCATTTAGAGCAGATAATTGCATTTCATATTTTCCAAAAGGAATCATTCCTTCTTCTAGGTTTCCTAAAAAACATTTCCGCAACCATTTTTGCAATTCTTTTTCTCTTTTATAAAGTGCATAAATTGCAAAACCAATACTTAATGCTAAGAGTATTAATCCTATTGGATGGGTTGCCAAACCAAGCATAATAAATAGTGATGAACCAACCATTGTTAATCCACTTAAAAATAGAAATGAACCGTAAGTTCTTTCTCCACTTTTAAAACTATTCCACCCATTAATCATATCGAACACACCAAAAATAGCACCTACTAATGTACCTAATGTTCTCCAGCCCAAATGTTTCAAGCTTGTCGCATTGGCTAAATCTTTCGAAAATACAAATAGTTTTGTATTTTGTAATGGTCCAACAGCCATCTTTCTTTCAAAATATTGACTAAGCATCATGGACGTACCTTCTGCTAATGCCATTCCCATACCTGCTAATGATGCAGCCTTACGCCCACCTTTTTCTGAACCACTTAAATTTTGATCAGTCCAAACTGTATACATGGCAAGTGACTGGAAAACGAAGTTTCCTGTAGCAACCAGATGCTCAAATGATATTTTTTTATCTGTAAATACGTTTACGGGAATTTCTGTTTCGATTTTAAGCTTATTAGAGGTATTTACTTCATTTGGAACAGCATCACTTGAATAATTCCCCAATAACATGCTGGATATAGTATTAATAAAATGTGCTTTTTCTCTAGGTAAATTTTGAGTGCTAACATCAAGATAAGGCAAATTAATTCTTAATTTTTCCCGAGAAGCATTCCAAAGTGGATCATTGGCTATTTTACTAAGCATACTATCTCTACTGATCTTAACATCTGCTCCAAATGTATCTTTATAATATGCAATCAATAAGTCAGCGAGTTTATTATTGAATTGAGAAACATTTTTCGCCTGAATAATTCCTTCTTTAACTGGTGCTTGTGTGTAGCCACCTAGCATTATGGTAAGAGGATTCAATTGATTAGGATTAAGTTCGATTCCACGCATAGCGACAGGAGATAAATGCAAAACAAACTGACTTATTGAACTTTGTAAATATGCTATTTCAAAAGAATTTAATGATGAAATTACTGAATTCGTGCGAGAAATTAAATCTCCCCATGGAATTGTAGATAAGTTTGAGTAGTTAATATAGCTTGATACACTATTTTTAATATCAGAAGAACTACAGCATAATGCATCAGAAATCAAACTTTTATTACCTGAAATTAAGTAAAGCTGTTTTACAAAATAGTCTAAACATTTAGGTAAAGCTTTACAAAACTCAAGAATAGAGGAACTCAACTCATAATTACCTGACAAAGATTTTGGATTATCTCTTTCTGTAACATAAAAATAGTGTTCATTTATAATATTATTCATAAATAATTTTAATGCCCACTCATCCAATGAATCAATTTTTTTAGATTTCTGATCATCTTTTTCGTTTTTTGATTTAATTGCATCTGAGTAAATTTTATCATTTAAACAGCTTTGATAGTTTTTATTCCAATCTTGTAGTTTATATTTTTGTTGATTTGCTTTATCTCTAATTTCTTCTTCTGCGATCTGTTCAGGTGTTTTTTTCTTCTGCATTTGTTCTTTTAGATATTTTCCAAATTCATTCGCTAATTGCTCAGAAGGATCTAAAAAAATAGGATCTTTATTAATTTCAGCTTTTTCAGCTTCTGTAAAATAAATATCTTTATTTATTCCAAATGCTAATTTAATTCCTTCAACGTCAAGTAAAGTTTTTTCTTGATCTGTATATACTGAAGTATCTTCCAATACAGATAGTGCATTAGAAGCAATATCTTGAATTATGCCGACATAATCATCCAAACAAAAAATTGCACCTGTAAATAATCTCGTTTTTTTATTATCAGATAAAATATCTTTTAATTCTGTTACTTCATAATTATCATACTTATTAATTACTGATGAATCTTCGTCATTATCAATAGCTTCTGATGAGCAACTCTTAAAATTCAAATAATCAAAGATCTGATTATAATGATTTTCAAAATTAGTTGATACATTACTCAAAGTCCACGGAGTTTGAAGATATGCGCTAGACTTATTAGAATCTAAAAAAATATATTGCTCTAAATTGTAATTTTTTATTAAGTTTAAGTTATGCTCTGTGATGGGAAATTGTCGATCATCACTCCCCTGTCCATTTAAATATGCTTTTACATTGAATACATTCATATTTTTTTTGTATTTATTTTTATTCTCAATTTTTTTCTCCTTACTCCATTTTAATTCTGAATATTTCATATAAATTTCAGTTGCTTCAGAAGCTTTTGGGATTGTAATCATGAGCGCTCTTGCACGATGAACTGTTTTACTACAAGGCTCTTTACTTTGTGAGTTGCTGATCGTTTCAGAGAAGTAATTATTATTATCAATTCTTTTTAAAAAACCCTGCTGAGATATTTCATATTCATGCCACTTATCTATATGTTTCATAAATACATATAAATATCCAGCTCTCAAAGTAGTCAGCCCATAAGCATATCCTTCTGTTGGAGCTATCTTATTAACAGTTTTAAAACAAGATTTTTCATCCAAACTTGCTGTAACTGATATTGATCGTAGTGGTTTGGTAGGTTTTGGCTTACCACTACCATTTATATAATTTGCATGTGCTTTATAATAAGCATTGCTTTTTTTACGAAACTCAAGTTCACTCTTTATGCTATTCTCAACACTTGTTAGATTTTGTAGCGCAGGATCATTCTTTTCATAGCACGATAAAACCGTATCATCCTCATTTTCTTCAGGATAAGTTCCCTTTTTTGTCACAACAACATATCTTGTTAATAGGAGTTGTAGCCCTTCATCTCTCTTACAAAAATCACAAGGATATTCTTGATTATCAGTAGTCATACATCACCTTATTTTTTAAATTTTCATCATCAATATTTTGTTTTTTAAAAAAGTCATCCCACTCAGACGTTGAAAGCTGTTTGCTTGCTTGTTCATAGCCTTTGGGACTTTCTGTTAAACGTTGAAAAAAATGGGTTTCAAGAAAACTTTCGCCGATTAAATCTGTATGAAAAATGGATGCTACAGCATCATCCTTTGTCAAAATCCCTTTATTTTTTATTAAGTCTGCATAATTAAAAATCTGATTTACTTTTAAAAAGTATGCTGGCAGGTCGTCAGTCTTGAATTTTAACTTTTCAAATACTCTGTTGTTTACACTGATTTTGTCCAATAAATCATGATCAGGCTGTTGAATAAAATCCCCCTCAGATCCAGCGTCAAAGCACAATGTTTCATTTAAGAAATTAAATTCAATATTTTTAAAATATTTATTGATCCATATAAAATCCTGACTCTCAAAATAATTGAGTAACATCCAAATTTTCGGATCAAAAAACCGATACAAATACTTCTTAGTGCCTACTTCATAGACTAAATTTTGTTTTAAGTGATTAACAATATCAGGTTCTCGAGTTGGAACACTTTTAAACGTCATTAGAAAAAAAGGTGAAAGCCCCGCTTTGATCTGATTTTGATCATGTTGCTTTATTTCATCAACAAGCGAAGCATCAACTGAATTTAAGCGCAATAAATACGGAAAAACATGCTGTACATTCTTCGCATAATCAGGTGCTAAAGACTTAAGTTGAGCTTCCACTTCATAAAAATATTGCGCATTTAGATTCGGGTCAATAATGACGTAATCATACTCAATCACCTCTTTTGGATGTATAGGCTCTAATAACATTATGAAAGCTCCACAGAAGCATCACCTTTTGCCGCAGCACCAGAAACACGCATTTCACAAATAGGAAGCTGAGGAATGTCTGAATTAATCTTCGCACCACTGGTAAACTTCTGTTGCCCCGACTTCACCTGAAACAAACCACCTGTAGTTGAAAATACCCCTGAACCATTAATCTTTAATTCAGAACCATCACCAATCAACTTAATCTCTTTCGGACTGATGATATAAACCGCGTCTTCGGTCGAAATGATTTGAATACCTTTGCGTGCAATCACATCTGCACCACCATCTTGAGCTTGGATCTCAACTTTGCCTTTTCCAGCAAATAACCTTGCCCCTTCCTGTGCCGCAAAAAGACTGATCTTAGCACTGGCATGCCCAATCAAAGCCTTTTGTGTACTTAGGTTGATACTGTCGCCTGCGGTATGACTGATTTGCCCATCTGCTGATAGATGAATATCTTCGTTACTGGCAAGCGCAATCGAATTAGGGGAAGCCAACATCATCACCGCAGACTTAAATGCATTTGCTTTTTTCGGATCTTGTTGGTCTAGTGTATTGATAAACCCTTTTATTCTTTCCAACACCTCCAAAGGATCAGTTTGCTGATTCTTAGCAACTTCACTTAAGGCTTTGGAATTATTTAGACTACTTTCTAACTGACTTTTGGCGGCGGTTGCATCGAGATGGTTACCTGAGGCTGAATCTTGAGCATAGGTACTGAGTAGTAGGCCTTGCCCAGCTCGTAACGCTCCCCATTGGTCTGTTCTTAGTTCAAAGCCTTCGCCTCGTCCTTCACTGGTCTCGGTTTCTTTAGGATGACTCAGATTACCAAGGTTAAGTTGACTCGCACCGTGACTACTTTGTAGCTGGCTGCTGATTTGCTCTGTGGTATCGTCAAATCTAAGCTGGCCATAGCCACTGCCTTTAACTTCTCGACTTTTGATCCCCGCCAGTTTTTTGGTATCAGGCAATTGGCCTTTGTCATCAAATTTAGTTGGGCTACGTTGTGCTTCATGGATACGCCCCACCACAAATGGTCGGTCAATATTACCATCAAAGAAATCTATCACCACAATCTCACCAATCCTCGGTAAGAACCGCGCACCATAGCCTTCACCTGCCCACGGGGTCAGTACATCCACCCAAGCGGAATCAGTATCGTTGTCATTGCTCCCTGCACCACCATCATGACTATGATCTTCATTGCGGGTAAATAGGAAGCGAACTTTAATCCGTCCCCATTCATCCACATGGATTTCTTCTCCACTTGGCCCAACCACTTTGGCTCGTTGTGGATGGGTACTAGGACGATGTTGTAGTGGGTGGTATTCAGGAACAGTGGTGATATTACGGCGTTGTAGTACCAATTGATTGGCTTGGCGTTCTTGGTTGTTTGAGTCTACATTTGAATTGACCCAATTGCTTTGTTGGAGCAAGCGATTGATTTGTTCATTCAGATCTTTGGGTAAGTTGTTCTGGTTATAAAATGTCTTTGATGTGATCAGAAACTCTTTGTCTGAGCCACTGTGTTGGTCTATTTCTGGGTGTTCATTCAATTCAAACCAGTAACCTACTTGCGCATCGCGTACAGTGGAGTTAGCAATGAATTGTTTGGATTGAGCATCGTAATAATGACTGAGGTTTTGGTTGATCTTTTCAATCTGATTGTTATTTGAAGCGGTTGCTTGATCTTCACCATTCAGGTCTTGAATCCATGCTGGGCTGATATGCCAAGCTTGTTCTAAACCGAGACTGGCATTGTTCTGATTTTGACTGTGCTGGTGTTTGCTTTGAACACTGCCTGCACCCTCTTCTTGTTCTAACACATCTGCTTGCCAGCGTTGTACGTGGACAGCGGTGGGTTGTAAGCTACGTTGTCCGATAAAGCTGGTGATGCTGTCTTGTTGTTCTGTGGCACTGCTACGATGGAAGCGAATCTTTCTTCGTTCTAGCGCTTTGTATTCACTGTTATCATCCACCAAACGCAGTTTTTGCGGCTGAATTTGAGTCGCAGAACTAGGCACAATCAATTGTGCTTCATCAATCAACCAGTTGATCCCTTCACTGCGCATCAAGCGGCTTAAAAATGCATAGTCACTTTCGTTGCTCTGCATGATAAATGGTCGGATATCGTAGTCTTTTTTCAGTCCACTTTTATCCAGGCTTAGACTTGAGGCAAAGAGTGGGCTTTTGTCTTGCCATTCTTTAAACAGCGTTTCTATGACTTGCACAACCGACTTATTCATAAACACTCGGCTGTTACGGCGTTTATGCCACAGTGAAGTGGCATCTTCGAGTTTGAGTTTATATAACGTTAGTGCGCCATAACTCTGCCCTTGTGCCGCTTCAGTAATCACCCCTGTGCTACGAAACAGTTGTCCATGATCTGTGACTTGATCAATGGCCACTTGGCTACCAATGAATTGTTTAAGCGGAATCACAGCCGAAGTGGCAAGGCAAATCAGTTCAACAGACACACCTTGGTTTAGACCATGTTGTCCATCGATGCGTTGTAAGAAGACTTGAGCAGTCAAATTAGGATTGCTAAATTGGATATGCAAGGCTCGTTTTTGCGCAGTCAATCCAAGGTGTTGCAGAGCCGAAAATATATTGGCAAAATTCATTTTTTTATCAAACTTAAAATAATATTAATATTTATGAATATTTAATCAAAAAAAACGATTGAATCCTAGTTTATTGATCGGTTAATTTTTTAAAATTTGTAAAAAAATCTCAACATTAAATGCTTAATGTTGAGATTTATGTTTTTAATTCAAATTGTTATATAGACTAAATGCTATTCACTGTCCATCATTGACTGGCTCATACCGACCGTATTAAAACCAGCATCAACATATAGAATTTCACCAGTGATCCCATTTGCCCAAGGTGAGCATAGGAATAAGGCTGCATTACCTACGTCTTCAATCGTAACATTACGTTTTAACGGTGCAATTTTTTCATTGGCATCTAACATTTTACGGAAAGATTTAATCCCAGATGCCGCTAAAGTACGGATTGGACCTGCTGAAATTGCATTTACACGGATACCCTCAGCACCTAAGCTTGATGCTAAATAACGCACACCTGCTTCCAAAGATGCTTTCGCCATACCCATAACATTATAGTTTGGCATAACAGACTCTGAACCTTGGTAAGTTAAAGTCAATAAACAGCCTTGGCGAGCCAACAATAAAGGTTTTGCTGCACGTGCCATAGCAACAAAACTATAAGCACTGATGTCATGAGCAATTTTAAAACCTTCACGATCTGTGACGTCCGTGAAATCACCATCAAGTGTATGCGCAGGTGCAAAGCCGATTGAATGTACAACACCATCCAAACCATCCCAATGCTTTGCTAATTCAGCAAATGCATGGTCAATTTCAGCATCCACAGCAACATCACAAGGGAAAACTAAAGTAGAACCGAATTGTTCTGCAAAATCATCTACACGTTTTTTTAGTTTATCGTTTGGATAAGTAAATGCGAGTTCTGCACCTTCACGATGTAATGCCTGAGCAATACCAAATGCAATGGATAATTTACTTGCAATACCCGCGATTAAAAAGCGTTTACCTGCCAATAGTCCTTGTGCCATGAAATTCTCACCTGATCAATTTTGTAAGCATAATGCCAAGTCTTGACCCATAACTAAATTGCATAATGCATCTTTTTTTAAAAGTTTACTAAAAACATAAAAAAAGCGCACTGAATCGAGTGCGCCTTTTCAAATCTATCAATCTATATAAAGGGAATGATTAATCATCACCTTGCAACAAGCTCAATAAACGTAAGAATGAATAGTACATCCATACCAATGTTGCCAACAAAGCGATACCACATAACCATTCATAGGCTTTCGGTGCACGTTGTGCAGCAGCCGATTCAATCAAATCGAAATCAAGAATCAAGTTCAATGATGCGATCACCGCAACAAATGCAGCAAAACCAATACCTAAAATGCTGCTTTCAAATAAGAATGGAATACTTGAACCAAAAGCCAAACGCATAATGAACTGCACTACAAAAACCAATGCAATTGCGATAGATGCTGAAATCACAATAGATTTAAATTTTTCAGTTGCACGAATAATTTGGAATTTATATAAACCAAACATCACTAAAGTTGTGATAAATGTAGCTAAAAGTGCTTGTAATGGTACGCCCGGAAACTTCAGTTGGAAGATCACTGAAACACCACCCAAAAATGCACCTTCAAAGAATGCATAAGGAATAGCTAAAACACGTGCCGTATTCGGCTTAAATGTAGCAACCAATCCAAGAATCAAACCACCAATTGCACCGACCATTGCGGCAGCATAGGCAATTCCAACATTCATTGTGGTAAAGCTATAGAAAAAAATTCCAACACCGAGTATGGCCGCAATAACAGTCAATAAAACTGATTTTTGAATTGCGCCTTGTACAGTCATTGGCTGTTCATAATCTGCATACGTTTCCGCACGCGTTAAAATTGGGTTATTACTTTGCATAGTCAATCTCTTTGTAATAATTCAAATATATATAAGGATATTAAAACGTTTTTTATGCAAACAATTTGAACTGCTTGCTATTTTTTGTAACGAGTTGTCAGAGGACATCAGCTTTAGTATAGCTTAAAAAACCAAAATGCATAGCAAAAAAAGAGGCTAAAAAGCCTCTTCTTTCAATCTGATATGTAATGAGATTTAACCACTCAAATGATTAATCTTGATTGGCAATAAAGAAATACTGACGATAATATTTAAGTTCAGCAATCGAATCGCGGATATCATCCATTGCCAAATGTGAAGCATTTTTCTTTAGACCGCTCATAATTTCAGGTCTCCAGCGTTTTGCTAACTCTTTCACTGAAGACACGTCCAAATTACGATAATGGAAGAATTGTTCAAGCTCTGGCATTAAACGGTGCATAAAACGACGATCTTGGCAGATTGAATTACCACACATTGGCGAAGTTTTAGGATTAATCCATTTCTTCAAAAATTCTAACGTTTGCTGCTCTGCATCTTGCGCTGTGAGTTTACTACGACGTACCCGTTCAATCAGACCTGACTGACCGTGTTGTTTGGTGTTCCACTCATCCATGGCATTGAGGATAACATCTGATTGATGCACTGCAAGCACAGGCCCTTCCGCCAAAATGTTCAAATGATCATCTGTTACAATTGTCGCAATTTCAATGATCTTGTCATTATCTGTATCTAAACCTGTCATCTCTAGGTCGATCCAAATTAAGCGGGTATCCGGAGTGCTGCTCATATAGTGCAATCTTATTAGGCCAATAAAAAATGAATAGTAGCAAATTTCTTGCATCTTCGCTGTAATTCATTCGCCTGTCATGGTATTTTTGCCTTCTCATTTTTAAGGTTTTTAGGATATGAATGGCTTTAATTCGTAAACGTCGTTTAACTGAACAGCAGCAACGCCGCATTCAGAAACAACATAAAACACGTCAAGAAGAAATCGACACTTCCAATGACCTTGAAGGTCTTGTTGTTCAGCATTATGGACGACAACTCGAAGTACAAGCCCTTTCTGTTCCTACTCAACATCCGCAAAAACCCATCGTCAATGAAGGTGATCCAGAGCCCTTTTGGAAACCGATTGAATTAGGCAGTGTCTGGCGCTGTCATACACGAACCAATTTAGAGCTGTTAGTGACAGGCGACAAAGTTCAGTGGCAAGCAGATCCAAATACAGGTTTAGGCATCATCACTGCCATTCATCCAAGGACTTCATTGTTAACGCGTCCCGATCGTTATCATAAAGTTAAACCTGTCGCAGCCAATATCAGTTTAATCGTCATTGTCTTTGCAACTCTGCCTGAGCCAGCACCCACGCTGATTGATCGCTATTTAGTGGCATGTGCAGATGCGGATATTCCAGTCCTTTTGGTGTTAAACAAATCAGATTTACTCAAAGAAAATGACCCTATTTTAGATCTCATTAAAGAATATCAAGACTTGGGCTATGAAGTACTGATCACTCAGTCTGAAGGTGATATTAGCGAATTAAAGCAACGACTCGACAATGAAACCGTTGCTTTCGTTGGGCAATCAGGTGTCGGCAAAAGTACCTTGATTAATGTCATCGTTCCTGATGCAGAACAAAAGACCAATATTATTTCTGAAAACTCAGCACTCGGACAACATACAACCACCTCTACCCGTTTGATTCGTTTTGGTGAAAATGGTGCTTTGATCGACTCGCCCGGCATCCGTGAATTTGGGCTTTGGCATTTGAGCCTAGAAAAGATTGATGCAGGCTTTCCTGAAATCTCTAACTTGATTGGACATTGCCAATATCGTAATTGCACCCACACACATGAGAAACAGTGCGCAATTAAAAAAGCGGTAGAAAATGGTGAAATTCTAGCCAGACGACATGAAAGTTATTTACGTTTAATTGAAGAAATCACTGATGCGCAACAAAAAAATTAAATTTCTTCTTTGAGAACCTTGAAGCGGTGATTTTGATCACCATATATATACGCTATACTCGACGCAATTTTTGATTGTAATTAGGTGACTTGTGGAACGTTGGTTTGAGTTTATGGGGAATCACCCCTTCTTATTTGGTATTTTAGGGGTACTGGCGATCTTGTTCTTTATTTTTGAAGGACAACGCAGTGGTCGTAAGATTTCACCACAATCACTTGGTATTTTAGTGAAGGCTAAAAATGCGATGTTGATTGATTTACGCGATGCTAAAGATTTCCGTGAAGGTCATGTGAGTGGCAGCCGCAACATTCCATACAGTCAAATTGCCAGTCACATTGAAGAGTTAAAAACTGCTGACCGTCCTTTAGTATTTATCTGTAACTTAGGTCAAGTTGCAGGAAGTGCTTTACAACAAGTCGGCCATGCAGACAGCTATCGTCTTGATGGTGGTATCAGTAACTGGAAAGCCCAAGGCTTGCCATTAGTTAAAGCTAAAAAATAAGCTTAAGGAGCTCAACATGACTGCTGAAGTAAAAGTATATTCAACAACTTTTTGCCCATACTGTGTACGTGCGAAATCTCTACTTGAGCGTAAAGGTGTTGCTTTTACCGAAATCAATCTCGATGAAGAAGCACCTGAAGTTAAGACTGAGCTGATCCAGAAAACTCGACACCGTACAGTGCCACAAATTTTTATTAATAATGAATTTATCGGTGGTTTTGACCAGCTTTATGCTTTAGAAAAAGCTGGCAAACTCGATGAGTTACTTGGTTAATCCACAACTTAATTAATGAATCACTTCTTAAAATTTAAGGAATAAAGAATGAGTGAAGAACAACAAGCTCAACCACAACTTGCTTTAGAACGTATTTATACAAAAGACATTTCTTTTGAAGTACCTGGGGCTCAAGTTTTTACCAAAGAATGGCAACCTGAATTAAACATCAACTTGTCTTCTGCTGCTGAAAAAGTGGATGCAACCCACTTTGAAGTGTCTTTAAAAGTTGTTGTTCAAGCGAACAATGCCGGCGATACAGCATTTATCGTCGATGTAACACAATCAGGTATTTTCTTGATTGATGGTATTGAAGAAGACCGTCTTCCATACATCTTAGGTGCTTACTGCCCGAACATTTTGTTCCCATTCTTGCGTGAAGCAGTTAATGATCTTGTAACGAAAGGTAGCTTCCCTCAATTACTTCTTACGCCAATCAATTTTGATGCAGAGTTTGAAGCAAATATGGAACGTGCCCAAGGCGCTGCTGCTGAAGGCCAAGCTTAATTTCTCAATAATTAAGTTTAAAAGACCGCACTATGCGGTCTTTTTTATGTTTGATCAGATAAAAATCACCCAAACTTCACAACCGTGGGTGATGCAATTTTTTATAATTTAAACATCACAATAAGCATGAACAATAACAATGCCATTTACTCCCTTACATTTGGGCTTAGGCGCAAGCTGTAAAGCCATTGCAAATAAAAAATTTAGCTTGTTAATTTTCTCTGGTGTTCAGGTTTTGATGGATATAGAACCTCTAATTGGCATCATTCGAGGCTGGACCACACTCCATTTATATACCCATAATTTACTTGGTGCTTTGTTGATTGCTTTGCTTGCAGTCCCCATAGGTAAAGTGATGAGTGAGTTTTGCTTACGCAACTTATTCAAACAAGCAGACTGGCAGATCACATGGCAAGTGGCGACAGTCAGTGCTTTGGTCGGTAGTTTTAGTCATGTTTTTTTAGATGCGTTGATGCATGTAGATATGTATCCCTTTTATCCACTGAGTTATTCTCAAGTTTTACTCAACATGATTCCCTACAATTTTATTTTCTATGGAAGTTTAGGGTCTGTTGACATTTCATAAATGGCTTGCGTTGTAGGCTAAAATTGAGCAGGCAAGGCAGGAAACGAAGAGAATAGCGAGACTATTTTCGAGTTTCATAACGTAGGCTGAGATAATTTTAGCCACAACCCTTCGGGACTAGTGTGTTTTTTGCCGCTACTTCGTTACGAACTACTCATTTAGAATGACTAAATTTCGTATTTCGTGCCTAGTATCGTCTAAAAACACACGTAGTCGCAAACATAGACGAATTGTCAACAGACCCTGGCTTTATTTTTGCAGGAATTGTTTGGCTTATCCGTGAGGGAAAATCATGATTCATCGATTGTTCTAAAGGTTAGATTAATCCGAGCCGTATGCACTTTCTTTGTTGGGGCTAAGCGGTGCAACCAATATGTTTGTGTGGTGTCTTTCATGACCAGCAAACTGCCATTTTCGAGAAAAACCTCAATCTTTTCTTGGCTATTTTTATGTTTAAAGGCAAATTTTCGAACTGCGCCTAGGCTTAAAGATGCAATTGCACCATTCTTTTTTAGATCTGTTTCACCATCACTGTGCCATGCCATACCCTCTTCACCGGTATGGTAAAGATTCAGCAAACAAGAATTAAATGTTTCACCCGTGATCATTTCAATCTGTTGTTTCAGTTCGAGTAATTCTTCAGTCCATGGCAAGGCATATTTGGAGCTATTTGAATAAGTGTATTCAAAAGCGCGATCTCCATACCAAGCCACTTTCCGTTTAGTGATAATCTTTTTGCCAAAAATAATCGCTTGGTCATTTTGCCATTCAATATGCGTTAGCAATTGCTCAAAATAATCATTGGCGATGGCTTCATCCATGATTTTTCCGAAATAATTCACTGTTCCATCTTGTGGAAGCAAGTTCTCATGGGGATCGGTTAGAAACTCAAGTTGTTGCATTTTTCCATTTCACATAGGCTGATTTCATACAATGTCCACACGGGCGAAATTGCAATGCCAAGGCTTCAGCTTCACAACTAAAGAACACCCGATTGGCTTTTAACATACGCTTGCCCGAACCACAGTTTAAACGTCCATAAATTTTTAGCTTTTGATTGCCTGCAAATAAAATTTCAGCATTCCTGATTTTTCGATATAACGCCAAACGCTCAATGTCATCATGCTTAATCATCATTTAACTCACAGCATCATGAAAAATAATCCCCAATGTATAACGCTCCCCTGTACGCACCTGACTGACAGCATGCTTCATATTGACTCGATAATAGCCATGAGTGCTTTTCTTGGGTCTAAACTGCGTGGTAAAAATTAACACATCCCCTTGATCAGGTTGTAAAACAATGGCTTTTGACTGTGCTCGTGGTACTTGCTCAGTCAACACCAACTCACCACCGGTAAAATCGCTATTGACTTGACTAAGAACAAATACCATTTGGATCGGAAAATAGACCTCTCCATATAGATCTTGATGTAAGGTATTAAACCCATCTTGCTGATAGTGCAAAATCAAAACAGTGGCCTTATTTTGACCCGCTTGTTGGCATTGTTGTAAAAATTCAAGATGTGAATCTGGATATTGTCGATCCAACTTTAAAGCATCAGACCAAGCATTGGCGATAGGAACCAGATACGGATAAAACTGAGTTCGAAGCTGTTGAAGCAAGTTTGGTAGTGGATAATTAAAATATTTATACTCGCCATATCCAAAACGATGTTGCTGCATAGTGACGGTTTTTCGATACAGTTGTTGATGGTTATAATGACTTTTGATCAACTCACACAATTCATCAGATAAAAAGTCTTTAAGGATTGAGTAGCCTTGTGTATGCATCTGAGCATGGATTGACTCCCAATCTAAACCCTCAATTTTATTGAGCAACGCTGTTGCTTGTTGTGAATTAAACGCTGGCATGTACTTGCACACCTTCCCAGCCAATCATTGCGGCTTTACGTGTTTTACCCCAATGATATTCACCTAAAACACCTGTCGCTTGAATCACACGATGACATGGAATTAAAAAAGCCACTGGATTATTGCCAATCGCAGTACCGACTGCACGGGAAGCTTTTGGATTTCCAATCTGTTCTGCAAGGTCTGCATAGGTCGCCAATTGTCCCATCGGGATTTTAAGCAAACTTTCCCAAACTTTAAGCTGAAAATCAGTACCTTTTAGATGCAGCTTAATTTGGCTCCATGGTTTTTGTTCAGATGAGAAAATGGCCAAAGCGTGTTCATGCAAGGCATCTGCTTGCTGATAAAATCTTGCTTTAGGAAATTTTTCAACGAGTGTACTATAGGCATCTTGTTCATGCTCGACAAAAGACATAAAACAAATCCCTTTGGCTGTTGAAGCCACTAAAACTATTCCAAAGCGTGTTTCAGCATACTGGTAGTGGATGGTTAAATTTTCTCCGCCACTTTTGTATTCAGCAGGTGTCATCCCTTCAATTTGTATAAATAGATCATGTAACCGACTGGTGCTCGATAGTCCTGTGTCATAAGTCGCATCAAATACCGAATGCTCTTGTTTTAACAAGTTTTTTGCATGTTCTATGCTGATATATTGCAAGAACTTCTTCGGGCTGGTACCAGCCCATTCTGTAAATAAGCGTTGAAAATGTGCAGGGCTTAAATGAATATGCGCAGCCACCTCATCTAAATTCGGTTGTGCTTTAAAATTGTGTTTAATGTATTCGATGGCCTTTGCAATACGTTCAAACTGATGGTGCTGTTGCATCGCATTTCTCCTCACTTTTCTACATCTAACTTAACAGTTGTTATGCAATGAGCAAATCCGAATCATGCTGAGTTTAGTGATTCAATATCGTTAAAAATCTCCTCACAATAAAAAACCGTTAGTCATTAAAACTAACGGTTTTGTGCTTTCAAATGAATCGATTACTGATAGATCTTATGCCCTTGATCACGTATTTCAGCAATTTTCTTGCCTTCCATTTTGGCATGATCTAAATGACCGCCTTTGACTAGCGCTTGAGTCTTATCAATTTGCGCAATCAATTGATCATATAACTGAGTCGAAGTCGGAGCACTGGCATCACCACGACCTTTAAGTTTGACTTTTTTAGCGTCCGTTGCAGCAGCACGCATATTATCTAAAGCTTTATTTGCTTCAGCAGCATTATTGGTTTGATTAAATGCTTTATAGTTTTTACCTAATGCCTGCATATTTTGTTGTAGCGTTGCAGCAAAAGTCATTGAGCTGAAACCTAAAGCAGAAATCATCATGACGGTGGCTAAAGTTTTTTTGATCATTATGATCTTCCTTAAAACTGTGGCTATTGTGGGGTGTAAAAAAGCCCATTGTGGCTATTGTCCATTTCCAAGATTAAACATAGTTTAAAAGCACAAAAAATTGCAAATAAAAATGCAACGAATTCGTTGCATTTTTATATTCAGAAATAATCAGAGAAAGACTTAAATTGGTTCAATCTCATGGTGTAAGGCATCGTGGATCGCTTCAACCAATTGTTGTGCAATCTCTTGTTTCGAGGCTTTTTCTAAATCACGCTTTTCCATCTGGTACTGTTCTGCAAAAAACACGGTCATCGCATTTTGATCAGAAGCAAAACCAATATCAGCACGCGAGACATCATTGCAGGCAATCATATCGAGTTTTTTGGCAACCAGTTTTCCTGCTGCATATTCCTCTACATTACGGGTTTCAGCCGCAAAACCCACCATAAATGGGCGCTTTGACTGCTGTGCAATGGTCGCCACAATATCAGGGTTTTTCACCAACGAAACATTCAGCTCATCACCCGCTTTCTTAATCTTATGTTCCGCAACTTCTGCCACACGATAGTCAGCAACAGCCGCGGTTGCAATAAACACGTCACAGCCTTCCTCAAGCTGATGCATGCTTTCATCAAGCATTTTTATCGCAGAAGAAACATTGATACGACGCACACCATTCGGGGTATCCAAACTGACTGGGCCAGCCAATAGCGTCACTTTTGCCCCTGCTGAATAACAGGCTGCTGCAATGGCAAAGCCCATTTTCCCTGTACTGTGATTGGAAATATAGCGCACAGGATCAATCGCTTCACGTGTTGGCCCCGCAGTAATCACCACACGTTTTCCAGCAAGCAAGCCAAACTTTTCAGCAATCGCACGTTGTGCTTGATGGAAGTAATTTTTAACTTGTTCAGCTAAATCTTCAGGTTCAGGCATACGCCCTAAACCGACATCACCACAAGCTTGTGAACCCGCTTCAGGCATAATCACATGTACGCCATCTTCAACTAAGGTATTCAGATTACGTTGTGTCGGCTTAGCTGCCCACATTTGCTGATTCATTGCAGGCGCAACCCAAACAGGTGCTTTGGTTGCCAAATACAAAGTACTGAGCAAGTCGTCAGCCAAACCCGCGGCGAACTTTGCAATGGTGTCACAACTTGCAGGAGCAACTAAAATTAAATCAGCCCAACGCGCCAATTCAATATGCCCCATTCCCGCTTCTGCTTCAGGGTCTAATAATTCGGTATGAACTGAATTGCCTGATAAGGCCTGAAAAGTTAAAGGGGTAATAAATGCCTGTGCACCTTTGGTCATTACCACGCGTACATTAAAGCCGTAATCCTTTAAACGACGTACCAGGATTGCACTTTTATAGGCGGCAATACCGCCTGTTACAGCGAGGATAATATTTTTATTAGAAAATACACTGAGATCAAAACTCACTATCAGGCTACCTTTCAGTTGCAGTGGCGCTCACAATATCATTAAATAGTCTATCTCCCAAGTCATTCAAGGGAGAAAAATCAGAAGTAAAATAATTTTAAAATGTGAAAAATAATGAATCATTCAATCAAACAATGGCCTGAACAAGAACGTCCACGTGAAAGATTACTCTTACAAGGGGCGCACAGCTTATCTGATGCAGAATTACTTGCGATTTTTCTACGCTCAGGCTCAAAACAACACTCCGCTGTTGAATTAGCACGCTTGCTCATTCAACATTTTGGTCATTTAAATGCTGTATTTGATTCGTCTTTAGACGATTTAAAACAATTTCATGGTATTGGCGAAAGCAAGTATTCACAACTGATGGCAGTGAAAGAACTGGGACGGCGTTACTTGAAACATCAACTAAACCAAGGTTTAGACTTGAGTCGTTCTGATTTAATCCGAGATTATTTACGTTATGAATTGATCGGAGAATCTCAAGAAGTCTTTGCGGTACTGTGTTTAGACAGCCAGTTACGTAAATTGAGTTTTAAAAAACTATTTTATGGTTCAATCAATTACTGCAATATTTCCATTAATCAATTATTACGATATGTCATACAAAAACATGCGACTTTTATCGTTATTGCCCATAATCACCCTAAAGGTTTTGCCAAGCCTTCACGTGAAGATTACGATTTAACTCAAGAAATATTAAAAGCCTGTCAACTGCTTGAAATAGAATTATTGGATCATATGATCATTGCTGCTGAGCAAAGCTACTCCTTTGCTGAACACGGACTCATCAAACCCAAAACTTTCCCTACAAATGTGATTGACAAGCACCTTTGAAGCGGTGAAGATCACTAAAAAATATAGATTTAAAAGTATGATTGTCCGCGATCAAAACGATACCCTTAAAATATTACTCTCTTGGCGTGGTACGATTTTACCCAAAGTGCTGCCACCGCTTGGTTTTGTGATGCTGATTTCTGCAATTGTGGGTGGCATTGAGTATACCAATTTATATCGTTTTCCTGAATTACCCTTGGTTGGCTTTACCCTGATTGGTGTGGTGCTTTCTATTTTTCTAGGCTTTAAAAATACCGCCTGTTATGACCGTTGGTGGGAAGCGCGTAAACTTTGGGGAATGCTGATCGCCAATGCACGTCACTTTGACCGTGATTGTCGCATATTCCCTCAAGGGCGTCGTGAACGGATCATTCAACATGTGATTGTATTTGCAAACTTATTAAGAGATCGTCTGAGGCATCAAACAGCAAATCCAGATGCGCTGGTGGAAACCAGTGGTATGAGTCAACAGGCACTGACACAGTTGTATCAACAAACCAATGCGCCGCAATACACGCTGAGTTTGATCCAATGGGAATTGATGCAAGCGCTCAAAGAAGGCGAAATTTCCGACATTATCTATACCCAATTAAATGAACATGTAAATGAGCTCAGTTTGGTACAAACCGGTTGTGACCGTATTGCAACCACACCTTTGCCTTTTGCTTATTCAGTTTTATTAAATCGTACAGTCTATTTTTTCTGCTTTATGCTGCCCTTTAGCTTAGGTTCATTACTGGGTTTAGCAACACCTTTGCTGGTGGGTATTTTAGCCTATACTTTTCTGGGGCTAGATGCTTTAAGTACCGAGATAGAAGAACCTTTTGGTACGCAAAGTAATGATTTACCTTTAGATTCAATGGTAAGAATGATTGAAATTGAATTATTGGGAACTCTAGGGAAACCGACTCCTCCACCGATTCAAGCCCATGATCACAATTTACTTTAATACATCAGTTTCTGATTTTATTGCCCTTTTTAAAGAGAAGTTAAAGTAAAGGCCGAGCACTGAAAATGAAATATGTGGTTATCTTTAAGGCACAGATCAATACGCTTGATCAACAGTATTTTCAAACTGCACAACTTTTACGAGAGAAAGCATTGAGCCAGTTTAACTGCCAAAAATTTGAGTCTCTTTGTGAAAATGATTTTGAAGTTGCGCTTTCTTATTGGAATACACTTGAAGATATCCAGGCTTGGCATAAAGATGCAGAACATCAAGCAGCTCAACGAATTGGTAAACAACAGTGGTATAAAAAATTTAGTGTCGAGATTTGCCAAATTCAAAAAAGCTATTAGCACTAGATCACTTAAAAATCGGTCTATTTATGAAGGTAGATACTAAAAAATAGAATCAAGATAATCCCATTACATCTTGTTCAGTTTCTAGCGCACTTCAAATTCAGATTCAGCTGGATCAAAACGCCAAGTACGCACGATCCGCAGTTCAGAAATATCTTTCATTTTTGAATCAAAACGTCCAAAAGGTGCACCTTTACGCACTGAGTTTTTGGCAGCTTCATCGAGGTTTGAATGACCTGAGCTTTCAATCAATCGTATAGCACGAATCCCACCCTCATTATTGAGAATGACCATTAAACGGACCTCACCCGAAAGACGCTGCTGTTTGGCAAGATCTGGGTAATATCGGTTTCCATACATCTCAACTTTTTCACGAAATTTATCTAAATATCCAGCAGATGCATCTTGTTTGGCTTGAATACCATCTAAGGTTTTAATTTTTTGTTGTTTACTAAAATTTTGTTGTTTCTGTAAATATTGAGCTTCTAGACTCGCCACCATTGCCGTTTTAGCTTGCATCTGGCTCTGCAACTCTTCCATGGCCTTTTTACGATCGTTTTGTTCGGCCTGCTTTTGCCAGCTAAGAACCGTCATTAATACTTTTTCTTCGAATTTCAATTCTCGTTTTTGCTGTATTTGCTCTAAAGCTTCGAGTTGCTGATCACCCGCACTCTTGTCTTCTGCTTGCGCTGGCATATCACTTGAAATACGATGCTCTTTACGGAATGTTCCAGAACCTTGCTGATTTGCTTGCGCTAAAAAGTCTGCATCTTTAATTTCATCTTCACTTGGGCGAATACTGATTGCGATTTCTTTTGTGCTGGTATTATTTTCTTGTGGCATTCCAAATTGAACAGATAAAAAAAGTACATGTGCAATGACAGCTGCAGAAACAGCTCCAACAAATAATGCGTCTTGCCACCAGTACTCAGAATGCTGTGTATTGGCAAATAATTTTTTTATCATGACATTAATCCGACAAAATTCCCCAATCGCCAAATTTAAAATTTATTAAAATAAGTTTAACTTTACATTATTCACAAACTTTGTGACTTATTTAGTAAAAGTAAAAACGTAATTTTAAAACACTCAAAATGGTGCAATGTTTTTTGTTAAACTGCAATCGTTAGACTTGTATTTTTTTAATAATCGACAAGTTTATCGCCTTAAAAAATGATGATGATTTGGGACAATACTTATGCCGACGCTACTTTCTAACATTGTTAAACGTATTCGACAAGTATACCAAAAAGCAGAAGGTTTTATAGAAGAAGAACGCGAGTTTCCAGTATCACAAGTATTTTTAAATGCGACCTTTAAACGTTTTGTCACCGACAACGTCAAAATTTTAGAAGATTTACATGCCGACCTGCATGATGATTGGTTAAAACTTTATGCCACACTCAATGTCAAAGGCATGCATTTGGTTCTTTCTGTAGATCTTAAGTTAGTTCAAATGGAACTCAACAAAGATATGCAGTTGATTGTTTTTGAACAAATCAGCAACACCCAAGTGATCGAAGCTAGCTATCCCAATGTTTGGTATAAGATGGGCGTAAATACTGCTTTATTCTTCTATCAAAAGGTACTGAAAAAAGATCCTTTAGGAATGATCCTAGAAAAATTTAATGTCATTACCGTAAAAGATGAATTACTTCACTTAGATCTGAATCGTTGGTTAGGAAAAAATCGTTCTATTATGGACACATTAAACAAAGTCCATGTGAACCATGCAGAATTACGTGAAACTGAGTTGGTGGTGATTGGTAATGTAAACCTAACCGCTTTATTTAGTAAATTTAGAGAAGATAAAGACCCAGACTGGGACGAAGATGATTATCTTGAAACTGAAGTTACACCGATTGAGCAAAAGAGTTAAGTCTCAAATTGCAGATTAGATTTCAAGTTATCGCAATCAAAATGTATACATAAATTCACAGGATTAGAAATAAAGTGAATATTTTCTCTTTAATTACACCGCATAATAGGTGTCATATCCAAAAATACTTTTAAATGCATAGGACATTTAATGATGGCAAAAACGTTATTTAAAACATTAAGTATCGCAACTGGTGTTTCAACTGCAATGTTATTGGTTGGATTTTCAAGCAATGCTCTTGCCATGAGTCCGTTCCAAGCAAGCTACCAGTTTGCCTATAATGGTAAAAACTTAGGTACTGCGACCCGTACATTGAGTCAAAGTGGCAATAACTGGACCTATGTATTTGCAGCAAAAGCAGCAGCAATTGCTTCTGCAAGTGAAACAAGCCGTTTTAGCTTTACCAATGGTCAAATTAACTCAAGTAGTTTTAGTCGTACCAGTAAAGTGTTGGTACATAATGACACCATGACCATTAACTTTAATCCAAACAGCAAAACCATTAACACCAAGAAAAAAGATCAGGCACGTTCTTTCCCATGGAAAGCAGGTGCTTTAGATGAGTTAAATGCTGAATTACAAGTACGTGAAGACTTAAAAGGTGCAGGTCTAAAATCAAGTTATTTAATTGCAGATGCAAAAGGTTTAGATGCGCGTCGCTTTGTTAAACAAGGCACAGAGTCAATTAAAGCCCCTGCGGGAACCTATAACACGGTCAAAGTTGTACTCACCCATGACAATGGTGAAAAGAGTTCAATTTTCTGGTTAGCGCCTCAATTAGACTATTTACCCGTGAAAATGTCACATGTTGATGGTAAAACATCTTATAACCTAACCTTGACCAGTTACAAAAAGTAAGACATTTTTCACCTTTTGATCAATTTCAGCTTGCATTTTTTTTAGTGCTTTTTAAAATACGCCTTTGCTTTAAAAAGCACCTTGCCTCTAGAGGATTCTCCCTGTGCACGCACTAGAACAGAAAATCTTAGCTGAAGGTATCGTTCTATCTGATCAAGTTCTGAAAGTCGATTCTTTCTTAAATCACCAAATTGACCCTGTGATGATGCAGCTCATCGGTCAAGAGTTTGCTCGTCTTTTTAAAGATGCCGGCATTACCAAAATCATCACAATTGAAGCATCAGGCATTGCGCCTGCTGTGATGGCTGGTTTGGAACTTGGTGTACCCGTTATTTTTGCACGTA
Source organism: Acinetobacter sp. MYb10 (assembly GCF_002980175.2). NCBI lineage: Bacteria > Pseudomonadati > Pseudomonadota > Gammaproteobacteria > Moraxellales > Moraxellaceae > Acinetobacter > Acinetobacter sp. MYb10. The sequence goes on along the minus strand of NZ_CP058272.1, from coordinate 3,433,603 downwards.
AATATCAGTCTTTAACCCTTAAAGATGATTTATATCGTTCAAAAGTATTCTCTTTTACCAAGCAAATTGAAAGCACCATTGCGATTTCTAAGAAACATATTAGCAAAGGCGATAAAGCTTTGGTTATTGATGATTTCTTAGCAAATGGTCAAGCCGCTTTAGGTCTCGCTGACTTGATTCATCAAGCGGATGCAGAAGTTGTGGGTATTGGGATTGTGATTGAAAAATCTTTCCAACCAGGCCGTCAATTGTTATTAGATAAAGGCTACCGTGTTGAATCTTTGGCACGTGTTGAATCTTTGGCAAACGGTACGGTAAGCTTTGTAGAAGAATAAGCTGGTCTTACTTCAAAAGTTTTCATTAAAAAAGAGTGCTTTAGGCGCTCTTTTTTTTGCTTTTTGATCAGTAGCGTCTTTGTTTTACCTTTTATTTTGATCAAGCCCTCAGCTATATTGTGTAAATAAAGAGATAACTCAGGTAAATAATAAATGAGATCAATCACTCAAAAATTAGTTGATCTACTCGACGTACAACAATTGGATGATGGTCTATTTCAAGGGCAAAACACACGATTATTTGGATCACACCTTGTGGGTGGGCAATTGGTGGCACAAGCATTGATTGCCGCATCAAAAACCACCAATCGACCAGCACATTCATTACATGCTTATTTTATTCGCAGTGGTCGCACAGATATTCCGATTTTATATAAAGTTGAAAATTTAAGAGATGGCAAAAGTTTTTCGACTCGCCAAGTCCATGCTTGGCAAAACGGCCATATTATATTTTCGGCCATGGTTTCATTTGCCAATATTGAAGAGGGTTTAGAAAATCAGATTGAACCACCTCACTACCCTTCGCCAGATGAACTGATCCCTGAACAACAACTGAAACAAATGATTTATGAGGATGTTCCTGAACCTGCACGCGCAATATTTATGCGTCAATTTTTTATCAACATCCATCCTGTACAGCCATTCAATCCATTTAAACCGATAAAATTAGACACAAATTATGCTGAATATTTTCAAACCTTTGAAACGATTCCCACTCAACAAGATACACCCATGATGCACCAAGCCATTGCTGCATATTATTCTGACTATAACCTGCTGACGGTTTCACTTAGACCGCATGGTGTCAGCTATGCGAACGGCGGTGTACGTAGTGCAAGTTTAGACCATAGCATTTATTTTCATACAGATTTTAGAGTAGATGAGTGGCTACTTTATGATATGAATGCCACAGTATCTAGCCAATCCAGAGGGCTTAATTTCGGCCGGATGTGGCAAGATGGTCGATTGGTGTGTAGCGTTAATCAGGAAAGTTTAATGCGGCTGAAGCAATAACAAGATGTTTCTATAAGTTTGTGTCAATCATTCTATCTATTACATTCACACAAAATATAAAGACTGATCACGGTATTCAGTTACAATCAAAATCATGTCATATCCCTGACATGATTGTAACGATAGCGATAAGCATGACAAAAATGCCAGTAGTGAACGTGAATATAACGCTTAACCATAACTTAACGAAGACAAATGGACTTTGTTGAGTGAGTAAAAATCAATGACTGATGAACAAACAGTAAAGTGCCCAAAGTGTGGCGCTACAGACTTAGAACGCCGTGACCATGAACAACTTTTAGGCAAAGCAGGCAGTGTATTATTGACTTCTGCGGGTGCAGCAGCAGGAACTGTAGGTGGCGCTGCCTCTGGTGCTTCAATTGGTGCGGCTATCGGAACGGTTGCAGGTCCTTTAGGCGTTATTGTTGGTGGAACCGTAGGAACCTTCGTAGGCGCAATCAGTGTTGGAATTACAGGTGGATTTCTAGGAAATCGCTTTGGTAAACGAGCAGGTGTGATTGTTGACCAAAATATCTTTTTTGATTACCAATGTAAAAAATGTAATCATCGCTTTAATCTAAAATAACAAAATATAAAATATCAATATGATAAAGAACTTCTCTTTTAATCGATTAGAAACGAGCAAAAAGAGAAGTATTTGAATTTTATCTAGATCTCGCAAGAGCATCAAAAATTATGGGTTTAACTTTTTAACCGTTTCACCTAGACGTTTGCCCTGTTCTGCACATAAAGCTTTTTCATCGGAACTTAAGTTTTGGTCATGACGTGGTCCACTGACGTGACTGACTCCATACGGCGTACCGCCTGATTTAGTGTTGGATAAAGCTGGATTGGCATTGGTCAGCCCCATGATCATCATGCCATGATGAAACAATGGCGGTAACATCGTTAATAATGTGCTTTCCTGTCCACCATGCATTGACCCTGACGCGGTAAATACACAAGCAGGTTTATCGTGTAATGCACCATTTAGCCAAAGGCTGGTGGTTTGATCCCAAAAGTATTTCATTTCAGATGCCATATTGCCAAAACGTGTTGGTGAACCTAAAGCCAATCCTGCACAATTTTGTAAATCATCCAATGTACAATAAATATCGCCATGTTCTGGAATACTGGCTTCCGCTTCTTTCACTACAGTGGAAAGATTAGGCACAGTGCGAATTTTTACTGCGACACCCGCTGCTTCTACCCCGTTGGCAATCAAGTGTGCCATCTCTTTGGTAGATCCATATTTACTGTAATAGAGTACGAGAACATAAGCTTGCATAGAGATTTCTTGATTTCAACATAAGAAAATAAAACTATACGGTATTTTTCTGCTTTTTTGGGTAAGCTAGACAATGAAAATGCAAGATATGCCGAAAAATAATTGAGATCAAAGATATATATGCTTGAATTACTTAAAAAACTACCCTTCTATGAAAAAACTTGGTTTCAATTCATTCTTTTTGTACTTGGTCGTTTTGAAGCAGATCGTTGTCGTGAACAAGCGGGATCGCTGACCTATACGACATTATTTGCTGTTGTTCCAATGTTGACTGTTTTCTTGGTTATTATCTCATCAATCAAAGCCTTAGAGCCTGCTAGACAGCAACTCCAGCAGATGATTTATAGTAATTTCTTGCCGAAAACCAGCATTGCTTTTGATAAAGCTTTTAATGTCTTTACCGAGAACTCAAGTAATTTAACTGTTATTGGTGTGCTGTTTTTATTCATTACCACAGTACTGATGCTTACCAGTATCGAAACGGTTTTTAATCGGATTTGGCGTGTTCAAGAAACGCGTAATGGCATCATTGGCTTTATGCGTTATTGGACCATTATTTCTTTAGGCCCGATTTTATTGGGGAGTGCCTTTGTCATTTCATCAACATTGGCCTCTATGAATGTTTTAAGTAATAACTTTGCAGGTTATGAAGTTGATGGTACAGCGTTACTTGGGGTCATTTCGTTTGCACTGACTACTTTAGGCTTTTTCATTTTATATTGGACGATTCCAAATCGCAGTATTCCTGTTCGAGCGGCCGCGATTGCAGGTCTTTTTGGTGCGATTGCATTTGAGCTACTTAAAAACCTATTTGGTTTTGTTATGGCAAATTTCACCAGCTATACCCTTGTTTATGGTGCTTTTGCTGCTGTACCAATTTTTCTGTTGTGGATCTTTTTATCGTGGAATATCGTCTTATTGGGTGTGGAAATCAGCTATGCCCTTACCGCATTTCATACAGGTAAAATCCAAACCCGCCATCCTGTGTTGATGATGCTCGATATTCTGGAATTATTTTATAAAAAACAGAAAATGGGTGACGTGGTGACTGATGCAGAAGCACTAAATATTTTAGGTCGTGGTGAAATTGGACGCTGGCCAGTTTATATCCAACTTCTAGAAAAACAGAATTTGGTTAAATGTACTGACAATAATGAATATGTGCTGGTCAGAAATTTAGATGAAATTGATTTCTGGTCATTCTATACATCATTGCCTTATACCCTCCCTCGTCGTCATGATGTTGAACATGTCCATGATGATGATGTTTGGATGAAACATATCGGTCCAACTTTAATTGAATCCGATGAATATTTGGCAGCCAAGTTATCAATTCCGCTTTCAACCATTTTGGATGATAAGTAATCTTAACCCAGATAGATAAACAACTTCCCTTTCCAAGCCGTGCCCATTGGAAAGGGAAGTGATATTACTTTTTCGATGAATCGTTATAATTTCGCAATAGCCAAAACCACTGCATAAAGCGGATAAAAGACACCACAATGGTATTAACCTGTCTTTTTTATAGGATATAATTCAAAGTAGACAAAAGATCTTTTTATTCAGGCAATCTTTGCATGACGATAACAAAAACAAGCGATAAAAATATACTGACTCAACTCAGTACCAATGATGAAATTGTTGCGCCGCTGTGGCTTATTTTTCGACATGATCCTGCACTGTCTGCTTATCCTGAACATGGGCATGCTTGGGGCGAATTTATTTATGCCTTTAATGGGGTGATGGAAGTCAATATTGATCAAATTAATTATATTACACCACCTCCATATGGAGTTTGGTTACCGCCAAATACGCAACACAGTGGTTTGAACCGGACTCCTGTTTCCCATGCAACTTTATATATCCACCAATCGTTATGTAGTGCCTTACCTCAACAAGCTGGGATTCTCTTAACCTCACCCTTGGTTTCAGCGATTTTACAGCACATCAAACAACACCCAATGCAAGCATCTGAGCCCGAATATTTGCGGCTATTACAGGTATTACTTGATCAATTACAACATGCTGAGTTAATCGGTAGTTATTTACCCCATACCAATCATGCTGCCTTAAAACAAGTTTTGGATTTTTTACATGCCCACCCTGCTGATCACAGTACCCTAGAGGCTTTAGCCCAACGGATTAATATGACTGAACGTACCTTGGCAAGACTGAGTCAAAAAGAGTTGGCAATGTCACTCAATGAATGGCGACAACGCCTTAAAGTCATGAAAGCCATGTCTATGCTCAATGAGGGAAAAACGGTTGAAAGCATTGCACTGGATTTAGGTTATGCCAATGCTTCTGCTTTTATCAATATGTTTAAACGTTGGATGATGCGTACCCCAGACCAGTTTAGAAAATTGTTGCGTCACTAAATCAACTTTTTAAATTTTGAGTAGATGAGGTGGAATGATCTAAATACTGATAATAAACAATCTTCCCGACCAATCTATACACCGATCTAAAAATGCATGAGCTGAATTTAACTTTGGATTATGTAGTAATTTACCAAAGTCATCCAGCTTTTCTGCTTCTTTGCTATCAAAGCGTTTCGTCCAAGCTTCTGCACGATAGCTAAAAAATAGCGATGCTGTAAATTTCAACTGATAAATAAAGCGGGATATATCCCAAAAGTTAGTGATGAATTATTGTTTTATAAAACTGTAGATAATAAAAAACCCAATGCGTATTGATTATAAATAAACACTGGGTTGCTTGAATTTTAAGTGATTATTTTACAAAAGTTTTCCAAACAAAATCTTGACTTTGACCATGTAAAGTCATACTCAATTGATCACCAGAAGCCAATGCTGCAACACCTGCTGGTGTCCCTGTCATCACCACATCCCCTGGTTCTAAAGAGAATACCTGGCAGATGTCTGCAAGTAAGTAAGCAATATCAAAAATCAATAAAGCCGTATCGCCCTTTTGACGAACTTCATCATTTACTGCAAATTCAAAAGTAACAGCCGACCAATCTTTAATTTCATCCACACTGACCCAATCTGCCAGTACACATGAACCATCAAAAGCTTTTGAACGCTCCCAAGGCTGGCCTTTGCCCTTTAAGTCATCTTGGAGATCACGTAAAGTTAAATCTAAGCCTAAAGTCACCGCACCAATCGCATCCAATACTTTATCTAAATTGGTTTCGCCCTTAAGTGACTTGTCGATACGTAACGTCAGTTCACACTCATGGTGGCAATTTCCCCACGCCTCATTCCAAGAGATACCGTCTTGCAATGAAATCAAACTACTGGGCGGCTTGATAAATAAGACTGGACGATCTGGAATTGCGTTACCTAATTCTGCTGCATGCGCTGCATAACTACGACCGACACATACAATTTTAGATGGACGTGTACTCATATTGTTCCCTTCTTATTGCTCAGCGTTAAAAACTTTATAATTCCAAATTACTTTTTAAAAGTATTGATAAAAATCGTTTGATCTGCGGGTGTAGCAAATGCTCGTTTAGGCACAATCACCACAGTACGATTTTTTAATTCGATCATATAGGTAAGCTTGCCTTCTGCAAATTTATCTACATCTGAATAATGATGAACTTGTTTTGGACGGCCACTACTGAATAATTCCATATAGTCTTGAAATAATTCAATACCTTGTTCGCTTTTACCAAATTGATATTTAACGAATTGGCGTTTAAACATCATCGGTAAAAACCAATACCGCATCAGCATTTGCAGAATTAAGAAAAAAGCACCTAAGCAAACATAATATTTACCCACACCCTCTAAACCGAGGTAAATCCCCCAAACCATGATTCCGATGCTGACCAAAGGCGTGAGAAATTGGCTAATTTGCTTTTTACCAAAAGTTGCCAGTTTAAAACCATCTTGAGATTCTTCTAAATTAAGATAATAACGTGCAGATAATGCAGGCTGGGTGTCTGACATAGTTGCTTCAATACAAATGTTTTACGATACCAAGATATTACACTAGATTTTTCCAGCGAGATGCGGATTTTCATCTTGTTTTACAGAACACCTCTATTTTTTAAAAGTGAATCCTTTTAGGGTCTTTCATACAAATGGTTTTTATAAGAACAAAAGATTGCCGATTATGAAGGCGCAAAAGGAATTGTGATGAAAGCTTTTTATTTAAATATCGGTCTCGTGCTCTTAATCGGTATCAGTCAAATCAGTTTCGCGAAATTGGTCACTTGGACCGATAATATTCCCAGCGCACTAAAGCCATTTGACAATAATGCCCAGCAAATCGCAGCAATTGCACAAGACAATATTTTAATTTATGCCCATCCAGCGACCAAGACGTCGCTACCGACATTCAGCAAACAGCCTCAACCTATAGCTAAATTTTCAACAGCAGCCATTGTTGTGCCTGTAAGTAGCCAAGAAGTGGCTAAAACTTTAAGCCATTACACGCAATATGTTGGGTTATTCCCGACTTTAAAATCAGCAAAAGTCATCGAAACAGCAGGACCTGTCAGTCAATTGAAATATCGTATTTCCATCCCGACACCGATACCTGTATTGAATTTTAATGAAGATGTGGTGATGCAACATCAAATTGGACAAAATAGCATTTCAACCATGGTGATTGATGGTCCAATTCCTTATGCATTAGGAAAATTTGAATGGTTCAATTTAGCTGACAACAAAACCTTAGTGACCCTGACACAATGGGGCGATTTAAACCAACCGCAGGGTTTCCTATTTAAGAAAATTTTAAATGCTTTCCCTGAAGTAAAACTGGCGATTCCAAATGGTTCGAGCGCCTTTGTTTTAGAAGCACTCAAAAATAAATATACGGCTAAAAAAGTGACGGCATTAAATGCAGGGCAACTGCCTAGCCCACAATTAAATACAGCTCAAATCAATAAAATTGTTCAGGTCAGTGCCAACGCGCAACAGCCCGTCAGTATTGTACTTAATCCTGTTACTGTACCTTATACCCATGGTCGAGAAGTTTTACGCTTTACCACAAGCTATCAATATTTAAATGCCACCCCGCAACAATTACAACGTTGGACACAACCCTTATCCTATAAAGAGATTTTTCCAAAACAAATCAAAAGTATTAAAACCACAGCGATCAACACACAAGGACAAGATGCAGACTTTAAAGTTAGTGTCGGATTGGGCGTTATTAGCATCCCATTTGATTTTAAAATGCGTTTTAGCTATCCCAAAGCCACTGAAAATAACTTCTATGCCAATGGCGGTGATCTACGTTATCTCAAAGGTCAAATTCAATTTTTACCCCAAGGCAATAACACCTTACTCAAAATGACCACCACCATCAAAATTGATGAAAAAGCACCATTCCTACTCAAAGCAGCACGCAGTTTACCCTACCATGAAATGTTACCTGCACTAGGTGCAAATGCAATTTTTGCTCAAAAAGTAAAGTAGTGCTGATTGGACTTTTAAAACTCAATTAATCAGCCAGATGTTTGATTGTTGTACCAATATTAAATAGGAAATATAACGGGATTGCGACCAGATCACCGACTAAAGTGACTGGGGTTAAGGCGACTTTCTGCAACAATGTTTTAGAATGTAGTGAGTATTTGGTTTTTCCTTGTGTATACATCGCAATCGTATAGTTCTGATTAAAGTTCTGAAATTTCATATTTTTAATTTCAGCGTTTAAACCCACAACACGCCCAACCAATCCAATTTTTCTTTGATAAAATTCAGAGTTTTCCTGACCATATTCGTACTGACTCAGTCCAAGTCGAGATAACCTATTTTCTTCCTGTTCAGTTAAATTGTTTTTTGCATAATACAGTTCAATATCACCGCTAAATTGAGTTGCTTGTGGATTTTTTTGATCATCGCTTTCAGGCATTAAAGACAAGCTAAAATGCTTGTCACTCGGACGGACTGGTTTGATCCGCCAATACTTGGGGTCTAAATCAGATTGAATGGTCTCTAAAATTTCCTTATTTCCAATATCAATCATATACGCATATTTTTGCCCAACCACGATTAAGGAGCGATCTGCATTGTTTCTATAATGGCTATTTTTTGAGGAGGCATTTTCTTCTAAATAGGCAAAACCGACAATTTGATCCTGATCTACAATCACACGATCTGCATGGGTTGAAACCACTTTACCCGTCGCCAACCTGCCAGAATCACTGTTATTCCACAGAATGGCGGTACATCCCATCATTTGAGTGATGAACAGCACGATAAACAATGAGAAATATTTATGCATGAATGATTGGCCTTATTTTTATTATCTCGCTCATTGTGCCATTTTTAGGCACAAAAAAACCGCAATAAAGCGGTTTTTTTAAATATTTTATCAAGTTGGTGCGCTCAGAGAGATTCGAACTCCCGACCCCTTAGTTCGTAGCCAAGTGCTCTATCCAGCTGAGCTATGAGCGCGACGTCTTGATGGGACGCATTATACGCCTTTTCATTTTTTTGTTAAGGATTATTTCAATAGTTAAACACCAAGTGTTTAGTATTTGGGCTATTTATCTTTAAATCGACAAAAAACCTAGAATTTATGCATTTATACACTGCTTGCATGCTGTTTCATTTGAAATTGAATTAAATATTTTTCAGTAAACAACCAAAATAAATAGCCAACTATACTCAATAGGATTCCAGCCGCACACACGGCATACCATCCCCAATGACCATAGAGTGTTGTTGCCAATAATGATCCCACAGCACTGCCCAATGCATAAAACAACATATAAGCACCAACCAATCGCCCATGTAATCGAATATCCGCTTGGAAGATCAGACTTTGATTAATCACATGAACTGATTGAATGGCCACATCGAATAAAATAATCGCTAAAATAAAAATCCAAATTGAAAAATATAAGCTGGTTAAAATGACCCAAGCTCCGATCAGTAATAGAAACGCATATTGTGTAACACGCTGCGCATAGCCTCGATCAGCCAACCCACCAACACGGATTGCCATAACCGCACCAATGACACCAATGATGCCTAAAAAACCAATCAAACTATGTGAATATTCAAAAGGCTGAACAGATAAAGGAAATACCAAAGTATTCCAAAACAGATTTAAATTGACGAAAATGATGAAAGCAAGTACGCCTCTAATCTGTAACACTCTATTTTTAAACAATTGTTCAAACAATGAAAAGATCATCTGGGAATAAGTAGATTGCTGAATAGGATCTTTTTCGATACGGATAACAGCTAAGTATTTCCATAAAAACACACTGATCATACTCATACATAGTACAGAGAATATATATACCCCTTGCCATCCAAACCAATCAGCTAAACTACCAGACAGTACCCGAGATAAAAGTATGCCAATCAACACACCAGCTTGGACTGTACCGACGATTTTGCCGCGTTCATCAGCAGCTGCCAAAACTGATGCATAAACAATTAAGCCTTGGGTCATCGCTGTGCCCAACATGCCCACAATCAGCATACTCAATAACAACGTGAAAATATGATCTGAAAAAACCAACGAGATTAAAGCTAGGCATAAAATGATGGACTGAAACAACATCAAAGATTTTCGTGGTAATAAATCGCCTAAAGGCACAATAAAAATTAATGCAATGATTGATCCCACTTGAGTCAATGAAACAACTAACCCCGCCCACGAATAATCTAATTTAAAATCTTGGGCAATCAAATCCAGCAATGGCTGTGCATAATAAACATTTGCAACACTCAATCCAGCAGCACACGCCAACAGCATCACCAAGGCTGGAGAAAGATGGGATTGCTTTTGCTCTCTTGTTTTATTGCGCTGATGATGATCTGTTTTGTTCATTTTGCACCAATCTGGTTTTAATTTGCAACCAGATTAAATTACGCAATCTTGTTTTAAATTGCAACTAGATTTATAGTCTATTTTTTAAGATGAAAGGAACGACTGATGAATCAAGACAGATATGAAGCTTGCCCAGTTGCACGGTCAGTGCAATTGATTGGAGATCGTTGGGCTTTATTGATCATTCGCGAAGCTTTTGATGGGGTAAAACGATTTAGTGATTTTCAAAAAAATTTAAATGTTGCCAAAAATATTTTATCTGATCGTTTGGCTAAACTTATTGATGCTCAAATTCTAAAGAACCAACCCGCTTCTAATGGCTCAGCCTATTTGGAATATGTGCTCACTGAACAAGGTTACGCACTGTTCCCGATCATCGTGGCATTACGTCAATGGGGTGAGCAATTTTTATTTGCTGAGGATCAACCACATTCTATTTTACTTGAGAAAAACACAGGTGATGAATTAGCACTTATGCAACCTATGACAAAAAAAGGAAAACATCTACTTGCACAAGAGACCTTTGTGAAAAAGATCAATTAAATGCAAATCATGTTTTCCCAGTTAAAGTCGATGATATTTTTAAAAGAGCAAACTTAAGTTTTAAGGGTTTTACTCAACCAATAAATCTTTTGGATTAATGCTATCACCGTAGACAGGTTTTAACGTCTTTTCATAGGCTTGCTGGATAACCCCCGCTTTAGATAATTTTTCTAAGTCTTGATTCAACCAATCCAATAATTCTTTATCGCCTTTTTTGACTGCAGGTGCAATTAAATCATGCTGACCTAAGCTGGTAATACCCACGGTGTAATTTGGGTTCTCTTTTGCCCAAGCCAGTACCAATAAATTGTCATGTGCCAAAGCCACACCACGTCCATCTTTCAGCGCATCAAAGGTCTCTGTATTCTGCTCGTACTTTTGTAATTTAATTTCAGGATGTGATTTGCTAAAGAATGAGTCTGCTGTCGTGCCTTTATTGACCAATAAAGTCTGCTCTTTAAGCTGCGCAATATCTGTAATCGGCTTAGCTTTAGGTGATACAACGCCCAAAGAAACCTTTAAATAAGGCTTGGCAAAATCGACAACTTCCTTGCGTTCAGGTGTCACGGTGAAATTGGCAAAAATAATATCCACCTTATTGGCTTTAAGGTACTCCACACGATTGGCAGCTTCCGTTAAAACAAATTGAACTTTGTTTTCATCTCCCAATAGGTCTTTGGCAACATGCTTGGCAATTTCCACATCAAAACCTTGGTTTTTACCTTGTGCGTCCAAGTAACCAAAAGGCGGCTTATCACTAAACACCCCGATACGAACCACACCATTTTTCTTAATTTGCTCGATACTTGAGCTGGTTTTTTCAGGTTCAGCAGCTTTTTCAGTTGTTGGCGCGTTTTTATTACACGCCGCCAACCCTAAGCTAAGCACTGAGGCCGCAAGTAGATGAGTCAGCTGTTTTATTGATATATTCATTTAATTTTCCTCTGATCTATTTTCATATTTAAACAATGATTTCTTTTCATAGTTAAACGCTTTAATGCAATTTTTATTTCGGTGTCACATCCAAAAAGACTTGAGCATCCACAGTTCCACCGTAAACAGGCTTTAAGGTCTGATCATAAATCTTCTGAATTTCACCTGTTTTTTGTAAGCTTGAAATTTCAGTATTGAGCCAATTTAGAAGTTGGCTATTGCCCTTTTTCACTGCAGGTGCAATAAAGTCTTGATTACCAATTTGTTGAATTCCCGCCGTAAATGTTGGATTCTCAGCTGCCCATGCCAAGGCATAAGTACTGTCTTGAGAAATTGCATCACCACGACCATCTTTCAATGCATTAAAGGCATCAGTATTTTGTTCAAACTTTAATAAATTAATTTTTGGGTAATTCTTAGTGAAATAAATATCTGATGTCGAGCCTTTATTGACGATCAAGGTTTTGCCTTCAAGCTGCTGAATATCTGTAATCGTCTTGGCTTTAGGCGATACGATGCCTAAAGCAGCCTTTAAATACGGTTGAGCAAAATCAACCACTTGTTTACGTTCAGGAGTGACTGAAAAGCTGGCAAATACCGCATCTGCTTTACCCGATTTTAAAAACTCCACCCGATTAGCAGCCTCAGTCACCACAAATTCAACTTTATTTTCATCCCCAAGCAAATCTTTGGTCACTCTTTTTGCTAAAGCGATATCAAAACCTTGTGGTTTACCTGCACTGTCCACATAACCAAATGGTGGATTATCTGCAAAAACAGCCACACGAAACACGCCCTGCTTTTTAATCTGATCTAAAGATTGATCATTCTGGGTATTTTGCTCCGCTGATGCATTTGGTTCAGTTGGCTGACTACATGCGCTCAACATTCCCATACATAAGGCCACACTCAATGTTCGAACAATGTTGGAAATATTAAAAAAAATCGATGGTTGAGTTAAATAAGATAAAGCCATACATCCTCATTTTTATAGATCATTATGTGTTGCTATTAGGGTGAATATTGATGTCTAAATTACTGTTAGTAATTCAACATATTTAAAAAGGCTTTTGCCCGTTCAGTCTGTGGATGCTCAAAAAATTGTTCAGGTGTGGCTTGCTCAATAATTTTGCCTTTATCCATAAAAATAATTCGGTCTGCGACTTTTCTGGCAAAAGACATTTCATGAGTCACGATCAACATGGTCATTCCTTCATGTGCAAGTTTTAAAACCACATCTAATACTTCACGTACCATTTCAGGGTCTAAAGCAGCGGTGATTTCATCTAGCAGAATCACTTGAGGCTGCATCACCAATGAACGCACAATTGCGATACGTTGCTTTTGCCCACCAGATAACTGTCGCGGATAATCTCGCTTACGATCGTATAAACCGACACGTTTCAATAATTCGTCTGCGACTTTCTCAGCTTCAGCTCTTGTTCGTTTTTGAACTTTTAAAGGGCCTAATAAAATGTTATCAATCACATTCATATGCCCAAAAAGTTCATAGTTTTGAAACACCATGCCAATTTTTTGACGTACATCCACCCACGCTAAATCTTTGCCCAATACACCTGAGCCATCTAAATTGATTGTGCCACCCTGAATTTTTTCCAAGCCATTGATACAACGTAACAATGTGCTTTTCCCACATCCCGATGGACCAAGGATCACCACGACTTCACCCTGTTTTACGTCCAAATCTATGCCTTGTAAAATATGACTTTCTGCAAATGATTTCTGTAAATGTTGTATAGATAACAAAGTCATGATTACTCCCAAACTTTTTCTAAATGCGTCGCTAAACGGGATAAGGGATAGCAAATGATGAAATATAAAATAAAGATCAAACCATAAATCCAAAGAGATGCATTCGGAACAATTAACAGCGAATTCTCAATAATTTGCTGTCCAACTTTAATCACTTCGACCACGCCAATCAGCACTGCCAAGGAGCTGGTTTTAATCATACGCGTGAATAAATTGATTGCGCCCGGTGTGACTCTTTTTAAACTCTGCGGGAAAATCACATAGCCCAAAGTTTGGATAGGACTCAGGCCAAGTGCATGTGCAGAATCGCGTTGATGTTGATCTATCGATGTGATGGCAGCACGGACTAAATCGCCCATTTCAGCAGTCCCCCACAATACAAAAACCACAATACATACCAGTACCGCTGAGAGCTGCCAGTTAAACCATGTTGCAAAGCCAAAATAGAAAACAAACAATAAAACCAGAATTGGAATAATCCGAATCGCTTCTAAATACAGTCGACACAAACTTTTAATCAGTAAATTTTTTGACGTCATAATGACACCGAAAATCGTGCCAAAAATTGCTGAAAAAAATACTGATATAAAGGCAATTTTTGCAGTAACCCATAGCCCTTCCAGTAATCGTGCAAGGTGGCTGGGTTGAAACAAATAATCAAATTCCATGGCTCACCTTCCGACTGCGGTATTCCAGATAACTGGTGAGAATAGACACAGGCAATAAAATAATCAGATAAGACATGATCAAGAGAAACAATGCTTCTGTGGTTTTATAATCCATACCAATTAAGTCTTTGGTGACAAACAATAGTTCCACCACCGCGATGGCACTCACCACAGAACTTTCTTTAATCAGAAATAAACAATTTGCACCAATTGCAGGAATTGAAATTGCTAGAGCTTGAGGGAAGATCACATATTGAAAAACTTGCAGTGGATTCAGTCCAATACTTTCACCCGAATCAATTTGCCCTTTGGCCACAGCTTGTAAACCTGCACGAAAAGCTTCAGCCATATAGCTTCCACCTAGAAAAGTTAGACCAATGACCCCACAGGTAAATCCATCAATTTTAATCCCCAGTTTTGGTAAACCGTAATAGAGAAAAAATAACTGAATCAATAAGGGCGTATTGCGTGATAATTCAATGTAAATTTTGGCAATTTTGTCAAAGACCCGTACCCGATAGGTAATGAAAATACTGCAAATTAAACCAACCAATATTGCGAGAATAATACTGATGATTGAGATTTTGAGTGTCGTCACCATTGCCGAAGCAAACTGTGGCATCACACTGTAGATATATTGCCAATTCAAAGAAATCGTCCAAAATAATTATTTTATTGTTACGCTCTAAAGCAGAAAAAATGATTTGGAACTATCTTACAGTGAGAATTTTTTCTAAATAAATATGATTATCAGATAAGCTTTTCTATAAAAATAATGCTAGATAATGCTTACTTTTTTTACGATGAAAAAATAAGCGAAGTTAAAATTAAACAATCATCGACCCGAAGCAATTATTCGGCATTCACCACGTCTAACAATTCCATACATTCAGCACAGAAGATGACAGATTCATTTTCTAAACTTTGGATTTTCAGTTCATAGACAAAACCTGTCAGCGTGCGATTACAGCCATCACACTGTTGCAGGTTGAAATGACAAATAAAATCAACATGCTGGTAAATATAATATCCATCTGTATATTTCTTCATGTTCTTCTTTCTAAAGCTCCGGTTATTTTATTATTTTAAAGTTTTTAGCTCTAGAATAGATGTTGCAATCCTTGCTCTGCGACAAGAATAGACGTGCAAAAAATAATAAAATTCATTTTATTTAAATTCCACATCAATCAATCCTGTACTATTATTTCATAAATATTCCTATAAAAACTCAGATGATAAAAGGAAACAATGGGACATTACTCAACACTTTTAATTTCATCCGATCTCGATAGAACCACGGGTGAAATGGATGAAAATGAAACCTATCAAGAAGTTAAATACTCGATTCCATTATTTTGGTTGGCCTTATTTAAAGTTGAAGACATTAACACTCTTCAAGATGAAGATGGCTTAAGCTATTACGTCTTTCGGGCAACGATCTTAAAAAGCTCTGAAACGTTTAAATCCAGACTCAATATATGGTCAGCACTCTATAATGATGAAAAAGTAGCCATTTTAGCGCAATCATTTTTACAATATTTACAACGTACTCCAACATTTTCAGTCGAGCTTAATATTACCGATATTATGGCAATGATGATTGATCCATTTAGCATAGAAGCTAACAATGAAATGGTGGATATGATCCATTTCATCGAAGAAAAACATCGAGATCCCAAAAGTCCATCACCATCCAAATATTGGCTGCCAAAATCTTTTGAACTTAAAACATCCCAAAATCGATATTTAGATATCGATGGTTTTGGAGAGTCTTTACTGCCCTGCTTTGAGGTGGATAGATGGTTAAATAATCATGAAAAGACACAACAGCCTGTTAAAAATAAACTCAATGCGTCTTTTGATGAGATCCATTTTTATCGAATGCTGCTGTCCAAAGCTGAAATCTCGCCAAACAGTTCATTCGGTTTTAAACATCGGTTTTTATTTCTGACGCGAATTAAAAATAAGGCATTACGCAAATGGCTCTTTCAACTATTCTTCTTTAATGAAATGCTATTTTTCTGTTTATTGTGGCTTAGTCTAAGTTTAATCAGCATCTTTTTTCTTTTTAAAATTAGCACTTTTTCCTATTTAGAGATAACTGGCATTATTATTGGGCTTATTGCATTTAGCTATTTTATTTTTCGAAAAGTAGCCAAGAGAATTAATATATTCAACCAAGTAAAATCACCGGCCTAAAATCATCGATCTAAATTTCAGGCACAAAAAAACCGCAATGTATGCGGTTAATTCTTCAAGTTGGTGCGCTCAGAGAGATTCGAACTCCCGACCCCTTAGTTCGTAGCCAAGTGCTCTATCCAGCTGAGCTATGAGCGCAATACTTGTGTTGCCAAAAGGCATTCGTTACATCATGATTAACTTATTGGTGCGCTCAGAGAGATTCGAACTCCCGACCCCTTAGTTCGTAGCCAAGTGCTCTATCCAGCTGAGCTATGAGCGCGTCATAAGTAATCGTTGGCGGTGAGAGAGGGATTCGAACCCTCGATACAGTTACCCGTATGCATCCTTAGCAGGGATGTGGTTTCAGCCACTCACCCATCTCACCGTAACGAGCCGCCATAATACAAACTAAAACCCGATTCGGCAAGTGATGACATTAAAAAAAATAGAGAAATTTACTCAATTAAATACTTTTTAAGCGATTTTCATCATTTTGTTGTTTTTTTATGCTGCAAAATAATCACAATCTACAAATACCTAGAAATTTTCTCTAAAAACTAAATTAAAAACACAATATTGCAATCAATTACGTGCAGTATTCCACGCTATGTCTTATGCTAATCATATCTTCTGACTAGAAACCAAATACATCATGAAAAATTGGGTCGATCCTGAAGCCAAAGCTGAAGCTGAGCGTTACGACAATCCCATTCCAAGTCGTACCCTTATCTTAGAAATCATTGAACGAAAACAAGAAGCATTGTCACATGCAGATCTTGTTGAACTGCTTGAAATTGTCGATCAAAAAAGTATAGATGCGCTCAGCCATCGTTTAAGTGCAATGGTCCGTGATGGTCAGTTGATGAAAGATGGTTTTAAATATCAGCTGATGGCCGATCAACCTACCCTAGACGCTACTGTTTATGTCAACGCTAAAGGTTTAGGTGTTGCAAGCTTAGATGGGAAGAAAGATGAGTTCCTTCTGCCTGAGCGCGAATTACGTCAAGTCTTCCATGGTGACCGCGTTAAAGTCCAACAAACTTCTGTAGACCGTAAAGGTAAAGCTTGGGGCTATATTACTGAAGTGACTCAACGTCGAGTTAAACAACTGATCGGTAAAGTTGCAGAATTTGAAGGTGAATACTTTATTCAACCTGCACCTCCCAATGCACATCAGCCCATAACTTTAGAAAAAGAACTGATTGAACATGCCAAAGCCAAAGTAGGCGATGCATTACGTGTTGAAATTGATGACTATCCAACTCGAGATGAATTTGCGACAGGTCATGTGATTCAATCAATGGCGGATAAAGCCGATACTGAAATCATTATCCCGCAAACCATTTTAGAATATGGTTTACCTTATGAGTTCCCAGAAGAAGTCATCAAAGAAGCTGAAGCATTTAAAGAACCTTCTGCAAAAGATCGTCAAGGTCGTATAGATTTACGAGATCTGCCTTTAGTCACCATTGATGGTGAAGACGCACGTGATTTCGATGATGCAGTCTATGCGGAAAAACGTCCTGGTGGTGGCTATCGTGTCGTTGTCGCGATTGCAGATGTCAGTCATTATGTCCGTGTTGGTAAACCTTTAGATGATGAAGCGCAAGAACGTGGTACATCGGTGTATTTCCCACACTATGTATTACCAATGTTGCCTGAAGCACTTTCAAATGGCTTATGTTCTTTAAATCCACATGTTGACCGTTTATGTATGGTGTGTGATTTAAATTTAAGTCGTGCTGGTAAAGTGACTAAATTTGAATTTTATCCGTCAGTAATGCATTCAAAAGCACGTTTAACCTATACCCAAGTTGCACAATATTTGGATGGCGACAGCAATGCGATTCCTGAAGATCGTGATGTCCGTAAATCGGTCAATACGCTCTACCAATTGTATGAAACCTTAAAAGGTTTACGTGCACAACGTCATGCAATGGAATTTGAAACCGTTGAAACCTACATGACTTTTGATGAATTGGGTGGAATTAAAGAAATTTTACCGCGTTCACGTAATGTTGCGCATAAGCTTATTGAAGAATGTATGTTGCTTGCTAACGTTGCAGCAGCGGAATATTGCTTAAAAAATGAAGTTCCAATGTTGTACCGTGTGCATGAAGCACCAGAGTTTTCACGTATTCAAAAAGTAAAAGACTTTGTAAAATTATTGGGCTTTAAATTCCCAGACCAACCGACACAAGCCGATTATCAAACGGTGATTGAAGCAACCAAAGATCGTATTGATGCACCGAGTATTCATGCGGTGTTATTACGTTCAATGATGCAAGCCTACTATGGTCCAAAAAATGTGGGCCACTATGGCTTGGCTTATGAAGCATATACCCATTTCACTT
Organism: Acinetobacter sp. MYb10; assembly: GCF_002980175.2. NCBI lineage: Bacteria > Pseudomonadati > Pseudomonadota > Gammaproteobacteria > Moraxellales > Moraxellaceae > Acinetobacter > Acinetobacter sp. MYb10. The sequence goes on along the minus strand of NZ_CP058272.1, from coordinate 3,414,741 downwards.
CACCAATTCGTCGCTACCCTGACCTGCTATTACATCGTGCGATTAAAGCCAGTTTAACCAACAAAAAGTATCCACTTTCAGGTGCGGCGTTAGAAGATGCGGGTGAACATTTCTCTGCAACTGAACGTCGTGCAGATGAAGCCTCGCGTTCGGTTACTTCATGGCTGAAATGTCACTATATGCAGCAACATTTAGGCGAAGAATTTGTTGGTGTGATCAGTGCAACCGCTGAATTTGGTTTATTTGTAACCCTAAAAGACTTATATGTGGATGGTATGATTCACGTGAGTCAATTGGGCGATGACTACTTTGTTTATGATCAAGTTAGTCAAAATTTAGTCGGTCAAAATCGTGGTCAAGCCTTTGGCTTGGGTGACGAAGTCAAGATCAAAGTTGCTGGGGTTAACCTAGAAGAACGTAAGATTGATTTTGAATTGTTACAACAACTGTCGCATGCGGGCCGTGTAATCCGTAGTCGTGCACCACGTGTTGCAAAACCCGTTGCCAAAGAAGAAGTTTTTTCTGAACGTCCTGTCAAAGTTAAATCTGAATCTGACAGTGGGAATGCCAGCGAAGATGGGGAACGTCCCATTCGAAAGAAAAAGCCCAAAGGAAAACCCAGCTCTTACAATAAAAAACCTGGAAAAAGTGCTGCAACTCAGCCTGAAACAAAGGCTAAAGATAAAGTGAAGAAAAAGGCTAAAGCAAAAAAGAAAAAGTCGAACGCAAAAGCAAAGACTGAGTAATTTTACTTACCACAAAATCAGAGAGCTTCGGCTCTCTTTTTTATCATTAAAATTTTAAATTTGAATACGTCTAAAAATACTTTTCTTGTACCCTCATAGAGTCTTCCTTGTTTTATAATGCATCTATAGCGACTCAAATAACTCTAGAAATAACAGCATGAAAATTAAAAATATACTATCACTCTCAATACTGCTACTCAGCTGTATAGCTTCTGCTGAAACCATCACCTTTACAACCCAAGCGATTCCTTCAAAATACATAAACTTTTCAGGAAATTTTCCCTTTATCCAAGGCAAAGGTTTTGAAAAAATCAACCAACAGATCAAACACGAACTTTTGGCAGATGATGCTACACGTATCGACTTTAGTTCAGGAAAGATCTATCAGGATCAAAACTATTTAAGTGTTTATACTCATTTAGAAATTGAAGGCGGACGAAGCTATTTTCGTGAAAAGTATTACGTGATCGATTTAAAAAATAAACAGTTCGCAACATTGTCCCAAATACTACAAAAATATCAATTGTCTGCAGCACAAATCTCAAATGAAATTGCTCAGCAACTTGACCCATGTATTGAAAATAAAACAGCAACGCTTTCTAAAACGTCTAATGACTGTGATAGCGCAGATCTGCAATACCTATACCGATACTATGCTGAAGATCGAAATTTTATTGCGCTAAAAAATGCAAATGGCTTTTATCTTAAAAAAGATATTTTGGGCATCAGTTTTGATGCGGGCGCATATTCTATCCCTTTTGAATACAACCTCAAAACCAAACAAGTCCATTAACATCTGTGTTAATTTTATTGTCACACCTTGATTTCCCCTGCCAGAAGCCCTACATCTATCTATAACTTAAGAAATGATTTGGCATAAAGCTCATGACACTAGAACAGGCAACGTTGCCAGTACCGCAATTTGATCAAATTAGTTTAGATCAACTCAAACAAAATATTGAAAAAGCCATCCAAGACGGTCAAAACTTTTTAAATGACTTGGTCCAAGTCCCTGAAAGCATTCAACAACAACTTGCAGTGATCGAAAATGTAGATTCACTTGAAAATAACATGAGTGAATCTTGGGGAATTTTGTCACACCTCAATGCAGTGATGAATAACACTGAAACGCGTGAAGTCTATCAAGCCTTATTGCCAAGTCTAAGTGAATACTACACTCAGATCGGTCAACACGTTGCCTTGTTCCAAACTTATCAAAATGTTTATGATCATGCGATTTTTAGCGACTTGCCAACGGCGCAACAAAGTGCAATTAAGCTGGCTTTACGTGATTTTAAACTTTCAGGTGTTGCCCTCGAAGGTGAGGCTAAAAAGCGCTATGCAGAAATTTCAGCACGATTATCACAACTGTCTTCTGATTTTTCTAATCATGTTTTGGATTCAACTCAAGCCTATAGCAAAACTTTAACCACGGATCAGCTTAAAGGTCTACCGCAAGGCAGTATTGAATTACTCAAACAATATGGTCAACAACGCGAACTAGATCAGCCTGTTGCTACCTTAGATATTCCATCTTATTTGGCCATCATGACCTATGCAGAAGATCGCGCGCTCCGTGAAGAAATCTATCACGCTTATGTTACACGCGCCTCAGATCAAGCCAGCGATACGCAATTTGACAATGCACCCGTGATGGTTGAAATCCTCAGCTTACGTCAGGAAATGGCCAAGCTTTTAGGTTTTGACAATTTTGCAGAATACTCACTTGCTTCAAAAATGGCACCCGATGTGGCCACTGTTGATCAATTTCTGGTTGATTTAGCAGAGCATGCACGTACACCTGCATTAAAAGAAATCGAAGAACTCAAAGCCATTGCCAAACAAGATGGCATAGATGAGCTAAAACCTTGGGACAGTAGTTATTATTCTGAAAAACTAAAAGTTCAACAGTTCAACCTTTCTCAGGAAGATTTAAAACCATACTTCCCTGCGCCTAAAGTGATTCAAGGCTTATTTAATGTGGTCAATCGTTTATATGGAATCCAAGTCATTGAACGCCAAGCACCACTTTGGCATACAGATGCTCATTATTATGAACTAGAAGACCAAGGCACTGTGATTGGTGGTTTTTACTTTGACCTCTATGCACGTAACGGTAAACGTGGTGGTGCATGGATGAGTGGTTTCCGCTCGCGTATGCAAACCGAAACGGGGTTACAAAAACCAATCTGCTATATGGTTGGGAACTTTACCCCACCTGTCGGTGATCAGCCTGCCCTATTAACGCATGATGAAGTGAATACCTTATTTCATGAGTTTGGTCATGGCTTACACCATATGTTGACCGAAGTAGACAATATTGCAGTTGCTGGAACGCACGGCGTTGCATGGGATGCAGTGGAGTTACCTAGCCAGTTTATGGAATTTTGGACATGGGATACGGAAAGCTTGGCTTTAATCAGTGAACATATTGAATCTAAAGACTCACTTCCTGAGCATCTTTTAAAAGCCTTACTCGATGCTCGTTTCTTCCAGTCAGGTATGCAAACTTTACGACAAATTGAGTTTGCACTGTTCGATTTAACCATTCATAAACTTACACCTGCACTAAATGCCGAACAAATCCAAGCCACTTTAGATGATATTCGCCAGAAGTATGCTGTTTTAGCAACAGCACCTTATAATCGCTTCCAAAATGGCTTTAGCCATATTTTTGCGGGTGGTTACGCTGCGGGTTATTATTCTTATAAATGGGCAGAAGTTTTAGCAAGTGATGCTTTTGACCGCTTTGAAAATGAAGGTGTGTTTAATACCCAAACTGGACAAGAGTTCCGTAAGGCAATCCTTGCAGTTGGCGGAAAAGATACAGCACTTGATGCATTTATCAATTTCCGTGGTCGTGAACCTAAAATAGATGCATTATTACGTCATCAAGGTTGGACGAATAGCTAAAAAAACGCTTAAACTAACGGCCAAAATTGTTTAAAGTGTGGTGGGTGTATGAATATTAGACGTCGTTTCATTGCTGGTGCAAAATGTCCAAAATGTGAAGCGATGGATCGTATTGTTATGCTCACCCAAGGCGATGCTGAATGGATTGAATGCATCGAGTGTGGATATTCTGAAAATCGCCCTACCCATGTAGATGCGCCTGAAGAACCTGCTATACCTGATGAAATTGGGGTCATTCAATTCAAGCCTCGCTCTTCAAAATAGATCGGACCGAATAAAATGCATATAGAACAAAGAAACAATTCAAAATTAATGTGGATTATTGCAGGCGGGTTGGGGGCAGTTATCGTTTTAATTGCTATTTTTTTCTGGTTAAATAACACCTCTGAAAGCACCCAAATCAATGAGCCATTGAATCAGACTACACCTGCTGCGAAGAAAGTGGAAACAACGGCACCACCTGTGGCAACGCCTGTTGAACAAAGTGCTGCTTCAGAGGCTGCCAATGTAGAATTGGTCAAAGCATCAATTTTAAAAGATAAAATTCCTGAAAATGCCAGTTTAGCGAAAGAAGAAGTGGCTAAACTAGAAGACATCCAAAAACAACTTGATGATCAGCAACAAAACCTCAAATCACAACATGCTGATGCGGATCAATTGATTAAACTTAAGGAAGAGCAAATCAAGCTACTTCAACAGCAAATGGCCGCACAAAATCAATAATTTTTGATCATGTGCAAAAATGACGATCTGATATCAGAAAGCCTTAACCTCTTTATAAGTTAAGGCTTTTTTCAATTTGAACAATAGACATTTCAATATTTTAAAGTGAGTCCAATGACTGCTGTGTTGATTTTTTCCATTGGATTGGCTTTTGGATAATTTGCGCCAATAAAATTCCACAGAGTGTTAAACCACCACCAACCAAATGAAAAACTTGTAAATGTTCACCCAAGAGCACCACGGCAATTAAAGCTGTAAACACAGGCAATAAATTCATAAAAATACTATTTTTATTGGGTCCCAAATGTCTTACACCTTCAATCCATAGATAAGACAATAAAATCGATGAGAAAATACTGGCATACAAAATCAAAGGAATGGTCTGTTGATTCAATTGCATTTGTGATGCGGGTAAAAAGATAAAAAACGGCAAAACATATAAGATGGCAAAGCTCGACATCACAAAATTAGATTGCCATGCAGGGATCGGCATTTTCCAACGTTTTAACAGCACACCATATAAAGCGTAGCCGATTGCGGCAAGCAACATCAAGCCATCGCCAAGATGCATCCCTTGGCTAAAAACTTGGGCAATATGCCCATGACTCAATAAATACAAAATGCCATAGAATGATAAGAAGCCTCCGATTACTAAGCCGTAGCTAATCTGATCTTTTAAAATCCATGTACTTAAAATAATCGTCAATAATGGAATCAATGCCGTCACAATCGCCATATTGGTCGCTGTTGTGGTTGTCGCTGCTTGATAAGACAAAAATTGGAATAAGGATACAGAAAGAAATCCACCTAAAGCCAAATGTTTCCAATACTGGCGAATAATATGGCGATTTTTCCACGTGGGAATCAATACAAAAGTACTCATCACCGCGAGCGCAAAAACCAAACGATAAAATGTAATCGCCACAGGTGAAATTGCATGACTTGCCATTTTAGACACAATCACATTTCCAGCCCAAAATAAAATGGCGAACAATGGGTAGAAATAAGCTTTTTGAAACATGCTGCTCTGCCTATACAGAAAGATTCAACCATGTTAAAAAATAATCATTTTGTATTTGTACGACAAAATGACAATAATTATCGTAAAAAGGACATTATGCTTGAGGTCTAAGCAATTCCACGAATATATGATTGGCAGTGCCGTATTGATTGAGGAGTAAATCGTGGGGAATAATTATGATCATGGATTTTTAGATTATCCAATTTATGCCTTTACTGAAAATTATTCCCATGGGCATATTGAAGATTGGCATAGCCATGAACGTATCCAACTGATTCATACGCTTTCTGGTGTTCTCCGTATTCAAACGACAGAAGGAACATGGGTCACGCCACCGGGACGCGGTGTATGGATTCCAGCATATAAGGCTCATGCGTTACTGATCAGTGGTGATGTGCAAGCTTATGGTGTATTTATTGAGCCAGATGCGCGTTCAAAATTAGTCAATGAATGTCGTGTTGTCACGATCTCACCCCTGCTAAAAGAGCTTATTCGCTCAGCGATGCAGATTCAAACCACAATCCATCCTCAAAGTCGTGAAGCACGATTGCTTGAACTAATTTTAGATGAGTTGGAGCTTCTCCCTGTTCTACCATTTAACTTACCTGAGCCACAAAATATTAAATTGCAAAAGCTTTGTGCTGAAATCAAACTTGATCTCAGCCATACATGGACACTCGAACATGCCGCCCAATTTTTACATGTTAGTCCGAAAACCCTCACTCGGCATTTTCAGAAAGAAACCAATATGCATTTTAGTCATTGGGTACGTCAGGCAAGGCTGATGCAAGCCATGACTGATTTGGCAATGAATAAATCTATTTTCAATGTTGCACTTGATTTGGGCTATGACAGTGCCAGTGCCTTTAGTGCTATGTTTAAACGTGAAACCAGTTTGACGCCGAGTGAGTACATTCAGCAGTTTCAATTTAAAGATCACTAAATCTATTCAAAGCCACAGACAGAAAAAAAGCGCCCGAAGGCGCTTTTTAGACATTCAATTATTTACTGGCATACCAGTCAAACAAGTTAAACATGTACGGCGCATAGGTCACAATCACCAATGCTGAGAACAGCACCACGATTGGCAAGATCCAACGCTCATAACGATAGTAGAAGCTTGTATATTTGGCTTTTGCCTCAGCATCGGCGGCGGCAACCTCTGCATCACCGACCGAGAGCCTCGTCAGCAAATGGTTGAGCGCAACAGGTGGCGTAACATAACCAAACTCAAATGCAACCAGTACGATCATCCAGAAGTGAATCGGATGAATACCATTTTCAAATGCAACTGGCGCAATCGTCGCAGCAACAAGAATCACCGCACCAAATGGATCTGTTGTCATACCAATTAATGCAAGTAACAATGCCATAAAGCCAAGTGTCACCAAGATACTACCCAGATGCGTTGGAACCATCGTCACGATTTCACTACGTTCAATCAGACCACCAACACTTGCAGACAATGCCATTAGGATAATTAACGCACCAATATGACCAACACTTTCCGATGTTGCAAAACGAATTGCGCTACGGAAGCCACGTTTCGTTTCAGCGGTATCACCATGCTCACGTAAGTATTCAGAATTTTTTTCATGTTCTAGAGCAAGCGCTTTATTTGGGTTTTCTGGTATCGGTAATTTATTACCAAATAACTTATCAAATAAAATAAATGCCAATAACATGATTGGAAGAATTACAGGTGCGGTAAATTCATCCATTTTCGTGTCCAGACCAAACTGATAGAAGCCAATCACTACAGCAACAATCAAGATATATGGAAGCACTGGAACGAAAGCACGCAACATACCAGGGACAGCAGTTTTCGGTGAGTTAATACGGAACTTATTCTCAGCAAGGAATAACGACACCCCTAAGAAAATAAATGCGGTTAACCAGAATACATAAATACCATGATCAAATAACTCGTCTGAAGTTACATGACGGCTATCCAGCATTGAAATTAAGATCACCAATAGACACGGACGTAATACAACACCAAGTGAACCTGACATTGCTGAAACAGCCAATGCATATTGACGACGTGCACCTGAATTCCACACTTCTTTATAGATAATCGCACCAGCAGCAACAACGAAGATTCCCGAAGCACCTGTATATGCGGTTGGAATTGCTGCACCAATCAAAATGATCCACGTCAACGTTTCAGGCGCTAAGTTCCAAGGACGAAGAATCGCTAAGAAAAGATCCATCACACGTGTTTGGGTCAATAACATCCCTGCCCAAATAAACAGTGCTAAGTTAAGGAAGATATTTGAAAATTCAGTCAACAAGCCAAGGTAAATACCTTGCCCCATTGGGTAGTCCATAAAGAAAGTAAACGCAATACCTGTCACAATTGCCATAAAGGCATATAAAGGTATGCTCAACAGCGCAAGGCCAAATTTACCGCCTTCTTCAGCATTTTCTGGTGTACGGAATAATTTAAACAGGCTGATGACTGTTAAGACCACAAACAGAATCATCCATAGCCAATAGACTCCAATCGTTTCAATGGTCGATTCAACACCAGAATTGAGTACTGAACGATATTGGCTAATGACCGAGAAGCTCAGTAAGGCATTCCCCAGTACCATCGCAATATTATAGACTTTAAAATCAAGCTTAGTACGCGCTGGACGTAGCCCAATATGATGCATCTTCAATGATGCTGTAATTGCAGCAATCACGACCATCAAAATCAGGATGAGTACGCGATGTTCAGAGCCCCATTTCAATATCCAGAAGAAACCCGTTTCCATCGAACGATATGAACGAAGGGAAGGATGATCTTCCATATGTTTAATCGATTTATCATAGAATGCATATTTCTGTTCACAGTCCGTCTGAGCTGAAACGAATGAAGCGCGAACATCTGCTTCTGGCGTTAAACCAAAAAATGCCGCATCAGGATCACTGGCTTCCTGTTGCATTTTTTCTTTGACAAGTTTATCGATATCTACATTGCGGTCACATGAAGGTTTGCTGGGCTCAGCACGTAAAAAGGAATATTGCATTCCTATTTTTTCATCTCCATATAGGCGTTCACCTAAACGAAGCATTTGCCCATGAATCATATCCCCTGTCCCAATGATCAAGGTCAGGAGAAGCAGAATAAGGATGGAAAAGGTTGAGAACCACTCATTCCAGAGATAACTGAGTAGACCTAATCCCGATCTATTATTTACAGGTTCTTGCATTGTTATTCCAGTTTTTATAACCAGTGTACAATCGCTTGCACAGCTTATCTTTTATTATTAGGTGAGAGGTAAAATCCTTTACCAATACCCATTCCTATCATCACCACTCAAATTTGCCCTAATTTTCCTAAGAAAAACATGACAAAGATTAATTTTTTTGGCGAGCTTTTTGTCAACTCATCTATAGTCTTATCATTAAATGTGAAAAAACAACTAAGTACTTATATTTTTCACAACCAAAATAGATGTAACATTCACATAATTAACCACAAATGAGAATCAGCACCCATTCATTACAAAGCATTCATTCAAATTTATTTTTTAAATATCTTTACACTTCTATGTGCTTAACCTCATCAAAATAATGAAATTTTATAGAATAATACTTCATACAAATAATATTCTTGATTCATTTTCTATTTCATAACATTAAGTCGAAAAATTAAGCTCAAGATGGCACAAATACTTCCAAAAATCACCCCAAGCAAATGCGCCTGTATTAAAACAGGATGACCAATCAATTGTTCAGTTTGTAGTGCACCAAAAAAATGTTCCCATGCGATTTTGCCGAAGATGCATAACAATACGATGAAGGCAAAATTTCGTTCTGGCTTTTCTTTTAAACTGACGATTGCACAAAATACAAACAGACCATGAAGAATGCCAGACAAACCTGCATAAGCAAAAATATGAGGATAAATCAGATAAAAACAGAGACTGAGTAAAGGCGGTAAAATAAGCAATAAAGCAATAAAAACTTGCTTTTTAATGTTTGGAAATAAAAAGGGTAAACAAGCCAAAGCCAAAACATTTAAAACATAATGAATCCATCCCACATGAACCCAATGCCCTGTCCACCAGCGCCAAGGCTGGCTTAAAAAAACATCGTGCTGATAAATGAAATGAGTTTGAAAAAGCTGAAGAATTGCAAAAAAAATGATACTGGTTGCAATAAACAATATATTTTTATCTAACTTGTGTTGTTCCATGCTACACCATAAAAAAAGAAGAGCTGTCGCTCTTCCTCAATTCTAACCAATTCATGCAATTGAATACTATGGATTTGCTACAGGTTCGTCAGCTGAAGCACTTGGCTCTTCGGTCGGTGCAGGTAGATCATTAAACAATTCATCATCACCCGTAGATGCTTGTTCATCCCAGAATGTGGTCATTCCATCATCTGCTGCACGAACACCAGTATGTTCAGTCCAATAACGATCGGCAATACCTTGAACCATTTGACCGGCCATACCATCTAATAATCTAAATTCAGGGTTTACTGGCTTATCATCTGCACGCGATGCGGCATAGGCTTTTAACGCTGCTCTTAATTTAGCATCATCACCACTGGCTTGCGCTGCAACGGCATTCATTGCAAATGCTAAACGAACACCTTTCTGTTCTGCGATTTGCATTGATTGTTGTAAGGTCTGTGTTGGATCAGGCTTACCATCTCCTGCACCTGGTAACAATATCCAAATCACTGCACGTGTCGCCATTGGCGCACCCCAGAATTTGTTATTGTCTAAACATGCCATACCACGTTCGACAATCGCAGCAATATCTTTCGGTACATTCACTGCACCGCCAGAGTTAATGTCATTGGTCATCGATTGCAAACCACTGAGCATACCAATTAAATAGATGGTTTGATCTAAGTCCTTACGCATGGTTGGACAAGAATCACCTAAAGTATATTTATATTTTGCCTGCCAACGTTCTGCAAATAATTGATAACCCGTGTATTGACGTTCTGCGGCAAGGGCTGCCCAACGTTTTTGTTCTATACGAGCATCTTGCGCTTCAGTCACTTTACCGTCTTTTGAAGCACGTAAATATCTGAGTTCTGCATCCAAAGCACGATTTTCTGCACACATCCCCGCAGCTGAATATAACAATACCGCCATACGGGTTGGGTCGGCCCCCATATCTTTTGTTGCCATAATCGCTGGCGTTAATGCATTGCCTGAGTTGCACGCCATATCAGTATCATTGCCCGCCAAAATGGGTGGGACGATATGTTTTTCACTAAAGCCAAGCGCAACATTGGCACCTGATTTTACAACATATGAACAACCTGATAACACAGATGAGGCAACAACAGCGGTCAGCATCAATTGACCAAGCTTGTGGACCTTAGACATACTTCCTGTCCTCTATATAATTGTGTTTATATCCCTTTTAAAATAACAATATCAGATGCAATCTCTGAATAACAGAGTAATAGCTCTAATTTCATCTGAAGAATTTGCCACAATATAGAAAGTATTCAATTGACCTGATCTGGTTTTTATACAAATTTTAAGCAAAAAAAAGTAGCATTGCGACGGTTCAGCACATGCTACTTGTTAAAAGGTAAACTCTTTAAGAGAGTTTATTGGTTTTAAGTCTTTTAAATTTGCTACCGTTAACACTGTTAGCGTTAGCTTTCTCAATCTGTTCCCTCAGCATAGTTCCTAGTCTTCCAAATATAATTGCAAAAACAATTGCAACCACTAAGAACCAAAACGTATGAATTTCACCCATTTGGAAATTCCTCCTCGCTGTTGGTAGTTTTAATTTACATGCAAGATCAGATTTTTACAGAGATAATTGTCGGACAATTTTACAATTGCGCTATTTTGTATATATTTGGTCTAACAATGAATATTAAATAAGCAAAAATATAAATAAGGTTATGTTTTATATAAATTAAATTAAAATTAGATTTTTTATATTTGTTAGACAATTAACTTAATTTAACCCGAGATTTTAAAGATTTCCACTGTATTTTGCTCACTTGATCTTGCCAAATAATTAAACTTTTATTGTTTTCCTCACAAAAATACACTGCGATATAAAATCGATGATCAATCATTTGCTGAATTTGTACATGATGAATTTGATTGGAATCCTCATATTGTAGGGTCCACTGATCTAAATCAAAATGTTCTAAACTTCGGACTTGTGGACGCATTCTAAATCTTTTTAGACTGAAGCATGCCAACAACAGCAGTAATACACTTATCCATACAGTGATAATGGAGTACAGCACTATAAAAATAATTGTTAAACACAAAAGCTGAAAACCCAGTGCAATACGACTGGGTTTGATTTGATATCGTTGGTGAGTTTTTAACTCATCCGTGGACATAATCTTTAAGTTTATTGATCAAGCTTCTGAGTTCAGGTCGAGGTGGCTCTGAAACTTCCATAAACCAATCCAATAAATCTGGGTCTTCCTGATCAACTAACTCTTTAAACAAGGCTTTTTCTTGCGCACTTGCTGCTAAGTAATATTGTTTTACGTATGGGTCAAAATATACATCAATCTCTTTTAAACCGCGACGAGCACGATAAATCACTTTACGTTCTTCTAAAGTAAGTTCTTCTGACATCATTTTCCCCCAATGGTTAATTCTGACTTAGTTTACCCGATTCCCGATCAATTTCTCGCTAAATTCTTCTAAATGACCAAATTCATCATTTAAAAATGAGTTTTGAGCATTCATCTCATTGCGACAAATAAGCAATTCACATAATTTCAACTCACTAAAACTCATATGGATATTATAAAAATGCAATCAGGTGCTATCCGACCTTTAACCAATATGTTGCCTCGTAAATTGTTTAATTCCGATCACGATGCTTTTCGTGAAACAGTACGTAAATTTTATGAAAAAGAAGTTGTGCCAAATATTGCTAAATATGAACAGCAACAACATGTAGATCGCGATTTATGGAACAAAGCAGGTGAAATGGGTCTGCTCTGTGCGACTATGCCTGAAGAATATGGTGGCTATGGCGTAGATCGCCTCTACAGTATGATTCTGATTGAAGAACAAGCCTATGCAATGGATTCTTCTACAGGTTTTTCTTTGCACTCGGATATTGTTGCCAACTACATCAACAACTTTGGTAATGAAGAGCAGAAAAAACATTGGATTGCTAAAATGGCTTCTGGAGAAACCGTCACAGCCATTGCGATGACAGAACCAGGAACAGGCTCAGACCTACAAGGTGTTCGCACCACCGCTGTTTTAGATGGGGATGAATATGTAATCAATGGTTCTAAGATCTTTATTACCAATGGTTATCTATGCGATATGGCAATTGTCGTATGTAAAACAGGCAGTTCAGAGAAAGGTTCTGCCAACCTATCTTTGATTATTGTTGAAGCTGACCGTGCTGGCTTTAGCAAAGGAAAACCACTCAATAAAATTGGTATGAAAGGACAAGATACTTGCGAATTGTTCTTTGAAGATGTTCGTGTGCCAAAAGAAAATTTATTGGGTATGGAAGGCATGGGTTTTATCATGCTGATGAAAGAGTTGGCATGGGAACGTATGCTGGTCGCGATTATCTGTCAAGCAGGCGCAGAAGCAGCGCTGGCACATACCGTTCAATATACCAAAGACCGTAAAGCGTTTGGTAAACCGATCGGTGCTTTTCAAAATACACGTTTTAAACTTGCTGAAATGCGCACAGAAATTGATTTCTGCCGTGCTTACCTCGACCGTTGTATGGAATTACAACTTGAAGGTACATTAGGTGTTGATGCTGCAGCTGCCGCAAAATACAAAATTTCAGAAGTATTCTCTAATGTGGTTGATGAATGCCTTCAATTACATGGTGGTTATGGTTATATGCTGGAATATCCAATTGCACGCGCTTATATCGATAATCGGGCAAATCGTATTTATGCAGGTACAAACGAGATTATGAAAGAACTGATTTCCCGTTCTTTATAATTTATCTGATCATTGTTAAAGGAGCTTTGGCTCCTTTTTCTATCACCAAGCATTCTTTTTAAATCAATTTTTATGTCGCAATAAATAAGGAGCTTTCGCTCCTTGTTTATTTCATAGCTTGTTTATTTTGCTATTTCTTAGTTTGGTTGCTTCTAGGTTTGATTAAGAAACCAGTTTAGGCTTTTTTGCGAGTTGCGCTTCACGCTTATGAAATTTTAAAACACCATCTTCAAACTTGGCATTTTTAAGTTCTTTACGATCTGCTAAATAGTTATTCGACACTTTCCAAGGTGCATGCTTACCTTGTTTTGGCATCACATCCGCCGCACGAGCAATATACCCTGAGCTTAAACTACCCATCACCGTATCTTCCATCAATTCAGTTGCATCACCTTGAGGAATAACTTCGTCATAGCCCTTCTTGTCCATATAGTTTACAAGACGGCAAATATACTCACCTGCGATATCAACTTTTAATGTCCATGATGCGTTGATATAACCAATGATCATTGCCATATTTGGCACATCGCTAACCATCACACCCTGATACAGCATGTGTTGAGATGTATTCATTGGTTTATTATCAATTGTAGCTTTGATACCACCCAAGATTTGGATTTCTAAACCTGTTGCTGAAACAATGATATCCGCATCTAAATGCTTACCAGATTTTAATTGGATACCTGTTGCGGTAATTTTCTCAATTTGATCTGTTTCAACGCTGGCTTTACCAGAACGTAAAATCTTAAATAAGTCACCATCTGGCACAACACATAACCGCTGATCCCACGGATTATAGGTTGGGGTAAAATGTTTCATATCCACTTTACCTTTTAATTGCATTTCAATCGATTTGAGTAAGAACTTACGCAGTAACTTCGGTTGTTTTTGTGCAAGCGCATAAATACCGCGTTGCATACCAATATTACGTGCACGGGTTAACTTATATGCCACATCTTCAGGTAAAACCTTACGCATTTTGTCATAAACAAAATCAATAGATGGGATTGAAGCAATATAGGTTGGTGAACGTTGCAACATGGTCACATGCCCTGCTCCACCTTTTGACATCGCAGGCACTAAGGTAATAGCTGTTGCACCACTACCAATAATCACTACTTTTTTACCCGTATAATCTAAGTTTTCAGGCCAAAATTGTGGGTTAATAAATTCGCCTTTAAAATCATTTTTACCTGGATAATCAGGTTGATAACCTTGGTCATAATTATAATAACCCGTACACCCGATTACAAAGTTTGCAACCCACGTATTGAGTTTTTGATTTTCATCTTCAATTTGTACGACCCATTTTTTAATTGATGAATCATAATTTGCAGTACGTACACGTTGATTAAAATGAATTTTATCTTTTAATTTAAATTCATCGACAACTTCAGCAACATAGCCTTTAATCGAAGCGCCATCTGCCAAGACATTGGCTTTTTGCCATGGTTTAAAATTAAACCCAAAAGTAGACATATCTGAATCGGAACGGATACCCGGATATTTAAATAAATCCCAAGTACCACCGAAGCTCTCACGACGCTCAATAATTTCAAATGAACGTTGTGGTGAGTGTTTTGAAAGATGCGCAGCTACACCAATACCAGAGATACCTGCACCAACGATAAGAATATCAACTTGCTTTTCCATGTTGTTTTTATAACCTTTTTAAGAGTACTTTTTTATTAAAGCACAAATCTGACAATACGCAATGTCAAGTTTGCATTTTTCTGACGAAATTTAAGTCAATTTGGGACAAAACCATAAATTGTCCAACAAAAAGGCATAAAAAAAGGCCGGTGAAACACCGACCTTTTTCGAACAACCGATTGTTCTGTGACGTGAGTAATTAGTTTACTTCACGATCCACAAGTTCTACATAAGCCATCGGTGCAGCATCACCTGCACGGAAACCAGCTTTAAGAACACGTAGATAACCGCCGTTACGTTCTTTGTAACGAGGGCCAAGAACGGTAAATAATTTACCAACTGTTGCTGCTGAACGAGTACGAGCAAACGCCAAACGACGGTTTGCTACAGTATCGTTTTTAGCTAAAGTGATTAAAGGCTCAGCTACACGACGTAACTCTTTTGCTTTAGGCACAGTAGTTTTAATTAACTCATGCTCAAACAAAGAATTAGCCATGTTTTGAAACATCGCTTTACGATGGCTGCTGGTACGGCCTAATTTCACACCACTATTACGATGACGCATGGTGATAGTCCTACTTAATTAACGGCTACGATAGGCGAAACGATCGTCCATACGGAGACTAGCTGGTGGCCAGTTCTCTAAACGCATGCCGAGCTGTAAGCCCTTAGAAGCCAGAACATCTTTGATCTCAGTAAGCGATTTTTTACCAAGGTTAGGAGTTTTAAGCAACTCAACCTCAGTACGCTGTACTAGATCACCAATGTAGTAAATATTTTCTGCTTTCAAACAGTTAGCAGAACGAACAGTAAGCTCTAGATCATCAACTGGACGAAGCAAGATTGGATCAACTTCTTCACGTGGCTCTTGAGCAACTGGAGCTTGATCTTTCTGAAGATCAACAAAAATTGCAATTTGTTGTTGCAAGATTGTTGCCGCTTTGCGGATAGCTTCTTCAGGATCTACAGTTCCATTCGTTTCAAGATCAATGACGAGCTTATCAAGGTCAGTACGTTGTTCTACACGAGCATTTTCAACTGTGTAAGACACACGTTTAATCGGGCTATAAGAAGCATCTAACTGTAGACGACCTACAGGACGCGTTTCGCCTTCAGGGAAACGTGAGTCAGAAGTTTCATAACCACGACCTTGAGAAACTTTCAAGCGCATTTTTAATGAGCCTGAAGCACTTAAAGTACCAATCAGATGTTCAGGGTTAACCACTTCAACATTATGTGGTAAACGAAGGTCAGCAGCAGTTACATCGCCAGGACCTTGTTTTTCCAATGTCAAATATGCTTCGTTTTGATCGAACAGCTTAATAGACAATCCTTTTAGGTTCAGCAAGAGCTCGACGATGTCCTGCTGCAAGCCTTCTAAAGTACTGTACTCGTGCTCGACACCCTCTATCTCTACTTCAACCACGGCTGCGCCAGGTAAAGAAGACAAAAGGATGCGACGTAAAGCATTACCAAGAGTATGACCAAAGCCACGCTCTAATGGTTCAAGAATCACTTTTGCCGAGGTCCCGCTTGCCGCTTCGACCTTGATCGCTTGCGGAGTTAGAAACTCGTTTGCAGTACGCGTCATTATTGCTACCTCAAGGATTATTTAGAATACAATTCTACAATCAAGCTTTCGTTGATTTCAGCAGGTAAATCAGAACGATCTGGTGCAGCTTTAAATGTACCTTCAAGTTTTGAATGATCTACTTCAATCCAAGCAGCTGTTCCACGTTGAGCAGCTAATTCAATTGCGTTTTTGATACGTAATTGTTGTTTAGCGCTTTCGTGAACTGCAATCACGTCGCCCGCTTTAACTTGGATAGACGCGATGTTAACACGACGACCATTTAAAGTGATTGAACGGTGAGATACCAGCTGACGAGCTTCTGCACGTGTAGAACCAAAACCCATGCGATAAACAACGTTATCGAGGCGGCTTTCAAGCAATTTCAACAAGTTTTCACCTGTTGCGCCTTTAACACGAGCAGCTTCTTTGTAGTAGTTACTAAATTGACGCTCTAAAACACCGTACATGCGACGTACTTTTTGTTTTTCACGTAATTGTAGTGAATACTCTGATTGTTTAGCACGGCTTTGGCCATGTTGACCAGGAGCTTTAGCAGATTTTTTTGTTTTGACGTCAAATGGTTTAACGCCAGATTTTAATTGCAGGTCTGTCCCTTCGCGGCGAGAGAGTTTGCATTTTGGACCAATATAACGAGCCATGAATGTTTCTCCTTACACGCGACGTTTTTTAGGTGGACGGCAACCGTTGTGCGGAATCGGTGTCACGTCGGTAATGCTGTTAATTTTATAACCCACTGCACCTAATGCACGAACCGCAGATTCACGACCTGGACCAGGACCTTTTACAAGGACGTCCAAGTTTTTCAAACCGTAATCTAAAGCAGCTTTACCAGCAACTTCAGCAGCTACCTGAGCAGCAAACGGAGTTGATTTACGTGATCCACGGAAGCCTTGTCCACCTGAAGTAGCCCAAGCCAATGCATTACCTTGACGATCAGTAATCGTAACAATGGTGTTATTAAAAGAAGCGTGAATGTGTGCAACACCTTCAGAGACGGTACGAGTGACCTTCTTGCGTGTGCGAGTATCTTTAGCCATCTTTTAGCTTCCAGAAATCTTATTTCTTAATAGGTTTGCGCGGACCTTTACGGGTACGTGCGTTAGTTTTGGTGCGTTGTCCGCGAACAGGCAAGCTGCGACGATGACGAAGACCGCGGTAGCAGCCTAAATCCATTAAACGTTTAATGTTCATAGAAATTTCGCGACGTAAGTCACCTTCGGTCGGAACCTTAGCAACTTCTGCACGAATCGCATCAAGCTGAGCATCATCTAATTCACGAATTTTAGTAGTAGTCGTAATACCTGCAGCAGCTAAAATGTTTTTAGCTGTGTGGCGGCCAATACCAAAAATATACGTGAGAGAGATAACAGCATGCTTGTTATCCGGAATGTTTACACCGGCAATACGAGCCATTCAAATTTCTCCAAAAAGGCAGTAGAGATAATCAACCGCCCCACAAAAATCTTGAGGGGCGGATAATAACCTAATTAGCCTACTGAAATCAACAGGTCTTAATTAAATTAACCTTGACGCTGCTTATGACGAGGTTCTGCGCTGCAAATTACGCGAATAACCCCATTACGACGGATAACTTTACAGCTACCACAAATTTTCTTTACAGAAGCTTGTACTTTCATGATGAAACCTTCTAAGTGCGCTTATCCCTTAGGATGAGCAGTCGTTTTTCTCATTAACGATTGATCGTCATACTGATGTGATGTCAAATGGGCTTGAAGCTGAGCCATAAAGTCCATAACAACAACAACTACGATAAGTAATGAGGTACCACCCAAATGGAATGGAATACCAAAAGAACTTTGTAAAATCATCGGCATTAAACAGATGACTGTAATGTAGATTGCACCAATAAACGTCAAACGATTAAGAATATGATCTAAGTAACGAGCAGTTTGCTCACCTGGGCGAATACCAGGTACATAAGCTCCACTGCGTTTCAAGTTCTCTGATACTTCTTTCGGGCTAAAAACAAGCGCCGTATAGAAATAACAGAAAAAGATAATTAACGCACCGAAGAGCACTAAATACAACGGTTGTCCAGGCGATAATACCAATGCCAAATCTTGTAGGCTACGTTTTACAATTCCTGCATTTGGATCAGCACTGCCTAACCATTGACCTAAACTTGCAGGGAACAACAATAACGAACTTGCGAAAATTGCTGGAATAACCCCTGCCATGTTGATCTTCAATGGCAAATGCGTTTGCTGTGCAGTGAATACACGACGACCTTGCTGTTTTTGAGCATAGTTCACAGGTATACGACGTTGAGCTTTTTCAATAAACACAATCGCTGCTAAAACAGCAACTGATAGCAATCCAAAGATAGCCAAACCAATTAAACTTGATTGGCCATTATCTACCGAAGTAAATGCTTGGATCACTAAGTTTGGTAAACCAGCAACAATACCTGCAAAGATAATCATTGAGATACCGTTACCAACACCGCGTTCAGTAATTTGCTCACCTAACCACATTAAGAACATGGTACCTGCAACTAACGATGTTAGCGCTGGAATGTAAAAAGCCAGTCCTGAAGTCAAAGTAATACCTTGACTGATTAGACCAGCACACATCCCGATACCTTGGACTAATGCAAGTAAAAGGGTGCCGTAACGCGTATATTGATTAATCTTACGCTTACCTTGCTCGCCTTCTTTCTTCAATGCTTCTAACGAAGGCACCACGGTCGACATTAACTGCACAATAATAGATGCAGAAATGTACGGCATGATACCTAACGCCAGAATGGACATTCGTTCTAATGCTCCACCCGAGAACATGTTAAACAAACCTAAAAAAGTACCTTCATTAGCTTTGAAAAAACGTTCTAGAGCAACATTATCAATACCTGGCAGCGGAATATGCGCTCCTAGTCGAAAGACTACCAATGCACCAATCAAGAACATTAATCGGCGAATAATTTCACGATATTTCACATGAAATGGTTGACCTTTCATCATGTTAACATGACCTGAAGAACTAGGAGACATAGTCACTCGCGATTACTCCTCGACTTTACCGCCAGCAGCTTCAAGAGCAGCTTTAGCGCCTTTAGTCAATGCAACACCTTGAACAGTGAATGCACGAGTGATTTCACCAGAAAGAACAACACGAGCACGCAACATATCTTTACGTACAACATTCGCAGCTTTCAAAGTTTCAAGTGAAATAATATCACCTTCAACTTTAGCAAGTTCAGACAAACGTACTTCAGCAGTTTTCAAAGCCAATTGGCTTGTGAAACCGAATTTAGGTAAACGACGATATAACGCAGTTTGACCACCTTCAAAGCCTGGACGAACGCCACCACTTTTACGTGATTTCTGACCTTTGACACCACGGCCACCAGTCTTACCGACACCAGAACCGATACCACGGCCTAAACGACGATTATCACGTTTTGCACCTTCAGCAGGTGCAAGCTCATTTAAACGCAGAGTCATGGCTTATTCCTCTACACTAACCATATAGTAGACTTTGTTGATCATACCACGGTTAGAAGGTGTATCTATTACTTCTACTGTATGACCAATACGACGCAGACCTAAACCTTGTAGGCAAAGTTTGTGATTTTTCAAACGATGCGAAGAAGATTTAGTCTGGGTAACTTTAATCGTTTTCATGATTGATTACCCTAAAATTTGTTCTACTGAAAGACCACGTTTAGCAGCAACTTTCTCAGGAGACGTCATATCACGTAAACCATTAAAAGTTGCATTTACAACGTTAGCCGCGTTAGTAGAACCATAACATTTCGTCAATACGTTACGTACACCAGCAGCTTCTAAAACTGCGCGCATAGAACCACCAGCGATTACGCCAGTACCTTCAGATGCAGGTTGCATGTAAACACGGCTAGCGCCATGACGAGCATGAATAGGATGTTGTACAGTACCATCAACAAGATCAACAGTGATCATGTTGCGGCGTGCAGCTTCAAGTGCTTTAGAAATAGCAGCTGGAACTTCACGCGCTTTACCGCGACCAAAACCTACACGACCATTACCATCACCCACAACAGTTAATGCTGTGAAAGAGAAGATACGACCACCCTTAACAACTTTGGCTACACGATCAACGGCAACCAGCTTTTCAACAAGACCTTCGTTTTGTTCAACTTTAGCCATGATTAGAACTCCAAGCCGTTTTCACGAGCAGCATCAGCCAAGGCTTTGATACGACCATGATATTTAAAACCAGAACGGTCAAATGCAACTTTAGTTACACCAGCAGCCTTTGCACGTTCTGCGATTAAAGCACCTACTTTAGTAGCTGAATCTACATTACCTGTAGTTCCGCTACGTAAAGATGCATCCAAAGTAGAAGCTTGCGCTAATACTTTGCCACCATCTGCAGAAATAACTTGAGCATAGATGTGACGCGGCGTGCGGTTTACACACAAGCGAGTCGCACCCAATGCACGAATGTGCAAGCGTGTGCTTTTCGCACGACGCAAACGGGATTGTTTCTTTTCGTTCATAAGAACCTCGCGCCTTATTTCTTCTTAGCTTCTTTACGAAGAACAACTTCGTCAGAATAGCGAACACCTTTACCTTTATACGGCTCTGGTGGACGATAACCACGGATTTCTGCAGCAACTTGACCTAACAATTGCTTGTTAGCTGATTTCAAAATGATTTCAGTAGCAGTCGGAGTTTCAGCAGTTACACCTTCAGGAAGAGCGTAATCAATCGGGTGAGAATAACCAAGGTTAAGGTTCACAACTGTACCTTTAACCGCAGCTTTATAACCAACACCGATAAGTTGTAACTTACGTTCGAAGCCTTCATTAACACCTTTTACAAGGTTATTAAGAACAGCGCGAGCAGTACCAGCTTGCATCCAAGAATCGCGAGATTCTTTAACTGGAGCAATATGAAGTTGACCTTCTTCCTGTTTAAGCTCGACCAGCGCATGCAGGTTGAAAGACAACGTACCTTTGCTGCCTTTCACTTCGACCTGCCGGCCGTTCTGAGTAACTGCTACACCGTTAGGTACAGTTACTGGGGCTTTAGCCACACGAGACATGAGGAATCACCTATTAAGAAACAAAAGCAATAACTTCACCACCAACGCCTGCAGCACGTGCAGCGCGATCAGTCATGATGCCTTTGCTTGTAGAAACAATTGCAATACCTAAACCTTGCTTAACGCTCGGAAGTGCATCTTTACCGCGATACTGACGTAGACCTGGACGGCTTACGCGTTTCACAGTTTCGATAACTGGTTTGCCTTCAAAATATTTTAAAGTAATTGTCAAAGTAGCTTTGCCTTCAAGATCAGCAACTTCTACATTTGAAATGTAACCTTCTTGTTGAAGTACGTTTGCAATTGCAACTTTCAACTTAGAATTAGGCATAGAAACAGTTTGTTTCTTTGCCATTTGTGCGTTACGAACACGTGTTAGCATGTCGGCAACGGTATCTTGCATACTCATTTATAGTCGCTCCTTACCAGCTTGCCTTAACAACGCCCGGTACATCACCCTGCATTACTGTGTCACGTAATTTGTTACGGCTTAAGCCGAACTTACGGAAGTAACCATGAGGACGACCAGTTAAACCACAACGGTTACGAAGACGTACTGGAGACGCATTACGTGGTAATGCTTGTAACTTCATCATCGCTTCGAAACGTTCTTCATCAGATGCATTTACGTTTGCAATCGTAGCTTTTAATTCAGCACGTTTTGCAGCGTATTTAGCAACTGTAGTTTCGCGTTTCAATTCGCGATTAATCATACTTTTCTTAGCCATATCGACCTCTTATTTGAACGGGAAGCCGAATGCACGGATTAGCGCACGGCCTTCGTCATCAGTACGAGCAGTCGTAGTGATAGTAATATCCATACCACGAATACGATCGATCTTATCAAAATCGATTTCAGGGAACATAATTTGTTCCTTGAGACCCATTGAATAATTACCACGACCATCGAATGATTTCGCAGAAAAACCGCGGAAGTCACGAATACGAGGGATAGCGATAGAGATCAAACGGTCTAAGAATTCGTACATTTGTTCGCCGCGTAAAGTTACTTTACAACCAATCGGCCAACCATCACGGATTTTAAAACCAGCGATTGATTTGCGCGCTAATGTAAGAACTGGTTTTTGACCAGCAATAGCTTGCATATCCGCCAAAGCGCCATCTAACAATTTCTTGTCAGCTGAAGCTGCACCAACACCCATGTTGATGGTGATTTTAGTAATGCGAGGAATTTCCATCACATTGCCCAAACCAAGTTCTTCTTTCAACTTAGCTCGGATTTCGTCGTTATAACGTGTTTTAAGTCTGGCCATAGCCTAGTTCAACCTATTACTTCGCTACCGCCACTGATTCACCATTTGATTTGTAAACGCGAGTTTTCACGCCTTCAATCACTTGGTAACCAACACGGTCAGCCTTTTGGGTTGCAGCATTAAAAACTGCCACGTTTGAAATATGAAGCGAAGCTTCTTGTGTAACAATAGCGCCTTCAGCACCTGTTGCACGGTTCGGCTTTTGATGCTTCTTAACTAAATTAAGGCCTTCAACCTTAACTTGGTCATTTGAAACAGACAAAACAGTACCCTGTTTGCCTTTTTCTTTACCTGCGATCACAATTACTTGATCGCCTTTTCTAATCTTAGCCATGATTGCCTCTATTATAGAACTTCAGGAGCCAATGAAATGATTTTCATGAACTGTTCAGTACGAAGTTCACGAGTCACTGGTCCGAAAATACGAGTGGCAATCGGAGCCTTGTTGTTGTTCAAGATAACTGCAGCATTATCATCGAAACGGATCACAGAACCGTCTGGACGACGAATACCGAATTTAGTACGAACTACAACTGCATTCATCACGTCACCTTTTTTAACACGGCCACGCGGAATTGCTTCTTTTACAGTAACTTTAATAATGTCGCCAACAGAAGCATAACGACGATGTGAACCACCAAGTACTTTAATACATTGTACGCGGCGAGCACCACTGTTGTCTGCTACGTCTAGCATACTTTCGGTCTGAATCATTGCCCTACTCCAAAACCGAGCATCACCGGTCGCAATTTCGAAAGGCTCAAAGAGTACTCGAAATTGACCGATGATGCAACAAGAACGTCTAATTACTCAGCAGCTGCTTCAATAACTTCCACTAAAGTCCAAGCTTTAGTTTTTGAAATTGGGCGGCTTTCTTTAATGGTTACAACATCGCCAGTTTTAGCAGTGTTGTTCTCATCATGAGCGTGTAATTTTGTTGAACGGCGGATTGATTTGCCATACAACGGGTGTTGAACGCGGCGTTCAATAAGTACAACAATAGACTTGTCCATTTTGTCACTTACTACTTTGCCTGTTAACGTGCGAACTGTTTGCTCACTCATTGTGCGTTCCCCTGTTTTTCGGTAAGGAGGGTCTTGATACGAGCAATAGTCTTACGAGTTAACGCAACTTCATGCGATTTACCCAATTGACCAGTTGCTTTCGCCATACGAAGACGGAATTGGTTAAGCTGTTGCTCATCAAGCAAAGCTGCCAACTCTTCTACCGATTTTTCACGTAGATCTTTAGTTTTCATTACATCACCGTCTTAGTAACGATAGTGGTTTTAAATGGAAGCTTAGCAGCTGCAAGCGTAAACGCTTCGCGTGCCAATTCTTCACTAACACCATCCATTTCGTACAAGATCTTACCTGGTTTGATTTGGCAAACCCAGTATTCCACAGAACCTTTACCTTTACCCATACGAACTTCTAATGGTTTTTCAGTAATTGGTTTGTCTGGGAAAACACGGATAAAGATCTTACCACCACGTTTAACACGACGGCTAATTGTACGACGCGCAGCTTCGATTTGACGAGCAGTCATTTGACCACGCTCAACAGATTTAAGTGCGATTGTACCGAAAGATACTGTGCTACCACGATGCGCTAGACCAGTGTTACGGCCTTTTTGCACCTTACGGAATTTAGTACGTTTAGGTTGCAACATGGATTATTCTCCTTTTTCAGCAGAACGATCATTGCGACGACCACGACGCTCTTGACCTTCACCACGACCGCGACCGCGTTTAGCTGGACGTTCTTCAGCAGGAGCAGGGTTCATGACTTGTTTCATGCCACCTAAGATCTCACCACGGAAAATCCAAACTTTAACACCAATCGTACCGTAAGTAGTTTCAGCGCGCATAGTTGCATAGTCGATGTCAGCACGAAGTGTATGTAAAGGTACACGACCTTCACGATACCATTCAGTACGTGCAATTTCTGCACCACCTAAACGACCAGAAACTTCAACTTTGATACCTTTAGCACCAGCACGCATAGTGTTTTGAACCGCACGCTTCATAGCACGACGGAACATTACACGTTTCTCTAATTGTGAAGCAATTGCTTCAGCAACTAAACGAGCGTCTAAGTCTGGGCGATCGATTTCGTTGATGCTTACTTGCGCTGGAACACCCATAATCTTGGTAAGTTCACGCTGTAATTTCTCAATGTCTTCGCCTTTTTTACCGATAACGATACCTGGACGAGCAGTGCTAATTGTTACCTTAGCAGCGCCTGTAGGACGTTCGATAAGAATATTGCTGATCATCGCGCTTTTAAGTTTTTTAGTTAAAAACTCACGAACTTGAAGATCTTTAAGCAAGTATTCAGCGTATTGTTTCGGACTCGCATACCAGTTGGCGTTATGACGTTTTACAACACCAAGGCGGATACCGATTGGATGAACCTTCTGACCCATATCAAACCCCTACCTTAACGGTAATGTGACAAGTACGCTTAGTAATACGATCTGCACGGCCTTTAGCACGTGGCATAATACGTTTAAGGCTAGTGCCTTCATCAACGTAAATCGTAGTAACCTTAAGGTCGTCTACATCTAAACTGTTATTGTGTTCAGCGTTTGCAATTGCAGATTCCAATGCTTTTTTCACTACAACTGCAGCTTTTTTGTTGCTGAAGTTTAAGATATTAAGCGCGTGAGCAATAGATTTGCCACGGATTAGGTCTGCAACCAAACGAGTTTTTTGTGCCGAGATAGCGGCACCGCGTAATTTAGCAGTAACTTCCATCATAGCACCTTAACGTTTAGACTTCTTGTCAACACCGTGACCACGATAGGTACGAGTTGGCGCGAATTCACCGAGTTTGTGACCAACCATATGTTCAGATACGATCACTGGAACATGGTTACGACCATTATGTACAGAAATTGTTAAACCAACAAAATCCGGGAGGATCATCGAACGACGCGACCAAGTTTTGATCGGCTTACGGTTATTAGCCGCGATAGCCGCTTCAACCTTAGCGAACAAGTGCGCATCGACGAATGGGCCTTTTTTCAGAGAACGAGGCATTGTCAGATTCCTTTACTTGTTACTTAACGCGACGGTCGCGAATGATCATCTTAGTCGTACGCTTATTGGTACGAGTTTTGTACCCTTTAGCTTTTTGACCCCATGGGCTTACAGGTTGAATACCTTTGTTACGCCCTTCACCACCACCATGTGGATGGTCAACTGGGTTCATCGCCATACCACGAACGGTAGGACGAACACCACGCCAGCGTGCAGCACCTGCTTTACCAAGTGAACGAAGGTTGCTTTCTGAGTTAGATACTTCACCTAACACAGCGCGACATTCAACGTGTACTTTACGCATTTCGCCTGAACGAAGACGAATAATTGCGTAAGAACCGTCACGACCCAACAACTGAGCAGAAGTACCAGCAGAACGCACTAATTGTGCACCTTTACCGATTTTAAGCTCAATGTTATGTAATGTAGAACCGATAGGCATATTACGAAGCGGTAAGCAGTTACCTGGACGAATTGGAGCATCGTTACCAGATTGTACTTTATCGCCAGCACGTAAGCCTTTAGCAGCAATAATATAACGACGTTCACCGTCAGCATATTTCAATAAAGCAATATGTGATGTACGGTTAGGATCGTATTCAATACGTTCAACTACAGCAGGGATGCCGTCTTTGTTACGTTTGAAGTCAACGATACGGTAGTTTTGTTTATGACCACCACCAACGTGACGAGTTGTAATGTGACCGTTATTATTACGACCACCAGTACGTTTTTTAGCTTCAACCAACGGTGCATAAGGCGCGCCTTTGTGAAGATGATTATGAACCACCTTCTCTACAAAGCGACGTCCTGGAGACGTTGGCTTACATTTTTGAATTGGCATAATTTTCGTCCTTATTCCGCTGTGCTTTCAGCGGTATCGCCCAAGTCAGCCATTTCAACATCTTGGCCAGCTTTCAGGGTGACGTATGCTTTTTTAACATCAGAACGACGTCCTAATGTTTTACCAAAGCGTTTAGTCTTACCTTTAGTGATAGTCGTGTTAACTTTAACAACTTCTACACCAAATAATTGCTCTACTGCTTTTTTGATTTCAAGTTTGTTTGCATCGATAGCAACTTTAAAAACTTGAACACCAGCAGTTTCGCCTAGAACTTGTGCTTTTTCTGAAAAAACAGGCCCTTTTAGGACTTGATAGATACGTTCGTTGTTCATCCGAGTTCTACCTCAATCTTCTTAGCAGCCGCAACAGACATAACAACTTTATCAAACGCGATCAAGCCAACAGGATCGATCCCAGCAGCATCAACCACATCAACGTGTGGAAGGTTACGAGCAGCTAAATATAGATTTTCATCTACAGCTTCAGTAACGATTAATGCGCGAGTAGCGTTCAAGCCGTTTAGTTTTGCAAGCAATTCTTTAGTTTTTGGAGCTTCAACTGCAAACTCTTCAACCAATACAAGACGATCTTGGCGAACAAGTTCAGCTAAGATACATTGCATTGCACCGCGGTACATTTTGCGGTTTACTTTTTGAGACCAATCTTGTGGACGAGCAGCAAAAGTTTTACCACCACCAACCCAGATTGGGCTACGAATAGAACCAGCACGAGCGCGGCCAGTACCTTTTTGACGGAATGGTTTTTTACCACCGCCAGAAACGTCTGCACGTGACTTCTGAGCTTTAGAGCCTTGACGACCACCAGCTAAATAAGCTGTAACAACTTGGTGTACAAGAGCTTCATTAAATTCACGTCCGAAAGCAACTTCAGACAATTCAACAGCAGAGCCGGAAACAGTTTTTAAATTCACGTTATTTCCCCTCAGGCCTTGATCGTAGGACGAACGATAACGTCGCCACCAGTAGCACCAGGAATCGCACCTTTAACAACAAGAACTGAACGTTCTGCGTCGATAGATACAATTTCAAGACCTTGTACAGTTACGCGATCATCACCTAAGTGACCAGGCATTTTTTTGCCTTTGAACACGCGACCAGGAGTCTGGTTTTGACCTGTAGAACCAATTACACGGTGAGATACTGAGTTACCATGTGTAGCATCTTGCGTACGGAAGTTCCAACGCTTAACACCACCCTGGAAGCCTTTACCTTTTGATTGACCAGTAACGTCAACAACTTGACCTACTGCGAACAAATCAACACCGATAGTGCCACCAACTTCACGACCTTCAAGATCAGCTTCTGCAACGCGGAATTCTTTAACTAAACGACCAGCAGCAACACCAGCTTTCGCAAAGTGACCTTTCTGAGCATTTGTTACGCGAGATTCGCGACGTTCACCAGTAGTGATTTGAATCGCTTGATAACCATCAGTTTCAAGCGTTTTGATTTGAGTGATACGGTTAGGATCAACCTCAATCACTGTTACAGGCACAGAAACACCAGCATCTGTAAAGATACGTGTCATACCGCACTTGCGACCGACTAAACCAATAGCCATGTGCATAAACCTCTAAAAAAGCGGCCTAATTAACTTATAGAGCGTTAATTAACCGAAAGCCTTAACCCAATGCGATCTGAACATCAACACCAGCTGCAAGATCCAACTTCATCAACGCATCTACAGTCTTATCTGTAGGTTGAACGATGTCGATCAAACGTTTATATGTGCGGATTTCATATTGGTCACGCGCATCTTTGTTCACGTGTGGTGATGTTAAAACGTTAAAACGTTCGATGCGAGTAGGCATCGGAATTGGACCACACACTTGTGCGCCAGTACGTTTTGCTGTTTCTACGATCTCTTGAGAAGATTGATCAATTAAACGATGATCAAAAGACTTAAGACGGATACGAATTCTCTGGTTAGACATACCAGTTAACTCCAAGCCAAATATATAAAGAATCACCCTTGACGCATCTCACCCCACTAAATAAGGTAAGTGTCAAAGGCAGTGAAAATCACTAAGGTCGTGATCGATGCCACGACTGTAACGATCTGAATGACTTTCTTCGCCATTCACCCCACCATATCGGAGGGTCGCTCATTATAACGATTGTTTAACACTTAAGCAAACTTATTTGGACATTTTTACCTTTTTTTGAGTAATTAATTATAAATAAAGCGCTTATTATTTAAACACCAGCTTAAACCCTTAAAACGTAGTCAATCGCATGATTGAGCAACTGATTCCCAATCACATAATCCGTTTGTTGCGATTTTTTTAGCTTCAATAATGATTGACTGTGTACTCCACTAAACACCATATCTTCTTCTTCATGCTCAATGAAGATTTTTAGGCTATGCGGGGTGATTTCTGGATGGAACTGAAACCCCAATACATTTTTGCCAATTTGATAAAGTTGGTTGGGACATGCTGGATTCTCCGCCAAACGAATTGCGCCTTTAGGAATATCAAAGGTCTCACTATGCCATTGCATGACATTGACCCGCTCAGGCAATTGGAAATAACCTTCTGGCACATGGTTGCTTTTATTAACCAAGGTCCAGCCAATCTCTTGCACAGTATTACGCCGAACATTGGCACCTAGAGCATTGGCTATCAACTGCCCACCCAAACACAGGCCGATTGCGGGCTTTTCCGAAGCCAAATAACGGCGTATCCATCGTTTTTCGACCTTTAACCAAGGATAGTTGGCTTCATCATTTACACTCATCTCCCCACCCATAATGATGAGTAAATCCACATCATTGACATGCGGCAAAGCTTCTATTTCTAATTGTGAATCTGTGGGTAAAGCAAAAAATTCTGTTGCAGTAATTTCTGCGCCCATTGCTTTTAAATACTCATAACAGCTACCAAAGCCTTCACCTGCAATATGCTGAAAATAATGCACTTTAAGTTTTTTCATGTTATCACCTATTCTTGTTGTATCAATTACGCTACAAATCACAAAACATAGTTGGATAAATGCAAAAATGAAGCCAATATCAATTTTATTTATTATTTTTCACAATTTATTGCTTTTCGTCACTGAGCGATTATGTTTTGCTTACTTTAGTCCAGCTATTAACAAAAATTGAGTATTCCTGTGAAACAAAAACCAGTTACTGCTTTAATTCATTCTTCTCGTAAAGCACCACAATATATAAATACAATACAGCCTCCCCTATTTCGTGCGTCAACAATTATATTTGAAAATACCGATGCACTATTTAATCGCCATTGGACAGATCGTTATGACTATAGTTACGGCACACATGGCACACCGACAACGTTTACCTTAGGCGATCACATTGCCCAAATAGAAGGTGGTGAATATTGTTTACTTGCACCTAGTGGTTTATCTGCGATTAATCTAGTCAATTCATGTTTTTTAAGTCATGGAGATGAAGTCTGGGTTGCAGACAATATCTATGGTCCCAACATGGAACATCTACGTCATCTTGAAAAAAGTTATGGCATTATCGTTCAAGTTTATAATCCTATCGATGCAGACACATTCCAACCCAATGAAAATGCCAAACTGATTTGGTTAGAAGCCGCAGGTTCAGTCACACTTGAATTTCCTGATCTTGTTAATTTAGTCAAAAAAGCCAAAGCAAAAAATATCCTCACGGCTTTGGACAATACCTGGGGAGCTGGCCTAGCGTTTAATGCCTTTAATTTTAGTCATGAACATTTAAGTGTAGATATCAGTGTACACGCCTTAACCAAATACCCGAGTGGTGGTGGTGATATTTTAATGGGATCTGTGGTCACTCAAGATAAAGCTTTACATCATAAGCTGTTCCGTATGCACGCCATTCAAGGTATCGCGATTTCAGGTGATGATGCTGCACAAGTACAACGCAGTTTGGCCTCAATGCAAATTCGTTATGAGCATCAGTCTCAAAGTGCTCTAAAGATTTTAAATTGGTTAAAGAATCAAAATGCGTTTGCCCAAGTTTTACACCCTGCGGATTCTGACAATATAAGCCATACCTATTGGAACCAAACCTGCCAAACAGGACAAAGTGCTGGTCTTGTTAGTGTTATTTTTAAACCTGAGTTTGATATAAACAAAATCCGAAAGTTTTGTGATCATTTATCTTTATTTAAACTTGGTTTTAGTTGGGGCGGTCCTGTCAGCTTAGTTATGATTTATAATCTGACTGACATGCGTCATTTAGAACGCGCACATCTACAGCAAGGTCTATTGGTTCGTTTCTGTATTGGCTTAGAACATCCAGACGATTTAATCCAAGATATTCAAAAAGCACTTCAAGTCATTCAGGCTTAATATTTCAAGTAAGCATACTTAATACATAATATCTGGGTCTCTGCTATATCAAGTGATGGCAAGGGCCCTATACTCACATCTAAACACGATTAATAGCGGAGATTATTAAGTGGAAAGATCATTTTTAGATTTCACTTATTTCCTGTGCATTTCAAGACATAATCCGCACTCCCCCTACATTCATATTCAACAATAAAAACAGATTTACAACATCATCATTTAATGCAATTTTGTATAACAACAATGATATAAATATTGAGTCAGATGAAGAACATCCAAACTCAAATTAAAGCTATAGGAATAACAATGGGCACACCAATCGTCATCGCAAAAAAAACTTCAGATACAACACAAGATATTGTATTACACTCACAATTTGCTAACCGTCATGGTTTAATTGCAGGCGCCACAGGTACAGGTAAAACCATTACCCTTAAAGTGCTTGCTGAAAGTTTTTCACGGATTGGTGTACCTGTATTTCTTGCCGATGCCAAAGGGGATGTTTCCAGTATAGCCAAAGCAGGTTCAACCAATCCTAAGTTCGAAGAACGCATTAAAAGCTTAGGAGTAGACAGTGTTCCTTTTGCTGCGTCACCGACTATTTTTTGGGATTTATTTGGTGAGCAAGGACATCCGATCCGTACCACAGTCTCTGAAATTGGCCCACTGTTACTTTCGCAAATGCTGAATTTAAATGACACTCAAGAAGGTGTGCTTTCAGCGGTGTTCCGTGTTGCAGATGATCAAGGCTTACTGTTAATTGATTTTAAAGATTTAAAAGCCATGCTGACCTATGTCAGTGAAAATGCGGCTGCTTTAAAAGCAGAATACGGCAATCTCTCACCTGCAAGTTTAGGTGCTATTCAGCGCAATCTATTGGCCTTAGGTGATCAGGGCGGTCAACGTTTCTTTGGTGAGCCAAGCCTTGATATTATGGATTTTATCCAAACTGATGCCAATGGGCATGGTTATATCAACCTATTGGCTGCGGATAAGCTGATGAACACACCAAAGCTCTATGCGACCTTCCTGCTTTGGATGCTTTCAGAATTATTTGAAAAGTTACCTGAAGTCGGTGACTTAGATAAGCCAAAATTGGTGTTCTTTTTTGATGAAGCGCATTTGCTCTTTGATAATGCCAGCCCAGCATTACAAGAAAAAATTCAACAAGTGGTCCGTCTAATTCGCTCTAAAGGTGTCGGAATTTATTTCATCTCACAAAGCCCATTAGATATCCCAGAAAATGTTTTAGGACAACTGGGCAACCGTGTACAACATGCCTTACGCGCGTTTACCCCTAAAGATCAAAAAGCAGTAAAAACTGCGGCTGATACCTTCCGCGCTAATCCAGAGTTTAAAGTAGATCAAGCAATTACAGAACTGGCTGTCGGTGAAGCGCTTATTAGTTGCTTAGATGAACAAGGTACACCTCAAGTGGTTGAACGAGCGATGGTGATGCCACCCTACTCATCATTTAGCCCAATTACTTTAGATGAACGAAAAGCATTGATGGCGCAAAGTATTGTTGCGGGTGTTTATGACAATGAAGTGGATCGTGATAGCGCTTATGAAATGCTACAACGTAAAGTTTCTGATAGCTCACAACAACAGGTGGCTTTTGATGCAGTGGCACAACAAGCCAAGCAATTAGAAGAGCTCACAAAGCAACAACAGACTCTCGATAAGCAACAAGCCAAAGAGCAAGAACGCTTAGAAAAAGAGGAAGCAAAAGCTGCAGCTGCACGTGCCAAACTAACTCAAGATGTGATCGGAACTTTTGCTAAAAGTGCCGCAAGAACCTTAGGCGGTCCTACAGGGCAAAAACTGGTCCGCGGTTTGTTAGGTTCATTATTTGGTGGGCGTTAATTCTTTTAAACACAAATATGAGGAGCGTTAGCGCTCCTTTTTTATTCCTCATTTTATAGCGCATGTTCTTGCTTATGTTTTTATTCGCTTATCCCGCTTATCAAGCCCGCTAAACATATCTAAAAACTTATTCAAAAAATTCATCTAAAAAAGCTTAAAAATAAATTCAATGATTTCAATCAATAAAGCTTAAATTCAAAATAAACCATAATTATTTTATGTGTTTTTCTTAAAGGTGTATTGCAAATACATTTTATAAGGTATATTTTAAATACATCTTATAAATGACAGCCAAGAGAGATCAACAATGACTCCGCAGCAAATTGACCTTGTAAAAGCAACAGTTCCTGTTCTTCGCGAAAATGGTGTAGCACTTACTGGTTATTTTTATAACCGTATGCTCGGCAATAATCCTGAATTAAAAGAAACCTTTAACATGGGGCATCAACGTAGTGGTGCGCAGGCTCAAGCCTTGGCTGGTGCTGTTTTAGCATATGCTGAAAATATTGAAGATCCTTCAGTACTTTTGCCTGTGGTTGAACTGATTGCCCATAAACATGTCAGTCTGAATATTCAAGCACCTGATTACAACATTGTCGGTGAAAACCTATTACATTCAATTAGTGAAGTATTAACTATTTCGATGGAAGATCCATTGATTGACGCATGGGCTGCAGCTTATGGGCAATTGGCCGATCTATTTATCAGTACTGAAAAAGCGATTTATGAGCAGCACCAACAAACTCAAGGCAGCTGGTTAGGCTGGCGTAAATTTAAAATCGCTAAAAAAGTGAATGAAAGCGAAGAAATTACCTCTTTCTATCTTGCACCAGTTGATGGTGGCGCATTACCTAAATATGAAGCGGGTCAATATATTTCAGTGCGCGTATTTGTTGAAGCGCTAGGCTTAAAACAACCACGTCAATACACACTGTCGACAAGTCCACAAGCAGATTATTTACGTATTTCAGTTAAACGTGAAGATGAAAAAGGTGAATTAGCAAGTGGTTGGGTATCAAACACTTTACATGGCTTAGCTGAAGGTTCAGAAATTGAAGTATCTGCCCCAACAGGTAACTTCTACCTGATTGATAGTAGCAAACGTAATGTCTTCATTAGTGCGGGTGTAGGTTTAACCCCAATGATTGCAATGCTTAACCAATTGGTGACTTTAGACATGCCTCAACCGGCTAGCTTTATTCATGCATGTCGCAGTAGCCAAGTACATGCGATGAAACAACATATTCAAGAGCAAAAAACTAAATTCCCACGTCTCAGTACATTTACAGCTTATGAGTTCCCACATAGCGGTGATATTATAGGTGAGGACTATGATGTGGCTGGTCGTTTAGACTTGGCAACGGTTGATACAGCACTACTCCCAGCCAATGCTGATTATTATCTTTGTGGCCCAATACCATTTATGCAACAACAACACCAAGCATTGGTG
Organism: Acinetobacter sp. MYb10; assembly: GCF_002980175.2. Classification (NCBI taxonomy): domain Bacteria; kingdom Pseudomonadati; phylum Pseudomonadota; class Gammaproteobacteria; order Moraxellales; family Moraxellaceae; genus Acinetobacter; species Acinetobacter sp. MYb10. Next base: position 3,380,310 of record NZ_CP058272.1, on the reverse strand, counting down.
GCTCGTGGTATTAAACCTGAACAAATTCATAGTGAAGCGTTTGGTACGGGTGGTGCAGGTATCTAAATCTACATCCGTTCTTTATAAGGCTGGTCTATGATAGACTGGCCTTATTTATTTCAGGATGAGATACATCTTTACCCATAGATGAGCAGCCTACATGCAACTAAATAAATTTACCGACTATGCCCTGCGCATCTTAATGTACATCGCGCCTCCAAAAGATGTGCCTTATACGATTGCTGAAATTGCAGAAGATTTACATGTTTCAGAAAATCACTTGGTCAAAATTGTGCATTTTATGGGAAAACAAGGTTGGTTGATTACCACACGAGGTAAAGGCGGTGGTTTGCGCTTAAACCCAGATATCTTAGAATTTCGCTTAGGATATATTGTACGAATTCTCCAACGTGATGCACAAATTGTAGAGTGCAATACGCCACCTTGTGTGCTACGTCCACGCTGCGGCTTAAAGGGTATTTTAGATCAGGCCGTTGAACAGTTTTATCAAAGCCTAGATCACTATACTATTGCCGATGTTCTCAATGCGCCACCACAACATCCAAAGATCGTAAACTCGCCTATTCCCAATCTCAATGTTTAAGTCACAAAAGCTCATCGCCCAGCATCTTAATAGCCAATATTTCAGTTAACACGATCAAAATTCGCTTGAACCTCCGACTTCCTTTATAATGCACTTTGTTTATCCGTTTATTGAAGTTGAAATATGCATCGCAGCAGTGGAAAGTCTAAAAATAGTAAGACCTCAAGCGCCCCTAAACAAAAAATCAGTTATGAAAAAAAGGCTGATCCTGCGATTTCAGAATACTCAACTTCATCTTTGAACTGGTTGCGTAAAGCTGAATTTCTAATGAGTGCGCCTAAACTGAATCTTTGTGTAGAAGATACTGGTTATGAAGTTGCCTTTGCAGGCCGTTCAAATGCAGGAAAATCAAGTGCTATCAATGCATTGACCAATCAAAAGCAATTGGCACGCGCGTCGAAAAGACCTGGCCGTACGCAAATGATTAACTTTTTTAGTTTAGGTAATCCAGATCAGCGCCTTGTCGATTTACCAGGTTATGGTTATGCGGCTGTACCTGAAGCAATGAAAATTGTCTGGCAAAAAGAACTTGAGAATTATTTGATTCATCGAAAAAGTTTACAAGGTCTGGTTCTACTCATGGATATTCGCCACCCTTTACAACACTTCGATGTGATGATGTTGGAGTGGGCATATTCACGTCACTTGTTTGTGCATGTACTGTTGACTAAATCCGACAAACTCAACCGTGGTCCTGCCAGTAAAGTATTGTTAGATGTACAACAACAATTGAAGAAAATGAAGTTGAATTTTTCTATACAACTGTTTTCATCACTCAATAAACAAGGCCTAGAAGAACTTGCGTCAATTATGGCAGGTCGCTTAAATTACACCTTAGACAAAACTTTAGATTTTGATATTGATGCAATTCCTGAAGCCACTGAAGATGATTTGGATGATGAGTTCATTGATCAAGACCAAGAATCCGAATTCAATAGTGAAAATATTGATGGAAATGTAGATGAAAATCCACAAGTATAAATAAAAAAGTCTTGTCTAACAAAATTCATCACATATTGATACTGGAATGTCCTAAATTGCTAATAACTATTTAGGACATTTTTTTATACTTGAATAATAAAGTGTGAAATCACCAAAGAAAAATTAGGACACTGTGATGAAGTTACTCGCTAAATTAAAGAACAGTCGGATTGGATCGTCTATTCAGTACCACATCAAACCACGTAAAGTGAAATTTGAATGGCAAGATACCCCTGTCGATTGGATTCCAAATCAGCCATTTGTCAGCTACTTTATCAATGAAATTAACAATATTCTTCCAGCAGGTGAATTTTGGTTTTGCCGTTTATACAATCGTGTTTTACCCAAAATCACAGATGAAAAATTAGCTGAAGATGTTCGTGCCTTTATCCGCCAAGAAGCGATGCATGCTCAAGCACATGCTTCGGCAAATAAAGAATACTTAACTGTGCGTAATATTGATATTCAACGTAATCTTGAGATTATGGATTTCTTGTTTGGCAAATTACTTGCAGATCAACCACTCGGCTTTAAAGTACCCAAAGTCCTCGATCATCAATGGGATTTGTTCCGCTTAGGTATCGTCGCCACTGTTGAACATATGACATGTGTGTTGGGTAAATATGCGCTTTATAATAAAAAATGGGCGGAATTGGGTGCAGATCCAAATATGCTTGATTTAGTCAAATGGCATGGTGCCGAAGAGATTGAACACCGTACAGTGGCTTTTGATCTTTATCGCCATTTGGGCGGTGGTTATATTTCTCGTTATTATCAAAGTGTTATCGTGATTGCCGCTGTATTGGGCTTATGGGTTGATGGTGCTGCACATATCATGGGACAAGACCCACGTTATGCAGATAAAAAGCCTGCTTTTTATAAGCCTTGGATTTGGCGTGAATGGGCGAGTATCGCACAATCAGATAATCGCTTAATGCCACATCCATTATGGTTGGTTTCACAGCAATTGGGCTATTTAATGCCTTGGTATGATCCAGTACATGAAGCTAAAACAGAAGATGCAATTGCTTATTTGGATCAATCCCCTGCAGCAAAACGTGCATTGCCTAGAGTTGCAGCATAATAACTGTTAAAACTAATCAATACTGAAATCAAATAAAAAAAGCAGGATTTAGATCCTGCTTTTTTTGGGTCAATCTTTTAGAACAAGATCCTAACCATGCACTAAGTTGGACTTTCCATATCTTTGGTATTTCGGTCAACAACCACACTAATCATCATATCCCCTTGTACATTCACTACGGTACGTACAGTATCGAGAATACGATCAATTGGCAGAAGAATCGCAATTGCCTCTGCTGGTAATCCCACAGATTGTAGCACCATGATCATGGTGACCATGCCCGCACTTGGAATACCCGGTGCGCCCAATGAAGCAATCATCGCAGTCAGACAGACAATCACTTGTTGGGTAATTGATAACTCTAAACCCATTAAATTAGCAATAAAAAGCGCTGCTGCTGCTTCATAAAGTGCTGTTCCATCCATGTTCAACTGAGAACCGAAAGGAATCACAAAGCCTGCAATTTGTGGACGTACACCTAAATTTTCTTGAGTACACTTTAAACTCAAAGGCATGGTTGCAGAACTTGAACTGGTTGCAAATGCTGTAATTAATGCTGCACGCGTTCCTTTAAAAAAGGTAATCGGATCCATTTTTCCAAAGATCCATAACAATAATGGCAGAACCACAACACCATGAAATATCGTGGTTCCCGTAACAACAATAGCAAACTCAGCAAGACGGCTTAAAATAGAGATGTCTTCTGTTGCAATCAGCTTTGCCATCAAAGCAAAAATACCAATTGGCGCAACTTTCATCACCCAACCCACTAACATCATCATGATGTCAAAAAACTGACGCGCCAGTTGTTTGATTGAATTAAAACGCTCTCCACCATGTACCAGTGCCAAACCCAATAACAAAGCAAACAGCACGACTGCCAAAACATTGCCGTCACTAAATGCTTTAAATGGATTGATGAGAGTATTTTGAATAAAATTGGTTAAAAACGAGCTGGGTGTCAGTGAATCTGGGCTTTTATGTTGATTCATTGCATCTTGAAACATTGCAATGTCCACACCTTGTCCTACATTGAATAGATGTGTCGAGGCTAAACCGAGAATAAGTGCCAATGTCGTTGTGGTCACACAACAAGCCAAGGTTATTTTCCAAACTCGACTGAGTTGACTGCCCGCTTCTAAGTTTGAAACACCCACCAAGATTGAACTAAAAATAAGGGGAACCAAAAGCATTTTCAATAAACCAATAAAAATACTACTGGCGATGCTCAAACCATAAATGCTGGCATCTAAAAATTGAGTATTGGGGAATTGATTTAATAAAAATCCAAATGCCACACCAAGAATGGCTGCAATAAAAATTTGGGTATTTAAACTCATCTTCGCTGACTATTATAAATATTTACACGTTGAACTATGCCATTGAAGTTATTTAGAATCGAGCATTTTTTTGTCACAAGCTCTGCTAAAAAATAGAAAAGCCATCATAGGTGATGGCTTATTTCTAGGATTTGAGTATCAGTATAAAATCTTATTGGTTTTCGATTTCACGTACTCGCATCAAACCTTCTTGCACCGTACTACAAACCAATTCGCCATTTTGCCACATACGACCAAAATTCAGACCGCGTGAATTTGCACTAACTGTTGCATCCATATCGTAAAGCATCCAATCATCTGCTTTTACTGGTTTATGGAAATAGATCGTATGATCGATACTGGCACATTGTAAACTTGGCGAGAGGTAATTGAGACCATGTGGGCGCAAAGCAGTCATCATCAAGGTATAGTCCGAATAAAACGCAACAATTGCCTGATTTAAGGAAATATCATCCGCCTGTTCTGCAGCTAATGGCTCATGCGTACGCAAGTAATGTGCATAAGACGGCGCTTCAGGTTGTGGTTGAAATGGATTGGTCACATTGATCGGACGAATTTCTACCTGACGTGGACGCATAAATGCAGCGCGAATATTTTCCGGGATAAAACTGATTAAATTTTCTTTAAGCTCTTGCTCAGCTTTTAATTCATCAGGTGCCGGATATTCTGGCTCAGCAATTTGATAATTCAAGCCTTCTTCAGGTGTTGCAAATGACACCATTGCAGAAAAAATGGTACGCCCATGCTGGATTGCACGTACTTGACGACTTAAGAAGCTTTTGCCATCACGTAACCGATCAACCTCATAAATGATTGGGGCATTGATATCACCGCCATATAGGAAGTATGCATGTAAAGAATGTACGGGGCGATCAGCGGTATATGATGCTGCCCGCAGTGCTTGTCCTAAAACTTGCCCACCAAAAACACGCTTACCAACTAAATTTCGACTTTGACCACGAAAAATATGTTCTTCAAGTTTTTCAAGGGTTAAAAGCTCTACAAGCTCTTGGGTTAAAGCATTCATAAGTGACCTTTCTATATACTGACTTCATTCCAATGGATAGAACAAAGTATCCATATTTTAGAGATTTAACTCTATTTTGCCATAAGTCCTGAGAGAAACATTAAATTTTCATAAACTGTATTGTCACTTCTCTTGTGCTGATGGATTGTTTAAAATACGTTTTTTAACGATAAAATCTGACAAGCGACCCGCAGTTTGTCAGAAAATGACATACTGTTCTGTGCTTTAATTACAGAAAATATTTTTTATCCGCTTTATTGCGTGATTCACCATTGGCTAGGAGTATTTATGTCCAAGAGTGGCTTTGGTCAAATGTATCGTCGACTTTCGAGTAAAATACTTGACCTTGTGGTAACACCACATGTTCTTGGAGAGGTTCCTACAGAAGCTCAACCTTTAGACCCTTCAACTGAAAATTCTGAGCTCATTCAGCCCACAACTCAAAAAGTTGTCTGCTATGTTCTACAGAATTACTCACGAAGTAACGCTTTAGTTGTTGATGGTGAAACACGTCGTTTGCAGCTTCCTCCTGCACTTGACCCATTAATGATTGGCAATAGTCGCGAAAAAGCTGCGATTTTATTTTTACAACACCAAGATGAAAACAATTATTTTAATCCCCCTACGCATGCTTATCCGCCGCGTTTAGTTAGACTGATTGAATCACTTGATCAAAATGCTGATTTAGATATTGAATTGATCCCAGTTACAGTACTGTGGGGACGTTCACCAGATAAAGAAGACTCTTGGTTTAAGCTGTTATTTACTGACACTTGGGCAACGCCAAGTAAAGTTAAACAATTGATGAACATTGGTTTACATGGTCGACAGTCATTCCTTGAATTCCATGAAGCGCAATCACTTAGAGCTTTGGTCGATCATGCGAAAATTGATCATCCCAATATTTCACCAGCCACTTATATTGTCAACCAATTAAATGACTACTTAGATCGTCAGCGTGAGGTCATTCTCGGTCCAGATTTATCTGATCGCCGTAATGTCATGCAATCACTGATTAAAGCCCCTGATGTACAGGATGCAATTCGTAAAGAAAGTATTCGCTCAAAAATCAGCATGATTGATGCTGAACATAAAGCAATTGGTTTTGTAAATGAAATTGCATCCGACTATTCTGCATCGGCTGTACGCTTTGCAGATATGGCTTTGACTCGTCTATGGACACAACTTTATGACGGCGTTGAAGTACATAACTTCAATACTGTGCGTGAGTTAGTCAAAGACTATGAAGTGATTTATACGCCTTGTCACCGTAGCCATATCGATTACTTGTTATTGTCTTATGTGATTTATAAACGTGGTTTGATGGTGCCGTATATTGCTGCCGGCGATAACCTTAACATGCCATTTGTCGGTCAATTACTGCGTGGAGGCGGTGCATTCTTTATCCGTCGTTCATTCCGCGGCAATGCACTTTATACATCGGTATTTAAAGAATATTTATTTAGCATCCTGTCTAGAAACACACCTCTTGAATACTTTATTGAAGGTGGTCGTTCTCGAACTGGACGTTTGTTACCCCCAAAAACTGGCATGCTCGCAATGACGGTACATGGTCATTTGCGCGGCCGTGCCAAACCGATTGTCTTTATCCCAACCTATGTCGGTTATGAGCGCTTGATGGAAGGCGCAACTTATGTGGGCGAAATGAATGGTAAGCCAAAAGAAGCTGAATCCATTTGGGGAATCTTGCAAACCCTGAAAAAAATTGAGCGTATTTTTGGTAAAGTGCATGTCAATTTTGGTGAACCTGTTTTCTTAGATGACTTACTCAAAGCACATGGCGCTGATCAAATCACCATTGAACATAATGATGATCCAATCCCGCAAGAAGTCTCAGATGCAGTAACCAGCTCGGCAAATGCGATTCTGGAAAATATCAACCGTGCTGTGGTGATCAACCCTGTTTCTTTATTGTCACTGATTTTATTGGCAACTCCAAAACACACACTTGATGAAGAAATCTGCATTAAACAGCTTGATACATATCGCAAGTTATTAACTGCAAATCCTTATGACAGCCGCACTCAGGTCACGCCATTATCAGGTAAAGAAATCATTGCCTATGGTATGAAACTGAAATTGATTAAACGTGTCCAGCACGTCCTTGGCGATATTATTGCCATTGAAGATAATCAAGCAATTTTACTGACTTACTTCCGCAATAACATTTTGCATGCCTTTGTTTTACCGTCGCTGGTCGCAGCATTGGTCGAACATAATGGCAAGATCAGTAAGTCTGATTTACTTAATGTGATTCGTACCCTTTATCCATTCTTAAAAGCAGAGTTGTTCTTAAAATGGAAAGATAGTGAAATCAAGGCTCAAGTGACTGAATATGTCGATGCTTTGGCTCAAGCGAATTTAATTTTTGTCGATGATGAAGATTTTATTTTCAGCCCTGCGCCAAACTCAGAAGACCATAATCAATTGGCTGTTTTAGCTGCTCCAGTACGTCAAAGTCTTGAACGTTATTACATGACGCTGGCTTTAATTACTCAACGTGGCTCTGGAAATATCTCGATTCGCCAAGTTGAAGAATTAAGTCACTTGGTTGGACAACGTTTATCTGTATTGTATGAGTTCAACTCACCTGAGTTCTTTGACAAAGCGTTATTCCAAAGTTTTATGAAAGTCTTAACTGAACAAGGCTATATCAAAACCAATGAAGACCATGCCATTGTTTTTGATGAGCAGTTTAGAAATGTTGCGCAATATGCCAATTTGGTGCTTGATGATGTAACTTTGCAAATGCTTCACCATATCACCTCATTTACAGATGAAGAGTTAAAAGAAGCTCTAGATGCTTTAGCCGCTCAACAAGCCAAGAAGCGTTTAAAACGGAAGAAAAAATAAATGTCAAAACCCCTTCCCCTTTTTTGGGGAAGGGTGGGATGATTACCTAGCCCTCTGCGATCAAGAAAGGAAACTTCTCAAAATTTGAATATTTCCATCAAAGAATATCTCACTGCTCAGATCACATTTATATTCATCATCTGCTGATCATTTTTATTCATACGCTTTATAGCTTTCTTAATGTATTAATTTAAATCCTGTTGCCAACATTCGTTCTGCAACAATCCACATCCCTACTTCATTTACCCCCTCCAAAGCCGACTGAAATTTAATTATCTTTGGAACTTTCTAAATCAAGCTCAGATTTCAATCTTATTAATGCTGCTTGAGCATCTTCATCACCCTGCTCAGCAACTTCAGAATACAATTCAATTGCTACAGTTTTATCCTGAATTACGCCATTTCCTTTTTCATACATAGCTGCCAAATTATATTTAGCTGTAGTATTATTACGGTCTATTGCTTTTAAATACCACTCTTTAGCTTTTACATAATCCTGACCTACACCACGTCCGGTATCATACATATCACCCACATTGTTTTGAGCATCAGCACTTCCCATATTTGCAGCTTTTATATAATATTCAAAAGCTTTTTTATAGTTTTGGGTCACACCTTTTCCATTATCGTACATCAATCCTAAAAGATTATATGCTTCTGAGTAACCGTGCTTAGCTGCTTTATTTGACCACTCGAAAGCTTCATTATAATTTTGGTATTTTTCACCACTATCAAACAAGAGAAGAGCAAGTGAGTATTGCGCTTGAGGATATCCCTTATTAGCAGCTAATAGAAACCACTTTTTTGCTATATCAATGTCTTTATCGACTCCCATTCCATTTTTATACATTAATCCTAATGCAATTTGAGCCATAAAATAATCTTGGTCAGCTGCGGCTTTATAGCTTTCATATGCTTTCGAATAATTTTGTTCAATGCCATATCCATTTAAATACATATTTCCTAAGTTAAATTGTGCGACTTTATCTCCTTGTTTAGCAGATTTTTCAATCCACTCAAATGCTTTAACTGAATCTCTAGGAACATAGATACCATTCTGATAAAGTAAACCAAGTCGATTCTGGGCTTCTGCGTCTCCTGACAATGCTATTACTGTTATAAGAAAATTATCTGATTCATCTGCATAAACAATATCTGTCAAAATACATAAAAGTAGCCCTGTAATTAATTTTTTAATTTTCATTCAATATTAAACCTTAAATAAAATACGATATTATTTTATAAAATCACTAAAGCAATTTTAATATTCCAACTTAAATCCTAATTTATCAATCCTCTCCGCAAAAATTCTTTTACCTGTTTCCTTTTCGCTTTCCAAAACCAACTCTGGTAAATTCAACTCACGTTGAATATTTAAAATTTTCTCATGCAATGGTAGCGGTTGATTATTTGTACAAATATATGATTTTTCTGAATGTTCCACGTGAAGCAAATGCGCTAAGAAATGTGCAAGGTCATCTATATGGATTCGATTTGACCAATGAATATTGGGATAGCTTTGTGTGGTTTCTGCAAGTTTAACCATGCGAGCAACGGATGTGCCATAAATCCCAGTTGGGCGCACTATCACACATTTAGATGGATAAGCCTGTTGCCATCGCTGTTCCATTTCCAATAACAACTGCCCCTGTTGATCACTTGGAATAAGCACAGACTCATCATCAATACGTTCACCACGGTTTTCCCCATAAACACGTGTCGATGAAACCACAATAATTCGTTTGAGCGGATGGTCTTTTAAAGCTCTCACAATCGGCTGCACCGAATCGACATAGGTTTGTTGATAATTTTCGATAGCACTTAGCGGAGAATTTCGAGATGGCGCGAGCAATACATACACCACATCGACAGGCTGAATTTGCGCTAAATCGAGTTGTTGAATGTCTTGAATCAAATGTTGTGCGAAATCATCATCTTTCGCACTTCGGCTAACTGTGGTAATTTGGTGATCTTGCTGAAATAATTGTTTGGCAACACGTTGCGATGTTTTACCATAACCAATAAATAGAATATGCATTACACGACCTATTCTTTGAAACCGATTTTCAAAATCAATCAAACTTAAGTTGAGGGGACATGGCTGCCGTCCATCAATTGCAAGGGGTTGGCAATGCCGCCGCTGCTTTACTTGAAAAACTAAATATTTTCACCACAGATGATTTGCTGTTTCATTTGCCACGTGATTATGAAGATCGTAGCACGATCATTCCCATGAACCAATTACAAGTCGGTCGTAGTTATCTCATGGAAGGCGTGGTCAGATCAATCGATATGCCACCCGGTAAACGCAAATCGATGGCGATTTTATTGCAAGATGATTTTGGCAAAGTTACTTTACGCTTCTATCATATCTATAAAGCACTCACAGATCGTGCTAAAGCGGGTAATCGTTTAAGAATCTTTGGGGAAGTTCGTGTTGGCGCTCGAGGCCTTGAACTTTACCATCCTGAGATCCAGTTAATTACTGAACATACAGCACTCCCTAAAACGCAACTGACAGCAATTTACCCTGCCACCGAAGGCTTAACCCAACCCAAATTACGTGAATACGTTAAGCAAGCTTTAAACCAGCATGCCGATGCTTTACCTGAGTTATTACCTGAAAAGTTCACCAATGGTTACGCGCTTAAACAGGCGCTGGAGTATATTCATCACCCTCCTGTAAATGCCAATATGCTACAACTTTCACAAGGCTCTCACCCTGCTCAACAACGTTTAATTTTTGAAGAATTGGTTGCACATCAAATCAGCCTATTGACCCGACGTGCTTATATTCAACAAATTGCAGCGCCAGCATTTTCAACCAGTAAAAAATTTGCAAAAGCCTTATTGGCAAGCTTACCTTTTGAAATGACCAATGCACAAAAACGTGTATCAAACGAAATTGCCAAAGATTTAAAACAAAACAAACCTATGTTGCGACTGGTTCAGGGCGATGTAGGTGCAGGTAAAACATTGGTTGCAGGTGTTGCGGCTTGTCATATTTTGGAAGAAGGCTGGCAAGTGGCGCTGATGGCACCGACTGAAATTTTAGCTGAACAGCACTATATCAATTTTAAGAAATGGTTTGAGCCACTCGGTTTAAATGTATCATGGCTTTCAGGCAAACAAAAAGGCAAAGCACGCGCTGCGGCTGAACAAACCATTAAGGATGGAACTGCCAATATTGTGGTGGGTACCCATGCTTTATTTCAGGACAATGTTGAATTTTCCAAACTTGGTCTCGTGATTATTGATGAACAACATCGTTTCGGGGTAGATCAACGCCTAGCTTTACGTAATAAAGGCGTGGATAACACCACGCCACACCAACTGGTCATGACGGCAACACCAATCCCTCGCACACTGGCAATGTCTGCCTATGGTGACCTAGATACCTCAGTGATTGATGAATTGCCTCCTGGACGTACTCCCATTCAAACAGTCACGATTCCACTTGATAGACGCGAAGAAGTGCTGAATCGTATCACCACCAACTGTGCTGAGGGTAAACAGGCGTATTGGGTCTGTACTCTGGTCGAACAATCAGAAACTCTCGATGCTCAAGCCGCAGAAGCCACCTATCAAGAGATTAAAGATCGCTTTCCAGAGATTAATATTGGCTTAGTCCATGGAAAAATGAAAGCCGATGAGAAGCAACTGGTCATGCAACAATTCAAAGACAATGAATTGCAACTGCTGATTGCAACGACAGTGATTGAAGTCGGGGTCGATGTTCCAAACGCTTCCATTATGGTGATTGAAAATGCTGAACGCTTAGGCCTGTCTCAGTTGCATCAGTTACGTGGTCGTGTCGGTCGTGGTGCAACCGCAAGTTTCTGCGCCCTACTCTATAAACATCCTTTATCACAAAATGGCCAAGAACGTTTACGTATCATGCGTGAAACCAATGACGGTTTTATCATTGCAGAAAAAGACTTAGAAATCCGAGGGCCGGGTGAATTACTGGGCACCAAGCAAACAGGAGATTTGGGTTTCCGTGTCGCCAAGCTAGAACGAGATGATCATTTACTTAATCAAGCACATTATGTTGCCAGTCAAGTACTAAAAGATGATCCAGAAAATGCTGAAGCTTTATTAAAACGCTGGTTACCTGAAGCGCCGAGATATGCCTATGTCTAAACATTTATTTAGAACATCCATGCATAGACATCATAGCTCAGATGTTTGATTCATTCAGTCTAACGACGCTTATCAAAATCTATACCCACAAATGATGACATGGAGGTTGTCATAACATGCTGATATGAAGATTAAGCGATATAAAGCTTAATAAAAATCTGCTATTGATCTATTCAACACACTATGCGAAATTAATCCCAAATAAAAAATAGAACAGAGCATGCTCCAATTTATCAATCAACTTCTCCATAAAAGCATACAAAGCCTTTCCCCTTGCCTCCTTTGTGGAATAGACCGACAACAACAGCATTCCCTTTGTAACACGTGTTGGAACGAACTTCCTTGGTATAAGCAGCATATAGAACGGCATCAACACCAGATTCTTTGTGCTCACCGTTACGACTTCCCAATTGATCGCATCATCCAAGTCTATAAATATGAACAACAACTGCAATATCAGACACTATTGGCACAAAGTTTATTGAATTTAAACCTACCTAAAATTCAAGCCATTGTCCCTATGCCAATTTCTACTGCTCGTTTAAAAGAACGCGGCTACAATCAAATGCTGATTATTGCCAAAATCATGGCAAGGCAATTAAATATCCCGGTATGGCAACCCGTGATTCGAGAGGCGCAACACTCACAAAAAGGTTTAAGTAGAATTGAGCGCTTAGAAAATATTGAATATCAATTTAAAATGATCAAAACAGAAAAAAGAAAATATAAAAAAGTACTGATTATTGACGATGTCGTGACCACAGGCAGTTCAATTCATGCTTTAACCCATGCGTTAGAAAACTTAGGCTGCCAGCAGATTTATAGTGTCTGTATTGCCGCAGCTCAATAAATTTTCATCATCGCTCAGCGATACAAATACTGTGAAGCAAACATAGCGAAAATTATGAATGGATTAAATTTGCTTTACACCATGGGATGACGATCTCTTTGGTCAATGGTGCTAAAAGCGTTTGCGCATCATCCAAATCAATCCATTTCATTTCAGCAATTTCTGCATTAATTTTTGGTGTTTGCTCTAGGTCAACTTGATAGAGATAACTCACCAATTGAAAGTCTGTTTCATTGGCTGCTTTTGTTTCAAAACGCCCAATAAACTGAGTAATCTCTGCTTGAACACTAATTTCTTCTAAAATCTCACGCAACATGGTCTGCTCTGGTGGTTCATTGGGCTCAAGCTTTCCACCAACCTGCATAAAAAATTGTGTATTTTGCTTTCTCACCAACAGCAATTGATTTTTATCATTCAAAATCACAGCTGCCGCGACAGTAATTACATTCATAAGATTTAAAAATAGAATAAAAACACAATATATTGTGACAGCAATAAATTTAAAAACAATATATTGTGTTTTAGTTTTTAACCAAATGTACGATCTGCTTGATCTAATTTAACCAATTCTTCACGTTCTTTTACGCCCCATTTTGGTTCTGGCGCTTGATAGTGACTAAACTGAGTTAGAATTTCTTCGATCGAGGCAGAATCAATCAACTGATCTGTAAAACGCGCTTTAGAAAAACCTTTGTCTGTCGTGAGTTGAATAAATTTCAATAAATCATCATAAAAACCTTCAACATTTAAAAATGCACAAGGTTTTAAATGAATTCCCAATTGTGCCCACGTCCATTGCTCAAAAATTTCTTCAATGGTTCCTGCACCACCAGGCAATGCAATAAAGCCATCGGAAAGTTCAGACATTTTTGTTTTACGTTCATGCATATTTTTAACAATATACAGCTCGGTCAAATCTGGATGTGCCAATTCACGATCGACCAATCCCTGAGGGATCACACCAATCACTTTGCCTCCTGCTGCCAAAGCACTGTCAGCGACGATGCCCATTAAGCCTGAACGGCCACCACCATAGACCAAAGTTTTCCCTTGCTTGGCGATTGTTTCACCAGTCAGCTCTGCAACATGAGCAAAAATTTGATCCGTACCTAATGATGAACCACAAAAAATAGCAATAGAATTCATAAATTTAACCTAACTTTAATTTTGTCATGCTAAAAATGCAGACGACCAATCAAGATTTTTTTTACAAAACAGCAATGTAATGAGTGTTTTTCCTAAAATCCTTGTCTAAAATACACACATCAAATCGACACCACACTGCGCAAGGGAGAAAAGACATAATGCTTGAAGCCTTTTACGCCACTGAGCGCGGTAGCTTAGAAGATGCAACAATTAATGGTGGATTCGACCTACATCCTGAATTGGTATGGGTTGACCTCATTGCACCTTCACAAGAAGAACAAGAATGGGTTCTAGATGCTTACCAGCAAAATTTACCAACTCTTAAATCTTTAGAAGACATTTCATCCTCTGCACGATTCTACCGTGATGATGATGGGATTCTACATATCAGTACTTATTTTTTAACAAAAAATAAAAATTACCAAGTTGAAGGCGATCCCGAAGATACTTCAAACATGCTTGCCAATGTGCAAACGGTTGCATTCATTTTGCATAAAGACCGCTTATTTACCTTACGTGGTGAAAAGCTGGTTGCCTTTCGTGCCTTTCGCGCACGTGCACGCCGTAATGACTATGAAATTGAATACAAAGATCCGACATGGATTCTTTTAGGCTTATTAGAAGCAAAACTAGATGAGCTTGCGGATATCTTAGAAGATATCCACAAAGACTTAGAGTTATATTCCACAGAAGTCCTCAACGTACGTCATCGTGAAATGATTTTAGATTTAGATGACATGATTACCCGTTTAGCACAAAAGGAAGATATGCTTGGAAAAGCGCAACTTTGTCTGATTGACTTACGTCGTGTCTTAACCTTTTTGTCTCGTCCTCGCGCATTGGGGAGCCATATCTATGATGCAGATATTCGAGAGTTAAGTGAGGATGTACGTTCCCTTGTAGAACATGATGCGTTCTTGTTCCAAAAAGTACGATTCTTGCTTGATACCACCTCTGGATTTATTAACACTGAACAGAACGATACCATTCGTCGCTTCTCCATCTTACCCAGCATGCTTGCTCCACCGATGTTGATTGCCAGTATTTATGGGATGAACACTGAGATTCTGCCATTTGCCCATGGCCACTGGAGCTTTTATGTGGTGATTACCATCTTAATTGCTTTCTTTGTGGGGCCTTTGGCTTACTTTAGATGGAAGAAATGGATTTAAATACTGCATTCCCCTTATTGGATTGAGTTGAGATTTAGCACTGCTCAAAGCAGAAAGAAAAATGAGTTAATAAAAAAGCACCTTTAGGTGCTTTTTTACATCAATCTTGCATAGGCTAAATTAATTTCAAGTCATCTTGCAAATGGCAAGCTTGAATAATTTTCATCATCTTTTCAGGCACTGCTTTAAACTGGAGTCCCTGAAGATTTGGTGTTTGACGTAACCACTGCACAAACACAGATAAAGCAAGGGTACTGCCATGTTCAAGCTGTGATAGATTCACAGTTATTGGAAAATTTTTCTCATTTTGAATCACTTTCAAACCATTTAAATAATAGCTTTCAGCATTCTCGTAAGCAATTTTACCGCTAACATATAATTCCTGATTTTTAAATTCAATCACTCGCTTGCACCTATCTATGTTATGAGCTTACTTCTTAACAGCAGCGTCTGCATCAGGCTTGAATGTTGCAATTGCTTTATCAATATTGCCGCCATTACGTTGCACGTTCGCAGCAAATTGGTTACGGAATTGCAAACCTAGATCGATACCAGACACATTCAAATTACGTACTTTCCATTGGCTACCTGCATCAGACAATTGGAAAGATACAGGGATCTTTTCACCATTGTTATTGAAGTCTAAAGTAACGACAGGAAACTTGCTGTTGGTTGCCTTATACGGACGCATTGAATACGATTGATTTGAATACTTCGCAAATGCGCTACCATAATTCTCAATCAAAGTATTACGGAAGTTTTGTTCAAATTGCGCACGTTGAGCAGGGGTACTGCTATTTGCATAAGTTCCCATCACAATACGTGTAAACGCTTGACCATCCACATAAGGATCAAGGTTTTGGCGAACAATCGCTTTCACAGTAGCAGGGTTTTGCAATTTACCTTGATCTGCTTTTAAGCGCGAAATCAGGCCATCAGCAACACGTTTAACAAATGCTGGTGGTGCTTCTGCTGGAGCAGCTTGAGCCGCAGTCGCCACCATAGTTGCCAAAATAGTTGCAGTAAAAGTTTGTTTTAACAGCATGTTCATTTTCAATAACTCCTCTAATGCCTATTCAACAAATGAAGTTTGAGCATCAGTTGTTTCAGTGGATGCAGATGCATCTTTAGCTTCCGATGTGCCAGTTGATGATTTTCCTGCACCACCCGTAATAAATTTGGTAATCAAATCTTCTAGATCCATCGTACCTTGGGTATTTTCAATGCTTTCACCACGTTTAATGTAGTTAATGCCGCCGCCTGGTACGATTTTCAAATATTTTTCGCCTAAAAGACCATTGGTTGCGACCATTATGTAAGCATCTTCATCAATATTTGTGATGGATTTCATGTTACCTAACAGTTGCGTTTCCATTTCTTTTTGTTTCTCAGGTGTCGCAGCCTGATAATCAGCACTGTAATGTAAATCACCTAGCGCATTTTCTTTTACTTTTTTCAACTGTTCTGCATTGAAGGTGGTCAATGAACCATCCAAATCGAATCTAACCGTTGCATGACGTGTTACAGGATCAAGTGTAATCGCATCAACTTGTCCAATTTTAACACCGCTCATGGTCACTTTGGCACGCGGTTTTAAACCATTCACATTGTCGAATGTTGCAGTCATTTCATAACTGTCTTTTAAGTTTGTACCGACCAAACCACTCACTTTCATAGCTAAAAAGAATAGAGCAAGACCAAAAATGATGACAAAAATACCGACGGTCAGCTCACTAGCACGTGATTTCATTAAACACCTCCGAACATGACCGCAGTCAACACGAAATCAAAACCTAAAACACATAACGATGAATACACAACAGTACGTGTCGTAGATGTTGCGATACCTTCAGATGTTGGTTCACAAGCATAACCTTGATACACCGCAATCCAAGTACAAATTAAAGCGAATACTAAACTTTTAATGATGGTCCCGTTAAACACATCTTTCATAAACTGGGTGCTACTCAGAATACCACTCCAGTATGAGCCTTCGTCTGCGCCAAGAAAATCAACACCGACCATTTTGCCACCCATAATACCAATCGCAGCAAAGATCACAGACAGCATCGGTAAACTGACAATACCTGCCCATAAACGTGGAGAAATCACACGCTTTAACGGATCAACACCAATCATTTCCATACTGGATAATTGTTCAGTTGCCTTCATTAGGCCAATTTCAGCAGTCAAAGCAGAGCCAGCACGACCAGCAAAAAGCAAGGCTGCCACAACAGGCGCGAGTTCACGTAACAAGGTTAAAGCCACAGCCGCGCCCAACATGGCTTCACTACCAAAAGTGACCAAGATGTTATACATCTGCAAACCGAGTACTGCACCGATGAACAGACCAGATACAGCAATGATCAATAAAGACAGTACGCCTACTCGATACATCTGATAAATGAAAAGTTTTACACCAAGTATTGTTGGCAAAGAGAATAAAATGCGCAACAACATGAGCATTGCAACACCAATGCCCTGAACACGTTCTAGAACGCGTCTACCCAATAAGGCAATAGCATTCATGAACTAACCTCATTACTTAAATAGGCTTGATGACTAAATTGATAATCAACAGGACCTTCAACCGAACCTGTTAAAAATTGCTGTACAAATGGAGAAGCGTGTTGTTGCAATTGCTCAGGTGTCCCCTCGCCTTGCACCTTACCTTCAGCCACAACGTAAATATAGTCAGCAATTGATAATGTTTCATCAACATCATGTGAAACAATAATTGTTGTTAGATCTAAAGCATCACGTAATGATCGAATTAATCGGGTCAAAACCCCCATCACAATCGGATCTTGCCCAGCAAAGGGTTCGTCATACATAATCAAGTCTGGGTCAAGCGCAATCGCACGAGCAAGCGCCACGCGTCGATTCATCCCGCCAGAAAGTTCTGCGGGCATCAACTTTTCAGCACCACGCAAACCAACCGACTCTAATTTTAGCGCCACCAACTCAGCAATTAAATTTTCTGGTAATTTTGTATGTGCGCGAATTGGAAAAGCAACATTTTCATAGACGGTCATGTCGGTAAATAACGCACCACTCTGAAATAACATCCCCATACGCGCACGTGCAGCAAAAAGCTCATTACGTGACATCGAAGCAATGTTTTTCCCATCAAGTCGTACTTCACCAGCATCTGGGCTAAGCTGACCACCAATGAGCCGTAATAAGGTTGTTTTACCCGTTCCAGATGGTCCCATGATTGCGGTAATTTGCCCACGACGAATCTGCAAACTCACATTATCGTAGATAACGCGTTCACCTCGGTTAAAACTTAAATTTTTGACTTCAATTAAAGCTTCAGCTTCGGAATGACTGTGTTTATTCATAGCTGAACTTTTTCCTGCATTTATCAGCCCACATACTATACTCTTAAATATCTATATGTTTTGTAATTAAAAGATAATAAAAAATCATAAAGAATATTCATCTTTATAAACAAGGTTACTTGGGCTATTTTTTTAGTTTTTTACTTTTAAATTTTATTTAATGAGCAAATAGATTATCTAAAAAGCAGGCTATAAAAAAAGTACCCAACATTTGAGATCAATAAAAGTGAGAACATATATAACATAATTACCTCAAAGAAATCATCAACTTTATTAGATTCAATTTTTCATAAGTTAAGTCTAACTGTTTTATTAAATAAATTGAACTATGTCACACTTTATTCTACCAAATACTTTTCAACTTGCAATAAAAAACCAGCCTTTAGGCTGGTTTTTTATTAAAAATATCTAATTAATCGTTGAATTTGCGACGCGGACGGTCTGCATTGAATTCACGCTTTGGACGGTCTTCACCACCAAATTCACGCTTAGGACGATCTTCACCGCCAAACGCACGTTTAGGACGATCTGAATTAAATTCACGCTTCGGACGGTCTTCACCACCGAATGTACGCTTAGGACGATCATCACCGAAAGAACGTTGTGGACGGTCACCGAAACCACCTTCACGGCGTGGTGGACGATCACCAAAATCACGCTTAGGACGATCAGCAAAACTGCCTTCACGACGTGGTTTGTAATCTACGCTGTTGCCACGGTTGTCATCATTCGAGTTAAAACGAGGTTTATCGTTAAAACCGCCTTCACGACGTGGACGATCAGAGTTGAAATCACGCTTAGGACGATCTTCGCCACCGAATGAACGTTGTGGACGGTCACCGAAGCCACCTTCACGACGTGGTGGACGATCACCAAAATCACGCTTAGGACGATCTTCACCACCGAATGAACGTTGTGGACGATCACCGAAACCACCTTCACGGCGTGGTGGACGATCACCAAAATCACGCTTAGGACGATCATCACCATAAGATGGACGATCACCACGTGGTTTGTCATCGAAGCTACGACGTGGACGATCATCACCGCCTTCACGACGTTTGAAGTTTGATTCACCTTCAAAACGACGACCACCGCCGAAACCGCCACGACCGCCTTCACGACGACCGCCACCGTTACTACGACCACGACCGCCACCATCACGACTACCGCGAGCTGGAGGTGGAGATGGCTCTAAACCTTCGATTTCAGAAACACTTAAACGCGCTTCTAAATAATCTTCTAAAGCACGGATCTTACCGCGTTCACGGTAAGTTGCTAAAGTGATTGCTTTACCAGTACGACCCGCACGACCTGTACGACCAATACGATGCACATAATCTTCATTCTTCATTGGAAGACCGAAGTTAATTACGTGAGAGATTGTTGGTACGTCAAGACCACGAGCAGCTACGTCTGTAGCAACAAGAATTTTTGCACGACCTTCACGGATACTGCGTAAACGACGGTTACGTACAGTTTGTGGCATAGCACCATGAAGCGCAACAACTGAAAGACCAGCTTCTGCAAGCTCTTCAGCAAGCATATCTGTATCTTCTTGAGTTGAAGCAAATACAACTGCTTGATCTACGTCTTCTTCATTTAACCAATGCGTAAGCAATTTTTTCTTATGCTCGAAGCCATCAGTCCAATGTAAAGTTTGGGTAATATCAGTATTTGTAGAATGACCTGTTTCAATTGCAATACGTTCAGGTTCGTTCATCATGCGTTCAGCAAGATTAATGATACGTGGTGCAAATGTTGCAGAGAACATTAATGTTTGTTTACGATTTAAAGCTAAATCGCTGATTGCTTCTAGGTCTTCAGAGAAACCTAAGTCAAGCATACGGTCAGCTTCATCGACGATTAAAGCATCAACTAAATCAAGTTTAATTTGACGACGGTTTACAAGATCAAGTAAACGACCTGGAGTCGCAACAACAACTTGTGCACCTTTTAATTGTTGGATTTGCTTACCAAAAGGCATACCACCCATGATTGCTGCAACACGTACACCTTTCATATGGCGTACAAATGCAATCGCATCTTGACATACTTGTTGTGCAAGTTCACGAGTAGGTGAAATCACCAAGATATTTGGTTGAGTTACTGCTTTCATACGATCTTTAAATGGTACAAAAGTATCTTGACCAGCTAAAGCGTTTAACGTAGGGAGTAAGAATGCAGCAGTTTTACCAGAACCAGTTTGGCTTGATACTAGAAGGTCTTTTCCTTCTAAAGCCGCTGGAATAGATAGTTCTTGAACAGGAGTCGGCGTAGTAAAACCAAGACTCTCGAGTGCTTTCTGTAGCGACTCGTCTAATGAAAATTCAGCAAAAGTTTTGCTCATAGAGATATTCACCCTAATGTGGGTGCTCCATTAATATATGGTCTGATGGACATCGGCAAAAAGCGGCACAGCAATAATCGCTGAAAATATAGAATCAGCGGCGATCCGAGAACGACGATGCGTATAACGCACATTTGATAACAGCCGCAACCTGAAGGAATCGCTTAAGCGATTGGGTGGGGCGCGAAATATTGTCCTCTCTTTGGACCGGACGCGCATACACAATATAGAAGAGAAATGTTCAGGTAATGAACGAAATTTAGTGCGTGCGCAGAGTATAGCAGAATTTATAATAATGTCACGAAGTTTTATTGTTTTTTCCTGTATTGTATTAAGTCATTCATTATCATCAGGAATTAAATAAAAAACTTGATCTACAGCTAAACTTTCATCCTCAAAAATATCTGCTACAGCTACCGCTAAACACTCCACGGTAAACTCGCCTAGAATAATCGTATTGGATTGCCAATGATATGCACTCTTAGCGTCCCCCAATAAGTTGTATTATTTTTATATAAGTACTATTCGCTAAGTCTTGCAATCACGAAAGTTTAAACAACGACATTCACTATTGATAGTATCGCATTAAATCGCAACCCATAAAAAAGCCCTCATAAAGATGAAGGCTTTTTAAAACTCAATCTACACAAGTATAAATTACTTCGCAGCTTCACCCCAAGCAGGAACAACAGCTTGCATCAATGGTTTTAACATTTTCATAGAACACGCAATCACTTGACCATTTTCCATAGAATCTGAACCACCACGAGCATCAACGACTGTACCACCCGCTTCTTTCACCATAAGCTCGCCTGCTGCGATATCCCAAGGTTTTAAACCGAGTTCAAAATAACCATCTAAACGACCAGCCGCAACATAAGCCAAGTCCAATGCAGCAGAACCTGCACGACGATATTGTGCGCCAGCTTCAGTTACATTTAATAATGATTCAAAATGGTTTTTCGCATAAGAAACAATCTCACCATTACGTTTAGCGCGGTAAGCATGACCTACACCCATAAAGGTATTTTCAAGGCTGTCTTTAACATTCACACGAATACGACGTTGATTCAACATTGCGCCACGACCACGGCTTGCAGAGAATAGCTCATCTTTCACAGGGTCATAGATAACACCGTGTTGAGTTACACCTTTATGTTGAACTGCAATAGATACACAGAAATGTGGGAAAGCATTGATAAAGTTTAAAGTACCATCAAGAGGATCAATCACCCAACACCAATCAGCATCGTGACCTTTACCTTCTTGTAGCCCAAACTCTTCACCAAGGAAGCTGTGATTTTTATAACTTTTACGAAGCGTATCAATAGTCAACTGCTCGATATAACGATCTACACGAGTTACTGGACCATCAATACCTTTTTCTTCGACTTGTAGATCGAGTTTATGACGATTTTGATGCGCTTTTAAAAGCTCTTGACCAACTAACTGAGCCGCACGCGCAGCCATCACCACCATAGGTTCCATTGAACACCCACTACAAATTTGAAGATACTGATAAAGAATAATGCATAAAAGCGCCGACATTTTAGCAAATATCGGCGCTTTTTGGGAAATTTTGTTGCTAAAATTTTACAACTTTAACTTTTACATGAGGTTAAACGTGTTGTACCAGCTTTAACCAAGCCTGTTCAATCGAGTTTTGAATACCTTTTACATCTAAACCACAGTCTTGGAGCATTTCAGAATGGCTTGCTTGTGCGAGGAATTCATCAGGTAAACCTAGGTTTAAAATTGGCTTCACAATTTGCGCCTGTGCCAAGAACTCATTGACCGCACTACCTGCACCCGCCATTACAGCATGTTCTTCAACAGTTACAAATAAGTGAGTTTTGTCTGCTAAATCACGAATAATTTGTTCATCCAATGGTTTCACAAAACGCATATTGATCACACGAATTGCAATATCCAACTTTGGTGCCAGTTGTTTGGCTGATTCAAGCGCAGGTTGAACTCGACTACCAAAGGCCAAAATCGTAACACCTTCTTCGTGTTCAGTATTGAGTTCTAACAATACTTCAGCTTTACCAATTTCCAGCTCAATCAACTGTTGTTGAATTTCTACACCTAAACCATTACCGCGTGGATAACGTACTGCAGTTGGGCCTTTGTATAGATATGCTGTATGCAACATTTGACGACATTCGTTTTCGTCTTTTGGCGCCATGATCACCATATTGGGTACGGTACGCATATAAGCATAATCATACGCACCAGCATGCGTAGGACCATCTTCGCCGACTAAACCTGCACGATCAATACCAAAGGTCACATCAAGATTTTGTAAAGCAACATCATGAATCAATTGGTCATAACCGCGTTGCAGGAAGGTTGAATAAATCGCCACAACTGGCTTCAATCCTTCACATGCCATACCCGCAGCTAATGTCACGGCATGCTGTTCTGCAATTGCAACATCAAAGTAACGCTCTGGAAATTGTTTAGCAAACTGTACCATGCCTGAGCCTTCACACATGGCAGGCGTAATTGCGAGTAATCTGTCGTCTTGTGCAGCTTCATCACAAAGCCATTGCCCAAATACATCTGAATATTTTGGCGCTAGATTTTTAGTTGCTGATGCATTAATTTTGCCAATCGCATGATATTTAATTTGATCCGCTTCAGCAGGTGCAAAACCCTTACCTTTCACGGTATAGACATGGATCAGGCGTGGCCCTTTACGCTTTTTCAGCGCATTAAAGACTTGTACCAATTGCTCCACATCATGGCCATCAAATGGGCCAAAATAATCAAAACCAATGGCTTTAAATAGATTATCCGCAGCATCAGTCGCAGATTGATGTAAACGAGAGTTGTAGTTCCATTCAGGGCAATCCTGTACAAAAGCTTGCCCTTCTTCATCAATATTGATGAATTGCCCTTGTTCCCAAATTGCAGCTAAATGCTTTGCAAAACCACCCGTGCTACATGAAATCGACATATCATTGTCATTGAGCACCACCATCAAATCAGCATTATGCGCCACTGCATCATTCATGGCTTCAAATGCCATTCCAGCAGTCATCGCACCATCACCAACGATGGCAACAACTTCACAAGGGTCTTTTTGATAACGACGTGCCAAAGCCATACCCAAGCCAGCAGAAATTGCAGTCGATGAATGTCCTACACCAAAAGTGTCAAATTCAGATTCATCCCGTGCTGGAAAAGCCGCCAATCCATCTTTAGAACGGATGGTCATCAATTGCTCACGGCGTCCTGTAAGGACTTTATGTGGATACGCCTGATGGCCCACATCCCAAACTAAACGATCTCGTGGAGTTTCAAAACAATAGTGTAAGGCGACTGTTAATTCTATAACGCCAAGGTTTGCACCAAAATGCCCGCCACTTTGTCCAGCAGCATACAAAATAAATTGACGCAATTCGTCTGCGACCTGCGGCAATTGGCTTTGCTCAAACTGACGTAATTGTTGAGGATGATTAATTTCATTCAACAAAGGCGTAACAGGACGATGACTAGGTATTTCGGTATACAACATATGTGGCAAAGCCTTCTAAAGCCTGGCAAATCTAGCTAGGTAAACGGGTTAGCATGATTGTGAGAAGCAATGATATCACATTCAATCAGCCACATTTATAATGATGCGTCATTGGAACTTCCAAGTCAGCAAGTGTGCTCTTGGTGTCAATTATCATGAATAATCTATCTATATATCAACTATTATCGTGTGCTTTATACAAAAAAGAAATTTTTATAGCAATGTTATCTATAAAAACATGCTTTACAAACCTACCAATGTCCAAGCATTACGCTATACTTTAGCCAATTTCTAAACAAATAGATGGAAGATTCTGTGTCAATAGAGTTTGTTGCCACTTCAAAATTACCCACTGCTTATGGTGATTTTAAAATTTCTGTATTTCAAGATCCACAAACAGGTGAAGAGCATGTTGCTCTTTCTAAGGGTTTAGAAATCGCGCCTACAAACCCCGTTTTAGTTCGTATTCATTCAGAATGTTTAACTGGCGATGCCTTTGGTTCATTAAAATGTGACTGTGGCCCTCAATTGCACAACACCATGAAAATGATGAATGATGCAGGCCAAGGTGTGATTTTATATTTGCGCCAAGAAGGTCGTGGTATTGGTTTGACCAATAAAATCCGTGCTTATGCTTTGCAAGATCAAGGGCATGATACCGTTGATGCAAATTTATTGTTAAACCTACCTGCTGATGCACGTAAATATGATATGTGTAGCATCATGCTCGATCATTTACAGGTTAAACAAGTCAGGCTAATTACCAACAATCCATTAAAATTAAAAGCTTTAACAGATTTAGGTATTGATGTATTAGACCGTGTACCGTTGACAGTGGGCTTAAATAAGTTCAATGAAGATTATTTAAAAACCAAACATGATCGTATGTCACATATGTATGAGAAAGATGATTTTTAATCATAGACGTCTTGCTTAGATACAAGTGATCAGATCTTCGGTGAAGTGAGAGCTCAGTCCTAGTTCAACACACAATGGGGCGACATCCCTGTCGCCCCTCGATAGAACCAACATGTATGACTCAAGTTGATACAAAATCAGCTTAATTAATTGATATCAAATCGTCATCGAGAAAATTTGCGTTTCAGGCTTTCTACGCTTTAAATGCAAATCAAACGCCATACAAATATTACGGACAAAAGGCTTCCCTTGCTCCGTGATCACAATCCGATCCGCTTCAATGTTCAATAAACCATCATGCTGCATTTCAACAAGCTGTTGAATCACATCACCACGCTCAGCAAAATCCATCGTTTGATCTGACCAAGAGGTTTGAAAGGTACACATCAAATTCAAAATATGCTGACGAATCTTTAAATCTTCGACACTTAACACATGCCCTTTCACCACAGGAATTTCATCATTTTCAAGAGAGCTGTAATAGGCTTCTAAATTTTTCTCATTCTGTGCAAAGCTATACCAACTATCACTGATTGAAGATAGGCCCAATCCGATCATGACTTGTGTTTTTGATGAGGTATAGCCCATAAAATTACGATGCAAAGTACCTGCATGAAATGCTTGATACATCTCATCTCGATCTAAAGCAAAATGATCCATTCCAATCTCATGATAACCATGGGCTAAAAGTTGCTTTTTCCCTTCTTCATACAGGGTTCGCTTCATTCCATCTTTGGGCACATCATGATCTTTAAACCCACGCTGTCCATTGCCCTTAATCCAAGGCACATGCGCATAACTATAAAAAGCCAAGCGATCTGGCATTAACGTATTAGTCAAATCAATGGTATGCAACACATCTGCTAAATTTTGAAATGGCAAACCAAAAACCAGATCATGGGAAATCGATGTATAGCCAATGTCACGTGCCCATTGCGTCACTCTTTCTACATTTTCAAAGGGCTGGACACGATGAATGGCCTTCTGAACAGTCTCATTATAGTCTTGCACCCCATAGCTGACACGGCGAAAACCGAGCTCATACAAGGCTTGTAAGTGTTCTCGCGTGGTATTATTAGGATGCCCTTCAAAACTAAATTCATAACCAGCCGCAATATTGGCTTTGGCTAAAATACCCTTAATTAATTGTTGTAAATGCTTAACTGAAAAAAATGTTGGTGTTCCACCACCCAAATGGATTTCTTTAATGATGGGTCTGTCTGCTAACAACTGACAATATAAGTCCCATTCTTTTAAAACGGCTTGAATATAGGGTTGTTCAACATCATGCCGTTTCGTGACTTTTTTATGGCATCCGCAAAATGTACATAGACTTTCACAAAATGGTAAATGAATATAAAGACTGATGCCTTCAACGTGATTAGACTCATCAAAAGAGCGCTTTAAGGTCTGTTTCCATTGTTGCAGCGAAAATGATGCCTCCTCCCAATATGGAACCGTTGGATAACTGGTATAACGGGGTCCAGCAACATTGTATTTTTGAATCAAGGAACAACTCATATTCACTGCTCGATACGCAATTAACATTCAAAATGAAATAAACCCAAAAATTGAATTTATCCTCAATACATTGTGCTGAGCTTAAAGATAGATTTCAACCTAGCGAATTGCTCGGGATTGCCTAGCGTGTATCCGCGATATCCAAAGATTTTTTAGGCTCATTCGATTCATTCACACCAAGTTCAAAACATGCCTTTATGATGACTTGGTTTTGTTTTTTTAGCGTTTTATGTTTTGATGTAGAAAATTTTTCAATTCTCCTTTGAGGATGATCATGCAAAACCCGACTTCTGCAGATATTCAACGTGTTCGTGATTTCCTAACAGATTTACAAGCTCGAATCTGCTCTGCCCTAGAGCAACAAGAAAAATTAGGCCACGGCACTGCAACATTTGAAATTGATGACTGGCAACGCCCTGAAGGCGGTGGTGGTCGTTCACGTGTTCTACAGAATGGTACTGTGATCGAAAAAGGCGGGGTGATGTTTTCTCACATCAACATTTCCAAACTGCCAGCTTCAGCAACAGAACGACATCCAGCAATTGCTGGAGCCAAAGCACAAGCCTTGGGTGTTTCTTTGGTCATTCATCCAACAAATCCCAATGTTCCAACATCTCACGCCAATGTACGGCTATTTGTTGCAGAACCTGAAGGACAAGCACCAATTTGGTGGTTTGGTGGTGGTTTTGACCTCACGCCTTTTTACCCAAATGATGAAGACGTTTTATCTTGGCACCAAACAGCATTTGATCTGTGCGCACCGTTTGGTGAAGAAATTTATGCGGAACATAAACAATGGTGTGATGATTATTTCTATTTAAAACATCGTGATGAACAACGTGGTATTGGGGGTTTGTTTTTTGATGATTTAAATCAATGGGATTTTGAAAAATGCTTTGAATATATCCAAGCGGTCGCTAATGGTTATTTAAATGCTATTTTGCCTATTTTCCAAAGAAATCAGGATAAATCATTTACACAAGCCCAACGAGACTTCCAACTGTATCGTCGTGGTCGCTATGTTGAATATAATTTGGTTTATGATCGCGGGACTTTATTTGGCTTACAAACTGGTGGTCGAATTGAATCTATTCTGGTCAGCATGCCACCGCTTGCAGCTTGGTCTTATCGCCCAGAATGGGATGAAAATAGCCCAGAAAAATGCCTCACTGATCATTATTTAAAGCCTAAAGACTGGTTGTCGATATTAAAATAATCTCCCGCCATTTATGCTTCATCGTTTAAAAAGCTATCTTTCATTCAAGATAGCTTTTTCACTTAAACCGCTGAATACTTCTGAGAAAATAACGCTTGAAAGATTTACTCACAATTAAAATGAGAATAATTCACGATAAGAATACTTTTTTAATTTAATATATGCTCAAACTTGAGCTAAGATACCAACCTTAAAATTTCCTTAATTTTTTTGAAAAAAGTCTTAGCGTTTAAAGAATATTATAGCAGTAGAAACCAGAGGTAGGTATGAGGAATTTATTAGAAAATCACAAGGTTAGTCTTTCATTCAGTATTTTATTTTTATTAGCATGCTCCATTTCAACCACCATCATTTCCAAAGACCTTCTTTCTGACAGTATCTCAATTACTTCTAGTGTTGTTTTATCTGCTGGTTTTCTCGTTGTTTTTGCTATGATTTTTCTTGATTTCTTAGAGTCAGTTTGCAATCCATAAAGCATCATTTTTGAAGCACAACATTTCCCTCAAAACCTTCCTCTTAAAAACAAGCTTTAGCGCGATTAAAAAAACGCTCTAAATCATCAATTTATTCAAATTTTAGCATAAGCTAAACCGCATATAATTTGGTTGTGTCATCCATTTTCACGTATATTGTCGACATTCTCTAAAAATCAACACAATCAATACTTGGACATTTGGCATGAGTAAACTTTTCGCAGTCATTGGAAATCCGATTGAACACTCTCGTTCACCTGAACTACACCATGCCTTTGCAGAAAAGACTGGTATTGATCTCAACTATGTAAAACGTCTTGCTCCACTCGATGGCTTTACCACAAGTGTAACTGAATTCTTTGCTCACAATGGTGTAGGTATGAATGTTACTGTGCCATTTAAAGAACAAGCTTTTGCCTTATGCCAACAACTGACAGAACGTGCAAAAATCGCCAAGGCAGTCAATACGCTTTGGATGGAAAACGGGGTATTGCATGGTGACAATACGGATGGACAAGGTTTAGTCGATGCGATTAAAGCGCTAGACTGGACTTTAGACAACGCAGATATTTTGATTATTGGTGCAGGCGGTGCAACTCGCGGTGTGGTTTACCCTCTGGTAAAAGCGGGAGCTAAAAAGATTGTGATTGCCAACCGTACCCGTTCACGTGCGGAACAATTGGTGGCAGATTTACAAAGCGCTGTTCCTGAAGCAGAACTTTCCGCTTGTAGCCTAGATGAATTAGATGGGCAATTTGATCTTGTTATCAATGCGACTTCGGCAAGCTTAACGGGTGATGCACTGATTCTTCCTGAAACTTTAACCTTTCACCATGCTTATGAAATGGCCTATGGCAAACCTTCAAGCTTTATCGATCAAGCCAAAGCGCGCCAGATTCCAAGCTCAGAAGGCTTCGGGATGTTGGTTGGGCAAGCCATAGAAGCATTTTATATTTGGAATGGGGTTCGCCCGAATTTAAAAGATTTTCTTTAATCAAGATATACAGTTTTAAAAGATCCATAAAAAAGAACCTCAATTGAGGTTCTTTTTAACAACACCAAGATCAATTACTTTAACTTGGCATCACTCAAGATCTGATAGGTTTGCTTAAATAAATCATAATCAATAAATTCAGTCGCGTCTTGATCTAAGCCAGCAACAACTTGATCGTTAAATTTATTGCGTTTAAACGCAGTATAAGACTTGGCTAAAATCTTCGCTGTTTTGATAAAGTCAGCACGTTGCCCTTTTTCAATCTCATTTTCCGCTTCAAACTTCTGCATATAATATTGCGCAAAAACGGCTTCAGTGGTTTTGTATTTTTTGACTAAATTCTGAATTTCTAAAACACTTTGTTTATCTTTCCAGACTTTAGCCACGATCTCATCAACAGCATTTCCAAGTCCATCATCATATTGGTGGTCGTCTTCCAAATGATGCTTTTTCTGTAAAGCTTGGATCTGTTTTAAAGCCTGACCTTTCGGATTGTAAATCTCTTCATCAGAATAAGAATAAGCGTAGACCGTCGCAATTTCTTGTAAATCTTGAGCAGAATATTGTTTGATTAGCTCAGGTTTTTCTGCAGTCAGTTTGGCAATAAATACGGCTTTATAGGTTTTTTCATAGGAACCCGTTTGTGCAAACACCTGTTCAGCCAACTGTGCTAAACGCTCATCTAAAGTTAAGTATTTTTGTTCTGAATGATCACCTGAAACACCCGCAATACCGCCTACAGCTTGCTCCATAATGCTGCCTTTAAAGATATCTTTAAATGGTTTGGCTTGCTGTAAAACACTCTGATCGATCTTGCTGGCATTTCCATAATTAAGGAATTGCATATCCATCTTAACATTCAGTTTACGATTTAATTTATCAAAATCCACACCCAAATCATAATCTGCTTTTACCGCCCGACCGTTGTTATCTAAAGTCAGATCGACGATTAAAGGATTACGTTTGTTTTTAGGCGGCAAACTGGCTTCAACTTCAGTATGATGTTGATTCCACAATTGTTTAAATTGTTGAGCATCAACCAACTGGTCTTTGGCATAGCCTGTAAAGGTTTTGACAAGCGCTGCATTACTTTGCTGCTGTAAAGCTTTACTGGCTGAAGATGCATCATCCTTTGGTTCAGCACTTAAAACATCAACTTCATAATGATACTGACAATATTCCACATCACCAAAACGTGGATTAGCTTTTGCTTTTGTTAAATCTTCACATTGTTGTTCAGTTAAAATTTTCTGACGCTCTGCTGATGCGTCTTCAGACTCAGCTTCAACGCTATCATCTTCCTGATCGGCAACATCAGAAGCTTGGCTAGTGGCATAGTCTTCATCATCTTCAACTGCTTTTTTAGCCGCGTCTTGTGCATCTGCATAAACAGCGTCCACCTCTTCTTCAGACGCTTCATGAGATTGACGATTGACTGCACTATAAAGTTGATACATGGCACTAGCGGCATCAACCACACCCGCATCATCAGTACTGATCCCCGCTGAAGCTTCTTCTACTGCTTTCATTGCAGCTTGTGCCGCCTCGTTAGCAGCATCGCTTGAATGGCTTTCTCCAGCAGTATCTAAGAGTTTTGCAATATTTGTAGGACTCAATCCAAGCACTGAATTCATGAAATATTGACGATTCACTGTAGAATACAATTGCCCTTGCAAAAACATTTCTTCAATGCTGGTAGTTAAGCGGATTTTTTCGACGATACCCGCTTGCTTCTCAGCTGAACTCACCGCGAGATTTTCAATTTGATTCGGGGAAGCAATCAAATAAGAAGTTGCGCCTGATTGTTTAAGAAACTCAACCAAGGCTTTTCCATTCACCTTGGCAATATCATCTTTGTATTTAGAAAAATCATAATAGGCATATTTATTCTGATCTTGTGAATTGGCCAAATAAGGCATTAAAGAAAAAATATGGGTATAAAATTTATAATTATTGAGATCCAATACTGTAGGAACACGCATTTCCACAGAAAGGTTGGGTTTTTTATACTGCGTTTCTAAGTTAAACGATGCCATTTTCTGACGATAATTCACAGTTCCATCATAACGAATCTGTAAATCATTCACGATATTTTGTACAACATCTGCGCCCATACCAACAAAGCGATTTGAATACTTAGAATCTTGCTTAGCAATTGCTTGATAAAGTTCTTTTTTCTGTGCATCGGTTAATTTAATTTTTTGATCTCTTAGATACTGATTGACCTTTTTTTCAATTGTAGGATCTAATTGCTTTGTATCAGCTGCGTTGGCTTTCTGAACGCTATCAAGTCGAACCTTGACTTGTCCAC
Source organism: Acinetobacter sp. MYb10 (assembly GCF_002980175.2). Lineage (NCBI taxonomy): Bacteria > Pseudomonadati > Pseudomonadota > Gammaproteobacteria > Moraxellales > Moraxellaceae > Acinetobacter > Acinetobacter sp. MYb10. The sequence continues at coordinate 3,348,439 of NZ_CP058272.1, read as the reverse complement.
GATAATCAAAATTCGGATATTCATACAAGGCATTCAAACCTTGAATTGCGCGTTGCGGAGCGTCTTGATCTGCATTTAAAGCATTGCTTTTAATCACATGTGTAGAACATGCCGATAAACTCAAACCCAATAGACACAATGTTAATTTTTTTAAATGCATGATAGTTCTACCCACTTGAATATTATAATGACAATAAAAATAACAAGGAAACAATAAAAAACAAAGTGTACAAGACTATCAAAAAATCAACAAATTCACATGTGCTTTTTCTACCAAATTCGCATTTCTGACAATTTTTTTAGAGAGTCTTATCAATGTAATTCCCATATGATTATGAATAATGAAGCTATAGATTGAAAATCCAAAACTATTTTTAAATTAGGATTAAACACATGCCAGCATATAAAGCGCCGCTCCGTGACATACGTTTTTTAATGAATGAAGTTTTTGACTATTCTGCACATTATAAAACACTATCAATTGGCGAAAATGCCGATGCTGATACTGTCGATATGATTTTAGAAGGTGCTGCAGATTTTTGTGAAAATGTACTTTCTCCACTGAATCAATCTGGCGACGAAGAAGGTTGTCATTTTAAAGATGGTGAAGTCACGACACCAAAAGGTTTTAAAGAAGCCTATAACCAATTTATTCAAGGTGGCTGGCAAGGTCTGTCTTATCCTGAAGAGTTTGGTGGCCAAGGTTTGCCGATGTCATTAAACCTGATCAAATCTGAAATGATGGGGACTGCAAACTGGTCATTCACCATGTACCCAGGTTTGAGCATGGGTTGTATGAATACCATTTTGCAATTTGGTACAGACGAACAAAAAAATACCTATATGCCACACCTGACTGCAGGTACATGGTCAGGAACAATGTGTTTGACTGAACCACAATGTGGTACAGACTTAGGTCAAGTAAAAACTAAAGCTGAACCTAATGCTGATGGTACTTATGCAATTACAGGGACAAAAATCTTCATCTCTGCCGGTGAACATGATTTAACTGAAAACATTATCCATATCGTTCTTGCGCGTCTTCCAGATGCACCAGCAGGTACCAAAGGTATTTCATTATTTATTGTGCCTAAATTCATCCCTACAGCTGAAGGTACAGTGGGTGAACGTAATCCTGTGACTTGTGGTTCTATTGAACACAAAATGGGGATTCGTGCATCTGCAACTGCAGTATTGAACTTTGATGGCGCAACAGGTTATTTGATTGGTGAAGTGAATAAAGGCTTACATGCAATGTTCACCTTCATGAACACAGCGCGTATAGGTACTGCTGTACAAGGCCTTGCTCACGCGGAATTATCATTCCAAGGTGCGTTACCATACGCAAAAGACCGTATGTCTATGCGTGCCCTATCTGGTAAAAAAGAACCAGATAAAGTGGCTGACGCAATCATTCACCATGCCGATGTACGTCGTATGCTTTTGACTCAAAAAGCATTTGCAGAAGGCGGTCGTGCAATGATTTATCATGCAGCTCAGCTTGCAGATAAAATGACCGATGCAATGTTACAAGGTGATCAAGCAAAATTTGAAGAATATGATGATAAGCTTGGTTTCTACACCCCGATTCTCAAAGGTTTCTTAACAGAAATGGGGCTTGAATCTGCGAATTTGGGTATGCAAGTGTTTGGTGGTCATGGCTATATCAAAGAGCATGGCATGGAACAAATTGCACGTGATGCGCGTATCGCGACTTTGTATGAAGGTACAACAGGTATTCAAGCACTTGATTTAATTGGTCGTAAAGTGCTGCTTTCATCTAAAGGTAAAGTGGTTCGTGAATACACCGCTGAAATCTTGAAATTCTGTGGTCAACATGCACGTAACAAATATATGCGTCGTTTTGCATGGGATTTAACCAAGATCTGTGCGCAATGGAATGCTTTGACTGTTCGTATCATGCTTGCAGCACGTAAAGACCGTGAAATCGTATCGTCTGCTTCTGTCGATTTCTTGATGTTCTCTGGTTATGCAATGATGGCTTACTACTGGGCACAACAAGCAGCAGTCGCTTCTGAAAAATTAGCGTCTGGTAACGGTGCTGAAGTTCCTGAGTTCTATAAAGCAAAAATCAAACTTGCAGATTTCTACTTTGAACAATTATTACCACGTTCACAAGGTCATGCTGAGTCTATGGTGAATCCATCTCGTACCATGATGGCACTTGATGCAGAACACTTTAGTTTTGATTACTAAAATTTAAAATTTCTGAAAAAACAAAAGAGCGCTACGGCGCTCTTTTGTTTTTAAGATATAACAGTGCAAGCTGCACTATAGTGATATTCATTCACTTTTATCGAAATCACAGTCTTAAAAACCCGTAACTTAAAGATGCCCTTAAGCAATCGCTTTAATGCTTTTAAAAATTGATCTGTTTAAAAGCCAACAAAAAACTCTGTCATCCCCTACTATTGAGTTCTAGAAGCGGGTTGAGTAATGGTTTTAATCAACTTAAATCGATTTTTTTCGAGCACATAAAAACGTGTAGTTACTTGATCCACTGCATAGTTTTGATCCATATGCTCTTCTTGTGTGACTAAGAGACGGCTGTTTGAACGTGTTGCAATCACATCTTCAGTCCGTTCCTCACCACCAAAGCCATCCGCTAAAAGCTGACCCGTACGTTTATTGACAAAAGAATAGACTCTACATCCCCCGCCACAGCCCCACATGGTGGTGACATATTCACCGGCAAAATCTGGTTTTTGTGTTAATGCATCTCTTAGTCGAGTACGAAACATATTGGCACTTGGATCTGAAAGATCAAGTTTCGCGGTCTTGCCTGTATACACAGCTTTCACAGGATAGTCGCTAAATTGAGGGACAACGTTTTTTGCATATGCCAGCGATAGGCTTGCCACAGCAAATAACATACTGATTAGAAACTTATTCATTGTGATGACCTTAACTTTTAATAGATTATTGTTTTAAGTCAGATCATAACAAAAGCTAAATTGTTGTGCTGTAGATTTATAGAAACTCTTCCAGCACAGAATTTAAAAATACATGACCTTGCGCTGTACACGCCAACTGTGTTTCATCATTCAACATCAATTTACGCTGTTTTAATGAACCAATCACCTGATCTAAATCAGACAAATTCAATCCTGTACGTTCAGGATACATTTGGGCATGAACACCCTCATTTAAACGTAAAGCATTCATCATAAATTCAAAAGGCATGTCTTGTTTTTCAATACGTTTCAATTGCAAATGTTCAGCCGGCACTTTGGCTAAGTAGTCTTTAGGCAAACGGGTTTTTTGAAAACGGTATACGCCATCAGCTTGGGTAATTTTGCCATGTGCTCCTGCCCCAATCGCTAAATAATCGCCAAATTGCCAATAATTTAAATTATGTGATGACGGTTTTTCTTTACGCCATGCAGACACTTCATAATTGATAAAGCCATTGGCCTTTAAATATTGCTCACCCTGTTCTTGAATGGTTTCCAGAACATCATCTACAGGCAAAATAGGTTGAGTGCGGAAAAAAACCGTATTCGGTTCAATGGTCAATTGATACCATGAAATATGGGTTGCCCCATTTTCAACTGCAAGTTTTAAGTCATACAAGGCTTGTTCTAAAGTCTGTTCTGGCAAACCATGCATCAAATCTACGTTAACCCGTTGAAAACCCGCTTGTTTGGCATGTTGAATGGCGGAAACAGCATCATCATTGGAATGGATACGGCCCAGCTTTGTTAGATGATCAGGATTAAAACTTTGTACCCCAAGCGATAAACGATTAATTCCAACATCTAAATAATCTGCAAAAGGATCATGTTCAACCGTCCCTGGATTGGCTTCCAAAGTAATTTCACAATCCTGCTCAAACGGGACTAAAGCTTTTAACTGGGTAAAAAGCCACTGATAACCTTGTGCAGAAATCAATGACGGAGTTCCACCACCAATAAACACACTATAAATTTTACGTCCCTGAGCAAAATCCACTTGGGTTTTAAAATCTTCAACCAGTGCCAATAAATATTCTTGCTCTAAATCTAAAGAGAGCTTCCCATCGGGTACAGCATGTGAGTTAAAGTCACAATACGGACACTTACGGACACACCACGGCATATGGATATAAAGCGACAAAGGTATATTTTGAGGTGTTAAATCAGTCAAAGAAGGCTCAGAACAAGTTTAGAGAGTGATTATTTTAACATGACTTCTACCATCCGATTAGAACAAGTCATCAATTTGCTTTAGACTGAACATTAACAATAAAAGTAGATGAAGAAGAATGCTGAAATTATCGAGTCAATTATTGTTCCTTTTACCACTCACCATGGGTATTGGCATTGCCATGACCTTTCAAACCGCTATCAATACTCAATTGCGCGAATATCTGCATTCGCCATTACAAGCTGCCCTTTTATCCTTTTTAGTTGGTACACTATTGCTCGCTATTTTGGTGATTGTGCAAGCTGAACAGAGACCAACCCTTTCAAGTTTAGCGGTGATACCTTGGTATCTTTGGCTAGGTGGCTGCTTAGGTGTTTATGCAATCAGTATGAGCATTTATACTGCACCGAAACTGGGTTTTTTAACCCTGTCAGGCTTAATCATTTTTGGACAAATTGCAATGTCGATGATCGTTGACCAATTTGGACTACTGGGTACAGATAAAACGCCAGTAAACTGGCAACGTCTTTTAGGTGGCGTGGTGATTTTTATAGGTGTGCTTCTCACTCTACAACGCTAACCAATCTATTTTCTAAGCACATTTAAAACGAGTATTTACTGTGTCTGCATCGATAAAAGCCACAACTACCCGCTTTGAATTAAAGCAACTTTTTAACTTAATGCTCCCAATTTTAATCACTCAGTTTGCTGCAGCAGGCTTTGGATTGATTGATACCATTATGGCTGGGCATATGTCTCCCGAAGATCTTGCCGCAATTGCTGTTGGTGTAGGTTTATGGATTCCAGTCATGCTGCTGTTTAGTGGCATCATGATCGCAACCACGCCTTTAGTGGCAGAAGCCAACGGCGCACGCACCCCAGAAAACATCCCTTCGATTGTTCGTCAGTCTTTATGGGTTGCCTTATTGCTGGGTATTATTGGCATGCTGGTTTTACAGATCATTCCTTTATTGTTGCCTTTGGTTGGTGTGCCTGAATCTTTATTACCTAAAGCCAGCTTGTTCTTACATGCGATTGCTTTTGGGATGCCTGCTTTTACCATGTATTCAACATTGCGGGGCTATTCCGAAGCTTTAGGCTACCCTCGTCCTGTCACAGTGATTAGCCTTGTTGCGCTTGTGGTACAAATTCCGCTGAACTTTATTTTTATGTATGGAATTGGGCCGATTCCACACTTGGGAAGTGCTGGCTGTGGTTTTGCAACAGCCTTGTTGCAGTGGATCATGTTCATCACGATTAGCATCTATATTTTAAAAGCCAAACGCTACCAAGCCACACAACCCTTAAATATGTTTGAGAAAATAGACCGCGTACTGATTAAACGTATCCTCAAACTGGGATTACCAATTGGTTTGGCGATTTTCTTTGAGGTCAGTATTTTCAGTACAGGTGCAATTGTACTCAGTCCGCTTGGTGAAGTTACCGTTGCAGCACATCAAATTGCCTTATCCATAACATCACAATTGTTTATGATTCCGATGTCATTGGCTTTAGCGCTGACCATTCGTACAGGGACTTATTTTGGCGAAAAGAATTGGTATGCGATGCGTAAAGTCCAGAAAGTTGGATTAATGACCAGTACCTTATTTGCCTGCATCACCATGTTACTCCTGTTAATTCTACGCCCTCAAATTGTGTCCGTTTATACCAGTGACTATGATGTTTCCCAAGCAGCAATATATTTAATTTTATTTGCGATTGGCTACCAACTTATGGATGCATGGCAAGTCAGTGCTGCGGGCTGTTTACGTGGAATGCAAGATACCAAAGGCCCAATGTGGATCACCATGCTGGCCTACTGGATCATCGCTTTCCCTGTTGGGATTTATTTAGCACGCTATACCGATATGGGCGCCGCTGGGGTATGGACAGGACTGATTATCGGACTGACCATTGCCTGTGTTTTATTATTGACGCGTCTGTATATGAACAATAAAAGGTTGAGTCAGGCTTAAATTAGAAACGTTTATATTTAATGCGTTTACCTAAAAATAATGCTGTTTAAATACAGCATTTTTTTATAAGTGTCCTTTATTTTACTCAGATTGAAGCTGATAGGCTTGCTGAAACTTTTCAGACATCTCAGATTCATTGCCAACCTCTTTTACAATGGCTTGCCCGACAATGACATCAGTCCCATTAAATGTCATCGTCGGAGAACCATATAACTCATAGCCGTCATTTAAAGCTTTACTGACCCGTGCACAGAAATTCACATCATCCTTACCAGTTAAATAACGATAAACTTTCATGATCCAACAACGATTAAAATATTGAAGAATATTTTAATCCAAAACTACTGAGAAGAAACCGATAGCGTGCTGGGTATTTTAAGATTAAAAATAGCCAAGTAGAAACAAACGCTTAACAAATTAGAGTAGGCAGTTTAACAATAGTCGCCTATGATCAAAATGAATTAAACGTCTAATCCCAATTAAAGGATGGTTACGAATGTCGAAAAGTACCAGTACCCCAGGTCGCCGCTTTATGAAACTTGCGAGTATGACTGCAAGTATCGCGACGAAAACGGTATCAAATTCAATTCGTAACTTTAATGCGGATGAAGAACAAAAAAATGAAGCGCGTAGTAAGCTGTTCCAAGATATTGGTGTTCAAATTGCAGATACCTTAGGAGAAATGAAAGGTGCTGTGATGAAAGTTGGTCAAATCGCCTCGCAATATAAAGATATCTTTCCACCTGAAGTCGCACGGGCAATTGCTAAATTGCAACGTCAAGCGCCTGCAATGCCATTTGCTGAAATTAAACAACAAGTAGAACGCGAGCTAGGCAAACCGATTGATCAAACCTTTCTGCATTTTGATGAACAACCCTTCGCAGCAGCATCTATTGGTCAAGTCCACAAAGCCATGTTAAAAAATGGCACTGAAGTTGTGGTCAAAGTACAATATCCTGGGGTAGATGAAGCTTGTGAAAGTGACTTAAAACAGGTTCGTTTGGCATTACGCTTAATGGGTGTTTTAAAAGTAGATAAAAAATTACAAGATCGCTTATTTAAAGAGATTCAAGACAGCTTACATGAAGAACTCAATTACGAAATTGAGGCACAAAACTTGCAAGTTTTTAGAATATTCCATCAAGCTTTGGACACAAAAATTATTATTCCCAAAGTGTTTACAGACTATTCGAGTCGTCGCATCTTAACCCTAAGCCTTGAAAAAGGTGAAAGTATTGAAACTGCAAGTACTTGGGATTTATCTGTGCGCAATGAAATTGGTCGCCGCTTAATCTTGGCATTGGGTCAACAAATTTTCTTCTTAAAACGTTTCCATTGCGACCCTCATCCTGGCAACTTTGCTTTCCGTGAAGATGGCAGTGTGATCATTTACGACTTTGGCGGTGTAAAAACCTTATCCAATGAAATCATTACTCATTTTAAAGCCTTGGTCAGAGCTGCACGAAAACAAGATATTGTGACAATTGAAGAGCATTTAACGGTTTTAGATGCGTTAGCTGAAAAAGGTAAGTTTCCCGTAGAATTGTATGAGGCATGGCTTGAAATTTTATTACGACCGCTGACTACACATTATGATTTTGCTGAAAATTCAGCACATCATGATGGCATCAAACTGGTGAAAAAATCATTGAAGTATTGGGATGTATTCAAACCATCGCCAGATACTTTAATGGTAAATCGTACGATTTCAGGACAATACTGGAATCTGATTCAACTTAAAGTCAATGATAATTTAAAAGATCTCTTTGAAGAGCTGGTGCCTTTACAAGACTAAGTTGTATTGATGTTTTTTATTGAAGTCGATTGCATCCAATTCATTTAAAAGTGACATGATCAATGCATTCATTTTAAAAAATTTCGTTATGCACTTCATCTAATTTTAAGGATAAAACTTTACATTAAACTTATATTTGAAGTCTAAGCCAGATCCTCCTGCTTAGGCTTCTTTTTTATCTCACTTTTTTCCAAGTTCGATATACAACATGAATACGTATCAAATGAAGTACTTTACAAGTTAAATGTAATATTATAACATTACACAATGTTTAAATAATTAGAGGTTAAAACCATGCGCCAAGGTATCCACCCAGAATATCGTCAAGTGTTATTTCATGACACCAATGCCAATGCATACTTTGTTATTGGTAGCACCATCAAGACAACAAACACCAAAGAATATGAAGGCACACAATATCCTTATGTCACACTCGATATATCCAGTGCTTCACATCCTTTCTATACAGGTGAAATTCGTCAGGCAAGCAATGAAGGTCGTATTGCCAACTTCAATAAGCGCTTTGCCCGTTTTAAACGTTAATTGAACTGTATGTTGTGTCTAAGCCTAAGCTTCCCTCAGCTTAGGCTTTTTCATTTTGAATATTGCACATTATTTTGTGGATAAAAGCATTTGAAAAATATAAAAGCCAATCGCTAAACAGATCACACCAACGATCACACTAGAAACAGTATAAGCCAAAGCGATTGGAAACTGTCCCTGCCGAATCAGCTGGAATGTTTCCAGACCAAAACTGGAAAAAGTTGTAAAACCGCCGAGGATTCCAACCATTAAAAATAATCGAGTTTCATTCTGTAAAATAGGATAGCGCTGGGTAAAAGCAAAAAAAATCCCAGCCAAGAAACAGCCCAAGATATTGATCGACCATGTTGTCCAAGGGAATAGGCTATGTGGTTTAGAAATAATAAATCCTGCACCATAACGTAAACTTGCACCAATTGCCCCACCGCATGCGACCAATAGCCAATTCATGTTTAGACATCCTTAAAACTTTTTAAAAAACGCATTTACCCACCATCCGATTTTTTACAGCTCAGCTTGTTTATAAGCAGCTTGTGTATAAGCGGATAGTTATCCACAGATTAACATGGAGAAGCTTAACGATCTAATTTAAGTGGCAACTCATTTCTGACATAAAAGTCCAAAGTTGGCACAACAAAGGCAAATACATCTTGTTCACGAACACCCCATTGTTGTAGCAAGGGGCAAGCAATATTAAGCACTTGCGCAGGCAGAACCTGACTAAAATCAAAAGGCATTTCAATATCCCCTTGTGATAGTTTTTCAGGTTGATCGCCCCATTCGACCCATGCATGGTCTTGTTCAGCCAGATATTGAATGGCCTCATCCCATGAAGAGAATAAATTTTGCCACGCCTCAGGCAAGCGCGGATCTGTATTGATTTGAACCGCGCTGGATAATTGATAAACTGGATCAAGTTCGAGTTCTGTTTGAATCAGCTGTTCAGAGACTCGATGAACAAATTTCTTTGCATATTGTGCTGGCATCGCATCACTTGCCAAACGCCCACTCAAAACATAAAGTTGCTGGTCAATCACAACTTGCTCGAAAATCACCGTTTTATCCTGTTGTGTAGGGGCAATATAAAAGCGCCAATTGCTTTGTTTCGGTGATGGCATCAATTTGCGTAATGGACCTAAAAAAGAAAAACCAAAATGTTCATGCTGATATGTCAGTATGGTAAAAATCGTTTTCCCTTGCTTTTCCCATAACTGAATAGGCTGTGGATAGCGTGAACGAACTTGATCTATATCCACCAACCACGACAAATACACAATATTCTTGACCTGACTTTGTAACTGTAGGAAAGGAATAAAACCCATCAAGATACGGCGTAGTTTTAATAATAATGGGCGTTCAGCAAAAAGACCGATCAGGCTCAAAATAAAGTTTGAATCTTGATTTTTAATATTATGACGATTCATACCGACCTATTTTTATGGATTTCGATGCTGTTATTTTAGCAAATATGGTTAAAGAATGGCCCATCTCAAAATATTAAATAGCATTACTGAATTATTTAACCATAGGCTATGATATTGGCACGATTTAACACGGAATTTTCACATCATGGCTCAAGAATTATTGAAACAACTTCAAGCAGGCAATGCAAAATTTGCAGATGTCATCAATCATATTGAAGCACGTTATACCCACACACCGACTGCATTCCAAAATGGTCAACAGTATAATGCTGCCACAGAAAACCAAGGCAGTGCCAAAGTTTTTTCTTTTGCACAATTAAATGATTTAGATCAACAACAAACACTGAATCTATTTGCAGAGCATTATGCTGCTGTTTTGGCAACACCTGATGCAACAGACCATCAGAACATTCGCCAATTTATGCAAAATGGCTGGAATGGCATCAAATTTGAAGGCAATGCTTTAACTGCAAAATAACAACAACACAATCAAGTCAGGGATCTATTCGATCCCTTTCTACACAGTTATGGGCGCTCATCATATTGAGGTAAACCGTCACAAATCGTATCCCACTCTGCTTTATAAGCAGTAAAAATATGCATTGTTGGCTTCTGTTCTAAAGCTGTATCTAAAGTTCCAATTCTTAAACGATAGGTATCTGGTGTCTCTGCTTTAATACTGATGATCGGTGAGCCACATTCTTGGCAGAAACAACGTGTTGTTGTTGCTGTCGATGCAAATTTTTTCAGTAATTCCTCACCTTTGGTAATTTTAAAATCTGCTTTTTGAATTGGCGCATTGGTCGCAAATGCTGTGCCATTTGCTTTACGACAACGTTGGCAATGACACTCGATCACCGCTCCAATTTCACCATGAATCTCATAGTGAATACCGTCACACAAACAACTTCCTGTATATATTTTTTCAGCAGACATTGAGAAAATCTCCCTATTTCAAAGGCTATTGGCAATAGCATCAAACTAGCATAAAAGTCGCGTTTTTAATCAAAACACCATCATTTTTTTTGCCTAATCTCATCTATTGAGATATTGATGTACACCCTCACCCGCAGCACGCCCTGTCGCAAAACACGCAGTCAATAAATATCCTCCTGTCGGGGCATCCCAGTCCAGCATTTCACCACAGCAAAATACATGGGGATTGGATTTTAGTTGTAAATGCTGTGTTAATACGGCTTGCTTTACACCACCGGCACAACTGATCGCTTCTTCAATCGGACGAAATCCCTCAAGCTCAATTTTTAAATGCTTAATCTGTTGTGCGAGTTTTTCAGGAGTGTTCCAAACTGATTTATCTACCAATTCACGAATCAGATTGGCCTTTACTGCATCTAAACCTGCTTTGCGCCAGATGTTGGTACTGGATTGCTTTTTGGACGGCTGTAATTTCTGTGTAAGCTGTTGAACAGTTTGATCAGGTAACAAGTCTAAATAAATCGACATCGGTTGATTGTGCTGTACCAACTGACGTAATAATCGCCCCTGCTTATAGATGAGACCACTTTCTAGCCCATAATGGGTAATCACAATATCACCTTGTGTCTTTGCAGAACTCCCCACCCAAGCGTCTACACGTTTAAGAGGCTGACCAAAGACAGGTTGCATATAATTCGACCATGCCCGAACCACACCGGCATTACTCGCTTGAAATGTCTCAATTTCAGAAGCAGGCAACCACTTTTGCCATGCACCGTCACTGCCTAAACGTGACCATGACACAGCACCACAAGCCAGAATAATCGCATCAAAATTCAAAAGCTGTGCTTGATTGTTCCTGCGATCAAGAATTTCGAGTTGTTGCTGCTTTAAATCTATTATTTGATGGCGATAATGAAATTGAACGTGCTGCGCTGCCAATTGCTTTAACCAAGCACGTAACAAAGGCGCAGCCTTCATTTCTACAGGGAAAATTCGTCCTGAACTGCCCACATAGGATTCAATCCCTAAACGATGCATCCAATTTTGAATCCAAGTCGCATCCCACTTTTCAACCCAAGGTCTTAACCATTCCGCATGATCATAACGTTGAATAAATTGTTCAAATGCTTCTGCATGGGAAATATTCAGCCCTGTCTTTCCAGCCATCAAAAATTTACGTGCAGCAGAAGGTTTCTGTTCAAAAACATGAACCTCATAATCAGCTGTAGATTGGCTTAAAACATCTGCAGCCATTAAACCTGCTGGTCCTGCCCCAATAATGGCAATTTTCTTAATTGACATCAGACGACTCTGATAAGTTTTCAACACTTTTACCCTGACGTGGTCCGACCTCATCAAAACGGGTTTGATAATGCTCAGGTTTAGTAATAATCAATTGCTGACACAATTCACCACGTTCTAAATATTTAATTTCAAAATGGGTACGTGCTGAATCTGATGCAATCGTTTGTTTTTCATAAGGCAGCTTCCAAACATCTTTTAGTTGCTGTTCTGCTTCAGCAATATATTCAGGAATATTACTGGCTAAAGTGATGCTGCCATTTGGAGATAATCTAGAAATCAGAAATTCAAAAAAAGGCATATTTAACCAGCGTTGCGCAGGATTATGCGGTTCTGGATTTGGATAGAGAATAAAAAACTGTTGTACCTGATTGGGATAAAGTGCATGCACCACCCACGGTAATGCATCAGCATGAATAGGGGTTAAATTTGTTTGACCTTCCAACTGATGCTGTTTTTGCATTGCAATAAATTTTTCACGGGTTCTTTCTATCGCAATCAATTTCAGTTCAGGGTGCTGTTCAGAAAAGAGCAAGGCATGTTTGCCCTTTCCAGCCCCAATTTCTACACAAATTGGGTTATTTTCAATACATTGAAAATCACGAGGAGCATGCATACGCTGTGCTTGAAATTGACGAATCGACATAATCAGATCAAACTAACAAGAAATCGTTCACAAGTTTAACAACTCTTTACGGTTTTTGCTTTTTTTAAATGAGGATTTCCATATGTCTAAAACTTTTCCTTGCCCTCGCTGCGGTGAGCCTTCTACATGGGAAGGTAATGAATCCCGTCCATTTTGCTCTGAGCGTTGCAAACTGATTGATTTAGGTGCATGGGCCAATGATGAATATACCCTACCTACAGAAGACGCACCGCAAGCAGAGGATTCTTAAGCTGTGTGACAAATTTATGTAATCATCACTGACTTAACATACTTAAACGCACCCTTTTCATTAGAAACAATTAAATAAAATTATACTTAAACTTTACAATAACTATTTATTTTTGGATCTGTATAGCGATATGATACTGCATGTTTCATTTCACACTTTATATATAAAAATCTGATTAGTTTCAATTTATAATGAAACTTGGAGTATTAAGGTGCCTATAGGCTTAAAATTTTTTGTCGCCATCCTTGCAATTTTATGTGCATTTTTTACTTTTATTGGAGTATATGCTCTCGATTTTTCTCTTATCGTAGTTGGAATTCTATTTGCAATAGTCATCTTATTAGTCAAATTAGAAATGGTAAAGGAGCGGTGATTTAAATCAATTTAACACTATTATTGAGTAATTTAATTTTCTCATTCTCCACGCATATTATTTCAATGATGAGATGAATGACTTTTGCAGGAATTATTTAAAGATGAGCATAAACAGCATCGTTCTATGAACTGTTTTCACTCAGATCATTCACGTTACTATTACAGATTCTTACTAAATGTTGAATCATTAATAAAATATACATTTAAAACAAAAATGGTGAGTAAAACATTGATTACTTCACCATTTTTCATTTCTTATTTTTACTATAAAGCCAGACAGCGAATACTTAACCCGCTTTACTTGCTACAAAAGGATTGTGTTGCTTTTCAAAACCAATGGTACTCATTGGACCATGCCCTGAAATAAATTGAGTTTCATCAGGCAGGGTAAAACATTCACGCTGAATTGAATCTAAGAGCTGTTGATGGTTGCCTTTTGGAAAGTCAGTACGGCCAATTGAACCTTTAAACAGTACATCTCCTGTCCAAAGCACACCATATTTGGCATTGTAAAAAATGACGTGGCCTGGTGTATGTCCTGGTGCAAAACGCACTTCAAACTCTTCATCCCCTAAGCTTAGCTTTTCGCCCCCCTCTAACCATTGATTGACATGAACAGGCTCAGGAATTGGAAATCCATAACGGGCAGATACGTCTTGAATCATTTCTAACCAAAACAGGTCTTCTTTATGCGGACCAATCACAGGCACATTCCATTCTTTGACCAATGCACCTACCGCACCTGCATGGTCCAAATGACCATGTGTTAACCATAATGCTTTGACTGTCAGTCCTAATGCTTCAACTTCTTGTTTTAATTTCTCAGGCTCACCACCAGCATCAATCAATACCGCTTCTTTGGTTTCAGAATCCCAAACAATAGAACAATTTTGGGCGAATGCAGTAACGGGTACAATCTTGACTTGTAACATGATAATTTTCCTAAAAAACCCTATACCTGTAAATGAAACTTGAGTGTATTCAATTGAGTCTGTAAAAGTTGCTCAAATAAGTCAATATGATCCGCACGGCTATTTAATGCCGGAATGTAAGCATAGTGTTGACCACCTGCCTTTAAAAACAATTCAGCATTTTGAATCGCCAGCTCTTCCAAGGTTTCTAAACAATCTGCCGAAAATGCAGGACTCAGCACTTGAACAGATTCGACGCCTTGCGCTGCCCACTCTTGCAATAGCTGGTCGGTATACGGTTTTACCCATTCTTGTTTGCCAAAACGAGATTGGAAACTGATCGCCCATTGGTCGTCTTTTAAATTCAACGCCTGAGCTACCTTAAGTGCAGTGATCCGACAACGCTCTGCATAAGGATCACCTTTATCTGCATAAGGCTGTGGGATCCCGTGAAAAGACATCAACAGTTTAGCTGCTGGTCCATATTGCTGCTGATAATCACGCACACTGTTGGCTAGCGCCTGAATATAAAGTGGGTGTTGATAATAATCTCGAATAAAACTTAAACCCGGAATATTGCGTTGCTTTAACAACCATTGTGCAACGGCATCATATAAAGGGGCTGTTGATGTTGCCGAGTACTGAGGAAAAAGCGGGAAAAGAATAATATGGTCATAATGCTTGGTTTTCGCATCATTCAAAACAGCATCGATACCCGGTCGCCCATAGGTCATTGCTGGCACAATATCTAAATCTAAATCAGCATTCGTACTTATTAATTTTTTTTGTAATGATCCAACTTGTTCAAATAGAATTTCACGCATCGGTGAATCATTTGACCAGACTTGTGCATAAGCTTCGGCAACACGCTTTGGTCGAAAAGGCAGAACAAATGCATTTAAAATAATTGCCCATAAAATTTTGGGAATTTCGATCACGCGCTGATCTGATAAAAACTGCTTTAAAAAAGCCCGAACAGCTGGAGCAGTAGGCGCATCTGGTGTCCCTAAATTAGCAATAATAATCAGGACTTTAGGTTTAGATAAAGACATTTTCACCCGATTTACAGAATAGTTTATCTCAAATGATCAGCTTAACAGAGTCTTTATCTAAACAAAATTTTTTATCTTAACTCACTCAATTTATTTGATTTAAAAAATTGACGAACGACTGCTAATACGTTGTGAACTTTCAAGCAGTTTCACGCATTTATCCGTCATCTGCCATAGCATACGCTGACGATCATCACGCCCCACAGGGATGATCCATTCATTTTGACGGACTTGCTGCTTAATCGTATGCAAGGAACGCACATTAATCTGCGCTCTAGACACAGCATGGGCACGTGGCATCACCACTTGTGCGTCGGTTAAACCCGTATTATTCAAATATTCGTTTAAGACTTTAGAGAAAAAATCCTCAGACGTCGGTTGTCTAAATTCAACCGATAAAATTTTTAACAGCTCTGCCCAAGTCATCTCACGCACTGGCGATAACTCTTTAAAATTACCATCTTGATAGGCATGCATTCGATAATCAAAATTAAACACTTCATGCAATGAAACTTTGGGTAAAGTTAAAAATGGATCTGCTTCTTTTTTCCCTTGCTCTACGGAAACATGCGCCAACTTTGCTTTTAAACGATCAATCTCATCTTGTAAGACTTGAATATTCTGAGGTCTTACCCATCCTACAACAGGATAGCGCTCTAGCATTTGTGGCATATATGAACGTACCGCAAGTTCTAAATCTCGTAAAGTTCGATAAGTAACGACTTGCTCAACTTCTTTTTGTAGTTGATGTCTAAATTCATTAAACTTTTCTTTTAGCAGCGTACTTTCTTCTTTTAAATGCGGTTCGCGAAATTCAGGACTCTCATGCATAAATACAATAATTGGTTTCTGTTTGGTCACCGCATAAATATATTCAAGATGTAGATAACTCACCCCTGAAACAGATTGCTCACCATATTGACTCCCCAACAACAATAAAACGTAATCACAGTCATCTATCTGACGACGTGCAAATGCGGTACTTAATGGTGTCCGTTGTTCTAATCCCCAAGAAAAAAACCCCATCCCTATAAGGGTTTGTGACACGACCATCCGTTCTGGCTGCATTTCTTTGCCAGATGTTGTAATAAAAACTTGATACCGTTTATCGAGCATAGGTTAACCCATTCTTGTCACACCCTACTTAAATCCATCCATGAGCTTTAAGTTTGATATGCCCTACACTTATGAAAATATATTAAATCTGTTCAATATTGAAAGAATTAGCCGAGTTTTTCAACAATATTTTCTACAGACCATGTAATTTTTGGTTGTATTAGATGTTTGATGACATTTTCTAATTGTTTTGCATTTCCCCCACTCACAAAACATTGTAAACGCACCCCTTTTTCTTGCAAGTTGCTTGATATTAACTCATTTTTTAACAATATACGCGCCGTTTGTCGTGCAACCGCTAATCCAGAATCAATTAAGTTAAGCTGTGGACCGTATAATTCTTGAATACTCTGTTTTAAATAAGGGTAATGGGTGCAGCCCAACACCAAATAATCTGAACCTTTGGCAATGACTGGATCTAAAACCTTTTGCAGGCTATGTTTGCATTCCAAACTGTTATAACGTCCAGATTCAATCAAGGGAACCAGTTCAAGATTGGTAATCGTCAGTACTTCAACATTGGCAGGTTCTGCAAAACGCTGCATCACATCTTTGATCAATTTTCCACGAAAAGTGGCAGGTGTAGCCAAAACTGAAACCACTTTAGACTGGGTTTGTAGCACTGCTGGTTTTAAAGCAGGCACCAGTCCAACAATAGGAAAGTTTTCACCATAATGATCACGTAAATAATCCAGACTAAATGCTGAAGCGGTATTACATGCTACAACTGCGATTTTACAACCTTGACGATATAACCATTCAATTGCTTGTGCAGTTAATTCACGGATATTTTGATCCGTACGGGGGCCATAAGGGACATGTGCAGTATCGGCATAATAAACAATACGTTCATTTGGCAAATAATTGGCAATTTCCTGTGCAATAGAAAGCCCACCGATACCTGAATCAAAAATACCAATCGGGGCATCTGCCAAGGCTTTTGGCATTGGATTTTCTAGAGGAGAGAGAGGAAGAATCGCGCTCATTTGATCCACTATTGGCATACGGTAAAAATAATTAACAAGATTAAACCTCAAGTCCCTAATTGCAAGTGAAAATCACCACTTTCTAAAGATAAAATGGTATCTCCTTGTGCATTTTCAAGCAATTTCCCATATTCAATCAGATGGAAAAAAGCAGAACGTTGAATCAAGGCATTTATCCCGAAACGAACATGTACATAAGGTCTTAACTCACCTTGATATTCACGCATAAAAATAGGGTGTTCTGGATCAATCAGTGTAATGTCTTGATTGGTGGTGGTAACTTGTAGATAGACCTGTCCATCGAGATTCACTTGATCAATTTGATTGACCAATAAAGGTTCATCCTCAACTTGAATTTCAATCTGTTCAACTGGGGTTTTTAAATAGAACTTTCCGTCTTCTTTCCAAAGTACTTTTGTAAACAGGTCTAAAAGCGCTTGGCGTTTGATCAATTGACCTTCGTGCCACCATTCTCCATTGGCTTTTACCGTCAAATCCATTTTGCCACAATGCTTTGGCTGCCACTGCTCTAAAGGGGGTATTGACCTTTTGTGACCCGCCTGTACATCTTTTAAGTATTGTGCAATGCTCATTAAGTTTTTATTATCAGAATCTGGCTGATTTTGAGCCGCTGATGTTGAATTATTTTGATTTACCATGGTTTATGCCTTGCTGACTTAAAAATAATACGACTCAGCCAATTGGCTAGATTAAGGTTTCTAACTATACTAGCGCAAAATATATTATTGGTACGAGCATTAATTCGTATCACGGAATTTTTAGAACACTCATGGCAGCACCGATTTATTAATTCCCAATAAATGCTCACGGTTGCCACCCTTAGAAATATGAGGAGTCCTACATGGAACACATCGAACGCGAATCGATGGAGTTTGACGTAGTGATCGTAGGCGCAGGCCCTGCGGGTCTTTCTGCTGCGATTAAAATTCGTCAATTAGCTCTTGAAAACAATCTTCCAGACCTTTCCGTCTGTGTGGTTGAAAAAGGCTCTGAAGTTGGTGCGCATATCCTTTCTGGTGCTGTACTTGAACCGCGTGCAATCAATGAACTTTTCCCTGACTGGAAAGAACAAGGTGCACCTTTAAATGTACCTGTGACTGAGGACAAAACTTATTTCCTCATGTCTGCTGAAAAGTCACAAGAAGCACCGCATTGGATGGTTCCTAAAACCATGCACAATGATGGTAACTATGTTATTTCATTGGGTAATGTAGTGCGTTGGTTAGGTCAAAAAGCGGAAGAGTTAGAAGTTTCTATCTTCCCTGGCTTTGCTGCCTCAGAAATCCTTTATCATGAAGATGGTTCTGTAAAAGGCATCCAAACTGGTGATATGGGTATTGGTAAAGATGGTGAACCTACTCATAACTTTACCCCTGGTTACGAGCTTCATGCAAAATACACAATTTTTGCAGAAGGTTGCCGTGGACACCTTGGTAAACGTCTGATTGCAAAATACAACTTAGATCAAGATGCTGATCCGCAACATTACGGTATCGGGATCAAAGAACTTTGGGAAATCGACCCTGCAAAACATAAACCAGGTTTAGTGATGCATGGTTCAGGCTGGCCTTTGGCAGAAACGGGTTCTTCGGGCGGCTGGTGGTTATATCACGCTGAAAATAACCAAGTGACCTTGGGTATGATTGTCGATTTATCTTATGAAAATCCACACATGTATCCTTTTGCTGAAATGCAACGTTGGAAAACACATCCACTGATCAAGCAATATCTTGAAGGTGGTAAGCGTATTTCTTATGGCGCACGTGCAGTTGTTAAAGGTGGTCTAAACTCACTACCTAAATTGACCTTCCCAGGCGGTTGCTTAATTGGTGATGATGCTGGTTTCTTAAACTTTGCTAAAATCAAAGGCTCTCATACTGCGATGAAATCGGGTATGTTGTGCGGTGAAGCTGTATTTGAAGCAATTCAAGCAGGTCATGAGAAAGGTGGTGATTTAGCGGTTGCGCGTGTCGCTGAAGGCGAAGATTTCTTTGCTAAAGAATTGACTGCCTATACTGACAAATTCAACAACAGTTGGTTAAAAGAAGAGTTACATCGTTCACGTAACTTTGGCCCAGCAATGCATAAATTCGGTTTATGGATGGGTGGTGCATTTAACTTTATCGATCAAAATATCTTTAAAGTGCCATTTACCCTACATGACCTTGCACCTGACTTTAGTGCATTAAAAACTGTAGATGCTGCGACATTTAAACCAACTTATCCAAAGCCAGACGGTAAATTAACCTTTGACCGTTTATCTTCTGTATTTGTATCGAATACTGTACATGAAGAAAATCAGCCAGCGCACTTAAAGCTGACAGATGCTTCAATTCCAGTCAATGTCAACTTACCGAAATGGGATGAGCCTGCTCAACGCTACTGCCCTGCTGGTGTTTACGAGATTATGGAAAATGATGATGGTTCTAAGCGCTTCCAGATTAATGCTGCGAACTGTGTTCACTGTAAGACTTGTGATATCAAAGATCCATCTCAGAATATCACATGGGTAACACCTGAGGGTGGCGGTGGTCCAAACTACCCGAATATGTAAATCAATAAACCCGCTTCGGCGGGTTTTTTATCTTTAAATACTTAACTTACTGAATCTCTTAAGCTTCTCATTGCAATCCAATCTACAAATAAAGCTCTTGGATTTAATGTTATTTTATTATTAACACTTTTATTCTATTGATAGAAATCACTCACCACTCTAATACTATCCAAATAAGCTTATTTTTTGCGTAAAATCATTATGTGTTATTTTATGATGACATCATATTTTTTCTTAAAATTAGTCATCCCACCAAAAGTTCCACCTCTAAAATTACCATCTAATAAAATATAATAATTACCTTTAACTTTAGGTACTCCATATATTCTTATAGAATTTTGATAAAGAAAGTCATTCTCCCCTACTTTTTCTATATTAATACCTGAGTTATCAGGCAAATCTGTTTTAATAACAAGTTCACCAAATATATTTAGCTTCTCAATTTCTATTCTATTATCGTATTTCTCGCCATACTTCATTTCTGGCAAACTATTAGGTTCAATCTTTATTTGATGACTGCAGCCTAATATAAAAAATATTGGAAATAAATATATAATTTTCATTTCTAAATTAAGTCTATTTCGCTAATATTTTATAAGGTATTTCAATAACATTAGAGTGTTTAAGCCCGCCAAAAATTTTTGCTGTAAAAACCTTACAGTTAATATTTCTTTTAACATTTGAAAATTCAGGTTTTTTCGTATGCATTAAAAGGACATTGTAACTATACATTTGTGTTTGTTTATTGAACTTCGCATGCTCAGTTCTTGAAATCACTCCTTCCAAAGCATTTAAGTTTTCATCAGGTTCAAAATTTCCATTATTTACATTAAAAGTATCATCTAATGCACAATATATGTAACTACCAGTTTCATTGCTTCCACGATTTGAAAAATCTTTATTAGCTTCAAACTTTAAATTAATATTATTATTAGAATCCAAGCTGGCATCACTATATTTTATAATGATATCATTTGAGTTTGTGCACCCACTTAAGAATAACAAAGCTAAAAAAAATTTAAATTTATTTATTTTTTTCATTTCAAATTACTCTTTAGAGAAGCCATTAATAAATTTAATCCAGTTAAATCTCCGACTACTTTTGTGTCTAAAATTAACTCTGCATCCACATGATTAGCTGTTGTTTCTACATTATACGTAGGACCCTTTTTGGGTCTCCATTGTCCCCCTACATCTGCTACAAGATCACTAAAATTATAACTTTTCGGTGAGCAACTTATATTAATCCATGTTTTTGCATTAACTACAGGATATTTCCAATAAATATCTGATATTACACTAACTTCAACATTTGTTCCTACAGGATCTAATGTTATAAGCATTTCTATTTTATAACCTTGTTTAGTTAAAATACTTGAAAGATGTGCTCCATTCCATCCACCTAAACTGTGACCAATAATATAGACTAAAACATCTTTATTCGGTATTTTTTCGATTACATTTTTTTGAATATCTTTCATCTTATAAATTTCATAATACCCTAAATAAGTTTCTCCTCGATTTGCAATCACCAATTCATTTTCAACTTCCGTAAGCTCCTTAGCTGATTGATTATAATAATCTTTTAGCACATATATAACATTTCTATTTGGCCCACTCCCTGCATATGCTTTTTTATCCCCAGCCCCACCTATAAAAAAAATAATTGCCTTGGGTATAGGTTTTGGTGGAATTTTAACATCGCTTTTATTTGAAAAATCTGGATTTTGTGTTGAGGTTGAGCTAGGAAGTTTTTGTGTTGATTGATCAAATGAACCTTTTTCTAATGCTAATACTTTAAAATTTACTTTTTTATTAGGTCCATATACTACTTCACAACTCAATTTTTCGTCTTTAAAACAATCATAAATTTTGGTTATTCCATACGCACCATTATTTTTCACTTCAAAACTTTGAGGAGAGCTATCTAACCAGCCTCGTTTTAAACTAAACATTCTATACTTAATATGTGGCCAAAGAATTGGACTATCAACGACTAATTTCAATCTGGCAGTTATCACAATTCATCCTCCTCAATATTTTTATTTTCTATATCAAATCGAGGGTCATCCAGAATAATTGTATACTCTTTCGGTTCACTTGATGGAGGAGTCTTAATAAATCCATCTTCAGATAATTTACCAGTCATTACACTACCATCTGAACCATATAAAACATAACCCGTTCCAGCTGGTAACTTATTTCCTTTTTTATCAGTAGCAAAAAAACTTAAATAATTTAAGCCTAACAGTGGTAACTCTTCTATTTTTGCATCTATTTTTTGCCCACCCAAAAACTTATGCTGCCCCGCCTTACTCTCAAACTTACCCGCAGTGGTCGGTAAAACACCTGCACTACTAATTTCAACTTGCGAACCATCTGCAATCAAAATAATTTTCTTATCCGCTTTAATCTCGATTTTTTCTTCCGTCGAAATAATTTGAATACCTTTACGCGCAATCAAATCCGCACCATCGCCTTGTGCTTGGATTTCAACCTTACCTTTCCCTGCAAATAATCTTGCCCCTTCTTGTGCCGCAAAAAGACTGATCTTTGATTGTGCATGTGCAACTAAATTCTTTTGCGTACTCAATTGAATACTATCACCCGCAGTTTCATAGATTTGTCGATCGGCAGAAAGATGTAGATCTTCATTAGTAGCAAGCGCAACCGAATTGGGTGAGGCCAATAACATGAGAGCTTGCTTAAAGGTATCTGCTTGGCTTTTTGCTTCACTGGATTCATCTTTTTCCAAATAAGAAATAAAAGATTTCAAATGATCTAAATTTTCTAAAGGATCAGTTTGCTGATTTTTGGCAACTTCACTTAAGGCCTTAGAATTATTTAGACTACTTTCTAACTGACTTTTCGCGGCTGTTGCATCAAGATGATTACCTGAGGCTGAATCTTGAGCATGGGTACTCAGTAGTAGACCCTGCCCTGCACGCACTGCTCCCCATTGGTCTGTTCTTAGTTCAAAGCCTTCGCCTCGTCCTTCACTGGTATCAGTTTCTTTAGGATGACTCAGGTTACCGAGGTTAAGTTGACTCGCACCGTGACTGCTTTGTAGCTGACTGCTGATTTGGTCAGTGGTATCGTCAAATCTCAGTTGGCCATAGCCACTACCTTTAACTTCTCGACTTTTGATCCCTGCCAGTTTTTTGGTGTCAGGCAATTGGCCTTTGTCATCAAATTTAGTTGGACTTCGTTGTGCTTCATGGATCCGCCCCACCACAAATGGTCGGTCAATATTACCATCAAAGAAATCTATCACCACAATCTCACCAATCCTCGGTAAGAACCGCGCACCATAGCCTTCACCTGCCCACGGGGTCAGTACATCCACCCAAGCGGAATCGGTGTCGTTGTCATTGCTCCCTGCACCACCATCATGACTATGATCTTCATTGCGGGTAAATAGGAAGCGAACTTTAATGCGCCCCCATTCATCGACATGGATTTCTTCTCCACTTGGCCCAACCACTTTGGCTCGTTGTGGATGGGTACTAGGGCGGTGTTGTAGTGGGTGGTATTCAGGAACAGTGGTGATATTACGACGTTGTAGTACCAATTGATTGGCTTGGCGCTCTGGGTTGTTTGAGTCTACATTTGAATTGACCCAATTGCTCTGTTGGAGCAAGCGATTGATTTGCTCGCTCAGATCTTTGGGTAAGTTGTTTTGGTTATAGAATGTCTTTGACGTGATCAGAAACTCTTTGTCTGAGCCACTGTGTTGATCTATTTCTGGGTGTTCGTTTAACTCAAACCAGTAACCTACTTGTGCATCACGTACAGTGGAGTTGGCTATAAATTGCTTGGATTGAGCATCGTAATAATGACTGAGGTTTTGGTTAATCTTTTCAATCTGATTGTTATTTGACGCGGTTGCTTGATCTTCACCATTTAGGTCTTGAATCCATGCTGGACTGATATGCCAAGCTTGTTCTAAACCGAGACTGGCATTGTTCTGATTTTGACTGTGCTGGTGTTTGCTTTGAACACTGCCTGCACCTTCTTCTTGCTCTAACGCATCTGCTTGCCAGCGTTGTACATGGACAGCAGTGGGTTGTAAGCTACGTTGCCCGATAAAGCTGGTGATGCTGTCTTGTTGTTCTGTGGCACTGCTGCGATGGAAGCGGATCTTTCTTCGTTCTAGCGCTTTGTATTCGCTATTGTCATCCACCAAGCGCAGTTTTTGTGGCTGAATTTGAGTCGCAGAATTAGGCACAATCAATTGCGCTTCATCAATTAACCAGTTAATCCCTTCACTGCGCATCAAGCGGCTTAAAAATGCATAGTCACTTTCGTTGCTCTGCATAATGAATGGTCGAATATCGTAATCTTTTTTAAGACCACTTTTGTCGAGGCTTAGACTGGAGGCAAACAGTGGGCTTTTGTCTTGCCATTCTTTAAACAGCGTTTCTATGACTTGCACAACCGACTTATTCATAAACACTCGGCTGTTACGGCGTTTATGCCACAGTGAAGTGGCATCTTCGAGTTTGAGTTTATATAGCGTGAGTGCGCCATCACTCTGCCCTTGTGCGGCCTCAGTAATCACCCCTGTGCTACGAAACAGTTGTCCATGATCTGTGACTTGATCAATGGCCACTTGGCTACCGATAAATTGTTTAAGGGGAATCACAGCCGAAGTGGCAAGGCAAATCAGTTCAACAGACACACCTTGGTTTAGACCATGTTGTCCATCTATACGTTGTAAGAAGACTTGGTTGTTTAAGTCTGTATTGCTAAATTGGATATGCAAGGCTCGTTTTTGTGCGTTTAGTCCAAGCTGATCCAATATTTTATAAATGCTATTTACTAAGCTGTTCATTTGAATGAGTTAATTATTATTAAAAAATATGTTTAGATTATAATCATAAGTCAAAATTCTGTCATTTTTAATTTTGTAAAATGATTTAATATCCATAATATAATTATTAAAATTCAATAAATTACATATAACATAAATTTATTAGCCATTAAAAACAGACTAAATAAATTTCAATATTCTTAAATCAATAAAAGGGAAATCATTACATATAACATAGACTGATTTCCACCCATCATGATCTTTTAACCTTTCTTCACTAAATAATGAAATTCCTTATTTCCAGCATCATCTAGTACTTCTTCTTGTAAAATCAACTCATGACCGAGATGCATACAAAATTTAGGAATGTCCCAAGAGGTTGAATTATCAGTTGCAAATACTTCAACGACATCACCTGATTTAGATTTACGAATTGCTTGATGCAACATCATTACAGGCTCAGGACAACGTAGTCCACGCGTGTTTAATTGAATGCTTGCTGTAGGCATCGGTTCAGACATTATCTATTCTCAAAAAGAAGCGAAATCAATCAATAATTTTAACACAAACTCAAATAATGAATAAGGCTTGCAATATATCTATAATATGACACATACATTCATCTATTTACCTTATTTAATAGATAGACATCTGTGTTTTCTTCGGTATGATAAAAAAACATTTACTAGATATTAAGCGTCTTTAGGAAAGATCATGCACGAGGAATCAGGCCCATCGTGGGGAATGCGTGGCTTACGCAAATGGTTAGGAACAGCGCCAGAAACCCGGGATGAACTGCTAAAATTAGTACAAGATTCACGTCGTTTTTTAGAACCCGATACTGTTGCAATGTTAGAAGGCGTATTAGACCTTCCTGCAACAAAAATCCGTGAAGTCATGACTCCGCGCACAGCGATGGTCAGTTTGCAAGAAGATGATCAACTTCTTGATATTTTAGATATTCTTATTGAATCCGCACATTCACGTTTCCCTGTTTTCTCTTCTGATCAGCCTGAAAACGTGGTGGGTATTTTACTTGCTAAAGATCTTTTACCCTTTTTAACTGATCGCTCATCTGTTGTCGATGTGCATGCGTTAATGCGTCAGCCATTATTTGTCCCAGAAAGTGCACGATCCGACCAAGTTTTGAGAATGTTAAAAAACACTCAAACCCATATTGCCATTGTAATTGATGAATATGGTTCAACAGCAGGTCTGGTCACTTTAGAAGATATTCTGGAAGAGATTGTCGGCGAAATTGAAGATGAGCATGATAACGTTGACGAAGAAGCGCAATTTATCATTCCAGATACAACCCATACCACAGCCAATACATGGATTGTGCAAGCACTTACACCAATCGAACATTTTAACAATGTTTTAGATGCTGAATTTCCTGACGATGAAGTAGAGACTATGGGCGGATTACTGCTTCAAGAAATTGGTCTAGTGAGTGATCTTCAAGGCCAAGTGGTTGAGCTTGAAGATTGGGAATTTACAATTATTGAAGCAGATGCACGCACTATTCATCTGATTCGAGCTGTACATAAATGAGAGCATACTTTGACAAGCTGTTAAATTCATCACAACAACAAAAACAGCTGCCCTTCATTTTCCCATTATTGATTTCGTTAATGTCAGGCGCAGTGTTCAGTTTAGCACTGGCGCCTTATTATTGGTGGTGGTTGGCAATTTTATCGCCTGCGCTGCTGTATGCTTGCTTAAAAAGCCGTACACCACGCCAAGCATTTGCGATTGGCTTAAGCTATGGTTTTGGCCTATGGTTTGTTGGCGCATTCTGGCTCTATACATCGATTCATGTGTATGGAGATACCAATGCTGTATTAAGTGTCTTGATGATCGCCATCATGGCCATTGTCATGGGGCTTTTTACCGCGATTCAGACTTGGGTATATCGTAGATTCTTTCCTGAAACGCCATTAACTTTCGCTCCTTTGTGGGTTATTTTTGAATGGTCGAAGACTTGGGTCTTTACTGGTTTTCCATGGTTATTTGCAGGTTACGCATTCACTGAACGACTCTTAGATGGCTATGCTCCACTTTTTGGTGTGTTTGCAGTATCTTTTGTTGTGATTATCCTTGCTTGTGCATTGGTTGAAATTTTAAATAGAAAAGTCTTTTGGATCTTTCCTGCAATCATTTTAATCCTTGGCGCATGGGGCGCATCGTTTATCACTTTCGTACAACCGAAAGCAGAAAAGCCGCTCTCCGTTTCTTTGATTCAAGGCAATATTCCGCAAGATTTAAAATGGTTGACTGAATATCAGGTTAAAACCTTAGAAATTTACGTCAATTTAAGCCGTACTGAATGGGGGCGTGATCTGATTATTTGGCCAGAATCCTCGATTCCACTGTTCCAAACAGATATTCAACAATTCTTGGATATGATGGATCAACAAGCCAAAAGTTCAGGCACAGCATGGGTAACGGGTATTCCTTATTGGGACTTAAAAGAATCGCAGAAAAATGGCTATCCAATGTACTACAACAGTATGATGGCTTCTGGCGCGGATTCTTCAGGCTTATATAAAAAACAACGTCTGGTGCCTTTTGGTGAATATATTCCACTTTCAGGATTATTGGCTTGGGTGTTACCTGCGCTACAAAATGATCCATCCATGAGTGGATTTTCCCAAGGTGCATCCAATCAGAAACCTTTTAATATTAAAGGACATGATTTAGCTGCAGCCATTTGTTATGAAGTGGCCTATCCGAATCTCACTCGACGAAATGCGATTAATAGTGACTTTTTAGTGACTGTTTCTAATGATGCTTGGTTCACCGGTACAGCAGGCCCATTACAACATCTTCAAATGGTGCAAATGCGTGCCAAGGAAAATGGACGTTGGTTTATTCGTGCAACCAATACAGGCGTAACAGCATTTATTGACCACAATGGGCATATTGTAAAACAAGCCCCTGTAGATCAAAAAGCTGTGCTTCGTGGTGATTTACCAGCCATGCAAGGTGAAACTTGGTACACCCGCTTTAGCGATTACCCTATTTTATTGCTATCCCTCTTATTATTAATTTTAGGCTGGATCTATCGACCGAAAGCAGTCGATATTAGCTTTAAATCTAGACGTTAATGCTTGAATCCCTCATCTCTGGTTTAAGGAGATGAGGTTAGCTTCAACAAAGCGCTTGATTCAATCATTAAAGTAACTTTGTGCCCAATGGCACATTTGCATCAGGCACACACAACGTCACATGCCCATCTTGATTATGGAAACCCGTCACTAAACACTCTGATTGAATCGGTCCAATTTGTTTTTTTGGAAAGTTCACAACAGCAACCACAAGCTTCCCAATTAAATCTTCAGGTTGATACAGGTTGGTAATTTGCGCACTCGATTTCTTTACACCAAGCACTTCACCAAAATCAACATGCAAAATATAAGCAGGATTTCGCGCTTTCTCAAACACTTCGGCTTGAATAATTTTTCCTACCCGTAACTCTACTTTAAGAAAATCATTCCATTCTATTTGTTGCATTGCTGAGTCCTCGTATTTTTATCAATTCATCTCAAGAGATAAAATCATTTTAGATAAATTTAAAGCGATCAACCTTATACAAAACAGACAAATGATCCTGTTAAAAAGACAATCATGTTCAATCCAGACTCAATCCAAGCCCTATCAAAACGAAATTGAAAATATTTTCGGCGCATTTTTTATTATATTTTTTTCAAGTTTATGCTAAATTATTTTCGCTGATCATAAAGTCGTAAACGTTTACGTCAATCAACGTGCCAACATATCTCCAACAAGGCTTGGGGCTATTTAAATCAAGATTTTAATATTTTGGTTCGGCACTGGCGTTTGTTGGTTTACGGAGTAAAAAATGCAAAATTCTAAATCATCTTATTTTAATTTTAAAAAGATTCCACATCGCTATGCAGCGATTGTTTTACCTTTGTTACTGTCTATTATCATGACATTTATTGTTTCATGTATCAGTACATTCAGAAGCATGGGTTTTGAGAATTTTTCGCTATACACATGGCTTTCAGCTTGGGGGATTTCTTGGCTGATTGCCTTTCCAGTGTTACTGTTTATCTTACCTATTGTGCGCAAAATCACCATGAGCCTGGTTCAGCCGACTTAGTTGAATAAACCTGAATCATTAAATTGTAGTGCAAAAAAACCGAGGATTATACCCTCGGTTTTCCATGATATTTCAACTAAAGTTGAGTCACCAAATAAGACATCATTGCAGCTAAAAATAACATTGGCACATAACGATATGAACGTACTAAATATTGTTCTAATAATGATGAGAATTCAGTTTTTAACTGAAATACTGTCAAATTTAAGGCATTATAAAAACTAATAATAGATAATGCACTAAATACGCTAATCGCCATAAAACCAATCATGATCTGGCTATTGGCATCGGCAACTTGCCAAATATTGAGAAAAAACTGGCTAATCGGTAATAGGCTCAAAATTAAAAGAACAGATTTGAGCATAGTCCAATGAAATTGGCTGATTTCATCTGGTAATAATAATGCTTTCATCTCATCCTCCTAAGCAATTCAGATTGCCCTGAGAACTATTATGCAAGCTTTTAATTAAATAAAAAGTCTATTTTTATACACAATTTAACTTTCTTGTAACTATTAAATATGGGAATAATTCTTATTATAACTCTCAAACATCGTTATTTTAAATAGCTGTTATATTTCAATAAATTAAATACACTTTAGCAAACAAGAAAGATTATCACTTCACTCAAGATTTATTAACTCGATTAAATGAAGTGATTAATCCCATAAATAATCTTCAATTAAGGTTGGTAATAAATATCTGCATCATTTCCTTCACCACCTTGTTTACCATCGGCACCAAACGAATATAAATCAAATTTACGACCTTCAGAACCAGGGATCACATATTGAATATCATTTTCCCAACTGTCTTTCGGATAACCACCTTTAACATAACCACCAGGTAACCAGTTTTTAGCCGTTGCAGGTTGATTTACAAGCGCGTCTAAACCACCTTCTTGGCTTGTCGGATAACGCCCATTGTCCAGTTTATACTGGTCTAAAGCACCCGCTACACCTTTTAATGCAATTTTAGTGGTGTCAACTTTGGCTTTTTCACCACGTCCCATCACATTGGGTACGATCAATGCTGCAAGTACGCCTAAAATAACAATCACAACCATCACTTCAATTAAGGTAAAACCTGACTGACGAGTCCTATTCATCTTTCGTTGCATCTGCTTACTCTCTATATATTCTTTATAAAAATAATTGGCTTAAATCATATTGTTCATATTGACGATTGGCAACATGACTGCAATCACAATAACCAAAACAATACCAGCCATAAACACCAACATTAAGGGTTCCAGTAAAGCCAATAATGTTGAAATAAATGAGGATACTTCTCGATCCTGCATATCTGATGCACGGCTTAACATTCGATCTAACTCACCCGAAGCTTCACCGCTTTTAATCATTTGTACCATCATCGGTGGGAAATAACCACAACGCTCCAATTGTGTTGCAAGATTTCCACCTTCTGTGACTTTCTCTGCTGCAATATTAACAGCATCTCGTATCACCCAATTGCTACTCACCGCTGCTCCAATTTTTAAAGCATCAACCAATGGCACGCCTGATTGGGTAAGAATAGATAAGGTACTGGCAAAACGCGCTGCATTTATACCACGAGATAATTTACCAAATAATGGCAATCTGAGTGTTAAACGATCAAAAGCATAGTGCCCCGCAGAAGTTCGCAGGAATCGAATTAATAAAAAGATCCCAACCACACTAAACACCAGCATAAAGGGCCAAGCCTGCCGAATAATCTCACTGGCTTTCATTAACGCCACAGTGATCCATGGCAAGGCTTGCTTACTTTGGTCAAAGGTTTTAACAATGTCTGGAACAACATACGTCATTAACCCCATCACAATCGCAAAAGACATAAACATCAAGATGATTGGATAGATCATCGCACCTTGAATTTTCTTTTGCATGGCAAAGCGGTTTTCGGTGTAATCAGATAATTGATCTAAAATTAAATCTAAATGTCCTGAACGTTCACCCGCAGCAACAGTCGCAATATACAAATCTGGAAAGCGTCCTGTTTGTTGCATCGCTTGAGCCAAAGAGTGCCCTTCAAGCACTTTTGAACGTGCCGAAAGTAAAAGATTTTGTACATGCACTTTTTCACTTTGTTTGGCAACTGCTCGTAATGCTTCCTCTAAAGGAATCGCAGCAGCGACCAAAACAGAAAGTTGACGTGTCATTAAGGCCAGATCATAAGCCGAGAATTTACGTTGAAAAAATCCTGAACTTTTATTTTTATCTTTTTGTTCAACAGCATCCACTGTGACAGGAATCAATTCCTTGTCCCGTAGTTGTTGTCGAATCTGGCGTGCTGAATCTCCCTCTAACACGCCTTTTTGCTGCTTTCCTGAAGCATCAATTGCAGTAAATTGATATGCTGGCATTATTATGCTCTAGTTTTCCAAAATTTTTTGATTACGCTGTTGCGTCATACCCTATAAATCATTCATATTCATGTTTATAGATGACTGTTACACTCTAACACAAGCCGAATCTGGACATGAAACAATTTCATCACAGCCTCACTAAATTAATGAGTCACTAAATTAAAAATGTCGAATACCCTTGCTACGCCACAGACGATTTATCGTATTCAAGTTGCTGTTCCAGTCTATTTGAATGACTGCTTTGATTACCAAGTCACCGCTGAACAATATGCGCAAGCTGAAGTCGGTGCGCGTGTTGCAGTGTCTTTTGGCAGACAAAATCTGATTGGTGTTATTGTCAAGAAAGTACCGATTGATGAACCTGTGGATTCTCATTTTAAACTCAAAGCCATTACTGAACTGTTAGATGAACAGGCCATTCTAGACAGTAAAGTTTTAAGTTTATTGACATGGTCATCACAATATTATCAATTTCCTATCGGTGAAGTGATTCAAACGGCGTTACCTACCTTATTACGCCAAGGTAAACCTTATAATTTATTGGCACGTATCTGGAAACTTTTAGACTTACATGCCGAAGACAAAGTTAAGCGTTCTGAAAAACAACAAGAAGCCTATAAAATTTTAAAGCTACACCCGAAAGGGACACAGGAAAACATTCTTAATTTAAGTGGTGTTGAAACAGCCACACTCAAAGTCCTTGAGAAAAAAGACATTGTTCATTGTGATTTAGAACCACAAAATGTCACGCCAGAACCTGTGCAATTGGCACAGATGCCACTCACGCCAAATGACGATCAGAAGAAAGCCATTCAAGCGATTTTAAAAGCGCAAAAAAAATATCAAGCGTTTCTACTGGATGGTTTAACTGGGAGTGGTAAAACCGAAGTTTATTTGCAAGTGATGCATGAAGTACTTAAACAAGGCAAACAAGTTCTGGTTTTAGTGCCTGAAATTGGCTTAACCCCACAAACCATCAGCCGTTTCCAATCACGTTTTCATTGCAATATTGCCTTACTACATTCAGGGTTAAATGACACTAAACGTTTACAAGCATGGCAGCATGCGCAAACGGGCAAAGCCTCTATTATTTTAGGTACACGTTCTGCAATTTATACGCCTTTGCCGCATTTGGGTTTGATTATTTTAGATGAAGAGCATGATCTTTCGTTTAAACAGCAAGAAGGCTTCCGCTATCATGCTCGCGATGTGGCCATGTATCGTGCACATTTAGAAAATTGCCCGATTATTTTAGGTTCGGCCACACCAAGCATCGACAGTTATTATCTTGCTCGCCAAGAAAAGCTGACACGGATTGAGTTAAATCAACGTGCTGGTGCCGCAATCATGCCGAAAATGCATTTGATTGATTTAAAAGTGGCAAAAAAACAGCATGGCTTAAGTGATGTTTTGATTGCTGAAATCAAAAAACGTTTAGAGAAAAAAGAACAAGTTCTGATTTTTTTAAATCGCCGCGGTTATGCCCCTGTGCTTATCTGTGAAAGCTGTGGTTGGCAGGCCAATTGCCCCAACTGCGATGCTCACTTTACCCTGCATTTAAAGCCTTATCAGCATTTACATTGTCACCATTGTGGCACGATTAATCGTATGCCTGATGCTTGCCCTCAATGCAATCAACAACAATTAAAGCCAATTGGCATGGGAACTGCCAAAGTTGAAGAAACCTTGAATGAGCTGTTCCCTCACTTCCCCGTCTTGCGCGTAGATCGTGACTCAACCAGTCGGGTTGGTAGTTGGCAAAAGATTTATGATCAAATCCAAAAAAGTGAACCGACCATTTTACTTGGCACTCAAATGCTGGCAAAAGGACATCACTTTCCTTATGTCACCTTAGTGGCAATTTTGGATATTGATGCAGGTTTGTTGAGTGTGGATTTCCGTGCCACAGAACGTACTGCGCAATTAATTATTCAAGTTGCAGGTCGTGCGGGTCGTGGTGAAATGAAGGGTGAAGTCTATTTACAAACCCTAAGACCGGATCATCCGTTATTAAACACCTTGATTCATAATGACTATCGGACCTTTGCCAAACAAACCTTAAAAGATCGCCAAGCCGCACTACTTCCACCCTTTCGTTATACAGCTTTGATCCGTTGTGATTCAAAGCATCAGGAAGAAAATTTAAAGTTTTTGACTGAAATGACGCAGCTCCTTAGACAAACTGCTGAAGAGAATTTAATTGATATTTGGGGACCGATTCCAGCTCCGATGGAGCGTAAAGCAGGTCGTTACCAAGCCCATGTGGTTTTGCTTTCTCAAGATCGGGCAAAAATGCATTTTTATATTCGTCAATGGTGGCAACAGCTGTTACATAGCAAACCCTCTACGATGAAAGTCACCATAGATGTTGATCCGCAAGAGTTGAGTTAAAGTCTTAATTTAGCTTATTGCTATACAAATCGAGAGAATGAACCGAGTCTCACTTAAACCGCTTCTGCATTTTGCATCGTTTAGCTATGCACAATGTAGCTACTACATGGCGATAAGCATGTCATCGTTAAGTGAGCCTATAGAACCACCCCCTTACCTCGCTAATCATTTTTAAATTTTTATTGGGTAAAAAGACAATTTCTCAATAAATATCTCCAAGTCAATCACAAAATCACGCTACAATTTCTAAAGAAAGAAAAAAACTTAAGGCAAGTGAATGTCACTGTTACTCCAAATCACCATCTTCCTTGGTGCAGCATTAATTCTGGTTCCTCTAGGGAAAAAACTCGGTATTGCCACCGTACTGGGTTACTTATTTACAGGAATACTTCTAGGTCCAAGCGCGTTTAACATCGCCAATGATCCAGAGGAAATCATGCACCTTGCAGAATTTGGGGTGATTTTACTGATGTTCCTGATTGGTTTAGAACTTCGCCCACAGCGTTTATGGGAAATGCGCCAATCCATTTTTGTGATGGGAAGTTTACAGGTCGGGGTTACTGGTTTGGTGCTGATGGGAACCATCTATTTAATCTTTCAACAATCACTCCCCGCAAGTTTTGTGATTGGTTTTGCCTTAGCACTTTCTTCAACCGCCTTTGTTTTACAGCTTTTGGAAGAAAAACAACAACTCAATACCACTCATGGTCAGCAATCCTTTTCGATTTTACTTTTTCAGGATATTGCTGCAATCCCCCTACTCGCCATCATCCCTCTCTTAGCGGGTAGCGAATCAAGTCATCATGGTGTTGCTTACTTTGCTGCGATTATCGCCACGTTCACAGGTTTATTTCTATTTAGTCGTTATGTGATGCGACCTTTTTTCCGCTTTGTGGCAAAAAGTGGTGCAACAGAACTGATCACAGCCGTTGGCCTATTTATCGTGCTGGGTGTGGTGTTGTTGATGGATACACTCGGGATCAGCACAACCTTAGGCGCTTTTTTAACAGGTGTGCTTCTGGCTGACTCTGAATTCCGTCATGAGCTTGAAGCCAGTATTGCGCCCTTTAAAGGTTTATTGCTCGGTTTATTTTTTATGACGGTGGGAATGACCACACAAATCTCGTTAATTGCAGATATGCCATTACTGATTATTGGTGGCGCAGTCAGTTTAATTCTGATCAAAATGATCGTGATGGCAGCCATTGCACGTTATAAAAAAATGAGTTGGACCAATAGTTTAATGGTCGCAACCTGTTTAGCCCAAGGGGGTGAATTTGCCTTTGTGGTATTAAACGTGGCAAAAAGCGAAAAAGTACTGGCTGAAGCAATCATGGAGCCCATCACCTTAATTGTGACCTTATCCATGGTACTGACCCCCATCTTCTTTTGGTTGGTAAGTACGCAAGTATTGCCCTTAATCAATAGAGACAGTGCACCCAAATATGATGAGATTCCCAACGAACACCCTGCTCTTATTGTCGCTGGTTTTGGTCGTGTAGGGCAAATTGTTGCTCGTTTGGCGCGTATCCGTCATTTTACCTTTACCGCCATTGATAATAATTTACAAAAAATTGATTTTGTTCGACGCTATGGTGGTACTTTGTATTATGGCGATGTGACTCAACCCGATTTACTCCGTGCAGCCGGAATTGAGCAGGCCAAGGTTTTTGTATTGGCAATTGATAATGTTGAAGATTCAATGAATGTTGCGCGACATATTTTGCTCAATTATCCAAACCTTACCTTATTGGTTCGAGCACGAGATCGTTATCACATGCACCTCCTGCGTGATGTCGGAGTTAAACATATTTGGCGTGAAACCTATTTAACGTCCTTGGGTATGGGTTATCGAGCATTGTGTGAACTGGGCATGAGTAAACAAGAGGCTTATGATAGTGTTGAGCTATTTAGAAACTACGATGAAGAACTGTTAACACGTCAACAGCGTATTTATACCGATGAGCAAAAGCTTTTTGAAAGCTATCGGGACTTTATTTCGGAGCTTGAGCACCTGTTTGAAAGCGATGCGCAAGTTGAAAACCACAATCCTGAACAATACAAAGATGTTCCAGATTTGGATGAATCAGGCTTAGAAAGACCCACAGCAAAAGCTCAAACCACACATGCCAAGCATGATCGTATTAATATTATGCGTGATGACGAAAATTAACTTTAAGATGCACCGTTTTTCAGGTGAAATAAACTTGTGATTTATAATATCGCCACCATCTAAACAGGGATTTGGAGAATTTTATGTCTGATTTACGTCAACGTTTTTATATTGAAGATAGCCCTGTACGTGGTGAAATTGTACATTTAGATACAGCACTACAAACGATTCTATCGCAGCGTAATTATGCGCCTGCTGTGCGCATTTTATTGGGTGAAATGTTGAGTGCAACAGCATTACTTGCAAGCACATTAAAAATTAAAGGACGTATTAGCTTACAAATTCAAGCACAAGGTACATTCAAATGGGCGATGGCTGAATGCAACCATTTAGGTGATGTACGTGCACTTGCAGACTATGAAGAAGATCCGCATTTTATGTTGAGTGAAGACAGCAGTACTGTGCTCAGCACGTTGCAACAACCTGTTTTATTTATCAATATTGAACCTGAATTTGGTGAGCGTTATCAAGGGATTGTGCCACTTGATCAACCAACGCTTGCGGCTTGTTTAATGCAGTATTATGACCTTTCTGCACAAATTCCAACACGTATTGTCTTGGCAAGCACCCATCACAATGCAGGCGGATTACTGATTCAGTTATTACCTCGTAATAATGAAGAAGAACAACAACGTGTAGATGAAGATTTATGGCCACGTTTGATTATGTTGACGCAGACCTTAAAGCCTGAAGAATTGACGGATTTAACCGCACAAGAAATTCTTTACCGTTTATACAATGAAGAAGAAGTTCGTCTGCCAGACGTTGAACAGCTTCAATTCAATTGCACCTGTTCACGCGATAAATGCAAAAATGCATTGATCCAGATTGGTCTAGATGCGGTCAAAGAAACCCTAGAAATTCAAAATCCAATTGAAATGGATTGCCAATTTTGCAATAAAAAATATCAGTTCACTGCAAAAGAAGCTTTGAATCTGTTTGGTGAGCATTTGAGTTAATCTATTAAGATCTGAATGGTTTAAGTTTGCAGAAATTTAACTATCGATTTTTACCAAGAAAAGAGCAAATTCAGTTTGCTCTTTTTTTCCAATTAAAATTCAAAGCATAATCAGCAAGTTTTATAAATTAAAAGGTTGAATAGCTATTTAGAATCGTCATTTACTTATCCAAAGCACCAACCCGAACACACAAAGCCCATAGAACATGAAACACCACCTTTATCAGCAATAAGTGGGCTTTTGTGCTAGATAAGTTTTGAAACAATAACCACACTAAGTTGCTCTTCCATCTGCAGCCAAAAAGGCATAAAACTAGAATAAAGTTAAACAAAATAATGACCTTAAGTATGGCAAAAAATTATTATGAAGATTTAGGTGTTTCTAGAAATGCGACACCAGACGAAATTAAGAAAGCTTATCGAAAACTCGCACGTAAATATCATCCTGACGTGAGTAAAGAAGCCGATGCTGAAGCAAAAATGCAGACCATCAATGTCGCCTACGACACCTTAAGTAATGAAGAAAAGAAAAAGCAATACGATTTTGAACTCGACAATCCTTATGCCAATACAGGTGGGTTTGGAGGGCAATCTACAGGACAAAGTGGTTTTGATGGTAGCCAATTCCATCGTTCATACAGTAGCAGTGGTGGACAAGATTTTAGTGGTTTTGAAGATCTATTTGGACGTTTCGGTGGCGGTTTTGGCGGTGGACATCAACAAGATTTTGGGCAACGCGGCTCTCAGCAACAGCGCAGCTATAAGGGTGAAGATCAACATGCCAGTATTGAAATTCCTGTAAGCATTGGTTATGAAGGCGCGACTCAGAGTATCACCTTACAAATCCCAACCTATAATGCCTATGGTGAACCCGAGGTACAACGGAAAACCCTCCAAGTTAAAATCCCCAAAGGCATGAAAGAAGGTCAGCAAATCCGTCTTGCAAAACAAGGACAAGCTGGAATTAACGGTGGTGAAAATGGCGATCTTTATATTGAGATCCAATACCAAGACACTGACCGTATCCGTGTTGAAGGTGCTGATGTCTATTACACCGTTGATGTCACACCTTGGGAAGCAGCACTTGGTCAAAGTATTGAAATTGATACCCCAGCAGGTAAAGTAAAAGTTACTGTGCCACAAAATGCCAAACCCAATCAGCAACTCCGTTTAAAAGACAAAGGGATACCGCATAAAACCCCAGGTCATCTTTATTTGGTGATCAATATTGTTTATCCCAAAGCAACCAGCGAAACACAGCAAAAAGCCTATCAACAATTTGCTGATGCTTTTACTGACTTTAATCCCCGTTCATAATTTTATAGATACCAACATAGCCTTGCTAAAGGAGAGCAATCATGACAACTATTCAATATCGTGAAATTGTCTATGACGGTTTCCATGATGCAGAAATCGTGGATGAAAACCTAAATCTAGATCTCAAGCACTTTGCTGAGGCATGCGGTCAAAGTCCGGATTGGATTTTGCAATTGCTTGAATATGAAATTTTACCTGCACGTCCTGAAGACCGTATTCATCAATTTTTTGGAGAAGACATCTCACGCGCACGTCGTGCTTATCGTTTACAACGTGACTTTGAAGCCAGTTTATCTGCCGTTGCAATGATGATGGATTTACTTGATGAAGTTCAACAATTGCGTAAACAAGTCAAACATCTTCACCTTCATACTCATTAATTCATTTCAAAATGTTAATGCCTAGTGACAGGTTAATATTTAACCTGTCATGATGGAGAACTTGTCTCTCCGTTTTTGTTTTTTCGTTTAGAATTTTCTGACAAAGAGGTTAATGAGCTCTGATGAATTCGAAAGTAATGAATAAAAAGTTGAAACACATGTTCCCAGAACACCGCGATCTCATGTGTAGTTTAAAACAAGAAGATCCGCATTTTGCTAAACTTTTGATTGACCACGATGAACTTGATCGTGAAATCAGTCACCTTGAGCTTGATCCACTCAATCATATTCATGAAAATATTGAGCAGCTCAAGCGGAAAAAATTAAGATTAAAAGATCAACTCTACTTAATTTTACAAAAGACAGCTCAGATAAATCCTCAACTAGAATAATGCTTAATTATTTCAGTTTTGTGATTTTTTCGACTTCTTTCATGGTTTGTTTGATCGGTTCATAATCTAAAAACCAAAGTAAATTGACGTGCTGATTTTTATGTTGTTGTGCCAACATATCAATCACACTTCTTTCACCACGTCCAACCAAATGACGGCGGTAAAAATAGATTAACAGCCCAATCGTACAGCCCAACATCACACCCAGCATCACCCAGAAACCTATCGGGCTACGTAGACCTGGAATGAACTCAAAATTCATTCCATATACCCCTGTTAATAAGGTCAATGGCGCAAACACTGCAGTAATAATCGCAAGAATTCGCATATTCTCATTGGTTTGATTGGCGATGGCAGAAAAATGTAAATCTATTGCAGTTTGAATCGCCGTACTTAAGCGTACCGTATATTTTTGAATACGCTCAACATGGCTAACCAGATCATCCACGCGAACCAACATAATATCTTGCTTTTCAGTGCGCTTTTTACCTTTTAAATGTGCATAGTTTTCAACAATTTCATCTCGAAGTTCCTGTAGGGAATCTATTTGTTCTTCGCACAAATTTTCAATTTGTTGAAAAACCAGATTTTCCTGAAACAGTTGATGCCACTTGGTAAAGCGGCGATTGCCTTGCAAAAGTTCTTGTTGCCAGAATTCAACCCGACGAGACAGAGGATTACGTAAATCCAAATAGCCATCAATCATACTATTCAACAAGCGTAGTGCTAAATCTAAAGGCGTAGTCGGTAATTTACGTGGTTTATTTTGTTCTTCTAAACTCTTATTCATGATATTGAAAATACGTGCAAGATAACTTTCAAAGGCATGGTTGCCCTTTTCATGAATGGTGATTAAAGCTTGTGAAGTAATAATAAAACTGACTGGCGAGGACGCCAAACCAAAAACACGATCATGCTGTTCAAGGGCATCTTCGCCACTATCGATTTGATCATCTGGGGTAATTAATTTACGAAAAATCAATAAATCATAATCTTCCATTGCATCAAATGCGCATGGATGTTCGATATTTAAAATATCTCGAATATGGTATTCATTGAGATGAATTTCGGTCGCATTATAGATTTCTTTTTGCCATAGCTCAGCACGATTGACCACATCTTCACGGGTACAATCCACCCAGACAAATTGCTGCTCTGCATTAAAAACAGGTTCTTTTTGTATACAGGTATAAGGTTCATCTGTGTGTTGAAAAAAATAAAAGCTTTGCATATTCACGATATTTTTGGTCTTTATTGTTATGCATCATGCCATAAAAAAAGCCCTGAGCAAGCCAAAGTTGTAACTTTGGCGAAGCACAAGGCAGTCTTTTC
Source organism: Acinetobacter sp. MYb10 (assembly GCF_002980175.2). Classification (NCBI taxonomy): domain Bacteria; kingdom Pseudomonadati; phylum Pseudomonadota; class Gammaproteobacteria; order Moraxellales; family Moraxellaceae; genus Acinetobacter; species Acinetobacter sp. MYb10. The sequence continues at coordinate 3,308,151 of NZ_CP058272.1, read as the reverse complement.
TGTATTAAATTTTAATCAAACCCTAAAGGATTTAAACCTTGCAAATATTATGCTTGGTCTACATCTTTCATGGTTAATTTAATACGACCACGGTTGTCTACGTCAGCAACTTGAACTTTAACGTCTTGACCTTCAGCCAAGATATCAGTCACGTTTGCAACGCGTTCGTTTGAAATTTGCGAGATGTGAAGTAAACCATCTGTACCTGGCATGATATTTACAAACGCACCAAATTCAACGATACGAATCACGCGACCAGCATAGATTTTACCTGGTTCAACTTCAGCAGTAAGCGCTTGGATTTTTGCAATCGCAGCTTGAGCAGCCGCTTTCGTTTCACCAAATACACGTACAGTACCGTTATCTTCGATATCAATCGCTGCTTTTGTTTCTTCTGTGATTTGACGGATTGTCGCACCACCTTTACCAATCACATCACGGATCTTATCAGGATTGATGTTGATCACTTGGAATGTTGGCGCATGCATAGAAATTTCAGGACGTGCACGTGAAATCACTTGGTTCATTGCATTAAGAATATGCATACGACCTGCATAGGCTTGATTCAACGCAACTTCCATAATTTCTTCTGTGATACCTTCGATTTTGATATCCATTTGAAGCGCAGTAATACCATTTGCAGAACCAGCAACTTTAAAGTCCATATCACCTAAGTGATCTTCATCACCTAAGATGTCAGAAAGAACAGCAAAACGCTCGCCTTCTTTTACTAGACCCATTGCGATACCAGCAACTGGCGCTTTAAGAGGAACACCCGCATCCATAAGTGATAATGAAGCACCACATACAGAAGCCATTGAAGATGAACCATTTGATTCAGTAATGTCAGATACAATACGAATCACATACGGGAAGCGATCAGCTGGTGGAAGAACGGCTTGTACACCACGACGTGCTAAACGACCATGACCAATTTCACGACGCTTAGGACCAGATTCACGACCTGTTTCACCTACAGAATATGCAGGGAAGTTGTAATGCAACATGAAGTTGTCAGTTTTTGTACCAGACAAGGTATCAACCATCAACGCATCACGAGTATTACCCAAAGTCGTTGTAACCAACGCCTGAGTTTCACCACGTGTAAATAATGATGAACCATGAGCACGATCTAACACACCCACTTGTACGTCTAATCCACGAACAGTTTTAGTATCACGACCATCGATACGTGGTTTTCCTGAAAGGATGTTGTCACGTACAGTACGGTATTTAAGATCTTCGAATAATTCGTTTAAGTCATCTGCAATGCCAGCTTCGTCATTTTCAGGAACGAATTGAGCAGTTGCTTCAGCTTGAAGTGCATCTAAAGCAGCATAACGGTCATGCTTAACAGCAATGGTATACGCTTCAGAGATTTTAGCTTCAAATGCGTCTTTTAATTTTGTACGAAGATCTTCGTTTTTAACTGGAGCAGTCCAAGTTGATTCTGTTGCACCAGCGGCAGCAGCAAACTCTTTAATCGCTTGGATTGCAATTTGCATTTCGTCATGACCGAAAAGCACAGCGCCTAACATTTGGTCTTCTGAAAGTTCTTTTGCTTCAGATTCAACCATCAATACTGCAGATTCTGTACCTGCAACTACAAGGTCAAGGTCAGATTGAGCAAGTTGTTCTAAATTTGGGTTAAGAACATATTCGCCATTGATCAAACCAACACGTGCACCACCGATTGGACCACGGAAAGGTGTACCAGCGATTGCAAGTGCAGCCGAAGTACCTAACATTGCAGCAATGTCAGCATCCATAGTTTTGTCTGAAGACACAACTGTCGCAGTAACTTGGATCTCGTTGTAATAGCCTTCTGGGAACAACGGACGAATTGGACGGTCAATTAAACGAGAAATTAAAGTTTCTGCTTCTGAAGCACGGCCTTCACGCTTACCATAACCACCAGGGATACGACCCGCAGCATATTGTTTTTCTTGATAGTTAACTGTAAGTGGGAAGAAGTCTTGACCCGCTTTAGCAGTAGGTTGTGCAACAACAGCAACCAGTACTGTTACGCCCCCCATTGTAATAAGAACCGTGTTTGCTTGACGAGCAACACGACCTGTTTCTAGTACAACTTGATGTTGACCATATTGAAATTCTTTACGAATAACATTAAACATTGACATGTATTTTTGTTTCCTAATTTTATTCTAGTGGAGACCCCTAAGGTTTGGCATTCACATCAACCGCATAAATGACAAAGCTTAGAAGCCGACCTCACTAGACAATAAATCTTTAGTTAGACTAATTTTAAACACGAAGAAGGAGCGAATATTCGCCCCTTCCCTTTTATCCAATAAATACTGGATAGACTTTAGTTTTCATCAGTACAGCATTCAGCATGCAATAATCCGAAAATAAAAGTTTAAATCGAATTAACGACGTAAACCTAAAGCAGCAATCAAATCGCTGTAACGAGTAGCATCTTTACCTTTAAGATAGTCAAGAAGCTTACGACGTTGGTTAACCATACGGATCAAACCACGACGGCTATGATGGTCGTGTTTGTGTTCTTTAAAGTGACCTTGCAAATCATTGATTTGAGCAGTCAATAAAGCAACTTGTACTTCAGGTGAACCAGTGTCATTTTCAGCACGAGCGAATTTTGCAACGATCTCTGCGCGATCTGCGTTTGTTAAAGCCATTCGATTTCTCCGAGATGCTTAATTTAAATATTTGATACAAATCAAATTGATTCTTCAAAATCAATTTAACTGCCGTGCATCACTACAGCAGTCGCCTATTTTAAAGGAAGTGGGGTGAGATTGCAAAAATATCGTACAACCATACGCCATAAGGCTTAATTGCAAAACTATTGCATTTTTTTTACAAATCGCATGGCAATTGGGACACTGACATCATGCTCAACTCAGTTCACACTGCCGTGGAATAAAAATAATCATGGAAAAAGATTGTGAAATTGTTTTCAACCAATACCTGCTATGTACCCAAGGACTTAAGCAGTATCACGCAGCGCAAAAATGAAGTTTCTCCAGAACTGGGAGGGATGACCCAACAACAAATTGAAAAGATTTGGCAAAGTATTGAAAACCTGTATCAAACAGGCAACCATCCCCTGATCACCATGTGCTTAAGACGCAAAGGCGAGATTATTCTCAATCGTAGTCTGGGTTATGCGTCAGGTAATTCTGCTGATGGTCTGGCTTCAGATGCGGTACTTGCTAATCCAGACACCCCGATTTGCCTATTTTCAGCATCAAAAATAATTACAGCAATGTTGATTCACATGTTAGATGAAACAGGTGCAATCAATCTGTTAGATCCAATCAGTTATTACATTCCTGAATATGCACAAAATGGCAAGCGCCGTGCCACAATTTTCCATTTATTGTCCCACCGTGGTGGAATTCCACGGATAGAAATGGAAGTCACCCCAGAACTGCTTTTTGACAAAGATCAAATTTTACAACACCTTTACGCTGCACAACCCATTTCACCTGCTGGTACGCATTTGGCTTATCACGCTGTTACTGCAGGCTATATTTTAGGTGAATTGATTGAACGGGTAACAGGACAAGATATTCGTCAGTTTTTACATGAACAGATTGAAAAACCGATGGATATGCAGTTTTTTAACTATGGCTTAAAACCAGAATATAGAGATCAAGTTGCTTTAAATTACCCGACTGGTGTACACCCTAAACTCGGCACAGACTTATATTTAAACCATGTGCTCGGTGGCGGCTTACAGCTTGCTGTCGATGTGACCAATGATCCACGCTTTATGGATACGGTATGCCCTGCGGGCAATATTTACACCAGTGCTGAACAAGCCAATCGCTTCTTTGAGATGTTATTGAATGGCGGTCAATATAACGGCAAGCAAATCATGAGTCCTGAAACGGTATTTCGTGCAACTTTGCCTACCTCAACCACCAACATCGACCGAACCTTGCTTGCACCAATGCGCTATGCCTTAGGGCCTATGCTCGGCAGTAACCCAGTGGGTATATTTGGGCCAATGACGGGCCAAGCTTTTGGTCATTTAGGCTTTTCCAATATTCTCTGCTGGGCTGATCCAGAGCGTGATATTAGCGTCAGTATTTTAAATACAGGCAAAGCTGTAGTTGGAACACATATTCCTGCTCTGGCACAAACGCTTTATCAAATTTCTAGCCAGTGTCCTAAAATCCCTAAAACACAACGTCGAGCATTATTTGGCACAGATCGAACAGAAACCGAATTGGTTTAAATTGTCAGTTTAAACAGCGGTTTTGGTTTAAACGCAACAGATAAAATATGAAAAAGCCCTAAGATTACTCTTAGGGCTTTTCCTTTGCGCTGTAGTTTCTTGTTTAGTTATTGTGCTTATCTTATTTATAGTATTTGCTTGTACCCTAAGCAGTTTTTGTTTTTGTACATGACACTTATTTCACAACCATGTGACTAATTATGTCCTTATGTGACTTATTATGCCTGTGACAGACATTGAACAGAAGTCGCATTTACCGCAAGATTATGTGAGAAATAACGTACACAGAGGCAATGGCTGTAGCGTTTTAAAAAACCTACTAAATTTAAATAATTTGATTCTCTTTGAAGTAAAAAATTCAGAATTTAATTTCAATAAAAAAGCCCTGTAGTCTCTCCCAAAACTACAAGGCTTAGCGGCTGTAAGTTTCCTCTTATCACTTACTTTCATGTAAGTTCGCAGTCTCACGACTTTAAATTGTTATTATTTTGCGATTTTACTCAACGATCCTTGCTGAGTTCTTTATGGCTTCATCATCTCAAAAAGTAACAAGAAGCTCTATGCGCAAATCTCTCGAATTCATGTAAGCAATTTCGTACATAGAGATAAATTATCAATAAAAACTACAAAATAACTATGCCGTGTTAATCATGCTAACCAATCCACTCATTCTGGTTGTGGCAGTGTCTAAAGCGTGGATAAATGCTTGTCGATCAACCAGTAAACCCACCACTGATTTGGCCCGTGTGATGGCGGTATAAATCAACTCTTGGCTCAACAAACGTGTTGCTGCAACATCCAAAACTACGGCGGTATGGGTGAATTCTGAGCCCTGAGATTTATGAATGGTTAAAACAAAAGCGGTTTGCATCGATTTAGGCAAACGCGTTGCAGCAATCCATTTGTCTAAACTGGGGAAATAGACTTCAAATTGATCAGCATGCTGGCGATGTTTTAGACAAATTCCGATATCTCCATTGGAAAGACCAAGTTGATAATCGTTATAGCTCATCATCACAGGACGCCCAACATACCAATCACCATAACGAGCCAATGTTGGAAGATATTCAAATAATGCTTTTTCCATTTCATGGTTTAAGCTATTCAATCCCAATGCACCATGCCGAACAGCCGTTAAAATACGATATAGGTCAAATGCTTGTGTCACCGCTTCAATTTGATGATGAGGCTCTTCGGCCATCAGATAGCTGTTTAAACTTTGAAAATAAGCTTGAAAACCTAAACTGAGTTTTTGGTAATACTGCATTAAATCTGCTGGCAAAATCTTTTCAGGCAGATATTCAAGCTGAATTACATCTTGCATATTTGCTTTGAGTTCAACTGGTTTAAGCGCACTCGCCTCAACAATCTCTTGCTCAAAATTCGCCAATAATTCTGCACGGTCTATACTTTGATTTTTCTGCGTTTGAATAAACTGCGCCATTTTTCCAATTAAAGCACCATCTTTAAAGCGTTGACTGGTCTGTAGATTGGCCCGATTATGCTGTAATGATTGTATGTTCTGTAAATCTGCCAACACCGAACCGACATCTACAGAAGCCAACTGATTGGCATCACCCAAAAGAATTAAACGGCAATGTTCAGGAATCGCCTCAAATAACATCGTAGCTAAATTTAAATCTAGCATCGATGCTTCATCAACCACGATCACATCATAAGGCAATGGCTGTCGCAGATTAAAACGAGGAATATGCTGATTTCCCAAGCCCAATAACCGATGTAAGGTCATGGGATTAAATTGATGTTGGTTCAGTCCAAAACTGTGTAGTTTTGGATCACTCAATGATTTTTGTAGTGCTTCCCCCATTCTCTGTGCGGCTTTGCCTGTGGGCGCAGCCATTGCAATACGAATATCAGGAATGGTTTGCTGCAATACTGCAATGATTCTGGCCAAGGTATAAGTTTTACCTGTACCTGGTCCGCCGGTAATAATATTAAAAGCATTGCCTGCCACCATAGTTAAGGCAGCTTTTTGATGTGGATCGGTGAGAAGCTGATCAAATGCAACAACATCAACAGGTTGAATCTTCTGCTGTTTTAACCGTGTCACTTGTATCGCCAAACGGCGCTCAAGTTGCCAATAACGATATAGATAAATCAAGCCATGCTGTTGCACAAATGGTGCAACCACTGTTTCAGCTAAACCATGTTCTACAATAGTAGGCTCTACAATCAATGGCTTTAATAAGGCAGTGTTTTGCGCCTCAGCGGAGATACAGCTATCCCCTTGTGTGGTTGCCAATAAAATTTCTTGTACTAATTCAAGTGTCTGTTCATCTAATCCTGAAGCTGTGGAATACTGCGCTAAAATGTATTTACTCCATGTCTCAATCCATTGCGGGACTTGGCTTTCTAAATCCTGTTTATTTTCCACACGGTTATCCTCAGAGTTATCTACAAGGTTTTCAACAGAGTTATCCACAGAATAACTTATTGTTTGCAAAGATGTTCAAGCAACTATTCACACGATTCAACTGGATTTATCCTCAGTAAAATAGCCCAATATGGCATCAAGTCTTAAAATAAATTCCGTCGTGGGTCGCCAGAAGTAGTAACCTTGTCCACTTTGACCATTCATACCACGTAAATACAAATAGGTTGCGCCTCCCAGATCACGATCAATTTGATAATCTTCCAGCTGGATTTTCAAATAACGATGCAATGCCACCAAATACAAAGATGCCTGTAGCCAATAACTGGCATGCGACATGCTGTCCTGAACAGCTTCAAATGAATAACTTTGCTGATCTACACCCAAAAAATTACTTTTATAATCGGCGATATGATATTGCTGACCATCAAAAAACACCAAATCAATTGACCCATTTAAATAACGTGCTGAATTGGCATCTTTAAACTCAGGCATTGCAATGGCATGCTCATCAAACAATTGATGTATACGTTTAATTGCCAAAACTCGATCTGAAAGGGCCAGATAAAATGGAAACTCAGCTAAATGCTCATGTGGTTCAAGTTGCCCCATTTTAAAATGACTGAGAATCGGAGTCGATAAAACATCCTGTAGCCACTCAGCCATCCAATCAATCAGCGTCTCTTCTACAGCGTGTTCTGTTTGAGAAACGCCCTCACTCGAATTGTCGTTGAGAAAAGCCTGCTGATATTTTTCCAGTAACTCCGTCCATAAACTTGAATAATCATTTTTAAAGCGACGACGTATTTCCAAACGCCAATAATGCGTATCTTTAAAATCAATATGCTCAAAAATTTCATGCAGGAAATTTCCTGCAATTGTACCCATTGGGAAATTGGCTTTGATCCATGCAAGCGGTTGAGTAAGAACGACATCTGTAATGATTTCAACAATGGGTTGTTGAATTTCATCTTCTGCTCGATCCTGTTTTTGTTCAGAAACGGCCAAAGCATCCTGAATTTGTTGCCGAGTTAAATGCTGAGCCAAAGCACTAAAACTGGTTTTACCCCGCGGATAAAAACGTTGAGTAGGAAAGGCTTGTGCAAGTAAAGGCAATTGGACTTCGCTCTTGGGTTTTTCTAAACGTGGTGGGCGTTCGGTCAATAACGCTTGCATGGCAGTTCCAGTATGCTGAAACGTATTTGCGCCCTGACCACGCCAAAATGCCAGTCCTGTTGTAGATTTTTCCTTTACATCACTCAGCATCGCGTACACCCGATAACTGGCACGGGTCAATGCCACATACCACAACCGGTGATGTTCTGCTAAAGCGCGCTCATTGTGCTGCTCAATGTCTTTTTTATCGAGTAGATTGGCATCATTGATCGCCACCACACGCTGTTGTTCATTCTGCCCTGTTCGTACATTCAGCTGTTCAACCGTCGAGAAATTCAGCGTTTTATTGATCTCTTTAAAGTCTTTATCAGCGCCCAATAAAAACACAAACTTAAATTCAAGCCCTTTGGATTGGTGAATGGTCATCAACTGAACCCCTGCCTCATTGGACAGTTTCCGTTCCATCTCCCACTCTCTCTCCATCGGTGAAGTCAGTTGTTTTAAATACCAATGATAAAGATTTTGTGCACCTTGATAATCTTCACTGTGCTGACTCAATAACTCTGTTAAATGACGTAAATTCACCACCACACGTTCATTGTCACGACTGTGTTTTTCCACCAATTTTGTCCAGACAGAAAATTGGTTAAGCAGATATTGCCAAGCTGTTAAAAACCCTTGATTGAGCCACAGCTCACGAATCTGATCGAACAGTTCAATATAAACACTCAAACCATCAGCATGCTGTTCCAAGGCAATCAATGCTTTTAAATCAAAGCCGATCAGGCGGCTTAACAAAGCCCGTTTTACTTTGGCTTCATTATAAGGATGCAAAATTGCAGCAAGCACAGCCCCAACATCACCTGCTATCTGACTTTCAAAGACACTTTTTTTCGAGGGGCGACTGGTTCGAATCCCTAAAAATTCCAGCGCGGATTGTGCTTTATCTAAGCCATCATGGTTTTTAGAGAGGATGGCGATATCATTTTCATCTACTGCACGATGCACTGATTTTTCAATAAAATATAAACTACCTTGAATACCCTGATTCAGTAGCTCGCGAATTTTCCATGCCACTTGTTCAGCTTCTTGATTTTTATCTTCAAGCTTGATCCACCTTAAAGGCTGTGGATTGACATGACCTTGATCCAGTAAATCGGGATGCGGACGAGGACCTGCTTGTACTGGGGTATACCAGACCTGTTCACCAAAATCCATTTGGCGTTGAAATAAGGCATCAACCACTTCAACCAAAGGCTTGACTGAGCGATGATTAAAAATCAGATTATATTCATGCCCTGCTTTGCCAAACACATCCTGATGCGCTTTTAAAAAGGTCAACATGTCCCCACCACGGAAACCATAAATCGCCTGTTTACGGTCTCCGACCATGATCATACAACCCTGTTTGACACGGTTGGGATGCCGCCAAATTTGTGCCAACATATCATCTTGATCTTGGTTGGTATCCTGAAATTCATCGACCAGAATCAGTGGATAACGCGTATGAACAAAGGTCGCAAAACGCTGACCTTGTTCGCCTTGCAAAGCCTCTGCAAGGGTACGAATTTGTTGTGCAAAAGTGGTTTCACCCTTTTGCTGTAACACTTGAGGTAAACGTGTTTTAACTTCTTTTGCCAAATAGTATTTTAAGAATGTATTGGTTCCAAGCAGTTGATTTTCATATATCTCAATCTGCGCATAGATACTGAGTAATTGTTGAATAAGCGTGTGTTGATAAAAATCGGATTGTACATTTTCAGGTGCCGCTTTTTTAAAAATTTGCTGCTCCCGAATCACCTTAATCAAGGTTGCAAAGTCGGACTTTTCAGCACTCAGCTTTGAACTTAGATAATGCTTATAGTCATGCTGTTGTAGGGTTTGAATAATTCGCGGCAAGCTCTTGGCAAAAATACGATTCAATCGATCATTTCTAAATTTTGTCCCATTCGCAAATTTATAAAACTCACCATCCAATAAATAATAACTTTGCAAAGTCAGCAATTGATCCAGTTGAATCTTGGCAAGCTGTTCAATCGCCTGTTGGAATAGCTGAACATCTGCATTGGAAAATTTAGGCTCAATAAAATTTGCCGAGGCAAAATTTAAGCTTTGTTCCACCGTTGCAGCATAATAATCGACACCATGTAACTCGCCCGCAAACATCAAGCTGTCTACAATATCTTGAGGCTGTTTTTGAATCCATGCGCGAAGTACATCATGAATCAATTGCTGGCTATAACTTTTCGCATCATCAGTAATTTCAGCCCGCTCGATTTTGCCACTTTCAAAAGCAAACTCACGCAGTAATTTCTGACTAAAACTGTCTAAAGTCCCAACAAAAAGTTCATCCAGCTGATCAATCACCAATTTCAAGCGTTCACAGGCATACGCAATCCGTGAGGCAAACATCTTTAACACTTTAGAAAATAATGGATCTGACTCTTGGGCTGCTTTGGTCAAGACTTGCGCTTCGGTTAATTCTCGACACGAATCAAAATAGCGGTATGTTTCCTGTAATCGTAAGCGAATACGTGTTTTCAATTCTGCCGCAGCTTTACGGGTAAATGTGGTCGCAATGACTTGGCTCGGTAAGTATTTTTCTAAAAAAATCCGCACCATCAAGCTTGAGAGCGTATAGGTTTTGCCTGTACCTGCAGAAGCTTCGATCCAGTGCAATCCAGCAAATTGCATATCTTCAATCGGCTGAATCGAAACTTTTTTGGCTGTGCCGTTTTGTGCTGCTGGTAACTGTGAATTTACGGAAGTCATGTTTATTCCTCCGCAACAAATTGATGCTGATAAATCGGCTGATACAACGCATAGCCAAAATGATCACAAGCATGTTTTAACAATGCGGTCGCATCTTGCTCTTGCAAAATAAATTGCCAATCCCGATGCTTTTTACTCCATTCCATTTCAGTCAAATCATAAGTTAGAAACGCATCGCTTTTATTCCATTCATTTAAAAGATCTGCAAAGTTATCGATCAACATGCTTTCCACATGATGTTGTGTATCCGCATTTGAACCATGTTCATTTAAACTATGTTCAGCTAAGCCAGCTTCAATAGTCCCGAGTGACCATTGCAACTGCTTATTATTTTCAGCGGGTTTTAGTAACAAAGCCGCGGGCAAAACTAAAGGTTCCGATTGGGCATAGGCAAATGCTTTAAACCACGGCAATAAATATGCTTTCGCCTGTTCTGAACTTAACCCGGTACTGATAATCGTGACATCACTAAATACCGCAATACGTTGTAGCGTTTTAGACTTTTCAGCATCGACATTTAAATAGCTTAACCAGAGTAAATATTCTAACCAAACTTTGGCACGACGTTTAGCACGACCGCTTGATGCATCCAAACTCACCCAATGCTGCCCTGCTTGCTGAGGTACTGTGATATTCATAACCAAACCAGCGTCAATTCGCCATTGGCGTTGCGTTGTCAACGTCACATCAGCAGCATAACGCTGTAAACGCTCTTTTAAACTGTCTTGCTCCGCCAAACTGATTTGCCATGCGCTGTGCTGAACCTTGCCAATGGGTAATTGATTCTGCAGTAATCCAATCTCTTGAGACCAATTATCTTCGGCAGAATGAGCCGATTGTTTCTGTAAGAAATCTCGAATCTGATAACGTGCCAAACCATCCAGAATTAAGGGTTCGTTCATTGCGGGAATATCTTCTGCGCGCAGATTCTCTACGCATAAAGTTTTTAAATATAACTGTGCTGGGAAAGTGATATCTTGAATCCACTGTCGCGCATCCAAAACAGTGAGCTCTTCTTGAACAACAGGATATTGTGTATTTGCCCAAGCCTCACGTTTAGCAAGCATTTCCGCTTGACGGATTTGTTGTGCAACATTGAACCATTGATCTTGAAAACGAAGCGGTGTTGTTGACTCAAAACCATTTGGATCAAAAGGTTGTAAAGTATGAATATGATATAAGCACTGCAAATGTTCAGGGACTTGAACCCCCTTAAGCTCAATCATAACAGGACTGATATCTTTATTATCCGTAGATAATGCCGTTTCAGATTGAGCAATCAGGGCAATATGGTTGATCAATTCCTGTAACACGCTGGATGGCTCCCGAACTTCACCATCACTCACATCAAAGCCATTATAGAATAACCATAGATTTTCCTGCGCCACTAATAAAGCATCTAGAAAAGCCCCTTGATCATCATCAAGACGGGAACGATCCCCCAATTGCGGCTTGAGAATTTGCATTAAATCAAAGGGCAAATGTACATTCCGATCTGGAAATTTACCCCCATCCAAATTTAACAGGACGATCAACTTATAAGGCAAAGGACGAATCTGGCCAATTTGGCTAAAGGTAATCTGACCTGTCGGTAAAGCCTGATCGATTTGACCTTCTAATAAATTTTGAATCTCATTCAATAGATAGGGTAAAGGTAAATAAATATTTTTAAGGATGGGTTGCGCATGTTCATCATAAAAACTGGCTAAAGTCAGCATACGCTCTTGTTTTTTGACAATTTCACGTACGACTTTTAACGACTCAACACCGGCTTGTTCAAACTCAACAATGTCTTGCATCAGTAGTTTTAACCACGCCTCAACATTGCATTTTAACGTGGTATTTTTCCCCAACTCATGCGCAATCATCCAGTCACGGCGCACATCAAAATCTTGATAAATCTGAATCAGTTTAGCCACTAACTCAAAATCACTTTGCAAAATTTGGGCATAACTTAGGGTATTTTCAAAAATCGTATGCTCTGGAATCGCAATACCTAAAGCCAAACGATCAAGAGCAAATTTAAAACTAAAACGAAAATCTTCATCATCCTGACTTAAAGATCGTCGTAAATGTTGTGCATCTAGACCACGTTTAAACCCAGCATTGATCAATAACTCAATCATTCTTTCTGTATTTGAAATATCCAGACCATAACGTAATTGCGTGGCATTTAAACTTAACCAATCTGCAAAATCCTCAACACTAAAACGACCTTCCACCAATTGAATACGACCTAAAACGGCTCGCCAAGCGTTATTGGCATCCAGTTGCGTTACTCCAGCAATCTTCACTGGCAGATAAATACTGTCTTGGTTTGGTGTGTGTGGAAATACACTGCGAATAAGTGGTTCAATTTGTTTTAAATCTGGCACTAACACCAAAACATCACTTGGCCGATGTGGCTGTTCAACAGTGCTTTTCATCAGCCAAGCAACCAACTGGTCTTTTAACACTTCAAGCTGTCGTAAAGACGAATGACACACATGGACTTGAATTGAGTCATCCGTTTTGGCAATTGGATAAGCATGCGGTTCAGGCTCAACCAAATACAGAATATCTGATTGTAATTTACTTAATAAATGAATCGGTTCTTCATCGACAAAGGCATCCACCCATTGTCCTTCTTCACCTGAAGACAGATTAGATAAGATCGAAAAGTGATCACGGGCTTGTTTACCAAAACGGGTTAATAATGGATGTCGTGATTCACGAATTTCTGCATTAAAATTCAAAGTAAATTCATCAAAAAACTTTTGAATATCTGCATCGGTCGCTTTGGGATATTTACTGACAAAACGCGCCTTTACCCGTAAGTCATATTGTTTTTTCCAGTTTGGATCGACACTATCTGCCCAATATTCTTGTGATGGGTTGTAATGTAAAATCACCACATCCAAATATTGTCCCAGTCGTCTTAAAAACTGTAATTGACTCGGTGGCAAATCCAATAAAGTAAAGATAATCAGCTGGCTGGGTAATTTTTTTAAGGCTTGAGGGCGTTGTAGGTCATCATCCATGATTTGCCAAAAATCATGATCAATACTTTGCATTTCAATAAAATCGTCATGAAATGTATGTTGCCACAGCCAACGTTGCCAAGTTTCCAGCTCTTGTGCTTGATTTAAAGTAAATGCTGAAATTTGTTGATTGGTTTTAAAGAATTGTTGTTCGAGATTAAGTGCTTGACCACGTCCCCACTGCCCTAACCAATTGCTTGGGCAACTACATGCTTGTCCATTGTTCTGTTGGCAACCGCGTTGACAGTCCCCACGATACAGCATGTAGTGACTGAACAATTTTGACACTTGTTCAGAGACCCAATACAACATACTTTGTTTTTTGAGTTGCTTCTCTAAACCTTGTTCCAGTTGCGAGGCTGCATCATAAATACGCTGGATAATGCCATGCAAAGGATGATCTTGGGCTAAGCTATTTTCATCCTGCTCAATAAAACTTTTCAACGTTTGATAAATTCGCCACTTCATAATCAAACGCGGAATATTGGCTTTACGGACTTTGTCTTTGTCGTCTAAAACTTGCTGATAAGCAAACCACTGAAAACCACGAATACGTTGATGAAATTGGCTGTTGGCACTAATGCCTTGTTGTTCAGCAATACGTTGGCTCAACCATTCTTGTACCGCAGGGCTTGGGACAATAAAATGTTGTGTTTGCAAGACTGCAAAAGGATTCTTAGATGGCCGAATGGTATTTTGCAAAAGCCCTTGCACCAAGACATCAATGCGTTGGCTTTGAATCACATGAATGGCCATAATCCCTCAACTTTCAATCTTCTATTGTCTACGTTTATGCACAAAACATAAACATTCGCCACTATACAACAACACCATACTATGGCATTTTTAAAACATTATTTGGAAATAACTTCACAATTTCAAGCTTAAACATGCATTTTCAAAAATATGAGAAAAAGCTTGAAACAAAGGTAATTGTTTTATGAAAATTGATAAACTTCCAGACGCAATCGATCCAAGCTTAAACTTAGAACAAATTCGTGATGAATGCTTGGAGCAAGTGAAAAAGCGCTCTTATGTCTCTGCTGGCGTTGCAGTGATTCCTGTTCCGTTTTTAGATGTGGTGATTGATGTCGGGATGCTGTCGCTTCTAATTCCTGAAATCAATGCCCGCTTTGGTTTAGCACCAGATCAAATCAGTGTTTATGATCCTGCAACCAAGAAAATTCATTGGAATGAATTACGCAAACGTGGTTTTGAGTTTTCAGGTTTAGTGGTTGCGCGTACTGCGGTAAAGGCATCATTAAATAATATGGCGGCTAAAATCATTACCAAACAAGTGACCAAGTTTATCCCATTGGGTGGCTCAATCATTGCAGCAAGTTTAGGCTATATTGTGATGAAGAAAGTTGCCGAAGCACATGTAGATGAATGTTATAAATTAGCCAAAAATATTCAAAATAAACAAACCCAAAAGTTAGTGAGCTAAGCACTGCCATACTTTAAGATCTATATTCAGTAAAATAAAGAGATATCAGCTGATATCTCTTTATTTTTATTCATTGTAAAAATACTGCAAATTCTTCAAGACTGAGTCGTGAGGGATGAAAAGAATTAATTTTTTCATTCACTTCGGCATAGCCTAAAGACATGCCACAGACCAACTGCTCATCATCTGCAGCACCTAAAATTGGCATAATAATCTTATGATAATCATTCCATGATGCTTGGGGACAGGTGTCTAAGCCCTGCGCTTTTGCAAGTAACATAATATTTTGCATCAACATGGCGATCGCCATTTTTGCGCCCGCTTCTAATTGACGATGCGTGGTAAAAAATAAACCGACAGGCGCATCAAAAAACTTAAAATTTCGAAGCTGTTGTTGATGCATTTCCTGTCGTTGTTGTTTGCTAATGCCCAGTACAGCATACATACCCCAACCATTCTCCCGTCTACGGCTCATATACGGTTCAAACCATTGCTCAGGATAATAAAGATAAGGGGCGCTAAATTCGCTTCTTGAACTTTGACCAGAATAAATGGAATCCGCCGCTGCAATCACTTGTTGGCTAATCCTCAATTTGCTATTGCCCTGAACCACATAGACTTTCCACGGTTGCGTATTGGTTCCAGAAGGTGCGTAACTGGCTTTTCGCAGCAGATCCTGAATGATCTCAGGATCTACAGCCTGATCTGTAAATGCACGCACAGAATGTCGATTTAAAATCACTGCTTCGACCAGATTATTGGCTGTCAATTCCATTTATTCCCTCATAGGTCAAGACTAAAAGTTATATCCGACGTTGATATTCCACCTAAATTTCCAGTCATTGCTATAGTCCGAATTCGTCGAGGTATAGCCAGTTGAGTTTTTAGCCCCACCCAACACATTGACATTCTTCCCGACACTTCCGTCCACCCAAATTAAGAAAGGCATTGCATTAAACTGCACTCCAAAGGTGTCCATTTGCGAGCGATCCCAGCCGGCTTTGTCTTTCCATAACACACTATAATCATTATAGAATTTTACAGTTTTTAAATTCGGAAAATACTTGGTTTGCACAGGTTGGGTATAACCGATATTAAATGAACCAATCGTCCCTTCAGCTGCGACAAAATAAGCAGGTGTTATACCATTCGCTTGCATTAAAATTTGATCATTATTTAAACCCTCTGGGTTTTTTGCATCATATTTATAGCGAATCGCTGAAGTTTGCACATTCCATTTTTCGTAATTGTTTAAGCCATGCACTCCAAATGCATAATAATCGCCATTTTTATCCGTCGCTTTATTACGCAATTGTGAATATGCCCCACTCACACCAAACTCCTGTTTACCAAATTCCAAATCCATTTTATGGGCATAACGTAGATTGAGCTGATTTCTTTTTTCGTTAAGATATTGTTGTTGGTGAGGCAGCACATTATCCAATTTATCCGCCGAACCAGACTCAGGCGAGTAACGAATATTGCCTGGACTCATGATTGGCATATACGCCACGCTAAAATCATGGGTTGGCGAGGTGTTTTTCCAACTCAATCCCGGTGCTACACTGTCGGCAAATCCTAAGAAAAATGGAATAGGGAAAGTCCAGGCATGCTCTGGGAATGGATAAATTCCAAAAGGCTTATAAATAATTCCGGCCTGAAAATCATTATTGTCATCAGGCTTATAGCCGACAAAACCATGTTCAACAGAACGTTTATGATCACTTTGGAAGGCATAACTTACATCCAAATAAAATTGGTCATATTTACCCTTAATATTTAAACGAGCATTATCAAACAAAAACTTGCCATTATTGGGGCTTTCCCATCGCTCATCACGATAATTGGTTCGGACAAAACCGCCTAATTTCAATTGTTTTAAACCATCTTCAGTTTCCCATTGGAACGGTGAAGGTTGTGCATTGGCATAGGCTTGAAATGAGATCAAACTCGATATGATTAATCCTAAATATTTAATTTTTAACATGAGAACCTCCTCAGCAATTTGTTCTCCCGAACGCATTGCCATTCAATTTTTTTAATTTATTTGTTTACTAAAGTTTTAGGCAAAGACAGCACAATGAAGCAACTCAACAATAAACATGCTGAGAACACGATGAGTGCGCCTTCTGGTTTACCGGTAATCTGAATGGCATACCCCACCAAAGTGTTACTGACTAAGCCGGCAATGTTGGCAATAGAACACGCCAGTGCAAACCCTGTCGCCGCCGCAGTTCCTGATAAAAAAGTTGCAGGAAGACTAAAGAACACGGGGATGGTGCCTGTGGTCGCAATCGCAGCAATCGAGAACAAAATCAAGGTCATGACAATATTGGTACTAAACATTGTGGTTAAAAACAGTGCGACTGCACCAAAAATAAATGGTACGACCATATGCCAACGACGCTCTCTATATTTATCTGAACTCCGCCCAATGACTAACATTGCAATCAAACCAACAATACTTGGAATGGCAACCAGTAAACCGATATTTAATAAGTTGGCGACCCCAGTGGTTTTAATAAATGTCGGCAACCAAAAGCCCATAGAATAGGTACACAGCAACATCGAAAAATTAATTGCACCGAGTTTCAGGATATTGGTATTGAAAAATCCATCTTTAAAACTATGCTTTTGTTTAGCAGAGTCATTGCCTTCTAAATCTTTATTGAGATTTTTTTCAAGGATTGATTTTTCAGCATCATTGAGCCATTTGGCCTTAGAAAAGTGATTCGGTAACATTTTAAATGTCAAAATACCCAAGATCACACTTGGAAGTGCCTCTAAAAAGAACAGCCACTGCCAACCTGCCCAGCCATAAACTTGATCAAAGGTGGTCATGATCCAACCTGAAAGCGGACTACCAATAATCACCGCCAAAGGTAAACCAATCATAAATAAGGCAATGATCTTAGCGCGATAATATGTTGGGAACCACGTGGTTAAATAATACAAAACCCCGGGTAAAAAGCCTGCTTCCGCAGCACCGAGCAGAAACCTCAGCGCATAAAACTGCATCGGTGTCGTCACAAACATGGTTAAACCAGACAGAATCCCCCATGTAATCATAATGCGCGCAATCCAAATTTTTGCGCCGACCTTTTCCAGAACCAAGTTACTGGGTACTTCAAAAATAATATAGCCAACAAAAAAAAGTCCTGCACCTAACCCAAACGCAGCCTCACTCAAGTTCACATCATTTAACATGTGTAATTTGGCAATCCCGACATTAATTCGGTCTAAATAGGCTGCGATATAACAGAAACACAGGAATGGAATCAGTTTCCAAATCACTTTTTTATAAACCTGAACCTCTTGTTCAGGGTAAATTTCTTGTGGTTTTACAACACTGGTAGACATATCTAACTCCTTTAGATCACAAACCAAGTGAGTTGTTTTTCTTGTAATACTTAGAACAAAATGAACAAAGCTTTTATGTCACTGATGATCTGCACATTCTCTTTTGTTTTAATGCATCACCAAAAACCATTCTATCCTTGGTTTTTTATTACCCTAACATCCATAATTTTTAGTTGTATCAGTCATCAATTTTTGTTTTGAGTGAAATAATTCAAGACTTCTTGTTTTGATACAACATCTCCATACTTACTATCGATATCAAACAGATTGGCTTCATGCGGTTCACGATGACGATCCCCAACACAGTCACGGATCACAATGGTTCTAAATCCATGTTGCACAGCATCCACTGCTGTTGCGCGAACACACCCACTGGTCGAACAGCCCACTATAATCACGGTATCTATCGCCTCAGCGTTTAAAACCGATGACAAACTTGTTGCAAAAAAAGCACTTGCATAATTTTTAGTGATCACCAATTCAGTGTCGAGTGGTTGAACTTGTGGACAAAATTGAGTGGCTGAATTATCCACCGTCATCGCTGCCATTACAGGTGATTTTTTTACCCACATTCCTCCGTCAATTTGATTTTTAGCGTGATAAAGAATATTGGTGTGAATCACTAAAATATTCTGTTCACGTGCCAGTGCTAAAACCGCTTCAGTTTCTTGAACTGCGGTAATCACATCTGGCGCATATAAAGGCTCAGATGCTGTAATATAAGACTGGATAAAATCGACCAACAACAGCACAGGTTTCTTGCCAAAGCCAATTCGATTTCCCCACACACCTTGATAATTATCATTCAGGGATTGTTGCTTCATTCCACACTCCTTATGCATATGCGCCAGAGAGCAATGCACCAGCACCCGGTACAATCGGCTCTAAATCCATTGCTTTAAGCATCTGATAGGTTGTTGCGATTGCCGCTGAAATCACGGGCTTACCCGTGAGTGCCTCAACTTTAGCGACTGCAGAAAGTGACTGCATTTGTACACATGCTGAAAGCACAATCACATCTGCATCTTGGTAATTCAGCTTTTGCACAATGTTGGGTAATTGAGCTGGATCATGTTGTGCAACAGCAATGTTGTCAGCGATTTCTAAGGCCACATAATCTAAGATTTCAAAACCCTCTTCACCAATGTAATTCACCACCAATTCAGTTAAGGGTTTCATATACGGCGTAACAACAACGATTTTTTTCGCCTTCATCAGTTTCAAACAGTCAACCAAAGCCCCCGCACTGGTGACTACAGGCGCTGCAGCATCATTATCAACCGTGACTTGATGTAGACGTTTTTCTGACTCACGGTGATAACCGATGCCCATGGACATAATCGCAACCAGACAGGCATATCCCAAGACATCCACCTTGGCATCTGAAAGTTCTAAAGCACAACGATCAGACTGCGCATCCATTGCCACAAGCTCTTCTTTCTTGACATGTTTCATCCGCATACGGCTAGAATGAAAGGTAAATGTTTCAGGACGAATCAGTTGACGTGCTTTCAACATCGCTGGAATTTCAGTTTCCATCGTGGTATTGGAACTGGGTACGATTTGACCAATTCTATAAATTCTTTGCATGATCATTCCTCCTTAAATAAGCCTCTGTTCTAAAAAATCTGAAAAGCCTGCTAAGAACCCATTTAAATCATCCCAAGGAATCATATGCCCTGCATTTTTCACACAATTCACCAAAATTCGTGAATTAAGCAATTGGATTTCTGCAATATCGCCTGCCAAGATCACATCACCTTTGCCAGCCACCATCAATAAAGTTGGCACTTTGACTTTTGGGATATATTGATGAATATCAATATGATGAAAATCATGAAAAGACTTGATAACGGCTGGTAAATAACAACTATGTAGCCACTCTGCGCGCAATTGTCTTTGCGCTAAAGTCCAAGATGGGCAATATTGCTTCATGTCTTCCGCATTCATACCCTGAATAGATTGCTGAATAGAGTCGACATACCAGGATAGCTGGCTCGGGTAAGCACGCCGTCCTGGACCTGAGACAGGAGGATCAATTAAGACTATTTTTTTCAAACCTTTGGGCTCAAATGCAGCACAGCGAATCGCAAAACGCGCACCCATCGAGTGCCCAACCAAATAATAAGATTCCAAGTCTAATTTTTTAACAAAATCCAGAATATCTTGTGCGCAGGTATCAGTGTCATATTGCAGATGCTCCCCCGAAGAAGACAAGCCTCTGCCTCGAATATCCAAAACATAGACATCAAAAAATTGAGCTAATTTCTCCGCTACAAATCCCCAGGTAATGGCAGGACTGGTAATCCCGGGGATCAACACCAAAGCATGCCCTTTCCCACCATAACGAAGATAATGTAAACGGACTTGATTGGCCGCTACATTTGACCCATACAGGAATTGACTCATACGGTCTCCTCCTCATTTAACGCTTGTGCATATACATCATATCCATACACCCAAGTTGGATCTTCTTGGCTTTTTAAGAAGGTATTGGCATTGGAAACTTCTTGCACTCGACTGGCACGTTGTTTACGATTTTGTTCATATAATTTGAACGCCTCTTGATAGTTGTCTAAACCTGTTTGCAGCAAACAACGCGTGAGCATTGCGGCATCTTCAATCGCCATACCTGCGCCTTGTGCCATATGCGGTTTCATGGGGTGACAAGCATCACCGAGCAACACCATACGGCCATTGCTCCATATCGGTAATGGATTACGATTGTTTAATGGCCACTTGGTAATATCTTCACTGGCTTCAATCATGGCTTGGATGGTTGGATGAAAATCTTTAAATGTTTCAAATAGTTCTTGTTTTGAACATGGTACAAAACTTTGCCCTTGGAAATCCCATGCTGGATGAGGCACACCTGTAACAAAGTAGTACTCATCACGTTCTTTAGTGGTGTAATAGGCCATCATATGACGATCCTCATACCACCATTTGACACAGTCATCTAAATCAAATTGCTGTTTTAATTTCTCTAATTGTTCTCCTTTAATCATGGCACGGTGCGCAACCCAGCCACTGTATAAAGGTGCTTCTGGTCCAAGAATGATTTCTCGGATTTTTGAGTTAATCCCATCAGCACCAATCACAATATCAACATCACTCACGGTGCCATCTTCAAAGCTTAGCGTTATCCCATCTAACTTTTGAACAACAGCACTTAAGCGCTTGGCAAAATGTAATTTGTCTTGCTGTAAAGCTTCGATTTGTCGAGCATGCATATCACCACGATGAATCGTGATATAGGTCGCCCCGTACCCGGTCAAACTGACATTGGACATATAGTCTGCGGTATTTCCATCGCGGCTGACCCAATGCGTTGGATGACATCCCATGTCTTCCAAGTCTTGCTCCAAGCCCATTTCTCGAAAGATTTTCATAATGTTTGGGCCAATATGAATACCAGCACCTAAACGAGAAAATTCTGTTGCTTGTTCATAGACATCAACATCAAAACCCGCTCTCTGTAGCAGTAGCCCCATTGAAGCGCCACCAAGACCTGCACCAATCACTGCAATTTTTTTTGCTTTATTCATTGTTTACTCCATCAAACAAATTTTTCTTTTAATAGATATACCTCACGATAATATTAAAGTCTATACACTTTAAATTCTCAAACAAATCTCAACCCATAAAATCAATTAAATATTTGTTTATTCTTAATAATTAATTTAATTACAATGACGTAATAAATGTACATTTTGCATTATCAAAGTGTATACTCTTTAAAAATACAAAAAACAGCGATGAAAAAGGAGCACCATCATGCCTGTAAATAACACTGAACTGACCCAAATGTTTGAGCATGTTTTAACCTTATCCAAGGTCGATGAAACACAAAGTGTGGCGATTTTAAAAAGTCATTATTCACATCAACAAACCGTTCAAGCCGCACTTGATGCAGCATGTCGGTTAAAAGCTAAAGTGTTTATTTTAGAATTACCTTCATTTAATCACCCCCAAGCCATGGGGAACGATATGACCGCTTATTGTGGTGATACTGCATTAACGGGTAATTTTGCTGCACAACAAGCACTTGAATCTGTCGACCTCATCATCGACACCATGATGTTGCTGCACTCACCAGAACAAGAACAGATTTTAAAAACAGGAACACGAATTTTACTGGCCGTGGAACCCCCAGAAATTCTCGCTCGTATGCTGCCCACACAAGAAGACAAACATCGGGTTCAAACTGCTGAAAAATACTTAAAGAAAGCGAAAAGTATGCATGTAACCTCAAAGGCAGGCACAGATTTTTATGCTCCGCTTGGGCAATACCCTGCTGTAACTGAATATGGCTTTGCTGACGAAGTTGGGCGCTGGGATCACTGGCCGAGTGGTTTCTTATTCACTTGGCCCAATGAAAATATGGCAGAAGGCATCTTGGTTTTAGATATTGGTGATATTTTATTACCCTTTAAAACCTATGCCCGTGAAAGAGTCACTTTAGAAATCGAAAAGGGGGTAATTACTCAAATTCATGGTGGATTTGAAGCAGAATATCTTCGTGATTATATGAAATATTTTAATGATCCAGAGGTGTATGGAATTTCACACATTGGTTGGGGCTTACAACCTCGAGCACAATGGACAGCGATGGGTTTGCATGATAAAAATGATGGAATGTGTATGGATGCACGTGCTTTTAATGGTAACTTTTTATTTTCAACGGGACCCAACACAGAAGTAGGTGGTAGCCGCAAGACACCATGTCATATGGATATTCCACTTCGTAACTGCACAGTGAAACTCGATGATTTAGTGGTTGTTGATCAAGGCGTTCCTATAGCGCTTAGTTAACGCTAAAAACGAGCCACTAAAACTCAACCAAAGCATAACGACCAAGTAGCATTATGGTCGTTATTTTTATGCAATCCCTTTATACTAGCCCTATTAAAGTTTTTAAAAATCTTCAATATTTTAAATCTTCGGGTCTAATTTTCCTCACATGATAAAGAAGTCAAACATGAATGATGAATATGTAATTGAAGAACAAGTGGGATATTTACTTAGACGGACTTACTTTCATCATTTAACGATTTTTCAACAAAGTTTGGATGAAACTCGCCTCACTTCGGTTCAGTTCGCTGTACTTTATGCCATTAATAAATTAAAAGAATGTTCACAAAAAGAACTGGTTGAGGAAACCGGTATCGACCAAGCAACCATTCGTGGCATTATCCAGCGATTAAAAGACAAGCTTTTTATTTCACAAGATCCTGATCAACATGACAAACGCAAGGTGCTGATTCATATTACACCATCGGGCATCCAAGAGCTTTCGCAAGCGATTCCAATTGCGGCAAGTATTAGTGATTTAACCCTAGCCGCATTAAATCCCGCCGAAAAAATTGCTTTAAAATTTTTACTTAAAAAAATTCTGGGGCATCCATTAGATTAGGATCTTTTGCCCCATTGATCATTATGATAGGTATCACACTAAAGCGTAGAATAAGAGCATCTATTCTTTAGTGCGATACTGTTTATAACCTCAACTTAGCTGTTACTAGCAAACAATCAATCCGCTTTTAACTGCTTTAAAATCGTTTTAAGGATTTGAATACGTGCTGTGTACTTATCATTGGTCGCAACCACATGCCACGGCGCATACTCGGTATCAGTTCGTTCAAACATATCCGCAGCAGCATTTAAATAATCGTCCCAGTGTCCACGATTTCGCCAGTCATCAGGGGTAATTTTAAAGCGTTTATGCGGTGTTTGTTCACGTGCTTTAAAACGTGCTTCTTGTTCATCTTTGCTGATTGCCAACCAAAATTTAACCAACACGGTTTGATTATCGGTTAAATCTTTTTCAAAGCGATTAATTTCATCATAGGCACGTTGCCATTCCGCGGGCTTGGCAAAGCCTTCAATACGTTCAACCAATACTCGACCATACCAAGTACGATCAAAAATACTGATCTTTTCCTCGGGTTGAATCTTGGTCCAAAACCGCCATAAATAGGGTCGACGCAATTCATACTGTTCTGGTGCAGCAATGGTATAAATCTCGTATTCACGTGGATCAAGATTTTTCACAATCCGCTTGATTGCCCCACCTTTACCAGCTGCATCCATGCCTTCAAAGGTAATAATGACATTGCGTGAATCATTGCGTAGCGCTTCCGACACTTTTTTGGTTAATTTCTTTAATTCAGCTTTGTATTGGTCTTTATCCAGTTCTTCTGTCGCGGGTTGCAATAACGACTCAGGTACAGTTGCCTGTTTCCACTTGGTTCTCACCGCTGTTTTATGTCGAGGCAACTGCTTTAACGCTTGCAAAATATACTGAGCAAATTGTTGATCTCGTGCAACACAATCTTCGCAATCAATCACATACCAATCATCAGTAAAACGTTGACGTAATTTTTGCACAATGTCGTATTGTTTTTTATTCCGCCAATCCAAACCCATTAACTTATGCCAACGCTGTTCAGACGCATCCATTGAATCTAAACGCTTTTGTAAGCTTTTCCATGGTAGATCAAACCAGATTTTAATCACATCGACATGATTATTTTTTAGGTCTTGTTCATAAGCACGCATATTTTCAATATAGGTATCGAACAAGGTTTCATCTAAGGGTTTAGAAACATGCATCGCTGTTGACAATAAGTCACTGTACCAATTGCCAAAAAACAACTGAATTTGCCCTTCTGATGGAATGTGCCGTGCATAAGGCTGCCAAAAACTTTGTTTACTACTAAATAAACTGGCTGGATCTGCTTTAACCCGTAAGTAGCGAGGATCAACCCATTCACGTAATTGTTTAACCGCTTCCCCTTTCCCCGCAAGCTCGATACCACTGACTAAAATAACCAAGCTTTTGGCATTATTTTTATCTTTAGAATTCTTTAAGGCATATTGTGCCTCAATCAGATCAACGGATAACTCTTCTTCATCACGTAATGCAAACGCTAATTGTTCTTCAATCATCTGCTTCTCTATGGTCTGAAACTTCAACTGAGTATACCCATTCCCTAAAATAGAGTTATATTATTTTTCTGTATAAAATCTTTGATATTGGCTATTTAAAAAGCCACTGACCATATTTCTCTATTGTTTTTTAACTTTTGTCATAGTGATACGTGCCAACTGCCTTTATGCTGTTACTAAACGAAATCTAGAGTTTTTGTATGTCAAAACTTGCTGCACTTGATCAGCTTTTAGAACAATATCAACAATTGAGTTATCACACTGACCCAATTCTAGAAAAACGCCTGCATGAAGCACAAGACTGGTTAAAAATGCGTATTGAAAAGACTCATCATGCGCTATTCAATCAAAAAGAAAATCAATTGATGGCAAAATATTTTATCAACCGCTTATATGGTGGACCTGAATTTGATGATTTGGCGATACAGATTGAACGTTTATTAAAATATGCACATAAAGCAGAAAAAATTCTCCCTGAAAATGCCATTAAGACCGGTTTAAAATCTGTTGGATTGGCGGTACTTGCTATGCAACTCGATGAACAAGTCGCGGCACAATTACTCAAGGATTACCCTGTTGATCAAGTGATTGATGATGAAATGATGCGACTGACCTTGCTGAAATTAGATCAAGCAGAAGCCCGTCAACAACAGCTGGGTTTATTGGATGATTTGGGTGGTGCACTAGACAAATACATGCGTTCATTCATTATGCATACTGCATTTAAAATGTGTAAAGGCACTGCAATCAAATATAAATTTGAATTGATGTATGACTTTATTGGCGAAGGTTTTATTGCGATGAAACCGATGAAATCTGCAGCTGATTTTATCCATGCATTTACCCTAAAAGAACGTGATATTGTCGAAAAAGTGCATGCTGGAGATCCCAATCCATTTCAGGATTAATTTAATTTTTGGCTGTATCAAACCGATCTCTAAGATCGGTTTTTGTATATTATTCATAACAATTTCATGATGAGGACTGCAAAATTATGCAGAATCTGTCATTATGCAGAGCAATATAAAATTTCCCATTTTTGTGTTCAGGAGTGACTCAAATGTCGAATGAAAACCAAAAGCCTACAGCCCCTGCTGAAACGGCAACGAATACAGACAAAGTGAGTCCATTTCTAACAGAACCATTACCGCAAGGTACTCCACAAGGTCAACAACAGTCCTTGCAGCAACAACTGGTAGATACGCCAGTTTCTGGGACTGTGCCAAAATACAACCTACCCCGTGGTGCCAATACTGGTAATGTCGGTGCAACCACGCATTTCGGCTACAAAACTGTTAATAGTGAAGAAAAAGCGCAAAAAGTCGCTGAAGTCTTCCATTCTGTCGCAAGCAAATACGACATTATGAATGATTTAATGTCATTTGGTATTCACCGCCTCTGGAAACGCTTTGCGATTAATATGTCAGGTGTACGTCGTGGTCAGCACGTGCTTGATATTGCAGGCGGTACAGGTGACTTAGCCAAAGTTTTCAGCCGTGAAGTTGGTCCAACAGGTCATGTGGTTTTATCCGATATTAACGAGTCCATGTTGAATGTTGGTCGTGATCGTTTGATTGATGCTGGCTGTACCAATGTTGATTTTGTATTGGCCAATGCTGAAACCTTAGAGCCCTTTGCAGACAATAGTTTTGACTTGCTCACTATCAGCTTTGGTCTACGTAACGTGACCGATAAAGATGCTGCACTCCAAGCGATGTATCGTGTATTAAAGCCAGGTGGTCGTTTATTGATACTTGAGTTCTCAAAACCAGTATTTGAACCATTTTCAAAGCTATATGACTTCTATTCTTTCACGGCTTTACCATTTATGGGCAAAGTTGTTGCCAATGATGCAGAAAGTTATAAGTATTTGGCCGAATCTATTCGTATGCATCCAGACCAACGTACCTTAAAAGGTATGATGGAAAATGCTGGTTTCCAAAACTGTGATTACCACAATTTAACCGGTGGTATTGTGGCGGTACACCGTGGCTTTAAACTGTAATTTCCCCAAGATATAACAAGCAAGGTTGAATTATGTGGTCAATTCTGGCACTCGGTGCAGTTGAACGATTAATCAATCAGTTTATTAATTTGGATGCAATTACCCGCATCCAATTTAATCAGTTACAAGGCAAACTGTTACGTGTCGTGATGGATACGCCTCAGCTTTCTGTCGATGTTTACTTTGATCAAAATAAAATCCGTCTTGAACCGACTGTGACTGGTAAAAGCGAAACACCTTCAATTTTTGAACAACGTCCTTTTGACAAAAATGTTGCGATTGCAGAAGCGACAGCAACATTACATGTAAAGAATGTTGTTGAATTGGCTAAATTATTTGTTGCGGATGATATTGGCAATATTCCCCTACAAGGTGATTATCACCTGTTACAGGATATTCAAAATATTATCCAACAGCTTGAGCCTGATTTGGCAGCCCAGCTTAGCCCGTGGATTGGTCCTGCACTCGCGCATGAAATTGGCAAAATCCAACTGGCGCCAAAGCATCTCAAACGCTCACTGCAAAGTCATTTATTTTTTGTAGAAGACTTTTTAAAAGAAGATACGGGGGTATTGGCTCCGCGTTGGCAAATGGATGATCTGCAACAAGATACCCGTCAACTGAACCAAAATATTGACCGACTTGAAGCAAAAATTCAGCAACTTCAATCTCACTTTACTCAAAATCAAGATCAGGTAATTTAATATATGATTCCGCATATTGCCCGTTTATTCGAACTTTGGCGCATCGCCGCGCACTATAGACTCGACACACTGGTCCCTGCGGAAGAATTACCTGAAAAAGCTCGGCATGCTTTAGCTTTAATTCGCTTACACCCTGCGGCATGGTCAAGCAAAGAACGTAAAAACCCGCTCAAGCTTAAAGAAGCATTAGAAGAAATGGGGCCTTTAGCAATTAAGCTAGGGCAATTACTTTCTACGCGTCGTGATTTAATTCCACCTGAAATTTTACAACAATTGGTTTTATTACAAGATCGGGTTAAACCCTTCGAGGTCAATATTGCAAAAGCGCGTATTGAGCAATCACTGAAAGCCAATATTTCTACAATTTTTGCCCGTTTTGATGAGCAACCTTTGGCTGCTGCATCTATTGCACAAGTCCATACTGCTGCGCTCCATGATGGTCGTGAAGTGGTGGTGAAAGTCACTCGTCCAGATATTCGCAGTCAGATTCTACAGGATTTTGAGATTCTGCAATGGCTTGGAGCAAGCTTAGAAAAACGGCTTGAAGCAGCTCGTGCAGTGCATTTGTCTGAAATCATCCAGAATTATCGTCAAGTGATCTTAAATGAACTGGATCTTACACTAGAAGCAGATAATACCCGTCGTATGCGTCATTACTTCACGGGTTCAAGCATGATGTATGTGCCTGAAGTCTATATGGACAGCAAAGATGTTATGGTTGCTGAGCGGATCACTGGCGTTCCCATTTCGGATATTGAAACCTTTGAAAAGCTCGGAATGGATCGTAAAGATCTTGCTGAAAAGGGTTTAACGATTTTCTTTACGCAAGTATTTCGTGACAATTTCTTCCATGCCGACATGCATCCCGGCAACGTATTTGTTGAAACATTAAATCCAAGCCACCCTCGTTATATTGCCCTTGACTGTGCAATTATGGGTGAGCTATCTAAACAAGATCAAATGACCGTTGCACGTATGTTGCTTGCGGTCATGAACAGCGACTTCTTACAACTGATTCAAATTGTGCATCAGGCGGGCTGGATTCCACCGGGTACCGATCAAGATGCGCTATCCCGTGAAATGCGCCGCACTGTTGGACCAATGGTGTCTAAACCGATGCATGAATTGGACTTTGCGGGTATCTTGATTCAAGTCATGGACATTGCGCGTCGTTTCCATTTAGAAATTCCACCACAATTGATGTTATTACTCAAAACGTTGGTACATGTGGAAGGTTTAGGTACCGATTTATATCCTGAACTCGACATTTGGAAACTGGCAAAACCGATTCTCACCGAATGGGTAAAAGCACAAATGAATCCTCAGAAAAACTTAAAAGAGTTAGGACAGAAAATTCCTGATTTACTTTTAGGCGCACAGGATTTCCCAACCTTGATGGTTGACAGCTTAAATGGTTTAAAAAATCAATCTGCATGGCATGCTAAACAACTGCATGAGTTGCAAATGATGCGTTTAGAGGTGGAACAACAACAAAAACGTAGCTGGATTTTCGGTAGCATCATGGCTATTTTGCTTTCTATTGCAATCATTGCACCGTGGTATATTTCAATTGTCTTGATTGTCTTGACCACTGTTTTAGCAGTTTGGCGGATTGCCAAATAATGCAATTCAGCCTATTCAATGAATAGGCTTTTTTGTCTATGACTGCTAAGTCACCGAGTGACAGCTCTCGCCATTGTTCAATCTATCACGCACTCTAAAATAAAAAATATTCGTTTGAGTGAGTGAAATTATGACCCAAATTCTACAAAAACGCCCTGCAGCAATCACCTTGCGTGCAGGCTCACTCGCCAAACAACACATACAACAAGAAGGCTTATCTGCACATCAAGTCGATATGATTCCCGGCGCAGCTGGTGGCCCTAAAGGCATTGGTTTAATGGGCTTGGATCAGGCGATTTTCGGTGATTTTCTACAACGTGCCAAACAACGACGTTTTTTAATTGGCTCATCTGTTGGTGCATGGCGCTTTGCTGGAATTTTAGCGCAAGGTGAACAACTCGGTCCTGAGCGTTTGGCAGAGTTATATATCAACTTGCCCTTTCATAAAAAGATGACCATTGCAGAGATTGAGAAAATATCTCGCGAGATGCTGTACAGCATTTTAGACCAACACAGCCAAAAATTGGTCGAACATCCCGAATATCACCTTACGATTATCGCAGCCAAAGCAGAACATTTATTTCAAAGTGATCAAAAGCTTGCCCTGTATAGTTCCTTACTCGGCATTATCGGCAGTAATGCAATTTCAAGAAACCATCTGAATAAATTTATGCAACGGGTCATCTGTCAGCCTGCACAGTTCCCACAATTTAAAATTCAGGATGACGCTTTTAAAACTCATTATTTAAATTTTAATCAGCACAATGTTGCGGATTGGTTGATGGCCTCAGGTTCGATTCCTGCAGTTACACCTGCGGTAAAAAATATTGCCGATGCGCCACAAGGCGCGTATCGAGATGGTGGTTTGATCGACTATCACATCGATTTACCTTTTGAGAGTAAAGGGATTGTTTTATATCCACATTTTGCCGACAGCATCATCCCAGGCTGGTTTGACAAAATGTTTAAATCTCGCACCGCCAATCCTGCAAACCAAGCACGGACTTTACTGATCTCGCCTTCTCAAGACTATTTAAAATCTTTGCCTTTAGGACGTTTACCGGATCGTAAAGATTTTGTGATGAAAGGTCTGGATGATCAGAAGCGAAAACAATTGTGGAAGCAGTCTGTGGCAGAAAGTCAGCGACTAGGTGATGAGTTTTTAGAAATGCTGGAGAAACAAAATTTTGCTGAAGTGATGTTAGATTTATAATTATTACCCCCCATTGACCACCTCATCAAGCGGTGAATAAATATAATTTCCAACAGCTTAAATACATCACAACAGCATTCTCAATGACTTGAGATATAAGCCTGAGACATGAGCCAGTCAGTCATGGCTCAAGCTTTAAATCATGTATTTTGCATTGAATTTAACCCATGTCTGGCCTGGTCTATAGGTGTTGATTTTTGGCTAAGATCCATTAGGGTCTGTTGACATTTCATAAATGGTTTGCGTTGTAGGTTAAAATTGAGCATGAGACGTATACGTCGTAAAGCAGGAAACGAAGAGAATAGCGAGACTATTTTCGAGTTTCATAACGTAGGCTGAGATAATTTTAACCACAACCCTAGTAAATAAAGAGCTTGATTCAAATTTCTGCTTGTTAATTCCCTGCTTTTTGTTAAATTTAAATCATTCAAAGCACTTACTTTAATAATGAATCAAACTAAAACGCCAAAATTTGCCATCGTCGGTGCAGGAACAGCAGGGCTTGCTACTGCAATTTTACTCGCACAACAAAATATTCAGGTTACTATTTTTGAGAAAGTATCTGGGCTTGAACCTGTTGGTGCTGGCTTATTGCTTCAACCGTCTGGACTTGCAGTTTTTGAGCACTTAGGTGTGCTTGATGATGCGGTTAAACTCGGTGCAATGGTCACAGGCTTAGAGGGACAACTTGCCAATGGTTTTAAACTGGTAGATAGTCATTATGCCCAAGCCCATCCCGATTTTTATGGTTTAGGTATCCATCGAGCAAGCTTATGTCATGTTTTACAAAATAAATGCCATGAATTTCCTGAGCTGATTACTTGGCACATGAATGCCGATATTGAAAAACTTAAAGAATCAGCAGATGAAATCCGAGTTTTCGGTCAGGTCAATGGTGAAGCTTTTGATGAAGTCTTTGATAGCGTTATTGTTGCCAATGGTGCACGAAGCCAATTAAGACCGATCGAATGGGTTAAAATCGATCAAGCCTACCCTTGGGGCGCGAAATGGACCATTGTGCCTGAATGTTTGCAGCTCGATACTCAAATTTTGCACCAATTTTATGATCGCTCCAAGATCATGATGGGAATCTTACCTACAGGCGCAATTCCCACTCAGCCCAAGCAACGACTTTCCAGTATCTTCTGGAGTCTTCCAACCGACCAGCTTGGAAATTTTTTACCTCATCAACAAGCCCGTACAGATTGGTTAAAAGCGCTATCCAAACGCTGGAAGCCCGCTGCTGAATGGTTAGAGCAAGTGATCGCCAATCCTGAAGAAAAACAACAATGGCTTTCTGCCCATTATCGCGATGTAGTGCTGTCTAAATTTGGTCAAGGACGTATCGGTATCATTGGAGATGCTGCACATGCCATGAGCCCGCAGCTGGGGCAAGGTGCAAATATGGCGCTTTTAGATGCATGGGCTTTGGGACAAGCAGTTCAAGTTGCCCGAAACAATCAAACGATCGATTATGCAAAGCTATGGCAGTGCTATCACCAACATCGCAAAAGCTCATCTGCATTCTATCAATTTTTAAGCCGTTTACTGACGCCCCTATACCAGTCTGATCTTTGGTGGGCAGGCGGTTTACGAGATCTAAGCTTCTCATGGATGTACCGTATCCCTTATTTTCGTAAAGAAATGGCAATCACTGTGTCGGGATTAAAATCGGGTATGTTTAGTCAAATGAAGTATGAAGATATTGCTCGATCGTCTTTGGTAAGAGAAAAATAATGTGCACTCAAGTTACCCATTCTGTAATTTTAAAGTGTGAACAAGCGTTTTAATCTCGACTCAATCCATAATCAATATTTTCCTAAAATGCTGGAAATAACGTACACTATACAACCGCTGCCATGTCAACGTAGCGCTCTTTCTTTTTATAACTTGGTGAAATCCTATGAACAATCTGCAATGGCTCGATGAAGTAAAATTTAACGAACAAGGACTTATTCCTGCTATTGCACAACATCATCAAACTGGACGTATTTTGATGGTGGCATGGATGAACCGTGAAGCATTACAACTGACTGCTGAAAAAATGCAGGGCGTTTATTTTTCTCGTTCACGAAATAAATTATGGTTTAAAGGCGAAGAGTCTGGCCATTTTCAAACGGTTTACGAAATCCGTTTAGACTGTGATGCAGATGTCATCGTCTTACAAATCGAACAGCATGGTGGAATCGCCTGCCATACAGGTCGAGAGTCTTGCTTCTATCGCAAGCTCACTGCAACTGGTTGGGAAATTGTCGATGCACAATTAAAAGATCCAAATGCAATATACGGTGAAAAACCTTCATCGAATCCGCATAGCATTGCCATGAATACATCCAATGCGCAGGCTGAACAGGTCGAAGTATTGGGTTATTTAGGCAAAATGATGGCTGAACGTAAAGCAGCTGATCCAG
Source organism: Acinetobacter sp. MYb10 (assembly GCF_002980175.2). Classification (NCBI taxonomy): domain Bacteria; kingdom Pseudomonadati; phylum Pseudomonadota; class Gammaproteobacteria; order Moraxellales; family Moraxellaceae; genus Acinetobacter; species Acinetobacter sp. MYb10. The sequence goes on along the minus strand of NZ_CP058272.1, from coordinate 3,274,909 downwards.
ATTCTTCTTATGTGGCAAAGCTTTACCACAAAGGTTTAAATAAAATCTTAGAGAAAATTGGTGAAGAAAGTATTGAAACCATCATTGCCGCAAAAGATTTTAAATCTGAAGCGTGTGAAGATCATAAAAATGATCTGATCTATGAAGTTGCAGATCTATGGTTCCATACCATTGTGATGCTTGGCTATTTTGAGTTGGATGTGCAATTGGTACTCAACGAGCTTGCACGCCGTCAAGGGCTTTCTGGCTTAGTTGAAAAAGCCAATCGAGATCATTAATTTGGGATTTATAAAAAAGGCAGCGAAATTTCGCTGCCTTTTTTATTCAAAAATCGAAATTAAGAAGATTTTTTCTCAACCGAAGGGGCAATCGGGTCTGCTGTTAAATAACCCACTGCTGCTGCAAAACGGTCTTTATAATTCGCACGAATCAAAGGATCTAAAGTTGCTTGAACCTTACTATGTAAAGAACCCCAATCCCCTGGATGCTGGAAGTTACTCATAATATAAGTCCAACCATTGATTGAATCGACTGCATGTAAACCTGTAGATTCAGCACCTGCTGGGCAAGAAAGAATACGATCTAATTTCTTGGTGTCTACGTTATACGCCCATAAGTAGTTATTCACATGGTTACCACTGTCTTCACCAATGAATAAGGTACGGAATGTTTCAGAGAACTTTAAGTTATCTGCACTTGCAATCGTGTTTGGATCAGAAGTATTACCAATACCTAGTGGATCAGTAGCCGCATCAATATCCTTACCGATTAACAGCATATGCGATTGATAAGGTACCCACTCACTGACGATTGGACTACCTGATTTATCACTCTTAGAACCTGCTAGATCATGTGCAACAATTCCACCTGCTGAAATTTTCTTAGCGAATGACACGTTATGCGTATCGACCCAAGCCGCATTGCCTTTGATCATTGAATCTTGAATATTGGCTAAAGCAGAATAAGCAACTTTGTCTTTGGCATTGACTGTTGTGCCTTCCATTTTTGTAAATGCCATACTACCGCCCATCAAAGCTGCATAACGATGGGTTTCTAAGAATGCCGCTGCTTTTTCCATCCCGGGCTTAACTTTCACCCAAATGGTTTTCTTTTGTAGAATGATTTTAGTATAGCTTGCATCTTGTGGATCTTTGTCCAAGCTTTCCATGATCTCTGTTGGTTGAATATTTCTAACATTCACCAAATCTTCAATTTCTTGGCTAGTTGCATGACCCAATTTAATCCATTGAATTTGTGCCGTTGAGGTTTCATTCAACTCATTCAAATACTTCGCAACATACAATGTTCCCGCAGATAAGTCTTTTTCTTTATCTGCAACAAACATAAACAAACCACCATTGGTATAGTCATCACCCATTAACGCAGTACGATTATCTGGCATAACTTGGATCAGTTCATGTGAGATACGACCTAAACAATAATGTTTTTTTGCAGTACCTGTACCATCTTTGTTCACTGTAATTTCAGGCAAATGTCCATAGTTGTACGGTTTCGCAGAGGTTTCATCACCATAGACGTTTTTACTATAGGCTTTCATTGTTGCCATATCAGTGCCTAAGCCCTGACCAAATGCATCTGGCTCGTATTCTTCACTTGAAAGGTGTGTACCCCAAGGCGATAAACTTGCACCACACGTAATCCATAAACCATGTGCTTTAGACATATCGACATTATGATATTTAACTAAAGTTAAATGACCTGTTTTTGGATCTTGATCCAGTGAAATTACCCCAATTGGTGATGGCAATTTACCATACATATCATTGCCAGCTAAATCACGAGTGGTATATTCAAATTGCACCACCGCAAATACTGGATTGCCTTTTACACCATCAACCTTGGCATCTTTCACTGTCAATAAAGAAGTACCATCTGGGCAATCTGAAAAGAATTGACGTTCTTTGCCAGCTACAGATTTATCCATAATTGGTTGGTTTTTAATATCATAATAACCACCAGCCAAGATCTTCCCACCTTTTCCATCACTGATCATATCGCCTGTTTGGAAGAAGGTCTTATAGGCAAGTTTGTAGTCAGTCTTGCTATTGTCATCCCAAGTTACAGCTAATCCAGAAGCAACTGTTGTTGTTGCCATTGCTGCTGCATTTGCCAATGTTGGTGCATCCATTGGCGTAAATGTTGCAGATTTTAATTTAGCTGGATTGATCGGCGGTTTAACTGCAGTATTTTTATCATCATCGTTACAACCTGCTAGTGTGGCTGAAGTTGCCATTGCCCCAAGTGGAAGAAATGGAATGCTGGCTAACCAAGTAAGCACTTCACGGCGTGTATGTCGGCTGGCTGAATTTGTCATAACTTTATCCGAATATGTTTTAGAATTTTCCCGTGCTCAGTTTAGAAAGCAGTTATGACAATCTAGTTTCACTTTTAAGTCATTTTAAAGACAAAAGCCCCAATACCTCATATTATGATAAAAATGATCAGGATACGCCCCGCAGATTCTTAGCATAGTCGTTTAAATAACATCTTGTTAGATTTCACCCTAGTGCTGAGCAATTTTTGCTATACTCTGTCCCATATTGAATTTTCAAGCTAATAAGATTTTATAAATACTGTGCCTTATTCTTTTACACCCACATCTGAGCAAAGCTTTGCAATCGCAGAAGCGAAAAAAGGACAATCATTTAAAGTGATTGCCTATGCTGGCACAGGTAAAACCACGACTTTGCAGTTAATCAGTGATGCGATGACGGAGCGCCGTGGGATGTATTTGGCTTTTAATAAGGCAATTGCCACAGAAGCACAGAATAAATTTCATCAAAATGTAGATTGCCGCACCTTCCACTCTTTGGCGTTTCGTAGTGTGTCGCGTGGAGTAACCGATAAATTACGCCTGCCGCGTTTAAGTCCCAGCTTTATTGCCAAAGAGTATCGTCTCGAACCGATTACGCTTAGACGTTTAATGGGCGGGCGTTATGAAAAATATGTGCTAATGCCCAGCCGTTTGGCGAGTTTAGTTGCCAATGCTGTAAGCTATTTCTGCTCGACCAGCTCACAATATCCAGCACCACGTCATATCCAAGCACCAAGTTGGCTGCATGCAGATGATATCGAGTCTTTACAAAAACATCTTTACCCTGCTGTAGAAAGACGTTGGTTAGAGTCGATTGATACCAATCATCAAGCAGGCATAGGCCATGATATTTATTTAAAACTCTGGGCATTGTCAGATCCATTTATTCCAGCAGATTATGTACTCTTTGATGAAGCACAAGATGCAGATCCATTAATGCTTGGTATTTTATTGCGCCAACGTAATACCCAAGTGATTTATGTGGGTGATGCACATCAACAAATTTATGCATGGCGTGGTGCGGTCAATGCCATGCAACAAATGCCACTCCCTGAATCTCGTTTAACCACTTCATTCCGTTTTGGTGATGCGATTGCAGATGTTGCCAATCATTTGCTCGGTGCATTGGATGAAACTGTGCCTTTATTGGGCAACCCTGAAATGAAATCGAGCGTGGTCAATAAACCACATACCAAAATGCGTGATGCGATTTTATGTCGCACCAATGCACGTGCAATGGAGTTGCTTCTTTCTGGTCTCGTGCAAGGCGATAAAGTTGGACTACAAGCCGATCATGCAAAACTCAATCGTTTTGTTGATGCAGCAAGTTTACTTAAACAAGGCAAACGTGTTGTTGATGTACCTGAACTGGCTTGGTTTAACTCTTGGCATGATGTACATGAATATTGTGAAACCAACGATGGTAGTGATATCAAACCCTTAGTCAAATTGGTTGACGATCACGGTACGGAACCGCTCAAAAAAGCACTTGCTAAAATAACTCCAATAGAGCAAGCTGATTATGTGATTTCAACTGCACATAAGGCCAAAGGGCTAGAATGGAATCGTGTGCATATCGAAGATGATTACCAATTTAAAATAAACGGTTTAGAACATAAAATCAGCGATGAAGAATTAAGACTGTTATATGTCGCCTGTACACGGGCAAAGGTCAGCTTAAATATTCATCACATCTATGATCTCGTGCAACAATTGAAAGTAAAAGCGCCATTTAAAAATAAAGCAACAGCATAAGGTTTTTGACCAATTCATCTGTCACAGCGAAAAAATCGCAAGGTGAAAATATCAACAGCTTTTTATGCTGTCAGTCAATTTTCAGGTATCCTATGAAACTAGCAGCAATTCATTTTCGCCATACATACCATTTTGCTGATTTAAAAATAGATTTTAATTATAAAAACAAACCAATCAGTTTAATTGTTGGCGAACAAGCCAGTGGAAAAACGGCAATTATTAAAAATATTTACCAAGCTTTGACTTGGTTTCCTGCACGTCTAAAAGATTTGCGCACACCTGGTGTGGTAATGCTCGACCAAGACATTATGCAAGATCGAGTGCAATCCAAAATAGATGTTAAAATCAGTTTCCCAATAGAGTTTGGTCAACTCGCAGAAAGCACTGCAACAGCAGAACAAGATCCACAAAGTTGTCATTGGCAATTATATAAAACCTTAAATAGTTCTGGTGTTGGTCTGAGTAAAGTTGACTTAGTACAACTCGAACAATTGGTAGAACGTTATAATCTAGTGCTCAAAAAAGATCCTGTTCAAGGCTTACCTTTAATTGCCTACTACCCTGCTGAACGATTTGTAAATGAAGTGAATATTCTCAATAAAAATAATCCTATTATTTTACAAGCGCACAATGCCTATGAATTAGTACCGATTCCATATACCACCTTTGCACGATTTTTCGAATGGTTTCGCGAAATCAGTGATATCGAAAATGCACAAATCGCGCAACTTTTTCAAAGTGTTTTAGCACAAAAAGAATCTTCAAATCAAAGCGATGAGGATTTTCAAAGTATTTTATTTCAAGCCCGTTCTCAGTTACATGCACCCAGCTTAAAAGCCTTAAAGCAAAGCTTAAGTATCGTCCTTCCTGAAGTCACAGATCTCTATTTAGAATATCAACCCAAATTACAATTGATGGTCACTTATAAAAATCAAAGTCTGACTTACTCACAACTGTCAAATACGGTTAAAAATTGGCTGGCCTTAGTCGGTGATTTGGTACGTCGCATGTGCATACTCAATCCTTTAAGTCTTTATCCTTGTGAAGAAGGTGAAGGCATCTTACTGATTGATCAAATTGATGTTGATTTAGATCAATTTGGCCTACAACTGATTCTCGATCGTTTAAATCAAGCCTTTCCTCGTTTACAGATCATTGCCACAGCCAGTCATGAAGAGCTGCTTGAGCAAGCCGACGAATATCAATGTTTTAAACTGGACAATAAAAAGCTTTATGAAATTCAGAGCAATAAAGTATGGCAAGAATACCAAGATATTTATGCAAACTTGCTCAAAGAAGTTCCCAAAAGCGCTGAACAGGATTTGCTTGAACCTGAACCCAATCTGCCAGTAAATGTTCAACAGCTTTTTGAGCAGTTTAAACACCTGAGTGAAGAACAAAAGACCGAATTAAAACGTTTAATGCAGTCTGGTGATGACCAAACGTCACATAAGTTCTTATTATAAAAAACCTCAGCCTAAACCCGTCAATAGCAGACAGTGAATGATCATCAATTGTGAAACACTGTCTTTTATACTCCATTCTCAAATCATGAATATATTCACGTTCATATTCATTGTTCTATTAAGTTCCAAATGTACTAGATTGATTGTTACCGCATGCTTTTCAAGCAGCAAAAAGTCACATGAAGCGTATAATTACAAATGTTTGCGTAAAAAATGACAAAATAAATTGATGTTATTCTACTCATGTAATAAGATGAAAAAATCAATTTAAATTAGATTTTTCAATGCAAATTGATTTTCTAATCGCTTTCTCAAGTTGCGCAACACAACTCATTTTTTAATTACTAATTTAATTCGGCTTTCAAGATTTAAGTTATTGGACTGTTCCTTGCATTCCTCAAATCCTTGAAAGATAAGATTCACATAGGTTTCACGACCTATTCACGACAATGGATACGCGTGTGCTTCCGATTATTATTCTTTTACCATTAATACTTGGCACTATCGTTGTTCTGTGGCTGAAGCAATTCTCTCGCGGGGTAACAGCCTTAGGGGCAATCGGGGTCAGTTTAAGCAGTTTTATCCTGCTGCTGACTCAAGCGAAAACAGTATTAAGTGGACAAGCCGTTTTAGAGCAGTGGCAATGGCTACCTCAAATTGGTATTGATTTTAGTTTCCGATTAGATGCGTTAAGTTTAATTTTTTCATTGCTGATCACGGGGATCGGCACACTGATTTATATCTATGCCTATTATTATCTAAACCCAAAAAATTCTCTGAGTAAGCTCTATGCATTGTTGATGCTGTTTATGGCCGCAATGTTGGGTATTTCTTTATCGAATAATTTAATTATTTTATTGGTTTTTTGGGAATTGACCAGTATTTCATCATTCTTGTTAGTAGGCTATTGGAGTAACTACGACGCCGCGCAACGTGGTGCACGGATGGCACTCACCATCACAGGTATGGGTGGCTTAGCCATGCTGGGTGGATTTATTCTGATTGGTCAAATCGCAGGAACCTATCAAATTGACCAACTCACCATGATGGCGAGTACAATTCAAAATAGTGGTTTATTTGTTCCCGCTTTATTGTTGATTTTATTGGGTGCTTTTACCAAAAGTGCGCAATTCCCGTTCCATTTCTGGCTGCCTAATGCCATGGCAGCACCAACCCCTGTCTCAGCCTATCTGCATTCAGCAACTATGGTAAAAGCAGGGATTTTTCTGGTTGCACGCTTATTGCCAATCTTTGTTGGCTCGGCACTGTTCCATAATCTTGTCACCACAATTGGTCTGCTGACCTTATGTATGGCAGCATTTTTTGCCATCTTTAAAGAAGATTTAAAAGGCTTATTGGCTTATTCAACCATCAGTCATTTAGGTCTGATCATGTGCCTTTTGGGTATAGGCTCACCTTTAGCAGTGGCTGCTGCAGTTTTCCATATCATCAATCATGCAACCTTTAAAGCGGCATTATTTATGCTCGCTGGGATCATTGACCATGAGTCTGGTACACGGGATTTAAGAAAATTAAGTGGGCTTTGGCAACTTCTTCCATTCACAGCAACATTAACCATGATTACCGCTGCAAGTATGGCAGGTGTACCTTTGACAAATGGCTTTATCTCGAAAGAAATGTTCTTTACTGAGTTATTGGCAAACTTATCTGGTGGCTATGTTGTGTTAGCAGCGATTGTTGCAACATTGGCAGGTTTATTTGCGGTTGCTTACTCGGTTCGTCTGGTACATGGCGTATTTTTTGATGGTGATGTGGGGCCTAATGTTCCCAATAAAAATGCCCATGAGCCGCCAATCGGTATGCGAATTCCAGCAATCATATTGGCAACTTTATGTATTTTAGTGGGGATCATTCCTGCACTGTTGGTTGAAAACATTGTCAATGCGGGAACACGCGCATCAACACAAATTACCAGTTTTGAAGGGGTTCATTTAGCCATCTGGCATGGTTTTAATTTACCGTTACTGATGAGTGCAATTGCCTTAATTGGTGGTGTGATTTTCTATTTCGCCTTGGCCAAAGGCGGGCGAATTCGTGAAATTGATCTTGATCCACGCTTAGGTCGTTTCCAAGGCAAATTATTATTTGAAGATTTCCTTAAAAATCTCTTGCTGATTTCACGCAAAATTAAGAAAAAGACTGAAACTGGCTCATTACAAAATTATTTATTGTGGATTTTGGCCTTAAGTATTGCCGTGGTTGCCACGCCATTGATCAACCAAAATTTAACTACAGGAACACGTGAACTCACACATGCACCCTTTACTGCAATCGTGTTATGGCTGTTATTATTCTCCGCCTGCTGGATGATGCTGTGGTTCCACCATGAACGTATCAAAGCGGTTCTGATTAGTGGTGCAATTGGTTTGGTCGTGACGATGATTTTCATCACACTCTCTGCGCCAGACTTAGCACTGACACAAATTACCGTGGATGTTGTCACGACTGTTCTGCTATTGATGAGCTTATCACTGCTTCCTCAATTGACCCCTTATGAGTCCAGCCAAACCCGTCGTTGGCGTGACGCAGTCATTGCAATTGGTGGCGGCATTGGTATTGGTTGGATTACCTGGTTAATCATGACACGTGATCATAACTCGATTTCATGGTTCTTTGTTCAGCAGTCAATTCCGTTAGGCGGTGGCTCAAACATCGTCAATGTCATTCTGGTTGATTTCCGTGGTTTCGATACCTTTGGTGAAATTGCCGTATTGGGTATCGCAGCCATTGGTGCGCTGTGCATGATGGATGGGATGCGTGCTCATGGCACCACGATCACTCAAGGTCTGAGCTATCGTTTCAATCCATCGCCGTTGATGTTCCGTATGACGGCTTCATGGGTACTGCCGATCGCACTTGTGGTAAGTCTGTATATTTTCCTACGAGGACATAATTATCCAGGTGGCGGCTTTATTGCAGGCTTAATTACCTCCATGGCCTTGGTGATCCAATATATCGCGATTGGACAAGATCAGGCTGAAAAAATGCTGCGTGCTCAATCTGGTCGTTTATACGAAATCTGGATTGGTTTAGGGCTAATCATTGCTGGGCTTTCAGGTCTGGCTTCATGGTTCTGGGCACGTCCGTTTCTTACCAGCGCACATATTTATGTGGAATCAGGACTATTTGGCAAATTCCATCTTGCCTCTGCTGCCGGATTTGACCTTGGCGTATACGTCACGGTTGTTGGTGCAGCAATGTTACTCATTTCTGTTTTAGGCGACTCTAGACATTCAAGCATGTCTGGTCCAGTACCCAAGGAGTAATGCATGATCAGTTTAGAATTTTTAATTGCATCTGCGATTGGATTATTGGTTGCCTCAGGAATTTATCTGATTCTTCGTGCACGTACCTTTCCAGTCGTTCTTGGATTAGCCATGATTGGCTATGCAGTCAATATCTTCCTGTTTTCGATGGGGAGAATACAAATCAGTTCACCTGCGATTTTAACCCAAGCCAGCAAAGTCACTGACCCTTTGCCTCAAGCTTTAGTGCTAACCGCAATTGTCATTGGCTTTGCAACGACTGCTTTTATCGTTCAATTGGCATTACGCAGTCGTTATGAGTCTGGGACAGACCATGTAGACACCAAAGAGGAACCGAGTAATTTTGACCCACGTGAGGATGAGCCATAATGACCAGCTTTTTAGATTTTTGGTATGCTCATTCTCCAATCCTGAGTATTTTAATTCCTGCATTTACAGGCTTTATGCTGATTTTATTAGGCAATCCTGGTTCAGGCGCTTTAAAACATGATTGGCGACAACCTTGGCGCCGTGGTATTAGCTTAATCTCGGTTATCCTTGGACTCGCCACTGCGATTGCTTACCTGATTCAAGCCAATACTGGGAAAATCTTTGTTTATCAACTTGCTGAATGGTCTGCACCATTTGGGATTGTCTTGGTCCTGGATCGCTTATCGGCGTTAATGCTGGTTCTCACCTACACACTTGCAGCGCCTATATTGTGGTTTGCCAGCAAAGAATGGGATGAACGTGGGCGTTATTTTCATGCCATGTTCCATCTTCTTTTAATGGGTCTGACTGGTGCATTCTTAACAGGTGACTTATTTAACCTGTTTGTATTCTTTGAAATATTACTGATGGCGTCTTATGTCTTGCTGTTACATGGTCAAGGCAAAGCCCGTTTCCAATTAGGCATTCACTACGTCACCATCAACTTACTGGCTTCTGCCCTATTCCTCATCGGTTTAGGTATGATTTATGGCAGTGTGGGCAGTTTGAATATGGCCGATGTCGGCCGTTTATTACCAACCTTGGAACATGATCAACATCGTCTTGCTATAGCAGGTGGTTTGCTTCTATTTGTGGTATTTGGCATCAAAGCAGCCATGTTACCTGTGGGTTTCTGGTTGCCAAAAACCTATGCTGTTGCCGCGACACCTGTTGCTGCTATTTTCACCATCATGACCAAAGTGGGTGTGTATGCAATTTTACGGGTCAATGGTACTGTCTTTAATGATGAGCTTGGTCAAACGATCTTTAGCAATTACTTATTGCCAATTGGTTTAGTCACATCATTATATGGTGTGATCGGTGCACTCGCAGCTGAACGCTTACGCCGCTTCGTTGGCTTTATGGTGTTATCCTCAGTCGGAACGATTTTAGTTGCCATTGCCATGTTTAACACACCAGCATGGGCTGCTGGATTGTACTACCTCGTTCACAGCACCATCATTGCCGCTTCGTTCTATTTGCTCTGTGGTTGGATTACCTCACAACGCGGTGCAATGAAAGATCATCTCAAAGTCGCGCCAAAGATGAAGCAAGACAAAGTCATTGCCATGACGTTCTTTCTTATCGCTTTGATGATGGCAGGTTTGCCGCCATTTAGTGGTTTTTTAGGCAAAGTCTTAATCTTACAGGCAACTGCAAACTTGTCTGCACAAGGCTGGATTATTGCGATTATCTTGATTGTCAGTTTTTTAAGTATTCTGGCATTTACACGAGTCGGATTTATCCTGTTTTGGCGAGCGACGACACCTGAGGACAATCCGAAAGAAGAGGCTTATACAGCTTATCAGGACTTACCCGAGCAAGCCCCTGCACGCAATGACAAAAGTGTTTACCTACTACTGGCAGGACTGATTGTCTATGTGGTTTGTGCTGCTCCAATTTTAAATTATGTTGAAAAAACAGCGCTGCAAGTTTCTGATGCATCACTTTATCAACAGCGTATTTTAAAATTGGATGGGCATGGTGAAACTATCAGTGTACAACCTTTCGATCCGCACTATGTACCTGAAACAAAATACAATGGTGAAATGGTTGATCCAAATGCACACTATATTCCCTATATCATTAGCCCAGAAACCCTAAAAGGCGAACATATCTCTGAATTTAAGCAACGCCAAATTCAGGGGCAAGAACAGCAACAACATGTTGAAAATGCTCAACTCAAGCCTATGGAGCAATAAATGCAAAATAAATCATTATTCGCTCGTATTTTACCGCATCCTTTTGTGTCGGTGATTGTGGCAATGAGTTGGCTTATGTTGAACCATAGTGCTGAAAGCTTTGATTTTGTTGTGGCAATCAGTTTGGGATTAATCATTCCTAAACTGATTCAACCCTTTATCATTCATACACCCAATATTCATTGGAAAAGCGCCATTCAATTATTTTTTGTGGTGCTATGGGACATCATCGTCAGCAATATTAAAGTTGCTAAACAAGTCTTAGGCCCAACCAAAAATCTCACCCCAAAATGGTTTCGAGTTCCATTGGAAACTGACCATGAACATGTCAATACTTTACTGGCGATGATCATTACCACCACACCAGGTACAGTCAGTGCTGGAATTGATCAAGAACGTGGCGATATTTTGGTTCATGCACTAAGTTGTGATGATGTAGATGCAGAAATTCAAGCCATTAAAACCCGCTATGAAGTTCCGTTAATCGAAATCTTTGACCTGCAACGAGGAGCACGTTCATGAGTATTTTACCTTATGCACTTGGCATTTGCCTGCTCGCTGTGACCATCTCTATGTTGTTATGTTTGATTCGTTTGGTGATGGGCCCTTCTATCGTAGATCGATTACTGGCATTGGATACATTGTTTTTAAATGCAACCTGCTTAGTTGTCATTCTTGGTATTTATTGGGCAAGCACTTCAATGTTTGAAGGCGCATTATTGGTTGCAATGCTGGGCTTTGTTTCAACTGCTGCACTGGCTCGTTATTTTACAACGGGTCATGTGGTTGATTAAGGAGAAAGTACATGGAAAATAATATGCAAATTGTCATGGAAATCATCGTTTCATTCTTCTTGATTGTCGGTGCATTTTTTACCTTGGTGGGTGGCATAGGTATGGTCAAATTACCAGACTTATTTATGCGTCTACATGCACCGACCAAATCCAGTACCTTGGGCTTAGGCAGCTTTTTAATCGCGGGGATGATTTACGCAGCGTTTAACAGTCGTTTAGGTTTTGCAGAGTTATTGATCACCCTGCTTGCCTTTATTACAGCCCCAGTATCAGCAAACTTAATTGCGCAGGCAGCAATTCATTTACGTCTGCGTTCAACCTCTGGTGATGTACCTGAAGCGATTAATCGTCCTTTACCATGGCAACGTCAAAAAATCATAAAACAGTTTAAAGATAAGATTTGATTCATTTTCTGACTAATTGTTGATTGGTTGGTTAGCTAAATTAAATTGGACTGGGTCTAGGTGCATACTGACTTAGTCCAATTTAAGCCACAACCAAGCTTAAATCGTCTGAAATACATTCTCATCTAGCTATATAAACTTTTCCCTATAAAATAAGCCTGTGCAAACCTTACTGCTATATTCATTCTCTTTTAAAAAGTCATCTAAGTATGATGTTTGGCTCTTCTATACAACATAAATCTAAAATTCAGCCCTAGTCCTCTTCAATGAAATCTGTACAATAAAAATCAGCTAAATAAAAGAGATCAGCGATGTATACAGGTATCGTTCAAGGCTTAGAAAAAGTTGTAAACATCCAACAAGGTGATAATTTTACAACCCTTTATATTTCCAATGAAAATGGCTTTTTTAACAATGTTTTTATTGGTGCCAGTGTTGCAATCGATGGGACATGCCTAACCGCAACAAGTTTTGATGCTGTTGCAAATATAGCCTCATTTGATGTTTCAGCACTGACCACTTCTCTCACTACATTACAATTTTTAAAAATTGGTGATGAAGTCAATATCGAAAGATCTATCAAAGCAGGCATGGAAAACGGTGGGCACAATATTTTTGGGCATATCGAAGGTATGGCAACCATTAAAGATGTGGTTCATACCGGTGAAACGCTACACATTGATATCGTTATTCCAGATGACAATATCAAATACTTCTTTAAAAAGGGCTTTATTGGACTGCAAGGTTGCAGCTTGACGGTCAATCGCGTAGATCGGAAAACCAATGAAATTTCAGTGGATTTAATCCCAGAAACCTTACGTTTGACGACATTTAAACATGTCCAAATTGGTGGCAAACTCAATTATGAAATTGACCAAATGACCCGCACTATGGTCGATACTTTAGAAAATATCCATCAACGTCAGCAAGAAGACTAAAAGCCAATTTTCTAAATTGGCCCTTTGATCTAAAAGATTGTCTTAACTATATAACGGCAGGTGCACTTCATCTTGGAAACTTTCCATTCCATAATCATCTGCCAGCTTTTCTTTCCAGTACGCCACAATCTTCGAATAATCAATTTCATCAGGATGAAAGTCAGATTTGTAATAAGATAAATATTCAGGAATCAATGAAATCAACATTTTAGAAATCATATATACCCCAAAGATATTTTGCGGCACTTTAGGTAAACTTTTTCTCCAGTCTTGCATAAACAAACGGGTAGCCGAATAAAACGTTAAACTTGCAAAACCCGTAGTCACATTACGCATCACTGTACGACGAGTCCGATCATCTTTATAAATCGCCTGATATACATCAAATGCCACTGCACGATGCTCAATTTCTTCGATTGCATGCCATACCCAAAGTTTAACCGCATCATCATCCAGAGTGCTTAAAACTTCAGGATGACGAAGAATATAGCCACCCAATAATGCAGTAAAATGCTCAAAAGCCGCGGTAACTGCAAGTTGTAATTTTGGATGTACACTTTTAATCAGTGCATCTCGACGTGCTAACCATGCTTGAAAACTGTCTAAGTTATAATCATCACGGCGCCATGCATCATTAAATTCCGTATGGGCTTTGGAGTGCATGGCCTCTTGACCAATAAATGCTGCAATTTGCGCTTGCAATTTTTCATCCGTGATTTTGTCACGTACATTACGCACACTATGTACAAAGAACTGCTCACCAATCGGAAATGTTGAAGAAAGCGCAGTCAATAAATGTGACATCACAGGAGAATTCGCAAAAAAATGTCTGCGAATTGCTTTTGGGTTAAAGCTTGGTTTACGGACTTTAATACCAATAGCTTTAGGACGATTTAAATATGATTTTTCTGCCGTCGCTTGAACTGTTGACATAAGGATAATCCTACATTTGTCTGAATTTAAGCTATATTGGCACAATCTCAATATTTGTATATTGCAGAATCATCCACACAGTTGACCTAAAATATCATTTTCAAAAAAACACATGGCTTAATTGAAAATCTAAAAAAATTAAAAACATAATCTATTGATATAATTAAACTTATTAAAAATAAATATATTTCTTATATTCACAAAAAAGTGCTTTATCGTTTACACAAAGCCTAAAATCGAGATTTATAAGCATGCTTTTATTGACTTAAATGACATTTTTCAATCAGGTTGAGTTGTGTTTTCATTTTTAAAACAATCACATAGGATCCATTCAAAATTAGAACTCAATTTATAAATATTTATGCTTGCAACGTCATATAAACATTCAACAAAAAAGCATGTGTTTTATAGAACCCAAACAAATATGATTCGTCTAGGAACTTTTTTCTATTAAAAAAACAAATTGTTGCTTTAGTGTGATTGGCAAATTTTATTGCTAAATTGCACTTTTCGTCGCTTTTCCATAGCCGATTTAACCATTAAAACTACTTATTTCAATGCCTCCACTTTGAATCAGTTTTGCTCTGAAAAGCCATGTGCCCAAGCAGATAAAGCGTCCAGTACAGGAATAAATGTTTGACCAAATGCAGTTAATTCATACACCACTTTGACTGGAGGCTTGTCACCAAATACGGTTCTGGAAATAAAACCATTCTTTTCCAGTTGCTTGAGTTGCAAACTTAAGGTCATTTCTGTGATATCTGGCATATCACGCTTAAGTTGATTAAAGCGTTTTGACTCCTCCTTTAGATAATAAAGAATCACTGTTTTCCATTTCCCACCGATTAAATCCATCACCATACTAATCGGACAATGATAAGTCTTATCGTGAAAAGTCACTTCACAGGTGTTTTGCTCAGTATTCATTTTTCTGCCAGCTATCAAAATGGATAGTTATTGTACATAAAAACTATAATATTTATATTCACTATAATTTTTATAGTGGGAAAAACCAAGATGGCATTACTGATTTTAGCGCATCCCAGTTTTACTGAATCTGTCGCAAATAAAACCATTGTCGATGAATTATCAAGAACTCAAACTGATTTAGAAATTCGCCATATTCATGATTTATATCCAGATTATCAAATCGATATTGCTGCTGAACAAAGTGCACTATTAAGGCATGAGCTGATCATTTTACAATGTCCTATGTACTGGTTCAGTATACCTGCCATTTTAAAAATTTGGTTTGATCAAGTATTTACCTATCAATTCGCCTATGGTTCCCAAGGAGACAAGCTTAAAAATAAAAAGCTTTTGCTGAGTATGACCATTGGCCAACCTGAGCAGAATTTTAGTACGGAACAGCAGCATTCATTACTGGAAGACTTTTTATCTCCAATTCAAAAATCAGCACTTTATACCGGAATGGAATATTTAAAACCCGTGTTCTTATATAATATTTCAACTGTTTTAGGGCATACACATACTGAAATCAGAGCTCGGGCAAAACAACATAGTTTAATGTTAAATCAGTATCTGCAAGCAATTCGCACAGATTAAATTTTTGATTTTGCTGCATTAAAAAGCCCGCATGACTGCGGGCTCTTAAATAGATGTTATTTAATGTCTAAAATTAAACATCAAGATAATCCAAAATTCCTTCAGCAGCTTCACGACCTTCCCAGATTGCAGTCACCACCAAATCAGAACCACGTACCATATCTCCGCCCGCAAAGATTTTTGGGTTAGAGGTCTGGAATTTAAATTGTTGTTTTTCAGCTGCAATGACTCGGCCAGAACCATCTAACCCAATATTTGCACCTGCAAACCATTCTGCTGGGCTGGTACGGAAACCAAAAGCCAGCAATACCGCATCTGCGGGTAAAACTTCTTCAGAGCCTGGAATCGGTTCAGGGCTACGACGACCACGGCTATCTGGGTCACCCAGCTGGGTAGTCACAACTTTTACACCCGTCACTTTACCGTTTTCACCGACGATTTCGATTGGCTGACGGTTGAACTGGAAGTCTACCCCTTCTTCACGCGCATTCTTCACTTCACGACGTGAACCTGGCATATTTTCTTCATCACGACGGTAAGCACAAGTCACTGACTCTGCACCCTGACGGATTGAAGTACGGTTACAGTCCATTGCAGTATCACCACCACCTAAAACGATGACTTTTTTGCCCTGAACACTAATGTATTCAGATGGATCTTTTTCCCAGCCTTGTGTACGATTAACATTTGCAATCAAGAAATCCAGTGCATCATAGACACCATCAAAATCTTCACCTGCAAAGCCACCTTTCATATAGGTATAGGTTCCCATACCCATAAATACAGCATCATAATCAGCAAGCAATTGATCGATAGTGATATCTGTACCAATTTCAGTATTTAAGCGGAATTCAACACCCATGCCTGTGAAAATTTCACGGCGGCGTTTCATTACATCTTTTTCCATTTTGAATTCTGGAATACCAAATGTAAGCAATCCACCAATTTCAGGACGCTTGTCAAATACAACAGGTTTTACTCCATTACGGACTAAAATATCTGCACAACCTAAGCCTGCTGGACCTGCACCAATAATGGCAACTTTTTTGTTGGTCCATTTTACCGATGACATATCTGGACGCCAGCCCAAAGCAAAGGCAGTATCGTTGATATATTTTTCGGCATTACCAATGGTCACAGCACCAAAACCATCATTCAGGGTACAAGCACCCTCACATAAACGGTCTTGCGGACATACCCGACCACATACTTCAGGCAAAGTGTTGGTTTGATGGCAAAGCTCAGCTGCTTGGAAAATACGTCCTTCTGCAATCAGTTTTAACCAGTTTGGAATATAGTTATGTACGGGACATTTCCATTCACAATACGGGTTACCACAGCCTAAACAACGGTGGGTCTGGTTTGCTGCAACTTCCGCTGTAAAAGGTTTATAAATTTCCACAAACTCTGCTTTGCGGACATTAATATCTTTTTTCTCTGGATCTTGGCGTGCTACATCCAGAAATTGAAAGTCATTATTCAGGCGTTCAGCCATGTCTCTCTCCGTGGGTGAGCGTGGATAACTTCATTCG
This sequence comes from Acinetobacter sp. MYb10, assembly GCF_002980175.2. Taxonomy (NCBI): domain Bacteria; kingdom Pseudomonadati; phylum Pseudomonadota; class Gammaproteobacteria; order Moraxellales; family Moraxellaceae; genus Acinetobacter; species Acinetobacter sp. MYb10. The sequence continues at coordinate 3,257,728 of NZ_CP058272.1, read as the reverse complement.
CTTGTGTATATCTGCGAAGTTATCCACACCTACCTAAAATTTGAGTAGTGGAATTATTGTGGATCTGCTTGAGTTGTTTTCAAAAGCGTTTGTAAATTAGCCGCTTTTGGTTTCACCAGCCAGAATTTACGGCTATAGAAATCAAACTCGTTGCGAATCTTGTACGCCCAAGCACTACCTGTTTCAGCAATGTGTTCATCTAAGATACGAAGTAAGAATTCTTGATGTTCTTCCATCGCTTCTGTAGAAATACGGTTTAATTCAATCAATTCGTGGTTGTAGTAATCAACAAAGTCGTTATCTAAGTCAAGTACATAAGCAAAACCACCCGTCATACCTGCACCAAAGTTGTGTCCAACTTTACCCAGTACAGTCACGATACCGCCTGTCATATATTCACAGCAATGGTCGCCTGCACCTTCAATGACCGCAAACGCGCCAGAGTTACGTACAGCAAAACGCTCGCCCGCTGTACCCGCAGCAAATAATTTACCGCCTGTCGCACCGTACAAACAGGTATTGCCGATAATTGCCGTTTCTTGAGTTTGGAATGGTGAACCTTTTGGTGGGAAGATCGATACTCGACCACCTGCCATACCTTTGCCCACATAGTCGTTTGCATCACCTTCAAGGCTGATATGCAAACCACCCGCATTCCAAACACCCAATGACTGACCCGCAGTTCCTTTTAAATTCACTTTAACAGGATGTGCTTCCATACTGAGGTTGCCATAACGTTTGGCAATTTCACCTGAAAGACGCGCACCAATTGAACGGTCACAGTTGCCCACAGTAAAATGGAACTCACCACCGGTACTTGCTTCAATCGCAGGCAACATTTCTGCCACCATTTTCTCAGCAAGAATACCTTTATCAAATGGTTCATTGCCTTGTACTTGGCAATATTGCGCTTTGCCTTCCGCAGATGGGTGCGACTCTAACAATGCACTTAAATCTAAATGCGCATGTTTATCCGTTTCACCTGGCAACATCTCAAGTAGATCAGTACGACCGATCAAATCTTTCAATGATGCAACACCTAAAGCAGCCAACCATTCACGTGTTTCTTCCGCAATAAAGTGGAAGAAATTAATCAGCATTTCTGGCTCGCCAATATAATGCTCTTGACGTAAATGATCTTGCTGAGTTGCCACACCTGTTGCACAGTTATTTAAGTGACAAATACGCAGGTATTTACATCCAAGCGCGATCATTGGGGTAGAACCAAAACCAAAGCTCTCCGCACCTAAAATCGCAGCTTTAACCACATCTAAACCTGTTTTCAAACCACCATCAGTTTGTACACGTACTTTACCACGCAGGTCATTGACACGAAGTGCTTGATGCGCTTCTGAAAGACCCAATTCCCATGGTGAACCCGCATGATGAATAGAGGATAAAGGTGAAGCCGCTGTACCACCGTCATATCCAGAAATGGTAATGAAATCTGCATAGGCTTTTGCAACACCTGCTGCAATTGTTCCCACCCCTGGCTCTGATACTAACTTCACAGACACCATGGCTTGTGGATTGACTTGCTTCAAGTCAAAGATCAGCTGTGATAAATCTTCAATAGAATAAATATCATGGTGTGGTGGTGGTGAAATCAAAGTCACACCTGGAACCGAGTAGCGTAAACGCGCAATTAAGCCATTCACTTTACCGCCCGGTAACTGACCGCCTTCACCTGGTTTTGCACCTTGCGCTACTTTGATCTGTAACACTTCAGCAGATGTTAAATATGCAGGTGTTACACCAAAACGACCTGAAGCAATTTGCTTAATTTTAGAGTTACGAATAGTGCCATAACGTGCAGGATCTTCACCACCCTCACCCGAGTTTGAACGACCACCGATTGTATTCATTGCGATCGCAATGGCTTCATGTGCCTCCGGTGACAATGCACCTAAAGACATACCAGCAGAGTCAAAACGTGGCAGAATTTCTTCTACTGATTCAACTGCTTCTAATGGAATAGAATGATCAGTTTTGAGTTTTAATAAGTCACGAATCGTTGCAATTGGACGTGTGTTCACCAACTCTGCGTATTCTTTAAAGTCAGCATAATTCCCTGAACGTACAGATTTATGCAACGCATTGATCACATCTGGATTAAATGCGTGGTATTCCTTATCAAAGACAAACTTGAGCAAACCACCTTGTTCAATTGGCTTACGCGCTTTCCAAGCAATGTCTGCTAGTTTTTTCAAGTCATTTTCAAGGTCAATGAATGTTGCACCTTTAATACGACTTGGCACACCTGTGAAGCACTTACTAACAACTTCTTCAGATAAACCGACTGCTTCAAATAACTGTCCACCACGATAAGATGCGACTGTTGAAATCCCCATTTTTGAAAGGACTTTAAGCAACCCTTTATCAATACCTTTACGGAAATTCGCTTGAGCATGAATCGGATCACCTAATAACTCACCTTTTGCAATCAAATCGTTGATCACATCATAAGCCAAATAAGGGTAAATCGCAGTTGCACCAAAACCTAAGATCACGGCAAACTGATGTGCATCACGTGCAAGTGCAGTTTCAACAATGATGTTTGCATCGGTACGTAAACCAGCATTAATCAAGAAGTGATGAATTGCACCCGTCACCATTGCAGCATTTGCCGGTAAAAAGCCTTCACGGATTTTACGATCTGAAATGACCAATAAGGTTTTACCATCACGAATCGCTTGTGCAGCTTCTTCACAAATACGTGAAATCGCGGCTTCAAGACCTTCAACTACAGGATAATTCAAATCAATATCTGCAATTTCGTAACCTTTACGACCAAGGGTACGAATCTGATGCATTTTAGAGTTTGACAGTACAGGGCTCGATACAATTAAACGATCTGCATGCTCTGGACCTTGTTCAAATACATTTTGCTCACGACCAAAGCAGGTTTCCAATGACATAACGATTGATTCACGTAATGGGTCAATCGGTGGATTGGTCACTTGCGCAAATTGTTGACGGAAATAATCTGTCACATGACGTACTTGACGAGACAATACCGCCATTGGTGTATCATCACCCATTGAACCGACAGCTTCCTGTCCGCTTTCAGCGATTGGACGAAGCAGTTGATCACGCTCTTCAAATGTCACCATAAACATTTTTTGAGCCGCTTTAAGGTCATCACCTTTTAAGCCTTGATCACATAAATACTCTTCAAGCTCTGGACTACCTTGTAAGCGAACTGAGTTTTCACGTAACCATTCACGGTAAGGACGCATTTTTTTCAGATGATTGCTCACATCTTTAGTATCGAGCAATTTTCCAGTCAATGTATCAATCACAAGAATTTGACCAGGACCTACACGGCCTTTAGAGATCACATCTTCAGGTTCATAACCCCACACACCAATTTCTGATGCCAGAGTGATATAACCATTTTTAGTGATCACCCAACGTGCCGGACGTAAGCCATTACGGTCTAACATACAAATTGCATGACGACCATCTTGGATCACCAGACCCGCAGGACCGTCCCAAGCTTCCATATGCTTAGAGTTGAATTCATAAAACGCACGTAAATCAGCATCTAATGTTTCAACGTTTTGCCACGCTGGTGGAACAAGCATACGTAATGCACGGAATAAATCCATCCCGCCACCAACTAGCAACTCAAGCATATTGTCCATACTTGATGAGTCTGAGCCTGTACGGTTTACAATTGGACTCAGTTCAGTAATGCCTGGCAATAATGGGTTTTCAAATTTTGGTGTACGTGCCACTGCCCAGTTACGGTTTGCAGTAATGGTGTTAATTTCACCATTATGTGCCAAATAACGGAACGGCTGTGCCAATGGCCAACGGGGTAAAGTATTGGTTGAGAAACGTTGATGGAATACAACAATGTGTGAGTCCAAACGTTCATCAGCAAGGTCTGTATAGAATTCTGCAATATATGCAGGCATCATTAAGCCTTTATAGGTGATCACTGTAGAACACAGTGTAGTCACATAAAAATATGGATCAGCTGTTAATTGTTGTTCTGCACGACGACGTGCCATAAGTAACTTACGGTTAAATTCAACCTCAGTCACACCCATTGGGCAATTGACAAAAATTTGTTCAAATGCAGGTAAAGACTGCATTGCGATTGAACCCAAGGCATCATTATTGGTTGGAACGATACGCCAACCAATGACTCGGCAACCTTCTTCTTCAATTTCATGGGTTAGAATTTGCTTTGCATGAGCCGCAAGTGCTGGATCTAAATTTAAAAATATCGTCCCGACCGCAAAAATTTCACTCAGTGTAATGTCACTGATCTTTTTTGCTTCTTCACGGAAGAATGCTTTAGGCATAGCCAAGAGCAAGCCACAACCATCACCGGTCTTACCATCTGCGGCAATACCACCACGGTGCGTCATACAGCTTAGACTATGAATCGCGGTCTTGACTAAATCATGACTCGCATCACCCTGCATATGGGCAATCAAGCCGAAACCACAGTTATCTTTAAACTCATCCGGTTGGTATAAACCTTGAGCGGGAGCTACAGTGTTAGGCGATGGCATGTGCATAGCGTACCCTTCTTTCTACATAGGCCCATGAAAGGGCGAAAAACATTCGAACACTCAATTACGATTTTTAAGTATTTTCTTAGCCCAAGTAAACCACTTAGTCAGAATCGAATACCAGTCTGTTTTTACTTTAATTGCAAGATTGTTTTACAACTTCCGCACTGAAATAAAGCACTCAACCAGACTTAAATCGCACACCAACTGAATCATTTCGCTCCAAAACAGGGACAATCAACTCAATTAGCGCAACAATAAAGCAAAAAATATGCCAAATTTTATTTTTGTTCACCAAATCACTAAAAGATAGTGAAATAAAGATATTCTTTAAAATTCTAAGCGTCTTATAAAGGCATTTATAGCACCATTTTTGTGCAAATATAAAATTAAATAATTAATTCTGCTTCATTTTAGAGCTAATTTTAATTAAATGGATCACTAACTTCATGTTCAGCTGGTTTTTTATCAGCAGTAGCACCTGTTGGCTCTTTGTTGTTGCCTGAAGGCTGAGCACGAGATTGCGACTTTTGTACATCTACCACATTGCCAGATGCATCACGACGCGTAATTGTAGTTTTTGTGGTCTGATTTGCAGGAGTTGAACCCGTTAAAGATGACAATGCTGATTTTGCTTGAGCCAATAGCGTTTCATCAACTACAGGTAAAGGTGCAGATTTTAATTTCACTTGATAGAGTTTATTTGCACTTGCCATTTCATCTGAGCCCAGATCATTAACTAAAGCACTATATTTTTCAAACTGGATCGCTTGTGGATGGATAGATGCAGGCAGTTTTAAATTTAATTGTTGTAACTGGCTCTTGGCCTGATCATCACTTTTAAATAGACCATAGGCTAAAACATATTGCTCTGCTTGATCTTCACCGCTTAAACGGAAATAAATAAAATTTTTACGATCCGCTTGTTTCTGTAAAAATCCCAGGATGACATCTTCATCCGAGGTCTTAAATAACTCTATCGACCAAGCTTTCTTATTTTCTTGAAAAAACTTTGTACCACGAAATTCTGCATCATGGCTACCCGCAGTCACAATACGTGTGGTCATTTCAAGTGGACGTACTTCATCCATCAAAGCACCTAAATGCGATGTTGCGGCAACTTTTTCAGGTTGAATTTGAACTTGGGACTCTTCAATCGGATTGACCACAGTGACCAAATCTTTGGTGTCGGTCACTGCCCAAAAAACCAGTGCGACCAAAAGACAGATTAATCCACCAACCAACCAAATATATTGTCGAATATTTTGCCAATTTGTACGAATTGCTGCCATTTGGAACTAACCTTTTCTATAACTGATTCGCGAGAATCGCTTGTTTCATCAACTCAACATCAAAATCTTTAGTGATGATGGCTTGGCCGAGTTGTTTTATCAATATTAAACGAAGTTGGCCATTTAATACTTTTTTATCATGTGACATATATGCCAAAAATTCATCGAGCGGAATTTTAGGACATGCTACAGGTAATTGGGCACGTTGTATGATTTTTTTTGTACGTTCCAGATCATCTGATGAAATCCATCCCATACGCTGGGATAAATCAGCAGCCATCACCATACCCGTTGCAATTGCTTCTCCATGCAACCACACCCCATAACCAAGATATGATTCAATGGCATGACCAAAAGTATGACCTAAATTTAACAAGGCACGTTCACCTTGCTCTTTTTCATCATTGGCCACAATTCTTGCTTTATGCGCACAAGAACGGTAAACCGCTTCAGCCAATAATTCTGGATTTTGGGCAATCAGCCCATCCATATGCTCTTCTAACCATACTAAAAAGTCTAAATCACCCAGTAACGCATATTTAATCACCTCAGCCAAACCTGCTGAAAGCTCACGTTCAGGCAAGGTTTTGAGTTGTGCCATATCAGCCAAAACCACTTGAGGTTGCTGAAATGCACCAATCATATTTTTGCCTAAAGGGTGATTAATTCCAGTTTTCCCACCAACACTCGAATCCACTTGAGACAATAATGTGGTCGGAACTTGGATAAAATATACGCCTCGTTGGAAACAGGCGGAAGCAAAACCTGCCATATCACCAATCACCCCACCACCTAAAGCCAAAACCGTACAATCACGATTAAAACCAGCTTGAAGCAAAGCATCAAAAATCAAATTAAGGTGCTGGATATCTTTATATTTCTCACCATCAGGTAAAACACATGTTACAACCTGCTTCCCCAATTGTTGAATTGCTTCAACATAGTGCGACAAATACAAAGGCTGAACTGTGGTATTTGTAACAATCATCACTTGATGCCCTTGAATATAAGGTTCAAGCAATTCTTGAGGATTCAAATGACTACCAATAAAGATTGGATAACGACGTTCACCCAGTTCAACATGTAAAGTTTGCATGATTCTGCCAAATAACAATGAATGATAATTTACTGACTAAATAATTTCTTTTGAAACGATCAGTTGCAATATTCTCAGCGCTAAATCTCGCGCAGCACCCTGATTGGTTTCAATAATATAATGTGCAACATCTCTATACAGTGGATCTCGTGCTTTAAGTAGATCCTTTAACTTTTGCTCAGGATTCTCGACTTGCAATAAAGGACGATTTTTATCTCGATGTGTACGTAATAATTGGATTTCTACAGGGGTATATAAATAAATCACAATACCTCTATGCTTGAGATATTCTCGATTCATGGCTTGAGTAACAGCACCACCACCTGTTGCAACCACTAAATTTTTTTTTGATGTGAGTTCATCAATCACGATTGTTTCTCTTGTACGGAAACCTTGTTCGCCTTCTTTTTCAAAAATCCAAGGAATAGATGCCCCAGTTTTTCTTTCTATTTCATGATCGCTGTCTAAAAACTCACGACTTAACAGTTCCGCTAGATGCCTGCCAACTGTTGTTTTTCCTGCTCCCATGGGCCCTACCAAATAAATATTTGGTAGGGTTTCCAACTCTTTGCTTGGCAAGGAGTCACCTATCGAATTGCTTTCATTGAAAGTATATTAATGATTTCTGGTACGACTGTCATTAACAATTCTTGGTGTCACAAAGATTAGTAATTCTCGTTTATTATCAGACTTTACATCTTTTCTAAATAATCGCCCTAGATAAGGGATATCTCCCAGGAAAGGCACCTTGGTTTGACTTGATGTAGTTTCTTGTTCAAAAATCCCCCCCAAAACAACTGTCTCACCATTATCTACCAAGACATTGGTATTGATCTCATTTTTATTCAAAATGATTTCACCATTCGGTGCCACCCCACCACGTGAATCACTGGTAATATTCAATTGCATTTGCACCTTACCATCTGGGGTAATACTTGGTGTAACATCCAAACTCAATAATGCATCTTTAAATTCCGTGGTTGCAGTTGCAGCGCCTCCTGCTGTTGATGTTGTTTGATAAGGAATTTCTTGACCTGATGAAACTTTGGCTTTTTGCTTATCCGCCGTCATCACTTTTGGTGTTGAAATCACTTCACCATAACCATCAGATTGTAAAGCTGACAATTCTAGATCCAACATAAAATCAGACATACTAATTAAACCAAATGCAATTTTGCTTGCGCCCGCCGTGGTGACACCAAGATCGACATTTAAATTATCGGGCCGAGTAATAGTATATTTCCCATCATCATCTGGAGTTCGTAAATCCCATAATGTCTTATCGCTTCCTCCAACCAGCAAGTCATTATTCTTGTTAATCCCTTGGGATAAAATCCCCCATTTCACACCCATTTCTTTGGTAAAATCCGTTGTTGCTCGAACAATACGTGCTTCAACCATGACTTGTTTTACCGAAATATCTACCAAATCAATCATTTTACGAATTTTATCAATATTATTTGCAGTATCATTAATAATTAATGTATTTGTTCGTGTATCTGCAACCGCACTCCCTCTTAAGCTGAGTAGACTTTCTAAAGCTAAAGAATCTGTATTCGTGGTATTATTCGCCTGCGCACCTTTAGGATTTCTAGAGTCCTGTAATAATTTAAGAACTTCTGCAACTTTAGCATAACTGAGTTGAATATATTCAGTTTGAATTGGCGCTAATTTGACACTTTGTGCAATCGCTTTTGCTTCATCTTCTTCAGCTTTAATCAGCTCGGTGACAGGTGCAATCCAAATCACACTACCATTACGACGCTTGTCTAAATTCTTGGTTTTTAAAATAATATCTAAGGCCTGATCCCAAGGTACATCTTTTAAACGTAAAGTAATATTACCTTGAACTGAATCTGCAGCCACCATATTAATACTGGTAAAATCAGCAAGCAGCTGTAGCACACGGCGTACTTCGATATCTTGAAAATCCAGCGAGATTTTCTTACCGGTATAAGACTGACTTGAACTTGGGCGATTTACTTTATTTTCTACAGGACGTTTTAAACTCACGGTCAGTTTATTTTCCGCTTGGAAGGCCATATATTCATAGCTACCAGCAGATTGAATGGTAATCACGCCATTTGAACCATCATTATAAGCATCCACAGAAGAAACTGGGGTTGCAAAATCATTGACATTTAAACGACGAATTAAATGTGCAGGAATTTTATTTCCTAAGGTTCGAATAACAACTTTACTGCCCTGTTGCTGTACATCTACAGGTGTATTTGCACCTGACAGATTTACAATAACCTGGCCTTCGCCAGCATTGCCACGCTGAAAACCGATATCTGCGATGCCTTGATTTTGCTTATTCAGCGTAGATGCAGATGAGGCATAAGTCGGTAAAGCAGCAGCTTGATTGGCATTGTTAATCTTTAAAATAAAGGTATTCCCTTCAACACGTGTTGTAAAAGAACCACTATTTTTTAAATTTACCGTTAAGCGTGAACGTTGATCATCGGCCGTAATATCCACCGTCGACGCTTCTTCACTTGCCACAGCAATAGACGGCTGATTGATCGTTTGCTTCGCCTGATCAAAATCCAAAATCAGTCGAGATGGATTATCCAATTGATAGGCTTGAGGCTGTGGCGGTAAGCCATTAAACATCACCCGAATTTCTGTACCTTGCCCCGGTATTTTCATCGGTACAATATTGGTCATGGTTGTTTGTGCTGCTGCAACCTGCATAATCGCAATTGACACTGCCGCCATAGTAAATTGACGAAGTTGACTATTCATAAACTTACCATCCCCGTTAAAGATATTTTTCAAACTCTTTTTCATTTTTATTCCTTTATTCCGTTTTAATCTATTGGACCGATTAGAACTAGACTCCGTGGTCTTTCTATATAACCGTCTCGACCATCTGGAACAATTTCCAATAAATCAATACGGGTCGGCGTAATCTCAATAATTCGCCCCTGATTCATGCCCATGTAATTGCCAAGTTGTACCCGCTCAATCTCACCATCAGGTGTTTGAATCAAACCCACTGTTTGCCCAACGGCCCCTTTCATACTCCCTTTCAGTGTTAATGACTCTAAAGGATAGCTTTCAAGTGGCTGTGGCTGTCTTGAAAAATTCGGGTAGACACGCTTGCCTGACATGATTTTTAATTCATTTGCCAATGAATTTGGCAAAAATGGGCTGCGTAATTGTTGGGCTGAATAATTAAAACTCGGTACAGGATTGAATACTGGTGCAGGTTCAATCGGCAGTGGTTGCTGATTTCGAATATTTGCCATCTCTTGATTAACGGCATCAATTCTAGAATCACACCCCACTAAAAGCATTGCAAATGAGATTCCACAAACTATTTTACTGAGCTGTTTCATTGTGGCGTCCCTCCTTGCTGAGGTGTCGTTGTCTGCGCAGCAGTATTGACAGATTTATTTATCTTCTGCTCATCAGCACCGATATAGCGATAGGTTTTTGCTTTAATTGTATAGTCAATCACTGGCACATCAGATTTTTTATCTTGGCTAGGTGTTCCTGTAATTGTGAAATCATGCAAAGTGACAATACGTGGTAACGCCGCCAGACTACTTGCAAAACTGCCGAATGAATGATAATCCCCTGTTGCATCAATCGAAATTGGCTGCTCAATAAAGAACTCCTGCTTCACTTCTGGTTCTAATTTGATATTCTTAAATTTCAAACCAGAACTTACTCCTGTCACGTTAATGTCTTCAACCAGACTCGGAATTTCAGTTTCTTTAGGAAGCTGTTCTAATTGCTGATTAAAATTTGCTTCCATTTGTTGCAATTGCGCTTGATATTGCTGCAAGTTTCTTAATTTAGAATCCTTTTCTTTAAATTCATTTAATAAGTTTTGTTCAACTGTACGCGCTTGATCAATTGCATCTAATTTAGGTCTAATTGCTAAAAAATAGCCAATTGCACACACCAAAAAAAACAAGAATACCCAACAGGTGACTTTAACGGATAGAGGCCAACTGCCATAGTTATTCATATCCAAGGTATTAAACTGTTGAAAAAACTTCTCAACGGTCATCTTGTTCTTTTTTGGAGCATCATTTACAGATGATTCTAATTGCTCAAAATCTTCACGACTCATTTTGCACCCCCAGCAGCTGGAACTTGTTCAGCTTTAGTTGTATCCCCATCTGCAGTCGCTGCTATTTCACCGATATCTACAGTCACAACAAAACTTCCATATGATTCTTCCACACGAGGAATCACCGAAGTCTGTTCTTTATTTTTATTTTCATCTGCGGCTAAGAATGAATTCATAAACGCATTTCGATACCATTCAGAAGCTTCTAATCCACGCAACAATTCAGCAACTGTGTTTGGACTTTCAGCTTTCCCCTCAATGGTAAATTTATCGCCCACACGACTAAATTTTGTGATGTACATTTGTGCAGGGACAATCCGAACCAATTCATCAACGAGGCGAACAATCACAGGACGTTGACCTTGTAAGCCTTGAATCAGTTTCATCCGTTCAATAATGGCATTACGACGTTCTTGTAAACCATCTAAAGTTTTTAATTGCGTATCTAAATTTTGATTGGTACTGGTCACCAATTGATTGGCTTGCTCCTGATCTTCTAACTTATGATCAAAATAGAACCACGCCAATAACACTATAACTAAGCCAATCAGTGCAACCCCAACACATATTGCAACAAATTGCTTCTTCTTCTGTTCTCTTAGCTCATCACGCCAAGGGAGTAAGTTAATCTTTGCCATTAATCAAAACTCCTCAAAGCCAAACCACACGCAACCATTAAAGAAGGTGCATCATTTTCTATTTTTTTTAAGTCAATTTGTGGTGAAAACCCCATCTGCAAGAAAGGGTTTGCAATCGTGACCCGATAACCGAGTTTTTGTTGTAATAATTTTGCCAACCCAGGAATATTGGCATTACCACCCGCCAATAAAATATGGTCGATCTCGTTAAACTGAGAAGATGAAAAGAAAAACTGTAATGAACGAGCAGCTTGTTGTACCACTGCTTCTAAAAACGGCATTAAGACTTCTGTTTCAAAATCGTCAGGTAAAGTCCGATCTTTTTTGGCCCGACCAGCTTCGTCATAAGATAAGCCATAGCGGTTCTGTACATCTTGAGTCAGCTGCTTACCACCAAAAACTTGCTCTCGGGTATAAATGATCTTGCCATTTTGCATCACAGACAAGGTGGTCATGGTATGGCCGATATCCAAGATACCCACAAGATTTACACCGATTGGTAAGGTATCGGAAAAGACATCAAAAGCACGCTCAATTGCATAACTTTCTACATCTGCAATTTTAGGTGATAAGCCTGCGATTTCTAAAACTTCAACACGAGAATCAATATTCTCTGCACGTGTTGCAACAAGTAACACATTGACTCGATTTGGATTTGCTAGCTTATCTTTTAACACTTCAAAATCTAAACTGACTTCATCCAGCGGGAAAGGGATATATTGTTCAGCATCCATTCGAATCTGAACTTCTCTTTCCTCGTCCGACATATCGGCATCCATTTCGATGATTTTGTGAATCACCATAGATGTAGGTACAGCAACCGCAACATTTTGCGATTGAGGATTGCCAATATTGACAGCCCTTTCCAACGCATCAGCAACTGCTTCAGGATTAAGAATGTTTTTTTCAACAACACTCCCATCAAGCAGTGGACTTAATCCATAACTTTCAACCCAGTAACGACCGTTCTTAACAGAGAGCTCTAAAATCTTTACAGTAGTAGAACTAATATCTACTCCTATTAACCCCTTATTTGGCTTACGATATAGTCTAAGCACGATTGATTTCCTATTATTTTTTTATCCCCAATAAATAACACAAACCGACTGCATTTGGTCTTAATTTTTTACAGATACAATATCCCATCTAACAATCCATCACATGAGAAGCTATACTGAACGCAATTAGTTTGCCATTAGCTATTATTAAAACTTACTTGTTATGAAAAAGCTATCTTGTTCAGGTTATATTCATCCCTTTTTTTTGCTGATTATCATTATTTTAGTCGCAATTCCGATGGGCTTTTATGGAATGTATCTATATATTGCCCCATCACTACCAGAAATGAGCTCTTTAAAAAAGGCGCCATTGCTTAAACCTTTGCAAGTTTATTCAGCAGATAATCAGCTGATCGCTGAATATGGTGGCAAGCTTTCGGTGCCTGTTGAGTACAATCAGATCCCACCACATTTCATTCATGCCTTCCTTGCTGCTGAAGATTCATCGTTCTTCGAACATAGCGGAATTAGCTTTAAAGGCTTAGGGCGTGCAGTGAGTGAAAGTGTCACTGGGTCAAATGTACAAACAGGTGGCTCAACAATTACCATGCAGGTGGCTAAAAATTATTATTTATCACCTGAACGAACACTTAAACGCAAACTTACCGAAGTTTTTTTGGCACGTAAAATAGAACAAAATCTATCGAAAGAAGAAATTTTATCTTTATATGTCAATAAAATCTTTTTGGGTAAAAATGCTTATGGTATTGCTGCTGCTGCCAAAATTTATTATGACAAAAGCTTAGATCAACTCAGTGTTGCACAAATGGCGATGATTGCGGGCTTACCCAAAGCACCATCAAAATACAATCCTGTGGTTAACCCTGAACGCGCCTTAGAACGCCGTAACTGGATTCTTGGCCGCATGTTACAACTTGGCTATCTTAAACAAGCAGAATACGAAAAAGCTGTCGCTGAGCCGATTAATCTGAGTATGCCTGATCGAGGCTTAAGTAATCGATTTCCCTATGTAGGTGAAATGGTTCGCTCAGAATTGGTTGAAAAGTTTGGTGAACAAGCAATTGATTCGGGTTATAAAGTTTATACAACAGTCAACAGCAAACGCCAACAATATGCAGAAGATGCAGTACAAAAAGGCTTGGAAGATTATGATCGTCGTCATGGATGGCGTGGTGCTGAAGCACATGATAAACCTTTAAAAGAATTCATTGCTTATGCCAATACCTACCCTGCTGAAGTCATCAAGGTAGGCAGCAATAGTTTTGATGCCAAAATGCAAGATGGTTCAACAGTGACTGTGCCTTGGTCAGGTATGTCTTGGGCAAGAAAATATATCAATGCCAATGCTGTTGGTGGGGCACCAAGCCGTGCTTCGCAGATTGTAAGTGTTAAAGATATTATTCGCTTACGTCCCAATGAAAATAAAACCGCGTGGTCGTTGGTTCAAACACCGAAAGCACAAGGTCAACTCATTGCAATCAACCCGAATGATGGTTCAATTGAAGCTGTGGTGGGTGGATACAACTTTTACCAATCTAAATTTAACCGCGCAATACAAGGTTGGCGTCAACCAGGTTCAACCATTAAGCCATTCGTCTATGCACTGGCGCTTGAACGTGGTATGACTCCTTATACCATGGTCAATGATAGCCCTATTACAATTGGTCGTTGGTCACCAAGAAACTCAGATGGTCGTTATTTGGGTATGATTCCTTTACGACGTGCATTGTACTTATCTCGTAATACGGTATCTGTACGTTTATTACAAAGTGTAGGTGTAGAACGTGCGCGCCAATTATTGATGGATTTTGGCCTACAAGAAGATCAAATCCCACGTAACTTTACGATTGCGCTCGGGACCCCACAAGTACTTCCAGTTCAAATGGCAACTGGCTATGCAGCAATTGCCAATGGTGGATATCGTATTCAACCGCATTTCATCAGCCGTATTGAAGATGCTTATGGCAAAACCATTTATGAAGCAGCGCCTGAATATGCGTGTATTCCATGTATCAATCAAAAAGAGACGGTAGCCGATACTCAAGCCATCACCCCTGATGATGAAGTCATTGAAGGTGCAAACCTTACAGTGGATGAGGCTCAAACTCCATTAAGCAAAGAAGAACAAAGTAAATATCGTCAAGCACAACGAATTTTAAAATCACAATCTGCTTTTGATATGGCAAATATTCTTCGTGATGTGATTGTGCATGGTACTGGTCGTGCAGCACTTAAAATTGGTCGCGATGACATTGGCGGTAAAACAGGAACAACCAATGATGCTAAAGATGCGTGGTTTGCAGGTTTCAACGGCAAATTAGTTGCGATTGCTTGGGTCGGTTTTGACCAGCCTTCAACACTTGGTCGTCGTGAATTTGGTGGGATCGCAGCGCTTCCAGTTTGGACCGGCTTTATGGGTAAAGCCTTAAAAGACACACCATCTGCTTGGGTACATTTTGATAAAAATGCCAAAGCACCAATCTCTCGTGAAGAACGTAATCAGACACAAGTTGAAGGTGCTACTCAAAATGAAGGCAATGGTTCATCACCGCCTTTAGCCCGTCCAATCTTTAAACCTGCACCTGTTACACCATCACGTAATTCATCAAATGACTTTGAAGACTTACCTGATGAAAGTTCAGATCAACCGCTAAAACCGAACAAAGTAACACCGCCTGCAATGAATCAAGGCAGTGCAAAACGAGAAAGTGATTCTCTTGAGAATTTGATTAATGAAGTTCAATAATTAGTTTCTCAAATAAAAAATGCCATCAATTGATGGCATTTTTTATGGCTTAAATTTCTATTATTTTTTCTGAAAAATATAAATTTGAAAGGCTGCCTTTAACATCGTTTTAGCTTGTGCTTCTAAAACTAACCGCTTTTCAGGTTTTGCTTTATAAGCATAAGGGGTCATCGCAATCAGGTTTTTGAGTTGTGCTTGATCCAGCTCAAACGTCGTTTCGATAATCGGCTGCTCTATTAATTCAAAAGATGCCTGTAATTGCGTGACAAACTTTTGCGGTTCATGGGCTTTAACTTCATCAAACAAGCCCTCACGCATCCCATATAAATGCTCTGGTGCAGGTGTTACCACCATCAAATAAGCCTTCGGCTTAAGCACTCGGAGTATTTCTTCTTCTGGGATCGGGCTAAATAAGCTGGTACACAAATCAATCGAATGATCCAACACTGGTAAGGTCGCTCCTGTTCCCACAATCCATGTCACATCTTTATTGAGTTTTGCAGCAACTTGAACCGCATTTTTTGCAATATCAACCCCAATACATTGCATCACTTGATGTTGCATTGCATCGGTATAGTAGCCTTCACCACAGCCGATATCCAGCAGGTTTTCAACACGTAACTCACGAATTTTCTCAACAACGGCTTGCTGTAAAGGTGCATAAAATCCACCACTTAAAAATCCACGGCGTGCTTGTACAGATTCAGGCGTATCCCCTGGATTTTTACTATGCTTATGTTGTACTACATGTAAATTCACATAGCCTTGTTTTGCCACATCATAGCTATGATTATTTACACAGCGCCAAGTCCGATCCGATAGGCTCAATGCCTCACGACATACAGGGCACATCAACAAATTCATTGTATTCTCCAAAAGATATTTTTAGGCCATAAAAAAGCCGGCTAATGCCGACTTTTCAAATCACTTTGGCTTAACGTAATTTTAATGTCATTAGACCTAAAACTACCAGCATAATTGTGATAATCCAAAAACGGATCACTACTTGAGTCTCACGCCAGCCTTTTTTCTCATAATGATGATGCAACGGCGCCATAAGAAATACACGTTTATTCCGCATACGTAATGATCCGATTTGCAAGAATACCGAGATCGCTTCTACAACAAAGACACCGCCCATAATTGCAAAGACGATCTCTTGGCGAACCATTACCGCGATAGTGCCCAGCATTGCACCCAATGATAATGCACCGACATCTCCCATAAAGACTTGGGCAGGATGCGCGTTGTACCAAAGAAATGCTAAACCCGCTCCAATCATTGCAGCACAAATAATCACCAGCTCAGAGGTATATTTTACATAGGGAATATGTAAATAATTGGCAAAGCGTATATCACCTGCCAAGTATGCAAAAACACCTAAACCTGCGGCAACCAAAACAATCGGCATGATCGCAAGACCATCTAAACCATCGGTCAAATTCACTGCATTTGATCCACCATTGATTACCAGATAGGTAAAAATAATGAATCCAATACCTAATGGAATTGAGGACAATGGAATACTCAGATTTTTAAAAAATGGTATCAACAAATCCAGCATATTCGCTGTATGTACGGGGCTGTCTTGCTGAGTTGCAATGACATATAACGCAATACCCGCCCCCAAGGAACCAACAGAAGTCCAAAAGAATTTCTTCTTGGCAGGTAAGCCTGCATTGTCTTTATAACGGACTTTAATCCAATCATCTGCCCAACCTACAGCACCAAAGATCACCATAACAGCCAAGACAATCCATACATAAGGATTGGATAAATCTGCCCAAAGCAAGGTACTGATCCCGATCGAAAGCAGAATTAAAATCCCGCCCATTGTCGGTGTACCCATTTTTTTGGCATGATTTTCAGGTGCATATGAACTAACAGCCTGACCATATTTGAGCGCTTGTAATTTACGGATCATTACTGGTCCCAAGGCCCAACCAATCGCAAGTGCAGTCAATACACTGAGCAATGCTCGTAACGATAAGTATCGAACAACTTGGAACGCGTTCTCATAACCCGCCAAGTGTTGAAATAACCAATACAGCATTAAACTTTCTCCATCAAATCAGCCATCAACGTTTCCATATGGGTATAGCGAGAACCTTTAAACAGGAAACTCATGGACTGTGGTTGATGTGTTGCAATTAAACTTAACAATAAAGGTAAAGCTTGTTCTTGGCTAAGAAAAGCTTGTAATTTTTTACCATATTGAGTGCTTCGCGCACCTTCTTGTGTAGCAGGAGCAAACTCACCTACTGCAACAACAAATTGAATCCCATCCACTGAAACCAGATCACGACCCAACATATAGTGTTGCTGCGCAGCAGTATCGCCTAGTTCACCAATATCGCCAATCACCATCACTTTGATCCCTTGCTGTTGCGCAAGCACTTCAGCTGCTGCACGCATTGAAGTCGGGTTGGCATTATAGGTATCATCAATAAATAAATGCTTGTGCTTATGAATAAAATTCAAACGCCCTTTTGCACCTTGTGCCGACTCCAAGCCGATCACAATATCGTCTAAACCAACACCAATCGCTAAGGCAAATGCTGCCGCTGCTTCTGCATTATGGACATTATGTTCACCTGCAAAAGGAAGATTGACGGTTCTTGCACCTTGAGGCGTATTAAGGGTAAAGATTGCAGACTGTGCGTATAACTGAACATCTGTTGCAAAGACCTCGCCACCCTGTCCAAAACTTAACACTTGCTCAGTGTCTACCACTTGGCGAATCGTATCGGTAAAATCATCCTGAGCAGGAACAATTGCTGTTCCAGCTTGATCAATATGACGGTAAATTTCAGATTTGGCACAGCAAATTCCATCACGTCCACCAAATTCGCCTAAATGCGCAGTTCCAATATTTAAAATACCAGCAACATGTGGCTGTACAAGATTTGAGGTGTAATCAATTTCACCTTGATGGCTTGCACCAAGTTCCATCACCGCATATTGATGCTCTGAACGCAGCTCCAATAGCATCATTGGCACACCAAGATCATTATTTAAATTGCCACGTGTAATCAAGGTCGGCGCTAGACGTGAAAGAATACTCCCCAACATCTCTTTGGTGGTGGTCTTACCACTACTGCCTGTAAGTGCAATCACTTTTAATTGTGGATGTTGAGCACGACGATACGCGCCTAAATGCCCCAATGCCAAACGTGTATCTGCCACGACAAGTTGACAGATATTTACATCAACAGGATGGCTCACGATGGCAATTTGACAGCCATTCTCAGCCACTTGGGCAACAAAATCATGTGCATCAAAACGCTCACCTTTGAGCGCCAAAAAAGCATCACCTAATTCAGCATGACGTGAATCAGTCAAAATACGTTTAATTTCACCTTGTGGTGCTTGATCTAAATACCAATAACCTTGAGTTGCTTCAGCAAGTTGTGCTGCTGACCATAGCTCCAAAGGCACAGTACTGGTGGTAGAGGTGTGCATCTCTTATTCCTAATGAGCTGGATAAGCTGAATTGGGTTTATGGTGTTGTGCGTCTATTGCCGATTGCACTTCAACGACATCGTCAAACCAATGACGAACACCATCAATTTCTTGATAATTTTCATGCCCTTTTCCGGCAATCACAACAATATCACCTGATTGGGCATGCTTTACTGCATATTTGATTGCTTCACGGCGATCACGAATTTCGTGAACCTCATGCTGGCTAAAATCAATTTCATGCTTCATATCGGCAAAAATTTGCTCAGGATTTTCTGTACGCGGATTATCTGATGTGATAATCACAGGATTGGCTTGTTCCAAAGCTGCTTTGGTCATTAATGGGCGTTTACCGCGATCACGATCACCGCCACAACCAAAGACGGCCCAAAGCTGATTTTCAACATGGCGTTTCAAGGTTTTTAAAACCTGAGTTAAAGCATCTGGTGTATGTGCATAATCCACCACAAACAGACGATCCTGATCACGAATCACCTGCATACGTCCAGGTGCACCTTTCAAATTAGGTACGGTTGCGATAAGTTGTTTTAAATCAAAACCTGCTTGTTCAGCAACAATTAAACTGGCCACCAAATTTTCAATATTAAAATGCCCAAGCAATGGGCTATTTACTGTAAATTCAGCTTTAGCTGTTTTGAGATGGAATGTTGCCCCATCTAGACTATATTTAATCCCAAATACTTGGTAATCAGCCGCTTTAGAGGTTGAATAAGTCAATACTTTCGGATGTGACAGATTGCTGCTTGCAGCATTCATCATTAGGTCTGCATGCGCATCATCTATGTTAATTACTGCAACTTTTAATGCAGCAAATTTAAACAGTAACGCTTTTGCTTCAGCATAGGCTTCAAGCGTCCCGTGATAATCCAAATGATCTCGACTCAGATTACTATATGCAGCAATCTCAATATCACAACCATTTAAACGACCTTGTTCCAAACCATGCGAGCTTGCCTCAATTGAAGCGAATTCAGCACCTTGCATAGCAAAATCATGCAGAAGATTTTGTAAATGCAACGCATCTAAAGTGGTATGCGAAGATGCTTCTAGGTTTGGCAGAATCCCGTTCCCCGTCGTTCCCATCACTGCACATTTTTTATTTTGTAATGCCAGTAATTCAGCAACGAGGCGTGAAATTGTGGTTTTACCATTGGTTCCCGTGACTGCAAGAATTCGCGCAGCTTTTACAGGAGATGTCGCTTGTAAATATTGTTTTTGCCATTGTCCCATCAACTGACGCACATCTGGGCAGATCAATGCTGATTCAAAGCCTAAATCTGTTTCACTAATAATGCCCAATGCGCCTTTATCTAAAGCGATTTGAGCAAATTGTGTGGTTTTTTCTGGTTGCGAATAACTGGTCAAAGCAATAAAAATTTGCCCTTGTTGTACATAACGACTATCTAGAGAAAAGCCATTAAATGACTCAGACATCCAAGCCTTTGTATTATCAACTTTATAAATATCTTGAAAATTAATCATTATAGTTTACCTATGGCTTGGCCTTAGCCGTTTCAAGAGGTTTATCTAAAGGCACATTCATTAAACGTAAAGATTCTTGCATAATTCGGGCAAACACTGGAGCGGCAACCAAACCACCATAGTATTGTCCACGCGGATTTTCGACTACAACAATAACCGCCAAACGAGGATCACTAATCGGTGCCACACCAGCAAATAAAGCACGGTATTCAGTATTCGAATAACCTCTATGGTCAGGGCGCAACTTGTGTGCTGTACCTGTTTTACCACCCACGCGATAACCAGGAATATTAGCTTGTTTTGCAGTACCACCAGGCATCGTAACTTGCTCTAACATCAACAAAACTTCATCAGCAATTTTAGGCGCTAAAACCTGTTTGCCTTTGGGCTGATCGTTTAATTTATAGAGACTTAAAGGATATTCCACACCATGATTGGCCAACATTGCATAGCCTTGTGCCAACTGTAAAATCGTAGCATTTAGACCATAGCCATAAGCCATTGTACCAATTTGCGAAGAATTTAACTTTTCAGGTGGAAGCACTAAACCTCCACTCTCACCTGGGAATTTAACTGCCGAACGCTGACCAAAACCGACCTTTCTAAAGAAACTTGGTAAGGTTTCTTTTGGTAAGGACAAAGCAATTTTTGCCGAACCGACGTTCGAGGATTTAATAATCACACCAGTGACGGTCAACGAACCATAGTTATGCGTATCACGAATGGTATGTGAACCTAAACGCATCGAACCTGGGCTGGTACTAATCACCGAGTTTGGGGTATATTTGCCACTTTCCAAACCTGCTGCAATGGTAAAAGGTTTCATGGTTGAACCCGGTTCAAACATGTCAATTGCACCACGGTTACGCATGGCATCTTTATTACTTAAGCCATTTTTATCGTTGGGGTTATAAGAAGGCCAACTCGCCATAGCCAGAATTTCGCCCGTTTTTACATCCACAGCAATTGCAGAAGCAGAACGTGCATTATTGGCAACACCCACCGCAGTCAACTCACGATACATAATATATTGCAAACGTGAATCGATACTTAAGGTAATGTTCTCCCCAGCTTTCACTTCTTTTACAACTTCCGGGGTGGTAATACGGTTACCATGTTTATCACGAGAAATCTTTTGCTCACCATCTTCACCAGCCAGACGGGAGTTTAACTGCATCTCTAAACCTTCAATCCCCGTCCCTTCACTATTGGTGAGACCAATAATTTGTGCATTGGGTTGTGGTTGAGGATAATAACGTTTATAGGTTTTCTCGGCATAAACGCCAGCAAATTTATGTTGGGTAATAAAATCTGCTTGTGGTGGCGGAACTTCTTTTTTAAGTACCAAATAACGAGAACGTGGACGTTCATTTAAACGTTTTTTTAAGTCGGCACGATCAAGACCAACCGCATCTGCCAATTCATCTAAATTTAAATTTTCATCAGGCAATTGGCGTTTGAGTTTACGACTGTTGGGTGTCTTCTGTAATTCAGCCGTGATGGTATCAAACTGTTTTTTAGTCTCAAAATATTCACGTGGATCAATCACCACTTTCATGATTGGAGAACTGATTGCCAAAGGCACGCCATGACGATCACTAATCACACCACGCATGGCTTTTAATGTTTCAGAACGTAGAATGTTGGCATTGGCTTTATTTTGTAAAAAGTCTTTATTAATCACTTGCACATAAAATGCACGTCCGACCAAGCCGACAAAACATAAAAGCACCACGCCCCACATTAAATAGAAGCGCCACATATCTATCGATACAGTACTTTTCTGGGTAATGGATGGCTGCTTTTTACGTGGCTGCCGAGTCGGTTTAGTTTGCTTATCTGCCATACAGATGCCTTACTTCTTCTGCTCTGATTCAGTTGGTAATGAAATGACAACTGTTTGCGCAGCTGGCGGTGAATACATTCTCAATTGTGTTACTGCGCGTGTTCCTATTTGCGCAGTTGCACCAAATGTTTGTTGTTCAATGAGCAAACGTCCCCATTCCGCATTGATATCTTCACGTTCACGCATATAACTATTTAAATCACGAAAATCATGACGATAAGCAAAGACTTGCAACACCACCATAAAGGCACTGATCAACACTGCGACAACCAATACGCCATAAACAATCGCTTTTTTTATTGCCAGCTTATGACTTGATTCTTCTATAATTTCTTGTTTCATTCTGCGCCTTTTTGTTCTAAGCGTTCTGCAACTCGAAGCCAAGCACTACGTGAGCGAGGATTGGCTTTGACTTCTTCCTCACTGGCACGAACTCTGTCAACTTTTTTCAGTCGACGTGTATCTTGTACTTTTTGAGGTAATCCCCAGCCATTATCTTCTGGCAACGTTGATTCTTTTTGAATAAATTGTTTAATAATCCGGTCTTCAAGTGAATGGAAACTAATGACTGCCAAACGTGCATTTGATTTTAACAAATCTACGGCTTGAGGTAAAAAGGTATGTACGTCATCGAGTTCTTTATTAATTTCAATACGAATAGCTTGGAACGTCCGTGTTGCAGCATGTTTATTCTTTTCCCACTTAGGATGCGCAACTTTCACAATTTCCGCTAATTTTCCAGTGGTTTCAATATAACCTGCTTGCTTAATCGCACGTGCAATACGACGACTATAACGTTCCTCACCATATTGAAAAATCACATTAGCCAAATGTTCTTCGTCTACATCCACTAGCCAATCTGCAGCTGTTTGTCCTTGAGAATTATCCATACGCATATCAAGTGGTCCATCTTTCATAAAACTAAAACCACGGTCTGCTTGATCTAGCTGTGGTGATGACACCCCTAAATCTGCCATAATCCCATCGACTTGATAAATATCCAATTGATTTAATTCTTGTTGTAAATCTGCAAAACTGGCATGAATAATTTTAAAACGAGGATCTTCTTTTTCTAACTGATATGCCACTTCTAATGCTTGTGGGTCTTTATCAAAAGCATAAACTTTTGAATGTTCATCTAACTTAGACAACAATAAACGGGTGTGTCCACCACGTCCAAATGTCCCATCCACGTAAATTCCTGTATTGCGATCTGCAAGTAAAGCATCGACAGTTTCATGTAGTAATACAGAAATATGAGACATAATTATGATTTCAGTTTAAGCAAAAAAAGTAACTGCACATTATTACCTTGTTTTGCCAAAGCTCCAAACGACTTTTTGTAGGGAAATATTACTTTTTATAGAGAAAACCGTTTTAAAGTGCTTTTTATAAAAGTTCAGTACAAAAAATAGCTCATCCATCCTGCGACAAAGCGTTATCGTGTCTTGAGCATTTTCACATCACCATTGTCAAAATACGCTGAAACACGCCAACCTTGTCGGAGATAAAATTCAAAAGCACGACTTTTTTGATCAGTTTCCAAGCAAATTTCTTGAAAGTATTCAAATAATAAATCTTCTGCTTTTTTCAAAAGTGCAGTTCCGACACCTTTGGCTTCAAAATCCGGGTGGACAAACATGGCAAATACGCTGCCGTCGGTTAAATCTGCGATCGAAAAACCACATACTTGATGCTGCAGTTCTGCAAGCCAGACAGTCGAAGTATTTTGAATTAAATCCAATATGACCGACTCAGTGATACCCAGTTCAGTCAGTTGTTGTTTTGACAAATGGTTTTCTTTGACTGACGTTCGTATATCAAAAATAACCTCAATATCATTTTCAGTCGC
Source organism: Acinetobacter sp. MYb10 (assembly GCF_002980175.2). Lineage (NCBI taxonomy): Bacteria > Pseudomonadati > Pseudomonadota > Gammaproteobacteria > Moraxellales > Moraxellaceae > Acinetobacter > Acinetobacter sp. MYb10. The sequence goes on along the minus strand of NZ_CP058272.1, from coordinate 3,233,658 downwards.
AAGCCTTAGCGTAATATCCATAGTTTAAATTGATTACTCACTTTGATTAGTCTAACTGATTCATAACAGATTGAAAAAACCTCCTAAAAAGGAGGTTTTTTCAATCAAAATAGTTGATGCTCAGCGCTTGCTATTATAAATCTGATCGAAAACACCGCCATTGGCAAAGTGCGTCTGCTGTGCTTTTGCCCAACCACCAAAGACTTCATCAATGGTAAATGTTTTCAGTTCAGGGAATTGATTGGAATATTTAGCTAAGATTTTTGCATTGCGCGGGCGATAGAAATGACGTGCTGCCATATCTTGACCTATTGGAGAATACAAATAGTTAATATAACCCGTTGCTAACCATTTATTGCCATTCTTCTCTACTGTTTTATCAACAATTGCCACTGACGGTTCAGTCAAAATTGACATCGATGGATAGACAATATCAAATTTATTGCCAGATGCTTTCTTACTCACCATGGCTTCATTTTCCCAAGTCAGTAAAACATCACCAATCCCACGTTCAGCAAATGTGGTCATCGATGCACGTGCAGCTGGATCCATAACTTTTACGTTATGGTACATCTTAGAAACAAACTCACGTGCTTTAGCATCATTACCACCCGGTTGTTTAAGTGCATAGCCCCAAGCTGAGAGATAGATCCAGCGTGGTAAACCGCCTGTTTTAGGATTAGGGGTAATGATTTGTACACCAGGTTTGGTCAAATCTGTCCAATCTTTGATACCTTTGGGATTGCCTTTGCGTACCAAAAATACAACGGTAGACGTATACGGTGCTGAGTTATTTGGAAATTCTTTTTCCCAACCCGGATTAATTTGACCTGATTTCACAATTTCATTGATATCATTGGCCAAAGCTAAGGTCACCACATCACCTTTTAAGCCATCAACCACAGCACGCGCTTGTTTTCCCGAACCACCATGCGATTGTTTAAAATCAACAGTCTTGCCTGTACGAGATTTCCAGTAAGCACCAAATGATTTATTAAACTCATCATAAAACTCACGCGTTGCATCATAAGACACATTTAAAAATTCACGGTCAGCAGCATAACTTGCTGTCGTTGCAACAGTTAATCCCGTCGCAATAACCACAGCACTCATCAGTGCTTTAAAATTAGTTTTCATATTATGAGTGCTAACATCGCTAAAATTATTCTAAATATATGAAATAAGCGAATAAACTTCAATCAAAAAGCGAAATACCAGCAAACTCAGCACAGATTAAAAATCAATCTATTGTTTTAATTGATGAAAGCGCTCAACATTGCTGTGGTTTATATTTTGTCTGTTTTATTTATTTTCATCACAAAAGTATAAGGCTAAAAAAAGCCCCCTTTGATCAAAGAGGACTTGTTTGTATTTGATTCAAATTACTTTTCAGCCGTAAATTGATCGTAAATTCCCCCATTGGCAAAATGGGTTTTTTGCGCTTTTGCCCAACCACCAAAAACTTGATCTATGGTAAAGAGTTTAATTTTTGGAAATTTTGCCGCATATTTGCCCGCAGCTTTGGCATTACGCGGACGGAAATTATATTTTGCTGCCAAGTCCTGCCCTACAGGTGAATAAAGATAATTTAAATAGCCTTTCGCTAAATTACGATTACCATCTTTATCAACCACTTTATCGACGATTGCGACTGAAGGCTCAGCTAGGATTGAAATGGATGGATAAATAATTTGATATTTATCTTTATCTGGACCAGACGTCGCCAAAATTGCTTCATTTTCCCAAGACAACAAAACATCGCCAATACCACGATCCGCAAATGTTGTGAGCGAGCCACGTGCGCCTGAATCTAACACTTTGACATTTTTATATATTTGTTTGACTAATTCACGCGCTTTTGCATCATTGCCACCCGGTTGTTTTAATGCATAGCCCCACGCTGATAAATAAATCCAACGCGGCGCACCGCCTGTTTTAGGGTTTGGTGTGATAATTTCAACCCCAGGTTTTACCAAATCATTCCAATCTTTAATTGCTTTGGGATTGCCTTTACGCACTAAAAAAACAACGGTAGATGTGTAGGGTGCAGAATTATTTGGAAATTCTTTTTGCCAGCCTTTTTCAATCAGACCCGCATTGACAATTTCATCAATATCATTAGCCAAAGCCAGTGTCACCACATCTGCTTGCAAACCATCTACCACTGAGCGTGCTTGCTTACCAGAACCGCCATGAGACTGCTTAAATTCAATATCTTGACCTGTTTTTGATTTCCAAAATTGACCAAAACTCTTGTTATATTCTTGATAAAATTCACGGGTAGGATCGTAAGATACATTTAAAAATTCTTTCGCTGCATAAGCATTCCCTGTGACGATTAAACTGATCGCACTTAAAAGCAGTAGTTTTTTCATTTCTTTCTCGGTTTCTAATGATTTAGAAGCACTATATTTTTATTGTTTTAATTTAACAATCAATTACTTATAAATATTTAAACTATCTTATTCATAATTTAAGATATCTAAAAATGTGTATTACTCATGTAAATTATTGAGTATATTTTTTACACAAATTAACCTAAACTTGAATTCTTCACGATTCATCCACATTTATATGTTATCAATTAAAATATTACATTTCGTTTCAATGATTGTTTTTTAAACATTTTTTGTGTAGTATTATTAAAAAATGTGACGTAGTTATGCTTTTTGTAAGTTGTTTTGCTACAATAAACATGTTCAAGAACAAAAATTTGACCGTCAAGGGGAGCCGATGGAATGAATAATTCTTATTTAAAGATCTTGGGCTTAAGTCTAGGACTCACAGTGATGGCACAAACAGGCCATACTGCTGCAATTAAAGATACGACCAAGCCAATACAATCATTAATTGTTGTGGTAGATAAACAATCACCGATTGAAAAAGCGCTCAATCAACAAAAGCGTGGCGAGAATAAACTGATCTCAGATAAAGATCAGCTTAAAGTTTTAACGTCGATTAAAACCACAGCCTCACAAAACTTTTTAGCTGAACAACATCAAAAATTTTCTTGTTTTGTACAAGCTTTATTCCAACCGCATACTTTGTAAAAATTTGATTTAGAAAAATAAATTCTACGCTCCTCAAAAGAATTTAGAAGCCCAATCGTTTATTGGTGAATTAACCCTTAAGCAGTTGGGCTTTTTCGTTATAATAGTTTCAATTTACATTCTGAATAATATTTAGTTATGAAAGTCCGTACTCGTATTGCACCCTCTCCAACTGGTTTTCCGCATGTAGGCACTGCCTATATCGCCTTGTTTAATTTATGCTTTGCACAACAACATGGTGGCGAATTTATTCTTCGTATTGAAGATACTGACCAACTCCGCTCAACCCCTGAATCTGAAAAAATGATTTTAGATTCGCTGCGTTGGTTAGGTTTAAATTGGTCAGAAGGGCCTGATATCGGCGGACCTCATGCTCCTTATCGCCAATCTGAGCGAATGGGAATCTATAAACAATATGCTTTAGAACTTGTTGAAAAAGGTCATGCCTTTTACTGTTTCGCAACGGCGGAAGAGCTTGATCAAATGCGTGCTGAACAACAAGCCCGTGGTGAAACCCCTGGTTATGACGGTCGTGGCCTAAAACTTTCCCCAGAAGAGGTACAACAGCGTTTGGCTGCGGGTGAAGCCCATGTGATCCGTATGAAAGTCCCTGAAGAAGGCGTTTGCCAATTCAATGACTTACTTCGTGGTGAAGTGGAGATTCCTTGGGCGCAAGTCGACATGCAAATTCTACTCAAAACAGATGGTTTGCCAACTTATCATTTAGCCAATGTAGTCGATGACCATTTAATGGAAATCACCCATGTGATTCGTGGTGAAGAATGGATTCCATCTGCACCAAAACACCAGTTGCTCTACCAATATTTTGGTTGGGACATGCCAACATTGTGCCATATGCCATTGTTGCGTAACCCAGACAAGTCAAAATTGTCTAAACGTAAAAATCCAACCTCAATCAACTACTATAAAGACATCGGTGTGCTGCCTGAAGCGTTACTAAACTATTTAGGCCGTATGGGTTGGTCAATGCCAGATGAAAGAGAAAAATTCTCTTTGGCTGAAATGATTGAACACTTTGATATTCAACGTGTGTCTTTGGGTGGTCCAATTTTTGATGTTGAAAAACTAAACTGGCTCAATGGACAATGGATCAAAGCACTCAGCCCTGCTGAACTGTTAAATACACTTTTGGCTTGGAAATCTGATCGCCAAACCTTAGAAGATATTGCTGCGGCCATTCAACCACGTATTAACTTACTGTCTGAAGCAGTAAATTGGGCTGGTTTTTACTTCAATCAATTCCCAACATTGACCAAAGAGCAATTTGACAGCAAAAAGTTGACTGAAGAACAAGTTCGTCAAAGCTTACAATTTGCAATTTGGCGTTTAGAAAGCTTGTTTACCTGGAACAACGATACTGTGAGCCAAACATTGATGGATTTAGCGAATCAAATGGAAATCAAACTCCGTGATTTCATGCCAGCATTCTTTATCGCAATTGCTGGTTCAACATCATCTACTCCTGTGATGCAATCGATGGTCACCATTGGCCCGGATTTAACCTTTGCCCGTTTACGTCATGCACTTGAAATTGTGGGTGGCCCGAGCAAAAAAGAAGCAAAAGTTTGGGAAAAACTGAACGAAAGCATCAAATTGCCGAAAAATGATGCAGTTGATGAAGCTTAATTAAATTTTCTGTTGACGTGTGAGCGCAATATCCCTAATATTGCGCTCACACAGACTGGGGGTTATAGCTCAGTTGGTAGAGCGCTACAATGGCATTGTAGAGGTCAGGAGTTCGATCCTCCTTGACTCCACCAAAAGTTTTACCTGTGTTGCCTCACTTGTCCCTATCGTCTAGAGGCCTAGGACATCGCCCTTTCACGGCGGTAACCGGGGTTCGAATCCCCGTAGGGACGCCATATTCAAGATGGCGACATCTTTGTAAAAAGCCCAAGCATAATGACTTGGGTTTTTTATTGCCTAAATTTTGCTTTTAAGCTGCTATTCAGTCTTTTTTGCATTCTAAAATAGAACGATTAGAATATGCTTAGATTATAAATGTGGAGCCACCATGCAATACCAATGTCCAAAGTGCCAAAGTCGAAAAATCTTGCCTGTTACCCATGGGAATACGCCTGCTGTACGTCCTGTTGTTCCAAAAAGCTTGGTATTTTTGATTCCGTTACTGTTTATTTTGTTGTTACTGGTCGTCATTAGTATTGTGATGTGGATTTTCAGCAACGGTGCAGGTCAAACATTGCAAATTGCAACAGTTGTGGTCTTCATTGCAGCTGTGATTGCAGGGGTAATGTTTTGGCGTGATCTGCCTGATTTTAAAATATCAATGCAATCATTTATGCAAGCCAATAAAAGCTGGAAGTGCCGTGACTGCAATCATGAGTGGCAAATCTAATCCTTCAGCTTTGCCTCATGTTCAAATCAAACCATTCACCTTAATGTGAATGGTTTTTTGCTTCATCTGTATGTGTGTCATCATCAGCATTACTGTGATCATGCCCATCTGATTCATGCGAATGCACCATACACTCATTGTCTTCAATTTGTAGCGTCATCTCAGTAATCCCATGTTGATGGCTGAGCATTTCCATGACCTGTTGATACAGTTGATTCCGATCCGCTTCTGGTGCAAATAAATGTACTGTCAGATGCACATTTTTAGATGTAATGGCCCAAACCTTAAGTTGATGAATACTTTCTACACCTTTAACCGATAAAAGATCATTACGTAATTTTTCAATATCAATTTCCTCAGGCACACCTTCCAGTAAGATATTGATACTTTGTTTTAGCAGAACCCATGTTCTTGGTAAGACCCAAAAGCCAATGAGTACAGCAATAATCGTATCCACCCACATCCAGCCGGTGAAATAAATAATTGCGCCCCCGATGATCACCCCCACAGAACCCAGTGCATCACTTAACACTTCCAGATAAGCACCTTTTATATTGAGGCTTTCCTTTGAACTGGAGAATAAAATCTTCATTGAAATGAGGTTAATCACCAACCCAATAACCGCCACAACCATCATACCGACACTCTGAATTTCAGGGGGTTGGCTAAAGCGCTGATACGCCTCATAGAGAATATAAATTGCAACCACAAACAGCATCATGGCATTAAACAGCGCTGCTAAAATTTCAAAACGCTGATAGCCAAAGGTCCGTTTATCATCTGCGGGTAATTTACCAATTTTGATGGCAACCAATGCAATTGCCAATGCTGCTGCATCAGTAAACATATGTGCTGCATCGGACAATAAAGCCAAGCTTTGCGTCATGAAACCCGCAATCACTTCAACAATTAGAAAGGTACTGGTTAACGCCAATGCAAAGGTTAGTTTTTTTACATTTCCTTCTGTGACGACAGCATGACTATGATCATGCCCTTGTTGTTCACTCATGTTCATACCTCTGATTTTGTTTTATCAAAATATTGAATATTTTTTCTATTTATTATTGATAATAATTATTATTATCAATAATAAGGTTTCTTCTATATAATGGCGACTATATTTTCCACAGTTCAAATACCCCTGTTAATGGAATATCGACAATGAAAAAATACCTCTACCTTTCTGTACTTCTTTGCTCTTATAGTTATGCACATGAACCCTATGTTGCACCTCTGGGCTATAACACCACAAATACACAAATCCCAGTGATTGCATCCTATGCTGAAGAAGCACTAAATGCAGAACATGCCATGAAACAAACCGCGCTCAACGTGATTCAACCAGATCAAAGCAAATTACAAGTTGAAGCTGCAAGCACTTTAAAATCGGCTACGGTGTTTGACTTAGCCTTACCACAAGCAGGCACCTATCACCTGTTCAGCAAAGCGTCTTTCCCACTCAAATATGTCCAACATAATAAAGAATGGAAAATGCTTTTTGATGTCCCTGCTGAGAAAGCAGGTAAGATCGCTGAGCGCGAATATGTGATTCCTGCTGACTTTAAGAAACCGCCTGTACCGATCACCATTAACCGAGAATGGTCAATCCAAAGCTATATTTCTAAAGAAAAAACGTCACCTATTCAAAACAACACTGATGCTGCAATACAAGTCGAATTTAAAACCCACCCCAACAGCATTACTGCGCAGCAACCTGTACAAATCTTGATTAAAAAATCAGGACAAGCACTCAAAAATGCTGAACTGCTCATCCGTGCTCAAGGGCAAACCGATAAACAAGCGCAAAAAGTTCCGGTTGCTCAAGATGGTTCAGCGACAGTCACTTTTCCTTATTCAGGGCAATATCTGCTTGAAATCAGTGAAGCATTTAACCAAACCACTCAACCTGTAAATCAAAATTACACCATCATTAGTTTAGGTGTATTGCCTGTTAGCCAATAATAAACTGTCTATACAGTTTCAATGCCTCACCCTTCTTGGCTAAGAACGGTGAGGTTATTTTTAAATTAACGATCAACCATCCATTTGTGCTTTAACTTTACGTTCATTCATCCAGCGATAAATCACCGGTAAAATCACCAAAGTCAGTAAGGTGGATGACATGATGCCGCCAATCACCACGGTTGCCAGTGGACGCTGAACTTCCGCACCTGTCCCTGTAGCCAACGCCATCGGCACAAAACCTAACGATGCCACACAAGCCGTCATCAATACGGGCCTTAAACGTAAAATTGCACCTTGCCATGTGGCCTGATAAACATCCAGTTGTTGACGTAATTCCTTAATAAAGGTCAACATTACCAAACCATTTAATACCGCCACACCTGAGAGCGCGATAAAGCCCACACCTGCAGACATCGACAATGGTATACCGCGAAGCCACAGTGCAATCAAACCACCACACAGTGCAAATGGAACACCAGTAAATACCAGCAAACTTTCCTTAAAGTTATGGAAAACGGCCATCAACAGCACAAAAATAGTTATCAGCGCCAGTGGAACGACCAGCTGCATACGTGCCTTCGCAGAGGTTAGGTTTTCGAACTGTCCGCCATAACTCAACCAATATCCCGCAGGCATTTCCTGCTTCGCCAAAGTCGATTGTAATTCGGTGACAAATGAGCCCAAATCGCGCCCTTCGACATTAGCGGTCACAACGACACGACGTTTACCATTTTCACGACTAACCTGATTAATACCGAGGATATTTTCAACTTTAGCCACATCCTGAAGTTGGATTAGACCACCATTCGGTGTTTGAATAGGTAAAACGGCCAGATGTTCAGGTGTACGTTGAGCATCATCCAGACGAATCACAAAGTCGAAACGGCGGTCACCTTGTAAGATCTGACCAACATTCTGCCCGCCGACACTGGTTGCCACCAAGTCTTGAATCGCTCTCACCGACAGACCATATTGCGCTGCCGCGGCTTTGTTCACTTCAACATTTAAAAGTGGTAGGCCTGAAGTCTGTTCCACATTGACGGCAGTTGCGCCAGTAATCCCTTTGATTTGTTGTGCAATCTTAGTGGCTTGCTGATTCAACACCTCCATATCATCGCCAAAAATCTTGATCCCCACATCACTTCGCACACCAGAAATTAATTCGTTGAAACGCAGCTCAATCGGTTGAGAAAACTCACTATTATTTCCGGGTAATGTACCAAGAAATGCAATCATACGTTGACGTAGCTCATCAATTGTTTGCTTTGGATTCTTCCATTCATCACGTGGCTTTAACAGCACCACAGCATCGGAAATATTAGGCGGCATGACATCTGTTGCCACTTCTGCCGTCCCTGTACGGGCAAATATAGCTTTGATTTCTGGAAACTCTTTGAGCAATAACTTTTCAGTATTCTCCTGCATACGTAAAGACTGCTCTAGGCCAGTACTTGGTGAACGCATTTGTTGTACTGCAAAATCGCCCTCACTCAAGGTGGGTGCAAATTCACTACCAATTTGAGTGGCAAGCACACCTGTTAAAAACAGAATACTCACCGCAAGGGTGACGACTAACATTCTAAAGTTATAGGCTAAATTGAGTAGTTTTTCATATTTTTGCTTTAACCACAGCATCCAGCGACTTTCTGTTTCTTTAACTTCACCATTAACAAATAAAGCCACTGCAGCAGGGACAAAAGTAACCGAAAGAATGATTGCACCCACCAGTGCCAATACCACCGTCATAGCCATTGGGTGAAAGAGCTTTGCTTCAACACCAGACAGAGCGAAAATAGGCAAGTACACCACTAGAATAATTAATTGACCAAAGATTAAAGGGCGACGTGCCTGTTTAGCCGCAAGAAAAACTTCTTTAAAACGTTCTGCTCGTGAGAGTAATCTGCCTTTTGCATGCTGTGCCTCTGCCAGTCGCCGAATACAGTTTTCAACAATAACGACCGCACCATCCACAATAATCCCGAAATCTAGTGCGCCTAAGCTCATCAGATTGGCACTAATTTTCTGCTCAGCCATACCCGCCAAAGTAAACAGCATCGATAACGGAATTACACACGCAGTAATTAACGCGGCACGGAAATTACCAAGAAATAGGAACAGAATAACAATAACCAGAATTGCCCCTTCTACAAGGTTCTTCTGTACTGTACTAATCGCACGCTCGACCAAAGCTGTCCGGTCATATACGGTTTGAATCACAATACCTTTCGGTAAAGATTGCTGGACTTCCTTGATTTTGGCATCCACTGATTTCGCCACAGTACGGCTATTTTCACCCATCATCATCATGGCGATACCGAGTACTGTTTCCTCGCCATTGTAAGTTGCACCACCTGTACGTAGATCATGTCCAATCGAAACAGTCGCTACATCTGCAACTCGGATCGGAAAACCATTTTTATTGCCGATACTTACATTTTGAATATCTTCAATATTGTTCAAGGTTCCTGGAACACGTACTGTCAATTGCTGCCCATTAGTTTCAACAAAACCAGCACCACGGTTTTCATTGTTTCCAGTTAAAGCGTTTTGTAGATCACTGACAGGGATTTGTAATTGTTGCAAACGATTTAAATCGGGCGTGACCACATAGGTTTTATTGAAGCCACCAATGGAGTTGACCTCTGCAACGCCGGGAACACGCTGTAACTGTGGTCGTACAATCCAGTCCTGCATTTCACGTAAATCCATCGCAGTATAGGGCGTACCATCAGGTTTTTTCGCATTCGGCTCAGCCTTGATCACCCACTGATAAATCTCCCCTAGCCCTGTCGATACAGGGGACATTGTCGGTGCAATATCATCTGGTAGTTCGGTTTGGGCTTCTTGTAAGCGTTGATTAATCTGTTGTCGTGCCCAATAAATATCCGTCCCATCTTTAAAAATAATGGTCACTTGCGATAAACCATAACGGGAAATAGAACGGGTCAACTCTAGCTTAGGTAAACCCGCCATCGCAGTTTCGATGGGATAGGTAATCCTTTGCTCAACTTCTAATGCAGTAAAACCAGCCGCTTGGGTATTCACTTGCACTTGGGTATTGGTGATATCGGGTACAGCATCAATCGGTAATTTTTGATAACCGTAAATCCCCACGCCAATCCATGCCACAATAAACAGCATGACCCAAATGGCATTTTTAATCGAAAATTGAATCAGTCGATCAAATAAACCTTCAGGTTGAGGTAATGCTGAATCCGCATCGAGATCTAACTTAGAATCAGAAGAATCATTAATGCCCATGGCTCGCCTCTCCTTTTTCCAATTCAGATTTCAGCAAAAAGCTACCCTGACCTGCATATTGCTGACCTTGAGTCAGACCAGACTTCACTTCAACCCACTGACCATCACCGGATACCTGACCCAGTACAACAGGCTGTGCAGTAAACTCGATTTTCTTGTCATGTTCACTGGAAACGAAAACAATATCCTTTCCTTCAACTTTCTGTATGGCACTTTTGAGTACACGCAATGCTTGAGCAGTGCCTTGCTGTTGTAGCTGAACATTGACCATCAAATTCGGACGTAATTCAGCCGCATTCGACAATACTTTGGCACGCACTTGTAAACGTCCAGTCTGCACATCAGCTTCACTATTTAAACTTTGAATCTGTGCTTTAAAGGTATTCCCCGTTTGCAGTGACTTAAATTCCAGCTGTTGATTTGGTGCAATCGCTGAGAATTCAGAACTTGGTACAATAAATTCAAGCCATAGCTGATCCAGTTGATCGATGATAAATAACTGGCTGGCAAGCTGTACATTTTCACCCATAACCAAGTCTTTTTTACTGATAATGCCTGCAATTGGTGCTGTGAGAACATAACGACCATTACTGCTCGATGAGGCACCAAAAGCAGATAAACGAGATCTGGTGGCTTGTACCTGAATCTGTGCTTGCTTATAGGCATTGTAAGCTCGTTGATAATCCTGCTTGGCAGAAATACCTTGTGACCATAACTGCCGCTCTCGTTCATAGTCCTGACGTGCCAGCTCTAAGCTTGTTTGTGCGACCTGTAAATTCGCCTGCTGATCAACCAAATCAGGCACCACCAATGTCGCCAATGCCTGCCCTTTTTGCACACGCTGTCCCAACTCAACATTGACTGCAACCACCTGCCCACTAAATGCAGGTGATACATGTGCTTGACGGTCGGTATTGACCATAACCTTTGCAGGATAAGAAGCTGATTTGGTAACAGTGCCCATCTCTACTTTAGCAAGTTTGATTCCTTGTTCAGTAATCTGTTGCGCGGTCAGACTAATGGCTTCAGCATTCTCTTTCTCGCCACCCTCTTCTTCACTGTGCTTCGCTTCTTCGGAACCATCTTTGGTGGTTCCCTTAGCATTTTCATCATGTGAATGTCCTTCTTCAGCATGTTCTGCTTCTTTTTCACCGCCTTCTTTGCTCGTGCCTTTTTTGGTTGAAAAGAACAACCCCATGGCAATAAGAGCAGTCATTACAATAGTAATGATGATCAGTAGGCGTTGAGAAATTTTGCCTTTCTGAAGTTTAAAAGATTTAAATTGATTCAGCATATTAATTTCCCCCGCCCACGATTGGTAAAGCTTGTGTTTCCTGCCATAAACTCTGATTGATCTGTGCTAAAGCGTCTTTTGCCATGATTTGACTTGGTTCAATACCGAGACTCAGACTTTCCGCTTCAATGGCACGTTGCCAGCCATCTTTTAATAATTGCACTTTTCTCAAACGCACTTCTTGCAACTGTAACGTTGCGAGTTGCACATCGTTAACGGCAAATTTACCGACAGTAAACCCCTGCAAAGTTTTACGTTGAACCTGAGCTGCAAGCGGAATCTGAGACTCATCGACTGCTTTAAACTGTACTTCCAGTCCTTGCAATTCAGTCAACAATGTTCCCACCTGCAAAGCATTTTGGCGGAGATAAAACTCCTGTTGTCTACTGAGTAAATCCTGCTTTGCTTGCGCAATTTGCACACCGTATTGCTGGCGGTTGAAAATATTCAATGGGATAGAGACCCCCACAACTAAAGCATTGTCAGTCGAGGTTTCAGGTGATCGAGTACGATTCACACCTAAATTCACAGTCGGATTAGGCCGTGCCGAAGCTTTTAATTGCGCCACTGTCGCTTTTGCTTGCAACACCTGTAACTGACGTGATTTTTCAAAAAGATTGTCCGCGAGATATTCTTGTACCTGTTGGTGTGTCGAAGACGGCCATAAAGATTGAGGATTTAAACCGATACGAATCGATTTATCAGCATCCCCCCAAAGGTTGGACAATTGCTGCTTGGCAACTTGCACCTGCAAATCGGCTTGACGATATAAGCGAGCATTTTCTGCATGACTCAGTCTGGCACGATCTACATCAACCTGAGCGACACTCCCGGCTTGATAGCGCTTCTGAATCGCATTCAGATTTTCTTCACTGACGTTGAGCTGCTCTTGAACCACGTTGCGTTCTAACTCAAAAATCGCGAGCTGTGACCATTGGTATTTCACAGCCAATTCAAGTTGAGCCTGATAAATCCGCTGATTTAAGTCACTTTGATCTTTTGAAAGTTGTGCCAACCTCTGTGCTGACTTACGTTCACCAAAAATATCCAATCGTTGAGAAACACCAATTGAAAGCTCTTGATCTTGATTGGAACCAAAACCCGTTTGCGATACGGATAACTCTGGATTTGTCCACAGTTTTGCTTGTTTGATGTTCGCCGTTGCAATTTGTTGCTGTGTTTGCCAGACGTTCTGCGTTTGCTGATATTGCTCAGTTTTTGCAATTGCCTGTTGTAACGTTAATGCTTGAGATGGGTTGTCTGCCCAACTAAGAGATGACATCACACTCAACATCAGTGCACCGAGCAAAGACGGTCTAAAACCAAATACAGGCTTTTGTACTAAATTACGTATTTCTTTTGACATAAAAATGCCCCACTAAATTAAACCATTAGCGGTGGGCAATCTTTTTGGCTACCCCACCTTATAGCGGGGATGAGAGAGGCGGAGGATTAGGCAAATATAGATCGGGTGACTGGTACAAATTATTCCAGCCAATAAAGCGGGATTCAGGGTAGCCTATAAACTTAGGCTGCGCTGTTTGTTGCTGATCATCAACCACAATAAAATGCGCAAAGGAAGGCAAATGGTCACGATGATCATCATTTATATGATTAAGGAAATCATTGGAACGCACATCATGTTGGTGTGCTGATAATTGTTTTGACGCGGACTGATCAGAAATCGGTTTATCTATCCCATACACATCCAATAGCTGCGGATGCTGTTGCTGATCTTGAGTACAATCAGGCGCATTATGGTGCCCAAAATGCTGACTAATTAATCTTTGTGATGGAAGCGCAGTATTTTCATGATCACAAAAAGCCGCCGCTACATTCCAAAGACTTTGGAACATAAACAAACTAAGCAAGACTGTGATGAAAACACTTGAGCGTTTCACAGATTCTATCCGAAATCAAAAAACAACCTAAATATAGCAAATTTTCTCAATGTAATAAAATTACAGTGCGTGATTTAATCTTTTAAATAAAAATTGTTGGTTTGTTAAATAATGTATTTTTTAACAAATGTGTAAAAATCGCAATTGACAAATTACATTTAACTATTTGCAAAGTGAAAAAAATCAGCTAGATTAATTATATCTAATCATTTTTTTGTGATTAGCAGTCTCTTTTACTTTGTTAATGGATTAGCAAGGAGGTTGTATATGTTGGTACATATTTTTAACCGTTTTTTAGGAGATTCAACATCTCGCCGGGCATTTGAACAGAATGCTTCCGAAGCTGCTCTCGAAAAAGCGCAAGCACATCATTTTGAAGATCAAAATCTAAGTTTAGATGAAATCGCAAATCGTAATGCTATGTGGTGCTACTTAAGAGCTGCTTTACGTGGAGATCAAGAAGCTCAGTATAAAATGGGACTCAGCTACTTAAATGGACAACTTGGGTTAGACCGAAGTTATAGTCATGCAGAAAAGTGGCTTGAACAAGCTGCACATCAAGGTCATACCCACGCCAAAGAACAATTAAAAAAAGCATATGATGAGCTTGCTTTTTCATAAATCATGATAAAAATATTACATATATCCACCTATAAACAGAGTTGAAATAAACTCTGTTTACTTAAAAATATATTCAAATTTTCAAGTGAATTTATTTGGTTATGTTTTATACAACAAGATTGATTTTTTGCTTTTAATACTCATTTTTATATGGTAAAAATCACGAAATAAGTAAAAATATAATAGAGTATTTACTCTAAAAATATTTTATAAATTCAGTTACTTAATACTAGTATTTTTATTTTTTTTGTATATTATTGCCTTCCAACAAAAGTGATCATCTTTTAAACAAAGACCCAATCACCCGAAACAAAAAATACAGCATATATTTATGCCAGTAGAATCAGGAAAATAGCTATGAATCAAAAATTAGAGCAACTTTTTCAAAAAAAGGTTCAAGGTAAAATTGCACTAATCACAGGTGCATCTAGTGGTATCGGTTTAACGGTTGCAAAAAAACTCGCAGCAGCAGGTGCACATGTACTTTTAGTGTCTCGTACTGAAGAAACATTGAAAGAAGTTCAAGCTGAAATTCAGGCTGAAGGTGGGCAGGCTGATATTTTCCCTTGCGACCTAAATGATATGGATGCTATTGATGAAGTGTCTAAACAAATCATTGCCTCTGTTGATCATATTGATATTTTGATCAATAACGCAGGTCGCTCGATTCGCCGCGCGGTACATGAATCTGTTGACCGTTTCCATGATTTTGAACGTACGATGCAGCTGAATTACTTTGGCGCAGTTCGTTTAGTTTTGAATATTTTACCGCAAATGATGGTTCGTAAAGACGGTCAAATTATCAATATCAGTTCAATTGGTGTTTTGGCGAATGCAACTCGCTTCTCTGCTTATGTTGCATCAAAAGCAGCATTGGATGCATTTAGCCGTTGTTTATCTGCGGAAGTACATTCACATAAAATTGCGATTACTTCAGTTTATATGCCTTTAGTCCGCACGCCGATGATTGCACCGACTAAAATTTATAAATATGTACCAACACTTTCGCCTGAACAAGCAGCAGATTTAGTGGCATATGCGATTGTGAAACGACCGAAGAAAGTTGCGACAAACTTAGGCCGTTTAGCTTCTATTACTTATTCGATTGCGCCTGGAATCAATAACAAATTAATGTCAATTGGCTTTAATTTGTTCCCAAGTTCTACTGCGTCTGTGGGTGAGCCACAAAAATTGAATCTGGTACAAAGAGCATATGCGCGTTTGTTCCCAGGTGAGCATTGGTAAGCTTAAGATGTCATGGAAAGTTTACGCTTGAGTAAGCTTTCCAACCAATCAATAAAGAATTGGAAATATACTGGTCGATACTTTCTTTCTAAAAAAAGAAAATTGATGGGTATTTTTAGACATGCTTCGTGCTCAAATATTCTGGTTAATCTTTTGGTCTCGATAAACGGGATTGCATCAAAAGCTGGAATCTGAATAATCCCCAACCCCTGCAAGCCCGCATGTAAATAACTTTCGGTATCCTCAACTGAAAGTTGATAAGGAAGTTTGATCTGGGTATCTTTAAAAACCAGACTTCCAAAATCTGAATCCATATTTTTCATTTGATAACCGATCATAATATGCTGATTTAACGGTTCTGTTTCTAAAGCATTCTCCAATGTATTTAAGTATTCTGGAGCAGCCACCGTATATAAATCAACCTCTGTGATAGGCCTCACAATTAGATTTTCATTCATCACATTTCCAACACGAAGCACACAATCCAATCGTTGTTCAATTAAATCTGAATAATGATCGTGGCTATAAATTGAGACTTTAATATTCGGATACTTTGCATAGAATTCATGCAGATAAGGAAGAAGATATTGCGTTGAAATTCTTAACGGTAAGCCAATTTTAACTTGTCCCTTATATTGACGGTTTTTTAATTTAAACTTATTTAGCCCTTCAGCCTGAAAAATCAATTGTTGAACTTCTTTAAGAAACTGAACCCCATCATTGGTTAAGTTAACTTTTCGTGTGGTTCGATTAAATAACAATACTTGATATTCTTTTTCTAAGCCTTGTATTGCATAGGTAATTGTTGAACGTGGTAAATCCAGCGTTTTAGCGACTTGGGCAAATGAATGCTTTTCCGCAACTAAGCAAAAAATTTTTAGCCGGTCAATTTTATCCATTTATTATTCAACTTTTTCAAACAATCTATTCGATTCTAATCACTATTTAGAACAAAAAATAGCTTTTAGAATTTCAGCATCATTTATCAAAATTGGAGAATAAAAATGATGCAGCATAGCTTAAAAGATAAAACAGTGATTATTACGGGTGGCGCTAAAAACCTAGGTGGTCTGATCGCGCGAAAATTTGCAGAACAAGGAGCAAATCTTGTCATTCACTACAACAGCCTAGAAACCCAAAAAGATGCAGAAGAAACACTCAAAGCCGTTGAACAACTTGGTGTTAATGCAACGTTGATACAAGCAGACCTCTCTAATATTCAAAATATCGAAACATTGTTCATCAAAGCCAAAGAAATCTTTGGTGGTGTCGATATCGCGATTAATACCGTAGGACGCGTACTTAAAAAACCATTGATTGAAACAACAGAACAAGAGTTTGATTCAATGAATGACATTAACAATAAAATTGCCTATTTCTTCATCCAATCTGCGGGTAAACATCTTAACAATGGTGGAAAAATTTGTTCTATCGTGACCAGTCTTTTAGCAGCCTACACAGGATTATATTCAACCTATGAAGGCTTAAAAGCACCTGTGGAGCACTATACACGTGCAGCATCGAAAGAGTACGGCGATCGTGGTATTTCCGTCACTGCTGTTGCACCGGGTCCAATGGATACACCATTTTTCTATGGTCAAGAAGCGCCTGAAGCCGTGGCCTATCATAAATCTGCCTCTGCACTGGGTGGTCTAACCAAGATTGAAGATATTGAACCTTTGGTACGCTTTTTAGTGACAGAGGGTTGGTGGATTACAGGTCAAACTATTTTTGCCAATGGTGGTTATACAACACGTTAATAATAAACTGCCCATTTATTGAAATGGGCAATTTATTACTAGAACTGATGATTCCGATCCACCCATTCTGCAGTCAGAGCAATGGTCTGTTTAAGATTGGTTTCTGGTATTTGCCATTTCTGATTTAATGTTAAAAACTGATCCATATTTAATTGCTCAGTTCGGATGAAGCTCAACATCTCAGCAGATAGATCCAGCTTTTGAGCAAGCCACTTCCATTTTAAAATCAATTTTAAGATGTGTAGCGAAACAAAATATTGCGGCGCTTTTAGATTTAATCTGTGAGCCGCATTGTCAATAAGAGCTTGTAAAGAAATCTGAATAGGATTGGCAATCAATATATCTTGGTGAATTGTGAGTTGATCCTGTGATGCTTTGAATATCGCATTGACCAACATGGTCACTGAAACCAAAGGTAAATAATGCTGAGGAGTTGCAGGAATTGCGGTCATTTTACCCTGTTTAAGCTGGGTAATCAGGTGAGCAATTGGCTGGTTTTCTGCAATTTCGCCAGAATTTTCATCCCCTACCACTGTTGCTGGATGGATTACTGTCCAATCAATTTTCAACTGTTGAGCGCATTTTACCCAAGCAAAATGAGCTTCAATTTTAGAAGCCTCATAAGCACCCAGTTTTTGGTACACCCGCCCCCAATTCGTACTCTCGATATTTTCTAAACAGACCCCAGCATCTTGTAAGTGCTGAGTGAGTGTCAACATATAGCCAGAAAGATGAATTGCCCGTTTCAATTGGCAATGCTCGTTTACGCATTCAAGTAAATTGATTAAGCCTCTAACATTGACTTCCCTTGCCTGTTGTGTCGAAAGATTCCATGCAAATAATGCACTGGTATTAAATAAATAATTTACCTTAGCAAGCCGTTTCCAATCTTCAGCTGAAATACCCAAATCAGGCAAGGTAACATCGCCTTGTAGACAGAATAATTTTTGATGACTTATTCCTTGTTTTTCTAGCCACGTTCTCAAACTCAGCTCTTGCTGATCGAGACGACGACACAAGGCAAAAACTTGGTCATTGCTTTGAAGTAATCGTGCTACAAGAAATTTACCAATAAACCCTGTTGCACCAACCACCAAGGCAACTTTTTCTACACTTTGATTATTTTGCATCACTTTATACACCCTTTATATGCTCGCACTTAAGCTAAAGGATGGAGTACACTCCACAGTCAAGTGTTTCTTGCAAATACATAAAATTTGGAGCAAGTGATGTTAATCGGTGAATTATCAGAGCAATTAAATCTCAGTCGGGATACCATTCGTTTTTATGAAAAGCTTGATCTTATCCGCCCATTGACACGAAATAATGGTTATAAGGATTATTCAAAACAAGACTTACAGCAATTACAACTGATTCAAGTCGCTAAAAATTTAGGTTTTACTTTGGCTGAAATTAAACAGATTTTAGACTTGGTCAACGTTAATGAAATTCCAGCAGAACAATTTCATATGATTTTAAAAGACAAGCTCAGTGTCATTGGTGAAAAAATTCTCCAATTGCAAAATATTCAAAATCTACTTGAAAATCTTGTGGTCGGGGAAGCATGTCCATTTAAAAAAGATTGTGATCTTTCCGCAATTGTCTAATCCATAAAGAAACCGCCTTACGGCGGTTTCTTTATGGAGAAATTAAGGCTTATTTAGATCCTTTAATCCCTGCTTGTAATAACAACGCACCTAAACCACCAATTTTGTTTTCTTGAGGTTTAGCTGCTTGTGGTTTCTTGTCATGACGTGGTGCTTTGTCTTTATTGTCATGGTTTGGACGACCTTGCTGTGGACGTTTACCCTGAGGCTTACGCTCACCACGTTGTTCATTGTTATTGAACTCACGCTTTTGACGTGGTGCTTTAGCTGGTGCTTCCGAACCTTCTGGGCGCATCGATAAATTCACACGATTTCGCTCAGCATCTACTGTCAACACACGTACTTGTACGATTTGCCCTGGTTTCACCACTTTATGTGGATCAGAAACAAATTCATTGGCAAGTTCTGAAATATGTATTAGACCATCTTGATGCACACCAACATCGACGAATGCACCGAAGTTAGTCACATTGGTAATCACACCCTCAAGCTGCATCCCTTCAGTCAATTGACTGACTTCCGTGATATCTTCACGGAATTTTGCTGTACGGAATTCTGGACGAGGGTCACGACCTGGTTTTTCCAACTCGCTTAACACATCTTGAATCGTCGGTAGACCAAATTTTTCGTCAGCAAAATCTTCTGCTTTCACTTGACGAATAATTTCAGTATTACCAATGATATCTTTCACTGTGGTCGCTTTCGCTTCAACAATTTTGTTGACCAAACCATACGATTCAGGGTGAACAGATGATGCATCTAAAGGTTCTGAGCCATCTTGAATACGTAAGAAACCAGCAGCTTGCTCAAATGTGCGCTCGCCTAAACGTGGTACATTTTTCAATGCTTGACGATTGTCAAAACGACCATTTTCTTTACGGTAATCTACAATTTGCTGTGCAATGGCTTTATTTAAACCTGCGATATAGCCCAAGATTGCTGGAGAGGCTGTATTTACATCTACACCCACCGCATTCACACAGTCTTCAACCACAGCATCCAATGTTTTTGCCAAATTGGTTTGATTCACATCATGCTGATATTGACCTACACCGATAGATTTAGGATCAATTTTTACCAGTTCAGCCAATGGGTCTTGTAAACGACGGGCAATTGAAACAGCACCACGAATCGCAACATCAAGCTCAGGCAGTTCAGCAGAAGCCAATTCTGATGCTGAGTAAACAGATGCGCCCGCTTCGCTCACTGAAACACGCGTCAATGTAAGATCCGCATTTTCAGCCATCATTTCTGCAACAACAGCTTCAGTTTCACGACTCGCAGTACCATTGCCAATCGCGATTAAATCCACATTAAATTCACGGCAAAGACGTACAAGCTCAGCAATCGAACCTGCTTTATCTTCTTTTGGTGCAAATGGATAAATCGTGCTATGTGCAAGCACATCACCTGAGTTTGAAACAACCGCCAGTTTCACCCCTGTACGAATACCAGGATCAACACCTAAAGTTGTACGTGAACCTGCAGGTGCAGAGAGCAATAAATGACGTAAGTTTTCTGCAAACACGTCCATTGCTTCTGATTCAGCTGCAAGGCGTTTTTCAGTCAACAAAGAATGCTCAATCGTCGGGCGAATTTTACCTAACCAAAACAGCTTTGCGATTTGCTTTAAGAAATCTTGACGTGCTTGTGGCTGAACACTTTCAAGCGCGTATTCAGTTTCAATACGTGCAAGTGGTGCATGATCATCACCATCAACTTTAAGACCCAATACATTTTCTTGGCGGCCACGTAGCATTGCCAATAAACGATGCGAAGGAACTTTATTTAAATTTTCAGAGAAATCAAAGTAATCACGAAATTTCTTACCGACTTCTTTTTTCTCATCAGATGCCACTAAACTTTTTAACACCGCTGTTTTAGCAAATGTTGATTTAAGTTCCGTGGTTAATGAAATATTTTGTGCCCAGTCATCAATGATGATGTGTTGAATCGCGTCTAATTGGCTTTCAACATCTGGGTATTCTTCATGGCTAAAACCAGCCAAAGCTTCAGCCGGATCAATTTGCTCTGCGATAATTTTCTCAGCAAATTCCCCTAATCCTGCTTCTCTCGCTTTGAATGATTTACTGGTACGTTTTGGACGGTACGGTGCGTAAAGTTCTTCTAATGCATTTTTTGTTTCAGCGCCATTTACCCGAGCAAGTAAGTCATCAGAGAGCTTATTTTGTTCTTTTAATGATTCGATTACTTTTTCACGGCGTTCAAATAAATCACGTAGATAAACAAGGCGTGTATCAAGTTGGCGTAATTGGATGTCGTCTAAGCCTTGCGTTACTTCTTTACGGTAACGTGCAATAAATGGAACACTAGAGCCTTCATCTATCAGTTTAATGGCAGCTTCTACTTGGTTTGGACGTACGGCAAGTTCACTTGCCAACTGCTGAACTAAGTCAGTCATCGTGTTTAATTCCACAAGGATAAGGACTAAAAGTTAGTGATTATAAAGACCAAGACCATAAAATCCACAATTGTTTTGCAAATTAGCAGTGAAAAAAGTGATAAAAGATCATTTTTCTTGAGTTTTTACAGTGCAATCGGGTATTTCATCCTGCTTTGCTGCATTTAAATTGCTTTGTAAAATAATTTTTCCAACTTTCCACTGTGCACCTTTGCGCTGTCCACCGCCATGAGAATTGAAATATTGCAAATCACATGGCTGATAACCCTGTTTACTTAGACGCTCTTGTACAAATATTGGTGGTGCTTCCATATACATGATTTCTTTCAGCAAAAATGCAGCATAGCGTCGCTCCTTGAGTCGAAAGTTACCCTGCATATCTGTTTGCGTTTCACCAACTTGAACCTGATCAATCGGTTGGTCAAATTGGTCAATCACTTGTCCTGAGATTTCAGGTCTGGAAAGTCGGCTAATACATGCACTTAAAGCAAAACTTATTGCCAAAATACATAAAACTTTCATTTGCATATGGTATATCTTTTTATTTATAAACATAGAATCATCTTAAATCGTTATAGATGTTGTTTTTTGGTTTCAAAACAGCCTGAAAATTGTATTTTTGAGCAATTTGATACATAGTCTTAACAAGAGCTTAGGCAGTATACTGAGATTGACGAATATTTATAATTTACAACATTAAGGGAGTACATCATGAGTTTGGTTGTACCTGCTGAAAATACAGATATCGTACATAACGAAACTGACCGCGTCGAACGCATTTTAGTAGTCGATGATGATGTGCGTTTACGTACCCTTTTACAGCGTTTCCTTGAAGATAAAGGCTTTGTGGTAAAAACGGCCCACGACGCAACGCAGATGGATCGCCTATTACAACGTGAGTTATTTTCACTCATCGTTTTAGACTTTATGCTTCCTGTAGAAGATGGTTTAAGCATTTGTAGACGTTTACGCTCATCAAATATAGATACACCTGTCATCATGCTGACCGCACGAGGCAGTGACTCTGACCGTATTGCTGGCTTAGAAGCTGGTGCGGATGATTATTTGCCTAAACCATTTAATCCAAATGAGTTATTAGCACGTATTCGTGCCGTATTACGTCGTCAAGTCCGTGAAGTTCCAGGTGCACCAAGTCAAAACGTAGAAGTTGTGTCTTTCGGCCCTTGGTCTTTAGATTTATCAACACGTACCCTGACGCGTGAAGGGCAAGTTGTCACATTAACCACAGGTGAGTTTGCGGTCTTGAAGGCATTAGTTCAACATCCACGCGAACCATTAACACGTGACAAGTTGATGAATCTTGCACGTGGTCGTGAATGGGGTGCAATGGAACGTTCAATCGATGTTCAAGTTTCTCGCTTACGTCGTTTGATTGAAGAAAACCCTGCACGCGCACGTTATATTCAAACAGTTTGGGGCGTAGGTTATGTGTTCGTTCCAGATGGTGCGGAATAAATAGATCTTGATTCGATAGCATGAATCAGTTTCAAAAGTACTGGTCACATACTTGGTTTTGCATGTGTCCAGTATTTTTTTATCCATATTTATTCATCCTAAATAATAGTCTTGATGGCTTTGCCCTAGAGCTACACTTATTTACTTATGATTTCACTGGTATTTTAAATATAAGCATATTGGGCGACTCTACAAAAACTGTTTGATCTCAATGCAATAAGTCTATTATTTTGTTGAGTTTAAATATTTTAATCTGAGTATTTATGACAATAAATAAGTTAAAGCCTAGCAACCTAAAATTTTTAATATTGCGATAAATCTGCCATCCTTTAAACTGAAATCCATAGATTAAGAATATCGCACAGATTGGAATGCTCCTGTGAAATTAGAACCCATAGACCCACAAGAATTTACCGACTTTGTCACCTACAAAGAACGCAAACGTACACCTTGGGAACGCTTCCTCGATAAAGTCAAACCTCGTTCAGCGGCAATGCGCACCACAGTATTGGTGGTATTCGTGGTGTTCTTTAGCCTATTTATGTCACTGTGGTTTTTCTGGAAAACGCTTTATTTACCTGAAATTCAACAACATGCACGATTTTTGGCAGTTGAACTGGAAATGGTCAATAATCCGCGCTTGCAGATTTACCATGACGAAATACAACTCGATATTGACGAATGGTTAAAGCAACGGGTTGGCGTTGAATATGTTACAGATCCCAAAGAATACCCAAATGTAAAAGACAAAATTATTGCAGATTTCTTTACCAATCGTATTGAGAACCAGCTTGCTCAAGAATTAAAAATCAAAGATGTGACGGTTTATTTCCAGTTTAAACCCAGTCCGCGCATTTGGGTTCAAACCCCTGAAATGAATGGCAATTGGGTCCGTGAACCTCTCAATACCTATGCTAACTATAGTCCTGAACTGATTTTAGCCTGGTTATTGGGTATTCCACTGATTGCCGCAGCGATCATCCTGACACTGGTTAGACAGCTCAACCGCCCGTTACGTCGCTTACAACATGCAGCAAATAACTACAGTAAAACAGGAAAGGCTCCCTACTTGGAAACCAATCACGGACCACAAGAAATTCGTGAGGTGAATCAAGCTTTTAACCAGATGGTGTATACACTTGAACAAACTGAACGTGATCGCCAAATCATGTTGGCGGGTATTTCTCATGATTTAAGAACACCGCTGACACGGATCCGTTTAAGTGCGGAGATGATGTCTGATGATGACTTTTTAAAAGAAGGTTTGATTTATGATGTCGATGATATGGATGCCATTTTAAGCCAGTT
Source organism: Acinetobacter sp. MYb10 (assembly GCF_002980175.2). Lineage (NCBI taxonomy): Bacteria > Pseudomonadati > Pseudomonadota > Gammaproteobacteria > Moraxellales > Moraxellaceae > Acinetobacter > Acinetobacter sp. MYb10. The sequence continues at coordinate 3,209,371 of NZ_CP058272.1, read as the reverse complement.
TATTTCCTATATGCGTGATGGTTCAGATGAGGAGCTTCAAGAAACCAATATCAATGCTTTGCTACAAGAATTAATCATTCAGTTTAAACCCTTAGATATTCAGTTTACACCGCAAGAATTACCGATCATTACTGCACGTTCACTGTCGTTAAAACGCCTGATTGGCAATCTCATCAACAACTCAAAACGCTATGGGGCAGAACCGATTGAACTCAGTGCTTTTGTTGAAGATGAGCATATTAAAATCTGTGTAGCAGACAATGGTGAAGGAATTCCCGAAGACCAAATTGAAGGGCTTATGCAACCGTTTGTGCGTGGTGATGCCGCACGTACGGTGCAAGGGAGTGGTCTAGGTTTGGCCATCGTCAAACGAATTGTGGATATTCATCAAGGTGAACTGTTGATTTCCAACCGTCCAGAAGGCGGGCTACAAGCCATCATTTCACTACCAACTTCAATAAAAGTTGAGGAAGAATCGATACCTACAAATCCAATTCAAAAAATCAAACAAAGTTTGAGTGATCACTTTTAGTGATTGCTCAATAAACCAGCACTTAACTTTGTTTATTTAACAAACAGCCATCATTATTTTATTAATAAATAACAACTTAAAAACCATCACCAGAATTTATACCTGCATTTATTGAAAAAATTAGACCTTAGCATTAGAGGCATGCACAATTCAGTTTGAGGGCGGTACAATCCGTCTAGTTTTGAACAAGAATTGAGCGTAAACCATGTCTTTAGATCGTATTCGTTTAGCATCTCTCCATGACAAAGTCATGAGCGCAGAACAAGCTGCAACTTTTATCCAAGATGGGATGACTGTGGGGATGAGTGGATTTACTCGTGCAGGTGAAGCAAAAGCTGTACCTTTAGCGCTGGTAAAACAAGCCAAAGTGAATCCGTTGAAGATTACTTTAATCACAGGTGCAAGTTTAGGTAATGATCTAGACAAACAATTAACTGAAGCTGGTGTACTTGCGCGTCGTTTACCATTCCAAGTCGATAACACTTTACGTAAAGCCATCAACAATGGTGAAGTGATGTTCATCGATCAGCATTTGTCTGAAACTGTTGAGCAAATGCGTAACCTCCAGTTGAAAAAACCTGATGTTGCGGTGATTGAAGCGATTGCGATTACTGAAGATGGTGGCATCATTCCAACAACATCTGTGGGTAACTCTGCAAGCTTTGCAATTTTTGCTGAAAAAGTGATTGTTGAAATCAACACCAACTTAAGCCCTGCTTTTGAAGGCTTACACGATATTTATATCCCAACTTACCGTCCAACACGTCAAGCAATTCCTTTGACGCATGTTGATCAACGTATTGGTACACCTGCAATCAATATTGATCCTGCAAAAATCGTGGGTATCGTAATTAACAACGAATATCATGATTCTCCATCAACAGTGACACTACCAGATGATGAAACTCAAGGTATTGCCAACCACTTAATCGCATTCTTTGAAAAAGAAGTTGAAGAAGGTCGTTTACCTTCGAATCTTGGTCCTTTACAAGCAGGCATCGGTTCGATTGCCAATGCGGTATTAACTGGTCTTAAAGATTCTAACTTTGAAGATTTGGTGATGTATTCAGAAGTACTGCAAGACTGTACTTTCGAATTGATTGATGCGGGTAAAATGAAGTTTGCTTCAGGTTCATCAATTACCCTTTCTGCTAAATATGGCGAAAAAGTATTTAACAACCTAGAACAATACAAAGACAAACTGGTTCTACGTCCACAAGAGATTTCAAACCATCCTGAATTGGTTCGCCGCTTAGGCATCATCGGGATCAATACTGCACTTGAGTTCGATATTTACGGCAACGTCAACTCGACCCATGTCTGCGGTACCAAGATGATGAATGGTATTGGTGGTTCAGGTGATTTCGCACGTAATGCACATTTAGCAATCTTCGTGACCAAATCAATTGCAAAAGGTGGCGACATCTCTTCTGTTGTTCCATTTGCTTCACATATCGACCATGCTGAGCATGATGTTGATATTCTCGTGACTGAACAAGGTCTTGCTGACTTACGTGGTTTAGCGCCTCGTGAACGTGCTCGTGCAGTCATCAACAACTGTGCTCACCCAATGTATCGTGATGCATTGAATGATTACTTTGATCGTGCATGTGAAAAAGGCGGTCAAACGCCGCATATTCTTCGCGAAGCACTTTCTTGGCACTATAACTTTGAAGAAACAGGCCATATGCTTGCTTCTTTAGAAGATCAAGCTAAAAAATCTGCATAAGATTTTAAATCTGATGTAAAAAGTAAAAACGCCCTTCAGGGCGTTTTTTTATGGGCTTATTTGGGTTTGAATGCCCACCCACTGATTTTTAAATATCTAAAGACTCAGATTGCAACACGCACTTTATCTTTCTTTTCAATAAACGCCACACCAGCTTGGTCCTGATTAATCATCTCAACCGCTTTCTCTGCAATCATAATTGCAGGGGCATTGGTATTGCCATTCACCACTTTTGGCATGATTGACGCATCGACCACACGCAGGTTTTGAATACCATAAACCAGTAACCGTGGATCAACCACAGCCATATCGTCTACCCCCATTTTACAACTTCCCACAGGGTGATAAACGGTATCTGAGCGATCTCTTAAAACTTGGCGAATGTCCTCATCTGTTTTTACCGTGGCTGTAAATAAATCTTCTTTAATCATGCTTTTAAAAGCATCAGATTGCATTAATTTCTGAGTGAGTTTAAAGCCTTTTACCATTTCTTCTAAATCAGATTCTTCACCATAAAAATTCGGATCAATCAATAAAGGATCATCGATACTTGGCCCACTTATCTTAATCGAGCCCCGGCTGACTGGATTTAAAAGGCAGACATGACAGGAAATACCATGCCCTGTGTGCATCGTTCGTGCATGGTTATCCACCAGTGCAATCACAAAATGTAATTGTAAATTCGGTAGACTTTGCTCATTTGAACTTTTAATAAAACCGCCACACTCAGCAAAATTCGTAGTCATCAAACCACGGCGTTCTTTACGATAACGCCTAATTTGTTTAAATAGATCAATTGAACCTGGAATAGATAAGCCAAAGGTGCCTTGAATTTCACTGACTTTATAACCAAAAATAAAATCAGGATGATCGTGAAAATTTTTCCCTACACCAGGTAAATGCTGTTTCACCTCAATGCCATGTTGCGCAAGTTCTTGTTGGTCGCCAACACCTGACAACATCAGAATCTGTGGCGACTGCATCGCTCCCGCACTCAATAACACTTCTCGACGTGCAAAGATTTGTTTCAGCTGACCACCCTGCTTGTATTCCACCCCAACAGCCACGCCATTTTCAATCAAGATTCGCTGAGTTTGTGCATGGGTTTCAACCGTTAAATTTTGACGATCTCGGTGAGGAAATAAATAAGCCCGTGCGGAACTACAACGCTCCCCATTGATATGGGTCACTTGATAAACGCCTAAACCTTCCTGCTCTTCTCCATTGAAGTCATCCAGAATTCGATAACCCTGCTCTTTGGCGGCTGCGATATATTTTTGCTGTAAGGGATTATCACTGCGTAAATCAATAACTGAAAGTGGTCCAGCATTGCCATGATATTGATTTTTAATTCTTTGGTTATTTTCAGACTTAATAAAATAAGGCAAGACTTCATCATATGACCAACCAGTATTGCCTAAGGCTGCCCAATCATCATAATCTTGTCGATGCCCACGGATATACACCATGGCATTAATTGCTGACGAGCCACCTAAGCATTTTCCACGAGGCTGATAGCCTTTACGACCATTTAAGCCATTTTGCGGTACAGTTTCAAAGGCCCAGTTATTGATCTTGGTTGGAATGCTAATCACTGCTGCACAAGGAACTTCTACTTTCCAACCCTCACCTGCCCCCCCTGCTTCAAGTAGACAAACAGAAACTTGCGGGTTTTCTGATAAACGCCCAGCCAACACACAGCCTGAGCTTCCACCACCGATAATAATATAATCAAATTCCTGTTTATTCACGTGAAGTTCCTTTTTTGTTTTAAATTATGCCTCCATTATTATGCACACTTTCAATCAATAAAAAATCACTATTCTCAGCCTATCGCGTTTTTATAAGTTAACAAACTCAACAAAAATTATTTACGTATTGTCTAAAAAATAAACTTATCAACTGAGGCTTTTTATATTAATCTGCTGTAAAGATTGTTTTAAAAAACAAGAGATAAAAATTCTATGTTTATTATCAGACAGTTTCAAGAAACCGATTTAGATGAAGTCATCGCACTGTGGGAAGTCTGCGATTTAACCCGTCCTTGGAACAACCCAGAAATTGATATCTTCCGTAAAGTCGCACAAAAAGACGGATTGTTTCTATTGGCGGTCAAAGATGAACAATTGATCGCTACGGTTATGGGGGGCTATGATGGGCATCGGGGCTGGGTCAATTATCTTGCTGTCCATCCTCATGATCAACGTAATGGTGTTGCAACTGCATTGATACAACAACTTGAAAAGCGTTTAGTTGCATTAGGTTGCCCCAAACTGCAACTGTTAATCCGTAAGGATAATATTGATGTACAAAGCTTTTATGAGCAACTCGGCTATGAAGAAATCGAAGTCGTGTGTTTGGGTAAACGTCTTATTTCAGATTAAAAATCTGTCGAATCCATCTGCTTTCATGGCGATTGACAGAAAAACTTAGAATTTATAGCCATATGACAGCCCTAAAATGTCCTGACTCATTTTGAGTTTCGCTTCACCACCACCAAACGCAGGGGAAATTTTGCCTTTTACTTCATCTTCTAAGGCATGTGTATAGGCAATACTGATTTCTTGATGTTGATCGAAATTCCAAGTTGCACCCACGCTGAGGTGGTCTTGAATTACCCCAGGAGCAAGAATATTTAAAAACACTTCACTGTCTGGAATCGGTTGATCATTATGACTATAACCGGCTCTTAGTGTGAGCTTTGGATGGGCTTGATAAGACACACCCAGTTTATAGATATTGATATCATTCCAGCCAAACCCTGGCCCTTGTGGTGAACCAAAAGCATGACCTTGTTGTAATTGTGCAAGATCAAAAGGATTTCCTACCGATTTCACATCCGAATAGTTAATTCGTTGTACATCCGCAGCCACTGTTAATAGAGGTGTGATTTTGACAGCTACACCCACACCATAACTTTCAGGAACATCAAAGTCACCTCGTTCAGCAAATAACCCACGATATCGATCAAAGCGATCTGCATTAATTTTTGAAGAATAATTTGCACCTAAGGTTAAGCGTTGATCAAAGAATTTTCCAGCCCAACCGATACGTGCACCAATGCCAGTCGCAGCATCTTTTCCACGATTACTTAAATTTGAAGCATCGGCTGAAAATCCGCTAAACCCAGCAATTCCCCGTGCTTCAAAACGTTGATAGAGAATATTGGTTGCAATGCCGATAGATTGATTTTCTGAATATTTCCAAGCAACTGCTGGAGTAATAAAAACTTGTGTTAAATCCACTCCTGCTGTTCCACTGTTGCCAAATGCTGCAAATGGATTATTTTTATATCCCGTATTCATTCCACCATTCCCATATATTGCTAAACCTAAAGCAACTTGATCATTGATTTGATGGTTGAATGCAAGCTCTGGGAGTACAAAATATTTGCGTCCATTGCCATCATATTGACCATTGGCGTTGGGATAAGCTTGTGGCATTTGATTCGCGGTAATCTCAGCTGAACGATCCGGTGAAAACACGGTTGCACCCACATCAATACGATCACCAATCCAGCTTAAGCCTGCTGGGTTATTGGCAATCGTTAATGCATCTTGAAATTGAGCGATTGAGGTCCCTGCATTGCCTTGGGCTTTTACCCCATAGCCATGCATAAAATAGCCTGTCGTTGCAAAAGATGTAGCGCTGAACGCCGATAGCCATACAGCAATGGATACTATTCTAACTGGAGCTTTCATGATTTATCTTACTTTTAAATAATATATAAGTAAGTATATTGTTAGCTATATCTATTGTAATCAAAGATAAAATGCGATCCTTATTTTATTTGTGCATAAAGCATTTTTTCTTTGATTTTTTAATTTTACCCACTCTTAAAAAAACTGGGAATGTGATGGTTAGATCTGCAAGCTCGCTGGTTAATGCTTCAGCTAGATCAAGTAATGGATGATCCTGATTTCTTTCGCAATAGTGTTTAATTGCAGACCAGGTCGATAAATACTTTAACAGTTGTGCAGAGGACCACTGGTACTGCATCTTAAACTCAGCAACGTTTATTTCATCAAAAGGAAAGGGAATGGTTTTATATTCTTCATCGATATAACGGCGCTCTGCATCCCAATAACCATCTAATTTTTCAGCATATAAGTTTTGAATCATGGTATTGATGGCTGCATTTTCGACATGAATTAAGCCGTAACCGATTACAGCAAGAATACCTTGTGGTTTTAATGTGCGTTCAACTTCTTTATAAAAGCCATCAAAATCAAACCAATGAATGGCCTGAGCAACAGAAATCAAATCAAAACTTTGTGCTGTAAATGAAGTCTGTTCTGCAGATTGGACTTGATAGCTCACATTGTCGAAATAAGGCGCAAGGTTTAATTGTTTTTCGCTCATATCTGTTGCAACAACATGATCGAAATAAGGGCTAAGCAATTGAGTAAATTGACCTGAACCCGCACCACAATCCCAAGCAAAACCGCGCTCTGGAACATGATTTAAAATTTCCTGAACCACTTCTTGCGGATAACTCGGTCGAGCTTGCTGATAAAGCTGGCTGCCTGATGAAAATAAATCTTTCATTGTTCTTATAACAATCTATTTCACTTACCAAAGGTTTATCTTACGATATTTATAGTCCATGGCAAGATATTTTGTAAGACAATGAGTTCAATTTACGCATTCTCAATAGCATGCTGTTTTTAATGATGAGCATCTATTTTTTAATTGATGATAAAAAGCAGGCAATAAAAAACCCCAAACAAGGTTTGAGGTTTTTCAAATATGGTGGCGAGACCCAGGATCGAACTGGGGACACACGGATTTTCAATCCGTTGCTCTACCTACTGAGCTATCACGCCGATGCGGTGTATTAAGCCGTATCTCAGTTCAATAGTCAATAAAAATCATGACTTTTTTATTCAACCGAATATTTTTTACCCAAAAAAAATCCCTGATGGGATCAGGGATTGAAATCTCAAAGATTTTTAAATATGGTGGCGAGACCCAGGATCGAACTGGGGACACACGGATTTTCAATCCGTTGCTCTACCTACTGAGCTATCACGCCGATGGGGCGTATTAAACAATTTAATGGTTTAGTCGTCAAGCATTGAAATCACTAAAATCATTCAATAGTTTATTTTTACAACAAAAACCGCCTATTTATTCTAAATAAGGCTGTTTTTTATGCGTTTTTCAGCTTTAGAGGGCAAATTTTGGCACGCTTAATTTAATTTTTCCCCCAAAGTGTTTTGGTCGTGACTGCAATATGCTGCTGAGATCTGCTCAAACTTATAGTTCTGAAAAAATAGTCAAATAAAAAAGCAATCTGATCAGGTTGCTTAAATTGGTCAAAGATCCAAGATAATCTTAGATTTTACCTAAGTGAGCTAAACAACGATGGATTGCTCCACAGCCCGGCTCAAAGTTTTTAATGCCCTTTTCTTCCTCGATACGACAAACTTCTTCGACCAAACGTTCTGCAACGCCGCGTCCGCGGTTAGCAGGATGCACCACAATATTTTCCAAAGTCCGACTTTCACCTTGTCCCGTACACCATAACGCACCAATAATCTTTGTATTAAATTCTGCGACATAAAGTAAGGTATAATGAGCCAAGTTTTGCTCAAGTTGTTCTATGGCATCATGACCATCCCCAAACTCGGGACTGGTGTCATATAATCGCTCAAGCTGATCGCGAACTTCTTCATTTTCTAGTGAAGTTTTAGCATGTACGGTAATAGGCATTGATTAACCCTCCTGAGCAATCTAATATGCTGTCACTTTCGTCACAGCGAAATATATTTACATCAAACTTTTAATTTTTGACGTTTTTTGAGGAACGTGTCTATGGCGCAACGTATCAGTGAAGTGGTAAGAAACACCAACGAAACTAAAATTCGAGTTCGTGTGAATCTTGATGGTACTGGTCAAGGCACGCTCAATACAGGTGTTCCCTTTTTAGACCATATGGTTGATCAAATCAAGCGTCATGGTTTATTTGACATCGATATTCATTGTGATGGCGACTTAGAAATCGATGATCACCATACTGTAGAAGACTGTGGAATCACACTAGGCCAAGCATTTGCGCAAGCACTCGGTGATAAAAAAGGCTTAAAACGTTATGGTCATTTCTATGCACCACTTGATGAAGCTTTAAGCCGTGTCGTGGTTGATTTATCAGGTCGTCCAGGTTTATGGATGGATATCCCATTTACACGTGCCCGTATCGGCAGTTTTGATGTGGATTTATTTTCCGAGTTTTTCCAAGGCTTTGTAAATCACGCTTTAATGACTTTGCACATTGACAATTTAAAAGGCAAAAATAGCCATCACCAAATTGAAAGTGTTTTTAAAGCATTTGCACGTGCGCTTCGCATGGCGTGTGAAGTTGATCCGCGTGCAGAAAATACTGTTGCATCGACGAAAGGAACCTTGTAATGACCCGTATTGCCCTTCTTGACTATGGCATGGGAAATCTTCATTCAGCAGCCAAAGCACTCGAACATGTTGGCGCAACTGTAGATGTCACAAATGATCCAAAATTAATCGCTCAGGCAGATAAAATCGTATTTCCGGGTGTAGGTGCAATGCGTGATTGTATGCAGGGGATGCATGAAGCAGGTATTGATGAGGTTGTGCGCCATGCTGCGTTTAATAAACCGGTACTTGCCATTTGTGTTGGCATGCAAGCTTTGCTTGAATCGTCAGAAGAAAATGCAGGCACTCAAGCGCTGGGTATTTTTGAAGGTGTGGTAAAACATTTTCCAGATATGGACGGCTTAAAAGTCCCTCATATGGGCTGGAACCAAGTCCATCAGGCAGATCCAAATCATCCGATGTGGAAAGATATTGATCAAGATAGCCGTTTTTACTTTGTACATAGCTATTATGTCGAACCCAAAGCCCCGTCTCTTGTTGCTGCAACATGTGATTATGGTTTGCAGTTCTGTACGGCTATTCATAAAGAAAATTTATTTGCGACACAGTTCCATCCTGAAAAGAGCCATACAGCAGGTTTACAGTTACTGAAAAACTTTGTGGAATGGAAAATCTGATTTATTCAGGTCAATTTCATCCCGATTTATATCTCTAAAAATCAAGCCAATTGCGATTGGCTTGATTTTTTTATTCTATTTTGACTTTATTTTTTATCGTCTGTTTATTATGATTCAACCAAATTGAATAAAAATCCAACAATTGATTTTAAAAATTGATTTAAAAACCTTAATTCATTCTAGGAACATAACAATGTCTTCTAATTTTCAAACCAATGATTCAGCTTTAAGTGCCAGTGGCCGTTTTGGTCGATTATCCTATTTGGGCTGGAATATGCTGTTGGGTCTATCTATGTTTGTACTGGGTATTATCGCTGCACTATTCATCCCAGCTTTAAGTAACTCACCTTCAAATACGCTCATCTTTATTCTCGGCACAGTTGCGATTATTATTTATATCGCAGTGATCTACTTTAGCTTTATTTTTACAACTCGTCGCTTACATGACAAAAACCAAAGTGGCTGGTTATCTCTTCTTATGCTTTTACCTTTGGTGAATTTATTCTTTTTTGTTTATTTAAGCTGTGCAAAAGGAGATGCTGGGACAAATAACTATGGCGCACCTCGAATTACTCGTGGTTGGGAAAAAGTATTGGCTTGGATTTATATTGTGATCTTCCCGATTAGTATTCTAATTCTTGCAGTTACAGCAATCCCAGCATATCAAAGTTACCTTGACCAAGCGCAACAATTTCAGCAATATCAACAACAAATCAATCAATCTGAATAAATCAGCCGAAATAACCACCCTATTTTTATAAGGTGGTTATTTTACTCTTTGGTGACAAAACCACCTTCTAATGGCTCAACACTAATTTTAATATCTGCCTTTAAATTTAAAGCTGCATAACGGTCTTTAATTTCGTTAATCAATTGTTCCATGGTGACATGGCTTAAATCCAATTCAGACTCAGCATACGCTTTGGTCACCAGATCTGCTTTATCTTGCTGTTTAGATTCCATATTCCAGCGTTCAGTCATCCCAACTAAACGCGCCAATTCAATTAAGCTTTGCGCACTCGACGGTGTTGAGTTTTGCAACCATTTGGTCATGGTTCCTTTTGAAGTTTCCAGTACGTTAACAATATCACTGGCTTTTATATTTTTATCCTGAATTAATTGCTTTAAACGCTTGGCGCCTTCTATAAAAAGATCATCATCTTTTTCAACCATACAATTTATTCCTGTGTTTTTGACCCACAAAACTATCATCTTTTATTCAAAGTTTGTTATAACACAATATGGTTAATATTTTTAATGCTTAAACTGGTCGACTAAAATTTGTGAGCTTAAATTTGTGAATATTCAAACTCAGCAACTTCCTAGTAAAGAACAAATTCAGAGCTTTCCCCGTTTTCAAAATTTGCCTTTGAGTAACATTGTTGTGATTAATAGCTTGCAACAATGCCAAGCAATTGAAGCAGAATTAAAAACAGCGCACATTTTTGGTTTCGATACTGAGTCCAAACCTACCTTTAATAAAGGTGAAATTCAAACTGGCCCACATCTTATTCAACTGGCGACATTTGAAAAAGCCTATTTATTTCAAGTTTCACCAGATATTTTGGCTTTTTTAGCGACCTTTTTTGAAAATCCTGATCAGATTAAAGTTGGTTTTGGCTTAAAAAATGATGCACATTTATTCCGTAAAAAAGGCATGCAACTCAACAGTGTCATCGAACTTTCAAAATGCTTTTCGAGTTTTGGCTTCAATAATCCTTTAGGAATTAAAAATGCTATGGCATTGCTATTCCAAGTCAATTTCCCTAAAAGTAAATCTATTAGCACCTCAAATTGGGCACGTAAAATCCTCACAACACCACAAATTGAATATGCTGCAGCCGATGCCTATGCCGCACTCTTAATTTTCGAAGCCTTACTGGATTTAGATTTAATACCTGACACGATTGCACATACTCAGCTTAAATTGAGCATTCGCGCCAATAAAAGCCTAAACTGACACTTAGAAATTGATCAAGTTTTTGCTAAGATGAAGATCAATAAATTCTTCATTGAGATTAAGCAAGGAGCGAAAGCATGCTGATCATCCCGGCAATTGACCTGAAAGATGGTAAATGTGTTCGTTTAAAACAAGGTCGTATGGAAGACGATACCGTATTTTCTGATGATCCTGTTGCAACAGCACAGCATTGGGTAAATGAAGGCGCTCGTCGTTTGCATTTGGTTGATTTGAATGGGGCTTTTGCTGGAACACCAATTCATAAACCTGTCGTTGAAGCAATTGCAAAAGCACAGCCTGAACTGCCAATCCAGATTGGCGGTGGTATTCGCTCTTTGGAAACAATCGAACATTATTTAGATGCGGGCGTTTCTTTTGTCATCATCGGGACCAAAGCAGTTCAAAATCCTGAATTTGTTGAAGAAGCCTGTAAGAAGTTTGCGGGACACATTATTGTCGGTATTGATGCGATCAATGGTATGGTTGCAACTGATGGCTGGGCAAATGTCACTGATGTAAAAGCCACTGATCTTGCAAAACGTTTTGCAGATGCCGGTGTATCGAGTATTGTTTATACCGATATCGCACGTGACGGTATGATGCAGGGTGTCAATGTTGAACAGACAGTAAATCTCGCACAATACTCAGGTCTTCCAGTGATCGCCTCAGGCGGTGTAACTAATCTGGATGATGTGCGTAATTTAAAAGGTAAACCGGGTATTTTAGGTGCGATCACAGGTCGTGCAATTTACGAAGGCACATTAAACCTACGTGAAGCGCAGCTGTTATTGGATGAACAAGGCTTTTAATTTCCCAGCCTAGATCTGATTAAAAAAAGAGAACTTAGATGTTCTCTTTTTTATGCGTTAAAAAGTGGTCTTTAAATCAACATATCGATATTTAAACCAATGTATTTTCAAAATGTTGCATTTCAATTTTACTTGCTGAAAAGGGTTTCATTGCCGTAAACCACTGTTTAAATTCATCTGTTTTCATAAAAACATCTGTATGGGTTTTAAGATCAATCCAGTGAATTTGTAGAATATATTTTTGGTTGTCTTCTATACCACGGATCAATTTAAATTTTTCACAACCTTGGGCATTCCGGAAGGTGTCTGATAATTCATAAAATTTCTTTTCAAAAGCCATTTGTTGACCATCAACAATATGAAATAAAGCCTGTTCGATCACCATGATTTATTTCTCTTTATCAAAATTTTAATTCAATATGCTAGCACGACTGCATGACAATTGAGTGATTTAAATACCCGATTACTCCGCTTAACATCTGCACAATACTGTGCTTTCGCGTAAAATAGCCCTGCTCTTCTACATTACTTTATTTTATGTCTTCCTCTCCCCTCGCTTTATTTTTAAAGTCCAGAACGCCTCAAATTGCACTGATCCTGATGACCATGATTTGGGGTGGTACATTTGTCATTGTACATTATGCCCTAAACTATAGTTCCCCTATTTTTTTTGTCGGTTGTCGTTTTGCTGCAGCGACCCTTGCTGTTGGATTACTGTCTTATAAATATCTAAAAGGTATCAATTTAAAAGAACTCATCGCTGGTGCACTGATTGGCGGCATGATTGCCGCAGGGTATGGCTCGCAAACTGTCGGTATGCAAACCATCAGCAGCAGTGAGTCTGCATTTTTAACAGCATTATATGTGCCCCTTGTGCCGATTCTTATCTGGATGATTTTTCGCAAAAGACCACATATCATGACTTGGCTTGGTGTTTTACTGGCGTTTATCGGTTTAATTTTTTTGACAGGAAATGGTTTTCATCACATTGATTTAAATACGGGGCAAATCATTACATTAGTTGGCTCGTTTGCAATTGCTATGGAGATTATTCTCATCGGGCACTTTGCAGGGAAGGTCAATATACAGCGTGTAACGGTGATTCAGCTTGCCTTTGCTTCATTGATTTCATTTGCCAGTATGCCTTTTGTGGGTGAGCTGCATATTCCAGCCTTTTCGTGGCAATTGGTGATGCTTGCTGTTGGACTGGGCTTAACCAGTGCTTTATTACAATTGACGATGAATTGGGCACAACGTTCTGTCGATCCGTCTCAAGCTGCCGTGATTTATGCTGGCGAACCAGTTTGGGCAGCTTTATTTGGCAGAATTGCAGGTGAACGCTTACCTTTACTGGCTCTTTTTGGTGGTTTACTTGTGGTATTGGGGGTGATCATCAGTGAATGGAGACCCAAATTTTTATACAAACGACAGCTTAAAGAAAACTCAGTTGAGATAGAAAAACAGCGCTCTTAATCAGAACGCTGTTTTCACTAAAATTACGTTTTGATCAAGCTGTATTGCTCGGGAACAAGATCCATCAAGCATTATTGATTCAGTTATATCGGTAAGGCTTGATCATCATTCAGCGCAATAATGCCTCGAATGGCCCGATAGACAATCCATATCCAAGAAATAAATAAAGTGGCAGCACAAAAAATCGTAGCACCCACGGCTACACCAGCAAAGGCGTTGACATTATCCATGGTGAAAAATAGAAAAATAAACGGAATAAATGCAATTACCGTCCAGACTAAATACCACCAAAAAGTGCGAATTTGCCATCTAAAATGACTTTCGAAAATCGTACCACGGACCGAATTCAATTTTACATAATTGATAATCAATGCAATGATTGCAAGAATTCCCGCAGAAAAAATTGCAACAATATAAAGGATATATAAAATTAAAGTCAGAGATTTACTATTATTTGGATCAACATAATTATTCATTGTAAGCCCTTTTAAATTTGCTAACGCCCGTTTAAATCTTAAACATATTCAAAGGCGAAATTAACCATAAAATCAATAAAATATTAAAGAATATGGTACACAAATAAATCTTTTTAAAGGGTTGTTTTTGTGTTTTATGTCGTAAGCGTTGCTGTGCTAACCAAGCTGCAGGCCAACCACCTAAAAAAGCTAAAATATGCAGGGTATTTTCAGGAACACGACGCTGATTGCTCTGCGCAGCTTCTTTATCTTGTGCATAAAACCAATAGGTCATCACATTGATAATACTGACAAAAAGAATAAACATGCCATTGAGCAAACCGCTTATGCTCAAAATTGCCAAAGCAATAATATAAACAGCGCACAAAATTTGCATCGGCTGTAATTTAGCCTGCTTTGCTGCATGCAACTGCTTGGCTTTAGCCGCTTGCTGGCTTGTCACTTTCGCCATTTGTGTGGCTTTTAAATATGTGACTTGTTTTGCTTTATAACGCCCTTGGCCGTCTAATTGCACCACATATTCAAGGGCACAGCCCACGATTGGGCGTGGCCCTTTTTGTGCAAAATCTTTGATGTGTAAAAATACGCGATCTTTTACACCATCATTTGGTTGAATAAAGCCATAGCCTTTATCATCGAACCATTCAACTAAACGACCTTGATCACGCATTTTATTTCCCACAAAAAGCTATTAAGCAGCCACGAACTTTAATCTTTCAATCAACATATTACGCATTTCTTGCGGATTTTTCTGCAAAATATCGTCACCAGTGCGTGCTTCAGCGGCATTCATCTGAGCGATTTGTAAACGCATCATCCAAAAGCGACCTGCGGCCATAGCCAAATATAACTCTAAACAAGCTCTTTCATCTTCAGTCAGGGGACGAATCGAGGTATATGCATTTAAGAAAGCCGTTGCTTTGGCTTCATTCAAGCGAACACTTGGATATTCTGTACAAAAGTCATTTAAGGTAATCGCAATATCAAAAAGTAATTCATCTTGATTCATTTCATAAAAATCAAGAATGCCTTTTAACTCATCGCCTTCAAACAAAGTATTGTCACGGAACAAATCCGAATGAATAAAACCTTTAGGTCGATTTGGATACATCATGGTCAGTGCTTCATATAAACCTAAAAGGTTATTCAGCAAAGCGCTATCCGCCACATCCAAAGTCGGTTTAATTTGTTGAGCAACGTTATACCAATAGGCATGATCACGCGCCACTTGACGCTGTAATGGGAAGTCTTGTAACGCCACATGCATTTTGGCCTGTGCTACAGCAATTTGCTCAACTTGAGCGATTGTAGAAGGCATCGGATGTTTACCTGACATCCGTGGCGCAATTTGTGCAGGTTTATCTTTTAAGCTATGAATCGACTGACCGCTATGTTTTAACGGAACAGGAACTGCCAAACCTTGTTGCCCCAAGTGTTCTAAGACAGGAATTAACTCCCCTGCTGCTTGTGCATCCATATTTTCAAATAATGTTAATACAAACTGTGTTCCATCAGCACAAATGATAAAATAGTTGGTATTTTGCACACCGCCTTGAATTGGTTTAAGTTCAACCACCTCTAATCCATAAGGTGCTGCAAAGTGTTGAACTTCTTTTAAACTCAAAGTGGTATAAACCGACATAGAAAACCTGCGAAAAAACTTACATAAGTTTGATAGAATAACCGCTTCGACTATCGAGGTGTAGCACCTAAGTCACGAACTTTCATAATCGCCTGTTATTTTTGGAAAAAATTATGCTCGCTAAACGTATTATTCCTTGCCTGGACGTAGATAATGGTCGTGTGGTGAAAGGTGTCCAGTTTCTGGATATCCGTGATGCAGGAGATCCTGTAGAAGTTGCCCGTCGTTATAATGAGCAAGGTGCAGATGAAATCACCTTTTTAGACATTACCGCAACATCAAATGGCCGAGATACCACTTACCGTACGGTTGAACGTATGGCTGAAAGTGTGTTTGTTCCACTTACAGTCGGTGGCGGTGTTCGTAAAGTTGAAGATATTCGTTTGTTATTAAATGCAGGCGCAGATAAAGTCAGCATCAACTCTGCTGCGGTATTTAATCCTGAGTTCGTTCAAGAAGCGTCTCAGCGCTTTGGTGCACAATGTATTGTTGTAGCAATCGATGCGAAAAGAACCGGTGAAAATAAATGGGAAATTTTCACCCATGGTGGTCGTAAACCAACAGGCATAGATGCGATTGAATGGGCGGTCAAAATGGCAGAATTCGGTGCAGGTGAATTATTGGTTACCTCTATGGATGCAGATGGGACTAAAGCGGGCTATGACATTGGCTTAATGCGTCAAATCAATGATCGTGTCACCATTCCAACCATTGCGTCAGGTGGTGTGGGTAATTTACAACATTTAGCAGATGGTATTTTAAAAGGTGGTGCCGATGCTGTATTGGCAGCCTCGATATTCCATTTTGGTCAATACTCTATTCCTGAAGCGAAACAATACCTTGCTAAACAAGGGATTGAAATGCGTCTTTAATTGATTGTGAACGCCCATATATAGAAGAATGTTTTTTTGACATTCTTTTATATATGCAATTGATTTAGCCTGATTCAAATAGCAAAAATTAAAATACCGAGAATTAAAACACCAAGATAAAACTGATAAACAATCCATATGATTTTAAATAGCTCCTCATAGCTCATTTTATACAAAGTACCAAGCCTTAAACTCAATAGGCCTAGTTCATCAATCAAAAAACGATCATTTAGAGTGAATCATATTGGTATTGAAAGTCCCTTCTCCTTTTGGGAGAAGGCTAGGATGAGGGGGCTTTTTATTGATTTATAGTTTTAAAAAAATTTCAAAGAAGCCTACTGCCATCAAAAATTGAATAAATGATTTATCTCGAACCACTTTAGCAATACTTTTATATGAAAAAAAATCATGGTTATTGGGATTACTTATTCTGGTTATTTCCTTTAATCTTATAGTGAAAATTTCATAAAAATAAGTGTGAGTCATTATGGATTTAATAAAAATAATACGGAAACTCAAGCAAATCATCCGATATAAATACCATTATTCCAGTTCCTATCATGCATTTAAAATGTCTGAATCAATGCATACTTACCACCGCGCAACCAGTTATGAACATCTGGCACTCAACCAGCGTGACCCTCTTGATTTAGATCAGCGATTAAATGAAAAAATCCAAAAATATCAACGCAACGCGATTTGGTATTTTTTACATTCAGCACTTAAAGGATATAGCACGGCCCAATATAAATTGGGCATGATTTACCTACAAGGCCAGCTCGGCCTATCGCCAGATAAAAAGAATGCATACAAATGGTTGTTGCTTGCCGCCAATCAAGGTCATCTCGAAGCACAACACCAACTTTATCGGCTTTATGTACAATAAAAAACCAGCTCGAAAGCTGGTTTTTTGATCTACCAAATTAGTGATTAACCACCAATTTTTTTGTATTTGGTACGTTTTTGCACAGCTGCATCGCCCAAACGCGCTAAACGATATGCTTCATATTCAGCATAGTTACCTTCGTAGAATTCTGGCTGTTCATTTTCAAACGACAAGATATGTGTAGCAATACGGTCAAGGAACCAACGGTCATGCGATACCACCATGACAGTACCAGGGAATACAAGAATTGCATCCTCTAGCGCACGTAAAGTTTCAATATCCAAGTCGTTTGATGGCTCATCCAGTAAGATCACATTGGCGCCCATCTGAAGGATCTTCGCAAGTTGTAAACGGTTACGTTCACCCCCTGACAATTCACCAACACGTTTTTGCTGATCTTGACCTTTAAAGTTAAAGCGACCGATATAGGCACGAGATGCGATCTCGTATTCGCCAATTCTTAAGATATCTAAACCGCCAGAAACTTCTTCCCAAACTGTTTTATTGTTATCTAAAGTGTCACGAATCTGACCAACATAAGCAACTTTTACAGACTCACCCAATACAACTGTACCGGTATCAGGTTGCTGTTCGCCTGTCATCATACGGAATAAAGTGGTTTTACCTGCACCGTTTGGACCAACGATACCAACAATCGCAGTTGGTGGTACTGTGAACGATAAGTTTTCATAAAGTAGACGACCATCAAACGATTTGCTGATGCCTTCAACTTCTACAACCTTATTCCCTAGGCGTGGACCAGGTGGAATATAGATTTCAGAGGTTTCATTACGTTGTTGGAACTCACGTGAGTTCAGCTCCTCAAAGCGCTCCATACGTGCTTTGTTTTTCTTTTGCTGACCTTTAGCATTTGAACGAACCCATTCCAATTCTTTTTTCAATGCTTTAGCAAAAGATTCTTCTTGTTTATTTTCCTGCTCTAAACGTGCATTCTTTTGTTCCAACCAAGAAGAATAGTTACCTTGGTAAGGAATACCATGTCCACGGTCAAGCTCAAGAATCCACTCTGCAACGTTATCCAAGAAATAACGGTCATGGGTAATCGCAACGATTGTACCGGCAAAGTCTTTTAAGAAACGTTCTAACCAAGATACAGATTCTGCATCCAAATGGTTAGTCGGTTCGTCCAGCAATAACATGTCTGGTTTAGACAATAACAAACGACACAATGCTACACGACGACGTTCACCACCTGAAAGTAAGCTTACGTCAGAATCCCATGCTGGAAGATTCAATGCTGCTGCAGCTTGATCCATTTGGTTGCTAAGGTTGTGTGCATCCCAAGCATGGATAATTGCTTCTAATTTCTCTTGCTCTTTTGCAAGTGCATCAAAGTCAGCATCTTCAGCTGCATATTCAGCAAAAACTTCATCTAAACGTGCCAATGCATCTAATGGTTCACGTAAACCATCTTCAACGTTTCCACGCACATCTTTATTTGGATCTAATGGTGGTTCTTGCTCTAGATAACCGATTTTAATACCTGGTTGCGCACGAGCTTCACCTGAGAAATCTTTATCTACGCCAGCCATAATACGGAGTAGGGTAGATTTACCTGCACCGTTTAAACCAAGTACACCAATTTTTGCACCTGGGAAAAATGATAAAGAGATGTCTTTTAGGATTTCGCGCTTAGGCGGAACCATCTTCGACACACGGTTCATCGTGTAAATATATTGGGCCACGTAGGACTCCTCTATAATGAATAGAAATTCGCAAAATGCGAATAAATAAATACCGTCAATTATACGCTGAATTTATCTATTTTTGTTCAGATTTGTCCAATTGATTGAGATATTTTAAAAGCATCAAGAAAACATTTTTCCACACCAATACATGCAATCAAATCGCGACCTCACACATGATCACGAACAAAAATTCGGCTGATACTGATATACAAATTGCGTCTTGGTTTGAGTTGAACTTGGTGCATTGTAGTTTGACAATGTTTTCAAAGCAGAAAAACTAATGGCAGCACGTTGTACAACCTTATTGGTGTAATTTGCATTTGGGTCTTGGTACTTAAACGAGACTTCAACTACAGCAGGTTTTAATCCTGCATAAGGTGCTTGGGTATACCATAAACTCATATCTACCTCTGCATCAAACTCGCCTAAATCAATGCTGACCCCACGATAACTTCGTTCATAAAGGGTGAGTCCACCTACAGGTGATAACAGCTGATTATCACTGATGGCAAAGGTTTCTTTAAATTTTGGAAAATGCGTATGGATGTCTAAAAACTTATTGATTGTCCGTGTATTTGCCACTGTGGTGGATTTACTGGACCCCACCAAAAACCCTTGTGTTGCTGTTTGCGTGATATCATCTTCAAGCTTAGTTTTGGCTCCTGCAGTCGAGCTACTCAAATCTGCAAAATCAGACAGATAATGATCATAGCTTCTAAATTTAAGCGTCACTTCAGATGCTCCGTTTTCAGTCCGTTCTCGAAAGCTATAGCCCATATTATTGAGTAGGCAGCTGCTGGGTGAATCATAAAAACGTATTTGGCGTTGTTTGTCTAAGCGCATCGTTCCTGAAACTGTACGGTTAATTTGCTGGGCAATAACCGTTTTGGCTTGTTGCATATAGCTATTTACGTTGGCGGACTCATTGGCATAGCTAAATTTGTCTGGCTGTAACAACAACTTATATTCACGTGATGTCACTTGCGGTACAGCCCAAACAGTTGCAGTCATTAAACTCGTTAAAACGGTGAGAATGGCTATTTTTTTCATTGAGGAACCTATTATTTTTAAATGATGCTGATAGAAAAAGCCGCCTCTTGGGCGGCTGTTGTTATGCAATTATTGGCCTTTTAAATTCAATTTATCCATGATGTACAAGGTATTGATATCAATACGTGTACGCGCCGCATCCAGATACTTTGGCTCCATACCTTTGGCATTATTCCAAAGCCCCATATCGTCATCATTTAAAATCCCAAGTGTCGTACTATTGATCAACCACAGACCTTCCATTTTATCATGTGGATATTTAACCGCTTTCCCCATATCCAGTACCAATGTTTTAGGTGCTGGAACAATATTAAATGCTTTTAAACCGTCCCAGCCTTTATCCAATTGGTATTCTTCTAAGGTCTTGCCCGCAATGGTTAAACCAAGCTTTTCATCTTGTTTGACATCATTTTGTGTTTGAATATCTTCTAAATTGGTGGCTTTGCTTAAATCAATACGATAGACATTTTTCATCACATTGGGCGTATCTTTATAAAACAATCCATCTCGTTCTAAAACCAGAAATTGTGTTGCACTGAGGGCAATAATGGCAGAGTTTGAATTTTCAGCTATCTCTTGCTGATATAAATATTGTGCGACTTTGCCTGTTTCCAGATTAATCGTCACAATACGCGTCAACGTTGATTTATTGACATTTTTATTCGGTAAACTCATGGTCGATTGCATAATCCCAACCAAAGTTTTTTGGTCTGGGCTAATGGTTAAGCCTTCCATCCCTCGATTGGCACGGCGATAGCTAAACTCATTTGGCAAAGTCCAATTATTGCGTTTATCAGCCTTAAATGGGTTGATACGCCCTATTTCTTTACCATTGGCATCATAATGCACAATATGTGGTCCATATTCATCGCTGACCCAGAACGTACCATCGTTAAGTGCAGTGATCCCTTCACTATCCAAGCCATAATCATCCAGTCTAATTGGATTATTCACCACATCGTATGGCTTGGTTGGATCTACAGTAATCACTTTCCCATTGACATCATACGGTGTTTCCCCTGTGCCGCCTAAAGCAGAAGTATTGGGTAATCCCGTGATGTCTTTTCCATCGCGATCTTTTAAATTGATGGTTTTAATTAATTTCACAGTGCCATTGTCTTGAACTTCAAATAAACCAATTTTCGGCACATAGTCTGGAATGGCAAAAACCTTACCTGCGCCATATAATTTATCAGTAAAGTCTGCATTTGGCCCCCGATCGGTCAATGCATAGAATTGCTTTTTATTGCTTGGATGCGCAGCAACATCAGAACCAAAACCACCCTGACGAATATCAAATGTGCTATCAATGGTCGTACCATTCGCAGGGTATCGTCCCAATACATTAAACGGTAATGCTACACCTTGTGCAAACAAATTGGGCTTACAACTGTTTTCTGTTTTAGTGATTTCACTGGTTTCAAGTTTGCCATTTTCATTGCGATCTAAACCGCTCTGAATACGTGTCCCCCCCATTACACAGGCTTCATCACCAAACGCTAATGTTATATTTTGGGTTAAGGTCTTCTGTGTTGTTAAATCTTGATCATCATCAGAACATGCGGTCAAACCCAGTAAACTACAGAGGACTAAAGTTAAAGTGCTTTTATGGCAGGTCAGTTTATTTATTGCTGCTTTTTTCATTGTGTTTTTAATAACTGAATTTATGGAATTTGTTATGCTAGTTTCAGCAAATGACACCACAATGACAGCTCACAAACTCAGCGATATTCGGTCTGTTTTTCCTCGCTGAAACTCAATTTATCTCAGGCTGCATTGTTGGCTTTATCTGTTTTTATGATTTTAAAATATATAAACCCTTGTTTACTTCATATATTTATTTGTTACACTCTATTGAAATTTAATAAAAAGTTGACGGAAGAACATGACATATAAAGACGAAACTCTTGCCATACATGCAGGCTATGAACCAGAAGCAACCACTAAAGCGGTCGCCGTTCCAATTTATCAGACCACCTCTTATGCCTTTGATAATACCCAACATGGTGCGGATCTATTTGACCTGAAAGTTCAGGGTAATATTTATACACGGATCATGAACCCAACGACCGCTGTGCTTGAGCAACGTCTGAGTGCGCTTGAAGGCGGTATTGGTGCTTTAGCATTGGCTTCGGGTATGTCTGCGATCACCTATTCTATCCAGACCATTGCAGAAGCAGGTGACAATATTGCATCGGTTTCAACACTCTATGGTGGAACATATAATTTATTTGCCCACACGTTGCCAAAACAAGGCATTGAAGTGCGTTTCTTTGATTACCAAGATCCTGAAGCATTGCGCGGCTTGATTGATGAAAAAACCAAATTGGTTTTCGTTGAGTCGATTGGCAATCCGCTAGGTAATATTATTGACCTAGATGCCATTGCTAAAATCGCACACGAATATGGTGTACCCGTGATTGTGGATAATACCGTTGCAACACCTGCCCTACTGAAACCTTTTGAACATGGTGCAGATATCGTGGTGCATTCATTGACCAAGTATATTGGCGGTCATGGTAATTCGATTGGTGGCGCGATTGTCGATAGCGGTAAATTCCCTTGGGGCAAATATCCCGAGCGCTTCAAAGTCTTAAATACCCCAGATCCAAGTTATCATGGGGTGAACTATGTAGAAGCTTTGGGTGCTGCGGCATATATCGCCCGTGCACGTGTTGTTCCATTAAGAAATACAGGCGCAGCAATCAGCCCGCTCAGCGTATTCTTAATTTTACAAGGCTTAGAAACACTGAATTTGCGTATGGAACGCCATACTGAAAATGCACAAAAAGTTGCTGAATATTTACAGGCACACCCAAAAGTAAAATGGGTCAACTATGCTGGCTTAAAAGATCATCCACAACATGCTTTGGCACAAAAGTACGTCAAAGGTAAACCGTCTGCAATTCTGTCTTTTGGTGTTGAAGATGGTCGTGAAGGTGGCACCCGTTTTATCGATGCATTACAGCTGTTTACTCGCCTAGTGAATATTGGTGATGCAAAAAGTTTAGCCTGTCATCCAGCAACTACCACGCATCGTCAACTGAATGAAACAGAGCTAAAAGCAGCAGGCGTGAGTATTGATATGGTGCGTTTATCTGTGGGGATTGAACATATTGATGATTTGATTGCAGACTTAGAACAAGCACTTGCTCAAGTGTAATTTTCTTTTTGTGATCTTAAGTTTTCCAAATAAAAAGACCTGAATCATTCAGGTCTTTTTATTTATAAATTCAATTATTTACCTTGAACTTTTTGTTCAATCTCTTCAACACTGGTATGTCGCGCATCAAAACCTTTTGCCATATAAATGACTTGTTCTGAGATATTACGGGCATGGTCACCAATTCGCTCTAGTGAACGCAATACCCACATCACATTGATGACACGACTAATATGACGTGGATCTTCAATCATATAGGTCATCAGTGTGCGCGTCGCAGATTGATATTCACGGTCAATATCTGCATCGGCCAACAAAACTTTTAATGCCTGTTCTGCATCCACACGCGCAAAAGCATCTAAAGCATCATGAATCATGACACGCACTTGATTGCCAATGTGCCGTGTTTCCATATAGCCACGCGGAGACTCGCCCTCTTCACATAAAGTCTGTGCAATACGGGCAATTTTTGCAGCTTCATCACCAATACGTTCTAAATCGGTATTGGCTTTACTCATGGCAATCACCATACGTAAGTCGATTGCAGCTGGATGACGACGCGCCAAAATCAAAGTCAGTGCTTCATCAATTTCTCGTTCATAACGATTAACTGTATTGTCTTGGAATTGAACATCAATCGCCATATTGGCATTGGTATCCAATAACGCATGCACTGCATTTGCGACTTGTTGTTCTACCAAACCGCCCATGGTCATAAATTTGGTATTCACATCCTGTAAGTCCTCATTAAATTGAGAAGATATATGATGGTTTAATACAGGATTACTTGGGCTCAAGGTCAGATGCTCCACACGCAACAAAAACTATTTTTATGGGTTAATATTAAAGCATATTCATTATGAATGTTTTATGACAAGTATTTTTCTTTCAAATGAATTTCTCAATATCGCTCATTTCACTTCTGATCAAAGCAATTTAGAGTAAAGATACTACTACAATTTGCTGAATTTACATATGTAACTTTGCTGTGAGCATCCATTTATCGCAAATTCACGATGCTGTACTCAGGTTAATTTTTGCAGATCTTAAATCAGACACATGACTCAGTTTCTTGCAAAAAGTAACGTTTCATTATCACAAAACTACAAAATATTTCATTTATTTAGCCTCGATTCAGCGACAATGGCATCGAACAAAATTGAGCTTCTTTTAAATGCTGGTCGAATGAAATTTCCTCGCAATATCCTTCATTTTCTCATTTCAGGCATACTCGTTATCTTGAGTTGCATGGTGGTTATCGCGTGTCAAAAACCCACAACCGACATTGTCAAAGAATCTAAAGAAGCGCCACAAAAAGAAAATCCTATTCCTGATTTAACCCAAATTTGCCAAAATCTCAAAAATGAGATGCTGGCAATCAACGCAAAAAGAACCACGCTTGCGATAGAACAAGTCAATCAAGATATTCGTATGTGTTTACCTTTGATGAAACCTGCGGAACAAATGGAATTGATGCATCAGTCGAAACGTATGTATCAACAATTTTTACAGATTGAGCGCACTTCAGAACAACAGCAAGCATTTGAAAACTATGCTTTAGATCAAGCTGCATACCCCACTATTCAACAGAGTAAATTTGAACAACTTAATCTACGTGACCAATATTTATTACGTCACAAAGGCCAAGCTTATATTGAGCTGAGCGAACAAACAGATGATAAAATTGTCTATCGGAGAAGCCCGCAATATTTAGCCAAAGTTTTCGCCCCATATCTGACTGCACCTGAACAAGTTTTTATCGAAAATCTTGCAGATCAAAATACCAAACCGCTTTTTAAAAACCATAAACCCGATATTGATGCTGAAGAAATTGCAAAAAGAGCTAAGTTTTGGCAAGAATATCTACAAACTTATCCCACTAGCCCTTTTTTACATGATGCGCAGTTCTTAAAAAATGCCTATAGTAGTCTATTGTTTTTAGGCACTGAAGAAGCACCTATATCGACCAGTTTTGAAAATCAAACTGATATCGATGCAGCCAGCTGGTTGGTGATTGAACGCTTGGCAAAATCCAATGATGGTGAGCTTTCAGCTCAGGCCAAGAAGTTTGTTCATTTTTTAGCGATGAGCAAAGAGCAAAGACAGCAAAAAATTCAAATTAGTGAAAAAGAACGCACTAAACTGGAAAATATCCCTCAATTATTGGCGCTGTCCCAGCTCAATCAATATCTAAATTTAAGCCCGATCGACTTTAAGCATGTTAAAAAAGATTGCTTTAGTGATGCGATTTGTTCTAACAGTTAGATGTTATTTTAGCTCAATTTTTATTATCCTTGTGACATTCAAAAATACACAACAACAGTCATACTATGAAAGCTTTAAAACAACATCTATCACTCACAACACTCTGCCTGTGTACCCTATTCAGCGCTTGCCAAAAGCACGAGAACAATCAAACAATTGAGACAACTAAAGCAGCTTCTAAAGCGACTCAGACCAGTACAGCTGAAATACCAGCACTTCCACAAGACTGTAACGAGATAGATACAAGCATCAAAAAATTAGAAAAAAAGGTCATCGTTGAAGATTTAAATGACCTCAATCAATTACTAAAAAAATGCCTCGCATCTGCACCGTTAAAAACACGTTATCAATGGCAAGCAAAAATTGAAAACATTTATCAAAAACTCATCACCGATGCCTCACCTGAAGTCTTTCAATATATGACCGATACACTTGCAGACGGTCAGTCTATGACAGCTCAACAAAAACAAGAACTGTATAAAAAGTTAAAACCGCGTGAGAAATATTTAGTTGATCATGCAAAGGACTTATATTTAGCAAAATTTTATATCGGTGAAGGTGAATACACCTTTGTACAGCATCCACAATATGATCTGGATATTTTTGCACCCTATTTAGAAAAATCAGATCAGGTTTACTTTAAACAGATCCGTAAAGAGTATACAGGTGCCAACTATATTATGGACGCAGGGCTAGCAATTAGTTTTGATGAGGTGGCCAATCGATTGTTATATTGGGAAAAGTTCAATAAAGATTACCCCAACAACCATTTTAAACCTCAGGTCATAGAGAACATTGAACAATACCGTAGTGCACTTTTTCAAGGCGAGGATAACACCCGCACGCTCTGGTTCGATGACGATAAAATTGCAGATGAACAAGCAATCAAAGCGATTGAAAAAATTGCAAAAAGTAAAACTGCAAGTCGCCCAGCTGCACAGAAATTTGTGAATTTAATCAACGCAAGTGAAACGCTTTGGCAGCAAATGCCAAAACCATCTAGCCAGTATCCTGAAGATAACTCACCTGAACAGCAAGAGATCAGGGCACAACGTGAGGCATTTGAACAAAAAGTCAGAAAATCTGTTGAGGAAATTCTAGCTCAAAAAAATAATTGAAATTGATATCGGCATGCCAGCATATTTTCAATGAGAACATGCTAAGATTTGGACATCGCTTGACGGAGCGCGAGTAATTCCTCGCTGAGATTTAGTCAGTTTTGCATCTCCTTGCCAAAACTTAAACTAAAGTACCGTTGAACCTGATCAGGTTAAGACCTGCGTAGGAATCAAGCATCTAAAAACTGACAGCCCATAGTTTATCTATTTTTGTCGCATTACCGCTTTATTCTGATGATGGATTTAGCAGATAAAATAGACTAGATTTGCCACCGTTTTTGGTCGTGCTTGATTCGTTGATGTCATTCATAAGGATCATTGTAATGAACCAATTAACGAATCTATCCCCTGCTGATCAATTGGCTCAACACGAGCAAGAAGCCAAAGATCTGACTCGAATTTTACCCGCATCTAAAAAAGTTTATATTCAAGGTTCACGCCCAGATATTCAAGTACCGATGCGTGAAATTGAACTCACGGATACTCCGACAGGCCTTGGTGGTGAAAAAAATCCACCAATTATGGTCTATGATACTTCAGGTGTTTATACCGATCCCAACGTACACATTGATTTGAATAAAGGCTTACCCAATGTCCGTGAAACTTGGATTGAAGAACGTGCTGATACTGAGCATTTAGCCAGCTTAACCTCTAAATTTGGCCAAGAACGTCTGAAAGATATTCGTACTGCTGAAATCCGTTTTGCCCATATTCAAAAACCACGTCGTGCAAAAACAGGCAACAATGTCACACAAATGCATTATGCCAAACAAGGCATCATCACGCCTGAAATGCAATACATTGCGATTCGTGAAAATCAGCGCCAGCATGAAGGTGTCGATATGCGCCAACATGCAGGACAAAATTTTGGTGCACACAACCTCATGGAGATTACCCCTGAATTTGTGCGTAAAGAAGTCGCTGAAGGTCGTGCCATTATTCCAGCCAATATTAACCATCCTGAATGCGAACCCATGATCATTGGGCGTAATTTCTTGGTAAAAATCAATGCCAATATTGGCAACTCAGCTTTGGGTTCATCGATTGATGAAGAAGTGTCGAAAATGACCTGGGCAACCCGTTGGGGTGCTGACACCATCATGGACTTATCAACGGGTAAAAATATCCATGAAACCCGTGAATGGATTATCCGCAACTCACCAGTTCCAATTGGTACAGTACCAATTTATCAAGCACTTGAGAAAGTCGATGGTGTTGCTGAAGACCTGACATGGGAAATCTTTAAAGACACTCTGATTGAACAAGCTGAGCAAGGTGTCGATTATTTCACCATCCATGCCGGGGTCTTATTACGTTATGTGCCGATGACAGCCAATCGTTTAACGGGGATCGTATCACGCGGTGGTTCGATCATGGCGCAATGGTGTTTGGCGCATCATGAAGAAAACTTCCTCTATACGCATTTTGATGAAATCTGCGAAATCATGAAAGCCTATGATGTGTCTTTCAGCTTAGGCGATGGTTTACGTCCGGGCTGTATTCAGGATGCCAATGATGAAGCACAATTTTCAGAATTACGCACTTTAGGTGAACTGACCCATCGGGCATGGAAACATGATGTTCAGGTCATGATCGAAGGACCAGGCCATGTTCCAATGCATATGGTCAAAGAAAATATGGACTTGCAACTTGAAGTTTGTCAGGAAGCACCTTTCTATACTCTTGGGCCCCTCACCACCGATATTGCTCCGGGCTATGACCATATTACCTCTGCGATTGGTGCAGCGATGATTGGTTGGTACGGCACTGCAATGTTGTGTTATGTGACCCCTAAAGAGCATTTGGGTCTGCCCAATAAGAAAGATGTTAAAGACGGGATTATCACCTATAAAATCGCAGCCCATGCGGCGGATTTAGCCAAAGGTCATCCGGGCGCACAAGTTCGTGACAATGCTTTATCTAAAGCACGCTTTGAGTTCCGTTGGGAAGATCAATTCAATCTCAGCTTAGATCCTGATACTGCAAGATCAATGCATGATGAAACCATGCCTAAAGAAGCACATAAGTCAGCACACTTCTGTTCAATGTGCGGACCTAAGTTCTGTTCGATGAAAATCACCCAAAACGTGCGAGATTATGCACAAAATCAACAAAATGCAGCCCACCCTGTAAATAGCGAAACGCTTATAGAAGATGGTCTCAAAACCATGAAATCCGTTTATCAGGAACAAGGGCAAAAGTTGTACCATAAAGTGTAAAGATTAAAAAAAACTTTTGTCTTTCACTATTTCTCAGTTAGGATGAAGTGAATATGTTTCATCCTAACTGTGCACATGAACATCATTCAGCAAGCAACCTACACCCATAATGATGTAGAAATACAATCTCGTGAATATGCCTTTAAAGGTTTTGTTCAAGTCGAAAAAGTGAGCTTGCGACACCGATTATTTAATCAAACTGAATATACCTCAGCCATTCAACGTGAATTAATTCGCCGTAAAGAAGCTGCTGGTGTACTGATTTATAATGATCAACAACAAAAATTTGCATTGATTGAACAGTTTCGTGTGGGGGCAATTGATGATGAAATTTCACCTTGGCAACTCGAAATCATTGCAGGCGTACTTGATGGAGATGAATCTCCAGAAAGTTGCATTCGACGGGAAAGCATCGAAGAATCTGGATGTGAATTAAACCAAATCAAACACCTGTTTAGCTTCTATCCATCTGCTGGTGCATGTGATGAAATATTTCATCTCTATGTAGCGCAAGCCGCATTACCTGCTGAAGGTGGTGTGTTTGGTATGCCAGATGAAGGTGAAAATATCCAACTTCATATCATTAATTATTCAGATTTGAGTCTATTATTAAAAAGTAATCGTTTAAAAAATGCACCTGTGATTATGGCTTTGCAATGGCTACAACAGCACTTGCATGCATTTGAAGATGTCTAGGGGAAAGGCATGCAATCAGAGATATTGCCGCAAACAGATAAAGATAGAGTGATTATCCAAATCACAGATACACACCTGATGGATAAACCTGATGCAGAGTTTGTCGGGATTAATCCTGAAGAAAGCTTTCATGCCGTCATGGATGATATTCAGCAACGTTATAAAAATATCGATCTGATTTTACATACTGGTGATTTGGCTCAAGCTGCATTTCCAGAAACTTATGCGCGCTATTTAGAATATATGCAGCGTTTTGGTGTCGATTTTTATCAAATTCCGGGAAATCACGACAATATAAACTTGTTCCCGTTCCATTCGCCAGAACCTATTCCAGCAGTGATTGAGTTAGATCAATGGCGTATCATTTTGCTGAATAGTGCTGTGGGTGGACGTACCGATGGAAACATTCAAACGGAACAATTGGTCCATCTAAAACGGCTATTGGAACAATTGCGTGACAAGTTTATCCTTATCGCCTGTCATCACAATCCTTTTGATATGCATTCCAAATGGCTCGATCAACATAAGCTCAAAAATGCCGATGAATTAAAAGCCGTACTCGAACCCTTTGATAACATCAAAGCCGTGTTACATGGTCATGTTCATCAAGAATCCTATAATGTATGGAATGGAATACAGTTTATTTCTACTCCTGCGACGTGTGTACAATTTAAACCCCTCAGCCAAGAGTTTTCATTTGATCCGATTGCGCCTGGTTACCGTTGCTTACATTTAAAAGCCAATGGTGAATTTGAGACCGCTGTACACCGATTGGATCACTTCAAAGTTACAATTAATGAAGAAATTTCAGGTTACTAGCTTTTCATTTTGGTTTTTTTCTATTAAGTTATTCGTCCAACGAGATATGCAGAAAGTCGAATTCAGGGTTAGGTGACTTTCATCTTGGTAAAAAAATCTATATGATGACGCCCCCGATAGATTCATTCTGTTGGTAGTGATAAAAATACTTGCATATCACCATATTTTTTGCGTATAGATAATACGTATATGATGAGGAATGCCCTTTATGGCGAATGACAACCAAAATCAAGTCTTGGAAGAACAAACAGCAATTGCAGATGACAAGTCTGTAAAGCGAGTGCGTAAAACCAAGCCGAAGACCAATGAAAACGGTACTACAGCAAGTCTATTCGGTATCGAGCCTTATCAGCCAAAGAAAAATGAAGAATACATGTCTGAGGGGCAACTCGAACATTTTCGTAAAATTTTGCTGGCATGGAAAGCAGAATTGATGTCGGAAGTGGATCGCACCCTAAATACAATGCAAGATGAATCTTCTTCTTTACCTGATGTAAATGACCGTGCGACGCAAGAAGAAGAGTTTGCCATTGAATTACGTACTCGTGACCGTGAACGTAAACTTATTCGTAAAATAGAGCAATCTATTGAAGCGATTAAAAATGATGACTATGGTTTCTGTGAAACTTGCGGTATCGAAATTGGTTTACGCCGTTTAGAAGCACGACCAACTGCAACTTTATGTATCGACTGTAAAACCCTTGCAGAGATCAAAGAGAAGCAAAATAACGGTTAATACTGTGTCAAATTCCTCCCCAACCCTCTCTTTTCCAAAGGGAGGGAGGAAGAGTACTGCCTACAAAGGTCGGTTTGCACCCTCCCCCACAGGGCCATTACATTTTGGCTCCTTAGTGACCGCTGTCGCGAGTTATTGCGACGCTAAAGCTCATCATGGGCAATGGATCGTCCGCATCGAAGACACGGATATCCCTCGTATTTACCCAGATAGTGAACAGCATATTTTAAAGTGCCTAGATGCTTTTGGCTTCCAATCTGATGATGAAATCATTTATCAACGACATCGCTTAGACATTTATCAATCTGTAATCGAACAACTCAAACAAAAACATTTCGTTTATGCCTGTGAATGTACCCGTAAAATATTAGGCTCAAATCATATCTATGCTGGCACCTGCCGAGACAAACAGCTCGACTTTCAAGACCAAGCCATTCGTGTAAAAGTTTCTGATCAAAACATTTGTTTCAATGACCGCTTGCAAGGACAACATTGCGCGAACTTACAACGCGATTTGGGTGACTTTGTACTAAAGCGTCGTGATGGCATTATCAATTATCAACTGGCAGTCGTTGTCGATGATTATTTACAAGAAATCAGCCATGTCGTGCGTGGTGCGGATTTATTGGATAATACTGAACGTCAAATGTGGCTAGGACAGCTTTTAGGTTACCCAGCTCTTGAATATATGCACTTACCCCTCGCCATGAATCATTTGGGGCAGAAACTCTCTAAACAAAACCTTGCGCAAGCGCTTGATCTCAAACATGCACCTGAATTGCTGTTACAAGCGATTATAGCACTTGGACAAGCTCCAGTAGACCTAGATCAGCCAGATCTCATGTTGGCTCAAGCTGTCGCTCAATGGGATATTTCTCGCATTCCTCAAGGGACAACGCTACAATCCATTTATCAGTAATCCCTGATTAAGCAACAATACCAACATAAGAATACCAACATCATTCAGGATTGAGATGAACCTTTTAAAAAATCTAATAACGCTGAGTTTTCTCATGATCACAGGCCTCACCGAGGTCTATGCACAAATGGCAATTTTATGTATTTCCCCGATTTCTAAAACTGCTGTTATTGATGAAATGAGTGGCGCACCACGTGAACAATGGGGTAAACCATTACCAACTTATTCAGTTCAAGTCGATCGCTCTGCAATCATGAAGGTCGATCACAAAACCCCAATCAAACTTAAACTTGCAAATACCGCTGGAAAACATCAGATCAAGATTTATGCCAATGATGTATTGGAAACTTCGTTTTATTATTCCCCAACAGCGATAGATGTATTACGACTGAGTGAGTCTGGTTATCAAACTTGGGATTGGGTAAAATTTAAGACCACCCAATCGGCATTAAAATATTGCAATACGCAAAATCCAAACTAAATCACCCATAAAAAAAGCCATTTGTGATCAAATGGCTTGTCTATTTAAGTTCAATAAAAAATTAAAAACTAGACTCTTCTCGCGCTGGATTGGCATCCTTGGTGGTTGCATCAATTTTGAGAATTAAACTGATCATCACCGCACACATAATTAAAGATGAACCACCATAACTAATAAATGGAAGCGTTAGCCCCTTGGTCGGCAACATGCCCATATTCATACCAGCATTCACCAAGATCTGTAATAAGAAAATAATACTGATCCCGTAAGCCAAGTAACCTGCGCGCAAATATTGATGATTGAGCGCACGCTGACCGATACGAATACAGCAAATCAACATCACAAATGAGAGCAGCAAAACGGTCGAAATACCAAAGAAACCGAATTCTTCACCTAAAATTGCCAACATAAAGTCAGTATGTGCTTCAGGCAGATAAGACATTTTTTGAATACTATGCCCTAAGCCCACCCCAAACCATTCACCACGACCAAAGGCCATCAAGGCATTCGACAATTGATAACCAGAGCCCAAAGGATCAGCCCAAGGGTTTGAGAATGACATTAAGCGTTCATAACGATATGGTTCAAACACGATTAAGGATACAAATGCCACCAGAATCGCACCAAATGCAAAGCCGAACTGGATCATGGGTGCACCAGCCAAGAAGAACACACCCAGCATCGAAACAGCAATCACCACTGTTGCCCCTAAGTCAGGCTCTGCAATAATTAGTCCGACCGTCAGCAACATCACCACACCTAGACGTACCAAGCCCTTAATATTATTACGGACCTCTTCAGCACGACGAACCACATAGTCTGCGGTAAATATGGCCATCATCACCTTGGCGACTTCGGTTGCCTGCAAGGTAAATCCACCTACACGAATCCAGCGTGTTGAACCATTGACTTCTGTACCCACCACCAAGACGGCGAGTAATAAAGCAATGGTGATCAACCACAATGGAAAGGTATTTTTAAACCAAAGGTTGAGTGAAACTCGATAGGTAATTGCCGCCGCAACAAAAGCCACCACGATCGAAATTGCATGACGAATCACATAGTGAAATTCGTTTTCATGCATTCGTTCGGCATAAGGCATTGAAGCCGAAGCCACCATCACCGTACCAATACACAACAATGAAATGACGCAAAATATCAGTACATTACGCGGTGTAATCTCTGCCGGCAATTTTGGCATCCAGCGATCATACACTTGGTGAATCTTACTTATAGTCGTCTGAGCTAACCCAGCCATACTTTATTTCCTTATGATTCTTTTTAGTTTAGAGCATTTACATATTCAACAAAGCGATGACCACGCTCAGGATAGCCTGTAAACATATCAAAGCTTGCACATGCAGGTGATAATAGCACTACATCTTGCGCATGCGTATGTTGTTGACAAAGTTCTACAGCTTGTTGCAAAGATGCTGCATGTAGCAGCGTTGTTGTCCCTGCAATAGCATTTTCAATGATTGAGCGATCTTCACCCATCAGTACCGCAACTTTGGCATATTTTTGCAGAGACTCACGTAGTGCAGTAAAGTCCTGCCCTTTGCCCTGACCACCCAAAATAATTGCAACCTGACCACCTTGGGCTTCAATTGCAGCACCTAAACCGTCCAATGCCGCTAAAGTTGCACCGATATTGGTACCTTTAGAATCATTATAATAACGAACGCCATTCACTTCTTTAACGAATTCGCAACGGTGCTCTAAACCTTTAAAGGTTTTTAAGGTTTCAAGCATTTTGTCCATTGGTAAACCAATCGCTTCACCCAAAGCTAAACATGCCAAAGCATTGGCAACATTATGCGTTCCTTGGATATACATCTCTGAACTTTTGAGTAGACGTTCACGACCTCGCGCTAACCAAATCGTACCGTTATCTTCTCTTAGAATACCGTATTGTTTTAAATCAGGTGCATTGAGCCCAAAGCTTTGCATCGGTGTGACATCTGGCACCAATGGGCGAGTCAATGAATCATCACGGTTATATACGACTTTTTTCACACCTTGGAAAATACGATGTTTTGCCGCATGGTAACCTGCCATATCCCCATGGCGGTCCAAGTGATCTTCACTCATGTTCAAGACCACAGCCACTTCTGCATTTAAACTTGAGGTTGCTTCCAATTGAAAGCTGGAAAGTTCAAGGATATAAACATCTGGATCATCATGGGTTAAATCCAAAGCAGGACGACCCAAGTTACCCCCTACAGCAACCTTAACCCCTGCATCTTGTGCCATTAAACCAATCAAAGTGGTCACGGTACTTTTTGCATTTGAACCAGTAATCGCCACAATCGGTTTATCTGTAGCACGGCGGAGAATTTGAATTTCACTGATGACGGGAATACCTTTTGCAATCGCAGCTTGAATTGCTGGCAACTGAGGATCTAACCCCGGGCTAATGACAATTTCTTCAGCTTGTAAAAGTAAATCTTGATCGAGTTGACCAAAGCTGGTTTGAACTGTTGCTGGAATTTGCTCATGTCCTGGTGGAACTTCACGAGAATCTGTGACTGCAACACGGTAGCCATTTTCATGAAGAAAATTTACGGCTGAAACGCCTGAAATTCCAAGCCCAGCCACAACTTTTAACCCACCACGTTGTATTAACATTTTTGCTCACCAGCATTAAGATTTTAAAACTTGCAAAATGTTAGCACTTTGGCGATTTGAAAGCTTTTTCTGTTTGCACTTTCTGGATATTTTTTTGTGTCAGTGCGTAAAAATAGCAGCAGATTATTTTAATAAATACAGCTGATTTCTTAAATAAAACCACCCGTGGTTTTATTCTATTCTCAATATGAATAAGACGAATGTTGAGGATCAGCATTCGGCTTATTCATCGGGGCAGTTTATGACTGTTTGAATCTGATTAAAATGAATCGAGCAGTAAGGATAATAAATTGCCCGCGCCATAACCCGCACCAAGTAACAGCGCAATCCAAATCCATCCGCCTAAAATGTTATACAACATGAATACAGGCATTTTCATATGCCCTGCACCCGCTGCAAAAGGAGCAAAAGAACGAACAAAAGGCACAAAACGGGCAACCAGAATGGTTTTCCCGCCATGCTTTTCAAAATAATGGTTGGTCTTTTTAATATATTCAGGCTTAAACCAACGTGAATGCGCGTGGAAAAACTTAAAACCCAGCGCACGTCCCGTATAATAGTTCACCATATACCCCAAAATTGAAGCAATAATCAGCAACACACCCATATAGTGCAAATGCACAGATTCAGCGGTAGAACATAAAGCACCGACAGCGATCAATAAACTATCGCCTGGGAGAAAAAACATAAAGACTGAGCCAGTTTCTGCAAAAATGATTAGAAACAAAATGGCATAAATCCACAGCCCGTAATTTTCTAAAAAAGTGGGCAATAATTGTTCTAAATGCAATAAAAATTCAAGCAATACTCAACTCTCTTACAGAAGAATTCACGATATATTAGCCTAATTTAATCATGTATATATTAAAAGGCCTAAATAAATTAGGCTTTTTTTAATCGGTTTTGGTTTTTATTTATTTTAAAAAACCATTGGCTGCCAGAAATTCCATACTGAGTTTAGACTCTGCTTTTGGCTCAGCAGCTTTATCACCAAGTAACAATCTTTCTATATAACGTGCCAATACATCGACTTCTAAATTCACTTGAGAGCCCACTTTCCACGTTCCAATATTGGTCCGTTCAGCAGTATGTGGAATTAAATTTAAACTTAAGATATTTCCACGTAAATGATTGATGGTGAGGCTAATTCCATCTACAGTCACAGAACCTTTTTCAGCCAAATATTTAGCAATTTCAACAGGTGCAGTGACTTCGAAATACAGTGAGCGAGCATCTGAACGCACTACGGTGATTTCACCCACAGCATCGACATGTCCACTGACGATATGTCCACCGAAGCGTGTTGTTGGCAACATTGCTTTTTCTACATTGACCGCCTGCCCCGCTTTCCAACTTGCTAAAGTCGAACGATTTAAGCTTTCACGGGACACATCAGCAGCGTACCAGTTTTCACCCCAGTCGATCACAGTTAAACAAATCCCATTGGTTGCAATAGAGTCGCCCAAATGTACATCTGACATATCCAAGTCTGTCTGAATACGTAAGCGCACATCACCGCCTACATTTTGTAAACTTTCGACTTTACCCAAACTTTCAATGATACCTGTGAACATAATTCTACCTACTGCTGCAGTGAGAGGAACTGATGAAGTTCAATCGTGTTTATTTTGCATTTGCCCATATTTTAAAGGCAAAGGTGCATTCTTACCATAAGGCCAGTTGCGTACTTACACCTGAGGTATCCACACCACCCAATTCTGCAAAATGATAGAGTTGACCCAACAGCTGACGCAATGGTGGTCCAGACTTAGCATGGGTATCGGTGATTACAATAAACTCAAGCACACGTGCGCGTTCAGACTGACGCTGTTTACTGACACGATAACGAGGCACATCCTGAGTCAATAAGGTGACTTTGCCACGTTTCAGATTGGCCGCCAATAAGTCTTTGGCCTCAATATTTCCATCGGTTGAGTAACTGGTGAGAATATAACGCGCATTAATAGTTTCCAACAAATTCTCATAAGCTTCTTGTGCATGCTTAGAAGAATTATAAGGACTTGGGCGTTCTTTACGCCATGCACGGTCAATCCCACTTTTAAAACCTTTGGTATCTGGTGTCGGTAAATCAACTTGATCCCACAGTGTTAGCGAGTTGAGTACATGATAATTACTACTATAGGCATGTTGGTTATACGGTGGATCTAGATAAGCCACATCGACTTCAAAACCACTCATTTGATTTGCCAAGTGCTGTGCATCTACACACCACACTTCTGCCATCGGTGTTTTCTGCTTATTTTGCCCGACTTCACTAAAGCGACTCGGTGTAAGCCACAATAACGACTCAATCCGTTCCAACGCAGTTTGGGTCTTACCGCCCCAACCATGATGGAAGCTTTTAAATACACCGCTGGTATTACTGACAAAACTTGCTGAATAGAGCAAAGGTGCCAATAAGGCACTCATTTCTACATCGTCAATTGCACCCTGTGCTTGCCAAGTGGCAATTTGCTGGCGAATTGCATCTATACGCATCCCATTACGGCGTTTAAAAAACAAACGGTCTCGTGCAGGGTCATAAATTTCATCATTCCGCGGACAAAGGTTATGCGTAACCCATCCTTTCACTTCAGGCAAGCGGTTTAAATAATCGATGGCTTTTTGATACCCACCCAATTCTTTAAATGCAGGTGCATCTGTGCATGCCAAAATGGCATGATTTAATGCATGGCTATACGGTTCCCAATCATTGGCAATCACCCGATAGCCATTTTGACGTGCTAAACGTGAAACCACCCCACTGCCTGCAAAAAAATCGGCAAAAATCGGGGCGCGTTTACCCTTAGGATTCAAAGTACCTGTGATTTCAAGCGCTTCAAGAATCAGATGCAACAAACGACGTTTGTTTCCCAGATAGGGAACCAACTGATGAAAAAGATATTCATCTGTTGTACGCG
Organism: Acinetobacter sp. MYb10; assembly: GCF_002980175.2. Lineage (NCBI taxonomy): Bacteria > Pseudomonadati > Pseudomonadota > Gammaproteobacteria > Moraxellales > Moraxellaceae > Acinetobacter > Acinetobacter sp. MYb10. The sequence continues at coordinate 3,171,240 of NZ_CP058272.1, read as the reverse complement.
CAGCATGACGACGTTTATGGTAAACCGATGATGTTGACTCTGGATTCATACTGACTCTTGTGAAGGGATAAGTCTTAAGCGAATGTCATCACCAAACTGATGAACATCTTGTAACTTAAAACGTAATTGTTGTGCCATCGTTTCAAATTCGGCATTGAACATGGCACGTGCTGATTGTCCTAAAAAGGTTGGCGCAACATAACTGATTAATTCATCCACCAGTTTTTCCTGCAAAAATGCAGTGGATAATGTCGCACCTGCTTCAACCAACACATCGTAAATTTGGAAATCTTTTAAAGTCGTAAGCAAATCTTTTAAAGATTGTACTTCTAATTGTACCACGCCCAGCTTGGCAAGTTCTTGACGAAATGGTCCCATGACCATCACTGTTTCAGGCGCGCTAAGAATTTGAGCATTGAGTGGCAAACGCCCTTGTCGGTCTAAAATCACCCGCTTAGGCTGGACAATCGTTGCAATATCAATATCACCCAATGAACGCACATTTAATTGAGGGTCATCTGCCAAAATGGTATCGATCCCGGTAATCACTGCACCTGAAATAGCCCGCCAATGCTGAACATCTTGACGTGATTCAGCCCCAGTGATCCATTTAGACTCACCAGACGCCATTGCTGTACGGCCATCTAAACTTGACGCAACCTTTAACCGCACATAAGGCACACCCGTTGCCATTGCTTTTAAAAAGCCTTGATTGAGTTGAGCCGCTTGTTGCTCACAAACCCCTGTTTCAACCTCAATCCCTGCCTGGCGTAAAATATCCACGCCTTTTCCCGCCACCAAAGGATTTGGATCAGCACATGCAATAACAACTTTGCTGACACCCGCTTCAACCAAGCCTTTAGCACAAGGTGGTGTACGGCCATAATGCGCACAAGGTTCCAAAGTGACATACGCGGTTGCGCCCTTGGCAGACTCGCCTGCTTGACGCATGGCAAAAACTTCGGCGTGTGGCTGACCAGCTCTAGGATGAAAACCCTCTCCCACCCATTGCCCATCTTTTACAATGACACAACCGACGTTCGGGTTTGGTCGTGTGGAATATTGTCCAAGCTTCGCGAGCTCAATTGCTTTCTGCATCCAAACCTGATCTATGTTGACATAATCTTCGGGTTTAGAATTTGAATCAAACTCAGACATAAAATTCCTAATCAATAACGTTCAAAAATAAAATTAGTGGTCTTGCCCACGATCTTGCATTTGTTCAATTTGATGACGAAACGCATCAATATCTTGGAAATCTTGATACACCGACGCAAAACGCACATAAGCCACATGATCCAATGCAAACAACGATTTCATGACAATTTCACCAATGGTGCGTGAACGTACATCACGTTCACCGAGGCGGCGAATTTGCAATTGAATATCACTAATGACGGTTTCAATCTGTTCTTGAGTCACGGGTCTTTTTTGTAAAGCGTGCATTAAAGAACGTCGTAATTTTGCTTCGTCAAACGGTTCATTTTTACCATCTGACTTGGTCACGCGTGGCATGACCACTTCATAACTTTCAAATGTCGTAAAACGTTCGCCACAACTGATACATTCACGACGTCGACGAATCTGGCTACCTTCAGCGGCCAAACGAGAGTCGATTACTTTACTATCTGCAGCGTTGCAAAATGGACAATGCATAGTGGTTTTATTGAACAAAATTCATGATTTCATCTAGTGTAGCAAAAAAACCTGATTTTGTTGAGCCTTTCGCAAGATATGGAAAAAAAACAGCCCTTACGGGCTGTTTTATACTATATATAGTTATTATTCTAATTAGATTGATTATTCGATACGTTCGCCATGTTGGCTTAAATCAAGACCCATACGTTCATCATCAGATTCAACACGGATCCCAATCACCACATCGATAATTTTAAGTAGGATAAAGGTCACAACTGCTGAGTATGCGATTGTTGCTAACACACCTTCAACTTGTACCCATAATTGATGCATAACATCTGTCGGTGCTTTGTCGCCCATAATGAATGAGCTGGCAAATACTGCTGTTAAAATCGCACCAACAATACCACCTACACCATGTAAACCAAATGCATCCAATGAGTCATCTGCTTTAAGGATACGTTTAAGACCAGAGATCCCCCAGAAGCACACTACACCACCGATTAAGCCCATGATCAACGCACCGCTTACTGTCACAAAACCTGCCGCTGGCGTAATCACAACCAGACCAGCAACTGCACCCGATGCTGCACCCAATACTGAACCTTTACCACGAACAATTTTTTCAACCACTAACCAAGCAATTGCTGCCGCTGAGGCTGCGATTTGAGTTGTGACCAAAGCATACGCTGCTGAACCATTGGCACCTAAAGCAGAACCACCATTGAAACCAAACCAACCGACCCATACCAAGCTTGCACCCAATACAGTTAAAGTTAAGTTATGTGGTGCCATAGATTCTTTGCCTAAGCCCATACGTTTACCCAGTAAATACGCAGCAACTAGACCAGCAACACCCGAGTTAATATGAACAACAGTACCACCAGCAAAATCAAGCGCGCCATCATTCATTAACCAGCCACCACCCCATACCCAGTGTGCAATCGGTGCATAAACAATAATGACCCAAATCGTAATAAATGTGATCCAAGCACTGAATTTCATACGATCAGCCACAGAACCACTGATAATGGCAACGGTAATAATCGCAAAAGTCATTTGGAAAATAACGAAAAGAATTTCTGGAATTGTGCCACTCAGCGCATCTGTTGTAATTCCAGATAACATGATTTTATCGAAACCACCAATAAAAGCGTTACCAGAACCAAATGCAAGTGAATAACCAATGACCACCCATACGATGCTGACCACTGCTGCGGCAGTAAAGCTTTGCGCCATGGTGGCAAGCACATTTTTCTTACGAACCATACCGCCGTAGAATAATGCTAAACCGGGAATTGTCATCAGTAATACAAGTGCTGTAGATACAAGAATCCACGCTGTATCACCTGTATTTAAAGTTGGTTTTTCTGCCTCTGCTGGAGCAGCTGCGGCAGTCACCGTTTCAGGCGCAACGGTTGCCGATGTATCGGCGACTGTTGCAGTCACATCACTTGCCGTTGCAACAGCTGTAGATGCAGGCTCAGCTACGTTTTCTTCTGCCCACGCAACTGATCCGCCAAGAAGTGCGCCAGACAGGCTGAGCGCTAATAGCATTTTTTTCATTCGTATCCCCCAACCTAATTTTGTGAGTTATGTATTGATATACATAACCAGCAATCTTCGTGCCAAATTAAACAGCGTCTGGACCTGTTTCACCTGTACGAATACGAATTACTTGCTCTAAATTAGTCACGAAAATTTTTCCATCACCAATTTTACCAGTGCTAGCAACGCGTGTAATAGATTCAATCACTGAATCTACCATGTCATCACTGATTGCGATTTCGATTTTCACTTTAGGCAGAAAATCAACAACATACTCAGCGCCACGATAAAGTTCAGTATGCCCCTTTTGACGACCAAAACCTTTAACTTCAGTTACGGTAATCCCTTGAACGCCTATATCAGACAGTGCTTCACGCACGTCATCTAATTTAAACGGTTTTACAATTGCAGTTACGAGCTTCATATTGTTTTCCTTCGGCTTATTTCACCAGTAAGGTTTTATGTTCAATTTTCATGCCAATCTTATTAATGGTTGGGGTGATTAATTCAATCAACATGCATTGCCTTTATAACCTATTGTATATACTTAGGTGAAGTTGCAACTTTAAAAAACACATAATATTGCGTGTTTTTTTAGATTTCACTGCTAAATTATAGGAGACATCATGCTTTAAGCATCGGATAAAAAATTACTTAAATAAAATGAATACGCGATGTTACACTAGGCAAAGAACATTACTCATTTGGATTCCTCATGATTGAAACATTATTACAAGCAATTTTAGAACAGGTCGATCAGCCTAAAAAAGACATAGAACATAATTTACGCGCCTTACTTAATGAAGCCATTTCTAAAATGGATATCGTTTCAAAAGACGAAATTGAACGCCAAAAGACTGCACTAAATAATGCCAATTTACGCTTGACCGATTTACAAGAACAGGTCAAAGCACTTGAGATACTGATTCAGGATAAAAAGTAAACTAAATTTGCACATTATTGGTGCAAAAAATATAATAATGATTAAAAATAAAGCACAAGTGGAAAACAACAATGTCTTTAGCAAAAATTTATACCCGAGGCTTGCTCGGGCTACATGCACCTTTAATTGAAGTTGAGGTCCATGTTAGTGCAGGGCTTCCTTCTTTAACAATTGTTGGCTTAGCTGAAGCTGCAGTTCGTGAAAGTAAAGATCGCGTTCGATCTGCCATCATTAACAGTGGTTATCAATTCCCAAGCAAACGCTTAACCATCAATCTCGCACCTGCGGATCTGCCCAAAGATGGCTCTCGTTTAGATCTGCCCATTGCACTTGGTATCTTGATTGCCACAGGGCAACTTCCCGAAAATGTCACAGATCATTTTGAGTTTATTGGTGAGTTGGCACTGGATGGGCACTTAAGGCCCAGCACGGGAACATTAACCATTGCGATGGCATGTCAAATGGCCAAGCATCAATTGATGTTGCCACAGGAAAATGCCGCAGAAGCAGCACAATTGCCTGAGTTTCAGGTGTTTGCTGCACAGCACTTAAAACAAGTCTGTGAGCATTTCTTAAACCTACAAAAAATTGATGTAACTGTTCGGCAAAAAGTACAGCAAAACAATGCCTATAAATTTGATTTGGCAGATGTCAAAGGGCAATTACGCCCACGACGCGCTTTAGAAATTTCAGCAGCAGGTGGACATTCCCTTTTATTTAAAGGGCCACCGGGTACAGGTAAAACCCTGTTAGCTTCACGCTTACCAAGTATTTTGCCAGCCTTAAATCCACAAGAAAATCTTGAAGTTGCCAGTATTTATTCAATTGCCAAGACTAAACACCATTTTGGACAGCGCCCATTTCGCGCCCCGCACCATACCGCGTCTGCAATCGCTCTCGTCGGTGGCGGTTCAAATCCAAAACCCGGAGAAATTACGCTGGCGCACTTAGGTGTATTATTTTTAGATGAATTGCCTGAGTTTGACAAAAAAGTGTTAGAGGTTTTAAGGCAACCACTTGAATCTAAAGAAATCATTATTTCTAGAGCATCGCGCCAAATTACATTTCCTGCAAACTTTCAATTGATTGCAGCAATGAACCCCTGCCCTTGTGGTTATGCATTTAACCAAGACAGTCGCTGCCAATGTTCTGCCGAAGCAATTAAACGGTATCAAAACCGAATTTCAGGTCCATTATTGGATCGTATTGATCTCCATATCGATGTGCCACCATTAAAAGCACAAGAATTACAGGATCAAACGCCTGTCGAAGATTCAGCAACAGTACGGGAACGGGTAATTGATGCGTGTGATTTTCAAATCCAAAGACAAGGGCATTTAAATCACAGCTTATCGCCAAAAGACTTAGAAAAATATGTGATTTTAGATGAAACATCCAAGCAAATGCTCGAAATGGCACAACAACGTTTGAATTTATCTGCACGGGCATATCATCGTATTTTACGTGTTTCAAGGACCATTGCAGATTTAGCTCAAAGTGAACAAATCCAAAGTGCCCATTTAACCGAAGCCTTGTCATATCGGGGAACTCAATCTTAGAATCCAAGCTATGACGTATAGAAGATAAATAACATGCTAAATTTAACCTTACGCAACGAATATGCAGACGACATTGAAAATATTTTCAATCTCACTCAACTGGCTTTTCTAAATGCAGCGCATACCGACCATACTGAACACTTGATCGTCAATGCACTCAGGGATGCAAATCAATTAACCATTTCCATTGTTGCTGAATTGGATGAACAGATTATTGGGCATGTGGCAATTTCACCTGTTGAAATTTCTTCTGGTGCACAACATTGGTATGGTTTAGGTCCAATTTCAGTTGCACCAGAATATCAACAACAAGGTGTTGGCAAAGCTTTAATCCACCACGCATTACAGCAGTTACAACAATTCAATGCCGCAGGATGTGTGGTGCTTGGAGATCCCGCCTATTATTCCAAATTTAGCTTTCAGCCACACGCCAATTTGATCCTTGAAGGTGTGCCTGCTGAATATTTTCAAGTCCTTGCTTTTAACCAAAGCATTCCACAAGGAACGGTAAAATATCATCCAGCATTTGAAGTGAAAGCCTAATTTGATTTCAAAATCGCAAAAAATAAAGGTGACTCATGGTCACCTTTATAGATTTTAATTTGCGCTTAGAACGCTTTAGTTAAAGTAAACACTGCACCTGTTTCAACAGCTCGTTTTGCTACATTAGTTAAACCGTCTGTATCCGTATTTGTACCAATCGCAGCGAGTTCTGCTGTCAGACTTGGAATTGATTTTGGTACATAAGTTACGCCTACTTTCCAGTCCACATAATTATCATCGCCATTGAAGTTATATTTATCGTCATCTGTAACAACGGTATAACCGACATTCGCAACACCACCAAAACCTGTAGAACCAAATGGTACTGAATAGCCTGCATTCACATTCCAGCTACTCGCATCTGCGCCAGCATAATCATTGGTATAGTTAATATTGGTAAGAATGCTATCACCTTCCGTAAATGCATTTTTAAAGGTTAATTTACCGTACAGTTCTAACCAATTTAAATCACTTGCACTTGGGTAGTTATAATACCAAAGACCGACATCTAGAACTGGCTTGCTCGCAAAACCTTCAAGTGCTGTAGAATAACCAATATAAGGGTCAAGCTCTAAATGTGGATCTGGACCGCCAAAATTCACATTTGAACCAAATACACCCGCATACAAACCAGAAGAATGTGTCAATGCAAAAGTTGCTTGCACAGCTGGATCATTTTGAGCTTGAGTAACACCACGAAAACGGTAGTCACTCGTTAAAGCAGCACTGCCTGAAAAACTTAAACCTAATTGTGAAAGCGTCGTATCCTCCGCCATTGCTATTGTTGCTGTAGACGATAGAACTGCCAATGTTAGTGCTTTAGTTGAGAATTTCATCTTGAGTGCTCCCCCATCATATGATGTTTATTTGTTATGCTAAAATTTGATGAACTCCCTAAGCAATTAGCAATTGCCATGCCAAGATGAAATTCAAGCTGTTTATAAAATTCAGAAATATTCAGCAATCTATTGATAATCAATAGTTTAAAATTAAAAGATTGTGGATGATTTTTCTTATTCTTCAGTTGTTGAACATATGCTATTTCAAGCATCACTTGATGGAACTGATTCATACTGACCTACTTTAAGCATGGTTTTAATGCAAAGTAGTATGAAAAATCTAAGCGTAAATTTTCTATAACGTGCTTTATTGTTGTCATAAAAAGCGTATAAATATTGCTTTACGCTTTTCATGTAAGATGATTTTAGTGGTGCATATTGTTCTTTTGCTCAAAAAAAGCACACATTTTAAAAAATGCCTAAAAAAAGTGCATGCCCTATCTTCGGTCATACACTTTGATAAAATAAGGAAGATAAAATAACTCACTCATATTCATCTTAAAAACTATAAGTTAATCTTAAAAACTATAAGTCAAACCAAATACCAAATTGTCCTTATAATCTTCACCTAAACGGTCTTTACCACCAATTACATAGTCTAATGAAGCTGAAACACCTGTATTAGCAATGACTTTACTGAGCCCCAAGCGCATTTCACTTAACGCAAAATCCTGTTCTGTCTGCACAATACTGTCATCATGATGACTGTTATATAGAGATGCACCAATAGCCGTGTTGAAAATAAAATCTTGAGCCAAAGCATGATGATACGCAATGCTGAGATAAATATCACCCGCATTGGCAGAGGATGCATCGGCTAACATCACTGAAGCACCTGCGGTTAAATTTTTATAACTCAGCTCAGCAGATAGATCGGTATAGGTGGTTTTACGATGATCTGCTTGATCCGCATAAACAGTACCGCCTTTATGATAAACATATGCAGTGGTTTTTAAGTTATAGCTCCAATTTTGCGCAATTTCTTGAGCATAAGCTAAATAAAAATTATTTTCAAAACCATGATCTTGCGTATCATCTGCAGGGTTGTAGCTCAGTGTAGAACCCCAATACCCCACCGTGATGCCACTTTTATGTGCATAACTTAAACCGCCTTGCACAGCGACATCATCATTTTCAACTCCACCTCGATAAATGTACTTGGATACCAGTCCCACATTTCCAGAGATCGTACCATTTTCAACCAAGACATTTGCTTCTTCAGCAAATGCCGGGCACGACGCGATACAAATAGGCATTGCCCATAACAGTTTAGAAATAAGTGAGTTCATGATGACAAACGGATGGGCGTATAAATAAAGGCGAATTTTACTGTGTTTTTAAATTTTTGGTAAAAAACATGGACATAAATTCGGCATATTTTTCAATTTATTTCATATTTCACATAAAATCAGCATTTTAACAATTCTTTAGAACTTTTTTTCATAAGAAAAGAAATTAATATTGTGTAAAACATTACAGAAATGTAATATTTTTAAGCAAAAGAGATTCCCTTTTTATAGATTAAATATACAATTCATCCACAATCTGTTCTGAATTCGATCAGTCAGTGCAATCTATTCTCGTTCACGAGGCAATTCATGTTGAATGCTCCAAAACTTACTTTAGCTGTATTAATTAACGCGGTTCTAATATCCCCTACATTTGCTAGCGAACAAAGTGATGCAAAAGGGTTCGTTGAAGATGCCAAAGGTTCTGTATTATTTCGTACAGGTTATATTCTTCGTGATAAAAAACATGGTATTGACGATCAAAGCTCATTTGCACAAACGGCAATTGTTGACTTAGATTCTGGCTTCACTCAAGGTATCGTCGGTTTCGGTGTTGGTGTAGTTGGTGATGGTTCTTTTAAAATCGGTCCAAACACCCATGCTGGCAATAATATGATTGCACTCAAAAATAATGGTGCAAGAGACGCAAATGGACGAGTTGATCCATATGATCATTGGGCACGTGGTGGCGCAAACGTAAAAGCTCGTTTCTCAAATACAACTGTACGTTATGGTACGCAAGTTCTCGACTTACCTGTACTTGCAAGTAATACAACGCGTCTTGTTCCTGAATATTTTACAGGTACGTTATTAACCAGCCATGAAATTAAAAATTTAGAACTTGTTGCTGGTAAATTCACCAAAGACCAAATGTCTGATCAGATCAAGACTGATGGTAATAAATTAGATGATGCGATTGTTTGGGGTGCTAAATACAAATTTGATGACCAGCTTAGCGCGTCTTATTATGGTTTAGATTCTAAAAATGCGTTAGAACGTCATTATATCAATGCCAATTATAAATACCCATTGGCAAATCAAAGTTCTTTAACTTTTGATTTCAGTGGTTATCACACCAAGTTTGATAAAAATGCCAATACCTATTCTGCAACAGGTCCTGTTGATGCGGATTATGCAAATACAGGTAAAGCAGGCGTAGAAAAAACCAATAATATCTGGGCATTGTCTTCTACTTATAATCAAGGTCCGCACACTGTGATGTTGGCTTACCAACAAAATACAGGTGATGTGGGCTATGACTATGGTCAAAATGCTGACGGTTTCCAAAGTATTTATCTACCAAACTCTTATATGTCTGATTTTATTGGTAACCATGAAAAATCAGCACAAGTTCAATATAACCTAGACTTTAGCAATTATGGTGTTGCTGGCTTAAATTGGACCACAGCATTTGTTTATGGTTGGGATATTAAAGTCCGTAATGTAACTGATGATGCACAAGAACGTGAATTCTTTAATCAGGTGAAATACACCATGCAAAGTGGTTTTGCAAAAGATGCGAGCTTACGTCTACGTCACTCTTACTACCGTGCAAGTGAAGCATATAATCCTGTCTATATTGGTGATACCAATGAATGGCGTATTTTCTTAGATATTCCTGTGAAATTTTTCTAATTTAGAATAAATCCACAGAAACAAAAAAACCTGCATTGAATCATGCAGGTTTTTTTATGGGTTTGAACATTTTTCAATCTTCAAACCACGTTTTAATCTGGCTTATTTTGCAGCTTCGATTGCTTTTAAGACTTCAGCTTTTGCAACTTCTGAACTTTCCCAACCTGTTAATTTAACCCATTTACCAGGCTCTAAGTCTTTGTAATGTGCAAAGAAATGTTCAATTTGATTCAATAATAATGCAGGAAGATCTGAATATTCTTTCACATCTTTATAAAGCGGAGTCAATTTGTCATGTGGAACTGCGATCAGTTTCGCATCAATACCACCATCATCTTCCATGTTTAATTTACCAACAGGACGACAACGAATCACTGAACCATGTACCAATGGGTGTGGAGTTACAACCAATACGTCTAATGGGTCACCATCTTCAGACAATGTATTTGGTACATAACCATAGTTCGCTGGGTAGAACATCGCTGTACCCATGAAACGATCTACAAATAAAGCATCTGAATCTTTATCTACTTCATATTTAATCGGTGCAGCATTTGCTGGGATTTCGATAATTACGTAGATGTCATTTGGTGCATCTTTACCAGCAGGAATATTGCTATAGCTCATAGGATACTCTTTCAAGTGAGGTCTTATTTAAAATCTTGTCGATTATAACGCTAAATTGCGCAAACAGATGCGGATTATACATTTTGCATCATCAAAATGAATGAATTTCATCGAAAACTGTTTAGACGATTCGAATAACCAATAACAATAAAATAATTGGGCAAGCTAAGGACAAAGCCCAAATAATGGTACGTAGCGCTGAAATATTCGCCAGATAGCAAATTCCATAAATAATGCGTAACACAATATACGCGATGCCTAACATCATAATCAGATGTTGTGATACCACCATATACTCTGCCATTAAAATCGCAGCAATAAATAAAGGTAAGCTCTCAAAACTATTCTGTTGTACTGCATTGGCACGTGCAGCCAAACCTGTGGTTTTGGCTAAAAATTCACGGGGATTCTGATTATCAGCAGCTTTAAAACCACCAGACGCTTTTGCAATAATGGTAAAAACATAAGGAAGTAAACAGGCAATTAGAATTAAATATATGATGCCATCTATCCCAGACATGATTTTTTCTCATGAAGTGTTAATGCGAGTTATCATAGCATGGCATGAACAGAATATTTTTTGTTAAATGCAGAGTTTTGCAAAATTGTGTAGTGAGGACAATAACGTGCAACCAGATCAAAATGAATTGTTTGAGGTTTTAGAAAAGCAGCGCCATCAACAAGCGGAGATTGATCGTATTCTTAAAATTGTATTGCCAATTTTGGCTTTTCTCTTGTGCGTGATTTGTGCAAATTACAATTGGCAATCCACCTTGGGAACGCTCATTGTTTTGGTGGTGGCTTTTTTTGCCGTTGGTATAAAGCGTATGAATCTATACTTTTGGTTAGCTATTATTGTCGTATACTGTTTAATCGATATTTATTTTAGCTATGGCAGTATTCATCCTTCTGCACTAGGGCGTCAAATGGGCACTATGCTAACCTTTACAGCAATTGTTGGCTTAAGCCGCCCCTATATTGATGGTTGGTATATTCGTTCTCACAAAAAATAAATGTTGAAATCACCGCATAAAGCGATCGATTACTTTACATCGAAGATAAAAAAGCGCCACTATTGGCGCTTTTTTATCTTTAATTTTTCAATTATTTACGTAAATCTTTACGTAGGATTTTACCTACATTTGATTTTGGTAAATCATCCATAAACTCAACATAACGCGGACGTTTATAACCGGTTAGGTTTTCTTTTGCATATTCAAGAACTTCTTCAGTGGTTAAAGATGGATCTTTTTTCACTACAAATAGTTTTGGCACTTCACCAGATTTTTCATCAGGTACGCCAATTGCAGCCACTTCAAGCACTTTAGGATGTTGCGCAATCACTTCTTCAATTTCAGAAGGATAGACGTTGAAACCAGATACTAAAATCATGTCTTTCTTACGATCGACAATTTTGAAATAACCACGGGTATCCATGATCCCAATATCACCTGTACGGAAATAACCGTCAGCTGTCATGACTTTTGCAGTTTCATCTGGACGATTCCAATAGCCTTTCATGACTTGAGGACCACGAATTGAGATTTCACCCTGCTCGCCTTGTGACAAATGATTGCCATCATCATCTAAGATCGCAACATCCGTCAGTGGTAAAGGAATACCAATTGTGCCACTAAACTCAGTCGTTGCAGGTGGGTTTGCAGTTGCGACTGGAGAAGTTTCAGATAAACCATAACCTTCAATAATGATGGTTCCTGTAACTTTTTTCCATTCTTCAGCAGTTGACGGTAACACGGCCATACCACCGCCCATCGCCATTTTTAACTTACTGAAGTCGAGCTGTCTAAATTCTTCATTATGCACCAGCGCATTAAACAAGGTATTTACCGCAGGGAAGAAACCTGGTTGGTATTTACGTAATTCTTTAATCACTGCAGGTAAATCACGTGGATTTGGAATCAGAATATTTGCCTGACCTTTATACATACCATACATCGCACAAACCATAAATGCGAAGATGTGATAAAGCGGTAAAGCACAGAAGATACGATCATCTTTAGCGCCATCACCTTGGCCAAATTTACTTTGGAAAATACCGTCACATTGCAACAAGTTTGCAACTAAGTTACGGTGGGTAAGTTCCGCTCCTTTTGAAACACCCGTAGTACCGCCTGTGTACTGAAGTACAGCAGTATCACTGAGGGTCATGGTTGGACGTTTATAATTACTTGGACTTACTTTTGCCAATGCAGCATTAAACTTAGTATGTCCTGGAATATTCCAATCTGGAATTTGTTTACGCACTTTACGTAAAACAAAATTAACCAAAGTACCTTTTAAGGTACCTAACATATCGCCAACCGAAGCAATGACAACATGTTTTACTGGTGTTTTACCAATAATCGCTTGATAAACAGTCGCAAAGTTTTCAACAATGACCAACGCTTCAGCGCCTGAATCATTAAGTTGGTGTTCTAATTCACGTGCTGTATAAAGTGGATTCACATTCACAAGTACCAAACCTGCACGGAGTACACCTAAAGCGACAACTGGATACTGAAGGACGTTAGGCATCATCACTGCAACACGTGAACCTTTTGCCAAACCTAAACTTTGCAAATAAGTTGCAAATTTACGGCTTGCCAATTCAAGATCACTGAATGACATCACTTTATCCATGAAGATAAAGGCATCACGTGAACCAAATTTTTGGAAATTACGCTCAAAAATATCAATAAGAGAGCTATTTTCCTGTGGCAATTCTACTGTTTCTGGAATCCCAGTTTTTTGATATTCAGCGAACCAAACTTTTTCCATAATGCCATAATCTCCAATCAGTAATCCTTAGTTTTAAACTGTTTTTCTCAATATTGAACATAATTTTTTGGCTTCTTTGTGCTCAATATTGCATCCATTTTCACGAACACTTTGCATATATAACGTATTTCAATCCAAGGATGCTAGTTTTATCTTTGAATCAACAGTTTATTTGCTTTTTGATATCCGCGCGGTAACAATTGACCTTTTGATGCGCGTTTACCGATATATTTCTGTAAATCTTCCCCTTTTAATTTTAATTGTTGCTGCCCTGCAAGCACTTGTATTACTTCATCTAAATTCAAAGTTAACATAAACTGAACAGACTCATTAGTTTCAAGTTGTATCAACTTATTTCCTTTACCTTTATTGAGCGTTGGCAAGTCAGATAATTCAATTAAAAGTAGGCGTCCTGCTGAGCTGAGTATAGCCAAATGAGTATGGTTTTCAACGACTTCGATTGGCATTGCTGTCGCATTTTCAGCAACAGTCAGGAATGTTTTACCTGCTTTGGCATTGGTGTCCAATTGTTTAGCTTGCGATTTAAAGCCATAACCTTTTGAACTTACAGCAACTATTTCTTTTTCTTCATCTTCAATCAGGACTTGCATAAAGCCCACACCATTGGCTGGAGAAAGTTTTGAACTCAACGGTTCTCCTAAACCACGCGCCGATGGCAAACTATTGATGGCCAAAGCATAACTTCGTCCAGTTTCATCTAAAATATATACTTTCTGATTCGACTTACCTTGTGCTGAACTTAAGTACTGGTCACCGGCACGGAAATTTAATTTTTCAACATCAATATCATGACCTTTGGCTGCACGAACCCAACCCGCCTCAGAAAGGATCACCGTTACCGCTTCAGCAGGCATTAAATCTTGTTCACTAATGGCCTGTGATTCTTCACGTTGCACAATCGGTGAACGACGATCATCACCAAACTTCTTCGCATCATCTTTAAGTTCTTCGATAATCAAAGATTTTAATGACTCTGGATTTGCAAGTTGTTCACGAATCACCGCTGCTCTGGCCTCAAGTTCTTCTTGCTCACGGCGCATTTCCATTTCTTCAAGTTTTGCCAAATGGCGTAACTTAAGCTCTAAAATTGCTTCTGCCTGAACTTCATCAATATTGAAACGCATCATCAACACGGGTTTAGGTTGATCTTCTTCACGAATAATTTTGATCACTTCATCAATGTTCAAATACGCAATGATCAAACCACCAAGAATATGTAGGCGCTTTTCAATTTTATTCAGATGATATTGCAGACGACGTGTGACAGTACTCTTACGAATTTCAATCCATTCTAATAAAATGCGACGGATTGATTTGACTTGTGGACGACCATCAGCACCGATCATGTTCATATTGACACGATAGCTCGACTCTAAATCGGTTGTCGCAAACAAATGACTCATGACTGCATCGGCATCGATACGATTTGAACGTAATACAATCACCAAACGTGTTGGGTTTTTATGGTCTGATTCATCACGTAAGTCACTGACCAATGGCAGTTTTTTGGCTTGCATTTGATCTGCAATTTGCGTGATGACTTTCGAGCCAGAAACTTGATATGGCAGCTCAGTGATGATAATTTCATTTTTTTCAATGGTATATACTGCACGGGTACGATAGCTACCACGCCCAGTCATTTGAATTTTTAATAATTCATCACGTGGTGTAATAATTTCTGCTTTGGTCGGTAAGTCTGGTGCAGGAATATATTCTGCAATTTTTTCATCTGTTAAGTTTGGATTACGGATTAAAGCAATCGTACCTTTAACCACTTCACGTAAATTGTGTGGCGGAATATCCGTTGCCATTCCCACTGCAATTCCAGTGGTACCATTGAGTAAAATATTTGGTACACGCGCTGGTAAATTGACTGGCTCTTTCATTGAACCATCAAAGTTATCTTGCCAATCACAGGTCCCTTGACCTAATTCAGAAAGTAACAAATCACTATAAGGAGAAAGTTTGGCTTCGGTATAACGCATGGCTGCGAATGATTTAGGATCATCAGGCGAACCCCAGTTCCCTTGCCCTTCAATAAATGGGTAACGATAACTAAATGGCTGTGCCATCAACACCATGGCCTCATAACAGGCTGAGTCACCATGCGGATGGTATTTACCCAATACATCACCGACTGTACGTGCAGACTTTTTCGGCTTACCACTTGGTTTTAATCCCAATTCGCTCATCGCATAAACGATACGGCGTTGTACAGGTTTTAAACCATCACTAATGTGTGGCAATGCACGATCCATAATCACGTACATGGCATAGTTGAGGTAAGCTTGTTCAGTAAATTCTGCTACGGAACGATTTTCTGTCGCATGATGCGCAAGGCTTGTCATAACAACCTTTTATCCTAAATAAGTGCGTTCTAAATAAATGTTTTGTATCTACGTTCTTATGCTAAGTCGCAGGGTCTGACTACACAAGTGCAAGTGTACCCTACAACGACAAATTGCGTCTTAAGATCTTTCTAATGACGTAAAATTATCCATTTTTTAAGAAATGAGCAACTTTTATTTAAACTGCTATTTTTAAATTGGGGTATGCGCTTTATTTCAAATGAAATTTATAAATGCTGAAACTTATTGAAGTGGTCCATTTCGCGTTTGTATAGAATGGATGCTCGAACTCAACAACCACCCGATCCCATATAGAAGCAGCAAAGTAACAGGAACTACGAAGCTATACGCTTGCGTCCAAGACAACCGATCGAATAAAGGGCCTAATCCAATTGCATTAAATGCCGACACTTGAAAACCTATGGGTAATTGTAAGAAAACAAAGTTTCCTTTGTTATCCGTCATTGGATCTAATGCGATATAAAGGCAAAATGCGGTAAGCAAAAGATAAACAATACAAAAGCTTAATCCAATTTTACTTTTCATTATTTCGCCCTCAATATTGGTCTGATCTATTGCATAATATCTCTATAAATGATTGGTTTTTTAATTTTAACGTTAGAGAAATTAAAATGGCTGAGAGGTAAGATTAACCCTATATCAGCCATTGTATACTTTTTCTTTGTTATCATTTTTTTAGCGCTATGTTTTTATATATTTCAATAAACGACTATAACCCAATCTCTTCTAAGGTCTTACCTTTGGTTTCTTCACCCAAGATCAAAACCACAGCGGCAACAGCGAAAAGTACAATCGTAAACATCATAAAGACTGAACTAAACCCATCACTTGCCACCATCATATGGGTCACCACCAACGGTGCGACAATCCCCCCCATACGACCGATTGCAGATGCCCAGCCTGAGCCAAAAGCACGAATATTGGTTGGATATTGTTCAGGCGTATAAGTATATAAAACCCCCCATGCACCCAAATTAAAGAACGACATTAAGCATCCCCACAACATAATCATATTGACTGAGGTTGCTTGACCAAAGAAGTAAGCAGAAAGCGCACACAGACCAATAAAACCAGCGAGGGTTGCTTTACGTCCAAGCTTTTCCACCAACCAAGCCGCAGCCACATAACCCGGTAATTGTGCCAAAATCATCCCGAGTACATATTCAAATGACTGCACAATGGTATAGCCCTGCTTGACCAGCAAACTTGGTAACCAAGTAAAAATGCCATAATAAGAATAGACGATACCAAACCAAATCAACCACAGCATCAAAGTACGACGTGCAAAAGCACCTGACCAAAGCTGTGAAAATGAAATCGTTTGTTTTGCTGAAACAGATTTGACTTCAATGGTTTCAATCACTTCTACACCACACTGCCGTTCCAGTTTCTGTACCAGTGCATGGGCTTCTTCAATTCGTCCACGATTAATCAAATAAGGGACCGATTCAGGCACTTTTTTGAGAATCATAAAAACATAAATTGCAGGTAAACCACCAATCAAAAATGCAATATGCCAACCATAATCAGGAATCACAAAATAAGAAATAAGCGCGGCAACAAGCCAGCCAAGTCCCCAAAAACTTTCTAAAAGTACAATAAATCGACCACGTACTTGAGCGGGGATATATTCGCTGACCAAAGTCACCGCCACAGGAAGTTGCCCACCCAGCCCTAAGCCGACAATAAAACGGAATACCAATAACCAAGTCAGATTCGGTGCAAAAGCACATAACGCGGTTGCAATGCTATAGGTCACTAAGGTAATCGCAAAGACTGTTCTACGACCAATTCGATCAGCCAAGCCACCTGAAAATACAGCACCAATTGCCATACCTACAAAGCCAATGGAGACCACCCAACCTTTTTCAGTAGGGGTCATTTGCCATTCTTCTGCCATTTTGGTGAGAATAAAGGAGATCAGTCCTGTATCCATGGCATCAAACATCCAGCCCAGTCCGATCACCCAGAGTAAGGTATAGTGAAATTTACCTATGGGTAAGCGTTGTACACGTGATACTAAATCCATAATGCACTCAACAAATATGTAAAAGCAGAAACAACTTTGGCTCGCTGTTTAATTTTAAAGACTGAACAGCAGAATTTCTCCTGCTAGTCCGTCAAAATCTTTAAACTCTTGAGAATGGAAACCATTGTTTATCAATATTTTTCTTGAAGCTATATTTTCGGGATCAATAATAGCCATGAGATCCTTTAAATATGCTTGTTGTTTTGCATGCTCAATTAAAAATGTAACAACTTGACTGGCAATACCTTTCCCCCAATATTCGGGTAAAAGCATATAACCCAATTCCGCAGTTGTTGCTGTTGGCTGATCCAACTCGAGTTTAGCTAAACCGATAAAGTGATTTGTTTGAGCATCAAGAATTTTATAATTTCCCAATGCCACATCATAGGCATTCTTGGATAAAATCTTGGCAAATTCGGTATGCGCTTCCTCAAGCGTTAATGCTCGCTCGGTAATCATTTGCATGACTTTAATATTTTTGACCAATTCAAAATACACAGCAAAATCTAGGTCAGTAAATTTTTCAAGTTTAATATTTTGATGAATCTGATATGACATACCAAGCTCAAAGTTAAATGCAGAGATTCACAATCAATAACTGCTGTTCAAGCATCTATCCTTAGGACTCATCTTTAGAAGATGCCGATTGTTCATCATCATCTTTATAGATAAATTTCGGCATTTCCAAACCAAAATAAATCGCCACACAACGTAATGCAAAACCAAAAACTAAAGTAGAAACCACGGTAATTTCAAGCGATAAACCGAAATCTATACAGAACCAATAGAAAATCACTGCAACAAAGGAAATCGACGCATACAGTTCACGACGGAATACCAACGGAACATCGTTACACAGAATATCTCGTAGAATACCACCAGATACCCCTGTTAACACCCCAGCAACGGCGGAAACCACAAAACCATGTCCCATTTGCAAGGCAATTTGACAGCCAATAATGGTAAAACCAATTAAGCCTAAAGCATCCAACAATAAGAAAATTGAATGTAAATGCTTCATCCATTTAGCAATAATAATGGTGACAAAGGCAGCACAGCATGTCAGAACAAGGTATTCAGGATGTTTGACCCAAGTCAGTGGATAATGTCCAAGTAAAACATCTCGCACAGAACCACCACCGAGTGCAGTGACACAGGCAATCAGTATCACCCCAAACCAGTCCATACTGCGTCGTCCTGCGGACAACGCTCCAGTCATGGCTTCTGCTGTAATGGCTATAATATAAATAATCGTCAGTAACATTGCCCTTCATCCACTGATGGGAAAAGATGCGCGCTATTTTAAGTCAAAAATGAACTAAAAGTTATAAAAATTGTGCGCAACATTGCTTAAATTTTTTGGCGGATCCACAAATACATGGCTGTTTCATGGTGATAGGCTGATCTGTGGTTGGATCTAAGAAATACCATACACCAGCATGCTGGACAAAGTGTGAAACTTCATGGTGTATTTGAGCCTGCTGACCATCGTGGAAATGTGCTTTAAATTCAACTTGAGCATGATTTTTATCGAGCTTTTCTTGGGCTTGCACCACTTCAAGACTGAGCCATTGATTGGCTTTGCTCCAGTCTGAAATCGCTTTAACATCCAAAGCTTGCTGCTGTCCAAGCGCAGTGGTCTGAACAATATAATCAATCTCATGTTTGGCAAAAGCGCTATAACGCGAACGCATCAACTGTGCCGCTGTCTTGGCTTTGTTCTGACCCAAATGTAGCGGCTGACAACATTCAGCATAAAGCACTGAACCACATGGACAGGATAGATTGGACATGAAAATACTCAAGATCTGAATAGGTTCAATGATAATCCAACCCAGCAGGAAATCGAAACCTATTCTTTCAATATGAATGATGTCATCTGGACATCATTTTAACGATATGGTTTAAATCATTATTCGCAATGACCAGATAGCAAGAAGCCAGTCTTTCGACTGGCTTCATTACAACAAATCCATTAGGACTCAGCATCTTTAGATTTTGTTAATGCCATAATATGCACCTTCTCAATCTTATGCCCATCCATCGTTACCACTTCAAACTCATAACCATCGACTTGAAGCTTTTGACCATTTTCAGGCAAACGCCCGAGATGGAACAAGATATAACCCGAAAGGGTTGAGTATTGTTCTGACTCATCGACTAAATCACGACCTAACAGCAAAGAAACATGACGAATATCGGTTGAACCTTCAAGGATCAACGAACCATCTTCAAGACTTTCCGCAGCAGCTTCTAGTTCATCTTCATCAGGGAACTCGCCTGCGATTGCTTCAAGCACATCAATCGGCGTTGCAATCCCTTCAATTGACCCATATTCATTTAATACAATCGCCATTTGTAAGGGTGCCTGACGAAGTTGCTCCATCACCATCAATACTTGCGCATTTTCATGCACAATCACAGGTTCGCGTAAGTGTTTTTCAAAATTTAAAACACCCGTTTCGATATAATCATTTAAAACTTTATGGGTTAAAACAATACCCGCAATATTATCCAATTCACCATGGGCCAAAATTAAACGTGAATGTGACATTGCCATCAAATTTTCTTTAATGCTGGCTTCGTCTTCATCCAAATCTAACCATTCTAATTCAGGGCGCGGTGTCATGACCGATTTTACAGGACGTTCTGATAGTCCCAAGACCCCTTGAACCATAACACTATGGTAAGCGCCATTTTCATCATCAAAAATTTCATCTGCCAGTGCTTGTGTTGCGATCACATCATCCGCTTTACCATTTTGACTATCGGCACTTTTTCCACCTAACATTTTCAAGACTGCTGAAGCTGTACGGAAACGTAAGTCGGTCGTTGTCACCATTTTCTCTTGGTTTTTACGCATGGTTTGGTTCATAAACTCGATCAGTACCGAGAAACCAATCGCTGCATATAAGTAACCTTTTGGAATGTGATAACCAAAACCTTCGACGATCAATGAAAAACCAATCATCATCAAAAAGCCAAGACATAGAATCACTACTGTCGGGTGCTTATTGACAAAGTCCATCAAGGCTTTTGATGCCCACAGCATAATAGCTACAGCAATCACCACAGCGATCATCATCACTGAAAGTTCTTTCACCATTCCCACAGCGGTGATCACACTATCGAGGGAGAATACTGCATCTAAAACAACAATTTGAACAATGACCATCCAAAATACAGCATGTACAGGATTTTCTTCTTTAAGATCCTGACCACCTTCAAGGCGCTCATGTAGTTCCATTGTGCCTTTAAACAATAAGAACACACCACCAAACAGCAAGATCAGATCACGCCCAGAAAAAGCATGCTCAAAGAGATGGAATAATGGTTCGGTTAATGTCACCACCCATGCAATAGATGCCAGTAACACCATCCGCATACAGAGAGCAAGTAAAAGCCCAATAATCCTTGCTTTATCACGTTGTTCAGGCGGAAGCTTTTCTGCCAAAATTGCAATAAATACAAGGTTATCAATACCCAAAACGATTTCTAAAACAACTAAAGTTGCAAGACCAACCCATGCAGAAGGATCAGACATCCACTCAAGTATCATTGATCTTGCTCCATTGAAAATGTGCAATAGCTATTTTCAGCATGTGAGAACTGTAAATTTCGGAATTGAGAAGAAAACTTTAGTGTATTTTGAACTATTATTTTGTCTAAAGATTGTGCATTTTCGGAGCGACTACAACCACTACCCATGATGATTCATTTGTTGATAAATAAGCGTTAATTATAGGCAATCCAGACAGGAATTTCATCTCATTTATCAGGATTTTTACTGATTTACCTAAAATTAAATACAAAATCAAAGCGATACAAATCATTGCAAAAGCGCCGATAACACAACATGTTTTTGTCACATTTCTTACTTAAAGTAGTAGAAATGTATAAGAACATGATAAGTTAAGGTGAAAAAATAAATTATGAATAGTGTATTGCCTGTAATGATGAATAAACCTTTCGAATTAGATCAACAACAACATAAAGCCACACAATGTTTAATCGCTCTCTATTGTGGCTCCCGACCTGGAAATAACCCTACCTATCGAGAAAAAGCCATCCAACTTGCCCAAGGCATCGCAGAACAAGGTTTTGGAATCGTCTATGGTGGTGCAAGTATTGGCTTAATGGGCCAAGTTGCAGATACGGTCACGGAACATGGTGGTGATGTTGTTGGTGTTATTCCCGAATTTATGCTGGATTATGAAATTGCCCATAACCAATTAACAGAATTACATATTGTGCAAAACATGCATGAACGTAAAGCAATGATGGCTGAACGTGCAAGTGCTTTTGTCGCACTGCCAGGTGGCTTTGGTACCTTTGAGGAAATTCTAGAAGTCGCGACATGGGGACAATTGAATCAACATCAAAAACCGATGATGTTATATAACGTCAATGGTTTCTATGACCATTTGATTGCGCAATTAGACCATGCTGTTATTGAAGGTTTTTTACCGCCTCAACATCGGGCAAAACTGATTGTGTGTAATCATGCAGATCAAATTTACAATGCCATTAAGAACCTAGAAAGCCCAAAACAGTTTATTGTTTAAACAGCTGATTATTAAAATATATCCTTAAAAAATGAGCCTTGATCAAAGGCTCATTAACTTTACAATCAACTCAAAAGTATTCATTGCAACTCTTTTTTATTAATTCAATAAATCATAAAATCGATCCATTCTGAAACAATTGCCATGCATAAATCAAAACCGCAGCAGCTACAATCCAGCATAACGTTGCAATCCCTAAACAAGACCACATCGAAAGCTTAGTTGCCAGTAAATAGACCGTGAGCAAATAAATGAGATACGGAATCAATGACCACAGCCCGAATAATGCTGTTTGCTTTAAAGCTTCAGCACCTTTTTCCTGCGCTACAATCACATGTGCGATCAATGCAAATGTTGGAAAAAGTGGGACTAAACCTGCAATATAAAATGCCTTACTTTTTGAAAGAATTGAAATCAACAAAACCACTGCTGCACCCAGAATACATTTCAAAAATAAGGACAACATCTAAAATTACTCGAACACATGATCAGTGCAAGAGTTTACGCCAAGCGTGTAAATTTGAAATCTAAAATATTAGAAATTTAGTGACGTAGAAGTTACGCGTTTAAAAAGCGCGTTTTAATTTGCCACGGTTAATAAAAGCAACCAAGCCCATAACAATAGCCATCAGTATAAAAAAGATAAACTTTAGCTCATTTCTACTCAAGTGAGTCTCAGATTTATTCACTTCAGCTTGGGTAAAATTGGCTTGTACTGGCGGTAAAGGTGAGGCATAAGTGGGTTGAATATTTTTAAAATTTAATTCACTGAGTTCAGCAGGCTTTTCGCCTTTGCCCACCAAAACATAAGCCGCAACAATGTCAAAATCCAAAGGGTTTTGAATGCCAAATTTCACTTTGGTGGGTTCATAAGTGTTGTATTCAGGGATCCAATCATTCACTTGACTATAAATACGAATGCTATCTGTTTTTTCCAATATTGGATCTGTAATCAGCTGTTCTGACGTATCTTCAATGAATGTCTTTAAGCCTTTGAATTGCTTGAATGAATATTGATTAGTTTGCGTCAAATTTTCTGCGATCAGTGCTTGGTATACAGCATGCTCACTTGGATTGGCTTTATTTAACAAACCTTGATTGTCCATGACAAACTCAACTTTTGCAGTAAGTCCCGGATAATTTTGTCGCCCAACCAAATAAACCGCGGTCCAAATCTGATCCCCCGCTTGTACATCTTCTAATTCTAATTCGTACAATTGATTGGGTTTTAAATTTAACACTTGATCAAATAAAACTTGTGAAGTCTCGCCAGCCAAGACATTGCAAGAAAATGCAAAACAAATAACTGATATAATTTTTCGTATATTCATTTTCAAGCCCTCCACAAGTGCGATAGATATCACATATTTTATAATAAAAACAATGGTTAATCACAGAAACCTTGTCTAACAATTCTCTTTTTTAGATAAGTGGTTATTGATTGCATCACAGGACCAATCTTGAAGCTGATCTGGTTTATTCGTTCTACCCTATGCAATATCGAAATAAGTATTCAGAAATCAGCACAGCATCAAAAAACTGACTGCATATCTCATTTTTCTTCAATGACTTATTTTAAATAAATTATAGCTTTGATTTTAAAGTAGCTGAATGCGACCCTAAGAATTGTTTAAAACTATCATAAACATATGAATCTTATTATTTTATTCAAAAACTCAAACTCCATCACAGTTTTAAATGGTCAGTTACATGACACAATTTGTCGTTTAAAAACTATTTTTTACAGCTTGAACAAAATTAAATCGCTATCATATACCCCTTTAATTCGCATAATTTCGAGAAAGCTTTTATGAGTCAAAGTCATATCCGTATTCGAGGCGCACGTACCCATAATTTAAAAAATGTGTCACTCGATATTCCACGTGACAAGTTTGTGGTCATCACAGGACTCTCAGGCTCAGGGAAATCATCTCTGGCTTTCGATACCTTATATGCAGAGGGTCAGCGCCGTTATGTCGAATCTTTATCTGCTTATGCACGTCAGTTCCTTTCACAAATGGAAAAGCCTGAAGTTGATTCAATTGAAGGTTTAAGCCCTGCGATTGCGATTGAACAGAAATCTACCAGCCATAACCCACGTTCAACCGTGGGAACCATTACTGAAATCTACGACTATTTACGTTTACTCTATGCACGCGTTGGTACACCTTACTGCCCAGAGCATGACTTGCCGATGGTTGCACAAACTGTTTCTGAAATGGTCGATGCAGTGAAAGGACTGGAAGAAGGTACAGCGTTGATGCTCCTTGCACCAGTTGTTCGTGAGCGTAAAGGCGAATACAGCAACCTGTTTGAGCAATTACAAAGCCAAGGTTTTGTCCGCGCGCGCGTGGATGGTGAAGTGATTGATATCGATACACCACCAGAACTCGATAAAAAGAAAAAGCACACCATTGAAGTTGTGGTTGACCGCTTTAAAGTCCGTGATGACTTAGGTAACCGAATTGCCGAAAGCTTTGAAACAGCCTTACGTTTAGGCAGTGATCTGGCGATTTTATCGTGGATGGGTGGTGAACATCCTGACCGTGTATTTTCAGCAAAACATTCATGCCCTGAATGCGACCGTGCTGTTGCTGAACTCGAACCACGTTTGTTCTCGTTCAATAATCCATTTGGTGCCTGTCCTGTCTGCGACGGTTTAGGTACTCGTAGTCATTTCAGTGCTGAAAAACTCATTCCAAGTCCAGATGTTTCTATTAGCCAAGGCGCAATCCGCGGCTGGGACAGACAACGTCCATACTATTACAGCATGATTCAGAAAGTTGCAGATCATTTTGGGTTTTCTTTAGACACGCCTTGGAATGAACTCGATGCTGATACAAAAAAGAAATTTCTTTATGGTACAGGAAAAGAAAAAGTCGATCTTAGCTATATCGATGAGCGTGGTCGTAAACACAATCGTGTACAACCTTTTGAAGGCATTTTGCCTCATTTAGAGCGTCGTTATCGTGAAACTGAATCTAATTATGTCCGTGATGATCTGGCGCAGTATTTATCCAATGCCGCTTGTGATGCTTGTGGCGGTTCACGTTTAAATGAAATTTCACGTCATGTGCGTGTTAAAGACAAAACTATTGCCCAAATTACCAAAATGTCGATTGGTGATGCTGAAAGCTACTATCAAGATTTAAATCTTGAAGGTGCCAAAGGTGAAATTGCCGATAAGATTTTTAAAGAAATTCGCGAGCGTTTGCACTTTCTTGTATCAGTCGGTTTAAATTATTTAAGCCTGTCTCGCTCTGCTGAAACGCTTTCAGGTGGTGAAGCACAACGTATCCGCCTAGCCTCACAAATTGGTGCTGGTCTAATGGGGGTGATGTACGTTTTAGATGAGCCATCCATTGGTTTACACCAACGTGATAATGATCGTTTACTTGAAACACTGGTTCGTTTGCGTGATCTGGGTAATACAGTTTTAGTGGTTGAGCATGATGAAGATGCAATTCGTGCAGCAGACCATATTATTGATATCGGTCCGGGGGCTGGTGTACATGGCGGTCATATCATTGCCGAGGGAACCTATGATGAACTCGCAGCCAATGAGAACTCACTGACAGGAAAATACCTATCTGGTAAGTTAAAAATTGCGGTGCCCAAAGAGCGGGTTAAACCACCTAAGCCTGAAGAACAAATTAAACTGATGGGCGCATCAGGGCATAACTTACAAAATGTTGATTTGACGATTCCTTTAGGTGTGATGACTTGTGTGACAGGTGTTTCGGGTTCAGGTAAATCAACCTTAATTAACCGTACCCTGTTACCACTTGCTGCAACGCAATTAAATGGTGCAACCACCTTAACTGCTGAAAAGTTTGATTCGATTGATGGCTTACAGTTCCTTGATAAAGTGGTAGACATTGACCAAAGCCCTATTGGACGTACTCCACGTTCCAACCCAGCGACATATACCGGTTTGTTTACCCCGATTCGTGAATTGTTTGCACAAACCCCTGAAGCCAAAGCCCGTGGTTATGCTGCAGGTCGTTTCTCATTTAACGTCAAAGGCGGGCGCTGTGAGGTGTGTGAGGGGGATGGTATGATCAAAGTTGCCATGCACTTCTTACCCGATATGTACGTGCCTTGTGATAACTGCCATGGTCAGCGCTATAACCGTGAAACTTTGGAAGTTGGTTATAAAGGCAAAAATATTTCTGATGTATTGGAAATGACTGTCGAAGATGCGATGCATTTCTTTGATGCAATCCCTGTGATTCACCGTCGTTTGGAAACCTTAAACCAAGTCGGGTTAGGCTATATCCGCTTAGGTCAGTCTGCAACAACGTTATCTGGTGGTGAAGCGCAACGAGTCAAACTGGCACGTGAGCTAGCAAAGCGTGATACAGGTAAAACCTTGTATGTACTGGATGAACCAACCACTGGTTTGCATTTCCACGATATTGCCAAACTGCTCGATATTCTTCATGAACTACGCAATAAGGGCAATACCATTGTTGTGATTGAGCATAATCTCGATGTGATTAAGACGGCGGACTGGGTGATTGATTTAGGCCCTGAAGGTGGTGCAGGTGGTGGTCAGATTATTGCGGAAGGTACCCCAGAACAGGTGGTGAAATCTAAAGTTTCACATACAGCGAAATTCTTAAAGCCGTTGTTAAAGTAATTCACTGCATCTTCCCTTCCCTCCTTTAAATAAGGAGGGAGTTTCTCTCTTTATCCCACAGGACTTAGGAGGAGATTAATCAGCTAAGCTCGAAATTAAATAGCTCATATAATTTTTATAAAACTCAGATTCTCAGCCTTTTTTCATCCTATATTTCAATAATCATCTGCTTAATTTTGGGATTTTTTAAAGCAAATTTTGCATTTCTAATTTAAACAAGGCAAGATCAATGCATAGCACAGGATATTTTCCTTATGAAGCTTC
This sequence comes from Acinetobacter sp. MYb10, assembly GCF_002980175.2. Classification (NCBI taxonomy): domain Bacteria; kingdom Pseudomonadati; phylum Pseudomonadota; class Gammaproteobacteria; order Moraxellales; family Moraxellaceae; genus Acinetobacter; species Acinetobacter sp. MYb10. The sequence goes on along the minus strand of NZ_CP058272.1, from coordinate 3,143,951 downwards.
TTTACTCATGCCTTTTAGTCCCAAGTATCTGTTTACTCAGCAGTTGTAGCATAAACATTGCGGGTGGTAATGGCAGACCCGACAATCCTTATTTTATAACCACCCAACCCTTACTGATTAAAAAAATACAGCTTCCTGCTGGCTCAACTTTGGCCTATGAAAAACAGGGCTTTAAAACAGGCAGACAAAGTCAGTTAATGAATGAAAGTAAACTGAAAGGCATCTCATTGCCGAGTGGACAAACCATTATATGGGCTGGTGTGCCAATCAGTGCGATCAACAAATTCAGCAACTCAGAAATGCGCGGCTTTAGCCTTAACGCAGAATTTAAGCAGCTTGCTCCCAATCAAAAATCTGGCTTCTCCAAACAGTGGCAACGTTGTGGTGATGATCTAGGGATTAGTATTAAAAATACAGAGGATTGGTCATTTAATCCAAGTAATATTGTTGATGTGGAAAGCTGTAGTGTGCTTTATCAACGCTACTTTAAAGACAATGCCGAACAGCAACGATTTTTAAATCAATTGTATGCTGAGTTGCTTAAAGTCACTTCAAAATAATTCAGTATTTTTATCATTAAATGCTGACGATAAATCAACATTTTCAAACGGGTTAATCATCATCAAGATACCCTATCGATCATCCCACAACTTTATTTCGACCTTGTGCTTTGGCTTTAAATAGCGATGCATCTGCCCGATTAAACAAAGCTTCCCAACTTTCAGCCCCTGTTGCCACGCCAATACTGACAGAAACATTCAGCTGTTCGTTAGACATCGAACTATTAAAATTTAACCGTGATACATCAGCCAAAATACTTTCAGAAATTTGTAATGCCCAATCCCATTGGATGCGATCAATTAAAATCAAAAACTCATCACCACCAAAACGTACAATTAAATCGGATTGCGCAATATTTGCTTTTAAACATCGAGCAATTTCAACAATAACCGAATCACCTAAAATATGTCCAAAGCGATCATTCACATATTTAAAATTATCAATATCCACCATGATCAAGGTCAACTCTTGAAAGCGATCAGGTTGTGTTGCGATATTTTTTAAATAAACCTCTAAAGCGAGTCGATTTGAAACACCGGTTAAGCTGTCGGTGTTGGCACTATTTTGTAATTGAAATTCAAAAGCATCGCGTTGCTTGAGCATTTCTTTTAATTTATCCAATGCATCGGTTAGGGTATGCACCTCTTTGGTTTGTATCGAAGCTGCACCTATATAATCACGCTCTTGAACTTGTGATAACTCTAAGATCATATTTCTTGCATATATCAAGGGTTCAAATAACTTTTTACGTGTATATAACATCGTAAAAACTGCTACCGACAATGACAAAAGAGAAATAAATAAAGTGATAAAAAATTGACGTTGCTCCGATTCCATTCGATGACGCGCACTTAAGGCGTGGGTTTCAAGTAGATATTTTTGTAAATTTACCACCGTGGTAAACTTATCCACGATTGCATCTGTCAGTTGGTTTGCCGTTAAAAAATAAGGCTGCTGATTTCTACTCTCTTGCACCAAACGATTTACAATGGGTAAACCTTGGTCAATAAATTGAGTTTTTACTTGACCATATAAATAAAGATACTCAGGGGTTTTTAAGGATTCTATTTGCATGGTATCCATCAAACGCCATAAATATTTAACCTGTTCTTGCGTTTGTAATGAGCGTGCTTTGTTATATTCAGGCAATGGTTCGGAAAAGCTTAGGGGTGCCATGATATTGGACGCGACTCGTCCAGATTGATCACGTAAATCAGCCAATATCAGCACAATTGAAGCATAATCCGTCACATCGCTATTATTCTTTTTTGAATGGTTAATTAATTGCTGCAACATGGCTCTACAACTGTCCCATGCCCGAAACATTCCCTGAATCACTTGATCCATTTGCACTGAATTACGTTCTTTTAACGGCAAGGCTAAATAAGCATCGACTTGTTTACGGGCGATGTTCAAATCATGTCTTAATTGAACATCTACTTGATCCGCCAAACTGGTAAACCCCGCCTTGTTTAAGGTCTCTACGGTTAAATTAATCTGTTGATCTACGTCCTTACGATAGTCCTGCAATTCTTTTATTCTGTCTGGAAAATTTGCTGTCGAGCTCGACATTGCTTTATTTGTTGGCGCTCTTTCCCGTGAAATTTTATTGGATGTTTCAGCAAAAACTTGCAAGGCTTGAATATTGACTAAAGCTCGATTTGCTCGGCTATACTCTCGATAATTACTGATGATTTGTGGAACAGCAATTAACAAAACAGACAAAATGATGACTGACATGAGGATAAGCAAACGCGTGCTTATTTGTTCTGATCTGAGTTCATGCACCATCACCATGGTCCTGTGGGAAGTTATATCGTAATAAAGCTAAAAAATTTTGTTTATATTATAGAATATATACACATAAACTACTCCACATAATCAAGTTTAATCTACAGCGTTCAACTGCTTTATATTATCGTTTTTATAGATGAGTAATATTCAAAATTCACATTTTACATATAAATAGAATTTGCATAAAATTAGACTCAGATAGAAATTCTCATTATTTGAAAATATATCTTTTTTATTGCCCAGTTTCCCCCAATAAACTGGGCATTTTTTTACCTACTGCATTTATCTCAAATAAAAGAATAAGCCTAATTTATCTAAGATACTTAATGTCAGTTGCTTACGTTCGGCAGGATCATCTCCTGTCTGCATGTGCATATTTAAAGCAAAAGCGGTGATCTGACCATTCGGCTGTTCTATCCATCCTGTATACCAACCCACTTGTGGCTCAACATCCATTCCCCAGCCACTTTTGGCATAGAGCTTGGAATCACCACGTCTTTCGACATAAAGCATATCTTTGACTTGCTGTTGTACAGCATCATCAAAAGGCAATGTTTTCTTTGCCAATTGATAAGCAAATTTAGCTTCTTGCTCTGGGGTGATTTTCAATGGACCAACCAACCAGAAATTATCCACCTGTTGACCAATTTGTGTATTACCAAAACCAACACGTTTGACTTCTTGACTCATCAAATCCAAACCAATACGTCGTGCCAACTCCTGATATACAGGTACGGCGGAAGCCTGCATTGCTTGTGCCAAGGTCATATCTTTTTCCCATGCGGGAAAAGATCTTTTTTCACCATTCCACTTAAATACTTCTGTATTTGTCGTTTTCGCATGTTGCAAACCAATTAAGGCATTCAACATTTTAAAAGTAGAGGCTGGAATATACGCAGTCTTGGCTCTATTTAAATCATTCCCATAGCGTTTAAATTGAGTTCCGTCATAAGTCACAAAGACGGCTTGAGTTTGCGCATAATTAAACAACAACGGAATTTCACTTGTTCTTTGTGATGAAGCTGGATCATACAAATTAAGCTTCGAAACACAACCTGAAAAAGCCAAACTACTCAGGATGATCAATACACTGCTTTTTATTTTAAATATGTTATTACTCATAAACTTTACTTAGGCATCGACTCTATCTGAAATAGTGTAGATGAGCCCATGAATTATTTTTTAAATTGAATGTAAGAAAATATTTACATGTGCAATATATTGGTGCATAATGCACCTCATTAGGGCAATTTATTAATATTCCTCAGCAGAATTTATTGATTTGCTCCAGATTTTGGCGAAAAATCCCAGTTTTCTTTGAAAATTGGGATTTTTTTTGGCAAGAATCATGCCAACATAATTCATCTTTTGCTTATTTATGCTATATATTGGTGCAATATTTTTATGATCTATTTAATGCGATTTGCTTTGAATTTTTAAATAAAAAAAGCCCAACCTTGGGGAAAGCTGGGCATATAAACTCAAAATCTCAAAAAAATTCATTTAAAATGAATGAACTTTATTGACTCATTATCCAAAATATCTTTTACTTTGTAAAACCTATTAAATTGATCGGATATAAATTAATTATCGTTTTTATAAATAATTGAGAATAAAACAACAATATTCACATGAAATGATTATACAATCACAAATTAATTCTAAAAATAAGCAGAATTTAATGACATTTTCTTGACATTGATCGCAAAACAACCATCGGTAATATCGATCAAAAAACACAAATAAACAATAAAATAAATGTATTAATTTAACAATTTGATCTCTGTTTTATATGAAATAAAACTTTTGTCTGAATTTAGTCTGTTGTTCTAATTAAGTTTTTTTCCAGGTTGACGTAAAGCTGTTCAAATGTACGTTTTTTAAACAATGTAAATTTCATGTATCTACTTTGTAAACAGCGGCCTTAAACGTCATTGACTTAATATCTTGTTACAATACAATGCCGTCTGTTTCACCAATTTCTCCTATTGGAAAAGATTATGAAAAAACTCGGTTTAGCCACTGCTTTATTATTAGCCATGACCGGCGCTCAAGCATACCAATTTGAAATTCAAGGTCAATCAGAGTATATCGATACAACTGTAAATGACAAAGATTTCACTGGCGGTTTGCAAGGTACTTACTACTTCAAAAATGTTGACTCTTCAAAAGGTCCATTGGCTGAAGCGGCGTTCTTAAACCAAGCTTCGAATGTTTCTTTAGCATATAACTATGGCGAATTAGACGCTGATGTAGTTGCACATAACTACGGCGCTAAAGCTGAACTTTATGTTCCTACTCCATATGTACCTGCATATGCAAGTGCTTCTTATAGCCACACAATCCTTGACGGTAAAAATGGCTGGTCAAATGATCAAGGCGATCGTTTTGCATTAGAAGTGGGTGCTCTTCCTACTCAAAACTTCTTAGTCGCTGTTGGTTATACTAACGTTGCTGACCAAGTTGCTTTAGATGCATTCAATGTTATGGGTAACGGCGTTGCTAAAGCGACTGCTGAAGCTGCAACAATTGGTGAAGACCAAGACGCAATCACTGCACGTGCTAAATACGTTGGCGGTATTGACGGTACAAATATGTCTTTAGCGTTTGAATCAGGCATTATCTATGGTGATGCGACTGCATACCAGTTCAAAACTGATTTCTATTTGAACCCACAATTAAGCGTTGGTGCTTCTTACGCAGCATCTAGCTACGAAGGTTCTCCAGATTCAGCTTGGGGTGCAAACGTAAACTACTTCATCACTCCTGCGATTGCAGTTGGTGCAAGCTACGTAAATGCAAACTACGAAGCGAAAAAAGATCAACCTGTTGCCTATGTTGGTGATACGCAAACTGTTGGCTTAAACGCTAAATTCCGTTTCTAAGTTGCTTAGAAATTGAATCAAAAAAAGGACTCATACGAGTCCTTTTTTATTGCCTTTGTTTTTAAATAAACAACTTAGTTTCTCAGTACATTTAAGAAATGTAGATGACGTTCATATTGGTCAATGATGTCTTGAATCAAGTCTTCTTGCGTCCACTCCATCACATCATAGTTTTGACCACCTTCTCTTAAAAATATTTCTGCTTGATAAAAATCATCGGTTTCCTGATGTTCTTCATTCATCATAAAGCTTGGCGCAACCATTTTGCGTGCAATGACTTTATAGATAAAATTGAACTCATCATGATGATCCACACTCAGTTGAACACCGTCTTCAGTTTCTTTAGTCACCACATTTAAATCACGGCGTTTAAACTCAAAACGAATACTTTCAAAAGCCTTAATCACATCAACCTGAATATAGTGTTGTACTTCAGCCAGCGTATGCGGATAGTGCATGATTAAGCCTAAACGTTGCTGCCAGCTGCGTGGGTTTTGCACAGCTCTCGGCGTGATTCTTGCCACTTGTAAAGCCTGCATTTTGGTGACATCTAAGCGCAATGCTTTGACTAAGCCCCAACACAACAGCAGCATAATAAAAGTGAATGGTAGTGCACTCATCATGGTGGCCGATTGTAGCGCGCCTAGCCCACCAACCATTAAAAGAATGATCGACAAGACCGCCATTAAAACAGTCCAGAACAAGCGTTGCCATATCGGCGAATTTTCTGTTTTCGCAGTGAGATAATCGGTCACCAATGCACCAGAATCCGCGGAGGTAACGAAGAACAAGACCACCAGCAGTGTTGCAATAAGACTAAACACACCTGAAAAAGGCAGATGGGTTAAAAATTCAAACAATGCAACTGATGAATCTTTTTGTACCGCAGAAATTAGCCCAACCTGCCCTTGTTCCATAATACTGAACAAGGCAGCATTGCCAATAAAACCCATCCAGATCAAGGTAAAGCCTGTCGGAATAAGCAGTACCCCAACAATAAACTCTCGAATGGTTCGACCTTTTGAAACACGCGCAATAAACATACCAACAAATGGTGACCAAGAAATCCACCATGCCCAATACATGATGGTCCAACCACCAATCCAGCCATTTGATTGATAAGCATATAAATTAAAGGTCATGCTAAACAAATTCGAAATATATTGTCCAGCGTTTTGAATGGTTGCTTGTAGGATATAAATACTGGAACTGGCGAGGAATACAAAGCCTAACAATACCAAAGCTAAAATCAGATTCAGTTCAGAGAGTCGTTTAATTCCTTTGTCTAATCCGAGGAAAACCGACAACGAAGCCAGCGTACTCACCACAATAATCAAAAAGATTTGGGTGCTAATATTACTTTCCCAGCCAAATAAATAATTTAAGCCAGAGTTAATTTGCGTTACCCCAAATCCTAACGTGGTAGCCACACCAAATACCGTACCAATGGTGGCAAAAGTATCGACCGCATCTCCGATTGGGCCATGAATTCGTTGACCAATAATCGGAAACAAACCCGAACGAACTTTGAGTGGCAAGTTATAGCGAAAAGCAAAATAAGCCAGCGTTAAGCCAACAACTGCATAGATAGCCCAAGCATGTAAGCCCCAATGAAAAAAGGTAATTCTCATTGCTTCTTGTGCAGATTCAATGGTTTGTGGATCACCAGCAGGTGGATTGACATAATGCATGACAGGTTCTGCAACACTGAAGAACATTAACCCGATCCCCATACCCGCAGTAAATAGCATGGCAAACCATGACCCATTACTATACTCAGGCTGACTATGATCAGGTCCAAGTTTGATTTTACCCATGTCAGAAAAGGCAATAAAAATCAGCACAATTAAAAATATTGCGACAGATAAAACATAGAACCAACTAAATGAATCGGTGATCCAGCGGTTCATCCTTTGAGTAATCAGTTCAAAGGCATTTGGTGCAAAGACAACAACGGCTAAAAAAAGCGCAATAATTCCAACAGTGCTCAAGAAAACATTTGGATTGACATTGTCAAACCAAGTGATTTTTTTGGAAGGCATATTTCCCCCAGGTTTTTATACTCAATGGACAGACTTTTTAAAGTCAAAAAAAGGCATTCACAGGTGTGAAAAAAGACGAATCCTGTAGAACAGCGATTGGATTCAGGCCACATTATAATTTAAATTAACATTTTCAACAATTTACTAAATGTAACAAGATCATTAGTTCATGATTTTGGTTTATTTTCAATATATTGCAGGGCAATCATCCGTGAGACGATCAGGGCAAAATACATCACGCCACAGAACATTTGCAACATTGAAATCACCCGTGCAGCAGGCGCAACAGGAATCAAATCGGACAATCCTGTTGCCGATTGCAGACTAAAACTAATGAACAATAAATCCAGCCAAGATTGGTAGTCTGCAACATGATTTGGGTTTTGAAAGCTCTGTGGAACCATCAATTGACAGATACTGTATAAGAAGGCAAATCCCCATGCGATCAGGGTAAATACCGCACCCGCAGCAAACAGTTCATCTTTGGTTAAATAACGATCTGCAAACATATAGCGGATTAGGCCATATGCTGCACAAAAATAAGCAGCTGCTTCAAATGAATGTGCAAAGATTTGCAAAGTAACAGAATGAAAACCGATCAGCATCAGAAAGGACAGTACAAATGCCCCCGTGACAAAAGTTAAGCCCAACAGTGTAAATGTCGGTGTTTGTCGAATCACTTTGGCAATAATCAGTAATGCAGAGACACCGAGTAACCAAGTTAAAATTTGATAACTTCTGCTGGCATTGGTATAGACAGATAAAACTAAAATAAGCAGTTGGACCAACAATAACCATGCTGACGGTAATTGTTTAAAACCTTTCCAAAATTCGATCATTGAACGCATATTTTCTGATTCTGATTGTTCTTTTAAACATTCAAATTAACATATTCATGGGGTTTCTTAAATCCTTTCAATTTTTCGTGATCATTCAACTGATCAATCAGCATCAAACAAGCTTTATATCGCTCAAAAGCTAAAACTGGGATGATGGAGTTCTGGCTTTGCATCGCCCATAAAAAAACACCTTCGAAAAGGTGTTTTTTAAGCTGATCTCAAATCACTTAGTGATCTGAAGCACCAGAGATACCAATACCTGTTTGTGAACGTACAAACTGTGCATCAAATGCTTTGCGCTCTGCTTCTGCACGTGCAGATTTGTCTGTCACAGAGAATAACCAGCAGCAGATGAATGCTAATGGCATGGCAAAGATTGCAGGACCATTGAATGAGTTGATCGGAGTATCAGAGATTTTTAATGTATCTACCCAAACTGCTTTAGACAAGATAATTAAAGTCACCGCTGTCACTAGACCGACAACACCACCTACAACAGCACCACGTGTAGTTAAGCCTTTCCAGAACATTGAAAGAACCAATACTGGGAAGTTTGCACACGCCGCGACAGAGAATGCTAAACCCACCATGAAGGCAACGTTTTGCTTCTCGAACAAAATACCTAAAATCATCGCAAAAATCGCAAGACCAAGTGTTGCAATCTTCGACATACGTAATTCAGATTCAGGGGTTGTTTGACCTTTTTTCAGTACGTTTGCGTACAAGTCATGTGAAATTGCTGAAGCACCTGACAGTGTCAAACCTGCAACTACCGCAAGAATCGTTGCGAATGCAACTGCTGAAATAAAGCCCATGAACAGATCGCCACCCACTGCATCTGCAAGGTGTACCGCTGCCATGTTGTTACCGCCAACTAATTCTAGTTTGCCAGTCACAGCCATTTTAGCAACATCAATAAATTGTGGGTTGTTTGATACGAAAAGGATCGCACCGAAACCGATAATGAAAGTTAATAAGTAGAAGTAACCAATGAAGCCTGTTGCAACAACCACAGATTTACGAGCTTCTTTAGCATCTTTAACTGTAAAGAAACGCATAAGAATGTGTGGTAAACCTGCTGTACCAAACATGAGTGCTAAACCAAGTGACAAAGCATCGAGTGGGTTTTTCGCCAAACTGCCTGGTCCCATAATTTTGGTTGCATCATCAAGACTGACATCATGTACTTTTGCAAATACATCAATAGACTGTCTGAACATTTCAGAGAAGCTATAACCGACAGAATGCATCACCATGAACGCCATGAATGTTGCACCTGAAAGTAACATCACTGCTTTAATGATCTGTACCCAAGTTGTTGCCAACATGCCACCGAAGATCACGTAAGCCATCATCAGAAGACCAACAATCACAACTGCGATGTTATAGTTCAAACCAAATAACAGTTTGATCAGCTGACCAGCACCCACCATTTGAGCAATCAAATAGAAAGCCACAACAACAAGCGAACTGATTGCTGCAAGTGTACGTACTGGTTTTTCTTCTAAACGGAACGAAACCACGTCAGACAGGTTATATTTACCTAAGTTACGTAGGCGCTCAGCAACCAAGAACAATACGATTGGCCAGCCAACCATGAAACCCAGTGAATAAAGCAAGCCATCAAAGCCTGAGCTAAACACCAATGCAGAAATACCCAAGAACGATGCAGCAGACATATAGTCACCTGCAATCGCTAAACCATTTTGGAAACCAGAGATACCACCACCAGCGGTATAGAAGTCTGCAGTATTGGTGGTTTGTTTTGCAGCCCATTTGGTAATAAATAAAGTTAAACCAACAAAAATTGCAAACATAATGATTGCATGCCAGTTGGTCGCTTGCTGCTGAGCTTCACCTAAATCTGGGCCTGCTTGTGCAACAGTAGAAAGCAGTGCAGTAGATGCAAGAGCTGCTTTAGTCTTTAAAGAGTTCCATTTCATCTTAGTGCAGTCCTTTTTCGTGGGCGATTGCTTCGACTTCTTTCATTGCATCTGCATTCAATTGATCCAATTTATTGTTGGCAATATATGAGTACACACCACACAATACGAAAGATAAAACAATAATTCCTAGACCTAAAGGAATTCCCCAAGTGGTGATACCACCACTAAATGAACTCATTAAAAATTCTTTGTTATAGCCAACTAAAAGCATAAATCCAACATAAACGAACAACATAATTGCAGTTAATGTCCAGCTTAATTTACTTTTTTTAGCAACCATTTCCTTGAATTTTGGATTTTGTAGAATCGCCTCTACCTGTCTCTCATCCATAACCATGCTCCTTGATAAGCGACCAGAACGCTGGTTGCTTTTTTTAGTCTTTTTTTACATGGTCAAAATTAACAATATTGTGGGGTTCTCGTAACTTAGACTTTGGTCGTTAAATTTTGAGCAAAATAAACGAGACAGTTCATGTATGCGCTATTATAGGCACAGCTTTTTATACTGTAGTCCTTATGAACAGTTGGTTAATTATAGGGGTTCTGGCCCTTTACATCCTCATTCTATTCGTTTGCGCCTTCTTTGGTGAGAAGCATGCGAGTCGATTAAGCACGCGCGGCAGGATGCTTCTCTTTAGTCTAACATTGGGGGTATATTGCTCATCTTGGACGTTTTATGGAGCAACAGGTGCTGCAGTACGTGAGGGGATTATTTTCCTGCCGATTTATTTAGGACCTTTATTATTTGTCTGGCTGGGTTATGACATTTGGCGCCGTTTAGGCCGCGTTCGACAACATCATGCGATTTCTTCGATTGCCGACTTTGTCGCAGCACGTTATGGTAAAAGTGGAACATTAGCGTCCTTAGTGACCATCTTAGCTGTAATCGCCATCATTCCTTACTTAGCACTACAATTACGCGCCATTGCGCTTAGCGCTTCCGTCATGCTCGATCACAATACTCAAGTGGTCTCCACCACCACCAATGGTGTGCTTGGTCTTACCGCTGTATTGGCGATCTTGGCCATGATGTTTGGCACAAGACAAATTGCCAATACCGAACAACATGGCGGTTTAATGCTTGCCGTTGCTTTTGAATCATTTGTAAAACTATTTGCCCTGCTCTGCGTGGCCTTTTTCTTTATTTTTGATCATCCACAAAATATTGTACAAATCTCACAGGATGTGCAAAAGACTTTTCATGAAGTACAACTGTTTGGTGTGCCAGACACTTTCTGGGTTCAAACATTGCTCGCTTCATTGGCGATTATCTGTTTACCACGTCAGTTCCATGTGGCCGTGGTTGAATTACGCGATGAAAAACATATACGTGGTGCAAGACGGTGGTTTGCGGCATATTTGATTCTGACCATTATTGCCATTATTCCAATTGCCAGTTGGGCACTGCATGCAGCACCTAAGTATCTGACCATTCCTGATGTTGCAGTACTCTCTTTACCGATTAGTTATAACCAAGACTGGTTATCTTTACTGGCATTTTTAGGCGGTTTTTCAGCATCAACAGGTATGCTATTAGTCTCTTCTGTGGCACTGTCCATCATGCTCAGTAATGACTTGATTATGCCTTCTCTATGGAAGTTTGGCATTCTTTCTCGTCATGACAAACGCTTACCACAGGTACTTAAATTTACCCGTCGTGTGTGTATTTTAGCGGTAATGTTACTCGGATTTTTATTCTTCCACTTCTTTAATGATATTGACCAATTATCTACCTTTGGGTTATTGGCTTTTAGTGCGGTTGCACAATTTTCGCCGGCTTTAATTGGTGGTTTATACTGGCGTGGCGGAAGTCGCCAAGGGGTTTATGCAGGCTTGGTTGTAGGCTTTATCCTTTGGTCATATACCTTATTATTGCCAACGATTTTACGTAGCTTACCTGTTGAATATAGCCAGTTTGCACATCAATTTTTGATGTTTGGACCTTTAAATATTGAATGGTTAAGACCAGAAGCCTTATTTGGTTTTGAATCTTTTGCCCCGCTTACTCATGGTGTAATCTGGGCACTTGGTTTAAATATTACCTTATATATTTGGGTCTCTCGTATTTATCGTCCTAGTATTGCTGAACAAATACAGGCAGAAAGCTTTTTCTATTATGAAACCAAGCCCTTACCTGCACAAAATACCTCTACCGATATTAATTATTTACACCATGATGTCGCTAAACTTAAAGTTGGTGATCTGATTGCACTAGCCAAACGGATTACTGGTGAAGGGCCAGCAACCCATGCCTTTCAGCAATTTTGTACCATGAACAATGTGGTGCTCAATGAAAATAGCAGTGCCAATGGGATGTGGTGGCGGTTCACTGAACAATACCTCGCAGGCACAATCGGGGCAGCCTCTGCACGGACATTACTCACCACGGCTATGGTCAATAATGGCTTGGCATTGGGCCAAGTGGCAAATATTCTCGACCAAGCGTCACAATGGCAACGCTTTAACCAAAATCTTATCATGACCATGATTGACCACATGACCCAAGGCGTGAGTGTGGTTGATGAAAACATGTGTTTGGTCGCGTGGAACAATCAATATTTAAAGCTGTTTGATTATCCAAAAGATTTAGTCTATGTCGGCTGCCCAATTGCCGATTTGATTCGTTATAACGCAGAGCGTGGCGAATGTGGTCCAGGCTCGGTAGAAGAACATGTACGTAAGCGAATTCATTGGATGAAAGTTGGTAGCGCACATGAGTTTGAACGGATTCGTAAAGATGGCCGTGTGATTCAAATGCGTGGTAATCCCATTGAAGGTGGTGGTTTTGTTACGACCTTTGCAGACATTACTGCATTCCGTGAAAATGAAGCGGTACTTGAAGCACGCGTGTCTGATCGTACCCAACAGCTTGCAAATGCCTTATCTGAACAACAACTGGCACGTGAGCAAGCCGACAAAGCCAATATGTCAAAAAGCCGCTTTATTGCAGCAGCCAGTCACGATTTACTTCAACCGATGCATGCAGCACGCTTATTCAGTACTGCTTTAGAACAAAGCGTACAATCGGATGAAGATCGTAAAACCTTACAACAACTTGATCGTGCCTTACATGGTGCCGAAAGCATGTTGTCTGCCCTTTTGGATATTGCACGACTGGAAGGTGGTTCAATTCAACCGAAACGCCAAGCTTATCCACTGCATGATTTATTAAGTGATTTAGAACTGCAATTTAAATCAATCGCCGCACAACGCAATATCCAATTGCGTGTCCATGATGCCCAATTCTGGATTGATACCGACCCACAATGGATCCGTCGTATCATCCAAAATTTTGTCAGCAATGCCTTACGTTATACTGCTCGCGGACGTGTGATTGTTGGTGTATTACGCGCGTCTAATCGCCCAAATCATATCCGTATCGGTGTCTGGGATACCGGCCCAGGGATTGCAGAAGAGCAACGCATTAAGCTGTTTCAAGAGTTTGAGCGTTGTGGACATACCTCGCCATGGGGTGAGCAAGGCCTAGGGCTTGGTTTGGCAATCGTCCAACGTATGACCAGTTTGCTTGATTATCCTGTGCATGTTTACTCTGAACTAGGTAAAGGCTCATGCTTTATGATTGATGTACCAATGGTAGCAGCACCTAAAGTGGTTTCATCACCTGTACAAGCGGTACCATTAAAAGCCAAAGCTTATAAAATCTTGTGTTTGGACAATGATGATACGATTTTAGAGGGTATGGCAACGCTACTGACCAAATGGGGTTATCAAGTCTTTAAAGCCACTGAACCTGAACAAGCTTTGGAAATTATTCAAAAAGAAAATATTCAAGTCTGGCTGGTTGATCAGCATTTAAATCATGGCAAAATTGGCTTAGATTTTATTGTCGAAAACCGTCAGGAAAATGTTCCTTCAGCACTGATTACTGCAGATTCTGATCCTGAATTACCAGAACGTGTTAAAGACCTCAACGTGGTGTTGTTGAAGAAACCATTGAAACCTGCTTCTCTTCGGGCATGGTTATCTGGCTTGAAGATTTCTAAATAATCTTCCACTACGTTCAACCCTTTTCAGTTTATTGATCACGTTCTTCTTTAATGTTTTGAAACATTTACAACCTCTAGATCGTTGCATTCTAGAGGTTTTGTAACGCAATTTTTTAAGTGGAATAGCAATTTTTTTTAAGCTTTGTGCAAAAGCATTCAAAAAATAGCAAAACTTGAACCCATTTATTGACTAAAAACTTCAAAGCCCTCTTTTCTATGGCAAATAACATCAAAATAGTAAATATACACTTGTATAGTTAGTTACAATTTTCTATTTATATGATTTTAAAAAATAAAAAAACACTTTTTACCCTATCTACAACTTTAGTCGTATTCCTATTGCATCTCAGATAAATCAAAAATTACTTCAAGACAAAATCACGCTCATGTTTAGGAAAACAAAAACAGCGCTTGAATTCAATTTTAAATAGGATTTTTAACCATGAATATTTCAGAAACTGTTCCACATGGGCTACACCAAGCTCAACAATTTCATCGTCAATATGGTGCAAATGCAATCTTGCCTGAAATTGATTGGCAAGATCTTTTTAAACACAGCAAACTCCACGACACACAAATCCAAGCACTCAACACGATTTATCAAGCAGCTGTGCCTTTAGCACTTCAAGTGTTTGAGGAATTAAAATTTGATGTATTTACCCCTGTTGCTTACCATCCTCAAGGCTTAGGTCTGTTTGATAAATTAGCGCAACAAGAAGAAAAACTGGTTCAACGTCTCGAAGATGAATGCGAATGTTTAAATGATGAAGTTCGTCATCAAGTGTGGAGCATGTTACTGCGTGGCGGTGCGGTACTGGTCTTTAAAGCATGGTTAGGTAAAGTAAAAACCGGCGAAAATATCTTAGATATGACCCAATTTGATGAATTATCAGATTTGCTTTTTATCAAAACCTCACCGACAACATTGGCAGCTCGTTTAAAAATCGATGCACATGCAGATTACGACCATGTTTTCCTAATGTATGGCAATGATGTTTTTCTAGACCGTTTTAATAGCTTAGAAGCGGCTGCTTTATTTGTAGATTTAGGTGTTTATGATGCAGCTTTCTTAAGTCTACGTGATGACCGAGTAGCAGATTACCTAAAATCTAAAGGCTATGTCACCCATGAACAAATTGAAGATTTAAAATGTGCTTTAAACCCATTGGGCTGCCCTGATCAAGTTTCTAAACAAGACTGTTTAGCTTAATCCTCATGCTTGAATGATGTATAAAGAAAGCCAGTCAATTGACTGGCTTTCTATTAGAGTGAAGCATCACTACATTTTATTGCGTATTAATACAATGCTTTAGGCAATTTAATCTGAATAATTTCATTATCATCCGCACGCTTTGCATTTCGTCCTGATGAACCTGGAAAGTTATTGTCATTTAAAACAGTTAAAGTATTTTTATTTTCAATAATCACATCTTCAATGGTTTCAAATGGAAAAGCAAAAGTTGTTGCTGTACCAATATCTCCATCACGCGCTGTACCATAGAGATTATTCGGGTTGGCGATATTCATAAGATCAACTAAGTCAGAACGTTTTACCGCTTTCCCAGAATCCCCTAATTCAATTTGAATCAGCTTCTTATAACCATCTAACTTGTTTTGACTCGCATCACGCTCAATGATAATGCCAGACTTATCATCAAACATTTGGAAGTCACCAATATTGGTCGCCTTGGCATTCAAGGTAAAATAATAATATCGCCCAGTATACGCTTTCTTCTTCACATCAAATTGTGAGATAAGCAACTGTTGTGTGGTCTCGCCTTTTAACGGTTTTTCTAACAAAGGATATAAATATTGACCATCCTTAGACAATGCCATTCCTTCAAAGCCACCGCTTTGCTGAACCAAAGGCTCTACATAATTTATGTTGGCTTTATTGAATTGATTTTGCGGAGAACGCAATTCCACACCAGCTTTCAATGGATGAGGTAATGCAATCGGCGCATCAAGCAGTATTCCATCTTTATCAAAATGCAGTAAATATGGTCCAAATTCATCACCAATCCAATAGGTACCATCCGCAGTACGTTGAATCGATTCAGGATCAAAATCTGCCCCAGTGAGTAAACGATCTGTGCTGTTTTGATTGATGATTGAAAATGGTATTAATTTATTGGGATCACGAAGCTGAATAAAGCTCATCACTTGAACTTTTGCAGATCCTGCCGATTTCGTCCGAAAATCAGGTTTTACTTGATAAACACGGAGTAAAAAGTCAGATGAATTGTCTTGTGTACCAAAGCCATTGTCTGCCATGACCATATAAGTGCCATCACCGTTCTTTACAGCACCCGAAAAGCCTTGAACTGGCTGACCTTTAAAAGGCGGGAATATGCCATTGGCGCCCTTTACAAAGGCACCTGAGTTTGGACCAGTTGCATAAGTTTCGACATCAAGTTTGGCAAATGAAACCAAGGTCGGTACGGTGACAGATGGTTCAAATGAGAAATCCTTGTCATCATCATTGCATGCGGTTAAAGCCAATACGCCTAACGCTAAAACAGAATAAGCAATTTTTTTCATAAAGGTCTTTTTATTGATTTAAATGAGCTTTATTAGAAACCAATAGCATGACATTTTGAGGTCATTTCAATGACAATACTGCGTCAGTTTGATGATATACGTAGATATGCTTCACTCAGCATATACTCCACCGTATAAGCGCGCGTCAGCTGAATTAACATATTGAATTTAAATAATATTAACAACGGAGTAATCTATTCCATCTACTTTGATTCATATTAGGTTGAGCTAGACTTGAATATCGAAACCCAAATCCACATCACAGGCAGCTTGACCACCACGGATTCCCCAATTTTCAGCGGGAATTTCTCTTAATAAAATTTTGATATGATCTTTGGGAATCCCTAATACAGATAGATTCTCTACAATACTGCGATACAAATTTCGCTTGGTATCCAGTGTACGCCCAGCAAAACAATCAATACGAATCAGGGTAAATTTTTCAGGATAAAGCTTATTCGGTGGACATTGAAAGCGATGTGGTTCATGTACCAATAAACGAATATCACGATCATATTCAGGAATTTTAAAAGCGCTCACCAATGCATGATGAACAGCATCGATTAAGCCCACTTCTTGTGCTACAGAATATTGATAACGAACTTCAATTGTAGTTGCTGGCATTATTGTTCTCGATTTATATTATTTTAAATCGAAAGAATAGCATAATTTATAGACAACCCTAACAATTCAACTGATATCAATTCAGCTGCTTCCACATCTTTTCAATAATATAATAATCCATTGAATTAAATTAATTTTTTACTTAGGTAACAATCTTAATAGCCCCGCATTTTTCCCATCTTCCAAAACCCAAATCGAACCATTATGGGCAGGATGGATATCTCGAATGCGTTGCTGCATGTTTAAACGCTGTACCTCACGGACAGGCTTCGATTCAGTATCAACCACAATAATCGCTTCTGAAGATAACCCACCAATCAAGGCTTTATGATTCCATTTCGGGAATAATTCATCTTGATAAAAGACCAAACTGGAGGGTGATATTACTGGTGTCCAACTGATTTCTGGCGCCTTAAATTCAGGACGCGTCGCATGATCGGGAATGGGTTTTCCTGAATAATGATCACCATTGGAAACAATCGGGTAACCATAATTTTCGCCCTTCTTAATCAGATTTAACTCATCTCCTCCTTTAGGCCCCATTTCAACCACCCACAATTGATCCTTCGCATCAAAAGCCATACCCAATGGATTACGATGACCCAACGACCATACTTGTTTTGCAATCTCACCTTGTTGAGTAAATGGATTATCTGCAACAACAGTACCATCATCATTCAGTCTTAAAACTTTTCCTAAGTTTGAATTCATATCTTGAGCAGGATCAAATTTCTGGCGTTCACCAGAACTAATCCAGAGCTTACCATCCTTTGCAAAAATCATTCGATGTGCATAATGCCCTTGTCCTGAAACCTTAGGAACTTGCTCCCAGATTCTTTTAATATTGATTATTCGAGGATTTTTCTCTTGTAGATTTAATTCACCACGAATCACAACCGCACCATATCCCCCTTTTCCTGTTTCGGCATAACTTAAATAAATTTGATGATTGTTTGCAAAATCAGGATGTAAAACAATATCACCTAAGCCACCTTGTCCACCATAAGCCACTTGGGGAACCTCTAAAATTTCTATACTTTTCAATGTGGAAGGATCAAACAGTTTTAGCTTTCCTCTCCTTTCGGTAATCAGTAAACGACCATCAGCCAACTCAGCCATTGCCCAAGGTTCATCAAATGTCGCTACTTTTTGGATCTGATAGGTCTGGTTGATCAGCGAATTTGCTGTAGTGGTTTGATTATTTTGAGCATTACATGCACTCAACAAGCTACTGCTGAGCAATAGAGGTAAATAGATTAAGCACTGTCGAAAAGCCTTCATTTTAGATTCCCTCAATATTGTTATGACTTATCGATTTATTTTAAACAAAAGTATCCATCTCACCATTTCATATTGGTAACTGAGCGAATTGGGCCTTAATTTTTAATTGGATCATCTTGTAAGCTTTAACCTACAACAATCGCAGTGATTAGCGAATATACGGACCTAGACATTGCACTTATCATAGCAAACATAAAGAGACAGGAAGTCTCATTGAGAATAAGAAAACACACAGGACGTGAGATTCGACAGGAGTCAAATCTAACACACCAATACGAAGAAAACCCCATCAGGATGATGGGGTTTTCTTTTTGCATCTACAAAAATATATTTATTTTCAGTCATTTATGCACTTCAATTCTTGCGCAGATTTATATTTCATCATGCCCATCAACACCGCACATAAAAAACACCCCGCTCTCTAGAGACCGGGGTGTTTTAGATTTAAAAGCTGGCGATGACTTACTCTCACATGGGTAACCCCACACTACCATCAGCGCTAAGAGGTTTCACTTCTGAGTTCGGGAAGGGATCAGGTGGTTCACTCTTGCTATTGTCGCCAGCAAACTGTTATGGACTTGTTCGGGTCTTATTTAAATGCCTTACTTCGTACCAAATGAGTTTAACAGAACATTTGAGTTGGGTATTGTAACTAGCTTTTCAACTAAATCAAGTATGTTTGATCTTTTATGAATCAAATGATGCTTCATATACAACTGCTTGGGTGTTGTATAGTCAAGCCTCACGAGCAATTAGTATTGGTCAGCTTCATGCGTCACCGCACTTCCACATCCAACCTATCAACGTCGTAGTCTTCAACGGCTCTTTAGAGGACATAAAGTCCTAGGGAAATCTTATCTTGAGGTAGGCTTCCCGCTTAGATGCTTTCAGCGGTTATCCCTTCCGAACATAGCTACCCGGCGATGCGACTGGCGTCACAACCGGTACACCAGAGGTTCGTCCACTCTGGTCCTCTCGTACTAGGAGCAGATCCTCTCAAATTTCCAACGCCCACGGTAGATAGGGACCGAACTGTCTCACGCCGTTCTAAACCCTGCTCGCGTACCTCTTTAAATGGCGAACAGCCATACCCTTGGGACATGCTGCAGCACCAGGATGAGATGTGCCGAAATCCCGGTGCCAAACACCGCCGTCGATCTGAACTCTTGGGCGGTATCAGCCTGTTATCCCCAGAGTACCTTTTATCCGTTGAGCGATGGCCCTTCCATACAGAACCACCGGATCACTAAGACCTACTTTCGTACCTGCTCGACTTGTGGGTCTCGCAGTTAAGCGCGCTTTTGCCTTTATACTCTACGCGTGATTTCCGACCACGCTGAGCGCACCTTCGTACTCCTCCGTTACTCTTTAGGAGGAGACCGCCCCAGTCAAACTACCCACCAGACATGGTCCTCGTCCCGGATAACGGGACAGAGTTAGAACCTCAATATTACCAGGGTGGTATTTCAAGGATGGCTCCATAGCAACTGGCGTCACTACTTCAAAGCCTCCCACCTATCCTACACAAGTAAGATCAAAGTTCAATGTCAAGCTGCAGTAAAGGTTCACGGGGTCTTTCCGTCTAGCCGCGGGTACACCGCATCTTCACGGCGATTTCGATTTCACTGAGCCTCTGCTGGAGACAGCGCCCCCATCATTATGCCATTCGTGCAGGTCGGAACTTACCCGACAAGGAATTTCGCTACCTTAGGACCGTTATAGTTACGGCCGCCGTTTACTGGGGCTTCGATCAAGAGCTTCGCTTACGCTAACCCCATCAATTAACCTTCCAGCACCGGGCAGGCATCACACCCTATACGTCCACTTTCGTGTTTGCAGAGTGCTATGTTTTTAATAAACAGTTGCAGGGGCCTGGTTTCTGTGGCTGCCAATAGCTCAAGGAGCAAGTCCTATCACCGTCAGCAGCGTACCTTCTCCCGAAGTTACGGTACCATTTTGCCTAGTTCCTTCAGCAGAGTTCTCTCAAGCGCTTTGGTCTACTCGACCTGACCACCTGTGTCGGTTTAGGGTACGATTCCTGTGTAACTGAAGCTTAGAGACTTTTCCTGGAAGCATAGTATCAGCCACTTCGCTAGTAAACTAGCTTGCTATCAGCTCTCAGCATAGAGCACCCCGGATTTGCCTAAGATGCATGCCTACTGCCTTTCACCTGGACAACCAACGCCAGGCTGACTTAACTTTCTCCGTCCTCTCATCGCATTACACAGAAGTATTGGAATATTAACCAATTTCCCATCGACTACGCCTCTCGGCCTCGCCTTAGGGGTCGACTCACCCAGCCCCGATTAACGTTGGACTGGAACCCTTGGTCTTTCAGCGAACGGGTTTTTCACCCGTTTTGTCGTTACTCACGTCAGCATTCGCACTTCTGATACCTCCAGCATACTTCTCAATACACCTTCATCGGCTTACAGAACGCTCCCCTACCACGTATACATAGTATACATCCGCAGCTTCGGCATATAGTTTTAGCCCCGTTACATCTTCCGCGCAGGCCGACTCGACTAGTGAGCTATTACGCTTTCTTTAAAGGGTGGCTGCTTCTAAGCCAACCTCCTAGCTGTCTATGCCTTCCCACATCGTTTCCCACTTAACTATAATTTGGGGGCCTTAGCTGGCGGTCTGGATTGTTTTCCTCTTGACTACGGACGTTAGCACCCGCAGTCTGTCTCCCGGATAGTACTCATAGGTATTCGGAGTTTGCATCGGTTTGGTAAGTCGGGATGACCCCCTAGCCGAAACAGTGCTCTACCCCCTATGGTATTCGTCCGAGGCGCTACCTAAATAGCTTTCGGGGAGAACCAGCTATCACCGAGTTTGATTAGCCTTTCACCCCTATCCACAAGTCATCCCCTGGCTTTTCAACGACAGTGGGTTCGGTCCTCCAGTTAGTGTTACCCAACCTTCAACCTGCTCATGGATAGATCACCCGGTTTCGGGTCTATACCCAGCAACTAAACGCCCTATTAAGACTCGATTTCTCTACGGCTCCCCTATGCGGTTAACCTTGCTACTGAATATAAGTCGCTGACCCATTATACAAAAGGTACGCAGTCACCGAACAAGTCGGCTCCCACTGCTTGTATGCATGCGGTTTCAGGATCTATTTCACTCCCCTCACAGGGGTTCTTTTCGCCTTTCCCTCACGGTACTGGTTCACTATCGGTCAGTCAGGAGTATTTAGCCTTGGAGGATGGTCCCCCCATATTCAGACAAGGTTTCACGTGCCTCGCCCTACTCGTCATCATTATATGTGCCCTTTCGTGTACGGGACTATCACCCTCTACGGTAGCACTTCCCAGAGCTTTCCGCTAAAACACATATAACTTAATGGGCTGATCCCCGTTCGCTCGCCGCTACTGAGGGAATCTCAATTGATTTCTTTTCCTAAGGGTACTGAGATGTTTCACTTCCCCTCGTTCGCCTCGCATGACTATGTATTCATCATGCGATACCTACCTTATGGTAAGTGGGTTTCCCCATTCAGAAATCTCCGGATCACAGGATATTTGCCGCCTCCCCGAAGCTTATCGCAGGCTATTACGTCTTTCATCGCCTCTGACTGCCAAGGCATCCACCACATGCACTTAATTACTTGACTATACAACCCCAAACAGTCGTTAATCCCTACAAGGAGGATCAACAATGTGAACTTAATCACTTCTATTTGTTGCCTGTGAATTTAATCACTATACAGCTTCAATTTAATTCATATACCAAAACGCTTGATTCAGTTTTATCGCTAGTGCTCATTTCACTCAACATTAACAATTGCTTGCTAACATCAACTAAAACGAGTTTAAACAATTATTTCAACTCAAATATATTCTGTTAATGATTCACTACCGCCTCGTCAGCGAGTAGTTAACTGTGATAAATCACAGAACTTAATAAGCTATCAGCTTACTAAGTTCTGTAATCACTTAGTCTTTAATTAGTGGTGGAGACTAACGGAGTCGAACCGTTGACCTCCTGCGTGCAAAGCAGGCGCTCTACCAACTAAGCTAAGTCCCCAGCTTAAGATCTTAATATATCTGCTCTTCTGTGTTCAGTAGACTTGGTGGGTCTGACAAGACTTGAACTTGTGACCCCACGCTTATCAAGCGTGTGCTCTAACCAACTGAGCTACAGACCCTCAGATACATCAATGAAGAACAACTTGTTGTGGATTCTTACCAATCGTCAATCTTTCGTTAAGGAGGTGATCCAGCCGCAGGTTCCCCTACGGCTACCTTGTTACGACTTCACCCCAGTCATCGGCCACACCGTGGTAAGCGTCCTCCTTACGGTTAGACTACCTACTTCTGGTGCAACAAACTCCCATGGTGTGACGGGCGGTGTGTACAAGGCCCGGGAACGTATTCACCGCGGCATTCTGATCCGCGATTACTAGCGATTCCGACTTCATGGAGTCGAGTTGCAGACTCCAATCCGGACTACGATCGGCTTTTTGAGATTAGCATCCTATCGCTAGGTAGCAACCCTTTGTACCGACCATTGTAGCACGTGTGTAGCCCTGGTCGTAAGGGCCATGATGACTTGACGTCGTCCCCGCCTTCCTCCAGTTTGTCACTGGCAGTATCCTTAAAGTTCCCACCCGAAGTGCTGGCAAATAAGGAAAAGGGTTGCGCTCGTTGCGGGACTTAACCCAACATCTCACGACACGAGCTGACGACAGCCATGCAGCACCTGTATGTAAGTTCCCGAAGGCACCAATCCATCTCTGGAAAGTTCTTACTATGTCAAGACCAGGTAAGGTTCTTCGCGTTGCATCGAATTAAACCACATGCTCCACCGCTTGTGCGGGCCCCCGTCAATTCATTTGAGTTTTAGTCTTGCGACCGTACTCCCCAGGCGGTCTACTTATCGCGTTAGCTGCGCCACTAAAGCCTCAAAGGCCCCAACGGCTAGTAGACATCGTTTACGGCATGGACTACCAGGGTATCTAATCCTGTTTGCTCCCCATGCTTTCGTACCTCAGCGTCAGTATTAGGCCAGATGGCTGCCTTCGCCATCGGTATTCCTCCAGATCTCTACGCATTTCACCGCTACACCTGGAATTCTACCATCCTCTCCCATACTCTAGCTTCCCAGTATCGAATGCAATTCCCAAGTTAAGCTCGGGGATTTCACATCCGACTTAAAAAGCCGCCTACGCACGCTTTACGCCCAGTAAATCCGATTAACGCTCGCACCCTCTGTATTACCGCGGCTGCTGGCACAGAGTTAGCCGGTGCTTATTCTGCGAGTAACGTCCACTCATCTTGGGTATTAACCAAGAGAGCCTCCTCCTCGCTTAAAGTGCTTTACAACCATAAGGCCTTCTTCACACACGCGGCATGGCTGGATCAGGGTTCCCCCCATTGTCCAATATTCCCCACTGCTGCCTCCCGTAGGAGTCTGGGCCGTGTCTCAGTCCCAGTGTGGCGGATCATCCTCTCAGACCCGCTACAGATCGTCGCCTTGGTAGGCCTTTACCCCACCAACTAGCTAATCCGACTTAGGCTCATCTATTAACGCAAGGTCACAAGTGATCCCCTGCTTTCCCCCGTAGGGCGTATGCGGTATTAGCATCCCTTTCGAGATGTTGTCCCCCATTAATAGGCAGATTCCTAAGTATTACTCACCCGTCCGCCGCTAGGTCAATTACCGAAGCAATCTCCCCCGCTCGACTTGCATGTGTTAAGCCTGCCGCCAGCGTTCAATCTGAGCCATGATCAAACTCTTCAGTTAAAAATCATTAGTGACTTAAGGTCACAATTCTGGCTCATCAATGTACTGACAAATTCTCTCAAATAAACTTCGAGTAATTTAAACCAATCAATCAATGATAATATTTCGATCAATCAATCAGTAAAAATCCACACAAGTTGTTCTTCATATTCTCTTAATGATCTTCTCAATGCTTCGTCAGCATCAAGCTAGGTCGGCTATACTACTCTCTATCTCTAAAAAGTCAATCAATAATGTTAATTATTTTTTCTAACAAACCCAACTCTAATCTCATCTTAAAATCTCAATTCGAAATCTTAACAACTTAATCAAGTGCCTGATTTATCAGAAGTTTTATTTAACATCACCGCCGATGGATGTGCATTCTACAGCATTCCTTACCCAACACAACCCCTTTTTTTAATTATTTTTCATTTTATCTATCACTTGTTTATTTATTCTTCTAAAACAGCACTTTTTCTTTAAAAATCTGCTTTTTTGCATAAAAACACAGCAATAAAAAACCAATACCCCATCATATATTCACTAAAACAACTAAAACGGCCTCTTGTATACCCCTTAGCATTGTTATAAATGCAATTTAATAGAGATACGGCGATTAAAATCTATATAAGGAGATAGATCACTTTTATCATTGAATAGAAGCATCGAACTCTTCCCGATAAAGAGATCAATATCTTGTCCCAACTCAAACAATACTTAGACTCGCTAAAACCAACGCTATAAAACTCACTCTATAAAACCAACTCTATAAAACCAACTCTATAAAATCGGGTTCGATAAAACCAAGCCTTAGTTATATTTGGATGTATGTCTATATAAGTCGAGTACAATCTATGAATCCCCCTCTCCCCATTAAATAATTTTCCTAAAGTGAATTAGGGTTGGCACCTTGCTCTAGATAAGCCAAAATCATCAAAGTTAATTCTTTTTTTAGCTGCTGTTCTGAAATTAGAAAATTATTATGGCTGACATAACGCATCATGGTAAAAAGCGTACTATTGATAATGACAAAGGATTTATTTTTAAGTACTTCAAAACTCCAATGATTAAAAAAACGGCTAAATACATACAATCCCACTTCATAGAAATGCTTTTCTAACACTTTTGCCGCTTCTGAATTGTTATAGCCATGCCAATGTTTAAGCACTTCAATAAAAAAGCCACCATCGGCTTTCATCATGTCAAAACCGAATTGAAGACTAAGTGGAATGATTTCTTCTAAGCTCAATTCTTCTTGGCTAATCGCAATCTGTTTCAACGCAAGCCCCAGCTGCTCACTTTTACGACTTAAAAGCTCCTGAATAATTTCTTCTTTATTGCCAAAATACTGATAGATAGAACCAACACTGACACCTGATTTTTCTGAAATTTTGGGTGTAGTGACGTTGATTAAGCCATATTCAGCAACACATAATTGAGTTGCTTCCAAGATACTATCTACGACATTCCGAGCACGTTGTTGTTGTGGTTGTTTTCTCATCTTGCGGTTCACTCCAAAATGCGAATTGAATGCGAATAATTATTCATATTAGAGTTTGACTAAACAATAATCAGGTCGCGCTCAAAATGCAAACATTAATTAAGCCTCAACGCCTTGCCTCATTTGAGACCATGGCACGAACAAATATGAAGTCTAAGCTTTTTTATTATTTTACAGACCAGCAGTTACAACCGAGTTATGACGAATATCTTTCACTCAATCGAGCCTTACAGACTGGTGATATCGCGATGGATAAAGTTATGGATTGGGTGATGACCAATCCTAGACAAAATAGAAAGCTTTTTGAAACAGCCTTGTATCAAGGTTTGGATAAACTTCCCGATGAAATCCCTGAATTAACTGATTTTTTTAAAATGGTTGAACAAGCGCCTACTTGGCTTGATCCAGCTAAAATTGAAACTGCGATCAAATTTACCCATCGTTTAGGGACAAATGGTACTTTTATTTTACGCGATGTGGCTTTAATGACGGGTTATCAATACCCTGGTTTTAATCAACCGTTAATTATGACAGGTGCTTTACATAAATACGCTGGAAAACGCTTAGCTGAAACCCACAAATGGTGGCTTGATGTCAATCAACAAGATAGTTTCTCTCGTTTTAACAATGGTTTTACTTCCACCATTTATGTGCGTTTTATTCATTCGTTGGTACGACATCAACTCAATAAATCCAAAGACTGGGATAACGATATTTGGGGAGCGCCGATCAATCAATATGATCAAGCCATGACCAATATCGCATTTAGTGCGGTGTTACTTCTCGGTGTCAGAGCCATTGGTATTTTTCCAAGCAAAACCGAATCAGAAGCCATCATGCATTTTTGGAAATATACGGGCTGGTTAATGGGAGTAGATGAAAAATGGCTAGTCAATAAAGAGTCTGACGCATGGAAACTACTGCAATGGATGAATGATGCCCATCCTAAAGCCGATGAAAGTAGCAAAGCTTTAGCCATTAGCTTATCCAAAGAGCCTTTTGAACGACATTACAAACACTTTAATTCTTTTTTGCAGAAAAAAGCCTATCAAAATCACTTGGATATTACCCAGTTTTTTATTGGGCAACGTAAAATGAAAAACCTAGGACTCAAGCCACGTACTTTGGCTTGGTATCCGCTTTATTTAATTGCAAAAAATACCCTGCTCTACCGGAGCGCTAAGCATATCGACAAACTGGATCAATATTTGCAACAGAATGGTCGTGCAGAACAAGAATATGCACTCGAACTTTATCAAAATGCGGGGAAACAATTAGCGAGTATGCATCAGTAAGATCTACTCTCCATACGTACTTCATGATTAAATTAAATAGGAACACTCGAAAAAACAAAGGGAAGCCAATTGGCCTCCCCCTTGTTTCACATTACATGACTTCGCGTCACATTACCCATTGATCAATGAGAATGCGTTGCCTCAGAAGCTGGCTGATCCATGTTTGGCATACTTTCATGACTCATCTTAGACATATCATGTTGCTGAGCTGCATTCTGTTTTTGGCTTGGCATATAGTCAGGCTCGTTGGTAATCGCCAAATAGAAGATTCCCATAAAAATACAGCTTAAAATAATTGCGATAATCAGCAACTTCCATCCCCAAAACGATTTTTCAGGTGACAACTTATTACTGTCATTACTCATAGAACATCCTCATATTTCTGTAAAAAATCAGTTTTAAATCAATTAAAATTTCATGCTAATACGAGCCCAATAATTACGCCCTGTATTATTAAATTGTTGAGTGCCGACTTGACCATCCGCACCTACACCCAATTTGTTTAAATGCTCGGTATAGGTTTTATCTAAGACATTGTCGACACCAACAGCAAGATTTAGATCTTTTTGAATGTTATATGACGCATTCAATGCCAAGGTGGTAAAGCTTTTACTTTCACCAGTGTCGTAACCGACAATATTACCTTGATTTAAGCTAATACGATCTTGTTTCGCCACTGCACGCCATAATAAACCTAAAGAATATTTATCTTGAACATAACGTAAATTCAAACGACCTTCTAAAGGCGCAATTTGTGGCAATGGTTTATGTGTATCGGTATTTTCGCCCCATGCATACATTGCACTTAAATCCGCTTGAATCGCATCAGTAAATTGATAACCGATCCCCGCTTCAGCACCCGCAATAGTTGCATCGACATTTTTTGCACCCGCACTAAATGATGAACCATGACTATGTCCATCCATCCCGCCCGTTGGATGATTATGATAACTCAATAAAATAAAGTCATTAATAAGTCCAGCATAAGCAGATGTCCATACACTCAATGCATCATGTTGGTATTGATAACCGAGATCCAACTGTAAAGTTTTTTCAGTGTTTAGATCATTAAACGTCGGTTTAGACATACCAGTATTACCATGTGCAGTACTGAATAGCTCCCAATAATCTGGAACACGTTCCACATAACCTAAACCAATATAAGATTTGGCATTATGTTCAGGAGATTGATTTTCTAAACGAATAAATGCACTTGGCAAAGTTTCTTTACGTTGATCATTCAGTTTTAATGCATCAATTTTAACTTGATCAATTCGTGCACCTGTCACCAATTTATAAGCATCATTGAATTGATAGGTCATTTCTCCGAAAGCACCATAAGATTGGAAGCGCATATCCTCTCTAAATGCAACATTCATGGATGGCATGGTCGGTGATGACATACTGCCGCCATGTTTGTTCAGCTGAGAATCCACCCCAGTAATTAAACTGAGCTTATCCCATTCACTGGTCATGGCTAAACGGCTATTTAAAGTACGACGTGTCACCTGCATTGCCATTGGGTTTGGCATCAACATCTTCATGCCACCATGTGTCATTTCTGCCAATGGTGGAGTACGTAAACTAAAGTTATCCATAATATGGTCGTTATAACTATAGTTCACTTGCCCTTCGAGCTTTTTAATCACAGGGCTTAAATTCTTCTTTTCAACTCGTAAGCCTAAGCTTTCACGTGCAAATTGAGAACCATCCATGGTTCGGCCTGCGTATTCAGCCTCACCATCGGCTTTACCACCCGTCAGTTCAACCCATGTATCTTCATCGGGTGTCCAGCCTAAGGCTAAATCAGTATTCCAGCGCTCCCAAGAAGAAGGCACTTTATTGCCATCACCATCCTCATAGCTGTTTGACTCAGAACGATTGGCATTGATACGCATGTATTTTTTACTGTCACCTACAGCAGCTTCAATATTGTGATCCAAACGTCCAAAAGAACCGACTAAAACACTGGCTTGACCTTGATAATTTTTATCATCTGTTAAGGTTGGTTTTTGACGTTCAAAAATCACCGTGGCTGCTGAACCTGTATTGGCATATTGAACCGTCTGAGGTCCCTTTACCACCGAAATACGGTCAAAACTTTCGGGTTGAATATACGATGTAGGTGCATCCATGCGTGCAGGGCATGCACCTAAATTTTCGGTACCATCTGTTAAAATTTTAATCCGTGAACCAAACATGCCGCGGAATGTGACATCTCCATTGGTTCCACCGCTTTTAATTGAATTAAAGCCTGCAATACTTTGCAAATAATCAGCACCATCTGTAGCAGGTACAGGTTGAATCGGCTGTTTTGGATCAGCATGAATAATCAAACCATTGGCATCATTATTTAACTGTGCTGTAACCACGATTGGAGCAAGTTGAGATGCATGTTCCTGATCGTGTGCAAATGCCGCTGTAGAATAACAAGCAACACAAACCGCAGCCGCTAAAGGCTGTAAAAAGAATTGAGGTTGAGCCATTTTCTTTCTCTTAAATCATAAATTAAACAAGGCTGGAGTCAATGAAGACCCTAAAAATTAAGTTTTTGATTTATGCAAAAAGTGGCGGGGCTCGCCCTTGGGGAAGTAGAAACAAACGTTGCAATACAAAATAGACATGTCGAAATGCTTTTTGAAATGCAACCAGTCGCACTTGGATACGATCTAATATTTCTTTGATTTCAAGTTCAGGAGGTAAAACCAAATTGCCATAGACTGTACAGTATTGGCACTGGTGACCCGCATCATGGTGATGTGAACTTGGTTGCTCTGGCGCTGCATGTTCAGCATGGGCCAATAGATGGTCATGACTGGCAGCTTCATGTGCAGATTGATGTTGATGATGGGTGCTATGTTGATGCTTTTCGTAGAAATGACTTTGTACTAAAGCTTGAGTAATAGTTTCACAGACCGGCGCAATTTGATATTGCTTCGGTAGCAAAGGCTGTAAAAATACAGCAATCTGTAAAAAAACTGCGGTAAAACCGAGCAGTAAACCTATTCTCAACAAAACGTTCGTCTCAACATTTTTCGAGCCAGAGTATAACAAAGCCCAAACAAAATTGGGCTTTGTTATACAGGAAAATTTTAAAAGTTTTTAAAATTCAACTGACTCAGATCAACGTTTTGCTGGAACTTTTTGCTTTTCACGCTGACGAACCACTTTTTCCACTTTTTCACGCGCACGTTGACGCTTTAAAGGGGATAAGTAATCCACAAATAATTTACCGTTTAAGTGATCCATTTCATGTTGAATACATACCGCCAATAGATCATCCGCTTCGACTTCAAAAGCTTGACCTTCAAGGTTAATTGCTTCAATTTTAACTCGTGACGGACGCTCAACTTTATCGTATATTTGAGGAACAGATAGACAGCCTTCCTCATAAGATAAGGTTTCTTCTGTAAGCGGTGTTATTTTGGGGTTAATGAACACCATAGGTTGGTCTTTGTCTTCAGACAGATCCATTACGATAAGCTGAATATGCTGATCGACCTGTGTAGCAGCCAGACCAATACCTGGCGCTTCATACATGGTTTCAAACATGTCTGCTGCTAACTGGCGAATTTCATCAGTTACCACATCGACAGGTTTTGCAATGGTGCGTAAACGGGGATCAGGAAAACTTAAAATAGGTAATAAGGCCATACTGTACCCTCTGTTGCTATGCCATTGATCTTAAAACTAAATGAAGAATATGCTTCATTAAAAAAATGTGTGTAATATGCGTATTATAACGCATATAGAGACATAATTTTAGGAATTATGATAATGAAAAAGGTTTTAACTGGCATAACGAACTTTCATGCCAAGGGGTTCAAGAAACAATTACTTGCTGTAACACTATGTTTAAGTGCAGGATTCACTTACATGGAAATCACACACGCAAGTCCAAATACCAATCCACCTGCACTGAAATCCAGTGCCCCCAATGTCTATGTGGTGAAACGTGGTGATACTTTATGGGATATTGCGGGGAAATTTTTAAGCAAGCCTTGGCGCTGGCCTGAAATCTGGGCAAGCAATAAGCATGTTAAAAATCCACATTGGATTTATCCAGGCGATAAATTATTGTTGTGTACTTTAGATGGTCGCCCATTGATTGGTGTAGATGAAGGTGATGGTTGTGATGGAA
The DNA here is from genome assembly GCF_002980175.2 of Acinetobacter sp. MYb10. Taxonomy (NCBI): domain Bacteria; kingdom Pseudomonadati; phylum Pseudomonadota; class Gammaproteobacteria; order Moraxellales; family Moraxellaceae; genus Acinetobacter; species Acinetobacter sp. MYb10. Next base: position 3,112,758 of record NZ_CP058272.1, on the reverse strand, counting down.
TTATCCGTCGTCATCAAGGTGGAACATCTTTACGCCCTCAAATACGCGTTGAATCCTTAAATAATGCGATTTCAGTGATTCCATTATCAGATATTCAACCGTGGTTAGAACACAGTATTGTGGTCAATCCTGAATCTTTACAGAACATCCCTTATACCATCGGTGCTGCTGATAATCGTGTGATTACGGGTGCAGGACAAACCGTTTATGCGCGTGGAAATGGCTTAGTCGTGGGTCAACGTTATGGGATCTATCGTGAAGGCAAACCCTATACATTCCTCAATGCTGAAGGCAAAAAGTTTAATGCGGGCATGGAGTTAACTGAGGTTGCTTCTGCAACTGCGGCGGCTGGTGAAAATGATGTCACCACCCTAGAGTTAACCAAAAGTTATAATGCTGAAGTGCGTAAGGGCGACTATGTCCTACCAAGCTATGATGCTGAATTGCCGAGTTTGTTCTATCCAACCACCACCAATGAAGTCAGCAATGGCGGTAAAGTGGTTCGTGTACAAGGTTCAATTGGTACAGCAGCGCAATATAGTGTAGTCACCATTGACCGTGGTAGCTTACAAGGTGCTAAACCTGGGCAAGTCTTTAGTATTTACCAACAAGGTGAAACAGTCCGTGACCCAAAAACTAAAGAGTCTGTGAAATTACCAAGTCAAAAAATTGGTACACTGATGATCTTTAAGAGTTTTGATCACCTCAGCTATGCCTATATTTTGGAAAGTAATTTACCAATTAAAATGGGTGCTGAAATTAAACCACCTGCAATTGCAGATAACTAAGTTTTTCATGATGTGATTTAAATATGTTGAAGCAAATATCCAATGACCAATATGATGCCATCAGACTTTGGTATTTGGTTCAACATTCGCTCAGCGCTTTTCATAAATTAGAAACACATTTTGGTTCTATCGCAAAAGCGCTGCAAGCTGAAAATTTAAACCGCTGGTCTGAAGCCAAAATTCATAAAAACCATCTTGAAAGAGCCAGTGAATTTTTCACTGCGCTTGGGCAATCCAAATTTCAAGTTTGCTTCGATAAAATTCAACAACATACAGATTTTATTCTTTTAGATACCGACCCTCATTATCCTCAACAACTGCTACCTTATCCTGATCATCCACCAATTCTATTTGGTAAAGGTGCATTTCAGAATCTAAGTCAACCGCAAATCGCCATCGTGGGTAGCCGAAAGCCAAGTCCGCATGGCAAACAAGTGGCTTATGATTTTGCTTACTATTTGAGTGAAAAGGGCTTTTTTATTACCAGTGGCCTAGCACTGGGAATTGATGCCGCTGCACATATGGGTGGACTAAAACACCATCGAACCATTGCGGTGATCGGTACAGGCTTAGATCTGGTTTATCCTAGTCAAAATAGACAGTTACAAGAACAAATTTTGCAGCATTCAGGAACGATTTTGACTGAATACCTGCCAGAAACTCAGCCTATTCAGCGCAATTTTCCCTATCGAAATCGGATCGTGAGTGGTTTGAGCTTAGGTGTTGTTGTCGCAGAAGCACAACTGGGTAGTGGTTCACTGATTACGGCGCAAGCTGCCGCAGAACAAGGTAAAGTGATTTTTGCAATTCCAGGGCATATTTATGGAGAGCATCATCAAGGATGTCATCAGCTCATTCGTGAAGGGGCCATTCTGGTTGATCATCCAGAACAGATTGTTGAAGATTTAGCACTTCCCACCCAATGGCATTGTGCACAACAGTCTGAATCACTCTCCCCAATGCCAGAAATTCCCGAGCATTTATTTAAGCTGTATCAATTGCTGGATTGGATTGGGCAAGACTTAGATACGCTTGCTCAAAACGCAAATTTAGACATTGCACAACTCACAAGCGATCTTATGGAATTAGAACTTTTGGGTCACTGTATTCAACAATCTGGGCTGTACTTACGTTGCCGAGTCAGTTATTAAGGTTCACAATAGTGGCTTATTCCACGAAATGGCAAGGTAAACATAGATGATTACAACCTCAGTTGCTGAAGCTGCACAAATTCTTCAACAAGGTAAAGTCTTGGCTTATCCAACAGAGGCAGTATGGGGTTTAGGCTGTGATCCGTTCAATGAACAGGCTTTTTTAGAAATTTTAAGGCTTAAACAACGCCCTATAGAGAAAGGCGTAATTTTATTGGCAGGACAGCTCTCACAAGTTGAGCATCTATTAACAGAAATTGACCCTATTATTCGTGAACAAATCATTCAATCATGGACGCAACGCTCTAGAACAGAACGTGCAACAACTTGGCTACTTCCAGCTGATGATAAAATTCCACAATGGATTAAAGGCCAGCATGCTCAGGTTGCGGTTCGTGTAACCAATCACCCTTTGTGCATTGCCTTATGTAATGCCTTTAATGGCTTTATTGTGTCGACCAGTGCAAATTCGGCAGGTTTAGAACCAGCAAGATCTTTACAACAAGCCAGTCAATATTTTGGTTCGGAATTGAATTATTTAAACGGCGATCTTGGTTTAAGTCGCGAACCAAGCAAAATCATTGACGCATCTACAGCACAAGTGATTCGGGCTTAAACACGTTAAAATATTCATTCAAACATGGGTTCAGGGCCTGTTGGAATTTCATAAATGGCTTGCGTTGTAGGTTAAAATTGAGCAGGCAAGGCAGGAAACGAAGAGAATAGCGAGACTATTTTCGAGTTTCATAACGAAGGCTGAGATAATTTTAGCCACAACCCTGAGCAAGAACAAAGCATTGCTTTGTTTGCAGCGCAAGGCGTAGACGAATTTTCAACAGACCCTCAATATTGCCAATAAAAAGACAAAAAAAAACTCAGCCACATATAGGGTTGGCTGAGTATAAAAAAGGATGCGTTAAACACATCCAGAGGGTATGAAAAATTCAGTGTAGAACAATTTAATTAAGAAATTCTTAATTCGCTACGATGAAAATATTATCCTATAAATTTTTTTTGAATACAAATATATTCTTCTGAACAATATCTGTTCATTTGAGTGAATTGCAAATGACTTGAATTTCAATAATAAAACTAAGTGTTTAAATTTGTTTTACTATTTGAATTTTCAATAGTTAAATCACTAATTCAAAAACAAATTTTGCTCAGATTTAATACTTAAAAAGCGTAAAAAATAAAGTTTTAAATGAACACTTTTCACTCAAAACACTTTAAATTTTAACTCAATAATGTACTTTTTTTGACACTAAGTGACTTTTTTTGTGCCAATGCAATTCCCACTAAAATGACAATACCACCAATCGTATGCGACATCGTCCAGGCCTCATGCAACCAGAAGTAGGCAATGATTGCAGTAAATACTGGCATTAAATTCATAAAAATGCTGGTTCGATTTGGACCTAGATATTGCACAGCCATCATCCACAATAAAGGTGCAACAAGAGAAGGTAATATACCCGCATATAAAACGCTAGCGACATTGCCTTGGTTAATCGCATCAATGCCATAATAAAGCACAAATGGTAAATGGTAGACCAAGGTCAACGCAATTTGCACATAGAGGCTCAGCAATAATGGAACTTTCAATTGCCATTTTTTTAGAAAGACCCCATAAAAAGCATAAAAGAACACAGCCAAGACCATGATCAAATCACCAGAGTGCCCTGCCAATTGAGTCAAGTTGCTAAAATCCCCTCGGCCAATCACATACAGTAAACCAAGAAAAGACAAGATACTGCCGACAACAGCGAAGCGATTGGGAATTTCACGTAAAATAAGAATCGAAACAAAAATGGTAAATACTGGAATAAAGGCGTTGATAATGCCCATATTGGTTGCTGTGGTGTAATGCGCTGCGCTATATGCCAAGCCTTGATACAAGAACATACCAAAAGCACTCAGCACCACAAATTGCATAAAATGTTGTTTAACCAAATGTCGTTGCTTCCACACTTGGGGCAACATAAATGGGGTCAAAATAATAAATGCCACTAACCAGCGATAAAAGCTAATACTGACAGGTGAAATATAATCCGAAACATAACGTGTAACTGCAATATTCATTGACCAAATCAATACTGCAATGATCGGTAAACTGATTGCCCACCACATGGGTTTTGAATTGCTATACATAATTTTGACTGTCGAATAGGATCTGGAAATGATTATCGATGAAGTCGGAATAAATTTAAATATGGCATTTCAGACATCTATAGGGCTTTTCAGACAAATGCTATTTTATGCGTTTTTAAACCTAGAATAATTCCCAAGTTTTGATTGCTAAAGTCACCACACTTTGTAACTGTTCAGCACTAACCCCATCACGGGCTTGCATGGTTAAACCTTGAATCACCGTTGAATAATAATCTGTCATCGCTTGAATATTGGCGTGTGGGTTTAAGTCACCTTCTTTGACACCCTGTTGCAAACGTTGGTAGATATTTTCTTTGACTTGTTGTCTTTTCAGCAAAAGATCATGCTGAATCGGTGCATGTTCTTGTGAACAATTCATGGTTGCGGTAACCAACATACAACCCGTCGGTTTATTTTGTTGAACCAATTTTTTAAGGTTTTCATACAAATAAATTTCAATGGCGATTTTTGCTGTTTTGGCTTGTTGAAAAATAACCTCCAAAGGACATGCCTCATGCTTTAAGTAGTATTCCAAACAGGCATGAAACAACTGTGATTTATCTCCAAAACTACTATATATACTGGGTGCAGTAAGATTTAAGGCTTTGGTTAAATCGCTCATCGATGTGGATTCATAGCCATATTCCCAGAACAACAACATGGCTTTTTGTAGCGCTTGTTGTTCATCAAAACATTTAGGACGACCACGCCCACGCTTAGGTGCTTGTTTTTCAGCGACTAAAGCATGTTTTTCAGAATCAGCCATAACTTTCACATATATTTTTATAACGAACATTATTAAATTAATTGACAACACAAAATTAATCAAATATTTTATTTTTATAACGATCGTTAATGAATTAAAAAATACCTCCATATGCTTTCGCTTTACAGCAGGAATATATCTTCATGAATATGATGCAATCAGAAGTTTCAGAACCACAGTCCTCTGAGATTCCCCCCAGTAGCCAAGGGAGCTGGTTGGCGCTATTAACCGTTGCAATTACTGCTTTTGCTTTGGTCACCAGTGAGTTTCTCCCAATTGGTGTCCTCAACGACATTTCCAGTGATTTGCATGTATCTGTTGGTACAGCGGGTTTGATGATCACTCTCCCAGGGATCATGGCCGCCATAGCAGCACCACTCCTTCCCGTTCTAGTCAAAAATTTAGATCGACGTTACTTACTCCTAGCCCTGTCTGCAACGATGGTGTTTGCCAATGCCATCACTGCAATTGCATCAACTTTTGAAATTTTATTGCTGAGCCGTTTCATTCTTGGATTTGCAATTGGTGGATTTTGGGCGACTGCGATTGCCTTAAGTGGTCGTTTAGCACCAAGCCATTTACCTATTGCGAAAGCAACAGCAACTGTCATGGCTGGGGTAACTTTAGCCACTGTTCTTGGTGTACCGATTGGGACATGGCTAAGTGATGCATATGGCTGGCGAACATCATTTGGAATTACCTCCGCCATCGGCTTCGTTGTTTTACTGTTGGGAATTAAATTTATCCCAAGTTTAAAACCAGAATCTGCCATTCATTTTAAAGACTTACCTGCATTGCTAAGAATCAGTAAAGCCAGACAAGGTTTGATTATTATTTTGTTGATTGGTTTAGCTCATTTTTCATCATATAGCTATCTGACCCCGTTCTTTAAAAATTCAGCAGGCTTTGACAGCGCTACCATCAGTTCTCTACTGTTATTATTTGGTATCGCAGGTATCTTTGGGAATGCTTTTGCTGGTTATAGCGGTAATTTGAATGTACGTTATACCTTTGCATTCGTTGCCATCTGTTTTGCGGTTGTATTCTTTGGCTTTCCTCTATTTGCCATTCATCCATCAGGCGCCTTTATTCTTACAGCGCTTTGGGGCTTTGCATTTGGTGCATTTCCAACCACTGCCAATATTTGGATGTTTTTACACGCCCCTCAAGCTGTAGAAAAAGGCATGCCGTTATTTGTTGGTTTCTTCCAAGTGATGATTGCAACAGGTGCATTAATCGGTGGCTATGTTGTTGACCATTTTAATGCCAACATTTTATTGTATAGTGTACTGAGTTTTATCCTTTTGGCCTTTATTTCAATCTTCACGCTGAGTCGTGGATTAAATAACCCCAAAGCTGAAAACACTGCCATTCAATGTGAGAGTTAAGTCTTTTCAACTATGTATTCAGCGCTGATTTCTGTAGAAGAATTTTTCTACCAAAAGCATGATGTAGTGACACCCCATTCAAATTTATGGGGTGATTTTAATTTGAGTTTAAATGGGACTTTAGAACTCAATGTCGCAGAACAAACCTATCTGTCTCCACCAAGTTATGGTTTGTGGATTCCGCCGCAAACCGAACATTGTTGTACAGCTGTGGATGATCAACTGACGCATTACATCTGTATCCGTATTCATCCTCAGCTTTGTCAAAGCTTATCCCAAAGCACAAAGACTTTAAGTATTCGCCCTTTTTTACGTCATACCATTGAAGAAGTTTTAGAGCAGCAGAAACAAGGGATTCCATCATCTCCCTATTATCAACACTTATTAGAACTGTTGGTCGATCAAATCCAAAATAGTGTGTGTTATGAGCATTATTTACCGCAAACCAACCATCCCACACTCAAGCCTATTCTTGAGCATTTGTCGGATACAACACGCTTCCCCCAAAGCCTTCAGGAAATTCTCGATACTTTTCAGATTACTGAACGGCATGCACTTAGACTTAGCCAAGAGCACCTTAAACTTTCGCTGTCTGAATGGCGTAATCGCGCCAAGATTATTTATGCAATTTCATTGATCCAACAAGGCGTCTCAATTAAAAAAATTAGCTTAGACCTCGGCTATCAACATACGTCCAGCTTCATTGAGTTTTTTAAGCGTTACACTCATCAAACCCCAGCACAAATGCGAAATCTTTAAGATTGGGGTATTTTTCAAGCAGCCTAATTCCGCTTTACTGATAAGTTTATATACAAAAATACTATAGAAAATTGCCTTAAAATTGTGCATTTTGCATCTTATGCTCTAGATTAAGCATATAACTTTTTGAATTTGTATATATTACCGTCAAATTCATAAGAATTTTAAATAATGAAGGGTTCGAATAAATGAAAAAATTACTACTAGCTACACTATGTGCTTCAGCGTTTGCTTTAACTGCATGTGATAAAAAACCAGCTGATTCAGCTTCAGGAACTGAGAACAAACCTGCTGCAGCTGCGGTTTCTTTAAGTACCAACAATACTGCTGATATCAAAAGCGATTTAACTGCACTTCAAACAATGTCTACAGCGAAAGCTAAAGAAGCATTGAACTTCCAAACAGAAGTGATGCAAGCTGCACAAAAGGGTGATAAAGATGCACTGAAAGGTGTTGTCGATAAAATGAAAACTTATGTGGATGGTTTCAACAAAGATCTTGATGGTTTAGCACTTAAAAGTACTGAAGTTGCGTCTGTACGTGACAAAATGAAAGAGTCAAATAACCTAGGCGTTGAAATGTCTGAAGCTGGTTTAGCGACTTCACCAGATCCACAAAAAATCATGGAACTTCAAAAGAAAGGTACTGAGTTACAACAAAGCCTGTTAACTGAAATGCAAGCACTTCAAGCCAAAGCAAACGCTGCACCATAATCGATTAAATTTGATGCAGTTTTTAAAAGCAGATCCTATGATCTGCTTTTTTTATTACACTTATATACAAATGTAACTTGCTGAAATCTTGGAATATCGCTAAAACATTAGACATATTTCTAATCACTGTCTTTTGATTTTTAAGGATACCCCTATGAGCAATTCCGTTTATGACATCCCAGTCAATACCATCAAAGGTGAAGCGACGACCTTGAATCAATATCAAGGTAAAGTTCTTTTAATCGTTAACGTTGCATCTAAATGTGGCCTTACTCCACAATATGAAGGTTTAGAAAAACTATATACTGAAAAGAAAGATCAAGGTTTAGAAATCCTCGGCTTTCCTGCAAATAACTTTCTTGCGCAAGAGCCTGGAACAAATGATGAAATCGAGCAATTTTGCTCTTTAACTTACAATGTCGACTTCCCGCTTTTTGCTAAAATTTCAGTTGCTGGTGATGATAAACATCCACTTTATGACAGCTTAATTCATGCAATCCCTGAACGTATTGGTGAAGGTCCTTGGTGGAAAGACTTAGTCGATTATGGCCTAACACCAAACCCAAAACCTGAAGTCCTTTGGAACTTTGAAAAATTCTTAATCGGTAAAAATGGCGAAATCGTGGCACGTTTTGCACCAGATATCACTGCTGATGATCCACGAATTACATCTGCGATTGAAGCTGAATTAGCAAAATAGATTGAGCATTAAAAGCACTATGCTTTAAATAAATTTTTATATTTTGCAGTTTTGATCGAAAATTTTATATTTTCGATCAAAACTCCCTCTAGCTTTATTCACAATTTAAAATTTCGACAACCTTCAATAGCGTGCTAAAAATGCATTCTTTTTGCTTTTGTTTGAGTAGAAATGAATCTCTAAAGTTACAGACTGTATGTCCTTTGCAACAATCCTCAATCTCTACACTTTTGCAAATTATAGTGAATTCATAACCGATTAAATTACTTTTGGACAACGATGAAAAAGCTTTTACAAGGTGCGGTTTTGCCTTTTGTTATTTTTATTTCTGGCATGTTACTGCTAGGCTGTAATCAAGCAGCTGAACAATCACGTCAACAAGATGACGCTCAAGCGATTGAAACTGCGCAAATGAGTGAGAATACATCCGACTCAAATAATAATAATCAATCAACAGCAAAAAGTACTGAAGATTTAAAACAAGGCAATATGTTTTATATCGCACGTGATGTTGCCAACGTACAGCTGAAAACTGGTGACTATGTTGAAAAATTACAGCAAAGCCAATCTAATTTACAACAAGCGATACAATCACAAAATCAAGCTGAACTACAACAATCTGTCAAAACATTGACTCGTGAACTACAAGGCTTTAACACAGCATTGATTTCATTAGATTTAAAAAGCCAAGAGATTGATAGTATCCGCCAACAAGTGCTACAAGCCAATAAGCAAGTGCTTAACTCAGCACTGTTAAACGGTGATTTAGACATTTCAAAAGTTGATTTTAAGAAAATCGAACAACAAATGAATACCATCCAACTAGATATGCTTAAACTGGCAGGCATGATGATTCCTGAATCAAATACAGAGCAAGCCACTGAACAGAGTTAATTAGATTTGAACAGATCAGCCTTGGCTTGGCTTTGCGACATTACATGATCGATCTTGTCCTAGCGCGCGTTTAGCATCTAACTTAAAACGAGCTTGAGCAGACTTATAACTTGCGGGTAAAAATAGCGTTAAACGGGTTTTATTCTTTCCAATGGATTCCACCAAGGTTTTTGATAAATAGGCCCCACCCTCTGTACGGGTAAACAAGGTTCCCATTTCTAAATCTCGTTCTAGTCGATTGTCGGTAAAGACAAAATCTTTTTCGCCAGTAAACGCAACACATTGCCCATAGGCCATTTTCAAATTTTTAAATGCGACAACATAATCGATATCTAACTCTGTTTCTAAACCATTTCCCACTGAATTTGCCACCAAACTTGCTTCAGTGGGTGAATTGGGTGTAGTGACAAATTGACTTTGACATGCTGAAACAGCACTCAGTAGAAGTATTGAAAATAAATACCGACATTGAACTAATTTTTTCATTTTAAGTTTATTGGTTTTCTACAACAATGAATGGATTGTAGCAAAGTTCATGAACATGATTTAATAGCAGATTAACTGTATTTTTGTAGTGTTTCATGCAACTGATTTTATTCACAGGCGTACAAGCTTCGGGTAAATCTACTTTTTATCAACAGTATTTTTACCATACACATCTACGTATCAATCTCGATATGCTAAAAACACGCCATCGTGAAAAGATACTGTTTGAAGCAGCTATAGCCTCTAAAACCAAAATCGTGATAGATAACACCAACATGAGCAAAGCCGATCGAGCCCGTTATATTCAACTTGCCAAAACTGCTGACTTCGAGGTCATTTCATATTATTTTGAAACGGATCTAGACAGCACTTTACAGCGTAATGCACAACGTGAGGGTAAAGCCAATATTGCTGAAAAAGGCGTTAAAGCCACCTTTTATAAATTAGAAGTCCCGAATCGTTCAGAAGGTTTTGATGCGCTGTTTAAAGTAAATATGATAGAAAATAATGGCTTTTCAATTACTCATAACTGAATAAAAATTTAATGTTGAGCCAACCGCCATGTTTTAAATGCGGTTTGCATCTGTTGTTGTATTTCTTTAGGTACCTTACGAGCTGCTATATTGGAAAAATCTCCACGATAGGTTTCAGCCACAATTGAACTTGCCAAATCTTCGATCGCAATTCGACCTTTGTTCTGATACGCCAGAATTTCTACTTCGGTTAAATAAATATCCCAACATGAAACAACAGAACTCATATCTACGGCAATACTGAGATAGTAGTCATCTTGCGTTTGATAAAGTTCCCAAAAGTGCGCTTGTTGTTCGATGAGGTGCATTGTCTTCTATATCTCCTTTTTTATTGTTTAGATTATGCTAAAACTAGTCAGTGATGAAATATAACTTTAGCATGAGAATAACGAAGAAGTTTAACCATGAGATTTGATGATCTAGATACACGATTACGTGTTTATGAAACAGCTTATGATTTCTGTGTACCACCAGAACAATATATCGTTGTGCGTTTGGATGGACGTGGCTTTACCAAACTCACCAAAGATATTTGGAAATTTGAAGCGCCCTTTGATCTTCGTTTTAGGGACTTGATGGTCGAAACAACAGCTCACTTAATGCAATGTGGCTTTAATATTATTTATGGCTATACACAAAGCGATGAAATCTCCTTACTGTTTCATTTAAAAGATGACAGCTTTAATCGTAAAACACGAAAAATCATTTCTATTTTAGCCGCAGAAGCCAGTGCAAAGTTCAGTGTGTTACATGGTGAGATGGCAACTTTTGATGCTCGAATTTGTATACTGCCCAATGCAAAAACTGTTGAAGATTATTTTCGTTGGCGTCATGAAGATGCTCATCGCAACGCACTCAATGCACATTGCTATTGGATGTTGCGCAAGGAAGGAGAAAATGTAAAAAATGCAACCAACCAAGTAAAAGGATTATCTCGCCAAGAGAAGCATGATTTACTCTTTAGCCGTGACATTAACTTCAATGAATTGCCATCATGGCAAAAGCGTGGCACAGGTTTATATTGGAAAGATATTGAAAAAATTGGTTTTAATCCAAAAACTAAACAGTCGACAGTATCAACTCGTCGACACATTTTTAAAGACTATGAATTACCTTTGGGGGATGATTATAGTCATTTTATACAAACACAATTTTTATTGGACACTCCCCAAGGATAAGTTTCTAGCATGATGAGTTGTTATAAATTTGAACCCTCCATAAATTAATCGCATAAAAAAACCACCCTCACGGGTGGTTTTTCAATCTCAAACTGCGTCTTATAGCGCGCGGTTTTTGATTTTGCGAATGGTTTCCAACTGAGCAGCAGTTTCTGCAAGAGCAGCCAAAGCAGCAGCAGAGTCCAAATCGCTTTTTTGATTTGCAAGCAATTGTTCAGCATTTTTACGTGCTTCAAGAATTGCAGCTTCATCTAAGTTGTCAGCACGAACTGCAGTATCTGCAAGCACAGTAACAACATGCGGTTGAACTTCTAGAACACCACCAGATACATAGATTAACTCTTCTGTACCGTTTTCAAGCAGAACGCGAATTGCGCCCGGCTTGAGTAAGGTGACTAACGGAGCGTGACCAGGCATGATACCCAATTCACCGCCAGCACCTTTTGCGATAAGCATTGTCACAGTGCCTGAGTACAAAGACTCATTAACACTTACAACATCACATTGCATAGTCGACATGTGAATCTCCTAAATTAGAGTTGCTAATTAAAGCTTCTCGGCTTTAGCGATCACTTCGTCAATACCACCAACCATATAGAACGCTTGTTCTGGGATGTGATCGTATTCACCAGCTAGAAGACCTTTAAAGCCACGAATTGTTTCTTTAAGTGGTACAAGTTTACCAGGAGCACCAGTAAACACTTCAGCTACGTGGAACGGTTGAGAGAAGAAACGTTGGATTTTACGCGCACGGTAAACAATCAACTTATCTTCTTCTGCTAACTCGTCCATACCCAAGATTGCGATGATGTCTTTAAGCTCTTTATAACGTTGCAATACGTTCTGTACAGAACGTGCAATTTCATAATGCTCAGCACCAACAACAAGTGGATCTAACTGACGTGAAGTAGAGTCAAGTGGATCGATCGCTGGGTAAATACCAGAAGATGCGATGTCACGGCTCAATACTACAGTTGCATCTAAATGAGCAAATGTAGTTGCAGGCGATGGATCTGTTAAGTCATCGGCAGGTACATATACCGCTTGGATAGATGTAATCGAACCAGACTTAGTCGATGTAATACGTTCTTGAAGAACACCCATCTCTTCTGCAAGCGTCGGTTGGTAACCTACTGCAGATGGCATACGACCTAAAAGAGCAGATACTTCAGTACCAGCCAATGTGTAACGGTAAATGTTGTCAACGAACAACAATACGTCACGGCCTTTACCGTTTTCATCTTTCTCATCACGGAAGTATTCAGCCATGGTCAAACCAGTTAACGCTACGCGTAAACGGTTACCCGGTGGCTCATTCATCTGACCGTAGACCATTGCTACTTTGTCAAGAACGTTAGAATCTTTCATCTCGTGGTAGAAGTCATTACCTTCACGAGTACGCTCACCAACACCAGCAAACACAGATAAACCTGAGTGAGCTTTCGCGATGTTGTTGATCAATTCCATCATGTTTACAGTTTTACCAACACCGGCACCACCGAATAAACCAACTTTACCACCTTTAGCAAACGGGCAAAGTAAGTCAATGACTTTAATACCAGTTTCTAAAAGGTCAGTAGAAGCAGCTTGTTCAGCATAAGAAGGTGCTTGACGGTGAATCGGCAAACGCGCTTCAGTCGCAACTGGACCAGCTTCGTCGATTGGGCGACCAAGAACGTCCATGATACGACCTAAACATGCAGTACCTACAGGTACAGAAATAGGTGCACCAGTATTAGATACGTTTAGACCACGTTTAAGACCTTCTGTAGATCCCATTGCGATGGTACGAACTACACCATCACCAAGTTGTTGCTGAACTTCTAAAGTAGTTTCAGTACCGTCAACTTGGAGAGCGTCATAGATCTTAGGAACGCTATTGCGTTCAAACTCGACGTCGATAACCGCGCCGATGATCTGAATGATACGACCGCTACTCATTGCTGTCTCCTCAATTCAAAATAATGTTAAACGGCAGCGGCACCACCAACGATCTCAGAAATTTCCTGAGTAATCGCGGCTTGACGCAGCTTGTTATAAATGAGTTGTAGGCTCTTGATAAGATCACCTGCGTTGTCAGTTGCAGCTTTCATTGCAACCATACGAGCAGACTGCTCACATGCGATGTTTTCAATCACACCTTGATAAACCATAGACTCAATGTAACGAACCAATAAACCATTTAAAAGCTCTTCAGCTTCTGGTTCATATAGATAATCCCAACCATATTGGCGGTTAAGATCCTCGTCCGTATCAGCCGCAGCTAATGGAACAAGTTGTTCGATTTTTTGGTTTTGAGTCATGGCATTGACAAAGCCGTTTGACACAAGATAAATACGATCTAACTCGCCTTTATCAAATGCATCTAACATCACCTGTACAGAACCAGTTAACTGTTCAAGACTTGGAGCATCACCTACTTGCGTAGTTGCGCCAAGTACTTTACCGCCGTAGTTTTTAAAAAACGAAACCGCTTTTTGACCAATTAAAGCAAATTGAACTTCAATTGACTGCTCTTGTTGCTGTTGTACGTGTTTTACCACTTTTTTGAACAAGTTAATGTTCAAACCACCAGCAAGACCACGATCTGAAGAAACAATGATATAGCCAACGCGTTTTACAGGGCGTTCAACCATATAGCGATGTTTGTATTCAGGATTCGCTTGGACCAAATGAGCAATTACACGGTGCATATTTTCGGCATACGGACGGCCCTGAGCCATGCGCTCTTGCGCACGACGCATCTTAGAAGCTGCTACCATTTGCATCGCGCGAGTAATCTTTTGCGTGCTTTTGATACTAGCTACTTTGGCGCGAATTTCTTTTAAATTTGCCATACGCTTAACCTAGTATTCGAAAGCCCTTTCGAGCTTCCGAAGGTTGATCCGTGAACCAAACCATAACTAACAACAACATACATTGAAATTAGTAAGTTTGAGTCGCTTTAAAGCTTTCAATACCTGCTTTGATTGCAGCTTCGATGTCTTTGTCGTAGTTACCAGTTTCATCGATGTTTTGCATTAACGCAGCATGTTCTGAACGGAAGTAAGAAATTAACGCAGTATCAAAGTCTACGATTTTCTTCACTTCAACGTCAGCCATGTAGCCTTCGTTAGATGCATAAATTGAAACAGCTTGGTCAGCAATTGAATATGGAGCATATTGTTTTTGCTTCATTAATTCAGTTACACGTTGACCATGTTCAAGTTGCTTACGAGTTGCTTCATCAAGGTCAGAAGCGAACTGAGCAAATGCTGCCAATTCACGGTATTGCGCCAAAGCAGTACGGATACCACCAGACAATTTTTTGATGATCTTCGTTTGAGCAGAACCACCAACACGCGATACAGAGATACCCGCGTTCACAGCAGGACGAATACCTGCGTTGAATAATGATGTTTCTAAGAAGATCTGACCATCAGTAATCGAAATTACGTTTGTCGGTACGAATGCAGATACGTCACCCGCTTGAGTTTCAATAATTGGCAATGCAGTTAATGAACCAGTTTGGCCTTTAACTTCACCATTAGTGAATTTCTCAACATAGTCAGCAGATACACGAGAAGCACGTTCAAGTAGACGTGAATGAAGATAGAACACGTCACCTGGGTAAGCTTCACGACCTGGTGGACGACGAAGAAGCAATGAAATTTGACGGTAAGCAACAGCTTGTTTAGACAAGTCATCATAAATGATAAGTGCGTCTTCACCGCGGTCACGGAAGTACTCGCCCATTGTACAACCAGCATATGGAGCAAGATACTGCATTGCTGCAGGATCAGCTGCAGCAGCTGCTACAACAGTTGTGTACGCCATAGCGCCAGTTTCTTCAAGCTTACGTACTACGTTTGCAATTGTTGATTGT
This sequence comes from Acinetobacter sp. MYb10, assembly GCF_002980175.2. NCBI lineage: Bacteria > Pseudomonadati > Pseudomonadota > Gammaproteobacteria > Moraxellales > Moraxellaceae > Acinetobacter > Acinetobacter sp. MYb10. The sequence goes on along the minus strand of NZ_CP058272.1, from coordinate 3,097,386 downwards.
TTTTGACCAATCGCAACGTATACACACTTAATGCCTGATTGTTTTTGAGCAATGATCGCATCGATCGCCATTGCTGTTTTACCAGTTTGACGGTCACCGATGATCAACTCACGCTGACCACGACCAACAGGGATCATTGTATCTACTGATTTATAACCAGTTTGTACAGGTTGATCCACTGATTGACGCCAAATTACACCTGGTGCTACTTTTTCAACAGCATCAGTAAGTTTTGCATCAATAGGGCCTTTACCATCAATCGGGTTACCCAAAGCATCTACTACACGGCCTAAAAGTTCTGGACCAACCGGAACTTCTAATACACGACCTGTGCAACGAGCTTTTTGACCTTCTTGAAGGCTTAAGTAGTTACCTAAGACAACGGCACCCACTGAATCCTGTTCTAGGTTCAGTGCCATACCAAATAAGCCGCCGTCGAATTCGATCATTTCACCGTACATTGCATCAGCAAGGCCGTGAATACGCACAATACCGTCGGAAACCATAACAATGGTCCCTTCGTTCTTAGCGGTCGCGCTGGTGTCCAGATCGCCGATACGCTGTTTAATGAGCGCACTGATCTCGGATGGATTCAGTTGTTGCATTGCGCTATACCTCAATCTTTTTAAAGTTCAGTCTTCTTTAGACGTAGTTATTTTTAACAATTACGCTAGAAGACGAGTCCGCATTTTTTCAAGCTTGCTAAGCGCAGAATCATCTATCACTTGGTCGCCTGCACGAATAACAACACCAGCAATCAATGCTGGATTTACTTCAACTGTAACTTTCACAGCGCTGTTCAAGCGTTTTTCTAACGCATGAGCCAACTTCTGTTCTTGTACTGAATCCAATGGAAAAGCGGATTCAATCACAACATCTACAGTGTTGTTATTTTGCGATTTGAGTTGCTCAAATTCTGTGTCAATTTCAGGTAACAATGCTAAACGGCCATTGTCTGCAAGAAGTGTCAAAAAGTTTGACACAGCCGCAGTTTGTTCATTACCTAAAACTTTCGCAAAAAGATCAACCTGCTCTGCAGGTGTCAACTCAGGGCGATTTAAATAAGCGGAGAATGCTTCATCTTGCACCGCAGCACTGAGCAGTTGTAATGCATTTGACCAAGCGTCAGTTGCATTTTGCTCAGATGCATAAGCAAATGCTGCTTTAGCGTATGGGCGTGCCAACGTCAAGAATTCAGCCATATTCGCCTCTCTTAAAGTTTAGCAGCCAGCTGATTCAGCATGGCATTATGAGCTTCTGCGTCAACTTGTTGGTTCAGAATTTTCTCTGCACCAGCAACTGCAAGAGCAGCAACTTGTTGACGTAATTCTTCACGAGCAGAATTGATGTCTTGGTCAACAGCATCTTTCGCTTGTTGACGAATACGCTCACCTTCAGCAGATGCTTGAGTACGCGCTTCTTCGACCAATTGTGCCGCACGACGGTTCGCTTGTTCGATCAATTGAGCCGCTTGTGCTTTCGCCGCATCAATTTCTTGCTTAACTTGTGCTTGTGCATCAGCAAGATCAGCTTTCGCTTTCTCTGCAGCATTTAAGCCATCAGCGATTTTACGCTGACGCTCACTAATCGCATTGATTAGTGGTGGCCATACAAACTTCATGCAGAATGCGACAAATATCGCAAATGCAATCGCTTGGCCAAACAATGTGAGGTTGATATTCATTGCAAATTCCTCAAATAGTGAATTTCGGAATTAAGCTGATTAACCTACAAATGGATTAGCGAAGATGAAGAACAAGCCAATACCAACACCGATCATAGGCACAGCATCAAGAAGACCTGCGATTAAGAACATACGAGTTTGAAGTTGTGGAGCCAATTCTGGTTGACGAGCAACAGCTTCAAGGAAACGGCCGCCTAAAAGACCAAAACCAATCGCAGTACCTAAAGCACCAAAAGCGATCAAGATAGCAGATGCAATTGCAACTAGACCTAAAGTGAGTTCCATGATAATTCCTCAGAGGTTAGGTTTATACCAAATTAAAGTAAAAAAATTATACCTAACCACCGGATGACAGTTAGGCAATACCATTAATGTTTTTCGCTTGCCATGCTCAAGTATACGATTGTTAGCATCATGAAAATGAAGGCTTGCAATGTAATAACAAGAATGTGGAAGATAGCCCAAGGCACAGACAACGCCCACTGGATCCAGAAAGGTAACAACGCGATAAGAATGAAGATTAACTCACCCGCATACATGTTACCGAATAATCGGAGTGCCAATGAAATTGGACGTGCAAGGAATGTTACTAATTCTAGAATTAAGTTCACTGGAATCAATAACGCTTTTGCAACTGGGTTACTTGGATTAAATGGGTTAAGTGCCAATTCACCAACGAAACCGCCGATGCCTTTTTCACGAATACTATAGAACAAGATCAACGCAAATACAGACAAAGACATACCAAGGGTAATGTTAGGGTCTGTAGATGGAACAACCTTGAAGTAAACGTGGTGAGGGTCCATACCAAATACGTTTGCACCAATCAATTGAGCTGTATACGGAATCCAGTCAACAGGAATTAAGTCCATCGCATTCATGAGGAAAATCCACACGAAAATGGTCAAGGCTAAAGGCGCAATTAAACGTGATTTACCATGAAACGTATCACGAACACTTGAGTCAACAAACTCGATAATCATTTCGATTGCAGACTGGAACTTGGTAGGAACACCAGAGTTTGCAGCTTTCGCTACGCACCAGAATATCAAACAGAAAATCACACCAAGGCCAATTGACCAACCCATTGAATCCAAGTGGATAGCAGTGAACCCCATCTGTTGAGCTTCTGCACCACTTTCAGCCAATTTCCAAGTACCATCTGGCATTTTGCCATAGGTCATATTGGTCAAGTGATGCTTGATATACTCGGTCGAAGTCAGGGCATGTTCTTCAGCAGCCATAAATCACACCTGGTCAATGTCAAATAATAAATAGAGTTAACGAATATCGCGTGCTGCATGATATCTCGTTAATCCCCAAAAAAATTTTCAATTTCTGCTGCGCTTATACTCGTTTTTGTTGCCGTGCTACCCAAAAAGGTGCAATCCACGACATCGCTTGAACGAGAATAAAACCACAAAACAATGCCACCGGAGATAACGGTTTGACATTGCATAAAATTAAAATGAAACCAACGATCACAATTGCAAATTTGCCCATTAAGCCTCTATACATGTTCGAAAGAACCTGTTTTGAAGCACGCGCCCCTGCTGCTCGAAACGACTGCCAAGAAAAATAACAACTGGCAAGCCAACATATCAGTGCACCTAACGCTGCACTCAGAGCCGCAGTCGAGTCTTTCAAGACCCACGCTACCAAGGCTGAAACAGGAATCATAAACGCTTGCAAATAGACCAAAGCTTTTGCTAATCGTCGGTCAATCAAGCGACTAGTTTGGCTCATTTTTTATCCACTCACAGCATAAATGCTTGACAAGTTTAGCTGATGATCGTTTTTAATCGCAGGCATTATAGAGTTACACCCCTGAACATGCAATCTTTTCCCGACCTTAGTCGTGTTTTTTTCGATATACAGGTTGCTTTGCATATGAACAATTGTTGATTAATTTTTGCATCATTTCCGTGCATTAAGTACGCAAGCTTGTGTTTGTTGAGCCAAAGTCTGCCATGCAACCACAAAATCTTGTTGTTTAGCCAAAGTTTCGTCTACCGCTTGAAATGAAATTTCACCCAATTTTCGGTACTGACTTGGGCTTGCGCTGCCTTCTGCCAGCAAGCACATTTTTTTGTAAGGTCGCGTGTCATTTAAAAACTTGATTTGAGTCACGGTCGGCGCAACATGCGGATCATCTGTCATCGCACCTGCAAATTTTAAGTTTAATGAACGTTCTAAATATTGGTAAGCATCATGATAAGCCCAGTATGGACGTGCGCTACCAGCACTGATACTTTTCTGTGAAACGCGCAGCATTTCACTGGCAAACTTCTTCGCATTATTCCAATATGCTGCTTTATTTTCTGGATGTTGTTGTGAACGTAAGGCTGCAATAAAGAAACCGATACGTACAGCATTATTTGGATCTAACCACACATGTGTATCAATCGTATCTTTCAGTGCAACACCTTTTGGACTTCTTAAAGGAAGTGCTTGAATAATACCTGAATTGAGTATTGAAATCGCCTTTGTATTCTCACCTAGAACCTTTTCCAAAGGTGCTTCATGTTCTTTTCCCAGCCAAATCACCAATGAAGCCTCCATAATCGTTTTGCGATTATCTGGTGTAAGTTGCACATCATGCCCCGTTTGATTTCCCAAAAGCAAAACAGGCTCTTCTATGCCTTCAGTTATTTCTTTTGCAATCAAATAAATAGGATGAGTTGATACCACTAAAGGCGCTTGAGCCCAAGTGACACTAATAAATAATGCACATAAGCAAAAGGCGATAATGCGATTCATGGGAGTGTATTACCAAAAAAAATTTATGTTATAGTATAACAGAAGTTAAAAAATACCTACGCCATTCGTAAGTTGATAGAGCTTCATGTTAATATTTGCGATTCTCTTCCATTCAAATAACAAGTTTTGAGGTCTGATATGAGCTTATGTTCACACGAGCAGCATGATACTTTGCATGGTGTACACGATCATCTCAATGTAGAAGCTCGTTTATCAGAAGCAGAAAGCCTTTGTGCAACCTCAGGTGCCCGCCTTACCCCTTTGCGTAAAGAAGTACTTGAATTAATTTTGAATGCCTCAGGTCCTGTAGGTGCTTATGATCTTTTAGCCAAGATGAAAGGTGCTGCAGAACGTCCAGCTGCACCACCTACTGTGTATAGAACCTTAGATTTTCTCTTAGAAAAAGGTTTTATTCATCGTTTAACCTCTATTAATGCTTATATCCCTTGTTGTCACCCACGTGAAGGACATCAAGCCGCATTTTTAATTTGCACTGAATGTCATACAGTGAAAGAAGCTTCAGCAAAAGGTTTAATTCAAGAATTAAACCACTTAGCAGCGTCAGATCACTTCAATGCACATCACAGTATTATTGAGATTTCAGGAATATGTCAGCAGTGCTCGAACAAAGCGTAAACTCCCCTCTCGTTCAACTGCAACAAATTAATGTCCGAATTGATGATCGTGACATTCTAAAAAATATAGATTTTTCATTACAAGAAAAAGAAATTGTCACGCTTATTGGTCCCAATGGCGCAGGCAAATCAACCCTGATCAAAGTATTATTGGGTATTTTAAAACCCAATGCGGGCAAAATTATCAGCTCAAAAAATATTAAACTGGCGTATGTACCACAAAAATTTAACCCCTCTCATAGTCTGCCTTTAAGAGTTAAAGATCTACTGGATCTTGAGAAATGTGATAAGGCCATTAAAGCTGAAATCATTCGAGATACTGGTATTGCCAAATTAGAGTACGCCAAAGTACAACAACTTTCAGGTGGTGAACGTCAGCGGGTTTTATTGGCGCGCGCTTTATTACGCCAACCCGATATTTTAGTTTTAGATGAACCTATGCAAGGTTTAGATATTCAATCTGAAGCTGAATTGTATGAATATGTGCGTAGCCTGCCACAACGTTATGGTTGCGCCATTTTAATTGTGTCTCATGATTTACAATGGGTCATGCAAGGCACTCAGCGAGTTGTCTGTTTAAATAAGCACATTTGCTGTAGTGGTTTACCTGACAGTATTCAGCAGCATCCAGAATATCAAGCTTTGTTTGGTGATACTTTTGGAAAATACCACGCTTTTTACCAACACCATCATGACCATTGTGCACATGGTGACTCCGCCAAAACTTGTGAACATGGCCCACATCCACACATTCACCCAGAACCGGAAGCTTAAACCATGATGGAATGGTTAGAATTACTGTTACCTGCATGGATTATGGGAACACTTTTAGTGTTTTTAACAGCGCCACTAGGTTGTTTGATGCTATGGCGCAGAATGTCTTTTTTTGCTGACACGATGGCGCATGGTACCTTGCTTGGTGTTGCGTTAGCTGCTGTTTTAACTTTACCGCTTTGGGTCGGTGTTACCTTTACTGCGATACTCTTGGTGGCTGTACTTTGGGTTTTACATGACCCGCGTTTACCCAATGACGCCTTACTTGCATTATGTGCTGCGACCTTACTTTGTTCTGGGCTATTGTTAATTCAACATTTACCCGCATTACGTCCTGAGTTATTAAGTTATTTATTTGGCGATTTATTAACAATTGAGTGGTCAGACCTACCGATTTTTGCAACTGTGATTATTGTTGCTTTAGCTGTCCTCTACCGTTACTGGCAAGCACAAATTCAAATTGCGATTGATCCAGATATTGCGGTAAGTGAAGGCGTAAACGCCAAATGGCAGCGCTTAATTTTTATGTTGTTATTGGCTTTATTCACCGTACTCGCTTTACGTGCCGTTGGTTCGTTATTGATGGGTGCGTTATTGGTTATTCCAGCACTGGCTTCACGTCTTATTTCGCACTCACCGAAACAAATGGTGATTGGGGCATTTGTGATTGCTCAAATTGGTGTGACTGTGGGGTTATGGTCAAGTGCAGCTCTGAACATCTCTACAGGTCTGAGCATCGTATTAACCATGTCTTTGCTGTTTGCTGTGATTTTCTGTGTAATGAAAGTAAGAAAGATGGCTTGATGAATCAATCATTTCCATCTTTAGCCGCACTCAATATTTAAACTATGCTTTTTAACGAAACATATAAACCATATACAGCAATGACAATCAGAATTAATCCGCAAAGCCCTAATATTTTTGGATAAATTTGACTTTTAGAAAGCTTATTAAACGACAGATAGACCAAAGATAACGTGAGAAAATCTAAAATAATCCATGTCACGACTAAGATGACTAGACTGGTATTTATATCAGCATGAATATGAATAAACTGCGGAAAAAATGATGAAAAGAAAATGATATCTTTAGGATTTGAGATACCCACTAAAAAGCCTTTGCTTAGCCCACCATCCACAGGCGACAACATCGTATTGAGTTGATGCTCCTGCTGGGATAATACTTCTTTTAGAATTCCATAACCTAGATAGGCAATATAAAGACATCCTAAAACTTTAATGATCAAGAAAAGGGTTTCATTGACACTAAACATGCCTTTTAAAATTAAAATAGAGGCTGTGATAAGTACCAAAGAAGCCAAATTTGTCCCAATAATGGTCAGTAAAGACTGTCGGTAGCCACCTTTTAAACCTGCACTTGCAACCAAGATCATGACTGGACCAGGCGTTGCAATCATGATAATCACACTAATGGCATACAGATAAAATTCTAAATAATTCAAAGTAACCTCGAAACAATGGCTTATTTATAGGGTCAAATCTCTAATATATGACTCAGTTAATCGCCTATGTTGTTATTGGTGAACCAGACTTAATAAGCCAGCAGCACAACTAAACAAGACAGCAAAGGTACGGTTCATATATTTTTGTTGTTTTGGTGATTTTAATAGTCTTAACACTTTGGCTGCCAATCCCGTATAACCAGCCATGACTATCAAATCAATCGTGATCATGGTCGCTGCCATAATCACATACTGAATCCATTGTGGTTTAGACAAGTCTAGAAACTGTGGCAAAACAGCAAGTAAAAAGACGATGGCTTTTGGATTACTGATATTGACAATAAAGCCATATAAGATCAGCTTGGGAATAGATTTTGTCGGTTGCTCAGTCGGGATATCTATCGACTGTGTTTTCGTTGTCCATTGTATGTAGGCTAAATACAATAAATATAAAACCCCAAACCATTTCACCACGAAAAATGCCAGCGGTGTAGTTGCAAACAATACCCCAACACCTGCTGCGACAATCGCAATTTGAACCAACAATGCCAGTTGTAAACCGATTGCATTCCAATAACCACGGCGAAAACCATAATTTAAACCGCTCGACATAGACGCGATCGCACCCGCACCAGGTGAAATACTGATCACCCAGCACGCCAACATATAGGCAAACCAGACTTGATACGACATAACAAAAAGATAGAAAACTTTTAACACGCTATTATAACGGTTTTAAAACGATACATTTCGATTAATTTAATTGGTAAAAAGCATAAGACTTTACTATTCAGCTGTTGCTTGATCATGCACAATAAGGGGCTGATAAATAAAAATTGAGGAGCCATCACCATATGACAGCCCAATCTGTAATTCTACCTTTACCTTCTAATCATGCTCGTTTCATTGTTTTAAATTTAAAAAATCTGTCTATTGATGGCTTAAAAAAACAACTCAATGCGTTGTTAAGTACACGTGATCGTTTAATTACCCAACACCCTGATGCTGAAATTAAAACCTCAATCGCTTTTGGTCCTGAACTTTGGGCAAAACTTTATCATACAACTCCTGAAGGGTTTAAGCAGTTAGAACCGATTCAAGGCGCATTTGAGATGCCAGTGGTTCCTGCTGATGTTCTGATTCATATCGCGTCTGCACGTACAGATATTTGCTTTGCGCTTAGCCAATCCTTTTTTGATGGCATCCAAAATCAAGTTGAGGTTCTGGATGAGCGGGTGTGCTTCCGTTATCTTGATGGTCGTGATCTCACTGGGTTTATTGATGGTACTGAAAATCCTCAATTCCCTGATGATCGTGCTGAGACTGCGTTATTAGGTGAAGATTCAGGTATTTTTGAAGATGGTTCTTTTATTTTTGCACAACGTTATGTACACGAGCTTGAAAAGTGGAAACGTTTAAAAGTTGATGCACAGGAAAATGTGATTGGTCGTTCTAAATTAGAAAGTATTGAAATGGACGATGAACACAAACCTGAAAATGCCCATATTGCTCGTGTTGTCATTGAAGATAATGAAGGTGAAGAATTAGAAATCCTACGTCACTCTCTTCCTTATGGCGATGGTCAAGGCGAGCAAGGTCTATTTTTTATTGCCTATACCAAAGACTTAACCCGTATTGATCGTATGCTAGTCAATATGTTTGGTACTCAAGGCGATGGGATTCATGACCGTTTGCTGCACTTTGTAACACCTATGGATGGTGCTTATTTCTTTGCACCGAATGAAGAAGTGTTGGAAGAAATTTTGGAAGACTAAAATAAGAAAGAAGCTACGTTTAACTTTGAATGATCTATCTCTTGAATACAGAAAAGCTGACTTTGATCAGCTTTTCTGTTCACCCAACCTAAGTGTTTACAATAATAACAATACACTGATTACCAATTAGTTATTTTCATCCAAACATTCTACAAAGACAAAAAACGATTACTAATTTTGAATACTAAATATTGCAACTTATCATGCAAATAAACCTCAGCATATAGACTTTAGAGCGTCCATTTTATGGAGCGTTAGAATTACGTATTTCTAACATTTCATTGCAATCCTTAGAGTCTGAATAAACGAAAATCCGCTGGTCTTGGTTTTCTAATAAAATAGCATCCTTATCAGCACCAAAGGCATTTTTAGAGACATCACACTTATAGGATGGCAGTTTAAAATTCTTGACCACTTCACATTTCGGTTCAGCAGCAGCTTCATCAAAACCATACCATTCTGTAATATTTTGATTTGAGCAAGAAATTTGATTTGTTTGAACACTATCTTTTGTCACAGCCACATTATCTGCAACTACTTTTGATTCGCTTACAGGTAAAGCCTCACTTGTAGTTGAAGATTGTTGTTCATGCACGTCTGCCTGCATTACATTTGGTTCGTTATTTGAACTACTTTGTGCTTTATCTTGGTTTTTATCGCTACATGCAATTAAAGCACTTATAAAAATTAAGATATAAATATTCTTCATGACTGAATGCTCATAATGATGCGCTATCTAAAAATGGTGTTGGATCAACTAAGTCCGAACGCCGTTTATAGACACTTGTACCGCTTAAAGTGCCTTTATTACTTGGATTTGAGTACATTTCCAAATGCAACATCATACTTGGAATACCTTTTGTTGTTAAGCTACCAACATGGGCAATTACCTGACCTTTTACAACTTTATCTCCAGCTTTTACTAAAGCTTTACCTTTTTTAACTTCGCCATAGCGAATGATATGCTTTTGATGGACTATCTCAATGGCATCAGTGTTGTCATAAAAGTAGTAAACATTTTTTACAATACCATCTGCCATTGCTCTAATTTCTGTCCCGGCAGAAGCATAAAGATCACATCCAGCATGTTTTCGTTTTCCCCCACTTCGATTAGAACCAAATCGAGCAAAGCCTTTTTTATACGAGTTTGTCCGAGTTTTTAGCGGGAATAAATATGATCCATCATCTTTTGGCTTATCTATTCTTATTTCAATGACTGGCATAGGGGTTTTTAGAGTTGCAGAATAGAGAACTTGATCTTTTCCATTTATATCTACAAGAATTTCTATTTTCTTTCCATCCTCTCCTCTATGTTTTTTTAATCCAACTCCATCTTGCCCTGTATAGTGCGTTCTTTTTGCTCCATTGTAATTTATCGAATAGGGGAGGTTCTCTTCCTTACCTGTTCCTTTATTTATTGTTTTTATAGTGAATGAAACATCACTACCATATTGCTTTGTTAATGGATTACCATTTTTCTCTGTATGGACATTCTCTGTTTTTCCTAGTGAAGGAATAAAATCAATTAAATAATCAACAAAGCTCTCTTCATTCTTAGCTGGTGTTTCTTTCGCTGGTGCTGTTTTTGCTGGTACTGTCTTTGTTGGAGTATTTGAAGCCACTGGCGGCATCTGTATTATTGTAGCAGCAGGATTTAAGTTCACATTGATTACTGAAATACTTGGATCATTTCTTAACGTCAAAACAGGTTTTTTATTTGAAAGCAATAGCTTATACACAAATGCATTTAACATTTTTAACTGAATAAAGCCATTAGAATCTGTTGTTTTTTCTATTTCTCTACCTCTATATGAGACAAAAAACTTATTGTTTTTTACAACCTTACCATTACTATCATGTATCTTCAATTTTACGCTTACAAGCCCTAATGGGACTGATATACAGCTATTTTCTATTCCTTTAGTTATAGGTATTGTTTTTAATTTTTGATAACCTTTACTACCATTTACTAATATATCTAAACTCTCACCCTCTTCCGCAATCAGACCAGTTTTTATTCCTGAACCATCAGAAATATGTTCTTTGATTTTACCTTTATATCTTACAAAAAACTTCATATTCGTTATTTTTCTATTTGTGTCACTTTCTATTATAGATATATCAAATTTTATATCTTTAGAATCCTCTGTTTTCACCTCATCTTTCTTAGAAGCATCCGTTTTCTGTTCAATAACGACAACTTTTTCTTGTTTTAGTTCTGGTTCAGCAGGTTTTTGTAACACAGATTGGACTTTAATATCTTCACTTACACTTAGTTCAATAGATTGCTTTTTATCAGGGGCCTGTGTGATAACTGTCGATTGCTTACCATCTGCCTTAATGACAATTTTACTGCCTGGATGTCTAATAATAACAGGTAATAGTCCTTGCTCATCTGACTCTGCATTTACAATAAACTTAGATTGTTTAAACTTACCACTATATTCAGATTCAATAGTTACTTTTTTATTTTTTGCTATTTGCCCTATTTGATTTTTTAATGATATATATATTTTTCTACTGCAACAGCTTTCTAAGTCATAATGGTTGAACATATCTATATATTTACTAATATGAACTTTATTCCCATCTGATTCTTTATAGTTTCCCTTAAAACCTGGTACACCTAAAAAAGAACCTAATCCCCCTTCACCAACTAAATGAGCCCCTGCAATAGCGCCCGATTCAGTAATTTCAATTCCATTTATTATTTTTCCATAATATTCATTAAAGCTTCTATTTCTTAATCGTTTGCAAAGAAGGTCTATCCATTCTCCAATGATCTGAATTTGCTTAGCTGGGGATTTCAAAAAATCTGATAAAGAATTAACACCATTGTGCCCAACCCAACTGCCTGTCCAATCATTTGCTTTAGTTTTATCAGAATTATTATCCCAATGCTTATAATAGCCCAGATCGATAAGTGCAGCTTCACCAAATTGAAAAAAACCAATATAACCCAGAGAATTTTTTATTTTACTTGCATCAATGTTTACAGATGCAGTTAAAGGCAGGCTTAAATCTGATGAAGATTCTTTTCTTGAAACGGCACAAATAAATCCATATCGGGTTAATGGATAAGATTTTTGATTTATAGATTTACCATTTTTCATTTATTTAAGTCCTCAAAACTAAATCTCTTAATATCAATTTTTTTATTATTGATATATGAGCTTAAAATAGGTTTTAATTTCTCAAAATTACCCAATCCTGGACAACTTAACTCAACACCATTTTTATTTGCTTTTTTTGTTGGAGAAAACTTATCTTCAAACATATCATAGCGGCCTAAATTTCTAAAATATGAAAAATAATTACCATTAGCATCATTAATGATTCTTATATCACTATGGTCATTTTTCAGATAAGCATAATAAACTTGGTATTTATTTTTATTCACTTCAATAACTTGGCACTCTCCTGTTGACATCCATTGAGCATCTTTTGGATTTAAGCTAATAGTCTTTACAAGTTTTGCTTTATTGACATCTTCCCAAATTTGTTTACATGGGACATTACTTTTATCAATTTTGATACTTTCATTCTTATTTTTGAAGATATCCCAAATTTTTTCACAAGCATTTTCTTCAGCGAAAGATTGGATTGAAATAAATGTGCTCAACACTAATATTAGACTGCGTTTCATCTCTCTTATACTCCAAATTTATTAAAATCATCTTCTAAGTCATCTTTATATTCATCGTCTAAAGCTTCTTCAAGCTGACTATGAATTCCATCATCTACTAAATCCCCAGTATCATGATTATAAAGATCTTCATCTAATTCCTTTGTAGGTATAATACTTTCGTCTTCATTACTACTAATAAATTGAATTTCAACATTATCTGACGAATCACTAAATATTCTTGGTGTGCGTCCCATTTCATCCAATATCCCAATATATTCTGTATTCTTTGTTTTGTTTATGACTTTGAATCTAATTTCATCTTTCAAATCTTCTAAATTAAAAATATCACCAAAATCAAAACGTCGACTAAATATTCCACTCTCAGGCATTTTAGGTAACTGCGCATTCACTGTTGCCCCACTGGTAAACAACTGTTGCCCCGACTTCACTTCAAACTTTCCACCAGTTTTAATAAAGACACCACTACCATTGATAACCAACTGAGTACCACCTGCTTTTAAGTCAATTTCTTTAGAACTGGTCAGCTCAATCTTATCTTCAGTCGCGATCAGTTTAATCACTTTCTTCGCAATGATTTCAATCAAGTCATCCTGCGCCTGAACTTTGATCGGACCCTTTGCAGCAAAAGCACTTAAACCTTTCTGTGCTGCAAACAAGCTGATCTTATCTTGTGCATGACCGACAATATTCTTCTGTGCACTTAAATTAATTGAGCCTTGCGCACTTTCAGCAATATCTTGTGAAGCTTGTAAGACAATGTCTTCTGGGGTTGTCAGTGCAATCCCATTGGGTGAAGCCAGTAACATCAATGCCTGACGAAAGATCTTACCTTGCTCTTGTTTGGCACTATCACCACTATTTTCTAAGTCTTTTGTATAACTCTCCATAAAGCCCTGTAAGGAGCCTAAAGCCTGCATCGGATTCACATCCAATTTACTGCCTTTATTAAAAGTTCCACAAACACTGGTTAAATCAAAATCCTTAATTTCAACATTGGCAATTACCTTACCCACGTCTTTTAAAGCGGATAACGGTTCTGAATCAAACTTGTCCTTTAAACTGGTTAATTTACCTTTTAAAACATCCGAACCATGTTCTTCAATATTTTCAATAAAACTCTTTAAGTTCTCAATCGACTCTTTGGAATCATTAAAAAAGTCTTTAAATTCATCTACAATATTCTTGGTATCTTTACCAAATTTCTGGATGTCCTCAATAAAATCACCACTGTTTTTCAGTGCTGAAATTGGATCACTACCCACAGCATTTTTAAATAAACCCACGGTTGCCTGTAAAGCCTGATTTGCACCTTTTAGTTCTAAAGAATTAATCAGTTTCGGCAAACGATTGACAACATTCAAGGCATCCGTTTGTTGTTTGACTGCTATTTCACTCAGCACTTTCATACTTTCTGCACCTTGATTTAACAAGGACTGCGCTTGTGCTGCTTCTAAGTGGTCTGCAATCGCATTTTCTTGGGCATACGTCGTGATAAGCATGCCTTTGCCTGCACGCATGGCACCATAAGCATCGGTTCTTAACTCAAAACCTTCGCCACGCCCATTGCTGGTTTCCTTATCTTTCGGGTGACTTAAGTTCCCGAGATTAAGTTGTGTCGCTGCATGACTACTTTGTAGCTGTGTGCTGATTTGGCCTGTGGTGTCATCAAATCGTAGCTGGTTAAAACCTGATCCACCCACTTCCGATGAGCGAATACCGCTTAATTTTTTGGTATCAGGCAACTGGCCTTTGATATCAAACATGGTTTGATGACGTTCTGCTTCATGTAAACGTCCCATCACAAATGGACGGTCGACATTGCCATCAAAGAAATCAATGACTACAATTTCACCAATTCGTGGGTGGAATCTTGTGCCATAACCTTCTCCCGCCCAAGAGGTCAATACATCAACCCAAGCTGAGTCTGTATCATTGTCATTCGAGCCTGCACCACCATCATGACTATTGTCATCGGTACGGGTAAAGAGGAAACGAACTTTGATCCGCCCCCATTGATCGACATAAATCGTTTCGCCTTGCGGGCCAACCACTTTGGCACGTTGTGGAAATGCAGAAGGTCTATGTGCTAAAGGGTTATACTCAGGAACGATCGGAATTCTACGGCGCACCAAGGACAACTCATTGGCTTGACGCTGGTCTTTAATTAAATGATTCCAGTAATTTAAATTAAGCAGCTTGGATAACTGATCTTGTAACTCTTTGGGTAAGTTATTTTGATTGTAAAAAGTCTTACCTAAGATTAAGAACTCACGATCCGAACCATCATGTTGATCAATTTCAGGATGTTCTCTTAGTTCAAACCAATAGCCAACTTGCGCATCACGCACTGAACTGGTTGCGGTAAAATATTTGGACTGTAATTCTTGGTATTGTGTTAGTTGGGTATTTAATTTATCAACTTGAGCTGAACTGGAAACTGTTGTTTGGTCTTCGCCATTGAGATCACTGGTCCAAGCCGGGCTAATTGTCCAAGCCTGCTCTAAACTTAAAGTTTCATTGTCTTGTTGATCACTATGTTGGTGATTACTTAACTGACTATCACCTTGATCTTGTAAAAGGCTATCCGCTTGCCAACGTTGTACTTGTATTGCTGTTGATTGAATTGAGCGCTGAGCGATGAGGCTGGTGATCGTGTCAAAGCGTTCTGTTGCATGACTGCGATGGAAGCGAATACTTCGTCTAGGCATTGCCTCATATTGCGTATTGTCATCAATCAGACGTAATTTCTGTGCCTGAATCTGCGTTGCCGAAATAGGCACAATTCGTACAGATTCATCAACTAACCAGTTAATACCTTCACTGCGCCACAAGCGAGTTAAAAACTCATAATCCGTTTCATTGGCTTGCATTACAAAAGGACGGATATCGTATTGTTTTTTTAAACCACTACTGTCCAGACTTAAACTGGCAGAAAATAAGGCACTTTTCGCTTGCCACTCTTTAAATAAGATTTCTGATATTTCCAGAACACTTTTGTTCATAAAAACACGGCTATTACGACGCTTATGCCAAAGACTGGTTGCATCTTCAAGCGTTAATTTATAAACACTTAACGCCCCATCACTCTGCCCTTGGCTTGCCCCTGTTACAATTCCAGTGGTTCGGTACAATTCACCAAAATCGGTGACTTGATCAACTGCAACCTGACACCCGATAAATTGTTTTAAAGCAATATGCGCATTGGTTGAAAGGCAGAGTAATTCTGCCTTTAAGCCTTGATTAATCTGTTGCTGCCCCTGAATGCATTGCAAGAATACACTGCTGTTTAAGGCTTGATTTGAGAATTGAACGTGGATCGCTCGTGTTTGTAGTCCCAAGCCAAAGCTTTCAAGTAAGGTCGTAATATTTTTCAGCATTTTAGTTATTGATATTTAATTACAAGTATCGTCATTTTAATTAAAAATTCAAAAAAAGACACCGATAAATTGTTATATTTTTTAATCAATATTTCTTTTAAAAAAAGGGAAATTATCTAGTAATTTCCCTTTTTATCTTCATGACCTATCAATAAAAGTTAAAACGGAACACGTTTATAATCACGATATTCTGGTTTCCAGAAGTTCTGTTCAATACTTTCTAGCAATTGCTCATCACTGATCATCGGTGCTACACCATCTTGAATAGCGGCTTTGGCAACTTTAAACGCGATAATTTTAGATACTTTCTGCAATTCATTTAAATCAGGCAATAAATCTGCGTGGATATCTTGCAACTTCGGTGAACAATCAGCCAAAGCTGAACTTGAAGCCATCAACATATTGTCTGTAACACGGGTTGCTTGAACTGCTACCACACCCAAACCAATACCGGGGAAGATATAAGAGTTATTGCACTGTGAAATCTGATAGGTTTCACCATGATAATTCACAGGTGTAAATGGACTGCCTGTCGCAATCAATGCTTTACCATCTGTCCATTGAATAATATCAGCTGGCACGGCTTCAACTCGTGAAGTTGGGTTGGATAAAGGCAATACAATCGGATATTCACAGTTTTCAGCCAGCGTTTTAATGATTTCTTCTGTAAATAAACCCGGTTGACCCGATACCCCAATCAATACGGTTGGTTTGGCATTTTTCACAACATCAAGCAGTGAAATGATTTCCTCAGCATTGCCCCAATGTGCAACATCTTCAGGTTTCTGCGCAAGTTTACGTTGGAAATCCAATAAGTTTGGTTGATTTTCAGTGATTAAACCAAAACGATCCACCATAAATACTTTGGCACGCGCTTCAGCATCCGTCAGGCCTTCAGCAACCATCTGTGCAATAATTTGTTCTGCAATACCACAACCTGCTGAACCAGCCCCTAAGAAGGTAATTTTCTGATCTTTGAGTTGTTTACCTGCGGCTCTACTCGCAGCAATTAAAGTGCCGACGCAAACTGCCGCTGTTCCTTGAATATCGTCATTAAAACAACAAATCTTATCACGGTATTTTTCAAGTAAAGGCATGGCATTTTTTTGCGCAAAATCTTCGAATTGAATCAGTGCTTTTGGCCAACGACGTTTGACCGCTGCAATCACTTCATCGACAAATTCATAGTATTCATCCGCACTAACACGAGGTTGTGACCATCCCATATAAATCGGGTCATTCAATAATTGTTGATTATTGGTTCCCACATCTATGGTAATCGGCAATGTATAGGCTGGACTAATACCACCACATGCGGTGTAAAGAGACAGTTTTCCAATTGGAATTCCCATACCGCCAATACCTTGGTCGCCTAAACCAAGAATACGCTCACCATCTGTGATCACTATCACTTTGACATTTTTACGGTTTACGTTGTGAATGATTTCATCAATGTATTTACGGTCAGGATAGGAAAGAAATACTCCACGATGACGGCGATAAATATCGGAGAAACGCTGACATGCTTCACCCACTGTCGGTGTATAGATAATCGGCATCATCTCACTTAAGTGGTTTTCAATCAGGTGGTAAAACAGCGTTTCATTGGTGTCTTGAATATTTCGTAAATAAATATGCTTATTGATCGCTTCACTGAAAGAACAGAACTGTTGGTATGAACGTTGACTTTGTTCCTCGATACTTTCGATCACATGAGGAATTAAACCGTGTAAGTTAAATTGAGTTCGTTCTTCTTCTGTGAAGGCTGAACCTTTATTTAATAAAGGCAGCTCTAATAAGGCATTACCTGCATAATGAATATATAGAGGATATTTTTTCAGGGTTTCCGTTGGCATTTCCATTCTCATTGAAGCAGACTGCCTGCTTCTATCTTTTGCTAAGCTACGACTTTGGTCTGATACAAGCTTAAGCCTATTTTTGACTAAATGGGTATTTAGATACGTGATAATGATATTCAAAGTATTTTACAGAATGATAAATTATTCTCAGTTTTACTGATCAAATTCTGGTTTTTATCTAATTTCATATTTTGCCCTAAAATAATGAGCCATGATCACGCCATTAAAACTGCATATTTGTACGCAATTTTGACCAATCATTGATTTTTTTTCTGTTTAGATTTATTTTGTTTAAAATACGATGAAGCTAAACCAATAACAATGAACACAAAGATCTCTCTACTCCTTCTTAGCACAGTCATTGCATGTACTGGCTGCCAAACTGCAAAAAAAGTCTCTTCTGGTGTTTCTAAAACCACTGAAAAAGTCAAAAGCATGGTGGGCTTAGGCGAAGCCAAAATCCCAGAAGTTGATCAACAAGGCGTGGTTGATGTCAGTAAAGCCACCCTCGAAAAACTAGAACAAATGAAGATCAATATGCCCACTGGACAATGGGTCTATATTGAAAATGATCTTCAAGGTATTTACACCTTACAAAACAAATCCAGTGATGGAAACGTCCTATATTTGCGTTTGAATTGTAAGATTCCTTCGCAGAAGTCTGGTTTTGCGATTGAAGATAAAGATGGTAAAGAGCTGCTTAAAGCACATGATGCGCAAACCGGTCAGGTTCAATTCTTAATCGACAATAAAAACTATGGCAATCCATTTGACTTAGTCAATGCGAAAAAAATGCCGACATTTAAAACGGCACTGAGTAAAGCCAAAGTGATTAAAATCTTTAACAATTCCAAACTTTATACCTTTACAAATGGCCATGCTGAATTGCTTAGCAAGCCTGTCACATGTAAAGAGTAGATCCATTATTTAGGCATATCCACAAATACGGCGGTTAAACGTCGTACTAAGGGTAAAACAATCAGAACCACAGGATATGCCACAGCCCATGATACCATCCATGCAGCAAGCCATTTGACCCAAAATCCGTTAATCAAACCCACATTGATCAACATATTAATCAATGACACCATGCCACTCATTAAACAAGATAAGAACAACGGCATAATCCATGCTGCAAATTTTGCAGGGAGTTTTGGGATATTGCCAATAATTGTGGGCGGAGTATTTGACATATATCGCTCTAAATTTACAAACAGGACACATTTTATTCCTTTAATGAACCTGAAACAATTAATCCTTCCACGTAACCTTAACCACATTTATAAAGAGTGAAATCGAGCATACTGCCATTTTTCTTATCGAATAAGTTTTATTCTATACAAATGCATTCACCTAAAAGGCGCAAAATTTGCTATATTTAGCGTTTTTCTGCGACATTTATTTCTCTATAGATTATGAATACGGCCATACAAGCAGCTCTTGATCATGCAGTGCAATCCCTACAAGCTGAAGGGACTCTTCCATCTGACTGGAAAAACACGAGTGTTTTAACGCGAACTAAAGACCGAAGCCACGGTGATTTCGCATCAAACATTGCCATGATGGGCGCTAAAGTTGCTGGTATGAAACCACGTGATCTTGCAGAGAAAATTTTGGCAAATTTACCCGAAGTAGTCGATATTGCCAAAGCTGAAATTGCAGGTCCGGGTTTTATCAACTTCTTTTTAAATGCCGATCAACGCTTTACTGTGCTGGATCAAATCCAAGCCCAAAAAGAACAATTTGGTAAAACCCAAGCAAATGCAGCCAAGAAAATTCAGGTTGAATTCGTTTCTGCCAACCCAACCTCTAGCCTGCATGTAGGTCATGGTCGTGGTGCTGCATATGGTATGACTGTTGCAAACTTACTTGAAGCAACAGGTGCCAAAGTTGAACGTGAATATTATGTCAATGATGCTGGCCGTCAAATGGACATCCTCGCCACATCAACTTATTTACGTTATTTAGAATTAAGCGGCCAAACTTTAGTTTTCCCTAAAAATGCTTATCAAGGGGATTACGTTAAAGAAATCGCCCAAGGTATCATCGACAAACATGCTGATGCTTATGTACGTAGTGTGGCTGATGTTTACAAAGATGTTCCTGAAGATGTGCAATATGCTGAAGAGCTTGATGCCGATGGCAATAAAGTGGTTATTTCAGGCGATAAAGAAAAGCACATTGATGGCTTAATTCACAACTCACAAGCTTTAGTGGGTGAAGGTTATCGTGTATTCCATCAAGCAGCTTTACATGCCATTTTAGATGACATTAAAGATGACCTTGGTGAGTTTGGCGTAACGTTTAATCACTGGTTTAGTGAAGCATCTTTGGCTGAAAAAATTGATGAAGCCTTACAAACATTAGACCAACGTGGTTTTCTTTATGAAAAAGATGGCAACATTTGGTTTAAATCAACTGAATTTGGTGATGAAAAAGACCGTGTAGTCAAACGTCGTAATGGACAAACCACGTACTTTGCCTCTGACATTGCCTATCATTTAAATAAATTACAACGTGGCTTTACTGACCTTGTTGATATTTGGGGTTCAGACCACCATGGCTATATTGCACGTGTTAAAGCTGCAATTGACGCGATAGGCTATGACTCATCTAAATTGACGGTACTTTTAGTGCAGTTCGTCAGCTTATGGCGTGGTGGTGAGATGGTACAAATGTCATCTCGTTCAGGTCAATTCGTGACATTGCGTGATCTTCGTAAAGAAGTCGGCAATGATGCAGCTCGTTTTTATTATGTGATGCGTAAATCTGAACAGCACATTGATTTCGATTTAGATTTAGCAGTATCTCAAAGCAAAGACAATGCCGTGTATTATATTCAATATGCACATGCTCGTATTTGCCGTATGTTAGAAAAAGCAGCAACAACAAATATTCAATTTGATACTGAAAATGCACGTCAATTTGCTGCAAAATTACAACTTGATGCTGAAACTGAAATTTTAGCGAAACTCGCGGCTTATCCTGAAGTCCTTATTCGCGCTGCAAATAATTATGAACCACATCAAGTTGGTAATTATTTGAAAGAACTTGCTGCTTTATTCCATGGTTGGTACAACGAGAATAAAGTATTGGGTGATGATGCGGAATTGACTCAAGCCCGTTTATTGCTTTCAGCAAATATCAAACAAGTCTTACATAATGGTCTTGAATTATTGGGTGTATCTGCACCTGAAAGTATGTAAGTCAAGAATTGCTTTACATGTTCCCAAGACCAAGGTCTGGCTCAACGTAAGCATTGAAGTGTGTAATAAATCATTACTTTACATCGTGTTCAAGCAAAACTATGCTTGAACACGATCTAAGCAATACATAATAAGAGGGTTCCACGTGTTTGGAAAAACGCAACGCGGTGTTTCAGAAAGGCCAACCAAACCTAAACAACCATTGATTCCTAAATGGTTAGGGATGCTTGTCGTCATTTTAATCGTGTTAAGTTTTGGTGTCGCACTGATGCTCTGGAAACCGTGGGCGCCCGTCCAACCCAAAAACGAAATCACGTCTGAGCATTATCAAGAAGATACCAACAAAGACTATCGTTTTTATGATCTGTTACCCCAACAACAGGTTACCCCTATTCCTGAACAAGCTGTTCCTGAAAGCAGAAATCAACAACAACCTGTAATTGTTGAAGCGCCCTCTCAATCTGAAAATGTGGATGTCGGTGTAAATGCTGAACGTACAACACCTGTTCAACCTGAATATATCCTTCAAGTTCGTAGTTATGATGATCCTGATGCTGCTGATGCACGTCGTGCTGAAATTATCTTAAATGGTTTATCTGCCGATGTGGTTCAAAGCACAGAAGCTGGAAAAACTTGGTATCGTGTGATTTCAGGCCCTTATGAATCACAAAATGCAGCAGTGATTGCCCAACAAACCTTACAACATAGCGGTATTGACTCTATTGTAGTTAAACGCTGATCCAATTTTCAGGCATGGCCTGATTAATCAATCGTTAAAACAGGATGCTTTGGCATCCTGTTTTATTCTTCAAAATCGTTTTTTAACCTTATTTAGATATGCGGACAAATTGAATACTTTTTACTCAAAAGAAATATAATTCGATAAAAATTTACCCAAATTGATCAAAATTAGAGTAATCTATTTTCCGCAATACATTACCCATGTCGTTGCCGAGATATCAAAAGTCACCAATACTTTTGATTTGCTGTCCTGTGATTGGCGTGACGATCAAATCCGAAGATTACAGGGCGCTCAGAAATTCACATGGGTAAAAGCCCACACCAACAGGCATTCAGCCAATTTCAAACAATAAAACAGTTCATCTAAACTTCACTGAAAATTCATTCGCCTAAGTATTTCAATTTGAGTACACTCCTATTGAGATTATGAGTTTTTAAATGCAATGAATAATAAAAAACAGATTTTATGTGTAGAAGATGATGCTGCTATTCTTATGCCGTTACGTTACGCACTTGAACGAGAAGACTGGCAAGTGACTTGGGCCAATTCAGGCCTGCAAGCCATTGATTTTATTCAACAGAAACCCTTTGATTTTATTATTTTAGATGTTGGATTACCTGATTTAAATGGTTTTGACGTCTGCAAAAAAATTCGTCTCTTTAATCACACACCCTTGCTATTTTTAACCGCACGAGATGATGAAATAGATCGTATTGTGGGTTTAGAAATTGGCGCAGATGACTACTGTACCAAGCCATTTAGTTCGCGTGAAATTGTGTCTCGGATTAAAGCCATTTGGCGCAGAATGGAGATACAAAATCAGTTACAGCACACCTCACAGCCAAATACACAGCTTTCTACAACGCCAGCTAAAGTTTGGCAATGCAATGATGAGGCTTTGCAAATTCATTACTTAGGCACAATACTGCAGCTGACTCGCTATGAATATCGCTTACTTAAATTATTGATTCAACGCCCTGAACAGGTGTTTAGCCGTCAACAATTGATGGATCATGTATGGGAGCACCCTGAGCATAGTTTAGAAAGAACAGTCGATACCCATATCAAAAGTATTCGCAATAAACTCAAGCAGATCTCTCCTGAGCAAGACCCGATCGAAACCCATCGAGGCTTTGGCTATAGTTTAAAAAGGCAAGGATAAACCATGTCCATTTTTATTCGTATTTGGTTCTTCTTTGGATTGATCATCTTGCTGGGTTTATGGTTTATGTCTTATACCTTCAATCAACAAGTAAAGCCCAATGTTCGACAGGTCGTAGAAGATACCCTTGCGGAAAATGCTAATATTATCGCGATGTTAGTGGCTGAAGATGTCTATGAAAATAAAGTCAGTACCGTTCAGTTTGATGAAAAAATTCAAAAAGCGCTGAATCGAAAACTCAATGCCACGATCTGGAAACATAATAAAAATGAAATCAATCAACAAATCTATATTACCGACAACAAAGGTATCGTCATTTATGACTCACAAGGTATCGCTACAGGACAAGATTACTCACGATGGAATGATGTTTACCTGACCTTAAAGGGAAAATACGGCGTTCGCTCTACACGCAGTTATGAAAAGGACAGCAATAGCAGCACTATGTTTATCGCAGCGCCAATCTATTATCAAGTTGGTCAACAACAGCAATTGATTGGCGTTGTCAGTATTGGAAAGCCCAATATTTCAGTACAACCTTATATTCAGCGCGCTGAAAATCAGCTGATCCGACAAGCCGCTTGGATTACATTACTCAGTCTGTTTCTTGCCAGTTTGGTGGCCTATTGGCTAAAACACAGTATTGACCGTGTCCGTAAATACGCGCAGGCACTTGCACCTGTCAATCAAACCCCCTATTTTCGTTCGGCAAAAGAACTCAATCAAGTTGCTCAAGCAGTTGAAAATATGCGAGAAAAACTCGAAGATCGTGCTTATGTGGAACACTATGTCAATACACTGACCCATGAACTCAAAAGTCCGCTTACCGCAATTCAAGCCAGTGCAGAACTACTCAAAGAAGATTTACCACTAAATGATCAACAACAATTTGCCACGCATATTCATGAACAAAGCCAGCGCTTACGTAGCCTGATTGATCGAATGCTCTTATTGACCCGTCTGGAAAAATCTAAACATCAAATTGAAATGCAAGATTTCAATTTATCTGAACTGATTCAACAGACTTTAGACCAGCATGCCAGTCAAATTCAAGCCAAAAAAATCCAGTGTTTACTGGATATTGAAGCCAATTGTATGCTTCGTGCAGATCGATTTTGGATTCAACAAACCCTTGCCAATATTTTAGATAATGCGCTGGATTTTTCCACAGATTCAGCAAAAATCCTGATTCGGCTTCATCGTCAAACACACCAGCAGATAGAATTACAGGTTTTTAATGAGGGCGAATGGATTCCAGATTATGCACTCACGCAAGTGTTTGATACTTATTTTTCCTTGCCTCGTCCGATTAGCCAACAACGCAGTTCTGGTATTGGACTGAGCATTGTTAAACAAGTCATTGAACAACACCATGGACAGATTCACATTGGCAATATTCAAGGAAATGAAATCACCATTTTACAACCCCACCAAAAGGGTGTATTGGTAAAAATTCAATTGCCTTAGCACGACCAAACTTCACTTAAAATTCATATAAAAAACCTATACGCCTCAAACAAAGCACATTGCTGTTTCGCACACTCAACACTGACAACAAACAACGGCGAAGGAAAACAGTGATGCGATCCAACTTTATTACATTCAAAATTATTGCAATCGCAATTTTAGTTGCCTTATTTGGGATAGGCTTACTCTTTATTACCAGTCTGGTCTCAGAGCGACAAGATTATCAACGGGCATTTCTGAAAGAAATTGCACAAAACAATATTAGCCCTCAAACCGTGATTTCACCGTATATCCGTGTGCCCTACAATGAGCAAAAAAACTGCCTCGATGAAAAGAAGGTGGCCTATTTGTGTACTGAGGAACAATGGCTATATATCAGTGCTGACAGCACGCAGTGGTCATCCAACTTTAATGTTTCTGACAACACTTATAAACGCACCATCTATCGAGCAATTAGCTACACCGCAAATCTCATGGCCAAAGGCGTATTCCAAAAACCAACACTTGAAAAGAAAGATTACCAATGGGAACGAGCTGAAATTATCTTCCCTGTACATGATCCTCGCGGCTTAGATACCCAACCGAACTTAAACATGCTCAATAAAAGTTATGCTTTTGAAATGAGTGCTCAAGGCAGTAACAGTTCTGGTTTTGACTTTATGTATGTTCCTGCAAAAAAGTATCCTGAATTAATCAATGCCATTCAAAATGGTTTCACTTTTGATTTAACCGCCAATATTACGGGTCTGGGAAAATTCACCCTGATCCCAACCAGTCGTAGTGTCACTTATCAGGCCAAAGGCAATTGGGCGGATACCAAATATTCAGGACAAAACTTACCCTTTGCAAAAACCAGTACACCGCAACAATTCACCGCACAATGGAAAAATATTGCTCTAGGTCATCAAAACATCAGTAAATTGATTGATTGCGACAACAATGAGTGTATTCGCCAGTTTAGTAATGGCTATTTTGCACAAGAGCCAGCTTATATGGGTGAACCTAGTCAAAGTATTGGTTTATCAACAGAATTCCTAGAATCAGTCAATGTCTATACACAAACAGATCGTGCGATTAAATACGGTATCGTGATTATCATCATCACCTTTGCTTGTTTCTTTCTCTTTGAAGTGCTTAAAAGCTTACGGATTCACCCCATTCAATATTCTTTGGTGGCGATGGCTCAAGTGGTGTTCTTTGTTTTACTGCTTTCGATCAGTGAATACTATGCCTTTGCATGGGCTTATTTCGTTGCTGGAATTGCCTGTGTCGGGCTAATGAGCTGGTACTTATACTATGTGATGAAAGGTTTTAAAGCCGCTGGCCTATTCAGCATTATCCTGAGTTCACTTTATGCCGTGATGTATATGCTGTTGCAATCTTCAGGCAAAACCTTCCTAATTGGCTCTATCATTTCATTTGTTTTACTTGCTGTGGTGATGTTTATTACACGGCATATCGACTGGTATCAAATCAACAATAAGCCTGAGCAAAAACTCAAACCCTATACGCCTCCGCAAGCTTGATAACGGCACAGTGAATAGCTCAAAGCGATTCACTGGCTTAAAAATAGATTCTAAATAATAGGTATTTCAATGAATATTTCCATACCACAGGAGCAGCAACACTTTAAGCAGTTGCAACAACTTTGTCCTCTGCAATGTTCGATTGCATTTTGTTTAAATCAGTTACGTGACGCGCAGATTCAATTTTTAAATTTAGGCAATTTCATTATTTGCCCAGAATATAACTGTTTGATTATTTTTAAGTATAAAATCCTCATTCGTATAGATAAATTCACCAACAAGCAACAAAGTTAATTTGCAGATTGTAAATGATGACGTAAAATTTAAAACATAAACAAACTTTGAGAATGATCATGACTGTACAACGTTTGCACGTAGAAAAACGCTTTTCCGAAATTGCAATTTCGGGAAATTTAGTTCACTTGGCGGGTCAATTGGCTACGGATTTAAGTTTGGATATCAAAGGGCAAACTCAACAGACCTTAGATATCATTGATCGTTTTCTTGCAGATGCGGGCACAGATAAAAAACATATTATGTCTGTGATGATTTTTTTAAAAGACATCGAAAATGATTATGCAGGAATGAACGAAATCTGGGATGCATGGTGTTCAGATATGCAAGCTCTGCCGAGAACTTGTGTAGAAGCAAAGCTTTATCGACCTGATGTTTTAGTTGAAATGACGGTTGTTGCGGTCAAACCAGAATAAGCTCAATACTAAATTTTGAATGAACTAAAAAATGCATGTTTAAACATGCATTTTTTGCTTAGCTATATGCGCGATTTGAGTACAGATCAAACTTCCCCAGTACATGTTCCTCCAACATTTGCGAATGGCTCATTTCTGAAAATTCTGTTAAAAAATCTTCTCGCAAATCCTGATACTCTGGAATCCCCATATAACGAATCACACGATAACCTGCCGACTGTAACAAGGCATCTTCATAGGTATTTTGATTCGAGCGCTTAATCGCATTGATATCATCTAAAGCAATCACAGCTAAAACTTTATAATCTTTGTCCAGCACAACAAAGTCTGCAAACATTTGCTGATACTTACGACGTGTATGTAAATATTTTGTCGTTAACAAGGCATCAAAAGATACATGAGCCAAGATATTGGCTTCAGGTAAAATTTCTTTTAAACGCGTAAACGTAATTTGTTCATGTGAGTTAAATACTGCTCTTCTTCGTAAAGCACTATCTGCTTGTTGCTTATTTTTCAATCCTTTATAAGCAGCGGCAATCACGACAGCAAGTAATATCAAACTCGCAACGATTATCATGTCCATTTTTCATTTCCTAATTCTTTATTATAATTTGGTCTACGACCAGTTCTTGTGTATCAAAGATACTATTTTTAATCAGTTCAATTTTGTAATATGCCAGACGCATTCTCATATTTGCTTTTTCAAAATACTCAAATAAATCACATTTTTAACTTATTTATTGAACTATTATTTGTTTTATTCACTTAGTATTTCAACCAAATGAATTGAATTACACCTCATATATATCGCGTATTGAATGCGAATACAACTGAATTTAATGAATCTTGCGTACTATTGTAGGACAATGATATTCGAGAATTGTGTGTTTTTAGTACACTAAAGTTTTCAACAGTTTACAGACACTTATCCACAGTTAGGTATTTTTATTATTCAATTGCTAATTTAAGAAAGGATGCTTAGGCATCCTTTCTTATTACTTTCTCAAACAGCAACTAAGCTCTGCTTTTTGGCTTAGACTTTGCTTTGCCATTTCCAGAAAATGGTTTTTTATCACCTGTTTCGCGCGGCGGTAAACCTGTATGTTGTGTCAATATTTGACCACGCTCAGGACGCTTTTTGGTATTGGAAGGACGCGATTGAGTTTTCGCCTGTGAATTACGGCTATCCCCAGTACGCTTTTGCGAATCACCGTCAACAGTCGAATTTTTCTTACGCGCAGATTGGTATTGCCCTTCAGTTCCTTGCGGTTGGTAAGTTGGAATCAGATGATGCTTAGAGTTACCAATCAAATCTACCCGGCCCATTTCACGTAATGCATCACGTAGTAATGGCCAGTTGTTTGGATCATGGTAACGCAAGAAGGCTTTGTGTAAACGACGACGCTTTTCACCTTTTACAATATCCACACTTTCGGTATAACGAGCCACTTTGGCCAACGGGTTTTTCCCCGTGTGATACATCGTGGTCGCGGTCGCCATTGGTGATGGATAAAAGGTTTGCACCTGATCGGCACGGAAGCCATTTTTCTTAAGCCAGATCGCAAGATTCATCATGTCATAATCAGTCGTTCCCGGATGCGCAGCAATAAAGTACGGGATTAAATACTGTTCTTTACCCGCTTCCTTACTAAAACGATCAAACATCTGTTTAAAGCGATCATAGGTCCCGATTCCCGGTTTCATCATCTTCGATAATGGACCTTTCTCGGTATGTTCTGGTGCAATTTTTAAATAACCGCCAACATGGTGTTGAACCAGTTCTTTGACATATTCAGGGTTCAATACCGCAAGGTCATAACGTAAGCCTGAACCAATCAGAATCTTTTTGATGCCTTTTAATGAACGTGCTTTGCGATAAAGTTGAGTAAGTGGTGCATGGTCGGTATGTAAATTTTGACATACACCTGGATACACACAAGAAGGTTTACGACAGTTCTTTTCAATCTCAGGATCTTTACATTGCAAGCGATACATGTTTGCAGTTGGACCACCTAAATCTGAAATGATGCCTGTAAAACCTGGGGCTGTATCACGAATTTTTTCAACTTCACGTAAAATTGATTCTTCTGAACGGTTTTGAATAATACGACCTTCATGTTCGGTAATCGAACAGAATGTACAACCACCAAAACAACCACGCATGATATTTACAGAGAATTTGATCATATCAAATGCAGGGAAACGCGCTTCACCATAAGCTGGATGTGGTAGACGCGCATAAGGCAAGTCAAACACATAATCCATTTCTTCGGTGGTCAATGGAATCGGTGGTGCATTTAACCATACATCACGTTCACCATGCTTTTGTACCAATGCACGAGCATTCCCCGGATTGGTTTCAAGATGCAAGATGCGGTTGGTATGTGCATAAAGTACAGGATCCGTTGCCACTTCTTCAAAAGCAGGCAAACGAATCACAGCCAATTCACGCGGCGGTAATTTATGTTTAATTGCTTTAGATGTCGGCAGTAACCGTACAATCTGGGTATTCTCATCCAGTTGATCACCTTCACGAACAACAGGATTTGCCACCAATTCTTTTTGGAAATTTTGATATTGGGTTAAAGAATTTCCTTTGCCTTGTTCAATTTCACAACCATCTAAATCTTCAGTCATCACATAAGGATTGATGATTGGATCAACACGACCAATCGCATCGACATCATTCGATGCAATTTCGACAAACTTGGCTTTAGAAACACGATTAATTTTATTGACGATAAATGCAGTACCACGAACATCGGTGATTTCATGAATTTTTTCGCCTTTGGCAAGACGATGCATAACTTCAACAACAGACCGTTCACCATTGCCATACATCAATAAGTCTGCTTTGGAATCCATCAGCACTGAACGACGAACTTTGTCTGACCAGTAATCATAATGTGCAATACGGCGTAATGATGCTTCGATACCGCCCAATAATACGGGTACATCAGGAAATGCTTCACGACAACGCTGACAATATACAGTTGCAGCACGGTCAGGACGTTTATTGGGTAGATTATCTGGTGAATATGCATCATCAGAACGGATTTTACGGTCAGCCGTATAGCGGTTGATCATAGAATCCATATTACCCGCGGTCACACCCCATGCAATATTCGGTTTACCTAGCACTTTAAATGCTTCAGCAGAAGTCCAATCTGGTTGTGCAATAATCCCGACACGGAAACCCTGTGCTTCAAGCGTTCGGCCAATAATTCCTGAACAGAACGATGGATGATCGATATAAGCGTCACCACATACCAGAATAAAGTCACAACTATCCCAACCGAGTTGATCCATCTCCTCGCGTGACATTGGCAAAAATGGTGCTGGTTCAAAGCACGATGCCCAATATTTGTCATAATCAAACAACGCAGTAGGCGCTGTCTGAGCAGTATAAGCGGTCGACATGATGAGTTTCTCGATTGGCAGTTGGCGATCGGGAGAGATCTAAAATGAAAGTTGATCATTTTACCATGAATTTTACTCATGTTGTTTGATTAAAAAGTAAACATTTCTTCTTGGTCTTCTATTTAGTCTGTTATTGATAGCTTTTTAAGATGTTAAAGATATTCGTCATACGTTAAAAAAGAAAATTTACTCATTATGGTGCATTGTTTAAAAGCGCAGAGAAATTGAATAGAAAAGTTTATTTAACGCTATTTAGATGCAGCCGCTCATACTTTTACCTGATCTTTATGCTGTGTTTGATTTAATTTTAAAGCCACCAAGAGCCCAATACAAAGTACGCAAGTCATCGTAACTGTTAGGCCAAACCATCCATATTTTTCCCAGACTAAACCACTACTGCTACCCAAGAAACTTGAACCAAGATAATAACAAAATAGATAAAGCGAAGAGCCGACTGCACGATATTGTAAGGATTGTACTGATACCCAACTGCTTGATGTGGAATGGGCGGCAAAAAATGAGAAAGTAAAAATCAATAGGCCAATCAAAATCACCCATAGTGATGGAATCAGCATCATCCATAACCCCAGAATCATGCTTGAGAACATCACAATCAGCACTTTACCTCGTCCAAATTGACGACTCCAACTGGCTGCACGAGGTGAACTATAAATGCCAGATAAATAGGCAATCGAGATTAAACCAATCCATGTTTGTGACAATTCAAAAGGTTTTTCTAACAGATGATAACTCATGTAATTAAACACGGTCACAAAGCATCCCATCAGAATAAAACCTTCGACAAACAATAGTCTCAGCTTTGGGTCAGAAAGATTTTTCTTAAAGGATTCGATAAAACGTGTGAATTGAATGGGATAAGATTTAAAGTGTTTAGAGGCAGGTAAGGCTATGTAAAATGTAATCGCGATCAATAAATTAAGTAGACCAATAATCATCGTCGCAGTTTGCCAAGAGATATAATCCAGCAATACCCCTGCAATCAAACGCCCGCCCATTCCCCCTATTGCTGTCCCTGAAATATACAGCCCCATGGCAAAGCCAACATCTTTTTGTGCAATTTCTTCACCGATATAGGTCATTGCTACAGAAGCAACACCACTAACAGCCAAGCCAATCATCATACGTGTTGCAAGGAATATTTCCCAATACGGTAAAAACGAACTTAGCACTAATAAGCTTGCGGTGGAAAATAAAGAAATGGCCATGATCTGCTTACGACCATAACGATCTGAAATCAGTCCTGCAAAAAGAAGCCCTAAGGCTAAGGCAATGGTGGAAAATGAAAGCGGGAAACTACTATGGGTTGGCGTAACATGAAAAAAACTTGCCAAAAACGGCATCATCGGCTGAACACAGTACAACGATGAAAATACAGCAAAGCCAGCTAAAAACAATGAAAGTAAAATTGCGATAAAAGGCCGAGTGCCATACTCAATATAAGCTGTAGATTCAGGTGCTTCAGACATAATTATTCCTCATGTCCGTTCAGTATACGCCTATTTTTAACTCTTGATAAAAGCTAAAGTTTTATTGCAGACAATCCCTTGATGATTCAAGTCAGATATGAATTTTAAATATTTGATTTAGAATAAAATTACATGAGTAAATGCAGAAATCAGAAAATAAAAAAGAGCATATTTTTAATACACTCTTCTCGTAATTTTTCAATATATTGAAGTTAAATTTAACCCGCAAGAATCTTAAACTTTTCGTTCTTCAATATTTAGTGCATTGATTGCGAGTACCGCTTGAGTACGGTTCTGTACACCTAATTTACGGAAAATTGCCGTCACATGCGCTTTAATAGTCGCTTCCGAAACATCAAGTTCATAAGCAATTTGCTTATTCAATAAACCTTCTGCAACCATCATTAATACACGGAACTGTTGTGGTGTTAACGATTGAATACGTTCAGCTAAAGCTGTTTCATCTGCGGCACGCGGGTCAAAATTCATATTCGCTGCAGGTAAGTTTGGCGGTAACCAAATATCACCATCCAGCACTTGGCGAATTGCTTCCCCAATATGGCTTGGATGCGCAGATTTAGGAATATAGCCCATTGCGCCATGTGCAATTGCACGTTGAATAATGGACGCATCTTCGTGAGCAGAAACCACAATAATAGGAAGTGCAGGATACTGTGCACGAACATGTACCAATGCAGAGAAACCCGATGCGCCTGGCAGATTT
The DNA here is from genome assembly GCF_002980175.2 of Acinetobacter sp. MYb10. Classification (NCBI taxonomy): domain Bacteria; kingdom Pseudomonadati; phylum Pseudomonadota; class Gammaproteobacteria; order Moraxellales; family Moraxellaceae; genus Acinetobacter; species Acinetobacter sp. MYb10. The sequence continues at coordinate 3,064,967 of NZ_CP058272.1, read as the reverse complement.
AAATCCAACAAGACGAGATCTGGTTCTGGACCATTTTCCAAACGCTCATAAAATTCATTAACAGCCGCAGTTTCACTAATTTGAGCCTGTGGCAAACTATAACGAACCGCCTGAATTAACGCATGGCGAAACAGTGGATGATCATCAACGATTAAAATATTCATAAGCGAAGCGAGAGATCTCTAGCGCAGTTATTTCATTCTAACCGCACTATTGCTATTTAGGATACGTAAATATTAACGAATTTTTGAATAATTTGTCGGCTTTAATTAAAATTCCCTACAATCTTTAGGTCATTTATCGAAATTAAGATTTGAATATCACTTTTAAATATAAAATAAACAGTTAAAAATGAATTACTTATTCATTTTAAGAATATTATTTAACTTCAAATACTTAAAAGACGAAATCGTGCATTATTCAAAGGCTTTGTGGTTTATCTTAAAAACAGATAACCAATCTGTTTTTCATTATTTTACACTGCTTCGTCAAATATAGATTAATGAATGGCATTCCGAGATTCAATTTATTAGGTTGCCAACATGTCTATTTATACTCAACAAAAACCATTAAATATTGTTGCTGTTTCAGGGGGATTAAATAACCCTTCAAAAACCGAAAGTTTAGTGCAAGCGATTTTAGATGAGCTGGGTCAGGCAACACCGATTCATGTTCATTTTATTAAATTCAGTGAAATAGGCCATTTGTTAGGGGGCGCAATTTATCGCAACCAACTGCCACAACGTGTTCAAGATGACTTAGCTGCCGTAGAAGCAGCAGATGCGCTCATCGTGGGAACACCTGTTTATCGTGCATCATTTACTGGTTTATTTAAACATTTCTTTGATTTTGTTGAACAAACAGCGCTAGTCGATGTTCCTGTATTGCTTGCTGCATCGGGTGGTAGTGACCGTCATGCTTTAGTTCTAGAGCATCAGTTACGTCCATTATTTAGCTTCTTTCAAGCGCAAACGCTGCCTATTGGTGTCTATGCAACAGATCGTGATTTTACGCCTGAGTACACCATTAAAAGTGAACACATCCAAGACCGTATCACTTTAGCTGTTGCACGTGCATTGCCAATTTTAGAATGGGCGCCTGCAAAAGGTCAGCGAGCAGAAGTGGTGAAAGCCAAAACGGAACAAGCCAATCAAAATTTAGGCATCAACAAACAGATTGAGCAAGATGATGTGCTTCCTTCCGCGGCGATACCAGACTTGGATGCGGCAGAGTCTCGTCTACATGCAAAATCCAAAACACCACAATCACAGGTTGCTTAAACGCAACCTTGTTATGAATAAATCATAAAAAATTGAGGGTTATGATATGTCACAGTTTTCATCGAATAATGGTCAAGCAATTCGATTTGCCTATTGGGTTCCCAATGTCAGTGGCGGCTTAGTGGTCAGTAATATTGAACAACGTACAGACTGGAGCTATGACTACAATGTACGTTTGGCACAAGCTGCCGAAAAAAGTGGTTTTGAATATGCCCTCACCCAAATTCGTTTTACCGCAGGTTATGGCGCTGAAAATCAACATGAATCTGTGAGTTTTAGTCATGCACTTTTAGCCAAGACTGAAAAATTAAAAGTAATTGCAGCAATTCTTCCGGGACCATGGAAACCTGTTTTAGCCGCAAAACAGTTGGCGACCATTGATTACCTGACCAATGGGCGTATTGCGATTAATGTCGTAAGTGGCTGGTTCCGTGGCGAGTTTGATGCCATTGGTGAGCCATGGCCTGAACATGATGAACGCTATGTTCGTTCTGAAGAATTTATTCGTACTTTAAAAGGTATTTGGACGACAGATAATTATAGTTTTGATGGTAAATATTATCAGTTTAAAGACTACACTTTAAAACCAAAGCCTTTGCAAAAACCCCATATTGAAGTATTCCAAGGTGGAAGTTCACGTGCTGCACGTGACATGGCTTCGCGTGTTTCAGATTGGTATTTCACCAATGGCAATACACCTGAGGAACTCAAAAAACAAATCGATGATATTCGTGAAAAAGCCAAGCTAAATAACCACTCAGTCAAAATCGGGGTCAATGCTTTTATCATTGCTCGTGACACTGAAGAAGAAGCAAAAGCGGTGTTGCAAGAGATTATTGACCAAGCCAATGTTGAAGCAGTCAATGCCTTTGGCGATGCAACCCGTGAAGCGGGCGCGGCATCTAAAGAAGGTGAAGGTAATTGGGCAAAATCAACATTTGAAGACTTGGTGCAATATAACGATGGCTTTAAAACCAATCTGATTGGTACACCGCAACAAATTGCTGAACGTATTGTTGCACTCAAAAATGTAGGCGTAGATCTGGTGTTATCTGGCTTTTTACATTTCATCGAAGAAGTTGAATATTTCGGTGAAAAGGTCTTGCCTTTGGTTCGTCAAATTGAAGAAGCGCAAAAAGATCAAATTACTGCAAAATCAGCTTAAGGCCTATCTCTTCATCGATGGTGCTGTGAAAACAACAATAAATAACTAAAACAGCTTTGCAGCTTTCCCTCTTGACTCGGCTTGAGGGATTTTTTTTAGAATAAATAAAAAGCATTTATAAAAAATAGAATCGTATAAATCAGTACAATTATCCTTACATACATTAGCCAACTTTTGTTTTATTGAATCATCGAGTGTATTTGTTCTATACATATACTCAACAACCGCAATCTTGGAAAAAATTTCTTTCAACCTTAAAATACGCCCTTTTTGTAGCATAGATGGAAAAAGTGGGCATGGTAGTTTTAAATAAAACAAAAACGATATTTTGCGTCCTCATCGGCAGTATGAGCTTGACGACCTATGTAAACGCCAATGAGATACCTGCAACGTCTATAAAGGTTGAAACTGCGATGAATACTGCATTTCAGCCATTAATGAAAACTTATGCAGTGCCTGGTATGGCAATAGGTGTTTTGTATAACGGGAAAAGTTATGAAAAATACTACGGCGTACAATCACTTGCGAATGCGAAAGCCGTAAATAAAAATACCCTTTTTGAACTAGGCTCAGTCAGTAAGATATTTACTGCAACAGCAGGCACTTATACAGAAAATTTAGGCAAAATTTCTCTTCAAGACCATCCTGGTAAATATATACCCGCATTAAAAAACTCAGACATTAATCAAGTCACACTCTTAGAATTGGCCACCTACACCAGTGGTAATCTTCCATTGCAATTTCCTGATCAAATAAAAACAGATGCGCAAACACTTCAATATTTTCAAGATTGGAAAGTCAAAAACCCGATTGGTCAATTTCGACAATATTCTAATCCAAGCATAGGGCTATTCGGTGAAGCGACCGCTAAAGCCATGAACATGCCTTTTAGCGCCTTATTAGAGCAAGTGATCTTCCCCAAACTAGAACTCCAACATACTTATGTCCAAGTTCCTAAAGCACAACAAGGCAACTATGCTTTTGGTTATGATCAAAATAATCACCCGCTTCGGGTCACTGCTGGCGCTTTTGATGCGCAAGCCTATGGGGTGAAATCTAGCCTACCTGACATGCTACATTTTTTAAATTTAAACTTAAATCCAGATCAAGCCAAAGCAGCGATTAAACCTGCAATTCTAGCAACACATACGGGTTACTTTAAAATGGGTGGTATGACCCAAGCCCTTGGCTGGGAATCGTTCAGCTACCCAGCTACATTAAACACACTATTAGAAAGCAATTCTGATCGGGTTGTGATGCAATCTAACCCTGTTGAAAAAACCCTCGTGAAGACTGGTTCAAGAGTCTTTCATAAAACTGGCTCTACCAATGGTTTTGGGACCTATGTTATTTATATTCCACAAGAGAACTTTGGCTTGGTGATGTTAATGAATAAAAAAATTCCCAATGCTGAGCGAATTAAGGCAGCGTATGAAGTGCTCAATAGCTTAAAGCAAAAATCCAATTCTTGATGCTGAAACACATCAGATCGGGCTAGGCTTTAGCTTTGTGCATTGTTAGATCATTCATGTTGTATCTATTGCATGGCAATATAATTGTCGCTGTTGGTAGGGGTATAACAGCTACCCCTTATCCAACACAGTTTTTTTCAATCTAAGCTATGGCAATACCAACGCTAAAGCGCTAGGAATGAACGTCTATAAAATGTCATCGGTCGGCTTAGGTTCAAGCGTAAAAACTTGGATCAGGCACTTTTCCAGTCAATACCCATTCCCCTACTTCCTGATACTTATAATCAATCGGATCATGCAAAGTCTGAGTACGGACATTTCGCCAAAAACGATCTAAATTTAATTTGGTTGTTGTCGCTCTAGCACCCATTACTTGAAAAATATTCTGTGTTATAAACAATGAGCTATTGGTTGCAGCAATTTTTGCAGTCGCAATAGCAATTGAGACTTCACCACGTTGTTCTGCTGTTAATTGCTCACCAATATTCCAAGCCGTTTGCAATGCTGCAATGGCTTTATCGGCAAGTAAACGTACACTTTCAAGCTGTACATAAAACTCAGCAAAATGCTTCTGGGTAAATGGATCATTCACCGCATTTTCAGCCAAAGACGTTGACCATGCTTTCTGACTTTGTATTGTTTGTCTTGCAAGGTCAAAGGCACCTTCAGCAACGCCTAAAAACAGATGCACAAAAATCAATTGCGCGATCAAAGGTCGTAAACTGGAGTAAGGTGTACTTAATGGTCCTGGATTTAACAATAACTCATCTTTGTGAATTTTGACCTGTTCAAAATGACTGGTACCGCTATCTGTTTGGCGCTGCCCCATATTATTCCAATCGCCTAAAAAACTGACCCCTTCTCGACGTGTTGGGATCACAGCTATCAGTAATTTTCCAGCATCATTAAAGCCCGAACAAAGCAGTATGTCTGAATCTATTGATCCTGAGCAAAAGCTTTTATCACCATGAAAAATAAAGTCGTTCTCAGTGAGTTGTTGTACCTTCGTGCGCTGATCTAAAGGGTTTAAAGTATTGCCCCAAAACAAGTTATTGCGGGCGGTGTGTTCAAACCATGACGAATATTGTTGAGGCTGAGCAAATAACTGCACAGTGGCGATTAGTAAATGATGAAAGCCATATACATGTGCTAAGGAACTATCGACTTGTGCAATACTTTGAATGGTCTGGAAAATTGTTTTCCAGTTTGCTCCTTGCCCGCCATATTGTTGTGGAATAGACAGTCCCAATAAGCCACTTTGACGAATCAAATCCCGTTCCAGCTTCGGATTACCACCTGCTTTATCACGCTCAGCAGCAGTCTGCGCAAATTGTTCTGCCAATTGCTTTGCCGTTGCTAAAGCAGAAAGGTTTAACGCCTGTTGAGGTGCATTCATCATATTTACTCTTATTCCCAGTGCCTTGAGCTTATCAAATCAAGTAAGATTTCCTTATCTCAATGCCTGCATTACTTATTCTGTGGTTTGAAAATCAATAACAAAAAATACCGCTAGAATTTCTCTAAAGGTATTCAACTTTTGGCTAGCAAAATCAAGAGACTTCAATCACTAAGAATTGGCCTTAACCTCTGCAATCAACTGATCTACCACACCGGGATCAGCCAAAGTAGAAGTATCGCCTAAACTATCTAACTCATTGGCAGCAATTTTTCTTAAAATGCGTCGCATGATTTTTCCAGAACGGGTTTTTGGTAAAGCAGGTGCCCAATAAATTGCATCAGGTGTTGCCACAGGTCCCAGCACTTTACGCACCCAACTGACCAATTCTTTACGTAATTCTTCAGTTTCAGCTTCACCGGCCTGCAAGGTCACATAAGCCGCTATGCCTTGCCCTTTAATCTCATGTGGCATACCGACAACAGCTGATTCAGCGACTTTTGCATGCGCAACTAAGGCACTTTCAATTTCAGCAGTGCCCAAACGGTGACCCGAAACATTCAGAACATCATCTACACGGCCTGTAATCCAGTAATAACCATCTTTATCACGGCGCGCACCATCACCAGTAAAATAACTGCCTGAATAGGTCGAGAAATATGCTTCAATAAATCGCTCAGGATCGCCCCAAATGGTCCGCATTTGCCCCGGCCAAGAATTCTTAATAATCAAATTGCCTTCTGCTTCACCTTCAAGTTCTTGACCCTCAGCATCAACCAATGCCGGTTGTACACCAAACAATGGACGAGTGGCCGAACCCGGTTTAAGTGGAGTTGCGCCCGGCAGTGGCGAAATTAAAATACCGCCTGTTTCAGTTTGCCACCATGTATCCACAATTGGACAACGACTTTCACCGACAACGGTATAGTACCAATTCCATGCTTCTGGATTAATCGGCTCACCCACGGTACCCAATAGACGCAAACTGCTACGGTCACTTTCACGCACAAAAGCATCACCTTCACGCATCATGGCGCGGATCGCTGTTGGTGCAGTATAGAGAATGGTAATGTTATGCTTATCTACAATATGCCCTGTGCGTGCCCATGTTGGATATTGTGGGATACCTTCGGACATGACAGTGGTTGTACCATTGGATAATGGTCCATAAAGCACATAAGAATGCCCCGTAATCCAACCCACATCTGCGGTACACCAGAACACATCATCTTGTTTAATATCAAAAACTTCACGGAAAGTTGAATTGACATAAGTTAAATAACCACCCGTAGTATGTAACACTCCTTTAGGCTTTCCTGTTGATCCAGACGTATATAAAATAAATAAAGGATCTTCGGCATTCATCGGTTCTGGCGGACAGATATCTGTGACCGTCATAATTTCCATGTGATACCACAGGTCACGCCCCTCCTGCATTGTTATTGGATGGCCTGTTCTATGCACCACAATCATTTTTTCAACGGAAGTGGTTCCATCCAGCGCCAATGCGGCATCTACATTCTCTTTTAACGGGATCGTTTTACCACCACGCATACCTTGGTCAGCAGTAATCACCAATTTGGCTTGACTGTCGTCTATCCGACTTGCCAATGAGTCTGGAGAGAATCCACCAAATACCACACAATGCACTGCCCCTATTCGGGTACAGGCCAGCATGGCAATCGCAGCTTCAGGGATCATCGGCATATACAAAATGACTCGATCACCTTTCCCGATTCCATTTTTCTTTAAAACATTGGCAAAACGACACACTTCATCATGCAGTTCTTCAAAAGAAATGATTTTATGGCGAGATGGATGATCCCCCTCCCAAATAATCGCAGGTTTCAGTGGGTGCTCTTTTAAATGACGATCTAAACAGTTGGCACTGACATTCAGTTGCCCATCTGCAAACCATTCAATTTTAAAATTATCTTTGTCATAGCTGGTGTTTTTTACTTGAGTAAATGGCTTAATCCAGTCCAATTTCTTTGCAGCCTCTGCCCAAAACTCATCTGGATGCTCTACTGACTGTTGATAACGATCGAAGTATTCTTGTTCATTGGTCCTTGCTGTTTTAACAAATTGTTCTGGAACTGGATAGATTTCATTCATATTCTGCTTCCTTGATTTTTCACCTCATCACGAGATGTATGCCTACGTTCTTGATTTTATTTGCTGCATGTGTTCAGTATTACGATAGCGCATTTCGGTTAACAATTGTGCTTTGGTCGTAGACACGGGGGTCACTTTAACCATCGGAAAATCTTAAGTCATTTGCCAAAATATTCGAATTTTCAATATCTATGGAGTTTTTTTGATCTTATAATTTGTAGTCAGAAGTGCATATGGTTTTTTTCAGAAAAAAACATTTCCTTACCGAACTCATTCAGCTGGACGCGATCGTCATGCAAATACAAGAATCGTCGACTTTTTTTTCAAAGCATCAAGTATCACCAGTAGATTATCCCCTTTCCACTCAAGGCCGCTTTAATCGTTTGAGTTATATTGCTTGGTTTGGATTTTTGCATCTCATTTTTACCATTGCATTGCTTGCCCTCGGTCTAGTCTTTGGCATTGTGAATTTACATTCACTGCAATTCAGCCAACATGCGATAAATTCGATTTCAGGATTAGGACAGTTCACTTACCTCGCACTCAGCTGTCTTTATTTATATGGAATGATGGTTGTGATTATTCGCAGGCTGCATGATCGTAATAAATCTGGTTGGTTTATTCTGTTATTGCTGATTCCCATTGTGCAATTCTTGATGCTGCTGTATTTACTCCTTGCACGTGGTTGTAATCGCGCCAATCGTTTTGGTCACCCACGTCCATCGACTTTTATTGAAAAATTAATGGCTTGGCTCATGCTAATAGGCTTTATCATCAGCTTAGTTAGCTCTATAAGTGTGGTGTCATTTATGCTGGGGACTGGAGAAATTGAAAATCCAACAACAATCATTGAAAAAGGGACTAAATATTTTTAAGAAGAATTAATCCTTAATGATGCCTTAACATGAGTTGAATATTGATTCACAAATATTATTTTTATTTGTCCGTCATAAGAAAAACTGTAATCAAAGCTTAACTTCTTTGAAATTTCAGGCAAAATATGCCAATTATTTTATTGGACATGATTGTGGCTGAAGAAGCAAATGCATTGAGTACCGTTGCGCAAGACACGACTCAATTGATCCATTCTGCAGGCGAAAAAACTGCACAAACAGTGATTCAACATACTGAAAAATATAAAGACGCATACTCAACCATCGACAAGTTTGTTGATGGTTTTTGGGAGCGTATGCCATATTTATGTATTGCGCTGATCGTCATCACTATTTTCTGGTTGTTGTCTAAGCTTTTTAAATTCTTTGTCCGTAGAACACTCGAAAACCGTACTTATACTCGCCAAAATTTAGTTCTGGTACTGAATCGTGTCGGCAGTACCGCAATTATCTTTTTTGGTTTCTTAATTGCCATGGTCATTGCAATTCCAGGCTTTACTCCTGCTCAACTGATGAGTGCTTTGGGGATTGGTTCGGTCGCGATTGGTTTTGCATTTAAAGATATTTTCCAAAATCTACTTTCTGGAATTTTGATTCTTTTGGGTGAACCGTTCAAGATTGGTGATGACATCATTGTCAACAATATGGAAGGTACTGTCGAAGATATTCAAATTCGTGCAACTTTTTTACGTTCTCCTGATGGGCGACGTATCGTGATTCCAAACGCAACTGTGTATACCAGTGCCGTGACGGTAAATACCGCTTACCAACGCCGTCGTTGTGAGTTTGTGGTTGGGATTGGTTATGAAGATGATGTACAGAAAGCCAAAGACATTATTCTTAAATTGCTTGATAAAGATCAACGTATTTTAAGCCAGCCGGGCTTTACTGTGAATGTTTCTGCTTTGGCGGATTTCTCTGTCAATTTAACCGTTCGTTGGTGGGTAGATACCACGCAAGTGGTTACTGCGGCTTCGATCAGTGAAATTCAAGAACGTGTGCTTGAAGCCTTTGCGGATAATAATATTTCGATTCCTTATCCTGTTCAGGAAGTCAAAGTCTACCGCGGTGATCCATCAGCGGATGACATCGAATCAGCTCGTGCTAAATAAGCGCCCCAATACATAAGGGATCGCGGTTTCAGTACGCAAAATACGGTTGCCTAAGCTCACTGCTTGGCAGCCGTTTTTTATCAGTAAATCCACCTCATAAGGTATAAAACCACCTTCGGGTCCAATAATCACAGTACATGAATGATCGATAGCAAATGGCATTTTCTGTTCAGTATACGGATGTGCCACATAAGCAGGATTTTGTGGCGTAATGAAGCTAGGTAAGACATCTTCAACAAAGGGTTTAAAGCGTTTGTAAAGTTCAATTTGAGGAGCGATGGTATCCCCCGCCTGTTCTAATCCCAAGGTAATGTAATGATCAATTTGCTGTAAAAAAGGGCTTTGCCAATAACTTTTATCAACCCGATAACTATGAATCAAAATTAATTTTTCTACCCCCAGTGTCACCGCATCCATAATTAAGCGGCGTAACACTTTGGGGCGTGGTAATGCCACAATTAAAGTTACGGGCAATTTTGCTGGAACAGGCTCTTCTTGAATCGGTCGAAGTAAAATCGTATGTTCTGAAATATCAACAATTTCAGTTAAATAACGACTGGCACCCTCAACGCCAACCTTAAGCGTATCTCCAACTTTGGCAGCAAGATGCGTGTGCAAATGTTCAACTTGCCTTTTTGAACTGATTGTCCAAGTTTCAGCTTGTGTTTGACGAGGATCAAGAAGGACGATGTTCATAAAAAATTCTGGTTCGTTTCACTTTTAGCTGATGGTGTTTATTCATCAACAATGTATAAATTATAAATACTGATCAATCACTGCAATATGTTTGTATAAAGAACCCTGATTACGCTTTAAAACATCAATCGCATGCTGGCTTAATTGCTGGGCAAAAGCTTGATCTTCCAAACAGCGCACCAATAACTGAACCACCTCATCAACAGTTTGCCCCACTTTTAAGGCATCTGCCTGTAAGAACTCATCCACAATGGCTTGAAAATTAAAATAATGCGGTCCAATCACGGTGGGTACATCTAAAACCATAGCTTCTAAAATATTATGTCCACCACCGGGTTCATTTAACGACCCACCAACAAAACATGCCTGACTCAATGCATACCACAGCCACATTTCACCCATACTGTCTGCCAAATAGACTTGGGTATTCGACTCGATTGCTTGCTCTAAGCTACGACGCTGTGTTGTTAAATTTAAACTTTGTGCAGCAGCAAAAACCTCATCAAAACGTTCAGGATGGCGCGGGACAACGATTAACAACCAATCTGGATATTGTTCTAAATAGGTTTTAAATGCGAGAAATAATTTTTCTTCTTCAGGTGCGTGTGTACTGGCGATGGTGATGATTTTTCGATTTGCTAAATTCCAGTCCTGCTGCAACTGTTGTGCTTTATGGATAAATTGTTCAGGTGCAGAAATATCAAATTTAATACTTCCAAGTACTTGTGTTTTATTTTGTGGTATACCTAGATCAATAAAGCGTTGCTGCGTTGCAACATCTTGCGCCAATAACTGATCTAATTTCTGTAGCATTGGACGGGTTAGGCTTGGAACTTTGGCATAGCCTTTGGCAGATTTTTCTGAAAGCCGTGCATTCACTAAAATACAAGGCACTTTAAACTGTTGAGCTAGGTCAATAAGATTTGGCCATAGTTCAGTTTCAACCAAAATCAGCAATTTGGGTTGGTATTTCTGATAAAAATCAGCAACTAAATAGCGCTGATCGGCAGGCAAATATACCGCTTGAAATAATGCTTGATAAGGTGCTTTTAAGAATAACGATTTGGCACGTGCTTGACCTGTTTTTGTCGTATTGGTGACTAAAACAGCATGACCTGCTTTTAAATAATGTTCGATTAAAGGCTGAGCAGCATTGGTTTCTCCGACTGAAACACAATGAAACCAAATGGCATGCTGATTCTTTACATCTTGAAAGGGGCCAAAGCGCTCAAGACATTCTTGTTGGTATTCTGCGCTATCTTTCGCACGTTTTTTGATACGCCATTGATACAAAGGCTTAACGATTTTAAGTGCTGTGTTATACCAAAAAGGAGTAGCCAAACAGAATGTCTCAATATAGATGAATGGGCAAATATAACAGAGCCATATTCAGTTGTTAATGAATAATATTTAACGATTTGTTGTCAGCAAGGTAGTCGACCGCATGCTAGAGCAAATCTGATCCATCAACCAGCAACAACGCTAGCAAAACTTGGCTTTACAGGGATGAAAAAAAGCTTATTGGTTAAGAGGTAGTGTTGTACGCCTTAACCAATGGCGATATCCATGCCATGTACAATAGATATGCCTTGTAAGAGTCAACGATGCAAAAAGAAAACTTGTTAAATTTATCAGAGTTGTGGATGTGAATGGGTATTCCATTCACATCCAGAGAAAATACAGTCTTTGTTTTATCCCAAAGCAGGATAATCAATATAGCCTTCCGCAGTTTGTGAACCAATCATATTTTCAAACACCAATTCATTCAAAGGTGCGTCTTGAATCAGACGTTCATACAAATCAGGATTGGCAATATAAGCTTTACCGAAAGACACCGCATCTGCTTGACCTGATGCCAAGAGTTTAATTGCATCCTCACGGCTTAAACGCATATTGGCAATATATGGCACACCGTTTGAACGTCGCTTCATATATTCGCTGATACTGTCATCGGCTAAATATTCACGTGTAAAGAAGAACGCAATTTTACGTTTACCTAATTGTTCCAAGACATAACCAAAGGTTTCACGTGGATCAGCATCCCCCATATCATGCTCATCGCCACGAGGCGCTAAATGTATGCCCACACGGCCTGCGCCCCATACTTCAATTAAAGCATCCATGACTTCAAGTAAAAGACGTGCGCGGTTTTCAACAGAACCACCATATTCATCTTCACGGTGATTGGTTGAACTTTGTAAGAACTGATCAATCAGGTAGCCGTTGGCAGCATGTAATTCAACGCCATCAAAACCAGCCGCCTTGGCTTTAATTGCAGCCTGTTTAAACTGTTCGGTGATGGTATGAATTTCAGAGATTTCCAAAGGGCGTGGCACGACATAATCACGTTTTGGACGTAATAAGCTGACTTGTCCTGCTTGTTGTATTGCACTTGCAGATACAGGCGTTTCACCATCGAGTAAATCTGGATGTGAGACACGTCCCACATGCCATAACTGCGCCACAATCAAACCACCTTGATCATGAACCGCTTGGGTTACAGACTTCCAGCCCTCAACTTGTGCATCGGTAAATAGCCCTGGTGTATTTAAATAACCATTGGCTTGTTCTGAAATCACCGTTGCTTCAGAAATGATTAAACCCGCACTGGCACGCTGTGCATAGTGCTCAGCCATGATTGCCGTGGGTACCCGATCAGCGGTAGCACGGCTACGGGTTAAAGGCGCCATTACGACACGATTATTTAAATGTAAATCGCCAAGTACAAGGGGAGAGTTAAGTTCAGCCATATTTGCCTCATCACTCGCTTTCTGATTGAAATCAGGCGTTAAAGCGAGTTTTGTAAATAATCAATATATTGCTGAATTAAAGCTTCATTACGCGAGAAATATGACCATTGACCATATTTCTCGGCCTGAATTAATCCTGACTGTTGCAAAACAGACAAATGATTTGACATCGTAGATTGAGAGACATTACCGAGCTTCTCGATATTCCCTGCGCACACACCACGACCAAAGCCACCGCACTGCTCTTCCGACAAATATTGTTGTGGCTTCTTAAGCCATTCCAAAATCTGTCGGCGAGTCGGATTCGCTAATGCTTTAGAAATTAAATCAATATCCATCTTAGACACATTCAATTCAGAGCAAAGCTCCATTCAGCATCTTTGCATCCAATATATCGCATTTTTTCGATTTTAATATCGATTTTTTTAGATATATTGCAAAAATACAGATAAAGCTTTGCTTTTGTTAAAAATTTAAATTAAAGACCTTGTTTTAAGCTGGCTTCAATAAATTTATCTAGATCGCCATCCAATACTGCACCCGTGTTCGAGTTCTCAACACCAGTACGCAAATCTTTAATACGAGAGTCATCCAGTACATATGAACGAATCTGACTGCCCCAGCCAATATCCGATTTTGAATCTTCAAGTGCTTGAGCAGCTTCATTACGTTTACTCATTTCCAATTCGTACAATTTTGCACGTAATTGTTTCCAAGCATGATCACGGTTTGCATGTTGTGAACGCTGGTTCTGACATGCCACCACAATCCCAGTTGGTGCGTGAGTCAAACGTACTGCTGAGTCAGTTTTGTTAATATGCTGACCGCCTGCACCAGATGCACGATATGTATCTGTACGCACGTCAGCAGGATTAATATCAATTTCAATATTATCGTCCACTTCAGGTGATACAAATACTGCCGAGAATGAGGTATGACGGCGATTACCTGAGTCAAATGGTGACTTACGCACTAAACGGTGTACGCCAGATTCGGTACGTAACCAACCATAAGCATACTCGCCTTCAACACGGATTGTTGCAGATTTAATCCCTGCAACATCACCATCTGATTCTTCCATCAATTCTGCTTTAAAGCCATGACGTTCGATCCAACGCATATACATACGTAACAGCATTGAAGCCCAATCTTGTGCTTCAGTACCGCCTGAACCAGCTTGAATTTCCACATAACATGGATTTGGGTCCATTGGATTACTAAACATACGACGGAATTCAAGTTTTGCTAACTCTTCTTCCGCTGCAGTCAATTCCGACTGAACATCTGCCAATAAGCTTTCATCATCTGCTTCAACAGCAAGATCAAGCATGGCTTGTGCATCATCAAGCTGTGTCGCCAAGCCTTCTAAAACGTTGATCACGTTTTCAAGCTCGCCTTTTTCTTTTGCCATCGCCTGAGCACGGCTTTGATCATTCCAGATCGCTGGATCTTCTAACTCGCGGAGAACCTCTTCTAAACGCTCTTTCTTTAGATCGTAGTCAAAGATACCCCCGTAGTGTTAGACCACGGTCATTTAAGTCTTTTAGCTGAACTAGATAAGGATTAATTTCCACGAGTTTTAATCTCACATTTGACGTCTTTTAATTCGCACGCATTCTACCACAGAGTGGAAAAAGTTGAGATATGGCATTTTATAGATCAATCTACAGCTCAAAAATGCTGTAACAAGAGAAATAAGATGAATTGCTTTTTTGCAATCAGAAAGATCGTCTTATCGTAGTCAAAGCTTATGTTTATAAATTCTACAATTGATCATTTGCTTAAGAGTATTTTAATTTCTGAAAGCTTTTTTATTACAAATTATGTCCAACCCTTACTCAAAGCGTACCAATATCCACACTATCTACACAATTTTAATAAAACAACACATAAGTTTTATACATTTATTTTCAATAACTTAAATCAAAATTGTTACATAAACTCACTAATATTACATTCCGGTTACCATAGCATGGTTGACGATTTTTATATTTGCCCTAGACTCAAAATTGTAACTAAACATGTATAAATCAATCAATTCTTCATAGGGGCGAATTCCATGAAAAAATTAGCAATCGCATCTGCAATCTTTTCCGTAGCCGCTTTAACTGGCACTGCACATGCTTACCAAGCCGAAGTTGGTGGTTCATATACATATAATGATCCAGATAATTTTGATGCAACTCATAGCTTTGGTGTAGATGGTACTTATTATTTCAAACCAGTACAAACTCGTAATTCACCGCTTAATGAGGCTGCGTTCTTAGATCGCGCAAGTAATGTAAAAGCCAATGTAAATTATGCCAAAAATGATGGTGTAAAAGACAGCCAATATGGTGCGGGTCTTGAATACTATGTACCTAACTCAGACTTCTATGTAAGTGGTCGTGTAGGTCGTGATGAACTTGAAGTTGATAACACCAACATCGACAATAAAGTAACGACTTATGGCGCTGAAGTGGGTTATTTACCAGCTCCTGGTTTATTACTTGCACTTGGTGTGACAGGTTATGATGTTAAAAATGGTGATGACGGCGCAGACCCAACTGTACGTGCTAAATATGTAACTAAAGTTGGTCAATATGATGCTAACTTTGAAGCATTTGGTGCATTTGGTGACTTGGATGAGTACAAAGTACGTGGTGACTTGTATTTAGATAAGACCTTAAGTGTAGGTGCTGACTACTACAACAATGATTTAACTGATCGTGATGAATGGGGTATTTCTGCGAAGAAATTCTTTAATCAAAACGTTAGCTTAGAAGGTCGTGTAGGTTTTGGTGATGACTACAACACTTACGGTGTTCGTGCTGGATACCGTTTCTAAGTTTAAATCTATTTAGCAATCGCTCTTTTGGAGCAACAAAAGCCAGTCAATTGACTGGCTTTTTTTATATGTGTATACATCATTAAGTAAATACGTTTTAATAAATTTGTAGTAAATGTCAGAATATTAAAATTCTTTTAAACACTTCTAAAAATTATCTTCATCAAACCGATCTTGATCTATCTTATAAATATTAAAGCTTCTTTCAACCTGAACACCTAAACCAAATTCAATCATTAAAGAAGTCAATTTATCTCCATCAATTAAAACAATTCCCGATTTCTTTGCAGATTCAACAGCCTCCTTACTAAAATTTGAGGTTGTAATAAACACCCCTTTTTTGGCGACTTGATCTGCTAAAGCGCCTTTAAATTGTTGAATATCTGGTCGTCCAACAGTGTTTTTCCAACGTTTGGCTTGAATATAAATTTTATCTAGACCTAAACGATCTTCACTAATAATTCCATCAATCCCGCCGTCACTTGTTTTACCAATGGCTTGGGCCGCATCTTGATGTGAGCCGCCATAGCCCATAGCAACCAGTAAATCGACAACTAATCTTTCAAAAAAATATGGATTTTTTGTCTGAATCAAATTCAATAAATCATCTTTTAAATTGGTAAGTAGTATTTCATTAATTCTTTGTAATGATTCCTCAGGTGTTTCAATATCATCATTTTCTTCAATACAAATAATCTTTTCTTTATTCTGCCTTATTTTTGTTGGAACCTTGAACTCACGAAAACTTTCATAACGCATTAAAAAATTATTATCTATTTTATCTAATATATTTAAATCTAATTTTTTCGCTTCTTCAGATAATTCACACATCCCCCAATCAGGCTGATTAACTAAGCCTGCTTTAACCAAATATGTTTTGGCCCATCCCACACGATCATAAAAAACTGTTCTTTTCCCACTCGGAATCATTTGATTTAATTCATCCGTAGTCAAATTTGATTGTTCTGCCAACAATTTACCAACTTGACTAATTTGGATGGCTTGCCCTTGCGTATTGAGGAGTTTCAATAGTGGTAGCATTAATTCCTGATGATTAGGCAAAGACATTCTATTTCTCTTAATATTTTTTGCTTTAAATAATTCAAGTATAAAAGAAAAAGAGCGCCTAAGCGCTCTTTTTAAAATAATGTATCGAATTCTACCGTAAGCATAGCCCTTGGCGTAAAATCAGCAAAATACGTTGCATTTTGAAACCCTGCTGCCGCGGGCATAGCCCTTGGCGTAATTCAGGCAAGAAGCTTCGCCTCTTGAAATCCCTGAATTACTCCCATTCAATTGTTGCTGGTGGTTTAGAAGAAACGTCATACACCACACGAGAAACATCTTTAATTTCATTCATGATACGTGTCGAGATTTTATCAACCAACTCATATGGCAGATGAGCAAAACGAGCTGTCATAAAGTCAACAGTTTCCACGGCACGAAGTGCAATGACCCATGCATAACGACGGCCATCACCCACAACACCCACCGATTTTACTGGTTGGAATACTGCAAATGCTTGTGCAGTTTTATCATACCAACCACTTGCACGAAGCTCTTGCATAAAGATGTCATCAGCAAGACGAAGAATATCAGCATATTCTTTTTTCACTTCACCCAAGATGCGCACGCCCAAACCTGGACCTGGGAATGGATGACGATAAAGCATTTCATGTGGTAAACCTAAAGTTGTACCTAAACGACGTACTTCATCTTTAAATAGGTCACGAATTGGCTCAACCAATTCAAATGCTAAATCTTCTGGTAAACCACCCACATTATGGTGTGATTTAATCACATGCGCTTTACCATTTTTAGTTGCCGCAGACTCAATCACGTCAGGGTAAATCGTACCTTGCGCAAGGAAGTTTACGCCATCAAGCTTACGCGCTTCTTCAGCAAAAACTTCGATGAATTCACGACCAATGATTTTACGTTTTTTCTCAGGATCAACTTCGCCTGCAAGTGCAGATAAGAAACGTTCTTCTGCATCAGCACGAATCACACGGATCCCCATGTTTTTCGCAAACATGTCCATCACTTGCTCACCTTCGTTTAAACGAAGTAAGCCATTGTCTACAAATACACAGGTCAGTTGGTCACCGATTGCTTTATGCAACAATGCTGCAACTACAGATGAGTCAACACCACCTGAAAGACCTAAAAGAACTTTTTGATCACCAATTTGTTCACGTAATTGTTCAACACGTAAATCAATAATGTTTTCAGAATTCCAAAGATTACGACAACCACAAATGCTGTGAACGAAGTTAGACAGTAACTCTGCGCCTTTGGCAGTATGTGTCACTTCTGGGTGGAATTGCACCCCGTAGAAACGGCGCGTTTCATCACTCACTGCAGCAAATGGGCAGCTTGGTGTGCTTGCAGTCACTTTAAAACCTGCTGGAATCGCAGAAACTTTGTCACCGTGGCTCATCCAAACATTGAGTTTGTCATCACCATCATTTAAATCACCAAGCAATTGATCACGTACTAAAACGTCAACTGCTGCATAACCAAATTCATGTACAGTACCTGGCTCTACTTTACCGCCAAGTTGTTCTGACATGGTTTGCAGACCATAGCAGATCCCCAATACAGGTACACCCAAGTTGAACACAACTTCTGGCGCACGTGGACTACCTTCCTCATGCACACTTTCAGGACCACCAGACAAGATGATACCGTTCGGATTAAACGCGCGAATGTCTTCTTCAGACATATCAAAAGCATACATTTCAGAATATACACCAGCTTCACGTACACGGCGTGCAATAAGCTGGCTATATTGAGAACCGAAATCCAAGATAAGGATACGATCTTCAGTAATTTGAGTATTGGTAGTCATGAGTCAACAACTATGCAGGCAAACGAATATAAGCGCCATATTCTATCATTTTTATAAGCCGTACGCACTCCATTCAATCAAGTTCCTTAGCTTTCTAAAAAATCATTTTAAATAATCAGCTTATAGGTTCATTTTGGCTTTAATGATGCTAATCAGTTCACTGGGGGTCATACAGCGATTTAAAAAATCTTCTAAGGAGCCTTCGTCGGTCACTTCTGTAAAAAACACCTCATGATCTGTGCCAAATAATGTTGGATTTTCAGGGTCTGGATCAGACAAGCAGATATAGTATCGATCAGGGAAGCTATAACGATAAAACAACTGTAGAAAATCAGGTTTTGGATTTTGGGTCAGCTGAATCACTGCTTTGAGATCAATATCATCCTCTAAAAAATCACGGTTCCATTCATCAAAATCAGCTGTACCAGCTTGATATGGAGTAAAGTGCACAGCTTGCCAAAAGGTTTGTCCGCGCCCTTCTTCTGTTAACTGATAATACTCTTGAATCAGTTGATTAAAAAATCCATCTGGATTTAGATCTAGCTCGGCTTGATGTTGATCAATATAGTCACCCAAACCATAAATTGGTTCTTGATCATCGGCTGCCGCCCAAGGTGTATCCTGAGGCCGTTCATATAAAACGGTATTAAAGGTAATAGCGCACAGATCATCAATCCATGACACACCTTTGACTTGATCAATATTACCGCCCAGTGCTTTTATTCTGTCTAGAATTTCTTTTTTCATTGTTAAAACTGAATTGAATATTTTTAGATAGCATAAACCAATTGATCCATTTGAATAAGGCTAAATGAACACACAAAAAAGCCAGATACAGATCTGGCTTTTCAAAGCTTTATTAATGTTTAAATTATTTTTCTATTACATGATCAAGACTCAATTTCCCTGCACCATGCAACATCAAGAAAAACAAACCACCTGCCATTGCGAAGTTTTTCATAAAGTTAATCGCATCTGCTTCACCACCATGAAATAGGAATGCAGTAATCAAACTAAATACGCCCAAACCAAATGCTGCAAAGCGTGCCTGAAAACCAAATAACAATGCCAAACCACCACCGAACTCAACCAGAATGGTTAAAGGTAACATGGCACCTGGTACACCCATTGATTCCATATAACCGACAGTTGCACTGTAAGCCGTGATTTTTCCCCAACCTGCAACAAGAAAGATATATGCCATAAGAATACGTGCAATCAATGCTATGCTCGCATTGGTGGTGGGTTGATTCACAATATTTTTAACAACAACATTTGGATTAAACATGGTCTGACCTAATTTGTATTTCGTTCTGAAGATGTATACATATTAATCACTAAACATTTCAAGTTAAATACTTAAAAACCAAACTCATCGTTGCAAATTAAGAACAATAATAAGTTTTAAAAAATTACTTTTTAATACTGACTTTCATAACTCACACTGCTAGGATTTGTGCACCAATTCGCATAGTTTCTGCCTTATGGATCTGATTGACTTTATTTTGCACGTAGACGAACACCTGTTTGAATTTATTAGAAATTATGGTATCTGGGTGTATGGAATTTTATTCCTGATTATTTTTGTTGAAACAGGTCTCGTGGTAATGCCATTCCTGCCCGGGGATAGCTTACTTTTTGCTGCCGGCGCTTTAGCTGCTTCGACGGGTGCAATGGATCCTGTGGTTTTAATCATTCTGCTATTTATTGCGGCAGTGCTCGGCGATACCCTCAATTATCATATCGGGAAATATGTCGGACCGCGTGTTTTTGAAATTGATTCTAAGTTTATCAATAAACAACACTTGCTGAAAACATCACAGTTTTTTGAAAAGCATGGTGGAAAAACCATTATTTTTGCCCGTTTTATCCCTTTTGCTCGTACTTTTGCACCCTTTGTTGCGGGTGCAGGAAGCATGAATTATAAATATTTCTTAACCTATAATGCAGTCGGTGCAATTTGCTGGGTTGGCTCGTTTATTACCTTGGGTTATTTATTCGGGAATATGCCAATTGTGAAAGATAATTTCACCCATTTGGTTTTCGGTATCATTATTCTCAGTGTGCTGCCTGGTGTGATTGGTTATATACGTCATAAATTTTTTAATAAAAATAAAATGCCCAATAATCAATAAACAGCATATTTAAAGCTGACAAAAAAGCCGATTTCTAAAATCGGCTTTTTTGTGGGGTAAAACCCGTTATTTTTTAACTTCCTGACGTTTAGGGACGTAAGGGCAGTTCTTAAATTGAGCCGCCTGAGACAAGGCATCTTGCTCACCATACAGTCGGGAAAGCTCAGTATTTTTGGTATTTGAAGATTGCCCTAAGTTTACAGAAATACTTGGACCAATCCCCCAACCCCAGCCACCGCTGCCCCAACCACCACCGACACCGAGTCCAACACCTACGCCTGTACGTTTCGCAGGTTGTACACCATTATTAATGTATTGTTGAATACGATTAAATTCTGTCGTCAATTGCAAACAGTTCATCGCCTGATACTGCGTAGGCGACACATAAGTGGGTTTAACCGTCGTCGTACAAGCAGATACGACAAGCGCCGTTAAGGCAACGACTGATAATTTAACAGAAGTCATTTTCAATGATTTCATCACGATCTCGAAATTATTTTTTATCAATCTCATTGAACAATGATTGATAGGCTTGAGTCAATTTATGATCTGTAGCCAAATGAATTAATGGCAGATTTTTATGATGCGATTCTTTCATTAATACAGAAGGTGGCAACATATTTTCTAAAACTGGTAAACCTTCATCTTTAAGCTGTTGTACCACTTCGCGTGGTAATTTTGCCTGAGCTTGATATTGATTGACCACAATCCCTTCGATTTCAAGTCGATCATTATGATCATCTTGAGTTTCAATGACATTTTGAATAAGCGTCTGTAATGCGCGTTTTGAAAACACATCACAATCAAACGGAATCAGAACACGATCCGCTGAGATCAGTGCCGATAAGGTAAAAAAGTTAAATGCTGGCGGTGTATCAATATAAATACGCTCATATTGACTGGTTAAGGTCTGAATCGCATCACGTAACTTATAAATTTTATGCTTTGATTCTAACGCATGCTCTAACTCGCCTAAGCTCGGGCTGGCGGGTAATACATCCAAATCTTTAAAAGGTGAACGATGAATATATTGCTCAAAACCTTTATTTTTTGTTTTTAAAAGACTACCAATGGCATTGCCAATCAATCCTTTTTGTTGATGATTCCCAAGTACGTCATTAAAAAAGTTTTCAATATTCGGTTCTAATGCCGTTTTTTCAGCAGAATAGGTGGCGTCATCACCCAAAAGATATTGACTAGAATTTGCTTGAGGATCTAAATCAATCACCAATGTTTTAAAACCTTGATACGCACTAATCGCAGCAAGATTCACCGTAATACTTGATTTTCCTACACCGCCTTTTTGGTTAAATACCACACGAGTTAGCATACAAGTTCCCTAAGCTATCATTATTTTTAAACTTGTATCTAGTTTAACCTAGACGCTATACAAGTGTGAAATTCATGTCTAACAATCAACTAAAAACTGGTTTAAGCACGACCAGAACTAAAGTTGCAAACAAGGCAATTCCGCCAATCACTAAACCTGCTCTGCGTTGTGTTAAAAGAACTGTATCATCCTTTTTATAGGCTTTTATTTGTGAGGAAAGGAAAACCATAAACAAAATAATTTTCGCATAGAACCAAGGCTGCACTTTAAAATCGTTCATAATCAATAAAGTTAGCCCTGTAAATATAACCACGGTGAGGGAAAGATGTTGCAGGGCAACAAAAACCACCCGCCCTTTAGGATTCGGCTGCTGGTTGTGTGTTCCAATAAATAATGTTGAAGCGCGTAAAACAAAAACCAAGATTAATAACCCAACACTGGTCATATGAATGATTTTGATCAGTAAATGTGTATCCATTTTAATTACTCTGCACTTTATACTTTAGGTGCATGAGCGCAGTCTGGACTTGCTGGGGCTTGACCTTGCCACTCACTTGGAAGATAAGCATGGATCGCTAAGGCATGAATTTTTCCAGGACTGAGTAAGGCTTTGGCTTCTGCGTACACTTTTTGGTGGCGTTGTACCAAACGTAATCCTGCAAATTGTTCACTGACAATGATCACTTTAAAATGAGACTCTTTTCCAGGAAAATACCCGCCATGACCAGCAGACTCATTGATCACTTCTAAATGTGATGGCTCAAGTTGATTTAAACTTTCAATCAATTGTTGTTCTAAACTCATGCTGATTCCTTAGAGATCGATCAATGGGTGAATGACATAGTATAGCGGATTCTTTGAGCATCGCTGTGTGTTCAGCAAAGCTTTTGCTGTTCGATTTGATTTTTTTAAATTGAATTTTGAAGTTTTTTCATAAAAATGTCTTTATTTTATGCAATTAGTGTTTTCCTTTGCAGAAAAATCTTGACCCTACCATCTGTTGATGTATTATACACCGCATGCGGGAATAGCTCAGTTGGTAGAGCATAACCTTGCCAAGGTTGGGGTCGGGAGTTCGAGTCTCCTTTCCCGCTCAAATTTTTTTATTCAGTTTTTTATTTAAAAAATTGGACAGACTCCGCGGGAATAGCTCAGTTGGTAGAGCATAACCTTGCCAAGGTTGGGGTCGGGAGTTCGAGTCTCCTTTCCCGCTCCAAAATTTTTTTATTCAGTTTTTTATTTAAAAAATTGGACAGACTCCGCGGGAATAGCTCAGTTGGTAGAGCATAACCTTGCCAAGGTTGGGGTCGGGAGTTCGAGTCTCCTTTCCCGCTCCAAATTTAAAAAGCCCTGATCGAAAGATTGGGGCTTTTTTTGCATTATTGGTTTATAAATCATCAGCATATACTTACACACTAGAGACAATATTCACTCAATCAGCGTGTTGATCACAAAACTATAAAAACACAAAAAAACCAATCCGAAGATTGGTTTTTAAAATAATCACCATGTGATGCAATTATCGTTCTCTTAACGCTTCTTTGGCTTTATTAAACGGTTTCAACAAGTATTCAATAATTGTTTTTTGACCAGTACGAATATCTACCGTTGCCACCATACCTGGCGTTATTGAGAAAGATTTCCCCGCCTTATTGGTCAATTTATCTTTATCGGTCCGAATATAGACTCGATAGTAGAACTGATCTTGTTTAACTTCATCGCGGATGGTATCAGGAGAAATCACCGTCACTTTCCCTTCCAAGCCACCATAAATTGAATAATCATATGCCGTGATTTTTACCAATGCAGGTTGGCCTGGATGAATAAATGCAATATCTCGTGGCGAAATGCGTGCTTCAATCAATAACTGCTCATCAATCGGTACAATGGTCATCAATTTACCATTTTGTGGAATAACTCCGCCAATGGTTGTCACCGCAATTTCTTTTATCACACCACGTACAGGCGCTTTAAAAGTAGAGCGTTTCACTGAATCATTACGACCAGCAACAACTTGCTGTAATGATTGAATATCGGCATTGGCTCGTGCCAATTCTTCACGTGACTTTACATAGTAGTCATTCCGCTTATCGTTAATTTGATTTTCAAAATTATTGATATCTCGTTTTAAACGCAACACTTCAACCTCAGAAGCAGCACCTTTCGCCACCAAAGGTTGCGTCATTTGCAATTCATTTTGAACCAAAGACAATGCGTGTTTTAAACCAGTAATTGATTCATCCAAATTTGCGCGACGCGAAGTATATAGTGCACTTTCCTCTCTCACCAAAGCAGGAACGACCAAAACCTCTTTTGGAAACTTGATTGCGGTACCATTCACCTCAGCCTCTAAACGTGCTGCTGTAGCCAATGTCGCAAGTAATTTCATTTGGCTTTCACCGACTTGGGACTCAAATCGAGTAGGGTCAATTTGCGCAAGCGTCTGCCCCTTTTGAATAATATCTCCCTCTTTAACATCCAAGCTGGTCAACACACCACCATCTAAAGATTGAATCGTCTGTTCTTTGGATGAAGGAACAACTTTACCTGTTCCTGTAGAAACTTCTTCCAACTTGAATACACAAGCCCAAATCAAGAAAGCCAGCAGACCGATGGCAACAATCCAAATAATAAATGTGGATTTGGGTAACGGTGGTTCTGAGAACTTTAACGCAGAGGGATTGGTTGGCCGCTGTAAAATATTGGATGCATGATCAACTTGAGCAGATTCAGCCTCTTGAACTGTGATATTTTGGTCATTTTTTTCTTGGCTCATGTTGAACTCCCTCCTGCATTTGCTTGCTGTGCAGGATTTAGAATGGCATCACGTGGCCCATCTTTGATAATCTTCCCTTCATGCACAACGATAATACGATCAACAAGTTGCAAAACAGCAGGACGATGCGTCGCCACCACTAAGGTCCGATGACCTAGCCATTCTTTTAAATGCTGTATCAATACTTTTTCAGAAACATCATCAATCGAAGCAGTCGGTTCATCCAACAACACAATATTTGGATTTCGGAGCAACAATCGTGTGAGTAGCAGTGCTTGTTTCTGACCACCAGAAAATCCTACACCACCTTCAAGAATAAGATGATCTAGACCTTCCTTTTTTTGTTCCACGATTTCTAGAGCATTGGTGATTTGTAATGCACGGATAATTTCATCATTACTTGCCAATGGTGCACCCAAAGTTAAATTTTCACGGATGGTCCCAAAAAATAGATGCGCATTTTGATTCAGCAATGCCATATCACGACGAATATCATCGGGATCAAGCAAAGATTGATCGACACCATCCAAACTGATCTTGCCTTGTACTGGCAATTGCATTCCTGAAAGTAGCTGTAATAAGCTAGATTTCCCTGCCCCATTACGCCCAAGAATTGCAACTTTTTCACCTGCATGGATTTTTAACTGCGGAATGACCAAAGTTGGCCGTGGATCATCTTCAGTATATTTAAATACCACACCTTTAAAATCATAATCACCTGAGAGGACTTTACGCTGAATCAATTGTGCTCGATCAGGGCGGTCTACTGGCTTTTGCATCAACTCATCTAAACCATTTTTAGCCACTTTGGCTTGCTGCCAACGACCGAGTACACCTGTGACTTGTGAAATCGGTGCAAGCATACGCGAAGATAAAATCGAACATGCCACCAAAGCCCCCGTGGTCATATCGCCTTTCATCACCGCAAAACAACCCACTAAAACTACAATTGCATAAGTCAGTCCTTGAATTTTTTGTGTCCAAGCATTTAACCAACCCACAATTTTACGTTGCCGCATACTGACATCTGCAGACACTTCATTCATGTGATTCCATTGATTTTGAAATCTAGCTTCAGCACGTAATAACTTGATATCCTCAATACCTTGAACCGCTTCGACCAAAATCGCGTTGCGAATCGCAGACTCTCGCATCCCTTCAGTGGCCAACTGAGCCAACTTTTTCTGCACCAAGAAGCCAGGAATAATCATCAATGGTACAACCAGTAACATCACCCAAAAGATGTTGCCCCCGATAATCCAAAAGATCGCTAAAAACAGGAAGAAAAACGGTAAGTCAGCAATTGCACTGATCGTTGTTGAGGTCACCAATTCACGAACGCCTTCAAGTTCACGAATCTGTGAGATAAACGAACCTGTTGAGCGGGCGCGATCTTTATTACGGATCCGCAGTGCATGACCAAAAACGCGGTCTGAAATCTTGAGATCTGCACGCTTACCAATAATGTCTGACAAATAAACCCGTGCGATGCGCAACACAAACTCAAAAACAGCTGCAATCAACACCCCACCCGCGAGTACCCACAAGGTTGGAATAGATTGAGAAGGCACAACTCGGTCATAGACTTGCATAGAGAAAATAATGGTCGCCAATGCCAGAATATTGGCAATCATTGAAGCAACCATGATGTCGGTATAACGTTTCCAATCTTTTAAAACGATGTCCCAGAACCAGCTTTTTTCATAAGGTTTGATATATTCATCAACACGTGCATCGGGAATCGATGTTTCTGGTCGAAAAATATAAACACGACTGGCATTGGCTTGAAGTTCATGCAAATTAAAAGTTTGTGAAAGACCTTGATCACCACTTAACTGTAAACTTGCATTGCCCTCATTGTCGACTTTCTCGATAACCGCAACTTGACCATTATTAAATTCAACAACAACGGGTAATCGCCATGGATTCAGTACATCCGTGCTAAAGTCTGCTTTGCGAACATTCAAACCCACTTGACGGGTAATAATGGACAACATGTCGTCAATATTTGTGTATTTATTCCAATCCAGTTGCAGACGAATTTGTTCTTCAGCAGGTTGCATTCGATAATGCTGCGCAACCGTAATGATCGCTTGTAACCAGGGTTGATAATTTAATGTTTTTGTATTCATGGTTGAACTTCAAACCCCTGAATTTGAATGTTATTTAAATGATAAGCATTTCTACTTTTACCGGTTACCTTGATATACACCGCGATCGTGTCATAGATATCAAAGCGTGCCGCTTCCCTTTCTATTCTTGAACTTTGATAGGATTGTTCTGAACTTAATAAATCTAAGATCGAACGCTTGCCTAATTTATATTGTTCTTCATACAGCTCACGGGTTTTTGCTGTTGAACGTTCCCGATCCAATAGAACCCAAATTTGCTTATCCGTGTTTTCAATACTTTCTCGTGCAATTTGTGTTTGATCCATAATATCTAGGTAAGTTGCATTCAACTTTGCACGTGCAGCCTGTTCAGCAAAATTTGCAGCCTTGACTTGAGATCCCAGTGCACCACCTTGATAAAAATTACTGGACATCTGCACGCCAACAGAACCATCGGTATCATTTTCTAAACCGGTATTTGGATTTTGACCATTCAATGCTTTACTGACTGATCCCACCAATGAAATTGTGGGATAAGCACTCAATTGGGTTTGCTTCTTCTGACTCTGCGCAACATCAATCTCTGCTTTTGCTGCGATCATTGTAGGAATGGTATTCATTTCAGGGTCATCATAAAGACCAGACTGTTTTACAAACTCATCAGGAATATTAAAATCCATTTGACTCACATCAAAACCCAATAATGTGCGTAATTTTTGTTCTTGTTGTTTTAAAAAATTTTGCTGAGTAATTAAGTAGGAACGTGCATACTCAACATAGCTTTGTGCTTGCACAGGATCGGCATTGCTACTAATTCCTGCGTCTGCTCTTAAGCGTGCAATCTCATGTAAACGACTAACCCCATTAAATTGATCTTGCGCTATTTTGATAATATTGCGATAGCGCAGTAAGGATAAAATATCTCGTGCGGTTTGGGTCGATATATCATCAATACTGATTAATACATTGGCTTGTTCAACTGCCAATTTATTTTGTTGCGTGGTGACACTGGATTTTACTTTACCAAAGTCATAAAGCAGTTGATTGGCTTCAACTGAATACAATTGGCGACCTTTATCATTGGAGGTAAAATCACCTGTATTCATACCCGCTTTTAACTGTGGGTAATATTGCGCTTTTGCCACATCAATATTGGCATTTTGTCCTGCCAGTGTTGAAATTGTTTGAGCAATATTGGGGTTTCTTTTTACTGCAATCTGAATCGCATCTTCAAGACTTAAGATTTTTGCTTGGTTTGAATACGCATGGGTTGTTTGTGTTTGCGCTTGTTCTAAATATAAATTATTGAGCGAAGCCTTTTGTCCAGTATATAGCTTTACAACAGGGAGTTGATTCTGATTGCCTATATATGCATCGGGTTGATATTTAAAATCGGTCAAATCCTTGAGCTGGACAGTTCTAAATGACTGATCATCCTTGGGTTTTATCAACCCTGTCACACCTTCTTTGATATTTTTTAAGTAGCTTGTTTCTTGTGTATAACCATTGTTCTGCAATAGAACCAATAAACTCACAGCACTCAAACTTTTTAACAATATAGTGGGCTTTTTTGCTATTAACATTCGCGAATGGCACCTAGAAAAGCTTTTAATTATCGGTATTGAATTATTTTGAATTATTTCCCTACCTCATTTCTATTCTACACATTATAAAATCTAATCAAATGCTTATTTTTACTTTTTAAAGTTAAATTTCTTTAATAAAATATTTTAAATTCAAATACTAACAGTGAAAAAATGTGACTATTATCACATGAATTATAAAATTCCACATAGATCATCTCAAAAGCTGTAAATCCACAATGTGCAAATTATCATTGATGAGCAAACACGTTATTAAAAATAAGCTTGATGTAATAGAAACGTATTCAATTTTGCATTTCAAACTAAATTTACATCTTCCAATATAATTTCTTATACACTTTAAGGTTAAAATGATGTTTCACTACCAGCCAACCTTAAACAATATAAAGATGAACATGAATAAACTGACTTGTTTCAAAGCCTATGATATTCGAGGCAAACTTGGCACAGAGCTAAATGAAGAAATCGCTTATAAAGTAGGCCGTGCTTATGGTCAAATCTATCAACCCAAAACTGTTGTCATTGGTTGTGATGTCCGTTTAACCAGCGAAGCGTTAAAACAAGCAACGATTCGTGGTTTAAATGATGCTGGGGTAGATGTTCTTGATCTTGGCATGACGGGGACAGAAGAAGTTTACTTTGCTGCTTTTCATCTCGATGTTCAGGGTGGTATTGAAATCACAGCAAGCCATAATCCGATGGATTACAATGGTATGAAATTGGTTCGTGAAAATGCTCGACCAATCAGTGCAGATACAGGACTAAAAGATATCCAATCGTTGGCTGAATCTGAACAGTTCATTGAAGTTGAGAAAAAGGGTACAACTCAAAAATATAATATCCTCCCTGAGTTTATTGAACACCTACTCACCTATATTGACCCGAGCAAAATCCGCCCGCTTAAACTGGTGATGAATGCGGGCAATGGCGCAGCAGGTCATGTTGTTGATGCAATCGAAGAAAAATTCAAAGCGCTCAATATCCCAGTAGAGTTTATTAAAATCCATAATCATCCAGATGGTACTTTCCCAAATGGTATTCCTAATCCAATCTTGGTGGAAAATCGAGATAGCACCCGCAATGCAGTTTTAATACACCATGCGGATATGGGAATTGCGTGGGATGGTGACTTTGACCGTTGTTTCTTATTTGACGAAAAAGGGCAATTTATTGAAGGTTATTATATAGTCGGATTATTAGCTCAAGCCTTCTTGTTAAAACAAGCCGGTGAAAAAATCGTACATGATCCTCGCTTAGTCTGGAACACACTGGATATCATTGAGCAATATAATGGTATTGCCGTTCAATCTAAATCTGGACATGCTTTTATTAAAGATGTGATGCGCGAACACAATGCAGCTTATGGCGGAGAGATGAGTGCACATCACTATTTCCGTGATTTTGCTTACTGTGACAGTGGGATGATCCCTTGGTTATTGGCGATTTTAGTGGTATCAGAAACCCAACAATCGTTATCCAGTCTGGTCGAAGGGATGATTGAACGTTTCCCGTGCAGTGGTGAAATCAACTTTAAAGTTGAAGATACACAAAAAACCATTCAAAAAATCTTTGATCATTTTGCTGATTTAAACCCTGCAATTGATCAAACAGATGGTGTTAGCCTTGATTTTGGTGCATGGCGTTTAAATGTTCGTGCATCCAATACTGAGCCATTATTACGCTTAAATATTGAAAGCCGTGCAGATAAAAATCCAAAACCAATGCAAGACTATGTAGATGAGTTAACTCAGTTGATTCAGGGTTAGTTTTAAATGGCGATAAAAAATAGGCGCTTAATGCGCCTATTTTTTACTGTTAAATTTATACTTGATAGCCTGTTGGATTTTGTTTTTGCCAATTCCAACTGTCTGTCAACATATCTTCTAAAGTATATTTTGGCGTCCAACCTAATTCTTTCATTGCACGTACATTATTTGCAAATGAAGTTGCGACATCTCCCGAACGACGCGGTGCAATTTCATATGCAACAGAAACACCATTTACCTGTTCGAAAGTGTTCTTCACTTCAAGGACAGATGAACCATTTCCTGTACCAATGTTCCAAGCACGGCAACCTTGAGCAGATAAGCGGTTGTTTAAAGCACATAAATGCGCATTGGCTAAGTCAACCACATGGATATAGTCACGTACCCCTGTACCATCTACAGTGTCGTAATCATCACCATAAATCGAAAGTTTATCACGACGCCCAACAGCAACTTGAGTGACATAAGGCATTAAATTATTTGGAATACCTTGTGGGTCTTCACCAATACGGCCACTCTTATGCGCACCAACAGGATTAAAATAACGTAATAAAGCAATTGACCAGCGCTCATCCGCAATTGATAGTTTTTCCAACAATTGCTCAACGATTAACTTGGTATAACCATAGTTATTTGAAGGCATACCTGTTGGCATATTTTCATCTAAAGGTGAAATATTCGCTTCATCATATACAGTTGCAGATGAGCTAAAAACTAAATTAAAGACACCCGCTCTTTGCATCGCTTGTGCCAACTGTACAGATCCCGCAATATTATGATCAAAGTAAGTTAGTGGAATTTGTTGACTTTCACCCACTGCTTTTAAACCAGCAAAATGAATCACAGCATCGATTTTATGGTTTGAAAAAACTTGGTCTAAATCATTTTGATAACGAATATCACCTTGAACAAATTTCAGTGTTTTCCCAGTCAGCTCTTGAACACGCTTTAATGATTCTTCTGAGCTATTTGATAGATTATCTAGAACAACAACCTCATGCCCAGCCTCAAGTAGCTCCACACAGGTATGTGATCCAATATAACCTGCACCACCTGTTACTAAAATATTTGCCATAAATTTTTCCAGTATATCTATTCTTTGCCCAGCAAGATCTTGATTAAACCTTGTGTTGAAGCATCCAGTTGAGACACGTCTTTTTCTTTACCATTGAGGATAGGGAGTAATTGATTGGCAATTTCTTTGCCTTTTTCTACCCCCCATTGATCAAATGGATTAATATTCCAAATAACCGATTGTACAAACACCTTATGTTCATACAATGCAATCAGCATCCCTAAACTATAAGGGCTTAGTTCTTGTAACAATAGCGTTGAGCTTGGTTGATTGCCTTCATATTGTTTATATACAGGTAAGTCTGATAATTCATTGGCATTTAATGCTGTATTACCAAAAGCCAATAATCGCGACTGCGCCAAGCAATTGGATAAAGCCAAATGATGTTGCTCAATTAAGGATTCTGCACTTTCAGCATAGGTAAATTGATTCGAATTATAACGCTGTACCGGCGCAATAAAATCACAACTGACCGCATGTGTTCCTTGATGCAAGAGCTGATAAAAAGCATGTTGCGCATTTGGCCCCACTTCACCCCAAACAATTGGGCAGGTGTTTAACTCTACTTTTTCATTATTTCTTTGAATCGACTTTCCATTCGATTCCATCTCAAGTTGCTGTAAATAAGAAGCAAAATATTTTAGACGACCATCATAAGGCAATACTGCATGGGTCTGAATATTTAAAAAATTATTATTCCAGACTCCAAGTAAACCCATCAATACAGGAATATTTTGTGCAAATGAAGCTTTTTGGAAATGCTGATCAATCGCATAAGCGCCTGCAAGCAATTGCTTAAACCCATCAACACCGATCTGCAATGCAATCGGTAAACCAATACATGACCACAACGAGTAACGACCACCGACCCAATCCCAAAGTAAGAACTGGTTTTCTGGTGCGATTCCCCATTCTGTCATTTTCTCAGGCTTGGTTGAAACCCCAATAAAATGATGTTGGATCACACTGTTTTGCGTACCCAAATCTTTTTCTAACCACTGACGAACTGTTTGAGCATTAGATAAAGTATCAATGGTTCCAAAAGACTTGGACGAAATAATAAATAAGGTGGTTTCAGGGCGTAATTGATGTAGTAAATCAGAAAGCTGACTACCATCCATAGTTGAAACGAAATGTACTTTTAATGGTTTAGCAGTACTGACTTTATAGTCTGATAATGCATGACTCACCATCAATGGTCCCAAGTCAGAACCACCCACACCGATATTGACCACATCTTGAATCACTTCACCTGTAGAACCACGACATTGCCCTGCATGGACTTTATCGACAAGCTGATACATTCGATCTAATTGTTGATGTACCAATTCAGCCAGTTCAGGGTAATCTTGATCATGTTTCGGTAAGCGCAGTGCCCAATGCATTGCTGCTCGGTCTTCCGTATAATTGATCGATTCTTCGGTAAATAAACGTTTGATCCATTGTGTTAATTGTTTTGAATCTGCAAATTTAAACAAGGCATCACATGCATTTTGGTCAATGCGATGTTTACTATAATCAAAACTCAGTTGATTGAAATGTACTGAGAACTTGTCAAAACGCTGTAGATCTTGTTCAAATAAATCAGTTAAACGCAATTGCTGTTGTTCTGTAGCAAGATTTTGCAATCGTGCTAAATGCTGCTCTCTTTGGTCATTGTCTAATATAGAATTTGTCATACTCGCCCTACACCCTGATAAGCAAAACCTTGTGCTTTGACGAAATCTGGATCTAACATATTACGACCATCGAGAATCAAAGGATGGGCCATTTTCTGTAAAAGTTGTGAATAATCAGGACTCCAATATTGCTTCCAAGCCGTCAATAAACACAATGCATGTGCATTTTCTACTGCTTGGTATTGATCATGACATAAAATCAAATCAGCGCGTTCGCCATAGAAATTGGCTACCCGCTCTAAGGCCTGAGGATCATGCAACTGTACAATTGCACCTTGCGCCCAAAGTGCTGCAAGCATGGCATGAATCGGTGAGTTCTCAATACTCGAGGTATTTTCTTTAAAAGAAGCCCCCCAAATCGCCACAACTTTACCTGTTAACTGCCCTTGATAGTAATTCCAGAGTTTTCTAAATAAAATTTCTTTTTGTTGTTCATTGATATTCCAAACCTGATCCAGCAATTGGCTTTTGATCCCTGATCCTGCCACTGTACCGGTTAAGGTTAAAATATCATGAGAGAAATTTTCTCCACCAAAACCGGCACCTGCAGATAAATATGATGCGCCAATTCGACTATCAGATGCTAATCCCTGTTTAACATTATGAATATCAATATTTAATTTTTCAGCGACTTGCGCCATATCATTCATATAGCTGATGCGTGTTGCCAACATGCCTGAAATACTCAGCTTGGTAAATTCTGCATCTAAAAATGGCATAAACAAATATTGATGTTTTAACTGAAAAAAAGGTCTTAATAATTC
Source organism: Acinetobacter sp. MYb10 (assembly GCF_002980175.2). NCBI lineage: Bacteria > Pseudomonadati > Pseudomonadota > Gammaproteobacteria > Moraxellales > Moraxellaceae > Acinetobacter > Acinetobacter sp. MYb10. Next base: position 3,031,170 of record NZ_CP058272.1, on the reverse strand, counting down.
TTTGATGAGCTGCTGTGTCGCAGATTGATCTACCCCTACAATCACCTGCTTTAGGTCGATAAAACTTTGAATCGCATTACCTTCTTGAATGGTGTCTGGCAAATAAGCCCAATGATCAGCCACTAAAATTTGTTTTAGTTCTTCAGTACCTTGTAAACCGAATGTAGAACCATTGACCATCAGTCTTGGATGAATAATAGGAAAACGTTTTAATTCTTCAGCCAAGTGTTTGGCTTGATCAAATTCAGAAGGATTAAAACTAAATAAAAAAACTTCACTTTGTAATTGAAGTTGTTTTAACCCGACCAATTGAATTGAATTGTTCTTAATCTGTTTTTGAATGAGTTGATTTAAATCTTCATCTTGGTAGTGTACTGAAGATTGATGATCAACGCCTACTTGGGGACACCAATACACGTGGTGCCCATATTCAGCAAACAAGCCAGCGAGTACGCCAGCTTGGAGTGTTGTGCCAAATACACAAATATTCATATCAGATCCAATTATTATAAATTCAATTCTTTGATAAGCTGTTTAAATTCTTCACCCAACTTAGGATGCTCCACAGCATAGTGTAATACTGCTTTTAAATAACCAATTTTACTACCACAGTCGAAAGTTTGACCTTTCATACGATACGCTTCGACATTTTCCAATTTTTGTAAAGCTGCGATCGCATCCGTCAATTGGATTTCATTACCCGCACCTTTAGGTGTCTGTTCTAATAACTGCATAATCTTAGCAGGCAGTACATAACGACCCACCACTGATAAATTTGAAGGTGCACTACCAACTGCAGGCTTTTCGACAATCCCTTTCATCACGATACTTTCACCCTCAACAGGTGAAGACGCAACATCCACAATACCATATTGATCAACAAGATGATCAGGAACCGCCTCTACCATAATTTGCGATGCTTTAGACGTATTAAAACGATGAATCATTCGCGCTAAATCATTTTCTGTACTATCTTCTTTGACCAAAACATCTGGCAATAACACAGCAAAGTCATCATTTCCAATTACTGATTTCGCACATAAAACAGCATGGCCTAAACCCAATGGTTGAGGCTGGCGTACACTCACCACACTGACATGTTTAGGTAAAATTTCAGTAATTTCTTTAAGTAGATCAATTTTTTTCTTATTTTCTAAGGTTGTTTCCAGTTCAAAATTACGATCAAAATAATTTTCTATGGATGCTTTGGAAGAATGTGTCACTAAAATGATTTGTTCAATTCCAGCAGCTACAGCTTCTTTAACAACATACTCAATTGCAGGACGGTCAACCACTGTGACCATTTCTTTAGGAATTGATTTACTTGCAGGTAGAAAACGAGTACCTAACCCAGCAACAGGAAGAATGGCTTTTTTAATCATGATTTACAACTTTAACTCAATATTTTAAGATTTTACTTCATCATTTTTAGTTTGTGTATCATTGCCCTTAAATAGGGAAGGACCTACATGACCAGGGGCATTAATACCTTCCCGATTTGTCATCACAGAAACCGTTTTAAACATAATTTTAAAGTCCACAAACACATTATGATGATCGACATACCAAACATCACATTTAAAACGTTCTTCATAATCAAGTTCATTACGACCACTAACTTGAGCTAGCCCTGTCATACCTGGACGGACTTCTAAACGACGTGCTTGTTCAGGTGAATAAAGTTCAACAAATTCTTTTAGCATTGGTCGTGGACCAACCACACTCATATCACCTTTTAAAACATTAATCAGTTGAGGCATTTCATCCAAACTCGTTGAACGTAATTTCTGCCCAAAAGGCGTGATCCGTTGCTCATCGGGTAAGGGATTACCATTCGCATCATTGGCGTCTTTCATGGAACGGAACTTCATCATTTTAAAAAGCTTACCATTTTTGCCAGGACGCTCTTGATAGAAAAAAATAGGAGATCCTAGGTTTTTACGTACTTTGTAAGCGACTAACAAAAAAATAGGCGACAAAATTATTAATGCCGTCAATGATATAACTATATCTACCAATCGTTTCATTACTTAATTTACCACTCTATTTTGTAACTTTTTTCCGCAGAAAAGTATTATAAAATTTTCCTAACAGTGAACTAGGTACCAACCTAAGTGCTGATCTTATTAGAAATAAGATGTTACCATGAATTGGATTTTGTAACTTAAGTTCTTTTTTTAAATCTAGTAACTGTTTTTCACTTTTTATATATTCTAAACCCTTACGGCGTGAATGCATACCATTACCTACACGTGCATAGAGCACTATATCTGGCAAGTTTGCTACTAAGTAACCAGCACCAATAACACGTAACCAAAGATTATAATCCTCCATAAATAAATGATGTTGATATCCACCTAGCTCATTTATTATAGATTTCTTATATGCCACAGTCATATGATTAAACGGACAACGTTTTTGTGCAAACTGTCGAATTTCTTCATTTGTTGTTGGTACAGCTTTTAAAACTTGAGAATCATTTGGTTCATTTTCAAATTCTAAGACTTGCCCACCAAATAAGACCACATCTGGGTGCTTTTTTATAAAGTCAATCTGACTCTCAAACCGATCAGGAGTGCAAATATCATCTGTATCCATCCGGAAAACCCATTCATTGGAACAATGTTTTAAACCTTCGTTTAATGCTTTTCCCAGCCCAACATTTTGAGGAAGTGCAATAATTTTTAAAACATCATCTATTTTTGACTGCCACTTTTGTACACAAGCAGTAAGTTCTCCTCCTATGGGACCATCGAGTACCAATACAATTTCTGTAGGTTTCAGTACTTGTTGTAACCAAATACTGTCAAAACACAGGTCTAGATATTCAGATTTTTCCTTATGGTATAAGGACAATAGAATCGAAAAATTCATACTGATCTTTTATTTACCTATCTTATAGAATTCATACATTACTTTTTGTTCAACTTTTCTCGCAAACCAATGACCCTCTGCTTTAGCCTGTAAGAGGTGTTTAGCCGTCAAAAATATTGGACTAGATCCATGTTGATAATTCGCATCAAAAATTATAGACCTCCTATTCCCTAAAGGAGAAATACTAGTTAACAATGAATTTTTTATCACTAGATATTGAAAGAAATGCTCATCTGGGCAAAGCTTCTTTCTAAAAAAATCTATATCATCTATAGAAATTGAATTTAAAATTATTTGTAATTGCTCACGACGAATGGAAAACCACTGGCTACCAAAATATGTTTTTTCATTTGTTGGAAAAATTTTATCTAAAACTTTATAACATTGAGTTAAAAATTTACCTAAAATACTTCTTTGATATAGAGTATCTGCATGAGGAGCATTAAATCGCATTCGATAACGATGCGGTTTTGATTCCAGACATTCCATATAAATTTGAGAGTCATCCCAAGTAAAGGTATTAGTTAAAATAACATCATCGCCACTAATTAAATGAAAATACTCATTATTTTCATCATGTAGTATAGCATATTTCATTAAATTAAGGGTAGCTTGCACCATACTAAACCCAGCCCATTTAATATCCACACGGTTTTCTACAAAAAAAACATTCTCAATATTAGAAATATCCTTTCTTATTTTATTAATATCAGCCTTTAAATCAACATGAATATAGAAGTTAGCATTCGGCATATTTGATGCTAACTTATATACATGTTCAATATTTTTATGTGCCAAAATCAAAAAAGATTTCATAAATCAATCACCAATATATAAAAGCATATTAAAAACCGATGGAAACATAAAAGTTGGTATTAATGCAAAAAAAACCAAAAGAAACCTAAAAAAAAGAAGATTTTTTTTATTATCCTCAATAAACCAATAGATTGAATACAATAAAAAAATTAAAGCGATCATACAAATTCTTTTGGCTGGTGCATCAGATAAAAATAAAATCGAAAATAAAGATACAAATATGCAATACACATTTACATAATATAAATCTATGTTTTTCCTATATAGTATTAGTTTATTCAATGCCAAAAATATCAGCATCCCAGCACAAATAACAGCAAAAAAGAGTAATGGTGGTGTTTCACCAGTATCGACCTCAGATTTCGACCCCGATAGTAATATCATTGAGACTAAAGAGAAAACTGCAGCTAAAATAAATTTCCCTTGGAAAAATTTTTTTCTAACAAATATAAGAGGTAAAAAAATAGCTCCAACATTATGAGTTAAAAAGGAAATCAGGTAAAGGAATTTTGACTTCAAATGGTTTTCATAAACGAGTAAGAAAGACAAGAAAAGAAATATTGTCGATATATATTGCCTATAAACATTTAAAAAGCCCATCACGTTAGGAAAAAACAACATGAATACCAATATAAAATATGGCTTTATACCCTTCTTATAAGATACATATACAAGAGAAACAAAAACAATAACATCCCAAACAAAGAATACAAGTTTTGGTTGTTTTAAAAAATCATAAAAAATTTTACTAATAATCCAGTAAACAGGTTCTCTCAATACATAAAAACTTTTGTAAAAATCCCAATTATATGTCATGACCTCAGAATACACGACCAAATCTTGTTGAATTGAGTTCAACCTAGTAACAACTGACCAGCCTATTAAACATAACAGAATAAAAACATAATTTAGGAAATGTTTTTTTTGAACAAAAACAAAACAAAATGTTATTAAACAAAGAAAACAATACGTAAATAACGTCATTTATTAGTCCTACCTCTAAGATTTATAAATCTTCAAAGTCAAAATATTACAATCTATGTTCTTAAACTGATTAAAAAATTAAGATCATAAACCCAACAAGAGAATATTTAATTTAAAAAACACATTAGAACCCTCACGCCTATTAACTATTTATTTTAAATAAAATTTCATCTACAATATTAGAGACCCCTACCTCATCATTTGCATCATAACTATTCTTAATTATTAGCATTCCTTGACTGCAATATCGCTTATAAGCTACAAAATCATTTAAATTTTCTCGTAATCTGTTATCTAAACTATGAATAAAGCAATTTCTTAGACATTTAAAACCTTGTAATTTATATACATTTTTAAAGTTTTCATAAAAAACTCTACCAAACAAGTAAACAGGCTTATCAAGAAGTAATGCCTCATAACCCGCTGTACTATTAACAGTAATTACACCTACTGACTTTAAAATTAATTTTTTAATATTTATATCAAAGTTAACTAGCCGAACATTAGGTAGTGCACTTATTTTTTTATAAAATTCAACACCCTGTACACCTTTTGCACTTTTATGATCCTTTACATATAAATATGTCCCAAAAGGTAGATTATTGGCAATATTCACAACATTAGAATATTCATTTGTATATTCCGGTGCTAAAACAGAGGTCGAAGACTCTGGATGAAAATGTATTGGATAAACATAAAATCTTTCTTTAGATGAAAAAATTTCTAATTCATCATTATTTATATAAAATTTTTGAGATTTTTTTGTATTAATATATCTCCTCAGATTTACCTTTATTGCCTTAACAGGTACCATAAATGGATTACCAAACTGATAATCGTAATAATGCTTATATTTAAAACCTATAGTAAGTAGACGCAATGCTTTTAGAAATTTACTAAGTTTCACTATACGAGAAATTGCAACATTATCTAAGCCATTCTGCATCATATAGTCAGGCTGAATATCAACGATACTTTTTTTATAGCTTTCAAACCAATCTATTTCATCTTGTGTTATTGGTTTTTTAGCCAATTCTTCTATCTTTTCCACTTCACCATCTATAATTGAATTTTGAATTTCAAAATGATTTGGTAGGCGTGACCCCATTAAACCAATATACTTCTTACCAAGTTTCTCACATTGCAAATAGGCAGCATAAGCAAAACTATTTGAAATATTTTCATATAAAACAAAGTCTATATGTTTATCTTTAATAATTTCTTCAAAAAACAAATCTAAATTAACTTTTACATTGAGCCAATAGTTTTTATCTTTATTCAAATTAAAGTCATGTGTTAGGAATCGATCATAATCTGAGTAAAAATAATCCCCCCAATAACCTTGGTCATCAAACTCCTTAATTACTAAATCTTTATTAAAATTATTTTCTAAATAACTATCAAAAAAGAAACTATTTTTACTATTGTCCAACTCAGCCAAAGGTTCAAGATATTTAGAACGATGTGAATCAATAGCAAAATAAATCTTGTGCCCTCGACTTTCTATTTCTTTAGCTAATGCATGATAGAAATATTTATAATTTGGAGCAGAGTTTATAAGTATTAAAAAATTCATCGCTTATCAGACCTGATCTTTTTCGAATGAGAAAATCGCCTTTATTATCAATATTGAAATAAAAGCACAACATAGGCCATAGGCCACAGCAACCGGAACCCCACCTGCTATAAAAGCTAGGGTAGATAATATAAATACTCCTAACCCTATAACATGCGATATGATAATTTTCATATCTTTATGTTTTGCATACAATACGTAATGGGGAACCATACTGATGCAATATATAAAGTTAGCGAATAGTACAACATAGAAGATATTTTTATATGTATAGTACAAATCCTTACCAATCCAATTTAAAAAGTAAGGAAAACTAATTACTAATACTAAAGATATACATAAAGAAAGTCCTAATGACTGTAGAAGCATTTTTCTGACGAGCAATCTAAAATTTGCACTATTATCATTCTCCTGAATCATTTTAGGATAAATAAAAGAGAAAACTCCAGTTTCTAGAAAACTGATAATTGCATTCGTTAAGCCAATAAATAGCGAATATGCAGCTATGACCTCAAGACCTTCTAGTTGCTCCAACCAAAGCCTATCTACAGTTGTTATAGCCCTTAAAATCAGAGTAGAAATCAATAAAGGGATACAAGTTTTTAATCCATTTTTCAACCATTCTATCTGTATTTTTTGACTCTTATTAAATACCAGCCCTTTCTTTAAAGCTAACAAGCCTACGATCAAAGCTATTAAGTCAAAGCCTATCCAAGCATACAAAATATTATTGAGTTGCTTTTCAACCAGTGAAAAAATCATACACCCAATGATAACGTAACACCAAAGACCCGCTCTAATAAAAAGCAAATTATTTGCCAATACCATTTTTTTATCAATGATTAAAAGTCGCATGAGTTCTTGATTCAAATGTTCTAAAGCAATCAAAAACCCAAGAAAAAATAACCATTTAGGCGGTATAGAGTAACTCGCAAAAAAAAGAATTATCGGTAATATAGCAATATAGGAAAAAAATATTAAAAAACTTTGACTTTTTAAAAAACCGCCCCATTCCTTTTTTTCTTTTAGTACAAGCTCTCGTGTAGAAAAAGTATAGAAATCAAATCCTACAGCATATAATGAGTAACTCACTAGTACTACGAATAGACCATAAACACCAACCTCCTCTGGATTGAGAAATTTTGCCATATAAAAAAGCAAAATAAACTTGCCCAGAAGCGTTAATGCTCTAATAGACAAGTTTATGAATGGTGCCATTTTCAAGCTGGAAATCATTTACTGATAATTTCTAACTTTACTGGCGTATTTTCACTTATATCCTGATTTACTTTTTTACCTAAAAGCTCATCATAAAATTTAGGTGATAAACCATAACCTGGACGCACACTACGGATACATGTTTCATCAATAATATCACCAGCTTTTAAATCTTTGACAAAATAAAGTGAGCGCCTAAATTGAGCATTTCCTTGTTCACTAGACTTTCTACCGTAATCTACACTGCCCAGTGCTTGCCAAGCCGTTTTAGCACCTTGACACAACTGCTGTAGTTCTTTTGGCTCTAAAGAGAAGCTATCATCTGGCCCGCCCCCTTTACGATCTAGCGTAAAATGCTTTTCGATGAGACATGCACCCAAAGCAACAGACGTAATTGCAGTCGTATTATCTAGTGTATGGTCAGAAAGTCCGACTGGCACATTAAAAGATTTTGCCATATCAGCCATGGTGTATAGATTATAATCTTCTGCAGGTGCAGGATAACCGCTTACACAGTGTAGAACCACAAGCTCTTTACAACCACCATCATAAGCAGCTTGAATTGCCTCACCAATCTCGTCTTTGTCTGCCATTCCTGTAGAAATAATCATTGGCTTCCCTGTAGAAGCCACATATTTAATTAATGGCAAGTCCACCGCTTCAAAAGAAGCAATTTTATATGCAGGGGCATTCAGCTCTTCAAGTAAATCTACTGCTGTTTTATCAAATGGAGAACTAAAAATCGTGATATCTAAAGCATGTGCATGTTCAAAAAGTGGCTTATGCCATTCCCATGGCATTTGAGCTTTTTGATAAAGTTCATATAAAGATTGGCCATCCCATAAACCACCACGAATCATAAACTCTTCAGTTTGGCTATTCAGTGTGATGGTATCTGCACTATAAGTTTGTAATTTAATCGCATCGGCACCACAGCGTTTGGCTTCTTCAATAATTTTGAGTGCCGTATCTAAGCTGCCATTATGATTTGCAGAAAGCTCAGCAATAATATACGGTGGAAAGCCTGTACCAATATCACGATTATTAATTGTAATTTTTTTGCTCATTTCACTTACCCTCTAACCATTCTGCTTGTAGCAAACCAAACTGATATATATCAAATGTACCTCGATGATCTTTGAAATGTTTTCTCAACAAACCCTCTTGGACAAAACCCATTTTTTTATGGAAACTTAATGATTTTTCATTAAATGCCAAAACCTGACCAAAAATCTTATCGAATCCAAGCTCTTCAAATGCAAAGGTTAATGCAGCACTCCCCAATAAATGCCCCATTCCCTTCTCTGCATCAGGTTTCACATAGAAGCCCCATTCATATACCGTACTATTTGGAATAGCAATAAAAGAGATGTAGCCTTGCGGTCGCTGCTGATATTCAAAAATATAGAACAAGCGGTCAGTTCTATTCTTATTTCTCTCAAACCAAGCAAGATGGTTGCTTAAAGCAATTACATCCGAATTAACCATCCACTTGCGAATATCATCATGGTTACGCCATTGCAGTACCATTTCCAGATCATCATCACTCAATACTCTGAGCTGTGCATCTTTTAGATCTAACATGCATTAAATTCCTCAGAAAAAATAATTTGCAACAATAAATCTGTGCCAATACCATCCGTAATAGATAAGGCCTTTTGATGCATGAGTTGCAATCGTTCTTGATCAAACTGTTGTAATATTTGTAATAGCTTTGCATCAATTTCTGTTTGATCTAGGGAGATCGTTACCCCCAGATCATGTAAATATTTTGCTATCATTTTCTGATTATCTGCCATACAAATCATAATTGTGGGCAGGCCTAAACAGCTTCGTTCCCAAGCTGTACTACCAGCAGCACCGATTGCTAAATCATGCTCAAGCATTAAATCTGCCATATTATTGGCATTAATCAAAATATGATTGCTGAATGGTAAATTCTTTGATTGCTCCAGAATAGACTCTTTCCAAGGTGCATTTACCCCCATTACGACAGTAATAGATAAATGCTGTTGCTGTGGACTACGTGATAAAACGTCCAACACGCTGCCGGTTAAGTTATCTTTATCTATTCCACCTAAATTCACCAAAATTTTTAACTTATCATGGTGATATGTTTTTGGATGCTGCTCTAGCCATAATCGTTTGCTACGAAATTCGGGACGCAATAAAGCATAGCGCGGTCCCATTAAATAATGGCATTTACGATTATTTAATTTCTCATAATCTGAAGATGTATGTGCTAAGCCACAATCCAAAATGATATCAGCATCATGTAAACGATTTGCCAAGTCATCAATTACGGCAATACGTTCAGCTTGCTGACGAATAACTTGTTGCCATACTGCGGACAAAGCATAATGATCAACAATAATCCAATCTACAGGCTGTTCAGTTAAAATTGCTAATGTTTCTTGAGCATCTTTTTGCTCTGTTACCCCTAACCAGCGTTGGTATTCGGGCAACTCAAAACTGGTATTAAGCACAGGCTCAGGTAAGGTATAGACGGCATAGCCACGTTGTCTAACAAACTCAATTAAATTACCGTGATGCTCACGACAAATAAAATAGACCTCGTGTCCATGCCTAGCCAAAGCATCTGCTATCGTTAAACAACGTACCACATGCCCTGAACCAATTTGCAAAGATGCGTCAGATCGAAAACAAAACTTCATCGTTTATACGTCTAATAATAATTGTGCCATCAACTCTGCACGATGCCAGTCATCTGGAGTATCAATATCCTGAACCCGTGTTCTAGATAATTCAACAATTCTTGATCTATTAGAGAAAATTACAGACTTGTCTAACCATGCCTGTGCAGTTCCCCAATAAAACTGGCCAGCATCATGCCATGCCTCTTCCAAGTCTTGAGAGCGTTTATTAAAGTTTTCAGGTTGGAACATCTCAACATTTCCATCTTGATTTAATTTAATTGCTCTTTGAATCGGAAACGCAAATGTTGTTGCACTAAATGCATAATCTAGTGGATGGTTTTGCAACAACTTAAGCCCAGTTTGCAAATCATCAGTCTGTACAAATGGTGCTGTTGCATATAGGCAACAGACATAATCTGGTCGTTGTCCCTGCAATTGTGCAAAAGCGTGTGTTGCATGCTGCATGACATCAGCAGTTGTTGTAAAATCATCGGACAAGTAAGCAGGCCGCATGAATGGAATTTTCGCTCCATATTGTCTTGCAATATCTGCAATTTCCCCATCATCAGTTGAAACCCAAACCTCATCAAAACATTCACTTTTCAGTGCAGCCTCTATAGACCATGCGATCATCGGCTTACCATAAAAGTCTTTAATGTTTTTACGAGGAATTCTTTTGCTTCCACCTCGTGCAGGAATAACAGCCAGTTGCATTGTTATACCAAAACATCTTTTAGTGTTTGATAGATATACTGGATTTGCTCATCATTCAAATCAGGAAACATCGGTAAACTAATAGCGGCCTCGTAATAAGCTTCTGCTTCAGGGAAATCACCTTGCTTAAAGCCTAGCTTCTCATAATAAGGCTGAGTATGCACAGGAATATAATGCACATTTACGCCGATACCTTTTCCTCGCAATGCTTCAAAAATTTCTTTGCGGTCTTTACTTAACTCTTTTTGCTTTAAACGAATTACATATAAATGCAGCCCAGAATATGTGTCTGGTAATTGATATGGAACAATTAGGGGCAAATCTTTTAATAATTCATTATATTTTGTAGCAATCTCGTGTCGCTTAGCAACAAAAGTTACTAAGCGGGCCAATTGTGTAACGCCCAACGCTGCCTGTAATTCAGTCATGCGATAATTGTAGCCCAGCTCGACCTGTTGATAGTACCAAGGACCTTCAGAAGGTTTAGTCATTAATTCAGGATTTCTGGTTACACCATGGCTCCTAAATAAATCCATTTTTTTGGCAAGCTCTTCGTTATTGGTCAGTGCCATTCCACCTTCTGCAGTTGTAATAATTTTAACTGGATGGAAGCTAAAAATCGTAATATCTGAATATTGATTAGAACCAATATACTGGTCTTTATACTTACCACCAATTGCATGTGATGCATCCTCAATGATATGAAACCCATACTCTTTAGATAATGCATGTATCTTTTCCATATCACAAGGTTGACCACATAAATGAACTGGCACAACAATTTTTGGTAATTTATTTTGCTGTTTCGCAATTTCCAGTTTTGTTTTTAATGCATCAACAGAGAGATTATATGTATCAGGATCAATATCCACAAAATCTACTTCTGCATCACAGTATAAAGCACAGTTTGCAGAAGCAACAAAAGTAATTGGAGATGTCCAAAGGACATCTCCTTTTTTTAATCCCAAAGCCAAACAAGCCACATGTAAAGCAGAAGTTGCGCTATTCATTGCTAACGCATATTTTGCTCCAACAAATTTAGCAACAGTATTTTCAAATAATGGAACTTGAGGACCTTGAGTTAAAAAGTCAGATTTCAAAACTTGAACTACTGAATCAACATCTGCTTGACTTATATTTTGTCTGCCATAAGGGATAAACATTTTAAATATTACCTATTTTTTCAGCATTTTTTACTAACCAAGCTTGTAATTCTACATTACTCATCCACTCAGCATTATTATCACTTGAATAATGAAAACCTTCTGGGACTTTTGTACCATCTTTAATACGTTCTTTTGTTTCAGCCCAATCATTAATCACTGGCAAAATTTTATAATGCTCTGGATATTCATAAGTGTAGTAAGAGTCTTCCACACTGATCATTTGCTCATGCAATTTCTCACCAGGTCGAATACCAACAACTTCCTGTTTAGCTTCTGGTGCAACAACTGATGCCAATGTAGTTACTTTCATTGAAGGGATTTTTTTTACATAAATTTCCCCTCCAACCATATCTTCAAAAGCATGCCAAACAAGCTCAACACCCTGTTCTAAAGAGATCATAAATCGCGTCATACGATCATCTGTAATTGGTAGAACACCTTTATCTTTGATCGACATAAAAAATGGGATAACCGAACCACGAGAACCCATAACATTACCATATCGAACTACAGAGAATTTTGTTCCATGCTCACCAGAGTAGGCATTGCCTGCCACGAACAATTTATCAGATGCAAGTTTAGTCGCACCATATAAATTAATTGGACTACTTGCTTTGTCTGTTGACAAAGCAACTACACCTTTTACTTTCTTATCTATACAAGCATCAATTACGTTCATAGCCCCGTTGATGTTTGTTTTAATACATTCAAAAGGGTTATATTCAGCAGTAGGTACAATTTTGGTTGCAGCAGCATGTACTACATAATCCACACCATCCAAAGCACGATAAAGACGTTCTTTATCTCTTACATCGCCAATAAAAAAACGTACACGACTATCATCTTTAAATTTTTTTGCCATTTCCCATTGCTTCATTTCATCACGAGAAAAAATGATTATTTTTTTAGGATTATATTTTTCTAAAGTCATTGGGATAAAGGTATTCCCAAAAGAGCCTGTACCACCTGTTACGAGTATAGTAGAACCTTCTAACATTATTTCCTCTGTTTTTTGCTTTCAATTAACTTTAAATTCTAAAAAGACACTATCTACATAGAACAATAATATGTGAATATTATACTAAATCGATTGTCATGAATGCATATATTACAATAATAGCAATAAGGCCTACCAGCATTTCAGTGAAAAATTACAGCCAACCTACTACTTCATGTAAAAATACTACAAAGTGTCACTGTTCAAGTTCCATCATATTTGTTTCTACTTGCGTACAATAAAGTAAAGTCGCTTAAATACAATAAAAAACCGCTGAAACAAAGATATCAACTACTTTTTTTATTTACGCTAAGATCTTGTATATTATTTGTTATTTTATACAACCAGTTGATGTCTAAGTTTTCAAAACTGACATAAAAACTAATACATATTAATCATAGGCATTAATTAAATTATAGAATAGAATCATCATCTATAATTGAGTCTAAATTAATGCTGTAATATAACGAAGGGTTTTGAATGTGAAGTATCGATGCACCTCACTTTTTACAATTTTAGCAATTTCTGTTTCATTTACTGGTTGTGCAATCACTTCTGGACTTCAAACTTATGATGTTCCTGAAGAAGGGGTTTATCAAACAGATCAAGGCGCTAAGCTAAATGTAGTGCAACTCACACAAGAGAATATTTCAACTATAGGGTTTTCTAAAAATAATAATTCAAACGATATTGTTTCCCTATTTAATCAAAGAAATACAATTTACCGGTTAAGCCCTGGTGACATCCTATCTATACAATTATGGGCATACCCTGAAATAACCCCTCCTGTAACTCAAATGACCAATAATACATCTGTGTTAGCAAATGGTTTTCAGATTGACCAAAATGGTTATATACAAGCACCTTTAATTGGCTCATATCGTGCAGTAGGCAAAAGTTTAGTTGAAATCAACAATGAAATGCGCAAACTATTTGCACGATATTTAAAAACGCCAGATGTGATCGTACGTGTTATATCCTATGAGGGAAAACGGTACTTTGTGAATGGTCAAGTTGTGAAAAGTGGCCAATATACTTTAAATGACCAGCCGATCAGTATCTACACTGCATTAGGTCAGGCTGGAGGTATCAATACGCAAACCGGTGACAATACCAATATTCAATTGATTCGCGATGGTCAAACTTATAACCTCAATACCATTCAATTAGAAAAACAAGGTTTATCTCTACATAATCTACTCATTCAACCGAATGACACAATTTTTGTGAATACCAAACAAGATCAAAAGCTATATGTTTTAGGTGAGTCAAGCCGTACTCAGGCAATCGCTCTACGTGATCAAGGTATGACCTTAAGTGATGTACTTGGGGAGAGTGGAGGCATTAATCCAAACTCTGCTAGCGCTGCACGTATTTATGTCATGCGTACAGATATCAATAGCCAAGCATCTTCCGTTTATCAACTGAATTTAAGCAGTTTTGGAAACTTTGCACTTGCTAATCAATTTACGATGCAAAAAAATGATATCGTCTATATAGATGCAACAGGATTAACTCGCTGGCAACGTGTAATCAACCAAATCATTCCTTTTTCTAATGCCTTATATAACATTGATCGCTTAGGACAATAATGCAATTCCAAAATATATTGGTGGTGTGCGTAGGGAATATCTGTCGTAGTCCAATGGCAGAATTCTTTTTAAGGCAAAACTATCCAGATTTAAATATAAAGTCAGCAGGGCTTTCTGCAATGGTCGGCCATTCCGCAGATGATAAAGCCATAGCTTGTATGGATGCTTTAAATATTGATATGCGCTCCCATGTTGCACGACAAATTAATGCGGAGTTGATTAAAAAAGCTGATCTTATTCTAGTGATGAGTAAAAACCAATCACAGCATATCGAACAAAAATGGCCTTTTGCCAAAGGTAAAGTATTTCGTTTAGGGCACTGGCAGGGTCAAAATGTGCCAGACCCATATCAACATGATCAAGCTTTTTTTGATGAAACATGTAAAAATATCCAAGTTTATGCCAATGACTGGCAATCACATCTCTAAATTTTAATTAGTTGTTTACCTATGAACCAAAATTCAAAAACTAATGATGATACGATTGACTTAAAAGAGTTGTTTTTCTCTTTAATTGCTCAATGGAAAGTGATTGCACTTTGTGTCATTTTAACCTTAATTTGCGCTCTGCTTTATTTACGCGTCACATCACCTGTCTATTCTACAGATGCACTAGTTCAGGTCGAAGAAGGTAAAAGTGCAGCATCAGCTGCTCTCATGGGTGAGTTAAAAGATGTTGCAGGTGGCTTAGGACAAAAATCACCAGCTGATGCTGAAATTGAAATTTTAAATTCACGACTTGTCCTTGGTAAAGTAATTCAGAATTTAAATTTAAATATCCAAATTCAAGACAATGCGGATAATTTTTTACATAAATTAATTTCTAACGAAAAAACTCAGCTCAGCTATAGTACCAAGGCAGTCAGTTTTCAAAAAGATCAATCTAGCTTTTCTATACTAAAACTAGATGTCCCTGAATATTATTATGATAAAAATCTCACGTTACAATTTATAAATAAAAATCAGTTTAGTTTAACCTATAAAGACCAAGTTATATTTCGAGGCACACTCAATCAACTCAACAAAGCCCAAGACAATAAAGGATTGTGGTTGGTTCAAATCAATAGTCTAAATCCATTCCAACAAGACTTTACCGTTACTAAACTTTCTCTCCCTTCAGCAATGAAAGCACTTCAAGAGAATTATACTGTTGCTGAAAAAGGCAAAATGACGGGTGTCATTGGTCTGAGTTATAATGGAAATGATCAACAGCATATTACTCAAGTTCTTAATAATATCCTGAACGTCTATCACGAACAGAATATTGAACGCAAAACTTTAGAATCTAAACAAACATTAAGTTTTCTGGATCAACAACTGCCAGAACTTAAACAGCAGCTTGAAGAATCTGAGATTAAATTTAATAGATTCCGTGAACAATATAATACGGTTGATGTCACTCAAGAAGCGGAGTTGATGCTCAAGCAGAATGTTGAATTGGAAAAAATGCAGATCGAGTTAAAGCAAAAACAAGCTGAATATTCTGCAAAATATACATCTGATCACCCATTGATGGCGGAAATCAATGCACAGCTGGCTGCTATTGATAAGAAATCGACAGAGATTAATCAAGCAATTAAACGTTTGCCTGAAACTCAACGTCTGTATTTACAACTCTATCGTGATGTTAAAGTCAATACCGAGCTCTATACCTCTCTATTAAACAGTTATCAGCAATTAAAAATTGTCAAAGCAGGTGAAATCGGCAATGTGCGTATTATTGATACAGCTGTAGAACCTTTTAAACCGATTAAACCAAGAAAATTGATTGTGTTAATTCTTTCAATTTTTGTTGGTGGATTTATTGGTGTTCTCATCGCATTATTGCGCAATCTACTTTCATCAGGAATCAAAGACTCAACTCGCATTGAAAACGAACTTGATTTACCGGTCTACGCCACTGTCCCTCGTTCTCCAATTCAAGAAAGCCGCGTACAATTGCTGAGAAAAAAGAAATCGATCCCTATTCTCGCTGCTAAAAATAGTGAAGATATTGCCATTGAAAGCTTACGTAGCATTCGTACCACGATTCATTTTGCGCTAAACACAGCCAAAAATAATATTATTGCGGTTTCTGGACCTGCTCCGGAAATTGGTAAATCATTTATCTCAACCAACCTCGCCGCGATTTTTGCACAAGGCAATAAGAAAGTTTTATTGATTGATGCAGATATACGCAAAGGCTATTTACATAAATATTTTAGTCATGACACCTCTCCTGGTTTAACGGAATATTTGTCAGGTCAAAGTACCCTTGAGCAATGTATTGTCCATTCAAACACTGTAAATCATTTAGATTTTCTGCCACGTGGTAAAAATAATAGTCATTCATCTGAAATGTTGAGTTCAGATCGTTTTAGTGAGTTATTAGAACAACTTTCTCAACAATATGATCATATTATTATCGATACCCCACCTATCTTGGCGGTAACTGATGGCATCATCGTTTCCCAATTTGCAGGTGTCAATCTTGTAGTTGCACGTTATGCAAAAACACAGATGAAAGAACTTGAATTAACCATCACTCGCTTTGAACAAGCGGGAAGTAAAGTGAATGGTATTATTCTCAATGATGTCCGAGCAAATGTAGGCGGTAATTATGGCTATAATTATGCTTATGCTTACACCTCATCCAAAGATGATTAATATCAAATAATGAAGAAAAAGCCAGATTGAATCTGGCTTTTTTGTGCCAATATTTTGGTCAATATAACTGTATATTTTTAGTTGTCGTCATCAGATAACTATATCGTTTATGATGAAGAAGTTATATGCTTGAGCAGATTATGCTAATGATCAAATTAGCCTCTTAAAAGATTAAAATTTGGAAATTTTTATGAGTAAAGCCTTACCCATCGCAATTGCTGTAATCTTAGGTGGTGCTGCACTTGTACCTGTTTATTATGCATCTCAACATCCTGCTGATGTAAACAGTCATTCAATGTCAAAAAATGCTAAACCTGTAGAAAAAATCAGTTATGCACTTGGTTATGAAGTTGCGAGCCAAACGCCACCTGAAGTCGATGTGAATACATTTATCAGCGGTATTCGTGACGGCCATGCTAAAAAACAACGTGCCTATACAGATGAAGAATTACAAGCTGCGTATGTTGACTTCCAAAAAGAAATGCAACAAAAGCAATTACAACAAAGCAAAGAAACAGCTTCATCAAATGACTCATTCTTAGCTGAAAATGCGAAAAAAGAAGGTGTTAAAACAACAGCTTCAGGATTGCAATATAAAATCACCAAAGAAGGTACGGGTAAACAGCCTGCTGCTACTTCACAAGTCACGGTACATTACAAAGGTCAGTTGTTAGATGGCAAAGTATTCGACAGTTCATATGATCGTGGTCAACCCGTTGAGTTTCCTTTAAATCAAGTGATTCCAGGTTGGACTGAAGGTTTACAACTCATGAAGGAAGGCGGTAAAGCAACCTTATATATTCCTGCAAAATTGGCTTATGGTGAACAAGGTGTTCCTGGAACAATTCCTCCAAACAGCACTTTAATTTTTGATGTTGAACTTGTTAAAGTTAAATAACATTTAAGAAAAGGAGAGATTTACTCTCCTTTTTTGGATTTTAATTATGAAAAAAACACTTATTGTGCTTAGTCTTAGTCTGCTGAGTAGCGCAGCTTTCTCAGCACCGATTAACAATAAAAGCTCTCAACAAGATCAACTTGGGTATAGCTATGGTTATGTCATGGGACGTACCAATGCCGATACCTTAAAACAAATTAATTTAAATGCCTTTATCCAAGGCATCAAAGAAGGCTCTACAGGTCAGAAAGCAAGCTTAACTGATGAAGAGATGGCAAAAGCACTTGCACAATATAAACAGCAAACTGAAGCAAAACAAATGCTAGAGTTTAAACAAGCTGCAGATGTAAGTGCCAAACAAGGTGAAGCTTTTCTTGTAGAAAATGCGAAGAAAACAGGTGTAATTACTCGCCCAAGCGGTTTGCAGTATAGTGTTTTACAACAAGGTACTGGAAAATCACCCTCTGCAAAATCTAAAGTCTCTGTAAACTATGAAGGTCGTTTATTGGATGGCACTGTATTTGACAGTTCTTTTGCACGAAATGAAGCGGTAGAATTTCAAGTTAGCCAAGTGATTCAAGGTTGGACTGAAGGTTTGCAACTGATGAAAGAAGGCGCGAAATATCGTTTCTTTATTCCAGCAAAACTTGCCTACGGCGAGATTGGTGCGGGTGATGCGATTGGCCCAAACAGCACATTAATTTTTGATGTAGAACTTCTAAAAGTTTTACCTTAGTTTCAATGCGAAATAGTTTTAAAAATAAAAAGCATCGCTCAATTGCGATGTTTTTTATACTCTAATAAGAAATCTTATCGCATTTCATAGAAGTAAATTCATACATCTATAAAGCTTACAGTACTGTATTTTATATTTAGAATTTAAATTCTATCCCACACGCTATGATGACATCCTTGTCACCATGCACTAGATACAGCATATATGATTGAATGATGCTCAAAGTAAAAGCTATCTCATTTATATTCTGTTGATTGGCCTTAATTTAGTGCTTTAAATGTCTTGGTCTAAAACCTGCTGCAAGTAGAGCAATGCCATAAGCCACAATACCGACTAAACATAACCCGACAACTTCAAGAATTCGAAGCCATTGCGAAGCTGTACCATCATACCAATTTAAAGCAAACCATAGCGCGCCAATCATTACGATATTGGCAATGGCAAATTGAACGAATAATTTTTTCCAGTGCGCACCAAAACGGAAAATATTTTTCTTATGTAAATAAAAATATAACATCCCTGCATTGACCAAAGCTGAGCCTGAAGAAGCAATGGCTAAGGCCATATGCTCAGCTTGCCAATCAATCAATTTAAAAATACCAATAAAGATAATGTTTAAAATCGCATTGGCTGCAACCGCCATTAAGCCGACACGTACAGGTGTTTTAGTGTCCTGAATGGCATAAAAACCTGGTGCAAAAACTTTAATCAACATAAATGCCAGTACACCGCCACTCATACATTGCAGTGCCATAGCGGTCATTTGCGTATCACGTGCATCAAAAGCACCATGCTGGAAAAGCGCTTGAATGATCGGCGTAGATAACATGAACAAAGCGATACTGGCTGGCACACCCACCAAGACAATCACGCGTGCAGCCCAATCCAACATTCTACGAAACTTGGCCTGATCTTGTTCTGCTTTACTCACAGAAAGAGACGGAAGAATCACGGTACCAATAGCAACACCAATCAATCCAAGTGGTAACTCGGTCATCCGTTCGGCACTATATAACCATGACACCGAACCATCTTGCATGAATGACGCCCAAATTGTATTTAGTAATAAGTTAATCTGAGTGACTGATACACCAAATAAAGCGGGCAACATCAGTTTTAAAATTCGATCTACACCCTCATGTTTAAAATCAACTTTAGGTGGAATCAGTAATTTTTTATTCCATAATTCAGGTATTTGAATCGCAAGTTGTAAAACCCCTGCTGCAACCACAGCCCATCCTAAAGCCATGATCGGTTGAGCCATATGCGGGGCTAACCACCAAGCACCAGCAATCATTGCCACGTTGAGTAATACAGGCGAAAACGCTGGCGAAGCAAAAGATCCATAACTATTCAAAATACTGCTAGCAAATGCAGTCAATGACATAAACATCAGATAGGGAATCGTTAAACGAAACATATCTACAGCCAGATCAAATTTTGCAGGATCATTATGAAAACCAGGTGCATAGACATACAAGATCACAGGCGCAATGATCATACTGATTAAGGTTAACAGTGACATCACCATTAACAAACAGCCAAACACACGACTAATCAGAATCTGTACTTCCGCATGCAGTTTTGTAGTTTTATATTCGGTGAGTACCGGGATAAAGGCTTGTGAAAAAGCCCCTTCTGCAAATAAACGCCTGAAAAAATTGGGAATACGAAAAGCAACCACAAAGGTGTCAAAATCCTTACCTGCCCCAAACACATTGAGCAAAACCATATCTCGGACTAAGCCCAAGACTCGTGACAACATGGTCATTGCACTGACAATAAAGGTGGATCGCCACAGCGCCATCGTATTCACCTAGTTAAAATAAAGTCGCTATTGTAATTAAATATTCTTAAAATTGCGTTGTTAAATCATAAACAGACACTTATTTACTTCACTTGTTCTACTTTTAATTTTTTCTGATTCAAACTTTCTCTAAATTGCTGCCATTGAAAATGTGGTCCAGGATCAGTTTTTCGTCCTGATGCAATATCAGAGTGTCCTGTTAAATGATGATCAGTTTTTGGATAAGCGTGTTGCAAAGTGGCAACCACATCAACCAGTTGTTGATATTGGATCGCTTCAAAATCGCTATCATCACTTCCTTCAAGTTCAATCCCAATTGAATAGTCATTACACTCAACTTTACCTAGATAAGCTGAACGTCCGGCATGCCAAGCTCGATCATTAAAATTAACAAACTGTATAATTTCACCAGTTCTTAAAATCAGCAAATGTGCAGAAACCTGCATACCCTCAATGGTTTGAAAATAAGGATGGACTGACCAATCCAGTTGATTTTGAAAAAACTGTTCAATATAACCACCACCAAATTGTGACGGTGGCAAACTAATATTGTGAATCACAATCAGCTGAATCTCTGTATTTTCAGGACGTTGATTATAGTTGGGTGATGGGACTTGTCTTGCGCCAATCAATTGACCATTTACGACCTGAAACTGTGGTGCAGATTGCATATCTTATTCCTACAGAATTTTTCTATTTTCAATAAAGCTGATTTTCAATATTTTAGTGTACTCTCGGGTCTGTTGACAATTCGTCTATGTTTGCGACGACGAGTATTTTTTAGGCGATACAAGGCACGAAATACGAAATTTAGTCATTCTAAATGATGAGAAACATCGTTTCGCAAGGTAACATGTAGCGGCAAAAAAGACTCTAGTCCTCAGCTTCGACTTTCACTACGAATAAAGTAATGCTTTATTCTTGTTCAAGTTATGACTAAAATCATCTCAGTTTGCGTTACGAAACTTAAAAATAGTCTCACTATTCTCATTCATGTTTTACGATGTATACATCTCGTGCTTAATTTGAACCTACAACGCAAACTATTTATGAAATGTTAACAGATCCTAATCTGTATAAAATAAAAACTTCTTCAAACTTGCAATGACAGTGCTAATATATCGCTCAGTTTTTAAGGGTGACTAAAATAGGGATATCCATGAGCATACCTGAATCTTTGCTTGAACAATCTATTCAAATTAATATTCAACAAGCACTCCAAGAAGATATTGGCGATGCTGATATTACTGCCCTACTCACACCAGAAGATGAGCAAGCGACAGCCACGATCATTTCGCGTGAAGATATGGTCTTGGCGGGACAACCTTGGGTCGATGCTCTGATCAAGGCTTATGATCCAAGCGTACAGATTACTTGGCTTAAAAATGATGGTGACTGGGTCAAAGCCAATGAAACTATTTATAAATTGGCAGGTTCTGCGCGTAGTTTGCTGACTGTTGAGCGTCCTGCATTAAACTTTGTGCAAACCCTGTCTGCAGTCGCAACCAAAACGGCTGAATACGTAAAATATCTAGAAGGTACAGCAACCAAATTATTAGATACGCGTAAAACTTTGCCGGGTTTACGGATTGCACAAAAGTATGCAGTTGCTGTAGGTGGCGGTCAAAACCACCGCCTTGGTTTATTCGATGCGTTCTTAATTAAAGAGAATCACATCATGGCTGCCGGTGGTATTGCTCAAGCAATTGCCAAAGCGCATCAAATCGCACCAGGTAAGCCTGTTGAAGTCGAAGTTGAAACATGGGATGAACTGAATCAAGCACTTGAAGCCAAAGCCGATATCGTCATGCTAGATAATTTTAGCCAACAACAAATGATTGATGCGGTTAAACATGTTGCAGGGCGCTGTAAATTAGAAGCTTCTGGAAATATTACTCTTGAGAATTTAAGTCAAGTTGCACAAACAGGTGTTGACTATATTTCGATGGGTGTATTGACCAAAGATGTTAAAGCGATTGATTTATCTATGCGATTTAATGACTAATCACTCAATCATATGAGCCATGAAGCAGTATCTATATACTGCTTTTTTTATTACAAAATAAAACGATGAGTCAATAAATAATCAGCTAATTTTATGCAAAAGATCTTCTAAATAACAATCAAATTATGTGCACCAACAAAAGAGATAAACAATGAAAAAACATATTTTATATTCATCACTATTCGCATCCATTATTCCGATCTTGAGCCATGCAGACACCGTCAATGTGCATGTGTTAAGTGCAACAGTGAAAGATCAAAATATTGCCAATGCGGAAGTGATTTTGCAAAAAAATGGTGAGCGCTCTGCCTCAAGTTCTACCAATACAAGCGGCCGAGCCGCAGTCAATAGTAATACTATAGACAGTTCAGATAATTTACTGATTATCAAAAAATCAGGTTATTCAACACTGGTTGCAAAATGTCCATGTGATGGTATGACCTACGCCTTAAGTCCTGTACTCAAAGATCTCAACAGTATGCGAATTGTACTGAATTGGGGGCAAAACCCTTTAGATCTCGATTCACACTTAAGTTATAAAAATCAGCATGTATATTGGGACAGTAAACAAGGTTTGGCTGCAAATCTGGATGTGGATGACACCGACTCTTATGGTCCTGAAACCGTCACTATCGATAAACGTTTAGAAGGTCAATATTATGTGTATTCAGTACATGACTATTCTGATCGCACTCAACCAACTACGGCCAACTTATCCAATAGCCAAGCCAAAGTCATGGTCTATGCAGGTGAATCACTGATTCGTTCTTATTATATTCCGACTGGTCAAACGGGTAATCTATGGACTGTATTCCGCATTAGCCCTGAAGGTGAAATTCAAGACATCAATCGTATTTCAGGAACCACAGTTAACGCAAGCCAAGTGGGTTCAACAGTATCAAATTATCAAAATCAAACCACTCGGGTAAATATCGTTCCTGTCTCAGCAGATGCGCAAAAACGAGCCAAGACACTTAATTTAAGTGCGGATAAAGCCTATCAAAACAACCAGATTGAACAAGCTGCAATGCTCTATCAACAGTCTATCGACTACAATCCAAATGTTGGCCAGACCTATAGTAATCTTGCTGTTGCTTATCAAAAGCTCAATCGTTCCTCAGAAGCTTTATGGGCAAATCAAAAAGCCATTGCTTTGGCAACCAATAACAATACCAAAGCTTATTCTCACTATAATATGGGTAAAATCTATGAAAATAATCAAGATTATGCCCAAGCTAAGCAACATTACCAATTGGCCAATCAATACAAACCAAGCGCGACTTATGATGAAGCGATACAACGTGTAAGCCAGTAAAAAAAATTGCCCAAAGGATATCTACATTCTTTGGGCAACGTTGATGCTTTAGTTTGCTATTTTTTATTGATTAGTTTTAATTTTGCTTACAAAACAAGCAGTTTTTACATAGAAAAGCCGTCTGAATAAGCCTATAATCTTTGGCTTCCAATACATTCCTGTAATTAGGCCAATGAAGACTTTGAAACAACAAGTTTTGTTTTTACTTGTCGCTTTTTTATCTGTATTTGCTTTTTTCTTATATCAAGAAGATATCACGCGTTTCTTTCAATTACGTGACATCTATCTAAAACCACGTCTGTATAAATATGGCTTTTCAATTCTCTTAAACTACGCCTTTATTAGTTTATTTTATTTAATCCTAAGAAAAACCTTTGCGACCATTTTACTTAGTCAATTTATTATTTTTTTACTGAGCTTTATCAATATCAAGAAAGAGCAATATCTTTCTGCAAGTTTAGTTCCTAGTGATTTTTTATTATTTAAAGAAACCTTTATCGCCTCTCCAATCATGCTCAAAATTGCAGTCTTTGCAGCAATTGTGGTGTTTATTGGACTATTTGTATTTCTCTATAAAAAAGAAAAATTAGGGACGAAGCCTCTTCTCCTGACAAACAGCATTTTATCTTTTGCCATCCTTGGTTTCTTTATCACTGCGAATTTTAAAAATAATTTTAGTGAAGCTTGTGCCAATGCAGCAAAAAATTCAATTTGCCAATATGCAAAATATCTACCCAATACCCGTGGTGACTGGATTGGTGATCATCTAACCATTAAATACTTAGGTTTTTCGACCTTCTTCTTTTCCAAAACCGTAGATGGCTTAAACAATAAAATTTTCCAAACACAAGTTATTCCTGAAGAAAAAGTTGCTGCTTTTTATCAACCGATGGCGGTTGAACATGATGAAGAATCTACAGCGAATCTAGCATCAGATGATCCGTCACAACAAAAACAATTGCCAAATATCGTTTTTGTGATGAGCGAGTCGCATTGGGATGCCAGAAAATTAGACAAAAGCATTCCACCTAACATCACCCCAACGATTAATAAAAATCAGGTTTCTAGCTTATTGTCTCCAAGTTTTGGTGGAGGAACTGCTAACGTTGAGTTTGAAGTGTTAACCAGTCTAAATACCTATTTAAATCATAATGAACTGGCTTATGTATCAAAATTAAAACGTCCAACTTATTCATTACCAATGTATTTGAATACATTGGGTTATGAAACAACTGCAATGCATAACAACGGCAAATATTTTTATAACCGTAGCGCAGTTTATCAAAATCTAGGTTTTAACCGTTTTACTTCAATTGAAAATATGATCAACATGGCTGACCGCGCCAAATATATCAATGCTGCGGGTTGGGCTACTGATGATTTGATTTATAACAGCATTGAAAATCAGCTTAAAAATACGGATAAACCGCAATTTATCTATGCGATCAGTGTTGAAAATCATCCAATGTACAGTGATGATCGCTTTGGTAAAGACCATTTTAAAATCACCAAAGATGGTGTGAGTGAGAACAGTAAACGCGCGCTGAATACTTATTTAACGGGTATGCAACGTGCTGACGATAAATTTAAAACCCTGATTGAGCATGTTAAACAGCTTGATCGCCCAACAATTGTGATTTTCTTTGGTGACCATTTACCCAACTTACAAAGCGTTTACGATGAGTATGGCTTCTTTAAATCAGCGCAAGAAAAAGCTGAGAAAAAAGATGTTCGCTTCTTTGAAACACCACTTGCAGTTTGGGCAAATTTCCCGATTGATCAAAAGCAATTTAAAGGGCCTTTTGTGGCGGCACATTTCTTAGCACCCAAAGTATTAGAAGCTGCGCATATTCCCCTTTCACCTTACTATGCTTTTGTAAATAAGGTGGGTTCTTGTTATAGCACTGTTCATCAAACAGGGACGCAAACGCAAAAATCTTGTGAATTTGATCAAACAGAGATTCTACAACAGTATAAAGACATGAATATGGATGTGCTAAATGGTAAGAATTTCACTTATCAGATGTTAAAATCAAAAGCTGAAAGCTAGTCCTATCCAAATGATCAAGAAGGTTCTCAAGAGTCTTCTTGATCATGCTGCTGTTCAGCATGTTGTTGCGGTTCATTATTTTTTGCGTCAAATTCTTTGCTTTCGAAATCTTCACGGCGTGGATCTCCAGCCATCAATACAAAGGTAATCACTGCGAATAGAACAATGAGTATTTTCATAAGCCTGCCATTTGCTAAAGTTTGAAATATTCTAAATATCGGTTGATGAAAAGATTTGTAGAGTCTGTATACGAAACAAGGGATTTCAGCTGATTTATGTATCTATTGACGTAAATAGATGATTGGAATCTTAATCATGTAAGTTTGCGCAAATTATGTGGCCTTCTATCAACTAAAAATCTTCTATCAACTAAAAATAAGGTGCAATTCGCACCTTATTTAAATCATAAAAATTCAGCTATTTAAAATTAAGATTCTATAAATCCCATATAAGGGTCAGAAAATGAGTCTTTACCCGTTTCAATACGCCCAGCAAAACGGCGTTTAAAGGTGCTATCACCCTCTATTGTTACAGTAAAATCATACCAACCACCGAAATCAGACATATTCCAATTCAACTCCTTTTCTGTAGAAGCCGTTTCGATATTCCATGTCTTATTGGGTAGATAAGCATTGGCTTTTACTGTCAATTTTGCTGTTTTCGCAGCGTCATTACGAACTTTTAAATAGAGTTTAGGATCACACTCTTCAACACATACACGCACTTCTGGCAATGCATCTATTTGTGCAGACTTGACTAAATCTCCTGCAAAGCCACGATGGAAGCCATTTGGACCCAATACCCATAAATCATATAGTCCATTTGAAGCGTTCCATACATCGTCCAATTGCTTGCCTGCTTCAACCATATAACGACGAGGAATCGCGTCTAAATTCAATTTGTCATAAACATGGAAAACTGCGGCGTGTGTTCCGGTATTAGAGAACATTAACTTCACCGTTTTTGTTGCCACATCAACTTTCGCACTACTATGTAAAATATAAGGCAATGCCCGAGACAATCGTGTTCCTAACTCTTGAACAGGATAGACCTGACTTAAAGGACGGGAAACCGGCGGCAATAGCGCTTGCGCATTACGAATCGCATCTGCATCATTCTTGGTTTTTTTACCCATCAAGTCCGAAATAGCTGTGGTATTTGGATTTTTAAAGTCAAAAGCTGTTGTTAAATCACCACATACAGCACGGCGATATGGACTAATATTCGGTTCTTGCACGCCAAAACGTTGCTCTAAGAAACGAATAACAGACGAATGATCAAAAACCTGTGAATTTACCCAACCACCACGGCTCCAGGGAGAAATCACATACATGGGTACGCGTATTCCTGGACCATAAACCCCCACACCATTGCTGACTTTAGGATCAGTAAAGTTAGGTTGTCCTGCTGAAGCTTTGGGGTGCGTGGCGTATTCATATGAGATTTGTTCATCACTCAAGGTGGTTTTACCTTGCATCACACCTGAAGCATCTTTTGAAGGTGCGCTTGGTGATGGAACGTGGTCAAAAAAGCCATCATTTTCATCAAAGTTGACCAATAAAACCGTTTGACTCCAAATCGCAGGGTTTTCCGTTAAAGCATTTAAAACTTCCTGAATGTACCAAGCACCTTGTACAGGGCTTGATGGTCCTGGATGCTCACTATAGGCTGCAGGTGCAACCATCCAGCTGACTTGAGGTAATTGACCTTTGGCAATATCATCTTTAAATGAAGCGAGAAATCCGCCATCAGGCATCGTATTGGCAATCCCTTTATACAACGGTTGTATTGCATCAATGGCAGGATCATAAGCAGGACACGTGCTGTCATTGTTTACAGGTTTACCTGATAATTCATTGGCACGGCGATATTGTTTAAAGCCAGCCAAAGGATTGTCGGTAAAGTTATCGGGCATATTTTGATAAACTTTCCACGTCACACCCGCTTGTTGTAGGCGCTCAGGATAGGTTGTCCAATCATAGCCTGTGCTTGATGCACCAATACTGTCCAAGTCATTGACGACACTGGCAACACCCGCAGCTTTCGGACCATTTGAACCTGTCCATAAGAACATACGATTCGAATTGGTTCCAGTATGCATTGCACAATGATATGCATCACACAGGGTAAAGGCGTTGGCAAGTGAGAACTGAAATTCAACTTCTTTTTGTTTGTAATATCCCATAGATTGGGGTTGTTTATACTGTACCCAATTGCCCATACGGCCATGGTTCCAAGCAAATTGTCCATCTGTCCATGAGTGTGGCGTACCACTAACACGTTGTGCATTACCGCGAGTACTGTCTAAATGATAGGGAAAGATTTTATTCTTATCTTTATCGTATTGTTCCCAAATCTTACGGTTGTCGGATAGCGGAATGGTAAAACGATCACCAAATCCACGAACTCCTTTTAACGTTCCAAAATAATTATCAAACGAGCGATTTTCTTGCGTCAAAATGATGACATGTTTTACATCTTTAATCGTGCCTGTTTCGACTTTGGCGTCAATGGCTAAAGCTTTTTGGATGCTGGCTGGAAAGCTGGCTAAAGCGGCTGTACCAAATATTGTTTTTGTTGAATTGACTAAAAAATCACGACGGTTCATCTCTATTTCCTTATTTTTTATTATGGTGCGCAATGTACTTTACACGCAGCGGGTGGCTGTGGATTCGTCGTTGAGCTTTCATTATCATCATTACAAGCACTGAGTAAGACACTCAGACTGGTCACTAAAATCAGCAAAAAATTTTGCATTGTCCTATCCATGAAATAAAGGTAGGGATAGTCAATACAACTGCTATGACGCTAGAGTGAAGTTTTTATGGCAGTTTGATGAATACTTTTTAAAAAATTATGAATATCAAATATTTGTTTTAATTTATAAATAACCGAATTAGGTTAAAATCATTTTATGCAATAAAAAACGCATCCGAAGATGCGTTTTGTTTATAAAAATATATCAATATTTTCGAATTACCAACCAAGCGCTTCTTGTTGTTTTTTTACCAATTCCTGAATACCTTTTTCAGCCATTTCAAGCATTGCATTGGATTGAGCGCGTGTAAATGGTTTTTCTTCTGCAGTCCCTTGAATTTCAATAAACTCACCTGCTTGAGTCATCACCACATTCAAGTCAGTTTGACAGTTAGAATCTTCTTCATAGCAAAGATCAAGCAATACTTCATCTTGATACATGCCGACAGAAATCGCAGCAACAAGCCCTTTTAATGGATCATGCTTAATTTTCTTTTTCTCAAGAAGTACATTCATAGCATCAATTAATGCAACCGCAGCACCCGTAATTGCAGCAGTACGTGTACCACCATCTGCCTGAATCACATCGCAGTCGATGGTAATGGTGTTTTCACCCAATTTTTTCAAATCCACCATTGCACGTAAGCTACGACCAATCAAACGTTGAATTTCTTGAGTACGACCAGATTGCTTACCGCGAGCAGCTTCACGGTCGCTACGTGTATGGGTAGAACGTGGCAACATACCGTATTCTGCAGTCACCCAGCCTTGGCCCTGACCTTTTAGGAAACGTGGCACTGAATTGTCAATACTTGCAGTACACAGCACTTTTGTATGACCAAATTCAACCAATACTGAACCTTCCGCATAACGGGTGTAGTTACGGGTAATTTTAACTTCACGTAATTGATCTAATGCACGTTGGTCGATACGCATAGCTTGTCCTTATGGGATTCAAAAAATATTGCGACTTATTATAACAGATCCAAGAGAGATGGTTTTGTTACAAGATGGTGGTTTTTGAAATTGGGTGATTTAACTATCAACTTTGGGATCATTCGAATATAAATCGACGACTAAAAGAACTTTACTTTTGGACCAAGTAATAAACGATGATAAATTTAATACATTCAAAAATTATTTAGCTATTTGGAACTATATATTGATGGTAAATCAAAAAAGGCGTAGACGTATAAAAGAAGGTGATGTATTTGGAATTGAATTAGATGATTCTTTGTATGGCTATGGTGTAGTTTTAAACTCGATACTGATGGGATTCTATGAACTAAAAACAAAAAACTTAGAACAAGATCTAAACCGTATTGTTTCTCAAAAAATCTTATTTAAAGTTTGTGTAATGAAGTATGCATTTAAGTCAAAAAAATGGAATTTCATTGATAATTACGCTGTTAGTGATGAATTAAAGGAGCAAGTTTATTTTTTTAAGCAAGATCCCTTTGATAAAAGTATTTCCGTGTATTTTGAAAAAGATAAAGATTGCTTTGAATTCCCCGCAACATATGAAGAGGTGAAAGATTTCGAACGTGCAGCAGTATGGGACCCTGAACATGTAGAGGATAGATTACGAGACTACTTTAATGGTGTTCCTAATGTATGGGTCGAGCAATTACGACTTAAACCTATTGTTTCCTAATAGATTTTAAGCATAACTCTGCAAAAGAAAAGGTATAATAAAACGATGTTTGAAAGACAATGACTTGTTGATGCTTAAATTTCGTATAAGGAAATATGTTTATTAAATACCTTAAAAATATTCTCAAACTTACATAACTTAGCTTATACAAAAAATTAAAAATCACCGAATTTAAACTTCACTTTAAAAGCAATAGAAGAACCTTATCTAACTCAATAAGGTTCTTCTAACAACAATTGAGAAGCTATTTTCAACAGCTATTGCACCAGTTGAATGAAGCGAGATAAACACCTTAGCAACACCAATGCTTACACATCGCAAAAACTTTGTTTAAGCAAAAATACCCTTCAACTTTTGTAAAGACTGAGTAATGGTTGCTGTCAGACTATTTGGCAAAGAGCATTTGGCTAAACGCACCCATACACTGCCAAATTGTTTCAGGAAATCTGCTTCATTATAATTGATACCATATTCTGCACATAAAGCTCTAATTTTTGGAGCAGCTTCTGAATAACGATTGGCTGGCATATCAGGGAACAAATGATGTTCAATCTGATGACTTAAATTCCCACTCAAAATATGCAACCACTCTGTTCCAGTAAAGTTACTAGAACCACGAATCTGACGTAAATACCACTCAGCACGGGTTTCATTTTCCACATTGTCAGCTTCAAAAGTCTCTGCATCTTCAGTGAAATGACCATTAAAAATCACCGCTGAAGACCACAAACTGCGGATCACATTGGCAATGGCATTCCCAGCTAAAACAGGTAAAGCATTGGGTCCTGCAATCACAGGAAAAAACACATAATCTTTTAAAATTTGACGGCGAGCTTTTTTACGAAATTTTGCCGCATCTGCCCAGACCTGCTTCCAGGTTTTTGTTTTATAGATCAGTGCATCTTCCAAATGTAGATTTTGTAAGCCAACATACCATTCAAAAAACACCATCAATTGAATCGCTAAAGGGATGTTAAACAAAAAGCGCGGTTCCCATTTTTGTGATTCACTAACGCGGAGTAAACCATAACCCACATCATGATCCTTACCCACAATATTGGTATAGGTGTGATGCACATAATTATGTGTATATTTCCAATCATCACCTGTTGCCATGGTATCCCAGTCGTAGTTTGCACCATTCAAACTTGGGTCATTTAACCAATCGAATTGACCATGCATAACATTATGACCCAGCTCCATATTTTCCACGATTTTGGAAATCCCCAACAATCCCGTGCCCACCACCCAAACAGGTGGAATCCATCCACCAAACATCAACATAGCACGTGAAGCAATTTCACTATAACGAACAAAATTACGGATTTTATAAATATACTTGGCGTCTTGTTCACCTAAACTGTCCATGATTTCACGACGGATTTCATCAACACGGCGACCAAATTCTGCGGTTTGTTCTGGGTTTAAATGTTTCGACTTACTGTTTGGAAAAGTAACTGACATATTCATTGTCTTGCTCCTCAGCGCTTCATTTTTAGAAGCCTTAGCTGAATTTTGGGTACAACTTCCTACGCCTAGGTTCAACAGACCGAGAAGTTGTTTAAATTTATTGAAATGATTGTTTTAATTTACAGATTAATAACCACTGGGCTTATCGCTTGGCTGATACACAATTTGATCTGTGTATTGGAAGCATGGTCAATTTCACCTGTCAGCATATTTTTGGTCGAACCACTCACTTTGGTACAGGTACAGGTATTACAAATCCCCATACGACAACCATGAGTTGGCTTTAATCCCGCTTGTTCAGCACTTTCAAGTAGGTTTGATTTCGCAGCAAACTCTTGTTGTGAGCGTAAAAAAACAATCGGTTGTGCTTCTAGGCTTTCATCTACCGCAATCTGGAAATACTCTTGTTTCAAACGATCTGCGATATTCAAATCTTGAAAAATTTGATTGATGCTTTGCATCATTGCACTTGCACCACACGCATAGCTTTGACGCTGCTTAAAATCAGGAACCAAACTTTCCAATAACTCGACAGTTAAATGCTGCTTTTGCTGAGCGGTGTGAATATAGTGATAATTCAACAACGCATGTTGCTGATAAAGCTGTTCTAGATCTGTATGAAAAGCCTCATCACGACTAAAATAAATTAAATCAATTGGACGATTTGAATCTTTAAGTGCTTCAAGCAATAAAGAATGGATTGCGGTAATTCCACTGCCTGACGCAATCAATAACAATGGTGACGCGTCTTGAGCTAAAACAAAATCACCCTGAGCTTGTGACAGTTCAACAATGCGACCAAAAGCCATCTGGCTCAGTGCATTGGAGACTTTACCCTGCTGTTTTACAGCAATGATCATATCGCCATTATTCAAAAATTTAACCACAGAATAACTACGTTGTTGACGCACACCCGCAATTTCAACAGTGACAAGAACAGATTGTCCCGCTTTAAACTGCTGATGCTTAAAATTACGATTTGGACGTAATTGAATTTGATAAAAATCAGGGCTTAATGCACGAGTTTTAATAATCGTGGCTTTTACCTTTTTCCAAGCCCAAACAGGATTGATTTTTTCAGCGATAAAATCGACAAAATCCTCACGAACCCATTCTGGCTGATACTGCATATAGCTACTCATGTGACGTTCCTCTTTGTGCTTGCTATTTATTGAGTGAACAAACGTTCTTTTAGTGAACATATGTACACTATAATCATTTTTTAAATTCAGTCAACACCTGTACACTGACATTCGTCGTTTAATTTGTTTTTATTTTTGATAGACTCATCACAACAAAAATCTTTGGATACCAGAATGTCGATACGCGATGAACGAAAACAGCAAAGCCGTCAGGCTTTACTTGATGCTGCTTTAACCTTAAGCACATCGGGTCGTTCATTTTCGAGTATCAGTTTGCGAGAAGTTGCCCGTGAAGTTGGTTTGGTTCCGACAGCGTTTTATCGCCATTTCCAAGATATGGATGAGTTGGGCAAAGAGCTGGTGGATCAAGTTGCGCTTTATTTAAAAAATGTCCTACATCAATTAGGCAAAGGCCTAGCGCATCCTGAAGCGAAAACCAAAACCAGCATGGCGCTGTTTTTTGAGGCTGTAGACAGCAGTTCGCAACAATGGATTTTTATGATTGCGGAACGTTGGGGTGGTTCAGAAGTGGTGCGTAAAGCCATCGCCCGTGAAATTGACTTCCTAAACGATGACCTTGCCAACGCGTTAAAGAAGTTTGAAGTTATCGCAAATTTTCATGATGAAAATGATTTAAAAGTGATCACCAATATTTTGATTAATTTATCTTTTACTTGGGCAATGTCATGGATCAACTTATCTCGCCAATACTCTGGCATAGAACTTGAGTTACAAAAAATGGTGCTTAAAAAACAATCGGTGACGCAAATCCGCTTAATTTTTAAAGGCATCGAAAATTGGGACCGAGATAAAGCTTAATTTATCTCCCCCCTTATCACTAACAATAAAAAAACCCGCAATTCAATTGCGGGTTTTAAAAACAGCAAAGCTTATTTGGCTTTACGTTCTTTATTGATCAGATAGTCAACAACTTGCGTCACTTTACCATCTTCACCTTGAACCACATATTTACCATTTACCACAACAGCAGGCACCCCTGAAAGCTGGTACTGTTGTGCCAATTGATTTGATTCAGCAATTTTTGCAGTGATCGCAAAAGAACTATACATACTGTTAAATTTCGCCTCAGGCACACCGTACTGAGTAAAGAATTTAGCAAAAGCATCTTTTTGTAGAACTTGCTGATTACCTGCATGATTGGTATGGAATAAAGGCAAATGCGTACGTTTACGTACACCCAATGCTTCACTCACATAATATGCACGAGCACCTTGTTCCCATAATGGATTCATTGCTGCAGGTGTACGGATAAAGTTAACATCTTTAGGGATCTTCTTTAACCACGCTTGCATATGCGGTTCTAATGTAAAGCAGTGAGGGCATCCATACCAAAAAAACTCACGTACTTCAATTTTACCAGGAACTGAAACTTTTCCTGGGTTTTGCACCACGGTATAATCTTTACCTGCAACAAAATCGGCAGCCATGGCATTTACAGAAAACGCCATCACCATGGCAGTCATGCCACCTAAAATAAATTTTTTCATTGACTTTATTGTCCTCGTAGTCATCTCGTATAGCTTATGCATTCACTATAAAACAAATATGGGAAAATCGTTTTCCTTCTGTGAAGTTTTTTACACGATTCATCGCTTTTTCTGGATTTATGGTTACACTAGGGTCTGTTGATATTTCATAAATAGACGAAGTGTTAACAAACACTAGCATAACTGAACTTAATTTTTGATTAAAACAATTTACTTAGAGGTGCCCGGCATGTCGCAACTTAATGTTGATCCACAGGAAATTGCTAAATTTGAAGCACTTGCTGCTTTATGGTGGGATCAACACTCTGAGTTCAGACCTTTACATCAAATCAATCCACTGCGTTTAAACTGGGTTGATGAACATGCCAATGGTCTTACAGGCAAAAAGATTCTTGATGTGGGCTGTGGCGGCGGGATTTTGGCTGAAAGTATGGCGCGTCGTGGTGCCGATGTTTTAGGTATCGATATGGGGGCAGCGCCATTGAATGTGGCTCGCTTACACGCTGAACAAGAAAATGTTCAAAATATTGAATATCGCCAGGTTCCTGTGGAACAACTCGCAGAAGAACAAGCAGGACAATACGATATTGTTACATGTATGGAAATGCTAGAACATGTTCCTGACCCAGCATCCATCATCCAAGCGTGTCAAAAGTTAGTTAAACCAAATGGTCATGTGTTTTTCTCAACAATTAACCGTAATCCTAAGTCTTATTTATTCGCAATTATTGGTGCGGAATATGTATTACGTTTATTGAAAAAAGGCACCCATGATTATCATAAATTTATTAAACCGTCTGAACTTGCAGATGACATTCGTAACTCAGGTTTAAAACTTAAAGATATGACTGGCTTACACTACAACCCACTCACAAAGCATTACTGGCTTGCGCCCAATGTTGATGTGAATTACATGGTTTATACTGTGAATGAAGGTGTTTGATGCAAGCTGTTCTTTTTGATTTAGACGGAACACTGATTGATACGGCTGCGGATTTTATCCGTATTATTCAAAATATGTGTCGAGAAGAAGGACGCGCAGTGGTTGATGCGGATTTGATCCGCACTCAGGTTTCTGAGGGTGCACGCGCAATGGTAAAACTGGTTTATCCAGAGCTTGAAGTAGATGATCCAGTCTTTCTGGCACATCGCCAACGCTTTTTAGATCAGTATGGTGATGACATTGCTGTAGACACAGACCTGTTTGCTGGTATGTATCCACTTTTGGCAGAGTTAGAAAGCCAACAGATCCCTTGGGGTATTGTGACCAATAAACCACGTTGGTTAAGTGAATCATTATTGAACGCATTGAACCTCACACAACGTTGCGCTGTTCTGGTCTGTCCTGAAGATGTCGCTCAGACCAAACCAGATCCTGAGCCAATGTATCTGGCGGCAAAGCAAATTGAGATTGCACCTGAACAATGTATTTATGTGGGTGATCATCCGCGCGATATTGATGCAGGACGTAATGCGCAAATGTATACAATCCTCGCAGCATATGGTTATTTACCATTACAGTACAAAGATGATTTAAATGCTTGGCAAGCCGACTGTATCGTAGAGAATGTCGATGAATTACATCAAGTTATTCGAAAACTTGTGAATAGTTAAAGTTCAAGAAAATCATTCAATTTACCCAACAACATGATAAATAACACTGAAACATCTTGAATATGATGTTTCAATGTTTTTATATAGAAGATAGCTCTGTTGGCACTTCGGCTCGCTTTACGAGAAGCAGTTCTTTTCCAACAGTGCAAAGTAAGACATATAAAATTTAATCATTCTAAATGATGAGAAACATTGTTTGATTGGGTAACGACATTGCGTCCAAAGCCTAAATGACATCATAACAACTATAGGAGGTCTCCCATGAAGTATTCAGAATATCAACCTCGCCCAGATTTATTGAAGGATAAAATTATCCTTATTACGGGTGCGGGAGACGGTATTGGACGTGCAGCTGCGCTCAGCTACGCCTTACACGGCGCAACAGTCGTGTTACATGGTCGCACGCTCAATAAACTTGAAGTCATTTATGATGAAATTGAATCACTTGGTGCCCCGCAACCTGCCATTCTTCCTTTGCAGCTTTCTACTGCCTCTTCACGTGACTATGAACTGCTTGTCGATACTCTAGAGCAACAATTTGGCCGCTTAGATGGTATTTTGCATAATGCCGGAATCTTAGGAGAGCGTGTTGAGTTGGCACATTATCCAGAAGAGGTTTGGGATGATGTGATGGCGGTGAATTTACGTGCACCCTTTGTGCTCACCCAAGAATTACTACCTTTACTGGAAAAATCAGAAAATGCATCAGTCGTTTTTGCCAGCTCTGGTGTAGGACGTGAAGCACGTGCGCAATGGGGCGCTTACTCGGTTTCAAAGATTGCGATTGAAGCGGTCAGTAAAATATTTGCCAAAGAAAATACTTATCCAAATATTCGATATAATTGTATCAACCCAGGTGGGACCCGTACCGCTATGCGTGCCAAAGCTTATCCTGATGAAGATCCAAAGGTTTTACCATCACCTGAAGCCATCATGCCTGCTTATCTCTACCTCATGGGAGATGATAGCCTTGCGTTGAATGGTGAGAGTATCGACGCACAAGATTAGGGTCTGTTTCTCCGCGCTTTTCGAAGCGTGGAGAAAATCATAAGAGATACTGTCATTTAAAATATTGATCACAGAGTCAAAATAAAAATTTAATAAAAGCCCACATCAAAATCGCTTTACCCAATAAAAACTATAACTTTATTCAGTTTCTTAAATCATAATGCTTCCTCTATAGTGTTACTCAAGTTAAGCAGATCAATTTGAGGCGTTTTTTTATGAAAGATTTAAAACATAAAGTAGAGATGATTCGTTCTATCGAACAATTACAGCTTCCAAATCAGTTTATTCAGGCCTTAGATGATGCTCATCAAGCCAAAGAGATGATCAAAGCAATCAATTATTTAAAGGAGATGAATCAGCAGTGGTATTAATCATTCAGGCTCAATTTATAGTGGGGTCATCTCTCTAAGCCTGCATACAAGTTTATTTTCATAAATATTTACATTTTTTAGTCACACATTCCGCTTAAAAAAATTTGCTGCGATGCATTACAGCTCAAAGCTTTGCAATAACTCTTTTCACTTTTACAGAAATATGTTTTTATTATGTCTGTCATTTTAAATGAAAAACTGAACTTTCTTCACAGTTTCTCTGCAATTTAGCAGTACAGTAGTGAGGTCAAAATAAACATATTGAATAAGCGAGGACGATTATGAAAAAGATTTTAGCGATCATCGCCATCTCTTTATCAACGCTGTTGACGGCTCAGATCAGCAGTGCAGGTCCTCATTTTGACAATGACAATGGTTTTGATCGTGGCAAAAGCGAACGTGGAGATCGTGGACGCAATCATCGTGATCGTGGTAATGATGATGACAACATTCAAGAACAACGTCGTGAACGTGAAGAACGTGGTGTAAAACGTTTGCAACAGCACAAATGGCAAATGGGTTATGTAATGCCACAACATTATCGTGGTAATAGTTACAAAGTTGATTATAAAGATGAAAATCTTCCAAAGCCTTCACGTAATCAACAATGGTATAAGATCAACAATGACTATATCTTGGTCGACTCAGACAATAATAATATTGTGAATATCCGAGGGATGTAGTTTTTAAATATTTTGGTTTCATAGGCTCAAACACCTTTTTGTTTGAGCTTTTTTTTGTCTAAATTTCATCATTCCAATCTGTTTTTAAAAAATTCCATAAATCTCCATAAAATTGACAATTAGATGATATTTCTCCATTTTTTATCTTAACTTAAAGTGTAATTTGAATAATCGGATAAAGCATCTGTCTGAAAAGGTCGATTCAAATGAGAAAAGTTCTAAGCGCAATCACACTATCACTCAGTGCCTTAGTTGCTACTTCAGCAATGGCTGACTGGGATCATGGTCAAAATCATCGCCCTGTTGCATCACATGAAAAATTTGAATGGCGAGAAGGTGTAATTTTACCTGATCGTTATCATGACAATCGCTATTATGTGAATGATTATCGTGCATACAAAAACCTGCATCAACCGGCTAAATTTGAACGCTGGTATAAAGTAGATGGTCGTTATGTACTGGTTAATGAACGCAACCACCATATTATCCGTGTGATTCGATAATATCCAAACTACGATATTTACAGCCCAAATTCTTTTTTGGGCTTTTTTATTTATGAAAAGAAAAACCTCAATGGGTCTCTTCATCAAGTCTTCATACATTTCACAATTCACCTAAATCTTGCTCACCGTTTATCTCAAATTATTGAGTAATTTAATTACATCAAAG
This sequence comes from Acinetobacter sp. MYb10, assembly GCF_002980175.2. Taxonomy (NCBI): domain Bacteria; kingdom Pseudomonadati; phylum Pseudomonadota; class Gammaproteobacteria; order Moraxellales; family Moraxellaceae; genus Acinetobacter; species Acinetobacter sp. MYb10. The sequence goes on along the minus strand of NZ_CP058272.1, from coordinate 2,992,244 downwards.
GACAAAAGTTCAATTCAGGTGAATCAAATGAAAAATATCTTAACGACACTGGCTTTATCGATGAGTGCGCTGATTGCAACGTCTGCGATGGCTGCACCGCATGATTATCATCGAAATGATCACAATCGCTATCAACAAAGCCATTGGGATCATAAACATGACAATCGTTGGAATAACAACAACCATTATGACAACCGAGTAAATTCGAGTCAGCGCTGGCGCTCAGGGCAATACTTCCCGACTCAATTCAATTCTTCGCGTTATCATGTCAATTATAAAAACTACCGCCAGTTACCTAAACCTGGAAGATATCAGCAATGGTATAAAGTAAATGGTGATTATGTGCTGGTAAATGAGCGAAATAATCGTATTATTCGTGTGATTGGTTAATGTCGATATTTTAACTTTTAAACCCAACTCAGCTTGGGTTTTTTCATATTTTGAGAATATGATTAAAATCTAATTGATTGGGCAAATAAATAAACTACATACTTTCATTTATATCTCCATAGTTTCTCTATATTTTACGATTAGATTGAATCTGAACTGGTTAATTATTGAGTTAGTTAGGAAAGACAAATATCCTCATTAAATTGTTCAAAATGAAAAGATTAACTTGTGTAATTTCAATGAACAGTAATCCTTAAAATATTTGGTTTTTAACTCAATAATCCAATGTGAATCGCAACACGCATATGACCCTTTTGCACTCGTCCTCCCACGTTCGAGTGCTTTTTTTATTTTGACTATTATTCTTGCACTATTTTTGTTTAGAATCGCTGTATCGCAATCATCAATACTGAGATAGGCATGCAAACCGACAGTTTAGAAACAATACAAAGCACAACGCAAGAATACGTGCATTGGTTTCGTCACTCTGCACCCTATATCAATGCCCATCGTGGTAAAACTTTTGTATTGATGTTTGGTGGTGAAGCTGTTGAACATGAAAATTTTCAGCATATTATTCATGATATTGCGCTACTGCATTCATTGGGCATACGACTCATTTTAGTCCACGGCGCTCGCCCGCAAATTACGGCCAACTTGCTTCACAATAAAATTCAAAGCCCGATCCATATCAACCGTCGTGTCACCACACGTGAATCACTGCCTTGTGTTATGAGTGCCGTTGGTTCGATTCGTCTACAAATCGAAGCTTTATTGTCTATGGGACTAGCCAATTCACCTATGTTTGGCGCACGCATTGATGTGGTCTCAGGTAATTTTGTCACAGCAAAGCCGTATGGCATTCGTGATGGTGTCGATTTCCAACTCACTGGCGAAGTTCGCACGATTGATACTGAAGCCATTCAAGGCCATTTAGGCAATCAAAATATTGTGTTACTTGGCCCTACAGGGTATTCCACCACAGGTGAAGTATTTAACTTACTTGCGGAAGAAGTTGCGACAAAAACGGCCATTCATATCAAAGCCGATAAATTGATTTTTTTAGGCAATCAACAGGGCTTAATGGATGAATACGGGCAATTGAGACGTGAAATTACCCCGCAACAACTCGATAAGCATATTGAAAAATACCAAGATTCAAATTTTGAAATCGCTTTGCATTTGCACAATGCAAAAGAAGCCTCACTAAAAGGCGTAAATCGCGTTCATCTGCTTTCCTATAGCGATGATGGTGCATTGATCAAAGAGCTCTTCACCCGTGATGGACATGGCACCATGATCACCGATGCCCATTATGAAGAAGTTCGTATGGCAAATATTGGTGATGTTGGCGGTTTGATTAATCTATTACGCCCTTTGGAAGATGAAGGTATTTTAGTCTATCGCTCACGCGAACGTTTAGAAAATGAAATCGAAAAGTTTGCCGTCATTGAACGAGATGGAACAATTCTCGCCTGTGCTGCGCTCTACCCGATTCCATCAACAGACAATGAAGTGCAATCGGCCGAAATTGCTTGTGTAGCCGTACACCCAAGCTATCGCAAATCTAATCGTGGTAGCCAAATTTTGCATTTCCTAGAAGAAAATGCACGTCAATTGGGTATTCAACAACTGTTTGTATTAACCACGCGAACCGCACACTGGTTCTTAGAGCATGGATTTGAACTGGCCAATGTTGATGATTTACCCGAAGCCCGACAAGCGCTGTATAACTATCAACGTAATTCGATGGTCTTTAAAAAATCAATTGCTTAAAATTGATGAATTTTTTTATTCTCTATCAATTATCACATTTGCTGCTAAGCTTATCGCTATAGATTCCATCAAGCAGAATATTTTCTTATTCTTGAGGGTGGAATCTATATATGGTGATTGAATAATACAAATAACATCATAATTTTCAAATTCTTATAACATTATATTTTTATAGAATATCCACTTTATATTTCTCATTTACAGCTAAGCTTAGCAGTTAATTATTTATCTGTTTTTTTCATTAGCAATCACTAAAAACTTATTTTTTTGAAAATACAAAGCCTTTTAAGCTGATGCTCATGCCTTTTTCTGACTTTATAGGAGCATCGTGACTCATGGCGAGCTTATTTCAACCTTCGTGGAAAAAAATCACCCTTATTAGTGCTAGCCTTGCCACCATCATGATGCTTACTGGATGCTCAAAACCACAAGAAACCACAACCTTAAATATCGGTTTTCAAAAATATGGGGTCTTGCCCATTATCAAAGCACGTGGCGACTTAGATAAAGCCCTAAAGGAAAAAGGGGTAAATGTGAAATGGGTTGAATTCCCTGCTGGTCCTCAACTCCTAGAAGGTTTAAATGTCGGTAGTGTGGCCTTTGGTGAATCTGGGGAAGCACCGCCTATTTTCGCCCAAGCTGCAAACTCAAATCTGGTCTATGTTGCCAATCAACCTGCTGCACCTTTGGCTGAAGCCTTAATTGTGCCGAAAGATTCAGCCATTCAATCAGTCCAAGATTTAAAAGGTAAGCGTGTAGTTTTGAATAAAGGTTCAAATGTACATTATCTTTTACTCAAAGTTTTAGAAGCAAATCATTTAAAACTTGATGATATTCAAGTGGTCTACCTACCACCAGCTGATGCACGTGCTGCCTTTGAAAAAGGTGCTGTAGATGCTTGGGTCATTTGGGATCCATTCTTTGCTGCTGCTGAAAAACAACTCAATGCCAAAGTCATTGCGACAGGTCAAAACTTGGTCAACAACCACCAATTCTATTTGGCTGATCGTAAGTTTGCTGAACAACATCCCGATGTTTTAAAAATTGTGGTCAATGAACTGAATACGACAACGCAGTGGGTGTCTCAACATCAAACCGATGCGGCAAAACTCTTAGAAAAACCGACAGGCTTACCGCTTGATATTTTGAATACCTCAATTTCTCGTATGGGTTTTGGTGTGACTCCAATTTCTAACGATGTGGTAAAGAAACAGCAAGCTGTCGCAGATGCTTTTTATCAACAAAAACTTATTCCCAATAAAATCAACATTCAAGCAGCTGTTTTAGCGAACTAATTTCGCCAACAGCGCCGTTAAAGAGGACATCAATATGACCCAGCAAATCGGACAACAAAACACAGCCTCATGGTTCAATGCAACGACTCATGCCATGACCACGATGTTGATCTGTAGCGCAATGCTGGGTTCAGCCTCTGTGTGGGCAATCGATCCAACGGTAAAAGAATTACGTATTGGCTTTCAAAAAAGTTCTATTAATTTTGCAATCGCCAAACAACAAAAGTTGTATGAGAAAGAATTCCCAAATGCCAAAATCACTTGGAATGAATTCCCTGCGGGTCCTCAAATTTTAGAAGCCCTTGCTGTAGGTTCTCTGGATGTTGGTGTCACTGGCGATACCCCACCAGTATATGCCCAAGCCGCGAATAAACCGCTGTACTACATTGCCTATGAAGCAGCCAAGCCGTTGGCTTCGGCAATTTTAGTGCCTAAAGATTCAAAAATCACCAAACTGAATGAGTTGAAAGGTAAACGTATTGCGTTACAGAAAGGCTCAAGTGCACATTATTTATTGGTACAAGCTGTCCGTAAAGCTGGTTTGCAATGGTCAGACATTCAACCGATTTGGTTAACCCCAGCTGATGCCCGTGCTGCATTTCAAAAAGGTGCTGTCGACGCTTGGGCGATTTGGGACCCATTCTTTGCTTCTGCTCAAGTTGAAGATCAAGCGCGTATCCTCGCCTCAGGGCAGGGTTTAAGTCCAAATTATACCTTCTATTTGGCATCGCCAGATTTTGTAAAGAAATATCCTCAAGCAGTTAAAGGCATTATCCAGCAAATTAATACTGCTGATAAATGGGTACAAGCCAATCGTGTCGCAACTGCACAAGCCATCGGGCAAAGTACTGGTTTAAAACCGAAAGTTAGTCAAACTTTTATTGAGCGACGTCCAAGACCTTCGGGTGCAGCACCGCTTTCAGCAAAAGTAATTGCAGATCAACAACAACTGGCCAATCGTTTTAGCGAACTCAAAATTATTCCAAACAGCATTGATATCAAACAAGCCGTTTGGACGGCGAAATAATATTTTTCTAAGGATGAATGAAATGAAAATCTTCTGGTTTATTCCTACTCACGGTGACAGTCGTTATTTAGGTACAAGCAAAGGTGCTCGCCAAGTTGACCATGCTTATATGAAACAAATTGCTGTAGCTGTGGATAATTTGGGCTATGAAGGTGTACTCATTCCCACGGGACGTTCATGTGAAGATCCATGGATTACTGCTGCGAGCCTGATTGATGCGACTAAAAATTTAAAATTCTTGGTTGCGTTACGTCCAGGTGTAACAACACCTGCACTCGCGGCACGTATGGCTGCAACTTTTGATCGTCTATCCAATGGACGGGTTTTGCTCAACCTCGTTACAGGTGGTGATGAGCAAGAATTGAAAGGTGATGGCGTATACGAAGACCACGCTTCACGTTATAAAACAGCAGCTGAATACACCACGATTTGGCGTGAAATTTTAAAACGTTCACATACAGGTGAATCATTTACCTTCCATGGCGAACGTTTAAGTGTAGATGATGCCAAGCTGCTTTATCCACCGATTCAAGCGCCTTACCCACCACTCTGGTTTGGGGGCTCTTCTGAAGATGCGATTGAATTGGCTGCTGAGCAAGTTGATACCTATTTGACTTGGGGCGAACCACCTGCTGCAGTCAAAGAAAAAATTGCAGTAGTGAAAGCGAAAGCCGATGCCAAAGGTCGTCAACTTAATTATGGTATTCGTTTACATGTCATTGTTCGTGAGACCAATGAACAAGCATGGCAAGCTGCCAATGAACTGATCCAATATGTAGATGATGCGACGATCGCCGCTGCACAGAAAAAATTTAAACAAATGGATTCCGTCGGTCAGCGCCGTATGGCTGAGCTACATAATGGTGATCGTAGTAAGCTTGAAGTATCACCAAATCTTTGGGCAGGAGTTGGACTCGTTCGTGGTGGTGCAGGTACGGCTTTGGTCGGTGATCCACAGACTGTTGCAGATCGTATTCAAGAATATGCAGATTTAGGCATCAATACCTTTATTTTCTCAGGCTACCCACATTTGGAAGAATCTATTCGCTTTGCTGAACTAGTATTCCCATTACTGCCGTTGGAAACACGCAAGAAACTCACGCAACCTAATTTGACTGGACCATTTGGCGAAATCGTTGCCAATAATTACACCCCTGAAGAAAATAAGAAACCATTACAGGAGCCTGCATGAATGCCTTAATTAACAATGCTGCTCCAGCCAAAAGTACTGCCGTTTCACGTGGAACGAAACAAATTGGGCAGCGTTTGCTGCCTTGGATTGTGCCGATTTTACTGATTGTCATTTGGCAAATTGCGTCTAAAACAGGATTGCTTGAAAGCCGTGTTTTACCTGCACCGACAGCGGTAGTCTCTGCGTTTTGGACACTTTTAGTCAGCGGTGAGCTTTGGCAGCACGTCAAAGTCAGTGCTGGTCGCGCGCTACTTGGCCTCTTAGTTGGTGGTGGGCTCGGTCTATTTTTGGGACTGCTTAATGGTTCATCAAAAGTTGCATCCAACTTATTGGATACCACCTTGCAAATGATCCGAAATATTCCAGCATTGGCGCTGATTCCATTGGTTATTTTATGGTTTGGAATTGATGAGTCTGCAAAACTCTTTTTAGTGGCTGTCGGTGTGTTTTTCCCGATCTACATCAATACCTATCATGGGATTCGTTCAGTTGATCCTCAATTGATAGAAATGGGAAAAAGCTATGGATTAAGCAGATGGCAATTGTATAAAGACATTATTTTACCGGGCGCAATGCCTTCAATTTTAGTGGGTTTACGCTTTTCACTGGGGTTGGTTTGGGTACTGCTGATTGTGGCAGAAACAATTTCTGCACAATCTGGAATTGGTTATATGACCATGAATGCGCGTGAATTTTTACAAACAGATATCGTGCTAGTGGGTATCTTGCTGTATGCCCTTTTAGGCAAACTTGCCGATGTATTTGCACAATTTTTAGAAAAATACCTATTGCGTTGGCACGCAGGTTATCAAAAATAGGAGTCTGATATGACCGATTTAAGCATTAGCCAATATGCCAATGACTTGGTGGCACCAACTGAGATTGTTGAAGAACAACAAGCAAAAATTGGTGCAGAAATTTCGATCGAACAACTGCATAAATATTATGGCGAAGTTAAAGTTCTTGAGGACTTAGATTTAAACATTGAAGCAGGTGAATTCGTTGCAATTGTGGGACGCAGCGGTTGTGGTAAAAGTACCCTACTGCGTTTAATTGCCGATTTAGAACAACCCAGTTATGGTGAAATCAAATTTAAATCTTTATTAAATTTCCGTGAAGGGATCATTGCAGATGATATTCGGGTGATGTTCCAAGATCCACGCTTATTGCCATGGAAAAGTATTCTAAAAAATGTGCAATTGGGTCTAGCCAAAAACCAATTTTCTAAAGCTGAGCAATTATTAGAAAAGGTTGGATTAAAGGAGAAATCTGGACTTTGGCCATCACAGCTTTCTGGTGGACAACGTCAACGAACGGCGCTTGCTCGTGCTTTGTCACATACACCACGAGTCTTATTACTGGATGAACCTTTAGGTGCTTTAGATGCATTGACGCGACTAGAAATGCAGAATTTAATTGAAAAGTTATGGTTAGAACAAGGCTTTACCACCATCCTTGTTACCCATGATGTCAGTGAAGCGGTTCAACTCGCCGATCGTATTATTCTTTTGGATAAAGGACATATTGCGCAACAGTTTCAAGTCGATTTACCACGTCCACGTCAAAAAGGTGTGGCATTTGCAGAACTTGAACAACAGGTACTTAGCGCTGTGCTTGCGACATGAACAGCAACAAAATACCCTTTTGTTGGCAACGCAAGGTATTGTCGGGCAGAATATTTTTGTCTTTACATATTAGGGTTTGCTGGCAATTCGTCTATGTTTGCGACTACGTGTATTTTTTAGTTGATACTAGGCGCGAAATACGAAATTTAGTCATTCTAAATGAGTAGTTCGTAACAACGTAGCGGCAAAAAACACACAAGTCCCGAAGGGTTGTGGCTAAAATTATCTCAGTCTTCGTTATGAAACTCGAAAATAGTCTCTCTATTCTCTTCGTTTCATGCCTTGCCTGCTCAATTTTAACCTACAACGCAAACCATTTATGAAATGCCAACAAACCCCAACCTTGCGGAACCATGTTGCTGATCTTGAATAATTAAATCGAATATTTAGTCGTTTTGATCGGATAGAAAATGTTCGCTGTCACAAATATGTTTAAGTTTTCAACTGTTTCTATTGATTAAAAATGAGCTGGGTATTTTAAAGCAAGTCAGTTTTCTTAAATGAAAATTAAATCATGCTATTTAAGATTATCTAATTTTTAAATTAACTCAAAAATTAACCTTATACTAAAAAATGTCACAAAATTTAAATATTAAGTCATAACTGACAGAATTTTAAAATAAGATTTGCTCCAGTTTAGTGCAAAATTAGATAATAGGGATCTACGATCGACTTAATAATAAAACTTCATCATTATTTATCAGAAATATACCAAAATAATGCTGCTTTCTGTGCACAAATCAAACATTTTACCGTACAATTTAATAATCAGTTTTTCGATTAAAGATGCGATGGAACAAAAAAAGAGTGCTCAAAAACGCCAGCAGCTGCTCAATGCTGCACTTGACGTATTTTCTGTCTATGGTTTCAACGGCGCAAGTCTAGATGAAATCGCTCAATTAGCAGATATGCATAAATCCAATATTTTCTACTACTATGAAAATAAAGAAGCCTTATATGTTGAAGTGCTAACGACAGTTATGCAGAAATGGTTAGCACCGTTGCAGTCGCTTGAGTCAGAATTGGAACCGACAGAAGCTTTGTCACATTACATCATGACCAAAATTGAAATCTCTAGAACTCAGCCTAAAGCTTCAAAACTTTTCGCGTTAGAAGTGATTCAAGGCGCACCACATATTTTACCGATCCTCAAAGGCCCGCTTAAAAAGCTCTTTAAACGCAAAGCTAAAGTGATTTTAAACTGGCAGGCGCAAGGTAAAATATCAGATCAAATCGATGCTGAATTGCTGATTATTAATATTTGGGCATTGACTCAAAATTATGCAGACTTTAGTACTCAAATTGAAATGGTGACTGGTAAAACTTTGCGTAATAAAAGTATGTGTCAACGCGCAATTGAACATACAATCCATATGACTTTATATGGTGTGTTACCGCGCAATTAATCATCCAATATACTTATTGGTTATTTTGGCAAACGGCCATAGAGTTCTATGGTCGCCAAGACTCAATTTTAAACTTTATATAATACTCAAACAAACTAAGTCTTTAATAAATAGACTGATATAGTTTTAACAACTTTTGCGCACCCAATAATAAATTATCTTCCCAATCTAAATGTGCGGTGTCATTTGCACCATCTGTAATGTATTTAATCGAAACTAAACGCACATCTAATTTTTTACAGACTTTAGCCAGTGCATAGCCTTCCATATCGACCAAGTTACAGCTCACTTTGGGTTGTCCTGTTTCAAAACTATCCCCTGTACCACAAACACCCTGCGCTAAATGTGGAAAATACGATTCTAAATGAATTTCGCCTGGAAAATGCTCATCCATTGGCGTAACGCCCACATCAAAACCGAGTGGGGAAACATCCATATCACGTTGCACAAAAGTTTTTACTTCAATCAACTCATGGGCATCGAAGAAAGAACTTCCTGCACTACCTAAATTCAGTATGGTTTTACAGCTGGTTTTTTGAATAACATCGAATGCCGTATAGGCTGCATTAATCTTGCCAATCCCGCTATAGTGGACAGTGATACCTGCTTGTTCAAATAACCCTTTAGATTCATTGGGTAAAGCTATAATCAGTGCAATGTCGTCTTTCATATCTATTCAAAATTAAAATTTTCCTTATTAGAATGGAAATTCAAATCCTGATCAATCTTATTGTTAACTCAAAATTTTAAAATCATATACAAATCACTACTGTACCTATGACCTTGATTGCGCATAATGTTTTAATAGAAAAATAGAGATGAAAATAAATGAATATCCAAATCATCGTGGGCAGTATTCGAGAAGGTCGTGTTGCGATTAAAGTCGCAGAATGGTTACTTAAAGAAATCCAAAAACTCGACTTCAGTACCCTCAATGTTGAAATTGTAGATTTAAAAGAATGGGATTTACCTTTCTTTGCCGGAAAAAACTCACCCGCCTCAGGAATCTATGATCAGCCTAAACAGCAAGAATGGGCGAAAAAAGTTGCTTCTGGAGATGCGTTTATTTTCATTACACCAGAATACAATCACGGCTATAGTCCTGTCCTGAAAAATGCCATCGACTTCGTTTATAAAGAATGGCAGAGCAAACCTTCGGCTTTTGTCAGTTATGGCGGTACCAACGGTTCACGTTCAATTGATCAAATCAAACAAGTCTGTGCTTTTATTGGCATGATTGACTCTAATGCTGTCATTGAACTGCGAGATATTGGACAACGTGGTAAGAGTGAAACCTTTGAGGGAAATGAGTTTGATAATAAAGCAGTCAAATCTGTGGTAAACAAACTCATCCAATATGCCAATGTCTAAAATCACATTGTACGCTTTAGCTTACATCACTTGCATGTATTGACGGCTAGGGAAGTTGAAGCAAATCCCCTATTCTATAGTCATAGGGAACAGGAAGTTTCCCAGACATAAAACAATAATAATCAGTCTGTACATCAGGAAGTGAGGTAGAACAGGAGTTTACCTAGCGAACCAATACGAAAAAGCCCCGTCAGGATGATGGGGCTTTTTTTATAACTTGGACTTTTTAATTTTGCCCAACTGTTAATGACTGATCACCAATACATTTACATCCGCAAGATAAAGGTGAATTATGCTGAGCAGCGGGCTTCCCCATCACCAACATATGATTATCACCTGCAACAATGCTGGCGACACATTTATGCTTGGGACAGGTCGCCTTATCCCCTACACACGCAATCGCTTTACCATCAATCAGAAAAGAAGACTGAGCAGAAATAATTTTTCCACCACCTGTCGTGGGTGACCCTAACGTGATATATGGAAGTGCCATAGTGCCTACCTTTTATTGTTTTGTTATTGAATAAAAATTTATAAAACATCGAACTCAATACGGCGGTTCTTTTTACGCCCATCTTCAGTTGCATTATCAGCAACAGGTTTGGTTGAACCCAGACCAGCTGTGCTTAAACGAGTCGGTGCAATGCCTTTCGTAGTTAAGTATTGCTTCACCGCTTCAGCACGTTGCAAACTCAAATCCTGATTCTTCTGTGGATTACCTTGGCTGTCAGTATGCCCCACAATTTTAACATTTTTACCTTGGACTTTATTTAATGCAACCACCATCTCGTCTAAGATTTGTGTACCTGTTGGGGTAAGTACGGCTTTGCCAGATTCAAACTCAATAATTCGATTTTTTAATGCATTATCAATCACAGATTGCTCAGCAGCATTCACTGAAATTTGTGAATTAAATCGATAAGGTGGTTGAACTAAGGATTGGAATAAACTGGTGGTTGGCTGAATATCAGTTTGCACACCCATTTTCCCAACCAATTCAACTTGCGTGCCTCGTACAGAGAGCTTACCTTGGCTAATCTTCTTTAAATCTGGGGTAATCACACGAGTAACCGAATCACTCCAGCCATTCGGTGCGGATACGGCTCGAATTTGGATTTTATCAACAACTTGATCATCACCATAAACCGCTTTTAATTTCGCCAAGATTGCTTGTTTGGTCATGTCATTCGGCACAGCACCTTCAACCACAATCGGGGCAGCAAACACATTGAATGAACAAAATAAGCTAGAAATAAGCGCAAATTTTTTCAATATTTTGACTTGTTTATTTTTCATATCATTATTCATCTATAAATGTTTGTCTAAAAATTTTCATGCCTTGAACCAGACTCAATTGACGTTCACATAAAGACTGTTCTAGTGCTGCTAGACCTGCATTCTGTTCCAAATAGGCATCAATCCATAACGGTTTGACCAAAGATACCCAATGATCATTTTGCATATTTTGAGTGAAAATATTACTCAAAGCCGTGATATCTGCCCCTTGGAAGCCAAATAATAAAATTGGAGACTCTTGGTGAAGAATACCAATTAAGATCTCTGTATTACTTTTTTCTAAAAAGCGTCCGATTAAGTTGACCCAAAAGGCAGCAATTTCATAGCAATAATTATGATTATTAATCGGTAAAATAAGCACCTTAGATAACTTACTGGTACCGTGTTTAAGCACCGGCTGTAGTAATAAGCCCAAACCCAACATACTTTGTGCCAATTCATAAGGCGTGATCTTCATCATTTGTGCAAATGAATGCATGGTATGATTTTCAAAAAAGTCCTGCGTTTTTAATTCAGGTAGAACCTGTATTTCACGATCAATTTCACCCAGCTTATTGATCAATACTTCAGGATCACGAATGGTTCGGATGCTTCGATTTTTTTGAAATAAATCAATCAATACCAGTTTATATTTAAACGGCGCATAGAGTAAGTTTTGAAAGGGGTGATCAACTTCTAATAACTGGCTTAAAACCATTGGAAATTGACGACCAGAACTGTCTTCACTGGTCACCATATTTGCCGCAAGAAACATTCTTTCCTTAGGGTTTGCGATAAAGAAGTCTAAAGGTGCTAATGATTCATAAGCTTGATTAAAATTTTCTTCTCGCATTGCAAGCTCTAAAGCTTCCGTAATCCATTGATCAATCACTTGAATCAATGAATATTGCCCTTTTGTTTTCAGAAAATCACCACGTGCGGGACATTTTCCATAATACAACGGTGTAGACTTTATCGTTTGCATACTTTAATCCCTCGCGTCAAATCGTTCCCTTGAATCATTGAGCCACTCCTTTTCCGGCAGCATTTGCCGCATTGCCAGCAGGTGCCGCAGTTGGGCTTGCTGGTGCGGTTGTCTGAGGCTTAGGTGCAGCTGCTGTCGGTGCAGTCGCACCGCCAAATGGTGAAGCTGCTGGTGAGTTTGCACTTACGGTAACAGGCGCTGCCTGTGCTGCAACAACCAATGGTGCTTTAGGACTTGTGACTCGATCAACCAGTTTTAATCCAACATAGCCACGATTAGAACCAATTGGATTTGAAGCATTACCACTAATTAAACGGAATTGAAGTTTCACAAACAAATCACTGTTTTGTTTGCTTGCCCATGTCATTTCAAAGCTTCCATTCAATGACTTACGTTGTGCGCTATCAATTAATTTATTGATCCCGTATTCACCCGGCTCATCAAATATGGTATGGATTTGCCCATCTAAATCGATTGCAGTAATACGTGCTCCCGGTATTGCACCAGGATTTGGCCACATGAAGTTAACCCATTGTTGGATGCCATTTTCATAAACCAAGCGCTGCCCATCAATATCAATGGTATAGGACAATAATTTATTGTTAGGGATTGGATAGAATTGGAAATTTGACTGATTGGCTGCAACTGGAGCACCACCTGCTGCTCCCGTAGAAGCACCATTAATTGGTGTGGTATATTGCTCAAAATTCATCACGAATTCAGGATTTAAACCAATACCCATGTTTTTCCATGTCTTCGATGACAACGTATAACCACGACGAATAACGAATGGATCAAGGGTTTCTTTTACAAATTTAGAAATGCTGCCGTTATCACCAAAAATTTGGCTAATTTCACTACTGGTCGCTTGAATGGTTCCAGAAGAGTTAAATGGAACTTTTTGCGAAAGTGTTTGGCTAAATGGTTGGAAAGCCTGCAAGGTCCAAAGTTTATTAATTTCGTCCTGTGCTGGGGTCAACAAACTGTCAAAAGATTGAGTTAATGGACTCACCAACAATTTTTGAACCATTTGCTGATCCAACTCACCCAAACCAACCGTCAATTTTTCATCGACGACTTTTTGAGTGGTGTTGAAAACTGAACTTTGATCATTAATGGTCAGTTTCGCTAAGGCTAAAGCACTTGGACCAAAGTCACCTGCACTGCGTAGATCATTCAGCTTACTTCTGACTTGCGCCATATTCTGTAAATAATCATCCAGCAGTGATTTGTTCTGTAAATCATCACGTTTACGGACCAATTGGTAGAATACTTGGAATTGTTGAGAAATCTGCCCTTGTGCTTGATTGGATGCACGTTGGATATCATCCGTTTTACCTTGACCTAAAACTTTACGCTTAAACCAAGCAATAAAGCCAGTTTGTGGTGCAGCCAGTTCAGCTTGAACAACAGGATTATCCCAACTGGTTTCTTTTGCAACACGGTCAATATAGGTACGGATTGGAGAGTTTTGTGGCTCACCCAACACATCCATGACCTTGGCTTGCTGAACAAAATCAGCACCTTTTGCATAATGGGTAGCATTAATAAACTTCTTCCATTCAGCAATATATTCTTGCTTATACAACTGGGTTAACTGTTTACGAATTTGGTCAGGGCTACCACTAAAAGTTAAATCATCTGACTGGGTACTATTCAACACCCAATCTTTGGTATCTGTTGGCTTATTCGCAGCTTCTTCAATAGCTTTATCGACATATTCATCCCATGCTTTTTGGGTAAATATACCAGGCAATGCATAACCACCGAGCATGACATTACGATTGGTTTCACCGACAATTTGCGCCACCGTCACCGCAGGGAATCGAACAGCCGCGCGCATTTTAATTTCATTATAAACGCGATCACGTGCTGGCATTCCACGTACAACAGAGAGCAACACTTGACGGGTTTGATCGACCAATTGCGCATCAGACTCTAACACTGGAAACTTTTTATCATTGGCTAAAGTCATTGAATAGCTCAATATTTTTTCAGCTTTTTGAATCATTTCGCCACGTGGCATTTGCCCACGATTGGTGTCTAACCATGAACGCCAAAAGCGAGTGACTTGGTCACTTAAATGACTCGCATCCATATATTGTGGATTGCTCATCATCAAATAGGCTTTTAACGCATTGTAGGCATCTTGTGGATTGGTATCAGAAGGTTCTGATGCAATCTGTGTCGAAGACGCTTGTTTAATTTCTACATTGACATGATTTTGCTTAAGCGTCTGCTCATTGCCTTTTACACGTTGTAAATATTGTGCAATGTTTTGCTGACTCGGCGCTAAAACAATCTGTTTCACACCTTTTAAATATTCAGCTTTTAATTTTTCTTTTAAGTCATTGCCTTGATATAGACCAAACGAAAACTTCAATGGGCGATGCTGATCAAAATCATCTAATTGCTCTAAACGTTGTTGCAAAATCAGTAAAGCATCGATTTGGGTAGAGAGCTCTTGACCCGAAGTTTGCTCCATTTGCACAACTTTATTTAAATCGGCTTGAACATCTGCAATCAATTGTTGGTTATTACGATAAGACCATACCCATAGACCTAAAATGATGGAAACACCCAATAATGATGCAATAAACGCCAAATAACGTTTACGTTTTGTGGTCGGGTTAATATGTTGTTTAACTAAGTTTTTATCTTTGAGAATGACTTCTGAGAATAAACCTTTTAAGAAATAGCCATGATTCTGAGAAATTGAATTTTGTGGAATACCATGTTCGCTATTGGGGATTTTAGTCAGCTGAAAATCATCAACAATTTGTTCCGTCATCGGGCTTTCTATCACGCCCTCTTGTAAAGCACTGGTAAAGTAAAAGCCACGGAAGACTGGTTTAAACTGATACGGATTTTCTTCAAATAAAGTACCAATAAACGTTTTTAATACAGGTTTTAAAGTCTTAAATTCAAGTGGGAAAGTCATCACACTTGGTGAAATATTTTGCGCATGACGGCGACTTAAATGGGTGGTACTGACCCCTTTTAATCCATCATATAAAATATTGTAGTGCTTCTCGAAATGTTCTACAGCATTCTGTGATGATTCAGAGTCATAAGGTAAGGTCGCACCCCACACTTGATCAAACTCAGCGGATTCATAACATTCAAAAAATTCAGTGAATCCTGCAATCAAATCCATTTTAGAAAAGACCAAATAAACAGGTGCAAAAATTTCTAAACGTTCAGTTAAGTCTTGAATACGCGCTCTTAAACTTTTCGCCAATTTGATCGATTTTTCAGGGCTTTGACTGACCAACTCAGCCACACTAACAATCACAATTAAGCCATTGATCGGCGCTTTAGAGCGGTTCTTTTTCAGAATATTTAAAAAGCCTAACCATTCTGAATGGTCTTCAGAATACACAGAGTATCGACCAGCTGTATCCAGCAATACCCCTTCTGTTGAGAAAAACCAATCGCAGTTTCGGGTACCACTGAGTCCTGAAGACACCACTTTTTGATGGGTCTCTTCAAAGGGAAATTTTAGTCCAGAATGGTAAATTGCCGAGCTTTTTCCCGCAGCAGGGTTACCAATCACCATATACCAAGGCAACTCATAGAGTGCTGCGTTACCACTTTTATCACCCAATTTAGACTTACGAATCAATTGGATCGAATCTTTCATCTGCTGATTGATCAGATTTAATTCTTCTTTATCTTTTTGTTTTCCATATTCAGCAGTGGTGTCTTGTTGAATCGCTTCAGCCAATGCTTCACCTTGTTCTGCATGTTTACGGCGCTGGATCAACCAGTAGATGCCGTAAATCACCAATCCAAGAATGTAAGCTGCAACCATCATAAAGAAGTACTGACGCGGCACTACACTATATGAAGAAACGAGCGCCACCAGAATCGAAAGTGCAATCACCAGTTTCGGATTTGTGATGTACTGCCATGCATAGCTTAAAATTGTTTGTATCATTTTCTCTATTTCTTTCTAAATTTATCTGTAAGTTCTATGCAAACTCAGTCCCAACAAGCACTTGGGTTTGCTGATGTTCAGCACTATAAACATAACCGTACAACTCATCTTTAAAGTGCAAACTCAACATAAAACCAAAAACTTTGGCTAAGGGTTGGGTATGGCCTAGGCTATTTTTACTGTAAAGATAATGATGCGCTTCAATCGCTGTTTCGGCAAAGTTTTGTTCAAGTTTCTTTAACAGCTTGATCTCTGATGGGTCGTCTAAGACCAAGACAAAGGGCTGTTCTTGATCAAACTGTTCTGCTTGGTCTAAATTCAACTCTTTTAATGTTTTAGATGCCTGATCAGAATTTAAAGCAATTCGAATATACTTTATTGCTTGTAAATTTTGCAATTCGACCTGAGTATTTGTCATACAACAGGTACTGATATACTCAGATGGAATATATTTTTCAGTCATCCACGTCCGATCATCTATGGTTTCTTGATCAATTTCTGAATCTACTGCAATAAACAGTGATGCCTCAGCATCTAGGAGTTGGGTTCTTTTCAGCAACTTAATCCAGTCTTTATACGCAGTTGTTTCCCCCCAATAATGATATTCAGTGCCAAATTGCTGATCGAGAATGCCCAGTTCAGTAAGATAATGATGAACCAATTCTGAAGCTGAACTTTCATCCCAGCTATGGAATAAATTTTCTGGCAAAATAATATGAATATTCAAACGATTAAGTCGAGGTACTGCTTCTGCGACCTGTTGTTCTATCGGCTCATCCTCATAGTCACGATGAGGGTCAATCCAAGCAGGATGCATACGATATTCATGTGCAAGTTTCGCATCATAAAAGAGTGCTGAGTTTTTTAGGTGCTCTGCAATTTGATATAAAGTTTCAGTATTCTGTTCTAATTGCTGCTGAATTAATGCACTTATACGCTTTTGACGACTGGAAAGACTAGATGCCTCATCCTCTAACGGTTCTTCAATCTCTTGAACACGGAATGAAAGAATCGGTAAGCCATAACCATTGACCAATTGCGAATCAAGTTCAGGACTTGCCACATCTTGAAGCTGATCAAGCTGTGCTTCATTTTCGCCTAAGGCACTTAAACTTGTCGCTGAATAAACTTTCAAGTCTACCCATTCAATTTTTTCTTCAACTTTAGCTTCAGTGGTTTGTTGTTGTTCTGAACTTTGTTCTGCCTCAATTCTTTGTTGTTCTTTCTTCTCTTGGCGGCTTTGATAAATCTTTTTTATCAACATTGGGCTTAGAATTAACAAAGTAATCGCCGCTGGAATCACCCCAAAGAAAATCAGAAAATCTTGCCCATTTGGGTCATATTTGATATCACGCCAATAAAACACCACGATTACCGAAACCAGTAATATTGTGCTGACTAAAGTTCCTAAAATTATTTTGATCACTTATGACACTCCAATCAGTGCATAACACGTTTCATCATTGTCACTTTGAGTTTTTGGCATCACAAAGGCACCTTGTGCCAAACCGATTTGTGTTGTTGAACTCAGTTGTAAAGGCTGGACTTCCTCTTTTGCCAAGACTAAACGTAGATCGACAAGTAAGGTGGGACTACACCAACTTTGCAGAATTTTCTTTAACTTCTTACTCAATTTTTTCTTGGGTAAAAATTCTAAATACTGTGCATGGCTCAATGGTCCAATTTGAATCTCAATTTTTCCATCAATTTGTCGAATCGTTTCTCCACAAAAAGTATTTACACCTAACAAAAAGGGTTGCTTGCCTCCCAATGTAGTTTTCTGGTCATCGCCGAGTTTAAACTTTTCGGTAATATATTCTTTGACTTCAACCTGTTGATTGAATACGCAGGTCAGCATTGTCTTTAGTGCATGGGCTGTATTGTTTTGCCCCTGCATCAGCCCAGAAAATTCAGCAAAATAATCGTCTAAATCACTCTGTTGATGTTGTGTTCGAATATAACCATTTAATGCATGCAGGATTTCTAAGTAATTATTTTCTTTCTCAACCTCATAACGTACAGGCAGGTTATAACTTAAACTGGCTTCAACAAATTGAGCTGTAAGCTTATGATTAAATAAGCCTAAAAATTTTTGAACTTCAACACGCTGTTTACGCGGTGCTTGTTTCACTTTATTGGTATAAGTATACGGCATTGCGCCTTGCATACCAGTTAAACCGACAATCAAATTAGTAAGATGGATTTTTTCGTCTTGTTGTTCAAGTAATTCAATTTCATGTTTTGGGAAGTTCAAATTTAATGAACTTTCAAAAAGAAAATCGTCAGACCAATTCTTTAAAACAGCGGTATTGGGCGCATGTCTAAATAATCGTGTGGTTTGGATAAATTCAAAAGCTGTCGGGGTTTTAAAAAGCTCATCAATTACAGAAGCTTCTTGCCACCAACGTTCTGTACGCATTGGTATAACTCCTGTTTTGTATTTAAATCTCGAACAAAAACATCAACAAAACTGTTCATCTGTACTTTTAAGTTAAAGATATGACTGATCAATTCGCTGAAAATATATAAGCTATGCCCTCTAAAAACTTGGACATCTACATCCATTAAAACCTTCACCCCACGTACAAACATTGGAAAGGGTTTGGCTTCAACCAGTTTATTGGTGATTTCAAACTCAATTTTTTTAATTGCATCAATAATTAAATGATTTTCTTTAGATTTTGGTAGGTTATAAAGCTCTAATAATTCTTTAATATGGCTGACAGCATCACCCTTCATTAACGCTAAAGTATTTAATGAAAGATGCGAAATAATACGCCATTGTTCATTCTTATTTTTTTCAAATTGGAACGGTGCAGTAGGTCTTTTTAACACCAATGCACGACGAGCAACGGTACTGTCATTCAAATTCAAGACATTATTTGACTGACCCAAAGCTTCGTGCGGTAATTCACGATTGGAACATAACAATTTACAACTGACAAAATCAGACTTAATACTGTGCGGTTCTAATTGTTTAGAAATAATCGAATAGCCCGTTTCGACATATTGATTTTGTAAAACGGTTGGATTTAATGCATAAAAAAACTGAATATCATCACCGTGATAATGACTCATGGCAAAGAAAGGTAAAATTGGATAAACCACTTGATCTTGGTTGCTTTTTTCACGGATCAAATTCATTTCAACGATTGAATACACTTGATAGAACTCAGGATGATGTGCATCCGTCATCAAAGGATATTCTAAGTTTTTATGATTGATTTTTTGTGGCTCAGCTTGCTTCTCAAACAAATTGACAACAGGGCTGGTAAATAACTTAAAATTTGCCACATTCAATTCTGAATAATTGCGAATAATGGCTTGGTCATTTAAATTCAGTTTTAAATGGATCTGCACTTCAAAACTTAGATTTTCTTCTTTTAATAATTTTAAAAAATCTAAATTCAAATTTAAATAACTAAACTTTTCAGGAAAGCAGAAATATTCGATTAATAATCGGTAAGCATGATGGGTATGTTGATCAACCGGCAATAAACTTTCATTTTCATCAAAACCCATCACTTCAAACGGATTTTTTATCGCCACAACTTTATGATTGATACGAAGACTAAAACTGGTCTCTTTATGAAAGATATGATCTAGAACTTGCAAAGGAAAGTTTGAAATGGCATCCAAATAAATGGGGAGCTTTTCATTTTTCAACCAATTTTTAACAGGGTTTAATAACTCAAATTTTAAATTTAATGTCGCATTTTGGTTTAAATGAATATGTGCACTAGGATTGGTTTGGAAACTCAGGCTTTCCAGTTGGATTGGTAGTAATTTAACTTCAGCACTGGTATTAAACTCACATTGGACACCTTTGAAACTTCTCGATTTTAAAGTGGTTCCTTTGGGAATAATGTGAACATCTGTCAATTGTTTTTGCTTGTTTAAGTCTTCAAAACTCACAACTGAACACGCCGGGAAATGGCGTAAATATTGAGGAAACATCACCTCAAATAAAGAACGTGTAAAGATGTCGTAACTATCAGCTAACTTTTTATCAACACGTGCGGCAATTAAAGAAAATGCCTGTATCAGGCGTTCAATATGTGGATCATCAATTTGTTCTTGATTTAAAGATAATCGTTGTGCAATTTTTGGGTATTTATCTGCAAAGGCACGCGACTGCTGTCCAAATTCTTGTAATTGCTTTTCATAATACGGTAAAAGTTCTTCTATCACGACATACCTACTTTATTTTAAGATCTGGCAGAAATCACATATTGCTGTGTTGTTGGCTTAAGTAAGGCATCAAAAATTACAGGTTCATAAAGTGGATGGATATTTAAATAAGCTTGAATGCTTAGGCATAACGAACCAACATTTTGGTCATCTAACTGCATTTCTACTTTAATTTGTTTTAAGCGTGGTTCATGTGCAGCAATCGATTGTTCTATGGACTGGCAGATAGTATCTCGATCGGTTGGATTCGCTGTGGAAAGCCCAACAAAATCAATAATGCCAAATTGTACAATAGACTTTTTCACTAAAGGAAAATCATCGATTTCCAAATCTAGCTTGGCAATTCGTGTATTTAATAAATCTTCTAAATCATGAGCAACAGACTCTCTTAACTCATGAATCGAAAGCCCTTTAATATAATCATCTTCAACAATTAAACGATCAAATAGTGTAGATCGAAATCCATATGGGTATAGTTGATCTAAATTCATAATGTATATTCTAATAATATGAAACAGATAGGGACCCGAGTCCCTATCTGTTCCAACAAACAATTAAGCAGCGTAAGATGCTGTATTGTTAGAAAGAGACCATTTCTTAGTAACGGCACCTTTAGCAGAACCGTTAATATCTTGTTGATTATAAGTCCACTCAACCGCAGCATATTTAAGACCAAATGCTTCAGTTGGAACACCTTCTTCATTTACCGTAGGCGTTACACTTGAAACAAGTACATGCTTAAGTTTGATTTGAAGGTACTTAATACGTTTGTCACCATTTGCACGGTAGAAGTCAATTTGAACTTCATCAAATGTATAACCCGCAGAACAAGCTTCCCAAAGTTTTGGACTAGTTGCATCCAAATCTTTAACAAAAAGCATATCTGAGTGTTCTACACGTTCAGCAGTATGACCACCAACGCTTGAAGAAGTCGCAGATTTCGGCTGACGAATATTATGAGACCAAGAATTAACTTCTAGCCAATTTTTGTGCTCAGAATCACGTGACTCGCCATCAACCTTGTACTTACCTTGGAATTGAACGTATATATCTTTCATTGGATTACCCTTATTTTTTAAAGTTATTATTTAGCCACGCTCTATTTTAATTCGAGGACTGAGGTAACTCAGTGACAAGTCGCAAAGAAACCGACAACTCATCTAGCTGGAAATGCGGTCTTAAGAAGACCACAGACTTGTAGTGCCCTGGCTCTGCAGGATTCTCTACAACTTTTACAGAAGCTTCACGCAATGGATACTGCGCTTTAGCTTCTTGTGAAGCACCATCATCAAGCAATACGTATTGTGATAGCCATTCATTTAAAAATGCTTCTACATTACCCGCTGAAGCAAAGCTTCCGACTTTATCTCGCATCATTGCTTTTAAATAATGTGCAATTCGTGAAACTGCCATGATGTATTGGATCTGGCTCGATAATGATGAGTTCGCATTTGCCGTATCACTGTCATACTTCTTCGGTTTTTGCGTAGACTGTGCACCAAAAAATGCTGCGTAATCTGTATTTTTACAATGAACAAGTGGAATAAAACCTAAGTCACTCAACTCTTTCTCACGACGGTCAGTGATCGCAATTTCAGTTGGGCACTTAAATACAACTTCACCATCATTGGTTTTGAAAGTATGTACTGGTAAGCCTTCGACCATACCACCACCTTCAACTCCGCGAATCGCAGCACACCAACCATGGAGGTCAAATGCATTGGTCAAACGAGTACCAAACGCATAAGCTGCATTCATCCACAAATATTCATCATGGTTTTGCCCTGAAACTTCTTCCACAAAGTTAAAGCCTTCAGTCGCCCAACCTTCTTTTGGATCATAAGGCAAACGGCCTAAAACGCGTGGCATTGTCAACGCAACATAACGAGCGTCATCGCTTTCACGGAAAGAACGCCACTGTACATATTCTGCTGTTTCAAATACTTTTGAAACGTCACGAGGACGATCAATATCTGTAAATGATTCAAGGCCTAACATATTACTGCTTGCTGCCGAAATAAACGGAGCATGTGCCGCTGCTGCAACATGTGAAATCTGTTCTAACAGATACATGTCTGAAGGAGTACGGTCAAACTCAAAGTCACCGATCAATGTCGCATAAGGTGCGCCACCGAATGAACCGTATTCTTCTTCATAAACTTTTTTAAATAAGGTACTTTGATCGAAATCTGTCGCGCCTTGGAAATCTTTAACCAATTCTTTTTTCGTTGTGTTTAACATACGAATTTTGATCAATGGATTTGAAGGTGACTCCTGACAGAAGTAATACAAACCACGCCAAGTCGATTCAATTTTTTGAAACTGCTCATTGTGCATGATTTTACTGAGCTGCTTTGAAATCAACGCATCTATTTCAGCAATACGCTTATCAATCGATAAAGACATATTTTCTGAAACAGTGATTGTTCCTGCCATCACTTCTTTGGCTAATTCACCAATCAAGCTTTTCGCACGGTCATGCTCTTCATCATTACGTGCAATGCGGCTACGCTCCACAATAGAATCAAGTAAACTTACTTCTTCTACGGCTGCATCTTGCACAGTATTGGTTTGTAAATTACTCATTTTCAGGACCCGCCTCAGCGCTTAATTTACGAATCTGATCAGTATTCTGTAAGACTTCATCAAGTAAATCTTCCAAACGCTCACTATTTGAAATCTTGTTTCTCAAATCCGTTAAGCGTTCACGAGCTTCAACTAATTTTCTCAATGGTTCTACTTGTTGTACCACTTGTTCTGGTCTGAAATCTTCCATCGATTTAAAGGTTAAGTCGACCGACATACGCCCACCCTCTTCAGTCAGCGTATTTTCAACTTGATATGCGGCACGAGGAGACAACGACTCCATCACTTCATCAATGTTTTCTAAGTCGACATTAATGAATTTTTTATCTTTTAATTTAGTTTTTTCTAACTCAGAAGCAGCAGAAAAGTCACCTAAAACACCTACAACAAAAGGTAACTCTTTAATTTCTTTACCATCACCGACTTCAACATCATAAGTCAGTTGAACACGTGGTGGTCGGATTCGCTGTAATTTCTTCTGTACACTTTCACGTTTTGACATTTTTGTTATCCATTAATTTGGGCAATAAATTATGTTGGGAAGTTCGGTCTTGGTGCTGATGACGTAGACTTCGGTTTCGCTGGCGTCGCAGTAGGCTTTGTCGCTGGTTTTGCAGCAGGCGTTGAGCGTGTTGGTGTAGCACGGTTCTTCTGAGGGCGACTTACCTTCTGTGGACGAGCACGCTCTACAACTGGGGCACTTTCCTGATTTTTTTCAACCAAAACTGCTGCTGGCATTGCTTGTCTAACTGCGTCAGTAAAACTTTTCGCAACAGGATAGGTTTTATCCTCAGTCAAATATCTCATTTCACGTGTGCGCATTTTATTCAATGCGTCAGAAGCTAAGCCAATTCCTGCAAGGAATTTGACATCCGTTAATTCATTGCTTTGGATGTTTTGCGTTTCTAAATAATTGACAATTTGGATGGCTTTATCATTTTTTCCAATTTGCTGAAACTTCTCTGCCGCTGAGACCAACAGTTTGTTTTTATTGTCTTTATTTTTCTTATCACACAATTGTGAATAGACCGCCAACAACTCAGGATTGGTTTCTCCCTCGACCATTGGGTAATCTTTTATACAGGATCTTTTTAGTTTGATTTCATCATCCGCGTAGACAAATGTAGTCGCCAATGATGCGCCAAGAACTAAAATATATGGAATAAAATTCTTCAAAATCCAACCTCAATATTTACTTGATTCAGTTATTCAATAGATTTACTTTTGATGTTTTATAAATATGTATAATTAAGCAATTTCGTTAAAGACTTAAAAATAAGACTAAAAAAACGTACCCTCGTCAAGTTAAATTTCGTATCAATATTTTAACCGTTTGATAAAAATGACTTTTTTAATTGGTTGCATAATATACATAATATCCTGTCTTCACAAAAGTTTTTTTTTATGTAAAATATTTCCAGTGATTTTTAAAAAATTATTAAATATTTGATTTCAATATACTAATTTTAATGCCAAATTTATAGGCTAGAAAATTTAGAATTTATTTGCCTAGAAATAAAGTTTTTTGAGAGAGACAGAAAATGACAGATCTAAAAGTTTTGATTAAAAAGTTATCAGCATCTTCACGTACATCTTTAGAACAATCCGCCAACTTATGTGTAAACCATCAAAATTTTGAAATCGAAATCGAACATTTTTTTGTCAAATTATTAGAACAACAATCCAATGATCTTGAAATTCTACTTAATAAATACAAAATTTCAAAAGATGCACTTTTAACGGATTTATTAGAGTGTATTTCTCAACTTCCTAAAGGAAATACCCGTACACCTATTTTTTCCAAATCAATTGTTAGACTTCTTGAACAAGCTTGGTTACTTGCTTCGGCTGAACCAGACCCAGTGATCCGAAGCGGTCATTTATTGATTGCACTTTTAACAGCATCTGATCTTTACCAAATTGCTATTCGAGCATCGAGCTTATTTGATCTGTTTCCAATCGATACGATGAAGCATAAATTTTTGGAAATTTGTGTAAACAGCGCCGAAAATATTCCAACAAATTCTCAAGAACAAGAAGCTGAACTTAAGAATCAGCCAACAGACAATTCCGCTTCGAGCAAAAAGACACCTGCATTAGATCAGTTCACCATTAATTTGACTGAAAAAGCCCAAAAAGGTGGGATTGATCCAGTCATTGGTCGTGAATATGAAATCCGTTTAATGCTTGATATCTTGATGCGTCGTCGTCAAAACAACCCTATTTTAACGGGTGAACCTGGTGTGGGAAAAACGGCTGTTGTAGAAGGTCTGGCATTAAAAATTTCACAGAACCAAGTGCCCGATGCGTTAAAAAATGTCCAATTACACTCTTTGGATATGGGCCTGTTACAAGCGGGTGCAAGTGTTAAAGGTGAGTTTGAAAACCGCTTAAAACAAGTGATTCAAGAAGTACAACAGTCTTCTCATCCAATTATTTTGTTTATTGATGAAGCTCACACCATGATTGGTGCGGGCGGCCAAGCTGGGCAAAATGATGCTGCGAACTTATTAAAACCTGCACTTGCGCGCGGTGAATTACGCACAATTGCAGCAACAACTTGGGCTGAATACAAACAATATTTTGAAAAAGATGCTGCTTTAAGTCGTCGTTTCCAAGTGGTCAAAGTAGAAGAACCGACTGAAGAAGTCGCGATCGATATGCTACGTGCCATGATTCCAGTGATGGCCAATCACTTTAATTTACGCATTGATGATGAAGCGATTATCACCGCTGTTCATTCTTCACATCGTTATATTAGTGGCCGCCAACTCCCGGATAAAGCCATTAGTGTGCTTGACACCGCTGCGGCTCGTGTTGCGCTAACCCAAAATGCTCAACCGGTCAAACTTGATCAACTTAAAGCACAACAACATAATTTAAATCTTGAATTCAATATTATTGAAAATGAACACCGTCACCAGCCAATTCATGAAGAACGTTTAGCTCAATTAACATCATCATTGGAATTGCTTGATCAAGAAATTCAGCAAACAGAACAACAATGGCAAGCCGAATTGGCATTGATTCAAAAAATCCAAGCATTAGAAACTGCTGAACAGGCTGATTCCAACAAAGATGAGATTCTCAGTACACGTAAGCAGCTATCTGAGCTACAAGGTCAGCAACCATTGGTCTTTGAACGTGTAAATGCCCAAATTATTAATGAAATTATTTCAGACTGGACGGGTATTCCTGTTGGTAAAATGGTCAATGATGAAATTAAGCAAATTCTCAGTCTGGAAGAAAAACTTGAAAAACGTGTGATGGGACAAGATTATGCCCTACATCAGTTGGTTCAAGGTATTAAAACATCAAAAGCACGTTTAGAAGACCCAAATAAACCACAAGGTGTTTTCATGCTTGTCGGTCCAAGTGGTGTGGGTAAAACAGAAACTGCCTTAGCACTTGCCAATGAACTTTATGGTGGTGAGTCACATTTAATCACCATCAATATGTCTGAATACCAAGAGGCGCATACGGTTTCTTCGCTTAAAGGTGCGCCTCCAGGATATGTCGGGTATGGTCAAGGCGGTGTTTTGACTGAAGCCGTTCGACGTAATCCGTATAGCGTTGTGTTATTAGACGAGATTGAAAAAGCACACAGCGATGTCCAAGAACTGTTCTACCAAGTTTTTGACAAAGGTACGCTCGAAGATGGTGAAGGTCGTGTGATTGATTTTAAAAACACCACGATATTACTGACGTCAAACACGGGCTCAAATGCCATCATGCAGGCATGCTTAAATCAACCTGTCGAAGAATGGCCAAGTGCTGAAGAGCTGACTGAACAACTCAAACCAAGCTTATACAAACAATTTAAGCCAGCATTCTTAGGCCGTATGCGAATTGTCCCTTACTTCCCATTACATGATGATCTATTAGTCAGAATTATTGAGCATAAACTAGGAAAAATTACAGCACGACTCGAAAAGCAGTATGAAACCAAAGTGACATATAGCGATGATTTAATCGAATTAATTCTAAGTCGTTGTACTGAAGTTGATAGTGGCGCACGTAATGTTGATAACATTTTAAATGCCTCAGTGTTACCTGCTTTGGCCACTGAAATATTGGTGGCTTTGGCTGAACAAAAAATACCAAAAGTCATTCATATTGATACTAAAGATGATGAAATCATTTACCTATTAGATCCACAAGCGAAGCCAGCAAAGAAAAAGTCGAGCAAAAAATCAAAAGTTGTGGAAGCTTAAATATATACGAGTATAGAAAATGGATATAAATTTAGACGTCTTATTAGAACCTATTTCTGATGCTCATCCGTGTGGAGAAGATTTATCTTTTTCCAATGAGTTTCACGAAATCAAAAAAGCACGTACCCATGATGATCCTTTATTAGACCAAGGTGATTGGATTTCTGAGCCAAAGCAAGCCGACTGGTCATTTGTTGCAGAAAAATCAATCCAATTACTCACGCAAAAAACCAAAGATATTCGTTTATTAACCTGGCTTACAGAAGCTTGGACAAACCTCTATGGCTTTGAAGGCTTAATCAAAGGACTGGAACTGAGTCACCGTGTTTTAGAACAGTTCTGGTTAAAGATTCATCCTGAAATTGAAGATGACGACTTAGATCAACGCTTAGGCTTACTGCAAGGTTTTACCACCCAATTACCGAGCTTGGTAAAGAATGTTCCGCTCATCAACATTCAACCATTTTATTCACTTGCCCAATACGAAAAATTCTTACATTTACAGAATAATCGTCGTAAGCAAGCCGAAGATTCTGACAGTGTAGAAGCGTCCTTAGAATTAGATCAATTCAATCAAGCGCTATTCAATACCTCACGGACTTTTCAGTATCAAAATTATCAGCAATTTCAAGAAATTTTGCAGCATTGGAATATTATCAAACAAACATTAGATGCATTAATGGAGCTGGAAGCACCAAGTTTTGCGAGTATCGATTCACAGTTTGAAAATATTCAAATGAACCTGAAAAAAATCTATAAAGCAGACTCATTTGGAAACAACACCAATACAGCTGCAGTTGAAGATACCCCAGCTCAAATGACAATGCCAGTAACAGAAACAACGCATTCAGCTCCAATTCCACAAGCGCAAACATTTCAACCTCAACCACAAAGCCATTTACAAAACCGTGAACAGGCAATGCGGGTTTTACAAGAGATTGCCGATTACTTTCAAACCAATGAGCCGCATAGTCCTGTGAGTTATATGCTGCAAAAAACAATTAAATGGAGCCAAATGCCTTTACATGAATGGTTAACTCAAGTCATTAAAAATGATAATCCCCTTGATTCTATTCAAGAATTATTGGGCGTAAACCAAAATAATGAATCTTCTGAATGGTAATCATCTATGTTTAAAGCAGAAAAAGTTCTTTGGGGTGAAGGTTTATTTTTAAGACCACAACACTTCCAATTACAAGATACGTATCAAGAACAACGACTTAACCACACCATTCGTTCAACGATTCCTTATCCTTATGGAATTAAAAATCTTCGATTTGACGAAACACAACTGGGCACACATGTGCTTGCTTTAGAGCAAATCGATATGATTTGGCAGGATGGTGAAATTTACCAAGCGCCGGCCAAAGATCTGTTACCACAACCAATTTTATTGGATGAACTGAACTTGCGTGGGGAAATGTTAATCTACTTAACATTGCCTATTTTACAACCGAATAAAAAGAACATCTCTGATGAACAGGATAAACAACCTGCTCGCTACCATTCATATTTGAATGAAACTCACGATCTTTTTACTGATGCATCCCCTGCTGAAATTACATTTCTTCGACGCCGAACTGAATTTAAACTTTTTGATGTTCAAGCAGATCCAAATCAAGATTTAGATGGTTTTTTATATCTTGCTATCGGAAAAATTCGACGTCATAGTTCAGGGAATTTTGAGATTGATTCAAAATATATCCCACCAATTTTACATATTCAGTCAAATGAAACCTTATTGGCAAATTTGAAGCGAACATTGAACGTTGTTCGTGCCAAAATTAAAATGATTCAAACCAATAACCGTGAAAATGAACAAAAGCTCATTGAATTTAGATCGGGTGATATTGTTTCATTCTGGTTGGTCAATGCACTGAATACTGCTCATGCGACCTTGAATCATCTGTTACAAAATCCGCAGATTCACCCTGAAAAACTATTTTTTGAACTTCTGCGTTTAACTGGTTCATTGCTGACATTCTCGACCGCATATGAAGTTGAACATTTGCCACAATATCAACATCATAACTTGCAAGATAGCTTTAGTCAGCTTGATAAAATTCTACGCGAATTGCTCGATACGATTATTTCAAGTCGTTATATCAGTATTGCGCTAAAAGAAATTCGCCCATCATATTGGGTCGGAAGCTTAGAAACAGATAAAATCACTAAAGAATCAAGACTTTATATCGCTGTTTCTAGTAGCATGATGCAAACCCATGAACTGATTCAAATTGTCCCACTGCGTTTCAAAGTCGGGAATACTGTCGATGTTGAACAACGTGTTGTTGCGGCACTTCCTGCAATCCCAATTCATCATTTAGTCCAAATTCCAACTGCTATCCCGGTGCGTTCTGGTGTGAATTATTTTGAAATTGAACCACATCATGAAATGTATCAACGTATGCTTGATTCTGAGACCATCTGTATTTATGTCCCTGCAGGTTTCCAAGATATCAGTATTGAATTAATTGCAGTGATGAATGGTTAAGCGAGGAGTATGTCATGAGCCAGAATAATATTGCCCCCTCACTGTTTGATGATGGACAAATCGGTGGAGGTTCTTTACCGCAACAATCCAAAATCACACAAGCAACCAATTTAGTCGACCTTCTACATGACGGATTTTATATTGTTTTCTTATTGAAAAATCAGTATGTGCCAGAAAATGCAAACGGCTTTAAAGACAAAATTTTAGACTTGTTGAATCGTTTTGAACATCAAGCAAAAAAACTGCAGTTTTCTCCTGAAGATATCCATGATGCAAAATATGCATATTGTGCCCTAATTGATGAAACCATTGTTACTCAACAAGATCCATCATTCTTTAACCTGCAAAATCATTGGTTAATCAGTCCACTTCAATTAACTTTATTTGGTTCACAACTTGCAGGTTATCGATTCTTTGAGTTTCTCGAACTGATTCGTGCTCGTGGTAAAGAAAGATTGGCTTCACTCGAAGTTTTTCATTATTGCTTATTGCTTGGTTTCCAAGGTAAGTATCGTATTGAATCGATTGAAAGTTTAAATCATCTTGTGGCACGAGTCGGTGATGAAATCGATTATTTAAAAGGCAAAAAGACTGCCTTTTCTCCTTTTGCGGCTTTACCAGATCAAATCAAAAATATTATTCATAAAGAATTACCCTTTGTTTGGATTTTAATTTTCCTGTTGTTATTTGCTGTACTGGCTTTCGCTGGCCTAAAATTCATGTTGAATAAGACGGAAAATGCTTCTATTGCGAAATTTAATAATGTGATTTCTGCACCTGCTGAACAAGCACATATCACTATTCAATTGCCTTGACAGGTTGAATTATGACACAAGAAAAACAAACATCTATTCGTATATTACAAAGTAAACCCGCTAAAAAAACATTGGGGAAATCATTTGTTTTTCTACTTGGTTTAATTGCTGGGATGGTTATTTCTGCTATTTTCTTTTTTGTTTTTATCAATATGAACCCAACAGAAAGTGCCAGTACCAATACAGATTCGGTTGCAACACAAGAACCTGAGCTACGTGACGTGCATGCTGAAGAAGCAGCAACCAATCATCATGATGAAAATGCTGGTGCATATAAGCAGCATATCAATGAAAAAGATTTCAATCAGATTTTTAAACATGAAAATAAGGTTGCCGCTCAGAAAAACCCAAATCCGAATGCCTCTCCGTTTGAACAAATGCTAAAACCAGAGGCGAAACCAGCAGTGCCACCGCCAGCTGCAACCAGACCACAAGCGGCAATAACCGCAAAACCAGTACCAAAAGCGAAAGTAGAAGCAAAGCCAGAAGCTGCTGCTAAACCTACTGAAAAAGAAGCCGCACCTAAAAAAGAGGAAGCGCAAGAAGCTTCCCCTGAAGGTACAGTGAAAATGACGATAGACCGTAAAGTCATAGAAAACAAACCATGATTTTGTTTGTTGTCATTTGCTTTATCTTTTTGGTGCTTGGTCTAACTTTTCTGATGTCTTATGAAATTAGACATAAAACCTTAGACTACCTTAAAGCACTTTTACCGCAAGGTAAGAGAAAGCTGGCTTCTGCAAAGCACTTTGCAGAACAAATGAATCAAGCAGCCTCAGCCAATCAGACCCAAACCCATTGGCATTTACAGCAATGGTGGATTTTGATTGCGGGTTTCTTTTTACTTTCCAGCATTCTTGTTTTTGCATTTACACGACCAATTGATCCGACAAAGGTTGAAGCAGAATATTTAAGAAAAACTGACCCACAAATTTATGCACTATTAAATGGTGAAGTTTTAACCCCTCCTCCTGCAGTGGATGAAAGCTTAATTGATGCTGCGATTGTTCAAGCACAAATATTGGAAAGAGACAACCCTGTTCCAAATCATCAATTCCCGAGTGTAAATCCATCAGCTATTGATAATGAAGGGGTTGGAGATCAACGTAGCAGCTTCGATACAGCAATGGTTGACCGTAAATGGGACAAAATGCACCCAAGTTATAAGCAGCGTTTACTGATGGTCTTTAAAATCATGAAAGAGCGCCATGGTTATGAAATGGTGCTTTTAGAAGGTTATCGTAGTCCAGAGCGTCAAACTCGTTTATCTGGCAATACAGCCACGACTTTAGCCAAAGCCTATCAAAGCTATCATCAGTTTGGTTTAGCTGCCGATGTTGCCTTTAAACGAGATGGTAAAGTTGTTATTTCTGAACGAGATCCTTGGGCATGGAAAGGCTATCAATTATATGGGGTTGTTGCTGAATCTGTAGGTTTAACATGGGGTGGACGTTGGACACGCATTCATGACTATGGTCATACTGAGTTCCGTATGCCAGGACTGCGTAAAAATCGTGAATCTGCTGAACGCTTGATTGCTGAAGCACAAGGCAAAGGGCTTATGGCAAATAATATTGATGTAAATTAATTGCCATGTTGTCTTTGTAGGAAAATGCTTACAGCAATCACAGCGATTGTCATCTATACGATCACAGCCTAGTCTTATATTCTGTAGTTATAGGGAACAGGAAGTTTCCCAGACATAAAACAACAATAAAGCGTCTGAGCATCAGGAACGTGAGATTCGACAGGAGTCAGATCTAACACACCAATACGAAGAAAACCCCATCAGGATGATGGGGTTTTCTTTTTATATCTATAGAATATCTGATTCACATCACATTGTTTGAGAATCTATAAACTATTTAAATACGCAATAATCTGTTGATTTTCAGCCATTTCAGCAAGCTCTAATGCGGTAAATTCGCTTTTATAGTCTTTGTCTGCGCCTTTAGAAATCAATAATTTAACAATATCTAAATGATCATTCTCCGCCGCAGCTTGTAGCGCACTATAGCCTTCATCATCAGTTTGATTAACGTCAATACCTTGTGATAACAGTTGTTCGACCTGTTCAAACTCTCCTAAAGATGCAGCATACACCAGTTCAGGAAGATGTAGTTCTTCATCATGATCAGGAAGTGGTGAGAAAGAGTTAAGTTTCATTGATAAATACTCTTGATTATTAACCTACTTCTTGAAAATCCCAAATACTCTTGGCATGTTGATACACACATTTTCGTTCATACATTGTGATTTTCAACTGCTCTTCAATTGATAAACCTGTAATTGAAACATCCCCTACTAATTCAAGATACTTCTCTCGCTTCTTTATACGGAAAACATCAAAAAAGCCTATTCCTGGGCATCCTGTATCTTTTTTAGATAAAAGTGAACTATATATAGTAATTCCATGCTCTGTCATCGCACGAGATGCAGCTTCTAAAGTGTCATACTTATCATTATCTCGAAAAGTATTTTTTGGAAAAACTGAATGAAACTCTACAAAACTTACCGTTTGATTTGATAATGCTGCATTTTTTAAGAGTAAAGCAATTGGGGTAATATATTCAATTAAAATCATTAAGTACCTAAATTGTTGTAGGTTAAAGCTTAATCCAACCAAGATGATCCAATTAAAATTGTACATTCAATAATTTTAATAAAAACATATTTACAATAATTAGTAAATAAAAAAACACCCCGCTCTCTAGAGACCGGGGTGTTTTAGATTTAAAAGCTGGCGATGACTTACTCTCACATGGGTAACCCCACACTACCATCAGCGCTAAGAGGTTTCACTTCTGAGTTCGGGAAGGGATCAGGTGGTTCACTCTTGCTATTGTCGCCAGCAAACTGTTATGGACTTGTTCGGGTCTTATTTAAATGCCTTACTTCGTACCAAATGAGTTTAACAGAACATTTGAGTTGGGTATTGTAACTAGCTTTTCAACTAAATCAAGTATGTTTGATCTTTTATGAATCAAATGATGCTTCATATACAACTGCTTGGGTGTTGTATAGTCAAGCCTCACGAGCAATTAGTATTGGTCAGCTTCATGCGTCACCGCACTTCCACATCCAACCTATCAACGTCGTAGTCTTCAACGGCTCTTTAGAGGACATAAAGTCCTAGGGAAATCTTATCTTGAGGTAGGCTTCCCGCTTAGATGCTTTCAGCGGTTATCCCTTCCGAACATAGCTACCCGGCGATGCGACTGGCGTCACAACCGGTACACCAGAGGTTCGTCCACTCTGGTCCTCTCGTACTAGGAGCAGATCCTCTCAAATTTCCAACGCCCACGGTAGATAGGGACCGAACTGTCTCACGACGTTCTAAACCCAGCTCGCGTACCTCTTTAAATGGCGAACAGCCATACCCTTGGGACCTGCTTCAGCCCCAGGATGAGATGAGCCGACATCGAGGTGCCAAACACCGCCGTCGATATGAACTCTTGGGCGGTATCAGCCTGTTATCCCCAGAGTACCTTTTATCCGTTGAGCGATGGCCCTTCCATACAGAACCACCGGATCACTAAGACCTACTTTCGTACCTGCTCGACTTGTGGGTCTCGCAGTTAAGCGCGCTTTTGCCTTTATACTCTACGCGTGATTTCCGACCACGCTGAGCGCACCTTCGTACTCCTCCGTTACTCTTTAGGAGGAGACCGCCCCAGTCAAACTACCCACCAGACATGGTCCTCGTCCCGGATAACGGGACAGAGTTAGAACCTCAATATTACCAGGGTGGTATTTCAAGGATGGCTCCATAGCAACTGGCGTCACTACTTCAAAGCCTCCCACCTATCCTACACAAGTAAGATCAAAGTTCAATGTCAAGCTGCAGTAAAGGTTCACGGGGTCTTTCCGTCTAGCCGCGGGTACACCGCATCTTCACGGCGATTTCGATTTCACTGAGCCTCTGCTGGAGACAGCGCCCCCATCATTATGCCATTCGTGCAGGTCGGAACTTACCCGACAAGGAATTTCGCTACCTTAGGACCGTTATAGTTACGGCCGCCGTTTACTGGGGCTTCGATCAAGAGCTTCGCTTACGCTAACCCCATCAATTAACCTTCCAGCACCGGGCAGGCATCACACCCTATACGTCCACTTTCGTGTTTGCAGAGTGCTATGTTTTTAATAAACAGTTGCAGGGGCCTGGTTTCTGTGGCTGCCAATAGCTCAAGGAGCAAGTCCTATCACCGTCAGCAGCGTACCTTCTCCCGAAGTTACGGTACCATTTTGCCTAGTTCCTTCAGCAGAGTTCTCTCAAGCGCTTTGGTCTACTCGACCTGACCACCTGTGTCGGTTTAGGGTACGATTCCTGTGTAACTGAAGCTTAGAGACTTTTCCTGGAAGCATAGTATCAGCCACTTCGCTAGTAAACTAGCTTGCTATCAGCTCTCAGCATAGAGCACCCCGGATTTGCCTAAGATGCATGCCTACTGCCTTTCACCTGGACAACCAACGCCAGGCTGACTTAACTTTCTCCGTCCTCTCATCGCATTACACAGAAGTATTGGAATATTAACCAATTTCCCATCGACTACGCCTCTCGGCCTCGCCTTAGGGGTCGACTCACCCAGCCCCGATTAACGTTGGACTGGAACCCTTGGTCTTTCAGCGAACGGGTTTTTCACCCGTTTTGTCGTTACTCACGTCAGCATTCGCACTTCTGATACCTCCAGCATACTTCTCAATACACCTTCATCGGCTTACAGAACGCTCCCCTACCACGTATACATAGTATACATCCGCAGCTTCGGCATATAGTTTTAGCCCCGTTACATCTTCCGCGCAGGCCGACTCGACTAGTGAGCTATTACGCTTTCTTTAAAGGGTGGCTGCTTCTAAGCCAACCTCCTAGCTGTCTATGCCTTCCCACATCGTTTCCCACTTAACTATAATTTGGGGGCCTTAGCTGGCGGTCTGGATTGTTTTCCTCTTGACTACGGACGTTAGCACCCGCAGTCTGTCTCCCGGATAGTACTCATAGGTATTCGGAGTTTGCATCGGTTTGGTAAGTCGGGATGACCCCCTAGCCGAAACAGTGCTCTACCCCCTATGGTATTCGTCCGAGGCGCTACCTAAATAGCTTTCGGGGAGAACCAGCTATCACCGAGTTTGATTAGCCTTTCACCCCTATCCACAAGTCATCCCCTGGCTTTTCAACGACAGTGGGTTCGGTCCTCCAGTTAGTGTTACCCAACCTTCAACCTGCTCATGGATAGATCACCCGGTTTCGGGTCTATACCCAGCAACTAAACGCCCTATTAAGACTCGATTTCTCTACGGCTCCCCTATGCGGTTAACCTTGCTACTGAATATAAGTCGCTGACCCATTATACAAAAGGTACGCAGTCACCGAACAAGTCGGCTCCCACTGCTTGTATGCATGCGGTTTCAGGATCTATTTCACTCCCCTCACAGGGGTTCTTTTCGCCTTTCCCTCACGGTACTGGTTCACTATCGGTCAGTCAGGAGTATTTAGCCTTGGAGGATGGTCCCCCCATATTCAGACAAGGTTTCACGTGCCTCGCCCTACTCGTCATCATTATATGTGCCCTTTCGTGTACGGGACTATCACCCTCTACGGTAGCACTTCCCAGAGCTTTCCGCTAAAACACATATAACTTAATGGGCTGATCCCCGTTCGCTCGCCGCTACTGAGGGAATCTCAATTGATTTCTTTTCCTAAGGGTACTGAGATGTTTCACTTCCCCTCGTTCGCCTCGCATGACTATGTATTCATCATGCGATACCTACCTTATGGTAAGTGGGTTTCCCCATTCAGAAATCTCCGGATCACAGGATATTTGCCGCCTCCCCGAAGCTTATCGCAGGCTATTACGTCTTTCATCGCCTCTGACTGCCAAGGCATCCACCACATGCACTTAATTACTTGACTATACAACCCCAAACAGTCGTTAATCCCTACAAGGAGGATCAACAATGTGAACTTAATCACTTCTATTTGTTGCCTGTGAATTTAATCACTATACAGCTTCAATTTAATTCATATACCAAAACGCTTGATTCAGTTTTATCGCTAGTGCTCATTTCACTCAACATTAACAATTGCTTGCTAACATCAACTAAAACGAGTTTAAACAATTATTTCAACTCAAATATATTCTGTTAATGATTCACTACCGCCTCGTCAGCGAGTAGTTAACTGTGATAAATCACAGAACTTAATAAGCTATCAGCTTACTAAGTTCTGTAATCACTTAGTCTTTAATTAGTGGTGGAGACTAACGGAGTCGAACCGTTGACCTCCTGCGTGCAAAGCAGGCGCTCTACCAACTAAGCTAAGTCCCCAGCTTAAGATCTTAATATATCTGCTCTTCTGTGTTCAGTAGACTTGGTGGGTCTGACAAGACTTGAACTTGTGACCCCACGCTTATCAAGCGTGTGCTCTAACCAACTGAGCTACAGACCCTCAGATACATCAATGAAGAACAACTTGTTGTGGATTCTTACCAATCGTCAATCTTTCGTTAAGGAGGTGATCCAGCCGCAGGTTCCCCTACGGCTACCTTGTTACGACTTCACCCCAGTCATCGGCCACACCGTGGTAAGCGTCCTCCTTACGGTTAGACTACCTACTTCTGGTGCAACAAACTCCCATGGTGTGACGGGCGGTGTGTACAAGGCCCGGGAACGTATTCACCGCGGCATTCTGATCCGCGATTACTAGCGATTCCGACTTCATGGAGTCGAGTTGCAGACTCCAATCCGGACTACGATCGGCTTTTTGAGATTAGCATCCTATCGCTAGGTAGCAACCCTTTGTACCGACCATTGTAGCACGTGTGTAGCCCTGGTCGTAAGGGCCATGATGACTTGACGTCGTCCCCGCCTTCCTCCAGTTTGTCACTGGCAGTATCCTTAAAGTTCCCACCCGAAGTGCTGGCAAATAAGGAAAAGGGTTGCGCTCGTTGCGGGACTTAACCCAACATCTCACGACACGAGCTGACGACAGCCATGCAGCACCTGTATGTAAGTTCCCGAAGGCACCAATCCATCTCTGGAAAGTTCTTACTATGTCAAGACCAGGTAAGGTTCTTCGCGTTGCATCGAATTAAACCACATGCTCCACCGCTTGTGCGGGCCCCCGTCAATTCATTTGAGTTTTAGTCTTGCGACCGTACTCCCCAGGCGGTCTACTTATCGCGTTAGCTGCGCCACTAAAGCCTCAAAGGCCCCAACGGCTAGTAGACATCGTTTACGGCATGGACTACCAGGGTATCTAATCCTGTTTGCTCCCCATGCTTTCGTACCTCAGCGTCAGTATTAGGCCAGATGGCTGCCTTCGCCATCGGTATTCCTCCAGATCTCTACGCATTTCACCGCTACACCTGGAATTCTACCATCCTCTCCCATACTCTAGCTTCCCAGTATCGAATGCAATTCCCAAGTTAAGCTCGGGGATTTCACATCCGACTTAAAAAGCCGCCTACGCACGCTTTACGCCCAGTAAATCCGATTAACGCTCGCACCCTCTGTATTACCGCGGCTGCTGGCACAGAGTTAGCCGGTGCTTATTCTGCGAGTAACGTCCACTCATCTTGGGTATTAACCAAGAGAGCCTCCTCCTCGCTTAAAGTGCTTTACAACCATAAGGCCTTCTTCACACACACGGCCTTGCTGGATCAGGGTTCCCCCCGTTGTACAATATTCCCCACTGCTTCCTCCCGTAGTAGGCTTAGCCGTGTCTCAGGC
This sequence comes from Acinetobacter sp. MYb10, assembly GCF_002980175.2. Classification (NCBI taxonomy): domain Bacteria; kingdom Pseudomonadati; phylum Pseudomonadota; class Gammaproteobacteria; order Moraxellales; family Moraxellaceae; genus Acinetobacter; species Acinetobacter sp. MYb10. The sequence goes on along the minus strand of NZ_CP058272.1, from coordinate 2,953,934 downwards.
TCAGTGCGGCGGATCATCCTCTCAGACCCGCTACAGATCGTCGCCTTGGTAGGCCTTTACCCCACCAACTAGCTAATCCGACTTAGGCTCATCTATTAACGCAAGGTCACAAGTGATCCCCTGCTTTCCCCCGTAGGGCGTATGCGGTATTAGCATCCCTTTCGAGATGTTGTCCCCCATTAATAGGCAGATTCCTAAGTATTACTCACCCGTCCGCCGCTAGGTCAATTACCGAAGCAATCTCCCCCGCTCGACTTGCATGTGTTAAGCCTGCCGCCAGCGTTCAATCTGAGCCATGATCAAACTCTTCAGTTAAAAATCATTAGTGACTTAAGGTCACAATTCTGGCTCATCAATGTACTGACAAATTCTCTCAAATAAACTTCGAGTAATTTAAACCAATCAATCAATGATAATATTTCGATCAATCAATCAGTAAAAATCCACACAAGTTGTTCTTCATATTCTCTTAATGATCTTCTCAATGCTTCGTCAGCATCAAGCTAGGTCGGCTATACTACTCTCTATCTCTAAAAAGTCAATCAATAATGTTAATTATTTTTTCTAACAAACCCAACTCTAATCTCATCTTAAAATCTCAATTCGAAATCTTAACAACTTAATCAAGTGCCTGATTTATCAGAAGTTTTATTTAACATCACCGCCGATGGATGTGCATTCTACAGCATTCCCAATCCAACACAACCCCTTTTTTTAAACTTTTTTATCGGATGTGCGTTTTTTCCTCAAAATCAGTGTTTTTTTATGCTTTTTATCTATTTTTTAAGCATTTTTCATTATTTTTTTCATATTAAAGTTATTTTTATGCTTTGTTTTCCACTCTCGAATCACAAAATCTGAGCATTATTCAACTGAATTAGGATTCAAAAAGAAAAACCGCATCAATTTGATGCGGTAAATCCTATACTTTGTGCACTTTTATATTTTACAGTCATTTCATCTGTTAAATGCTGCAGAATAGAACCCACATTTTCAAAAGGATGAAAACAGGACTGTCGTACAATCACCGCAAAGTCTCCAGCACTTAAACGATCTAAAGATTGCAGTTTTACTTTTATATCAGCTTCATGAACATCAAGTTTGAGTTGTGTACAGACATTTTCCAATAAAGCCAAACGCTGTGCATAATTTAAAAAATCAAAATGCATTTTAAAATCGAAACGGCGTAACGCAGCTTGATCAAGTTCATCAAAGCGATTGGTTGTCGCCACCACGATGCCATTAAAGCTTTCCATTTGAACCAAAAACTCATTTACCTGCGAAACTTCCCAAGAGCGGGTTGCTTGGCGGCGATCTTGTAATAAACCATCTACTTCATCCAGCAATAAAATTGCCTGTAAGTCTTCGGCTTCATGAAACGCTTTAGCAAGGTTCTGTTCTGTTTCACCAACCCAAGCAGAAATTAAGTCTGAACCACGCTTAATCAGTAAAGGTCGATTGATGGTTTCAGATAACCATCGTGCAAATGCAGTTTTACCTGTTCCTGATGCTCCGTATAAACATAAACGGCCAAAACCATGTTGCTGGATACCTGATGCGATCTCCGCAAGATTCACCTTACAGTTGATATAGTTCAAATCATAGAACTTGGGCAAAGCATTACTATCTTGCAATTTAATACCTTGGTAACCCTGTGCTTTTAAGGTATTGGAAACCAATTTGGTCATGCTTTCCTGTATCACTAAATGCTCATTGTGCATTTGAGCCGCTTTGGCAACACGATAACTACGGCGTAAAATTGCTGGAGATAATTGTTCAACATTGGCCAAGGCTTCCTGATACAAAGGATTAAGTTCTTGACCACAATGTTGCTCGATAAAGCTTCTGCGTTGCTTTTTAGGTGGCACTTTAATTTCAAGCACCATATCAAAACGGCGTATAAACGCAGGATCAAGCTGATCGGAATTAGACACCCAAATCGTTGGTGTACGATTTTGCTCTAAAATACGATTGACCCAAGCCTTACGACTTTGCGCAGTGCTTTTCATCCCCACACCATTTTCGGTGTCATTAAACACATCCTCGACTTCATCAAACATCAATAAAGCAGATTGACTGTCGAAAATGCATTGTGCTGCACGATACGCACATAAACGCCCTGTGGCTGAAATTGCATCACCATCTTCATCTTCACAGGAGATTTCAAAAAGTTGCACCGCCATTTCATCTGCAAGGCTCTTACACAGTTGTGTCTTTCCTGTGCCTGAACTGCCATAAAGGAAGATATTTACACCCTGTTGCTTACTCATTTTGACTTGCTTTAAATAAGCTAGGAGTAAAGTCAATTCAGTGTGTAAATGAGGATAATCCCCTAAGGTTAATTCAGCAGGCTGACTTTTATTAATGGTTCCAACAAACAGATCCATAACATCATTGGTTTTCACCAATAACTTATCGGCCAATTGGTTTGACACCAGATTCAATTTGCCACGTAAATAATTACGATAGTGTTGTTGAACACTGATTAAGCCACTGCGATGTAAACGCCCTTGTACAGACAAAGCCTGACGAATTGCTTCATAAGGCAAATCTAAAACTACAGCCAAAGCACGTATGGTTTTAGACGCAGTCAATTCACCGATGGTATCCGCAATATCATCTAAAAGTTGTTCACTGTTTAACATCACGATAAAGCCTAAAATCGTGCTTTCAACAGCATTTAAATCCAGTAATTGCTGTATTAACTTTAGGTTATATTGCAACTCAGCATTGAACTGAAAATTATCTAATAAATTTTGCTGTTGGCTATTTTTATGCAAATGGTTGAGTTCCTTATAAGCAGCTTGCTCATCGAACTTATCTGCAAGTAATGCTTCAGAAAAACCTAACTTTTTTGCAATCCATTGATGACTAAAGCAATGATCAGAAATAAATTCTTTTGCACCACCTAACTCGACCAAAAATCGAAAAGCCCAAAGTTTTACAATCGGAGAAATTTCAGCAAAATCCTCTACGTCAACCTGATGCATATTTTGTGCAAAAGGTTGATTAATATATTCGTTCATATATTCACTTTTTTCTTTTCATGCCGAAGGCTAAACTTTTTCCAATTTGCATTTTCTGCAAGCAAAGTCATCCCTCAGAACATGTATATTCTTTAAAATAAGGTTTATTTTCGTTTAATTTAAACGATTAAAAATGTATAGGGTCTATTTAAAGCCCAAAATGAGAAATACGTTAAACAACATGATTTTTCTCCCGAATATTGAATTTAACAGCTGATTCAAATCACATTTTAAGCACCCTGCTTAAAACGATGGGTTCAATCAAGATATTATGGTTATCCTGCAACCAGTCAGTGGTTGTAAACAATCTTGTCAAAAGGCAACGTTACAAGATCAAATTGAGGCAAGTGAAAAGAAAATTAGGTTTGTCATTGTGATTATTTAAGCCATCGTGGCTAAATTTTGGCTCATTTTAAAGTTAAGCATGGTTTTTTGCAATTATTTATTCATCACCAACATAGGATTTTGTCAGTTTTCATTAACGACCCAACGAAAAAAATCCCGCCGAAGCGGGATTTTGATTGTTTGTTTCAGTTTATTTTGCTTTATCGATAAATAGCTGGGTACTGTATTCAGCCGTTGCTAATTTATTAATTTTCTTTTGACCTGTCTGACCAGCCAAACCTTGGGCATATTTGAGGAAAGCCTCAGCATAGTCTAAGCCAACATTCACACGGCGCTCACCAGTAATGGTTTTCAGGGTAGTATAGTAGTCACCACCATTGGCAAGAAAATCAATCGTGATCGCTTTGTAAGTCTTATTGAGATCTAGATTTTCATATTGCCCAGATGCATTACGTACTTGTATTTGGTTAAGACGCTGGCCTTTGTCTTTGGTAAAGTCAACATTCCAACGCATACCACCAGTATATGGGTAGCTACCCGTATTATTCTGGGCAATCACACCATCTATTGCATCCTCTAAGGTGGCTTTAACTTCAGCACCCGTCAGATCTAAACGCAACAATGTATTCTTGAACGGTAAGACATTATAAATTTTACCAACTGTCACATCCCCTAAAGCAACATCTTCACGGACACCACCACCATTTTGGAATGAGATATCAGCGCCAAAGAAGGTCTTTCCTTGTTGTAAAAACGCTTCAGCAATGATTTGTTGAATATCTCCACCATGTTGATCGACATGGGTATTCTTATTACAGATATCGCCGAGTGTTGAACGATTTACATCCCGTTGTGTACCAGGGACTCGACGTGAACAGAGATTATCTGTGGCTTGACCTACGATTTCCTGAGCAAATTTTTTCTTTTGTTCCTTATACGGTTTTAAAACATCCAAAGTCTTTTGTAGTGGCATTACAACAGTAAATGGGGCCTGATCTGTTTTAAATTGCGTCAGAATTGCTTGTTTTTCAGTTTCGGTGACTGCTTTTGCGTCTTTGGCGGTACGGGTAAAGTTATTTCCAATGAGTACATGTGGTGTTCCACTACAGCTTTCGACATTCCCGTTTTTGTCAAACTTCACATTTAAATCGCCCACGATATAACTGTACTGCCAAGCTTGCGCGACGCAGACCAATTGACCATCTTTGTTTCTCAGCTGTGTTGGATAAGCACCTTCAGGTGTCATGCCATATTTTTTAAGACTGTCAGGGCCCAACAAGGTATGTGAATCACCCCCAATAATCACATCAACATCGGTAAGTGATTTTGCCAGCTGTTGGTCTAAGTCATATCCCACATGGGTTTGAAGAATAATATTTTTAATACCTTGTGCTTTATATTGATTTATTTCTTTTTGTGCTGTTTCAATTTCATCTGCAAACAATGTATCAGCATTCGGTTGAGAAGAGTTTTTGGTTTTCTTAGCAACCGTTAAACCAATGATTGCAAATTTAACCCCCTCTTTTTCAAACACTTGTGACTTCAAAATGCGATTGGTTTTATACAACGGTGAAGATGCACCAAAACTGACATTGGCCGTTAAAATTTGGGTTTTGTCTTTACAAGAACTTTGATCCAAGAAACCAATAAATTTCTTTAATCCATCATCTTTAGAATCAAACTCATGGTTACCAGGCGTAAATGTATCAAAACAAACGGTGTTCATTGCATCTGCGTCTGCTTTACCATCCGTTAAGTTATAGTACAAATCGCCAGTGATCGCATCACCAGCATGTATTTTTAAAGCATTTTTCTTTTCTACTGCAAGTTGGTTAATTAAGCTTGCAACACGTGCAAATCCACCACTTGCAACACTAAACTCTTCATCCCCTGTCCCCACATTGCTTTTAAATTTAATGCTTTCTTCATCTAAATGTGAATGATGGTCATTAATATGCAAGATATTCAGTTCTAAAGCTTTTGCCTCTACTGGTTTTTCAGTATTTGAATGATCATTATCATCATTACAAGCAACCAACAGCGTAGACAGTACACTCAGCAAAATGATTTGCTTTTTATTATTAATCAACATGATATTTCCAACAAGCAATAAATATTTATGGCCTAGTATGTTGATCATTTGTTTAATTTTGATGAATAATTAAACATTATTGCTCAGCAACAAGGTTTCATCAGAGCTTGAATATTCAAATTGTTTTGTGAACACCGACAAACACAGCATACCGATACTTTTACCAACAGCTCATTTTATGATTTTTTCTTTAATGTATTTTTTAAATATTGAAGTTTCAAAAAGTTGTATTCAAATTCAGTTGTTTCAAAAATAAAAAACCAATCAAATTTGATTGGTTTTTATAACAAGTTAAACCTTAATCTGCTTGATAAAAAGGTTTATCACCCATCAAAGTGGCTCGATTCATAACACGGTGCTGAGGACGGTAATCATCAACAGCATAGTGGAAGGTACAACGATTATCCCAAAATGCCACATCATTGGCCTGCCATGACCAACGCACTACAAACTCTGGTTTCTGAATATGTTCAAACAACATTTTCAAGACAGCATCGCTTTCTTTGGCTTCGAGTTCATTAATTCGTGTGGTAAAACCCTCACTCACAAATAAAGCTTTACGACCTGTGACAGGATGAGTACGAATCACAGGATGGCTAATCGGAGGATGTTTTTTCTTAGCCTGTTCTAGCTTTTCTAATTCAGCAGGATCACCACCAAAACGATCTACTGGAAATGAACGCGCAATATCATGTGTTGCAGTTAAACCAGACAACATCGCTTGCATCGGTTTGGATAATGCTTCAAACGCCGCTGTTCCACTTGACCAAAGCGTATCTCCACCCCATGCAGGGACTTTTTTTGCACTTAAAATTGCGCCCATTGCTGGTGTTTCAAGAAAAGTCACATCGGTATGCCACAGTGCATTATCCCTTAAATCATTTAATTCCGTATCTAAAACCATGATTTCTGGTTGTTCTGGAATATTGGGGTAAATTGGGTGGATGTGTAACTGACCAAATTGATGCGCCAAAGCTGCATGTTGCTGTGCAGTCATCGGCTGATTTCTGAAAAAGATCACCTGATGTTTCAATAAAGCTGCTTCAATCAAAGCCTTTTGTTCAGGTGTTAAAGGCTGATTGAAATTCACACCTTCAATCAGCGCACCAATCGTTGGATTTAATGGGGTAACTTTAAAAATATTTGAAACAACAGCGTTCATTTCTTCCTCGATCATCTCACGATGTATTAAAGGCAATGCATCATTAAAACGTTAAAACTAAATATGGCGATATGCTATCGAAAAATGTAGCGAAAAATAACTTACTGAGATTGCTTATCCCAAGGGACTAATTTCTTTTGCAAACGACGTAAACCAATTTCCAGAATAAAGGCAATCACAGCGATAATTAAAATCCCGACAATCACCACATCTGTAGCCAAAAGCTGTGAAGATGATTGCACCATAAAGCCCAAACCTTCAGAAGCACCAACCAACTCTGCTGCCACCAAAGTCGACCATCCCACCCCAAGACCAATACGGATACCAGTTAAAATGCTCGGTAAAGAGCTGGGTAAAACCACATGTTTAATAATTTGCATTGGGCTTGCACCCAAAGACTGTGCAGCACGAATTTTGGCTTGGTCGACTGAGCGGACACCAGTTGCTGTTGCGATAACAATCGGTGCAAAAATTGCCAGATAAATCAGTAGCACCTTGGACAATTCACCAATACCACACCAAATTACAATCAAGGGTAAATACGCCAGTGGTGGAATCGGACGATAAAACTCAATGATGGGATCTAAAATACCCCGCACAATTTTATTGCGACCAATCGCAATCCCCACTGGAATCGCAGTGATAACCGCAGCAATCAACGCCGTGCCGATACGACCCAAACTTGCGCCAATATGACTCCACAAGCTAATACTCATATAGCCATTGCTGAACAAATCATTGAAACGCTGCAACACGGCGGTTGGTGATGGTAAGAATAAAGCATCAATCCAGCCTAAAGTGGTGACCAGCCACCAAATTGCAATCAAAGTAATGATCGTGATACTACTGATCAAAGTAATATTGACTTCACGTGGAACCGTCACGGCCACAGTCTGAGATTCAACTGTACGAGGGATCAATTTAGGGTCTAATTGTGCTGTCATTACTCCACCTTTTCCACTTGAGCTTGGTCGCTCTGAGCAACATGGTATTGATCCTGATTATTTTGAATGAATACACAACTCAACACATGCTCTCGCATTTCAATAAACTTGGGATCTGATTTAATACTTCGTGCTGGCTCGCCATTGGCATAGCGTTTAGCAAAATCCAACTCCAGCTTTTCCACAATTCGCCCAGGATTTGGTGCAAGAATAATCAGATCTGTAGCCAGAAAAACAGCTTCTTCAATGTCATGGGTAATTAAGAAAGTAGGTTTGGACGTACTCTTCCAAACATCTAATAATAAGCACTGCATTTGTTCACGAATAAACGCATCCAAAGCACCAAAAGGTTCATCCATCAATAATATTTTAGGGTCAGAAGCCAAAGCACGCGCTAAACCAACCCGTTGACGTTGCCCGCCTGAAAGTTCCCAGATATGGCGTTGACCAAAGCCTTCTAAATTCACCAATTTGAGTAATGCTTGTGCACGGTTTTGACGTGTTTTTTTATCAACCCCTGCAAGCTCTAAACCAAAAGCAATATTGTCTTCTACATTTTGCCAAGGCAATAAAACATCATCTTGGAACACCACACCACGGTCTCGGCTAGGTGCAACGATTGCTTCACCATCCAGTTTTAAAGTGCCTGCTTGTGGCTGAGTAAATCCAGCAATCAGATTTAATAAGGTTGTTTTACCACTGCCTGAAGCACCTAATGCAACCATCAGTTGCTCAGAACCCAGTTGAAATGACACATCTTTCAAAACCGGTTGTTCAGCACCCGGATACTGTGCTTGTACATGTTCTACAGTCAATACAGCCATGATGAATACTTCCGATCTCTATTTCGATGTTTGAATAAAACGTGTGTTAATAAACTGTTGATAATTTGGAGAAACCTTTCTCACCAGACCTTGTGCTTTTAAAAAGTTCACTGAGTTGACAATATTTTGTGTGGTCCGCCCACCAAGGTATTGAGTGCTTAATTGCGCCTGACGATCTGGATAGGCGGCGCCAGCAAGAAGCGCTGGCACATCTTGAGCATCTACGCCGGTAATTTTGGCAATTTTTTGCACTTCAGCCGAGTTGGCAGTCCAACGACTTTTATTCTGGTTATAAGACTGGTAATAGTTCAGTGTTACTGTTGAAAACTTTGCTAAGACTTCAGGATGCTTCTGTGCAAAATCTTTACGTGCTACCCAAACTTCAAATGTAGGAGATCCCCATTGCCCAACCTGCCCTGCATCTGTGATGACCTTGCCGGTTTTCTTAATATTGGCAAGTGCAGGTGACCAGACAAAAGCTGCATCTATATCGCCTCTGCGCCATGCTGCATTAATTTCAGCTGGTTTTAGGTTCAACAACCGTATTTGATTGGTTTTAATATTCCAATGCTGCAAAGCCCCCAATAAACTGTAATGGGAAGTCGAAGCAAATGGCGTGGCCACCTTTTTCCCAATCAAGTCCTGAGGACTATTAATTCCTGAGCCATTTCTCACCACTAAGGCTTCCGCACTTTTCAGATCGGTAGAAATTAAAAACACCTCTATGGGCAAATTATTGGCAACAGCTGCCCCTAACGGACTTGAACCAATCAGTGCGATATCTACAGAACCAGAAGCCAATGCAGTTAAAACCTCTGCACCACTATTAAATAAGCGCCAATCCAGTTTTTCCCCAATCACTTTGTCATACACACCATCAGCCTGTGCAACTTTTGCAGGTTCTATGTTGGTTTGATAACCAATGACGATAGGGCGAGCATTTGCCAAACCACTATAGCTATATAAACTTATAGCTGAGCAAAGCAAAATCAGTTGCTGAAATTTCATGATCAATGTATGGACTAGAATAAATAAAAAGAGATGGGAATCAGCCTCATGGTACGTTTTTTTTGTATATTATTAAAAATACGTTTTTTAGATTTACTTATATGTTTTATTGATTAACAAAACTTGAAATCTATTTTATTTTTCTAGATCGATCAAAATTAACAAGATTTTAATGGAGCCACTAAACCCACACCAACAATCACAACAATATCAAAATAACATCACAATAATATTTTATTAAGATAAATAAATCACATTAAGTAAGCTATTCAATGGTTTATTCATCGGAAATAGAGTAAAAACTCTATTTTTATTCAAATAAAATTACTATATTTAGTATAAATAAAACGCGTTTTAAGTATAAGGATATAACATGAAAAAGGAATTTCTTGCCCTTACTACAATCGTATTATTAGGAATATCAAGCACCTCTCAAGCAAAACAAGAAATCTGTGTTTTTGATTTATTAGGGAAAGCTGGTGAATCCTATAAAATGATGGAAGAGTGGGCACTCGCTGCAAAAACATGGAATACCGATGTCCAGCTCATTGCTTACCAAAATGAAGAGCTTGCCGATAAAGATTTTAAAAATGGTAAATGTGATGCTGCCTATATCACCACAATGCGTGCACGCCAATACAATAAATTCGCAGGATCTATTGATGCGTTGGGTGGTGTTCCAACCAATGCCATTGCGCTCAAAGCGATTACCTTTGTCTTGGATAAACGTAATGTAAAACGCTTAAAAACCAAGATAGACAATGAAGAAATAGAAATTGGTGGAATCGGTCAAATTGGCCCTGCCTATATCTTTGTGAATGATCGAGCCATCAATACCATTGAAAAAGGTAAAGGTAAAAAATTTGCGGTATTGGCGTATGACAAAGCACAGATTGCAATGGTTGAACGTGTTGGAGCAATTCCTATTCCATCCGATATTTCCAATTTTATTAAGAAGTTTAATACAGGTGAAGTACCAATGGTGGGAGCACCAGCCTATGCATTTAAACCTTTAGAAATGGAAAAAGGGCTTGGCTCTAAAGGTGCATTGATCAATTTTCCAGTGCTTAATGTTACTGCTGATCTGGTGTTTAGATCTCAAAAATTCCCAGCTACTTTTGGCAATGATTCTAGAACCTGGTTTATCAAGCAACTTCCGCGTCAATTCAGTATGGTCAAACGTTTAGAAGAAGGCATTCCTGCTAAATATCGTTTGAATTTAAGTAAAGTAGATACTGAAAAATATCAAAAGCTGTTACGAGATGGACGTATGGATTTAACCCGACAAGGTATTTACGATCCGACCATGATGTCAGTGCTTAAACGGGCACGTTGTACTGTAGATCGAACCAATTTTGAATGTTCTTTGGCGGGTGAATAACATCTCTTCAAAAGTTATTGATAAAAAATCAGGCAATGGAGGCATCCATAAATTGCCTGATTTTTTATTTTAAAATTTACTGAGCTGAGGGTTGTTCAACTAAACTTGGGTCATTGGTTGCTTGAGCAGGTTGTGATTGCTGAATCGTCGCATCACCCTCAACAGCAGTACCTTGTTGAGTCGGATCTACCGTCGAAGTTTGTGCCGATTGTTGTTGATCTGCAGAACTCATTGGTGCTGATTGGGTCGTTTCAGGTGCTTGTGTTGTTTCACTTGATGTACACGCCGTACTCATGACCGCAACACCAGCCAATAGCATAAAAATAAGACCTGATTTTTTCATCATAAATTCCTTTATCACTCTATCAAAAAACGGCAACACAGGACTGCGTTGTCGTGCTGACTATGATTGCTATTTTTTCTGCAAACTTCGTTGAAGCTTGGTTAGACTTTTAAGGTATTGCCGTATAAGTTATGCAAAGTTTATTAAATCAATGATTTAGATTGACCGATTTTATTTTTCATTATACTTGTTTCATTTCGCTGGATTTTTTGATGGGATTGAATGCGATTAGGCAAAAGTCTATCTAATAAAAGATATACTTTTACCATAAAAGTTTCGCATTACTTACATTGTTAATGGTTTTTACAAGATAAAAAAAAGCTTACCCAAGAAGATTGGATAAGCGATGAAAACATTGTTCAAACTAAAAAAAACATTGTTCAAACTAAAAAAAGAAACTACAGCCATAGAATCTATGAAGCATGATAATTAAATTATTGCTTTTTCGCAAAGCCTTATTTTCAATAAGTTTAATCGGTTTTACATGTGAGTTAAGTATTTTGATCTATTCATTCAATTTTAATTTTTGAATTTACTCATCATTTTTAAGCAATAACCGCATCAATTCCTCATAAATTTAAATTTTTAATCTAAAAAATAATCATTGATTTGATGATTATTCCAACAAAAATATCTTTAAATTTTAAGATTTCTCTCTTAGATCCGCTTTTTTCACTGAATTTCATTAAATAATGTCTAAAACTGCTTGAATTTTAGCGGCTCGCCCACATTTCTTATTCATTAATGAATTAAACGATCATGGCAGTTCAAAAATGAACACAGTGCAAAACTGCTGCCGATAAGGACTGTACATGTTTAAGAACCCATTTAAACGGAGTAAATCAATGGCAACTGAGCAGAATCAAGAAGCCCAAGATATTCAAAACGAGCAAGCCGAACAGCAAACTCAGGCTGAAAATGAACAGGTTGAAGTTACCGTTGAAGCTTTACAGGCTCAAATCAGTCATCTTGAAGAGAGCTTAAAACTCGAAAAAGCACGTACTGCAAATGCAGTTTATGAAGCACAAAAAAGTGTAGAACGTATTCAACGTGATGCTGAAAAGCATAAAGACATCGTGTTAGAAAAGTTTGCGAAAGAATTATTAAATTCTGTCGACAACCTTGAACGTGCAATTCTTGCGGGTGGTGATGAAGAAACACCTGTACTCGAAGGCGTAAAACTGACATTGAAATCACTTCTCACCACTTTAGAAAAATTCGGTGTTGTTGAAGCAGACACAACCAATGGTTTTAATGCTGACTTACATCAAGCTGTCGGGATCGATCCAAATGCACAAGCCAACCAAATTGGCACAGTTTTGCAAAAAGGCTACACCTTAAATGGTCGACTACTTCGCCCTGCAATGGTGATGGTTGGTCAATAAGCGTAATAAATAAGAGCTTTTTAAAAATATTTTCATGAATTTTCACAAATCATGACTTGAAAATTTTTGAATGGCTCTCATATCGGATAACAAGAAAATCCCTTTTAACTCCCCTTTGCAAAAAGAGGAAATCAGGGATTCAAAAGAATTTAGAGGAATTTGATTTATGGCTAAAATTATTGGTATTGACTTAGGTACAACGAATTCATGTGTTGCTGTACTTGAAGGCGATAAAGTTAAAGTGATTGAAAATGCTGAAGGTACCCGTACAACACCTTCTATCGTTGCATATAAAGATGGCGAAATTCTTGTGGGTCAATCTGCTAAACGTCAAGCAGTGACTAACCCTAAGAATACATTATTCGCAATCAAGCGTTTAATTGGTCGTAAGTATCAAGACCAAGCAGTACAAAAAGATATCGGTATTGCACCATTCAAAATCATCAAAGCTGATAATGGTGATGCTTGGGTTGAAGTAAACGACAAAAAACTTGCGCCGCAACAGATCTCTGCAGAAATTTTGAAAAAAATGAAAAAAACTGCGGAAGATTATTTAGGTGAAACAGTAACAGAAGCTGTTATTACAGTTCCTGCTTACTTCAATGATGCACAACGTCAAGCAACAAAAGATGCTGGTCGTATTGCTGGTCTAGAAGTTAAACGTATCATTAACGAACCAACTGCTGCTGCACTTGCGTTCGGTATGGACAAAAAAGAAGGCGACCGTAAAGTTGCTGTATATGACTTAGGTGGTGGTACATTTGACGTATCAATCATTGAAATCGCTGACTTAGATGGCGACCAACAAATCGAAGTATTGTCAACCAATGGTGATACATTCCTTGGTGGTGAAGACTTTGATAATGCATTGATCGACTATTTGGTTGAAGAGTTCAAGAAAGAGCAAAACTTCAACTTGAAACAAGATCCACTTGCATTACAACGTTTAAAAGAAGCAGCTGAAAAAGCTAAAATTGAGCTTTCTTCATCTAATTCGACTGAAATTAACTTGCCATACATCACTGCGGATGCAACTGGTCCTAAACACTTAGTGATGAATGTAACACGTGCCAAACTAGAAGGTTTAGTTGCTGATTTAGTTGCGCGTACAATTGAGCCTTGCCGTATCGCACTTAAAGATGCAGGTCTTTCGACTTCTGACATCTCTGACGTGATCTTGGTTGGTGGTCAATCACGTATGCCAATGGTTCAACAGAAAGTACAAGAGTTCTTCGGTAAAGAACCTCGTAAAGATGTGAACCCGGATGAAGCTGTTGCGATTGGTGCGGCAATTCAAGGTGCGGTATTGTCTGGTGACAAAACTGACGTACTTTTACTTGACGTAACACCATTAACACTTGGTATCGAAACCATGGGTGGCGTATTAACTGCTATTATTGAGAAAAACACCACGATTCCTGCGAAGAAATCTCAAGTGTTCTCTACAGCAGCAGATAACCAACCAGCGGTAGATATTTCAGTTTACCAAGGTGAACGTAAAATGGCTCAACAAAACAAATTGTTGGGTAACTTCCAATTAGGCGACATTCCACCTGCGCCACGTGGTGTGCCACAAATTGAAGTATCGTTCGACATCAATGCTGATGGTATCTTAAAAGTATCAGCAAAAGACAAGAGCACTGGTAAAGAACAATCGATCCAGATCAAAGCAAACTCTGGTTTGTCTGATGCTGAAATCGAAGCAATGATCAAAGATGCTGAAGCAAATGCTGAAGAAGATCGTAAGTTTGAAGAGCTTGCAAAAGCACGTAACGAAGCTGATGCTTTAGTTGCTTCTGCAAATAAAGCTGTGAAAGATCTTGGCGAACAAGTCACTGCTGATGAAAAAACTGCAATTGAAGCAGCAGTTTCTGAGTTAGAAGTGACTGCAAAAGAAAATGATGTTGATGCAATTAAAGCTAAAACTGAAGCTTTACAAAACATCATTATGCCGATCACTCAACGTGCTTATGAAGCAGCTCAAGGTCAAGGCGGCGCTGAAGGCTTCGATCCTAACCAATTCGGTGGTGATGCAGGCCAACAACAGCAAAAAGCTGATGATGGCGTTGTAGATGCAGAATTCACTGAAGTTAAAGATGACAAAAAATAATTTGTCACTTTAATCTTAAAAAACCGCTCAAGAGATTGGGCGGTTTTTTTATATGATCTATTTTTATCCGTAAAGCTATGGAGTCACTTTTGTTTATCTCTGATATCTCTAAAAAAACTGGGCTCTCTATCCATACCCTGCGTTATTATGAACAAATAGGCTTGCTGAAAAATATCCATCGTAATCAATCTGGGCGACGTGTATATACCAAACTTGATCTGGAATGGCTTGAATGGGTAAAACGCTTAAAATCAACAGGCATGCCTTTAGAAAAAATGCAAGATTTTGCCCAATTTCGACTACAAGGAGAGCAAACCTTAAAACAAAGACAAGATCTTCTTATTGCCCATTCCGTTCAATTAAAACAAGAAATTCAAAGACTCAAGCAAGAACAAAGCATTGTCGACTATAAAATTGAAGTATATGCACAAAAAATGCTTGAGCTAGAGTGAACTCGAGCAGTTAATATTTTTGACTCACGATTTGAGTTAGGAGTAGACAATGTTAAGTTCAGGTTTTTACATCACCGCAGAATTAAAAATTAAAGATAAAGACAGAATCTTAGAAACCCGTGAAGCCCTACAAGCATTATGTAAGCTCACTCTTCAACAAGAACCGGGATGTAGCTTATTTCAACTGCATCAATGCCAACAACAGCCAACCCGTTTACTACTTTGGGAACGCTTCGACTCGGAACAGGCTTACCATGCGCATTTTAAACAGCCCTATACACAAAACTATCTTTCCAAAGATTTAACTGAAGTGGTGCAACATTTCGTCAGTGATATTGTGCTATAAAAAAGCTCGAAAAATCACTCAAGTCATTGAGTGGTTTTTCTTATTGATCAATTGCCAATCTTCACTAAATCTTTTATCTTAATTATCACAATAATAATGAGTCAAATGATGAAAAACTCTCCTGCTGTATCCAATACTGTGTATTACAGCTTGATCATAGCGCAATTTATATTGCCTATCATTGCAGCAGTCATCGATATATACAGTACTGAACCCGAGTTAGAACTTCTGGATAAAACACTTTACCAAGACCCACAAGCTTGGGAATTGGGAGTGATGTCGATTGCAGGTTTAATCATCCTCATCATCACTTTTGGTTTATGTTTAAAAAAAGAATGGGCAAGAAAAGCTTATCTCTATACATTTTTCCCAATATTTCTGATTTATTTTATGCCCTTTATGCACTGGATTTACATGACCAGTTATGCAGCTATTTTTAACGATCTGGCCTTTGTTTGTTCTGGAATTCTATTGATGATTTTAGTGACTCCATCACTATATCGACCTATTTTTGAACACGATTAATCATGTATAAAACGCTTGCCATCAGCATTGGCTTATATCTCTTTTTAGAAATTCTATGTCATGGTTTTGCATTTTTTGCAGGGAAAATCGTGAGTAAAGCGGATAAACAAAAGCTCAATCATCCTCTGCACCTTGAATTTACACGGCAAACTTTTTATCGCACCATGTTACTGGTCAGTATTGTACTGATGAGCCATTTCTATACTGAAATTGCCTATTTTGAACAGAATGTTTGGATTCGTTTGACATTGAGTATCAGCATTATTTTACTCATTCTGTTTATACTCTGGTGGCTAAATGCTTTTATTCTGCGCCAAGTGGTTTTAAAGCAACAACAACAATCCGTCACTCCAGTATTTAAACAGAAAATCAGCTATATCATGTTGCATCCTTTACAATTCAAAGCTTTATATATCAGCCCTGACTATTTAAAAAGATCTGTTTGGATGAATCGATTACTCAGTGTTTTTGCTTTTATTCTCTTATTTATTGATATCCAAGTCCTGTTTAACGTTTAAATCAACTGATTATGTGAATGAACCTTCCATCGCGATGCCCAAACTCAGCGTTATGATGGTAAATAATCCTTTCATCAACAAAAATAATCCTGCAAATATGCAAATGATCATGATGATTCTTTGCTTTTTGCTCAGGCTTTCACGTATCTGTAAATTGTATAGACTGTCAGGTTGTTTTTGAATGGATAAATGATCGGTGATCGCCTGAGAAATTTTATCTTCGATAGGATTTAATGACGAACCATCGAGTACCTCTAAACAATAGTGTCCAACATCCAACTCACAATAAAACATTAGCATTGAAGCACGAGAAAAACCATTTTTACTTGCTCTTGCAATACTTGGTGATAGCTTCACAATCTGCTGAAGATCTGTGTTGGTGATTTGTGGATGAATCAATAGCATAGGTGCAAGTTTAAATAATGGACCCTCTTGCCAAATTGCATAGCCACCCTTTTTGCTGATTTTAAAATTTTTAATTTTTTGATTTAAGGCTAAGTCCAGCACTAAACGTGATCGAAATATAAGAAATAGACTGTAGAAAGCCCTTATCAAAAAAGCGATACCAAGGATTAGAGAAATCCAGCCTAAAATCAGCGTTCCATTCATATTACTGCTTTCCACCTAAAGCTGACTGCTAAAAACATCATCAATTGAAATCAATATTTGTATTGATCACGCAAGCTTTACTAGCTTAAGCATTTGCGATTCTTATATTTTCAGATAAATTATCCACTACAACAATTATTTTTAAATCAATCATGCGTTTTTGGATTCTACTCTGTGTAATTGCCTTTACTGCTTATTTTGCGATACAACGCATGATGTATCCGCAATTGAATCATAATTCTGCCATTGATCGTATCACGCATCCTTTAGATACCCGTTTACGTTATCGTATTGGCGAAATAGATCCGCGTTTTCATGTCAGTAAACAGCAAGTACAAAATTTGGCACAACAAGCTACCGATATTTGGCATTTAGGAACCATGAAAAGTCTCTTTGTTTATGATGATCATGCCAAACTGACGATTAACTTAATTTATGATGAACGCCAAGCGGAATCTAGCGCCAGAAACCAAGAGTTGCGTATTTTGCAAAATACTCAACAATATACACAAAGTGAAAAACAAAAAATTCAGCAACTTCACGCTGAATTAGATCGTACCAATGATGAATTGGATCTGCAAAAAACCAATTATCAAAGTAATGTTGACCAGTATAATCAGTTGATCAACACCCTTAATCAATCCCATCAAAATTTAGATGCCTCAGCGAGATTGCAGTTAGATCAGCAGAAAAATCAACTGATCATCGAGCAGAACCAACTCAAACAACAGTTAGATATTTATAATCAAAAAGTCTATGAATTAAACCGTCAAGTTGGACAGCTCAACGCTGTTAATCAACAATACAATCAATCTGTGGATCACTTTAATAGCCGTTTCCAACCACGCCAATTTGATAAAGGCGTATTCGATGGTAAAACCATTAATATCTATGAATTTGCTTCAGACGAAGATTTACGTGTCACGATTGCACATGAACTTGGGCATGCTTTGGGCTTAGCACACAATAATGATCCTAAAGCACTCATGTACCCAATGATGAAAGAACAAGATTTGAAAAATTTTAGATTAACCACAGCGGATTTAGCCATGCTAAACTCAAGACAACGATAAGCAAAATTTAGCGATGATTATCAATTTTAAATCCATAATTTATTTATGTATTTAAATCTGTTTTATGCAAAATCATGTTATTGTGAATCCCTGAAGCAATAAATTGAGGAGATGACTGTGAGCTATTATCATATTATTTTAGAAGTAAATGATCATATCAGCACGATTGAGCAAACTCGTGATATTGAAATTTTTGATATTACTGAACTTCAACCTTATCTCCATTCAATTCTGCTGCCTTATTTCAACGAACAAATTATTGAACTAGAAGACGACAATGTCGAGTTTAAAGACGTTCTACACCTTGAAATTAAACAGACCTTATTGCCAATTCAACATTTAATTGAAGAAGAACAAAAACAGTTACCTAGCGATACCGATGTGACCATTACAGCCTATGAAATCTTTAATGATCGTGATCATACGCAGGATGTTACCGCTGTCATTTTAGATGTCTTAGAAGCAGTCAAAATTGACCCTTTCGCAATTGAATAATCCACATAAAAAAGGTCTGCTTATGCAGACCTTTTAAATGAGATCAAACGTTTATTGCATCATATTCTTTGCCGCTTCATTTCTAAAAGCTTTTAAAATCTGTTGCCCTGCTCGACCTGTTGGGCTCAACCCTAACTTCACTTGCTCTTGCTGAATAGCCTGACGCGTTTTATCGCCAATCAAACCATCTGCATCGCCAATCGCATAGCCTTTTTTCAATAAGTAATTTTGAATTTCTCGGCGTTCTGTACGAGATGTTCCTGCATCGTCAGTTGGCCATGCGGTTTGAAAACCGCCCTTGCCTTGTAAACGATCAGACAAATGTGCAATTGCCAGTGCATAACTTTCCGCAGCATTGTACGAATAAATTGCATCAAAGTTTTTAAACACCAAGAATGCTGGACCATTTGCACCCGCAGGCATCATTAAACCAGCCTGAGAGCCCTCCGATAAATTGCCTTGAATGATTGGAGTACCGTCAACACGAGTAAAACCACGATCTACCCAAGTGCTCAACGATTTTTTATTACGACGACTTTCTCCACCTACAGAGGCACCAGCTGGAATTTTTACTTCAAAGCCCCACGGCATTCCCGTTTGCCAGCCACGTTTTTTCAAAAAATTTGCTGTTGATGCCAAAGCATCCGAAGTACTTGAAACCAAGTCACGTCGACCATCACCATCAAAATCTACGGCCAACTCTTCATACGTTGAAGGCATAAATTGAGTATGACCAAATGCCCCTGCCCATGAACCTTTTAACTGTTCTTCGCGTAAATCACCTCGCTGTAAAATACGCATTGTGGCAAAGAATTCACCTCGAAAATAACTTTGTCGACGCCCTTCACAACTTAAAGTTCCCAACGCTTGCAATAAAGGATATTTTCCTGAAATGTCACCAAAATTACTTTCCACACCCCAAACAGCAACAACCGTTTCTGCTGGAACACCGTACGCCGCTGAGACACGGTTTAAAACTTCACGATGCTGAGCCAGCATTTGACGGCCTTTCTCTACCCGCTCTTCATCGACCAAACCTGAAAGATAATCCCAAATCGGTGTTGAAAACTCAGGTTGATAATCCAGTTTACTGATGACCGAATAATCAGGCGTTAGATTTTGCGTATAACGATCAAATGTTGTGCCACTAACACCTGAACTGATCGCTTGCGAACGTAAATTTGCAATACAGCTTTGAAAATTAGAATTGGGTGTATAGCTTGTATTCGGTGTTGTTGTGATTGGTGAGCTAGACACAGCCTGACCGTTAATGATTAATTCAGCATTGGCATGCGATGCTGCCAACAAAACAGATCCACAAATCAAAGTTAAATGACGCATAATATCCACAAAATAGTTTTAAATTTAAATTATGTGAATACCATAGCAGTCTGTGAATAAAATGACAGATGTAAAAACGTAAATTTTGAATTCATTGTTTGATTTTAAATTCATAATTCCCAGTTCACTGTTTTGAATTTAAATATAGTTATCCACACCCCAGTAAACTTATCATTTTTTAAATTCAAAACTTTCACACAAATTTGAATTCAAAAACATCATTATTTTAGCAACCTTAGATTTAAATTTAAAATTCCACTCAATCCCATCAAAACTCGCTTAAGTGTTTATTTTTATCCACAATTTGGATTTTGGATTGGTGAGTCAAAACTTATCCACAGTCGTTATTTTCACTTCGAGCAATCAAAAGTTTAAATTTAAAGTTTTAAATTCAAAAAACACCCTCAAGTTAATTTAAATTCAAAGTGGATAACTTTTTGGGTTTTGCTGTTAATACTTTTGAATTCAAATGTTCTAAACCCTTTAAATTTGAACTTTGAATTTAAAAATAGATGCTTGTTTTTCTGTTTATTGAAGCTGTTTTTTCATCATTCTTATTTTTATAGCCCCAGAAAATGATCCATTTTTGGGTCATTGCTTAGCGATAAAATAGGGGGAGCATCATGATACAGAACAGCAGAGTAGAAAAAAGCGGGCAATAGTTTGACCGCTTTTTTTACATACAAAATCGAGCTTAAATGTTCATATCTTCGCTTAATGACAATGGATTCGGTAAAATCTTCGCCAATTGACGACATAAAGTCGTTAATTCAGCAGCATCATTTGGCATCAGGGTGATATGACCAATTTTACGACCTTCACGTTCTGTTTTATTGTAAAGGTGTAAATGTGCACCTTTTAACGCTAAAACATCTTCGGATTTAGGGTGTTGCCCAATGATATTTACCATCACTGTTGGTCGAACCACTTCGGTTGAACCGAGTGGTAAACCTGCCACTGCGCGAATGTGATTTTCAAATTGCGAACATACTGCGCCTTCAATTGACCAATGCCCAGAGTTATGCACACGTGGTGCCATCTCATTGGCATATAAGCCTTTTTCAGTCACAAACAATTCAAGTGTTAACACACCAACATAGTTCAAATGGTTTAACAAACGTGTGATGTATTCCTGCGCAACGGGCTGTAAATCAGCACTGTTTGGAGCAGGAACAATTGAATGCGAGAGAATACCATTGTGATGATGATTTTCAGCCAAAGGCCAAGTTTTTACATCACCATCAATACCACGCACTGCAATAATTGACACTTCACGAGAAAAAATCACAAAACTTTCAGCGATTAATGATCCTGCTGGCCCCAACTCAGCCCATGCCTGATCAATTTGATCGACTGAACGCAGTACAAATTGACCTTTACCATCATAACCACCTGTCGCAGTTTTAAGTACGATTGGTAAGCCTAATTCACTCACTGCAAGCTTAAGCATCTCCAATGAATCGACTGCTTTATACGGCGCAACAGGAATTTCCAGCTCATCAAATAAAGCTTTTTCAGAAAGGCGATGTTGGGCGATTGCTAAAGCTTGGCGTGGCGGATACAGATCTTTTTGCTTGGTTAATACATCAACATCAATCAATGGCGTATTTTCAAATTCCAGACTAAAAACATCTGCACTGGCAATAAAATCTTGTAACCCATTTTCAGCTTTGGTGCTAAAAACTTGTCCCAATATTGCAGATGGACAATCAGCATCAGCTTCAAAAAATGTGCATTGGATATTTAATGGGAGCGCAGCTTGCGCCATCATACGGCCGAGTTGACCACCACCAAAGATACCGATGGTTTTATTCATAACCTGTGTCCCGTTTTTAAGCTTGACCCGGAATATTTTTACTTGCCACTTTATCGGTTTGAGCGGCACGGAAATCTGCAACATTTTTTGCAATTTCAGGGCGAGTTAAACCTAAAATTTGAGCAGCCATGATTGCTGCATTGGTTGCACCCGCAGGGCCAATTGCCAATGTGCCGACTGCAATACCTGCAGGCATTTGTACAATAGACAATAAAGAATCAACGCCATTTAAAATTGAAGATTTCACAGGAACACCCAGCACAGGCAAATCTGTTTTTGCTGCGCACATTCCTGGTAAATGTGCTGCACCACCAGCACCAGCAATAATCACCTGAATACCACGTTCACGTGCTGTTTCAGCATATTCAAATAAGCGGTCTGGCGTACGATGCGCAGAAACTACTTCGGCTTCAAAAGGAACACCAAGCTGTTTCAGCATATTGGCAGTGTTTTCGAGAGTTGCCCAGTCTGATTGAGAACCCATAATAATTCCAACGAGAGGAGCGTCTTGTACAGCGGCCGCATTCATTGCATATATTCCATAAACGAATGTAAGGAAGTTTAAATACTGGTGATCAGTGTTTAAATGAATATCAAGAAGCTCGCTATTATAGACTGATTTTTCATCTCACGAAAATTTAACAGACGTAGGAAGTCAATTTTTTTTAAAGGAGCAGCCTAAAAGCCGTTTAACTTGAGAATAATTATGATCTCGAACTCATAAACAGCAGGAAAATTGCTAAAGATAGGGACATGAGATGAATATGCTGTCTGAGTAAAATCCTTGTTAATTCACACCATGGCAACTCATTTACTGGCTTCTAAACACAAAAAACACGCAGCCCATTAAACATAAACCCGCCCATAAATAATCTAATTTAAATGGTTGTTTAAACAAGAAAATCATAAATGGAACAAACACCAACAGTGTCACCACTTCTTGGGTGATTTTCATTTGCCCCAACGACCAACCATGTTGCGCCAATAGACGTGTTGCGGGAA
This sequence comes from Acinetobacter sp. MYb10, assembly GCF_002980175.2. NCBI lineage: Bacteria > Pseudomonadati > Pseudomonadota > Gammaproteobacteria > Moraxellales > Moraxellaceae > Acinetobacter > Acinetobacter sp. MYb10. Next base: position 2,931,137 of record NZ_CP058272.1, on the reverse strand, counting down.
TCATAAAGCTATATTCAAGTAAGGCAATGATCCAACCAAACAAGATCGCTTGCCACAGTGGTGCATCATGTAAGAATTTTAAATGCCCATACCAAGCCAAGGTCATAAAACAGTTGGAGATAATTAGTAATAAAAGGGGGAGAGATAAAGCCATATTGATACCAATTAAATTATCAAGATATATTTTTGAACATTCAATGTCTGAACATTAAAGCGCTAAGGCAATTTTTTTACGTTTTTTGAAATAATAAATGAGCGAGCCTATTTCCAAAGTACCAAACAACAATACAGTATCGAATACTTGTTTCAATAGCGATTGATCATCATAAAATGAACTCAATATACCAATTAAAGCAACCCAAATGAGATGAAAAATTAATCCATTTTTTAATTTGTGATCTTTTGAGTCTTTTGTATTGAGGTATCCCATCCAAATGAACGCAAAATATTGGAAGAAGATTAAAATTACAGCTGCGACCATTAAAGGTATGGATATTATTTTTGCAATGCCTGCTATCAAAGCAGAAACAATAATCAAAAAAATAAAATAAGCGATATTTTTAATCAGCAGAAAGATAAAATCATGTATATCCATTTTTAATAGATAATTCAGAGTGTTCAATCGATATTAGCATTGATAGAAGAATAAAAATACCAAGTGAGAGTTCATTATTTTCAATAAAAACCCACCTTTAAAATCGTAACAAGAAAAACTATCTTTTCGCCTTAACCCTTGCTATCGTTGCTTTCAAATCAAATGAAACGGCTACACCACAACAACAAAGTGATGTGTCTATAAAAGCACTGGAGTTAACACAAATGCATCTGCATATTTTGGGTATTTGCGGCACCTTTATGGGTTCATTGGCGCTATTGGCGCGTGATTTAGGACATAAGGTCACCGGTTCAGATGCGAACGTTTATCCACCGATGTCGACCCAACTTGAAAATGCTGGCATTACCTTAATGCAAGGCTATGACCGTAGCCATTTACAGCCACATCCAGATCTTGTCATTGTAGGCAATGCAATGAAGCGTGGTATAGATGCGGTGGAATATATGCTCAATGAAGGTTTAGCATATATTTCAGGTCCACAATTCCTTGCTGACCATGTTTTACAAGGCAAACATGTGCTTGGTGTTGCCGGTACCCATGGTAAAACTACCACAACAACAATGCTGGCTTGGGTACTGGATCAAGCAGGTTTAAATCCTGGCTTTTTAATTGGTGGTGTACCTTTAGGCTTTAGTGAAAGCGCACGTTTAGGTGGTGGAAAATATTTCTGTGTAGAAGCAGATGAATATGACTCTGCTTTTTTTGATAAACGCTCTAAGTTCGTACATTACCATCCAAAAACTGCGATTTTAAATAATCTTGAATTTGACCATGCCGATATTTTTGATGATCTAGCAGCGATTCAAAAACAGTTCCATCATTTGGTTCGTACTATTCCAAGTGAAGGTCGTATCATTGCCCCTATTAGCGAAACCAATATTGATGAAGTGTTGCAAATGGGTTGTTGGACACCTGTCGTAAGGACTTCACTTGACGCCAATAACAATGCTGAAGTTTATGCTGAACAGCTTTCTACGGATGGTTCACATTTTAAAGTGCTTCAACACGGCGTAGTAAAAGGTGAAGTGAAATGGAATATGACAGGACAACACAGTGTTGCCAATGCTTTAGCAACCATTGCAGCAGCTGAACATGTCGGTGTTTCAATTGAAACAGCATGTGAAGCCTTATCGAATTTTGGTGGGGTGAAACGTCGAATGGAATTACTTGATACTGTAAATGGTATTGAGATATATGATGACTTTGCCCACCACCCAACTGCGATTGATACAACGCTTGAAGGTGCACGTAAACGTTTAGGTGAGCGTAAGCTTTGGGCGATTATTGAACCTCGTTCAAACACCATGCGTATGGGCAGTCATAAAGATGGCTTGGCACATTCTGCACGTCTTGCAGATGAAGTGATTTGGTATCAACCTGAAGGTCTGGACTGGGATTTACAGCCGGTCATTGACGCTGCAAGCAATAAAGCCGTTGTGGCTCGTACACTGGATGACATTATCAGTACCGTTGTTGCACAAGCAGGTGAGGGCGATGCTGTGGTGATTATGTCCAATGGTGGTTTTGGTGGATTACATCAAAAATTGATTGCAGCATTAAAAGCAAAATAAGCCAAAATAAAGTGTAAAAAACCCACAAATTTTTGTGGGTTTTTTATTGATTTACTGTAGGTGTCTTTTCAATAAATTTAAAATCCTTAAGCTTGACCCAGCCTTCGACTAGATCATCTTCTATATTTTGATTTGGATCATTAAATATCACATAAACCCAGTCTTGTTTTTTTCTGTCTTTATAGATTGAATAAGCCGTGACATTATCATTTTGAAGCACAAAAGTATCATTCATCTTACAGATGTTTTTGGGTGCTGAATAAAAATAAATATGATGTTTAGATTTGCCTAACAACTCCCAACGTGGCTGTATTTCTTGCTCTTTTTTATAGCTTTGTAAATTTAATTCAAAACAACTCATTGCTAAACTGAACGATGAACTGCTCAATAACAATACAGTGATTATCATTTTTTTAAACATGTTTAATCTTCTAACCGAATCTGAATGACCCAATGAGCATTGGGTACACAATAAAGCTAAGCTTTCACATCAACAAAACTTTTATCCCGTCTAAACATGACTTCGACATAGGAACAAGTTGGTACAATTTTAAGCTGCTTTTCACGCGCAAATTCAACCAAAGTATCTAACAACTGACGCGCAATTCCTTGACCACGTAAGGAGTCATCTACCCAAGTATGGTTCGCAATGATCTGATGCTCACCATGCCATAAATAACTGATCTCAGCAATTCGCTTACCTTGCTCATTATCGAAGTAAAATTCACCTTTTTGTTGATTATCTACATGTTGGAATTGCATATATTCTTTCTCATGGATGTTCTATAACACAATTCCACTGTAGCAAAGCAAACTTAAGATTTCAAAACATCATGAATCGATTGATCTTTATCAAACACTGATTTTGAAAAAGGGCAGAGTGGAATAATTTTCACATTCTTTGAACGAGCCATCTCTACAACTTGATCTAATAATTTTCGACCTACACTTTGACCACGCAATTCATCTTCTACAACTGTATGGTCAATAATCAACATATTTTCACCCGCCCATGTGTATGCCATTTCAGCCAAATGGTGACCTTCTTCACCAATATAAAATTCACCTTTTTTACCATCATCTTTATGTCTGATTTCTAACATTTTATTTACTCTTATATACGTTTAAATTTATAGGCCTATTCAAAATGCCATAACTATATTTGAATTATTGTTAAATTTTGTCTGACAGTTCTATTTTTTATACAACAAACTTAGCTTAACTTTATCCACAATTCAGCCTAAAATTTAGCGCTAACCTCTTTTAATATTGACCATGTCTGCCTTATCTCCCCAAACTCCAGCACCACAATCTGCCCCCAGTGAATCCCAGCAATGGATCAGTGTGATTAGCCTTGCTTTTGCAGCATTTATTTTCAATACCACAGAATTCGTTCCTGTTGCTTTACTGAGTGACATTGGAAAAAGCTTTGCGATGCCTGCAACTGATGTTGGTATCATGATTACTCTATATGCATGGGTTGTTGCACCCATTTCATTGCCGATCATGTTATTGACCAAAAATATTGAACGGCGCTTTTTACTGATCATTCTATTTATGGTTTTTGTGGCCAGTCATGCATTATCTTATTTTGCATGGAGTTTCGATGTACTCTTGATCAGTCGAATTGGTATCGCATTTTCTCATGCTTTATTTTGGTCAATCACTGCATCACTGGCAGTGCGAGTCGCACCCAAAGGTAAAGAATTTCAAGCTTTGGGGCTATTGGCCACAGGTACAGCATTGGCGATGGTTTTAGGTATTCCATTTGGACGAATGATTGGTGAATCTTATGGTTGGCGTAATACTTTCGCTTTAATTGCAATTGGTGCGGCTATAGTTTGCGTCATCTTAGCCAAAACATTGCCACGCTTACCGAGCGTCAATTCAGGCTCTCTGAGTAGTTTAAAGGTATTTTTAAAACGCCCAAGCCTGATGATTGTTTTTGCTCTAACCATTATTGTGATTACCGCGCAATTTACCGCATACAGTTATATCGAACCTTTTGCTTTGAATGTTGCGCATTTTAGCTCGACACAGACCACAACCTTATTATTGATCTATGGCGCAGCGGGTTTCTTTGGCTCTTATTTATTCGGTAAATTTGCCAAAAAATATCCAAAACTTCCGATACCGTTAAGTAGTGCGATATTGGCTGTTTCGATGTTATTGTTGACTTCACTGAGTACTGATTTTACCAGTTTTAGTCTACTGAGTTTATTTTGGGGCATGGCGATTATTTGCTTTAGCTTAGCTCAACAAGCCAAAACCTTAGCTTTAGCTTCTGATGCTACTGATGTCGCAATGGCGATTTATTCAGGGCTCTATAATGTGGGTATTGGTGGTGGCGCTTTGCTTGGTGGCCTAGTGACCACCAGTTATGGGCTCAATCATATCGGCATCGTTGGCGGTATAATCGCTGTTCTTGGGACCCTGTTAGCTTTAGTGCTTGTACAACGTAAAGATTTTATTCAAAAAATATAAATATCTTTTTACAAGTTTTAAAGTGACATGCTGAGTTAAAAACTTTAACTTAATTAAAGTACTTTGATAAAACAATGATCATCAATGCAACCAATCATTTTATTTAAATTATTAACCACCACACTGCATCGGCAGTGTGGACGTATACATTTAAAATAAAATGTATAAACCAACCCTGCCAATGAGCGGGGTTATTTTTTGCTCCGTGATTTGGTCAATATTTACGGAGAAACTCATGTCTGAGTATCACAATAAACAAGCCTTACTCGTTATTGATCTACAAAATGGCCTATTTCATGCACAGCATCCTCCATTTCAAGCTGATCAATTGTTGAAAAACGTCAATCAGCTCATTGAATATGCGCGTGTTAAACACATTCCGATTTTTGCGATACGTCATGTTGGTTTAGCTGGCACAGGACTCGCACCAAATAGTCCAATGACTCAACTCATTGCTGAATTAAATATTGATCCCAATACAGATTACATCTTAGAAAAAACACGGCCAAATTGCTTTTTCCAAACAGATTTAGCACAACAATTAGAATCTTTAAATGTTGAAGAAGTGATCATCTGTGGTTTAAAAACTGAATTTTGTATCGATAGCACAAGCCGTGCAGCGAAAGACTTAAATTATAAAGTGACATTAATTTCAGATGCGCACAGCACAATAGATTCAAAGGTTCTCAATGCTGACCGTATTATTCAGCATCATAATTCAACGCTCAATCAAGCTTTTGTTGTGCTAAAAACCAGCGCTGAATTTTGTACATAAAATAAACTACATAAAAATACATTCAAAATTTGCACATTTTTAATAAATATGCGATTCTCACTAGATATTAAGAAATGAAAGATTTCTTACACAGTATATTGAACAAGGGGAGTAGCCTCCTTTATCAGAATATCGTCATTACGCTTTGAAAAAAGCCGGTATCTGAGCATTTGAGATTGATGTACATAACTCAAATGTAGGCAAGACCTTGATCATGTTGACACAGATGTTTAATCATCTGGCAACAGGTCAAGGTTTTTTTATGCCTGATTGCCAGATTCGGAGAGTTTTATGGAAACTATTGGCAATCCATGGCTGTATCTAGCGTTCTTCGCTATTGTTATTGTCATGCTACTGATCGACTTTTTAGGCTTTAAACAAAAAGAAGGGCAAGAAGTCAAAATTAAAACTGCTGCCTACTGGAGCATTGCATGGGTCAGTGTTGCAGCGTTATTTGGTGGTGGTTTATGGCTATATCTACAACAAACCGCGGGTGTTTCAATTGCCAATAGCAAAGTCATGGAATACTTTGCAGGTTATCTACTTGAAAAATCATTAGCGATCGACAATGTCTTTGTCTGGTTGATGATCTTTGCTGCATTTGCGATTCCACAAGGCTTACAACGTAAAATTCTGCTCTATGGTGTATTAGGTGCAATTATTTTACGTACCATCTTTATTTTTATTGGCGCATGGTTCGTTCAAGAATTCTCTTGGGTGCTTTATCTCTTTGGTGCTTTCTTGGTTTATACAGGCTATAAATTCCTTAAAGGACAGGATGAAGAAGAAACCAATATCGAAGATATGGCTATTCTAAAGTGGCTACGTAAACATATGCGAATCACCCCAAAATTAGAAGGTGCTCAATTCTTTGTTCGTCAAAATGGTGTGTTGTGGGCAACCCCGTTATTCCTAGTCTTAATTTTAGTCGAAGCTTCAGATGTAATTTTCGCGGTCGATTCTATTCCAGCGATTTTTGCGGTGACCAGTGATCCATTTATTGTATTAACTGCGAATTTAATGGCGATCTTAGGTCTACGTGCAATGTTTTTCTTATTGTCGGGTGCCGCGTCTAAAATGCATTACTTGCCTTATGGCCTAGGCATCATCTTAGTCTTCATTGGCTTTAAAATGTTAATGCTGGATGTCTTCCATATGCCGATTTGGATTTCGTTAGGTTTCATTGTGATTGTCTTGGCAATTACCGCTTGGCTCTCTATTCGCCATAGCAAAAAGCACCATGAAACAACCTTATAAACACTAGATCAAGCCTTCCAATTGGAAGGCTTTTTTATGCTCAATAATACTCAACGATTTAAATTATATGGACAGTATTGAAATGAAATCTTTATCCATCAGCCTAGTCATCTGTTGTAATAGCCATCTGTTGTCTTGGAGTATGATCTTCACTATGGTTTGATTTATTTAAATCTGATCCCCTAATCATCCACAACAACCAGCTTTTTCCATCTGGTCAAAAACTTTTTAGCCTGAATCCGTGCTAAAAAAACTGGATAACTGACCAAACGTTTATTCCATCTCAATTTTAATTCAAACAAATCATTTAGCCCAAACGGCGCAATAATTTCGATATCATCATTTTCAAGTAAACGTACTGCAATTGCGGTTGCCGTTTCAACCCATACGGATAAAGCATCGAATAAGGATTGGTATTGAGGGATAGAGCTTCCATCATCTGTTTTATACCACAAATGCACATAGGCTTGATTGACCACATCCCATTCATTATTGGGAAATTTTTGCTTTAACAATTTAGTCAAATGTTGTTCTTTAAGGCCTTGTTGATCATTTAAATCATAGAAAATGACATCGATTTCAATCTGATCAAATCCATAACCCTGATGATGTAAAATAGACCATACCAAGTTACGAATTACACCTGCACTCAAGTATGCATGTGCATGAATATCTCGCAAATACTGTAACCGAAGCATCAATTCAGGGCATGAATAGATGATCTGTTTTAACTGTTTAGTATTGTCCATTGTTGTCTTATTTCACCATTTTCCAAGACTGTAGCGATTGTTGCTATCAAGATAAACTCACAATATAGAATATGCCTTTAGCCACTAATTTTAGTTATATTTCGATAAAAATTTCCCTGCGCTAAAACAATAAAAAATAACGTTATTCAATTTTTTAGAATGCTTTCACGCAAAACTGCATACAGCACCTGATACAAATTTCAGGTACAATCAATCGAAAAAAGGATAAATTGCAGGTTCTACATGTCTTGTGTTGTACAGAAAACAGCGGTTCGTGGGCGTTTTCTTGATATTAAAAATACCGTTTCTCAAGCAACTCAAATATTAGATCAAGTTCGTTATATCGAAGATGGTTTACTGATCACAGAGCAAGGCAAAATCACATGGTTTGGCCCTTGGGAAGATGCACAGTCTCACCTGACAGATGATATTCAAATTGATCACTACCCAGAACAACTGATTGTGCCTGGTTTTATTGACACCCATATTCATTTTCCACAAACAGAAATGGTGGGTGCATATGGTGAACAACTTTTAGAATGGTTAAATACCTATACTTTTCCAACAGAAATTCAGTTTGCAGATAAAAACTATGCCGACAAAATCGCACAGTTTTTTGTCCAAGAATTACTTAAAAATGGCACCACAACAGCACTGGTTTTTTGTACGGTACATCCCCAATCAGTCGATGCCTTATTTGAAGTGGCAGAACAGCATCAGATGCGTTTAATTGCAGGTAAAGTCATGATGGATCGTCATGCACCTGAAGCACTGACAGACACTGCTGAAAGCGCATATCTTGACTCTAAAGCACTGATTGAAAAATGGCATGGTAAAGGTCGTAACCTATATGCCATTACTCCGCGTTTTGCTCCAACCTCTACACCTGAGCAATTGGCAAAAGCAGGGCAGTTAAAAGCAGAGTATCCAACGGTATATGTGCATACCCATCTCAGTGAAAATAAAAATGAAATTGCATGGGTCAAAGACTTATTCCCAGAGCAGAAAGGTTATCTGGATGTCTATCACCACTATGGTTTAACAGGAGAGCGTTCTGTTTTTGCACATTGTGTTCATTTAGAAGAGCATGAATGGGATTGCATGCATGCAACTGATTCAGCGATTGCATTTTGCCCGACTTCAAACTTATTTTTGGGAAGTGGTTTATTCCCATTAAAAAAATCCTGGGAAAAGCAGGTCAAAGTCGGCTTAGGAACAGATATTGGTGCAGGAACAGCATTTTGCCAATTACAAACCCTCAATGAAGCCTACAAAGTGCAACAACTCCAAGGTGATAAACTTTCGGCAATGGAATCGCTTTACCATGCAACGCTTGGTGGGGCGAAAGCGCTGCATTTAGATGAGCAATTGGGCAATTTCAACATCGGTAAAGAAGCCGATTTTGTTGTGCTAGATTTAAAAGCAACGCCGCTACAACAACTGCGTCAGGAACGTGCTAAAAACATAGACGATGCATTATTTGCCTTATTTACCATGGGGGATGATCGCAATATTCAAGCCACCTATATTTATGGACAAAAAGCCTATGAGCAAAACCAAACAAAAACCACGTAAATCAAAGAAAAAACTGATTTTGATTGGTACAGTTTTTGTGATCTGTGCGTTCGTTTTAAAACGTGATGCACATTGATCATTTCGGCTTAAATTAGGGCATTTACATTTTCAAATGTCAAAAAAGATGCATCTTGATCTGATATGTTTTAAAATTATGCCATCTTTTAGGGTGTTGCTAGTCAACACCTTTTTTAATTTTAGAATTTGATGTTTAGGTTTTTAGGTATTTCCCATGACTATTGAAATGAAAGTGATGATTTCTGCTGAAGAAATTCATGCAAAAGTTCAGGAACTTGGTAAAAAAATTGATGCGCATTATGCCAATAGCGATAAAGAGCTTGTCTTAATTGGTTTATTGCGTGGTTCAGTGATTTTTATGGCTGATTTATGTCGTGCAATCAGTAAGACTCATGAACTCGATTTTATGACCGTTTCAAGCTATGGTGGCAGTACAACATCTTCTCGTGATGTCAGAATCCTCAAAGATTTAGACGGCGAAATTCGCGGTAAGGATATCTTAGTCGTGGAAGATATTATTGACTCTGGCAATACCTTAAGCAAAGTATTGGAAATTTTAAGTACACGTCATCCCAACTCGATCGAGCTGTGTACTTTAGTCAGCAAACCGTCGCGCCGTGAAATCGACTTAGATGTGAAATTTCTTGGCTTTGAAGTTGAAGATAAATTCATTGTGGGCTATGGCTTAGACTATGATCAAAAATATCGTCACATTCCATTTATTGGAGAAATTGGTCTTTAATTGAGACCTCATCACATCATTTTAACTAAAATGAGTTAAGCGACTTCGGTCGCTTTTTTTATTTTTTTAGCTGTTGTAGTGAACAAAAATGCAACAACTTGTAGCAAATAAGCGCTTTTACTTCACTAGAGAATATTTGATTATTAAACTAATTCGATGCAGTAACTCACGACAAAATAAAGAAAAAGGAGAAAGATTATGATGTCACTGATTAGTGCAATTGTGATTGGTTTTATTGCAGGTTTGATTGCACGTGCAATTCACCCAGGTGATGATAAAGCTGGCTTCATTGTAACAACAGCACTCGGTATTGTAGGTTCATTGGTTGCAACCTATGGAGGTCAATTACTCGGCCTATATCCAAAAGGTGCATCAGCTGGATTTATTGCCTCAGTCATTGGTGCAATAGTGGTACTCTTTATCTATAACATGATTGCCAAACGTACTTAAATTTTCTCATCAATATAAAAAGCACCCTCGATGGGTGCTTTTTTACGCTGTCAGCATTCTAAGCGCTGTTTATAATCCAAAATTTTTCCATATTTTCTCAATTTCTTCGGCAGGGTAGGCACCCATCACCTTATAACCATTTGAGAAAATAATTGCTGGTGTTCCATGCAAACCTAATTTTTTACCCAATTCCAAATTACGCTCGATTGGCGTTGCACAATTTGCTGGTGCAGTTGGTTTGATCCCATTTTGAATCAAATTTTTCCATGCATATTCTTTATTTGCAGAACACCATACTTGCTTAGATGGCAAAATCGATTGTGCTTTGATGGAATAGATAAATGTATAAATTGTCACATCATTGAGCTTGGCTAAATTCCCTTCAAGCGTCTTGCAATATGGGCAATTTGGGTCAGAAAAGATTGCAAGCTGACGCTTTCCATTCCCCCTGACTGTTTTTACCGCATCATTCAAAGGTAATGCTTTAAAATCTATCGTATTTCCTTTAACTGCTAAATCTTTGGTTAAATTATGCTGATCTTTCAAACGAATCATTGAACCAATAAATAAATGCTGGGCATCCTCATTGACATAAACAATTTGATTATCCAAGGTCCCACTATATAAACCCTGCATTTCTGTTGTTTGCAGATTATTAATTTTTACATTGGGATACTGCTGTGCTAATTTTGCTTTCACAGTCTCGACACTGGCAAAACCAGCTGTACAAAAAGCCAGACTTAAGCTCAATGCGATAAATTGCTTTAACATAAATCGATAAAATCAAAATAAATATTGAGATGCATTAAAGCATAATTCATCAGCTGACTTGTTTAAAAACTGTGATTGATCCTTATCTCTGTTTGCAATGGTTCTCTACCAATCGCAGTACCTTAACTGTTAAAAAAGCTGTACTTTATTCTTACTCAGGTTTCACGTGAAACCCAACTAAACATCGCGGTTTTGTTGATTTCAACAGAAATATGCACCAATTGTTGATGAATAGATAAAGCCTGGCGTACCTGATCTGCATTTAAATTTTTATCATTGGATTCAAGCGCCAAAATCACTGAAAATTTGCCTTTAGCCACTTTCCATACATGAATATCGGTTATTTGGGCTTCAACATTTAGACGCTCAATCACTTCACGTACTTCTTCAACTATAGGATGATCCATTTCCGCATCTAACAATGTTTGCGCCGTTTCTTTGATTAAACCATATGACCAACGCCGGACTAAAATTGCCCCAACAATCCCCAATACAGCATCTAAAAAATCCCAACCCAAATACTTTGCAGCAAAAAGAGCAATAATCGCCAAGACAGAGGTCATTGCATCTGCAACCACATGTAAAAACGCAGCTTTTTGATTTAAATCATGTCCATGATGGTCATTATGTCTATGTGAATGATGGTGATGGTGATGGTGATGGTCAGCATGATCGTGTAATAACCATGCACAAACCAAATTGACCAGTAAACCTAAAATAGCAATCAAAATTGCTTCATTATAATGAATCTGTACAGGATGGAATAAACGCACTAGCGACTGGAAGGCCATAAATAAGGCCACCACCATCAATAGAATTGCACTGCTATAGCCAGCAAGAATTTCAATTTTCCATGTGCCAAAACTAAAACGAGAATCCTGCGCATAATAACGAGCAGCTCGATAAGCAGCATAAGCCAAACCTAATGCCAGCATATGCGAACTCATATGCCAACCATCTGCGAGTAAGGCCATGGAATTAAAAATCCAGCCTCCCGCAATCTCAAAAATCATCATCAATCCAGTCAAAATGGTCGCCCATAAGATTTTCTTTTGTGCTAAAGGATTACCTTGATCAAATTGATGGCTATGCTTTCGCTGAATGGTTTTGAATTGCATGAGGCATGATCCTGTATACTCTCCCTGAGTATATAATTTCAATTTAAAATATACTATAAGGGAGTATATTAAATAGCGGATTAATTTATGAGTCATTTACATCAAGATAAAAAAGTCCTCAATCGTGTGAAACGACTAAAAGGACAAATTCATGCGATTGAAGAAGCTTTAGCTGATCAAAGCAGCTCATGTATCAGCGTTTTACAGCAAGTTGCGGCAATTAAAGGTGCCGTGAATGGCTTAATGAATGAATTGATTGAGCAGCATTTAACTGAGCATGTGATTAAAGACGCTCAAGCCGTGGATGAAGCTGAATTACAAGAATTTTTAAAGCTGCTAAAACGCTACTCATAACTCAATTCACAGTCATCTATGCTTGAATGTTCAAGTTTCCATTGACCCTTTACTGATTAAGTTTTAATCTTTCCATACTCAATTCCTTCCATGCCGAACTTTGTATTGAACAGGTTTGGCATTTTTATCTGCAAAACATTTGCATTTGAAGTCCTATATTTATGAATCAACAATCATGGCGTTCATTTTTAATGATCAGCCTAGCCTTATGTATTGGTACGATTGGTACGGCGCTCGCTAGCCCCTTATATCCAATTTATCAACAACTTTGGCAATTACTCCCAAGCCAGATCACCTATATTTTCGTGGCCTATATGTTTGGTTGTTTAACCACATTATTATTTTTAGGACGTAGCAGTAATAGTTTTGGTTTTATTCGTACCTTACAAATCGGGCTATTGTTTGCTGTGATTGGCCTAACACTGTCGGTGTTTGCATCAACCACCTATTTGCTTGGATTTGGCCGCTTTATCATTGGCATTGCCTCTGGGTTGATCAGCACCTCTGCAATGTTAGGTTTGATTTATACCATTCCTGACTCACATAAGCAGAATGCCGCACAGTTAAGTTCAATTATTACCGTGATTGGCTTTGGACTGGGCCCGTTTATTGGTGGCGCAATCGCACAATTTTCTGATCGCCCACTTGTCACACCTTATTTACCCGTAATTGTTGCAGCAATCATCAGTTTGATGAGTTTATTTACGATTAAAACCATGAGGTTTGAAAGGCAGCCATTTTCTATTGCACCCCACTTACAACTGCCAGAAGCTCAATTTAAAAAACTGTTTTATATCGCCAGTTTTACCGCATTCTGTGCTTTTGGCTCATTTAGTTTATTTGCTTCATTAGCACCTTCCTTTATTCGAGATGTGATTCCTTGGCATGGACCATTGGTCAGTGGTGCAACCATTGCCAGTATCTTAATGGTTTCTGCGATCGTCCAATTTATCGCAAAGTCTTTTGATATGCATAAAGCATTGAATACCGGCTTAGTCTTATTGATTTCCAGCTATATTATTTTATCGATCTGTATGACCATGCATTGGAGTTTCTTATTCTTTTTGAGTGTGGTTTTGGTTGGAATGGGGCATGGTTTAACGTTACTGAGTGCTTTTGCATTGATTCACCACATGACCAATGTTGAAAATCGGGCAGCTGTGGTTTCCACTTATTTGTTTATTGCCTATTTTGGCACCATTGTGCCGATCATTAGCGCAGGCTTTTTATCTGATCATTTCGGTTTAATGGTTGGTGTTTTAGGCTTTTGTGCAGGAATTGGTATCTTATGTATTTATTTATTGATCAGTCATTTAAAAATTAAAGTTGGATCAAACATCTAGGCGCTGTGCGCCTAGATGTTGGTTAAAAGCAATTATTGAATAATCTCAATTTTAACCACTTCTATATCTGTGGGTTTATAACGATGGGTATCGACTTCCCCCACAACTTTAACTTTGGTACCCGGTTTTAACTTTTTTAAATCGATAAGATCGTCATCCACTTCGATCCCAATGGTGCCCGTGCTGTCTTTTAGCTCATAATGTTCATGTTTTATTTGACGAACAATTGTCCCCGTCAAGGTGACAGCTGTTTCATCATTGGCACGTATTGCTTGTCCAATGGTGATCTTGTTTTTGGCAGCTTCTTGAATAATCACATGATCATCTTTACCCGCCGCCCAAACATTTGATGTCATCACTAAAACAGCAACCGCAAGCAATAAAGGAGTTTTTTTCATGAAAAGAAGCCTTTGTTGAATATGTAATTGATCTTACAGTAAACAATTCTAAGATTGATGTAAATTCAGCTTACAAAAGCACAACTTTTCATCAAAAAAAGCGGACTAATGTCCGCTTTTAAGCTTTTAGAGTAAAGGATTACTTTCCAATACAGAACGAGCCAAAAATTACCCCTAATAGATCATCTGCACTAAAATCGCCTGTGATCTCAGCTAAGGCATTCTGTGCTAAACGTAACGATTCAGCGACCAGTTCACCCGCATGATAGACCTCAAGTTGCTCATGTGCTTCTGCAAGATAGTGCTGAGTACGCTTCATTGCGTCTAAATGGCGTGTCCGTGCAATAAAGGTATCTTCTTCAGGATGGAAGCCAGCATGCGCTGTAATCGCATCTATAAGCGCTTGTACGCCCATTTCCTGTTTGGCCGACACGCTAATATGGCGAAAACCTTGAAAATCACTTAATTCAGGTGATTGCGCAGTTAAATCACACTTGTTACCAATCAACATCAAGCGTTTAGTTTCTAAATGATCTTCAAAATAGCGCTGAGCCAATGCTAAAGGATTTTCGCCTTGGCTCAGGTCATAAACCAAAAGTAATAAATCCGCTTGCTCAATTTCTTTAATTGCTCGGCGAATGCCTTCTTTTTCGACCACATCACCTGTTTCACGTAAGCCCGCAGTATCGGTCAGTGTGATAGGCAAGCCATTTAAAGTAATTTTCTCATGCAGTACATCACGCGTCGTTCCTGCAATATCCGTAACAATGGCACGGTCATTTCCCGCCAAGGCATTCAATAACGAAGATTTACCCGCATTTGGCTTACCTGCGATCACCACTTGCAGACCTTCACGTAATAATTGCCCTTGACGCGCAGAGTGTTGTACAGCAGAGACTGAAGCCTGCACATCTTCAAGCAGATGAAGAATTTTTCCATCTGCCAAAAAGTCGATTTCCTCTTCAGGAAAATCAATCGCCGCTTCAACATGCAAACGTAAATGAATCAGTTTTTCCAATACAGTATTCACTTTATTGGAAAATGCACCTTGCAAAGAACGTACTGCAGAACGCGCAGCGGCTTGTGAAGTCGCATCAATTAAATCTGCAATCGCTTCAGCTTGAACCAAGTCCATTTTGCCATTTTCAAAGGCTCGCATGGAAAACTCGCCTGCTTTGGCGGCAATAGCACCCAGCTCGAACAATCGTGCAAGAAGTGCATTTTGAATTACAGGACCACCATGTCCCTGCAATTCCACCACATCTTCACCCGTAAACGAGTTTGGATTTGGAAAGCAAATTGCTAGCCCCTCATCCATCACTTCACCTTTTTCATCAAAAAACTGACGAAAACCAGCAAAGCGCGCTTGGGGAAGCGCTTTTTGAGTTAAAGCTTGTGCAATCGCATAAGCCTTAGGACCAGATAGACGAATCACACCTACACCACCACGTCCAGGTGGAGTCGCAATTGCTGCAATTGTGGTTTGGCTTACAGGGTTGCTCATCTAAATTACTCAAACTTTGACAATAAAAAAATCCGCCTAAGATTACCATCTTAAGCGGATTTTTTCAGCTATTGCTTAATCTATGAAGATTAAACCACTTCGCTTGCGACTTTGGCTTTAGCAACATTTTTGTTGATAAACCATTGTTGCAGAATCGTGATCGAGTTGTTCACAATCCAGTATAAAACCAAGCCAGAAGGGAAGAACAGCATAAATACTGTAAACATGATCGGCATGATTTTGAAGACTTTAGCTTGCATTGGATCAGTAGGTTGTGGATTCAACATTTGTTGAACAAACATCGTTACACCCATGATCAACGGCAAAATAAACCAAGGATCCATTGCAGATAAATCTTGAATCCAAAGCATCCATGGCGCATGACGAAGCTCTACAGATTCCATCAATACCCAATACAATGCTAAGAAGATTGGCATTTGCAACAACAATGGTAAACAACCCGCAAGTGGATTGACTTGCTCACGTTTGTAAAGCGCCATCATTTCTTGTGAGAAACGCATGCGGTCTTCACCAAACTCTTCTTTCATGCGTTGCATTTCAGGTGCAATCACACGCATTTTCGCCATAGAACGATAGCTCTTAGACGACAATGGCCAAAGAATAAGCTTAACCAATACAGTCAATAAGATAATTGACCAACCCCAGTTACCTACAAGATTATGGAAGAACTGTAAGCCAGCAAATAATAATTTTGCAATTGGCCATAACCAACCATAGTCTACAGTTTGGTTTAAACCAACAGCCAAGTCTTTTAATTCAGATTGAATTTTTGGACCAGAGTAGAACGTTGCATCAATGCTCATTGCTTTTCCAGCTGGAACATTGATGGTTGGAGAAGTAAATCCGATGATATTCATACCATCTGCAGATTTACGAGATTCCAATTTTGCTGTGTATTCTTGACCGCCAAAATGACCAGGCATCCAAGCACTTACAAAATAATGCTGAACAATCGCAACCCATCCGCCTTTTGCTTCAGTGTTGAGTTTTTCATCAGTAAAGTTTGCAAATTTTAGCTTGTTATAATGCTCATCAGGTGTACCCCAAGCGCCACCCAAATATGTTCCAAGTGTAAAAATCCCTTGAGAGGTTTTTCCTGGATCATCTGAGTTATCACGCTTAATTTGACCAAACATTTGTCCTTGCCAATTTTGCGCACTACGGTTGACAACCTGATAGCTTACATCGATTGGATATTGACCTTGTTTAAAGGTAAATGTTTTGATGATTTCAACGCCATCTGCTGTTTTAAATACCATTGGTACAGCTAAAACTTGAGATGTCTTGCCATCTTTGTCTTTGGCTGCTTTGGCATCTGCAATAGTATAAGCAGTTTTTTCAAACGCATAGTTTGGACGATCTGGCTTACTGTCCGGACCATTCAATCCAATTAACCCAGATTGCGCAACATAGGTACGTTTTGCATCACTTTCAAGCATAACAAAAGGCTGATCACTGTCTTTGCTCTTGTCATGATTCAGTAATTCAATACGAACAATATCACCACCTTTAGGACTAATCCAAAGATGATAAAGGTCAGTTTGTACTGAAATCAATTGTTGATTTGCTGTGGCTGGTGCAGCTGTATTCTGTTGTGCAGCAGCTATATTTGCTTGTGGAACATCGCTAGTGGCCGCAGTTGCTTGACCTTTTGGCAGATCGGCAGACACATCATGCGCTACAACAGCCTGCGGTGTCGCAGCCTTCGATGTATTGTCATGACCATAGTCTTTTTGCCAAGCCAAAATGAGCAAATATGCGGTGACTAACATGGCCCCAAGGATTGCAAACCTGGCCCATTGTTGCATATCTATTACCCCAAGTGGTTAGAGTGATTTTGGTTCAATAAACGTTCACGCAAGGGTACAGGAACATGAAGCGTTTGAGAATCTATTTGCTGAAATGAAATAAAACGAATTGTTTTTTTTGGCACAGGATCATAACCATACCCACCCCAAGGATGACAACGACACACGCGTTTGGTCGCTAACCAGCTACCTTTTAATGCGCCGTGCGTATGGATCGCTTCTAACGAATATTGAGAACAAGTCGGAATATAACGACAACGAGGTCCAATGAGAGGACTAATCGCAATTTGATAGAAACGAATCAACCAATGCAATAAACGAATCATTGGTATCCTCTATTTTTGAGGGGAAGATTGAGCTATTTTATGGTGCTTTTTAACAATGCGCTGCAATTTCAACCAAGCAAATTGTAATTGCTGAAAAAGCTCAGCATTTGGAACTGCTTCTATACCTACTTTAGGCATCACCACAATATCCAATAAATCTATATTTTGCTGGTTTAAGCGAAAACTTTCACGCGTTAAACGTTTTATTCGATTTCTTTCATGCGCACGGCGCACTTTCTTCTTTGCAACAACAATACCCAAACGGCTTTTAGGCTGTTCGGTGACTTTTGCTAAGAATATAAAATGGGGTTGATGCACTTTAAAAAGCGCACCATCAAATACATCTTTGTAATCAGCAGCGCAGTGGATTCTCACCTCTGGACTGAAACTATAAAGAGACATAACACCCAAGTCGTCTATCAACTGTCTAAAAAATTAAACAGTTAAACTATGACGGCCTTTTGCACGACGGCGAGCTAATACTTGACGACCAGCCTTAGTAGCCATACGAGCACGGAAACCATGAACACGCTTGCGCTTTAATTCAGATGGTTGGAATGTACGTTTCATATCGAAACTCCAAAATTGATCTTTTCTAAAGGTTCGCGATTGTATTGTGCATTCTTTATTCTGTCAATAAATATACACATTTCTTTTATATAGACGCTTTATTTTTACCCAGACAACAACTTTATATAGATTAAATTGAATAAATTATCAAAAATATATATTCACAGCATAACTTATTCTTTTATAATACAAATAAGAGTTACGCACAGATATATCCTCAAAGTTATCCATAGGCTGATTCACAATTTAAATTTAATTTCTCAATTTTAAATTTAAAAATCGTGTTGTTTTGAATTTAAATTCATAACTGAAGCTTTATCCACAGAAATCCTGATCCTTATAAATAAATTCAAATTTAAAATTTATATTTATTATTATTAGGGAGCATTTTTTCTGTGGAAAACCGCTTTTTTAAGATAAATAATAATAACTTACCCTGTGAGTATCCATGTTTCTATTAATTTGATGGATTGTGGATAACTTTCTGTGATAATTTATCCACAGCTTGTGGAAAACCTTATCCACAACTGCTTTGAATTTGAATTTATTTACAGAAGGTTGCTTTTTTGAGCGAATTAGATTGAATTAACCATGACAGATGTGGATAACTTGGTTAGAATGGCGACCCCTTCACCTACAGGGTAGGGGTAAATAGTCTTTTTTGAATTTAAAATTGAATGAAGGGGTTTCACATGCTTTGGACGGACTGCTTAACTCGCTTGCGACAAGAGCTCTCTGATAATGTCTTTGCCATGTGGATTCGTCCTTTGGTTGCAGAAGAAGTCGAAGATACTTTAAAACTGTATGCACCCAATCCATATTGGACTCGCTACATTCAAGAACATCATTTAGAACTGATTTCTATTTTGGCAGAACAATTATCTGAAGGTCGTATTCGTAAAGTCGAAATTTTAGTCGACTCGCGTCCTGGTGCAATTCTTTCTGCTGCTGAACAGCCTGCTACCACAACGGCAGCGCTTGAAAGTTCTCCAATGCCTACACAGCATGTCAAAGCCAAAAAAGACAAAGAATATGAAGTTGTTTCTGCAAAAAATGTGAAGAAACGACAACTTAACCCATTATTTAACTTTGCTTTATTTGTTGAAGGTCGTTCAAACCAAATGGCGGCTGAAACTTGCCGCAAAGTTTTAACACAATTGGGTGAATCTCAACATAATCCACTCTTTTTATACGGCCCTACAGGCTTAGGTAAAACGCATTTAATGCAAGCCGTTGGTAATGCATTATTACAAGCAAAGCCAAATGCGCGTGTGATGTATATGACTGCGGAAAGCTTTGTCCAAGACTTTGTCAGCTCTCTGCAAAAAGGCAAGGTTGAAGAATTTAAAAAGAATTGCCGTTCTTTAGATTTATTGTTGGTTGATGATATTCATTTGTTGGCGGGTAAAGAAGCCAGTCTCGTTGAATTTTTCTATACATTCAATGCTTTATTGGATGAATCTAAACAAATTATTTTAACCTCTGACCGTTATCCAAAAGAATTAACCGAATTGGATCCGCGTTTAGTCTCGCGCTTTTCATGGGGATTATCGGTTGGGGTTGAACCACCAGATATTGAAACACGTATCGAAATTTTGCTGAAAAAAGCCGAAAGCAGTGGCATCGATCTGCCGCGAAATTGCGCTTTATTTATTGCACAACAGGTTGTTGCCAATGTGCGAGAGCTTGAAGGCGCTTTAAACAAAGTTGTAGCAATCTCACGCTTTAAGGGGTCTGCAATTGATCTAGAAGTGGTTCGTGAATCATTGAAAGATGTTTTGGCGATTCGTGCCCGTACCATCAGTACTGAAAACATTCAACGCGTAGTGAGCGAATACTTCCGTATACCATTGAAAGAGTTGGTGGGGCCAAAACGCACACGTATTTACGCACGACCACGTCAGTTGGCGATGGGGCTTGCACGTGAGCTTACTGGAGACAGTTTCCCTGAAATTGGGATGGCTTTTGGCGGTCGTGACCACAGTACGGTCATGCATGCCTGTGAAAAAGTGCAAAGTTTACGCGATGAAGATCCAATTTTTAATGAGGATTATAAAAACCTCATGCGCCTGTTACAAAGTTAAAATTTGTACAAATTATGCGCTTGCAATGCGGCATAAACTGCCGCATAGTACGTCATTAAAAAAAATTTATTACCCACATTTTTGTCATATTTAGTTAGAGGAATTCCACCGTGCGTTTGAAAATCGCGAAAGAGAGCTTACTTAATGTTTTGTCCCATGTGGTTGGAGCAGTTGAACGTCGCCATACTTTAAACATTCTTTCAAACGTGAAAATTCAAGCTACAAATCAAGCCCTTACGATTACAGGATCAGATTTGGAAGTGGAGCTTGTGGCAAGTACAACTCTAGCTGAAGGTGCATGTTTACAAGCAGGGGAAACCACAGTTCCTGCACGTAAGTTGGTCGATATTTGTAAATCTTTACCAGCAGCAGCTTTGATTGATTTGCAGATCACTGAAGATCAACGCTGTATTTTAAAATCTGGAAACAGCCGCTTTGTTTTAGGAACCTTACCTGCTGAAGATTATCCATTGTTAACCAATGAAAATAGCCAAGGCACTCAAGTTCAAGTCACTGAGCGTGAATTAAAACGTTTATTTGAAAAAACTTCATTTGCCATGGCTGTGCAAGATGTACGTTTTTACCTGACAGGTACATTATTGGAAATTGATGAAAATCAATTACGCGCAGTCACTACCGATGGGCACCGTTTAGCATTGTGTGAAACATTAGCGTCTTCAACCGCTGCACAATTGGTTCAAGCCATTGTTCCACGTAAAGCAGTCGGTGAGTTACAACGTCTTTTAAGTATTGAAGATGAGCAACTGACCTTGTTAATTGGTCGTGAATTGTTAAATGTTACCATTCAAACCTCTAGCCGCGACAAAGAACAAGGCGATATTACGGTACGTTTCACAACAAAATTAATTGATGGGAAATTCCCTGATTATCGTCGTGTGATTCCACGTGGCGGTGACAAAGTTGTAAATATTCCACATGATGTATTTAAGCAATCCTTACAACGTGTTGCGATTTTAAGTAATGAAAAATTACGTGGCGTATTCTTAAACTTTAATGCTGATTCTTTGCAATTACGTGCCAATAACCCTGAGCAAGATGAAGCGATTGAAGATTTAGCTATTCAATATGCCAATGCACCGATGGAAATGTCGTTTAATGCGCAATATATTTTAGATGTATTAAGTGTTTTAGATGGTGATGATGTCGCAATGACCATGTCTGAAGCGAATCAGTCGGTATTGGTACAAGATCCAACCCAATCTAATCAAACTTATGTTGTGATGCCGATGCGTGTTTAATTGATTTATTTTTAAATCATAGCCATGCATATTACGCGTTTAAATATACAACGTGTTCGAAACCTCAAGACGGTTGCTCTGCATGAGTTGCAACCGTTTAATGTTTTTTATGGACAAAATGGTTCAGGCAAAACTTCGATTTTAGAAGCCATTCATTTATTGGCAACAGGTCGATCTTTTCGAACACATATCCCGAAAAATTACATTCAAAATAATCAATCAGACGCCATTGTTTTTGCCCAATCTTTAACTGAAAAGATTGGTATGCAAAAGCTGCAAAGTGGTGAGCAGTTAATTAAAGTCAATGGTGATACTGTTGCAACCCAAGGGCAGCTTGCCAAAATCTTGCCATTGCAACTGATTGACCCATTAAGTACCGATATTATTGATCATGGGGCAAAACCACGTCGCCAATTGTTGGATTGGCTCATGTTTCACGTGGAACCAGATTTCTATCATGCGTGGCAATATTATTCACGCGCTTTAAAGCAAAGAAATAGCTTACTTAAAACCAAACGTAATCTGACTTTGCTTGATTTAGAGCCGTGGAACAAAATGCTCAGTGATTATGGTGAAATGTTGCATTCTCAACGGGTCGAAATAGTAGAGCAATGGAAGTTATATTTGCAAGAAGATTTGGCGCAGTTGCTGCCCGATTTAAAGATTGAAATGGAATACAGTGCAGGGTTCCATGTGGAACATGGTTTGGCCAATGACCTGATTCAATATCACCAAAAAGATGTTGATCGACGTTATACCGAGTATGGACCGCATCGTGCAGATATCCGATTAAAAACCCCTTTAGGCGAAGCGGATGTGGTACTGTCTAGAGGGCAGAAAAAGTTGTTGATAATGGCTTTAAAACTATCACAAATTGCCATGTTACATGCCTGTAATAAAGAAACTGTGGTATTATTAGATGATGTGACAGCAGAATTAGATTTAAGTGCACAACAACGTTTAATTGAGCGATTGAGCCAACTTGGTAGTCAAGTTTTTATTACCACACTAGACCATGAATCAGTAAAAAAACATTTACATGATTTGTCTATTTCCTACCAGTTATTCAATGTTGACCAAGGTCAGGTAAGTGTTGTTGCAACATGATTTTAGATTTTAGCCAATTTTGGAAAGACCTATTTTTCACTAGGGAGAAACCATGAGTTCAGAAGATCAAATAGCTTCTCAAACAGAACCAACCATTGAAAAGGCTTATGATTCCTCTAGTATCAAAGTATTACGTGGTCTAGATGCAGTTCGTAAACGCCCAGGTATGTATATTGGTGATACTGATGATGGTTCAGGCTTACACCATATGGTATTTGAGGTCGTGGATAACGCGATTGATGAAGCTTTAGCTGGTCATTGTGATGAAATTTTAGTGACGATTCATGAAGATGAGTCAGTCAGCGTT
This sequence comes from Acinetobacter sp. MYb10, assembly GCF_002980175.2. Taxonomy (NCBI): domain Bacteria; kingdom Pseudomonadati; phylum Pseudomonadota; class Gammaproteobacteria; order Moraxellales; family Moraxellaceae; genus Acinetobacter; species Acinetobacter sp. MYb10. The sequence continues at coordinate 2,907,930 of NZ_CP058272.1, read as the reverse complement.
GCAGATAATGGACGTGGTATTCCAACTGATATTCACCCAGAAGAAGGTGTCTCTGCTGCAGAAGTAATTCTTACGATTCTGCACGCAGGTGGTAAGTTTGATGATAATAGCTATAAAGTTTCAGGCGGTTTGCACGGCGTAGGTGTATCTGTAGTTAATGCACTTTCAAGCAAACTTGAACTTACGATTCATCGTGCTGGTCATATTCATCAACAAGAATATAAACATGGTGATCCGGTTTATCCGTTAAAAATTGTGGGTGATGTCGAAACCACAGGGACCATTGTTCGTTTCTGGCCAAGTACTGAAACGTTTAGCCAAACGATTTTTAATGTCGATATTTTGGCACGTCGCTTACGTGAACTTTCATTCTTGAATGCGGGTGTTCGTATTGTCCTACGTGATGAACGTGTTGCCTTAGAACATGTCTTCGATTACGAAGGTGGTTTATCTGAGTTTGTAAAATATATTAACCAAGGTAAAACCCATCTCAATGAAATCTTCCATTTCACCACTCAAGCTGAAAATGGCATAGGTGTTGAAGTTGCTTTGCAATGGAATGATACCTATCAAGAGAATGTTCGTTGCTTTACCAACAATATTCCACAAAAAGATGGTGGAACGCATTTAGCTGGTTTCCGTGCAGCGTTGACACGTGGCTTAAACAGCTACATGGAAAATGAAAACTTACTCAAAAAAGAGAAAGTTGCAGTTACTGGTGATGATGCGCGTGAAGGCTTAACAGCAATTGTTTCAGTTAAAGTACCTGATCCTAAATTCTCATCTCAAACCAAAGAAAAATTGGTGTCGAGTGAAGTTAAACCTGCTGTCGAGCAGGCAATGAACAAAGCCTTTTCTGAGTATTTATTAGAAAATCCTCAGGCTGCAAAATCTATTGCAGGCAAGATCATTGATGCTGCACGTGCGCGTGATGCTGCTCGTAAAGCACGTGAAATGACACGTCGTAAGAGTGCGCTTGATATTGCCGGTCTTCCAGGTAAGTTGGCAGACTGTCAGGAAAAAGATCCAGCACTTTCAGAATTATACTTAGTCGAGGGTGACTCTGCGGGCGGTTCTGCAAAACAAGGCCGTAACCGTAAAATGCAAGCCATTCTTCCGCTCAAAGGTAAAATCCTGAATGTGGAACGTGCACGTTTCGATAAGATGATTTCATCACAGGAAGTGGGTACGCTAATTACTGCATTAGGATGTGGTATTGGCCGTGAAGAATATAACCCAGACAAGTTGCGTTATCATAAAATCATTATCATGACCGATGCTGACGTGGATGGTTCACACATTCGTACCCTGCTTTTGACTTTCTTCTTCCGTCAAATGCCAGAACTTGTGGAACGTGGTTATATTTATATTGCACAACCACCATTGTATAAACTGAAAAAAGGTAAGCAAGAGCAGTACATTAAAGACAATGATGCTTTAGAAACTTATTTGATTTCAAATGCGATTGATGAACTTGAATTACGTGTCAATGCTGAAGCGCCTGCAATTCGTGGCGTAGCATTAGAGAAAGTAATTGCTGATTATCAAACCTCTCAAAAGAGTTTGCAGCGTTTAACTGTACGTTATCCTGCGACCTTGCTGGATGGTTTATTAAGTCTTGAGCATTTTAAACTTGATCAAAATCATGACCAAGATTATGTACAACAATGGGGTGAGAAACTTCGTGCTGCGATTGAAACAACGCAACCGAGTTTACGTCCAGTGTTGAGCTTGGAACCCTTTGATAAAGAAACTGCTGATGGGCTTAAAACGACGATTTATTTCCCGCGTATAACGATTTATGTGCACAATTTACCGCATAGCTATTTATTAGATGCGGGTTTATTGGCATCGGGCGAATATAAGCGTTTATTGCAGAACTCGAAGAGCTGGTTCACCTTGTTAGAAGAAGGTGCTTATCTGCAAAAAGGCGAACGTAAAATCAACGTTTCGACTTTCCATCAAGTTTGGCAACACATTCTGACAGATTCACGTCGTGGCATGATGATCCAACGCTATAAAGGTTTGGGTGAGATGAATGCTGAACAGCTTTGGGAAACCACAATGGATCCTGAAAACCGTAATATGCTGCAAGTGACCATTGATGATGCGATTGAAGCCGATCGTATGTTTGCATGTTTAATGGGCGATGATGTAGAACCACGTCGTGCGTTCATTGAAGAAAATGCATTAAATGCAGATATTGATGCTTAATTAAACTCATTTTAATCAATAAAAGGGAATAAACCTCGGTTTATTCCCTTTTTTATAGCCCTTATTTTAATTTTGATAGTGCTACTGCTTCTATTTAAAACAAAAAAACCAGCTTCTCAAAGCTGGTTTTTTGTAGACTTTAGCTTATTTCAGCTAAAGTATTATTCACCACCTAGCGTACATTCAAAGTTGGCTTTATCTACTGAACAACGTGCTTTTTTCAACACAGACATCATGCCTGCATCATAAATACCTTGTTTAGTCAGTTCTAAACGGCCATCACGCATTAACTTTTGATATTTCAGCTTATCTTCAGCGGTTAAATTCATTTTGTATTTTGCTGGAATAGTCGCTTCTAGGCGATTAATCATAGCAAAACTTTTTGGCAAGTTTTTCACAAAATAATCACGAGATTTTTGACCAAAACCTGCAGGGAATTTTTCAGGACGGATGACAAAGTCAGCAGTTACTTGTAATACAGGGAAGTTAAACATTGCCCCATTTGCACCTAAACCTTTTTGAATTTCAAGCGGTTTATAGGCATAAGCAGGCGCACCGACCATATCAACTTGACCATTGTTGAATTTTGCAACAAAGTTGGTGATATCTGAAGGAACTGCTTGTGCACCAACACGTTGTACTAGAATTTTTTGAGCGCTGTCATAGCTTAACACAGCAAACTTTTTACCAGCGGCTTTTTCAATCGAGTTGATATTTTTATCACGTACAAAAATAAATGCTGAACCAAGTGGTGCAATACCAGCAACTTCGTATTTTTTACCACCCAAGGTTGTGGTCATTTTTGCAGCATTACGCGCATCTAAGGCAAAAGTAATGGCTTTTTGTGCAATCGCATTACTTGGCACACCACCAATAGAGTCGATTGAACCCACAAATTTATTGTATTGACGCGCGCGCATTGCAGTCATAAACACGCCATCGCATTTGCCTGCTTTAAAGTCGTTATCTGCAACAGCTTCATCTTGTTTTGGAATGAGATTGATATCAGCGCCCCAACTTTTTGCTGATAATGCCCATTCTTGCGCCATTTGAAATGATTCACCTGACTTACCTAATAAGTCAAATACGCAGACATCTGTCGCAGCTTGAGATGCTGAACTAAATCCAACGATTGAAGTTGCAGCAATAGCGAATGCAATTTTTTTCATATTTTCGTCCTTATCTATTTATCCATCTTTAGGAACTTTTCCATAAGCGCAATATTAATCAGCTTTGTTTGAAAAAAATAGAGCATTTACTCCATTTATTATTTTTTTTTTGACAATTATTGTGAATTAGCGACTTAACTCTCATTTCATCGGCAATCTTTTTATAAATAAATCAGTTTTTTAAGCCCGAGTTATGCTTTTTCATTACAAATTGTTCGAAATTCATGATCTATGTAATTTTAAATAATTTTGCTGAAATCAAAAAAATTAGATGAATGTTCATTATAAAAAGCGACGAACGGTTAAATTTTGCACTTGAATTTTGTTCTATTATTAACCAAAATGATGTTGATAAGTATGTGGGTAACTTTTTAATCAAGCCTAAATTCGATCAATACAGACTGATTTATTTGCATATAAAACTTCAAAATCGTTAAAAAATGCTGTCAAAGAATGAGTCAAAAGAACTGTTTTAAAATTTTAACTTATCCACAAGCAATTGATAAAAAAAATTTTTAAATTCAAATGAATTGTCTTTTTAAAGCCTTTTTAGTTATTATTTAGTTGAGCTAATATGTTCCACGGTGGAAATTGCCTATTATAAATAAAAGTTATGATTGTATTTTATCGATTTTAAGATGCTTTTAGGCTTGGACGTGGCTGTTGGATGTGGTTTGGATGTTAAATAAAATAAGCTTATGATTTTTATTCGATTATTGTGTTAAAAAGCCTTCTTTTTGATCTGGGGAAATCTAGAGTAATGAGAAACAATACCTGAGCGTGTTTGCATAGCGTGGCTATGTATTGAATTACTGATGATTTATGAGAAGAGGTATAGAGCTTTAAATTTTGTTAAGGCAATGAAGTTGCATTTAGAACTTTAAATAAAATAATTTTTATAAATTAAATTATTGATTTTTAATTATATTTTATTAAAAAGCTAGAAAAGGCATTTGCCTATTTCTAGCTAATTTGAGGGGCTTACTGTATTTAAAAGCACTTTTTAATCGAAAGAGCTTTCTAATGTTTCTAGTTCCATCATCAGTTCAAGCATTTTTTCTTCAGCTTGTTCTAATTTTACTTTTAACTCTGTCTGTTCATTCATGAGTTTGAGTAAATCATCTTTACGGTTTGCCTCATAAAGGGCTGAGTCTGCAAGTAATGCTTCAATGTCTACGAGTCTAGGTTGAATTTTTCCAATTTGACTTTCAATTTTCTCGATATTTTTACGAATAGGACGGCTCAGTTCACGTTGACGAGCTGCTTCTTTACGTTGTGCTTCTTTATCGAGTTTTGAAATACTTGGCTTTTCAACCACCTGAGATTGAACAGGTACACTAGGCTGTTGTCCATTCTTGATCATATCGATACGTGCTTGACGTAACCACGTTGCATAATCTTGTAAATCCCCGTCAAATTCCTTGCTTTGACCTGCATGAACCAAAATAAGTTCATCACAGACTGAAGCGATCAGCTGACGTTCATGGGAAACTAAAACCACAGCACCTTCAAAATCCTGTAAAGCCATCGTAAGTGCATGGCGCATATCTAAATCTAAATGGTTAGTCGGTTCGTCGAGAATTAAAACATTTGGACGCAGCCAGACGATTAAAGCCAAAGCCAAACGCGCACGTTCACCGCCAGAGAAGCTTTCGCTTGGGGTGTCCATACGTTCACCACTAAAGCCAAAACTTCCTAAAAAGGAGCGTAATGCTGCTTCACTGATCTTTGGGTCAGCAATGCGAGAAAGTTGTAACATCGGGCTGGCATTGCCATCTAAAGCATCCATTTGGTGCTGGGCAAAATAACCAATATTGAGTAACTCAGAATCTTTACGTAAACCTTGAATCAGCGGTAAATCACCGACTAAAGATTTAATTAAGGTCGATTTACCTGCACCATTCATTCCCAGTAAGCCGATACGACTGCTTGGTGTAATCTGTAAATTTACATTGGTGACAATTAATTTATCGCCATAGCCAATATCTGCATGTTCGAGTGTGAGCAGCGGTGAACTCATTTTGCTTGGTTCACGGAAACTAAAGGTAAATGGATTATCGACATGCGCAGGGGCAAGCTCTTGCATACGTTCAAGTTGTTTAATACGGCTTTGCGCTTGTCGTGCTTTAGTCGCTTTGGCTTTAAAACGGTCAATAAATTTTTGTAAGTGTGCTTTAGCTTCTTGTTGCTTTTCAAACGCTTGTTGTTGTTGTGCTAATCGCTCAGCACGTGTGGTTTCAAAAGTAGAGTAGTTGCCAGTATATAAAGTCAGTACTTGATTTTCGATATGTAAAATATGATCTGTGATTGCATCTAAGAAATCGCGGTCATGTGAAATTAAAATGAGCGTGCCTTCATATGCCTTGAGCCAATCTTCTAACCATAAAATTGCATCTAAGTCTAAATGGTTGGTCGGTTCATCGAGTAATAGTAAGTCTGAGCGACTCATCAGGGTGCGAGCAAGATTTAAACGCATCCGCCACCCACCAGAGAAACTTGAAACCAAGAGTTCTGATTGATGCTCAAAAAAACCTAAACCGGCCATCAGTTGAGATGCTTTAGATGCAGCTGTATAGCCATGAATTTCTTCAAAACGGCTATATAAATGCGCTAACTCATCATTACTCAAATCTTCAGAATGGTTTAGTTTGTCTTGGATGAGCCAATATTCTTCATCGCCAGATAACACAAAATCAATAGCTTTCATATCTAAGGCTTTGATTTCCTGAGCCATATGGGCTACGGTCCATATATTTGGACGAGTTAAGCTACCGCTGTCTGACTCCATTCCACCCAAAAGTGCTGAGAACAATGTGGATTTACCCGCACCATTTACACCTGTTAAACCAATTTTCCAACCAGGATGAAGTTGCATAGACGCTTTTTGGAATAAAATGCGTCCACCACGGCGAATTGAAAGTTGGTCTAACTGAATCATAGGAAACTGACTATTGAATATCGGATGCGGTATAGTAAAGGATAAATGGTAGAGTTCAAAAAATGTATTTGATAAAAGAAGTGACAAAATGTCTTTTCTTGAGTGAAATGCACAATAAATTGGGTAAATAGGGTCAATTCAAAAAAACAAACAATGCTTTATTGTGAATGCTTCAATAAAAAAATGCGTATATCTCCCAAACCAGCAGCAATAATTAGAATATTTTAATTTTAAAATCACTCAATAAAAAAACCGCTCAATAAATCAGATCAGTCACTTATTTTTATCAGAATTTTGTCCTGAATTTTTTATCTTATCTAAAAGTTGGTTAAAAAACTAACAAAAAATATCCAATTTATGTAGAATTAATCACAGTATCACCTAAAAATGTGTAGTTAAAGTAAAAGACTTGGATTGCTTTTACATCTACAAGGATAAATCTATTTATAAAAATATGGACGTCAGATGATGAATAAAATAGGATATTTACCGATTGTTTTTTCAGTTTTTTTTTCACCTCTGCTACAGGCAAAACAAAATGTGTGTGTGTTTGATTTACTGGGTAAAGCGGGTGAATCTTATAAACTCATGGAAGAATGGGCTTTAGCAGCCAAAGCATGGGACGCTGATATTAATTTAACCGTGTATCAGTCAGAAGAAGCTGTGGATAAAAATTTTAAAACCAATAAATGTGATGCCGCGGCAATGACCACGATGCGCTCACGTGAATACAATAAATTTGGTGGATCTATTGATGCTTTGGGAGGAATTCCCAACAATGAAATTGCCAGAAGAGCGATCAACTATGCCTTGGATAAACGCAATGCAAAAAGATTGGTTTCTGAAAAAAATGGGGTCAAATATGAATTGGCAATGATTACCCCGATTGGTATTGCTTATATCTTTGTTAAAGATCGCGCAATGAATACTTTGGAAAAGGGCAAAGGTAAAAAGTTTGCCTATCTGCATTACGATCTTGCACAAAAGGTTGCCGTTGAGCGTGTAGGGGCAATCGGGGTTCCTTCTGATATTTTTAATTTTGTGAAAAAATTTAATGATGGTGAGGTGGATGCGATTGCTTCGCCAGCCTATGCCTATAAACCATTGGAAATTTATAAAGGTTTAGGTAGCAATGGTGCAATGTTTACTTATCCCGTAGTGAATGTGACTGCCGATTTAATTATTAAACCTGAGCAGTTTCCAGAAGGTTTTGGTATTAAGTCACGTGAGTGGGCTGTGAAGCAGCTACCAAGTTCATTTAAGAAAATAGAAAAAATGGAAGCTGAAATTCCAGCAAAATATAAATTAAATGTGTCCAAGGACGATGCACTCCGTTATCAGAAATTATTGCGAGAAGGGCGGATTGAGTTAACAAAAAGAGGGGTGTACGATCCTGTGATGATGTCGGTACTGAAAAAAGCACGCTGTACGGTAGATCGCACCAACTTTGAATGTTCACTTGCAGGTGAATAAATTTATTCAATAAAAAAGCCATCAATGTTGATGGCTTTTCTGGTTTTATTGGCTTAGACGGGATTAATCGGTAAAGGTCACTTTTGCAATGGCTTTTTTACTTGCCTGAATAACCAAAGTAACATTTTCTTTCACAGTGAAGTTTGCATCCACAACTTCCCAATCTACTTTTACGGCTCCACGTGAAACAGCATCTTTAGATTGTGCTGAATTCTTGGTTAAACCTGCGGCACGTAGAATAGACACAATCGAGATTTCTCCATTGTATTCACCACGAGAAATAGTCACTTCAGGCGTACCTTCAGGTAGCTCACCTTCTGTGATTAAGTTACCCGCACCTTTATGTGCATGTTCAGCAGCTTCTGCGCCGTGGAAGCGTTCAACCAACTCAAGTGCAAGAATTTTCTTAATGTCTTGCGGATTACGACCTTCAGCCATTTCTTTGAGAAGAACGTCAATTTCGTCCATAGACTTAAAGCTGAGTAATTCAAAATAGCGTTCAATCAAGCTGTCAGGCATAGACAATACTTTTTGGTACATTGCGCCAGGGGCATCAAATACACCAATATAGTTGCCTAAAGACTTCGACATTTTATTGACGCCATCCAATCCTTCTAGGATCGGTACGGTAATACATACTTGAGCTTCTTGATCATAACGACCTTGAAGAGTACGTCCCATAAGTAAGTTAAAGGTCTGGTCTGTACCACCAAGCTCAACATCGGCTTCAAGCGCGATAGAGTCGTAACCTTGAACTAAAGGATATAAAAACTCATGAATAGCAATCGGTTGATGGCTATTATAGCGTTTAGTAAAGTCATCACGTTCTAGCATACGCGCAACAGTTTGCTGCGAAGCCAATTGAATCAAATCCGCAGCGGTTTTTGTTGCAAACCACTCAGAGTTAAAACGAACTTTGGTTTTATTTGGATCAAGAATTTTAAACACTTGTTCTTGATATGTTTTGGCATTTTCTAAAACTTGTTCACGCGATAGCGGTGGACGAGTCGCACTCTTACCTGTTGGGTCACCAATCATGGCGGTATAATCACCAATCAAGAATGTGACATCATGACCAAGATCTTGAAACGCTTTTAATTTGTTAATTAAAACAGTATGACCCAAATGTAAATCTGGGGCAGTTGGATCAAATCCTGCTTTAATTTTTAAAGGACGATTTTCTTTTAGTTTCTTCAGAAGATCTTCTTCAGAAATAATTTCGTGAGTGCCTCGGCGAATGAGGGCAAGTTGTTCTTCAGCCGGCAGGAAATTTGACATTACAAAAACCCAAATACTTCAGTTAGACTATTTGTGCGATATACTAACATTTTTTCAGCATAATGCAGGCGAAGAATATCTCATGACAACAATCTATATTGGCGTAATGACTGGAACCAGCATGGATGGCGTCGATTTTGTTGCTGCTTCATTTGATCCTTTACATATCCATGCCACGCTTACAGTCGCTTTTGATCCTCATTTACGCGATGAATTGATGGCATTGACCTTACCTGATGATAATGAAATCGATCGAATGGGTAAGGCGGATGTCGCTCTTGCAACCATGATTGGCAATGGCATTAACCAACTCATACAAGAAAATAATTTAGATAAAAGCCAAATTAAAGCGATTGGTTGTCATGGACAAACTATTCGGCATCGCCCAGAACACGGGTTTACTTTACAAATTGGTGATCCAAATATTATTACGGAAATTACTCAAATTCCTGTGATTTCAGATTTTCGTCGTCGTGATATGGCGGCAGGTGGGCAGGGTGCTCCTCTAGTTCCAGCGTTTCATCAAGCTTTATTCCAACATTCAACCATTCATCGAGTGATTCTCAATTTAGGGGGGATTGCCAATGTCAGCATGCTGCCTGCTGGTGATGAGCAGAATGTTTATGGTTTTGATACAGGTCCTGCCAATATTCTTATGGATGCGTGGTGTCATCGTTATACTGGGCAACCTTATGACGAAAATGGCAATTGGGCAGCTTATGGTCAACCGATACGTTCATTGTTAGATCGCCTTCAAGCAAATGAATACTTCTCTAAAGAACCGCCAAAAAGTACAGGGCGTGAAGACTTTAACTTGGAATGGTTAGATGAGCAGATTTTAGATTGGCGCAATGATTTAGAATATGATGAATTAGAAGATACCCCTGAAAATATTCAGGCAACGTTGATGAAACTCACGACACGTGCCATCAAGAAAGCCATTTATCGTTCGCCTCTAGATACGGGTGAGGTCTATGTTTGCGGTGGAGGTGCTTATAACTCACATCTACTTGAACAACTCCGTTGGCGTCTACGTAAGCACAATTGGTCTGTACAATCGACTTCTGCACTAGGCTTAGCACCGACATGGGTAGAGGCAACCGCATTTGCGTGGCTCGCCATGCGTTTTGACCAACAGTTAAGTGGCAACCTACCTGCTGTTACGGGGGCAAAAGGCTATCGTATCTTAGGCACGATTACAGCAGTTTAAAACTGAAATGATTGCTAAGGTGAGTGATACACCTTAGCAATCAATATTTAAAACAAGAACAAGTGCGGTATAGCAGTGTGAGATATTTTGTAGAACAATGATCGACCTGTTTAGCGCTGAGATTGTCCTTTACTGCTGTTAAAAAATAGTGCATAAGCTTCCACTATCAATAAAAATTAAAACTGAGATCACAATGAACTTAGCGATACAGAAACAGCGCATAGAATCATTTCAAAGAGAGGGTTTTAGCTTTGATGTGATAGATTCGGGTCCTTTGGATGGGCAGCCTTTTGTCTTGTTACATGGTTTTCCTGAAACCAATAAAAGCTGGCAAGAAACTGCAGAGATCTTGAATCAAAACGGTTATCGTACTTTTGCTGTCAATCAACGTGGTTATAGTTTAGGTGCACAACCGCAAAACCGCCGTGATTATAGAAGTTCTGCTTTGGTTGAAGATGTAAATGCTTTAATCGATATGATCCAACAACAGGTTTATTTAGTTGGACATGATTGGGGGGCAGTGGTTGCTTGGGATGTTGCACAACGTTATCCTGAAAAAATAAAACATTTGATTACGATTTCTGTACCGCATAAAGCAGCATTTATGCGTTCGATGTTCAGCAGTAATCAATTGTTAAAATCTTACTATATTGGTTTATTCCAATTACCCAAAATTCCAGAATTATTATTTGAGAAATTACCAAAGTTGGGTCTGGGCTTATTAAAAGATTCAGGAATGACCGCAAAACAACTCGAAGATTTCCAACAAGACATCGTGGTGGAAAAGCGTCTAAGTTCTGCATTAAATTGGTATCGGGGACTTCCATTTAGTTCAAATAAAAATTTAACCCAACCAGTTTGTGTGCCGACTTTATTTATTTGGGGCAAACATGACTCAGCGATCGGTTCTAAAAGCGTCGCCTTAAATCATCATTATGTAAAAGCAGCTTATAAAGAAATTGTGATGGATGCGACGCATTGGATACCAGTGCAGAATGCAAAACAATTGAGCCAATATATTTTAGAAACGATTTAAGCTTGATGTCCTAACCATAAAAATGCCCTCATAAGAAGAGGGCATGATTTGATTCAAAATATACTTTGAATTAAATGGAGAATGATGAACCACAACCACAAGTTGTTGTTGCATTCGGGTTTTCTACAATAAAACGTGAACCTTCTAAGCCTTCAATATAGTCAACTTTAGAACCGACGAGATATTGATAACTCAACGAGTCAACCAACATTTTTACATCACCATTTATGAATTCAGCATCATCTTCATTCATACTTTCGGCAAAGTTAAAACCATAAGAAAATCCTGAACAGCCGCCACCCGTTACATAGACACGTAACATCAGATCTTGATTACCTTCGCTATCACGAAGTTGGCGAACTTTATTTGCAGCATTGTCAGTCAGCTCAAGTGCTTGGGCGGTCATGATATTGTTCCTCAGATTTCAAATGGCTTAAATGAAAAGACCATATATTCAGTATAACATACTCAATATATGGTCAGTGAGTGAACTTTAAAGTAAATTCAGACTAAATTTATCGGATTTAATCTAGAATTATTTGTAGTTCTCATCTTGTAGCGCACATTCAAAGTTTTTCGGATCGTTTTTACAACGGAATTGCCAAAGGATTTTCATCATTTGTTTGTTATAAACGCCTTGTTTGGTCAAGCTGATACGAGATTCACGCATGAGTTTTTGATAACCAGGTTTATCACCATCTGGAACTTGCATCCAGTATTTCGCTGGAATATCTGCTTTCATTTTTCCAATGATGGTGTTTGCACGAGGCAATTGCGTTTTAATCCAATCACGAGATTTTTGACCATAGCCAGCAGGGAATTTATCTGGACGAATGATGATATTACCTGTGACTTGTAGCAGTGGGTAATTCACAATAGCGCCTTTAGTCCCTAAACCCTTATGCAGCTCTAAAGGTTTAAATACCGCTGCAGGTGCACCAATAATATCAACCTGACCATTATTGAATTTACTGCCAAAATTTGTAACATCCGCGGCAACTGCTTGAGCACCAATTTGTTGAACCATAATTTTTTGTGCTTGATCATAGTCGAGTACCGCAATTTTTTTACCCGCTGCTTTTGCAACGGTATTGATATTGCGGTCATTGACCATCAGGAAAGCATCACCTACTGGAATAACACCAACAACTTCATATTTTCCGCTGGTCATGTATTTTGCAAAGTTTGGATTTGCTAAGCCTTGCATGACTTTTACCGCGAGATTGAGATCTGGAATCGCACCAATTGCATCTAAAGAACCGGTGAAACTATTAAATTGGCGACCACGCATACCTGTGATACTGACAGCATCACATTTACCCGCTTTAAAATCTTCTGCAATAACAGATTCATTTGAATTCACTTTTAATTCCAGATCCGCACCCCAGTTTTTCGCTGCAAGTTGATAATCTTTCATTAAGGTAAACACATCACCATTTTTGCCTACTAAATCAAATACACACATGACTTGTTTTGCTTGAGTGGCAGATGTTGCAAGCAAAAGACCCGCAGCAGCAATGAGAGCGTTAGACCATTTCATTATTTTTTTCCTTTCCATGATCAATATTATTCATGTTCAATTGAATCGAAGAGCCTCGACCAATAGAACTTTGTGACATCAAAAATGTATTTAGTTTAGAAAATCGTTTATTGCTAAACCCAACATGATCTATTCTGAACAATCGATTTTCCAAATCAATTGTTCGAGTTCAATGATGAATTGATGTTATTGAAATCATTACTTGAAATGAGTCAGTTCGCAATGACCCAAATGACAAAATTTCCTCAGCAAAGAAGAAATGTTAGAAGCTATTAATTACTGAGGAAAATCATTACGTTTGCTTTTATAAATGAATAAATTGTTTGCTAAAAAGACAAAAGAATCTGGGTTCGCCCCAAATTCTTGAAGATTAATCTTTGTTGTGATCTCTGTTTTTACGCTCATCACGTCTTTTATCACGTTGCTGTTGTTGATTTTGACGATCATGCTGTTGCCACTGTTTTTGATCAGGTCGGTTATCCCAGCGGTGGTCACGATTTGATTTATTGTTCCAATCTTTTCTATGTTGTTCCCATTGCTGTTTTTTCATTTGATCACGTTTGGCTTGTTCATATTGCCAACGTTGTTTATCCCAGTTGTTTTGGCGCCGTTCTTGTTCAATGCGCATTTGTTGTAAATGATAAGCTCGTTCTCGTTCCCAACGTTGGCGATCATTGTTTCTGTCATATCTTGGATCATAACGTTGTCCATAGCCATAATCTCGATATACGGGTTGCCCATAGCCGCGAGAGTCATAACCATCTTCAGGAAATGCAACACAACCAACAGCAATAATAGATGTTATGAATGAAACAATTAATGCTTTTATAGCCATAAGTTGTCTCCATTTAACAAGCAAAATAGCAAAAAAAAATTCAGATATAGCAAAATAGTCAATGACAAGTCATTTAACTCAGATTAGCGTATTTAAAAATTATATTTGTATATCGATGATGAGACTTGTATAAGATTATAGTCAGTCGATGCCTGATCATGTAGACAATATGAAGAATTTGAACATTTAAGGAAGAATCGTAATGGTTGCTTTTCAACGTAGTATTCATGATTTAGTCGAAAAAGGGCAGGGTTCGGCAGGTAGGGCTTTAGATCGTTTGCCTACATTCGCTCAAGAGTCATTAACCAAGTTATTGGGTTACCCGTACCAGTTTCCTCAATTGGATAGTTTCACCAAATGTTTGATGGCAGCTCAACTTAAACAGGGCAAAGTGGGTTTTATTGGTGCAGATGTAGAGCGCTCTAGAAAGCAATTTGAATCACAAATGCAATCTATTATAAACAAACCGACCCATATCCAATTTGTTGAAGATATTCGTCTTCCGCTACAAAGTGGCAGCGTCTATGCACGCCATTACCATCCTGCACCAAATAAAAAATTGCCAATGATTGTATTTTATCATGGCGGTGGTTTTGTGGTGGGTAGTGTAGACACCCATGATGAAGTGTGTCGCTTAATTGCTGCTCATGCAAAAGTTCAGGTTTTAAGTATTGAATATCCACTCGCACCTGAAGTTGGCCCACGTGACCTAATTCAGTCTTGTGAAGATGCTTTGGCTTGGGTGTATCAAAATCGCCGTCAATTTAAAATTCTCAAAAACCGGATTGCGGTTGCAGGAGATAGTGCGGGCGGAAATATTAGCGCTGTTGTTGCACAACGCACAGTCAATACAGTGTTTGCGCCTCAAGCCCAGTTCTTGATTTATCCTGCCGTTGATTTTAAGAGTCGACATCCATCTTTCTTTGCTTATAAAGATGGCTTGGTGTTGACAGGCTCAGATATTGATTATGTGACCGACTATTATGCAACACGTTTTAATATGGCATTGGATGATCCAATCATTTCACCGACCAATGGGCAGTTAAAGAAACTTGCCCCTGCATTTGTAGTAACGGCTGGACATGATCTTTTGCACGATGAAGGTAAAATTTATGCTTATAAGTTACGACAAAATGGCGTAAAGGTTCATTATCAGGATTATGAAGATCAAACCCACGGATTTATTAACTTAACCCCTGTTTCACGTAAAGCTAAAAAATACGTTATAGAGATGAGTAAAGAGTTCCGTAAATTCTGGGATAAGCAATAACACAATATCATCTTGTACAAGTCACTTTTGTTTCACGTGGAACAAAAGTGATTGATTAAAAAACAATCAAATAAGAATAATTGTTCTATAAAGGCTAAGCACACGGATTTATCCATACAGTTCTTTTGTTGATAAAGCATCATCAACATATTCAACAACCAGTAAGGCTTATGACAGCTATATAGATATAGTCGTGAATACTGTTGAGTATTGGTAAACGTGTTTAAATGTCATTTTTCAACAGAATAAAAGCAGACTACTATGAGAGGCTTATTAATTTAAAATGTTTAAGGAAAAGAGAATGATCAAAAAAATAGGCATCGGTCTTGCTTTAGTGGTTTTGGTGAATCAAGCGTTCGCCAATACAGATATGCAAATTAAAACCAATTTAGGCAACATCAATATAGAGCTTTATGATGATCAAGCACCGATATCAGTAAAAAATTTTAAGAGCTATGTAAATAGTCAATTTTACAACGGCACCATTTTCCATCGTATTATCCCTGGTTTTATGATTCAAGGCGGTGGCTTTGATAGCAACATGAAAGAGAAGGCTACTCAACCAGCGATCCAGAATGAATCTAGCAATGGCTTAAAGAACGTTCGTGGGACTTTGGCTATGGCACGGACTAATGCGCCAAACTCTGCAACCAGTCAATTCTTTATTAATGTTGCAAATAACGACTTTTTAAATAAGTCTGCTGGAAACCCTGGGTACGCCGTATTTGGTAAGGTGACACAAGGACTGGATATCGTCGATAAAATCGTACAGACACCAACACAAACAGTGGGTATGCACCAAGATGTACCTAAACAAGCTGTAAAAATCATCAGTATTCAAACAATAAAAACAAATGTGAAAAAATAGTTAAAAAATAAAGCAGAAATATTTTGTTCATATTTCTGCTTTAATATTAAAAGCTTACGCGACAAAAAGCCTAAAAATGAACCAAAACAGTGCATAAAAATACAACACTCAATAAAACAATCAGTTAAAAGCACTTGCGTGTGTAAGAAATTGCCCTATAATGAGCTCATCCCGACGCGATACAGCAAACGAACTTAGCTTAGAGGGTTAAGTTGTTAAATGTTTATTGCGTCTTATTTATCACTGATGAAGTGATAAATTAATCATTAAGAGAATATGAAGAACAACTTGTGTGGATTTTTACTGATTGATTGATCGAAATATTATCATTGATTGATTGGTTTAAATTACTCGAAGTTTATTTGAGAGAATTTGTCAGTACATTGATGAGCCAGAATTGTGACCTTAAGTCACTAATGATTTTTAACTGAAGAGTTTGATCATGGCTCAGATTGAACGCTGGCGGCAGGCTTAACACATGCAAGTCGAGCGGGGGAGATTGCTTCGGTAATTGACCTAGCGGCGGACGGGTGAGTAATACTTAGGAATCTGCCTATTAATGGGGGACAACATCTCGAAAGGGATGCTAATACCGCATACGCCCTACGGGGGAAAGCAGGGGATCACTTGTGACCTTGCGTTAATAGATGAGCCTAAGTCGGATTAGCTAGTTGGTGGGGTAAAGGCCTACCAAGGCGACGATCTGTAGCGGGTCTGAGAGGATGATCCGCCACACTGGGACTGAGACACGGCCCAGACTCCTACGGGAGGCAGCAGTGGGGAATATTGGACAATGGGGGGAACCCTGATCCAGCCATGCCGCGTGTGTGAAGAAGGCCTTATGGTTGTAAAGCACTTTAAGCGAGGAGGAGGCTCTCTTGGTTAATACCCAAGATGAGTGGACGTTACTCGCAGAATAAGCACCGGCTAACTCTGTGCCAGCAGCCGCGGTAATACAGAGGGTGCGAGCGTTAATCGGATTTACTGGGCGTAAAGCGTGCGTAGGCGGCTTTTTAAGTCGGATGTGAAATCCCCGAGCTTAACTTGGGAATTGCATTCGATACTGGGAAGCTAGAGTATGGGAGAGGATGGTAGAATTCCAGGTGTAGCGGTGAAATGCGTAGAGATCTGGAGGAATACCGATGGCGAAGGCAGCCATCTGGCCTAATACTGACGCTGAGGTACGAAAGCATGGGGAGCAAACAGGATTAGATACCCTGGTAGTCCATGCCGTAAACGATGTCTACTAGCCGTTGGGGCCTTTGAGGCTTTAGTGGCGCAGCTAACGCGATAAGTAGACCGCCTGGGGAGTACGGTCGCAAGACTAAAACTCAAATGAATTGACGGGGGCCCGCACAAGCGGTGGAGCATGTGGTTTAATTCGATGCAACGCGAAGAACCTTACCTGGTCTTGACATAGTAAGAACTTTCCAGAGATGGATTGGTGCCTTCGGGAACTTACATACAGGTGCTGCATGGCTGTCGTCAGCTCGTGTCGTGAGATGTTGGGTTAAGTCCCGCAACGAGCGCAACCCTTTTCCTTATTTGCCAGCACTTCGGGTGGGAACTTTAAGGATACTGCCAGTGACAAACTGGAGGAAGGCGGGGACGACGTCAAGTCATCATGGCCCTTACGACCAGGGCTACACACGTGCTACAATGGTCGGTACAAAGGGTTGCTACCTAGCGATAGGATGCTAATCTCAAAAAGCCGATCGTAGTCCGGATTGGAGTCTGCAACTCGACTCCATGAAGTCGGAATCGCTAGTAATCGCGGATCAGAATGCCGCGGTGAATACGTTCCCGGGCCTTGTACACACCGCCCGTCACACCATGGGAGTTTGTTGCACCAGAAGTAGGTAGTCTAACCGTAAGGAGGACGCTTACCACGGTGTGGCCGATGACTGGGGTGAAGTCGTAACAAGGTAGCCGTAGGGGAACCTGCGGCTGGATCACCTCCTTAACGAAAGATTGACGATTGGTAAGAATCCACAACAAGTTGTTCTTCATTGATGTATCTGAGGGTCTGTAGCTCAGTTGGTTAGAGCACACGCTTGATAAGCGTGGGGTCACAAGTTCAAGTCTTGTCAGACCCACCAAGTCTACTGAACACAGAAGAGCAGATATATTAAGATCTTAAGCTGGGGACTTAGCTTAGTTGGTAGAGCGCCTGCTTTGCACGCAGGAGGTCAACGGTTCGACTCCGTTAGTCTCCACCACTAATTAAAGACTAAGTGATTACAGAACTTAGTAAGCTGATAGCTTATTAAGTTCTGTGATTTATCACAGTTAACTACTCGCTGACGAGGCGGTAGTGAATCATTAACAGAATATATTTGAGTTGAAATAATTGTTTAAACTCGTTTTAGTTGATGTTAGCAAGCAATTGTTAATGTTGAGTGAAATGAGCACTAGCGATAAAACTGAATCAAGCGTTTTGGTATATGAATTAAATTGAAGCTGTATAGTGATTAAATTCACAGGCAACAAATAGAAGTGATTAAGTTCACATTGTTGATCCTCCTTGTAGGGATTAACGACTGTTTGGGGTTGTATAGTCAAGTAATTAAGTGCATGTGGTGGATGCCTTGGCAGTCAGAGGCGATGAAAGACGTAATAGCCTGCGATAAGCTTCGGGGAGGCGGCAAATATCCTGTGATCCGGAGATTTCTGAATGGGGAAACCCACTTACCATAAGGTAGGTATCGCATGATGAATACATAGTCATGCGAGGCGAACGAGGGGAAGTGAAACATCTCAGTACCCTTAGGAAAAGAAATCAATTGAGATTCCCTCAGTAGCGGCGAGCGAACGGGGATCAGCCCATTAAGTTATATGTGTTTTAGCGGAAAGCTCTGGGAAGTGCTACCGTAGAGGGTGATAGTCCCGTACACGAAAGGGCACATATAATGATGACGAGTAGGGCGAGGCACGTGAAACCTTGTCTGAATATGGGGGGACCATCCTCCAAGGCTAAATACTCCTGACTGACCGATAGTGAACCAGTACCGTGAGGGAAAGGCGAAAAGAACCCCTGTGAGGGGAGTGAAATAGATCCTGAAACCGCATGCATACAAGCAGTGGGAGCCGACTTGTTCGGTGACTGCGTACCTTTTGTATAATGGGTCAGCGACTTATATTCAGTAGCAAGGTTAACCGCATAGGGGAGCCGTAGAGAAATCGAGTCTTAATAGGGCGTTTAGTTGCTGGGTATAGACCCGAAACCGGGTGATCTATCCATGAGCAGGTTGAAGGTTGGGTAACACTAACTGGAGGACCGAACCCACTGTCGTTGAAAAGCCAGGGGATGACTTGTGGATAGGGGTGAAAGGCTAATCAAACTCGGTGATAGCTGGTTCTCCCCGAAAGCTATTTAGGTAGCGCCTCGGACGAATACCATAGGGGGTAGAGCACTGTTTCGGCTAGGGGGTCATCCCGACTTACCAAACCGATGCAAACTCCGAATACCTATGAGTACTATCCGGGAGACAGACTGCGGGTGCTAACGTCCGTAGTCAAGAGGAAAACAATCCAGACCGCCAGCTAAGGCCCCCAAATTATAGTTAAGTGGGAAACGATGTGGGAAGGCATAGACAGCTAGGAGGTTGGCTTAGAAGCAGCCACCCTTTAAAGAAAGCGTAATAGCTCACTAGTCGAGTCGGCCTGCGCGGAAGATGTAACGGGGCTAAAACTATATGCCGAAGCTGCGGATGTATACTATGTATACGTGGTAGGGGAGCGTTCTGTAAGCCGATGAAGGTGTATTGAGAAGTATGCTGGAGGTATCAGAAGTGCGAATGCTGACGTGAGTAACGACAAAACGGGTGAAAAACCCGTTCGCTGAAAGACCAAGGGTTCCAGTCCAACGTTAATCGGGGCTGGGTGAGTCGACCCCTAAGGCGAGGCCGAGAGGCGTAGTCGATGGGAAATTGGTTAATATTCCAATACTTCTGTGTAATGCGATGAGAGGACGGAGAAAGTTAAGTCAGCCTGGCGTTGGTTGTCCAGGTGAAAGGCAGTAGGCATGCATCTTAGGCAAATCCGGGGTGCTCTATGCTGAGAGCTGATAGCAAGCTAGTTTACTAGCGAAGTGGCTGATACTATGCTTCCAGGAAAAGTCTCTAAGCTTCAGTTACACAGGAATCGTACCCTAAACCGACACAGGTGGTCAGGTCGAGTAGACCAAAGCGCTTGAGAGAACTCTGCTGAAGGAACTAGGCAAAATGGTACCGTAACTTCGGGAGAAGGTACGCTGCTGACGGTGATAGGACTTGCTCCTTGAGCTATTGGCAGCCACAGAAACCAGGCCCCTGCAACTGTTTATTAAAAACATAGCACTCTGCAAACACGAAAGTGGACGTATAGGGTGTGATGCCTGCCCGGTGCTGGAAGGTTAATTGATGGGGTTAGCGTAAGCGAAGCTCTTGATCGAAGCCCCAGTAAACGGCGGCCGTAACTATAACGGTCCTAAGGTAGCGAAATTCCTTGTCGGGTAAGTTCCGACCTGCACGAATGGCATAATGATGGGGGCGCTGTCTCCAGCAGAGGCTCAGTGAAATCGAAATCGCCGTGAAGATGCGGTGTACCCGCGGCTAGACGGAAAGACCCCGTGAACCTTTACTGCAGCTTGACATTGAACTTTGATCTTACTTGTGTAGGATAGGTGGGAGGCTTTGAAGTAGTGACGCCAGTTGCTATGGAGCCATCCTTGAAATACCACCCTGGTAATATTGAGGTTCTAACTCTGTCCCGTTATCCGGGACGAGGACCATGTCTGGTGGGTAGTTTGACTGGGGCGGTCTCCTCCTAAAGAGTAACGGAGGAGTACGAAGGTGCGCTCAGCGTGGTCGGAAATCACGCGTAGAGTATAAAGGCAAAAGCGCGCTTAACTGCGAGACCCACAAGTCGAGCAGGTACGAAAGTAGGTCTTAGTGATCCGGTGGTTCTGTATGGAAGGGCCATCGCTCAACGGATAAAAGGTACTCTGGGGATAACAGGCTGATACCGCCCAAGAGTTCATATCGACGGCGGTGTTTGGCACCTCGATGTCGGCTCATCTCATCCTGGGGCTGAAGCAGGTCCCAAGGGTATGGCTGTTCGCCATTTAAAGAGGTACGCGAGCTGGGTTTAGAACGTCGTGAGACAGTTCGGTCCCTATCTACCGTGGGCGTTGGAAATTTGAGAGGATCTGCTCCTAGTACGAGAGGACCAGAGTGGACGAACCTCTGGTGTACCGGTTGTGACGCCAGTCGCATCGCCGGGTAGCTATGTTCGGAAGGGATAACCGCTGAAAGCATCTAAGCGGGAAGCCTACCTCAAGATAAGATTTCCCTAGGACTTTATGTCCTCTAAAGAGCCGTTGAAGACTACGACGTTGATAGGTTGGATGTGGAAGTGCGGTGACGCATGAAGCTGACCAATACTAATTGCTCGTGAGGCTTGACTATACAACACCCAAGCAGTTGTATATGAAGCATCATTTGATTCATAAAAGATCAAACATACTTGATTTAGTTGAAAAGCTAGTTACAATACCCAACTCAAATGTTCTGTTAAACTCATTTGGTACGAAGTAAGGCATTTAAATAAGACCCGAACAAGTCCATAACAGTTTGCTGGCGACAATAGCAAGAGTGAACCACCTGATCCCTTCCCGAACTCAGAAGTGAAACCTCTTAGCGCTGATGGTAGTGTGGGGTTACCCATGTGAGAGTAAGTCATCGCCAGCTTTTAAATCTAAAACACCCCGGTCTTTAACGAGAGCGGGGTGTTTTTTTATGCACGGTGTTTATAGCGAAATGAAGAGATCTATTTATATTGAGAAAATTGATCACTGATTAAGCTTATGTATTGATGAAACTGAACTTATTTTCTGTATTCCTCATCATGATCATCATTGAAGTAAGGGATATAGAAAGAGTCGAGCTATTGAACCAGTCGTTTCTTTATGTTAAAAATTAAAGTATTACGATAAAAACAGTTAATAATATGTTGATTTTCCAATTTTTCTTTACAGATTATGCTGGTGAAGAGGTTTTACCCACTCATAATCAGTATGCATCTATCGATGAAATCATAGACCTAATGCAATCTGTGTTAATCAGGTCAGAAAACTTTTTAGGGATCGTTGATAAAAATGATCGTACTTTACAGTTTATCGTCAATGATGATTATTCATTAGATGCAGATATTCCTGTTCCTGATCAAAAAGGCTCTTATACAAAAACAATAAGTTTGCATGAAGCGGTTAAACTGGTTCAAAAACAAACTGAACTGATTCAAATTGATGCTATTGAAGGAATGGCTTTTATGAAGTGGTAAGTTTTTTACTTTAATTGTTTTAGTCTATTCAAAATAAAAAAACCTCAGACATCCATGCCTGAGGTTTTTTGTATTGGTTCTGAGGTATAACTCCTGTCGTACCTTTCGCTATCCTGCGTTATCGTCCTATCTTATTCTTGTTTTTAATGGAAACTTCCTGTTTCCTAATGTGTTTATAATATTAAAATTTAGCTGTTCTGCCTATACGCATAAATCGGCAGACCATGTAAGAAAAAGCTTACATGATCATAAACGGATATTTTCTATTAAAAATGGGCATTTAAACCAATATAAGGCCCTTTAAAATCTAATTTATATTTGATGTCATCTTTATCAGCATCAATACTCATATAGCGATATCCTACTTTAGCACCAAGGTCTAAAAGTAAACTTTGCACAAAATTATATTGAAGTTCTGCTTGTACATCTGTCAGTGTTGCATCTCCATCACTACCAACGATAATTTCTCCTTTGGTACTTAAACCTGTAAATGGGAGCTTCCCACCGATAGAGGCATAAGCAATAGGTAAATTACCAGACATCGTATAATCCATAGATTGAATTGCATCATATTGTTTAAAATCACCATTAATATTTGCTAAGCCTAAACCAATGTCTGCACTAACAATATTATCGAGTATTTCATAGTATAAAATATAATCAGTATTAGTAAGGTCAATTGTATTTGAGCTAAATGCACCATCATTATTGTTAGTTGAGCTATCTAAATTGGTGTATTTAATTTTTACATTCGGTAAAAGAGGAACAGGATGTTCAAAAGCAATCGAAGCTTGAATGCCATTATCACGATCAATATCATTATTACCATTTAGTGGCTTAGTATTTTCAATTTTTCCATTGTAAGACCAGTAATTCACATCACCTTTTAAACCAATAAAATCAGCTTGAGCAAATGAACTTAGACCTAATGCAGCGATAAATAAGGGTAATTGAATAGATTTCATATGTCCTTCTTGATGAAATAATTTTTCATCCTATATTTTTGTTACTTAAATACATTTCAATACTGTATTAACAGAAGGCATGATATAGGGGTTTATCAAATTTTGCATTATTAAAAAGATTAAATCGAGGGTGTAGGATGAGTGATTCTATTGATCAAGCAGTGATTGAATTCCCACTTTATGTCGCCAATAAAGCGGTTAAATCAGGACAATGGCTTGAAGTTCATGATAAATTTTCGGGGAAAATTTATGCAAAAGTGGCTTTAGCGGATGCAAAAATTTTAGAAAAAGCCATCAGCGCAGCCGTGAAAGCTGAGAAAGAAATGGCTGCTTTAAAGCCATTTCAGAAGCAAAAAATACTGTTACATTGTGTTCAGCGCTTTAAAGAGCTTCGTGAAGAATTAACCCAAATTTTAATTATCGAAGGTGGAAAGCCTAAACTTGCAGCAGCAGCTGAGGTTGAAAGGCTGATAAATACTTTCCAGCTAGCGGCAGATGCAGTCTCCACAATCAATGATGGTCATTTAATGCCTTTGGCTGTAACCGCTGCGGCTTCTGCATATCGGGGAATGGTACAACATGTGCCGATTGGTGCAGTGTCTCTGATCAGTCCGTTTAATTTTCCTTTGAATTTAACAGCACATAAAATTGCACCAGCAATTGCAGCGGGTTGTCCATTTGTATTAAAGCCAGCAAGTTTGACACCAATTTCCGCATTAAAAATCGCAGAAATTTTGGCTGAAACAGATTTACCAAAAGGCGCATTTTCAATTTTGCCTTGTCCACGAGAACATGCTGATGTGTTAGTGACGGATGATCGCTTTAAGCTGCTCAGCTTTACAGGTTCTGATCAAGTGGGTTGGGATATGAAAGCACGTGCTGGTCGTAAAAAAGTAACCCTCGAATTGGGTGGTAATGCAGCTGTTTTAATTGAACCTGATACAGAAATAAGTGATGCATTGATTGATCGAGTGATTGGTGGTGCATATGGGCATGCGGGGCAGGTGTGTATTAGTGTGCAACGAATTTTAGTCCATGCTGATATTTATATAGAATTTAGAAAAAAAATCTTAGCAAAATTGAAAAAAGTATCTGCTGCAGATCCACATGTAGAAACCACGATAGTGGGCCCAATGATCAAGGAGGCAGAAGCGATTCGTTTAAAAAAATGGGTAGATAAAGCGGAGAAAAAGGGTGCGAAAATCTTAATTGGTGGCACTTTAAAAGGCGTTTTATTCGAGCCAACTTTGCTTGAAAATGTCGATGAATCTCTTGAAATTTATCAAAATGAAGCATTTGGCCCTGTGGCAATTTTAGAAAAATATAAAACATTTGAGAAAGGTATCGAACTGATTAACCAAGGTCGCTTTGGTTTACAAGCTGGTGTATATACTCAAAATCTCAATAAGATGCTTTATGCATGGGATCATCTACATGTAGGCGGGGTAATTATCAATGATATACCCACCTTCAGAGTTGATAATATGCCATATGGTGGCGTGAAAGATTCGGGTTTAGGTCGTGAGGGGATCCAGTCTGCAATTGGTGATATGCAGGAAGAGCGCTTACTTGTGATCAAACAATAAGTTAATATTCTAAGGGGCTACGGCTCCTTATTTCTTTGAATTTTATATATAGAGTTAATAAATGATAATAAAATTTTTCAATTCATTATTTTTAATAGTTTTGCTTTGCTTACAGAGTGTGCAAATTTGGGCATTTCAATCTGAAAAATTGGTAAATGATGCACGTTCTCAGATCTGGAAAACTCTTTATTATGATCCTGCTTATACTCAATTGTCCTATCCAATGGGTGATGTTCCATTGATCAAAGGCGTATGCACAGACGTGGTTATTCGCGCCTTACGCCATCAAGGTATAGATCTGCAACAACGTATTCATGAAGATATGAAAGCCAATTTTAAAAAATATCCACAAAAATGGGGTTTAAAAGCAACCGATCGAAATATTGATCATCGACGGGTTCCAAATATCATGACCTATTTTCAGCGTCAAGGTTATCAAGTGAATGATCAAAAGTATCAAGCAGGTGATATCGTGGCATGGGATTTAGGTAAAGGTTTAACCCACATTGGTATCATTTCAAATAAAACCACAATGTTATCAAAAACACCTTTGGTTATTCATAACATTGGTTCTGGAACACGTGAAAATGATATTTTGCATGAATATAAAATCATTGGGCATTATCGACTACCCAAGAGGGTCAATTAGAAATAGGCAATTCCAAGCAAAATAGCTAAAAATTAACCATGTGTGACGAAAAGTAAAAAAAACATGGGAAAATGGACACAAATTACAGAAAAAGCGCTGCAAAACGAGTATTGTTACAACATTAAACAGTAATTTTGTTGATGCACTTTAACCGAGAAGTTTGCAAAGTTACTGGTTTGGAATAATAACAAAGGACCCAAAAGGTGCTGTTTTATTCAAACAACAAAATTTAAAATTGGTACTTCTTTTGCTCGCAGATCACAATGAAAAAAAGCAGCATTTGAGGACATCTACAGAATTAGGTGTTTTATGACAGAATCTCGTGAAAACTGGACATCACGATCAGGTTTTATTATCGCAGCTGTTGGATCGGCTGTCGGTTTAGGTAATATTTGGCGCTTTCCTTACATTGCTTATGAAAACGGTGGTGGCGCTTTTTTAATTCCATATTTAATTGCACTTATTACGGCAGGTTTGCCACTGTTATTTTTAGACTATGCGACAGGGCATAAAAGTAATTCTTCACCTCCTAAAGCCTATCGTGCTTTATTTAAAGGGGGTGAAACTTTAGGTTGGTGGCAAGTCTGTGTCTGTATCATTATTGGTTTGTATTATGCCAGCGTACTGACATGGGCTGGCAGTTATGTTTATTTTTCTGTAGGTCAATTGTGGGGAAGTGATCCTGAAAACTTCTTCTTCAATACCTATTTACAAACTTCAAAATCAACAAATTTTGATTTTCAGTTTGTTGGTCATTTATTTTGGCCAATTGTGGGAATTTGGGCATTAACACTGAT
Source organism: Acinetobacter sp. MYb10 (assembly GCF_002980175.2). Taxonomy (NCBI): domain Bacteria; kingdom Pseudomonadati; phylum Pseudomonadota; class Gammaproteobacteria; order Moraxellales; family Moraxellaceae; genus Acinetobacter; species Acinetobacter sp. MYb10. The sequence continues at coordinate 2,881,781 of NZ_CP058272.1, read as the reverse complement.
CATCTTATTTGGTGGTGTGAAAAAAGGGGTTGAATTATCCAATAAAATTTTCATGCCTCTACTGTTTATTCTGTTTACTATTCTTGTTATTCAAGCTTTGCGTTTACCAGGAGCGGTCCAAGGTTTAAATGCTTTCTTTACACCGAACTGGGCTGCAATGTGGGATTATAAAGTATGGCTTGCAGCATTTGGTCATACGTTCTTTTCACTCTCTGTTGGCTTTGGGATCATGGTGACTTATGCCTCGTATCTTAAACCAAAAACCAATTTAACAGGCTCGGGCCTCATTGTTGGTTTTGCCAATGCGTCTACTGAAATCCTTGCAGGTATTGGTATCTTCGCGGCACTGGGCTTTATGGCATTTTCAGCTGGAAAACCTGTAGACCAAGTAGTCAGTGGTGGTATCGGCTTGGCATTTATTGCTTTCCCTAAAATCATTTCTAGTTTAGGGACTGGTGCGGATTTATTCGGTTTACTGTTCTTCTCTTCTTTATTTGTTGCGGGTATTTCTTCAATGGTGAGTATCCTTGAAGTGCCGATTGCAGCGATGCAAGATAAGTTAAAATGGGGACGTAAAAAAGCCGTAAGCATCATTGGCGGTGGTAGTGCACTGGTTTCAATTTTCTTATTCTCTAGCGTGAACTCGATTAAACTGGTGGATATCGTCGATCACTTTATCAATAACATTGGGATTATTGGTGGTGCATTATTGTCAATTATTTCGATAGCATGGTTTAAACGTTCGGCATTGATGGAGTTACGAGATCATGTGAATCGTATTTCAACCGTGCAACTTGGTAAAGGTTGGGATTTCACTTTAACTGTAATCACATCTTTAATTTTGCTGGTCACTTTAACTATGACAGTTTTTAGCTTGATTAAAAATGGATACGATACCTATAGTTCAAGTATGTTGATGTTCTTTGGTTGGGGCAGTGTGATTTTCTGTGCTGTTATTGCTTTAGTCCTTAGCAAAATGAAAGATCGATAGGAGCGTCAAAATGAATACTTCTGCAATCGTGATGATGATTATTTCAATGGTATTTTTATGGGGTGGGTTGATTTTATCGATCCTACATTTGATGAAAAATCCTGAAGAACTGGATGAAGTTCTGGAAGAAGTAAAAGATCACCATACGCTTTAAACTTGAGTCAAAAAAAAGCAGGCGAATTAGCCTGCTTTTTTAATGCATTTTTTAAGCCGTTTTATGAATTCGGCAATAATAGAAACCATCACCATGATGCGCTTCAGGCAACAATTGACGACCATGAATTTGTTCTATTCCCCAGTTTGCGTCAATCTTGATTTCTTCAGCATCTGCATGCTCAGCAAAAAACTCGACCATCTGCTGTTCATTTTCAACTTTCAGAATTGAGCAGGTAATATAAAGTAATGTTCCACCAACTTTAAGCTGCTGCCACATATGCTTTAAAATTTGCGTTTGCAGATCGACCACTTGCTGAATATCTGTAGATTGACGCAATAAGCGGATATCAGGATGACGACGCATAACACCAATAGCAGAACATGGTGCATCCAATACGATGCAATCGACCAACTCTTTAGGCACCCATGTTGTAGCATCTGCTGTGATGATTTCAACTGTTGCATCAACATTTAATTCAAGGCGTTCCAAGTTTTCTGAAACACGCAATAATCGTTTAGCATCATGATCAAGCGCAATTAATTTTTTAGGATTGAAGCGCTCTAAGATATGAGCTGCTTTACCACCCGGTGCTGCACAAGCATCGATAATGACTCTGTCATCTAAGTTGGGTAACAGTGTTGCACACAATTGAGCATGTTCATCTTGAACAGAGAACCCGCCTTCTTCAAAGCCTGGTAAATGAGTAATATTGCCCGTTTGTTCCAGAACAATACCAACATCTGAAAGTGTACAAGGACGAGCATCGATCTGTTCTTCATCTAAAATATCAAGATATTCATCACGACTAATTTGACGTTCATTGACACGAAGTGTTAGTGGAGCGACTTGTTTTAAGTTTTGACAGATTTCAGGGAGTCGATCAGCCCAATCTTTTTTAAGTCGTTTGAACAGCCAACTTGGTAAACCATGGGTATTATTCAAAGCCGTTTGAAACTCAGTTGTTTCACGTGAAACACGACGAAGGATGGCATTGACCAAACCACTCATCGGTTCAAAACCTAATTGCTTCGCTGCGTTTACAGTTTCTGAAATCGCCGCATGTGCAGGAATACGGGTGCATAAAATCTGGTATAAACCCAAATATAAGCAACTTTCTAGTGCTTCATTGTCTAACGGTTTTGTGAGCAAGGGTAAGGTAATTGCTTTTAAAGAATACCACTGACGTAAACAGCCCAAAGTAAGCTCATGGTATAAACCACGATCACGTTCAGAAACAATATTGATATGTTGGTTTAAAACGGAAGCCAAAGACTGTCCATTTTGAACAGCTAAAAGTGTTTTAACCACTTGTGCGCGCAAATTCAAATTTTTTGCAGATGATTGAATTTGGCTCATGCGAATATATTTCCTACTGAAAGTTTATGGCTTTGTATAATTTGTACAGGGTTAATGGCTTTACCACCTGGCCATTGTAGGCTAGTCAGACAAATCACACCATCTCCACACAGCACATGTACACCTTGTTTGTTCATTTCAATAATCGTTCCGGGTGCTTCGCCATTGGCTGTAAGGTCTGAAATTTGAGAATTCCATACACGTAAATTATTGCTTTCATCTATTGGTGTAAAGGCGACTGGCCAAGGATTGAATGCCCGAATATTGCGATCAAGTTCAACTGCTGATTTAGTCCAATCAATTTGCGCTTCAGCTTTTGTGAGTTTATGTGCATATACCGTAAATTGTTCATCTTGCACTTCACGTGCATCTAAATATTGTTGTAATTTTTGTTCTGACTCTAATACCACGCAAATTGCTTCAGCGCCTTGAATCGCAAGTTTGTCATATAAAGTCGCTGAGGTTTCTTCTACTGTGATTGGGCACACTGTTTTAAAGATCATATCACCTGTATCTAGTCCAGCCGCCATTTTCATGATTGTTACTCCGGTTTCAGTGTCACCTGTTGCAATGGCACGCTGAATCGGAGCGGCACCACGCCAACGTGGTAGCAAAGAACCATGAATATTTAAACAACCATAGCGCGGTGTATCTAATACGGCTTGAGGCAAAATTAAACCATAAGCCGCAACCACCATTACATCTGCGCCCAAAGCTGCTAATTCTTGTTGAGCCGCTAAGCCTTCGTCTGTCGATGCTTTGAAATGAAGTGGTTGATAGACGGGTAAGTTGTTTGCGAGCGCAAGTTGTTTCACGGCTGAAGCTGTCATTTTTTGTCCACGACCTGATTTGCGGTCGGGTTGAGTATACACAGCGACGATTTCGTGATCAGTTTCAATGAGTGCTGCTAAAGCAGAAGCTGCAAATTCGGGTGTACCTGCAAAAATGATCTTCAAAGGTTATGCTCAGATTAAATTTTAAATTGAATTATAGCAAACCTGATTATGCGGTGGCGTTTTCAAATGAAAATACGGGTTTTTCTATGTAAAAAATAAAATACGATCAATTGTATATTTTGTTCAGATCATCTATCTGCTTTGAAAACAGTCAGCAGATGCCTTTTACAATACCCTTAAAATTCGCGTAAGTCTAAATTAACCAATATCCATTTTTAAAATAAATATCACTTTTTAAAATAAAATTTTTCACTTTAAATTGATAGAAACAGATCTTATTTTTAACTTAATCTAAATAAACAGATGGTTTAGAAATTGAAACTGGAGTTATTGTGACAAATTTCGCAGTAAAAAATTGTTAACTGAATAAGCATAGGCAGTTAATCGGAATTTAACAATTTGTCAAATGTAAACTAAGTCTCACATTATTTTGATAAATGTGACAAATTTTGTCACATGCTCAATTTAAGAACAATATGTATTTAATAAATCTTAATGTTTTTTGATTGATATATAAATTGCTGATTTATAGGTATAAAATTTATAAAATGTGTGATTATTTTGCTTTTTATTTAAAAGTTTAGACCATGTGTTTAAAAAAACAAAATAAGTGAAATATATCTCAATTTTTCTATTGCTTTAAATGTATGTAAATTGTTAAATAAAAAAAATTGTACATTTTATATGCATTATTGATGCGAAATCAGCGGCTGTAATGCACCTCCTAAAGGAAAAGTAATATGAATAAGATCTACAAAGTGATTTGGAATGCGACTTTGTCGGCATGGGTTGCAGTTTCTGAATTGGCAAAAGGGAAAACCAAGTCATCTAAAGTAACGGGAATTGTCGGGGCAGCAACAGTTAGCTTGATGATCACTTTTTCATCTGATGTAACTGCGAATGTTATAAACACAGATTCAAATAATTGTATAACTGGCTCTAATGGGATTGTCGGTACTATAAATCCTGGAACGACTGGTGGCCAGGCAACGGATGGTTCTGGTACATACTCTACTGTTGCTGGTTGTAATGCTAAAGGTAATGGTCTTTCGGCTGTAACTGCATATGGAGCGTTTTCAGAAGTTACAGGTAATGCAGGAACAGCTATCGGTCATAATAGCCAAGCCAATGCTTTTGGCACGGCTGTGGGTGTAGAGAGTCGAGCAACAGGAGTAGGTAGTACTGCACTTGGTGAAGGCAGCCAGTCAACAGGACAAAATGCTGTAGCATTAGGTGGAACGGCTACAGGTACTGCTAATGGAAATGTTTTATCAGTTGCTAATGCAGTTACCGCTTCTGCTAGTGGCGCCGTTGCTATTGGTGGTAATGCGGTTAAAGGTGCGCAGTCTGCTGGAACTGATGCTGTTGCAATAGGTGCACAGTCTGCAGTCTCAACGGCAGGAACAGGTGCAGTTGCTTTAGGTGCAAGAACGAATGCAACTGCGAGTGGCGCTGTTGCTATAGGTGATGGGGCAAATGCATCTATTGCTGGTAGTACAGCACTGGGAGCAAGTACGACAACATCAGCATCCGTAAACAGCACCGCTCAAACGATTAATGGTAAATCTTACACTGCAACGGGTACAGCGAGCACAGGTGTTGTGAGCGTTGGTTCAAGTACAATAAAAAGACAAATACAAAATGTCGCAGCGGGTCAGGTTACAGCATCTAGTACAGATGCAATTAACGGTAGCCAATTATTTAATACTAATACTGAGTTGGCTAAGGTAGCAGCAGATACAGCGACGGCTTTAGGCGGTGGGGCTGCAGCAGGTACAGCGGCAGGTGGTATTACTGCTCCAAGTTATACAATCACCAAAACAGATGCATCAACAACAACAGTTAATAATGTTGGTGCTGCATTGAGTGCATTAAATGCTGAAGTGGTTAAACCAATTACATTTTCTGGTAATACTGGTTCAACGACAAATAAGCTAGGAAGTACTGTAACGATTAGTGGTGTTGGCTCAACAGCAGGAACATACAGCGGCAATAATGTTAAGACGGCAGTAACAGGATCAGTTCTTAGTGTTCAAATAGCGGATGCTCCTAACTTTGCAGGAACAGTGACCTCTACAGGTTTACAAGTAAATGGTGCAAGTGCTATTACAGGAAATAGTACGATAGGTGGGACTCAGACTGTTACAGGTATAAGCAATTTAAATGGTGGGGCAAATCTTAATAGTAAACAGATCACAGGTCTTGCCAGTGGTGGTACGACATCAACCAATGCAGCGAATATTGGAGATGTGACTACAGCCGCAGCCGCAGCGAAGACTGTAGTACAACAAGGTAAAAATACGACTGTTAGTAAAACTGTAGATGCCACAAATAAAAATGATATTTATACTGTAGACGCTGATTCATCAAGCGTGACATCAACCGCAGGTGCATTAACTGTTACTAAAGGTACAAAAGATGCAAATAACAATACAGTATATGATGTAGACCTTGCAGCAGCGACCAAAACAGACATTGCTAAAGGTGTTGCAGCGAAAGCAGCCGTTGATAATACGGGCTTAACCTTTAAGGGTGATACCGCAGCGACAAGCACTGCTAAGAAATTAGGTGATACGGTTTCCATTACTGGTGACACGAACATTAGTACAGTCGCGACAGCGAATGGTGTACAAGTTAAGTTAAATCCAAACTTAGATTTAGGCGCAGCTGGTAGCGTTAAAACGGGTAATACCACTATTAACAATGCAGGTGTTACAGCAGATCAGGTTGCAGTTGGTGGAGTTGTTATCAATAAAACAACAGGTATTAATGCCGGCGGGTTAGCGATTACCAATGTTGCTGCGCCAACAAACAATACAGATGCAGCCAATAAAAAATATGTAGATGATGCTGGTTCAACATTGACAAACTTGGGCTTTGGTTTAAAAGCGCAAGACGGCACGACTGTTAACAAGAAGTTAGGTGAAGCAGTTGATATTGTAGGTTCAAACAGCAATATCTCGACTAAAGTAAATGCAGGTAAAGTCGAAGTTGCGTTATCGAATGCATTGGATTTAGGCACAGCTGGTAGTGTCACTACAGGTGCAACTGTTATTAATAATGCAGGGATTACTGCAAATAAAGTAACAGTCAACAATGCTCCAACAGCAGGTACAGATGCGACCAACAAAACCTATGTTGACTCTAAAGCTGCGGCATCAAAAACTGAAGTTGCAGGTGGAAGCAATATCGCAGATGTCGTAAAAACTACAGGTGCAAATGGTCAAGATGTTTACACCGTTAATGCCAATGGTACAACTGCATCAGCAGGTTCATCAGCTGTCACAGTGACTGCAGGAACTAAAGATGCAAACAATGTTACTGACTATAAAGTAGATCTTGCAGCAGCGACTAAAACAGACATTGCTAAAGGTGTTGCAGCGAAAGCGGCAGTTGATAATACGGGCTTAACCTTTAAAGGTGATACCGCAGCGACGAGTACTACGAAGAAATTAGGTGATACGGTTTCCATCACTGGTGACACGAATATTAGTACAATTGCAACTACTGATGGCGTACAGGTTAAGTTAAATCCAAACTTAGACTTAGGCACAGCTGGTAGTGTCACTACAGGTAATTCTAAGTTAGATAACAGTGGATTGACGATTACAGGTGGTCCAAGCGTTACGAGTGCAGGTATTAATGCTGGTGGTAAGGCAATTACCAATGTTGCTGCGCCAACAAACAATACAGATGCAGCCAATAAAAAGTATGTAGATGATGCTGGTTCAACATTGACGAACTTGGGCTTTGGTTTAAAAGCACAGGACGGCACGACTGTTAACAAGAAGTTAGGTGAAGCAGTTGATATTGTAGGTTCAAACAGCAATATCTCGACTAAAGTAAATGCAGGTAAAGTCGAAGTTGCGTTATCGAATGCATTGGATTTAGGCACAGCTGGTAGTGTCACTACAGGTGCAACTGTTATTAACAATGCAGGGATTACTGCAAATAAAGTAACAGTCAACAATGCTCCAACAGCAGGTACAGATGCGACCAACAAAACCTATGTTGACTCTAAAGCTGCGGCATCAAAAACTGAAGTTGCAGGTGGAAGCAATATCGCAGATGTCGTAAAAACTACAGGTGCAAATGGTCAAGATGTTTACACCGTTAATGCCAATGGTACAACTGCATCAGCAGGTTCATCAGCTGTCACAGTGACTGCAGGAACTAAAGATGCAAACAATGTTACTGACTATAAAGTAGATCTTGCAGCAGCGACTAAAACAGACATTGCTAAAGGTGTTGCAGCGAAAGCGGCAGTTGATAATACGGGCTTAACCTTTAAAGGTGATACCGCAGCGACGAGTACTACGAAGAAATTAGGTGATACGGTTTCCATCACTGGTGACACGAATATTAGTACAGTTGCGACTACTGATGGCGTACAGGTTAAGTTAAATCCAAACTTAGACTTAGGCACAGCTGGTAGTGTCACTACAGGTAATTCTAAGTTAGATAACAGTGGATTGACGATTACAGGTGGTCCAAGCGTTACGAGTGCAGGTATTAATGCTGGTGGTAAGGCAATTACCAATGTTGCTGCGCCAACAAACAATACAGATGCAGCCAATAAAAAGTATGTAGATGATGCTGGTTCAACATTGACGAACTTGGGCTTTGGTTTAAAAGCACAGGACGGCACGACTGTTAACAAGAAGTTAGGTGAAGCAGTTGATATTGTAGGTTCAAACAGCAATATCTCGACTAAAGTAAATGCAGGTAAAGTCGAAGTTGCGTTATCGAATGCATTGGATTTAGGCACAGCTGGTAGTGTCACTACAGGTGCAACTGTTATTAACAATGCAGGGATTACTGCAAATAAAGTAACAGTCAACAATGCTCCAACAGCAGGTACAGATGCGACCAACAAAACCTATGTTGACTCTAAAGCTGCGGCATCAAAAACTGAAGTTGCAGGTGGAAGCAATATCGCAGATGTCGTAAAAACTACAGGTGCAAATGGTCAAGATGTTTACACCGTTAATGCCAATGGTACAACTGCATCAGCAGGTTCATCAGCTGTCACAGTGACTGCAGGAACTAAAGATGCAAACAATGTTACTGACTATAAAGTAGATCTTGCAGCAGCGACTAAAACAGACATTGCTAAAGGTGTTGCAGCGAAAGCGGCAGTTGATAATACGGGCTTAACCTTTAAAGGTGATACCGCAGCGACGAGTACTACGAAGAAATTAGGTGATACGGTTTCCATCACTGGTGACACGAATATTAGTACAGTTGCGACTACTGATGGCGTACAAGTTAAGTTAAATCCAAACTTAGACTTAGGCGCAGCTGGCAGTGTCATTACAGGCAATAGCAAGTTAGATAACAGTGGGTTGACGATTACAGGTGGTCCAAGTGTTACGAGCAGCGGTATTAATGCAGCAAACAAAAATATCAGTAATGTTGCTGATGCAACTACAGATGATCAAGCGGTCAACAAAGGTCAGTTGGATGCAGCGACTACAGCGTCAAGCAGCAAGACTGATACCTTGGGTAATAGCACTGCAACCAACTTGGGCGGTGGATCAAAATATGACAACAGCACAGGTGCAATCAGCGCGCCAAGCTATGTCACTACAAAAACTGATGGCACGACCACAACAGCGAACAACGTGGGTGATGCATTAACGAACCTCAACACTGAAGTGGTTAAACCAGTGACCTTCACGGGTAACAGTGGCACAGTTGATCGTAAACTTGGAGAGACACTGAACATTACCGGTGGCTTAACAGGCGCAGGTTCGAACAGCAACATCAAGACAGTGATCACTGGCAATACGCTAGATATCCAGTTGGCGGATGCACCAGTATTTGCCGGCAAAGTGACAGCAAATGGTTTAGATGCGAATGGCAACAAAGTTGAGAACGTAGCGGATGCGACAGCAGCAAGCGATGCGGTCAACAAAGGTCAGTTGGATGCAGCGACTACAGCATCAAGCAGTAAGACCGATACCTTGGGTAATAGCACTGCAACCAACTTGGGCGGTGGATCAAAATATGACAACAGCACAGGTGCAATCAGCGCGCCAAGCTATGTCACTACAAAAACTGATGGCACGACCACAACAGCGAACAACGTGGGTGATGCATTAACGAACCTCAACACTGAAGTGGTTAAACCAGTGACCTTCACGGGTAACAGTGGCACAGTTGATCGTAAACTTGGAGAGACGCTGAACATTACCGGTGGCTTAACAGGCGCAGGTTCGAACAGCAACATCAAGACAGTGATCACTGGCAATACGCTAGATATCCAGTTGGCAGACGCACCAGTATTTGCAGGCAAAGTGACAGCAAATGGTTTAGATGCGAATGGCAACAAAGTTGAGAACGTAGCGGATGCGACAGCAGCAAGCGATGCGGTCAACAAAGGTCAGTTGGATGCAGCGACTACAGCATCAAGCAGTAAGACCGATACCTTGGGTAATAGCACTGCAACCAACTTGGGCGGTGGATCAAAATATGACAACAGCACAGGTGCAATCAGCGCGCCAAGCTATGTCACTACAAAAACTGATGGCACGACCACAACAGCGAACAACGTGGGTGATGCATTAACGAACCTCAACACTGAAGTGGTTAAACCAGTGACCTTCACGGGTAACAGTGGCACAGTTGATCGTAAACTTGGAGAGACGCTGAACATTACCGGTGGCTTAACAGGCGCAGGTTCGAACAGCAACATCAAGACAGTGATCACTGGCAATACGCTAGATATCCAGTTGGCAGACGCACCAGTATTTGCAGGCAAAGTGACAGCAAATGGTTTAGATGCGAATGGCAACAAAGTTGAGAACGTAGCGGATGCGACAGCAGCAAGCGATGCGGTCAACAAAGGTCAGTTGGATGCAGCGACTACAGCATCAAGCAGTAAGACCGATACCTTGGGTAATAGCACTGCAACCAACTTGGGCGGTGGATCAAAATATGACAACAGCACAGGTGCAATCAGCGCGCCAAGCTATGTCACTACAAAAACTGATGGCACGACCACAACAGCGAACAACGTGGGTGATGCATTAACGAACCTCAACACTGAAGTGGTTAAACCAGTGACCTTCACGGGTAACAGTGGCACAGTTGATCGTAAACTTGGAGAGACGCTGAACATTACCGGTGGCTTAACAGGCGCAGGTTCGAACAGCAACATCAAGACAGTGATCACTGGCAATACGCTAGATATCCAGTTGGCAGACGCACCAGTATTTGCAGGCAAAGTGACAGCAAATGGTTTAGATGCGAATGGCAACAAAGTTGAGAACGTAGCGGATGCGACAGCAGCAAGCGATGCGGTCAACAAAGGTCAGTTGGATGCAGCGACTACAGCATCAAGCAGTAAGACCGATACCTTGGGTAATAGCACTGCAACCAACTTGGGCGGTGGATCAAAATATGACAACAGCACAGGTGCAATCAGCGCGCCAAGCTATGTCACTACAAAAACTGATGGCACGACCACAACAGCGAACAACGTGGGTGATGCATTAACGAACCTCAACACTGAAGTGGTTAAACCAGTGACCTTCACGGGTAACAGTGGCACAGTTGATCGTAAACTTGGAGAGACGCTGAACATTACCGGTGGCTTAACAGGCGCAGGTTCGAACAGCAACATCAAGACAGTGATCACTGGCAATACGCTAGATATCCAGTTGGCAGACGCACCAGTATTTGCAGGCAAAGTGACAGCAAATGGTTTAGATGCGAATGGCAACAAAGTTGAGAACGTAGCGGATGCGACAGCAGCAAGCGATGCGGTCAACAAAGGTCAGTTGGATGCAGCGACTACAGCATCAAGCAGTAAGACCGATACCTTGGGTAATAGCACTGCAACCAACTTGGGCGGTGGATCAAAATATGACAACAGCACAGGTGCAATCAGCGCGCCAAGCTATGTCACTACAAAAACTGATGGCACGACCACAACAGCGAACAACGTGGGTGATGCATTAACGAACCTCAACACTGAAGTGGTTAAACCAGTGACCTTCACGGGTAACAGTGGCACAGTTGATCGTAAACTTGGAGAGACGCTGAACATTACCGGTGGCTTAACAGGCGCAGGTTCGAACAGCAACATCAAGACAGTGATCACTGGCAATACGCTAGATATCCAGTTGGCAGACGCACCAGTATTTGCAGGCAAAGTGACAGCAAATGGTTTAGATGCGAATGGCAACAAAGTTGAGAACGTAGCGGATGCGACAGCAGCAAGCGATGCGGTCAACAAAGGTCAGTTGGATGCAGCGACTACAGCATCAAGCAGTAAGACCGATACCTTGGGTAATAGCACTGCAACCAACTTGGGCGGTGGATCAAAATATGACAACAGCACAGGTGCAATCAGCGCGCCAAGCTATGTCACTACAAAAACTGATGGCACGACCACAACAGCGAACAACGTGGGTGATGCATTAACGAACCTCAACACTGAAGTGGTTAAACCAGTGACCTTCACGGGTAACAGTGGCACAGTTGATCGTAAACTTGGAGAGACGCTGAACATTACCGGTGGCTTAACAGGCGCAGGTTCGAACAGCAACATCAAGACAGTGATCACTGGCAATACGCTAGATATCCAGTTGGCAGACGCACCAGTATTTGCAGGCAAAGTGACAGCAAATGGTTTAGATGCGAATGGCAACAAAGTTGAGAACGTAGCGGATGCGACAGCAGCAAGCGATGCGGTCAACAAAGGTCAGTTGGATGCAGCGACTACAGCATCAAGCAGTAAGACCGATACCTTGGGTAATAGCACTGCAACCAACTTGGGCGGTGGATCAAAATATGACAACAGCACAGGTGCAATCAGCGCGCCAAGCTATGTCACTACAAAAACTGATGGCACGACCACAACAGCGAACAACGTGGGTGATGCATTAACGAACCTCAACACTGAAGTGGTTAAACCAGTGACCTTCACGGGTAACAGTGGCACAGTTGATCGTAAACTTGGAGAGACGCTGAACATTACCGGTGGCTTAACAGGCGCAGGTTCGAACAGCAACATCAAGACAGTGATCACTGGCAATACGCTAGATATCCAGTTGGCAGACGCACCAGTATTTGCAGGCAAAGTGACAGCAAATGGTTTAGATGCGAATGGCAACAAAGTTGAGAACGTAGCGGATGCGACAGCAGCAAGCGATGCGGTCAACAAAGGTCAGTTGGATGCAGCGACTACAGCGTCAAGCAGTAAGACCGATACCTTGGGTAATAGCACTGCAACCAACTTGGGCGGTGGATCAAAATATGACAACAGCACAGGTGCAATCAGCGCGCCAAGCTATGTCACTACAAAAACTGATGGCACGACCACAACAGCGAACAACGTGGGTGATGCATTAACGAACCTCAATACTGAAGTGGTTAAACCAGTGACCTTCACGGGTAACAGTGGCACAGTTGATCGTAAACTTGGAGAGACGCTGAACATTACCGGTGGCTTAACAGGCGCAGGTTCGAACAGCAACATCAAGACAGTGATCACTGGCAATACGCTAGATATCCAGTTGGCAGACGCACCAGTATTTGCAGGCAAAGTGACAGCAAATGGTTTAGATGCGAATGGCAACAAAGTTGAAAATGTAGCAGATGCGACAGCAGCAAGCGATGCGGTCAACAAAGGTCAGTTAGATAGCTTAAGTACAGGTCTTACTAATACTGGCTTTGGCTTAAAAGCAGCAGATGGCAATACAGTTAACAAGAAGTTAGGTGAAGCGGTTGAAGTTGTCGGTGCAGATAGCAACATCACTACGAAGGTTGCAAATGGTCAAGTTGCGATTGAGTTAAATAAAAACCTCAATAATTTAACTGGCATTACAGTGAACGATGGAATCAATGGTACAAATGGTTCTACTGTGATCGGTAAAGATGGTATCTCAGTTAAAGATGGTTCAGGCAATACGATTGTAGGTTTAGATAACACAGCGTTGACGGTTAAAGATGGTAGTGGCAACACAGAAACTAGCATCAACAAAGCAATCAATACTCTCAATGCATCGCAAGGTGAAACTGATAAGTTTGCCGTGAAGTACGACAAGAATGCTGATGGTAGTGCAAACTATGACAACGTAACCCTTGCAGGTACAGGTGGAACCACGATCACCAACGTTAAAGCAGGCGCTATTAACGCAACATCAACTGATGCGATCAACGGTAGTCAATTGTACGATGTTGGTAATAGTCTGAAAAATGCAATTGGCGGTTTGACCACGAGAGATGCAACGACTGGTATCATTACGACAAGCAACATTGGTGGCACGGGTTCAAACACAATTGATGGTGCAATCAACAGCATTAAAGATTCAGCAACCAAAGCGAAGAGCACAGTTACGGCTGGAGACAATGTTGTTGTGACTGCTGGTACCAATGCAGATGGTTCAAGTAACTATCAAGTTGCAACAGCGAAAGACGTAAACTTCGACAAAGTGACTGTAGGTAATGTTGTTGTTAATAAGGCAAGTGACACAATTGAAGGATTGAGTAATAAAGATCTTACAGCGAGTGATTTTGCGACTAAAGGTAGAGCAGCGACTGAAGAACAATTGAAGCAAGCTGTCACGAAAAACATCACTGAAGTTGTGGATGGTAATGGCAACAAAGTGAATATTATTGATCAAGTTGTAAATACAAAACCTGACAATAAGAACCAAGATTCATTGTTCTTAACCTATGATAAGCAAGGTCAGGAGACCACAGATCGTTTGACGATTGGTCAAACAGTGCAGAAGATGAATACCGATGGTATTAAGTTCTTCCATACCAATGCCGATATGTCGAAAGGTGATTTGGGAACAACTAATGACTCAAGTGCGGGTGGTTTAAACTCTACAGCGATTGGTGTAAATGCAATTGTTGCAAGTGGCGCGGATAGTTCAGTTGCTTTAGGTCACAATACAAAAGCTGTAGGCAAACAATCCATTGCAATTGGTTATGGTGCTGAAGCATTAGGTACTCAATCAATTAGTATTGGTTCGGGCAATAAAGTGAAAGGTAACCATTCTGGTGCCATTGGTGACCCGACCATTGTGGATGGTGCGAACAGTTATTCTGTGGGTAATAATAACCAAGTGCTTACAGATGATACTTTTGTACTTGGAAACAATGTGACCAAAACAGTTGCTGGTTCAGTTGTGTTAGGTAATGGCTCAGCGGCGACGACTGGTGCAGGTGTTACAGGTTATGCGTTGTCAGTTGCAACAAGTGCAGACAAAACAGCAATTAGCAATACAACATCAACAACTGGTGCAGTAGCAGTTGGTGATGCGGCAAGCGGTATTTATCGTCAAATTACTGGTGTTGCAGCGGGTAGCGCAGATGCTGATGCTGTAAACGTAGCGCAGTTAAAAGCTGTTGGAAACCAAGTTGTTACCACTCAAAACGCACTTGTAAATGGTTTGGGCGGTAATGCGAAAGTCAATGCTGACGGCACCATTACAGGACCAACCTATAATGTTGCACAAGGTAATCAGTCGAATGTTGGAGATGCTTTAACAGCATTGGATAAAGCCATTGGCTCTGCAGCAACAACATCTAAAACGACTGTTTCTAATGGTCAGAATATTGTTGTGAATAAGAGCAAAAATGCTGATGGTTCAGACAACTATGAAGTATCAACAGCAAAAGATTTAACAGTTGATTCTGTGAAAGCAGGTGATACGGTTCTCAATAATACTGGAATCTCAATTGGTAATAATGCGGTTGTGATAAACAACACAGGATTAACCATTGCCGGTGGACCAAGTGTAACGGTGGCAGGTATTAACGCGGGTAATAAAACAATTACCAACGTGGCAAATGCTGTAAATGCTACAGATGCAGTTAATAAAGGGCAGTTAGATAGCGCAATTGGTACTGTGAATAACAATGTCAATGAGCTAGCTAATAATGCTGTTAAATATGACGATGCATCAAAAGATAAGATCACACTTGGTGGTGGTGCAAATGGCACAACCATTAGCAATGTAAAAGATGGTGCAGTCACTCAAGGGTCTAAAGATGCTGTAAATGGTGGTCAATTATGGAATGTTCAGCAACAAGTTGATCAAAACTCAACGGATATCAGCAATATCAAAAATGATATTAACAATGGTAGTGTCGGCTTAGTTCAACAAGCAGGTCAGGATGCAACAGTTACAGTTGCGAAAGATACTGGTGGTACCAGTGTGAGTGTGGCGGGTAAAGATGGTAACCGTGTTGTGACAGGTGTTAAAGATGGGGCAGTGAATGCAACATCAAAAGATGCAGTCAACGGTAGCCAATTGAATACCACCAACCAAGCAGTTGTGAATTATCTTGGTGGCGGTGCAGGCTATGACAATATTACGGGTAGCTTCACTGCACCTACTTACAATGTAGGTGATTCTAAGTATAACAATGTCGGTGGTGCAATCGATGCATTGAACCAAGCGGATCAAGCATTGAATAGCAAAATTGACAATGTCAGCAACAAGTTAGACAACGCTTTCCGTATTACCAATAACCGGATTGATGATGTTGAGAAAAAAGCCAATGCGGGTATTGCAGCAGCAATGGCACTTGAATCAGCACCATATATTCCAGGTAAGTATACCTATGCTGCAGGTGCGGCATACCATGGTGGTGAGAATGCGGTAGGTGTGACCTTACGTAAAACTGCAGACAATGGACGTTGGTCGATTACAGGTGGTGTTGCGGCAGCATCTCAAGGCGACCCAAGTGTTCGTATTGGTATCAGTGGTGTAATTGACTAATCACGAGACGAGGAAGATCGAACGGTCTTCCTTTTTCTTCGCAAATTTTTAAGAGAGAAAAAATGAAAGCATTTAACAAAAAAATTATGTTCAGTGTATTCAGTGGTCTTGTGATGTCATTGAGTCATGCTGCTGAAGTTGAAACATCAAATACCCAAGAAATTCATTTTCCTGAAGTGAAAGACAGTTATTTAAAGCAAGTGAATCGTTATGAATATGATGACGTGGCACGTTTAGATAAAGGTTTAAGCAAAGATCAGATTCGCCATGTTTTGGGGAATCCACAATTTTCTGAAGGCCTTTTTGCTGTTAAAACTTGGAACTACGTATTGGATGTTCGAGAGCCGAGCTCAAATCAATATAAACGTTGCCAGTTGCGCATAGACTTTGATAAGCACTACCGTTCAGAAAATCTATATTGGAAAGGTGAACAGTGCCAAGGTCTGATGGCTTGGGGCATCAATAACCAATCCGCGACAGAACAAACGGCTCTATCCTCTACAGGTCAATCAGCCAGTGTTTTATTCTATTTTGATCATTCAGATAAAAGTGGGGTAAAAAATCCTGAAGTGATTAGCAAAATTGCCGATCAGATTAAGCAAACTGATGGGAACAGTAAAATTTTTGTTGCAGGTTATACTGACCGTTTAGGTTCATTTCCGTATAACCAACGTTTATCAGCAGCGAGAGCCAATACCGTTGTAAATTTGTTGAAACAACAGGGAATTCCTGCTGATCAAATTCAATTTTCAGCAGAAAATAAAACTGACGTGTATCAGAAATGCAATGGAATGAACAAAAAAATTCAATTGGTCGAGTGTTTAGCGCCTAATCGCCGAGTAAACATCACTTGGTAAAACTGAATGCATAATTAAATACATTCAGCTTAAAAGAAGCTGCTTATACCTCAAATAGGTTGAGCCTTATTTGCAGGCAAAGGCCCGATGAACTTCATCGGGCCTTTTAAATTATTCATAGTTATTGCTTCTACAATGATGATTTGTTTTGAAATAAATCATAAACGATCAGGTGAGATCGATTGCCAAGTTGACTAATTAGGAGCATCAATAACACACTTTTTAAAGAAAGCCTTTAATCAAATTTTTTAATGAGATGCTTTAAAAAGAATTAAACTATTCACTTAACTTGGCTCTAAAATCTAATTTGAATGTATTGAGTATAAAAATGATGAAGAAGATAGTATTAGCGTTGCTTAGTTTTGGGTTTGCTATGCAAACACAGGCCTTTGATAAAACTCAGGTGAATTTGGCCAATGATTTTTGGGGAACTTGGACTGTGTACAATGCGAAGGCCCAATGTACCGAAAGCTATCAATTTACTCAACCAGACCAATTTACTTACACCACAAAGCAAAAACGGATGACAGGTGATTTTGCAATATTAAGAAATGAGAATGCTCAGGCTTTAGATGTTTTAGCCATGAAAGTTAAGCTAGACAACAAAAAAGCCGGTTGTGGTGGTGCGCCTGTGGATTATAGTAATACTGATATCCGGTTAAGTTTAAAATGGATATCTGCCAAAACAGCGGAGCTTTGTACAGACCGTGAAGGCAAACAATGTACAGGCTTATATTTGATTAAACAGAAATAATCTGTGCAAAAATGAATGAACGGGCTTCTTTTTGAAGCCTTTTATAAAATAAAATTTAGTGAATTTTGTTAAATGATAAATATTTTTTATTAAAAAATAAAAAATTATTCATAGAAGTTTTGTATTTTATCCAACACGATAGCGTTATATTAAATTCTAATGTTTTATTTATCTACAAAGCTTGTTGGAATATCAATAGACACGTCTTGTTTAAAAAAAGATCATGCTCAAGATCATTGGTTATATGCTAAGTTATAGTATGATGTGTTCATATTTCGACTGATTTATTGCTATATCATCAGTTTTATTTAGCCAGAGTGAATTGATATTCATTTCAAGCTCAAACAATGTTGGAAATACAAATGCCTGACTATCGTTCAAAAACATCGACACATGGAAGAAATATGGCTGGCGCACGTGGCTTATGGCGTGCAACAGGAATGAAAGATGAAGATTTTGGTAAACCGATTATTGCGGTAGTCAACTCATTTACTCAATTTGTACCTGGTCATGTACATCTGAAAGACTTAGGTCAGCTGGTTGCTGAACAAATTCAAGCAGCGGGTGGCGTGGCAAAAGAATTCAATACGATTGCAGTCGATGATGGTATTGCAATGGGGCATGACGGCATGCTGTATTCATTGCCTTCGCGTGATTTGATTGCTGATTCTGTTGAATACATGGTCAATGCGCATTGTGCAGATGCCATGGTATGTATTTCTAACTGTGACAAAATCACACCAGGAATGTTAATGGCGGCAATGCGTCTGAACATTCCAGTGGTATTTGTGTCTGGCGGTCCAATGGAAGCGGGTAAAGTTAAAATCCGTGGTACAGAACATGCGATTGATCTCGTTGATGCAATGGTGGTTGCTGCTGATGATAGTTTTACCGATGAAGAAGTAAAACAATATGAGCGTTCAGCTTGCCCAACTTGTGGTTCATGTTCAGGTATGTTTACAGCCAACTCAATGAACTGTTTGACAGAAGCCCTCGGTTTATCTTTACCTGGTAATGGTTCAACTTTAGCAACCCATGCAAATCGTCAAAAATTATTTGAAAAAGCCGGTCAATTGATTGTTAAGTTGGCAAAGCGCCATTATGAACAAGATGACTACACCATATTACCGCGTTCAATTGCGACCAAAGCATCTTATGAAAATGCGATGACGCTAGATATTGCAATGGGTGGTTCAACCAATACCGTATTGCATTTATTGGCTGCGGCACATGAAGCAGGTGTTGATTTTACCATGGACGATATTGATCGTTTATCGCGTAAAGTGCCTGTGTTGTGTAAAGTTGCGCCTGCAAAACAAGATGTCCATATGGAAGATGTCCATCGTGCAGGCGGTATCATGTCAATTCTAGGTGAATTGGATCGTGCAGGCCTATTGGATACATCAGTCTATACCGTACACGAAAATACGTTGAAAGATGCCTTAGATAAATGGGATATTATTCGTACCGAAGATCCAGAGGTTTACGAGTTCTTCCGTTCAGCACCAGGCGGTGTTCCGACTCAAACAGCATTTTCACAAAACCGTTATTATCAAACTTTAGATGGTAACCGTGAAAAAGGTGTGATCCGTAATGCTGAACATGCATTCTCTAAAGACGGTGGTTTGGCTGTACTGTACGGAAACATCGCTGTAGATGGTTGTATTGTAAAAACTGCGGGTGTAGATGATTCGATCCTGAAATTTAATGGTACGGCTCGTGTCTTTGAAAGCCAAGATGCTGCTGTAGATTCAATTCTTGGTCATGAAATCAAAGCTGGTGATGTGGTTGTCATCCGTTATGAAGGTCCACGCGGTGGTCCGGGTATGCAAGAAATGCTTTACCCAACCAGCTATCTAAAATCGAAAGGCTTAGGTAAAGAATGTGCTTTACTTACAGATGGTCGTTTCTCTGGTGGTTCTTCAGGTCTTTCCATTGGTCACGTATCGCCAGAAGCTGCTGAGGGCGGTGTTATTGGATTGGTTGAAGATGGTGATTTGATTGAAATCGATATTCCAAATCGTACAATTCATCTCGCTGTTGATGATGCAACCTTAGTTGCACGCCGTAAAGTTCAAGACGAAAAAGGTTGGCAGCCAGCTGAAGAACGTCCACGTAAGGTTTCAAAAGCATTAAAAGCTTATGCTATGCATACCACCAGTGCGTCGAAAGGTGCGGTGCGTGAAATCTAAGCGTTAAAATACGATTCCCAAACAAAATAAAAGCACTCATGGATTGGGTGCTTTTTATTGCATTGACCTAACGATTTAAATTTTATCGAGTTTTGGGATATTGATCATTCAGATTCAAATTGTTATAAGTTTTGTTATGACTGGTTAGAATTAATTTTCTCAGCATCACCCGTGAATGAATGGTATGCTTGAGCGAGTTTCAATCAGATTTTCTTTTATTTTTCAGTGCTTATTTCGAGGCTCTACGCATGTCACTGTTACGCCGTTGGTTTGATCCAATCCGATCGAGTTGGTTTTACCAAAAGCCGATTCGTCAAGAGGTGTTATCTACGGAACAGGGACTGAGTATTTATCTGCGTTTAGATGATGTTTATAGTTATCTTGCTGTACAGCAACTGACCCAATTGGAAGATCTTTTAAGTGATGATTTAAAGCCACTTAAGGTGATTATTTCCAATACCGCAGCAGAACCCCCCAATGGCATGACTATAGAGGAATGGCGCAATTATAGTTTAGAAGACGCCAAAATCTTAGCCAATCAACATCGCTTTAGTTATGATGATGAAAAACCAGAACAACCAACTCAAGAAGCATTACAACAAGCGGAAACAATCCTTAGAAATACACCGCTGACCGGTCAAAATTTTCTTTATTTACTCGAAGATGTATTCCATATGCTGTGGCAACAGCAGTATGGCAAATTGCGCACTTTATTCGTGATGGCTAGTCAGCATCAAAAACCACAAAATTTTCCAGAACGTGTTTTTGGTCAAAGCCCAATTTTAGAAAGCTATTTTGAATTTGGTGGACGTAAATATCATGCAGTGGATGATTTATTACGGTTGACTCGTCGTTTAAAACAACAAAAATTATTGATTGATAACCCTATTTTTCTGATCAATCACATTGAATGGCGTGAGCATTTGATGAGTGATGCGGAAGAGCTTGCTGAAATTCAGGCCATGCATCCTGAACTTGATTTATATATTGCCTTAGAAGACCCAATCAGTTGGTTATTATTGGCATATATCAAAGAAGAACTCGCAAATTATTATAATATTCAATTGAACCTATTCCCACTGAGTTATCACGGTCGGGACTTTTTTGATTGGAGTTTGGCGACCCGTCTTTCCAAGCGTTCAGAAGTGAAATTTACCCCGTTCTGTCGTCCGACTGCTGAAAGTACCTTAAATATGGCAAAGCTTTATTACAGCGTACCAGAAGAGCAACGTGTAGATGTGATGTATGACATTTTACAAGCGGTTTGGACCAAAGGGCGTGATTTATCATTCAAGCCGCATTTACAGCAAATGCAACATGATTTAGGGATTGAAAATCTAACCGATACTGATGTTGAAGCTTTATTAGCAGCCAATGATCAGCAATGTGCAGAGAAGCATCAACCTGATTTTCCTGTTTTAGAATTGCGCATTGAAGGAAAGCGTTACGTTTTTAATAGCCTATATCGGGTTTGGATGATTGAAAGTATTTTTAGTAATGTGTTAGAACAGAAGTATAAAGCCGAGAATGAGTTGGAACGCGCTCAACATCATATAGAAGCACAGGATGCAGAAAAAACAGATGATTAAAAAAGAGAAATGTGAATCATTAGAACAAGTACGTGATCGAATCGATCAGTTGGATCAGGAACTGATTGAGCTGATTGCAACCCGCCAATTTTATGTTGATCAAGCTGTCCGATTTAAACGTAATGTAGATGACGTACAGTCTCCAGAGCGTGTACAACAAGTGATTAATAAAGTACGTCAGAAAGCCATAGATGTTGGCACCAACCCTGATTTGGTGGAAATGCTCTATCGGGAAATGATCCAGCATTTTATCCAAAGAGAATTAAAAGAAATCCGTCCATAACGGTGATGTGATTTCAATTTCACCCATAAAAATATTTATTTTAGAGAACGGTATGAAAAAAATTATTTTAATCTGCATTACAACAATGTTGAGTCAGTATGCACTTGCAGAAAATTGGAAATTTATTGTCAAAGATGAGGATGGTAGTTTTTATCTAGACACCGATCGTATTGTGAAAAAAGACAAAACGGTAAATTATTGGGCTAAGTTTGTTGCTGATGCAGACAGTGAAGAACTGGATATGAAAAAAGGTGACTATACACTTTCTCATAATTTAGACCAATGTGCTGATCGTACGACAAATATCACTTTGGTTGAAGATTATAAAAAAAATGGTCAATTGATCAATAGCGATCCGCAAGATTCAGATCCAAGTGATATTGATGATGATGAAATTAATCTGGCATTTTTTAAAGTCGTGTGTAAATAGTTTCTAAATTGTTATTTATTTCAATGCTTAAAGCATAATCAGCTTTAAGGCAATTCAGTCTAAGCTGCTTAAAATCCCTTTTATATAAAAGGGATTTTTTATTGATCATTGTTAATTTATGATCATCATACTATAGCCAAACCACCTAATTATTCATATAAATGATTTGCATCAAGTCATTGATCATAAATGAACTTATGTTCTTGTATCAACTCTTAGAAACTATTGGTTATCAATTCGTTTTTTGTACTTTTGAATCATAGATGGTTATCCTATCGTGGGGCGACATGGATGTCGCCGTTGGATGGAGGTACAGGACGTACCTCTCATCCAACAGAAGATTTTTGTTACTTTTCATCTCTGAAAAGTTAGGCATCGCCTACACAAACTTATTCAAACTTTCAAAGCAAAATGTGGCAATGAACGTTTTTTATAATCAAACAATTTATTTTCCCATATAATTGATTTAATTAAAGATATCAATTAAGAGAAATTATATTCTTGTGTATGCGTTTTTGACAAGTTGACTATATTTTGATTTAGGCATTTTCATTCTTGAATTAGCCCTTTATATGCCCCATTCCAATTCTGCATTTGTGATTTTATTGATGACAGATTGATATTCAAATTTTTTACATGCACACCATAATTGGATAAAATCTGAACCAAAATATTGTTTAAAGACTGTATGTTTTTCAAATAATTGCAGTGCTTCAAGCTGATGAGAGGGTAAGAAATGCTGTGAGTTGATCACTTTTACTTGTTGGATTGATTGAGGTAAATCCAGTGATGCATGTAAGCCATGCAGTACACCTGTCAGAATGGTTGCAACACACAAATAAGGGTTGACGTCTGCACCCGCAACACGATATTCCAAGCGTTGATTGTCCTGATCTGAACAGGGGATGCGAATCGCAACATTGCGATTATTGAAGCCCCAATTGGCTTCGAGTGGAACATGATTGCCAAGTTGGAATCTGCGAAATGCGTTAATATTGGGTGCTAAAATAGCCATGGATGCGGGCATTAAGTCAAGTAAACCTGCAATCACGTTCTGCATGATGGGGTTTGGATTTTTTAACTGATCTATTTTAAAAAGATTGTCTTGCCATTGATTGCGTATGCTCATATGAAAGTGCATGCCACTGCCTGCTTTCGCCATATTTGGTTTCGCCATAAAACTGGCTTTTAAACCATGTTGCATCGCAATTTGACGAATCATTCGTTTAATACACATGATGTCATCACACAGTTTTAAAATGTTGTCACTGTGCTGAATATTCAATTCAAATTGTCCAGAAGCACTTTCAGCTACAACACCTGTTAAATCAATATCTTGTCGTTTTGCTTCTAATTCAATTTGTTGAATAACGGTTTGAAAATTATGTGGGGTATCAACATCGAAACATTGGGTAGAAAGCGGATCAGATTGGGGAGAAAACGGGGCATCTTGGATATTTTCAGACAAATAAAATTCGATTTCACCAGCCATCATTGGAAAATAGTGCATCTGATGCAGTGTCAATAAAATTCTTTTTAATATATTGCGAGGCTCAATCACACAATCTGAACCATCATCGGATTTCATGGTTAATAGCAGCTGGGCATGCTGATGGGGTTGATCTGCACAAGGCTTTAGACTGCCCAAGACGGGCATACATAAGCGATCGGGTTCACCAATATATTTCCCCAGCCCACTTTCTTCAACCACTTGACCATCCAAGCTCATCGCATAAATAGACAACGGAAAGTAACAGCCTTTCTGCAATTGATGGAGGGCATTTACTTCAATACGCTTACCGCGAAGATGACCATTGAGATCATGTAAGCAGATATCAATAAACTGGGTCTCTGGATAATCTTCTAAATATTGTTGAATTTCTTTGTTGAAATCATGCATGTCCTGATTTTCTAAGATCAGTGCTGTGGGGAATATTTTTGTAGAACTGGCAAGCGACATATTCATTGTGAATAGATCCAAATGAGGTAAAAAAATTATAGAAAGCTTGCTTACTTGAGTAACGTAAAATGATCGTAAATTCTTTTCTTAAACGCTTAACCAAAACACTCAACATCAAGCCTCAATTATTGCTTGAGGCTCTATCCTAAAAACAGTGATATTTCAAAGCAAAGCTTTGGCGTAGCATTGCCTCAGAATATTGAGGTAAAACGGACATGATGGGATTTGTAATTGGTGTATTTGCAATTGCAGGCATGATTAAAGGCACAATTGGTCTCGGTTTGCCTGCCGTTTCAATGGGACTTTTAAGCCTTGTGATTAGCCCATTCCAAGCCGCAACTTTATTGATCATTCCATCTATGGTGACCAACTTTTGGCAATTGTTTGCTGAAGGTCATGTATGGCGGTTGGTTCGCCGTTTTTATCCCTTATTATTGGGGATTATGATCGGTTCAATTTGGAGTGTTTTCCCCACTTTAGGGCACTCTAGTGGTGGTTTTCATAGTGAAGCATTACTGGGGGGAATGCTGGCATTGTATGGACTCTATGGTTTGTTTTCCAAACGTATGCCAAATCTTGCACCGCATGAAAAATGGCTTTCGCCAATCATTGGATATTTAGGCGGTGCTTTAACTGTTGCCACGGGAGTGGTGGTGATTCCTGTGGTCCCTTATTTACAATCTTTGCAGTTAAAGCGTGATGATTTGGTTCAATCTTTAGGTTTAGCATTTACCGTTTCAACACTGTGCCTTGCTGTTTTCTTACATCAAAATCCTGTTGAAGATACGCCAATTGATTATCAGTTATCTCTTATTGCTTTGGTGCCTGCATTAATAGGAATGTGGGTGGGAACAAAAATTCGTTATCGTATTCCAGAGCAAAAATTTCGTAAAGTTTTCTTCTGTGGCTTGGTGATTTTTGGCTTATATTCAGTATTGCATCAATTTGGCGTGATCTAATTCGTGGACTTAAATGGTCGTTTAATCACGCTTTCCGCAAATGTGAAGCTATGACCATATTGGGTAAACTGAAAAAATCAAAGCAGATGATAGCGATTTAGTTAGTTTTAAAAATGAATATCAGCGTGGTGCTTAAGTCTTTAAGCTAAAATCAGTTTCGATTTTTGTGAAATTAAAAATTGGGCAAAGTGTTGATATGCTGTTGGAAGTTCATCAAAATTTTGAGCAGCCAATTGTAGTTGGCGTTTTGCCCATTCTCCAACCAGCTCAATCTGATCAAATGCATAGAGTTGATTGAGTCGCATTGCTGCCCGTTTGGGCATAATGGCAATGCCGACACCACTCGCAACCACTTGAGCGATCGCAGCAAAATTTGGCAATCTTAAACGATACTGAATTGCACAATTGAGCAATTTGGCTTGGTTTTCAATCGACTGCTGTAGAGAGTGATATTGCATTAAACCCACAAAGGCATAGTTCAGAGTATCGACCAGTCTGAGCTCTGTTCGCTCGCTTAATTCATGATTTGATGGACAAATCAGCACTAACGGATCATCTGAAAAGGCTAAAGTTTGTAATTGATGTGCATTAAAAAAGCTCGAAATTAAGCCGATTTTTGCATTGCCTTTTTCAAGGGTCTGAATAATTTCATTACTTTCAGCTTCCTGTAGATCAATCTGAATATGGGGGTTTTCAACTAAATACTGAGGAAGTAATAAGGGCAGATATTCACTTTGTGCAGATGAATTACACCACAAAGTCATCTGTGTGCTTAGACCTTTTGCGAAGGGTGACATCGCTTGTTCAAGCTGTTTACTTTGTTGTATTAGACGTAAAGCCTGTTCTGCAAAAGTTTGACCTGCAATTGTGAGTTTGACCCCAGAGGCATGCCGGGTAAAAAGGCTTGTGGCATATTGTTGTTCGAGTTTTTTAATACGTTCACTGGCTGCCTGTAGTGAAATCGACGAGCGTTCTGCGCCTTTGGTGAGGCTTCCTGTGTCCACGATATTGATAAACAGTTGCAAATCGAAGAAGTCTAGGCGCATGCGAATCATAAAGAGCTGAAATGAGATCAAAGTATAGCTGAATAATCATACAAATATGCGATATCGTGTAGATTGTTTCAACGATGAGTAAGACGAGATTTAAATTGAAACAATGAAGGCTTGATCACGACGATATCGTACGATAGTCACTGGATATTTAAAGTGCTTGTATTGGAAAATATATAGGTTTGAAACATAAGTAACTTGATTGATATTGATCATATGCCTGACTTGCCCAATTTGAGTCTAAAACGCAAACCATTTATGAAATCTCAAAACACCCTAGAAAAGATGAAAATTCTAAGCGAGTAAAAAAAGTGAAAACGATTGCTTTATTAGGTGGAATGAGTTGGGAATCTACAGACTTGTACTATCAACAGCTGAATAAAAGCGTTCAACAAAAATTAGGAAAATTACACTCTGCAAAAATTGTTTTAATCAGTGTTGATTTTGCTGAGATAGAAATATTACAGCGTCAAGGTTTATGGGACGATGCAGCACTGTATTTAAAAGAGAAGGCAATTCAGTTGGAGAAAGCAGGGGCAGAAGGGATCTTACTGTGTACCAATACTATGCATAAAGTTGCTTCTGCTATTGAAAGCTCGGTCTCAGTTCCATTTATTCATATCGCTGATGCAACAGCAAAAGAAGTTTTAAATCAGAATATTGGCAAAGTTGGTTTGTTAGGTACTCAATTTACCATGGAACAAGACTTCTATAAGCATCGGTTAGAAGAACAAGGCATCAATGTAATGGTGCCTAACCAAGCGCATCGACAGATGGTTCACAATATTATTTATGATGAATTGTGTTTAGGTGTGATCAAGGAAGAATCTCGTCAGAAATACATCCATATTGTTGAGCAGCTAATATTAGAGGGTGCTGAAGGCATTATTCTGGGATGTACAGAAATTTGTATGCTCATTGGAGATACTCAGTTTTCTGTTCCGCTGTTTGATACAACGTCGATCCATGTGCAAGCTGCTGTGGATTTTACTTTGTCTTGACCTTTTTGAAGCGGGTATTTGTATCAACAAAAAAGCTCCCGGAGGAGCTTTAAATACTATATAAGCAAAGGCTTACATAATTTTCACACCTTGTTGACCCGCAGGAGTAACTTTGAAGATTTCTACTTCAAAAGTGATATTTTTACCTGCGAGTGGATGGTTGAAATCCACTTCAGTGATGTCTTCACCGACAGTTTTAACCACGCCAAATAGACTTTGTTTGGCTTTGTCTTCAAACTCAATCATGTGGCCTTCAACAGGGCGTTGTTCGAATTTTACTGTATCGAATTTTTGCACATTTTCAGAATTCCACGGACCGAAAGCATCTTCTGGTGGAAGGCTAACAGTACGACGGTCACCTGCACGAAGACCAAATAAGGCTTTTTCAAAACCTGGCAATAAACTGCCATCCCCGATCACTAAGCTTACAGGCTCTTCACGGCTACGTGTGTTATCAATTTCAACACCACTTTCGATAGCAACAGAAAAATGCAGTTCTACTTTTGAGCCATCCGCAACACGCGTTTCGTCATTGGGGTTAATCATTTGTTCAGTCATTTTGCGCTTCCGCACGTTGAATACGATGCTTTTCTAAAAAGAAGGTATCAATTAACAATAAAATCGTACCGAGAGTGATCGCACTATCGGCAATGTTGAATGCAGGAAAACTACTGCCTTGGTAATGCAAATGAATAAAATCGACCACATAACCTAATGTTACCCGATCAATTAAATTCCCCAATGCGCCGCCAAGAATCAATGCGATTGCAGCAGGTAAGATCAGCGTGGTTTTTGGCATACGCATAAGCCAAAAAATAAAGATGATCGATACAACGCCTGCAAGGCCTGTGAATAAATAATGCTGCCAACCACCCGCATCAGACAAGAAGCTAAATGCTGCGCCGTAATTATGCAGTAATGTCCAATTTAAGAAGGGCAGTACAGGTACAGGTTGAGCATAAGTCAGCTCTGCACTTGCAATATTTTTTGTCCATTGGTCAATGATAATGGCAAGGACAGAAAGTCCAAGCCACATCAAATTATGCGGATAAAACTGTAATAAGCCCTTTTTATTTTGCGGATTAGGCATATTTTCTCTCTTCACCTTGACCTGTAGGAAGGTTAATAATACAACGAGAACAAAGCCCTGGATGTGCATGATGTGTATTCACATCTGGAAGGACATGCCAGCAACGTGCACATTTTTCGCCTTCAGCAGCAGAAACTTTAACACGTAGGCCTTCAAGCTCTGTTGCTTCACCTTGCTCAGCGTAGTCATAAACAATTGCTTGAGAGGTGATCAAGACAAAACGAAGCTCATCGCCCAATTGCTTCAAGACGTTTTGTAGGTCTGTATTTGCCCAAAGTTCAACTTTAGCAGACAGGTTACTACCGACCAATTTCGCATTACGCGCTGTCTCAATCTGTTTATTAACCGCAGATTTGACTTCAATTAAGGTTTGCCAATCTGCTTCAGAGATCAAGTTGGTGCTTGATGCCACTGGAATATCATACCAATGCGCAGTAAATACATATTTTTCAGTTTGTTCTGGAATCAATGGCCACGCTTCTTGTGCTGTAAAGCTTAAGATAGGGCTCATCCAACGAACAAAGGCTTGAACCAAATGATACAACGCAGTTTGAGCAGAATGACGTGCTGTTGAATCTGCTTTAGTGGTGTATTGGCGGTCTTTGATGATGTCTAAATAGAAACCACCCAAATCATTGATACAGAAACTAGTCAAAGCATTGGTGACGACATGGAAGTTCATATCTTCATAAGCTTGTTGAATGGTTTTCTGTACGTCTGCTGCACGTTGTAAGATGTATTGATCCAATGCAATCAATTGGTCTACAGGTAACGCATCTGTTGATGGTTTAAAGCCGTTCAAGTTTGCCAATAAGAAACGTAAAGTATTACGAATACGACGATAGCTGTCACTTACACGGCTAAAGATTTCGTTACTTGCGGCAATTTCATAACGATAATCGCTTGATGCAACATATAAACGTAAACCATCAGCACCTAACTGCTTGATGATGTCTTCAAGTGGGATAAAGTTACCCAATGATTTCGATAATTTACGACCTTTTTCATCCACGGTAAAACCATGCGTAAGCAGGGCTTTATAAGGTGCGCGTTTATGGATCGCAATCGACGTGAGCAATGAAGACTGGAACCAACCACGATGTTGGTCAGAACCTTCAAGATATAAATCAGCAGGATCTTGCAGTTCTGCACGTTCACGCAATACTGCATAGTGCGTTGTACCTGAGTCAAACCATACATCGAGTGTGTCACGAACAGCATTGTACTGTTCAGCATCATCACCGATAAATGCTTTGGCTTCACGGTTATACCAACCATCAATGCCTTCTTTTTCGATGAGCTTCGCCACATCTTCAATGAGCTCTGCGGTACGAGGATGCAATTCATTGGTGTCTTTATGTACAAAGAATGGAATCGGCACACCCCAAGTCCGTTGACGAGAGATACACCAGTCTGGGCGGCCTTCAATCATTGACTTGATACGGTTTTTACCCCAATCAGGGACAAAGTCGATGTCATTTTCAATCGCATTTAAAGCATCTTGGCGTAACCCATTCGCATCCATGCTGATAAACCACTGTGGGGTTGCACGGAAGATGATTGGTGTTTTATGACGCCAGCAATGTGGGTAACTGTGCTTAATTGGCAGATGCGCCCAGAGTTTGCCAGCATCTGTTAATGCTTCAATAATTTTTGGATTGGCTTTATAAATGTGCTCGCCTGCAAAAAGAGGCGCAGTCGGTAAATATACACCATTACCACTTACAGGGTTTTCTACTTTTAAGTTATAGATTAAGCCAACTTTATAATCGTCCACACCATGTCCAGGTGCAGTATGCACAGCACCTGTACCACTGGTTGCGATGACATGTTCACCTAAAATTACAGGTACTTGACGATCTACAATCAATGGATGTTGTAATTGTAAGTTTTCGAGCGTCGCACCAACAAAGTCAGCCAATACTTTTGGTTGTTCAAGTTTGTAACGTTCACATGCAGATTCAACTAAATCTTTGGCTAAGATTAAGTTTTGTGTGCCACGCTCAGACTGAACTTCCACCAATTGATAGGCAATATCTGCATGTAAGGCAACTGCTTGGTTCGCGGGTAATGTCCACGGTGTCGTTGTCCAAATCACGATATCTGTTGGATTACTAACGCTGACACCAACTTTTGCAGACAAATCAGCAAGATTTACAACACCGAAACCCACATCAATTGCATCAGATTTTTTATCTTCATATTCCACTTCTGCTTCAGCAAGTGATGATCCACAATCCATACACCAGTTCACTGGTTTTAGACCAGGTTCGATATGGCCTGCTTTGGCAATTTCACCGAGCGCGCGAACAATATCTGCTTCTTGTTTGAAGTTCATGGTGAGATATGGATTATCCCAATCTCCAAACACGCCCATACGAACAAAGTCTTTTTTCTGTAATTCGACTTGGGTATATGCATATTCACGGCAGGCTTTACGGAAAGTCGATGCGTCAACTTTTACGCCAACTTTACCGATTTTTTCTTCGACTTTGAGCTCGATTGGTAGACCATGACAGTCCCAACCTGGAACATAAGGTGCGTCAAAATCATCTAAAGTGCGACTTTTAACAATAATGTCTTTTAAAACTTTATTGACGACATGACCTAAATGCAATGAACCATTTGCATATGGAGGACCGTCATGCAGAATATATTTTTTCTTGCCAATACGCGAAGCACGAATCTGCTGATAAATGTTGTCGGCATACCACTCTTCTAACCATTTTGCTTCACGTACTGCGAGATTTGCTTTCATTGCAAATTCAGTACCTGGTAGGTTTAGCGTGGCTTTATAATCCACTGCATTTTCAGAAGTTTGCTTATCGCTCATGCAAGTTGTCATCCAATATTATCAGCACCATTGCTGACGCGTTTTACAATAAAAGTTTAAGTTAAAAAGGAAATTTGGGGGTGTTTTTGCGAAACTCAAGCAAACGCTCGACATCATCATCAATTCCCGCCTGAAGCGCTTCAAGTGATGGGTAATTTAATTCACCATGTAAATAGTCGAGGAAAGTGACCCGCATTAACAGACCATACAGATTAGCAGAAACATTTGGAAAATGTACTTCTAATCGCCATTCTGGATGTTCTTGTTTGATTGCAGGGCGTGTTCCCACATGGCCCGCACCAAATAACGCATCTGTTTGATAACCAGCAACACCGATTTTATCGGGGTTCTCAGCTTTAACTTTCTGTGTCAATGAGATGCTTTCGCAAATAACATCGACGGCATAAATACCACTTAAACAGGGTTTATGACGGCCAAGTCGAACATTGATGGTTGGAAAATTCAAAGTACGACCAATTTGATCACCATATTGCACACGACCAATCATGCTGTATGGACGACCCAATAATTTTGCTGCAAGTG
This sequence comes from Acinetobacter sp. MYb10, assembly GCF_002980175.2. Classification (NCBI taxonomy): domain Bacteria; kingdom Pseudomonadati; phylum Pseudomonadota; class Gammaproteobacteria; order Moraxellales; family Moraxellaceae; genus Acinetobacter; species Acinetobacter sp. MYb10. The sequence goes on along the minus strand of NZ_CP058272.1, from coordinate 2,850,032 downwards.
ATAAGTCACCCGCTTGGAGAACTTGGCGAATACGGGTTGAACTGACACGTTCGCCATTAAATTCAATGGTATTGAGATTGGTGACATCAAAACCATATTGTTTTAAAAATTCACTATTGCCTTGACGGTCTTTGCCGAAGTGAAAATCATCACCTAAGATCAAACTTTGCGCATTGAGTTTGTTTTTTAACAGGCTTGCAAAGTTTTCTGCACTTAAGCTACGGAATTGATTATCAAATTTAGCGATAGCAATATAATCGACACCCAATTCAGATAAATATTCTACTTTTTCTCTGAGTGATGAAATCCGTGGTGGTGCTTCATAACCTTTGAAAAACTCTAAAGGTTGCGGCTCAAAAATCATCACCAAGGTTTTTAAATTTTGGGCTTTAGCCACTTCTTTGAGTTGAGAAACCATCGCCTGATGTCCCAAATGGACACCATCAAAATTGCCAATCGTCACAGCGGTTTGGGGCAATTGAAAATTTGGTGCTAAGGCATTTAGACGTAACAGCTGCATGGTTTCAAAATAAGCTTAAAATTTGAAAGGACTATATATTGCCATAATCTCACAGTTTCGTCTTTGTTGTTGTGTTTTTATCCAGAAAAAAATGACTGAGAATACCTTTATATCAGTAAAATTGATTCATTTTATGAAATAAAATCAATTTTATTTATTAAAAGGTGTTTTTATAATCAATTTATCTGCTGAAATGAGGATGAAGCGATGAAAAAGCCATTTTACCAACTTGAACAAACAGGTGATGTGATTCGACAGTTTACGCCAAACTGGTTCACCATGACCATGGGAACAGGGGTTGTTGCACTGATCTTGCCTGAGTTTCCGTTTGCATCTGATTTTTTATGGCAGCTGGCAACTATTTTATGGCAGTTCAACACACTACTGTTTACTGTATTTATCATACTGTATGTTCTACGCTGGCTCATCTATCCTCAAGAAGCGAAGCAGATTTTTTCCCATCCCGCAATGGCACTCTTTTTAGGTGCAATTCCAATGGGATTGGCAACGGTATTAAATGGCTTTTTAAAATATGGCATAGCCATTTATGGTGATGTTGCATTCCAAATTGCGCAGTTGTTGTGGTATGTCGATGTGGTTTTAGCGGTGGGTATCGGGGTGCTGGTACCGTTTTGTATGTTCCATAAACAAGATCATCAATTGCATACAATGACTGCAATGTGGTTATTGCCAATTGTAGCCTGTGAAGTTGCAGCAACATCAGGCGGCTTACTTTTAGCGCATATGCATGCTAGTCAACAGGCAGTGGCTATTTTATTCGCCAGTTATATGCTGTGGGGGATGTCTGTATTGCCTGCTTTTGGGATTCTCACCATTCTGATGTTACGTTTGGCTGTACATCAATTGCCGAGCAAAGAGTTGGCAATTACGAGCTGGTTAGCTTTAGGGCCAATTGGTACAGGTGCATTGGCACTCTTGGTTCTAGGTGCTCAGGCTCCTCAAGTTTTGGCATTGATTCAGTTAGAAAATTTAGGTGTGTTCTTTCAAAATGCTGGGATTGTGGCAAGTTTTATTTTGCTTGGCTTTGGTGTGTGGTGGGTTGCAATCGCAGTTCTAACCACACTCAAACATGCGGCAACCGAGCTACCATTTAATCTCGGTTGGTGGGGGCTAACTTTCCCACTGGGTGTATTTACCTTGGCAATATTGAGTTTAGGTCACCAATTACATCTCAGTTTTATTGTAGATACAGGCTTAGCATTTGCTGCAATTTTGATGATGTTGTGGGTGATGGTGATGAGCAAAACTTTGCGGGGAATGTATCAAGGGAATTTGTTTTTTTCTCCTTGTTTAAAGACTTTTTTAGAACGTGAATAAACAGAAAACCTTGTTGGTCAGTCTATAAAATAATCATTAAGAACCAATGATAAAATCGCCCAAGCCCAATTGTCTATTGATTACAGTTGGGCTTTTTTAATATTGAAATACAAAATAAATATTATATAAGCAGTATGATGTTGGTTTGAGAAAATTTAAAAATGGATGAATGTTGCAATCAATGAGGATTCAAAAAGCATTTCAGCCCGTGCTAGAAGAGGTGATTAACGCTTTTAGTCGCAGCTTTGCCGAAGATTTACATAGTATCTATGTTTATGGCAGTGTCGCTCAAGGCATTGCAATTATCGGTCAGTCAGATTTAGACCTTTGTGTTATTTTTAAAAATAAACCTAAAAATTTAAATGAAAAGATTGCTGAAATAAGCACAAATCTTAAGGTTTTACACCCATTTCTACCTAAAGTTGATGTCGATATTGGTTTTCTAGACGAGGTTTTAAATAAGCATTCCCTACAAAGTTGGGGAGCATGGATCAAATTCTTTTGTCAGCATATTTATGGAGAAGATTTATCTGCGCTTTTTAACGATGTTCAGATTGATCGAGATGTAATTAAGGCGATAAATAGTGGTTATGATGCAGATATACAAGGTTATTTACGTATATTAGAGGCATCTGATCAAACAGCAAAAGAATTAATCAACCTTAAAAAATCTTTAATTAAACGGATAATACGACTGCTCCCTTTGACATTGAACAATATAGAAGGATGGCCAGGCAATTTAAACGATACTGTGGCACAAGCGATAGATGTATATCCTGAACAAAAAGCAGCGTTTCAATACTTGTTAAAAGAACTTGATCATCCAAATGTAGCGAGTAAGACCTCGCTCCAAGAAATAAAAAACGTTTATTTGTGGGTAGATGCTCACATTATATAAAATAAAAAAAAGCAGCCTTTTGGCTGCTTAAAATAGGTTCAATTTATAATTATGATTTATCTTTTAAGCTAAAGAACCAGTTCAGAATCAATGCTGCAAACGTTGCAGTACCAATACCACCCAAGTTGAAATCACCAAATTGAAGGGCAAAGTCACCTGTTCCTAAAATGATTGTTACTGCGGCAACCATCAAGTTTTTATTTTGAGAAAAATCGACTTTATTTTCAATCCAAATCTTCGCACCTGCAATGGTAATTAAACCAAAGACCACGATTGAAGCACCTGTTAAAATCGCCGTTGGAATGGTATGAATAACTGCGCCAAATTTAGGTGAAAACCCTAAGAAAATTGCAAAAATACCAGCAATGACAAAAACAATCGTAGAATAAACACGGGTAACGGCCATTACACCAATATTTTCACCATAGGTGGTCATACCAGGTGCGCCGACACCACCAGAAAGCGTGGTTGCAATACCATCTGCAACAAAAGCTTTACCAATTTGTGGATCTAGGTTTTCGCCAGTCATGGCACTGACTGCTTTGATATGACCCAAGTTTTCTGCCACTAAAATTAAAGCAATCGGGGCAATAATTAACATTGCATTGAGATCAAAAACAGGTGAATGGAAAGTGGGTGTACCAAACCATGCGGCTTGTTGAATAGGCGTGAAATTAATCGGTGTTCCATTTCCCATTACATTTGCAACAATGAAATAGATCAAATAAGCCAATAACAACCCAACCAAGAGCAATAAGCGTTGTAATAGCCCTTTTGTGAATACAGCAATTGAACCCATACACAGTACAGTGACCAAGGCCATCCACATATTAAAGTCATTGCCAGCGACACCTTTCACCGTAACAGGCGCAAGGTTTAAACCAATGATCATGACCACTGCACCAGTCACCACTGGTGGCATGAGTTTTTCAATCCATTTGGTCCCCGTTGCCATGACGAGCAAGCCGAACATTGCATACAACACACCACATGCCATGATCCCGCCAGCTGCAACAGCTAAATTTGCATTTGGCGTACCTGTACCTGATGCAGCATAGCCAGTTGCAGCAATCACCACCCCAATAAAGGCAAAGCTTGAACCTAGGTAACTTGGAACACGACCACCCGTAACAATAAAGAATAAGATGGTACAAATCCCTGACATTAAAATGGCAAGGTTTGGGTCAAAGCCCATTAAAAAGGGTGCGAGTACAGTTGCACCAAACATGGCAAATGCGTGTTGAATCCCTAAAACGACACTTTGCGCAGGAGGTAAATACTCATTGGTACCGACAGGCCTTGCATCAATGCTGCCAGAATAAGGACGCCATTTGGGAAACCAGTTGGACATAAATTGAGCACTCAAAAAACAAATTGGACACATCATACGCTTTCTTTTCGAGAGTTTTAATCATTTTAGTCAAACTAAGCACTTGCATTTATTAGGGAAAATTGATGTTTTGTACCATTTGGTCAAATAATTAAATAATGTTAGTGCGTAAAATCAAAGTATTAAAAAAAATAGATATAAAAAAGAAGAATAATTCAGGATTTTGTAACTGCTTAAATTTTTTCCATTCAAATTGAGATTTTTTTGCAATTGTTGATGAATTAGGCATTTTATTTGTGTGAAGTTGCTTCTAAATTAACATTAGTCAGTGTCAGCATAATTAAATAATATTATTAATAGTTTGATCTTAATCATCCTTAACATTGATTTAATGTGTTTTTATTCATTTTTTCCCGATATAAAATGAAATCTTCTTTTAGGCCTTGTTGTACCTCTTTACCATTTAAATAATCGCTATATTCGATTTTTTTAGATTTTATCTTTGCATCATCATCTAAAAAAATGGAAAAAAAACTTTGTTTTGAACTACGCAACATTATTCTTTTTTTAAAATATATGACATCCTCGTACCCACCAAAGTTAGATTCATTATCTAATCTAGAAACAATAATACATTCTCCACCATCTGCTTTATAAAAATTAGCATATTTAGTAAGTACCACTCCATTTTCATATATAGCGGGTATTGTGATTGACTGTAATAATTTATAAGTTTTTGCTATTTCTTCACCAGTATAGAGTTTTTGTTTTGCCTCAACATTTGTGCTTATAAGAAAGAAAACTATAGTTAAAAGTCTAAAAAATATATGCAAGAGTGTCTCCTTTTAAAAAATTAATTTCTTATAATTACTCACACCCAGTTTTAATAGCTGTGGTTTCAAGTTACGCCATGTTTTTCCATTGGGATGTAATTCAAAATGTGGGTAATCTGGCCCGTTTTTTGTTTTAAATCGACCTCCCCATACTAAGCCTAATTGCTCCCCAATTAAACCTAATGCCTTACTATCAGCTATAGACTGTTTGCCGTCTGAAAGATAAGTGATTTTACTATCTCTCACGGATACAATATCTATAGCTAAACCATATTGATGATAGCTTTGTAATGGCCCTGCATTTGTTACACCTCCAGACAAAGAACCTTGAGCAGCAGGGCTTCTGTATCCATCTGTAATAACCCAAGTGGTGCCAAGCTGTTCATATGCTGTATTTATCAATTCAATAACATAGGGTTGGTAGGTAGCATGTAACTCAGCAATTCGCGCTAAAGTCCTTTTATAATGCTTTTCTCCTCCACATGCCTCTGGTAATAAGCCACTAGTATTGACAGGATCAGATGCTTCCACTTCAGTCACAGGAGATTCTTCTTTGTTTTGAGAAGCATTCTGTTTTACTTTTGGTGGCGTAGACTTCTTATCTTTCTTGCTCTCAATTTTAGCTTTTGCTTGAGTGAGCCCTACTTTTCGGTCATAGACTTTTAACTTTTGGTTCTCACGGAGATGATCATCGCTTAGCCCATTAAGCTTTTTAATTTCATCGACCGTATTAGCTGTAAGCTTTGCAATTAAAGTTAATGTATCTTTATACTGAACTACAATGATCGTGGTTTTTTCTTTCTGCCGAGGCTTTGTTTCTACTGGCTTAGTTTTATTTTCAGGAGTTGCTGTTTTTTTGACAGGGATTTTTAGCACTTGCCCAGGATGAATATCTGTATCACTTTTTAAATTATTTATTTTGATCAATTCTGATGTCGTTGTTTGATTATCATTCGCTATTCGAGATAAATAATCACCTTCAGCCACAATATAGGTTGATCTTAGATAAGTACCAGTTGCCACATCCTTTGTAGAAAGATTCACGCCTTTCAGTAAAACTTTTGGGCTACGAACAATAAAAATTGTTTTTTCTCCAACCAGCTGTATTTTGACTTTAGATTGATATTCCCCAGATGTACTACTCCTGATCCTCACATCAATCATCGTGCCTATAGGTCGCTTAAACCAAACAGATTCACCACTGGCAGGAGTAACATGATCAGATATAAGAGAAGACCCCACCCAAAGTTGATGGACTAATCCTTGAATAGGTTGTTCTAATGCATCAAGAAATTTAATATTTGCTAAGCAATCCATCATTAAACCTCTTGATCATGCTGGTCATGTGAACGGCATAGGTATTCAAACGCGTCCTCATCGTCAAGACCATCATCTACAGACACGGTCCAATCTTCTTCTGTACCAATGAGAATATCGTAGTCATCATTATGGTCCGAGCTTAGTCTTTGAGTTCGTCCATGCTGATCCAGTGTCCCTGAAACATAGGTGTTATTTTTATTATTGATGAGTTTATATTTCACATTAGAAAAATCAGTCTGGTAAAAAAGATCATAAAAATCCCATTTATTACTAAATAGAGTCTCTTCTTTTAAGATAGGAAGTGTTGGAATTTCAGCTTTAACACGACTTCCCGTTTTAAACTGATGTTGCCCGGCAAAAACTTTAAAATCATTTGGTGTTTTAATTGTTATGCCATTTTTTGAAATGATGATTTGTGAACCACCAGCCATGACTATACCATTTATTAGTTTGTTGATATTATATGTTTAGCATATCTTACAAAAATGAACAATATGACTTTTATCATTGCTATACAACTTGAGGATGGTGTAGTGGTTGCTGTAGATAACAAAAACATTCAATTAAAAGATAAAAATATCAATGATTTTGAGGAATATGACGATGTAAAGTTGTATGGGTGGGATGGTGGTGTTATCACGGGAACAGGTGAAATGTATGTCATTGATAAAGCAATAAGACTTTTTATTAATAATGCTGAATCTGATCTTAAAAAATTACCAGAATGTTTAAATATATCCAGACAAATTCGTGAAATGGAGGTTGGTCAGCATGAGCAAATCCAATCATCCAAATTGCTCTATTCAAGCTTTAGTGATTCAGGTGCAAAAATTTTTGCTGTTGAATGTGATGAAACAGGCGTTTATCGAACTCGTGAATTTCAAAATAACGATGTAATCGTTTGGTTTTTTAACCAAAATATTCAGGAAATAACGCAAGATTTAAACAACTTGTATAGCAAAGCACGAAGTTATAGTTCTTTTGAGCAACAAGCAGATGGGTTTAATTATTATCTTCATCCTATTGCAGAAATTTTCTATAAACAAAGTCAAGTCGATACTTGGATGAGTAGCAGTTTTAATATTTGCTTCCAAACAAGAAACCAATGCTTTTCTGCCTATATCCATAATCAAAGAAATGACTTTATCGAGGGTCACTAAGTTGCAGGGGGTACCTATGTACCCCCTCAAAGAAACTTGAACTTAACCCGTATTACGTAAACCTGCCGCAATACCAGCAATACTGACCATCAGTGCATGATCTACAGGGGTATGTTCCGCCTGACATTCAGCCAAGTATGCACGACGACGTTTCATCAATTCGGCTTGTAATAAATGCAAGGGTAATAAATACGGCTTACGTACTTTCATGGCTTGATCAAGCACATCATTGGAACTTAACAGTTGCGATTCACCTTTCATCGCCAACAGGGTTTGTACTGCATCATGCAAGCGTTGACGTAATTCAGCACCAAGTACTTTTAAGTCTTCATCATCGGTAAGATGAGATTCATAATACAGTGCAATATTTGAGTCGGCTTTAGAGAGGACCATTTCCAACATATCAATTAAGGTTTGGAAATAAGGCCATTCCTTTAACATTTCATCCAATACCGTTTTTTGACCTTGATCAATCACTTGGTTGATCGCTGCGCCAGTACCCAGCCAAGCAGGAAGCATTAAACGAATTTGGGTCCAGGCAAAAACCCAAGGAATGGCTCGTAAAGATTCGATTCCACCACTGACTTTACGCTTCGCAGGGCGTGAACCAAGCGGCAACATTTGTAACTCAAGCTCAGGGGTGACGGTGCGTAAATATTTAACAAAATGAGGATTTTCACGCACAGTCTGACGATACACCTGAACAGATAAATCCGTCATGCTGTGCATCAAATCTCGCCATGCTTGTTTTGGCACAGGTGGTGGTAATAATGTCGCTTCTAAGGTTGCAGCAGCATAAATTTCCAAATTTTGTAAGGCAATTTCTTCTAGACCAAATTTAAAGCGAATCATTTCACCTTGTTCAGTTACACGGATTGCGCCTGAAATTGAGCCAGGTGGTTGAGAAAATAATGCTTGTTGGGTTGGTGCACCACCACGACTGATTGAACCACCACGACCATGAAACAAGGTCAGTTGAACACCATGTTGTTTGGCAATTGCAGTCAGTTCTTCTTGCGCACGATACTGGGCCCAGTTTGCGGACATAAAGCCAGCATCTTTGGCAGAATCCGAATAGCCAATCATGACTTCATGCTTAGCTTGGATATGCTGTTTATACCAGTGCATATTGAACAGTGTACTCATGGTACTTGCAGCACCATCCAAGTCTTTCAAGGTTTCAAATAAAGGAACAACGCGTAATGGATGTTCAATTCCCGCTTCTTTTTGCAGTAACAATACCGCCAAAACATCACTTGGATATTCCGCCATTGAAATGATATAAGCACCTAAGCTTTCTTTGGGTTGTTCAGCCAAAGTACGCATGGTTGCAAAGACTTCTTGAACATCTGGGTTTTCAATCAGACTACCTGAAGGCTCATTTAAATGTTTAGGCAATAACGGGCGTTTGCTTTGTAATTCTTGCAATAAGAAATTTTGACGCGCTTGTTCTGTCCATGTCTCAAAATTACCCAAACCAAGGTATTCGGTAATTGCTGAGATAGCTTGGCGATGGCGACCTGACTCTTGGCGAATATCCAGTTTAAGCAACTCAATACCAAAACAATTTACTCGATAGATAAAGTCGAGCAATTTACCATTGGCAATCTCAGGTAAATTACATGCCATTAGTGAACGATAGCAAAGTAATAACGGTTGTAATAATTCATCTTTATGGCGAATGATTAAACTGCGATCTACATCTGAATGCTGACCACGTAATTTATCTGCCAACCATTGACGGGTTGCTTTGAGGCGTTCACGGGTCGCACGCAAATATTCGCGGTAAGGTTCAGGATGGCTATAACCCAAAGCTTGAAGTAGCTCATTGGAATAGGCTTCAATCGAGAGTTCCCAACGAAGATCTTCAATATCACGCACATAAAGGTCAGCCGCTTTCCAGCGTGACAACCACAAAACTTCTTGAGTAATGTTATGGGTGACGTTCGGGTTACCATCACGGTCACCCCCCATCCAAGATGCAAAACGAATTGGAGAAATATCCAAAGGCAAAGCTTTTGCACAATTGTCCTGAACGAGGTCATCCAATTCACGGATGAATTTTGGAACCGCATTCCACAAAGTCTGTTCAATCGTGGTAAAGCCCCATTTTGCTTCATCTATCGGGGTTGGGCGATGCTGACGGATTTCGTCAGTTTGCCATGCAGAACAGATCAGTTGTTTTAAATCGGTTAACACATCTGCACGTTGCTTAGGTGTCAGTTTTTGCTGATCAAAAGTAGACAGGCAATGATTAATGCCATCATATTTTTGGATTAAAGTACGACGACTGACTTCGGTTGGATGCGCTGTGAGAACCAATTCAATTTTTAATTCACAAATTTGTTTATAGAGCGTTTCTGCTGAAATTTGCTGATCTTTGAATTTGCTAAATAAATGATCCAGCACATTGGGGGATGGTGAGTTTTCATCACACTCACTTTGTCGACGACTACGCACAACGTGATATTGTTCAGCAATATTGGCAAAATTTAGAAAGTGTGAAAAGGCGCGGGTGAGTGGCAGAATTTCATCATCTTTTAAATTTAAAAATAATTGTTCAAGTTGTTTTTCTGCTTCAATTTGACCATCTCGAGCGCCTTTACCTAAAGCCCGAATTTGTTCAATTTGATTAAACAAATCTTGTCCTGCATGTTCCTTTAGCGTTTCGCCTAAAAGGTTTCCGAGTAAGCGTACATCTTCACGCAGCGGAGCATCAATTTGTTGAACCATTTGTTACTCTCCAGTTCTTGTTATCTCGAATATAACGTGATTCCACCACAATCCAAGAGACTCCCTACAAAAGTATGTAAATGACTGTGCAAGAAGTCGACTTTGGCTTAATTTTAATTTGGATATTTAGCTTTAGTTTTTGCCCTTTTGATATCAACAAGCCTATGCGATATGCATTGAGTATGCCTTAAACAACAATTGGACATTATTTTGTTTTTAAATAATTTCAGTTGGCTTTATATTTCATCATAAATAAATCAATACTTTCGGTGATGATTTGCTGTTTTTCATCTTCCGTAGGAATCGGGCGAATCCCCAATAAGACCTCGTGGTGTCGAACACCCAATAATAATGACAAAATTAAATTAATTTGTTTTTCAATATCATCCGTTTGAATAAATTTAAGTGTGACCGCTTGTTGGAAAAAATCTTGCCAAACTGCACACATTCTTTGATGGGAAGAATTATAAAACTGTAAAGCCAAAGGATTTTTTTCTGCGGCAAGTTCTAACAATAGATGCTCAAGTTTAATGGCTTCAGGTAAGCTAATGACAGTGAGTGCCAACTCACACGCCTGAAAAAAATGTGCATAAAAATCACTTTGAAGATTGAGTCGTAATGGTCGAGCATCGATAGACGCTTCACAGGTTGCTTCAATGGCACAACTAAATAAAGTTTCTTTATCTTGAAAATGGTTATATACCGTCAGCTTTGTGACGCCTGCTTCTTTGGCGATTTGATTCATGCTTGAACCGTGATAACCCAATTTTAGAAATAGCTTTTTGGCGGCTTCCAAAATGTGTTTCCGTTTTTCTAAGTCCTTTGGACGTCCAGCTGTTATTTGCACAATAAGTTCCAAAAAAAGAAAAATAGGTCAATTACTCTATACATGATTCACAATTACTGTACCATGCAGTATATTAATTAAAAAATGAGCAAATAAATATACTCATTCTATTTTGCCCGAAAAAATGCATTTGATTAAGAGCCTTGCCTATGCGTAGTTTAAATTTAATGATCACGAGCCTATTGGTATTGTGTAGTGTAACAATAGTGGGGTGTAGCAAACCAGCACCTGAAGCGGAACAAATTCCCTTGGTGATGGTGACCCAACCTACAACATCACATGAAGACCAAAAAAGTTATGCGGGGGATGTTCAAGCTCGACAGCAAACAGCATTGGCATTCCGTGTCGGGGGACAAATTACAGAACGCTATGTCGATGTTGGGGCTCGTGTCAAAGTTGGGCAAGTCTTAGCAAAACTTGATGTGAAAGATGCCCAATTACAATTGAACTCAGCCAAAGCACAACTTGAAAGTGCGCAATCTGCAGCTAAGGCTGCAGCAGATGAATTTAAACGCTTTCAGCAGCTCTTACCGATCAATGCCGTGAGTCGTTCACAGTATGATTCAGTGAAAAATCAATATGATGCTGCTCAGGCAAGTTTAAAACAAGCCCAATCCAATTATGATGTGAGCGCCAATCAAACGGGTTATAACCAATTGATTGCCAATAAAAATGGGGTGATTACCCAACGTAATATTGAAACTGGGCAAGTGATTTCAGCAGGGCAAGCGGCATATCAACTGGCGATTGATGGTGATCGTGAAGTGGTGATAGGTGTACCTGAACAAGCCATTGCAGAGATTAAAGTCGGACAAAATGCATGGGTGACTTTATGGTCTAAACCTCAAGATCGATTTGCTGCCTATGTTCGAGAGATTTCTCCAGCAGCCGATCAATCACGTACATTTATGGTTAAAGTGGCTTTAAAAGAAGGACAGTCCGCAATTCAACTTGGGCAAAGTGCGCGGGTATTCTTTAATCAAAATATTCAAAATGTATTGAGTGTGCCTTTATCTAGCGTCTCAGCAAATAACAATCAAGCCTATATCTGGGTGGTGAATCCAGACCAAACGATTGCTAAAGTTTCAGTGACTTTGGGCAGCTATGGTCGTGACAGCGTTACTGTCGTGAAAGGCTTAAATCCTGGACAATGGGTGGTTGTAGGAGGGGTACATTTACTTCGTGAAAAGCAAAAAATAAAACCGGTAGACCGTGAAAATCGTGCTGTAACTGTTCAAAAAGGAGCATGATCATGAGTCCATTTAATTCCTTTAACTTGTCAGAATGGGCACTCAAAAATAAAGGATTAGTACTTTATTTTATGATCCTATTGGGTATTGTTGGGCTATTTTCCTATTCAAAACTCTCTCAGAGTGAAGATCCACCCTTTACTTTTAAAGTCATGGTGGTACAAACCTATTGGCCTGGTGCAACAGCTCAAGAGGTTTCTTTACAAGTTACCGATAAAATTGAAAAAGAACTGATGAGCACAGGGCTCTATGACAAGATTATGGCTTACTCGCGTCCAGGTGAGTCTATGGTCATGTTTATGGCAAAAGACTCATTAAAATCTAACCAAATTCCAGATGTTTGGTATCAAGTGCGTAAAAAAGTAGGCGATATCAAAACACAGTTACCATCTGGTGTTCAGGGACCGTTCTTTAATGATGAATTTGGTGACACCTTCGGGAATATCTATGTCTTAACAGGCAAAGATTTTGATTATGCAACGTTAAAAGAATATGCAGACCGTTTGCAGCTTCGCTTACAACGGGTAAAAGATGTCAGTAAAGTCAATCTGGTGGGCTTACAAGATCAAAAAATCTGGATTGAGCTTTCCAACACCAAAGCCGTACAAATGGGCGTACCAGTTACTGCAATCCAAGAAGCTTTGGCAAAGCAAAACAGTGTGACCAGTGCTGGCTTTTTTGAAACTGGCACTGACCGTATTCAAGTGCGAGTCAGTGGTGCTTTAAAAAGTGTCGATGACTTGAAAAAAATGCCATTGTTGGTGGGAAATAGAACCATTCAATTGGGCGATGTTGCTGACGTTTATCGTGGATTTAGTGAGCCTGCACAACCTCGCATGCGTTTTATGGGCGAGAATGGAATTGGTTTAGCGGTTTCTATGCGTAAAGGTGGTGACATCATCGCACTGGGCAAAAACCTAGAAACGGAATTTAAGACCTTACAAAAATCACTGCCTTTAGGTATGGAACTGAAAAAAGTTTCAGATCAACCAGTGGCTGTTCAACGCAGTATTCATGAATTTGTCAAAGTTCTTGCAGAAGCAGTCATTATCGTTTTATTGGTGAGCTTTTTTTCGCTTGGTTTTCGTACAGGCTTGGTGGTGGCATTTTCGATTCCACTGGTGCTTGCGATGACTTTTGCGGGGATGAATTTATTTGATGTTGGCTTACATAAGATTTCTCTAGGGGCATTGATTCTGGCCTTAGGGTTATTGGTCGATGATGCCATCATTGCCGTCGAAATGATGACCATCAAAATGGAGCAGGGCTATAGCCGGATGAAGGCAGCTGGTTTTGCATGGACCAGTACCGCATTTCCGATGCTGACCGGAACATTAATTACCGCAGCAGGCTTTTTACCTATTGCTACAGCCGCATCAAGCACAGGGGAATATACCCGTTCAATTTTCCAAGTGGTGACCATTGCCTTAATTGTCTCATGGATTGCTGCTGTGGTTTTTGTTCCTTATCTAGGGGATAAGTTACTTCCAGATTTTAACAAAGTGCCACAAAAAGCACCGTGGTATCAGCGTCTTCTTGCAAGATTACGTAAGCAACCAGAACCTCAGCCCGTGATTCATCATACTGGTGAGCATTTTGATCCATATCAATCTAAATTTTATCAAAGCTTTAGAAAGTTGGTGAATTGGTGCGTGACCTATAGAAAAACCGTCATTTCAATTACGGTTGGGGTTTTTGTCCTGTCTGTGGTGATGTTTAAGTTTGTACCCCAACAATTTTTCCCGTCTTCAAACCGTGCTGAAATTTTGGTTGATTTAAAATTGGAGGAAGGCGCATCACTGACTGCAACTGAAGATGCCGTGAAGAAAGTCGAGGCATTTTTATCCAAGCAAAAGGGTATTGATAATTATGTTGCTTATGTAGGAACAGGTACACCACGTTTCTATCTGCCTTTAGATCAACAGATGCCACAAGCCAGTTTTGCACAATTTGTGGTTTTAGCATCGTCACTGGATGATCGTGATGAAATTCGTAAATCCTTAGATACGCAAATTCGCCAATTATTGCCGCAGGTGCGTATCCGAGTCTCTTTATTAGAAAATGGTCCTCCTGTTGGCTATCCATTGCAATTTCGTGTATCGGGTGAAGACATTGCAATTGTTCGTCAGGAAGCGCAAAAAGTTGCTCAACTGGTGGGTGAAAATCCAAATACCGCAAATGTTCATTTGGACTGGGGTGAGCAAAGTAAAATCATTTCGTTGGTGATTGATCAAGATCGTGCCCGTCAAATGGGTGTAACCTCAGAAGATTTGGCGAATTTTTTAAACAGTTCGATATCGGGTGCAATTATCAATCAATATCGTGAAAAACGTGAGCTGATTGATGTTCGTATCCGCGGTGATCAGGCTGAGCGTGTCAATGTTGAAGCATTATCCAGTCTTGCTGTTCCAACAAGTAAAGGTACCACCGTACCTTTGGCGCAGATCGCTACGCTTCAATATAAATTTGAAGATGGTTTAATTTGGCACCGCAATCGATTACCGACCATTACTGTACGTGCAGATATTCGGACCAAGTTACAGCCTGCAACCGTGGTCAATGAGCTGGCTGAAAAAATGGATCAGCTCCGTACAACCTTACCTAGTGGTTATTTGCTAGAAGTTGGTGGCGCGGTAGAGGAGTCGGCAAAAGGGCAAACCTCTGTGAATGCAGGGATGCCATTATTCCTTGCGGTGGTATTTACTTTGCTGATGCTGCAGTTAAAGAGTATTTCTCGCTCATTCATTGTATTTTTGACAGCGCCGTTAGGTTTAATTGGGGTGGTTTTATTCCTGCTCTTATTCAATAAGCCTTTTGGTTTTGTGGCGATGCTGGGTACCATTGCATTATCTGGAATGATTATGCGTAACTCACTGATTCTGATTGATCAGATCGAACAAGATATTCGATCAGGGCAGAATCAATGGGATGCAATTTTGGATGCTACAGTTCGTCGATTCCGTCCAATTATTCTCACCGCCTTGGCAGCAGTATTGGCCATGATTCCGCTTTCTCGGAGTATTTTCTTTGGACCAATGGCAGTGGCCATTATGGGTGGCTTAATTATTGCGACACTTTTAACGTTATTTTTCTTACCAGCGCTGTATGCGACTTGGTTTAAGATTAAAAAAACTACAGAAAATACATAAATTGTTGAGAATATTAGGTGCGAAAAATTGAAAACTTCAATATAGTAGCACTTAATCTTTAACAGAAAATAACATAGGAAATTTTATTGCATAATAAGTAAATCGGTATGCAATAAATTTGAGGTCAAAAACACCCATGGGGCAAACAAATCCAGAACAGCATCGTAAATTTATTACGAGCTCTTATTTGTTTATGTTTCTTGCATTGTTTACGGTGATTACAGCCGTGTTGGCGTATTGGTTAGCACGTAAAGTAGCAGTGGCAGATAATGCAGAGGTATGGATACATGCGCAAGCGTTGTGGATTATGCGCAATGCTCTCATTTTTTTGATTTTGGCAGCTTTTGCTGCGCTATGGTTTATTCCGTTAATCTTTTTCTATTGGGACAGTTTCATTTGGGTAAAAGCGTGCACTGTGGCTGGTGTGGTATTTAGTGCCATTGCGTGGTTATATTTACTCAATACATGGCTCAAAGGTTTTACTAAATATTTACAGAAAAAAGCTGTTTTTTAAAAAAAACCACATTTCACGCTTGTAAAAAATAACATCGCCCCCAATTTACTCTGCATAGAAGTATTATCAAATTTTGTGGAGCATCGCCAATCATGGCTAAACGTGATTATTATGAGGTTTTAGGTGTTGCTAAAACCGCTAGTGATGATGAAATTAAAAAAGCCTACCGTAAGTTGGCGATGAAGTATCATCCAGATCGTAATCCTGACAACTCAGAAGCTGAAGAAAAGTTTAAAGAATGTGCGGAAGCATATGAAATTCTTTCTGACGGTGAAAAACGTAGCATGTACGACCGTATGGGTCATAACGCCTTTGAAGGTGGTATGGGCGGCGGTGGCTTTGGTGGTGGTTTCAGCGCCGAAGACATTTTCAGTCAGTTTGGTGACATCTTTGGTGGCGCTTTTGGCGGAGGTGGCCGTGGTCAGCAACGTGCGCGTCGTGGTTCCGACCTGCGTTATGTCATGGAATTAACACTCGAAGAAGCGGTGAGAGGCGTTAAGAAAACCATTACCTTTACTGCACCAGCACCTTGTGATGTGTGTGATGGTAAAGGTTCAAAAAATCCAAATGATGTAGAAACCTGTAAGACTTGCCATGGTGCAGGTCAAGTGCGTATGCAACAGGGCTTCTTCTCTGTTCAGCAGACATGTAGTACCTGTCGTGGACAAGGTAAAATTATTAAAAATCCATGCAGCAAATGTCATGGTTCAGGTGTATCAGATCGTCAGCAAACTCTTGAAGTTACTATTCCTGCAGGTGTTGATAATGGTGATCGCGTTCGCTTAACGGGTAAAGGTGAAGCGATTCGTGATGGTCAATCTGGTGATTTATACGTTGAAGTCGTAGTACGTGAGCACGATATCTTCCAACGTGATGGTGCAGACTTATATATGGATGTACCTGTTAGTATCGCAGATGCTGCTTTAGGTAAAGAACTTGAAATTCCAACATTGGATGGCCGAGTCAGTTTGAAAGTGCCTGAAGGTACACAAACCGGTAAAATGTTCCGACTACGTGGTAAAGGGGTAAAACCTGTACGTAGCAGTATGCAAGGTGACTTACTTTGCCGTATTGTGGTGGAAACACCTGTACATTTGACCAGCCGTCAACGTGAGCTATTGAAAGAACTTCAAGCCACGATGGAAAGTGATGACAATAAATCGTCACCGAAGAAAAAATCTTTCTTCGATCGTTTATTTGACTAATTGAGTTTAGATCTTTTCATTTAGCAAGCTAAACATTGAATATGTAAAAACGGAGCAACAGATCTTGTTGCTCCGTTTTTTTTATTTTGATGCTTGATTCGATGGTGATAAATCAAATTCGTTGTCATCCGGGGCAGCATCTATTGAATTATCATCTTGGGGGAGTATCACCGCGGGATGTGTTGCTGGTGTCGATGATTCTGATGATGGAGCGGTAGGCGGTGTGGTGTCTTCGGCCCAAACTAGTGAAACAGTTGTTGTCATCATCAATCCTAAAATGATTTTTTTGAGTTGCATGGTATTTCCTTTGATATATGCTTTTTATGATTGCGTCCAAGCGCTTTTAGTGTAGCGTATTTTTGCTACTACATCGTTATCTTGCGAAATGATGTTTGTCATTATTTAGAAAGACTAGATTTGGTATTTTGTGCCTAGTATCAGTTAAAAAAACGCAAAATCGCAAACATAGACGAATTATTAACAGACCTTACAGATCTGAAAAATTTAAATTTTGTTTTTTAGTTATTTTTAGCTGTAATTTAATACACATTTCAAGCAGTTTTTAGATAATTTAAAAATAATATAAGTGTTGATGTTTGGCTGTAGTGCCTAATTTTTATGATGATAATTACAATTGAATTGAGTTATTTTTAAAATGAGAGGTTGAAGGTATTGGAGATACCCTCAACCGCTGAAAAATAGGTACTTATTATTCGATGATTGGTGCATCAATATCTTCGACACGAACTTCTGTTTGAGGTTCAGATGCTGTGTTGCTATTGGGTTGAGCAAGCGTTTTTTCTTCAGTTGTCGTTGATGTTGTTGCAGGCGCTGATTCAGCCCAAACATTTGTCATCATCATGCCGAGTACCAGAGCGAAAGCCACTTTATTCGAATGCATATTGATCTCCTTATAAGCCATATTATTTTCATTCGTGGCATGTAGTCTGCTGTGGGATTCTTGCATTTTGATGAAATGGATTTGAAAAGTTGTAAATTTTTCAAAGTTTTACCGATATATTTTATAAAATTAATCTATTTATTCGTTCAGGCTATTCTGTACCAATGAGCGCAACAGATCCCAAAGCAAGTAAAAAGATCACAGTATTTTTTTATATTGAAACGTCGTCTTGGAACCGAGTTTTGTTATAGTAGAGCCAAATTTTCAAATTCAGATTTAGGAAGATCGTATGTCAGCAGCTCCACGCATTGGTATTGTAGGTGCAGGTGGCCGTATGGGCCGTACATTGATTCAAGCTGTACAACAAGCAGGCTTTCAGCTTGCTGCTGCAGTAGAGCGTCCAGAAAGCACATTAATTGGTGCAGATGCAGGAGAGCTTGCAGGAATTGGTGCTGTGGGAATCAAAGTGGTTGGCAACTTGGAAGAGATCCTCAAAGATGTGGATGTGGTGATTGATTTTACTGCGCCTGTTGCCACTGAACATAATTTAAAACTATGCAGTGCTGCTGGTGTTGCGATGGTGATTGGTACAACTGGTTTTTCGGATCAACAAAAAGAGCTATTAAATCAATCTGCCACTCAGACACCGATTGTTTATGCTGCAAATTATTCAGTGGGTGTGAATGTTTCGATTAAATTACTTGAGTTGGCAGCTAAAGTATTTGGCGATACTGTGGATATTGAAATTATTGAAGCACATCACCGTCATAAAGTAGATGCACCATCAGGTACTGCACTGATGATGGGTGAAGCTGTTGCTGACACACTGGGTCGTGATTTAAAGAAAGTTGCTGTCTATGGTCGTGAGGGGCATACAGGTCCACGTGAACGTGAAACCATTGGCTTTGAAACGATTCGTGGTGGTGATATTGTGGGCGAACATACAGTGATGTTTATTGGCGAAGGTGAGCGTGTGGAAGTGACACACAAAGCCACGAATCGTATGAATTTTGCTGCTGGTGCTGTACGTGCAGCTGCTTGGGTTGTCGGCAAAGATGCAAAAAAATACGATATGAAAGACGTTTTAGGCTTAAATGATATTTAAGCTTAAAATCTGATGCGATAGAATTAAAACAATTAGTCAAATTTTGAACATTCAAAAATGAAAAAAACAGTGATGTTATTTGCTTGTGTAATCAGTGCTTTTGGCCTGACTACACAAGCTGCTTTACCAAGCAATGCCAAATTGAGTTTGAATAAAAATAACATTCAGGTATGGACATACAAGGATGCCAGTAATTCTGTGTTGTCTTATAAAGCTGAAACAACATTAGACGTGCCGATTGATCGTGCTGTTGCTTTGGTATTGGACGTCAAAAACTCACCGAAATGGGTCCCCAATGTTGCCAAAGCTGAAGTGTTATCTCGTGATGATAAAAAAGGTGAATTCAGCATTTATATGGTTTTAGATTTTCCCTTTCCGTTAAAAGATCGCGATATGGTGGTTAAAGGAACCATGTCTAAAGATGCAAATGGCAGTATTTTTATTAAAAATTCTGCGATTCAGCAAGGTAAAGCATTAAATCCTGACTATGTTCGTTTAAAAGATTATTCAGGTGATTGGACCTTTCAAAAACTCGGTGCCAATAAAGTCAAAGTCATCACCTCTGGACACGCCAATCCAGAAGGTTCCATTCCTGCAAGCTTAACCAATATTTTGGTCGAACAGCAGCCTTATCAGATGTTGCAGAAAATGAAAACAGAATTGGCAAAGAATAAACCCTTTACAGCTTTGCCTGATATTTTAAAATAGGCATTGTTTGATCAATAATCCTGAAGCAGATCACTTATTGACGAAACAACGCTATATTCGAAAAAATAATGCTTGGCAGATCTTTCCGCTCATTTAACTATTGAAAGTAACCTTTCTCAAGGTATTGATGTAGAAAGAAAGGTTACTTGCAGTCTTTGTGGCGATTGTTAAGCGCTACGCTGAATGGCTATATTGTTGAGCAGGTGCTTTATTCATTTTCATTTGAATAAAAACCAGCACTAACCCTAAAGCTGTGAGTACCGCACCTGCAATAGACACCGCAGCATAACTCATGCCCATACTCAATACAGCTCCACCAGCTGTTGCACCTAAAGCATTGCCTAAATTAAATGCCCCGATATTTACCGAAGATGCCAATCCAGGTGCTTCATGAGCAACAGACATGACACGCATTTGTAAAGGTGGGACCACGGCAAAGGCTGCTGCTCCCCAGACAATCAGTGCCAATGCTGCACCAATTTGAGTTTGAGCCAGTATAGGGAACAGCAACATGCTCACCATCAGTAACAGCAAGAAACTGGTCAATGTTTTGGTCAGTGACAAGTCTGCAAATTTCCCACCTAAGTGATTACCAATTGAAAAACCAATTCCAATCAGTACCAGCATCAAGGTAATAAACATCGGGCTTGCATGGGTGATGTTTTGTAGGCTAGGCGCAATATAGGTATAGAGAGTAAACATTGCACCTGCACTCATCACCGTGGTGAGCAATGCAAGAACCACAGGCAACCGAGTCAGCACTTTTAATTCTGCTTTGACATCAGGACGTTGGCTTGCTTTATCTTCAGGCAAGGCTTTCCATAGTGACAGCATAGTAATCACGCCGAGTAAGGCGATTGCTGCAAATGACATACGCCAGCCAATATTCTGCCCAACCCATGTGGCTAAAGGCACACCACCGATGTTTGCAATGGTGAGGCCCATAAACATGGTGGCAACTGCACTGGCTTGTTTGTCTTTAGGTACGACGCTTGTTGCAACAATGGAACCAATCCCGAAAAATACCCCGTGATTGAGACTGGTCAGGATTCGAGCGGCCATTAAGCTCCAATAATTGGGGGCAATTGCAGCAAGAATATTACCAATGGTAAAAATAATCATGGCCAGAATAAGCGCTTTACGTCGTGGGAACCGTCCAAACCATAAAGTCATAAACGGTGCACCAATCATGACACCGAGTGCATAAGCGGTGATCAGCATACCTGCGGTTGGGATTGAAATATTCAAATTTTCTGCAATTTGGGGAAGAAAGCCCATTGGGGAAAATTCAGTTGTTCCTATTGCAAAAGCACCAATCGCTAATGCGAGTAAGGGAAAATTTAATTTCATGAGGAATCTCAAATATACAGCATATTGAAAATGATGGGGTGTAACAGCATTTGGTCAATCACTAGGATGGTCATTTACTTTTCACCCGCTATTTTGATGAACTGACAAAATAAAGCTTCGCAAGAAAATAATCTTGCGAAGCAATCTAAGTCATGATCAAAAGGCGGTAAAGCCTGTTTCGAAGCCTAGTAAGCAAAAACCTAGCAACCCAACTTTACTCATCAAAGCCTGAGCCAAGATTTGCGCTGCTTTAAATCACTTTTACTCCAGCAGTGAATTAAACATCCCACTGAGGTGCTAAGTTTTCAGGATCAACCTCACGGCCATTACGTTCCAATTGCGCGATTAATTGCATTTCTTCAGCCGATAACTGAATCTCTTGTGCTTTTAAGTTGGAGATTAAGTTTTCACGTTTAGTCGATGACGGAATGACAGCAAAGCCTTTCTGCAATGCCCATGCCAATGCAATTTGAGCGCTAGAAGCCTGATGCTGTTTGGCAATTTCAGTTAATGTTGGGTCATTTAAAACTTTACCATACGCCAAAGTCATATAAGAGGTCACATCAATATTTTGTGACTGTAAAAAATTCACCAACTTATCATTTTGCAAATAAGGGCTAAGTTCAATTTGGTTGGTGGCAATATTTTCAAGTCCTACAGCAGCAATGGCTTGTTGCGATAAGTCGATATTGAAGTTTGAAATTCCAATATGTTCAGTTAAGCCCAGCTTTTTTGCTTCTAACAGGTTATGCATCATTTCTGCAACAGAAATTCCGAGACTTGGCGCTGGCCAGTGAATCAAGGTTAAGTTGACTGCATCAGTACCTAGTTTCTGTAAGCTGTCTTTAAGACTTGGAATAAGTTTGTCGGCTTGATAATGATCTGTCCATATCTTTGTTGTGATAAACAAATCATCACGATGGATATAGCTTTCTGCAATGGCCTGACCGACTTCTGCTTCGTTGCCATAGATTTGAGCAGTGTCTACAGCACGATAACCAACGTCTAAGGCTGTTTTGACCGAGTCAATCACAGCTTGTTCTGTTAAACGGAAAGTACCGACACCAAATTGAGGAACGATGTTTGTCATGCTGGATTTCACTTTATTTTCTGAGATTGAGTGTATTTTGCTACTTTAATTGTTGCGGAAAAATACAGGAATATGCAAAATATTATTGACTAGAAATCAACAATAAACAGAGCGCTGACAGCAATGAAATCTACACTCGAAGAATTACAGGCTTTTATTAATATTGTCGATAGTGGTTCGATTGTTGCAGCAGCAACGCATCTTGAACAAACCACTTCAGGTGTAAGTCGAGCCTTGCAACGACTTGAATCTAAACTGAATGTCACCTTATTAGAGCGGACAACACGTAAACTTAAGTTGACCCAAGAGGGGCAATTATTTTTAGCAAAAGCCCGAAAAATTGTGCATGACCTCAATGAAGCAGAAGATGCTTTATTAAAATCTGACAGTGATACATCTGGGCTGATTCGCGTGGATTCCGCGACACCTTTTGTATTACATGTGATTGCACCGTTGATGCAAGAGTTTTCTCAGTTGTATCCTGAGATAGAAATAGAGTTAAACAGTAACGATCAGATCATCGATTTATTAGAACATAAGACAGATGTTGCAATACGTTTTGGTGATCTTAATGATTCGAGCTTACATGCGCGTTTGTTGTGTAAAAGCCGATTATATATCGTTGCCAGTCCTGAATATTTAGCTACACATGGTTATCCAGCAACACCGCAAGATATTTTAAATCATACCCAAATTGGCTTTAGCAAAGTCAGCCGTTTAAATACTTGGCCGATTCGAGTCAATGGAGAAAGGCTTACTGTCAAACCAAAAATCAAAGCATCCAGTGGTGAAACTGTCCGTCAACTGTGTTTACGCGGGCATGGAATTGCGAGATTGTCTGAGTTTGAGATTTTAAAAGATATAAAGCAAGGACGCTTGATTGCTCTATTTGAAGATCAAATAGAGCTTTATGAGCAACACATCCATGCAGTGTATTATCAACAGGAACATTTACCAAAGCGTGTCCGTTTATTTATTGAGTTTTTAACGCAAAAGCTGTCAAAGTTTCGATAGTCTTTTGTGGTGGTAAATCCAGACTCAGTAAAGTTTGGCTACTGGGTTTTTGTGGATTGACCAATTGGATTTCAAAATGATCAGTTGCTGTCTGAAGACATTTAAACGTCAAGTCTTTTTGCACCGGGATATTAATCTTCATCCGTTGATCACTACTGGCATGGTAGCGGTAGTTTCGCACAGCTGCAGTCTGGTGTAAGGTGGGTTCTAGATGATCAAGCTGATACTCAGCTAAATTTTGTGTTTTTAAAAAGCCTTCAATCAAAGATTTACATACAAAATGTTGTTTCTGAGCAGCTTGATTGACCTGCTGAGGCTGGCAAGCAGTTAATCCAAAGACAATACTGATTAAAGCGATCGTTCTCATTTTTTTCTCCTTTCAAATCAATTTGTTTGTAAAAATTGGCTGTGAATGAAGCATAAATCTGTTAACTTTATAGATACAGATACAACAAATATTAAAATTTGAGTACAGATATGGCTTTTCAATATCAAACATTAGCACAACAAATTGCACAGAAAATTTATTGTGGAGAGTTGGCCGTTGGGCAACGTCTGAGCTCTTTGCGAAAATTTGCAGCATTGCAAAATATTAGTCTCAATACAGCAAAGAGTTGTTATGAATTGCTTGAAGCGCAAGGCTTGATTTACGTCAAAGAAAAGTCTGGCTATTTTGTTCAATCGCAGCAAAAAGCCCCACAGATTGCTGTACCTGACCATCCTGATTTTAAGTCGAGAGCGCGTGAGGTTTCAAATCTAGACTTACAAATTCAAATTCATGAAGCAGCAATCAATAATAAACTGATCCATTTAGGTTCGATTCAGTTATCGCCTAATTTAGTTCCTGTAGAGGCCTTACGCCGTTCAATACAACGTGCTTTAAAGCACAGTAAGCCAGAAGACTTTTTATATAATGACCGCCAAGGGCACCTTCAGTTAAGAGAGGCATTGTCAGCACATTGGGCTGAAGATGGTTTTTATATTGCCAAAGAAGATATTTATATCAGCAATGGTTGTATGCCGGCATTGTCTGTGATGATTCAAAGCCTTAGCCAAATCGGTGACAGTGTGATTGTACCCACGCCAAACTATAATGGTCAGTTGCAATTATTGGCGTTGCTCAAACGAAAAATTATTGAAATCCCTGCCAATACCGAAGGTTTTGATCTGGAGCGTTTAGAACAAGAGATGCAAAACTCAGGCGCAAAAGTCTGTTTATTAACCGCCAACTTTCAAAACCCTTTAGGCTTCTGTTTGACTAATGCCGAGAAAGAAAAAATCGCACAGCTGGCAGCGAAGTATCAGTGTTACGTGATTGAAGATGATATTTATGCTGAATGTAGCTTTAATGCCAAACGCCCTTTACCGATTAAATATTGGGATCAACAGGGCTATGTGGTTTATTGCGGATCGGTTTCCAAGTCGTTGTCGACCTCTTATCGAGTTGGTTGGTTCTGTTTGCCACAACGTTTACAGCACTTACATGCCAAGTTGATTTTACAAAATGTTTCGGTCAATACACCATTGCAGTTGGGGCTTGCCGATTTGATTTATAGCCGAGCCTATCGTCAGCATTTGAGTGAATTACGCCCTAAGTTGATGGCTCAAGTTGCGCAATATCTACAGTTTATTCAACATGCTTTTTATGGGGTAGAGATCCGTTTAAATCAACCGCAAGGAAGTTATGCCTTGTGGTTACAGTTCCCAGAGCAGATTGATAGCTTGGCGTTGTATTATTATGCACAGCAATACAGTATCAATATTGTACCAGGGATTATTTTTGGTGAGGATCACCGTTATAACAATTGTATTCGTTTAAATGCAGGGCATGAATTGTCTCAGGAAATTCAGGATGCAATTATGTTATTGGCAGATTGGGTAAGAGGTGAATTGTCAGCCAAGAGTGTGGCTTAAACTGATTTGTGAGCAAATGCATAGCCCGACAGCCTTATTCCATTCACGGTTCTTGATAAACCGTGATGGATGGTCAGACTTAAATTAGAAATCCGCTTTTAATACGATACGATAACGGGCTTTTCCAGAGTGAAGTCGCTCCAAAGCCTCATTAATTTTTGACATTGGATAAACTTCAATTTGTGGTGCAATGTTTTTGCGTGCGGCAAATTGTAATAATTGACGCAATGCAAAAGGGGAGCCTGTTGGTGAACCAGTCACTGATTTTGCACCGCCAATCAGTGCACCCGCTGGAATCGGCATCGGTTCGAGGACTAAACCTAGCATATGAATTGTGCCATTTGGCGCCAGTGTATTGAGATATGCTTTCCAGTCCAAACTCACATTTACCGTACAGAGCAATAAATCAAATTTGCCACGTTGTGCTTTTAAAGCATTGGCATCGCGACTATTGACCACATGGTCTGCACCCATCGCTTTAAGTTCATCTGTTTTATCCAAACTCGATGTAAAGGCAGTGATCTCACAACCCCACGCTTTGAGTATTTTAATGGCCATATGACCTAAGCCACCAATCCCAATGACACCAACATGGTGAACTGCTTGAATTTGATGTTTTAAGATTGGGTCAAAAACAGTGATACCACCACACAATAAAGGGCCAGCACTTTCAGGGTTTAAATCTTCAGGAAAAGGAATAATCCACTGCCAACCTGCACGGACCTTATCTGCAAATCCGCCTGCATGACCAACGATAGTTGCAACTGAACCCCCTGTGCAAAGCACTTGTTGACCACTAACACATGGATCACAGTGCTGACAACTTTCCGCAGTCCAACCGATACCGACACGTTGACCGACTTTTAATCCTTTCGCTTCTGAACCCAGCTGAGTGATGATACCGATAATTTCATGACCGCCAACCACTGGGAAAACTGAATTTCCCCATTCATTGTTAATCACTGAAACATCGGAATGGCATAAACCGCAATATTCAACTTTGACTTCGACCTGATGAGGCTGTAATTCACCTGCATCAAATTGATAGGGCACAAGTGCTGCACCTGCCTCTAAGGCAGCATAAGCATGAAACGTATTATTTGACATGTGAATCCTTCCTGTTTGCTCAGTTAAACTTTTAGCGGGATATACAATCATTTTCATGGTCATTGACCATACCCACTGCTTGCATAAAGGCATAGCAAGTGGTTGGACCAACAAATTTAAAACCATTCTTTTTTAACGCTTTGGAAAGCTTTTGACTGGTTTCGGTTTGTGCCGGTGCTAATTTATAATCAGGGACATCATTGAGTTGTACTTGCTGGTCGACGAAATCCCATAACCAGTTCACCATATCGATGTCTTGAGCTTTCATGTTTTGCCATGCAATGGCATTGTCACGAATTGCCGTTAATTTCCCGATATGGCGAATCAGCCCAGCATCCTGACATTTTAGTGCAAGCTCTTGTTCAGTAAAATTGGCGATGGTTTGAATCGGGTGGTTAAAAAATTGGGCGCGGTAGCTTTCACGCTTTTTTAAAACAGTAATCCAAGATAAACCTGCTTGTTGCCCCTCTAGGCAAAGCATTTCAAATAAATGCTGTTCATCTCGATTGGATTTACCCCACTCTTGATCATGATATTCAATATAAATAGGATCATCTGAACACCAACCACAGCGTTTATTTGCCATAAAAGATCTACCATTGTTCTGATTGATTTAAGTTTTAATTGTCTAAAGTTTAAATTCGACCCATTGATCTTGTTTGTTGTCCCAATAGGAAAGTTGCGCATGTTGTAAATCTTTAAAATTTACCCAAATATCTTTACCCGCTTTGTCTGCAAAGCCAGTACTGATCATTAATGCTTCATCGGTGATTTCCATAATCCAGCCTTGATGATTTTGTCCATTGAGGGCAATTTTTTGTTGATTGCCTGATTCTGCAAATTCAACTAAACGCTCAAGCAATGCTTCTGACATGGAATATTCCTAAATTGATTCAATCTAAAATTAACGTAAATAAGGGTAGGGGTTGACTGCACCTTGGCCTTTACCTCTTAAGTATAGTCCATAGTGCAAATGCGGTGCAGTATGTCGTGCATTTCCAGTATTGCCCACATAGCCGATTAACTGACCTTTTTTAACGTAATCGCCTTCTTGTAGACCACGTTTGTGATCGTTTAGATGAGCATAATAGTGATAAACACCACCTGGTCCGATGAGCCAAATCACTTTACCCCCCAGATTATTGCTCTTTAAGCTGGCAATCACACCTTCAGTACTACTATAAACTTTGGTTCCACGTGAAGCCATGATGTCAATTCCTTCATGTGCTCGCCCAGCACTGCGAGATGCACCCCAAGTATCTGTGAGGTTTTGTGGTTTTACTCCATCTACAGGAATTGCCAATCGGGTTGGCATTGACATTGCTTTTAGGCGGTTAATTTGAGCTTGTGGAAGCTGTGGCTTAGATGAGCTTGGCTTTTTAGGTGCAGTAGTACATGCAGTTAAAATAATGGCAAGCAAGGCCATCAAGCAATATTGGATGCTACGTGACACGAGAAATCCTTTTTTTCAAGTTTCAAAAGGGCAAATTAAAATTGAAATATGCTTAGAATACCCGTGTCTGACTATGTCATATTTTTACTGCTGAGATCAATTTTTTCATGGCTGTAGGGATACCCATTTGTGTAGCTTTTTGTGGTGTTAACCATTCGCCCCCAAGTTCAGCCTGAAGATATTCTTTTTGGTCTGATTCAACTCGAACAATATGCGCATTTAAAATCCATGTGAAATGGGTAAAGCTATGCGAGATTTGGACAGGTTCAACAGTTGAAATAAGTTTTAGACTTTGACAAAGCTGTTGAAACGCGAGCTCATTTTCAAAAATCGGTAAACTCCATAAGCCTCCCCATAAACCACTGTTAGGACGCTGCTCCCATAACCATTGTTGATCTGACTCAATTAATAACACTGTGGCTGTTCTAACGGGAACAGGCTTTTTAGCTTTCTTATAAGGCAGTTCAGTTTCTAGCCCTTGTTGATGGGCTTGGCAATGTTGTTGCATAGGGCAGTATAAGCAGAGTGGCTTTTTGGGCGTGCAAATGGTTGCACCCAAATCCATAATTGCTTGGGTATAGTCATGGTTGCGTTCAGTTGGGCATAAACTTTCCGCCAGTTGCCACATGGCTCGTTCATGGATGGGTTTACTCAGGTCATCTTCAATGGCAAAGAAACGGGCCAAAACACGTTTTACATTGCCATCCATAATGACGCCATATTGGCGTAAGCCAAGCGACATCAGTGCGCCACCAGTAGAGCGACCAATACCTGAAAGTTCCACCCATTGTTCTAAGCTTTGTGGGAAATGCCCTTGCTGGCTGACCACGCCTGCTGCTTTATGCAAATTGCGTGCACGGGCGTAGTAGCCTAATCCTGCCCAATAGGGGGCAACATCATCCCATGAGGCTTTACCCAAATCATCGACAGTCGGAAAGCGTTGGATAAATTTATCAAAATATTGCAGTACAGTTTTGACTTGTGTTTGTTGCAACATAATCTCAGACACCCAAACTTTGTATGGATCATCAGCCACTTGCCACGGTAAATCATGGCGCCCGTGTTGATCAAACCAAGTCAATAGCGCATCTGAAAATGAAAATTGCGACATAACAATCTAGCGTAAAAATTGGATGCTCAGTATAACCAAGATAAATTTATTGCGGAAAATTATCTTAAACTTGAGCAGCAATCTGCATAAAAAAAGACGCCAAGGCGTCTTTTCAAATGCGTTGTAGCCACAACTCAGTTTTCGTTGATGATACCCCAACGCTTATCGAGTTTAAGCGGTTCGTTTTTATAACGTGGGATAATGTGAATATGGAAATGTTCACTTTGATCTTCACCAAACACATGACCATCATTAAAGGCGATATGGAAACCTTCAGGTTGATGGCGGATCTTAAGCTCGTTACGTGCCAGTTCCAATAAAGAGGAAAGGCTTTTACGTTCTTTCTCTGAAACCTCAAAAAAAGAAGCAATATGGCGCAAAGGAATAATCACTGAATGACCTTTAGACAAAGGGTTGTGTTCAGGCAAAATTGCACCAAATTCATTTTTATCAATGATATCAAATTCTTCAAAGTCACAATAAGGACATACTTTTTCAGTCATTTCTAATCCCTCGTTTTGTTGTCTTAATCAACGTAGAACATATTTTAATTAAGCCAGAGTAGGTTAAGCCAAGGTGCGATCTAATAAATCGTACATTGCTGCTAATCCGGCTTTTTCTGCTTCGGCGTTATAACCTAGATCTACGCCATTGGCTTTTGCTTTTTCATCTGCTTGTGGGTTACTAAAGCCATGTTTAGCATCTTTCAGGATGATCACTTCAGATTTTACCTGAGCATGCTGCATTTCTTGTTTAAACGATTCGACATCTGCCAAAGACACCATGCTGTCTTTTTCACCATGTAGCACTAAAACTTGCGCTTTAAATTTTTCTGCTTCCGCTGCTTTTTGCGCAGATAAATTTGCATGGAAAGTAATCGCAGCTTTTAAGTCAGCACCTGAGCGTGCCAAATCTAATATCACTTTACCACCATAACAGAATCCAATCGCAGCTAAACGCGTTGCATCGACTTCTGGTTGTGCTGCTAAAGCAGCCAAAGCCGCAGCTGAACGCTCAACAATGGTCTGCTCATGTTGGAAGGTTTGCATCATCCACTCATGGGCTTGAGTCGCAACAGCCGTGGTTTTTTTATCGCCATACATATCAATTGCCAGCGCAGCAAAACCATGTTGTGCCAACTCTCGAGCACGTTGTTCAGAATACTCATTTCGGCCCCACCATTCTGGACCAACAATCACACCTGCAACTGGTTGTGCGGATTCAGGCGCAGCAAAATAACCGATTAAAGTTGTTCCATCTTTTGCTTGATATTGAATTTCACGAGTTTTGATTGCAAGAGTCATCTGTTAATCCTTGTGTATCGGCGAGAATGAGATTGATTAAAGCATAAATATATAAGATTCAAATGACTAAATTTCGAATATTTACAATAGAAATGTGAAAATTTATGAATGAAAAAGGTCGTTTTCAAATGAAAAAGAGAAGAACCAAGGTTCTTCTCTTTTATGAAAATTGATCAGGAAAAGCTAAACTTTTCCTCTCGAAATAAAACCAACAATCGCGAGGATTACCGCGACAACGAGAAGAATGACTGCGAAGTCTTTAGACATTCCCGCAACACCACCAAAACCAAATAAACTTGCGATTAAGGCGATCACAGCGAAAATAATTGCCCAACGAAACATAAGATTCATCTCCATATTTTTTGTTATGTCTTTTCAGTATAGGCAGAAAAATCTGAGGGACTTGTGAAGTTGTGTTTAAAAAGTGTGATTAATAAAGCAATATGTAAAGGTTTGTTCTGTTTTAAATTTTCTAATTTCTGCTTATATACTGATATAATTATTTCGCCTTAAATGACTTTAATGTTATGCCATGACCTTTGAGATCCGCCCCCAGTTTTGGAAGAATTATACACTGTCTGAGTTAAATCCGACCGAGTGGGAAGCGTTGTGCGATGGTTGTGGGCTGTGCTGTTTGGTAAAATTAGAAGATGATGACACACATGAAATAGCCTATACCAAAGTGTCTTGTAAACTCCTCGATTGTACTACCGCGCAGTGTTCTGACTATCCTAATCGTTTAGATTATGTACCTGACTGTATTCAATTAAGCCCTGAAAAATTAGCCAATATTCATTGGTTGCCTTCAAGTTGTGCTTATCGTCGGGTGAATGAAGGTAAAAATTTACCGGCATGGCACTATCTGATCACAGGCTCAAGAAGCAATGTGATTAAGGCTAGAAAATCTGCTGCTGGGCGTTGTATCTCCGAAACAGAAGTCAATGAAGAAGAAATTGATGAATACATTGTAAGATGGGTGCGGTAAATCATTTGAATCAATTATGAATTGATAATCATTATCGAATAGTAATATGATAGGCAAACTCTTCAGTTTGATGTGTTTTAAAATGTTTGCTTTATCTTGGTTATTCAAAAAAAGTGCATTCTGTTTATGTGCAATCAGCCTGAGTTTCGGTATTCACTGCAATGTTTATGCAAAACCAGATTTGCAAGCTTTAGGGCCAAATATTGCGGAGCAAGGCTCCAGTTATTATCAATTTCAAGTAAAAAATTTTCAATCCGTAGATCAACAACGGCATTATAAAGTTTGGGTCGGTATTCCTAAACATATTAATAAAAATAAGATCTTACCTGCTGTTTACATGTTAGATGGCAACTCTGCTATGGCGCGTTTAGATGAGTCACTGTTAAAAAAACTATCCGAACAAGACAGCCCCGTGTTGGTGGCTATAGGCTATCAAACCCAGTTACCGTTTGAGTCCGCTTCACGGTCTGTAGACTACACACCTGCTGATGAATCTGGAAAAGTGGCGGCTGACCCACGCAATCCTGAACGTATGGCAGGCGGAAGTGCACAATTTAGACAGGTGCTGTTTGAAAAAATTATGCCGTGGGTCAATACGCAAGTAAAACTGGATAAGCAACGTACCGCATTATGGGGACATTCTTATGGTGGTTTATTTGTTTTAGATACCCTTTTAAATAGTCAAAGCATAGATAATAAGTTTTCACACTATTTTTCAGCCAGTCCATCTCTCACATGGGCAGATTCTCGATTACTCAAAGCCGTTGAAAAAGCCCCACCTGAGCAATTAAAAAATAAAAAATTATGGGTGATGGAAGGTGACATTATTCAGTCTACAACTGGACCAATCAGCCCAAATGCAGATCGGGACATGATTCAAAATAACCGTCAATTGGTTTTAGATTTGGCCACTAAAGGCGTAGATGGCAAATTAATGCTTTATCCACATCTTAGTCATGGTCAAGTATTTCAGGCCTCATTAATGGATGTTTTGCAGAATCGATTATTTTAAAGCTGAAAGTGCAATATTGATGATTTTCCATAGTAGACTAAGGACAGCATTCATCAATTAAAAAAGCAGTATGTCAGACACTCAAATTCCGCTTCCAGAACGTTTACGTCCACGTGATTTGTCTGAAATTATTGGGCAAGATCATTTACTCGGTGTCGCAGCACCACTCCGTCAAATGATTGATCAAGGGCATTTACCCTCGATTATTTTTTGGGGGCCGCCTGGTGTTGGAAAAACCACCATCGCATTGTTATTGGCTCAAGCAGTCGATCGTACATTTATTAGCTTATCTGCCTTAAATACAGGGGTAAAAGAGCTCCGTGAGGTGATTGCTGACAGCGGTGATTTATTAACACCGGTGGTGTTTATTGATGAAATTCATCGTTTTAATAAGTCGCAACAAGATGCCTTATTGAATGCGGTTGAAAAAGGCAAAATTACCCTGATCGGTGCGACCACTGAAAACCCTTCATTTGAAGTCAACAGTGCTTTGCTGTCTCGTTGTCAGGTGTATACCTTAAATGGATTAAGTAATGAGGCGATTCAAGAACTCATTTTACGCGCGATTCAACAAGATAAATTTTTAAAAGACCGCCATATCCAGATTGAAGAATTTGATGCATTGGTTCAATTTGCTGCGGGTGATGCACGTAAGGCACTTAATTTAATCGATCTAATTGCCAGTACCTTTGAGTCCGATATTGAAAATATTGTGACCAATGCGATCGTGGTCAAAGTTGCGCAACAGAATATTGCACGCTATGACAAATCAGGTGAGCAGCATTATGATCTTGTGTCTGCGTTTATTAAATCTATTCGAGGTAGTGATCCTGATGCAACGTTGTATTGGATGGCACGTATGCTTAAAGGCGGTGAAGATCCGGTTTTTATCGCTCGTCGTATGTTGATCGCTGCTTCAGAAGATATTGGTAACTCAAATCCAAATGCCTTGCTTTTAGCGGGCGAATGTTTCCGCTCGGTTCAAGCGATAGGCATGCCTGAGTGTCGAATTATTTTAGGCCAATGCGCAGTTTATCTGGCAACCAGTGCAAAGAGTAACAGCACTTATTTGGCGATCAATAAAGCCTTAGAACTTGCAGAAAAAACGTCCAACCTACCTGTGCCACTCCATTTACGTAATGCACCGACCAAGCTTATGAAACAACAAGGCTATGGTGTGGATTATCTTTATCCTCATAACTACCCTGAAAACTTTGTGCTACAGGAATATTTACCACCTGAATTGAAAGGCACAAAATTATATGAGTCTGCTCGTAATAAGCGTGAAGTTGAAGGTGAGCGTTTACAGCAACGTCGTTGGCAACAAGAACAGCAGCAACAGTAGTTGTGAAGTTTATTTGCTTAGGCATCTTTTAAATAGATGTTCTATTTTATATAAAGGTTTAAAATATCGGCAAAATTTAAATTAGGCTGACATCATTTTAGAAATACGCTTGATCAAAGTGCTTCTAAATGGTTTAGAAATTTTATGAAATTATCCGTTTTATCTTTTGCTGTTTTAATTTCTTTGCCGATGTTGAGCCATGCTGAGCTTGCAAGTAAAATTTCGACCCAAAATCAGCCTAAACTTGCTTCGCAGCAGCTTAAAACACTTTATCAACAAAGTTTTGTTCAGCAAAAAACAATTCCTCAAGGCTGGCGTATTCCTGGCAACAATGCGGGCAATGTCTATGTTGAGAATGGGATGCTTCATATTGATGGTCGAGCAAATTCAGCCAGTCCGACCTCAATTTTATTACCGCAAAATCTTGAAAAACAGCAAAATTATCGCATTGATCTCGAATTTACTTTAGACCAAGCTGTCAATAACTC
This sequence comes from Acinetobacter sp. MYb10, assembly GCF_002980175.2. Taxonomy (NCBI): domain Bacteria; kingdom Pseudomonadati; phylum Pseudomonadota; class Gammaproteobacteria; order Moraxellales; family Moraxellaceae; genus Acinetobacter; species Acinetobacter sp. MYb10. The sequence goes on along the minus strand of NZ_CP058272.1, from coordinate 2,816,048 downwards.
GCGTTGGGGCAGTGTGATTTATGATGTCACAGAAACTCAGGGGGTGATTCCAAGCAGTTATTATCAATTTACCCTCAGAACAGACACCACTGCAAAAAATGGTACGGAGTTTGGTCGGCATAAAAGTAACGGGCAGTGGGAGGTCTCTGAAACGAAAGCGTTTTCGGAGAACATCAAAGCAAATCAATGGTATAAAGCCAGCATTGTGGTCTCTGGACAACGCGTACAGCATTATTTAAATCATCAGTTGATGCAAGATGTAGAACTTGACCAAGGATCTGCCAAAGGTGGCATCGGGCTTTCAGCAACAGGCCTAGTCTTAAAAGTTAAAAATATTCAAGTCTCTGAACAAACCAGTGCGTTGCCAGACTTAGCCAATAAAGTCACTCAAGTGCAAGAAATTCAAACTAATGTTGGTTTGGCACCGACGCTGATTCAAAAAGTTAAAACTACCAGCAGTCCATTAAATTCCACCAATCAGTTATATTATCAATTAGATGCCAATTTAAACTTGCTTGATCAGACAGGGCAGGTGGTTGAAACATTACAACAATATTTATCCAATCCACAGCGCAATACCATTCCTGTTTTAGAAATCAAAGATCCCAAAAGCATTGAAGCCTTAAAATTACTCTCTAAATCTCACGATATGAGCGATATTACTGTATTGTCCAAAAGTGATGATTTACTCAAGTCTGCGCATCAAATTGTACCTACGCTTCGAACAGCATTAGATTTAAGTCACGAAAATTTAAAGGAGAGTCATGTTGGTTTTTCTGAAATTATGCGTCGTACTAATCAGGCCTATGCACGCATCGTGGTTCTTCCGCATCGCCTTGCCAACAAATCGAGTGTCAGCTTTATTCAGCGTCATTTAATGACAGTATGGGTTGATACACCAGCATATGATCCGCAGGATGTTGCCAGTATTTTGACTTCAGGTGTGAATGGGATTATTACAACGCAAAGTACGCTATTTGCCAGTGTCTTAAAACAATTTCCAAAAAACACTTTATTGCGTAAACCCTTTATTATTGGGCATCGTGGTGTACCTAGTTTAGAAGATGAAAATACCTTAGAAAGTGCAAAACATGCAGTTGCTTTGGGTGCAGATATTGTTGAAAACGATATTTATTTAACCAAAGACCAGCATCTTGTGGTGATGCATGATGCAACAGTGGATCGCACTACGCGTTCAACAGGTAAAATTGAAGAAATGAGCCTTGCGCAGGTTCAGCAATTAAAATCTAAAAACAAAGCTTATCCAATACCGACCCTTGCAGAATATTTCACTACATTTAAGCACAATCCAAACTTTGTATTGATGATCGAAATGAAAAGTGCCAATCCAGCATTGGTTGCAAAAATGCAGGATGAAATTAAAAAGTACCAAGTTGAAAATCAAGTCGTCACGACCTCATTTAATGCAGATCAAGTTGCGCGTGCACAGTCACAATTGTCTGAGATACCCCGAGGGTTATTGGTTGGAAGCATGCCCAATAGTCGCAATACTTTAATTGCCGCCAAACAAATCAATGCCGATGTTCAGAAATATAATTCAACGTATAACCCTGCTTATCGTGCTGATTTGATCAATCTTTTAGAAACGACCAAGCACCGTGGAATCAGTTTTTGGCCTTGGGCATTGAATGATGAAACATTTAAAAAATTATATATTGCAGGGACCTACGGAATAACCACCAATTCTGCACAACTTTATGCGAAATACATCGTTGATATTCAAGCACCCAAAAATGTCAAAGTAAAAGTTGAACAGCCGGTATTACTCAATGCGCAATTGGTTCAGCAAGATGGCGTGAAGCTCAATCAGCAACTCAGTAATTTTGTCGTTTTATCAGGTTCTGCAAAACATGAGATTAAAAATGGTCAGTTGAGTTTCTCTGAAAAGGGCACCGCATATGTTTTGGCTGGTTATAAATATCAGATCGATGCACAAAACTTCTATCAAATCTTTTCAGCCCCTATAAAAGTCATCATCCAATAGCTTATTTTATGGCATCTGTTTGAAATGGAAGTTCCACATCTTTGGGGAAATTTGGAAAAAGTGTAAACAGCATCTGAGGATTATTCTTTAGTCCTTCACCGTCCAGATAGGTCCATTGATGTGATTGTAGTGGACGAATGGCGACCATAAATGAGGGTGATGCTGCTTGAATTTGACCCGCAACTTTCATGGTGATGGTTTTGGGTACAAAGCAAATTTCTTCACGATCTACGATATAGCTATAAAGTGGCAGCTTTGATTGTACATTGACAATTTCTACCTGTGATTTGGCAAGCAGATTTTGAGCGTATTGAAGCAGCTGCTGATAAGCTTCTGCACCACCAACATAATTGATCAGAGATGGATGGGTTTTTTGTTGCATAAATGAATAATCATTTTTCTTTAAATCTTGTCCTAATTGATCTAAGTCAGACGCAATAATTTTAGGATAATCTTGCTGACAGCTTAACTCTTCCGCCTGTGCAGGATTTAAAATGATCAAGAATAAAATGACAGCATAAATTGTTTTTATCATGTTGGATTAAATCTGAATATCGTTTGTTTTGAGTATATAAGTTTCTTAAAAAAAGTTCATCAGCAATCCAAAGCTTACCGATACTCGCTGATCCAACAGGAAATTTTGTAACTAGTCTCTGTTCATCTCTGAAAAGTTAGGTAGCGTCTACGCAAATTGATTTAATTAAAATTATGAATGAAGAAAAATTATATTCTAGTGTATGTGTTTCTAAACAGGTTGAGGATATACCCAATAACGATACACATAAAAAAACCGAGTCATTCAACTCGGTTTGAAGCCCTTGGTTAACTTTAACCTCTACCACTTATAATTAATTTTGCCGTAATAGAACGCACCATTAAAGCCAAACGGTGAGAACTGGCTGTATTGCAAACTTCCACCAGTAGGTTTGTTGATGTCATAAACATCTTTATCAGGATAAACATTGGTAATGTTGTCTCCCCCAACAGTAAATTTCCAATTGTTTAATTGGTATGTCAGTGCTAAATCCAACAGCCATTTTGCAGAAAATTTCTGATCACTGGCAGCACCTGAGTTACTGTAAGTTTCGAAGCTTCCATAACGTGTGATATTGGTATTGATACCAAAATTTCCAATTTTATAATCATTGGCTAAACTGAATTTATGTTCAGGTGTGCTTCCGGCCAATAAACCATATTGTTCACGACGATCCAAACGGGTGAGGTTGACACCCAAGGCATTTAAAATCTCAGGGTTTTTATCGACATCGGTGACTTTATTGCGATTAAAATTATAAGCCAAAGATGTGGTTAACTCGCCATAAGGCAGGTTTTGCCATTGGTAATTGGCAACTAAATCTACACCACGAGTGCGGGTATTACTGGCATTATTAAAGAAACGAACCGTGCTGAAATTGGTATCGGTAATCCCTTTAGATACTAAATAAGCGCGAACAGCGGGGCTGCTGGCATTGATATTTGAAGATAAGCTAATGCGGTCATCAATATCAATTTGGTAGGCATCCAAAGTCACATATAGGTTTTTAGTCGGGGTAAATACCAAGCCAAGGCTATAGTTCTTTGATTTTTCAGCTTTTAAGTCTTCTGCGCCGAGCAATTGTGCAACTTGTGAAGAACTTGGAAATGTTCCAGCCTCAACAAACTGTCCATTGACCAATTGCGAAGAAGTTTGGGTGAAATATTGTTGTGCCAGACTCGGTGCGCGAAAGCCTGTAGAAACTGAGCCACGTACCGCAACTTGAGGTAAAAGTTTATAACGTAATGAAAGAGATGCATTATTGGTGTCCCCAAAGTCATCATATTTCTCATAACGATAGGCTGTAGATGCTGAAAGTTTTTGGGTAATATCTGTTTCTAAATCAAGATATCCAGCATAACTGTCACGTGTCCATTTCCCGGCATCTGCTTGACGAAAGCCTGATAAACCTGAAGAACCACTTTTATAATAAGAGGCAGGATTGCCTGCTTTGATTTGATATTGTTGATTTAAATACTGAGCACCAAACGCGACATTTAATGGACTTGCAAAAGCAGAGATCTCAAATTCTTTTGACAGATCAATATTATAAACAGCTTGAGTATTCTTTAACTGTCCATTATGGAATGAATTTGGTGTTGAACCTGTATCTTTGTATAGATCGACATTGATGGTTTTTGTATTTACATCATATTGGTTTAAGCCATAATTGGCTGAAACATCATAGCGCCAATCTGCGACTTCCCCACGTAAGCCTGCAACGGCACTAAAGTCATCTAATTGACCGCGAATCAGCGGTAAATAACCATTTGGAAATAATGCAGGTACATTGTTCGAGGCATTACTCAAACGATAGAACCCAGCAGTTTCTGCATTACGATGGCTATAGGTTGAAAAACCATATAATTCAACAGTATCACTAAGGTCAAAACCAGCATTAACAGAAGCTTTTACTTCATCTGATTTTGGATCACCAAAACGAAAAGTTCTTTGTCCGTATGTAGTGGCGTTTGGATCACGAAGGTCTAAACCTGCGCGATTGGTTGCTTCATTGTCCTGCCATTCACCAGAAAAAATGGCATAACCATAATTGCCCAGTTGAGTACCGCCCGAAACATAGGATTGTTTTTGTTCACCATCACCTTTGCCATAAATACCGTAGCGAATACCTGCATCACCTGTTTTAGGATCAGACTTTAAGATAATGTTGACGACACCAGCAATTGCATCTGAACCATAGCGAGCAGACGCACCTTCTCTAAGTACTTCAATACGGCTGATGGCAGAAATCGGAATGGCATTTAAATCGGTCGGTGCTGAACCGCGTCCAATGGTGCCCCCAAGGTTAATAAATGCCCCTGTATGGCGACGTTTGCCATTCACTAAAACCAAAACTTGATCAGGAGAAAGCCCTTTTAGTTGCACTGGGCGAACGAGTTCTGTTCCATCGACAACGGTTGGACGAGGAAAGTTAATCGAGGGGATAATTTTAGCCAGCGCCGTACCTAACTCACTTGAACCTGTACGTTCTGTCAATTCCGCTGCACTAATCACATCAATCGGTTGTAAGGAATCTGTTTTAGAACGTTTTAGCGAACGTGTACCTGTGACAACAATGGTATCAAGTTTTTTAACTTCTTGGGTGGCTGGAATCTGTTCCGCAGCGTATGCATGTGGATACAGAAATGTAAAAACTAAGCTGGCGGTCAGGCTTAATGAATATCGTTTTGATAATGTACGCATAACTCTATTTTGTAGCTCTTTTTGTAACGGTTTGTTGTGATCATAGTGAGCTTGAGATTATTTAGAAAACAACTTTTAAAAATATAAATAGAATAAAATCTGCAAAGTGTATGGTTATTTAAAGTGTTCTCAGTTTAGAAATCTAGATTTTATCATGCGATGTTTTATGGGAAGTTTGATACACAATCTTTTGAAATTATTGATAAAGCGTATGATTTTGATTGGCTCAGTGATGAGGCGATGATATTGAATTAAGTTGATGAAATATAGTGATGATCAACAATTTACATCAGCAAAAGCTGGGTTTGATCAATGCTATACAGACGAATAAATCCCATGACAGAGCCCAGTTTGATCAGTTTATATTTGCTTTAATGCAAAAGGGCTACCTTAAATTGATAGCCCTTTTCACCTTATCCAATCAGCTTAGCGTGGAGGAAAGCCCGCTTCTGATAAAGCATCAACCACTTGTTGCTGTGTTGCTGTTGTTTCAACTTTAACACTGTGACTTGGTGGATCGGCAATCACCTTAGCATTTTCATCTACAGATTGAATTGCTTTGGTTACACCACGTGCACAACCACCACAGGTCATATTTTCAATATAAAATTCCATATCTCACCCTGCTCTAAGAAGACTTAAACTTAAGATAAACCTTACCATAATTGTAAGGTCAAGTTTTAATGTTTAAAGTTTCATCGCAACGCTTTTTCAAAAATAATTTACAGTATTTTTAAGCCATCGATTGCTGAATTTTTTACGAATGCTAAATGCCAACATAGGCGAATGGTTTATATACAGAATTTATGCTTTGATAGTAAACTCTGCATTGAAATTGTGAATGATAAGAACATGATGATGAACAAAGACCATTTATATTCAGTGATTTACCAAGACATTCAAGATGCTTTCGCTGAGATTCAGCAGCTTACACAAGATCAGCATTTATGTGCTATTGGTTTGGGAATGGTTGAAGATTTCTGTGGTTTCTTTTATGTAGGATGCACATTAGAACAATTAAAAACCTTTGAAGACGTCTATGAAGCATGGTGGATTTCAGAATGGAGTTGTTCAAGTACTGCCAATAATCGTGTTCACGATGCAATCACGGCTTTGTATCAGGACTTGGGAGAGGATTATACAGATGAGCAATATAGCGAATTGCAAGCGCACTATCAAAAGACCATTATTCAAGCATTACAAGATTTAAGAACACAAGGAAAATTAAAAAACCAACAGGGTGAAGAAATTATTGTCATTATTCAATATGCAGACTCATCCGATGAAGATTTTGAGGACATTAGTTTCCCACAAATTAATCCTGAGTTTTTAGTGCCTTTATTTGAAAACCGCTTTCAGAAAAAAGCTGGTGAAAATTTATATGATTACCTATTAGAAAAATCAGCATCTTAAAATAACAAACCGAGCTAAAAAGCTCGGTTTCTGAAGAATCAGTATCTAAAATTAGATATCTGAAAGATCTACACCAATGCGAGTAGCCACTTCTTCATAAGCTTCAACAACACCACCTAAACCTTGACGGAAACGGTCTTTGTCGAGTTTTTTCTTGGTGTCTTTATCCCATAGACGGCAACCGTCTGGAGAGAATTCGTCACCCAAAACGATACGGTCATGGAACACGCCAAATTCAAGTTTAAAATCAACAAGAAGCATGTTGCCTTGAGCGAATAAATCTTTCAGCACAACATTGACTTTTTGAGTCAATTCTTTCATTTGCGCCAATTGTTCAGCATTTGCCCAACCCAATGCAATTGCTTGAGACTCGTTCACCATAGGATCGCCTAAAGCGTCATCTTTGAAGAACAATTCAAATGTTGGTGGAACAAGCTCTAAACCTTCTTCAACACCCAAACGACGGCATAATGAACCTGCAGCATAATTACGCATTACACATTCAACAGGGATCATTTGCAATTTTTTCACTAAAACTTCAGTTGGAGAAAGAAGTTTTTCGAAGTGTGTTTCAATACCAGCTGCAGCCAGTTTTTCCATGATAAAGGCATTAAAACGGTTGTTCACCTTACCTTTACGGTCTAGTTGCTCTATTTTTTCGCCATTAAATGCAGAAGCATCGTCACGGAAAACTAGAATTAGATGATCCGCGCTATCTGTTTCATAAACAGATTTCGCTTTACCAGTATAGAGCAAGGTTTGTTTTAACATGGGGGAACCTTTTGCAAAAAAAAATTGCCTAGAACGACTAGGCTGGCCAGTTTTGGTAAATCTGGGTTAATAGTTCTGCAGCTTTTTCTTTGTCTGCAAAGCTATTATCGGCGTTAAACACAGCAAGTGTGTTACTTGAACCTACAGAATTAAGTTTCAATACATAAGTTGAATTATCGATTTTTACAGTTGCCTCATTGGCATTTTTGCTTTGGCCGATAACCTTATGATTTAAGCTACTGAGGGTCGCAAGTGCGTACTGCCAAATTGTAGCAGAATTTCCATCAATTTTGATCAGTGGATTGCCATTTCCATCAGTTAAAATTTGAGGACGACCAACACTTTCAGTTGATGCAGAAACTTCATCAGCAGGTGCACTGATTTGAGCAACATCTGGACGAGGAACCTCGTAACGGTTGCCTCGTTTATTTTCAAATTTTGGTGCATGCTGAAGTGCAAGAGGGTCAACAATAGGAGCTGGATACATTGGCGTTGCAGGTCTAACTGTTGAACCTTCAGGGTAGCTAAGTGGCTCTACAGTGGTCGTGTTTTTATAATCTAAAGAACCATTACTGATTCCAAGGGAACTACAACCCGCCAAGCTTAAAGCTGAAATGGCAAGAGTTAAACCTAAACGTAATTGCATAATACTAAGCTCTTATTAAATGAGACCCACTGCTTTGAGTTCTTCACGCAGTGGTGCACGGTATTGTTCTGCTAGGGGAGTTAATGGTAAGCGAATGCCAGTACCAATTAATTCCATTTCATGAAGTGCCCATTTCACTGGAATTGGGTTCGATTCGCAAAATAGAATATTGTTTAATTTTGCAACTTGGTCATCTTTGCTTTTTGCTGTTGCAGCATCACCTGCAATTGCAGCGGCACAAAGTTCGCTCATGATTTTTGGTGCAATATTTGCTGTTACTGAAATATTGCCGTGGGCGCCTAACTGAATCAATTCACTCGCAGTCGCATCATCACCTGAATACACCACCATGTTTTTGCCTTTTAAACCATCAATCAGCTCTTTACCACGAGGAACATCGCCAGTCGCATCTTTAATTCCTACGATTTGAGGAATATCTGCTAAACGAATCGCGGTGTCGTTGTGCAGATCTACACCAGTACGACCAGGTACGTTGTAAAGAATGATAGGTAAATCAACAGCTTCAGCAACTGCCTTATAGTGTTGGAATAAACCTTCTTGCGTTGGTTTGTTATAATAAGGGGTAACTAAAAGTGCGGCATCTGCGCCGAGTTGTTTGGCTTCTTTGGTGAGTTCAATCGCTTCGTGTGTCGAGTTTGCACCAGTACCGGCAATAATTGGAATACGTTTATTGGCAACACGGATAATTTCTTTAATTACTTCTGTGTGTTCTGCCATGCTAAGAGTAGATGCTTCGCCAGTTGTACCGACAGCAACAATACTATTAGTGCCTTGTTCTATGTGCCACTCAACGAGCTTCTCGAGACCCTTCCAATCTACGCTGCCATCTTCAAACATAGGGGTGACGATTGCGACAATTGAGCCTTGAATGGTCTGTGCTTGCTGAGTCATTTTAAAAAAATATCCTATTTTTCCATCCACATGCGTTTGAGTAAACAAGGATTGGGATGGTTGCAGTATTTTGATTTGAGCGTGAAACAATCATCTTAAAGATTGCCTAATGCTTATGCAAATTATGACTGATTCAGCGTGTCAGAACAATATGCTTTAGTCAAAGCTTGGAAATTCTTTAACAAAAGCAACAAATCACTCACATTTCCAAGCAATTTTTTTAATTTTCATTTTTTTATCAAACATGACCGGCATGCAGTTTTAATCCAAATGCAGGGTAAAATCTATCCTCGCTAGAAAACAATTTTCTATTGGGCGGCTGAGTCTCGCTGTTTAGAATCTAGCGAACCGTTCTAGATGATTTCACGATTGATTTTGATAAGATGCTCGCAAATGTAGGCTTTTTTATTGTATGTTGAGTCATCGAGTATTTAAATTTTTACGATTAAAATAATAGTCATTTGGCCAATATAAGGGTAGGGAAATGTTGCAATCTGAGCGTAGCGCCTTGATCGTTGTTGATGTACAAAATGGTTTCACTTCGGGGGGAAATTTAGAAGTTGCCCATGCTGAGCAAATTATTCCAACCATCAATCAATTGGCACTACATTTTGACAATATTGTATTGACTCAAGATTGGCACCCTGAAAACCATATTTCATTTGTTGAGAATCATCCCAACCGTAAAGCTTATGACCTGATCAGCTTAGATTACGGCCCGCAAGTATTGTGGCCATCACACTGCGTACAAGGGACGCAAGATGCTGAATTCCATCCTGATCTAAACATACCAACCGCACAACTGATTATTCGTAAAGGCTTTCGTTCTCAAATTGACAGCTATTCAGCCTTTATGGAAGCTGATCATAAAACCACTACAGGCTTGACGGGCTATCTTAAAGAGCGTGGTATAGATACGGTGTATATCGTCGGGATTGCAACAGACTTCTGCGTCGCATGGACGGCCATGGATGCCGCTAAGTTAGGTTTTAAAGCCTTTGTTATTTCGGACGCGACCAAAGCAATTGATTTACATGGTTCTTTACAACACGCATGGCAGGAAATGCTGGCTGTCGGTGTAAAACGCGTGATCTCAAAAGAGATTTTCAACGCAGCATAAGCATAAAGACTTGCATCATTTGAGAAATATTACTGCTTTAGAACATCTTGTTTTAAGATAAGCCGAAATCCTCAATCTGCTTGGGTAAGGACAATGTCAGCAATTTTACGTTTTAGTCAGTTTGTACAAAAAACTTTTGCCCTATGGGTTGTGGTGTTTGCCTTTATTGCCTTATGTTTTCCAGCAGCATTTGTCTGGATGAAAGCATATATTCCATGGGTTTTAGGGATTATCATGCTGGGAATGGGTATGACCATGACCGTGGACGAATTTAAGAATGTCTTGTCAAATCCCAAAGCGGTTGTGATCGGTGTCGTTGCACATTTTGTGGTGATGCCCAGTGTGGCATTCTTTCTTTGTAAAGTTTTTAATTTACCACCCGAAATTGCGGTAGGAGTAATCCTTGTCGGCTGTTGCCCCGGAGGGACAGCATCCAATGTCATCACCTATATGGCCAAAGGAAATACTGCTTTATCCGTCACATGTACATCTGTTTCAACGTTTTTAGCGCCTATTTTGACACCTGCAATATTCTATGTGTTAGCCAGCCAGTGGATTCCGATTGATGCGGGTTCAATGTTTATCGACATTCTTAAAGTGGTAATTTTTCCAATTATTTTGGGCGTGATTTTAAGAAGCTTATTTAAACAAAAGACTGAGCAATATATTCAAGTGATGCCTTTGATCTCTGTGATTGCCATTGTGGTGATCGTGGCAGCAATTATTGCAGCCAGTAAGGCTTCAATTTTGCAATCGGGCTTGCTGATTTTGGGTGTGGTGATTTTACATAATGGTTTAGGCTTTTTATTAGGCTATTGGGCAAGTCGTGTATTCAACCTATCTTATCCTGACTCTAAAGCTGTTGCGATTGAAGTGGGGATGCAAAATTCTGGTTTAGGTGTGACCTTAGCGGCAATACATTTTGCAGCATCTCCAATAACCGCAGTGCCAAGTGCTATTTTTAGTTTATGGCATAATATTTCAGGGCCTGTTTTAGCCACGTATTGGGCAGCGAAAGCAGATAAAATGGCTGAAAATAAACAATAATACTATTTTAAAATTTACCTTTCATTTAGAGAGCTTTGGCTCTCTTTTTATTTATAGTGCTTATTCATACGCTAACTGTTTTAAAAACTCATCCTCAGTGAGTACGCTAAAGCCATGTTGTTCGAGTAGGGCTACGGTAACCCCTTTGCCTGATATTTTATGCCCTGAAAATGATCCATCATAAATCATCTGTGAACCACAAGAAGGACTGTTGGCTTTTAAAATAATATGTGTAACTTGATGGTATTGGGCGAGTTTTAGGGTTTTTTCTGCACCCAAAATAAATTCAGCCGAAACATCATCACCATTGGCGTCTTTTACTTTGGCTTGCCCTTTTAAAACTTGATAACCATCACCACCTACGATTTCAGCAGGTTGCCGAGGTGTACTTAAGCCGCCTGAAACTTCAGGACAAATCACTACGGCTTGTTGCTTGTCTAGCAGTTGTTTAAGCTTGTGTTGTAGGCAGTTCTTGGCATCGTAGCGAACATTTTCACCCACAAGACATGCACTAATCAGATATTTTTTCATTATCTTGAGGTTAATTCGAGTTGCATTAAATTCATACCAATATCATATAAATCGGTTTTAAAGTCGATGCTTAATTTCTCTGTAAAAGCAAAATTTTTATAGAATTTTTTTGCACGGGTATTGGTTTTCAATACTTCCAAAAATACAGAAGTTTGTTGATGTTCACGTGCAATATCAATCGCATTTTGCATAAGTGAAGATGCAAAATTTTTCCCAACCGCTTCTTTAAGCAAGTAAATTTTCTGTAATTCTGCACCAGTAATATCTAAATGTGGTTCATATTGGTTGATACTTAACTTGGCATATCCAATAATTTGCGCTTGTTCATTTTCAAGCAATAGCCAAACTTGATCAGGATCTCGCAGAGATTCGGACAAATTTTCTAAACTAAAATTTTGATTGAGAAAGTTTTGTAGGCCTTGTTCTGACCAAAGATCAGCAAAATGTTGGCGATATGTGGTGCAGGCAAGCTGATTGAGTTGCTTGAGATGGATTGGTGTAGCTGGATAAATTTTCATTATATTTTGTCATCAAATGACGCTTTGCTATACCTTGAATTTGTATTCAATCATGGATGAATTTCATGGGATAATCAATCCGAAATAGGGAAAATGAATCTTGTTATGAGTGTGTATGTTGATCGTGCTAAAGTTCCGTTTAAAGGCCAAGAATGGTGTCATTTGATGGCAGATACACTGGAGGAATTACATCACTTTGCGCAAATGTTGGAAATCGATGCCCGTTTATTTCATCGCTCTGCCTCTTATCCGCATTATGATATTACCCTGCAAATGCGTGTAATGGCGATTGCTTATGGCGCAATTGATGCCGATCGAAAAACCATTATTGCCTGTGGAAAAAAGCTGAAGCTACAACTCAACCAATCTTTATAAAGTATTGGTTTTTATTTCAGCTTGATAAAACCGTATCTCCAGAAAAATACTTTATCGCGATTAAGTCTTGTCCTTATGAGAAGCACAAGAGTAGAATCTTTTATGATGAAAAATTATGAACAACGATTGTGATTAATATATGACTTTTAAAGACGGCTCAACAGAAATATCGCAAGACGAGATTATTATTCTGGCTGAAACTTTTCGACTTTTAGGAGATGCCTCACGTCTCAGAATTCTTTTATTCTGTATGCGTGGACCTAGTCCAGTAGGCGATATCTGTGAAGCACTCGATTTGTCGCAATCTTTGGTTAGTCATCATTTACGTTTATTACGTTCAGCACGCTTGGTGAAAAGTGAGCGTCAGGCCAAACAAGTCTTATATGAAATCGCTGATACGCATGTCAGTCATGTTCTGTCTGATATGGCAAAACATATTGCAGAAGAGCAGTGTGGTTAAATTTTCTATTTTTTAAATCGATTTTAAAACTAAAGTGAATTTCAAAATGTGGATGCCACAAGGCAACAATCAATGACCTTGTGGCACTTTGTGCTTGATCCATATTGATCTTAATGACTATGTCCAGCATGAGGATCAATTTTTGTCGGTTTTTCAAGGCTACAGCTGCTATCACCTTGCCAATCAATCGCGACAGTTGGATGTTCAATATCAAATTTGGTTTTTAATTCATGTTCAATTTGTTCGGTGAGTGTCTTGATATCAACACCTGCTTCAGGTTGGACATGTAATGTTGCCATTGCTCTTCCTGAAGTAATCATCCATACATGAATATGGCTAATTTTCTGAATGCCTTGAACGGATTTTAATAAGTGAGTGGTGATATCTGTTGTATTCGCATTGGCAGGCGCACCTTCTAATAAAATATGAATGGTTTGTTTAAACAAAGACCATGCACTGCGCAATACAAGTAATGATACAAGCACAGACAAAATAGGATCAATCGGTGTCCAGCCTGAGTACCAGATGACGATTGCAGCAATAATTGCAGCAACAGAACCCAATAAGTCACCCATCACGTGCAGAATCGCACCTTTGATATTTACATGATTCGTATCATCTCGTGTGAGGTACCATAAAACAAAGATATTCACCAACATACCAACAATTGCGACAATAAACATCGGTCCTGCAAGTACGGGTTGAGGTGATTGAAAGCGTACAATCGCTTCATAGACGATCCATCCAACAATCCCAAACAATGTTAGAGAATTGATCAGACCTGCAATCACTTCAAAGCGCATATAGCCGAAAGTACGTGATTTATCCGCAGTACGACGCCCAAAGCGAAACGCTGCATATGCTAATCCTAATGCAAGTGCATCCGTCATCATATGGCCTGCATCAGCTAACAGTGCCAGTGAACCAGATATGATTCCCCCAGCAGCTTCAACAAGCATAAAACTGAAAATAATGAAGAAAGAAATCAGAATTTTTCTTTCATTTCCTGTAGTTGCTTCAGGTACATGTGCGTGGTTGTGATCACTATGGCTATTATGGGGGTGATTATGATTGTGTCCCATAAGGACCTCTGAATTGGATTATTTACATATGAATATATGTTCATATGTTTGTTTTGTCAAATAGCTTCATGTTAATTTTTTATTGCATTGTGAATCAAAAAATTTTAAAAATCTGATGTCATAAGGCACTTAGGTTTAATAAAACAGAATAGAAATAAAGTTTTTAAAACGAACTGATTCACTTTCGAGCTTATTTACTTTGATACGAAGTAAAAAGGAGGCTATTTTTCGCTCAGGGATTTTGTTGGTTCAAGTTTAAGAAGATGGTTTTTGTTCAGGTTATTTTTAAATTGATGGATCTATAAAAATCAGGCATAAAAAATCCACACATTCATGCAATTTTATCGCACGGTTTGTGTGGATTGCTTGAGCTATTGATATGTGTATGAAACTTAATTTATTTCATACACTACAATAAGTAACTGATTGATTATTCAACCGTAACTGATTTTGCTAAATTACGAGGTTGGTCTACGTCAGTACCACGTAATACCGCAACATGATAAGACAACAATTGCACAGGTACACTATAAACGATTGGCGCTAACCAAGTATTGACCGTTGGAACATAGACAACATGTTGGCGTTCTTTAGCCACGATACCGCTATTTTCATCAGCAAAAACAAACAGTTCACCACCACGTGCTTGGACTTCTTCCATATTGGATTTAAGTTTATCCAGCATGTCATCATTCGGTGCAAGAATCACCACAGGCATATCATTGTCGACCAAAGCCAGTGGGCCATGTTTCAATTCACCCGCAGCATAACCTTCGGCATGAATATATGAAATTTCTTTAAGTTTTAATGCACCTTCAAGCGCAATTGGGAATTCTGTACCGCGACCCAAGAACAAGCAATGCTGTTTCTCTTTGAACAGAACAGACAAACGTAAAATTTCTGCATCATTTTGTAAGGTATCTAAAATGACTTTAGGGATATGCCACAACGCAGAAGTGATTTCATCAATACGTTCAGCTGAAATGGTTTGCTTAACTTGACCAAGTTTAAGGGTCAATAACATCAAAGCCGCAAGCTGTGTGGTAAATGCTTTGGTTGATGCGACCCCAATTTCAGGACCAGCTAGGGTTAATAAATGATGATTTGTTTCACGAACCATAGATGAGGTCGCGACATTACAAATCGTCATGGTATAGATATTCACCCCTTTTGCTTTGGCACGCTTTTGGGTATCACGTAATGCAGCCAAGGTATCTGCAGTTTCACCTGATTGGGAAATACAAACATACAAGGTGTTATCTACAATCACAGGCGAGCGATAACGGAACTCACTGGCAATTTCAACTTGGCAAGGCAGATCAATCAGTTGTTCAAACCAATATTTTGCAATCATTCCCGCATGGTAGCTGGTACCACAAGCAAGCACTTGAACTTGCTGAACATTTTTAAAATCTATTTCAGCATTTTGTAAAAAGTCTTCTCGTAATGTATTGCCATTTAAAGCTTGAGAGATCGTTTGTTGAATTGCTTCAGGTTGCTCAAAAATTTCTTTGAGCATGTAGTGTTTATATTCACCTTTAGAGGCATTACTCACGGTTGCATCCAGCTCTTTCACCGGACGATCAACCAATTGATCATTAACAAAAACTTCAATCGTTTCACGAGTTAAACGCGCAATATCACCTTCTTCAAGATAGATAAAACGGTTGGTCACAGGTAATAGTGCCAATTGGTCTGAACTAATAAAGTTCTCACCAATACCGACACCAATGACTAAAGGTGAGCCTTCACGAACAGCAATTAATTCATTTGGGTAATCGGTATGCACAATCCCCAGTGCATAAGCACCTTTCAGTTGAGGTACGATTTCTTCAACGGCTTTTAATAAATTTGGCGATGATTTTAGTGCTTCAGTAATTAAGTGAGCAACGACTTCAGTATCGGTTTGAGATGTAAACACATAACCCAAAGCTTCAAGATCATCTTTAAGCTCTTGGTAATTTTCAATAATACCGTTATGTACCACTGCAACATGCCCAGAAATATGCGGATGGGCATTGTTTTCAGTTGGTTTACCATGGGTTGCCCAACGTGTGTGTGCAATACCCACAGAACCTAAAATATTCGACTCTGCAACCGCGCCTTCTAAATTTGCAACTTTACCAACACGACGTTCACGTAAGATTTGCCCCTGATCAACTAGAGCAACACCCGCAGAGTCATAACCACGATATTCAAGACGTTTTAGGCCTTCAATTAAAATATTTGTAATGCTTCGTTCAGCAACGCCACCAACAATACCGCACATAATAATATCCTCTTATTTCTTGACCTTTTGGGGACGTTGATAATTTTCTTTCGAAATTTGTTTTGCACGTTCAAATGCAAGACTGTTGTCTGCTACATCATGGGTAATCACTGAACCCGCACCTGTGGTTGCGCCATGCCCAATTTTAATCGGTGCAACCAGTGAGTTGTTGGTTCCAATAAAGGCATTATCACCAATGATGGTTTTGTGTTTATTGGCGCCATCATAATTACAGGTAATTGTACCTGCACCGATGTTTGAACCCGCACCAATTTCTGCATCGCCTAAATAGGTGAAATGATTGGCTTTTGAACCGAGACCAACAGAAGTGTTTTTCACTTCAACAAAGTTACCGATATGAACTTCATCTGCCAATTTCGCACCTGGACGTAGTCGTGCAAAAGGACCAATGTGTACATCTGCACCAATCACTGCATCTTCAAAAACACTATACGGTTGAACTTTGGTTCCTGCCGCAATTTGAGTATTTTTGATAATACATCCTGCGCCAATTTCAACGCCATTTCCGAAAGTACATTGACCTTCAATAATCACATTAATATCAATACGAACGTCAGTACCCGCAGTGAGTTGACCACGTAAATCAAAACGTGAAGGGTCAATCAAATGCACGCCTTGTTGCATCAATAATTTGGCTTGATAATTTTGAAATTCACGCTCTAATGCTGCAAGTTGAATACGATCATTTACGCCTTCAACCTCAAAAGCCAATTCTGGTTGAATGGATGCGATTTCCATACCATCCGCTAAAGCCATTGCCACGATATCAGTGAGGTAGTACTCGCCTTGAGCATTGTCATTGCTGAGTTTAGGTAACCATTCATGTAATTTGGCATTGCTCACACAGTAAATACCTGTGTTGATTTCTTTAATTTGACGTTGTTCATCAGAAGCATCTTTATGTTCAACAATCGCTTGGATTTTTCCATCCTTACGTACGATGCGACCGTAGCCAGTAGAATCATCAAGCGTTAATGTGACTAAACCGATGCCTGTTTGACTGGATACATCAACCAAGCGTTGTAGGGTACTTTGTTGTACGCAAGGCACATCACCAGAAAGGATCAAAGAAATGCCATCTTGGGGCAAAACAGGTAAAGTCACTTTAACGGCATGACCCGTACCGAGTTGTTCGGTTTGCTCTACCCATTGAATATTTTCATGTGCAAATGCATTTTGAACTAGATCACCACCGTGACCAAAGATTGTAATGATATTTTTTGCTTGTAATTGTTTTGCTGTTTCAATCACATGACCGAGTAGTGGGCGTCCTGCTAAAGGTTGGAGTACCTTGGGTAAACTAGAACGCATACGTGTTCCTTTACCTGCAGCAAGAATGATCACAGTTGTAGACATATCACACCTAACAGATCTGGCTTAAGCCATTTTAAAATATAAATAAATCACGATACATATTGCTGCCCAGAGGCCTGCAATAATATCGTCAAGCATGATCCCAAAGCCACCATCGACTTTTTGGTCAATGACACGAATAGGCCATGGTTTCCAGACATCAAATAAACGGAACAGTGCAAATCCAACCAGTGCCCAAATCCAATTCATTTGTCCTAAATAAATTAAAGGCAGGAACGTGATTGATTGCCCAGCAAACTCATCCCAAACAATGCGCCCATCATCATGCACATGGATAATCTCTGCGGTTTTCCCACAAATCCAAATACCGACCAATGACATGATTATGATGGCCAATATGGAGCCATAAAAACCAATTGCAAGCCAAATCGGAATAAACAAAAGCGCAAATGCTGAGCCAAATGTACCTGGTGCTTTAGGCGCTAAGCCTGAACCAAAGCCCACACCGCAGAACACAATAAAGCGTTCAGCCCATGTCATACTTTTAAAGACAATCGGAGGTTTATGCAAAGTGTTGGTACCCTTGAAGTTGAAGTGGATGGTCTAAGCCATCTTTCTCAAATACAATCCCAGATTTTTGTGTAACTTGGCCGATGATTGTAGTGGTTACATTTGGTTTTAATTGCAAAAGTTTAGCATAATTTTGCATAGTTATTGTAAAGCATAACTCATAATCATCTCCGCCCGCTAAAGCATATTTCCATTGCTCATTGTTGCTGAGCTGCCTTAAAGTTGGATGAATTGGGAGTTGATTTAAATCTATTTTTGCACCGACACCCGAGGCATCTAAGATATGCCCGAGATCTTGAGCAAGTCCATCTGAAACATCAATCATACTGGACGCCAAGTCTTTTAACAGAGCACCTAATTCGCAGCGCGGTGTTGGGTAATCTAGACGTTGTTGTAGTGGATGTCCTAAATGTTTTAGCCCAAAAGCGGCATCACCAATCGAGCCACTGACTACAATTAAATCATCGACTTGTGCGCCAGAACGGGTAATGGCTTTGCCTGTTTCAATCCAGCCCAGTGCAGTGACGGTAATAGTGAGATGTGGACTTTGTGTGGTATCACCACCAATTAAACGTACGCCAAATTGATCGCAACAATCATATAAACCCTGACTAAATTGTTTTAGCCAGTCATGATCAATTTGGGATAGGCTCAATGCGAGTAAAATACTGTGGGGTTTTGCACCCATTGCAGCAATATCTGACAGATTGACAGCAACAGATTTCCAGCCAATGGCATGTGGAGAGGTTTCTAGCGGAAAATGTCGACCAGCGACAAGGGTATCCGTACAAATCACCAATTGATGATTCAAAGGCGGGGAGAGCAGAGCTGAGTCGTCACCGACGCCTAAATCAACATCAGTTTGCTGCTGACGATTGAAATAGGTCTCAATAATTGAAAACTCAGCCATGTAAAAACAACTTATTTGCTTTGTTGCTTTTCTGCTTCACGCAGGCTTGTTGCTAAACGATCTAATACACCATTGATGTATTTATGACTGTCAGCACCACCAAAGTGTTTTGCCAGCTCAATGGCTTCATCGAGTACAACTCGATAAGGGACTTCAAGATGGTCTTTGAGTTCGTATGCACCTAAACGTAATGTAGCAAGTTCTACACCGTCCAATGCACTCAGTTCACGATCCAGAACAGGAACAAGTAAAGCATCCAATGCTTCATGGTTTGCGATCACGGCTGTGAGCAACTCATGATAATAGCCGAGATCCACTTTATGCATTGCGTTTTCAACACGGGTACGTGCTTCAATTTCATGCACTGGGTTGTGGCTCATTTGCCATTCATAAATCCCTTGTACAGCAAAGCGACGTGCTTTACGTTTTGCTGCATAAGTAGCTTGGAGTGTTTGCGACATGCTTTAAATTGCCTTTAACAGGTTAACCATTTCAATAGCAGTAAGGGCAGCTTCACCACCTTTATTACCTGCTTTTGTACCAGAGCGTTCAATCGCCTGTTCAATACTGTCCGTAGTCAATACACCATTGATTACAGGTAGGCCAGTATCTAAACCAACTACACCTAAACCTTTGGCACATTCACCTGCAACGAAGTCGAAATGTGGCGTACTACCACGAATCACTGCGCCAAGTGCGATCACTGCATCGAATTTACCAGAAGCTGCTAATTTTTTAGCCACAACTGGAAGTTCCCATGCGCCCGGTGCATGAACGACAGTGATATTATCGTCGCTTACACCATGACGATGCAATGTATCAATTGCACCTTCTAATAAATGTTCAACAACAAAGCTGTTAAAACGACCAACTAAAATCGCGTAACGGTCTTCGCTCGCGAGATGTAATAAACCTTCAATTCGGCGAATCGCCATGGCAACCTCGATAATTTAACAGATAAGTGGTTGTACCGACTGCTTTTATTTCCCGACTAAAAACCTAATTGAGCAATAAATGCAGTCTGATTAAAAATTATTGACCCGTTTTTTGGTCAGCAGTGATGTATTCCACCACTTCTAAATTAAAGCCTGATAATGCATTGAAACGTAATGGTGAGCTAAGAAGTTTCATCTTTTCAACACCGAGATCACGTAAAATTTGTGCACCAACACCAATCGTTTGGTATTGCTGTGAAAGTGCAGCATTTGATTTTGTTGGTTTTGGCTTACCAAGTTCTGCCAAAGCAGGGCCTAAGTCAGATAAATGACGTTGACCAATCCAGACCAAAACCCCTCGATCACTGTCGGCAATCGTTTTGAGTGCTTTATCGAGGTTCCAAGCAGGCTCACCATCTTTTTTATTGAGTTTCAATAAATCACGTACAGGGTTGAAACCATGTACACGGACAGTTGTCACCCCTTGTTTCGGTTCACCTTTGACCAAAGCCAAATGAATGTCTGGATTACCAATTTCACGGTAACGGTATAAATCAAAGGTACCGTATTCAGTATCTATACTTTGTTGATCCAAACGTTCTACGGTTTGTTCATTGGTCATACGATAATGAATCAGATCAGCAATTGTACCAATTTTTAAGCCATGTTTCTCAGCAAATACTTCAAGATCAGGACGACGTGCCATCGTGCCATCTTCATTGATAATTTCACAAATCACCGACGCAGGCTCTAAACCCGCTAAACGAGATAAGTCACAGCCAGCTTCAGTATGTCCAGCACGGTGTAATACACCACCCGGTTGTGCCATCAATGGGAAGATATGTCCAGGTTGTACAATATCAGCAGGTTTGGCATGTGCTGCAACTGCAGTTTGAATGGTATGGGCACGTTCTGCGGCAGAAATACCAGTAGTAATACCATTTGCCGCTTCAATAGAAAGCGTGAAATTTGTACTGTGTTGTGCGCCATTATGGTCGACCATTAATGGTAGATCGAGTTGCTTACAGCGGTCACGACTCAGTGTTAGGCATACAAGACCACGAGCATGGGTGATCATAAAGTTGATGTCTTCAGGGCGTACGTGTGTTGCAGCAATGACTAAATCGCCTTCATTTTCACGATCTTCGTCATCCATGAGGATAACCATTTTACCTGCACGGATATCTGCTACAAGCTCTTCAACAGTATTGAGCGGCATCAACCTTCACCTTTTTGTTCTGTCGTATGACATTTTCATTGAGTACATTCGGAGCATAGTCTAACGTGTTTTTACGTATTTTGCCTATGCTTATCATCTTCCTTTGAGATAGATAGTTATACACAAGCTTGTAGGGCAATGAAAAGAGAAGAAAATTGAAACATTGCGATTTAGTATAAAGATCAGACACTCATTTCGAAAAAAATAAGATTAACTTATCGGAAATTGAGCGTAATAAAAGAAAAACCCTCACACTTTAAAAAAGAGGAGGGCTTGATAGATGGTAAATATTCAATTCTCTGAGATTGCTTCAGAATTCGGTGTATTTTTCTTACCTTTTAAAATCTCAGTACGAATATTTTGTGCAAGTTCAGCACAGTCATTATTCATACCATTGATCATAAATGAGTGACGGGTCAACACATTGGTTGGATTTGGCAAGGCAACCAATTGATAACAATCACCAATATGCTTGAGTTGATCATTGCTTAAATACAATGCCATTTCTTTGGCAATTAAATGATTCACCAAGCGCTCAGCCGCTTGAGACGCATCAAGTTGCATCGCCTCTACTGAGGTGGTGACCGCACAACGCGTCTGTAACACAAAGCGCTTATCTTCACGGTAACGTTTATACAGAACTTCTGACAATAATTGAAATACCGAACCAACCATTAATATAGATTGTGCTGCATTGGGTTTTTCAGCATCAATACTCAGGATTGCACCATTCTGATTAAATTCTTGATGAATGGTGAAATCTTTTGCATTCAATTTGAAATGCTGTGCGCAAAGTTCAATACTTTTATTCAGAAAAATCTGACATAAATTAAAATAAGGCAGTGAAACCGACTGGTTGACCGTATTCATCAGTTGCTTTGGATCATAGTACTGAATATTCAGTGCCAAAATCTCTTGGTCATTTTCCAGTGTCTTGGTTACAGGAGTTTTGGGTTCAGGTTTTGCTTTGGCTTGCGCTTGTTGTTGAGCTTGGGCAATCGCAATCGTGCGATTGGCTTTCTCAGCTTCAAGTGCTTCTGTCAGTTGTTGAATCTCATGTTTTAAACGGGCTTCATTGTTGATGCGAGCCAAATATTCACTACGTGTTGGACGAGCGATGGCACGGTAGGCCAACCATAAGAAGGTATGAATCAATAAGGACACTAAAATAGCCAGCCATTGGGTACGTAAAATTTCACCAATGCTTGGCTTGATCAAGGTAATTTCAATAGTGCCGACTTTTTTCTCGTTCTGTAATGCATCACGAACAAAAACTTCACCTTGACGCGTTTTTGCCATACCACTGGTTGCCAGTACTTGTTTTTTAGCATCAAGTATTCGAATCGAAGCCACACTTGGATTGGTCGCATAGCGATTTGCCAACAGCGCCAATGACACCGTATTTGCGGGTTCGAGTTCAGATAGGCTGTCCGTGACCAATTGGCTGGTCATGAGTTGGCCTTGGCTGGCACGGTTTTCATTCAACTGATGTGTTGTTGCAACTACCAATAAAAAGGTATGAAATGCAAAACTTACAATAAGTAGGCTAGCAAATAGCCCTTGTCTTGGCGCATTCAACGTAAACTTCCAAAGCAAAAAATTTCGATTTCGATTATGATTCTTCCAATTGTTGTAGCTCAGACCCGAGTCAATTCATGCGAGAAATCATTCTTATTTCATTTTTAGGACCTGACCAACCCAATCAGTTTACTCGATTAATGCAAGTGTTGTCCGTACATTCTTTGCAAATATTAGATGTAGGACAGGCGGTCATCCATAATCAATTGACTTTAGGTATTGTAGTGTCGTCAAACGATCAAACTGCAACAGCTTTAGCCATGAAAGACATCCTTATTTTAGCACATGATATTGGTTTAACTGTTCGTTTTAAGCCGATTTCAGGCGCAGAATATGACCAATGGGTGAGTGAAGGTGGGCGCACACGTTATATCGTGACCGCTTTAGCACCAGAGCTCACAGCCGAACATCTGCAAGCGGTGACCAATATTGTTTCAAGTCAAGGTTTTAACATTGAAACAGTGACGCGCTTGTCGGGGCGTCCCGAGCGTAATGGACACCAAGATGGACTGAAACGTTCATGTGTTCAATTCGGTTTGAGTGGGCAAATGCTGGATGCACAGGCGATGCGTGCCGCATGTTTACGGCTTTCTGCTGAATTAAATATTGATGTCGCGGTGCAGGAAGACAATGCCTATCGCCGTAATCGTCGCTTAGTCTGCTTCGACATGGACTCGACTCTGATTGAGCAAGAAGTGATTGATGAACTTGCTAAAGAAGCAGGGGTGGGCGATAAAGTCGCTGAAATCACTGAACGTGCAATGCAAGGGGAGTTGGATTTTCAACAAAGTTTCCGTGCACGCGTTGCTTTACTTAAAGGCCTTGATGCCACAGTATTGCCTCAAATTGCTGAACGACTAACCGTGACAGAAGGTGCCGAGCGGTTAATCTCGACACTGAAATCATTGGGTTATAAAACTGCGATTTTATCTGGTGGTTTTCAGTACTTTGCTGAATATCTACAAGAAAAATTGGGCATTGATGAAGTGCATGCCAATATCCTTGATGTTGAAAATGGTGTTGTGACAGGTGAGGTTAAAGGCCATATCGTTGATGGTGCGCGCAAGGCGTATCTCTTGACTGAATTGGCTGGAAAAATGGGGATTTCACCTGAGCAAGCGATTGCGGTTGGAGATGGCGCAAACGATTTACCGATGCTTTCAATTGCAGGGCTTGGAGTCGCATTCCGTGCTAAACCTGTGGTTCGCCAAAATGCCAATCAAGCTATTTCAAGTGTAGGTCTAGATGGTGTGCTTTATCTTTTAGGCGTGCATGATAAAGATTTGTCCCGTGCTTAAATGACATGGGTTATATTGCAGAATCATGACAAATAGCGACTTTAAGTCGCTATTTTTTATTTGAAAATGAATCACTTTGCTGCCATTCGCGCTCAATAAAACAGCTTGATAAAAATATTCGTTTTAGAACTTAAAAAAAGTTTTTCAGGGATTAAAAGCTGTGTGTATTTTTTTGTAATGACACTGCATGATTGATGGTAATTAGTTTGTGAGAAAAACAGGATTCTTAAAAAATGTAATGACAAATGAATGTTGCGACAAAGTGTGTCGTTTAAGCAGAAAACAGCGCTTTCCTTCTCTTAAAAACTATACATAATGCAAAGCATAAGCTTCTATAAGGTGATTTAAGAAAAATTATAAAGCTTGAAATTGTTGTGAAACACCTATTTAAACGGTTTTTTTATAAGGCATCATTTTGACGGAGGTTGTTATGGTATCAACAACATTTGCAACATTGATTGGATTCGGTCTAATTGCTGCAGCGTTGGCTACCGTTTTCTTTTCCCCTTATCGTCATTGGTTAGGGTTTATGTTTGCAGGCATGATCTTCTGGGGCACCTTGGAAGCAATGCGTTATAGTGTACAGAACATCTTTGATATTTCGGTCGCATATAGCTATTTAACCGCGATTATGTTGGCGATGTCTGCATTGATTGCTCTCTTATTGCGTGAAGACAGTCGTGCACAAAAAGCATTGGCAAATCGCCAATATATTGAACATACCCCAGTCTATGAAGATGAATAAGTTTTGAGTGAAAACTTCAGTCAATATGAACGCTAAGATAACAATAGTGACTTTAATTACACGAAAAAAATCAATTTAGACATTCCAAGGTATATCATAATGGTATACCTTTTTTTCAGTTTATACTTTGCTCTGAAAGCCATGTCTACGCAATGACAAGTTATGCTAGGATGAGCAAATTCGAATCTAATTTAAAAAACAACAGGCTTAAATGTCATGAAACTTTCTGCAATTCCAGTTGTGAAGTTACCAATCGTTGATGCAAGTACAGATCCACTGGATTTGCTTGTATTGGGTTTAGCACTTCGTATGAAACAATTGGCTCGTACCAGTCCAAAATTTATTGAATTGACCCATGACCGTCAGTTCCGTATTCAGATTGGTACTGACTTGGGCGTGGCACGCCAAATTATTGTGAACAATGGTCAAATTGATACAGTTTCAGGTGCTGAACAAAAAGCTGATTTTGTTTTACAGTTTGCTGACAGTGAGCAAGGTGTAAAAACTTTGGTAAAAGGCGATCCAACAGCTTTTATGACGGGTATGCAAAACGGCAGCATCAAAATGGAAGGCGATTTCAGTTTGTTGGTCTGGTTTAACCAAGTGGCTAAACTGATTCCACCAAAAGTTCCAAAACCAGTAAAAGATAAAATTAAATTGGCACGTCAATTCTTAAAAGAGAAGATTGGACGCTAAGCGAATCGAAAATCTTAAAAAGCCCGATCTGATCGGGCTTTTTAAGATTTAAACATTGGTATTAAGATCAAGCTTTTGATTATTCAGCTTTTAATTATTCAACTTCCAAGTTAAAGGTCACAGGCCCATCATTGACCAAATGCACTTTCATATCCGCTGCGAAAATACCCGTCTCAACATTTTTAAATTGTGATCGAGCATAATCAACCAATTGTTGATACAGTGCCTGGGCTTCAGCGGGCGGCATGGCTGGCCCAAAGTCTGGACGCAAGCCTTTTTGCGTTTGTGCCATTAAGGTGAATTGAGAGACCAATAAAATCCCGCCATTGGCTTGGCTGACGTTCCAGCCCATTTTGCCTTGTTCGTCATCAAAGAAACGATATTTCAAAATTTTATCAATTAATTTTTGACCTTTTTCAAAATTATCTTCCTTCGCTAAGCCTAGAAAAACCAAAATTCCTTTTTGAATTTCTCCCGTGGTTTCACCATCAACAACGACTTTGGCTTCTAACACTCTTTGTAATAATGCGCGCATATAAACAATAAGACTAAAATACGATAGCGCTATTCTAACAGGGAAAACCCTGTAAGTTGATGCGAGTAGGCCATTGCTGAAAAGTTGAAGCTGTTAATAAGCTTTTGAATAAGAATAGAATTTATAAAATTATCATATGAGTAGATAAATTGAAAAAATAATTCTGCTGAGATTTATGTTGAGCTTAACTGAAAATATAGTTCATCACTTATAAATGATTACGTTATCTCAGTGAAAAATATGCTTTAATAAAAACAGCATAGCGAAATTAAAATAGATATGGCGCCAATCATCCAATCCTTGCTCGATACAGATTTATATAAATTTACCATGTTACAAGTGGTGCTACATAAATTTCCTCAAACGCACAGTGTGTATCACTTTCGCTGTCGTAATCTAGATGCTACGGTTTATCCCCTGACGGATATTCTGGATGATTTGAACGAGCAGCTCGATCATCTCTGCTTACTCAAATTCCAAGAAGATGAATTGCAATATTTACGCAGTATGCGTTTTATCAAAAGTGATTTTGTTGACTATTTAGAATTATTCCAACTCAAACGCCGTTTTATTAAAGCGGGTATTGATGAACAAGGTCGTTTAGACATTTGGGTTGAAGGCCCAATGGTTCAGGCGATGATGTTTGAAATTTTTGTTCTGGCGATTGTCAATGAACTCTATTTTAGCCGGATTCGTAATGATGACATTTATGTTGAAGGTGAACGTCGTCTACAAGCCAAAGTTGAATTATTAAAGAAATTTGAACAACAACAAGGCACTCAAGCTCCTCCATTTTTAGTCTCAGATTTTGGTACTCGTCGTCGTTATAGCCTAGATTGGCAAAGACATGTGATCCAGACCTTCCATGCAGCTGTACCCAATGTGTTTAGAGGTACCAGTAATGTCCTTTTGGCAAAGGAATTAAATATTCATCCAATTGGAACCATGGCGCATGAGTTTCTACAAGCATTCCAAGCGCTAGATGTCCGCTTAAGAGATTTTCAAAAAGCGGCTTTAGAAACCTGGGTACAAGAATATCGTGGTGATTTGGGCATTGCCTTGACCGATGTGGTCGGTATGGATGCATTCTTACAAGATTTTGATTTGTATTTTGCCAAGTTATTCGATGGCTTACGTCATGACAGTGGTGACCCATTTGAATGGGGCGATAAAGCTTATCAGCACTACCGAAAACTAAAAATTGATACTAAAACCAAGATGCTAACCTTTAGTGATGGATTAGATATTGAACGTGCATGGGCGTTGTATCAATACTTTAAAGATCGCTTTCAAGTTAGTTTTGGTATTGGTACCAATTTGACCAATGATATGGGGCAAACACCACTCAATATTGTGTTAAAACTGGTGGAGTGTAATGGTCAATCGGTGGCGAAAATTTCAGATAGTCCCGGAAAAACCATGACGGATAACGATACTTTCTTGGCTTACTTACGACAGGTCTTTGAAATACCTGAAGTTGTCGAAGCAGTGAAAATTGATATCTGAATTTTTGCTAAAAGAATGTGAAAAATCAGCATATTGGTAAAAAACACTGTGCTAAGATCATTTGTGCTCAAGGTCTTAAAATAGAAAAACGTATGACTACATCAGCCTTTAACTTCGAATTACTCATAGAAGCGGAACAACTTGTGCCATTTTTAGGGCATGACAAAATTCGTATTGTCGATCTAAGTCGTAGCTCTGTGTATGATCAATTACATATTCCACATGCCTTACATGTTAAACCACAACTGTTGGTTCGACAGGAAGAACAAGCTTCAGGGTTATTGCCTGATGAGGACGGTTTAAAAGCGCTGATTGAGTATTTAAACATCTCTCCCGAACATCATGTTGTGGTCTACGATGATGAAGGTGGTGCTTGGGCTGGACGTTTGATCTGGAACTTACATTGCCTTGGCTTTTATAATACCAGCCTACTCAATGGCGGAATTCATGCATGGTTGGCAGCAGGCTATCCGACTTCGGCTGAAGCGGAAAGTTTTAGCAAAGTTGAACCCTTAGTTACTGTCAATTTACAACATCTTGATCAACACCGAATTGAATATGCCAAACTGTTGCAAAAGGTTGAACAGCAAGCGATTCAAGTTTGGGATTGTCGAACTTCAGAAGAATATACGGGACAGCGTTTGGCAGCGCGACGCGGCGGTCACATTCCAAGTGCACAACATTTTGAATGGAGTACTGCAATTAATCGTCAAAATCATTTAAAATTGCATCCTCTAGAACGCACGCAACAACGTCTAGAACAATTAGGCTTTCAATTTGACCAGCCTGTGGTGGTGTACTGTCAGTCACATCATCGTTCTGGTCTGGCTTATATCTTGGGTCGGTTATTGGATTGGAATATTCAAGCCTATGATGGTGCGTGGAGCGAGTGGGGCAATCGCCTCGATAGTCCAATTATTACTGGAGAATCACCTGCGTGAGTCTTACATCAACGTTAAAAAAACAAATTTTTATCCAAGCACAAAAAGTCATTCCGCAACAGCAACTCAGCCGTGTTGTTGGTAAAGTTGCAGCCAGTGAAAATCCAATTGTTAAAAATTTAGCGATTCAAGCATTTAAAGCACAGTACGGGATAGACCTTTCTATTGCTGAGCAAAGTGATGCTTTAAAATATAAATCATTCAATGAATTTTTTACCCGTGCCTTAAAAGACGGTGTTCGAGAAATTGACGCAGATCAGACCAGTATTGTTTCTCCAGCAGATGGTGCAATTTCTCAGTTGGGTAAAATTAAAGATGGTGATGTCTTTCAGGCCAAAGGCCAAAGTTTTTCTGTAGACAAACTGATTGGCGATCCGCAATTGGCTGCACCATTTATCAATGGTGAATTTGCCACGGTTTATTTGTCACCACGTGATTATCACCGTGTCCATATGCCATTTGCAGGAACGTTGACAGAAACTTTGTATATCCCTGGTGAGTTATTTTCAGTAAACCAAACGACAGCAGAGAATATTCCTGGTTTATTTGCGCGTAATGAGCGTATGGTATGTTTGTTTGATACCGAATTGGGACGTATGGCGGTTGTTCTCGTGGGTGCAATGATCGTGGCAGGAATTGAAACTGTGGCGACTGGTAAAGTAAAACCAACAGGGCGTTTAGAGTTAAACCAGCATGATTTAGCCTTAGAAAAGGGTGCTGAACTTGGACGTTTTTATTTAGGTTCAACCGCAGTTGTATTGTTTGAACAGAATAAAATCACTTGGGATGAACAGTTTAAAGCCAATTCTATTGTGGTGATGGGCGAAGCTTTAGGGCATACCGTTTAATTTGCGTGTTCTATGATGAGGTGCACTTTCTGTTGTAGAAAGTCACCGAGTCTAAAGCCTTATGGCATTGAAATAAGACAGCTTTAAAGCCTGTGCATCTGCTAAGGCATTGTGTGGATTTTCAGAGGGGACATGGGTTTCGATTGGATCCTGCATCCATAACTGCATGGTCAGCGGAGGTGTTCGGATACATTTTCCTGCAGAAAGTACCAGACTACGGGTAAACAAGGCAAAGTCTTCTGGCCAATCTGCCACAATTTCAAGACTTGTATATTGAGATAAATAAATCTGTAAGCGACTTTGAAATTGCGCTAAGGAAATCGGTTTTTGATTTAGACGAGGCATGACATGGTCTTTAACCCAAGTAATTGGGTCTGCGCATTCTAAAACTTCATAAAAATGTTGATTATTCTCGTCAACCAATGCCAGCGAAATTAATTCACCACCAAAGCCATTAAATTCACAATCTAGAAATAGTTTCATTCGAATTAATCAAAAAATCAAATATTAACCTGCAAAATCAAGGCGCTCTTTGGGGAAAACCACTCTAAAAATAGACCCCCGATTTTCTTTAGAATCAATTTCTAAATACGCATTATGTTGCATTAAAACATGCTTCACAATGGCAAGCCCTAAACCTGTTCCACCTGTTTGGCGGCTTCGTGCGCTGTCTACACGATAAAAGCGTTCGGTTAAACGTGGAATATGTTTTGGATCAATCCCGATCCCGGTATCTTCAACAGTGAAATAACCATGTTCACTGTCATCATGCCAGCCGATTGTAACAGTGCCACCTTTAGGGGTGTATTTAATCGCATTGGTGATTAAATTACTAAACGCACTGGCAAGCTCTGCATCAGAACCAATTAAGTCACAATGACTGTCAATATCTAAATTTAAAGTATGGCCATAATCGACATTGTAGGCTTGTGCATCATCAAAAAGCTGATTCATCAAATTCGGCATATCGATGATTTGATTTTTTGCGACCTGTTTATTGCCTTCCAAACGTGAAAGCAAGAGTAAGTCATTGACCAAGGCATTCATTCGACGTGTTTGTGATTGCATCTGTTCAAAGGCACGTTTCCAGCGCGGATTTAAATCTTCTTGATCGGTAAAGGTTTCGATATAACCACTGAGTACAGTCAGTGGGGTACGAAGTTCATGTGAAATATTGTCGACAAAGTCTTTGCGCATTTGTTCCAGATTATGTACACGTGTGACATCGTAAGCAACGAGCAAACGGCTTTCACTACCAAAACGTGTTAGTTTAATCTGTACATAATGCTCTTCATAAACCGAAGATTTTATTTTAATGCCATCTGGAGATTGGTCGATATTATTAAAATATTCAATAAAGCTCGGCTGGCGGATAATAGTCAAGATGTTACGACCACGATCTAGCGGTTGAATGCCTAACAGTCTTTCCGCAGCAGGATTCCACCATTCAATTTGATGTAATTCATCCGTTAAAACAACAGCTTCTGCTAAAGCTATCAGTGAGGATTGCGCCCGATCAATCAATCCGACCATTTCAGCTTGAACAACCCGTTCTTGGCGTTGTGCACGATAAACATTAAAAAGCAGTGCACCCCAGATACCTTCTAGATTGGGTGGAGAGTCGTAAGGACGATTCGAAATCCACTCATTGACCAAGTATAAAGAGCGTAATTGAAACAGAAAAAAAACAGCAAAACCGATGGAAATACAAATCCAAAAATACCCTATCCCTAAACCAATAAATCCGCCAATGATGAGTAAAAAACCAAGCAGGCGTAAATCTTGTTTTGCAAATTCCCACAAGCTACTGTAACGGAATTTTTTATGTTCTCGTGCAAGATCTGGGACGGGGTAGGGTTCATACATAGAAATTTATTTACCTTGAGAATGCTTAACCTAAAGCAACATCTGCACGGGTAGAGAAGCGATAACCCGTTCCACGTACAGTTTGTACGTAGCGATCAGCACCATAAGGTTCAAGCACTTTACGTAAGCGGCGGATGTGTACGTCTATGGTACGGTCTTCAATATACACGTTACCACCCCAGACCTGATCAAGTAGCTGGGCACGTGTATAAGCACGTTCAGGATGTGTCATAAAGAATGCCAATAAGCGGTATTCTGTTGGACCCATTTCTAAAATATTATCACTAAAACTGACGCGTTGGCTCACTGGATCAAGTATTAATCCATTGGCATCAATGGTTTTTTCGCCACTGAGTGCATTGGCACGACGAAGGACAGCTTTAATACGCGAAACCAATTCACGGGTAGAGAATGGTTTGGTCATATAGTCGTCTGCACCAGCATCAAGACCTTGAACTTTATGGTCTTCTTCGCCACGTGCTGTCAACATGATGACTGGAATTTCTGCCAAATTTTCATCACGTTTTAAGCGACGACATAAGTCTACACCGCTCACACCGCCAGGCATCATCCAATCGAGTAAAATCAAAGATGGCCGTTGGTCAACAATCATTTGATGGGCTTGTTTTGCATCTTCAGCTTGCAGGCATTGAAAACCTGCCATATCCAATGAGGTATGAATCATTTCTCGAATCGGAAGTTCGTCATCGACGATTAATATATAGTCATCTTTCACAACGCAATATCCTATGTATGAACGGTGTACCGTCTTTTATTTATGACAGGCTTATTACAAAGATTAATTATGACAGTATCATTGCAAAAAGAAGATGTTGACGAATTTTTGCAAAAAAATGTGACAAATAATCGTCGATATGATGAATAATCCATGACATTTTTAAATAAATGTTCCATTTTGAGAAAAGAAATTTATTTAAACTGAACATAAAAATACGCTATTTGATAGTTTTGTGACGATTTTATGACAGGGTCATTCAGGCTAAAAAGCTTATTTAGATGAAAATGAATCAATCAGCGATATAAATACAATTTCACATGCTGAGACAATTTCTTCAAGCGATTGTTTAAATCCGCCCATGACCCATCGAACCGCAATTTGAGTCACATAGCCATTTAAACCTGTGGCTACTAAGGAAATTTCTTGTTCACTACGTTCAATATGCGGCATCATCAGGGTGACAAAGGAGTGAATTAATCGGTCAAAACGGCCCATCGTTTCATGGATCGTGGCATGATTATGCAGCTCTTGAACCAGCATGGCATCGATATAAATAATACGCGCCACACGTGGATCATTTTTTAACATGGTAAAGATTGCAGTTAAGCCACCACGGATCATATTTTTAGGATCAGGTGCTGCTTGCATGACGCCTTGCATCACGGTTTGTTGTAATTGTTCAATCAGTTGTAGAAAGATGACTTGGAACAGTTCTTCACTTTTTTTAAAGGACTCATAAAAATAACGTTCAGTTAGCTTGGCTTCATTACAAATATCTTTGACGGTGACAGAAAAAAAGCCATGCGTACCATAAGCTTCAATTCCTGCTTCGATCAGCTTTTCTCGACGTGCAAGTTTCCGCTCAGATAAGGACATGCCTTTAAATTGACGCTCTTTGGCAGCTTTATTTATAGTTTTCTTTTCAGTGGAAAGTGGTTCATTCATTGTAAAAAATTACTCGTGTCATATTTGATTGTCACAAAGAAGCGCTTATTTTAGCAATAAAAGCCATTGAAACCTATTCTAGAATTTTTGTATAAAAAAACATCGGCTAAATCATAATATAATATTGACAATAATGATTGTCAAAATTATATTGAGCAAGTGAGCTGCACATCACTCTGAATGCTTTGTGCGGGTTTAAAAAAGGATAGACAATGAAAAATTTTAAAAACAAAGTCGCTGCAATTACTGGTGCTGGCTCTGGTATGGGACAACAACTTGCTATTTTATTGGCAAAAGCAGGTTGTCATTTATCCATTAGTGATGTGAATGAAAAAGGTTTAGCTGAAACCGTTGAACTGGTCAAAGCGTATAATGTTCGTGTGACCTCAAAGAAAGTGAATGTTGCCAAAGTTGAAGAAATGCGAGCTTGGGCTGCGGACACAGTGCAAAATCATGGTTCTGTAAACATGATTTTTAACAATGCTGGTGTGGCTTTAGGTTCTACCGTAGAAGGCGCATCTTATGACGAACTAGAATGGATCATGGATATCAATTTCTGGGGCGTTGTATACGGAACAAAAGAATTTTTACCTTATATCAAGAAAACAGGTGATGGGCATATCATCAACATTTCGAGCTTGTTTGGTTTAACCGCGCAACCGACTCAGTCTGCATATAATGCATCTAAATTTGCGGTACGTGGTTTTACTGAATCATTACGTCAAGAATTAGATATCGAAAAGTGTGGTGTATCGGCACTATGTGTCCATCCAGGCGGCATTCGTACCAATATTGCAAATGATGCGCGTATGAATGACAGTTTACGTTCTTTAGGAATGAACCCTGACAAATCAGCAAAAGCATTTAATAAACTATTACGTATGCCACCAGAAGATGCTGCTCAACAAATGTTGGATGCTGTACTAAAAGACAAACGTCGTTTACTTATTGGGAATGATGCAAAAACCTTGGATTTAATTCAGCGTATTTTACCGACTGGATATCAAAAAATTACAGGTTTTGCGACCAAGTTTAGTAAAAAGCTAGAACCAAAATAATTGATTTATAAAATGAAAAAACCGTCAAGCTGACGGTTTTTTCATTTTATACATTGTGAAATTATGCGCTGAATAAGAACTCAATATCCATTCATTTAAATTAAGATCTCAATCGTTTTCTTTTTCCAAACAAATTGGTAATACAAACCTTGCATAAGGCATAGACTGAAAAAGGTCAGTGCAAGCGCATACCAAATGCCTTGTAAACCAAACCACTGACTAAATAAATAAGCACATGGAACTTCAATGAGCAGGATGGATAAAATATTAAAAATCATAGGAACAGTCACGGTTCCGCTGGCCCGCATGATCGAGGCAAAAATTGCACTTGCACCAAAGAATATAATCGACCACAACACAATAAATAATAATTGTTGACCCAATTCAATCACTGATGGATCTGTAATAAACAACGCCATCAAATATTTTGAACAAATATAGGCCAAGAGTACCAATGAACCTGTAATCACAATATTACTCAGCAGTGCCGTTCGCGTCACTTTTGCCAACAGCTCAGACTTCCCAGCACCAATCGCTTGCGCCGCAAAGATGGAACCTGCAATGGCAATCGATAATGCAGGGAATTGGATATAGTTGAGCACTTGGTTGACTGCACCATATGCCGCTGTTGCATGTGCACCATGTTGGTTAACCAGTCCAATCACCACCAGACCTGCGACCGAGTTGGTCACCATTTGAATACCTGTCGGCACGCCCAAACGCAAAATACTGCGACTAAATTGTGGGTGATAGCGGATATGCTGGATTAACGCTGAATCTGGTCTTAAAGCATGATCTTTTTTATTCAAATAGATATAGAGAAAAGCTAAGGTCGAAATAAAGCCTAAGCCACTGGCAATTGCTGGAGCAATAATGCCAAGCTTAGGTAGACCAAAGTAACCGCCAATCAAGGCTGGGGTTACAATGACGCCCACAATGATCGTCAGACTTGATGCCATCAATGGTGTAGTACTGTCACCCACACCACGTAAAATAGAGGTGTAGGTGATATAGATGAATAGAAAAGGGCTACTCATTAACATCCATTGAACATAGGGCAGTGCAAGATGCATGATTTTGGGATCTATACCCAAAAGCAATAGAATTTCTTTGGCAAAAAACACCCCTAAAAAGGCAATGATTGATCCACCAATGAGGGTCATAAATAACAATGCGCCAACAATGGTACGCACTTTTTCGATATCTTTGGCGCCCCACGCTTGTCCAACCAAAACAGTTGCACCTGTTGATAGACCAATCACAAAAGCCAGCAATAAAAATAGAATCGGAAAAAATACCGAAATTGCGGCAATCGCTTCTACACCGAGCATCTGCCCAACAAAAATGGTATTAATTGTTCCAGACAGATTTTGCAGAATATTGGTTAGAATCAGTGGGCCAAGGAAGATTAAAAAAACCTTCCAGAATTTGGGTTGGTGAAGCATATCGGGACGAGCTGGCATCTTTTATTCTACTGTCTATTTCGAGTGTCTTTATCTTATTGATAATATAACAAACGCTGAGTAAAAAGCCTGAGTATTTGAGTAACTCAGGCTTTAATTTTACAGAGATGATCTGTATGGATCGGGATTAAATTTGATTTAAAATTTCACAGGCCTGAATCAAAGTTTGTTCCTTTTTAGCAAAACAAAAACGCACTAAACGTAAGTTTTTAGGGGCTTGCTTATAAAAAACAGAAACTGGAATCGCCACAATTTTATGTTCTTCCGCTAAGAATTTACACATCTCTACATCATTTAAATCTGGGCGAATTTGGCTGTAGTCAACATTTTGAAAGAATGTGCCTTGAGAGGGAATTAAACTAAATTTTGAATCCGCAATACCTGAAATAAATAGGTCACGCTTTTGCTGATAAAAGCTTGATAGCCCGTCAATATGTTCAGGATGCTGTTGCATAAAATTGGCCAGCGCCATTTGTACGGGGGTTACTCCACAGAAGTTGGCAAATTGATAAATTTGACGGAATACTTTCATAAGCTCTGGTGTCGCAATGCAATAACCTGTTTTCCAACCTGTCACATGAAAGGTCTTACCAAAAGAACCCACCACAAAACTACGCTCTCTGAGTTCTGGAAATGACAATGCTGAATAATGTTTTTCGCCGTCATAAATCAAATGCTCATAGACTTCGTCTGAAAGCACAATAATATTTTTATCTTGAATCAGTTCAATTAAATTTAGCCAGTCTTGTTTAGACCAAATCGCGCCAGTTGGATTGTGTGGAGTATTTACAATCACCATACGGGTTTTATCTGTAATAGCAGATTTAACTTGATTCCAATCTACAGAAAACTCAGGCGCATTGAGTGGGATATGAATGGCTTTACCACCGACCAATTGCACGCTTGGTGCATAGCTGTCATAGCTTGGATCAAAAATAATCACTTCATCACCATGATGAATGATGGCTTGAATTACACTAAAAATCCCAATCGTTGCCCCAGGAGTGATGGTGATTTCTGTGACTGGATCAAGTTGTAATTGATCACGTTTTAAAAAAAGTTGCGCCAGTTGTTCTCTCAGCGCTAATAAACCATCACCAGCAGCGTATTGGTTAAAACCGTCTAATGTGGCTTGGCTCAGTGCTTGTAGCAACGCTGGTGGTGCATCAAAGTCCGGAAAACCTTGTGACAAGTTAAGAGCGTTAAGACGATGTGCCATTGTGGTCATGATGCTAAAAATGGTGACGCCTTGAGCAGGGAGTTTGGAGTGGATTTCGATCATGACCAGACTAATTTTATAAATGCATTGGTGGCAGTTTAGCAGGTCGTTTTAAGGAGCTGAATAGGATGAAGCAATCTATTGGTTAGAGGGAGAGGTGCTGTAGGAATTTAAGATAGAGAAAGTAATATTTAGAGGGGTAATGTTTTGTTACATAACATGTTGGGGGAGTTGAGTTGGTATGAATGTGATGGGGTCTATAAGTTAAAGGCAGATGTAGGCTTCGTATAAGAGATTTTATGTTAAATTAATGATCAAAATGCCCAATTCATGGGCCTTTCGCATAAGCGGTATTATGTTAATTTTAGAAAAAATGATTAAGAGCCTGTAAATTATTTGCTTTTAGTATATGAGTTCTCCATCTTTATATAGTTGAATAAGGCTACCTTGCCAGCCATATATAATTAAACTATTGTTATCTGATTCAATCATCAAATATCCTTTTGTAAGATCACCTTCAATAATGATCTCAACCTCAGAATCAGGTTTAACTTCAAATTCTTCCGCCCAGGGCTCAAGCACTAATTTGATTTTATTACTGCTTGAGTTTTTATAAAGAAACTTTTGTTTTATTTTCATTATTTTATTTCTCCCATTAATTGGATAATACGATTCATTAGCTGAACTCTGTTGCGTGCAGTTGTATTATTAACATTTCTCAAAAACTCATTGGCGTAGAAAGTTCTCCATTGTCTAGCCATTGGCTCACTAAAACCCTTAGCTTGTATCGTAGCTACTTCGAATTTTGTGATGTTTTGAGTGCGGAGAGCTGCACCTTCAGCACCTTTGCCCCATTGTAGGACTTTACTTCCTAAAATGTTTTGATTAGCAATACTTGGTGGGAGTGGGGGAGTGGCTAATTTTGGTCGAGATAGAATCCATGACTTAGATAATTTCTCATTTGTAGCTAAAGTTGTAGCCCTCATGTCAATGACATTGTCATATTCAGACTTAAATAGTAGATCATCGAATTTAGATAACCAACTAAATTTTGGTAAAGGTGCTAAAGTAGCAACATCACTTGCAAAATTATAGGATAATTTATCAGTAAATGCTCCACCAGAAATGGAATAAAAACTTTGTCCATTTTCAACCCATTCATTTTTTGCATTTATATAGGCATATAATCCGCTTGGATCTATATTGCTAACAGGATTCCCATTCGCATAAATATAAGGATTCAACCCACCTTCTAAACCAATACGATCAGGTTCTACATAACGCCCTAAAGCAGGATTATAGAAACGGTTATGATTGTAATGCTGTTTAGTTAACTCATCATAGTATTGACCAGGGAAGCGTAGATTAAACTTCACCGTCTGAACACTTGGAAGTCCTACACCAAATGTAGTTGAGTCCCAAGCCCAAACCGTTGTTGTAGCATCGGCAGCATTAATTAAACGACGAGGCGTGTTTTGAACATCGCTTGCAATCCAATAAATTTTAGTTGCAGTACCTGAACCATAAATAGCAGCAACAGGCTTATCATCCATCCACACATATTCAACCTGTGGAATACCATCTGCATTATATTCACCAATCAAATGACTGTTTTCATCATAAATATATTGAATAGCATTCGCTTGATAACCCGAACAGTACGCTCATTCTTGTGGTTGTAAGTCATGTAGTACTGAGGCACAGTAATAGCTCCACCTGTAGTTTTATTCTCTTTAAGCCCACAAGATCTAAACTGAAATTTCATTCGTTTCAGAGCAATTTTAGATGGCTTAAATACACTTTTAGCAGCGCATTTTAAGTACTGCATCAGATCATGTAGATTTCATATAATGATTGGATTAATTATTTTGATTTTTATAAGGCGTGATTAATCTTTATAGGCGATGCAAACCATAAAGCAATATTGTTTATAGGGTCAAAGTGGGTTGACTTGTCATAGGATCCTTACTATAACTTATTTATAATAATTTTAGCGATATTACAATAATGGAAAATAAATCAATCACATATAAAACTTTATGGGTCTTTGCACTCATTCTAAGTTTAGGATTCATTATCTCAGCAAGTGTCATGGGCTATGCACTTAAGCAGTTTAATGGTGAAAAAAATTCAATAGTGGTCAAAGGGTTGGCTGAAAAACCCATACAAGCAGATCTAGCGCGCTGGGAGATTCATCTGCAAACCAGTCGTGCTTCCGACAGTGTTTCAGCCGCCTATCAATTGTTGGATCAAGAAATAAAAGCACTACAAGATTTCTTTATTGAGCATGGATTTAAAGCAACAGAAATGAAACTGGGTAATAAAAGCTCTCAACCCTATTATGAGGAAGTGAATCAAGGCGAGGGAAAATTTACTCGCGAGTTTAGAGGCTATACTGCGATGCAATCGCTAGTGATAAATAGTCGTGATATTCAAAAGATTGAGAAAGCCGCAAAAGATGCGTATTTATTAGATGAAAAAGGCATCGCCATCGAGCAAAAACCGCAGTATTTGGTGTCGAATCTAGAAGAAATAAAAATGTCATTGATCGCCAATGCAACTAAAAATGCGCATAGCCGTGCCAATGAGTTTGCAAAAGTTGGTGGGGTAAAAGTCGGTGCAATGCGTTCTGCAAGTCAGGGTGCGTTTTATATTTTACCTGAAAGTGGTTCTGATGATGACAGTGATTATGGCGGTGCTTATGACAAAGCTACCATTAATAAAATTGCGCGTGTTGTCGTGACCATCAATTATGCGATTGATTGATACAGCATTTAAATTGATAAAAGTGCAGTGTTAAAAAATGGGAGCTAGACTCCCATTTTTTATATTCTTAAATCGCAAAATCAATCACAGCACGAATCACACCTAAACTTAGACCAATAAATGCACCAACCACAACACCATTAACACGAATCATATGTAAATCACCGCCTACCTCATTTTCAATCTTGGCGATCATTTCGGTAGAGTCCCACTCATGGATACGTTGACTAATAAACTTAATCACTTTCTCACTATATTGGTCACTTAAATTGATGGCAATTCCGCTGATTCGATCATTCAGCAATTCACGTACTGACTGATTTTGCATCAAGTTTTCACCAAGCTGTTGAATGGCGATACGTAAATTCATGGCAATGCCCGAGTCTACTTTAAGCAAGTCAGATTTAGCCGCATCACACAAAATCACCACAGCACCTGTAATAAAGTTGAGTACCGGTTCGCTGTCTAAAAGGGCATTCTTGGTTTCATTTAAACTTATGCTGGCATGACTATTGTTATCCGCCAGTTGCAGCATAAGCTCATGTGCAGCTTCTTCAATTTTTTGACGAATAGGATGTTCCTGATCAGCAAGCATGGATTCCACTTTTTCAATCACTGAATCAATGGTCCGTTGCTCAACATCAATCCCAATCCAGCTGGCACCTTTGGCAAGGCGTGAAACACCAAGCTCTTTAAACATGGTTTGAGTGATTTCACGGGTTTTTTCAGGATGGGTCATCATCCATTCATGGGCAATATCTAGTCCACGTTGTAATACATCTTGATGGAAATCATTTTCTAAAACTGCACGCAGCATTTCACTTGCCAATTGGTTCATTCGAGTATTTCGAACCCATTGCACACTGTTGTTTTGAATAAAGCGTCCAATTTGGTCTTGCCCGACAAATTCGAAAATTTTAGGGACAGTCTGTTGAATTACGTCCACCACTTGACCGTTATTTTTAGAATTGGCCAGCCATTGACCGACAGCAAAACTAAGATCAATACTTTTTAAACTACGTTCAACAATTTGTGGGGAGAGAAAATTTTCTTGGACAAATTTACCCATCGATTCCGCAATACGTGCTTTATTACGTGGAATGATTTCGGTGTGATCTTTGAGAAATTTAGGAATGGGAATTTTCCCAAAGGGATTACGAAACAACACGGTAATCGCATACCAATCGGCTAAGCCACCGACCACGCCAGCTTCAGCACCCAGCATGAGAATATGAATAAACCAAGCATACTCAGGCATCAGTTTGGCGGAAATGATCAAAGCAAACCATGCGACAACAGCCACCACCAAGGCGATGGTCGCAAAGCGTTTGCTTCGATCTAAGTTTGGAATTTCATTGAGAACTTCACTTTGTTCAATTCCGCTCATTCATTTTCCTAAATAGATTTCTGCATTTTTATTTCGTTGATGTTACCGCATCAGGCTGTGGTTGCAGTACTTGTCCTGTCGGACTAACACCATATTTTTGTCCTAAAGATTGCAAAATCAGACGAGCGTCAAATGCATCATTTGGCGATGACTTTTTATCTTTATAACATTCTATCGTATAGGAAATTTGCACAGGGTCAATGGTCACCACTTGTGGCATATCATAAAATGGGTCATTCCAGAACACTGGATGACGACGATAGCCCCAGCCATATGGATAGTAGTTTGATGATGGGTAAACTACCGCTTTACGAGGCGGTTGCTGAGTGCGATTGCTTGGGTCATCTAAAACCTTGAAATAGGTAAATCCATTTAAAAGCGTGGTTTGTGCGGCTTTAACAAGATTAATTTCTTCAGCTGTTCCAAAACTCATATTGCTATTGCCTTGGAAGCTGATGCGATAGCTATGATCGTTAAGTGGAACCGTAGTGTATTGCCCAAGTTGGTCAAAGGTACGTGGTTTGCTTGGTGTCGTCGCACAACCTGTGATGGTGAGCGCCACTGCAATAGTTAGACCAATGAGTACTTTGTTCATGTGTCTCTCCTTTCCATTCTTCTGGATGGAATTTAATGAATTTATAATCCTCAGTATATTGCTCTAAATTGATGGACTGACAATGAATTTCAAGAAGAATTTTGTTAATTCAGGATGATACTCAACAAGATAAATGACTGTTCACGTAAAGTTTAAACAATAAGCACGGTATTATGCGTATTTGATCCATGATAAAAAATGAAGACTGTTGAGAGTAGAGTTGAATGAGTATTCAAATTAAAGGTTATATTGCAACAAGCGCAGATGGCTATATCGCAACACCAGATGGGTCTGTAGCATTTTTAGCGCCATTTCAAAGTATTGACTGTGGATATGATGATTTTATCCAAGATATCGATATTGTGATTATGGGGCGTAAAACCTATGAAGTGATTTGTTCTTTTGCTGAGGCGTGGCCTTATCCAAACCAGAAAGGATTTATCGTCACTTCTAATCCTGATTTGGCTTTAACTCATGCCTCGCTTTCGCGGTGGAACTTAGGTGTGGATGAACTTGTTGAGCACCTCAAACAGAATTATAACGGCAATGTCTGGATTGTCGGTGGAACGCAATTGCAGAATACTTTTATTGAACAGAAGCTGCTCAATACTTTAGAGGTTTTTATCATGCCTGTTCTTCTTGGAAAGGGCATACCGCTATTTCCAAGTTTTGACTCGCATGAACAGCAGTTAAAGTCCATACATGCAGAAATGATTGAAAATACCATTATTAAACACAGCTATGTTTTCTAACGTTTGCTGTTCTGATGAATCAGTATGCTTTGATGCGCTGGTCAAACAGCTTATGCAAAATATTTCTGCATAAGCTGTTGAGATAAAAATAAATAGGATTAAAAATGACTATTCGGCT
The DNA here is from genome assembly GCF_002980175.2 of Acinetobacter sp. MYb10. Lineage (NCBI taxonomy): Bacteria > Pseudomonadati > Pseudomonadota > Gammaproteobacteria > Moraxellales > Moraxellaceae > Acinetobacter > Acinetobacter sp. MYb10. The sequence goes on along the minus strand of NZ_CP058272.1, from coordinate 2,773,637 downwards.
GTTTTAAAAATTCAATTTCTTCTGCCGTTGAGCTTCGCCCTAAAATTTGATTACGGTGAGGATAACGCCCAAAACGATCAATAATCACTTTATGCTTTTTCTCAAAATCTAAATTGAGAGGATTGCCCAACTCTTCAAAAAGCTGTAAAGCTTGGATATGAATAATTTTTGATTCACTGTGCATAAATGGCATATACAGAAATGAACGCTGTTCGGGGCTTAATTGCTGATCTAAATTTAGCTGAATTGCTTCTTGTGCTAGCGCAAGTGCCAAGGCATCTTGTGCAAAAGATTCAGCATGATCTCGATACAAATTACGCGAGAATTGGTCTAAAACAATAATTTCAGCCAAGCGACCTTCTGCTGTGGCACGCCAAGTCCATAGTTCACAATGTTTGGCTTGATCCAAGGTATGTGCAAATCGCTGGTGCAAAGTTTGATCGAATGCGTCACTTTTTGCGAACCAAAATGGCTGAGTTTCTTCACTAAACCAAAAATCGATAATTTCTTGATAATTCATAGTAGTTACAATTCTTTAGTGGTAATTTTTCTATAAAATCACAAATTTTAGATGTCTTGTAGAGGTAGTTTGTGTTAAAAACTTTTCCGAAATAAAGTGAATAATTCATTTAAAACAACGATGCTTATACGTGTATATCGATAAATAACGTTATACTGCGCGCATCAAAACATTTTATTTTAAAAAATTCTTTAAGATAAGCGAGTAAGTATGAGTCAACCCGAAACGATTTCCCAATCTTTAGTACCAAATTGGGTGGATTCTACCTTATTCAGAGGCATGTTACGTGGCATCGAACGTGAAAGCCTGCGTATGCAAAGTAATGGCTTTTTATCACAGGCTGATCATCCTCAGTCTTTAGGCTCAGCCCTAACACATCCGCATATCACCACAGATTATTCAGAAGCTTTGATGGAGTTTATTACACCTCCCAAAGAAAGCATTCCTGAAGCGTTAAGCTTTTTAACAGATGTACATGCTGTTGTTCATCGTCATTTAGAAAATGATGAAAAGCTGTGGACTTTGTCCATGCCATGTATGCTGGATGACAAAGAAGAAAATATCCGTTTGGCGCAATATGGCACATCCAATATTGGTCAATTCAAAACCTTATATCGTCATGGGCTCGGCATTCGTTATGGGCGCCGTATGCAGACGATTTCGGGTGTGCATTATAATGTGTCTTTCCCAGATGCGTTATTTGAACAATTACAACAACACGAAAGAAATCAAGCGCTTAAATCATTAAGCCTGCAAGATTATCGCAGTCATCGTTATCTTGGGTTGATCCGTAACTTTATTCGTTTAACTCCTCTTGTGATGTATTTGGTAGGGGCAAGCCCTTCAGTCTGTAAATGCTTTATGACAGGGCGTGAGCATCAATTGTTGCCTTTAATCAAAGGCACATTATTTCTACCTTATGCCACAGCATTGCGTATGGGGCGTTTTGGTTATCAAAATTCTGCACAAAAACAATTGGGTATTCATTACAATAATTTAGAAAGTTATGTGGCTGAATTACAAAAAGCAGTCAATTCACCTTATGCACAGTTTAGTCATTTAGGTTTAAACGATGCCAATGGTCAGCCGATTCAAATTAATGATCACGTCTTACAAATTGAAAATGAATACTACAGCTTAGTCCGTCCAAAACAAGTGCCACAAGCAGGGGAAACGCCATCTCAGGCCTTGTCAAATCGTGGGATTGGCTATGTTGAGTTACGCGCGGTAGATGTAAATCCATACAGTGCGATTGGCATCGATGAGGATACAGCAGGCTTCTTGGAAGTGGTTGCGTTGTATTGCTTGCTTAAAGAAAGCCCAGATTTATGGGATGAAGAACAAGATATTATTGAGCAAAATCAGGCTGAAGTGGTCAATCGTGGTCGTGCGCCAAATGCGAAAATCATTGAAGCGGGTGTTGAATATCCATTACTTGAGTGGATTCAACAGCATGTCACCGCCATGCAACCACTTGCAGATCTACTCAACCAATCCTATGCAACAGATTTATATCGTCAAGCATTGACGGTGATGCAAACACGTATTGATGATGTGGATGAAACACTATCAGCGCATGTGATTGCCGATACTGTAGAGCAAGGTGGTACATGGAATTTTGGTGGCTATATGGCCAATCAACATATCCAAAGTTACGAACAACATGTATTAAGTCCGGAAACTTTAGCGTATTTTGAGGGGCTTACTCGAACATCTCTCGCAGAACAACAGCAACTTGAACAAAATACAAGTATAAGTTTCGAGGATTATCTGAGTAAATTTAGATAAAGCATTGATTAGATAATGAGGAAGTTCCATGCAATGGCGTAGTTATCGCTTCGTAAGTGGTCTTTTATTTTTGGCAAGTGTGATTGGTATGTCATTTGCGCTCTATTTAGAGCATGTACAAGGCCTTGAGCCATGTCCACTATGCGTATTTCAACGTATTGGATTGATTGGTCTAGGGCTAATTTCACTGATTGCCTTTTTGCATAACCCAAAAACAAATGTATTTAAACGCATTTATAGCTTTTTGGGTTTAGCTGCGATTTCTTGGTCAGTTGGTGTTGCTGCTCGTCATGTGTGGCTACAGAACCTACCCAAAGATCAGGTCCCGAGTTGTGGTCCCGGTCTGGACTATTGGGTCAACACTTTGCCTTTAAAGGCTGTGTTTGAAAATGTGCTTAAGGGTTCTGGCGAATGTGCCATGGTTGATTGGACTTTCTTAGGACAGTCTTTACCTGTTTGGTCATTACTGTTTTTCAGTGTATTGGCATTGATCAGTCTGTGGCAGTTGTTTAGAAAGTACTAATTTAAAAACATTAAGAGCCAGTCTAAACTGGCTCTTTTTTCATATAAACTTCAATTATTTATAAATCAAGCAAAATCATGAATCATAAAATAAATTTAGCCGGGATCGGCATACTGGTCTGTTTGGCTACAGCACAAGTCTCTGCAAAACCAGCCAGCAATGTGGTCAGTAAAGATGTGTCTTGTCAGTTTAAATCTAAATTTGATGACACCATTCCAGCCGATGTTTCCTATATCAAATTGGGTGCTCAGCCATTTAAAAAATTTATTGTCGATCCAGATTATTTTTCAAGTCGAATTGAAGACTGTCAATTACATGGTGGCAGATACTACGTATTGTCTGTATCGCAGAGCCATCCTGCTAGAACGCTTGCCCAGTCGCTGATTGAGGTGACGCAATTTGATTTAACAGGCAAAAAGCTCAGCCAAAAATTTTATAATAAAGCTTGGACTTGTGAATTAAAACAAGGCTTTATTGCAAAAAATCAACGCTTATTGATCGATACCCAATGTGCAGAAAAATCAAACTTTGATGAATATGGTGACATGATTGATCCTCAGCAGAACAAGTCTTATCAAATTGAAGTGAAATAGCAAAAAAGGCTGATTGAAGATCAGCTTTTTTGCAATTAGGTCTCAACAATCCCTTGCATACTTTCTAATTTAATCAAATATTTGCGAATTTGTTCTTCTGCCAATTCATCATGGTGCGGATAAAACCATTTGGCAATTTGTTCCGAAACCAAAGGATGATATTGAATCTCTAGATGGTTTAAGCCATAAAACACAGCTTTATGCGATTCAGGTAATTTCAACTGGAAACGTGGGTTCGGGTGTTCACCCAAGGCACTTTTAACACTGACCAGATAGTCGCCAATCACTTTTAAGGTGCGGTTTTTGCGGTTTTCAAATTCCAAGGTACCTGCAATTAAAAAGGTATTGATATGCGACGGTAGCGGAGCTGGTTTGCGGTTGTCATCCATCAAACCAATACGGGCATTGTTATGCTCCCAGTCATCATCTCGAACACTTCCATAACGCAAGTCTAAGATGCCATTACTGCGGATATTGACGATATGGCTGATCATTTTAACAATCGGGAAATTACCCACTTTCTCTTGCATGGCAAATCCGAAACGTTCTAATAACGCACCATGATGCGGAGAACCAATACAAACCAGATTCTCAACCATGTGGAACCACTGGTGCATGTTTTGTTTGCCATAGAACAGCGCACTGCGAGAAACCAAGCCGCCCATACTGTGCCCAATTAAATCAATGCTGGTAATGCGAGGGTTACGTTTGATTAAATCTTCTAAAAGATTTGCCAATGAACGTCCATTGGCTGAAATTCTGCGTCCAGTATTGTAGTGAAAATACAACATGGTGTTGTGATCACGTTGCGCCAAGAGTTTCTCACCAATACCGCCATTGTTACGATTGGTCCAGTCTTGATAATTCATACATAAACCGTGAGAGAAAATCACCACACGGCCAGCCAAATCACCTTGCTGTAATGAACCATAATGATCATAGAGCACAGGCGACAGTGCGAGCGGATTATGAGTTGCCAACAAATAATCGCCCAGTACCCCATTTAAAACACTGACCAAAAAAGTCATGTGAGAGGTCAATGGCTTATCATGTAAATTTGGAAAACGTTCAATGGTTTTACGTAAAATTGGAGCAATCAGGTGGCTACCATAATTTTGCAATGCGTGATAACCAAATTGATAGAATTTATCGACAATTGGACGGGATTGGAATCGTTTGGCTTTTTGTTTACTTAAGCCAAAAATACTCAGCAACATTTCACGTTGAATCGACTGGATGAAGTCTTGAACCATGCCACTGAGTGGCGTACTCACTAACTGCGCTAAACCTTCTAATACGTCGGCCTGACTTGGAGGCGAACGATCCCACTTACAATAGGTTTCGTGTAAAGGGGTTAAGCTTGGCATTGTTATTTCCTCATCCATATTGATCTGGAACAAAGACTTTATTTTTGCTGTAGATCAATGTATAAATCCCTAGGCAATCATCTTATCTTGTTCATCCTGAACGCTATTTAAAATACCGATAATTGCGATTAAGTTTTAGTTTTTTGTCGGACAATATCCCGACATATACAAATTAAAACAATAATGTGATTTGAATCACATTAAAAATTAAAACATTGGTGGTAAAAAAGCAAACTATTTTCAATGAATATTATTTATTTACATGGTTTTAAAAGTAGTCCTTTATCAATAAAAGGGCAACAACTAGATGATTATTGTCGATGCTATTCATCGCATAGTGTGCATTTGCCTGATTTAAACCAGCATCCGCAACTGGTTATAGATCAAATTTCAGCGCTCATTGAAAAATTGCCTGATGTTGCACTGGTGGGGAGTAGCTTTGGTGGCTTTTATGCGACACAATTGGTCGCAAAATATGGTGTGCCTGCTGTTTTAATTAATCCAGCTATGCGACCATGGCAATTGTTCAGTAACTTATTTGGGATTGAACAAATTCCCTATAAGATCAATGAACAATGGACTTTAGATCGTTTACAACTTAACTACTTGGAAGCGATTGCCGTGCCGTTTGTACAAGATGCAGACAAAATACTGGTCTTATTGCAACAAGGTGATGAAGTTTTAGATTATCGTGACGCTGAACGGTATTATAGTGCAGCTCCACACACATCATTGATCATGACAGAAATGCACGGTAATCATGCGATGGAAGATTTTGCAGATAAAATACCCATGATTCTGGAATTTTTATCATACTCCGTAAAATAAAAGGAAAAAACTCAACGTGTCTCAATATACGGCCCAATCACTTGAAGTATTATCTGGTCTAGATCCTGTACGTCGCCGTCCAGGTATGTATACCGATACCACTCGTCCAAACCATTTGGCGCAAGAAGTAATTGATAATGCTGTCGATGAGGCACTTGCAGGACATGCCAATAAAATTACTGTCACGGTATATAAAGATGGTTCGTTGTCGGTCGAAGACAATGGACGTGGTATGCCAGTCGATATTCATCCTGAATATGGACAAAGCGGGATTGAAATTATCCTAACGAAACTGCATGCGGGCGGTAAATTTAGCACCGATAACTATCAGTTTTCGGGCGGTTTGCATGGTGTCGGAATTTCCGTGGTCAATGCCTTGTCCGATCGTGTTGAAGTTGAAGTTCAACGCCACGGCAATCTTTATAAAATGGCGTTTGAACATGGTGAACCTGTTGCGCCTTTAGAGGTTTTGGAAGGCAAAGCGCCAAAACGTGCTACGGGGACAACAGTACATTTTTGGCCAGAAGCGAAATATTTTGACTCTCCTAAATTTGCTTTAAAAGCGTTAAAACATAATCTCAAAGCCAAAGCTGTATTGGCTGCTGGTCTACAAATTAATTATATTGACCAGATTAATGACGAAAAAATTGAATGGCAGTTTGAAAATGGTCTCGTCGACTATTTGATGGATGAATTACAAGATCGTGAAATCATTCCAGATCCTGCCTTTGTTGCAACAGGTGAAGCTGAACGTGCTAGTGCTGAGTTTGCAATTTGCTGGAATGCTGAGGGTGGTGAACAAATTCAGGAAAGTTATGTGAATTTGATCCCGACAGCACAAGGGGGAACCCATGTAAACGGGTTACGCTCAGGTGTTACCGATGCTATGCGTGAGTTTTGTGAGTTACGTAACTTGTTGCCACGTAATCTCAAATTGTCTGCTGAAGATGTTTGGGACGGGGTCAATTATATTCTGTCGCTTAAATTCCAAGAACCACAATTCTCAGGACAAACCAAAGAACGTCTTTCAAGCCGAGAAGCGTCCAACATTGTTTTAAATATTGCCAAAGATGCTTTTGCACTCTGGCTAAATCAAAACTCTGAAGTGGCCATGCAATTGGCTGAGATTGTGATTGCGAAAGCGGGTCGCCGTTTAAAAGCAGCTAAAAAAGTTGAACGTAAAAAGATTGTTGCCGGTCCAACCCTGCCCGGAAAATTGTCAGATTGCGTCGGTCATACCCTTGAAGAATCAGAACTGTTTATTGTCGAAGGTGACTCTGCGGGTGGTTCAGCAAAACAAGCCCGTGATAAAAACTTCCAAGCGATCATGCCGATTCGTGGGAAAATTTTAAATACTTGGGAAGTGTCTTCTGACGAGGTGTTGGCTTCTCAAGAAGTGCATAATATTGCGATTGCGATTGGCGTAGATCCGGGCAGTGATGATCTTTCCGAATTACGTTATGGCAAAATTTGTATTCTTGCCGATGCCGATTCAGATGGTTTACATATCGCGACCTTGCTTTGTGCACTCTTCGTCAAGCATTTCCCTGCAATGGTCGATGCTGGGCACCTATATGTTGCAATGCCACCATTGTTCCGTATCGATGATGCCAAAGATGTTTATTACGCGCTTGATAACGAAGAGTTAGAAGCTATCTTAAAGAGAGTTAAATCTAAAAACCCGCAAATTACGCGATTTAAAGGTTTGGGTGAAATGAACGCCAGTCAATTGCGTGAAACCACCTTAGATCCAAATACGCGCCGTTTGGTGCAGTTGGATTTGGACGACACGCATCACACAACAGGCTTACTGGACAAATTACTTGCTAAAAAAAGGTCAGGTGATCGTAAAGACTGGTTAGAGCAAAAAGGTAATTTAGCTGATTTGAGTGTTTGATTGCTGAACTCATTCATATTTAAAAAATGATGCCTCAGAGCATCATTTTTTTTGATACCTCTGAAACATCGCATTGATGCAAACAGAATTACATTCTTCGTCGTACAAATAATTTCTGCATTATCTTTCTCTTTTTTCTCCTATTCTTTTGCCTCTACGCCATACATCTCAGGGATTGGATTATCCCGTCAAAAATCGTTTGGTGCTGTAAAGCAAAATTTATCCCGAAAGCCCTAAAAATTTAATTTTGGGTAAATTTTTTGCACTCTCATCGCTCATTTTAAACAAAAAAAATCGCACTTAATTTGACCAGTGTGGCTTTTAATCTCGCATTTTCACTTGCTAAGTGCTGGCTATATCCAGTGATTGAAAGGCATTTAATGCCTATCAATGTGTGTTCAATTTATATAAAAATAATAGCAGCTAATATTTTGATTTTATTATTTTTTATCAGGAAAAATATTCAACGATAAAATCACAAATTCTCCACTTGGCATAAAAATTGAATTAAGCCTGTCAGGTAAAAGCAAAATCGCGCATTCAAAAATGCACCAAAAGGTTTGGAGAGAAAAAGATGATGTTCCAACAAAAAATGTTTTCAAAAACACTTCTCGCTGTGGCAATGATGGGGAGCATTGCGCTGACGGCTTGCTCAAAACCCGCAGATAAAACGGAAGCGAAACCCGCAGCAGAAAATAAATCGGCAACTGCTACAGGCGGTGACACAATTAAAGTGGGCATCTTGCATTCATTGTCTGGAACCATGGCAATCTCTGAAACGTCGCTTAAAGATACGGCACTGATGGCAATCAATGAAATTAATGCCAAAGGTGGGGTGATGGGGAAAAAGCTTGAGCCCGTTGTTGTCGATCCTGCATCAGACTGGCCATTATTTGCTGAAAAAGCCCGCCAGTTAATAACTCAGGATAAAGTCGCTGTCATTTTTGGCTGCTGGACTTCAGTTTCTCGTAAATCAGTGTTACCAGTTGTAGAGGAGCTCAATGGTCTGTTGTTCTATCCAGTGCAATACGAAGGCCAAGAACAGTCTAAAAATATTTTCTATACAGGTGCAGCACCTAACCAACAAGCGATTCCTGCTGTTGAATATTTAATGGGTGAAGAGGGAGGTAAGGCGCAACGTTTTGTCCTATTAGGTACCGACTATGTTTACCCGAGAACCACCAACAAAATTTTACGTGCATTCTTAAAGTCTAAAGGTGTTGCCGATGCAGACATCATGGAAGAATACACACCATTTGGACACAGTAATTATCAAACCATCGTCGGCAATATTAAGAAATTCGCTGCGGGTAAAAAGACCGCGGTTATTTCCACCATCAATGGCGATTCTAACGTACCGTTCTATCGTGAATTGGGTAACCAAGGCATAAAAGCTTCCGATATTCCTGTGATGGCCTTTTCAGTCGGTGAAGAAGAATTACGCGGGATCGACACCAAACCACTGGTCGGGCATTTGGCATCTTGGAACTACTTCATGTCTGTGAAGAATCCAGTGAATACCGAATTCGTCAATAAGATGAAGCAATACGCAGTGGAATATAAGCTACCCAATGCCAGTAAATTGGTGACCAATGACCCAATGGAAGCCACTTACGTTGGCATCAATATGTGGAAACAAGCCGTTGAAAAAGCGGGAACAACGGATGTAGATAAAGTCCGTGAAGCGATGGCAGGTCAAAGCTTTAAAGCACCGTCTGGCTATACCTTAAGTATGGATGCTACTAATCATCACTTGCATAAGCCTGTGATGATTGGACAAATTCGTGGTGATGGACAATTTGATGTGGTTTACAAGAGCCCTCAACCGATCAAAGCGGAACCATGGAGCCCGTACATTCCTAAATAAAGGCTTTACGACCCCAAAAGCCCGCTATATGCATAGTGGGCTTAACTGATGACTCAACTTTAAAGGTCATTGTATTTAAACAAAAATAGGGGGAGTTGCACATGTCACTTAGACTGAAACTCGCAGCACTTTTTTTTACGATCTCTCAATTATTTCTTATTCAACAGATTTTTGCTGAATCTGTGCATAGTGCGCAATCGTCATCCGCTCAGCCAGCGGCAAGTCATGATGATGCCATTCAAAAATTTGTACGTGCAGATTTTGCAAAGCGTCGAGCGATGCTGAATCAATGGCCAGCAAGTATAGACGAGCTTGATAAGCTGGTGGCCTATGTCGAAAACGACGAGCTTTATACCGACAGTTCGGGCAATACCTACATCATGAAAGCTGGCGATAAACTGTTCAGTTATCCAGATGAACAGGCAATTACCGATTGGCCAGCTGATTTAAATCAAGTGACGTTGGTCAATACCTTGCATAAAGCCTTGAGCTTTGGTCAGGCGAAGATCAAGTTACAGTCCCCAGATGCATCACAGCGTTTGGCTGCGATTGATATTTTGGAAAATAATTTAGATGAACTGGATATTAAGGTCATCAACCAACTTTATCTCAATGAAAAAAATAATAAAGTGAAGGCACGTTTAGCCCAGTTAAAAGCACGAATTGATTTTAATAGTCCAGATACGCTCACCAAAATTCAAGCGGTTAAAACCCTAAAAGATTCTAGTCGTCCTGATGTTTTGGCGATCATCGAACAAGCGCTAACACAGCCAAACTTAAATCCAGAATTAAAGGCTGCTTTGGTCAGTGCGCAAAGTAGTATTAAAACCCGCATTCAAGCCAGTGAATGGACAGGACATGTTTTTTCAGGCCTCAGTACCGCAAGTATTTTATTGCTCGCAGCATTAGGACTGGCGATTACTTATGGCTTACTCGGTGTGATCAATATGGCACATGGCGAGTTGATCATGATCGGTGCTTATACCACTTATGTGGTGCAAAGTTTCTTTAAAACCCATTTGGGTGCTTATGTCGATTGGTACCTGATTGCAGCAATTCCAGCAGCGTTTTTAGTCAGTGCTTTGATTGGCATGTTGATAGAACGAACCGTGATTCGCCCGTTGTATGGCCGTCAGTTAGAAACCTTGTTGGCGACCTTTGGTGTCAGCCTTATTTTGATGCAATTGGTCCGGATGATTTTTGGTGCGCAGAATGTGGAAGTATCAAATATTTCATGGCTTTCAGGCGGGATTTCGCTTACACCTAGTTTGATGCTGCCGTATAACCGTATCGCGATCATCGTCTTCACCATCGCTGTATTACTTTTACTGGTTTACCTGCTCAATAAAACCCGATTTGGTCTATTCGTCCGTGCAGTGACGCAAAACCGTCAGATGGCACGTGCTGTCGGTATTCGCTCTGCACGAATCGATATGATGGCCTTTGGACTGGGTTCGGGACTTGCAGGGCTGGCAGGCTGTGCCTTGGCACAAGTTGGCAATGTCGGACCTGACCTAGGGCAAAACTATATTATTGATGCTTTCCTTGTAGTTGTGGTCGGTGGCGTTGGTCAGGTTTGGGGCGCTGTGCTTGCCGCATTAGGTTTAGGTGTGAGTGGAACAATTCTCGAAATTGGTATGGGCGCAGTGCTCGCCAAAATTATTCTCTTGGTTCTTGTGATTCTGTTTATTCAAAAACGCCCACAAGGTTTATTCGCTATCAAAGGTCGTTTTGTGGAGTAAGCCTATGAAAATCACATCATTACTTTCAGATAAACCCTATAGTGCAATTGCCATTGCTGTATGTTTCGCTGTGATGCTGATTCTGCCGTGGTTTCATGTGTTACCACAAGATTCAGCCTTACACCTCTCAGCATATTGGGTGACTTTGATTGGTAAAATCATGTGTCTCGCCTTGGTTGCACTGGCTTTGGATTTGGTCTGGGGTTATGCCGGCATTCTAAGTCTGGGGCATGGGTTATATTTTGCTTTGGGTGGTTATGCTTTTGGTATGTACCTGATGCGAGAGTCAGCAGGCGAGCAATTACCTGACTTTATGCGCTTTCTCAGTTGGACTGAGCTGCCTTGGTATTGGGTCGGAACCCAGCATTTCTTATGGGCTTTGGCTTTGGTGATTTTGGTACCAGGCGTGATTGCCTTTATCTTTGGATTCTTTGCATTTCGTTCCAAAATTAAAGGTGTGTATTTTTCGATTATCACCCAAGCCATGACTTTTGCTGCTGCACTGTTGTTTTTCCGCAATGAAACAGGTTTTGGCGGGAACAATGGCTTTACTGGATTTAAAACCATTCTTGGGATGGATATTACCTCTGCTTCTATGCGAGCAACATTGTGTTTCCTTACGGCCTTAGTGTTGTTACTGAGCTTTATCGGCTTACGTAGTTTAATGAATAAGCCTTATGGTCGAGTGTTGGGGGCAATCCGTGATAGCGAAAACCGGTTGCAATATTTAGGCTATCGTACCCTGTGGTACAAACTGTCGGCATGGGTCCTTTCAGCGGTGATTGCCGGAATTGCAGGTGCATTGTATGTCCCACAAGCAGGCATCATTAATCCAAGCGAAATGAATCCTGTGAATTCGATTGAAATGGCGGTTTGGGTTGCAGCAGGTGGTCGTGGCACATTGATTGGCCCAATTCTAGGTGCAGGTCTGATCAATGGAGTTAAAACCTATTTTACCGTTGCATATCCTGAAATATGGTTATTGATCCTTGGTGCATTATTTATCGTTGTAACCATCTTCCTCCCTAAAGGGGTGATTGGATTGCTTGAGCGCTTTAAAAAGGAGGATCACTAATGTCAGAGCTATTGTCAGATTTGGGCTTAAATTCGCAACATGGTGGTCAAATCGGTGAGGGCTATGGTCGTCCTAAAGCTGAAGGTGCCGATTTCAGCCATGGTATTGCACTTTACTTAGAAAAAGTCAGTGTATGGTTTGATTCTTTCCGCGCTTTAAATGATTTGTCTCTTTACATTGAAGAAGGGGAGTTGCGCTGCATTATTGGGCCAAATGGTGCGGGAAAAACCACATTGATGGATGTGATCACTGGTAAAACACGTCCTACCGAAGGTTCTGCCTTTTTTGGTCAAAACTATGATCTTGCCAAAATGAGTACTGAACAAATTGCAGAAGCGGGTATTGGTCGTAAGTTTCAGAAACCGACTGTATTTGAAAATTTTACAGTGATGGAAAATCTGCTCCTTGCTGCACCAAAAGACAAAACCGTGAAAAAAAGTTTTTTTAGCAAGCTAAGTCCCGATGCACAGTTGGCTTTGGATGAGTCGTTGCAACAGATTCGTTTACAAGAGTTTATTCAAAAGCCTGCGGGATTGTTATCACATGGTCAAAAGCAGTGGCTAGAAATTGGCATGTTGTTGATGCAACGACCTAAACTGATCTTGTTGGATGAACCTGTAGCGGGAATGACCGATGCTGAAACTGAACGCACAGCAGAGTTATGTTTGGAATTAAAAAAGAATCATACCTTGATTGTGGTCGAGCACGATATGAGCTTTATCGACACCATCAGTGAGAAAGTTACTGTGCTGGCACAAGGTGCCATTCTTGCAGAAGGAACCTTGGCGGAAGTACAAGCCAATGAAGATGTGATTGAAAAGTATTTAGGACGTTAAGGGGAGCAATATGCTAGAAATAAAAGACGTCAATCAATTTTATGGGGGCAGTCACATTCTCCGTGATGTGACTTTAACTGCGCCGATTGGTGAGTGTTCTGTGGTTTTGGGACGGAATGGTGTGGGTAAAACCACCTTATTAAAATGTTTGATGGGAATTTTACCGATTAAGTCTGGGCAAATCTTATTGGATGGCAAAGACATTGCTAAAATGAGCCCTGAACAGCGTGTACGCGCGGGTTTGGCCTATGTTCCTCAAGGGCGTGATATTTTCTCAACCCTGACTGTAGAGGAAAATATTTTGATCGGCATGGCGAAGTTTTCAGGCGCAAAAACCCGTAAAGTTCCTGAGCATTTATATGAAATTTTTCCTGTCTTAGACGAAATGAAACATCGCCGTGGCGGTGATTTATCGGGTGGACAGCAACAGCAATTAGCCATTGCACGTGCTTTAGCATCGGAGCCGAAAGTTTTGATTTTAGATGAGCCGACCGAAGGAATTCAGCCTTCGATTATTAAAGATATTGGTCGAGTGATTCGAAAATTGGCAGATGGTGGCGAAATGGCGATTGTACTTGTAGAGCAATTCTATGATTTTGCCGAGGAGCTGGCCGATAACTATACCGTGATGGCACGTGGTCAAGTGGTTGCACAAGGCATCGGTGAAGAAATGCCTGAAAAGGGGATTCGTGATTTAGTGGCGATTTAACAGAATCGTGAAAACATTTTGTTTACCTCCCTGAGTCAAGGGAGGTGTGGTTAAACCCTATATTATTGAGGCTCAACTTTCTGATAATAGCCTGTTGATGAAACATTCATACCAAAGCCACAATCGGCTTGTTCATTTAATTCTTTCACTTTAATAAAATTGCCTAAAGAGGAGTTATAGGTGAAATTGATGTCAATTTGACAATTTTCAAAACGATAGCTTGCTTTCTTGGCATGAAGTGGGATTTCTGTTTCAAATTCGCCAATATTTGGACCATAAAGTAGGCTTCGAGCACCCATCCATAGACCAGTGAATTGAATGAGATATTTCTGATCACGTTTTTTAATGGTGATATTATTCCATTCGCCAAAACCTGCATAACTGGCATATTCTCCTGTTAAGTCATTGTTTGGTTTTGGTGTTACTAACTTTTTTAAATTAAATTGACTGGTTTTTGTGGGTTTAATTTGAAACCACGCTCTTGCCCATAAGGGTTGATTGAGTTTGCTATACGTTAAACCCACATTATTATTGGCAATGTCGATGTCATTATCTGAAACCCGAATGCCAGTGTCTTCTTCACCCACAGACTGACAAAAAGCACTCCAAGATGCTTGTCTTTGAAACTGATCAAGCGCTTTTTTATAGTTTTTCTGGTCGTAAAATTTTTGTCCCAATTTACGATATTGACTGAGTTTGGCACAACCCTTTTTTATATTTTGTTCATCGTAGTCGTAGTCAGCAGCATGGCTTGCTGTATTAAGTATCAATGCAAATGGTGCCAATAGACTGATTATCATTTTATTCATCGATATTCGCTCTGAAGTTCAGCAATATTGTTTATGGTTATACAACAGATTTTGAAAAAGCGACAAAAAAAATTTACGACGGATGCTGTATAAATACTGCTCTATTTTAATCAAAATTTAATTGCATCAACACCAAATCACGCCACTGCCCAAATTTTTGTCCGACTTGTGGCATATAACCTGTTTGTTTAAATCCGAGTTGTTGGTGTAGATAAATCGAACCAGTATTTTCGTGGTCAATTGCAGCAACCATAACGTGGATATTGTGCTGTTGAGCATGTTCAATCAATTTCAGCATTAAGCGTTTGCCGAGCCCTTGTCGAGTAAATTCTGGGTCGATATAAACAGAGTGCTCAACTGTATATAGATAACCGTTGATTGCTCTAAAGCTTGCATAATCGGCATAGCCTGCAATGGCATGAGTCGTTGTTTCTTCAGCAACAAAAAGCGGAAATTGCTGTTGTTGTAATTCTATAAACCACTGTTGGTAATCTGCGAAAGTCTTTAATTGGCTGTTCCATGTTGCTAAACCTGTTGCAATTTCATGATTATAAATACGCATAATCTCAGTTAGGTCAGAAGCTTGAGCAGGGCGGATCTGAAAATTCATGGATACAGGTCAATGGAAAATTGATAGGGGTATTCTAAAAAGAATTATTTTTAAGGGCAATAAAAAAAGCAAAACCAAAGTTTTGCTTTTTGATTAATAGGTTTAGCTCAGTCTTAGAAATGGTACTTGATTAAAGCGCTGACATTATTTTCGTCTTTGCCTGGAACACCGTATTTGTTGTGCCATACAGAGTGTTCAACACCAAGATATAGACGCGTATCTGGAGAAATGTGTTTACCTGCATTCCATTTCCATTGTGTCGTCCAGTTCAACTCGCTTGAGTGAGCAACTTGATCTTTTTCTGCAGTTGACCAATCTAGGAAACCATCTACAAGGAATTCTTCAGATGCAATTTTAAATGGAATTCCGTAAGTAAACGTCAATTGATAGTCATCTTCTTGGATTTCATTATTGGCACGGTAGAAATTTAATTGCGCATATTGAAAATAAGGAATGGCTAAATCAACACCAACACCATATAGGTAGTTGTTCATATCTTTACCACCTTCCCAAGTGGTCGCAATTAATACGTCTTTAATTGGGCCTAATTCAAGTTTTTTCCCAGAAACAGCACCTAGGCTAAGACGTGGAGAAACCTCAAAATAAGTATCCGACTGACCATCACTGTTGGTACGGTCAGCAAAGGCAAAGAAATCACCGTATTTAAGTTTGGCAGCATACTCAAAAGTAATGGTAGATTGTTTCTCATCTGGTGTTAGTTCATAGTTTTCACCATAAAGACCAGTAATACTAAAATCTTGCCAAACAGGCGCAGCTTGAGCCAAAGTTGCAGTTGAAGCGATTGCGCAGATAGCCGTAATTTGTGTAAGTTTCATGAATTCTTCCTTTCCCCCAAGAAAAGCGCTTCAAGAATACAGATTCTTAAATAAAAATAAAGCGAAAATTAGATGGAACGTAAATAAATATGTAAACATCAAGAGGTGAAATGTTTTAAAACGTGAGTCGCATATTTAAAGCAAAGATTTAAAATTTATATCCATTAAAAGCTTAAGAATTAAACATAGCTGATGTTTTTAGTCAGGATTAGTCATTAAAAAATCAATTAAATCATTTAATTATAAAGTAACGTAACAAGATGTCATTTTTCATATTCTTTTCATAAAAAAGTTAAAAATCTACTTGCATATTTTCCAATATGGCCTGATATTGAATGTATAAGAACACCTATCTGCAGATCGTTAAAAGTGTTCATCTTTGCAATAGAGGAGTTACGGTTCCAATTTATTGTAGGTGAAAAGCTGTCTTATACAGCAGGCGCAAAGTGTGCCGAAAATATAAGTTTTGCACTCGTTTTTTGATTAGAAAGAGGATGTTTTTTATGAATATAGAAATCCGTACAGATAAAAATATTAGAAATAGTGATCGTTTAATTACTTACGTACGCGATGAGCTAAATCAAGAATTCCAACGTCATAGCGAACGTATTACCCAGTTTTCAGTTCATATCAGTGATGAGAACGGTGACAAAGGTGGGGCGGATGATATCCAGTGTATGATTGAGGTCAAAGCAGCGGGTTTGAAGCCAGTCGTGGTAAAACATCGAGCGAAAAACATTGATCTTTCATTACACGGTGCGATAGATCGCGTAAAGCGTAGCCTAGAGCACGTATTAGAAAAAATTGAAAATCCACGTGGTGGAAAACTAGAACTTGCTGATGCAGATGAAGCATGATCTTATAAAAAGCCCTTCGGGGCTTTTTTATGGTCTTCAATTTTATGGTTTTAAAACAGTCCTTGATTGTCTTCTTTGTCATAAATGAACAATAAATGCCATTTATAAAATAAAAGCGACACGATTAAAATTTTTCAAAGCTATTTTAAAAATATTCGTCATAATGTTGTATAGGAATAGAATAGTGAGATCAAAATGTTATCAGCACAACAACAAGTCTTTATACAGGCTTTAGAAGATTTAGACCTTGCTCAAGTCAAACGTTTGCTTGCAGATGGATTTGATCCTAACTTTATGGAACCTGAAAAAGGACCAGCTGTTTCAATTTGGTCAGATGGATTGTTTAAATGGTGGGAAAAAATTTGTGATGCCTATGAAGCAGGTCATCCTTTAACGGCAGAACAAAAAGCACAAGATTTACAACCGCATTTAGATATTTTGGATGCTTTAATTAGTGCCAAAGCAAACTTTTATTTGTGGGACACTGAAGAGTGCTATGGTCCACTGTGGGATGCAGCAAGCGCAGCCTGTGTACCTGCAATTCATAAGCTTTTAGATCATAAGGTTGACCCGAACACCAAAGATGAAGAAGGTAAGACCATTTTATCCTCGATCAGTGATTTGTTCTTTGATTGTGAATTTGATCAAATAGATTGGTCTCAGGCTTTACCTGAAGAGAAAGAATCTTTAGAGTTACTACGTAGTCGCGGTGCGAAAATGTCCAAAGAATTATCGTAAATTTTGAGTCTTCATATGGCAATTTTAAATAGAATCACATTAGCCCTTGCTTCGAGTCTAAGTATAAGCGCAATGGCAGCAGAATTTTCTTTTGATCGTCCTGGAACTGGTTTTGGAACAGGAATCACGCCAGTGGGTCAATTGGCTTGGGAGCATGGTCTACCAAGTGCGACCTATACAGAAACTAAGGTAGATGGCGCAAAAGCAAAAACTGTAACCCTCAATGGCGATATGCTGCTCCGTACCGGTTTAACCTCTAGTATGGAGTTACAGTTAGGCTGGCAGGGTCCAGCTTGGACACAAACCAAGTACAAAGGCATTAAAGAGGATGACTCTGGCTTAGGTGATGTTTCTATTGGGATTAAAAAAGCCATCGACTTAAAAGATGATAAATTATCCATGGCGATTTTGGCTCAAGCCTTGATTGCAACGGGCAATGATGGTTTTAGTGAAGAAGATGATATTTATAGCATCGGCACATCATTAGATTATCAGTATAACGATTTGGTCAATACTGGAATCACCATGAACTATGCTGTGCAAGATGGGCATTGGTCAGTGACCGCTGTACCTACTGTCGGTTATAAAATTGCCGGTAACCTTTCAGGGTTCTCTGAGTTTGTCTATTCAAAAACAGAAAGCCAAAACTATAAGTATGGTCTAGGCTCTGGTTTGATCTATGCGGTTAATGAGCGTACCCAACTTGATGGAAGTGTGGGTGTCGATTTGGAAGGGCGAGACCGTAGTTATAAAGCTGGTTTAGGTGTGGCATTCTTATTCTAATCAATTCAGTCTGATACATCGTCAAGGAGTAGTTGATCTACTCCTTGATTTGTTTTCAAAGCGAGCAATTTTCGAAATGCTTTTAGAATAGTCTTATCTTGTGTATGCTGAGTTCAAAATAAGCAATAAACACAGGAGTATTAAAATGTTAGAACTGTTTATTGGTGATAAAAATTACTCGACTTGGTCGATGCGTCCATGGTTAGTGATTCAGCATTTTAATATTTCATTTACAGAGCACCTAATCCCTTTTGATCACTTTGACCTTGATAGCCAATTTAAACAAAGTATTTTAAAAATAAACCCAACTGGCAAAGTCCCAGCTTTAGTAGACGATGGCTTTTTAGTTTGGGATTCTTTGGCGATTTGTGAATATCTGGCAGAAAAGTTTCCTGAAAAACAATTGTGGCCTCAAGATGTAAAACAACGTGCACGCGCAAGATCGATGTCCGCTGAAATGCACAGTAGTTTTATGGCTTTGCGTAGTTGTTGTGATATGAATTTAGATGCTGATTTAAAGCATATTGGTGCACAGCTTTGGCAGGAAAATTTAAAACTACAGCAAGATGTAAAACGGATTGAACAATTATGGTCGGAGCGACCAGACTCTGACAGTTTTTTATGTGGTGATGAGTTTACTATTGTCGATGCTTTTTATGCGCCAGTTGTGATGCGGTTTATGGGTTATGGCATTGCAGTATCAGCAAACAGTCAACGTTATATCGACAAGATATTAGCCGTCCCTGCTGTACAGCAATGGATAGCAGAAGCGCAAGCAGAATTTCGATTTGTAGCATGTGAAGAGCAATATCGCAGTCAGGTTTAATCTATTGAATACTGCTAAGCTATTTCATTGATTTGAGCGCGGTAGAGCTGTACTTGATTGCGCCCAGACTGTTTGGCCCGATATAGCGCTTTGTCTGCCAGATGAATAATTTTACTAATATTGTCATCGTCACTGGAGGTGGCAATACCAAAACTGGCGGTCAGCTGAACATAATGATGATCAAGGGATTCAAGCACTTGGTTTTGAATCGCCAATCGACAGCGTTCAGCAAGTGCTTGAGCAATGTTTAAAGAGGTTTCAGGTAAGGCAATAATAAATTCTTCACCGCCATAACGAGCCACAATATCCGACTGACGAATGTGAGATGATAATAATTTGGCAACTTGACACAATGCTTCATCACCAAAATGATGTCCATATAAGTCATTGATTTCTTTGAAATGATCAATATCAATCAAGATAATGGCATATTCGGTTTGCTTATTTTGGATATCATCAAGCTTTTCATTAAAAAAACGACGATTATATAAATTGGTCAGTGGGTCAATTTCACTGAGTTTTTTGATTAATGACTCTCTATGTCGCCACTGAGACAGTAAAATCTCACATAAAATCAAACATACAATTAAAATAGGAATAATAAAATATAGCATTGTTCCTACCCAGAACGGGTTATCATGCCGATTATTTTCTAATATATGTGTATTAAAAATTGGGGCATACGGAATGATGCGCCAATAAGTACAAAGCATCATTGAAATATAGAACAGTAGTGCAGTGCTAATTTGCAGATAAATAATTTTTCTATTGAATAAGATTAAACCCACACCAGAAATACAAACAAATGCAAAAACAGTAGCTGGACTATAGATACCAACGAGGAAACCATCAGCAAGCATTAAAAGAATAAAAATACTGATGACAATATGGGGGAGGATAGTGTTCGCCCATTTTTTATTTTGAAAGAAATAACAAAATGCAATCAGAAAAAAAAGCAGTAGGGTTGAGCCAGCATTGACCACAAGTTGTGAACGAATCAAGGAGATATTGACCCATTGCCAAGTTTCTGGATTTAACAGGATAAAAATTTTCCATACGATCCATGATAAATGAAGGGCAACAGTCAGGAACAGAATCAAGATACATTTATGTAAACTGCTCCAATTCATAATGATATTTGAATCTAATTGTTGTTTCAGCTTTTGCCAGTAATGATTAAGTCTTATATTCGATACCTTCATTCATAATTATTCCAGGGTTTTTCAAGCTGTAATTCATTAAGTACTGATTAATAATTTTTTAAATTATAGTGATTAAAATTTATTAAAACAAAGAATTGTTATCATTTATTTGTTAATAAACAGGTATTTTATTATTAATATAAAGTAAATAGTGGTGTAATTAATTTTTAAATATACAGATGTTTTAAGACAAAACACCTGTGCCCGAATAACAAGGTTTACGATTGGTTTTCGCAATATATAATGCTTGATCTGCTTGTTGTAACACTGCATTACTCATGCTGTCATGTTTAGAAACAGATGCACCACAACTTGTTTGAAGTGGGATGACTTTGTTGTTGATCTTTAAATCATAATGATTAATTAAACGTGATAGACGATCTGCGATATGACGTGCTTGATCCTGAGTAACATCACTGAGAATTAAAATAAATTCAGATTCGCTATAGCGGCCAACAAGGTCAGTTTCACGGATATTTTGTAATAACTCTTGGGCTATAGCCGCTAAAGCTTTATGGGCAATTTTTAGATTGTATTTGTTCTTGATTTCACACAAGTTATCAACACTAAGCAAAATGATACCAAAGTTAGAATCAGTCTGAGGATGTAATTCTTTTAAATAGGTATTAATTGCAAACTGATTATAAATACCTGTATGTGGGTCGATTTCCAAACTGTTACTCAGTTGGTTTTTATATATTAATTTGGCAATAAATGAGTGTTTCAATACTTGATTGAATAATGAATGAATTTTACGTCGTTTTTCGGAATAAATTTTATTACGCATAATCTAATCCATCCACACTTGGATTTTTATTGTTGATGCCTAGAATGTAGCAATTTATTGACTTAAACTCAAACTAAAGTTTAAGTAAATACTTGAAGGATATATACATAATTTAAAAAAATGTGATTAATTTTGTAGTATAGGTTAAGAGTCTGTTGAAATTTGAAAAAGCACTAAACATAAATCTGACAAGCAATATAGTTTCAATGAATTGTATGGTTATTATTCTAGTGAATGCTCATTTTTTAAATTGATTATTTTATTTTTAAAGATGAACAACAGTTTGGTTTTTAAAATCATCTGTTGTTCATTATTTGGTCAATATTGGGATCAATCTTTGTCAATTTTATGAGCAAATTCAGCAATATCTGCTAAAGATTGTTTTGCTTCATCAAACCATGGGCTAAACATTTGGAAATTATGCCACATTCCCGTATATAGCTTGTAATTGACTTGGACACCAGCAGCTTTGGCTTTTTCTTCGAAACGTTGCGCATCTGACAAAAGAATTTCTTTAGAACCAATTTGAACCAAGGTTGGAGGCAACCCTGCAAAATCTCCGAAAATAGGCGAAAGTGGGGGTAAAGAACGATCCATGTTTTTCGGTACGTAAAAATCAATACCAGATTCAAGTGCTTCGATTGACAGTAAAGCATCATGCTTCTGATTATAGCGTAAAGACTCGCCTGTTAAGGTCAGGTCTAAGAAGGGTGACATTAGGATTAAAGCGCTAGGGAGTTGTTGCTTATTTTCTTCTTTGATTCGTAAGGCGAGTGCCAAAGCCAGATTCGCTCCACAAGAATCACCTGACACAATAATGTCTTTCGCTAGCACGCCTTGATCTAAAAGTTGCTGATAAATATCATAAATCGCATCACTTGCTTCAGGGAATTTACTTTCAGGTGCGAGCGGGTAATCGACATGTAAAACTTGCATTTGTGTACGTGCAGCAACTTCAGATAAAAAAGCCCGATGGGTTTTGATAGAACCGACAAAAAACGCTCCACCATGAATATGAAAAATCATTTGAGTCGCATGCGCTTGCGGTTTAATTTCTTCTGCCCGAATCCCCGCAATGCGCAAAGAACGGATCTGTACATCTTTACGTTGTGGAAAAACACGTGCAAGTTGTTCTATTCCAAAACGTGCAGTTGCCGGGGGAAGATTGAAACGACTTGGAAATTTGAAGCTAGATTTAAGAATAGATTCTGTAAGATATTGTTTCAGAGCTGGGTTAATCTTCATGTTCCTTCCATATTGTTAAACTTTTGACTTTATTTTTGTTGATTTATCAACATTTGTTACAAGGGTACACTATATAGTCACATTCAAGAATTGCTAAATCGACGTAAATTTTTGATACTATAAAGTGTCAATTAGACTAGGGAAAACAAAACAATGAAAAAAATTGTACTTGCATTAGGCTTATTATCAGCAACAGTTCTTGCAAATGCTGCGGATCCACTCAATGGAACAGTTTGGAAAACAATTGATGACACAACGAAACAGCCAAAAGCAATTGTGAAATTCACTGAACAAAAAAATGGAACATTGACGGCAACAATTCAAAGTATTTTAACACCAGGTGAGGAAAATACTTGTACCAAATGTGAAGGCCCTTACCACAATAAATCATTGAAAGGCGTGACGATTGTCAATGGTTTAAAAAATGTCGGTGGTAAAAACTATGACAATGGTACGATTCTAGATCCTAAAAATGGCAAGACCTATAAACTCAAAGGTGAACTTGCTGGTAATCAGTTAAAGTTACGTGGTTATATGGGTATTTCTGCTTTAGGTCGCAACCAAACTTGGGTGCGTGCAAACTAAGCAGATTGATTCACTGCAACAAAAAGCCTGATCTATTGATCAGGCTTTTTGTTGCTCGATTATTTTTATGTTGTAAGTTTTAAAGCTTTAATTTTATCTTCATCAAAACCAATTACATATTGGCCATTTTGATCAATCACAGGGCGTTTGATTAAACTGGTGTGTGTGGTAAGCGCTTGAATCAGTGCTTGTTCACTCGACAAAGCCAGTTGCTGTTCTTGTTCACTGAGTTTTTTCCACGTTGTGCCTTTTTTATTGAGCACAAGATCTTGCCCAATATGATCGAGCCATTGTTTAACCGTCTCTGCATCTATGCCTTGTTTTTTATAATCATGAAATTCATAACTCAAGCCAAGTTCAGTCAGTAAATCAAAAGCTTTTTTCATGGAGTTACAATTTTTGATTCCATAAATTTTCAACATGTCTTAACCTAATATTCAATTGTTTGATTTGACAGAAAGAGTAGCAAAATTGCCAATATGTACAGTATAAGAATAGATAAAATATTTTAAAAGGCATGATTGCTGTCATCAGAATTTAACAATTTGCGCTTAATATTTTATTGAAGCGAGCAGCAGACTGGCTGACTAAATGATTTAAAAATAAAAAATGAAACTAAAAAAAATTGAAATTAAAAAAAGAGAAAACCCGCATCTAATCATCCTGATTATGCGGGTCTCATTACAACGTCCAATGTCACATCCTTGAAAAATAAATATTCAAAATACTTATTTCCTTTTCTTCCTACGGCGTCCTATCCTTTTGCTGTCATCCTGACAATGTCCCTGTGCCGTGCGTGTATAATGCGCTTGTTGATATGAAGAAAATATAAGATAACACGACAAAATTTGTAAGTTATTGCCTTGTAATCAGTGAACACTTGTTCACAAAAATGCTCAATTTTTATTTAAAAATTGAGCATAGGGCTGTTTAAATTTGATAATCAATAATCACAGGGGCATGGTCGCTATACCATTCATCTTTATAGACCCAAGCATTGACTGTGCGATCTTTCCAGTCTGGTGAGCATGCTTGATAATCAATACGCCAACCAACATTTTTCGCACGTGCTTGTCCACGATTCGACCACCAAGAATACAGTTCTGCTTCTTTACGGACTTCACGAAATGTATCGACATAGCCCAGTTCGTCATAAATATGATCTAACCAAGCACGTTCATGTGGTAAGCAACCTGATGATTTTTGGTTACCTGACCAGTTTTTAATATCGATTCGTTTATGCACGATGTTGTAATCGCCACATACAATGATTGACTTATCTTCATCACGCCATTGTTTTAAAATTTTTCGATATTCTTCTAAGAAGTGATCTTTACGAGCTTGTGCTTCATCACCTGATGAACCTGAAGGTAAATACAGCGAGCAGATGTGCACAGGTTTGGCTAAACCGACATCAAATTCCGCGCTAATAAAACGACCTTGGCTATCGGCAAGTTCAAAACCCAAACCATTCTGGATCGATTTAAACGGCAAGCGACTGTAAATTGCTGTACCTGCATAGCCTGATTTTTCCGCAGGAAACAGATGGGTAAACCAACCTTCGGGTTTAAATTTATCGGTCCATTGTTCATGCGTAATACGGCTTTCTTGGATACAGATCACGTCTGCATCTGACTTTTCCATCCATTCAAGTAGGCCTTTAGTGACGGATGAACGTAAGCCATTTACGTTAATTGAGACAACTCTTAAAATTTTTTGATCACTTGGATAGCTACTCTTTGGTATCATGCGCAGTCATAACCTCAATGTATGAATTTTGGAGCACCTCATGTCAACGCCAGCTCAGTTTAACCCGCAAGCTTTTATCGAACTCGCATTATCACGTGGTGTGCTTAAATTTGGTGAGTTTACTTTAAAATCAGGCCGTGTGAGCCCTTATTTTTTTAATGCAGGTTTACTCAACGATGGTGAAGCATTATCGCTTTTAGCTCAAGGTTATGCAGATAAATTAACACAATGTAACAACGTTGAAGTGATCTTTGGACCTGCATATAAAGGAATTCCTTTTGTTGCAGCAACAGCTGTGGCTTTGTCACAAGTACATGGTGTAAGTGTGCCTTGGGGCTTTAACCGTAAAGAAGCCAAAGACCATGGTGAAGGCGGTGTATTGGTTGGTGCTTCAGTAGAAGGTAAAAAAGTCTGGATTATTGATGACGTGATTACAGCGGGTACCGCAATTCGTGAAGTTGTCACAATTCTTAAAAATGCAGGTGCGACAATTGCAGGCGTATTGGTTGCACTAGATCGTCAAGAAAAAGGGCAAGGTCAATTGTCTGCCATCCAAGAAGTTCAACAAGAACTTGAGATTCCAGTACATGCTTTAATTAGCATGAAAGACTTAATGGATTATCTAGATGCTAAAGGCGAGCAAGATGCTTTAGCAAAAATGGAAGCTTACCGTGTGAAATATGGTATATAAGTTAAAAAAAAGGATAAGATAAGGAGCATAAGCTCCTTATTTTTATGGACTATAAAGGATTAGGTGCCATTTTTAATGTTCATTCTATTGATAATCGTCGTAGTTGCTGTACTTGGCATTATGTTGGTCAAACATATCGACCAACGACGTTGGCAACGTTACCAATTTGAGCGGGATATGTTTTTTCGGCAATATCCATTTCAATGGAAAGGTTTAGAACAGTTTGAGCTGGTTTTAAATATCAACGTGCACGCCCAGAAAAAATTAATCAATGAATTGATGTTAAGAGCATCTGAGAACAGTTATATCAAGAAATCACGTATTCAACGTGAACCTGAATGTTCGAGACAACAATACTCAATTAAAGTCATGATTCAAGATTTAACCATTGGGCACTTAGAAAAGAAATATGCAGACTTATTGGGAGAAAGTCTAGATCAAACCGATTTTGAAATTGGTCGCCCGATCGAGCTAGATGCTGAAATCATTGTGTTTGAAAAAGATGATATCGAGTTGGGTTGTCGTGTCAAACTGGCTTTACCGCGTGATCCACGTACTGCACATCAATACCTGATAGAAAATAGCCAACAACAATTTCAAGAAAAATAAGCTTAAGCAGTATGCGAATTGAGCAAGTAGATACTTTGCTCAATCTGTTTTTGATCTTGCAAGGTGCGGACAATTCGATGGGTTTTAGAATCTTCAACAATAAATTTGAGTGCATATTCCTTTAAATACTGCTGAGCAACCAACTTGGCGACCAGTTGGTCATGCTGTCTGAAAATTTGAATTTGCAGTGGCTGATCTAAACAATTTTGAAACTGTAAGTCCTTATAGCCATACACCACAGTTGCATCACTGCCTAAAGGGGTAAAGCGCTCATGTTCCTGATAAATATCAATCGAATGTGAATGTCGTTCTGTGATGGTTAAACCCGCTTTTAACGCATTGATATAGAGCAAGCAAGAAATTTGACAAATCCCACCACCCAGATCTTCTGAAATTTTTCCATTGACCAGATTACGCCCTGTTTTAAAGCCATTGTTTAACGTCGGGGCTGTTACCAAATGCCAAAATGAAAAGATTTGATTTGGCTCAATGACCAAACCGTTTATGCTCTGAATCGCAAGATCAATGTTATGGGTTTTATTTTCAAAATAATGATTTATCTTGATGCTTTGTTGGGTTGAAATTTGCTGGTCTGATTGCCACAGTGTTTGATGTTTTAAGGCAAACTGTAGCTTCGAGAAAAGGTGTTCACGACAATACCTGCGTAATAACTGATAAAGCAGTTTCCATGATTTGGGTAAATATTGCCGCATATTCCACCTGCTTATTCTAATTGTTTACTGACGGTTGTTTTTCTAAAACGACAACCAAGTATGATGCATATTCTTTTAAAAATGAACGGCACATCAAGCTGTCTAGGCTTCTAAACAGTGGGCGTAAAATCGTTGGAATACGATGGATAGGGAAAAATAAAAAGCCCTGACTTTCAACCAGCTTCCATTGAGGGCCAAGCAGCTTTTCAATCTCTGCCAATGTCATTTGATGAGCAGCATGCCAGCTTTGTTGTTGATGCTTTACAGCTTGTCGACGTTTGGCAGAGGGGAAATCAAAAATAAGCTTGCCATTGGTTTTTAATTTTTGCTGCGCCTCATTCAGAAACTGTTCTGTGGTTGTATGGTCTTGATGCATGATCACATGAAAGCTATAAATGACATCGAGCTGATGGTTTTCGATTGGAATTTCAGTCAGAGAGCCTTCAAGCAAGATTTTATGCGGATATTTTTCTCTAGCGACTTTCAGCATTTCAGGGCTGAAATCTACACCGTAATCGGCATAATCGAGTAAACGACCTGTACCACAACCGATATCCATACAATGTGTAGGTGCTGTTTTACTGAGAATACGCTTGAGAAAAGCACGCTCTTGTTGGTCTAAATATTGCCCATAACTGTTGTTAAAACGGTTGTTATCGTAGTCGTGCGCAAGTTTGTTATAGTAATTTTTAATCTCTGAGTCAGGTTGATTCGACATTGAATAACTCTTTTTATTGACGAATAGAAACTAATTCAACTTATAAACTATTTTGTTGAAGATCACACGTTTTACACGCTAAAAACATGCCTATTTTTTCCTGCCGTCCTTGTTCTGTTAACACCCACGGACGATTCTGCCAAGGCGGAAGATGACGTACATGTTGTTGATGCCCACACGCAAGTTCAGCAACATAATGTTGCTCCTCATCCAAATGAAATCCCACAATGGCTTGTTGCATTTTGATCATCATATTCACAATAATTGCTAAGAGTTTAGCGAAATTTCGAAAAAGTACACCAGATTCTCCGCTATACTGCATTCAATCCAAAATTTTATAAGAGCATCAATATGCGCGTACTTGTTGTGATGGATCCCATCGAAAGTGTAAACCTGAAAAAAGACTCAACAATGGCAATGTTATGGGCGGCTGCACGTCGAGGGCATGAGTTAAGCTATGCATTACAACAAGATTTATATATTGACCAAGGCAAAGCATTTGGTTTGATTTCACCGCTTCAGGTTTTTGAAGATTACGATCATTACTATGAGTTAGGTGAAAAAGCCAAAGAGTCGCTTGCAACGTATGATGTGGTGTTGATGCGTAAAGATCCACCTTTCGACATGAACTTTGTTTATACCACTTATATTTTGGAACAGGCAGAGCGTGAAGGCGTGTGGATTATTAACAAACCACAAAGTTTGCGTGACTGTAATGAAAAACTATTTGCGACCCAATTTCCAGATCTACAAGTACCCACTTTAGTGACCTCACAGCAAAGTTTGATTCGTGAATTCTTAAAAGAACATGGTGACGTTATTGTTAAGCCACTGGATGGTATGGGTGGAATGGGGATCTTCCGTTTATATCAAGATGGCGTCAATATTGGTTCAACCATTGAAATTTTAACTGAAAATGGCACACAACCAATTATGGCACAACGCTATATCCCTGAAATTGTGGATGGTGATAAACGTATTTTGCTGATTAATGGTGAGCCTGTACCTTATTGCTTGGCTCGTATTCCTCAAAATGGTGAGGTGCGTGGGAATTTGGCAGCAGGCGGTTTGGGTGAAGCTCGTCCATTGACTGAAAATGACAAAGCCATCGCAGCCAAAGTTGGACCATTCTTAAAAGCCAAGGGTTTGGTTTTTGTCGGATTAGATGTGATTGGAAATTATGTCACTGAAATCAATGTCACCAGTCCAACCTGTATTCGTGAAATTGATGATCAATTTGGTACTTCAATTGCAGATGATTTGTTTAATGTACTAGAAGCAGGTCAGTCAGTTTAATTTAAGCTGGGATACTGCATTCTAAATCTCAACTAAAAAATAGAGTCGTTCGCGGCTCTATTTTTTTGCTGTCGATTGGCTATAAAAATGATAAATCATCGAGAAATATAAAAAAATAACGTTTAATTCCACTTTTTTTAACGGATTAATGATAAAAGTAGTTTAAACTTTCAAATCAGTAGAAAAAAACAATGAAAGGCTTGGTGAAAAAAAGTAAATAAACTTTTCCCCATAGCGGATTGTGATTACAATTGGTTGTTTAAGATATTCGTTAAATATTTATTTTTGCATTGAAGAATTAGACCGTGACCGAACCCCAGCAAAGCACACCGAAACACATCATGATGATGGCGGCAGGTACAGGTGGACATGTATTCCCTGCACTGGCAGTTGCAAAAGAATTGCAACAACAAGGCAGCCAAGTGTCTTGGTTGGCGACTCCGACAGGTATGGAAAATCGACTTTTAAAACAACATGATATTCCAATCTATCAAATTGATATTCAAGGTGTACGTGGCAATGGTATTGTACGTAAATTAGCTGCACCCTTTAAAATTTTAAAAGCAACCTTGAGCGCAATGCGCTATATGAAACAGCTCAATGTCGATGCAGTGGCTGGTTTTGGGGGGTATGTTGCGGGACCAGGTGGTTTGGCTGCACGTTTGTTGGGTATTCCTGTGATTATTCATGAACAAAATGCAGTGGCAGGCTTTACCAATACCCAGCTTTCAAGAATTGCTAAAAAAGTCTGCGAAGCATTTCCAGATACTTTTCCGAAAAGTGAAAAAATTGTGACAACAGGTAATCCTGTACGGGCAGAAATTACCGCAATTTATAATCCTTCTTTTCGTTATAAAGAACGCGAAAATGCGGCTGAACCTTTACATATTTTAATTGTCGGTGGTTCTTTGGGTGCGCAAGCTCTGAATGAATGTGTACCTCAAGCCTTAAAACAATTTGATGTTCCATTAAAAGTATTTCATCAGTGTGGGCAAAATAAACAAGAGGCCACACAGGCTTTATATGCGGATGCACCTGCAAATATACAGGTTGAGGTTCAGCAATTTATTGAAGATATGGCACTGGCCTATAGTAACGCAGATTTAATTATTTGTCGTGCAGGTGCACTAACGGTCACTGAAGTGGCGACTGCTGGTGTGGCGGCTGTATTTGTGCCATTACCAAGTGCGGTGGATGATCACCAAACTGCCAATGCACGATTTTTGGAGAAAACAGGTGCTGCGAAAATCTGTCCGCAGCAGAGCATGACTCCAGATTCGTTAAAGGATTTACTAACACCGTTGATGAACCGCCAATTACTGATGGAAATGGCGGTAAAAGCTCGTCAACAAGCTCAACCAGATGCAACACAACGTGTGGTTGGTTTAATTCAAGATTTGTAAGTTAGAGTTGATTATGTCTCCAACAAGCCCTGCTGATAAAGCAAAAAACCTAATTAAAATTCCAGAGATGCGCCGTATTAAACATATCCATTTTGTGGGTATCGGTGGCGCTGGGATGTGTGGTATTGCAGAAGTATTGAAAAACCAAGGCTATAAGGTTTCTGGTTCTGACATTAAGGCATCAAAAACAACGGTTCAACTTGAAGAAAACGGAATTAAAGTTTTTATTGGACATACGGCAGACAATATCAAAGGTGCAAATGTACTGGTTGTTTCTACTGCAATTGACCCTGAAAATTTAGAAGTAAAAGCAGCAATTGAAAATCGTATACCAGTAGTGCGCCGTGCAGAAATGTTGGGTGAATTGATGCGTTATCGTCATGGTGTCGCGGTTGCAGGAACCCATGGTAAAACCACCACAACCAGTTTAGTGACCTGCATGTTGGCAGAAGAAAACATGGATCCAACTTATGTGATCGGTGGTCTGTTAAACCGTACCGGTGTTAATGCTGCGTTGGGTGCTAGTCGTTTCATTGTCGCAGAAGCAGACGAATCAGATGCATCATTTTTACATCTAGAACCTATGGCGGCCATTGTTACCAATATTGATGCAGATCATATGGATACCTATGGCGGTAGTTTTGATGTACTTAAAGACACCTTTATCAAATTCTTACAGAAAATGCCGTTCTATGGCTTGGCTGTAGTTTGTGGTGATGATGCCAATATTCGTGAAATCATGCCACGTATTGGTCGCCCAGTGCTGACCTATGGTTTTAATGAAGACAATGATATTCGAGCAATTGACGTTGAACAAGTTGGTATGCAGTCAAGCTTTACGGTATTGCGTAAAGGTCGTGAACCATTACGTTTAACCATTAATCTTCCGGGTTTGCATAATATTCTAAATGCACTGGCTGCGATTGGTATTGCAACAGATGAAGGTGTTTCTGATGCTGCGATCGCACGTGCCTTAGAAAGCTTTAGTGGCGTAGGTCGCCGTTTCCAAGTTCAAGGTGAGTTTGAGTTGGATGAAGGCACTGTAAAACTTGTAGATGATTATGGGCATCATCCGAAAGAAGTTGAAGCGACGATTAAAGCTGCACGTGCCAGCCATCCAGATCGTCGTTTGGTGATGATGTTCCAGCCACATCGTTATAGTCGTACTCGTGACTGTTTTGATGATTTTGTAGATGTGTTGTCACAAGTCGATCAATTGTTGTTGTTAGAAGTATATTCTGCAGGTGAGAAACCGATTGTTGGTGCAGATAGTCGTTCTTTGGCGCGGAGTATTCGTCTGCGTGGCGAAGTTGAACCGATCTTGATTGACCCAGTGGAAGGCAATTTGCAGAACGCGATACAAAAAGTGTTACAAGCGAATGACTTGTTATTAACACAAGGTGCGGGTAACGTGGGAGCAATTTCTGTAGAATTGGCTCAAAACCAACTGTATTTAAAATAATTGATTTGGCTTTGTTTAAATTTGGATTTGAATAAAGCCTAGAAATTAAATTGACTAACTTATAAGTTTAAGGATTTAAACGTGTCAAATGCTTCTAAATTCGGCAAAGTAGCGGTATTGCTTGGTGGGAAATCTGCTGAGCGTGAGGTGTCATTAGATAGTGGTAAAGCTGTTTTAGAAGCATTATTACGTTCGGGGGTGAATGCTGAAGGCTTCGATCCACAAGAGCGTAGTGTGACGGAACTCGTGGGCTATGATCGCGCATTTATTGTATTGCATGGTCGTGGTGGTGAAGATGGTCAAATCCAAGGCGCGTTAGAATGGATGAATGTACCGTATACAGGTACAGGGGTTCAGGGTTCAGCGATTGGCATGGACAAAGTTAAGACCAAACAAATCTGGCAAGGTTCAGATTTACCGACTGCGCCGTATCGTATTATTTCCAAAGATTCTGATTTAACTGAAGTGATTGAAAGCCTTGGCTTACCATTAATCATTAAGCCTGTACATGAAGGTTCTAGTGTTGGTATGAGCAAGGTTGAAAAAGCTGAAGACCTTGCTGCTGCAATTGAAAAAGCTACAGTACATGATGCTGTGGTGATGGCTGAAAAATGGATCACGGGGCGTGAATACACTATTTCTTTCCTCAATGGTTTGCCATTACCCGTGATTCGTTTGCAACCGCCTGCTGATGTTGCATTCTATGACTATGAGGCAAAATATAACCGTAATGACGTGGAGTACGGTATTCCATGTGGTTTAAGCGAGTCAGAAGAAAAGAACTTACAAGAATTGTGTTTACGTGCTTTCCAAGCCGTCGGTGCCAGTGGTTGGGGGCGGATTGATGCGATGTTAGATGAACAAGGTCATTTCTGGTTGTTAGAAGTGAATACAGTACCTGGCATGACCAGTCACTCGCTTGTTCCTAAAGCTGCAAAAGCTGTAGGTTATAGCTTTGATGAATTGTGTGTTGCGATTTTAGCGCAAACGCTCACGGAACAAGCACACTAAGTTTATGGCTCAACTTCCTGCTTCGATGCGTCGCAAACGTGCGGCAATTACATCAATACACGATAAGCCGCCAACACGTCAGGAAAAGCTTCTCAACGTGGGAAGCTGGTTGCTTATGGTCATTGCTATTGCTGTGCTATTTGCAGGAATCTATGGTCTGTATAAAGTGATTACCGATGCTCGGGTGGCCACACTTCAAGTGGTAGGTACTACCTCATCGGTAGAATCACAAGCGATTACACAACATTTGGCACCTGTTGTTAAAAATAATTATTTCACCTCGGATTTAGAACAGATTCGAGATAAAGCACTAGAAGTATCATGGGTGGATCGTGTTGTGGTTTCACGGGCATGGCCAAATGGTATTCGCGTGCGGATTATGCCACGTCATGCAATCGCTCGTTGGGGAACCGGGCGATTACTGAGTGATGCTGGAGATGTCTATACAGAAGCGGTGGCGAAGAATTATTCAAACCTGCCATTGCTTCATGGGCCGCTCAGCCAATCCAAAGTGATGATGCGTCGCTATAATGAAATTAATCAATTATTTCACCCAGTCAACTTACGTTTAAAAGAGCTTTATCTCACTGAACGTATGACTTGGTTTATGCAGTTTGATTCGGGACTACGGGTGATCGTAGATCAAGATCAAACCATGAGTAAGCTACAACGTTTAAGTCACTTGGCACAAACTGATTTGAAACCTACTTGGTCGAATATTTCCGCCATTGATTTGCGCTACCGAAATGGTTTGGCAATTCAATGGAGAAATTCTATTTCACCAAAAATTGTGAATGGTCAATTTGTTGTAACCAGTAATGACATAAGCGTTGCAGGTGGGATGGTTGCACAGCCATAATACGTGGCTTGAAAAAGAGGCATATAGCCAAACATAAACAATGAAGATAATGGTAGCAAAGTGATGAATGAAGCTGTTCCCTCAGTTGTTGCAATTGACATTGGGACACATAAAGTTTCAGTACTGATTGGTAAAGTACATGCCCCTGATAATATTCAGGTTATTGGCATGGCAAGCGCACGCAATAAAGGAATGAATAAAGGCAAAATTGTGAGCCTTGATAAAGTCACAAATGCAATTAAACAAGCCGTTCAAGAAGCTGAAGATATGGCTGAGTGTCGTATTCATTCAGCTTGGGTTTCTATTCCAAGCACCGAATTACAAAGCCATTATGCGATTGGTCGTACGCCGATTTCAAATTCAGAACATACCATTACGACAACTGAAGTGGTGCGTGCATTAGAGCTTGCTAAAGCCAGTCATATGACAGCCGATCATTACTTAGCAAGTGCAGTGCCTTTAGGTTTTGAGCTGGATGATTCAAGTGAGTGGGTACAGAACCCAATCAATTTATCTGCCAATAGTATGACAGCCCATTATCAATTGATGATGATGCCAATCAGTACTATGCAGAACTTGGATCGTGCAATGAAAGGCGCCAATATTTCAGTTGAAAAAATGGTGGTATCTTGTTTAGCAACTGCAGAAGGCAGTTTGCTTAAAGATGAAAAGGAATATGGCGTTTGTTTGCTCGATATTGGTGCTGGAACGACAAATATTGCAGTCTATATTGAAGGGCATTTGGCATTAGCCCATACCATTCAATGTGGTGGTGAAAATGTCACACGTGATATTGCAACAGTGTTGCAAACCACAACTGAAGAAGCTGAACGGATTAAGCTACTGCATGGTTGTGTTGATATTCACCAAGTTAAACCGGATCATATGATTCAGTTTGAGGCAATTGATGGCCCACAAACCATTAGTCGTATTGAGTTGACTGAAATTATTATCGCACGTTATGAAGATATCTTGGGTAAAGTACGATACGAATTAGAACAATGTAGTGCACTACAAAGTTTGTATCATGGTGTCGTACTGACAGGTGATGTTTGCCAGATTGAAGGCATGGTGACATTGGCTCGTCGTATGTTGGGTATCTCTGCACACTTAGGCAATCCACCGTTACAAGTGGTGACCGATGATCAGAATTTACCATCTTTACGTCGTTCAATGTATGCTACAGCAGCAGGGTTACTTTTGTTTAGTCAAAGTGACATGCAAGAGGCGATTGAAGAACCTGAAGTTCAAGGTGGAAGACCATTCTTTGATCGGATTGTGAATGGTTGGAATGCCTTAAATAACAAATTAAAAGGTATTTTTTAGGTGTGGTTTTTTGGGGAATATTGTTAGGAAGTTGTAAGTGTTCTGTCCAATACTTGACAAGCTCTGCAATGAACAGCATCCTAAAAACAATTTTTATTATTGAAGATCAAGGCAGTATACGGGCTTAAGTGACTGCCAAATTATATTAGGAAATCTAAAGGTCATGGCCTCATTTGAATTTTTAGACGATGGACAAACCGATAACAACGGTCAAGCCCGTTTTACTGTGTTTGGTGTTGGTGGCGGCGGTGGTAATGCTGTACAACACATGGTGCAATCTGACATTAAAGGTGTGAAATTTGTTTGTGCAAATACAGACAAGCAAGCCCTTGATCGCATGAATGCCCCTTTTAAAATGCAACTTGGTGAGCAAAGCACACGCGGTTTGGGTGCTGGTGCTAATCCAGATGTAGGTCAAATTGCTGCTGAAGAAAGCCGTGAGCAAATCCGTCAACACCTTGAAGGTGCGGATATGGTATTTGTGACTGCTGGAATGGGCGGTGGTACAGGTACAGGTGCTGCACCAGTTGTTGCTGAGATTGCTCAAGAAATGGGTATTCTTACTGTAGGTGTGGTGACAACGCCATTTAACTTTGAAGGTCGTCGTCGTCAACGTTCGGCTGAAAAAGGGATTGAAGCATTAGAACAACATGTTGATTCTTTAATTATTATACCGAACCAACGTTTACTCAGCGTTTATGGTGACATCTCTATGCAAGATGCTTACCGTAAAGCAGATGACGTGTTGCTGAATGCGGTACGTAGTATTTTTGATCTGGTTGTTCGTCCTGGTCATATTAACCTTGACTTTGCTGACTTGAAAACTGCGATGAGTACACGTGGTTATGCGATGATGGGTGAAGGTAAGAGTAGTGGTCCAGACCGTGCTGAAGAAGCTGCACGTTTGGCGATCCGTAGTCCTTTATTGGATAATGTAAATATCATGAATGCCAAAGGGGTGTTAATTAACATCACTGGCGGTGCTGATGTGACTTTACGTGAAACTGAAGTGATTACAGATGTTGTGAACCAGATTGTTGACCTTGAAGAAGGTGAAGTGTTCTTTGGTACTGTATTTGATCCAGACGCACGTGATGAAATCCGTGTCACTGTGATTGCTACAGGTTTAACACGTAATGCCAGTGATGCAACTGAAGCAAAACGCAGAACCCATATCAGCAATGTTGCGCAATCATATAGCCAGCAAGCTAGCCACAACACTGTGGTTGATGAAGATGACGTTCCAGCGATCAATAAACGTCAAGAAGATGGTGCACCTGTTGCTGCACCAAGTTCAAGCGGTCGTTCTACGCCAATGAGTATTCAAGATTATTTGAAAAATCAACAGCGTAAATGATTGATAATTATTAAAAATAATTAATATCAACGAAAAAGGTAGTGAGATTCATTACCTTTTTTGTTTTTTATCAATGGCTAAATGTGCTAACGTATAGCGGATTTGAGAATGAAGACCGAATTAGCATGTTGAAACAACGTACCCTGAAGCGAGTCGTTAAAGCGAGTGGCATCGGACTACATAGCGGACAAAAAGTCATGATTAACTTTTTACCGCATGTGGCGGACGGGGGTATTGTATTTCGCCGTATCGATTTAAATCCACCTGTCGATCTGCCAGCAGATGCTATGCTGATTCAAGAAGCATTCATGTGTTCCAATTTGGTTAGTCATGAAACCAAGGTTGGAACCATTGAACATGTCACCAGTGCAATCGCTGGCTTGGGTATAGATAACCTGATTATAGAAGTGTCTGCTTCTGAAATACCAATTATGGATGGTAGTGCAGGTCCATTTATATATTTACTCATGCAGGGCGAATTAGTAGAACAAGACGCACCGAAAAAATTTATTCGAATTCTTAAACCTGTTGAAGCACTCATAGAAGATAAGCGCGCAATTTTTACCCCTCACGATGGTTTTCAAATCAATTTTACTATCGACTTTGATCATCCTGCCTTTGCAAAAGAATATCAATCGGCGACCATTGATTTTTCAACAGAAACATTTGTCTATGAAGTCAGTGGTGCACGTACTTTTGGTTTTATGAAAGATCTCGATTATTTAAAAGCCAATAATTTAGCATTGGGTGCGAGCTTAGATAATGCTGTTGGTTTAGATGATACTGGCGTGGTCAATGAAGAAGGTCTACGTTTTGCAGATGAGTTTGTTCGACATAAAATTTTGGATGCAGTCGGTGATTTATACCTACTTGGGCATCAAATTATTGCCAAATTTGACGGCTATAAATCGGGTCATGCACTGAATAATCAACTTTTACGCAATGTTAAAAGCGATCCAAGCAGCTATGAAATTGTAACATTTGATGACGAGAAGCTGTGCCCAATTCATTTTGTCAATGTGACATAAGTCTTTGTCTTTTAGGCATTGTGTTATAATGTAACAATAAAAAGTGTGATATTTGTCATATTTTAACCAGTTTTAATCTTAATTTAATCTAATTAGGTTACTTTTTATTGCTTGCCAAACGTAGTAAAGCTTGGCTAAGCTTAGGGTCGCTCACAAAACTAGCGGCATTTTGTAACATTTCAGATGTTGCAGGTTGTATGCTTCTTACAGTTTTATGGAGTTGTGGGGGTGTTTCAGTATTGCTGTTTTGAATACGTAAACGAACTTGCAGTTTTTGTAAATCACGAAGTTCGTTGATTTGTGACAATTGAGAAATATACTGTTTTTGAAGATAACCGAGTTGACTAATCATGGCTTGATTTTCACCGGTGATGGTCAAAATACCGTATTGATAACAGACAACTCTCCAATTCTCAGGTTGAGGAAGTAGCGGTTGAATTAATTTAGTAAGTTTTTGCCATTCGGCAACTTGCTTTGTAAGAAACGATAAGTTTCCTGTTTTTAAGTGTTGTCTTGTTGGTTGAAAGACGTTTTTGGGTTCAGACATACATGGTTCCTACATATTTATGTCTTATCTTAAGCGCTCATTTCGATAGATATCAAGGATGAGATCACTCAAGAAACTTGACTAAGAACAGTTAAAGAGGTTTTTATGCACACGCGACGTATTTTATTGGCTTTTACTTTAGCAGCTTCCGCTGCAACCGCTGCATTTGCAGACTTGGTTCAATCACCAGATCGTTTAGAACAATTATCCAAGACTTTATCTCAAGGCTCTTATAATCCAGATGATTTAGATCTTCCTGCTTCAGCAAAGATGAATATTACTTTACGTAGCCAGGATGCACCAATCGAGTTAAACAATGCAAGTATCGCTAAAAAATACGGTTCTAGCGCAAACTCTGCTTCTCGTTACACTGCAAACTCTCCATATTCTTGGTTAGTCACTCATCCGCTTCCAGATATGAAGCGCGTAAGCTCTGATTTTGGTGGCCGTACAATGGGTGGTCGTGCAGAACATCATTCTGGTTTAGACCTTTCAGCACCAAGTGGTACACCAATTTATGCAACAGGTCCTGGTATTGTGACCAAGTCTGGTTGGGGCACTGGTTATGGTCAATATGTAGAAATTAACCATGGTAATGGCTATATCACACGTTATGCGCATGCTTCACGTCTAATTGCCCGTGTAGGTGATCAGGTGAAGGCTGGTGAACATATTGCCAACGTGGGTTGCACAGGTCGTTGCACAGGTCCACATTTGCATTATGAAGTAGTGAAAGATGGTCAACGTAAAAATCCATCTTCTTACTTAGCCATGTTGCCATAACGCTAAACATTTGATTGTTGAGCTTATGACTGATGCTCTGTATGCATGGTTGAATTCGTAGTCGCGATGAATTAAATACTGTATTCAGACTATCATCAAATAAAAAATTATTTTGTATAAAAAACCGCCTTTATTGGCGGTTTTTTGTTATTTTAAGTGTTAATTAGTCAACAACTATTTAGTTGCTAAATAATCCTTACAATCTGCATTTGGCTGTAACGATAACTTAACAGGCCCAAAACATGATACATATAATATATAGAAAACTATTCAAGGAGTAAGTGGGAAATGGCGTATTATGGTGATAGCGACGCTCAGGAAACACAAGAATGGCAAGATGCCTTTGATTCAGTGCTCCAGCATATGGGTACGGATCGTGCTGCGTTTTTATTAGAAAAATTATATCAACAAGCAATTTCGAAGCATGTACCTATTCAGCGTCTAAATACCCCTTATTTAAATACCATTCCAGTTGAAGAATCTCCAGCGATGCCAGGCGACCAAGATATGGAGCGTCGTATTCGAGCATTAATTCGTTGGAATGCTTTGGCAATGGTTCTACGTGCCAATAAAACAGGTGATGACTTAGGTGGTCACTTGGCAAGTTTCGCGTCTTCAGCAACCCTATATGATGTCGGTTTTAACCATTTCTTCCGTGCCAATAGCGATAGCTTTGGTGGCGACATGATCTATTACCAAGGTCATTGTGCACCAGGTATTTACGCACGTTCATTTTTAGAAGGTCGTTTGACTGAAGATCAATTGAGTAATTTCCGTCGTGAAGTGGGTGGTCAGGGGCTTTCAAGTTATCCTCATCCTTATTTAATGCCAGATTACTGGCAGTTCCCAACCGTTTCGATGGGCCTTGGTCCAATCATGTCAATTTATCAAGCGCATATTCAAAAGTACTTGATGAATCGTGGTTTGATCAAAGAAGAAAATCGTAAGGTTTGGGCGTATCTTGGCGATGGTGAAATGGATGAGCCAGAAAGCTTAGGTGCAATCTCGCTTGCGGGTCGCGAAAAATTAGACAACTTAATCTGGGTGGTTAACTGTAACTTACAGCGTCTAGATGGTCCTGTACGTGGTAACGGTAAAATCATTCAAGAGCTAGAGTCACTGTTCCGTGGTGCAGGCTGGCGTGTAATTAAAGTGGTTTGGGGTCGTCATTGGGATCCTTTGATCGATAAAGACACTTCAGGTGCTTTAAAAGCCCGTATGGATGAAACGCTGGATGGTGAATACCAACGCTACCAAGTAAAAGGCGGCGCTTATACCCGTGAAAAATTCTTTGGTAAATACCCAGAAGCTGCGGAGTTGGTGAAAGGCTTAAGTGATGAGGATATTGATAATCTGAATCGCGGTGGTCATGACCCATACAAAGTATATGCCGCGTATGCAGCAGCAATGACTAGTAATGGTCAACCGACTGTAATCTTGGCAAAAACAGTGAAAGGTTATGGTTTGTCTGACGAAATTGAAGCCGTCAACAAAACCCACCAAATCAAGAAAATGCAACACGATTCATTGAAATATGTACGTGACCGTTTTAATTTGCCATTCTCTGATGAGCAACTTGAAGAGCTTCCATTCTATCGTCCAGGTGAAAACTCACCTGAATTGAAATATATGAAAGCACGTCGTGAAGCTTTAGGTGGTTATTTACCTGCACGTCGTAAAGACAGTGAAGTATTGGCGATTCCTGAGATTTCAGTATTTGATGGTGTGCTTAAAGGCAGTGGTGGTAAAGAACAATCAACCACGATGGTTATGGTGCGTTTGATTGCTGCATTGTTAAAAGAAAAAGCCATTAAAGACCGTGTTGTACCTATCGTACCTGATGAAGCGCGTACCTTTGGTTTGGAAGGCATGTTCCGTCAGTTGGGTATCTATGCTGCGCATGGACAAAACTATACCCCAGAAGACCAAGAACAGCTCATGAACTATCGTGAAGCAAAAGATGGTCACATGTTGCAAGAAGGGATCAATGAAGCAGGTGCAATGAGCGCTTGGTCAGCATTGGGTACCAGTTATTCAACCAATAACTTACCAATGATTCCGATGTATATGTATTACTCAATGTTTGGTTTCCAACGTATTGGGGATATTGCATGGGCAGCGGGTGATTCTCAGGCACAAGGCTTCTTGTGTGGTGCAACAGCTGGTCGTACAACATTAAATGGTGAAGGTTTACAACACCAAGATGGTCATTCTCATATCTTGGCAGGTACGATTCCAAACTGTGTAGCTTATGATCCTTGCTTTGGTTATGAGTTAGCCGTGATTGTGCATGATGGTTTACAACGTATGTATGTGAATCAGGAACGTGTGTTCTATTACTTGACCCTCATGAATGAAAACTATGACCAACCTGCATTGCCTGAAGGTGCTGAAGAAGGCATCAAACGTGGTATGTACTTGTTCAATAAAGATGAAAAAGCCACAGTTCAGTTATTGGGTTCAGGCGTGATTCTGCGTGAAGTGATTAAAGCTGGGCAAATTTTACGTGATGAATACCAAATCCATTCCAATGTATGGAGCGTAACAAGCTTCAATGAATTGGCACGTGATGGTATGGCTGTTGAAGAATACAATCGCCTACATCCACTTGAAGATGGTAAAGAG
This sequence comes from Acinetobacter sp. MYb10, assembly GCF_002980175.2. NCBI lineage: Bacteria > Pseudomonadati > Pseudomonadota > Gammaproteobacteria > Moraxellales > Moraxellaceae > Acinetobacter > Acinetobacter sp. MYb10. The sequence goes on along the minus strand of NZ_CP058272.1, from coordinate 2,732,437 downwards.
TCTTGGGTTTCTCAGCAATTACGTGACACGGATGGTATTGTTGTTTCAGCAACAGATCATATGCGTGCCTATAGCGAACAGATCCGTGCTTACCTTCCAGATAGCCGTCCATATGTAACATTGGGTACAGATGGTTATGGTCGTTCGGATACACGCAGTAATTTGCGTAGTTACTTTGGTGTAGATGCGGCACACATTGTGGTTGCAACATTGAAAAAACTTGCAGATGAAGGTGAAGTTGATCCACGTTTAGTGAAAGATGCAATCTCTTCATTTGAACTTGATGTTGATCGTCCAGTTGCATGGTTACCGCAAGCGCACCCATCTGTACAAGAAGTTGCTGCTTATACTGAAGTGACAGAGGAGAAATAATGATGCAAGTTAAAACTCCTGATATTGGCGTTGATAAGGCCACTGTTGCAGAAATCTTGGTGAAAGTAGGGGATACCATCGCTGTTGATGACAGTATCGTTCTACTTGAGTCAGACAAAGCCTCTGTTGAAGTGCCAAGCACTTCAGCGGGTGTGGTTAAAAGTATTGCTGTTACGGAAGGTGATGAGGTTTCAGAAGGTGCTGTGTTGATCGAAGTTGAATCAGCGGATGCAACAGAGACAGAAACTTCAGCACAGCCTGCTCAAGAAGCTGCAAAAACTGAACCTGCTGTAGAAACTAAAGCTGAACCTGTGGCGCCTGCTGCACCTTCAGCATCCGCGCCAGCTTCATCTCAAACAGTTGAAGTTCAAGTGCCAGATATTGGTGTTGAAAAAGCTTTGGTCGGTGAAGTTCTGGTTAAAGTGGGCGACGAAATTGCGGTAGATGACAGCATCGTCGTAGTGGAATCGGATAAAGCAACGGTTGAAGTTCCAAGTACAGTTGCCGGCACGGTTGAAAGTGTTGTGGTCAAAGAAGGTGATAATGTTAAAGAAGGTGTGGTACTGATTACAGTGAAAACTGTAGGCGCTGCAACGACTTCGGCGGCAGCACCTGCTGAAGCACCTCAACAAGTATCAGCAACACCGACTCAAGCTGCGGCACCAGAAGCATCAGCGCCAGCCCAATCGGGTAAAGTTGAAGTTGCTGTTCCTGATCTTGGTGTAGATAAAGCAACAATTTCTGAAATCTTGGTGAGCGTAGGCGATCAAGTTGAAAAAGACCAAAGCCTTTGCGTTGCTGAGTCGGATAAAGCCTCTGTAGAAGTGCCAAGTACGGTTGCAGGTACGGTGACGGCGATCCATGTGGAATTGAATCAGTCTGTGAGTCAGGGCACTGCTTTGGTGACGATTGAAGCACAGGGTCAGACTGCACCAGCACCACAAGAAAAGCCAGCTGCTCAAGCATCACAAGCTGCATCAGCACCAGCCGCGAAAACGACAGCATCAGCGCCAAAAGCTGAAGTGGCCGTTGCTCAAGCGGGTACTGAAAAGTTATCTAAAGCACAACAAGCTGAAAATGCCAAAGTTTATGCTGGTCCAGCCGTGCGTAAGCTTGCGCGTGAACTGGGTGTGGTTTTATCACAAGTCGAGGCCTCTGGTCCTCATGCACGTGTGATGAAAGATGATGTTTTTGCTTTTGTTAAAGCCAAATTGACTGCACCACAAGCAGTAGCTCAAACCGCCGCTGTGCCAGCCGCTTCAGGATTGCCTGCATTACCAGATTTCAGTGCATTTGGTGGTAGTGAAATTGCACCAATGACGCGTTTACAGCAAGTGTCTGTACCGCAATTGTCATTAAATAATTTTATTCCACAAGTGACACAATTTGATTTAGCAGATATTACTGAATTAGAAGCTTGGCGCGGTGAGTTAAAAGGGAAATTTAAGCAAGATGGTATTAGCTTAACGATCCTTGCCTTTATTGCAAAAGCGGTGGCGTTCTTACTTAAAGAAGAGCCTTATTTTGCGGGTCACTTGGCAGATGATCAAAAGTCTGTGCTGTTGCGTAAAGAAATTCATATGGGAATCGCTGTGGCGACACCAGATGGTTTAACTGTTCCAGTATTGCGTAATCCTGATCAAAAATCGATTAAGCAAATTGCCATTGAATTAGGTGAGTTAAGTAAAAAAGCACGTGATAAGAAACTTTCTCCGAAAGACTTACAAGGTGCAAATTTTACCATTACCAGCCTAGGTTCAATTGGTGGTACTGCATTTACGCCATTGGTGAACTGGCCGCAAGTTGCGATCTTGGGTATCTCACCTGCAACGATGCAACCGGTATGGAATGGCTCAGGCTTTGATCCAAAACTGATGTTGCCATTGTCATTGTCTTATGACCATCGTGTGATTAATGGTGCGGATGCTGCGCGATTTACCAATAAATTGACCAAGTTGTTATCAGATATTCGTAACATCTTGCTTTAAGTTCTAAATCATAGAAGACCTCGCTTTAGGCGAGGTTTTTTATATGGATCTAATTTTGTTTTATCAATAATTTTCAAACCTGCATTAAAGTCATCATTCAATATAGTCAATCTGTCAAAAAACTCAGGCACAAGAATATAATTTCTCTTAATTAATATTTTTTATTAAATCAATTATATGAAAAACAAATTATTTGATTATAAAAAAGCGTGCAATGCCACACCTTACATTCAAAGTTTAAATACCATTGCGTAGGCGATGCTTCACTTTTCGTAGGGGGATGCCAAACCTTGCGCTGCAAACAAAGCCGTACTTTGTTTTTGCTCATGGGCGAGGGGTACGTCCTGTACCCCCGCCCAACGGCGACATCCATGTCGCCCCACGATAGGATAACCATCTAGGGTTGAAAATTAGTGAAGAAACGAAATTGAATTCATCCTCTGCGGGCATTAAAAATGCTTTGGCACAATATTTTTTGAAGTTTATCTGAGCTTTAAATTTTTTAATTTTTAAAAATTGAAAATGATTGATAAAGCGTTGTAGAATAGCTGTACTTCATTGGGGAGTAGCCGCTGTTTATCATCTGCGAGATGATAAATGGGTGATGATCAACATAATTACTCAACAGAGTATGGTCATCATAGCAAAGAACCAATTTAGCTGAAGGTGTTTACTCAGCTATCTTTTGTTGGCAAGACCTTTGATTTATCACTCCGCGTTGAATAGGCGACTATTCATATTGGCTAGCAGGAGGGGTAAGTCATCGGTAAATATTGCTAGCCAGAGACTTTGAAATGTTAAATGCCTTCCTCATCTCTTTAGTGGTTGTCGCTTTATCCGAAATGGGCGATAAAACACAACTGCTCGCATTACTTCTTGCTGCACGTTTTCGTAAACCTATTCCTATTTTAATTGCAATTTTATTAGCAACCATCGTCAATCATGGTGTATCGGCAGTGCTTGGTCAGTGGATTACCACGGTCCTTAGCCCGACAGTGTTACTTTGGATTGTGTCACTTGGCTTTATTGGTATGGCCGGGTGGATGTTGATTCCAGATGAATTGGGTGATGAATCTGAAAGTATTAATAAATGGCAAAAATATGGGGTCTTTGGTGCAACCTTTGTATTATTCTTCCTTGCAGAAATTGGGGATAAAACCCAAATCGCCACAGTGGCACTTGCTGCACGCTTTGACAGTATCGGTTGGGTAACCATAGGTACGACATTGGGGATTATGCTGGTCAATGCACCTGCTGTATTTATTGGGAATAAATTGGCAGATAAATTACCTATTGCGTTGATTCATAAAATTGGAGCTGCAATCTTCTTTATTATTGGTGTCGCAGCTTTAGTTCAGCATTACTTTTTTTAAGCGCAATTCTCCAAGCTTATTTAACATCAATAAAGTCATCTATTTTTAAAGCTGAAAACCCAACTTAATGTTGGGTTTTTTATTATTCTGAGAATGATGACACAAATAATCTTTAAACTTAGGTTGTAGATTTATTGTAACTTTGAAGAAAACCTTATATGTTGTATGGGATAACTAAAGATTTATTTTAAAAAAGGTTTTGGGGTTTCTGGTATGGCTTTAGATCGCACCACGTCGCAAGTTTTGTTTGATAATGGCACTCATAAATGTATAAGTTTTACCAGTTTGGTGAAAGGTGAAGGTGTACAAGCCAATCAGTTTCTTATTTTAAATAATGAACGTGCAGCAGTATTAGATCCAGGCGGTGATTTGACCTATGTACCCCTGACCATGGAGCTTAATAAATACACCCGATTACAAAATTTAGACTATGTCATGGCATCTCACCAAGACCCTGACATTATTACCTCAATGCCACGTTGGTTGGTCTATACCGATGCCAAAGTGGTCGCATCTAAATTATGGGCACGCTTTTTACCTCATTTAAACTCAGCATTTATGAGTGACCGTATGAAAGGGGGCTGGTTAGAACGTCTGATCGAATTGCCTGACCAAGGTGGCTCTATTCCATTGGGAGAAACGCGCATTATCGTGGTTCCTGCGCATTTCTTACATTCCGTTGGAAATTTCCAGTTTTACGATCCAATTTCAAAAATTTTATTCTCAGGTGATATGGGTGCATCGATTGTTGATGATGCCTCGAAACCAATTGAAGATTTTGCAATGCACATTCCAACCATGCATGGTTTTCATCAGCGCTATATGTGTACCAATCGGGTGATCCGTTTATGGGTGAAAATGGTGCGTCAAATGGATATTGAAATGATTGTGCCGCAGCATGGTAAGCCGTTTATTGGTAAAGAGATGATTCATCAGTTTTTAGACTGGATCGAAAATTTACAATGTGGTGTCGATTTGATGGATGAGTCAGTGTTTACCTGTCCGCAATAAAAAATTCAAAAAAGATATTGAGTTTGAGTGCGACTTTTTTTAGGATTTTCTTGCCAAAATTTTAAATTGATAACGAGAATCTTAAAAAAATGTTGTCACAAATCTCAGCACAGGATGCGTGCTTAACTTGCGGGGCGTGTTGCGCCTTTTTCCGAGTCTCATTTTATTGGGCAGAAGGAGAAGCCATGCCGCCAGATTATGTTGAACCTTTGACAGCCGTGTATTCTTGTATGCAGGGCACCAATCAAAAGCAACCACGTTGTGTGGCATTAAAGGGTGAGATTGGACAGCAAGTCAGCTGTAGTATGTATGAGCAACGGAGTTCTTCATGCAAACAGGTACATGCTGGGGATTCACAATGTGCAAAAGCAAGACAAGGCTATGGTTTAATTCCCCTGATCGAAATAGAAGTCGCTACACCCAGCAATGATGAAGACTTTGATCAGGTGTGTTAACGCTTCATTGGGAAAATTTAGGATATAAGGCAGAGACTGTAAGTCGACAGTCTACTGTGGTGTTAAATCCACGATAATTTTATATTCAAAGCCCATTTTTATTTCAATAAGATACTGAAAAATAAAGTGTGATCGAGAATAAGATAAATCCGCACAATAAAAAATGAAAATTGAACGGAAATTTGTATATAATAGCTCACGGAAATTACCAGCGAGACTGTTATGTTGACCATCGTTCAAGAAGCGCTAACCTTCGATGATGTCTTATTACTCCCTGCCTATTCTACTATCCTCCCAAAAGATGTCTCTCTAAAGACACGCCTCACACGCGGCATTCAACTGAACATCCCTATGGTTTCAGCAGCAATGGATACTGTGACTGAGTCACGTATGGCGATTGCAATGGCGCAAAACGGTGGTATTGGTATTTTACATAAAAACATGGATATTTCTGCACAAGCTGCAGAAGTTCGCCGTGTAAAAAAATTCGAAGCGGGAATGGTGAAAGATCCAATTACCGTGACACCTGAAACCACGATCCGTGATTTGATGGCAATTACACAAGCCAACAACATCAGTGGTGTACCTGTCGTTAAAGATGGCAAAGTGGTTGGGATTGTAACTGGCCGAGATACTCGTTTTGTAACGAACTTGGAACAACCAGTAAGCAATATCATGACAGGACAAGATCGTCTTGTGACTGTTCGTGAAAATGAATCGAAAGAAAATATTCAAGCATTATTGCAAAAACACCGTATTGAAAAAGTATTGGTGGTTGATGAAAGCAATGCACTAAAAGGCTTAATTACAGTTACAGATTTCCGTAAAGCGGAATCTTATCCAAATAGCTGTAAAGATGAATTAGGTCGTTTACGTGTTGGTGCTGCAGTGGGTACTGGCGCTGAAACCCCAAGTCGTGTTGAAGCTTTGGTTGAAGCGGGCGTTGATGCGATTGTAGTGGATACAGCGCATGGTCATTCTGCGGGTGTGATCGAGCGTGTACGTTGGGTGAAAGCAAACTTCCCTCAAGTTCAAGTGATTGGCGGTAATATCGCAACGGGTGATGCTGCTTTGGCATTACTTGATGCGGGTGCAGATGCGGTGAAAGTGGGTATTGGTCCTGGTTCAATCTGTACGACACGTATCGTTGCAGGTATTGGTATGCCACAAATCTCTGCAATTGACAGTGTTGCCAATGCATTGAAAGACCAAATTCCATTGATTGCTGATGGTGGTATCCGTTTCTCTGGGGATATGGCCAAAGCAATTGGTGCTGGTGCAAGCACGATTATGGTGGGTTCACTTATGGCGGGTACTGAAGAAGCGCCTGGTGAAGTTGAATTCTTCCAAGGTCGTTATTATAAAGCATACCGTGGTATGGGTTCTTTGGGTGCAATGGCTGGTGCAACGGGTTCTGCCGATCGTTATTTCCAAGACTCGAAAGCAGGCGCTGAAAAATTAGTCCCAGAAGGGATAGAAGGCCGCGTACCGTACAAAGGTCCAATGGGCAATATCGTACATCAAATGATGGGTGGTTTACGTTCATCTATGGGCTATACCGGTTCTGCAACCATTGAAGATTTACGTCAAAATGCAAAATTTGTGAAAATTACCGCTGCAGGTATGCAAGAGTCACATGTGCATGATGTAACGATTACCAAAGAAGCACCGAACTATCGTGTAGGTTAATCTTTTGTAATATTTTGATTGGAAAAAGCCGTCAGTTTATGACGGCTTTTTTATTTTGGTGTAAAGTAGTAAAAGTTAAAAATTGATTGTTATACAACACATAATAAGTGGGTAAAAGATGAGTTATTTTGGAACAGACGGGATTCGTGGAAAATTTGGTGAACTCCCAATTACCCCAGAATTTGCACTTAAACTCGGATTTGCGGCAGGGAAAGTATTAAAGCAAATTAGCCCCAAATCAAAACCAATTGTGGTTTTAGGTAAAGATACCCGTTTATCAGGTTATATTCTTGAAGCAGCTTTACAGGCGGGTCTCAATGCTGCAGGTGTTTATGTACATTTACTTGGACCGCTGCCGACCCCTGCAATTGCCCATTTAACCCGTGCATTGCATGCCAACTTAGGGATCGTGATTTCTGCTTCACATAACCCTTATTTTGATAATGGGATTAAATTCTTCTCAGATGAAGGGAAGAAGCTTCCAGATACGATTCAAGATGCGATTAACCGAGAGCTTGAGAACGATATCATCATTGAAGACACCGCAAACTTAGGTAAGAGTGTGCGTGTTAAAGATGCCAATGGTCGTTATATCGAATTTTGCAAATCGACATTCCCGTATCATTTCAATTTACGCCATTTAAAAATTGTGGTGGATTGTGCCAATGGTGCAGCGTATAGCGTCGGCCCAGCAGTATTTCGTGAATTAGGCGCAAAAGTTATTGCGCTTTATAACGAACCAGATGGTTTAAATATCAATAAGGATTGTGGTTCTACGCATCCTGAAAATTTACAAAAAGCCGTGATTGAGCATCAAGCAGATTTAGGTATTGCTTTTGATGGTGATGCAGATCGTGTGGTTTTGGTTGACCGTTTTGGTAAATTGATTGATGGCGACCATATTCTGTATATTTTAGCAACCCAAGCATCTCAAAAACCGGCGGGTATCGTGGGTACAGTGATGAGTAACATGGCATTAGAGTTAGCACTTGAAAAAGCCAAAGTTCCTTTTGTACGTGCTAAAGTGGGTGATCGCTATGTATTGCAAAATTTAGAAGAAAACAACTGGGTGATTGGTGGCGAACCATCTGGTCATATTTTGACTTTAGACAAGAGCACAACAGGCGATGCAATCATTGCAGCCCTACAAGTGTTAACAGTATTGGTCGAACAGAATAAAGCTTTAGATGAATTGGTTGCAGATTTTAAAACTTTACCCAATGTTTTGGTCAATGTTCGCCTTGAACAAATGTTTGACCCATTCGCAGTGCCAGCATTGGTTGCCGAGTTTGATAAAGTAGAAGCAGCACTTAAAGGACGTGGGCGAATTTTAATTCGTAAGTCAGGGACGGAACCGATCATCCGTGTTATGGTAGAAGGCGATAATCTGCAAGAAGTAACTGATTTGGCAAATCATTTGGCAGATGCTGTTCGTCAAAATGCGGCTTAAAATATTGTATCGTCTGTAGAAGGTTTTGCTTCATGCGTGATGTAATTAAAGACTTAAGTGAGCTTCGTCTTACTTATCAAAAAGGTGAACTACATGAGGAGCAAGTGGATGCTCATCCTCATGCGCAGTTTCTCAATTGGTTTAATTTGGCTTTAGAAGCAAAACTGCATGAACCCTATGCAATGTCGTTGGCAACCGCAAATGCACAAGGGCGTCCACATGTGCGTACTGTGTTATTGCGTGGTGCTACCGAGGCTGGTTATGATTTTTATACCAATTATGACAGTCAAAAAGGCTTAGACTTAGCTGAAAATCCTTATGCAGAATTGCTATTCTATTGGCCTGAGTTAGAACGTCAGGTTCGTGTGGGTGGTCAAGTTCAGAGAATATCTGAACAAGAATCTACTGATTATTATCATAAACGTCCGCGTGATAGCCAAATTGCAGCACATATCAGCACCCCACAAAGTGGCGTGATTGAAAGTCGTGAACATTTACAACAGCGTTTTCAAGCATTGTATGATCAAGTGGCTGAAAAAAATGAATTGGCTAAACCCGAATTTTGGGGAGGCTATCGTTTAGAGCCGACGTATTATGAATTCTGGCAAGGCCGCCCAAATCGCTTACATGATCGCCTAACTTATGAAAAAGTAGGTGGATCTTGGACAATACAACGTTTGATGCCATAAATGCAAAAATTACAAATTAAACAACGACCATTGATCACACGCCCTGAAAACTTTCAGGGCGTGTTACCCTTTATTGCTGAAATTTTAGCCCGTCGTGGTGTGCAATCTGAACAAGAATTAGATTTAAAACTTAAATATTTACTTGCACCAGAAATGAAAGGTTTGGAGCAAGCCATTCAAATTATTGATCAAGCCTTAGATCAAAATAAAAAAATTGTGATTGTCGGTGATTATGATGCAGATGGTGCCACCAGTACCGCACTGATGATGCTGGCTTTACGAGAAATGGGCGCCAATGTTGAATACCTCGTTCCAGATCGCTTTAAATATGGTTATGGCTTAACCCCTAAAATTGCCGATTTGGCTTTTGAAAAATATCAGCCGGATCTATTAATTACGGTCGATAATGGAATTTCCAGTCATGCCGGGGTAGCACAAGCGCAGTCATATGGAATGCAGGTGATTATCACCGATCACCATTTAACGACCAAGGAAACGCCTCAGGCTGAAGCGGTTGTTAACCCAAATCAGTTAGGTTGCGAATTTCCAAGTAAGGCTTTGGCTGGCGTTGGCGTGGCATTTTACCTATTGGCAAAGTTAAGTAGCCATCGGGCAAAACAGGGAAAATCGGCTGCAAAAATGCCGCAATATTTGGATTTGGTTGCTTTGGGTACTTATGCCGATGTTGCTAGCCTCGACCATAACAATCGTATCTTAGTGGATGCAGGGGTTAAACGGATTCAACAGAATCAATGTCGTGCAGGAATCAGTGCCTTATTAGACATTGCAGCGCGTGATCCTGCTGAGTTAAAAGCCTCTGATTTAGGTTTTGTGTTAGGGCCTCGCCTTAATGCCGCAGGGCGTATGGAAACCATGGACATTGGTATTGAATGTCTTTTGGCAGCCGATACGCAGACAGCTCACGCTTTGGCACGCCAGCTCAATGATTTAAACTTAGAACGTCGTCAAGTTGAGTCGGAGATCAAACAAGAGGCTTTGGCAGCGCTGGAAAATCTACAGCTTGATCAAGATCATTTGCCCGCAGCGCTGGTCATGTTTGAAGAACATTGGCATCAAGGGGTGATTGGTATTGTGGCAGGGCGTTTAAAAGAGCAATTTCATCGCCCTAGTATTGTATTTGCGGCGGATAAAGATGGGATTCATATCAAAGGTTCCGCACGTTCGATTGATGGTATTCATATTCGAGACAGTATTGAAAAAGTTGCAGAGCAATATCCTGATTTGATTAGTCATTTTGGTGGGCATGCGGCGGCGGCGGGTTTGACCATTCAAAAGCAACATTTTGAAGAATTTAAACAACGGTTTACTGAGTTGGTTGCTCAATCAGATGATGCACTATTCCAAGCGGTGTTGTGGACGGATGGTGAATTACCTGCTCAGGCATTTCAACTGCAAACTGTAGATACTTTGGCGCAATTGGGACCGTGGGGGCAAAAGTTTCCTGCACCGGTATTTGAAGGGCGTTTTAAAGTCATCGATTATCGTTGGTTAAAAGAAGTGCATCTGAAATTGCGTTTAGCTTTGGAAAATGGCCAACCGATTGATGCGATTGCCTTTAATGTACGCGATAAATTCAATTTTGATCCTATGCAAGATAGGGTACGTATTGTTTATGAATTGGATAAAAATCAATTTAATGGCAATGTGAGTTTGCAGTTAAGAATGCTGCATTTAGAACAGTAAATTTAGAGATAAAAAACCGCTCATACGAGAGCGGTTTTTTAAAGTTTACCAATAATTAGAAGCGGTAAGCAGCGCGAAGACCATAGATATTATAGTCATCAGAAAAATCAACAGAACCTTCTAAGCTGATTTGTTGAGTAAAGAATTTTTTTGCACGAATTGTGAATGTGTCTTCATCATTCCCATCAGCACGGCTACCTGAATAAGCCAATCCGACACTCAAGGTTTTATCTAGATATAAATCTGTACCTACGCTGTAAGCATCGGTATCACCAAAGCTTGCGCCACCTTCAAAGTTCATGTCATAGCGACCCACTTGAGTGACATATTTAGCACGTACAGTTGGATCTATATCATCATTAAAATCATTGTCATAGCCCGCTAAACCAACCGCAATCAAAAGACCTGGGATTGGCAGATAACCCACTTCAGCAGTGTAAGTTGTATTGTCAAAATCTTCAAAACCATCTTCTTTATCTGTAGAGCGAGCGATAGTCGCACTTGCATAAAAATCAGTATTTGGAACGAAATATTCAATACCAACACCATAACTTGTGATATCACCATGATCATAATCGATATAGCTAATCTCACCATTTACGTTGCTTGCACGATCTAAAAAAGCGGCTTCGTTTAATGGATTGTTTTTAACTTGGACAGGATTAAAGTAATATTTTCCGTCGATAGCAAAACCAGTAGATGTATCCCCTTTATCTGGATCAACAATACCGAGTGAACCACCGATTTCAGCCTGGTATGCATGTGCAGACCCAAAAGAACTAGCAAGTAATGCAGCAAATAAAGTTTTCTTAAACATTGTGTGACCCTTTTGTTATAAAAATATTAATTTTTTGTTACAAATGGCATTGTATGTAAATTAATCTCTATGTCAAGACTAAAGATCTGAAAATTAAAAGTTTGCTGTCCCAAGATATAAAAACGATGCTTAAAAAATGGGTAACTAAGTCAAGCTTTAAGCAATCCATAACAACAATAAAAATAGCCAATAGATTCGGTTTAAAGGCTTTTAATCGGTCTTTTTTATATCTTAAATTTTTAAGATAGATCGATTTAAAATTATTTAATTCATTATTTATCAAAATATTATAATTGATTTTGTTCTATCGTCTTGCCTTAAGACTTATTAAGATATATCTTAATACGCATAAATTAATCGATTTGAGAAGAATAAAGATGAAATCAGAGCGACATGATCATTCACAAAATGATTTTGAGCATCGTGAACAGCATACCGAACGAGGCTATGGTGGGCGACGAGGTCGGTTGTTTGAATCGGGTAAAATGAAGCTTTTGGTTTTACATCTGATACAGCAACAGCCAAAGCATGGTTATGAAATTATCAAAGCCATCAGTGATCTGGTCGGTGGAGGCTATACTCCAAGTTCAGGCACAATCTATCCAACCCTAACTTATCTTGAAGAAATTGGTTTTGTGCATGCTGAAAATACAGAAGGTGATCGTAAGCAATATCACATTACTGATGCTGGTAAATTACATTTAAAAGAGCAGCATGCACATATCCAACACTTATTAGAGCGTTTGGAAACTCGACGCGAAATTCATGAAAACGACCAATATTTGGATATTCATCGTGCGATGGAAAACTTAAAAACATCATTACGCTTAAAGCTCAAGGGTAAAGATTTTGATGCTGAACAAGTTAGACAAGTCGCTGAAAAAATTGATCAAGCCGCCGTAGAAATTGGGCGTTTATAACAATGCAATAATAGGGCAATAGAAGGTTTAGGTGAGACATGAGTATTGAGGTACAACAAAAGCTGCGGCATGCAAATTTAAAAGTGACCCAAGCAAGAGTGATTGTATTCAAAGCGCTGTTGGACCAAAAAACACAACTGACAGCAAAGCAGATTTATCAGCAGTTATATGTACAAAATAAGCAGATCAGCTTATCGACCATATATCGAGTGGTGAGCGATTTAGAGAAAGTCGGTTTGATTACGCAAAATCTGCATGGCAGAGATGAAGCCAAATATGCTTTGCCTTATTTATCCGAAGTGGAGTCACTCAATATCCAATGTGCCGACCTAACCCAGATCAATAAAGCATCATTGATCGCTTCACTGGAACAGGTTTTTCAAGCGTTTGATATTGATGTTTTGGATATTAAATTTAGTACGACCCTACATTAAACCCAGCCGTATATTTAACAAGTTAGAGAAATTTTATGAAACAACATCAATATTATGTGACTGTTCAACATCTTGCAGATGCGCAAGGTCATCCGTCAACCTACGATGAAAATATCGAATTTAACGTGGGCAATCACGATGATATTTTCCAAATCGTAGAGCGCTTAAAAGCTGCTGAGTTTTTTGATGAAGAAACCACTAAAGCGTTTGCGGTAGGATTAAAACTCTTTTTAGAAGTCATGATTACCCACCGTGATCATGTGCTATTTCAAGACTTTGAACCCGCAGTTAAACAATTTATGAAAAACCTAAAGCAGAACGTCAAGAAAAATGCCTGATTTAAAACCAGAGATCAAGATCGAAAATAGACGCGATCAACATAAGCCTGCCATGATTTTTGCTGGAATTCCGAAATTACCAGCAAAATATGCAGGGTGGATTATGCCGTTCATACTCTCAGCTTTGATGAGTGCGACCATTTCCATGATTAATTTATGGAAAAATGTGGGGTGGTTCGATGGATTTTTTGCAAAATGGTTTAGCGTCTGGCTATTTTCATGGATGATTGCCTTTCCCACAGTATTAATTTTTTTACCTCTGGTTCGCCGTTTCACAGGCTTATTTGTAGATCTTACACCGCCACCTTCTGCTTAATTCGATCAAGGCTTTGAAGACATCATGATGCGATGACGGGCCTATAAACATTTCAAAGTGAATATTTAACTCGGTAAAGTATTGTTCCCAGATCTTGTAATCAGAAACTGCATAACAAAAACCAAACTATTATTGTCCTATTCATGGTATTCAGCGTATTAAGATAGCTATAGGTCGATGTATATAAAACCGATAAGCTAAATAAAATGAAATTGTAGATGTTGCAATAACGTCCTGAGCTGATGGACAAATTTAGGATAACAAAATGACCAATACCAACTATACCGAGATTTCTAACTCTGACGATTGTGAAAAATATGTGAATCAGTTTATTCAAGATTTTCCAATCCGTTCAGCAGAAATAGGCAAAGGCACCGTCATTAAACGTGCATTACCCAGTCGTCAAAAACGCATGATTGGCGCATGGTGCTTTTTAGATCACGCTGGTCCAGTCGTATTTCCTCAGGGAGATGGATTGGATGTTGGACCGCACCCGCATATTGGGTTACAAACCTTCACTTGGATGATCGAAGGGACGATGATGCATACAGACAGCATCGGCTCTAAACAATTGATTCGTCCTAAACAAGTGAATCTAATGACGGCGGGTTATGGAATTTCCCATACAGAAGTTGCTCCCGATACTGAAACAAGAATGCATGCTGCACAGCTTTGGATTGCATTGCCTGATGATAAGATCAATATGGCACCGCAGTTTGATCATTATCCAGAATTACCCCTCGTAGAGCAGGACCATATCGAATTTACAGTTTTAGTCGGTGAATTCATGAATACCAAATCTCCTGTCAAAGTGCATACGGAATTAGTGGGGATCGATTTTTTTGCAAAAGAATCAACCAAGACACGTATTCCACTGAATCCTCATTTTGAATATGGATTTATGGCATTAGAAGGTGAAGCAATAGTAAATGGTCATGATTTAAATAGTGACAATATGGTGGTGATTGAACCTGGAATTTCACAGATTGAGGTTGAGTTACCAAAAGGCTCGCGTTTACTGTTGATTGGTGGTGAACCTTTTGAGTCGCCTATTTTATTGTGGTGGAATCTTGTGGGCAGAACACAGGAAGAACTAAAAACAGCAACAGAGCAATGGGCAAATCAGGATGCCCGTTTCGGAACGATCCCTGATTATGATGGTCCACGTTTAGAAGCACCAGCATTCCCAGACAAGATGCGAGCATCGAAGTGATGTGCTGCATTGCGCATTATCGATCTTTAGACAGGGATTCAAACTAAATAATTTGCGTTAAAGAGGTGCTTGATCATCCTTTAGCGCAAGTGTTGCGTTTACAAGTTTTTATTTAAACTGGCATTCACTAAAAATTTAAAGATTAAAGGAAAATAAAATGGCAATTATTGCAAATGCAAAGGTAAAAACCTATCCAGAACCATGGTCAGGTGAGGTGGTGAGTGGAAAACATCAACTGATTACCGATAAACCAGAATCATTCGGTGGGCAAGACAAGGGCTTAGCACCTTATGATTTTATTTGTTCAGGTTTAATTTCTTGTACCATGATTACTTTGCGTATGTATGCGCAACACAAAGGGCTTGATTTGGGTGAGTTTACAGTTGAAGCTGATTTTAATGCCAATAAAGAGGGGAAAGAATGGGTCGAGCGTCGCTTGTCTTTTGCCACTCCGTTGTCTGAAGAGTTGCATCAAAAAGTGTTAGACATTTGCCAAAAAACCCCAGTGACCAAGACTTTATTGCGTAGTGTGGAAATCAATACCACGATTATTTAAAAAACGGCTATGTAAAAACCGCCATGTAAATATGGTCGTTGTCGCTGATCCGTAAAAAGATATTTTGTATAAAAACAAAATATCTTTTTTTCTGCCAGTAAGATTATTCAAAAATTATTTTATTTACAGGTGTTTGCATAAATTTTGTTATAGAACTTATCTTGATTCAAGGCTTTAAACTCTAAGTCGTCAAAGGAATAAAAAGCTGCTCCCGTTTCACCATCATGGCTCAAGGTAATGTCATCAAATTTTTTCACTAATTTACTGTTTGATGTTTTTCCTGCAAAGTAATCAGCGCCCCGAATGGCGATGGTTTTTCCTGTGCAATCTACAATAAGCTGTTTAATAACTGATTGATATGTTGCACCTTGCTCATCTTTAATAGGGTTGGCATATTTTTCATAGATGACAGCTTGCTTAAACGAATCACGAATTTTTTGATGTGCATTTACATCAATAAAGGACTCACCCTTATTCTCAAGAGATCCCAGTAACATAAGCTTGGGTTGATATGCATATAGATTTGAACAAATAAAGAAGAAAATTAACGGGATAAGTGACTTCATTTTTATTCTCAGAATAACCAATATTGAATCTAAAGTATAAACAAAGTTGATAAAAAAATGATTTAAATACAGTAATAGAATTGTTGAAAAGTTGAGATCAATTTATAGTCGAAGGATAAAAACTGAGGCAATACAATGATTACATTACATCACCTAGATCAATCTCGTTCACTCCGTATTATCTGGGCTTTAGAAGAGCTGGGACTTGAATATCAGATTAAGCACTATAAACGCTTGCCTACTTTTGCTGCACCCCCTGAGTTAAAAGCAGTTCATCCGCTTGGAAAGTCACCTGTATTGACCGATGGTGACCTGACTATTGCAGAATCTGCTGTGATTTTAGATTATCTTCAAGCAACCTATGATACAAAAAATCAGTTTAAGCCTCAGAATCCTAAAGACTTAATGCAATATAACTACTGGATGCATTATGCCGAGGGTTCTTTAATGCCTTATTTGTTGATGACCTTGGTCATGACCAATATGCCAAAACATGTTCCTTTTTTAATTCGTCCTATTGCAAAGAAAATTTCAGAAGGTGTCCGTGGCGGCTTTAGCAATCCTCGTTTAAAAGAGCATGCAGCCTTTTTGGAAGCTTATTTTAGTCAACATGACTATGCCGCAGGTGAGTTTTCTTTTGCCGACATTCAAATGAGTTTTCCCGTGATTGCCATGCAACAACGAACCAAAAATAAAACCCCTCGACTGGCTGCATATGCTGAACGAATTCAGCAGCGTCCTGCTTTTCAACGCGCTAAACTAAAGAGTGATGATTAAATTTTGTATATCAAGGTGATGGGTGAATGCATTTAATTTTTTTACCAGGCGCATCGGGAAGTACAGCGTTTTGGCAACCTGTTATGCAGCAGCTTTCAGCCGATCATCAAAAAACAGTGATGGCCTATCCAAGTTTTGCTGGGTATCCAGAGCATCCGCATATTGATAGTTTTGACGATTTACAGGGCTATATTCTCGACCAAATTCAACAGCCCTGTATTGTGATTGCTCAATCTATGGGAGGTGTTTTTGCAGTTCAAGCAGCATTACAAAAACCTGAATTGATCAAAGCTTTGGTTTTGGTTGCAAGCTCTGGTGGAATTGATTTAAGCCCTTTTCAGGTTGCGGATTGGCGAGGGAATTATCAGCAAACATTTGCAGTGCCCAATTGGTTTGTCGATCATCAATCCCATTTAGATGATTTATTATACAAAATAGCGTGTCCAGTCCTGTTACTCTGGGGAGATGCAGATCCCATTAGCCCTGTGGGCGTGGGTAAATATTTGCATGAAAAAATTCAGCATTCCAGATTGCATATCATTGAACAAGGGGAACATGATTTGGCCAATGTACACGCAAATCAAGTGGCCAGATTAATTCACGATTTTATTTCTGATATAAAGTAAAAGATTTAAGCTGAAGTCGCACATGTCTTTTTCATTTATGTTTACCATAATGACAATTGTGCTTCATCTTGCTGATCTGTCAGTTGATACAAACCCACTCCGATTAAACGGAATTGGAAATGCTCAGGAATTTGCATTTCGCTTAATAATATTTGAATGACCTGAACCATTTCTTGTTGCGATTGAAGTGCGGTTTTAAAACTTTTACTGTGCTGTAAAACCTGAAAATTCTTGAGTTTTAACTTAACGGTGACACCGCGAGCCTGCATGTGTTTTTTTTCTAAACTGAGCCAAACACGTTCAATTAAATTGTCCCAATAGATTGAACACTGTTCAAGGCTGAGATCATCATCAAATGTGGTTTCTTTGGAAATTTGCTGACGTTGTCGTTCGGCTTGTACTGGGCGATCATCAATACCTTGGGCATATAAAAACAACTGTCTACCATATTTGCCAAAATGATGGATCAGTATATTTTCTTCAATTTTTTGCAAATCCCCCAAAGTCTCTAAGTTTAAGGTTTTCAGTTTTTCCTGAGTGACTTTACCGACACCGGGAATTTTTTTCAGGGGTAAATCATGGATAAAATGTTGAACTTGGGTCGGTTTAATGATGCAAATGCCATTGGGTTTATTCCAATCCGAGGCAATTTTGGCAAGAAATTTATTCGGTGCCACACCTGCTGAAGCCGTAAGCCCTGTTTGTTGAAAAATATCGGCTCGAATTCGTTCTGCCACTTCAGTAGCACTGGGAATATTTTGTAAATTCTCAGTGACATCTAAATAAGCTTCATCTAAAGATAAAGGTTCGATAAGCGCAGTGTATTTCTGAAAGATTTCATGAATTTTTACAGAAACATCGCGATATTTTTCAAAATTCGGTTCAATCACATAGACTTGAGGGCAGAGTTTTTTTGCCTGTGACATCGACATGGCGGAGCGTAATCCAAACTGACGCGCTGGATAGGATGCAGCAGCAATCACAGCCCGAGGATGATGTGAGGAAATCACCACAGGCAAGTGTTTTAGTTCAGGACGGTCGAGTAGCTCTACAGATGCATAGAATGCATCCATGTCAATATGGATGATTTTTCTCATGAATTACACAGTGTTGAAACGCTGTGTGATTATTCTAACCGAACTTGATTTGTTTCTATTGATGAATTTAAATTTTGTAAAGAATATGCGACAGCTTATGTCATGAATGATCTTGATTGCGCTTAATTCAACTTATTTTTCTGTAAAAACTGCTGCCATTGTTCTGCATCACCATAAAATACATTTAAATCGACATTTTTTTCGATGCCTTGAATTTTGCCTTGGTTGCTCTGTTGCCAAAATGTCCATGCACGTTGGTCTTTTAAATCAGGCTTATCTTTATATTCACGAATCCAAATCGGTGTATCTTTAAACTCACCTGTTAAAACCATGTTGTAAAAGATTTTAGAGGTATAAAAAATCGGTTGTTTACCGTAATGCTTTTGCAATTGATCATGCATACTTTTGATGTGTTTGATTAATTTTTCTTTGGTATAGGTGTTTATACAACTGCTGTCATATTCCAAGTCCATCACAGGGGGCAAGGCATTGCTTTTATTTGGCACTGTTTTGATAAAATTTTGTGCTTGAATATCACCATCACGACATAAACGAAAGAAGTGATAAGCCCCCACACGTAGACCACGTTCACGTGCTTCTAACCAATACTGCTGAAATTTATCATCTTGATAATCGCCACCTTCAGTGGCTTTGAGATAGACAAACTGATAGTGCTGCGGGGAGATTTTTTTCCAATCAATATCACCTTGATGATGTGATACATCGAAACCTTTAATCGGATAGGCTTCAGCCAAGGCAGCATTATTATGAACAAAAAACAAAGTCCCGAGTATGACGCAGCAGAAAAGTGCGATCGCTAAAACTGAGCTATTGCGAGTGATTTTTTGCTGTTTGTGTTTTTTCGCAGCGTATTTTGACATGGTTTTTCTAAATATCCAGATGGATCAGTTTAACGTGCTTTGGTTCTAAAAAACGATGGCTGAATAAAAATTGCAACACTTAAATTTGCGCATCTTTGGGAATTTGAAAGAATATCAACGCCGTAATGATGTTAATCGCACCTAAGCAAATCAGGGTATAGTGAAATGCTTGTGTAATATGCGCTTCACTAAAATAGCCTGTAAATGCATTGAGTAGAGTACCTGCCAAAGCAATCCCAATACTCATTGATAACATCATAATCATCGATAAAAAGCTATTCCCACTACTGGCATCCTGTTGCGGGAGATCTTTAAGCGTAAGGGTATTCATGGTCACAAACTGTAATGAGTTGAGTACACCAAAAATAAAGAAATGCACTACACCTAACCATGTCGGGGTATCTGCTGTATGTAAGGCAAAACTGGCAATACATGCACCGATCAATAAGGTATTGACCAGTAGAAATGGACGATAACCAGTACGTTGTAGAATCGGGCGAATGATGGGTTTAGAAAATAATGAACCGAGTACAATTGGGGTCATCATTACCCCAGTCATAAAAGGTTCCATCTTAAATGCAACTTGGAGCATCAGCGGCAAAATAAAGGGAACCGCATTTCCACCAAAGCGCGCAAAGAAATTACCGAGTACACCAATGGTATAGATTTTATTTTTAAACAGTCGACTACGAAACAATGCATTTTTATGGGTATGGGCATGATAGGCATAGACCAATGCTGAGATTATCCCTGCGAAAAGTAAGCCTAAGCTCAGGCTTTTGGAGATTTCATTGCTGGCAATATTTTCAATCCCTAAAGCCATTCCCACCATTGCGATTGCTAATAGAATAAAGCCACTGAAATCAAAGGATTTTACCGATGCTTCAGCCACATTGGGCATGGCTTTAAAGGTGACAAAAGTGCCTAAAATACCGATGGGTAAATTAATCAAAAAAATCCAGTGCCAAGAGGCATATTCGACCAACCAACCGCCTAAGATCGGACCCATTAATGGACCGAGTAATCCCGCTAAGCTCATCAAACTCATTGCAGAAAGAAACTGCTCACGAGGGATGATTTTTAACATGGCGAGTCGCCCGACTGGAACCAGTAATGCGCCACCGATACCTTGAATAACTCGAAATACAATAAGCAGATTGAAGTCATTGGACAGTGCACAGCCCAATGAGGCAGCGGTAAAAATCACGATTGCTGCAAAGAAAATATTTCGTACCCCAAAGCGATCTGCCAACCAACCACTTAAAGGAATACATGCAGCAACTGCCAAGACATAGCTAATCACGATGCCATGCATTTTTAATGGATTTTCTTGCAGGCTTTCTGCCATAGCAGGCAAAGCAGTATTGATAATCGTGGTATCTAAGCCTTGCATGAAAAAGCCGATCGAAACTAAAAAAACCAATAAATAGAATTTAGGTTGGAGTTTACTGTGCGATGGCGTAGTCGTCATAGAACTTAAATAATCCCATTTTGTGAATATTTTAAAACAATCATCTGACTAAATCTGTATGAAATCGTTGCTTTATATTGAATCAGACGCAGTACCCAATTGAATGTTCAAGAAATTGCCATAAAACTGTAATCTGCTTGTCATGGAACTTACACCCATGATGAATACATTAAGCCAAATTAAACAAAAAATGGACTGTTTATGAACATAAAAGTTTCAGCATTGTGTTTAGCAATGCTTTCTGTTGGCTTAGTGGCATGTAATGATGATAATAAAACAACAGCGCCAACGGTTGAAGAAGCCACACCTGAAAGCATTAATTTAAGCTTATTGGGGCGTTATGAAACGGGTATTTTTGCTGAAAGTGCAGCAGAGATTCCCGCATATGATGCAACAACAAAACGGGTGTTTGTGGTCAATGCCAAGAAAGGTTTAGTTGATGTATTAGATGTGTCTAAACCCGAAACACCTGTGCATATTGGTGAGCTTTCGGCACGTGAAGCTTTAGCTGATTCAGAAGTAAATTCAGTTGCGATTAAAAATGGCATTGTGGCACTTGCCGTTCAAGCCAAACAAAAAACAGATAAGGGTATTGTGGCTTTTTTTAATGCCAAAGATTTGAAATTAATCAGTAAGGTCGAAGTTGGTGCTTTACCTGATATGCTGACATTTAGCCCAGATGGTAAAACTGTTTTGGTGGCAAATGAGGCTGAACCCAATGATGACTATAGTATCGATCCTGAAGGTTCAATCAGCATTATTGATATCAGCAATATTCAACGACCAACCGCCAACCTTGCCGATTTTAAAGCGTTTAATGATAAAAAAGCCGATTTGATTAAAGCGGGTGTACGCATTTTTGGTCCTAAAGCGACAGTGGCTCAGGATCTAGAGCCTGAGTACATCACCATCAGCAATGATGGGAAAACCGCTTGGGCGACCTTACAAGAAAATAATGCCATTGCCAAAATTGATATCGTTGCTAAAAAAGTGACTGATATTCTTCCATTAGGCTATAAAGATCATGGGCTTGCCAATAATGCGCTAGATGTCAGTGATAAAGATGGAAAAATTAATATTCAGGCTTGGCCGGGGTTGGTGGGGATGTATCAACCTGATTCAATTGCCCATTATCAAGCCAATGGGGCAAGTTATTTAGTCACAGCCAATGAAGGTGATTCACGTGAGTGGCTAAAAGACTCAACAGCTTATTATGCTGGAGATCAAAGTAAAGGTTTTGCAGAAGCAATTCGAATGAAGCATTTATTCAACGTCAAAGGTTTCAATAATAAAGGCGATTATCCTGCTCATTTGACCAATCTTGTTGCGGGTGTAAAAGGGGCCAAACTAGATGCCACAGTTTTTGCCTATTGTGGTGCAACAGCGACTGATCCGGGCATGTGCCGTGATGATACACAATTAGGACGTTTAAACATTGCTTGGAATATGGGTTATCAAACCAACACGGATGGCTCACCAAAATTGGATGCCAATGGATTATTGACCTATAGTAAACTTTATAGCTATGGCGCACGTTCTTTCAGTATATGGGATGTACAAGGCAAGTTAGTTTGGGATTCAGGCAGTGAGTTTGAGCGTAAAGTTGCTGAGCTATTTCCAAATTATTTTAATAGTGATCATGAAGCGGCGGCTTTTGATGACCGAAGTGACAATAAAGGGCCTGAGCCTGAAGGTTTAGCGCTGGGTACGATTGGTAAAAAAACCTTTGCCTTTATCGGCTTAGAGCGCCAAAGTGGGATTATGGTATACGACATTAGCAATCCACAAAAGCCTGTGTTTATACAGTATTTTAATAATCGTACTTTTAAACAGGATCAGGTTTATAAAGATGCCCAAGGTCAGCCGATCTTAAACAAGGATGGCAAGCAGATTCTGATTGAGAAAAGTGATTTAGGTCCTGAAGGACTGACGTTTGTCTCTGCCAAAGATTCACCAAATTCAAAGCCTATGTTGATTGTGGGCAATGAAGTCAGTGGCAGTACAGCAATTTATCAGATTAATTTAAAATAGCGGTTTAATGTATTCTGTTACGAGTAAAGAGTGCTTTGGCACTCTTTTTTATTGAAGCTATCCCTCAGTTTTATGAGGGATAGCTGTAGATGTGATACATGAAGTAGCTTAATTATTCATCTTTATCTACATCGGCAATTTTCAATAAAATTGTATTACTGATCTAAGCCCAACCACTGTCTTTGATGATAAGCGCTATCCCAGAACAACCACTCTAATTCAGCGCCTTTGGTATAGGCTTTATGCATTTTCTCAAGGGTATCTGCATCGCAATGTTCTGCAATACGGTCAATCGTTGCTAAAACATTTTTAACTGCTTCGTTAAACTCTTCACCTGAATAGGTATCGATCCATGCTTGATATGGATTATTGGCAATAGATTTACTCACAATATCTTTTCCAACTTCTGCATAAATCCAGAAGCAAGGCAGTAACGAAGCCAAAACCACAGGATAGCTTTCAGACCAAGCCGTCGCAGTTAAAAAAGCAGTGTAGTGATGGCAGGCAAGGGTAAGCGGGGTATTCTCAAAGTCAGCTTTGCTAATCCCAAAATCTTTCATAAATCCATCGTGTAGGCTACGTTCAACCACAATCGCTTCTTTCGCACCTTGGGTAAACTGGATGATATCGTCAGCATCAAATGCTTTTGCGCCACAGACAGCCAATGCCCGACCATAAGCCACCAGATAATGCGCATCCTGAATCACATAATGACAAAAAGCTTCCTTGTTTAATGAGCCTGTCGCAAGTTCTTGGTTAAATGGAAGCGCTAAAGTTTTGTTATATAAAGCAAGATTACGTTGCCATACGTCTTGAGAAAAAGACATGTCATTTTCCTATGCTATGATTCAAGTTATAAAATGATTTCAGTTTGCAAGACTATAACAACTCTAAATTGCTTTAGGTATTTGAATGCAGAAAATTCGGCTGTATTTGCATAAAAATATGACAAAGAACTTTGGATAAATGTGAAAAAGTCGTCATAATGTGCGCATTAAAAACGCGATTTTTATTTCAGTTTTCTGATTCAAAAACTATTCTCCGTAGGTCGAATTCCCATGATGAAACATTTTGGTTTCTCAATATTTTTTACGATCGTGTGTTTGGCAATCTCTGCATATTGGGGCTTTACCCATGGTCCAAATGCAGGCGTGCAAGCCATGCTCTCTGCACTGACCATTACGGCAATTCTTGCTGTGATGGAAGTGTCTCTGTCTTTTGACAATGCTGTTGTAAATGCATCTGTACTGCGTAATTGGGATCATTTCTGGAAAATGATCTTTTTAACTGTTGGTATTTTGATTGCTGTGTTTGGTATGCGACTGGTATTTCCTGTTGTGATTGTTGCAGTCACAGCGGATATGGGCATGTTTGATGTTGTGAAAATGGCATTAAATGATCCAATTCAATACTCAGAAAAATTATTGGCACATCATGCTGAAATTGCCGCTTTTGGTGGTTCATTCTTGTTATTGGTATTTTTAAACTTTTTCTTGGATGAAGGCAAAGATACCCATTGGTTTAAATGGATTGAAAAGCGTTTAGCCAACTTAGCCAATGTACCAGCAATGTCGGTATTCCTTGCTTTAGTGGCATTGCTGATTATGGCTGCAAATGTAGATGAAGCGAAACGCCTTGTGGTTACAATGGCGGGTATCTGGGGCATCGTGATTTATATCGGTGTACAAGTACTCAGTCATTTACTGGGTGGCGAGCCAGAAGTGGATGAAGACGGCAATGCTGTGGGTCATGATGCCAATGGTGCACCTACAGGTGTGATCAAAGCTGGTATTGGTGGCTTTATTTACCTAGAAGTCTTAGATGCATCGTTTAGTTTTGACGGCGTGATCGGTGCGTTTGCGATTACTTCTGATGTTGTCATTATTATGCTCGGTTTGGCCATTGGTGCGATGTTTGTTCGTTCAATGACAATCTACTTGGTCGATAAAGGTACACTTGATGCCTATATCTACCTTGAGCATGGTGCGCATTATGCCATTGGTGCTTTGGCATTTATCATGATTGCGAGCGGTACAGGTTTACATGTACCTGAGGTGGTAACAGGTTTGATTGGTGTTGCCTTTATTGTTTGGGCAGTCATTGCATCGATTCAATATAACAAGCGAATTGAACAACAGAGTTAATCCTTTTTTAAGAAAAGAGATTACAATACAAGAGCACTTTAACAGTGCTCTTTTTTATGCTCAATGTTTCCACAAAGTTGCCACAATATGCGATGATGTGTTTGATAATTAGCTCGCCAGTTTTGATAAGCCAGTAGATATGATGAATCCTTTAGAACGCCGCTCGACCTTTGCATTAAGTAGTATTTTTGCTTTACGCATGTTGGGGTTGTTCATGATTATCCCTGTGTTTGCGGTGGTTGGTCAGTCTTATCAGTATGCCACACCTGCTTTGATCGGTTTAGCGGTCGGCGTTTATGGCCTCAGCCAAGCACTTCTGCAAATTCCTTTTAGCTTATGGGCAGATCGTTTTAGTCGTAAACCTTTGATTGTTTTTGGCTTACTGCTGTTTGCTTTGGGTGGTGCTGTTGCGGCAATGTCTGAAACCATTTATGGGGTCATCATTGGCCGTGCGATTGCTGGCGCTGGCGCTGTATCTGCGGTTGTTATGGCTTTGTTGGCGGATGTCACTCGTGAAGAGAATCGGACCAAAGCCATGGCTGTGATGGGCATGAGTATCGGATTGTCTTTTGTTGTGGCTTTTAGTTTAGGGCCTTGGCTCACCAGTTTGGTGGGGATTTCAGGGCTATTCTGGGTAACAACAATCATGGGATTATTGGCAATTCTCATGTTGTTTATGGTGCCTAAAACCACACGTCATCATAAAAACTTTAAACAAGGTTATCTGCATCAGCTCAAACAAGTCTTAAAAATGGGCGATCTGAATCGTTTACATGTTTCAGTTTTTGCGCTGCACTTATTGCTTACCGCAATGTTTGTTTATGTACCTTCTCAATTGATCAATTTTGCTGGGATCCCTTTGGCGCAACATGGCATTGTTTACTTGCCTTTGTTGGTTATCAGTCTGTTTTTTGCATTTCCGAGCATTATTCTGGCTGAAAAATACCGTAAAATGCGCAGCATTTTTCTAACGGCAATTGTGGGAATTATCGCGGGATTAGTCGTTCTGATTTTTGGTTATGAATCCAAATATATCTTATTGTTAGGCCTTGGATTGTTCTTTATTGCCTTTAATGTCATGGAAGCTTTACTCCCTTCATGGTTGTCTAAAGCAGCACCGATTCAATCCAAAGCAACAGCAATGGGTGTTAATGCAAGTGCCCAATTTTTAGGGGCTTTTTTTGGTGGGACACTCGGTGGACAATTAATTTTGCTCAATAATACAACAATGGGTTGGAGTGTCTTATCAGCTATTGCTATACTTTGGTTGCTCATTAGTTTTGGGCTAGCTCAACCACGATATTTAACATCAATCGTATTACGATTGCCTGAGGATAAACAAACCGATAATTGGACTTCTCAGTTGTTGTCAATTCGTGGTATTGAGGAAGTTGTGGTTATGTCTGACCAGCAAGTTGCGTATATAAAAGTTGATAAACAGCAAATTGATGATGCTGCGCGACAACATTTAACGCAGTTGTTTGGGAAAGAGGTAGCCATTTAAACATAACTCTTATAAAGTAAAACATAGAATCGAATAGGAAGATAACATCTAATGCGTGGTGTAAATAAAGTTATTTTAGTTGGTACTTTAGGTCGTGATCCTGAGACTAAAACTTTCCCAAATGGGGGTTCTCTCACTCAATTTTCAATTGCGACAAGTGAATCTTGGACAGACAAAAATTCCGGTGAAAGAAAAGAACAAACGGAATGGCATCGTATTGTATTGCACAACCGTTTAGGTGAGATTGCACAGCAGTATTTACGTAAAGGTTCAAAAGTTTATATTGAAGGTTCTTTACGTACCCGTCAGTGGACGGATCAAAATGGTCAAGAGCGCTATACCACTGAAATTCGTGGCGAACAAATGCAGATGCTTGATAACAACCGTCAACAAGGTGAAGGCGCTGCTGCTGACAATGGTGGTTATAACCAACCACGTTTCAATAACAACCAGCAAGGTGGTTTTAACAACAACCAAGGCGGTGGCGGTTATGCGAATCAAGGTAATCAAGGTGGTGGTTACGGCAATGCCAATCCACAAGGTGGCTATGGCAATGGCGGAAACAATGTAAACCAAGGTTTTCAATCGCCTAAACCTGCAGCTACACCATCAGCACCTACTGCTGCCCCTGCGGATTTAGATGATGACTTACCGTTTTAATTGATAAAAACGGTCAAGCTTTATCAAAACCCTTTGTGAAAACAAAGGGTTTTTTTATGAACCTCATGATTTGGTTTTAGACAATCACTTTTTCGCAGAAACCCACATGGTAATCACGGCTTTAAATACCAGATCATTGTGCGTGTCTTTAACCTCCACATTGACCAAATAATCACTACCTTGATTCCACTGAAAATTGCTTTCAACAGGTGTGGCAATCGCAATTAAATCAGTTTCAGCCTTCTTTAAATATTCAACTGTCATCCCTTTGGGAATCCAACGGTGCGTGGAAGGTACGGTTACATCGGTCATGGTTCCACCAGCAAGTTCAGCCATATTACACATGGCAATTGCATGGACTGTGCCAATATGATTGAGTACAGCACGGTGTTTTTTGATTTTAATTTCAGCATAATTCGTTTCGAGTCGTTCAAAAACAGGTGAAATACTGCTGAAATAAGGCGCTTTTAAGCATAATAATTTTGAAAATGTCCATTTGCCAGCAGGCTTATTTTTAAATCTATTCCACAGTTTTAGTGTTTGGCTCATTGTTGTATTCCTTATTTAGTTTACAGAATATTATTTAGTTTGCAGAATATTATTCTAATACAGAATTAAATTCTGTTGTTGGCTCGACAGACGATTTGAATCGCGTAAAATGTCATATAGAAATGCTTAAATAAAATCAAAGGCTGTACATGAATAATCAAAGTTTGTTGGAACGTCGTTATAGTGGGCGTCGTGCAGAATTAAAACGTGTGATTTTAACGGAAGCATTAGCCTGTTTTTTAGAATTTGGGATTGAAACGACAACAATAGAAATGATCCGAGAACGTGCGCAAACCAGTGTGGGAGCGATTTATCACCATTTTAAAAATAAAGAAGGTTTAGTGGCCGCCCTGTATATTTTAGCCATAGAAGACCAAGCAGAACGCCGTGATCAAGCATTATTGTCTGCACAAAGTCTACAGCGGGGTATTCAAGTGATGACAGCAAGCTATATAGACTGGGTGATGGATTATCCTGATTTCGCTAGATTTTTATATACTGCCAATTTTAGTATTTCTAAAAGTTCTCAGCATGATCAGCTAAAACAGCAGAATCATTTACGTAATCAGCACTTATTGGCTTGGATGAAACAGCAACCCGATTATGGGGTGATCGAGAACATTCCCCATGAATTATTATTGTCATTTATGGTTGGATCGACAGAAAGTTATTGTCGGGCATGGTTGTCAGGTAAAGTGAAAGCTACGCCAAAAGTTTACCAAGCAGCATTGGCACATGCGGCTTGGTGCAGTTTAGAAAGCGTATATCAGCAACAACAAGGTTGAATAACCAAGCTTGTTGAATCACGGATACTGTGATTAAAAAATTCGTGAGCTTTGCATATAGTGCGTTGTGACTTGATCTAAGTGATTAAGAATGGTTGCACGATCTTGAGTTTGAATTGCTGTGTCCAGTTGCTGCATATAGCCTAGCAATTGGTTTTTTGCTTTTGCCGCAAATTCAGCAGTAATGGCTTGATCTTCATAAAGTAAGACATAGTTTTTGGCAAAACCATAAATCATAAAAATTGCCGTTTTCTCAAAATCAGCCTCAGAATGAGCAATTTGAGATTCACAGTTTATTTTCAGTTGTTTAAAAGCGTCTGTACCAAAAGGAAGGTTTTGGAATTGCTCCAAAAGAATTGAGAACGTCATTTTTTAAAGTCCACTCAAAAAGAAAATCTATAGAGTAAACGGTGAAAGGTCAAGCAAAGTTTGAAATAATATTTTCGATCAAACCAAGCCAATAGATTGGAAAAATAAATCTATAATACCGATTACTTTTATTAAAAACTCCAGTTTTACCGATTTAATAATTTTTCGTATAGTGATTTCACAGATAAGCAATCCCTGAAACCTATTGAAGGAAGACCAAATGAGTTTGATCAATACTGAAGTTAAAGCATTTAACGCAACTGCATATAAAAATGGTGAATTTATCGAAGTGTCTGAAAAAGACTTCTTGGGTAAATGGTCTGTGGTATTTTTCTATCCTGCTGATTTTACTTTTGTCTGCCCAACAGAGTTAGGCGATCTAGCAGATAACTATGCTGAATTCCAAAAAATGGGCGTAGAAATTTACTCAGTTTCTACCGATACACACTTTACCCATAAAGCGTGGCATGACAACTCAGATGAAATCAAAAAGATCCAATATCCAATGGTGGGTGATCCAACTTGGGCTTTGGCAAAAAACTTTGAAGTGTTGATTGAAGCTGAAGGCCTTGCAGATCGAGGCACTTTCGTAATTGATCCTGAAGGTAAAATTCAAATTATTGAAATCAATGCCGGTGGCATTGGACGTGATGCACAAGAATTACTGCGTAAAGTGAAAGCGGCACAATATGTACACGCACACCCAGGCGAAGTATGTCCAGCAAAATGGAAAGAAGGCGATGCAACACTTGCACCTTCAATTGATTTGATCGGTAAAATCTAATCATTGCATAGAATTAAAATTGAAAAACCAGAAGTTAAACTTCTGGTTTTTTTATTATTCGATTGTTGGCTTTATAAAATATAACCATCGTGTTTAGGTGCGTAGGCACGAATACCATCGACTAAATCTTCAATCAATTTTTCCATGACTAAGCGTTGCCCTTTGCGTGATGCATAGACCAACTGTACAACACCAATATTGGAACACCACTCTGGTAACAGATGGATTAAACGCCCTGAAGCAATGTCTCGTTCTACCGTTAAATAGGGAAGATCAGCAATGCCTAAGCCATCGAGTACCGCATAATACGCGCCCATTAAGTCATTGCTTTTGACCCGAGGCTGTAACGGAATATCGATTTCTTCTCGTTGCTGAATATGATGTAAATGCCAATGATAGTGCTGTTTATCTGTACCTAATACAATGGTTGGAAATTCACAAAGTTCTGTGACATGTTGAATTTCACGATCGCCTAAAAGTTCAGGACTAATCACTAAACAGTGCGTGGTTTTAATCACATCTCTAACGATAATGCTGGAGTCTTCATTGCTTGAAAAGTTAGTACGAATAGCCAAATCAATATCATCATGCAGCACATCGATACGTCGACTGGTGAGTGCCAATTCAACCCGAACTTTGGGATATTTTTTTAAAAACTGATTTAGAATCGGTCGAATTTGATGTTCCATCATCACCGGTGGGCAACTAATTTTAATCAATCCCTGTAATTCAATTTCTTGTTTTAATAAGACATTCTGAGCATTATCCGCCTGTTCAATAATCTTTGCACATTCCTCAAAGAATTCTTGTCCTAGTGGCGTGACTTTAAAATGCCGTGTTGAGCGTTGAATCAGAGTCACATTAAATTTGGCTTCTAAATCCAGAATACGTCGGCTCAGTTTAGACTTGGTGATATTACTGGCTTCACTTGCAGCACTAAATCCACCATGTTTTACCACCAGATAGAAATAATAGTAATCATCAAAAGAGTGCACAGCTTCATCTCAGGTGTGTTGATGATAAAATAGTATCATTAATAGGAAAATATTTTAAAATTTGTACAAATAAAATGCAGAAACAAAAGCGAGGAATGCAAAGACTTACATTCCTCGCGACAACGATTATCTTATTTTCGAGAAGTGTTTTGTGTGTAGCTATTGATCAGATTACGATAGTCAGGGATATGGTTACCAAATAGCGTACCTAAACCTTCAATATCATTACGCCAATCGCGATGTAGCTCACAAGAGGCACCAAACCAAGTCATTAATTGTGCACCTGCATTGCTCATACGGTCCCAAGCTGAGTCACGTGTCAGCGGGTTAAATGTTCCAGAAGCATCGGTGATCACAAAGACCTCAAAATCTTCTTCAAGGGCAGAAAGTGCAGGAAAGGCAACACAAACCTCGGTGACAACACCCGCAATAATCAGTTGTTTTTTACCTGTTGCTTTTACCGCTTTGACAAAGTCTTCATTGTCCCAAGCGTTGATTTGACCAGGGCGAGCGATATAAGGCGCATCTGGAAAAAGCGCTTTTAACTCGGGTACCAGTGGGCCATTGGGACCATCTTCAAAACTGGTGGTCAGAATGGTGGGAAGGTTAAAATATTGAGCCGCCGCAGCCAATGCCAGAACATTGTTTTTAAACTTATCTGGGTCAATGTCGCGGACTAAAGAAAGTAATCCAGTTTGATGATCGACTAACAATACCGCAGCATCATCTTTGTTTAAACGAACGTAAGGTTTTCCCATTTTTTATATCCTTGAAGTCACTAAAATTTAAATTGTGCTTAAATACAAAACAAATTATTTTGCATGGATTTCATGTTACGTGGCTTAATCATGATAATTAAGCCTATAAACTGAGATTAATAATCTCATAAATAAGATGATTGATTGAAAACTACACTGAGCCTCGGCTGTTGAATATCCTATATTTGGGATTCAGCGTATTGGTAGATTGCTGTATTGATCACTTTAAAAAACCTAAAATGGATTCATATTAAAGCCTAGAGATAGGAGTATTGAGATGAAAAGAATTATTGGTGTATACCGCAATCAAAATATGCATTGGGTCGGTGATGGCTTTCCTGTAAAAAACTTGTTTTCTTATGATCGTTTAGGTCAAGCGATTAGTCCTTTTTTATTATTGGATTATGCAGCGCCTTATACCTTTGCACCTAGCCATGAACAGCACGGTGTAGGTTCACATCCACATCGTGGCTTTGAAACAGTAACGATTGCCTATCAAGGTGAAGTTACCCATAAAGACTCTCATGGTGGCGGTGGAACCATTAAAACAGGTGATGTGCAATGGATGACTGCGGGCGCAGGCTTGGTTCATGAAGAATTCCATTCACATGAATTCACTGAAAAAGGTGGAATCTTTGAAATGGTTCAGCTTTGGGTGAATTTACCTGCGGCCGATAAAATGACCCAACCTAAGTATCAAGCAATTTCTGCGCAAGATATTCCTGTGATTCATTTTGATGATGATGCAGGCCACTTACGTGTGGTTGCTGGGAAATATGCTGAACAACAAGGTGCTGCTTCAACCTTTAGTCCAGTCAATGTTTGGGATGGTCAGCTTAAAGCGGGTCATGAGCAAATTATTCATGTGCCAGTTGATCACAATACTTTGGTGGTTGTACTCGAAGGTGAAATGTTGCTCAATGGTACACAAAAGGTGCTCGACAGTTCGATTGTCATGTTTGAAAAAGATGGCGATGCAGCAATTCAACTTGAAGCAGTGCAAGATGCTAAGTTTTTGGTCCTTACAGGTAAACCACTGAATGAGCCAATCCAAGGCTATGGTCCATTTGTAATGAATAGCAAAGAAGAAATCGTGCAAGCGTTTAACGATTTCAATAATGGCAAATTTGGTGAAATTGTAGCGGAAGCTTAGTTGATGTTGATGAAAGGTATTTGTGTATAACGGATACCTTTCATGTCTTTAGCCTATAAGTTCAGCCATGTATGAGATATCGAGAAGTCAAAAAGCGGATTGTAAAATCCGCTTTTTTTATATTTAAAATTTTTAGCACTAAAAGGTCAGAAATTTAAAAAAAGAAAAGAGCTTTGCTCTTATTGAACAGAAGCTCTCTTACGCTGTAGTTTTTTTCTTTAGATGATTATGTCTTGTTTTGATTGGACTGTTTTGTTATTCGCGCATCATAATTAATTAAAAATGTGAAGTAAAGCACAATATATTTCATTTGGTTAATTTATATCCGTTGTTTTAGTATTTTTTGTATGCCGTCATTTTACAAGTGGTGCAATTGATCTGCTTAAAAAGCAAATTCAAAGTAAAAAAAAGGATCTCTATTCCACACTATAGAGATCCTTTTTATGCTGTAGTTTCTTTTATTGTGTGTGTTGTCATAATTATTTGTTTTTATTGTAAATGTGAATTATTTATCGTTTTTATGCTGTAAATAATAATTAATAAATTGGCATTTGTAAATGTTTTTTTAATAAATAGTTAAATTATCTGTATGTTTTTAACAGTATTTTTTTATATATATAAATATCAATCAAGTATAAGCAGAGTGTCGCACAAGAGCTTGGTCTAAAACCACTAAAATTAAATAAACACCGAGGAATGGAGATTTTTCCTAAAAAATTTCCAACAAAAAAAGTTAAAACTGGAACTTTTTAATACCGCGATTTAATCGGCTATAGCTCATAATAAAAAAAATGGTTACGCACGGATAATAACTTTGGATATTGCAGTGATTGGTAGTGGTATGGCTGGCCTGGCCACCGCAAGAATTCTTAAAGATGCAGGTCATAACATTACCATCTTCGAAGCATTACCTGGTCGTGGTATGGATAGTCACAGCATTGAGTTTGAAGGTGGTTTAATTGATGCACCTTTGCGCGTGATGAATCAGCATTTATGGAAAAATACACTGAGCCTTGCAACACACCTTGGCATAAAAACCTTTCCAGTGCGTACCTTTATGGCATGCAGTTGGTTATTTGAAGACAAAACAGAAACTTGGTTGACCACATCACGTACCCGTATTGGTAATTTCCCCATTATCAATAACCGTAAAGGGATTAAGCAGTATGGTTGGCGTTTAGTCAAAGGGATGTTGCAGCTTAAAACCGCCATTTCTCAATTTTTTAAATCTAAAAATCAAGATATTACCCTTGCTGATTTTATCAATCACAATGACATTGAAGAGGTATTTTGGCATGGTGCAGTAATGCCAGTGCTTTATACCATTTGCACCTGTGACCCTAAAACCATTGGTGAATGGCCAGCAAAACCGCTCTTAATCTTTTTAAAGCAATTAACCGATGGTGATGCTTTATTGCGTTTACATGGTGGAACGCCTGCTTTTGTCGATAAATTGATTGAAGGTATTGATATTCATAGCGGTTCTGAAATCACCAAAGTTGAGGAACAGGGTAGTGCTGTTCTGGTTGAAAATGCACATGGTGAGCAATTTCAATTTGACCGTGTGGTGGTTGCAACACCGACCAATAAATTAGAAAACTTTTTAAATAAACAACAATTTGCTGACGATATTGCTTTATTGCAAAAATTTAAGTTTGAGCAAGGCGAGTTGGTTATGCATACCGATGCATCAGTGATGCCGCCAAATCGTAAAGATTGGGCTGTATTGAGTTATATGATGGACCGTAAATTTACCAAACAACAATTCACAGTTTGGTTGAACTCGATTGAACCAAGTCTGGTGGGTAAATCTCCAGTGTTCCAAACATGGCGTCCTGTAACCAGCATCGATCCGAAGAAAGTCATTTCTACAGTGACCTTAACCCGTGCTGTGGTGGATTCTGAAACAGTGGCTTTAAACATCGAATTGCAAGCACGTCATAAAGTCGCCAACCGCAAAGTATTCTATTGTGGCTCATGGTCATGTGATGGTTTGCCCATTCTTGAATCTGCGGTAACTTCTGCAATGCATATCGCAGAAATTTTTGGTGCACCATTGCCATTTGTAGGATTAAAACCTAAAGTTGAGGTGGCTCCGCAACTTGGCTATTAAAGCCCAGTGAATTCATATAAAGTTTAATGAATTCATAACTGAATAAGTGAATGATTTAAAATGAAATGGCTTCAAGCGATTCAGCAAAAACTTCCAAAACATAAATATGCAATCGATGCAAAAATGTTAGGAGATAATGCTGAGTGTGCTTGGAGCAATCTAGGCTATTGGGATGAAGCTACACCCTCTTACCCTCAAGCCTGTCAGCAACTTGCTGAACGGCTTGCACAAGCGGTACAGCTTAATCAACATGATCGGGTACTAGACCTAGGCTGTGGTCAGGGTGCCAGTTTAAAATACTGGTTAGAACATTACCAAATTCAAGATTTAGAGGCGGTTGAGTTACAACAACAGTGTGTCGATAAAATTCAAAAACAACTCCCGCAGATTAAGGCCATTCACTGCCAATCTTTTTTAAATTTAAATGTGCTTTTATTTACGCAACCTTTTGATGTGGTGTTGTGTATTGATGCGGCTTACCACAGCGATTTAAATTTATTTTTAAATTCAGTCGTTCCAATTTTAAATTCAAAAGGTCGTTTGGGTTTTCATACGTTGATGCTTTCAGACACAGTTTTAAATTCAAAACAAAAAATGAAATATAAATGGCTACTTAAAGCCGCTGATGTCGATTTAAAATCACTGATGACCACGACCCAAATCAATCATGCACTGCAACAGCATGGTCTTGAGCAATCCGCGCTTGAAGATATATCCACAGCAGTATTGGCTGGCTTTAGTCAATATATTGCGACAAGAACGAAAACGGAGCGTGGAGGGTTAGATCAAATAAAAATTCAAATGACTGCAAAACTTTGTCAAAGGTTATTTGAAGAGGGAATCGTTCGATATATACAGCTCAGCGCAGTCAAAACATGATTTTTATTATTTGTGACGCTATCAAGCAGATCAAAAAATTATAAGTAAACACATAAGCCAGAAACAACAAAGCCTCACTAAAAAAGCGAGGCTAAGTAAAAATGGTGCCGGCACACGGATTCGAACTGTGGACCTACTGATTACAAGTCAGTTGCTCTACCAACTGAGCTATGCCGGCAACGTGGCGAGAATTTTACAGAATATTTATAAGATTGCAAGCCAAAAAATAAACAATTGAATAATCTTTAATATTTATAGTTTTAGCGATCGGGTATTGGCCTGAAGCTGATAATGCCGTGTGCTATGAATGCTTAGATTTTTAGAGAGAAAGGATTTTATCGCTTTTAACTTGTAGACAGACAAAATAGCAAAGATAGCTAGAGTAACGGCAATTAGAGTAATGACAACTAGAGTAACGATTAGCAATCGCTTTAATCTTCCGATTAAAAAGGCTTACGGAGGGGTAAGCCTTGAGTATTTGGGGTTAAATCAATAAATCTTTATC
Organism: Acinetobacter sp. MYb10; assembly: GCF_002980175.2. NCBI lineage: Bacteria > Pseudomonadati > Pseudomonadota > Gammaproteobacteria > Moraxellales > Moraxellaceae > Acinetobacter > Acinetobacter sp. MYb10. Next base: position 2,696,465 of record NZ_CP058272.1, on the reverse strand, counting down.
AGTTTTGAAATATAGACTTATTTTCTCCTTAAAATATGATCCAGATCTTGTGCGCATTCTTCTAGGGTGATTGCCATATCTATTTGCATTTGGGGTTTCAATTCGTTTGCGAGTTTTCTCCATTGCTCAATCAATTGGATAGCTTTCTGAATTTTATGCTTATTTACATCTTTGGCAATAGTTGGGGTGTATCCACCACGTTTAGCATTTTTGACTTGTCTTACATAATTGGCGCTGTTATTCATTGTCACTCCCGAATAGCAGTTTTATGCTTTTAACTTGTTTGAATCGCTAATAAGTACCGCATCATGATTATCTTAAGAGAACGTTACATCTATATGATTTTTATTTTGTATTTCACCTCCTTTGAATCGTGCTAGAAGTTCTTTTCACTTGATACTAATTCAAGAAAGTTTGAATTGAAATAGTCAATTGTCTTTTTAGTTGAGTGGATATGTATCTATTTGCTTCAAAAAATAGCTCAAATATCGTATAACTAAGTTAAGTAAAAACTAGAACAATTGAGAATGAAACGATTTAGTATTTTATTATTATTGGTTTCTGTCGCACATGCTGAAGCTCCTAAAGAATGTCAGTTACTTGAACAGACCTCCGAAATGTTAATGCAGTTACGTCAAAACGGTTTATCGTTGGATGATGTTGATTTTAATCCTGAAGCATTGTCTGCAAAAGAACAGGTATTGTTAAAAGGTATGATTGACGATGCAAAGGGTGTACCGATTTATCAGATACCTTTAACCCGACAAAAAGCGATTAATGATTTTAAGCTAAAATGGCAAGAGGTGTGTCAGTCTGTGGATGTTGTGATGCCAACTGAGTCGAGATAAAGGATTGTTTTTTATTTCAACTATAGGGTTATGGTTAAATAGAGGGTGGCATTTCTGAAAGCATTCAATAACCTATGAAAGACAAAACTTTTAGCGTTTAATCAACAGTGCTTTGTATTTACTTCTGTTTAGGAATGGCATGAAATATCAACCGCCTTATACCATCACATCAAAAATTATTCATCTGATTGCGCAGATCAGTGAGAATATAGGGCGTTTGAGTGCTTTAGAGGAAGTCCAACACAACATAAAACTGAGAAAAGCCAATCGTATCCGAACAATTCAAGGTTCGCTTGCAATTGAAGGAAATACCCTCAGCACAGAACAAATTACCGCGATTCTGAATGGTAAAGCTGTAATTGCACCACCTAAAGAAGTTCAAGAAGTACGTAATGCCATAAAAGCTTATGAAGCATTTCAAAAATGGCAACCCAGCCAAGAAGTAGATTTATTACAAGCACATCAAATTTTAATGACAGGCTTGATTGATGATGTTGGACAATACCGTCATGCCAATGTAGGTGTCATGTCTGGTGATCAAGTGGTGCATATGGCTCCGTCAGCGAATCAGGTTCCTCGTTTAATGTCTGATTTACTGGAATGGCTTAAAGATAGTCAAGAACACCCACTCATTCAGAGTTCGGTATTTCATTATGAGTTTGAGTTTATACATCCATTTGCTGATGGGAATGGACGTATGGGGAGACTTTGGCAAACATTGATACTTAGCCGATGGAATACTATTTTTGCAAATATTCCTGTTGAGAGCCTGATTTATCAAAATCAAAAGGCCTACTATGAGGCTTTACAAGCCAGCACAGACCGTACTGATTCTGCAGCATTTATAGAGTTTATTTTACAGATGATTTTGGATGCGATATTGGACTCAAATAACACCGCTCAAGATAGCGCTCAAGTTGACGTACAAGTAAGCGACCAAGTTCAGCGTTTAATTTCAGTTATGCAGGAAAAAGAGTATAGCTTGTTTGAATTGATGCGGTTATTAGATTTATCCCATCGTGCAACATTCCAAAAGAATTATCTCAATCCTGCGTTAGACACAAACCTTATTGAACGTACCATTCCAGATAAGCCGAAAAGCCCTAAACAACGATATAGCTTGAAGTGAAATAAAAGTAATTTCTCCTATTACCCAATTCGGACGGGGGAATTTAAAAGATTTTATTTAAAAAAATGAAAGGTTAATCAGTAAAAAATAAAAATTAGTGTACTCAAATATAAGACCAATTTTTATCTGAGCAAAGTGAATAATTCTCAGTATCATTTGTCACAATAATTATTTATTATTCCTTAACAATATCGAAAAATTCACATGTTTTTAATATATCAACCATTCTTCAGGCCTGTTTTCATATGAATAAGTCTTTCTTAAGCTTAATCGTCATTGCGATGATTGCAACTGGGTGTACAACAACCAAATCCATTCAATACCCTGCAAAAGGCAGCAACACGACAATTTCAGTATCATCTGAACAAATTTCAGCGATGACGGAATCTGGTGGTGGTGATCATTTTATTGAGGGAAGCCAAATTACTGTCGGGGATGCAAGCAATGCGCTTTCCAACCCTGCATCAAATGCATTTGGACTGATTGGTGTTGGTGTTGCTACAGCGATTGATAAACGAAATAATGGCGCAGCTATCTCTAACAGTAATTTAAAGCAAGCCATTAAATTTGATGAGATCGTGAATAAAAAAATTAGCTCGGCTTTACAGGAGAATCAAGCAGATACTTCTCTTAAACTAATGACTTCAAATCAGGCTTCTGACGTTAAAATTGTCCCATTTGCACGGCTTTCTTTTAAAGAAAAACCTGATGTCAAGGCAGTATTTGGATTGAAAGCTGAATTTAAAAATGCTGCTGACAATAATAAGTCTGCAAAGCGTTTATACAATTATATCAGCCAGAAAAAAGCACCATTAACTGAATGGGATGCAAATAATAATACGGTCTTTTTTACACAAGCAAATAAAGCTTTTGACGCATTAGCACAGGTTCTTGTATTAGATATACAGCATCAATTAAATCTTGAGGCGGCCAGTGAAGTAGATCAGAAAAAATGTAAATCAACGGGCGATTTCTCAGGTATCACTTTTATTTCAGCGCCTGAAAATTTATGTGTAGGTGTGTTAAAGACCAACAAAGGGGTAGTGTTACCAAATTTTGTGCTGGTGATAGAACAGTAATTCATATCTTTTGAAAGAAGGTATTAGTCCAAATCGTCCGCTAAGAAAATCACAAAAGTGCATATTCTAAAAGCGGACATTTTTACTTTCGAGTTACATGTTGGCTCGTATAACGACTGTGTTTGTTAAATGTACACTAGTAAGTATATTTAATAGGGGAGATATCTCCTTTTTTTCTTTCAAATTCTTTAGGAATTTTTTTGCCTATGTATAGAGATTTAATATTGTCAGAAGCTTCATCAGCTATAAAACCAAATCTGTTCAAATCAGTTTCTTGAACGAAATGCATTGGAAAATTATCAGTAGTAGCTTCCAACCAAGTAGCATTAATATAAGCACCACGAATAATTCCATGAGCAACAGCAAGGATAACGTCTGCTTTTCCAGCTCTATCTTTATTCACTCTCCATGCAAATCTAACAGCATCATAGATTGAGCTATTCTTAATTCCTTTATTGATTGAGATTAATAAAACTTTATGCTCAAAGACAGCTTCAATAGCTGCATATTTCTGGTTGATTTCATGAACATGCATGACTCCATTTTCACTGTTCCCTGAACCATTTTGAATATTAGACAATCCTAAATAGGCATCAATTAATGCCCCTTCAACTTCAAAAGTAGTTTTCTCATCCAAAGCATGGCGATGAATGACATGAAGAACTGCTAGCCCCGATGCCTTGATATCTCTGATACGTTGAATTTTATCTGATAAACTATCACCTTCTTTAGATATTTGTTCGTCATAAATATGACTAAAGATACGGTTTCCTTTACCTTTTCCAACATAAAATGTTTGCCCATCTCTAGGATCAATTAGGCGATAAACATAATATTGCAAGTGTTCCACTACACCTACTCGAAAGCACTCTCTACTCATCATATTCACTTATAAGTCATTAAGTCTTTATAATAATAAGTAAAAATAAGTCAGTACTCGATTGGCATTTATGTTTTATTCATTCTTTTAGGTATTGTGACGTGAAACTGAAACAATTGATGAATGCCTATGTGAATGAAAATAATATTGATGAATTTGGGCGCTTTGGGCAGCTGTTGAATTATGTTAATAAAGAAAAAGCTAAACAGTATTTTGAACAAGAAGAAGGAGTAAAAATCCCAACTTTAAAAGTCAATGTGAAAGTTGAGAAGCTTTTACGAACATTTATTTTAAGTAATGGTAAAGAACTATCTTGATAAGAATAAAGAAAAGGTCTTAAAGACCTTTTCTTTATTTGAGTTATAAATTTTTTGATTCTGTTTCTAGTAGATATAGTTCATTGATCAATAAAAATTCACGATATTGGTGAACTAAATTTTCTTCAGGCTTCTCTCTATGTGTCCGTGCATTCCTAAAGGCCTGATATGCACCAATAAATAAGTTTGCACGACCGATAATTTCAGATTTATCTGGTAAGTCCCAAGTAAGAGGGGCATTAGGTGATGCAAAAGTTTGAGAGAACAATTTACTGCTGTGTTCACTTAGTCCTGTTCTTGTTCTTACAATATCTTCTAAGCGTTTATATGCTTTTAACAGCGCTGAATCTGGATCGTTTTTAAAGAGCAAAGCTAAATCAAAAATTCTGTCATCAATGATTGAATAGGGAAGCTCGAGAGGATAATAACGTTTTAGGCTAGAAGTTGATGAAACTTTATTTCTAAAAGGATAGATATAGTCGTGCAATTGTATAGGACGAATAATTTTCTGCTTAAAAATTAAATCAATATCCTCATCACTTAGTAATGAGTTATTCAGCTTCTTCATCATTTTTGATGTAATTAGAGTTTCTTCGGTTTCAATTTCATGTTTATTTAATATGGTTAGAGCTGTCGCTAATCCTTTTGGACCTTCGCCAGGATAACCAGATGTAAAGCCTGAACGGATAATGTAATAACTTTCAGATTGATCTTTAAGGATCAAGGCATGCGATTGATCATTGGTAAGAAGTAATGCATAAGAGAGATCAGAATGAGTTTGTATGAGATTACAAAGGGCCAGCAAGCAGGTGTGTGTAATGCCGGCCTCACCTAAATACTCAACATGATAATAATTTTTAGTTTGAAACATCATTTATCATTTCTTTTTATCAGGGGTAGAGTGAATAATGGAGTATAAATAAAAATCTAGAATTTTAAACAGCTATGATATAGATTTTATTAGATTTTTATTTATAAAACGTGAATATATAAGCAATGTAGTACTTCTACAAAAACTGCATATATTAAAATACAATTTTTCAGACACAAAAAAGGCCTAAACCCTTAAGATCTAAGCCTTTCCCCACTGCATCGGCATGCAGTTTTTTCAATTCTGGCGGTGAAAGAGGGATTCGAACCCTCGATACGCTATAAACGTATACACACTTTCCAGGCGTGCTCCTTAAGCCACTCGGACACTTCACCAAGGCGTGGGATAATAACCAAAAAAAAGATTTCTGCCAAGCAACAATTGATTTAGAGCAAAAAAAATTTCACAGTGATATGATTGCGCAAAAATAGTGTCTAAATTTTTGAAGACGAATCTATGCAAAGTACTGCAAAAAAAGCCGCGTTACCTGCGATCACACTCGCAGCATTAGGGGTGGTATTTGGAGACATCGGAACCAGTCCCTTGTACGCCCTACGCCAATGTTTTCTGACTGCACACATTGCCATCACCGAAGCGACCGTGCTTGGGATCTTGTCACTGATTTTCTGGTGCATGATGCTCACCATCAGCTTTAAATACGTCACCATTATCATGCGAGCAGATAACAATGGTGAGGGTGGTATCATGTCCTTGCTGGCGCTGAACTTACGCTCTAATCGTATCGCAGATAATCGCAAAATCTATTTAATTGCTTTGGGATTTATTGGTGCATCACTGTTTTTTGGTGATGGCATTATTACCCCAGCAATTTCAGTACTTTCAGCGATTGAAGGGCTGAGTATTGCCACACCCATGTTTAACAAATGGCTGATGCCTTTGGCAATCGGGATTCTTACCGCACTGTTTCTGGTACAAAGACATGGTACGGGAACCATGGGTAAGTTTTTTGGCCCAATCACTTTAACCTGGTTTGCCTCTATCGGTTTAATCGGTATTCATAGTATTAGCCAAACCCCCTATGTATTAAGCATGCTCAGTCCACATTGGGCGCTGAACTTTATTTTTCATCAACCCTTTGTGGCGTTTTTAACCATGGGTGCGGTGATTTTGACGGTGACGGGTGGTGAAGCACTCTATGCAGATATGGGGCATTTTGGACGGCTGCCGATTCGTTTAGGCTGGTTTATCATTGTGCTGCCTTGTCTGTTATTAAATTATGCAGGGCAAGGTGCGTTATTGCTGCGTAATCCAAGTGCGATTGAAAACCCATTCTATTTGCTTGTACCTGAATGGGGCTTATACCCCATGATTGCCCTAGCCACAGCGGCAGCGGTGATTGCCTCACAAGCGGTCATTACAGGTGTATTTTCAATGGCAAACCAAGCCATTCAGCTACGCTATTTGCCAAGATTAACCGTGCACCACACTTCTGATGTAGAACAAGGTCAGATTTATTTGCCCTTTATCAACTGGATACTCTACGTTTCGATTCTTTTATTGATTGTGATTTTCCAAAACAGTGCCAATCTTGCCAATGCTTATGGTGTAGCAGTCACCATGACCATGCTATGCGATACGATTTTGATTTCAATCTTGGCATATGGTTTTTGGCGTTGGCCAAAGTGGAAAGTGGCATTGTTCGCCATCCCATTTTTAGTGATTGATAGTATTTTTATTGGGTCAACTTCATTAAAAATTATTTCAGGCGGATGGGTTCCGATCCTGATCGGTGCAATCGTATTTACTATTCTGATGACGTGGAAAACCGGGCGAGAAATTGTCTTTAACCGTTTGGAAAAAGATGCCTTGCCGTTGGATCTGTTTATTAAAAGTGTCAGTTTGAGTGATGAAACACAGTTTGTACCCGGTCAAGCGGTATTCTTAACCGGTAATCCAAATATTGTTCCACATGCGATGTTGCACAATATTAAGCACAATAAAGTCCTGCATGAACGCAATATTATGGTGACGGTGATTACCCGTGATGTTCCTTATGTGCCAGACCAAGAAAGAATTCGTGTTGAAGTGTTAGATAAGCGCTTCCAACGTGTTTTTGTTTACTATGGCTTTAAGGATCAACCTGATATTCCAAATGCACTAGAATTGGCTTATAAGCAACTCGAAGTTGAATTTGACATGATGCATATCAGTTTCTTCATCTCACGTGATCGTTTGATTCATACTGTGGGTGATGGAATGGCACCATGGCGTGAAAAACTGTTTATTTCGATGCAACGCAATACCAGTCCGGTGAGTGATTTCTATCAAATCCCGCCAAACCGTGTGGTGGAAATGGGTAGCCAGATCGAAATCTAAATTCATATCAATCAAAAGCCAGAAGTCCTTCTGGCTTTTTTTTCCCATGGGTTTTATGGGTTGGTGTATTACATTGATTCACTTCATCTTTAGTAAAGATTTTTTCTCTAAATCCTGAAAATACGAATTCTTATATTCGGTATTCTTGATCCCGTAAAAGTAGATAGGCTGATACTGCACTGAGACAGTATCAAACCCTTTAGAATGCTGAGTTTGAATCGTTTTATTATTCAATTCTCCCTAGCTAATCGTGATACATCAGTATAAAACGATTTCATACGACAAACTGTGTCGCAAGGCTGTCGAACAACACTGCGCAACATGACATAATCATCTCCGCAAGTGCAATAAAGCATCTGTAAGATATTTGATTTTCTAGCATTTTTTGTGAAATAAACAATAAATTGTTACATGGAATGTTGTTTAGTTAAGCACAAATCGTAGAAGCTTTACTCGGTTGAAGATCGACACAATATCTTTCAGTTTATTGACTTGTTAAGCTATTTAAATTCAAAAACTTAATTTGTATCGGTTTTGAGTGGATTGTTTATTTAACCTTGTTTAGGAAGCCTTTGTTGAAAAATTCAGTAGTTAAAATGGTGTTAGGTGTTGTTGCTACTGGAAGTTTTGCGATTGCGTTTGGCCAAGAGAAAATTTTTCAGTTACTGCCGTTTACCCAAAGTGGTGCAAACAATGCGGCGTGTTTAAATCAGTTCTATCGAGAGCAACCACCTGTTTTAATCAAAGAAAGTTTAAAGAAAAACAGTTATCCCTTATGTTTTAACGGGTTTAATGTAATGTATTCGGGTGTTTCAAAAACACCGTTATGGACAGCAGAATATTTATCTCCACAGCGCTTAAGTCAAAAGATTAAGCGTGAAGATAATTTTCATGAAGAGCCACGTGTAAACGCTACACATCGTGCATTATTATCGGATTATCGTGGTTCAGGCTATGACCGTGGTCATATGTCACCCAATGCCGATATGCCCAACAAAGAATCACAGTTCGACAGCTTTTCTTTGGCCAATATGGTGCCGCAAGCTGCTAAAAATAACCAACAAGTTTGGCGTGAGTTAGAAGAAGCAACCCGCGCGATTGTGACCAAGCAAAAGAAAGATGTCTATGTGGTCACTGGCCCAGTCTTTTCTGGCAAAAAACTAAAAACCATTGGAAAGGGTGTGATTGTTCCAACCGCAATCTATAAAGCGATTTACTTGCCTAAACACGGGATCATTGGTGCGTACTATGCGCCAAATAATGATTCACTTCAGGTTAAAGTGGTCAGCGTATGCTATCTAGAAGAACAGTTGGGAATGAATTTATTTCCGCAACTGACCGAAGAACAAAAGCGCAATACGTATAAATTGCCTTTGAACGCAAAGCAGGTCAAGGTCAATAAAGAAATTGAATACTCACATTGGGATGCGGAAAGTCAATGTGCAGAAGAGGTCAGTCAGGATAAAATCAGCGCACTGCAAAAGCAGTTCCAACCCAAAAGTAGTTCAACCGCTACATCGGATATGCAATTGCCGAAAGTCGATCCTGAAACCAAAGATGCTTTGGTGAAACAATTGGTCGAAGCGTTGTTGCAATATATTTTACAAATTTTGAAATAATTCAGCACTGATGGTGCAGTATCTTTTGAGAATCTATTTATACTGTAAATAAGATCGAAAAAAATTGAGAAAATTAAAAATGTTTAAACCGTTTGAGAATGGCACCGAATCACATTCAATTCATGATTTAACCTTAGAAAATCAAACTGATTGTGTCAGTATTTATGGCAATTTACAGATCACCAAAGATCAAGCTGGCTTAAAAGCGGCTAAGCTTTTACAGAGCTATCTCAATGAAGTTGTGGCAAGTTTAGAGAAGCAAAGTGATCTACCAGAACAGCTTGCGCGTCAAAGCGAAGGTGAAATAGAGAATCCATTTCTTTAAAGGCCATATTTATTTTTAAGCCATTTTTGAATTAGTTATGTTCTAATTCATTGGTTTATATGTGTAAAAAAACCTACCGAAGCAGGTTTTTTACATTGAAAATCTATTTAGGATTGAGGCTCATTACCCACAACCTTATAAATCAATGCTCCAATGATTGCACCGACAATTGGCGCCACCCAGAATAACCATAATTGACTCAATGCTGCTGTTTCAGCAAATAAAGCCACAGCAGTACTTCGTGCTGGATTAACTGAAGTATTGGTAACGGGGATACTAATTAAGTGAATCAAAGTAAGTGCTAAACCGATGGCAATCGGGGCAAAGCCAGCAGGTGCACGTTTATCTGTTGAACCGAGAATAATAATTAAGAAAAAGGCGGTTAATACGATTTCAATTAACAATGCAGAGACTAAAGAATATTTGCCAGGGGATAAATCACCAAAGCCATTGCTGGCGAATCCACCAGTTCCTGTGAATCCCGCCTGACCTTGTACGATTAAATACAAAACAAATGCGGCCAAAATACCACCGATGACTTGAGCAATAATATAAGGGGCTAAGTCTTTGGCATTAAAACGACCACCTACCCATAAACCCACACTGACCGCAGGGTTAAAATGCCCGCCTGAGATATGCCCTAAAGCAAAAGCGCCTGTGAGTACGGTTAAACCGAATGCCAGTGCAACACCAGCAAAACCGATGCCCAGTTCTGGAAAAGCAGCGGCAAATATTGCGCTACCACATCCTCCAAACACCAGCCAAAAGGTTCCGATAAATTCTGCGAGATATTTATTCATATTGATTCCTAAATTATTTTTTTGAACGGAATGGGGTTATATGACTATTTTTAGATAGTTGATAACCGTGGGGTGGATACAACTTTTATTTTCTGTATAAAGATAATAGTCTAAAAATATGAAAATAAAATCACAAATAAAAAATATTCATATCAATATCGGCTAATGTTCTGATTTTATTTTAAAAAATTATATTTTACAGCTATTTAATGCTAAACAAATGACTGGTGATAATGGTGAAACATGCTGTTTTTATCTATAAATTTAATACACAATTACTTAAACTCTCGATGCTGAAGACGCCATTGTTGCGGTGTTAAGCCTGTCCATTGTTTAAAAGCACGTTGGAAAGCACTTTGTTCTGAGTAACTGAGAAGCAGGGCAATTTCATGCAGACCTAGATGAGGATCTTGCAGATATTGAAAGGCCAATAATTGGCGGACATCTTGAACACGTTGTTGATAAGTGGTGTTCTGACTTTGTAGATGACGTTGTAACTGGCGTATCGACATATTCAGTTGTTTGGCAATCGCTTCGATTTGATAATTGTTTTTTTGTAATCCCAATAAAATACTTTGTTGTAAGCGCTCATCTAACTGGGTGGCATTGGGTAAGCTTTCAAGCAAGGCCTGTGCTTGTTGCATCAGTAGTTTTTGCAGGGTTTGATCACTGCGTTTAAAGGAAATCGCAAGTGCGCTGATGGGAAAGATCAGTTCGACTTTTTCTTGCTGAAAGAGCACAGGACACTTAAAGAATGCGTGATACAGCATGCTGTTTTTAGGTTGAGGATGAATAAAATTAACCTGATACAGCGTTATATCATCGGATATAAATTGTCTTAAAAACTGAATCACCACGGCCATCGCAATTTCATCAGTAATTTGAGTGGTTAAATGGGTGGGTAGATTTTCCCAACGTACCGAGATGTGCTGTTCATCATAATATTCAACTTTCAGCGGGCTTCCATCATAAATCAATCGATGAAAATCATGGTAGCGGGTGAGTGCCTCTCCAAGCGTGTCACAAGATTGTGCAATATAGGCAATGATACCAATATGTTTGGGTTGTACATATTTAGAGATGTCTAGACCCAAAGCTGGGCTTTGTACTTGTGATTGAATGTCATCCAAGATTTCACGCCAAACGGTATAGTCAAAGCGTTCAACATTTTGAATCTGTTGTAGTTTGGATGAGATCTTTAGACTTTTAGCTTCACTAAAAGTATAGAGTAATTGTCCAAGCCCGCCATATATCGAGCCCGCATAGTCCTTTAATTGCATCATTTACACATCTTGTTATTGTGTGATCTACGTCAGCTGTAGTTTAAACATTATACTATTTTAGTTTGTCGTAATTTGTCAATGAAAATACTTTTTGATGTCAATACCTATTTCCCAGCATGTTTTATATTCACAATAAGCAAGAGGGATTGATTATGTTAAAAGGTTTTTTAGTCGGATTGGTCGTCGCAAATGGTTTTGAATGGGTTGCGCATAACTATATTTTACATGGTCAACATCGCCCAGGGAAACCACGTTTCAGTCCAGTGCCGCGCAGTATGAAATCGCATTGGGAACACCATCGTGAAGTGCGTAAACAAGATTTTCATGATGATGGCTATGTAGAAGGGATTTCAAATTGGCGGACCAAAAATGAAATCGTTTCTTTGGCGGTGGTTGCTGGTGCGGCAAGTCTGATTTTCTACCCGATTTCGAAAGGAATGGTTGCTGCATCGCTTTATAGTGCGTGTAATTATTATTATATCCATCGCCGTGCACATTTAGAGCCAGATTGGGCGATGAAGAAAATTCCTTGGCATTATGATCACCACATGAACTCAAACCAAGATGCCAATTGGTGTGTCACTAAGCCTTGGTTTGATTATCTGATGGGAACACGGGTGATTTCTTCTGCGGATCTGCAAGAGCAGAATCCTTTAGGTGTGAAATTGCCTCAGCCAATCGCAAACTGGTTATCATCCAGCATAGAAAAATATTTTCCAGCCAAATGGGTAGAGAAAAAACCGCTATTGGTTGAGGAAAATACGCAAAAGCTCAACGATTCTGTGGCCTAATTGGGTTTCGTGAATTTTATTACATCTACTGAACTGTTTAAAACTTTAGTGAAATGAACTGGATGCGTAGTGTGAAAGCTTGAATTTATCGTGATTGGTCAGCGTTTTCGGTATCTTTGGTCAATATTAAGTCATGCCATCGATGTATATTGATTGCACAGCATGTACCCACTGCCGTGTTTTAAGTTTTATAGGAGTCTCCAAGACTCCTTTTTTTATACGTGGGAAAAGTAAATATATATAAGATTAAATTTATAAGCTCATGTGATCGCGTCATCTTGTACGATGGAGCAATAAAAAAATCCCCTGACGGGGATTTTTTAGATGTGCATAAGATGCACATCACTTTTGGATTTTTGCTTTGCGAGGCTGTGGACATTACTCAGGCTTTAAGCCTTCCGCCATTTCCAATGATTGATCATTATCCAAAAATTTTTCACGCTGTTCTTCTAAAAACTTTTTTGCATCTGGTTCAAACACGTTTAAACGTTTTTCATTGATTAACGTGGTTTGGTGTTTTAACCATTCTTGCCAAGCTTGTTTAGACACTGTGTCAAATAACACTTGACCCTTTGGACCTGGAAAGGGTGCAAAGTCTAAACCTTCTAACTCTTTTTGATATTTACGGCAAAATACTTGTCGAGTCATATCAAAACTCCTTATGCATAAAGTTTTTCTAAACGGATATAAGCGCGTTCAATGGCAGCAGCAACCTGTGCAGGCGCAGTACCACCAATATGATTACGTGCATTGACAGATGCTTCAAGGGTTAAAGCTTTTTCAAACACATCTGCTTGAATTAAATCTGAGAATTGTTGTAATTGCTCAAGGCTTAACTCAGAAAGATCTTTCGATTCTTGCACACCTAAAGCCACGGCTTTACCTACGATTTCATGTGCATCACGGAAAGCAACGCCATTTTTTACAAGGTAATCAGCCAAGTCTGTTGCGGTAGAGAAACCACGTAGCGCCGCTTCACGCATGATTTCAATATTTGGTACAAGTGCAGGAATCATATCTGCAAAAGCCATCAATGAACCACGCACTGTATCAATCGCATCAAACAAAGGTTCTTTGTCTTCTTGGTTGTCTTTGTTATAGGCCAAAGGTTGACCCTTCATGAGGGTGAGCAGACTCATTAAGTCGCCATAGACACGGCCAGTTTTACCACGAATTAGTTCAGGAACATCTGGGTTTTTCTTTTGAGGCATGATCGATGAGCCAGTACAGAAACGGTCAGGAATATTCACAAACTTAAATTGTGCAGAAGTCCAAAGAATCATTTCTTCTGACATACGTGATAAATGCATCATGATTAAAGATGCAGCAGCATTGAACTCAATTGCAAAGTCACGGTCAGATACTGCATCTAAAGAATTTTCAGCAACGGCTTCAAAGTTTAACAATTCTGCAGTATAAGCACGATCAATAGGATAGGTTGTTCCAGCAAGCGCAGCAGAACCTAAAGGCATACGGTTGACACGTTTACGGCAGTCGATTAAACGCTCAGAGTCACGCACCAACATTTCAAACCAAGCCATCAAATGATGACCAAAAGTCACAGGTTGCGCAGTCTGTAAATGGGTAAAGCCTGGCATGATGGTGTCAGTATTCTTCGCTGCTAAGCCCAAGATGCCTTTTTGTAATTTTTCCAGTAAAGTCAAAATCGCATCAATTTCGTCACGTACATATAAACGGATGTCTGTGGCAACTTGGTCATTACGGCTACGACCGGTATGCAATTTTTTACCTGCAATCCCGATACGCTGAGTTAAACGAGATTCGATATTCATGTGCACATCTTCTAAATCAATGCGCCATTCAAATTGACCTGCTTCAATTTCAGCTTTAATTGTGTTTAAACCATTGATAATGTCATCACGTTCTTGTTCTGTAAGGACACCAACTTTTGCTAACATAGTCGCATGTGCGATCGAGCCAGCAATATCTTGTTTATAAAAGCGTTGGTCAAATTGAACTGATGCAGTAAATTCAGCAACAAAGGCATCAGTAGCTTCAGAGAAACGACCGCCCCACATGCCTGAAGTTTGGGCTTGTGACGGATTAGAGGAATTAGAAGATGTGGTCATATCGGCTCAGTAGGAAAAAAAGCAGTAGAACTAAACGCAGTATAACAAATTCAGCCTCACTTGCCGAAGTAAAGCGCAATCATTCATCAATAAAATCTGGGCGCGGTTTTTATCAGTCTTATTTTCTTAGCAAAATGGGGCATCGCAAGTATTTATTCGAATTATTTATCTCTAGTAATGTATTGGCTTTTTTATTGGCATTGGCCGAAGCACAATCATGGGGCAATTTAAATCTTTGGCATGTTTTAGAATATATTTTATATATTAATTGGATATTATTGGCCTTTGCCGCTTTTCAGGATGTATTTGAAAAGAGGCTATCGCAATATACCTATTTATCTATTTCAATATTCAGTTTTATCCTTTTACAGGCGATTGTGCTGTGTACAACACTGGTTTTAAATATTATTCATTATTGGGGAACGCATTTTTCTTTACAAAATATTTCCATCCAAGACATTTCGCATAATCTTATTTTGCATGTCAGCTATGGGGTATTACTGGGCGCATTTTGTTTACGCTACTTGTATATCCGTGAACAAGCAGTATTGCAGCAAAACAGTGAATTAAATGCGCGTATTCAGGCCATGCAAGCACGTATTCATCCACATTTTTTATTTAATAGTTTAAATAGCGTGGTGAGTTTAATTGCGATTGATCCTGATAAAGCTGAACAAATGCTGATAGATTTATCCAAATTGTTTAGAGCCAGTTTTCAAGAATTAAAGCTCGTGACCTTAAAAGAAGAAATACAGTTATCTCAACAATATATTGCAATAGAGCAAATTCGTTTGGGAGATCGTTTAAATGTGGAATGGAATATTCAACAACCGCTGTTATTAGATCAGGTCAAAATTCCCTTATTAACCTTACAACCTTTAATTGAAAACAGTATTTTTCATGGGGTTGAGCAAAAGATTATCGATGCCAAGATCGGCATACTGGTTGAAATATTGCAAAATCAAGTCAACATAGTCATTACCAACCCATTTTTACAAGATAGAATAAAAGTACGAGAAGGGCATGGAATTGCTTTAGAAAATGTAAAACAGCGTCTAAAAGCACATTTTGGCGATTCTGTTTATTTTCGGAATTATGCAGGGAATGGATTATTTACAATGGTAATCCAATATCAGTATAAAAATAGATGATTGGGAAATTCATTAAAATAAAGACGATATATTTGGGTAAGGAGGAGCAATGGACATCCTGATTTGTGATGATGAACCGCTTGCAGTGGAACGCTTATCACGATTGGTGTCGCAACTTGGGCATCAGGTTATTGCAACAGCGCAACATGGTCAACAGGCATTGGAAATGGTTCAGCAGTTCGAGCCAGATGTAGTGTTGCTTGATATTCAAATGCCAGAAATGGATGGTTTAAGCTGTGCGCAGCATTTAGCACATTTTAATCCGACGCCAGCAATCGTATTTTGTACGGCATTTGATGAACATGCTTTGCAAGCCATTCAATCTCAAGCAAAAGGATATTTATTAAAACCAATTGCCAAGGATGATTTGGAAACGGTTTTGGAGAGTGTCACTAAACTGACTCAAGCTCAATTAACTCACTTAGAAAAAAAAGAACTCATGGAAGAAAAAGTGCAAAGACAGCAAATTGCTGCAAAAACCTATCGAGGTTTGGAGCTAATTCCTGTTGAAAATATTTACTATTTTTTAGCAGATCAAAAATATGTCACCGTGCGTCATAAAAATGGCAGTGTGCTTATTGATGAAACGCTCAAAGATTTAGAAACAGAGTTCGCAGATCGATTTATTCGTATTCATCGTAATGCTTTAATTTCTCTAGATTATTTAGATGGATTGGAAATGGTATCCTCTGGGCAGTATCAGGTACGATGCCGTGAGTTAGACGAGCGTTTGGCAGTCAGTCGTCGTCACTTACCGTTACTGCGCGAACGGATGCAGAATTTATAGTTTGATGGGAAGCTTAAATCATTTTGATAATTTACTTGCATTTTTGCGATTGCAGGGTAAGTTTAGAGTGTTTAAAAGTTTGGCAAAGCTGAAATGATGAAAACCTTGAAAATAGCAACTCGCCAGAGCCCGCTCGCAATGTGGCAGGCTGAGCATATTCGTGATCGTTTAGAGCAATTACACACGCATGTAAAAGTAGAATTGGTTACCTTTGTAACCCAAGGTGACAAAATTTTAGATACACCTTTGGCCAAAATTGGTGGTAAAGGCTTATTTGTCAAAGAATTAGAAGCTGCTTTAATGGATGGTCGTGCAGATCTAGCCGTTCATTCCATGAAAGATGTGCCGATGCAATTACCAGAAGGTTTGGAGCTTGCGGTCATTTGTGAACGTGAAGACCCTTTTGATGCTTTTGTTTCTAACCATTATGCAAAGTTTGAAGATTTACCACAAGGCGCAACACTTGGTACATCGAGCTTACGCCGTAAATGTCAGATTTTAAAACAGCGTCCTGATTTAAATGTGATTGATTTACGTGGCAATGTTGGAACACGCTTATCTAAGCTGGATGCAGGTCAATATGATGCCATCATCCTTGCCAGTGCAGGCTTAAAACGCTTAGAACTCTCCGATCGTATTCGGCATACGCTACCAGCAGAAATTAGCTTACCTGCAGTAGGTCAAGGCGCACTGGGTTTAGAGTGCCGCTCAGCTGATCAAGAGATTTTGGATTTAATCATGCCTTTAATGCATGTTGAAACCAATGCCTGTGTCCGTGCTGAACGTGCTTTTAATGCTTATCTAGAAGGTGGCTGCCAAGTGCCTATTGCAGGTTTTGCCACATTGAAGGATCAAACATTGTCTTTGGAAGGGCGTGTAGGGAGTGCGGACGGCCAAACGCTATTATGTAGCCAAGTCAGTGGCACACTAGATCAAGCAGAGCAGTTAGGTGTGCAACTTGCACAAAACCTACTTCAACAAGGTGCTGGAGAAATACTCAAAGCACTTTATCAAGCTTAGTTTTTAGGCTTCAATGCTATTTATTAATACGCGTCCCATCGATCGGGCTCAGCCGTTAACCGAATGTCTGCGCCAGTCAGGTTTTGACGTGGTTGATCTGCCATTATTGGCATTAACACCACGTCCATATAACAACACATTACAACAACTTTATTTACAGCTGTTATCGACTCAAATTATTGTTGTGGTCAGTCCTACAGCTGTTCAGATTGGTATGCAATTTCTTCAGCAATCGGGTCTATCACTTATGCAGATACAGCATATTCAGTGGATTGCTGTAGGGAAAAAAACTGCGCAACGACTCTTAGATTATGGGGTGGAAAGCCATGTTCCTGCGGTGGAAACATCCGAAGGCATGCTAAGCTTGCCGCTGTTTAATCAGGTAAAAGAGCTCAAGAGAATTGCGTTTTGGCGTGGTGAAGGTGGGCGTCAATTTATGATGCAACAATGCCAAGCGCGTCATATTGATGTTTTAAACTTTGTTTTATATGACCGCGCATTTCCTCAACAAACTCAGGCACAATTTTTAGATTTTGTGAACAAAATTGAGCAATTTGAAAAGCCCTATTGGAGTTGTATCAGCAGTGAAGCCAGTTGGCACAATTGGCTGGCTTTGACCCGAGATCATCAAGAGATAGTGAGTGCTTGTCATTATTTAGTTTTGGGTGAGCGTTTGTATCAATTATTAAGACATGGTAAAAATGCAGCTCAGGCCTGTTTGAATAGCACTCAAATTTCAAATTTAGCGCCAGAAACCATTCTACAAACCATAGTGCAGTTGCAAAGGAAGTTATGAAGAAGTTTATTTATGTCTTATTGTTGATCGCTTTAGGATGGCTCGTTAAGTTGAGTTATAACTTCTATCATGTTTCACAACAACTCAATGATATTCAACAAACGCTGCATAAAAGTGAACAAAAGAATGCCAGTTTGAATGATCAATTGGTGGCAGTAAAACGACAAACAGATGAACCGACTCAAGAGGTGGCAAAGAAAACCGCTTCGATTCAAACGCCTATTGCTGGTATTCATCCTAGTGTAGTGGTTAAACAGCAACTAGAGTTGGTGCAATTTGCTATGCAACAACAACAGTTTGTGTATGCACTTGAGCATCTTACTCAGTTAAATCAATCTTTAGATCAGTATGCGTTGGCAGATGCAGTAAAACAAAGCCTACATCAAACCATTGCGCAAGATATTCAGAGTATTCAACACTTTGTGATTGAACGAAATGCCCAGCGAGATCAACTAGAGGCTTTACTTAAACAAGTTGATCAAGCACTCATCACTGAATTGAAAAATAATCAACTGAAACCAGATCAAGATCAGTCGCAATACTTTTGGGAAAAATGGTTTCAAGTCGATATTGTTGAAACAAATACTCCTGCATTGGCAAACCGTAAATTTATTTTAAAAGAAGTCCAATTAAGATTATTACTGGCACAACAATTATTAGTTAAAGGGCAAACTGCTGAATACCAAGAGATGCTGAATCAAATGATTCAACAATTGGATATATTACCCGATGCTGCTAGTCAGAAGATTAAGCAAAAAATATTAAAAATAAAGCAAACATCGCAGCCGCCGATTCCTAAGCTGAATAGCTTGGCTGTTTTGGGGTAGATCGATGAAACATATTTTTCTGATCTATGCCTTTATTAGCCTGATTATTCTGGCTGTACTGAGTGTATTGAGTTATACCGCAGGGTCAGGTTATGTCTATGTGCTCTGGCACAATATTCAAGTTCAAACCAATTTATGGTTGTTAACATTTGCTGGCGTTGGCATCAGTTTTTTGATGCATGTGGCATGGTATTTCCTCAATCGTTATATTCGCCGAGAAAAAAGAAAATTAGAACAAGTACTGAGTTTTAACACGTTGCACCCATTTGAACAGTTTGGTGTGTTGTGGTTATTAGATGGTGAAGATGAACAAGAGCAGGTGATTCAAACGATTTTTGATCAATCTGGTTTATTAAAGCCGATTGTGCAATCCCGTTTATTACTCAAACAACTGCATTATTCAGAAGCATTAAACGCTTTAGAACTTAGCTCTCCATCCGCTTTTGAATTGGCGGAAATTTTACGTATCGAAATTTATTTGGCCCAACAGGACAGTCAACAAGCGCTGACCCATTTAGAGTTTTTAAATGGACATGAGCTTTCGCCGTGGCTGAATCAGCTTTCAGAAAGTTATAAATTGTCCGTGCAAAAATTATGGGGACAATTTGCCCTGCAATATCCATGGCAATATTTACACTCAACTCAATTTGGACAATTAGAAACGGCGACTAAACAGCAGTGGTTAATACAGCTTTTAGGTTGTTATGACCAAGCAAGTTTTGAAGATACTGAACTATTACAGCAAAAATTTTTAGAGATAGAATCGCAACTGGATCAAATGCCTTATGAGACAAAAGTGCTTTGGCTAAAAATTATTACCCGCTTACCTGAACTTGCTCAGCAACAACAGCAGCTGGTGATTCAAATACTTAATGAAAAATTTGACCAAGATGTATTCCATTTGTGGTTCCAGCAACAGTTGCTTAGACAGAATCCAGATTATGAGTATTTAGAGCAACAGATTATAAATCTTGAATCTAAATATATGAACATTCCTGTTTTTTGCTTTGCTAAATGGCATATATATATTGCAACACAGCGGGAATATGAAGCAGATCAACTTCTGTCATTATATCCAAATGATATTCTAATGAATTATTTAAGAATCAAGTCCACTTTAAATGGAAATGATGAATTAATTCAACAATTGAATTCAATTTTTGAAAAAGATAGCAATTATATTCAATTTAAAATTTGAGAACCTAGCATGAACCCACTGACACAATTCCCGATCGTTTATGAGCAAAAGGTTGCATGGGGCGATATGGACGCTTTTGGTCATGTAAATAATGTGATGTATTATCGTTATATTGAAAGTGCACGTATTGAATATTTTGATCGTTTAAATGTATTTGACCAAGATGTTTTAACTGTTGTTGCTTCAAGTCAATGCAAATATTTAAAACCTGTATTTTATCCAGATGTGCTACATATTGGTGCGCGGGTAGAAGAAATGAGAAATAGTGCTATACGCATGCATTATGTATTATTCAGTCAGCAACAACAGCAGATTGTGGCGGACGGAGAAGCAGTTATTGTTTTTGTCGATAAAGTAGCGATGAAAAAAGCATTAATTCCTCAACAGTTGCGAAAAGTTATAATTGATTTAGAAGCTACAGTGCATAATGATTTGGCAAATACATAAAAATGCCTCAGTTATCATCATTATATTTAAAACATAAGACAGCATATTCTTTTGCATTCGCTTTATTTTGATGTTAAAAATAAGCGCTTTGAGGTAATTATAATAATCTTTTTGTTGTTTTATGTGTTTATTGGGGAATATATGTATTGCTTATTGGAATAAATGAAAATACTATTGCTATGAAGTTATTTTAAATAAGTATTAAGAAATTTACGTGGAGAGTTAATGATGCCTGATATTAGTAATTTATCGGTTGAAGAGTTAAGAAAGTTAACAGCTGAAGCAGAAGCTTTAATTGAAAGTAAAAAAGACCAAGCAGTTGAAGATGCCTATAATAAAATTATTGAAATTGCGCAATCTGCTGGTTTAACTTTAGAACAGTTTATTGAATACGGCGCGCAAAAGCGTAAAAAGACAACGCGTAAAGCTGTTGAGCCGCGTTACCGCAATAAAAAAGATACTTCTGAAACTTGGACTGGACGCGGTAAACAACCACGTTGGTTGGTTGCAGAAATCGAAAAAGGTGCAAAATTAGAAGATTTCTTGATCTAATCTTCATCTAAGTGTCATTCAAAGACCTTAAAATCAAAGAACCAAGCAAATCTGCTTGGTTTTTTTATACGAGTGAATTGGCGTTATGCAAAAATTATGCATAATGTATAAACAAGAGGGCATCATCTTGCATGGAAGAATAAATGAATGATGGTAAAGATGAATGAATAAAAAATCAAAACAGATCACGTGGTGGATTACTGGAGTTGTCGCTTTTTTAATTTTTGTACTTTTGCAAGTCCCTGCAACATGGCTGATTTCTAAATTTTATAAGAACAATCAAACCTTACAAAATGTCAGTGGAAATATTTGGCAAGGGCAAGCAGATTGGCGCAAGGGTAATTTACGTGGGTCCGTTTCGTGGAGAACACGCCCGTGGGATCTGATTTTATTACGTGTGGGTGCAAATGTTGAAGTGCATAGTGGGCAAACTCAGCTAAACGGGGTTGTCGGCTATGGTATTGGTAAAAAAATAATTATTAATCAGATGCAAGGTCAGATTGCACCAGAAACTTTAAAGAATATTGCAAATTGGCAATGGCCAGCGAATGCAATTCAAATTTCAGATATGACCCTACGTTTTAAAAAAGACACTGGATTTAGTGATGTAGATGGTCAATTGCATTGGGGGGGTGGCGAGCTTGGTTATACTTTTGGTCAGCGTCAAGACCAAATGAATATCCCGTCTTTAAATGCACAACTTAAAGATGAGGCGGGTAAACTGATTTTGGATATACAAGATCAACGTAGCCAGAAGATGGCCAATATCAGCTTAGATCCAAGCATGATGTTAGATGTGCAATTAACCCAACGCATGTTACTCAATGTGCCTTCCTATGATGGAAAGGCTGGTTTAGATACTTTTGTGATTAGTTCTAGACAACCACTCATTCAAGGTGGTTTCTAATGAATATAAAAGAACGCTTTGAAAATATTTCTTGGAAAAGAACAGAGCACCTTGCGCCTGTTGTTTTATTTCTTTTAATTTTAGCATTGTGCTGGAAACTGGCTTCGATTTTTTGGTGGGTGGTTGCACCACCACAAGTCATGCAACCAGAGCAAGTGAGTCTAGGCTCACAACAAATCCAAGTTCCTAATATTTCAAGCTTTTCATTGTTTGAGGAAGTGGGTTCTAGTGCGACTGCCGATGACAGTATTCCGATGGTCTTGCAAGGTGTAGTCGTGAGTTATCCTGCGCGTTTTTCTTCAGCAGTGATTAAAGTCAAAGAAACAGCGGATCGTTATGCGGTGGGTGATCCAATTGAGGGTACCAGTTATCAGTTATCCGAAGTATATTGGGATCATATTGTTTTAAGTCAAAATGGAAATAACAGAAAAGAGTTACGTTTTACCGGGCTGGATAGTTTGTATCAGCCTATGCCAGGGCAATCTACAGATCAAAATACCAGCCCGCCAGCAAGTAATCCTGTGCCATCGCCACAACAAAATTCAAGCCAAAATGCTTTAGGGCAGGCGATTGAAAGGATGAATGAAAATCGGGACGAATACCTAAAGAACATGGGGGTTAACGCAAGTGGCGGTCAAGGCTATGAAGTGACAGATCAGACCCCCGCAGCGCTCCGAAATAAACTGGGACTAAGATCTGGAGATCGTATTCTTTCACTCAATGGACAATCAGTAGGTCAAGGACAGAGTGATGTTCAGCTGCTAGAACAAGCAAAGCGTGATGGCAAAGTAAAAATTGAAATTAAGCGTGGTGATCAGGTGATGACCATTCAGCAAAGTTTGTAAGTGGCTAGGACTACAAATAAAATTAGGATAGATAATAAGTTATGGCTTTTTTGAATCACAATCGACCACTTTGGGCTTTAGTTGCAGCGGCACCAATGATGGTTGCGGTCAGTACAGCAGCACATGCACAGACGTGGAAAATTAACTTACGCGATGCTGATCTCACGGCTTTTATCAACGAAGTTGCAGATATTACGGGCAAAAATTTTGCAGTCGATCCCCGTGTACGTGGCAATGTCACGGTTATTTCAAATAAACCTCTAAATAAAAATGAAGTTTATGACCTATTTTTAGGGGTGCTGAATGTCAATGGTGTGGTGGCTATTCCATCGGGGAATACCATTCGCTTGGTACCAGACAGTAATGTAAAAAACTCGGGTGTACCTTATGACCCACGCAATAATGCACGTGGTGATCAGGTTGTAACACGGGTGATCTGGTTGGAAAATACCAACCCCAATGATTTGATCCCAGCATTACGTCCTTTAATGCCACAATTTGCGCATTTGGCGGCAATACAAGGCACCAATGCGTTAATTGTGTCTGATCGTGCAGCGAATATTTATCAACTTGAAACCATTATTCGCAACTTAGATGGTACTGGGCAAAATGATATTGAAGCTGTTCCTTTACAACAGAGTCAGGCTGAAGAGATCATTAAGCAATTGGATGCCATGAGTTCGACAGGCGCATCGAAAGACTTTGCTGGGGCAAGGGTTCGTATTATTGCTGATGCACGGACCAACCGTATTTTGATTAAAGGGGATACAGGTACGCGTAAACGTATCCGCAATATGATTGAAATGTTGGATGTGCCTTCTGCAGATCGTTTAGGCGGTCTTAAAGTCTTTAAATTAAAATATGCCAGTGCAAAGAATTTATCTGAAATTTTACAAGGTTTGGTTACTGGTCAGGCAGTCAATTCTAGTTCAAATAATTCTTCTAATAGTAGTTCTAACAACAGCAATAGCAACAGTTTTAATAATAACAATTCATCATCGAATACCGGCTCAAGCACTGGAAGCAGTATTTCAACACCAGCAATTAATTTAAACAGCAACTCAAATAACAATAATCAAAATAATATCACCAGTTTTAATGCCAATGGTGTGAGCATTATTGCAGATGGTGCTCAAAATGCGTTGGTGGTTAAAGCTGAGCCACAACTGATGCGCGAAATAGAGGCTGCCATCCAACAGCTCGATGTACGTCGTCAACAAGTATTGATTGAAGCGACGATTATTGAGGTTGAGGGTAATGATACTGATCAACTCGGTGTGCAATGGGCAATGGGTGATCTAAGCAGTGGTGTAGGTTTAATTAACTTTGATAAAGTGGGTACAAGTTTAGCTAAATTGGCAGCAGGCTATCTATCAGGTGGTGCAGCTGGTTTAGGTGGTGCTGTTGGTCCAGGTGCTTCTCTTGTCTTAGGAGATTATAAAGAAGGTGCAGACGGTTCACGTAGACTATATGGTGCAGTGATTCAGGCTTTAAAAGCCAATACCAAGTCAAATTTATTATCTACACCATCGATTGTCACAATGGATAATGAAGAAGCGTATATTGTCGTTGGGCAAAACGTTCCATTTGTTACAGGTTCAGTCAGTACTGGGACAGGTGGCACCGTCAATCCATATACCTCAATTGAACGTAAGGATGTGGGGGTGACCTTAAAGGTAATTCCGCATATTGGTGAGGGCGGTTCGATTCGTTTAGAGGTAGAACAAGAAGTCTCTGCAGTTGCTGAAAATAAAGGGCAGGCAACGGATTTGGTCACCAGTAAACGTTCTATCAAGACCTCTGTGCTTGCAGATCATGGTCAAACTGTGGTGTTAGGCGGCTTGATTTCAGATGATACAGCTCATACACGCCAATCTATACCATTCTTGGGTGATATCCCGGGCTTAGGCCGTTTATTTAGAGCGGAAGGCAAATCGAATGCTAAACGTAACTTATTGGTGTTTATCCACCCAACGATAATTGGTGATAATGCAGATATACGCCGTGTATCTCAACAACGTTATGATCAACTGTATAGTCTGCAATTGGCGATGGATAAAGATGGTAATTTTGCCAAACTCCCAGCCAATGTTGATGATGTTTTTCAGCAACGACTACCGTTTAGCTCGACACCAAGTTCGCAACCTAAGCTGGTACAACCACAACCGACAGCACAACCATCAAGCCAGTATCAAAAAGTGCCTACAGGTGCCAAGACAGGTGCAGTACAAGGCAATGCAGTGACTACACCCGTTGCAGAGGAACCAAATGATATCCGTAAGCAGTAGCATTGTGGGCTTCGCGTAACAAGTGCTTCTAATCGCATGCTTTATTTGATATTTAAAATAGCTTGTTAAAGTATTGTGGTGTGTTCTGTTGTGGCGTGGACAACATAAAGCTTGGTTTTACGCTGATTTAGCACTGTAGAAATGTCATGCTAAGATAGACTTGAATTAGAATGGGAAGATAATCATGACTTGGAAATTACAAGCAATTACAGGTGAGTTAGAAGGGCAGGAAGTCACGATTGACCGTGATATGCTGGTTGGACGCCATCAAGATGCAGACCTGTTATTACAAGCTGCGGAAATTTCACGTCGCCATGCCGCATTCTTATTAAAAGAAGATGCGCTTTGGGTTCAAGATCTAAAGTCATCCAATGGTACTTTTGTGAATGATATCCGTATCGATCAAGATAAACTATTGATGGACGGTGATATTGTTCAATTTGCCAGTGTTAAATTTAATGTGCTTGCACCAGTAAAACCTGTTGTTTTGCAAACTGAACAGGCAGCGCCTGAGGTTGAAGTTCAACCGGTTGTAGCTTCAGTAGAAACGCCAGTTCAACAACCTGCAGAAGCTGTGGCGACTGCTGAAATTAAACCAGCTGCCCCAGTAGAACGTACAGTGGCAGATCAGATGAATGAACAGGGCATGCCTGAGCTTTCAGAACGTGATAGCAATGTTCAAATCAATCGTGAAGGTATGCCTTCTGGTGTAGCAATCCCTAAACCTGCGCCAATTCCAGAAGGTGTGGATATTCATGCGGCTACACAGCCAAAAGTAGAGCAGGTCAAAGCACCTGAACTTGTTGCAGAAGAACATGTCGAAACTCAGAAAAATGCAAAGTTAGGTTTGGCAACACTGGTGATTTTGATCATTTTGGCAATTATTGCATGGCTATTGTTTAAATAATTTGCGAATGCGCTACACTCAAGGCATGCAATCGCATGCCTTTGTTTTTTGTATTTTGGTTTTTAAAAATTAAAACTCGATTTAGGTGTAAATCATGAATGTGGCAAAGCTAGACCAACGCGAACTGATTTTATTTGATTTGGATGGGACCTTGGTTGATTCAGCATTTGATTTATATCGTGCCATGAATTTAAGTCTAGCGCGTTTGAACTTACCCCAAGTCACTGAACAACAGGTTCGGGTTTGGATTGGTAAAGGCACCTCGTTATTTTGTGAAAGTACATTGAAGTATTTAAAAGGTGAAGTGGATCCTGTACTGCATCAACAGCTTTTGGATACATTCTTGGAAATTTACAATGCAGAACCTTGTGTTGATACCAAACCATTCTCTGGAATTTTAGAATTTTTAGAATGGGGAATTGAAAACAATAAGAAATTGATTTGTGTGACCAATAAACCAGAACAGCCCGCTCGAAAAATCTTAGAAGAATTGCAAATGGATCACTATTTTGTCGATGTAATAGGTGGTGATCGTTTTGAAGTGCGTAAACCACATCCAAAACCATTGTTGTATTGTGTTGAAACTTATCAGTCATCAACTGACAAAACCTTGATGATTGGCGATTCAAGTAATGATGTCGAGGCTGCACGCCGTGCAGAGGTTGATTGTATTGTGGTCAGCTATGGTTATAATCACGGTGAAGATATTCAACTCTGTCAGCCACAACAAGTGGTGGATGATTTAACAGAGCTTTTGGCTTAACTCCGGTATATTTAAATTGTTGCGAAAAAAGGGAAGAGGAATGAATAGCAAACGCACTTTTCGATGGCGTCACTAAGTGAAATGCAGAGACATCCATACTTAGTATTATCGAAAATAGAGAGAATTCCTGATGACAACCTTAGCGCAATTTGAACAACTAAAATCAGCGGGTTATAACCTTATCCCTGTATACCGCCAACGCTTAGCCGATACAGATACGCCATTGTCTGTATTTGCACGCTTAAAACAGCATCAACAAGCTTATCTTTTTGAATCTGTCGAAGGTGGTGAAAACTGGGCAAGATATTCAATTATTGGACTGGGTGAATCAATCGTATTTTCCTGTAATGCAGGACAGCTCACGATAAAATCGGCAGATGGCTCGATAGATACCCAGCCATGTGCAGATCCATTTCAATATATCCGTGATTTTCAAGCGCAGTTTAAAGTACCCACCCAGCAAGATTTACCCGCACTGCCTAATTTTACTGGCGGCTTGGTGGGCTACTTTGGCTATGACGCAGTACGTTATATTGAGCCACGGTTAAAGAATGTGCCTGAGGCGGATCCCGTTGGACTGCCTGACTTATGGATGATGTTGTCTAAAACCGTCATTGTGTTTGATAACTTAAAAGATACTTTGTTTTTAATCGTGCATGCAGATGTTAATGATACAGAGGCTTATGCCAAGGCTCAGCAACAGCTGGATGAGATTGAGGCATTATTGGCTATGCCAATCAGCTTGGTTGCTAAAAAACATACCGCTCCGCATTTTGAGTCACTGACTGGGCATGACAAATTCCTTGAGTCAATTGAGAAAGTTAAAGAATATATCCGTGCTGGTGATGTGATGCAGGTTGTTCCTGGGCATCGTATGGTGTCGGATTTTGATGGTGAGCCTTTACAGGTTTATCGCGCATTACGACATCTCAATCCATCACCGTATTTATTTTTGGTGCAAGGGCAGACCCTTTTAGATCAAAAGCCGTTTCATATCGTAGGTTCTTCACCGGAAATTCTTTCTCGACTCGAAAATGGGATCGCGACTGTACGTCCGCTTGCAGGTACACGTCCACGAGGAAAAACCAAAGAAGAAGATTTGGCGCTTGAAAAAGATTTGCTTTCTGATGAAAAAGAGATTGCGGAACATTTAATGCTGATTGATTTAGGCCGTAATGATGTGGGGCGTGTCTCGAAAATCGGTAAAGTGCAAGTGACTGATCAAATGGTGATCGAACGTTATTCACATGTCATGCATATTGTTTCCAATGTACAAGGTGAAGTGTTGGATGATGTCGATGCTTTGGATGTTTTTAAGGCAACTTTTCCAGCAGGCACGCTTTCAGGCGCCCCAAAGATTCGTGCAATGGAAATTATTGACGAAGTTGAACCGGTAAAACGTGGAATTTTTGGTGGTGCAGTGGGTTATTTGGGCTGGCATGGCGAAATGGACATGTCGATTGCGATCAGAACCTGTGTTATTCGTGAAAATAAGGTCTATGTACAGGCTGGCGCAGGCTTGGTTGTCGACTCAAATCCTGAATCAGAGTGGAATGAAACCCAAATAAAAGCTCGCGCAGTGATCAAAGCGGTTGAATTATCGTCAAACGGATTGATTTTATGAGTTTTTGAGGTTTTTTTTGCAAAAAACACTTGCAAGGATTCTGAGTTTTGCTAAACTGCACACCGTTCCGATACGAAACGTACGAAACACTAAGAAACGCCGGCATAGCTCAGTTGGTAGAGCAACTGACTTGTAATCAGTAGGTCCACAGTTCGAATCCGTGTGCCGGCACCATCTTAAGGTTTTGTGTTATAATGTTGAAGAACAACACTGAAAGTAAGTGTAAAGGTGAGATTCCCGAGCGGTCAAAGGGAGCAGACTGTAACTCTGCCACGAAAGTTTCGAAGGTTCGAATCCTTCTCTCACCACCATTACTTCGATAAGTGGTAATTACCAACATTAAGCGGGAGTAGCTCAGTTGGTAGAGCGGTAGCCTTCCAAGCTACATGTCGCGAGTTCGACCCTCGTCTCCCGCTCCATCGAAGATGATGCTCTTATAGCTCAGTGGTAGAGCACTCCCTTGGTAAGGGAGAGGTCTCGAGTTCAAATCTCGATAAGAGCTCCAGATACAATTTGGTAGATTATTCTACACCAGTTTCTCAAAAGCAGGCTTATTAGTCTGCTTTTCAAGTATTAGGTGTCTAGTTTTTTAGACGATTGTCGATGCTGAGTTGTTTAACTCGTGTTCGACATAAACGAGGAAGAGCAAATGGCTAAGGCTAAGTTTGAACGTAATAAGCCACACGTAAACGTGGGTACAATTGGTCACGTCGACCATGGTAAAACAACTTTAACTGCTGCAATTGCAACAATTTGTGCAAAAACTTACGGCGGTGAAGCTAAAGACTACGCAGCAATCGATTCTGCACCAGAAGAAAAAGCACGTGGTATTACAATTAATACTTCACACGTAGAATACGACTCTCCAATTCGTCACTACGCTCACGTAGACTGCCCAGGTCACGCCGATTATGTTAAAAACATGATCACTGGTGCTGCTCAGATGGATGGTGCGATCCTTGTATGTGCTGCGACTGATGGTCCAATGCCACAAACTCGTGAACACATCCTTCTTTCTCGCCAAGTAGGTGTACCTTATATTCTTGTATTCCTTAACAAGTGTGACCTTGTTGATGATGAAGAATTACTTGAATTAGTAGAAATGGAAGTTCGTGAACTTCTTTCTACTTATGACTTCCCAGGTGATGACACTCCTATCATCCGTGGTTCAGCACTTGCTGCACTTAATGGTGATGCTGGTCAATATGGCGAATCAGCTGTACTTTCACTTGTTGAAGCGCTTGACTCTTATATCCCAGAACCAGAACGTGCTATCGATAAAGCATTCTTGATGCCAATCGAAGATGTATTCTCTATTTCTGGTCGTGGTACAGTGGTAACAGGTCGTGTAGAATCTGGTATCGTTAAAGTCGGCGAAGAAGTTGAAATCGTTGGTATCAAAGATACAGTTAAAACAACTGTAACTGGCGTAGAAATGTTCCGTAAACTTCTTGATGAAGGTCGTGCGGGCGAGAACTGTGGTGTTCTTTTACGTGGTACTAAGCGTGAAGACGTACAACGTGGTCAAGTACTTGCTAAACCAGGTACAATCAAGCCGCACACTAAATTCGACGCAGAAGTATATGTACTTTCTAAAGAAGAAGGTGGTCGTCATACTCCGTTCCTTAACGGTTACCGTCCACAGTTCTACTTCCGTACAACTGACGTAACTGGCGCAATCCAATTACAAGACGGCGTTGAAATGGTTATGCCAGGTGACAACGTTGAAATGTCAGTAGAACTAATTCACCCAATCGCAATGGACCCAGGTCTACGTTTTGCGATCCGTGAAGGTGGTCGTACAGTTGGTGCTGGTGTAGTTGCTAAAGTAACTGCATAACCGCTAATATGTTTGTTCTAACCGAGAGTTTAGGCTCTCGGTTTGTTTATAGGTCAGTAGTTCAATTGGTAGAGCGTCGGTCTCCAAAACCGAATGTTGGGGGTTCGAGTCCCTCCTGACCTGCCATTTTTTAAATAAAAAACTTGATGTCGGCTAAACTGGTCATATAATAAGTCGCGAAACCTACGACGAGTACAAAAATGTCGAATGATAAATCACGTGACGCAATGGGCGGCGCGGCAATTCCTCAAAGCAACAATTCTGCTGAAATGGTGAAGACAAGTTCTCCATTTGATTTTATTTTGTGGATCATAGCATTGGCTTTATTTGGCGGTGCGTTGATGACAAATCAATATCTTCCAGCGTATTGGGCACCTGCAAATAGTGTCTGGGTGCGTATTGGGGTAATTTTAGCTTGTATCATCGTAGCTTTAGGTTTATTATACGCCACCCATCAAGGCAAAGGCTTTGTTCGTTTGCTTAAAGACTCTCGTATCGAATTGCGTCGAGTTACATGGCCTACGAAACATGAAACAGTAACCACTTCATGGCAAGTTCTCCTCGTTGTTGTAGTTGCCGCAATTATTTTGTGGTGTTTTGACTATATCATCGGTTGGTTTATGAAGTTTATTATCGGGTAAGAGAGCTATGAAACGTTGGTACATTATTCATGCCTATTCAGGTTATGAAAAACAAGTGATGCGTTCACTTAATGATCGAATCCAGCGTAGCGCTGTTGCTGATAGTTTTGGTGAAGTCCTTGTTCCTACCGAAGAAGTGGTAGAGATGAAGGATGGTAAGAAACGTAAATCAGAGCGTAAATTCTTTCCTGGCTATGTGTTAGTCGAAATGGAAATGAATGATGAAACTTGGCACATTGTTAAAGAATGTCCAAAAGTATTAGGTTTCATCGGTGGTACAGCTGAAAAGCCAGCACCAATTACGCAAAAAGAAGCTGATGCGATTCTTGCACGTGTACACAATAAAGGTGAAGCACCTCGTCCTAAGACGATGTTTGAGCCGGGTGAAGAATTACTTGTTACTGACGGTCCATTCACAGACTTTAAAGGTGTGGTGGAAGAAGTTCAGTACGAAAAATCACGTTTAACGTTGACGATTAATGTATTTAATCGACCAACTCAAGTTGAATTGGAATTTCGCCAAGTCGAAAAAACAATTTAATTTGCACTGTTTGAAAGCGCCCGATTTGTTATGGATCGGGCATTGTTGTTGTAACGGTATCGTTACTTGAAATGTTGGGGAGCTCTAAAAGGCGTTTGTACCCAGAGGTAATTTGAAATGGCTAAGAAGATTGACGGCTATATCAAGCTGCAAGTTCCAGCTGGTAAAGCGAATCCATCTCCACCGATTGGTCCTGCACTAGGTCAACGTGGTGTTAACATCATGGCATTCTGTAAAGAATTCAATGCTGCTACACAAAAAGTTGAACAAGGTCTTCCAATTCCTGTAGTGATCACTGTGTACAACGATAAGTCGTTCACATTCATCATGAAAACTCCACCTGCTGCGATTCTTCTTAAGAAAGCTGCTGGTATCCAAAAGGGTTCTGCTGTACCAAACAAAACTAAAGTTGGTAAGTTGACTCGCGCTCAGTTAGAAGAAATTGCGACTACTAAAGAACCAGATTTAACTGGTGCTGATTTAGACGCACGTGTACGTACCATTGCTGGTTCTGCGCGTTCTATGGGCTTGGAAGTGGAGCTATAAGACATGGCAAAGTTAACTAAACGTCAAAAAGCCATTGCTGCAGCTATTGAAGCAAACAAAGTTTATACTTTGGAAGAAGCAGTACAAGTTCTTAGCAGCCTACCTGCTGCAAAATTCAAAGAATCTTTGGATGTTGCGGTAAACCTAGGTGTTGATCCTCGTAAATCTGACCAAGTTGTTCGTGGCGCGACTACACTTCCTGCAGGTACTGGTAAAACTGTACGTGTTGCTGTGTTTGCTCAAGGCGCTGCTGCTGAAGCTGCTAAAGCTGAAGGCGCGGACATCGTTGGTTTTGATGATCTTGCTGAAAGCATTCAAGCGGGTAACTTAGACTTCGACGTTGTGATTGCTGCTCCAGATGCAATGCGTGTTGTTGGTAAGTTAGGTACGATCCTTGGTCCACGTGGCTTAATGCCAAACCCTAAAGTGGGTACTGTAACTCCTGACGTAGCAACTGCAGTTAAAAATGCAAAAGCTGGTCAAGCACGTTACCGTGTAGACAAAGCGGGTATCATCCACGCTGCGATCGGTCAAGTAGGTTTCACTGCTGAAGCTGTTCGTTCAAACGTTGAAGCGCTTATTGCTGACCTTAAGAAAGCAAAACCTGCGACTTCTAAAGGTATCTACATCCAAAAGATCACTTTGAGCTCAACTATGGGTCCTGGTCTTGTTGTTGATGTACAAAACGTTTCTAAATAATTATTTTTCAATAATTATATTGCGATAAAAGAATTTTAAAGTCCTGAGTGAAATTTGAAGTGTTACTTCAAATTTTACGCAAGAAAGAGTGATGGCTTCTATTGAGGTTGAGCTTTTCTTCTTGTGGATTGATAAAGCATGGCTTTGTTGATCATCAGGCGGACTTTGAATTGATAGATGTAAATTTATCAGCGTCAAAGACCTCAGGCGAGGGGAGTCTTCGGATTCGCTTCTTAAAATACCAGTCTGAGTAGACGCGGTGGTGTGATTGATTCCTCCTCCGCGTGTAAGTCAAGAGATTGATTTACGAATTGGGAGTGCAGTCCGTGGATTGCATAAATCACCGTTAGGAGGTTTTACAATGGCTCTTCTTATCGAAGACAAAAAACAGATCGTTGCGGAAGTAAATGAAGTTGCTTCTACCGCGTTTGCTGCTGTTGTTGCTGACTATCAAGGTTTAACAGTTGAACAATTGACTACACTTCGTGTTGAAGCTCGTAAGTTAGGTGTTAAGACACGTATCGTGCGTAACACTTTGGCTAAACGTGCTTTCGAAGGTACTCAATTTGATATCTTAGACGAAAACCTTGTTGGTCCAACTATTCTAGCTTTTTCAACTTCTGAAGATGACATGGGCGCAGCTGCTCGCTTGTTTGAAGAATTTGCTAAAACTAACAAAGCATTTGAACTTAAAGCTGCTGCATTTGACGGCAAACTTTATCAAGGTGCTGACGTTAGCGTTATCGCGAATCTTCCGAACCAAGAAAAAGCACTTACTATGCTTGCCAATGTTCTTCAAGCTCCTATTTCGAAATTGGGTCGCCTTATTACAGCGCTCAAAGAGAAAAACGAGTCAGAAGCTGCATAAGCTTAATAAATTTCACACACCATTCAATATCCATTTGGAGTTATTCTCATGGCTTTAACTAACGAAGAAATCTTAAACGCAGTTGCTGAAAAAACTGTTCTTGAACTTGTTGAACTTATCTCTGCTTTCGAAGAGAAATTCAACGTATCAGCTGCTGCTGTAGCTGTAGCTGCAGGTCCTGCTGCTGCTGTTGCTGAAGAGCAATCAGAATTCAATGTTGAATTGACTTCTTTCGGTGCT
The DNA here is from genome assembly GCF_002980175.2 of Acinetobacter sp. MYb10. Lineage (NCBI taxonomy): Bacteria > Pseudomonadati > Pseudomonadota > Gammaproteobacteria > Moraxellales > Moraxellaceae > Acinetobacter > Acinetobacter sp. MYb10. The sequence goes on along the minus strand of NZ_CP058272.1, from coordinate 2,662,609 downwards.
AACAAAGTTGCTGTAATTAAAGCAGTACGTGAAGTTACTGGTCTTGGCTTGAAAGAAGCTAAAGACTTAGTAGAAGGCGCTCCTTCAAATCTTAAAGAAGGCGTTTCTAAAGAAGAAGCTGAAGAACTTAAGAAAAAACTTGAAGAAACTGGTGCTACAGTTACTGTTAAGTAATTTCGCTAGGGGTCGAATTTTAATTTGACCCCAAAAATTGGCTGATGGCTCTTGGGTCATCAGCCTTTTTGCGTTACAATAATCGGCTCGATTTTAGATTGATTGGTAGAAAAACCATCAATTTTAAAAATAAATAAACACAATCAAACGCTTAGCAATATTTTTCCATTTTAAAAATATTGCTAAGCGTTTTGTACCACTGAAATTTGCAGCATTTGTATAAAAGTGGTGGTCATATCGACCTGCGTAATTCCTTCTAAGTTCGTTCTGCAGGCGGACTTAGTTTACTTTCCGAGGACTCCAGATGGCATACTCATATACCGAAAAGAAACGGATCCGTAAGAATTTTGGTAAATTGCCCCAAGTCATGCATGCTCCGTACCTGCTCTCGATTCAAGTCGACTCGTACAGAACATTCTTGCAAGACGGCAAAACACCAAAAAATCGCGAAGATATCGGTCTCCAAGCTGCATTTCGTTCAGTTTTTCCTATTGAAAGTTATTCGGGCAATGCTGCTTTAGAATTCGTTGAGTATAGTCTTGGTAAACCAGAGTTTGATGTTCGCGAATGTATTCTTCGTGGCTCAACCTTTGCGGCACCAATGCGCGTTAAAATTCGTTTGATCATCAAAGATCGTGAAACGAAATCTATTAAAGACGTACGTGAACAAGAAGTGTACATGGGTGAAATGCCACTCATGACTGAGAATGGTACCTTTGTCATCAATGGTACTGAGCGTGTAATCGTATCTCAATTACACCGTTCACCAGGCGTATTCTTTGACCATGATAAAGGTAAAACGCATTCAAGCGGTAAAGTGCTTTATTCAGCACGTATTATTCCTTATCGTGGTTCATGGTTAGATTTTGAGTTTGATGCTAAAGATTTAGTCTTTGTACGTATTGACCGTCGTCGTAAATTGCTTGCGACTGTTGTGTTACGTGCATTGAGCTATAGCAATGAACAAATTCTGAATATGTTCTACGAAAAAGTACCTGTATATCTTGATATGGGTAGCTATCAGATTGACCTTGTGCCTGAACGTCTTCGTGGTGAAATGGCTCAATTTGATATCGTGGACAATGATGGTAAAGCCATTGTTGAACAAGGTAAACGTATTAATGCTCGCCATGTACGTCAAATGGAAGCTGCTGGTTTAACTAAACTTCCAGTTCCAGATGAATATTTGTATGAGCGTATTACTGCTGAAGATATCGTACTTAAAGACGGTGAAGTAATTACTGCTAACACTGTATTAAGTCATGAGATTTTGGTCAGAATTGCTGAAGGTGGTATTAAACAATTTAATATCCTGTTCACCAATGACATCGATCGTGGTTCTTTTGTTGCTGACACCTTACGTGCAGATACAACATCTGGTCGTGAAGAAGCACTTGTAGAAATCTACAAAGTGATGCGTCCAGGTGAGCCACCAACGAAAGAAGCGGCTGAAAACTTATTCAATAACTTATTCTTCTCTACAGAGCGTTATGATTTATCGCCTGTGGGTCGTATGAAGTTTAACCGTCGTTTGGGTCGTCCTTACGAAGTAGGTACAGATCAGAAGTCTCGTGAAGTAGAAGGTATTCTTTCTAACGATGACATCATTGATGTACTGAAAACATTGGTAGAAATTCGTAACGGTAAAGGTGAAGTCGACGATATCGATCACTTGGGTAACCGTCGCGTACGTTCTGTTGGTGAAATGACAGAAAACCAATTCCGTGTTGGTTTAGTTCGTGTTGAACGTGCTGTTAAAGAGCGTTTAAACCAAGCTGAAACAGATAACTTGTCTCCACAAGATTTGATCAATGCGAAACCAGTTGCTGCTGCAATCAAAGAATTCTTTGGTTCAAGCCAATTGTCACAGTTTATGGATCAAAACAACCCATTGTCAGAAATTACACACAAACGTCGTGTATCTGCGCTTGGGCCTGGTGGTTTGACACGTGAACGTGCGGGCTTTGAAGTACGTGACGTACATCAAACTCACTATGGTCGTGTATGTCCAATTGAAACACCTGAAGGACCAAACATTGGTTTGATCAACTCGCTTTCTGTTTATGCAAAAGCGAACAACTTCGGTTTCTTGGAAACACCATACCGTCGCGTTGTTGATGGTCGTGTAACAGATGATGTTGAATATTTATCTGCAATTGAAGAAGTAGGTACTGTTATTGCACAGGCCGATTCTGCATTGGATAAAGATGGACATTTAACAGAAGACTTCGTTTCAGTACGTCACCAAGGTGACTTCGTTCGTATGCCACCTGAAAAAGTGACGCATATGGATGTATCTGCTCAACAGGTTGTATCTGTCGCGGCATCACTTATTCCATTCCTTGAACACGATGATGCCAACCGTGCATTGATGGGTTCAAACATGCAACGTCAGGCTGTTCCTACATTGCTTGCTGATAAACCACTTGTGGGTACCGGCATGGAAGCAAACGTAGCGCACGACTCTGGTGTATGTGTGATCGCGAAACGTGGCGGACGCATTGAGTTTGTAGATGCATCACGTGTAGTTATTCGTGTCAACGAAGATGAAATGATCGCGGGTGAAGCAGGTGTAGATATCTACAACTTGATCAAATACACGCGTTCAAACCAAAACACATGTATTAACCAAAAAGTGCTTGTGAGCATGGGCGATAAAGTCGGCCGTGGTGACGTTCTTGCTGATGGTCCATCAACTGATGGTGGTGAATTAGCATTGGGTCAGAACATGCGTGTCGCGTTCATGACTTGGAACGGTTATAACTACGAAGACTCGATTTTATTATCTGAACGTGTTCTTCAAGAAGATCGTTTAACGTCAATTCATATTCAAGAATTATCATGTGTTGCACGTGATACGAAGTTAGGTGCGGAAGAAATCACTGCCGATATTCCTAACGTAGGTGAAGCAGCGTTATCTAAACTTGATGAATCAGGTATTGTTTATATCGGTGCTGAAGTTGCAGCGGGTGATATTCTTGTTGGTAAAGTGACGCCTAAAGGTGAAACACAATTAACCCCTGAAGAAAAATTACTTCGTGCAATCTTTGGTGAGAAAGCGGCAGACGTTAAAGATTCATCTTTACGTGTTTCTTCAAGCGTTAAAGGTACAGTCATCGACGTTCAAGTGTTTACACGTGACGGTATCGAGAAAGATGAACGTGCTCAAGCGATTGAGAAAGCGCAACTTGATGCTTATCGTAAAGACTTGAAAGAAGAATTCAAAATCTTCGAAGAAGCTGCTCGTGAACGTATTATCCGTTTGTTAAAAGGCCAAGAGTCGAATGGCGGCGGTACGACCAAGCGCGGTGATAAGCTATCTGAAGATGTATTGTCTGGTTTAGAGCTTGTTGATCTTTTAGAAGTTCAACCAACAGACGAAGGCATCGCTGAACGCTTAACTCAAATTCAAGTGTTCTTGAAAGAGAAGAGCTACGAGATTGATGAGAAATTTGCTGAGAAAAAACGCAAACTTTCTACAGGTGATGAGCTTACAACAGGTGTCTTGAAAGTTGTTAAAGTTTACTTAGCTGTAAAACGTCGTATCCAGCCTGGTGATAAAATGGCGGGTCGTCACGGTAACAAAGGTGTTGTATCAAACATCTTGCCTGTTGAAGACATGCCGCATGACATCCATGGTGTTCCAGTTGATGTCGTACTTAACCCATTGGGTGTACCATCACGTATGAACGTGGGTCAGATTCTTGAAACTCACTTAGGTATGGCTGCAAAAGGTCTTGGCGATAAGATCGACAAGATGATGAAAGAGCAACGTACCGTTCTTGAGCTTCGTGATTTCTTAGACAAGATTTATAACAAAGTTGGTGGCGAGCAAGAAGATCTTGATAGCTTAACTGATGAAGAAATCTTGGTGTTATCAGGTAACTTGCGTAAAGGTGTTCCTTTAGCTACGCCAGTATTTGATGGTGCAGAAGAAAGTCAGATCAAAGAGTTACTTGAGCTTGGTGGTATCTCACGTACAGGTCAAACAGTATTGTATGACGGACGTACAGGTGAGCGTTTTGACCGCCCAGTAACTGTTGGTTATATGTACATGCTCAAGTTGAACCATTTGGTTGATGACAAGATGCATGCACGTTCTACTGGTTCTTATTCACTTGTAACTCAACAACCGCTTGGTGGTAAAGCACAATTCGGTGGTCAGCGTTTCGGTGAGATGGAAGTCTGGGCACTAGAAGCTTATGGTGCTGCTTATACACTTCAAGAAATGCTTACTGTGAAGTCGGATGACGTTGAAGGTCGTACTCGCATCTATAAGAACATTGTAGATGGTAACCATTATATGGATCCGGGTATGCCTGAATCGTTTAACGTATTGACCAAAGAGATCCGTTCTTTAGGTATCAACATTGAACTGAAAAATGGTGACTAAACTTCACCATTGAATCTCACTAAATCCCTCTTTATGAAAGAGGGACTTTCCCCCTTAGAAAAAGGGGGATCAAGGGGGATTAAAATTCAGTGAAAAAACAATATTTGTGACCCAGTCGTAGCCTGAAAAGCGCTTCGACACACGGAGAAAAAAATTGAAAGACTTGCTCGATATCATGCGCAAAAAGACGGATTCAGATGGTCATGCTCCAGTAGAGTTTGACCGTATCCGTATTGGTCTTGCGTCACCAGAAATGATTAAGTCATGGTCTCACGGTGAAGTTAAAAAGCCAGAAACCATTAACTATCGTACGTTTAAACCAGAACGTGATGGTTTATTCTGTGCCAAAATCTTTGGTCCAGTAAAAGATTACGAATGCTTGTGTGGTAAATACAAGCGTATGAAATATAAAGGCGTCATTTGTGAAAAATGTGGCGTTGAAGTAACAACTGCAAAAGTTCGTCGTGAGCGTATGGGTCACATTGAGCTTGCTTCTCCAGTTGCGCATATTTGGTTCTTGAAATCATTACCAAGCCGTATCGGTTTATTACTTGATATGACTTTACGTGATATCGAACGTGTATTGTACTTCGAATCTTATGTGGTTACTGATCCTGGCATGACGCCAATGGAAAAGTACCAACTTCTTAACGATGAAGAATACTTCACAGCGTTAGAAGAACATGGTGACGAATTCAGCGCGAAAATGGGTGCAGAAGCAGTTCAAGATTTGTTGAAAGACATCGATCTTGAAGCTGAAATTTCTCGTTTACGTGAAGAAATTCCGAACACAACTTCAGAAACGAAGCTTAAAAAAGCCTCTAAACGTTTGAAGTTGATGGAAGCGTTCAAAGAGTCGAACAACAAGCCAGAATGGATGGTGATGAATGTACTTCCAGTACTTCCACCTGATCTTCGCCCGTTGGTCCCGCTTGAAGGTGGTCGTTTTGCGACTTCTGACTTGAACGATCTTTATCGTCGTGTGATCAACCGTAACAACCGTTTAAAACGTCTTCTTGACCTTGCTGCACCAGACATTATCGTACGTAACGAAAAACGTATGTTACAAGAGTCTGTAGATGCGTTATTGGACAATGGTCGTCGTGGTCGTGCTATTACCGGTTCGAACAAACGTCCGCTTAAATCTTTGGCAGATATGATCAAAGGTAAGCAAGGTCGTTTCCGTCAAAACTTACTTGGTAAGCGTGTTGACTACTCTGGTCGTTCGGTAATTACTGTAGGTCCAACTTTACGTTTGCACCAATGTGGTCTTCCGAAGAAAATGGCACTTGAATTATTCAAGCCGTTTATCTTTGCTAAGCTACAAGCTTCTGGCCAAGCAACAACCATTAAAGCTGCGAAGAAAATGGTTGAGCGTGAAACTCCTGAAGTTTGGGACGTTCTTGCATCTGTAATTCGTCAACATCCAGTGATGTTGAACCGTGCGCCAACACTTCACCGTTTAGGTCTTCAAGCATTTGAACCTATTCTAATTGAAGGTAAAGCGATCCGTTTACATCCACTCGTTTGTGCTGCGTTTAACGCCGACTTCGATGGTGACCAAATGGCGGTTCACGTTCCATTAACACTTGAAGCTCAATTAGAAGCTCGTGCGTTAATGATGTCGACGAACAACATCTTGTCACCTGCCAACGGTGAGCCGATCATCGTACCTTCTCAGGACGTTGTCTTGGGCTTGTATTACATCACACGTGATGCAATCAATGCCAAAGGTGAAGGCATGGTGTTTGCGGATACTCACGAAGTAAACCGTGCACTTGCAACAGGTCAAGTTGACTTACATGCGCGTGTAAAAGCACGTGTACACCAAACAGTGATTGATGAAAACGGTAACCGTGAGCATCAAACCATTGTTGTAGATACGACACCTGGTCGTTGCTTACTTTGGGAAGTTGTTCCTGAAGGTATGGATTTCCAACAAATCAACGTTGAGATGACTAAAAAGAACATCTCTAAGTTGATTAACTCTTGCTACCGTAAATTAGGTTTGAAAGATACAGTTATCTTTGCTGACCAATTGATGTACTTGGGCTTCCGTCAAGCAACACGTTCTGGTGTTTCTGTGGGTATGGAAGACATGTTGATTCCACCACAAAAACAAGCAATTATCGAAAAAGCAGAAGTTGAAGTTCGTGAAATTGAACAACAATTCGAGCAAGGTTTCGTAACTGCGGGTGAACGTTACAACAAAGTTGTCGATATTTGGGCGCGTACGAACGACCAAGTTGCCAAAGCGATGATGGACAACTTGTCATTCACGACTGTTAAAAACAAACAGGGTGAAGACGAGAAGCAAAAATCATTCAACAGTATCTATATGATGTCTGACTCAGGTGCCCGTGGTTCGGCAGCTCAGATCCGTCAGCTTGCAGGTATGCGTGGTTTGATGGCGAAACCAGATGGTTCGATCATTGAGACACCGATTAAAGCAAACTTCCGTGAAGGTTTGACAGTACTTCAGTACTTCATTTCAACACATGGTGCGCGTAAAGGTTTGGCCGATACAGCACTTAAAACAGCAAACTCTGGTTACTTGACACGTCGTCTGGTCGACGTTGCGCAAGACTTGGTTATTACTGAGCCAGATTGTGGTACGCTCGAAGGTCTTGTAATGACTCCGTTCATTCAAGGTGGCGATGTCATTGAGCCATTAAGTGTACGCGTATTAGGACGTGTAACTGCTGAAGACGTGAAAAAAGCGGGTTCAGATGAAGTTGTGCTTCCACGTAACACATTGATTGACGAAAAAATCGCGGCGTATCTTGAAGATGCGGGTGTCGATGAAGTTAAAGTACGTTCAGTTGTAAACTGTGCTTCGACTTTCGGTGTGTGTGCTAAATGTTATGGTCGTGACTTGGCGCGTGGTCACTTGGTGAATCCAGGTGAATCTGTCGGTGTTATGGCTGCGCAATCAATTGGTGAACCTGGTACACAGTTAACCATGCGTACATTCCACGTAGGTGGTGCTGCAAGCCGAACGTCTGCTGCAAATAGCGTACAAGTACGTAACAAAGGTACAGTTCGTTTCCATAACGTTAAAACTGTTCAACATGCCAAAGGTCACTTGGTGTCTGTTTCACGTTCAGGTGAAATCGGTATCGCTGATGATTTAGGTCGCGAACGTGAGCGTTATAAACTTCCATACGGTGCGTCTATCTTGATTAAAGATGGTCAACCTGTAGAAGGTGGCGGTATTGTTGCAACTTGGGATCCGCATACACATCCATTGGTTACAGAAGTTGCTGGTAAAGCACGCTTCAGCCAAATTTCGGATGGCGTAACTGCAACATCGAAAACTGATGATGCAACGGGTATGACCACTGTTGAAATTTTACCTGTAACAGCACGTCCTGCTTCTGGTAAAGATTTGCGTCCTGCAATCGTGTTGGATACAACCGATGGCGGCGAACAGTTCTACTTCTTGCCACAAAACACGATCGTAACTGTTCGTGATGGTGAGACGATCGGTGTTGGTGACGTTATTGGTCGTGTGCCACAAGAAACTTCACGTACTCGTGATATTACCGGTGGTCTGCCACGTGTAGCTGACTTGTTCGAAGCACGTAAGCCGAAAGAACATGCAATTCTTGCTGAAATCTCAGGTGTTGTAAGCTTTGGTAAAGAAACCAAAGGTAAGAACCGTTTAGTGATTACACCAGATGATGGCTCTGAAATTTATGAAGAGTTGATTCCAAAATGGCGCACCATTAACGTGTTTGAAGGTGAGCATGTGAACCGTGGTGAAACCATTTCTGATGGTCCACAAAACCCACATGACATCTTGCGTTTGAAAGGTGAAGTTGCATTAACCAACTACATCGTGAACGAAGTTCAAGACGTTTACCGCTTACAAGGTGTAAAAATCAACGATAAGCATATCGAAGTAATCGTTCGTCAAATGTTGCGTAAAGTTGACATTACCGACGGTGGCGATACAAGCTTTATCAAAGGCGAACAAGTGGATTACATCCGCGTTGTGAGCGAAAACCAAGCGGTATTGGCTCAGAACAAGTTCCCTGCGAAGTATGAACGTCAATTGATGGGTATTACCAAAGCATCGCTTTCTACTGACTCGTTCATCTCTGCTGCATCGTTCCAGGAAACAACACGTGTGTTAACTGAAGCGGCTGTAACAGGTAAAGAAGATGATTTACGTGGCTTGAAAGAAAACGTTGTTGTAGGTCGCTTGATTCCAGCAGGTACTGGTCTTGCATACCACTTAGAGCGTCGTCGTCAAGAAGCAGAGGCTGCAGAGCATGAGCTTGTAAATGACTTCTCTGAAGTTGATCAAGCATTCTCTCAAGCTTTAAACGAAGATTCTTTCTAAGTTAAACAGCTTTTGAAATGAAGAAGACGCCTTAGGGCGTCTTTTTTTATATACTGAGTAGACCTCAGTCACAAACATTAAAAATGGCAGTTAAAATTAGAAATATATGGATAGTTTTACTGGCAGTCATGTTCGTTCCAGTTTGCTTGTTGATGTTTTTACCAGCTCAGCCAGAAATGAATTGGCAGCACGATGTATTTCAATTCATCACAGAAAAATTAAAGATTCAAACGGGAAGGTTTGGTCCCTTAGCTTTTTATACTGTATCGGTGACTGCATATTTTTCACTATTGAGCAGCATTTGGGCCGTTTTTTTATTTTGCATGATTTGGCAAGAAGAGTGTGAAACTACACTTCAAACAACGCCCCAGACAGCGCAGTTTAAGTTGTGGGATGGAGTGCTTGTGGTTGTATGTATTCTTGGGTTTATCTGGTTTAGTTTTTCGATGATGCAATGGCATTTCGCGAAACAAGATATGACCATAGGTTTAGGTCGAAATGGCTATTTATTCCAATCCTTGTATCACTATCAACTTGGTGTTGTCTTTGCTGAACTCTTTTTTATGCTTTTCTTGGTATTCAGCCAGCTGGCAATCTTGATGCTTGTTTATGCAAGTTATCATTTTCTCAAAGAAAAATTTAAATAAACAAAATTAAAATTCATTCTGAGGTATTTGATGGTTAACCCCTTGTTTTTAAAATTTTAACTAGAAAGCGGTTACTCAAAGATAGGCTTTTTTCATAACGCCTTTTTAAAACGATAAATAAACATGAAATTTCCCTCATCCTAGCCTTCTACCAAAGCGAGAAGGGACTTTCAATACCAATATAATTCACTCAACATGATCATCTTTTGATTTATGAAAGCGATCTAATAATTTGTTATTAACATGAATGTTATTTAAATTAGATGGTGCATCTTTGATAATCAAAGACTACAAATGGCAACATGAAAATTTAATTTAATCCATAAATTAGTGTTTTCATACAATCAGTGGTAATCAACTGCATTTGTAAGTTCAGATAGAAAGGATGAATAACATGAAAAAAATAGTAATGACTATGATGTGTGTGAGTTTACCTATTGTGATGCTTACAGGTTGTGAAAACATGTCAGCAAATGATAAGCGTATTGCTTCAGCGGCCCTTGGTGGTGCTGTTGGTGGCGGTGTAGGTAATCATGCAGGTAATGGCGTTGGTGCTGCTGTTGGTGCAGGCGGTGGTGCTGCTGTAGGAAGCAAAGCCAATAATGGTTCAAATCGCAATGCAACCTATAGTGGTATCGGTGCGGGTATTGGCTCAGTCCTTGGTAAGGGTGTTCTTGGCGGTGATGCCGGTGCTGCAATTGGTGGCGCGATCGGTGGTGGTGCTGGTGCTGCTATTGAGCAAAATAAGTAAGCGTCTAAACCCAAGACTCAATAAAAATAAGCGCAACGTATTAGCATTGCTGATTACGTGATGCGCTTATTTTTTATCCCTATTCATATCTAAGCTTAAAAGATCTGACCATCTTAGTACTATTGCGGCATCCTATTGATATTTCGCATTAGCAAGACTGATTTTAATCTTGTTTAGCGTTTTAAGGGGTGGGGGTTTTTACGACGGATATATACGGTTTTTTGTACCTCAGCAATTCTTAAACCAGAATCATCAAAAATATTCACGGTATAGTTACGATAGACTGGATTATAGTTTTCCGCTAAATCTTTGACATGTTCGATTTCAATCGCATCTAAACGAATATCTGCATAAACCGTACTACGTCCAGGGGAAAGGAAATTGATGCTTGCGGTTTTATCCCAAACCATATATTTCGGACCCAGATGATGCATTAAAAGAAGCATATAAAATGGATCAACCATTGAATACAAACTACCGCCAAAGTGCACACCAACAATATTTTGATTGCTATGTGTCAGTGGCATTTTGACCCGAACATGATAGTTTTTTAGATCAATTTTTTCGATTTCAATCCCTGCACCTTTATATGGAGAAAAATGATTCAACATAAACTTGGAAACAAATGGGATTGTCTGTAGTTTTTTGATTAGCGCATTCATGGTCAATTCTAGTTATCGATTTTTAAACCATAATAAAGAACTGAATGGAATGTGGCATTGATCCAAATGCCCTCTACAACGAAATCACAGCCAATGGTAAAACAATAAAAGGTGACTCAATGCAAGTGCAAACTTATTGGATATCCACACAAGATAAGCAAAAACTTTATGCAAAAACATGGGGTAATGCTGAAAACCCTGCATTGGTTTTGGTGCATGGCTATCCTGATAATCAGGAAGTTTGGGAACCGATTATTGAACAATTGATCTCAAAATTTTACATCATTACTTATGATGTGCGTGGGGCAGGACAGTCTTCTGTACCGAAACGAATTCGTGATTATGGCTTAGCACGCTTATCTCTGGATTTAGAGTGCGTGGTAAATGAGCTACTGCCCAATCGTAATTTTCATCTTGCAGCGCATGACTGGGGCTCGATTCAGTCGTGGGAATCTGTGACTGAACCTAAATTTAAAAATCGTATTTTGTCTTATACCACCATGTCTGGACCTTGCTTAGATCATGCTGCTTTTTGGATGCGCGAACAGTTCTTGCATGAAAAGCCTAAATTTTTTAAGCAGTTATTTAAATCTTGGTATATCGTTGCATTCCAGTTACCATTTCTTGCACCGACCGTTTGGCATTTCTTTAGTCCACAACGCTGGGGCGCAATTTTAACGCAACTTGAGAAAAAGAAAGGCTTACCGTTAAACCAAAATATTGCAAAAGATGGTGAACATGGTATCGGACTATACCGTGCTAACTTTCTTCCACGTTTAACTCGACCACGTGAGCGTTATGCAGTATGTCCTGTACAGGCTGTTGTACTGTTAAGAGATAAATTTGTAAGCCCAGAATTGATTGATGAAGTGCCTAAATGGGCAACAGATTTTGAACGTGTAGAAGTTGATGCAAACCATTGGGCAGTACTTAGCCAACCACAAGAGATTGCACAATATATTCAAACATTTGCACTCAAAAATAGTGAGAGTTGATTCGCTTAAAATGATGTGAGCTCTTATAAAAATAGGCCATGTTTTCACATGGCCTATTCATTTTATGACCAGTTCGACTAAATTACAGCTTCATTGTAGTGAATCTGATAAAATATCGGCTTTCAAATTTTCGTAAATTTCTCCATGAATGCTGTCGTTATTGCGATTGCCGTGATGTTTATCTTGTCACTGGCACGAGTTTCTGTTGTTTTAACATTGGTTATTTCAGCAATTATAGGTGGGTTGGTTGCAGGTTTAAGTCTGTCAGATACAGTTACAGCATTTAATGCGGGCTTAGGTGATGGTGCAGAAGTTGCCTTGGCATATGCGGTATTAGGCGCTTTCGCTTTGGCACTTTCAAAGTCAGGCTTGCCCGATTTATTGGCATATAAACTGATTGGCTTACTCGGTATGGAAGCCACGCAGAAACAAGCAACCAAAGTAAAATTCTTATTATTGGGTATTTTACTGATTGCCGCGATTTGTTCACAAAACTTAATCCCTGTGCATATTGCGTTTATTCCTGTGCTTGTTCCACCGTTATTAAAAGTGATGAATCACTTGAAACTCGACCGTCGTGCCGCAGCATGTGTACTGACCTTAGGTTTGGTCGGCACATATATCTTCTTGCCTGTAGGCTTTGGTGCAATTTTTCTTGAACAAATTCTGATGGGGAATATCAACAAAATTGGCGCTGCTTATCATTTGCATGTTGAAAGAAGCATGATGCCTATGGGAATGGCTATTCCTGTATTGGGTATGGTGATTGGTACTTTATTTGCCGTTTTTGTCAGTTATCGTAAACCGCGTATTTATGTTGATCGTAATGTTGCGCCAATTACCACGATTGATTTAGATAAACCACTTCGTGCGGTAAATGTTGAGGTATTAAAAGCTGATGGCATTGCCTTAGAGCAAGAAGCCAAACAAGAAGCTCCTGTGATTGCCAAGAAAACTATTGTTATGGCATTGCTGGCAATCATTTTAACCCTGATCTCTCAATTGTATTCAGGCTCGATGATTCTTGGTGGATTGGTTGGATTCTCTGTTCTTTCTGCCGCAGGGATTTTTAAATGGCAAGAAGCGGATGATGTTTTTGTACAAGGGATGCGTATGATGGCATTGGTCGGTTTTATTATGATCTCTGCCGCGGGTTTTGCATCTGTGATGACCCATACTGGGGACATAAATCAGTTGGTTAACGGTGTTGTTCATTTGATTGGTGACAATAAAGCGCTGGCTGCTTTCTTGATGTTATTTATTGGATTATTTGTGACGATTGGAATTGGTTCATCATTTTCAAGTGTGCCTGTACTTGCAGTCATTTATGTTCCTTTATGTGTACAATTCGGCTTCTCTCCGCTTGCAACTGTTGCCTTAATTGGTACTGCGGCAGCACTAGGAGATGCGGGTTCACCAGCTTCAGATTCGACCTTAGGACCTACTGCTGGTTTGGGTGTAGATGGGCAACATGATCATATTTGGGATACAGTTGTTCCAACATTTATCCATTTTAATATTCCATTATTGGTGTTTGGTTGGATTGCAGCGATGGTTTTATAAGCCGGCATTGATCAAACATAAGGAGATTCATTAAATGATTGATGAATCTCCTTTTTTTATGGTTATTTAGTCTGAAATAACTTGTGTTTGCGAGAAATTTCCTATAAATATTAAAAAATAAAATAATAGTTATGATTTTATTTATTTAAAATAACTAACCAATCGATAATATTATCTTGATTAAAATACTTGGTTTTAATTAAATAAACTTGATTAATTAAGTTGGGTTTAAAAACCAACCATATTGATATGGTTAAAATAAATTTACTTATATAACAATTATTTGAAAATATATGATAATTTTTGATTTAAATAAATGTTGCAATATTATTAATACCTATGTTTAATGCTTATTAATAACAACGCTGGGGTATTTATAATGTTAAAGCAAACTGCTCTTATTGCATTAATGGCAATTTCTTCTGCTTCATTTGCAGATTGGCAAGTCAAAGTTGGTGGTTCGGTGATTGCACCAACACAAGACACCAAAGTTGCTGGTGTTGGGACTGTGAAGGCAGACCATGAATATGCTTTTACGCCTTCTGTAGAATATATCTTTGGTGAAACACCTTTCTCTGCGGAAGTTTTATTAGCTACACCAATTAGCCACGATGTGAAATTAGATGGTGAAAAAGCAGTTAACCTTAAACACTTACCACCAACTGTAACGTTTAAATATAACTTTAAAAACTCTACACGTTTTACACCGTATATTGGTGTTGGTGGTACAGCATTCCTTGCATGGGATGAGGAATCATCTGGGGCATTGGCGGGCACTAAGGTTAAAGTTAAAGAAGATTTTGGTTTTGCTGGTCAAATCGGTTTTAACTTCCAACCTGCTGATGCAAAAAATTGGGGTGTTTTCTTTGATGCCCGTTATGCTCAATTAAGCCCAGAAGTGACTGTTAAAGCGGGTAATACTACTGCTGCAAAATTTGATTTAGATATTGATCCAGTTATCTATACTTTGGGTTATAGCTATAGATTCTAAGTTTGCTTTAGAATCATAAAAAACTCGGTAAATTTACCGAGTTTTTTTATTTTTACAGAGCCTTATATATTGAAACAAGAAGCAATAAAAAATAGTTATTTTTAGCTATATAAGCGCTGATTAAATCCATTTAATCTATCAGAACATCAATAAGACTTTGACATGATATGAAAAATTTAATTTTTATAATATTTGTAGGGTTAAGTAGCAGCACTATAGCCAATGCTGCAAGTTTTAATTGTGAGCATGCTCAGACCAAAAGCGAACATGCCATTTGTGAGCATCGCAGTTTAAACGATGCAGATGTCAAAATGGCGACCACCTATACCATTATCCGTAAACTCGTTCCGATGGGAACACGGGGCGTGATACAGGATCAGCAAGTGAAATGGTTACAACTGCGCAATCAATGTCAGGACAATCTACGCTGTTTAACCGATGCGTATCAGATGCGTCAGCAAAAACTAGAAATTTATATGAATCGAGTTTACCAACAAGGGCCATTTTAAAAAAAATTAAATTTTCCTATTGAAATATGCTTAAACCACTCCATTTCTAATGCATTCAATAAAAAAGCGTTATGAATTTACGGAGTGATTTTATGAGTGAACAGAACGTACAACACAGTTCAAAAAAGCATAGCTTTCAAGCAGAAGTGGCTCAGCTTTTACATTTAGTGACGCATTCACTTTATTCTAACCCTGAAATTTTCCTACGCGAGCTGATTTCAAATGCTTCAGATGCATGTGATAAGTTGCGTTTTGAAGGAATTAACCATCCTGAATATTATGAGAATGATCCAGACTTACATGTTCGTGTAAGCCTAGATAAAGATGCTAAAACAATCACCATCTCAGATAATGGTATTGGTTTAAGCCAACAGGAAGCCATTGATAACTTAGGGACGATTGCTAAATCAGGTACCAAAGACTTTATGTCAAAGCTATCTGGTGACCAAAAAGCAGATGCGCAACTGATTGGTCAGTTTGGTGTAGGTTTTTATTCTGGTTTTATCGTTGCTGATAAGATTACCGTTGAATCTCGTCGTGCAGGTTTAGATACATCAGAAGGTGTACGTTGGATCAGTGGCGGTACAGGTGATTTTGAAGTTGAACAAATTGAGAAGACTTCACGTGGAACATCGATTATTTTGCATTTACGTGATGATGCGCTGGATTATTTAGAATCTTATAAAGTTAAACAAATTATCAATAAATACTCTGACCATATCAGCTTACCTATCGAAATGCAGAAGGAAGTTTGGCAGGAAGAAGAAGCTGCTGAAGGCGAAGAGAAAAAACCAGGTCATTATGTTAAAACAGATGAATGGGAAGCGATTAACTCAGCAAGTGCTTTGTGGACACGTAGCAAAGGCGAAATTACAGAAGAGCAGTATGTAGAATTCTATAAGAATTTAACCCATGACTTTGATGCACCACTGGCTTGGGCGCATAACCGAGTTGAAGGCAGTACTGAATATACCCAATTGCTTTATATTCCAAGTAAAGCACCAAGTAATATTTTCACACGTGAAGCTAAAGCAGGCATCAAACTTTATGTAAAACGTGTATTTATTATGGATGATGCAGACAATCTGATTCCAAATTATTTACGTTTTGTACAAGGTGTGGTGGATAGTGCTGATCTGCCACTTAACGTAAGTCGTGAGATTCTACAAGAAAGCCGTGATGTGAAAACCATCCGTGAAGGAAATGCACGTCGTGTATTGACAACATTGGATGCTTTAGCAAAATCAGAAGATCAAGCTGACCAAGACAAATTTAAAACCTTCTATGCTGAATTTGGTTCAGTAATCAAGGAAGGTTTAGGTGAAGACTTTGGTAATCGTGAACGTATTCTAAAACTTTTACGCTTCTCTACTTCGAGCAATGATGAAGTTTCAACATCATTGGAAGCGTATAAAGCACGCATGAAAGAAGGGCAAAAAGCCATCTATTATGTGACTGCCGATAGCTTAGCGGCTGCAAAAAACTCACCACAACTTGAATTGTTCCGTAAAAAAGACATTGAAGTTTTGCTTATGGCAGACCGTGTTGATGAATGGGCGATGGAATTTGTGCATGACTTTGATGGTACACCTATGCAAAATGTCGCAAAGGGTGCAGTCGATCTTGGTGATTTACAAGATGCTGAAGAGAAAAAAGCACTTGAAGCTGCTGCAGAACAGTTTAAACCTGTGGTTGAAAAGCTCTCTGATTCATTAAAAGCCAAGACCAAAGAAGTGCGTGTGACAACGCGTTTGGTGGA
The DNA here is from genome assembly GCF_002980175.2 of Acinetobacter sp. MYb10. Taxonomy (NCBI): domain Bacteria; kingdom Pseudomonadati; phylum Pseudomonadota; class Gammaproteobacteria; order Moraxellales; family Moraxellaceae; genus Acinetobacter; species Acinetobacter sp. MYb10. The sequence goes on along the minus strand of NZ_CP058272.1, from coordinate 2,645,817 downwards.
CTCACCAGCATGTCTAGTAACCAGCGATGGTGAGCTTTCTCCACAATTGATTCGTATGTTAAAACAAGCGGGTCAGGCTGTACTTGAATCTAAGCCAATTCTGGAAATTAACCCAGAACATCCTTTAGTGAAAAAATTGGAAAGTTCAGCACAGTTTGATGATTTAGCCAATGTGATCTTTGATCAGGCAGTAATTGCTGAGGGTGGTTTACCTGATGATCCTGCGGAATATGTAAAACGTATTAACAATTTATTGCTTAAATAAGTCGTCATTTGTTTTAACAGAGCCTATCTTAAAGATAGGCTTTTTTTATAAAAAACATTCAATGAATAAATTTAAAAGAATTCAATGTATAGGCTGTTCTGTATTGCTCAGTTTAGCTACAACAGTAGGAATGGCATATGAACTTCCACCTGTTGAAAAGCGCAATGCAAATACCACAGATCTTTCAGTACATAACGCCATGTTCTTACGACAAAATACACAGGCTGCTGTGATTGGTATATTGAAAAAAAATGGTCAGAACTATGAACTTGCAGCTAGCGATGGGAAAGGGGGAATGGCGTTACCGATAGCAGTACATCCAAGCCTTAAAATAGACGATGCTTTAGTCGATAAAGAAGTTAGGGCGATTGGGCGAATGACCTACGAAACAATGTATATGCCAAATTCAAGCGACTTTGGTCCCGCTTATAGTTTTACTTTTGAATTGTTTTCAATTGCCTCATTGAATTAAAAGGATGTGGCAGGCGTTTTATCAACATCAGTGGATAAGTCGAAACTTATCCACAGTTCAGCTTAAAGATTCAGCTGATGCTTAAAATAACGCTTCTAAACGGACCAAAGCACTTGGGAAATGGCTACGATCTTCACGACGATCATTAAAATAATTTAAATCACCTTGTACGTAAAACCATTCACGCCAAACAGGTTGCCGCCAAGACACAAAAGGCCCCCAACTGTTTAATTTAAGATCATTATCATTATAATAACCGCCAGTGTAGATACCGTAGTTAAAGCGATTGTTTTTAAAGAACTGATGTTGACGATAAGTACGGTTATCCCAAGTTAAATCATCGTCTTGTTCATCTGCATACGTCACATAGAATTGGTTAGAAATAAAGGGCTGATTGGGGCGAGCATGGGTTAGCTCTAAGTTGGTTCTTAAATAGTTTTCACTATCGATCCCATAGCGGTAAATTTGTTCTGCATGAAAAGTAAAATCATTCCCCAGTTTCCAATCCTTTTGGGCCTTTAAACGTGCATAAATATCATCGCCTGAACGAATACCAAGGTCTGCATCTATGTCAAAAGGTAAGCGTTTAGAAAGCTGTGACCAACGTAAAGCAATCGAGCTGTTATCATCACGAATTTGTTTTCCATCCACTCGTTTATCTGGATTGCCATCAGCATGATTGTTATTGATCGCAATATTATTGGAAATTTCATCATCTAATGAATCATCACCAAAGACCACACTTAAACGGTTTTCAAGTGTGGGTAATTTTACTTTCCCTCGAATACGTGGATTGACATCATAACCATCATGTTTGTTCCATTGATTATCAACAATGATCCGCAACGTTGCTGATGCTGGATGTGCCGGATCAGTTTTTCCAAACCAGTTGTCCATTTTATTGGCTGTACGGTCTGCCCAATTGCTAATCTTTTTCTGCTTTTTGTCGGCCCAAGTTTGATCTTCTGTCGCATCTGTTGGGGGAACAATAACCTGATCAGATTGTTCAGGAAAAATGGTCGGTGTTGAGTCAACAATTTTTGGAATATAGTTGAGCAAGCCGATCTCATTTTCTTTGGTGGTGGCTAAAGAAGGTTGCTGATCGACTTTCCCCGTTTTAGCATTCGCTTCAAGACTGCTATTTACTTCTGCAAATGCAGCGTTCCCAAAAAAACCGCCTAATATTAAGACATAAGGTAGTTTTGAGAAGATTGATATTTTATTCATATGCACACTTCTTAAACTTTGAGTCATTCAGTTTTTAATTTTCAGTATAACTATGCCTTAAAAAAACACTGAATTTCAATGGAATCGCTATTTTAAGTACAAAAAACATAAATTTATTTAAAATGAAACGCATTCTATCAGCGATATCGCGAACCAAAGCGCAGTTTAAGCTGTTTTTGAATAGATGAGTGCTTTTATTATCCACAGCCCAATTGTAGTAAAGCTTTTAAGCTAAAAATTGCTTTAGATACAAAATATGCACTTATCCAAGAAGAATAGATAAGCGATTGTGAATAGATCCCATAAACGTTTGAAAATCGAGAATGAAGAAAAATTATACGCTGTTGTGGATAACTTTAATTTTATCCTCAAGGCCGATTTTATTGTGGTATAAACAAAAACACCTCCAAAAGAGGAGGTGTTGTGTCTTAAAAAAATAAGAAAATTAAAAAAGAAACTACAGCGCATGAATTTCGTGGGAACGAAAAATATTTAAAGATATTAGTCTAAGAAAAACACGATGAATAGTTCCTTTTCTGCAACGCTGTATTGCAAAAATGGCACGTAAAATTTTAAAAAATGACCCATTAAAAATAAAGCGTAGAAATCATTAGTATATTTTTATGATCAGTTTATGTTGGTTTTTTAACCATTTTCTTAAATATTACTATGCTTATTGAATACTGAAGAAACTCCTTCAAGGAATTTCTCCAGTTGCTGATTTTATTTGTTTGGAACTTCACAAGAGTCATCAGCACAAACAGGGCCATCCTGTTGCTCGATTTCAGCATCATTCGCAGTTTCAAGGGCTTTTTCTAACACTTGTACAAAGACTTCACGTGGTTGAGCACCCGCTAAAGCCACACGTTGATCAAAGACAAAGAATGGTACACCTGTTACTTTTAATTGTTCATGAGCAACTTGTTCATCGAATTTTACAAAGTCAGCATATTCTTCAGAGTCTAGAACATCATCAACTTCGATCGGATTTAAGCCAATACGAGATGCGACATCTTCAATTGTTTCACGCTCACCAATCGGTAGGCCTTGTGTCATATAGCTATAGAAAAAAGCTTCTTCCGCTTCTGAACCTAAACCCTTACTTTGTGCAAGGTGAATGATACGATGGGCATTAAAGGTATTTCCTGAGTTGGCATTTTCCCAGTTAAATTGGATGCCTTCTTCTTTTGCCATTGCTGCAATATTGCGTTGCATATCTTCGACTTCAGGGATGCTACGTCCATATTTTTGCGCAAGACGTTCAGAGTTTGAAACTTCTTGACGCGTAGGTGCTTCAGGATCAAGTTCAAAACTGTGCCAATGGACTTCAAGTTCAATACCTGCTTGTTCAGCAGCAGCTTCTAAACGTTTTTTACCGATATAGCAAAAAGGACAAACCACATCTGACCAAATATCTACGCGCATGGGAAATCTCTACAATCTAATTCTGGATTATGATGGGGTTTGTTTGCATAAATTTAAAGTGAAACTTTTAAGTGATGCCCATTTTAAGCTTATTCAGCAAAAGTTATTTATTGTTATTTTGCATAATTAATATACAAAAAAGAGTCGCTTAGGATATTCTAAGTAATCTATAAGGATGTTCGGAGCTTGGTATGCGTCGACTTTTGATTGTTTTCGGTATCATCTTTCTGGCTGTTATTGGATTTTTCTACTATGACCATAGTTCAATAAAGAATGAAGAAGCCAATCGCCAAGCATTTGATTTGGTGATGACTGAAAAAATGCGGCAACTTTCTGAACAAGCCCAAGACCGTTCTAAACCAGTAAATATTGATATCCATGATAATCGGCTCAAAGGTGATTACAAAACCTTGTCTGAGTTTTTATTGAAATATTGGGCCAAGAATGTTGATACACGGAACACTTATTTAAATCAGCTCGCAGCGGCCAAATGGGATCATTTTTTAGATGTAAATCGTTTGGATGCAGACCGTAAACAGAACTATGTAGAAACAACACAGATGCTGGTGACTGTACGACAAGCAATGCAGCAATATCAGCAAAAAAATAGACAAAATAAAACCGAGGCTTTAAACGAATTAAAAAAAATAGATTTGCGTAAAGACCTCAAGAAACCCTTACAGGATAAGCTCGAACAGAATGCTGAACTTGACCCTGAAAATACCCTAATCCTAAATGAGCTACAAATTTTAGGTAAAGCTGAAACCATGTTTGATTTGTTAAAAAAATATGAGTGGCAGAAGCAGGGCAATCAAATTTTGTTTAAAGAAGATGCTCAAGTGAAACAATTTAATCAGTTATTTCAGGATGTACTGAAATTGAATAGCCAAATCAATCAGAAAAAAGAGCAAAATGCGGAAGTATTAGAAGAAGCCTTGTAAATTTTAGAAGTAGATGAATGAAAAATATAAAAATATGGTTGTTTTTTACAATGTTTATACTGCTATTGCTGGGTGGGATTGGCTATGTCTACCAGACGCCAATTCTCGTTCAGCAGGATTGTAAAAGTGTTGCTTTATATCGTTATCATTTTGGTGTTTATCAAATTGACCGAGATTCCATTCTGGATGTCGATACCTATAAACAGGTTTATGGATGGAAGCATTTTTTAGGCTTAGCCCCTATTTTATGTGCTGAACAAATTGATTATGACCAATGTGTCGAGGAGGAAAAGCAAGCGGCTTTAAATGCTGAGCAGGAAAAACAGCAATGGAGCCTTGTGCGGGACAATTTATATATCAATCCTCAACGAGAATTGGCTTTAAAGTTTCCTTATGCAAATCGTTGTAGCATGTTTTTATCTGAACATGTTCTGCCTAGCAAAAGCCTGTCGATCATGGGTGAGCGTTTTTATAGACATTTGGGTTTTGGTGGTGAAGATGGGCCTTCTTTGAATGACACTATAGATTTAGCGAGCTTCAAGCAGTTAAACCCTTCTAATTTGTATAAAGATAAACGGCATGTTTATCGCTACTTTAGCATGCTGGATGGGGGCAGTTTTTCTATTTTAGAGGGTGCAGATGCCAATAGTTTTGAGTTGCTCGGAGATTGCTATGCAAAAGACAAGCACAATATTTATGAAGAACGTTTTGGCAAACTTGACGATGCTGATTATGCAAGTTTTAAAACTAAATCTGATGCGGGATGTATTGCACAGGATAAAAATGGCTATTGGTTTTGGAATGATCGAAAAGCTTGGAAGGATATGAATAGTGAAGAAAAAGAGCGAGTCAAAGCGCTTCAATGAGGTTGATCTCAATTAGCGCTTGGTTTCTTCAACTTTTCCTTGCATTAAAAAAGATGCTAATAAGCTTTGAGATTTTTTGAGTTTGGCTAATTTTTCTGAAATATGTTCTAACTCCATTTCTAATGTCTCTTTGGCAACTGGGCATAAGGTAAGTTTTTCCTCAGCCAAATCGAAACATGGCAATAATAATTTAATGTCTTTTAAATGCATGCCGGCATCATTGAGAACTTTAATTTTTTGAATATCCTCGATGTTTGCTTGATTATAATCTCGATAGTGATTCGCTGTTCGTTGCGGACGAATTAATCCTAGCTCTTCATAATAACGGAGCATACGCGGGCTGACTTGAGTTATTTCAGCAACTTTAGCAAGATTCATAATAGACCTCTTATAAACTGAAATGGATCAGTTGAAAAAATTTATCGGTGGCTCTATTCAAGCTGTTGAATGAGCAAAACCTATTTAATCTTTATTTCAGAATTTTAACAGTATTTACCGTTTATCTGAGCTTTAGTGAATCTCGCTATAATTTGTTATAGCCTATTTAATAGACAATATTAAATGTATTGAATCATTTTATTAAATTTATAGGATGATTTATTTTTAGGTGAAATGTATGAACTTTATCAAAGTTTCGATACTTGCAACGGCTCTTTCTGTTTGGTTACCCACTGTACAGGCAGAAGAAGTTGCCTCATTGCCTACCATTAAAGTGATGGCGGATTCTGAATTGCGTCAAGAAGCTGTAGGTGTTGTTCCTTATCAAGAAGCTAAGGATGTACGTAAAGCGTTACAACATCAGATCATTAAAAAAGAGAATGAGATCCAAAATTATGTGATAGGTGATAATTTTGCTGTGCTTGATATGCAGCCCAAAGCCTCTGAACCGAATATAAATCAAATTTCTTCACCATTACTCAGAGAGTATGTTTTGGCTGTGGCTGCCGGTTTGCAGTCCTCTGATCCAACGTCAGGTTTGTTTACCATGATGGAGCCACTTTCGATGGGGATGAATCGCGAGAAAGCCTTAGAAGCAGTTCGTAATGGAACTTTTAAGTTGAATATTGATACAGATCGTTTGAATTTTCTGTTAGGTGACAAGTGGCAAAGTGCTCTGCCTAAGTGATTCGTTATTTAAAATTTTGATTATTTCATTAAGCCAATCTGCAGATTGGCTTTTTTGTATATTGTGTTCTGTCCTAAAATTAAACTTGGTGAATGCTATGCAAATAATAGCGAGAACAATTCAACGACTACAGTTACAGCTTGGTTTCTAAACTGTCTGCAGCAGATCAAGTGAGTAAAAGTAAAATGATCTATAAAAAACTCAAAATGAATAGAGTCTTTTAGGGAAAGTTGGATCACTTTTAATAAAAATCCCCGCATTAAGCGGGGATTTTATATCTTAGTATTTAATTAAGAATTAAACACGTTCGATAATTGTCGCGATACCTTGGCCAAGACCGATACACATCGTTGCAAGACCGATTTGAGTATCTTGTTGTTCCATCACGTTCAACAATGTAGTGGTGATACGTGCGCCTGAACAACCCAATGGGTGACCCAATGCAATCGCACCGCCGTTTAAGTTGATCTTGTCTTGCTTGTCATAGATGTTCAAGCCTTTCATTACAGAAAGACCTTGAGCAGCAAATGCTTCGTTTAACTCGATGGTTTGGATGTCTTCCATTGTTAAGCCAGCACGTTTAAGCGCTTTCTGTGTTGCAGGAACAGGACCATAACCCATGATCGCAGCATCACAGCCTGCAATCGCCATAGAGCGAATCACAGCACGTGGCTTAAGACCTAAAGCTTGAGCACGTTCAGCAGACATTAACAACATTGCCGATGCACCATCAGACAATGCAGAAGAAGTCGCAGCAGTTACAGTACCACCTTTAGGATCAAATACTGGACGTAATGCTTTGAATGCTTCAAGGTTTGCATCTGGACGAATTACTTCGTCGATGTCGCAAAGGATTTTGAAGCCATTGGCATCATGACCTTCAACACCCACGATTTCGTTTTTGAAACGACCTTCCTGAGTTGCAGCCCAAGCGCGACGATGAGATTCAACACCAAACGCATCTTGTTCGTCACGGCTAATGCCATTCATACGACCTAACATTTCAGCAGTTAAGCCCATCATGTTAGATGCTTTCGCATAATGCTTAGATGCTTCTGGGTTAAGGTCGATGCCGTGCATCATACCAACGTGACCCATGTGCTCTACACCACCGATGATGAATACATCACCTTGGTTGGTTGCAATTTGCGCCGCAGCAGTATGGATTGACTGCATAGAAGAACCACAGAGGCGGTTTACAGTTTGACCACCAACAGTCTTCGGCAAGTCAGCCAATAACACGATGTTACGGCCAATGTTCATACCTTGTTCTAGGGTTTGGTTAACACAACCCCAGATCAAATCTTCAACTTCATTGACATCAAACTGGTTACGAGCAACTAAAGCACGAACCAATTCAGCAGATAAGCTGTCAGCACGTACATTGCGGAACATACCGTTTTTGGTTTTACCCATTGCAGAACGTACGCCATCAACGATGACAACGTCACGTGGATTTAAAGTAGCCATTCACGTTGCTCCTTAACCGTAGAATTTTTTGTTGTTTGCAGCCATGTCACGCAACATTTGTGGCGCTTCATAAGCCTTACCTAAGTGTGCATATTTGTCGCAAAGCGCAACATATTCAGCAACACCTGTTTGGTCGATGTAACGCGCTGGACCACCACGGAATGGAGGGAAACCTACACCCATGATCATTGCCATATCTGCTTCAGAAGCAGTAGAAACAATGTTGTCCTCTAAGCAACGAACAGTCTCGTTACAGAACGCGAGCATCATACGGTCAATAATTTCTTGAGCATCAAACTCGTGCTTTTCAGTTGTTGCCATCGTTGCAACAAGCTCATACGCAGTTGGATCAATAGATTTCGCTTTCTTACCTTTACGATCAAGATCGTATTTGTAGAAGCCGATGTCATTTTTTTGACCAAGACGTTTGTTTTCGTACATGATTTCGATCGCGCCTTTATAGTCAGGCTTCATGCGGTCTGGGAAACCTTCAGCCATAACTTCAGCACCATGTACACCAGTGTCGATACCCACAACGTCGATCAAATAAGCAGGTCCCATAGGCCAGCCGAATTTTTCCATGACTTTGTCAACTTGTTGGAAGTCTGCGCCATCTTTAAGCAGAAGGTCAAACGCACCAAAGTAAGGGAACAATACACGGTTTACAAGGAAGCCAGGGCAGTCGTTTACAACGATTGGTGTTTTACCCATTTTCTGAGCAAGAACAACAGTTGTCGCAATTGCTTCTTCAGATGTTTTCTCACCACGGATCACTTCAACCAAAGGCATCATGTGAACTGGGTTAAAGAAGTGCATACCCACGAAGTTTTCAGGACGAGTCAATGCATTTGCAAGACGCGTGATTGAAATCGTAGAGGTATTTGAAGCAATGATTGTGTTGTCACGAACTTTTGCTTCTGTATCACGTAACACAGCTTCCTTGATTTTAGGATTCTCTGTGACTGCTTCAATCACGATGTCAACTTCTTTAAACTCGTCATAGCTTAAAGTAGGACGGATGCGTGCAAGTGTTTCACCCATTTTTGCAGGCGTCATCTTTTTACGTTCAACTTGTTTAGTCAACAAGCCATTCGCTTCAGACATACCCAAAGCAAGCTGTGGGTTACCGATGTCTTTCATGATGATTGGTGTGCCTTTGCTTGCCGCTTGGTAAGCAATACCGCCACCCATAATACCCGCACCTAAAACAGCTGCTTGGTTAACAGGGTGAGCACCTTTCTCATGTTTTTTAGATGCTTTTTTCACAACTTGGTCATTGATGAATAAACCGATCAATGCACCAGCTTGTGGTGTAATCGCAGCTTTAGCAAATGCTTCAGCTTCAATTTTTAACGCTTCATCACGTTTTTGGCTTACACCAGCTTGTAGTGAATCAAGAAGAAGTTTAGGCGCAGGGTATTGAGCAGGGTTTGCTTTCGCAAGAACCACACCTTTAGATGAGTTAAACGCCATCATTTGTTCAAGCATGTCTAATTTAACAGGCTCTAATTTTTCTTGACGTTTTGCTTTCCAGTCTAAACGACCAGAGATTGCTTGTTTAACAAGATCAATCGCAGCTTCTTGGAGTTTGTCAGCTGCAACAACTGCATCTACAGCACCGTCTTTCAGCGCAGCATCTGGACGTTTGTTTGCTGAAGTCGCGATCCACTCAACCGCATTGTCAATACCAATCAAACGGCTTAGACGAACAGTACCACCGAAACCAGGAATGATACCCAGTTTAACTTCTGGTAAGCCCACTGTTGCAGCATTTGACATTACGCGGTAGTCACATACCAAACACATTTCAAAACCGCCGCCCAATGCAATACCATTGATCGCAGCAACTTTAGGAATCTCTAGATCTTCAAAAGCGTTAAAAATCTCGTGAACAGGCATTGCCCATTCTACAATTGCACTTTCACCTTGCTTAAAGTTTTCACCAAACTCAGTAATGTCTGCACCAACGATAAATGTTGATTTACCAGAGGTAACGATTAGACCTTTCACTTCACTGTTATTTTTTACAGCTTCAATAGCAGCTTTAAAGTCTTCAATCGTTGCACGGTTGAATTTGTTAACAGACTCACCTTGTAAGTCAAAGCGGAATTCTGCAATTCCGTCCGAAAGCAATTGGACGGTAATGGCATTGCCAGCGTGGATCATGCCCTGATCTCCTTTTTTGGAGGACTTCTTAAGTTGATGTTTTGAAGTGTGTATGCAATTCCCGCACACATTTCGACTTCACTAATCTTACGATAACTATATCTAAAAATAACCTAACAAGTTGTATCAAGCCGTGACGCAAGGGTCATCAATTTTTTTTGAGTAGAAGATTAAATTAAGCTTTTAAATTTTAATAATTTTATAGGTTTATTATATAAATATTTGAAATTTATTGATTTAATGTGAATTTCTTTGAACATTTCTTTAGCGAAATGGATAATAATAGGCATACATAGTGATTCATTTTTTTTGTCATTTAGGTCAATTGATATTGAATTTAATTTTTCGCCTATGAAATTTTGAAAATAAATTGAATATTCTGTATAGCAAATGTAATATTTGTTTGGTATTTATCACAAAAAAGAACCCATTATGTCTATACAGAAAAAGAAACTTGCATTCACTGCTATTTGTTTATCATTATTACTTGTTGGATGTGGAGGCGGTGGTGACTCCTCATCAAATAATTCGAACACTTCAACGGCACAAGACAGCTTAGATAATGGAACGCGCTATTATTTCGTTGATTATGAATTAGACAATGATTCTGATAATTTAACTATGGAATATTTTGAAATTTTTAATAAACAGTTTAAGGATACGGAAGCTAACAAAAGTTTAGATGAATACATATTAACAGCCAACAAATTATATACTCCGCGAGATATTGCGGTGAATACAGTTGCATTAAATTCTTTGACTTCATGGACCTCAACATTCATTGGTAATGTTAAAACGGATATTAAACTAGAAAAAATTGATATCTCAGGAAAAAATATTTTTGATACGGTTTTACCTGGCTATCGTAGTTTAGGTTTTGATAGTGAAAATAGTTATTTTGAAGCACGAAAATTATTAGCTTCATATGGCAATGATCGTTTTCCACAGGGAAGTAACTGTTATCGTTTTATTTCTCGAAAGAATAACCAAGACTATTTTAGCTTCAATACAGATAATGAGTTTAATCAAACATTTGAAGAATTTAATAACGACAATCTTGGCTATGTTGATTATTTGAATAAAAAATATGAAGCATTAGGTATAACTTATCGCTATTCAAGTGGTAGCTGGCAAAATGTTCCGTGGACGACCATTTATGAAACCGATACGGGTGTGGGGAATAGTGATGCGGTAGCAGTTAAATATCAAAATAGGACATATTTGGCGGATTACAACAGCAGTATTGAATGGACGAGTACTAAAGAAATTAAACAATGGGAAAAACTGCTGGGAATAGCCACAACAGATGAACAAAGAAGAACAGCAACGTTAAATATTGAGAAACTTAAGAAAGGGTGCGCTGTATATAATTCAAAAGCTGCATCAGCTTTGGCTTCTTTAAGACTGATTGATTGGAATAAATAAGAAAAAAACTTAGATGTCTGTCTAATAAAACTTAAACCAAATTTGTAGTCACCTCTACAAATTTGGTTTGTTTTTAATAATAATTAATAAAAAACATCCAATTAGATCATTGTGGCTTTTTGATTTATAGATTTGTTATAATTTGTAGAAACATTCTCCCTTTTTGAGATTTAAAATTCTATCAGCACATGTTGCTTGATTAACCTGATTAATGAAAAGAGTGCTGTATGATTAAATGGATCATATTGGCGATTTTTGTGATTTCTGCTTTGTATATCCAAAATCGCGGTAAAGTGCGACATTCGTTTTATCGTCAATTTTTTGACCATTCAACGATACTCGCACCAATTAACTTTCTCATGTATATGTTTTCAAAAGTGCCGAATCAGCCGTATATCGACACACAACATTTTAAAGATTTAAAAGTGTTAGATGAAAACTGGGAAATGATTCGTGAAGAGGCGCAAGCGTTATATGCCAAAGGTGGAATTAAGGCTTCAAGTACATATGATGACTTAGGCTTTAATTCATTCTTTAAAACAGGTTGGAAACGGTTTTACCTAAAATGGTATGACTCAGCGCATCCGTCAGCAGCAGAACTCTGCCCGAAAACAACTGAATTGTTGAAAACCTTGCCAAGTATTAAGGCGGCAATGTTTACAGAGCTTGCACCTGATAGTCGATTAGTGCGCCATCGTGATCCTTATGCAGGTTCATTGCGTTATCACTTGGGGCTCATTACACCAAATGATGATCGTTGCTTTATTGACGTAGATGGTCAGCGTTATTCATGGCGGGATGGTGAAAGCGTGGTTTTTGATGAAACCTATATTCATTATGCTGAAAATACCACGGACCAAAATCGTATTATCTTCTTTGCTGATGTAGAGCGCCCATTAAAAACAAGGTTTATGCAGCGCTTTAACCACTGGTTTGGTAAAAAAGTGATGACAGCTGCCAGCTCTCCAAATGAGGCGGGCGATCAAACAGGGGGGTTAAACAAAGTTTTTGGTTATGTGTACCAAATCCGCATTAAAGCCAAAGCCTTGAAAAAAACCAATCGTCAGTTGTATTACTTTTTAAAGTGGTTCTTGATGTTAGGGATTTTCTTCCTGATTTTTATTCGACCATATATGTCACAGATCATTGCATTTTTTGAAAAAATGATTTGATTTAAAGCGCCCGTCAGGGCGTTTTTTTAATAACAAATTTTGACTTGAGTTTAACGCTCGTTTTTTTTAATTTACTTTCATAATTTATAAAAGCGCTGGAAACACAAAATGTTTAAAAATTTAGCCTCAGAAATGATGGGTATGAGTGATATTGGAACAATTATTGAGCCACATGATTTCAATAAAACAGATATTGATGATTATATTTTTCATGAAGATAACGAGAAAATTTTCTTTGTCATCAAAAGTAAAACAGATGAATATTGTTTTACTAATGTGGCCTTTATGCACCTCGATGGTAAAAGTGCGATCAGTAAAAAACGCATGTTGTACCGCTACTTGTATAAGCACAACCCAATTAAAAATGTACTTTTAGAAACCGCTGGTACCGTGGATTTAGATGCTGAAATCAAGTTCCAATTAGGTGAACAGCATTTCTCTATTGATATTGATAAAAAACAAATCGAGAAAATTCGCGATCTCTATAAAGCATTATTTACCATTGGTGAAACCTGCAAAGAGATCAATCGTAAACGTAATGTGCTATTACAAAGCACTGACAATGTGCAGAAAATGTTTAACTTACGAGAGCTCAGTGAACAGGCAATTTTAAATTTACCTGAAATCATCAATCAGACTGCGCAACAAGTTGAAGATTATGCCAACCAGCGTATTCGACAAATTGAGAATTATGATTTTTCTGAAATTTTTGATCGCTATTTAAAAAATTGATGTTTAGACATTTAGTCAAAAATTAAAACGCTCGAAAGGGCGTTTTTTATTATGTAAATTGATGATTTTATAGTCATATTTAACTCGAAATTCAGATAGAATAATATTTTGTATGGGGAAACTTTGAAGAGCGTGATGCAAAAATTTCATACTAAAATTGATTGGTGGATTTTAGGCTTTTTAATCGCAATGACAGGTCTGCTGATTCAATTGCTTTATACCATGTATGCAAAAGGCACTATGGTTGAATATCCTGAGCATACAGCGGTGTATATTTTAACTATTGCGGTGATTTGGTGGCCAGTTTTCAATACACGCTATATCGTTGAAGATGAAGCTTTGATCATTCATAGTCTATTTTTAAAATGGCGTATCCCATTGGCAAATATTCAAAAGATCAGCAAAACCAATAATTCAATTTCATCACCTGCATTATCTTTAGATCGTTTGAAAATCGAATATATGAAAGACGGAAAAATCAAACAGGTCTTGGTTTCTCCAAGAGATCAGCAGGCCTTTCGTCAGGCAGTAGAAGTAAATAGTTCTCAGATTTAAATAAACAGATAATAGCGATCCTGTGTGATAAATATTTCAGAATCATCATAAGAAGTGAATCATACTGCTATTGAAAGTTCTTTCTCCCATTGGGAGAAGGCTAGGATGAGGGGCTTTTATGTTGATTTATGGTTTTAAAAGGGATTTATAAAAGAAGCTTAAAGTACAAGGCCTAACTGAGACGAGAGTCTCTTGAAATTTACTTTAATAATCAACTAAGTGAAAATAAAAAACAGTCGAAATTTAAGCGATTTACACTTGTGATTTTATCAAATATTGGTTAATAATGATTCAAAATAAATAGTCGAGTGAACCGCTATAATGAAAAAAACAATATTTTTTATAATCAATGCTTTAATTTTAACAGCGTGTGGTGGTGGATCGGATGATTCAAAAAGCGAATCAGATAAATTTGATACCCTATATTCATTTCAAGGTGGAGGCATTGACTTACTATTCGGAGCAAAAACTTACCATATTAATGAAAATAAAAATCTCTTGGTTCAAGATGCTTCTATAGAAGAAACTTCAAAATATTATCTAACACATAATGCGATTTCGACATTTACCCCACCACAATTAGATCAAAATACATACTTGCTGGGTGAGTCTGCAACATTTGATGGAGCGAAATTACAATATGCAGTGAGTAATTATATTGCTGAACAACCTTTGGTTTTATCTTATCAATATAAGAAAATTGATGTCTCTGGGCAATTGATCACTAATGATATTTATAATCCAATCCGTCAAATGAATAGTAGTGCGGCAGGCCAGATTTTAGTTGCAATCTTAGGGTTAGGTTATTCGCCAAATGAAGTATTTCCCAAAGGCTCTATTTGTTGGCAAAGTTTGTCAGCCAATAGTAATCAGGAATATATTGAGTTCTTACCGTATATCGTTGATGCAAAGGTATTTGCAGATTTAGAAATAGAAGCAACAGGAAATTGGAGTAATGTGGCTTGGACTCGATTCAAAGATAAGGAAAACACCCTATATAGCAATGTAAAGCTCACAATAGATGGAAAAGACTATCAAGGAAAATATCATCCTCAAAATGAATTTTTTTATCATAAATCTGATGAGTTGGCGTGTAATTGGATGAACCATACCGCTTATAAAGCTGTTAATCAGCCCTTTGAAAAATGAAAAATCAAGATATTTTCCAATTGAAAGCGCAAGTAATTCACTCAAGTAGACTTGAAAAATGGATGATCTAACTACATCATCCATTTATAGTCCAAAGTTAAAAGTCTACTGTGAACGAAAACGCACGTGAAAATATCGAAAAGATTCTAGCCAATATGACGACTTTACCTGGCGTGTATAAAATGCTGGGAAAAGAGGGTGAATTATTATATGTCGGAAAAGCCAAAAATCTAAAAAATCGCGTACTGAGTTATTTTGTCAAAACCATTGAACACCCGAAAACACAGGCTTTGGTTGCACGTATTTATAATATTGAAACCCTTGTCGTCCGTTCTGAAACCGAAGCTTTATTGCTCGAACAGAATCTAATAAAACTGCATCGCCCACCGTATAACATTATGTTGCGCGATGATAAATCCTATGTCTATATTTTTGTCTCCGCAGATAAACCTTATCCGCGGATTGCTTCAGGGCGAGGCAAAGGCAAACATCAAGTGGGTAAGTTTTTTGGCCCCTATCCAAGTGCTTATAATGCGAGAGACACGCTTTTAGTTCTACAAAAGTTATTTAATGTCCGCCAATGTGAAAACAGCTATTTTTCACAGCGTAAACGTCCTTGTCTGCAATATCAGATCAAGCGTTGTACTGCGCCTTGTGTGGGGCTGATTTCAGCCGAAGCCTATAATGAAGATGTACAAAACTCGATTCGTTTTTTAAATGGTGATACCAAAGAACTGAATCAGGAATTGATTCAAAAAATGGAACAGGCGGCAGAAAATTTAGAATTTGAGAAAGCAGTATTTTACCGTGACCGCATGGCCTTACTTCGTGATGTCCAAGCACAACAAGCCATTTATAAAGTTAAAGGCGAAGCGGATATTCTTGCCATTGCCTATCAAGCGGGTGTGACCTGTGTACAGATCATGCATGTGCGTAATGGGAAAATGCTGGGTGGGAAAAGTTATTTTCCCGATATGTTGGATGATGATTTGGGGCAAATGTTATCTGATTTTATCGCCAATTTTTATTTTCAGGTCGCAGATGAAGTTCCTGCTGAACTGATTGTCAATGTGAATGTGACAGACCGAAAAGAACTAGAAGAAGCTTTACATCAACAGTTTGAAAAGAAAATTCAGATTAAACACAATGTTCGTGAAACTCGTGCTGAATGGCTTGAGTTGGCTGAAATGAATGTTCAGCATGCGATTAAAGGAAAATTAGCCAATCATTTAGAATTAAATGAGCGTTTTCATCAATTGGAACAAGTTTGCGGACGACCTGTTGATCGTATTGAATGCTTTGATATTTCGCATACTATGGGCGAAGCAACCATTGCATCATGTGTGGTTTTTGATGCAGGTGGCGCACGTAAACGCGATTATCGCCAATTTGCGATTGAAGATATTACTGGCGGTGATGATTATGCCGCAATGCGCCAAGCCTTAACACGCCGTTATAAAAAAGCCATGTTACCCGATTTATTATTGATTGATGGGGGTAAAGGGCAACTTCATATGGCGATGGAAGTTATGCAAGAGCTTGGTTTAGATGCATTTATGGTGGGTGTCTCCAAAGGTGAAGGGCGTAAACCCGGTTTAGAAACACTACATTTTACCGATGGCACGAAGATTCAGCTTCCTGAAGACCATAAAGCTCTGCATTTGATTCAACAGGTCCGTGATGAAGCACATCGCTTTGCAATCACCAAACATCGCGCTAAACGAGATAAGCGTCGTGGAGGTTCGGTACTTGAGGCTATTCCGGGCTTGGGTCCAAAACGTCGCCGTGATTTACTGACCCATTTTGGTGGTATTCAAGGGGTACTTAAAGCCTCTGAACATGACTTAAAAAATGTTCCTGGTCTAGGCGATGTTATGGCACGAATGATTTATAAAGTGTTGCATGAATAATATCGTTATTGTTCTCGATGATGAGTAGCATTTGCCAAAACAACCATTGACGCATGAGTCACTGATCATTTTCATCTCACGTTAAATATGAAACAGTACAGCAAAGATCGAAAAATTGGACAGATCATGTCATTAGAATCGCTATTTCAGCAGATTGAACAGGAAGAATGGATTGATATTCCTCAAGGATGGTTGCAGGGGCGTACCATCTTTGGTGGTCTCGTTGCAGGTATGTTGGTTTATAAAGCAATTGCAACCATTCATGATCCAGTTAAAAAGTTGTTAAGTTGTAGTGTCACTTTTGTTGGACCTGTTGAAGAAACGCCAGTGAAATTGACTGCTGAAATCCTGAGACAGGGTAAATCAGTCACGACGATTGAAGTCAGATTGTGGCAAAATGAGGCTGTGCAAAGTATTTTAATTGCAAGTTTTGGTAGCCAACGAGATTCTAAAATTCAAGTGTCTTTAGAGCCTCAAGCTCCTGATTTTCCGTCACTTGATCAGATTAATATTGTCCCTAAATATTTACCTTTTCCCGAGTGTGTAAAAAATTTCCAACTGGCATGGACTGAAGGGAATTATCCAATGTCAGGCAGTAAACAACCTGATTTTTCAGGTTGGTGTCGTTTTGACCCTGAGCTACATGCCAATCGAGCAATGAATGTCTCAGATATCATGACATTAATGGATGTTTGGCCTCCGGGTGTATTGCCAATGTTTAAACTGCCTGCACCTGCAAGTACACTGACTTGGCAAGTAACGTTTATCCATCCTTTACAAAATCAGTTGAATGATTGGTTTAAGTATAAAGTGATTACAGACTTTGCTGAGCATGGATATGCAACAGAACATGCCTATCTTTGGGATGAACAAAATCGACTCATTGCGATTGCAAGACAGACGGTTACGGTATTTACCTAGTCGACAGTTTCATGTGAATCGTTTAAAGTACTAAGGAAATAGAGCTTCACTCTAAATTATTATTTACCTTCATTCGGGTAAGTAGGGGACTCACTGGCGGTGTCTATGACTACAGGTCGTATCCTGAATATTCCAAATATCTTGACGCTTGCTCGAATCGCGTTAATTCCTGTTTTTTTAATTATTGCCTATTGGCCACCTGCAATTGGAGTGGCTGGACATACAGGTGGTATGACGCGTCATATTATCTTGACTGCAATTTTTGTTGTTGCAGCAGTCACAGATTGGTTTGATGGTTATCTGGCACGAACTTTAAATCAAACCTCAGCTTTTGGGCGGTTTTTAGATCCAGTTGCAGATAAATTAATGGTGGCAGCAGCACTGATTGTTTTAGTGCAGTGGCAACCATCAATCACTATGGCATTTGCTGCAATTGTGATTATTTCACGTGAAATTACAGTTTCAGCACTACGTGAATGGATGGCTGAATTAGGTGCGCGTACCAATGTGGCAGTCTCCACGGTGGGTAAATATAAAACAGCCTTTCAGATGATTGCAATCACGGTGTTTTTATTGAATTGGCAGCCGCTTGAAATACTGGCTTATGCTTTGCTATATACCGCGGTCATTTTGACACTCTGGTCGATGTTTATTTATTTAAAAGCAGCGTGGCCTTATTTAAAACAGCCTTAATCTGCGCAATAGAAAGCAGTATACAGATCAAAGCCTTTCTCTCGTGAAAGGCTTTTTTTGTGCTTGAAAGTCAGTACAATGGGGAAATTGATGAACACCGATACAAATCGTTGAACACCATCTTGTGCTATATTGAAAATCTATCAAATTACAAGAAACACTGTAACTGGAATATTGAAAAACACGCCATTGCAGGTAAAATTAAGGAATACACATGGCAGCATTGCTTTATTTATCGAATCAAAATCTGTATTTATTGGATGGGAATAAAAGTATTACGGTTCCTTGCCAAGCAGTTGACTTATATAAAAAGAATTTAGTTGAGATTCAACAACGTAAAGATTGGAAAACCAAAGGTACGGGTGCACAGTTCATGCGAACATCTTCACAAGATGATGAAGTCGATTTAACCCATATTTTCCCAACAGATGTTGCTCTGACTACTGATCGTAAAATGATCTATACCGCTTGTTTGCAAGAAGGCACTTCGATCAATATCAAATCATTGACAGATTTACAAGAAACCGAAGGTTTAGTGTTAAGAAAGAATGATTTTGTGGTGCAGGATATGGCTTATGATGAGTCTAAAAAGCGTTTAGCACTATCCGTCAACACACAGGGCTATGAACGACATATTTGTATTTTACCTTTAGACGCCAATCGAACACAGTATTTGACCGAAGGGGATTGTCAGGATTCAAATCCATGTTTTGATCCGCGAGACACCACGCAGTTATATTATGATTCGTGTGGTTTAGCCTATGGTGAACATCGTATTGCCTATAGTCCCAAAGAAATTTTTCATTTGGATATGGGAACAGGCGAGTTGCAAACAATCGCTTCAAATCCAAAGTTTGATTTCTTTAAACCAAAAATGGATGGGCTGGGCAATTTGTACTTTATTAAGCGCCCATATTCCCGTGATGGTTCTCACCAATCTCCTTTAACAACGTTCAAAGATATTATTTTTGCGCCTTTTAAAATTATTCGTGCGATTGTGGGGTGGTTGGATTTCTTTACTCAACGCTATACGGGTGAATCGTTAAAAACAACGTCTGGAAATAATCCAGCCAAATCGCAACAAAAGTCAGAAGAAGAACTATTTGTTGAAGGTAATTTAATTAAGGCTCAGCAAAACTTAGATCGTAATCAGAAGGCTGGCGAAAAATATCCTGGGATGATTCCAAACTCGTGGGAGTTGATCAAAATGACAGCTTCTGGTGAGATGATCGTATTAAAAAAGGGTGTGATGAGTTTTGCTTTAAAAGACAATTCTATTTTTTATTCCAATGGAAAATATTTGGTTGAAATTGATCAAAACAACAATGAGATCTTGCGGGTTGAAGCAAAGCTAATTTCAAAAATTATCTGTTGAGGTCTTGTGTTTCCACACTACATTTAGATAAACCAAGGCCGAAATGAGACTTTGGTTTATCTAAGAAATTGCTTTGAGAAGGAGACAAAGTATCAGGCTTAATTAGTTTTTGATAATCGTCAAAGAGGTATGTTCAAAGCGCGATTTTAGCTTGTCCATATCAGTCAGTGAGAACGTCCCTTTTTCAGATTCCCGAGAAAGAAATACTGAAAGCGATTGAAAATCTACACGGCTAATTAGTAAATCTTGTATAGAAACAGTCCATTTTTCACCTGAATGTAGTCGCGCAATTTGGTTCGAAATGTGGTTAAGCAGATCCATTTTATTCATCCTGATGCAAGTGATTGGAAATTTTTATCTTGAAAATAAAAACCCACTGAGTTGATCACTTAAAATATTTTTAACCTGTACACATAAGCTTTAAAGCCATCCGAGATGACTATCATGTGACATTAATATTGCATTTTCGTGACAAGTAAACTTGGATATCCAATTAAAATAAATAAACTTTATTTTTTTTCTGTCGAAAAATTTGAATTTGCCAAAATATATTCAATTTCTTCTTTTGCAGCAGTTTGCAGTTTGCTACGTAAAGCATTTAGGCTCTGTTCGATTAGCGTTTCTGCTTCTAACTCAAGACGTAGACGAACACTTTCCAACTCTGAAGTCATTTGTGCATCTGTGATGCGGAATTGCCCATTGGCATAATCTATTGCTGGATAATCAGGATTTTTAGTGTATTTTTCACTATATTCTGAAATTTCAATATCAATTTGTTGACGTAAATTCTGTAAGGTCAATTGTTGATGTTCAAACTGCTGAATTTCATCTTGTTGTAGTGTTAAATTATATGCGTGCTGTAATGCTCGTTTTTCAGCTAAAGATTTTTCAAGAGCCAATTGTCTACGGATACGCGCTTCTTCAATGAGCTGGGCTTTTAGCTCAGCATAGGCGTGTTCAACTTGGAGTTGCGCCACTTGCATTTGGCGTTGGTCGTTACTTAGCCAGTCCTGTACATTTGTTGTCGGGCTGAGAAGGTCACAGATGCGGTTGAGGTCATCTACAAAAGTTTGGCGTACTGCTTCAGGCGTATCTAACCAGCGCTTTTTAAAATCTTGACCGACATTTAATGTCACCACGCATCTCCTTGATATAAAATGAGAATAAAGAATTAAAGTTTAAATGTTTGAGGCGAAATACCCATTCGTCGATAGGCTTTATATTTCTCTCGACCAATTTGTTTTGCTGACTCAGCATTTTCAATAATTTCTATAATGTGACTAAATTGTGTCACTTGTTCAAGTGCTTGATTGTTAAAATTAAACACAATCCAGTCTAAAGACTCCGGTAATCTTGAAGAAATACAGATCGGTGCATCAATTTGATCAATTCCATGCGCAATAAAACTGGTCGGATCAAAGCTCCATAAACGTTCATCCAGTTGTTGTTGCATGTCTACATCAGGGCAATGCAACCAAACTTTGGCTGCATTTCGTAAAATTTTACGACATAAACGACAGGCACTTTCTACCTGTCGCTCAGGGCTTTTTTCAAATAAATAAAAGCTAATTTTAGCCATTCTTTTGTACACGGTTGGCTATTAACTGCATCAACAATGGTACTGGACGGCCGGTTGCACCTTTATTTGCACCAGAATTCCATGCTGTACCAGCGATGTCTAAGTGCGCCCAACGATAGTCACGGGTAAAGCGTTGTAAGAAACAGGCTGCTGTAACTGCGCCAGCTTTTGGACCACCAATATTGGCAATATCGGCAAATGGCGAATCAAGTTGTTCTTGATAATCGTCATATACGGGCATACGCCATACACGGTCAAATGCAGTGTGTCCTGCTGCTGTAATTTCTTCTGCAAGTTCATCATCTGGTGTAAATAAACCAGAAACCACTGAACCTAAAGCGACCACACAAGCACCAGTCAGTGTTGCAATATCAATCACTAATGCAGGATTAAAGCGCTTAATATAGGTTAAGGTATCACAAAGGACTAAACGACCTTCGGCATCGGTATTCAGGATTTCAACCGTTTGCCCACTCATGGTGGTTACAATATCACCAGGGCGAGTTGCATGACCAGAAGGCATGTTTTCAGCGGCGGCAATTGCACCGACAACATGAATCGGGAGTTTCGCTTCACAAAGTGCACGAATCGTACCCAGTACAGATGCTGAACCACACATATCAAATTTCATTTCATCCATGCCTAAGCCCGGTTTTAATGAAATACCACCTGTATCAAAAGTCACACCTTTACCCACGAGCACGATCGGTGCTTGATCAGGATTGGCTTTATATTCAAGCGTAATCACACGCCCTGGACGATCAGAACCTTTGCTTACCGCAAGAAAAGCATGCATGCCTAGATCAGCAAGTTGTTGTTCTTCAAGTACAGTCACTTGTAAAAGCTCAGGGAATTCAGCTGCTAAAGCATGTGCTTGTTCTGCTAAATATTCAGGGAAGCAAATATTAGGAGGGCAGTTACCTAAGTCACGAGCAAAGTTTTGTCCTTTTTGAACAGCTTCAATAAGCGTGATCTGCTCTGCACTCAGACTCGATTGCGTTGCAATAAATTCAATATTTTCTAAAGTAAATTCATTCTTCTTCGATTTGAATTCATCATAAGCATACGCAGCTTGCGTCAAATTTAATGCAAATAGATAATGTAACTCAGACGACAAAGCCGAAATATCAATGCTAATTTTTTGGAATTTTTTTTGTGAAGCTTTGATAATGGTTTGTGCGATTTTTGCTAATTTCGCGGCTTTAATTTCGGAGGCTTTATCTATGCCGACTAAAGTACATTGCGTAACTTGAGTTAGCTTTCCGATAAGTGGTAGAGTTTCGTTTAAACTTGCTTTGAATTGAGTGTCTTCAATTATGCTGCTCAAGTCATTGATTTTATATGTTTCTTGAGCTTGCTTAGCGTTTTCAGAATCCACCAGAATAAATAACGACTGGCTAGATGTAGACGCTGAAAATGACGTATTGATCGTAAGTTTCATGTGTTGTCTTTGTGCCTTTTGTACATTTCAAATCATTAAACCATTGAACCACTTCAAATGGTAGAATTTCAATCTAGTTTTATAATTTTAACTTCGGGTAAACTAGCGCTACATCACGATATTACCCTTATTTGGAAGATTAATTTGATTATTCGACGTTACCTTGTCAAACAAGTCGTTTCGACCTCTCTTGTGGTTGTCACATTACTGACAGTCATTATGATGGGTGGGCAATTGATTAAACGATTTGGTCAAGCTGCTATGGGGCGTGTAGATCCGAGTATTCTATTGAGTATTATCGGTTTTCGTTTACCTGAGTTTTTGACTTTAATTCTTCCTTTGGGTTTCTTTATTGGGTTGATGCTGGTTTTTGGTCGTTTATATGTCGATCATGAAATGGCGGTACTGAACGGGAGTGGTATTAGCCGTATTCAAGTCGCCAGATTATTGATCCCACTGACCGTTATTTACTTGTGTGTACAAAGTGTCTTAATGATCTGGATGTCTCCATGGGGAATTCGTCAATATGAGCAACTGATCTCTACACAAGCGGTACGAACGGGCTTTGATTTAGTTCGGCCACGTGAGTTTATTTCTTCGGGAGCTTATACGATTTATGCTGGCTCTTTATCTGAAGATCGTAAAAATCTAAAAGATATTTTCTTTTATCAACGTGCTGAAAAAGAAGGTAAACCTGATGTCATGATTTTGGCAAAGGAAGCAACACGGATTGAAATTGCCAATGAAACTGCCAGTGTTGTCGATTTAGTTCAAGGCCGTCGTTATGAAATTTATCCTGGAACACCCAAATATAGTCAAACTGAATTCCAATCATATCGTTTGCGTTTAGAAAATAATAAAGAAGCCAAGTTTGAAAGTGATGAAGTCGAGGGGCTATCATTTGGCAAATTGCTTGAAAATAGAAATGACCCCGTTGTGGCAAGTGAATTGGGATGGCGTTTATTTGTTCCATTTTCTATTATTGTCGCCTTAATGCTGGCAACAGCACTATGTGAAGTCAGCCCTAGACAAGGTCGCTATCTCAAACTTTTCCCTGCATTATTGATTTTTGCCAGTTTAATTGTGGCACTTATGGCAATACGAACTCGTATCAGTAAGGATGAGGTGGGTGTTTGGGCATATCCTGCAGTGTTATTATTCTATGCTGTTGCTGCCGCTCTATTTTCAAGAAAACAGAAATTAGCACCTAAGATTAAAAAGCAAATACAGCGAGTAAAATCATAATGTTAGCACGTAGAATTGTCGCAAAACATGTGACGAAAACCACCTTGCTCGCCATGTTAGGTGCGACAGCAGTTCTTGCCAGCTTACAGATCTTATTCACCTATTTGGGTGAGTTAAGTGATCTAAAACAAGGCTATACCGCTTGGAATGCATTGCAATATGTTTTATGGGGTGCACCTCGTTATTTGTATGAGATTCTTCCAATTGCTGCCTTGATCGGCGCTGTATTGGGCTTAGGCTCAATGGCTTCCAACAGTGAATTGATTGTGATGCGAGCAGCGGGTATTAGTCTCTGGCGTATTGTCGGTTGGGTGATGCGTTCAGCGATGCTTTTGGTGGTGCTTTCATTTTTATTGACGCAATTTGTGATTCCTTATACCAATGAACAGGCGAAAAGTATTAAAAGCCATCGCAGTGTTGTGGCGCTTGGGGAAGTTAAAGGCTATTGGACACGTGAAGGGCAACGCTTTATTTATATTGATTATGCCAACTCGCAAGGGACGCTAAAACAAGTTCAAGTTGTCGATTTTGACGAAAATTATCGAATGAAATCATTGTTAAATTCGGAAGAAGGGCAGTTCTTAAAAGAAGGTCAATGGAATTTAAAACAAAGTGCCCAAGTCAATTTATTGGCCAATGGCCAAGCTCAGGTTGTCAATAAAAACCAACAGGATCTAGCGCTCGCATTGCAACCGAAATATGTGCATATGGTGACTATCAATCCTGAAGACTTAGCCCCTACGCAGTTATTGAGTTTTATGCAATATATGCATGAATATAGCCAAGTACCTAAGACGTATCTGTTGGCTTTCTGGAAAAATATCGGTTCACCATTTGCATTGCTTGCTTTGGTCTTGATTGCCTGTTCATTTATTTTTGGGCCTTTGCGTCAACAATCTATGGGTTTTCGTTTAGTGATCGCATTATTTGTTGGTTTAGGCTTCTATTACATACAAGACTTCTTGGGTTATGCAAGTTTGGTCTACGCGCCATCTCCAGCTTGGTTTGTATTTTTGCCAATTGTATTGATGTTTGGTATCGGCAGTTATTTGTTGTATAGAGCAAGATAATCTGATGAATCAATCGCTTAGTTTAGTGGGATTTTAACTAGATTAGAAATTTAGATGATGGCAACCCGTTTTTGCCATAGTCTTAGCATAGAGTCTGCCGTAAAAAAACGGTAAGATGTAACGATTAATTTGTAAACAGTAAAGAGTGTAAATCATGACGGATGCAACTGCTGGCAAAATCCCTCACGTTCTAGTGATTATGGATGGTGTGGGTCATCGTGAAGCGGTCGAAGATAATGCGTTTTTAGCAGCAAAAACGCCAAATCTAACCATGATGCAAGAAAAGCATCCGCATAGTTTAATTTCAGGTTCAGGTGAAGATGTCGGTTTGCCAGATGGGCAAATGGGTAACTCAGAAGTTGGTCATATGAACTTGGGTGCAGGTCGTGTGCTGTATCAAGATTTTACTCGTATTACCAAAGACATCCGTACAGGCGATTTTTTCGAGCATGAAGTTCTGATTGATGCGGTAGAAAAAGCCAAAGCGGCAAATGGTGCATTACACATCATGGGATTGTTGTCAGAGGGTGGTGTCCACTCTCATCAAGACCATATTATTGCGATGTGTGAGCTTGCTTTGAAGCGTGGGGCAAAAGTCTATTTACATGCGTTCTTAGATGGTCGTGATACACCACCACGCAGTGCAAAACCTTCTTTAGAAAAACTCGATGCGGTATTTGCACAATATCCAAATCAAGGCCGTATTGCCACGATGATTGGACGTTACTTTGCCATGGATCGTGATAATCGTTGGGATCGTGTGGAACAAGCTTACCGTCTGATGACTGAAGGAGAAGCTTTACGTGTTGTTGATTCAGCAGTTGAAGGTTTAGAGCAAGCTTATTCAGCCAATGAAAATGATGAATTTGTTAAAGCAACCCGTATTGGTGAAATTGCAAAAATCCAAGATGGTGACAGTGTGGTCTTTATGAATTTCCGTGCTGATCGTGCACGTGAAATTACCAAAGCATTTGTAGCGCAAGACTTTGCAGGTTTTGAGCGTAAAGTAGTACCACATCTATCTAAATTTGTAATGTTAACGCGTTATCAAGCGACGATAGATGCGCCAGTGGCATATATGCCAGAAGGTTTAAAAAATTCAATTGGTGAATACTTATCTTCTTTAGGCAAAACGCAGTTACGTATTGCAGAAACAGAAAAATATGCCCATGTGACTTTCTTCTTTAGTGGTGGTCGTGAAGATGAATATCCAGGTGAAAAACGGATCCTAATCCCATCACCTAAAGTGGCGACCTATGATTTACAACCAGAAATGAGCGCACCAGAAGTTACCGACAAGCTGGTTGATGCGATCAATTCAGGCGAGTTTGACCTTTTGGTGGTGAACTATGCCAATGGTGATATGGTGGGTCATACTGGCGTGTTTGAGGCAGCTGTGAAAGCAGTTGAAGCGGTTGATATAAGCCTTGGTCGTTTATATGAAGCAGTGATGGCAAAGCATGGTCACATGCTGATTACTGCTGATCATGGTAATGTCGAGCAAATGCAGGACTATGTGAGTGGTCAAGTCCATACACAGCATACCACTGAACTTGTCCCTTTCATTTATGTTGGACCAACTTCAGCGACGATTGCTGAAGGTGGAGTTTTAGCAGATGTTGCACCGACTATTTTAAGTTTAATGCATCTCCCTGTACCGACAGAAATGCAAGGCCGTAATCTAATTACATTGAAAGCATAAAATTATCTCTATTAAAAACTAGGTGCGTGAATGGCTCAAGCTTGGAAATATATTGCTGTATTGACAGGATTGTTGACCTGTGGGAGCCATTCAGTTTGGGCGGCAGAAAATGCTGCCGCACTTGATTTTGATGGCGATGTCGAAGAAAGTATTGCGGAAGTGCCAATTGAATCGATTGAGCAGTTTGTGCAAATTTACGGTATCGTTAAAGACAATTATGTTCAGGAAAAACCTGATGATGTTTTGTTTCTACAGGCAATCAAAGGGCTGGTAGGTGGTTTAGATCGCTATTCACGTTATCTAAGTCCTGAAGAATATAAACAGTTGATGCAATATACGGAAAGTGACCTTGCGACTGCTGACTTTGAATTGGCTTTTGATAATCATATTCATCAATGGAAAGTGAAGAATTTACGCGATAATTCAGACTCATTTAAACTTGGTTTAAAAAATGGCTTCACTATTTTTAAAATTGAGAATCAAGAACTTAAAAACTTAAATGCTCAGCAAGTCGAAGACTTATTACATGGCTCAATTGGTTCAACTTTTCAGTTGCAACTGAATGAAAAAAGCCCAGCAATCACGATGGTCAGAAATCGAAAATTAGAAGTGGCGGATATAGAGCCGGTTATGTTGCATAATCAGGTTTTGGTTCTTAAAGTCAAAGTCTTTCAACAAGATACGGCCAATGAAATTAAACGTTTAATTGAAGAATATAGCACTCAAAAAGTAAAAGCCGTGCTATTCGATCTGCGCAATAACCCCGGTGGTTTACTCTCAGCGGCTGTTGAAACGGCTGATTTGTTTTTAACTCAGGGAACGATTGTTTCGACCAAAAGTCGTTCAGAAGGCAATCAACAATTCCAAGCCTTACCGGGCGATGAGTCGTCTAATACCAAATTAGGTATTTTGATTAATGGTCGTTCGGCATCTGCAGCAGAAGTTTTTACGGCTGCAATGAAGGAGCATCAGCGTGCTTGGGTCATTGGTGAAAAAAGCTATGGCAAAGGCGTTGTGCAGAAGTTATTTCCATTGCCAAATGGCGCTGCATTACAAATGACGGTTTCGCATTATTATACGCCTAATGGCAATATGATTGACGGACAAGGCATTCGCCCTAATTTAGAATATCCATGGGCTTTGGATCAAAAAGAAGAAACTTATTTAAATAATGTTGCAGATCAACTATTAAAACATCGTGATAGATAAAGTTGAGTGCAGAAAAGTGAATTTATAACACTGTAGCAGTTTATGCTGCTATATCTGACATGACGTATTTAAATAACGTTGTGTCGGCGATCCTTCAGCTTGCACTGCAAACTAAGCCAATGCTTGCTAGTTGCTCAAAATGAAAATGACCAAATCGTATGTTGAGTAAGGGCTGCATCCAGTACCCCTACTCAACGACGACATCCATGTTGTCACGCTGTAACCATGTAAAAAGCAAAAGCGTTTGAATTGATATTATGATGAAGAATATAGGCTACTTTTATTCATCATCATCGGTATCTAAACCAAACTTTTTCAAACGGTAACGTAAAGAACGAAACGTCATGCCCAATTTCTTCGCAGCTAAAGTGCGATTCCAATGGGTTTGATTTAATGCAGATAACAGCACTTCTTTTTCGACTTTTTCCAAATATTGCTCCAAACCTTCTTCTGGAATGTTTTGTGCTTTATTCGGCATGACGATCGGCAAGGCTTTACTTTGCATCAGATCATGCTGTTCGACTTTGTGGATACCACGATGTGGAGCTGGTTGTAGCTGTTGAATATCAATATAGTCTTCATCACTCATGGTAATGGCTTTTTCAATGATATTGCGTAATTCACGAACATTGCCTGAGTAATGTTGTTGTAAAAGAAAAGCTTTGGCTTGTTCAGTGAAAGACTTGGTTGAAATACGCCATTCTGTACAAATTTGCTGAAGAAAATGATTGGCTAAAATCAAAATATCACAATCACGTTCGCGCAATGGCGGGAGCACAATATCCATCACATGAATTCTAAAGAACAGATCATGACGGAATTTGCCTTGTTCAACGAATGCTTCAATGTCTTGATGTGTTGCACTGATAATACGAAAATCAACTTCGATTTCGGTATCACTGCCTAGAGGACGAATTTTCTTTTCTTGTAAAGCTCGTAACAGTTTGGCTTGCATGGCCAAAGAAAGTTCTGCAATTTCATCTAAAAACAGGGTGCCCCCATTGGCAGCTTGAATAAGGCCCTGTTTGTCTTGAGTTGCACCTGAAAAACAGCCTTTCTTATGCCCAAATAGCTCACTCTCCATCAACTCTTCAGAAATTGCACCACAATTAATCGCAACAAAAGGGCTATCACTGCGGTTGCTGAGTAGATGGATGAGATTGGCAACTACTTCTTTACCTGTTCCAGATTCACCCGTGATAAATACGGGTGCTTGTGAACGAGCAATTTTTTTAATCGATTCTCTTAACTTACGAATGACCTGTGAATCACCGATGAGCATTGATTCCTCAAGCGGCGCATCGCTGATAGTTTCCCTTAACTGTGGTACATGCAAAGCTTTTTGTAAAAGCTGTTGCAGATGTAATTGGTTAATCGGTTTACTGACAAAATCAAAAGCACCTGCTTTCAGCGAGGCAATCGCAATTTCCATATTTCCATATGCAGTTAAGACTGCAATAGGCGTTTTAGGATAATGCTGTGATACATGCTTAACCAAATCTAAACCACTGCCATCAGGGAGGTTTAAATCGGTAATACAGGCATCATATTTATATTCACTAAAAAAATATTTGGCTTGTTGTAAATGGTGTGCCATATGCGTTTTGATGCCCATCCGAGAAAGGCTCATTTGCATTAACATACATAAATCTTGTTCATCATCTACAAGTAAAACCAATGGTTGTCGTGTAGTCATATCCCCAAAAACCTAATCTAATCCATGAGTGGGCATTCGATACGGAAGCACGCCCCTTGTTGTTTTTGCTCTACGTAAATTAGTTTCGCTTGATTCGCTTCGCATATCGTCTGCGATAGGTACAATCCTAAACCAGTTCCATTGATTTCGGTACTAAAAAATGGTTGAAATAATTGCGAAAGATCTTGTTTTGTGACGCCTTTCCCATAATCAATCACATCAATATATATGTGTGATTCATTTTTAAACGTTTGCACTAAAATGTGTTCAGCATTTTGATCATTATGACGTAATGCATTACGGACTAAATTGATTAAAACTTGTCGGAGGTGGGAGTCATCAAAATAGATCCAAACATCAGCTTGAATTTCTAATTTGATTTTTTCCTGAGCATCCCCTAAATCATGGCGTAATAAGTCATCAACAAATTCTTGAAAATTAATTTTTGAGGTATGGATCTTTTTATTTTTTGCCATATCTAAGGTATCTTTAATAATATTATTGATACGGATGGTCTGTTTGGTAATCATTTGATTTAAAATAATTTGTTGTTCTGGATCACTGCTGATAAAGAGATCATTGGCCTGCGCAATGGCGGCAAGCGGATTGCGAATTTCATGGGCAATACTGGCCGATAATTGACCAAGTGCGGCAAGTTTGAGTTGTTGTACCTTTTGATTAATTTTTTGTGCATCTTCGAGGACTAAAAGCGTGAGTGCTTGATGCGGAACAATCAATTTTTGTACGTGAATATCGACTGTATACGAGGACTGTTGGGATTCAAATTGGAAGCGTTCGCCATCACGTAACAAGGCATCTTTTAAGATTTCATATAAGTCCGGTTGAAAGCTGGATAAATGATATTGCTCATGTGCGTAAAGTGGTGAAATACCCAAAAGTAAACAGGCAGCTGGGTTACTGACGATAATTTTGCATTTTTCATCGAGCACCAAATAACCGACTTCAATCTGTTCTAAAATATAGCGGTTAATGTTCTGTAACTTAAATAATTCAAGAGATTGATAGGTATTTAACGACTCTAAAACTTGGAAGCGATTAATTGCAATCTGTCCAATGCCATAGACCATAAAAAATAAAAAAGCCAATAAGGCACTGTTACTAATATTATTTAAATTTGAAAAATCGAAGAAGCTGCCTAAAAACTGTTGGTAAATAATTGCAATCACAGAAACCAGTGTTACGAATAGCGCTTTATTTTTACTCAGCAGAAAATTTGCGGTAAAAACGGCAATCACGAACAAAATACTGATGGCTAAATTTGGCCCATTGAGGGCAAATACCAAGGTACTTAGAAAGGGAATATCAACAATAAAAAAACCGATAAATTGCCGTCCAACCCCATGCGGGTAGAATTTGAGCAGCATCATTTGTAATGCTGCGACCAGCGTAAATGCGGTTAGAGAATAAAAATATAAGCTGGGATATTCGTAATGTACGGGTTGGTGTTCAAGGGTAATCAGAAAAATAATGACTAAGCAAAAGGCAATAACCAATCTATAGCCTGAATACAGTGTGCCTAGACGGTAAATTGTTTGATAAATAGGAACCGTTACCGTAGGCGACATAAATCGTACTCAAGATAAATTATTGTTTTAATCAATTTATGGCTTAATTAGACCATAACGTATCGCAAGGTGGGTGAGCTTTACATCACTATCAAGTCCTAATTTTTCAAAGATACGATAACGATAAGTATTGACTGTTTTTACACTGACAAAGAGTTTGTCAGAAATTTCTTGTGCACTGACACAATTTACCACCATCATGGCAACTTGCATTTCACGTTCTGACAGCGCGTCAAAAGGTGAGGTTTGTGTATCGGATAAATAAGAGCTTGCAAGTTGTTCGGCAATATCGGCACTAAAATACTTACCGCCTTGCATGACTTTTTTGATTGCGCGAACCATTTCAGTGATTGGCGCGCCCTTGGTAATGTAACCACGAGCTCCAGCTTTCAATAATAGCGATGGATAGGGTTCTTCAGCCAAACCACTCACAGCGAGTACTTTGGTATCAGGTGCGGTTTGTAACAAACGACGGGTAGTTTCTACACCACCAATTCCAGGCATGTTGACATCCAATAAAACCACATTGGGATGTTGTTGCCTTACAATCGTAATTGCTTCTTCACCAGATTCTGCTTGTCCAATGACTTGAATATCGGTCTGATCTTCTAACATTCTGCAGATGCCGGTTCTTACTAATTCATGGTCATCTACCACTAAAACAGTAATCACTTACACCTCCTTAAATTTCTCAATATCGACATTTTTGTTACATAAAGCAAAAAAGACTTGCAAAGACATAACAAAATTGGCAATCCTATTCCTAATATCCATTCAATATTTACGCATAATACGGCGTGATTGAAATATTTGTTTTAATATAGTCACGTTTGAGTGTAAATGTAAGTCATATTTGAGGTAATTAGCAAGTTTGTGAATACCTCCTTGAGGTGAGTAAGTTATCGTGAAAAAACCAAAAAAAACGTTAATGCATGTGCTGAGTTTGTCAGTACTACTCAGTTTGAGTTCTACCGGTTTTGCTGAAATCATTATGAACTCATC
The DNA here is from genome assembly GCF_002980175.2 of Acinetobacter sp. MYb10. Taxonomy (NCBI): domain Bacteria; kingdom Pseudomonadati; phylum Pseudomonadota; class Gammaproteobacteria; order Moraxellales; family Moraxellaceae; genus Acinetobacter; species Acinetobacter sp. MYb10. The sequence continues at coordinate 2,613,397 of NZ_CP058272.1, read as the reverse complement.
GGGGGGGAGCGGACAAGCAACTGTAAATTGGTCTTCTTCAGATGCCAGCCAGTTACTCAATGGTGACTCTCTGGATGATGATGGCGAGGATATTTCTCCAAAAGGCTCAACCACCTTAACCACAACAATTCGTGCGTCAAATGCTGCACCGACAACATTGACCAATAAGTCTGTACAGATTTATGACACCAATACCTATAACAGCCAACCATCGGTAAATGCACGTGCTGCGTTGGTGATGGATGCAAAAACAGGTGAAGTCCTGTTTAGTAAAAATACCAATATGGCGTTGCCTATCGCATCAATTACCAAGTTGATGACAGCAGTGATTACCGCAGATGCCCGTTTAAATATGTCTGAAGACATTACTTTGCAACAAATCGATTTTGCGGGTGCTGGTGGTAAGAATTCAAGTTCAACTTTAAAAGTTGGCGATACCATGAACCGTGCTGAAATGTTACTTGTGGCATTGATGAAATCTGAAAATCCAGCTGCAGCAGCTTTAGCGCGTACTTACCCAGGTGGTCGCCAAGCGTTTTTTGCTGCAATGAATTCAAAAGCACGTCAATTGGGAATGAATTCAACCCATTATGTTGAATCTACTGGTTTAGATCCACGTAATGTTTCTTCTGCTCGTGATTTGGGTATTTTAGTCAGTGCTGCTTCGCAATATGGCTTAATTCGTCAATTTTCAACAACAGCACATTATGACTTTAATTTAGGTTATCGCGTGTTGAAATCAAATAATACCAATGCCTTAGTACGTAATGGTGGCTGGAATATTAATATTTCTAAAACGGGTTATATCAATGAAGCAGGGCGTTGCGTGGTTATGCATACCACTGTAAATAGTCGTCCAGCTGTAGTGGTGTTATTAGGTGCAAGTTCGTCTCAGGCACGTACCAATGATGCAACCAATTTATTAAACTGGGTCAGTAATTTACCGAAACGTATCTAAGCGTTACCGCCTGTATTTAAATCGCCATATGACAAAAAGCTCTTCAATATGAAGGGCTTTTTTATGCTTAAATTAAGCATAAAAAATAGATTATGAGATGTGTAAATCTGGAATACTGGTGTTAGGGTAGCACTTTTTCAAATCGTGCTGACAAAGCAATTGATATATAGTGCAAGAGTGAATCAGATCTAAATTATGACTAATATGAAGAAGAAAAATGTTTAGATTGAGCAAAAAAAACCAGTTGCGCACAACTGGTTTTTTTAGATGTGAATGCGTTATTACATATTTGAAAGAATAGAGTCTTTCACTTGATTCATTGTTGCATCAATAGATAACATCACTGCATCTTTACATTGTTTAATTGCGGTATCAGGATCTTTTAGACCATTACCTGTCACAGTACACACAATCACAGAACCTTCAGCAATTTTACCTGCTTTGATATCACGAATTGCACCACCGATAGATGCTGCAGAAGCAGGTTCAACAAATACACCTTCATACATAGAAAGCAGACGTTGCGCTTCTAAAATTTCTGCATCAGTTAATTCATCAAACCAGCCATTTGAGTCACGAACCACTGCTTTAGCATGATTAAAGCTTTGAGGATTACCAATACGAATTGCTGTTGCAACTGTTTCTGGGTTTTCAACAGGACCACCACGTAAGAATGGCGCAGCACCAGAAGCTTGATAACCGACCATGATCGGACGACCTTCAGGGTTTGGACCGGTAAACTTATCTGTTTCAGGGTCATAAACCACTTGTTCAAATGCTTCAACAGGTTGATTAGCAACTGCTTCGGTATAACCCATCCAATGCGCAGTGATATTGCCCGCATTACCAACAGGTAAGCAGTGGTAGTCAGGCGCACGACCTAACGCTTCTACGATTTCATAAGCAATGGTCTTTTGACCTTGTAAGCGGTATGGGTTGATTGAGTTAACAATCGTTACCGGCGCTTGGTCTGCAACTTCTTTAACCAAACGCATGCCGTCATCGAAGTTCCCGCGAATTTGCATGGTGATCGCGCCGTACATCATCGCTTGTGCCATTTTACCCATGGCAATTTTGCCTTCTGGGATTAACACAAATGCTTTGATACCCGCACGAGCAGCATATGCAGCAGCAGCAGCAGAGGTATTGCCTGTAGATGCACAGATAATTGCCTTAGAGCCTTCTTCTACTGCTTTGGTCACTGCCATGGTCATACCACGGTCTTTAAACGAACCTGTCGGGTTTAAACCTTCATACTTCACATAAATTTCAACATTCTTACCAATAATACCGGGAATATTGTCTAATTTAATGAGAGGCGTATTACCTTCATTTAAAGAAATAGCACGTGTAGTTTTCGATACTGGTAAGCGGTCACGATAGCGATCAACAAGTCCTGTATAGCGATTGGCATTAGACATGATGGTGTTCCAATTGTGTGTAGAGCAAATAAGATATTCTTTTAACCTCTAAGCCTCTACTCGGAGAGGCTGCGCCATTCATTGAATGGCGCTTTGCAGGGTATTGCTGCAAATTTAGAGGAGTTTAAAACCCGATTAGTTATCGAGCAATTCTAAACGAATTCGTACGATTTCGCCATGGATAGCAGGTAAGGCTTGAATTTGTGCAATCGCTTCATTCATTTTCGATTCGACGATCGGATCAGTCAAAATCACGATAGGAATCAGATCTTTTAAGCGAGGTTGCTGCATGATGGCATCAATACTGATCCCTGTGCGACTTAAAATTGTTGTTACATCTGCGAGTACACCAGTTTGGTCTTCAGCATTTAAACGCAAATAATAACCTGTGGTCATCTCATCACTCGACAAGATATGCAAGTCGGAAAGAGCTTCAAAGGCAAGCTGAGGAATAGTACCTGAACCATCTTCTGTGTAAATGATATCACGGACAATATCAACCACATCTGCCACAACCGCAGAAGCAGTAGGGCCTGCACCTGCACCTGCACCATAATACAATGTAGGGCCAACTGCATTGGCTTGAACCAAAACTGCATTCTTCACGCCATTTACATTGGCAAGAAGCTCTTCTTCAGGAATCAGGGTTGGGTGTACGCGAAGTTCGATGCCTTTGCTAGAACGACGTGCAATACCCAAGTGTTTGATCTTATAGCCAAGCTCTTCAGCGTATTTCACATCTTGTGCAGTAATCTTGGTGATACCTTCGGTATAAACCTTATCGAACTGTAAAGGAATACCAAAGGCACATGACGCAAGAATAGTCAGCTTATGCGCAGCATCAATGCCTTCAACATCAAATGTTGGGTCTGCTTCGGCATAACCAAGTTCTTGAGCTTCTTTAAGTACGTCCGCAAAGGCACGACCTTTTTCACTCATTTCAGTCAGAATGAAATTACCTGTACCATTGATGATACCGGCCAGCCATTCAATTTTATTGGCTGCTAAGCCTTCACGAATGACCTTGATAATTGGAATACCACCGGCAACCGCTGCTTCAAAGGCAACTTGTACGTGGTGATCATCAGCCGCTTTAAATAGCTCATTTCCATGTTCTGCCAGTAAGGCTTTGTTTGCCGTTACCACTTGCTTGCCATGTTTAATGGCTTCCATCATGACTTCATAAGCAGGGTGGATACCGCCCATGACTTCAACGACAACATCAACATCAGGCTGGCGGACGATATCTAGCAGATCAGCGCTCTGTTTAATGCTTGCTGGTAAATTTAGATCTGGACGTGGACGACGCGTGCCTACGTGGGTAATTTCAATTTCTCGACCGGTGCGACGTCTAATTTCAGCAGCGTTTTCTTGTAGTAGTTTAAGGGCACCACCGCCTACGGTTCCAAGACCGAGTATTGCCAGACGAACTGGTTTCACGTCACACTCCAATTATGTATATAAATTATATTAAGCTTAGATCATAGCTAAAAAATGCGCCAGACTCTAGAGCCTGACGCATCTTTATATTGAGCTATAAATAATAGTAAATTTACTGATAAAAATTATTTATTTAAACGGCTTTCAATTTCGTCAGCAGTCATATAACCGCCCAGATATTCACCCTCTGCATTGTAGATCGCAGGGGTACCATTTACACCCATTTTTAGACCTAAAGCATACAGGTCACGAACTGGATTTTTACAACTTGCAGGTGGAAGCGCAGTACCAGCAATGGCTTGATTAAATGCAGCACTACGGTCTGCACTACACCAGATACTTTCCATCGTCGGTATAAATTGTTCACCACGTGGCCATGCGATATAACGTATTTCAATACCTTTAGCCGTGATTTCACTGATATGTTCATGAAGTTTATGGCAATAAGGACAGCTTGCATCAGTAAATACATAGATTACATGTTTAACCTTACCTTGCGCAGGGTAAACCAACAGATCCTTAATATTTAACTCAGCAAGATATTTCTTGTTTTCTGCAGCTTGTATTTTGTCACCAATGCTACTGAGTTTATCACCACCTAAACGGATCACATCGCCTTGGATCAGGAATTTACCATCAGATGTTGCATAGACTGAGCTCATGCCTTCCATACTGATCCAATAAAGATTGGGCATTTCAGTCGGTTTGGCATCTAAAATTTTGGCTTGAACGCCAGCCTTTTTGAAATTGGCTTGTAATGTTTGAATTAGACGTTGTTTTGCATCACGCTCAGTTAAATTCGATGCTTCACCTGTTGCAGGTGCTGTCGCAGTTAAAGTGTCATCTTTTTTTGAGTCTGGATTCTTTGAACAAGCACTCACTGCCATCGTGCTTGCAATAAGACAAGCCAACATCAATTTTGAACGATTCAATTGCATAAATAACTCTTTATGTTTCTTCAGCATGATTTGAGGGAATTAGCATAACAAAATTTTTAATAGTGTACTTTAAAACTTGATTAAGGGATGTAAATTGCCGATATACACGTCATGCTCAGCCATCAAGCACGTGGATGATATTTTTCATGCAGCTGTTGCATACGGATTTGTGCGACATGGGTATAAATTTGTGTGGTCGATAAATCACTATGCCCCAAAAGCATTTGCACCACCCGTAAGTCAGCACCATGATTTAAAAGATGCGTTGCAAAAGCATGGCGTAAGGTATGTGGTGATAGCTCTGCTTGAATCCCAGCTTGTAAGGCATAACGTTTGATGGCATACCAAAAGTTTTGACGACTCATGATGCCGCCATGTTGGGTTAGAAATAGATAATCGGTAGCGGATTTATACAGTTGTGGGCGAGATTCAGTTAAATATTTTTCCACCCATTCACATGCCATGCCCCCCAAAGGCACCAAACGTTCTTTATTACCTTTACCTGTGATTCTTAAATAGCCTTGTTTTAAATTGATCAAATCTAATCTTAAATTGAGAAGCTCAGAAACACGTAAACCACAAGCATAGAGTACTTCAAACATGGCGCGATCACGCAAACCTAATGCTGTTGTGACATCAGGTGCCTGAATTAGTGCTTCAACGTCCTGCTCCGATAAATCTTTAGGCAATGCTCGTCCGAGTTTTGGGGTTTTATGGGGCGCGACAGGATTATCTAAACGAATCTTTTGTTCACGCAAAAACTTAAAAAATGAACGTAAAGCAGAAAGTGAGCGAGCAATTGACCGAGGGCTTTTGCCTTGTTTGGTGAGTTGAATAAGCACATCGGAGATGTCTTCATGTGTCCAATTCGGAAGGTAAGAATTTACACATTCACTACATTGAATTAAGTCAGATAAATAGGCATTTCTTGTATGCGGACTGACCGTTTGTGCAATTAAATAGTCACGGAATCCCTGTAAAAAGTCTAGATTTTCAGGAATAGCAACAGCGGCAGGAATACGTGGTTTCTTATTTAGCATGGTCTTAGGTGGTGTTTAAAACTTATTTGTTGATGGAATGTAGACTAAAAGAAAACATAAGTCGAATATCGTGTTTGAATGAGAATTGTAATCAAACCTTACTTGGTAATTATTCTCATTTGTATGTATAATAGTCTGTCTATCGTGTAAATTTTAGGGTTAATTGCTGTGCGTTTGTCAGACTTGAAAGTAAAGCAAACTGCCATTATCGCAAAGGTCAATCGTACCTCACAAGATAATGTCAATCAGCCAGATTTAGTGGCGAGTCGTTTAGAAACTCTAGGTTTTGTGCCTGGCACACGTGTACAAGTGATCACAAAAGGTGTTTTTGGTGGTGATCCTATTCTCATTCAAATTGGTTTTACTCGATTTGCGTTGCGCAAGATCGAAGCCGAGAAAATTGAAATACATCAGGCATTAGAAGGAGCTTCCGCATGAGCGAAACTTTACGTATTGCTTTAGTGGGAAATCCTAACTGCGGTAAAACTTCACTTTTCAACCATTTAACCGGTACACGTCAAAAAGTTGCCAACTATGCTGGGGTGACTGTTGAACGTAAAGTGGGTACATTTAATTTACCTTCTGGTCGTGCGGTGCGTGTTCTAGATTTGCCTGGAACATATAGCCTCGATGCAGCCAGTCCTGATGAAGCCATTACCCGTGATGTCGTTTTAGGGAAAATTGCCGGTGAACAAGATCAACAGGCATTTTTATGTGTGGTGGATGCAACCAACTTAAAATTACATTTGGGACTTGTCCTTGAAGTCATTGAACAAGGCAAACCGATTCTGCTTGTATTAAACATGATGGATGAAGCGCGTCGTCGTGGTATGCAGATCAATACCCAAAAATTATCACAGCGTTTAGGTATTCCTGTGGTGGAAACGGTTGCTGTGCGTAATGCAGGGATTGAAAACTTGATGGGTGCTTTGGAAAATGAAAAATTCCATACACCAAGTGTAGAACTGAGTGATGTTAAGCTTTCAGGTTCCAATCATGAAAAAATTGACCAAATCTTAAAAGATGTGGTGATTTTTTTAGATCATGAAGACAAACGTACTGATTTTCTCGATAAGATTTTTTTACACCCCGTTTTAGGGCTTCTTAGCCTTGCGCTGATGATGTTTATTGTTTTCCAAGCAGTATTCGCTTGGGCAGCGCCATTTATGGATGGTATTGAAGAATTTTTTGGCTGGTTTGGTGGCTGGATTGGGCAGTTTATTACCCAGCCACTACTTCACAGCTTGGTGGTCGATGGGATTATTGCAGGTGCAGGTAGTGTAGTGGTGTTTTTGCCACAGATTCTAATTCTGTTCTTCTTTATTTTGGTTTTAGAAGAGTCAGGCTATCTACCGCGTGCGGCGTTTCTACTCGATAAATTGATGTTTAAAGCAGGCTTAAGTGGTCGGGCGTTTATCCCCCTGTTATCCAGTTTTGCCTGTGCTGTACCTGGGATCATGGCGACTCGAAGTATCAGTGATCCACGCGATCGTTTGGTGACAATATTGGTTGCGCCGTTGATGACATGTTCAGCGCGTTTGCCAGTTTATGCTTTACTGATTGCTGCATTTATTCCAGCGAAAATGGTTTGGGGTTTCCTTAATCTACAAGGTTTAGTGCTCTTCGGTTTATACATGGCGGGAATTGTGAGCGCGCTCATTGTTGCGACCGTGCTGAAATTTTTCCAGAAAGATAAATCACAACATGCTTTATTGATGGAATTACCAAGCTATCGTATCCCAGATATAAAAAGTGTATGGATTGGTTTGTTAGACCGTGCCAAGATCTTCTTAAAGCGCGTCGGTGGCATTATCTTCGCTTTATCGATTTTATTATGGTTCTTATGTACATTCCCTCAACCGCCAGAGGGTGCAACTTTACCAGATATTGACTACTCTTTTGCCGGGATGCTGGGGCATGTGATGCACCCAATCTTTGAACCGCTTGGATTTAATTGGCAAATCTGTATTGCTTTAATTCCAGCGATGGCAGCACGTGAAGTTGTGGTTGCAGCATTGGGTACGGTTTATGCGTTATCCGCAGCGGATGATGATGCCGTTGCTCAAGGTTTATCACATCTGATCAGTCAGGGTGATTTAAGCTGGTCAGTTGCAACAGGTTTATCGTTGTTGGTGTGGTTTATCTATGCACCGCATTGTTTAGCGACATTGGCTACGGTAAAACGTGAAACAGGTTCTTGGAAAACTGTTGCTGGTATGACGGTCTATTTATTTGGTTTGGCTTATTTAATGGCTTTCCTCACTTATCAAATTGCGTCAGGTTATTTTGGTCTATAAACCAGAATCTTGAAGCAAAGGAGCTAGAGATGATTGAATTATTGATTATTGCGGTATTGGTGATTTGGAGTGCAATTTTTGTATTTAAGAAAGTCTTCCCAAAGTCAGCGTATTCGGTGTTTTCTAAGCTGGCTCAATTTTGTCAGTCGCAAGGTTGGACTCGTTTAGCCAAATGGATTCAACCTGCGATGGTGAGTGGATGCGGTGGCGGTTGTGGTTGCAGTAGCGCTGAAACGGACAATCCTAAAAAGGTTGAAGTCCAAGCCGTAAAATGGAAATGATTGGCCTCTAAATTATTACTCTAAAAAGAAAAAAGCCATTCTAGAACATAGAGTGGCTTTTTATTTGTATATGGGAATAGTCCATAAAAGATAATTTATCTTGTTAGTAGATAGACGTACGTTGAATGATCCAATGGTGCAGAAATCAATTTAATCAGTATGAGCTTCTGTAGGTTGATACAAAGCACCAACTAGACTTTAGCTATGGGTTTCCTCCTCGCCATCATCTTCAAAAGTTCGTGCAATTTTTTCGATATTTAAGCTTTTAGCCATTGCATCAAAAATTTCCTTATAAGCACCATCTTGATGATAAAGATCATGATGTTCACCATGCTCAACGATTTGTCCTTCTTTCATCACATAGGTGTAATCGGCATCAATAATTTGCGAAAGGCTGTGCGAGATCATAATTACAGTTCGGCCTTGTTTAATCTCATCTAAACTTTGTTTGATTTGCTCTGAAGCGATGGCATCTAAACTCGCTGTGGGCTCATCTAAAAAGATAATCGGCGGGTTTTTAAGGAACATTCGAGCAAGTGCGATTCGCTGTTGTTGCCCGCCAGACAATAGCAAGGCATCTGCTTCATAGGCATGCGGTAATTTTAAAATCTGCTCATGAATCGAGGCTTTTTTTGCAGCTGCGATGACTTCTTCATTGCTTGCATGGGGCTTACCATAACGAATATTTTCTAAAATTGAGCCTTGGAAAATATGGTTTTTTTGCAATACTAAGCCAATATGTTCTCTTAAATAGTGTGTATCGAGTTGCTCTAAATCAATCCCATCGAGTTTGATACAGCCTGAATTCGGGGCATAAAATTTATCCAGTAGGCTGATTAAGGTTGATTTTCCCGCACCTGATAAGCCCACTAAGGCTGTGATTTTATTGGGTTGAATAGTCATGTTAATCCGATGTAAGGCTTGATGACCATTCGGGTAGATAAAATCAACATTTTCCAATTCAAATTTGCCATGAATTTGAGGTTTCATTAAACCACTGGCTTCGATTTCATGATCTGCTTCTAAGATACTAAAGAAGCTTTCTGAATAGATCATTGCTGAGTTAATTTCATCATAAATACGATGCAAAGAGCGGATTGGTGCAGACACGTTATTGAACAACAATACATGGTACATGATCATCCCTATACTCATTTGTCCATCTAAAACAAAGTAAGCAGTTAAAATAATGATCAGGACTACACCAACTTGTTCGATAAAGGTTTTTAAACCATCAAAGATATAGCTGGTTTGTCGAGTTTGCATCTGATTTTCAGTCAGTGACTTTTGTAAGTTCAGTTGCTTGGTGGATTCAACAGCCTCTTTATTAAAAGATTTAATCACTGTAATTGAGTTAATAATACTCAAAATACCTTGATTCTTCTTTTCCATGTTATCGCGCAAGGCTCGACGTTTGCCAGAAAGCTTTTGTGATTGTTTAAAGGTCAGCCAAAAGTAAATTGGTACAATGATTGTTGCGACCACACCCACCCAAAAATTGGCATAATACATTAGGGCTAAAGCGATAATTGCACTGGTAAATAACGGTAAAATATCAATAAAAAAGATTTGAACCAGCCGAGTGAGCGAGCTAACTCCACGGTCGATACGGGTTTGTAATTTTCCTGCTTGGTTATTTTTCTGATCGAAAAAGGCCAATCGATAGGTAATAAACTTTTCGATAATACCTTGAGATAGGTCCTGTGAAATTAAAATTCTGAGTTTTTCACCAAATGATTTTTGCCCAAACTGAACAATTGCATTGATGACTTCTTTGGCCAATAAAACCACAGTAATGGTAATGATAATGTGCCATCCATCCGCTAGGCCTTGTCCTGCTTGGATCAGTTGGTTAATGCTGTCTACAGCATATTTAAGTGTAAGAGCATTGACCTGAGCGGTGAGTGAGCCAATCAACGTTAACACTAAGGTGATGATGACGAGCCAGCGGTAGGGGCGTACAAAGGGGCGTAATTTTTGAAATAATTGCCATAAATTCATAGGTTTTTTGCTTTTTATCAGCTTGGTTTTAGTCTAAAGCTGAATAAACGTTGCTACAAGTGATTGCTATGTTTTGAATTGTGAAAGATTTTAATAATGTCTTACACTAGTCCAAATCTTCACGATCAAAATCCTATTTAAATTCTTCAACTTGCTGAGTTAATTTGAATATTTACCCATGATATGACCTACTATTCTTCATATTAAAGTTGTTTAATTTTGATCAAAAATGACTTGTTTCATGTTAAATATTGATTCATTGTTGGATGCACCAGCCGCTCATTTTAGACAATGAATTTAGATTTATTTGAACCCGAAGCACAAGATAATTTACTGCCTTATGATGGGGTAGTAAAAGACTTTGGCTTAATTTTGGATCATGAACAAAGTCAAAAATATTTAAACTATTTTCTACAGCATTTGGCTTGGCAACATGATGAAGTTTATTTGCATGGTCAATATTATAAAACTGAGCGCAAAGTGGTGTGGTATGGCGATGATGATTACCAATATCATTATTCAGGTATGGCAAAACAAGCCCATATCTGGAATCCCGCTTTATATCGACTCAAACAGCATATCGAGCAACTCACAGGGCAAACTTATAATTCCTGTTTGGCAAATTTATATGAAAATGGCTCACAAGGCGTGGGTTGGCATAGTGATGATGAGCCATCATTGGAAGCGCCCAACCACAATGTGGTGATTGCTTCATTGAGTCTAGGTGCTACTCGAAAATTCAGTTTTAAGCACAAGTGGAAAGCTAAAAAAGTAGATTTACTTTTACACAGTGGTCAATTGATTGTGATGCAAGGACAGACCCAACGTTATTGGAAACATACCCTCGCCAAATCTACACGAATTTTAGCGCCTCGTGTAAATTTGACCTTTCGTTACTTTTATCCAAGTGGATAAAGCTTGTCATCAAATTGTTCAAGTTTAGGAAAGTCTAATGCAGGTAAATTTTCTAAGTTATGTAAATATTGCTGATAATCAAGCAGGATTTGTTGACGTGCTTCATTAGAAATATAAGGGACATGGTAAGCGGTAAATGGTGGCAGCACTTCAAAGCCTGCATAAGCTAAAGTTCCACGTTGAATCGGCAGTAATAAATCTTCAATTGAACCATGAATCGTATGATCACCAAACATATGTTCACGGCCACCCAAGGTAAAGCTTAACAAGGCTTTTTTCCCTACCATGCCGCCGTGGTTATAAAAACGTTTACCACCATAGAAAATACCCGAAACGAATACGCGATCAATCCAGCCTTTTAAGATGGCAGGTACAGATGTCCAATACATGGGAAAACTTAAAATCACTAAATCTGCTTTTTGTACTTTTTCAATTTCAATCTGAATGTCTGCGGCAATCTGCTTATTTTTATAAGCATGGCGTTGTTCCAAAGCATAATTCATATATTCAGGATGGCTCAGTTCAGAGAAATCCTCTCGTGATGCGATTGGATTAAAATTCATGGCATACAAGTCTGAAACTTCAACTTGATGTCCTAATTTTTCCAAGACCTCAACAGCATGATCTTTCATCGCGGTTGTAAATGAAAGGGGTTCGGGGTGTGCATGGACGATGAGAATATTCATAACATTCCTTAATTAAAATTATGCATCATTGTTATTGGCTGGTTTAGATTATTCCTCAATGAAAATGATTCGCCAATTACTCTAATTATTTTTTTAATGGCTTAAAAGTAAACTCAATGGATAAAAAAATTGCACATAAAAAAGCCTATGTTTAAACACATAGGCTTCCTTACTCTGAGGAGGAATTGTCTTCGCAAAAACAATGTCCAAAAAATCATGGATTACTGAAGAACATAATCATATTATGAGAATATAAAAACATTATCAAGAGATAAAAACATTACAAAATGTTAAATTATCAAGATGATTGCGCTTATGGGTGAAATTCAGATAATTGGTCATTGGCAGAGAGTGCTTGATAGCGTTTTTCAATCTGTGCAGCAGACTCTTGCAAGGTTTCAATTAGTTTTGGGGTGTTGACGTATTCAAAACGATTTTTTGAAGCAAGTACGGTCAATGCTAAAGGCGCTTCTTTACTTGAAAACTTCACTGGGATCGATAAGCCAGAAACATTTGGATCAAGTTCGCCTTGTGAAAAATAATAACCTTGTTTTTTTATTTTTTTCATTTTATTAACAAAGGTTTCTTCATTTTCAGCAAAACCAACTTCAGTTAATTGTGTTGCAAAGCGAAGGTAATATTCATGAATTTTCTGTTTAGATAAATGCGCCATGATCACTTTAGGTGAAGAGCCCATAAATACGGGACGAGGGCAACCACGACCATAAGAAAGTAAAGTTTCATCACGATACACCTCATGATGAACATCAATACAATAGTCATCATTTAAATGTGTCAGTAAACAGCAAAGCTCTGTACGTTCTGAAATTTCTTGCATAAATGGTTTGCTGATTTGAACCAATGGATCGGTGGTTCTAGAAATATAGTCCATCACAGCAATTTTAGGACCAAGGGTGTAATCGCCTGAAGTTCCATTTAAGCGTTGCAAAATATCAGCCGAAACTAATTCTTTTAAATAGCGATAGCTGGTCGGTTTAGATAAACCAAGCTCTTCACAAATCACATCGACATTAATTACTGGGCGAGACACCGAAAATAAATCCAATACGGTGAGAATTTTGCCAAAACTGGAAAGTGCCATTGATGACCTACTCAATTAGTGAGAATCAAAAAAAATAATAATGAATGTTACTTTATAACAAATTGTTCAAGAAAAAACAGTGGAATTTGCATTGTAAATGCAAATGATTCTACATTTTTAACTTTAGTGGTTATTTTGAGAAAAAGCACTACATTTGAACATTAAAGTAAATTATATTTAGTTGTATTATCAAAATGAGATATTTTTATTGATTATTTGTGTTTTTTTTGAGATTATTGCTGATATGAATATCCAATGGTGAATTTATACTTTTCTAGAAGTGTAAATTTTTATCATAAATTGAGTCCTTCTCTACTCAATCGTTGTATTTGAGCAAATGTCTAAATTTGTTCTTCTATTCACATCTTTTTTAAAACCACACTGTTTATTTGATGTGGGACTGCTGACAATTCGTCTATGTTTGCGGCAACGCAAGCCATTTATGAAATGCCAAAAGACCCTAAGCAGTGCGGTTTTTTGGTCTATAAGAAAAGAAAATGTGATGTGTACAACAAACCCTTATAAAAGTGGTGAATATCAGCTTCCTAGATCTTAGAGCGCTAGAGATGACAGAGAAAATCAATGAAATTGAATTTATAGTGAGTTGCTTGCATGTTACTGATCAAACCCTTATTGGCTTTTAGACCCAATAAACTCGATTGGATTTTTGCGAGCAAAACTTTCATTGCAGGAATGCTGGCACTCTATATCGCATTTGAGCTCAACCTGAGCTACCCGATTTGGGCGATTGGTACAGTCTTTGTGATTGCCAATCCTTATTCGGGCATGATGGCATCAAAAAGTATCTATCGAATTTTAGGAACCTTGATCGGAGCAATTTTTGCTATTGCAGTGATGCCTCATTTGGTTAATACCCCTTGGTTATTTACCTTTGTATTGGCAACTTGGGTGGGGATCTGTCTATATCTATCTTTAATCGACCGATCACCACGCAGTTATGTGGTGATGTTAGCGGGTTATACCGCGGTGATTATTTGTTTTAACTCAATTTATTATATCGAGACAGTTTCGATTTTCGACATGGCTGTGGGTCGATTCTTAGAAATCTCGTTGGGTGTTGTGTGTAGTGCTGTGGTCTCTGCCACTATATTTCCTATGCATATTGGGCCTGTGGTCGAACTCCGTGTCACTAAAACCATGCAAGACACCAAACAGGCTTTTGACTCAATTTTGTCTGATCCGGCACATACAGATAATTATACTCAGCTATTGACCAATATCACGCGTGATACAACAGATATTCATAGTATGGCTGTGCATTTAAGTTATGAAACTTCAAAATTTAAGGGCATGACCAAACCACTCCAAGAGTTGCTACATCAAGTGACGATGTTAGTGGCTAACTTGGTCGCAATGTCAGAACGGATCAAGCAACTGGATCAAATTGATTTAACTTATCGTCCGTATCTGCTTGAGTTTCATCAAAAGATTGATGATTTTTTAGAAGGTGAAAATGCCATTCTTGAAGATGAGCTTAAGCACTTACCTGAACATTTTGACCAAGAATTTCAAACCATCACTGAACATGCAACTGCTAAACAGCAGGTGATTTTGGGCAGTCTAAAAATGGATATTCGCCATTTTATTCAAAATGTTCGTGCAGTGAAGTTTATTTGGCAATGCATGCAGCAAGGTAATCATAGCTTACCTGAATCCATTGTACCTTTAACCACAACCTATCCCAGTTTACATCGTGATTATGGCGTTGCGGTACGTGGCGGGATATCGGCATTTTTAACCACCAACATTGCCTGTGCATTTTGGATCTTAAGTGGCTGGAAAATGGGCTTTATGGTGGCAGAAATGGCCGCAATTACAGCATGTATTTTGACCTTTTTAGATGATCCTGTACCTGCGCTAAAAATATTTATCCGCTCCAGTATTTATGCCGCTATTTTGGTTTTTATTTATGCGTATGGGATTTTCCCGCATATCACCGCATTTTGGGAGTTAGCCGTTGTATTAGCCCCCTTTATTATGTTCTGTGTGATGTTGTATTTACATCCGCCTTTGCATGCACTGGGTTTACCGCTGATTATGAGTACGATTATGGGGTTAAATCTGCAAAACCGTTATTTGATGGATCAGATCACCTTTTTTGATGCTTCGATTGCAACCGTGATTGGGCCGATTATCACGGTTTGTATTATGCAAATGGTACGTTCAATGTCCCCTGAAATGACAGTAAAACGGATGTTGGCTTTACACTATAAAGCCATGCGGGAAAGTATTGCGATGTCTTATGGAACGGGCTTTAGAATTCATTTACGCAGTATGCTTGATCGTATTGGCGTGTTAAATACCAAATTGATTCAGTCAGAACAGCTCAAAATCGAAATTAACAATGCTTTGATTGAGTCGAGTGCCGCAATTGATTTAACCCGTTTGCAGGAGTTGGCTCAAAAATTGTCGCCTGAATCTACGACGACCAGTGCAATTGTTAAATTACAAGGCCTACTTAACCAGTGGTTAAGCGAAAAAGCAGTAACTCAGCCTGATGATAACTTACGACAAGCATTGATTCAGCAATTTGATCAAGTCTTACAAGATGCGCAAGCTGTAGGTGATCAAGATATTCGACAGCGTATAGAAATTTCTGTGAATAATATTCGCAATAGTATTTGTCATATTCATCTGGTTGATGCGCAACCTTCAACTGTTCTAGTGGGAGCATAAATATGGGTGAGCTCAACATTTATGGTGTTTATGTCCCAATTTTTTTAATTCAAGCAATTCTGGCATTCATCATCTGGAAAGTGGTGTGTATTGGCACAGATCGCTTGGTTGAAAAAGAATGGATTGCATTGCCTGGGATTTTTAACATCTGTATCTATTTGATTTTATTGTGGTCGATTCATTGGGTATTTATTCAGGTGACGACTTAGCCGCTGCAATAGAGCTGATTTACTTTTAAGTTTAATGATTGGAAAATTGAAATGAATACGTTTGACATACGTAAGGCAATCCGGCCGATATCATTGGGTATCGTGGTGATTATTGCGATATTTTGTGCGCTGCATATCTGGAATTACTACAATGCAGAACCTTGGACACGTGATGGGCGTGTCCGTGGCGATGTTATTCAAGTGTCTTCTGATATTGCTGGCTTAGTCACAGAGGTGATGGTTCAAGATAACCAAACAGTGAAAAAAGGGCAGGTGCTTTTTAAAATTGATTTAGCACGCCAAACTTTAGACGTGGAACAAGCAAAATCAGATCTTGCAAAAGCCCAGTCAGGACTGGCTGAAGCAGAAGCGGGGCTTGCTGAGGCAAAAGCCAATATTGTCAAGTCAAAAGCCAATATCAATCTTGCAGATAAAAATGCACGTCGCTATGCGGACCTGATGAATGGTGCGATCTCTAAACAAGAACAAGATCAAATGTTTGCTACACGAGATCAATCTCATGCAGAACATCAGCAATTGCAAGCTGCGGTACAACAAGCAGAAGCCAATATCAAACAACAAAAAGCTTTGATTGAAGCAGCAACCAGTAGTGTGCATTTGGCGCAATTGAATATGCAACGTTCAGAAGTGATTGCACCAGCAGATGGAACATTATCAAATTTTGATTTGCGTGCAGGGAATTATGTCAAAGTTGGGCAAGCTGTTGCCGCTTTACTTGATCGTAAACAGCTCTATGTTGTGGGATATTTTGAAGAAACCAAACTCAATAAAATACATCTAGGTGATCCTGCAACAGTACAACTCATGGGCGATTCTTTGAAATATAAAGGCCATGTTCAAGGGATTGCGTCTGGGATTGAGGATCGTGAACGGACCACTTCGTCAGGCTTATTGGCCAATGTAAATCCAACATTCAGCTGGGTACGTTTGGCTCAACGGGTACCTGTGAAAATTATTTTAGATGAAGTGCCCCATGATTCATTGGCCTTTGTTGCAGGGCGTACCGTGACAGTACATATTTTGGAAAAAGCAAAAAAATAACCAGTATCCATCATTAAACTTTGATCTTAAAGCCCATTGAAAAATGGGTTTTTTTTATAGATTTAAGTCTGCCATAGCGGGCATATTAATTTCTTTAACACAGCTGGCTTGACTGGTGGATAAGATAAACTTGATGGCAAGAATAACATCCTGTAAGGGAATTAACTCATGGCCACTCTGTTGTAAAACATCTTCTATAGATGTATTTAGATCAAACTCAGTGGCCAAGTAGCCTAAATTTAATATACTCACCCCAATCTGGTCTTTGCGTAAACTTTCTCGGAGCGAATGGACAATGCCTCTGAGGGCGAATTTGCTGGCTGAAAACACCACTTCTTTGCCGTTATGATTATCTAGTCCCCAGGTTGAACCAATCAAGATAATTTTTGCATTTGGAGACAGTCTAAGATTCTCAATCAAGGATTGAATTGCCAAAATACAGGACTGAATATTGGTATGAATTAAATTTGATATTTCAATGTCAGTGCATTGTTCAAAATCATAATCTGCTTGGAAGGCTTTTGTTTCCCAGATCCCGACATTGTAAATCAGATAATCTATAGGCTGGTTTTGAATTTGATTTTTAACTAAATCCCGAGCATGTTCAGGTTTTGATAAATCAGCAGAGATCCATTTGAAATGAGGATGGTCACACTGTGGTTGAGAACGTGAAATACCAAAAACCAGATCTTGTGTTTGAGGTACTGCGTGTAAAATAGCTTGTCCCAAGCCTTTGCTTACACCGTAGATGACATAAGTTTTTGACATTTTTAATGCTCAGCTTAAGGGGTAATTCCTTCAGGGTTTCGATACCAACTTTCAATAAATAAAGCAGCTGCAATACTATCCGCTGCTAATTTCTTTGCTCGACCTTGCGCGTGGTAATGATCGAGTTCATCTCGTGCTTCACGTGTGGTTAAGCGCTCATCGACCATTAGAGTTTCAATATTGGTTTGATGACGTAAACGTCGTGCAAATTTGCGTGCGCGTGTGGATAATTCTGATTCGGAATCATCCATATTTAATGGTAAACCGACCAGAAATAAATTCGGTTGATGCTGTTTGATGATCTTAAGCAATTCATCCCAATTGGGGATACCATCTTTCATTGGGAAAAGTGCAAGCGGTGTTGCACTTTCAATGATGGAGGAGCCTACAGCCATTCCCGTTTTTTGTGTACCAAAATCAAATGCAATAATCAGTTGTGGGGAATTTAAATCAGGCATGTCCAATCTCAGAAGATAACCAAGTACGATCAATCCCTATTTTACGATAAGCAGCATCCCAACGGTCGGTATAAGGCAAATTAAACACCAAATCCATATCTGAATCACAAATCAACCAATCGCCACGGGTAATTTCATCTTCAAGTTGATTTTTGCTCCAGCTGGCGTAGCCCAATGCAATTTGATAACGACCAACACCTTCATTGTGTGCAATCGCATCTAAAATATCTTTGCTGGTGGTAATACACAGATTTTCACCCACGGCAATCGAAGAGTGCCAGGTTGGTTGTCCTGTATGAATCACAAAACCCGCTTCTGGGCGTAATGGACCACCTTGTAAGACTTCATGCGGATGCACATTATCAGCTTCAATTTCTAAGTCATTCAAAAGTTCTTTGACTTGAATACCTGAAGGTCGATTGATAATAATACCTTGCGCACCATCTTCATCATGACGGGCAAGATAGATTACCGTATTGGCAAAGAAATCATCAGCAAGATCAGGTGGTGCAATCAAGCAGCGATGAGAAAGATATTGTTTTGGCACCGATATGCAACTCCTTTTCAATCCGCTTAAATAATTTTAATTGTTCAAATAAAATCTATATCTATATAAATAGCACAATTAATATCAATAGGTTGTGAATATTTTAAAAGCCTGCAAAAACAGCCCAAGTTTTTCACCAATATGTTTAAAATATAAACAAAATGGTGTCCAAATAAAAATGCGCATCTCTATAAAAGCGATGACAATAGGGTGAGTGAATAGATAAAAGCGCTAATATTCCAAAATAGGAATAAAAAACCAGTCGCGTGCTGACTGGTTTTTTATATGGGGATTCTTTTTTATACACTAGATTGAGGTATTAAGACGGCTGAAATTTCAGCTGTCTTAATTGTTTTGCATGTTGCAAGGTGGTTTCACCAATTTCAATACCGCCTGTCATACGAGCCAATTCTAAAATAAGTTGCTCTTCTTCTAGTGCAACGATGGTACTACTTGCAGGATCTGTTTGTAGCTTTTTCACCAATAGGTGTTGATCGGACTGGGCCGCAACCTGAGCTTGGTGGGTAATACATAAAATTTGAACGTGTTGCCCCAAGCCTGCCAATAAACGTCCGACAATTTCAGCCGTACCACCACTGATTCCGACATCAATCTCATCAAACACTAAAACTTCTGCTTCAGTTTTTTCGGCATTCATCACTTGCATGACCAATGCAATACGTGACAGCTCACCACCAGAAGCAACACGTGCCAGCGGTTGAGGTGGAATCCCTTTATTGGCAGTAAAGAGCAACTGAATAAAACTTAAACCTTCCGCAGAAACCTGTTCCAACGGTTCAAATTTAAATTCAAAATGTGCTTCTGGTAGCGCCAGTTGTTTGACTTGCTCAGTCAGTTGTTTGGCTAAAGGTTCAGCGGCATCACGACGAATCTGATCTAAATGTTGTGCTTTCTCGATAAACAGTAGATGAGATTGCTCAACTTGCTCAGCGAGGGTCTCAGGATCTTCAAGCTGATGCAGTTGTTCTAACTCATTTTGCCATGTTTCATATTGCTGTTTGAGTTCATCGGGTTGAATACGGTATTTACGCGCCAAGCGATGAAAGACTTCGAGTTGTGTATTTAACTCATCCATACGTTCAGGATCAAAACTTTGACGGTCTATAAACTGACGTAAATTTGCTGTTGCATCATCAATTTCACTTTGTGCATTGATCAATGAATTGTATATTTCAGACAAGAGTTCACTTCGTCCAGCATGCGATTCTAAACGTCGAATAATCGAAGAAATTTCTTGGGTAATATTTTGTTCAGATTCATCAAGAACATTTAAGCTATAGCCACAGTCTTGCATGATGTGTTCATGGTGACTTAAACGATCAAATTCTTGTTCGATTTCTTTATAATCAATACGAATGACATCTTCGAGTTCTTCAAGTTGTAATTTTAAAGTGTCAATACGTTGCAGGCGATTGGCTTGTGCATCAATCGCCGCCTGATGTGTACGAATATTTTTTTGCCAAGTGCTATATGCATCCCGCACATCTTGGGCAGGCTGATAAAAATTACTATAACGATCTAACCAATGCTTTGGGTAGGGCGGTTCAAGCAGTTGTTGTTGGCTATGTTGACTGTATAGTTGTACCAAGAGGCGTCCAAGTTCTTTTAATTCAGCGAGGCTACTGGGACGACCATTGATCCATGCTTTGCTGCGACCTGTTGCAAAGATCACCCGTCTTAAATGAATTTCACCAGATTCATCGTCTAATTCATGAGTGTTGAGCCAATTGGCTTCTGGACTCTGTACTTGATAGCTAAAAACCGCCGTAATATCGGCTTTTTCAGCACCATAACGCACATAATTGGTATCGGTACGCTCACCTAAACAGGCTGACAACGCATCTAATAATAATGATTTACCCGCACCGGTTTCACCTGTAAGCACGTTGAACCCTTGCTCGATATCAATAGCAAGGTTATCAGCTAAAGCAAAATTGATCAGATTTAAGTGTGTCAGCATAAACGCATCCAAGCTGCGAACGGTGAAGTTCTAAGATAGTGAAGTTTTGTTGTGGTCACAAGTCAGAACGCATTCTAATACGAAGTAATTTTAAGCATTCTAAATAATTTTAATATGAAAATGTAATTTCCTTTGCTTAAGTTGCCAGTAAAAACATCAAAATAGATAAATCCTGTTGAATTAGATAAAAAATGAAGCAAATATCTAGATTTTTTATGACTGATTTTATGCAACAGACATTTGAATCTATTGATCTGCATCTTTTATCAGCCAATATTGAAACAAGACATTTCTTCAGTCTAAGTAGGGAATAAATTGAGCATCCACAGGATTGGTATTCTTGGTGACGTGTATTGTGGTTTTGGGTCTTTATTGTTAGAGAAGCTTAAGCTTTGATCTAAGCGGACTGATAAAGCAGAGCAAAAATAGAAATAGCTTAACCTTAAAAACATAGATTGATTAGTTTGCGGAGCAACATTAAACTACATCGAACATAATTTTTATAAATGCGCATTATCTGGAGAATACGCATGTCAGCTCAGTATGATCATGTATCAGTAGTTAAAAAATCTAATGTATATTTTGGCGGTTTATGTATTAGCCACACTGTGCAGTTTGAAGACGGAACCAAAAAGACTTTAGGGGTCATTCTTCCAACAGAAGAAGCTTTAACATTTGAAACACATGTGCCTGAACGCATGGAAATTATTTCTGGTGAATGTCGCGTTAAAATCGCAGACAGTGAAGAAAGTGAGTTGTTCCGCGCAGGTCAGTCATTCTATGTGCCTGGTAATAGTCGTTTTAAAATTGAAACGGATGACGTTTTAGACTACGTTTGCCATTTAGAAGGCTAATTAAAAAAGCTTTGCTTAAAACAGACCTATGCTGTTGTTTTTAAATTAGGCAAAGAATTTTTAAGCTAAATCGGTTAAACTAAAGCATCAAATAAAATCCTGTAAAGTTGGCTTTGCAGGATTTTTCATTTCTATCATCATGTTGTTAATGAGGTTGTTCATGGCGAAGTCCGAATATTATTATGGCGTTCATTCAGTGGAGTCATTATTGGAGTTAGAACCTGAACGTGTTTTAACCTTATTTACCTTAAAAGGTCGTGATGATCAGCGTTTACAGCGCATTCTCCAGCTTGCAGAGCCTTTTGGAATCAGTGTCCAAAAAGCAAGTCGTGATAGCTTGGAAAAGTTGGCAGGTCAACCTTTTCACCAAGGCGTGGTCGCAGCTGTTCGCCCACATCCTGTATTAAATGAAAAAGATTTAGATCAGCTTCTAGAGTCAACCCAACAACCTTTATTGTTGGCTTTAGACCATATCACGGATCCGCATAATCTGGGCGCATGTATCCGTACAGCGGCAGCTATGGGTGTAGAGGCTGTGATTGTCCCGCGTGACCGTGCGGCAACATTGACCCCGACTGCACGTAAAGTTGCAGCAGGCGGTGCTGAAAAGGTGAAGTTTATTCAAGTCACCAATTTGGCGCGTACGCTTGGGCAAATCAAAGAAAATTATAATGTTCGTGTGGTCGGCACTATGCTCGATGAAAAGGCGTTGCCTATTCAGAACTTTGATTTTACAGGAACACCGGTATGTGTGGTGATGGGTGCGGAGGATACGGGATTGCGTCCAATCACCCAATCGCAATGTGATCAAACCGTATTTATCCCAATGGCTGGAAACTTACAAAGTTTAAATGTAAGTGTGGCTACTGGTATGGCGTTATATGAAGCATGCCGTCAACGCCAACAAAGTGAATGATTTAGTTTAAATTGTATCGGTAAGATTAGAGAAGCAACATGATGACCTCCCGTACTCAAGGCTACATGTATGTCGCCATTACAATGTGTATTTGGGGAGGTTTTACGATTACCTCAAGACTGAATGCAATTTGGCATATCAGTCCATGGGATATCACCGCATTACGCTTTTCTTTGGCATTTTGTATTCTGATGCCGATTTTAATCTATAAAAAAGACACGGCTTTTCTATTTAACAAACAACCTTTTATTTTGGCGATGATTGGCGGTGTTGCCTATTGTTTGACGTCATATACTGCATTTCACTTTGTCCCTGCGGCACATGCTGCCATTTTTTTAAATGGCTGTATTCCATTGTGTACAGCTTTGGCTGGTTTCTTACTTTATCGCCAACCATTTGATAAACATATATGGATCAGTTTAATCATCATGCTCTCTGCGATTGCTGTGATGAGTTTTTTGATGTATAGCGAAACAGGCGTTGCTTTTGGTATTGGTGATTTACTGTTTTTTATCAGTGCAATTTGGTGGGGGACTTTTACTGTATTACTGCGTCAATGGCAACTATCCGCATGGCACGCCATGGCAGGTGTTGCGATTTGGTCAGCGATCGTTTATGTCCCAATTTATTTGTTGTTTTTGCCTAAACATTTAGATCAAGTGTCCACAGCACATTTGGTCATGCAAACGTTGTTTCACGGTATTTTTGTGGTGATCATTGCGACTTTGGCCTATGTCGAAGCAATTAAACGATTAGGTGCTTTTAAAACAGGCAGTATCGTCACACTTGCACCCTTTATTGCTGCAATTATCGCCGTACCCTTGTTAAATGAACCGATAAGCCTTGCAATGATGTGCGGTTTGATTGGTATGGGCATTGGTGCTTTACAGCCTTGGCGTTGGTTTACACATAAAGACAGTTTGCAAAAGCAGTTGGACGAGAAGAAATAGATCAAACAGGTTAAATTGATACAAAACTGATTGATAGAAACCTATTTTAAGGTGATGAGGCACACAATTTACTGCTGTGCCTGTTTTAGATACTGTTGATGTAAAGACTCTAATTTTGCGTATAGATGATCAATATGCCCATCATTGAGCACAATATCATCTGCTAATTTTTGCTTTTTGTTACGTGGCATTTGGGCTGCAATAATTTTCTGAATTTGTTCAATGGATTGGTCATCTCGTTGTGCAGCACGTAAGATTTGCATGTCTTCACTGGCATCAATCAGTAGAGATCGCTGAGTGAGTTCATGTTGGTTGGTTTCAAACAGTAGCGGTGAAACCAAAATTACATAAGGGCTGGTTGCTGCTTGTAATTGTTGAATAATCTCAGCGCGAATCGCAGGATGGGTAATTGATTCAAGTTGTTGTCGTGCTAATGGGTCTTTAAAAATATGTTCTCTCAATGCACGACGATCAAGTTCACCATTGCTTAATAGTACCCAATCCCCAAAAACCTCTTTAATTTTTTGAAGCGCGGGTTGTCCTTTTTCAACAATTTCTCTTGCAACAATATCTGCATCAACAACTGTAATCCCTTGGGTTTCAAACCATTGACTTGCTGCGGATTTACCGCTACCAATTCCACCTGTTAAACCCAAGATAAACGTCATTGCGTATTCCTAATACTGTGTTGAAATTATTGACCCAAATATACTTTCATAATTTGCTCACCCCATAAAAACGCAATCCATCCTGCAATTGCAATATAAGGACCAAAGGCAAAAGGGACATTTTCTTTACGAATCTTAAGTAAAATAATACCAATGATCGCACCCACCACAGAAGACAGTAGGATAATTAACGGTAACATCAATGGCCCCATCCACGCGCCAAGTGCAGCAAGTAGCTTAAAGTCACCATAGCCCATGCCTTCTTTGCCTGTCACTATTTTAAATAGATAGTAGACAATCCAAAGACATAGGAAACCAATAATATACCCCCAAATTGCAGCACTTGCTGTTGTATATAAATGAAATGAGTTAATGCCTAAACCTATTGCCGCCAAGGTTAAGGTAAAGCGGTCTGGAAGTAACTGAGTGTCAAAATCAATAAATGTAAGTGTAATCAGTACCCAAGTCAGTAGCACACCAAAAACCATTTCTAAAGTAGGGCCATAAACAGCAAGCACTGTTAATGAACACACTGCAGTTAAAAGCTCAACAAATGGATAACGGATGCTAATCGGGTTTTGACACGAAGCGCATTTGCCTCTTAAAGCCAACCAACTGATAATGGGGATATTTTGATACCAACGAATTGGAGTTTTGCATTTGGGACAGGTAGAGGCTGGTTGACTCAGGCTGAGTTTCTCTTCATCAATCACAATCTGTTGTGAGCCTGCCAGTAGTTGGCATTCTGTATGCCATTCCTGTCGCCATTCTTTTTCCATCATCTTGGGGGTGCGATAAATCACCACATTTAAAAAACTACCAACGCATAGCCCTAAAACACCAACTGTCAAATAGAGTGCTGTTGGTGATTGAATAAGGAAATTTAACAAATCATTGAACATATTCATCATTATCCACCAACCACTGAACCCATTTGGAATATAGGCAGATACATCGCAATCACTAGGCCACCCACAAGTACACCTAATATCGCCATAATTAAAGGCTCCATCATTGAAGTTAAGCCATCCACAGCATTGTCAACTTCATTTTCAAAATGTGACGCAACTTTATCTAACATCGCATCCAATGCACCCGATTCTTCACCAATTGCCACCATTTGAATGGCCATAGCAGGGAACTTATTGGTTGCACGCATGGCAAAGTTAAGTTGCTGTCCAGTCGCAACATCTTCACGGATTTTCATTACAGCTTGTTCATAAACCACATTATTGGTTGCACCAGCTGTGGATTCTAAAGCTTCGATGAGTGGCACACCTGCTGCAAAAGTTGTAGCCAGTGTACGGCTATAACGGGCAATAATGGCTTTATAAACCAGATCACCAATAATGGGTAACTTAAGTACTGTTCGGTCTAGAAAATCTTGGAATTTTTTACTGCGTTTTTTTGTTTCTAGAAATGCAGCTATAAGCATCCCAACAATCAATAAAAATACAAACCAATATTTTTGCATCCAATCAGACATATTCACTACCATTTGAGTAAATGCGGGAAGGTCAGCACCAAAAGAGCTAAACAAATCCTGAAAGACAGGCACCACTTTTACCATTAGAATAATGGTAACAATCACTGCAACCACAATTACAGAAATTGGATATTTCATGGCTTTTTTAATTTTTTGTTTCAGCAATTCACTTTTTTCTTTATAGATCGCTACCCGATCTAACATGGTTTCTAATGCACCTGATTGTTCCCCAGATTCGACCAATGAACAAAATAAGCTGTCAAAATAGCGTGGATATTTTCTTAATGCACCTGCAAATGTATTTCCCCCTTCAACCTCACTTTTAATCCCGAGTACAATTTCACGCATTGAGGGATTTTCTAGTCCTTCTGCAACGATTTCAAAGCTTTGTACTAAAGGCACACCTGCTTTCATCATTGTGGCGAGTTGTCGTGTGAAAATAGTAATATCTAAAGTGGAAATGCCTTTTTTCATTAAACCTTCAAGAATATTTTTCCTTTTTTCTCGAATGGTTTTAATGGTAATGCCTTGTTTACGTAGGGTGACTTTGGCAAGCGCCATATTACGTGAAGGTAGTTCCCCTTTGACCTTGATCCCTTTACGATCAACCCCGTCATAAGCAAATGTAGGCATCATTTGAGCTTTTTTAGCTGCCATCATAATTTCCTTGAATATTGATTATATTTATTCGCTGGTCACACGGTTAATTTCTTGTAAAGAAGTTAACCCATTGATGACTTTAATTAAACCTGAACGTCTTAGATTATCAAACCCTAATTTCTCCGATGCTGCTGCAATTTGCAGCGCATTGCCATCTTCCATGATAATTTTTGAAATCTCAGGTGTTACTTTCATCACTTCGTAGATCCCGACACGACCTTTATAGCCTTCACGGCATTCATTACAGCCCACAGGCTGAAAAATTTGTAAGTCAGGATTGCTTAAGTCTTGTTCGGTAAAGCCCATTTCTAACAGACTCTGTCTAGGGATTTCAACGGGTGCTTTACAATGATTACATAAACGTCTTGCCAATCGTTGCGCAATCACAAGATTGACTGAGGTGGCAATATTAAATGAAGGTACACCCATATTACGTAAACGGGTTAATGTTTCAGGTGCGCTGTTGGTATGTAGGGTAGACATCACCATATGACCCGTTTGAGCAGCCTTGATCGCAATTTCAGCAGTTTCGAGGTCTCGAATCTCACCGACCATGATAATGTCAGGATCTTGACGTAGGAATGATTTCAAAGCGACCGAAAAGCTGAGACCTGCTTTAAGATTGACGTTAACTTGATTGATCCCTTCCAAGTTAATTTCAACAGGATCTTCGGCTGTAGAAATATTTGAACTTTCTGTATTGAGGATATTTAAGCCCGTATAGAGGGAAACAGTTTTACCTGAACCTGTGGGTCCAGTAATCAGTAACATGCCTTGAGGTTTTTCTAAGGCCTCCATAAATAATGCTTTTTGCTTTTCTTCATAACCCAGCGCATCAATACCCAACATTGCGCTGGAAG
Organism: Acinetobacter sp. MYb10; assembly: GCF_002980175.2. NCBI lineage: Bacteria > Pseudomonadati > Pseudomonadota > Gammaproteobacteria > Moraxellales > Moraxellaceae > Acinetobacter > Acinetobacter sp. MYb10. The sequence goes on along the minus strand of NZ_CP058272.1, from coordinate 2,586,202 downwards.
GGTCAAGAATACGCAGTACCAATTTTTCGCCAAATAATGTCGGTAGTGAATTCACACGAAAATCAATGGCTTTGGTCTTTGATATTTTTAACTTAATACGACCATCCTGCGGAACGCGCTTTTCAGAAATATCCATTCTAGACATCACTTTTAGACGTGATGCCAAACGGCCAGCTAATTGCAAGGGGGGATTGGTAATGGTTCTTAGTACCCCATCTACACGATAACGCACCCGATAACTTTTTTCATAAGGTTCAAAGTGTAAATCAGATGCACCCATACGAATCGCATCGATCAAGAGTTTATTGATATATTTAACAATAGGTGCTTCTTCTTCTGAAGCCTCATCGTCATCATCTTCTGATGGAGGGTTGTCATCAGTGGCAATGATATCAACGTCAAAATCTTCATCACCAAAATTAAAGCTTTCCTCTACAGTAAAGTGCTTTTCTAAATATTTTTCTAATTTATGATGTTCAACAATGATCGGTTCAATATTCAAACCGCAGTTAAAACGAATGGCATCCAGCGCTTCTATATTGGTCGGATCACTGGTGGCGACATATAAAATATTGCCACGTTGTACTAAAGGAATCACTTTATGTTTAGTGACTAAATTTGGCTCAATAAGCTCCTTGGGCAGTATGTCAGGATTAAAGCTATCAAGATCAAAAATGGGTTCTCCAAATTCTTGGGAGATCATTTCAGCAATGATCAGTGGCGGTATATTTAGTTTTTCACTGAGATAAGCCACGATACTCACTTTATTTTTTTGAGCGTTACTGAGCGCATCTTTCATTTGCTGGGCAGATAAAAAACCTTCGTCGACTAAGCGACGGATATACCCCGAAAACTTAGGTGAACCATTTTGCATAGACATCCCCAAAACACATTAAATTTCATTTTATAATTGGAATACGAAAATTATACGATGATCCTTAGAAATATCTAGAATTAAACGTATTTTTTATAGAAACATATTTGAAAATAACTTGAGCCAATCAGGCTTTTTAGCATAATCTTTGAAACGATTTATGTTTCATTCCTTATTGTTAAAGCATGACTTTAAATGAGATGACTGAATTGATAAAGAAAAAATACTTTAAAAATATAAATTCCGTGTAGAATGTGCACATTTTCGATAAAAGGTTAGATGTATGTCGGGTTCGACTATTACTCCTTGGGTTGTCGGCAATTGGAAAATGAACCCAATGCAAGCGAATTCGCAACAGCTCATTCAAGATTTAAATCAGTATTTACAACAATCACCGATTACAGAACAACAATGTCATATTGGTGTTGCGCCTATTTCTATTGCATTACTGTCTGTGCAAAAATTACTTAAAGATGCACATTCACCAGTCAAAGTTGTCGCACAAGATCTTTCTCAAATGGCAGGCACAGGCGCTTATACCGGCGAAGTGAGTGCTGAACTACTCAAAGACAGCCAGATTGATTATGTGTTGATTGGGCACTCAGAACGTCGAGAAATTTTTGGCGATGATGTTACAAAAATTAAAGCAAAATTATCAAATGCTTTAAATGCTGGGCTTCAAGTGATTTATTGTGTAGGTGAAAGCTTAGAACAACGTGAAGCAGGGCAGGCAGAGCAGGTGGTCTTACAACAAATTTGCGATCTCGCAGCGGTTGTAAAAGCAGAGCAATGGCACAATATTGTGATTGCCTATGAACCGATTTGGGCGATAGGAACAGGCAAGACAGCTTCTCCACAAGATGCTCAGGCAATGCATGCAAAAATTCGCGAAGGTTTAACTCAAATTACGGCCCAAGCTCAACATACAGCGATTTTGTATGGCGGTAGTGTCAAACCTGAAAATGCAGTAGAGTTAGCTGCTTGTCCAGATATCAACGGTGCGCTGGTTGGTGGTGCATCACTTAATGCTGAGTCATTTTATAAAATTGCTCAAGCATTTGCTAAAACAGAAGAATAGGAGTTCAGCATGCATACATTTGTGCTGGTTGTACATATCATCTTGGCCGTTTTGATGATCGGGCTTATCCTCGTTCAACATGGTAAGGGTGCAGATGCAGGTGCATCATTTGGTGGCGGTGGTGCTGCAACAGTATTTGGTGCTTCAGGTTCTGCAAGCTTTTTAACTCGTTTAACTGCGATTCTCACGGCTTTGTTTTTTATCACCAGTTTAAGTTTGGCGGTGTTTGCTAAAAAACAAACTTCAGATGCGTATGGTTTAAAATCTGTACAGACCAGCTCTCAAACGGCACCAGCTGCACCAGCCAATACGGGTGAAACTTCACCAACTGCACCAAAAACTGGCGAATAATGCCATTTAGTTCTTTCTTTTTCTGAATGATGCGACTAGAATGCGTCACAGCTGCGGTGGTGGTGGAATTGGTAGACACGCTACCTTGAGGTGGTAGTGCTTTCGGGCGTGGGGGTTCAAGTCCCCCCTTCCGCACCAACAATGAACCAGATTGTTGGTGTTAGCAGCTGAAAAAACATTGATGCGGGATGGAGCAGTCTGGTAGCTCGTCGGGCTCATAACCCGAAGGTCGTTGGTTCAAATCCAGCTCCCGCTACCAATTTAATTAAGATGCAACTTAATTAAAGATCATCTAAGTTGAGAAATTGAGATGATGTGTGAATTTGCAGTGTTGTTGCGGGATGGAGCAGTCTGGTAGCTCGTCGGGCTCATAACCCGAAGGTCGTTGGTTCAAATCCAGCTCCCGCTACCATTTTGATTAAGGTGCAACTTAATCAAGCAAGAAATACAATGTATCGGTTAATGATAGATTGAAAAAGATAAATTTCTTGTGTATAATTTTGCAACGCTGATGCGGGATGGAGCAGTCTGGTAGCTCGTCGGGCTCATAACCCGAAGGTCGTTGGTTCAAATCCAGCTCCCGCTACCAAGTTTCTAAAAGGGCTCACAGATAGGTGGGTCTTTTTTGCATAGTGAACTTCGGTTTACTGTGCGATAATAGGGGCGATTACGCCCTTTTTTATTGGCTATCGTGTAGTGTGGACATCAATTGGTCAAAAAGACATGCTTCACTATAGTAAGTTTGAATTAGTCCGATGAGCGATTGAATCGCACAAATATGACGAGAGTAAATGAAGCTATCAAATAAAACTCAAGCACTTCAAGATCTAATCACTCCTGCAGTGCAAGCTTGTGATGTAGAACTTTGGGGAATCGAATTTATTCCTCAAGGTAAGCGTTCTTTATTGCGTATTTATATCGACAAAGACGTTGTGGAAAATGCTGAACCAACAATCAATGAAGATGGTGAAGCAGAATTAGGTCGTGGTATTGGCGTACAAGATTGTGTACGTGTGACTCAGCAAGTCGGTGCAATATTAGATGTACATGATCCAATTTCAGGTGAATATGCTTTAGAAGTATCATCACCAGGTTGGGATCGACCATTCTTCCAGTTGGCGCAGTTAGAAAAATACATCGGACAACAAGTTGCATTGCGTTTGATTGCTGCAGTTGAAAATCGCCGTAAATTCCAAGCAAAATTAATTGCTGTAGATTTAGAAAATGAATTCATTCAAGTCGAAGTTGAAAAACAGCAAGTACTTGAGATCGATAGCAACAATATAGACAAAGCGAATTTGATCTTTCAGGATTAATCCAGAAATAGAAATCTGAATAAATAGGTGACTTATGGCTCGTGAAATTCTCACCGTCGTTGAAACGGTTAGTAATGAGAAAGGTGTAAGTCGTGAAGCAATTTTTGAAGCGCTTGAACAGGCTTTAGTTGCAGCGACGAAAAAGAAATTCTACGAAGGAACGAATTCGGAAGAAGCTCAGTTACGTGTAGAAATTGACCGTAAAACAGGTGATTACAGCACTTTCCGTCAATGGGAAGTTGTTGCTGATGAAGATCATGAAATGCCAGCATGTCAAGATGCGATTTCTGATGTTGATCCTGCTCAATGGTCAATTGGTGATATCCGTGAGTTAGAAGTACCATCAATTGATTTTGGTCGTATTGCCGCGCAGATTGCTAAACAAGTCATTGTGCAAAAAATTCGTGAAGCTGAACGTGCTTTAGTGGCGGATGCTTATGAAGCTAAAGTCGGTGAATTGATCTATGGTGAAGTGAAAAAACAAACCAAAGATGGCTTCATCATTGACTTGGGTGATAATGCAGAAGCGTATTTAGCGCGTGAAGAAATGATTCCTAAAGAAATTCTGCGCCCTAAACAGCGTATGAATGCAATTCTTTACAATGTGAACCGTGAAGGTCGTGGTGCACAACTCTTGTTGTCACGTGCTAAACCTGAAATGCTGATTGCATTAATGAAAAAAGAAATTCCTGAAATTTCTGAAGAAATCATTGAAATTAAAGCAGCAGCGCGTCAACCAGGTGTACGTGCAAAAATTGCGGTTAAAACCAACGATCATCGTATTGATCCAGTCGGTGCATGTATTGGTATGCGTGGTACACGTATCCAAGCGGTACAATCTGAGTTAAATGGTGAACGTATTGATGTTGTGGTGTGGTCTGATGATCCTGCTCAATATATCGCCAGCGCTTTAGAGCCTGCGGATGTATCTGGGATTGTGATTGATGAAGATGCGCGTACAGCAGACATTATTTTTGCAACCAGCGATCAACTTGCGCGAGCAATTGGTTCACAAGGTCAAAACGTCCGTTTAGCATCAGAGCTTACGGGCTATAAATTAGATATGATGCTTGAAGATGAGTACCGTGCTCGTCAACAAAATGAAGCTCAACAGTATTTAGACATGTTTGTAACACGTCTTGATATTGAAGAAGATCTTGCAATGGCTTTAGTAGAAATGGGCTTTACCTCACTTGAGGAAATCGCTTATGTACCTGCGGAAACTTTCGATGAAATCGAATTAGATGCGGATACAGTTGAATTGCTACAAAGTCGTGCAAAAGAAGCAGCTTTAGCTGATGCGTTAAAGCAACAAGAAGATATTCAGGACCCAAGTCCAGAACTTGTTGCGATGGAAGGAATGACTTCTGAAATTGCGCATGCTTTAGCAGCACGTGGTGTGGTAACAATCGATGACTTAGCTGACCAAGCAACGGATGATATCTCTGATATCGACGGTTTAGGCGCTGAGAAAGCAGGTCAATTGATTATGAAAGCACGTGAATCATGGTTTAACTAGGAGGTAATACATGACGGATAAGTCAATTCAAGAGTTAGCGGTCAGCGTAGGACTTCCTGTTGCAAAGCTCCTTGATCAGGTGCGTGAAGCTGGATTGCCACAAAAACAGGCTGAAGATAAAATTTCTACTGAACAGCAAGATGTTCTCGTGAACCATTTGAAAAAAGCGCATGGTCAAGATACGGGACAAGCAGGACAAATCACGTTGAAACGTAAAACGACAAGTACAGCTAAAGTTGCGAGTACTTCAGGTAAAGCGAAGACAATTAACGTAGAAGTTCGTAAGAAACATACGTTTACTAAGCCAGATCCTGAACAAATCAAAGCGGAAGCTTTGGCGAAAGCTCAAGCAAATGCTCAAGTGACGTCAACTCAAAAAGTACAGCAAAATACTGTAGTGAGTGGAGTTGAAAAAACTGAAAGTTCAGCGAAAGCGAATTTAGAAAAAATGCGTGCTGCTGCAAAACAGCAAACTGCTGCGAAAGAAACACCAAAAGCAGCTGTTGTTGTAAAACGTAAATCGACCAATAAACCGATTACTAAAGCAACCGTAAAAACCATTGAAACCCCTGAGCAGAAACGTGCCCGTGAAGCTCAAGCAGCACAACTGAAAGCGACTGAAGAAGCAGCTCGTCGTAAGTCAGCAGAAGAAGCTCAACAACGTACCCTTGAGCAAATGCGTCAAATGGCGTCTAAGTATTCTTCTGATGAAACAACGACTACGATTCGTGTAGTTGATGATTCACCATTGGCTGCCGGTTTGGTTGGTCAAGCATATGAAGATTCATTTGCGAAAGAAGACCGTGAAATCAAACGTGGTACCAATACTGCAAATACGCGTTCTCCTAAAAAAGGTGGTCGTCGTGGTCAGGAAGAGCAATCTTTCAGCCATAACCCGCATAAACGTGGTTTAAAAACCAGCCAAGCCAATAAACATGGTTTTGAAAAACCAGTTAAAAAGCAAGTTTATGACGTTGAAATTGGTGAAACCATTGTTGTTGCAGATCTTGCAGCAAAAATGGCAGTTAAAGTTCGTGAAGTGATTAAATCACTCATGAAAATGGGTGAGCTTGTTACTCAAAACCAAGCCATTGAGCAAGAAATTGCAGCATTGATTGTTGAAGAAATGGGTCACAACCCAGTACGTGTATCTGATACACAAGCTGAAGATAACCTACTTGAAGCAGCTGAAGAAGCGCGTGGTGCACAAACAACACGTGCGCCAGTTGTAACGATCATGGGTCACGTTGACCATGGTAAGACATCGTTACTTGATCGCATTCGTCGTGCCAAAGTTGCGCAAGGTGAAGCGGGCGGGATTACACAGCATATTGGTGCTTATCACGTTAAAACGGATAAAGGAATTATTACTTTCCTTGATACGCCTGGACATGCTGCATTTACTGCAATGCGTTCACGTGGTGCCAAAGCGACTGATATCGTGGTACTTGTTGTTGCAGCGGATGATGGTGTAATGCCACAAACTGCGGAAGCAATTGACCATGCGCGTGCTGCGGGTACTCCAATTATTGTTGCAATCAATAAAATGGATAAAGAATCAGCTGATCCAGATCGCGTATTGAATGAATTGACAACCAAAGAAATCGTGCCTGAACAATGGGGTGGTGATGTACCGGTTGCAATGGTTTCAGCACATTCTGGTCAAGGTATTGACGAACTTCTAGATTTGATTTCAATTCAAGCTGAAATGTTAGAATTGAAAGCATCTGAAGAAGGTGCTGCTCAAGGTGTTGTAATTGAAGCACGTGTAGACAATAGCCGTGGTGCGGTAACGTCTATCCTTGTTCAAAACGGTACATTGAAAGTAGGTGACTTGGTTCTTGCAGGTGCATCTTACGGCCGTGTTCGTGCGATGACGGATGAGAATGGTCAACGTATTCAATCTGCAGGTCCTTCAATTCCAGTTGAAATTTTAGGTCTTCCAGAAGCGCCAATGGCGGGTGATGAAGTTCTTGTTGTTAATGATGAGAAAAAAGCACGTGAAGTTGCCGATGCGCGTATGGATCGTGAGCGTCAAAAACGTCTTGAACGTCAAAGCGCAATGCGTCTTGAGAACATCATGGCATCAATGGGCAAGAAAGATGTGCCGATTGTAAATGTTGTTCTTAAAACTGATGTACGTGGTACCTTGGAAGCGTTACATGTTGCACTTGCTGATCTTGCAACTGACGAAGTTAAAGTACGTGTCATTGGTTCAGGCGTTGGTGCAATCACTGAGTCTGATGTGACTCTTGCTGAATCTTCAGAAGCGGTACTTCTTGGTTTTAACGTACGTGCAGATAATACCGCACGTCAAAAAGCAGATGCAGATGGTATCGACATTCGTTACTACTCAATCATCTATCAACTTATTGATGATGTGAAAGCAGCAATGAGCGGAAAACTTGCACCTGAACACCGTGAAACAATTCTGGGTGTTGCAGAAGTTCGTGAAGTATTCCATTCAAGTAAGTTTGGTGCTGCTGCGGGTTGTATGGTACTCGAAGGTGTATTACATCGTAATAAACCAATCCGTGTACTACGTGATGATGTTGTGGTATTCCAAGGTGAGCTTGAATCTCTTCGTCGCTATAAAGAAGTGGTTGAAGAAGTTCGTGCCGGTATGGAATGTGGTCTTGCAGTGAAAGGTTATAAAGACATCAAAGCACTTGATAAAATCGAAGTGTATGATGTTCAGTTGATTAAACGGAGTCTTTAATGGCGGGTAGTCAACGTCTTAAGCGTATGGCAGATACAGTACAACGTGAGTTGTCAGAACTGATCCGCCAAGAGCTGAAAGATCCACGCTTAGGTGGTCTAGTGACCATCTCTGCAGTGAAAGTCAGTCCAGATCTAGGTTATGCAGAAGTTTACGTTACCGTGATGGGGCGTGAACTTGGCGATGAGCAAAGTGAAGCGGCAAATAAAGAAACGTTAGATGTTTTAAATAAAGCATCTGGTTTTTTACGCCACGAATTAGGTCGTCGTATTAAAACTCGTGTAACTCCGCGTTTGCGCTTTCATTATGATAAAACCAATGCCTATGGTAACTATATGTTTGGTCTAATCGCAGAAGCTGTGAAAGATTTACCTGAGCAAAAAGACGAAGAATAAAAGTAATTGAAATAAGAAGCCACCTTAGGGTGGCTTTTTTATGCATTTAAAAATATGCTTAAATCCTTAGTTAAAATTTTTAAATAATCAAAATGAGAATAACAAGATGAAGCTAAAATTTTATATCCCTGTGATTGGGCTGTCCGTGATCTCTGTTACAGCCCATGCCTGTATCAATACTTATGCTTTTGAGTTGGGTTATGGCGGATTAGATCAAAAAACTGCTCAAAAGCAATTGGCGCAAGGTCATTTACCAAAAACCAAATCTGTTGAGGATTTAAATGATTATGGTGTCTTGCTGATTTATGCACATCAATACGATCAAGCGATTCAAATATTTAAACAAATTGAAAAATCCCATCCAAATCTAGCTAAAACCGCTGCGAACTTAGGGACAGCATATGAACTGGCTGGGCAGTCTGAAAAAGCAAAATATTGGATTGAACAGGGTATGCAACGTGATCCAAATCTTCATCAGGGCAGTGAATGGATTCATGTTAAAATTTTAGATGCGAAAATCCAACAACAAAAAGATTCTACATGGATTCAACATCACGATGTTTTGGGGTTGGATTTTGGTCAAGCAGCCGAACCAAAGGCAAAGGTTAAAACTGTACAATTTCAAAAACAACATTATGATTTAAATAGAATCTTATTTGATAGCCAAATTCAAATGGATCAACGGTTAAGGTTTGTAGATCGTGATCCAATCACTGCGCAAATTATATTTAATATGGCCAATATTGAAATGCTGAATTATAACTTGGCGGATAAAACAGTAGATTTGCTTTATCGGCGCGCTCAAGATATCGGCTATCTCAACCCGAAATTAATTGAGACACGTTTAGATTATTTTCAACCTTCTAAATGGTTTCGCTTTAAGGCATTTTTTGTCAATATCTATCAAACATTCAAAAATTTAATTGTATGATCATTGGCTAGGTAGCAGAAATTAAACAAAACTTTGCCTTAAACTGTATAGAATGCAGAGATATCAACAAATACAAATAAATATCTCTGAGGAATTGGCAATGAATTCAATGAAAAAAGGTTTAGTTGCACTTACATTGGCAAGTACTTTGGCTTTTTCAGGTTGTGGCTATAACACTTTGCAAGCCAAAGATGAGTCAGTAAATGCGGCATGGTCAGAAGTTGAAAACCAATATCAACGTCGAGCAGATTTAGTGCCTAACCTGGTCAATGTCGTCAAAGGTTATGCAACGCATGAAGAAAAAGTTTTAACTGAAGTGACTGAGGCGCGTGCCAATGTTGCAGGTTTAAAAGTAGATAAAGAAGTATTGAACGATCCTGAATTGTTTAAAAAATACCAAGAAGCACAATCACAAATGACCAGTGCGTTATCGCGACTTTTAGCGGTGACGGAAAATTATCCAGATTTAAAAGCCAATGAACAGTTCCGTGATTTACAGGTTCAATTGGAAGGTACGGAAAACCGTATCAGTACTGCGCGTACACGTTATGTAGAATCTGTTCAAGATTACAATACTTATGTACGTCAATTCCCTCAAGCAATGACTGCTAAAGTGATTGGTATGAAAGCCAAGCCAAACTTTAGTGCAGAAGCGGGTGCATCTAAAGCGCCAACAGTTAATTTTAATTAATGATGTGATTTCATTTCACTGTCTTTAAAGCATGCTGAAAAAGATAGGCTAAGAATATTCATTGTTAAATAAAAGGTGAACTATGATTGAATGGCGAGAAAAATCAGTAATGAAAAACATGAGTACAATATTATTTGTATTTCTTGGACTGATGCTTTCTGTTCAATCGAGTGTCTGGGCTGAAACTGCGACAGCCACAGATGAGCAAGAGGCGCAAGATGCGATTGTTTTGGGTAAAGTGGTGCCCAATACTAATTTACCCAATGTGATCGGTTCAAAACCACCAGATACTCAAAATCAAGTAAATCAAACGCCAACTACACAACAAGGACCTCAAAGTCCCGTACAAAACGTACCCCAAGTTGCCAATGATATGGCAGAGGGTGAAACTACTCGAAATATTCCCACACTGAATCAGCCTGTCGTTGATCAAGCCAAGGTGTTATCTGCAGCTGAAAAGCAAAATTTAGAACAACAAATTCGTGATATATACCGCCAAGGCAAAGCGCAAATCGGCATTATCATTGTCCCAACCACGGGGCAAGAAGGAATTTTTGATTTCGCAATGCGGGTTGCTGAGCAATGGAAGTTAGGTTCAGCAAAACAAGACAATGGTTTATTGATTGCAGTCGCAATCAATGATCAAAAAATTCATATTGCAACAGGCTATGGTTTAGAAGGTGTACTTCCTGACATTATGGTTAGTCGAATTATACGCAATCAAATCACCCCTGATTTTAAACAGGGGCAATATGCTCAAGGTTTACAGGCAGGTGTCAATGAGATTGAGCGTATTTTAAATCTTGACCCTGAAATTGCCAAACAAGCCGCGGATGAGTTAAAAGCGCGGCAAACTCAAGCACTGCAAGAACAAGAAGCTAAGGACCGAACCTTAACCACTGCTATGGTGATTTTGGTGATTGGTATCTTTGCATCATTTATTGTGGGTAATCGTTTAAGTGCAGCCGTTGCGGGTGTGACCGCAACCGCAGCAGGGCTTATTTATGGCTCAGGGATTGTGATGAGTCTAGTTTTGGGTTTTGGCATATTCTTCTTGTTGATTACGTCACTGGCACAACTTATTTTCCAAATGTTTCTATCAGGTGGTGGGCGTGGTGGAAGTAATGGAGGGGGCGGTTTTGGCGGTGGTGGGGGTTATAGTGGCGGCGGCGGTGGTTTCGGCGGTGGAGGAGCATCAGGCTCATGGTAACAAAAACAGATACAACAGCAATTGTGACTGAACCGAAGTTACAGGAACAGGTACAACCCAGCTTAAAACGTTGGTTAAAACACGTTTTATATATGCCCGCGTCAAAACGCTATTTTTCAAAGCACGATCAACAAGTCATTGCACAAACTGTGACGCAAGCTGAACAAGGTCATGTCGGTGAAATACAAGTAGTGATTGAGGGACATATTCCAAGTCATCAGGCATATCATCAAAATACACGTTTAAGAGCGCAACAATTGTTTGCTGAATTGGGCGTGTGGGATACTGAGTATAATAGTGGCGTGTTGCTGTATTTAAACTTATGTGAAAAGACAGTCGAAATTGTGATAGATCGTGGTATTTATCAAGCAACAACGCAGCAAATATGGCAACAGATTTGCGATGCGATGATTTCAGAGTTAAAAGATAAAAATTATCGAACTGCGGTCACCAATGGTGTCTTAGAAATTGGTCAAATTTTAAATTTATTTTATGGTAAGCAAGATGCTCAGGTTGCCAATGTTAATGAGTTAACAAATAACCCTATCATTGTGAATTAATCGGGTTTTTGGTGACAATAAATGTCACTTTTTTACGTATAATTACGTAAAAATATAAGCGGTAAAAAAAAACTTGTAAAGCATTACATTCTCTCTAAAATCAAAGAGTCTCGATTGGTTGTTGATTTTTTCCACAAAAAGAACAGCCATATAAATTGCTCTAAAGCTATAAAAATTTTTAAAACATTGGAGAAATGTTATGAAATCAGTTCAAAAGGGTTTTACTCTTATCGAATTAATGATTGTTGTTGCAATTATTGGTATTCTTGCTGCGATTGCGATTCCTGCGTATAAAAACTACACAATCAAATCTGCAAACCGTGCATGTTTGGCTGAAGCGAAAGGTTTTGCTAATGCTGTAGTCGCTGCATTTAGTGATGGTGCTTCTGCTCCTTCGATTGCAAATAAAGCATGTCAAAATACTGTAATTACAGGTGGCCAAACAATTGCTACTTTCACTGGTGTAACTGCTGCGGCTAAAGGCAATGGAGATGCAACAATTAGCTGTGATCAAACAGGTTCTTGCTCAGCATCTTCTACTTCTGGTAATCAATAATTTAAAATCAAAAAAGGCTCATTTATGAGCCTTTTTTTTTGGAGAATGTTTTGTTAAGAAAAATAATTATTATACTTTCATTATTGTTTATTTGTTGTGCATGGTTAAGTCCTTTTCACGCTAATCCATGGTTGATGATAGTGAGTGAGATTTGTGCTTTTCTGAGCTTATTCTGCTTAATTTTTTTCTTCAAAGATAAAGATATTATTATTCCTAGAGTAATTTTACCTGTTTTGTTTTTTTCAATTATACCATTTTTTCAATATTTTTTTGGTATAGAATTATACTTTGAAACAGCTTTATTGTGTTTTTCATACTTATTTTGTGTTTTTCTATCAATGATAATTGGGTTTAATACTGCAAGTATAGAACTTAAGGAAAGAACATTAATATTGCTTTCAGGTTCTATTTTAATCTCTTCATTAATAAGTGTAATTATTATTTTATTACAGTGGTTTGGTTTAGAAAAGAATATTTTTTTGATAGCACCATTACATCATGATCGTCCGTTTGGAAATTTTGCTCAACCTAATAATATGGCAACCTTTTTAGTATTTGGCTTGTTGAGTAATCTTTTTTTATTAAAAGATTTAAAGATTACTAAGAAAATGGCAAGTGTTTTTTCTTTTTTAATTTTGTTTGCTATAGCATTATCCTATTCAAGAACAGCTTGGATAGAGCTTATTATAATTGGTGTGTGCTTATTTTTTATTCAAGATAAGGTGGTTAAGAAAAAAACTATTTATTTTTATTCAGTATTATTTTTTATTTTTTTATTTACGATACCTTATCTAAATAATTTCTTAAATGGCTTTGGTTTAGGTTTGTTGTCTACGCAAAATGTGAATGATCGTTTATCAACTGGTTCATTGAGATTGGGAATATGGAAACAAATGTTGGTCGCAATTTATCAGCAGCCATGGTTTGGTTATGGATGGAATCAAACAGCATATGCACAGATAATTGCTTCTACAACTGTGTTTCATAGTGAACAGACTAGAAGTGCACACAACATTATTTTAGAACTATTAGTTTGGAATGGCATATTAATTGGAAGTATCATTATATTTTATGCTTTATATTTATTAAAGTTGGTTTTTTTTACATCTAATCAAAAAATGGTTTTAATTAGGTTAATAATTGTAAGTTTTATAGTTCATGCTTTACTAGAGTTCCCACAAAATTATGCTTGTTTTTTATTAATCATAGCTTTTTTGATTGGTTTTTTATTAAGAGAGAATTATGATTTAAAGATTTTTCAATTAAATAAAAAAACTTTTCCAATTATTTTTATTTTTTCAATTATTATTTTTGGTGCAATCATTAGGGATTACTTAAATATAAAGTATATAATAGCTAACTATAATAGTGAAGAGTTCGAAAAAAATGAAATAAAAGAAGAGATTTTAATTTTGGGTCGATTAGATACAATGAAAAACTGGGTTTTTGAAAAAAAACCATCTATGATGTCTGATGCTAAAATTAAATATTATAAAAATTTTATAAAAACGGCACCTACTGAGTATAATCTTATCAATATTGTTAAAATATTAATCCTTAATGGTAGGTTTGAGGAGGCAAGAGATTATTATAAGATTTTGTATGATTTGTATCATGTAAATTATACATATGATGATATATATAAATCTGTAAAAAATAATCAACCTATTCGTGTGAATGAAATTGGTGAGAGATGATGAAAAAAAATAATGGATTTAGTCTCATAGAGATAATTATTGTTGTTGCAATAATGGGTATTCTGGTTGCAATTTCTTTTCCTGCTTATAATAGTTATAGTCGGAAAGCGAAACAAACTGCATGTCTTTCAGAGGCGAAAGCTTATGCAAATAGTGTTTTTTATGTAATATTTGTATCTGAAGCAAATACATTCCCGCATTCACCAAAATCATCAGCATGTGAGGTTATTACAGATGCTTCTTTATGGAATGAATCGACAACCAATCTAATTATTGAGGCAAAAAGTAAGCATTCATCTACAGTAGATATCCGTTGTGACTTGAGTAAAGGTGCAAACTGTACAATCATTCCTTAAACAAAAAGTGCTAGAAACGCTATAATAGGCTCAGTTTTTCTTTTCACTTTTCCTATGAAAGCCATTCCTTACATTCTTTCAGCCGTATTGCTTTTACTTGCTTGGCTTTTACCTATTCATAAAATGCCATGGACAACCTTTGGTAGTGAAGCGCTTACTTTTCTATCGGCTTTGGTGCTACTCAGTGCTTTTCTAAATAAAGATTTAAAAATTCCAAAACCGCAAGTGCTTATATTGCCTGTATTGGCAATCCCATTGATACAATGGGGCTTTGGAGAAATTTTGTATTTTAGTAATGCATTGCTTTGTACCGCCTATATTGCGATGTTTTGGTTGATGCTGGTTGTTGGCTATAACTTGGCAGTGGGTGAAAAAGGTCAAAGAGAACAAGTCTTTAAATTGTTTTGCCTTGTGGTTTTTACGGGTGCGATGCTTTCAAGTTTTATTGCAATTTGCCAATGGTTAAATATAAATGATTATTTTAGCCCATTAATGAATAGGTTACGCGAAAACCGTCCATATGCAAACTTTGCCCAGCCGAATAATCTGGCGACGTTTATGTGTATGGGGGTATTTGCATGTTTATATTTTTATGAAAAGAAGATACTGCCAAATTACATACTCGGACCATCAACTTTTATTTTTCTATTGACCATTGCATTGACTCAATCTCGTACTGCTTGGGTGGTATGTTTGTTCACTTTGATTTATTTGACCATCAAGCAATTCGGTCAAACTAAACGTTTTGGGTTTGTAAAATTGCTCGCATGGAGTGGGGTGTTTATTGCTTTGATTGCATGCTTGCCAATACTGAATCAGTGGATTGCAGCTGTAGCGACACAAGAAGTAACGCAAACATCTTCAGCGGTCGAGCGAGCAACATCGGGTTATCTCCGTTTAGATATGTGGAATCAAGCTCTAGTCGCGATTTCAGAAAAGCCATGGTTTGGTTATGGCTGGAATCAAACAGGGATGGCGCAAATCGCTGCTTTTGATTTATATCCATCACATGAATGGTATAAAACTGCACATAATGTGATTTTGGATTTGCTGATTTGGAATGGTATTCCGATTGGTGGATTGATTATTGTTTATGTCGCATGTTGGTTGTATTGGCTAAATAAGGGCATTAAAGATGCGGTTTCGATTGCAGCAGGTTTGATGGTCTGTGCCATTTTGATTCATGCTTTATTGGAATACCCAATTCACTATGCATATTTCTTACTCCCTTTAGGTTTTTTATTGGGGATCATTCAAGCTCAGTATTCTCGTTTGCCTACAGTGAACTTAAAGTCTTCGATTACAGTAAGTATTATTGTGATTGGTTTGGTCTTGGTGGGAGTAATTTATCGAGACTATATTTTATACCGCCAACAAAGCGTATTTGTGAATAAGAAAACACCGTTAAGTGCTTCACAGCAAGCAGTGATGAATCAGGATATTTTGTTGCTGACGCAATTTAAAGAACGTGTCTGGTGGATTGGCTTAAATCCATATACAAAAATGTCGGATCAGCAGTTGCAAGATATGGGACGTATGGTAGCGAACTTAGCTTCTGCATATGATATTCAGAAATATGCACAGATCTTGGCTTTTAATGGTAAAAAAGTTGAGGCTGAACATCAGTTATGGATTCTTAATACACTACACCGGCAAGATAAGAGTTATCAAGATCTGTTACCTGTATCTGTTGTAGGAAAATAATACCATTTCATAAAAGTGAATTTTGATGATTGTAAATTTTGCATCGTCACATTTCGAAATAAAATAAAAAATCCCCCAATCAGTTGGGGGATTTTTTTGTGATATTTAAAAAATTATAGTTGGCTTTGAATATAATTTTCGATGCCAACACTTTCGCTTAGATCCAGTTGGGTGGTTGTCCAATCCCAAAACTCTTCTTCTTTTTCAAGAATTTCTTGAACAAGATCACGAGTCACATAATCTAAGTTGCTTTCAGCGAGTGCAACTGCTGTTTTTAATGCATCAATGTTTTCTTTTACTTTGCGTACATCACAGTTTAAAACTTCAACTGTATGTTGACCAATGTACAACTTGCCTAAATGTTGAAGGTTCGGTAAGCCTTCCAAGAAAAGAATACGTTCAATGATCTTATCCGCGTGCTTCATTTGGCGAATAGATTCTTTGTATTCAGCCGAACCAAGTTTCTCGATTCCCCAATCATTAAACATACGCGAGTGTAAAAAGTATTGGTTAATCGCAGTCAAATGATGATAAAGCACTTGATTGAGCTGATTAATTACGTCTCGATTGCCTTGCATATGGTTAAAACTCCATTCTAATTTTTTACCTTAACGTGAATTTAAACTGAGTCATTGAAATTTAATGATTAAGGTAATTTGATATGGCTCTATATTAATCAACTTTTTGCAGGGTTACGAGTAGTTTATGGAACGGCAAATGAAAATCGCAATCAAAAACAATAGGGATGTCGTTTTGGCTAAAAGAGACTGATTGAAAAAACGAACCCGCTTTGAGTCGAAGCGGGGGGAGGAGAATGATCTGGGGATCATTAAAAAACTTATTTATTGTCGTTATAAATCTGAACTTATTTTTATGTTTGAATTTTTAAATTAAAAGCTACGCGGCAACAGAAATACGTGCTGCAATCAGCGATAGTTCTTCATTAATAATGCTTTTTGCTTCAGGGGCACAACGACCACAGCACGTGCCTAAGTCTAATAATTCACGTACTTCACGGTAGCTCTCTGCACCATTTGCCATTGCATCTTTGATATCTTGATCTGTAATACCACGACATAAACAAACGTACATAAAACTCAACCCTAAGGTTAAATGCGATATCTAATATTATTGATAATTGTTATCATTTGTCAATGAAATTCATTTGAAATCTCATTAATCTTTATTGGCTTTTTGAATAAAAAAATACCACCTGATCGGTAGTATTTAATTTTATTTTTTAAATTATTTAAAATCAAACAATTAGTTTTGGCTGATATTATTGAGGAATAATGACAATACCATCCATTTCAACCAATGCATTTTTAGGTAAAGAAGCAACACCTAATGCTGCACGTGCAGGATAAGGTTGAGCAAAGTATTCGCCCATAATCTGGTTGACCAATTGAAAGTTGGATAAATCGGTAAGAAAAATATTGAGCTTTGCAATATCTGCTAAAGAACCGCCTGCAGCTTCACAGACTGCTTTTAAGTTATCAAAAACACGTCGAATTTGTGCTTCAATGCCTTCGACCAATTCCATGCTATATGGGTCTAAGCCAATTTGCCCTGAAAGATATAATGTGTTGTCTACTAAAATGGCTTGTGAATAAGTACCAATTGCAGCAGGGGCATTTTCAGTATGGATCACTTGGCGGGACATTGATTTCTCCTTGATTTCAAATCATTTCATCATAAAGCATGAATGGCATGCAAAGTGCATCGAAGATTATCGATAAACATTACAGGTCTTAATTTAGCACGCTTTTGCTTTTAGCGTCTCATTAATTGAAACTGGCATAGACATTCGACTAATACGAGGAAAACCAAATTGCATACGGAGTTCACGAATGATTTGCGCAATTTGTTTGCGATTATTCACCACGATATTCACATAGGTTTTATCTTCATGAGAGCGTACTGATTCAACCCCAGTTTTTGCTTTACGACATAAGTAAATCAATTCTGAAATTTGTTCATCGGTTAAAATAAGATCAATACTCAAATAAGCATTAAAGTTCACATCGTCTTCTTCTTCCGATGTCCACTGTAAAGACATGATATTTTCAGGATGTAAATGTTGTTCGTGCAATAAGTTATGACAGCGTGCACGATGCACAATTAAACCACGACGGGATAAATGTCCTTGAATAGGATCTCCCAAGACTGGGTTACAACAGTGTGCATATTTTACATCAACACCATCTGTACCTTGGATGAGGCGGTTTGAAGCGTGTTCTTCATTGGCTTTAGAATGGGCAAATAAATGGTTGGCGACCAGTTGTGGTAGTAGATCACCTACTGCAATTTGTTCAAATAAGGTGTCTTTATCGGGTACATGGCGCCATTCTAATAAATCTTTCCAATCCGCTTCAGATAAGTCTTTGGTCGAGCGATTAAACAGTTTTAAAGCACGATTGAGCGCTTGTTGCCCCACTAGGCGTTGTTCATCTGGATCTTGATCTCGCAAGATATTTTGAATCGCACGGCGCGCTTTTTGGGTATTAATAAAGCTTAACCAGTCTGGGTTTGGTGTTGCCAATACATCGGTAATGACTTCAACCACCTGACCACTCACCAAAGGAGTTGAAAGTGGTTTAATTTCACCATTAATTTTGGCACCCACCGCATGGTTGCCTAAAAATAAACTCGCAGAATACGCAAAATCAACGGCTGTAGCACCTTGTGGTAATTCATGTAGCTGTCCATGTGGGGTGTAGACCCAGATCTTTTCTTGATGTAAATAATCAAGTAGATCACTAAATGTGGTTTTTGCACATTCACCACCGACAAGAAGATCTAAATTCTTCATGGAGGCTTGAATCGCAGAGCGACAAGCTTGTGGCGCATTTTCACCGAGGACCACACCAAAGCGCGCAGCTTTACGCATCAACTCGGTTTGAATGGTTAAGGACAACGTGGTACGTTCACCTTTGAGTTTGATCATTAAAGACTGATTTCCGCCTGGTAATGGGCGACGGATATGGTCTTCATAGTCGATGACTTGGAAATTTTCACGTAAGGCATCCACCAAGCGATCACAATCCGCGATGCTTTGTAAAACAATTTCAAAAGCATGGCTATGGGTGAGCTCTTGTAAGTCGATTTCATTTTTTACAAAGTGGCGTAAGAGTTCAATATTGTTGTTTTTCTTTTTGATGCGCCCTTGAATATTATAATTATTGAGCAACTCAGCTAAGTTTTGTTCCCAAACCGATTGATATTTACAGCGCTCAGGTTTGGTTTTGAGTAAATTTTCTTGTACATCATTGTACATATCGAGATCTAGGTTTTGATAGCACAGATGTTCTAAGTTATCCGCCATCTCGTTCATACCGACAAGCCGTGCCATAGGAACAAAGATATCAAAAGTTTCTTGTGCGATGCGTGCACGTTTATCTGGCCGTAAAGCACCTAGAGTCGTCATATTATGATAACGATCGGCGAGTTTGATAATAATGACACGGGGGTCTTGTAGGGTAGCTTGAAGAATTTTACGGAAAGACGCAGCTTTATTATATTCTTTATCGCTGGAATGACTCAGTTTGGTGACCCCATCGACCAATTCAGCCACGGTTTTACCAAATTTTTCAGTGATATCTTCTTTGGTAAAGTCTGTATCTTCAATCACATCGTGCAATAAGGCTGCCATGAGCGTTTCGGCATCCATACGCATATGTGCCAAGATACAACTCACCGCAATCGGGTGTAAAATATAGGGTTCACCACTTTTACGTGTAATACCATCATGCGCAATATCAGCATAATCACAAGCCACAAGTACTCGCTCGACATCACTTGGTTTTAAGTACGCGTCGATAATTACATTCAACTGTTGCTTGGATTGGCTGACCTGTTGGCCTGGCATAGAACACCTATCTTAAATTACAAATTTGAAATATTTTTCCTAATGCTTTAATGAAAAGCATATTGAGCCGCTTGTCAATTTCTAGACATCAAATATATCTATTTTTTTTAACAAATATTTTGAATTTTGTCGATTGATTGGTAAAACTTTTTGCAAAATAATTGAAATAAAAAAGCCTAGTTGAAAAACTAGGCTTTTTACAAAGGCTCAGCTTATTGGAAAGAAAAACCTTCAAGATTAAGATTGTTTGCTGATAAAGCAAGGTCAAGACTAGACGTTTGGTAATCTTGATCACGTTGCTTCAAGATATCTTTAGTCACATGACCAATCGCAATTTCACGTAATGCAACAACAGTCGGCTTATCATTGTCCCACTCAACAGTCGGTTCAATGCCTTGACGTGCCAATTGACGCGCGCGTTTGCTTGCCACTAGTACAAGCTCAAAGCGGTTGTCCACATGGTCTAAACAATCTTCAACGGTTACGCGTGCCATAAGAATTCTCGTTTGAATACAAATTTTTTAAATAGACTGTGCAGTATAAAATGCTTTCATCATAGACTCAAGTTTTAATCGAAGCTTATTTAGAAAGCATTTAGATCATAAGTATTTAGATCTAAGATTGTGGTGTAATCAGTTTGGTAATTAAAGCCTGATGACGATTTGCCTGTTGATCTATTTTTAAGCGATTGGCATTAATAACAGATTCCAAATCATGTAACGCTTTATTGAAATCATCATTGATGATGATGTATTCAAAGTTGACATATTGTTGCATGTCTTCCACTGCACAACTTAAGCGATGTTCAATAACTTCAACAGAGTCTGTGCCACGATTTGAGAGACGTTGACGTAAATCAAACTGCGTTGGAGGAAGAATGAAAATTTGTTTAGATTCAGGAAAAAGTTTACGAACTTGCTCAGCACCTTGCCAATCGATCTCAAGTAGCACATCATGGCCTTTTGCCAATTGGTCTTTTACAGTTGCTTGCGCAGTACCATAATAATTACCAAAAACTTCTGCATACTCAATAAAACCACCTTGATTGACTTGATCAAGAAAGTTTTCTTTAGAGGTAAAGTGATAATGAACACCGTCGAGTTCGCCAGGTCGCTGACCACGAGTCGTATGTGAAACAGAAACGTGTAAATTGCTCACACGCTCAAGTAGCGCTTTAACGAGAGATGTTTTGCCTGTTCCTGATGCCGCAGAAACGACAAACAATAGACCCGACATGATATTTTTCCTGATATGATAAAATATCTTCTCTATTTTAGAGTAGAGCGAAGACAAACAAAACTGTTTTTACACATTGTTTGTGTTTAATCGATAAAATATATCCACCATTGAAGTGAGCATTGAGGGTTTTATGGAAATTGTATTGGCTAATCCGCGTGGATTTTGTGCAGGTGTAGATCGTGCAATTGCCATCGTCAATCGTGCGCTTGAATGTTTTAATCCACCTATTTATGTTCGTCATGAAGTGGTTCATAACAAATTTGTGGTTGACGATTTACGTCAGCGTGGCGCAATTTTTGTGGATGAATTAGATGAAGTGCCTGACGATAATATTGTTATTTTTAGCGCACATGGTGTATCAAAGGCGGTTCAACAAGAAGCAGAACGTCGTGGTTTAAAAGTATTTGATGCAACCTGCCCATTGGTCACCAAAGTACATATTGAAGTGACGAAATATGCACGTGAAGGCACCGAAGCAATTTTGATTGGCCATGAAGGTCACCCGGAAGTTGAAGGGACCATGGGGCAATATGACAAAAAGAATGGTGGTGAAATTTATCTGGTTGAAGATGAAGAAGATGTCGCTTCATTAACAGTACATCATCCTGAAAAAATAGCATTTGTGACCCAAACAACCTTATCTATAGATGATACGGCCAAAGTAATTGATGCTTTGCGAAATAAATTCCCTCAAATTCAAGGGCCTCGTAAAGATGATATTTGCTATGCCACGCAAAACCGCCAAGATGCTGTGCGAGATTTAGCAACACAATGTGATGTGGTGTTGGTGGTTGGCTCTCCAAACTCGTCGAATTCAAATCGTTTACGTGAGTTGGCTGAACGCATGGGGAAACATGCCTATCTGATTGATAACGCAGATGAGTTAAAACAGGAGTGGTTTAACCCAAATCATAAGATCGGCGTTACAGCAGGGGCATCTGCACCTGAGATTTTAATTAAACAAGTAATTCAACGCTTACAGGACTGGGGCGCGACAGCACCACAAGAGTTAAATGGTCGTGAGGAAAACATCACATTTAGCCTGCCAAAAGAGCTACGGATTCATGTAACCCAAGCTTAAATTTAAACTTTATTTTTTAAGCAGATAGCTGAGATTTCAGTTATCTGCTTTTTTATGCCTTTTATCCAACTTGTATTGGTTTTGTAAGTATTTAAGTTATGATTTTTAATAGGGTAAGGTTTTTGTTGCAAGGGGAGTAACAATGCAAAATAATAGAGGATTCACCTTAGTTGAATTAATAGTCACTCTAATCATTATCTCGATTGTTGCTATAATTGCTGCGCCAAAAATTCAAGATTTAACGATAAGAAGAAAGCTTGAGAGAACTTCTGTTGATTTAGAAAAAATATTGACTCAAGCGAGGTCTGATGCCGCTGTATTCCGAAAAAAAGTTACAGTTAATCTTAACTCAGCTGGAAAAGATTCTGCTCAAAGTAAATATTGGAATATACCTTCAGGGCAAAGTTTAAGTTTTAAAACAGGTGTCTGTAATACCGATAATGCTGGGAAAAAGACATGGGGTTATAGTTCAACGATTCCAACACTCACTAAAATTGTATTTTTGCCACAAGGAAATGTAGAGGATTTTCCTCAAAATTTAGAAATACAAGTTTCGAGTAATCCCTATAGTAAATACGTATATTTAACAAATTTTGGCAAAGTTACAACAACGAATAAATCTAATTTTGACGGGGATTGTACCTCATGATGAAAGCAGTATCTTCCCAAAAGGGAATAGGTATGATGGAAGTCATTGTAGCACTCATATTGTTATCAATTGGGGTGTTAGGTTTTGCGATGTTGCAAATGAGAGCTATGGAAGCTTCTCTTGATGCGTCTAAACGCATTCAAGCGATGAGTTTGGCTCGTGATCTATCTGAGCGGATGCGGGCAAATAACCAAGGCTTATCCAAAAATATAACAATTAAAGTAGATAATGTAGACCAAGTGATTGATGCATACGCAAATGCTTTTGCAGGGAGAACTTATGCGACTAGCTATTCGGCAAAATGTAGTAATACAACAAAGTGTTCTAGCCAGAAATTTGCAGAAGAAGATGTAAATCAAATTTTATATAAAGCATTTTTGAATGGAATGAAAGCAGCCATTAGTGATTGTCCAGGGAATATGACCAGAAGTCGCTATTGTGTGTTTGTAGCTTGGGATGAAACGGATCCTTCTAATGGTGGTTCGACAAATAGTTGCACTAAAGATGGTTCTTATAATAAAGACTCTAAATGTGTCATTTTGGAGGCCTACTAATGAATTATTCAAAAGGTATGACGCTTGTAGAGTTAATGTTGGCATTAGTTATTGGGCTATTGATCATGGCAGCAGCTATGCAGTTATTTTTGACAGGCAGTATTAATTATGGGCTTCAGAAGAACTTAGCAGAATTACAAGATAATGGAAATTTTGGTTTAAACTATATCCTAAAAGATATAAAACTCGCTAATTTAGATGCAGATTTAGCGGTTGTTAATGATCGTAATCAATACAGTGGAATCGTATTTACAACAATAAAAAGTTACACAGGTTTAACTGAGGATGAGAAGAAAGTTGCAACGGCAAATATTCCATATTTTATTTCTGGTGATTCAGCAAATTTAACGAATTTCACCCAAGCTAAAGTAGGATTGTCAAATGTAAATATAAAAAGTGATCAATTGGTCATTCAGTATAAAGCCTTTGATCCAAATGGCTTCGACTGTGAGGGTAATTCAATTTCACAAGACGATATAGACAAAGGCACATTTATTGTACAACGATATTTTTTACGACAAGATGGCTCCGCAGGGAATTTGGCTTTAGTTTGTGACGCTGGTCGTTATAAAACGTTAGTAGAAACGGATGCTTTACCTACAAATATTTCAGGTTTGGGTGAGCGTAGCCAAATCATTATGCGTCGTGTTGATTATTTTCATGTATTACTTGGGATTAAGCAAAATAATACAGATGAATTTAGCTATATAACGATTGACCAGTATATGGGAGCAACAAACTCACTGACTAAGGCTGGGGCTGCTAGACCTCGAATTATGTCGATTCAGTTGGGTGCTCTAGTGCGTGGTTATGATTCTATTTCGGAAAAAGATAAATTACCGAGTAGTTTTACTATTTTGGATCAAGTCGTGTCGCTAGGTACATCAGATACAGATCCTAAATACATTCGAGATGTAATCAGTCAGACAGTCGCATTACGAAATGGCTATGGCCTCATGGAGGATTTATAAATGAGAGTCCATCAAAGAGGTGTCACGATTATCGCTGTACTATTTGTACTTATTTTAATGGTTTTAATTGGTACTTTGGCGGTGAAACAGAGTTTAACAGGGTTAAGCATTGCGACGAATAGTCAGATTCAAAGTTTGAATCAGCAGACCGCAGATGCTGTGTTCTTTGCACTTGAGAAAGATAATAAGGATTCAGCAACTTTACAGAAAAATTTAAGTTCATTAGGCTTATTTGGGATTGTGAAGTCAGATAGTTTTTTAAATAAAGAGCTTGTTTTCTGCTATAGACCTAAAACCCAAGCCAAATTATTTTCTATTCAACAGGCAAGTGTTATTTACCCTGTCAGTGCTACAGATGTAAATAACAGCGAGTTGGGCGTTGCAGGTTATTGTCAATATACAAAAAATGATTATAGCAGTGGACGAGATATTATGATTTCTCAGATTGCTGTGAAAAAAAGTAGTAGTAATACGGACGTACCATTTAAATATTTCCCAACTGGTACAGATACCTCTACTGTTCAACTTGATCAGGTACAACCTGTTCAAATTATTGTGACTACGATTATCCCAGGTGCAGCTAGTGGTAGTGGTTCTGGATGGTCTAGTTTTTCAAGCCAAATTAATGATTGTTTTAAGACACATTTGAATGACAAGTCTGCAAAGTACGCAGAACAAAAAACAGTTGCAGAATGTTTTTCTGATTTGGGTGTGCCATATAGTCAACAAGTCATGGATTATGCTGTGATTAGTTATGCGACTAAGAGTTAAGGTAAAGGGGATATCTCATGGAAACTAAATATAAAAAAATAGTTGTTGCGATACAAACAGCTTTTATCACATCCTTAGTTTGTTCTGCTTTACCGAGCTATGCAAGTGATACGGAACTCTATAAAGCACCTCAAACCTCTGAAACAACAATTATGTTTATGCTTGATGTATCTGGAAGTATGAACCCTAATAATAATAACTATAGAGAAAACAGAATTCAAAGTTTAAAGAATGGGATGATAAAGCTCCTGCAAGGGGATGCTAATACAGATGCTTTACCTGATAAATTGGTTGTTGGTCTCTCTGAATTTGCCGGATCTAATGGACGTATTAAGTTAGAGGCTCGTGCTTTAGGAGATAAAACGTATATTCCAAATGCACAAGTATTTAGGGAAATTCAGCCAAAAATAGGAAATGCTGAGCAAGCTTACACAAAAATTACCGTAAAAGGGGAATATAGAGATAGAACATGGGGAGGTTGGTCAACATTAAGTACAACTCAATATTCGTATAGTGATGGTAATATTTCTACGTCGAATCTACAGGATAATGGTGCTAAACAATTTGAAGAGTGTATAGAATGGAATTCTGACAATACCTGTAAAGATAATAGTTGGGTTTCTACAACAAAGCGAGCTACTGATTTTGGTACAGTTACTTCTAATACAACAAGCACTAACTACGCATATTCATGGACGGCAACTAATGATGGTAATGGAACTCTGCTTCAGAACAATTCAACTTATCCTGCAACAACAAGTGAATGTATTGAATGGTATGGGAGTTATTGTTGGACAACTCGTTATTATCAAAATTTGGTTTATACTCGTTATAACGGAAAAAAAAGTGGTACAGTTTCTTTAGTCGAGTATAAAGTTTATACAGGTACTGCAGAAGATACTCATCGTAAGAGGATGTTACGAGCAGTAAATTTATTAAATGCAGATGATAGTACTCCCACTGGATATGCATTTGCAGAAGTTGCTGCTTATATGATGGGCCAGTCTACAAAAGGGTTAACTGGTAGCGGGTTTAGTAACTCCAATGGTTTAACAGCTATTCAGAATGGAAATAACTATATAGCTCCTTCATCTGTAACAAAAACAAAGCAATGTAATACTCAAGGAATTTACTTCCTAACGGATGGTCAACCTCAATATTATTATAATAAAAATAAAAGTACATTACAGACTTTCATGGAAAATACTCTGGGGTCAAAAAAAGGGTCCTTTTCGTGTAGTAATTCAAGTACATTAGGTTTATTAAATAATTATAGTACTAACGGTACAATGAGTAGACCAAATGGTTGGGACTGTATCGGAGCATATACGAAAGCACTATTGGATCCTAATTTAAACCCTGCTGGGGTAAGAATAAAAACTGCAGTTGTAGGCTTTGGTTCAGACTTTAATAGTGGTACAGGTAGTGATGTACAAGATGCTCAAAAATGGGGAACACTTGGAGAGGGGGGATGGTATTCTGGTAGTAATGATTCTGATGTGGTTGCAAGTGTCAATGCCTTTCTTAAGAAACTTCAGAAGTATATTCCACCTGTCACTACTGGTTCAATTACAATTCCTGTAGATAATTTAGATACACAAAACATCCAACCTTGGGGGTATTTCCCGCAATTTGATCCTGCACCAGATGCTCAAGTAACAACATGGGTAGGTAATCTTAAGAAGTATCAAGTTGTGGATAATATAATTAAGGATCGCGATAATAAAATTATATTTGATGCCGCGAAAGGTATTAGTGTTGATGATCCAAATGATTATTGGGCAGATACTTCTATTAAAAAGACGATTACCAAAATCATTCAAGAAAATAATGTTGATATTGAAAAAGAGCTTGAAGTAAAGGTTGGTGGTGCCTTAAGTCAATTTAAACTTGGTAATGTGAATAATAGTGAACGGGTTATTTATACAGATCGAAAAGTAAGTGACGCTGGCGTCGCTTCAAGTATAGGTAGTGATAAAGCGTTATTACAAGTGAGTAGTGCTGATTTAAAAGCCAATAATCCTGCGAATAATTTTAGTCTAGATACAAAGCGAGGTTATCTCGCGGCATTGTTTGGCTATAATGTAACCTCAGCAATGGCATCAAACCTAACAACAAGTAATAATGATTCTGCGAATACAGCATTTGTTAATTTTTTAACACAATCTAACGCAACACTTAGGCAGATGGGTGCTGTGATGCATTCAAAGCCTTTATTAATTACACAAAAAGGAACAACACAGTTTGATGCTAAAACAGGTGATTTAAGTTATAAAGATCGTGATGACTTAATTGTTTTTGGAACAACTCAGGGATTATTGCATGTCATTCGTGCTGGCGATAGTGCGACAGATAGTAATGCTGGTAAAGAAGTATTTACATTTGCTCCTAATGAAATGATTGAGAAACAAAGCAAAGGTTTTTTAAATCAAGAAAATCAAGGAAGAAACTTGGAGTATGGGGTTGATGGTCCTTGGACAGCGTATACTGAATATGTGACGAAGTCTGGTACCAATGCGACAGAACCTGTTGTAACTGTGAGTGGTGGTAAGCAATGGTTATATGGTGGTTTACGCATGGGGGGGCGAAGTTATTATGCTCTAGATTTATCTGATGTTACGGCTACAAGCGGAAAGCCAAAAATCAAATTTAGAATAAGTCCGGATGATGCTACTGCATATTCGCCAATGAGTTATATGGGGCAAAGCTGGTCTAAACCTACTCTAGCTTGGATAAACTGGCAAGGTTCACGTAAGTTGGTGATGATTGTTGGTGGTGGCTATGATCCAATTTATGAAAATATAGGAACACCAACATCAAGCAGTATTGATAAAGGTGCGGGAGTGTACATTTTTGATGCTGAAACTGGTTCAGTCTTATGGTGGGCAGGCGCGAATGCTACAGCAGACAAGGTGACTGAGACTAACGTTAGTAACATGAAACGCAGTGTCGTGAGTCAGATAAAAGCAGTTGATCGTAATACTGATGGTCTAGTAGATCATCTATATTTTGGTGATTTAGGTGGACAGCTATGGCGTGTTGATTTGGACAGCTCAAAACAAGCAGGAAATACCGTTAATTTAGCGAAACGTATCACTCGAATTTTAAATCAGTCTAATGCGTCTGATGTACCAAGATTTTATTCTACACCTACATTTACCATCCATAATAATGGTGGAAGTTTATTTGCGGTATTAACAATAGGTTCTGGTAACTTGAGTTCACCAATGTCAGAAGCTAATAAAAATGATGCGCTATATGTCATCTATGATAAAGATGTAACTCGCCGGAATTTATCCGTATTAAAGTACAGTGAGTTAAATTCGGTTGATATCAATTCAATGACCACCGGCAGTAAACAATTGGTTAAAAATACTGATGGTAATACAGCGACAAGTCTAAGTTTGGGGGGGTGGTACTATCCGTTAGGCTCTAAAAAACGTGTACTCAATGATAATATTGCGATTGATAGTGATTTATATGTCAGTATATTTAACGCAAATATAGATATTGATGACGTTGATTGTTATGGTGGTGTTCGAGGTGAAAGTAAGGCAAATCAATTCTGTTTACCTTATGGGCAATGCACTATGCTGAGTGGTAATACAATAGTTGTCAAAAATCGCCCAAATGAAATTGCATTAGGTAAAGGGAATATCGGTATTAGTTTTGGTGGTAAAGATAAGAGTCGTGGTTTAGTTTTAAATTTCCCTACAACTGAACCTTTAACAAATTATACAAGTAAAACCAAGTTTATTTCACAGCGCTGGTATGAACGTTAAGGAAGAATCCATGAAAAAAATACAAGGATTTACCCTTATTGAGTTAATTATAGTTGTCATTATTATTGCAATAATGGCAGCTATAGCCATACCAAGCTATAAGGATGTGATTCAATCCAATACCGAGAAAAAAGTTCAACAAGAAATCTTAAAACTTTCTGAGCAATTAGAAAGATATAAATCTAGAAATTTTAATTATAGAAATTTCTCTGGGACTGCTACCGAGTTACCTGATGGCTATACACTGAAAATTTCAGACTTGGAAGATAGTTCAAAAAGTTTAACAGATGATGTACAAGGAATAGGTTGGTATATTTCAGTAGCACCACCTACAGATACAAATAATCGTAATTATAGTGCTAAAAATAATTATTTTCTAATGAGTAGTAATGGGTTGCAATGTAAATCACGTTTAGCGAGTGATGTGAATTTTAAATGTGAACCTTGGAATGATGGGACAAAGACAGGAAGCCAACCATGGTAAAAGAACAAGGTTTTAGCTTGATTGAACTCCTTATTGTAGTTGCAATTTTAGGGGTGTTAGCAAGAATCGCATATCCAATTTATACAGACTATTTAATAAAAGCAAATCGTGTTGATATGCAGTCTGAAATGGTTAGAATCGGTGGTTTATTACAAAAATATAGAACATTAAACTCAACTTTTTTGAAGAAAGAAGACGGTAATCCCGTTGATTTAGCGACATTGGGCATTGTTGAACAATACCCCTCAAGTGGTAAGCAACTATATAAATTAACATTAGCAGATGTTTCTGCAGGTACATGGACATTAACGGCAACTCCTGTTGTAAATACAAATCAAACTGGAAATGGTTCGATAGTTCTAAATAACCAAGGCCAAAAATGCTGGACCAAAAGTACCACTTGCACCCCTTCAGCAACCACAAACTGGGACGGCAAATAAAAATTAAATTCAAAATTGTGGATAAATAAAATTTGATCTTTCTTTCATGACAAAGATAACGTAAAATATTGCCCTCTATGAAAGGGGTTTGAAATGTATCGATGGTCGGTACAAGGATAATCCGTAAAAACTATAAGGTTCTATCATGGTTGTAATTCGTCTAGCACGCGGTGGTGCTAAAAAACGTCCGTTCTATCAAGTAATCGTAACTGATAGCCGCAATGCGCGTGACGGTCGTTTCATCGAACGTATTGGTTTCTTTAACCCTACAGCTCAAGGTAAAGCAGAAAAACTTCGTTTAGATGCTGATCGTTTTGCTCACTGGGTTGCTCAAGGCGCTCAACCGTCTGAACGTGTTGCTTCTTTAGCTGCTCAAGCTAAGAAAGCTGCAGCTACTGCATAATTAAACCTTTAATTAGGCAGTAAGCCCATGACACCAGCACAGAATGTGCCCGAAGATCGTATTCAGATTGGACAGCTACGTTCAGCATATGGATTAAATGGGTGGCTCTGGGTCTATTCCAATACAGAACCTATGAGCAACATATTTGACTACCTCCCTTGGTACATTGAGACCAAAGCAGGTTGGCAAATTGTAGACGTAAAACGTTGGAAACCACATGGTAAAGGCTTGGTTGTTTCGTTGAAAAGTGTGAGTGATCGCACTGCAGCAGACAGCTTAGTTGGCGCGAATGTTTGGATTTCAAAATCGCAACTGCCTCAAGCAGGCGTGGACGAGTATTACTGGTCTGATTTAAAAGGTCTAACCGTATTAGGTCTGAATGAAGAAGAACAGGAAGTAAATCTTGGTCAAATCCACGAATTGTTTGAAACTGGCGCCAATGATGTCATGGTTGTTCGTGCAACAGCAGATAGCATCGATGGCGAAGAGCGAATGATTCCATGGCATAAAGATGTGGTACAACGCGTTGATCTCGAAGCTGGTCGTATCTATGTCAATTGGGGCGTAGATTTCTAATCCGATAAGGATTGGCGCAGCAGGAAAATAGAGGAGTCTGCGATGTTTTTTGCAGTCATTACGCTTTTTCCTGAAATGTTTGAAGCGATTACAGCGTACGGAATTAGCGGGCGAGCGGCAAAGCGTGACATTGTACAAGTTCATTGTATCAATCCGCGAGAATTTGCTGAGGGTAACTACAAACGAGTGGATGAACGTCCATTTGGTGGTGGCCCAGGTATGGTGATGATGGCTGAGCCTTTGGCAAAAGCAATCCACCACGCCAAAGAGCTTGCAAAGCAAGCAGGTGCAGTTCAGGTTCCTGTAGTGTATATGTCACCACAAGGGCAGACCTTAAATGAACCAGCAGTGCAACAATTTGTTGAATATGACGGATTAATTGTGCTGTGTGGACGTTATGAAGGTGTTGATGAGCGTTTGATCCAAAAATATATTGATCAGGAATGGTCAATAGGAGATTACGTATTATCAGGTGGTGAGCTCCCTGCGATGGTTTTATTGGACAGTATTATTCGACGTTTGCCGAATACCATGTCAGATGAACAATCAGCAGTGCAAGACTCGTTTGTGGATGGTCTTTTAGATTGCCCACAATATACCAAGCCAGATCATTTTGAAGGTTTGGATGTTCCTGAAGTACTTAAGTCAGGGCACCATGCCAATATTGAAAAATGGCGGTTTTTGCAACGCTATCAACGCACTTTAGAACGCCGACCTGAGTTGGTGGAAAAAGTTGAGTTGACCAAGCAGCAAAAAAAATGGCTAAAAGATGAGCGAGGGTAGGCAAGCATTGATTATGTTTGTTTCAACGCACGTCAGAAGCTGTGCTTCTTATCAGGGATACAACATTCATCATTGTTGTCCTGCGGAATGTAAGTTCCATAAGAAGTCGGCTTCAAGAAAATACTTATGATTAAGTACTTATATTAGGCTCTTTATTGATCTGAATAACATCAGCAATAAAGGGAAAGATAAACGGGTTGATACGCGATTTAGCCTCTATCCCCAGCGGTTGTGCAGACCTCTTCTGTCCCGCAAAACGGAGATTCCCACAATGAGTGGTAAACATCCTTTAGTTCAAGCAATTGAAAACCAACAGTTAAAAACTGACCTCCCAACTTTTGCTCCTGGTGACACAGTTATCGTTCAAGTAAAAGTAAAAGAAGGTGATCGTGAGCGTCTTCAGGCTTTTGAAGGCGTAGTTATTGCGAAGAAAAACCGTGGCTTGAACTCTGCGTTCACAGTACGTAAAATTTCTAGCGGTGTTGGTGTTGAGCGTGTATTCCAAACTCACTCTCCAATCGTTGCTAAAATCGAAGTGAAACGTCGTGGTGACGTTCGTCGTGCTAAGCTTTATTACCTACGTGAATTGTCTGGTAAAGCAGCGCGTATTCGTGAAAAATTACCAGCGCGTAAACAAGGTTAATTTTAACTTTGCTTTACAGCTAAAAAATGCGCCATTTGGCGCATTTTTTGTTTCTTGCTACAGTTAAAGCCCTTGTAGTTTCAGGCGATTGGTATGTTCACGATAGACTTGTACTGGATCTGGTGAAAAAATTGCACGCAATCCTAAAATTTGATTGACCTCATCTAAGTGATTCCAACGATAATCATCACGAATCGTTTTGCCAAATTTGGCACTACACCGTGGAACTAAACCATCATTATCACGACCAGCATTAATTAATAAACTTGTGCCAAGTAGGGCCGAATCCAAGTCGAGAAGATTTGTGACGGCTGTATTGCCCGTAAATGAATAGAATTGAATCCCTTTTTCTTGATAAGCCCCTTCACCACAAGCTGTGGTGCCAACGCCCATCGGGAATTTACTGTTAAATAGCGCAGAACCTTCAATGGTAAGGCTTTTCCCACCTGCTAACGCATCATGGGGAAGTTCTTTCGGGTTAAGACCTTGCGCCCAGACAATTGCTTTTGAAAATAAATTGACCACACTCACCAATGAGCCTTGAAGCGGCGTGCCTTCTATACTTAAGATAACATTTGCAACAGGGCTGCCTTTTTGTGGTGAACCAACAGCAGTTACAGATGCAACTTGGGTAGGCATAATGCCTGCGACATAGCGGCTGGTAGGACCACCATGCGAATGACCGATCAGATTGACTTTTTGACTGCCGGTAATTGCCAGAATTTCTTCGACTTGCTGAGCCAATTGCTCACCACGGACTTCAGTAGAATTAAAGGGTGATACTCGCGTGGCCCATGTATTGGCGCCGTTGCGAGCCAAATCAGGTAAAATTTGATACCAGTAGTCTAGTCCTAAAACATCGCCAGCACGAATAAATCCAGCCATACCATGCACAAATACCACAGGATATTTGGTTTTTGCATAGTCCGAGTTTACTTTACTGACAGTCACTTTTTGCGCATTGTTAGATGCATATGCGGTTGATAATGTACTCGCCAGCAGTAGACTCGCGATAATACGTCCATATTTCATGTTAAAACTCCATCTATTTTATTATTGGGCGATTTACATACCTCAATTTTAAATGTATTGAGTGTAAAGCCTCGATTCTGATCATGTTTGCAGGAACACAAACTTTTAACTTCTTTGTTTTTTTAAATCTTATATCAAATCAGATTCTGGAATTCGAAATTCAATACAATGTTTAGTACAAAATTTGAATCCAGAATCATTTACTATTCAACTATAAAATATACTGAATGAACAGTACATTTTATCGCCTCTCATCGGCAATATTTACAAGCCTTGTAATTTCAGACGATTGGCATGCTGACGATATTGAGCAAGTGGGTTTGGTGCAAAAAATATTCCACGTAGCCCTAAAACATGATTGATTTCATCCAAGTGCGTTTGACGATAATTGTCTCGAATCACTTGCCCATAATGGGTATTGCAACGATTCATCAAGCCATCATTATCTAAATTTTTATAAGATAAAGGTGCGAGTGTGGAAATGACGCCATCCATAACATCAAAAATGTTGGTGAATTGGGCTTTACCCGTCCAAGAATAATGATAAACACCATTGGCTGTTACTTTTTGACCATTGCCACAGTCTTTGGGAATCGCAGCACTTGGATATTTTGCATTAAATTCAGCAGCCCCTTTTTCACTCACACTTTGTAAAGAGTTATTTAGGCTGAGGGGGAGGGATGGATTACCTTCGAGAAGCGTAATCACTGGTGCTAAGATATGTTGACTAAAAATAGTCAGCAGCGTATTTGCACCTCGATTACTTAAAATATCATCCGCAATCTTAGAACCTTTAATTGCCCCTGCAACAGCAGTTAAAGAAGCAACTTTTGTGGGTGCAACGATTTCAATATAGCGAATCGTTGGGCCACCATGACTATGCCCAATCAGATTGACTTTGGGTGAGCCAGTCAGTGCGATGACTTCATCGACTTGCTGTAAGAGTTGTTCACCTCGAACCTGTGTCGACTCCAATGGGGAGACTTGTGTCGCATAAACTTTTGCGCCATTGCGAGCTAAATCAGGGAGGATCTGGTAGAAATAATCTATGCCAAAGGAGGAAGTCCCCAGACGTGTGAAACCGAACATCCCATGATTAAATACAATTGGATATTTGGTTTTTGCATAGTTTGAACTGACATAACGTGGATTTACAGTTTGTAAGCCAGATGCAGATGCAGCCATCGAACTTAATCCAATGATTAAACTCAGGGCGAAAATATTGATTTTAAATTTCATATTAAAATACTCTTGTTGTTTTTAAGTGAATTGTTGATTGACACGAAGTCTGTGTTGTAAGCTAAAAGTTGCTTTCAACCCTTATGATCTCAAGCGATTGGCATACCATCATTATCGTTATTGCTCTAAACCAAAGGTGCAAGTTGCATTAAAATCGTGTCAATCCCGAGCAAGTTTTTAGTTTGTGTGCGTCCTCCTTATAGGGTGTTGTAAATATTATTTTCCACTTTGTATCCGCAGACTTGTAGGTATCCCTGAGTTATAAATGTACAGAGATCCTTGAGTCTGGCTTGCAAACTCAAGCCATAAAACGTGCTATAAATGCATAATCTAAATATTTTTGTTTTCGCTTTTTTCATCATTTTAGCGATGGGCTATGTATTTCATGGCTAATTTGCAAAGGGTAATTTTCCTCCTTGATCATGCACAGTTTCAAAAGTTTGTAATCTGAGTTGCTCTTGTTGATTTGCAAATTGTTGTGATTTCAATTGTTCTACAGCACGCTGTTTGGCTGAATCACTCAGATTACTTTTGAGGATAGTGTCACGTTCAGCAAGGTATTGATTAACTTTGCCTTTCCAATCATTTCTTTGTACATCAAGCGTTTCTAAGCGTTGTGTCGCTTCTGGTCCCACTAAATTGGTGCGCATTTGACGGATCTCTTGTGCAGAACCACCACGCGCCTTGATCTCTGCTGTCAGCTTTCTTAAGTCTTCAAGTTGATTGAGTTGTTGTAAATTCTCTTTCCAGTCTTCGGGGAGTTGCTCGAAAAGCTCTTTGAGTTTTTGTGCTTTTTCAGCAGCAGATAATTTTTGATTATCCATAATTTCTAGGCGGTCTACCGTATATTGATCATAGGTATCTTGTGTGCCAAATAAGCCTTGAATTTCATAATCTGAGAAGAATTTTTTTCTTAAATTTTTAGTATTGACTAAAATCTGTTGATAATACTTTGCACTCTCTTTATCTGCGGTAGGTGCTTGTAAATCACCTAATTTGCTTCTGTAATCGATATAGCGTGCCCAGAGATCATTTAACTGTGATAGCACAGGCTCTTTATAGCTGATTTTGGTATAGCTGAGAAAATCTGCTTTGATTTGCTCAATGCTTTTTTCACCATATTGGGTGATGAAATATTCAAAGCAATCTTTGGTCTGTTCATTGACAATCAATCGATTGGAGGCATCAGCACGGATTTGGCAATTAATTTGCGTGTCTTGTTGGCTTTTGCTGGCAAAGCTCAGTGCTTCAGATGCAGGAAGTTGAGCTGAAGCCAATTGCCCCATCTGCTGTTCATGTGCTTTTCCTGAAGCTGGTGGTGTTTCAGTCGATTCTGTATTGGGTTTTAGCCAAAAAATTACGGCTATAAGAATGATCAAGAGACTACCAATGATGATCCCAATCATTTTTTTAGATAGATCCATCTAATATTCCTACTATTTTTAGATTTTTTATTGAAAAAATAATTTGCCACAGAATTCGAAATTTCAAACAGAAAATTTGTAAAAATAGACGAATGGTTTTTGCTAAAATAGCGCATTATTCTCCGTATCCAGACCAATATGTCTTCAAAAGCTCAGAAAATACCGCGTCGCCATATCAGTGGTGTTTTTTTATTGAATAAGCCTTTAGGCATAAGTTCAAATGCGGCGCTACAAAAAGTGCGGTGGTTGTATCGCGCTCAAAAGGCAGGGCATACAGGGGCACTTGATCCTTTGGCATCTGGACTTTTACCAATCTGTTTAGGTGAAGCGACTAAATTTTCACACTATCTGTTAGATTCGACCAAGCGTTACCAAACGACTGTTCAACTCGGGCATAGCACGACCACGGGTGATGTTGAAGGCGAGGTTTTACTTGAAAAGGCCGTACCTGAATTAAGTGAAGACAGTATTCAACAGGTTTTGGCGCAATTTACCGGAGATATTCAACAAGTTCCGCCAATGTATTCAGCCTTAAAAAAACAAGGCCGTCCTTTATATGAGTTGGCGCGTCAGGGAATTGAGATTGAACGTGATGCACGGCCAATTCATATTTTTGCCATTGAGCTAATTGCGTTTAATCAGCACAGCCTGACCTTGGATATTACTTGTTCTAAAGGAACGTATATTCGTGTTTTGGGTGAAGACATTGCCAAAGCATTGGGAACTTACGGGCATTTAACGTATTTAAATCGAACTCAAACTGGTCATTTTGATTTGATTCCGGAATATACCATTGAGCATTTGGAAAGCTTGACTGAACAAGCGCGTGAAGCCTTGTTGCTGCCTGTCTATGCACCAATTGATCATTTTCCTAAAGTTCAGGTACCTGAAGGACGTGCGGAATATTTTAGCCGTGGTATGGAAAGTAATATTGAGCATGTTGCCGAAGCTGAAGTCTTGGTTTTTGATGGTGACAAATGTTTAGGCTTGGCTGAAATTACC
The DNA here is from genome assembly GCF_002980175.2 of Acinetobacter sp. MYb10. Lineage (NCBI taxonomy): Bacteria > Pseudomonadati > Pseudomonadota > Gammaproteobacteria > Moraxellales > Moraxellaceae > Acinetobacter > Acinetobacter sp. MYb10. Next base: position 2,549,304 of record NZ_CP058272.1, on the reverse strand, counting down.
GATAAAAAGCGTTTAGTGCCTAAACGCGTGCTAAACCTTTAATTTCGTTTCATTGTTAGAAAATGACTCAGTTTAAATCTAAGCCTGATTAAGCTCAAGCAGGATTAAGCCAAAGCAAGGTTAAGTCTCTCAGCGCCTTTTTAATAGACGCATTTAAAAGATAAGTGAATGTTATGGAATTTGATATCATCCTCAGTTTAGTATTCTTTGCCTTTTGTGCAGGGGCAATTGATGCCGCTGTTGGAGGTGGAGGGTTGATTCAAATTCCTGCATTGATGGGTGCTTTACCGCATTATCCTACCGCCACAGTTTTTGGAACCAATAAACTGGCTTCGATTTGTGGAACAGCTTCGGCTGCTTTTTCATATTTAAAACAAGTCAAAATTCAGTGGAAGCTGTTGGCAGTGATTGGAATCACTGCATTTATTAGCTCATTTGGTGGTGCTGCTTGTGTCTCACTGATCCCCCAAGAAATTTTGCGGCCATTTGTATTATTTATGCTGATTGTGATCGCAATCTATACATTTTTTAAGAAGCAATTTGGACAAGTCCATTTTCAACAAGAAATCACGCGTAAAATGTTATTGATCGCGGGTGTAGGTGGTTTATTGATCGGCTTTTATGATGGGATATTTGGGCCAGGTACAGGTAGTTTTTTCATCTTCTATTTTATTCGTTATCTGAAAGTTGACTTTTTGCACGCATCGGCGCTTTCCAAAATTGGCAATTTCATGACCAACTTTGCCGCACTGAGTTTCTTTATTCCCACTGGACATGTGTTATTTCAATTGGGCCTGCTGATGGCTGTTGCCAATGTGTGTGGTTCATTGGTTGGTGTGAAAATGGCACTGAAATATGGCAGTGGTTTTATTCGTATTCTATTTTTGATTTTGGTTAGCATTTTGATTTGTCGCTTGGCCTATCAAATGTTTGTCGCGTAATTTGCTAGATTCTCTGGTTAATTTTTTTTGATACAAAAAAGCTTAAATTTTGTAAGGCTTTTTTTTGATTTGTCTTCTAAGATTGTTGGTTTCTTGATCGAAAAATCACAAACCGAAGCAATGGAAGGTAAATATCAAATAGGATTATAAAAAGAGGGATTTAGATGAATATATTTGAGGCTTTGAGAGAAAGTCATATCATTCAGAAGGATTTGTCAGAACAATTAACACATACCTCAGGCGATAGTCCTGAACGAAGGAAAATTTTTAATTTATTGAAAAATGAATTATTTGCCCATGCTGTTGCAGAAGATCGCTATTTTTATATTCCGTTAATGATGACGGATTCAGGTTTAAATATTACCCGTTTGGCACTGGCTGAACATCATGAGATGGATGAAATATTACAATCGCTAGAACAAACAGATTTTAGCCACTCTCGCTGGCTGGTTTTAGCGAAACGATTATCTGAAATCATCGCGCATCATATTCATCAAGAAGAGCATTCTTTTTTTCAAAAAGCGCTAAAGATTTTAGATGAAAATCAAAAATTAATCTTAGCAAAGAAATATTTATCGGAATATAAAAAGTATAAAGCAAAAGACATTATCCGCTTGGTTGGCTAAGTCTGTTGGCTGGTATTTCGTTGACTTGTCTACAAAGGCAACTAAATAAAATTGAAGCTATAAAGTACCCAGAGAATGATGAGCAGATTGCTGAACGATATTTACAATTTTTTTTAAATTAATGAGATGCTTCTCATCCATCATATATTTACACTGATCTTCTCTTCCTTAAGATCGCGTAAATATGGTCGGGATTCTATATGACTGGCAGTGGGTCAGTATTGAGAATGTTTTAGTGAGCATTTGAGCTTTTCGCCGCTCTAAATGTTACCCCTACCGAGGCAATCATAATGCAGATTAAAGCAACGGTTTGCCAAGCAGTAATATGTTCATTCAGTAAAACCATACCTGAAATTGCGGCAAGTGCAGGGGATAGACTCGATAAAGTACCATAGCTCATTTTGCTTAATTGTTTTAAAGCAAGCAGATCTAAGGCATACGGAATCGCGGTTGCTAAAAGTGCAATCAGCAAAGCTTTGCCCCAGTACTGTGTTTGTAGCAAGGCATCTGGGTTATGTACAGCACTAATTGGCAGCATAACCAAGGCCGACAAGACGATTGCAATACTTAGTGCATGCATACCAATATTTTGTCGTACAACTTTTTGCCCAAAATAAATATAACTTGCCCAACAGACACCCGCACCTAAAGCAAAGGCAGCACCAAGATAGGAAAAGTTATGTGCAGTCGCATCTTGCCAAGGCACCATCAAAGCAATGCCAATGATGGCAAGAAATACCCAAATATAGTCAGTTTTTTGTTTAATCGAGAGCAGTGCCAAAGTCAGAGGCCCTAAAAATTCTAATCCAACAGCAATACCTTGAGGCAATTTGCCTAAAGAGGCATAGAACAGCACATTCATCAAACAGACTGAACCACTATAATAAAGTAGCTCATTCCATCTTAGGTAAGGTAAACGCTTGATAATTTTCCATGAACGGAACATTAAAATAATTAAAATAGACGCAAAACATAATCTTAAGGTCACGACGGTAATCGGATCTAAAACCTCAAATAATTGTTTCGCAAATGAGGCACTGATCTGATAAGCCACCATAGATAAAACCATGAAGAGCACAGCAGTGAGTTGAGAATTTGGCATATCTAAGGTGAGGAAAAATATTGCACAGATTTTAACACTTTCTCGGATTTATTTGAGTATTTCGCGAATAGATGAATATTGATTCAACATTTCCCTTTGAGATTCAGCCGAGTCCTCTGTAAGATGGGAATGATTATACTTGCAATGACACATGTGTTAGGAATAAAAGATGTCAGGAAATACCAATAAAACTGAAAATTTAGGCTTAAATGCAACAGAGCAAGCAGAAGCTTGGTATATCGATGTACTTAAATTAGAACAACAAGGTCTTGCTCAAAATGAGCAAGACGCTCAAGCGCGTGTTGATTTGTTGGTTAATGCCTCTAATCAGAATTTTGCACCTGCAAGTACTTTGTTAGGACAGTGGCATGTTTTAGGCCGTTATGTAAATCAAAGTGTGCAGTCAGCTATTCTTTTTTTTCAACATGCAGCAAAGCTTAATCATGCACTGGCTCATTTAGAACTTGCTTATCTTGGCTTGAACAATGCAACCAATCAATTGACAAAAGCACAAGCCTTAATGCATTTGCAGCAGGCAGTGCAATTGAATCATCCAGAAGCAATTTTTGTTTATGCACAACAACAATTGTCACAGGATCCACAGTCAGCATACTTATTACTTTTAAACAATTATTTAAAAAATCAGCATCAAAACAGCCTGAAGTTTTTTGTAGAGTTTTCAGGGTTTGATTCGATCAAAGTACAAAATGAATTGTTAAAAATCGCTGAAAAAGACCATTTTTCCTGTGCTTTATTGGCGTTTAGTTATTTAAAACAGAACAATCTTGATGCTGCTTTAAAATATGCCGATATCGCGCAAGAACATAATGATCCATTTGGCTGCTATTTTCGCGCACTTATTGAACAACAAAGTGCTAAAGCGGATGCAGCAGTTGTGCAAGAGTTTTTACTTAAAGCTGCAAAAAATGGACATATCGAATCTGCTTATTTAGCTGCAGTGACACTGTTAAAAAATTCGGAAAATGCCAAAACTGAGCAAAAGCAGAAAGAATATGCAGCACTCGCTTTTGATCTATTATCGCATGCTGCTGTTTCAGGTAATGTTCCAGCTCAATACTCTTTAGCACAGTGTTTACGCTATGGTATGGGAACTGAGAAGAATCTTGATCAGGGTATTTCTTGGTTAGAACGTGCTGCAATGCAAAACCATCCAGATGCCCAGTTTGAATTGTCGATGTTACTGCCTTTAGAACATGAACATCACCTCCCATTATTAAATTCAGCTGCAGAGAAAGGCCATGTTCAGGCCATGCTGTGTATGTCAATTTTTGAGCAACGTCAAAACAATGCGAATGGGGCATTATTCTGGTTAAACAAAGCCAAAGAGTTGAAAGTTCCACGTGCCTTCTTCTTATTGGCACAAATGTATCAGGAAGGTAAGTGTGTAGAGGCTGATTTAACCCAAAGTGCAGATTTGTTTAAACAAGCTGCCGATCATGGTGATATCGACTCTTATTTTGAATTATTTAAAATTTATAAAGATGGGATCGGGGTGCGTAAAAATAAAAAAACTGCCAGCAAATATTTGGATTTAGCCAAAGAAAACCAGCATATTGAAGCAGCTTCAATTGAGTTTTAATCAAAGATCAGTCTATGTCTGAATTATCGCAACACAAGCTCGCGCATGTAGCGACCTATACCCATGAGACAGGTCGCTTGTTTGTGGTAGGTGATATACATGGTTGTTATGATCTGTTGATGCAACAGCTTGAACGTGTTCAATTTAACTTTGAAAAGGATCTATTGATTGCTGTAGGGGATCTTGTTGATCGTGGTCCTGACAGTTTGAAATGTTTGCATCTGCTTGCAGAGCCTTGGTTTAAAGCTGTTTTAGGCAATCATGAAGAAATGTGTTTATTGTCGCAGATCGATCCGATGATGAAAGATATGCATGCGCATCATGGTGGAAAATGGTTTTATGCATTAAGTCCAGATCAGCAGCAACAAGTCATCGATCAATTAAACACTTTACCCATACTGTTAGAAGTCATCTATCAAAATAAGAAGTATGGCTTTGTGCATGCCGATATAGATCTAAATGATTGGGATGCGTTTAAAGTTGCGACACGATCTAAAAGTCGCGAATTGGCATTATGGGGCAGAGGAAGAATTAAAAATAAACGCTTTATGCGTTATTCAACAGTTGTCGGTGTGGAGCAGGTTTTTCTAGGTCATACCGTGGTTGATTTTGTCACCAAGAAGCATAATTGCTATTTTCTAGATACGGGCGCTTGTTTTGGAAGTGAGTTAAGCCTTGTTGAAATAGATCATCACCGCCCGATAGAAAAACAAGTGTTTGTCCTGAAGTCATAATTTTGCTTATTATTGTTTAAATATTTTTAAGAGTTCAGGCTATTCATTGCAGTGAATTTTATATGGCTATTACTTAAATTTTATCTGTGTAGTGGATAAAATAAGTCTTTAATTAAAAAATACATACATATAAAAGCATTAACTATTAAATACATAAGTATAAGATTTTGAATTGTAAAGAAAAAATATTTATTTCTAATCAAGGTCATTCTTTCATTTATCGATATTCAATCAAATTTTTTGCCATTACTTGATTCGATACAGTAAGCATCAACTCGGTTAGATTGAGCAAAATATTAAAATATTTTTAAAATAAAACAGCTATTATTAATAATTAATTCACAGTAATATAAGTTATCGTGATGGATATCGCGAATTAAATAACAATAAGGTGATCAGAATGATGAGATCGAAAAATTATATAAAATGGTTTCTTTTTGCATGGGTAAGCTTACTTTTGTTGGCTTGTAACTCTTCAACAAAATTTGAACAGGGTCTTACAGCCAAATTTGAATATAGTCCAACAGCGCCAAGTATCGGAGAAGTTGTAAAATTTGATGCAACCAAAAGTACGGTTGATCAAGCAAAAGAAGCCAGTGCAATTGCTAGCTATGCTTGGAACTTTGGAGATGGTTCAAGCGGAAAAGGCGCTACAGTTGAACATAGTTATACCAAAGTTGGTCAATATACCGTGAGCCTGACGATAACAGACCTAGCAGGTCGGACTGACTCAACTACACAGAAAATAGAAGTAAAGCAGGGAGCAACAACGATAAACCGAGAGGTTTTAGTTTCAGCTCAAACGGTTGATGGCGCTTCGATTCCAAATACAAATATTACAATACAGGGGCAAAGTGTTAAAACAGATCAAAATGGTCATGCGACTTTGAAGCTGATACTTCCTCAAAACACACAAAAAGTGGTGGCTAAATTTGAAAAACAAGGCTTTATCACGCAGTCAATTGTTTATGATGTTGCCAATTTAAAAGCAATCTCAGCAAATTTATTGGCCATTAAACAAATTGTTCCTGTGTCTGAGATCTCTGACGCTCAAGTGATTCAATCCTTAAATTTGGGTGCACGCATTAGCATCCCAGCCAATGCTTTTGTAAAAGCAGATGGCAGCCTAGCCACAGGCGCAGTGACTGTTGAATTTACTCCATGGGATATTACCAATCGTGATTTAAATGCAATGCCTGCCAATGGTGTAGCACGCGATGCGCAAGGCAACATCGTGGATCTGATCAGTGCTGGAATGATTACAGCCACATTTAAAGATGCAGGTGGTCAGAAATTACAACTTGCAGCTGGTAAAACAGCAGACCTTCAAATGAATCTGCCTATAAAGAGTATCAATAATCAACAGATGAAAGTAGGTACACAAATTCCAATGTGGTATTTTGACCAAGTGAGTGGCTTGTGGATTGAAGAGGGTGTCGGGCAGGTAATGCTGTCAAACCAATCACCTACAGGCCTTGCTGTACATGCAACAGTGAAGCATTTTTCAACATGGAATTGGGATTTTAAATTTGTAAATGCAGGTTCAGTCTTTGTGCAGTGTCAATCCAATGGTGAGGGGATTCCATGCAATGTGACTGCAAGAATCAGCTTAAATGACGGTTCATCCTTAACCAAATCCAACAGTATTCCTAAAGAAGGATTGACGGTGGTCAATATGCCTTCTAGTGGTTCAATTCATTGGACTGCAAAAGATCTAACAGACACAATGCTGGGTGAAAAAACATCGACAACCTCAGGTAATGTGATTATTGATCTTGGAAAATCAGCCACAGATCATTTTGTAAAATGTGCACTACCCAATGGGACGTTTGTGGCATGTTTTGGCAAAATAAATGACCAGTTGGATTTTTCAATATCGCAAGATGGCGGTCGTTTCCTCACAGGTATAAAAGACCCAGACGGGCAGTTGGATTGGTCTGCACAAACGGCTTTAATTTTTGAGAGTAATCAATGGGTGCGTTATAATGGCCAGCAAACTTCAGGTTTAACAGGTAATGTTAATATTATCTTGGCAGATCGTGAAGTTGTTTATGTCAGCAATCAAGGCTTGAGTTTCCCGATTGTCTGTACCAGTTTGATTGAGGATCCTTTAAATGGGACCACTGAGCCCAATGGGAATTGGGAAGTTGTTCCTGAATTAATTGGAAAGTCATGCAATATAGAAATCACGGTATATAACATAGATGGTAGCAATGAGATCTTAACTTATAATGCAATCTATGGAAAACCGACGCAGATTCAATTACCAAGTAAATATTCAGGTTTTGATTCAGCTGGAAAAGGCCCTATTACTTATTTAAGTATTTATGCAAATATAGAAGACAGTAATGGTGACTTGGTTGAACGAATTGGTCTTGAACTAGAGCCAGATCCGAATAGCATGATAAAACTAATTATGGATGCACCTGATTGGTAGGTTTTAGATGAGTGAATTGAAACCACCTTTCGAGGTGGTTTTATCCTTTATGCCGTGCTTTTTGTGTGGTTACGGTGCAGCCAATTGATGCACTAATGATAGTGGCTAAGGCCAACCATTGGGTCCATAATAATTGTTCATTTAAGAAAATAAACCCTGAAAATGCGGCAATTGCAGGCTCAAGACTCATTAGTGTGCCAAAACTTAAAGCAGATAAATTTCTTAATGCAATCATTTCCAATGAAAACGGCAAGGCACTTGCCAAGATCGCCAACACAATAAAATAAATTAAATTTGAAGGTTCAAAAACCTGTAAAGGCATCCCAGAAAATAAGGCGATTGGCATTAAACACAACATGCCTACAAACATCCCCAAGCATACAGTATGGTTTCCAGAAACCCCTGAAGGTCGTTGACCTGCAATAATATACAGCGCCCAGCAAGCGCCAGCAGCTAAGGCAAAGGCAATGCCAATAGGATCGAGGCTTTGCTTTGCCTGATCAAATGGAAACAGTAAAACTAGTCCAAGTATCGCAAGTCCGACCCAAATAAAATCGAATTTTTGCCGTGCATGAAACAGGGCCACACTGAGCGGTCCAATAAATTCAAACGCTACGGCAATGCCGAGTGGAATACGATGAATTGATAAGTAAAATAAAGCATTCATTCCTGCAAGGGCAATACCATAACTGATGATGGATGACCATTTCACCTGTTTAAAATTGACCTGCCAAATTTTAAAAATCACGGCCAAAATCAATGAGCCGAGCAATAACCGCATAGCGGAAATGGTAAGGACTGGAAATTGATCAAATAATGTTTTTGCTAATGCGCCACTGCTTTGCATACTGATCATGGCAATGAACAGTAGAACTAAAGCTTGCAGGTGTGGTGCATTTTTTAAATTTGGCATTGTTTCTGTAATTTAAAGTAAGGGCTTGGAGGAAAATCTCCGCAACAGGCTTCTTATATAAAACAATTTAGATGAAATGCTCATGTAATTTGCAAAGCTTATTGCGCTTTAGATAGTACACTGTCTTTGTAGAGTAGGGTGAGAGAAGATGCCAAATAGTTTATTAAACAAATAATTTAACTTAAAAATATGCTATCGGAAAGAAGTGACAGATTTATAAATCCCATAAAAAAACCACAGGCAAATACCTGTGGTTTTTTTAGCTTAAATCGTCTTAGAACAATACGCGAACGCGGATTGTGCCTTCAACTTCATGAAGGGTATCAAGCGCTTCTTGAGATGCAGTTGCGTCTACATCCATCACCAAGTAACCGACATCACCTTTAGTCATTAATGACTGACCAGAAATGTTGATACCATGTTCAGCGAACAGATTGTTAATTTTAGATAACACGCCTGGCACGTTTTTATGGATGTGTAGTAAACGGTGTTTACCTTCAGTCAATGGAAGTGCGATTTCAGGGAAGTTTACTGCAGATAAAGTCATACCTTTATCTGAATAAGCAACAAATTTTTCAGCAACTTCTAGACCGATGTTAGCTTGCGCTTCCATGGTTGAACCACCAACGTGAGGTGTTAAAATCACATTGTCTAGACCACGAAGTGGAGAAACAAATTCTTCACCATTGGCTTTAGGTTCTTTCGGGAATACGTCAACAGCTGCACCAGCAATATGACCAGATTTAATCGCATCTGCCAAATCTTCAATAACAACACATGTACCACGTGCAGCATTGATGAAGATTGAACCTTCTTTCATTTTCGCAAATTGAGCTTTTGCAAAGAAGTTACGAGTTGAAGGAACATCGGGTACATGCAGTGTAACAACATCGGCATTTGCAAGTAGTTCATCTAAAGAACCCACTTGACGTGCATTACCCATAGGAAGCTTAGTCACAGCATCATAATAAATGACGTGCATACCCATGCTTTCAGCTAAAACTGAAAGTTGAGAACCAATAGAGCCATAACCCACGATACCTAAAGTTTTACCACGCGTTTCAAATGAACCTACCGCAGACTTGTTCCAACCACCGCGGTGAGTTGAAGCAGATTTAGCAGGCACACCACGAAGTAAAAGAATTGATTCTGCAAGAACCAATTCAGCAACTGAACGAGTATTTGAGTATGGTGCGTTAAATACAGGAATACCACGAATCATGGCTGCATTTAAATTCACTTGGTTTGTTCCGATACAGAAACAACCCACTGCGATCAATTTATTCGCAGCTGCAAAGACTTCTTCAGTTAATTGTGTACGGGAACGAATACCAATGAAGTGTGCATCTTTAACCGCTTCTTTCAACGCTTCACCCTCAAGCGCAGTTTTACGGTAATCGATATTGGTATATCCGGCAGCATTTAACGTGTCGATTGCGTTTTGATGAACGCCCTCTAACAACAAGAAACGAATTTTATCTTTAGGTAGTGAAAGATGTTGGCTCATTACGGCTCCGCTACAAAGGCCAAATTTAGTCGCAATATGATACCATAGACCTTGTTCTATAGATATTTCGATTGTGACAGTACAGTGGATATTTTATCTACGATTTCTGATAAGCATTATTCAAAAATTAAATGAAATGCTAATGCATTGATTTTTATAATGCTTGAAGCATACTTTATACACAAAGTGTGGATAATGTGAATCAAATCTGTGCTTTATCCTCAGCAGTCATCTAGGTAAAATACTGCTAAAATCAGTAAAGCTGCCGATTTCAGCTATAAAAAATGCTGAAAATTTTTCACAGACTGATTTAAAATCTCGAATGTTGTATAGCACAACCTCTTATTTACTTCTTGCTAGGTCCGCAAAACGATGAATGCTCCAGTAACGATAGCACCTGAATTATTGACCCAATTGACGCAAATCGTCGGTGAAAACCGAATTAAAACCGATGCTGACAGCTTAGAAAATTGGGGCAAAGACCATACTAAGCATTTTGATCCTCAGCCATCGGTCATCGTTTTCCCATCGAGCACAGAGCAAGTGCAAGCAATTGTTCAATTGGCTAATCAGTTTAATGTTGCGATTACCCCATCGGGTGGCCGTACAGGTTTATCGGCAGGTGCTGTTGCTGCCAATGGTGAAATTGTCGTGAGCTTCGACAAAATGAACCAAATTTTAGAATTTTATCCAGCTGACCGTATGGTACGTATTCAAGCGGGTGTAGTGACTGAACAGTTGCAGAACTATGCAGAAGAACAGGGGATGTATTATCCGGTTGATTTTGCTTCTGCTGGTTCATCACAATTGGGTGGTAACATTGGAACCAATGCAGGCGGAATTAAAGTGATCAAATACGGGATGACTCGTAATTGGGTACTTGGTCTGACCGTGGTGACAGGTAAAGGTGATGTATTGCGTTTAAACAAAGGCATGATTAAAAATGCTACAGGTTATGCAATGCAACATTTATTCATCGGTGGTGAAGGGACTTTAGGCTTAGTGACTGAAGCTGAAATTAAACTTGAACGCCAACCGCATGATCTACAAGTGATGGTATTGGGTGTTCCTGATTTTGATGCAATCATGCCTGTATTACATGCATTCCAAAGCAAAATTGATTTAACTGCCTTTGAGTTCTTTGGTGAACTGGCGATGCAAAAAGTTTTGGATCGTGGTCATGTACAACGTCCATTTGAAACTGAATGCCCATTCTACGTTTTACTTGAATTTGAAGCGCCGTATGAACCGATTATGGATGCTGCGATGGAAATTTTCGAGCATTGCATGGAACAAGGCTGGGTGCTTGATGGAGTGATGAGCCAAAATCTTGAACAAGTTCAAAGCTTATGGCGTTTACGTGAAGACATTTCTGAAACGATTGCCCCATTTACTCCGTATAAAAATGATATTTCAGTATTGATTACACATGTTCCTGCTTTTATTAAGGAAATTGATACAATTGTTGCTGAAAATTATCCTGATTTCGAAATCTGCTGGTTCGGCCATATTGGTGATGGAAACCTACACTTAAATATTTTAAAACCTGTGAATTTATCTAAAGATGAATTCTTTACCAAATGTCAGGTGGTAAATAAGTATGTGTTTGAAACTGTGAAGAAATATGACGGTTCAATTTCTGCAGAGCATGGCGTAGGCATGACCAAAAAGACTTATCTGGATTACACACGGACTGCTGAAGAAATTGAATATATGAAAGCCTTGAAGAAAGTGTTCGATCCAAATGGCATCATGAACCCAGGTAAGTTATTTGATCTGTAATGATTTAAATAGCTCGTTTGTACAAGCGCTTCGAGAGAAGCGCTTTTTTATTGCCGAACAAAAGATAAAATAAAGTTACATGCTGGTCGCCATTTATTGCTGAAAATTTGTTATGTTGGTTGCGCTTAAATATTGATAAGAAACTGAAAACTATGCTCATTGATAACATTTTAATTTCTAAACAAAGTTTAGACAGTGATGATCACTATGATGTGATTATGTCCAATATTGATAGCTTAAATGGCTTATTTGAACATTATGTCGAATATGATGAAGTATCCGCAGAGGCTTTATACAGTTATTTTGTCGATTACTATCTTGCTCAAGTCAATAATGGTGGTTTTTCACAATTCGTTTATAACACGGGTTGGGATGCGTTCATGGTGAAACATGTTCGTGAAGGATTAAAAGCCATGAATGCAACTGAGCATTCTGCTCTCTTTGAGCAAAGTGCGGATTTAATTGATCAGTTTTCGGATGAGCAATTAGAACAGTTCTTAGAGGGTGAATACTTTGGTGAAAATGAGCAACGAGATATTCTCAATGCTTTTGATGACCAGTTTTATGCATTGAATGATAGTGAAGATTTGATTGAAATAAATAGTCGATGGTTAAAGCAACATCCAAAGCTACAGGTTGTTGATGAAGATCAGATCTTAGCGATTGTAGAGCAAGTTGCAGCCAAAATTCCAAATTTAGAACAACGTAAACAGCAAGCAGCTGAAAACAGCCCACGTTATTTTAAAATTATTCAAGCTTTATGCCTGCAAGCAGGTCAGGAACTAGATCGTATTACCATTGGTGATCCATCACATGAGTATAATGGGCAAGAGATCGTTGCTTGGCATTTTCTAACTGATGCAGGGCATTTTTATATGCTGGATCTAGGTGATCAAGCCTTGATGTTTGATGAAAATGATCAACAAATCATAGCGCTCGATGTTAGCCATATTGCAGATGAGTCATAAAGACACAGTTTTTAAATAGTGTACGTTTAAAAAGCATAGCATTATTAGGCTATGCTTTTAGTTTTAGGGTGATCAGAATGAATCGTTTGAGTTTAATTTCAGTATTTTGTTTAGTGGCTTTGTCTGGCTGTGCAACAACACAAAATTTAATGAATAAAGTAGGTGGTTCAGAGACACCATTAAGTCAGGTTTTAAATGAACGTCCTGATTTGCGTAAGGATCTCGCGACTGTTGAGTTGCGTCAGTATTTTAATAGTGTGGAATCACCTACTGTTGCAGAAGTGAAGTTGACTGAAACAGGTTTTATGGATGATTCGGTGCGCTCAATTCGTAGTGTGTATAGCTTTAAAAATATTGATGGTCAGTGGAAACGTATAGATATGCAGAAGGAATATCAGTGTTACCGTGGTAAAAATACCAAGACATTCCAAAAGGCAAAATGTCCTTGATGATTTTTTGATTTATGCTTGAAAAATAGATAGAAATACTGCATAAAAACGTATCAGACTTGGTACGTTTTTTATTTGGGAAATCACAATAAATGAATATTTTAATTGTGGGTAATGGTTTTGATCTTTCGTATTTTTGACTGATATAAGAAGTTGAATATAGTCAACCTGTCAAAAACTCATACACAAGAATATAACTTCTCTTGATTGATATTTTTAATTAAATCAATTGAATGGAAAAATAAATTGTTTAATTATAAAAAAGCTTGCAATGCCACACCTTACATTCAAAGTTTAAATACCATTGCGTAGGCGATGCCTCACTTTTCAGAGATGAAAAGATGACAAAAATCTTCATTTGGGCGAGGGGTACGTCCTGTACCCCCGCCCAACGGCGACATCCATGTCGCCACACGATAGAACAACCATCTATGATTCAAAAGTACAAAAAAATGAATTGATAACCAACAGTTTCTAAAAGTTCATAAAAAAATAAGCTTTATTTATGATCAATGGCTTGATGTAAATCACTTGTATGAGTAATTAGGTGGTTTGGCTATATATCCAATATAAAGCAAATTATGCTGGTCAGTATCATGATGAATTAAAGCGAATATTGATAAAGGTTTTGAATTAAAAACAAAGGGAAGAAAAGCTTGGATTCAAAGAAAATTTAAAAAGCACTGAAATTAATGATATAAAACTTATAGATTTACCCAAAATGTGAACACAATGAACATCCAACAAGAAATTCAAAACTTATTCCAAAACCGAGATGAACATCCACTGTTTTATATTGAAAGTGGTAGTCGTTTATGGGGCATGGCAAGTCCAGACAGTGATTACGATGTACGTGGTTTCCATCTACCTTCCAAAGCACAATATTATGATTATCGCCAACACCGTGATTTAATCGAGATCATGGATGGCGACTTTGACTTCGTTTCATTCGACTTAAATAAAATGTTTGGGCTTTTGGCAAAAAGCAATCCGACTGTTTTAGAGTGGGTGCGTGCACATATTGTCTATTTTAATCAATTTCCTGAATGGGAGAAATTTAGAGATGGCTTACTTGAACGAATAGACTATAAAGCGCTGTATTATCATTACTTGTCGCTGGCGAAAGGCGGTATGCATGTCATGCAAACTGCAGATAACTTTACCTATAAAAAAGTGTTTTATTCTATTCGTGGTCTAATGTCAGCAGAACTAGCAACACAGCAAATTATGCCTGAACTCCTGATTACGCAATTGTTTGATCAAATCGACGCTCATGATCCCTTACGGCATTGGGCAGAAGATTATTTGGAAATCAAAAAACAGCAGAAAGAAAAAGCGCAATTGCCTGTTGCGGAACAAGCGCAAATCTTAAAACTGTTAGAAAATAAAATTGAGGCCTTAAATCTAAGAGCGATTGAACCGACCAATGATATTGAAAAATTGAAGCAATATCTCACCGAATATAGCTTTAATTTAAAACAACATTTTTATGGCTAATGCTTTTACTCAATCAGAGAATAGTGACACTATGAAAACCCTTGCCTTTATTCATCGTAATGACACCCGCTTTGCGATAGGGGATTTTTATCCTGTACTTTCTGTCTTTTCACACTATGAATTAGGCAATACCGTCTCTCCCTTTCTGTTATTGGATCATTTAGGACCTGGTGTTTTAAAACCGACCAATTTACGCAAAGGGGTGAGTGAGCATCCTCATCGTGGTTTTGAAACGGTTACCCTGATTTTTGCTGGTGAATTAGAACACCGTGATTCATCGGGTGGTGGTGGTATTGTTTCAGCGGGTGATGTGCAATGGATGACCGCAGCTTCAGGTGTTGAACACAAAGAGGTCTTTAGTGAGGCATTTTCAAAAACGGGTGGTTATTTTGAAATGGTGCAACTGTGGGTAAATTTACCTGCCAAAGATAAAATGAATCCACCACGTTACCAAAGCTTGCGAAAAGCCAATATTCCAGTGATTGAACTTACGAATAGTGCTGGAACGGTACGAGTGATTGCTGGAGACTACCAAGGGCAACACGGGCCAGCAAAAACGCATTCACCACTTCAAGTTTTGGATATTGGAATCCAAGCAGGGCATAAGGTCAGATTGCCCGCAGGCGCAGGAGAAACCACACTGGTCTATTTACGAACGGGTAAGGCACAGTTTCAAGCTGAAGATGAGATATTTGAAGAGCAAGGGCTTGCTGTGATGTCGAGCTTGGAACAAGACTTTGAAATAACGGCATTACAACAGTGTAAATTGTTGCTGCTTACAGGCAAACCGCTTCAAGAACCGATCAATGGGCATGGGCCATTCGTCATGAACAACTACGCAGAAATTCTTGAAGCATATGACGATATTAAGCGTGGTACATTTATCAAATCAACAGTGCGCGATGATGAATAAAGCAAACTGTGAGAATTACAATTTGCTTTGATAATTAATTTATCGATTGTGGTTTGTTCTTGAGTGCAATCAAGCCTTTGATCAGTAATGCAATCCCGATACCCACACATAATCCCATTAGGAACTTGCCAAATATACCCAAGCCCAATTCTTTATGGTTGGCGGAGCTAATTGCTTTCGCCGTATCTTCAGCCGAGGCGGTCGCATTGGCTTGACTATCCATCAATGCCACAAAGCCTGTATCTGTTTTACAGCTTCCTATGATAGTGCTTGAGTTTTCAGCATATTTATTTTGAACCAATTGTTCACATCGCGCCTGATCTTCAGCGCTAATTTTAGGTGCAGAACTGATAAAATAAAGTCCTCCACCCACCAACAATAAAATCACGCCAATAATGATCAGCGATATTGGGTTTTTATTTTTCATTTAAATTATTTATATCCGCTTATACAGCATTTAGAGTAGCTTAAGAATAATAAATGTTCAACTTTCACTGGAAATTTGTCTGTGTTAGACTAGTAAAACTTAACCCTGTGTGTACCTCTATGAGCTTTCTCATAAATCGGGTCAAGTTATAAATCTCACAAATATAGTTTCAGCAATTACTTTACCTATTGAATTAGACACCTTGTGAATACGGTGTTGAACTGCCTTTATTCAACGTAAATTCCACAATTTAATATTTATATTTCAGTGCTTGTCATTGGGCGAACGCTTATCTTTAAAAAGTAGTGTGAGCAATGCAAGCCAATAAAGATATGTAGAAAATAATGCAAAATTTAGTGCAAAAAGAACAAACTGCAAGTTTGAGTCGCGCTACGCTTATGTTTCCATTGGCGTTGGTGTTATTTGAATTTTCAGTTTATATCGGTAATGATTTGGTTCAGCCTGCGATGCTCGCAATCACCAAAGAATTTGGTGTGAGCAGTGCATGGGCACCATCATCTATGTCATTTTATCTCCTCGGCGGGGCATGCGTCGCAGGGATACTCGGACCTTTGTCTGACCGATTAGGACGTAAGAAAGTGTTATTGTCAGGTGTTGCATTCTTTGTCATCACCTGTTTATTAATTTTACTCACCCACAATATTGAAAGTTTTCTTGTTTTAAGATTCTTGCAAGGTTTTGGTTTATCTGTGATCGCAGCAGTGGGTTATGCTGCGATTCAAGAAACCTTTGAAGAGCGTGATGCCATTAAAGTCATGGCACTGATGGCAAATATTTCTTTGCTTGCCCCTTTGATTGGCCCTGTTGTCGGCGCATTTCTGATTGATCATGTGTCATGGCACTGGGGATTTATTGCGATTGCCTTTTTAGCTTTTCTGAGTTGGTTTGGTCTAAAAGCCAAGATGCCAGCACGTACAAGCAGTATTCCCAAAAAACCGTTGAGTTATATTTGGGATGATTATATGCAAGTCTTGAAAAATAAAACGTTCATGGGCATGACCCTCGGCTTGCCAATGGTGGCGATGCCTTTGATGCTATGGATCGCATTGTCTCCAGTGATGTTGGTTGAGGAACTGGGACTCAGTAGTATGCAATATGGTCTGGCGCAATTCCCTGTATTGGGTGGGTTGATTCTAGGTAATATTGTGCTGATTAAAGTGATTGATCGTTTGCCACTGGGTAAAACAGTTTTGATTGGTTTACCTTTGATGCTTTTAGGTACCGCAATTGTGGTGGTTGGAATCATTTGGCGCGAATATTTTCTTCATTGCGTTATTTTAGGCATGACCTTAGTCAGCTTTGGTGAAGGAATTAGTTTTTCAGTGCTTTATCGTTTTGCGTTAATGTCATCTGAAGTTTCTAAAGGCACTGTCGCTGCTGCTGTTTCAGTGTTGATGATGTTCACTTTCTTCTTTGTGATTGAACTGATTCGAATTCTGTATGAGCATTTTCATCTCTGGGCTTATGCGTTGTCATGTTTTGCGTTAATTGCTTTGTGGTTCACTATTCCACGTGGATTATTAAAAACAATTATGCAGCAACGTAAAGTAAATGGTGAGTTTTAAGCTCACTTGAGTTTCCCTCTCCTTGTAAAAGGGGAGGGAGCTTTGCTTCTTAAATAAACAGGTTAAGGCTGTTGTAATGCTTTTAATTTATGATCAAAAACAAAAGGCCCAAAAGGTAAAATTGAAGCAATTAAACCTAAAATAAACATGTGAATGGACCACTTCTGTTTTCCACAGACAATCAATAACACTGCAAGAAAAGCAAGAAATAACACACCATGTCCCATGCCAATATATTTCACATAAATAGGCATATCCCAAATATATTTCAAAGGCATCGCAATAAAGAGAAGAAGGAGAAAGGAAATACCTTCAAGAAAACCAACAATACGTAAAGATTTGATATTCATGGTCACTTAGTCAAATGAGAATGAAGCTTGAGTCTAACCGAATTATCTAAACGATTTGAAAAAAATAGTAAATAAAATCGATTGATTTAAATAGATGAAAGATCGTTCTTGAGAATAAGTTTTTAGTCTCCAGACCAGATATAGCCCAATATTTAAGATCGATTATTGTAAAGCTTTGATTGCAGCGTCCTGCTGTTGCTGTTCAAATTCAGTGATATAAACACACCCGATATAGGTTTTGTGTTCACCTTCATCTACAACGGGATTCGATTCAGCCAAAGTCAGTTTACGCAAAGATTTTTCGGTTTCTTTGGTCTCAAGATCTGTTTTTACAACTTTCTCTCCTGAAAAATATGGCATATCTTTAAAGAACGGATTTTGCGTGATTTGAAACTTTTTAGCGAGGTCTTTGGTATCCGCATTTCTTAAAACAGCCAACATTCCACCAGAAACCAAACTAATTTGATCTGTAGATTGACCGAATACCGTAATGGGAACTTTACTGACATAGCTATATTCTTCACCTTGTTTGATCCAGCCATTCTTTTTCAGATCATCCTCAAATTCAAAACCTAAGGCATAATAATTTTTAAGTGTCTTTTTACACTCTAAAAATTGCTGTAAGTCTTGATTAAATTGAGAATCTGCAAAAGCATTGGGCGCAGCACCGATAGTCAATGCAGAGAATAAAAACGCTAGGCAATGTTTAAGTTTCATGTGAAGCCTCTAAATGTCTGGTCATTCTTGCTATTTAATTTCTAATCGAAGTAAGGTTGTTTTTAGTTTTAACAACTCAGGTAAGGTTTCCAATAATAAACTGATTTGTTTAAGCACCAAAAGTAAATTATCTGACAAATTTTCTTGATCACTGATGTGCTGAATTTCAGTGAGCTTTGTTTCAATTAAGGCTTCATTTACAGCGGTTTGGTTAAGCAAAACATCAGTTAAGGTATGTTTGCACCATAACATCAAATCTAAAATCTGCTGATCATATACATGTTCACGATGGCTACCTAAAGCTGAAACATAACTGAGCTGGCTATGGCTATAGACCAAGTATCTAAAGGCATTGTGAATTAAATCCGGATTTGGATTGGGCTCAGCACTTAAACTGGAAATCATCGTGGATAATTCAATCTGTGCATTATGTGCCGCTCGACGTGCTTTACGATAATCAATACTGTTGGTACGGCCTTGTTGATATTGTTCAACAACCGCATCGAAATAGTCTAAGGTTGCTTTACTGCTTTTCCGGATATTGTTGGAAATATCACGGAAGTTCCAGTCTGGCCAAATAAAACTGACCGCAAACCATGCGATTAAACACCCCAAGAGGGTGTCGATAATGCGCGGTAAAATAATGGCATAGCCTGCGCCTTTTAAATTAAAGATCAACAAGACCATTAGCGTTGCCATTAAAGTCGCCATGGCATATTTCTTTGAGCGTAAGTAGAAAAAGTACACCCCAAAAATAATGGTAAGGAGCAATTGGCCTTCAATACTGGGGACAAAGTATAAAATCGGAATACCCAAAAGTACCCCTAATACAGTCCCTAGCGTGCGCAGTTTTAAACGACTTTTGGTGGCAAAATAACTAATTTGGCATACAAATAAACTGGTAAGTAAAATCCAATAGCCGTTTTTGGCAAAGGGCAGTAGCGAAATGGTATAGCCCACAGCAAACACAAACGCGATACGCACGGCATGGCGAAATAATGCAGAATTTGGGGTTAAATGTTGTTTAATCTTGAGCCAAAGGTCTGGTAGATCATGGATATCATCATCCAATAAATTGAGATTATCTCGATGTTGGCTATAACTTTGTTGATAGTTACGTTGTTCAATACTCAGGTTAACAAATTGATCTTGCACATTTTTCAGATTGTTTAATACCAACAGTAAGTTTTTTACTTCTAAATTATGTGGGTTGTGTTGAATCCATTCCTGCATTGAGTTTTCTAAATGGGCTAAAGCAATATTGTTGTCTGTATGTGTTTGAAAGATTTGGCGCTTTAAAATTGCCTCGGCAAGTTGCTGACAATTACGCGCCTGCAAACGTACGTTCTTTTGAATGCGATATATTAAATCTGTGCGGCTAAAGTTCTGGTGAATCTTTTCATAGTGCAAATAATTGGACGTAACTTGTTCATGAATATCTTGAGCCAGAAAATATAAATTGAGCCAGTAAATGGTGTTTTTATTGGCACGAGAGGCTTTTAATCGGGTCAGTAATGAGGCTTTGGTTTGGTTTAAGTTTTGTACCAACTGACTGTTTTGCAAAGAAAGATCATATAAAAGTTGCTCAACATTGTCGACATTATCAGGATCAAACAGTTTTGCTTTTGACATCAACAGCTCGGAAAGAAGATTGAAGCTATTGGATAAGTTGTCTTGTACAGCCTGTGTCGGTTTCAGTAGATAGAAAATGATAGAGGTCAAGCCATACCATAATGTGCCCATGACAAAATAACTGGGCTGTTGATACCACTCAGTATATTCACCCAAGCCAAACATGGTATAGATTGACAAGAGCACGGTACCAAATGAAATGGTGGCGTAGCGTTGCCCCAATGCCCCCATTAAGATAAAAGCTGCGCTGGACAGAGATAAGTAAATTAAAAATAAAAGTTTATAGGGATGTAAAAAATCTAAAATACTACTCACAGTAAAAAATAGCACACAAACCAAGCCAAGATTTCTTAAACGAATACTCAGTCGGTCATCAAAATCTGTGAGTGCTGTTGCAATTGCACCAAGCGTAATTGGAACAATGAGCTGTTCATAACCTAGAAAATACAGCCCAAGCGTTGTTCCAGTTAAAACAATCAAAATCTGTAGGCAATAAATCAAAGTTGAATTTGATTTTATATTTTGAAAGATTTGCTGATAACTATTCACAGTGTCAATTCAGTGGCTTGGGCGTTTCAATATTTTACTCATTTCTGAAAAGGCGACACGATTTATTGCATATAGAAATGTAAAAAATAAACGGTAATATTCAACATTTTGTATACAGTTTAACCCTTACTTAAATGCTTAAAAAAACTCAGAATAAGCGATCAAATACTTAAAAATAGTAAAAATGTCAAACCAGCAAAACACTGAAATAAAACAACCTCGTTATCGCAATGCTGAATTAACAGAACGTCGTAATTTAAAAATGGCGGGTTCGATCCATGCCTATGTACGTGGCAATACGGCCAAATATTATGATTGGTTGAAGCAAGCTGAAATAAGTTCGATCCCACAGGGGCCAGCGATTTGGATTTGTGGAGATTGTCATACTGGGAATTTGGGCCCTGTTGCCAATGCTGAGGGTAAAATTGATATTGAAATTCGTGACCTAGATCAAACTGTGATTGGTAATCCTGCCAATGATGTTATCCGTTTAGGGTTATCCTTAGCCACAGCTGTGCGTAGTTCAGATTTACCCGGTGTGGTCACCGCGCAGATGATTGAAGCGTTGTATGCAGGTTATGTGAATGCCCTAGCACATAATGGTCGAGGGATTGATAAATTACAGCGACCAGTACTTGTGCATAGTGCGATGCAAAAAGCACTTAAGCGAACCTGGAAAAATTTAGCAAGAGAGCGTTTAGAAGGTTTAACGCCAGAAATAACCTTGGGGAAGAAATTTTGGCCCTTATTGAAAAAAGAACATCTCGAAATTCATCGTGTTTTTAATCAGCCCGATATTCAAGACTTGGTCACAATGATTGGTCAGCGTGATCAATCAGCTCAGTTGAAAGTCATCGATTCAGCATATTGGGTTAAAGGGTGCAGTTCTTTAGGCTTATTGCGCTATATCGTACTGATGGATTCATCGAATCATATTGTCAGAGATGGGAAAGGCCTATGTTTAATGGATCTGAAAGAAGCCACAACAGCACTTGCACCACGCTATTCAAATACACCGATGCCAAAAGACAATGCAGCAAGAATTGTTGAAGGTGCAAGACACTTATCACCCTTTTTAGGGGAGCGGATGCGAGCAAGCAAGTTCTTAGATACTTCGGTTTTTATTCGAGAGTTATTACCACAAGATTTAAAACTCGAAATAGAAGGGGTCAATGAAGTTGAAGCCAAAGATTTAGCTTTCTATTTGGCTTTTGTCATTGGTCGTGCACATGCTCGACAGATGGATGATTCAGTACGTAATGCTTGGGTGAAAGAGCTAAAACGCAATCAATCAAAAACCATTGATGCGCCATTTTGGCTATGGCGTAGTATTGTTGAATTGATGAGTGTACATGAGGCAGGTTATTTGGAACATTGCCGTCGTTATGCGCTTTCGCATCTGAAATAAAGACAATGTGGATAAGCGCATACTTATCCACAATTTGGGTCTGTTGACAATTCGTCTATGTTTACGGCTATAAACCATTTATGAAAGGCCTACAGCCCCTAATGATTTAAATTATTGAATCACACCACATGCAATACGATCCCCACCGCCACCCAGTGGTTTTGGATGATCTGAATAATTATCGCCACCCGCATGAATCATAATAGCTAAGCCTTGAATATCGGCCAGTTTTAGACGTGGTGCAATTAAGGTTGTTTTGGCATTACCATTTGAATCTACATTGAGTACAGGTAAATCGCCCATATGTCCATCATTGGGGGTGCCATGTCCAGTTTTTTGCGGATTGAAATGACCACCCGCAGCTAAAGCCGCGCCCATTTTTCCGTCTTTTTCAGCAGGTGCACATGAGCCTTTTTCATGAATATGGAAACCATGATAACCAGAAGGTAATTGGCTAAGTTGGGTGTTGATGGTTAAACCATTTGGAGAATCTTGCAAGCTTACTGTACCAATTTTTGCACCAATGCCTTGTGCAGAGACCGCATGCATATCCACTGTTTGTAATGGTGTTTTAAGCTTAGGTTTGACCGTTGTTGTACTACATGCCGCTGTAAAAAGTGCGATACATGTACAAAGTATAGAAGTTTTAAAGAAAGTAGATGTCATCGAACGCATCCAAAGTATTTGATTATGATTAGTCACTATTCAAACAAAGCACGGCCTGATAAACAATGTGAATTAAATGTCTGATTGTATGAATTTATTTAACAGTAAATTTGATTGGCATTGATTATGCTGACTAAAAATAAATAAACAAAATAATTACGCAGAATATCTGCGATATATAGATCGTTAGACAAGGTATATTCGCCAATTAAAGCTTATTCGCGAATATACGATTTCAAATATTGAAATTTTAATTGTCACTTGCCTGAATTGGGCTAAGGTTTTGTAGGCTGATCATCATCAATGTCATAGGCCATCGTGGCATCTGGCATTAGGATTTCTGGCTCAGTGGTTTCATGTAACCACTCACGCCAAATGGCCAAAAGAATTGCAAGAATGACAGGGCCAATAAACAGTCCAACCAGTCCAAAACTTGCTAATCCACCAAGTACACCAAACATGATCAACAAGAACGGAATCTTGGTTGCACCTGAAATAACCAAAGGTCGAATCACATTATCAGCAGTACTGACAATACAAACACCCCAAGCCATTACACCAATTGCTTCCATGGTTTGACCTTGTGAAAACAGCCATAATGAAACTGCACCATAAGCAACAGGAGGGCCGAATGGAATCAGTGCCATCAAGAAAGTCACAATGGTGAGTACCATTGGATTTGGAACACCGGCAACAAAATAACTCACACCAGCAAGAAATGCTTGAGCAACCGCAGTTAAACCAACACCATAAACCACAGCACGGGTTGTTTCAGAAATGGTGTCAAGATAATGGTGAATACGTGGGCCAATTAACATTTGTAAGGCTTTACTGACTTGTTCCAAAATGGTTTGACCATCTCGATAGAAGAAGAATAAAGACATGATTGCAAAACCCAGCTTAACCAAATTCTTGGTAATTTCGTTCAGGACGAATTTACCATAGTTCATATGGCCTTGAATCCACAGACCAATGGTTTGCGAAAGGCTGGTAGGATCGGCATTAATTTCACGTACGGTACGGCTGACTTCTTTTCCAATAATGGGGAGTTCACGGATAAAGTCTGGAACAGTCAAATGACCTGAAGATAATTGGCGTTGTAGGTCGAAATAAAGATTTCGTCCTTCATGTTGTAAAATAAAAATAGCAAAAGTCAGTGGAATTCCAACCACCAAAACCACCAGTGTAATCATGAGTGATGCACTGAGGGTTGGTCGATTCGAACCAAACATTCTTAAGATGCGTTTGTACATTGGCCAAGTCATATAGGCGATAATACATGCCCATAACACAGGTACAATGAAGTATTTGAGAATATCGTAACCCAAAAAAATAAGGATGAACAATAATCCAAACAATAAGATACGTTGTAAGTTCGAAGTGAATTCTTGCACTAATTACTCTAAAAATTGTGAGTGATTGACTCAATATTAACTGAAAAATAAAGTGTGGCAAATTTTAAGCACAATTTATTTGATCTTTATTGAATTGGTTTTAGAACCAATCGCTTGGATCGTCTATTAAAGCATCAAGTAAGGGTTGCCATTGTTCTTGAATGGTTAAAAAGTTCTTTTGGGTTTTATCAAAAACATTTAGACCTTGCATCGCCAATTGGCTATAGGCAGTACGTTCAGATATCCATGCAACAGGTTTTTGTTCGATTTTATCAAAGAATTGCTGAATATCTTTCGAGCTTGAGCTGTTGGCTTTCATTCGATTGGCAACCAGATATACAGAAACTTTACCTTTACGAATTTTTTTAATGTCTTGGATGTGTTTAAGGAAACGTCGGGTACTGTCGATATCAAAAAAAGAGGGTTGTAACGGAGTGACTACAGCATGGCACTCACTAATCAGTTGTTCAGCATGTTCACCAGTTAAAGCACCTGGTGCATCAATCACTAAATAATCTAAGTTTTTAGGTGCATCTCCAATTGATTTTTCATGACGCCAATCCAGACTTTGAATTGTTGCTGCAGTGTCAGGACGTTGCTTTAACCATTGCAGTGCAGATTTTTGTCCATCTGCATCAGCCAAGGCCACTTTATAGCCTTTTTGTGCAAGCGCCGTCGCTAATGTTATTGCCGTAATCGTTTTCCCACAACCGCCTTTCAAATTTGCAACAAGTATTGTTTTCATGATTGATCAATTAAGTCTGTAAGCTAACCTTCACCTTACTTTAGCATTAATTTTTAGCATATAGGTTATACATGACAAAACTTTAGTAGTTGTTTACATTGTGCAAGATATCGAGTTAAAGGAAAAAGCATGTCCATCTGGATGGCGATGTTAATTGGTGCATGTATTGGCATCGTTTTAACCACAATCGTGTTATCAAGTACGCGTAATGGCAAAATCAAAGCAGAGTATGAGCAGTATATTGCTGAGTTGGAATTAGAGCATCAGCAGGCTTTAGCAAGCGCACAAAAGCGTAGTGTAAATACCAGTCGTGCTGTGCTGAAAGGCAAAATGGCGGAACAACTTGCACCAATCATGCCTGAGTTTCGTTATTTACCCAGTGATGCCAAGTTTTTAGGTGATCCTATTGATTATGTCGTGTTTGATGGCTATACCGATTTTCGAGATGGTGAAGGTTTGGCTGAAGATATTGAAGTGGTGTTGATTGATATTAAGAGTGGTGGGGCACGTTTGACCAAAGGGCAACAAGCGATTGCCCAAGCAATTCAAGACGGACGAGTCCGCTTTGAAACGATTCGGATTGATTTTGAAGATTAGAAGGTTGAAGTGTTGTTGCATCGGGTGTGTAGATTTTTAGCCTAAATCAAAAACCAAGGTCCTTTTCGACTTTGCTTTAGATCAAGTGAAAAGGACACTGTTTTTAAATTGTGGGTGAAAGGCGAAACGATCTTGTTTTTAACAAGGATTGAGTGAGGTTAAAATTTCTCTATCAAATTTTCTATTAAATTTATCTATTCAATGGCGCAAGCTTAGAGCTTGTGTGCTCTGGCCATAAACATACGCCGTCCAATTTTTGGCAGATCCTCAGCATCAAAATAATATTTTTCAGAAAACTTAAAATTGGCGTTTAAAAGTTCAAGTTCGATATTACGGTTTAAGTGACATCCATCAGCAATAACTTTTTGTATAGGTGTTAAAAGATCTTGCAGTTTTTTTAAGGTGTTATTGTCATGATATTGAACGTGTTCAATTAGATGCAGTGTCCCTTGAGGTTTTAAAACGCGATAAATTTCTTGAATGGCTTTGTCTAAATTGGCAATGCTACACATGGTCCATGTACTGACGATATTTTCGACTGAATGATCTGCAAAAGGCAGCTTTTCTGCGCTGGCTTGAATGTGTTGTACATGAAAAGGTGCATCAAATACCCGTTTTTGAGCAAGTTGATAGACATCTCGGTTTGGCTCAAGCGCATAAACTTGATCAACCTCTTGGTAAAATGGCAGGTTTAAACCTGTGCCAAAACCAATTTCTAAGACTTCACCTCGAACTTTTCCAAGTAATTCTGCACGTCCATCCATCATGCTTGGTGTTTGCATCACCTGATTAAGCAAATGCGGGAAAATACGTTGTTGGTAAAATTTATAAATCATCATTGTATGCAATTATATGGATATAAGCTAAATTCTAACCAAAGCCTGTTTTGAATATAAGACAAAAATAGGACGAAATCTCTGTATTTTGTTACCGAAACTCGATTTTTATTTTAAGTTTTTATATTAATACTAGGATTATAGATTTTGTACAATTTTTAAGTGTGGTTTGAGGAGCATGATATGAGTAAAAAGTTAGTCTGTGCAGCGTTGATGGCACTGAGTGCTTTTCAGGTCTATGCTTTTCAATCCACTGATTCTTCTAAAGTTTCAAAAGCCAATCCAGCATTTAATATTGCCAATGGTTTAGCACCAATCGACCAACATCAGAAAATTTCTGTTTTGGAACCCTTTCATGGGGAGTTTCGGATCCTCGGTTCAAAAGAATATAAGGATGATGAGCAAGCAAAATTTTCTCCAATTGATTATGCGGTAACTCGCGGTTTATTTACTGAGCCTGAAATTGCCCGCCAGATTTCGATCAATCAATATGATCGTTTCTTAAATTGGAAAATGGCTCGACCACCAATTCCTGCTCAATTGGCAACTCAATTGGTCAGTAATATGCATATTATTCCCGCTAATCCTGAAATTGCTCAACAAATCAAACAGGTAAAGCGTGGCGATTTAGTTCGTTTAACTGGTGATTTGGTTCAAGTGAATGATAAAGATTTGGTGTGGAAATCTGCTTTGGATTGGAATGGTGTTGGTGATGGGGCGTGTAAACTGATTCGAGTGAATTCTATTCAGTGGTTGGAAAAGCAAAATATCTAAATTCAAATTGAGCCACATCAGAGAAGATGATAAGGTTTGCTATAATTTTAGCCAGTTTGAATCATAAAGAGTGTGATAAATGAAAGGTTTAGTGGGTTTTACTTTGTTGGTTTGCAGTTTGGGCTTAGTCGCTTGTCAAAGTTCAAGTCCTACAGTGGAAGGTAAAACACATGAGTATACACTGAAACAAAAGTGCCCAACTTTGATGGATATGAAAGTAGGTGAAGTGCTTGTATTCAATGCACCTGAAAACCCAAGCACAGGTTACCAATGGCAGTTATTACAACCACTTAAAATATTTAAAACAGAAGAAACCTATTTGCAAAATGATAATGAAGAGGGAGCAGTGGGTGTCGGTGGCACCAAGACTTTCCGTTTTAAAGCTGAAAAACCAGGACAAGATTATATTGAATTGGTGCATGTTCGTTCATGGGAATCTTCAAAACAACCTGATCAACAATGGCGTTGTCGTATTCGGGTTTCTTAGGATTTCACTTTAATTGTACTGGTTCAAACATGATCAGCGTTTCTTCTCTTGTGCCATTTGATCTAGCACAAGAGAAGATTAAAGCATTAGTTTTTTATTTTTTATCGGTCAATTGTTTCCAGTGATCGAGTTGATCTTTGGCTGTGAACATACCCCCCATACCTTTTACATCATCAGCTGAATTTTTAGATTGACCGTCTTTAGACAGTTTATTCTCGTCATAGATTTTGGCTTGATTTTCCCAAAATTGATAAATTAAACCTTGAATATAGCGACCTTGTTCAGTTTTTAGATCCAGTTGTTTAAGCATATTCAACGCAGATTCAATGCTATCACGTTTGAGTTGCTGATCAATTTCGTAGGTCAGCGTATCTTCAGCTGCACGTTTTTTAAGGTCAGCTTCTAAAGCATTATTATTTTCGGTAAATTTCTGATCATATTCTTCAAGTAATGCAATATCGTGAGCATCATCGGGTGTACTTGGAAAGCTTTTAATCGGTTTGGTTTTCAATTGATCCATGATCTCTTGAGAGGCGTCTTTAGGTTCAGATGAATTGTTTTGCTGTGGGCTATCTTTAGGAGAACATGCTGCCATGAAAACGACGGATGTAAGTAAACCTGAAAGGAGTAAAGGGCGAAGTATTAAATTCATGATAAACATTCCTCATTAAAGCGTTTCGATTAGCGCAGTTTCCTAAAGTTATAAACATAGGTGACATAAGGGAAGTCTATTTCATCTTGCGCATGTTTACCCGTATATTCCAAGACAATATGTTCGAATTTGTGTTTCAGCGCGAGTTGCTCTTGTTCTGGCATCGCTGCAATAAAACTGGTGGATAATAAGCGCTTACTGACCACGTTTTCCACGGTTCCAGTTTGTACTTGTGAAAAGACTTTGGCTGTTTCAAGTTGGAATAAAAATTGATTTTCAAACGCCAATTTCCATTGCCCACTATGGTAACGTGGTGTGTCTCCTTCGATCGTCGCGAGCAGATCTGCCAATGCTTTAACCCAGTCTATCGTCTCATCGCGCTGGTTCCAGACCAAACCAAGATGACCCTCAGGTTTTAAAATGTGGTGAATTTCATTCAAGGTTTCAATATTGGCAAACCAGTGAAATGACTGGGCGCACAAAACAGCATCAATACTTTCAGATTCTAACGGAATTTGATCACTCTTTGCTTGAAGCGTTTGTACATCAGGATGTACTATTTTCAATTGTTCCAACATTTCTGTGACGGGCTCGACAGCAATAATATTGGGCGTTGCTTGTTTGAGGTAAGGGAGAAATTTTCCAGTACCTGCACCTAAGTCAACAACGCTTGAATCTGGGCCTAGAGCTAAATCTTCTTTTAACCATTTGACCACGTCTTGTGGATAATTGGGTCTGACTTGTTGATAAAGTTCAGCAGCAGTACTGAAGCCTTTTTGAGCAGCAGGATGTAGGGAATGTGTCATATTTTGCGCTTTTTTATCTGACTAGACTCTATAAAATATGACACTTGAAGCAATCAATAGGCAAGCGCCTATTTATTTAATTTCAGCCAATGATAGAGCTAGTGCTCGGTGTGCGAATGGATAAGCAAATAATTTTTGAAGATGATCATATTAGAGCAATCTATTTACAAGGCGATTCTGACACTTTAGTCCTGTCATTTGGTGACTTGATTTCTAGAGCCAAAGGACTTTCCATCAATGCTGAAAAGTCTTTGATGAAATATAACTATGCTGTGGTCGGGATTATGCCAAAACAGAAGTCTTGGTTTCCTGCCTCAAGCATGGCTGCATTGTTAGAGCACTTAGATCCCATTTTAAAACAATTTAAAAATATCGTGGGTTATGGCGGTTCAATGGGTGGCTACGCGGCAATCAAATATGCCAAAGCTTTAAAAATGAATCGAGTGGTTGCCATGGTTCCACAATATTCAATCGATCCTTTAGAGGTTGAGGACAAGCGTTATACAGATTTCTATGATGCTGAATTAAATGCGGATATGCGTATTCAGGCACAAGACATCGTTGCAGACTGTGAATATATCATTGTTTATGATCCTTATTTTGAAAATGATAAAGAACATTATTTAAAAATTAAGCCATTGATCCCTCAATTGCATACGTTACATTTACCGTATACTGGTCATGATGCGATTGCAGTTTTAGCCAACTCTGCGCTACTACATGATTTTATTGAACGTGAATACGATCAAACTTATTTTTATAAGCAGATTCGTGAAGTAAAGAAAAACAGCAAATTTTATTATCGAAGTGTGATTGCTCACTTATTGGGGACACATAACGAAGCTTTGGGTAAAATTCTAAAAGGTACAGATATTCAACTGGATAGTACTTTCTTTGATGCCAGTTTAAAGCAGACCATTACGCGTATTTTATTGACCAATAAGCGAGTGGATGAGCAAGATTTGCAGAAACTGGGTATTCAAGTCAATTTTGCTTTTGAAGATAAAACGCAGCTACAAGACAGTTTTGGCAATATTTTAGTATTTAACGTGATCACACAAAAGCTAGAAAGCTATGATCAACAAGTAATTGATGTGAATGGCAAATACATTATTCCATTGCATGTTGAAAACAATGGTTTGGCACAAGTCGAGATCAAAAAGCAGACCTATTTGATCTGTATGAATGATCGCCGTGTAACCAAATTATTTAAGCAAGATGAAGCGTTATCTTTGGATATGAATCCAATTGTGATTAAAAAAACCACTGACTTTTATGTATTGACCTATAAAAACTTTTATATGAGTTGTGATATTCAAGGTTTGGTGAGTTTTGATGATGAAAGCTTAAATGAGTTTTGTCACTTTAAGGTTGCTTAAAGTCAGCGGTTGAGCTGAAACACCATTTGCTGTCTAACGATTTGACATTTGAGCCATTTAAATAGACAGATACAGCTTTAGTTACACTGCTTTAAATAGGCGATTGGAAATAAAGCTGTATATTTTTTAAATTCATTTTGAACGTCTAAATCACTGACTTTATAGACTTCGCTAGAATGTTGATAAACATCAGTCACTGCTGCCAGAGAACCTTCTTCACCGTCTCTATAGTGATAACGGAAGGTTTTTTGCGTGGCATGGAGTAGTTTTTGCTTCATGGGTGGTTGATGAAGGAAGGTATAATTAAACACACGATTTTCCATCTCCAAATAATATCGAGCTTGAATACGACAACCTCGATTTAATTTAATCAGTTTGAATTCATTTCCCTCAGAACTTCTAAACTCTGCTTCATCCAAGTTATTAATCGATTGTAAAATATATGCTTTTGCATAGGCTGGTGAATATAAGCCAAAACAAAGCAGAGCGAGCATAAGTGACGGATAAGCTGTCCTATTCATTGTGCGGTCTTTTTAGCTGATTGTTTAACTCACTATAAGGCGTAATCAGGTGTTTTAAAATATAAAACAAGACCCCATACCAGAGGCCTCCATTAACTCAAAAGTTATAAATAAAAAATTATAAATTTTAGAATCTACGATTCGCTCGTTTAAACGTTCCAAAGTCATTAAAACGAACCCCATTTTCTTGCATCACTGGATAGCAGTCTTGGGCAATGGCTTGACGAATATAAAATGGATCACGTACAACAAAATGGTGAATGGCATGTGTACCAGCAAAGTTAAAACAAAAGGCTTGTAAAGGTTTCATTCGCCAATCTGTCCAGACCTGACACTGCTGAACGATATTGCCATCTTCAACATCGCCATAATAATGCATATTGGAACTGGTAAAATGCAGGCTTAAAGTGCGTAAAAAATTTGGTGCTGCAATGCTTACGGCATAAAACTTTGTGGTTTTGTCTGCAAGTCTCCATAAGCTATTTTTAGGTTGTGCTATGCCTGTGGCTTTCATTGCCAATTTGGCAGCATTGATCAATAAGAAACCATGCCATAAGGCATAATGAATATGTCCAAAGGGTGCATAACTCGCAGAAAGTTTTGCTTTTAATTTGAGTTTATCTGCTTGGGATAAATGCTTTTGAGCATGAATAAAACGCTTGGTGGTTTTCATCATGGTGATGGGGCGTAAATAGATCGCCAACATATTGTCACCAGTCATCAGCAAACGTTTTAAGCCCCATTGATCACCATTGTTAATACCGCGTTCTTCTAAATCTGTTTTGGTACCCGATGATTTGTGATGATGTAGATGTACCTCGCGACGTATCCATGGGTTCACGGTACTTGGGCGAAAGGCGTAAACGGCTGCCAACATGGCATCATTGATTTTTTTGTTTTTACGGTAATACATTTGGTGAATAAGATCATGCTCTAGTTCATGTAAGAGCGACATCCAAAATGCAGAAAGCGGAATTGCCACATACCAAGGCATTTTCCCACGAGTGTATTGTGTTATATTGAAAATAATCCCTGTTACAGCTGTTACAAGGATGGCTAGGCCAATTTGGTCTTGGTGCTGAACCAGCCAAGGATGACGTTCGCGTAATTGATTTCCAGCTTCCAAAATTGTTTTACGAATTCGGTGGCTACGTTGTTCATCTTCTGGATCAGCAAAAAGTTTAGTTTTGCTTTGTATGGACATTTGTACATCGGAAAGGGGTAAATTCATCTCCGGTTTCCTCTATATTTTTGTAGTACTACAAGGAAGTTTTTAAAACCAACATTTGTTGGGTTTTATGAGAGATTATCTGATGATTAAAATAACGTCAACGTCAGTTTTAAAAAAAATGACGAAAAAGGTGAGCCAACCAAAACAAGAACGTTCCCAAAAAAGAATGGATAAGATGCTGGCAACCACGCAAGAGTTACTGTTATCCATTGGAATTGAAAAGATTTCGATTCCTGAAATTGCCAATGCATCTGGTGTTCCACGGACCAGTATTTATCAGTTCTTTCCGACGAAATACGATATTTTTCGTCATATTGCACTGACGCATTTAAACGATTTAGTCAAACAACTCGGACAAGCTGCTGTTCGAGTGTTGACGGAAAACCCAAATGCACCCATAGAAGTATACGGACAGTTACTCTCAGAGAGTATGATTCGTACCACAGCCAAATATTTTAATGAATCTGAAACGGCGAGCTTGTTGATTTTAAGTGGACCTTTTACCCGACAAGCTTATCTGGAATACCAAATAGAATTAAAAAAAGTCAGTCATGGTGTCCGAAAAGCATTGGAAATGATTAAAGTGGATGAATATGTACCACAGGAGCCTGATACATTGACGATTTTGATGGAATTGGTTTTTACTTGTATGAAGCATGGTTATTACAACGAAAGCTATATTTCTGAAGCCATCATTCAAGAGGCCTACCGTATGACCAATGCATACTTATTGGCTTTAAAGAATAATTCTTTTGGTTTTTCAGAAGCATCGGCTTCGTAAGTAAAATTGGCTCTCTATCATTAAGGAAAAGCAATGAAAGCTGTATTTTTAGATTATGAATCTTTAGATAAACAGGATTTGGATTTTCGTCAGCTAAAAGCAGCTTTTGATGACTTAATACTTTATCCATCGACCACAGCAGAGCAAGTTCTAGCACGCATTCAACATGTAGACGTGGTGATCAGCAACAAAGTGATTGTGAATGCTGAGACGATGGAGCAATGTAAAAATTTAAAATTAATTTTGATTTCGGCCACGGGGACCAACAATATTGATTTAGATTTTGCACGATCAAAAGGTATTGTGGTGTGTAATTGTCAGGGCTATGGCACATCTGCAGTTGCACAGCATACACTGACGTTAATGTTGGCATTAGCAACATCTTTACTCAAATATGAGCATGCAGTTAAACAAGGCGAATGGAACAAATCGCCAATTTTCTGCTTACTGGATTTTCCAATTGTTGAATTATCTGGGAAAACTCTTGGCATCATTGGTTATGGTGAGCTTGGTCAAGCGGTTGCCAAGTTGGCAGAAGCTTTTGGGATGAAAATTTTGGTCGCATCATTACCCAATCGACCAACGCATAAGGATCGAATACCTTTTGCCGAATTGCTTGCGCAAGTCGATTTTCTTTCTCTGCATTGTCCTCTAACAGATGAAACACGTGATTTAATTGATAGCCAAGCCTTTGATAAGATGAAAAAATCTGCATTTTTAATCAATTGTGCCCGCGGTGGTATCGTTAATGAACAGGCTTTGGCCGATGCATTAAGACAAGGCAAAATTGCAGGTGCGGCAACAGATGTGCTTTCTGTTGAACCACCGACACAAGGTAATGTTTTACTTGCACAAGATATTCCAAACCTGATTATCACACCGCATAGTGCGTGGGGTAGTGTAGATGCACGTCAAGGTATTGTGAATCAAATGCTTGAAAATGTTGAGGCATTTAAGCAGGGGAAAGTGATTCGTCAGGTGAATGGCTAAAGAGCCGAGTGAAAAAGCACAATGAAAAAAGGCGCAATTAAAAAACACCGTTAAATAGCTATATGCGTTTACTGCTATCACCTTGAGCATAGGTAGCGCAAGGTGTGGAGAGCGACGGATTAAGTGTGTTTAGCTGCTTATCTTGGTACACCAACCTCATCATCTGTTGAACTTTGCGTATTGCTTGAGTTGGTATCTTTTGAACCTGTGTTATTGGTGTTGACATCACGCTCTTGGTTTTCGATTGGTAATGACTGTTTTTTAATTTCAGGTTCTTCTTGCCCATTGTTGGGTAATTGATTTTGAACTGCGGGTTGAACAGGTTGTGTGGTGATCGGCGTATTTTGAACGTTTGCTGTAGTTGCAGCAGTTACAGTATTCGTCGTATTGGGTGTGGTCGAAGATTGACTTAAGCTGCCTTGTTCAATCGGAACATTTAAATTGGTTTTACCCATCACTCGATCTTTGGTTTGCTCAACTTTTTTTACCGCAGTATCTATGCCTTGGCGAGTACTATCACGAGCCTCAGTGGCTTTTTCAGTGGTATATTTTTTGGTATTTTCAATGGTTTCATCCAAAGACGGTTTAATTTTTTGAATCCCTTTTTCGGTCGCATCACCTACTTTTTCAGCGGTATTCTGTACAGCTTCACCGGTCTTATGTGCCAATACTTTAAAAATATTTGGATTATCACCATATGGCTGGGTTTGATTTTGAGTATTGGTTTGCGCATAGAGTGATGGTGTTGCAAGTATTGCAGTGATCACACATAGACTTTTGATCATCTTCATGATGTTTTGATCCCTTTATGATGATTGTAGCGATTCGCTCAGTGCTAATTGGGATTATCATACTGTTTTATTTAGATAAAAAGTAAAATGGAAAGAAAAATCCTACAGCAAGAAAACATATGTATACATTGCATACCAAATTACTAGTAGATATATAAGAAAAGCTCACCTAAGTGAGCTTTTTTAAATGGGCATTAAATCTAAATTATTTTGTAGCAACTTTAGCGTCTGTAGATACGGCGACTTTAGCGCTACCTACTGGTGTTTTCACATGGGTTTGTGAATTTACTTTTGCACCTGTATTTGCTGGTTTTGGTTTAACTAAATCCTTGGTTTTCTGCCAAGTTTTACTTGTCGCTGATTTGGTTTTGTCTTTTACTTTAACAGCTGCTTCTTTGGTGTTGTGACCCGCTTCAGAACTTAGTTTTTTGGTATTTTCCCACGCACCTTTCGTCGCAACTTTACCTTTGTCTATGCCTGTTTCCACACCAGTCCCGACTTTATCAGCAGCATGTTTAGTGCCGTCCCATGCATCTTTAGATACATCACGGGTTTTATCGACACCTTTTTCAACACCTGTCCCGACTTTATCAGCTACATTTTTAGTGCCATCCCACGCATCTTTAGACACATCACGGGTTTTATCGACACCTTTTTCGAGACCTGTACCTACTTTAGCAGCAGTATTCTTAGTGCCATCCCAAGCGTCTTTAGACACTTCACGGGTTTTATCAACACCTTTTTCGAGACCATTACCTACTTTATCTGCTGTGTTATGGATACCTTGACCAATGTTGCTTAGAATGCCTCCATTGGTTCCGACTTCAGCAGAAGCATTTGCACTTACATCTGTATTGGCAAAAAGAGGAGAGCTGGCAAGAAGTGCTGTGGCGATCACTGTTGTTTTAAGCATTTTCATAATTAGTTTTATCCTGTACCTGAATGAGTTCAAGTTTGAGTGTTGCCTATAATAATGTGAAATATGTATAAAAATAGCCTTAGAGATAAAACAGCAACAGCTTATCTACAGAGTTTTAACAATAGTGTAAGAATTGTGAATGAATGTTACGACTAGACGTGTTTGGAAGACTTGGGCATTTTTATTTTTTAAATTCTGATGCTTATAAGAATATGAGAACGATGATAAAAGCATTTTCTGTAAGAATTTCTAGCTTGTTATTAAAACAAAAACGACATAAGCTTTGGGTTAAATTGTTGGTTTAATCATCATAATGAAAAATATAATAATCTTGATATTTCTCACCTTTATATTGAGTTTAAAACCCAGTTTTGCCTGCGGCTGTGGTGATGAATTGTCTTCCAGCCATCAAATAATGAGTTGGATTGTGATGGGCGTGGTTTTTTTAATTTATTTGATTCCAAGCCTTTATTTTGCAAAATATTTTAGGAAATATCAGCTATCTATTGAGCATTTGATTTTGTCTCATGTGCTGATGATTGCGATGCTCTACGCAATGATGAATTCGTTTAAATTGGGTTTAAATCCAATTTATTATTGGTTTGCTGATTACCTCCCAAATAGTTTCATATTTGCTGCGATTGGATTCATTGGCGTCCTTGTTTGGATTTATCCCGTGATTTATGTGGCTAAAAGAGCGAAATAATTTTGTATTTAGCTCTTTTAGCTTCGACGACGTATCAAAGTGAAGTGCCGAGATTAATTACATTTTTCCAGATTTGATGTTTTAAAGTTATTTTTAAGTGAGTTGAAGTTTTTTAGCTTTTCAGCATCTTTTGGGTCAAAAACAGTTTGTTTATTTTCGACTTCAGCATCTACATTTGAAAATGCAGAGATGAGCTGCTCACCTTTAAAAATCCAATGTTCTGTGGCTTTTCCTGTTTCAAAGTTGCCAGTAAATTCGATGACACAGTTGTCTGTTTGTTTGATGAGTTTGGCAAGGTTATGTTTTGTGCTTGGTTCAGCAGAGATATTTTTATGTTGTTCTAAAACAGTTGGAGCATTTGGATTGGTGGGTGTGGTTGAGCAGGCAGAGAGGGCGATCACTATTAACGGTACAGATAATAATATTTTAGAATTCATATGCTTTTGATCTTAAACTTAACTTGATCAATTGAGTCTATACAATGTATTGGGAATATTTAGTTTTAGATTGTTAATTTTTATTGTTATGTTTTCATTTATTTATGCGTTTTGGAAAGCGGAGACTAAAAATAAACCCGCTCGAAAGCGGGTTATAATTTATATTTCTACTTAGTGCTGTAACACCGAAATATCCGCAACACTTGTAAACAAGTCACGTAACTGTGCAAGTAAACGTAAACGGTTTGCTCCCAACTCTGAATCCCTGATTCTCAAAGAACGTATTCGTCGCCTAATGTAAAAGACAACAGAACAAATGATTTTTACCCATGCTCTTGATGATAATGGCGTGTTTGAAGTGTGAGTAATTGTGATTTTAAATGATTTAAATCTTCATCTAAACCAAATCTTTGCGCTAGAGGATCAACCAAGTGGCTTGAGTCAAGATGAGTGGTCTGTAAAGACAAATCATTTGAAAAAGACTTTAACTGTTGTCTACGAGACACGCTAGAACACGAATAGCGTCTAAATTTTTCAAGTAAGAAAACTAAACGGCGTGTTTCAAGTGTACTTAGATTATTTGTTATAGAAGGTAAAAGCTCTGAATAGAGTAAAGCTTCAGCAACTGGTTTCACTTCACTAAATGTTGCCGATGATAATGGTTGTTTTAACAACGTATTCAAAGCATGTTCAAACTCTACCTGATTCATCATATGAGTTAACCTCTTAACTCCGAAAGGATTGACACGATATATTGAATATTCGAGTGTAATTGTTCAGGAGTCGCATAGTACATTTCAGCATTATTCGCTGATTTTTTAAACGCTTCAAGAGAAAACTTACCATTAAGGTATAATTTTTTGATGTCTTCGATATCTCTATCAGATAAACGAGCAAGTTTTGAAATGGCTAAATCTAAACCGGATACTAAATAAACTTCAACAATGCTATTGGCAACTAAAGGAATCGCTCTTTCAGGATAGTCAGGGTCGACAGATGCAAGGCTGGTGTTAAAACTACGATCAAACTCTAAATTAGTTTCAAGATTATTATCATCTAAATATTCAACGTCATTATTTTCTAAAAACAAAACTATATCGTGTTTCTTTAATTGCTGGATTGCCTGAATTTCAGCATCTATATCATTGCTACCACGAGCATTGGTATGAATATGAAATGCACAACCACCAAAAATAAATGCTTTTACAGCGCCATTAGGTAGATTCTTATGATTTTTGGATATGTCATTCTCAAGCTCTTGAAAGAGCTTGAGAATAGCGATAGTAATTGGAGAATTACTATAGATCGTCATACTTAGTGCTGTAACACCGAAATATCTGCAACGCTTGTAAACAAGTCACGTAACTGTGTAAGTAAACGTAAACGGTTTGTTTTGAGTTCTGCATCATCTGCCATGACCATCACATTCTCAAAGAATGCATCAATCGGTGCACGAAGCGCAGCCAACTTAGAAAGCGCAGTGGTATAGTCTTTCGCGTCCAAAAGTGGTTGAACTGCAGGTTTGATATTTTGAATCTCGGTATAAAGCGCTTTTTCAGCATCTTCAAGCAATTTAGCTTCAACAACCTCACCTGTAGGTGCAGCTTCTTTTGCCAAGATATTGGCAACACGCTTATTGGCAGCAGCCAAAGCAGCAGCTTCTGGCAAGTCACGGAAATGATTTACCGCCGTCACACGCTTATCAAAATCAAGTGGAGATTTTGGAGAAAGTGCTTGAACAGCCTGAATCACATCAACCGCAACACCTT
Organism: Acinetobacter sp. MYb10; assembly: GCF_002980175.2. NCBI lineage: Bacteria > Pseudomonadati > Pseudomonadota > Gammaproteobacteria > Moraxellales > Moraxellaceae > Acinetobacter > Acinetobacter sp. MYb10. Next base: position 2,510,685 of record NZ_CP058272.1, on the reverse strand, counting down.
GGTCTTCGTACTTAGCACGGTAACGACCTTCAAGGAATGCGACAGCATCGGCTAAAGTCTTCGCATGATCTTTCAATACATCGCCATAAGCAGCCAAAGCAAGCTTGATCAGTTCTTCAATCGAAACATCAAGATTGTTTTCAGTCACCAAACGCAAGATACCAATCGCAGAACGACGTAAAGCAAATGGATCTTTCGAACCTGTTGGTGCTTGACCAATCCCGAAGATACCTGTGAGGGTATCTAAACGATCAGCAAGGGCAATGGTTGTACCTGTTTTCGTTTTTGGTAGAACATCGCCAGCGAACTTAGGTAAATATTGTTCACCTAAAGCTTCAGCAACTTCATCATTTTCGCCTTCAATACGTGCGTAATAAGTTCCCGCGATCCCTTGAAGTTCAGGAAATTCTCCGACTAACTCTGAAGTTAAGTCACATTTTGCAAGCAGAGCAGCTTTTTCAGCATCTACAGAATTTGCACCCGTGATTGCGGATAACGCCACAGCCAATTTTGCAATACGTTCAGACTTGTTCCAAAGTGTGCCCAATTGTGCTTGGAAGACCATATTGGCTAATTTCTCTTTACGAGAAGCAAGGGGTTGCTTTTGATCTTGTAAGAAGAAAAACTCTGCATCAGACAAACGAGGACGTACAACTTTTTCATTGCCTTCAATGATTTGAGTTGGATCTTTAGACTCAATATTGGAAACAGTAATGAAATAAGGCTGTAATTTATGTGCTGCATTGACCAAACAGAAATACTTCTGGTTGTCTTGCATCGTGGTAATCAAGGCTTCTTGAGGTACCGCAAGGAAACGTTCTTCAAAGCTTGCACGTAGCGCAACAGGCCATTCAACCAATGCAGTCACTTCATCACGTAGGTCAGCAGGAACGATGGCAATCGCATTGACTTCATCAGCCAAAGCTTTAACTTGTTGGTCAATGATTGCTTGACGCTCTTCAAAAGAAGCTACGACATGTGCTGCTTTTAATTTCGGTAAATAATCATCTGAATTTGTGAGTGAAATCGCTTCAGGCGCATGGAAACGATGACCATAGGTCAGATTACCCGCTTTATGATCCTGAATCGTTGCATCAATCACATCATTGTCTTTTAACAAGACGACCCATTTCACTGGACGAACAAATTCAGTACGGCTTGCCGCAGAACGCATACGTTTTGCGATGGGTAGATTATCCAGTGCTGTTTGTAAAATTTGTGGAAGTAAAGCGTCAAGACTTTGACCTTTCACATCTTTTAAATAGCAAACTTTTTCAACTTTACCTGCTTGGAAAGTTGATACTTGATCCGCAGTAATGCCTTGACCACGCATAAAGCCTTCTAAGGCTTTAGTTGGTTTGCCTTCTGCATCATAAGCAGCTTGTAGGGCAGGGCCATCAAAACGCTTTTGAGTGTCTGCTTGTGCACCATCAACATTGACAATTTTTAATGCCAAACGACGTGGTGCTGCATAAGCTTCAATTGAATCAAATGCCAAACCTGCGTCTTTTAAACCTTTAACCGTTTCAGCTTGTAACGCATCACGTAAGGTCTTTAAGCTTTTAGGTGGTAATTCTTCACAGCCAAGTTCGAATAAAACTGTATGTTTAGACATTATTTATTCTCCTCAGCTTTTGCTTCTGCTTCAACTTGTGCTTTTAACTGTGCAAGCACTTCGTCACGTAAATGCGGTTCAGCCATTGGGAAACCGAGTTTGGCACGAGCAGCCACATAGCTTTGTGCAATAGAGCGTGCCAAAGTACGCACACGTAAAATATAACGTTGACGCTCAGTGACAGAAATAGCACCACGTGCATCGAGTAAGTTAAAGCTGTGTGATGCTTTGATGACTTGCTCATATGCTGGAAGTGGAAGTTCCGCTTCCATTAAACGGGTTGCTTCAGCTTCATAAAAATCGAAGAGTTCAAACATTTTTTCAACGTTGGCATATTCAAAGTTATAAGTTGATTGCTCTACTTCATTTTGATGAAACACATCACCGTAGGTGACTGTACCAAATTGACCTTTGGTCCAAACCAAGTCATAAACTGAATCAACACCTTGCAAGTACATTGCCAGACGTTCAAGACCGTAAGTGATTTCACCTGTGACTGGGTAGCATTCAACCCCACCGACTTGTTGGAAGTAAGTAAACTGAGTCACTTCCATACCGTTTAACCACACTTCCCAACCTAAGCCCCAAGCGCCCAATGTTGGAGATTCCCAGTTGTCTTCTACAAAACGAATGTCATGTGTAAGCGTGTCAATACCAATCGCTTCTAAAGAGTCTAGATACAGTTGTTGGATATTGTCAGGGTTCGGTTTAAGCACCACTTGGAATTGATAGTAGTGTTGTAAACGGTTTGGGTTTTCACCATAACGACCGTCTTTAGGACGACGTGAGGGTTGAACGTATGCTGCGTTCCATGTTTCTGGCCCAAGCGCACGTAAGAATGTTGCAGTGTGAAATGTCCCTGCGCCCATTTCCATATCGTAAGGCTGTAACACCACACAACCTTGTTCAGCCCAGTAGTTTTGTAAGGCAAGAATTAAGCCTTGGAATGTATCAATATGCGATATGGCGCGACTCATGCAGCATCCACTATAAGTATTAGAAAAAATTGGTTCTAAGTATAAGGATTTTGGGGAGGTGTGGCAAAGGTTAGTCTATAAATATTGATTCTTATCGCAGATCAACTTATGTACATTTTTTCAGATTTTCTTTTGAGATAAAGCTTTTTATTTCTTTGGCCTCTTTTCTTATTTTCATTTCCTCAATGTGCTCTTCAATTTTTGCATCTGGAGCATCACTATTGATTACGGGTTCCGAGCTTGAATTTTCAGATATTAAAATGAGATCATCCCTAAAAAAAGCCCAATCTTTTTCTATTGTTGGTATATTTTTAGAAGTGGTTTTTGCTTTTAAGATGCAGATTTTATCTTTTTTAATCAGCGTAAGTTCAAGTGTGCTTGATGGTTCGCCCGTCATTGCAATTTGCTTTGTTTCTAAAATTACAGGTTCATTTGATGTACTACATGCAGCAAGGAAAAAAGAAGAAGTTAAAATGATGAAATGGATTATTTTGTTCATTGGTAAAATTAAATAAGTTAAATTATATGTTTGATATTAACATAAAAAATTTATATTCATGAACTTTGTAAAGGTAGAGGGCACTTCAAAAGCTGAATGTCGGAAGTTCATCATGACGATGTCACAACGATTCATTCAATGTTAAGTAAATGAATTATTTAGAAATCATAGGGGCGAATTTAGAGGATGATAAAATGCACAAGATCATTATTGGGCTGTAGCAAAATTAGAAAGGGCTAATTAAACTTAATTTTCAAACTACAGGGTTTTTCAATGCTAGCGGTTCTTGTCAAAATATTGAATAATTTGTTTTAAAATAAAATTAACTAATTGAATTATTTTATATATAATTTGAAAAATACTTTTTTAAAAATTTATAAATTTAATTTTTATATCAAAATGAGCAATCTTAATATGAAAAAATTCAATTATTTTATGTACATAGCGACTTTAGGTTTTATATCTACAACATCAAGTTATGCAGTAAATATAGAAGAAGCCCCTTGTTTCGCCCCACAAACAGCGCCTATTTTTAAAGAGTTTTATCAAATAAATAAAGGATTTGATCAAGAAGTATTGTGGGAGTTGTATGTTCAATCACCCATAGAAGGTTATCCAAATGCAAAAATGATTAATCAAACTTTAGAGACTTTATTTGGTCAATTGGGGCTCTCAGAAGAACAGAAAAAGCAAATGAAACCGACCCAAAAAGATGTATCTGAAGTAGAGCCTGAAGAATTAGAAGCCTATAACCTAATGGTTAAAGCACAAAAATTATATTACGGCGATAAAGTTGCTATTGATCAACAACAGGCTTTTGAGTTGCTGCTTGATGCAGTTGGAAAGAGAAATTCAGAAGCCTATATTTTCTACCCTGTACTTAATCAGCATTGTGCTGATCCAGATAGAAAAGAAACAGCAGTTCGTATATTTCATACCATCGAAAAACACATGGGGGATAATGATGATTATCCAACTCCAATATGGGCATATTTAAGTTATGCCTATGCGTATGGTATAGGCACAGAGGTGAATGAAGCAAAGGCTTTAAAATATTGGAAAAAAGCTTGGCGTATCTATTCGTTACAATTTGATGCAGGTGGTTTTGTCGGTTTTATGATGGGACAAATGGCAGAACAAAAGCCTTATTTAAAAGCACATTTGGGTGAAGCTATGAATTATTACAAAATTGCGACCCGAGCAGATGAAAATAACATTCCAGCACAACAGGCAATTGTAAGATTATTAAAAACGGATAAAAAGTTTGAAGATCTGACTTATGAAATAGAGTTATTTGAAGAAACTGAAAACGCAAAGCATGATCAAGACCCAAAATCTGCTTATTTTACTTTGTCAGAATTATATGCTCAGGAACAGTGGAAAATTTACAATCCTCAACTTTCAATGGAGTGGTTGGCAAAAGCAGCTGAAGCAGGGCATGAACGCGCACAGTTGAACCTACCACTCTATTATGAGCAAGGGAATTTGATCAAGGCAGATCCAAAAAGAGCGATGGAGTTGTATCAAAAATATTATGAACAGGACAATATATTAGTGGGTATCTACTTTTTAGATCGTTTGGAAAATGGAACCAAAGGCATTGCTAAAAATCCTGAAAAAGCGAAGTTAGTTCGTGAAGATTTAACTAAAAAATATCATGCTTTAGGACAAACAGGTGAGATTCCAAAACCTGAAGAATTGCGATTAATGCAGCGAATGTATTAAAAACTTTCTTTAGCAAAGATTAGTCTTGAGTCATGACTGGCTAATCTAGCGATATCTAAAACTTAATCTTCAATCCATAATCCTTTTTCATTGCCAATAAAGCTTCTGCATTGCCTTTGGCATCATCAACAGGGTTATGGGTATGTGCTGTTTTACGTAAATGCTTAAAACTTTGAAAGCTATCTTTGACCAGTCCTTTATACAAACTGCCTAAATTTTGTGAACTAAATCCAAACGGATTACTGCCAGTAAAATGATGAAAATACCAACAGACAAACATCCAGTCAAAACCATTATTATCGCTAATAAAGATAGGGCGATCTTTACTGACTTTACTCACCCACTTGGCAAAGTCTTTCATAACATGCTCAGGATTGTTAAAGCTTAGGGTTTCTTCACGACTAAAGCCTGAAACTGCGAGCGCTTGAGGAATATAATTCTCGGAAATTGGTTTAAGTAAACCGTAGAATTGTTGATGTAAGTGATCTTCGACCAACACTGCACCTAGCGCAATCATTGAGTAATCACCGGGAATTGGACCATCTGCTTCGATGTCCACCATAATATAAGCCATATATTCTCCTTATTTTAAGATATTGTTTTTATGGTGGAAGTCATTATAAATGATGATTTTGATCACTGACAAACTTTATCGGTATTTTGCTTTTTTAATATTTATAGCTTATAAATTATTGAATAAATTTAAAACATTTTTAAATCATCCCTTATGCAAAAAATACAGAAAAACAAACTTTGGCTAAGCCTTCTCCTTATTCTATTGGCAGTTATTTCTATTCCTGCAATTCATCTTTTTAAAACAAAAATCAATGAGCAACAGGGAATTGAGCATATTCCTACAGGTTATCGGGATGATGCCAGTCATCTTAATTTGACAAAAGTGCATAAAATTGTCGATGTAGAAAGTACACCCGAAGCGATTCAACAACAACTTAAAACTTTACTTAAATATACAGCTGAACATCATCTAAAAGTCTCGATTGCGGGGGCTAAGCACAGTATGGGCGGGCACACCATTTACCCTGATGGTATTGCACTGAATATGTTGCCTTATAACCACATGAGCTTTGATGAGAAGAGTAATATTCTCACGATTGGTTCAGGTGCAACGTGGGAAGAGGCACTTCGGTATCTAGACCGCTATGGTAAATCAATTGCAGTGATGCAAGCGTTTAGTAATTTCTCAATTGGCGGCTCGATCAGTGTCAATGGACATGGTTGGCAAAAGAATTCACCCCCTATTTCATCCAGTGTTGAGTCATTTACCTTGATGAATGCCCAGGGAGAAATTGTAAAATGTAGTCGTACAGAACATCCTGAACTGTTTAAATTGGTGATTGGTGGCTATGGATTATTTGGCATTATTCTCGATGTAAAATTAAAAGTTGTAGATAATGTTGCTTTAACATTTCAATCAATTTCAGTTTTACCTGAAGACTATGTAAACGCGTACCAAAAGATTGTCAGCAATAATCCAGATGTACAATTTGCTTATGGTCGTTTACGTATTTCAGACAAGCATTTTTTACAGCAGGCAACCTTAAACTATTTTGAAAAAATCGATAAAAAACCTTTAGCCTTGTCACAACAGCAAAGTAAAAACGCTGAAACTAAGCGGATTGTGTTCCGTGGCTCTGTCGATAGTGAATACGGCAAACGGCTACGCTGGGATCTAGAAAGTAGTCTGAATTCAGTATCGCCTTATGCGATATTTAGTCGCAATGAAATTCTCAGTGAAGATGCCGCCTTGATTGAAAATAAAGATATCCATTCAACCGATCTATTGCATGAATATTTTATTCCAAAGCAGCACTTGGCTCAGTTTATTCAAGATCTCAAGCCCGTTTTAAAAACTAAAAAAGTGGATCTACTCAATATCACGATTCGTGAAGTTGAACATGATCATGATGCATTTATGAATTATGCCCGAGAGGACGTTTTTGGCTTGGTGTTTCTGTTTAATCAAAAGAAGACCCCACAACAAGAGCAGGATATGCAACAACTGACTCAGCAATTGGTTGATATTACACTTAAAAACCAAGGCACATTTTATTTGCCTTATCGCTTACATGTAAGTCGCGACAAGATGCGTTTAGCCTATCCGCAAACGGATGCTTTTTTTAGTTTGAAGAAAAAATATGATCCAGAGGAGATCTTTAGTAATCAGTTCTATCTACATTATCGTGAGTCGTGAATGATGGTCTGGAGAATACTTTTAATAAACCCCAATAACAGCACCCTGCAAATACAGAAATTGCATAAAAAAACCAATCGCTCAATAGTTTCCATAGCGGTGTAGGCAATGATCCAGTAAAAACCAGATAGCCAATGATGCTGACAATTAACCACATCAACAGTGAGCCGACGAAAATACTGAAAAAATTAAGCCAATACTGATGTGCAAGCCAAAGTGAAATGACATACGCAATTGGAATGACAAGAATGCAATAAATCAGATAAACGATTAAGCTGATACCAAATATTGTGAGTAAAGACTGTATATCATATTGATGATTCATAAAAAGAAAAAATGCGATCAATAGGATTAAGCTCAGACTGGGTGCTAAAAACAAAGCCTTTAAAATCGATTTATTGCTATATTGAGCCATGATCAAAACAACAAAGGAATAAATATGATAAGAGCATGCACAATCATGATGGTTTTATCTACAACTATTTGTTCAATATCAGCTTATGCAGAACAGAGTGCTGCTTCACCTGATGTATATAACCAATGTGTTGAACAAACCATCGAAAAACTGGCTTTAGGTAACATTAACAATACTGTGGTTGAATCATGTAGTAACCAGAGCAGGGCATATTATGAAAAAGAAATTGTCAAAGTTCTTGATCAGATCAAAAAACAGAGTCAGATAGACCTTCGGCAAGAACGTTATAATGACATCATGAAATCACAACGCTTATGGAAAGCTTATGTTGATCAGGAGTGCCAAAATGCTGGAAGTTATATTGGTTCACCCATGTATGCGTTTTGCCCAATGCAAGAATATGGGAAAAGACTTGATCAATTGACTGAATATGCCCAGTGAAAAATCAGTAGATGAGAAATATCGGCGAAAAATTTATCCATTTAAGATAGATAATAAATATATCTTATAACCACAACATCGTATAATTCACACTTTAAACCGTGTTAAAGCGCAGGACTGTCGTGTTTCATACGCAACTTGAATGGTTAAATACCTTAAAACCCAATTTTAAAGTTTTACCGCTAAAAGATCGTTTAGTCTGTGGTGTTGGGGCACTGCTCGGATTAGCAGTGTCATCATTAATCAGTTGGTATGTACTCGGTGGCTTTAATGCATGGTATATCGCACCGATGGGCGCGTCCTCAGTATTGCTCTTTGCTGTACCCGCGAGTCCTTTAGCACAACCTTGGAATATGGTGGTGGGGAATACCATTGCAGGTTTAGTCGGCGTGACCTGTGCCATCTTTATTTCCAATCCAACCGAGGCATTTAGTGTTGCTGTTGCGTTGTCGATATTTTTGATGATGAGTACAGATTCATTGCATCCGCCAAGTGGCGCAGTGGCGATTACTGCCGTATTGGGTGGCGCTTCTATTCATCAGTTGGGTTATCAATTTATTTTTTATCCAGTATTACTCAATTCAGTCTTGCTGCTGGTGATTGCAATCATTTTTAATCGTATGTTTGGAAAGCAATATCCACAGGTTGCACAGCTCAATACACGTTCTAAAGATCCAACGCCGACACAGAAAGTCACGATTCAACCGCAAGATATTCAAGATGTGTTAGAACAACAGACACAGCTTTTAGATATTAGTGAATATGATTTACAAAAAATCATTTTAGAAGCACAAGCAAAGGCCAACGCAAGAGCAGTACATCAATACCTTTGCCAAGATATTATGAGCAAGGATGTGCTGAGCTTGGATGAGCAAGATGATATTCACCAAGCTTTAGATAAGTTTAAACATGTGAATTTGATGAGTTTGCCCGTGCTCAACGCGGATCAGGAATTGGTTGGCACATTGGCATTGTATGAAATTGTAGAATGGTTTAAACGCGCTGCCGATGCTCGGGCCCCTTGGGAACATTTGGTCAAACAAATTATGAATCGACAAGTGGTGACTGTACAGCCGACACAACCGATTCAAGACTTGGTGCCTTATTTCGTTGAACGCTCTTTTAATTATATCCCTGTGGTTGATCATCAAAAAATGGTCGGGATTATTAGTCGCGCAGATATGATTGCAGCATTACAGCAACAACTCAATAATTCACAATGATACTGTTTAAAAATGATGCGGTATAAAAAAAGCTACAGCAGTTTGGGGGAACTGTTGTAGCTGAAAAGGGTCATATCTTTAAATCGAAGTCAATTAATGGGTTTTCTCTTCATAAATGGTTCGTACAGGGCGTTCATAGCTTTGCGGTTCATTTAGCTGCAATTTTTGTTTTGGCATAATTAACCAAAGCACTAAATACACCAGAATACCTGGAAAAGCTGCGCTCAAACATGAAACAATTACGAAAATAATGCGTAGTAATGTGACATTCCAACCAAAACTTTCAGCAATACCGCCCATTACACCGGCGATCATATTATGTCGGCTTGAACGATATAAACCAGAATTGGCCATTTAAATCTCCTTAAAGTTATTCATCATCATTCATGATTAAAAAAATTAAAAATGAATTTATATAAGTAAATAGTGGCGTTTCTGTTTGATTCTTCAAGTGAATCACCGATTAAAATTGTTAAGACTGTGTAACAACACCACTTAAATCATTAAAAATAATGTAAAAAGTGTCCAAACTTATAGGGAGATGATTGAGACAAATATGTTTTTTATACTTTTGTAAAAAATACACCGTTAAGATTTCGAGAAACGGTACAACACAATAAGATATACATATACACATTCATTTTTGATGTGTCTGGCACGGTGTAATTGGGTTATTTGGATTTATGTATTTAACTTTTCATAAAGTAATTTTTTTTCGAATTTTAGGCATCAGTATTTGTACAGTACTGAGTGCTTGCGATTCCTCAAAATCAAATGATAAACAACAAGGTGCATCTGACACACAAAATTCATCCAGTGAGCTTGCTTTGCAGCCAACGCCACAACGTGCCAATGCAAGTGAAGGTAAAAAACTGACCGATCTTGCGGGTCAAGCCACCTTACCTGCAATGGCAGAAATGAAAGGGCAAGACCAGCAAAGCGACGTAGTTTCCACAAAAGCTGAGGCATTTGTAGGACGTTATCATGTTCAAATGAGTTGTGAAGATCCTTTTGCCAAGTGTGAAAAAGGCAGTGCAGAGTTTATTATTAACTTACTCCCAGACGGTACCGCACATCGTACCTTTGTATATATGGGGAAAATGACCTATGAAAATAATGATATAAAACCGAACCGTGGTTATCAAAAAAATACTTGGGTCTATGACGAAGTAAATCATGAAATTGTGATTAACCGAATTGAAGGTATTCAGTTCTATTACAAAGTGGATGCACAAAACGACTTGGTGATGGATATTGATAAAATCGTTAATGGAACTGAAGAAAATCGACTCTATTTTAGTCAACACCATACTGCACCAACAAAAGCTTATGTGTTAAAGAAATTTGATAATTAAAAAGCGAAACAATCGAATAAGCGCATTTGAATAAGAACGCTGTTTTGATCAAGACATATGTTGATTTAAACAATCTGGTGGGGCTTTAGGGTGTAACCCACCAGAATGACACATTTAAAATTTAAAGTTTTGAAATAAATGATCATCTCAGAAAAGCATTTTTTAAATTGAACAAATCTTAGAAAATCAGTTAGCAGTTAAACATTGTGTATCCTCTAAAAATGCAATGTTAAAACGCTTTGGTTAAACTAAAAATTGCACCGTTTGCGACTGTACGTTTTTCACTTTTAGAGAGCTGATCGGTATTCAAGTTGGTACCGACTGCAGATAACTCTGCAGTTAAGCCTTCAAGTGTTTTAAATTGATAATTCACCCCAAGCTTCCAATCGACATAATTGTCAGCATTGAGATCAATCAATGCACCTTTATCTTGGATGATGGAATAACCAATACTTGAAGTTAGACCAAAACCTGTTTCAGCCAATGGTACTGAATAGCCTAAGGTGAAGTTCCATGCATTACCTGCAAATCCAATATAGTCATCACTATAATTAATATTGGTGAGGAGACTATCTTTAACCAAAAATACGTTATCAAGGGTTAAACGTGCAGAAAACTCATGCCATGCCCAATCCGACCAACCCGGGTAGCTAAATCGGTTATAGCTTAAATCTAGTGTTGGCTTAACTTTTTCAGACCAATTTAATGCCGTGTTATAGCCAATATATGAGGTAAACTCAAAATGTGGTGATGTTGAACCACCAAAGTCCGTATTGGCAGCAAAGATTCCGCCGTATAAACCAGAATCATGTGACAGTACAAAGGTCCCTTGTACCGCAGGATCATTACGAGATTGGGATAAACCACGGAAACGGTAGTCCGTTGTCAGTGCAGTAGAACCGCTTAAGCTAAGACCTGATGAATGTCCTGTTTCTGAGGCCATAGCAGAATGAGTTGCCATTGTTGTTAGCATTACCGATAAAATTACTGGTTTAATCATATTGATTTCCTTTTCGTAAAAATTTGGATTATTCCAAAATCCTTTTTTATGTCGATCAACGACGCATTTTTGTTTTTGTTATCTTAAGTACTGATGTTATAAAGAGATAATAGAATATTCAGAACACATGCCTCAAAAAATCTGAATCGCTTGGGTATAACGATGACTTTTATCCAATTGAGTTAAATTTTTTAATGATTATTTATGTAATTATTTTTTAATAAAAAATTCTTTTGAACGATAAATTACTTTTTTTAACCCTAGATCAATGATCTGCTTTTCACCCATCGTTTTTATTCAATTCAAGTGGTACCCAAGCTGGTGTATAGGTCGATATTGAATATCGAACAAATACAAGCCTGAGATAATTTTTCTTTAATTTGTTCGTGATTATTCTGGCCTCAATATTTTCAACATATTAAATGGTCTTAATTTGAAATTTTAAGATGATTTCGCAAATGATTTTGATCTCTTTGCGATGGAGTAACTACGCTATTCAGCCCTTTTTAGCCTTACTTTAAAAAAACTAAAGGTTTGATACTGAATATAAAAATTTAAGCCAGCTCTCAGATTGGTTATAACTTTTTATTTATGGAATGGATTCCTTATGTCTATCACAACTATGGAAAGTAGTACGATTCAGGCAATTCCTGAAAATCAACGTCACGGTAAAGCACGCGATCTATTTACGATCTGGTTTGGCTCAAACATTATGTTATTGACCATGTTTACTGGATCATTGGCGGTTACAGTTTTTAATTTGAGTTTCTTTTCTGCCTTAATGGCATTGGTTTTAGGAAATCTTGTTGGTGCGATTTTTGTCGCACTGCATTCTGCGCAAGGCCCACAACTTGCAGTGCCGCAAATGATTCAGACACGCGGGCAATTTGGTTTCTATGGGGCTTTGCTTGTTGTTGGCGTCGTGGTGATTATGTACTTGGGTTTTTATGCATCCAATCTGGTGGTTGGTGGTGAAGCGCTACATACAATTTATCAGCCGATTTCCAAGGTACAAGGCATTACAATTATTGCGATTGGGAGTCTGATTGCAGTTATTTTTGGTTATAAACTCATTCATAAATACACCCAAATCCTTGCGGTACTTTCAGGTTTAATGCTGCTTGCTGCTTTTATTCGTGTATTTAGTTCGCAATACTTCCCCCAAGATTTCTTTCAGCTGGGAACGTTTTCAAGCATTGGCTTTATGGGAACCTTATCCATTGCCGCATTATGGCAGTTGGCTTATGCCCCGTATGTATCAGATTATTCCCGCTATTTGCCTAAAGCGACTGGGGCAAAAACTGCATTTTGGGCAAGCTATTGGGGCTGTTCACTCGGCTCACTGATTTCAATGATCTTGGGCTTAACTGTTGCTCGTGCCTATAGTGGTGACTTTATTCAAGGCTTAATTCACTTAACCGGGTCCGGTCTATTCAGTACCGCTTTGATTATCGTCTTTTCTCTCGGGATTGCTGCCACAAACTCAATGAATTTGTACTGTGGTACTTTATCGAGCATCACTATTCTACAAACGATTTTTCACCGGTGGTCACCGCGAGTACTTGCCAGAACCATAGTGGCATTAAGCTTATTTAGTGTGGCGATGTTCTTATCTGTTTCAAGTTCGGAAAGCTTTGTCGAGAGTTATGTCAATTTTATTCTCTTGCTCATGTGTGTACTGATTCCATGGACAGCCATCAACCTCATCGATTATTACTTTATCCATCATACTGAATATGATGTGCCATCTTTCTTTAAACCTGATGGTGGGATTTATGGTTACTTCAATTGGCCTGCATTAATCTGTTATGTGATTGGGATTTTGATTCAGATTCCATTTTTATCTACGCCGCTGTATGTTGGTCCGCTTGCCAAATTACTGGGCGAGGTGGATATCTCATGGGCAGTTGGTTTACTGGTGGTTAGCCCACTGTATTATGTTGTGGCGATGTTATATAAACGCACATTACCTGAAATAGACAATCAACAATTACAGCAACATAGCTATGATTATGTCATTGTTGGCGCGGGTTCGGCGGGGAGTGTGATTGCCAATCGACTAAGTGAAGACCCAAATACCCGTGTCTGTTTGATTGAAGCAGGCGCTGCTGATAATTCGCCACGCATTCAGATTCCAGCAGGAACGATCACGTTATATAAGAGTAAAAAATACAGCTGGAATTTCTTTTCTACCCCACAGAAACGTTTGAATAATCGTCAAATCCATGCCCCACGTGGCAAAATGGTCGGTGGTTCAAGTTCAATGAACAGTATGATTTATATTCGCGGAAATGCCTCTGATTATGACAATTGGGAGGCGAAAGGTTGTGTTGGATGGGGCTGGAAAGAGGTTTTACCCTTCTTTAAACGCTCTGAAAAAAATGTCATTCAGCAAGACTTAGCTTTTCATGGTGTTGATGGCGAGTTGTTTGTTGATCATCCGAAAGATTCTAACCCATTATCTAAACTCTTTATCCAAGCTGCTACTTTGCTCAATCTAAAAGAGAATCAAGATTTTAATGCTGCATCAAGCGAAGGTGTGGGGATATATGATGTGACTCAACGTGATGGTCAGCGTCTATCCAGCTTTAAAGCATTCGTTCAGCCGATATTGACACGTTCAAACCTTACAGTGGTGACTGAATGCGAGGTTGAGCGTATTCATCATAGTGAGGGGCAAGTGCACTCGATTCATGTGCAACGACAAGGACAAAATTTTGATATCAGAATCAATAAAGAGTTAATCCTCTCTGCTGGTGCTTTTGTTTCGCCGTTATTATTGATGAAATCTGGTATTGGTCCGAAATCTGAGTTGGAACAGGCTGGTATTGAATGTAAGGTTGATTTACCAGGGGTAGGTAAAAACTTGCAAGAGCATATTGATGGTTTGGTGACGGTTAGAACAAATAGTTCAAGAACACTGGGTTTTTCCGTTGGGGCTTTGGCATCTATACTGCCCGCACCATTCCAGTATGCACTCAAAAGAAAAGGCTGGTTGACCACCAACTATGTAGAAGCAGGAGGCTTTGCAAAAACACCCCTGGCAACAGATTTACCGGATGTGCAATTTCACTTTGTTCCGGGGTATCGGAGTCATCGTGGTCGCCTGTTTGAATGGGGACATGGCTATGCAATCCACACCTGTGTTTTAAGACCCAAGAGCATTGGTGAAATACGTGTGAATGCCCAAAAGCAGATTGAGATTGATTATAACTTCCTTGAAAAAGAACAAGATATGCAAGTGCTGATTGAAGGAATTAAACTGGCACAGCGTATTTTAAAGCAAGATGTATTTAAGGCGTTCAATGGTCGAGAAATCTTACCCGGACCTGATGTTAAAACCGATGCAGATTATCAAGCCTATGTTTGTGAATATGCTGCAACCGTATTTCATCCCGTGGGAACATGTAAGATGGGGATTGATGCAATGAGTGTGGTCGATCCAAAGCTTAAGGTCGTTGGTTTTAATAATCTGCGTATTGCTGATGCATCCATTATGCCTGATCTTGTGTCAGGCAATACCAATGCACCATGTATTATGATTGGCGAACGTGCCGCAGATTTTATCCTTCAACAGAAATAACCCACTGGGTAAATTCCCGCTGATTGTTTTAATTGAATTATCATACGCATAATTAAACCGTGCGCAATCTTGGTTATTGGGTACGGTTTTATATTGTTTGGGAGGGGGAATACGATGACTCGTCAAGCAGGAGAATATTATCTTGCTAGCGATGATTTTATATTTGCTCGTTCAATAAGAAGAATAAAAGCTTTTTAGCTATTCAGTTCGGTCGTGTCATCTGATTGTGATTGTAGGCTTGGTAGTTTTAAGCTAAAACCGTTAACGCACGTCTCAGTCAATATTTGAGTATTGATGCTTCGTCATCATTGAAGGATAAAACAATCCGTTTGATTAGGGCGTGCAGCTATCAGAAAAATAATTCAACTGAGCTTATTTTAAGGGGGAGAAATGACTTAAAAATCTGGTGGGTTGTGTGGGGTTCGAACCCACGACCAATAGATTAAGAGTCTACTGCTCTACCAACTGAGCTAACAACCCTGAACTTGTTTAAAACATGATTAAACCAGAACAAAAGATGAAGCAAAATTTCGAGAATGGCGAAGCATCTAATAAAGATGTTTGGTCTTGGTCGGAACGTTTGCAGGTTTCGTTTCTATTGTAGTACTTTAAATGTACAGAAAGAAGCCCTAAGAAAGAATGGTGGGTCGTCCGCGATTCGAACGCGGGACCAACGGATTAAAAGTCCGCTGCTCTACCAGCTGAGCTAACGACCCTGAGCGAGATGTGTAAAGCGCGTTGCTTTACCCGATATCAGTGAAAATCGAGAATTTTCTATCGGTATCTATTTACAGGTTGAAACATGAAGATGGTGGGTCGTCCGCGATTCGAACGCGGGACCAACGGATTAAAAGTCCGCTGCTCTACCAGCTGAGCTAACGACCCTGAGCAAGGATGTATAAAGCGATGCTTTACACGATATTTGTGAAAATTGAGAATTTTCTATCGCTATCCATTTACAGGTCAAAACAATTAAGTGGTGGGTCGTCCGCGATTCGAACGCGGGACCAACGGATTAAAAGTCCGCTGCTCTACCAGCTGAGCTAACGACCCTGAACCTTCATCCAAGCTAGGCTTGAATGTGTAGTGCAAGAAAACTAAAAAGTTTTTAAACACCACTTTGTTTTGATGGAGCGTATTTTAGCAAGATATTGATAGAGCGCAAGTAAAAATTAAGAAAGTTTGCAACGTTCGGTTATAAATAACACAAAATGGACTAAAAAAGCCCTGAAATCAGGGCTTTTAGCTTTAGAAGCGGTATTTATAAGCTTCAATATTGGCAAAAACTTCCGCAGTGACATCACAATAGGCATTGGCACTTGGCAGTAAAACCAATAAACGATCAGAGGTTTTTTCAGGATTAAAGGCTTGTTCCTTTAATTTATTTTTCTGATATTTAAATGTACCCGTCGTTTCTACAATTTGTTGGATACGTAAAAATACCGGAACAGCATAGGCTGGCAAGTTCTTTTTAAACTCGACTGCAAGCTGGCTTAGATCTTGTTCAGTCAGTTCTTCACCATCATGTAAAGTAATGGCAGCCATACCTGCTCGACCATTGGTATTTGGAATTTCAACGCCGTAAACCACAGCTTCTGTGATTTTAGGGTATTCACTACAAATATTTTCAACTTCGGTGGTTGAAACATTTTCACCTTTCCAGCGGAAAGTATCGCCAAGGCGATCGACAAATTGCGCGTGTCGGAAACCAATATCACGAACCAAGTCACCAGTAATAAAGTAAGAATCGCCCTTTTTAAAGACATCTTTCATGATCACTGACTTGTTCTTTTCTGGGTCTGTATAGCCATCAAAAGGGGAGCGCTTGGTGATTTTACCAATCAATAAGCCCACTTCACCTTTTTTGACCTTTTGACATGCACCATGACTGTCACGGATTGCTTCATTTTTTTCTTTATCGAACTGGACGATGGCATAAGGTGTAGGGGAGAAGCCAACAGTATTGTTAAAATTAAAAACATTACTGAAGCCTACATTTCCTTCACTAGAGGCATAAAGTTCTAAAATTTCTTCGATACCAAAGCGTTCTTTAAACTTGCCCCAAATATTTGGACGCATACCATTACCGATCATTTTGGTGACACGGTGCGTATGATCAAGTTCTGAAGCAGGTGCATCCATAAGGTAGCGGCAAAGTTCACCGACATAACCAATTGCGGACGCATTAAACTTTTTGACATCAGACCAGAATGCAGAGGTAGAGAATTTACGACGGATTGCCAAAGCTGAACCACCTGCAATAGCACCACACCAGCACACCACCATACCTGTTGCATGGTAAAGCGGTAAAGTGCAGTACATCACATCATCTTCACCTAAGTTTAAGACATGACCATATGTTCCATATGCCAAGGTCCAACGACTGTTGGTAAAGACCACAGCTTTAGGTAAACCCGTTGTGCCAGAGGTATAGATATAAAACAAGCCATCTTTCCCTTTGACACTTTGTGTGGTCGAAGGATTGAATTTTGGAAATTGTTGAATTTTTTCAGCGAGATTGATAAAGCCTTGAGGTGCTGTACCCGAGTCTTGCGTTGTATTTTGATCTGCAAACCAATGGATGCGGTCTTGAGCAATGTTTAAGTCTTGACGAATCTCATCTACCGCAGCACGGCATTCTTCACCGACGATCACCGCAACAGGATTGACCAAATTGATACTATGCGTCAGGACTTTACCTGTCTGTGAGGTATTGACTAAAGCTGTTGTTACGCCAATTTTTGCCAGTGCAATCACGGTCGCAATCAACTCAGGACGATTTTCGATCATCACGGTGATCGCATCGCCTTTTTTTATGCCAATAGAAAGATAAAAGTGTGCAATTTGATTGGCCCAGTTATTCAGTTCTTTATAACTATAGCGTTGATCTTCAAATAATAACGCATCACCATAAGGATTGCGTTTTACAGCACGTTCAAAAGCAAGACCTAGCCCAGCAGGTGTATTGGGTGTTCTGATATAAGCTTGTTTAAGTCCAGTCAGGATATTGGGAAGCTTATTGATGAGCTGTGGTAAGCGCTCTGCGACATCAGTAAATCCGATGAGATCGGCCTGTGTTGTTTGACTCATATCAATCCTATTTATTTTTCGTAATCCAATACAATTTTTAGAGTGTCATTGACTCACATTACATTTGTCTTTTTAATCGTATAAGACTAGTGCAATCAACCTAATCTGACAAATGTCCTGATAATCTCTTCAAAATAGCAAAAAAACCTAGCCATCGAAATGACTAGGTTCTCTTTAATCGCTACATTTTAAGCAAATTTTTACACATTACTCATCCGCTGGCGGTGTCGCTTTTTTTGGCGGGCGACCACGAGGGCGACGAGGGCGGGCAGGTTTTTCATCTGTTGCCACATTGTCTGCCTTTTGTGCATCTTCATCTACAGCCGCTTCAGCAGTCGTATCTAAAGCAAGCGATTGTTGTGGCTTTTTCGCCTTTTCAGTTGCAACAACTGCTTTCTCAGCTGACTTAGCAGGGGCTGCTTTAACCACTTGAGCTTCCGCAGGCGCTGTTTCAACTGTCGTTTCTACAGGCGTTTCAGCTTGCACTTCTTCTGCTTGAGTAACCACAGGTGCTGCTTCAACTGGACTTGCTTGGGTCTCAGTTTTCACTTCTTCCGGTTGTTGCTCAAGTTCAGCTTGATGCTCTTGCTTTGCTTGTACAGCCGCTTGTTTTGCTAAACGACGACGTTCACGAGGATCATTCGCTACACGGCGATCATTCTCAGGCTTCGGTGGCGTTAAGTCTAAAACATCAGCAGGTTGTGCTTCTGGTGCTGCTTTAGAGATAGCAACATCGCGTGTTACAGGCTGCTTGCTTTGTACATCGGTCTTTTCTACCACAGTTAAGGTCGCTGAATATTCTTCAGTAAACTTAACCAAAGCACGATTGAATGTTGGAATTAACCCAAACTGTTCAATCAGTACCGCACAGTCATCACCATAGACATGACGAATCAACGTTCCCACTGTGTACTGATTTAATGTCGGTACTTGAGATGGTGCGATTTTAGGCGGTGCCGCTTTTGCTTGAGCAGCGTCACGTTGTTGACGGCGTTTTTGGCGCGGGTCATTGCTGGCACGTTGCACAGGCTGTTCTGCTTGAACCTCTGCTGCTGCAGGTGCTTTTGCTTCAGTCGTTACAGCCTGACTTTCTACAGCCGGTGCAGTAGCTGGTTGAGCATCTACAGTGCGAGGTGCTTTAGCAACAGTTTCAGCTTTTTCATTGCGATCATGACGCTTCGGCTTGTTGCTTGCTGGCGCAGCAACTTGTTGCGGGTTTAATGCCACAATTTCACTTTGAGCTTGATCAAGGTTAACCACTAAAGCTGTTTCAAGTGCTGCATGCTTCGGGGTGTCAATGAGTTCAACCTTAGGTTGTTTCTCTTGAGGTTGATTATGCTCTACAGGCGCATTGTTGTTTGGCGCTTGTTGTTGCTCATCATTAAACACGCTGCTATCGCGATGACGATTTGGGCGGTTTGGACGTTGCTGATGGTTACGATCACGACGTGGAACAGCTTGTTCAGCATGATTCGTTTCAGCATTTTGATCATGCTGTTGACGTGGCTGCTTTTGCTGACGACGTTGATCACGTTGTTCCTGACGCTGTTCTTGGCGTTGCTCTTGACGAGGCACCTGAACCACTTCTTCAATCACTTGATGTTGATCAGTGTTTTGTTCACGTGACTCTTTGTGCTTGTTGCGATTTTTATTTTTATTGTTGTTGTTACGCGGAGTTCGTTCTTCTTTCTCACCCTGTTTTTCATATTCACGTGGTTCTTGTTTTTGAACAGGTGCATGTGAAAGATAAGCATTGGTTTCAGCAACAACTTGAGCTTCAATTGCAGCTGGCGCGCTATTGCTATTCACTTGGCCAAATTGACCACGGCTTACAGCACCACCGTTAATCATTTGTTCAATGGCTGCAGCTGCATTGTTTGCAGTACGTGATTGGTCAACAGTTGCTGCTTGTTTTTGTACAAACAGATTTTCTAACCAAGCACATGGACTTGAAGCAGGTTGAGCAACTTGTGCTTGAACCGCTTGCTGAGCTTTTTGAGCTTGAGCAGGTTGTTGCTTTCTGTTTTGTTTATTGTTTTGTGCTTGAGCTGGTGCAGCATTGTGTTGCGTTTGCTCTTCTTCTAAATGCCACTCAGATGACTCATAGCCCAATTCTTTTTCGCTTGAACGGGTAGCTTCAGTACGTTCATAGCTAGTTGGCGCAAAACCTTCTGGGTTATATGAGATTTCGTAATGTGGTGTTTCTAAATGTGGATGTGGCAGTACAGTAACACGCACATTTGACGTTTGTTCTAAGTAAACCAGACTGTGACGCTTTTCATTCAATAAGAATGCTGCAATTTCAACAGGCACTTCAACTTGAACTTCACCTTGACGTTCACGTAATGCAATCTCTTCAACTTTACGCATAATTGAAAGAGAAAGAGAACGTAGATCACGTACCATACCTGTGCCATGACAGCGAGGGCATACATAACCTGTAGCTTCTTCAAGAGATGGGCGTAAGCGTTGACGGCTCATTTCCATTAAACCAAAACGTGACAATTGACCGAACTGGATACGGGCACGATCACTTTGCGTCGCTTCACGAAGTTTAGCTTCAACCATACGTTGGTTGCGCTCTTTGGTCATATCGATAAAGTCGATCACCACCAAACCACCAATATCACGTAAACGTAATTGGCGAGCAATTTCTTCAGCTGCTTCTAAGTTGGTGCTGAGCGCAGTTTCTTCTACATCATGTCCGCGTGTTGATTTCGCCGAGTTGATGTCGATTGAAACCAGTGCTTCAGTTTGGTCGATTACAATTGAACCGCCTGAAGGAAGTTTAACTTCACGTTCATAAGCTGTTTGAATTTGACTTTCAATACCAAAATGCGCAAATAACGGTTCATTTAACGTATAGGTTTTTAGCTTATCCAATTGATTTGGCATTACCGCTTTAACAAAGTTATAGGCTTCGTTATAGGCTTGCTCTGAGTCAATTAAAATTTCTGCAACATCATCACGTAAATAGTCACGGATAGCACGCGTCACCACACCAGCTTCTTGATGAACAAGCATTGGTGATGGACCAGAGTTTGCTGTACCTTGGATTTGTGCCCACAGGTCTAACAAATGTTGAAGATCAAGTTGCAGTTCTTCTTGTGAACGGCCAATCCCTGCTGTACGAACGATTACGCTCATACCACGAGGGGTATTTAATGACGCCAACATTTCTTTGAGTTCTTCACGAACTGAACCTGAAATTTGACGACTAATACCACCACCTTTTGGGTTGTTCGGCATCAAGACTAAATAGCGACCAGCAAGGGAAATATAAGTTGAAAGTGCAGCGCCTTTGTTGCCACGCTCTTCTTTTTCAACTTGAACCAAAAGTTCAGTGCCTTCAGTGATGAGTTCACGAATATTTGATGTTTGGCGAGGGTCTGCCTTGTAATAAGTATTGGCAATTTCGCGCATCGACAAGAAACCTTGACGACCCGCACCATACTCTACAAATACAGCTTCTAAAGAAGGCTCTACGCGAGTGACATGGCCTTTATAGATATTGGCTTTCTTTTGTTCACGTGTACGGTTTTCTAAATCGAAATCGTAAAGACGGTGACCAGTGATGAGTGCAACGCGAACTTCTTCGGCATGTGTTGCATTAATCAACATACGTTTCATGGGTGTAACACCTAATAGTGATTCACACCAACAACTCGCTATCTTTTTTAAGTGAAGCGAACATCTAAAATATTGGATCAATGCTCAAATCACGGATACATCCAATATGATCTGAGTAATTTACCCACTTGTTTTGAGCAAGGTTGGGTTTGATGCCTGTATTGATGCTGCAATACTTCTTTAATCTTTGCACGATTAAAGTTTTGAGCTCTTCACTGGCACTTAAGTGGTGCATTGGATGACTGATTTGATTCGTCTTTCACTATCACATTGCTCGAAGAGCATCTCAACTTTTGTGAGAGCGTCTTGATACGGAATTATCATCGTACCTTTACAAATTGTGCAGTTCCAATGCCTCAAACACTTATGTCCTGAATAACACTCTACAGCGACTTGCCTGATGTGTATCAGTTTATGTTTAAAAACCAACGTCTGGGTTGGCGACATATATTTTTAAACAAACTGATTTCTGTACTTTAAGTACAATTAAACGCAACAGTTTGTCTTTTTGCCGATATAATAAAGCCTTCGGCGTCGGCATATTCTTTTGGGACCTTTCCGCATCTATCGTGAATTTTATCGTTTGTGTCACGCTTTCATTTTTAAAAAAGGGTGGCACTAAATTTCACTTACGGTGGTATCCGTGCGCTGACTATAGCAAACCTTGAATCATCTGCCTATGGGCTATATGCTTATTTTGTATGAAAAGCATAGTCTAAATGATCAGTTTTTAATCAAATTTTAGTTTTTTATTGGATCACCTAACTGTATGAATTCTACGCAACAATGGCAAAATGTAACTTGGTTTGAAGTAGACGAGCATCAAGAAGGCCAGCGCATCGATAATTTCTTATTTACTCGCCTGAAAGGTGTGCCGAAAAGCCGTATTTATCGTTTAATTCGTGAAGGTCAAGTACGCGTCAATAAAAAGCGTATAAAAGCAGAAACTAAGCTAGCGATTGGCGATCAAATCCGTGTTGCACCTATTCGCTTTGAGCAAAAAGACGAAACTGATGCACCTGTATCCGATAAGGTTGCACAAAGCTTACTCAGCCGTGTGGTGTATGAGGATGAAGGTTTATTGGTGGTCAACAAGCCGTCTGGAATTGCCGTACATGGTGGAAGCGGTGTGGCTTATGGCTTAATTGAAGGCTTACGCGCGGCAACAGGTAAAAAATATTTGGAATTGATTCATCGTATTGACCGCGATACTTCGGGTCTGGTGATGGTGAGTAAAAAACGCAGCACATTGAAGGCGTTACAAGACATGTTGCGTGAGCATAAAATTAAAAAAACCTATGCTGCGATTGTTAAAGGTCAAGTGAGTTTAGATCAACAGTTGATTAATCAACCTTTATTGCGCTATGAGCTGTCCAATGGTGAACGTCGTGTACGTGTCTCAGAAGAAGGTAAAGAATCTAAGACACAATGGAAAGTTGCCGAGCGCTTTATGCATGCGACACTGGTCTATGCGTCTCCACTGTCAGGCCGTACCCATCAAATTCGTGTGCATGGTTTAAGTATTGGTCATCCTTTAGTGGGTGACGATAAGTATGGTCATGAAACAGAGTATCGTGGACCCAAAGCTCGTCGATTGAGCCTACATGCAATGCGTCTTGAAATTCCTGGTTATCCTGTGATCGAAGCGCCTTTACCTGAAGATATGCAAAGCTTGGTTGCGCAGTTAAGAGCACAAAAGAAAGATTGATTCGATCTCGCTGCTCACTTTATCTTTTACACACAGGGAACTTGTTTTATGAAAAGTTCCCTTTGTGTTTAAAAATGCGTTAGCTTGTCATGTAAAGGGCATAAGATCTAAACATTAGTCATGCGTAAACTGAGCAAATATTGGAAATAATTCATGCAAAAACCTGTAGAACTTATCATTTTTGATTGGGATGGCACTTTATTTGATTCAGTTGGGCAAATTGTGGCGAGTTTATTGGTTGCTGCAAAAACCTTTGACCAACCGTTAACAGCTGATGCTGCGAAAAGTATTATTGGTTTAGGTTTACCTGAAGTTGCTCAAGTGTTATTTCCACAGATCCCTGAGTTACACACTGAAATTTTGAAATGCTATGGCGATCATTATGTTGAGCATTCCAAAGATGATTTATGGTTCGCTGGTGTCTCTGAAATGTTGCATGATTTAAAAAATCAAAATATCAAATTGGCAGTTGCAACAGGGAAAAGCCGTCGTGGTTTAGATCGTGTTTTGGCTCAGACCCAGAGTCAGGATTTATTTGAGATCACCCGTGCAGCGAGCGAAACCAAATCCAAGCCAGATCCATTGATGTTGGCTGAAATTTTAGATTACACTGGAATTTCGGCGGAGCAAGCCATTATGGTGGGCGATACATCTTATGACTTAGAAATGGCACAGAATATTGCCATGCCACGTGTTGGGGTGAGTTATGGGGTACATGCGATTGATGTATTACAGCGTTTTAATCCGCTGATGATCGCGGATAACGTCGATCATTTACATCAGTTTTTAACTCAACAGCTTAAGGCCAGTGAAGTTGCTTAGATGCTGTTTTTACGCTGTTTGCAGATTGCCCTCAGCGTAAACTTAGATAAAACCAAAGAGATATAATAAGAAAATTGACCATGAGCCGTTCTATTCGATTACTCACTTTATTACAACTTTTACGTGAACAGCGTTATCCCATTACCGCGCAATGCTTAGCAGAACATTTGGAGATTAGTGTCCGAAGTGTTTATCGGGATATTGAAAGTTTACGTGACCAAGGTGTCAATATTGAGGGCAGTGCGGGCTTAGGATTTCAGCTGAAAGAAAACTTTTTACTGCCTCCGATGAGTTTGGATGAAACGGAAGTCGAAGCAGTGTTCTTGGCATTGCATTGGTTAAGGTCAGTGCCAGATCCAGCATTAAAAAATGCTGCACATTCAGTTTTGGCCAAACTCAATGCGGTATTGCCCAAGAATAAACAAGAACTGATTGATGAAACCATGCTTCGGTCTATCAACCATTGGCTTGTGGTTGATGAGAAAATTGTAGAACAAGTACGTCTAGCAATTCGTTATCAGGTCAAGATTGAAGTGCATTATTTAGATGAAAAACAAAATATCTCTAGCCGTATGCTTTGGCCTTTTGTCTTAGGGTATTTCAATGACAAAATGTTGTTGGCTGCATGGTGTGAGTTACGTGAGGATTTTCGAAATTTTCGTTTAGATCGGATTCAAAAATTAAATGTGACCGAAATCATTTACCCAGAGTTTAAGCGCCATCTTTTTCAGGCATGGTGGCAAAAAGAGCTGCAAAAAAAATCCATGCTGAAAAGCTCCTGACAAAAACTGACACAGCCGCCCTTTATATTCAATACACCACTATAAAGGAATGGAAAAATGGGCTTAAAACTATATAGCAACGCGCAGTCTAGAGGTCTTGTTATTGAATGGCTACTGATTGAACTGGGTGCTGAATTTGAAAAAATTGAGTTGGCTTATCACACTGAAATGAAGTCAGAATCTTATCTAAAGATTAACCCATTTGGCAAAGTGCCCACCTTAGTCGATGGCGATATGGTGATTTACGAAATGCCTGCAATTTGCGCATACTTGGCAGATAAGTTTTTTGATCAAGGACTTGCACCAGCACTGGATGATCCAAAACGTGGCTTGTATTTCCGTTGGTTGTTCTTTGCTGCTGGACCGTGGGATGCAGCCACGACGGATCGCGCATTAAAGGTTGAGATTACCGACGAGCAAAAAATGCATATTGGCTATGGAAACTTTCAGGACACCT
Source organism: Acinetobacter sp. MYb10 (assembly GCF_002980175.2). NCBI lineage: Bacteria > Pseudomonadati > Pseudomonadota > Gammaproteobacteria > Moraxellales > Moraxellaceae > Acinetobacter > Acinetobacter sp. MYb10. The sequence goes on along the minus strand of NZ_CP058272.1, from coordinate 2,485,151 downwards.
ATACGGCTTTAATTCAGGGCTTGCAGCAGGCTCAACCTTATCTATGTGGTGAGCAATTTACGGTAGCCGATGTGTTTGTTGGTTCCATGCTATTTTGGCAATTGAAGATGGCAGAGATTGAAAGCCATCCTGCAATTGAAAAATATCTTAATTCAATCAAAAGCCGAAAAAACTTAAGAAATAATCAAGCACTTTTTAGCGACTAAATCATCAAGACGATGCAAACTTAGCATGATCTCGTGCTGGGTTTGCATTGAGGTTTTTTAGTCACATTCAAGCGCAGAAAAATGATAAAAAACTTTGGAGATTGGTTTTTGGTTTTAATCCCTCTATTTTTACTTCAGTTAAATAAAACCTGCGGCAACATTAATACAGATCGCCAAAATCGTCGTGTTAAATCCATATGCCAAAAGGATATGGAGAATATTTAAAACGCGCATCGAACGTGATGTAATCGATACATCCGCAGTTTGCGCAGAAGTACCAATGACATAACTAAAATATAAAAACTCAGGGTAGGTTGGTTTAGGTGTTTTTGGAAAGTCCAATCCACCATCCTGATGATTCTCCACTGCCAAGTAAAAGTCATGTGCATAGTGAATAGCAAAAATAGTATGCATAAATAACCATGCAAAAATGATGGTAAAAATTGCTAAGGCGATATGTCCGGCTTTAACTCCAGTCACATCGGGCAAATGTGCCAATTCAATAATAATGGCAATAAAACACATGATGAGTGAGAGCACAACCAACAGCAAAATGATCCATTTGCTGGCATCCTGCTGCTGAGCGCGCTTTAAAATATGCGCTTGATTGGTTGCCCAGAGCATTTTCATGGTCAGGATTAAATAGACCAGGGTGGCTATATTCCAGCTGAATAACAAATTGGTTGACCACTGCCAATCTGTGCTCAAAGACATCCCCATATACACAACTGCTGTGAGGAGAAAACTAATAAAGAAATATGGGCGAGACTGAATGCCTGATCGAAGTTGGTGAAATGCACGTCCTAACATGATGAACACCGCCTGAGTTAAAGATTGATGGATATTTGAGCAAAGAAAATGAGCATTAAGTTCTATTGGTTTAAGTCGTCATATTAAAAAATAGGCCTACGCTCTATGTCTTATCGCAGCGGTCTTATTTTTGCTCTAAACGATTGATATCCAGATAAAATACCTTGGTTAATAGTTCAATGAATTTTTGTATCGCAGCAGAGCCAGCACTTTTTCGATAACTTACATACAAGTCTAGATAGGGAAGCTCAATATCTAAGGGTCGAATGACAGAGTTATTATTGATTAATGGCGCAATATAACTTGGCAAAATTGTACAGCCTAAGCCCGCTCCAACTGAGTTAATATTCAATGAAATATTGTCAGCTTTTTGGACGATATTCAATTCAATATGATTGTGTTTGGCAAACTCTAAAATGGTGTTGTGCAAAGTCGTGGATTGTTCTTCAGCAGGAATAATAAAATCGATCCCATTGAGCGCTTTAACAGGGATACGTTCATACTTGGCTAAAGGATGATCTTTGGGTAAAACAAAAATTAACGGCTCACGGAGCACAAATTTACTTTCGATTTCATCATTATGAAAATTGTGCCTGCTAAAGCTGATATCTAGCTCACCCTTTTTCAATGCGCGCATTTGTTCAAGGTTATTTAAGCTTAATAACTCAATTTTTAGCTCAGGATTTTGTACCCTTAAATTTGGTAAGACATAAGGGAAAATCTTTATTTCAGCCACGGGTACAAACCCAATCCTTAACAATAGCTGTCTGGCTTTGGAGACCTGTCTTGCCATAGCAACAGCCTTATCGGCTTGTGCTAAAGTTAAGCGTGCTTGCTCTAGAAAAACAGCACCTTCTTCAGTAAGTTCAACTTTACGCTTGGTCCGATTTAACAGCCGAACACCGACATCTTCTTCAAGATCTTTGATCTGTTGGCTGAGTGAGGGTTGTGCTGTATAAAGTCTCAATGCTGCTTTGCTAAAGTTGAGTTCTTCAGCCACAGTAATGAAGTATCTCAGATGTCGTAATTCCATATAACGCGTCCAAAGAATAATCCAAAAAATGTCTTACTAAGATTTTCAAAGAGTATAATCTATAAACAACTGTCAGGTGAAGACGATTATAGTATTTAGAAAATAAATGAACTTTTTAAAATCATTGTTATTTTAATATAGAAAATAACATAGCGAATAATTGATAAAATATCTTAATTAAAACAAAAAATATTTCTCTAAGCTCTAGTCTAGAAGCAATCAACTGTACAAAGTTACATCAATTTATCTACGGCCCTTACTTGTCATAAGCGTACTTTCAGGAATGGAAAAATTGATATCGATGTTTTAATTGATGTATCTCGTCATCAATCTACAGCGATCCAAATTTATATGAACGAACATTTGAAAAGTGGTTGATTGCACTGGTTTAAGTTGTTGCTATCTGTCTGATAGACATGATCATGCTGAGAATTACAAAAACCGACTTGGAGATAGGGTAAAGTCGGTTTGGTATTTATGGATTCTAGAGTTGATGAGGGTGTTTATGATGATGTTTTTGATCTCGCTCTATCTCAAAACACTTAGACGGAAGGCTTCTTTAGTTTCAAATGCAAAATTGGAAATGGGTTACCTTCAGCATCAAGTTCCGAACGTGCAATTTGTTGGAAGTTATGTTTCTTATAAAACTCCAAAGCACGAATATTTTGTTCGTTGACATCTACTTCATGTGCACCTAACTCAAAAGCTTTTTGAATGAGCATGGAACCGATACCTTGATCAAAAAACTTAGGGTCAATAAATAACATTTCAATCTTTTGATAAGCCAGTCCCATAAACCCAGCGATTTGACCTTCACGTTCCACATGAAACAACCGCACATGATCAAAATAATGATGCTGAATGATGAGCGTTTTAATTTGTAAGATATGCTGTTCGTTTAAAAAGTCATGAGTCGCACGTACAGAAGCTTCCCAAATTTTTAATAATTGTGGATGAGACTGCGACGGAGTATTTAGAATATTGGTTAAATTGGGTTCCATAAAAGATTCACTCAATTGTGAAAAGCAACAAAAAATAAAGAAAAATCACAGATAGTTTCGCTAATATGAAGCAGGACAGATATAAAAATCAAATTGATGTATTTGATGATAAAAAACAGGACAATAAATGTCAGATTCCAACAAAATTGTTGTATATGCAGCACTTTTGGGCAATTTAGCCATTGCTCTGGTTAAGTTTGTTGCCGCTTATATTACAAATAGTTCGGCGATGCTTAGTGAGGCAGTCCATTCTGTCGTAGACACTTTAAATGAAATCTTATTGCTGTATGGTTTAAAAAAATCACAACAGCCTGCAAATTATCATCACCCCTTTGGTTATGGGCGAGAGTTATATTTCTGGGCCTTTATTGTCGCATTGTTGGTTTTTGCTTTAGGTGCTGTGGTTTCAATTTATCAGGGTATTCAACATATTCGTCATCCAGAAGTTATACAATCCCCATTGGTCAATTATGTGGTACTCGGATTTGCGCTGCTTTGTGAAGGCACTTCATGGTTTATTGCGTTGAAAACATTTAAAAAGACCAAAGGTCAAATGGGATATTTTGAAGCTTTTCGTCGCAGTAAAGATCCGACAACCTTTACAGTTTTATTTGAAGACTCAGCAGCTTTAATTGGCTTAATCATTGCATTGCTGGGAATATTTTGTGCCCAGCAGTTTAATTTACCCATTTTAGATGGTGTGGCTTCGGTACTGATTGGTGTTGTCTTAGCCATCTCAGCCCTGCTTTTGGCAAGGGAAACCAAAGGGTTGTTGATGGGTGAAACAGCAGATCCAAAACTGCGTCATAATGTATTGAAAATTGCTCAGGAAGATCCTGCCGTGTATTCAGCAAATGGCGTACTGACTGAACAAATGGGTGCACATCAAGTGATTGCTTCTTTAAGCTTAGAGTTTAAAGATAGTTTAACTTCCGATGATATCGAAGCCTGTGTGAACAGAATTGAAGCAAAGATTAAAAGTATTCATCCCGAAATCGTGGCATTATTCGTGAAGCCACAAACACAGCAAGTATGGCTTGAAAGAATGAAAGGGCGTTTAGAGTAATCATGTCGAAACAAGAGCCAATGGTCCGTCTTGAAGATACAACGGTACAAGACAACACAATGCAAAATAAGACTGTTCCATCTCAGCAAGTTCAACAATTGCATTATCGAATTGATACTGAAAATTGTCTGTCACATACATGGTATAAACCTGTATTTAGTGTGATTGGTTCAAATCAACACAATGGTGAACGATTCTTTAATGAAGTACGTAAACCACAAGGGCGTAGCCGTTGGGATTTGATGAAATGGCTGGGTACCCGAAAATCATATACTTGGAATGTGGATACTCAAAAAGAATCATCAGAATTCTATGCGGCAAAACGCGTATTACCTCAGAATCGACCAGATGCCGATGAGCATGATTGGCAAATCTGGTTTGTGAGCCATGCGACTGTACTGGTTCAAATTGGTCCCTATAACTTTTTAACTGATCCTGTTTGGGCCGACTATGTCAGTCCAAAACATGGGCGTGGACCAAAACGTGTGATTCCTGCTGGAATTGCTTTAGAGCAATTGCCAGAGATTCATGCAGTTTTACTCAGTCATAATCACTATGACCATATGGATTTAGCCTCTTTAAGATGGCTACACAACAAGTTTGCCATGCCAATCTATACAGGTTTGGGCAATGCCTGTTACTTGCCTAAAGAGTTCCATGTGATTGAGATGGACTGGTGGCAATCTGCATTGTTTAAAAACTTAAAAATTATTTATACCCCAGCACAGCATGGTTCGGGTCGTGGTTTACGTGATCAGAATATTGCATTGTGGGGCGGTTTTTCTGTGGTATCGCAACATGGTCATTTCTTCTTTGCTGGCGATACGGGGTATTCACCGCATTTTAAAGAAATTCAAAAACGTTTAGGTTCACCGCGAATTGCGTTATTGCCAATCGGTGCGTATGAACCAAGAGCGCTAATGAAATATATGCACATGAATCCACAAGATGCTTTTCAGGCGCATTTAGATTTACAAGCCAAACGTTCTTTGGCAATTCATTACCGTACTTTCCAATTGACGGATGAAGCACGGGAACAGCCTGAGCAGGATTTACAAAAGGCCATGAAGAATTCATCAAAAATGGTTAATCCATTCTACTGTATCCGTGAAGGTCGTAAATTGGTGGTGTAGTGGGCCCCTTATTGAGCCATAAAAATTGAGCGCACTAAAAATGATAAAAATCTTATCCAGTACTTTGTTGTTTTGCTTGGTGATGACTTCAGTCGCTGCAAAATCTATAGACCTAACTCAAGCGGCTAAGGCGGATTGTGTTTCAGACGAGCCATGTGCTGTTGTAGACCAATCTGCAGCAGTCGAAGATTTTGAACCTGAGGATTATACGAAAAGTATTAAGCCTTTAAATAAAAAATATGATTTGGAAATAGGGGATAAATGGGAGCTGATATACCAAAATTCAGATACTCAATTCTTTGAAAATGATCTGCGATTGGCCGATACTATTCAGCTTGCTCAAGCTTGGGTTAAAAGTGTGAACCCAAAAAAACAATATACGATTAATTATTATCAAGTATTGTGTAAGGATCGGACATTTACACGGTTAGAACAGTTTAAAAGTCAGGACGATAAAAACTATAAACTGGTTAAAAAGGTAGAGCATTATCGTCAGACACAACCCTTTAGTCAGGCCGGTGAAATACTTCCAGTTTTGGAAAAGCTGTGTCAGGATTAGGGGGATTTATCCAAACTAAAAAATAGTGTTGATTCCTGATTGAAAAATCAAGGGAGATGAATAATGAAAATAATCCAAACTTTATTGATGTTACTGGCATTATCCAGTACAGCTTTTGCTGAGACTCAAAATATACAAATTAATCAAAATAATTTTGAGTTGAAAACAGTGATGAATGAAGAAGAAGCTGATTCTTTACGTAAAGATATTGAATTATATCGAAATAACCAAAAGTTGCTCACGCATACAATTTATTCAACCACGGGTGACTGTAGTATTCTCCAGATTGAATTGGGTGATTATGAGGTCAAAGATAACAAGATTATTTTTTATAGTTATTGGGCCTCAGGTGATCGGCAGGGGCTCTGGACTTATCCTTATGGTGTGCGCAAACAAACCTATACTGTAGATGCAAAGGGTAAGGTGAAATTAGTCAGTGCCGTACTGTATGTTGAAGATATTTTGGGTGATCCACTTAGCACAAACCCAGATGAGGAATACCTTCAATTTTTGCATACCGCTCCAAAAAACAAGCAACAACAACGTGCACTGAGTGAATATATTCAAACCATGCAAAGTGATTATAAAGGTCGATTTGTGCATGGACAGGAACGGGCGCGCTTAATTCAAGAAGTGAAAAGCAAACTTGCCAAGCAAATTGCCACTGAAACCAAAGGATGGAAAGAGCAGTTTGGTACAAATGTGCGAATGTAAGTTTATTCGGCTTTTTGAGCATTGAGAAGTTGAATTGCGACAATAGACAGTGCAGCCATTGCGGTATTCATGATGAAAGGATTAAAACCCTGCGCAAAATAGTGTGGATAAACAATCGCTACAACCAGTAAAAACAACAGCATCGCGATGATATTTAAATAATGCAGAAGCTTTGATTGTCTAAAAATAAGAAATAAGCCACCAAATATTATTTCTCCAAATCCTGAGAGTTCAATAAGTCTAGGAATGGGCAACAATTGAATCCCTGTAAATTGCCAAAATTGTTGCTCTTCGATGACTTTATATATGATTTTAGGGATGAGCCCCTGATAGAACCATAATACAGCCAGTGAAATATGAATGGTCAATAGGGCATTCTGAAGTGCTTTAGAATTTTGTATCAATGCTATGTTCCAAGAAATGTTTTTTATTTTCAGATGAAGGCAGTAAACACTGCGCAGTAGTACCAAATAAACGATAGCGATTTAAAGCGATTCGGCGGTATAGAAAATCTCGGATAAATTTGGGTATCCCATAACCCATTTTTAAATATGAAAAGGGTCGTCCTAAGCTTTCAATCACTTTTAAAAACGCAGTGGATTCACTATAGGCTTGCCCATTTTTAATCACCAACATGCTCTCAAATTGCTCAGTGGGCATTTGGTAATGTCTTAAGATGTCTTGCCCTAAAGGTGATTGTACTGAAGTTAATTTAAATTGTGCCTGTGTATCATATTTGATTAAAAACTTTGCCCAGCCATTACATAACACACAGATTTCATCAAATAAAATGATGTCATGTTGTTGAATTATCGCTTCAATTTTCTGTTGCATGGCTTTACTCGCGATTGGGAGTTTCTTCAATATAGTGCATTTATACAAAATAAAAAACCGCCCGAAGGCGGTTTCTATTGAATGACTTTTATTGAGCTAGGCTTATTGAAAACCAGGATGACCTTTGCCAGGATCGCTATCGCGTGCAGCTTGTGCATCTGCAACAGTTAAGCCCAAGGCTTTTGCCACGCCTTCTCCATACGCTGGGTCACATGCATAACAGTTACGGATATGACGATACTTAATAAAATCAAGTGCATCACCCATCGCACCCGCCGTATTATCAAACAGTGCTTGTTTTTGCGTATCATTCATTAAATTGAATAAAGCACGTGGTTGGCTGAAATAATCCGAATCATCTTGGCGGAAATCCCAATAATCTGCATCACCACTGATTTTTAGTGGTGGTTCTTTAAACTGAGCTTGTTCCTGCCATTGGCTAAAACTATTTGGTTCATAGTGTGGTAAACCGCCATAGTTTGCATCGACACGGCCTTGACCATCACGGTGATTAGAATGAACAGGGCAACGTGCAGCATTGACAGGAATTTGTTGATAATTCACACCCAAACGGTAGCGTTGAGCATCGGCATAGTTAAATAATCGTGCTTGCAACATACGGTCAGGTGAAACACTGATACCTGGAACTAAATTACTTGGTGCGAAAGCCGATTGCTCTACATCAAGGAAGAAGTTTTCAGGATTTTTATTCAGCTCAAACTCACCCACATCAATCAGTGGATAATCTGCATGAGGCCAAACTTTGGTAAGGTCAAATGGATGATAAGGGACTTTTTCTGCATCTGTTTCAGGCATGACTTGAATTTGGAGCTTCCATTTTGGGAAGTTACCATTTTCAATCGAATCAAATAAATCACGTTGATTACTTTCACGGTCTTTAGCAACAACTGCTTCCGCTTCAGCATCGGTTAAATTTTCAATGCCTTGTTGAGTACGGAAATGAAATTTGACCCAAAAACGTTCATTGTTTGCATTGATAAAGCTGTACGTATGACTACCAAAACCATGCATATGGCGGAAGCTTTTTGGAATACCACGATCAGACATCACAATCGTCACCTGATGCAAAGCTTCAGGTAATAACGTCCAAAAATCCCAGTTGTTGGTTGCACTACGTAGATTGGTTTTAGGGTCGCGTTTTACGGCTTTATTTAAATCTGGGAATTTACGTGGATCACGCATGAAAAAGACGGGAGTGTTGTTTCCAACGAGATCCCAGTTACCTTCTTCGGTATAGAACTTGAGTGCAAAACCACGAATATCACGTTCTGCATCTGCTGCACCACGTTCACCAGCTACAGTAGTGAAGCGTGCAAACATTTCTGTTTGTTTGCCAATTTGTGAGAATATTTTAGCGCGTGTGTACTGAGTAATATCGTGAGTTACGGTAAATGTACCAAAAGCACCTGAACCTTTTGCATGCATTCTGCGCTCAGGAATAACCTCGCGTACAAAGTTGGCCAGTTTCTCGTTTAACCATAAATCTTGTGCCAGTAGAGGACCACGTGCGCCTGCCGTTAAACTATTTTGGTTGTCTACAACAGGTGCACCAAAAGCCGTTGTCAGGTGGGTTACAGGACATTTTTTTGAGTCTTGGCTCATTCTATTTCTCCATTTTTAATTAATCATGTATTCATTTTTGAATAGATGGAATAGATAAAGAATATTCGCTATTACATGACATTAACCGTAATTGAAAAACCAATATAGTGAACAATTGTTAAATCTAATTGATCTAAAAATAAATGATTTGTCATTTATTTTTAGAAACAACTTACCGGTCTTTATCTGCTTTAAAATACTGTTGTTTAAGGAAGAGCAAGCAATGTTTTAAAGCGATAACTTTACTTTAGAGTGATTTTTTATATTTGTGAAATTGATAAAAATATTATTATTGATTTGTTTTGGCGATTAATAGGGGAACATAACGTTGTGTGGTGTGAAGTAAGTGATTTTATATAAAACTGCTTGAGCGTGATTTTTTCAGTATTGAAAGCCTATATAGAAAGTTTTGAGTGGATAGATCTAGTTTTTTATTAAATTTCGTATAAACTATATTGTGTTTATTTTCTACAGTGTGTGTTAAATTTTATTTAACTATTTTTACTTATATAAACATATGTACCTAAAAATTAAATGCCTCCCTCTCTAAGTTGCAAGGGTTAAAAGCTTTTTACTAAAACAAGAATTTATTTGCCAAATATTCTCAATTTTATCATTCGAAATATGGCTCAACTATTTTCTTTTTTATAAAACAAACAACAAGATAATTATGGAGTATAACCATGAATCATAAGATTTTTTTATCGCAACTTTCTCAAGACGAGATATTGAAATTGTCTACTGACGAAATTCAACAGCGTATATTGGCTGAACAAGAATTTATAAATAAACAACCTCATAAGAATTTTTTAGCAGCAACACATGGCTCCAAAACTAAAAATGGTGGGTTAGTTAAAGCAAGCATTAATCAACGGGTGAAAGCAGAAGGTCACCTTATTGCCGCAGTGGGGGATGAGGTCATTTATCAAGATGGTTCAAGCTCTAAAATCATTTCAGGTGCTGGTGAGGAAGGGAAAATCGAAGGTTTTGAGGTAGCGCCTGTTGGAAGCCGTTTGGAAAATGGTGATGAAATTATCGAAAGTCTACAATCAAGTTTTGTATTCCGTTTATATGCGGATAGAGCAATTCCTGAAGGATTTTTAAATCATGATTAATTTTTAAAGGGGAAAATCATGGCTAAAGGTTTTGCGATAGATCACTCTATGACTGATCATGGTGGAATTATCAGGGCAACTCAAATGAGCGCTTCTCAAATGGGGAGCTTGTTTTTAGTTGCAGATGATGGGCATTTTTGTCCTAAATGTAAGTGTTGGTCGAAAATTATTAAAAGTCACGATCATATTATTTTTGATGGTAAAGCCGTCGCTTATGTTGGTGATCAACTCACTTGTGGGGCAAAAATTTTACCAAAGCAGGATCATGTTGTTGGAGATAGTGGCAGTCCATATTATTCAGCCAATAGAAATAATGTGATGAAAAATAGCTTTATTGACACTCTAGCTTATGGTCATAGATTTCAACTAACGGATGAAGCTACAAATGAACCATTAGCAAATATATGTTATGAGATTATAAAAAATAATGAATTCTTTCATGGGACTACAGATAAGGAAGGTTATACCGAAATAATCAGTAGTGATCAGGCTGATGAAATACAAATTAATATAATTTATGAGGAGCATACACATGAGTTCTAATTCTTCTGGTGGGAATGGAGTAGAAATATGGCTCAGTGCAATATTAAAGTTGGGTAAAATGTTAAGCTCTGAAAATCCACCCACAACGGAGCTTAAAGTTGAAACAAAAAGAAAGCTCACCGCGGGTGAAATCAAAATGAGCAGATTAATTTTTCAAGATTCAATCGATTATTCGAAAATATGGATTCATGTAGCTGGATATCTTCATAGGAAAACGGGTAATGCCATGACTCCAGCGGGAGAAATATATCTACCAAAAGAAGATTATCTAAACAACAACGATTTTAGTGTTTCTCCACCACATTTAAAGCACTGGTTTATGCACGAGATGACTCATGTTTGGCAATATCAATTAGGGGCTTCAGTTGGTTGGTTGGGACTCAAACAGTTGTGTAAAGGTGGTTATACTAAATCAGTAAATTCTGCTGATTCAGGTGCTAGTGAACTATTGGCATACGATACCGATATATTAAATAGGGATCAGAATAAAAAATTTAGCGATCTAAATTTTGAACAACAAGGTAGAGTCGTAGAGTTTTATTTTGATGGAATGTATCTGAAAGAAGAGAGACCTGAAAGAGCTCACCATCAAAAAAGCTTGAAAATGCTTCTTGAGGTACAAGCAATAATAATGGACTTAATTATAGACCCTACTGATAAAATGTTACTACCAAAGGCTTAGTTTATGAAAAAAATATATCTCATAGTTTTTGTATTGACTATCTGTAACATAGCTAAAGCTTCACCACAAAAGCCATTGAACGTTGTGATTAAGGATAGTAATGTTTGTATATTTACTAATGATAAAACAAGTCAGCCTTATAATGGCCGAATATATGTATATATCGGAGAGGTAAGCCAAGATAAGGGATACATAGAAGGTTATGATAAATTATATAAAAATATTAAAACTCCAATAAATAAGTCGGATTGTATTAGTATTGATGCTTCTCATTTTAAAAGTAATGTGCCATACGATGTATCATTGGATATGATACCTTCATATTCTACTCGAGTCTGTCTCGATAAATTTGTAAAACCTTTTGTAATAAAAAAAGTAGTGAATGGTTTTGAATGTGAAAATAAATTATTAAATAAAGAGAAAGATAGATTTTTTCAACGATTATTTAATCTGATGTAATATTTTTAAGAATATAGAATTGAAAAGACTTAAAGATAGGAAATGGAAGATTTAGAATAAGCTAATTTAATACTTGAATTGATAGAGGTAAGATGGAAATAATTATATGAATTCAATAAGAAAATATTCTGATTTAATATCATATCTAAATTTAGTTGCTATATCTTTAATTTATATTAACTCTTACCTGTCTAAAAATAATCATCATGCTTTTTCAGTAGACACTATTTTTTTAGTATTTTCTTCATTCTTATTAGTAATATCTTTAATATTAAAAAGAAAGAAATCTCTATTTACTAATATTTTATCAATAATTCTTAGCGTAATGATGAATTATTATAATATCAGTATAAGCTATCAAGATTGGATTGATAGAGAGCAACCATCTGCTTTTACTAAATAGAATGTCATATCCAAAAAACCTATACTTTAATTTTGCTTAAGTTGGAGTTATATATGCAAAATAACAGTTTATCCAACTGGTTTATTTAAATAATTTCCACTGAAAAATAGCCCAACTAATAAGGTCTATGTAAGTAACATTATTACAATAAATGCAATATAAAGCATTGATACAAATAAAATATTACGATTTCAGGCCATTCCTAAATTACGGTAATGTAGATCTACATTTTCCTCAGTATTTGAACTAAGGTATGCGAGAGAAAGCCCGATTAAACTAATACAGGTACAGAGAAAAGCAGCACTTACAAACAAAAGTTCATATAGCGGTCTTTCACAAATATTAGTAAATTTACAAGACTGGCTTGCTATATAAATAGAATAAAAAATGCTTGCCGCAATAATGAAAATATTGAGTATTGCGCAATAGTAAGATGAACGACTAAGTTTTGATGATTCTCTGTTGATTTGTTCTGGCTCTTTCATTTTTTTAAGAAGTTTAGATGAGGCTTAGCTATTTTATTACATTTTTAAAGAAAGCGTTCTTTCATAGGCAAGATATTATTTAAAAACCAACATACTAGGCGTTATGTAAAATTAAACTAGCTTGATGAGCAGTTGAACCATATCCACCTCTAAAACTTTCCAATCCTTAAACTCAGGTTCGATCAACAATGTCTGCGAGACAAAACCATAGCAAATTCGTTGTACATTTAGACTCATCTGTTTAAGTTGTTCATCGTCGTCCTGAATAAAAGGTTTCAACATGTTTTGCCACATCTCTACCATCATGGCATAACTTTTTTGATATGTTTCAATACTGGAAACCTGTCGTTCTAACAAGAAAGACTGGGCCCATAAAAATTGTTGTGCTTGAATTTGCTCAAGTTGAAAATGAATGATTTGCTGTAAATAGCTTTGAAAATCTGATTTTGTGGATAAGTCATACACACTTTGTGCATAACTTTTTAAGACTTCTGCATTGCTTTTTACATGTTGGTGAATGGTTAAAGCAATCAAATCTTCCTTTTTAGAAAAATACTCATAAAACGTCCCTAGACCCACACCAGCAAGATCGGTAATTTCCCGAATAGTAATTCTATTGGCAGGATGGTCATGTAAAAGCCGAACAAAACTTTCCATCAACGCTTCTTGCGTGATACGTGCCCTTGATTGGCGGGGTTTACGACGCACATTGATTGCAGGTAAAGTCATAAAAATAATCCGAACATCCTTGAAGGTATTTTCTTCTATACTGAATGCAATTGGTTAAAACAACAAGACAGGAATTCAGATGGACACAGCAGAGAATTGGCAAACACATGAAATCAGCAATCAGTTTGACGAACTGCAAAATTATAATTTATTGACTACAGATCAAGTTTTACAAGAAATTTTGCAACGTTATGGCAGTCAGGATCAGCAACGCCTAACTGAGTTTTCAAAGATTGTGGGTTCTACTGAATATTATGAATATGCTGATTTGGCCAATCGACATACTCCTGAATTACATAGTTTTGATGCCCGTGGTCGCCGTAAAGATTTTCTAGAGTTTCACCCTGCATGGCATAAATGGATGCAGCTAAATCGACAATTTGATACGCATGCACATCCATTTAATCATCCACAATCAAGTTCAAAATGGGTCGATTGGGCGGCACGATTTTTCCTGAGTGGACAAGTTGAATGTGGCAATCTATGCCCTAATTCTATGACGCTAGGCAGTATTCCCTTAATTCAAAATGAACCTGAATTGTGGGCAAAAGTTGGTGAAAAGCTATTATCGACTGAATATGATGAGCGTGACATTCCGATTTCTCAGAAAAAATCAATTTGGCTGGGAATGGGGATGACAGAAAAGCAGGGCGGGTCAGATGTGCGCGCCAACGAAACACGGGCTGTTCCTGTAGCTGAGTCAGGACGTGGGCAAGCATATTTACTGACAGGGCATAAATGGTTCTTTTCTGCACCGATGTGTGATGCACATTTAGTCGTGGCAAAAACTGAACAAGATGGATTGGCCTGCTTTTTTGTACCACGTTGGCTGGAAGATGGGACAAAAAATCCGGTTCAAATACAACGACTCAAAGATAAAGTGGGTAATCGCAGTAATTCAAGCTCAGAAGTTGAATTTAAAAATGCTTGGGGCATTATGATCGGTGAAGCTGGGCGCGGGATTCCCACGATTATTGAAATGGCAAACTATACACGTTTGACCTGTTCAGTCGGTTCAAGTGCGATGTTACGTCAGGCTTTGGTGCAATGTATTGCCTATGCCCGTCAACGTAAGGCCTTTGGTAAACATTTGACGGAACAACCGTTGATGCAAGCGGTATTGGCGGATTTAGCTTTGGAAACAGAAGCAGCCATGCAATTGAGTTTTCATCTTGCGCATTGCTATGAGAGTGATGATGAATTATCTCTGGCATGGAGACGAATCATGACACCAGCAGCAAAGTTCTGGGTTTGTAAGCGTACTGTGGAGTTGACGGGTGAGATGATGGAAGTCTTCGGTGGCAATGGTTATGTCGATACAGGAATCATGGCGCGTATTTTTAAAGAAGCCCCTGTAAATACTATTTGGGAAGGTTCTGGTAATGTGATGTGTTTGGATGTATTACGTGCAATCCAACGTGACCGTGAATCAATTGAAGTCTTATTTAAATCATTTGCACAAGTTGCAGCTCAAGATTCAATTTTACAAGGTGAATTACAAGCTTTATTTAAATTATTTAGTGGCTTACAAGCAGATGAATTGCAATTTATGGCACGTAGCTTAGTCAGTCGCTTGGTCATCTTGGCACAAGCTATTTTGCTGAAACAACATGCACCAGATTTTGTTGCAGATGCATTTATTGCAACACGTTATAGTGCGTTTTATGGACGCGTGGTCGGAATGTTAGATGCGCAAGCTGTGGATGTAAAATGCTTGTTAGATAGAGCTTTAGCTTAATCCCTTCAAAAACGTAAAAAGCGGCATTATATAAATAATGCCGCTTTTATCAAAGTTCAAGATTGGGATGTGTAATAGAAATTACTTTTGTTTTTTAAGCTTTTTTTTGAGCTTTTTCAATTTACCTTCGTGTTTGGAGATTTTTTCCAAACGTGCTTTGATTTTCTGCTTTAAAGATTTAACTTGCTTAGACATCATGTTACTCCTTAGTTTGAGTATCCGTTGGCTGATGTTTTTTGATAAAACTACGGATAAATTTTCTTAACTCACGTGCTGCACTGGTATCCATCGTTTCACAGAGTTGTAAAAACTGGTCACGCTCAGCACTGTTAATGCGAATTAAGAGTTGTCCATCTTTTTTATTCACCTTTGTCTTTTTGGGTAGTTCAGCCATGACGTATTTATCCCCAAAGGTGATAATCAAAAATGTATATACAATATATATGCATTTTTAAAATTCGGCAAATTTATATTGTTGAAAATATTTAATATTTTTGTGGTTTATTGAAAGTTATTGTAATTAAGCTTTTATTTCAGTAAATAAGTTGTTGTTATCGCAGTTTTTATCTTTTAATAAAAAATTGTTTGTGAAAGGGGAAATAAATAGTAGCTTACAAATGTTTATTCCAAATTTATAGTCAACCTGTCAAAAAACTCATACTAAAGAAGATAATTTTTCTTAATTAATATTTTTATTAAATCAATTAGATGTAAAAAGTGTTTGATTATAAAAAAGCTTGCAATGCCTCACCTTAGATTCAAAGTTCAAATACCTATGCGTAGGCGATGCCTCCCTTTTTAGAGATAAAAAGGGACAAAAATCTTTCGTTGAGCGAGGGGTACATCCTATACCCCCGCTCAACTGCGACATCCATGTCGCTATGCGATAGCTACACCTTGTATGATTCAAAAGGGCAAAAAACCAATTGATAACTCATATT
This sequence comes from Acinetobacter sp. MYb10, assembly GCF_002980175.2. Taxonomy (NCBI): domain Bacteria; kingdom Pseudomonadati; phylum Pseudomonadota; class Gammaproteobacteria; order Moraxellales; family Moraxellaceae; genus Acinetobacter; species Acinetobacter sp. MYb10. The sequence goes on along the minus strand of NZ_CP058272.1, from coordinate 2,469,077 downwards.
TTTTAAAGATTCATACAGAAATATAAGCTTTATTTCTGATCAATGACTTAATGCAAATCACTTGTATGAATAATTAGGCGGTTTGAATATAATTTGAAATTTACAGGCTCTCGGTCGTTAGAAACTCAGCAACTAAGAATTCAGTTAATGCTTTTAGAACAAACAGTAAAGAGTAGTTTTTCGAGATTTCGAGTCATTTGATTTAGCTCGACATTAGTGAGTTGTGCTTTGTAATTATGTTTTTATATACTTGTATTCTACACAAAAAAGCGTAATATCAGATTCCCACTGATCAAGTGGTATACAGCAAAATAGGTAAAGAAAATGGCAAAGAAAAAAGCAATGCCAGAGGTTGTGATTCACAACTTTGTGGCCAAACACATGCATGAAGTCAACAAAAGCCAAGTGTTTGTAGATCGTAAAAAGAATGCAAAACGTGGTTATGATAAGCACAAAAAAGGTCGATATTCTGATGATTATCGGCCTTTTTTGTGGACTGCAATTTTTGCTTAAATAATTATAAAAATCTAATAAAAATAAATAATTAAATATTGACTAGACGATTCGATTTCACCATATCAGCCAAACCATGATGTTTAAAGTAATACTCCATCCAGCTCTTGACCATGAGTGGGTTATTCATCGCAATCACTTCTTCTAATAGCTTTTGTGCATCTGTCATCGATACATGACAAATTGCTTTACGCACTCGCAGAATATTACTTGAACTCATCGATAATGTATTGAATCCCATTGCCATAAGTAAGATAGCTGAGAGTGGGTCGCCTGCCATTTCTCCACAAATACTGATCGGTTTTTCATACTTATGACATTCTTGAACCAAACGTGTTAAAGCGCGAAGTACAGAAGGGTGGAAGTGTGAATAAACACTGGATACACGTGGATTATTACGATCAACTGCCAATAAATATTGAATCAAGTCATTTGAACCGACTGAGAAGAAATCGACCAATTCAGCAAATTCACCAATTTGTAAAAGTACACTCGGTACTTCAACCATAATTCCGATTTTTGGTTTGGCGAAGTTAACTTGCTCTTCTTCCTGAACCGCAATCCAGTCTCGTTCTAGTAAGTAAAGTGCTTCTTCTACTTCACTGACACTGGTGACCATTGGCAATAAAATATGCAGATTGTTTAAGCCGATACTGGCTTTTAACATTGCTCGAATTTGTGAAGAAAAAATTTCAGGGTGATCAAGGGTAAAACGAATGCCACGCCATCCTAAAGCTGAGTTTTCTTCTTCAATTTGGAAATATGGCAGGTCTTTATCCGCACCAATATCAAGTGTACGCATCACCACAGGTTTGTTGGCAAAGTGACTCAGCTGTTGACGATAAATCGCACGCTGTTCTTCTTCGCCCGGGAAACGTTCACGCAGCATAAATGGAATTTCAGAACGATAAAGTCCTACACCTTTTGCACCACGTTGAACTCCACGTACCACATCAATCATTAGACCGGTATTGACATACAGCTTTACAGCAACACCATCAGGTGTAATGGCATCTTTGGTTTCGTATTGCTTTAAATCTTTGGCAATTTGTTCTTCTTCTTTTTGGATCTCTTTATAACGTGTACGTAAACGACGTGGTGGATTGACAAAAACCCGGCCTTGATAAGCATCGACAATCATTTCAACATCATCAAGCGTATTTACCGGCAGCTCAGTAACACCCACCACAGTTGGAATACCGAGAGCACGGGCGACAATCACCATGTGTGAGTTGGCAGCCCCTTCAGAGGTTACAATCGCGGCGATTTTATCTACAGGAAGCTCAACCAAAGCAGCAGTGCTGATCTCATCTCCAATTAAAATACTTTCAGAGGTGATCTCTTTATGGCTGGTATCACCTTCTTGTAATGCTGCTAGGATTCGGCGTCCAAGGTCTTTTAAATCAGATACACGTTCACGTAAATAGTCATCTTCCATTTGTGCAAAAAGCGCAACATGGCGTTCAATCACATTTTTAACTGCACCTTGCGCCCAGCTTCCATCTCGAATAATTTCTTTAATTTCAGCAGGTAGGGCATTTTCATCCAACATACGTAAGAACACGCTAAATAAAGCACGTTCCTCCGCCATGAGTGAATCTTGCATTTTGTCATCAAGCGATTGAATTTCATTGCGTACAGACGCAATAGCTTGATCTAAAAGCTTAAGTTCTTCACTGATATCATCCGCATCACGGTCTGGAACTGAAGCTAAATCTGCAGGAGGATAAAGGATGATGGCACGGCCAAGTGCAATACCGCCTGCACCAGATGAACCTTGGAAGGTCTTGTAGTTAGATGAATTGCTGGGTTTACGGAAAACATCAATATTACCCACTGCATGTGCATGAGCAATTACCCCAGAGAGTTGAGCACATAAGGTTACCAGAAATGATTCTGCTGCCTCGCTAAAATCTTGAGGTTCGGTGTTCTGAACCACCATCACGCCCATCACTTTGCGGCGATACATGACTGGAACACCAAGGAACGAGTTATAGATCTCTTCCCCTGTCTCGGGGAAGTAGGCAAACCGTTCATGTTTAAACGCATTGTCTAAGTTGACAATCTCTTCACGTTGCCCCACTAAACCAACCAAACCCTCGCCAAGTTGTAAGGAAACTGTCCCCACAGATTCTTGGTTTAAGCCTTTGGTTGCCATGAGTACATAACGTTGGTTACGTTCATCTAAAAGGTAAATAGAGCAAACATCAACATGCATGGCTTCGGAAACTTGATTGACCATGATTTCCAAAGAATCATGCAAACTGACTGACGCATTGATCTCTTGTACAATACGTCTTAATGTGTCCAGTTGCATGTTCGACATGGATGTATGCTCCTAATTTAAGCTATGTTTTAAAGCGACTTCATCAGTATTATTTATAACAGTACTACCTTGAAAAATCATTCATATTTTGAAGAAATTTCAGCTGTATATTGCGGCATTCGCATACATAACTCCATCATCGCTTTACGATAAACATCTCGTTTAAAATTCACCACTTGTCCAAGCGGGTACCAGTAACTAACCCATTGCCATTGATCAAACTCCGGCGGGTCAGAGAGATTCAACTGAATATGTTTCGTTGAAGCTGTGAGTTTCAGTAAAAACCATTTTTGCTTTTGTCCAATACAAATCGGATCGGAATCCGAGCGAATGTATCGAAGCGGCAAACGATAATGCAACCAGTCATCTGTCTGGGCAATAATTTGGACATGTTCGGGTAGGAGCCCAACTTCTTCTCGTAGTTCTCTAAATAGAGCTTGCTCAGGAGTCTCTCCAAACTGGATGCCTCCTTGAGGAAATTGCCAAGCATTGTGTCCAATGCGTTTTGCCCATAAAACTTGTCCAATATCGTTTGCCAAAATGATCCCGACGTTGGGTCGGAAACCTTCTGAGTCGATCATTTGGCTACCTAAAATTTGTTAATTTCATTTGACTTTATATATGGGGACATACACTCTTTTGTCCAACTCGATAAAGTCAAAGTAATAATGTTTTAAAATTGCTATGATCTTAACGAATTTCTATCGACTAGCGGTGATAGATTTACAATTTTTTTCTTAAATTTCAGTTTAAACGAGTATTTTCATGGAATTGGCGCTGTTTGACTTAGATCACACCTTATTAAATACAGATTCTGACCATTCTTGGGGAGAGTTCTTAGTCAATGAAGGCTTGGTCGATCCAGTCCGACATCGTGCGATGAATGATCAGTTTTATGAAGACTATAAAGCAGGCAAGCTTGATCCAATTGCTTATAATGAATTTGTCTTTGAGTTTCTTACTCAACACGATAATGATTATTTAACTGAGTTACATCAGTTATTTATGCAAAAAGTGATTCGTCCACAAATGCGTCCAGCTGGTTTTGCCGCGATTCAAAAACATAAAGATTTAGGGCATGCGTTGGTTGGTATTACGGCAACCTCGGATTTTATTACTGCACCTATTTTCCGTGAATTTGGTATCAGCGAAATTATTGCGACCAATGCTGAAATAAAAGATGGGAAGTACACCGGGAAAGTGACCAATATTCCATGTTACCAAAAAGGTAAATTGGCACGTTTGGATCAATGGCTTGATGGTCGTACTATCACTGAATCATGGGCTTATTCAGATTCTATTAATGACCGTTTTTTATTGGAATATGCTGACCATGCGATTGCGGTAAATCCTGATGATCGTCTTGAGCATCTGGCAAAAGAACAGGGTTGGGATATCCAAGATTGGTCGATTTGAGCTGGGCTGATTATTGTGATTTAAAGCAGTGTTGATCACTGCTTTTTTATGGCTTGATTGGTTTGTCAAGAATAAGAAGTTTTGTAAATATTTTTATAAATGAAGATTTTGTACTTCATTTATAGTGTAAAAATGCTATGTTGATTTGAGCATTTTTAAAACTGACGGAGATTATATAATGAGCCAGACACGTCCAAGAATGACCAATTTATTTGAACAACTCGGCTTGGATTCTAGCGAAGAAGCGATTCAAAGTTTTATTGAAAATCACCAGTTGGATGCAGATACTCTAATTACAGATGCATCTTATTGGAGTGAGGGACAACGTCAGTTTCTTGCTGAAAAAATTAAATCTGATGGTGAATGGGCATTAGTGGTTGATCAGTTAAACGAGTCTCTACATGAAGACTCGGTAAAGTAAAAAATTGTGCAATGAAGATTTTATAAAGGAATGAAGGGAAAGATAAGTACGATCATCCCTGTGTAACATGTAAAACCCTTATCTTGAGTAACAAGATAAGGGTTTTTTATTGTAGGTATTATTTCATCATCTCAATCAATTCCTGTACAGCTCTAGACTGGGTACGTCCAGGATGCCAAACCATACCCAATTGGCGGTTCATTTCGAAACGAATATCAAGTTGTTGTAAGTCTTGATTTAACAAGGTTTTAGGTAAAACAGACCAGCCTAAACCAATGGAAACCAACATCCGAATAGATTCAAGCGGATTATTGCTCATGGTAATTTTTGGCTTTAAACCTTTCTTTTCAAATTCTGCCAAGGTGATTTGACTGGTATAAGTCTGTGCTGCTGGCAATAAGCTCGGATATTCGATCAGATCTTCAAGTTTAAGGTTCTTTTTTTGAGCCAAAGGATGAAAGGGTGCAACCACGAAAACCAAAGGATCATTCCAAATTGTGATATAACGCAAACGCTCATCACCTTGTGGTGGAAGGGTTAAAAATGCCAGTTCTAAATCCCCAGCGAGCACTTGTTCATGCGCTTGCTCAGAGTCCACAAAATGTACATCTAGTTTGACTTCAGGAAAATGTTGCACATATTTTTTTAAATGTTGTGGTAAATGGTGTAAGCCAATATGGTGACTGGTTCCAATCTTGAGTTTTCCTCGAACTTCGCCTTGTTCATGACTTAGGGTATGGTGGATATCTCCCAATTCATTTAACCAGTTTTTTACTTTAGGTAATAATGAATGTGCTGCATGTGTGGCTTGAACACCACGACCTGCGGACTCAAAAAGTTTGACGCCGAAATATTCTTCTAAGCTATGTATGCGTTTGGTGACAGCTGGCTGAGTAATAAACAGATGTTCTGCTGCCATAGAAATCGAACCTGTTTCCATAACTTTGACAAAAGCTTCAAAAGCAGCGAGATTCATAATATTTCCATCCATAAAGAATTTTTATGCGTAATTCATTATTTAGAAAATTTAAGAATTAATCAAAGTAATTTTCAAATTTTTTTATTTTTAGCAAAGTGATTGGTTCTATTCGCACTTTGGAAAAATTTTAATACAACTTTTTACTATACAATTTAAGTAAAGCTCATTTATAGTCAGCGCATAAAAACAACAAAAGGAAAGCTATTTGAATCAACCAGCAAACACCACCATTCACTATTTTCAACAACATACTAGAAATACCTTCTCTAAAACTTGGCTTCGATTTTTTACCACGATACTGATATTTTCTGCTCTAGGTTTAATCTTTGTATATTTTTTCAATATCTATTTCCCCATCATTATCATCGCTATTCTCAGCATAATTTGGTTGAAGCTTCGGTTAAATCGTCTAAGAAAAATGCAAGATTTGGAGAGTTTTAAATTTCCAAATCGTATTTGGCTTGCTTTTAAACAAAGACATCCAAACATTCGGCAATCTTCCTATCCATTGATTGAAGAAGGTTTTAAAGACTATTTAGCAATTCATTTATGGCGTAGGGGAGCTTATGCAATGCCTTCACACTCAGTGGACGCGTTATGGCATATATTGATTGAAGAATTTGATGACTTTTATCAGTCCATGAGCCAACGTTTTTTAGGCTATGAATTGATTCATAAACCACATGATTTACAAGCAACTGAATCACAGCGAGCTGCTCAGAGACAGCAATTGCTCAATACTTGGCATGGGGCATGTGCTTTACATGGATTGAATCCACAAAACACGCAGGTCTTACCGCGAATTTTTCAGGTTGATGCCCATGTTCGATGGGAGCGGGGGTTAATTTTTAGCTTACCGTTTATGATGACAATGTATAGCCAAATGATGAGTTCAACTTCAGATCTTCCACAGGCTTCTGCAACATCATCATGTTCTTCTAGCTCATGTTCAGGATCAAGTTCATCCAGTGATTCGAGCCATTCACATAGTACAAGTTCTGATTCATCTTCTTCTTGTAGTAGTTGTAGCAGCTGTGGAGGAGGCGGTGGTGATTAGCACCTCCAGCCACAGAAAATACATCTGATTTAGACTTTAATTTCAGTACTTTCTGCTGCCTTTTGGTCTCGTTTATTCCAGGCCTTTTCATGGAAAAAGAATGCAAATGCTTGTACAGTTGGTTCAAGTAAACTTAATGTCACGGCCATCCAAAAATTACCAGTCACGGCATAAGCAACTAACATCGCTACTGTGATATGCATGATGTAATAACTTAAGGTTTTTTTGAAAACACGTTGATTGCTTTGTAGGAAATTTTGGATACTCGCCATGAGGATCACCACTTATTTAATTCAATAGTTAAATAATAATCATTATCAATTGTAATGTAAAAAGGTTTTTTTGATTAATGTTGATTGGATAAAGCGATATTTTATTCTTTATACATTGCATCGTGATTGTTGATATAGGACGTATTGAGTTCTTTTTAAATAATAGATTTGCTTAATTTTTGGTTTAGGACGTACATTTATTTGTCTAAGCTCTATTTTTTCTTGATGATTAAGCCAAGTGCTTTTAAAGTCATTGAAAATATATCATTGATTTAAATACTTTATAAAGGTGATTTAAGGAGCATTTATTTTGATAAGATTAATTCCAAAAAGTTTTTAAATTAATAAAAATGATAAATTAGATTTATGTAAAAACGTGGTTATAATTGAGTGAATGAAAGAATTACCCAGTCCAGTGGAGCATTTCGACATGGCAGGCGAAAACCAAAAAGCAAAAACAGAATCAGTAAAAACTTTGTATGACAAATTGTGGGATGACCATCTTGTAACACAACGTGATGATGGTTCAGCATTACTTTATATCGACCGTCATTTATTGCATGAAGTGACTTCTCCACAAGCATTCGAAGGCTTACAACTTGCTGGGCGTAAACCTTGGCGTTTAAGTGCTAACGTTGCAACACCTGACCATAATGTTCCTACATCAACCAAAGAGCGTTCAGAAGGGATTGCTGGGATTGAAGATGATACTTCTCGTATCCAAGTTCAGACCTTAGACGATAACTGTAAAACCTTTAATGTGGTGCAGTTTGACATTAACGATGTGCGTCAAGGTATTGCACATGTCGTTGGACCAGAACAAGGTTTAACTTTACCGGGTATGACGGTGGTATGTGGTGACTCGCATACAGCGACACATGGTGCATTCGGTTGTTTGGCACACGGGATCGGAACGTCAGAAGTTGAACATGTATTGGCAACACAATGCTTAGTACAGAAGAAAATGAAAAACATGTTGGTGCGTGTTGACGGAACATTAGGTCAAGGCGTTACACCAAAAGACGTGGTTTTGGCAATTATTGGTAAAATCGGAACGGCTGGCGGTACAGGGCATGCGATTGAATTTGGTGGTCAGGTATTCCGTGATATGTCGATTGAAGGGCGTATGACCGTGTGCAATATGGCAATCGAAGGCGGTGCGCGTGTTGGTATGGTTGCGGTCGATGATAAAACGATTGAATATGTTAAAGATCGTCCTTATGCACCAACAGGCCAACAGTGGGATGCGGCAGTCGCGTATTGGAATACTTTACATTCTGATGAAGATGCACATTTTGATACGATCGTAGTTTTAAATGGTGAAGAAATTGAACCACAAGTATCTTGGGGCACTTCTCCTGAGATGGTGATTCCTGTATCTCAAGCTGTTCCAACTTTGGAACAGGCCAAAGATGATGTACAGCGTAATGACTGGACCCGTGCGTATCAATATATGGGTTTAAACGCAGGTCAGGCATTGGCTGATATTCAATTAGATCGTGTATTCATTGGTTCTTGCACCAACTCACGTATTGAAGATATTCGTGCTGCTGCAGAAGTGGCAAAAGGTAAAAAAGTAGCGTCTAGTATTAAACAGGCCATGGTTGTTCCAGGCTCTGGTTTAGTGAAACAACAAGCGGAAGCGGAAGGTTTAGATAAAATCTTGATCGAAGCTGGTTTTGAGTGGCGTGAGCCAGGTTGTTCAATGTGTTTGGCGATGAATGCTGATAAGTTACAACCGGGTGAACATTGTGCATCGACTTCAAATCGTAACTTTGAAGGCCGTCAGGGCAATGGTGGACGTACTCACCTTGTCAGTCCAGCAATGGCCGCTGCGGCAGCAATTGCAGGTCACTTTGTTGATGTACGTTCATTCTAATCAGGCTTAAGGAGCAAAGAGATGAAAGCTTATACCGTTGAACAGGGTATTGTTGCACCTTTAGACCGTGCCAATGTAGATACCGACTTAATCATTCCAAAGCAGTTTTTAAAGTCAATTAAACGCACCGGTTTTGGTGATAACTTATTTGATGAATTACGTTATTTAGATGAAGGTTATCCGGGACAGGACAATTCTAAACGTCCGAAGAATCCTGATTTTATTTTGAATCAGCCACGTTACCAAGCGGCATCTGTATTAATTTCTCGTGCCAATTTTGGTTGCGGTTCAAGTCGTGAACATGCGCCTTGGGCATTGGAAGAGTATGGTTTTCGCACAGTGATTGCACCAAGCTACGCAGACATCTTTTTCAATAACAGTTTTAAAAATGGCATGTTGCCAGTGATTTTGCCTGAATCTGTTGTGGATCAATTATTTAAAGAATGTGCTGCTCAGGAAGGCTATCAATTAACCATTGATTTAGAAGCTCAAGAAGTCCGTACACCAAGTGGTGAAGCTTTTAAATTTGAAGTAGATCCATTTCGTAAACACTGTTTATTGAATGGCTTGGATGATATTGGTTTGACTTTACAAGCTGCGGATGAAATTCGTGCTTATGAAGAAAAAACCAAACAATCACGCCCTTGGATATTTGCTGAAATTCAAGGTTAATTTTCAGCGAACATTTTACACATAGCGTGAATGCCTAACTCTTGCTAACATGCGAGTATAACAAAATGAATGTTGACTCAGTGAAGTGAGGGTTGGGGTTGAGCAATGACTAAGTTTTTGAGTTGCAGTGTTTTAATCGGTTTAACAAGCTTTATGCTTAGTGCATGTCAATCCACTCAAATGGTTGATTTAATGCGTATCAAGCAAGCTGAAAATAAACATGTCAGCCAAAATTCGGTTTCTGTCTATTGTTCAGGTGCAGAGCATTGTGAATTTGCGCGCTTAAATGATGTGATTATCATGGATGAACGTGCACAACGTGCCAATCGTAGCGCCATTCAAAAGGGTTATCTCAAATTAACGGGTGAGCCTTTAGATCAAAATGGTGTTTATTTAACGATTCCACCTCAGCAATATGAGATGGTGATTCGATTCTATCCAATCACTAAACAGCATGCTGAAGTTTTCCATGTTATTCATGATTTTAAAGCAAATCAAAAATACACATTTAAGATGTATCGCTTAAGGTCACAGGGTTCAGGAAGTTTACTGAATGTTTCTTCACCGACACCGTTATGTGTCGATATGATTCAAGAAAAACGGACAATTCGCCGTTTTTGTCGACCGCATAATGCGGTGACTGGCGTGAGCGAATTTGTTGAACAGAAGATTTAATCTCACATCAGTATAGATACTGAACAATAAATGGAACTACAAATGTCTAAACAAATTTTGATTTTGGCAGGTGATGGTATCGGTCCTGAGATCGTTGCTGCTGCTGAAAAAGTACTGACACGTGTCAATGATAAATTTAATTTAGGTTTAACATGGGAACAGGGTTTGTTAGGGGGTGCAGCAATTGATGCACATGGCGAACCTTACCCAGCTGTGACAGCAGAACAAGCGAAAAAAGCAGATGCAATCTTACTGGGTGCTGTAGGCGGTCCAAAATGGGATAATATTGAACGTTCAATTCGTCCAGAACGTGGCTTATTGAAAATTCGTAGTGAATTAAATCTATTTGCTAACTTACGCCCTGCAATCCTTTATCCGCAATTGGCGGATGCATCTAGTCTTAAACCAGAGATAGTTTCGGGTTTAGATATCCTTATTGTTCGCGAATTGACGGGTGGCATCTACTTTGGTCAACCACGTGGTATTCGTGAACTCGAAAATGGTGAGAAGCAAGGTTATAACACTGACGTTTATTCAGAGTCTGAAATTAAACGTATCGCAAAAGTTGCTTTTGAAATGGCAAACTTACGTGGCGGTAAAGTTTGTTCAGTGGATAAAGCCAACGTGCTTGAAGTGACTGAGCTTTGGAAGCAGACAGTGACTGCACTTAAAGAACAACAATACCCAAATATTCAACTTTCACATATGTACGTCGATAATGCAGCAATGCAATTGGTTCGTGCGCCAAAACAGTTTGATGTGATTGTGACAGGGAACTTGTTTGGTGACATTCTTTCCGATGAAGCAGCAATGCTAACCGGCTCTATTGGTATGCTTCCATCTGCCTCTTTAGATGAGAATGGCAAAGGTATGTATGAACCTTGCCATGGCTCTGCTCCTGACATTGCTGGCCAAAACGTTGCTAATCCACTTGCCACCATTCTTTCTGTGGCAATGATGCTACGCTACACCTTCCGTGAAGAAGTGGCTGCAAAAGCCATTGAGGATGCTGTAGGGCAAGTTTTAGACCAAGGTTTGCGTACTGGCGATATTATGTCTGATGGTATGCGTAAAGTTGGTACGGCTGAAATGGGTGAGGCTGTCGTTGCAGCGATTGCTTAAATACCTGTTTTAAATGGTTGGCAATAAAAAACACAGCTTAAGCTGTGTTTTTTATTGTTAAATTTTAGCTTTTGATAAGTTTTGATAAAAGTCTATTCATATTCTCGCCATTATAGTGATGGGTATTAGATTCACTTTAAAACAGCTAACAGGCTCGACCTAAATACTCAACAGATTCAGCAACACCATCTTTTAATTGAAAAGTGACTTTACAATTAAAATTAATGTCATAGCTTGGCGTGCCTGTCGTATCATAACGAATCACTGGCAGACCCATTGCATTAGGGCCTACAGTCGCATTGCCTCCTGCCATGGGGATATTGATTGGTCTAAGGATGGTATAGCTTAAGGTGCTATTACTGGTTTGGATTTTATCGCTTACCTGATACCCCATTGCCTTAAAATTTAAATTGCTTTGAATTTCAGTACTGGTTTTACCAATGAATTGCTGTAAATATTGATCTAAATTTGCTGGTCGGGTGTTTAAGCTTTTACATCCAACAAGTGCAATAGATGCCAATAAAAACATACATACATGTATTTTCATAAGCTTCACCTGATCCTTAGTTAACTTAGTTTAGAAATGATCTCTGTTTAGTATAATAAATATACACACATATGTATCTAGATCGGTTGCAGGGCAAACCAAGTGGTATAGATTTTACTAAAAAGAGTCAAACAGACAGAACTGGTGAAGCTGTGAAAAGATCAGTTGTATTAAAATTTAGAACAAATTAGTGCTATCAACTTTGAAGTAAATGGATTACAAGTGATAAATAGGTATATGAAACAGATTTTAATGTGTCAGATGTATAGTTGCCAGACGATAAAAGATCGTAAGCAGGAAGGTAAATCTTGTGGATAATGAAAAAGCCACCTAAAAGTGGCTTTTGCTTACACTAAAACTTAGCGTGCACGATATGTAATACGACCTTTTGTTAAGTCATATGGTGTCATTTCAACTTTTACATTATCGCCTGTTAAAATACGAATATAGTGTTTACGCATTTTACCAGAAATGTGAGCAATCACTTCGTGACCGTTTTCTAAACGCACACGGAACATAGTATTAGGAAGCGTTTCGGTGACAACGCCTTCGAACTCGATAAGTTCCTCTTTATTGGCCATAGCCTACCTGATGATCAAATTGGAAAGGCGCAAATTATAGGCAATTTTTTGCAGAAAGACAAGAATATTCGGCATTACAAGGCGGTAGATGACTTGAAAATAAGCGAACATATTGTTAAACAATTTCTACAAAAAAAAGCGGATAAATATTGTCAGTTTGGTCAATCGACTGTAATCTAAATTAAATGTTTTAAGTATAAATGAATAACATACAAGGAAGGGCACTGCGTGAGTCAGCTAACTGATGCTTCGGTTGTTTTACGATTAGGCTATCAAGCGATCCGTCGTGCAGGATTGCCGACAGAAGAAATATTATCAAAGGCTGGGGTAGCATTGGGTCAGGTCGACCAAAATGCTCGAACACCGTTGAATGCACAATTTGCATTTTGGGTCGCTGCGGAGGAAGTCAGTAATGATCCAGATATTGGTTTACACCTCGGAGAGCACTTGCCACTGTATCGTGGGCAAGTGATCGAACACCTGTTTATTTCAAGTGAAAATTTTGGCGAAGGCTTAAAGCGTGCTTTGGCTTATCAACGTTTAATTAGCGATGCATTTCATGCCAAATTGATCATTGATGATGACGGGCGTTGTTATTTAACCAATGGTGAGCAGCCTTGGGGTGAGAACATCGTCAATCGTCATTTTTCAGAATGTGCTATTTCAGGGATTTTACGCTTCTTTAAATTTATCACTGAAGGACGATTTGAACCGATTTACATCGATTTTAATTTTGCCAATGGCGCTTCTGATGGTGAGTATTATCGTGTTTATGGTTGTCCTGTCAGTTTAGGGCAAAAAGAGACACGTCTTTATTTTGATCCTTCAATTTTAGAATATCCATTGTGGCAAGCAGAGCCTGAGTTATTGCAATTGCATGAACAACTTGCAATTGAAAAACTGCAAGAGCTTGCACGTTATGATTTGGTGGGTGAAGTACGCCGTGCCATAGGCTCCACTTTGGAAAGTGGTGAAACAACCCTTGAAACTGTTGCTGCACAACTCAGCATTACCCCACGTCGTTTACGTACACAGCTTTCGGAAGCCAATACCAGTTTTCAGCAAATTCTTTCTGATTATCGTTGTCGCTTAGCCAAGAAACTGTTGGCCAATACCACCGAAAGTGTTGAGCGTATTGTTTATTTGACTGGATTCTCTGAGCCAAGTACGTTTTACCGTGCATTTAAACGCTGGACCAATGAAACGCCTGTGGAATATAGAAAGCGTAAGCAGCGTTAAATCGTATGCTTGTGGGAAACGAACTGAACAGTTTTAATATAAAAAATCCTTCTATTGAGAAGGATTTTTTATATGCAGCCCCAAAAAATTATTCAGGCATATTTAACCAATGTGGCCCTAAAGGCATTTTAGGCAATTCAAATTGTTCTGGGTAATCTGCATGAATAAAATAAAGCCCATCTGGTGGTGCAGTGATTCCTGCCGCTTTACGATCTTGTGCCGCAAAAATTTCATCAATATGATCAACTTCATATAAACCTTGACCAATCTCAAGTAAGCAACCCATGATGTTACGTACCATGTGGTGTAAGAAGCCATCTGCTTGGATATCGAGAACTAGATAGTTGCCATGACGAATTAAGCGACAATGTTTGACATGACGTACAGGCTGATTGGACTGACATGCCGCAGCGCGGAAGCTTTCAAAATTATGCGTACCTTGAAATTTTTGCGCCGCTTCAATCATTTTATCCACATCGAGTGGATAATAGGCATGTGTCACTTGTTTATGTAACAAGGCAGGGCGGTTTGCCGATTGATAGACCACATAACGATAACGACGAGCCTTTGCCTTAAAGCGTGCATGGAAATCGTTATCCATTTCTTTAATCCATTGGATTGAAATGTCTTTGGGCAATTGACTATTTGAACCCATTAACCAACCACGTATAGGGCGAATCGCATTGGTGTCGAAGTGGGCCACCATATTGGTCGCATGGACACCCGCGTCAGTACGACCTGCGCCATGTAAAATAATGGGCTCGTCGGCAATTTTACTGAGCACCTTTTCCATGGTTTCCTGAATACTACGTACGCCAGGCTGTTGAGTTTGCCAACCTTTATATCGCATGCCACAAAACTCAATACCAATTGCAAAACGTTGCATAAATACCTCTATTCAGGATGATCATACCAATGGTCATGCCATTGTTCCGAAGAGGGGTATTGTAAATAAATTTTAACAATTTTGGCATAAAGATCTGCTTGGCTCAGTGCATCACTGACTAAAATTTTTGAATCTTTGATCCATTGGCTAATCGCATAGCGTTGATCCATGCCGCCTAGAGGCACTTGAGTCGATAAAATGATTTGGCAGCCATTTTCCTGCAAGCTTTTAATTTTTTGGATAATGCCCGCATTTACGGCTAAATTACCTACCCCATAAGCTTGAATGATCAAGAAATGCGGAGCATGTTTGGAGAAAATTTCCAGATTACGTTCAAACTGTAATATTTCAGTCGGCACCATCATCCAATTGACGATATTGAGCGATTTGGCTTTTTCGATATGTGAAAGTTGTACCTGAATGACGGAATGATCTACCGCTATTTGTTGTTCGGCTTTGAGTCCTTTAAACGCATCTAAAGCAGTGCTATGAGCTTTTAATGTGGTTCTTGCATGAATCACTTGATGGTAGAAAGCCAAATACACGCCTACAGGAAGTCGAGTGACGGCATCGAGTGCGGTATTTAAATTATCCAGCGCATCGGTGAATTCTCGAGTATTGTCCCCTTGAATATTGAGCAGTGGATATTGGCTTCCTGTAAGGACGACATGACAGGACTCAGCTAAAAAGCGTGATAAGGTCGCAGCAGCATAACTCAGCGTATCTGTGCCATGAATAATGACGAAGTGTTGGAAATTTTGGAGTTGTAGGCTTTGTATTTGTTGAATCAGCATAAGCCAGTCAATGGCCGTACATGCACTACTGTCTTTGATACTGGGTGCCTTAAAGCATTCAATTTTAAATTGAGGTGCTAAGACCTTTTTGAGTTGTGGAATAAAGTCAGCATCAGGCATCGGCGCTAAAGGCTCGCCAATACAGCCAAAAGTTCCACCCATGTAAATTAAAGCAATTTTTTTGTTCATAATAAAAAAGCAGCCATTCATGACTGCTTTATCTTAAGACGAATAGATTTAAGAAGCTATTTGATTGAGTAAATTTTGTGATTGTTGGCGTTGTTCAGCTGTATACGCTGCTTCGTTTTGTGAGAGTAGCTCACGAACGGAAGCATATGCACCCAAATTTAGATATTGTTGAGCAAGGTCTAAATTTAATTGAACTTCATTCACTTGAGCCAGCTCAGGGAATGAATGGAGTAATGGGTCGTTTGCATCTATGGCCAGACTGGTTTCAGCTTCACTAGGCGTTTCAAGGCTAAGTGTTGCTGTGCTATGCACTTGCTCAACTGTTTCAGGTTTCGGATCTAGATCAAAACTAAAAGTGGACTGTGTCTCTGGTTCAGTAGGCGTGACTTTAAATTCAAAATCACGTACTGGTGTGCTTTCTTCAGTAGCTACTGGCGTAATCGGTTCAGCAAAATCAAGTTTGAATTCTGGTGCGATTTCAACTTCTGCTGTTTTTTCAACTGGAACTGCTGTAGGTTCATTTGCTGTAAACGTGAACTCTAACGGCTTAACAGTTTCAGTTTTAATTTCTGGGGCAGGAGGAACTACTTCAAAAGAAAGCTCAGGTGCTGTTGGCGCTTTTTCAGGTACAGGATCTAGATTAAATTCTAAAGGCTGAACAGGTTGTTGCGGTGTCTCAACTTTCTGTTCAACAAGCGTTGAATGATCGAATTCTAGCGCATCGACTTGTGCCAGATTTTGCGTTTCGGTTTTAGATACAGCGGGTTGTGAAATTGTTTCTGTATTGCCAATCAAGGCATCAAAGGCAGCTGTATTTTTGCTTTCTGGCACGACAGGGCTTGAGGGCTCAAAAGCAATCGATTCAACTGGGTGATCAGCTTGATTGGCTTTTCGTCGTTCTTCGGCTTGAATGACGATTTCGTCTAAGCCCAATGAACGAATATGATTAATCAACTGATTCACTGCAAATTCATCTTTTTGTGCCAGATGCACGTCTAAAAGATAAAGATAAAGTTCATGTTGAGCATTGTCTTGGTTTAAAACTTGATTGATTTTTGCTTCAGCAGAAAAATAGTTTTTCTCAGCAATCAGCTTTTCAATATTACTTTTTAATTCAGGGCTTAATGGTTTTGTTGCTTGTTTAACAATAACTTCATCTTCAACAACAGTGGTCTGTTGTTTTTTTGAGGTACGCGCAGTGCGTGCAACATTTTTCTTTGAAGTCTTTTTATTGTTACTTTTTTTGTTATTGGCACTGGCATTCTCTTTATTGGCATCCTCTCGTTTTTTGAGCACGATCGCCACGACCAAGAGTAGAACAAATGGAATCACATACAACAACATTTTATTTCCCCTTCATTGAGCACAATGAATCAATATTTTGAATATCCTAACTATTTGGTTTTTTTGCATTCTGCTGTTGTAATTGCTGTTGCAATTGAGCGAGCTGAGCATTTAATAATTGAATTCGCTGATTCTTTTGTTGTAAACCTGCTGCAAGTTGGTTCACATTCTTCTGTAATTTAACCGTTTTTTCACGAGATGTCATAACTTTTGTAGATAATTCAGTAGTGGTCTGATTCAACTGTGTATTTTGCTTTCCTTGACTCTGAGCAGCGGGTTGTTCATTGTCTGCGACTAAACTCATTTCTGCTTGATCTAAGCGATATTTGGCAGAACCCGATTGCTTTTTGGCAATTTCAGGTACAGCCGTTGCAACTTTATTTTTGCTTTGTGGTATTTGACGATAGCTGGCTGCTAGATTGAGTGCAGCGCCACGACGAATACGGTTTACATCACCTTGAATAAACGCATTGGCATTATTTGCTTTAATTTGTCTCATCACTTCTGGAACGCTTTGATTGGTTTCTGCTGCAATCCGAGATGCAATTTTCCACAGTGATTCATTGGCCTGAACAATATGTTTAGGTTGTTTATCTAATGCTTTATTGGCTTTTTCCTGTTTAAGCACTTTTTGTGACTCTGCTTTCGATTTCTCTACGCGAGACTCATTCGATTTTGCTTGCTTGGTCTCAGCTTTGGAATCTTTTGGCTTTTGTGATTCTGCTTTTTGCTCGTCTAATTTAGCGGGTGGGGTCTGAGCTTTTGCAGATTGCACTGGTGCTTTTTCGGCTGGTGGCTGAGGCACTTGTTGTACAGTTACCGCCGTTGTTTGTGGCGTATTCTGAGCACTGCTTTGATGATTGCTTTGAAGATGGTTTGGAGTATTGGTTGTAGCTGCAGGTGGTGTGGTTGTCGCAACTGTAGTTGTTTTTTGTTCTGTTTTGAGTGCTGGTGGTGCAATCACATTAATTGCTAAAGTACCAGCTGAATCCGTTGTCGTCGTTGCTTTGGTCGCCATAGCTGGTGGAGTTACGACTTCTGGCGTTGTCACGTGGTATTGCGTGCTGGTTGGTAAATTTAATGCAATATCTTTTTCGCTGACGATGATTTGAGGTGTCAGAGGCTTTTCTTTGACTAAGGCATTGCTCATTGGAGCAGGGACGTTGCTACGCCCACGAGTCAATGGGGCTTTGACTTGCTGAATATGGGTCGCACTCCCTTCTTTGACTTTTATTAATATATTTAATTCAGATTCAACAATCGGACGAGAAGAGGTAATCACAATCACCCCAGTGCCATCTCCTGAACGACGAGTATAAAAATTTAAATGCCCAGGTGCTTGCGCGGAAATACCAATATTTTGAATATCATCTGCATCGGCTAATCCGACTTCTATTTTTTCATTTGGATTTGCATTACTAAACTTCATTTCAGCATAAAGCAGATCACCAGACCCTGACTGAACTTGGATCGGGTCTATTGTAATCGCACTCACCGCTTGCGACGTCATGATGGCTAAAATGGCAATTTTTAATTTGTTATATACAGTCATCTCTATCCATTGCTCTGACAAAGTTCAAGGCATCCCCATAATACAATATTAGCTGTAGTCTATATGTAAAATATTAACATTAGAGTTACATAAACATAGTTACATAAAAAAGCCGATCAAGATAGATCGGCTTTTTCATTGTTTATGAGTTTTTTGTGACTTTAAGCATTTTTATAGTCGATTAAGATACGTAACATACGACGTAAAGGCTCAGCAGCACCCCAAAGTAATTGGTCACCTACAGTGAATGCGCCTAAATATTCTTTACCCATATTTAATTTACGTAAACGACCTACTGGCACAGATAGAGTACCTGTTACAGCGACTGGAGTAAGATCCGTCATTGATGCATCGCGTGTATTTGGAATCACTTTTGCCCATTGGTTAGACTGACGAATCATGTCTTCAATCTCATCAAGCGGAACATCTTTTTTCAATTTCAATGTTAAGGCTTGAGAGTGACAACGCATTGCACCAATACGTACACAGTGACCATCAATTGGAACAATCTGGGCATTACCTAAGATCTTGTTGGTTTCAACTTGACCTTTCCACTCTTCTTTAGATTGACCGCTTTCAAGTTGCTTATCAATATAAGGGATCAACGAACCCGCTAAAGGCACACCGAAGTTTGCTTTCGGGAAAGCTTCGCCACGTTGTAATTCGGCAATTCTGCTGTCGATGTCTAAAATCGCAGAACGTGGATCATCTAACAAGTCTTGAGTATTGTTATATAAATACCCCATACCGGTGATCAGCTCACGCATGTTTTGCGCACCAGCGCCCGAAGCGGCTTGATAAGTCATCGCCGTCATCCATTCCACCAAATTGTGTTGGAACAGTGAACCCATGCCCATCAACATCAAAGAAACCGTACAGTTACCACCAACAAATGTTTTAATACCATTGACCAAACCGTCTTTGATAACATTTAAGTTAACTGGGTCGAGTACAATAATTGCTTCATCATCCATACGTAATGTAGAAGCTGCATCGATCCAATAGCCTTTCCAACCTTCAGCTTTTAGCTGAGGAAAGACTTCTGATGTATAGTCGCCACCTTGACAGGTAATAATGACATCCATTTGCTTCAGACTGGTAATGTCCGTCGCTTCCATAAGTGCTGGAGCAGTTTTACCACCAAAAGCAGGCGATTCACCACCTGCGTTACTGGTAGAGAAATAGAATGGCTCAAAATGAGCAAAATCATTCTCTTCAACCATACGTTGCATAAGGACAGAACCAACCATCCCGCGCCAACCGACCAGACCTACTTTCATGTCACTTTGCCTCGGTGCGTTAAAAAATAAAAGGGGGTTTGAGTGTATCAAAAGAGTGTGTAACTGCAATAGCATACACAATGAAAACACAACTATATTGTGCAATATATCTTGTTTATGATACATGCAAAATTGATATTAATTTATGAATCATTCAAAAATTAAGAATATAAGAGTGACAAAATATGATCTGGATAGAAGTACTTGCGTTGATTGTGATTTGGCTAAGTTTCTGGTCACTGATTCCCCGTGATGAATGGTGGTTTAGAGGTGCTGATTTTCCACGCTTGCAGATATTATTTGTTGGTCTGATTGCCTTGGGATTGATGTTGTTTTGGACAGCGCCGTGGGACTTGGTCCGTGAAGTGATTTTATTTTTATTGATTGCTGCCTTAGCTTTTCAATTAAAGATGGTTTTGCCTTATACCTTCATTTGGAAGAAACAAGTCAAACAGGTGAGCAAAGATCAGCTTAATCCTGATCAGCAAATTTCAGTGATTGTGTCGAACGTGCTGACACCGAATGATCAATATCACTTATTGCTTGAGCAAATTGAACAGCACCAGCCAGATATTGTTTTGACACTTGAAACTGATCAAACTTGGCAAAATGAATTGGCTCAAATTGAAAAAGATTATCCTTATCGTGTGGCTATACCTTTAGATAATCTCTATGGGATGCATTTGTATAGCAAACTCAAGTTGGTCGATACAGAGGTTAAATTCATTCTCAGTGATGAAATTCCGTCTATTCATACCACGGTGATTTTACCATCTGGGCAAGCGGTGCAACTGTATTGTTTACATCCCAAACCACCAAGTCCAACAGAAGCCAAAGACTCGACTTTACGTGATGCTGAATTGCTTATTGTGGGGGATCAGATCAAAGACTTGGATGAGAGCTGTATTGTTATGGGGGATTTAAACGATGTTGCTTGGTCACGCACAACACGTTTATTTCAGCGTATTAGTGGTTTGCTTGACCCACGTGTGGGGCGCAGATATATCAACACCTTCCATGCTGACTATAAATTTTTGAGATGGTCTTTGGATCATTTATTTCACAGTACAGATTTTGCTTTAGTACATATGCAACGACTGCCTCATGTGGGTTCAGATCATTTTCCGATTTATGTGGTATTACAAACAGGGCGTATTTTTGAGCAAACTCAAGAAGAGTTAGAGCAAACTGATGCAGATGAAAGGGAAGCGCAAGAGGCAATTCAGGAAGGGATTGAAAAAGCAGAGAAAGAGGAGAAGTTGGTGACTGACGAAATTACGCAAAGTTATAAAGCTGGAACCTGATTGTCTGACAATAAAATTAAAAAATGGCTGATTTTTGTAAGCAATTACTTACATGGATTTAGGCCCTAAGCGGATAGCATGCAAAGCATATTCGTTTTAATCTTTACTTATCGACACAGGGAATGAGAACGGAAAATCTCACTAAGGAAGACGAAGTCGATGGAGCAATCATCAAGGATTTGATGTTGGAATGGATAACCAAGAAAATAAGAATAAGATGTGAAAGCACAACCTCATGAACCCGAGTTTTGCAGGATGCAGAACTCGGGTTATGCTTTATTTATGGTATATAATTTAGAATAGACAAGATTGAAAATAAAAAAGAGTGGCTATGTTTCTCGCAAAAGTTCAAGAATTCGCTTCAAGTCTTAAACATTTTACTGGTTTAAGTAGTGATGCTTTATTTATCTATGCAGGTTTAATCGTCTATTTTATTGTTGCTGCAATTCATAAAAGACAACTTAAATCAAATCTTGCGATTATCGCCACAGTGGTACTTGCCTTTGTAATAGAAATCTTTAATGCACGCGCAGATATTTTTGGTAGAGGTTATTGGCGTATTTGGGAAAGTATCCATAGCATAGTCAATATGATTTTTTGGCCTTATGTGATTTGGGCGATGGCACGTTTTCGGGTATGGAAAGGTTAGTTTTTCTACTTAACCCGCTTATGATCCAAATTATTTTTATTTTCCATAATGTTGATTTAAGGCGTCCATTTCAGCAGAAATTTTTTGTTGAAGCGCCATTGAGCGTTTACCAAGTTGCTCAAATTCATCGCTGGGTGCATTTGCATCAAAATCTGGGGCTGTTGAAAGCGTATACATTTTCTGACTGGTGATTAAATTATCAATCATTTGTGTGCGTAGACTTTGTACTTCACTGCTTTTTAAATTTAATGCCATGATTTGTTGTTGAGTTTTCGCTTGTATATCATTGGCTTTGAGTAAAATATGCTGGCGCTTTTCAGGTTGGGGAGCAGCTGATTGAAGCTCCGCTCTTAATTGAAGTGCTTGAGTATTTGCATGATTGACGATCTGATTAAGTTGAGCCAAGTCTGTTGTAATCTCTGTTGCGTTGGCTGTACTCAGTTCAGTCGCTTTGCTTTTCCAATTGCCTTGAGTTTTTGCGGTAGACGTAGTTTCTGATGTTTTGTTTTGGGCGATATCTGCTTTTTGCTCTGAACATGCGGTAAACATCAAACTGAAACTGATCAAACATGAAAAAAGAACTTTATTGGCGATATTCATTGTTTTATTTTCCTTAAATTTGAATGTATTCAGCTTATTATTGATAAATCTTAATTCGCTTTGTTTGATCAAGAAAGTGGGCATGTGTAACTAGACGCAGTTCGCCATGAACGATGCTATTTAGACGCTAGATGACCAAAATAAAAAGGAGATATTTTTATATCTCCTGATCGTTAAAACAAAAACACTTAATAGATTTTCTCATAACCTTCTGGGCGTGTTTTAAAGCGACGATGAAACCACATATATTGTGTCGGTGCGATCCGCAGTTGATTTTCAATGATTTTATTGACACGAATCGCATCATCCATTTCATCTTCACTGGGTAATGGATCAACAGCAGGTTCAATAAGCACATGATATTTTGGATCTTTGATATCACCATCACGATAAAAATACAGTGGGATTGCGACAGCTTTTGATATTTTCAATAAACGTCGATGCGCCGTTACCGTTGCAGCGGGCGTACCAAAAAAGGGTGCCATCACCCCTTGTTTTAATCCAAAATCCTGATCTGGACTATACCAAATGGCATCACCTTCTTTCAGATGGCGAATCAATCCACGCATATCATCATGATCAATCTGCGTTTTATAAATCGTTGCACGACAACGATAAATCAGCATATCGAGTAAAGGATTATTCTGTGGGCGATACACGACATCGGGTTCAAAAAATTGTGCACATAAATAACCACCAGCATCAAGCATGGTGCTATGAGTGCCGAGTAGTAGTATACCTTGACCATTTTGTTTGGCGTGTTGGATATGCTCTAGCCCTTGAATGCTGACACGGTTTTTAAACCATTGTGGTGAATACCATGCATTTAAGGTTTCAAAGACCCCGACCATTTGATCAACAAAGACTTGTCTTGAGTTGTTGATGACTTGTTCAGGCGACCATTCTGGAAAGCAGACTTCTAAATTACGCGTTGTTGTTTCACGACGTGATTTAAGTCGGTCAAAGGCAATATTGCCTAACAGTGTCGCTAAGCGATACTGAATTGCCCAAGGCAAGATCGCGAGCATCATCAAAAATACAATCGCAATCCAGATTCCCCAATATTTCGGATGTAAAAATGCCCAATAAAATTTTCCAGGCTCGTATTGATGCTTTTTACTCATAGCAGTTTTGTAAATTTGGGGAAGTTAAAACTGAAAGGAGTGTAGCATGAAGCGGTTTAAAGAAGAAAATTCAAGGTGTCATTCACTCTCATTGAGGATAAGCAAGGAAGCATGACGTGAAAATAATTCGGTTAATTCAAGGTGATATTACAGTTCAAAAGGTGGATGCAATTGTAAATGCTGCCAATACCTCGTTACTTGGCGGTGGTGGTGTGGATGGTGCAATTCATCGAAAAGGTGGTTCTGCTATTTTGGAGGATTGTCAAAAGATCCGAGCTCGACAGGGTGGTTGTGCAATTGGTGAAGCGGTGATTACCACAGCAGGGTTGTTGCCCTGTAATTATGTGATTCATACCGTGGGCCCCACTTGGCAAGATGGACAGCATGCTGAAAATGAACTTCTTGAGAAAGCCTATCTCAATAGCTTAAGACTCGCTGAGCAATATCAGCTAAAAACACTGGCATTTCCGAATATTTCAACAGGGATTTATCGTTTTCCCAAATCAGAAGCAGCATTTATCGCCATAAACAGCGTGACTAAGTTTTTAACCCAGACGACCAATTTAGAGGAAGTCAGTTTCGTGTGTTTTGATTTGGAAAATTTTAAAATTTATCGCCAGCATCTTGCCGAGATTGATCAAAAGCAAGTGCATGTTTTAGGTATATAATCGCAATTATTCACTGACTATTTTAGACAACCTTACGATGAGAGATACCTACTTAGACAGTTGTAAGGCAACACTGATATTTCTTGTGGTTCTCGGGCATTTTCTAGAACGCATGATCGGTTGGAAAGATCCGATTGATCATGCCTTGTTAGGTACGATTTATTTTGTACATATGCCAGCTTTTATCTTTATTTCGGGCATGTTGTTTAAAGACAGTAAATGGTTTAAGAATATTCTATTTTTTGTCGCGCTCTATTTACCCTTTCAAATTCTATTTCCTGCATTTTATGCCATCTGGTCAGGTAAATTTCAGCTCAATTGGAATGTGTTTGAACGACCTTATTGGATCTTATGGTATCTGTTGGGCATGATGGTATGGACAACGCTTACCCATTTTTTGATAAAAACAAAATTTGCACTGCTGATTGCACTGATTCTTGCTTTATGTGTCGGTTTAAGCCCATGGAACAATTACCAATACTCTATCGGAAGAATTTTTAGCTTCTTTCCATTTTTTATTGTGGGTGCACTTTATGGCAAAACCATTGTCGAGAAAATTCAGCAATTTAAATTCACTCAAATTTTAGCTGGATTCATCGTGGTGGGTATTGCAAGCTTGGTGTATTTCACCCAAATCAACCCATTTTGGTTATATGGCAGTTTAAGTTATCAGCAACTTAAGGTAAGTATGTGGGATGGTACGTGGATCAGAATAGGCTGTCTATTGATGTCGAGTTTGGGCATTTTCGCGATGTTTGCATGGACAAAATTATTGAATATTGGCTGTGTGCAACTTGGAAAAAACACCTTGGCGGTGTATTTGCTACATGGTTTTGTGGTGATGTTGATTGCACGTTATTGGCAACTGGATTTTAATATTTTTGTGGAAATTGGGATTTGTATTGGTTTATCTGTATTGACTTGCTGGATATTACAACAACAATTTTTTGATATTTTATTAAGAAAATTATCTTTATGGTTAATCAAACCTGTTGAAAAATTCGGTTTAAAGTAGCGAATGGATTTGAAGCGATCCAGAGCATTCGCTGAAAATTTAAAAGCTACACTGTTGGTGTAGCTTTTAAGCATGAGGATCATAATTTTATAAAGCGACAGTTTTAAAGTGGATTATTTGGTTGCTGCTTTACCCTCTACTTTTTTTGCTGTTGCTGATTTTTGTGCAGCGGCATGGTGTTTTTGGCTATGACCAGCTTTATGTTGTTTTTGCATTTGATGGGTTTTAACCGCTTGAGTCGAATGCTGTGCTGGAGTTGCTGCCATTGCAGAACCTGCGAAAATTGCTGTGGTGAATGCTGCAACAAGTAATGATGTAACTTTTTTCATGATCATATTCTCACTAAATAATTCGAGATCTGAACTAGATTCGATAATCATATCTTGGTGGATTTGTATGGAAACATCATGAAGTGCTTGTAGCGAAATTCAGTATAAATGAAATGATCATGGGTAAGATGAGTGGGGAATGGTAAGTGCTTTGATTTTTTAAGTTTTATTTAATTTTAATCAGTAAAGTATTGCCGTCATTTTAACTTGAACTAAGCCATTTAAATAAGTGCGTTTATTTTTAAAAATGAAAGATTCTGTTATGTATCATTTAAAGTATTAGCTAGATGATGAAACTCTGATTACAGACTTAAATTTAGCACTTTGATCTTTTACTGCTACTCCACTATTGAAATGTTCCCCACATGAATAAGACAATCAGAAGAGTAACCATAAAGGACTTAATTGCAATTACCCAATTGATTGCGCCTTTTATTGATGAGTTTGCAATTAATGGCAGTGGGCGACAACTGTTTTCCGTAAGTATGATTTAAAATTTGGCTTTGTGGTGAAAGATGAAACCATTGAAAATCATGGGTTGCGTTATGTTTCAATGTCTTTGAATCTGGTTAATACATAAAGCTGAAAATATGTATTGTATATCTATAAGATGATTGATCTATGTTGTTGGTTTCAATGTCGGCAGGCTCAATAAAAACTCCGCATATTTGCGGAGTTTTTATTTAAAGATTTTACAAGAATTAACCTTTGATCATTTCTTCTAATGCATCCCAACGCTCCATTTTTTCAAGCATCAGTTCATCAATCTCACCAAGACGTTGCGACGCTTTGGTGGCTGCATCTGCATCAGTCACAAACCAAGAACCATCAGCAAGTTTTGCAGTCAGTTCAGCTTGTTCTTTTTCCAAAGCTTCAATTTCTGCGGGTAATTGTTCTAAAGCGCGTTGATCTTTATAACTCAACTTCACTTTTTTAACGGCTGGTTCAGCAGGCGTCGCAGCAGCTTCCGCTTTCGCAATAGCTTTTTTTACATCACTTTTCTGATCGACAACACGTTGATCTGGACGTTGTTCTAGATAGTCTTGATAGCCACCAATGTACTCATCGATATTGCCTTTACCATCAAATACCCAAGTTGATGTCACAACATTGTCCATAAATGCACGGTCATGGGAGATCAATAACAAAGTCCCTTTATAATCACTCAACATCTCTTCAAGTAATTCTAAAGTCACCATGTCTAAGTCATTGGTTGGCTCATCCATCACAATAAGGTTAGACGGTTTAAGCAATAACTTTGCCAAAAGGATACGGTTACGCTCACCACCTGAAAGTGCTTTTACTGGAGTACGCGCGCGTTCAGGCGAGAATAAAAAGTCTTGTAAATAGCTGTAGATATGACGGCGACCACCATTAACATCGACAAAGTCTGAGCCTTCAGACACATTGGCCATTACTGATTTTTCAAGATCTAGCGCATTACGTAATTGGTCAAAATAAGCCACTTCAAGCTGTGTACCTGTTTTTACCGAACCGCCATGTTCAAGTTCACCTAAAATGGCTTTAATCAAGGTGGTTTTACCTACACCATTGTCACCGACTAAACCAATACGGTCGCCACGCAGTACTAACGCAGAGAAATCTTTAATAATTGGTGCATTATCACCAAAAGCCACACTTAAGTGTTCAATATCAAAGACCAATTTACCTGAACGATTTGCCTCTTGAGTCGCCATGCTCACTTTACCTTGTTGTGAGCGACGTGCTTTAGATTGTTCACGTAAATCTTTTAATGCACGTACACGACCTTCGTTACGGGTACGACGTGCTTTGATCCCTTGACGAATCCAAGTTTCCTCTTCAGCCAAGCGTTTATCAAACAGTGCATTCTGCTTTTCTTCAGCTTCCATTTGCTGTGCTTTTAGGTCGAGGTAGCGTGAGTAGTTACCTTCATAACTACGTAAAACACCACGATCTAACTCCACAATACGTGTCGCAATACTGTCAACAAAAGCACGGTCATGGGAAATAAATAATAGGGTGAGATTGTTTTGATCGAGTAAGAATTTCTCTAACCATTCAATACTTTCTACGTCCAAATGGTTGGTTGGTTCGTCAAGTAATAAAACATCAGGTTGCGTCAACAATGCACGTGCTAAAAGTACACGGCGTTTACGCCCACCTGATAAATCAGCTAAATCCGCTTCAGGATCTAAGCCCATTTTGCTTAAGATAGAATTTACTTTAGTTTCTAAGGCCCAACCATCGAGCAAATCCAGCTTATGTTGTAGGTTGCCCATACGATCACAAGCTTCCATATCACCTAATACACAAGCATCGCTGGCTTCGTGGTATTCTTTTAGGACGAGCGCGGCTTCTCCTGCACCTTCGGCAACAATATCTGCAACTTTACCCGAATCCATCGGTACATCCTGAGCAAGCATAGAAATTGTAATACCATTTTGTAATGCAATTTCACCTTGATCAGGCAATAAACTTCCCTCAATCAGTTTGAGTAAAGTAGACTTACCTTCACCGTTACGACCAATCAGACAGACTCGTTCGCCTCGTTCTAAATTGAAGTTTGCGCCATCGAGCAGGGCAGGTCCACCAAACGCAAGTTGGACATCCCTTATAGTAATATAGGCCATACGGTTTCCTAAACATCCCACACTGAGGACTAAAAATGACTAAACATAAAAATATTGATGATCAGGCGTCATTTTCCGCACCCATAGAAGATTTGCAAGTCCGAATTGCATTTTTAGATGATTTAGTCGAACAATTAAATGATCAAGTGGCGCAACAAAGCTTGGAAATCGCTGATTTAAAAAAACAAATGCAGTTAATTTACCAACGTATAGAATCTGCTGATTTGTCAGAAGGTATTGCAGCATTTGACCCAATGACCAATCGTCCTCCGCATTATTGATGCAACGGATGTGAAATATGAGTGGCTGAGGTGTGCTGAATCAGGTGTAAATTCACACATAGCAGTGATATTGGCAAAGGATTTGCATAACGCAAGCGCTAAATTTGTGGGTTAAAATGGATTATGAACTTAAAAAACCTCGAAGCATTTTATTGGGTGGTGACCTTAAACAGTTTTAATAAAGCCGCAACAAAGCTTCACACGACACAGCCTGCAATTTCTCAAAAAATTACTGCGATTGAAAATGATCTCGGTTTTAAAGTGCTTGATCGCAGTTCTCGTCAAATCAAAGCCACGCATAAGGGCATGACCTTATTTAAATATGCTGAAAAGTTTATGCGACTGGAAACAGACTTGGTGGCTGAACTTACAGAAAGTCAGTATTTAACAGGAACGATTCGTTTGGGGGTTTCCGAAACGATTGTCCATACTTGGCTAGTGGAGTATATGGAGCAAGTCCAGCAAGAGTTTCCCAAAGTTTCCATCGAAATCGTGGTGAATTTAACTCCAGATTTACAAGAAGGTGTACGCATCGGTGATTTGGATATGGCGTTTTTACTGGGGCCAACTTTGCCTTTTGAATGTATAGAACGTTCATTGTGTGATTTTGAATTAAGCTTTCTGGCATCACCTTCATTTAAAGGTGGAATCGGGCAGATGTCATTGCGGACATTGATGTCGCATACCATTTTAACCTATCCAAGAATTACCTATCCTTATAAAGAGCTCAAAGCCAAAATGAAAGAACAGAAGATCGATGAACCGCTATCCATCACAAGTTATTCGTTGGTCACATTATTACGTTTAGCTGAACAAGGTTTAGGGATTGCAGTGGTACCTAAACTAACGGCAATCAAAGAAATATTAGATGGGCGATTGGAAATTTTGGATACGCCAATCCAATTAAAGACATTCCACTTTACCGCAATCTATACACAAGGTAATAACACCGCATTAAAAGAAAAGTTGACGGATTTAGCGGTTTTAACTTCGGAAAATGCCATGAAAAAACTGAATAATAAAATTAGATAATGAACAATAAAACGGCATTTTATGCAGCTTTGGTTTTGATTTAAAAATTGCAAAAATATGAAATATTGATAATGAGAACTTATAGAAACTGATAAATATTCATTATTAAATGATTTTAAAAATAATAAAAACATATAAATTCAATATCTTATGTTTAATGAATTTTGGATAAAGTCTTATTGTGACTGACCTTCGCCTATGCTTTTATTTGAAATACAGATTTGGTTCAGCATAACCAGAAAATCTTAAAAGTTTAAAGGATTAAAGAATCTCGTATTTTAGAAAAATAGATGTTCTTTGTTTCACTTGAAATAGCGTTGATTAAGCTCAAATGGATGAGGAACGCCTACATGTCTTTATTGAAATCTTCTTTTTTATCTGACCGTCAATGGGCAATTGTTGCATCTATCTTTATGATGGCAACGTCTGCGATGGGGCCAGGTTTTCTAACTCAAACTGCTGTATTTACAGTGAAATTAGGTGCTGCATTTGGCTTTGCAATCCTAGTTTCGATCATTATTGATTATGTTGTTCAGCAAAACATTTGGCGTGTGGTCACCTTAACGCAAATGCGCGCTTCTGATATTGCCAATAAAGCCTTACCGGGGAGTGGTTACTTACTCGCATTTCTGGTCATTTTAGGTGGGTTTTTCTTTAGTATCGGTAACATTGCAGGTGCTGCACTGGGCTTAAATGCACTCTTTGGGTTGGATACCAAGGTCGGCGGCGTGCTGAGTGGTGCTTTGGCAATTCTGATTTTTGCCTCTAGAAAAGCCACACTGGCGATGGACAAGAGCATGATTATTTTGGGGTTGCTCAAAATCGTTTTGATCGTGATCGTTGCATTTATTGTCATGCCACCTGTGGGGCAAGCCGTTCAACAAACTTTTGCACCTGATCAAATTGATTTCGCCATCATTACAACTATTGTTGGCGGTACCGTAGGTGGTTATATCTGCTATGCAGGCGCGCATCGTTTATTGGACAAAGGTGCGGTTGGACCAGAGAATATTGATGAAGTGGCCAGAGCCGCAACCAAAGGTATTGTGGTGGTTGGGATCATGCGTTATGTATTGTTCTTAGCATTCTTAGGGGTTGTGGTTAGTGGTGCAAATATTGATTTAGCAAGTCACGATGCCAACCCAGCTGCGCAAGCATTCCAATATGCTGCGGGTACATTTGGTTTTAAACTATTTGGCTTGATTTTTTGGGCAGCGGGAATCAGTAGCACGATTGGTGCAGCCTATACCTCTGTTTCATTTATGTCCGCATTTAAACAGAACTTAACCACTAAACATACCAACTACCTCACCATTAGCTTTATTTCTTTAGCCCTGTTGCTTTACGTGATTCTAGGTGCAACACCAGCGGGCTTACTGATCTTTGTGGGTGGTTTTAATGGTTTGGTATTACCAATTGGTTTGACGATTTTTGTCTATGTTGCGGCATGTCGTAAAGACATGATGGGCAATTATAATTATCCAAAATGGTTACTGGTTTTGGGTGTATTAACCTGCTTACTCACATGGTGGATGGGTTATATGTCATTTACGACAGTATTTAATTACCTCACCAAGCTCTAATCAACTTCACACTCAATTGAAAAGGAATGATCACAATGTATGTCGATTTAAATAGTGACTTGGGTGAAAGTTTTGGCTCGTGGAAAATGGGCAATGATGAGCAAATTTTACCTGTTGTCAGTAGCGCCAATATTGCCTGTGGCTTTCATGCAGGTGACCCGTTGGGAATATTGAAGACGCTTCAACAAGCAGTGAAATTAGATGTCACGATTGGTGCGCATGTTTCCTACCCAGATTTGGTTGGTTTTGGTCGCCGTAATATGGATTTGTCTCAAGACGAGCTGATCGCGGATGTGCTCTATCAAATTTCGGCGCTTGACGGTTTGGCAAAAGTTGCTGGTTCAAAAGTGCAATATGTCAAGCCGCATGGGGCGTTGTATAACACCATTGCCAAAGATTCTGTACAAGCCGAAGCCGTGATTGAAGCTATTAAAATGTATAACCCTGCATTGGTACTGGTTGCTTTGGCTGGGTCAAATTTGGTTGCACAAGCACGTCAGGCAGGTCTAAAAGTGGTTTCAGAAGCCTTTGCTGATCGTGCTTATAACCGCGATGGCTCACTGGTTTCACGCCGTTTGGAAGGTGCTGTTTTGCATGATGCTGAGTTTGTGGCAAAACGTGTGGTTGCGATGTTGAAAAATGGTGGGGTTGAGTCAATTGATGGCGTATTTACCCCAATTCAAGCCGATACGATTTGTTTGCATGGTGATACCGCAGGTGCACTAGAAATGTCCGCAGCGATTAAAGCTGAGCTGTTAAAAAACGACATTCAAGTTCGTTCATTTTGTGCATAAAACAATAAGGACAAGACACATGTTTAAAGAGATTAAAGTCGATCCAGTTCAACTCAAAGCTGCATTGGATGCGCGACAACAAATTCGTGCGGGTTTTGATCAACCCACTGCAGGAATGGCTGCTGGAATGACCCAAGTGAACATGATTTCTGTACCTAAAGACTGGGCATATGATTTCTTGTTGTACGCACAGCGTAATCCGCAAAGCTGTCCTGTATTAGACGTTTTGGAAGAAGGCGTATATCACTCTCGATTGGCTGCTGACTCAGACATTCGCACTGACTTTCCACGATATCGTGTTTGGAAAGACGGTGAAATGGTTGATGAGCTCACTGATGCGAGTGAGCTTTATAACGCGCATCCTGATTTAGTGACCTTTTTAATTGGCTGTAGTTTCTCCTTTGAAACAGCTTTGCAAGAAGCGGGGATTGAAGTGCGTCATATCCATGACAAGACCAATGTACCGATGTATTTGAGTAATATCGAATGCCTTTCTGCTGGACGTATTTCAGGAAATATGGTGGTTTCTATGCGCCCCATTCCTGCCCATCAAATAGCTGAGGCTGTGAAAATTACGGCGCGTATGCCGAGTGTTCATGGTGCTCCCGTACATATTGGGCATCCTGAAAGTCTGGGCATACGTGACATCAATCAGCCAGATTTTGGTGATGCCTCACGTATTGAACAGGGTGAAATTCCAGTATTTTGGGCATGTGGTGTAACGCCTCAAGCTGCAATCATGAATTCGAAAATCCCATTTGCCATTAGCCATGCACCAGGACATATGTTGATTACAGACATACCTGATCGTGCGTGGCTGCGTTAAGACAAGAAAGGATCAGTAAATGCGATTTTTATCGGTAAATTCCGACAGTTTCTTGATTGAACTTTCCAGTTTAGAAGAAACTTTGGCGTTATACAGTAAATTGCAAAATTTACACTTGAATGGAATCAAAGATTTAATTCCTGCTGCAAAAACAATTTTAATTTGTTTTAACGAAATCAAGACTGACTTTAAAACCTTGAGTGTTTTGATTGGTACTTTAAACCTTGATTCAGGCTTTGATCGCAATACGCAGGAAGTGATTATTCCGATTCGTTACGATGGTGAAGATTTAGCACAAGTGGCGGAACTGCAAGGCCTCTCTATAGCCGATCTGATTTTAAAACATCATCAAAGCACTTGGGACGTTGCGTTTATTGGCTTTGCTCCAGGTTTTGCTTATATGAGTAGTCTTGATCTGCCCTTTACAGACGTTCCTCGTCTAAAAACACCGCGTAAAAAAATTCCATCAGGCTCACTTGGACTTGCTGGGCAATACTCGGGAATTTATCCAAAAGATAGTCCGGGTGGTTGGCAATTGATTGGAACAACGTCAGAAAAAATGTGGGATTTGGAGCGTCAAAATCCTGCGCTTTTACGACCAGGAATGCGGGTGCATTTTGAGGATGTAACCCATCATCCTGTATCTGTGGATGTGCCCAAGCAAATCACGCCACGACAAGATTTAATTTTAAAACACCCCCTATTCAAAATCACGGCATCTGGCTTGCAAGTTTCGATTCAAGATGAAGGCCGTTTTCAGCACAGCAATATCGGTGTGGGTACAGCAGGGGCGATGGATATCGCTTCGATGCATTGTGCCAATCGAATCGTGGGGAATCCAACGGATACGCCTGTGATTGAGGTGCTAAATGGCGGTTTAAAAGCAGTCATGCAAAATTCAGCTGTCATTAGCGTGGCAGGTGCAATTTCCAATATCCATGTGAAATTTGCAGATGGTCAAAAAGCAGATTTTGACAGCTATCAGGCGATTGCACTGGATGAGGGAGATGAATTTCAAATTCAAACGCCGAGCGCAGGGTTACGCAATTACCTTGCGGTTCGTGGTGGTTTGGATATTCAACCCGTTTTAAATAGCTGTTCTTTTGACAGTTTAGCCATTCTTGGTCCAGCCCCTTTAAAAACGGGTGATGTCATTTACCAAGGTCAAGTCGTCCCATCCAATATCAGCATCAACGAAGTGCCAAAATCCAATCTCCCGTCCCTTGGCGATACGATTGAACTTGATATTGTGATGGGACCTCGAACGGATTGGTTTGAGCAAAGCAGTATTGAAAAACTGTGCAATCAAGCATGGTTAGTCACCAATGAAAGTAATCGAGTGGGATTACGTTTATCTGGGAAAGC
This sequence comes from Acinetobacter sp. MYb10, assembly GCF_002980175.2. Lineage (NCBI taxonomy): Bacteria > Pseudomonadati > Pseudomonadota > Gammaproteobacteria > Moraxellales > Moraxellaceae > Acinetobacter > Acinetobacter sp. MYb10. Next base: position 2,435,151 of record NZ_CP058272.1, on the reverse strand, counting down.
GCCCTTAACACGTAATATTCATCATGAATTGGAAAGTGAAGGTACATGTATTGGTGCTTTGCAGATTCCACCCAATGGTCAACCTGTATTGTTTATGAATGATCACCCATTAACTGGTGGTTATCCTGTGATTGCTTCGGTTGCCAAGCATCATTGGGATTTGGTGGCACAAATACCTGCGGATTGCCATATCAAATTTAGAAAAATCGCCGAATTTGTAGATATCGAGAACTAAGATGAACCAGCAAAAATATGTAAATGAAAAATTATTGATTGCCAATCGTGGTGAAATTGCTGTGCGTATTATCCATGCTTGTCGTGATATGGGCATTGCTTCTGTGGCAATGTATGCAGATGACGATATCGGCAGTTTACATGTCGAACTTGCAGATGAAGCATGGGGTTTGGTTGGCGCAACCGCAAAAGAAACCTATTTAAATATTGATGCCATTATTGATATTGCTAAAAAATCAAAAGCCACCATGGTACATCCTGGTTATGGTTTTTTATCGGAACGGGCTGAATTTGCACAAGCTGTGATTGATGCAGGCTTGAAGTGGGTAGGCCCATCTCCTGAAGCCATTACCAAGTTGGGTGATAAAATTGAAGCACGTAAAATCGCCGCTTCAGTGGGTGCACCTTTGGTACAGGGCACACAAGACCCATTGAATAATGCGGATGAGGCTTTAGCCTTTGCAAAACAATATGGCTTGCCTATTGCAATTAAAGCGGCATTTGGTGGTGGTGGTCGTGGTTTAAAAGTGGTTTGGAAGCTTGAAGAAGTGAAAGAACTCTATGACTCTGCTGTCCGTGAAGCAAAAGCCGCCTTTGGTCGTGGCGAATGCTTTGTTGAGCAGTACTTAGACAATCCTCGTCATGTGGAAGCGCAAGTGATTGCCGACCTGCATGGGAATGTGGTGGTCTTAGGTACGCGCGATTGTTCTTTACAGCGCCGCAATCAAAAATTAGTTGAGGAATCTCCAGCACCATTTATCAGTGATGAGATTTACCAAGAGATTTTAACTTCAGCAAAAAATATTTGTCAGGCTGCTCAGTATGTTGGAGCAGGGACAGTCGAGTATTTATTGAGCCAAAACGGGACGCTATCATTTTTAGAAGTCAATACGCGGTTGCAAGTTGAACATCCCGTGACCGAAGAAACAGCGCGAGTTGATTTGGTGGTTGAGCAAATTCAGGTGGCTTTGGGCGAAGAATTATCGATCAAAGAAACCCCTAAAGCACAAGGCCATGCCATTGAGTTTCGTATCAATGCAGAAGACCCTAGCCGTGGTTTTATTCCAGCATTTGGTACACTAAGTTTATTTGAAGCACCTTTTGGTCATGGTGTGCGTGTCGATACTGGCGTGCGTACAGGCTCTCTGGTTTCCAGCCATTTCGATTCTTTAATGGCAAAGCTGATTGTGACGGGGGAAACGCGTGAAATCGCAATACGCCGCGCAAAACGCGCTTTAAAGCAGTTTAAAATTGAGGGGGTGGCTTCAGTTTTAGATTTTCATCGTGCCGTGCTGAATGAGCCTGATTTTACCGACGAATTTAAACTACATACGCGTTGGATTGAAAATGATTTTAAACAAGACTTAAAATCAACTCGACGCGCGATTCCTCAGCATCAACAAGCGATGGTTTTAAGCTATATCGAAATTGATGGGAAATTACACCGTCTAGGCTTACCTGCAGGAATGTTTGCTCAAGGTGCAGTTCAGGTGGAGCAACAACCAGCGCAAAGCACAGAGTTCGCACTTCAACCTGAGCACTTACAAGCGCCTATTAATGGGGCCATTATTGCTTGGAAAGTCCAAACCGGAGAGCAAGTTCGTGCAGGGCAAGTTGTGGCAATTATGGAAGCCATGAAAATGGAAGTTCAAGTTTTGGCACATCAAAGTGGTCAAATTGAATTGCTGAAAGAAGTCGGGAGCACGTGTCAGGCTGATCAAGTGATTGCAACCATCCAATAATATTTATCTTTAAAATCTAAAACTTATACATTTAAGTCAGGTGAAATTGGGAATTTAGGATTAAATTTCCAATTTTATTTGACCTTTTATTGAAAGCTGGTTGTAATGCTTGCCACTGTTCAGTTGCAAACTTTTTGACCATGCCGAATAAAGCTGTTCTTCTCGATCTTGAAAATAATATGCCTACAGCCAAAATGCTGCGGGAGATTATTGAACATTACCCAACACTTTATCTTTTCAATTGTACGGGGAAATTCCAGTACTCACTGGAAGATTTAACTGAATTTTCAGGCTGGGTGAGCAGTGGTCAGGTGGTGATTTTAGAAGTACCGAATGCATCTGAAAAAGAATATGAATATGCAGTTGTGGTGGGACAATTATTGGCATTATTAGAGCCAGAGATGCAGATTGAAGTCATTTCTGCGATGCCAAGTTGTTCCTTATTGTTAGATCTGATGCGTAGCGCTGATCTAGCGTGTAGGTTTATTCAAGTCCAATCCACGTTGGAACGTCAACGCAACAAGTACTCGATACCTAGTCTACAAACCATTCAAAATAAGCCGTATTTGCAAATGGTTAAAAAGTATTGCGATGCTTTGGGAGAGATGACAGGCAAACCGAATACCATTGAAAAATTAAAGAATTCTATTGTGAATATTTTGCAAGTTGTGCCAGAAAAAGCTCAGCATCTGGTTGGCATGTTAATTAATTTAAAAATTGTCAAACGTTTTGATGATCAGGTGGCTTATCGTAAAAAAGTCTTGAAACAATGGACAAGTCTCGATATCGATAAACCTGTTTTAGCACTTCCAACTGAGACTGAATCCGCAGCACAATCCAGTATCAAACTTGAAAAAATTGATCAAATTTTAGAAAAATTACGTATCGATTCAGATCAGGTGTTACAGGAAATGGATCAGCAAGACTCTGTGGGTGCAGTACATCAGGTTTTGTTTAAAAACTTTGCAAAAATAGATCCAGTGCAAATTGAAGTTATTCATAAATTGAATAATTTAAAAACCGATAAACCTAAAGATATTTATGAGTTGCGTGATTTATTGGAGCAAATGTTTCCAAAATCAGATATCCGTTTATTGCTTAAAGAGTTGATTGAAAAAGGCTATATTTATTGGAATGGTCATGAAGTTGTTTATAGTCATGAAATGTATTTAAATTAGGGCGATTTTTAAGCTGCCCAGAGCAATATAAAAAAGCGCTTAGATTTGAATATTTAGCGCTTTTTTATTAAACCATACATTGTATTTTTATCACTTTGCTTATGCTTATAAATTTGCTACGCCACCATCCACCAAGAGTTCGCTACCGACAATAAATTTAGCTTCATCAGATGCAAGATAAATAAAGGCATTGGCAATTTCGACTGGATCCGCCAACCTTTGAATTGGCACAAGATTTTCAATACTGGCTTTGAGCTGTTCAACTTCAGCGGGTGTACTCGCAACTTTGTTGAGGGCAGGGGTTAAGGTTGGTCCCGGTGAAAGTAAGTTAAATCGTATTTGCTGGGCTAAAAGTTCTCTAGATAAGGTCTTAACCAAAGAACGCAAGGCGATTTTTGAGGCAGCATAAACGCTACTTTTCTCTAAGGCAATATGAATACTGGTCGAACCACATAAAATCACTGAAGCATGGGGCTTGATCATTGGAAGTAAGCTTTGTATCAGAAAAAATGGACCTTTTACATTGGTATCGAAAATCGCATCGAATTGTTCAACGGTCCATTGTCCAAATGCTTCATGGCTAACATTGCCTGCATTGATATAAATCACATCGAATTTAATGGATAATTCTTGCATTTTCTCAATGAAATGATCTTGTGATACTAAGCTTGAGTGATCACATTGGATGCCCAAACTTTGGGTGCCGAATTGCACTTGCGTTTGTACAATTTGATCTGAATTTCGGCCAGTAAACACAACAAAAGCACCTTCTTCTATTGCACGTTGTGCTGCTGCAAAACCGATTCCACTGGTTGCGCCAGTAATTAAAACCGTTTTATTCTTTAATCGCATGTTTTTCACTAAAATGTCTACAAACTCTTATATTGTGAAAATTTATTTGTCAAAGTAAGTACTTACCAATTGGTGACTTAGTCGTTGTTTGGTTTGAAATAGGCTAAACTCAAAGGCTATAAAATGTAGCTTTATGTAAGGTGGGAAAATGACAACACTGCAATATGAGCAAAATTGTTCGATTATGCGATTTGTTGGATTATTTTCGGGAAAATGGGTATTGCCAATTGTCTATCATCTTATTGAAGCAAAACATCCTGTTCGATTTAGCCAATTACAAAAGGCTTTAGCGCCGATTCCACAAAAAGAGTTGTCGAAACATTTAAAACTGCTGGAGCAACACCAACTTATAACCAAGCAGATTTACCCAGAAGTACCGCCTAGAGTGGAATATCAAATTACCGAATTAGGACAAACGCTGCAAAGCGCTATTCAGTCATTGGGAAGCTGGATGGAGCTTTATGAAAAAAATATAAATGAAAAATAAGAAATTAAACTGACCTCAAAATCAGTAATTGGCGGTAATTTTAATTTTAAACTTGCGTTTTATATTCAGCTTATGCAACTCTAATATAGGAATTAAAAGGTGAACTATGGAACACACTGGTCTTTGGGTTGCGCTCGTTATTATTGTTTTTGTATTGGGCTCAATTTTTGGCTTACGCGTAAGCCCTAGAGAAAAAGCATTAGGTTTAATGCGAGAGAAAGCACGCAAGATGGGCTTACACCCGCGTTTAGTGGCTGCACCAGAGTGGACGAAAATCCCGATGGCAACAGAGTCTCGTGCGAGTATGGTGGCTTATTATAGTGTACTGATTCCAGATGCACGCTTAGCTTTGATGCGCGCCCGTGTAGAAGAGCAAAAGCTTCAAGTGGTCCTCGGTGATGAGAAATTTAAAGATTTTCCCATTGCATTAAAAGGGATTTATGCTATTGATATGCAGGCCAACTGTGTAGGGCTTTATTGGGATGAAGAATCTGACCTCAGAGCAACACAGCTTGATGATATGAAGGCATATTTACTTAAATTGGCTGAAATTTAACTTAATAATAGGAACAGTGGTTTATTATGGCGAACGCTCCTCGGTCCACATCCAAAAGCACAACAGCAAATTCTCCTGATGCTGGGAAAAAACGTGCATTAGTGATTGTGGAGTCGCCTGCAAAAGCGAAAACGATTAATAAATATTTAGGCTCAAATTACATTGTGAAGTCTTCGGTAGGTCATGTTCGTGATTTACCTACAGGTGGTTCAAGTAAATCGACAGAAAAAAAGCCTGCAACGCGTACCAAGTTGACGGATGAACAGAAGGCTGAAAAAGCACAATCCGCTTTAGTCAATCGTATGGGTGTCGATCCTGAGCATGGCTGGAAAGCCAAGTATGAAGTGCTTCCAGGCAAAGAACATGTGGTCGCTGAACTCAAAAAACTAGCCAAAGATGCAGATGAAATCTATCTCGCAACGGATTTGGATAGAGAAGGAGAAGCGATTGCGTGGCATTTAAGAGAAGTGATTGGTGGTGATGATAGCCGTTACCATCGTGTGGTCTTTAACGAGATTACCAAAAATGCCATTCAAGAAGCATTTAAACAACCTACACGTCTAGATTTAAACCGTGTGAATGCGCAACAGGCTCGTCGTTTTCTCGACCGCGTGGTGGGCTTCATGGTTTCACCACTGCTGTGGGAAAAGATTGCGCGTGGCCTCTCTGCAGGGCGTGTACAGTCGGTTGCAGTAAAATTGGTGGTCGAGCGTGAGCGTGAGATTCGTGCCTTTATTCCTGAAGAATACTGGCAAGTTTTTGCAGACACTCATTCTGCAAAAGATGAAATCCGTTTAGAAGCAGTCAAACAAGGCGGCAAAACATTAAAATTACAAAATAAAGCGCAAACAGATGCTTTATTGAACATTTTAAAAGATGCTGAATATAAAGTTGCAACACGTGAAGATAAGCCAACGAAGGTCAATCCAAGTGCGCCTTATATCACTTCAACCTTGCAACAAGCTGCAAGTACTCGTTTAGGTTTCTCTGTAAAGAAAACCATGATGCTTGCACAGCGTTTATATGAAGCTGGTTTTATTACTTATATGCGTACTGACTCAACATTCTTGAGTGATGATGCTGTCAGTATGGTGCGTAATCATATTGAAACTGAATTTGGTGCAAATTACTTACCTGCTAAAGCAAATCGTTATGGGAATAAAGCCAATGCGCAAGAAGCCCATGAAGCGATTCGTCCTTCCAATGTTGCCTTAAAAGGCGATAGTTTGGCGGGTGTTGAGCGTGATGCACAACGTTTATATGATTTGATCTGGCGTCAATTTGTTGCATGTCAAATGACTCCAGCAGAGTATTTATCCTCAACGATTTTGGTTGATGCGAATGGTGTAGAACTCAAAGCCAAAGGTCGTACTTTAGTTTTTGATGGTTTTACCAAAGTGCGTGGTCAGAACAAGTCTGATGATGATGTTTTATTACCTGCAGTCAAAGTGGGTGAAATTCTCAAACTTGAGAAACTTGATCCTTCTCAACACTTTACTAAACCACCTGCACGTTTTACTGAAGCATCTTTAGTAAAAGAATTGGAAAAACGTGGAATCGGTCGTCCATCGACTTATGCAGCGATTATTTCGACGATTCAAGATCGTGGTTATGTCAAACTCGACAATCGCCGTCTTTTTGCAGAGAAGATGGGTGAAATTGTTACCGATCGTCTAGACGAGAATTTTAATAACCTGATGAATTATGCATTTACTGCAGATTTGGAAGGTCAATTGGATAAAGTTGCAGATGGTGAACGTAATTGGAAAGAGCTGTTAGATAGTTTCTACGGTGATTTTAAAAAGCGTTTAACCACAGCACAGGGCGAAAACGGCATGCGTCGTAATCAACCTGTAGAAGTTGAAGCTGTTCACTGTAAAGAATGTGAACGCCCGATGCAGATTCGTACAGGGACGACGGGTGTCTTCCTTGGTTGTTCTGGTTATAATTTGCCACCAAAAGAACGCTGTAAAGGGACATTGAATTTAACACCAGTTGAGTCGTTGGCTATACTTTCTGATGATGACAGTGCTGAAACTGCTGACTTAATGTCGAAAAAACGTTGTCCAGTATGTGGTACTGCAATGGACAGCTATGTGATTGATGGTGGTCGCAAGTTACATATTTGTGGAAATAACCCGGATTGTGATGGTTACGAGCTGGAAGAAGGCGAGTTCAAAATCAAGGGTTATGATGGTCCAACCATTCCATGTGATAAATGTGATGGCGAGATGCAGTTGAAAACGGGTCGTTTTGGTCCATATTTCGCTTGTATGAGTTGTGACAATACCCGTAAAGTTTTGAAAAATGGTCAGCCAGCGCCACCTCGTGTCGACCCAATCAAAATGGAACATTTACGTTCAGTCAAACATGATGATTACTTTGTTCTACGTGATGGAGCAGCGGGTTTATTCTTGGCGGCAAGCAAATTCCCTAAAGTACGCGAAACACGTGCACCGAAGGTTGCGGAGTTACGTTCAGTTGCAGATCAACTTGATCCTAAGTATCAGTTTATCTTGCAAGCACCTGATCAAGATCCAGATGGTAATCCAACATTGGTTAAGTTTAGCCGTAAAAACCAAGCGCAATATATTGGTTCAGAAACCCCAGAAGGTAAACAAACCAAATGGTCTTTGGTCTACCAAGATGGGAAATGGGTAGAAGCTTAATCCATAAATATTTAAAAATGCTGGCCTAGGTCAGCATTTTTATTGCGATTAAAAATTGAGAATATATTCAATGTGGAAAAAGATTCGAGTTGGTATTTTACTGGTCATTCTGCTGATTGTTGCAGTGAACGCATGGCGTGATATGAACCAAGATTGGAGCAAGCCAATCGTTGTTTTATTACATCCTATCAATGCAGATGGTCAACGCTCCACAGCAGCCTATATTCAGCAAATTTCAACAGATGATCTTGAGGAAATTGAACATTATTTAGGTTTACAGTCTCAAGTATTTCGTGGGCAACCGATTTCATTTCATTTTCAGCTTGGACGTGAGTTAAATACCTTGCCACCTAAGTTTCCAGAATCAGGCCGTATCTTGGATACAGTTTTGTGGAGTTTAAAATTTAGATTTTATGCATGGAAACAGCATCAAGGCGAAGATGGCTCACCATCGGTGACCCTGTATTTAAATTATTATGATCCCAAGTTGCAGAAAATATTGAAGCACTCCACTGCATTGGAGCGTGGGCGTATTGGCTCTGTAAATCTATTTGCATCACGGAAGCAAAGTTCGAGCAATAAAGTCGTTCTTGTACATGAGTTATTGCATACCTTTGGTGCAAAAGACAAATATGATTTTACAACAGGGCAGCCACTCTATCCGATGGGCTATGCCAATCCTGAGCAACAACCACGTTATCCGCAGCAGCGTGCAGAAATTATGGGCGGCTATATTGCGCTTTCAGAAAGTAAAAGCAAAACACCTGAAAATCTAGAGGATACCATGATCAGTCGACTCACTGCACAAGAAATGGGTTGGGTGAAGTAGCATATAGAGCTGTGCTGTTTTATCGCTTAGATTCTGCTCAAACAAAGCTTTATTCTGGTATAGATGCAGATTTTATACAGACAAATACCTGAATTAGATCAACAATAAAATGAATGAATAACAACCAAGAGAAGAATTATGCGTACTGTAGGAAATGATTTAGTTCGTCATCAACTCCATGAAAACCGTAAATGGTATCTTCTGCTTGGAGCTTTATTGGTGATCTTTGGATTAGTGCTATTGGCTTCACTGGGTATGGCAACATTGACGGTTGTTGCATTGTTTGGTGCTTTAATGATGATCGGTGGGGTTTTACACCTGATTGCAGCATTTAAAATTTTTGATGGTGGCTTCCGCTGGCTTTGGGCGTTGTTTGGTGTGTTGTATATCGCAGCGGGTTATTATGCATTTAAATCTCCGATTACCACTGCAGTGGTATTAACCAATTTACTGGCAATTGCTTTATTGATTGGCGGTTTTATTCGTATTTTTAATGCATTTATGTTGAAACCAATGTCTGGATGGGGGTGGACATTATTTTCAGGGCTTTTAACCTTGGCAACAGGTGCAATTATTCTGGCATCACCAGATTCTCCTTTTTGGGTACTCGGATTATTTTTAGGTGTGGATATTTTATTCCAAGGGGTCAACTATCTCACCTTTGCTGTAGCAATTAAACAAATCCCACCCGCGAGCCATTAAGGTTTTACTTAATGTTTGAAATCATATGTGCATTTAACAAAACGCCTGATCAATGAGATCAGGCGTTTTGCATTTTGGCGTAAATATTTATGCAACTAGAGCAGTATTCAGTTAAATCTTATCTCAATTAACATTTCTGAAAAGCGAGGTGTTACCTAGATAAATGATTTAAGTGTTGAAACTCAGCTTATTTCGCGACTTTATACTGGCTGGAAATGGCGATACGGTTCCATGTGTTGATCACAATCGCAACCCATTCAATCGCCGTGATTTCATCACTGGATAAATGCTGTGCAGCTTGTTCATAAGCGCTATCTGGAAAATGTTGATTGGCAATTAAAGTAATCTCTTCAATTAAAATTAAAGCCGCACGTTCTTTTTCAGTAAAGTATTCACTTTCACGCCAAGCACTAATCAACGCAATACGATCAGTTGACTCGCCCGCTTTAATTGCATCTTGGGTATGCATACGAACACAGAAAGCACATTGGTTAATTTGCGAGGCTCTTAATTTGAGCAAATGAGAGAATCCAACATCAAGCCCAGCTTGCTGAACTTTTTGCATAGATAAATTTTCAAGTTCGATGACCGTTTTATATAGTTCTGGGGCGGTTTTACCAAGGTTTACACGTTGCATAGTTGTCATTTCTTTAGTCTTAATTATGAATTTATTAGTTTATCTATACTCGAAAAATCGTTATGTTATTTTTTGAATCTCATCGAAATGCATTTGCTCATGTCTAAAGTTTTTGTTCTCGCGCCTGACTCATTTAAAGAAAGCATGACAGCCGAACAAGCTTGTTTTGCAATGCAACGTGGTATTGAAAAAGTCATTGCTGATGCACAGTTTATTCATGTACCTATGGCAGATGGTGGTGAGGGAACAGTCGATGCTTTGGTCGCTGCACGAAGTGGTCGTAAAGTATATGTTGAGGTCACTGGTCCATTGGCTCAGCAACGAATATCGACCTATTGGGGATTAATTGATGGTGGTCAGACGGCTGTTATAGAAATGGCGCTGGCAAATGGTATTCACCTGATCGAAAAGTCTCAACGCAATCCTTTAGTGACGTCAACTCTGGGTACAGGCGAAATGATCAAAGCCGCTTTGGATTTGGGTGTTGGTAAAATCATTATTGGCCTGGGTGGTAGTGTCACCAATGATGCTGGTGCCGGGATGGCACAGGCTTTAGGGGCAAAATTTTTAGATGAGAATAACCATTCTGTAGACGTGGGTGGTGGGCAGCTTCAGCAGATCAAAAGCATTGATCTTTCACAACTCGATGCGCGTTTAAAAGCAACTGAAATTATTATTGCCAGTGATGTAAACAATCCATTATGTGGTCCAAATGGTGCTTCTTTTATTTTTGCGCCACAGAAAGGAGCAACTGCTGAGATGGTTGGGATCTTAGATCAAAATCTTGATCATTTTGCTGCGTTGGTGAAACAACAGTTGAATGTTGATGTTGCAAATGTACAGGGTGCTGGTGCTGCAGGCGGTTTGGGTTTCGGACTTATGGCTTTTACAGGAGCAAAAATACGCTCTGGTGTAGAAATTGTGATTAAAGAAACCCAACTTGAGGAAAAAATTGCACAAGCGGATTATGTGTTTACTGGTGAGGGCGGTATTGATTTTCAAACTAAGTTTGGCAAAACGCCTTTTGGGGTGGCGCAAGTTGCCAAGCAGTTGAATAAACCTGTGATTGCTTTTGCAGGGCATATCGGTGAAGGCGTCGATGAGCTTTATGCAGAAGGCTTTAGTGCAATTTTTGGTATTGTTGATGGTGCATGTGATTTAGCAACAGCATTAAAGCATGGTGAGCAAAATTTAGAACGCTGTTGTGAGAGTGTGGCACGGTTGTTAAGACTATAAGGCGGTTTTTATTGTAAAAGTCCTCCTTTAATCTCTGCTAGGGACAATAAATTTTATTGTCTTGAATTTTTCTTCATTGGTATGTCCTGATTTAAGCGTCAATTCACGACTTGATTCTTGGGTTAAAATGCATAATTTCACTATAGCTCTGCTAAACTAGCAGCCATCCATAAAATGATGAGTGAAAATGAGTTTAGCCAACCTGATTAATGAATTAAACCCTCAACAAAAACAAGCTGCTACGACTGAAACAAAACATAGTCTAGTTCTTGCTGGGGCAGGTTGTGGCAAAACCAAAACCATTGTGGCACGAGCTGCATATCTCATTGATCAAGGCATTCCTGCCAATCAAATCCAAATTTTGACATTTACCCGCCGTTCTGCCAGCGAGATTGTGGCGCGGGTAGAGCTTGCTTTAGGTGATCAGGCCAAAGGGTTACGCGCATCTACATTTCATACCTTTTGCATGTATTTACTTAGACGTGTGCCAAAAGCTTTTGGATTGGATCAATTTTCGATCATAGATCGTGATGATCAATTGATGTTGTTCCGTTTGATTCGTGGAAAGGATGATAAAAAGAATCCCAACGCCTTACCCAAACCACAACAGCTTTGTGATTTATATTCCTTTGCACGCAATACCCGGCAAAAACTAAGTTTGGCTTTAGAAAAGCAACTGCCTGAGTTTTTAGACGATAAAGAGCAAATTGCTGAAATCATGAAAGAGTACGAAACCCGTAAGCGGGCACGTAGTTTTCTAGATTACGATGATATTCTCGCCGTGGTTGCTTCTGCTTTGGCACAGTCCGATGGTTTAGCGGATTATGTTGCGGGCTTATGCCAGTACATGCTAGTTGATGAAATGCAAGATACCAATCCTTTGCAGTGGGCAATTCTTGAACCATTAAAAGATAAAACATCACTGTTCTGCGTGGGGGACGATGCACAGTCGATTTATGGTTTTCGTGGTGCGGATTTTGAAAATATCCACCATTTTAAAGAGCGTGTGCCAGATGCAGAGATTTTCAAATTAGAAAAAAATTATCGTTCTACTCAAGAAATTTTAGATTTTTCAAACTGGTTACTCGATCAAAGTTCGATTCATTACGATAAAAAACTTGAAGCTTATCGTGGTGATGGCATTAAACCGCGAATGCATGTTTTTCCAAATGAGTTTGATGAAGCTAAATGGATCGCGATCGACATCAAAGAACGGCATTTATTGGAAGGTTCAGCTTGGCATGACCACATGGTGTTGGTGCGTTCAGCCTTTGCTGCAAGGCATATCGAGGCTGCTTTTATCCAAGCTAATGTTCCCTACCGATTTATTGGAGGGATGAAGTTGCTTGAAACAGCGCATGTCAAAGACTTATTGAGTTTATTGCGTGTTATTGCCAATCCATTGGATGATATTGCGTGGATGCGGTTTTTAACCTTATGGAATGGCGTGGGCGACGTCGGTGCGAGTAAGCTGGCGCAACAGCTCTTACTGGATGCAGATATTGAGAAAATTACAGAAAAATTAGAGAAGTTTGGGCGCATTCCTGACAATACATTGCTGATCATGAAGCAAATGAGTGTATTAAAAACCGAAGTTGAAGCCTGTGTAAAACTCGGTGTAGAGGCTATTCTCAACCAACTTGAAGAAAACTATGCCAAAAAAGATTGGCATAAACGAGTGGGTGATTTTGATCTGGTCAAGCAACTGGCGTCTAAACATACCCAACTGAGCGAGTTTTTAGAAGAATATGTACTTGACCCTGTTTCAATCAGTGAAATTGAGCGTCAGTCGCAAGATGATGTGGTGACTTTAATTACCATCCATTCTGCTAAAGGTACAGAACAAAAGGTTTGCTATGTGGCAAATGTCTCTGCTGGACAGTACCCAAATGCACGTGCGCAAGGGAATTTCGATGAAGTTGAAGAAGAGCGCCGTGTACTTTATGTGGCTTTAACACGTGCTCAAAATGAACTTATTCTAACCAAACAAAATTTAAGTTTTTGGGCACATACGCAAACAGATGAACAAGGTCGTAAGATTGAAAGTTATTTTCTCAATGATTTAACTCGAAATTTATGTAGCACAGAAACCCACTATAGACAGCGAGAGCAAACTGTAAAAAGTGCCCTAATCGAGCGTCGGGCGATTAATTTAGATTTTGGTATAGATCTAGATTAAACTATAGCAATCGTTTTTCATTCAAAAAGTAGGTAGGCGAGTGCTTTTTGATGTTTTTTGCCTCGTTTATATTTTAAGGTTGTGAGATGAAAATTTTAGTTCGTAATTTAGAACGTACTGTAACTGAAGCTGAATTGTTAGAGTTATTTAAGCAATACGGTACAGTAGATACTTGTACTCTAGTACTTGATGCGGCAACAGGTAAATCGAAAGGTTTTGCTTTTGTTGAAATGCCACATGGTAGAGAAGCAGTTAAAGCGATTAAAGGTTTAAATACCTTGCGCTTACATGGTCATGGAATTCGTGTAAAAGCAGCGGAAGATAAGCCAGAAGCATAATTGGCAGATAGTCTAAGGAGCATTTATTGCTCCTTTTTTTTATTTTAGTATTTAAATAATCTCGTCAAACCATGATAAAAATAAAAACTTAAATTGATATTCTTGCAAAAACGAGCGCTATCTATTTTATTGACATACAACATGGATAAAATTCATTGTGATTTTTGTTCAATAAAGATTAAGCTAAGACTGTAAAGAATGCCAAAATCTTAGGGAACTTCCATGTCACGTGTAGCTCGCTTTCATGCAGACCGTACCAATCAAAAACTTTATTTTGCTCGTCTTGCATGTATGCAGGGAGAACAAACTGAAAATGTTCAACAAGCTCAAGCACATCGTGAAGCAGCAGTATTTCATTTACATGGCGCGGTTTTAGCATTTCTGCAAGAATTGGTACGTTATTACCGTTTAAATGATTTTTCCCCAACCTTAAAGTCAATCGAAGAAAATATGGCGGCTAAAGGACAAGTCTCACCAGAAGTTTTAGTGATGCAAAAATTAGCCAAAGAAGGATTTATTGCTGAACTCAAAAGAGCGTATCGACTTTGTCAATATGCACCTGAACCAAGTGCGCCAGAACCAGAGGATGAAACATCATCAAACTTAATTATCAAAGTGACGCAAACACCACAAGCTTGGTTGCCTGATACAAAGATTTTAAGAGAGTGGCACCGAGATTTATCGCAACTTATTGATGGTTTTCGTAATGAAATGGTTGAATTCTGATCTTTTTGATCAGATATACTTGAAATTTTGTTTTAAATGACTATATAAAATATCTACAAGATGCAAAGTGCATTCAGCACCTTGCCCCATGTTGAGCATGGAGGATTTATGTCTATCGAACAGTTAAAAGAGTTATTTGGAAATCAGGAAGCTATTTTGGAGTTGGTACAGCTCGAAAGTGGGGAGCTGGCACTGCGTAATGCAGGTTCTGAAAAAGAGCCCTTGGTCACTATTCAATTTAATGAAGAAGTGAAAGCACTACTGGGTGATCAAACGCCAGCGATTGCACAACAGATGATTCAAGCTGCATTATTTGCGTTACTTGAAAAACAGGCAGATGAATGGCACGCTGAAGTTGTTGATGAACAACCAAAATTTATGAGCTAGTGATTTCATTTATTCTAGAATAAATACAATAAACGCACTTTCGAGTGCGTTTTTCTTTGTATGCAAATAACCTGATATACGCAAATGGCATCAAATTCTAGAAGTTTTAAATCTTTTGTTAGATGGGGTGGTGATCCCCCATCCAACATCGTTATCGATACCATTACATAATGGAAGCACCACGACTTTCCAAGGTCCACAAAGAACAGTCGTGTGGTTTTAGCTACGTTTTAAAGATCTACGTTTTAAAGATTATCCTAATTCAATGTGTTGGTTCATGATGATGAGCAATTTGGATCTGGTTTAAAATATGATTACTCATGTTTTTCGCCATTTCCTCTTTTGCATAATAGACTTCACCGACATTGTCTTTACGGATCACTTCAGCTTCTTCTTTATTTTCAGCACAGACTAACACTTGAATTTCTGGATTAAGCAGCTTGGCTGTATCGACAATTTTATGAATATCTACAATATCCATCGGTGAAATCACCAATAGTCGTGCATGTTGGATATGGGCTTGAATCAAAACACTGGGTTCTGTTGCTCGACCAGAAACCGCAGCGATGCCTTTTTCACGCAAATTCTCTACAATTTCGCGGTTCTCTTCAGCGATGACCACTTTGATGCCGTCATCCATCAATGTTTTGGTAATACGACGTCCGACTTCACCATGACCAACAATCACCACTTGATCACGTAAATACGCTTGATCAACTTCATCTGGAAGCATTGCCAATGGGTCACCGCTACGCTCAAGTAAGCGCGCCAAATGCGAACGCTCACGGATCCAGTTTTGCACAGGTTCGATCGCAGAAAATAGAAATGAATTGAGGGTGATAGAAAATAAAGCACCCGCTAAGATTAAGTTTTGCGCTTCAGGGCTAAGTAATCCCAGTGACAAGCCTAAGGTTGCCAGAATAAAGGAGAACTCTCCAATTTGTGCCAAACTGGCGCCCACTGTTAATGCTGTATTGATGGGATAACGGAAAAATAACACCAATGCCATCGCTGCCAGCGTCTTACCAATCATAATAATGGCAATGACTGCTAAAATATGTAGAGGCTGTTCCACAATAATACGTGGATCAAATAACATTCCGACAGAAACGAAGAACAAAATCGAGAAAATTTCGCGTAAAGGTAAAGTTTCTTCTTCTGCACGATGACTAAAATCTGATTCTTTAACCACCATTCCGGCAAAGAACGCTCCAAGTGCCATAGAAACGCCGAAGATTGCGTATGAGCCATAAGCGATTGAAACTGCTGCTGCGACTACGGTTAAAGTAAAAAGCTCTCTAGAGCCTAAACGTGCTACATATTGCATAATCATTGGCACAAGGCGTTTCCCAATGATGAGCATAAAGGCGATAAAACCAGTTACTTTTAATAGGGTGATGCCGAGTGTTAACCAAATGTTTTGATCAGATTCATGTCCTGCAATAGGATGTCCGCCTAAAAGTACAGCTGTTGCAGGCAGTAGAACCAAGACTAAAACCATGACCAGATCTTCGACCAGCAACCAGCCAACGGCAATCTTACCATTCACCGAGTTAAGCAGTCCTTTGTCACCTAATGCTTTGAGTAAAACCACCGTACTTGCACAGGATAAACTTAAGCCAAAGACCAATGCGGAGCCAAAGCTCCAGCCCCAAAAGATGGAAACTGCCATACCCAGTAAGGTCGCAACCGCGATTTGTAAAATTGCACCAGGGAGGGCAATTTTTCGGACTTGCATTAAATCGTTGAGGGAAAAATGCATCCCGACACCGAACATCAAGAACATGACGCCTAATTCAGCAAGCTGATTGGCTAGCGCGATGTCTGCAACAACACCTGGGGTATTGGGGCTGATGATAATTCCCGCAATTAAATAACCAATCAAAGGTGGCAGGCGTAATCGTGCAGCGATATAGCCAAAGATCAGGGCTATACCAAAACCAACTGCAAGTAAAATAATCAGATCTACATCATGAGGCACTAAATACTCCTTAAATCTTCAGGAGAAATCATTCAAAAAATCATTTCTTAAGGTAATGACTTTGTATAAAGCCATATAAAATGCACAATCAGTGCCAAATTCGCTAAAGAGTTTAACAAGTCGAAGAAAAAAAAGGCAAAAAAAACGACCCAAATGGATCGTATTTTTTAAGAAAACTAAAATTATTTAATTTTAGCTTCTTTGAAGATTACGTGTTGACGGATTTTTGGATCAAATTTTTTGATTTCCATTTTTTCCGGCATAGTACGTTTGTTCTTAGTAGTGGTATAGAAATAACCTGTACCAGCAGTAGAAACTAAGCGAATTTTATCACGCATGGTTCAGACTCCTTAGATCTTTTGACCTTGAGCACGAAGGTCAGCAACAACCTTTTCAATGCCCAATTTGTCGATAATACGCATACCTTTAGTGGTTAGACGAAGACGTACAAAACGTTTTTCGCTTTCTAACCAGAAACGGTGGTGATGCAGGTTCGGCTCGAACCGGCGTTTAGTTTTGTTGTTGGCGTGTGAGACGTTGTTACCAACGACTGGACGCTTGCCGGTAACTTGGCAAACCTTAGACATGGTGTAACTCCATTGATTTAGCCAACAGCAAATCTGTATGGCCAGTCAAAATAAAACGGATTGAATTCATTCAAGGGGCGTTTTATACCAAAATTCCGCTTAAAAGACAAGCGGAATTCGTCAAAACGCAACATGATCTAATTTGATAGATCATGCCTTGATCAGTTAGCGTAAGAAAGTTTTCTCTAAAATCTTATTTAGGGCTTTGTCATAAGGCGCTAATATGAATTTTAAGCTAAATAGCTTAGGAATAGACATTACTGAACGCTCATGTGATAAACCAAAGAAACCTTCTGGGCCATGATATTTGCCCATGCCAGATGCACCAACGCCACCAAATGGTAAATCGTCTTGTGCAACATGGGTAACTACGGCATTTTGACCGAAATGCCCAGAATGGGTACGTTGAGAAACGTATTCTGCGCGGGCATTGTCAAAGTCGAAATAGTATAAAGCAAGTGGACGCGGTCTGCCATTAATAAAGTCAATTACATCGTCAATTTGATCATATTCCATAATTGGAAGCACTGGACCAAAGATTTCATTCTTCATAATGTCCATTGTAGGTAGAACACCTGTTAAGAATGTTGGGGCAATTTTACGTACACTCGCTAATTCTTCATTTTGAGGATTGATTTCAATCAACTCAGCGCCTTGTTGACGTGCATCCTCTAAATAACCTTGAACACGGTTGTACTGCTTATCGTTGATAATGCTGGTGTAATCTTGATTATCACGAATCGTCGGGTACATTGTTGTTGCAGCTTGTTTAAAGCTTTCAATAAACTCGGCAGTTTTTCCTCGAGGTAGGAACATATAGTCTGGTGCTACACAGGTTTGACCAGAGTTCCACAATTTACCAAAAGCAATACGTTCAGCGACCAGATTGAGATCGCTTGAAGGATGTACGATTACAGGTGATTTACCACCAAGCTCAAGAATAACAGGCACTAGATTTTCGGCAGCAGCAGACATCACGGTTTTACCGACATTGGTAGAGCCAGTAAAAATGATTTTATCGAATGCTAAATGTGAAAATGCATCGGAAATTTGACCACCGCCATTGACGACGGCAACCAATTCTTGTGGAAATGCTTCTGAGAGAGCATTTTCAAGTACGAAGCCAAAATTAGAAGATGAACTTGAAATTTTGAGTATTGCGTGATTTCCAGCAGCCAGTGCACAAATCAGTGGGCCAACAGAAAGCAATAATGGATAGTTCCATGGTGCAATAATTCCAATCACACCTAAAGGCTGATATTGCACCCAAGCTTTGGCTGGTTGGTGTAAGATAGACACATGGCGCTTAGATGGTTTCATCCATGCTGTTAAATGCTTGCTATAATATTTAATTTGTTCTAAACATGTGAGTAGTTCACCAATTTTAGTTTCGCTGATTGAACGATTGCCGTAGTCTTGATTGATTGCTTCTGCAAATTGATCTTGGTATTTTACCAGAACTTTCTTTAAGCGAGCTAAACGTTCAATACGTTCCTTTGCTGTAGGAACAGGGTAGCGTTGATAAGCGACTTTCTGTTGTTCAAGAATGTCATGCATACGTTGAACTTCAGGTGAGTAAGAAGTCATTGAATTTGTTTTTGTATGACTGTTCATGACAAACACCATTTACGAATAGGTTAATATAATATAATTTTTAGAGTAAATACTCTAAATAGTCAAGTCACTTTATGTTAGCTTGTGCTAACGGTTAAAAATGGTAATAGGATGTCGAGCTCCAAAACTTTGAAAACGAAAGACCGAATTTTGCAGATTAGTCTGCAACTTTTTAATGAGCGCGGCGAACGTGCAGTTACAACGAATCATATTGCAGCAGAGCTTGGGATCAGTCCTGGAAATTTGTATTATCATTTTCGAAACAAACAAGAAATCATCAAAGAATTGATGGAACAATACCAAAAAGAAACTTTAGATATGCTGTCATTACCCGATGACCGTGGAGTCAATGCCAATGATAAAATCCGTTATTTCCAAGTTTTAAGCAGTCAGCTATGGGAATATCGCTTTCTACATCGTGATGTTTATCATTTAATTGAAAATAACGACGACTTTAGAAAAATTTATCCTCGCTTTGCTGGCAAGGTGATGCAACAAGGGCAAAAAATTTATCATGCCTTTGTTGAAGCGGGACTGATGCAGATGACACCTTCTGAAATTGAAGCACTCATCATCAATATTTGGATTGTCCTGACCAACTGGACCAACTTCCTGTATATGTCTGGGCATTTAAGTGATTCCAATCATTTAGATGAAAAATGGATTTGGCAAGCATTGCGCCAGATGGTGTTTTTAGAAGGTCCTTATTTACGTGGCGAAAGTCGCGAAACCTATGAACGCTTGCTAGAAAGCTTCGGTTCTTCGGAATTATTTGCCAGTTTATCTGCTGTAAAACGCGATTGATGCTGAATCAAGATTGAAAGCTGATGAAAAAGCGTTAAAATATTCGGCTGTTTTTTAAATTAACTTATAAGTGATATCCATCAACATGAACATGACTACTGCCAACACAGCACGTCTACTGATTACTTGTGAAGACAAGCCAGGAATCGTGCAAGCTGTATCGAGCTTTTTGTATCATCAGGGCGCGAACATTACTGCGCTTGATCAATACGCAACTGAAGCTCAGGGCGGGCGTTATTTTATGCGTGTTGAGTTTGAACTTGATCATTTGCAATCCCGTCGTGAGAGTCTCATTCAAACTTTCGCAACCAATGTGGCTGAACGTTATAGTATGCATTGGCGTTTGGCTTTAGTGAGCGACATTAAAAAAGTCGGTATTTTGGTGTCTAAAGTTGACCATGCTTTGCTTGAGTTGTTATGGCGTCATTCGCGTGGTGGCTTACCTTGTGAAATTACCCAAGTGGTTTCAAACCATGAAGACTTACGTGAGTCTGTAGAAAACTTTGGTATTCCTTTCTATGTGGTTCCTGTCAACAAAGAAAATAAACGTGAAGCCTATACAAAGATCGATGAGTTAATGCAAGGGAATGATTTATTGGTTCTCGCGCGTTATATGCAAATTCTCGATGAAGAGTTTGTACAAAAGTGGGAAATGAAAGTGATCAATATTCATCACTCATTTTTACCTGCTTTTGTGGGGGCAAATCCATATAAACAGGCTTATGAAAAAGGCGTTAAATTGATTGGGGCAACAGCGCATTATGTGACGGCTGATCTGGATCAAGGCCCAATCATTGAGCAAGATGTAGAACGAGTAAACCACGATTTTACTGTGGATCAACTGCGTGAATTAGGCCAAGATGTTGAACGTAACGTACTTGCTAGAGCGGTCAAATGGCATCTAGAAGACCGTATTATTGTCGATGGTAATAAGACTGTTGTTTTTCAATAACATGTGAATATTCATTTAATATGAGTAGTAAAAAAGGATGCTTTATGCATCCTTTTTTTATTTTTAATTTGTAAAATCGATTAAAAACATTGAAAAACCAGTTGCAAATGAAAACACTTCTCATTTATCATTGTTGCACTTTAATTGTTCTATCCGATGAGCTTAATCTACAAACTGAATAATTTTTTGTAGTTTGCTCAATTTTAGGTATTTAGATTCTTATGAGTCAGTCTTCCATTGCACCACTTCAAACGCCACCACCGATGAAGAAAAAAGTCCTTGCTGCAGTGTTAGCAGTTGTTGTCGGGCACGTAGGTGTGTTGTGGGGGGTAAGTCATATGAAACCATTTGAACTGCCTCAAATAAAGAAAGAACCTTTAAAAATCAAATTTTTAAAGTTAAAAGAAGATGTTCCACCGCCGCCACCTCCTCCATCTGAACCCATCAAACCTAAAGTTCAACCGAAACCTATAGAGAAGAAAGTTGAGCCTAAACCTGTGGTTAAGCCAAAAATCATTGAGCAGAAAAAACCTGTAGAAAATGATGATCGGGCAAGAAAGCTTGAAGAACAAAAGCGTTTAGAAGAGCAACAGAAGCAGGATAAGGCACGTCAAGATGAGCAAAAACGTCAAGATGATCAGAAGCGTGCGGAACAGCAGAAACGTGAACAAGATGAACGTGATCGTCAAAAACGTGAGCAAGATGAGCGCGATCGTCAACGTCGTGATCAAGAGCAAAGAAACACGCCGCGTAATGTAAATGAAGGTCAGGTGTCTTGGAGTCGTAGTCCACGTATCGCAAAAGAGCAATTACTTAAACTGATGTCTCCAGAAGATGGAACAAAAGTTGTGAATCTAGAAATTACTGCGGATGCGGGCGGAAATATTACCAATGTTCGTATTCTTCAATCTAGTGGTAATTCAAGTTTAGATAGTTATGTTGTTAAGCAGACTCAATCTGCAAAATTTAAAGCTTATAGAGAAAATGGTGCGGGTGTACCATTTAAAATTAGGCAAGATTTTGCATTGTCGGTCTCTAAAAAGTAAATAATTTTTTTAAGAATTAGGAAATGTGCATATGAACTTTTCAGTTTATTGGCAACATGCTGATGCGGTCAGTAAGACACTGTATTTCGTGTTATTGGCAATGTCTATTGCAACGTGGACTGTGTTCATTTTGCGTATTCTAGGCACGCGTCAACTCAAGCAGGTTGCTCAGGATCACCTTGCTCAGGCTTTAAAAGCATTAAAAGCCAAGCTTGCGCCATTAAGCTTTGACCAACGTAAAGCAGTTGCAGAACAAGCGTTACTACGTCAAATCTCAGCAGAAAAGGCCAATGCTGAAAAAGGTGTTTCAGTTTTAGGAACGATTGCTTCACTTGCACCATTTGTTGGTTTATTTGGTACGGTATGGGGAATCTTCCACGCACTTGTTGCTGTAGGTAAAAGTGGTCAAGCAGGTTTAGCTCAAGTTGCAACGCCAGTTGGTGAGGCACTGATCATGACTGGTCTAGGTCTTGCTGTTGCGATTCCAGCGGTATTGGCATATAACATTTGCGTACGTTTTAACCGTACATTGTCAAATGAGTTGCAAGATCAAGCACATGGTTTGTTAATTGATACGATGTTACAACAAGATTCTTCAACGCAAAAAGTTGAATCTGAATCTACCAGTAAAGGTTTAGTTGGAGGTCAAGCTTAATGGCTTTTCAATTGGGAGAAGACAACGATTCTGGCATGAATGAGATGAATCTCATTCCGCTGATCGATATTATGTTGGTATTGATGATCATCTTCTTGGTGACAGCCACCGTTGCTAACCCATCGATACCATTAACTTTACCAAAGACCACTGCTGAAGTAATCGCGCCTCCACCTGAAGCAATTACCATCAGTATCAATCAGAATGGCGATGTGGCTTGGAATGATAAAGTCATCACTTTAGATGAATTGGCTAAACGATTTGATGAAGAAGGTCAAAAGCCAGTAAAACCAGCTGTACAGTTGAGAGCGGATAAAGAATCTCGCTATGATACCGTTGCACAAGTGATGTCTCGTGCAAGTGAAGCAGGATTAAATGATCTTGCCTTTATGAGTGATAATTAATTTAAATAATTACAAATATTTTAAAACCTCCTTTTAAGGAGGTTTTTTTATGTTGATATTTTGGCTATTGGGTTAGTTCACTTTTGTTATATAAAGTGAAGTATTTTCAGTGATCTTATTCTTTTAAAAGATCTTGAAATTGGCTATGAAGTTTGAGTAATTTTGGTGGAATGGCAAAATTACAATAACCTTGCGCAGGATTACGGGCAAAGAAGTTTTGATGATATTCTTCGGCAGGATGGAAGGTGGGTGCTGGACTGAGTTCAGTCACAATATTTAAACCATCTGCTTTAAGCTGCTCAATAAATTGTTCAGATTCAAGTTTTTGCTGTTCATTGAAGTAATAAATCACCGAACGATATTGTGTTCCAATATCATTGCCTTGGCGGTTTAATGTAGTTGGATCATGAATTGCAAAAAAAACCGTGAGTAATTGTTGATAATTGATTTGCTGTTCATCAAATTCAATCAAAATCACTTCAGCATGATTGGTATCCCCATTACAAATTGCTTCATAAGTTGGATTGGGAGTATGCCCGCCAGCATAACCACTGACTACGTGATTGACACCTTTGAGCTGTAAAAATACGGCTTCGGTACACCAAAAGCAGCCACCACCAAATAGAGCCTGTTGCATGTGAAGATCCCTTTATTTTTAAATTATGGAAAAGACGAAACGATGCCAAAGATCATATCGTGAACTTGCTTAGTTTGTCATATAACCATTTAAGCATAGGTACAATACCTGTTTGATTCACTAAACAGATCTGTTTAAATTGTTGCAAAATTTTAAAAGTGCAATCTATTCGAATTGCTGTAAAAACTTAAGCTTTTCCATTTAAGGTGAACCAAAAGACATTCAATAGAATGCCTTCTATATTCATGAGAATTTATTCGTCATCTAATAAATCCATTTGTTTTGCAATTTGATAGAGGTTATTTGAACGATTACCTGTACGACAAAACATGAGTACTGGTTTTGGAAGCTCGTTAAAGCGGTTGGCAAAGCTTCTGACATCAACTTCTGTGATTTGACCAGCAACGACAGGTAGAAATACATAGTCCAAACCTGCAGCACGTGCAGCTTCTTCAATTTGAGCACTTGTAGGCTGTTCTGTTCCGCCTTCCATATCAGGACGATTATTCATTATAGACTTAAAGCCTTTTTCTGCCACTTGAGCAATATGTTCTGGACCAATTTGACCAGCAAAACCAACATTTTCACTCATTTCGTCACTCCTATATGATTTAAAATCCAATATGCTATATATAATAGCATTAAGCTCAGAACTGAGTTTGAACGATAAAAGATTTATAAAAGAAATATCTATAAAAGATAACGCAATGGAGTGTGTATGTACGCATATACAGTTGAACCACTATATATCCCCATTGGACAAGAAGTCATAGCGGCAGATTTTTATCGACCTAAAAATCTAAAAAAACCTGCTGTTATTATTATGGCTCATGGATTTGCATGTTTAAGACAATTTAAGTTGGTGAACTATGCGCAAAAAATAGCACAGGCAGGCTATGCGGTTGTGCTGTTTGATTATCGTTTTTGGGGAGGAAGTACAGGCTTTCCTCGTGAACTGATTTCATTGCAGAATCAGTTGGATGATTGGAAAACCGTGGTCAGTTATGTCGCAACACAAAAGAAAATTAATCCAAAAAAAATAGCACTTTGGGGGACCTCTTTGAGTGGAGGCTATGTACTTAGTCTTGCAAGTGAGCTAAAAAGTGTCCAAGCCATTATGGTGCAAGTGCCTTATGTGGATGGGGCAGAAACTGCAAAATTGTTTCCAATTCAACAGTTACCCAAGGCATTAAAAATATCCAGTCAAGATTATATGGGGGCAAAAGTTGGCATGCTTCCAAGAACCTTACCAGTGGTACATCCCTTTGATTTATGTTTTATTCCGACCAAAGATAGTTATAACGGCTATATGTCGATTGTAAATCCAGACTACTTTTGGAGTGGTGAAGTTCCGGCACGGGTATTTTTTAATTTAATCCGTTTTAGACCAATTCAGACCGTCAGAAGTATTAATATTCCTGTGCTATTTATTGCGGCTAAAAAAGACAGTTTTATCCCGATTGAATCTAGTCGGGAAACGGCGACAAATATTGCACCTTTTGTACAATATCATGAATGGGATATGGCGCATTTTGATATTTATCATGGGAAATGGTTGGAAAAATCAATTTTGACCCAATTAGAGTTTTTACATCAACACATTGGAGTGAGCTAGATGATTATTGTATGTCCATCATGTGGCGCAAAAAACCGAGTTCCCGAAGATAAACTAAATGCTCAACCCACTTGTGGTCAATGTCATCAAAATTTGATTGCACTTGCTCCTATTGAGTTAAATGAACAAAATTTTAGTAACTTTGTTAGTCATAGTGATTTGCCAATTATGATTGATTTATGGGCAGAGTGGTGTGGTCCTTGTAAAATGATGGCACCGCATTTTGCTGAAGTTGCAAAAAATAACCCCCATGTGGTTTTTGCTAAAATTGATACTGAAGCGAATCCACGGTTAAGTAGTGCATTTAATATTCGCAGTATCCCAACCTTGGTTTTAATGAATAAAACCACGGAAGTTGCTAGAATAAGTGGTGCGTTACGTGCTAACCAATTACAAGAATGGTTAGATCAACAATTGAATGCCCATAAGTAATTCACGGGCTCGGAGTTATTGTGTCAGATTCTCATGTAAAACCTGAAGGTACACTGTCTTTACAAACCATCGCAATGCCAGCAGATACAAACTGGAGTGGTGATGTTTTTGGTGGTTGGATTGTTTCACAAATGGATTTGGCTGGTGCAATTCATGCAGAACGCTTTAGTAAAGGGCGTTGTGCAACGATTTCGATTAATCAGATGACTTTTCTTGTTCCCGTAAAAGTGGGGGATGTGATCAGTTGTTATACCAAGCTTTTAAAGGTCGGTAATACATCGATTCAAATGCAGATCGAAGTTTGGGATAGTCATGACAGTTCTCGTGCTGCCAAACGTGTGACTGCAGGTGTATTTACTTTTGTTGCTGTAGATGTTGCGGGAAATAAACGCCAAATTCCTGAAGATGTAAAGCAGAAGTATTTAGCTTCGCAAAGTGCTTAAATGCTCAAGATAAAAAATCCCAACATTGTTTGGGATTTTTTATGGAATAGGTGCTTAGATCGTTTGATTTAAATACTGTATTAAAACATGGTATTGCTGTTGGCGCTTGATTCTGGAACAGCTTGTTGTACATCCCAGTGTTCAATAATCTTTCCATTTTCGACTCTAAAGATATCGACAATTGCAACACCACGATCTTGTGGATTTTGAGCTGAATGAACGTGTAAAAATACTAAATTTCCTTCTGCGACAGCACGTTTGATTACACTTTTTGCTTCAGGATTTTTTTGGAAATACTGGGTAAAGTGATTTACAAAGGGCGCTTTACCATCTGGAACACGCGGGTTGTGCTGAATATATTGGTCACCAATATAACGATCTGCATATGCTTTAACTTGATGCTTTTGAAATACACCTTCATAAAAATCAGTCACAATGGCTTTATTTTGTTGCGCTTGTTGGGTGGTTGAATTCGCTGCTAATGTGTTGCCCGTTGTAGTAGTAGCAACGTGATTTGGATTTTGGGCACATGCAGTGAGAAACAAAATAGGGCTTAGAATGAGGCTGAGTGCAATAATTTTTCTTGGCGTAGCTGATCGCATGATTATCCTCTATAGTTCAAATCTTAATAGTTCAAGATGGTGGTGGAAATAACACCATCTTGATGAGTAAATAAGCATGAATATAGTGAATAATCGTCACTCATTATTTGTACTTTGGTAAATTTTATACTTACTAAACAGTAAGTTTTATTTACATTTGCAGATTTGTATTTATTTCTTTTTTAGGCGTTCTTTTGACACCCAAGCCCACACCATTTGGCATTCTACAGGCTCTTTTCCAGACTCATCCATAATGGTGACTGGAACCAGCGTTTCACCTTTTTCAGAGCTTTGCATTTCTAAAATTTGTTCTTTGCTCAATGTCGCTGTTGCTGTCATATCACCTTTAGATGGTCGTTTATATTCAATATGCATGCTTTTGATCAAGACAATTGAACTATCAGGAACATTCATACCTGTGACAAAGCCTGTTGCTGTTTCAGCAATCAGGGCCATTGCAACAGCATGTAATTGTCCAATATGGTTTTGCATAGCACGGTGGTTTTTAATTTCCACCACAACTTTTGAATGGCTGACTTCTAAGTACTTAATATTGGCTGTGCCCACCATAGGCACAACTCGACCAAACGCCTTACTCCAGAGCGTACTTCGAATGCCTTTAGGGAATTTAGAAGTTGCTTTCACAAGTTTAGATAAACGGTTGGTCTGAGTCATGTCTTAACCTATAGTGTTGCTAAAGACCTTAGTCTTTGAAGTTATTAAATTGTAAAGGTACACCGAATTGTTGTTCTTTTAAAAATGCCATAACTTGCTGTAATGTATCGCGCTTTTTATCAGTTACACGTATCTTGTCACCTTGGATAGAAGATTGCACTTTGACGCCACTTTCTTTAATGGCTTTATTAATTTTTTTTGCGGTATCTGAGTCAAGTCCATCTTTAAGCTTGATCACTTGCACAATATTTTTACCTGAAGCCGTCATTTTTTGTGGATCAAGGGCTTGAATATCGATTTTACGTTTAAAGAAATGATTTTCAAGCATGCTATAGACTTGTTCACACTGGAAATCACTTTCAGTTGAAATTTTAATTTCTTTGGCTTTTTCATTAATTTCGATTGAAACGTCCTGACCACGGAAGTCAAAGCGTGTCGCAATTTCTTTTTGTGTGTTTTGAACAGCATGATTTACTTCAAAAATCTCTAATTCTGAAACAATATCGAAAGATGGCATAGTTTAGACCTTTACAAATGGAAAGAATATCTGAGATGCTAGGGATGTTTTCTTCATTTGCCAAGTGTTGTTTACATCAAAGGAGTGCACAATGATCCGTAAATTAGAAATTACAACATTTGAGTTCCCAGAAAATGCAGTTATCTGGGATGTTCGTGATGCAAAAGCCTTTGCCGAAGGCCATGTAAAAGGGGCTGTAAATCAGCCTATAGATGGTTTAAGTGCTGAGAGCTTGACTCAAGTGAATTCGGATCAGTCCATTTACATTTTATGTGGTGGTGGAAGTAAAGCGCCTCGAGCTGCTGAAAAATTAGAGAGTTTAGATGATTCTCGTGATTACGTTGTACTTATGGGGGGAACACGTGCAGCACGTGATGCAGGTCTCCCATTAGAACAGGGTTCATAAAAAAGCGCCGAAAGGCGCTTTTTTATTACGATAATCAATAAAAAAGAATCATGATTGAATCGGTTTAAAATAAGGTTTTTTGGCTTTTACTTTCTTTTGAAAGCGGTTTGGATTTAATTTTTGCAATAAATTTTGGGGAATCGGGCAAGCTTGATTAAGGACCAAAGCCACCAAGATTTCACTACACAAGGGCGCAAATAAAAAACCTTTAGAGCCAAGCCCAGAAAATGTATAAATCTCTTTCTCAGCTTCAACTTTTCCCAGTAATGGAAAATAGTCCAGACTTTGGGCTCGTACAGAAGCACGTCCGTGCCATTCATCCACTTTGCAGAGTGATTCTGCGTATTGTGGAAACACACTGTGGATAAGTTCATAGTTATGCACATGGTCTTCAAGCAAAACTTCAGTGTCATCACGATTGGGATAAAAAGAAGCACCTAAAATCAAATGTTGTTCATCAAGCTGCATGCAGTAGCCACCATAACTGTAGGCGTATTGTGGATCTAATCGGTGTTTAACATTGTTGAGCCAACTGACTTGTCCACGGATCGGTTTGAGTATCGGGAACTGCTCAAAAAAAGCATGGCTTTCCTTGGCACAACATACAATCACATGATTAAAATCACCAAGATCTGTGTGCTGGCTATCTTGTAGTGTTAATTGATGATGATTCGATTGAACAATACTATGAATGTGAGCATGTTTAAATTGAATCAGCGGATGTTCAAGGATTTGGTCTTTGAGTTGCTGGGGATAGATTGAACCCGCTTGAGTGAGCTGTAAACTCTCAAGTGTAGTTTGTAGCTCTAAATCATCGGCTGTTTGAGTTTTGAGTAAATCTTGAGGATATTGCGCTGCTAAATCCAGTAAATGTTCAGCATTTTTTTGTGCTAATTGTTGAACCGCAATAGCACGAAAAGCCTGAAATTTTGGATAGTGCTGTAGGGCATGTTGCCAAGCCAAGGTCATTAAATGTTCCGAACTTTGCTCGATGGGGCATAGTTTCGGATTTAATAAGGCCAGAGGGTTACCAGAAGCACCTGCTAAAGGCGCTGATTGGTCGTAAATCGTAACTTGATGTCCTCTTTGGGCAAATCCCCATGCGCAGCTTAAACCTGCAATTCCAGCACCAATGATGGCGATTTGGCGTTGATTGAAATTATTTTGAGTTTTCCATATTTTTTTTTGAATGTTTTGCGCTGCAAGGTCCATTGACTGTGATTGATTTTCTTCGACTGCTTGCTCAGATGGGTTCCAAATGGCTTTTAGCATTTCACGTTTATGACCAAAACCACGCGGACGTGAAATAGTGATTCCATGCTGTTTTAGACCCCGTTTAAGCACGCCTGCCACGCTGAATGAGGCAAAAGTTGTTCCAAAATCTGACAGTCTGACAATATTGTTTAAAACTTTGTCTTCCCACATGTCTGGATTACAAGAGGGGGCAAATCCATCTAAAAACCATGCGTTAACTTGTTGGGCTTTAACCATTGCTGGAAATACATCATGTGCATCACCTAACCACAGATCAATTGAAAAACGCGCTTCTGGAAAGCTTAAACGGTGACAACCAGCGATGGGCAATGGATAGTGTTGAATCAACTGATCAGAAAATTGTTGAAGTTCAGTCCAGACCTTTAACGCACGGGTTAAATCCTGTTTAGACAAGGGGAACTTCTCTACACTGATCACATGTAAGTGGCTATGATTATCTGGACGAACATTGTGCCAAAGTTGCCACAATGCCAAAATATTTAATCCTGTACCAAAGCCAGTTTCACCAACACAGAAGTATTCAAAATCATCTAAATCTGCAAGTCGTGTTGAAAGATCATTACCATTCAAAAATAC
Source organism: Acinetobacter sp. MYb10 (assembly GCF_002980175.2). Taxonomy (NCBI): domain Bacteria; kingdom Pseudomonadati; phylum Pseudomonadota; class Gammaproteobacteria; order Moraxellales; family Moraxellaceae; genus Acinetobacter; species Acinetobacter sp. MYb10. The sequence continues at coordinate 2,405,178 of NZ_CP058272.1, read as the reverse complement.
GTGTCGGGTTTCAAGTAACCCGTTGTCTTTAGAAAAATAGACATCACCAAATTGTTTGGAAATTGGAACTTCAATTCCATCAATACATTGCCAGTCTAAATCGGCAGTTTGAATGGCATTTGACAAAGCAGATTACCTTTTGATAATTAAAATGAAAAAACCTGACATTTCGCAGTATCAGGTTATAGCGTGAAACTTTCTAAGTGCAAAGTCAAAGCAGTGGGCTTACCACTGACGACGACGTTTGGTATAGATATAACTTGCGATTAAAAAGCCAAGTAAAACACCAACAGCAATGGTTGCAGCACCATATAAAAACATTTGCGCACTTTGTTCACTTTGTAGAACTTGAACTTGTACACCCAGATTGTCATTTTTGAGTTGTAATTCTTGGTTCTGTGAAAGGGCTTCTAAATTGGCCTTTTCAAGTTGCTGTAAACGTGTTGCTTGGTCTTTAACCAAAGCTTTAGCTTTGGCATCTTGAGACGCTTTTTCTTTGCTAATTTGTTCAGCCGTTAAAGGTTTATTTTCTTGTGCTTGCGCCTGTGTTTGGGTGCTGGAATTTGCACCTGCTACAGCAGGAATAATACTCGGTTTTGGCGGTGCAACAGGTTGGGCCGCCTGAGTAGGCGCTGCCGTCGTTGCTTGAGTCGCTGAAGATTGAGTAGGCTCAGCCGAGACAACAGGTGATAAAAGTACAAAAGAACTTAAAGTCAGGCTAAGTAAGCTTTGGACGACAACGCGCATTATGTTATCCCTTAGGCAATGCTTTATTGAATGGTTTAACATCAATATGACTATAAATCCCTTCTTTTAAGAAAGGTTCATCTTTTAACCATTCATCCAAAGCTTCACGGCTGTCAAAATCGAGAATTAAAGTACTGCCATAAAAACCTGCTTGTGGATTTTCACGATCAATCGGCATCGCCCCAGCCACGATGACACGGCCTTCAGCATCTAACTTCTCGAGTCGAGCTAAATGTTGTGGGCGTACAGCAAGACGTTTTTCTACTGTACCTGCTTGATCTGTACACGTAATTACAAATAATGGCATGATATTTCTCGATTTTCTAAAACACTTTATTCATCGGTAGATTTAAAGTGTTTTCGTAATATAACAAACTGGATAATAATAAAGGAAAACATGACGATCATGTCACCAAATGCTGTAAATTCTCCCCAATATTTTCCACCTGCAAATAAAAATGCGAAGAAAATATGTAAACAAGACATGACAATGAACATTGCAGCCCATGCAAAGTTTAGATTTTTCCAGCCTTTTTCAGTCAGGTTTAAAACAGGACCAAATAATCTTTGAATGAGTGGCTTCTTTTCTTTACCAAAATAGGGAGAGAGTAAGAACGCGCCAGCAAAAGCTAAATTCAAAATTGCAGCTTTCAGGCGAATATAGAAGTCATCACTCAACATTAAGGTGATTCCGCCAAAAATGACGGTCATGAACAAAACAAACCATTGTTGTTTATCCAGACGGAATTTTTGGAAAATGAATAACGCACCATAGACCACAAGCATTGAAAAAATCAGACCTGTAGTTGCAACAAGAATGTTGTTGTTATTTACACCACCTGCTGAGCCGATCAATTGTAATAATGGATGATCGGTGTTTTTAGGATCAACCGTTTTGTATAAATAAAAGAAAATTATGAGGGGCACAAAGTCTAAAAGTGCTTTCATGTTAAAGTATCTAGTCTGTTCAGGTTGATGGGATAGTATAAAAGATGCAAGGCATAGATTTACATACTCACAGTAATATTTCTGATGGGACTCTGACGCCAGAGTTATTGGTTCAAGCTGCCATCGAGAAAAGCATACATACACTTGCATTGACGGACCACGATAGCATGGATGGCTTAATACAAGCTGAACAATTTGCAAAAAATCAACCAATTCAAATCATTTCAGGTGTAGAAATCTCTAGTCAATGGTCCAGACCTGAGACTAAAAAAAGTTATGGTGTGCATATTGTTGCGCTCAATATGCAAAATCCTGAACCATTACAACAGCTTTTAACGCAACAGAAGAAAATTCGTGCTGAGCGAGCCAAGCAAATCTGTGATCTGCTAATTCCTTTGATTCATCAGGATATTTATGCAGAAGTTGTGGCAAAGGTAGATGGTGAACCTGATCGGATTACTCGGACGCATATTGCCAAGACGCTTGTAGAAAAGGGTTTTGTTCAGCGCGCACAGCAGGCGTTTGATAAATACATTAAGGAAGGTAAAAAAGCCTATGTAAAATTTGATGGTTTAGGTTTGGCAGAAACCATTCAGGTGATTCATGAAAGTCAAGGTTTTGCAGTATTGGCACACCCAACACGTTATGATTTATCAGCAACAAATACCCGTTATTTAATTGAAATCTTTGCACAATATGGTGGGGATGCTGTTGAGCTTCCACCCGCAATGGAACCCGCTTCAACACGACAAATGGTTGATCGAATGATTGCTGAATATGGTTTAAAAGTCTCTGTGGGGAGTGATTTTCATGGTGATAATATGCCTTGGATTAAATTAGGCAATATTCCACGCGTCAAAGAAGGGCAAGTAGGGATTTGGGAGAGTTTCCGATAATACACCGTGATGATGTATTCAAATACTTAGATTTTCGAATGAGATCTGTTTTTGAAAGGCATCTCATTTGAATGAAACAAAAAATCCCTCTAGAGCAGAGGGATTTGGAGTTGATTATAAAATCAACTTTCTTTAACAGTATAAGGGTTTTCAAAGCCTAGTTTTTTCAAGATTTCAATTTCGAGTGCTTCCATTTCTTCAGCATCATCATCAGAAGTTTCATGGTCATAACCCATTAAATGTAAGGTGCCATGAACCAGCATATGAGTGAAATGCTCAATCGGTGTCTTTTGCTGTTCAATCGACTCTTGTAAAACCACGGGGATGCAAATGACTAAATCACCGATGGGTAATGCATCGAGCATGGGTAAAACTTCTTCAGGAATCTCACTTGGAAAAGACAATACATTGGTGGGTTTGTCTTTTTCACGATATTCAAAATTTAATTTGTGACTTTCATCTTCATCAACACACGCAATTCCGATTTCACAATCTTGGTCTACATCAATATGACGTAGTGTTGTTTCAATGACTTTTTTTACATAGACACGTTTGAGCACCAATTCTGGTGCTTCAAACGCTTGTTGTAACGATAAGCTAAGTTTCAAAAACAGTCCTTAAACATTTTCCTGATTTGCAGCAGTATGTTCTTCATGTTGAGCATCTGCGGCAGAATCATTTTCAGAAATTAAGGCTTCTTGACGTGCTTTACGTTCTGCACGTGCTTCAGCACTTAAACGGTATTGTTCACTGTCCCATCCTTCATAAGCCTCTACAATTTTTTGTACCAGCTGGTGACGAACGACATCACGGGAATGGAAGCGAGTGATGTGAATTTCTTTGATCTTTTCGATAATACGCAATGCGTGAGCAAGACCAGACTGTTGCCCGCGTGGTAAATCGACCTGTGTAATATCCCCGGTGATCACTGCACGAGAACCAAAACCTAAACGGGTCAAAAACATCTTCATCTGTTCAGGGGTGGTGTTTTGTGCTTCATCGAGAATTACAAAGGAATGATTTAATGTACGACCACGCATATAAGCAAGTGGTGCAACTTCAATCACTTGGCGCTCAATCAGTTTTGCAACTTTTTCAAAACCAAGCATTTCATACAACGCATCATAAAGCGGGCGTAGATATGGGTCGATCTTTTGGCTTAAATCACCCGGCAAGAAACCAAGTTTTTCTCCAGCTTCAACAGCAGGGCGAACCAAAAGGATACGTTGAATTTCATTACGTTCTAACATATCTACCGCAGCAGCGACTGCAAGATAGGTTTTACCTGTACCTGCAGGGCCGATTCCGAAAGAAATATCGCTTTGTAGAATACGTTGTACATAACGTTTTTGATTGGCACCACGAGGGTTGATTCGACCTTTACGCGTTTGCAACCAGACATCATCTAAACCGGTATGCTCATTGTCTGAAAGGTCGTCTTGTAACTCACGGTCAGTTTGGCTGCCTTGAATCATCAAATGAATCGTATCAGCACTGATTTGCTGAGAGAGTTCAGCTTCTGCATGCAAACGCTGCAATAAACCTTCAGCTCTCTCAACTGCTTCTAAATCACCATCGATATAGAAGTTATCGTTGCGATGAGAAATGTTGACATTTAAACGTTGTTCGATTTGTTTCAGATGACCGTTATAAGCACCTAACATGCTTTTTAAACGTTCAACTGAAATACCTGGAAAAGCTACTGTACGTCGAATCGCTGCAGTCAAGAGATATCCTTTTTAAAGTAAAGTCTATACCCTTACATTACGCCACGTCAGGCTCAAGATTCAAGAGTTCTCCATAAACTAAATTTAGGGTCTTAATCTCTGTAACCTCAATCTCTGCAAAGCGTCCGACCCAAGAGGCGTCACCTACAAATGTTACTAAACGTGTATTGTCAGCTGTACCGACCAATAAATTTGGATCTTTATTAGAAACATTTTCAACCAGTACACGTTGAATGGTGCCTAACATCGCATCGGTTTTACGAATACTTGATTGCTTAATCCAGTGTTGAACTTTGGCTAAACGTTCTTTCTTGACTGCATCAGAGGTGTCATCAGGTAATTCAGATGCTGGTGTGCCAGGGCGTTTTGAATAAACAAAACTATAAGAATGATCAAAGTCTAAATCTTGGATAAATTGATAGGTTTCTTCAAAATGTGCATCAGTTTCACCAGGAAAGCCGATGATGAAATCTGAAGATAAATGCATATCTGGACGAGCTTTGCGTAGTTTGGCAATTTTTTCGATATAGACATCAATGGTGTGGTTACGCTTCATCGCTTGTAACACATCATTTGAGCCGCTTTGTACTGGTAAATGCAGATGTGAAACCATTTGTGGTAGGTCACGGTAGCATTGAATTAAATCTTCATTAAATTCGAGCGGATGTGAAGTTGTATAACGTAAACGACCGATTCCTGGAATTTCTGCAACCAAACGTAATAAATCTGCAAAGGTACAAATTTCACCTTCAAAAGTTTCACCACGGTAACCGTTTACATTTTGTCCTAAAAGGCTGATTTCGCGAACGCCTTTTTCAGCTAAACCAGCGATTTCTGCCAAGACATCATCCAAAGGACGAGAAACTTCTTCACCGCGAGTATAGGGAACCACACAGAAAGAACAGTATTTCGAGCAACCTTCCATGATTGAAACAAACGCTTTGTAACCTTCAACACGCGGTTCAGGTAAAAAGTCGAATTTTTCAATATCAGGGAATGAAATATCTACAAGTTTAATTTTGTCTTTCTTTGGCTTTTCAATTTGTTCAACATGCTGATCCAGCATTTGCGGTAAACGGTGCAAGGTTTGAGGGCCAAAAACCATATCGACATATGGTGCACGTTTTTGAATATTGTCGCCTTCTTGAGAAGCAACACATCCACCAACACCGATGACAAGATCAGGATTTTTTTCTTTTAATTTGCGCCAGCGACCCAACTCAGAAAATACTTTTTCTTGGGCTTTTTCTCGAATTGAGCAGGTATTCATTAACAGGATATCTGCGTCACTTGGATCTTTGGTTAAAATATAACCGTGGGAGTCGCCTAAAAGATCTGCCATACGATGACTGTCATACTCATTCATCTGACACCCTTGCGTTTCGATATACAGTTTTTTTACTGCACCGTCGGCTGGGGTGTGCTGTGGCTGGGTTACAGTGTTTTCTGAGGCAGCTTTGGCACCATTGGGAATGAAGGTTTGAACCGTCATGGAGGCGTCTTTCCTATGAATAAAGGGAATTTTGAATGTGTACTAAGCCTGCTATTTTAACAGACTCATAAAAGGCGCGCTATTTTATAGCATTTAGAGTGAACTCAGTAAAATATTTAGCGGCTATTGCCATTTATTGGATTGTAGGGCATTGAAAATGAAAATTATGAAGAAAAAATAGAGAACAATATTAATGATGAATCATAAGGTTACATAACACAACAGTAGAAATGGATTAGAATAATTAAACTAGGCACAAATAAGTGCATCAGTATGTTAAAGGCACATCATGCAGGTTGAGAGAAAAACGGTGTTAAAGCAGCAACTTAAGCAAAATAAATTAAAACTTTACCTTTTAGGAACAGTTGCATGTACAAGCCTGCAAGTAGCTCATGCTGCTGAAGAGCAGTTTAATGATGCTTTACGCAATGCAAATAATCCAAGTGCTTTAGAACAATATCGTTCTTCAATGCAAAATGATGCTTTGGGCTATTATCCTGAGTATTGGTCATTGAATTCAAATCTCGCCTTTCAACCTTCTGCAAATATTATTAGCTTTGCGCAACGTTATCCTCAATCAGCGATGGCGGAAAAGTTGGCTGCGGATTATGTCGAAGAGAAGGTTAAACAAGCAGATTACGCCAGCGCGCAACCTGTATTGCAATATGTCTCTAATCCAGATCAAGCAGAACGTTGTGCTGTTGCTCAAGTTCGTGCGAAAACTGGTGACGTTTTGGTCTATGCTGAATTTAAAGATGTTTGGTTGGCAACCAACTCTCAACCTGAATCATGCAATGGTTTAGGCCGCATGATGCTTAGTAGCCCACTCATGACCGCACAAGATCGCCAACAACGATTATATGCACAACTGAGAGCCGGGCAGTCTGGTCTAGCCATCGCTACCGCACAAACGATTGGCGTTAATTTATCGTTAACCCAATTGAACCAAATCCAAGCCAATCCATTAAATTATTTATGGTCTGCACCCAAAAACAATGTAGAAGATTATGCTTATTTGGTTTATGCACTGGGTCGTGCAGCAGATACGGATTTAACCAGCGCTTTGCAGTCAGTACCAAAGTTGGTTCAGGGTGTACCAGCGGATGTGCAAAAATATATTTATCGTACTGTCGGTTATATCGGCGGAACGACCGTTATGAAAAATAATTTTAATCGTGAAGTACTGCAAAATTTTGATGCAAGCTATGGTGTGCCTTTCAGTGCAGAAGAAGCAGAAGTTTATGCACGACAAGCCATTCGATTTGGGGCTTGGGAAAGTGTGATTCGTGCAATAGACAGTATGAGCGTGACACAAAAGCAAGAAGACCGTTGGCAATATTGGTTGGCGCGTGCTTCAGAACAACGCAATGATGCACAATCTAAAAGAACCGCTAAAGATATCTATCAACGATTGGCAATGTCGGGTGATGATTATCATAATCTGCTTGCCAAAGATCATTTGGGGCAAAAATATAATGATAGTCCTGCCAGAGAACAGCCCTCAACTGATGACCAGCAACGCTTAAATAGCGATATTCATTTCCGTCGTGCATTTACTTTACGAAATATTAATGCGCCTGCAACTTATACCAATAGGGAATGGAACTGGGCGGTACGTCAGGCATACTTAAAACATGATGATGGGTTGCTGCTTGCTGCGGCAAAACGTGCAACTGAGATGGGCTGGTATGATCGTGCAATTTATGCGGCAGAACGTACTGAGAAAAAACATAACTATGTTTATCGTTATGCAACACCTCATCAGTCGTTGGTGGTGAGTCATAGCCGTAATGCGGGTATTGATCCTGCTTGGGCCTATGGTTTAATGCGCCAAGAAAGCCGTTTTGTAACTGCTGCTCGTTCACATGTTGGTGCAGGTGGTTTGATGCAAATCATGCCAGGCACTGCAAAGTTGGTGGCAAAACAAATGGGTGAAACTTATAATCCTGCTGCGCTCAGTGATGCCAATACCAATATTCGCTATGGTACTTTCTATCTGTCGATGATTCATGGTCAATTAAGCAGTAATCCTGTCTTGGCAACAGCAGGGTATAATGCTGGGCCAAATCGCGCGAAACGTTGGCAGCCAGATTATCAAAATCTTTCAGCAGATCAATATACAGAATCTATTCCTCTGAATGAAACACGTGACTATGTAAAAAATGTGATGACCAATGCAGCACATTATGGAATCTTGTTGGGACAAGGGCCTCAAGCGATTGAAAGTCGTATGCCTGTTATTCCAACCCGTGTTTCACAATAAAACTATTTGGACTTGGATGAAACTTTGTTGGTAAATCAATGATTTTCAAAATTTTGCGTAAATTGAAACAATCTTGCTTAGCATGGAGCTTATGCTTTGCGGGATTGTTTGGGCTCAATGTGCAGTTACATGCTGCACCGCAATTACAAGGCTATGTCATGCAAGTCCAGTTGACACCTGCTGTCTGTGCACTTGATTCTTCAAAACAAAAGCAACGCAAATGTCTCGAAGGTTATTCATTGACCATCACAGGTCTGTTGCCTGAAACGACAGAGCGGAATTGCACCACCAATACATCTGCAAGTTTGACCCCTTTACAAGCTAAGGTGGTTGCACGGGTAATGCCTGAGGAAAATGCACGTATTCAGTTGTGGCGTAGCGTGGGTGGCTGTGTTCCAATGAACGCAAGTCAATATTTTAGAACTGTGATTAATTTAGCAGATCGTTTGAAAATTCCTGCAGATTTAACCAGCTCTGAAAACAAGAATGTGCAACATAATGCGTTAAAAACTCAATTTGTTAGATTAAACCCGGGAATGAATAACGATAGTATCCGTTTTACTTGTCAAAGTTCATCATCAAACCCAGTGTTAACCGAGGTTCAAGTGTGTTATCGGGTCAATGGTCAGTATAAACAATGTTCAAATCACATTGTTTCAAACTGCCCAAATACATTCTCGATCAAAGGGACTTATTAGTTCTTCTGAGGAATTTTATTTATATTTCCTATCATACTTTTGTTGAAAAGCATTCTCTTTTACATGCAACTGTTAAAGGATTGGAGTACAATCTTTGCCGTTTATGATAATTCGATTAAAACGGATTTAACCGTTTAATCACATTAACGATCCTCATTGGAGATAATTACATGAAGCAACCTGTTCGCGTTGCCGTTACTGGCGCAGCTGGTCAAATCGGTTACAGCTTATTATTCCGTATCGCTAGCGGTGAAATGCTTGGTAAAGACCAACCCGTTATTTTGCAATTGTTAGAAGTTCCATTTGAGAAAGCTCAAGCTGCGCTTAAAGGCGTAATGATGGAATTAGATGACTGTGCTTTCCCATTATTGGCTGGCATGATCGGTACTGATGATCCAAAAGTTGCATTTAAAGATGCTGACTACGCGTTATTGGTTGGTTCACGTCCACGCGGTCCTGGTATGGAACGTGCTGACTTGTTGAAAGTGAACGGTGAAATCTTCATTGGTCAAGGTCAAGCACTTAACGAAGTTGCGAGCCGTGACGTTAAAGTACTTGTTGTAGGTAACCCTGCAAATACAAATGCTTATATCGCAATGAAATCTGCTCCAGATCTTCCAGCGAAAAACTTTACAGCAATGTTACGTCTTGACCACAACCGTGCATTGACTCAAATTGCTCAAAAAGCGGGCGTTGCTGTAGCGGATATCAAAAACCTTACAGTTTGGGGTAACCACTCTCCAACAATGTATGCGGACTACCGTTTTGCAACTGCAAATGGCGTAAGCTTAAAAGACAAAATCAACGATGCTGATTGGAACGCAAACGTATTCCTTCCAACTGTTGGTAAACGTGGTGCTGCAATCATTGAAGCGCGTGGTCTTTCTTCTGCTGCTTCTGCTGCAAATGCTGCGATCGATCATATGCGTGATTGGGCACTTGGCACCAATGGCGAATGGGTAACAATGGGTATTCCTTCTGACGGTTCTTATGGAATTCCTGAAGGTGTGATGTACGGTGTTCCTGTAATTTGTGAAAATGGCGAATACACTCGTGTTGAAGGCTTAGAAATTGATGCATTCAGCCGTGAACGTATGGACAAAACCCTTCAAGAACTTGAAGAAGAGCGCGCAGCTATTGCTGATATGCTTAAATAATTAAAATTTAATTTGTTAAAGATTAATTTTGAAAAAAGCACTCTATTTAGAGTGCTTTTTTTATGGTTCAAATCAAACATCCAGGAAAAAGATAATTGATGTTAAGCCAACATTTGTTTGTTTTTTAATCACAAATTGAAACAAGAAAATTAAAATCTAGACTATCTTTTAAAATTATTTTCTTATAAGTTAATTGAATAAAAGATGACAAATAAATTTATATAAGGAGGCAATATGCTCAGGACGAACACACCATCCTTAGAATTACTATTTTCTCAACTTGGTTTGGCAAATAGTCCCGCAGCAATTGAGCTATATGTACGCACTCATCAATTGCCAGCAAATCTTTCATTACATGAAGCGCCGTTTTGGAATAAATCTCAACGTGACTTATTAATTAGTCATTTGATACAAGATGATGATTGGGCAATTTGGATTGACGAGTTAAACCAACAATTACATCTAGATGCGTATAAGCTAACAGCCTAATGATTTAGTTTCCCCCAGAGCAACAAAAAAGATGGCCGTTATGGCCATCTTTTCTATTTCGCATCGATCAAATTAGCTTTGATCAAAACGAATAACAAATTGAGTTATTTTGAATGGGCATAGCGCTGATCAATGTAATTTAGACTGAATCATTTGACTAAACCAAGTTTCATTGCGAACAGGTCTAAAGGCAGTGTGTTGTTGCAGTAAGGTTAAATCAAAATCAGTTGTCTTGATATATTTACTCAGCCAGTGACGAGTCAATGCAAATTCATTTTTACTCACAGATGCATAAGCCAACATAAAGTAAATATCAGCATGATGATGTTGTGCCAATGGTTTTAAAATCTGCTGCGTAATCAAGGCATAACGTGATTCTTTGGTCAATTCAAAGTAAATCATATAAGCTTTGGCCAAATGCAAAGAAAGCTGAATGTAGACTGACATTGGCATTTCTTCATATTCAAATCGTGCAGTTTCAAGTAAAACAATGGCTTCTTGCAAGAAATGGATTTGTTCCTGCTTTGAATGACTTTGAGTGACCAGCTGTAAGCGTAAGTCCCCACGTTCAAGTGCAAGTTCAGGTGTATTGCCTGACAAATACAATTGATCTGTTTCCCCAATACGCGAGATGATTTGTTTTGTATTATCAAACATGTGCTGAATCCTCTGAATTTATGAAGAGTATTATGAGGTCTATTTCAATAATTTAAAGCTTGGCCTATAGAGATACAGCGTTGCAAATTTGAAAACTGAGTATATTACAACACAGTATTGTCGCTTCTTAGCCATGCGGTAATTGATAATCGCTGATGGTTGGCTTCTAGCACTTCATGTAATAAATCACTTTGGAACATGGCAATACGATTAGGCTGGGGATCTATTGTATGCCAAACATTATTTTTATCCTGTAAGTGTAACTTTCCACCCCAGTCATCCTGCCATTCTTGGTGTAGATAATACACAGTAGAAATCATACGGCCATTTTTACCTTGCGGATTATCGCGATGAAGTGCATAGAATTCACCTGCGTTATAGCAGGCAAAATGTGCTTCTACATCCTGAATACCTAAATAAAATGAGTAGTTTAAAATTTGCGAGAGTTGTTTGAGTGCATCAATATGCTGTTGGGCGATCGTGAGATCTTCATTGATCCACAAGATATGGTCGCTGCGAATATTGCTGATCACACCATTTTGAATTGCTGCTTCACGAAAGAGATTTAAATTTGAAGTACATTCTGCAACCAGTTGAAGTCCGTATTCAGCGGAGTAAGCATGATCAATAATGGTAAATCCATGTTGATCTAAATCATCAAGAATTTGATCAACATTCCATGACTTTGGGAGTAGCAGCGCTTCCATAAATTACCAAAAAATAGTGCAATAAAGATATGTTGTTATATTAGAACAAACGATGGACAGTGAAGAAATATTTTTTCGTGTTAAAATGATTATTGAACTCAGGAATTAATCGAAACATGAATTACCGTCACCATTTCCATGCAGGCAACTTTGCCGATGTCATGAAACATGTGTTATTGCTGCAACTTTTGACACGTCTAAATACTAAAGACAAACCATATCGCTATATAGATACACATGGTGGTGCAGGTAAATACGATTTATCTACTTCTGAAGCACAAAAATCAGGTGAATTCTTAACCGGTATTCATCGTCTGGTTAAGCTGGATGAGTCGATTAAACGTAATGCGCCTGAAGGTGTAAAACAATATCTTAAAATTGTTGAAGATATGCGTGCAGGTTCAGGTAAAGGCGCTTATCCAGGTTCACCGTGGTTTGCACTTGAAGGCATGCGTGATATTGATAAAGCGACTATTTTTGAAATGCAGCGTGATGTGTTTCAACAATTGTATTTTAATATTCGCGATAAACGTGCGGGTTTACATGAGCGTGATGCTTATGAAGGTCTTTTGGGGGTTATTCCACCAAAAGAAAAACGTGGTTTGGTGATGATCGATCCACCTTATGAATTAGAACGTAAAGACTTTCCGCAATTGGTCGAGTTGATTGCCACCGCACATAAAAAATGGCCAACAGGTGTATTTGCCATTTGGTATCCAATTAAAGACCGTGCCATGATTGATCGTTTTGAAAAGAAAATGATGAAAACAGGGATTCGCCGTCAGTTGGTTTGTGAAGTTTGTGTTTGGCCAGATGACACACCAGTCGGCTTGAATGGTTGTGGTTTGTTGGTGATTAACCCACCTTGGAAATTCTCTAACGATGCTGATGAGGCATTACAATGGTTGTTCCCACATTTACGTATGAGTGAAAATGGTGGACATGCTGCTGTTCGCTGGTTAGTGGGTGAATAATCCATTCGATTGGATATCAACAGAAACATGAACGATGGTGTGAATTACAAATTAAGACGAAATACATTGAGTAATTCACATCAATTTCACTTAAAAATGAATGTGATAAAATATTTAAGTGAGATATCAACAGCTCCATAAGAGCCATAGATAGGATTCAAAAAATGACAAATATAAATAAACCAGAAAGCCCAAACTCTTCTAATCAAGACCATGGATTTGATGGCATTACTTTTGAAGTGGAAGAAGAAGAGCATACCCATGAAGGGCAGAAGGTCAAACGTCGCGGAATCTATTTGTGGCCTAACCTGATTACAACATCTGCATTGTTATCTGGCTTTTACTCGATCATTGCCAGTATGAATGGTGACTTCACTCAAGCCGTTTATGCGATTTTCCTTGCAGCACTATTTGATGGTTTAGATGGTCGTGTTGCTCGTGCAATTGGTGCACAAAGTGCTTTTGGTGAACAATTCGATTCACTTTCTGATCTCTTGGCATTTGGTGTTGCGCCAGCAATTTTGATGTATAGCTGGAGTTTGCATGATCTAGGGCGGATTGGCTTGGCTGCTTGTTTTGTTTATACCGCGTGTGCTGCATTTCGTTTAGCCCGCTTTAATGTACAAATTGGTGTGGTCGATAAGCGTTATTTCATCGGTGTGGCAAGCCCATTGGCAGCGATTATTATTATTGCATGGGTATGGGTTGGACAAGATTTTACCTATATTTTTGATTTAAAAGATGTTGCGATTCAAGCGACCAATGCATTTGTTATCATTGCAGTGGGTTTGTTGATGATATCAAATATTAAATATTATTCTTTTAAAACAGTAGACCGTAAACGTGTTCCATTCTTTGTGTTGCCTATAGCAGTTTTTATCCTTGCAGCAATCACTTATAATATTCCTGTAGGGATTTTAGTCATTTCGATTATCTATGCGATTTCTGGTTTTGTGACAACATTCTTAGCGAGAAAGACTACTGTTGAATAAAAGATAAAAAGGTAAGGGGGCTTGATATGCGGTTGTTTCAAGATTTCTTAGATCAGTCTAAACAGCTGAATCAAGCTCAAAAGCCTATAGAACTTTGCTGTCATCCCCCACAAGACAGATATAAAATTATTCATCAAAAATTAGTGCTTGCCAATTTACCTGCGCCGTTGCATTACCTCAATTTTTTTAGTTTGATTGGACAGCCCAATAGTCCTGTTTTTTGCAATAACAATGAAATCTCAACAACTGCTTTAGATACAGCAACCTTACTGGTCAGCTCCAGCCCCCATATGGTGGGACAATTAAACTCATACTCAATTCAGCATGAATGCCAATTTCACCTTGATGAAAATAGCAATGTGACCTATACATTTGGTCAAAAAGAAAAAGTGTTTGGAAAAATTCCTGATTTTACTATTCAAAGACAAGATGACGAATTGAGTGTGAATTTAAGCATTACAACAATACCTTTAATTTCTCATTTTATTCATTTGAAATTTGGATTTGCACAGCACTGGTCTTTGGTTGCGCATTGTAAAGGGACAATTCAATACAAAGATCAAAATTACCAAATTGAACAAAATGCTGTTTTTGAATATATGAAAACAGTGAATTTTCCTTATCTGCCTTATGCGCTGTATACATATCAATTGATTCAATTGAATGATGATCTACAGATTATTTTTATGCATAGTCGTGATCAGATGAATAATATTTTACATTCACGTATCTATATTCGAGATATTCAAAACAATGAAACAAAAATGCTTGATCGACAGGTCTGTTTCAATATTCATCGGGTGTTCCCTAAAGTGACAACAGTAAATCATCAGGAGATGTATTTACCACGCGAGTTTGAATGGCAATATCAAGATGAAAATACCAAAATTGATATTCAAGCACAAAGCCGTGGTGATTATAAATTTGGCTTAGCCGCGGGTTATGTTGGAAGTTTTGTTTATCAACTACATCTCAATGATGAATATTATCAAGGTGAGGGTGGTTACTGTGAATATATAGATTGCCGCCCTTTAAAATGGCAGGAAATAGATAAAGACAATAAATTATCAAATAAATCGAGCAGTCCTGTGCTGATCATGCTTAAAAAATAGACCAAAAAACAGAAATAAGGCCAATTTAGAAGAATAAATAAGCAAGTGATAGATAAAATGAAAAATAATTAAAAAAAGGGGTTGTGTTGGTTAGGGAATGCTGTAGAATGCACATCCATTGGCGGTGATGTTAAATAAAACTTCTGATAAATCAGGCACTTGATTAAGTTGTTAAGATTTCGAATTGAGATTTTAAGATGAGATTAGAGTTGGGTTTGTTAGAAAAAATAATTAACATTATTGATTGACTTTTTAGAGATAGAGAGTAGTATAGCCGACCTAGCTTGATGCTGACGAAGCATTGAGAAGATCATTAAGAGAATATGAAGAACAACTTGTGTGGATTTTTACTGATTGATTGATCGAAATATTATCATTGATTGATTGGTTTAAATTACTCGAAGTTTATTTGAGAGAATTTGTCAGTACATTGATGAGCCAGAATTGTGACCTTAAGTCACTAATGATTTTTAACTGAAGAGTTTGATCATGGCTCAGATTGAACGCTGGCGGCAGGCTTAACACATGCAAGTCGAGCGGGGGAGATTGCTTCGGTAATTGACCTAGCGGCGGACGGGTGAGTAATACTTAGGAATCTGCCTATTAATGGGGGACAACATCTCGAAAGGGATGCTAATACCGCATACGCCCTACGGGGGAAAGCAGGGGATCACTTGTGACCTTGCGTTAATAGATGAGCCTAAGTCGGATTAGCTAGTTGGTGGGGTAAAGGCCTACCAAGGCGACGATCTGTAGCGGGTCTGAGAGGATGATCCGCCACACTGGGACTGAGACACGGCCCAGACTCCTACGGGAGGCAGCAGTGGGGAATATTGGACAATGGGGGGAACCCTGATCCAGCCATGCCGCGTGTGTGAAGAAGGCCTTATGGTTGTAAAGCACTTTAAGCGAGGAGGAGGCTCTCTTGGTTAATACCCAAGATGAGTGGACGTTACTCGCAGAATAAGCACCGGCTAACTCTGTGCCAGCAGCCGCGGTAATACAGAGGGTGCGAGCGTTAATCGGATTTACTGGGCGTAAAGCGTGCGTAGGCGGCTTTTTAAGTCGGATGTGAAATCCCCGAGCTTAACTTGGGAATTGCATTCGATACTGGGAAGCTAGAGTATGGGAGAGGATGGTAGAATTCCAGGTGTAGCGGTGAAATGCGTAGAGATCTGGAGGAATACCGATGGCGAAGGCAGCCATCTGGCCTAATACTGACGCTGAGGTACGAAAGCATGGGGAGCAAACAGGATTAGATACCCTGGTAGTCCATGCCGTAAACGATGTCTACTAGCCGTTGGGGCCTTTGAGGCTTTAGTGGCGCAGCTAACGCGATAAGTAGACCGCCTGGGGAGTACGGTCGCAAGACTAAAACTCAAATGAATTGACGGGGGCCCGCACAAGCGGTGGAGCATGTGGTTTAATTCGATGCAACGCGAAGAACCTTACCTGGTCTTGACATAGTAAGAACTTTCCAGAGATGGATTGGTGCCTTCGGGAACTTACATACAGGTGCTGCATGGCTGTCGTCAGCTCGTGTCGTGAGATGTTGGGTTAAGTCCCGCAACGAGCGCAACCCTTTTCCTTATTTGCCAGCACTTCGGGTGGGAACTTTAAGGATACTGCCAGTGACAAACTGGAGGAAGGCGGGGACGACGTCAAGTCATCATGGCCCTTACGACCAGGGCTACACACGTGCTACAATGGTCGGTACAAAGGGTTGCTACCTAGCGATAGGATGCTAATCTCAAAAAGCCGATCGTAGTCCGGATTGGAGTCTGCAACTCGACTCCATGAAGTCGGAATCGCTAGTAATCGCGGATCAGAATGCCGCGGTGAATACGTTCCCGGGCCTTGTACACACCGCCCGTCACACCATGGGAGTTTGTTGCACCAGAAGTAGGTAGTCTAACCGTAAGGAGGACGCTTACCACGGTGTGGCCGATGACTGGGGTGAAGTCGTAACAAGGTAGCCGTAGGGGAACCTGCGGCTGGATCACCTCCTTAACGAAAGATTGACGATTGGTAAGAATCCACAACAAGTTGTTCTTCATTGATGTATCTGAGGGTCTGTAGCTCAGTTGGTTAGAGCACACGCTTGATAAGCGTGGGGTCACAAGTTCAAGTCTTGTCAGACCCACCAAGTCTACTGAACACAGAAGAGCAGATATATTAAGATCTTAAGCTGGGGACTTAGCTTAGTTGGTAGAGCGCCTGCTTTGCACGCAGGAGGTCAACGGTTCGACTCCGTTAGTCTCCACCACTAATTAAAGACTAAGTGATTACAGAACTTAGTAAGCTGATAGCTTATTAAGTTCTGTGATTTATCACAGTTAACTACTCGCTGACGAGGCGGTAGTGAATCATTAACAGAATATATTTGAGTTGAAATAATTGTTTAAACTCGTTTTAGTTGATGTTAGCAAGCAATTGTTAATGTTGAGTGAAATGAGCACTAGCGATAAAACTGAATCAAGCGTTTTGGTATATGAATTAAATTGAAGCTGTATAGTGATTAAATTCACAGGCAACAAATAGAAGTGATTAAGTTCACATTGTTGATCCTCCTTGTAGGGATTAACGACTGTTTGGGGTTGTATAGTCAAGTAATTAAGTGCATGTGGTGGATGCCTTGGCAGTCAGAGGCGATGAAAGACGTAATAGCCTGCGATAAGCTTCGGGGAGGCGGCAAATATCCTGTGATCCGGAGATTTCTGAATGGGGAAACCCACTTACCATAAGGTAGGTATCGCATGATGAATACATAGTCATGCGAGGCGAACGAGGGGAAGTGAAACATCTCAGTACCCTTAGGAAAAGAAATCAATTGAGATTCCCTCAGTAGCGGCGAGCGAACGGGGATCAGCCCATTAAGTTATATGTGTTTTAGCGGAAAGCTCTGGGAAGTGCTACCGTAGAGGGTGATAGTCCCGTACACGAAAGGGCACATATAATGATGACGAGTAGGGCGAGGCACGTGAAACCTTGTCTGAATATGGGGGGACCATCCTCCAAGGCTAAATACTCCTGACTGACCGATAGTGAACCAGTACCGTGAGGGAAAGGCGAAAAGAACCCCTGTGAGGGGAGTGAAATAGATCCTGAAACCGCATGCATACAAGCAGTGGGAGCCGACTTGTTCGGTGACTGCGTACCTTTTGTATAATGGGTCAGCGACTTATATTCAGTAGCAAGGTTAACCGCATAGGGGAGCCGTAGAGAAATCGAGTCTTAATAGGGCGTTTAGTTGCTGGGTATAGACCCGAAACCGGGTGATCTATCCATGAGCAGGTTGAAGGTTGGGTAACACTAACTGGAGGACCGAACCCACTGTCGTTGAAAAGCCAGGGGATGACTTGTGGATAGGGGTGAAAGGCTAATCAAACTCGGTGATAGCTGGTTCTCCCCGAAAGCTATTTAGGTAGCGCCTCGGACGAATACCATAGGGGGTAGAGCACTGTTTCGGCTAGGGGGTCATCCCGACTTACCAAACCGATGCAAACTCCGAATACCTATGAGTACTATCCGGGAGACAGACTGCGGGTGCTAACGTCCGTAGTCAAGAGGAAAACAATCCAGACCGCCAGCTAAGGCCCCCAAATTATAGTTAAGTGGGAAACGATGTGGGAAGGCATAGACAGCTAGGAGGTTGGCTTAGAAGCAGCCACCCTTTAAAGAAAGCGTAATAGCTCACTAGTCGAGTCGGCCTGCGCGGAAGATGTAACGGGGCTAAAACTATATGCCGAAGCTGCGGATGTATACTATGTATACGTGGTAGGGGAGCGTTCTGTAAGCCGATGAAGGTGTATTGAGAAGTATGCTGGAGGTATCAGAAGTGCGAATGCTGACGTGAGTAACGACAAAACGGGTGAAAAACCCGTTCGCTGAAAGACCAAGGGTTCCAGTCCAACGTTAATCGGGGCTGGGTGAGTCGACCCCTAAGGCGAGGCCGAGAGGCGTAGTCGATGGGAAATTGGTTAATATTCCAATACTTCTGTGTAATGCGATGAGAGGACGGAGAAAGTTAAGTCAGCCTGGCGTTGGTTGTCCAGGTGAAAGGCAGTAGGCATGCATCTTAGGCAAATCCGGGGTGCTCTATGCTGAGAGCTGATAGCAAGCTAGTTTACTAGCGAAGTGGCTGATACTATGCTTCCAGGAAAAGTCTCTAAGCTTCAGTTACACAGGAATCGTACCCTAAACCGACACAGGTGGTCAGGTCGAGTAGACCAAAGCGCTTGAGAGAACTCTGCTGAAGGAACTAGGCAAAATGGTACCGTAACTTCGGGAGAAGGTACGCTGCTGACGGTGATAGGACTTGCTCCTTGAGCTATTGGCAGCCACAGAAACCAGGCCCCTGCAACTGTTTATTAAAAACATAGCACTCTGCAAACACGAAAGTGGACGTATAGGGTGTGATGCCTGCCCGGTGCTGGAAGGTTAATTGATGGGGTTAGCGTAAGCGAAGCTCTTGATCGAAGCCCCAGTAAACGGCGGCCGTAACTATAACGGTCCTAAGGTAGCGAAATTCCTTGTCGGGTAAGTTCCGACCTGCACGAATGGCATAATGATGGGGGCGCTGTCTCCAGCAGAGGCTCAGTGAAATCGAAATCGCCGTGAAGATGCGGTGTACCCGCGGCTAGACGGAAAGACCCCGTGAACCTTTACTGCAGCTTGACATTGAACTTTGATCTTACTTGTGTAGGATAGGTGGGAGGCTTTGAAGTAGTGACGCCAGTTGCTATGGAGCCATCCTTGAAATACCACCCTGGTAATATTGAGGTTCTAACTCTGTCCCGTTATCCGGGACGAGGACCATGTCTGGTGGGTAG
Organism: Acinetobacter sp. MYb10; assembly: GCF_002980175.2. Lineage (NCBI taxonomy): Bacteria > Pseudomonadati > Pseudomonadota > Gammaproteobacteria > Moraxellales > Moraxellaceae > Acinetobacter > Acinetobacter sp. MYb10. Next base: position 2,385,487 of record NZ_CP058272.1, on the reverse strand, counting down.
TTTGACTGGGGCGGTCTCCTCCTAAAGAGTAACGGAGGAGTACGAAGGTGCGCTCAGCGTGGTCGGAAATCACGCGTAGAGTATAAAGGCAAAAGCGCGCTTAACTGCGAGACCCACAAGTCGAGCAGGTACGAAAGTAGGTCTTAGTGATCCGGTGGTTCTGTATGGAAGGGCCATCGCTCAACGGATAAAAGGTACTCTGGGGATAACAGGCTGATACCGCCCAAGAGTTCATATCGACGGCGGTGTTTGGCACCTCGATGTCGGCTCATCTCATCCTGGGGCTGAAGCAGGTCCCAAGGGTATGGCTGTTCGCCATTTAAAGAGGTACGCGAGCTGGGTTTAGAACGTCGTGAGACAGTTCGGTCCCTATCTACCGTGGGCGTTGGAAATTTGAGAGGATCTGCTCCTAGTACGAGAGGACCAGAGTGGACGAACCTCTGGTGTACCGGTTGTGACGCCAGTCGCATCGCCGGGTAGCTATGTTCGGAAGGGATAACCGCTGAAAGCATCTAAGCGGGAAGCCTACCTCAAGATAAGATTTCCCTAGGACTTTATGTCCTCTAAAGAGCCGTTGAAGACTACGACGTTGATAGGTTGGATGTGGAAGTGCGGTGACGCATGAAGCTGACCAATACTAATTGCTCGTGAGGCTTGACTATACAACACCCAAGCAGTTGTATATGAAGCATCATTTGATTCATAAAAGATCAAACATACTTGATTTAGTTGAAAAGCTAGTTACAATACCCAACTCAAATGTTCTGTTAAACTCATTTGGTACGAAGTAAGGCATTTAAATAAGACCCGAACAAGTCCATAACAGTTTGCTGGCGACAATAGCAAGAGTGAACCACCTGATCCCTTCCCGAACTCAGAAGTGAAACCTCTTAGCGCTGATGGTAGTGTGGGGTTACCCATGTGAGAGTAAGTCATCGCCAGCTTTTAAATCTAAAACACCCCGGTCTCTAGAGAGCGGGGTGTTTTTTTATGCCCATATGAAAGAAAAAGATAAGAAATTAAGAAGCAAAATAAAAGCTCTATTCTTTAAAATAGAGCTTAATTTGATAGGTAAAAACGTTATTTAAGCTGTCTTCGGGCATGTTTTAATGCCGTTCTTAAGCCTTCTTCCAAGGTTGGATGATAAAAAGGTTTTGCTAATATCTCATCAATTGTCAGCTGTTCTGCAATGATCCAAGAGAGTAAGTGGGTCATATGTTCGGCAGACTCAACAAAAAGTTCAGCACCTAAGAGTTTTCTGCTTTGCTGATCTACATAAACTTCAACAGCACCTTTATTTTTACCTAAAACCAATGCACGACCTTGCTTTTCATAAGAGGCAAAACCTGTAATAAATGTTGTGTCTGATTTTGACAACGTGGCAAAGTTTTGCCCAGCAATCCCCATTTCAGGACTACAGAACACGATACCTAAAGGGGATAGGTTATTTAAATGCTGAATATTGGGAAAATTTAAACAACTTGAAACGACATTTCTTCCTTCATTCGCAGCCTCATGTTGTAAAGGTGTTTGAGTAAAAGCATCACCAATAATAAATATTGGGAAATCAGCCAATTGTTTAGTGGTGTGATGAACCAGTAATTGTTTTAAATCTGAGAATGTCTGATCAATGTTTTCGAGGGACAAGGTTGATAAGTTTGTAGCACGACCAGTCGCATTTAAAATATAGTCAACCTGTATGGATTTAGATTCATTATTTTCGATAAATGATATTTCAACACCATTTTCAAGATCTTGGATTGAATCAGGTAAAATTTCAAATTTAATATTCAGTTCTTTAGATAATTCCGCTTGAGCGATTTCTTGTAAATTAGGGCTACTAAGCACCCCCACTTTTTTGCTTCTTGCAAAAACAGTCGTAGTTACACCTAAGCGGTGCATCGCTTGAGCTAATTCAATTGCAATCACACCACTGCCGATCACGGCAATAGACTTAGGCAGTGTTTCAAGCTCAAATACTTCATCTGAAGTAATCAGTTTATTGCCTATTTTATTTTTCCAATCTTGGTTATAGGTCGGCGTTGAACCTACAGCAAGAATAAATGATTTAGATTGATAATGTTTTCCATCGACCTCAACAGTATTTGCATTTACAAATTTAGCTTCGCCATCAATTTTATGCGCAGTTTCCCAACTTTCTACATCTTTAAGCGTCGCGCGGGCAAAGCGGTCACGTAAATCTCTGACATGTTGCATAACTTGACGTGTATCGATTTCTGCTTTTACCTCTAAAGCGACTTCATTGGCATTTTGAATGTCATACATTCGATTTGCAGTTGAAATGAGAACTTTACTTGGCATACAACCAACACGCACACAGGTTGTATCCCATGGACCTTTATTGATAATCAGTATGTTAGATGTATATTTGATTGCTTCTTTATATGCACTAATACCCGCTGTTCCTGCGCCAATGATGATGATGTCGTACATTTCTGCTCCTAATTCTATGATATCAAAGTATTTTAAATCAATATTTAAGAAATACTGTCTAATACCTACACTTGGAATGTTGTCAAATTATATTTTTTCAACATATCACAAGTATTCGATTGAAAAAAATTGTAGATTTGAGTACATTTCGTGTAAAAGCCATAAAAGTATTTTTAGGGCAAATTTATACTAAATAAAACGGAACAAATTATGACTTATTTAACAAGTTTAAAAGAAATTGGGGTAAAAGCGACAGTTCTTGCTTCTTCATTGGCTTTAGTTGCTTGCGGTGGAGGTGGAGGAGGTTATTATGGAGATGATAATAAAAATACAGGAGGAACAGGCGGTGGGACTGATGGAAATGGTTCAACCACAGACCCTAAAAAAGTTGTGGAAAGCTTGGGAGTGACTCTACAAAGTGCAGATGCTAAGCCAATTGAAGTTGTTTATGATAATTCTAAAATTTTAGTCTCAGTTCAAGCTTTGAACAGTGATAAAGGTGGTGTAGCGGCTAAATTGATCAATTTGTCGATTGCAGATAGTGAAAATCTGGGTGTAACGAGTAAGAGTTCACAAGTGACTACAGGGGATGATGGTCTCGCAGTATTTGAACTAAATATTCCTGCAATGAATGCTGCTTCTGGCAAAGTACAACTGACTGCAATTGTAGATGGAACCACAATTAAACAGACTTATACACTGAATATTAAAAAAACAAGTACAATTCAAAGTGAATATAACCTTAAAATCCAACAGGGAGTTGTGCTTAATCTACCAAAAGGCACAGCTTCTATAACTGCTCAAGTGACTGATAAAAATGGTGGCGTAAAGCAGAATCAAACAGTCTCTTTAGCCTTACCTGCTGAAATGCAAGGTAAATTCTCTATTTCAACAGGTTCAAGTTTAATTACTGATAGTTCTGGTAATGCTACTTTTACAATTGTTGCAAATAGCGATTTAACAGCAGATGATATTGCTAAATTGGCTTCAACTTCTGCAAATTTAGATTTTAAATTAGTAGATGAGTTTAAAGCTGAAAGCAAAGCTAACGCATCAATTACATTTAAAGATGTTACTCAAATTGTTCAAAAATTAGAAATAGTTACTGAAGATAACCCTATTGTTGCTCAAGGTGGAACAACGAAAGTAATCGTTGTTGCAAAGAATAGTGATGGAAAGCTTCTCACTAGTAGAAAAGTAAAATTATCTTTTACTGATAAGAGTGAGGCATATGGTGTAACGATTGATCAACCAGAAGTGATGACGGACGCCAAAGGTTACGCGACATTTACACTTAAATCTGCATCGTCTTATCCAATCGCATTATCTCAACAAGGTATTAATTTAAAAGCAGCATATAGTGAATCTGCTGATATCTTTGCGACATCAACGGTTAAAGTAACGACTGCAGATACTGGTGCATCCAACCAGCTTGGACTTCAACGTCTTGAAATCGATTCCTCATATCAAATTAATGCAAAAAACGATTCGGTTACGATTAGAGTTAAAGGAATTAATAATAAAGGTGAAGCAGCAACTCAAGGTAAAGTAAAGCTGGGTTTAAATTCAGAGGCTAATTCCAATGGTGTTTCGTTTATTGCAGGAGATGGTACGGCAAATGCAGAGCAAACATTTGATGCTAATGGTTATGTCCGATTCACTATAAAAACAAATGCGATGACTTCAGAAGCGATTGAAGCTTTAGTAAAGTCAGGAATTACAGCAACATTTACGGCGGATAATAGTGTAACGAACAGTATTAAAATAGCCGTAAAAGATGGAGCAAAGTCTGAGGAAGCGTTAAGTTATCTTTCAATAGATCCAATTAATGCAGCTTATGATTACACGAAGGATCAGACTATTGTTGTTAAAGTTAAAGCTATAGGTATAAAAGGTAGCCCATTAAAAGGAGAGACTATTAATCTAGGCTTTAGTAAAGCTTATTCAGTTCCAGAACTACAAAACTTAGGCTTGACCTTAACCAGCCCTGCAGAAGCACTTACAGATGGAACAGGCTATGCTACATTTACCTATCAATATAAAGCAGATATCGATAATCTAACTCAGCCAGAATTGGTGAAAAATGGGGTAGGACTAATTGCGAAATCAGTCAATGGTACTGCTGCAGCAAGTACAGTGAATCTCAATTTTAAACCGCCAGTAATACAAGGTGAAGTTGATTTAGATTATTTGAAAGTTGGTGTGCCTACAGGTAGTTTGGTTTTAGATACAAATCAAGAAAAACCTATTACTGTAACAGTAGATGCGATGGGTACCAATGGTGAAATTTTACCGAATCAAAAAGTGTCAATAGGACTTAATGAGGCCTCGATCAATAATGGTGTTAGTTTTGATACAAATACCACAACGACAATGGTGACTAATGCTCAAGGCAAAGTAACATTTAATCTAAAGGTAAAAGCGAGTAATAGTACAGAGTTAACAAATTTAATTGCAAATGGTATTACTGTTGCGATTAAGGGGCTACGTAAAGATGGTTCGGTTTATACAGTGACACGTAAGATTGAAATTGCTAAACCTGCGGTTTCAATTCCAAATTTAGATGCATTAAATCTCAGCTATGATGTCCAAACCGTTTCGGTCTTAGGCGGTGAAGTACGCGTTAAAGTAATTGCCAAAGATGAGAATGGAACAATTATTCCGAATACTCCAGTTGCGATTGCTTTATCAAGTCTAGCAGGTTCAAGAGTGTCTTTGTCAGATGCTACTGTTACGACGAATAGTAAAGGGGAAGCAGAGTTTACGATTAAAGTTTCAGAAGGTTTATATGATGCAAACTTAATTAAGAATGGTATTACTTTTGCTGTAGTTGGAACCAACCTTAACAATGGTGATCGTATCCAGCAGACGGGTACTATTCAAGTTGCTATTCCTCAAGATTCTGTAAACCTTCGTTTAACTGCTGATAAAAAAGAATTAGAATTTGGTAAGAGTTATCAAGTTCAAGTTGCAGTAAAAGATGAATTAGGTGCGAATACAGGCTATCCAGTTAACTTAGCTTTAAATAAAGAAGCTTATGATGCTGGAATTCGATTAAGTAATGATTCATTAGTAACTGCTGCAAATGGTCAGACGCCAATAACAATTGTGATTCCAAAAGACATTCCAAGTGCTGCTAAGCAAGCATTAATTGATTTGGGTTCTAAGGCAATTCAAATCAAAGGTACGATAAAAAATCCAAAAGGTGTTGATGTTGTATCTACGTTAGAGTTCAGTGTTTTTGAAGCTGTTAATCCAAATCATTTAACTATAGGCTCTTCTAAATCCAGTTTAAGTGTTTCTGGTGATAAAACAATTGTTACAGTGCAATTGCTGGATAATAATGGTTTGCCTGTTAAAGATGAAGAGGTAACTTTAGCTGCGAATAATTCTGCAACATTAATTATTGGTACACCTGGTGATGGACATCCAACAAATACAAGTAAACCACAGACAGTAAAAACAGATTCAACAGGAAATGCTTTCTTCTCTGTAGAAGTCGATGGTAATACTGCGGATGCAGATTTATTGTTGGCAAGTGGTATTGAACTCACAGCAAGTAATACCAATACAAATGGCGCCTTAACAATACAGATTTATCGTTTAACTGCATTTAAACCTTCACCAACAGCACCTCAACCTGCGCGTTATAACTTACGAATCGAATCAAATAAAGCTACTCTAAATGTACGCAATGATTTGGCTGATGTGAAAGTAACATTAGTAGATCAAAGTGGTGGTGGTGTTGCAAATAAATATGTAAACCTGAGCATTAATGATTTTCTTCAAAATGGTACAATTATTGTTGGTGCATCTGGACTTACTACAGACCAAAATGGACAAGCCATATTTAAAGTTAAGATTGATGAGAATGCTCGTAATGCGGCATATACTGCTGCGGCATTTGATAGTGACGATTTAAATTTAACAGCAACATTCAGTGAAGCTGGGTATTTAGACGCAACTCAAATCTCACGTATTGATGTTATACAATCAGCAGTACAGAATCCTATTGCATCTATTGTCATCGGTGTTAATCCTACAGAAACAGGTACTTCGACTGATGGTGTGTACTATACAAGAAACCTTTCGGTTAGCGTTGTGGACTTCGATGGTAAGCCATTAGCCAATCAAAAAGTGGAAATGGATATAAATCCAACAAGCTATTTAAAAGGTCGCTTTATCTGGGCCTTAGCACCTATTGCTGGATCTAATCCAAAAGCAAAATGGGTTGGACCTGGTGATAATTATTATTTAGATAATCCAAATAATTATATTGATTCCAATGGTGCAGTGATGAATAACAATGGAACGCCAGCAGATACAACAGATGATTATATTGTATCAACGATAGTGAATCCATTACGTGGATGTGCAGTAAGTTCACCATATAGCGCGATTACCAATAGTGAAGTCAACAATATCCCTGTTAAAGTACCAACATTCTTAGGTCAAGGGGCAACGGCAACATATACAACAGATGCTGAAGGGAAATTTGATTTTGTGATTCGTTATCCGAAGATTTATGCACAATGGCTTAACATTCAAATAGGTGCATCTTCACAAGTTGCAACCCTACCATTTAGAACGACGTATAATTTAGGATTATCTTCAGTAACTACTGATTACAGTACTGATGGGACATACGGACCAAATTTAAACAGTCCTTATGGTATTAATACGATTACATGCCCATAATTTTTATTGATCAAAAAACAGCGCTTCGGCGCTGTTTTTTTATTTAACAGATGTTCCCATACTTACCCCAACCGTAGGTCTTACATTCATTGAACTACATGCAGATAAAAGTAGACATGAGATCAAGATAAGGCCAATAACTTTCATAGAAATATCCAAACTTTAAGTTGTTGTTATTCTAATCCCATTGATAAGACGGCGTGTGTAGTAAAATTATTGTCTTTCATTGATTGAGTTAAAAATTTTTATTCGATTTCACTGTTGGTATTGGATTTTATAATTGGAGGGGTTTAAAAGCCTAAAATTTTAAGCTTTTAAACAGGAGTATACAAATAAGTGATTCGGTGATGTTATGGCGTTGTAAATTGCAAAACACGATTGCCATATTGATCTACTAACTTTAACGTTTTGTCATAGACTTGATAACCTTTCACCTTATTAAGTGCTTCAGTATAGTCAGCCGCAAGTTTCATAGTGTCCTGACAATACATACGAGTAGAGCCGAGTTGTCCTAAGGTTAAGTGTTGTCCTTTGATCGCATAGGCACCCATAATGCGATTACAACCATCTGCACCACTTACCCGTAAATCTGAACCAAATTGAATACTTGGTACGTTGTGAGCATTTGACGTTGCTTTATATTCTGTTGCACCAATATGCGTAAGTGTCCAATTTTTGTTTTGCAACAAACTTAAATTTTGGCTTTGTTGATCGGCACTTGGTGTAGATGCACATCCAGAAAACAAGAGCGTTGCTGTGATGAATGTGGTTGCGATTATGGATTTAAACATGCGTATTCTCCTAATTTTAATCATTATATAAACAAAATTGAGTTAAACCATAAAGACGGGCTGACTAAAGTTATACATTATTGAGTATGGTCTTCAGGTAAACCAAAACGAATCACTTTAGAAAAGTTATCGCTATTTTGATATTTAAACTGAGCATATTCAGCCGTTCTTGGATTGATATGTGCTTTTTTATACCATTCTTTGATTGACCATTGATGATTTAATGCACCCAAATCATAAAGATAATTGGGTAAATAACCTGAAGCCAATAAGCGATAATCTGTTGGTAATTTTTCAGGGGAAATCGCCTGAACCATATCAAAAACCAAAGTTGTACAGTTACTGGTTAGGGTGTTGTACCACTTTGGATGTTCTGCTAAAGCGGAAGATTTCAAAAGATATTCTTCAAATAATGCTTTGGTCTCTGCTTTCGGTAATTGAATCGGGAAAAAATAAACCTGTTCACCTCGAATATTACTTCGTGTATAAACAATATCTTTTTCATCTGCAGCGATTAGGCTTAGCTCAAACTGTCTAAAAAAACCACCAATTGCAGAAAAGTTTTCATTTTTTTCTTTCCGGATTTCGATGGAAAAAACAAGTGGACGTTGATTTAAAAAATCAAAGCTGACCAAGGTATGGGCAATCTGTGGTCCCATCCAATAAGAGGTGATGATATTGACGCCTGTAATCTCATCTAAGTTGTAGCTTCTGGTTTCCCAGCGTTCGTCATATTGATCAGGGGAGTGCCAATTAAAGTTGCGGACATTATGAATCGTGACAAGATTACCTTGATGCTCATAAGTAAAAATTCTGGAAACTTCTGGACTCCATTGACGATTTTGCTGTGCAGGAATATTAAAGTACCAGATTAAGCTGACAATAAAGGCGATGATATAGATCAGACTGTCAGTTTTTCGGCTAAATATATTTTTAGTAAAATAGATTCCAAGAATACTCAGTGCAAAAATAATCCAAATAGGGATGATGATATAGCTGAAAACTTTTCCTAAGGGGTGTTGAATCCAAATCGCGAAACAAAACCACAGGCTGCTCAATACCACAAATAAGCTAAACAAGGAATGGATTATTCCCATTCCAAGTGTATGCAGTATTGATCTTGTTTTTAAGCTATCCATAAGCCACTATTTTTGTTCATAAAGTTCAGTGCTATTTTCGGTATGTTGCAAACTCAAAAGCAATAGCTGTTTTGTCATCAACATGTGACTCACTCGCAACTTTTTTAAATTCCGTTGGAATTTCTGGATAATACGCATCACCTTGTACATCGAGCTCAATGTGGGTGAGCTCTAAACGATCGGCAATGTGCATGGTTTGTTTAAAAATTTCACCACCACCAATGATAAAGATACTGGCAGGTTTTTCTGATGCCAATACATCAGGAATCGCTTGTTCCAAAGCAGCATCTATACTATGGGCCGTTTTAACCCCAGCAAAACTCCAATCCTGATCACGGGTAATTACCCAATTGACACGTTTAGGTAATGCACGTCCCATCGATTCAAGCGTTTTACGTCCCATCACCACAACACCACCTTGGGTGATTTCTTTGAAGTGCTTAAGGTCTGCTGAAATATGCCATGGAAGATCGTTCGCTTTACCAATGCAGCGTTGTTGATCCATTGCAACGACATGCACAATTTCAAAGTTTTTAAATGTCATAATGAATTCGCTTATTATCCATTGGAAAATTTTCCCTCCTATTGCAAGGAGGGAATAAGGAAAGACTGAATTAAAATATTTAAACAGCTACAGGTGCTTTAATTGCAGGATGTGACTCATAACCTGTAATTTCAATATCTTCAAATTTAAAGTCAAAAATATCCTTAATTTCAGGATTTAACTTGAGTTGGCACAGTGGTAAGGGCTCACGTGTTAACTGAAGTTTTGCTTGTTCAAAATGGTTAACATATAAATGTGTATCACCGCCAGTCCAGACAAAATCACCTACGCCTAAACCACAAACTTGAGCAACCATATGAGTCAGTAGAGCATAGCTGGCAATATTAAATGGCACCCCTAAGAAAACATCTGCACTACGTTGATAAAGTTGGCAAGACAACTTTCCATACTGAACAAAAAATTGGAATAAAGTGTGGCATGGCGGTAAGGCAACTTTACCTGCTTCATTTGGGTTCCAGCCAGACACAATCAAACGACGTGAGTTTGGATTGGTCTTGATTTCATTGACCAACCAACTGATTTGGTCAAAACCATCATTTTCAAACAAACCATTGTCTTTTTGCGTTGCGCCAAAGTTACGCCATTGATGACCATAGACTGGGCCCAATTCCCCTTCAGGGCGTCCAAAACGGGCAGTCTGCTCAGCGGTAGACCATTCATCCCAAATCGAAACTTTATTGTCTTTTAGGTATTGAACATTGGTGTCGCCTTTTAGGAACCACAGCAGTTCAATCACAATTGAGCGGAAATGAACTTTTTTAGTGGTTAGTAACGGAAACCCTTTTGACAAGTCAAAACGCATTTGATGACCAAATACAGAACGAGTACCTGTACCAGTACGATCACCTTTGTCACCGCCATCGTCTAGGATATGTTGTAGAAGGTCTAAATACGCTTTCATATAGTGTCCAATTTGGGGCGTCTATACGACATAAATGACAGATTATGTCGCATGATTACCCATTCGTAATGTTTCTGAATAGCTTCAGAGTTTATACTAATCTGAGTTTCTTTTTAAGCTAGATTATTTTCTGTTTTGCATCCATCTAACAGCTAAAACTAAGAGTATTTGAAAATGAGTATAAATTTGAATGAGCTCCCAGCATGTTTACAGCCATATAAAACGCAAATTATTGCGACAAAAAAAGACAGTATAGAAATATCATTAGTGCCGACTGAAGATTTACAGATTTGGCAAAGCAAAGTGGGGGGAAGTCCTTATTTACCTGTAGGTAAGCAATATCCGCAGAGCACGGAAGGGGATGACCTACAATTATTGGCGCAGATCAATTTTGCAGAAGTGCCAGAAAATCAACATTATCCAAAATCTGGAATTTTACAGTTTTTTATCAATCCGCATGATGATTTATATGGTCTCAATTTTGATGATCAAAAAAAGCAAGATGGCTTTCGCGTGGTTTTTTATGACAAGATTGAGCAAGATCTTGCACTTTTACAAAGCGATTTTCCAAGTTTTGCTGAGGACGATATTTATAGTCCTATCGCAGGGCAGTCTGCGATTCAGTTTGAGAAGGCTGAAAGCTATATTGATATGAATAATTTTGATTTTGCTCAAAAAGTCACAGACCCTTATGAAAGAGAAGATGAGGAAGAGTTTTGTGATGAGTACAGTGAAGTTTTTTCTGCAAGCGGTCATCGTTTAGGGGGATATCCATTTTTTACTCAATCTGATCCGCGTGAATACAATGAATCTATTCAAGATTATATTTTGCTGTTGCAGATTGATACAGGTGAAGCTGAAGGTATTGAGATCATGTGGGGCGACTCAGGTGTAGGGAACTTCTTTATTCATCCTGATGATCTTGAAAAAAGAGATTTCTCTAAAGTGGTGTATAACTGGGATTGTTATTAAGCACCGACGGCATAATTTCTAAAAAGCTGATGTTGATAACGTCAGCTTTTTATTGAAAAAATCTTTCTTTGGCATACGATTTTGCTGAATTCATAAAACAAAAGTGTGACTCAATTGACAGTTTAATGTGTTGATTAGATTAAGAAAATATTTTAATGATACGGCCGAGCAAACTTTTATTGATTAATTTTTAAACAAACAAACCCAGATGATGAATTGTGTAATGTCAGCAGTTTCAGTAGCTTGAGGCATTACAAATGAGATTTATTAACACTTACATATTTTTTTACATGTTTTAAGTCTACATTTTAAGAATTGCTGATTACTATTCATGGCTTGTGAAAAGTTGTTATTGGTTTAAACAAGGTGGTTTGAATCAATTCAAAAGGGCAGTTTGAGGACAATGCATGATTTACGACCACAATGTTAATATGAATGAATACGTGAATCCCACGGTTCATATTCAGATTCGATCGGAAAATCAAAATAATAATTTTCGACCAGATGAATACTTAAAAAATAAAGCATTTGAAACTTTTAAAAATCAAACTGAAGCATTTAAGAAAGAAAGCTTAATCGATATTAGCAAATTTACTGAAAAACTTGTCAGTATGTCACGTAGTACTACTGCACATCGTTGTGCAAGATATGTGCGTATAGCGCTTGAATCAGCCGGTGCGCGTTTTTCTGATCATCCTGTTGCCGCTTCAGATTGGGGTTCGACTTTAACTGAGATTGGTTATAAGCAAATCCGTCCTGACTTCGATAATCCTCAAGAAGGTGATATTTATATCATCAACAGTACTAGTCGTCATCGTTATGGTCATATTGCTGGATTTACAGGTTCTCAATGGGTTTCTGATTTTAGACAACGTAGTTACGATGTGTATAAAGACCCAAATGTAACCTATGAATATTATCGTCTAGCTGCTTAGTTTCACAGTCAAAAGCATTTAATCTATTACGGATTAAAAGATAAAAAAGGAAGCTTTTGGAATGAAAGGCTTCCTTTTTTATTACTATGCTTTTTTACTACAACACCTTTAGTCAAAACGTTTTGCGCGATTTTGATAAATTGACATGATAAATAGACCCAATGCAGCAAAGCCAACCGCTTGAATCGAGGTCAATATTTTATGTTGTGCGGGTAAAAAAGCCATTAAAAGCATAAGTGCAAGCAATGGGTAGATTGAAAATAAAATTTTAAAACCTTGAGCATAGACATTATGTTGAGCAATTTTTAGCCCCAGTATTCTTAATAAATGTGTAGAGATTCCAATTGCTAAACATATCACGGTAAACGTTGGACTTAACTTCTCAATCGTGGCGCAATAATAAATTATCACACAGGTTAAGATTGAGATGATCACTTTCATTTCACGGCTACAGCGCGCTGAATACCAAAAATCTAACATTATTTAGATACTTGTTCAGATGAGTTTTTATTGAGTAGGGAGAGTGGTGAAAAAATACAAACCGCTAGGGCCATAAAGCCAATACCTTGAGCGCCTGGGATTAAAATTTCACCATTGTTCATGTTTTTAAAAACCAATGCCAAAACTAAAGCCAGTGGAATCCAGGTCAATAAACGATAAAGAAATCCTGTTGGACGTTGAGCTGCAAAATGAACCTTACAGTATCGACAAATCAGAAAAATAATACCTGTACCTGCAAAAAGTAAAATATTATCAGGGGTTAGAGGCTGGTACCAATATAGTCCAATAGTAACCAGTGCCAATAAAATAAGAAAAATGAGCTTCTTTGCAACCGAGACTTTAGAATCAAACCAAAATTCAAGCATAGTGATTTCGTTTAAATTGGATAATGATAATTTAGCATAAAAAAGGTGAAGCTTAGCTTCACCTTTTTAAACTTAGCCCATAAGGTTTAAGTATTTTTTTGTGGACCCCAGTCAAAAATTTTCTTTTGGTAAGCGTACCAAATCAACCACAATCCAATCAGAATCATTGGGAATGAGAGGATTTGACCTTTGGTCATCCAGCCGAACAGGATATAACCTTGATCAGCATCAGGTTCACGGAAGAATTCCATAAAGAATCGAGCACAGCCATAACCCATTAGAAAGATTGCAGATACGGCATAACGTGGGCGTGGTTTAGCACTATAGAACCATAGAATAAGGAACAGCAGCAGTCCTTCACACAGCGCTTGATAGAGCTGAGATGGATGACGAACCAAATGTAGTGGATCAGTCGGGAAGATCATACCTAGCGCAAAGTTAGGGTCAGAAACTTGACGACCATATAATTCACCACCGATGAAGTTTCCAATTCGACCAAACATCAAGCCCGTCGGTACACAGGGTGCAATGAAGTCCAGGGTTTCAAACCAAGTTTTCTTATATTTATGACACCACAAAAGCATGGCGATCATTACACCAAGGAAGCCCCCGTGGAAACTCATACCACCAGTCCAGACTTTAAATAGCCAGATAGGATCTGCTAAAAATTTGCCAAACTCGTAAAATAAGACATAACCAACACGACCACCGAGCACAACTCCAAGTGCGCCAAAGAACACCAGATCTGAAACCATTTCAGAGTTCCAGTCAGCACGTTGTTTAGCGCGATAAGTAGCAATTCCCCAAGCACATAAAAATGCCAAGAGATACATCAGTCCATACCAATGGACGTTGAGTGGACCCAGTGATATCGCAATTGGGTCAATATTCGGGTAGGTGAGCATTCCTAATCCTTGATTTTCTATTTTGCACAGATTTTAGCTGAAACATATTAAAAATGTTGTACATTCAATGTGTAAACTTCATGGAATGTATTTTATGTGTATTGTGGCATTGGCTTGGCAAGTTTTGGATGATTTACCTGTTTGTTTAATTTCAAATCGTGACGAATTCTACCATCGTCCAAGCACTCAATTACAGTCATGGTCGAACAGTCCGATTATTGCAGGGCAAGATTTGCAATCCGGCGGGACATGGATGGGGGTCACACCACAGGGACGTTGGGCAGTGATTACCAATTATCGTGATGGTGCTGATAAACAAACTTATCCGACTACACGAGGCTATTTGATTCAAGCTTTTTTAGAGTCAGATCAAACACCGATTCGTTTTGCACAAACACTGGAAAAGCGGCAAAGAGATTATGCAGGTTTTAACTTATTTGTGGGTGATCAACAGCAAGCCGTTTATATGAGTAATCGTGGTGAAGCCCCTCAAGTATTATCCCAAGGTGTATTTGTCGTTTCAAATGGCTTGATGTCAGACGATTGGGAAAAAACCAAGCATTTACGTAAACGCTTTACCCAAGAATTTTTACCCATGCTGCAAGTTCCTTCTATCTCTGAACAAGATCTACAATTCGCTGTTTGGGATATTTTAGAAGATGAACGTAAAATTATTCCTGATTTACTGCCCAATACTGGAATTAATCCTGAGATGGAAGCTTTGTTGTCTTCAACATTTATTCAAAGTCCAATTTATGGGACACGCTGTTCCAACTTCTTAACCATAAGTCACACTCAGATTGATTGGGTCGAAAAAACGCAACAAGGTGAACATATGGGCGAGTTAGTAGAGATTAAGCGCGCTATTGAAAAATAAAAAGCCATAGCAACTTTCATCACTATGGCTTTAAAACAATAAATTTAGTTGATTAGCCAGCAATTACACCGCCATCTTTACGAGTAATGACGACAGTTGCAGAGCGCGGGCGAGCGGTCTTATTGCTTGGATCTTTTTGTGAGGCAGGCCAGTTACTTGATGGCTTATCAAAGCTAGGTGAGTCTTCACCAGGATGCTGAACATTGATAAAAATGGCTTTGTAGTCGGGTGTCATGGTGACACCCGTGATTTCACATTGTTTTGGGCCTGTTAGGAAGCGACGCAGGTTTTCATCAGTGACTTGTTTACCCACGATCGTTTCTTGCCCAGCAGATGATATTGCTTTTGCGCCATCACCGACTTTACCAGGGAGTGCAGCAAGCATCATACAATTGGTGGTATCTGTATAAGCACCATCATCCGTTTGAATCCAAAGTACACCACGTGGATCGAACCACATACCATCTGGTGAAGATAAATCATTGTTATCATTTAACCCAGATAAGTTGATGTTACTGGCCATTTTTGCTTCAGCACCAAAGAGATAGATGTCCCAAGTAAAACTTTCAGCAGTGGTTTTATTATCTTTTTCATGGAAGCGGATAATGTGACCATTTACATTGCCTTTACCGCCTTCTGGGTCGCTATAGTTTCGTGGATTTGCAGCATCTAATGCATGTGCTGTACCACGGTTCGAGTTATTTGTCAGGGTGACATAGACTTCACCATTCTCTGGGTTCACCGCAACCCATTCTGGACGATCCATTTTGGTGGCTTTGACCGAATCACCGGCTAAACGTGCAAAAGTAGTGACATCGGCTTGAGATCTAAAAGGATAGACTGTATTGCTATCATTTAAACCATTTTTACCGTATGCCAATTCAATCCATTTACCTGTACCATCATTATTGAACTGCGCAACATATAACTTGCCACTGTTCATATATTTATCGCCAGCGCGATAGCCACCATTCACATCTTTTGCATCCCACTTCGCATCAGATACAAATTTGTAGATATATTCGCCACGTGAGTCATCGCCCATATAGAAGGCCAGATTTTCCCCTTCGATTAAGCGACTTGAACGACAGTCTTCATGTGCAAAGCGACCTAAAGATGTACGTTTAACGGGGTTTGAACGACTATCGAACGGATCGATTTCAACAATCCAACCAAAGGTATTTGCGCCGTTGCGATAATCTTTGTCTGCTGAGTCAGCGGTAATTGAAGAGTTCCAACGGTCATATAAGTCTTGGCTCTCGATTGCCCCAATCGCAGTTTCCCAGCCATAACGTGAGCTGGCACCATCTTTTAAACCATAGCGATTCAGTGCGATGATTTCAGCCGCACTACGTTTTGCATCGTCACCTTTATTACGCACAAAGTATCCAATAAAGTTTTCTTCTGTGGTGAGGTAAGTTCCCCAAGGCGTATAACCATTACCACAGTTATTATGTGTGCCACGTGTTTGCTTTGCTGAGCTTGAGTATTTGGTTTTTACCAAATCGGAACCTGCAACTGTGCCTGCAAAGTCCATGACCGTTGACGCTGTAATACGGCGATTAAATGGAGAGCTTTTTACAATCTCTACTTTTTGTGTGGTTGCATCTTTTTTTAATTCAATGACGGAGACACCATGTGCATTAACTTCACGAATCACTTCATCTTCTGGGCGACGGCCATTTACTTTTGTTGCACCTTTAGGATGTAAGAAGGTTTGATTAATGTATTCATGGTTCATGACCAATAAGCCACGGTTTGAGGCTTTCGCATCATATTTAGAGCTATTGGAATTTAAGCCAAAATAGCTCATACCATCATGACAATCGCCTGAACGTGCTGTAAAGCTGACCCCTGAAGGAACATTGTTATCATCCCAGTCAGGGATCGTTTGCGTTAATGGATCACCTAAAGCATAAAGCACATTTGCTTCATAACCAGCAGGAACAGTGACGATGTCATTGAGGTTTTTTGCAACAGGGTTAAAGGTGAATTTTTCTGGTTTTTTAACGGTCGTGGTTGGTGTTGAATTATTGTCATCGTCGTCATTACAGCCGACTAGGCTCGATGCTAAAGCGAGAGCAGCTGCACCACTTGCTGTTTTTGTAATTAAACTACGACGAGAAATCCGTTGTTCTAAAATGTCACGGAAATGTGTGTTATTCGAAGTATTGTTATCTAACTCTTGATTTTCATGATATGGCGTGAGGTCTGTCATACGATTCCCTTTGGCTTTAAGTCTTGATTAAATGTGATTTTGATTCAGCTTAAAAACATACAGAACAAATGTGTAAGATCTCTTACTCTTATATTTAATATTGGTTAAATTTAATCTTATTTTAAGAAAGTAATAGGATTGTCATATTTGTATTTAGATAATTACTGTGCTGTTCAATTTCTATAAACATTGAGATATGACTGATTTGAGCATGATATGTGCTTGGTGAATTGAATCAACAGGATTAACTTGTAGTTGTTTTTTAATAGAGATGTTTCATAAAGAGATTTTAATAATAGGCTTCTTTTCTAAGCGCTTATTAAAAGCATAGATCAACATAAAATCCCCTTCATCCTAACCTTCTCCCGAGGGGAGAAGGGACTTTTAATCACAATATAATTCACTCAACCTGATCACTTTCGACTTGTGAAATAGATCTAATGTATTTGAATAAAAGGGTAGAAGATTAAGCGATAGACTTGTTTTTATAATTGTTTTTAAAAAGAATTTAACATTCTTAAAATAAAAAATGACCTCAAAAGAAGTCATTTAAATATTAAAAAGCTTTTTTATTTTGATACTTAAGCATCTACAGTTTTACGTTTTTCAATTACTTTACCCAGCAATAAACCCAGCTCAAATAGCATCCACATTGGAATTGCGAGCATGATCATTGAAATTGCATCTGGTGGGGTAATAAACATAGATACGAAGAAACATCCCACCACGATAAAGCGGCGCTTTTCAGCCAATGTTTTAGTGGTGACGAAACCAACTAAAATTAACACTAAAGTAATGATCGGGATTTCAAAGGTTACGCCAAAGACCAAGAATAATTTTAGGCAGAAGCTTAAATAACTATTGATATCCGTCATTGGCGCGACGGTTTCTGGTGAAACACTGATAAAGAAATGCAGGATGGATGGCAATGCAATAAAGTAAGCAAAAGCGATCCCTGAATAAAACAGCACAATACTGCCAAACAGCAACGGAAATGCTAGATTTTTTTCTTTTTCGTATAATGCAGGTTTAATAAAAGCCCAAAGTTGATAGATGATAAAGGGCATCGCCAACATCAGCGCAATAAAGAAGTTTAACTTAAACGGTGCCATGAATGTTGCTGTAACATCAGTTGCAATCATGGTTGAGGTTGCAGGTAATTGTTTTCTGAGTGGTTCTGATAATGCAATATAGGTCTTATTGGCAAATGGCAATAAACAAAAAAATATAACGATGAGTGCGCCAACAATTTTAAATAAATGCTTACGTAATACCATCAGGTGTTGAGTAATCGGCATTGCATCTAAAGCCGGCATCTCGGTAGACGAGGCATCATGTACTTGTGGTGCTAATGAGTCGCTCATACAGCCACCTTCAATTGCGGTACTTCTTTAACAAGAACAATTTGTGGTCGAGTTACAGTACAGTTTTGTTTATCTAACCAAGTCTTTGACATATAAATAGCGGGAACCGTAATATCGAGTTTATGATAAGTGGTGTGAGTTTTTTTATTGTCTGTTATTGCGAGATGACTTTCTTGTTCTACAGCAATTTTTTGTTGTTGTAACTCTTGCATTTGAGCCTGCATTTTTTGTTCAAGTTCTTGAATTTTTTGCATCTCTTGTTGCATTTGTTCTCTAAATTCAGAAAGACGTAATTCACGGTCGATGTCATTTTGGACACTACTAATTGCACGTTTAAATTTGCTATACCATTTGGCAGCAAAACGCGCAGCTTCAGGAAGTTTATCTGGTCCCAATACCAAGAGCGCAATGATCCCAAACACTAACAGTTCTGAAAATCCAACATCTAACATGATCTACGCCTCACCGATTAGTGTTTTACTGTAGAGTTCACATCAGTATTGCTAGTTTGATGTTCTAGTGTACGCGTTTCAGTCAGTGAAGCAGTTGTTGCCTCTTCTTCTTTAATTGATTTCTTAAAATCTTTTACGGCACCACCAACATCTTTACCTAAGTTTTTTAGCTTTGATGTACCAAATAGTAGAATCACAACGATTGCAAAAATAAGTACATGCCAAATCGATAATCCAGCCATAGTTTTAACTCCTATTTATTAACAGCTATAACAACAGTTATCCATGACAAAAAAGTGACACTAATATTTCAATTTAAAGACAGACAATATTTATAAATTATTTTGATATGTTAAACGTCATCTATATTTGGAAAATGCTAGTATGTTCATGATTTGAGAATAAGGTGTTGTATTGTGGCTTTGTTATTTCCAGTTTTATCATTTATCTGTGGGCTGATACTGGCAAATAGCAAATTTTCAGTAAACTTAAAATCATTCATGTCTTTGCTGCTGGCTCGCTTATTTATCCCGATTGTGATTATTTACAATATGGTATTTTATAAATCGGGCAGTATTGCTTTAATCTTATTTGCTTTTTTCTCGTGCTTTACGCTTTTCTTTATTTATCTCACGCTGTCTAAAGATCGTTTAGCTTCATTGTGTTTTAGCTATACCAATATGGCATGGCTCGGCTTTCCGATTGCCTTGGCTATATTTGGTCCAGACAATAGTATGCTGATGATACCGCTCTATATCGGGGTTTCAATTTTTGGAAACTCTTGGGCTGTGACTTCGGTAAGTTCAGCCCCGCAATCCAAACAATTGCTTATCAAAAAAGTACTGCAATCGCCACCTGTGATTGCCTTGATCATTGCAGGGCTTTTACGTTGTTTTGATGTGCAACAGTTTCAGACAAATGATTGGATTAATTGGATTTATACTCTGGCTAAATGGAGTATGAGTTTTACCGGTATGTGTGTATTGGGGATGTGGTTAAGAAAAACCAAAGTGCATATCGAGGATTTACTGTCCAGTACTAAGCTTGCAATATTAAAGTTAGTTTGTGGTGTTGTATTGTGCAGTCTGGCTTATTTCTTTTTACCTGTTCCACAGATCCATCAATATATTGGGGTGATGTTTTTACTGTTTTGTTTACCGCCAGCTGCCAATATTGTCGCATTGGAAACCCACTATCAAGGCACTGGGGTTTCAGCAAAATATATTGCTTCGGGAACGATAGTCAGTTGTGTGGTATGCGTCCTATATGGTGTGTTGATTCATTTTTTATAGTTTTATCGGTTTATTTTGCTTCGTTTTAGATAAGCTTTAGCGATATCCATCATATTCCTCCTTTGCTCAAAGGCGAGGAGGAATCTAACAAAATCGTATGATTTTAAACGGCTGGTTTTAACTGCTTATTTCAAGCTTGCTTTAAACAATTGCATCGCCTGGCCACGATGGCTAATTTTGTTCTTTTCTGCTTTACTCATTTCTGCGCTTGAAATATTTAGCTCAGGTAACCAGAACAGTGGGTCATAACCGAAGCCATTTTCACCTCGAGCTTGCTCTAGTACTTCACCTTGCCAGATCCCTTGGAAGATTTGTGGTAAAGGGTCATCTGCATGTTCAACCAATGCCAATACACATACGAACATTGCTTCAATCGCTTGATCGTCTTGGCGTAAAGGCTTAAGGTTTTCCAGCAATTTTGCATTATTGGCTGCATCATCGCCATGCTCACCTGCATAACGTGCAGAGTAAATTCCAGGTGCTCCATCTAATACGGGAACGCAAATCCCAGAATCATCTGCAATCGCAGGTTTACCTGAAATACGGCTCGCATGACGTGCTTTGATAATTGCATTTTCAATAAAGCTTAAGCCATCTTCAATCGCGTCTTCGATATTCAGTTGACCTTGAGGAATCACTTCAACGGGTAAAGTCAATTCAGCAAACAATTTTTCAAATTCAGCAATTTTGCCTTTGTTATTGCTTGCGAGTACCAGTGTTCCTTGTGATAACCAATCTTTTGATGACATGATGCAGACTCAAAATTTAAAATTGAGTTATTTTAACTTAATCTGTGTCATAAAATGCGGCTAAATTCTCTCGTCCTTTACGCTTTACTGGATATGTTTTGCTTTTGCGCTAATGCGTTTGTCTAACTGTTGTTTTAAATCGAGAACATCCTCATTTTTCATAAAACCTAGTCCAACATTGAGTTTCTGTTTGCTGTTATCTTTCATGATAAAAAGTAAATAGTATTGTCGATCAAGTAAGGTTTTTTTGAGCTCAACTTCATAGATCTCTGGTATTTTAATGTGTTTTTTAATTATCACTCTACCTTTAAAATCAATGCTTCTAATCATGTCTTGGGAGAGGGTTAAAATAGGACGTTGATTGCTAAACATCTGAATAGCTTTATTACTGAAAAAATAAGCAATGAGACCCAATGGCGTAACAAGAAATAGCGAAAAGAGACTTTTTAAGCCATTCTTCCATTCAGACATTTCCAAGATTAAAAGCACGGTCGCAGCCCAAAAGGGGCAGGCCAAAATTCCAGCAAAAATCGCCAAAGGAATCATTTGTTTGCGTGAAGCATAATATTTTTTCTTTTGCATATTTTTCCATACATAGAAGAACTCGATTTACTTCTCAAATGCACAAGTGGTGCCTTGATGGAAAATCATTTGCCATATACCGTGATCATTCATAACCCAAATTGAACTGCGTAAAGCCACATTGTATTGAGCTTGAGTTGCCACATTGATTTGATGGCTTTGATAGGTCAGTAAAACGCTATGATCAGATAACGACTGAACTTGAAAATCCTGTGCTTGAATGATGTCGGTATCTGTATCGTTTAAAAGTGCTTCAATCATTTGGGCTTTATGCACAACCCACCCTGATTTGGTAATTTCTTTAAAATCTGGATGTAACCGTTGATCAAGTATTTGAAAGTTTTGACGATCACGATGATGCAACCCGCATTCATATTGAATTAATTGTTTGAATAGGTCTTGCATTGTCAACAATCCCAGTTGAAATACTTAAATGGATAGCAGTAAAAAAAGCACCCGAAGGTGCTTTTATGATCGATGAAAATCAAATTATTGAGCTTGAATCCATTGATCTGCACGTTGTGTCGCAGTACGAATTTGGTCTTGAGTTAAGTTAGCAGCCAAAGCAGTTTTTTTGGTTTGCGACATGTTAATCACTTTATTGTCTAACATACCATCACGTGTAGAAAGCTCATACCACTGATAAGCGCCCATGTAGTTTTTCTTTTGCTCTTCCATCACCGCAAGATTAAAGCTTGCACGGTTATCGCCGTGGCTCGCTGCTTTTTCAAAGTATTGACGCGCAGATGTTTCGCTTTTAGAAACGCCTAAACCATCAGCATACATACGACCAACATTCAACTGAGCCGCAGAAATACCTTGGTCAGCCGCAGCTTTAAACCATGTAAATGCTTGTTTAAGGTCTTTAGATACACCGCCAGTACCAGCCTGGAAATGTGTTGCTAAATAAAATTGTGCAGCAGGTTGGCCAGCTTTCGCTGCTTTTTGCAAATCTGTCACATTCATATGTGCATATTGTGCTGCCATTGCTGATACAGATTGTTGTTGCTGCGGTACATAGTCCGCATGGGCTTGAATACTCACTAGCCCAAAAAATAACGTACTGCCTAATAATAATTTCTTCATAGAGCGCTCACTCGATAAATAGCGACTTCGCCGAACAAATTCGGTATGGCTTTACTTAAAAAGCTACCTTGTTGGTTCCCATTTACAGCGAGTCGATCAATAATTTGAATCTGATTTTCAGCACATAATGCTTCAAAATCACGAAAGGTGCATAAGTGGATATTAGGTGTATTGTACCACATATACGGTAAGGCATCAGAAACAGGCATCTTGCCTTTCAGTGCAAGGAAAGACCGTGTTTTCCAATACGCAAAGTTAGGAAACGTAATAATTGCTTGTTTCCCCACACGCACCATATCGCGCAGAAGCACATCAGGTGCATCTACAGCTTGCAAAGCTTGTGCCATAACCACATAGTCAAAAGACTGGTCGGCAAAGCGTCCCAAACCGAGGTTTAAGTCTTGTTGTATAATATTTAACCCTTTGCTGACGGCAATTGCAATCTTTTCTTGATCGATTTCTAGCCCGTAAGCATGAATTTGCTGTTTTTTGCTCATTTGTGACAATAATTCGCCATCACCACAACCTAAATCGAGCACACTTGCACCAGCATTGATCCATTTTTCTGCAAGCTGTTGGTCAATACGCATTACAAAGCCTCCTTAGGTGTTGAATTAAGGTGTTCAATACCACCTAAAAATGCACGTAAGGATTTGACGTACAAGGGGATAGGGAATAGGAATGAGTCATGGCCCTGCTCAGCATCAATATCCAAATAACTCACAGGTTTTTGATTGGTAATCAAGGCGTTGACAATCTCTTGCGAACGTTCTGGGCTAAAACGCCAGTCTGTTGTAAATGACACCACTAGAAAGCGGCATTTGGTATTAGATAATGCTTTAGTCAGTGACTGTTCATATTCACGTGATGGATCGAAATAATCCAAAGCTTTGGTCATGATCAGATAAGTATTGGCATCAAAGTTACGACTGAATTGTTCACCTTGATAACGCAGATAGCTTTCAACTTGGAACTCAACATCGAAACCATACATAAACTTGCCTGATTTTAAATCACGGCCAAATTTTTGTTTCATGGCTTCTTCAGAAAGGTAGGTAATATGACCCACCATACGTGCCAAAATTAAGCCACGTTTTGGATAACTATCGAGTTCTAAATAGCGGCCATTGTGAAAATCTGGATCAGACAAAATGGACTGACGTGCCACTTCGTTAAATGCAATATTTTGTGCGGAAAGCTTTGGTGCGCTGGCAATGATGACACATTTTTGTAAACGGTCAGGATAGTCCACAGACCATTGTAAAGCCTGCATGCCACCTAAAGAACCACCAATGATTGAATACCAAACATCTATCCCTAAGCGGTCAGAGAGGAGGGCTTGAGTTTTAACCCAATCACGTACAGTCACTAATGGAAAGTCGGGACCGTATGGGCGATTTTCATTTTCAGGGTTAGGTGAAGTGGGTCCTGTTGAGCCACTACACCCCCCGATATTGTTGAGTGCGACCACAAAAAACTTCGAGGTATCAATGGCTTTACCTGGCCCAATACATGCATCCCACCAGCCGGTTTTTTTATCGTCTTCATGGTGATAGCCAGCCGCATGATGATGTCCTGAAAGTGCATGGCAAATCAAAATTCCATTTGATTTATCTGCATTGAGCTCACCATAGGTTTCCACCATGATTTCATAGCGTGGCAATACTCGACCACACTCAAGCTCTAACGGTTCTTCAAATTCAAACTTTTGTGGAGTAACGAGCCCCACTGAATCAGCTGGAAAAGACACTGGAAATGTTCACCTTAAAATTTTAGAAGGTCGATAAATTACGGATATTAGAGATATCTAAGTCATCTGTATGGCTAATAAATTAATGATATTCCATGGTTTTCACAATAGCTTTTATCATTAAAGTTCACTTCAGGATGAGTGATGATGTCGAGTAGAGTCACAATGAATGTTTTGACTTTGCTGAGGCTCAACGTATTCTTCTTTCGAAAAAATGAAAAGCTAAGCTTTATCAGAGAGCGATCTTGTCAAACTTTGCTTCTCATCGCCAAACGTGTTCACTACTCGCCAACACCAGTCTGATCTCAAACAATCATGGATGAAATTTCCATGTATCTTTTTATCTTTAAATTATTTTTAAAAGATATAAAGCTGTTCGAAGAGATTGCTTGATAACATCAATAAATAAAAGAAAGGATACCACTAGGGGGCATCCTTTCTAAAGTCTTTTAACTGATATCGCTTATACAGCAGCAGCGATGACTTGTTCAGTACTTAAAACACCTTGGTCAATCAAACGATTGGTTGCCGCTATAATTGCTTCAATTGAAGAGGTAACAATATTGTCATGCACACCAGCACCGAATGCAGATTTACCTGTACCTTGGACTTGAAGTTCGATCAATGCCAATGCTTTTGCATGTGCACCAGAACTGATACTGCGTTCTTCGTAGTTTAAGACATCAATTGGTAATTGAAGTGCATTTAAAATCGCAGAAATTGGACCATTCCCTTCACCACGTAAGCGCTGAGTTTCACCATTGATGACCACATCAAGCTCAATCACTTGGCTACCATTTTCATCTGACAATCTATAATTTTTCGCTGAATAGTGTGCATCTTTTGCAGCAACATAGGTGTCTTTAAACAAGGTCCAAATTTGTTGAGCTGAAACTTCAACACCTTCTTCATCTGCAACTTGCTGAACAATTTGTGAGAATTCAATCTGTAAGCGACGAGGTAAAACCACGTTATAGTTAGACTCTAATAAGTACGCAATACCGCCTTTACCTGACTGTGAGTTGACACGGATCACAGCATCATAATCACGACCTAAATCTTTAGGGTCGATTGGTAAGTAAGGCATATCCCAAATTTCTTCGTCTTTTTGGAACTCAAAGCCTTTTTTAATTGCATCTTGGTGAGAACCAGAGAAAGCAGTAAAGACCAAATCACCAGCATATGGGTGACGTGGGTGTACAGGCAAGCCAGTACATTCTTCTATTGTGGCAATAATCTCATTAATGTTTGAGAAATCTAACTCACATGCCACACCTTGTGTGTACATGTTTAATGCAATTGCAGCAACGTCAACGTTACCAGTACGTTCACCATTCCCAAATACGCAACCTTCAACACGATCAGCACCAGCCATGATCGCTAACTCAGATGCTGCAATACCACAACCACGGTCATTGTGACAATGTACTGAAATAATCACACCATCACGACGTTGCAAATTACGATGCATCCATTCGATTTGGTCAGCATAGACATGCGGGCCAGATACCTCAACAGTTGCAGGTAAATTTAAAATAACTTTATTGTCAGGCGATGCTTCCCAAATTTCAGTTACTGCATCGCAAACATCTTTAGCAACTTCTAATTCTGTTGCTGTAAAACATTCTGGACTGTATTGAAAAATAAATTCAGTTTCAGGCTGTTTGGCTGCATATTCTTTTACTTTGCTTGCCGCATTCATTGCCAATTGTTTTGCACCATTGGCATCAACATTCAATACTTTTTTACGGAAAGTGGGTGAATTTGAGTTATAGATATGCACAATGGCACGTTTTGCACCTTGTAAAGCCTCAAAAGTACGTGCAATTAAATGATCACGCGCTTGCACCAAGACTTCGATATAAACGTCATCTGGAATATGACCTTCTTCAATCAACTTACGGGTGAAATCAAAATCAACTTGTGATGCTGAAGGAAAGCCAATTTCAATATGCTTAAAGCCAATTTTGACCAACATTTCGAACATTTTGAATTTTTGTTCGATGTTCATTGGCTCGAAAATCGCTTGGTTACCATCACGAAGGTCGGTACTCATCCAAATTGGCGCTTTATTGATTTCGTTATTTGGCCATTGACGGTCAGGCAAGTCTACACGTTGGTACATGCGACGATATTTTTTACTTGGATCAGCCAACATCATGAGGTAACTCCTTGTGTAGTTGTTGTTGCTCGTCTCTTGGGTAAAGGCAACTTACTACAAATATAGATTGTGTCTATCTGTTCAATTTACAAGTGTTTTTAAGATGAAAACACAGTAAATTTTCATAAATTTATACGTGGGTAACACGAGATAAATCTAAACACTGATAACTTACAAATGGTTTAACTTGAGATTAATTCTAAAACAATTATCTTGGAAATAATTTCCTTAATTTGCATAAAAAATATCAGTTGAGAGAAAAATTTCCTTTGAATGACTTAATCTTGAAAAATATATTCTTGATTGATTTCTTTTACGGTAGCAGTTCCCATTAATACCATGGTAATTTCAAATTCTTCCTTTAAAATTTTAATCACATGGGCCACACCTAAAGCACCAGCAACAGTGAGCCCGTAGATCGCAGGACGGCCAATCAGCACTGCAGATGCGCCTAAAGCCAATGCTTTAAATATATCTGTACCACGACGGATTCCACCATCCAAAAGTAAAGGAAAATCATGAGGAACAACGGCCTTAATTTTTGCTAAGGCGGTCAGTGGGGAAATACTGCTATTGAGTACTCGCCCACCATGATTAGAAACGATTAAGCCTTTTACGCCGATTTCGACTGCTTTTTTTGCATCGAGTGGATGTAGCACACCCTTTAAAATTACAGGCAAATGGCTATGGGCAATTATAAATTCGATATCTGCCCATTTGGGTGCAATTTGCATTAAACCGTTGAATACAGGATGTTGATGCTCAGAAATTTCGGGCAGGGGAATGTGGGTAGGTGTATGGGGGTGTTGCATGCCTTCTGGCAATTGAAAATTCACCCGACGTTCACGATCACGAATCCCTGTATGCGGTGAATCTACTGTAATCACAAGCGCTTTAAAATTTTGTTGTTCTGCGAGTCGAACTAAGGCCAATGATTTTTCACGATCACCTTGCCAATACAGTTGGAACCATTTTAGCGGGTTTTCTTGTTTTAAACTTCGCATATCGGTATTGGTGAAAGTACTCAGTACGATATTACTTCCTAAAACTTCGGCTGCCAGTGCAGCCGCAGCTTCGCCCTCTGGGTGGAACAATTGTTGATGTCCAATCGGTGCAAGAAAAATTGGATGAGGAAATTTTTGCCCTAAAATTTCACACTCTGTCGAGCCTTGAGTTAAGTCATTGAGCAGTCTTGGAATCAGTTGAATATTTTTAAATTGTTGTAAGTTTTCTTGAACACTTTGCTCATCCATCGCCCCACCTTGCAAGTAGTGCCAAGTGTTTTCAGGCAGATGCTGTTCTGCTTGTTTCTCGTAATCCGCAATTGTCTGTAAATATGCTGGAATTTGAGTGAGTGGAGTAATAGGAGTATTTGCTGTTGTCGAAATCATAAATTGCCCCATTGACGAAGTAAGTTATGATAATGACTGGTTAAACTAACCACTTCTTCATTATCACCCAATTGCTGACGTAGTTTGATAATGGTGATATCTAAATTAAATAACATACTACGTTGCCAATCATCTTTAACCATGCTTTGCATCCATGTAAAAGCGGCAATTCGTTGTCCAGACGTTACTGGTTCGACACGGTGTAGGCTCGTAGCTGGATAGAGAATTGCATCGCCTGCATCAAGTTTCACTTCATGACTACCGTAGTTGTCTTCAACAATCAGTTCACCACCTTCATATTCATCTGGTTCGGATAAGAATATTGTCATCGAAACATCTGTACGGATCATTTGTCCTGTCAGTGACGAATATTGCACTGCATTATCAACATGGTTGCCGTAGTTTCCTGAATCCTGATAGCAATTTAGCATAGGCTGTAAAATATGTTTTGGTAATCCTGCAGATTGAACTAAAAGGTTTTGTTTTAGGATTTTTAAAATCTGTGTGGAAATCATTTGATAGACTTCATGTTGCACATCAACTTGTAAATTATTTTTAATTTGTTGTGCCTGAGCGCCTGCACTGTTTCTACCATTCACCCAAAGTTTTTCATCTTCCAATAATTTTCTAAACTCAGAAACTTGTTGTTTGCTTAAGACTTCGGGGATATGTAGCATCATTGAATTTAATCACTCCTTGAAACAATATTTTGTGCAAATAAAAAAGTAGTATATTCACAGAGAATGTACTACTTTTTGACATTCAACTAAATGTAAATTTAATTGAATTTTAGAATTTATAGTTCAGCGTTAATGCTGCTGAACGAAGTTGTCCAAGCACCACACGTCCACCACCATTATTTAATGTACTGATATAGTCTTTATCTGCAAGGTTGTAGACATTTAAATTTACAGATGTATTTTTATTGAATGTATAACCGACTAAAGCATCGAATACTACATAGCTTGGAATAGAAGGCATTGCAGCAAGTGAAGTACTGTCAGTGATGACACGTTTTTGATCATCTACATAACGTGCACCAACACCAACTTTAAAGCCTTTAATATCATAAGTTGACCATAAGCTTGCAGTCCATTCTGGCGACCAGCGGACATTATTCGTTTTGGTAATTGCACCAGTTGTTGCATTAATACTGAGTTGATTTTCTTGCTCAGTTTTCATGTGAGCAACACCAGCAGAAATATTCCATGCATCTGTAATTTTACCAACTGCACCGAGTTCTATACCTTTGACTATCGTTTTGCCTTCTTGAATGGATTCTTTAGTAATCACATCTTGAGTAAATTGGTTTTCATTTTCAGTATAATAAGCAGCAGCTGTTACAGCCAATTGGTCATTAAGCAAATCCCACTTTGTGCCTATTTCATAATTATTAGTTTCTTGTGGTTTAGCCGCAGCACTGTTAATCCCTTCTGCAGAAAGACTAAAGTTAGCACTTCCTGGAGGCGTTAACGATTTTGCATAAGCGGCATAAACACTACTTTTGCTTGTAGGCTTAAATAAGCCACCTAGTTTCCAGCTGACCAAAGTATCGTTTGCTGTTAAATTTGTTGGTGTTTTGGTGATAGCTAAAGTTGTTGCATTTGTAGCAACTGATAAACCTTTGAAATCAGTTTCATAATAATCAACACGGATACCACCACTGAGTTGGAAACGTTCTCCAAATTTCAATGTATCGAATGCATATAAAGCTGCTGTATCAGTCGTACCATTTGAATAGCCACCTGTATCAACTAAGTTTGGTAAAACTTGATATCGATCGGGGTGATATAAATTTGCATTTGGTGTGGTTGGTGCTTTAGTACCTGGTGTCTGCGTTGATAAGCTTTTTGTGTATTGTTGTTCTTTTAATAATTCTAGACCTAAAACAACATCATGTTCGATAGTGCCTGTTTTAACTCCCCAATTAATTGTACTTTGGTTTGCAATAATTTTATTCTCTTGGTCTACACCTTGGCGAGAGCGGGTTATGGTCCATTGCGATGGATCCGTGGAATTATTTCTGCTTAGTGTATTGATCCCTGTTAATACACGATCCATTTCGGTTTTGCCAAAACGAGAGATATTTGTAAATTTTAAATTCTCAGTAAGGTCTGTCTCAACTTTTGCAGTTACTATATCTGCATCGACATCTTCATGGTCATCGATATGACCGTAATAGTTTTCGCGATCAACTTTAGGTGCTTTGGCTAAATCTGAATCTGTATTCCAAAAGCCTTTTAGACCAATGGTAGGAATACCTCCATCTGGAATATTACGCTGACGAACATGTTGTGAATATAAATAGAAACGAGTATCTGTATCTAAACCGAAAGCAATTGCAGGAGCAACGGCATAGCTGTTGTTTTCAATATAGTCACGGCCCTCGATACCACCATTTTGTCCCATAACATTTAAGCGAACAGCAGTGTTGTTATTGAGCGCTTGATTAATATCAGCAGACAGACGAGCATGTTCAGCAGTGTTATAGGTTGCTGAAATAGAACGACTATTTTGTAGATAAGGTAATTTACTTACAAGGTTAATATAGCCTGCCGCAGCTCCACGTCCTGCTTCTGAGCCAGAAGGTCCTTTGACGACTTCAATTTGCTCTAAGTTAAATACATCACGGCTTATAGCGCCTAGATCACGAATACCATCTACATAAGTTGATGTTTGGGTTGAAAAACCTCGCATTTGAAAGGCATCACCAGCACTGGTATTACCATTTTCACCAAGTTGTAATGTGATTCCTGGTGTATTACGCAAAGCCTCAACTAAAGATGTTGCCCCTTGTTCTTGTAATAATTCCTTTTTTATTACGGAAATTGTTTGAGGTGTATCAAGTAATGGTTGAGTATATTTTGGAGAGCTAATCTGATCTGCCTTATATGTCGTATTTTCCACTTCAGATTTTACAGTAATCAATGGAAGTTTTACTGGTTCACTCTCAGTCGTTGCAGCATGTGCAATAAAAGGAAGGGTAGCAGCTAAAGCAACAAGTGATTTCGCTTTGTTATGTTTACGGCTTTTGATATTGGCCATTGTAGGTATCCCTAAGAGTAACTTTAGAATTTCCATAACTGCACATTCATTTATGAGTGTGAGGAACGTACAGTAAATATGGAGGAAATGTTAAATCATGTAACAGAATTCTTTAGATGCGAATTCTAATGATAATTATTTTCATTAACAATGACTGTAAGTGATTATTCATACGGAAAAACTGTTTAATTTATTAAAGATAATTAAAGAAAACTATAGGGGATATGATTGATTGATTTTGATCATATTGCTGAAATTTAAAGTGTTTTTAATGAATGGTAAAAAATAACTATTGGAAATTATAGAGTTATTTTCTATATTTTTAAGTGAGAGTTAATAACGGTGAGATTTTCTTCAATCAAAGATTCAACGAACTAAATTATCAGTAAAAAATGGCCCCTATGAATAGGAGCCATTTCACTTTAATTTTTAAAGTATTAATTATTAATATTTAAAGTTAATTGATAAGACAGCATTACGACCTTCAGCTTCTGTTGCATAGTGAGATGCATAGGCTTTAGTAAAATAACGCTTGTCTGAAAGGTTGTTTACATTAAGCTGTAAATCAACATTTTTGTTGACGTTGTAACGAGCCATTGCATCATAACGTACATAGCCAGATACATACTTAGTATTGGCAGCATCACCATAAACTTTGTCCATGGCAATTGCACCAACACCTAAATTCAACTGAGGAAGCACTTGGTAAGTCGTCCAAAGTGTTGCGGAGTTTTTAGCAACGTTTTGAACTTGATTACCATTTGTTGAGCTAGGAGAGTAACTTCCATCACTGTTTTTTGTAAAACCAGCATCTACGATTTCACTATCTAGATAGGTATAGCCAGCACTGATTGCCCATTTGTTGGTAATATTACCATTAGCACCTAATTCTATACCATCAACACGAGTTTCACCGATATTGCGCGTAAAACCGTCTGTGTCTAAAGCACGTGTATTTTCTTTTTCAGTACGGAAAATAGCAGCAGTTAAGTTTAACTTATTACCCAAAAGATCCCATTTTGTTCCAATTTCATAGGTTTTAACTTCTTCTGGCTTTAAGTTATTAATTGCACGTGATTGTTCATCCGACGTATTACGACCAGGAACACTGATTCCTTCAGAACCATCACCTGCATCTACACCAACAGGATTCGCAGAAGTCGCATAGCTTAAGTAAATAGAACCATTATCAGCTGGCTTAAATGTCACACCCAATTGATAGTTAAAGAAATCATTGTCAGAGTTATAATGTGTACCAGCTTTAATTGCTGTAGCACCTGAACCTGAATCTTGATTATATTTCATGTCCGTTTCGAATTTATCCCAACGGATACCAAGATCAAGTAACCACTGAGGCGTGATTTCAATATTGTCTAAAGCATAGATTGATTGTGTTTTAGAGGTAATATTGGTGACATTCGGATTGGCTTTTACATTGCCTAACCATGCATCATGAGAATTAGGATTATTTAAGTCAGTACACCAGCCATTCGAATTTGTGAGTGAACATGCGTTATTTGCATTGTTATTACTTGAACTACCACCAATTTTTGATGTATTTGGATCAGTAACAATATTTGTTCCACGATCAGAATCTTGTTTAGAGTATTCTGCACCCACATTAAATTTATGTTTGAAAGCACCCGTATTCAATTTACCTGTTAAAGCCAATTGATCAGTAAAACTGTCTGTGCTGGTAAGATTGGTGTTTACACGGCGCCAAACCTTTCCATTGACAATATTTCCTTGGCTGTCATCAGGTTGAGTCCATAAATAATTATTTTTTGATTTACTATAAACGGCCGTATTACTTAAAGTGAGGCTATCAGTAAGGTCATGTTCTAACTTTAATGTACCGTTTTGATTTTCTTGTTTTTGGAAATCACGATCTAACCAACCATAATAAATACCTTGCTTAACATCTACAGGCTTACCTACGGTTGCTTTTTTAGTTGTATCATATTGATATGGAACACCCGAATCTGGTGTATCGTCTGACTTTAAATAGTAGTAACTTAACGTTGCACGAGTCGCAGTGTCTAAGCCAAAAGTAATACTTGGTGCAATACCTGCACGTTTATATTCAGTGCCATCGTCTTGACCAGCCTTTTCATTATGATGACCCATCACAGCGACACGAGCAGCAATCCCATTGCCAAAGTCTTTATTACCATCTAGGGTAATACGTTGGTAATCATCTGTACCACCAGCAACAGAACCTTCTAAAAAGTCTCCTTTTTTAGCGACTTTAGAAATCATATTGATGCTACCACCAGAAGTTCCAGCACCACCCATTGCTGAAGCAGAACCTTTAGTGACTTCTACTTGCTCGATAGCAAACATTTCACGGTTTTGAGAAGTTGAGTTACGAACCCCATCAATATACATCGAACTTTCAGAGTTATAACCACGAATAAATGGACGGTCGCCATTTGGGTTACCACCTTCACCAGCGCCAAGGGTAATTCCTGGAACTGTACGAAGTGCATCTGCAAGTGTTGTTACTTGAGTATCTTGAATCAGCTGTTTTGAAATAACAGATACAGATTTAGGTGTATCCAAAAGTGGCGCAACAAATTTTGTATTGGCAGACTGATCTACTTTTAAACCTTGTTCAGTCGTTGCTTGTGCTTTAATTATTGGAAGCTTTGCAATTTCGTCTTGAGCGATGGCTGACGTTGCAATAACTGAAAGAGATGAAGCGATTGCTGTAGTAACAATCTTTTTGCGTGATTTGATAAAAGACATACTTAAACTCACTAAGAGTAGTGCAAATTTGTATGCGAATAATAATGATTCTTATTGTTTATTTCATCTGTTTGAAATTGAATTTGTCGATAGTTTTAAAAGTTTATGATGAGAAAATGAATTGAAAATATGTTGAATTTTCACTTAACTTTTTGAATTTTATTTATTTAGTTTTATTTGTAGATATTTCAAAATGTAAATAAATTTATTCTATTGTCACTAAAGCATTTGAATTTGGTAAATTTCTCAAAATATGCGGATTTCTGGCTTTTGACTACAAAGAAGGGGATTGGTTTAAAAAAGCGACATAATGGGGAAATCCGTGACCGAAATAAAATGATTTACACAGGTGTTTTGTATATATTCAAATGTTGTCATATAATGTGGCACTTTTTGAAAAACTGTAATTATTAAATTCTATCGAGGAAGCCATGCAAGTAACTTCTGAAGCGGTTTCGGGCGTTGCCCGTCGTTTAAATGTATCTGTACCGACGAGCCGTATTAACGAGCAGTTTGAAGCTCGCTTGAAACGCACTGCCAAAACTGTGAAGATCAACGGCTTCCGTCAAGGTAAAGTGCCAGTAAACGTTGTACGTCGTGAATACGGCGCTGGTATTTACCAAGAAGTTGTAAACGACATCATTCGTGACACAGTATTTGAAGCAATTCAACAAGAAAAAATCAACGCTGTTGGTATGCCAAACATCGACAAAGTTGAAAACAAAGATGATGCTTTAGTTTATCAAGCTACAGTTGAAGTTTATCCTGAAGTTGAAGCTAAATTTGAAGGTCTTGAAGTATCACGTAAATCATCTGAAGTAACAGATAAAGACGTTGATGCAATGCTTGAAAACCTTCAAAAGCAACGCGCTGAATGGACTGAAACTAAAGGCATGGCTAAAAAAGACATGCAAGTAACTTTCGATTTTGAAGGTACTGTTGATGGTGAGAAGTTTGAAGGCGGTGCTGCTGAAGACTTTAAACTTGTTTTAGGTTCTGGTCGTATGATCCCTGGCTTCGAAGACGGTATCGTTGGTATGAAGAAAGGCGAAGAGAAAGTGATTGATGTAACTTTCCCTGAAGACTATCAAGCTGAAAACTTAGCAGGTAAAGCAGCTCAATTCAAAATCACAGTTAAACTTGTTGAAAAACAAAAACTTCCTGAAATTGATGCTGAATTCCTTAAAATCTTCGGTTTAACTGAAGAAGAAGGCGTAGAGAAATTAAAAGCTGACGTTCGCAAAAACATGGAACGTGAAGTTAAAAATGGCCTACGTAACCAAGTGAAAGGTGCAACTTTTGATGCACTTGTTGCTGCAAATGACGTAGAAGTTCCTGAATCTATGTTGGCTCAAGAAATTGACCGTCAACGTCAACAAATGATTCAACAATTTACTCAGCAGTTTGGTGCTCAAGGTGCTAAAGCATTTGACAGCAGCATGCTTCCTGATGAATTGTTCAAAGAACAAGCTGAAAAAGCAGTTAAACTTGGTGTATTGGTAAGCAAAGTATTGGCTGATGCTAAACTTGAAGTAGATCAATCACGTGTTGATGCTTATATCGAAGATATGGCTTCTTCTTATGAAGATCCGACTGAAGTGATTGAATATTTCAAAACTGATAAGCAACAACGTGCTCAAATTGAAGGCGTAGTGTTAGAAGATCAAGTTGTTGATCATATCTTAGCTGCTGCTAAAGTAACTGATGAAGTTGTTAGCTACCAAGATTTGTTAAAAGAGCAACAAGCGCGCCAACAAGGCTAAGTTGTTTGATCTAAAAAAAGGCGCTTTGGCGCCTTTTTTTATGAGCTTAAACATGGATTTAATCATTCCATTCACAATACTTATGCAAAAAATATCTGATATTAAGTTGGGAATATTTTGCATTTTCAGCAATTATCCCTCATATTGTGAACATGAGTGAAGTAACAAGAATTCAGGAATAAATAACGTATGTATGTTCCATCAATTGAAAGCGCTTTGGTGCCAGTAGTCGTAGAACAATCTTCACGTGGTGAGCGTTCTTTCGATATTTTTTCACGTCTTTTACGTGAACGTGTGATTTTTTTAACTGGTGAAGTTGAAGACAACATGGCGAATCTTATTGTCGCGCAAATGCTGTTTTTAGAAGCTGAAAATCCAGATAAAGATATCCATTTATATATCAATTCACCTGGTGGTTCAGTGACTGCGGGTATGGCAATTTACGATACGATGCAATTTATTAAGCCTGATGTAGTGACCTATTGTATGGGTCAAGCTGCATCTATGGGGGCTTTCTTATTAAATGCTGGTGCAAAAGGTAAGCGTTATTGCTTGGAAAATGCGCGTGTGATGATTCACCAACCATTGGGTGGTTTCCGTGGTCAAGCATCGGATATTGAAATTCACGCACGTGAAATTTTATTCATCAAAGAACGTTTAAATCGTTTAATGGCTGAACATAGTGGTCAAGATTACGAAACTGTCGCTAAAGATACAGATCGTGATAATTTTATGACTGCACAGCAAGCAAAAGAATATGGTTTAGTGGATCAGGTATTAAGTAAACGACCTCAAGACTAAACATTTATAGATAAGATTTAAGAATTTGGAGTGAAAATGTCCGATCTTCCTCAAGGACAAAAGCATTGTTCATTTTGCGGTAAAACGCAGTCTGAAGTCGGTAAGCTGATTGCAGGCGAGGACGCATATATTTGTAATGAATGCGTGGATGTGTGCTTAGACTTAGTGCAAACGAGTCAACAGGTGGAAACAGGCGATTGGGCAACACGTCCATTGCCAAAACCACATGAAATTCGTGCGGCTTTGGACCAATATGTAATTGGTCAAGACACTGCAAAGAAAACACTTTCAGTAGCAGTGTATAACCATTACAAACGTTTAAAAGTATCTCAAACAGGTCACAAGCCTAAAGATGCGGTTGAAATTGCTAAAAGTAATATTTTGCTGATTGGACCGACAGGTTCAGGTAAAACATTGCTTGCACAGACACTTGCGCGTTTGCTTGATGTACCTTTTGCAATGGCTGATGCAACAACATTGACTGAAGCTGGTTATGTTGGTGAAGATGTTGAAAACATTATTCAGAAACTTTTGCAAAAAGCGGATTACGATGTAGAAAAAGCACAAAAGGGCATTATCTATATTGATGAAATTGACAAGATTACCCGTAAATCTGAAAACCCTTCGATTACACGTGATGTGTCTGGTGAGGGCGTGCAACAAGCATTGTTGAAAATGATTGAAGGTACTGTTGCGTCAATTCCGCCTCAAGGTGGACGTAAACATCCACAGCAAGAGTTTATTCAAGTCGATACTGCAAATATCTTGTTTATCTGTGGTGGTGCGTTCTCTGGTCTTGAAAAAGTTGTGCAACAACGTCAAGAAAAAGGTGGCATTGGTTTCACCGCAGACGTAAAGAATAAAGACGATAGTAAGAAAGTATCTGAATTATTCCGTCAAGTTGAAGCCGCAGATTTGGTGAAATTTGGTTTAATTCCAGAGTTCATTGGTCGTTTACCTGTGATTGCAACCCTTGAAGAGCTTGATCAAGAAGCCTTGATGCAGATTTTAACTGAACCAAAAAATGCATTAACTCGTCAGTATCAATATCTCTTTGAGATGGAAAATGTAGACCTTCTTTTTGAAGACTCTGCTTTACGTGCGATCGCGAAAAAAGCGTTAGAGCGTAATACAGGTGCGCGTGGTCTGCGTTCTATTTTAGAAAATGTATTGCTTGAAACCATGTATGACTTACCAAGTCGTTCAGACATTGGTACTGTGATTATCAATGAAGCGGTGATTAATGATAAAGCTGCACCAGAGTTCAAGTCTGAACGTCAACCAAAGCATGAAAATACTGAAGTTGAAAAAGTAGATTTGAAGGTATTAGATTCAAAATCAGCTTAAAAGTCTGATTCTGATTCATCCTCAGTGCAATTCATCTGAAACGTGCAAGTAGCTTGACTATTTGCACGTTTTTTATTTTTAAATGGTCATTGAAATGTTAAGCTGGCTGTAGACAATAGGGTTTATTAAAAACGAAAATAAAAAATACGCGGTGAGGGAAAATCATGCGTTACATCGGTCTAGTCGTTTTGATCAGTTGTGGGTTGGCAGCTTGTCAAAGTCATCAATCTATTGAACAGCAACCTGCAAAAGTTGTTTCAACTTTAGATCCAATCGATTTCAAAAAAGAAGATTCGTTGGTTCATGAAAAGCTTGAACAATATAAAGTTGCATCCTTCTCTACGGGGTCTTGGGTCAATCAAAAACCGGGGCAATACTTTAAGCTGGTTAAACCACAGAATCCTCAAGCTGCAATTGTGTATTTTTATCGACCAGACAGTCGTTGGAATAGACAAGAAATTATTCCAAACAATTTTTTTCTGAATGGTAAGAAAATTCCAAGCTTGATCAGTAATCATTATTACTGGATTGAACTGGCTGAAGGTGACTATAAATTAAGTCTCAGTCGCCCATTAACGGTTTTTCATTTCCAGAAACCCAAAGTTGCTTACTTCTCAGTAGAAGCTGGCGGGCAATATTTTGTCAAATATGAAGAAGAAAAATTTCGCGGTGGACCAAATGGTGAAGCAGGGTTATTACGTGTAGGGCCTTTAATGCAAATGCCTACCCGACAAGGCTTAAAAGAAATTGCAATGACTCAGCTAAAGACTCCTGGCCTTAATTTCGTGGCTGAAGTGACTGCGGATGGACGAGTGATCAAACCTAAAGAAAAAATCAAAGGTGAACCGTACAAAGTGAGTGATGATGTGCACTTGGGGCAGCAGTTTAAACTTTGGAACCCAATGACTTGGTAATCTATCGCTAGATGATGTTTGATATAGAAAAGAGAGCGAGGCTCTCTTTTCTTATTTGTTTTATTGAGTATTTGCAGCCTTTTTTAAAGCATCTAATTTTTTAGTCACTTCTTTAAAGTCTTCAGATGCAGTTTGTACACTTTTTATCAGTTGGCTATTCATGACTTTCATGGTTTCTTGGGCAACTTGAGGTGTTTTTTTCAAAATCGACTGTCCAATTGCACTTGAATAAAAATCAATTTGAGCTTGAACTTCTTCAGCACTGTATATGTCTTTATAAATCTTAAGATAAATTGGTTTGATTTGATCCCACGCAACAGTTTTTTTACTTTGCTCATACATTTTGTCAGCAAGCTCATTGGCGACAATTTGTTCTTGTGGGTTGAGCTGATCTTTTTTTACTGTCATTTGAATGATCTGGTAAGCTTGTTGATCCAGCTGAGGACGAATCTGTTGTATGGTTTCTTGTAGCAGTTCATCAATATTCATAACTTTCAATAATTGTTGAACTTGTTGATCTGAAGCGGGTGCTGCAAAAGCAAAATTTGTGCTGATACATGCGCTTGCAAATAGTAAGTGTTGGAGTAATTTCATAAAATACCTATATAAGTTCTGGTTGTAATTCACATCATAAAATGGTTGAGTAAAAGCTTATTCAACTTGAAGAATTGGCTTTAAAATCGTTTCCATTTTTTCTTTCAGGGCTTTTTGATTTTCTACTTTTAGCATTTTTTCTTGAGAAAACTTTGCGGTTTCTTGCATGACTTCTGTCATAAGCGTGTTCATCTTTTGATTGATGGATTGTCCAATCGGTGTACTTAAAAAAGCGATATTGGCTTGAACTTCTTCTTCAGTAAAGGTCTTTTTAAATAATGATTTAAACATGTTGAGATATTCTGGGTCAGTCACCAGCTGCTGTTGAATATCACTATACAGCGCACTAATTTGTAGTGCTGCATTTTGCTGATCGATATTCAATGTTTGAGCCCCTGTCACTTGGCGAACAAGTGCTTCTGCTTGATCGTCAAAGTAGGGTTGCATATCACGAGTACTTTGTTTGAATATCTCTGAGATATTGGAGAGTTGCATCAATTTGTCGACACTTTTATCTGTTGCTGGAGATGCAAAACTTGACACTGTGATACAGCATAAACTTAAAGTTAAAACGAACTGCTTAATTTTCATAGGTTTTCCTTTATTTATTTTCATCTAAATGATGCAATTGCTGAATAATTTCTCCAATTTTATTGCGATATTGTTGGATAAATTGAGGGTCATTGATTGCCTTATGAATAGCAGCATTGCTTTCTATGAATATTTCTGTGTCAATATTGGCAAGTTTTGTGTACAGCTCTTGGCTTGACGTTGTGTCACGCTGAGAGAGCATTTCAATTTCTTGAGAGCTTAACGATTCTAAAAGAATTTGTTTGGTTTGGGCGATAAATTGTGGATCTCGGAGAATATTTTCTGGTATTGCTTGATAAATCTCTACAATTTGAGGGATGATTTGTTTTTCTTTATCAGTGAGTTCTATTGTACTTGATCCGTTTTTGATTAAATTTTCTGCTTGATTTTGATAAATCCTTTTTGCACTTTCATTGTATTGTAGGCGCCATATTTGATTGGTAATGATACCTTGTGCTAGTCGGTCAACGGCATCACTATCAGTGTTTGAAGCAAAACTTTGAATAGAGATCAAGTATACAAATAACCCCGGAAAAATAATATATTTTATAAAGTTCATGATCTGACTCAAAATAAAAAGCACCCTAATCATAGAGTGCTTTTTAAGTGATGCTCAAGCTTAATCTAAGCTTTAGATCAGATTATTGTGCAACAGCATCAACCACTGGGATTTTACCAATTTTGGCTTGCCAGATTTTAGGTGCAGTCGCATGAATAGAAGTACCATTGACATCAACTGCAACAGATACAGGCATGTCTTGTACTTTAAATTTGTAAATAGCTTCCATACCTAAGTCAGCAAATGCAACAACTTCTGCTTCACGAATGGCTTTAGATACTAAATAAGCAGCACCACCAACAGCCATTAAATAAGTCGCTTTATTGTCTTTGATTGCTTCAACAGCAGCAGGTCCACGATCCGCTTTACCAATCATACCGAACAAGCCAGTTGCTTCAAGGACTTGACGTGTGAACTTATCCATACGTGTTGCTGTTGTTGGGCCAGCAGGGCCTACAACTTCATCGCCTACAGGATCTACAGGTCCCACGTAGTAAATGAATTTACCTTTGAGATCTACA
Organism: Acinetobacter sp. MYb10; assembly: GCF_002980175.2. Taxonomy (NCBI): domain Bacteria; kingdom Pseudomonadati; phylum Pseudomonadota; class Gammaproteobacteria; order Moraxellales; family Moraxellaceae; genus Acinetobacter; species Acinetobacter sp. MYb10. The sequence goes on along the minus strand of NZ_CP058272.1, from coordinate 2,344,456 downwards.
GGTAACTGTTCGCCTTTATTTAACATGTCAACCATGCGTTTATGCGCAGCATCACGACCTGTATAGATGGTACCGTTCAATAATAATGTATCACCCGGTTGCCATGAGTTCATTTCTTCCTGTGTGATATTGTCTAAGTCAACACGTTTAGATGTTGACGTATCCCAAGTCACTTCAGGGTAATCTGAAAGTAAAGGCGCTTGAATATGCGCAATCCCTGAACCGTCTAACTGGAAATGAGCGTGACGAGTTGCAGCGCAGTTTGGAATCATACCGACTGGTTTACCAGCAGCATGACAAGGGTAGTCTTTGATCTTAATATCAAGTACTGTGGTTAAACCACCAAGGCCTTGTGCACCGATACCCAATGCATTTACTTTTTCAAAGATTTCAATACGCAATTCTTCGATTTGGTTCTGTGGACCACGGCGAAGTAATTCGTCCATATTGATTTCTTCCATGAGTGATTCTTTTGCAAGCATCATGGCTTTTTCAGCAGTACCACCAATACCAATACCGAGCATACCAGGAGGGCACCAACCTGCACCCATCGTTGGTACAGTTTTAAGTACCCAATCTACGATCGAGTCAGAAGGGTTAAGCATTGCCAGTTTAGATTTATTCTCTGAACCACCACCTTTCGCTGCAACAGTAATATCGACTTTATTGCCTGAAACGAGTTTGTAGTGAATTACAGCAGGTGTATTGTCTTTGGTATTTTTACGACCAAAAGCAGGATCTGCTAAAACTGAAGCGCGGAGTACGTTGCTGTTTTCTAAATAACCTTGGCGTACACCTTCATTGATCGCATCATCTAAGCTCATGGTTAAATCAAATTTAACATCTAAGCCCACGTCAACAAATACGTTAACAATACCAGTATCTTGACAGATTGGACGATGACCTTCTGCACACATACGTGAGTTAATTAAGATTTGTGCAATTGCATCCTTTGCAGCTTGGTTCTCTTCACGATCATAAGCACGGCTCATCGCTTGGATAAAGTCTTGTGGATGATAGTACGAAATGAACTGAAGCGCGTCCTTGACCGATGTGATCAAGTCATCTTGTTTGATAATAGTTGTCATATCAAAAATCTCTTGAGCGGGCTGTTAGCTAGCGGGCTAAATTATACGTGATATTGCTTGTTTTGTGGTGGCTTAGATCTAATTTCAGCCTAAAGTTTTATGATTTTATTTGAGAAACTCAGCTTATATTTTGGTTGATCAAGTCAACTTTTCTACTTTTTATATAAATGATGATAAAGCAGTATTGAAATAAATTTTCAGATTTTACAGGGTGAAAAGCTCTATACTCTGTTGAGTCAAAAGTTTGGGCTAAATAACAACAACATGGAAAACTATACGCATCTTGCGGAAAATATTATTGAAATTTATAAAAAGCATGCTCGTGCATGGACTGAATTACGCGGGAAGTTTCTTTATGAAAAAGCGTGGTTGGATCGCTTTTTAACTTTAATTCCAGCTCACTCTCATATTCTGGATTTGGGCTGTGGCTCTGCAAAACCAATTGCTGCTTATTTGATTGAGCAAGCGAATACTGTGACAGGTGTTGATAGTTCTGATGTGATGATTGAAATGGCGAAAAAGAATTTTCCTGAGCACACTTGGATTTTAGCTGATATGCGAACAGTAAATTTAAATCGCAAGTTTGATGCAATACTCGCTTGGGATAGCTTTTTTCATCTTACACAACAAGATCAGCGAGATATGTTTGAAATTTTTAATCAATATACAAAAGCTGGTGCTGCTTTAATGTTTACCAGTGGACCATCACAGGGTGAAGTGGTTGGAGAGATGTTTGGCGATGCGCTATATCATGCCAGCTTATTATCCGCTGAATATCATGCATTATTGAAAAAGTATAATTTTGAAGTGATAAAGATGATTGCTGAAGATCGGGATTGTACAGGGCATACTGTTTGGTTAGCCAAGCGAATATAAAATATTTAGATGAAAGTAAATTAAGCAACAAATAAAACGATATCTAAAAATTTTAAGATTATCAAAATAAGAGACTCATATGTTTAAATTATGAGTATTAAAGTTATTTTTTAGTTTAATTTCTTAATAAGAAAAAATAATCCTATCCACTTTAATGTACTTTTCACGGTTATTTTTTAAACCATAATTATTTTGTAGTTAAATTAGCATGTTATTGTAATTTTTGGTGAGAAACTGTATTATAATGATAACTATTCTCATTATGTTTTTTGGTGCAATCATGCCTTTTGTTAAAAAAAGCTTAACTTTAATGATGCTGTCAACGGGAGGACTTTTCGTTTCTTCTCTAACATTTGCAAATACAGATAGCAGTGAAGAACAGAAAAAAAGTGCAGCAACGCTTCCCACGATTGTAATTGAGGCAATGGCTGATGGGGATCCAATAAAAACATATGTGGACTATAAACAAGCCAATGTTACGAGAAATGGTTTAGATAAAAAAGATATACCTCAAACTGTTGATACAATTGATGTTTCGAAATATAAGCTTTATGGCGCAAATGACCTAAGTATCATGTTACAAGGCACACCGGGCGTTTCAACCAGTTATGATACAAGAAATGATGGAATCTCTATTCGTGGATTTAATGCTGATGCGAATGATATCTATCGTGATGGGATTCGTGAAAGCGGGCAATACCGACGTAGTACCGCCAATGTTGAACGTATTGAAATTTTAAAAGGGCCAGCATCAGTATTGTACGGACGAAGTGCAGGTGGTGGTGTGATCAATATGGTGACTAAAGTTGCCAATTTTGATTCAAAAAGCTCAGTTGGAGCGTACGTTGGTTCTTATGATAATGTTGGTGGAATCATTGATATTAATAAAGCGCTCAATGATAATTGGGCTGTACGTTTGGTTGGAGAAAAATCAGATACCAATAGCTTCCGCTCTGGGATTGGTTTTAATCAGGAGATGTTGTCACCAAGTATCACTTATCGTAGCGACGATGAAAAGCTGCTTTGGACAACGGAATTTACTTACGATAATTTAAATAGAACGCCTGACCGTGGTCCAGTCTATAATGAACTGCCTACAGGGGTTTCCATTAAAACAGGTTTTGCTGGAAGCAATGATAATATTGTTGATGAAACAAAATCATTTAGAACTGATCTGAAATATGAATTTGCACCAAATTGGAAATTCCATTGGGCACTGAGCCAGCGTGAATCTTTTCAGGATTTTGATAACTTCTTTAGTGGGACATGGTGTTCAACAGCTGGGTTACAAAACGATGGCAAAAAATGTGATTGGCAAGGAAAAATACGTCAAAACTATGCTTGGCAACAAACCACCAATAAAACTTTAATGAATACTTTTGATATTACAGGACAATTTAAAACAGGTGTTTTAGATCATAAAGTTATGTTCGGTAGTGATTGGTCAATGGAAAAAAGAGAGCCAATCCTTGGGAACTATTCAAGTGGTGATAAAGCGGGTCTTTATTATCGTTATGTCGATCCATTTAATACTTCTGATAATTATTTATCTGATGGTTGGTCTAAGCTCAATGGTTCTCGTCCAGAAGAAACAACACATAGTAAAACCGATGCAAGCTCTTTAAGTTTCTTTCTACAAGATCTAATCTCATTCAATGAAAAATATAAAATGATGCTAGGTCTCCGCTATGATAGTTATGATTTTGCAACCAATGATGTTCGTAATCAAAGTAAACGGTCATATCGAGATGATAGTGTAAGCCCAAATATTGGTTTCGTTTGGCAGCCTATAGAAAGTCAAAGTTTCTATACCTCTTATAGTAAAAGCTTTTCACCTTATGGTGGTCGAGGATTGTTAGGAGTGAGTACAACAGTAAATCCAAGTTTGTATGATGCTGAGCCTCAATATAATGAGCAATATGAAATTGGAGTGAAAAGTGATTGGTTGGATGGTCGTTTAAACACTCAGCTTTCTATATTTGATATTACTAAAAATAATATACGCTACCAGCCAGACTCTATTAACAAACCGAATGATTGGGAAGTGGGGCAGAAGCAACAATCACAAGGCGTAGAGTTTAGCTTTATCGGTCGAGTGCTAGATAATCTCTATGTGCGAGGTGGTTATGGCTATACCGACGCGAAATGGAAAAATGATAGCCGCACTACTGTAAAAGATGAAGATCGTCTAAAAGATAAAAAATTATCTGGAATATCCGAAAATACAGGTAACTTATTTGTTCGTTATTTACCAACAGAGAAATGGTACGGCGAAGTGGGTGCGACTTATGTTGGTTCTTATTATACTACGGATAAAAATTTGATCAAAATGCCTGACTGGACTCGTGTAGATGCTGCAATTGGTTATAAAGACGATAAATGGGGCGCGACATTTGCTGTGAATAATTTAACAGATAAAGAATACTGGCGTTCAAGTTCTATGCCGGGTACTCCGCGTAATTATTTATTCCGCGTGAACTATTTCTTCTAAGCTTTAATTTCATTGAAAATAAAGCTGTCTAATACCCATGATAGCAATTTAATCGATGGGGATATCAGTATAACTTTTAGTCAGCATATTATAAAAAACCATCCAATTGATTTGGGTGGTTTTTTTATGTCTAGTAGATCAGAGTTAATATGCAGCTTGTTGTTCTGACTGAATCGCCGTCAATGCAATGGTAAAGACAATATCATCTACCAATGCACCACGAGACAAGTCATTTACAGGTTTATTTAAACCTTGCAGCATTGGACCAACACTGACGACATTGGCAGAGCGTTGAACTGCTTTATAAGTTGTATTGCCTGTATTGAGATCTGGGAAAATAAATACATTGGCACGCCCAGCCACTTGAGAGTCTGGTGCCTTAGAGCGGCCAACACTTTCAACAGATGCAGCATCATATTGTAAAGGACCATCAATCAGTAAATCTGGACGACGTTGTTTGGCAATTTCCGTGGCTTTTGCAACTTTTTCAACTTCCGCACCTGCACCTGAAGTGCCGGTTGAATAAGAAATCATGGCAATACGTGGATCAATACCAAATGCTTTTGCCGAATCTGCAGATTGAATTGCAATCTCCGCCAATTGTTCAGCATCTGGATCTGGATTGATTGCGCAATCACCATATACATAAACTTCATCTGGCAACAGCATAAAGAAGATAGAAGAGACCAATGAGTATTCTGGTGCAGTTTTGATCAACTGGAATGCAGGGCGCACCGTATTAGCAGTGGTATGTACAGCACCAGAAACCAGTCCATCGACTTGATCAAGTGCCAGCATCATCGTACCGAGTACCACAGTATCTTGCAGTTGCTCACGTGCTTGTAATTCGTTGAGTTTACCTTTGCGTAATTCAACCATGTGCGTCACGTAGTTTTCACGGATCAGATCTGGATCAATAATTTCTAAATCCACAGGGAGTTCAATATTACGTGCTTTAGCGACTTCAAGCACCGCTTCAGGTTTTGCTAACAATACACATTGCGCAATACCACGAGATTGACAAATTGCTGCGGCTTGAATGGTACGCGGTTCATCGCCTTCAGGCAGTACAATACGTTTTTTTGCAGCAATAGATTTTTGTACCAATTCATGACGGAATGCAGAAGGGGATAAACGGGGTTTATAGTCACCATTCAACATCTGGGTTAACCATTCTGGATCAATATGGCTTGAAACGAAGCGGGTCACTTGATCGGCACGTTCAGTATCATCCACAGGAATTTCATTGCTTAAATTGGCAAGTTGCTGTGCGGTTTCAAAGGTACTGAGTGGTGTATGTAAAATCGGTAGACCATTTTTAATTGCAGACTGGCAGAACTCTAAAACCAATGGATTTGGCTCATGGTGTTCAGTTAAAACTAAACCTGCGAGTGGAATGCCATTGCTGGTGGCTAAACTACTGGCCAATAACACATCAATACGATCAGAAGCACTGATAATCAGTTCGCCTGCAACGAATTTTTGTAGCTCATGTTCAATATTTGACGCAATTAAGCTGCTGTGCAATACACGGCGTGTGCTGGCTTTGCCCTGATTAATCCATGTGGCTTGAATTTGTTTTGCTAGGTCTGAGATGCGTGGCACACTCAAGGTGTCACTGAATGGAACTAAGCCAATAATTGGAAACGCTGCTGAACCAATGTGTGCATGAGTTTTTTGAATTTCGGTTTTAAATTTTTCAGTATCTGCAACTAAACGTAAGCTTGGATCAATGGTCACCGGAATTTGTGCAGATTCAGCAGGTAGACCACGGGTACGCATAAACAATACGCCTGCGTTACGCGATGATGATGCACCGCCAAAATTACGTACTTGTGCTTCAACTTTTTCAGCAGTTTGCTCTGGTTTTTCGATATTGGCATTGCTGACAAAGATAACTTTGGCATCTAAAGCTTGCGCCAAAGAGGCATTTAAATCACTGGCAAAAGCATCACGTGCAGTAGGGACTAAGCCTTCTACAATCACAATGTCATGGGACTTTGCAATTTGGCGTTGTAAGCTGACTGCTTCTTCAAGGAGCTCATCAGTTTCACCATCATTGAGCTGTTGCGTGATTTTTGTATAAGCTATCGGTTCAACCGTATCTAATTTTGAGATATGACGGTAAAGCGCAGTGGTACGGTCTGGTTCAGCAACTAATTCTTGTGAAAATGGTTTTACAAAGCCTGCTTTAACGCCTTGGCATTCCAATGCATAGACTAAACCTAAACACGCAGACGTTAAGCCTACGCCTTCCCCAGTTGGAACCAATAAAATTGTTTTCATAGACGATTCTTTAATCAGTAAAAATATGTGAATTTATGGATAAATTGAAGATGAATATCTCCAATCATCTGTTTCACTCAACATCTTTTTAGTGGTGTATACAGTGATCGCAAAAGGATATTCATCTACAAGACTGGTTTATATATTTATGCCAGCTTAAACGATTACAAAACAGCTTTATATCAAAAATCTGCTCAAGATCATTTTTAATAACGAGCTTGAGTATGCTGCTATTTCAACATGTATACCCAAAGCTCGTACAAGACTTACGACAGCTTAAGCTGTCGCAATATCAGATTCAGGCTTTTTTGCGGCCTGTTGTACCTCGTGTTCTACAACATGAACAGTTTCTTTAGCAATACGACCTTCTTCATCAGTTGGTATTACCCAAATTTGAGGACCTGTTCCAGCATCAATTCGACCTTCTGTACCACGTTTTAAACCGTCATTCTGTTCTTTGCTGAGGTTGAAACCGAAGTGTGGTAAGTAAGCAATCGTTTTTTCACGAATATAGGCAGAATTTTCACCAATACCGCCTGTAAAGAATAAACCATCGATACGCGGTAAACCGCAGCTTAATGCCGCAAGTGATTTGGCTAGACGATAACAGAATACTTCAATCGCCAAAGTCGCATCTTCATTGCCTTGTTCTGAAGCTTCAATCAAGGTACGCATATCATTTGAAAGATCTGATAAGCCCAGTAAGCCTGATTCACTGTTCAGCATTTTATCAATTTTATAGATGTCCCAGCCTAGATTTGAAGCAAGGAAGCTATGAATACTTGGATCAACATCACCACTACGGGTACCCATGACCACGCCTTCAAGCGGGGTCAGTCCCATGGATGTATCGACACTTTGACCATTCCAGATAGCACAAGTTGAGCTACCATTGCCTAAGTGCGCTGTTAACCAACCGCCATGTTTGTAGCTACCCGCAAGTTCAGAACCACGTTCAGAAACATAGGCATGACTGGTGCCATGGAAACCATAACGACGAACATTGTGTTGTGTATACAGGAACTTTGGTAAAGCATAACGATATGCATGTGCAGGCATGGTTTGATGGAATGCTGTATCAAATACTGCAACTTGCGGTAATTCAGGGAATAGACGCATTGTCGCATCGATACCGACTAAGTGAGCTGGGTTATGCAGTGGTGCAAGTGGTGTTGCTTCACGAATTTTTTCTACAATTTCAGGCGTCAATAACTCAGCTTTGGTTAAGGTACCGCCATGAACAACACGGTGTCCAATGGCTTGAGGTTTATACTGTGATAAACGACCTAAGATGGTTTCTAAAGCTTTTTCATGGTCTGCATAGGGAATTGAAAGCTCAAGCGGTTGATTGCCCGCTGTGATTCCTTTAATACGTGCATCAGCAGAGCCTAGGTTTTCTGCTAAACCAAAGATTCGATCTTCACGACGTTCAGAAACAAGCGCATATTTGATTGATGAAGATCCGCAGTTAATTACTAATACTGATGTAGACACGTTTGAATACCCGAAATTATAATTTAAAAAAGTCATCCTGATTGATCTGATTATGCTTGTTTATAAAGGGCAAATTAGATCAGCAGTCATGTTGTACCATGTGTAGTTTTTTTGTCCTAGATAGACTTTAGGTGATTAGACTTTTGGACTATCGACCTGATATTGATTAATAATTAATATTTATCAATTGATTGTTAAAAATTATCACTCATTGTTGTTTTAATCTATCAGCATTATATAGTTTCTTGTAAATAATCTTGTCCTATCCAAAGGTAATCTTTACGTCTTTCTAAAAGACAAGCACATATTTTTTATCAAAATTTTAAATTGATTGATGTTTTTACTGTGTATTAAAAATAAAAAACTCAGCACTTATGTTTGAGATAAATGCTGAGTCGAGTTATTCAAGCTTGGAATCAATGACGAATTTGACCATCACCTAAAACAATCCATTTTTGCGAGGTTAAACCTTCAAGACCGACTGGGCCACGGGCATGAATTTTATCCGTAGAAATACCAATTTCAGCACCTAAACCATATTCGAAACCATCAGCAAAACGCGTTGAAGCATTGACCATGACTGAGCTTGAATCTACACGGGTCAAGAATTGACGCGCTAAGCTAAAGTTTTCAGTGATGATTGCATCGGTATGATGTGAGCCATATTTGTTAATATGTTGAATGGCTTCTTCAATCCCCGTCACAATTTTCACTGCCAAGATTGGACCTAGATATTCTTCATACCAATCTTCTTCACTGGCTGGTTTTACAGCATTGCCTAAGATTTTTTGAACATTGATACAGCCACGTAATTCAACGTTTTTTTCTGCATAAAGCTCAGCGATACGGGGTAAAAACTCTTCCGCAATTTTTTCATCAACCAACAATGTTTCCATTGCATTACACACACCATAACGATGTGTTTTTGAGTTTAATGCGATAGGAAGTGCTTTATGTAGATCTGCCTGCGCCTCAACAAAAACATGGCAGTTTCCATCAAGATGTTTAATCACAGGAATGGTTGCTTCATTGGTAATGCGTTCAATCAAGCCTTTACCGCCACGAGGTACGATAACATCGACATACTCAGACATGGTAATCAATTGCCCCACGGCAGCACGGTCAGCGGTGTTAATCACTTGTACACAAGTTTCAGGTAAGCCCGCTGCTTTTAAACCATGTTGAATGGCTTCAGCAATTGCTTGATTTGAATTCAATGCTTCTGAGCCACCACGTAAAATGATGGCATTGCCAGATTTTAACGCAAGTGAGGCGGCTTCAAGGGTAACGTTTGGGCGTGATTCATAAATCATACCGACCACACCTAAAGGCACGCGCATTTTACCAATCTGAATACCTGTTGGACGGAAAGCAAGATCCGTGATTTCACCAATCGGATCGACAAGGCTGATGACATCTTTTAAGCCTTGTAACATCCCTTTAAAGCGCGTGGGGTTGAGTTCTAAACGATCAAGTAAAGCACTATCCAATTGATTGTCACGACCTTTGCTCATGTCAATTTGGTTGGCGGCCAAGATTTGCGGTTGACTATTTTCCAAAGCAGTATAAATCGCAGATAAGGCATTATTTTTTGCAAGTGTAGTTGCGCCTGCCAAAACACTAGCGGCTTGGCGTGCTTGCTTCCCTACAGTTTGCATATACTGTTCAATTGAGTCTTGCATAGCAGTTTATTTGATCATTAAAAATTTCCCTTTGATAGTAGCAGTCTAAGTAAAGCCAAGGAAGTATTTCACTGAAATAAACTTATTTTGCAGCGTTGAAGCGTTAAATATCTTGCAAAATCTTTTGCCATTTAAACTGGATAAACGGTCAATTTAGCGATTGCGTATAAATCACACATCTGTAAGAATGAAACAATAAGGACATTGATGTGATACAGAATTCATACGTATCACGAATTTGAAAGAATAATGCGGGTCAAAATCTTGCATATTAAAAGAATAAAGCAAGGATGGAGGAAGGATATGAATTCCATTATCCAAATGGACACAGAATCACACCAATCTTTATCAAGCTTTGGTTTTTTCGACATATACCACAAAAACAGTTTTAAGCAGGAGCCAAGAACAACTTGGATTGATGGCTGGAAAATTGAGTATATGGCGATCGCAGATCCACGAACAATTCACAATACACCGATTGTGATTGTGGGCGGAGCGTTCCAAAACTTTAACTCATATAAGTATTGTGTTGAGCAGTTCTTTGAAAGTGGCCCAGTCATTTTGATTGATTTGCCCTCTATGGGCGCCAATCAACAAATCACCAATATCGACTCTGGTTTATCTGCGGGGACATTAGAATTACCTGATCTTTCTCGTATGTTGGGACAGTGGCTTGATATTGTGGCGATTGAAAAGGTTGCCGTGGTGGGGATTTCTTTAGGTTCCGTGATTGCTTCATTTTTTGTTGATCAACGCCCTGAACTGGTCGAAAAAATGATCTTGATGGGCGTGATGCAAGAAACCCGTAAAAGCTGGCGCATGCTGTTAGAAGAATCATTGATGTTGATGAAAGAGCAACGTATGGGCGAGTTTGGTCAGGCCGTGATTTTGTATTTAGTCAATCATGCCAAGCTTGATAAAACGCGCATGTCGCCCACAGCCAAAAGATTGTTCTTTAAGCAAATGGCTGAGTTTTCAAATACTGAACAAGAACGTTATGAAATCAATTGTAATCGTCTATTGCGGTTAAGCCATGTACCGGTTCCTCAAGTGAATACACTGGTGGCATGTGGTCAATACGACAGTTTTACCTTACCTCATGAAAATGCAAACTTTGCTTTGCAATGCCCAGATATGCAGTTTGCAATGATTGCCAATGCCGATCATGTTCCACAATTACAACGTCGTAAAGAAACCATGACTTTATTCACCACTTACTTAAAAGGTGGGTCGATCCAAGGACTGGATGGTATTGTCAATTTCACACGGGAACAAATGCAGCATATCGAGCGTCGTGGTGAAAATCGTATTCAAGTGCTTGATCCACATCGTCAGTTGACACATCGCCATTCAAATAAAGTGATTCAGGTTGACGTGGTTGATTTAAATTACTTTGGTTTATTGATGCGTTTTGATCATCAACAAGATTTAGCTTTTGTAAATCAACATACCCGTGATTTGGCTTTAAATTTAAGTGATGATGAAGGTGAGTTTGCGATTGAATGTTTGATTTTTGAAACCTCTGCATCTGGTGTTCGCGCACTATTTAAGCATGGTAGCTTTGAAAATGCAGATCGCTTATTACGGTTTATTGCACGCCAGACTCAAGCAGTGCAGTTATGTATAGCGCAAGAAGGCGCGGTGGCTTAAGCTTTTGACATATTGATCTGTTAAAAAACCAGTCTTTTGGACTGGTTTTTTTATTTCTCAGAATTGAAGTATTTAAATCTCGAAGTGTTTACGTTTCGAAATATCAATAAATGATTACTTTAGCGTTGTGCATCAATCATCCACACCAAATCACCTAGATGTTCTTCAGTATTGTATTCAGTTGAATCTGTATTGAAATAGACACGGGGCTGAATCACTTCAACTTTTTGAAAACCAGCTTGGTAGATAAAATTTCTGACTTGTTCTGGTGTGACAAAGTGAAAAGTAAAAGCACTTCGTGACATGACTTTTAACAGCTTGCTGCTGTTCCAAATCACTTTTGCCAATTTATTTTTTACTGGTTCAGGGTAAAGGTCGGTGAGATAATGCAGACTGTTAAAGTCTTGCCCATAATGGGCAATCGATTGAATCAATTGTTGTAACAGTTCTTTAGTGAAGTAGTTAATTAAACCTTCACTGATCACGACAAGTGGTCGTTGTGGATCAAATACTTCAAAGGCTTTTTTAAAATCCTCTGTAAATAAGTCAACAGACAACACATCTGGGCTATTGTGATCAATTTGCTTAAGCGCCGTTTGCTTGGTTTTTGCCATATCGGGTAAATCTAATTCACGATAATCAATCAAGGGATAATGTTGCCTAAACCACCAGCCTCTTGGTGACAGTCCAGCGGCTATTTCCAATACTTGTAAGTCAGGAGACTGTTCAATCAGTTCAGCTAAACGCTCATCCAACATGGTATGACGTTGCTTGAGTGTGGTACGCATACTGCCACCGACATATTTTTCTCCCCAACTTTCTATTGGGTGGGCAATCATAGCCAAAGTTTTACCTTTGGATGTGGCGAATAAGGGATGAGAAATGCCCATTTGATACCAAATATAGCCTGTGTAATGGGCTGTAAATGAAATATGGCGGTGCTTGGAAAGTTGCTGGTCTGACATAGTTATCCTTAACTTTTATTTTTTCTAATGGGGGCATGATGAAAAGCAATTAAAACACGACTAAAAATTTAATTTTGCTTCGTCGTCTTTTTTGATCCTTTGCTATCCTCCCTTTGAAAGGAGGATAGCTTAAATCTCTTTAATCATTAAAGGCTTAAAATTTGCCCCCGCTTGTCATCAAGAGGGGCAGGGAAATTGAGTCATTTAGCGTAATATCCTAAGGATATTTCTCTATTGGTTTTAAAGTGAATTTTTAAATTCTTCAATGACTTTTTTGACAGCTTGCCATTCATTTCCAAGATCAAATGTTTCACCAATACTGATCTGTGGAATTTTGCCACGCATACGTTCTAAACGTGCTTGATTTGGCAAAGGTAGGTTTTCGATCCCAGCCAATGCAATACATGCCGATTCACGGTTATTGCACACCAAGCCCATATCACAACCTGCTTCGAGGGCAGCACGGATACGTGCATCTGCTCCACCTGCAACACAAGCTGCTTGCATGCTTAAATCATCCGAGAACAACACACCATCAAATTGAAGTTCTTGGCGTAAAATCGTTTGAATCCAGTAAGGTGAAAAACCAGCAGGATTTGGATCTACTTTTTCATATATGACATGTGCAGGCATAAGTGCATCCAGCTGAGTTTGTAGCTGAATAAAGCTCTGCATATCCTTGTTATAAATATCTTGGTATTCACGAGGATCAATTGCTGCAGCAACATGAGAATCTGCTTTCACAGAACCATGTCCAGGAAAGTGTTTTCCTGTGGTTGCCATACCCGCACGTTGCATTCCTTTCATAAATGCGCTAGCAAGCGGCACAATATCTTGTACATTTTTTGCAAATGCACGATCGCCAATTACATCACTAATGTCATTCAGATCTAAAACAGGTGCAAAACTAAAATCAATCCCCACTGCAAGCACTTCAATTGCCATGAGCCAACCACACTGTTCAGCCAAGGTTAAGGCTTTTTCAGGTTGAGTTAAGTAAAGCTCACCAAAATGCCCCATGGCTGGTAGTAGGGTAAAGCCTTGTTTTAGACGTTGTACTCGTCCACCTTCTTGATCAACGGCAATAAGAATGTCGGGGCGAATTTGGCGCATATGATCGGTTAAAGCGCGAACTTGAGCGGGTGATTCTATATTTCTTGAAAATAAAATCATGCCACCGACTTGCGGAGTTTGTAATAGTTCAATATCTTCTTGAGTAAGTTCTGTGCCTGCAATATCAAGCATCAATGCGCCGATCATAGGAATCCACGGTTGTATTTATATAAACTGGGAAACAATACCCGATTTCTGCAATGATTTGCTACACTTACTCAGTACAGATTATGCTAAAACTACACAACATAAACAGATAAAGTCGTTTAAGATATTGAAACTGTTGAGTTCAGATTGAAAAACGATATAGAAATTGGAAAACCCAAGGAAGTATTAAGAATTTATGAAAATTCAAACTCTCGCTTGCGCTATAGCACTTGCAACAGGTGGTTTATTCTTTACTCATACCATCAATCAGGCAATGGCGGAAACCAATGCTACAAACGTGTCTCAATCGATTCATCCTTCACAAGATCAAGCCTTAGTGACACGTCAACTTGCAACATTGATTGACCGTCAGCATTATTTGAATATGCGTTTAGATGCAAATACATCAAATCGTATTCTCGACATGTATATTGATAGCCTTGATCCAGAGCACACCTTATTTTTAGCTTCAGAAATTGAACAATATAAAAAGCAATATGGTGCAACACTCGGCGCAAAATTAAAAGCAGGCGATTTGTCTGGACCATTTGCGATTCATGCGCATTATCGTGCACGTTTAAAAGAATTTTATGAATTTGAATTGGCTGAACTTAAAAAGACCCAGAACTTAAATCAGCCAAATGAATTTATTGATGCAGATCGTGAGAAAGCTGAGTTCTTTGCCAGCAAAGCCGAGTTGCAAAACTATTGGCGTAAGATGCTGGTGTCGCAATTAATCAATCTCACTATTGCTAAGCAAGAAGATCAAGCCAAACAAAAAGCATTAAAAGATGATCCAACATTGGCTAATGGTCAAGATTTGGCAGCGTCAGAAGATCTTACACCTGTTCAAACACTTACCAAGCGTTATACCCGCCAACTAGAGCGTATCGGTAGAACCAAGAGTGATGACGTACTGGAACGTATCCTCAATGCAATGACCTTGACCTACGATCCACACAGCAATTATTTCCCACCTGTTGATGCTATGGAGTTGAATCGTCAAACCACCTTACAACTTGAAGGTATCGGTGTTTCGATTCGCCCTGAGCGTGGTAATGAAGACTATACCAAGATTGAAACCATTGTAGATGGTGGGCCTGCAAGTAAGACCGGACAGGTCAAATCTGGTGATCGCATTATTGGCGTTGCACAAGATGGCAATAAAATGGTCGACGTGATTGGTTGGCCAAGTTCTGAAATTGTTGGCTTGATTCGTGGTAAACGTGGCACCAAGGTGTCAGTGAAATTGTTGGCTGCGGGCGCTTCTATGAGCCAAGCACGAGTTGTGACCATTACTCGTGATGTGATTCAAGAAGAAGATGCCGGTGTGCGTTCACGTACTGTAGAGCTAACACGTGATGGTAAAAAACATAAGTTTGGTGTTTTAGAAATCCCATCTTTCTATCTGAACTATCGCGCACGTCGTGCAGGGACTGAATACCGTTCTGTTTCAGAAGATACCAATAAAGCATTGAAGTCACTTGCAGCACAAAATGTTGAAGGGATTATTATTGATTTGCGTAATAACCCCGGTGGTTCTTTAGAAGAAGTTGCCAAAATGATTGGGCAAGTGATTAAAGAAGGCCCAGTGGTTCAAATCCGTGATGGTAACGGCAATGTGAGTGTGTTTGAAGACACTGATGGTGGTGCGCAAACTTATTCAGGTCCTTTGGCTGTTTTGGTTAACTTAGCATCTGCTTCTGCCAGTGAAATTTACTCTGCTGCCTTACAAGATTACGATCGTGCGGTAATTTTAGGAAGTACGACCACGGGTAAAGGGACTGCGCAAGTTCAATTGGATAGTCTTGCCTATGGTCAAGCAACCTTAACGCAACGTAAATTCTACCGTGTGACTGGTGGTAGCACCCAAAACAAAGGTGTGATTCCAGATATCAAACTGGTGGATATTTATGATGAAGAGTTTGGTGAGCGTAAAGCTAAAAATGCTTTGAAATGGGATACGATTCCAACTGCGCCGTTTAAACGTGAAGGATCAATTCAACCGTATGTGGCACAGCTTGGTGAAAAATCAAAAGTTCGTGCGGCAGGCGATCCACAGTTCCAATACCTAGAGACACGTAAAGCGATTGCTCAAGAAACCAAGGATCAAAAACGAATCTCTTTAGATATTGATAAACGTAAAGCAGATTTGGTGGCGCTTGAAGCAAGAACATTGGCTGCAGAGAACAAACGTCGCAATGAAACAGGATTAAAGCCATATTCAAATTGGGAAAGTTACCAAGCAAGTTTGGATGCCTTGGCTGAATCGAGAGCAAAAATGAAGGTAAACCAACGTCCGTCATTGCCTGAGGAAGAGACCTTTGTGAATGAGGCTGCCAATGTTCTGTTAGATTTGGCACATCTAACAAGTAAATAACTAAAAATTCTATTTAGGTAAAATAAAAAAGCATATCTCGGATATGCTTTTTTTATTTCGATTCAAAAAATAACTTGACGTTCAATAGGATAGTGATATTTTAAGTAAAACGAACGTTCTTTAAAAAAGGTGAACCTTCTCGCAATTTTGCGTTGTATATATAGAGGTTGCTTATAACAAAAATAGGTTCATTACTGGAAGTAAATTTTTATGAGTTATATGAGTTATGATAGTAATCTCGTAATAGGTTCTGCATGTATTGCAGTTATCATCTGTTACGTAGCTATTTCATTAGAACAACTCATATTTACCCAACATACTCCTCGTCTACAGAAAATTATCTTGTGTTTAAGTGGCATGGTTTTTGGCTTCGCCATTTGGGCAATGCACTTTGTCGGAATGTTGGCTTGTGATCTACCACAAGGTTATTCCTTTGATCTAACATTAACCGTGATTTCCTATATTATTGCCGCATTGGCTTCGACTTTTGCGATATGGTTGACCACTCAAGAGACCTTGCCGATTGTACGGTTGATTTTAGGTGGATTGTTGATGGGGCTGGGAATTTCAGGGATGCATTATATTGGCATGCTGGGGTTAACTATCCCAAATCAACAAGTTGATTATGATGCTATTTTGGTGATGCTCTCTGTCATCATTGCGATTAGTGGTTCTGGCTTGTCTTTCTGGCTCGCATTTAAATATAAGAATTCTTTTAACCATAAGATGCTTTATAAAATTGCTGTATCGATCATGATCGCTCTCAGTATTGTGGGAATGCATTATATCGGTATGGCAGCAGCAACGATCTCATCGGTGCATGACCATCATTTTGGAAGTCAATTACACGAAGGGCAAGGTATTTTATTGTTTACCATTATTTTTGTAGCGAGTTTAATACTTGTTTCTGCTTTTTGTGTGGCGATTTTAGAACGAAGATTAGAAGAACGTAGTTTACAGTTATTACAAGCCAATAAAGAGCTTGAAGACTTAGCACTTCAAGACAATTTGACTAAACTTCCAAACCGATTATTCCTTGTTGAATATACTGATGCTTTATTTTTAGATTATAAGGATATACCGTCTAAAATTGCTTTTATTTATATTGATCTAGACCGCTTTAAATCAGTTAATGATGCATTTGGTCATCATATCGGTGATGAGCTTCTGGTTAAACTCGCCCAGCGTTTATACCCTTTACTTAAGGATGGGCAAAGGCTCACTCGTATTGGTGGAGATGAGTTTATTCTGATTCTTGAAGACTCTAATCGTAATGAAGCTGAAGCGATTGCCGAATTATTCTTACAAAAAATACAAGATGGTTTTCAAATCTCAGGTAAAGAAATCAATATTTCTGCCAGTATTGGCATCGTATTTTTCCCTGACCATGGGCAGAACTTACAAGACTTATTGATCAATGCTGACTCCGCCATGATGCAATCTAAAGAGCAGGGGCGTAATACTTTTAGTGTTTATAGCAGTTCATTAGACCAACAACATCAAAGCCGAAGTCAATCTAAACTCATTAACGATTTATATAAAGCAGTAGAAGAACAACAATTTATTCTATTTTATCAACCTAAATTCACAGCCGACTACCAAATTTGTGGGGTAGAGGCTTTAATCCGTTGGAAGCATCCAACCCTAGGTTTATTAGCCCCGAGTATGTTTATTGATGGCGCTGAGCAAACCGGTCTGATTATTCGTATGGGCTATTGGGCCTTAGAGAAGGCATGTAAGCAAATTCAAGAATGGGAAGATAAAAAATATGCTTTTGGTCCCATCGCCGTAAATCTTTCAGCTGTACAATTTGAACATAAGCATTTGATTGAAACTTTAGAAAAATTGATTCAAAAATACCATGTCAAAAATGGTAATTTAATTATTGAGATTACTGAATCTACAGCGATGCATCATATTGATGATAGTATTCAAACCTTTGAGAAATTAAGAAATTTAGGTATTCGACTGGCAATTGATGATTTTGGAACGGGGCATTCGAGTTTCTTGTATTTAAAAGATTTACCGGTAGACGAATTAAAAATCGATCGAGAATTTATCCGTAATTTGTGTGAAGGTTCAAAAGAACAAATCATTTTAGAAAGTATTATTCATTTGGCGATTCGTTTGGGTCTGGTGGTGACGGCAGAAGGCGTTGAAACTGAACAGCAGGCGCAGATTCTTAAACGTTTAGGTTGCCAGCAATTACAAGGTTATTTGTTAGGAATGCCGCTACCTGTAGACCGTTTGGAAACCAATTATAGTATGGTTAAAGCCATACCTTAAATATAAAAATATTCAGCAAGCTAAAGACTTACTACTATCATTCAAAAGAGGTTTAAGCTGAGCGTAATCGCGTTTTACTTAACCATCATCACTGTATATTGAGATCTACGTTGATCTTTAAAACGATTTGCTTATCGTCCGTATCGCTCATCCTCTTTCTAGCATTTTTGCTATGTCTGCGCGATCAAAGTGCTTAATCATATAGCAACAATCGTTAAAAACGACGCTAAATCTGATACAATATCGCCAATTTTTGAATTCCCATTTTCCAGTTCAAGTACATATTTATAAATGTGTACATAACTGTGTACATATTGTAGATTTTTTATGTTTAAAGATGAATTAGCGGCGCAAGTCGCTCAGCGACGTACCTTCGCTATTATTTCCCACCCCGATGCTGGTAAAACCACAATGACAGAAAAACTGTTGTTGTGGGGTAAAGCAATCCAAGTTGCAGGTATGGTTAAAAGTCGAAAGTCTGACCGTTCTGCGACATCTGACTGGATGGAAATGGAAAAAGAGCGTGGTATTTCGATTACTACCTCGGTCATGCAGTTCCCTTATAAAAATCATGTTATCAATCTACTTGATACACCGGGACATGAAGACTTCTCTGAAGATACCTATCGTACTTTAACTGCCGTTGACTCAGCGTTGATGGTGATTGATGGTGCAAAAGGGGTCGAGGAACGGACCATCAAATTGATGGAAGTGTGTCGTATGCGCGATACCCCGATCATTTCTTTTGTCAACAAAATGGACCGTGAAATCCGTGAGCCATTAGAATTGCTTGATGAAATTGAAAACGTGCTTAAAATCCGTTGTGTGCCGATTACTTGGCCATTGGGTATGGGGCGTGACTTCGCTGGCGTATATAACATCATTGAAAATAAGCTTTATGTATATAAAGCGGGTTTTGGTTCGACCATTACAGATATTGAAATTCGTGATGGATATGACTATCCAGACATTCGTGAAAAAGTAGGTGATTTGGCCTTTGCTTCATTTGAAGAATCTTTAGAATTGGTGCAAATGGCGAATGATCCGCTAGATCCAGCGGAGTTTTTAGCAGGTCGTCAAACACCAGTGTTGTTTGGTACAGCGTTGGGTAACTTTGCGGTTGACCATGTATTAAATGCATTTATTCAGTGGGCACCACAACCAAAAGCACATCCAACACATGAACGTACTGTTGAAGCAACGGAAGAAGGCTTCAGTGGATTTGTATTTAAAATCCAAGCCAATATGGACCCAAAACACCGTGACCGTATTGCTTTCATGCGTATCTGTTCAGGTAAGTATGAGAAAGGTTTAAAGATGAATCATGTGCGCATTGGTAAAGATGTGCGTATCAGTGATGCATTGACATTCCTTGCGGGTGAACGTGAGCAACTTGAAGAAGCTTGGCCTGGCGATATCATTGGTTTACATAACCACGGTACGATCCAGATTGGTGATACATTCACTTCAGGTGAAAAGCTCCATTTTACGGGGATTCCACACTTTGCACCTGAAATGTTCCGCCGTGTACGTTTAAAAGATCCATTGAAATCTAAACAATTGCAAAAGGGTTTAAAAGAGCTTTCAGAAGAAGGTGCAACGCAGGTGTTTATGCCGCAAATTAACAATGACTTGATTGTTGGGGCTGTAGGTGTACTTCAGTTTGATGTGGTGGCGTATCGTTTGAAAGAAGAATACAAAGTAGATTGTATTTATGAGCCAGTCAACATCAACACAGTGCGTTGGGTTTCTTGTGATGATGAAAAGAAATTTAATGAATTTAAGAAAAAGGCACATGACCAACTTTCTGTCGATGGTGGTGGGCATTTAACTTATCTCGCACCAAGCCGAGTAAATCTACAATTAATGCAAGAGCGTTATCCAGATATTCAATTCCGTTCTACACGTGAGCATTAAGTTCAGCTAACTTATTGCAAAATGTAAAAACAGCTTCCTTGTGAAGCTGTTTTTGTATCAAAATACAATGCTTTTTGTCCAAAGGGATTTATGCAGTGCAATTTTCAAAAAAAATAATTTCAGTGCTTTGCTTAAGTACAATGGTTTTGGTTGCATGTGATTCTAAAAAAGATCAGGACAAAGATGGTTCTGTATTACAACCCAAACAAGAAGCTGCTGAGGTTTTACCTTATTTAAATATTCAAGAAACCAAAGCTGATTATGCCTTACCGTTTTGTGAAAAGAACAATTGCATTGAAATTGATATTCAAACCATTAAAACCCAAGACAATTGGTTAAATCAGTGGATTGCAAATAGTCAGTCCAAGGTGATTCAGGCACAGATTGATTTAAAACAGAACATGACCTTACAACAGGCAATCAATGCTTTTGTCAAAAAGTCAGATACTTGGCAAGAAGAATTCCCGAAAAATAAAGCGTTTGAACTGCATATGCAAACGCGTATGGCTTCACAACGCAATCAGTATGTTTTGTTGCAAGTTTCAGTCAATAGTTTACAAGCGGATGTCAGTATCAAAGAACGACAGTACTTTTTTGTTGCTGACCGGAAATTGAAGAAAAGCTTAAGTATTTTAGATGTGATTGATGCTAAATATCAGAATCAACTGAATATCTGGGTACAAGAAAAATATGCGGAATGGTTAGAAAAGCAAAATAGCGATGTGAAAAAGAATGCGCCTAAAAAGTTATATTGGGGGCAAGCCGATTGGTTCTTTGATGGTGAAGGTGTTGGGTTACATTATCGCGCCAATGAAATTGTCGAAGATGGTACCCAGTTGGATATTTATTTGAGCAAAGAACAGACGCAAAAAATACTCAAGCCTGAAGTGTATCAACGCATGTTCTAAGGTGTATCTTGATCATTCTGCCATTTTAGCTGGATTCTAAAGCGTAACGGTTAAGATCAGTTGGTCCATGTTGAATTGACTCAGCGATTAATAAACTTGAGCCATGTATTGCAATAACGCTTCAATTTTCATACAAATTTTGATTGAGGATTTGTATAGAGAAGAATAGGCTAATGAATATAGAGATTAAAAAAATCTTGGCTTGATTCGTTGGATAGGTTTGTGAAATGTTAAATCAAAAAAGTACTTTAGCGCTTTCAATTCTGGTGATCACTTTAGGGTTAACTGCATGTCAAAAATCTGACTCGAAAAAAGCAGAGCCAACAGTTGATCAAAGTGCTGCATCTCAAGTACCTGATACTTCAATGTTATTACAGGGCGATACAGAAAAAGTAAAATTGACTCTGCCCGAGTGTAATGGCAATACCTGCCCTGAGTTTTCTATAGAAAGACTGAAAAGTAATCAGGCTTTTGTTGATGAAACGATTGATCAAGCGATTTTAGATAATCTGGATAAAATGCTGGATATCGCGCAATTGAGTAAAGCGAAAAAAGATGCAGATCAGCAGCAAACGGCTTCACAAGCTTCAGCAAGTGAGGTGCAAGCCAATAAGACCCCTGTTCAGCAATTGCAAGAGCGTGTACAACCTTATGCAAATTCATTTCTTGAGATGGATAAAGAGCTTAAAACATTAGGGGCAAGTGGCCAGATCACGATTAGTTTAAGTCCTAAAATTTTAAACTCAGATAAACCTTTAGCGACGGTAGTATTAAATACCAGTAGTTATTTAGGCGGTGCACATGGGGCATCTGCGCAAACCTATTTTAACTTTGATTTGGTGAGTAAAAAACAAGTTGGCTTGGATCAAATCATTGAAGCCAATCAAAAAGCTAAATTTGAAAAATTGGCACATGATGCATTTAAAACTTGGGTTATCGATTCAAAACTTGCTGAAAGCGTCAATGAATATGAACAGGCGTGGAAGTTTACATTATCAGACAATTTCTATTTGGGTAAACAAGGTCTGATTTTACAATATGGTGAATATGATATTGGACCTTATGTTGTTGGCTTACCGCGTTTGATGATTCCTTACGATCAGTTAAAAGGCGTGTTGAAAAGTCAATATTTCCCAGCGGAGATGCAAGTTGATCAGCCAAGCAGTTCTGCACCTGTTGCAAGTGGGAAAGCGAAATCCTAATGCCTTGGCCTTTGTTTGATACACATACGCATTTTGATGTTCCTGATTTTGATCTGGATCGGGAACAATTGGCGTATCAAGCAAAAAAGGTGGGTGTAGAACATTTGATTTTGATTGGGTTTCTATATGAACGCTTTCAAGATTTGATAGACACTCAGCAATTTTTAAATCAGCTAAATAATGCGCCCCGTAGCCATCTTGCCCCGGGGTTGCATCCCTTTTATATCGAACAACACCGTCTAGAGCATTTAAATGCTTTGGAAAATATACTGAAAACTGAAGCTTGTATTGCGGTAGGTGAAATTGGCTTAGACACGTTTCTTAAACAGCATAAACAAGCTGAGATTTTTCAAAAACAACAAGATTTTTTTTCAGCCCAAATTGAACTTGCCCAACAATATGATAAACCCATTCTTCTACATATTCGTAAGTCACATGCTGACGTGCTTGCAATGTTGAAACAGCACCAGTTTAAACATGGTGGTATTGCACATGCTTTTAGTGGGGGAATAGAAGAGGCAAAAGCCTTTATTAAATTAGGCTTTAAACTAGGTGTCACAGGACAAATTACCAATCCAAATGCCAAAAAACTGCATGCAGTTGTACAAGCGGTTGGTGCGCAACATTTAGTGCTAGAAACCGATTGCCCAGATATGACACCACTGTGTTGCCAGACATCTGACCAACAGCATACCCGTAATACACCAGTGAACTTGCCTTTTGTCTTGGCGGGTTTAGCTGAAAGTTTGGCAATGGATCAAGCAACATTGGCAGGTGTGTTGTGGAAAAACTCACATGAATGCTTACATTTACTGATGTAAATTTGAATAAAAATAACCAATCAACAACACCTAAAATAAATATTTGTCTTAGATTTAAACAAGTACTCCAAGTAGCCAATAAGAAAGTTAACGCCAAGCTGGAGGTTCAACCAATGGCAAAATATGGTCATATCAATCGTTTAAATTCTCTACAAGACCTAACTGTAGGGGATACAAGATATAAAATTTTTAATTTAAAACAGGTTCAAGCGAGTTTAGGTGATATTTCAAAATTGCCTAAATCACTCAAAGTATTATTGGAAAATTTACTTAGATTTGAAGATGATCAAACCGTGAGGCAAAGCGATATTCAGGCGATTGTCGATTGGCAAAAAAATAAGACTTCAGATCAAGAAATCCAATATCGCCCTGCACGGGTCTTGATGCAAGATTTTACCGGTGTACCTGCTGTGGTAGATTTGGCTGCGATGCGTGCAGCTGTACAGAAAGCCAATAAAGATCCCAATTTAATTAACCCTTTATCTCCAGTGGATTTGGTCATTGACCACTCTGTGATGGTGGATCACTTTGGGACAGATCATGCCTTCGATGAGAATGTCGAAATTGAGATGCAACGTAATGGAGAACGTTATCAATTCCTCCGTTGGGGGCAGTCTTCTTTTGATAATTTTAGTGTAGTACCACCTGGAACAGGGATTTGCCATCAAGTCAATTTAGAATACCTAGCTCAAGCAGTGTGGCTGGGTGAAAGTGATGGTGAGGTATTTGCCTTTCCCGACACCTTAGTCGGTACAGATTCACATACCACAATGATTAATGGTTTAGGTGTATTGGGTTGGGGTGTGGGGGGAATTGAAGCCGAAGCGGCCATGCTTGGACAGCCGATTTCAATGTTGATTCCAGAAGTGATTGGTTTTAAATTGACAGGGAAATTGCGTGAAGGGATTACCGCAACGGATTTGGTTTTAACCATTACTCAGATGCTACGTAAAAAAGGCGTGGTGGGTAAATTTGTTGAATTTTATGGTGATGGGTTGGCATTTTTGCCTCTTGCAGACCGAGCAACCATTGCCAATATGGCACCCGAATATGGTGCAACATGTGGCTTTTTCCCGATTGATGAAATCACTCTAGGCTATATGCGTTTAACGGGTCGTAAAGAAGACCGTATTGCATTGGTTGAGGCTTATTGTAAAGAACAAGGTCTATGGCGTCATACCGGGGATGAACCTGTATTTACAGATGTGCTTGCTTTGGATATGGGAACAGTTGAAGCAAGTGTTGCTGGCCCGAAACGTCCGCAAGATCGAGTGGCATTGCCTGATATCCCACAAACTTTTAGTGCCTTAATGGCGTTGGATCTTAAGCCAGCTAAAGGTGAAGAAAAAGAACGTTTAGCCAATGAAGGTGGTGCGGGTAACGCCATTGACTCAAAACAGTCTGCATTACAAAATGAAGAACCGCATTGCGTGATTGACGGTAAGCGCTATCCATTGACGGATGGTGATGTGGTGATTTCTGCGATTACCTCATGTACCAATACTTCTAATCCAAGTGTGATGTTGGCTGCGGGTTTGTTGGCAAAAAAAGCCATCGAAAAAGGCATTCAACGTAAGCCATGGGTCAAGAGTTCTCTGGCACCAGGCTCTAAAGTGGTAACCGATTATTTAGAAGCGGCAGGGTTAATGTCTTATTTAGACCAGTTGGGCTATAACCTCGTTGGTTATGGTTGTACCACATGTATTGGTAATTCAGGACCTTTGCCTAAACCGATTGAAGACGCTATTCAGTGCCATGACCTGAATGTTGCATCGGTACTTTCAGGTAACCGAAACTTTGAAGGGCGGGTACATCCACTGGTAAAAACCAATTGGCTCGCATCACCGCCTTTGGTGGTTGCGTTTGGTTTATTGGGTACCATTCGTAGTGATATTACCAGCACAGCATTAGGGCACGATCAGCAAGGACAACCAGTATATCTCAAAGATATTTGGCCGAGTCAAATCGAGATTGATGAGGTGCTACAAAAAGTTAATACAGCAATGTTCCATAAAGAATATGCGGCAGTTTTTGATGGTGATGAAAAATGGCAAGCAATTCAAATCCCAGATTCTGAAACCTATGAATGGGATGAAAACTCAACGTATATTCGTCATCCTCCATTCTTTGAAGGTATTGATCAACCCGCGAAACCAATTAAAGATATTCTTAATGCAAATATCTTGGCCGTTCTTGGTGACTCAGTCACAACAGATCATATTTCTCCTGCGGGGAATATTAAGAAAGACAGTCCAGCGGGGCGTTACCTAGAAGCGCAAGGTGTCGATCAAAAGGACTTTAACTCTTATGGATCTCGTCGTGGTAATCATGAAGTGATGATGCGAGGTACCTTTGCCAATATTCGTATCAAGAATGAAATGCTCAATGGCGAAGAGGGCGGCAATACCCTATATATCCCGACAGATGAGAAGTTAGCCATTTACGATGCTGCGATGAAGTATCAGCAAGATGGTACGCCGTTGGTCATCATTGCCGGTAAGGAATATGGCACAGGCTCATCACGTGACTGGGCGGCGAAAGGCACCAATCTTTTAGGGGTAAAAGCGGTGATTACTGAAAGTTTTGAACGAATCCATCGTTCAAATCTGGTTGGTATGGGGGTTTTACCGTTGCAATTTGTGGATGGTCAAACTCGTCAATCACTGAACTTAACTGGGCATGAACAACTGTCGATTTATGGACTTTCTGATGACATACAACCACATGAAACTTTAGATGTGGAGGTTAAACGTGTCGATGGTTCAATAGATCGTTTCAAAGTGTTATGCCGTATTGATACTTTGAATGAAGTGGAATATTTTAAAGCAGGTGGTATTTTGCATTATGTACTGCGTAATTTAATCGCTTCATAGTCTAATCAATAAATCACAATATATTTCAGTTCTCCAAGCCCTGTATAGAATGCAGGGCTTTTTTTATTGTGTTGGAGCAAGACACGCTGTCGATAAATGAGTAAAATAGTGAGGTATTTTTGAGTTGATACTAGACATGACTGAACTTTTCCAAAATGATGAATATGAGCGCCGTTTTGCAGGCGTAGCCAAAATTTATGGAGAAGAGACATTCAATCACTATGAAAAAAGTCATGTCATGGTGATCGGTATTGGTGGGGTCGGCTCATGGGCGGTTGAGGCCTTAGCACGTACAGGGATTGGCGAGTTAACACTGGTCGATATGGATTCAGTAGCTGCTTCAAATATCAACCGACAGCTGCCTGCAATGACCTCTACTTTAGGTCATGAGAAAATTGAAGTCATGGCTGAACGTTGCCGTTCAATTAATCCTCGGATCAAGATCAATTTGATTGATGATTATCTCAGCCCTGACAATGTGAAAGAAATTTTAGAAAATGTTCCCGATATTATTTTAGATTGCATCGATGACGTTAAAGCAAAATTTGCACTTATGTTACATTGTCGTTTTAATAAAATTCCTTTGATTGTTTCGGGTGGGGCCGGTGGTAAGCTTGATCCTCTAAAAATTCGTGTTGCTGATTTATCTAAAACAGAACAAGATCCGATGCTTGCAAAATTGCGGAGCCAGTTGCGCGCCAAAGGCATTTGTAAGAAACCAAAAGAAAAATTTGGCATTACTTGTGTGTATTCAATTGATAATCCTTTTTCCAGTGTTGATGTGTGTGCGAGTGCAGGCTTGCGCTGTGGTGGATATGGCTCGGCTGTGGTGGTGACTTCTAGTTTTGCGATGGTCGCCGTTGCAGAAGTGTTGAAAAAGTTAGATCGGATCAAATAAGTGCTTGGTATTTTTAAGTAAAAGTTTAGATGCATTTAAAAATCATAAAAATTCAGTTAAATTAATCTGAAATAAACGTAATAACAGAGAACAATCAAAATGAGTTTTTTCAAAAAGTTATTTGGAAAGCAAGAACAACAATTACAAATCAATCGAAACCGCTATGCTGAATTTTGGCAATGGTTTGAGCAGCATCAACAGGATTTCCATCGTATTGTGGATGAGTTAAATCAAGATACGATTCAGGCGGATTTCTTTGATAAGTTATCGCCTGAATTGGCTAAAGTTCATGGTGGAATTTTTTTTCTTACTGGGATGCTTGATCCACAAACAGCTGAATTGATCTTAACGCCAGATGGTGTTGTGGCAAACATTGTATTTGTAGAGGAATTGGTGGCAGCAGCCCCTGAAATTCCCGGCTGGAAATTTACCGCACTTAAACCCGCAAGTGATATTCAGCAAACCAGTATTGGTATGCATGGTTATGAATTTAGTCAAAAAACGCTATCGTTTTATTTAAAAGACCATGAAGAATATCCAGATGAAACTGATCTTGTGGTTGTGCATGATCAATATAATGAAGCTCAAAAAGCTGAATTCTTACAAGCGGTTTATATCTTTTTGGATAATTATTTGGGCGAATATGATTCGATCACAAAGCTAGATCAAGTTTCGCTACAATTCAGACAAGATGCTGAAAAAGAATTAATGCCTATCGATCGTTTAAAGAATATTTTAATTTTAAAGAACAGTGAAATTTCTCGCTTAGACAAAATAACCCGTTCAAGTACTGATGAAGATGAATATATCAGTTTGGAGGGGGAGACCAATGAAGGGCTACCTTTGGTGGCGATCTTAAACAGTACTCTTTTAACATGGGATCAAAAGGCTTCTCATCCGTGGATGCTGCTGGTAGAAATACCTTATGCTGGTCAGAACTCAAGTGGTATGCCGTCCGCAACAGATTATGAGTTGCTTAATGAGATTGAAGAAGAATTATTAAATGAGCTCAAGGATTTTGAAGGATATTTAAATATTGGACGAGAAACCGGTAATAACTTAAGAACCATGTATTTTGCTTGTAAAGAGTTTAGAAAACCCGCCAAAGTTATAGATCAGGTTGTTGAAAAATATCAGAACAACTTTGAAATCGATGTCAGCCTATTTAAAGATAAATATTGGCGTTGTTTAAATAAGTTTGGGCGTTAACTATGCTGAAAAGTCGCTTGAAATGCTCTATAGCATTCAGACCATAGACATGGACAGCTTAGAGAATGAAGCGGCTTTTTAATCGACCTATCCCCGATCTTAAAATAAGCATATTGGCGATCCTGTTGATTGGCGGAATTGGATATTATCTTTATTCAACGGTTCGTCATTTTCAGGCGGTCAACCAATTGGATGAAGCTAAAACGACAATGCGTGATATACAGAACTTGTTGGGATGGTCAATCCTTCAACCTCAAGCGGATGCAATTCAAGTCTGTAATTTGCAAAATATCCAACAGATCAGCAAACAAGAAGAGATTCAAAAGATCAAGCAACTGTTGGGCTGGGAGGTCAATATTCAACAACACAGCAAATATGTTGAAAGTATAAACGTGTATGCAGCACCTGATTTACACGGCTGTATTATACGTGCTCATTTTCGAAAAGAGGCCTTTGTAAGTGATGAGCTTGCTGGCAAGTATATTACTTACCAATATGATTTTAAAAAAAGAACAACAACATGCGTCACCAATATAAAAAAGTATACTTTAGTGAAATCTTGCACGCGTTTGTAAAAAACATACTTTATCTGTTCCGCTGAATCAGTCCTGTAAATAAATAAACTCAGGCTGTTGGGGCGTTTTGCCTGTTTGTTTTGCGATAAAACCATCATAAAGATTGAGTAAAACAACAGCGCAAATAATACAAATAAAAACCAGTAATTGTTTGGATATGCTCATACTATTTCTCTCTGATTTAAGTCGCTTTAAGTAAATTCTAGTGAAATCAAACAATCTAATCTAATATAGAAAAAAGCATGATTGATCTAATTTTGAGATGGATATGGCGACATTCAAACAATTTAATTATTTGATTAGAATTGTGGAAGAAGGTGGTTTTATTGCAGCTTCTGAAAAGTTGTTTATTGCCCAATCTGCTTTAAGTCGTCAGATCAAGCTTTTAGAGGATGAAGTAGGATTTGAAATTTTTGACCGCAGTGATAAAAAAATAAAACTCACTCAAGCAGGGCAGTTCTTTTATGCTCAAATTAAAAATAATTTGCTTAACTTAGATCATATTATTGAAAATGCTAAAGATATTGCAGATGGAAAAAATCGACTCATCAAAATTGCACACTCAAGTAGCATTAGCATGAGCTTAGAAAAAGTCAAAGTATTTGATCAAACCTCAAAGCATTTCAATGTTAATTTCGAGATCAATACTTTGTCATCTGAAGACCAAATTCTTGCACTGATGAAAGGAAATATTGATGTTGGTTTTATTCGCCCACCTGTCTTAAATCGCTTAGATGAGTTACATGCAACCACGCTCTACCCTGAGCCCTTATACGTTGCACTTCATCAAAATCATATTTTAGTTTCAGAACGCAGTATTAAAATCCAACAGTTAAAGCATGAAAATTTTGTTTCTACACCACATGCAGAACGGGGCGGTTTAAGTTACTTGGTTGCAAACCTATGCTTAAGTGCTGGTTTTTCTCCAAAGAAAGCAGCGGTTCAGTCCCGTAAAATTTCACAATTGCAATTGGTGGCTGCTGAAATTGGAATTTGTATTGTTCCTGAAGAATTTAGACATATTCTGCCTAAACAAGTACGACTGATTGCTTTGGACGCTGAAAATGCATGGTCTGATGTTGTGATGGTCTGGAGTAAAAATGCAGATGGTGTCATTCAGCGATGTACTGAATACATGATCAAACAGTTTCAACGATGATCTTTAAAGACCATCGTTTGATTGAAAAGATAGCTATGGATTAAGACTGTATTGAATCGTAGAAATTTTCAGTCGTGATCAGACAGACTGTTCACGAATATAATCTTCTGTACGCTTCATGGCTTCTTTAATATTGATAATGGCATTTTCAACATCTGCAAATGTTTTGGCATTACCACCACTTAAAGCCTGACGCCATTTACGCGCACCGGGAAGATTTTGGAATAAGCCTAAAATATGGCGTGTAATAATCGATAGAGGTGCGCCTTCTTGCATACGTTTGGCAATATAAGGCAGCATTTGATCGATAATATCAAAGCGATCAGGTAAATCTAAATTCCAGAGTTGACCTAATTCTGCCAAGAGGTAAGGGTTGTGATAAGCTTCACGACCAATCATGACCCCATCAACATGCTTTAAATGTGCTTGCGTTTCAGCGAAAGTTTTAACCCCACCATTGATCTCGATCAGCAAATCAGGACGCTCTTGTTTTAAACGATACACATCTTCATAACGTAGTGGTGGAACATCGCGGTTTTCTTTTGGTGATAAACCTTGCAGCAAGGCAATACGGGCATGTACGATAAAATTATCACATCCAGTTTTCGCAACGGTATCGACAAAATGTAGCATCTCTTCATAAGATTGCATGTCATCAATACCGATGCGGTGTTTTACAGTAACTGGAATATCAACTGCATTACGCATTTCAGCAATACATTCTGCAACCAAATCAGGCTCTGCCATTAAGCAGGCACCAATCTTATTGTTTTGCACACGGTCACTTGGACAGCCCACATTTAAATTGATTTCGTCATAACCCCAGTCTTGAGCCATTTTGCTACAAGTTGCAAGATCTTTCGGATTTGAACCACCGAGCTGTAGAACAATCGGATGTTCTTCATGGTTATAATCCAAATGACGATTTGCTCCACCATAGATGATGGCACCTGTGGTGACCATTTCTGTATAGAGGATAATATTGGGGTTAAACAAACGTGCAAAGAAACGATAGTCACGAGTTGTCCAATCCATCATCGGAGCGACCGAAATACGAGGCGTTAAAGATTGGAGCTCAGACATACAGTCAACCTGAAAAAGATAGAAAAAAAGCAAGTGCGGATTATACGTGCTTTATTTTAAAATCAATAGCCATACTCAAAAGATAGAATTTGTAAAATTAATTAAAAAAGCACTTCAAATTTTAAGCTGAACTTGATAAAAGAAGAGTTATTGATTAACACAATGAATTTCTGTTGTTATGGCCAAAAAGTATAATTTATACCCGATAAAAACTATCAAAGATTGGGAGGGTGAAGACTGGGATGTTTATGAGGAAATACGCCTACCGAATGGATTAATGCTGCTTAAAGGTCGAGGTTATGAGCGACTTCATGGGCATTGTGCCGAAATTATCCTGACGCATGAACTGGCTGAATTTATTAAACAAAATCACTCAGTGGAATTGTTCATTTTAGCTGAACAGCTTGGATTCTCTAAAGATGTGTTACTTCGTTTTAGAAAACGTCTTAATATAAGAAGGAAACTAACTGATTATGTATGGGTCATTGCACATCAGGACGAAATACTCTACGAGCGTTGTGATGTGTTATTTGAAAAATATCAATTAAATCAGGGTGACATTGGTCGCTTTGTTCGTTATCTAGTCCATAAAGTTGGCGTTATCAGGACTCGAAAACGAGCAAGAAAGGTTGAAGATGAAATTCAAGAAAAGGTTTTAGCACATAAAGACATGATTGTTTCATGTAATAAAATTATTGATTTGGTTGAGGCAATGGATATTGCTGTCTCTACTGCAACAAGAGTTCATAAACAAATGTGTATGGAGCAAAATTTACCGACAACAGCCGAAAAATTAAAACAAAAAAGTGCTGAGAGAAAACAATGGTTATTGGACAATCAACACGCTTTATTAAGTCATGATTTGACTATTAAGGAGATTTCTCAAAAGTTTAATCTCACACAATCGCAAATCAAATGGGCAAGGATAGATTTAAAAAAGCTACTCAATATCCCCAAAAAACCATTAGCTATTGTTTGGGTTAGAGCACATCAAGCAGATTTGGAACAGCTAAGCCATGTCGAGTTACAAAACAAATATCAAATGACTCAAGGGCAAGTAAGGCATGCTTTAAGAGTACTCAAAAAGCTGAAACAAAATGAGACATAAATTGTCGTATTAAAAATGATCATAGACAACTCTGTATAGACAGATTATTAAGTTTTTGAGTAAAATAGATCACAATCTAAAATCAAATAATAAACTATGTCTAACAATATTTATGCCGCTTTGGAGCAATTAGGTCTTACTGCAAAAAAGCGTGCGATACATTTACAGTTCAGCAATAGCTCACTGAATAATCAGGTTTTCCTTCAACGTATTGATGGAACACATGAACTTAATGTAGGTCTGAGTTTACAACTCATTTGCCTTTCAACCAGCTCTCAAATTCCATTAAAGCAGTTTATTGGTTCTCAAATCGCAATTGATATCGTCAACGATAAATCAGAACTCAATCGAATTTCAGGTATTGTTACAAAGGCTGATTCTGGCGCAAGCGATGGTTCTCTTACAATTTATCGTCTCACGGTAGAAGACCCGACAGCACTGTGGAAATATCGTAGAAACAGTCGTGTGTTTATGACAAAGTCTGTCGTGCAAATCGTGGATTTGATCTTTCAGGAGTGGAGAGAAAAAAGCCCGTTGTTTGCTTCAAGTCTAACTTTGGATAAAAGTGGCTTAACCAAAGACTATGATGTAAGACCATTCATTATGCAGAATAATGAATTGGATAGCGAATTCATTCAAAGATTGCTAGCCTCGGAAGGCATTAACAGTTTAATTGATGAAGCACAACTTAAAGTTTCCAGTTCAAGCCAACTAATCCAACCTCAAAAGCTACGATTAATTGACAGCAATGATCAATACCAAGCACTGGATCGACGTAACATTCGTTTTCATCGTAGCTCTGCTGTAGAAAAGCAAGATAGCATCACGGCATTTACAGGATTACGTTCCATTCAACCCACCGCAGTGCATATCCAACGTTGGCAAGCAGATGCACTCGAAACAGAAGAAGGTGCTGGCTCAGTTCAAAGCAAACATCAACATAGTGAAAATTATGACAATGCCAATTTGGGTTTAGAACAAGCATGGCACTTTAGCCCTGCATGGATACAAGACTTAAATGGTGAAGATGGTGCAACCAAATCAGGCAACAGCCAGATTGAAAAGTTTAACCAAAACCTCAGTAACTACTATGATTCACAAGCCAAACAATTTACAGCTACCTCAACTGTACGAGATGCACATGTTGGGTATTTTTTTGAGCTGAATGAACACCCGACAATCGATCTAAAAGATTCTTCAGATAAACAGTTCCTCATTATATCTAAGACCTTCTATAACCAGAATAATTTACCAAAAGACCTGACCAACCAAATTGAAACTTTACTAAAACAAAGCAATTGGCAAATGCCCAACATCACAACAAACAATAGTGATGAACGCCAAGCCAATGAGTTAGTCCTACAACGGCGTAATATTGCGATTGTTCCAGAATACAATCCACTGAAACATAGACCAATTGCATCACCACAACGTGCCAGAGTGGTTGGAGCAAGTGGAGAAGAAATACATGTCGATGAATGGGGGCGTATAAAAGTCCGTTTCCTGTTTAGCCGTAATGAAGACAACACCCATGATGGCGGTGCTGGTTCCAATGACAATGATACAGATTCAGCTTGGGTTGATGTTTTGACCCCGTGGGCAGGTGAAGGCTATGGTGCGCGATTCTTACCCCGTATTGGTGAGATTGTCGTCATAAACTTCTTTGAGGGCAATCTTGATCGACCATTTGTGGTGGGACGTATTCATGAAGCACAAAGAAGCCCGACCAAGTTTGATGATAGAGGCAAACTGCCTGATACCAAAAAACTTGCAGGAATCAAAAGTAAGGAATATCAAGGCAGTGGCTATAATCAGCTCAGATTTGATGATACGACCAACCAGATCAGCAGTCAGTTACACAGTAGTCATGGGGTAAGTCAACTCAATCTAGGTAATCTCAGTCATCCTAAAGAAACTGACACCAGCGAAGGACGAGGTGAAGGCTTTGAATTGCGTACTGATCAGTGGGGAGCACTCAGAGCCAAACAAGGCCTATTGCTTTCTACCTATCCTCAAGATTCAGCAAGTGGTCATCATCTTGATGCACAAGAGACCAAATCACAGCTTGAATCTGGTCTGAATAATTCAAAAGCGTTAAGTGAAGTTGCTAAAAATCAACAAACCGACCCTTTAGAAATTCTAGATGATCTTAAGCAGTTTATTGAACAAATCGAACAGCAAAGCGAAACTAAGGCAAAAGCATTTAAACAAGCTTTAATGATTTTGACTTCACCCAATTCAATCGCTCTTGCAAGCAAT
The DNA here is from genome assembly GCF_002980175.2 of Acinetobacter sp. MYb10. NCBI lineage: Bacteria > Pseudomonadati > Pseudomonadota > Gammaproteobacteria > Moraxellales > Moraxellaceae > Acinetobacter > Acinetobacter sp. MYb10. The sequence continues at coordinate 2,309,986 of NZ_CP058272.1, read as the reverse complement.
GAAGATGTACATCTTTCAGCAGATGGTCAAATTAGTCACAGTGCAGGCGATAGTATTAACCTAAGTACCCAAAAGAACTTGGTAGCTCATGCGCAAAGTAAAATCAGTTTATTTGCAGCACTGGAAGGTGCAAGGTTATTTGCAGGAAAAGGCAAAGTTGAGATACAGGCGCAGGGAGATGGTGCAGATTTGATCGCACGTAAAGGCATTCAAATCATTTCAACTGAAGATACAATCTATATTACGAGCCCTAAAGAGATTAGATTAGTTGCAGATACCTCAGAATTAAAGATCAATGGTTCAGGCGTGTTTGCAACGACTGGTGGTTTGTTTGAGAGTAAGGCGGGGCAGCACAAATTTGTGAGTGGTGAAAAAGTAACATACAGTTTGCCACCACTAGGTGAATTGAAAAATTTCTTGGAATTAAATTATCACTGGCCTACGTTAGAACCTATGAAAGGAGCTCCATATTTAGTTGTATTTGAGAGTGGTCAAGAATTTAAAGGAAGTTTAGATGATAAAGGGTTTGCAAAAATTCCTAATGTGCCAACAAATGAATCTTATACAGTTTGGTATGGCGAAGACCAAAGAAAAGTTGAAATCGAAGTTTTAGAAGAAAGCATTTTAAACAAATTTACCGATCAAGATGAAATAGAGCTCGATGAATTATTAAAAAATTGGGATATTGAAAATTAAAATAGGTAATATATGGTTGATTTAAATAAAGATGATGTAGCACTTATTACTCAAGCAATTGCTATAGGTTTCTCCCCAGCTGGAATTGCACTTGATGTGGCTGATTTAGCAAGGGCTTCATATAATTTATATCAAGAAAAGTCTGATGATAACTATTTTGAAGTAATTTTATGTGTGATTGGATTTATTCCAGGGCCAGGAGATGGTGTAAAAGCTGGATTAAGGATTGTTAATAGAAAGCCAGAAATTCTATTTGAATTAATACGCTTTATCATGGCTCATTGTAAAATATATGGTGACCCTGAGAGATGGTTGAGTGAATTAATCAGCGATAAAAAAATAAGAGAATTGATCAGAAGTGGTAAGCGTGAAGCATTAAATGCTTCTAATAAAAATATAGACAATAAATGGGCTAAATATTGGTTAAATCAGAGCATTGAAATTACATTTAATTTCTTAGAAGCTTCTATATCTTCCTTGATACAGTTACTCGCCAGAAAAGTTTTACATTGGAAGAAAAAAGTACCTAAATCTTCGGCAGATAAAGGTCATACTGGTGGTGGTAAAGGGCATCAAAATGGTTCAGCTCATGGAACAACTTATGATGGAAAAACTGGTCAAAATGGAAATGGGCAGGGTAATAAGAGTAGGCGATTATCTAAAGTAGATATTTCAAAAGTTTTATCAAATCTTGAAGTTGGAGGTGTTGGTGAGCATATGGCTGACTATTGGGTAGCGGATAAGTTAGCAATTCAAGCAATTCATGATTCTGGGCAGCAACTAAACTCTAAATTACAACGCCCTATGACGAAATTACATGTAGGGATTCATGATCAAGGGATAGATGCAATATGGAAATCTGATAAAAAAGATATCGGCGTTATGAATACTAAGACCTATGCAATTATTGAGGCTAAAGCTAGTTTAGGTATGGGCAAAGGTACAGGACCTGGTTCGCTATTGAATGATTTGGACAAACAACAAGATACGCGTGATAGACATAAAGAGCGAGCTGAAGCAAAAAAACAGAAGAGAGCGGAAAAGAAGCTTATACCAAAGAAAAAATTCTTAGTAAATCAACAAATGAGTAATGACTGGGTTAAATATAGACTTGTAACAGGTAATTTAAGAAATGTCCAGATTACTGGTTATTCGCGTCATTTACTTTATTATAACTATGCTCACCCCGAAACAGTAGAGCATTTAAATGTTTTAGCAGTATCGATACAAGATGCTCAACCTATTGACCATCAAGAGCATTTAAATAACCATACCCCATCGAATTTTTGGGGAGCTGCAAAGATTGATGAGGCTCTAAACAATCGAGTTACTCGATCGAACATTAAAAATGGTCATACCAAATAAAATTGATTTATTAAAAATGAGGACTAAATAGTGTCAGACTTCACAGACCAACGTAGACAGCAATTTCTAACTGAGGAATACTATTTAAAGACTAAAGAATATAATGAAGAAGGGATTACTTTATATTTAGAAAGTGATGCTTTTGAAGATGATGAATATAATTGTGGCGAAGCATCAAGATGGCAGTCTATTACATGGATATATCAAGCCTTATTATATCTGGAATATACAGCAGGAAAACCCATTAATGAACTGCAAATTCTATTTGAAAAATTGATAGAAAGCTATGAAAAGCAGTCTGAAGCTTTAGCTATTTTTCATAAATCAGAAAAACCTTCGGTTATTGCGACTCAGAGTGAGAGCCTTAATATACTAGGTCTTGGTTATTTACTGCACCGTAATGAACTGTTTCCTCGAATTCATTCTTTAGTTAATGGTGAAGGTGATAGTCATACAGGCGAAGATGAAATTATTAATAAATTTTTTAAGTTTAATGACTCTACTCACCCAACTATCAACGAAGGGAACTTATTCACTTTGGGTTATGCCAAGTTATGTGATGTGATTGAAAATGTCTTAGTAAAGAACAATAAGGATCATTCAATAGAGCTTCTAGATGAATATCTGTCAGACTGGTATCAAATGAATAAAAATGAAATTTGGCATAATGGTCATTTAGATTTAGAAAATAAAACTTCTTATGTAGGTTATTGGGCATTTGAAGCTGCTGCACTAGTTTATTTACTTGATTTAGATGATAACCTGTTACATAAGCACTTATTCTATCCGAAAGATATTGTAGAGTGGGCTCGCAATCAGGCAAAAGTAATTATAACAAATGATGATGTAATTCAAATAAAAGTAAAAGGTGGGGATAAATGTACAAAAACTGGTTATTGGACTACTCCAGCTCAACCAGGCACAAGGCCTTACTTCTCAAAAGGTGAAATTTTACCGACGTTATCACAATCAGATTGGGGGGATGTATATTGGTATTTTGATGGAGAAATTTAGGCTCTTAAAATGGATTAAATTTAACAAAGCCATCTCGGAGTAATTTTTATTTCGATATAAAAATTACCCCAAATTTACGCCATAATTTAAATTTTTATTTATAAGTTTTTGAAATTTAACATTTATAATATTTATAGTGTCCAATCCATCATCGGAGCGACCGAAATACGAGGTGTTAAAGGTTGGAGCTCAGACATACAGTCAACCTGAAAAAGATAGAAAAAAAGCAAGTGAGGAGTAAACGTGCTTTATTTTAAAATCAATAGCCATACTCAAAAGATAGAATTTGTAAAATTAATGAGTATTAATTTTTTTATATTTTCTTAGAACCCAGATATGGTGGAGTTATATGAAATTTGTGTAACTCCACCAATATGTTAAAGCTGTGCGAGTTAAAACTACAACAGCATACCACCAGAGGCTTCTATTCTCTGACCTGTGATCCAGTTAAATCCTTCACTAAAAATCGCAGCGATTGCTTTTCCAACATCATCAGCTTCACCAACACGGCCTAATGCCGTGATAGATGCGATCATCCCCTGAACTTGTTCACTATTGCGGACGGCACCGTCTCTAAAATCAGTCGCAATCGCACCGGGCGCAATCGTGTTGACACGAATCCCTTTGGAGGCGAATTCTTTTGCCATATAACGTGTCATGACTTCTACAGCGCCTTTTGCCATTGCGTATGCAGCTGACCCAGGCATAGAAAAGCGTGTTAGACCAGAGGATATATTTACAATATGACCGCCATTTTCAATGAGTGGTAGCAATTTTTGAGTGAGAAAAAATGGACCTTTCACATGGATATTGAGCATATCATCTAGATCATCAATACTAGTTTCTTCAATACTCGTATGTAAACCTGTCCCAGCATTATTGAGTAGGTAGTCAAAACTTTCACGACCAAATTGCTCTTTTAATACGAAACTCAAAGTTTTTACCAAATCATCAAATAATGTGATATCTCGAATATCAGATTGAATGGCAAATGCGTTTTGACCTTTTTCTTTAATCTTCTCAACCACGTCTAGAGCGGCTTTTTCATTGCGATGATAAGTCAAAATGATGTCAATATTTTGCTCAGCGAGTTTAAGCGCTGCATCTCGACCTATTCCACGACTCCCTCCAGTGATGAATGCGATTTTATTCATGTAGTGACCTCATATTATGCTGATTAACTGTTGATAAAATTAAAGTACAGGAATTAATTGACTTGATAAATATGATTAATCGGATAAGACTGTTCACAAATAATGAACAATTAGAGGTGATGTATGGATAAGATTGAGACGATGAAACGTTTTATCGCTGTTGTACAAAATGGTAGCTTTACCCGTGCTTCAGAACAGCTCAAGATTCCTAAGTCAGCAATCTCTATGTCAATCACTAAGCTTGAAGATCATTTAAAAACTCGTTTACTTTATCGGAATACAAGACAAGTTTCTCTTTCAGAAGCAGGTCAGCGTTATTATGTCGAATGCTTAAGATTATTGGATGAGTTAGAAGGCTTAGATAATCAATTTCAACAACAAAGTGAAGAACTCAGTGGTGTGATTAACATCGATATGCCTAGTCGGTTTTTTTCTAGCGTGGTGGCTCCTCATCTACCTGCATGGTTTCAACAATATCCAAAAACACAGATTAAGCTGCTTGGCGTTGATTATCGTATTGATCCTATCAAGGAACGAGTAGATTGCGTAATCCGTGGTGGTCAGCTTGAAAGCAGTAATTTAATAGGACGCCATTTGGGTATTATGGAAATGGTTAATTGTATTAGTCCCAGTTATGCGGAACATTACGGTAGACCAACATCATTAGAGGATCTTAAAAATCATTATATTGTTGATTATTCTCATGCTGACACCCAGTCGCAAAATGCTTTTGAATACAATCAAAATAATCAAACATACCTTGTACCAATTCCCAGTCTAATCAGTGTCGGCACAACGGATGCCTATTTAGCTGCAGGTTTAAATGGATTAGGGATCATTCAAATTCCGAGAATTGGTGTTAGACAACAATTGGCAAATGGTGACCTTATTGAAGTATTAACAGCGTTTACCTGTGCGCCGATGTCTTTGTCGGTTTTATATGAATCGCGAAACAATCAACCCCGCAGACTAAGTGAATTTATTAATTGGTTGATTCTTTTATTTAAAAAAATGAATCACAATACATTGTAGTTTCACTGAATTACCCTTATGTCGTTTATGCGCAATGTGTAGTCATTGCTCAATTTTGTTTAGGTTTAATATAGCCAAAGGCAGCTTCTTTGAGCTCCCTATCATTTCATACAAAATACTGACGGAATAAAGCTGCTGCCAATATTCCTGCTGCAATCGCCAACAGTGGTTTTTTAAGCAGTAGCATAACGATCAATGTTGTCAGTAACGCCAAACGAGCGCCATGATCACCTTCAACCGCAATAGGGGCCAAAAGTGCAACCAGTACCGATCCTGACATTGCATTAATGAATCGTTGCACACGATCGCTAATAGGTACATAAGACATAATTAAAACACCACCCCAGCGAGTGGCTAATGTCACAATGGCCATAATAAAAATAATAATTAATGGATAAGTGGTGCTAATCTCTAGGTTCATAGCTGTTTCTCTTTCCAGAAAATTCCGACAATTCCGCCAAATAAGGCACCCACAACAACATGACTATTTTCTGGTAAGTACCAATAAGCCAATAATGAGCTACAGGCTGCGATTGTCCAGATGATGAGTATTCTGAGGTTTTTTTGTCCCCCGACAACCATCGCCAGTAGAAAACAAGCCATGACCATATCTAATCCCAGCAATGCAGGATGATGAATAACATTACCAAAATAGAACCCCAGTCCTGTGCCTAAAACCCACGCGAGCCAAAGCGCAATGCCTCCTCCAAACAATAAGCCCATCCCTGATTCACCACGATTAAATGCTTGTAGTGAGAGTGCCCAATTGGCATCAGAAATAACCAGCAAGATACTGTATCGTTTGATGGGAGGCAGGTGGCGTAACCAAGGATAAAGAGATGCGCCCATTAAAAGATGCCGAGCATTGATAAAGAAAACTGTGACTATTAAGGGAATCAATGATATTTGCGCGCCCCATAGTTCTAAAGTCGCAAATTGAGATGCTCCTGCAAAAACAAAGCTACTCATTAATATGATAGAGCTATTGTCTAGTCCTGTTTGCGTTGCAGCTAAGCCGAAAGCAGCCCCAAAAATCACCACGAAAGATGAAATTGGAAGAAGGCTTTTAAAGCCTGACCAAACTTGGGAATAACTTAAACTGTAAACATCTGGGTCAACATTCGACAAAATAATTTCCTTATCTTTTTAAATTTTCTAGTGAGCTATATACCTAATGATCGCTGATGAAAATTAGGGGGAAATTCCTTCTTTTCTTAATAAATTATGGACTTAGAAAGTTAGAATGAAAAGCGCATAATTCTTACATATACTATTCGAAAATCGAATAATTTGGGGCTGATCATGAATCTACAAAATCTACAGATTGATTGGTTAAAATGTTTTGTCGCAGTTGTTGATACAGGTTCTCTTTCAAATGCAGCACCTGAGCTATACCGTTCACAGTCCGCTGTCAGTATGCAGTTAAAAAAATTGGAAGGCGCTTTAAAATGCCAACTTTTAATTCGAACGCATAGACAAATTCAACTTACTTCTGAAGGGCAACTTCTTTTAGGTTATGCAAGACGGATACTTGATCTACATCATGAAACACAAATGGCTTTTAATGGAGAAGAGTTAACCGGTCGGATTAGACTTGGCGTACCCGATGATTATGCTGCTAAATATTTAACGCCAGTGCTTAAGCGTTTTGCACCACGTTATAGCGGCGTTGAAATAGAATTTATTTGTGAACAATCGACTTCATTGATCCCACGTATAGAAAATGGCGAGATTGATTTAGCATTGATTTCAAGTGATAACCCCCGTCAAGGCACTTTATTGTTTCATGAGCCAATGGTGTGGGTAGGTTCTCCCCAATTTGAATTATGGCGTGAAGATCCGATACCTATTGCTGTTTATGAAAGTACCAGTTTAGCCAAAAAAAGTGCGATCAATTCGCTTGCATTGCAAGGTCGTCGCTATCGTGTAGTTTATAATAGTTCTAGTTTAATCGGGCAAATTGCAGCAGTTGAAAGTGGTTTAGCCGTCGCAGTTTTCACACAATGTAGCGCGCCTCAGCATTTAGAAATTTTAGGAGCAGAGCACGGACTAGGCCCATTAGCACCCATGGAAGCATCTGTATATAGAAGTAGAGCCTCGCTTAATTCAAAAGCGGTCGATCATTTATATGAGCTGTTAATTAAGACATTAAGGCAATCCATTACCTATTAAGCAGGTTTTAATCAGATATTTCACAGAAATTTGAAATATATATATGATTTGTATAAAAATTAATTTTTAAGTGCTTGCCAATATTTGGGCAGAGTTTGGGGAGCGTGCTAGTAATTTAAAAGTTCCTTGAAATGCAATAAAAGAGATATGTTTTAGTTAAAAATCTGTTTTATAGCAACCAAGCCCATGGCTAGAGCATGGGCTTTTTATCTCTATTTACTGTTATTAATTTTTTGCATTGTTTCTGTATCCATGAGGGCACGGATACTTTTAAATAATGGATGTTTATCTGTATATTTTTCACCATAGCTAAGATTAAACTCATAATCAAAGTCATCAGGATTAATTCCTTGATTATGCTGTAAAATTGTTTCTAGCTTATCCAAAGCCTTTACTGCAACAGCTTCTTGCGTTTGACCTGCTTCATATTCTTCCCATAATTCAAGTATGGCGTTTCTTAGGGGAGCATCTAGGGATTGAGTAAGTAATAATAGATCGTTACGTTCTTGAACGTCTTTATCTGGATGGTTCTTCTTTTCAGTCGCTGGAACATCACCATTGATTGTCTCGCCTAAATCATGAACAAGACACATCTTTAAAACCTTTGAAAAGTCTAGATATTTTAATTCATCTTCAAATACAAGAGCTAACAGGGCAAGCCTCCATGTATGCTCGGCTGTACTTTCAATTCTGCCTTTAGAGGTATGAGAGGAACGCATTATATTTTTCAGGTTTTCAGCCTCTTTCAAAAAGAGTAGACGACCTTTAATAATGTCAGTATTCATTTCAGTTTCTTATTCCTATCAAAATTATAGATTTTTACTTTTAATAAGCTCAATAAATGCTTTTTAAAGTAATCTGTTTTGATTCTAGTTACTACGAGAGCAGCTACAGGCTTATGTATTAAATAGAAGCAATCAATAACATAATGTCCAGATGACTTTTCGCTAACATCTTCAATTTAGGCGTATGCGTTGATCGCCGCATTGCAAATTCATCATCCGAAGTCATTGTATATGGATCAGTAAGGGGCTCATCGTGACACAACTTTGGCTATTGGAGTGGTCTACAGCTTATGCTTCAAGATAAATTAAAAAAAGGACAGATGACCTTTTTTTATATTGATCGTAAAATACCTTGTCTCAAGAGGATAGCTTGGGTTTATGTCACTGTTTATTACCTATTATCTAGGCTCAGTATAGGTTTCAAATATTGATAAAGACTCTGAAAATATAGATAGTTTTGAATGAAGAGCAGTAAAAGATGAGGACTATTAGTAATGATGAATTAATACAGAATTATATCGATGAGTTTTCTTTATCGCGTTATTTTTCTCCAATATTATTAGAAAATTTCTTATTAAAACAAATAGAAGCAGGTGAGTTTCTGCTTGCACAAGGAAGCTCGCTAAGTAGCCTCTATTTACTTGTGAATGGAAAATTACAAGTAGAACATTACCAAAAAGATGGGAGTTGTGCAGTATTCTCTATTGAAAGGGCTTTTTCCGTGATTGGTGATTTAGAGCTTTTTTTAGATAGAGATATAGGTACAGTAAGTACGGTGACTGCGATTTCAAAAGCGGATATTCTCGAGATATCCTTAAGCAAAATTGAGCAATATGCGTTTAACGATCCAGCTTTTCTACGTTTTATCTGCTCTCATCTCAGTCAAAAATTATATGCTTCAACTCAACTGCTAACAAATGCAACGCTTCCAGCATTTATAAAAGTACGTAAATATTTAGCAATTAGGGCGGAAATGGAGGGGAGTATGATTCACTTGGAAAAACGTGATTCTATTGCTGCTATGTTAGGAATTTCGACCAGACAGCTAAATCGGATTTTAAAAGATTTATCAGACTTAAACATCATTCAGTTTAAAAATAAAACGTTAAAAGTTTTGGATAATGACTATCTCGCTGAAATAGAACCGATAGACTTTTTATAATTTGACAGCGGTGAAATAAAAATAGAATTATGTTCAAGATATTTGGTAAGGATTACAGTAGTCAGTTTATGCTTTGAATTGATTATAGAGGGCGCTACAAACCTTCTTCTTTTATTGCAAGCAAGCCCATGGTTAACGCATGGGCTTTTTAATGTAAATGAACAACTCAGGACAGAAGTTCAGAGCTGCTTTCAGCATGTTTTGACAATGAGCGTAAATCTGAACCAGAAGGAGCCTGATAAATCTTTAGTCCAAATTCAGGAAGAATTGCCATCAGATGGTCAAATATATCAGACTGGATTGCCTCATAATCATTCCATACCGTTGTATTGGCAAATGCATAGATTTCCAGCGGTAATCCCTCACTCGTTGGTTGTAACTGACGGATAATTAGGGATTGGTTTTTAGCAATACCAGCGTGTTGTTTTAAGTAGAACTCGACATAAGCCCGAAATGTTCCAATATTGGTTAGGCGGCGCTGGTTATAGACTGACTGATCTTCAAATTGTTGATTAAAGCTGTCCAATTCAGATTGTTTATTATCCAGATATTGATCCAGTAACAGGAAAGCTTTTAATTTCTGTTGTTCTTCATGGGTAATAAAATGAATGCTGGTTTGATCAATAAAGATTGAGCGCTTGATGCGTCTCGCCCCCAACAATTTCATCCCACGCCAGTTTTTAAAGGTGTCAGTGACCAACTTATTGGTGGGAATTGTGGTAAAGGTTTTATCAAAATTCTGTACGGTAATGGTATGTAAGGACATATCAATAACATCACCATCTGCATTTAATGTTGGCATTTCAATCCAGTCACCGATACGAACCATATCGTAGGAAGAGATTTGCACCGATGCCACCAAGGACAGAATCGTATTTTGAAAAACCAGTAACAATACTGCTGCCATCGCACCAAAACCAGCAAGCAGGGTAAAAACATCTTTCTTTAAGAAGGTACCCAAGATCAGCAGACCACAAACGATAAACAAAATCAGTTTGATCAGTTGAAGATAGCCTTTGATGGGCTTATTCAGTGATTTTGGATTACGTTGATAAAGCAGATTAAAGACATTTAAAAGTTCGCTGATGGCCAGTGCAATAGTCAGGAAGATAAACGCCTGTGCAGCCATTTGTATCAGGCCAACCGCTTTTAAGGACAAATGTGGAACTGTGGTAATACCATTTAAAATAACAATGGCAGGAACAATATTCGCCACTCTGCGGATAACACTATGCTGGGAAAAAATTTCACTGTGTGCAAACTTCATTTTTGAAATAAGTTTACGTATCCCACGAACAACGACTTGTTTTGCAATATAATTTGCGACAAAGGCGAAAAAAATTAGAATGGATAATGATGTTAGCATCTCTAGCCATGGATACTGATCAGACCATTCCTGAATATTCTTTAAGAAGGCAAATTTATCCAAAAGTACAACCTCAAAATAGCAGATACGCTATTGTATTGATTGTGAATGACAATAATTTATAAAAATACTTTTTAGCTACATTCGGGCATCAATTACTTACTCAACAAGATTGACAGACTCTCAGAAAGTCCAAGTGAGTATGTGAAGATAAGCATGCAACCGTCGGGGATAGATAAGCCTAGTTTCACGGATCACAATATGCCAATCAATAGTACTTTATTGAATACGATGGGATGCTAAGTTTTAATTTTTAAGACTCAATAGTGGCTGATTTTATCCGCAAGATTAGCAATACGGTTCAGACGGCAAGACTGTGCATCTAACATTTGTCCTTGCCCTTCGGTTTTCGGATCCCAATTACAATACTTGTCGGTGTTTTCCCACCATGCTGCAATCTCATCCATCTGCCGGTCTTTTTTCACACTGTCTGGACGACTGATGATTTTGGCAAAGGCCTGTTGAACGCGGTTCTTATGTTGAGCATATTCTTGGTCCATACAGCTTTGCATTTCAAATGTTACTGCACCACTTTGCTTGATACATTGGCCATAACTGCTGCTTAATTTGGCATGAATATAAGAATCATCTGGAAGGGGACGAGGCATTTCATCATCGGCAAAAGCTGCAAAAGGAAGAAGAGAGATGAACAACAATGTAGTAGTTTTAAATTTTTTCATATATTTGACCTTTAGTTTTATCTCGATCTCGGTATGTGTTCTTGAATATCTTTATGCTTTAATTCGCATTATTGAAGTAAATTCAGGTAGCGTTGCAATTGTGCAGTACGGCCTGCGATACGCTGTATATCATTAAGTTCAGTTTGCAAGTTGTCTGGCTGTGATTGACCATACAGCGTTGTTTCAAGTTCAGCATCACTTTGACGTGATTGTAGCCAAATGCGTTGTGATGCAACCAGTTTTGTTTTCTGGGTAGCATTCAAATGTGATTGTAATTTTTTATAGGTACTATTCAATCGTACATCTTGACGTTCAGCCTCATCTTTTAGACAAGTTGCCTGTTCAATAATACCTTGGGCACTGTTGTCACAGTTTATAAAAGCTTGGCTTAATAAGTTTTCATTTCCTATTGGTGCAGCGAAGACCAAGCTTGAAAAACTACATAAAAAACTAATCGGTAAGCATGCTAATCGTATTTTTTTCATAAGGGATAAACTCTTGATTGATCTATCAGGATGAGTGTTGGCTGTTGTGTGAGCTGAGTAAAACCTTGCTTGAGTATCGTCAATCACGCTTTAGCAAAGACAAACAGGGATATCATTTTGACCAAAGTGTATCAATTTTAAACTTGAATAATCATGGATATTTGAATGTTTTTTCCAAAAACATAGATTGTCCTGTACGAATTTCTTTAAAGCTCTGAGATTTATCTTCCGTATAATTACTGCTCCTCAACTGTTTATTCATATAGCTTTAAGATAGTAACCCGCATATTCATTTAAATTGAAATTGTGTACATCGCATTTTTTTGGAATTTTATCGCAGACTATTGATGTGAATATATTATGACCGGTTTTTTCACACAATAGTTACAGTGAATATTATTCAAATAGAATGATTTGGGTATCCGTATTTTTATTAAAATAATCAGTCTCTTGAAAAATCAAAATCCCTCAAATTTTGAAGGATTTTGAAGGATTTTGATTTTAGAATGCTTTAAATGGTCTGTGCTCTATTGAGATATAGACGATCTAGCAGAGAAAATAGTGCAGAACCCATAACCAAACATACACCGACAAGACAAGTCATGGTCCAACCTCCATGATGCCATGCATAAACCCCTAAAGCAGAACCACATGCACCACCTGTGAAATAGGCTGTCATATAGATAGAGTTAATCCGAGATTTCGCATCTGGGCGTAAACGGAAAATGATATTTTGATTGCTGGTATGAACCACAGCGAGTCCAAAGCTAATCAGGCCATACCCTAAAATATAACTGGTGAGGTACTTTCCACCGAAATAAAGCAGCGCCCAACTGACGATCATCAACGCTACCCCAATCCATGTCAGGATACTGGTATGTCCACGGTCTGCAATTTTACCAATTTTTGCAGTGGCTAAAGCACCAAATACTCCAATGATCGTTGCAACACCAACCAAAACATCAGGTAATTTAAACGGTTCAGAAGTCAGTAAAACAGCAATCGTTGAAAATAAAATACTCATGGCTGCAAATGCAAAGCCACCAATAATTGCACGATAGACTAAACGACGTTCTTCTTTTAATAGCACACCCATCGAGTAGAAAATTTTGCCATAACTCATTTTAAACACAGGTACATGCGGCAGACGTTTTTTCAATAAATAAGCAAGTATTAACATCAATACCGCACTGACAAAGTAAATCAGTTTCCAGTTAAACAGGTTAGACAACAAACCTGCAAGGCTGGTGGAAAGCAATAACCCGACTAAAAGCCCACTCATTAAAAAGCCAACAACTTCACCAGTTTTTTCAGGTTTCACTGCCATCGTTGCAAGAGGGATTAAAACCTGAGCCGCAACTGAAAATAGACCTGTAATAATTGTGCCAACCCAAAGCATGGGTAAATTGACAGCAAAAGCACACATCAATAAACCAATCGCAGCACAAAACATTAACCAAGGAATAAATTTGATTTTATTGACAATGTCACCCATGGGCACAATGAATAAAAGACCAAGCGCATAAGATACTTGGGCAAAGGTCACTGTAAGTGCCACTTGTGATTCTGGCATGTTGAAATAGAGTTGAATCGAGTGAATCAGCGGCTGACTATAATAGTTTGCTCCTGCGCATAAACCGCAGGCAATCGCCATCAGCCAAAGTAATGCTTTATTTTGGCTAATATCGAGTTGAGCATTCATAAAAATATCCTAGTTCTTGGAGTTACATACAATAGGCAGTTGCTTCAATTTCAATGAGCATTCCTTGTAAAGCAAGACACGGGACAGGAATCAGTGTACACGCAGGGAAAGGTTGATCTTTCCAAAGTTGTTGCATTTCCTGAATTAAAAACTGATGTTTTTTGGTACTGTGATCGACCACAAGCACTCTTAAAACAGCAATATCCAATAATGATGCATCAGCCGCTTGTAGGGCATGTTGCAGATTGACAAAAGCTTGATGAACTTGTTGTGCAAAATCTTGGGATAATTGTCCTTGTTGGTTTTCACCACCTTGTCCAGATATATGCAAAATACGCAAATAATGGCGTACTTCAGCCACATGACTATACGCAAATGCTGTTGGATTATAAAGTGTATTTGGGTTAATCATTTGGAACGATTTGATCTGCGCGGATTCTGATCTGGAATTCATGGATGACTCTTTTGATTGACTGGAAATTTCCGTTAGTATCAAAGCTCAAGTTAACTTAAGGTCAAGTGAAAATATCAAGAAAAAACCGAAGCAAATGATCGTATTTATGAATGAATAATCAAGGGGCTGTTAAACAAGAAAACCGTCATATAGAAAAGTGATCAGAAGAAGCACGATGCAAGTGAAGTATTGCTCAGGATTAAAAGTATATAGGTTGTTTATCTTTGCTTTGATACTCTTAGGAAATCCCAGTAAGCACTGACTAGGATTCCGCATAGGTCTATCTTAAGCAAGGTATTGGCTATTTTTATATTCAATGAGCTGAAATAGCCCTGTACTAAAATAACCCAGTCATTAAATAACCTAGCCGTTAAATAATGAGTTGTGAATCTACAATCTTGCCCGTTTTCCCTAACCAAAATGGACGGTTGACTTCACCATGACCAAACCAGTCACATTGGTAAAGTGGGATGTGCAGTGGATCGAGATGTTCTTTCACAATCTCAACAATACTTTGCGGGACATTTTTTTGTGGGCATTGATAAAAATCACCCAAGACCAAAGCCTTTAAGTTTGAAGTATCAATACTTTGTAGGAGCTGAGTCAATGAACGTTCAATTCGATAATAGGGTTCGCCTACATCTTCAATCAGTAAAACACTCGGCTGATTCAGTTTTAAGGCAGAAGGTGTGCCTTGTAAAGTACACAGTACAGTAAGATTTCCGCCTAAGATTTTAACTTCTTCAATGTGCTGATCTTGAGCAAAACCATTTGCGCTGGATAAGGGATAATGACCGTGTTGGTTTATATCCGCGGATAACAGGCTGATGGTTTTTAAAGCATCATATGACAGGGGGCTATTGTCTAAATTTTTAACGGCAATTTCCTGAAATACAGGCGCATGTAAAGATTGCCCATGATGCATCGCAATATAGTTTAATAACACGGTGGTATCTGAATAGCCAATAATGGGTTTATTTAAAATCCACTCATCTAAAAATGGCAATAACATTGCAGCGCCAGTACCACCACGACCACACCAAATTGCATCAATGTTTGGATCTAAACATGCTTGTTTTAAATCTTGAATACGTTGTTCAACTGTACCTGCCAAATAGCGATGTTGTGAAAATACATGTTCACCCAAACTGACTGTATGACCTAACTGTTCCAAATGCGACTGTGCCAACTGGATATTTTCAACATCTACACAGGCACTCGGCGATACAATTTTAAAATGCATATTCCTTCCAAGTTTCTGCACAATTTAGTGTGCAAGTTTCTTTTTAGACAAAGTAATCATCATGACACCGATGATATTCAGTAAACAACCAAACCATTGTATCGCATTCATATGCTCACCGAGCAAAGCCACAGCCAAAATAATGGTTAGGATCGGGCCAATCGAACCAATCATAGCTGCTTGTGCAGCACCTAAACGAGAAATACTTTGCGCGACCAAAATCGTCGGTAAAACCGTCACCAATAAGCCTAAGGCGATACCATACCAAATGACTTGTATCGGAAGTTGAGTAAGCAGTTGAATTGGCTGGGGTGTTGCAATGATAAAATGGGTTAGCGTACCAAAACATGCAATGCTTAATGCCAAACCAGTGTAATTCCATGAACCAAATTTTTGAATTAAACGTGGGGTCATGAGTAAGTACGTCGCAAAACAAACCGCACTGGCAAAGACTAAACTCACGCCTAGCCAGAAATTTCCTTCATGCGGTACTGTGCTTTGCTCTTGTAGCATCACAATCACTGTACCACCATAGCTTAATGCAATCGCTAGTATGGTTCTAAAGTTGAGTTTTTGCTTATAAATAAAGCTTGTGGCAATGACTGTCAGTGTTGGATAGAGAAATAAAATAATACGTTCCAACGATGCACTGATATACATCAGACCAGCGAAGTCGAGCCAACTTGAAAGGTAATAGCCCATCAAACCTGCAGCAACCAATAAGGCCCAATCTTTTCCTGTCATATTTTTATTATGATGGCGATTGAACCAACACAGTAAAAGGAAAAAAGGCAGGGCACTTGCCATTCTCAATGCCATAAGCACGGTGCTGTCGACTAATGGCGATAATGCGTAAGCCTGTTTAATAAAAATAGCTTTGGTACTAAATAAGAAAGCCGCACCAAGTGCGAAAATCGAACCGAGTTGGGTATTGGATAAAGAAAGTTTCATGAATTTGACTGCATTGACGATGTCGCTATACGACATGTAAATTTGAACAAGCAGTATAAATGTTGTTTTCAATCAGTGGAAATACAAAAAAAGAATGAATTGGCGCAATAAAAGGAATATAAAACACACTTGCTTACTTCTTTTTGTGTGGATTTAAGTAGCATTTAAATAGATTGAAATAAAAATTGTATAAAAATCAACCTTGAAATCCTTGTTTATAAACTGCTCAAATTCAATATGCTATTTTTTGCACAAAAAAGGTGCAACATCGTAATGGTTGGTTCAAGCTGTTCGAGTATTATTAACTGACAAAATGGCAAATAAAAAAAAACTAAAATTTTTTGTAATTGCTTTAGACTCAGTTCTAGGGTAATTCTAATGGTTATTCCAAGTACTTTTTTTTATTAATGAAATTAAAAAATGTAATAAAAACCGACTTACATTTTTGACGGAAAAAATGATAGAAAAGGCCAATATAAGCTGATAAAAAAACCATGTAATTTGTCAGAAAGGTCAATAGGGATGTTAGTTTTTGTGCTAAATCTATTGTTTTATGGAGTATTTAAACAGCAAGCTGGAATGCTTAAAAGTGAATCATACTGCTGTAAATGCCAATCAGTAGGGTAGGGTAAGCAGCTTAAAATATCCAAATAAGCTTAAAAAAACATCATTTTTAAAAATTGGAGACAGGATATGTCAAAAAAACTGAGCAGGATAATACGAGAAAAATACAATAAATTGAATATAGGGTATGTCGCACAATTATATTTATGAATCATCAGTTCAAAATATGGGTATTTATTAAATAAATATTGGGTGGTATTTTAAAAAAGTTCAATTAGAATCCAAAAATTCATAACAACGCATCTGGGGGAAACATCGGGTTATTTACGATGTTTACTTGAAGAAAAATTAGCTTGAGGAACGCTCATGCAGATTGGAATCCCAAAAGAATCTGTCGTCGGTGAAAACCGCGTAGCCGCTACGCCAGAGACAGTAAAAAAGTTGATTAGTGCTGGTCATAGTATTGTCATTGAACGAGGCGCTGGTAAAAAAGCGGCTTATATTGACAGTGCTTATGAACAAGTCGGCGCTAAAATTACAGATGATGCCTATACAGGTAGTCAAATTATTTTGAAAGTCCGTGCACCACAAGGTGAGGAAATTCAAAAGCTTGCCGCAGGAACAGCTGTGGTAGCTATGTTTGACCCATACCGTAATACTGAACTTGACCAATTTGCGTCACAACAAGTGTCTGCATTTGCGTTAGAGCTTTTGCCACGAACACTGTCTCGTGCGCAAAATATGGATGTGTTGTCTTCTCAAGCCAACCTAGCAGGTTATAAGTCGGTGTTATTGGCCGCTGCGGAATATCAACGTATGTTCCCAATGCTGATGACCGCTGCAGGTACTGTGAAACCCGCTCGTATCGTGATTATGGGTGTGGGTGTCGCAGGTCTTCAAGCCATTGCAACTGCAAAACGCTTAGGCGCAGTTGTTGAAGCAACAGATTTACGTCCAACTGCACGTGACCAAGTCGAATCGCTTGGTGGTAAGTGGTTAGATGTACCGATGTCTGATGAAGAAAAACAAAAAGCTGCCGATGCCGCTAAAAATGGTTATGGCTGGATGCCAGGCGAGCAATATATTCAAGACCAAGCCATCATCGTAGATAAAGCCGTGTCAAATGCAGACATCGTGATTACTACTGCGTTGTTGCCAGGTCGTGATGCGCCTCGCTTAATCAAAGCTGAAACTGTTGCCAAAATGAAACCAGGTTCAATCATCCTAGATATGGCAGTTGAATCAGGCGGCAACGTTGAAGGTTCTAAAAATGGTGAAAATGTTGTCACTGACAATGGCGTGACGATTTTAGGTATTCCAAATATTCCTTCTACAGTATCGACAGAAGCTTCGGCACTGTATGCACGTAATGTTTTCAATTTCGTAGAAACTTTGTTTGATCAAGAGAAAAACTTTGCCATCAATCAACAAGACGAAATTCAAAAAGCACTTCTAGTAACTCATGGCGGTCAAGTACTGCTGAAGCGTGGTTAAGGAGAGTCATCATGGTTGAAACTATTACTATTTTCGTCTTAGCCATCTTTGTTGGTTACTACGTGGTTTGGGGTGTAACCCCTGCATTGCATACGCCATTAATGGCTGTAACCAATGCATTGTCCTCAATTATCGTTGTAGGTGCAATGATACAAACTGTTGGAATTCCTGGTGTTGTAGACGCAAGTGTACAATTCCAGTCCGTGAATGTTGTTAGTGTACTTGGTGCAATTGCAGTGTTCTTGGCAAGTATTAACATTTTTGGTGGCTTCGCAGTGACTGCACGTATGCTTGAAATGTTTAAGCCAAAACAAAAGAAAAAAGAGGGCTAATCTATGGAAATCATTCGAGAATATGCAGATTGGTTCTACCTTGTAGGTGCTGTCCTTTTCATCTTAACTTTACGTGGTCTTTCAGGTCCTAAAACTGCGATTGCTGGTAACCGTTACGGCATGATTGCCATGGCGATTGCGGTAATCACCACATTCTTTGTCGCAGATCATCCTGTTGTATGGATGATTGGTGGTGCAATGGTGTTGGGTGCAATTGTCGGTATTGCGCGTGCACGTACAGTTCCAATGACACAAATGCCAGAAACAGTGGCATTGATGCACTCACTTGTTGGTTTGGCTGCGGTACTGATTGCGATTGCTGCAATTTTACATAATAACCAACTGACTACTTTGTTTGCACAAAACGAATCTGCTTTAACCGCTGCTGGTGTACAGCATGCGCATATGAGTAAAGTTCATTTATTTGAATTATTCGTCGGTTGTTTCGTTGGTGCGATTACCTTTACTGCGTCTGTATTTGCTTATGGTAAGTTAGCTGCAAAGAAATGGGCAAAAACCATTTCAGGTGCTTGGGTTAAACCTGTTCAAGCGATCATTTTCCTGGCTATGCTGGCGTGTGGTGTGTACTTCTTTACCACAGGCAATATGCAAGCATTCTGGGCAATGACTGCACTGGCATTGGCATTTGGTTGGGTTTGGATTGCACCAGTCGGTGGTGGTGATATGCCAGTAGTGGTTTCACTACTGAATTCATTCTCTGGTTGGGCTGCGGCAGGTATTGGTTTCACACTTGAAAACAACATGCTGATTGTTGCTGGTTCATTGGTGGGTTCATCAGGTGCGATTCTGTCTTATATCATGTGTAAAGCAATGAACCGTTCAATCATCAATGTATTGTTTGGTGGTGCAATGGGTGGTACGGCTGTAGCATCAGTTGATAAAGGTGAGCAAGTTCAACGTAATTACCGTTCTGGTTCTGCGGATGATGCGGGCTTCTTGATGTCGAATGCGGACAGCGTTGTGATTGTACCGGGTTATGGTATGGCGCAAGGTCGTGCACAAAATGCAGTGAAAGAATTGTGTGAAATCTTAAAAGAGCAAGGTGTAACGGTTCGTTTTGCAATCCATCCAGTTGCGGGTCGTATGCCTGGTCATATGAATGTATTGTTGGCGGAAGCTGATGTTGCATATGAAGACATCTTGGAAATGGACGAGATCAACTCTGATTTCCCAGCGACTGATGTTGTACTGGTAATTGGTGCGAATGACGTTGTTAACCCTGCGGCTAAAGATGATCCTACTTCACCGATTTATGGTATGCCGATTCTTGAAGCACATAAAGCACGTACCATTATGGTGATCAAGCGCTCTATGGCAACAGGTTATGCAGGTTTAGACAATGACTTATTCTACAATGACAAAACCATGATGATCTTTGGTGATGCCAAGAAAGTTGTTGAAGAGATGACAAAAGCAATCAATGGTGGTGGGCACTAAGCCGCTATCGGATTAAATCCACCCCAACCCTCCTTTGATAAAGGAGGGAGCCTAACTGCCTTCGGGCGGTTTTTTATTTAAGCAATTTTAATGCTATGATTTTGATAAAATTGACTGAATAAAAAATGATGAATCAACCATTTAAAATAATCTGTAAAAGCTTAGGTATCTATTTGGTATTTTCCTTATCTATAACGCATGCACAAGTTTTTCAAATTCAAGATGGCTCGAAACACTATGATGCCGTAATTGATATTGCATGTGAAAAAGATGAATGTGGAGCTAAGGCCGAAGTAAAGCTATTTAAAAAGGGCAGTAAAGCGGTATTTCAAGCATTTCACTCTGATGACCTGACTATGTATTTGGATGAAAAGTTTAAACCGAGTGTTAATGTTATACAGCTTTATGACGAACAAAGCCCTTTGATTTTTGATGATTTTAACTTCGATGGAACAGAAGACCTCGCGATTAGAAATGGTAACTATGGTTCTTATGGCGGTCCTGTGTATGACATTTATGTGTTTAATCAAAGCAAGAATAAATTTGTTTTGAGTCAGGAACTGTCTGCACTCACTCAAGAAAATTTAGGCATGTTTGAGCTAGACAAAAAGCGCAAACGCATCATCACCTTTAATAAAAGTGGCTGTTGCTACCATATTCGTTCTGAGTATCAAGTTATACCTAGAAAAGGTTTATTGCTGGTTCGAGAGTTTATTGAGGATGCAACCTCACCAAAAGGTGATCAAGTTGAGGTTACAGATCGTAATCTGGTCAATGGAAAATGGAAGGAAAAGACCAAGTATTATCCAACTGCAAAATATTATGCTCAGTAGTCACAATTTACCTCGTATACCTATTTTGTATTGATATCGCTATATGATGTAAATCAACAGATGTTGAATTGTGGGGCAGAGTAAGATTTTATGAATAGAACGATTTCTTTACGTTGTGGCGTTAAATTTTTAAACATAAAAAAGCCCATCCAAAGATGAGCTTTTTTAATTAAAACTGAAACTTAATGAGGAATATGCTCTTCATCTTCAAATTCAGGTTTAACTTGTACGATAAAGTCTTGACGATTAAGACCACGCCACAATGCAAATGCAGTACCGATATAGATTGAAGAATACGTACCTACAAATACACCAATAAACATAGCAACTGAGAACCAGTGTAAGCCATCACCACCCAAGAACATCATTGCAAGTACAACCAGCAATAATGTCATCGAGGTATGAATAGTACGTTTTAAGGTTTCAGTTAAGGCAATATTCACAATTTCTAACGGTGTCGCGCCACGAATCTTACGGAAGTTTTCACGGATACGATCCGATACAACAATGTTATCGTTTAACGAGAAGCCGATTAAGGCAAGAATAGCCGCTAAAACAGTAAGGTCAAATGGCCATTGCATCATTGCAAAAATACCAATCGTTACGATCACATCGTGCAGTAATGAAAGCACTGCACCAACTGCAAGTTTAAACTCGAAGCGAATGGTCACGTAGATCAGCATAAGTAGCATTGCAAGCGCTACAGCACCTGCAGAGCGTAAATATAGCTCATTACCGACTTGACCACCGACAGAGTCAACCTTATGAACAACAGCAGTGTTATTTGGCAGTTGAACCGCTTTGGTAATGGTATTGCTTAAGTCTTCAACTTTAAGGTCTTGCGCAGGCATACGTACAATTAAGTCTTTGTTTGAACCTAATGTTTGTACAACTGCATCTTTAAAGCCAGCTTTATCCAAATTAGAAATCACGTCTGCTGGTTTTGCCGCATATTGATAGTTCAATTCTGCAGAAACACCACCAGTAAAATCTAAACCAAGATTTAAGCCTTTGGTTGCAATAAAGAAGATACTTGCAATGGTCAAAAGGATTGAGATGATTGCCGCTGGTTTGGCAATCTTCATGAAATTAATTACATGCTCATCATCTGGACGACCATATTTCTTTTTCGGTTGAGTCACATCAGTCATCTTCGATCTCCTATATGCTCAACTTATTCAAGTTACGTTTTCTGCCATATACCAATTGGACAATTGCACGTGTTACTGTAATTGCAGTAAACATTGAGCAAATAATACCAATCATCAGCGTTACAGCGAAGCCTTTGATCGGACCTGTACCAATAGCAAACAGAATAAATGCAACCAAGAATGTGGTTAAGTTTGAGTCGAGAATGGTGTTATAGGCTCGATCATAACCGGCAATAATGGCCTGTTTGGGCGAGGCCCCCCAGCGCATTTCTTCTCGTATTCGCTCACAGATCAGTACGTTGGCATCGACCGCCATACCAATGGTGATTACGATACCTGCAATACCTGGCAAGGTCAGTGAAGCCCCGATCCAAGACATGATGGTGAGAAGCATTGCCAAGTTAATCACCAATGCTACATCCGCAATTAAACCAAATAGACGGAAGAACACGATCATCCAGATTGCAACAAGCAGGAAACCAACTTGAGTTGATAATACGCCTTTGTCGATGTTCTCTTGCCCCAAACTTGGACCAACAACACGTTCTTCTACAAAGTACATTGGTGCAGCTAAAGCACCTGCACGTAGCATCAATGCAAGTTCAGCCGCTTCTTGAGGAGAATCTAAACCGGTAATACGGAAAGATGAACCTAAAACAGCTTGAATATTTGCAGCATTGATCACCACAGATTCAGTATATGGTGTGCGTACTTCTGTCATCGCACCTGTAACTGGATCAGCAACAGAGGTGATTTTTTGTTTATTTTCAATAAACAAAACCGCCATACGTTTGCCAACAGCAGTACGGGTTGCATCTGACATCAACTTACCACCAGCAGTATCTAAAGTAATATTTACTTCAGCGCCACCACTATCTTGGCTAAAACCACTTGATGCATTTTGTACACGTTCACCGGTAAGGATACGGCTGCGATTTAATAATAGTTCACGACCACTGTCCAAAGATTCGTAAGCAAAAACTTCAGTACCTGGCGGTAAAGGTTGACCATTATATTTACCTGTGAAACGGTCAATATATTGATCATTTAAATCAGATACTAAACGGAATTCAAGGTTTGCAGTACGCCCCAAGACACGTTTAGCTTCGGCAGTATCTTGTACACCAGGCAATTCAACCACAATACGGTTGCTGCCTTGGCTTTGTACCAATGCTTCAGCCACACCCAACTCATTAATACGGTTACGTAAAGTCGTTAAGTTTTGGTTGAGTGCGTAAGATTGAATGTCTTGCTTGGTCGCATCGTTATAGGTCAACTTAAGCGTAGAACCTGTATCCGTTGCTAAAGCTTGTTGATTGAACTTATTCCCATCACGACGTAAAAAGTCCATTACCGCTGCACGGTCATCATTATTTGCAAACTGAATCGTAATGGTATTGTTGTTCAATGAAAGACTATTAAATTTAATCTTATTGTCACGGAACTCACGACGTAAGTCTGTTGCTGAGGTTTCCATACGTTGTGCAATAGCTTTGTCCATATCTACTTCAAGTAAGAAATGAACACCACCACGTAAGTCCAAACCAAGCTTCATTGGCTTAGCGCCAATTTTTTGCAACCACTCAGGTGTGGTTGGTGCAAGGTTTAATGCAACGGTATAGTTCTCACCCAAACCTTTGCTGAGGACATCTTTTGCTTTTAACTGTGCTTCAGACGTATTTAAACGCAGAAGGGCAGCATTGTTGGTGAAGGTATTATCATGACTGCTAATATTTTCACTTTTTAAAATTTGCTCTGCTTTTTGTATGACAGACTGATCAATTGTGGTACCAGCCTTGGCACCAGAAATTTGAACAGCAGGTTCGTCAGGATACAAACTCGGCAGCGCATATAATGTACTGATCACTAGTACCACTAGAATCAATATATATTTCCATGCAGGGTAACGCATTCGCTTTCTTCTTAAAATGAAAAAGTCGTGCTAAGTGCACGACCGTTTTATGATTAAAGGTTATTTAATGTACCTTCAGGGAGTACTGAAATAACACTTGCACGTTGAACTTTGACTTCATTTCCTTTGCTTAATTCAACCACTGCAAAGTCGCCATCAATTTTTAGGATACGACCCATTAAGCCGCCTGCAAATACAATTTCACTGCCAACACCTAAGCTTTCGATTAAAGTACGGTGTTCTTTTGCACGTTTTGCTTGAGGACGCCAGATGAGAAAATAAAAGATTGCAACAAATACTACAATCATCAATATGTTTGCCATCATGCCTGGGCCTTGTGCAGGCGCTGCTGCAGCGTGAGCAGAAGAAATAAATAAGCTCATTCTAATTTCCTAATGTTAAAAATTATCTGCCATTTTCATGGCTTTTAAATTGACTTGTTCAGCAATTTACCTTGTCTTGGGTTTCAGCGCAAATACTGTTGAATTAATCTTCAATTCAACTTTATATTGGGGCATTAGTCAGCAGGACAAGGAGGAACTTCTAAACCGCGACGTTGATAGAAATCAGTCACGTATTCGTCAAAAGTTCCCTGATCTAAAGCATCACGAATATCTTGGGTAAAACGTTGGTAATAACGTAAATTGTGGATCGTGCCCAACATTGAACCGAGCATTTCACCACATTTTTCTAAATGGAATAAATAAGCACGGGTGAAGTTGGTACAGGTATAACAGTCGCAATGTGGATCCAGTGGACTTTGATCATGACGATATTGGCTGTTACGAATTCGAACCAGACCATCGGTAACAAAATAATGACCATTACGTGCATTTCGGGTTGGCATGACACAGTCGAACATATCGACACCACGACGAATTGCTTCAACGATATCTTCTGGTTTACCCACACCCATCAAATAACGTGGTTTATCTTCTGGCATTTTTGCAGGCAGATAATCCAAAACTTTGATCATTTCTTCTTTGGGTTCACCCACAGATAAACCACCAATCGCAAAGCCATCAAAATCAATTTCTTTAAGACCGTTTAAAGACTCTTCACGAAGGTCTTCATACATGCCGCCTTGAATGATTCCAAACAATGCGTTTCTATTTTTTAAAACATCGTGATGTTGTGTTTTACAACGCTTCGCCCAACGTAATGACAGTTGAAGCGATTTCTGTGCTTCTTCATGGGTTGCTGGGTATGGCGTACATTCATCAAAAATCATCACAATATCTGAGTTCAATGTATGTTGAATATCCATTGAAATTTCAGGAGATAAAAAGACTTTTGAACCATCGATAGGTGAGCGGAAAGTAACCCCTTCCTCTTTGATTTTACGCATAGCACCCAGGCTGAATACTTGGAAGCCGCCTGAATCAGTAAGAATCGGTTTGCCCCATTTCATAAACTCATGCAAACCGCCGTGTTCACGGATAACATCTAGTCCAGGACGTAAATAAAGATGGAAGGTATTGCCTAAAATAATTTGTGCTTTGATGTCTTCGATATCGCGCGGCAACATGCCTTTAACTGTGCCATAAGTTCCCACAGGCATGAACACAGGTGTTTCAATCACACCATGTTCTAAAGTTAAACGACCACGACGAGCACGCCCCGACTGACCTAATTTTTCAAACTTCATAAATAACCTAAATCTGGCGAAAAAACAGTTCGCTGATTGATAATTGCAAAAGGGGGCTATTTTCCCTGATTTTATGGTCGAATACCAGTCATGTTGTTTTTCATAATGTTAAATTTAAAATTATTGATTTAGCGGCTTGAATATCAATAGATTGATGTGAGAATCATTTTTTATCGTTGAATAATTATTGTTTGAATATCAAGGTGTTATTTTTATGTAGCTCAAAAGCGAATAATGGTTCGCTTTTGAGCTTAGATTTGGACAAGATAGAAAATTAGTCTTTTGCCTTACGACCGATAATGATCAAGGCGATAACTCCCAGAATCATGATGAATATTCCATAATGATTCCAAAAATTACGTTGCATTTTATTTTCTTGGTATTCAGGATTTTTACTTAAGGTTGAAATGACATCATCAGGTAATTCATAAAACGTATCTGGTTCTGCATCGGTCATGCCGACCAAGGTGCAGTCCCATGTTTTGACATCTGCCCATAAGATTCCAAAGTGACTACATTTATATCCTGCATTTAAACTTTTAAGATCTTCATATTGACTTAACACTTCTTGTGGAAATGGGCCAACTTTAAACATTTCATCGCCTGTATTAAAAACTAACAGGCCTTTCGCTTGAGCAGGGGCTTGCCAGAGAAAACACAGACATAACATCATGAATAATTTTTTTAACATTTGATTTACTCCAATCTTTAGATTGTCTTTTTATTAAGTTGATCATTTTTAGTTGATCGTTTTGTTCTAAAAATAGTCATTTTTTAGCGGTTTGAAAATATCAGAAAATGATCGAAATGTCATTTTTTATATTGAAAATAAACAGGATTATGGCTGAATTTTTATTCAAATTTCCACATGGTGATTTAGGCGATATGTTTCGAGTCAAATATACTCAATCGCCATAATCGATTCCTGATCATGGCTTTAAAGCTGATCCAAAAAAATTGTTGAATTTATCAAACTGATTTAGCACTTGTTCAACCTTGGCAATCCGTTGTTCTAAACTTCCTGTTAAAGCGATGTATGGAATCCGACGTTGTTTGAGATCCGCAATAATTTGCTGATGAAAAATAGCTCTTTTTTGGGGGCCGCTACGATCCCAAGTGTCGTCATAAGCAATATCATCTTCACACAAGAAAAATAAGTCATAGCGCTGTGCATTTTCGAGTGCAAGTTGTTTGAGGTGCTCAGGTAATCGTCCATGATAATCCATACAAAACATCGCTGTGGTTATCGCGTTGGTATCTACAAATAAATAACGGTTTGCATCTAAAGTGACCTGATCTTCATAGGCGATATGACGATCTGCAATAATATTGAAATCTTCAAAACCGATACGACGATCAACTTGGTGAGTTTCCCAATATTCACGCCCATATTCTGGGGCAAAAGTTGTTGCATACTTTTTCGCAAGCGCTTCAACCAGAGTCGACTTGCCTGTAGACATTGCACCGACAAAGACGACTTTGCTAATCAAATCTGCATAGACACAGTTGGGGATAAATTTCCGATTTTGAAAGGCATTTGCTCGAATCATTGTAGCGGAGATCGGCACCTGTAGACGTGACTCATCCACTCTACGATCAATTGCATTGAGCGCTGTGCTGACATGCTCACCATAAAATTCACTACTATAAAAATGCGAAATTTTCACGCCATTGAGCTTTTGAATGATGTAATTTTCTTGTTCTATTTCAAACGCCCGATCATTGGAATATCCCTCAGGCCCATCCCATGCTTCAATTACATGAATTTGAGGAAATAAATCTCGGATCCATTGGGCACGAATGTTTAAGGGAATAGTTGTAATTGAACTTTGATAGATCAATACATACAGCTCATCCACTTCTTGTAATGCTGTTTCAAATACATGCATATGACCTGCATGTAAGGGTGCATATTTACCGAGTGTCAGTCCGATTTTTTTCATAGTTTTTAAATTCAATAGGATGGGTTTGAGTGGTTTTGTGCAAGTTTGTTCCAGTTATAGTAGCCATAGATGGCATTGATCAGAAAGGCTGACCACATCAATAACATCATTGCACCATCACCACTACCATCAAGGGTTCGGATCGCCCACATTAAAATACTGAAGATATTTAAAGCAATATAGAACCACCATTGCTCTTTAAAACGCAGCAGCATTAAAATCGTTGCTGTGATTGCAAGGATATTGGTGGTTGCATCTATATAAGGCGTATTTTGAGTGGGAATTTGGGCAAGCAGATAACCGAGTATCGCAATACAACCTATATTGCTCAGGATGATCAAAATCAAATAAGCCTGCCGAAGGGTATAGGCCTGTTGTAATTGTTTTTCTTTGGTATGTTTCTGCCAAAGTAGCATGCCGATCAAAGCGGTTGGGACAAAGAATAAGAGATTCAGTCCCATTTCGCCATAAAGCCCGTTGTTATAGCAAATCCATGCATAAGCGCAGCTATTAAACAAACCAAAACTATAGTTAAGAATATTGCCTTTTGCTGCTAATACTACACAGAGAATTCCGCTGAGTAATACCACGAGATTAAACGATGTATCGTGTTGAACTAAGGTAATGATACAGCCGATGAAAATAAAACTAAAAAGCCAAATAATCTCAAATATATTCCAATTTTTGAAAAGAAGGTGAAAGAGGGAGGGGGAAAAGAGTTTCAACATAGGGTTGGTAATTCTAAGTAATGCTGTTGGTGTTATTTGCTGGTAATTTATACCCGATTTAAATCCTACAGGCGATTTGAAATTTTAGTTTAATCGCATGCAAGGACTGGATTGTTGACCATTGTTTTTTACCAAGCTTGTTGATAAATCCATTGTCATTATTTGTTTTTTACGTATTTATTCAAGTGATGTTTGATTAAAGAACCTTCCCAATATTTCTTTGGGAAGGATGGGTTTTTCCAACAATATTGAGTGAAGCTTAGTTGAAATTAGGCTTGTAATCAAAATTCTGAGTGACCACATTGTCTGAAAATGGACGAATTGTTTTCTTTGCCAAAGTAATGGTATTGATCATATTGTTTGGAAAAATTTCGATGGTGTTATTAAATTCTTCAACATTACGGTTAAATATGGTGATTGCTGCACCGACATTTTCATTTTGTTCTTGAATATCATCCATCATTTTTGCATACAAAGTATCCGCTTTGAGTTCAGGATAATTTTCAACCACCACATTTAAACTTTTCATTAAATCTTGATTGAGTTTTTCAACATGTTGTAATTGAGAAACATCAGTATTGTTTAGATTTAGATTTAAAATTTGCTGACGTAACTCGGTCACTTTTTCCAAAGTTGATTTTTCAAACTGTGTATATTGCGCCAAAGTTTGCTCTAAAGTTTCCAGTGTTTTTACTTTTTGGCGTTCAAAATTGGCAACTTCAGCCCATGCTCGTTGTGTCGCATTGAAATAACGCACAATGTTATTTCTGACCAGAATACCCCAAACGATCAGAACAATAAAAATCCCAATAAATATGATTAAACCCATTTTGATTATTCCTTTTGATTTATGAAATCAAGTTTAGCATGCACTGTTTAAATTTTTCATATTCAGGCATGGTTAATGTTCTTAAATGTCCACGAAGTGCTGAAATATCCTGAAGCTTTTGTTTTTTACGACGAATGCGAAAGAGATCTTGATCTCCCATATAGCACAGCATATTTTCTTCAAAATGATAAACAATATCACCTGAATAGTGTTGAAAAAAATCACTTAATTTTAAGGTGATACTTGGACTAATGGTACGGGCAAGTTGATGTTGATCATAGCCAAAAATATATAAATTTTGATTGACCAGAATATCCGCAGTTTTCCATATTTGGGTATAGGGCGGAATAAATTCATGGTGTTTATTACTGGCGGCAAAGCCAAGAGCGGGTAATTGAAAAATAAAAGCGCCCCATTGGTTTTTATGGGTTTCCTTAATTTTCTGTTTTTCACCCTGAGTATTGGGCAGTGAAAACTCATCGACATAATGATACTGAAACAACATCACATGATGTTCTTGTTCACCATCAAACCATTTGGTGGATGCAAATTGTTCAATCTCATTCAACACATTGCCTTGCGAAAACAATGGAAAACTTTGTTTTAACTTGCTCATGATCAAAAAGCTATTGCTTGTTGTGGAGATATGGCTTGGGGTTTTATTAAAATCTAATTCGTAGCGGAGAAACATCATGCGCTGTTCTAAAAAATTGATGACCTCATCAATTGGATCGCTTTGCTCATAAATTAAATAAGCACCAAAACAGCATAACAAGGCTGCTAATAGACTCAGTGGGTAGGGAATATAGGAATGAATCAGCCAACCAAAAATTGCAGTCAGTACCCCAATCATAAACAGCAGTCTGGGGATGAGGTTATGAAAAAATAATTCTCTACATTCTCCCCACGGATGTAAGCCATCTAAAATATCTTGTGCAGATTGAGCCTGTTGTCCAATTTCCCAAAGCCGAGCGATATTGCGCATCACATGTTTATTTTTTCTTGTGCGTAGGTGAAGCAATCGCTCAACGGTTTCTATAGGCATGGCAAATAATCATGATTGAAGTCTATTAAAGTTCGAATTCCAGATTGATAAGTATGCGATAAATTATTGTATCGACAAAGTAAATTGTTTATTTTTCAACTTTATTTGTCGCATAATGAGGCTGGACTTCTTGTAGAATCGTGATCAGTGAATCTTTAAGCTGTTCATAATCAGGCATGTTCATACTTTCAAGTTGTGCAGCCAAATCATAGACAGTTTGAACTTTATCGACTTGCATTTGCGCTTTGGTAATATCTGTTTTAAACAGCCAGCACAAAGAATGGCGCTGGTCTTGAACATAAAAATCACCTTTAAAATAAGCCATGGCTTGATCAAGCATTAATACATGATTTGGTGTAAAAAATTTGGCAAGTTGCATTTCATTTGTACCACTTAATTGGTACTGATTGTCGAAACGAATATCCCCACTCGACCATTTTACCCCAAGACGGCAGGCTCGATTTTGTTTAGATGAAATACTGATACCTTGAGCAGGGAAGTTTTCTAGGATGATCCCCCATAAATCATAATGACGATATTCAGTCTTTTTCTTGCCTTCTGAATCACGAGTTTCGACTTCATCCACATAATGATAATTAAACAGCATATATGGATAGTTGATACCGTTGACCTGCCAAGCGCCATAAATGCAATGACTAATGGTATTTTCATGATCCCCTAAACCAAATAACGGGAAATTATAGGGAGACTCAATATTTTCATCGAAGGCATTGGGATAGAAGCGGATTTGATATTTTGCTTCTAGGTTCTTTTGATGAGCATCTTCAACCAGTTGATTGAGGGCTTTTGTTGAAGTGCGTTTATAGAAAGCAAAAGCCACACTCGCACCCGCAACCAGTAAGAGTATCGGGTGGGTAAAAATAGCCAGTACAAATAAGCCAATTGCGATCGCGATAAAAAGCCAAAACGTATAATTTTGAATAGACAGACTCGGATCATCTTGCCAATTCTTTAAGCTTGCAATGATCTGTTCAAAATCTTGATTTGATGAGAGTAACTGATTGATCGCATGGATATTGTGCTGAGTCTTGCCATTATTTGCGTGTTGTTGACTAAAGGCATTTTGAATTTTTGTGAGTAAATCATTCATCTTTATTCATTATTGTGTCAAGTGCTTAGATGCCTGATTGTAACGAAAAAATGATTTTGAATGCAAAGTGTGGTGTTTAAACCACACTTTGCATATTGGTATGCTGACTAAGCAATAATTTTTAAAGAGATTGCGCTTCGTTAGACCTTAGCCATTTGCGTTTTCAATCAACATTGCATCACCATAACTAAAGAAACGATATTTGCTTGCAACAGCATGTTGATATGCGTTCATAATATTGTCACGGTTGGATAATGCAGATACCAACATTAACAAGGTAGATTCTGGTAAATGAAAGTTGGTGATCAAGCGATCAACCACACAGAATTGATACCCTGGATAAATAAAGATTTGCGTATCGCCTGTCCATGCGGCAATTTTTCCACCAGACGCTTGTGCTGCACTTTCTAAGGCGCGTGTTGCTGTCGTTCCAACGGCAATCACTTTGTTGCCACGTGCTTTGGTTTCTTGAATCAATTTTGCGGTTGCTTCAGGCACATCACACCATTCACTGTGCATGATGTGATTTTCGATCTGATCTGTGCGTACTGGTAAAAATGTTCCAGCACCCACATGCAAGGTTACAAACGCTTTATTTACGCCTTTTTGCTCTAATTTTTCTAATAGGGCTTGGTCAAAGTGCAAACTTGCTGTCGGTGCTGCTACGCTTGCTAATTTGGTTGGATCGTTAAACACGGTTTGATAGCGTTCTGTGTCAATGGCTTCTGCTTCACGGTTAAAGTAAGGCGGAATAGGCAATTGTCCGTATAAATCTAAAACTTGCAAAATAGGCTGAGAAAATTCCACCACAAATAAGTTTTCATGACGCCCTGTTACCGTCACTTTAACTTCATCTTTGCCAATAAATAACTCAGCACCTGCTTTAGGCGAATTACTGGCTTTGATATGACAATGTGCAATGGTCTGATCAAAAATACGTTCAACCAAAACTTCAATAGCACCACCAGAGGCGCGTTTACCTTTTAAACGTGCTTTCATCACTTTGGTATCATTGAGTACCAATAAATCACCTTCATTGAATAAATCAAAAACATCGGTGAAGTGAAGATCTTGGTATGAACCATCTGCATTGAGATATAAAAGGCGAGAAGCGCTACGTGTTTCAAGTGGGTAGCGCGCAATGAGTTCGTCGGGAAGTTCGAAATTAAAATCGGAGAGTTGCATCATGAGGAAGAAAAACTGACATTTGGGATTTAAAAACTGCCGCTAGTATAGTCGTTTTTCAAATTAATGGCTGAAATTGATGTTTTATAATCCAAAAAAACCAGATATGCCTTAAAATTAAACAAATGTGAAAACTTGTCGTTGACAAGAAAATGAAACGCGCTATTATACGCACACAACCTCTCCCGAGGTGGTGAAATTGGTAGACGCGGTGGACTCAAAATCCACTGTCAGCGATGACGTGTCGGTTCGAGTCCGACCCTCGGGACCATATATTATGGAAAGCCTTCAAGCATATTTAGACTTGAGGGCTTTTTTATTGCCTGAAATTAGTGCTATCAAAAACTAAGAAATGAAATAAGAACGCGAGTGCTTAAAAAGAAAAAACTGATTCTGATCACTATGGATCAATTAATAGATTGGTATTTAAATGATGGTTTCGATGTTTAATTAAAATTACGTAATTTCTAGTGTTCCTTCGATCCCTCTTTAATGACGCATTTTTATAACAAATATCAGTATGCGATAAATAGCGCCTGATCACTTAAGAATGATAGTTAAAATTTTTAATTTCAATCATTTAAAACTTAACCAAAGGTGTACATATTTCTTGCCTATAGGAAGATTAATTAGTTATAGTTAAAAGTATTTTAAATAATTTGAAAATATTTTATTTTTCCCGCTATTTTGAAAAATAACTAAATGATCTCAGTGCGGCTTATCCAGTAAAGAAGATTGGTTTTATTTAAGGAAAATCAAGGACACACCACGAGGATACAGAAATCATAATCGGAGTAAAATTATAATGAATCTAAGTATTATGATCATCATTGGTTTAATCGTGTATTCGATAGCAGCCATGACTTATGTATACCGTTGGCGAGGAAAAGCACGTTATGAGTCACTCTCACAATATTTAAGAAAAAGTTGGCCTATATTTGCACCATTTAATTGTGTTCTGTATATGACGACACGCAGCTTTGCAAAAAAGCCAATATTAGATGCTGATTTTTTAGAGAATATTGAAGTACTTAGAGCCAATTGGACAATTATTAGAGATGAGGCAATAGCATTAGAGTCATCGGGTGTGTTTGAAGTGATCAAGACACCTGGAGCAGACGGTTATTATGATGTTGGTTTTCGCACTTTTTACAAACGGGGTTGGAGTAAATTTTACTTAAAATGGTACGGAACAACCCATGTTTCCGCGCAAAGATTATGCCCCAAGACATTGGCATTACTTAATCAAGTCCCTGCTATTCGAGGTGCCATGTTTTCACTGTTACCAGCAGGTTCTGAACTGAGCTTACACGCAGATCCTATCGGTAGTAGTTTTAGGTATCATCTCGGTTTGCTGACACCTAACTCTGAAAATTGCCAAATTAATATTGATGGGCAAACCAGTACTTGGTTTGATGGTAAAGATTTTGTCTTTGATGAAACCTATCCACATTTTGCATATAACACAGCAAATTCAGCGCGTTTAATTCTGATGTGTGATGTTGATCGTCCGATGAACATATTCGGACGAATTTTTAACAGTGCTTATCGTATCCTTGTCAAAGGTACCGTTGTTCCAAACACGCCTGAAGATAAAAGAGGGGTGTATAGTGCGATTTTTAAATTTTTTGCGCCATTTAGACAGTATTCAATACAATTCCGTGAAAAGCATTTCAAGACGTATAAAATACTCAAATTCATTTTAAATTTAACGCTGCTATCTCTGATTTTAATGATCTTGTATGGTGTGGTTTATTTATTTGAAATGCTCTTTTTAATGAATTAATAATAATGTATTTTCTCACTCATTTAAGGTATATCCTTGCTCTGGTTGATGCCGAATTTTACTATTGTGTATTTTACAGCGGCTTCTACATCCCTAAGCTTGGCTATAGACGCCAATAGGTTGATATCTGATTTATGAGTTTGATCACCATGTTTTAAAGTATTGGTCTTTATAAAACACTTCGTTTTTTCTATTCAAATCATAAAAATATATAAGGCTCTAACTGATTGCTCATGTTGAAAAAAATGTGAAATTTATCGAAATTTTCACCCCATTGTTTTTATTTGATTGTATTGCTGTTATATTGTTTTATGTGAACATTTGTAAGTGCTCTTCCAAAGCTGTGTTTTGCAATCTGTCTTAAGTTTTGATGTATTTGGAAGCAATTGATATTTAAAAGTGGGCGATTTAAATAACTAACGTGTTAACTGAAAGTGCAAATGAGGTAAACATGAAATTAGAATTCTTAGAAGCTCATCAGACCGAACAGCTCAGTGCTTGTCGACTATCGCTGATTTTAGGGGTCTATACCTCAAATAATAAAATTGAACGTTACTTACGTGTAGCGCGAGCCGTTCTCAATGTAGAAAATGCCTTTTTTACTTTTCATAACGAGCCTTATATTTGGGTTGCAAATGAAGGCGGTGATTTCAAAGCCGCGTCAGTTCCACATAAACTGAGTTTATCGCCGTATTTTGGCAATCAGCTCATCGTTTCAGAAACCCATAAAAATTATGAAAAATTCTCACAATATATGGCTGAAATTGGGATAAAACACCAACGTTTATTGTGCTATGACTTTAAGTTAGAAGATGATGACTCTATTGCACATGTTTATTTTTATGATGATAAAGATACAAGATTTACAAGCAAACAGCAGGCTTTATTAGAAGAACTTAGCTCAGGTTTGGTGACGATTTTAGCGCGTAAATCTGAATCTCAAGATTATTATGAGTTATATGAACAAGAACGCGCTTTAAATTTTAGTAAGACCAAGTTTTTCCAAGTCATTGCACATGATTTACGTGCGCCGTTTCATGGGTTAATTGGCTTCTCGGATGTTTTAGCAAATGAACGAGAAACATTGAGTGATGAAGGTATACAAGATATTGCAGACTATCTACATGATACCTTGCAGTCTACCTATTCCTTACTTGAAAACTTGCTCAATTGGGCGATGGCAGAAGGTGGGCGCTTTGTTTATCATCCGATTAATTTTAAATTAAAACAGACCACAAAGATCGTTTACGATGTGCTTAAGCCTTTGGCTGTAAATAAAAATATACAACTGATTGAAAATGTTGCTGAGGATTTAAGCGTTTTTGCAGATATGAATATGGTGACCTCAGTGATTCAAAATCTGGTTTCAAATGCCTTAAAATTTACCCGTACTGATGGTTCTGGAAAAGTTTCCATTGTTGCGCACCCCGTAGGGAAAAATATAGAAATTATTATTCATGATACTGGTTTGGGAATGACGCAGCCGCAAATTGAGCAACTGTTTGAACCACAGATCAAAGCCAGTATAAAAGGCACCATTGGAGAACGAGGAACAGGTTTAGGGCTGGTTCTGTGTAAACGGTTTGTGGATCTCAATCATGGAAAAATCTCTGTAAGCTCTAAAACAGGTGAGGGAACGACTTTTATTGTTGCTTTACCTGCTGCAAAAAACACCCATCAAACTTTGGTTTGTCCTGAAATCAAGCAAGATAAAATAAAAATTTCATAATTTTATAATTGAACAATTTAGATTGATTGTGAGTGGTGGTTTTTTGAGCTTTGTTTTTTAAGAAAAGTACAAAAACCTCCCTAAATGTAAAGCAAACTGCTATAAATAAGCTGATAAAACATAAGTACAGGCTTTTCAATGAACATTGAGCAATTGCAAAAAACATTACATGCAAGTCAGTATGCAGAACAAGTATTAAGTCTACATCAAGCCACTTTAGAACATGATTATGCAATTGATCAATTTCAACAATCGCTCAGTACAGCACAAATTCAACAACTCGTTTACGATCATTTAGTCAATATTCTAGATGAAAATACATGGATGAAAGTCTTACGTATTCTTCGTGCACGCTTAATGTTTCGTTGGATTTGGCAAGATGCCAACCAACTGACCAATGTGGTGAAGTTAACACGAGAACTGTCTGATTTTGCAGATGCCTGTATCGTTGCAGCAAAAGATTTTGCCCGAATTCCTTTGCTGGCAAAACATGGCGAACCGATGGGGTATAACGGCAAGCTTCAAGATTTGATCGTCATTGGGATGGGCAAGCTTGGGGCACAAGAGCTGAACTTATCTAGTGATATTGACCTGATTTTTGCCTTTGATGAACAAGGTGAAAGTAATGGTCGTAAGTGTATTGATGTACAGCAATTTTGCATCTTGTGGGGGCAAAAACTGATCTATTTATTGGATCATATTACTGCAGATGGTTTTGTATTCCGTGTGGATATGCGTTTACGTCCTTGGGGAGATGGTTCAGCACTGGCAATAAGTCATGTGGCTTTAGAAAAATATTTAAGTCAGCATGGGCGTGAGTGGGAACGTTATGCATGGATTAAGGCGCGTATTATCACGGGTGGGCAAGACGGTGATAGTTTATTGGATATGACCCGCCCATTCGTTTTTCGTAAATATGTAGATTACACTGCTTTTGAAGCCATGCGTGAAATGAAAGCCATGATTGAACGAGAGGTGGCTCGGCGTAACATTGCAGATGATATTAAGCTGGGCGCTGGTGGTATTCGTGAAGTTGAATTTATTGTGCAGGTTTTTCAGCTGATTTATGGCGGAGCAAAATTAGAATTACAAGACCGCCAATGCCTTGTTAGCCTAAAACATTTGGGTGAGGCAGGCTTACTCGATCATCAATCCGTAGAGGATCTTGAAGATGCCTATCTATTCTTACGCCGTGTAGAGCATGCTATTCAAGCTTTGAATGACCAGCAAACACAATCTTTACCAACCGAGCCTGAACTTCGTCAGCGAATAATTGATACCTTGGGTTTTGATGATTGGGATGCTTTTATTGATTTTCTCAACCAAAAGCGCAGCAAAGTGACTTTTCAATTTGAGCATTTGATTAAAGAAAAAGGGCTAGATTCTCCGATTGAAAGTTTTAGTCAGCTGGAAAGCCAACTCAATGAGATCTTAGACAGTAATGCACAAAATCTGATTCATGAGTTTTGGTATGGTCATGCAATTAAGAAACTGCCTGCTAAAGCTGTACAGCGTTTAAAAGAATTTTGGCCGCATTTGGTTGAGGCAGTTTTACAGTCGAATAGTCCACAAGTGGCTTTAATGCGATTGATGCCGCTGGTCGAATCTGTAATGCGCCGTACTGTGTATTTGGTGATGCTGATTGAAAGCAAAGGGGCGCTGCAACGTTTGGTCAAAATGGCGACAGTCAGTCCATGGATTTGTGAGGAATTGACACATTATCCAGTTCTGCTGGATGAGTTTTTATCCATGGATTTTGAACTGCCTCGACGAGATTATTTGGAAGACTCACTACGCCAGCAATTACTACGTATTGAAATCGATCAAGTTGAAGATCAAATGCGAGTATTGCGCTTATTTAAAAAATCCAATGTGCTGACCGTTGCCGCAAGTGATGTACTGGCAGAAAGCCCATTGATGAAAGTTTCGGATGCTTTAACGGATATTGCAGAAGTTTCTGTGATCGCGACATTAAATTTGGCTTATCAGACGGTTGCTAAGCGTCATGGTTATCCTGTCGATGCAGAAGGCTTACGTTGTTCATTAGACCACATGGCCTATGCTGTGATTGGTTATGGCAAAGTAGGCGGCATTGAACTGGGCTATGGTTCAGACCTTGATCTGGTTTTTATTCATTATATGGATGAGCAAGCAGATACTGATGGTCAAAAGGCCATTAGTGGCTTTGAATTTGCCATGCGTGTTGCGCAAAAATTTATGTCTCTGATGACCACACAAACTTTAGATGGCCGAGTCTATGAAATTGATACCCGTTTGCGCCCCTCTGGTGAAGCAGGCTTATTGGTCACCAGTTTAAAAGCATTTGAACAGTACCAACTCAAAAGTGCCTGGTTGTGGGAACATCAAGCAATTGTTCGCGCACGCTCAATTGCAGGTGAGCAAAGCCTAAGAGCAAAATTTGAAGAATTGCGTTGCAGGGTTCTCACATTACCGAGAGAAGAAGAAACGGTTCGCAAAGAAGTCTTGAACATGCGCCAGAAGATGAAAGATCATTTGGGTTCCTCAAAAGATCAGAAAAAAGATGGAATTTTTCATCTAAAACAGGATGCAGGTGGTATCGTTGACATCGAATTTATGGCACAGTATGTCGTATTAGCCTGGAGTGGGACGAATCCTGATCTCGCCCATTATTCCGACAACGTACGAATCCTTGAAGATGCCGCAAAGGCAGGTTGCTTATCCAGCGACGATGTATCCGCATTGATTCAAGCTTATCTCAGTGAACGCGCCGAGAGCCACCGTTTGGCACTTGCAAATCATAATATGCAAGTGAGTGCTGCGGATTGGCACGATACCCGAGAGGTCGTTTGCAAGTTATGGCAAAGATTAATTGATCCAACAGCGAATTTCGCTTTGGAAAGTGAATAATTGTGTAAAAATTTGGAGTGTGCGCCATGAATTTGGCTGATCGTGATGGTTTTATTTGGCAAGATGGACAAATGGTTGATTGGCGTGAAGCTAAAATTCACGTCTTAACTCATACATTACATTATAGTATGGGTGTTTTTGAGGGTGTCCGTGCTTATGAAACACCTAACGGTACTGCGATTTTCCGTCTCCAAGACCATACAAAACGTTTGTTAAATTCTGCAAAAATTTATCAAATGAAAGTTCCATTTGATCAAGCAACTCTTGAACAAGCTCAAATTGATGTTGTCCGTGAAAATAAATTGGCGTCATGCTATTTACGCCCAATTATTTTCATTGGTTCGGAAAAATTAGGTATCGCTGCAACTGATAATACCATTCATGCGACAGTTGCTGCATGGAGCTGGGGTGCTTACCTTGGCGATGAAGCAATGGCGAAAGGTATTCGTGTTAAAACCTCATCATTTACCCATCATCACCCTAACGTGACCATGTGTAAAGCCAAGGCTTCAGGTAACTATACTTTGTCTATTCTTGCACACCAAGAAGTGGCACATTCTGGTTATGATGAAGCAATGCTTATGGACCCTCAAGGGTATGTATGCCAAGGTTCAGGTGAAAATGTATTCTTAGTCAAAGATGGTGTATTACATACACCAGATATTGCTGGCGGTGCATTGGATGGGATTACGCGTCAAACGATTATCACCATTGCGAAAGATATGGGTATTGAAGTTGTTGAACGTCGTATTACCCGTGATGAATTCTATATTGGTGATGAAGCATTCTTTACTGGGACTGCTGCTGAAGTGACGCCGATCCGTGAATATGATGATCGTGAAATTGGTTCAGGCGCTCGTGGTCCGATTACTGAGAAGATTCAAAAAGCATTCTTTGATGCTGTTCAAGGTAAAGATCCAAAATATGCACATTGGCTGACTTATGTAAAATAAGTGGTTGAATGCTAAAAAAGGATTCCTAGTGGAATCCTTTTTTTGTGCTTAAATTTGAGTATTGAAAGAATTGAAAGAAAAATTCAAATGCTAAAATTAAGCTTTAAACTGAACAATACTATTGATTAAACTTGATAAAAATCTCGATACCAATCTACGAATTGCTTAACACCATCGTCAACAGATACCGACGGTTTGTACCCCACCATCTGTTCTAAAGCACTACTATCCGCAAAAGTATCTGGCACATCGCCCGGTTGTAATGGAAGTAATTCTAAAATTGCTTCTTTGCCTAAAGCTTTTTCAATGGCATGAATATATTCAATCAATTTTACTGGATTGTTATTGCCGATATTGAAAATACGGAAAGGCGCATGACTGGTCGATGGGTCAGGATTTTTGCTGTCCCAGTTTGGATCAGGTTGCGCAATTTGATCACTTGAACGAATCACACCTTCCACAATATCTGAAATAAAAGTGAAGTCGCGGGTATGGTTGCCGTGATTGAACACAGGAATAGGTTGGTCTTCAATAATGTTCTTGGTGAACTTAAACAAAGCCATGTCTGGACGGCCCCAAGGACCATAGACAGTAAAAAAGCGTAAGCCAGTTGTCGGTAAATTGAAGAGATGGCTATAACTGTGCGCCATGAGTTCATTGGCACGTTTGGTTGCCGCATAGAACTGCACAGGATGGTTAACACCATGTTTTTCACTAAATGGCATGGTGGTATTCGCGCCATAAACACTACTGGTACTGGCATAGGTTAAATGTGGCGTTTTGGCATAACGGCATGCTTCAATAATATTGGTAAAGCCAATTAAATTACTTTCGACATAACTCAATGGATTTTCTAATGAGTAACGGACACCAGCTTGTGCAGCCAAATGAATCACCCGATCAAATTGATGATCTTGAAAACATTGATCAACGATTGCTTTATCAGCAAGATTGGCATGAATAAAAGTGAATGTTTGCTGGGTTTGTGCCGCCGTATCTTTGAGAACTGCTAATCGGGCTTGTTTTAAGGTGGGGTCATAGTAATCATTCATATTGTCAAAGCCGACAACATCATCACCACGTTCTAAAAGTTTTTTTGCAACATTGAAGCCAATAAAACCTGCTGCACCTGTGACGAGGACTTTCATTCATCTGCTCCGAAAATATCTCGTGTATAGACTTTATCTAATACATCACTTAAGTCATTAGAGACCCGATTGGCA
Source organism: Acinetobacter sp. MYb10 (assembly GCF_002980175.2). Classification (NCBI taxonomy): domain Bacteria; kingdom Pseudomonadati; phylum Pseudomonadota; class Gammaproteobacteria; order Moraxellales; family Moraxellaceae; genus Acinetobacter; species Acinetobacter sp. MYb10. Next base: position 2,268,852 of record NZ_CP058272.1, on the reverse strand, counting down.
ATAATCACGTCACTTTGCTGTTTAAATTGTTCTAAATCATTGACGACTTTGGACTTAAAGAACTCATCTTCTTGTAAAGTTGGTTCATAGACAATCACTTCAATTCCCTTGGCTTTGATGCGTTTCATCACACCTTGGATTGCCGACGCTCTAAAATTATCTGAACCACTTTTCATCACTAGGCGATAAATACCAACTTTATTGGGGTTACGTGCAATTACCGAGTCTGCGATGAAGTCTTTACGCGTACTGTTTGAGTCAACAATGGCTTGAATCAAATTACTTGGAACGTGATTATAGTTGGCTAAAAGTTGTTTGGTGTCTTTCGGTAGGCAATAGCCACCATAACCAAATGACGGATTGTTATAGTGATTACCAATACGTTGATCTAGACAAACACCATCAATAATTTGATGAGTATCTAAACCAAAAATTTGCGCATAGGTATCCAGTTCATTGAAATAGGCAACGCGCATAGCGAGATAGGTATTGGCAAATAACTTAATTGCTTCAGCTTCAGTTGCGTCGGTAAATAAAACAGGGCTGTCCTTTTTGATGGCCCCTTCGATCAATAAGTCAGCAAACAGTTTTGCCCGGTCAGATTTTTCCCCAACAATAATACGGGAAGGGTACAAATTGTCATGCAATGCCTTTCCTTCACGTAAAAATTCTGGAGAAAAGATAATATTTTCAGTGTGAAATTTTTCTTTTAAGCTCTTGGTGAAGCCGACAGGGACAGTTGATTTAATCACCATCACTGCATTGGGGTTGACCTCTAAGACTTGCTGAACCACGCTTTCAACACTTTGCGTATTAAAATAATTGGTTTTGGTGTCGTAATCCGTTGGTGTTGCAATAATCACAAAATCCGCATTGCGATAAGCTGCTTGGTAATCTGTAGTGGCTGTAAAATTTAATGATTTTTCTTTTAAAAATAATGAAATATCCGCATCTTGAATGGGCGATATTTTATTGTTGAGCAAGTTAACCTTAGATTCTAAAATATCTACTGCAACAACTTCATGATGTTGCGCAAATATCATTGAATTGGATAAGCCAACGTAACCTGTTCCAGCGACTGCTATTTTCATAAAAACCTAATATAGAAAATGTGCTTGCAAAAGTTGTATTCAATTTCACAGAGCATTCATTCAAAGATTGCTCAATAAAATATCGAACAATTAAAGCGATTATGCTCAATGTAAATTGTTAACGCATCATAGCATATTCTCATGAAACAAATTGTTCAGCATATGCAATCGGATACAGTAACTTGGCGATGGTAATGGTATGATATGGGGATTGCTCAGGTGGAAGATTGATGCATGCAGGTCAATGAATCAAATTTACAGTCGAATTTAGTTGAATCAGAACAGAATATCGTTTTGTGTATGAAGTGGGGCAGCAAATATGGTGCTGATTATGTCAATCGCCTATATAACATGGTCAAACGACATACCACAATTGATTTCCAAATGGTGTGTTTGACTGACCGTACAGAAGGTATTAATCCAGAGGTTCAATGCTTTCCAATTCCGCCGTTAGCATTGCCTGAAGGAAGTCCTGAACGTGGATGGAATAAGTTATCGACTTTTGAACCTGATTTATATGGTTTAAAAGGTAATTTATTATTTTTAGATCTTGATGTGGTCATTGTAGACAACATTGATGACTTCTTTAGTTATCCTGGTGAATTCCTCATTATTCACGACTGGAAACGTCCTTGGCGTGTGACTGGGAATAGTTCAGTTTATCGTTTTAAGTTGGGTACTTTTCCTGACATCTTGCCTTATTTTCGTGAAAACTTTAAAGAAATTAGTCATAAATTTCGAAATGAACAAGAATATTTGTCTTGGTATGTCGATCAGCAGCAGAAACTCAGCTACTGGCCAAAAGATTGGTGTAAGAGTTATAAATATCATTGCTTGCAAAAGCTACCATTGGCTTATTTTAAGCCACCAGTCAAGCCACAAGATGCCAAAATCATTATTTTCCATGGAGAAATTAATCCACCTGATGCCGTGACGGGTGGTGGGGGTAAATGGTATCGCTATGTGTTGCCTTCAGACTGGATTAAAGATGCTTGGCAATAATTTTATTTAGATGATTAGAACATTTGAGAACAATATAGATGCAAAACCTTGATATCGTGATTGCTTGGGTCGATGGCAATGATGTTGAGTTAAAACGTAAACGTCAGCAATATCTCACAGGTGGTGATGCCTCAGATGCTGTGAGCGATACACGTTTTGCCAGTAATGATGAGATCTATTACAACATTGCATCTATATTGAAGTATGTACCTTTTTGCCGTCATATTTTCATTGTTACAGATAATCAGCAGCCTGAATTTTTAAATCAATTTGTAGCCCAAGGTCTTTGTGATGCAAATAAAATTCGTGTCGTTGATCATCGTGAGATTTTTGCTGGTTATACGCAATTTTTACCCACATTTAATACCCGTTCAATTGAAAGCATGTTGTGGAATATCAACGGGCTTTCAGATTATTTTATCTACTTAAATGATGACTTCTTTTTTAATTCACCAGCTCAAATTGAAGATTTTCTTGAGAGCGATAAAATCGTCACCTATGGACACTGGAAAAGTTGCTTTAGTTACAAGACCAAGCTGAAATATCGTCAATTTTTAAATCGTAATTTTAATAAACCGATTCAACCTGGTCATGTGATTGCACAAATGCTGGGTGCTGATATTTTAGGATTTAAAGAGTTTTTTGAAATCCATCATTATCCACACTGTTTCGATCGTAAAATTTTAAGTGAATATTTATTGTGTCATCCAGACCTATTAGAAACACAGATTAAGTATAAGTTTAGAAGTGTCGAACAATTAAATCCAATCTCCTTGATGAATCATTTAAAGATTCAAAAAAATGAAGCTGTTTTAAAGCCTGATTTGGCTTTGGCTTATTTGAAAAATGCTGAAAGCTTACCTGCGTTTGTAGACGCATTGAATCAAGACAATATTAAATATGGTTGTATCCAAAGTTTAGATCAACTGAATTCTGAGAATGCTGCACAGGTACGTCGTAAAATGATCGATAAATTATATGACTATTTACCTAAATCAGTTATTTCAGCCAAAGTTTTATCGTAGGAAGCCAATCATGAAAGTTAAAACATATCTGATCAATTTAGATGGTAGTGATGAGCGGCTTGCTCGCGCAACAGAACAATTACAGGCGGTAAACTGGGAGTTTGAGCGTTTTTCTGCTTATGATGGACGTGGCAAAGAATTGTCATCTTTTCAGGATTATGATGATGCGTTAACGCAGCAAACTTTAGGAAGACGGTTACTTAATTCAGAACTGGGTTGTTATCTCAGTCATTATGGCTGCGCTCAGAAATTTTTAGCAAGTGATGCGGATTATCTTGTTGTCTTAGAAGATGATATGAAAATTACAGCTGATTTCAAACAATCTATGGATCAAGTTTTAGCTTATTTAGATCGCCATCAAGCGCTAGATTGGTATTTGGTAAATTTAGCGGCAAAGAAGAAAAAGTTAGCCAAAGACATTACTCAGCTGGGTGACTATTCATTGTGGCATGCTTATTATTTTCCTATTCGTGGCTTGGGCTTAATCTGGTCACGTAAAGGTGCTGAAGCGTTTATTGCACAAGGTCAAACAATTACCATGCCTGTTGATATCTTTTTCCAAACTTGGCTGAGTAAGAATGGAAAAGGATTAGGTGTTTGGCCTGCTTTTGTTCGCCCAGCAGGTCTAGATAGCGATATTTTAGGTACAGTTGCAACACAAGGAATATCTCGTAAAGAGAAAGAAAATCGTGACGATTCTTATGGTTTTAAGAAGCAAAAACGTATGTGGCGTGATCGGATGTATGCATTTAAACACCTTTATTTTTAAGTGTACAAAGATGTTCTAGTAAATGACGTAATGAATATTTTAAATGCTGTATAGTTTAAATTTTATTGGTTCTGTTTTTTTGTAAAAAATATTGGATTTTTTATATGAAAATTTTTAAAAAATTATTTTATTTAGCTAAATTTCATATGATGTACTATTACAAAATTAGACATACCAATCAAAAAATTGATAATTATGCAGGACAACTGATTTTTAATCCTGTTTCTTCACCCATTGAATTACCTAAAAAGATATGGGTCTATTGGGAAGGTGATTTTCCTGAGTTTGTTGAAAAGTGTATTCAAAATACTCAAGCAAAAAATCAATCTTATCAAGTGTATGTACTTAATCCTGAAAATGTCAGCCAGTATAGTGATATTGATTTTTCTTTATTGAAGGGGGCGACGCCTCAACAAAAGGCTGATTTACTTAGATTTGATCTGTTATATCGGCATGGTGGAATTTGGTTAGATGCCAGTATTATTGTCTATGAAAATCTAGACTGGATTTCTGAGTTGATGCAAAAAAATCAGACAGAATGTTTTTCATATTATCGTAAAAAAAATACCACGCAGATCGATTATCCAGTATTGGAAAATTGGTTGTTGGCAACTGTTCAAAATAATACTTTTTTTAAATATTGGTTTGATGAATTATATGTAGCAATTCAACAAACTCCCAAGCGCTATGTAGAAAATATTCGAAATACCCAAGAAAACAGCAAAGATATTTTTCAAAGAATTGGTAATCTAGAATATTTAGTGGCCTATGTTGCTTGCCAAAAAATATTAAGGAGATCTTTTCCAAGTATCACTTTAATTAATTGCGATGAAAATGCTTTGTTTTATCAAGTGAAAAATCAGTGGGTCAAAGAAAAAATTTTAATTGATTTTGCTATTAATTATCCTCCAGCCGAAGCGCCTAGATTGTTAAAACTCGCAGGAAAAGAACGAAAAACACTCAGTCATTACTTTTCAAAGAAAATGTATTTCGAAGGTAGTTTCCTCGATATTTCTTAGGAAACTATGTAAGTGAGGATGCTAGTACGACAAAAAAATAGTAAAATAGAGCTATTGCTTATAGTCACATCCCTATGAAAAAAATCGTTATTAGCCTACCGACAGCACTTGAACGTAGACAACATATATTGAGTGAGTTTGGTAAAAAAAATGTAGATTTTGATTTTTTTGATGCTTTAACTCCAGAACCTGCTGCTATTTTCGCACAAGCGCTGCATTTAAACATTGATGAGCAAGTTCTAACAAAAGGTGAAGTTGCTTGCTTTATGAGTCATGCCTATTTATGGAAGAAAATGGTTGATGACAATACCCCATATATGGCGATATTTGAAGACGATATTTATTTGGGTGAGGATGTAAAAGAATTTCTTACTGATAACCAATGGATAGATCCAAGCTGGCATCTTATTAAATTAGAGGAATTCACACATAGAATTGCATTAGGTAAAAAAGTTAAGGCTTTTAATGATCATAATAATAGAGCGATTTTTCAACTAAAGAGTAAAAATCTAGGCACTGCTGGCTATATATTGTCTTTAGATGGAGCAAAGACATTGCTGGGCTACATTCAGACATTAGATAAGTTAATTGCATTAGATCACTTAATGTTTGAATCTGTGATCACGGAGAATATTTTTTCTGTTTATCAAATGAAACCTGCTTTATGTATTCAAGATGTAACATTGTACTCATGCAAAGATAGTGTTAAGTTTGCCAGTCATTTATATAAAGAGCGTTTAACGAGAAGAAAGTACAATAAAAAGAAGGGAATAGATAAAGTTTTTTTAGAACTCTATCGTATATTGCATCAGCTAAAAAGTATCTTGTTTTTTAAGTCGGTAGGTTTTAAATAGAGTAATTTATGGAAAATTTTGTTATTAGTTTAAAATCAGCAGAAGACCGTAGAGCACATATTCTCGAGCAATTTGAAGAGAGAGGCATTCCCTTTTCTTTTTTTGATGCTATTGAACCGAATCAAGTTGAAAAAACTGCGATAAATTTATCTATTCAAATTTCTGGTAGTTCTTTAAGTCATGGTGAAATAGGGTGTTTATTAAGCCATGTGACACTTTGGCAAAAAGTAATTGATGAAAATATAGAATATATAGGCATTTTTGAAGATGATATTTATTTAGGGGACGGTGTTGAAAAATTTATTTGTAACGAAGAGTGGATAAAAGATAATTGGAATATTATTAAGGTTGAAAAAAACTCTAAATTCAACTATTTGTCTTTAATAGATAAACATGTTTTAAGTGATAATAGAGTAATTTCAAAACTATTAAATGCTAATTTTGGTACGGCAGGATATATCTTATCAAATAAAGGGGCACATAGCCTTTTAAGATTTATTCAAAATGAAGTTTTAATTGATCATATAGATCAGATTATGTTTAAAAAATACTTAAGCAAAGGCGAATTTTCTATTTATCAAATTAATCCGGCGTTATGTATTCAAGAATATCTTTTGTACCCAGATAATATTACTTTTAAATCTAGTTTAATGTGGAGAGATTGTAGTAAAAATAAAGAACAGAATATTATAAAAAAAATTAATCGAGAGTTGGTAAGGTTTTTATTGCAGGTATATAGGCTCCCTTTAAAGGTAAAAATACTGTTTAAATAATAGTTCTTTTTGAAAGTACAATTTTTTGCACTCTGTACGAAATAAAACTTTTATAAACATTGCTTGAATTTTGACTAATGCAAGGCGTTTAGTTTAGAGTTATTTATATATTTGATAAGTGAGATACCCATGGAACTTCCAATAATTCATGCTTTATGGATCGGAGATAGACTTGGAAAAATATCAAGTTCTTGTCTTAGATCATTTGTGTTGAGGGGGCACAAGGTTTTATTACATACATATGGTGAGATTTTAGACTTACCTGAAGGGGTTCAGTGTGTTGATGCAAATGCAGTAATTCCAAAAAATAAAATTTTTAAACATAATCGGACAGGAAGTTATGCACTTTTTTCCGATGTTTTTCGATATGAATTACTAAAACAAGTTTCAGGTGTTTATGTTGATTGTGATGTCTATTGCTTAAAACCTGTAATAATTCCACCATCAAATTATTTATTGGGTTTTGAAAGTAATAATAAAATAAATGGGGCGGTTTTAGCATTACCTCATGAAAGTCAATTATTAACATCTTTATTGAATGCTGCATATAATCCATTTTTTGTACCACCATGGTATAAAAAATCGAGACAAAGAAGATTAAAACTTAAGAAAACTTTCGGTATAGGACAAAACATTGCAGATATGCCATGGGGGGTAATTGGTCCAGATGCTATTACTTATTTTGTGAAAGAATTAAACTTATTAAATCAAGTACAACCGATCGATATCTTTTATCCTGTTCATTATGATTGCATTAATTTACTGACTGATCCGCTATTAAATATAGAGGATGTTACAAGTTCAAGAACAAGTTGTGTACATTTATATAATGAGATATTGAGAGCAATTGACATAGATAAAATTGATGAAAATTGTATTTTAGCAAGAATGTTTAAAAATGAAATTTAAAGATAGAGTGAAGTTATAAAATGCATTCAGTAAAGAAAAAAATTAAAATCGGTCTAATTATAGATGAGTTTTTTGGGGCGGTTGGTACAGCTTATGGTGGTTATGGATTTTTAGCGAGAAGACATATTGCTAAATATATTCCTAATGAAGATTTTCAAGTGGACGTATTACTTGGTCGAGGTAAGCGAGATTTTTTTGCTGAATCATATCAAGTAGATGATAGTAACGTTTATCGTTTACCGAGAAGAAAATGGTTTGCTAGACATTGGTTAGCAAAACAAAACTACGACATCTATTTAAGTATTGAGTTAACATATAGCTATATTTTAGAAAATGAACGGAATAAAAATAAAAAAATGATTCTATGGATTCAAGATCCAAGACCACATTATGAATGGGACGAAATTAATACAGTAAAGCTTTTTCCAGAAACTAATTATTATAACCAAAAAATTTATGATCTTGTACATGATTGGTATAAAGCAGGGCGGGTAAAATTTGCTTCACAAGGTTACTTTTTAAATCAAAAAGCAAAGGATTTATATGCTTTAAATGATGATGTTTCAATTCAATATTTACCGAACCCAATTGATATTTCACATGAGTTTAATTTTGAGACTTATCAAAAAAAACAAATGATTATTTTTTTAGGACGAATTGAATCTGTTAAACGTGGATGGCTTTTTTGTGAGATTGCAAAAAAATTGCCGCAATATGAGTTCTATATATTAGGGCAAACATTTAGAGAGGATGATAAAAACTCTGAGATTATGAAGGATTATTATGCAATCGAAAATTTACATTTTGCTGGTCATGTTGATGGTGATAAAAAAGAAGAGTATTTAAGAGATGCTAAAATACTGGTAAACACTTCTATTCATGAAGCTTTGCCGATTTCATTTTTAGAGGCTTTATCTTTTGGTACTCTACTTGTGAGTAATCGAAATCCTGAGGATTTAACTGAAAAATTTGGTATTCATGTCGGAGATGTTTTAGGCGATGGATTTGATAAGATTGATCTATTTGTTAAGGCGATTCAGAAACTCATGTCAGATGATGAGATGCGTAATACACTTGGAACACAAGCAATCCAGTATATTAAAGATAGGCATAATGTTGAAAAGTTCAGAGAAGACCTAAGAAAAATGATCTTAACGGAAGTGCAAAGCATTGAGTAAATATGGCTCAATGCTCAACTTATTTATACAAATTCCTGCCTCCTTCTAACTTCCTAAATCGTTTATAGCCCCATAAATACTGTTCAGGAGCGATATTAATCATTCGCTCCATTTCTTTGTTCAAGGTATCGACAGAAAGCTGTAAATCTTTAGAATTAATATCTTGAGATAGTGCAGTAAAATGTAAATCAAAACCTGAGAAATCAGGGCGGCGAACACAGGTTAAACCTACAACTGAACATTGGGTTTTTGCAGCAAGCTTTGAAAGCAAAGTTGAAGAAAATGCTTTTTGCCCATAAAAGTCAGAATAAATACCCCCAGACTCTTTAGGAATATGGTCGGGAAGGATGGCTGTAAACCCACCTTGTTTTAAATGTTTAAATAATGCACGTACACCAGTATCATCAGTGGGTACTAGTGTTGCATTTAAGCGTTGGCGTGACTCTAACATAAACCGATCTAAGTCTTTATTTCTGCTTGGCTTGTACATGATAACGGGATGAGTATGTTGGTTGATCCACGCATTCATGAGCTCCCATGCCCCAAAATGGGGTACCACACCAATACAGCCATTGGGGTTCTTTAAGGCATTGAGAAAAATCTCAGCATTATAGACCTGTTTAATTTGTGCTAAGGCGAATTCTGGAGAAGATCCCCAAATTTTAATTGACTCTGCATAAGTCATACATTGACTTTTTAAACTGGCTTTAATCAGTTGATTACGTTGTTGTTCATCAAGCTCGGGATACGCTGCTGTTAAATTCAATTCAGTGGTGCGTTTTGCTGAAGAATTACTGATAAACAATAAATTCCCGACACCTCTAGCAATACTTTGTATCATCCCTAGAGGTAATTGAGAGAAAGTTTTAAGTAGCTTATACATTTAATTATTATTAGTCGCGATCAGCATTGCCTTTCAACACCAAATAAATTAGTGCTGAAATAATAAAGAAACCAGCAATAAAACTGCTCATGCTGAAATATAGAATACGTTGATAAGTATCTAAATTAAACAACTGATGGCTTAGGATATAACGCATAAATCCCCATTGAACCACTGAAAATACAATGATAATAATTGTATGACGAAGTACATTAGGTCGCATAGCCATAGGTTTTCACCTCAAAAGTTAACAGCGATAGTATGCCATTTATGAGAACTTATCTCAATTAGAACCTATCTAAAAAAATGCATATGAAAAAAGAGAAAACCCTGCATAGCGCAGGGTTTTCGATGAAACAGCTAAAAATTATTTAGCTTCTTCAGCTTTCGGTTTTTCGCGTAAACGAATACCCAAGTCACGCAATTGATTTGGTTCAACTGGTGCTGGTGCTTGAGTTAATGGACACTCAGCAGTTTTAGTTTTCGGGAAAGCAATCACGTCACGGATAGACGATGAACCTGTCATCAACATCACTAAACGGTCTAGACCGAATGCTAAACCACCATGAGGAGGTGCACCGAATTTTAAAGCATTTAATAAGAAACTGAATTTTTCTTCAGCTTCTTCTTCGCCAATACCTAAAGCTTCAAAAATGGCTTTTTGCATTTCTAAAGTGTAGATACGCAATGAACCACCACCGATTTCAGTACCATTCAATACCATATCGTAAGCAACAGAAAGTGCTGCACCAGGATTACTTTTCACTTCTTCAACACTTGATTTTGGAAGTGTGAATGGGTGGTGAACAGACGTCCATTTACCATCATCAGTTTCTTCGAACATTGGGAAGTCAACCACCCAAAGTGGTGCCCACTCGGTTGTTGACATGTTCATGTCATGACCGATCTTGATACGTAAAGCACCCATTGCATCATTTACAACTTTGGCTTTATCTGCACCAAAGAATACGATGTCACCGTTTTCAGCACCAACACGCTTTAACAAATCAAGCACGATTGGTTCGATGAATTTAACGATTGGGGATTGAAGACCTTCGATACCTTTTTCAAGTTCATTGACTTTAATATAAGCCAAGCCTTTCGCACCATAAATTCCAACGAATTTAGTGTATTCATCAATTTGGCTACGTGGCAGTGAACCAGCTCCTGGTACACGAAGTGCAACAATACGGCCTTTAGGATCTTTTGCTGGGCCTGCAAATACTTTGAACTCAACGTCCTGCATCATGTCAGCAACGTCTACAAGTTTCAAAGGAATACGTAAGTCTGGTTTGTCAGATGCATAATCTCGCATAGCATCTGCATAAGTCATGCGTTGGAATTTGTCGAATTTCACACCAAGAAGTTCATTGAACATCTTAACGGTCATGCCTTCCATCAAATCCATAATATCATCATCGTTTAAGAACGATGTTTCGATGTCGATTTGAGTAAATTCAGGTTGACGATCTGCACGTAAATCTTCGTCACGGAAACATTTTGCGATTTGGTAATAACGGTCTACACCACCAACCATCAACAATTGTTTAAACAATTGTGGTGATTGTGGAAGCGCATAAAAGCTACCATTTGAAACACGGCTAGGCACTAAATAGTCACGCGCACCTTCAGGTGTTGCACGTGTCAAAATTGGTGTTTCAACATCCAAGAAGCCGTTTTCATCTAAGTAGTTACGAATTAACGTGGTCACTTTAGAGCGGAAACGTAAACGATCAATCATTTCTGGACGACGAATATCGAGGAAACGATATTTCAGACGGATTTCTTCAGAAATATTGGCATTTTCATCATTCAATGGGAATGGTGGAGTTTCAGATGCAGCAAGAACTTCGATTTCTTTACCTAAAACTTCGATTTGACCACTCACCATATTGGCATTTTCGGTGCCTTCATAGCGACGACGTACACGTCCTACAATTTTTAATACATATTCTGAACGTGCTTTATCTGCAGTTGCAAATGCTTCTGGGGTATCTGGATCGATGACGACTTGAACGAGACCATCACGATCACGCATATCAAGGAAAATCACCCCACCGTGGTCACGGCGACGATGTACCCAGCCGCAAAGTGTTACAGTCTGGTCAATTTGAGCTTCGGTTAAAGAACCGCAATAATGAGTTCGCATCATAGCGTTAAAAATCCAACTATATGGGTTAAGGAAGCGAGTACGTAAACAGCGCATCGCCTAAAAATGTAATGTGAGATTATGCCTCTTTGAGCGGTGAGTCACAAGGACTTGGGGCAAAAACTAACATGTTGCCGAATAAATTTAAGCTGATTTCGAGAAAGTTTCAGTGACTGAAACGGCAAATAGAGCATCATTGAAAATATTTTTTATAATTTAAATAATGAAACAAAAGACAACCTAAAGTGAAACAAAGGATTGAACCTTGGGTAAAGGCTTTCATAAAAAAGCCAATCAGTACATATAAATCAGTATCCTGTGGAATGAAGCCTGTACTTTTGGCAATATAAACATAATACAAGCAACCACTAAAAAACGCAGTTACAAATAAACTTATACAGAAAAAATTTACTTTAGGATTGCGTATTTGACTGACGCTATATTTAAAAAAGTAATGCAAACCCATCCACATTAAAAACGGTAAAGCCGCAGCAGAACAGCCGATTTGTAGGACTTTATGCATCGGGTAAATACGATCAAACATACTGACGGGTTGCGCTAAAAATTCTTTAAAAGCGAAAGTTCGAAAATCTAAATGGGTTAAACCATCCCAAATAATATGGGTTGCTGTACCTAAGATAATCGCCAATACCATCCAAATTAGAAATTGAAAAAAAGTTGAAATAGAAGCAATATTTAATGGTTTTTGAATGCCTAAAAACTTAAATAATAATGGGCGATATAAGCTATACCAAAGTAAGCAGAACAGTAATCCCACCAATAAATCTGGATAGATAATTCCTTTAAATTGATGATTTAAATAAATTTCAGTTTTAACCAACACTCTATACAAATCTGGTGTCATTGTGCCAATCGCAAGTGCTGCAATCGGCAAGCGATTTCCTGAAAGTTTGGACAAAGGTGGCGCTAAAACAGCATGTGAAAGTGTAAAGGGCATTAGAATATTAAAAAGTTAAGCAATGGTTTTGATCTGATTCTATATAAAAAGCCAAAGAACGAATGTTTTTTATTGCAAAAATATTGAAATGTTATAATATAACATAATTCAAGAATATTGAGCTTTGAGAGCAATCGCATGTCCTTTACCAAAAGTGCCCTAACACTTTCCATTTCTGCAGTTATTTCAACTTCTATTTGGGCGGAAAATCAAACCAATACTGAAAAAAATCCACAACAATTAGAAACCATTACCGTTGTTGGACATCCCTTGGTCCGTTCAAGTCAAGATTTTGGTGTTGCAGATGAAACTGTTTCACGTGAAAAACTACAACAGGCTGGCACGACTTTAGGTGAAGCACTCAAAGATGAATTAGGGGTCTATTCCAATACCTTTGGGGCGGGTTCTAGTCGCCCTGTAATTCGTGGGCAAGAGGGTGCACGGGTTAAAGTGACTCAGAATGCAACAGAGACAATGGATGTTTCAAGCTTATCACCCGATCATGCCGTCACTGTAGATCCGCAGCTGGCACAAAAAATTGAGGTCATTCGTGGACCATCAACATTATTATATGGGGCTGGGTCTGTGGGTGGTTTAGTCAATGTGGTTGACAGTAAGATTCCGACAGCAATGCCTGAAAATGGTTATGAAGGCAATGTTGGTCTGCGTTATAACACAGGCAACGACGAAAAAATGGCACATGCTGGGGTGACTGTTGGATTAGGTTCAAATGTTGCATTACGTGTAGAAGGCTTAAAACGTGACGCCAATGATTACATTACCCCGAACTATATCGTAACAGAAGAGCATGGTGATCATGCTCATAGTACGAAAGAGCGTCGAGTTGGCAATACATTTTCAGAGTCTGAAAATGTAAATGTTGGCTTATCTTGGATCGGCGAGCGTGGTTTTGCTGGCGTGTCTTATAGCAATCGCCAAGATCAATACGGTTTACCTGGGCATAGCCATGAATATGAGTCATGCCATTTACATGGCTTATCACTTCATTGTGGTGGGCACGATGATGACGACCATGCGGGTCATGACCATGATCATGGTGAAGAAGACCATGATCACGCTGAAGCTGGGCCATGGATTGATATGAAAACAGAACGTTATGATTTCCGTTCTGAGCTCAATGAACCTTTTGCAGGCTTTAAAAAACTTCGTGCACAAGCAAGTTATACCGACTATCAACATGATGAAATTGAAGGAAGTACAGCAATGACAACCTTCAAGAGCAAAGGTTATGAAGGTCGTGTTGAGTTGTTACACAATCCGATTGCTGCTTGGGAAGGCGTGTGGGGTGTCCAAGCCAGCCAGCAAAAATTAGATATCACAGGTGAAGAAGCGGTTCTTGCACCAAATAAAACCCAAAAATATAGTGTATTTGGCTTAGAGCATCGCCAATTTGGTGATTTTCATGTGGAATTAGGGACTCGTTTTGATCATCAAACAGTGGATGTCGACTCAGATCAAAAAGACTTTGATGGCAATGCATTCTCATATTCTGGTGCTGTGAATTGGGCATTTGCACCAAATTACACGCTCTCTTTAACGGGTTCTCATCAAGAACGATTGCCTTTAGCACAAGAACTTTATGCTGATGGAAAGCATTATGCGACCAACACTTATGAGTTGGGCAATCAAGATTTAAATAAAGAGAAGTCAAATAATGTGGAATTAGGCCTGCATTATGATAATGACAAGTTGAGCTATCATGTACATGTCTATCAAAATTGGTTTGATAACTACATTTATGCCAAAACTTTGGATCAATACGAAAACTTCCGTCTGATCAAATATAGTCAAGATAAAGCCAAGTTCTATGGGACAGAAGGTGAAGTCGCTTATCAGTGGAATGATGTGTATAAAACCAGTCTGTTTGGCGACTATGTACGCGGTAAAATTGAAGATGAAAATGCACCGCGTGTTCCTGCTGGTCGTTTAGGTGCTCGTGTAAATGCTGAGTTTGATGAGCGTTGGTCTGGTTCAGCAGAATATTCACATGTGTTTAATCAAGATAAATTTGCGTCTTATGAACAAGAAACCAAAGGTTATAACATGGTGAACCTAGGCGTTGCTTATCAGTATCCTTTGGCCAACAAACAAGAAGCGAAAGTATTCTTTAAAGCCAACAACCTGTTGGACGAGAAGATTTATGAACACACTTCTTTCTTATCGAATATTCCGCAAATTGGACGTAACTTTGTCATAGGTATGGACTATAAGTTCTAATTATTTGCAATCATTCACCAAATCGTTATTGAAAAATAAAGGAATTCGACCTAGGCTCTAAGGGTCTGCCAATACTTCATCTGTATTTGCGACAACGAGTGTTTTAGAAGGTACAAGGCATGAACTATGAAATTTAGTGATCTAAATGAGTAGGTCATAACGATGTAGCATCAAAAACACTCTAGTCGTTTCTGCTGCGCCTTGCGCTGCAAACAAAGCAGTGCTTTGTTTTTTGCTCAGGGTTGTGGTTAAAATTATCTCAAACATCGTTATGAAACTTGAAAATAGTCTCGCTATTCTCTTCATTTCATGCCTCGTTTGCTCAATTTTAGCCGACAACGCAAGTTATATATGAAATGTTGACAGACCCTAAATTGGTCTAGGTCTTTTCTTATGCGTATCTTCAATAAAATTCAAAACAAACTGAATTGGTCAAAACGTCGCTATTTCGGCATTATTATCGGCATATTGGCCTTAGGATATCTCTCATCTGCGATTTATCATGTTTATAAACCGCTTCCTAAAGGGCTAAATTTTACCGGACCATTGCGTCACGCCAATGTAAAATTTATTGCCGATGAAACCTATATTGATGCGCAAGGGAAGCAGCAACTTGATCAACATATCTTTGATCAGGTGTTACAGCTGATTAAGCAAGCCAAGACCACCATTGTGATCGATATGTTTCTATTTAACAGTGAAGTCGGCGATTCTAAAGTTCAGCAACGAGAATTAACCAAGCAATTAACCCAAGCCTTGATTAATGAAAAAATTGTAAACCCAAGCTTAGAAATTAAGTTTATTACCGATCCAATCAATTCTGTTTATGGTGGAATTCAGCCTGAACAATATCGTCAATTACGTTTAGGCGGCATTGATGTGATTGAAACGAATTTAACACCACTCCGTGCATCTAATCCTACTTGGTCTGGGATATGGTATTTATGCTGTCAGGATATTGGCAATAACCCAAATAAAGGCTGGCTGAATAATCCATTTGGCGAAGAAAAAATTACAGTCCGCAGTTATTTAAATTTATTTAATTTTAAAGCCAATCATCGTAAAACCATCGTGGTTGATACTGCAGAAGGTTGGAAGACCATCGTCACATCTGCCAATCCTCATGATGGAAGCTCACGTCACTCCAATATTGCATTAATGGTTGATGGTGCAACTGCGACAGATATTTTAAATACTGAGCAAACCGTCGCACATATGTCGGGAGGTGATACGCCTTTTGTTGCATTTGGCAAACTACCTGAAAATCCAAATGATCCTCAGGTTCAAGTACTGACTGAAAAAGCAATTTATGATGCGGTCTTAAACATGTTGGCATCAGCAAAAGCCAATGATCAAATTGATTTAGCCATGTTCTATTTGTCAGAGCGCCAAATTGTTAAAAGTTTAGTTGCTGCCAAGCAACGTGGAGTGAAATTACGTATTTTGCTTGATCCGAATAAAGATGCATTTGGTCGTCAAAAAAATGGTATCCCAAACCGTCAAGTGGCTTCAGAGTTAAATGACGCAGGGATTGATGTACGTTGGTGTAATACCCAAGGTGAGCAGTGCCATAGTAAGATGATCGTAAAGCATAATGCGCAATCTGCGGAAATGATTTTAGGTTCTGCCAACTTTACCGCACGTAATTTAAAAAATTATAATTTGGAAACTGATTTACGCGTGGTTGGCAATCCACAACAACAAGTCTTTATCGATGCTGAACAGTACTTTAATACGGCTTGGTCAAACTTAAATGGTCGACAAATGAGTGTGGATTACAGTAAATATGCTGATGAATCAAAACTTAAATACGGGGTTTACCGTTTTATGGAATGGAGTGGTTTGTCGACGTTTTGATTTATTCAAAAAAATATGTATCGAAATGAAGAGATTTCGGTACATAATTTAAAGCTTGGTAGATTTTTTAATAACAAAGCTGAGCTTTAAATGAAAACATTACAAACATCATTTTTAAAATCATTACTTACACTGAGTCTGTTTATTTCACCACTTAGTTTTGCAGAAAATGCTTTAGTAGTTCAAGCAAAAACATTGCAAACAGGTAGTCCCACTGTCTCAATCAATATTGACAAAGCCATTCAATTATTCAGACAAGCTGCAGAGCAAGGTGATGCAGAGGCTTATTTTCTACTTTCAAAATATTATTCTAATTCAGCAGATTATCGTTTTTTACCTGAAAATAGTCATTTATATAAAAAGCTGCGTTTGGAAGCGGCTCAACGTGGTAATTTTGACGCATATTTATCATTGGATTTAGAAGCGGGTATCGCTGAAAGTTTTGGTATTTCTAATGATATCAGACAAAAACTAACAAAAATTCGTCCACAAATTTTAAAACTTGCTGAACATGGTGATGTTGAAGCTATACGTACATTCGTGCTTGCATTAGACCAAGGGACCGAGAATTATAGTGATGAACAGTGTCAATGGTTATATAAAGCGGTACAGCAAGGGGATTTATTGTGGGCGGGATCTAGTATCCAGAATTGTCCAGAAAACATTCTAAAAAAACTGGGTGCCAAGACGAAAGCTGCTTATGAAAAAGATCATAAAGATAGTGATTTAGCTCATTTTCAAATGCTTCAGCAACGTTCGAATCAAGGTGATATTGGAGCAAAAATAAAATTACTTGAAGATTATGCTGCTGACTCATACTTGTCAGAAAAGGATATTAAACAGCTCGAAAATGAGGTTTTAACGCATTATCAAAAACAAGCATCTCAAGGTGCGAGTGATGCGTATTTGATGCTTGCATTAAAAAAAGATGCGGATAAAGATAAGCAGAATTTGTATCTAAAAGCTACACAATTAAATAATCATGTGGCATTAACAGAACTTGGATCTGACTATTTATGGTCAGATGAAGAAAAACAAATAGATATTAATAAAGGTCTAATTTATTTAAAAAAAGCTGCGGCTCAAAATGATCCTGATGCAATAAATTATCTCGGTGTTTGGTACTATAACGAAGAAAATGAAGGCTATGATGAAGCACTTGCGCAAAAATATTTTAAACAAGCTGCTCAACTAGGGTCTGTCAATGCAATGGATAATTTGGCACGCATCGAAGATGAACCAGAAGATTATCGTTGGGCTGTTTTGGCTTATGAAAATGGATCATCTGAAGAAGATACGCAAAGTAAAGCCCTAGAAGCGTATCAAACAGGCAAGGGCACAACTAAAGATCCGATCAAAGCGAGAAATCTAAAAACATATATTCAAATGCGAACCCAGTTCAACAATAATTTAGGTGGCTTGATTGAAAGCATCAATAATGATGCTGAGCGTACTGAAACTGAATCTAAGAACCGAAAAAGATAAACTCAGTTCTTCAACCTTAGTGTTGATCAGTTAAGCATTTTTAAAACCTCCCCCTTCAAAGTAAGCTATGCTTGTCGCTGCGAAGGGGGAGGTTAACGAATTGAAATGTGTGCTTAGCTGTCGCTTTCTATTTAGTTTTTTGGATTTGGTGGCACTAACTCATCCAAATCTTTATTTGAAATATGATCTAACTCATGTAAATCAGTTTTGATTTTCCATTTGCTTTCATCATCTACAGGTTTTGGTAAACGTGCCTCTAACCAGTCACACACCACATCGGGTGAAAAATCTGCATGGTTACATTGAATCACCCAAGCTAAAAATTGTTTCGCTTCACCATTCATATAAGGAGGAGGAGAAACAGGTAAAAACTGAGTCGGAAGACGTTCATTTTTAGAAATATAATTTAGAACGTGACCCAGTTCTTGCACAGTTTGCCATGCTAAAGGGTGGTCAATATTGATTTGAAATTTAAACCACCATGCTTGTTTGCCGTCTGAACCATAGCTATCAATAAATGCCTCTTGCACACTTGGGATTTTGCAAAAAAATTGATGTAAACGGTCAAAGCTCAGTTCAGCCACAATACAGCACTCATCAGATTAAAATTATATTTTATCAGATTGATGTCAGAATTTACCCAAGTTGATGTATAAACAATAAAGAAGATTAAATTTCGACTGTAATTCATCCATTATTTATCTTGAATGATGGATTAAGCTGTTGTGTATACGTTCAAGTTTGGAGGTTGAAATGAAACAGATACTCAGTTTAAGTGTCTTGATGTTGATGCTTTCAGTGACTTCAACAATGACATGGGCAGATGCTAAAGATTGGGCGAATTATCGCAGTGTTGAGCGGCCTCAAAAGAAATATCCGACAACGACCTATAAGTATACAGATCAATATGGCCGCCAAATGTCACAGGAGATTCCTGTTCGACCTCAATACCAGCATCCTTATCCGACATACCCAAGCTATCCAAGTCGCCCCTATCCGCATCCAAATGGCCCATACCCAAGTTACCCACCACAAAATGGTGTGACGATTATTTATAATCATCAGTTTCCAACACGGACGGAATATTCAGGTAGCAGTTATGGTTATGTAAATGGTGAGGGTGGTCATATAGAAAGCTCACAATATACCTTAATTAGTGATTGGCGACGTTATGGATTACCTGACCCACAGGTTGGTATGCATTGGATTTTCCAGAATGGTCGTTATTTACAAGTGCCCAATGAGCGCTGAATGTGATTTAAAAGCAGCATCATGATCAATAGCAATGTATTAAATTTTCAACACAATAAAAAAGTCCCTTCTCCACTTTGTCTTACACTTTAATATAGTATTACTTTGATTTTGCTTAGGGAGAAGGGCAAGCGTATGAGTCAAGACAAGAGACTAAGCTAGTTCATCATCTTCTGGTCGTGGTGTTTTTGCCATGAGGTAATGATTTTTCAGTATGTTTATCACGAATGACAGAAGGATATGTCCAAGATGCATATCTCACGATCAAAATTGCAATGGCTAAAATTAAAACCGATCCCGTAATAATCACTAAATCCATATCTGCTTTATGGTCATGCTGAATATCTGAAATTAGTAATCGCGTGAGTGCGGTGATTGCGATATAAATTAAGAAACGTACAGGCATGTGGTTGGTCTTAAAATAAATCCCTACCATTGCACCTAATTCCAAATAGATGAATAACAATAAAATATCGTCAATACTGGCATATTGTTTCACGGTTAAAATTTCAATAATTGTATGTACCGCTGACCAAGCGATCATACAGCCAATGATAAACAGCGCAATATAATGAAATGCTTCTACTGCAATATTGCCCAATTTATCGAGGAGGTTTTCTATTTTTTCTATACGTGGATCTTTATTCATAACATCCTCCATTTGTGCGTACTATTTATGATTAAACACTATGCAAATTTCATGCACATGAAAAGCGAAGTGAAATGTTTATGGCGAATAAATAACAACTATTTCATTAAGAAATTGATCATTTCATCTGATTAGTCTATAGATAGATTATTTTCAATACAATTAAAGGAATAACAATGTATTTGTACCGACCAATTGGGCTTTTTGAATATCAATTGATTGCAAAGAGTGGCTTTAAAAATTTCCCACCAAGATTGTATTGGCAACCTATTTTCTATCCTGTTTTAAATCAGAAGTATGCTGAAAAATTGCTTTAGATTGGAATACCAAAGATCAAGCAAGTGGTTATATTGGCTATGTCACACGGTTTGAACTGAATGATGAGTATCTGGCTCAGTTTGAAATACATACGGTTGGTGATGATTTTTGTCAGGAGTTATGGATTCCAGCTGAGCGACTAGACGAGTTTAATCAGCAAATTATAGGGAAAATTGAAGTGGTTAATATTTTTAAAGGTGAAGCTTTTACTGAAGATGCTGAATTACCTGAAATATTTAAAACTAGTCCAGATGGCTCGAAAGAGTATTAGGAAATAAAACATGTATCTTCCTACTCATTTTAAACAAGAGAATCTCCCTGAACTTTTCGATTTAATTGAAAAAAATCCATTGGGAAGTTTGATGGTTACTTATGACGGTGAAATTGAAGCGAACCATATTCCTTTTGAACTGGATCGGTCAGCTGGCAAGACTGGATTGTTACGTGGACATATCGCCAAAGCCAACCCTTTATTTACCTTGTTAGAACAGGTTCGATCGGCTTATGTGATTTTCCATGCTGAGCAAAGTTATATTTCACCGAATTGGTATCCAGGGAAATTTGAGCATCATCGGGAAGTACCGACATGGAATTATCGTGTTGTGCATGTGAAGGGAACAATTCGAAAAATAAATGATGAAAAATATTTGCGGGGTATTTTGGCGCGATTGACTCGTCAGCATGAAGCACCACAGGCGGTACCTTGGAAAATGGGGGATGCGCCCAATGATTATATCGCTGCTTTATTGCAGGAAATTGTGGCGATTGAAATCGAAATAGATTCAATTGTAGGGAAATTTAAAGTCAGTCAAAACCGTTCTCAGATCGATGCGGCAAGTGCGGCAAATGCTTTACAAAACCAATCTCCAGAGATGGCTGAATCGATTCGGAAGTTTTATCCAAAGTAAGATTATCTGATGTAACTTGATTTATGTTGCGATCAACTTTTATAGCCACACGATATAATTGCACCATCCTTGATTTTAAGATGCATAGAAAAGCAAACCTAACGGCTTTATGACATTCAAGAGATATAGATCAGTAGATGTTCTAAAAAAAAGCATCAGTTGTAAATAAAAAACGCCCGAATCATCGGGCGTTTTATGTCTTATTTTAATTGATGATGAAATTAAGCCTGATTAGTAAAATAATCTTCGCTGAAATTCATAATAACTTCTGCACCTGCTTTGATTTTAGCAACACGTGCATTTAAATCAGGCAAGAGGCGTTGGATGAAGTAATGAGTCAATGCAAGTTTGTCTTGATAGAATTGACCTTGCTTATTTTTTGCAGCATTGGCAATACGAGCAAACATATAAGAGAAGCTTAATAAGCCAACAACATGCAGATACTCTACTGCCGCAGCATTTGCGAAATCAGCATTTTCTTTTGCACGTTCTAAAATATGCTGCGTAATCATATCTACTTCAGTTGCAATATCTAAAGTCGCATCTTTAATGAAGTTTAAGTCGGTATCTAGACCATTGGCAAAATCACGGATCTCTTCAATATATTCAGCAATGAATTCACCATTACATTTAATTGTTTTACGACCAATTAAATCTTGTGACTGAACGCCGTTGGTGCCTTCATAGATTTGCGCGATACGTAAGTCACGCACACATTGTTCCATGCCCCATTCACGAATATAGCCATGACCACCAAACACCATTTGCGCATCGATTGCAGCATTAAACGCGGTGTCTGTTAAATAGGCTTTAGCAATTGGCGTCAATAATGCAACACGATTATTTGCCTTCGCTACAGCTTCAGGATCAGTTGAAAATTTAGTAATGTCGAGTTGTTGACCAACATAGACTGCAAATGCACGAGAAGCTTCATTGTTGGCACGTGCATTGAGTAACATACGACGTACATCACCATGTACAAGGATGCTGTCAGCAGGTTTGTTTGGAGATTTAACACCTGTCGCACTACGGCCTTGTACGCGATCAGTCGCATATTGTGCTGCATTTTGGTATGCATATTCAGAAGCGCCTAGGCCTTGAATACCCATTGACAAGCGTTCGTAATTCATCATCACGAACATTGCTGCAAGCCCTTCATTTTCTTTACCAACAAGGAAACCTTTGGCTGCATCAAAGTTCATGACACATGTTGCAGACGCTTTGATCCCCATTTTGTGTTCAATTGAACCGGGACCAGCTGTATTACGTTCGCCCAATGAACCATCAGCATTGACGAGGAATTTAGGCACGATAAAGAGTGAGATACCACGTGAACCCGCAGGTGCATCAGGTGTTTTTGCTAAAACAAGGTGAATGATGTTGTCAGCAAGATCGTGATCACCACCAGTAATAAAGATTTTAGTACCAGTAATGTTATATGTACCATCTTGATTAGGTTCAGCTTTAGTTTTGATAATCCCTAAATCTGTACCTGCATGAGGTTCAGTTAAACACATCGTACCAGACCATTCACCTGAATAGATTTTAGGTAAATAGGTTTCTTTCTGTTCTTGAGATGCATAGCTATTTAAAGCCATACCAGCACCGACAGAGAGAAGCGGGTAGAGCATGAATGATGGGTTGGTAGCAAATAACATTTCATCTGCAAGTACGGTCAGCATTTTTGGCATTGCCTGACCGCCCCATTCCTCATCAGCACCTAGGCCAATCCAACCGCCTTCAGCGTATTGTTGGAATGCTTCTTTAAAACCAGCAGGTGTCGTGACTTTGCCATTTTCATAATGAGCGCCTTCTTCATCACCTGTACGGTTTAAAGGAAGCGTAACATTTTGTGCAAATTTAGCCATTTCTTCTAAAATTGCTTCAGCCGTTGCCGCATCAACATGTGCAAGCTTTTCGTTGGCTTGCCAGAATTGCTCTGCATTGAAAACGTCATTCAGAATGAATTTCATATCTGCAAGTGGCGCATTATAAATTGGCATGTTCGTTCACCTGTTTATTGTTTGAATCTGTAGACTTAGATCAGTTTAACCAACAAGCATGTATGTTGTTAGATGGTCTAAGTAAATAACGCTCTATTTATAAAGAAAAAGGACTGCCAAAGCTATGACCGTCCTTTCTCTATTTCTGCACTCTTGAGTACAGTTTTCTAAATACCTAACTCGGCATTCTACTTAGAATGCAAAGTCTTCAGCATCTAATGACATCAATGGATCTAAGCCACCCGCGATCACGTCAACATGTGAACGAACGCGTGGTAAGATTTTCTTGAAGTAGAAACGAGCAGTCTTAATTTTTGCATTATAGAAGCCAGTTTCAGTAGAGCCTTCAGCAAGTTTTTGTTGAGCAACAAGCGCCATACGAGCCCATAAGAATGCAAGCGTTACATAACCAGAGAAGTATAGGTAGTCAACCGCAGCTGCGCCTACTTCATCTGGATTTTGCATAGCTTTCATACCGATTTGCATGGTTAAATCACCCCACTCTTTGTTAAGAGCAGCAAGTGGTTCAACAAATTCTTTCAGGTCAGCATTGTCTTTGTTTGCTTCTGCAAATTTATGGATGATCTTGGTGAAGTCTTTCAACATTGCACCTTGCGTACCCAATACTTTACGACCTAACAAATCAAGTGCTTGGATTTCAGTTGTACCTTCGTATAAGCAAGAGATACGCGTATCACGTACAATTTGCTCCATACCGTGTTCAGAAATAAAGCCGTGACCACCAAATACTTGTACACCATGCTTCGCTGATTCAGAACCTGTTTCAGTTAAGAATGCTTTCGCAATCGGTGTCAATAATGACAAGATATTGTCGGCAAATTTACGATCTTCTTCAGTAACACCTTGCTCTACGATATCTGCATATTGAGATAAGAAGTAAACCAATGCACGACCACCTTCAGCAAAGGCTTTTTGTGTCATCAACATGTTACGTACAGCTGGGTGAACAATGATTGGATCAGCTTCTTTCTCTGGTGCTTTAGGACCAGAAAGTGAACGCATTGCCAAACGGTCTTTCGCATATGCAAGTGCACCTTGGAAAGAAGATTCAGATGCTGTTAAACCTTGAACAGCAGTACCAATACGTGCAGTGTTCATAAAGGTAAACATTGCATGTAAACCACGGTTTTCAGGTCCAATCAAGAAACCTTTTGCGTTATCAAAATTGATCACACAAGTTGCATTACCATGGATACCCATTTTGTGTTCAATTGAACCACAACGTACTGCATTACGGTCTGCAATAGAGCCATCTGCATTTACATTGAACTTAGGTACGATGAATAACGAGATACCTTTAGTGCCTTTAGGTGCGCCTGGTAGACGAGCCAAAACGATGTGAACGATGTTGTCCGCCATATCGTGTTCACCAGCAGAGATAAAGATTTTCTCGCCAGAAATTGCATAGCTACCATCTGCTTGTGGCTCAGCTTTAGAACGGATAATCCCTAAGTCAGAACCTGCATGAGATTCTGTTAAACACATGGTACCAGTCCATTCACCTGAAACAAGTTTAGGTAAATATGTTGCTTTTTGCTCAGCAGAACCATGATGCTCAATTGTACGAACCGCACCATGTGAAAGACCAGGGTACATACCCCACGCCCAGTTTGCAGAACCCACCATTTCAGAAATAGCCGTTGCTAAAGAACCTGGTAAACCTTGACCGCCATGTTCTTCTGGAACTGAAAGAGAAGGGAAGCCTAATTCTACATATTTGTCATAGGCTGCTTTAAAGCCTGTAGGCGTAGTCACTACACCATCATTCCATTTACAGCCTTCACTGTCACCGATTTGGTTAAGTGGAGATAATTCATTTTCACAGAAATCCGCGCCAGCTTCTAAATATTGATCAATCAATTCACGGCTTACGGTTTCTTGGAATGCAGGGAGTTTCGCGTAATGTTCTTCAGCATTTAATAATTCATGCAAAACGAAGTGCATATCACGTAAGGGTGCTTTGTATTGTGGCATATCGGTTTCCTCAATACTGGTTAAACCAGATTTATAATCTTCATAAATACGATGTGTGTCTTCTATGACACATATTTGTTCCGCTACATCGTGCAACATCTTATAGTGACGTACAAGTATTTCATGGTTATTTCTCTGTGACTGTAAAGTCAAAGAAAAAAGGATTGAAAGCTGTAAGTGTATTGAGTGTAAACACTTTTCATTGAAAAATAAGGATACAAATAGTCAAAATCGTAAAAACTTGTGTCCAATAAAATGGCAGTCAAAATATGACGGAAATGCCATTTATATTTTTAAAATGTAGCGAAAAGATTGAAGTGCAGACTTGATCTTGAATGAGACGTGATTGAATGTGTGGTTAAAACTACAGTTATTTAGAATGTTTTTAGTATTTAAATGCAATATGACTCTAAATGATTTAAACCAATAAACGCACTGCATGTTTTGTTAATGGTGATATTTTTATGGCAATCACTCGCCCCAAAGCCGATCCACAATGTCTTCTACCGAATATTCAAAGTATCGTTCTGCTTGATCTTTATTGCGTTGAAACAATTGATGCTTAAATGCTTTAAAATTGAGTTTTAAAAAATTGTAGAAATAGCCCCCAGAGAAAATGGTGCGGAGGTAAAAAGCATTGATGAATTCATTTGCATGTTGAGTATTAAAATCTGTGCTTTTAATCTGCTGGACGATTTCAGTAAGTTCTTGTTTTGAAATATTGTGGATGATTTTAGGCTCAGGTAGGCAAATATCAAAGCTTAAATTTTCGATGCCTTCGGCTTCCCACCACTCCCAAAGATCGTATTGAGAAATTTCTTTACTGGTAATTTCTGTGAGCTTTTCACTGAGTTTTTGATATTCAAGCGAATCTTCATCACCAAACTTATCGCAATAGTCGGTGTAATTAGCAATCAATTTGAGTACGAGCGGGTAATGTTGTTGTGCTGTTTCAAAATCGGGTTCTATTTCTGTACGAAGTTTATTCATCGTTTGCTATGTTTAAATGATCAAAAAGTTTTAATGGTGCTATCAATAAGCGACAAGAAAAGCATAATTTCTAAAATGAAGTCGAGAAATGAGAAATTAACGTTTTAAGCCCATTTTCACAGATTTACCGCTCTCTTTCACCAATTTATCTCTCTCGCCAGTATGACCTTCTAAATGAAAACCGTCGTTTATTTTTACTGGGAAGAGGAGGGTAAATTGGATGATTCAAACGGGTAGGCTAATTAAACTCGCCCACTGAGCGCTCTTTTGCCCAGTCACGTAAGATAAATTTTTGCAATTTACCTGTCGATGTTTTTGGAATCTCACAAATCACTACACTTTTAGGGACTTTAAAGCGTGCCAAATGCTGTTTGCAGAATTCAATCACCTCTTCAGGTGTGGTTTCTGCACCTTGTTTAAGTTCAATAAAGGCACAAGGAACTTCTTGCCAACGTGGATCGGGTTGCGCAACCACTGCCGCAGTCATAATTGCAGGATGAGTATAAAGAACCTCTTCAACTTCTAAAGATGAGATATTTTCACCACCTGAAATAATGATGTCTTTTGAACGGTCCATAATTTTTGCATAACCATCGGGCTGGCAAACCGCTAAATCACCAGTATGAAACCAGCCACCTTTAAAGGCTTCTTCTGTGGCTTTGGTATTTTTTAAATAACCTTTCATGACAATGTTGCCACGGAACATAATTTCTCCCATGGTCTTGCCATCATTAGGCACAGGTTGCATCGTTTCAGCATCCAACACACGCATACCATCTTGTAATGGATAAGGTACACCTTGGCGCGAGTGTAATTGTGCTTGCTCTTGAATAGACAGGTCACTCCAACCTGCTTGAGATGCACATAATGCAGAAGGGCCATAAGTTTCAGTGAGACCATAGACATGATTGACTTGAATACCAATATGATGCATTCCTTCAATAATTGCCGCAGGCGGTGCAGCACCAGCCACCATTACTTCTACATGATGTTCAAATTTAATTTGTTGTTCTTTCGGGGTGTTGATCAACATCGATAAGACAATCGGTGCACCACAGAAATAGTCAACTTTGTATTGATCAATGAGTTGATAAACTAACTCAGGATCAATTTTACGTAAGCAGATATTGGTACCGCCGTTGGCTGCAACAGTCCAAGCAAAACACCAACCATTGCAATGGAATAGCGGAAGTGTCCATAAATATTTACAACGTGGCGTCATACCACAGGCGATGATATTACTGGCCGCATTGATATAAGCACCACGATGGTGATAAACCACGCCTTTCGGATTGCCTGTAGTGCCAGAGGTATAATTTAGACTAATCGCATCCCATTCATCCTGAGGTAAATGCCATTCAAAATCTGCATCGCCACCTTTTAGCCATTCCTCATATTCAATTTGACCAATACGTGCTGTAGCATCATTGTTTTCGTATTCCTCATCTGCAACATCAATGATATAGATCTGTTGAGCAATAAGCGCTACCGCTTCTTTAGCCAAAGCCGCAAACTCAGGGTCAACCAAAAGAACTTTGGTTTCAGCATGCTCTAACATAAACGCAATGGTTTTGGCATCTAAACGAGTATTCAGCGTATTTAAAACAGCACCAGCCATAGGGACTGCAAAATGCGCTTCGACCATCGCAGGGATATTGGGTAAAAGAACAGAAACGGTATCGTTTTTTTGAATCCCAAGATTTTGTAATTGATGGGCAAATTGACGACAACGGGTATAGGTGTCACGCCAAGAGATATGACGAGCACCATGTACAATCGCATCTTGATTTGGATAAATGTAGGCTGCACGCTCTAGATAACGTAAAGGTGATAATGCTACAAAGTTTGCAGGGGTTCGTGGTAATTGATCATAGGCACTGACCATGTTTAGCTCCATCTATATTTGTTCTAATTTCCGTGTTTAAAAGATATGCATAAGCCTGTCAGAATTCATTTAGGCTTTAGTCGAGTACTCCAGCTAAATATGCATCGTTATACATCTTTACCCTTATTTAAATATTTTTTGGAATATTTAATTTATTGAATTAAATTAATATTTTGTAAGCTTAATATAAATATTAACCCTGATTTTATGCAGAATCTTATTTCAAACCACGTCATTCAAATACGAATAACTGAACCCAACAGTTTCGCTTTTTTGTATTCCGTTGGCGAAGATCCAGTCCATTTTTTAAACGCACGACGAAATTCTCTTAACTCACTAAAACCAAGATTGAAACTGATTTCACTCATCGATTGATTTTCTTCAATCCACTGTTTGGCTTTTTTTTCTAACACTTGTTGCTTTAATAACTGAAAATTTAGCCCTTCATTGAGTAGTAAACGCCGTAAATGGCGTTCGCTAAAATGAAAATATTGCGCTGCTTGTTGCATATCAAAGCGTTCAGGTAGATGGCTTTCAACCAAATGTGCTAACACTTTTGCCAAACTGTGTTGATTCATTTGATCAAATTGTTTTAAAGCTTGATCACAAATCAGAATTGCACTTTGATAATTGACAGGACTATAGTTTTTGAGGCTTCTCGACAAGAGTGTTTTGTTAAATCGGATGACATTTTTAGCCGTTTTAAAATAAATTGGACAATTGAAAATTCTTTGATAATCATTGATATATGCTGAATGATCATAGCTCAGTTCCAAGCTGATTAACTCATAGCTATGGTCTAGCATCATATTGACACAGGTAATAATACTGGCAAAAACTTCATCACAGAAAAATGCTTTTAGCTCACCACAGTTACTTCGCTCAGAAAGTTCAATTTCACAATAATCATCAACAAGATTGACGGTTAAATCTAAGACACTGCCTGAAATGGGATGATAGTGCAGTGCGGTCTCCAATGCTTCAGCCACCGTTTTACAGGCTTGCATGGCAAAGCCCAAAATACCAATTGAAATCTGACCTTCACTACTGCCCAGCAATAAACCTAAATTTTGTTGCTGGGTATCTTTAACTGCGAGATGAATAACCTCACAGAGTTCTGAAAAACCAACAAAACCATGCCCTTGGCGAATTTGTTCCAAGTCTAAATTTTGTGCTGCGAACCAATTGTCATATTGCCAGTGTTGTTGTTCTGCATAATGAACCAAACTCGTCAGTATCATTGGTGGAATATAAAATTGAGTATTGGCAATTTCCTTTTGCTGCAAGCTCATAAAGTCCGCTTCGCCCCCCATATTATTGTTGCTTTTACCCTAGTTGGTATCGCATATTTTTGATTAAGATTCAATCTACTTCTGGTATTCGCTGATATAAATTCGCTGACATAAAAAAGATAAAGGATGACTGCATATGTTTATGGTGGGTTGGGATAAACAAGAAATAAACATTCAGCCACAAGGTTATGCCATGTTTGGTTATGGTATGTGGTCGCATCGTGCTTATCAAAAACGTACAGCATTGTTTGCTCGTACATTCACTATCCGTCGTTTAGCTTTAGAACAACCCATTATTTTTTGTTGTCTGGATTTTGGTTGTATTACTTATGCGATCCGTAGTGGTGTTGTTGAGCGCTTAAAACAACAATTAGCTGAGCAATTTAATGAACAGTATTTGGTCTTGATGGCAACTCATACTCATTCTGGCCCTGGCGGTTGTGCTTATGAAGTTCTATACAATATGCCGACCCCAGGTTTTGTTCCAGAGCATGTCGAAGCTGTAGTAAATGCGGTCATGCTCAGTATTTCCAATGCCTTAGACACTGAAAAAGAAACTGAACTTCGTTATCAACGTTGCCAATTCCCTGATGATATTCCAGTGGCATGGAATCGATCATTGCAGGCATATAATCGTAACCCCGATGTGATTCAAAGAACCGAAGCAGAAACCCATCTCGCCTTAAACCGTGAAATGCAATTAATCGGTTTTTATCGTGATGATCAATTATGTTCCTTTATTTCATTATTTGGAGTGCATGCAACCTGTTTGAGTAGTCATCTCAAAGCACATGATGGTGACAATAAAGGCTATGCTGCTGCGTTAAGTGAACATTATCTATTAACACAAGGTATTCCAAACCCTGTTGCCATTTTCGCACAAGCAACAGCAGGAGATGTCTCTCCACATTTTCATGGCCCCAAACAAGATGCGATTCGCAAGAAAATTAAGGGCGAAAGAGAATATCAATATGCTGAGCAAAATGGGCGTTATCAAAGTGAAATTGCGATTAAAGCACTGACTATACCGCTTGAAAAAAATACCAACAATGCGATGGAAGCATGTTTACTCCAAGGCAGTGTCGATGCTGTTTTATCTTATGTAGATCTGAGTCAAGTCGATGTGCCGAGTGAATTTAGTCAGGGGATACAAGGCGCTAAAACCAGTGCAGCTTGCCATGGCGTCGGCTTCTTCGGGGGAACGCCTATAGATGGTAAGGGGACACCTACAGCGATTCTTAAAGTGATGTCTTTACTTGCTAAGCGAGTACGTAAGCAACGTTTAGCAAACCCGAATTCTCTGCAGTACAGCAAATATAAAGCACTCTATGACTCACAATTCCCGAAAGAGATTGTTTTAGAAAGTCCGGATAATCAGTTGCTGGGTAAAAGTTTAGATTTTTCCCCAAGCATTTTTGATCCTTTAATTGCAGAAATGAATCGCCAAGTTAAAGCAGGTGCCATTCAAGACAGCCCACTGGTTCCAAGTGTTATTCCGCTACAGATTATCCAAATTGGTCAATTGGCTTTGATTTGTTGCCCCGGAGAAATTACCACAACAGCAGGGCAACGTGTAATTCAGACTGTGGCAAAACAGTTCTCAAAGCATCGTGGTATTTCAAAGGTTGGTTTAGTGTCTTATTGCAATGATTATATGGGCTATATCACCACCAATGAAGAATATCAGCAACAAGCTTATGAAGGTGCACATACCTTATATGGTCAATGGACACATGCGGCAATTCAGTACAACTTTCAGCAATTGGCAACGCAACTGAATCTAGATAAATCTCAACGCGAATATGACCAAATCACACGGCCCGTAGCGATTCCACCACACGAAATAGAAAAAAGAACAAATCATGGCAATTTAAAAACTGCTGTACGCTAAAGGATGAGCATTATGAATCAATTGATTAATCAAGCACCGAACAAGCACAAATTAAATCAGCAAAAATGGAACAATTGGTCGGGCTATCAACAGTCTCACCCTGAGCAGATTTTAAAGCCTGAAAGTCTTGATGAGTTAAAACACATTGTCCAAACCCAAGCAAAGATTCGAGTGGTGGGAGCAGGGCATTCATTTACACCTTTGGTGAGTACCGATGCAACATTGCTGTCTTTGGATGGTCTTTCTGGTGTGGATCAAGTCAATACTGAATTTGCCCAAGCCAGTATTTGGGCAGGAACACGATTATTTAATTTAGGGCAATATTTAGAACCGATGCAGCAGTCTTTAATGCAACAGGGCGATATTGACCAGCAAAGTTTAGCTGGTGCTGTTTCAACGGGAACACATGGTACAGGTGTAGGCCTACATTGTATTTCAGGTTATGTGCAAGCATTTGAATTACTTACAGCATCAGGAGAAATTATTCATTGTAATCGCCTTGAAAATCCAGATATTTTTGCAGCAGGACGAGTGTCTTTAGGGAGCTTAGGGATTTTGACTAAAATCACCATGCAGAATAAACCACGCTATAAACTTAAAGAGCAAGTTAGACTGTGTGCGGTCAAAGACTTTATTCAAAATATTGACCAATGGAAAGCACAACATCGGCATATCGAGTGTTTTGCATTTTCTCATGCAGATAAATTGATTTTAAAAACTTTAGATATTACTGAGGATGAGGTTCAACCGCGCACTGAATCATGGCCATCTGAGGATACGTTATTAACCTTATGTTGCGAGTTAACCAAATCTTTTCCAGCATTGAATCGAAAACTACAAAAGCTCTTAGGCGTTTTTATTAAGCCAAGCACATTTGTTGATTGGTCAGGCAAGATTTTCCCGACACCACGTGAAACGAAATTTAATGAAATGGAATATCAGATTCCAGTTGAATTGGGTGTGGAATGTTTGCAAGCTGTTCTAGCTGCGCTAAAAAACTCAAAAGCACAAACCTTTTTCCCTGTGGAGTTTCGATTTGTCAAAGGTGATGATATTTGGTTAAGTCCGTTTTATCAGCGGGATTCTATTTCCATCTCAGTACACCAATATTATAAGCAAGCACCTAGACAATTATTTGATGAAGTTGAGTCGATTTTGCAACATTATCAAGGGCGACCACATTGGGGGAAAATGCATAGTATGACAGCAACACAACTTAAAACCCTATACCCTAAGTGGGATGCGTTTATGCAGTTGAGAGAACGACTTGATCCAAGCAGAAAGTTTTTAAACCCTTATTTAGAAAAGTTATTCTTATCTGAGTAATGGGTAAAGTTGAGTGAATGGGTAAAATTAAAATAGACCATAAAGGTAGACTATGAACAACTTTTTTGAGCAATTAAATCGTGATTTAAAACAGTCAAATGGTGCATTACCTCGATTAATTGTTGATGATCAGGCGCTTGAACAAAATCTACAGTACGTTGCCAAAAAGCTTAAATATGGAAGCCATTTGCAACCACGTATCGTGGTAAAGTCTTTGGCATGCTTAGCATTATTAAAAACCATTAGTCTAAAGCTTTCGACTCAACGGTTTATGGTGTTTCATATGCCACAGCTTTTGCCAATCCTTGAGAACTTTTTGGATGTAGATGTGTTGTTTGGGAAACCGATGCCTGTAAGTACGGTTCAGCATTTTTATGCGATGAATCAAAATTGCAGACAAGCTGATATACAATGGTTAATTGATTCTAAAGCACGTTTATTACAGTACCTTGGGGTTGCAAAACAGTTTAGTTTAACGCTTAAAATCAATATTGAAATTGATGTGGGTTTACATCGCGGTGGTGTTCGTTCCGATTTTGCACTCATCGAAATATTAAGATTGATTGAACAAAATCCTGAGCATTTAGTACTTGCTGGCTTGATGGGCTATGATGCCCATGTGACGAAGCTGCCTTCAGTGATTAAAAAGATTGATGTCGCGTATCGAGAGTCACAAGACATTTATCAAAATTATAAAAATATTATTCAACAGCAGTTTCCACATTTATGGCGAGCTGATCTTTGTTTTAATGGTGGTGGTAGCCCTACATTTTATCTCCACGTGGAGCAAAGTGTGTGCAATGATCTTTCTTTTGGTTCGATGTTGCTTAAACCAAGTGACTTTGACAGTGATGGATTAAGTGTTTTACAAGCTGCGCTATGGATTTCAACCCCTGTTTTAAAAGTGCTGCCATTTACCCAGTTACCTGGATTAGAAGTTTTAGATAAATTACCCCATAGCTCTAAAGCCTTATTTGTTTATGGTGGATATTGGATGGCGCATTATGTTTATCCGCGAGGGATTCATCCGCATGCACTTTATGGGCGGAGTACCAATCAGGAAATGGTTAATGTGCCTAAAAACACTGAAATAGCCGTTGATGATTTTGTATTTTTAAGACCCACACAAAGCGAAGCGATTATTCCTCAATTTCATAAATTATATTGTTATAAAAATCGAGATTTTGAAGCATGGGAAACCTTTAGAGAGTAATGCGCCAAAAAGAGGAAGTTGATGGATAATCAAAAGTACAATTTAAATCAGAATAAAGAATAATTTTAAGACAAAGGTTTATAAATATGCTGTAAAGGTGTAAAATTCGACACACTTTTTATTTTGTTCCACCGATTTTATCTTGAGGATCTTCCTCGATCATAATCTCGCGGTGACATGCTCCATTGTACGGGGCATCACTCCTTAAGGATTTTTAAATATGCTTATTATCACATTGCCAAATGGAGATCAAAAAAGTTTTGATCAAGCTGTTTCCGTTATGGAAGTTGCTCAAAGTATTGGACCTGGACTGGCTAAAAATACAGTTGCTGGGAAAGTAAATGGTCGCTTAGTCGATGCAAGTGATTTAATTACCGAAGACTCAACCTTACAAATCATCACTCCAAAAGATCAAGACGGTGTAGAAATTATTCGTCACTCTTGTGCACACTTGGTGGGTCATGCGGTAAAACAACTCTTCCCTGAAGCAAAAATGGTGATTGGCCCTGTCATTGAAGAAGGTTTCTACTATGACATCTGGATGCCTCGTCCATTTACTTTAGATGATATGGCTGCAATCGAAGCGCGTATGAAAAAGCTCATCGATCAAGATTATGACGTCATTAAAAAAATGACACCTCGTGATGATGTGATTGCTGAGTTCACTGCACGTGGTGAAGATTATAAGTTACGTTTGATTGCTGACATGCCTGAAGAAACTCAAATGGGCTTGTACTATCATCAAGATTATTTAGATATGTGTCGTGGTCCACACGTACCGAATACTAAATTTTTAAAGTCATTCAAATTGACTAAAATCTCTGGCGCTTACTGGCGCGGTGATGCCAAGAATGAACAATTACAGCGTATTTATGGTACTGCTTGGGCAGACAAAAAAGAATTAGCAGCATATATCAAGCGTATTGAAGAAGCTGAAAAGCGTGACCATCGTAAAATTGGTAAAGCTTTAGATTTGTTCCATATGCAAGAAGAAGCACCAGGTATGGTGTTTTGGCATGCCAATGGTTGGACGATCTACCAAGTGCTTGAACAATACATGCGTAAAGTTCAACAGGACAACGGCTACCAAGAGATTAAAACACCACAAATTGTAGACTTCACTTTGTGGGAAAAATCGGGTCATGCTGCCAACTATGCAGAAAATATGTTTACGACACATTCAGAAAGTCGTAACTATGCGGTAAAACCAATGAACTGCCCATGTCACGTTCAAGTGTTTAACCAAGGTTTAAAATCTTATCGTGATCTTCCAATTCGTTTGGCAGAGTTTGGTTCATGCCATCGTAATGAGCCATCAGGTTCGTTACACGGGATTATGCGTGTACGTGGCTTTACTCAAGATGATGCACATATTTTCTGTACAACTGAACAAATTGGTAAAGAAGTTGCAGACTTTATTAAACTGACTTTAGATGTTTATAAAGATTTTGGCTTTGAAGAAGTTCAAATGAAATTGTCTACACGTCCTGAAAAACGTGTGGGTGCTGATGAACTTTGGGATGTTGCAGAAAAATCTTTAGCAGATGCTTTAGATGCTGCAAATCTTAAATGGGAAGAACAACCTGGAGAAGGTGCTTTCTACGGTCCGAAGATTGAATTTTCATTAAAAGACTGTTTAGGACGTATCTGGCAGTGCGGTACAATTCAGTGTGATTTTAACTTACCGTTACGTTTAGACGCTTCATATGTAACAGAAGATAACGATCGTGACCATCCTGTGATGTTACATCGTGCAATTCTTGGCAGTTTTGAACGTTTTATTGGTATACTAATTGAACACTACGCAGGCTTTATGCCACCATGGTTGGCTCCAATCCAAACATGTGTCATGAATATTACGGATTCTCAAGCGGAAGCTTGTGAGCAAGTCGTCGCAAAACTCAAAGAAAATGGAATTCGAGCAATTTCAGACTTGAGAAATGAGAAAATCGGCTTTAAGATTCGTGAGCGTACACTAGAGCGTATTCCATACCTATTGGTACTTGGAGATCGAGAAGTAGAGGAAGGGACTGTGAATGTTCGTACTCGCTCTGGAAAAAATTTAGGTACTATGTCAATAGACGCATTTATTGACCTAGTGAAAGCAGCCGTAGCCGAACGCGGCCGGTATATTGTGGAGTAAGAAAGATTAAACAGCCTGACCGTAACCAACAACAAGGTGCTAAAAGTAATCGTCCTGCATTAAATGATGAGATCAAAGCGAAAGATGTGCGTCTCGTTGCTGCAGATGGAGAGCAAAAAGGCATCGTTTCACTTGCTGAAGCTTTGCGTGCTGCTGAAGAAGTTGATCTTGATCTTGTTGAGATCGTGGCGAATGCAGAGCCACCTGTTTGTAAAATCATGGATTTCAACAAACATTTATTTGACTTGAAGCAAAAGCAAAAAGATGCGAAAAAGAAACAGCATCAAGTTCAAGTGAAAGAAATTAAGTTGCGCCCTGGTACAGACGTTGGTGATTACAATGTTAAGTTGCGTGCTATTCTGAAGTTTCTTGAAGAAGGCAACAAAGTCAAAATTACTCTACGTTTCCGTGGTCGTGAAATGGCTCACCAACAGTTGGGTCTTGCACAATTGCAAAAAATTGAAGCAGACGTAGCAGAGTTTGGTATTGTTGAACAAGCACCAAAAATGGAAGGCCGTCAAATGGGTATGTTACTTGGACCTAAAAAGAAAAAGTAATTACTCATCTGTTAAAAAGCACTGCATTAAGCAGTGCTTTTTTACGTTAAAATGCGGGTAAATTAATCTGAATCGAGTGGAGTTGATATGTCATCTATTCAAAATTCAAATGCGCTATCGAGTATTAACCAAAA
The DNA here is from genome assembly GCF_002980175.2 of Acinetobacter sp. MYb10. Classification (NCBI taxonomy): domain Bacteria; kingdom Pseudomonadati; phylum Pseudomonadota; class Gammaproteobacteria; order Moraxellales; family Moraxellaceae; genus Acinetobacter; species Acinetobacter sp. MYb10. Next base: position 2,232,107 of record NZ_CP058272.1, on the reverse strand, counting down.
AATTATTCAAGCAGGTGAGGTGTTGCCTGTGGTTAAGTTAAAGGATGGTAGCGCTGTACAAACGGGTACAGTGGCAACCATGTTGCATAATATCAATCTGTATAACTCAGGTGTACGTGGAGAGATTGAGCAAGAACTGATCCTCGCGATCCCCACCTTAGTGAAAGTTGGTTTATTTGACTTATTTAATCCAGATGAATGGATATTGGGAAACAATGCTGGTCGTAAATTTGTGGGGGAGAAGGCTAAAGCATATATAGATGCAATTGCTGAAGTAGATATTTGAAATTAATATCATAATATGAGAACGTGCTGTATTTAATAAAATGCAATAACATAATTTTAGAATAGATTATTAGAATAATCTCTTTTTATAGCATACTGAATCAAGCCAATTCATGTTATAAAAGTAAACGATTAACGCAATAAAATTCAGAAAATACATGAAAACGAAGAAGGATGAAATATGATTGATCTCTATTATTGGGGTACTCCCAATGGTCATAAAATTACCATTGCACTTGAAGAAATGGGTTTGGATTATCAGATTTTTCCCATCAACATCTTAGAGAATGACCAGTTCCAGCCCGATTTTCTTCGTATCTCACCGAACAACAAAATCCCCGCGATTGTCGATCAAGATGGCCCAAATGGTGAGCCGATTTCAGTATTTGAATCAGGCGCAATCTTGCAATATCTTGGCCGTAAAACAGGACTGTATTATCCAAGCGATGAGCAAGATCGTGTTGAAGTCGAACAATGGTTAATGTGGCAAATGGGTGGGCTAGGGCCGATGTTAGGGCAAAACCATCATTTTGGTAAATTTGCTAAAGAAAAAATTCCTTATGCAATTGATCGTTATGTTACTGAAACTCAACGTTTGTATGGTGTTTTAAATAAGCAGCTCATTGGACAAAAATATGTGGCTGGTGAATATTCGATTGCAGATATGGCCATTTTACCGTGGGTATTACGCTATGAGTGGCAGCAAATAGAGCTAGATGATTATCCTTATGTTAAAGAATATATTGAGCGTTTAACTGCGCGCCCAGCGATACAAAGAGCGCTATCAATCAAAGTGTAAAATGTATTTTATGTTAAGATGAGAAACCACGTTACGTGGTTTTTTATTTTTTAAATAATCGATTTTTGGATGGTTGGCAGGCTTTAGTCATGAAAGATTTCTTTTTGAACTTTACGAAAATATTAGAAACGAATCCAAAAATCTACTGGAGTATTATTGTCGGTATTGCAGGTTGTTTAATGCTCTATATTGCGGAAATTGTGCATATCCAAAATATTTTAGAGCAATTAAATGGTCAAGCGTCAGCACTGATTAGAAGCGTGATCGACCCGATTGCGCAACGTTATCAATGGTCTCGGATTATCTTTATGTTGTTGGCAATCATTTGGGCACATTTTCAGTATCGTAAAACCAAAAAAATGCTAAATTTAGGGTGATTGAACTGTTAGTAGTACATTCAACAGGGGGGAGTATGAAGCAAAACTTTGTTTGGCACTTCCTTATCTCTTTTGCCGTGATGCTAATCACAGCAATGCTTTGTAGCATCTTGCAGTATCACTCCGCATATGATTACTTCTGGTTTATTATTTTTAGCATCGTGAGTGTTTCAGGCTTGGTTTTTGCTATGGTCTTTGGCATTTTTCAAAGTAAATTACAGCAAAGTCTTTTGAATACCACGATCTTACTCGTTTTGCTTTCGCTTTATTTTATTGTTTTATTCTACGGCTTTATTCATATCAAAATTGATTGGCAAGCGATTTCAGAGGGTAAAGCTCAACTCACATTGTTGCAGAAATTTTTTAAATCAGATCTTTCATTTTGGTTGGCTTTTCTGGCTCCCTTTATACTGTCATTCTTGACTTATACCTTAAAACCTAAACCCAACTTTAGCTAACTTTATGGCTTATCTTCTCTTATTTTTTTCCGCATTTGGTGCTGCTACTTTACTCCCGTTGCAGTCAGAAGCTGTATTGCTTGGGCTACTGGTACAAACACAATATTCTGCATATTTACTGCTTGCAGTTGCGACGATTGGCAATGTTTTAGGTTCATGCGTGAATTGGTATTTGGGACTTAAAATCGAGCAGTTTAAAGATAAGAAATGGTTTCCTGTCTCTGAAAAGAATATGCTCAAAGCAGAAAAAATATATCAAAAGTATGGCTTTTGGTCTTTGTTGTTAAGCTGGACCCCAATTATTGGAGATCCAATCACACTTATTGCAGGGCTAATGAAAGAGAACTTTTGGCGTTTTCTATTGATTGTGACTATTGCAAAAGGTGGTCGGTATGCTTTTATCTATTTGGTGTATATCGGATTATTTTAATAAAAAGGTTAAAGACACAAAACTATCTTTAACCTTAAAAGACGCATCTTGATGAATTTATTTACATTCATTGATTTTAAATTGAATCTCATCATTGAAGCTGGATTGTTTATAGATCCATAAAGTACGATAAGAACGTTTTACATTGATTGATGCATGCTCTACGGCTGTAAGTACTTGTTGATCAAGTGCATTAATACCAGAACGTTTAGTTAGCTTAACTTGGGTAATTTCGCCTTGTTTATTGGTTTTAAATTTAAACTTTACTGTACGATCTTTATTCTTTAATAGTGATTGATCCAGTGCAAGTTGTGGTTGTTTTAAATAAACAAAGGCAACCGACTTATCGAGTTGTTGTTTGTTCCAATTCTTTGAATTAAAGCTATATGTACATTGCTTAGCGCGCTGAACATGATCCGTTGCATTCTCTAGCGTTAAGGTAAATGTTTGATAACCGACTAAAGCAATGGCTTTTCCATTTTTTGAATAGGGTTTTACTTTTGCATTTTCCACAGCATCTACAAGTTTCTGATCCAATGCACGGATGCCTGTACTTTCTTGGATATCGGCCTCTGTGACTTCACCAGCGTTATTGGCTTTTACTCGAATGATCGCTGAACGCTCTTGATCTTTTAATTCAGTGATTTGATAGTTAATTTGAGGAAATTTGACCCATTGTATGCGTGTAGTTAAATGTTGAGGATCATTTTGTTCAGATTGCTCCCCTTTGACCTTTATTGTAGGAAGTTTATCCGCACTATAGCTATAGGTTGAAAGGCACAATAAACAAGTGGTAAAAAGAGCTTTATTCATAGGTTTGGCAATCCATGCAGTTTAATACGCATGAGAGTAGTTTAATTGCGCAAAGTATTTATCGAATTTTGTATTCTCGCAATAGAAAATGCACCCGAAGGTGCATTTTTTTACTGTTTTTTATTCAGCCAAACTCATTATTCTTGGCCTTTGGTGATGTCTACTTTGAATAAATCAGAAGTTTTTACCCAACTTATTGCGACGACAGCCAAGGTCATACACCCACCAAATACAGTGGCTGTGATTGTTCCTAAATATTTTGCAGCCAGCCCAGATTCAAATGCGCCCAATTCATTACTCGATGAAACAAACATCCCATTCACCGCAGCGACACGACCACGCATATTTTCAGGTGGGTAAACTTGCAAAATGGTTTGGCGTACAACCACTGAGATACTGTCACAAGCACCAGTCATAGCCAAAGCAAATAAAGAGAGCCAGACGTTGTTTGAGAATGCAAAAATAATGGTAAATACCCCAAAACCAGCAACAGCAATCAGCATATTTCGCCAAGCATGATGTGTAGGTGGAAATTTGGTTAAAGCGATCATGGTTATTAATGCACCAATAGAGGGGGCCGCACGTAAATAACCTAAACCTTCAGGTCCAACTTTTAGAATATCTTCTGCAAAAATTGGCAGTAGGGCAATCACACCACCAAACAGCACTGAAACCAAATCTAAAGATATGGCCCACAGTACAATTTTAGTTTTCCAGATAAAGCGAAAACCTTCACTTAAACTGTCCCAAAGATTGTCTTGTTCCATAGTTGGAAAAGTACGCTTCTTTAATAAGTTAATCAGACAGAAGCAAATAAATAAAAGTACTGCTACCGAGAGTAAGCTGTTTTCACGACCGATTCCTGCCAGCATAAAACCACCCAGCATTGGGCCAATAATGACACCACTTTGCCATCCAATCGTGGTCCATGTTGCACCATTGGCATACAGTTCACGAGGAATTAAAAATGGTTTTAATGAGGTTGCTGATGGATTGTAGAAACCTCGGATGGTACCCAAACCAAAAATAACCGCATAAATCCCCCAAGACAGTGTAGTCACACCAATTTGGCCATGATCATAACTGTGAAATAACCACCAAAGCACCAATGGCAAAGGGAAGGAGAAGAATAAGCAAACTTTCATTATGGTTTGTTTATTCAGCTTATCTGCAAAATAACCGCCCCAAAGCGACAGCGCAATAAACGGGATTGCTTCTGCTAGTCCAATCAAACCCAAGGTAAGCGGATCTTTGGTAATTTGATAGAGTGAATAGGCAACAATAATTTCTTGAATTAAAATTGCGAGTGTTAAACAAAATTGATTGATGGTAACAATTGAGAAATCTCGATAGCGAAGCGCAGCAAAAGCATCCTGTGCAGGGGTCATAACTGTCCAGTTTTATCATGATGTGATGATTATAAAGATTTAATCCTGATTTTTCTTATAAAACTAGGTGAAATTTACATCGAAAATTACATTGGAGAATTGTGAAATTGTTGGATGTTTTGCTTTTGTTTTGTACAGAGATGATTTAGAATACTGCCTCCCTTACCTGCAGGTCGTTGTCGCAATGGTGCGAACGTACCGAACAGGTGTTTAAAGAGGTTGTTATGGCTAAGTTAAAAACTCGCCGTGGTGCAGCTAAGCGTTTCAAAGCGACTGCTAACGGTTTCAAGCGTAAACAAGCGTTCAAACGCCACATTTTGACCAAAAAATCTGCTAAACGTATTCGTCAATTGCGCGGTTGTGTCATGGTTCACGTAAGTGACATGAATTCAGTTCGTCGTATGTGCCCATACATCTAAGGAGATTATAAATGGCTCGTGTAAAACGTGGTGTACAGGCTCATCGCCGTCATAAAAAAATTCTTGCTCGTGCTAAAGGTTACTATGGCGCGCGTTCACGTGTTTATCGTGTAGCGTTCCAAGCAGTAATTAAAGCAGGTCAATACGCTTACCGTGACCGTCGTCAAAAGAAACGTCAATTCCGTGCTTTATGGATTGCGCGTATCAATGCTGGTGCTCGTCAAAATGGTTTGTCGTACAGCCGTATGATCGATGGCTTGAAAAAAGCTCAAGTGATCATCGACCGTCGCGTACTTGCTGACATCGCTATGCATGACTCAGTTGCATTTGCTGCTTTAGCTGAAAAAGCTAAAGGCGCATTAGCTGCTTAATCATCTTCGATGATTAAAAAAGACCGCTTTTATAGCGGTCTTTTTTATGCCTAAAAATTTATTTTCAAACTCTTGCCGGAACTTTTCGAGATGAGTTTTCATTGAGTTTGATTGTTCGAATACAGCGCTAATCAGTAAAATTTGTGTTGATGTAAAATCTGTCATTATGGATGCTCTAACTATTTTGTTATGGCATTGAATTGACCAAATTATAGAATCTAGTCTTATGCGTAAACAATATCACTTTCGCCAAGTTGGTGAAGACACTTATATTTGGGATGTGCATCATCTGGTTGAACTGAGCCGAGACTTCCCAATCCATGAAGTTCCATTATCTGATATACAAGAACTCAATGAAGCGTATTGGTTTCCAGATACTCATCCAACAACACAGCAAATGATTGAACATTTTCAACTGATACAACAGGCAGATCTAAGTTATCCAATTATTTTATCTGCTGACGGTAAAGTGATGGATGGTATGCATCGTGTGGCAAAAGCAAAATTACTCGATCATCTTACGATTAAAGCCGTCTGGTTTGAAATTACACCACCAGCAAATTTTATCAATATTGACGAGGATGATTTGGATTATGATGATTGAGCGGGCCATCCGAAGGATTTAAACATTCAAATAACTTTGCACACACATTACACAATATCAACGTGAAAACATTATTGTTTTAGAAATAGCTCGCATAGAGTAGAACAATGAATAATAGAAAATGATGGAGTGGGTATGCGTGTTGAGATTGAAGGTTTACAACAAGGTGCAATTGAAGTTGAGTTGCAACTACTCCCCAGAGTTGGGGAAGTTTTAAAAGTGATGTATGGTGCAGATGCAGAAGTTAAAGGTGAAGTAACAGCAGTTGAGCACTATATCAATCAACATGCAAATGAACATAAAGTGATACTCAGCATACGGCCCGTATTTTGATATAGATCAGCTAAAATGATTGAATGATGATTGGGTTGTTACGTGATTTAAAGTAGCTTATTTGGCTACTTTTTATTTTTAGAGAGTTCTTAAATCTATGAAACGCATCAATGTCGTGGGGACTTCTGCGTCAGGAAAAACAACATTTTCAATAAGATTAGCTCAAAAATTAAAGCTCACCTACATTGAATTGGATGATTTATTCTGGCTGGATGATTGGCAAGAGTCTACCGATACTGCATTTTTTCAGAAAATTCAGGCCAAACTAGATCAAGCTAAATCTGGTTTTGTCATAGACGGTAATTATACGCGAACTACGCATATCAAATGGCAAGATATCGATACCGTTATTTGCTTAGATATCCCTTTTTATATCAATCTTTACCAATCCATACAACGGGCTGTTCGCCGTGCTATTTTTAGAAACAGACTTTGGGAAAGTTCAAATAATCGTGAAAGTTTTAGTAAAATGTTTAGTCGTGATTCGATTATTTGGTGGATGATTAAAACGCATCAAAAAAATCGTCAGCAATATATAACAATGATAAATGATCCTCAATATTCACATATTCGATTTATCCATTTAAAATCGCGAAAGGATATTGATAAATTTTTAGCGTCTATTTGACGCGTTATAATTTAGCCCCCCCTAAAAGTTAACTTATCCTGCTATACCTTGTATTGATTGAATATATTTGTGTAGCTGATATCTTAAGTTACGCTACAGACAGCTGTGTTTTTACTTGGCATGCAAAGTGATAAAAATCTTGGATTGGGTGGGGTATGTGCAGTACTTTCCCCTGTTGCTGATATCCATGACATCGCGCGATAGATACAAACATATAAGATTAAACAATATAAAAAAGTTTTTTACCTAATTTTTTTAAGGGTATAAAGTTTGGTTTCGAGGTAAATCCCAATAAATGAGGATGATATGATTCGATTAGCTGTTTCTGGTGATGTTCAGCAGATTGCTGAAATACATGTGCAAAGCTGGAATGAAACCTATACAGGTATGATTAAGCAAGAAATTATAGAGCGCGAAAATATTGAAAAACGAATACAGCTTTGGCAACAGATTTTTTCGCATCAAGATTATCATGTATTGGTGTATGAACAAGATGGTCAAATTGTTGGTTTTTTAAGTGGTTATTTAAATACTTCGTATAATGTTGCTGAAATTAAAGCTTTTTATTTATTAAAGAAAATTCAAAAACAAGGTATTGGTCGTGAGATGTTTGAGCGCTTTTATCAATATGTACATGCTAAGCATTATCAATTTATTCGCTTGGGCGTGATCAATAAAAATCCAAACCGTCATTTCTATGAGAAATTAGGGGGAAATGTACTTGGAGAAGAGATTCTTTCTGATTATGGTGATGACATAACAGAAGTATCGTATCAGTGGGATATTAATCATAGGACAATAAAATGAGTGATTCTAAATTTTTAGCTGATTTACAAGAACAGGTAAAGAGTGGGCAAAAGTATAGTTATTTGTGTTTTTGGGGGCATAGTCAAAAGACTTCTGGAAAAATAGACAAGAGCTGTTTAAGTCAATGGTTTCCTGCAAAATTTGAAATTGATGGTGTCAATTATCAAAGTACAGAACAGTATATGATGGCGCAGAAAGCCAAACTATTTAATGATGAGGATATTTTTCAGAAAATTTTACAAACAGATGATCCTAAGAAAATAAAAGCATTAGGTCGTTTGGTCAAAAATTATCAAGATGAGATTTGGATTGCTCATCGTTATGAAATTGTGGTTCAAGGTAATTTGGCTAAGTTTTCTCAAGACAATGATCTTAAAGCGTTTCTACTGAGTACCTCAGATCAGATCATCGTTGAAGCCTCGCCTGTAGATCAAATTTGGGGGATTGGACTTGCAGCAGATCATGTTAATGTGACAAATCCAAACGCATGGCAAGGTTTAAATCTTTTGGGTTTTGCCTTAATGGAAGTAAGAAAGCAACTTTAATGTTGCTTTCTTTTTAAGATTCATTTTATCAAATAGATAAGACATTATAGTCCAAAATAATAAGCCGCAAGGCAGATTAAAATGGTCACAATAATTAATGCAAAAACACCAGTTTTACCTGGTTTATGCTCAGGATTTGCTTTGCTGTTAAACGCTTGGTGCTGCTCGGTTTTGATATTTTCATGCGTGTCAAAGGGCGAGGCAATTTGTTTTGGCGTTAAGCGTGCAGATTTATAATGATTTGCAACTTTAGCGATAAATTTTGATTTTAAATCTTCAACTTTTTGCAGGAAATGACGCAAATTCATTTGTTCTTCAGGGCTCATGATTTGCTCATTTTCATCATAGGGATGCTTTAATTTTGCAGAAATAAAACCCTCTAATGCATCGATACGACAGAAGGTTTCGTGTGCGTAATCAGCTTGATAATCAGTGGGTAACAGTGCAAGTTTAAGACTTGAATCCTCGGTCGTGTATAGCGTTTCATCTAATCCATAATACGGTAAATCTTTATTGACAGGTTCTGGAAAACCTTTGGCATATTGGGTATCAAACAATTCATTGTCTGTATAAATTTGAATATCATCCCAATTCGGTTGAACTAAATCTTGTTCAATCCGTTTAATCAATTTTGTATTGAGATCATAGCGCCAAAAAATCTCGGTACGCAAATTGGGACGTTGCTGCTCAGGCGCTTCGTAATCATTGTCTGCGCTATACCATTCCGCTAATTCTTTACCAAAAATCCATGCGGTTTTCTTTTGTTGATCATGGCTAACAATAAAGTGGGGAATGGCTAACAGTTCAACATTGGCATTTGGATTTTGTTCATCATTTAAAATGCTCGCGCTATGTAAGCTGAGTCGATACACGCCTTGTTTTTTTAGCCCTTCAAGCCAAATCTGAAAATGCTGTGCCAGTAGGTGCTGGTTGGTTAAATCACGGAAGCCAAAAGCATGCTGATTAAAAATGGCATGATTGACCCAACGAGAAAAACTGATCCCTTGAGTGAGATACTCATTGCCATAAGTGACGAGTGTAAGTTGACGTTTCCAGATTTGATCGAGTGCCATTTTTTATAGATCTCAGCGACATTAAATCCATTTTATACTTTTTATAAATCAAAGTTCTAGCATTTCAACAGGAATCAAACAGGGAAATATACAAATTATTTAGAATAAGTTGTGACTAATCGTATTTTTTGTAAAGCGGAAACTTCATTCAACTGCATAAAAACTGTTAGAATATAGAGTTATATTATTTTTCTAAAATATTGCTTTGAGAGTTACTATGTCACTGGAAGCCCTGACCACTGAAGCGCTCGCTGCGATTGCAGCAGCTCAAGACCTGACTACACTCGACCAAGTACGAGTGCAATTTACAGGGAAAAAAAGCCAGCTTGCGGAACAATCTAAGGCACTTGGCAAAATGGACCCTGAAGAGCGTAAAGTTCAGGGTGCTGCAATTCATGCAGTACGTGAAGCGATCAGTGCAGCGTTGACTGAACGCCAAACTGAATTACAGAAAGCTGAATTAGAATTAAAGCTAGCAAGTGAAACAATCGATATTACTTTGCCTGGACGTGGGCAAGCTGTAGGAAGTATTCATCCCGTTACTCAGGTTCAAGAACGTATTTGTCAATTCTTTACCAAAGCGGGTTTTACTGTTGCGACAGGGCCAGAAGTTGAAGATGATTATCACAACTTTGAAGCATTGAATATTCCAGGACATCATCCTGCACGTGCGATGCATGATACTTTTTACTTTGATGCAAACCATTTGCTACGCACCCATACCTCAGGTGTGCAAGTACGCACAATGGAAAACTCGCAACCACCGATTCGTATCGTTTGTCCGGGGCGTGTTTATCGCTGTGATTCAGATCAAACCCATTCTCCAATGTTCCATCAAATCGAAGGTTTATACGTTGCTGAAAATACCAGCTTCGCAGAATTAAAAGGTTTGTTGATTAATTTGCTAAATGAATTTTTTGAGAAAGATTTAAAAGTACGCTTCCGTCCGTCTTATTTCCCATTCACAGAGCCAAGTGCTGAGGTGGATATTATGGATGAGCGTGGTCGTTGGTTAGAAGTTTTGGGTTGCGGTATGGTGCATCCAAATGTTTTACAAGCTGCGGGTATTGATCCTGAAAAATATAAAGGCTTTGCATTTGGTCTTGGTGTAGAGCGTTTCGCAATGTTACGTTATGGCATCAATGATTTGCGTATGTTCTACCAAAACGATGTGCGTTTTTTACGCCAATTTGCTTAACAAATTTATACCTCTCCCTGACCTCTCCTAAAAGGAGAGGGGATGTCCAAGATAATGAGACGAAGGGTTCTGCCTCTTTTTAAAAGAGAGTCAGAGAGGAATTCATAGATATTGAATATAGGTTTTAGAAATGAAAATTAGCGAAAATTGGCTTCGCACATGGGTCAACCCTGCAATTGATAGCGATACCTTGTCTGATCAACTGACTATGTTGGGACTTGAGGTGGATGAACTGGTTCCCGCAGCTAAACCATTTACAGGTGTGGTGATTGGTGAGGTTTTAACTGTTGTACAGCATCCTGATGCAGATCGTTTACGTGTCACCACAGTGAATATTGGTTCGGGTGAACCTTTGCAAATCGTATGTGGCGCACCAAATGTACGTGCTGGAATGAAAGTGCCAGTTGCAACCATTGGTGCGGTGCTTCCGGGTGATTTTAAAATTAAAAAAGGCAAACTTCGTGGTGTTGAATCACAAGGAATGCTGTGTGGTGCTTCAGAAATTGACCTTGAAGATAAAATTGATGGCCTGTTAGAACTTCCTGCAGATGCACCTGTAGGCACAAATATTCGAGAATATTTAAATCTTGATGATCATGTGATTGATATCAGCATCACGCCAAACCGTGGTGACTGTTTCAGTATTCGTGGAGTGGCACGTGAAATTGGGGTAATTAACCAACTGCCTGTAACAGCACCTGAAATTCAAGAGGTTGCGGCTACGATTGCTGATCAGAAGCAAGTTGTTGTGACAACGGATGGTTGCCCTCGTTACTTAGGTCGTGTAATTAAAAATGTAAATACCAAAGCAGCTACGCCTGCATGGATGGAGCAAGCTTTAGCACGTTCAGGCATTCGTCAACACAGTATTCTTGTTGATATTACCAACTATGTGCTTATGGAACTTGGTCAACCGTTACATGCGTTTGATGGTGGTCAGGTTCAAGGTTCAGTGCATGTGCGTCAGGCAAGTGCAAATGAAAAGCTTGTTTTGTTAAATGAACAAGAAATTGAATTGGCCGAAGATGTTATGGTGATTGCAGATGATGTAAAAGCATTGGCGATTGCAGGCATCATGGGTGGTTTGTCCTCATCTGTAACAGATGAAACCACTGAGATTTTCCTTGAATCTGCATTCTTTGCACCATTACATATCGCAGGCCGTGCACGCCGTTATGGTTTGCATACAGATGCTTCACAACGCTATGAGCGTGGTGTGGACTTTGAATTGCCTATGATCGCAATGCAACGCGCTTCACAATTGATTCAAACTCTTGCAGGTGGTGATTTCGGTCCAATTACCGTATCTGAAAAAACTGAATTTTTGCCTAAACGTGAAGCAATTGAGTTGAATCAAGCACAAGTGGATCAATTGCTGGGTTATCAAGTTCCTACTGCATTTATTACAGATGCGCTGCAACGTTTAGGTTGTGATGTGACTGTAAAAGCTGAAGGTGAATGGACTGTTGTACCACCATCACATCGTTATGATATGGCAATTTATCAAGATTTAATTGAAGAAGTTGCGCGTATACATGGTTATGACAATATTCAAATTAGTCTGCCAGTGATTGATGTAAAACTTGCTAAACATCAGGATCAATTTGAACTGACTCAGTTACGTCAAACTTTAGTAACACTGGGTTATCAAGAGGCGATTAGTTTTAGTTTTGCAGATTTAAAACTTGAAAAACAATTGAATTCACAAGTAAATCCATTGGCGCTTACAAATCCGATTTCAAGTGATTTGGCGGTCATGCGTTCAACTTTACTTTCAAGCTTAATTCCGTGTGTTCAGTACAATATCAATCGTCAACAAAGTCGTGTGCGTTTCTTTGAGCTAGGGTTGCGTTTTGATTATCAAAACGCGAAAAGTATAGAAGATTTGAAACAGATTCCAACTTTGGCTATGATTGCTGTAGGATCAAAACAAATTGAATCTTGGCATGGAAAAGCTCAAGTTATGGATTTCTTTGATCTCAAAGGCGAGGTCGAAGAGATTTTAGCAGCTGGACGTGTTCACGTTGAATATGTTCGATCTGATCGTGAATGGTTACATCCAGGTCAGTCTGCGGAAATTCTTGTGGATGGGAAATCAGTAGGTTATTTAGGTCGTCTACATCCATCTTTGGAAAATGCACTGGATTTGAGCACAACTTGGATCGCAGAGCTCGACCAATCGGCTGTTTTGCAAACTTATGTATCTAATTTTACAGAATTATCACGATTTCCATCGGTTAGACGTGATATTGCGCTTGTAATTAGTGATAAGATTAATGTTAGTGAAATTCAGCAACTTATCGAAAAAACGGGTGGAGAGCTTTTAGACTCTACTTGGTTATTTGATGTGTATACAGGGCAAGGTGTTGAACAAGGTAAGCGCTCTTTGGCATTTGCATTGTTATGGCAACATCCATCACGTACACTCGAAGATGCTGAGATTAAATCCGGTATGGATCATATTATTCAAGTGTTAGAAGACACTTATCAAGCGACATTGAGGGCCTCATGACAGCATTAACAAAAGCAGAAATGGCTGATCATTTAAGTGAGCTTACGAGTTTAAACCGTCGTGAAGCAAAACAAATGGTCGAGTTGTTCTTTGACGAGATTAGCCAAGCATTAATTGCTGGCGAGCAAGTCAAACTTTCAGGTTTCGGAAATTTTGAACTACGTGACAAGCGTCAACGTCCAGGTCGAAATCCTAAAACTGGAGAAGAGATTCCAATCTCAGCACGTCGAGTTGTAACTTTCCGTGCAGGTCAAAAATTTAGACAACGTGTGGGTACAGAACAAGAAGATTAATCGGCAATTTGTGTGTCGTAAGATGAAAGCTCTGTAATCTAAAAGTTTTGTAAGATAAAAACCCTGGGTAATGTGCTTGGGGTTTTTTATTGCAAAAAATAAATACCATTCCACTTATGTGGGATAAATTTATTTTAAGAAAATTCTAAGTATCTTTATAAAAATGCAAATAAGTAAAATATTCTAGTGTTGCTTAAGATGATCTGAATACGCTTGCAATTTTAAAGGGCAATAACCAAAGTAGAATATAGTGGTGTGGTTTTGTGCTTATTAGATCAAAGGGGCTGTAGTGAAGGGCGATACAGCTTGTTTATGATGATTTAAACTTTAAGATAAAAAAGAAAACAAAAAAAGAGAACCTAAAAGGCTCTCTTTTCTTGATAATAATCTAAGCGATTATTAGTGAGCAGCTGAAGCAGCAGCTGAAGCATCAGCAGCAGCAACAGTAGCTTCAGAAGCAGCAGCAGTAGCAGCAGAAGCGTCAGCAGCAGCAGCGTCAACAGCAGCAGTAGCTTCAGAAGCAGCAGCTACAGCTTGAGAAGCAGCAGCATTTGAATCAGCAGCAGCTTCTTCAGTTTTTTTAGCACAACCAACGAAAGCTAAAGTAGTAGCAACTGCAGCAGCAATAGCGATTTTTTTGAATAACATGGCATCACTCTCATAAATTTAATTGAGACAAAAAACCCAAGTTAGCCTGTTTTTTGCTTTTTGCATGAGCAGTCTAACTGGTATGCGAATATGCTATCACTGCGCATTTTGAATTGCTACTGTTTATCTTAAAAAAACTGACCAAATTGATGAAAAAATGATGTTTTTTTAACAGTATTTTACAATCAAGTTGCGTTTTTAGATTGGTTTATTGATAAATAAGTTATTAATAAATATAAAAAATCTTAATGAATAATTTTTATATTCAAATATTTGCAATATCGTGTAACGTTGAAACTCGATGATTGTATATTTATGTAAATAATGTCAACCAAATAAAAAGGCTACTCTTAGAGTAGCCTTTTTAAGCATTTATTGAATTAGTTGGCAGCTTTGCGCTTCATTTGATCAAAGAAATCATCATTGGTTTTGGTTTCTTTCATGCGATCCAACAAGAATTCCATCGCCACTAATTCATCCATAGGATGAAGAAGTTTACGAAGAATCCATACTTTACGTAGGTTTTCTTCGCTCATGAGACGCTCTTCACGACGCGTGCCTGATTTTTTGATATTCATTGCTGGGAAGACGCGTTTTTCAGCAATACGGCGATCAAGGATGATTTCTTGGTTACCTGTACCTTTGAATTCTTCGTAGATCACTTCATCCATTTTACTGCCTGTTTCAATCAATGCAGTCGAAATAATGGTGAGAGAACCGCCTTCTTCGATATTACGTGCAGCACCAAAGAAACGTTTAGGACGTTCTAAGGCATGTGCATCAACACCACCGGTAAGTACCTTGCCTGATGAAGGAACAACAGTGTTATAAGCACGTGCTAAACGCGTGATTGAGTCAAGTAAGATCACAACATCTTTTTTGTGTTCTACCAGACGTTTGGCTTTTTCAATCACCATTTCAGCAACTTGAACATGGCGAGCAGGAGATTCATCAAAGGTTGATGCAACAACTTCACCACGCACAGTACGTTCCATTTCGGTCACTTCTTCAGGACGCTCGTCGATCAGAAGGACGATCAAGAAACATTCAGGATTGTTACGCACAATAGATTGGGCAATGTTCTGTAATAACATCGTTTTACCCGCTTTTGGCGGTGCTACGATAATTGAACGTTGGCCTTTACCGATGGGTGCAACCAAGTCCACGACACGCGCTGTCAAATCTTCAGAAGAACCATTACCCAGTTCCATAACCAATTGCTCAGTTGGGAAAAGTGGTGTGAGGTTTTCAAATAAAATTTTATTGCGTGAGTTTTCAGGGGTGTCATAGTTAATTTGATTAACTTTTAATAATGCAAAGTAACGTTCACCTTCTTTAGGTGGGCGAATCGTACCTGTAATCGTATCACCAGTTCGTAGATTAAAACGACGAATTTGTGAAGGACTAACATAGATATCATCCGGACCTGCAAGATAAGAACCTGCAGCGGAGCGTAAAAAGCCGAAACCATCAGACAAAATTTCAAGAACACCATCACCAAAAATTTCTTCGCCATTCATTGCATGGCGTTTGAGGATGGCAAAAATGATGTCTTGCTTACGGTTACGAGCCATTCCTTCAAGGCCCATAAACTCAGCAATTTTAATGAGTTCGCCGATCGGTTTTTTCTTGAGTTCAGTTAAATTCATAAATGGTCAGATTGAATAAGGATGTGTGGAACACAGATAAAGAGAAAAGAAGCAAAAGTCGCCAGCAGTGTAATAGGTGAGTTGAAATTGTATAGACACAAAAACAAACTCAGAATCTATGTAGTTCTTTCGAGGAGAAATATGTAAAACAATTTCTGTTGCCGAACGGCGATCTTATGTGTTGTCCTTTAAGAAACAGGAAGAGAATCCTAATGTTCCTTGAGCATGGAATATAAGTTAGATCAACAAGTTTGTCAAATTATAGTCGAAAAAAAATACGCTAGAAAATCAAGCGTATTTCTCATTTTCCTAGATTTATACAAATAATGTATAAATTCAGCAAATTAAATATTTTCTTCAATGAATGCAGTTAATTTAGATTTTGGCACTGCACCAATTTGTTGAGCAACAACTTCACCATTTTTAAACATCAATAATGCTGGAATGTTACGAATGTTGTAGTTGACCGCAGTTGCTTCACACGCAGTTACATCAACTTTAACGATTTTAACTTTACCTTCAAATTCAGTTGAAAGTACTTCAAGGACTGGTGCAATCGCTTTACACGGTGCACACCAGCCTGCCCAGAAATCTACGATTACAGGGATATCAGATTGAAGTACATCTGCATCAAAGTTGTCATCAGTGGTATTTACGATATTGCCAGACATGGATTTTGCTCCAAAATATTTTAAAGATGAATCTATCTATGGATATAAGTATTACATAGTCATCTTTAACAATGTAGGGGGATGCTTAAATTTTCATTCTAATTTGTGAGTTTGTCCAATTGATGCTCACGATATTTACAATCGGATCTTTAGAAAAACCAGTGAAACTGTCACATAATTGTCATATATGCTGAAAAAGTAATGACTCATCAAATTGTCTAAATAAATGGCTTTTAAAAAGCGTGTATGTGAATTAATCTAAGCAGCAATTCAGTATGAGTTTGTATAAATAATGTCTGATTTTTTGATTGATGAAGAATTACTTGCTGCGATTGATATGGGGTCAAATAGTTTCCATTTGGCAATTGCTCGTGTGGATCATGGTGAAGTTAAGAAAGTTGCTTCTATGTCAGAAAAGGTTCAGCTTGCAGCTGGATTAGATGAAAATAAAAACTTAACTGAAGCTGCACAGCAACGAGGCTTGGCTTGCTTAGCGCGTTTTGTTGGGCGTTTAAGTTCAGTACAGCCGACTCGACTCAGAATTGTTGCGACAAATGCGCTGCGTCAAGCGAAAAATGGGCATGAATTTATTCAAAAAGCAGCGGAGATCTTGCCAAAACCCATTGAAATTATTGCGGGACGAGAAGAAGCCCGACTCATTTACTTGGGTGTTTCACATACCATGGCCAATAGTGGTCGACGTCTGGTGATCGATATTGGCGGTGGATCTACTGAACTGATTATTGGTGAAGAGTTCGAGCCGATTCATACCGAATCTTTACAAATGGGCTGTGTTGCCTTTACTAAAGCCTATTTTGCTGATGGTGATATTAACAACAAAGCTTTTGATAAAGCTGTGGTTGCTGCGCGTAAAGAATTATCTTCGATTGCAAATACCTATAAAGCTGCTGGCTGGGATACTGTGGTCGGTTCTAGTGGAACCATCAAAGCATGTCGCCAAATTGCGGTCAATATGGGCTGGAGTGATGAGCAAGAGAATCTGACCCGCGAAGGTTTAGATAAATTAAAAGACAAATTGCTGAAATTTAAAAATATTTCAGATATGGAATTTGATGGATTAAAAGAAGATCGCCGAGCAGTATTACCTGCGGGTCTAGCGATCCTTTATGCTGTATTTGAAGTCTTGAATATTGATAAATTGGTATATTCAGATGGGGCATTACGTGAAGGTGTAATGTATGACTTGCTCGGACGTTTCCAACACGAAGATATTCGCGATCGTAGTGTACAGGCGATGATGGGACGCTATGGCGCAGATGCAAAACAAGCTGAGCGTGTGGTTGAAACAGCACAACATTTGTTTAATGCTGTGGCCAGCACGCTTAACTTAAACAGTGATGATAGTGATCTGTTGCGTCGAGCTGCTTATTTGCACGAGATGGGTTTAGCCATTAGTCATAGTGGTTATCAAAAGCACAGTGCTTACTTGTTACAACATTCAGACATCCCAGGTTTTTCACAAATTGATCAAAACCATTTGTCACATTTGGTCGCTCATCACCGTCGTAAATTACGCGTAGATGCCAAATTAGACGTGTTAAAAGTGGGCGGCAACAAGCTTGTGTACTTGTGCTTGTTGCTTCGTCTTGCCGTTTTACTAAATCATAGTCGTAGCGATGAGATGCTTCCTGCCATTGAATTGACGATAGAGAATGAGCAACAATGGCAACTCAGCGTTTCTGGTGATGCCAAACAATGGCCATTGCTGGTTGCAGATTTGCATGATGAGCAAGTGCAATTTAAGCATTGGGACATTGAATTGAATATTCAGTCGGAACAGTTTATCGATTAACTTAAAGGTTTGGTGATGATGGAATGATCAATCATTTCATATCACTTAAACCTAAACTTCCGATGCGTAATCCATCGGTGAATTAGGGATAATACTCGACTTATGAAAAATAAAGCTGCTCAATCTCAAGCTTGGAAAACGGTTCAAATTGCACGTCACCCTGAGCGTCCGCAATTTTTGGATTACGTAGGCGAAATCTTTACTGAATTTGATACCTTGCATGGTGATCGTTTATACGGTGATGATGGTGCAATGGTGGGTGGATTGGCCCGTTTTAACGGTCAGCCAGTAATGGTTGTGGGCCAACACCGTGGTCGTAGTACGCGTGAAAAATTACAGCATAACTTTGGGATGTGTAATCCTGAAGGATACAGAAAGTCTCAACGCTTACTGGATATGGCGGAACGCTTTAATCTTCCAGTGTTTACCTTTGTTGACACCATGGGAGCATACCCGGGTATTGGTGCTGAAGAGCGTGGTCAAGCAGAAGCAATTGCAACCAGCTTAGCGCAACTTTCAAGCCTTAAAGTGCCAGTCATTGCAACTGTTTTAGGTGAAGGTGGTTCTGGTGGTGCGTTGGGCATTGGTGTTGCAGATCGCGTTATTATGCTGTCACACAGTATTTACTCTGTGATTTCACCTGAAGGTTGTGCTTCTATTCTATGGAAAACTGCAGATAAAGCAGAACAAGCCAGTGAAGCACTTGCATTAACTGCTGACAAGCTCAAAGAAATTGGTATTGTTGAATATGTGGTTGATGAAGGTGAGGGTGCTCATTTACATCCTTTTGAGGTTATGGAAAAACTCAAGGATGTGTTAAAACAAGCGCTTGATGAATTACAGCCAATGACTGCGGAAGAACGATGCGAAGCACGTTATCAACGTTTAATGAAGTTTGGCAGCGACAATTTAGGTCTTGCTTCTTAAAACAGTATTCTCAATTTCCTGAAAATACCCGTTTCTTAATCGGATGTAGTGGTGGTATGGATTCCATGCTGTTGCTACATCTGATGGCACAACTTTTCCCCAAGCAAATTCGTGCAATTTATGTCAATCATCAACTGCAAAAAGTCAGTGATGCGTGGGCTGATTTTGTTGCTCAACAATGCACAGCGCTCAATATTCCTTATATTCTTCAGCCGGTTCAAGTCGCTCAAGGCAATCTTGAGAATCAAGCACGTCAAGCGCGTTATCAAGCCTATTTACAGCATATAGATGAAAATGAGGTATTGGTTCTCGCACATCATCAGCAAGATCAGGCTGAAACGTTAATGCTGCGTTTGCTATCAGGTGCGGGGGTTACAGGTCTATCTGCAATGCAATCCATCGATCAGCGCGATCAATTGCTGATTTGGCGGCCTTTACTCGATACTTCCCGTGAGCAGATTTGCCAATGGGTTGAGCAACTGAAAATCGATTATGTGGATGACCCTTCCAATTTAGATATACATTATGACCGTGCATGGTGTAGACATGAACTTTGGCATATTTTGCAAAGCCGCTATCCTAAAATGCAGCAAGCATTGGCACGTACCAGCTATTTAATGCAAGATGCTGATGAAATTCTCAATGAGGTGGTACAACAGGATTTAAAGTTCTGTGGTCATCCTACACAATTGGATTTAGCCAAATTGGCATCACTTTCCCCTGCTAGACAGCGGCAACTTTTATCGGTATGGATGAAAGGTGAGGGGACATATCGCCCAGCTTTGGACATGGTGCAAAGGCTACAAGATGAAGTAATTGAGTCTAAAACAGATGCGCAAGCTGCTTTACATTGGAATCATTTTTATTATTTACGTTATCAAAATCAGTTGTATCGAATTGAACAAAACCAATATTTAGCATCAAAATCTAAACAATTGCCTCAAGAACAGGAAGTTCAATTTCAGCTTCATCAACAACTACAATTCACATCTGGTGTGTTTCAGATTGAAAGCTCTAAAATGGGCCTGGCTTTTGCATTAATCAATCATAAGCTAACATTAAAGCCGCGTTTGGGTGGTGAAAAAATTCATCTTTATGGCAGAGTCGGTGCTTGGCCTTTGAAAAAAGCCATTCAAGAAGCACATATTTTTCCGTGGATGCGTCATACAATTCAAATATTAAGTGTAGATAATGTTATGCTTGGGGTGTTTACACCAAATGGTTTTTGGTTGGCGCAATCTGAATATTGTGAAGTGGGTGGATGGCAACCAAATTTAATCTCTGAGTTAAAAACTAAGGTCGAGCGTGATTCATGAGTGCAGCGTTAAATTGTAATATTACTTTCATTGGTGGTGGGAATATGGCACAAGCCCTAATCGGTGGCTTGTTGAGTCGTGGATTACCTGCAACACGTATTACAGTTTCTGACCCCTTTGAAAACATTCGACAATTGCTACAAGAAAAAGATGTTCATGTGACTGATGATAATATCGCAGCAATTAAAAATGCCGATATTGTTGTTTTTGCTGTAAAACCTCAAGTTTTGGGTGGGGTACTTAAACCATTAAAAGGTTTACTCGAAGATAAATTATTGATCTCGATCGTTGCTGGTGCTGAAATTAAAACGATTTCAGACTTAACCGGCAGTGAGCGTGTTGTTCGTGTTATGCCGAATACCCCTGCTTTGGTTCAAACTGGTGCACATGGTATGTTTGCGAAACCAGAGGTCAGTGCTAAAGACCGCGAATTGGCAACACAAGTACTTGCTGCGACAGGTTTAACGCTTTGGGTGAGTTCTGAAGCACAGATTGATGCTGTGACTGCTGTTTCTGGTTCTGGTCCTGCATATTTCTTCTATATGATGGAAAGCATGATCCGTGCTGGAAAAAATATGGGTTTGGATGAAAAAGTTGCAACTGCTTTAACTTTACAAACAGCACTTGGTGCAGCACAAATGGCAATTACCAGCTCAAATGCACCTTCAGAATTACGTAAAAATGTGACTTCTCCAAACGGCACTACACAAGCTGCTTTAGAAGTATTTGATCGTGCTCAAATTTCTCAAAATATTCAGACAGCTTTAGCTGCTGCGCAGAAGCGTAGTCAGGAACTGGCTCAAGAATTAAGTGACAGCATTAAATAATTATTGATTTTTAGGAACGTTCCAGTATGGGTGCAAATTCTGCGCAAATTTTTGGCATTATTATTAACGTAGCGATTTTGCTCGTATTCTTTCGTTTTTTAATGCAATTGGCCATGGTGAGTCCATACAATCCAGTGGTGATGTCGACAGTTAAAGCGACAAAAATTGTGGATATGTTTGGGCGAATTTTTCCGCCTTTGGCCAAAGGGCGAGTAAATACAGCTGCATTAGTTTTGCTAGTGGTGTTATATCTGCTTAAAATTTTTGGAATGATGTACTTGCAAGGTGCAATACCCAATAGTCCTGTGCATTTGATCATTTTAACTTTTGTTACCATGATCCAAGACCTGATTCGTTTTTGTCGCTATTTAATTTTTGCGACCATTATTCTCAGTTGGGTGGTGATGTTTACCCAGTCAAGATCACCTTATATTGAAGTGATTCAAGAGCTTGCTGAACCGTTATTGGCCCCGTTCCGCCGTATCATGCCAAATATGGGAATGATTGATCTTTCTCCAATTTTAGCGATTTTGGCATTGATCATTGCTGAAAAAGTTATGGATTATGCTGCGATTGCATTGTTAACAGGTCTTTAATTTACCAGTTTAAATAGCAAAAGGACTCAATCGAGTCCTTTTTTTGTGAGATAAAGCAAATGGTGATCTAAGTGGGTTATTAGTAAACTTTAAATGGTAAAAAATAGAATCATATGAAAATTGAAACCAATAATTTAAATGCAGAGTTTTATTTGGCTTCGCTCGCTTTGGGTGTTTTAGAGGCAATGAAACTGGGGGCTGTTCAGCCAGAAGTCGGGATATGGTCATTAGGAAGATTACAAGGTTTACATCAGTTTGAGCATTCATTAGTTCTCTCTGAAGATTTGAAGTATGTGATTGGTTGTTTTGATGAAATTGATGTGTGGTCGAGTTTAGATCCTAAAAATGGTTTAGAAAAACAACAAACCATGATTGAAGAGTTAAAGGTGCTATGTCTGAATATTTTAAGAAATTTAAGCTACAAAGAAATTTAAGCTACAAAGAAATGAGTTTAACAATCACATTATCAATGGAAGAGCATGATTTAGATTAGAGTTTTTGATAATTTAGCTATATTTATGGCAAATATGTTGGATATTTAAATATAGTGATTTGAAAAATATTAGTATTTAGTTGGGATGACAGATATTTAAAAAATATCTGTCATCCCAATTTTCTTCCTAGACGGACTGGGAATGTTGTAAAGGCTTAATGTGCTTCACCCCAATTCTTGCCTTGACCGACTTCAACAACTAACGGTACTGATAAGGTAACGACTTTTTGCATCACATCTTTAATCTGTGCAGCCAATTGATCTGCAATAGCCTCATCAACTTCAAACACCAATTCATCGTGTACTTGAAGTAAAAGTTTGGCTTGGTCTTGAGGTAAGATTTTATTGACTTCAATCATCGCCATTTTAATGATTTCAGCCGCAGAGCCTTGAAGTGGTGCATTAATTGCAGCACGTTCCGCACCTTTACGCACCATCATATTTCGAGCGTCAATATCTGGTGTATATAAACGACGACCTGTAATAGTTTCTACAAAACCTTGTTCCAATGCCACTTGGCGGGTACGTTGCATATACTCATAAATACCCGGATAACGGTGGAAGTATTGCTTAATATAGTTTTGCGATTCTTCACGAGTAAAGCCCAGTTGACGAATCAAACCAAACTCAGACATACCGTACAATAAACCAAAGTTAACGGCTTTGGCTTGGCGGCGTTGATCAGAGCTCACATTTTCCAGCGCGACACCCAAGACCTCAGATGCTGTACGACGGTGTACATCTTGCCCATTTTGAAAGGCATCAACCAAAGCATCATCTTGTGAGAAATGCGCCATTAAACGTAATTCAATTTGTGAGTAATCGGCTGCCAAAAGTACACGACCTTGAGGTGCAATAAAGGCTTTACGAATCTGACGACCAATTTCTTCACGTATCGGAATGTTCTGTAGATTTGGATCGGTTGAAGACAAGCGTCCCGTTGCTGTTAAGGCTTGATGGTAACTGGTATGTACGCGATGGGTATCGGGATTGGCTTGTTTGACTAAGGCTTCGGTATAGGTACTTCTAAGCTTGGTTAAACCACGATACTCAATGATCAGTTCAGTAATTGGATGATCGATTTTTTCTAAAACCGCTTCAGAGGTACTGTATTGTCCAGTTGCAGTTTTTTTGCCACCTTTTAAACCTAATTTTTCAAATAAAACTTCACCGACTTGTTTGGGTGAACCGACATTAAAAGATTCGCCAGCGATTTCGATAATTTGATTTTCAAGATTTTGAATGGTATTGGCAAAGTCCACACTGAGCTGATCCAAGAAGCTTAGATCAAGTTCAATCCCATTTTCTTCCATGGTCGCCAAAACACTGGCTACTGGCATTTCAATGTGATGTAAGATATTGATCAGTTCAGGAATTTCTTTTAGCTTACGTTCCAAAACTTCATAAAGGCGGTAGGTGACATGCGCATCTTCTGCTGCATAATGTCCAGCGGTTTCAATCTCGATTTGATTAAAGGTCTTTTGTTTTGCACCTTTACCAGCAACCTGTTCAAAAGTCGTGGTCAAATGGCTCAGATAAACACGTGCAACATCATCCATACCATGGCGTGTTGTCACTGCATTCAAGACATAAGAGGCCAGCATGGTGTCAAAGTACCAGCCTTGTAAATGGATATCGTGATTTTCAAAAATATGCGCATCATATTTTAAATGATGTCCAATTTTTTCAACACTTGGATCTTCAAGAATCGGTTTGATCTGCTGAATAATTGCATCACGATTGAGTTGCTCAGGTGCACCTTCGTAATCATGTGCCAAAGGGATGTAATAAGCATCGTTGGCATCAAAAGCCACTGAAAAACCGACCATTTCAGCGATACGGTAATCTAAACTTGTGGTTTCAGTGTCAATTGCAAAACGTTTTTCTGTGCTTAAGCGCTGGAAGAGCTTATCCCATGCTTCTTGACTTAAAACAGTATGATAAGTGGCTTCACCAAGGCGGTCATCAACACTCGAACTTGTTGCTTGATCTGTAATTTCATTTTCAACAGGCTGCTCAGTTTTGCCAATACTTTGAGTTGTTTGTTTATAGGCTGAGCTATTTGGATTGTTTGGATGATCTAGCGATTGTAATTGATTACGGAATTCAAGTTCAGTATACAAGTTGCGTAATGCTTCGACATCAGGTTCACACAGCTTTAAATCATCATAGCTCAAGCTTAAATCGAGATCGATAACAATACTTGCCAATTGATGATCAAGTGCAATCCCTTCAACATTGTCTTTTAAACTTTGTCCAACTTTACCTTTGATATTGTCAACATTTTCTAAAATGCCAGCAATCGTACCATATTCATTTAACAGCTTAGCAGCCGTTTTTGCACCAACACCAGGTACACCACGAATACCATCAGAGGCATCACCCATCAAGGTTAAATAATCAATAATTTGATCTGGACGAACGCCAAATTTTTCGATTACACCATCGACATCCATCGGTTTGTCTTTAAAACTGTCTTCGAGGGTCACTTTATCCGTGACCAACTGAGCCATGTCTTTATCACCCGTAGAAATCAAAACTTGATGACCGGCTTTTTCAGCACGTTTTGCCAAGGTTCCAATGATGTCATCCGCTTCAGCACCTGGAAGCGTATGTAATGGAATACCTAAAGCTCGAATCAAGGCATGCAAATAAGGGATTTGTTGTGACAATTCTTCTGGCATGCTTGGGCGGTCACCTTTATATATTGGTGACAGTACATGGCGAAAAGTCGGTTCAGGCGTATCAAAAATAACCGCCATATGTGTCGGTTGC
Organism: Acinetobacter sp. MYb10; assembly: GCF_002980175.2. Taxonomy (NCBI): domain Bacteria; kingdom Pseudomonadati; phylum Pseudomonadota; class Gammaproteobacteria; order Moraxellales; family Moraxellaceae; genus Acinetobacter; species Acinetobacter sp. MYb10. The sequence goes on along the minus strand of NZ_CP058272.1, from coordinate 2,207,059 downwards.
ACACGACGCATCAGTTTTTGAATTGCAGAAATTGCCCCACGAATCGCATTGGTCTGTAATCCAGTTGATGTGGTTAAAGGTGGGAGTGCATGAAAAGCACGAAATAAAAAGTATGACCCATCGACCAATACAAATGGTGGCATTGATATTTTCCTAATTCAAATAACCGCTTTATTGTACGTGATTTTTTGCGCTTGCGAAGATGCAACAGTCATCCTTGTGTTACTGAATATCTGATGAATTCACATAATCATCAGGCAAGGCTGTTGTATCATCGAGTTACTCAGGATCGAGAAAGATGAAATATGCTCAAAGGGCAGAGTGAAATTCGCATCATTTGGTTAATGATGCTGATCATTATCGCAGTCAGTGCATGGTTTTTAGATGCACGGATATTGACCTATATCTGTGGTTTGGCATTTGTCATGAGTGTGATGCAGTATGTGGATGCGATTCAAGATCCATTGCAACAGATCGCGCAACAGACACGGGTTCCACTGCAAAGCACCTCGAAAGTGCCATTATATATCTCCTCGATTATCGCCGTTGTGGGTTTAACACTGCATTTGAGCTGGATGGTGGGTTTAGGGTTAACTGCTTGGATTTTCTTTTTTTTACGCTGGTTACGCCGTTTAGAGCGCTATTTGAGCCAAGTTCAATTGCAAATTCAACACTTGAATTTGTCAGAACAGCGATCTCCAGATTTAAACCATCCATCATCTATACAACAAAGCATCGGCACGCCACAAGATTCGTCGCTAAACTTAATGGGGCAAATTCGCCAATGGATTTTTCAAGGCAACCCTGTTTTGAAAGTTGCGATCTTGGTTTTGGTGATTGGTATTGTGTTGCTGCTGCGTTTTGCGACAGAGCATTGGCAATTAAGTTTAGCAGTCAAACTTTCAATTGTTGCTTTGTCCAGTGGTGCAATCACTGCGTTGGGTGTAGTACTACAAAATAAAAATCGTAGTTTTGCTTTAGCAATAGAGGGCTTGGGGCTTGCGGGATTATTTTTAACCTTATTCTTTGCTTATTACAATCAGGTGATTCCGAGTCTTTATCTGGCAAGTTTGTGTTTTGCTGTAATTATGGCGCTGACATTGAGTTTAAGCTTAAAGCAGCAAAGCGTGGAATTGGCATTGATGGCAGTGCTTATCGCTTATATTGCACCATTTACGTTGCCTGTGCGAAATGCAACGGTAGCAGAACTGATGGCTTATTATTTAGTGATTAACATTGCGATTGCTGTACTGAGTACCTTAAGACCTTGGAAATATTTAAATCAGATCGGATTTTTAGTGACTGTAATCATTGGTGGTGGTTATGCGTTCTATCATGGCTATAGTCAAGAAAAACAATCACTCACGATACTTATTCTTGCACATCTTGCAGTATTCATTTGGCTTGGTTTTCGATTCAGTCAATTGATCGCCAAACAGGATCTTGAGCAATTTAAACTTAAACCCAGTTTAGATGTTGCGTTGATTTTTGGCGCACCGATTATTGGCTATTTATTTTTATATTTAATGTATTTTCACCAAGAACTGATTCTTGCTGGTTTTAGCCTTGGTTTTGCTGTGGTGTTTGCTGGGATTTATCAGCTTTCAAAACGTAATCAATCTATTCAACTGATTTCTCAAAGTTATTTTAGTTTGGCATTGATCTTTCTTGCTTTAATTCCACCGATTCTTCTGCATGGTCAGTGGAGTGTGGTGGGTTGGGCTGTTGAAGGTCTCTGTATTTTTGGCTTTGCTTTATATCGACAATCGGTGATCAGTCGTTATATGGCGATTGCCTTGTTGATTGTTGCAGGCTGTTCAAGCCTTTATTACTTGTTTGAATTGCCTGATTTTCCAACCACGATGTATTGGTACTTATGTTTAAGCTATATCGCCGTGGTGTTATTGGCAAATAGCCGTGATGATTTTCGCAAACAGATCAGTTCAGTAACGACGTTGTTTTTAAGCCTACTGATGATTTCTGCAACCACGATGATTCTTGCATTATTGCTTGATCTCTTAGAGGGAGAGAATCGATATATATACAGTGTATTGATTGTGGTTATTGCTTATCTGTTGATGAATGAATTGATGTTATGGCTAAAGGCCAGATCAACATGGTTGATTCCAAAATGGATTGGGGTAATTCCCGTCTATGTATTTACACTCATTTTATTGCTGGATATTAGTAAAAATGGCATGTTGCTATGGACCAGTGATATTGAACGATGGGGTATCGCAGTTTCAGGTTTAGTGCTAGCGACAGTCTGGTTAAGACCTTCAAAAGGGCTACAGTTTGAAAGTGAATGGCTCAGTTTAGGTGTTTTAATCAGTTTAAGTCTAAGCAGTCTTAGCTTAATTGCAACGATGCCTTATATCAGCATGGTCATTTTACCTTTAGTGTTTTGTGGATGGTGCTTCTTTCAGAAAAACTCAGAATGGACAATGTTTTGGCAAACGCGCAGCAGTTTGTTACTGATGTTGATTTGGATGATTTGTTCTCAGCTATTTTCACAGCAAGCATTTCAAGGATATTTATTACCAATCTTAAATCCCTTTGATTTGGTTAGTATCGCCATGTTAATTGGTTTTTTCTGGATGCTGAACCTTCAATTTAAACAAGCTTTGAAGCCGGGAATCGACCATGGAATACTTGCAGTACTATGTGTTTTAAGTTTGTTATGGCTGAGTAGCTATATCGTTCTAAGAGCCTTACATGTGTATTTTGCTACACCTTATAACCAACTGAGTCTTTGGCAAGATGCCACTGCTCAACTGAGTCTAACCTTGCTTTGGGTAAGCTTAGCCTTTATTGCGATGAGCTTTGCTAGCCGTAAATTATTACGTCCTTTATGGATTTTAGGGGGGAGCATTTTGGTGATTGTCACCTTAAAATTGGTACTGTTTGATTTATCTCATATTGGAACGTTAACACGCGTGATTTCTTTCTTGGGTGCGGGTTTTGTGATGCTGATTATTGCCTATATTGCCCCGATTCCAGAGCAGAACAATTTAAATCCTTAATTATGAATTGAGCGATATTTAAGTTGTTCAGGTGAAAGCAAAATAAAAGAGGCGTCTACCATGTAATAGACGCCTCTTTTTAATTCAAGGATTGAGGTGCTTAAAGAATTTCAATCGCTACAGCAGTCGCCTCACCACCACCAATACAAAGGGCAGCAATACCTTTTTTACCACCAGTACGTTTTAACGCATGAATCAAGGTCAGGATGATGCGTGAACCTGTAGAACCAACAGGATGGCCGAGGGCACATGCACCACCATGAATATTGACTTTTTCAGCGTCCAATTTAAATTCATCGATAGGGCACATGGTAACCATAGCAAATGCTTCATTGATTTCCCATAAGTCAACATCTTGAACATCCCAACCGGTTTTATTCAGTACCTTTTGGATTGCACCTACTGGGGCAATGGTAAATTCAGAGGGATGTTGCGAGTTTGAAGCATAGGCAACAATTTTTGCTAAAGGTTGAAGCCCTTTTGCTGCAGCATGATCCGCAGAGGTTAAAACTAGCGCAGATGCACCATCTGAAATTGAACTGGCATTGGCTGCCGTGATTGTTCCATCTTTGGCAAACGCAGGGCGCAAGCTAGGAATTTTGTCGATATTGGCATTAAATGGTTGTTCATCTTGATCTATAACAACATCGCCTTTACGGCTTGAAACTGTGACAGAAACGATTTCATCTTTAAACCAACCTTCAGTAATAGCTTTTTGTGCACGTTGTAAAGAACGAATCGCAAAATCATCCATCTGTTGGCGTGTATAGCCTTTGCTATTTGCCATATCTTGGGCAAAAGAACCCATTAAACGACCTGTTTCAGCATCTTCTAGGCCATCAAAGAACATATGATCTTTTACTTCGCCATGGCCCATGCGATATCCGCTACGTGCTTTTGGCAAAAGATAAGGTGCGTTGGTCATCGATTCCATACCGCCAGCAACAATCACATCTGCTGAACCTGCTTTGATTGCATCCGCAGCCTGCATAACTGCTTTCATGCCTGAACCACACAATTTGTTAATAGTTACAGCACCGGTTGAATCAGGTAAGCCAGCTTTGCGCATCGCTTGGCGGGCCGGGCCTTGTTTTAAACCCGCAGGTAAAACACATCCCATAATGACTTCTTGTACATCATTTGGTTGTAAGCCAGCACGGGCAATGGCTTCTTTAATCGTCGCAGCACCTAGTTCTGGTGCAGTCAAACTGGTCAGGCTTCCTTGAAAACCACCCATAGCTGTACGCGCACCATTCACAATTACGATGTCAGTCATTGTTTTAATCTCCAAATGATTATTCTGTGAATATATCCAAAACCTAAGCAGTATATAAAAAATAGTATAAGAATAAAGTCTAGCGATTGAATATATGCTGACCGTAGAGAACAGTTTTTAACATTCAGGTGGTGGTCCTAAATTTATTGCACCCATTCGTCCGATTTTGTAGCGCTTATTATTTTCTGCATCATATTGGCTACAATAATAGAAGCTTCCAGGTGAACCTCTGGGCAAACCTGTATCACCTTGTAAAGTCAATACATCTCTACTGCTGGCACTTCCGACCCACGTTAGCTTGCCATATTTAATTTTATTTTCAGTTTTGAGGAGTATGTGATCTTCAGAATCGACTTGTTTGTTTTTATTTTTATCTGTAAAAATAAGTAATCCTTTGTTCCATTTGTCTTTTTCACATCGAATTAAATCTTCGGATGAACAAATGACCACAGTGGTATGTCGGACTAAAGCTTGACTTCTTGCATAAGAAACATGCTGTTGAATACCTGAAGATATGATTCTAATCTCTTGTTTTTGCATCCAATTATGATAGTGAGGCAAACTGATTAAGCAGATAATTGTCAGGATACAAATAGTGGTGATAAGCTCGAACAAGGTTAGGCCTTGCTCTTTACAATAAAAATACATCTTAAGGTCTTCTGTTAAGTCTTGTTTTTTATTTGAAAAATAATGATTTTTCTATTAAATTTAATTGAAATGTTAACGTAGTAAAATATTTATTACTATCAGTTTCTTTTACTGCTAAAATGCACGTAGCAAAAAGATAAGCGATCCACGCAAAAAAATTGAGTAAAATGTTACCGAATTACAACGGAAATTGTAAGTAATTTTGTCAATAATTTACTTGATTAAAGTTATCAAGCACTTGGAAAAAGCCTCAAGTGTTTGTATGATTCAACGTGAGTAGCTTAAAAATAATACTGGGGTATTAAAATTTATCTCAGGATAGCCAATAAATTTTAGGCTAAGCTTGAACAACAATTGTTATCTCTGGAGGATATCCATGAAATTGAGTCGTATCGCACTTGCTATGCTTGTTGCCGCTCCATTCGCTGCTGCTAATGCTGGTGTAACTGTTACACCTTTACTACTTGGTTACACTTTCCAAGACTCTCAACACAACAATGGTGGTGATAAAGGCGAGTTAACTAACGGTCCTGAATTACAAGACGATTTATTCGTTGGTGCTGCACTTGGTGTAGAACTTACTCCATGGTTAGGTTTTGAAGCTGAATATAACCAAGTTAAAGGTGATCTTGACGGTACTGGCGTAGCTGGTTCTGAATACAAGCAAACTCAAATCAACGGTAACTTTTATGCTACTTCTGATTTGATCACTAAAAACTATGACAGCAAAATCAAACCGTATGTATTGTTAGGTGCTGGTCATTACAAGTACAAACTTGATGACATGTCTTACCATAACAACGAAGAAGGTACTTTAGGTAATGCTGGTGTTGGTGCTTTCTGGCGCTTAAACGATGCTTTATCTCTTCGTACTGAAGCTCGTGGTACTTATAACTTTGACGAAAAATTCTGGAACTATACTGCTCTTGCAGGTCTTAACGTAGTTCTTGGCGGTCACTTGAAGCCTGCTGCTCCTGTAGTAGAAGTTGCTCCAGTGGTTCCAGTTGCTCCAACTCCAGTTGAACCAGCTCCACAAGTTCTTACTGAAGATTTGAACATGGAACTTCGTGTGTTCTTTGATACAAACAAATCAAACATCAAAGATCAATACAAGCCAGAAGTTGCTAAAGTTGCTGATGCGTTAACTACATTCCCGAATGCGACTGCTCGTATTGAAGGTCATACAGATAACACTGGTCCACGTAAGTTAAACGAACGTTTATCTTTAGCTCGTGCTAACTCTGTTAAATCAGCGCTTGTAAGCGAGTACAACATTGATGCATCTCGTTTGTCTACTCAAGGTTTCGCTTGGGATCAACCGATTGCTGACAACAAAACTAAAGAAGGTCGTGCTATGAACCGTCGTGTATTCGCGACAATCACTGGTAGCCGTACTGTAACTAAATAATCCTTTATTTAGTGAATAAAAAAGCGACTCAATTGAGTCGCTTTTTTATTTAAAGTACTTATAATTATAGAATATCTAAATAAAATTGAATCAGAAATTAATAATTACAGGTTAACGATGAAATATATCATTTTAGGGCTGGTACTCATGGCATTAAATGCCTGTACGTCAACACCAATAAATTCAAATCGTGTTTCAATCCAAAAACAGTATCCAAATGAAGTGAAGTCATTGAAAAGTGGGCTGTCTATATATTTTCAACCGAAATCAACACACATTGAAGCTGAGTATAAACCTGCTTTATCTGTTGCTTCACAATTATTGAAAGACAATAAAAATTTTGTTCTCTACATTGAAGGCCATACAGACAGTACAGGCTCTTTGGCTACAAATAATAAAGTTTCTTTAACACGCGCGAATATTGTGAAAGATTTTCTCTTAAATGAATATCAGGTCAATCCAGAGCAATTGATTACGCTCGGTTTAGGACCAACCAAGCCAATTGCTGATAATAAAACAGCTGAAGGTAGAGTGAAAAATAGACGAGTAACGGTGACTTTAAAAATTAAGTAATTTCGATAAAACCTCTCAATTTGATCTTACAGCGTTATAATTGTTGATTGTGATTTCTACAAGTTTGAAAATTGAATGAGTGTGCAACTGCCTAAAGCCTTATTAGACCTCGAATCAAATTGCGGTATTTTTGCTGTTTGGATGTTATTGCAAAATTACTCAATTCAGTTAGATATTCAACAGCTGGTTAAACTTTGTCATCACGATGCAGAGGATGGTACTTTTACGATTGGCCTAGCGGTTGGGTTAAAAAAATTAGGTTTTGATCTGTCTTTTTATACAGATGAAGACTCGAATATTCATGAAAAAGAAATTGTCCGTTATCAAGACGCGAAGAAGTTAGGGTTGCAGATTAGTCCAGCGCTAAGCTATCAAGAAATTCAAGCCTATATTGAACAAGGGTGTAATATCATTGTTTTTTATGACACTTTAGAAGGCGTTGGAAATCATTCGTTGGTTTATTCGATAAATGATCAGGAAATTTGTTTCTATGATAATTTTGATGCCATGCCGAAAGCTGTCTTTGAGCAACAACGGTTAGCTGAAGGAATTTGTCAGCAAGCAATTGTGATTTATCCCGATATTCCAGCTGTACGTTATTGTTAATTCAATTGCAAATGTGAATCTCAGTAAATCGAAATTTACTGAGATTCATAATAAAAATTGAGGACTATTTCGGCTTTAGCCTTTAATACACAATACTTGTTTCAGTGTATGGACCACATCAATCAAATCATTTTGATTGGCCATAACTTGATGAATATCCTTGTAGGCACTTGGAATCTCATCAACCACACCTTTATCTTTGCGGCACTCAATGCCTACTGTTTGTGCAATCAAATCTTGCTGATTAAACAAATGCTTGGCTTTAGAACGACTCATTTTACGTCCTGCACCATGTGAGCATGAACAAAAAGAATCTGGATTACCTTTACCTTTAACGATAAAAGATTGCGCGCCCATTGAACCGGGGATAATCCCATATTCATCGAGCCCTGCACGAATTGCACCTTTACGTGTAACAAATACGTCTTCACCAAAGTGAAGTTCTTTCTGTACATAATTATGATGACAATTAATCGCTTCTTTGGTCATTTGAAAACTTGGTAATAAAGGGCGAATTGCTTCTAAAATTAAACGCATCATTTCGCGTCGGTTTTCAAAAGCATATTCTTGTGCCCATTCTACAGCTTCAACATAATCATCGAAATTCATCGAACCTTCTGCAAAGTAGCTCAAGTCTTTATCAGGCACGTGACCAAAACGATGTTGTGCTTCTTTCTTGGCACGTTCAATAAAGTAAGTGCCAATCACATTACCTAAGCCACGGCTACCTGAATGCAGCATGACCCAGATATCATCATTTTCATCAATACACAGTTCAATAAAGTGATTACCACCACCTAAAGTCCCGAGTTGCTTTTGCCATGTAACATCAAAACTACGTAACATGCGTTTTAAAGCAGGGTGTTTGTCTGTAATACGCTGGAGCTTTTTATCTAAGGGCGAAAGGGTTGAAGCCTTAGCTTTGATTTGTTTGTGCATTTCAAATCCGACAGGCACTTTTCTTTCAATAGCATTGCGTAAAGTGCTTAAATTATCGGGCAGTTGAGATGCTTTTAGACTAAGTCTTAACGCATTCATACCACAACCGATATCCACGCCAACCGCAGCAGGAATGATGGCATTTTTGGTGGGAATAACACTTCCCACGGTTGCGCCTTTACCCAAATGTACATCTGGCATGACTGCGATATGTGAATGAATAAATTGTAATTGTGCCATTTTTCGCAGTTGGGTTAGGCTTTCTTCATCCACATCTTTTGTATAAATTTTTACAGGAACGCCATATTCTGCTTTGGCGTTTAAAATCATTTGTATGCTCATTTTTTTTCTCGAAGCAAATTTTTTATTGTCCGAAGGCGGTTACAACACTATTGTCAAAGCAATGATCGATTCAAATTTTAAAGACAATAAAAAACCTAGCGAATGCTAGGTTTGACTGACATTCGGACACTTTGATTAATTCAGTGCCCGTGAGTAGACGACTGCTTAATCTTAATTTAAAGTTTTCTCAAGTTGGTGCATGTCGTACTCCTCTACTTTTTGATTTAAAATCAAAGGTGAAAATTCTGGTTGGAAATGATCCAATGGGCGTTATTCTATAAAGAAAAAAAACTTTGTCAATGAAACATAGCAAATTAATTTTTAATTCACGTTGAATTGCTGTTATAAAAAAACAATAAAGCAGCTAAAAAGCTGCTTTATTTACATCAAGTGATTTACTCTTTTTCGACTTGAATGGGTTGTACATCCATCTGATCATAAGCGATCAATTTAGATTTGTGTTTCCACTTATAGCCAAGCCAGATAACAAGAAACAGCGGAATACTAATATACGTAGACAACACACTCATCCATTTTCCATCAAGCACAGCTTCTGCATTTTGGCCAAGAATAATGATGGCACAAAGAATAAAGGCAAACCACGGACCAAAAGGGAAGAATTTTGCACGATAAGCGAGATCTTCAAGTTTATAGCCTTGAGCTAAATAACCTTTACGGAAGCGATAATGTGAGATTGCGATACCTAACCAGACAATAAAACCGCACATACCTGACATGTTTAGCAACCAAGTAAACACGACACTTTCACCAATAAAGGTGGTTAAGAAACACAGTGCCGCAATTGCCGTTGTTGCATACAGTGCATTCATGGGTACACCGCGAAGATCGAGTTTAGAGAAAACTCGTGGCGCTTTACCTTCACGTGCCATATCAAACAACATACGTGTTGATGAATACATGCCTGAGTTACCTGCAGACATAATTGCAGTCAAAATCACGGCATTCATTAAGCCTGCTGCAAATGCTAAACCTGCTTTTTCATATAACAGGGTAAATGGTGACAGGGTAATGTTTCCATCACCTTCCGCAGCAAGTGCAAGGTTTGGATCTGTATACGCAACCAATGTACCAATGATAAAGATACACAAGATATAAAATAAAAGAATACGCCAAAAGATTTGTTTAATGGCGATTGGAATGGTTTTTTTCGGATCCTTAGATTCACCTGCCGCGACACCGACCATCTCCGTCCCTTGGAACGAGAATCCAGCGATCATGGCAACACCGACTAAGGCTTGAAAGCCACCTACAAATGGCGCGTCACCAACGGTCCAATTCTTGGTAATGGAATCTGTTGGATCTAACATGATTTTACCAATCATGAATAAGCCAATGACAATAAAGAAGATGATGGCAATGACTTTAACCAGTGAAAATAAAAATTCACTTTCACCAAAGCCTTTTACAGTTAAGGCATTGATACAGAAGATAATCGCAAGGAATAGCGCACTCCACCAAAAGCCGGGGATGTCTGGAAACCAAAACTTCATGATGAATTGAACGGCAACCAATTCAAATGCAACGGTAATGGCCCAGTTATACCAATAGTTCCAACCGAGTGCGAAACCAAAACCTTCTTCTACATACTTATTACCATAGGTAAAGAATGCGCCTGATGTTGGATTGTGGGTTGCAAGTTCACCTAAACTGGTCATCAAGAAATAAATCATGATACCAATCAGGACATAAGCAAGTAATGCACCACCAGGTCCAGCAGTGGCAATTGTTTGACCAGAAGCAAGGAATAACCCTGTACCAATAGAACCGCCAATGGCGATCATGTTTAAATGTCGTGCTCCAAGCTTACGCTGGAGTTGAGGATGATCTGTTTCGCTCATCGTTATTCCTTACTACTTTTTTGAGTGTTGGCGAACAGCACTTTAAAGCCTTGTTGATCTGCTTTAGTCGTACATTGACTAAAACTCTGCTCAATGAGTAATGGGTAATTTAGGAAGCGGTTTGCCACAATCCATAATTCACCACCTGATTTTAAATGTCGTCTCGCAGTTTTACATAACGTTTCACTGGCATTGTAATCTGTTTGAATACCTTGGTGAAATGGAGGGTTACTCACAATGGCGTGTAAGAACAATGGCGCATCTTCAATCCCTGTGACTGCTTTTATTTCAAGTTGTTCTAAAGGTAAATTATTTTTTTCAAAAGTCATTTGCGTTGATGCTAAAGCAAAAGCATCGACATCTAAAGCAAAAATACGATTTTTCGGATTAAGTTTACTGAGATAAGCACTGATGACACCTGCACCACAACCAAAGTCCGCAATCTTACCAGACGTCACTTGTTTGAGATAAGGTAAAAGCACTGCAGTTCCAATATCTAGACGATTTTGGCTAAATACACCAGGGAGTGCACAAATGCTAAGTTCTCCGGCAGGTGTTGGAACATTATAGACTTGCGCCCATTCTGCTAATGGCTTTGCTGTCACGGTTTTATCTGTGGTGAGTTGCCACATTTGACAATGCCGTGCGCTATCAAGCTTGATGGCTTGACCATAAGGCTGGAGTTGTTTTGCAGCACGTTCGACTCCCCCTTTTTTCTCTCCAACCAAGAAAATCGAAGCGCCAACGGCTAAACGACTGACTAAATTGTGCAAGATATAGTTGAGTAGCTCTTTTGATTTTGGAACAAAAACAACAGCCTGATCAAATTCAGCTTCTGGCAGGTCAGTACCAAAATGTACTGTTGCCTGCTGATTCTGAAAATATTGAAACTCATTGTAATTCCAAGTCCAAATGCTTGCTTCGATGTTATGAGCTAAATTTGAAAGTAGATCATCCGTTGCTGCATTTACAAATAGCACGCGTCCAGAAAGGTAGTCATGCTGTCGAATGACAACTTCGCTTTTTGGCTCCATATTCACCATCCATCAATAAAAATTAGAGCAATGCCCAGTCTCAGCTGGGCATTATAAAGAATAGATTTATTATTTTTTAGTTTCGGGTAAAACTAAATTCAAAATTAATGCAGCTAGCCCGCCAGTTGCGACACCAGAACTAAAAATATTACGTGCTAATTCTGGTAAATGTTCCAAAATTTGAGGAACTTGTGCAACCCCTAGGCCGAGACCCAAAGAGATAGCAATAATCAATAACGCACGACGGTCTAGTTGAATTCCCGATAAAATGTTAATGCCTGAAGCAGCAACAGCACCAAACATTACCATAACCGCACCACCCAGTACCGCTTGCGGTACCGCCTGAATGATACCAGCAACAGCAGGGAATAACCCCAGAATGATGAGCAGGATTGCAATCCAAATCCCAACAAAACGACTTGCAACACCCGTCAACTGAATTACACCATTATTTTGTGCAAAGACAGAACTTGGGAATGTATTAAAAATCCCTGCAAGGAATGAGTTGGCACCATTGACCAATACGCCACCTTTTATTCGTTCCATCCACACTGGGCCATCTACAGGCTGATTTGAAATTTTAGAGGTTGCGGTGACATCGCCAATTGCTTCTAAAGACGTGACAAGATAAATAAACGCCATAGGAATAAATAAGCTCCATGAGAAGCTAATTCCAAAATGCATTGGTGTCGGAATTTGAATCAATGGGGCATCTTTTAAACCAGAAAAATCTAAATAGCCCATAAAGCCCGCAAGAATATAGCCAATGACTAAAGCAATGAGAATTGCAGAACTTTTCACCCAAACCACTTTGAAGCGATTGAGAAGGACGATAATTGCCAACACTGTACATGACATGATGAGATTGTCGGCGCTGGCAAACGTATGGCTTTCCATGGCTTGGTAGCCACCACCCATGCTGATTAAACCTTCTTTAATTAAGGTTAAACCAATCAACAGTACCACAATCCCTGTAACCAAGGGCGTGATCAACTTTTTTACCCAAGGTAAAATACGTGAAACACCCATTTCAATAAATGAGCCTGCAATGACCACACCAAAAATAGATGCCATAACCGCTTCTACTGGTGTGCCCGCAGCAACCATGGCAGAACCAATCCCAATCATTGGACCAATAAAGTTAAAGCTTGTACCTTGAACAATCAGTAGCCCTGCACCAAATGGTCCAATTTTTTTACATTGTAAGAATGTTGCTACCCCAGAAATCACCAATGACATGGAAAGAATCATGTTGGTATCTTGAGGAGAAACACCTAAAGCTAAACAAATCAGTAAACCGGGTGTTACAATTGGAACAATAATCGCAAGTAAATGTTGCAAAGCCGCAAAAAAAGCGATGAGTGGTTTTGGGCGATCATCTAGACCATAAACAAGATCAATTTGAGCCTGTTTCTGATTGGGAGAGGGGGTAGAATTGGACATGGCACAGCAATTGGAAGTGGCAAGATGGCGCTATTCTAATCGCTTTACACACTATTACAAAATAAAAAGCCTGCTGTTGTGAAAAAAACTTGTAACTGTCAATAAACTGTCACTACTAAAAGTTAAGATTTTTCTGTATAATTTGCCCTCAAATTTAAAGCGTATCGAATTTACATGTCTGATATTAAAACTCTCCGTAATATTGCCATCATCGCGCACGTCGACCATGGTAAAACGACTCTTGTCGACAAACTTTTACAACAATCAGGTGCACTCGGTGACCGCGCGGGTGAGATTGAGCGTGTTATGGATTCGAATGCGCTTGAGTCTGAACGCGGTATTACCATTCTTGCAAAAAACACTGCAATCAAATGGTTAGACAAGCGTACAAATACTGAATACCGCATCAACATCGTCGACACCCCAGGACATGCTGACTTTGGTGGTGAAGTTGAACGTGTAATGTCTATGGTTGACTGCGTACTTCTTCTTGTCGATTCACAAGAAGGCCCAATGCCACAAACTCGCTTTGTAACACAAAAAGCGTTTGCTCGTGGTTTGAAGCCAATTGTTATCATCAACAAAGTAGATAAGCCAAGTGCTCGTCCAGACTGGGTAATCGATCAAGTATTTGATTTGTTTGATAATTTAGGCGGTAGTGATGAACAGTTAGACTTCCCAATCGTATATGCTTCTGGCTTACGTGGTGTTGCTGGTCCTTCTCCTGAAGAATTAGCGGAAGACATGACACCGTTGTTCGAAACAATCGTAGATATCGTTGAACCACCAGCAGTTGATATTGATGGTCCATTCCAAATGCAAATTTCATCACTTGACTATAATAGTTTCGTGGGTGTAATTGGTGTTGGTCGTATTCAACGTGGTTCAGTAAAAACCAATACACCAGTGACTGTTATCGATAAAGATGGCAAAACACGTAACGGTCGTATCTTAAAAATTATGGGTTACCATGGTTTAGAGCGTGTAGATGTAGATTCTGCTCAAGCGGGTGATATCGTATGTATCACTGGTTTAGATGCATTGAACATTTCTGACACAATCTGTGATCCTAAAAATGTTGAAGCATTACCTGCATTGTCTGTAGATGAACCTACAGTTTCGATGACGTTCCAAGTAAACAACTCACCGTTTGCTGGTAAAGAAGGTAAATTTGTAACTTCACGTAATATCCGTGAGCGTTTAGATCGCGAATTGATCCATAACGTTGCTTTACGTGTTGAAGATACTGACAGTCCAGACCGTTTCAAAGTTTCTGGTCGTGGTGAACTTCACCTTTCAGTATTGATTGAAACCATGCGTCGTGAAGGCTTCGAGATGGGTGTTTCTCGTCCGCAAGTGATCATGAAAGAAGTTGATGGCGAAACTCAAGAACCATACGAAAACGTTACTTTTGATGTTGAAGAACAACATCAGGGTTCTGTTATGGAACAAATGGGTAACCGTAAAGGTGAGTTGACCAATATGGAAGTTGACGGTAAAGGCCGTATCCGTATTGAAGCAACTGTTCCATCACGTGGTTTGATTGGTTTCCGTTCTGAATTCTTAACCATTACCTCTGGTACTGGTATCATGACTTCAAGCTTCTCGCATTACGGTACAGCTAAACAAGGTGCAGTTGCGAAACGTCAAAACGGTGTGTTGATCTCTATGGTTAACGGTACTTGCTTAGCGTTTGCATTGTTCACTTTACAAGACCGTGGTCGTCTATTTGCTGAACCACAGTTAGAAGTTTATGAAGGTATGATCGTGGGTATGAACTCTCGTTCAGACGACATGACTGTGAACCCAACCAAAGCGAAGCAGTTAACCAACATGCGTGCATCTGGTACAGATGAAGCGTTAACGTTAACACCTGCAATTAAATTCACGCTTGAACAAGCATTAGAATTTATTGAAGATGACGAATTAGTTGAAGTAACACCTAAATCAGTTCGTATTCGTAAAAAATTCTTAACTGAAAATGAACGTAAACGTGCTTCACGTGGCTAAGCGTTCAAACTGGAAATAATTTAATTTCTAGAAAAAAACCGCAATTTTTTAATAAATTGCGGTTTTTTTATATAAATGTAAAAGAATATTGGTTTTTAATAAAAAGCGAGTAAATTAGGCGGAAATATATGTTGAAACATAATGTATACTTCGTCACATAAAAAATACGCAAAATCGGCGTGGAGTTAAAATATGAGTATTCTTTCAGAGTTCAGAGAATTTGCCATTAAAGGCAATATGATGGATTTGGCAATTGGTGTCATCATTGGTGGTGCTTTCAATAAAATTATCGACTCATTAGTGAAAGACGTGATTATGCCTTTAATCACAGTGATTACGGGTGGTGGTGTTGATTTTACCCAAAAATTTGTCGTACTTGGCGATAACCCAAATAACCTTTCATCATTGGATGAATTAACCAAAGCCGGAATTAATGTATTAACCTATGGTAATTTCATCACAATTGTATTGAACTTCCTGATCTTAATGTGGGTGGTTTTCTTGTTGGTTAAATTCCTCAATAAAATTCGTAAACCTGCTGAAGAAGCTCCAGCTGCTACACCAGAAGATATTGCATTACTGCGTGAAATTCGTGATGAATTAAAGAAACGCCCTGAAGCTTAATCTTCATTAAATTGATTCAAATTACAGTATTTTAATATATCTAAACCCTGATAAAAGGTATTAAATCATTGTAAAAGAGTTGAATGAAACGGTACGATCAAGTACCGTTTTTTATGCAAGCAAGAAAATAGGGATGGGCTGATGAAAAAAAACATAGGGATTATGGCAATACTTATCAGTTTGTATGCATGTTCAGAGCATCCAAAAGAGCAGCAATCCGCTGATACTCAAACATCTACACAAGCGGATCGAAACCGACCTGCCAGTGGTTTAACCTTTAATGAGATGCCAAATGAAGATACCAGCTATGCCACTATAGAAACCGACTCAGTGGATGAAAATGAAACATTACTGTTGGCCCTACAAACACGTTTATTAAAAGCCAATTTTGAGTTTATAGAAAAAGACAGTGGTAGTTCTTGGTCTGAAAATGATTGTTCTCTGAATAAAGTGATTCAAGTAAAAGGTGAGGGCATTCGCTCTTATAAGGCAATCAGTAAAGTTAAGTTAGGTGATGAAAAACAATATCGTCCAGATTTTGTTTTGCTGGTTTTTGCTTTTAAGGATGAACAGCTTGCTGAGCAAAGTTTTCAAATGCTTAAGTCTGCTGTCTATTCAGCAGGAGGGTACTGTAATGGTAAATCTCCTGAAACCATCGTCAGAAATGGCAATGAAATATTTTACTTTACCACTCGGGAAGAAGCATTTAGATCATATATTGATGATTATGCGAAGTTTATTCATGAATTTAAACCTGAGCAAATTGATTCGAAAATATAGGATGGTTTAAAGTGACTAGAACAGCTCAGATTTTTATTGTTTTGTTGTCTTAATAAACAATAAGGTTTAAAGCAAATATTAACATCCTTGTCATTGCGCTACGTGATAGACACACTTTGAAAGCCTGAATGATCGAAAAGCAAAAGTATTTTAATTTAGCTTCAGTGATGGTGGTTGTTGTGACTCTAATTTGAACATTGCTGATAAATAGTGGAACATTCTCTCAATGTCTCCAAAAGAATGTAAATCTTTAAACTAAAAATCCATGCGAAATTTAATCTCAACCAAGTGAAAGCCGAATTGGCTTTTTACTGGGCCATGAAGTACACGTTCAGCAGCGGTAAATACCAGTTTATCAATCACAGGAACAAGTTGTCCTTTTTTTACTTCACCCAGTTCACCACCACGTTTTGCTGAATTACATGTGGAATGCTGTTTGGCCACTTTGGCAAAATCAGCGCCATCATGGATTTTCTTCTTAAGTTGTTCAGCCAAGTCCTTATCTTTGACGAGAATATGTCGAACGATTGCAGTTTTCATTTACTTTTTCCTCGTGGTTTTTGTGGGATGCTCTTCGCGATCTTTAATGGCTGGCATTGTGGGCAAAACACACTGGCTCTTTGTCCTAACTTTAAATTTTCTAAAGTGGTTTCACAGTTAATACACATCTCACCCGCACGACCATAAGCCAATAAGGTCTGCTGAAAGTAGCCATTCTCACCCATGGCGTTGCTATAGTCTCTTAAGGTTGAACCACCCAAATCAATCGCTTGCTTTAAAATTCGTTTAATTTCGATGACCAATTTTTGAATTTGCGCTTTCGTCAAACTCGAAGCAGGCTGTGCAGGGTGAATCCCTAAATTAAATAAGCTTTCGGTTGCATAAATATTGCCTACACCCACAACAATATGATTATCCATGATTGCAACTTTTGTGCCGACATTTTTATTTTTAAACTTTTCTGCTAAATATTCGGCATGAAATTCATCACTCAATGGTTCAGGCCCTAAAGTATCAATCAATTTTGTTTGGCTTTCTTCATTCAGCCAAATGATACAACCAAAACGTCGAGGGTCATGATAGCGCAGCTGTGTGTCTTCAAACTGAATGATCAGATGGTCATGCTTTCTAAGCGCTTCATGTTCATCACAGATTCTAAAACTACCAGACATACCCAAATGCCATAACATGCTATGGGTTTCAAACTCTGCCAAAATGTATTTTGAACGACGTGTTAAGCGAACGAGTTTTTGACCTTGAAGTTGTTGAATATCTTCGGGAATAGGCCAGCGTAACCGTGACTCACGCACTTGAACATGAAGAACTTTCTGGTCGATCAGGGGGAGTAAACTGGTTTTTGTTGTTTCAACTTCAGGTAATTCAGGCATGCACTTGTCACATTGGTGTGAGGACTGAATATTGTATGCAAGAATTGGATTGCGTTAAAGGGCGGTTGTGTTGAGCCTACGACTTTAGGTTAAAATTATGGATATGATCGTTGAATAAGATAGAATTATTATTGTTAAGTTATTGTTATTTAAAATAAAGTTTATTGATAAAATAAAGTTTTCCAATTGATAAAAAATATCTGATAGTTATATGTAAAAAAATGTGTAAATTTCTAGTGAATTGTTTACTGAAATAATTCTTTTTATCTCGATATTTCAGGAAAAATAGTCATTTTAAAGCTGGAACTTTCTATTAAATTTAGACGGTTAAAGTGATTGAGTGTTGACTGGTTTATCTTTATTCGTTTTGTTCCTGATTAGGCTTTCCCATGAAAAAAATTGCTTATCCTTTATTGGCAATCTCTGCATGTAGCATGATGTCTTTTGCATCAGCTGAAGATGCATTTAATTTACACGGCTCAACCATGACGGGTGATTGGAATGGGAGTCGGACTGAACTTGCAGAAAAGGGAATCAAATTTGATGGCACCATTGCCATGGACAGTTCATATCTCGCTGATGGTGGTTATGATGCACATCAAGCGCCAACATTTGCGACACAATTCGGACTGGGTACAACCTTAGATATGGGGAAACTGGCGGGTTGGAATGATGTGACTATTCGTGCTTTAGTTACAGCACGTCAAGGTGAAAGTACTTCACTCAGAGGTATTCAAGCACCAGATGCACCACAATGGGCAAACTCGCAAGCCAATTGGGGACGTGGTAATTCAGGGAGCCGTCTCAGCGAATTATATATAGAAAAGAATTTTAAGGATCAAGGACTAAGCTTGCGTTTAGGTCGTATGGGTTTAGGTACTGAATTCAATACCATGGCTTGTGATTTCCAAGGCAATGCATTTTGTGCTGCACAGATGGGGAAATGGCAAGGCAAGCTTTGGTATAACACACCAGTCTCACAATGGGGCGCACGCTTAAAATATCACATCAATCCTGAACTATTTGCACAAGTGGGGGTGTTTGAATACAACCCTGATAATGCTTTAGAGCGACAAGGCTGGAATTTGGATACAAAGCATGCCGATGGTGTCAATATTCTTTCTGAAGTGGTGTGGTCACCTAAGCAGGGTGTGAATAATTTATCAGGCAGTTATCGTATTGGTACGCTTTACAATACTGCTGATGAGGCTAAAAATCAGTATGATGTGGGCTATAAAGCTGGAAGCAAAGCTGAAGATCGAACATATGGCGGTTGGATTGCGTTTGAACAGCAATTGACTTCAACTGGAGAGGGGAAACGTGGTTTACACAGTTTTGGTAACTTCACCATTCATGATCGTACGACGACAGCCGTAAATGATTCACAGCAACTTGGCCTAAAATACTATGGTCTGTTTGATGGTCAGCCAAACGATATTCTTGGTTTGGCGGTAAATCGGGTACATTTGAACGATCGGTATACTAATTATATGAATGGTGCTCGTTTAGGAACAAATTTAAGACAGTTGAATGAAGATGCAGAGTATAATGTTGAGTTGAATTACTCATATTACCCTGCCAAATGGTTCATGCTTCGTCCTTTAGTGCAGTATGTGGTACATCCTGGTGCAACCAATCAGGTGGACAATGCATTTGTCGTTGGCTTGGGGTCTAAAATTATTTTTTAATACAACCCGAGGACACCTTTATGCAAAGAGTGAAACATCTAAAAATTAATACAACACTACTTTGCTTATCGGTATGTATCACACAGAGCTTATATGCTGAAGTGGAATCTCAAGATTCCATTCAGCAACATTCTGCGCAGCAACTTCCAACCATCAAAATTGAAGCAACACGTTCTGATACCAGCATATTAAACACCCCAGCATCGGTATATAGAGTTGATCAACAACAAAGTCAAAATAATATTGGGGTAAACCTCACTGAAACACTCAAAGGAATTCCGGGTTTACAGCTCAATAATCGTGAAAATTATGCCCAAGACTTACAACTGTCTATGCGCGGATTTGGCGCACGTTCAACTTTTGGGGTACGTGGAATTCGTCTTTATGTCGATGGAATTCCTGCGACGATGCCAGACGGACAAGGCCAAACTTCAAATATTGATTTAACGAGCTTAGATCATATTGAAGTACTTGGTGGGCCCTTTTCATCACTGTATGGAAACTCCTCTGGGGGGACTATTCTCACCACGACCAAAGAAGGAACAGGGCGTGATTCGGTCGAGTTAGGATATTCAGGTGGCAGTAATAATAAAGGCCGTGCTGACATCACCTTACAAGGTGGTGCAGATAAAGCCAATGAACCGAGCTATGTGATCAGTTCTTCTTATTTTGATACCGATGGTTATCGTGACCACAGTGCCGCAAGAAAAGTGTTGAGCAATGCCAAACTCACGTGGGACTTAGATGATGGTTCTAAGATCAATTGGCTGATCAATCATGTGGATATTTCCGCTGATGATCCACAAGGTTTGACTCGTGAGCAATGGAAGCAAAATCCTAAACAGGTCAATGACAGTAAAAATATCTATGATGTTCGTAAAGATATTAACCAAACACAGACAGGTATCAATTGGACTAAGCTCCTGAATGATCAACAAGAGCTTTATAGTATGGCCTATATTGGTCATCGTGAAGTGACTCAATACCAGTCTATTCCAAGTTCTGCTCAAAAGAATCCACGCCATGCAGGTGGGGTGATTGATTTCGAACGAGATTTTTATGGTGCTGATTTACGTTGGACTGGCAAAGACTTATTACCGAATACACGGATCAGTGCAGGCTTGGCTTATGATGCGATGAATGAAGATCGTCAAGGATATGAGAATTTTAATGCCAAGGGCGAATATGGGGTAAAAGGCAACTTACGCCGTGATGAACGAAATACTTTATGGAATTTAGATCCATATTTACAGGCAGCTTGGCAATTTTTGCCGACTGTACATCTAGATACAGGATTGCGTTATAGCAATGTTCATTATGAGTCGAAAGATCACTACATCATTGGTTTGAATGGCGATGACAGTGGTCAAACCGATTATAAAAAACTGCTCCCATCAGCTGCTTTGACATGGGAAATTACTCCTGAGATCAGCAGTTATCTCAGTTATGCCAAAGGTTTTGAAACACCAACCTTTACTGAAATGGCCTATCCAACAGAAGGAACGGCAGGGATTAACTTTGCGCTTAAACCTTCAACCAGTGATAACTATGAGCTTGGTTTAAAAGCACAAAATCGTCTAGGTAATTTTACTGCCGCAGTTTTCCAAAGTAATACCCAAGATGACATCGTTTCTGCGGGAACACTCAATGGACGTGCAACCTATCAAAATGCAGATAAAACACTGCGCCAAGGGGTAGAGCTGTCTTGGAATAAAAAGCTGTGGAAAAATTTAACGGCTCAAGCCAGTTATAGTTTCCTTGATGCAACATTTGATGCAGACATTCCCAACACAGATCCTAAAAAAGTCATCCAAAGTGGCAATTACATTCCGGGAATTGCAAAAAACCAAGCCTTTGTATCTTTCGGCTGGTTGCCTGAGCAGGGCTTTAATGCAGGTGTCGATGTTCGATATATGGATAAAATCTATGTGGACGATCTCAATACAGATACTGCACCAAGTTATACAGTAACCAGTATGAATGTCGGTTATATCTGGAAAAACAACGATTGGAAAGTACGTAGTTTTGCTCGAGTCGATAATTTATTCGATAAAAATTATGTCGGTTCAGTCATTGTAAATGATGGTAATAGTCGATTCTTTGAACCTGCTGATGGTATTAACTGGAGTGCAGGACTCAGTGTCACCAAACAGTTCTAATTCATTGGGAAAATAATTTATGTCTGCTCAACCAAAGTTATTTGAATCTATTCAATTTGGTTCACTCTCCCTCAGCAATAAAATTATTATTGCGCCAATGTGTCAATACTCTGCAACAGATCAAGGTGAAGTGACTTATTGGCATGAACAGCAATGGGCAAGTTACGCTTTGTCAGGGGCGAGCTTATGTATTATTGAAGCAACAGCGGTTCAAGCCGAAGGGCGGATCAGTTATGCCGATGTGGGACTTTGGAATGATACACAACGGGATCAAATCAAAGCTTTACTCAATAAGGTAAAAAGCATTGCTCCAACACCTTTTGCTATTCAGCTTGCGCATGCAGGTCGTAAAGCTTCGACTGAAAAGCCTTGGTTGGTGAAGCAGGGGAAAGGTCAGATTGCGCCCGATCATGCACACGGATGGCAAACTGTATCAGCCAGTGATATTGCTTTTAGCCCGAATGATATTGCCCCGCATGAATTAACCATTGATGAAATTAAAACAATTATTCAAGACTTTGCGCAAGCGGCGATTCGTGCAGTAGATGCTGGTTTTTCACTGATTGAAATTCATGCAGCGCATGGGTATTTACTGCATCAATTTATGTCGCCATTGTCTAACCACCGAACTGATGAATATGGTGGAAGTTTTGAAAATCGTATTCGTTTTACACTAGAAGTTTTTCAAGCCATTCGAGCAGTTGTGCCAACTGACTATCCTGTAGGTGTACGTATTTCTGCAACTGACTGGATGGATGCAGAAAATAGTTGGAATGTTGAATCAAGCATTGGCTTATCAAAAGCTTTAGCGCAACTTGGTGCTGCTTATATCCATGTATCCTCTGCGGGATTACATATTCAACAAGATATTAAAGTGGGTGCAAATTACCAAGTGCCTTTTGCAAATGCGATTAAAAAACAGGTGAATATTCCTGTCATTGCGGTGGGCTTAATTACCGAAGCTGAACAAGCTGAACAGATCCTTCAACAAGGCGAAGCAGATGCAATTGCATTGGCAAGAGCGATTTTATATGACCCACGCTGGCCTTGGCATGCTGCCGCAAAATTGGGTGCAAAAATCTCGATTGCACCACAATATTTACGTTGTCAGCCGCACGGAATCAAAGATTTGTTCTCAGCATATTGATGGCATAACAGTTTTGATTCACTCATTATTCTTTAAACGTATTTAAACTGAATAAAGATATATTCTAGGATATATCTTTATTTGTATGATCTGGAAAAGGAACGGCTTGAATGATTTTTTCGGTAATTTTTCCAGTATTTTTCCTGTTATTTTTGGGTTTTATATCTGTCAAAATCCAATTGATCTCTAAAGAGCAAATTACTGCAATTGGTGCTTTTGTAATCAAAATTGCATTACCTGCTTTATTACTTCATGCACTGGCTGCAAAAGATTTACATGAGATTTGGTATCCTGCTTATTTCTTTGTTTATGCAGGCGTCACTTTTACTCTATTTATTTTGGCCTTTATTTTAGGGCAAAAGCTTTTTAACAACCATTTTACCCATGCTTCTGTGTTTTCACTTGGCGCATCAATGTCCAATACCGGGTTACTGGGCGCAGCAATTTTGACTTTGCTGATGGGTAGTGAAGCCATGATTTATATTTCACTGATTGTTATCATTGAAAGCGTATTTCTTGTACCGCTGATGTTAACCTTGGCAGAAATAGGGCGACAAAGACAAGCCAATTTAGCCGCCATTTTAAAAACAACATTTCTGACTTTATTAAAAAATCCATTGTTCTTGTCAGTGATGATTGGCATGAGCTGTGCGATCTTCGAAATTCAAATTCCACATGTATTAGACCAAGTATTTGCCTTGTTAGGTCAGACGGCTTCACCTTTAGCATTATTTATTATTGGTGGTGGGATGGTTGGGATTACGATTCAATCACTTAATCTGCAAACCATTTATTTGGTGGTTTCTAAAAATATCTGTATGCCGATATTGGTCTATTTAGGTTTTACTCATTTAACAGACTTGGATCAAAAGATGATTTATGCAGGTACCTTGATTGCCGCTTTGCCTATGCCTTCTATATTTGGAATTTTTGGGCAAGTCTATGGTTTAAATGAAAAAGCACTGACACCTTTGATGATAAGTACTTTATTGAGTTTTATTGTGGTGAGTGTTCTGATTGGTATTTGGTGGTAAAAAAATACTCACTTGCGAGAGTATTTTTTTAAGTGTTGCTTATTTTTTTGCTGGTGCTGCGGGAGCAGGTGTTTTGCCTTTTTCAGCAATCAGTTTGTTTACAACATCCAAAGACTCTTTTGCCTTAGGCACATTATTTTTAGCCAGTTCTGAGAAAATCTTTTGTGCTTCTGGCAGATTTTGATCAATGATATTGCCATTGGTCAGCATATTTCCGACAGCCATTAATGCTGGGATATATCCTTTTTTAGCTAAATCTTGGATTGATTTTAAACCTTGATTGACTGCTGCTGCATTCTTCTTCTTTAAACCATCGGTGATGTCATACAGCGCTTTCGCATGAATCGCAGGTGCAAAATCCTTTTTCACTAAAGGGTCAAGTTTTTGTAAGCCAAGCTTGTCAGATGCGGGTTTGCCTTCAGCAAATAATAAAACCGCAAGTTCCACTGTAGCATCATCAAATCCTTGAGCAGAGGACTTTTCTAAGTATTCCCGAACTTTCTTTTCGTCTTTGGCTAAGCCCAATTGACCTACCGCATAGCTTTGCGCCAAGACATAACTTGCAACAGGATAGCCTTTTGCTGAAGCATCTTGATAATATTTCAAAGCTTTCTTATCGTCTTTGGTTGTGCCTTGTCCCGTTTGGGTTAAATAGCCTAAGTTATATAAGGCTTGTGCATTGCCTGCTTTTGCAAGACGTTCAAGTTCTTGATAGGCCGCAGGATAATTTTTTGCTTGAATCAGCTCTTGCGCTTTGACAAATGCAGGGTCAACGTTGCCTTTAGCTGTATCTGCTGCAAATGCAGAAATACATGAAAAGCTGAGCAGTGTAGCGAATAGAATTTTTTTCATTTTGACGATATACCTTGTTTTAATTTCAACATAATTCCATTTATGGTGTGAGAACATTGTTGAGGACGTTTTTATCATAATTTGAAAATTATAAATGTAAACATGCCTATTGTATAAGTTAGTGTATTTAAATTTTAATTTGTTTATAAATAAGAAAGAATTAAGGATATTTTAACAACATTAAAGCCTAGAGAAATTTTTTATTCTCTAGGCTGTGGGCTGTTATTTTACTGCTTTGAGGAGTAATTCAATTTCGCCTGCTTCACGTGCGCCTGAAATACGGGTGCCATCTTGTAAGAAGAATGTCGGTGTCCCATCGACTTCGAGTGATTTTGCTAAAGCAATGTTTTTCTGAACTGGGGTCGTGCATGACTTGTTTGAAGTCGGTTGTTTCTTATCAATTAAATAGTCTTCCCATGCTTGATACTGGTTTTTAGAGCACCAAATTTGCTGTGAAATACTTTCAGCATTTGGATGTAAACGGGTGATTGGGTATAAAAATAAGTAAACGGTTAGGTTGTCGATATTTTTTAATTCTTTTTCAAGATGTTGGCAATATGGACAGTCAGGATCACTAAATACGTAGATTACACGTTCACCTTTACCTTTGACATGCTTAATGGCTTGTTTCAAAGGTAATGATTTTACATCAATACTTTTTAGCGCTTGCATACGTTCTTCGGTCAGGTTTTTTTGTTCTTTAAGATCAATTAAATTGCCGACAAAGAAATATTTTGCTTCTTCATTGGTATAAACAATACGCCCACCCATATAGACTTCATAAACATCTTTAATTGGTGAGTTTTGTACCGATTTCACCTGAATCTCAGGATATTTGGTTTTTAAGTTTTGCTGCAAAGTTTGAATATCTGCATGTGCAGAAGAAAAGGTAAAAAGACCCAAAGTTAGAAGAGATAACCAGATTTTCATGTTAAAGCTCAAAATAATAATGTGGATATTGTGCACTCAATACTGATCAAAAATATATTGAGATCATGTAATTGCCAATGCGATATTTAGTTGGTACCACGCTAACTTCGTATTGTATTCTGGATACCATGGCGTGTTAACTCATTTCCGAGTTGTTGGATATATTGATTTAATTCTACTTGTGAGTCACTCCGTAAACGTAATTGCGTACTAAAATTAAAGATTCTGCTACGTTTCCCATTGCGCTGTAAAATTTGAAAGTGCCCAAGATAACCTCCATTCGCCGTAGTCATACGGGTACTAAATTCAACGCATGTGATCTGATCTAAAGGGTAAGAGGTCATCATCAAGTTACTGACGATCAGTTTATGATTACGTATATAAAATGGGGCAAAATTTAAATTAAACCGTTCAAATATCCACATCAGCATACTCAAAAATGCTACGAAAATGATCGGAACAAACAAGCCCCAATATTTGTCTGAGCGGTTAGTTGTCTCTACTTCGAGCAATTCTGTGTGTTTGGCTTCAACCATCTTTTGCTCATCAATCCATTGTCGAATATCGTCAGTGCGTGGTTGAGTTCTCAGTAAATTTTGAATCGTTTGTGGGTCGCGAATATGATAAATCGTGGCCTTAACCAGTTGGCTATTTCCCAACTGATCAAAATAGTAAAATGCATTACCATTTTTCCATACAGTGCCATAGTTGTAATTTACATCTCCAAGTTTTTGCCATGTGGAATGAAGTGGTTCAGCTAATTTTAGAATATGGGTGGATTTGGAAGAGGCTGATCCTTTATTGCTGCGATATTCACTGGCTTGTAGATAGAGTAGTTGTGAGCCATCAGAAAAAATCAGCGGTGCGATTTCTTTAAATGCTTTGCCTAAAAATGGACTATCACCTGCGCGACGCATTTTTTTCTTATTCAGATCAAAATAATAAATCCCCGTGTCGTTATAAAACAAAGCATGGTTAATGTGATCGCCATGTTCGCTTAAGAGATGATAGGGGGCGTATTTGGGATCAAAGGCAAATTCGTTGACATAGACCATACCATCGACAGGATTGAGTAAATAATATTGGTTATTTAAACCATCTATTTCAATACTATAAAGTTTTCCATTGTCTTTTAAATCGAGCAGAGTGTTGTTGTAATAGACGTTTTTTCCATCCGCTCGATAGGCATAGTTACGTTCACCTAAGACAAGTTTGAGTTGGTCTGGCTTGGCTCCAGAAAGTAATTTCCCTTGAAAATAGGTGAATGTCCCATTACTTGCCATATCATTTTCGGAATTGACACGATAAGGCCAGTTGCCTCGTTCAAGTTTAAAATAGGGGTAGAGATAACTTTGTGGTTTTGAGCCTAGGGCAAAATTTTGTTGCATGATTTGCCACACTTCTCGAAGCGCCCCTAAATCCTTATTTCGTTCGGTGGAGGGGGAGCAATACCAAGTGTCTTTTCCAGCAGTAAAATAACCATCCCCAATAGTTTTCACCTGTTGAGGTTGCACACCTTTTAGGAGGATATTGCCACAATAAACATGCAGTTTATCTGCACCTAGTTGTCGGTATTGGTAATCATCATTGGGTAAATAAAAACTTTGAACATCTGCATCTGGGATCAAATAATCACCATTGCTGGGTACAGCGGCATAGATTTGGTTGTTATATTTTTGAAATATTCCAAGTTTTTCTGTAGTAGCCGTAAAAGGAATTTCATCAGAATTTGAGTCAGAAAATCTAAATATAAAACTAAAATTGAATAGAAGCGCGCATATCACCAAGATAAGCGTGAAGGTTTTAATGATAGAAAATACTTTTAGTGGATTCTGCATCATTTATTTTATTGTTAAATATTGATCGGATTGAGCTATGGCAATTTAAGGTTGTTTTGTCATCATTTTGATTATGAATTGGTCATACTGATTGATGGCAACGACTTTAGCATTTAAGGCAAATAGGGTTGCATAGCCTCTGTTAAAATTTCAATTAACTCTTCATCCATATAGTGATAATCGTCTGGAATATCCAACACCATGACTTTTTTATGTTGTAACTGGTTGGGGAATTTCTCTTTGATATTTTGTTTATGTTTTTGCTCCATGACAAAAATCATATCTGCCCAGGCAATATCTTTGACAGAAATACGATGTTTGGCGTGTTTACTTGTTCCAGCGGAACGTGTGGAAATGCCATAGCCCACTGCAAAGACACGCTCGGCAGTGGGGCTACGCCAT
Organism: Acinetobacter sp. MYb10; assembly: GCF_002980175.2. Lineage (NCBI taxonomy): Bacteria > Pseudomonadati > Pseudomonadota > Gammaproteobacteria > Moraxellales > Moraxellaceae > Acinetobacter > Acinetobacter sp. MYb10. The sequence goes on along the minus strand of NZ_CP058272.1, from coordinate 2,179,056 downwards.
TGGTTACGACTACAAATAAAAAGGGTATTCAATCAGCAGTCTTCCAAAAATCATATTGTGCTTGTTTTCGTCTTTTGGCAGAAGAAATACGTGGATATTCAATTCTTAATTGTTTCGAGCGAGATCTTTTTAACGATCTGTTCCAAAGCAGCTTCCAGTCTTTTTCTGGTTTCCAAAGGCTTGAAGTATGTCTGCAATCTCGACCACGGTGTAAATAATTTACCTTACGTCTCCAAGTGCGATTGCGGTTTATTTCATTTTCAAAATATTGTTGTGTAATGTCCATAGATAAAACTCATGAGTTGATCGGGTTCAGCAGCCGCGATAACACATGATTGGGCTATTTTATAAGTATTTATCTGGGTAAACAAGCCGAATGATTTTGATAATGTTTATTTAGGGCCATTTTAAAGGCAATGAAAAGGGTATAATTCTGGCTAAATAGAACGTGTGAGTAGATGATGTTTATTAAAGGCATTAGACGTAATTATGACAAAGTCAGCCAAGATGACAGTATTGCCGATGAAGATAAGATAGATGCCTTGTTGATCAAACTGGGTGGTGAGTTTCTTGTCAGTAAGGATGACCGTGTTTATATTTTTGAAAAAGATGGTCAGACGGCCAAGTTTGATGCAAAACATGCACGGGCATTTCACTTTAAAGATTATTTGTGTAAAGACATGAATAAATTATTTCATGGGTTTTAATATCCATTGAAAATTAGTGAACTGTTCAATTGGGCTATAAAAATATTTTAAGCACTTGGATGAGCCCTCTACCGATGTATTGATGGTGGTTAGGGCTTTCTAAAGTAATAACTTTTTATGTTGTCATTGTTTATTTTTTTTAAGTTTGGTTTTTGATGCACTGTGTGCCGTAGAATGAGAGTGAATGCATTAATCCACTACAACAATACTTTCGGCGCTTGGCTAAAAACAATATAAAATAATGGTTTGTATTTGGATGGTCTTTGTATTTTTCTAGCAAAATTATTTGACTATATACTCGTGCTTCAAGTTATATAATATAAAAAAGAAGGCTGTTTTTGCTAAGATTAATCGAGACGTATCTATGATGAAAGTACTGTCAATCTTATTCATAAGTTTAGTTTGTTCAATGGGGATTTTAGCTCAACAGCCAAATCTTGTGCCTCATCAGGTTAACTTAAAAAATGGGAAGCGCTTTTCTTTAAATCTTCCAGCAAATTACGAAATTATTCCAGCGGCTGAGGGCTTAAAGCGAGTTCGTTTTTTTAGCAAAGCTCCTGATGGCAGAATGTTTGTAACAGATATGCACGATTTGACTGATAATAAAAAAGGCATCGTTTATATTTTGGATGAATGGAACCCTGAAACGGGAAAATTCGGCAAAATTATTCCTTATATGACGGGGCTGAAGAACCCTAATTCAGTCCAATTTTATACAGATTCTTCAGGACAAGATTGGTTGTATTTAGCGGAAACTAATCAACTGACCCGACGAAAATTTACCAAAGGTGAAATTAAACCAACCGATAAAGCCGAAGTTTTAGTGACTTTTCCTGACTATGGTTTAAGTTATAAATATGGTGGTTGGCATCTAACGCGAACAATTGCTGTGGGTGGGAACGGGAAAATTTATGTTTCAGTCGGCTCAAGTTGCAATGCTTGTACTGAGAAAGAAAAAGTTCGGGCAACAGTATTAGAAATGAATCCCGATGGTTCGCAACAAAAGATTTTTGCTACAGGTTTACGCAATGCAGTCGGTTTGAAATGGGTTGGTAATTTTTTATTTGCCACCAATCAAGGTGTGGACCATTTGGGTAAAAATAAGCCTGATGAAACTTTTTATGCACTGAAACGTGATGCAGATTATGGTTGGGCTTCATGTTATTCGTCGAATGGTAAAATTTTGGCAGATCCAAAATTTAAACGTCCGTTAGGTTGCAAAAATGTATTGCCTCCTTATGCCTATTTCCCTGCGCATTCATCTGCACTTGGTTTTGACTATTTTGATCATCCCAATACAGACGGCACCATCAAAAATTCTTTTTTAGTTGCTTTACATGGTTCTACCGATGCCACAATTGGTCATGGCTATAAAATTGTGATTATGCGTAAAGGGCAAAAACTACAGACGTTTATGGATGGTTTTTTAGTGGGCAAAAATGTCTATGGTCGCCCTTGTGATATTTATCGGGTAGATGAAAATTCATTTTATTTTTCCGATGATAAGAGTGGTGTGATTTATTATGTTCGGCAGAAAGAATCTTCCTAAATTTTGAACTTTTCTAAAATTTTAGGAGTTAGTAAAAAGAGCATGGCTAAGAATACAAAATTCAGGTGAAAGTAAAAATATAAATTGTCGATAAATCTTTGGAAGCAGTATTAGATCAGCAAGTATTTATCTATGAAAATAAAGCTAACCAATTGCTATTGTTAAAGTTATTGTGATTGACTCAATCATTTTATTCTCTAAATAAACCTACAAGGTTGTAGGTTTATTATTGTAGACAATTTTGAGAAATTACTGCGGTCTCGCCACATCACCACTTAAGCTTTCAGGTAATGCTAAAACAGTCACGTCTAACTCTTCTAAAGCGTCAGGGCGGGCAACCACAAGCGCAATATAACCATTTTCAAATGCTGCACTGTTTACCACTTGAACACCTTTATTTAACTGTTCAGCTTGAGCAGGGGCAGGACCTGTACCTTGAATCACATGTAACCATGCTTTTGGTTTTGCCTTAAACCAGAGGCGTGCAATTACTTCCTGACCAAGATAACAGCCTTTGTCATAATTGATTCCTTCACGTTGGTGTAAGCGTAATTCTTGTGGTTGAAATACATGTTCAATTGCTTGATTTATATAAGCCTGACCAGTTTGAATTGCAGCGATTTGCCATACTGAAATATCGGTTTCTGTAGCAGAAAAATCAGTCGTTGAGCCATTCAATGTTGGAAAAACTCGTCCAGTTTCTTCAAGCTTCATTTTAGAAAAAGCGCCGTATTTTTTAATATGTTTGGCAAATTCTTCGGCTTGATCTTGAGTCGTAACAATCTCTAAATGTTCAGGATTAATTTTTTTAAGCCATAAGCCAAAATGGATACGACCTTTAAGATCACAAATCGCCGTGTATTGGGTGATATTTTCAGCCAAAGCTTCAACGTTTACAGTCACTTGACCTTGTAGAAATTTGATTGCATCAACACCAATCAAGGTAAATGAGGAGAAAGCTAGATCGCTCATGAATTGCTCGCTTATCTTAAATCTAATACTAAAGAATTAATCTTATTTTCCGCTATTTTTCAAAAAAAAGCAGATTTAGTGCAAATATTTTAATGAAGTTGTTACTAAATATTTCTAAAACCCCTGTTTTTATATCTAAGCTTATGAAATATAAACGATTTGGGAAATGGGTTTTCGACAGTGTACTATGCCAATCATTAGACACGCAGTACAAAATGATGCAAGAGGCACAAAACTAATGAATAACAACTATCGTAAACCACTGCAAGGTACCCAGCTCGAATACTTCGATGTGCGTCAAGCCGTAGAAGATATCCAGCAAGGCGCATATGCAAAACTTCCATACACTTCAAAAGTATTGGCTGAACAGCTGGTACGCCGTTGTGATCCAGCCATTCTCGAACAGTCTTTAAAAGAGCTGATTAACCGTAAACAAGACCATGATTTCCCTTGGTATCCAGCACGTGTGGTATGTCACGACATCCTAGGACAAACAGCATTAGTCGACCTTGCAGGTTTGCGTGATGCGATTGCAGACCAAGGCGGTGACCCTGCTAAAGTTAATCCTGTTGTACCAACGCAGTTGATCGTTGACCACTCTCTAGCAGTGGAATACGGTGGCTTTGACCCAGATGCATTTGAAAAAAACCGTGCTGTAGAAGACCGTCGTAATGAAGACCGTTTTCACTTTATTGAATGGACCAAAACAGCATTTGAAAATGTCGATGTGATCCCAGCAGGCAACGGCATCATGCACCAAATTAACTTGGAGAAAATGTCTCCAGTGATTCAAAACCGTGAAGGTATCGCATTTCCAGATACTTGTGTCGGTACAGATTCACATACACCACATACAGATGCGCTAGGTGTAATTTCTATTGGTGTTGGTGGTTTGGAAGCTGAAAATGTCATGCTTGGTCGTGCATCTTGGATGCGCCTTCCAGACATTATCGGTGTGGAATTGGTGGGACAGCGCAAAGCTGGCATCACTGCCACAGATATCGTTTTAGCGCTGACAGAATTCTTGCGTAAAGAACGTGTAGTGGGTGCATATTTAGAATTCTTTGGTGAAGGCGCGGACAGTATGTCTGTGGGTGATCGCGCAACGATTTCCAATATGACTCCAGAATATGGCGCAACTGCGGCAATGTTCTATATCGACCAGAACACCATTGATTATTTAACCTTGACTGGTCGTGAATCAGACCAAATCAAATTGGTGGAAAGTTATGCCAAAGAAATTGGTCTTTGGGCATCGGATATGCAACAAGCAGAATATCCTCGTGTACTTCGTTTCGATCTTTCAACGGTAACACGTAATATTGCAGGTCCATCAAACCCACATGCACGTGTATCAACTGCAGATTTAAAAGAGAAAGGCATTGCAGGCGTAGTTGAAAACCGCACTGATGGTTTAATGCCTGATGGTGCAATCATTATTGCCGCGATTACCTCTTGTACCAATACCTCCAACCCTCGTAATACAGTTGCCGCGGGTTTGTTGGCACGTAAAGCAAATGAATTGGGCTTAGTACGTAAACCTTGGGTGAAATCATCATTTGCACCAGGCTCTAAAGCTGCTGCACTTTATCTTGAAGAAGCTGGCGTACTGGAAGATTTAGAAAAGCTTGGTTTTGGTATAGTGGCCTATGCATGTACGACCTGTAACGGTATGTCTGGTGCTTTAGACCCAAAGATTCAGCAAGAAATTATTGACCGTGATTTGTATGCCACTGCGGTACTTTCAGGTAACCGTAACTTTGATGGTCGTATCCATCCTTATGCAAAACAAGCATTCTTGGCTTCACCACCATTGGTGGTGGCTTATGCAATTGCAGGCACAATTCGTTTTGATATTGAAACGGATTCATTGGGCAATGACAAAGACGGTAATCCAATTTACCTAAAAGATGTTTGGCCATCGGATGCTGAAATTGACGCGCTGGTTAAAGAATCTGTAAAACCTGAACAGTTCCGTAAAGTGTATATCCCGATGTTTGATTTGGGTGTGACAGAAAAATCAGAAAGCCCGTTATATGATTGGCGCCCGAAAAGTACTTATATTCGCCGTCCACCGTATTGGGAAGGGGCTTTGGCTGCACCACGTACATTGTCAAATATGCGTCCACTTGCAATCTTACCTGACAACATTACCACGGATCATTTATCACCATCGAATGCAATTATGATGGATTCGGCAGCGGGTGAATATCTGCATAAAATGGGCGTACCTGAAGAAGACTTTAACTCGTATGCAACGCATCGTGGTGACCATTTGACCGCGCAACGTGCAACTTTTGCCAACCCAAAACTGTTTAATGAAATGGTGGTTCGTTCTGACGGTACCATTAAGCAAGGTTCTAAAGCGCGTGTTGAGCCAGAAGGCGAAGTGATGCGTATGTGGGAAGCAATTGAGATTTATATGAATCGTAAGCAACCACTGATCATCATTGCTGGTAAGGATTATGGTCAAGGCTCTAGCCGTGACTGGGCTGCGAAAGGTGTTCGCCTTGCTGGGGTTGAAGCGATTGTGGCTGAGGGCTTTGAACGTATCCACCGTACTAACCTTGTCGGTATGGGTGTGTTACCACTTGAGTTTAAAGCAGGTACTGACCGTAAAACCTTAAAGCTTGATGGTACTGAGCTGTATAGTGTGATTGGTAATATTGCACCACGTACAGACTTAACTTTGGTGATTGAGCGTGCCACGGTTGATGGTAAGAATGAAGTGATTGAAGTTCCTGTAACTTGTCGTTTGGATACTGAAGAAGAAGTGCATGTGTATGAAGCGGGTGGGGTATTACAACGCTTTGCACAGGATTTCTTGGAAGGGCAAGTGGCTTGATTGAGTTCTATTCTTTAAATCCTCCCCAACCCTCCTTTGAAAAGGAGGGAGTTCTGCTCTTTTAAAAGAAGATTAATTGAGGATTAAAAGTAATTGATAGTGTTGTAAAAAAGCCCTACTGTTAAGTGGGGTTTTTATTTGGGAATAAAATGTCTTTATTACGAAAAACTCAAAGTGATACGGTAAATTCTGATGAATCAATCACAGCTGAGCGCCTTTTAAATGTATTGTCACAGATGCCTGATGATTTTTATGAGGAAGAAAGAACAGATGAGCCACCTCAAGAAAGAGAAGAGCTTTAAATGGTTTACGATACTTAATGATTAAGTAGCTCTCAAAACAATAAATTTCTCTCTTGAAATCATTTCTTGCAAAAATGACACCATCATTTTTGGAAATAGACAGTAGACATACATCAAAATATGGTTATACTTTATTCACCATTTCTAAAACCTATGGAGAACAAAAATGGTTACTGCTGGCGAAAAACCCGGAACAGGCTTCTATTTTTGTGTCCAATGCGGACATCGCACTTACTTAGAAATTGGTACAGATCGTTTACCCCAGTGTACCAAATGCCTTGGCAATCAATTTAAAAAATAAGATTGCTAAGCCGCACAGATAAAACAGATACTCCCTGTTTTAAGCAAAAGCCCTATCCAGTGATAGGGCTTTTTGTTAATTTAATAATAGTTCAAAAGATAACGAGAAAAAGGCAGATAAATTATTATGGAAACAATCCTGAGTTTATGTATTGGCATTGGTTTAAGTGCCGCCTGCGGTTTTCGTGTATTTGTACCGTTATTGGTGATGAGTGTTGCATCACTGATGGGCTGGTTTGAGCCAATGAAAGGTTTTGAGTGGTTAGCGATACCATCGGTATGTATTGGCTTAGCTGTTGCAACCATTTGTGAAATTGGTGCGTACTATATTCCTTGGGTCGACAATGCTTTAGATACTATTGCCACGCCAGCAGCCATGGTGGCTGGAACATTGACCACCATGGCGGTCAGTACAGGTGAAATGTCACAGTTTGCAAGCTGGGCGGCTGCGATTATCGTTGGTGGTGGTACAGCAACAGCTGTACAAATGGGCACGGTTGCGGTTCGTGGTGTATCTACTGCAACGACAGGCGGAATAGCCAATCCTTTGGTGTCTACAGGTGAGTGGATCAGTGCGTTAGTTGTTTCACTACTATCTTTTGTCGTTCCTGTATTGGTAGTGATTGTTGGCATTATCTTGATGGTGGTAGCGGTTCGCTGGTTAAGAAAGAAAAAACAAGAAAGCGTTGTTCATCCATTGTAGTTAGTGTGTTTTAGCATTTGTGAAACAAGTGTTTATCAAGATTCAAAGAGGATAATGACTCAATTCAATTGGGTTGAGTCATTAAATTGGATTAAGTGTTTTCTGTTTTTTGATATACAAGTTGATTTACTCTAAATCGGATACAAAGACAAATTTCCCCAGCAATAAATCAATAAAAGAGAGATTGATTTTTGCACCATAAAGGCATACTTTTATTATGGGATTAATAAAAACATCGTTTTTATGGATTTAATCTCAAGGTCTTTTTAAGAGTATTGGGGGAAACTTTTATGATGGACAAGTTTATTATCAATATAAATGCGCAAGCCAATGGTGTATATGAGGTACACAATGCAAGCAAAGCTTGTGAGCATTTACCTAAGGTGGAAAATCAAAATCTACTGGGATTTTTTGCGACAAGTGAGCTGGCAATTAAACGAGCAAAGATGAATTGGCCTCGTGAAAAAATTAAGGGATGTGTTTGCTGTTGTTAAGAAGCTTATAGCCTTTAACCATCACCAATTTTACCTGCTGTTCCATCTTTATGTGGTGGAACTGCATAACATTAAAAGGGATAGAACGTATATCTATTCAATTGAAATGTATATTTTAAACGTCAATTGTTTGAAGTCACGATGAAAGCTTATGCTGACTCATCGTTTTAAAAATACCTTGGGGATTAAAAGTATGCTGATACTTTTTACTGTTTGATATAAAAATAGAAAAATTAATAAAAACTTCATCAATAAATAATCTGATTTTTGTGATGTGTATTTGATAAAAAGTAATAAATTTTAATGATTTAACATAAATATTTGTTTTAAAAAAAAGATATAAATGCTATTAATAGCTCATAATATAAACATCACATGGATAGGTGAGAACAATGAGAAAGTTCGAGGTCGAGATCAATTTGCCTGCGCAAGATATCGTGTCATTTGAGGCAGAGGACATTGAGCAAATTCGTGCAAAATTTTATGCGATCAATTGGCGTCGTTTATTCCTGATACAGGGACAAGTTGAAAATTCTGATATTTCCTTTGCTGTACAGGACACGGAGACAGAACTTTATTTACATATTCAGTTAAATACACACTCGAGTAAAGCAGACCCTGTTTTTCAGATCGATAGCAATATCCAACTGGTTGTTGAAAGTAAAGAATTTCTGGGGCTTTTAACGCGTAAAAAGAAATATGATGTGGTGTATAAAAACTTAAACCAATCGCAAGTTTCAGAACAGCTCAGCTTATTCCTAAATGGTCAAATCGAAGAGATGACAGAACAATATCGACAATTAATGCATAAAAAAATGCTGCAAGAGCATCGTTTGGCATAACGACTAGAGGTCGCATCTTCTATAAAAAAATAAGGAAGCGTGAGCTTCCTTATTGATCTGTAAAAAAAGTAATAAACGGGCTTGATTATTTGACCAATGGATAAAATACACTTAGTACATATAAAAGTTAAATATAGTGAGCAATTATACAATTTAAACTTTAAAATCAATGACTAATTTATAAAAATTTGGTTTTAATTGCTATTAATTTCAATGAGTATTGTTACACTACAAATAGATTTTAAAGGTATGCGTTATAAAATAATGAACAATTTTGAAATTCAAATTCAGTATCCTAATCACATAGATGAGCGTGAGATGGAGCATGAGAGCGATTTAGATATTGCTGAGATATTGGCGAAATTTGAAAGTATCAGCTGGCGCCGTCAACGTGTTTTACAATTACAACTGGATGGTCGAAATACTATTTTTACAGTGTTCAGCTCAGCATCAGAAGCATTTTTAAAAATTACATTAAATGCTTATGCGAAAAGTGAAGATTTTGAATTTAAGATAGAAAGCAATATAAAATTGATTTTCCCACAACGCGAATTATTTGGCTTGATGACGCGGAAAAATAAAGAAGTATTTGCAATCAAACACAGTACGCTTGAACAGGTAAAAGCGAGTTTAACCGCATTTTTAAATCAGGATACCAAAAGCTTAGAAGATATCTTGCGTGACAGTAAAGCAACTTCACTAAAAGATGCGTCTTAACTCAGCAGATTAAAGCATGTGCCAATTGAAATAGAGTGACTAAAATGCAAATTTATAAATTAAATTTGCATTTTTTTTAGAATTCATGCAATAAAAAATCATTAAATATACTTTCTTGGAAAATTTTCTTTATTAAGTGACTTTCGAAGGAAAATTTTCCTAAAAAATAAAAAAATTAATCTATCTTAGGAAAATAATCCCGAGCCGATTTCGTTAATATTTATCTCAAGGATGTAAGGGATCGAAAAGAGTAGATTGCTACCAGTTACGTACAACGTGAGTGTAGTACTTACCCACAAGGTCTCGATTCGGCTTAGGACGCTATAAATCAAAAGTTTATAGGCAATAGGATTAAAACTTACAAAGTTTTAATAGTTGAAGTAAACCAGAGTTGTTTTCCCGCTCATCCTGAAAAATTCGATAAAAATTATACTGTACAATTCCTTTTATTTGATCTAATTAACCTAGCTACAAAGTAATTAAGAAATTATCTATAAGAAGCTAAAAATCATCGTACTCAAAACTTTACTTTATTGAATATTTTAACTATAAGTGACTAATGAAGTCTGAATTTTATTATTAAAATTAATTAAAACATAGCTTTAGTTCGGTTTCGTGGTGTTGTTGTTTTTGGTTTTTTATATTCAAGCTGTTTTAAAAGCTTACTGCTATTGGTCAAGGAATGATGTCTAAATGATTAAACAATTGGAGACCTATCTGTTGATGAGTTCGATGGTTGTACGTCGTATTAGTTTGCTTTTTATCATCATCATTTTAGGTGCAATTGATCTGGCGACTGGCTATGAATACTCATTTGCAGTGTTTTATCTGATTCCTGTTTCTATTGCTGCTTGGTATGACAACAAGCATATCGCTATGATTGCGGTTATTTTATCGGGGATTACTTGGTTATATGCTGACTATAGTGCAGGGCACCAGTATACAAATTCGATTATCCCTTTCTGGAATGCTTGTGTAAGGCTTGGCTTCTTTAGTGTTGTGGCTTTTTTATTGTTGAGAATAAAAAATAATTTGAATGAAATGACCTTAATGGCAATGAAAGATTCTCTGACATCGCTGAATAATACTCGTGCCTTTAATTTAGAGTATCAGGCACTAAAAAAGCGATATTGCAAAAAAGAACATACCTTAGCTGTCGCTATTATAGATTTAGATGGCTTTAAAGCGGTAAATGATACCTATGGACATAGCAAAGGTGATGATGTTTTAGTCGAGTTCGCTCATGTATTGCAAGCTGCGACACGCCATTCTGATGTGGTTGCTCGTATGGGCGGTGATGAATTTGTAGTGATCTTACAAGATACTGATTTAAAAGGAATCGAGGACTACGCAAAACGACTTAGAAATAGTTTTTTATTTAGTGGCTTAAAACAAAAATTCGGTATTGATTTTAGTATGGGGATTGGTATTTACAATGAATTACCTGACGATGTCGATGATGCAACGCATCAGGCAGATCTATTGATGTATCAGTCTAAAGCACAAGGGAAGTCACAAACAACAATTCATGCAATCTTATAAACAGTAGCCTTACAAACAGTAATAAGGCTAAAGATTTTATTCCTTTATGCTATCAAGCGGATTCGGTTTTATTTCTCCATTGCTTAAATAACGGCTTTAAATATAGTTAACCTGTCAAAAAACGCATACACAAGAATATAATTTTTATTAATTAATATTGTTAATTAAATCAATTATATGTAAAAAATCAATTGTTTAATTAAAAAATCTTGCAATGCCATACCTTAAATTCAACGTTTAAATCCCTTTGCGTAGGCGATGCCTCACTTTTCAGAGATGAAAAGTGACAAAAATCTTCCGTTTAACAGGGCTCTTGCGCTGCAAACAAAGCAGTGCTTTATTTTTGCTCATATACCCCCGCCCAACGGCGACATCCATGTCGCCCTGCGGTAGGATAACGATCTAGGATTCAAAAGTACAAAAAATCAATTGATAACCAAAATTTCCTAAAAGTTCATACAAAACATAAGCTTATTTTCTAATCAATGACTTGATAGATATCACTTATATGAATAATTAATTGGTTTAAATATAGTGACTTTTCAGTATCCGAATACGTTTACAGTAAGCGGATACATATCAATAGTCTATAAATATTTTACTTCTAATGTGGTGATTAAGGTTTCTAAGAGCAATAACACATCGGCTTTCTTGCGTGCATCAATAAAAAACACAGGTAAATTTAGATCGCGTTCCATCAACCATTGACGGTATTGGTGCGTTGGCTTATTCATATCATCATCGATATGGGTGACTCCAATCACAATGTTTTCACCATACTGCTTAAAAATATTGAGGTAATATTCAAGTTCATCTAAGGGTGTTGCTAAGCTATGATCAATCAACAAAATCGTACCAATCGCGCCTTTGCATATCACACCCCACATAAAGTCAAAGCGACCTTGTCCTGGTGTGCCATACAGCCCAACTTTACTGCCATCATCAAGGGTTACTTCGCCATAATCGATTCCCACGGTTGTGTTTAGTTTTTTATGGCTACGATCATCGGTGTTAAATGCTTCAGTTGCTAATACAGGTACTTCTGATAATGATTTAATCGCTTCAGTTTTACCTGCCCCCATTGAACCTGCAAAAACAATTTTATACTTCTGAATAATCATCGTGTATTTATCCCTTAAAATTTAAATCGACTTTTTAATTTGTTAAAAAAGCTTTTTAAAATTCCTTTTTCTTCCGTTTGCTCAGTATCACTTGATGTTTTATCAAATAGGCTTTCTTTTGCTGAAATCAGTTCAGCGTTATGGATGGCTAAATTCGCAGCAACAAAGTGCTGCACGGTTGTGACTGGAATGTTGAGTTTGTCTGAGACGTGTTGAATCTCAGCCCCAGAAATAAAACATGCACTTAGTTGTAACAGTAATTTCTTATCCAGCTCATTGGGTTGAACCCAAAATTTGAGGCGATAATATTTATCAGCTGCAGGTACGGTAATTAAATTGGGATTTTTCCAAATCAGGTTAAATAACCAATTTTCTAAATTGAATTGTCGTTTACGAGAGACTTTTATAAAGTCCGCAGTGACTGCCGCGGTGTAGTGTATCGAGCGATCTGTTTGGTATTCTTCACGGGTGGCTTCTAGCCATGCCAGATGCGCATGATGGTCGATAATCGCAATCGTGCCGAGATGATCATTTAAAATAACTTTGCGGCTGTCGTGATGGAAAAGCGCTGCAAAAAAATCAATTTCTTTGATTTCAAGTTGATCATCAGCTTCATCATCTGGAGTTTGGCTAAGTTCAGATTGTTCTGTTTCAGTCTTATGCAGTAATTTGATATTGACCCAGTTTTTCAGTGTAAATTCGTCATAAATCGGGATGCAGAGTAAATTATCTTCAGCACTTTCTTTATGTTCACTATGTTTTGAAATTTTTAAATAAGGAATATTTTTATTTTGGATAATATTCTGGATATTATTATTTTCAAAAAACTGCTCATTGATCAAAATACAATTTATATTTTGATCTGAAACACTTGTCCAATTTATACCAATGTTGGTTGGTAAAATTTTTCTAAGTCTTATTTTAAGATCGTCAGAGGTGGTTAAACCTAAGCCTGAAATTGCGATATTGATACATTGATTGTTCATAATATCACTTATCTAATATTAAAAAATTAAAGTGTAAACTGTTTTTTTAACGGTCGTAGTTAGTTTAAGTTAACGCTAGATTTGTTCTTTTTCCAGTAAAATCATTTTTTTAATGTTTAATTGCTTGGCATTTAATCAGTATATTTCTTGCATTATTATCCTCCTGTGTAAACTGTTAATTTTTCTTAACGTTTAGAGAGTTTCATGGCTTTAAATTAACATTAGTTATTATAAAAAATCTATCTTAAAGTTAAATAAATTGCTTAGTTATTTTTATCAATAAAAGCTTAACTTAATAGTAATTTGAATGTTTATTATGATTGTGCATATTTTATCATTTATAATATTATTACTGTGATTTTAATCACGTGAAATGATTAAAATTACTTAAGTATTTTTTACATGAAAAAAAGCGATCATTTCGATCGCTTTTTATAATTTTTGATTATCAGACTAAATTAAGCAAAAAGCTTCGTCGCTGCTTCAAAAAGAATATACAAAACCACAAGTGCCACCACAGGTTCTGCAATTTTAGCCCAAGTAGGATTTGCCGTTTCGGTTACTACGACTTCTTGGTGATCTGTATGAAGATCTGCTTTTTGAACATTGACCATTTGATTAAACTCCTTCATCGTTTCATCTAATGATATCTCTTCTTCAGGCACAGGTTGAGAGCCAATCAGTTCGGTTAGTTCGTTTGTTGACCAAACCCAATCTTTCGCCTGACCTGAGAGGTGCTCAATTTGCCCAATCACCAATTCTCGAAGCCCTCGCTTACCTAAACTTCCTGCTGTTTCAAGCTGCTTTAATTCAGCAAGCTGTAGTTCAAGAATTTCCGTTGTTGCTGGTTCAAGTATAGATTTATCTAAACTGGATTTATTCTGAGTAGAGGTGGTGAGGTGTCGAGAAATTTCTTGGCTGTACAACTGATCTTGCGAAAAAATTTCTTGATACAACGCATCATCATCTTTACGCCATAGCGTAATGAGTTTACCCAACGTTAAAGCATTGAGTTCTTCAATATGTGCTATACGTTGAGCAGGCTCTAATTGAGATAATAGCTGAGGCTTTTGAATCTTTATCTGCTCAGCAAAGTATTGTACGAGATCAAAAGCCATTCAGTTCTCCTTGTTCTATTCTAAAATTCTTAAACTTGGTTTTTTCTTTGGTGCCTCAGTTTTAGTTTCTACTTCTTCACTAGTATTTGATTCTAAAACATCTTCATCTATTTGCACATTGGCATATTCATCAGGATCAAAGAATAATCCTTGTCCATTTTCGCGTGCATACAAGCCTAATACTGCATTTATAGGCACATAGATATCTTTAGATGCACCACTAAAACGAGCAGAGAAGGTAATTGCTTCATTGGTCATATTTAACATATGCACAGAATGTGGTGCGATGTTCAATACAATTTGCCCATCTTGTACAAATTGTTGTGGTACATCGGTATAGGGTTTGGTTGCGTCAACAAGTAAGTATGGCGTTAAATTGTTGTCGCAAATCCATTCATATATTGCGCGTGCAAGGTATGGTCGAGTTGGGGTTAAGTTCAATTCTTGTTCAGACATTAAAAAATACTCTATTGATTTGCGATCTAGAATTTTGCCAAAAATTCACTATATCTGTTTTTCTCTTTAAAAGTCATCGACTTTAAAAAAGCAGGGCGGCTAAAAATCCGTTGGCAATATAATAAAATTGGACGAGATTGCTGTTTCGGTAATTCAATTCCCATATGTTTTAACCGTATGAAAATTGGCGCTAACATGCAATCTAAAATTGTAAAGTTTTCAGACATAAAATAAGGATAATGTTGAAAAAGTGGGGTAAGGGATACCAAAGTATCTTTTAATTGTTTTTGTGCATTCTTTTTTGTAGCTTCATTAAGTGTGTCTGGGTGGCGTAGCATAATGTCTGCAAGTTTAAGCCAATCTTGTTCAAAGCGCCAAATATACTGTCTTTGCTCTGCGCGTGGTGCTGGGGCATCCGCATAGAGTTTATTTTGTCGATAACGGTCATCTAAGTATTCAGAAATAATACTGGTATTAAACAGCTTTAAATCATTTTCAATCAGCATAGGTAGTTGATTATATGGATTTAAACTGGCTAAATCTTCATCATCTTCTTCGACAATGATTAAGGTGTGTTTAATTTGTTTTTCTGCAAGAAGAAATCTAATCCAATGTGAACGAAAGTCATCCTCGTGGCTATACAATGTAATCCCTTGTTGAGGTGCATTTTCGACAGGCATATTCCAAAAACTAAGTGAAGTGAATAGAGTAGAATACTAAAAATAGACAATAAAATCATCTTAACTTTAATAAGCTTATGGTGGGTATTGCTATCAAGTAGATAGAAAACAAGGATAAACCTATGAATTTAATAAATAAGCACAGTAAATTAGCTTTGGCATTGCTGTTGATGATGAGTATTTCAAATACATATGCAAAGAAGCAATCTGTAGATGCTCAAGTACAAGAGACTGCAGCTGAAGCAATCGAAGCCGCTGGAGCGGAAGTGGCTGGAGCAGGGGCCTTATGTAGTGCAGATGAGGCCTGTGATGTTGCGTCTGCTGCTTCTGAAGATGAAATGTATGGTGGGATCAAACAAGAATATGTCGTAAAAGGTTGTAAGGTGACGATCTATAATGATGGACCTGTGAAAATGGTCAATGTAAAGACTGATAAGCCATGTAATGCACCGCTTCCGAAAGATCATAAGTTTTCTAAGGAAACTCGAACTTATCAGGAAAATGGTTGTACGATTACAGAATCAAAAGCTGCCGATGGGATTACTGACGCTGTCATGGACTGTTCTAAACGAGATAAAACAAAGTAACTTCAAATAGTTACCCCATAAAAAAACCTCGGCAAATGTCGAGGTTTTTTTGTCCGATTCGGTAAACGAATTAACGTTTAGAGAATTGAGGACGTTTACGAGCTTTACGTAAACCAAGTTTCTTACGTTCAACTTCACGAGCATCACGAGTAACGAAACCAGCTTGACGAAGAGCAGGTTTTAAAGTCTCGTCAGAAGCGATCAATGCACGAGTAATACCGTGACGGATAGCGCCTGCTTGACCACCGATACCACCACCAGCAACAGTGATGTAAAGGTCAAATTTTTCAGTAACTTCTAAAAGCTCAAGTGGTTGACGAACAACCATACGAGCAGTTTCACGACCGAAATACTGTTCAAGAGTGCGGTTGTTGATTACGAGTTTACCAGTACCAGCTGATAGGAAAACACGTGCAGTTGCGGTCTTACGGCGACCTGTACCATAGTTAGTAGCCATGTGCTGTATCCCTTAGATGTCCAAAACTTGTGGCTGTTGAGCAGTATGAGGATGCTCAGTACCAGCGTACACTTTCATTTTCTTGATCATCGCGTAACCAAGAGGACCTTTTGGCAACATGCCTTTTACAGCACGTTCGAAGATTTCTTCTGGTTTGTGAGCAACTAATTTTTCGAAATTAGTTTCACGAATACCACCAGGGAAACCAGTGTGGCGATAGTATTTCTTATCAAGTGATTTTTTACCAGTCACTTGTACTTGTTCAGCATTGATCACAACGATGTAGTCACCAGTGTCAACGTGAGGCGTATAAGAAGTTTTGTGTTTACCGCGTAAACGACGAGCGATTTCAGTCGCAAGGCGACCTAAAGTTTTGCCAGAAGCATCAACAACATACCAGTCGTGTTGAACTTCAGCTGGCTTAGCGCTGAGAGTTTTCATTAAACCACTACCTATTATAGTTGGTTTGGACTATGGAATCTGTCCAAACAAAAAGGAGTGCGAATTCTATCTGAAAAGAGTTAGAGTCGCAATTGAAATATTGAATTTCAAGCGCATCATTATATTGATAAACGTACCCAAAAGCAAAGCTTAGTTTGGATAAAATGTTGTAAGGTTTTCTGATTTATATTGGAATTGTGACGGGATTCATGAATAATTAAGGTGATATAGAGAAAATAAGTCAGGCAAAAATGAAAATAATAAATTCAATAAAATTCGTTCTACTGCTATTGGGTATAGGTAACTTAAACCTGAGTTTTGCTCAAGCGGATTTGCTGGATCAGCAAGCCCAGTTCAATCAAATGAATCCAAAGAACATACTAAAAAATGAAAAAACATGGGAAAATGAAAAAATAAAACAATTAGGAAAAACCAAGGAAGAAAAAGCAGCAAGAAAACAACAGCGAGGTGAATTAGATACGATCTTGGATGCGAAATGGATGACTGTCGATTTTAGTGAAGAAATTCAATCCGCATATCCTTGCCAAGCGATTGGATTACTCATTCAAACGCAACACATCCCTATCGGTGAAGAAGTCGATGCTGTCGTGCAATGGGAGGATGATGACGATAAAAGCCGAAGTGGTGAATATACAGTCTATGGAAAAGTTGAACCTGACCAACGGGTTAGAATAATCTTTGATCAACATATTGATCCAGCCAAGTGTGGGAAAGACGTTGAATCGATGTTTGATTTCACTAAAGTTGATCAAGAGCAAGCTCAACCAGAAACTCGGCCAGCGTCTAAAAGTCAGCTCTAAGCATTCTGTTTACGATGTGATATTCAATCCGTTAATTTTTATAGAATGAATTGCTAAAAGAATAGTCGTCGAATAGATAACTTTTGACTTAGATTACAATGATGGAAATATGTAGGGCGGTATAGTTTTGCAAAGGATATTTCTTTTAGACTTTAAGCTTAAGCTGTAATCGACCTAACTTTATTGCTGATTTACAGCATAAGTGATGTATTTTTATATATATTTTTCATTATAAATTTCAGCTATCTAAAACTGAAATAGAAAAAATGTTTACAATTGAGTCGCATAGTTCTCTCGAGAAATTGTTTTTGGTTAATTTTTTACATGTTTCCGTTATATTCGATATAAAAATGAACTTGAATTGGAAATGATAATTTAGAACCGATGTATACTGTCTCTGCAAGGTCTGTTAAAAGAGTTCTAGATGCTTCCTTTATATATAACCAGTGGTGAGCCTGCTGGCATTGGCCCAGATATTTGTTTAGATTTGGCAGATCGTATCGATGATCGTCCAGTTGTTGTATTGGCTGATATCAATATGTTGAGGGATCGTGCCAAAATTTTAAACAAAAGCATTCAGCTTATTGAGTATCAAGGGCAGAAGGAGTGTTTGGCTCAAGGTCAGCTCTATGTGGAACATGTTCCTTTAGCTGTAGATGTTGTCTTAGGTGAGTTAAACCCACAAAACTCTGCATATGTGATCGAACAATTACGCCGAACTGCATACTATGCCATGCAAGGACTGAGTGTTGGAGTGGCAACTGGACCTGTACAAAAGTCAATCATCAATGATGCAGGGATCCACTTCAGCGGCCATACAGAGTATTACCAAGAGTTTGCAGGCGTGGAACGTGTGGTCATGATGCTTGCAACAAAAATCTTAAGAGTCGCTTTAGTGACCACGCATTTACCATTGCGGGATGTTGCAGATGCCATTACCAAACAGCGTCTCCATCAGGTAATTGATATTCTTATTCATGATTTAAAAACAAAATTTAAAATTAATCATCCGCGTATTTTAGTGTGTGGTTTAAACCCGCATGCTGGAGAGGGTGGCTACTTAGGTCATGAAGAAATTGATACGATCAATCCAGTGCTTGAAAGTTATCGAGTCCAAGGCATAGACATGAGTTTAAGTATGCCTGCTGATACCTTATTTACTGTGGATCATTTAAAAGATACTGATGCTGTTTTGGCGATGTATCACGATCAAGGTTTACCTGTGTTAAAATCGCAGGGATTTGGTGAAGCCATCAATATTACTTTAGGTTTGCCTTTTATTCGTACCTCAGTTGATCATGGTACTGCGCTCTCCCTTGCAGGTACAGGCCTTGCAAAAAGTTCAAGTTTGCATGTCGCTGTCGATTTAGCGCTTGATCTCGCTCGCTCGAATTAACTTTATTGAATAATAATTTTTAAATTTTACATCGATGGAAAGTTAGTAATGTCAATCATTAAGCATAAGAACAACCATATAAAACCACAATCCATGAAGCGTTGCATAAAAAATAGCATAGCGGCTGTATTGATCGCCGCTATGCTATCTGCTTGCTCGAACCTTGCAATGGATCACAGTGTTTGTGATTTAAGGGTCTTATCACTGCAAATTCCAAGACAGTCACAAGATGTTGTGCAATATGCTGGTTCACTCACTGTAGATAATTTAAAGAACAGCCAAGAAAAATTTAATCAAGCATTGGCAATGGTGCATAAAAAATATGCGAATCATAGTGGCATGGATAAAATGCTTAAAGACGGAGAAGCAATCAATGCTAATATTGATCTTCTGGTAAAGCATCGAGATAAACTAATGGCTTTACAAGACTTCAGTATTTTTGTTCAAGAAATTATACCTGGTATTCAAGCTGAATATAATTTAGTGGTAGATCGAATGGTCCGCTTAAATTATCCTTCAACTCAAGCTATCATTGCAAAAAATCAAGTTTTTTTGGGTGAGCGTGTATTACGTTCAATGCAAAAAATATCCAGAGGTGATGAAGATTCAGCAATCAATATGGAAGATTTTCTGGCTGATCTAGAGGTATTGAATATCTACCTTGAAGCACAACTTAAAGGAAATACTGAACTGGGTATAGATCGTGTTAAAGATGCAGAGATGCGTGAGGGCTTAGAGTCAATTCAAGAAGATGTTAAGAAAATCTCAGAGTCTGAGGTTATGAATCTTCTTAGAAAACCAGAGAATCTCGCTTTAGCATATAAAGCAGCGAGTGAAAATGTGACTAAATCTGATGAAATCTTTAATAGCCTAAGCAAGTTAGAGTCGAATACGCAATAGTGGTCATCAATCAATGTGGAGAATTTTATGTATCAAATTAATGCCCTAAACCCTAAAGATGAAGGGCATCATACGCGTAAGCGTTTTGGACAAAACTTCTTACATGACCAACGTGTGATTGCCAAAATTGTTCGTTCTGTTGCCCCACGATCAGGGGAAAATATTGTTGAAATTGGACCGGGTTTAGCCGCTTTAACTTCACCTTTAAATGGTGAATGTGATGCTTTGACAGTGCTAGAACTGGATCGTGACTTGGCAGCAGGCTTGCCAGGTCGAGTACCACATCCTGAACGCCTCACCATCATTGAAACTGATGCGTTAAAATATGATTTTACTGAATTATTTCAGGAAGGTCGTCCTTTACGTGTGGTCGGAAACCTACCTTATAATATTTCAACACCTTTGCTTTTCCATCTCTTGGAATTTGGTGACAAAGTCAAAGACATGCATTTTATGTTGCAAAAAGAAGTGGTTGATCGTATTACCGCATCTCCAAACACCAAAGAATATGGGCGTTTGTCGGTGATGATTCAATACTTTTGTAAACCTACTTTCTTGTTTGAAGTACCACCGGGATCATTCAATCCACCACCAAAAGTAACATCTGCGGTATTTCGTTTAGAGCCTTATGCGACTAAACCAATTGTTGCTAAAAGTGAAAAAGCCTTGGCTCGTTTGGTATCGCATGTGTTTACACAACGCCGAAAAACACTACGTAATAGCTTAAAAGGCATGTTGGTGGAAGACGGTTTTGAAAATGCTGGTGTAGATCCAATGGCACGTCCAGAAACCTTAACATTGGCTCAGTTTGTTGCATTATCTGACCAAATGGTGGCTTAAATGGCACTGGAGAAAGTCAGATATAATTATGTGATTGGCGATGTACAAGGGTGTTTTGAAGCACTGAAAGCACTACTCAAAGAAATCCAGTTCGATGCGGATCAAGATTTTATTTGGTTTGCGGGCGATTTAATCGCGCGTGGTGAAAACTCAGTGGGTGCATTACGCTTTATTAAAAAATTATGCGAACAAGGCAATGCTGCGACAGTCCTTGGCAATCATGATTTAAATCTGCTGGCGGTTGCACGTGGGATCAAAAAACTTAAAGAAAAAGACCATATTGATGATGTTATTCATGCTTTAGAAAGTGATGAATTGGTTGATTGGTTGCGTAAACAGCCTTTGTGTTTATTTCCCAATGAAAAGACGATTTTGACCCATGCGGGTATCCCGAATATTTGGGATGCGGAAAAGACTGCCGCGTTGGCCAAAGAAGTGCATGCAGTCTTAGCGCATGATGACTTTGCTGTACTGGATTCATTTCTAAAAGAGATGTATGGCACTGAACCAGATTTATGGGGTGATGATTTACAAGGTCATGCTCGCTTACGCTGTATTACCAATTATCTAACCCGTATGCGGCTGACAGATGCACAAGGTCGTTTAGAGTTTAGCTTTAAAGATGCTTTAGATGAGCCGATGCCAGTCGGTTTTCAGCCATGGTTTAAATTTGAATCACAGACAGCAAAAACTCATCAAATCGTTTTTGGACATTGGGCAGCGTTGCAAGGTGAGCGTATCAATGCGCAAATCCAAAATGTCGATGGTGGCTGTGTCTGGGGGCATCAACTGCTGGCTTATCGACTAGAGGATCAAAAACTTTTTAGTGTCGATAATCCTGTTTTTTGATATGAATAAAGCCACAAGATGTGGCTTTTATTTTGGATAATGTCACGAGATTCAAGCACAGTGTTAATGTGCCATTTTCAATGATTTTAATCTTTTAAATTGCGGATTTATCTATCAACTGAAAAGCAAATTATTCTTGTCGAATCCATGTCTGACTTCGACCAATCAGCGAAATACCAAGATAGCCACGTAAGGTCAGGCGGTTTCCACTTGCATTTAAGCGGGCTTTACCGTGATAAATTTTTCCTCCACGAGGATCCAGAACTTCACCACCAATATAGTTGTTTGGGTTATTTGGATCAGCTTTTAACTTTTGTAAAATGGTTAAGCCAATAATCGGTTTATTGGTAAAGGGTGCGGGGCAATTGCGACATTGTGTTAAAGCCGGTTCACCAGGTGCAGGAAAATCTTTAATGATTTTGCCGACATAAGTATCATCTTTTAGTTTCTCGATTTGAATATGTGCACGAACATAACCTGTTTTATCATCAACAGTGCGCCATGTGCCAGTGATGTCAGCTGCATGTGTCCAGCTGATCATTCCCAGTAGCATACAACTGAAAATTCCTTTTTTCATAAGCATACCTATTTTCTTTTAAGTTTAAATGTTGTGATTCGTGAATAAAACCTTATTCACGAATCCAAGTTTGACTACGACCAAGTGCAGACACCCCCACATAACCTCTTAACATTAAGCGATTACCGTTTGAGTTGAGTTTGGCTTTCATGGAGTAAATTTTACCTGTAAGTGGGTCAATAATTTTTCCACCGACATAATCTTCTTCACTGGTTTGTTTGAGATTTTTAAGAACATCCATACCTAAAATGGGTTTATTGGTATAAGGCGCTGGACAGTCTATACAGGTTTCTTTTGGAGTATAACCAGGACGTGGGGTAATTTTGATGATTTTACCAGTATATGTGCCATTGGCTTCTTTGCGTATTTCAAGCACAGCTTTAGATGAGCCAGTTTTATCATCGATATTTTTCCAAATACCGGTGATATCTTTTGCCATACTGCTACAGCTTAAAACAGAAAATAATGTCCCTAAGATGAACTTATTAAACCTCATTTATTGATTCCTTATCAAAATGGGGGAAAGAATAGTTCATCTTAAGCTGAATAATTACTCTAGGCAATCATGTGAAAAGTAAACTAAATCACATTTATTTTATAAAAAGTATAAAGGTTGGCAACCAGATGGCTGTGAACACCGCATTTACTGCCATTCCAAAGGCTGCATAACGACCTGCAACCGCGCCACGTTGCCAAGCTTGGGCCGTTCCGATGGCATGTGCAGCCAGTCCTAAAGCCAAGCCAGACGCGCGTTCATCATTAATATTGCGTAAAATAATCGATGAAAATGCGGCCCCAATCACGCCCGATAAAATGACGATCAAAATCACCAATGTGACTGGTGAGTGCAATAAAGTTGCAATATTGATTGCAATTGGCGTAGTCACAGCACGTGTAGCAAAGGCCATAATGGTCGGTTCCGACATATGCAGTAAATAAGCCAAGCTCATGGGTAATGCGACAGCACTGATACTGGCAAACACCAAGATCCCGACAACAGATTTCAGTGGTAAATCATCATAACGCATTGCCGCTAATGGAATAGCCAAGGCCACAGTGACATAACCGAGTAGATGGCTAAATAGACCATTCATATCAGTATTGTATTTTTCATAAGGAATTTTAAAGATCATTAAAATTCCAATCACAAAAAACATGCCAATGACGAGAAGCGGAATTTGAGGAAAGCGTTTATTAATTGGTTTTGCTGCCAAGTAGGCAATTAGCGTGATTAAAAACCCAGTGAGTACACTTAACATATCAGCCTCCTATAGCCACTTCTTCGCCATTTTTGCATAAATCCAGAGTGGAATCAGTGTGCTGACAAACATCACAACCAGAAATAAGGGGATCTCTTTTCCCATACTGACCAGCATGATTAATGAACCCGCACATATCGGTAGGAAAGCAAAGCCACTTTCTCTCATTAATTTATTATTGGTATCGACCAGACGGGCAGGGATTTTTTTGAATCTACGCCATATAACCAGCACAAACAGTAGGCTGAGTAGACCTGTTAAATTGCCCAATTCAGGATGATTAAATTGTGACATCACCAACACAGAAGCTTCACGAAAGAAGATGATAAGTCCTATTGTGAAGATCCATGCTTGCCAATCGATACCTTTTAACTGATCCATGTGTGTTTATTTATAAAAATTGATCTTTCACGTTTTAACCGATTTAGCGCTTTATTTCAAACTCTTCTAACGGCCTTTTAAATTGTTCTGCCTTATTTCCAAGGATTTCAACGAGGGGTAGATGTGCCTGATTGATGAGCTGTTCCAGTTTTTGTGGTGCCATGGCAACCACCAATTGTAAGTTGCCTTCATCATCATAATGCTCAGATTCGATGACGTTAAGATCGTAAAGTTGATTTTTTAACTTGCCATAAGCGGGTTTTAATTGCAGTTCAAAACGTTGAATTTGGCCCATCAAACATTCATGGACCGCTTTACGTAACAAGTCTAAACCTTGTTGTGTATGGGCTGAAACATAAACACGTTCAGGTTGGTGCGGTTTAGCATAAACGATTTTGGCTTCTTCTCCGCTTTGATCGATCTTGTTATAAACTCTTAATATCGGAACATCTGCGCCAATTTCATTTAACACCGTTTCTACAGCATCAATCTGTTCCATGACATCTGGACTACTCGAATCGATGATATGTAACAGTAAAGACGCTTCTAAAGTTTCTTCCAAAGTTGCCTTAAAGGATTCGACTAAAGAATGAGCGAGATTGCGCACAAAACCAACAGTGTCTGCAAGAACAAGCGTGCCAATACCATCCCAATCTAAACGGCGTAAGGTTGGATCGAGTGTGGCAAATAATTGATCCGCTGCATAAACATCACTATTTGCTAAAATATTAAAAAGTGTTGATTTGCCTGCGTTGGTATAACCGACCAAAGATACGGTTGGGATATTGGCTTTTTGGCGAGCAGCACGACCTTGAATTCGTGTTTTTCGGACTTTTTCCAGACGATCTTTGAGCTGTTCCATACGGATGCGTAATAGACGTCGATCTGTTTCAAGTAAGGTTTCACCGGGTCCACGTAGACCAATACCGCCTTTCTGACTGTCTAGATTGCTACGACTGCGGACTAAACGTGATGAAAGATGATCCAACTGAGCCAATTCAACTTGCAGCTTACCTTCATGAGTACGGGCACGCTGCGCAAAAATATCAAGAATCAAACCCGTACGGTCAATCACACGACATTTTAAAATACGTTCTAAATTACGTTCCTGAGCGGGTGACAGTGCTTGGTCGAAAATAACCAACTCCACTTCATCAGCTTCAACTTGTTCAGCAATTTCTTCTGCTTTACCTGAACCAATAAAGAACTTAGGATCGGGTTTAATCCGTTGTACGCTTAAATGCTCTAATATATCCGCGCCCGCAGATTTAGCCAGTAATCGAAATTCTTCTGCATCAAGATCTTCTAAGATTTGAACATTCACACTGACTAAAATGGTTTTTTCACCACCTTGATTTTGATCAAAGTATTCCACAGATTGTAAAACTCAGACATTAGATTAGAAAAATCATTCTAAAGGATATTCCGTGTGAAATCCTAAGCCGTATGCAAAGTATTGCAATAAAATTATAAATATATGAATTTATGGTGAAATCTTAATTTGGGTTTTCCTGTTGTTTTAACGGGGGAGTTAAAATTTAGTAAAAATGTATAGCTGCTTGATGGAGCGCAAATTTTGCTACAATTTAGCGTTGAGGTGATTTGGCTATTCATTTCGCACAGTAAATCAATGTTGTTGTCTTTATGATGAATGCAAGTTGATTTAGATATGTATACAATAGTGTCAGTTTAATATGACATACATTTTGTTTAGTGAATATCTATGACTCAACAACAAGCAATCAAAAAGTCAAAATCATCGAAATTAAGTGCTTTATCTAAAGTCTTTTTGTACAGTAAAAAACTGGTATCAGGAACATCTGCTGTTGCAGAAGGCTTTTATCTGGTTTACCGCCATCAACTCTATAAAGATCCGAATAATCCTAAAAATACCCGTTATGTGCAGTATTTTTGTCGCCGTTTAAGTGAAGTATTTAATGTCGACGTGCGTGTACATGGCGATATTCCGCGTGAACCAGCATTGTGGGTGAGTAATCATATTTCATGGTTGGATATTGCTGTTTTAGGTTCAGGGGCACGGGTATTCTTTTTAGCGAAAGCTGAAATTGAAAAATGGCCAGTTTTTGGCAATTTGGCTAAAGGTGGTGGAACCTTATTTATTAAACGTGGTTCAGGGGATTCGGTGCGTATTCGAGAGCAAATCGCTGAGTTCTTAAGTAAAGATATTCCAGTGTTGTTTTTCCCTGAAGCAACGACCACAGATGGTTCAAAAGTCAAAAAAGTACATGGTCGGATCTTAGGTGCAGCAATCGAAGCCAAGAAACCTGTACAAGTATGTGTGATTTGCTATGTAAATCAACATGGGCAATTAGATACCGTAGTGCCTTTTATTGGTGAAACCACATTTGTCGAACATGTCCAAGCTGTGCTGGAAATGCCAAAGGTTGTGGCGCATCTCAAAACTTTTCCTGCGATTGCAACAGAAGGGCATACGGTTGAAAGTCTGACGCAACAAGTGCAATTGATGATGCAAAAAGGTTTGGAAGATCTACAGAAAGAAGTCTTGCAGGGCTAGGCTTTGCTAAGGATCAAAAGCTTTTAGATTGTTTTAAGTAGAAGCGAACCTAGCTATGTCTCTGTGGTAAATGAGTATGATCTTTTAAGCGTGCATCATTTACCACATGAGATGATGATCATTTAAGGCAAAATGATCAGCTTACATAAAGCCCTCAATTGGCAACCAAGAAATCACCTTAATTCCTGCTTTTTGCCACCACTTCATTTTTGGCTCTTTTCTTAAAGTGACAATGCCTTGAGGCGTTTCTTTGAGCCAGTTGATTTTATTCTGTGAATCTAAAACCAGCTTATAAGCATATTTTTTTAAATTATCGTCCATAGTTTTATGTACAGCAATCGCCAACGGTGGACTATTGATAATGACCCCAATCTCAGTATTTAAGTTGGCTGAACGTGGGTCGAAATTAAATGAGCCAATAAACACTTGTTTATTATCTACAGCCATCAGTTTGGCATGCAAGCTAGAACGGCTTAAGCCTTTTAAGCTAACTTTGGCTTTCTTTGAGATTTCTTCTGAATTGGCATAGAGATTCTCTTCAGAAACGGCAGGCAGAAACTCATAAAGCTCGACACCATTTTTTAATAAATTATCTCGATATTTTGCATAAAATGCATGCACCAACGCGACATCATTGGCTTTAAATGAGTTGGTCAGGACACGTACTTTAACGCCCTCATCTGCCAACTCAACCAGTTTCTTTGCTCCTTTTTTTTGCGGAACAAAATAAGCAGAAATCAGATCGACATTTTGAGTCGGGATATCTAAGCGCTTCACCATTTGGAAGTTAAGATGCTGTTCTTTTTTGGCCTTGGCCTGAATTTTATCAGGAGCATCTTTGACCACCTCTGCTTTGACCCAATCCAGTTGAATATTCTGATTGAGCCACTGATCAAAAGCATGGGTGCGATTACTTAAATTCAAATAATTTTGAACCGTAATTTCTTGGTAATGATGGGTTAATTGTTCTTTTAGGCTGTCATAACGTAAGGTGTAGGTACTGTGATTGACAATATTTCTCACCGGATAAGCGTAGCTATGATTCCAGTATTCGTCAAAGGAGTGGGTAATATCATCTACCGCTTGACCCACCAGCATGACATCTACATCTGAAAATTGGTAATTGTCACTGACGTTATAATATTGATTACTCATATTACGTCCGCCAATTAATGAAATTTGATTGTCAGCAGTAAAGGTCTTGTTATGCATGCGACGATTGATACGTTTTAAATCCAGCACCATGTCGATGGGGCGAATACTTCTAAAACGGTAAGGGTTAAATAGTTTTACTTCAATGTTTGGGTGTTGATCTAAGGCGAGATAAACCCCTTCCATTTGTTTAGCATTATTATCATCAATCAGTAAACGAACTTTAACACCGCGATCTGCGGCTTCAATAATTTTGTATAAAGCCAATGAGCCAATTTTGTCATTGTCCCAAATGTAATATTGCAAATCTAAAGTTTTTTGTGCTTTTTCAATTAAATTGATGCGTGCTGCGATTGCTTCCAGCGGATCATAAAGAACGTGATAACCGGTTAACTCAGGGTTTTGCGCTTTTAATGGAGAAATAATTTGCGCCAAAGGGGTGTCTTTGGTGTCTATATCGTAGGCATATTCGGGTTTAATATTTTCTTGTCGGGGTAGGGTTGAGCAGGCAGAAAGGCTGAGTAATAGGCAAGAACCGATCATCACCCAATATTTTGAAGCATGGTGATTGTGAGCTTTTTGCTGTAATTGGGTATTACGATTGATCGTTCTTTGCATAATATTTTCTAAGATTTCTCAGAGCTAGAGTATAATTGCCTGAGGATATATTGACAATTCGTCGATGTTTGCCGAAATGCAATCCATTTATGAAATGCCAATGTAGCCTTTTCAAAAGATAAATAAAGAGATGACAAGTACACGCGACTTGCGAGATTGAATATGTTTCCAACCCTAACTGTTACATCAATTTTTTATCTCTGCTTCATTGTGCTTGCGATATGGGGAATAAGCCAAGCATGGTTAAGTCAATCTAGAACTGAAACGATCCATCCTTTTAAGTCTTTCGTCCATTTACTGGCATTCTACCTGTCTTATTTATTAATTCCGTTGTTATTTTTTAGCATTTATGCAGGTTATATCGGAAAATTCTCATTACATGAAAGTATTTTTATTTTCTTGCTCAGTGCATTGCTGATTTATGCACGCTTTATTGAACCACATCGGGTTCATGTTCAGCATATACAATATTCGTTGGGGCAGGAGAAAGCCTTTACTCAACCGATTAAAGTTGCGTTGCTTGCAGATTTACACATTGGTCTGTTTTCTGGACATGAGCGTCAGCTTAAAACAATTGTCAAAAAAATTAATTTGGCTCAACCCGATTTTGTTGTGGTTGCAGGGGATTGGACCTATGAACCTGAAAATAAATTGGTTGAAGAACTGGCGATTTTAAAACAGATCGAAGCTCCGGTTTATTCAGTAAATGGTAATCATGATGAGCAGTATCCAGGACCACCGATTCAAGCTTTATTGGCCAGTGCCTTAGAGGCCAATAACGTGATGGATATTGAAGGTAAAATTGTTGAATTTGATGATTTTCGCTTAATCGGTGTCGGGGACTTATGGGCAGGCAAGGCGGATATGCGTTATATGCCTGATTTACCTCAAGACAAGCCGTGGTTAATTTTGTCACATAACCCCGATACGGTAGATATGGTGCCACAGTTGCCTACGCGTCCGTTGATGCTGTCAGGGCATACACATGGCGGGCAAGTTGAATTGCCGTGGTTGACCAGTTATGTGATGAAAAAAGTTTCTATCCTTGGTCATAAACGAGGCTTGTATCAGCATGAAAATGCCGATGTATTTGTCAGTGTCGGTACCGGTATGGTGGGTGTACCTTTTCGGTTTAGAGTACCACCAACCATTGATATTATTGAGCTGAGTTAAATTTCATACTGATCAATCATGTTTTAAAATAGTAAAAGGCTGCAATCCCAATCAAAACAAGAAACCCAATCAATAACAGCATGCTGCTGGACTTATTCTGATGACTCAAGTCTTCCACCCCTGAGGTTTGAACCGAAGCGTGAGTAGGGCTTGTTGAATCATAAGATGAAGACTTTGCTTGTGATGAGGTATTTTGCGTCTGTCCTTGCATAAAATTTTCGGCAAATTTGGATAAAGCATCTGGTTGAGTCAAATCGATTTGGAATTGTTTTTTGATCTCTTGCCAGTCTGGATGTTGATCATTGATTTCAATGGTCTTACCATCCTGATTGGTCATTTTCACCGTACTAGATGAAAAGTTGAATTCAAAAGATTTGCTTTCATTTTTTATATTCGGCATTTCGCCCGATAAAATTTGAGGGTTTGCTTTAAAAGCCTGAAGCGCATCTGGTGATTCATGTAGGATG
Organism: Acinetobacter sp. MYb10; assembly: GCF_002980175.2. Lineage (NCBI taxonomy): Bacteria > Pseudomonadati > Pseudomonadota > Gammaproteobacteria > Moraxellales > Moraxellaceae > Acinetobacter > Acinetobacter sp. MYb10. Next base: position 2,149,268 of record NZ_CP058272.1, on the reverse strand, counting down.
CGGACTAAATTTTTTGCTGCGGTAGGATCTAGCTGAAGGTGTGCAATAAGGAATTGTTCAGCCTGTTCTGTTTGATGGTGTTCAAGCAGATCAAGCAATGTTTGTAATTGTGTTTGATTCAATTGGTACATACGCACCTCGAATAATTTAAATGATGAGGACAATAGCGTTTAGTTGAATGGCTTTCTTTTGACTGTTTTAAACTTTATTAATCATCCTGCATTGCACATTCAATTTTATTGCCGTGTTAAATTTTATCGCGGTGTTGCATCTTATTGCTTGATAAAAAATTGATAGGCAATCACAGCAACAATCGCAATCACAACAAGCATAAAAATAGGTAAGCCTTTTTTCTTGGTTTGATCTTCAATACCGACAGGTTGGGTTGTCACGCTGGATGGGCGGGGAATTGGTTGAACATTATGTGTCGAATTGACAGCACTATCACGTGCTTTGGCTTTCATCGCAGCAATATAGGCAGCAGCCGAATCATATGTTTCACCTTGTGTAAAATGACGCATAATTTCATCCCATTCAGGATGATGTTCATCAATCAACACTTTTTGATGATCTTGATATAATACATAGATTTCACCAGTTTCAAAATTTGACTGAATTGTCTTATAGCGAGGATGCTGACTGTCATAAAAATCATCATCGAACTGAAACTGATTGATGGCTAAATTGGGATTTTCAGTGAGCTGTTCTACAAAGTCTTTGGCACCTTTTAGCCCAAGGTTTGAATTTTCCATGACCAGTTTAATCGCTTCAATTTTACGATTTTGTTGGATTAGGGAAAGGATGTCTTGTTGAGGAATTTGCAAGTTTATATCACGGGAACTATCACTTTGAGCTGTATCTGCAAATGCGAAGTTGTATGCGTTTTCTGTCAGATTTTCTACATAATCCTTGGCTTCTTTTAAACCTAAATCTGAGTGGTCTTTGACCCATTTAACTGCTTCAACTTTACGACCTTGTTGAATCAGTAACAGAATTTCTTGTCGTTGTTGTGGGTTAAAGTTTGGCATCATGCACCTTTCATTATTGGTTTAATCATCAATGAATATTGATCAACAACAGACCCTGAATCATAGAATTAATTCAATTTTTATTACAAATTGATGCCAAATAAAAGTAGTAATTTGTGTGCGAATAGGCAATATTTTAAAACTGTCATAAAACTTTGCTATTGTAAAAGTCATAATATTTATAACCTTAAAAGAGGGCTTGGCCATGACTCGTGATTTTGAAAAATTCCCAGAAGATGATAACGGTAATCTACTTTGGCAAATGCACGAAGATGGTGATGATTTAGAAGAGGTACATGAAATCGAGTTTTCTGTGTATTTTAAAACACAAGAACTTGCTGAAAAATGTGCAATCTATCTTTTACACGAAGAGCAAAAAATTTCGCTGTATTTGGATGAAGAAGTGCAGCCTAATGAATGGGTGATTACGGTTTATGTTCATCTGATTCCAGACTACGAAGATGTTGTTGATTTAGAGCAATGGTTTAGTAAAATTGCTGAGCAGTTTGAAGGTGAATATGATGGTTGGGGATGTACAACCTATATATTTGATGATGAAGACGATGAAGAATAATGGTCTTTAGACGACGCATATTGTTTTAAAAGCATATCCTTGTTGATATGCTTTTTTTTAAGTTTCAGACTACTCAAACCATACAAATGAAAGCTTTGTACAGCGCTAAACTTGATTTTCAACAACAATAATAGTCAAGGATATGAGTATGAGTAATACGGTAAAGTTGCATCGCGTTTTTAGTGCACCACCAGAGCGAGTCTATAAAGCTTTCTTAGACCCAGATGCAATTGTAAAGTGGATGCCTCCACATGGTTTTACAGCAAAACTTCATCAAATGGATGCAACGGTTGGTGGTTCTTATCGAATGTCATTTACCAATTTCTCTACAGGTACAATCCATTCATTTGGTGGAACTTATGCAGAGCTGATTCCCAACCAACGCATACGATATTTTGATCGATTTGATAATCCTGAACTCGCTGGCGAAATTGAAGTAATCATTGAAATAAAAGGTGTGCTTGTCGGAACGGAAGTCAATATTACCCAGTCAGGTATTCCTAAAGTGATTCCTGTTGAGGCTTGTTATTTGGGATGGCAAGAGTCTTTGCAATTACTTGGTCTCTTGGTCAATCCAACAATTCCAGATCAATAAACTCGCGTGAGTGACCTATAAACTATCGCTATAGATCTGCTTTGGTATTTATATCATTCATCTATCATCCATTAAACGGGCAATACAATTCAATCATTGATTGCCTGAGTAAGCACCAAGCCTCGCCTATGTTTGCAGGCTAAGCTGTGATGGGGGACAATGTGTTTTTATTCCCACATTGTCACTTTACACAACCATATTTCTCATCATTTGGAATAATTTTAGAATAACTTCGGTTCGGAATAACAATGACGATTTATAGCAAACGAATTTATGATGCGGTTTCAGAAACAGATGGTCAACGAATTTTGGTTGATCGTTTGTGGCCACGTGGTATTAAAAAAGATGATGCTAAGATTGACTTATGGCCGAAAGAAATTACCCCGTCCAATGAACTCAGAAAATGGTATCACGAGGATAGCGAAAACCGTTGGGATGAGTTTCAACAACGTTATCGCGTTGAATTATCACAGGTTACAGTACAATTAGAAGAGCTGCGGAAACTTATAGCACAAGGTCCTATAACCTTATTAACGGCGGCCAAAAATCAAGGGCGAAATCATGTCAGTGTTTTGTTGGATGTTCTAAATCATAAAGCCTAGTTTTATTGATCGCGGTTGATTTTAAATTATTCCTTATATTTATTATGGTTTTTAAGTTGATGAAAAATCTTAAAATGCTATGATTGTGATTTGAACCGAAGTTGAGCTTATTATGTCTTTGCCACATTGTCCAAAATGTAATTCAGAATATACCTATCAAGATAGCGATTTATTGATTTGCCCAGAATGTAGTTATGAATGGAAAGATGGCGAGCAAGTAACAGCAGATGACAGCGTGACGATTAAAGATGCTGTTGGCAATATCTTGGCAGATGGCGATTCAGTGACAGTGATTAAAGACTTAAAAATTAAAGGTTCTTCTGCAGTGGTTAAGGTAGGAACCAAAGTCAAAAGTATTCGTTTACTGGTAGACAGTAATGATGGGCATGATATTGATTGTAAAATTGATGGTATTGGTCCCATGAAGTTAAAGTCAGAATTTGTGAAAAAAGCTTAATTTTTTTGAGGTTCATCAATGATCACAGCAATTCAACTGTGATCATTTTTTTGTCTATATCATTTTTCTCGAATAATAATTTTTGAGGTTAGTTCTGCTTTGGAGCGAACGCCCAACTTTTTCATTAAATTTGCTTTATGTACTTCTATGGTCCGATGCGACAGCTCTAATTTTCGTGCAATTTCTTTACAGGTAAATCCATTGACAATCAATTGGGTAATTTCTGATTCACGTTTAGTCAATTTTTGCTTAGAAGACAGCACCTGATCTTTACGTTCAAAATGCCAGACCATCAATTTAAAGGGATCTTCAGGTGTTAAGGTTTGCCCATGGGTATGTGTCCAAAAGATTTCGCCATTTTTGTGCTGCATAAAGCGCTGATCAGAGTAGTAATGGCTTTTTTTTAACAATAAGCTTTGTAATGCATCATTCCCAACCTTTTCATAATCCTCAAGGCTAGGAAAAATTTTGACTATGGATTGCTCAATTAATTCCCCACGCTCATAGCCAAACAGATTGGCAAATGCAGCATTCATTTCCATCATGTGTCGATAACTTAATACAACAATCGGTGCAGGGCTAAAATCAAATGCGATTTTATTATAGTTCATAATAAGCATCCTTACTTAGTATAATAATGAATATAACGCGATAGCGAGAAATAACAAGTATTCGATCGTTGATTTTTTATAATATGATGAAAATTAAATAGATTATTTTTTTAATGTGATGCATATAAATTTAGAGTTTCGAATAGTTTGTAATGGATCACATTTTTTATATTTAACTTTAGTCTATATTGGTAGAGTTTTGTATAAGTAATTGTATTTGATTTATTTATTGAATTTTAAAAACTACTTAAGTAATTAAGGGTGTTGACTGAAAAAAGCAATTGATTCACATTGATGATAAGAAGCACTCAGGTTATTTAGAATTTTTTATTAGGATAAATCAATATTAATCTTGGCTTCTTATTTTAAGTTATTTGTGTAAAAAGAATTAGATCACCTTAATAAATATAATCAGGATGGATTATCTCTAAGGTGATGAATGGATGACAATACTAAGAATTGGGCGAGGTAGCGATGGAGCATATACAAGGATCAAGTCCTCAACAACCGAAAAAGTCTTCACACCGTCTGGCGGGTATCTCCAGCATGGTCGGAACGACAATCGAGTGGTACGACTTTTTTATTTACGGTGCAGCCGCAGCATTAATTTTCAATAAACTGTTTTTCCCCAATCTTGATCCATTAACAGGTGTATTGGCCGCGTTTGCCACATACGCTGTTGGCTTTATTGGACGTCCGTTGGGAGGCATTATCTTTGGTCATTTTGGGGACAAAATTGGTCGAAAAACCATGCTGCTAACCACATTGATTATGATGGGGATTCCTACCGTTTTAATTGGCCTATTGCCAACCTACGAAAGTATTGGATATTGGGCGACATTTTTTCTGGTGATTTTGCGTTTTATTCAAGGTATGGCAATGGGCGGCGAGTGGGGTGGTGCCGTGTTGATGGCTGTAGAACATGCACCTGAGGGTGGCAAAGGCTTTTGGGGAAGTTTACCTCAAGCAAGTGCTGGTGGTGGTTTAATGTTGGCCTCTATCGCATTAGCTTTAGTTTCACTTTTACCCGAAGCAAGTCTATTTAGTTGGGGCTGGCGTCTGCCTTTCCTTGCTAGCATTTTATTGTTAGGTGTGGGTTGGTATATCCGTGTCAAAGTGCCTGAGTCACCAGATTTTGAAAAAGTAAAACAACAAGCACAAGAAGTTAAAGTTCCAGCAATGCAGGTCTTTAAAAATCATCCGCGTGAATTACTCACGATTATCTTTGCCCGTGCTGCTGAAAATGCATGGTTCTATATTGCTTCAACTTTTGCCTTAGCCTATACCACAACCAAGTTAGGTATTCCTCGCCAAGACATTTTGTTTGCAACGATTTGTGGTGCAGGCTTAATCATGGTGATGACGCCATTGTGTGGACATCTATCCGATAAAGTTGGGCAGCGCAATATGTTTATGTTTGGCCTAGTGGTCCTTGCATTGTATTGCTATCCGTTCTTTAGCATGTTGGATACCAAGGACCCAGTCTTGGTATGGACTGCAATTGTTTTAGCAATCGGCGTGGTGTTTCCGATCATGTATGCGCCACAGTCTCAGTTATTTGCTCGACAGTTTCCTGCCGAAATTCGCTACAGTGGCATCTCGATTTCAGTTCAATTCGCAGGTGTATTAGGCGGTGGACTCGCACCATTGATCGCCACCAAACTACTAAGTATTGGTAATGGTAGCCCGCATTTGATTATTACCTACATCATGAGCATGGCGATTTTCGCAATCTTCTGTAGCTTCTTTATGAAGCGTGATGATCTTAGCCCCGCGAGACAACGTAAATCAGTGAAAAGCAAATTGTCTGTTTAATGCAAAGCAGTGATTCAAATCACAGCATTGCAATCAATCATTCAATTTACCACGCTTAATTTTCAGGAATGAATATGAATATTTCCTTTATCAGTCTTGGGAATATGGGGCTTTCTCGCCAAAACGGTCATGGAAAGACCGACTTCAGTAGCATTTTTAATTTAGTTTCAGTATCAGCGTGAAGGAAAAATCAGGATGAATACTTTGATCGGACATTATATTTCAGGTCGTCATATCACAGAAACTCAACATTCAGGCCCAGTATTTAATCCCTCTACGGGTGAAGAAATTGCGCGTTGTGCTTATGGTGATGCAACAGTGATTGATACTGCGGTGAAAGCTGCGACATCAGCAAATGCAAAAAAATGGGCAAAAGCTTCACATGCTACACGCTTGCAAGTTCTATTTAAATTACGTGAATTAATGATTGCCAAAACGGCTGAATTGGCAGAAATCATTGGTCGTGAACATGGCAAAACCATTGCCGATGCAATCGGTGAAATTGGCCGTGCGATTGAAGGAATTGAATTTGCCTGTAATGCACCGCAGATTACAAAGGGTGAATATGCACGTAATGTTGCAGGCGACATCGATGTGTTTTCTGTACGGGTTCCTGTGGGTGTGGTGGGCTGTATTACCCCGTTTAATTTTCCCATCATGATTCCTGCTGTCATGATGGCAATGGCTGTTTCTGTGGGTAATTCAGTAGTTTGGAAACCGTCTGAAAAAGTGCCCTCGGCTGCATTATTTTTTGCAGAGTTATGGAAAGAAGCGGGTCTTCCAGACGATGTATTTAATGTTGTACAAGGGGATAAAGCAGCAGTCAATGCATTACTTGAACATCCTGAAATTGCAGCTGTGAGCTTTGTGGGTTCTACACAGATTGGTGAATATGTTTACCAAAAAGGCACCTCACATAACAAACGTGTTGCAGCATTTACAGGCGGGAAAAATCACATGGTGGTGATGCCTGATGCCGATCTTGAAGCGGCTGCAAATGCCTTTGTTTCAGCAGGGTTTGGTTCAGCCAGTCAGCGTTGTATGGCGGTATCACTGCTGATTCCCGTAGGTGCTGAAACGGCAGATCACTTACGCCAACATATCATAGAAAAAATCAAAGCATTGAAAGTTGGCGCATACAATGATCCGACTGCAGATTTTGGTGCGGTGATTAGTGCGCAATCGCAACAATCTGTTTTAAAGGCAATTGATCAATGTATTGCAGATGGTGCTGAGTTGGTGGTGGATGGTCGTGATTTTAAACATCCAGAGTATGCTAACGGCTATTATATTGGTCCGACTTTATTTGATTATCTATCTATGGATATGGATTTTTATCAACAAGAAGTTTTTGGCCCAGCGCGAGGAATTTTACGCGTCAATAGTTTAGATGAGGCAATTGCTGTGACCAATAGCCATGAATATGGCAATGGTTCGGTGATTTTTACCCGTGATGGAAAGTCAGCACACCGCTTCTTTATGGAAGTTGAGTCGGGCATGATTGGTGTTAATGTGCCTGTACCACTCCCAGTGAGTTATTTTAACTTTGGTGGTTTGCGACGTTCAAAATTTGGTGAGTCGCATTTATATGGTCCAGATGCCGCTCGTTTCTATACCAAGTTAAAATCTGTTTCACAAAAATGGCCTGATCCTGAACAACAAGATCAAGCCATTTCTTTGGCATTTAAAATCACTTAATTGATTCCATGTCGATGATCAGCCAGCAGATGCTGACTTTTTTAAGTGTGAGTGAATGCCAAATATATCGAGTGTTGTGTTCTTTATAATGTTGCACTATGAATAAATCGTCCCGAAAGATTGCATAGATCAAGGACTCAAAGCTGCAAGTCGATTGCACTGTGCAGCTTTGTTCATCCCTTAAATATTATTGGCTTGCTGCAATTCCGATTTTTTTAACATTTAATCGTTGCGCGGCTGCCATCACCATTGCCACATCCTTATATTCAGTCAGTTTATCGGGCTGCACTTTAATCGGATCTTGATCTGATTTCTGTGCAACACCCGCAAATAAAACTTCTAGCGCTTGTTTATTTTCAACAGCTTGATCATTCCAAAAGATTTTACCTTGAGGGTCAATACGTAAGTTGACTGGCTCAGGTGGCTTCTCATTGGTCGGTGGTGGTGCGCCATTGGGCAAGTCAATATTGATCGCATTATTTGGAATTGGGATGGTGATAATAAACATAATTAACAACACCAACATCACATCAATAAGTGGCGTCATATTGACATCTAACATCACATCATCATCGTCTTTATTGGCACCTACATTCATACCCATAAACTGTTCCTTCTCCCGATTATGGTGCGGCAACAGGTGTCGTGACAAAAGCGATTTTGCCGATACCTGCTTGCTTGGTAGCACTAATGACTTCATCAATCGCTTCAAATTTTGTCACTTGATCACCACGAATATGTACCTCTGGCTGTGGGCGTTTTGCTGCCTCAGCCTGTAAACGATTGATCAGTGTATTTTTATCTGCGATATACTTTTCGTTCCAAAAAATATCTCCCGCTTTATTGACCGCGATTTGCACATTAATTGGCTTAGTGACATAAGGTGTATTTTTTTCCTCAGGCAACTTGACTGGAACCGTGTGAATTGCAACGGGGACGGTGATTAAAAATATAATCAGCAGAACCAGCATAATATCCACCAAAGGTGTGGTGTTAATCGCTGAAATTACATCATCTTCGTCACTGCCTGAATTGACTGTCATGCTCATAATAGATACCTCATTTATTTCGCATCACCACTGTTTTTGATCTCGCCACTGAGTAGAACAGTATGTAAGTCAGAACCAAAAGTACGTACATTATCCAATACTGCTTTATTACGGCGGGTGAGCCAGTTATAACCAAGTACCGCAGGCACAGCTACAGCAAGACCAATTGCAGTCATGATCAGTGCTTCGCCGACAGGTCCAGCAACTTTATCAATAGAGGCCTGACCCGAAATGCCAATTGCAGTAAGTGCATGATAGATTCCCCAAACTGTACCGAACAAACCAACGAATGGTGCGGTAGAACCGACGGTTGCAAGAAATGCTAAACCACCACTTAAATGACTTTGAATTTTATCAATTGCACGTTGAATCGACATTGTGACCCAAGTATTAAAGTCGATACGCTCAAGTAGGTTTCCGCCATGTTTTTTGGTTGAGTTAATGCCTTTTTCAGCAATAAAACGATAAGCACTTGCTTCGCCTAGCGTTCCCGCAGCGCCGTCAATTGATGCAGCATCCCAGAATTTGGCTTCAACTTCTTTACCTTGACGCTTAATTTTTGCCTGCTGAATAAACTTGGTCACCATGATGTACCATGTTCCAATCGACATCAGGACCAAGATAAATAAGGTTGATTTAGCCACAATATCACCTTCGCGCCATAGTGCTTCTAAACCGTAAGGGTTGTGAACAGCTTGTGTTGTTGCTGGTTTAGGTGGTGGTGTATGTGTTTCACTGGTTGCTGTATTGGTCGTCGTTACAGTCGCAGGCGTTGCAGTGGTTTCTTCTGCAAATACACTAGATACAGGCAGTAGGGTGCTTGCAGTTAAAATCCCAACAGAAGCAAATAGTCGTACAGATTTCAGCGTTTTATTCATCATTTATCTCCAAATTTTTATTTAATTGATTAATTCAGTACAAATTCATAAGGTATGTCATACCAAGAATCTTGAGGTTCACCATTCTTTAAAGCAGGTTTAAACTTACATAAGCTAAAAGCTTTCGAGGCAGCTTTGTCTAAGCTTTTACTCCCACTCGATTTTTTTACTTTGGCTTCTTTAACCTTTCCATCACTACCCACAAATACCGAAATAAGAACCTCACCTTGCTCTTCGTTTTGTAAAGATTCACGTGGGTAATCAGGTGTTTTACAACCCGCTTCTCCACTCGATACACCTCGTGTTTCACCTGCTGGTTTGGGTTTTGCTGGTTCAGGTTTTGGCGTCGTTTCAGGTTTTGGCGTCGGTGTTGGCTCAGGACTCTCTGAGGTTTTTGGCGTTGCTGTGGGGGTAGGCGTCTGCTTTGGTGTTGGTGTCGGTTTTTCCATTGATTTTTCAGTCGGCTTTGGATCTGGTGTTTTCAATACTTTCTCCACCAACTTTGGCAGTTCTGGTGGCTTTTCAATGGGTTTAGGTTTTTCTGGTTCAGGTTTTTTGTCCTGAATAATCAGTAATTCAACAGGTTCATCCGCTGGTTTTTCAACTGTCTTGGATAAACCTGTAATCAAGCCATAGAGAATGATTAGATGCAGTAAGATGACTGCTCCAATCCCGATCAGGCGTTTGGAAGAATTATTTTCTAATTCTGAAAAATTCTTGCCCATTGCTACTCCTGAAATGAGAGACAAACAATAAATAGTAAAAGAGAGACGATAAAAAAATTCTGTTCAATTCTTTTGTTTGGCTAAGTGAATGAATCAATTTCGCAAACACCGTGACTAGGTTAGATCTAGACCATGTTTGCAAAATGCCTAATTAGAATTTGTAAGTTGCTCTGACGTAATATGCGCGACCTGTTGGGTCTGCATAACTGGAGTCATAACCATATTGGAAATTATCCTTCACGTTGGATGCAGGCGGATCCTGGTCAAAGATATTTTTGATCCCACCAGTAAGTTCTAAGTTCTTGAATCCACTATAAGTGCCCGCAATGTTATACAGGATGTAATCACTGACACGATGGTTGTCATATTTGGCTTCACCAATAGAATTTGAGTCTTTATAACCACGACTAAATTGTTGCTCAAAGATCATTTTCCAGTTGTCGTAACTCCAATTGACATTGGCAACATGTTTCCAGCGTGAATAGACTTGTTGGTTATAATAGCTACCTGCACGGCTGATCCATTCACCGTCTTTTTCTTCTTGTTTGTCATATTTAATGACATAGGTCCCATCAATACCAAAACCAAAACGCCCTGTTTTAGTCACAGGTGTGAGATAGTTCAAACTTAAATCAACCCCTTGAGTTTTAATTCCACCCATATTGATCAAAGTCGTACTCACATATTTGATCCGTCCATCTGCATCACGGACAAATAAACTTGAATATTTGTTTGGGTCAGCAAAAATAATTGAATCGGAAATCGTATCGATCAAATTATCCACTTTGATGTTGTAGTAATCTGCTGTGAATACCAGATTTTTGATTGGCTCAAACACAAGCCCAGCAGTATAAGATGTTGACTCTTCAGCTTTTAAGTCGGGATTTCCGCCTTGCATACGTTTAAATTGAACTTTACATTCTGTTTGGTATTCTGGTTCAGTTGGGGCGCCATCTGGGCAGAGTACTGGGTCATTGTATTTTGGACCAGTGTAGGTTTGGCTCTGTGGTGAGTTGATTTCGTATAAGCTTGGTGCACGGAAACCTGTACTGTATGAGGTGCGGAACATCAATTGCTTTAACGGTTCCCAACGTAAAGCGACTTTTGGATTGAAGGTATCGCCAAAGTCACTATAGTCATCATAGCGTGCTGCAAGTTGCGCTTCTAAATTGGCTAAAATCGGGATATGTAATTCAGTGAATACCGCAGAGATATCTCGATCACCTTTACTCACAGGTTTATCTGGATCTGTACCACTACCAGGTACTTGTCTGACGATCTCAGCATTAATTTTTTGATCCCAATTTTGTTTGGTAAAACTTCCGCCTAAGGCAAATCCAACCTCACCTGCGGGTAGTGTATAGATTGGACGAGATACGGTGACATCAAATGAGGTTGAGTCTAAGCTGGCTTTATTGGTATCTCCTTTAACCTCAAAGGATTTCCAAATATTAGCATCGGCTGAAGGGCCAAATGGATTGAGTGAACCATTATTTAAAGCGGCCTGAACCTTACTTTGATTGAGATAACCCGCATTAAAGCTATCTGTTGCTTCACTTTTTGCATAGGTTAAACCGGCATTGATATCCCAACCATAGGCTTCACCTTCAATTCCTGCAAATGCACGATGTGAATCATTGATTGTTTTACCTGAGCGATTTCCACCTTGTGAACGCAGATAGAGTTGTAAATCTCCATCGCTGAGTCCATTCACTGCAGGGACAATGCCTTTACCAGGATAATATTGACTTGTCGAGGGTAGGGTGACCGAACGGCTATATACATCGGGTGCAACTGAAGTGGTGACCTCATTGCGCGAGAAGATATATTCTCCAATCAGATTAAATTTATCTGAAAGTTTAAAGGTTCCACGACCAAGCGCTGAAATTGTTTCAACTTCTGGGGTAATCCCAATTAATGCTTGGGTATTGAGATAACATAATCCGCCATCTGCAACGACATTAGGCGTGTTATTACAATTTGTATTGCCATATGGATTTGCCAAAATATTATTTTTTGGATCAAGAAAATTTGCAGGGAATCCATTTATTGAACTGGCATCTAGACCGAGTTCAGGGATCACACCACCACGGCGACTGATCTTGCGGTCTTTTGCCATGATATTGTTGGTTTTGCGATAATCGACTACACCGTAAACGTTAAAGCCTTGTTCATCCAGATCACCATAGCCCCCAAAGATGGAAATATCTTGTTTATCACCACCACTGGCTTCGGGCTGAGTTGCACCCACACTGATGTTGAGGCCTTCAAAGGATTTTTTGGTAATAAAATTGACCACACCACCAATTGCATCTGCACCATAAACCGCAGATGCACCATCACGAAGGACTTCGATACGTTCAACCATTGCCATTGGAATAATATTAAGGTTGGTGGTTGATGTACTAAACGGACTATAAGCTAAACGACGACCATTCAATAAGACCAGTGTTTTATTTGTTCCTAAACCACGTAAATTGGCTGATGAACCCTCGGTATTACTTCGCCCGATGTTTTGAGAGGTAGAAAAACCAGCTTGGTTTGAACTGACTTTGGTCAAGGCTTCTTCGACAGTGGTTACCCCTTGTTTGGCTAAATCTTCACCTTTAATAATCGTAATGGGTGAAGCACTTTGAGCTGCAACCCCTTTAATTGAAGACCCTGTAACTGTGACTTTGGCTACTTTTGTTGGCTGTGTTGTTTCTTCAGTTTCTGCTGCATGCGCTAGCGATAGGCACATCATACTTAGACTAAGCGTACTTAATTTTAGTAACGTTTTCCCCATCGTTGGCGATCCCAAAGTGCAAACATTTTTGTTTACTTTCATATTTTCAGACATCCGTTTTTTTTTGTACTTAGCGATATTGCTGCATTGCTTTCTAGCAATTCAAGTGCCAACTATCTAATTATATGTTTTAAAAATATACAAAAAAATGATAAGAATTTACGTGACTAGTGTTTAATCTTCTTATTCATCCGTGACTTGATAGTAGAAAAATAAGTTTGGAAATAGACCTGATTAATGTTAATACAATATGAAGATGTGGTTAAAAAACACTCAAAAGGTTTTAGTTTTTCTTTATATTTATTTGTTAATTAAAGAGTTTAACTATATTTAATGAGTGGTATAACTATTAATTATGGCTTTATTTTTGCTATTAATTATTTTAAATCAAATAATTAATTTGATATTTATAGTGTTTGATAAAATAAGTGATCAATTTTGGAACGTGTGTGTACTTAAACTGTGCATTATGAGTAGTTCTGATAAACGATATCTGAATTTAATATTTAGATTGATACTGAAGATGACGATAGGATGTCAATCACAGATAATTATTGAATAAATGTGATTTTATTACGGTAAAAATAAACAAAATTTAGAAGGGGTAAGTGTAGTGGCATGATATTCGCTTTGTATTTAATACTGTTATATCGTTCAATTTTTCACTATTGTTAATTTAACGTTCTGGTTCGGCACCAAAGCAGCAATCGACAGGATGATGGTGCTGCCAGTATTCTGTTTAAATAATTTGATGAATAAAAATACATAGGTGTGAATTTGGAATCCAAGCTTTTACAATTTGCGTTGTTGGTCGGTGCAATGGGTTGTGGGGAAATGGCGATTGCGAAAACGCCTGCACAACCGAATAAAATCCTGAATTTGGCTTTTGAAGCACCAGATGATGGTTTTGATATGGTGAAAACCTATAATTTCTACAGTGGAAATATTGCAGAGGCGATATTTGAACCCTTACTCAAATATGATTACCTGGCTCGTCCCGTGGTATTGGTACCCAATACGGCACAAGCATTGCCAAAAATAGAACAAGAGGGCAAGGTCTATACTTTTAAAATTCAGCCTGGCATTTATTTTACCGATGATCCTGCGTTCAAAGGCAAACGACGTGAATTGACTGCCCAAGATTATATTTATTCGATTCAACGTGTGAGTGATCCGAAAAACCATTCGCCTACCTATTCTTTTATTGATGGCAAAATCCAAGGCTTAGAGCAAGTGGTTGCCAATGCGAAAAAGACAGGCAAGTTTAATTACGATGCGCCCATTGCAGGGCTTAAAGCTTTAGACAAATACACCCTACAATTCACCTTAACCCGTGCAGATTATAATTTTCCTTATATTTTGGCCTATGTCACTTTTAGCGGAACAGCGCGTGAAGTTGTTGAGTTTTATGGTGATCGTATCGGGCAGCATCCTGTAGGTACAGGCGCTTATCAACTGAGTAAATACGTACCACGCAGTAAAATTGAGCTGGTGGCAAATCCTGACTATCGTGGCTTTATTTGGAATTATAAATCGACAGGAACGGCATGGGATAACCAACTTGTCAAAGAAATGTCAGGTAAAAAAATGCCCCAAGTCGGTAAAGTTGTCGTGAGTATTATTGAGGAAGAACAGTCAAGGTGGTTGGCATTTAAGTCAGGCCAATTGGATTTTGACAAATTAACCTCAAATGCGGTTCCACAGGCTTTAAACGGCACACAATTAAAACCAGAACTTAAACAACAGGGCATTCAACATTTTCCCAATAAAGACCCTGAAATCACCTATACCATGTTCAATATGAAAGATCCGATTGTGGGTGGTTATAGTCTAGACAAAATAGCACTACGCCGTGCCATTACATTGGCATATAACCAACAGGAAGCGATTAAGCAACTTTATAAAGGTCAAGCGGTTAGAGCTGAAATGTTGGTACCAGATGGGGTGCAAGGGCACAATGCTCAATATAGAAGTAGTATTGCCTATAATCCGATATTGGCCAATAAATTACTGGATCGATTTGGTTATAAGAAAGGCAAAGATGGTTATCGAACTTTACCCAACGGGCAGCCGTTTACCTTGAAATATAATACTGAAAATAGCTCAAGCTCAGTCATTCATTCTGAGTTATGGAAGAAAAACTTAGATGCTATTGGGGTGCGTGTTGAATTTAAGGTCAGTAATTTTGCCGATAATTTAAAAGAGGCCATGCAGTGTAAACATATGATTTGGGGTGGAGCATGGATTGCTGATTTTCCTGAAGGAGAAAATTTTGCCCAATTGCTTTATGGTCCGAACTCAGGAAAAGGAAATTTAAGTTGCTATCAATCTAAAGCTTATGATGCACTGTATCAGCAAGCGTTAACTTTACCGCCACAACAACGAACGCCGTTTTATGAAAAAATCAGTCGGCAGATAGAGGCAGATAACCCTTGGATTATTCATAGTACCCGTATTCGCAATTGGCTGTTGCAACCACAAGTTCAAGGCTATAAAGCACATCCAATGATCAATACCGTTTGGCAATACCTTGATGTTCAGCCAGTTAAAAAATAACCAGATGAAGTTGAATAAAATGATGAAGGATGATTTAAAGCAAAAGTTAAAGCAGATTGGGGTCAGTGCATTCTTGGGCGGTATGCTCCTGACAGGCACGATGAATGTATTTGCCAAAAGCCCAGCGGATCCAAATAAAGTTTTACGTTATGTTTTCCCCGTTGCAGAAACGGGTTTTGATCCAGCAGGCACACAAGATCTTTATTCTGCGCATGTGCATAATTCAATATTTGAAGGCTTATATACCTACGATTATTTAGCAACACCCGCCAAATTAGTTCCCCGTACCGCAGTGAGTCTGCCTGAAGTCAGTGCTGATGGTTTAACCTATACCTTTAAAATTCAAAAAGGTATTTATTTTGCCAAAGATCCTGTATTTAAAGGCAAAGCCCGTGAATTAACCGCGCAAGACTATGTTTATTCTTATAAACGGTTGCTAGACCCAAGTTTGCATTCGCCCAATAGTTGGTTGTTTGATGACAAAATTCTAGGCATGGACAAAGTGCTTGAGCAAGCAAAAAAAACAGGCAAGTATAATTATGATCTACCAGTTGCAGGACTTCAGGCCACAGATCGTTATACCTTGGTGATTAAACTGAAACAAGTTGATCAAAACTTCCCAATGTTGTTGGCACATCAACCAGCTGGTGCAGTGGCACGAGAAGTGATTGAACACTATCGAGATCGGTCTGGCTTTGCCATGGCCCATCCTGTGGGAACAGGTCCATATGTCTTGGCAAAATGGACACCTGGCTCACGGATTATCCTGAAAGCCAATCCAGATTATCGTGGTTATGTTTGGGATTTCAAAGCATCCACGCCAGAAGATCAAAAAATTGTAGATGCGATGAAAGGCAAAAAAATGCCGCAAATCGGTGTGGTCGATATTCAAGTGATGGAAGAATCACAATCACGCTGGTTATCATTTAGTAAAGATGAAACTGATTTATTTGTGCTGGATGGTGATCTCAGTGTTCAAGCCATCCAAGACGGTCAGCTTAAACCCGAACTTGCCAAAAAAGGTATTCAACTTTCCCGTATTGCCGATCCTTCAATTGATTATTATTACTGGAATATGCAAAACCCTGTTGTTGGTGGTTTGAGTAAAGAAAAAATTGCTTTACGCCGTGCCATGGCAATGGCCTTTTCACCTGATAATCAAATTAAGATTTTGATGAAGGGTGATGCACAACGCTTACAATTCCCCATCCCTTATGGGGTGATTGGGCATGATCCAAACTATAAAACCAGTATTCCTTATTCTGTCAAAGCGGCCAATTTACTGTTAGATCGTTATCATTATAAGGTTGCTGCCGATGGCTGGCGTACTTTGCCGAATGCCAAACCCTTACTGATTGAATTAACTGTTTATGGAAATAGTACACGTAGTCAGCAAAGTGCTGAATTTTGGAAAAAGACTTTAGACAATATCAAGGTCAAAATGACCACCAAATCCTTGCCTTTTGCGGAAGGTTTAAAAGCTGAAAAACAATGTAAAACCATGTTTAAGGGATCAGCTTGGATTGCAGATTATCCCGATGCAGATAACTTTATGCAGCTGTTTTATGGAAAGAATATCCATGCAACCAATAGTGCATGCATGAAAATTCCTGAATATGATCGCTTATATGAACAAACCCAAAAATTGAAACCGGGTCCTGAGCGTGATGCTTTATATCATAAGATGGCGCGGATATTAGAAGTGTATATGCCGGTACAAATGGCATCGACGCGTTATCGCAATGCTTTGGCGCAACCGCGTGTCATCGGCTTTAAAAAGCATCCGATTATTCCATCGGAATGGATGTATTTTGATATGAAAAAATAACCTCTATCAAAAGCTTAAAAATAAACAGATTGAAATTTGAAAATGAATAAATGAAAGATTGGAGAAAATGAAAATGAAGCGATTTAAATTAACCACACTTTGTATGTTGTCAATGGGTATGGGGCAATGGGCCTTTGCAGAAACCGAACGCAGTACTTTACCCAAGTTTCAGGCCAAAGATATCCCTGCCCAATGTGATGCAAAAATTGCAGATGTTAAAACCAAGTTGGCTGAATTTGCCAAAGTTAAACTCAAAAATAATGCGCCTGCTGGAGCAGTATTGGCAAAGTGGGATCAAATTTTTGCAGAGTTTGAAGATTTTTATGGGCCAATTAATTTAGCCAGTAATGTTGACCCAAGCGCAGATTTACGTAAAGCCGCAGAAGATTGCGAAGTTAAAATCAGTCAGTTCCAAACTGAAGTGTACCAAGACGGGAAACTTTATCAGCAAATTAAAAAAACCAAAGCCAGTGATGAGATTGACCGAAAATATCGCCAAGATATTTTAGATGGTTTTGAAGATACAGGGGTACAACTTCCCGCAGAAAAACAAGCACGTTTAAAAGTGATTTTAGATGAATTGACCAAGATTCAACAAGAATATGCCCGCAACATTCGAGATAATCCTGAAAAATTAGAATTTACCCCAGCCGAATTAAAAGGCTTACCAGAAAGCTATATTGCCAATCTAAAGAAAAATGAAAAAGGCAATTATCTATTGGGCTTTGACTACCCAGAATACCGTCCTTTTATGGAATTGGCAGACAGTGATGATGCACGTAAACGTTATCAAATTGCTTATACCCGCCGTGGTACTGAAAAGAATTTAGTGTTGCTTAAACAGGCGATTGATCTACGGCATGAACTTGCACAATTATTTGGTAAAGCCAGTTATGCCGATTGGGCATTGAAAAACCGTATGGCCAAGAATCCTGAAACGGTCAATAAATTCCTCAATGAGGTACATAGTACGGTTGCGCCATTAGAGAAAAAAGAAGTGCAAACACTGCGTGAATTTAAAGCCAAGACCTTAAATATCCCAGTGGAAAAAGCGGAAATTAACCGTTGGAGTGAGGGCTATTGGAGCGAAAAATTGCGTCAAGAAAAGTACAAAATTGACCAAGAAAAAATGCGCGAATATTTTCCGACCCAAGCATCACAAGATTGGTTATTTGCAATTTCATCAAATCTATATGGGATTGAATTTAAGCCTGCCAAAGTTGATGTCTGGCAAGATGAAGTTGAATATTACGATGTCACAGATCAGAAAACAGGTCAGCTTTTAGGTGGTTTATATATCGATAAATTTCCACGTGAAGGAAAGTATGGTCATGCAGCGGTGTGGGGCGTTAAGGGTGGCAGTACCCTGACCCAGCGTAAACCGATTTCAGCCTTAGTCACCAACTTTAACCGCAAAGGTCTAAACAGTGATGAACTGGAAACTTTTGTGCATGAGTTTGGACATGCTTTACATGGAATTTTGTCAAACACCCGTTATGCCTCGCAATCTGGTACTTCAGTCGAGCGAGATTTTGTTGAAGCGCCGTCACAGATGTATGAAGAATGGGCACGTCGTAAAGAGACACTATCGACCTTAGCCAATTATTGTAAACCAGCCTGTCCGCGTGTCGATGATGAATTGATTGGTAAATTAAAAGCCGTTAAAAACTATGGTCGTGGATTGTTCTATTCTCGTCAAACCTTATATGCGCAATATGATATGGCACTGCATACCGCAGATGCTTTAAAAACCCAGCCTTTAGATGTATGGAAAAAACTCGAAAATCAAACCGCTTTAGGGTATGTGCCGACCACAGAATTCCCAGGACAGTTTGGTCATATTATGGGCGGATACCAAGTCGGCTATTATGGCTATATGTGGTCAGAAGTGATGGCCTTAGACATGCTTTCAGCTTTTGGCGATAACTTAAATAATCCAGAGGTTGGAGCACGTTATCGTAAAGCGATTTTGTCACAAGGTGGACAAAAGAAAGCAGAGCAGCTGGTGGTTGATTTCTTGGGCAGAGAACCAGATAACAAGGCATTCTTTCAAGAAATTACTGGTCAACGTGATTAAAAGGAATTAGAACTATGCTGGCATATATCACGCGCCGTATATGGCAAATGATTCCGACCATGTTGGGAGTCGTGTTGCTGATTTTCTTTCTATTTAACTGGGTTGGCGGAGATCCTGCTTATATCCTTGCTGGAAAAATGGCAAACCCTGAACAGATTGAAAATATTCGTCAGCAACTTGGGGTAGATCAACCATATTACGTTCAATTGTGGATTTTTATTAAGCAAATCCTGACTTTTGATTATGGCAATAGCTGGAGTACTGGGGAATCGGTTTCAAACATTATCCTGACCCGTTTAGGTCCATCGCTGACCATCATCATTCCACTGACAATTTTACAAACCGTGATTTCAATCATTCTGGCTTTGGCTGTTGCTTCGGTACGTGGTTCATTGACGGATCGTATGGTGATGTTGTTATGTACCATTGGGATGTCGATCAGTATTTTGGTGTATATCATCGTATTTCAGTACGGTCTTGCCTATAAACTGGGATGGTTTCCTGTACAAGGTTGGAGCGATAGTCTCAGTGAAAATCTATTGCAATACGCACTATTGCCAATCTTAATCATGTTGGTGGTGAGTATTGCACCGACTTTACGTCTATATCGTAGCTTTGTCTTGGATGAAGTCAATCAGGACTATGTCCGTACTGCACGGGCAAAAGGGGTCGGTGAGGGACGTATCTTAGGCGTACATGTATTGCGTAATGCATCTATTCCGATTATTACTGACGTGATGTCGAGCCTGCCAGCGTTATTGATTGGGGCATTTTTAATTGAGCGATTTTTTGGTATTCCGGGGATTGGGCGAGAAGTCATTATTGCAGTAGAACGAAGCGACTTTCCTGTGATTAAGGCAATCACGGTCTATGTTGCCGCTGCGACCATGATTTTTAACCTGATCGCTGATTTGATTTATAAAGTGGTTGATCCACGCGTACAGTTGAAGTAGGTGGGATGATGCTCGGAATTTTATCGAAAAAAGTAGACGCCCAAGAACAACAGACTTCTCCCGGTTTATGGCGATTGGCGATGCGACGTTTAAAAGCAGATCGTATCGCTATGCTGTCGTTATTGGTGTTGCTGTGTTATTTCATCATATTGGTACTCTCCATGACGGGTGTGATTGCATCAAATTGGAATAAAGAAGTAGCCGTGAGTTATGCGCCACCTACATTTATCGGGGCAGATCAAAACACGCAAGATTCTGCAAAAAAAGCCGCAACTGTAGAGGCCTTACCTGAAAATCCTGTTGATCCTTTAAAAGATGTGATCAAAGAGTTAAATACTGAAATTGCAACAGAACAAGCTTCAGGTGGCACGATTGACTACTACGGTATTCAAGATCCGCTTGCAGAAGATATGAAAGCCATTGATCAGCAATTGGGTGGGCATTTACTTGATCAGCAAAGTGAACTCAAACAAACCTTGCCTTTCGGTGCAGATAAATGGGGACAGGATGTTGTACTCAAAACCATTAAAGGCGCAGAAACCTCAATTATTGTGGGCTTAATCTCGGCATTGCTGGCCGTGGTAATCGGTACATTCTTAGGGGCAATCGCTGGTTACTTTGGTGGTTGGGTGGATGATGTTCTAAACTGGTTTTATAACATTTTTACCTCGATACCTTATCTATTGTTGGTGTTGGCGATTGCCGCTGTACTGCAACAAAAAGGTATTCTTTCCATTGTTTTAATTTTGGGATTAACGGGTTGGACTGGGGTATTCCGTTTAATTCGTGCCGAATATATGAAACATAATTCACGCGAGTATGTGCTGGCAGCCAAAGCAATTGGTGTCAGTAATACCCGACGGATGTTTGTGCATATTTTCCCTAATGTAAGCCATATTGCGTTGGTTCAGATGTCGATCTTGGTGGTTGCATTTATTAAGTCTGAAGTGATTTTAAGCTTCTTGGGCTTTGGTGTACCTGTGGGGGTGGTGTCATGGGGCAGTATGTTGAATGAAGCGCAAAGTGAGCTGATTTTAGGTAAATGGTGGCAATTGGTGGCAGCCTCAGTAGCGATGGCCGTGCTTGTGACCGCATTTTCAATGTTTACAGATGCATTGCGTGATGCATTAGACCCTAAACTAAAATAAGGAGCCTAAAGATGTCAGAACAACAAGCGACACCTCCTGTGCTACTCAGTGTTGAAAATCTGAGTGTGAGTTTTAAGGGTGAAAATAAGCAATTTATTGAAACCGTAAAAGGTATTTCATTTCAGATTCCTGCCAATACTACCGTTGCCTTGGTTGGCGAATCTGGCAGTGGCAAATCAGTAACTTCATTGGCAACCATGGGTTTATTACCCAAAGGTCAATCTCGTATTGCTGAAAACAGTAAAATTATTTTTGAAGGCAAAGACTTACTCAGTTTAAGCAGTAAACAAATGCGTGCAATGTGTGGTAAAGACATTGCTATGATTTTTCAGGAACCGATGTCTTCACTTAATCCTGTGTTTACAGTGGGTGATCAAATCGCTGAAATTATGCGTATCCATTTAAATATGGGGCGTAAACAAGCACGACAACGCACTTTGGAATTACTCACTGAAGTTGGGATTCCATCCCCTGAAAGCAAGATTGATGCTTACCCCAGTCAACTGTCTGGTGGTCAACAGCAACGGGTCATGATTGCCATGGCAATTGCTTGTGAACCCAAATTACTGATTGCTGATGAGCCGACCACAGCATTAGATGTCACCATCCAAAAACAAATATTGGATTTGTTGGAGGCTTTACGTAAGCGCCGTCAAATGTCGATGTTGTTTATTACCCATGACTTGGCATTGGTGAGTGAAATTGCCGATGAAGTGATTGTGATGCGTCATGGTGAAATTCGTGAACAAGGTTTAGCAAAAGCTGTTTTAGAACAGCCACAAGATGCCTATACCAAAGCATTATTATTATGCCGTCCGCAACTTTCGCATCGTCCATATCGCTTACCGGTCATTAGTGATTTTATGCAAGCCCAAGATGCACCTGTGACTGAGGTGGTGAGTTTGCCTGAGGTGGATTTTGCGGAGCGCAAGCGCGGCCTAGTTGGCGGTGAAGAAATTATTTTAGATGTGCGTGATTTAAAAAAATCATTTTTTAGCCGTAAAGGGCTATTTGGCAAAGATGAATTTCAAGCAGTCAAAGGGGCATCTTTCCAACTGGCGAAAGGGAAGACTTTAGGGCTCGTGGGGGAGTCAGGCTCAGGTAAAACCACCATTGGTTTATTGTTGATGCGTTTGCAACAAGCTTCTGGCGGCCAAGCTTTATTTCAAGGTAAAGATATTTTGGCAATGTCTGAAAAAGAGTTTGCCCAGTATCAACGTAAGATTCAGATCATCTTTCAGAATCCCTATGCTTCACTTAATCCGCGTTTTACCGTGGGGCAAATTTTGATGGAGCCGATGCAAGTTCATAAAATTGGTGCAAATGATAATGAACGTAAAAAGATGGCTTTAGAATTACTGGAAAGAGTAAGCTTACCTGTGCAAGCCTTTGATCGTTATCCGCATGAGTTTTCTGGGGGGCAACGTCAACGTATTGCAATCGCACGCTGTTTAACCTTAAAACCTGAAATTTTAATCTGTGATGAATCAGTCTCGGCACTTGATGTATCGGTTCAAGCGCAAGTCCTAAACTTACTTCAAGATCTGCAAGATGAATTTGGCTTAAGTTATATTTTTATCTCACATGATTTGTCTGTGGTGAAATATATTTCGGATCAAATTATGGTGATGAACCATGGTGATATTGTTGAAATCGCCAATTCGGATGAGTTATATCAATCACCACAACATGACTATACCAAACGCTTACTGAGTTCAATTCCACAAGGAACCAGACAGGTGATTTAGATTTTTGTTATGTGAGAGCTGCTGGATTCAGTTGCTGTCAGTCCGTTAAGGATTTCAAATCTTCCTCTTTGCGAAGTTGATACTTCTCACCTTTGAAAAAGGAGGGGGGTATTACTGAAGTTAATTAATTTAGTCTCAGGTTGCTCTCCCTCTTTTTCTAACAGGGAGAGCTACAGTTGTAGTAGCGTAAGGAGTATTTTTATTGATATATAACACGATTAAGCTGATGCGTTTTGTTTAGGATAAATATACTTGCGATAGATAGGCATAAGAATAGGCAATAATAAAAAATGAAATAGGCTGGTTGCACAACTGATTAGAATAAAAGTGATTATATCAGGTGGTGAGTAAATCAGTATGATTACGCCATAGACTGGAATAACAATCGGTAAGATTGAACAGACTGTATAGCTAAGAAATGGTCTGCGAATGGCTGTTTCTGAGCAAAGTAAATAGGCATAGCTCCACATCCATAGGCCATAAATTGAGCATAAAATGACAACCTGAAAAAGTGGATAACCATAATCCTGTGGTTTCTTTCTAAGAAAATTGATCAAATACTCTGAATAAAACAGCCCTTGATATGCTATCGATATAGACGCAATAAACCAGATAAGAAATAAGGGAATGAGGATCAGGTATTTTTTATTCATATTGTTATTACCATATTAAGATCATATTGCTTAAAGGGTTTTGCACTGTTTTGTTTACAGCACAAGCTGAGGCATAGCCTACAGTAATATATTTAAATCTTAATGCATGATGTAGCGCATAGTTTAAACGAAAAAAAGCCACTATTTAAAAATAGTGGCTTTTGCTCTTTAAGTCTATTCAGAACTTAGAACTTTTTAAAACCTTTTGTCACAACAAACGGTTTTTTCTTTTCAGGTTGTTCACTACGTTCTTGGCGATCTGAACGATCTAGACGCTCGTTTGGATTATAACGGCCTTCTGAACGATTACGGTTTTGTTGATTGCCATAACGGTTTTCAGAACGGTTGCTATTAAAACTATTACCACGGTTGTCCGCACGGTCATTGTTGTAGCTGTTGCCACCAGAACGTGCTTTATTAAAGCGGTTTTCAGAGCGTTCATTGCGATTGTCAGTACGATTTTCAGTGCGGTTTTGACCATATTGGTTTGCACTTGGCTGAGCATCACGACGATCATTTTGATGGTTGTGAGCTTCTTCACCTTCACTATCACGACGTTGTTGACGCAGGAATCCACCACGACGCGCAGCCATAGGTTTGTCTTGCATACGTTCAGTACGACGTTTTGCCATACCAAATAAACCTGTGCCTTGACGTGGTTTCAGTTCAACAGCTTTGGTTAAATTATCGATATCAGTTTTATCAAGTTCCATCCAACGACCTGTACGAAGTTCACGAGGCAAAATCACAGTACCGTAACGAGTACGGAGCAAGCGACTTACTTTTAGACCTTGTGATTCAAAAATACGGCGAACCTCACGGTTACGACCTTCTTTTACAACGACTTGGTACCAGCGATTGATCCCTTCACCACCAATTTCAGAGAAAGATTCAAATTTTGCTGGACCATCATCTAAAACAACGCCATTTGTCATGTTGTTTTTGAGTTGAGGCGTTACTTCACCCATGACTCGAACTGCATATTCACGTTCGATTTCATTTGAGGGATGCATTAAACGATTGGCAAGTTCACCATCATTTGTAAAAAGTAATAAACCTGTTGAGTTGATATCTAGACGACCCACCATCACCCAACGGTCATTGGAAATCGGGGGTAAGTGATCAAACACAGTCGGGCGAGATTCTGGATCATTACGAGAACAGATTTCACCTTCAGGTTTGTAGTAAATCAATACACGACGACGAATTTCGTCTTCAATTTGGAACTGAACTTTACGACCATCGATGCGAAGCTCATCACCTGGTTCAATACGTTCGCCCACTTGAGCAACCTGCCCATTGACACTTACACGACCAGCGGCAATGACCTCTTCCATATAACGGCGAGAGCCCAAACCCACTCGTGCGAGTACCTTTTGCAATTTTTCACTCATGACAGCATAACCTTAGAAATAATCATCAACAGTGCACCTATTTAAGACTTGGCAGCTTGCGCATCCAAAATCATAAAAGCTTCCTTGGCATCCTGTAGGGGAGGCAATTGATCTAAAGACACTAGACCAAAAGCATTTAAAAATTGTGGCGTTGTCACTAACAACGCGGGTCTACCTGGGAGTTCTCGGTAACCAGATTCTTTAATCCAGTTCCAATCAAACAAAGTCCTGAGTATTTGACTATTATTTGTAACCCCTCGTATTTGCTCAATATCAGCACGGGTTACTGGCTGATGATAAGCGATCACTGCAACTGTTTCTAACAGTGACGGCGATAATCGAGTTGGTCGATCTGGCCAAACTTGCGCAATCACGTTGCGGTATTTTGCCCGCACTTGAAAACGATAACCTTGTGCTGTTTCGACAAGTTCGATTGAACGACCATGTTGTAACACAGACAATTGCTGTAAATACTGTTGCAACTGTTGTTTAGAATACTGATTTTGAAATGCTTCTTTTAAGCGAGCAAGAGATACAGGGGCATCACTTGCAAAGATAATCGCTTCAAGTTGCATCAGAACTTCGTGATGTAATTCATCAACATTAAAGGCATTATTTTGATCAATGGTCATGCCGTTGCTCCTTGAATTGCAAGCGGGGCCTCAACACCAGAAGAAATAATTTGGACTTTTTGCTGACGGGTCAGCTCCAAGATTGCCATAAATGTAACCACCATGCCCATTCGACCTTGGTTTGGCTTGAGTAATTCTTGGAAACTGAGAACTTCTCCAGATTCAATCATATATTCGATATAAGCAATGCGTTCTTCAAGTAATATAGGTTCTTGTTCAATCTTATGGGTTATGGGTTCAGGGCGGTTAAAAATGCAATACAATGCATCTTTTAGCATCTCAACGTCATAACCTTCATACACTTTTGGAATATGACCAATCGCGACATGGGTCGCAAAAGTATCTCGGTCTAAAACAGGCATCTGCCCTAAACGTTCAGCTGCTTTTTTAATCCGTAAATAGGTTTCTAAGCGATCGATTAATTCCTGTTTTGGATCTTTTTCAATATGAATAGTTTTTGGTTTTGGCAATAACAAGCGAGATTTTAAATCTGCCAATAATGCTGCCATCACCATATAGTCAGCGGTTAATTCGATATTTAACGATTTCATACCGTCCATATAAGACAAGTATTGTGTTGCAATCGGGGCAATATCTAACTGTAAAAGATCGAAACCATTTTTTTGAATCAGATAAATTAAAAAGTCGAGTGGTCCTTCGAAATGTTCAAGCAGAATTTCGAATGCAGCAGGAGGAATATATAAATCCTCTGGAATTTCTTCTTGCCATTCATCCAATACACGGATGTTGGAAATGGATTCCATAGGATGCTGAGTTGCTTGAGTCATTACAGTTTATTAGCCACGCGAATTTTCAAAGGCATGTTTTATTCGTGTTACCACTCAATAGGTACAATAGGAGAGGGTGGTGACGAATTACAAAAAGATATTTGGCTTATTTTAATGGAAAAGTTAAGAGGAATACATTGTTTAATTATAAAAACCATAAAAAAACCTGAAAATAAATAGGGAATATTTCGTTTTGTGATGATTAAACTTAACTAAGCTACTCATTTTTATTGTAAATTTTTATATATTTTTAAGAAAAAATTTATCCAAATTTTAATCGCATAATGTGAAGTGGATCAACTTTATATGTTGGGTGAGTTTGAATTGTTAGATTTTTTTACTTTCAATCTATTCTTTGCAAAATGATACTGACTCTATTATTGCATGCTTAAAATTATAATTTTGCCCAAAATATTACAATGTTATTTAGTTGATTTTGGATATAACTGGATGGTGTATAAACATCTCAGCGAAATCGTTTAAGACTATAAATATGAAAAAAATTAGTGATGAATGAGTAAATAATTTTGTTTTCAAATATATGCGGATTTTAAGTTATTAAAATCTTTGAATAGGTGACTTTTACCCAACAGCTCCACAATAGAAAAAGTTAAATGATCAATCAAAATAATACTTTCGATCTTCATTTCTTCTTAATTCACTAAGCCAAGAAAAAAGCCAAATAGCAACCAACACAATACGGCGCAACACATTAGCAATCACAACAGTTTGTTTATATACGCTTTTAACAGCATTTTTGATTACTCATCTATTGAGATTTGATCAAACATCCCAGCCTCACAATCCATTTATTCATGTTGCTCACCCCTAAACATGAATTTGGTTCACTTTTTTGTGAAATTATATCATTTTTATTCATGTACGGATTGCGGTATAAATTACACCAAGCGCTTCACGATAGACAAGATTATCGTTGATTCTGAATTGAGCGACTAAGTACAAGTCAGAAAATACGGGAAATACTATTGACTGGATAGATCCAAAAAGAAATTGGATGGTTCAGAAAGAGCATGAAAAAAATTCAGGTTTATTTCAGAAATTAGGGTATCAGATCATCATGAGTAAAGATTTTACATTTACGATTAAGAGCATTAGTTTCGACGAAAACTATCATCCCTCTAATAATACGCGTATCACAACCAACTTTGCCAATTTAGCAAGAGGTGAGAGTCGCCATGACAATTTGCGCAATACCCTAACGATGATTGACAATCGTTTTAATGCTTTAGCGCATTGGGATAATCCTGAAGCAGATCGTTATTCTGTCGAGCTAGAAATCATTTCAGTTGATATTGATATCGAAGGCAACGGTGAGACTTTCCCTACGATTGAAATATTGAAAACCAATATTGTTGATCACAAAAATAATCAACGTATTGAAGGTATTGTGGGCAACAATTTTTCTTCTTATGTGCGTGATTATGATTTTAGTGTATTGCTGTTAGAACATAATAAAAATAAAGATCAATTTAGCCTGCCAGAAAACTATGGTGAGCTTCATGGGAAAATTTTCAACGCATTTGTAAATTCAAATGCGTATAAAGAAAACTTTAAAAAGTCACCTGTGATTTGTCTTAGTGTTTCAAGTAGCAAGGTGTATCACCGTACTGCAAATGTACATCCAGTATTGGGTGTTGAATATCTGCAAGATGAATATTCATTAACAGATGAATACTTCGGAAAAATGGGTTTGCAGGTTCGCTATTTTATGCCGCCTAATAGTGTTGCGCCTTTGGCATTTTACTTCCGTGGTGATTTGCTGAGTGATTACACTAACCTTGAGTTGATCGGGACTATCAGCACCATGGAAACCTTCCAAAAGATTTACCGACCTGAGATTTACAACGCGAATTCTGTGGCAGGTAAATCTTACCAACCAAGTTTAAAGCATCAGGATTATTCACTTACTCGTATTGTGTATGACCGAGAAGAGCGTGGTCAGTTGGCGATTAAGCAAGGGAAATTTACTGAAGAGCAGTTCATCAAGCCATACAAACATATCCTTGAGCAGTGGTCTGCAAATTACGTTGCTTAATTTACCTAGATAGACAAGATTATTGATTATGAAAATATTATTACCGACTTCAACTGCTGGCAGCCTACCAAAACCTTCTTGGCTTGCCGAGCCTGAAAAACTTTGGTCACCTTGGAAATTACAAGATGAGCAATTAATTGAAGGCAAACAAGATGCTTTGCGTTTGTCATTGCAAGAGCAACAACACGCTGGAATCGATATTGTTAGTGATGGCGAACAAACCCGCCAACACTTTGTCACCACGTTCATTGAACATCTCAACGGTGTTGATTTTGAGAAACGTGAGACTGTACGCATTCGTAATCGCTATGATGCAAGCGTACCAACTGTTGTCGGTGCGGTGTCTCGTCAAAAGCCTGTTTTTGTTGATGATGCTAAGTTTTTACGTCAACAAACCAATCAGCCGATTAAATGGGCGTTGCCTGGTCCAATGACGATGATTGATACGCTGTATGATGCGCACTATAAAAGCCGTGAAAAACTTGCTTGGGAATTTGCCAAAATCCTTAATGAAGAAGCCAAAGAGTTAGAAGCTGCGGGTGTGGATATTATCCAATTTGATGAACCTGCATTTAATGTATTTTTTGATGAAGTCAACGACTGGGGTGTTGCGACTTTAGAAAGAGCGCTTGAAGGGCTTAAATGTGAAACTGCGGTGCATATTTGTTATGGCTATGGCATCAAAGCCAATACAGATTGGAAAAAGACATTAGGTTCAGAATGGCGCCAATATGAAGAAGCTTTCCCTAAACTTCAACAATCTAAAATTGATATCGTTTCTTTAGAATGCCAAAACTCTCGTGTGCCAATGGATCTGATCGAATTGATCCGTGGTAAGAAAGTAATGGTTGGTGCTATTGATGTGGCGACCAATACCATTGAAACGGCCGAAGAAGTTGCCAACACATTACGAAAAGCACTTCAGTTTGTAGATGCAGATAAGCTTTATCCATCGACTAACTGTGGTATGGCTCCTTTATCTCGTGAAGTTGCAAGGGGCAAACTTAATGCTCTAAGTGCTGGCGCAGAAATCGTTCGTAAAGAACTTAGCCGCTAGTATTCAACGATATTGTGGTGTAAAAAGGGTGACCTGTTTGGGTGAATGGATATCCAAGACCCAAAGGGAAACCCTGATCACAATTTAGAGAACATCAGTTCTACTGAGAAACTCATCCAGATGCAGTGCCTACATGACGGAATAGCAGGGTAATGCTAAATCTAAAAAAGTACGGTTCAATTTAGGAACAATGAAATGATTGAAGCAACAGACTTTAGAAATGCAATGTCTTTGTTGACCAGTGCAGTCAGTGTCATTACCACGACAGGTTTGTCTGGTCGTTACGGATTTACTGCGTCTGCCGTATGTAGTGTGACGGATTCGCCTCCGACTTTATTGGTCTGTATGAATAAAGCGGCGAGTTCGCATGTGCATTTTGTTGAAAATAAAATTTTAACTGTAAATGTTTTAAGTGCACATCATCAGCATATTTCTAAAGCGTTTTCGTCTAAATTAAGCCCAGAAGAACGATTTAAACATGGTGTTTGGACGGAATTGGAAACTGGCGCACCAGTTTTAGATGATGCTTTGGTGAATTTTGATTGCGAGATTGAGCAAATTCAAGAAGTCGGAACACATACGATTTTTATTTGTCGTATCGTGGCGATTCAACAAAGTGAACATGATCAAAGCTTGGTTTATTTTAATCGTTCTTATCATCATGTTGGGCAGACCGAGGTTGCTTAAAGCTAGTTTGCTTAAAGCCAGTTTGCTTTTTGGTTTACGCCTTATGCCAGAGCTAAAAATAATAAGGCGTTTTGATCGGTTGAATTGATCAAATACGCTGGTTTAATACAATCATAATCAATTGCTTAATTGATTGAAAAATAATAATAATTTTAATGTTTTACACAAAATCCGACATTGACACCCGAAAAATCTCCGATTATTCTTTGCTGGCTGGCCTACATTGCCAGTCGGTTTTGACAGACCGTTTTTCGACTGCATCAGAATTATTCCATCTGAGGGATAGTTTTGCATGTAAACTTCTCGTCCCCTCTCGTTGCGGTAGGGCGGGAGAGGGACACCTTCGGGTGTGCTGGGGTCGAACCAGTCTGTCAACCTTCTTTCGTTCTGCCACCATAATTTTTTATACATTGGCAGAATTTTGAATTGTTCAGGAGTTGGCCATGTATTTTATTCGTACACCTTCAAATTAGTGTTTAGCACGGTTTAACAGCCTTTGGGCTTTTAAGCATTGGCTGGTTATACCTAAAAAATATCAACAATAAAACTTGAGATCCACTTTGGTTACCTTTTGAAGCCTTTGTATGCTTCTTTGCTTATAACAATATCGAGTGTGGTTTTTATCTCATTAAAACAAAAAATATTTATAGGGAAGATATATGTCAAATTTAGATATTTCATTTCGAGCTTTAAGGGTACTCGATACCTCCCGAAGACTCTTTAACCTATACGGTTTTCATCATGTTGGGGTAAACCGTATTATTGAGTCTGCCAGAATTCCCAAAGCCACGTTTTATAAATACTTCTATTCTAAAGAGCGTTTGATTGAAATGAGTTTAACCTTTCAAAAAGATGCACTGAAAGAAGAAGTGTTTACGATGATTTATAAAAAGAAAGACTTTACTGTTTTTGAAAAGCTTAAGCATATTTTCTTTTTACATGCCAATCTGGAAGGGTTTTATCATCTACCGTTTAAGGCTATTTTTGAAATTGAAAAGCGCTATCCCAATGCTTATCAAATCGTAGTTGAGTATCGACACTGGCTGATTGATGAAATTTATAAACTGCTTTTAACCAGCAATGTGAATGCCTCAAAACAAGATGCACATATGTTCTTGTTTGTGATTGATGGGGCAATGGTTCAGCTTCAGGGTGAAAACAGTGTGGATGATCGAGAACGGTTAGTGGGGTGTTTTTTGGATGGGTTGGGGTAGCTATTTTAGATTTTGTGTAAATAATATTTAAAATCATTTCATTATTTATTAATAAATTCTCTGTATGCACTTAAGATAATAAGTTAGTGAAACTGAAAGGCTGTTTTTTGTACGACAAATTTTGTCGTTGAACTGGAATTTTCATCCTATAAAAATGCGCTTAATGCTAGTATTACAAAACAAACTTTACAAAAACTTAAAAGAGGAAAATATGTCTAGTAACGTATGGACAACAACGATTATGTTTGATGAAAACTATCGAGTATTTGGTTTATCCTTTCCTGATACTTTTGATTATGTTGAGTTTCATAAACTTAAAGAAAACTCACCAGAAGAAAAAGAACGTAGAGCTAAATTACTTGATGCTCGGATAGAAGTTACTAAAAAATATCATCTAGCTGAAAAAATATTACCTGCTAATGCACCTACAATCTTATATGCTCACGGTTTTAGTAAAACAGTCAAACTACCAAGTTTTTTCCGTACACAAGAAGGTTTCATTATTCTCACTGAACAGTGCGCTAATGTGCTGAAGAAATTTCGCTTAGGAGAAAGCGTACTCTATCCCTTATCATTTTTTGATATTCAATTCAATGAATTGGTAAATGATCAAACTTATTATTTTTTCAATATTACTGAATTGCGAAGCTTTTTCTATCCAGAATATAGTACACAAGACTTAACAAAATATAGAAATGCTAGACATAAAGATTATCAACTTTTTGAGTTATACCATGCGGACTATGCGGATCGTGCTATTGCCATAAAAAAGGAGGCTGTTGAATGTGATATTGATTTGTGGAGAGATCCTGAACTTGATAATTCAATTTTTATGTCTGATGAACTTAAAAAAGCTTTAGATGAAGCTCAATTGAGTGATGCATGGCAATTATTTTTATGTGATCTTAAATAAAAACAAATTAGAAAATAAAAAATAGGAACAATCAACATGGCTACTTCATCTTTCCAAGTCCATCATATTTTACCTGTTGAACTTTTTAATAGTGAATTTAAAGATCAACTGAACAAACTATTAGGTAGTGACACATCAAATATTTCAGATGATAAGTATAAGAATACTGCTTTACAATCATTTAATAATCGAATTGCTTTATATTCTGATGCTGATCGTGCAGAGATGGCTAAAGCTTTACAAGACAGTGGACACCCTATATCTGATATTTCAATTGGTGCATCACAGCATTATACTCAGCATCCTGAATATAATAAGGCTGTTAAACAATGGGTTAAAGAAATTATTATTGATGGTAATTTAACGGTCGATCAAAAAAAACTAGCAATTATTGATTTACAGGCAACTCTAAGAGAGGGGTTAGTTAGTGGTGAAATTATCTTAAATGGTAATAAAGACATTGCTAAACAAAGTATCAATAATTATTTAGATCAACATGTCATAACGGTTGAGCAATTAAAAAATGCTGATTCAGAGCGTTTTAAACAGGCAGAAGCACGATTAGAAACATTTGCTGAAAATGACATAAAATATGCAAAAGTTGCAAATGAAAATGTGAGAGTTAATGACGAAGGTAAGACAAGTGCTGGAAATGTAGAGTTTACCAAAACA
Organism: Acinetobacter sp. MYb10; assembly: GCF_002980175.2. Lineage (NCBI taxonomy): Bacteria > Pseudomonadati > Pseudomonadota > Gammaproteobacteria > Moraxellales > Moraxellaceae > Acinetobacter > Acinetobacter sp. MYb10. The sequence goes on along the minus strand of NZ_CP058272.1, from coordinate 2,116,075 downwards.
GCTATAGCTGAAGCTATTGAAATCATAAAAACCCAATCTTACGACTCAATTCCTTTAACGGAAGCGATGAGAAATGACTTGGAAAAATTAATTAATGGAGATCGTAGTCTTAGTGATGCTAATAAAAAAATAATTATAGAAAATTATACCCATGCTAAAGCTTATGTAAATGGTATTTCTGACAAACCACCTTCTGGTATTTATGAAAAGTTGGTGAATTCATCTGCTGATCTCACACAAAATATTCAAAAAACAAATCAATTCACAGAAGCTTTAAAAAATAATGTACTTTCTGAAGCTGAAAAATCAAATATTCAAAATGAAATTTCTAGGTTACAAGCTGAAAAAGTCATTATTGATGCAGAAATTACAAAAATTCAGGGAACTAAAGAATCTATACTTGTAGATGTAAAGCTTGGATCGCAACGTGGGTATGTAGACCTTCAAGTTGTAGCAGATGCACTAAATAAATCACTAAAACTCGTAAATGGAAGTTTAGAGACAGTAAGGCAAGATACTCAACAAATTATTAAAAATAATATGCTCCAAGTAGAAAATGGGCAAATTAAACTTAATCCTGAAATGGCGAACAATTTAGGAAAATATTTAAGTGACAGCTTGATTGGTGGAAAGGTCGGTGCTGGCGTCATGGCCGCCGATTTTCTGAATAATACATTTGAAGGATTAGTTGTTGGTCTAGAAACTGGTAATTGGAAACCATTCCAAGAACAAGCACAAGAATATGGACCTCAAGCTGTTATAGGAACAGTCATATTTGCTGCCGGTGCAGAGTTGGTGCCTGTTATAGCTGGCTTACTTGGTGTCCCAGTATTGGGTGAGGTGGTTTTAGCAGGTATTCTTTTATACGGTGCTTATCAAGGTGGTAAAGCTGTAGGGGAGCTTTTATATAAACTTTATAATCATATTGCTGAAAATGGTATTGATTTACCTTTTGGGTTGGATAAATTATTTGATCCAGACAATATTTCAAAATGGGTAGATGATGTTACTCCAGATTTCATAAAGGATTGGTTTGGTCTAAATCGTGAAGGGCATCATTACTATTATGATCCACTTATTCTAGACTTAGATGGCGATGGTATTGAAACTATTGCACACAATAAATTAAATGGTGCCCTTTTTGATAACGATGCCGATGGGCTTAAGACAGCAACTGGTTGGGTTAGCCCACATGATGGACTGCTAGTATTTGACCGTAATGGAGATGGCATCATCAATGATGGTACAGAGGTCTTTGGTGATAATACCAGTCTTAAAAATGGCGAAAAAGCGAAACATGGTTTTGATGCATTAGCCGATTTAGATACAGACAAAAACGGAAAAATAGATGCCAATGATGAAGACTTCAGTAAGCTAAAAGTTTGGAGGGATCTAAATCAAGATGGTAAAAGTCAGGAGAATGAACTATTTACTCTAGAAGAGATAGGAATTAAATCATTAAATGTAAATTATAAAGATACAAATACTGCTTTAGCTGGAAATAATATTTTAGCTCAAGTAGGTTCTTATGAAAAAATTGATGGCACTACTCATATTATGGGAGATGTTAATTTCAGTTTTGATTCAATTTACAGTGAATTCACGAATAAAATTGAAGTAAATAAAGAAATACAAGATTTGCCAGATTTAAAAGGATATGGTCGAGTACGTGATCTTCGCGAAGCAATGGCTCAATCATCAAGTCTGGAGCAACTGGTAAAACAATATGAGTCTGCGGAAACAACTGAAGCACAAAAAGAACTTTTACCAGCATTATTAAAAGCGTGGGCTAAAACAGATCCTTCATACCATGAGTATACAGAGGGGTTATGGGAATCAATGGTGAGCTCGAATGGGCAAGGTGTTGGTATTGCTGGTGGAAACAGGGGGCCAACGATTAGTTTTGATAAAGTTGATCCAGCAATTCAATCCGCTTTTAATGCGGCTAAATCTAAAGTTGGTGTTATTGACTCTTTCATGGGAACTAAGACAGAAAAGCTCTTTTATATCCGTGAAGACGATATTATCAAGACAACTAAAGCAATCAATAATATTTATGATGATATTACTTTCTCCATTTACAAAGGTTTATATGGACAGACAGCAATTTATAAAAATTATGAAGATGAAATTGAGAAAGAATGGATATTAAAAGATAACGGTGATATTGGATATATTCAGAATTTTAAAAATGTTGAGCAATTATTTGAGACAAAATTCTCATTTGATATTAAAAATACTTTCATTGAGTTGATTGAGTTTACTGATCATATTGCGAATGTATACAGTGATATTGTTAAAAAAGGATTTGAGGGACTTCAATTACTTATTTTTGAAAACTATGAAAAATTTGATGATAGTACATTGGTTGAAATTAATACTTTCCTTATGAAGTACCCAACAGCCTTTAAATATATTGTTGGTACTAATGATATTGATATTCTAAATGGATCATCTAAGTCAGAAATATTATTAGGTGGTGCAGGCAATGACACTCTTAATGGCGCTGATGGTATCGATACACTTTCTGGTGGTTCAGGGAATGACAAACTCTATGGTGGAAATGGTTCAGATACCTTAATTGGCGGTACGGGTAACGACTATCTAGAAGGTGGCTATCAAGGAGATACCTATGTCTTTAGTAAAGGACATGGTCAAGATATCGTATATGACTACAGTGGAGGTACCACTGGAGACGATATTGTTCAATTTACAGATGTAAAATTTGAAGAAGTGAAATTTAGAAAAGAAGGGAGTGATCTGAAGTTATTCGGATATAACGAAGGTGATTTGGTCACAATAAAAGATTTCTTTAAGACTTATTCAGATATTGAGAAATTCGTATTCTCAGATCAAACGATCACGCTTGATTATTTACGTCAGAATGGATTGACCATTGAAGGTACAGATGCAGGCGAAACTATTACAACATGGAGTTATAAGAGCATAGTAAAAGCTGGTGCAGGAGACGATATCGTTAATGCTTCAGGATATGATGATGTACTAGATGGTGGTTCAGGGAATGACAAACTCTATGGTGGAAATGGTTCAGATACCTTAATTGGCGGTACAGGTAACGACTATCTAGAAGGTGGCTATCAAGGAGATACCTATGTCTTTAGTAAAGGACATGGTCAAGATATCGTATATGACTACAGTGGAGGTACCACTGGAGACGATATTGTTCAATTTACAGATGTAAAATTTGAAGAAGTGAAATTTAGAAAAGAAGGGAGTGATCTGAAGTTATTCGGATATAACGAAGGTGATTCGGTCACAATAAAAGATTTCTTTAAGACTTATTCAGATATTGAGAAATTCGTATTCTCAGATCAAACGATCACGCTTGATTATTTACGTCAGAATGGATTGACCATTGAAGGTACAGATGCAGGCGAAACTATTACAACATGGAGTTATAAGAGCATAGTAAAAGCTGGTGCAGGAGACGATATCGTTAATGCTTCAGGATATGATGATGTACTAGATGGTGGTTCAGGGAATGACAAACTCTATGGTGGAAATGGTTCAGATACCTTAATTGGCGGTACGGGTAACGACTATCTAGAAGGTGGCTATCAAGGAGATACCTATGTCTTTAGTAAAGGACATGGTCAAGATATCGTATATGACTACAGTGGAGGTACCACTGGAGACGATATTGTTCAATTTACAGATGTAAAATTTGAAGAAGTGAAATTTAGAAAAGAAGGGAGTGATCTGAAGTTATTCGGATATAACGAAGGTGATTCGGTCACAATAAAAGATTTCTTTAAGACTTATTCAGATATTGAGAAATTCGTATTCTCAGATCAAACGATCACGCTTGATTATTTACGTCAGAATGGATTGACCATTGAAGGTACAGATGCAGGCGAAACTATTACAACATGGAGTTATAAGAGCATAGTAAAAGCTGGTGCAGGAGACGATATCGTTAATGCTTCAGGATATGATGATGTACTAGATGGTGGTTCAGGGAATGACAAACTCTATGGTGGAAATGGTTCAGATACCTTAATTGGCGGTACGGGTAACGACTATCTAGAAGGTGGCTATCAAGGAGATACCTATGTCTTTAGTAAAGGACATGGTCAAGATATCGTATATGACTACAGTGGAGGTACCACTGGAGACGATATTGTTCAATTTACAGATGTAAAATTTGAAGAAGTGAAATTTAGAAAAGAAGGGAGTGATCTGAAGTTATTCGGATATAACGAAGGTGATTCGGTCACAATAAAAGATTTCTTTAAGACTTATTCAGATATTGAGAAATTCGTATTCTCAGATCAAACGATCACGCTTGATTATTTACGTCAGAATGGATTGACCATTGAAGGTACAGATGCAGGCGAAACTATTACAACATGGAGTTATAAGAGCATAGTAAAAGCTGGTGCAGGAGACGATATCGTTAATGCTTCAGGATATGATGATGTACTAGATGGTGGTTCAGGGAATGACAAACTCTATGGTGGAAATGGTTCAGATACCTTAATTGGCGGTACGGGTAACGACTATCTAGAAGGTGGCTATCAAGGAGATACCTATGTCTTTAGTAAAGGACATGGTCAAGATATCGTATATGACTACAGTGGAGGTACCACTGGAGACGATATTGTTCAATTTACAGATGTAAAATTTGAAGAAGTGAAATTTAGAAAAGAAGGGAGTGATCTGAAGTTATTCGGATATAACGAAGGTGATTTGGTCACAATAAAAGATTTCTTTAAGACTTATTCAGATATTGAGAAATTCGTATTCTCAGATCAAACGATCACGCTTGATTATTTACGTCAGAATGGATTGACCATTGAAGGTACAGATGCAGGCGAAACTATTACAACATGGAGTTATAAGAGCATAGTAAAAGCTGGTGCAGGAGACGATATCGTTAATGCTTCAGGATATGATGATGTACTAGATGGTGGTTCAGGGAATGACAAACTCTATGGTGGAAATGGTTCAGATACCTTAATTGGCGGTACGGGTAACGACTATCTAGAAGGTGGCTATCAAGGAGATACCTATGTCTTTAGTAAAGGACATGGTCAAGATATCGTATATGACTACAGTGGAGGTACAACTGGAGACGATATTGCTCAATTTACAGACGTAAAATAAGAAGAAGTGAAATTTAGAAAAGAAGGGAGTGATCTGAAGTTATTCGGATATAACGAAGGTGATTCGGTCACAATAAAAGATTTCTTTAAGACTTATTCAGATATTGAGAAATTCGTATTCTCAGATCAAACGATCACGCTTGATTATTTACGTCAGAATGGATTGACCATTGAAGGTACAGATGCAGGCGAAACTATTACAACATGGAGTTATAAGAGCATAGTAAAAGCTGGTGCAGGAGACGATATCGTTAATGCTTCAGGATATGATGATGTACTAGATGGTGGTTCAGGGAATGACAAACTCTATGGTGGAAATGGTTCAGATACCTTAATTGGCGGTACGGGTAACGACTATCTAGAAGGTGGCTATCAAGGAGATACCTATGTCTTTAGTAAAGGACATGGTCAAGATATCGTATATGACTACAGTGGAGGTACCACTGGAGACGATATTGTTCAATTTACAGATGTAAAATTTGAAGAAGTGAAATTTAGAAAAGAAGGGAGTGATCTGAAGTTATTCGGATATAACGAAGGTGATTTGGTCACAATAAAAGATTTCTTTAAGACTTATTCAGATATTGAGAAATTCGTATTCTCAGATCAAACGATCATAGCTTCAGATTTTCCAAAAATCGGGATGGAAATAGTTGGAACAAATGAAAGTGATACATTAATTGGTAATTTGGGAAATGATGCTCTAATTGGTGGTTTGGGTAATGACACCCTTTATGGTGGTTTAGGTGCAGATACAGCAATATTTAAACTTTTACAAGGATTTGAAAGTGATGGAACAGGCGGAAATGGCTTTGATACTTGGTCTGACTTTAATACCAGTCAAGGTGATAAAATTGACATATCGGACTTATTAATTGGTGAAGTTAATAAGGAAAATTTAAATCAATATTTATTGTTTGAAAAAAATGGTTCAACCATTACATTAAGTCTTGATCGAGATGGTAGTGAAACTAACTATTCAAGCAATAAAATATTAATCCTTAATAATCAAACAAATTTGAATAGTTTGGATGACTTAATTAAAGTGGATGCATTTTTAATTTAGTGAAGTTTTAGGAAGCAAAAAACCCGCCATTAATGGCGGGTTTTCTATCAATCATAACTTAAGTGTTGTGAGCGTCATGCGACACATCCCATGTCATTATCGAATACATAAATTCAAAAACTTATAAATTCTTGTGACACATAATGGCATTGGAATGCGACACAACCTATGACATTTTACGAGAAAAACGACACATCTATTGTCATTTTATAATACATAGATATTAAAAATAATTCTGACTTTAAGACGCTTAATGGTTTAGTTTAAGTTCATCATGTGATGGGCAGTGAACAACTTATGATATGAATTTAAACCACTAAAATTGAATAGGTATGATCCTTGTTATAAGTGTAACTTTTGTAGAATAAAATAATGTGAATTTGATCACAATATGTAGATTTATTTATTAGTTGTAATAAAAATGTATTTTTTTTGTTTAAAAGATACTGATATATTAAATTTATCTTAAAAACTTAATATTTATTACAAAAATGCAAATTAATTTTACTATAACTGATGATCAAAAGCATACAGAGACAGGCCCTATTCAGGTGGGGTGGTTTTTAACGGATGATAAGGCTTCAATTCTTTTTAAACCACCATATCGTATGCGATCACAATCCCAACAAAAGCATGCAAAATCTGCAAGTCGTTGTCCAGCTGTACTTCAACTAGAAAGTCGTTATTTTGTGATCAATTGCCCATTTGATTTTCACTTACGTTTTGAACGAGATAAAACAGGAAAACCAGCATTGGTAAATGTATTGGGTGATGCTTCACCTGTGCGCGCTAACAAATTACGAGAGTTGTTGGCGCTTGTAAATGAAAATGAATGGCGTACGCCTAATGTTCCGATTCTTCAACTAAAACTCCCTTATTGTTTTGTAGCGGATGAGGTGGTGTATATCACCCAGTTAGATGCTTTTGGGCATTACAGAAAACATTCTTTACCTGGGACGATTTTTGGTGGGCGTTTTCCAATTCATATATGGCCTAGACCATTAATGTGGGCTTTTGAGTGGCATGATACTTCTAAAGATTTAATTTTAAAACGGGGTGAGCCTTTGTTTTATTGTCAGTTTGATGGTTTTGATCCATCACGAACAGTGAAATTAGTTCAAGCGGAAAAGACATCTGAATTAATGCAGTATATGGAACAGATTTCAGGGGTGGTGAATTATATGAATCAGACTTTTTCGCTGTTTAGTGAGATGGATAAAGTGAGACCAGAAAAATTAATTACTATGAAATGGGATTAATAATTTATATATTCACACAATTTAAAAAGGCATTCTTATTTTATGGATAATATTAAACATTTTTTATTTTTATTTTTATTTATTATTATTTTGGTAAAACTAGTAGTATTGCCAGTTAATGAATTTTTTATTTTACCAAATTATCTTGAATATAAGGCTAAAAATATTAAAAATATTAAAAAAGGATATGCTTGCTATAAGGGTAAATATAAAACTAGAAGTGGTAATTATGTTTATGAGTATGTTGTAGATAATACAGGTATGACAAGTTTTTCAGGCCTAAAAGTTAGATTCCCATTTTTATATAAGAGAGGAGAGTTTTTTAAAAAAATAGAAAATAATAGTCAAAAATGTATTGATGTAAATTATGTTGAAATAAATTATTTTTTTATCAAAAAAAAATATATTTATGATTTTATTTAAAAATATAAAGGTGAGATATGAGTAGAATTGGTGGTTTTTTAAACAATAGAGAGAAAATGTTTGAAGCTAATAATGCTGGTGGAGATTTATCTTCAACAATAAGTGCAATAAATAATATTTACTCTGAACTTAATAATGCGAATTCTGGTAATAATAGAGAGGCTTTTAGGTCTTTTTTGTTATTAGTTCAAGATGTTATTGATTTATTTCCGAATAGTAATAATTTAAATATAGCTAATAATTTAGTTAGGGTTGTAACACTTTCAGATAGATTGGCTTTAAATGTTAATGATTATATTGATACGGTTACAATAGGGTCATCTAAATATAACAATGGATTTGTAAAAAAAACATTAGTTTTGGATATATTTTCGGATGCGACGGCTATATTTTCAGAGTTATCGAAATTTACTAGAGCGAGTCCTTTAGGTGTTGTAGTTAATGTGTTTTCAATGCTTTTTGCAGCTATAAGCAATGGAATGAATTTAGCACCTGAATGGAATGATAAACAATTAATACATAAAGATGAAATTTTAAAACTATTTTTAGATGGGGTTAGTTTTGTTTTAGATAGTTCTGTAGAATTACTTCAACCGATAATATCAACTGTTGAAAACTATATACCAGATGGATTAAACCCCTGGGCTGGAGATGTTATTGTTTTAATAGATGATAAAACTGGTGGTAATGATATAAAAGGAATTTACAATAGAAAATATACAATTTTTGGAAATGACGGTAATGATATCTTAATAGGTAATAAGTTAAATGATTATCTTGATGGTGGAGCTGATAATGATTTTCTTTATGGAGGTGAGGGAAATGATGTATTAATAGGTGGCTCTGGTAGTGATGAACTTTATGGCGGTGCTGGGGATGATGTCCTAGTTGTCAGTGAAATCGATACTAGTTTAACTAGTGCTGAAAATGCAGCTAAATTAGATCAAGTTGGCAATAAAGCATATGGTGGAAGTGGTAGCGATAACATTTATGGGGGAAATGGCTCAGATGAACTTTATGCTGGTGATAAAGACAATGACCCTAATGATGCAGGGACTATAAACAAATTATATGGTGGTGGAGGTGATGATTACTTATATGGTGGTGCAGGTAATGATTATCTTTATGGGGGATTAGGATCAGATCGGCTGAGTGGAGGAGATGGTAATGATTCACTTTATTTAGCCAGTGATAGTGATCCAGCTAAAATTGCATTAGATATCAGTAAAAATTATGCAGAAGGAGGAGCCGGTAATGACACCATTCATGGTAGTGATGGGGATGATTCAATTTTTACATCCGATATTAATGATGATGCCATTGATAAAGGCACAATAAACTATGCTTGGGGATATAAAGGAGAAGACTATATCCGTGGTGGGGATGGTAAAGATTTTCTCTATGGTGGGGATGATGTAGATACACTATTAGGTGGAAATGGAGATGATAAGCTTTATGGCGGGAAAAATGGAGATACTTTATATGGTGGTGAAGGTAATGATGAGCTATATGCTGGTAGACAAAAAGATGATCCTTTAGATACTGAAGATAACTATTTATACGGTGGTAAAGGGGACGATATACTTTATGGAGGTAAAGGTAATGATACTTTAAAAGGTGGTGAGGGATTTGATACTTATAAGGCTTATTATAAAACTTTAGTTAATGATGAGGATGGAAAAGGAATACTTTATTATAATAATAAAAATTTATTGGGCGCAGAAATGCGTTATAAATCTGATAGCTTATCGCCTCCTCCAGCTCTTGATTTCATTTCGAAAGGTTATGATATAAATGATAAATCAACTGGTGGTGGAAGACTATCCGTAATATCTAGTGGGAAAGACTGGGTAAGATACATTGTTTTAGGTGATATCAATTTTAAATATAAAGAACTAACTACAGAAGCTTTAGATACAAGAAGTAAGGATGATACAGATTTAGGTGTAAGATTTTATGTAACTGTTTATAAAGATGGATCAGAACCACCACCTCCAGAATATCCAAAACCTAAACCTCCATTAGCTCCACCTCCTATTCCTCCTACAAAATACGATCCATTAGTATTAGATTTAAATCATGATGGAAAAATTAGTACCACTCCACTTGGGACTGATGTTTATTTTGACATGGATGGAAATAGTTTCGCTGAAAAAACATCTTGGGTTCAAGCAACAGATGGTTTTGTTGTTCTAGACTTAAATGAAAATGGTAAAATTGATAATGGAAAAGAATTATTTGGAACAGATACGATTTTACCTGATGGCAGTAAAGCAAGTGATGGTTTCAAAGCATTAGAACAATATGATTCAAACAAAGATGGTCTAATTAATGGTAGTGATTTAATTTTTCAGAAATTAAAGATATGGAAAGATATTAATCAAGATGGAATTTCACAAAGTAATGAATTATTTACATTATCTAGTTTAGGTATAACTTCAATTTCATTAAGTAATCAATTAATTAATTCATTAGATGAAAATAATGTTATTCACACAAATAAAGGAAGTTTTACACAGACAGTAGTTGAAAATGGTATTACTCAAATAAAAAGTGGTTTAGCTGAAACTTTACTTTTTGAGGTAAATACTTCAGAAACAGTTTGGCAAAACCCAAATGAAACAGTTGAAAGTATTGATACAGATATTTCAGAGCTTCCTGATTTTCCTGGTTATGGTTCTGCTACATCGTTACACGATGCAATGCAATTAGATTTGACAGGAAAACTTAAAGAACTTGTTAGTGCATTTAGCGAGACACCTTCTGATCAGCAAGTATTATTAACTCATCAAATTTTGTATTTTTGGACAAATAAAAAACTTTCAACGGCAACTGAAGTAAAAAATATTTCGAGTATTGAAAAATTTGAAATAGTTAAAGTGATTTATGGTAAAGAGCTTGAATGGAAAAATTGGAATCCAGGAAATGTTAATGATTTAGATGGTTATTTCCAAAAAATATTATCTAGTGCTTATGTCCAGTTATTAAGTCAAACAGTTAAACAGGACTGGATTGATTTAGTCGCATTTCAAGAAGAAAGATTATATGAATCATATGATCCTTTTCCACCTTTGATTCAACCACCAGCTGGTGGGTCTGGTTCGTCAAGTGGAAGCGTCTATATACCTAATAAAATATACGCAACTACATGGGATAGCCTAAAGCCTAATAAATATGTTGAAAATGTTCTAAATCCTACACAGGTTAGGGAAGTGAGTTGGACTCTAGTTAATACGACTTGGCATGGTGACTTTAGTTTAGCAATTAAAGGGTTGATGAATTTATTCTTTATGGATTATGAGGTTGGTAAAATTGAAATTGAACAATTTCAATTTATTGTACAAGGTTTAGATCCTAATTCACCAGTATTGTATAAGGAACTAATAGAACAGTTTACTTTAAGTGCCCAATCTATTTTAGATGAGAATATACGAGATTTATTATTGGAATCTGTGTTTGTATTAGATGATTCAATCACTGGTACTAATGGTAATGATAAAATTAAGTCATGGGCTGGCGATGATAATATAAATAGTTTGGGGGGGGATGATATTATTTATGCTGGAATGGGTGATGATATTGTTAATGCAGGAGATGGTGAAGATATTGTTTATGGAGGGGATGATAATGATAGATTATCAGGTGAAAATGGTAATGACCTTTTAAATGGAGATTTAGGGAATGACACTTTATATGGTGGTGAAGGAAATGACACTCTTATCGGAGGAGTTGGAAATGATTATTTAGATGGTGGATCAGGTAATGATACATATATCTTTAGCCTGGGTGATGGTGTAGATACTATTCGTAGTTATGATAATACCAGTAATAAATTAGACCAAGTTACATTTAATGAAGGTATTGCACCTGAAAGTGTAAGCTTAAAACGTGTTGGCAATGATTTAATCATTAAATATTCTGAAAGTGATCAAATCAAAGTCGAAGGTTATTTTGATGCAAATGGTCCTACAGCATATCGTATAGATCAAATAGTTTTTTCAAATGGAACTAATTGGAATGTAGATTACATTAAAAATCAAGTTTTAGTTCCAAGTGATTCTGTAGATATAATTCAGGGCTATAGTAGCAATGATCAGCTCTCTGGATTAGCTGGGAATGACCAACTATATGGAAATGCTGGTAATGATACTTTAATAGGTGGAACGGGTAATGACTATTTAGATGGTGGATCAGGTAATGATACATATATCTTTAGTCTGGGTGATGGTGTAGATACTATTCGTAGTTATGATAATACCAGTAATAAATTAGACCAAGTTACATTTAATGAAGGTATTGCACCTGAAAGTGTAAGCTTAAAACGTGTTGGCAATGATTTAATCATTAAATATTCTGAAAGTGATCAAATCAAAGTCGAAGGTTATTTTGATGCAAATGGTCCTACAGCATATCGTATAGATCAAATAGTTTTTTCAAATGGAACTAATTGGAATGTAGATTACATTAAAAATCAAGTTTTAGTTCCAAGTGATTCTGTAGATATAATTCAGGGCTATAGTAGCAATGATCAGCTCTCTGGATTAGCTGGGAATGACCAACTATATGGAAATGCTGGTAATGATACTTTAATAGGTGGAACGGGTAATGACTATTTAGATGGTGGATCAGGTAATGATACATATATCTTTAGTCTGGGTGATGGTGTAGATACTATTCGTAGTTATGATAATACCAGTAATAAATTAGACCAAGTTACATTTAATGAAGGTATTGCACCTGAAAGTGTAAGCTTAAAACGTGTTGGCAATGATTTAATCATTAAATATTCTGAAAGTGATCAAATCAAAGTCGAAGGTTATTTTGATGCAAATGGTCCTACAGCATATCGTATAGATCAAATAGTTTTTTCAAATGGAACTAATTGGAATGTAGATTACATTAAAAATCAAGTTTTAGTTCCAAGTGATTCTGTAGATATAATTCAGGGCTATAGTAGCAATGATCAGCTCTCTGGATTAGCTGGGAATGACCAACTATATGGAAATGCTGGTAATGATACTTTAATAGGTGGAACGGGTAATGACTATTTAGATGGTGGATCAGGTAATGATACATATATCTTTAGTCTGGGTGATGGTGTAGATACTATTCGTAGTTATGATAATACCAGTAATAAATTAGACCAAGTTACATTTAATGAAGGTATTGCACCTGAAAGTGTAAGCTTAAAACGTGTTGGCAATGATTTAATCATTAAATATTCTGAAAGTGATCAAATCAAAGTCGAAGGTTATTTTGATGCAAATGGTCCTACAGCATATCGTATAGATCAAATAGTTTTTTCAAATGGATCAATTTGGGATATTGATGTAATTAAAGATAAAGTTCTTGGCGCGACAGAAGATAACGATGTCATTCAGGGCTATAGCAGCAATGATCAGCTCTCTGGATTAGCGGGCGATGATCAAATATATGGTAATGCTGGAAATGATACTTTAATTGGTGGAATTGGAAATGATTATTTAGAAGGTGGATCAGGAAATGACACCTATATCTTTGCCCCTAATTTTGGTCATGACATTATCTATAATTATGATAATTCATCAAATCGCCAAGATGTCATTCAATTTACAGATGGCTTAGTTCAAAGTAATTTCACCTACCGTCGAGAGAGTGATAATCTCATTATAAAAACACTTGATGGTCAGAATAGTATTACTGTTCGTTATTACTTTAGTAATGATGCAGCAGGAAATTATCAGATTGATTTAATTAAATTCTCAGACAATACAGTTTTAAATGTAGAAGCTATTAAAGCTCTAGTGCTCATAGGCACAGATGCTTCAGAAATATTACAAGCTTATGCTACAGGTAGTGAAATATCAGCAGGTGCAGGTGATGACATCTTGTATGGTAAATTCGGAAACGATACTTTCTATGGAGGGGATGGTCAGGATAAATTGTATGGCGATGCAGGAAATGACTACTTAGAAGGTGGGGCAGATGCTGATGAAATTTATGGTGGATCAGGTGATGATCAGCTTAAAGGTGGTTCAGGCACAGATCGACTAGAAGGTGGTGATGGTAATGATCAACTCTATGGCGGTTTAGATAATGATGAATTATTTGGTGGAAATGGAAATGATATTCTGAATGGTGGGGAAGGAAACGACAATTTAGAGGGTGGTTTTGGTAATGATACTTATATTTTTGCCCCTAATTTTGGTCATGACATCATTTTAAATTATGATTATTTAGAAAATCGCCAAGATATTATTCAATTTACCAATGGTTTAGTTCAAAGTAATTTCACCTATCGTCGAGAAAGTGATGATCTCATCATAAAAACACTTGATGGTCAGAATAGTATTACTGTTCAAAATTATTTTATTAATGATGCGGCAGGTAACTATAAAATTGATTTAATTAAGTTCTCAGACAATACAGTTTTAAATGTAGAAGCTATAAAAGCTTTGGTACTTATAGGTACAGATGCTTCAGAAATATTACAAGCCTATAAGACAGGTAGTGAAATATCAGCAGGTGCAGGTGATGACATCTTGTATGGTAAATTCGGAAACGATACTTTCTATGGAGGGGATGGTCAGGATAAATTGTATGGCGATGCAGGAAATGACTACTTAGAAGGTGGGGCAGATGCTGATGAAATTTACGGTGGATCAGGTGATGATCAGCTTAAAGGTGGTTCAGGCACAGATCGACTAGAAGGTGGTGATGGTAATGATCAACTCTATGGCGGTTTAGATAATGATGAATTATTTGGTGGAAATGGAAATGATATTCTGAATGGTGGGGAAGGAAACGACAATTTAGAGGGTGGTTTTGGTAATGATACTTATATTTTTGCCCCTAATTTTGGTCATGACATCATTTTAAATTATGATTATTTAGAAAATCGCCAAGATATTATTCAATTTACCAATGGTTTAGTTCAAAGTAATTTCACCTATCGTCGAGAAAGTGATGATCTCATCATAAAAACACTTGATGGTCAGAATAGTATTACTGTTCAAAATTATTTTATTAATGATGCGGCAGGTAATTATAAAATTGATTTAATTAAGTTCTCAGACAATACAGTTTTAAATGTAGAAGCTATAAAAGCTTTGGTACTTATAGGTACAGATGCTTCAGAAATATTACAAGCCTATGAGACAGGTAGTGAAATATCAGCAGGTGCAGGTGATGACATCTTGTATGGTAAATTCGGAAACGATACTTTCTATGGAGGGGATGGTCAGGATAAATTGTATGGCGATGCAGGAAATGACTACTTAGAAGGTGGGGCAGATGCTGATGAAATTTACGGTGGATCAGGTGATGATCAGCTTAAAGGTGGTTCAGGCACAGATCGACTAGAAGGTGGTGATGGTAATGATCAACTCTATGGCGGTTTAGATAATGATGAATTATTTGGTGGAAATGGAAATGATATTCTGAATGGTGGGGAAGGAAACGACAATTTAGAGGGTGGTTTTGGTAATGATACTTATATTTTTGCCCCTAATTTTGGTCATGACATCATTTTAAATTATGATTATTTAGAAAATCGCCAAGATATTATTCAATTTACCAATGGTTTAGTTCAAAGTAATTTCACCTATCGTCGAGAAAGTGATGATCTCATCATAAAAACACTTGATGGTCAGAATAGTATTACTGTTCAAAATTATTTTATTAATGATGCGGCAGGTAATTATAAAATTGATTTAATTAAGTTCTCAGACAATACAGTTTTAAATGTAGAAGCTATAAAAGCTTTGGTACTTATAGGTACAGATGCTTCAGAAATATTACAAGCCTATGAGACAGGTAGTGAAATATCAGCAGGTGCAGGTGATGACATCTTGTATGGTAAATTCGGAAACGATACTTTCTATGGAGGGGATGGTCAGGATAAATTGTATGGCGATGCAGGAAATGACTACTTAGAAGGTGGGGCAGATGCTGATGAAATTTACGGTGGATCAGGTGATGATCAGCTTAAAGGTGGTTCAGGCACAGATCGACTAGAAGGTGGTGATGGTAATGATCAACTCTATGGCGGTTTAGATAATGATGAATTATTTGGTGGAAATGGAAATGATACCCTCAATGGTGGTGAAGGAGATGACACTCTTATTGGTGGAATTGGTGATGATATCCTAAATGGTGATCAAGGTGATGATTTACTCAGTGGAGGTGCTGGGAATGATATTTACCGTTTTAATCTAGGATGGGGAAATGATCAAATCCAAAATGAATATAAAAATAATAATGAAGTCGATATAGTTGAATTCATTGGTATAAACCCAATGGATTTGGTGATTCGAAAAGTTGGTCAAGATATGGTGATCACTCACCGAACAACTGGTGATCAGCTGATTATTCAATCTCAATTTGAGCAATATGGTTATAACAAGCCAATACAATTTATTCATTTCGATGATGGAACAAAATGGAATCTAGATGATCTAAATGTGCAGGCGGTGAAAGGTACTGAGTTAGACGATGTTATTGAAGGGACTACCGATCATGATGTTATTCATGCTGGTGAAGGTAATGATATTGTAAATGGTAGCCAAGTATGGAGTGAAAACCCTGAATTACAATATTTTGTTTATGGTGAAGCAGGTAATGACATCATTAACGGTTCTGGTTATTTAGACGGCGGTATTGGTGATGATGAAATCACAGGCCGAGGACATTTACTCGGTGGTGATGGAAATGACGTCATTACAGGTAATGGAATACTGGAAGGGCAAAATGGAGATGATATTCTTTCTGGTCAAGGACGCTTATTTGGTGGTAATGGAGATGATCAACTTACATTGACAGAACTAGGTAATGATGCTGGTTACCTTTCAGGTGGTGATGGAAACGACACATTGACAGTCGATGTAAATCGGAGGGTTTTTGTGGATGATTATAATCGCAGTGAGTTCGTTCAAGATGCTGATGGCTACCATATTCCAATCGATGATGAACTAACAGAAGCACAACGCGCTGTTTATATTGAAGGTGGAAAAGGTAATGATATCATCAATGGATCATTTGGTGATGAAGTCTATCTATTTAATCTGGGTGATGGCCAAGATACGATTATCGAACGCCAAGCTGGACAAAATTATAATAATGTCGCTGTATCTTTTGATGTGCTGAGATTTGGTTCAGATATTAACGCTACGAATATTAGCTTACATCGTCATGGTGCAGATTTAGTTATAAAGCACAGCAATAATTTGGATCAGGTTACTATTCAAAATTATTTCAATGGTGGTCACTATAAAATTAATGAAATACAGTTTGCTGACCAAACTGTCTGGAATAATAGTTATATTGAAAATCATGTTACTTATCATGGAACTGCAGGAACAGATGAAGTTTGGGGGTATCGAGATAGTAATGAAATCTTTGAAATGGATGCTGGCGATGACAAAGTATACGCTGGTGCTGGTAACGACATTATCTATGGTCGAGTAGGCAACGATACTCTGTGGGGGCAAGCAGGGAATGACACTCTTTATGGTGGCGCAGGTGCTGACTATTTAGAAGGGAATGAAGGGGATGACACACTCTTCGGAGATGAGGACAATGATACCCTTTATGGTGGTGACGGAAATGATACCCTCTATGGTGGTCAAGGAAATGACATCTTAAGAGGTGGTAATGGTTTAGATACATTAGATGGCGGTGCAGGTGATGATAAATATTATTATTATCTCACAGATGGTGCTGATATCATTAACCAAACAGGTGGTGGTACAGATGTATTATGGTTGATGGATAATGGTATCACTCGTGATCGCATTAGTTTTAGTAAAATTGGCAATGATCTAGTTGTTACAATTGACCAAAATGCCAATCAAACCGTTCGGATTGTTGACCATTTCTTAGGTGGAGAGAAAGCAATTTCCTCAGTTCAAGCCAATGGGCAATCACCAATCACAGCCAAAGACATAGATGGAATTATTAAAGCACAAGCTTATGGTGGTTTATACGATACAGTTCTTGAAGGCACAAGTGCTTCAGAAACAATCAATGGAACGTCAGGCAAAGATTTAATTCAAGGATTAGATGGCAATGACACCATTTGGGCACAAGCTGGAAATGATCGATTGGAAGGTGGTGCTGGTAATGACTATCTTGATGGTGGTGCAGGTGATGATTCTATTTATGGTGGAATTGGAAATGACACACTCATCGGTGGTGCTGGAGCAGATATATTAGATGGTGGTGCAGGTGATGATAAATATTATTATTATCTCACAGATGGCGTTGATACGATTGACCAGACTGGTGGTGGTACAGATGTGATTTGGTTGATGGATCAAGGTATTACAGAAGATCGCATTAAATTCACAAAAGAAAATAATGACCTACTGATTACAATTGATAATAATGCAAACCAATCGATTCGAGTGAAAGATCATTTCTTAGGTGGTGAAAAAGCAATTTCATCAGTACAACCAAATGGTGGATACACAATTACTGCTGCGCAAATCGCCACAAAAGTAAACGGTTCTGGAAGTGGTACAGAAATGCCGAATCCTGCTGGAGACACGACATATAACTATAGCAGTGGTGCATTAACCATTACTGAAGTTTCTGGTACAGATAAAGTGGTGTTTGCTAGTGGAATTACGATGAGCCAAATCAGCTCTAATTTAACCAAATCAAGCAACGATCTACTGATTAAAGTAAATGGAAGCACAACAAATGTTGTGACAGTTAAAAACTTCTTCCTTGCTGGTAATTATTTAGTTGAAACATTCCAAACAGCGGCAGGTGAACAACTTACAGCTAGCCAAATCTTTACAGCATTTGGATTAACTATGCCAGAGACTGGTGGCACAACCAATGCAACTGGAGATACGACCTATAATTACAAGTCAGGTGATTTAACTATTACTGAAGTTTCAGGTAACGACAAAGTTGTATTTGCAAGTGGTATTACTTATAGCCAAGTGGGTAACAATCTTACTAAATCAGGTAATGATTTAATTATCAAAGTAAATGGAAGTGCGACCAACAAAGTCACGGTAAAAGACTTCTTCCTTGGTGGTGATAAATTGGTAGAAGTATTCCAATTAGCTACAGGTGAACAACTCACTGCGAACCAAATTTTCACTGCATTTGGATTAACTATGCCAGGGACTGGCGGCACAACGAATGCAGCTGGAGATACGACCTATAATTACAATTCAGGTGATTTAACCATTACTGAAATTTCAGGTAATGACAAAGTTGTATTTGCAAGTGGTATTACTTATAGCCAAGTGGGTAACAATCTTACTAAATCAGGTAATGATTTAATTATCAAAGTAAATGGAAGTGCGACCAACAAAGTCACGGTAAAAGACTTCTTCCTTGGTGGTGATAAATTGGTAGAAATATTCCAATTAGCTACAGGTGAACAACTCACTGCGAACCAAATTTTCACTGCATTTGGATTAACTATGCCTGGGACTGGCGGCACAACGAATGCAGCTGGAGATACGATCTATAATTATACTTCAGGCGATCTAACCATTACTGAAGTGTCTGGTACGGATAAAGTTGTATTTGCGAGTGGCATTACATTTAGCCAAGTGGGTAGCAATCTCACTAAATCAGGTAATGATTTAATTATTAAAGTGAATGGAAGTGCAACCAACAAAGTGACTGTGAAAGATTTCTTCCTTGCAGGTGATAAATTGGTTGAAACATTCCAACTGGCAACAGGCGAACAGCTAACTGCAAGTCAAATTTTCACTGCATTTGGATTAACATTACCAAGTACTGGTGGTGAAACACCAAATACTAATGCGGTAGGAGATACAACCTATAACTATACGACTGGTGTTTTAACCATTACTGAAGTGTCTGGAACAGATAAAGTGGTTTTCAAAAATGGAATCACCTTTAATCAAATTGGACAATATCTTAACAAGTCTGGAAATGATCTGATTCTTAAACTGGATGGTAGTAATGCCAATAAAGTGACAGTAAAAGACTTCTTTTTAGGTGGTGCTAAAGTTGTTGAAACCTTTGAGTTTGAAACAGGTGGTTCATTGACTGCTGGTCAAATCTTTGGAGCATTTGGTTTAACAATGCCAACAACAGCATCCTCTAGCCGTATTGCATCGCCAATGAGTTTAACTGAAGGTGCTAATATGGATGTTGCAGCAGAAAATACATTGAACCAATCGGAAGAATCAAAATTGGTAAGTGATGAACAAGCTGCTAACGAGTTATTATCATTATTTAATGTTCAAAATATAGCGATTAATGGAAATATTATCGATGCACTTCCTGCTGTGCTGGCACAAACAAACCAATCGAATCAAGTTGAATATTCAATTTCTAGTAGTGTTCATAACCAACCTAATATTGGAAAACTTTCCAATTTATTGAATGGTTCAAAATCATCGGCAATTGATTTATCTAAATTGATTGGTGACATTGAAAATTCGAATGAAATTGAAAGTAATATTGGACATCAGCTAGTAAATGATTTCAGTCGGGAATTATCCACAGAAAAGGATATAAATATATTGAATCACAAAAATTGGAATGAACTTATTCATGTCAAACCTAAAGATTCTTATTTAGAAGATATGTTGATTAAGTCGGAAATTTTGTATTGATATTAAAGATTAAATGAGTTATCACTCATTTATTCGACTAAGTCTCACCTTGAAAAAGATTGAGAATATTCTATTTAGGATCGAGTTAAGCTCTTAGCTCGGTCTTTACTTTCTCATGAAGAAGCTCGGAGAGTTTTATTATAAGAAAGTTAACCTGCTGTCTTATGAAGACCTTCCTGATGAGGCTGAGCTTCAATTTAAGATTGTGTATGAGAAAAATCAAAAAGAGCGTTGAACAGCCACAGATTTTGTATACACTCTTTAGTTAGATAAAATGGCTAATTAACGAGTGATCCTAGAAAAAATAATGGACACATAGTCCCTCTAAAGATAACGTAAGGTTAACTTTGGAGATGTAAAAATAGCTAAACGCTTTAGTCCAGAATTTAAACAGCAAGCAATTGATTAGGGACTGTTCTAAATTTTGTGTAAGTACTTAATTTTCATTTATCCTGAAAAGGATAATTACAAAAGGTACTTCACATGCATGAAGCACCAATCAAAAGTATGGCTGCTGAATTGGCTAAAGGTCTAAAAACACCAGAAGACCTAAACCAAATGACAGCCATATTTAAAAAGTTCATGATTGAAACTGCACTCAATACAAAGCTTTCAGATCATCTTGGTTATGAAAAGCATCAGCCTAAGAAAGGCTCAAATAGCCGTAATGGTTTTAGTTCTAAAACCGTTTCAACTCAAGATGGGCAACTGGCTTTAGATATTCCCCGTGATCGAGACGGTTCATTTGAGCCACAAATTATCAAGAAGCATCAAACGCGCATTACCAATATGGATGACCAAATCCTTTCACTGTATGCAAAAGGAATGACCAATAGAGAAATTGTCGCATTCTTCAAAGAAATGTACGATGCAGATGTCTCAGCATCACTCATAAGCAAAGTTACCGATGCTGTGATTGAGCAAGGACTAAGTGGCAAAATAGAGCATTGGATAGTCTGTATCCTGTCGTCTATCTCGAATGTATTGTTGTAAAATTCCGTCAACATTCCAAAGTGATTAACAAATCTGTATACCTTGCTTTAGGCATTAATATGGATGGTTAGAAAGAATTGCTGTGAATGTGGATCGCTCAGACAGAAGGTGCCAAATTCTGGCTATCCGTCATGACAGAACTCAAAAATCGAGGGGTACAGGATATTCTTGTTGCCTGTGTAGATGGGTTAAAAGGCTTTCCTGATGCCATAGCCTCTGTTTATCCTTATACGGACATTCAGCTGTGTATCGTGCATGTTGTACGCAATAGCCAGCGATTTGTAAGCTGGAAAGACTACAAGGCTGTTACAGCTGGTCTTAAAGTGATCTATCAGGCAAGTACAGAGTAAAATGCATTAAAATCTCTAGATATCTTCTGTGATCAGTGGAATCATTAATATCCAAAAATTGGAGAATCCTGGCGAGCTAATTGGGAGAATATCCGTACAATAATTAGCTATCCAGCTGAAATACGTCATGCGATTTATACAACCAATGAAATTGAATCGTTGAATAGCGTGATCCGCCATTCAACCAAGAAGCGAAAGATCTTCTCGTCAGATGATTCAGTCAAAAAAGTCATTTACTTAGCAACAACCAATGCTGCTAAGAAATGGACAATGCCAATTCAAAATTGGCGTTTGGAGATGAATTGGTTTACGATTCACTTCGATGATCGATTAAAAGATCATTTATAAAAAATGGAACTTACACAAAATAATTTACAGGCTCGGCCCATCAAAAGATGGTTAAGTGTATCTAGAATTTTAGTGGCTATTCAAACTCAACAGCTTTCATTGTTTTACCTGATCTTTTTATACTGTTTCTATGGCGTAGTCTATATTTAACATCATTTTAATCGACCATTTTTTCAAAATTAACAGGATATCTAATAGTAAAATCTTAAATGAAAATAGCCATCTATGTGAGATAGCTATTATCATACATTGCTAACAGATACCACTTAACACGCACTTGGGTGGTAAGTTTACAGTTGTAACAACTGCGAGCTCTGATAGGCTACAAAATTATTATAACCTATTCTTTGTATATGAGTTAAATGTTTATTCTCTTAGTGAAGATACGAGTGAGCCAAGCTTTAAAATAGTTTGAGTCCTTTAGTCTCAATACATCATCTAGCTTAAATAGTCTAATTTTTATATCAGTTTTGCTCATATAATAGTCTTTGATCAGGCCTTGTGTATGTAGATTGGTTATATGCGAGTGCCTCATCTCGAAGATGGTGCTAGCTTCAGCCCCTGTCAGAGTTGGATTTTAAGTCTCTATTTAAAATAGGGCTATAACTAAACAGCCCAATTTTTTTAAATGGGCTATTTACTTCTAAAATAATAATTTCTTATTTGGTATACATCTGTTTTTTTAAACATTCTAATTTTTTTATCTGCTTTGCCAAAATAATAGGGTGATATAAGACCTTGGATCTGTAAGTTAGTGATATGAGAGTGACGCATACCAAGTAGTGAACTAGCTTCAGCACCTGTTAGATATTCTTCTTTCAATTTAATGATTTCATTCAGTTGGCTTCTTTTAACAAGTTTCCAATAAACTAAATCTTTAATTTCTAAAAAGCCTGTTTTACACCAATATTGATGGATCCAATTTTTTGTGCAATTGAGTTGCTCAGAAGCGATTTGAATCGACACATACTCTTTGTTTTCAAGTAGATTCTTTAGTGAGTTTAGCGAAATACGATTAATTTTGATTGGAGACTGGTAATCATTATAGCGTTGAAGAATCCCCGAGTGAGTCAGACTGGC
Source organism: Acinetobacter sp. MYb10 (assembly GCF_002980175.2). NCBI lineage: Bacteria > Pseudomonadati > Pseudomonadota > Gammaproteobacteria > Moraxellales > Moraxellaceae > Acinetobacter > Acinetobacter sp. MYb10. The sequence continues at coordinate 2,092,840 of NZ_CP058272.1, read as the reverse complement.
GACTTGATTTGAACTGATATTTAATTGTAGAGCTGCTTCTTTCAATGTGAAAAAATCATTATTGATTGTGGTCTTTGAACCTTTATTTTTTCTCCCAGTTTTTGTTGGATATTTTTCAATCTGACCTATGTGCGCTTTAGTAATATTTTGAATAGAGTCTCTAGAAAAAATATTTATGGGTAGCTTATCAAAATGAGGGCCACTTATTGGTTTGATTCCAATACTTATCATTTTTTCTACAAAATTTACTGGGTTGACATTTAATGTTTTCGCAAGAGTTGTTGCTATTACATACTTTTCATGAAAATTTTCCAATTTATAGAAAGGAATGAGTATAGGTGTTGCATTTTTCTTATTATCGTCATTGAGCCAATGAGATTTAGCTAATCTTCTCATTGTATCAAGATTTGTCTCTAGAATTTCAGCAGCCAATTTTACCGTTACTGTGAGTAATTCGTTTTGATTAGTAGGGATAGGAATAGGGTGATATTCTGCATTTAAACGTCTTTCTCCAATTAAAAACAATTCAATATCAGTACTATAGATAAGTGATTTGTCATGAACATTCTCAGCAAATTTTAGCAAATTTTTAATTAAGAGGTGTTTTAGTTTAAATCGTCCAATATCAAGTAATAGTCTTGACTCCTCTAATGTTAAGTAGATTTTTTTACTTTTAGGATTAAGTCTATATGGAATACAAGTTTTCTCAATATTTACAAGATAATTCTCATTAAACCTAACGGTTTTAGCTTCTTTGTAAAATGGTAATAACTGAATTTTTGGGTGAGCTAATTGTATTCTACTGTTAATCCAGTTGCTCATGGTGATAACGGAGTTGGCATTATTTACAAAATATTCGTGTACAATTTTTAAGTAACGTTCATCTGATTGGGGTTCGTCTAATGCTGAAAACTTTTCTAACGCAAACCAAAAAGATGAAAATTCTTGAAATAAGTCATTAGAGTTTTGATTCAAAATATAGATAAACCAATGAATCAGAAAGTTTTCTGCATAGTGCGTTTGTTGAGCTTCTCTTAAATCAGAAAAGCATTTTGAGCATTTTACGATAGATCCTGACTGTAGCTTAATAGCATGTCCACATTTGTAACAATTATCTAAGAGTAAAATAGAATGAATGGGACAAGAGTAAATGGGTCTTAACAGCCATATTTTCCTGAAATATGGCTGTTCTTTTAGGCATTGTGGGCAATATGAATAGCTTTTGGATTTAAATAAATTACGATCAATGTTCACATTTCTATATTTTTTGGGAGCTCGGCTCGTTGATTTATCACGCTCAAAAGCAAGATCAATATAATGGGGGCTGAGGCTTAAAGCCTGTAATGCAAGTCTAAATCGGTTTGTGTCAATGAATGTGTAATTCGGGGATGACTTACTCAAAAAGCTAAATTTTTCTTTCCCAAATAATTGATAGACTGAAGTGTGACCGTTTAATTCAGCAGTTCGAAGCAAGTAACTTGTAGCTGATTCGTCTGGATAAGGCGTTGCTTCAATAAGAAGTCTTATGTTCTTATTCATATTTGACCTCTTACCTTCACCGCTAATTGTGATAGTGACATTTTAAAAGGATCAGAGTTTAGCTTAGAAATATAGTCAGTAATTCCTAATTGCCAAGCGGTACTAAAATCACTTTTATTGATAATTAGCCTTCCTTCATTTAATGCATTAACAATACTTTCTCTGATCAGACTAATGGTGTAGGAGTGATAACCTAGAGTAGCAGTGTAAATTTGCATACCCATGAGTGGATTGTCGAGAGGTGGTGAAAATGTAATATTTTGCTGTGCCATTTTACGCGCGATTTCACTTAGAAATGCGTAAATTGTGCCATGACCTTGAGGGGATTCAATGTAAAGAGGATTTAAGGTATATATAAATGGAAATCTACGGGCTATTTGGCTATCAACTTGTAATAGTTCTGCAAACTCAGGAAGACCGACTAAGCAAAAGCTAATTCCTGTTTGATTAACGAGCGTTTTTAGCCAATTTCCTATGGTTGCATTCATTCGTGTATATGACTGTTTACGTTCAAATAAATGATGAAACTCATCTAGAAATACGAGCTTAGTTTCACACATTCTGAGTAAATAACTTAATCTATCTGTTAAGTAGGACGTAGTCCCATTATTATAAGTTGGATCACCTAATTCGTGTAGCATAGTTATTGCCAGCGATTTAATAGTGGCTGGTGAAGGAACTTCAACATAAAATGCTGGAATGATCGTTTTTTTGTGGTCTTCTTCTATTTTAGTAGATTTAGGCATTTGGCTGACAAGCGCTTTACACAACGTCGTTTTTCCTAAGCCTCCTTTTGCCAAAAGCATACTTCCTATTGGTTCTTTATAAGCTATGCTTCTTTTTACACAGTCCTGTATTCCTTTAAAGGCATTCATAAATTCATCTGAAGTGACCACAATATTATTAATTGAGCTAATTTGTTCAAAATAGTTATCAAATTTTTCCATTTTTTATTACCTCTATTGATCCAAAGCTTAGATTGTTTTTTTTGTTATCATGTAATGTCTCAATATTTGGATCATCCTGAGTTATTGCAATAGACGATAAATTCTTTTCTATTTTTTGAAGCATGAGAGGAAGTTCAAGTTTTATCGGTTTTAACTTTGGTCTACTCTTAATTATATCTGATTGAATTTCATGTAAAAGTTTATAGAGGCCAAATAATTCTGAAAACTTTCCTAGTTTTTTTTGATCTAATTGAGACAGTTGTTTTTTTCTTTTTTGGACCTCTAGATGAATTGTCCTTGATAATCCAGAGGTGTAGTCTTGGTTGGTAGATTCTGCTTGTATGACAACATTCATATCTTTTGGATCAATGATATAAACTTCATTTAGGTCAAGATCATCAATGAGTACTGTGACTTTCTTAATACCTTTTGCTTGTAAAGTAGTTAATGCGTGAGAAAAATAACTTAATCCATCAACTTGAACTTGCCCATGATGAATTGTACGTTCAATGGGTCTTCGACATAAAATTTTTGCATCAACTTCAGAAATATGACTCGGTTTGATGTCTGTAATAGCATCTTGCCATATGACTGATGGTGAGCGACCAGTCATGCTATGAATTGAGCAGTGATAGACATCGTTGATCCATATATCGATATACTTTTTTAGCTGTTCTATTGTAAATTGAACATTTTTGGTAGAGTTGTAGCTTCCTCTATCTGATGGATTTGAAAAGGTTGTTCCTGGTAATTTTTGAATAATGCTGTGCGTAAGAGTGTTAAAAAACCTTTCAATGTGTGGTTTATTATTAGGTGTACCAATTTGAGAAGGTGTTAAAGTAATTTTTAAATGATCACAGACTCTTGCAAGCGAATTATTTTTAAATTCGACTCCGTTATCTGGAATAATAATGCTAGGAATACCACCAGGTAAGCCCTGATATGGTCGAGTAACCATATCTTTTATGACTGCTAGAGTGGTTGTTGCACTTGGTGGATACATGCTTATATACGTGCCTACGATTGCACGAGTGTAGACATCAATTGCACATGCTAAAAAAGGACGACCAAGAGAGACGTTTGTTTTCGGATCGATCACAATAACATCGAGATAATGGGTATCAATTTCGACCATATATAAGGCAAAAGGGCTAATAATACTTTTACCTGCTGCTTGAAACGATTTTTTGGCTATACGACCTCCTTTTTTAGCTTTTAAAATCAGGTATGGATCAAGCTTTTTGATATGCCTTTGTATACATCTGAGACTAGGTAAATGAATAAGAGCAATTCCTTGTTCTACTAATTTACCAATCATAATGGCACGAACATCTTTGCTCGTTCGAAATTCTGATTTTAAATAAACCTCATCAATGGTTTGATTTAGGATTTGATAAACTTCAGGTGGAAAACGTAATGAATGATTTCCCTTACACTCATTTTTTAAGAAAAGTTTATTGTGAGAATAGCTTTTGTATTTAAAAATCCATCTTGCCACTGTTCTAGGTGAAGGAGGGGATTTATCATTTAGCGAAGTCGCAATTTCTTTAATTAATGGTGAGAGTTGGTCAAAGCTTGTAGGGTATTCTAACTGCTGAAGTGCAGATAAAACATAGCGTTCTTTTCGGTGGATGTCCTGACTAAATTGAGGATTTAGAACTAGCTTTTCGGGTGCAAAGCTACATATGATTTCACCAGATTTATATCGACTCTCAAATTCATTGAGATCTAATGTACATATTTTACCTCCTATCGTTGCAGCATAACGAATTGTATTTAATGCAATTGAGGCTATTTCAAAAATATAATCTGAATGTTCTGCAAAATAAAAGCGATATCCAGGTTGAGGGAGAAAAAGTGCATTTTCCATATTAAAATTTTCCTTGATTATTATATTGAGACGGGCACGTGTCTAATTTTTGGTGAAAAAAAAGATAATCACCAAGTTCTTGTTTGAGACCGATTGACTCAAGCTCTTGATAAACTTGAATCAGATTTTCAAGTTGCTTTGTTTTTAAAAGATTTAAGGCTTGTTCAATTTCAAATTTACTCCAATCGAAGCGATGTCCTCTTTGATACCAGTAAAGCAGTTGCTGGAGCTGATTCTCTTTAGGAAGTTCAGTTTGATCGATGAGTTTGAATGTAATTCCAATCGAGCTGAGTAATGTTGCCAGTCGATCGAAACGGATATATTCATCTAAAGCTAAGGATGCAACAGAAGGTTTTACCTCATGGACTTCATAAGAGCCATCAATTGTCTGTATTAGAAAGTCTGGATAACAATAATTTTTTTGAAAGAGTGTGATTTTTAAAGCTTGAGATCTGTAGTTGATTACAGTGGAATTTCGCTCAAGACAAACAGCATGGGCTAGCTCAAGACGACTTTCTGTGGGAATGGCTCCACCGCATTTTTTGCTTGGAAATAGGGCAGTTCTACGACCATAACAGCCTTGAAAAATTTTGCGCTGACCGTGAATGGTTGCTGCAATATTTGGCTCAGTTGCAAAAGCCATTTTAATTTGGTCAAAAATATAGCGATGTAGATTATTTTGTTCAGTGCTCAAATTAGGGTACATAAAGTATCTCCAGTATTTCTGAACACCCTAAATTTAGGGTGAGTGAAATTTCTTGTTGCTTAAAAATTGACAACAAGGCTTGACTGGTGACTAAATACAAAAGATACTTTGAGTACCACGTCTTTATACTTTTTGTATAAAGTCACCAACGGATTCTTTCTAGAGTCCGTTTTTTATTTGTCAATTTATTTTTATGACATTTTTTCTCCTGTAGCTTTTAAAGCTTTTTTATTTAGTTAAGGCATCATTGCGTAAAGTTGCGAGTAAATGAGCAACATCTTTTACTAATGCATATTTCCCACGCCGGTTTTCAAAAGTAAAAATTGGAATTGGTACAGTTTTACGTGTTAAGGCTTGCCGAAATGCTTCAGTAGATTTGTAGCCTAAAGCTATTCTCAAATCATCATCAGTTATAAGAGGACCATGACGATCAAATAGTATTTTTTCGATCATTTCAGCATTAACAGAAATAGAATTTTGCATATCGGTTTGTCCTAACCTGTCACAACAAAAGCATATATCTTCTTAATAAAAAATGGTAGAAGTGAAGATATAGCTAAAGTTTCCTCTAATGAGTTTGCCTAAGCTTTTAATTTAACTAGAAAAAATAATATGAACTTATGGGTGAGGATGAGTTTCCGCATATGCAAACTAAAAAAAGAAGTAAACAATTGAGAAGAGATTGGATCGACGTTATCCGAACAGCTATTTGGTATGCATATATTGAATCAAATTTTTCACATGCTACTAGCTACCAAATAGAAAAGATTATTGAGCCTGAAGCTTTTGTAAAAGATAAAAATTACTTTTACCATCATAATAAATGGGCAAAATATAAATTGGGAAAGCATACGCCTGAAATTGAGCTTATTGATAAAGCAAATCAACATGTAAAGGGGACAGCCAAGATTCTAAACCATGTTCTATGGGAGGCGATTAGAGGGCATAAGCCGATGAAATGGTTTATGGATAATGGTGTAAACCAACTTTCTTGGGATGTTCAACGAATTATTTTTAAGAGCGTGAATGGTCAAATGGAATTAATTTCCGTTTCAAAAATTAGAAAAGAATTAAGAAGAATAGAACGGTTATCAAGTTTTGATGCATTAGCTGCATTGATTATTTACTTAAGAGTTGCGGATGATCAAAATCAAAGAGAAATTGCTTTAAGTATAGGACAGTCAATTTATAGAATATTACTGGTAATGTGTGTATTTTCACCTTTAGCACATTTTAGTTATGGGTTAGCTTTTTTGATTTACCTATATGTATTTCCACTTTGTCAGAGTGAAATGAGACAATATAATAGTAAGGATATTGATGATTTTTCTGATAAATGCCAAAATTTAAATTATGCTCTATTAGTGGCTGAAGATAGAAATATTATCGATGTAGAGAGGAAAGGGATAAGTAAAAAAATGTATACTGATTTTCTATTTGATATTCAAGATGGCAAGCGTGGTTTTGAAGTGAAGCGTTTGTTTTTACCGACCTTCTAAAAGACGGATAATAGAATAGTCAAAAGCCTAGGTTTATTATCTAAGCTTTTAAAAATTATTTAAGCGTCTAAGCTTCAAGCCTTTTAGATAGTTTTTCCTCAGCATACATCTGTTTTAAAACTAAATTTTCTTGTTCTAACTTGTCTAAACGAGCAAGAATTTGCTCACTTACATCTAAATAGTTTGCTTTCCATCGATAGAAAGTTGCCACACTAATTTGATATTCCTGACAAATTTGTTCGACAGTTGCGCCTGCTAAATTTTTTTTTACAATACTGTTGACCTGAGTTACAGAAAATTTTTGCTTCACATCGAATTCCTAAACTACTGTTCATTAAATTTCCAAATAAAAATTCTATAAACAGATAGGGTTAAGTTGAAATATCCTATTTTGGGATATTTTTAATTGTAACTGATATTGAGCCATGCGCTCAATACACGATCCAAGGTATCAAGACCTAATTAAGAAACTTATAGAACTGCGTGAGTCTAAAGATATGACTCAGGTTGAGCTTGCACGTCGTTTGAATAAGCCTCAATCGTATGTTTCCAAAGTCGAAATTTTGGAAAGACGACTAGATGTGATTGAATTAATAGATTGGTTGCAAATTTTGAAAGTAGAGCTAACAAGTTTTTTAAGTAGCTAAGCCAAAATAAAGCCTTATTAATTTTATAAATAGATCATCTGAGTAGCTATCAAATGTTATTTTAAAAATCCTACCTAATTTGCTATTAAATATAATAAAATATTGATTTTATTGGTATTTCATGATAGTTAAGTAAGTTTAATTTGAATTTCGATTTAATTATGAAAAAGAAAAATAGCTCTGCCGATAAAGGAAAAACTTTTGATCTCTTTACTAATAAAATGATGGAGGTTGGTAAACAAAAAAATGATATCAGGAATAATAAAAAAATTTTAGAGGCTGAAAAAATAATACCAATTCCAAACTATGAAATAGATCTCATAAAAATAATAAGAGAATACCATCCAATAGATGTTTTTAAGACTATTTTAATAGCTGAAAGTTGGGTACCCAATATTAATCATTTTATTAAATTTTCACTTTTATTTGAAATTTTTTTTACTATAAGTAAAGAGGATTTTATAGGAAAAAGAATTGAAAGTTACGAAGATTTTTCATTTTTTTTGACTAAAGTTTTCAAAATTTTACCTCATAATCCCATGATGGAGGATTTTTACCCTGTAGGTGATTGGGGGGAAGTAAAGTTTCAATTAGGGGAAAAATCATATAAAATTTTTTATGGTTCACCTCTATCTGATAATTATGGCTTTCTTAAAGGGTTTGAGATTAGTTACTTAAGTAGCACTCAAGCTATGGAAGATTTTAAACAAATCATTGAAATACAAAATAGTTTAATTTCTACTATAAACATACTAGCCGAAAAAAATGATGAAGATGAAAAGTTAGAAATTCCAACTGATATTTTTTGGCTAAAAATGATGGATTGGATTGATAATTTAAAAATTAAAAAAGTAAACAGTGCACTAATTGTTAAAAATGGAAACACTAGAAATAATAAAAATTTTTATGAAAGATATATGGAAGCGGATGTAAACCCATATTGTTATTTTGAATATGAAGAAATGATATATCCATTTTCATTAAGAAATCATATTGCTGTAATAGTTGAACATTATTACATGAAAGAAAATGTATCTTCGGAAATAATTTCCTTAAATATTTCAAATTTTTTAAAAGATAATATACCTAGTCTTTTATGTGGTTCTTTTAAAGTGCGTAATAATTCAAAAGTTTTACCTTATAATTTTTGCGGTGCTTTTCAAAGTAAGAGTAATACCTATTTCATTAACTGCTTATCAGTTGATGAATTTTGTAACTTTCAATCAATTAAAAATAATCTTAAAAAAATAATGAATACAAGTGATTGGGGAATACAGAAAATTTATTCTCATCTTGGTTTAAAACCACGGGGTGTAGATGGGAGTGATTTAAAATTTAATAAAATTAAGTTCATTTTTGTTTTAAGTGACTTAACTACATTAAGTAAAGTTTTGGATGCAAAGTTTGAAGAGAATATCAAGTTCATTACTATATATGACTTTGTCTCAATAATTGATTCTTTAGAGTCAAAAGAAGATTTAGATGGATTTATAGATTTTCATAATTTATACACACCCAAAACTTTATTTTTAGGCTTTAATTTAGATGGATATGCTAGTTATCGGGCAAGTTATGGACTGCTGGAAGATGGGGCGGTAAATTTCAATTTAATACATACTGACACACATTCTGGACATCACTTTAAATATAAGTCTTTAAAAGAAATGTATGCTGATTTAAGTGATTATTTACCTAATTCAGATAGTAAGTGGATTTCAAAAAGTGAATATGATAATAATTATTGTTTCCTTGCAAAAGATTTCAGCTCTTTAGTATGGTCATCATTAATTGATAACTACGTTATTCATTTCTTATTTGATTTCAGGATAGTAGATAAAAACATCGTAGAATTAAATCCAAAAGTTTTGGAGTTATTTTGTGAGGCAGCTGCTGATGCATTTTCTCAACGAAAATTAGCTTTATCATCTCTAATTTTGAAAAAAAATATAGTATTTCAAATTAAAGTAGGAAATTTAATTCAAGAAAACTCAAATATTTTTAATAGTGATTTTTATGTAAAAGATGAAGTTTTTAAAAATAATGTTAATTATTTAGTAGTTAATATATATTTGGATCTGAGTTATTGTTTTTATAAATTTCAGTCAAGCATTGATGCTGCCTTTCAAACAGAAATTTGTATAAAAATTCTTGAAATTATTAATAAATATTCAAAAATAGAAAATTTAAGTTTTATTATTTCAAAATTGAATGAAACGACTAATTGGCCTTTAAGAATGACAATGGGTCAACTAAAAACTCGTTTTGATATAGTAGAAAAAAATCCTAGAAATGTAAGCGAGTATAGATTTAAGTTGGCTAGGAAAAAAATTTCTTTCATTCTTAAAAATAATGATATTGAACCAAATAAATATACGGATAAGGACTTAGCAAAGTCTATAATTAATAGTGCTGCTGATGAGCTAAGAGCTTATATACACAATATTGTAAAAAATAGAAATACATTATCAATTTTAGAGATTGCTTTGGATGATTATTCCGCATTAGTAACTGATAACTACATCAGCTTTTTAAGTCAGGAGCAAAGTTTAAAACATCAAGTAAGCTATAATAGGGCTGAAAGATTATCTGAATTAGATTTTGATTTTAAAAGAAATTCACAAAATCATAGATACTTAATTGAATGTACATTAATGTTGGACAATGATAATGCACAGCTAATAACTGAAGATGAATTTCTAGATTTAATAGCACATATTCATTGGTTGCTTAACTTATACCATTCTAGCGACGGCTTACATTTTGGAATTGGAGTAGAAGGCATATATGTCGATAATACTTATGTACCAGAAATTTACATACCAAAATCCACAACTGAACTTGAAAATAAATTTTATGAAGAGTTAAGTTCTTATAAGCTTGGAATAGGTTTAAATTCTGAAGATGAATTGGAATCTATTATTCCAAAAGATGAGTATAAATTAATTAACGAGGCTTTTTATCAAGATTTGGGTTTTGGCTTTAAGAATTTATTTACGGTTTTATATAGTTTATCTAATTGGTCAAATATAAAAGAGATAAACCCTCAAACCTATTATAAGGCGGAATTTGACGAGTTAGTAGAGCTTATATTTAAGAACTTCACAGTAGAAGATGTAACTTTAAATGAAGTAGAAAAAATTATTCAATTTTTAATAATTGATAATGATAAAATTAATCAACTAGAAGGAGTTACTGATAGGCACTACGATGTTCCAGTAAGTGATCATAATAAAAGAACCAATAGAATTAACATTAAACCATTAGTAAAATTAAATAATACAATTATTTGGTCTCCAGCCTGCTCCTATAGATCTTTAGGAATTTGGACAAACCATACTACTGATGGATATCTTCCAGCTGATTTTAATTTTCCTAAAGTTAAGGATCTTGTTTTAAAGTCTAAAACATACTTGGAAAAGCAATTAGAAACTAAGGCATTTGATGTTTTGTCGAGAAGAACCAATTTTATTAAACATGGTATTGATCTGAAGAAAACTTTCTTTAAAGATGAGCAATACCCAGATATTGGCGATTATGATGTATTGGCTTACTTCCCTGATTCAAATAAATGGGTAATGGTTGAGTGTAAATATAATCAACCAGCTTACTGTTTAAAAGATATGAATCGTCTAAGGGTAAAGATTTTTGGTAAAGATGAGTTAGATACTAAGTCGCATATATCAAAAGTAAGAGGTAGATATGATTTTCTACTAACGGACTATGATCGTATAAGAAAGTCTCTTAATTGGCCTCAGCCACATACAGATAAAAAAATTGAAATTACCAATCTTTATATATCTAAGAATACATATTGGTGGTTTAGATATCCTCCTTATAACGTAGATCTCAATTTTGTTCAAATAGACTTCCTAGATCAATGGTTAAAAGACAATTTCGATGCTTAAGCTCTAGTAATTCAAACTTGATCTGAAAATTACTTAATACCAGATATATTTTTTTATTTTAAGTTTGAGTTAGTATTCTTAATTAAATAGATAAGATAATTTTCAAATGAAAGTCATCCTTAAATATTTTTAATAAACTTCATTGATAAAAAATAGAGCCTAAAGGCTCTATTTTTTATCAATGACAACTTATGTGTCGCTCAATGACATTTTATGCGTCGCAAATGACAACTTATGTGTCGCGTGACGGTGAGGTTGGACACCTTACCAGCTCAACGCACCACCAGTTTGATAATCAGTTACACGCGTTTCAAAGAAGTTCTTCTCTTTACGCAAGTCCATCATTTCAGACATCCACTGGAATGGGTTATTTACACCAGCAAACTGTTCAGGTAAACCTAACTGTGCCAAACGACGGTTACAGATGAATTTCAAATATTCTTCCATCATCGCTGCGTTCATACCCAATACACCACGTGGCATTGTGTCACGCGCATATTCGATTTCAAGCATAGTACCTTCAAGAATCATTTGAATGATTTCTTCTTGGAATTCAGCAGTCCACAAGTTTGGATTTTCGATCTTGATTTGGTTAATCATGTCGATACCAAAGTTCAAGTGCATAGATTCATCACGTAAGATGTACTGGAATTGCTCAGCAACACCATTCATCTTGTTACGACGACCCATTGACAAGATCTGGCTGAAACCACAGTAGAAGAAGATCCCTTCAAGTACGCAATAGAATGCGATCAAGTTACGCAGTAAGATTTGATCGTTTTCAGGTGTACCTGTTTGGAAGGTTGGATCACACAAAGACTGAGTATATTTCAAGCCCCAAGCCGCTTTACGAGCAACTGACGGAACTTCACGGTACATGTTGAAGACTTCGCCTTCATCCATACCTAAAGATTCGATACAGTATTGGTAAGCATGCGTATGAATTGCTTCTTCAAATGCTTGACGCAAGATGTATTGACGGCATTCAGGATTGGTAATGTGACGGTAAATCGCCAACACCAAGTTGTTTGCAACTAAAGAATCCGCAGTAGAGAAGAAACCTAATGAACGCATCACGATGGTACGCTCATCTTCAGTTAAGCCATTTTCAGACTTCCAAAGTGCGATATCGTGGTTCATGTTGACTTCTTGTGGCATCCAGTGGTTTGCACACCCGTCTAGATACTTTTGCCAAGCCCACTCGTATTTGAACGGTACAAGTTGGTTTAAGTCAGCGCGACAGTTGATCATGGCTTTATCATCAACTTGTACACGTTGCGCACCCATTTCAAGCTCTTCTAAGCCAGGTGCAACATCTAACTTTTCTAAGGCGTGAGATGCTCTTGCCAACGAATCGGTTGGATTTGTTGATCTTGCTGTATAGGTTCCAGCGGATTGTGTAGTTGCCACATTCTGCGATGACTGCTTTGTATCAGATACCACTTGCGAATCAGTCGTTTTTTTCTGTTCGACGGGCGCAGGCTGGTGAGCTTGTGCAGCTTGTTTCTGTTCATCATCTTCAAAATCGTCCCAACTTAGGATAGACATCGTTGTTCTCTCTTCGTTGTTAATATCTATGTTCGACATCTCACAATGGAAGATGTCACTACTATACGCTTATTCTGTGCAAGCAAAATTAAGTTTTGCCGATAGTTGTTTTGTTCTTGTTCGAAAGAACAGATATCCACACTACTTATTTTGCTTACGCTTTTGCTGCTTACGGATCGCAAAGAATGCATAGACCGCAGGCACGTAAAAAACTAAAAAGGCTAAGATCAGCACGATTACGCCTAACTCATAGTTATGACTTAAATGGAACATTTCTTCGCCTTTTATAATTTCAGATTTTTTGAATCCCCCTAAACCCCCCTTTTTTTAAAGGGGGGACTTTATTCCCCTTGAGGATTGGGGAGGATTACTTACTGACAAGCTTCACAATCTGGATTGTCGATTGAACATGCTTGTGGTACTGGTGCTGCTTGAGCGAAACCATCTTCTTCAGCAGGCGCTTCAGGTTTAGTTTCTTGAGCAACCGCAGCCACTGGTGCAGCAACAGTTGTTGCTTTTACTGCGTTTAAAGCACCCGTGTTAATGGTTGATTTTTCCGCAGAGGTTGCACCTAATGCACGGAGGTAATAAGTGGTTTTAAGGCCACGTAACCAAGCCATCTTATAAGTGATGTCTAGTTTCTTACCATTTGCACCAGCGATATAAAGGTTCAATGACTGTGCTTGGTCGATCCATTTTTGACGACGTGATGCAGCATCTACGATCCAACGTGTATCGACTTCAAATGCAGTCGCAAAAATTGCTTTTAACTCTTCAGGGATACGTGCAATTTTTTGTACTGAACCCTCGAAGTGTTTCAAGTCGTTAACCATCACAGAGTCCCAAAGACCACGATCTTTTAACGCACGTACCAAGTACGGGTTGATCACTGTAAATTCACCAGAAAGGTTAGATTTTACATAAAGGTTTTGGAACGTCGGTTCGATAGACTGTGAAACGCCACAAATGTTTGAAATGGTTGCTGTAGGTGCAATCGCCATCACATTTGAGTTACGCATACCGTCTTTTTGAACTTTAGTACGTAATGTATCCCAGTCCAAACGTTGAGTACGGTCAACTTCAAACATACGCTCTGGACGTGATTTTGCAACGATATCTAAAGAGTCGATTGGCAGGATACCTTGATCCCACAATGAACCTTTAAATGTTGAATACACACCACGTTCAACAGCAAGGTCGCTTGATGTTTGAATCGCGTAGTAGCTGATCACTTCCATTGATTCATCAGCAAAATCTACCGCTGCATCAGAACCATAACCCATACCCAATTCATATAAAGCATCTTGGAAGCCCATGATACCCATACCGACAGGGCGGTGTTTCATATTTGAATTACGTGCTTGTTCAACTGCGTAGTAGTTGATGTCAATCACGTTGTCGAGCATACGAACAGCAGTTTTAACTGTGCGCGCTAATTTTTCACGGTCTAAAGCACCACCTTGAACATGTTGTACAAGGTTGATCGAACCTAAGTTACATACTGCGATTTCATCTTTATTGGTATTTAAAGTGATTTCAGTACATAAGTTAGATGAATGCACTACACCCACGTGTTGTTGTGGTGAACGTAAGTTACATACGTCTTTGAATGTGATCCAAGGATGACCTGTTTCAAACAACATCGATAACATTTTGCGCCATAAGTCTTTCGCACGGATTTTCTTATGTAGCATGTTGTTTTCTTTTGCAATGCCTTCGTAGTAAGCATAGCGCTCAGCAAATTCACCGCCAGTTAAATCATGCAGATCAGGCGTTTCAGATGGTGTGAACAGTGTCCATTCAGCATCTTCAATCACACGTTGCATAAACAAATCTGGAACCCAGTTAGCCGTGTTCATGTCATGGGTACGACGACGGTCATCACCAGTGTTTTTACGAAGCTCTAGGAATTCTTCAATGTCCAAGTGCCAAGTTTCAAGGTATGCACATACAGCACCTTTACGTTTACCACCTTGGTTTACTGCAACCGCAGTATCGTTGGCAACTTTAAGGAAAGGTACAACACCTTGTGATTTACCGTTGGTACCTTTGATATATGAGTTCAAGGCACGTACTGGGGTCCAGTCATTACCTAAACCACCTGCCCATTTAGAAAGTAGGGCATTGTCACGCATCGCACCATAGATGTCATATAGATCATCTTGAATGGTGGTTAAGTAACAGCTCGACAATTGTGGACGTAACGTACCTGAGTTAAACAGGGTCGGTGTAGACGCCATATAATCGAAGCTAGACAATAAGTCATAGAATTCGATTGCACGGTCTTCACGCTGTTCTTCATTTAATGCAAGTCCCATTGAAACACGCATAAAGAACAATTGCGGAAGTTCGAAACGTACATCATTTGAATGAATGAAGTAACGGTCAAATAACGTCTGTAAACCTAAATAGGTAAATTGGTTTGAACGTTCTGGTTTGATCGCAGCTGCCAATTTTGCAAGGTCAAAGTTTAAAAGCTCAGGAGAGAGAAGCTCAAGCTCGATACCTTTGTTTAAATAAGTTTCGAGCGCATCGCCTTCGATGGTATCTGTCGCTAAACCTAAGAATTTTAAACCTGTCGCAACCAAGTCATCACGTAATAAACGTGCAGTTACATAAGTATAGTTTGGTTCTTGTTCGATACGGGTACGTGTTGCCATCATCATCGTAGTTGAGATGTCTGACTGTTTTACACCGTTATATAAGTTTTTAACTGTTTCATCGACAATGGCTTGAACATTGATGCCTTCTAAGCCTTCACTTGCTTTTTCAATCGTGGCTTGAAGTTTGCCCAAATCTAGAGGCTGAAGCTGACCGTTCGCATCTGTGATTTGTAAGGTTGGGTGATGATGAGCACCGGTTTGTTTACGTGCATCAGAACGTTGTTCACGATAGATCACATATGCACGTGCAACTTTTTGTTCGCCTGTACGCATAAGCGCCAATTCAACTTGGTCTTGAATTTCTTCAATGTGAATTGTTCCGCCAGAAGGTAAACGACGATTAAAAGTATTCATCACCATCTCTGTGAGCTGAGTGATGCGATCATGAATACGGCTTGAATCTGCACTTTGTTGACCTTCTACAGCCAAAAAAGCTTTACCAATTGCTACAGAGATTTTATCTGCATCAAAAGCGGCAACATCACCAGTGCGTTTAATCACTTGTAGTTGACCAGGGGTTGTAATGGCGTTCATTGTCAGCGTAGCTCCATTGTCATCATTGTTATGTTTATGGACCATTTGAATCGGACAAACTGCAAAATTTGTTGTCACGATGTTTGAGGACTAAACACAATACTTAGTGGTTTAATTTAATTTAGAACACAAGATACGGTAATTTTAAGGGTAGATCAATATTGACATTTCAAGAATATTTTATCCCTGAAAAGTAAATTTTTATTTGCATCTTTTTACCTCAAAGCGTCATTTTTGTTATATGCCTTATGAGACAAGCACATAGCATAGCAAAGACTCCGCAGAGTACTTATAGATAAGTGTGTGGATAACTCAAAAAACGATAAACTGATGAGACAGAATATGAACAATGAAATATTTTGTATAAAAATTAGTCCAGCTATTGATTGTCTTGAAGAAATTTAAAAATGATGTGTATTGATTTTATAAAACTGCCTACAATTCAATAGTTAATAAAAATATAACAAATTGATACGCTCATGTATCAGTTTGGTGAATGAGGTCTTGTTTACATTGTAAACGTGTGTATATTGCAAAACATAGTGTGTTGAATCTGCGAGATTTGTAGCAGACTCCAAAATCAAATATAGGGGCAAATAGATGAGCCAAGAAGAAAAGTTACCAAAGATTCTGATTGTTGAAGATGACGAGCGCCTAGCTCGCTTAACTCAGGAATACTTAATTCGCAATGGATTGGAAGTTGGGGTAGAGCCAGATGGTAACCGTGCGATTCGCCGCATCATTGCTGAACAACCAGACTTGGTTGTGTTGGATGTGATGTTGCCGGGTGCAGATGGTTTAACCGTTTGTCGTGAAGTTCGTCCACATTATCATCAACCGATTTTGATGTTGACTGCACGTACTGAAGATATGGACCAAGTTCTTGGTTTAGAAATGGGTGCAGACGACTATGTTGCTAAACCTGTTCAACCGCGTGTATTGCTTGCGCGTATTCGTGCATTATTACGTCGTACAGACAAAGCGCCTGAAGATGAAGTTGCACAACGTATTGAATTTGACGATCTTGTGATCGACAATGGCGGTCGTTCAGTGACACTTAATGGTGAGTTGGTTGACTTCACCAGTGCTGAATATGATCTACTCTGGTTATTGGCATCGAATGCAGGCCGTATCTTATCGCGTGAAGACATCTTTGAACGTCTCCGCGGTATTGAATATGACGGTCAAGACCGTTCGATTGATGTACGTATTTCACGTATTCGTCCAAAAATTGGTGATGATCCTGAAAATCCGAAACGTATTAAAACTGTACGTAGTAAAGGTTATTTGTTTGTTAAAGAGACTGGTCTATAAACGATGGGTCAGTCATCTAAGATGCTTGTCCATTACAGGACAGGCATAAAGAAGGTTAGTTTGCGTGTCTAAACACAGTATATTTTTGCGCATCTATGCAGGATTAGTCATTCTTGTTGTGTTGGTTGCCTTGTTTGGATATTTACTTGTCCAAATAATTAATTATCAACGTGCGCAGGAATATCGTGAGTCTCTCACAGATGGAATTTCATTTGTGATCAGTGAAGGTGTGGCACGTCAGCAAACTGAACAGCAGCGCCTAGATTGGATTTCAGATGCATCTGATCTATTAGAACTTCCCATTTATTATCTCGAAGCACGCAAAGTTGACTTATCTCGTACTGAAGAAAAACGTATAGAAAGCCAAAAAGCGGTAGTGCGCTATGATGCAGAACAAGGGATTGCCTATCTGGTGATAGGGATCAGAAATGACCCTAAACACTATTTATATATCAAAGTCGATCAAATTGGCGAACGCCAAATGAAGGCGCTTCCAGTATTTATTCTAGATTACTTGGTCTATTATCCCGGTCAAGAACAAGAATATCTTAATAAAATTCAACAACATTTCTCTTATCATGTTGGTGTGGAAAAGATTTCTCAGCTCAATCTCGATTCCGAGCAAATTGGTCGTTTAAGGTCAGATCAAAGTGTGATTTTATGGCGTGACAGTGCAACTGTACGCGGTACCACCATTTCGATTGTTTCACCCTTACCAAACTCACCTACAGATGTATTGGTGCTTGGCCCCGTTCCAATGTTTAACTGGATGCCCGTCAAATTGGCAGCCGGAATTACATTGCTGAGTATGTTCTTACTCTGTTTAGGGGTGTATGGATTGATTGTGCCGATGCAACGTAAGTTGAAACAGGTGAATGAAGCCTTGGATGTGATGAGAACAGGGGATATGTCGCAACGTGTACCTGTTGAGGGTTATGACGAAATGGCCAGTCTAGCCACCAGTTATAACAGCATGTCTGACCATATACAGCGTTTGATTGAAGCACAGCGTGAGTTAATGCGTGCGGTATCACATGAGTTACGTACACCTGTGGCGCGAATCCGTTTTGGTATGGAAATGCTGGCAGATGAAGATGACCATGAATATCGTTTGCAACAAGTCGAGATGATTGATAAAGACATCGAAGCGTTAAATACGCTGATTGATGAAATCATGACCTATGCGAAATTAGAGCAAGGTACACCATCATTAGATTTTGAAAAAATTGTATTGATTGATGTATTAAAGCAAGTTGCGGTAGAAACCGAAGCATTAAAAACGCAAAAGATTATCCATCTCAATCCACTTTCATCTGATGTGATTGTCGATGCAGAACGTCGTTATTTACATCGTGTTGTACAAAACTTAGTGGGGAATGCGATACGTTACTGTGATCATCAGGTCAATATCAGTGGTGGTGTCAATCACCAGACCAATATGGCTTATGTCTGTGTAGAAGATGATGGCCCGGGGATTCCAGAGGAAGACCGTAAACGTGTGTTTGAGGCATTTGCACGTTTAGATGATAGCCGTACCCGTGCTTCGGGTGGTTATGGTTTAGGACTTTCAATTGTTAGTCGTATTGCGTATTGGTTTGGCGGGACGATTGAAGTCGATCAAAGCTCAGATTTGGGTGGTGCAAGATTTACTATGTCTTGGCCTGTAGAGCGTTTTAAAAAGAAAAAAGCTTAATTGTTAAATCATGCTGTTAAATATTATCAATTAAGCGCTATTTGACTTGGTTCATCAGTCATCTTTAAAGTCATTATTTAAGATAAAACCACCTTCATCCTAACCTTCTCCCAACGGGAGAAGGGACGTTCAATACAAAAAATCACTCAAAAATATTGGATGCCTTTTGATCTATATTTTCAGAAGATTGGAATTGCTCCATCCACGGCAATGCGAAAAGTTGGGATCAGAAAATGACAAATGAAAATATTTTTCTAAGAGAATTTTCAATATATAAAGAATCAATGATAAAAATATTGAATCTTATGATTTCTGATGACTATGAAGAATTGGTAAAAAATAAACTGGCCTATCCATCAACGGCAAATGAATATAGAGTTGCTGTAAATGAATTTGCGCATTTAAGTGGATTTGTGAAAATGACACAAATCCCTGACGATGTGCTGGGGGATACAGAGGTTTTCTCTCTCAAAGGAGATCGTGTTAATAAACATATAATTGAGGTCCAATTATGGTTTGATGATTCTGAATCAGATTTATATGCTGTTTTTTGTGCGCCAATAAATGCAGGTAAACTACTACATTTGTATGATATTCGCGTTATGTAAAAATAACGATATCTATCGGAACATCAAAACGTACTCTTTGTCAGACCTTTCTAAGCATAATTACGCAGACCAAACTAAATAGCTTGAGCATTGATGTTGATATTGATAATGATAATATTCATTAAGGAAATTTGAATGGTGAACGCTAATTTTGATATTACTATTGATCATGCATTTAATGGAAATGGGCATCCTGCATTTATAATAAAAATTGCCAACCAATATATTGAAATTAATATTTATATTTCAATTGACCAAGTGGAAGAATTGAAAAAAATAACAACTGATTCTGTTGCTTCTATAAAGGCAGGAGAATCTGCCAACAGCCCAGTTCATTGGAAAAAAGGTGATGATGGCGAGATTTATATTTTGATCGGGGAGGATTGTGAATCTTGGGATATCGTATTAACCATCAGCATTGATTTAATTGCAGAAATTATCACAGGTATTACTGATCTTGTATAAAATTGAGTTTTTCAGAAGATTTTGACGTCACTACGAATGATCAAGGTTTATTTTTGCGTCTTCGTTTTCAAAGGCCATTGGCAGTGTTGGTCGATACTGTAGTCAGTAAACTGATCCATGTCATCAACCTAGCACGCGATACTGGGTTCAAGTCATCAGCTTAGAGCACAATGCCATGGGGCAGCGATCCTGTTGGGTTTCGTGTAGTGTGGATACTGGATGAATAAGAAGAATGCGATTGTGGACTGAAGGCTTGGTTTCAAATAAAAAAACCACCGAAAATTTTCGGTGGTTTTTTATGTCTGAGTGTTGCTTAGTCAAGATCTTATTGTTGAAGCGTCGCATCAGGTGCAATGATTGGCTTGCTGTCTCGCAATGCTTGTAATGCATCATGATTAAAGTCAATCAATAAGCTATTTTGTTCAGCGTCAATTTTATAACTGCTAATGATTTTTTGGTCACCTTGAATGGTATCAATACGATATTCATCCGCGATATTTAAAATCCCTTCTAGATTTGTCGTGGTTGCGGCAAGATCTTGGCGGAAAAGCTCATAAACATCTCTTAGATCAAAAATTGCATTTTGTGCATCAGCGTGTTTTTTGACGTAATTTTCAATATGACGAATCAGTAATTGTGCAAATAAAAAATAGTTTGGCTTGCTGCTGAATTCCATCTTGTTTTACCCCTAAATTATTGATTTAAAGTTGTTCATATTGAATAGCATATACATAAAAGTAGTTCAATGTGTATAGGCTCTGTAGACAATTCGTCTAAGTTTGCGACAATGAACACCTTTTACTGCAATTGGGTGTTAAATATAAAATTTGCTGATTTAAGTGGCGATAAGTTACTCATCTTTCAAACAGCTTTAGTTTGGGCCAGTTTGGGTGCGCTTAAGTGTGTGGTATGTGCGAAAAATGACATGATTGACAGTGCTGACTATTTCGAAAATTTAAATCAGAAAATCATAAGAGGGCACAAGGTAGGTCAAAAGTAGGCATTGAACATTTGGCGCTGGATGGTTTAAAGCGGGTTATTTCACTGAAATAAGTTGGTTTTGATAATAGTAAAGTATAAAAAATTATAAATAACTTTGTAATATTTAAAAATTATCACAATAAGATAATTTTTATTACTTGATTGATCTAATGTGACTATTTTATCACATAGAATGTAACAAAATATTTTAGATGGTAAATCCTTATATTTGTAGAAATTAGCCAATTAAATCGCAGAAAAGCATAGATAAATCGAAGCTTTTATTTGGACTGAATCGGATTAAGCTACTGATTTGTCATTTTTAATTCATGATTAAAAAATAAACTTCGGAAAAACTAATAAGAATAGGGATGGAAATTTGATAAAACGATAAGTCAGCGCTGTATCGCTGTGAATCAGGAAAAATTATGGCTTTTGTCTAAAAAATCATCCGAAAGACTTAGAGCTATTAACTAGCAACAGATGACATCAATCGGGTACAATTGACCAGATTTATTTTGTGTTTGGTGTATTTGCAAGGCCAATACATACATTCTTTGTTAAATAATAGGCCTGCCAGGAGTTATCCCCGCATGAGTGCCATTACTCCATACGATTGGGCAATCATTGCCTTCGTGATCGGCGTGACATTTTTATGTGTCTTTATGCTCACCGTTCCTTTGCTCCTTGGGGGTAAATCATGGGGACGTGCGAAGCAAGAGCAATTTGAATCAGGTGTGGTTAGTGCTGGTGGTGCACGTATCCGCTTGTCTGCGAAGTTCTACCTTGTTGCAATCTTCTTTGTTGTATTCGATTTGGAAGCCCTCTATTTATATGCATGGGCGACATCTGTACGTGAAGTAGGTTGGGTTGGTTTTTCAGCTGCAGCTGTATTTATTTTAGTTTTACTCGTTGGTTTGATTTATGAATTATCTACAGGTGCATTGAACTGGTCACCTTCAGATAAACGTAAAATCGCAGGGATTAAACCTAAAATTGGTTCACCAAATATGGACCTTGCAGAAATTACTCGCTTCAATTCAATTGAAGAGTTGGTGATGGATCCTACTGGAACTATTCCAGCTCAATCTTCTGGTCGTGTGAAAGATAAAACACCGACCATGTCTCTGAACAAGGAGTAACTCGGGAATGAAATATACTTTAACCCGTGCGAATCCAGAAGCTGAACAATATCCGCTTCAAGATCGTCAAATTGTGACAGATCCACTTGAAGAAGAAGTGAATAAAAATGTGTTCATGACTCGCTTAGAGGATGTGGTACACACAGCTGTAAACTGGGGCCGTAAAAACTCAATATGGCCTTTTAACTTTGGTACATCTTGCTGCTACGTTGAATATGCAACCACGTTAACCGGTGTGCATGACTTGTCGCGCTTTGGTGCCGAGGTTATTCGTGCTTCGCCACGTCAGGCAGATTTGATGATCGTTGCAGGAACTTGCTTTGTTAAAATGGCACCTGTAATTCAACGTTTGTATGAACAAATGCTTGAGCCTAAATGGGTGATTTCAATGGGTGCTTGTGCAAACTCTGGTGGTATGTACGACATCTATTCTGTTGTACAAGGTGTGGATAAAATCATTCCTGTTGACGTGTACGTTCCAGGTTGCCCACCACGTCCAGAAGCATTGATTCAAGCCTTGATGTTATTGCAAGACCAAATTCAATTAGAACGTCGTCCGCTCTCTGCGGTAATCGGTGATGATCTTCAGCCAGTGTATAAGCCAAAGATGATGCCAGAACGCGACCGTAAGAACGCTGAACGTATTGCAGTGAAAAACTTACGCTCTATGGATGAAATTGAGTAATTTTTTCTGATGAGTATTTGACATATCTGATGGATATGGTCATCAGGGAATTTGACAGAATTTGTATTAAATAGGAAGCCAAGCCAATGGCTGAAACTGAAATTGCTATGCCAGAATCGACTCCAGTTGATTCCCGCCCAGCATTTGCAATTGTAGAAGATCTCAAAGCCAAATTTGGCGAGAACTTTTACGTGCAACCGACGTTTGAAGATTTTCCGACGGTCTGGGTTGAGCGCGCACGTGTACAAGAAGTTCTAATGTACTTGCGTACAGTACCACGTCCTTATGTGATGCTGTTTGACTTATCTGCGGTCGATGAACGTTTGCGTAACAACCGTGATGGTTTACCTGCATCTGATTTCACAGTGTTCTATCACTTACTTTCATTAGAACGTAATAGTGATATTCGTATCAAAGTGGCGTTGAGTGAGAACGATATTAACGTTCCAACAGCGACCAATATTTGGCCAAATGCCAATTGGTACGAACGTGAAGCTTACGATATGTTTGGGATCAATTTCGAAGGGCATCCAATGCTTCGTCGTATCTTGTTGCCAACTTATTGGGAAGGTCATCCACTACGTAAAGAATATTCTGCACGTGCGACTGAATATACACCGTACATGCAAGACAAGGCTAAACAAGATTTCGAACAAGAACATCTTCGTTTTGTTCCAGAAGATTGGGGTCTAACACGCGGTAACGCCGATGAAGACTTTATGTTCTTGAACTTAGGACCTAACCATCCATCTGCGCATGGTGCATTCCGTGTAATTTTGCAGCTTGATGGCGAAGAAGTGAAAGATTGTGTGCCTGATATTGGCTATCACCACCGTGGTGTGGAAAAGATGGCTGAACGTCAAACTTGGCATTCATTTATTCCATATACAGACCGTGTTGACTACTTAGGTGGTTGTGCGCAAAACATGCCTTATGTCATGGGTGTGGAGCAACTTGCAGGGATTACCGTTCCTGATCGTGCACAATGTATCCGTGTCATGATGTCTGAATTATTCCGTATCAATAACCACTTGTTGTATATCGGTACTGCGATTCAGGATGCCGGTGGTATGACACCAGTATTCTATATGTTTGCGGATCGTCAAAAAATCTATGATGCAATTGAAGCGATCACAGGTTTCCGTATGCACCCAGCATGGTTCCGTATCGGTGGTACAGCACATGACCTTCCAAACAACTGGCAAAAACTGATTCGTGAAATTCTCGAATGGATGCCAAAACGTTTGAAGGAATATCATACTGCTGCACTGAAAAACTCAGTATTTGTGGGTCGTACCCGTAATGTTGCGCAATACGATGCTAAATCGGCATTGGCTTGGGGTGTAACAGGTACTGGTTTACGCGCGACAGGTATTGATTTTGATGTTCGTAAATATCGTCCATACAGTGGTTATGAAAATTACGATTTTGAAGTGCCGTTAGAGTATGAAGGCGATGCTTACGCGCGTGTGATGGTTCACTATCGCGAAATCGAAGAGTCGTTAAAAATCGTCAAACAGTGTTTGGATAATATGCCTTCTGGTCCTTATAAAGCGGATCATCCATTGGCAGTTCCACCACCAAAAGATAAGACTTTACAAGATATTGAAACTTTGATTACGCACTTCTTGAGCGTGTCATGGGGTCCTGTAATGCCAGCTGGTGAAGCCTCTGTAATGGCAGAAGTGGTGAAAGGTGCGTCTAACTATTACTTGACTTCAGATAAGTCAACCATGAGTTACCGTACCCGTATTCGTACGCCTACTTTCACCCACTTGCAGCAAATTCCTTCCGTGATTAACGGCAGTCTTGTATCTGACTTGATCATTTATTTAGCGACAATTGACGTCGTTATGGCTGACGTGGATCGCTAAGGGGTAAACGCATTATGATGATTTTGACTGATAAAAAGCCACGTGTGAATGTTGAAGGGATTCTGACCAGCGAAGAAATCCATGAAATTGAACATCACATGGGTCACTACCCATACCCACGCGCAGCGTCTTTGGATGCTTTAAAGTGTGTACAACGCCGTAATGGTTGGGTGGATGACGCGCAGTTACATGCAATTGCTCAATTATTGACAATTACAACTGCGGATTTAGAAGGTGTTGCAACATTCTATAACCGTATATACCGTCAGCCTGTAGGTCGTCACGTAATTTTATTATGTGATTCGATTGCATGTTTCTTGATGGGTGCGGAAACTTTAGCAGAAGCTTTCCAACGTGAACTGGGTATCCAATTTGGTCAAACGACAGCTGATGGTCGTTTTACTTTATTGCCGATCTGCTGTTTAGGGAACTGTGACAAAGGTCCAACCCTAATGATTGATGAAGATACACACGGTTTGGTTGAAGTGACTTCTGTGAAACAGTTATTGGAGAAGTATGTATGAATACCGAACCAAGACCAATTTATGGCGAAGGAAACCCTGAAACTCACCCATTAACATGGCGTTTGAGTAAGCAGGAATTTGTTCGTAGTGCTGATGACTATGAAGCTTTAGAAGGCTATGCAGGCTTTAAAAAAGCGCTTTCTATGCCACCTAAAGATGTTCTTGAAGTCATCAAAGCAGCGACTGTAAAAGGTCGTGGTGGTGCAGGTTTCCCAGCAGGGATTAAATGGTCATTGATGGCACCCAATGATGGTGGTCCTCGTTACCTAATCTGTAATGCCGATGAAATGGAACCGGGAACATTCAAAGACCGTTTGTTGATGGAAAAACTTCCGCATCAATTGATCGAAGGGATGTTGATTGCAGGTTATACCCTCGAAGCAACTCAGGGTTATATCTTCATTCGCGGTGAATACATTGAAGCTGCACAATACTTAAATGAAGCTTTAGAACAAGTGCGTGCTAAAGGTTATTTGGGTGACAACATCTTAGATACAGGTTGGAACTTTGACCTGCATGTGCATACTGGTGCGGGGCGTTATATCTGTGGCGAAGAAACTGCATTGATTAACTCACTCGAAGGTCGTCGTGCAAATCCACGTACTAAGCCTCCATTCCCGCAAGTTGCAGGTGCATGGGGTCGTCCGACCATCGTAAACAACGTAGAAACCTATAACAACTTGCCAGCAATTATGTTGCGTGGGCCGGAGTGGTATATCGGTTTGTCTGCGGGTAAATCTAAAGATCCAGGCACTAAAATTTATGGTGCATCAGGTAAAGTGACTTTCCCTGGTCTTTGGGAATTACCGTTTGGTACGACTGCACGTGAAGTGATTGAAGACTATGCTGGCGGTATGCGCGATGGTCTTAAACTTAAAGCATGGTTACCGGGTGGGGCATCGACTGACTTCTTGGCTGCTGAACACATTGATCTTCCAATGGATTCAGAAAGCATTATGAAAGCAGGTTCTCGTCTAGGTACATGTTTGTTAATGGTCGTTGATGAAACCCAGTGTATGGTTTCTGCAACGCGTAACTTAGAAGAATTCTTTGCACGTGAATCATGTGGATTCTGTACGCCATGCCGTGATGGTTTACCTTGGGCGGTCAAAGCACTTGTCGCAATTGAGAAAGGTGAAGGGAAGATGGAAGACATTCAACATCTTCAAGAACTGACTCGCAAATTGTGGATTGGTAAAACATTCTGTGCTCACGCACCAGGTGCGATGGAACCATTGATGGGTGCACTCAAATATTTCCGTAGCGAGTTTGAAGCTAAAGTGACAGATCGTCCTGTAGCCCAAGCCAGCCACGTAGAACAAGTTTAAGGAATTCGACTATGGCTACAATTCATGTCGATGGAAAATCGTATGAAGTCAATGGCTCGGAAAACTTGCTACAAGCATGTTTGAGTCTTGGCATCGACATCCCATATTTTTGTTGGCATCCAGCTTTAGGTTCTGTCGGTTCTTGCCGTCAATGTGCTGTTACTCAATATGCGAATCCAGAAGATACTCGTGGTCGCTTAGTAATGTCATGTATGACTCCTGCATCTGACAATACCTTTATTTCGATTGAAGACAAAGAAGCAAAAGATTTCCGTGAATCGATTGTGGAATTCTTAATGACCAACCACCCACACGACTGTCCAGTCTGTGAAGAGGGTGGTCACTGTCATTTACAAGATATGACAGTAATGACGCAACATGATCGTCGTCGTTATCGTTTTACCAAACGTACGCATCACAACCAAGAGTTGGGTTCTTTCATTGCACATGAGATGAACCGTTGTATCGCATGCTACCGTTGTGTTCGTTACTACAACGATTATGCTGGTGGTACAGACTTTGGTGTTTATGCCAATGCATCACGTGTCTACTTCGGTCGTCCAGAATCAGGCACTTTAGAGTCTGAGTTCTCTGGTAACTTGACTGAAGTGTGCCCAACAGGTGTATTTACCGATAAAACCCATTCGGCACGTTATAACCGTAAGTGGGACATGCAGTATGCGCCTAGCGTATGCCAAGGCTGTTCTTCTGGTTGTAACATCTCTCCGGGTGAGCGTTATGGCGAATTACGTCGTGTAGAAAACCGTTTTAATGGTGACGTTAACCAATATTTCCTTTGCGATAAAGGTCGTTTTGGTACGGGTTATGTGAACCGTGAAGATCGTCCACGTCAGCCGCAATTCCGTGCTGCAACAGAAGTTAAAACTGTTTCTGTTGATGTGGCGCTGGATTCAGTGATTGAAAATGTTCAAGGCAAAAAAGTCTTGGGTATTGGTTCTCCACGTGCATCATTAGAATCAAACTACGCGTTGCGTGAGTTGGTTGGCCAAGAAAATTATTCAACAGGTCTTTCTCAAAAAGAACAGAACTTGGTTGAACTTGCTGCATCGATTATGCAAGCTGAGGGTGTTTATAACCCAAGTATGCGTGAAATCGAAAGCTATGATGCAGTCTTGATCTTGGGTGAAGACTTAACGCAAACTGCACCACGTATGGCATTGTCTGTTCGCCAAGCTGCGAAAAACAAAGCCAAACAAATGGCTGCAGACCGCCGTACCCAAGATTGGTTAGCTGAACCTGTAAAACGTATTGGTCAGGATGCAAATTCTCCAATCTATATCTTGGCTGCAACACAAACACGTTTAGCTGATATTGCTGAGGGTGAAGTTGTTGCTTCTCCAAACGATATTGCACGTTTAGGTTTTGCGATTGCTGCGGGTGTAAACGGTGATGCGATTCTTGGTTTAGATGATGATGCTAAAGCATTTGCACAAACCATTGCGGATACGTTAAAAGCTGCGAAAAAACCATTAATCATCTCGGGTACTAGCTTACAAGATGCTGCCATCATGGAAGCTGCTGCACAAGTTGCACAAAACCTAGGTGGAAATGCAGGCTTAACATTGACAGTTCCAGAAGTGAACTCAATGGGTATGGCTTTGTTTGG
Source organism: Acinetobacter sp. MYb10 (assembly GCF_002980175.2). NCBI lineage: Bacteria > Pseudomonadati > Pseudomonadota > Gammaproteobacteria > Moraxellales > Moraxellaceae > Acinetobacter > Acinetobacter sp. MYb10. The sequence goes on along the minus strand of NZ_CP058272.1, from coordinate 2,064,741 downwards.
TGGTTTAAGCTTAGAACAAGCATTTGCTCAAGATTATGAGTCAATCATTATTGTTGAAAATGATTTGTTCCGCCGTTTACCTGCTGTACAAGTTCAGGCAGCTCTAGACAAAGCGCAAAGCGTGATTGTGCTTGATCACTCTGAAACTGAAACCGTAAAAGCGGCGGATGTTGTCTTGTCTGCTGCAAGCTTTGCAGAAGGCGATGGGACAGTGGTCAGCCAAGAAGGTCGTGCGCAACGCTTCTATCAAGTTTATGACCCAAGCTATTACAAACCAGAATATGCCATCAAAGAATCTTGGCGCTGGTTACATGCCATTGAAACGGGTGTGAAAGGTAAAGCGATCTCGTGGACATTGCTGGATGACGTAATTGAGTCTGTGGTCAAAAATGTTCCAGTTCTTGAAGCGATTCAAGATGTTGCACCTGATGCGGGCTACCGTGTTCATGGCTTGAAAATTGCCCGTGAACCACGTCGTTACTCAGGTCGTACTGCAATGCGTGCACCATTAAACGTACATGAGCCGAAACAACCTGTCGATGTCGATTCCGCATTAACATTCTCTATGGAAGGTTATGTTGGACCGCAAAATGCATCGTCATTGGTTCCATTTGCATGGGCGCCGGGTTGGAACTCACCACAAGCTTGGAATAAATACCAAGACGAAGTGGGTGGTCATCTTAAAGGCGGTGATTCAGGCGTTCGTTTATTTGATCGCTTAGTAAAACGTCCTGCACGTAGCTATGTGGCGCCAACTGCGGTTGTGGCAAATCCAGAGAGTTTCCGTCTGGTTCCAATGCATCATATTTTCGCTTCAGGTGAATTTACGATTAAAACGCCGGTGATGGAATCGCGTATTCCAGAAGCGACTTTTGCCGTGGGCGAGCAAGATGCAGCACGTTTAAATGTTCAAGATGGTCAACAACTGACAGTGAAAGCAGGCGAAACGACGATTAGTCTTCCTGTGCATGTGATTGAATATTTACCAACAGGTTATATCGGTTATCCAGTCGGCCAAGCACCAACAGTTTCACTTGCTGAACCTGTATCTGTAACGGTAGGAGTGTAATCATGAATGAATCTTTACGCGCACTACCGACATGGGCACAAGACTGGCCAATCGCTTATTCAGTGATTCAAGCCATCGTAATTTTGTTGGTTGTGGTTTTACTGGCCGCTTTGATGTCATTTATTGAACGTCGTTTGCTGGGCTTATGGCAAGACCGTTATGGACCAAACCGTGTTGGTCCTGGCGGGATGTTCCAGATCGTTGCCGACATGTTGAAAATCATGTTCAAAGAAGACTGGACACCAAAGTTTGTAGATAAGTTAACTTTCCGTTTAGCACCAGCAGTGGCAATGGCGACTGCAGTACTGTCATTCATGGTTATTCCTGTTTCACCTTACTTAGGTGTTTCAGACATGAGTATCGGGCTATTGTTCTTTATGGCAATGGCAGGTATTGCAGTATATGCGGTGTTATTTGGTGGTTGGGCATCCAACAACAAATATGCGTTACTAGGTGGTCTACGTTCAGCAGCACAAACCATTTCTTATGAAGTCTTTTTAGGGATTTCATTGATGGGTGTGGTGGCAATTGCAGGTTCATTTAACTTGCGTGACATCGTAGAAGCACAACGTGATGTATGGTTTGTGATTCCGCAATTCATTGGTTTCATGATCTTCGTGGTTGCAGGTGTTGCGGTAACGCATCGTCATCCATTTGACCAACCAGAAGCTGAACAAGAATTGGCAGAAGGTTACCATGTCGAATATGGTGGTATGAAATGGGGGATGTTCTTCGTTGCTGAATACGTCAACATCATTCTAATTTCTGCACTGATCGTGACTTTATTCTTTGGCGGTTGGTTAGCACCATTTAATTTAAATATTCCATTCATTCCAGATGCGTTCTGGTTCATTGCGAAAACAGCATTCTTTGTAATGATGTTTGTCTTGGCACGTGGTTCTTTAATGCGTCCACGTTATGACCAAGTTATGAATTTTGGTTGGAAAGTGTGTTTACCACTTGCATTGGTCAACCTTTTGGTGACTGGTGCTGTGATTCTGATGAATCAGGCCTAGGACAGCAGGGAGTACAAAATGTATAAAATTCTAGCTGGCGTAGGATCAATTGTTCGTTCGTTGTGGATGGTGTTTAGCCATGTCACACGCAAACGCGATACGATTTTATATCCAGAAGTGCCAGCCGAACAAATCGTACCTCCACGCTACCGTGGTCGTATCGTATTAACACGTGACCCAGACGGTGAAGAGCGTTGTGTTGCGTGTAACTTATGTGCGGTTGCATGTCCTGTTGGTTGTATTTCATTGCAGAAAGCTGAAAAAGATGATGGACGTTGGTATCCAGAATTTTTCCGCATTAACTTCTCACGCTGCATTTTCTGCGGTATGTGTGAAGAAGCATGTCCAACAACTGCTATTCAGTTAACACCAGATTTTGAGTTAGGCGAATATGTCCGTCAGGATCTTGTTTATGAGAAAGAAAACTTACTCATTTCAGGACCGGGTAAATACCCAGACTACAATTTCTACCGTGTAAGTGGTATGGCAATTGATGGTAAAGAAAAAGGTCAAGCGCAACGTGAAAGTGCGCCTGTAGATGTACGGAGCTTATTACCATGATGTGGCCATTTTATTTAATGGCTCTCGTGGCCATTGTTTCGACGATTCGTGTTGTGACCAACACCAATCCAGTACATGCTTTATTAAGTTTGATCGTCTCTCTACTTGCTGTTGCAGGGATCTTCTTGATCATTGGTGCACCATTTGCAGCTGCGCTTGAAGTGATTGTTTATGCGGGTGCGATCATGGTGTTGTTCGTATTCGTGGTCATGATGCTCAACCTTGGTCAACATACAGTTGACCAAGAACGTAAATGGTTGACTTCAGATGCTTGGGCTTATCCAGCACTCATGAGCTTCTTAGTTGGCTTATGTTTGGTTTGGGTATTAGGTTCAGACTATACCCAACATGGTGCAGTACTTGGAACTCAAGTGATTGGACCTAAAGCAATTGGTCAAGCACTCTTTACCCACTATTTATTATTGGTTGAAGTTGCCGCAATGTTATTGCTTGCAGCATTGGTTGCAGCATTCCACTTAGGCAAACGTGAACCGAGTGCAGCAGAGGATAAACAGTAATGGGCAACATTCCTTTAGAACATGGTTTGATCGTCGCAACTATCCTTTTTGCACTGGGTTTTTACGGTGTAATGGTGCGACGCAACCTATTATTTATGTTAATGAGCCTTGAGATCATGATGAATGCAGCAGCATTGGCATTCGTTGTGGCAGGAAGTGCATGGGCACAACCTGATGGTCAAATTATGTTTATTTTGATCCTCACACTTGCTGCGGCAGAGGCTTGTATCGGTCTAGCGATCGTCCTCCAGTTCTATCATCGCTTCCATCATCTGGATGTAGATGCTGCTAGTGAGATGCGCGGATGAGTTATTTATATTTAACGATTTTATTTCCGCTGATTGGCTTTGTACTTTTAGCGGCAGGACGTAATAAACTTCCTGAAAATGTAGCAGCAATTATTGGTGCGGGTTCTGTTGGCCTTTCTGCTTTATTTGCATTGATTGCAGGTATGGACTTTGTTCAGCAGGGTTCAGTTGCGCAAGCACAGCATTTATGGAATTGGTTCAATGTAGGCGGTTTTGCACCGGGTGTAAGTTTGCATCTTGATGGCTTGTCATTGTTAATGATGGGCATGGTGACAGGTGTAGGTTTCCTGATTCACATCTTTGCAACTTGGTACATGCGTGGTGAAGAAGACTTCGCTCGTTTCTTCTCATACTTCAACTTATTCGTTGCCAGCATGTTGGTGCTTGTATTGGGTGACAACTTAGCGTTGTTATTCTTAGGTTGGGAAGGCGTAGGTCTGTGTTCTTACCTGTTGATTGGTTATTACTACCAAAACCCTGCAAATGGTTTTGCGGCAATTAAAGCATTTACAGTAACGCGTGTTGGTGATGTATTCTTACTGATCGCATTGTTCTTGCTTTACCAACAATTTGGTACTTTACACATCGGCACGATTGTTGCCAATGCTTCACAAGTTCTCGCACTTGATCATAACTTGGCATTGATTACGTCATTGATGTTGTTCTTGGGTGCAGCAGGTAAATCTGCGCAAATCCCATTACAAACATGGTTGGCAGATGCAATGGCTGGTCCGACACCAGTATCTGCATTGATCCATGCTGCAACAATGGTTACCGCTGGTATCTACTTATGTTGCCGCATGTTCTCTGTGTTTGAAATGACACCAGAAGTGATGCAGTTCATTTCGATTACGGGTGCTGTAACATTGTTGGTTGCTGGCTTTGCGGCTTTGGTTCAAACAGATATCAAACGTATTCTGGCTTACTCTACCATGAGTCAGCTCGGTTATATGTTTATGGCTGTGGGTGCAGAAGCGTATCAAGCAGGCCTGTTCCATATGCTTGCACATGCATTCTTTAAGGCATTATTGTTCTTGTCTTCTGGTGCGGTGATCTTGGCTTACCATCATGAACAAAACATCTTTAAAATGGGTGGTTTGTTCTACAAAAACAAATTCTTATTTGCTTGCTTCGCGATTGGTGGTGGTGCCCTTGCTGCAATCCCATTTATTACGATCGGCTTCTTCTCAAAAGATGCAATCTTGGGTGCTGTTTGGGCGCAAGGTCAATCTGTCGCATTGTATAACTCATTGTATTGGGTTGGTGTTGCGGGTGCATTCTTAACTTCGATTTATACATTCCGTTTAATTTGGGTTGTATTCTTCGGTGAAGAAAAAACACATTATCACGAAATCAAAGGTGCAACGTATTGGGCGCCTTTAGGTATCTTGGCTGTTCTTTCAACAGGTTTGGCTTACTTCTTAAAAGCGCCAGTGATGAACATTTTAAATGCAGCACATATCCCTGCATTTGAAGTTTCTCAAGCGATTGAAGAAGGGATGCATGGTGCAGAACACCTTGCAGTCGGTATCGCATTGGTCGGTTTAGCTGTAGGCGTGGTGTTATTTGCTTTCGCTTATAAAGCGGTGCAAGGTTTTGCAGCCACTTCATTTGGTGCTGGACTTGCAAATATCTGCCGTAATGCATTTGGTTTCGATTCTTTATACAACCTTGTATTTGTTCAACCTTATTTACTCATTGCGAAAATTTTAGGTCGTGACCCAATTGATGGTTTATGGCTGGTATTACCTGCGATCGTAAATAGTGGGAATAAATTTACAAGTACCCGTCAAACAGGTTCATTACGTGAATATGCATCAAGTATGTCACTCGGTGTAGTGGTATTGCTGATGATCTTGATCGTGATTCAGGTAGTGGGGAAATAAGATGGAAATCACAAACAATTGGATTTTACCCGCACTGATTCTTGTACCTTTTATTGCAGGTTTCGCGTGTTGGTTGGTCGATAAACTTGATAAACATTTGCCACGTTATATCGCATTAGTCGGTATGCTCGTTACATTGGGCTTAACACTGATTTTGTGGAAACAAGGTGGCTTTAGCTATGAGTTGGGGGCGAAGACTCCAACTTGGGCAGCAGAATTTTATTTACCTTGGATTAAATCACTTGGTATTAACATTCATTTGGCTGTAGATGGGCTTTCATTGCTGATGGTGGGATTGACTGCATTACTGGGTGTACTTGCAGTTGGTTGTTCATGGGGTGAAATTCAAAAGAATGTCGGCTTCTTCCACTTAAACCTGTTATGGTCTTTGGGTGGGGTAATCGGGGTTTTCCTTGCAATTGATATGTTCTTGTTCTTCTTCTTCTGGGAGATGATGTTAGTCCCTATCTACTTCTTGATCGCACTTTGGGGTCATAAAGGCGCAGACGGTAAATCACGTGTTTATGCTGCAACCAAGTTCTTTATCTATACCCAAGTCGCAGGCTTGATCATGCTCATCGGGATCTTAGGCTTAGTGGTCTACGGTTCTCAGATGTCAGGTACGATTAGCTTCGACTATAACTACTTACTTGCTGTTGCAAACACTTTAGATGCTCAGGCACCACATATTGCCTATGCATTGATGATCTGTTTCTTTATTGGTTTTGCGGTCAAGCTTCCAGTATTTCCATTACACGGTTGGTTACCAGATGCCCATGCACAAGCACCTACAGCAGGTTCTGTAGACTTAGCGGGTATCTTGATTAAAACTGCTGCGTACGGTTTACTGCGCTTTGTATTGCCATTCTTCCCAGCAGCATCTGCACAATTTGCTGATATTGCGATTATTTTAGGTTTGATTGGTATTTTCTACGGCGCTTGGTGTGCTTTCCAGCAAACAGATATGAAACGCCTGCTTGCTTATACTTCTATTTCGCATATGGGTTTCGTATTACTTGCACTTTATGCCGGTAATATTCTGACATTCCAAGGCTTAATGATCATGATGTTGGCACATGGCTTGTCATCTGCTGCATTGTTCATTATGTGTGGTCAAGTGTATGAACGTTTACATACCCGTGACTTACGTTTGATGGGTGGTATTCGTGGTCAATTCCAGTATTTACCATTCTTCTTGATGTTCTTTGTCTCTGCGCTTGTGGGTATTCCAGGTCTAGGTAACTTTATTGGTGAATTCCTGATCTTGATGGGTTCATTCGCTAAGTTCCCAACATTTACCATCATTGCGGCGATTAGCTTGGTCTTTGCTGGTCTTTATGGTCTGATCCTGATCCACAAAGCTTTATTTGGTACGCCAAATGAAGAACAGAAAAAGCATTATGAAAGTCCATTAAAAGACTTGAATGTACGTGAAACAGTAATTCTATTGATCTGTGCATTTGGCTTATTATGGTTAGGTGTGTATCCACAAAGCTTCCTTGATATTTCTCACTCAAGTATGGCGTGGTTATCAAATAGCTATATTCCAGTTCAAGAAGTTGTTGATGCGGCACAACAAGTCGTATCTCAACAAAATGTGGAGATCCAATAGTCATGAACTTCACTATGTCATTTTCGGGTCTCATGCCTTTAGCACCAGTTTTTATTGTTGCTTTAACCGCTGTTGTGGTGATGATCCTAACCTCGATCAAGCGTAATCATAATTTGATTGCGACTGCATCGGTGGTGGGTTTAAACCTTGCTGCAATTGATATTTTATTCATGATGTTTGGTGGTTCATTTGCACCATCAAATGTGATGAACATGTTTGTGGTTGATCCATTTACATTGTTTTATCAATTTATTGCAGTAGTTGCTGCACTCGCATGCTGTACGTTATCTCACGCTTATATTGAAACGTATAAAGATAATCGTGAAGAGCTTTATATCTTGATGTTGATCTCTGTAACAGGGGCAATGTTGATGGTGGCAAGTTCTCATTATGCATCGTTCTTTATTAGCTTAGAGCTTTTGTCAATTCCTGTGTATGGTTTATTGGCATATACGCATCAGCGTGGAAAATCGCTAGAAGCAGGCGTAAAGTATTTGGTACTTTCTGCAACAGCTTCAGCAATCTTGTTGATGGGTATGGCATACGTCTATGCTTATACAGGGACATTGTCATTTACTGACTTCCCAGGTTTGTATGGAAATCAGTTAGCACAAGCGCAACAAATTGCGTCTCTGGCTGACTTTATTGAACAGTTAAAAGGTTTCCTTGCTCAACCAATGATTTTGTTGGGTTCAGGATTAATCGTGATTGCGATTGCGTTTAAATTATCGTTGGCGCCATTTCATAAATGGACCCCAGATGTTTATCAAGGTGCGCCTGCGCCAATCGCGACCTATCTTGCAACTGTTGCTAAAGTTGCAACCATTGGTTTATTGGTACGCTTTATTTTAAGTTCAGGTTTCATTCTTGTACCGTCTATCGTGACTGTATTAACTGTGATTGCTGTACTTTCGATTTTAGTCGGGAACTTCCTTGCATTACGTCAAGTCAACTTAAAACGAATTTTGGGTTATTCATCGATCGCCCATTTTGGTTATTTATTGATTGCTTTGATTAGTTTAGGTTATGCAAGTTTAGGCAGTGTAAGTGTATATGTGGTGACTTATACCTTAACTACGATCGGTGCTTTTGGTGCTGTCGCGTTAATGTCGAGCCCATATAACAATGTTGATGAAGCTGAGTCGCTTGCGGATTACCGTGGTTTATTCTGGCGTCGTCCAGTACTGACTGCGACGTTAACAGTGATGATGCTTTCTCTTGCAGGCATTCCATTAACCGCTGGTTTTATCGGTAAGTTTATGGTGGTGATTGCTGCTGTAACCACAGAACATTGGTTCTTGGCTGCTATGGTAGTGGTGGGTAGTGGTATTGGTTTGTATTACTACTTACGTGTGATGATCGTGATGTATATGACTCCACCAGATAATCCTCGTATTGATGCGGTTGATCATTGGGGACAAAAAGTGGGTGGTTTGATGGTGCTCGGCGCTGCTGCTTTGGTATTGATCATTGGTGTTTATCCAGATCCAATCATCAACTTGGCGTTGAAATCAGAAATTTTATCTCCTTTACATTTCTTGATGAGCCAACAACACTAATCGCAATAAAATCCTGCTATTAACAAAAAAAGCCCTCATTCGTTGAGGGCTTTTCTTATCTCTGATATAAAAAACATTTATAATAATGGAAATTTACTTTTATCCTTTTAGGTGTCCTCCCGTGTCTATTCAAGAAATTCGTCATCCACTTATTCGTCATAAATTAGGTTTATTACGCCGTGCTGACATTAGTACTAAGAATTTCCGTGAACTCGCTCAAGAAGTAACCATGCTTTTAACTTATGAAGCAACCAAAGATTTACCTGTGTGTGATCATGAGATTGATGGCTGGAACGGTAAAGTCACAGTAGACAGAATTGCGGGTAAAAAAATCACTGTAGTGCCGATTTTACGTGCTGGTATTGGCATGTTAGAAGGTTTTTTAAATCTCATCCCAAGTGCTAAAGTTTCAGTTCTCGGTTTAGAACGTGATGAAGAAACCTTGGAAGCACGTACCTATTATAAAAAATTGGTTCCAGATGTACAAAATCGTTTAGCCATGATTATTGACCCGATGTTGGCGACAGGGTCTTCTTTAGTTGCTGCAATTGATGTATTGAAAGCAAGTGGCTGTAAAGATATCCGTGTTATGGTTTTGGTTGCAGCACCTGAAGGGATTAAACGTGTTGAAGCCGCACATCCAGATGTAACGATTTTTACCGCTTCAATTGATCAAGGTTTAAATGAACAAGGTTATATCGTGCCAGGTTTAGGTGATGCTGGAGATAAAATTTTTGGTAGTGTGCAAAAAGATTAAAATTTAGTATGATCAAAGGAGGCTATAGGGGGCCTCCTTTTTAATGATAAGAGAATAAAAAATGTTTAGGAAAGGGACTGTTACCTTTTTCGATAATGATTTAGGGCAAGGTCTAATTGAATTAAGTGATCATCATCAACAAGTTGTTTTTAAATTAGAAGATTTCTCAAATCAATTGCTTCTTCCTCAAATTGGTGAGCGGATTAAATGTGTCGTTTTAGAGCAGAGTGATGGTTTATTTGCTAAATTTATCGTGCGTTTAGATCATAAAAATTATGTGAATGATAAAAACAAGTCCTCTATCCCACATCTTTATTCAGAAAATGCCTATGAACATATTAGAAATGTTCGCAAAGCGCTTAAAAAGAGAAGGGGATTGGCTGATGAAGGCTTATTGAACCCCCAAACAAAAACTCAGGCTGAGCAAGCCATTTTACCTGACACTATTCTAGATATTGACTTAGTTGTAGCAGATCAAAAAGTAACAGTTATTGAACCCATTCAAACAATAATCAATGATCCTGCAATCGAAGAATGGGGCGGAAACTTAAATCAAGCCAAAGAGATTGAACCTGTAACGCAAACACAAGTTGACCTTTCTGTTAAAGTTATCCAGAATACTGAATTGAAAGACGAAACTCATACATTTGATAACATTAAACCCGTTGAAGAAATTCATGCAATTGCTGTTGTTGATGTGGGTGAGGCGAATCAAAACATTGAAATCACTGAGGGTAATCAGAGTGCAGTGTTGCTTAACCCCTTAAAGGTGATAGAAGATGGTCAAAATTTTAAAGGGGATGATTTATATTTTAACAGCCAAATTGATCGGCAGTTGCTTGAAAAGCATATGGATTTAACGGCATTTCAAAGTTTGATTCAAAAGTTGAAAGTTAAATTTTTATATTCCAAACGTAAACAAGCTGTAAAGAAAATTCGATCTGAAAAACGCAAGACTTTGAATCCTTGGGTGGCGATCGTCGCTGTGGTGATATTCATTGCGGTAAGTTCTGTGATGTATGCAATGGATCGTTATAAGCAGTACAAAGTTGAGGCTGAAATGAGACTTCAACAATATCAACAAGAACAAAAGGACAAGATTAAACAGCAGAAACGAAAGGCATATTCACACTAAACATCTGAAACGAGTTGAATATATTTTACGATTCATACTTATTTTAAAAGAGAAGTTATATGTTTTATTTGGGGCAAATCATTGAATATCATCATGATAAAGGTTACGGACTTTTATTGGATCATAATTCAGCGCAATCTGTAATATTTTACATCGCTGATTTTCCAAAAGAAGGTGGTCAGCCGAAAAAAGGGGAAACTATAAAATATGTAATCATCAATGCACATGGAACATTGAAAGCACATCAAATGATTCGTTTAGATGTTGCGATGAGTAATGACTTAAAAAATAAAAAGATCAATATTGATAAGCAAAAAAATATTTTAAGACGAAGCAAAAATGAAGGGCAGAAATTCGGTTTTATGTCTGTGGTGATTTTGGTGATTGTTTTTGGTTTCGTTTATTTTAGCTTTGCCACATGGAATCAATACCAAACCTATCAGGAAGAACAACATGCTAAATTTGCGCTGTTAGAACAACAACAGAAGCAAATCGTTGAGCAACAGCGTAAAGAGATTGGTTATGTCAAACCGGTAAAGTTTAGTGAAAAATCTCAAAATGCTTTAAACAGTCATCACCATTCAGTGCAAAAACAGAATGAAGCAGAATCCGTACAAAGCAACACAACTGTATCGACAACAGCATCAACGGCAAAATCACCTTATCAATGCGATGGTCGTACCCATTGCAGCCAAATGACATCTTATGATGAAGCGGTATTTTTTATTAGAAATTGCCCCAATACACAAATGGATGGTAACCATGATGGTCGACCATGTGAACGGCAATTTGGTAAATAGCTTTTAAGTTAAGAATGAGGGTCTGATGATAATTCGTATACGTTTGCGACTGGGTGTGTTTTTTAGGCGATACTAGGCGCGAAGTATGAAATTTAGTTATTCTAAATGAATAGTTCGCAACAACGTAGCGGCAAAAAATACGCTAGTCCCGAAGGGTTGTGGCTAAAATTATCTCAGCCTAAATTGAAACTCGAGAATAGCCTCACTATTTTCATTCATGCATTACGACGTATACATCTCCTACTTAATTTTAATCTACAACGTAAACGATTTATGAAATGTCAGCAGACCCTATAAAAGCTCCAAGAGGAGCTTTGGTTTTAACCATTTTCACAAAATTTTAAGAAGGCTCTTAAGCCCGGTCCTTGGTACTTTTGACGATGTACCAGCATATATAGCGGGCGAGCAAGTTGCCAGAATGGTGTATTTAAAATCACCAATTGTCCTTTGTCGAGCAAAGGCTGAATCGCCAATTTAGAAATACATGACATTCCTAGACCACCAGCAACGATTTTTAAAATCGCTTCATTATGACCTAGGGTTAAACGGATATTGGCATCTTCAAGATCTTTTAGAATGGCATTGTCAAAGACTTCACGTGTTCCAGAACCTTCTTCACGTAATATCCATTCAACATGCTGAAAGTCAGACTGTTTTAATTCACGATGTAAATTTGCCAGTGGATGATTAGGCGAACAACATACCGCGAGTTCGTCGTCTCGCCAATGAATACATTGAAGTTGTGGTAGGAAGCATGAACCTTCAATCAATGCCAAATCGAGTTGGAATTGGTTGACCGCTTCAATCATTTGGCGGGTATTGCCGACTTGAAGCTGTAAATGCGCTTGAGGTTGAACTTGTAAAAAGTTTGCCATTAAGTCGGGCATTAAATAATCACTGATGGTCAGTGTTGCACCAATCCGTAAATCAATACTTTGTAGTTCACCTTTGGCTGCTTGTTCAAAGGCTTCACAGCGACCTAAAATTTCTAAAGCTTGAGGAAGTAAGAAGCGACCAAGATCATTAAGCTGTAAGCGCTTACCAAGACGATCGAAAAGCGGAGCACCCAGTCCATCTTCTAAATCTGCCAAAGCCATACTTGCCGCACTTTGAGTCAACCGAACCGCATCACTTGCTTTGGTCACGGTACCTTCTTGAGCGACAGCAACAAAAACCGCCAACTGGCGTAAAGTCATTCGCATAAGTAGAGCCTTAACATTTTAATATTCATAGATTATATAGTCATGCTACCATGAGGACTATGTTTCATGCCACGAAGAAATCATGTCAATTGAAAAATTTAGCATAGAAAAGGTTTTGTCTGTTCAGCGTTGGACCAATACACTTTTCAGTTTCACCATGACTCGACCTGCCCATTTTAAGTTTACCGCAGGGCAATTTGCTCGCATTGGTTTAAAAGTAGGTGATGATTTGGTGGTAAGAGCATATTCCGTGGTTTCATCCCCATTTGATGAAACACTCGAATTTTTTTCAATCGTTGTTCCTGACGGTGCATTTACTTCCAATTTACAGCATCTACAAGTCGGTGATGAGCTTTATTTGGAAAAAATCCCCTATGGATTCTTAACTTTAGCACGTTATCAATTGCCATTGCCTAAAGATTTGTGGTTGTTGGCAACAGGTACAGGTTTAGCGCCGTTTATTTCGATGCTACAAGATTTTGAAACTTGGTCAAAGTACGAAAAAATCAACTTGGTGTATAGCGTAAGAACTGAATCTGAATTGGCTTACGTCGATCGGATCGAAGAGATAGCCCAGCTTTTTGGTGAGGGGCATACAGGTTTTAAATTTATCCCAATTGTTACGCGTGATCCCAATGCAGCCTTGCATGATCGCTTACCAATTTTGATTGAAAATGGTGAATTGGAAAAAGCCGCTGATTTAAAATTCAATGCAGATACCACTCATGTCATGCTATGTGGAAACCCACAAATGGTAGATGACACCAAAGCCGCATTAAAAGCCCGTGGTTTAACGATGAATCGTCGCGGTGAAGGCAATATTGCTGTAGAGAATTATTGGTAAATCACTGGATAGGCATCAGCAATTGTATCAATCGTTTTAGATGAGAGAAGCGGCTAAGCGTCTTCTCTTTAATTCTTTCATGCCAAAACCAAACACTTTTTAGCTAAAAGATGATTGCTGAGTGAGTGGTGTATATGCTGTTAATCGCTCGGTTGAATAAGCTTTTGCATCAACACGTGTATCTTGATTGAGCATCAATTGTCTTAATAGCTGTGCTGAAGCCGGTCCCATACATAAGCCATTACGATAATGTCCAAAATTCGCCCATAAATTATTCAGTTCAGGCATTTTTCCAATATATGGAATGCCTGTCGGTGAACTTGGACGTAATCCTGCCCATTGCTTGACGATGGGGAAGTTTGCCAATTCAGGGACCATTTCGATACAGGCTTTATAAATATTTTGTTGTGTTTGTACATTTGGACGCTTATCAAATCCGATATGGTCCATGCTTGAACCGCATACGATATGACCATCTAGGCGTGGGATCAAATACATCACATTGTTCATACACATGGTGGGTAACCAGTTTTCAGGGGTTTTAAATAACATCATTTGTCCCTGAACAGGCTCTACTGGGATCGAAAGCTGTAATTGATCTGCCCAGCAATTTGACCATGCACCCGTTGCAATCACAAATTGGTCTGCGACAAAATGTTGTCCATTGGCACTTTCAACAGACTGAATTTTTTGATTTTGAATATTAAATTTTTCGATCCATGTATTTTCATACACTTCAACTTGAGGGTGTTGTTTGAGGTAGCTAATCAGTGATTTAAGAAGTCGCGGATTTCTAACATTGGCTAGATGTGGAAAATAAATTGCATGTTGAAACTGTGCTGAAATATGGGGGTTGACGGTTTCAAGCTGCTCTCTTTGCAGGTATTCACAATGCTGCATAGGGTCTTGATACTGGTCTTTATAATTCAGTCCAAGCTCAAAATCTGCTTCGTCAAAAATTAACATTCCCGTGTCATGGATTTGAAAGTCTATCCCTGTTTTAGGTTGTAGTTTCTCATTCCATTGTTGGTAAAGTTGTTTGCCGTGTTGTGCCAGATGATTGACTTCATTGGGATATCTCCACGGATACATGGGTGACAGAATACCACCACCCGCCCATGAGGCGGCATGTCCAGCATGTTGTTGATCGAACAGGGTGATGGTGCAGCCTTGTTCAACAAGTTCAAGCGCGCTGAGTAAGCCACTTACTCCAGCACCGATAATGGCGATATGCATTGTGTATTCTGTACCAATTTAGAATTTTAATCCCCACCTACAAAAGCAATACTACTTATCTTTTGAAAGAGGGGACTTTCCGTCCACGACTGAATCAGTCATGGACGCTTCCCTTTTTTAAAGGTGAGGAACCATGAGTTCAATAAGGGAGGGATTATTTACTTCATCTCTTTTAATTGACGTGCTGCATCTTCCGCATAATAGGTCCAAATACCATCTGCCCCTGCACGACGGAAGCACATCAATGATTCCATAATCACGCTTTCAGATAACCAGCCATTTTGGATAGCTGCTGCAAGCATGGCATATTCACCACTGACTTGATAAACAAAGGTCGGGACACCAAAAGTATCTTTAACTTCACGTACTACATCCAAATATGGCATACCCGGTTTAACAATCACCATGTCCGCGCCTTCTTGAATATCGAGGGCGATTTCATGCAGTGCTTCAGCACGATTACCGACATCCATTTGGTAGTTATACTTATTACCACCTTTTAGGTTGGATGATGAGCCAACTGCATCGCGGAAAGGGCCGTAGAAACTAGACGCGTATTTTGCAGAGTACGCCATGATGCTGGTATAAATAAAATCGTTACTTTCTAAAGCTTGGCGGATTGCACCAATACGGCCGTCCATCATGTCACTTGGCGCGATCACATCTGCACCTGCTTCAGCATGGCTTAAGGCTTGTTTGATCAGGCATTGAACTGTTTCATCATTTAATACATAGCCTGTATCATCAATAATGCCGTCCTGACCATGTGTGGTATAAGGATCTAATGCACCATCCGTGATGAGTACCATCTCAGGTAGTTCTTTTTTTAACAAACGTAAAGTATTTTGAACTAAACCGTCTTCATGCCACGCAGCTTCAGCTGTTAAACTTTTGTCTTGTTGTGGTGTAACGGGGAATAAGGCAAGTTTTGATACACCAAGTTCTAATAGGGTTTCTGCTTTTTTCAACAATAAGTCTGCTGACAATCGTTGAACATTTGGCATACTTGGTACATCTTGGCTTTGGTTTTGTCCCGGAAGTACAAATACTGGATAAATGAGATGATCTGCTGTGAGTTGAGTCTCTCTTACCATTGCTCGAAGCTTATCGTTTTTACGGATACGGCGCATACGAGTAGCTGGAAAAGCAGGACGATTGAACGTATAAGTCATAACAATCTCGATGTTCAGTATTAAACTAGGCATATATTGTAGCCCTTTCATATATTTTTTGGGAAAAAGCTGAAAATTTTTCTCAATATTGGTTTCGAAATGATGATGAGTGATTCTTCTAAAACTGATTCTGCGCCTAGCGAATCGCAAAAAAAGTGGACTGGTAATTTACATTTAGGTGCGAAAGCAGATTTAAATGTGGTGCTTAACCAACTCACTAAAGCGTTTAATGGTTCGCCTTATTTTTCACATAACAATATGCAAATGCGTGTTGTCAATGATGAGATTGAAGGCTATATCGAAATGAAACCGTATTTGATTGGCAATGTCGCATTTCAAATTTTACATGGTGGTGTGGCCGCGACATTGCTGGATAGTATTGGTGGAATTGTGGCAATGGGGGAGCTGTATAAACGTGCAGAGCCAGACCAATTGCCAGACACGTTAAAAAAAGTTTCTCGTTTAGCAACAGTCGATATGCGTGTGGATTATCTTGCACCTGGGCGCGGTGAATACTTTATTGCCAAAGCTGAAACCTTGAGAATGGGGCGTAAAGGTTGCACCATGCGTATGACGATGTTCAACAATGAAGGTAAGGCGATTGCAACAGCCATTGCTTCTTATGCCTATTGATCAAGCTGACTAAGTGTACTAATCAGTACACTTTTGTATTCATTGTGTCAATATAAGCCAGTAAAATACATATTTTGCTGGCTTATTTTTTCTTAAAAAAATATAAATATCAATAAGATTGACCTCTTTTATAAAGATAAACTATAGAGTAATATTTTTATTCTCATAATATGATTTTTACCTGTAAAATTGGGCACCACAATTTTAAGAAGTTGACTTATTCAACCATCAAGCAACGTCATATAGATATGATTAAGCAGTTTTTCAGTTTATATCTCCAAAATGCAAAGATGTTTTGACAAGTCCAAGTAAGCTAGGAACATGCGATGACTGACGCGCAAACGACGAATGCCTCTCCAAATGATGAAAATCAAGCGCAAGCGGATTTGGAAGCCAAACAAAAACGTAAAAAAATGCTGAGGATTTTTGCCATTATTGTTGTTGTAGCTGCAATTCTATATGCAATTTGGGCTTTTATTTTTGGCAACATTGTTGAAACGGACAATGCCTATGTCGGTGCTGAAACTGCTGAAATCACCTCAATGGTCAGCGGACAAGTTGCTGAGGTTTTGGTCAGTGATACTCAACAAGTGAGAAAAGGCGATGTACTTGCGATTATTGATAATCGTGATGCAAAAATCGCTGTTGCAGAAGCTGAAGCGGCGTTGACCAAAGCCAAGCGTCAATATACACAAAGCTCGGCAAATAGCAGTTCATTGTCCTCACAGATTTTAGTCAGTGCAGATGATATTAACAGTGCCAAAGCACAAGTGGCGCAAGCCGATGTGGCGTATCAACAAGCACAGCAAGAGTTTGCCCGCCGTCAGCAGTTAAGCGCGACAGGTGCAATCTCTAAAGAAGAATTTAGCAAAGCACAAAGTGCTTTAAACAATGCTAAAGCAAATGTCGATGTGGCAAAAGCAGCATTGGCGCAAACAGAATCTAAACGTAAAGCTGCACAAAGTAATTTAGATGCCAATGAAGCTTTAATTCGGGGGACCTCACAAAGTTCAACCCCTGACGTATTGGTGGCTCAAGCCAAACTTGATCAAGCACTTTTAGATTTACAACGTACAGAAATTAAAGCGCCGTTAGATGGTGTGATTGCCCGTCGTAGTATTCAAGTGGGGCAACGTATTGCACCTGGGACAAGTTTGATGAAAGTGGTGCCTTTGGCTGAACTTTATGTGGATGCAAACTTTAAAGAAAGTCAGTTGCAAAACGTGAAAGTTGGTCAGAAGGCAACCCTCACTTCAGACCTCTATGGCAAGAAAGTAGAGTATCACGGTACGGTGATCGGCTTTTCTGGTGGTACAGGTTCAGCATTTGCGTTGATTCCTGCACAAAATGCGACAGGTAACTGGATTAAAGTGGTTCAACGTCTACCTGTACGTATCAAACTCGATCCTAAAGAGTTGGCTGAGCATCCATTACGTGTGGGTTTATCCATGAATGCTGAGGTTGATACCTCTTCAGCGAAGTAATCACTTATGAATACAGCAACGTTTCAAAGTGAGCTTAAAGGTGGGCGCTTACTTCTCGCCGCCTTCTTTTTAGCACTTGCCAATTTTATGGTCGTATTGGATATGACCATTGCCAATGTTTCTGTGCCCCATATTACCGGAAGTTTAGCTGTATCAAGTTCTCAAGGGACTTGGGTGATTACCTCTTATGCCGTTGCTGAAGCCATCTGTGTACCTTTAACCGGTTGGCTTGCAGGACGTTTTGGTGCTGTTCGGGTATTTACCATCAGTCTGATTGGCTTTACCACATTTTCAATTCTTTGTGGCTTATCCAATAGTTTGGCGATGTTAGTGATCTGTCGTATCGGACAAGGTTTATTTGGTGGTCCAATCATGCCACTCAGTCAAACTTTGTTGATGCGTATTTTCCCACCCGAAAAGCATTCTCAAGCAATGGGGATGTGGGCAATGACGACGGTTGTTGGACCGATTCTAGGTCCTATTTTAGGTGGTACGATCAGTGATAACTGGTCATGGCATTGGATTTTCTTTATCAATATTCCAGTGGGTGTGATTTGTGCTGTTGGGGTGATGCGCCTATTAAAAGTTGCGGAAACACCGATTGCTAAACTCCCGATTGATACCATTGGTCTAACGCTGCTGATCGTTTGGATTGGCGCATTACAGTTAATGCTCGATTTGGGGCATGAGCGAGATTGGTTTAATAACAGCTTTATTTGTATTTTGGCTGTGATTTTGGTGGTTGGATTTATTGCCTTTTTCATCTGGGAATATTATGAAAAACATCCCATCGTCAATATACAAATTTTCCGATACCGTGGCTTTACCATCGCAACAATCTCATTGGCTTTTGCCTTTGCGGCATTTTTTGGCAGTATTGTACTTATTCCACAATGGTTACAGATTAACTTGGGCTATACCGCATCTTGGGCAGGTTATCTGACTGCGACAATGGGCTTTGGTAGCTTGATGATGTCGCCTGTGGTTGCCAAACTTGCGACTAAATATGACCCGAGAGCCTTGTCGAGTTTTGGGCTGATGATTTTGGGTGGCGTCACATTAATGCGTTCATTTTGGACCAGTGATGCTGACTTTATGGCGCTGGCATTACCACAGATTATCCAAGGTTTTGCGGTACCGTTCTTCTTTATCCCACTGTCTAATATTGCTTTAGGTGTGGTACGTCCAGATGAAGTGGCTTCTGCTGCGGGTTTGATGAACTTTATGCGAACCATGGCAGGCGCAATTGGTGCATCTATTGCTGTGACCATTTGGGATGATCATACCAAGCTGGCACGCAGTGAAATCGTGTCGACCATGCATGTTGAGGAAACTCAGCGTAATTTGGTCAACAGTGGTTTTAGTCCTGAAATGGCGTTGGGTACCATTTCCAACTTGGTGGATAAAGAGGCTTTAACGCTTTCGGTTAATCATGTGTTTTTGATCTTTGCGATGATCTTTATTTTTGCAGGATTGATTATTTGGTTATGTCCAAAACCGAAAGGGAATGTCGGCGCAGGGCATGCACATTAGAATTTAAGTTGTATAGAAGCCTACTGAAAAGTGGGCTTTTTTATCGCTGCAATTAAGATGAGGCAAGACTATTTTTTGCTATTTTATCTATTGATCAAGATCAGGGTATAATACAGCGATTGTGTACCGCGATGAGTAATATGTATGAAGCCTGAATTTCAGCAAGGAAAAATTAAACAATACGATGCCGATAGAGGCTTTGGCTTTATTGGTGGACTTGAGCAAGATATTTTCTTTCATATTTCGGATTTCCCGCTTGCAGAGGGTGAGCCAAAGCGAAATGAAAGAGTTAAATTTATCGTTGTTGAAAATAACGGCAAGTTAAAAGCAACCAAAATTGAGCGTGTTGAAGATCAATCAGCAAAAGCCAAAAAGACTAGAATTGTTGAGAATAATAAGTCGATTACCAATAATTTGTTGTCTAATTTTAGAAAGTAATCAATGTTGAGAATTGAGGGCATTTGATTTAAATGCCCTGTATCTCTAAAAGACCAATTAAATTTAATGTTTTGCCAGCTATATATTGGCATTTGTGTATGAACAGAATCAGAGTAAATAATTGGACCATCCTATCTTGAATGATCCTAGGAATTATTCTGGATAACGTTTCCCTCTTAAATTCCTAAAATCAGCTGATAAGGTTTAAACCCATCCAATACGACATCAGCAATCAAATGAATAAATGGTGTAGTATTATCATTTGCCATCCATTGATCTAAAGCTTCATAGTAAGCTAATCGATTTTCTACAGTAATTACACTTGGTGGATAACCCGCTTTAAGCAATTCAAGGTTCATCAATAAGCGAGATGTGCGACCATTTCCATCAACAAAGGGATGGATAGCTACAAAGTCTGCATGAACTTTGGCTGCTCGTTCAACCGGATGTAATTTATGAGCATCACGATTATACCAATCAATAAACTGAGCCATTTTATCATTGAGCAATGTGTGGTCTGGTGGGGTAGTCGTAGCACCTGAGATTAAGACATTTTGTTGACGGTATCGCCCAGCATTTTCATCATCAATATTTTTTAAGATGAATTGATGAATATTACGAATTTGCCATTCTGAAAAGGGTTCTTGTCTTTTGATAATATCTTCAACATACAAAATTGCATCACGATGATTGATCGCTTCAAAATGCTCTCTTAATGCCTTACCACCTATCGTAATTCCTTCAAGGACAACCTTGGTTTCTAACAAGGTTAAAGTATTACCTTCAATGGCATTGGAGTGGTAAGTCCAACGTAATATGAGATCTTCGTGTAGATTTTTGACAATTGTAGATGAAAGAGGTCGATGCTGATCTAATTTAGCTTTTAAATCATCAATGATCTCAAACATGTTTTATCTCTACAGACGAAATAAAATGATCATACATGAAAAAATGATTGCAATAAAATCTAACCGCTACCTCTATCATTCGCTGTATGGCGAGCAGATCTATTGTAGGCATTAGAGTCGTTAATTAAAGTATTCTTTGGGTTCTTTAATCATTATAAAATTCAATTATTTAAAAATTTTTTAATAAATTGTTAAGGATTTAAAATCAACTTTTTCTTGAAGGGAGGAATTTATCAAGCCTCCCAATTTATGTACAAGTCCCTCTTTAATAAAAAGGGACTTGCTCTTATTTTATAAAAGGGTTTCGAATTAAGAAACTGAATCATCCAAATTCGGTGCTAACCAACGTTTGGCTTCATCCAAAGTCCAATTCTTACGCTTTGCATAATCTTCTAGCTGATCTAACGCAATTTTACCCACGTTAAAGTATTCAGACTGTGGATTCGCATAGTAGAAACCACTGACACTTGATGGCGGCCACATTGCAAAACTGCTGGTCAATTGCGTACCAATCTTATCCGTGGTGCCTAACCAATCAAACAAAGACGCCTTTTCAGAATGCTCAGGACAAGCTGGGTAGCCCGGCGCAGGACGAATACCGACATACTTCTCTTTGATTAATTCTTCATTAGAGAGTTGTTCATCTGCCTGATACCCCCAGAACTCTTTACGAATACGTTCATGTAAATGTTCTGCAAACGCTTCAGCAAAACGATCACCCAAAGACTGAGCAAGAATGGCGGAGTAATCATCCCCTTTGGCCTTATACTCATGCGCCATTTCTTCCGCACCAAAAATTGAAACGGTAAAACCACCCAAGTAGTCTTCGGCTTGTGCTTTGGTTGCAACAAAATCAGCCAAAGACAAATTCGGTTTGCCTGTGACTTTATCTGATTGCTGACGAATATGCTGGAAGGTATGGGTTACAGATTGACCATCTTCGCTAAACACTTCAACAGAGTCAGCAGCTGAACGGTTTGCAGGATAAATCCCAAAAACGGCACGCGCATCGAAACGTTTATTGTCAATAATGTCTTTTAGCATTGCCTGAGCTTGATTATATAAATCAGTTGCAGCTTCACCGACAATCTCATCTTGTAAAATTTTCGGGAATTTACCTGCCAGACTCCAAGAAATAAAGAATGGCGTCCAGTCAAAATATTCCACCAATGTATCAAGTGGATAATTGGTCAAGGTTTGCAAACCAATAAAGTTGGGTTTTACGGGTGGATTGGCGGCAAAGTCAATTTTTAGACCATTTTCAATGGATTCTGTATACGATAATTTAGCTGCTTTCGGTTGCTTATTGGCAATACGTTCACGTACTTTTTCATATTCAGCACGATGCTCATCGACAAATTTAGGCTTCATTTCAGGAGACAGCAGGGTGGTTGCAACACCCACCGCACGAGAAGCATCTGCAACATAGATCACCGCATCATTTGAGTATTGCGGATCAATTTTTACTGCCGTATGTGCTTTCGATGTGGTTGCACCACCAATCAACAGTGGGATTTTAAAACCCTTGCGTTGCATTTCTTTTGCAACAAATACCATTTCATCAAGCGATGGGGTAATCAAACCTGATAAGCCGATAATATCGACTTTCTCATCAATCGCAGTCTGTAAAATTTTCTCGCAAGACACCATGACACCAAGGTCAACAATGTCATAACCATTACACCCAAGCACAACACCAACAATGTTTTTACCAATATCGTGTACATCGCCTTTTACAGTTGCCATCAACACTTTACCTTTGGATTGGCTGCCTGTTTTTTCAGCTTCAATGTACGGGTTTAACCATGCTACAGCTTGCTTCATTACACGTGCGGATTTGACCACTTGAGGTAAGAACATTTTACCTGAGCCAAATAAGTCACCGACCACATTCATACCGTCCATCAATGGACCTTCAATCACATCAAGTGGACGTTTAGACTTTAAACGGGCTTCTTCAGTATCTTCATCGATAAAGCTAGTAATCCCTTTGACTAGCGCATATTCAAGACGCTTTTCAACAGGTTCATTACGCCATTCAAGGTTTTCAACCTGTTTTTGGGCAGCACTTTGACCACGGTACTGTTCAGCAACTTCAAGCAATTTTTCAGTTGCATCTTGACCACTTTCGCCTTGGTTTTGGTTAAGAATGACATCTTCAACAGCGGCTTTCAGCTCTTTAGGAATATCATCATAGATGGCCATCTGACCCGCATTGACAATCCCCATGGTCATGCCTTGTTTGATGGCATAGTAAAGGAATACAGAGTGAATAGCTTCACGGACAGGTTCATTGCCACGGAAAGAGAACGATACGTTAGACACACCACCAGAAATCATGGCATGTGGTAAGTTTTGTTTAATCCAGCCTGTTGCTTCAATAAAGTCCACAGCATAGTTATTGTGTTCTTCAATCCCCGTTGCGACAGCAAAAACGTTCGGGTCAAAAATAATGTCTTCCGCAGGAAAACCGATTTCATTCACGAGCACATCATAAGAACGCTTACAGATTTCACGTTTACGTGCGGCAGTATCTGCCTGACCGGTTTCATCAAATGCCATCACAATGACAGCTGCACCATATTGACGGCATAAACGTGCTTTATGGACAAACTCGTCATAACCTTCTTTTAAGGAAATCGAGTTAACAACAGGTTTACCTTGTACACATTTTAAACCTGCTTCAATGATTTCCCATTTAGAGGAGTCAATCATGATTGGCACTTTAGAAATTTCAGGCTCAGATGCAACCAGATTTAAGAAATGTACCATCGCATTTTGCGAATCGAGCATTCCTTCATCCATATTGATGTCGATGATTTGCGCGCCTGAAACCACTTGTTGTAATGCAACATCAAGTGCTTCGGCAAAGTTTTCTTCACGGATTAAACGGAGGAATTTTTTAGAACCCGTGACATTGGTACGTTCACCGACATTGACGAACAATGAGTCGTCATAAATATTAAATGGCTCTAAACCACTGAGGCGACATGCAGGCTTGATGTCAGGAATTTTACGCGGTGGTATGTCTTTGACCGCATTATAAATGGCACGAATATGGTCAGGTGTTGTACCACAACAGCCACCAGTGATATTGATCAAACCACTTTCAGCAAATTCTTTTAAGAAGGCTGCTGTTTCTTCTGGTGTTTCATCATAGCCACCAAATGCGTTCGGTAAGCCAGCGTTTGGATGCGCTGAAACAAAAACATCGGCAACATCTGATACAGTTTTGACATGTGGACGCATGGCATCTGCACCCAAGGCGCAGTTAAATCCAATCGACAATAAATCGCCGTGACGCACAGAGTTCCAGAATGCTTCTGCAGTTTGTCCTGTTAAGGTACGACCAGAAGCATCAGTAATTGTGCCGGAAATCATCAGTGGTAATTCACGACCAAGCTGTTTAAAGACTTCTTTTACCGCAAAAATTGCTGCTTTACAGTTTAAGGTGTCAAACACCGTTTCAATGAGAAGGATGTCTGCGCCACCTTCAATTAAAGCATGCGTGGCTTCAATATAATTTTCTTTGAGTTCATCAAAGGTAATGTTACGAAATGCTGGATCATTCACATTTGGTGAGATAGAACAGGTACGTGATGTTGGCCCCAATACTCCAGCAACAAAACGTGGTTTGTCAGGGGTTGAGTATTTTTCACAAGCAGCTTTGGCAAGACGGGCAGCTTCAAAGTTAATCTCATGGACTAAATCTTCCATGTGATAGTCAGACATTGAAACCCGTGTGCCGTTAAAGCTATTGGTTTCAATAATATCAGCACCAGCATCTAGGTAAGCTTCATGGATGCCTTGAATAATTTGTGGCTGAGTTAACACCAAAAGGTCATTGTTGCCTTTTAAATCAGATGCCCAGTCAGCAAAACGCTCACCACGGTAATCAGCTTCTTCCAGTTTATGGCGTTGGATCATAGTTCCCATTGCACCATCAATAATTAGGATGCGTTTGGCAAGAAGCTCTTGTAACGTGGTAAGCGTGGACATTAAAACTCTCAATAAAATCGGATTTTAAAAATAGCCGATATGTTATCAGAATGTAGACTTTCAAGGTACCAATCTTGACACACTTCCTGATGACAGATTTTTGATCTAGACAATTTAAAAAAATTCAAATAATTCATTCTAAAAAATCATGCATTTAGGGGAATACATGATTTTTTTGCACAAGCGTAAAAAAATGTTGAAACTCTAAGCTTAAGTGTTAACTTAATCACATAATTTATTATAAATGTGAGATAAAACTATGAATAGGGTCTATAAAATTGTTTGGAATGAATCTTTGGGCACTTGGTGTGCTATTTCTGAGGTATCTAAGACACGGGGTAAACGATCTTCTGCTAAAACAACTGTTGCAGGTGCGTTATTGGCAATTTCAGCATTGACTATGTCGAGTATGGCTGCTGCGGCTGATCACTATGTCAGTATCAATGATGGTGGTACTCAAGGGGGGAATTATAATAATGATGGAGCAACAGGTCTAAATGCGATTGCTGTAGGTGTGGGTGCGAGTGCAACTGGTGAGAGTGCGATTGCTATTGGTAATGTCACCAGCGATGCTGCAAATAGTATTGCGATTGGTAACAATAATTCGCTAAGTAATAGCGCAAGTTCTAGTACTGCAATTGGGCACAATAACAATGTTACAGGTAATGAAGCTTTAGCTTTAGGTGCTAACAATACTGTAAAAGATTTCTCTGGTGTTGCAGTAGGCAGTTATAACAATGCCGAGGGATATCGTTCTATTGCAGTCGGTGCGGAAAATAAAACTAAAGGTCAATGGTCTTCTGCATTTGGTGTTTGGAATATCGCAGAAGGAGAGCGAGCTACAGTTTTAGGTGCCAATAATACAATCCAAGGTCGTCGTGCTTTAGGTATGGGTGTCGCCAACGAGATTTCAAGTGCAAGTGAATATAGTTCAGCTGTTGGTGCATTTAATAAAATTACAGACAGTATTAAGTCCTTGACTGCGGGTTTTGGTAATACAGTTATTGGCGGTGAGAAAAATAATGTTCTTGGGAACGAAAATACACTGAATAACGCCAAGAATACGACTGTATTAGGCAATAAAAACACGGTTGCTCAAGAGAATACTCAAGTCCTTGGTAACAATGTCACAACGACTCAAGCCAACAGTGTTGTGTTAGGTAACGCATCCACAGATCGTGCAGCGACTGCTGTAGATAAAGTCAGCATTAATGGTGAGGATTATGCATTTGCAGGTGTAGGTTCTGCTACCAATGGCGTGCTGAGTGTGGGTAAAGTGGGAGGTGAACGCCAAATCATCAATGTTGCTGCAGGTGAAGTCAGCGCAAGCAGTACAGATGCAGTGAACGGTTCGCAGTTATATGCAACCCATAAAGCAATTGCTGATAGTCAAACCCATTATGTCAGTATCAATGATGGCGGTACCCAAGGCGGGAATTATAATAATGACGGGGCAACAGGTAAAAATGCTGTAGCAGTAGGCGTAGGAGCGAGTGCAACGGGTGAGAATACGATAGCTATTGGTCTAAATGCAGGCACTAACAATGATGGTAGCTGGAATACCAGTGTTGGATCGAACAGTGGACAAAATATTAACGGCCACAAAAATACAGCTTTAGGTGTTGGCGCTGGTCGTGATGTCACGGGAAATAACAACACAGGATTAGGTGTGGATGCGGGTATAACTGTTACTGGTGATAGCAATCTTGCTGTGGGTGATTTTGCTGGAGCGAAGGTAAGAGGAAGTGGTAACACCGCTTTGGGTAAGATGTCGGGTTTTATAGTAACTGGTACCGCAAATACTGCGACTGGCCAAGAGTCAGGCCGTAATGTCGAGGGGCATAATAATTCCGCTTTTGGTGTGAAGTCAGGTAATAATGTCCAAGGGGATAGCAATCTTGCTCTCGGTGATTCAGCAGGTGAAAACGTTACGGGTAATCGTAATGTCGCCTTGGGGCGAGCAGCGGGTCAGGGACTAAATAATGTAGATGATGCAACTAGTCTAGGAAGTGGGGCAAAGGCAGCTGTTCGTAACAGTGTTGCCTTAGGTGCAAATAGTGAGGCGATGCGTGATGTAAATAGTGAAGTTGCCTATGTACCCTTAGGTACAACGATTGCTGCAGCCAATGCGGCGGGTGGTGAAGTATCAGTGGGGGCGGTTGGAAAAGAACGCCTTATTAGCAATGTTGCAGCGGCGAGCCAAGATACTGATGCAGTAAACCTATCACAACTTAAAGCAGTTCAGGCTGCAACAACTACACATTATGTCAGTATCAACGACGGTGGTACTCAAGGGGGGAATTATAATAATGATGGAGCTGTTGCAAGTGGTTCAGTGGCAATTGGGGTAGATTCGAGTAGCTTTGGTACTTCGGGTGTTGCAATTGGTCACAATGCAGATGTAAGCGGTTTACAAGGTATCGCTATTGGTAACAATGCTCAAGCTGGTTACCAAAGTATAGCATTAGGTTTTGATACTGTAGCTACAGCTTTTAATAGTATGGCACTCGGTAATCGAGCAATTGCCTATACTGACGGTACAACTTTGGGGCAAGGTACTTATGCAAATAAATTAGCCACAGCAATGGGTAATGGTGCATTGGCAGTCGGTCAGGAAAGTTCAGCTTATGGTTATAGTGCCCTAGCAGGTACAGACTCATTTAATCAGCCTTCAGCAGGCACAGATCCAGACACAATTGGTAAAGCATATGCCACAGCTATGGGATCCAGAGCCAAAGCTAGTGCTCAAGGTTCTACAGCAGTTGGCGCTGGAAGTGTGGCTGAAGTTGATAATGGCATTGCTCTTGGAGCAAATTCAGTAGCAAATACAGGAGCTGGTGTTGCAGGTTATGTGCCGATCAGTGCAAATCAGCCACAAAAAGATGCAATAAATGCAACTCAATCTACATTGGGTGCAGTCAGCGTAGGTAGTGTGGGTAATACACGTCAAATCACAAATGTAGCCGCTGGTACGATAGATAGTGATGCTGTAAATGTAGCACAACTTAAAGCAGTTCAGGCTGCGACAACTACACATTATTTCAGTGTTAATGATGAGGGTATTCAAGGTAACAATTATAACAATGATGGGGCGACTGGTAAAAATGCTTTAGCTGTGGGCATCGGAGCTAAGGCGGTTGGGGAAAATGATATTGCCATCGGTTCAGGTGCGCAAGCAATGGGTGGTCGTGCTGTGGTGATCGGCCTCAATGCAGGGAGTGGAAATATTTCGGATGGGGATGCCAATGTATTGATTGGTATGAACGCTGGCACTAACAATGATGGTCGTTGGAATACGAGTGTTGGATCAAACAGTGGGGATAACACCAAAGGACAAAGAAATACAGCTTTAGGTGACTATGCTGGTCGTGATGTCACAGGGAATGGCAACATAGGATTGGGTGCAAGTGCGGGTGTAAAAGTTACAGGTGAAACTAATCTTGCTGCGGGTGCATCGGCTGGCGGTAATGTAGAGGGAAGCTATAACACCGCTTTGGGTAGAACATCAGGTGTAGACGTAATTGGTAACTCAAATACTGCGACTGGACTAGACTCTGGCAGTATGGTTAGGGGAAGTAGTAACTCAGCTTATGGTCAGATGTCTGGTCGTAGTGTTACTGGCGATAGCAATGTAGCTATTGGTGTAAGTTCTGGCAACAATATTTCAGGGAACTACAATGCTGCATTAGCCTATGGAGCAGGTAACAACAGTGTGGGAAATCTTAACACTGCTTTAGGCTTTACATCGGGTATTGAAGTTAAAGGTGATTCCAATAGTGCGGTGGGTGATTCAGCAGGACAAAGAGTTATAGGTAACCAGAACACTACTCAAGGTAGGGTGGCCGGCCAAGATATTTTTGGTCACCAGAATACAGCAGTAGGTGCAGGAGCTGGTTCTAATGTGGGCACCAATATCAATCCTAGTAATTATAACAGTGCTTTGGGTATCAATGCGGGGCGTAATGTCCAAGGTAACAGTAATCTCGCTCTTGGTGATACTGCGGGTAATAACGTTACAGGTAGCCGTAATGTCGCCTTGGGGCGAGCAGCGGGTCAAGGGTTGAGCAATGTAGATGATGCAACCAGTTTAGGAAGTGGGGCAAAGGCTGCTGTTAGTAACAGTGTTGCTTTAGGTGCAAATAGTGAGGCAATCCGTGATGTAAACAGTGAAGTCGCTTATGTACCGTTAGGTACAACGATTGTCGCAGCCAATGCAGCAGGTGGTGAAGTATCTGTAGGTACGGTTGGAAAAGAGCGCCGTATTAGCAATGTTGCAGCGGCGAGCTTAGACACCGATGCTGTAAACCTATCACAACTTAAAGCTGTTCAGGCTGCAACAACTACACATTATTTCAGTGTTAATGATGAGGGTATTCAAGGTAACAATTATAACAATGATGGAGCGACTGGTAAAAATGCTTTAGCTGCAGGCCGCGCTTTAGCAGGTGGTGAATCCTCAGTTGCTATTGGTGAAGGTGCATCTGCAAAAGCCGATTTTTCTACCGCAGTGGGCTTTTTGAATACTGTAACTGGTCAAACATCTGTTGCAGTGGGTGGTGGCAATATTGTAGCTGGTAAAAACTCTACCGCGGTTGGTGCAAGTAATAACGTTACTCAAGAGAATACTCAAGTCCTCGGTAATAATGTCACAACAACCCAAGCCAACAGCGTCGTTTTAGGAAATGAATCCACAGATCATGCAGCGAGTGTTGTAGATAAAGTGACGATTAATGGTGAGGATTATGCCTTTGCAGGTGTGGGTTCTGCTGCCAATGGCGTCGTCAGTGTGGGTAAAGTGGGTGGTGAACGTCAAATTATAAACGTTGCTGCAGGTGAAATTAGTGCAACCAGTACAGATGCTGTCAACGGTTCACAATTGTATGCGACCAATAAAGCAATTGAAGACAATAGGATACATTACTTTAGTATCAATGGAGGGCCGACTAGTTTGAACAACAGTAATTATTACAATAATGGGGCTACTGGTACGGATTCGATGGCAATAGGTATTATGGCGAGTGCTAGCGGTGATGGTGGTGTAGCGATCGGTTCTTTGGTTGATGCTCACGGACTCCTCTCTGTTGCACTTGGGAATAGCAGTTCGGCTAGTGGCATAAAGGCCGTTGCAGTAGGAACTTACAATATTGCACACAGTGATAGTAGTGTTGCTATGGGCTCTGAAAATAATGCTTATGGTAAAGAGTCTATAGCCCTTGGATACCTAAACTTTGCAGATCAAGACCATACAGTTGCCATAGGGCGATATAATTTTGCATCTAGCATTGGATCGGTGGCTGTGGGTAATGAGAATGTAATATCGTACAATGCTAATGAGAGTTCAGTCTTGGGCAGTTTTAATAAAGTTCAAAACAGTATTCAGGCTTTGGCTATTGGTGGGAAAAATACAATAACAGATAGTGATAATAGTCATGCTATTGGTGGATCCAATACATTGAATAATGCTAAAAACAGCACGCTTATTGGTAATGAAAATACTTCTTCACAAGACAATACCTTTGTTCTAGGAAATAAAGTTACTACCAGCCAAGCCAACAGCGTCGTTTTAGGAAATGAATCCACAGATCGTGCAGCGACTGCTGTAGATAAAGTCACTATTAATGGTGAGGATTATGTCTTTGCTGGTGTAGGATCAACAGCCAATGGTGTCGTCAGTGTCGGTAAAGTCGGTGGTGAACGTCAAATCATCAATGTTGCTGCAGGTGAAATTAGTGCAAGCAGTACAGATGCCATTAACGGTTCACAATTATATGCGACAAACCAAGCGGTTGAAAAACTTTATGCTGGTGCAGGGGATACAACCCATTATGTAAGTGTCAATGATACTGGTACCAAAGCAGGTAATTATAATAATGATGGTGCAAGTGGAGCGCTTGCTGTAGCGGTAGGTGTTGGTGCAAGTGCAAAAGGAGATGGTGCTACTGCGCTTGGTCTTAATTCATCAGCCAAGAGTAAAGATGCAGTTGCGATTGGAACGGATACGCGTGCCGAGCTGGAAGGTAGTATTGCTCTTGGTAAAGGCTCAGTTGCTAATACTGCGGCGGGTATCGCTGGCTTTGATCCATTGACAGGGTTTGGTTCTACCAATACTGGTAGTACATGGCGAAGTAGTGCAGCGGCATTTTCCGTGGGAGATGTCTCAAGGGGCATCACTCGTCAAATTACTGGTGTAGCAGCGGGTACAGCAGATACAGATGCGGTCAATGTTGCACAATTAAAGGCTGCAATATCTAAAACCAATGAAGCTAAAGGATCTACAGAAACTGTAAGTGCAGGTAAAAATACTGAAGTAACAAAAACCACTAAGGCTGATGGCTCAACTGATTATCAAGTTGCAACCAAAGATGATGTAAGTTTTGAGTCGGTAACAGTGGGCAATATTAAAGCTGATTCACAAAGCAATACCATCAGTGGTTTGGCTGACGGTAAGGTGAGTGCTGATTCTGATCAAGCAGTTAATGGTAGTCAATTGCATGACACCGCTGAAAGTGTTGCAAATGCATTGGGTGGAAATGCAAAAGTTAATCCAGATGGAACGATCAAAACCAGTAATATTGGAAATACAGGTAAAGACAATGTGCATGATGCAATTGCTTCAATACATGGACAGGTTGCCGGTGCTAAAACCAGCGTGTCTGCAGGTAAGAACACTGTTGTAAACAGTAGCACCAATGCGGATGGTTCAAATAACTATCAAGTGGCTTTAGCAGAGGATATTCAGTTAAATTCCGTTACTGCGAATCAAGTCACAGCACAGCAAGTTACAGCGAATAAGGTCAATGTGGGTAAAGTCACGATTGATGGGACAACCAATAAAGTCAGTGGTTTAGCAAATGGTGAAATTACCTCAACCTCTACGGATGCTATTAACGGTTCACAATTACACCAAACCAATAGCAGTGTGGCGCAACATTTAGGTGGCGGCTCAACACTGAACAAAGATGGTTCGATTGGTGCACCCACCTACAATGTCGCAGGGGGAACTTTCCACAATGTAGGGGATGCCTTGGGTGCTATAGATACTCGGGTAAGTAATCTGGAACAAGCTTTCTATGACACCAATAAAAACATGGATGATTTGCGTAACGATACTTATGCGGGTATCGCAGGTGCGATGGCGGTAGGTAACTTACCACAACCCACTGAAGCGGGCATGAGTATGGTCAGTGCGGGTGTCTCTGGTTACCGAGGGGAAACAGCTGTGGCGATCGGGGTGAGTGCGATTACGGACAGTAATAAGATCGTTTGGAAAATGGGTGCTTCTGCTGACAGCCGTAGCAATATTGGTGGTGCAGTGTCTATGGGTTATCAGTGGAAATAGTTTTAATTAAACATAAGTATTAACTTATATTCAAGATCAACTTTCAGGATAATCTTCAACAAAAAACTCAGTGTTTACAGAACGCTGAGTTTTTTATGCACATTACAAATTGAAAAGTAAACGATTGCTTGATCTATTAGAGCAAGCCTTTAAAAAGCGTGTAAAACATTGCTTGGATGATCTCTTTATTTTTTGCACATTATTTGTCTAACATATGCAATTCAAGACGATTTATTGATGAGGCAGAGTACTTTAGTGAAAGGAAAATTGTTGGCCTTAAACTTGCATAGATTCGGTAAACGGAATTTATTGGAACATATCTAAAAATAAACTTAAAAGCATGTTTGTTTTTTCATCAATTTGTCATAAATTTCAGGAAAAATGGCAATGCCAAATGATAAATAGTTCAAATTGGTCTGAAATATTACAAATATTATTTCAGCCTGAAATATAATATTTTGCTTAAGTTGTATTGATTTTATTGGTGTAAGATACTAATTATAAATAAAAAAAATATTAATTTTGTCGCTTGTGTAGCGAAATACTGAAGTGAAATAATTATAAATTTCACTTCATATGACCTCTATTTGTCATATAATTGTCACAATTTAATTGAACAATAAGCGCATTCTAATATTCGCTAACTTTCTGCATGAATTCGAATTTACCTCCCGTCTCAGATTCTGCACAATCGTCTCAAGCTGCTAAATCGACGAATGTACATGTACCTACACCGAAATTTTTTATGCCGGTGTTTCTGACGATCATTATTGCTACCTTGATTTATATTGGGGTGCAAGTTAGTGCAGATTTAGCACATGTTCCACCTTTAAGCCTTTATTCAGTGATTCTTTTAGCGACAGCGTTATTTATCGCTTTGGGTTTTGAGTTTGTAAATGGTTTTCATGATACAGCCAATGCTGTAGCAACTGTGATCTATACCAATGCATTGCCTGCACCTGTAGCAGTCATGTGGGCAGGCTTTTGTAACTTTCTTGGGGTAATGGTTGCCAGTGGCGCAGTTGCGTATGGAATTATTGCCTTACTTCCTGTTGAATTGATCATGAATGTAGGCAGTGGCGCTGGTTTTGCTATGGTTTTTGCCATGCTGATTGCGGCGATTCTGTGGAATTTAGGCACGTGGTTCTTAGGTATTCCGGCATCAAGCTCTCACACTTTGATTGGCTCAATTTTGGGTGTAGGCATCATGAACTACATTTTGCACGCTTCAACGGGTGCAAGTGGTGTAGACATGGATCAAGTGCTTAAAGTGGGTAAAGCATTACTGTTTTCTCCTTTGATTGGTTTTGCATTTGCAGCAGTTGTATTTTTGATTGTTAAAAAAATATTTAAGAAACAACTTGAGTTGTTCCAACCCCCTGAAGGCAATAAACCACCACCACCTTTGATTCGTGCGATTCTGATTTTCACCTGTACCGGTGTAAGCTTTGCGCATGGTTCAAATGACGGTCAAAAAGGTATGGGCTTAATCATGCTGATTTTGATTGGTATTGTGCCTTTGGCTTATTCGTTGAATAGAGGATTAGACCAACAGCATTTACAGTCATTCTCACAATTGTCTGGTCAAACTGCGACGGCAATTTATGCACAGCATGCCGATATTCCAGATGAACAAGCGCGTGTAACCATTACTAAATTTATCCAAACCAAAGAAATGAATCCAGAAGTTGTTCCTGCATTGGCCAGTTTGACTGATCATTTGGGCGAGCGTGTTGGAAAATTTGGTGATCTAAAAGATATTCCAGAAGCAGAAGTATCGTCATTGCGTAATGATATGTACTTAAGCACCACCGCTTTTAAACGTTTGGATAAAGCGGATCAACTTCCAAAAATGGATGAAGCTCAAGGCAAAGTGGTAAAAGAGTATCGCAAAAACTTAGATTCTTTCCTCCAATATATTCCAAACTGGGTAAAAGTTGCTGTGGCATTGGCACTTGGCTTAGGAACAATGGTAGGCTGGAAACGTATTGTCGTGACAGTAGGTGAGCGTATTGGTAAACATCATATGACCTATGGTCAAGGGATGTCGGCTGAACTTGTAGCGATGACTACAATTGCTGCCGCAGATGGTTTTGGTTTACCTGTTTCAACCACACATGTACTCAACAGCGCGGTTGCGGGAACCATGGTTGCCAATAAAACGGGATTGAACTTTGCAACAGTCAAAACGATTCTTTCCGCATGGATTTTTACCTTACCAGCAACGATTTGTTTATCAGGTGGTTTATTCTGGTTATTTTTAAAAGTATTTTAATTTAAAAGCTAGAGATGGCGATTGTTTTAAAAGTTGAATGATCGCTGTTGCTTGAATTAAAAAGAAAATGAGTGCACTCCGGTGCACTTTTTTTGATTTGGATAATGAAATTTTAAAATATGAATAACACAATTTCACCATTGAAAAAAACTTATAAAAAAATTAAGGTGTGGTTGTAAATCAAACTTGAGAAAAATGAGCATGTATTTAAGAAAATCACTTTGTGCTGCTGTATTACTTGGAATGTCTTTACCTGTATTTGCACAGGGAATTGTATTAAATAATGAAGATCTTCGCACAGATTTGAACTGGTTAAATCAGCAAGGTGTGATTCAAATCAGTACATCGACTTGGCCAATGAGTGGGGATGAAATTCAACGTGCCTTATCTCAAGCAAAAGTATTAAACAACACCCAACAAAAAGTTATTGATTCAATTCAAAATGCATTAAAAGCAGATAATCAAACTGCAAAATTAGGTTTATTTGCCGAAACTGATCAAAAAAATATTCCTCAAGCTTTTGGGGATAGTGCAAAAGCACAATATGTGGGTTCATTAGAATTTAATGCGGGCGGCGAAAACTGGGATGCAAAGCTTCGTGTCAATGCTGAAAAAGATCCACAAATTGACAATGGTCAAGATGTCAATGTGGAAGGTTCATATATTGCAGGGAAGTTATGGAATCAATGGGTTATTGCAGGTCAAATCCCAACATATTGGGGACCGGGACATGATGGTAGTTTGATTCGTGGTGATGCCAGCCGTCCAGTTTATGGTTTTACAGCACAGCGTGCTGAACAAAAAGCTTTTGAATCTAAATGGTTGTCTTGGATTGGTCCTTGGCAATATCAAGCATTTGCTGGACAGTTAGAAGATTATAAAGCAATCCCAAATGCTAAACTTTTGGGATTCCGCTTAACAGCTCAACCATTGCCATATTTAGAATTGGGTGCTTCACGTACTTTACAATGGGGTGGTGAGGGACGTTCACAAAGTTGGGATTCATTATGGAATGCTATAAAAGGGAATGATAACTTTGAAAATGGTGATGATGACAAATCTAATCAGGTTGCAGGTTTTGATGGGCGTTTAAATTTACAAACATTATTAAATGTACCTGTCAGTGTCTACGGTCAGTATGTTGGGGAAGATGAAGCAGGGCTATTACCTTCGAAAAAAATGTATTTGGCAGGTATGGATTATTCGACAAGTTTTAAAAACATGCCAGTTCAGCTTTATGCTGAATGGGCAGATACAACAACAAATGGTGATGTTAAAGCTATTTCTTATAATCATTATATTTATAAAGATGGTTATTACCAACAAGGTTTCCCACTTGGACATGCAATGGGTGGTGATGGTGAAATGATTTCTGTCGGCGGTGATATTCGTTTTGATGTGATGAATCGTTTATCTGGTCGTGCGCTTTATGCCAAAGTTAACCAGTCAGCCGCTTCCTTTGGTGATAAGCAAATCAACTTAGCCTTCCCAGAAAAAGACAAAATTAAAGCATTAGATTTAACTTGGACACATTATATTAAACCGACCATGCCATTAAAAATTAATGGTTGGGTCAGTGATTCTGATCTACATGGCAATGATGCTGGTGCTTCTGTAGGGATTGAAATTCCTTTAGATAAAGCATTGTTCGGTCATTAAGTCCATAGTTTTCGGCTGTATATATTCAAGTTTCGGCATATACAGTTTGATAAGCTGGGACTAAGCTAAAATCGCTTTTTTAAATTCTAGAAGCGATTTTTAGTTTTAAGTTGTTGATTGAATTGTTTGCTTTTCTGGTATTCAATGTTTTAAAGGCTGACTTGAAAAAGGTGAGCCTTTTTATGTTTAGACTTGAATTTTCTCAAGTGTAAGCGTTTAACGGTCA
Source organism: Acinetobacter sp. MYb10 (assembly GCF_002980175.2). Lineage (NCBI taxonomy): Bacteria > Pseudomonadati > Pseudomonadota > Gammaproteobacteria > Moraxellales > Moraxellaceae > Acinetobacter > Acinetobacter sp. MYb10. The sequence continues at coordinate 2,028,572 of NZ_CP058272.1, read as the reverse complement.
TTATTAAATGAATTACATCTATTAGGGTCTGTTGATATTTCATAAATGGCTTGCGTTGTAGGCTAAAATTGAGCAGGCAAGGCAGGAAACGAAGAGAATAGCGAGACTATTTTCGAGTTTCATAACGCAGACTGAGATAATTTTAGCCACAACCCTGAGCAAGAACAAAGCACTGCTTTGTTTGCAGCGCAAGGCGCAGCGGGGGACTAGAGTGTTTTTTGCTGCTACATCGTTACGAACTATTTATTTAGAATGACTAAATTTCATATTTCGTGCCTTGTATCATCTAAAAATCACTCGTAGTCGCAAACGTAGACGAATTGTCAACAGACCCTAGTTATGCTAATGCTTTTTTATATTGGATAAATCCTGTTTTACTCGCAATACGATCATAAAGGTGTTGGGCGTTAATATTGGATTCTTGAGTGAGCCAATAAACACGGTCAAACTTTGTTGCGCAGACCTGATAACAATGCTCAATTAATTGTCGTGCTAAACCTCGATTCCTAAAATCTTCATCCACAAATAAATCTTGTAGATAACAATAGGGTAAATCTGTCCACATGCTCATATGTGCAATCAAATGTACAAAGCCAACCACTTGACCATTTACTTTGATGGCAAAACCAAACATATCAGCTTGTTCAGGATTTGTGATTCGCTTCCAAGATAATCTTATTTGTTCATCACTGAGTTGTGATTTATAAAATGTTAAATAGCCGCGCCAAAGTGGAAGCCATTGCTTAAAATCAATTTGTTCTAGTGCAATAATTTGTGTGGTCATGCCGATCTCTTGTTGTTGCTTATGATGTTTTTATATATGAATATAAAAAAACAAGCAAAAGGGTTGAGGTGTAAATCACTATAATGAATATAAATTTTAATATGTGTAATAAGTACACGTTTTTGTGAGCTGGTGCTGTCAATGCCTATATCTGAGGAAAGACTTACTCATCTAAAACAGCTTGAAGCTGAGAGTATTCATATCATCCGTGAAGTTGCTGCTGAGTTTGAAAATCCAGTGATGCTTTACTCAATCGGGAAAGACTCAGCTGTCATGCTGCATCTTGCTTTAAAAGCATTTTATCCTGCTAAACTTCCTTTCCCATTGTTGCATGTCGACACAGGCTGGAAGTTTAAGGACATGATTAAATTCCGTGACAACATGGCAAAAGAACACGGTTTTGATCTGATCGTGCATCAAAACAAAGAAGGTAAAGATGCTGGTGTAAATCCATTTGATTATGGTAGCTCAAAATATACCGATATTATGAAAACCCAAGGCTTAAAACAGGCATTGGATAAATATCAGTTTGATGCTGCATTTGGTGGTGCACGCCGTGATGAAGAAAAGTCACGTGCAAAAGAACGTGTTTATTCTTTCCGTGATGCTAAACATCGTTGGGATCCTAAAAACCAACGTCCAGAGCTTTGGAATCTTTATAACGGTAAAGTTAATAAAGGCGAGAGTATCCGCGTATTCCCATTGTCAAACTGGACTGAGTTAGACATTTGGCAATATATCTACCAAGAAAGTATTCCTTTGGTACCTTTGTATTTAGCAGCTGAACGTCCAGTTGTTGAACGTAGTGGTACGTTGATCATGGTGGATGATGAACGTATGCGTTTAAAAGAAGGTGAAGTTCCACAAATGAAATCGGTACGTTTCCGTACTTTGGGCTGTTACCCGTTGACAGGTGCAGTTGAATCAACGGCAACAACATTGCCTGAAATTATCCAAGAAATGCTTTTAGCCACCAGCTCTGAACGTCAAGGTCGTATGATTGACCACGATGAAGCAGGTTCGATGGAAAAGAAAAAGCAAGAAGGCTATTTCTAAGTATTTTTTATATGAATCTTCCCCTAACCCCTCTTTATAAAAGAGGGGGGAACTCCAGCAAGAAAACGGAGGACTTAGGAGGATTTAAAGATATAGCAACCGATTTCAAAATATTGTGGAGCTTTGAGCAATGTCTCATCAATCAGAATTAATTAGCCAAGATATCTTGGCATATTTAAAACAGCACGAAAATAAAGACCTGTTAAGATTTTTGACTTGCGGTAATGTGGATGATGGTAAATCAACATTAATTGGTCGTTTACTTTATGATTCAAAATTGATTTATGAAGATCAATTACAAGCAGTAACCCGTGATTCTAAAAAAGTGGGCACCACAGGCGATGCACCTGACTTGGCCTTGCTTGTCGACGGTTTACAAGCTGAACGTGAGCAAGGTATTACCATTGATGTGGCTTATCGTTATTTTTCTACTGAAAAGCGTAAATTTATCATTGCCGATACACCAGGGCATGAGCAATATACCCGTAACATGGCCACAGGTGCATCTACCGCAGATCTTGCAATCATCTTGATTGATGCTCGTTATGGCGTACAAACACAAACTCGTCGTCATACCTTTATTGCGAGCCTATTGGGTATTCGTAATATCGTAGTTGCGATTAACAAAATGGACTTGGTTGAATTCTCTGAAACACGTTTCAATGAAATTCAAGTTGAGTACAATAATTTTGTCAATCAATTGGGTGAGCGTAAACCTGCCAATATCATCTTCTCGCCAATTTCTGCATTGAATGGCGATAACGTTGTAAATAAATCTGAAAATACACCGTGGTATCAGGGTAAAACCTTGATGGAAACATTGGAAACTGTTGAAATTACACATGATGTAAGCAAACATGAGTTCCGTTTCCCAGTGCAATATGTGAACCGTCCTAACCTTGATTTCCGTGGTTTCTGCGGAACGATTGCTTTAGGAGAAATCAAAGTTGGCGATGAAATTGTGGCTTTACCGTCTGGTAAGAAGTCAACAGTTAAAGAAATTGTCACTTTTGATGGTAACTTAGCGCATGCTATTGCAGGTCAGGCTGTAACGCTAACGTTAAATGATGAAATCGATATTTCGCGTGGTAACGTGCTGGTTAAAGCGGGTGAACAACCACTGATTTCCCGTTCTGCTCGTGCTTCTGTGGTATGGATGAACGATCAGCCCTTAGTGCTAGGTAAACTTTATAATGTGAAGTTTGGTACACAAACCATTCCGGCTAAGGTAGTGAAGATTAACTATCGTACCAATGTCAACACATTGGAAAAAATGCAAGTTGAACAGCTTGATTTAAATGCGATTGCAGATGTAACGATTGAGTTTGATGCACCAGTGGTATTTGACCGTTATCATGACAGTCGTTATACAGGTTCTTTTATCTTCATTGACCGTTTAAGTAATGTGACTGTTGGTGCGGGTATGGTTGAAGCTGCGGTTGAATGGGCTGCACACAATGAACCTGTCACTGCTGAAGCTCGTGCTGCACGTTTAGGTCAAAAACCGGCTGTGGTTGCTGTATCTGCTCAAGTACTTAAACATGCACAATCTCTTGAAAGCTTGCTGATTCAACAAGGTGTTGTTGCGATTGCAAAAGCAGGTTTATCAAGCGATCAAGTTGCATTGCTTCGTCAAACTGGTGTTGTGGTGGTGACGGATGTTGAACAGGGTGCTGATGTAGCATTTGCTCAAGAAGCGGTTGAAGAATTGGCTGAAAAAATTGTGGAATTGGTTCGTCTTTAACAGATTGGATTAATTGAGAGAAGCCCACCATAAGGTGGGTTTTTTATGCAAAAAAATTTAATATATACAAGATAATACCAATCAACATCATATAGATTAAAGCATTTTTAATTTTGCATTGTTTAATACTTAGAGCATATATCTTATTATAAATAAAAGGATTTTTAAATTTCTATTCTAAGTAAAAGTCCAGTGGTACTTTTTGTAGTGCTCAGCTAAATCTATTTAGAACTTCAATGAACTGCACGACTGTGCAAGCTTTAAAATAAGAAGAATTCACATTTATGGAATGCGATCAAAACAGACTTGCAACAGTACAAGCAATAAAATTTAGCTTTAATTTAAGTTAAGATTTAATGGTAGGTCATGTAATGAAAACATTTTTCCTGATTGGTATTGCAAGCGTATTGACAGCCTGTGCCTCAAACCAACCGAAAATACAGGAGCCGACCAAAGAATGCCGAAACTATCATGCAATGATGACGGCACCTATGGATCCGATGGCAATGCAACGTTTAAAACAAGCTTGTGATGAGTCCGAACAACAAAAATAATTTAATGATCAATCGTGTGCCGATCATTATAAAAAATGCGCTAATCCCAAGGGTTTAGCGCATTTAATTTTTATATAGTTGCGAATATTATAGTTAAAAAGCATGTTGCGTTTTTAAAGTCAAATACGCTCGTAAATCTTTTGGATAGTCTTGAATTAGTGCTAAAAACAGCGCTTGATTACCTTGATATAAAGCACGCGTGGCTTCCTCATAATTTGGCATATTGCCTGACATTGCTGACATAAAACGATCAGTTGCCTGTTTTGCCAACATTTTATTGCTTGCTGAATCGGGGTTCTTTAACTCTTGGTCAATCAATTTTCGAATCACAGCAGATGCACTAGAACTTTGTTGATCTAACCAATCCCAATGCTTTTGCTGCAAAGTGATTTCACGAGAAATCACCCCCAATTTAGGACGTCCAACTTTTTTAACCGCTTCAGGTTCAGCATAACGTTGTTGAATATCTGCGGCAGAGTCCATGATATTGACATCAATAGCTTGACCCGTTTGATCATTAAAAATCAACACAGGTGTGGAGGTGTTTTGTTGAGTCTTGATGGTTAATGCTACGTTTAACAGAGAATCAGTGATTAAACGCTCATTGCCAATAAAAGCAGTGTAGGTGTTTTCAGTATTCATTTTAAAACCTTTGGATATTTTTATCTGGGTAAAACTAATTTGTGTTTGAATATTATCAGGGTAAAATTAAATTAGCAAACAAAAAATGATCAAAAGGGTCTTTGATGCTTAAAAATAGCAATAAAAAAGCATGTAAATCTTTAAAAATTAAATGCTTACTTGCAAAAAATATAATGAGTTAAAGGCGATAACCTATTTTTAAACCATAAGTGAGCGCATGGTTATGTGTAATTAACAAATAGTTGGTTTTTTGATATTTGTTCTTACGTCTTTATCCGTTTGGTGCAATTTGTATAAACAATTGAAAACTATATTTTTGTAAGGATACTCACTCTATTTTGTAGACATTGGTGGCGAAATATTTGCACATGCACTGGTTTATGTTCAAATACAGAAAACATGAAAAGTAATGAATGGAATAGGAAAGAAAGTATGTCTACAAATAACATGCAACAGGTCATTATTACAGAACCCGGTGGTATAGAAAAACTGGCTTATGAAACGGTAGAAATTCCTCAACCCAAAGCAGATGAAGTTTTGGTTAAAGTCCATGCATTTGGGATTAATCGGCCCGATATTTTACAGCGTCAAGGCTTATATCCTATGCCAAAAGGGGTGACACCTGTTCCTGGTTTGGAAGTTGCTGGAGAGGTGATTGCAGTAGGAGAAAAGGTCACTTTATTCACTGTCGGGGATAAGGTTTGTGGACTGACCAATGGTGGTGGTTATGCAGAATATTGTGTCGTGCCAGAATCTCAAACCATTAATATTCCAGAAGCTGTAAGTTTTGTTCAAGCTGCAGCTATACCTGAAACCTTCTTTACCGTATGGGCCAATGTTTTCCAAATGGCGCATGCCAAAGCAGGTGAAACACTATTGGTACATGGTGGCTCAAGTGGTATTGGTACAACCGCATTAATGTTAGCGCAATCATTAGGTTTGAAAAGTTTTGCAACTGTAGGTTCCGATGAGAAGATTCAAGCCATTCGCCATTTGACCGATGCGATTAATTATAAAACTCAAGACTTTGAACAGGTCATTCATGAAAAGACCCAAAATGAGGGTGTCGATATTATTCTTGACATGGTTGGGGCGCCTTATCTAGATCAAAATCTAAACCTACTCCGTAGAGATGGGCGTTTGGTCTATATTGCATTTTTGGGTGGTGCAAAGGCCAAAGAAGTAAAATTAGGGCAGATTATGATGAAACGCCTCACTATTACCGGCTCAACCATGCGTGCGCGTACAACTGCTGAAAAAGCTGAAATTGCCAAAGGTTTGATGGAACATGTCGTTCCATTGTGGGCAAAAGGTGAATGTTTGCCCATGATTTATAAAACATTTAAGTTTGATCAGATCCAAGCTGCGCATGCATGTATGGATACTGGTGAGCATATTGGTAAAGTTGTGGTGGAAGTGATTTAAGATAAGTTTTTTCTATTTAACTTTGTAATTATACTATTTCTCTAAAACTTGATTCATATTATTAAAGAATTAGCACTGCCTCATCTTAGGTCGAAAAGTTTAAATTAATTTGTGTAGGCAATGCCTCACTTTTCAAGGATGAAAAGTGACAAAAATCCTTTGTTGAGCGAGGGGTACGTCCTGTACCCCCGCTCAACCGCGACATCCATGTCGCCACGCGATAGATACACCATGTATGATTGAATGATACAAAAAGGTTCAATTTATATTTAGTTCATTACATTGATTAGTATTCACAGGGCCGTTTAAATCCTGTTATAAAAATTTAAGCGACTTCTAAAATTAAATTTTATTCGGGTGGTTAAAAGCCTGCTAATACGATCTTACCAATGCTTTTACCTGACTCAATCAGTGTATGAGCTTGGGTTATATGTTCAACATTGATTTGACCGAGGTTTTGTCCCAAAGTGGTTTTGATTCTTTGGTCATCAACTAATTTTGAAACTTTATTTAAAATATCACCTTGTCGGCTGAGATCTTTGGTTTGGAATGTAGAGCGGGTAAACATCGATTCCCAATGAACAGAAACAGACTTAACTTTAAACGGGTTGATGATAAAGTTTTCAGGATCATCAATTAAACCAAAATGACCTTGAGGCGCAATCAAATTGGCAATGGCTTGTGTATATCGCCCTGTACCATTAATTGAAAAAATATAGTTGGGCAGCCCAATATTTAAGTCTAGGACTTGCTGTTCTAAAGGTTGGCTATGATCCACAATATGATCAGCCCCAATTTCAGTCAGCCATGCTTTAGATTCTGGGCGGGAGGCTGTGGCAATAACAGTAAATCCAGTCAGTACTTTTAACAATTGAACCGTAATAGACCCTACACCACCTGCAGCGCCAATGACTAAAATCACAGGTTTTTCAACTTTGGTGTCTTGGATTTTTAAACGGTCAAATAACATTTCATAAGCGGTGAGTGACGTTAAAGGCAAGGCCGCGGCTTCAGCATCACTCAATGATTTAGGTTTTAGCCCAACAATACGTTCATCGACCAATTGGAATTCAGCATAAGAGCCCTGTCTTTGGTTTGAACCCGCATAAAAAACTTCATCACCCACTTTAAAATTCTGAACTTTTTCTCCGATTGCTTTCACGATCCCAACCGCATCATGACCCAAAATTTTCCAAGTATCATTGTCAGGCGAAGTACGCTGTCGCATTTTGACATCGACTGGATTGATTGAAATGGCTTTGACCTCAATCAGTAAGTCATGACCTGTTGCAACTGGCTGTTCGATTTCGATTTCGGAAAAAACATTGGCTTCTGAAATTGCGAATGGTTTTTTATAAGCAACAGCTTTCATACGGTTTCACTTTTTATTGGCATATCAAATCAATAGCAAAAAAATCTCAATTAAGAAAGCAAAAAATTGTCAGTTTATGCTTATTGATAACATTTTATCGAATGGTCTTAATCAAAAAATTTAGACAGCAACAAGCGTATAGGTAAGATAAACAATTGCCAGCATGTGTAAAGCGGCAAAATCAGCCAATTTTCATGATTCAAAGTGCGGTTAAATGGTTGTCGTCCCTTTTGATAAGACGCTGGAGTAATTAGGTAAGCAAATATGAGTAAACTCACTGCCAATATAAGGAAAAGAGGTCGTGGTTGTTGAGCAAAATAAAAATAGATAAGATACAAGGCAGAATAAAAACTGGTACAGGCGAGTAGGGCTAAAACAGACATTAAAATATCATCCTTTATTGTTATTTGATCAGGTCGAGATACATCGCAGCAGATTAACATTATCTCTGACTTAATTTTAAAATTGTGCGAAAATAGAGTTTCTATTTATTTTTGTTTTAGGACTCCCATGACAGATTCTTCTGCTTCATTAAGTGATATTGAAATTTTAGACATTCTTCAGTCGATGAAATCGGATGAACTGGATGTTGAAGCACAAAAAATCATTCGTGATGGTGGAAAAGCAGGGCGTCAAGAAGCACATAAACAGGCATTAGTTGCTTTACATCAAAGCTTTGAAGACAAACTTGTTGAAGCAGTGACTTTGGCTTTAAATTTAAATGAAGCGCAAGCCAAGAAAATTCGTTATAAGAAAGATCGTGTTCGTATTTTAAAAGCTAAAGGTATCGATTATTTAGCCATTGATGGTGCAGAAACGGCTCAAGTGCTATCGCAAGTTGCTCAAGCGATTATTCGTGAAGATGCCACCGTGACGCGTGACCTGCATAATATTTTCCCTTTCTGGAAAGAAGGCTGGCCAATGGTGCAGTTCGATAGTGCCTATAAAATTTTAGAAGATGACATTTCAATTCATTATCAAGCATTGCTCGATGTCTTGATTCATCCTTAATTGGATTTGATTCTAAATAACTCATCTTTTAAATAGATGATGATGAAAAAATCTATTTAAAATGAAAAAAAGCCGATATAAATATCGGCTTTTGTCTATTAGTGTAGAGTTGAATAGAGTGGGAATACACCGAGCAACATGGCTGCAACCAGCATCACTAAACAGGTCAGAATCGCCCATTTAATGGTGAACTTTTGATGCTGTCCAAATTCGATACCAGCCAATCCACATAATAAATAGGTAGAAGGAACTAATGGTGAGAGTAAGTGTACAGGTTGGCCGACAATTGAAGCACGCGCCATTTCTACAGGTGTAATACCATAATGACTTGCCGCTTCTGAAAGAATCGGTAACACTCCATAATAGAAAGCATCATTCGACATAAAGAAGGTCAAAGGCATACTAATCACAGCAGTAATTGGCGCTAAGAAAGGCCCCATACTTTGTGGAATAATCGCCACCAATTCTTTAGACATCGCATCAACCATGCCTGTCCCTGAAAGAATCCCAGTAAAAATCCCTGCAGCAAAAATAATACCCACAACGTTTAAGGCACTACCTGCATGATGAGCAACCAAAGATTTTTGCATATCGACATCTTTATAGTTCACAACCAATGCAATACAAAGCGCTATCATAAATAAGATCGGTAAAGGCAACACACCTTTCACCAAACAGATCATCAGTACAACGGTTAATAAACCATTGAACCATCTTAAATGTGCACGATTCGCTTCTGGGTTACTTGAAATTTGAATGTCATCACCATGACTAACATCAAGTTCAATAATACCTAAGCGTTTACGTTCCATACGGCCATACATAAAACCGACAAAGTAGAGCCAAAGAATAGCAGCCAGCATTGGTAGAACCATAGGTACAAAGATTTCACTCGCCTCTACATGCAGCGCACTTGCAGCACGTGCTGTTGGCCCACCCCACGGGGTAAGGTTCATGATTCCGCTTGCCAGCATCATTAAACATGCCATGATCAACGGACTCATACCTAATTTTTTATAGAGTGGGAGCATCGCTGCCACACAAATCATGTAGGTGGTTGAACCATCACCATCAAGAGAGACGATGAGTGTCAGAGTAATGGTACCAATTACGACTTTAAGTGGATCACCTTTGACCAGCTTTAAGATAAATTTTACAGAAGGATCAAACAATCCCGTGTCAATCATGATGGCAAAATAGAGAATTGCAAAAAGTAGCATTACGCCTGTTGGTGCAAGTTTTTTCACACCGTCAAGCATCATTTCACCGAGCTGTTTGATTTCTAAATGCCCAAGGCTATCGAAATAGAAGCTAAGACCGTAAGCGATTAATGCAAATAAAATTGGAATAAGTGTGAGTGCTGCAAGTGCAGTCATTCGTCTAGACATGATTAAGTACATAAAGCACAAAATCATGCCCAAACCTAATACGGTTAGCATAGTTCGATCCTTGAATGAGACTTTTTTAACAGAAGTCTTTTAGTTTTTTAAGCAGAAGCATGCTAATAGTTATTTGATTAAATTAAAATATCCTTGTAGAAATACTGAATTCAGTACTATTTTTTAAATAAATAGAGTATTCAAAACAGATATTTAAAAATGAATATTATTTTTGCACCAAAATGGTTATAAAATATAAATTATTGATTTTTAAATTTATTATTTTTTTTGATTTTATAAATTGTGTTCATGTTAATTTTCATATTTTTAAAATTTATAAATCAAAAGCCCATAATCTAATCAATAACCTTCTGGAAGTTTTAATCTTAAAGCGCCACTTTTCATAAAAAAAGCTTAGTAAGGTAATTGCTAAGCTTTAAATACGCTAAAGAAACTTATTGTGAAGAATCTTCTGATGTTGATGGTTCTGCTTTTTCAAGTAATCGTGTGACAAGTAGCTGGTCAATTTTAAAATGATCAACATCGACCACTTCAAATTTATAACCACCAAAAATCACTGTGTCAGCTGGTTTAGGAATTTTTCTTAACTGATACATCATAAAGCCTGCCAGTGTTTCGTAGTTCTCTTCATCTGGCATCTCATCAATGGCTAAAGCATGCTTCATGTCTTCAATTGGGGTACTCCCATCAATCAACCATGAGTTGTTATCCCGTTTAATGATTTGTAGCTCTTCATCCATTGGTGTAACCCAGTCGCCCATCACTGTGATCATGATATCTGACAGGGTAATAACACCAACCACAAGTGCATATTCATTAAATACCACCGCAAATTTTTCTTTGCTTGAGCGGAAGCGGTCAAGAAGTTCAGAAAGGGTCAATGAGTCAGGAATGGTTAATACTGTACGAATAGTTGATTCATGTAATTGATTAATTTTCTGGTTATTCAGAATACGCACTAAAATATCTTTGGCATCTACATAGCCAATCACTTGATCAATGGTTTCGTTACAAACTAAAAACTTAGAATAAGGGTATTCAGCTAGCTTTTGGCGGATACTTTCTTCAGGCTCTTTTAAAGTGAAAAACACCACATTTTCACGTGGGGTCATACTGGATGGAACATTACGTTCTTCAAGCTCAAATACATTTTCAATAAAGTGATGTTCTTGCTTTTGTAAAACACCTGCCTGAGCACCAGCATCCATTACCGCTGAAATATCATCAAAGGTAATGTTGTCTTCACGTGTTGTATTGACTTTAAACAAGCGGAACAACAAATTAGCCACCGCATTGATAAACCATGCTAAGGGTTTACAGACCACGATAAAGATCTGGATGGGATTAATGACTGAAACCGCAATTTTTTCTGGTGCAATCATTGCCATACGTTTTGGCATTAAATCGGCAAAAAGAATAAACAGTGAAGTGACTAAAGTAAATGAGAGGACAAAGCTAATGGTTTCTGTCCAATTTCCAACATAGAAACGCGAGACAAATTCAAGAAAATAAGGGCGAAAGGCACCTTCACCTAAAATACCGCCAAGAATAGCAACAGCATTTAAACCGATTTGGGATGCGGCAAAGAAATCGGCAGAGTTTTGCTGTAAGTCTAGGACTTTTTGTGCTCGCTCATCGCCAGATTCGGCAAGAATTTTGAGTTTAACTTTACGCGCACCTGCAAGGGCGATTTCAGTTAAAGATAAAAAACCAGCTCCTGCGATGAGGACAGCGATGATTAGGATATTCTGGAACAGGCTCACGAATCCACCTATGGATCATCATTATTATGAGATATTTTTAACACATAAAAGGGGGTGGTAGTGAGTAACACACTACCGATCTGGAATTAGTATAAGCTTGAAATGATAAGAATTTAAGAAAATTCCTATTAATATTGAGAAAAATGCGAATTATTTTGCATAAATTCACGATTTTCTTCTTCAATCATTTGACGTGCAACATAAAGAATCAGTTGGCGTAACCAACGATGTGCAGGATGATGATGAAGTAACGGACACCATGCCATTTTTAATTCAAATTCTGGAATGTAAAAAGGCGGATCTTTAATGAGTAAATTTTGGCTTTTGGCCTGCAAACGTGCGATACGGGTTGGTAACGTCGCAATCAAATCAACATTTGAAGCCAACAATGCTGGCATTTGATAATGACGGGTAAAGACTGAAATTTTACGCTTTTGACCAATTCGCTCTAAAGCTTGATCGATCCAACCTAATCCTGCTTGTTTCTCAGGATTCACACCAAAACCAACCCCCATACCTGTTTTTGATACCCAGATATGTTGTGCATCTAAATAACTTTTAAGATTTAAATTACTCGAAGCGGGATGTTTGTTATTGAGTAAGCAAGAGAAACTGTCACGCCACACTAAAACTTGATGAAAACTTTGCGGGATTTCATTAAAACGGTTGATGGCTAAATCAACTTTACCTTGTTCCATGTCACGATATGACACGTCACTTGGTGTTAAAAAGTCGAGTACAACATTCGGTGCTTCTGAGCGCAACGCTTTGACTAGGCGAGGAACAAGTGTCGCTTCGGCATAATCAGAGGTCATAATACGGAATACACGGTTTGAGGTATAAGGTCGGAACTCAGTACGAGGTTCCAAAATCATTGATAAATCAGACAGTGCGTCACGGATGCGGGGTTGTAATTCTAAAGCACGTTCTGTTGGTGTCATACCTTCAGAAGAACGAATTAAAAGAGGGTCATTAAATAAATTACGAAGACGACGTAAAATATTACTCATTGCGGGTTGGGTAACACCAAGCTGTTCAGCAGCACGAGTCACATTTTTTTCACGTAAAAGAACGTCAAGGTAAATTAAGAGGTTGAGATCGACCCGCTCCAGATTCATAAAAAAAATACCGAAAATAAAATTTAGAAATCACAGGGGATTATGCCATAAGGAAATGCTTTTGTGTAAAAAGTAGATAAAAAAACAGCAGGCGATTTATTGTTGTAGAAGGATCAAGATTTATTGTCTTAGTTTTGAATAGAGATGCATGCTTGAATAAATCTTAATCTCCTCATTATACCTCAAGACCAGCAGATTTTTGAGCAGTAACACCATTTATCGATGAATGAATTAGATTATTATACTTTGTATAATTATTGATCATTCAGGGTATTTTTATATCAAAAAAAACCAGTTCTGGTTTTTTTGTTACAAGCTCAGACTTAAGTCTAATAGCGATAAAATCAGTAAATTGCCTTATATTTAAGCAAAACATGGGCGGCCGCTATTTATATAAAATTTTATAAATTAAAGGTTTATTGGTTTTTAATATAATTATAATACGACTTTGATCTACATATTTTTTAAATAAATACTGAAAATTAACTCAGAATATTGGATTAATTTGAGGAGTCAATCTAAGCTAAGACCATAACAACGAAGTGTTCTAAATCTGAACAAACAAATACCGAGTGGATTTAGCTCTTCGATTGATGAAATCCTAATATTATTACAGGAACATATCATGACTACATACCAAACAGCGATTGATGCAATCCGTGAATTAAAAGCAAAATTCGGAAGCACATGGCGCGATATTAGCCCAGAAGATGCTGCGCGTATGCAACTGCAAAACCAATTCAAAACTGGTTTAGATATCGCTAAATATACAGCTGCGATCATGCGTCGTGATATGGCTGAATATGATGCTGATTCTAGCAAATACACTCAATCTTTAGGTTGCTGGCATGGTTTTATTGCGCAACAAAAAATGATTGCGAACAAAAAATATTTCGGTACTACAAGCAAACGTTATATCTACCTTTCTGGTTGGATGGTTGCTGCACTTCGTTCAGAATTCGGTCCACTTCCTGACCAATCTATGCACGAAAAAACTTCTGTACCTGCTTTAATCGCTGAAATCTATACATTCTTACGTCAAGCTGATGCGAAAGAACTTAACGATTTATTCCGTGCGCTTAAAAAAGCAAACGAAGCTGGTGATACTGCTAAAGCTGCTGAAATCACTTCTCAAATCGACGGTTTCCAAACTCACGTTGTGCCAATTATTGCGGATATCGATGCTGGTTTCGGTAACGAAGAAGCGACTTATTTACTTGCACGTAAGATGATTGAAGCTGGTGCTTGTGCACTACAAATCGAAAACCAAGTATCTGATGCTAAACAATGTGGTCACCAAGCTGGTAAAGTAACAGTTCCACATGAAGACTTTATCTCTAAAATCCATGCATTACGTTATGCTTTCTTAGAAATGGGTCTTGATGACGGTATCATCGTTGCGCGTACTGACTCTGAAGGCGCTGACTTGACTCAAAAAATCCCAGTGGTTAAAGAGCCAGGTGATATTGCTTCTCAATATATCAGCTACTTAGACACGACTGAAATTGATATTGCTGATGCTCAAGAAGATGAAATCTTAATTAAACGTGATGGTAAATTACACCGTCCTAAGCGTTTAGCTTCTGGCTTATATCAGTTCCGTGAAGGTACTCAAATTGACCGTGTTGTACTTGACTGTGTGTCTAGCTTACAAAACGGTGCAGATCTTCTTTGGATCGAAACTGCGACTCCAAACGTTGAAGAAATTGCACACATGGTTAACCGTGTACGTGAAACAGTTCCAAATGCGAAGCTTGTTTATAACAACAGCCCATCATTCAACTGGACTTTAAACTTCCGTCAACAAGCTTACGATCGTTGGGTTGCTGAAGGTAAAGACGTTTCTGCTTATGACCGTGCTAAATTAATGAGCGCTGAGTACGATGCTTCTGAATTGGCTGCTGATGCTGACTCGAAAATCCGTACATTCCAAGCAGATGCTTCTCGTGAAGCTGGTGTATTCCATCACTTGATTACACTTCCGACTTACCATACTGCTGCGCTTTCTACTCATGAGCTTGCACAAGGTTACTTCGGTACTGAAGGTATGTTAGCTTATGTTGCTGGCGTACAACGTAAAGAAATCCGTGGTGGTATCGCTTGTGTTAAACACCAAGCAATGGCGGGTTCTGACATCGGTGATGATCACAAAGAAATCTTCTCTGGTGACAATGCACTTAAAGCGCATGACGATGCTAAAAACACAATGAACCAATTCGCTGCTCACTAAGCACTGATTTGATTCGAAGAACCCAGCGTAAGCTGGGTTTTTTTATGGCAGAAGATAAGCAATTGTAGGGTTTGAGATTGCTAGCTTTAAATGATATCAACCAACAAGATGTACACTTGAGCTGGTAAATAGGGGGGATATTGAATAATAATTATAAAAGTAAGCATACTGCTATTTGAAGTAAATCAAGATTGGGTGAAATTAAAATATGGTTAAAGACTGAATGAAATAGTGTGGCTCTATAAAAGTTTATTTATTCATGTTGATGTGTATAAGTATTTAAATCATTGTATTCAATAGTGATGAGGATACGTTTGAGAATTTTGAGATATACATTGAGAAAAAGAGGGCTATATAAAATAAAAATGCCCAATGAAATTCATCAGGCATTTATTGATTAACAATATTGAGTTGTATCGTGTTATTCGCGTATTTAGTTGTTAAGCAAACTTTGCCAATACGTCTAAGAAACCTTCTTTTTGACGCGGATATTCTGCGATCACATCATGAATACGTTGACCTTCAGGATTAGTTGCATTGATGTCTCGACCATCAGCAACAAATTTGGTCAACAAACGTTCATAGTCAAACGGGCGCATATGTTTAAATGCGTGATAAAGTACATGAAAATCTGTATTAGTACCTTCAGGAGGAAGTTGATCTAAATAGGCAAATACACGCTCGTCTGACCATTCTTCATTGAACGTTGCTGGCTGTGAAAGTGCCATAACAGCATCTCCTCAAAATAAAATAATTCTAAATCAAATGATTGATTTGCAGCATTATATAAACCTTATTGAGCTTTTGTTTAATAAGGATAAATACAATATTTAGCTGAAAAAAATCTAAAATAAAAAGGGCAAAATATATTGCATGAGTAAAAGCAATGCTTTTTGACTCTGCCCTATATTTTGCCCTGAATCAATTCACTTGACTAATCAATAATGAAATTATCGTTCTTCAGGTAAATTGATATTCATTTCCAACATTTCAATGTTGGCTTCAGAACGAACTTGCATTTGAATATGCTGTTCATCCACACCACGGACATAACGATTAACCACTTGCATAATTTCTTTCTTCATTTGGTCAATCTTGTCTTGGCTTAAACGTTTGCCCAAACCGTTTTCAGAAGCAACAATAACTTTTAAGCGGTCTTTAGCAGTTTGGGCGCTAGATGGTTTGTCATCATTGCTAAAAAGTTTACTCCAAAATCCTGCCATTTCTACGCTCCAAATAACCGTGCTAACCAACCCTTAGGTTTCACTGTAATATGTCGATAAGGACGTTCCTCACCCAAGAAACGCGCAACTAAATCATCATATGCTTGCCCAGCAGATGCTTCTTGGTAAAGAATGACAGGTTTACCTTCATTCGATGCCTGAAGCACGCTAGGGCACTCTGGAATGACGCCTAAAGTTGGTACACGTAAGATATCTTTTGAGATATCATCAATGGTCAACATTTCTTGTTTATCGGCACGTTCAGGGTTAAAACGCGTAATACATAAATGCTTACGAACACGCCCTTCGTTGTTTTCTACTTTTTTCGTCTTACTGTCGAGCATACCGATAATACGGTCTGAATCTCGAACAGAAGAGATTTCTGGGTTTGTTACAATAATTGCTTCATCTGCATGATACATAGCTAAAATCGCACCACGCTCAATCCCCGCAGGTGAGTCACAAATAATATAATCGAACTCTTGCGAAAGCTCATCGATTACACGAGCAACACCATCATCGCTCAACGCATCTTTATCACGGGTTTGTGATGCAGGTAAAATATAAAGATTTTCAATATCTTTATCACGAATCAATGCTTGTTGTAAGCGTGCTTCGTTATTGATGACATTAACAAAATCATACACCACGCGGCGTTCACAGCCCATGATCAAATCTAAATTACGCAAACCCACATCGAAATCAATCACAACAGTTTTATGACCACGTAGGGCTAATCCTGTTGCAAAAGATGCACTCGTCGTAGTTTTACCTACGCCACCTTTGCCTGATGTAACGACAACAATTTTGGCCACCGAATCCACTCCTGTTATGGTCATTTTACCCGATTAAACGAGTTTTATATGGTGTTAATTTATACCTTAAAATTGCAAAGCTTCAAACACTAGCTCTTGCTGGTCATTCAAGTAAATATGTACAGCCTTTTTAATGACATCTTGAGGAATGTCATCTGCCACACAATATGTTCCTGCAATAGAAACCAATTCGGCTTCTAGTGAATGACAAAAAATTCTTGCAATGGTGTTACCACCTGCGCCTGCAATGACTCTACCACGAACACTGCCATAGATATGTATATTTCCTGAAGCAATCACTTCCGAACCACTGTTAATGCCAGCATTCAGTATGATGTCCCCATGATCTTGAACTAGGCATTGACCAGTTCTTAAAATTTCATCATGGTATGAGGTTATATGACTCAATGTTTTAGGTGTATCAACGCTTGCATTTGGGATCGCCACAGTTGGAGCTTTTACTGGTGTTTCAACCACTTGCTCTTTCGTCGGTTTAATCCGTTGCAATGGACGATCGGCAGGCAAGACTGGAAATTGAATTGCACGTGCTTGATCACCCAATAAACCATCAATCACAGCCATAGGCTGTAAATCTAGACTGATAATGAGTTGAATCAGGGCAATAAGCTCTTGTTCAACTGTACTATCAATAATGACTAAAGCCCCTTGATAAGAGGTTTCACTCATCATTGAAGTTAATTGCTGGCGGATGGCATCATGATCATTAGTATCGAAGGTTAATCGGGTAAAATTAACCATTCTGCCTGTAATCCGTATATCAGCCATAATTATTCCTTAAAAGGCGTGTGACCTAAATTTTCTATCTAAGCGTCAAAAATTGTGAAATAGGGCAAATGCTAGAACATATTGAATGATTTCTCTAGCAAAGATACAAATATTTTCAATGAATTGCTTATTCTTTGAATCACTTAATCTTTTACTTGATCATTTTTTTCTAATTCAAGCTGCCATTGTTTTACTTTCACTTGTTTCCTTAACGATTCTAAACTTTCATAGACCACAGATTCAACCAGTTCTTCAAGCTTCTGATTTTCAATATTTAACTGGCTTAATTTGGTTGAAATCAGTTGATAGGTCGCGTTTGGATTGTGTAGATTGCCTTCTGTAAAAGGTTCAACCAATCCTTGGGTAATGTTCTCACCTAACTGTTGCCCAATATTTTGAATCTGATTTTCAATCATACTGCCTGCAATTGGGATCATGCGCAATAACTGGGTCAATTGCGGGGTGTCCTCAATCGCTTGACGTACAATCTGTCCGACATTATGGGTAATCACATGACTTTGTGCTTTTAGTTCAGTGGCCAAAGACTCTTGTAAGACTTCAGCTAAAGTTTGTGCAAAACGATCTCTATGATGATCAATTAAATCATGAATGATTTTTTTATGACTTGAGCTGGTGTCTAATTCTTGTTTAATTCCATCAATGACTGTAATCACAACACGATCAGATAATTCTTCCATCAGCACTCGATAATAAAACAGCACACGTTTTAGAATGTTATCGGGAATAACCTTATAACCTAACTCATGAAAATGATAAGCAATAATACCGACGCGAATTAAACGTAAAAAACGTAAATAAGGAATAATCGCTAAAATTTCGTACCAATGAATAAATGGAAAGAAAAACCAACGCGCATGGTGTTTGTTGATAATTGCGATGAGCCAGCGAATGCCTAATTCAACAATCAAAAAGGTAATAAACCAGCTTTCCGTTTTAATCACCCATGGATGCAGATCTGTTTTGTAATACTGTAAAACTTGCGGTAAATGAATTTCATTGAAAAGCCAGTCACCAAAATTACTCATTAAAAAAGCGTTGGCACATAAACAGAATAGGTTGAAGACGATGATAAACATCATAAAGATGTCATAACCAAAAGCGATCCACCATCCTCGTGACATATCGTTTTTCGTTTCTGTACTGTTTTCGAGTGGTGGAACTTGCTCTGTCATATCCATCCTATTCTGTGGTTTTTTCTTCAATTGAACGTTAGTGGTTATATTTTTGTTTTATGGCGCTAATCAGTTGATCTTTTTCAGTCCATAAATCATCAACCCAGTTTTGAAAGCGTTCGCGATATTCTGCATCATCTTCATAATTGCCACCCAATACCCATTCAGGAATCTCAATTTTACGCATATTGACCACAATTCGTGGTACTTCACCTAACCAAAATTCTCCATAACCGGGTGCACCATCTGGATAAACAATGGTCATGTCCACCAGTGCGTCAATCTTATCACCTAAGATATTTAAAGCGAGTGCGAGTCCACCTGCCTTAGCTTTAAGTAAATTGGTAAAAGGGGATTGTTGTTGAGCATGTTTTTCTGGGGTAAAGCGTGTCCCTTCAAGATAATTGAGCAATGTGAAAGGTTGGCTTAATAACTGTTCACAGGCTTTACGTGCTTCTTCCATATCACGTGTTTTCAGTTCAGGATTCTTTGCAATCTGCTCTTTGGTATGGCGTTTCATCATTGGAAAGCCAAGAATTTTAAATGCTTGCCCGACAAACGGTATAAAAATAAGTTCCCATTTGGTGAAAAAACGGGTGAGTGGCATACGGGTTAGACCAAAATACTGGTTTACTGTGGTATCGACCCAACTTTGGTGGTTACAGGTCATTAAATAACGACCTTGCATATTTAAATCCAAGTTTTCATCAACGGTAATGTCCCATTGTGTTTCGGGAAGAACATGATCAATCAACCAATTATTGACACTTAACCAACTATTGGTGATATTGATATTGGTTTCATCCACTTTTTTTGACTTTTTAAATAATTTGGTCAAGCCTAAAGCTAAAACAGGTGGGCCGTGAAAAAAAGTACTGCCAGTAATCACTGAGCCAACGGTTAAACCTTTCGTAATTTTTTTTAAAATAGGTTGCTTCTGCTGTTGAGATGACATAGAACAGTCCTAATGATTTATTGTGAGTGCCAGTTCAAGCGACTAGATATTTTTTACTGCTACGTTGCGACATTGGAAACCATGTTTATCATTATTTAGAATGAATAAATTTCGTATTTGTTGCCTCGTATCACCAGAAATATACATAATCGCAAACATAGACGAATTGTCCACAGCCCTTAAATATAATCGTTACAATGCAATTTAAAAAGACACATTTAATGACTATGTATAAATTATGATGATCACTTTTGTAAATTTCATTGTAAATATTACAAAATGTAAAAAAAGACGTGATTGTTAACAAAATGCCTATAGTGGCACTTTGTTTTTTATACCAAAATTAAGTTAACAAAAAACACAACTTGGAGGCATGCAATGCGTGCACTATTAATTACAACACTTACAGCAGGGGCTTTAGTACTTTCTGGCTGTCAATCAACTGGTAATAACATCGGTGGTATGGAGTACGACAAATCTGCTATTGGTGGTTTGATCGGTGCAGCAGCGGGCTATGGTTTGTCTCGTGGTAATGCAAACTCATCTGCACAAAACAATCGTGCAGCAGCAATTGGTGCGCTTTTAGGTGCGGGTACTGGTCTTTATTTAGACAATAAAGAAAAGAAATTACGCCAACAAATGCAGGGTACTGGTGTAGAAGTTAACCGTAATCCAGATGGTTCTGTAGCTTTAGTTATGCCAGGTAGCATTACATTTGATACCAACAAGTCATCAATTAAGCCGAATTTCTACGGTACTTTAAATAAAGTTGCTCAAACTTTAATGGAAGACAACAAGAGTGTAATTCTTGTTACGGGTTATACCGATAATACAGGTAATGATTCAATCAATATTCCATTGTCTCAAAACCGTGCATACTCAGTTGCAAACTACCTTAAAGGTAAAGGCGTGCAAAGCCGTATTGATACTCAAGGTTATGGTTCACAAAACCCAATCGCAGATAACTCAACTGCAGCGGGTCGTGAACAGAACCGTCGTGTAGAAATCAGCATTTATGCGGCAAACTAATATGCAACAAACCAAGAAATCGCAATAAAAGTAACGTATTTTTTGGTTGAAGGCATTGAGTTGAAAGCATTGAAAAGGAGTCATGGTTCGCTATGATTCCTTTTTTTATTTTCCAAATTTTTGCTTAAATCTTATCAATTTGTTTAAGCATGAGGTTAAGGTTTTTTATCATTATAACTAAAGTCGATGCGGTGACAGTCTTTCTTCTTGCTGCAATGAGTTATCCGTTATGATGGCTTTGGGTGATAGCTTTTGGTTAAGCTTTCGCCACTTGATCACCAGTCAACTGAATAACAACAACTCATAACAAAATAGAGTATTGAAATAAGAAGGTTTGAAACTAAAGCAGAATTTAACTGAAATGATTTTTATCTGGTTTTTATATTGGAAAAATTCAAATTAAGCATTTTGCAACTCTACTTTAGATGACTATAATCGAGCTCGAAGTTTTTAGAGGATGAACAATGTCGAAAGCAAGTCAACTGAATGACAAGCAACTTGAAGCCATGAAATATACTCAAGGACCCTTGTTAGTACTTGCAGGGGCGGGTTCAGGTAAAACCTCAGTAATTACAAGAAAAATTGCGTATTTGGTCCAGCAGTGTGGGATTCCTGCGCATCGAATTACCGCAATGACCTTTACCAATAAAGCTGCACGTGAAATGAAAGAACGTGTGGGTAAGTTGTTGGGTAAAGAAGAAGGGAAAGGACTTTCAGTTTCGACCTTCCACACCTTTGGTTTAAATTTATTACGAATTGAGCTGAAAAATACCCCACTTAAAAATAATTTCTCAATCCTTGATGCAGATGACTGTAAGCGTATTCTTATGGACTTGATGCATCGTGATAATTTATCGGGTGCTGAAAGCAAAGAATTGATTGCTAAAGCCATGAAGAAAATTTCTGATTGGAAAAATGATTTGATTGTGCCTGAGCAAGCACATACGACTTGTGAAACACCAGAAGATGTGCAGTTTGCCCACTTGTATCAATTATATGAACGAAATTTACGTGCTTATAACGCTGTAGATTTTGATGATCTGATCGTGATGCCAACACGTCTCTTACAAGACAATGCAGAAGTTCGTGATCGTTGGCAAAACCGGGTTCGCTATCTACTCGTGGATGAGTATCAAGATACCAATACCGCGCAATATATTTTGGTAAAATTATTGGTCGGTGTGATGGGGCAGTTCACCGCTGTAGGTGATGATGACCAATCCATTTATGCATGGCGTGGCGCAAAGCCTGAAAATATGGCATTGCTAAAAGAAGATTTCCGCAATTTAAAAGTGATTAAACTGGAGCAAAATTACCGTTCTACCAGTCGTATTTTAAAAGCCGCGAACCATGTCATTGAAAATAATCCACATATCTTTGATAAAAAGTTGTGGAGTGATAAAGGTCATGGTGAAGTCATTCGAATCATCACCTGTCGTAATGATGATGATGAATCTGAACGTGTGGTAAAAGACCTGCTCACGCATAAATTGATGAATGGTAAAAACTGGAAAGATTATGCGGTGTTGTATCGCGGAAATTTCCAAGCACGTGTATTGGAAACTCAGCTACGTCAAATGCAGATTCCATACAAGCTCTCTGGTGGTCAATCTTTCTTTGGTCGTGCAGAAATTAAAGATGTGATGAGCTACTTACGCATCATCATTAACCCTGAAGATGACAGTGCTTTCCTTCGTATTATCAATACGCCTAAACGTGCAATTGGCCCAGTAACACTTGAGAAGTTAGGTCTTTTTGCCCAAGAAAATCATTTATCACTGTTGGCTGCGGCAAGTGATCAACGCTTAACTATGGTGATGCCGAAAAAGGCCACCACACAATTGGCTGAGTTTGCTGGCTTTATCAATGATTTCACTCGTGAATTGTTAGATGACGATGAACCTGTTCCTAAAATTCGTCAAATGATGAATGATGCAGGCTATATCGATTATTTACGTGAAACGGCTGCAACGCCTGCACAAGAAAAAACCAAGATTGATAATGTGGAGATGCTCTATACCAGTATTCAAAGCTTAATCAATCGTGCTGAAGATGTAGATGAAAAGAACATTGAAAGTGTGATTCGTAAAATGGTGTTGCTGGATATGCTTGAGCAGCAGCAGGAAGATGAAGACACTGATAAGGTCAACCTGCTGACATTACATGCATCTAAAGGTCTGGAATTTCCATTTGTTTATATTATGGGCTTAGAAGAAGAGCTTCTGCCACATAAGAACTCCATTGCCGCTGAAACGATCGAAGAAGAACGCCGTTTGATGTATGTAGGCATTACCCGTGCACAACAAGGTTTGACCTTAACTTTGGCTGAGCAGCGTAAAAATGGTGGGCAAATGAAACAAATGACCCCAAGCCGCTTCTTAGATGAATTACCACAAGATGAGTTGGATTGGTTAGGTCGTAAGAAAAAATTAGCTGAAAATGTTGATCCTAAGCAACAGGCACAGCAATATTTACAAAACTTAAAAGCGTTATTAAAACGTTAATTTTTTAAATCAGTTTTTTTATTTTTCTTTCGATTTGCTTTTAAACAGATCGGAAGAAATAAAAGCACCTTTAACAGCTTTATTTAACCAAGGATTTCAATATGAAAGTTCAAGTAAAAGTACTTGATCAACGTTTAGGTCAAGAATGGCCAATGCCAACATATGCAACAACAGGTTCAGCGGGTTTGGACTTACGTGCATGTGTAGAAGAAGCGATTCAAATTGAACCTGGTCAAACTGTGTTGGTTAAAACAGGTATGGCCATTTATATTGAAGATACTAATTTTGCTGGTCTGGTTTTACCACGTTCGGGCTTGGGCCATAAGCATGGGATCGTATTGGGCAACTTGGTGGGCTTAATTGATTCAGATTATCAAGGCGAATTGATGGTTTCTGTTTGGAATCGTGGTCAAACCACCTTTACTTTAGAACCAGGTGAGCGTTTAGCACAGTATGTTTTAGTGCCTGTAGTTCAAGCGCAATTTGATATTGTAAGTGAATTTGAAGCGACTGAACGTGGTGCGGGTGGTTTTGGTCACACTGGGAAGAACTAAGTTTTTCTCATCATTTTAAAGCCTGATTTATCAGGCTTTTTTAATATTATGTTTATTTGTAACAAAAAGTATGTATAACGCTGTATATAAAATTGAATATATTATCAAGAGTTTTTTAGTATATTGCATTTGACCCGATATAAATATTTTCATATAAATGAATTGCTTGCTTATCATTAGAGAGATTAAGCTGACGAAATAAAGGGTTAAGCAAATAGAAGTTTTGCTTATGAAAAAGATGAATGATTTTCCTTTTCAGATTTTCCGCGCCTATGATATTCGTGGAAAAGTTGAAATGATGCCACCTGAATTGATTCAGGCAATCGCATATGCTTTAGTTGATCAACTGATTGAAAAGGGTCAATCAAAAATCACCTTAGGATACGATGCACGATTAAGTAGTCCTGCGTATGCTCAAATTATCAAACAGGTATTTCAAAATAAAGACATTGAAGTCACTGAAATAGGGTGTTGTGCTACGCCACAATTGTACTTTGCTGCAAGAAATACGCAGGGCAATGGCATTATGGTGACAGCGAGTCATAATCCAAAAACCGACAATGGTATTAAATGGATTATGCAGTTTGAGCCACCGTCTCCTGAAATGATTCAAAACATAGGCACTCAAGCAAAAAGTTATCTGCAAAGTGAGCAGTTTCCATTGCTTGATACAGGATCGTTTGTTCAAACAGCGGCTCATCAAATTAAATCTGAATTTTGTTTATCCTATAAATCTGCATTATTAAAAGATATTCACTTAACCCGACCGCTCAAAGTCGTGATTGATGGCTTAAATGGTTCAGCAGGCTTTTGTGCCAATCTTGTTTTAAAAAAATTGGGCTGTGAGGTGATTGCATTACGCTGTAATGCTGATGGAAACTTCCCTGACCATGCACCAGATCCTTCACACGCCACACATTTAGAATTATTACGACAAAATGTACTCAATCATCAGGCAGACATTGGTATCGCTTTAGATGGTGATGGCGATCGCGTGGTTTTATTGGATGAAAATGCCCATATTATTTCAGCTGATCGGCTCTTAGCATTGTTTGCCCAAATGTGTTTAAAAGATCATCCACAGCATGAAATTGTGTTTGATGTGAAATGTTCATCTATGGTACGTCAAGTGGTTGAACGTTTGGGCGGTCAAGCCAAGATGATTCGAACTGGTAGCAGTTTTTTACGCAAATACATGTCGCAATCAAAAGGCCAGGCTGTCTTTGGTGGTGAGTACGCAGGTCATTATGTATTTAATGATGGGCGTGGACTTGGTTATGACGATGGTCTATATGCTGCCTTACGTGTGATGGAATACTTATGTGGTTTCCCTCAAGCAACATTGTCTGAAATCTTAGCTTGTTATCCAGATCGTTTTTATACTGAAGATACTTATATTAGTACCCACCGTACTGATCCGAAAATTGTTTTGAATGAGATCGAACAGCTCAGTCAACAATTTGGTGCTGAGCTGAGTAAAATCGATGGTGTTCGCCTTGATTTTGAGCATGGTTTTGGCATTATTCGGGCATCAAATACAGGTGAATATTTTACCGTACGTTTTGATGCAGATTGTCCAAATTGTTTAAATGAAATTCGTCAGACATTTGCGTCTATGCTCAGTGATCGTTATCCTATGATCGCCCAAGATATTCTACAGGCACACTGATTTCTTGCATCATCCATATTCATCAGTCTAATTCCTACAGCTCACTAAGGAGAGGCGAATGCCACATCAGCATACTGGCATCGACAAAGCGCAAATATTGACAGAGGCTTTGCCATATATTCAACGATTTTCAGGTAAAACACTCGTTGTAAAATATGGTGGCAATGCAATGACTGATCCAGAGTTGGAAAGCTCATTTGCTCGCGATATCGTTTTACTCAAAACTGTAGGTTTAAATCCGATTGTCGTACATGGTGGTGGTCCACAAGTAGATTCATTGCTTAAACAGTTGGGCCGTGAGTCTGATCGTATTGATGGAATGCGGGTAACGGATCCTGCAACCATGGAAGTGGTCGAGATGGTTTTAGGCGGCAGCGTCAATAAATCTATCGTTAATCTGATTAATCAGCATGGTGGACGTGCCATTGGTTTAACGGGTAAAGACGGTAATTTATTGCGTGCTCAAAAGCTCTTGATGGAAAAGACACTTGCAGATGGTACAGTCACGCAAATTGACTTGGGTCTAGTTGGGGAAGTGACTGGGGTTAAAACTGACGTTTTAGAAATGTTTACCCAAAGTGATTTTATTCCAGTGATTGCGCCTTTAGGTGTAGATGAAGACGGTCAAACTTATAATATCAATGCAGACTTAGTCGCAGGTAAAGTGGCAGAAGCTTTGGGCGCGGAAAAATTGATTCTATTGACCAATATATCAGGTGTTTTAGATGAAAATAAAAACCTCCTGACTGGACTAAGTACTCAAGAAGTCGATCGTCTCATTGAAACTGGGGTGATTTACGGGGGGATGATTCCTAAAGTGGGTTGTGCCTTAGATGCGGTTAAAGGTGGGGTTGTGAGTGCGCACATTGTAGATGGGCGGGTACCTCATGCAACACTCTTAGAAATCTTTACCGATCATGGTGTAGGAACGTTAATTACCAACCGTGCCAAGCCTCAGAAATAATTTTTAATCAGTACATTATTTTTCTTCAAAAGCCAGTGTAAAACATTGGCTTTTTTGTTTTGCCGATTTTATTTCAAATTAACCATTCATAGCGTGTTTTTAAACGGTCATTTTTTCGTCATATAAGTGTCATCGGGATTGCCTAGTGTAAGTAAAAGCTCAAGGAGTCGAAAATATGTTCGCAAAATTAAATCAGTATCGTCAGAACTTCCAGAACTTAAATTTACCGTTACCAAAACCTAAAAAAGCACAATCACAATATAAATTTGAATGGGTTGAAGACCTGAAACAACTCAAAGAAGTACAAAAATTTCGTGCAGTACAATTCGCAGATCAGTTTGGCATTACATTTGAAAATGGATTAGATCAAGATTTATATGACCTTGATTGTGAGCATGCGGTATTACGTGATAAATGGAGCAATGAGATTGTTGCCTATACACGTCTGAAGTTGATTCAGGGGCATGAGCTTGCACGTAGTTATAGCGCACAAGAATTTGATGTTTCTCAACTTTCACATCTATCCAATATTGTGGAAATAGGCCGTACGTGTGTACATCCGCGTTATCGTAATGGACGTGCATTGTCGATGTTGTGGTTAAATTTGGTTCCGACAGTGCTATGGAAAATGAAAGCAAAACACTTAATGGGATGTGTCAGTATCCGTTTGGAAGACAATAAGGCACGTGCTTACTATACGCATCAGCATTTGAAGAAAATGACTGCCAAACAGTCGATTGATATAAAGGCAAATCCCGCTTTTGAACCGAGCCATCCAGAGTATAGCTTTCCACAAGATGAACGAATTCCAAAGTTGTTTGATGTCTATTTGAAAATGAATGCGCGTTTATCGAAACAGGCATATCACGATGAAGCATTTAATTGTTTAGATTATTTTGTCTTTTTAGATGTCAATGAAATTGCCAAAAACTTTGTTTTAAACAAAATGGTTAATCGCTGAGTGTCCGAAAAATAAGGGTACTTAGAGTTTGATATCCTAAAAGTACCCAAATCATTTTGCTGATCTGGGTTAGGTCATGGGTATAATATGCATCTGTTTGCAGTTATTTTCAGTTATTGAGATTTGCAAGCAGCTGCGTAGTCATGCACAATATTCTTATAAATAAAATGTTGTATGAATACACTATGTGCCAATTGCTTGGAATGAACTGCGCTGCTCCCACTGATATTACTTTTTCGTTTCGTGGGTTTTCTCAACGTGCAGGAATAACCTCTGATCATTCTGATGGGTTTGGCATTGCCTTTTTTGAAGATAAAGCATGTCGTTTATTTGTCGACAATCAATCTGCAGTCTTGTCACCGATTGCTGAACTGGTACGTAACTATCCAATCAAATCACGGAATGTGATTGCGCATATTCGCAAAGCAACTCAAGGTAAAATCACCTTAGAAAACTCCCACCCCTTTATTCGTGAGTTATGGGGTAGACAGTGGATTTTTGCGCACAATGGTGATTTACATAACTTTCATCCACATTTGTCAGGGCGTTTTACCCCTGTAGGCAGTACCGACAGTGAGCTGGCATTTTGTTATTTGCTTGAACAACTGGTTTTAAGATTTGGTTATTTTGAACCGAGTTTAAATGATGTATTTGCCTTGCTTGAAGAAATTTCACCTAAAATTGCAGAATATGGCACTTTTAATTTTTGCCTCTCCAATGGACAAGCATTGTTTAGTTATGCGACAACGAAGCTGCATTGGATTGTACGCGAGTATCCATTTACATATGCACGCTTGGTCGATATTGATGTCGATATTGATTTTAGTCAATTTACGACAAAAGAAGATCGTGTTGCCGTGATTACCACAGAGCCATTAACTCAAAATGAAGTTTGGACCGCATACCAACCTGGTGAGATGATTTTATTTAAAGATGGTCAAGTGATAAAAACAGCAACAACACATGTTGAAAGACTTGCTCGTGAGGCTGCTGATCCAAGTTTGGTTAGAGTCACCAAGGCAGATCAATATTAGTTTGATCTGAATGAATTCATATGATGATTGGGGGGAGGTGTTATTCGCTAACTCCATGTTTTTCAAGTATAAATCATTGTAAAAATAAAAAACAATTCAATTTAACTAGCCCATTCAGGTTTTTATAGGTACTTTTGTACTAGCTATAGATGCAAGAATTATCTTAGATCGATAGCAATTTCCTTATCATTCGGTTACAGGGTTTTTTTCACTAAATCCTGTAAAAATTACTTCGAATTATTTATTGTAAATCGCATTATTTTGAATGATCAAAGTCTCATATTAAATTGTATAGGATGGTCATCTTTGATACTTAACGGAGTATTTTGATGCTACTACAACAAACAGAAGACAATCAAAATAATAATGTTTAATCATATTCTCTTGAAAAAAATGAGTAATAATATCGTTATAATTGTTTAAATATTAAAGTTGTTTCATAAATCAAAAAATGATTATGTGGCATGAATCATATTGGTATTGAAAGTTCCTTCTCGCTTTGGGAGAAGGCTAGGATGAGGGCGCTTTTATGTTGATTTATGGTTTTAAAAAGGACTTATGAAAGAAGTCTATTATATAAAATTGTCGTGATAAAATTTATATTTCAACTCTTTTAAGAGTAAATCATGAAATAAGCGGAATAAAAATAGAAAATAAATTTCACTTGAATAAAGAAATTATTTAAAAATATAACAAAATCACAAAAGAATATTTTTTGTGATTTTGCAAAAATAATCTTAGTTTGCTTTTATCACGAGAGATCGTATAAAAATATTATTTGAGTGGTTGTTTAAAATTTTCGATTACACAATCATTTATTCATTCTAAATAATAAATATAGACAATCAATAAAATTATTTAAACTTAATAATTGGTTAAAAAATATCTTACTCTTTTAGTGCGGATTAAAATATTATCTAAGTATAAACAATAACTTAATTTATTTCATAGTTTTTTTAATGAATCCCGACTAATACAGTTCATTTTTATTTAGAGAGATAGCCGTTAATATGGTTGCTGAAGGTCAAGACATTATTTTAAGGTGATCGTATGAAGATGAGATGGATTCCAGAATATAATACGGGTATCGATGTGATCGACGATCAACATAAACGGATTTTGGATTATATCAATGAAATTGATGAAATCGGTATGGCAACGGACCGTACTCGTATTAAGCAAATTCTTGATAATATTATTGACTATACACAATCCCATTTTACCTTTGAAGAAAGCTTACAAGAAGAAGCGGGTTATAAATACCGTGTTCCTCATAAACGCGTACATGACTTATTTATTAAACGTATCGAAAGTTATCGTACCAGTTTTGAAGAAGGGCATTCTATAGAAAAAGAATTGCATGAAGTATTGTCTAAATGGTTAATTAATCATATTCAGCATGATGATGCAGATTATGTAGGGGCTGTAAAATTAAATATGATGGGGATCATTAAAGAAAACGAAAAGAAAAAAGGCAAAAATTGGTTTGCAAGATTTTTTTCATAATTTACAGGCATTTTATGATTGTGAAATTATGGGAATCACCAGCTCTCTAACTAAAAAAATTCAGAGGGGATAAAAAGAAATAACAAGGATTATAACAATATCTAGCGCAGCAAATCATCGAGGGGTGATTTGCTTTTTTCTTTTAAGCTTTGATTTTCAGCATCGACAAAGGCAAAATAGCAGAACTTTTTACGAAACACCTCATGCAGGATTATTCTATGTCACGATGGTTATCGCCGCTCATGGCATTTTGTTTATCATTTATGATTATCGCAGGTTTAGCTCCAAGTCTGGGTATTCAAATTGATCGACAAATTGATTTTTGGATATTGTGGTTAGTGTCAATGCTGGTGTTGGCATTGCCGATTACTTATTTAGAAGTTGCTTTAGCAAAGCGTTCTAAAACAACTGCACTCAATGCCTTGTCTAGCTTAACTCGTGATGCTGATGCATCACAATCGTGGCGTATTGTGGGTTGGCTGGCTGTTATTTTTATTCCATTCTTAGCGGGTGGGATTTTATCGAATATCAGTCAAAGTGCTGTGCAGATTGCGAATTTACCGATAGAAGGCCATCTGTTATTTGCAGGTGTCGCTGTGGTGGCTTTTGCTTTGTCTTTTGCGCCTCGTCAAATTTTAGTGGGTTTGATCACGATAGGCGTGCTGCTTTCTTTAATCCTTGCACAGATTTTCGGTACACACTTACAGGCTTGGCATGTTACTCCTGTAGAGTTTAAGGAGTGGGGCAATGCAACGATTTTAGCCCTTGTGGCCACAGGTCTCGGTTTAGGCTTGTATTGGCAAACTAGCTTGTTGAATGTTCAACAGAATAATGAGGCATCTAAAACAGCTTTACCGATTTGGATTGCGCAATTGGTTGCTGTGATTGCCTTTGGTTTTTTTGCGGCTTCAGCACAAATCCCTGCCTATACTTTATTATTTACTGCAGTCATTTCAGCCGCGTTATTATTACAACTAGGCAAAGAACAGTTAGCTCAACGTCAAGTCGCAATACTTATTCAATTTGTAGTGTTGTTGCTGGGATTGTTCACTTGGGCAATTCCAAACATTGCAGTGCTGTTTAATCCATTGCTGATGATTTGGGGCTTGGTCATTTGCTTGATTTATTCGATCTTTGTGGGTTGGATCATGAAAATCAGCCATCTACGTAAAGCAATCAATTTTAGTTCAGAAGCATTTTATAATATTTGGCGTATTGCGGTACGAATTGTTTTACCTTTGAGTATTGTGTTGGCATTGGTATCCTATATTGGACAGTTAATTTAAGGGTCAAGGTGAATCTCGTGGCAAAGATTTGGGTGGCATATGCTGCCGAAAAGCAACAATTTCACATTGAGTTACAATTTTCTCAAGGCATGACGATTGCCGATGCAATTGCGCAAAGTGGATTGGCGCAACAAGTAGAATTACCTGAAAATTTTAGTTTCGGTATTTTCGGAGTGAAAATAAAAGCGCAATCGCATTTGCTACAAGCAGGTGATCGTGTTGAAATTTATAGAGCTTTAACGATTAATCCAAAAGATATTCGTCGCAATCGCGCAAAAGCAAATCCTGTCGGACGTTACTGCCGTGGCAATCGCTATCAACAATTGTTATTTAAATAAGGCGTTATTTACAATAATCGCTTTAAACAATTGAATGCATATGAAAAACCCCTCATTGAGGGGTTTCTTTTTATCGCAAAGTGTCTATAGTGGGGGCGCATTCAATATTGCTTCTTTAGAAGCAGGTAAACCAGGTTGAGACTCAGGAATGGTTTCTAAACCTTCAATTTTGTTTACGACACCTGATTGATCAAAATAAACCTTTAAATGTTGGCCATGTGCTGCGGGAATCTTCGCTTTTTTCGCGTAAGTTCCTGGGATATAGTTGTAAATGTAATCCCATCGTCCTGGATTCAATGGATCTGAGACTGTTGGGCTACCCAACAAGAACTGTACTTGTTGGTAGGTCATACCGACTTGAATTTTTGAAGCTTGAGCTTGGGTTAACGGTGTTCCCTGAGGAATATCGACTTTGTATACTCCAAATACAGAACAACCACCAAGTAAAGAAGCGACGAATAACGTCAGCATGATTTTTTGCATTTTGCTACACTATCCCAAATTAATTATGATGCAATTGATCCAAGGATAGATCATACTGCATCTCAACTCTGTTGCATATTCCAACTTAAAATTTGTTGAGAGACCTTTTTATATGCCTATTTCAAATCAAGATTTACGCAAAGCTGGACTTAAAGTTACCCTACCACGAATCAAGATTTTGGAATTATTAGAAAATTCAAGACAACACCACTTGAGCGCGGAAGACATTTATAAAACATTACTCGAACAAGGTGAAGATGTCGGTCTAGCGACCGTATATCGTGTGTTAACACAATTTGAAGCTGCTGGAATTATCCAGCGCCATCATTTCGAAAACAATCATTCTGTTTTTGAAATTATGCAAGAAGATCATCATGATCATTTGGTTTGTCAAAATTGTAATAAAGTCGTTGAATTTACTAATGAAACCATCGAGCATGAGCAACATTCGGTAGCTGAGAAACACGGCTTTCAATTGACTGGACATTCTTTGAATCTGTACGGTTATTGTGATGAACCTGCATGTCAGGAAGCTTATCGTAAGCGCTAGAATCACATAAATACAACAAATGAAGAGGGGGCTTAACTAAGCCCCCTCTTTTTTTATCAGCTTATTTTTTGCTTTTGAACTATTGTCCATCAAAGGTGAGTTTGCTATTTGAATTGAGTAGCTGTGCACCACCTTCTTCATCCAATTTGATTTGTAGACGTAAATCATTTGGAGAATCAGCATGTTTAAGTGCGTCTTTATAGGTAATTTGTCCCGCTTTATAGAGGTCAAATAAAGCTTGGTCAAATGTCTGCATACCTAATTCACGAGAGCGCTTCATCAAATCCTTAATTTCATGTACATCACCTTTACGGATTAAGTCTGAAACTAACGGTGAGTTGATGAGAATTTCAATTGCAGCACGACGAGAATTACCGTCTGGTGTTGGAATCAATTGTTGCGCAACCATGGCTTTGAGGTTAAGTGATAGATCCATAAACAACTGGCTATGACGGTCAGACTCAAAGAAGTGAATAATTCGGTCAATTGCTTGGTTGGCGTTGTTGGCATGCAGTGTGGCAAAGACTAAGTGACCTGTTTCAGCAAAAGCGATGGCATAGTCCATTGTTTCACGAGAACGGATCTCACCAATTAAGATCACATCTGGGGCTTGACGCAAAGTATTCTTAAGTGCAATTTCAAAAGAATCTGTATCAATTCCCACTTCACGTTGGGTAATAATACATCCTGCATGTTCGTGTACAAATTCAATTGGGTCTTCAATGGTGATGATATGACCTTTAGAATTTTGATTGCGATAACCAATGATGGATGCAAGCGAAGTTGATTTACCTGTCCCTGTTGCACCAACAAAGATAATGATCCCACGTTTGGTCATTGCGAGATCTTTAAGGATAGGCGGTAATTTAAGCTCATCCATGGTCGGAATTTGAGTTTCAATACGACGCAAAACCATTCCAGGCATATCACGTTGTTGAAAAGCGCTGACACGGAAACGCGCAGTTTTATCGCGATTGGTAATGGCAAAGTTACACTCACGCGTCTCAGCAAATTCTTTGCGCTGCTTTTCACTCATAATAGAGTTAAGCAATTGCATAATAATTTCGCCGTTTAACTTGGTTTTTACCACAGGAACAATTTGACCATTAATTTTCATTGATGGTTCAACATCCGCGGTAATAAATAAGTCTGATGCTTTTTGCTCAATCATCATGTTGAGCAAGTCATTAAAGTCCATCTTTTTTAAACCTCAATAATCCATTTTATAAGAATGATTCTGGTTGTTTTGCTACATTTCTTGCAACTTGAGGACTAATAACACCTTTGGCGACCAGTGTTTTTAAACTCTGATCCAATGTGGTCATACCATAGTTTGCACCGGTTTGAATTGCTGAATACATCTGTGCAACTTTGTTTTCACGAATCAAGTTACGAATTGCAGGAATACCAATCATGATTTCATGTGCTGCAACTCGTCCGCCACCATTCTTTTTCAGCAGGGTCTGTGAAATAACCGCTTGTAATGATTCTGATAACATGGCACGGACCATGTCTTTTTCTTCAGCAGGGAATACGTCAATCACACGGTCAATGGTTTTTGCCGCTGATGTGGTGTGTAGTGTACCGAAAACCAAGTGACCTGTTTCTGCTGCAGTTAAAGCCAGGCGAATGGTTTCAAGGTCACGCATCTCACCAACCAAGATAATGTCAGGGTCTTCACGTAATGCAGAACGCAGTGCTTCATTAAAGCCATGTGTATCTCGATGCACTTCACGTTGGTTGATAAGGCACTTTTTAGATTGGTGTACAAATTCGATTGGATCTTCGACCGTTAAAATATGGTCATAGCGACTGTCATTAATAAAGTCAATCATAGAGGCCAATGTGGTTGATTTACCGGAACCTGTTGGACCTGTTACAAGGATCAAACCACGGGGTAACTCACAAAGATCCTTAAAGATTTGTCCTAAACCTAAATCTTCCATGGTCAATACTTTGGAAGGAATGGTACGAAATACAGCACCCGCACCACGGTTTTGGTTGAATGCGTTGACACGGAAACGGGCAATACCTGGAACTTCAAATGAGAAGTCAGTTTCTAATTGTTCTTCAAAATCACGACGTTGTTTATCATTCATGATGTCATAAACCAGTCTGTGAACTTCTTTATGTTCCAGTGCTGGTAAATTGATACGACGGACCTCACCATCGACACGAATCATCGGTGGCATACCTGCTGAAAGGTGTAAGTCAGATGCACCGTTTTTGACGGAAAACGCCAATAATTCTGTAATATCCATAATGTCCCCGAATAAAAACCTATTTGCCTAGGGGGTGTAGATTATTCATCTATGCTTGCGACTAAGCCTGTTTTTTAGGGTTACTAGGCGCGAAGTACGAAATTTAGTTATTCTAAATGAGTAGTTCGTAACGACGTAGCAGTTAAAAACAGCAAAGTCCCAGGGGGTTGTGGCTAAAATTATCTCAAACTGCGTTATGAAATTTGAAAATAGTCTTGCTATTCTCTACATTCCATTCCTTGTTTGCTCAATTTTAGCCTACAACGCAAGCTATTTATGAACGATCAACACACCCTCATTATTTTGTAGAATAATAAGGCCTTTCACTCAGCATAACCAACAATTTCATTGCTTGGAAGCTGAAATTTTTATGAAATGAGAACCTTGTCAATGAATGATCTAAATCAAGCTCGAAATCATGTACTCGCGCAAATTCAGCAGGCCTGTTTGGCTGCAAATCGAGATGTGAGTCAGGTACAGTTGTTGGCAGTTTCCAAGACACATCCAAGTACGTTATTAAAAGAAATGTATGTTACGGGTCAGCGTGCTTTTGGCGAGAATTATTTACAAGAAGCGCTCGAAAAAATTGAAGATTTAAAAGATTTAGAGATCGAATGGCACTTTATTGGTCATGTGCAGCGCAATAAAACCAAGCATCTTGCTGAAAAGTTTGCGTGGGTGCATGGAGTTGATCGTTTTATCATTGCAGAGCGTCTCTCAAATCAACGAGAAGCTACTCAAACACCATTAAATATTTGCTTGCAAGTCAATATTGATGCACAAGATAGTAAAGATGGTTGTCAGCCTGATGATGTGGCAGATCTGGTGAAACAAATCAGTCAATTAAAGAATTTAAAGTTACGTGGTTTAATGGTGATTCCTGCACCTGATCATCCGCAAGCATTCAGTGATGCAAAGCAATTATTTGATCAGGTTAAAGTTCATCATGCGCATGCTGAAGATTGGGATACGTTGAGCATGGGGATGTCTGGAGATATGGTAGAAGCCATTGCCGCAGGGTCAACCATGGTACGTATCGGGACGGCTTTGTTTGGTGCACGAGATTATTCAAGTCAGCGTTAAAGGTCAGACTAAAACTGGCTTGGAGGCTGACTTAATTTTCGCTGGGTTTAAGTTTATTTTAATTTAGATTTAATGCTGTAAACGTATAAGGCATCAATAATTCTAATCCGTTGAGATTGTTGATGACTATTTTTCATGTACTTATTCTTGCCATCATACAAGGGTTTGCAGAACTGCTGCCTGTATCCAGTTCAGCGCATGTGATTGTGGCTGAAAAATTGATGGGTTTTGACCCATCAGCGCCTGATATGACGTTTTTATTGGTGATGCTACATACAGGAACCATGTTTGCGGTCATTGTGTATTTTTGGAAGTCTTGGCGCACAACCTATTTTTCGTCATGGGATCGTTTTAAAAAACAAGCATGGTTTGTGATTGTTGCAACAGGCATCACGGGCGTACTCGGATTGGCACTGCAATCGATGATCAAACATGTTTTTTTGCTGGGGCAAACCACTTTGAAATTGAGCAATTGTTTAGCAATTCAAAATTAATGGCTGCTGCTTTAGCTTCTGCTGGTGTATTGATTATTTTATCCTCTCGATTAGATCGTGGACAGGTTGGTGATGTGACGATGAAAAGTGCGGCATGGATTGGTGCAGTTCAAGCTTTATGCTTGCCGTTCCGTGGTTTTTCACGTTCAGGTGCAACAATTTCAACAGGATTATTTTTAGGTGTCGCTCGCCAAAAAGCGGAAGAGTTTAGTTTTGCCTTGGCAGTGGTGTTAACCCCAGCGGTGATTGTAAAAGAGCTTTATCGATTGCTACATGCCGAGAATTTTCAAAGTATTCATTTAGCTCAACTGCTTTTACCCAGCATGTTTGGGATGCTGTTTAGCTTTATTGCAGGTCTTGTTGCTTTAAAATGGCTATCGAGTTGGCTTGAACATGGCCGCTGGCATTTCTTTGGTATTTATTGTCTGATTTTTTCAGCTGTCGTTTTACTCATCGGTTAAATATAGGCTTTCAAATACTGACTTTTCAATATGTCACTCTTTTTAATATCTCACTTTAAATTTAAGCGTTCAATCCAGTGTGAAAATATTGAACGCTATGGGTCATTTTTCCTATTAGTATTAGACTTCTTTGCTTAAGTCGAGTACAAAAATAATGCGGAATTATATGTATAGCGAATGATTTTTAAGAGTGATAGGGAAGTTTATGTCTGCATATTATCAATTGATTCAGCGTCATATCGATGAGCAGGGTGTAGTGACTGCACATTATCAATCGACACATCATGCTCAAGGGGCTTGGAATGCGCATGAGCAACATATGGCACCAGCGACAGGGGTTATTTGTGCTGAATTAGAGCAGTTTTCACCTCGAAATGATGTTCGAATTGGTCGTATAAGTTTAGATATTCTTGGATTAATTGCGGGTGGTGAATTTTATATTCGGACAAAAGTGATTCGTGCTGGCAAGACCATTGAACTGATTGAATCCGAAATGGTTACACAAGGTAAAATAAGCATTGTGGCGAGAACTTGGCGCATGATGACCAATAATAGTCAAATTGTTGCAGGTTTAGAGGATCAATCTATTGGTACGCCTGAACAGTTACCAATTTGGGATGAAATACGTCAATGGCCTGGTGGCTATATTCATTCGATTGAAGCAAGGACTGAGCAACGTCGACAAGGAGCTGGTATTGTGTGGCTTAGCAATACTTTGGATATGGTTGAAGGTCGACCGACATCGTCATTTGTGAAGTTAATGGGAATGATCGATACTGCAAATGGTGTCGTGGCGAGACAAACACCCCCTTTTAATTGGGGCTTTCCAAACTTAGATTTACAAATTCATTTATATCGTTTGCCTCAAGGTCAATGGTTAGGTTTAGAAACCGTACAACAATATGGTGACGATGGTATTGGTTTAACCAGTTCCGTCTTACATGATATTTATGGGCCATTTGGACGTAGTGAACAGATTCTAACTCTAAGACCTATACAAGCTGAGTAGTTGCATCAATGAAATCAAAAACTGTATTTCTACATACAGTTTTTTGATTTGTGTTGGTATTTATTCTTTTGAATAGTAATTAGATTTTTACATTGGCTAAGATAAATCACTATAAAAAAACAATTCTATGTACTGGTAAAATGAAGCTGATGAGTATCCGTTTAAGCATTTGGAATTTACTTTAAGGCAAACTATTCAGTTAACTTTTTTAAAATATACTCAACAATTCTAGATGTAATATGATCCTCAATTTGACTATACTGATTTGAATAAAATTTAAAAACTGGAAATAGAATATGTATAAATCCAAACTATTATTATGGTTATGTCTTTGTGCTTTAATCAGTGCTTGTAGTACTGCAAAATATTCTTCAACTCAGGATGCTACTTCGCAAGAAATCGAATCTGCACCATCACCTACCTCAGCAACAGCTAAGGCTGCACCAGCGCCTATTTCCAATCAAAATCGAGTAAAGTCAGAAGAGCGTTTGGGGACGAAATGGGGAGATGACGTGAGTTCGTATGTGACTCAAGTTGATTTAAAACGTTTAAGTAGTAATCCTATTGATGAAACTCAAATTCGTTATGCCAGTAAGCAATTTTCAGGACGCAGTATTAACAGCATTTCTTTAGCCGCTGGAAAAATTAGCTTTTCTGTTGTAGATGATCGTGGGCGAATTTTACCACTATATCGCGATGGTGAGCGTTATTATCTCTCAGCCCGTGATGGACAAAGCTATCAATTGCGTTATGCCAATACCAGTAGCCAAACCTTTGAAGTTGTTGCAAGTGTCGATGGCCTAGATGTTCTTAATGGAAGTAAAGCTTCACGTTCAAATAGTGGTTATGTGTTAAGACCTTATAGCTCATTTGCGATTGAAGGTTTTAGAAAAAGTAACTCATCTGTAGCTTCATTTATTTTTAGTAAGCCAAATGATGCTTATGCTGCCAACTCTGCCAGTGGTTCTATTCAAAATACTGGTGTGATTGGTACAGTGGTGTATGAGTTAAAAGCACCTAAATACGATCTACCCAAAAAATCTAAGGATACTTATGCGCCTGCACCAAATGCCTTTCCTGCGGATTAATTAAAAATATTAAGAAGTGAGAGGGATCACATTATCCCTCTTATTTTTTGAGATGTTATAATGTTACATAATTGCAATAATTTAAAAATAGCGCAGTCAAAACAGCTGCGATATTATGACTTTGATAATAATCTACGTAACTTATAAACTTTAAAATAGGTTTTATAATGAAAAATATAAATATATTTCTCTGCCTTTTGTTGTGTATTTTTCTAGCTGCATGTTCGAAAAAATCAGATGAAAGCGCATCACAATCTCAAACCGAAGCGACCAGTGCAGATGCAGCTGCTGAAGCAGCCAACAATCAAGTTGCAGCTGACGAAAAGTTAGGCACAAAGTGGGGTGATGAAATTGATTCCCATGTGACTGAAGTGCAGTTAAAGCGTAAATCTGATTCACCTCTTGCTGAAACTATCGTGCAATATGCAGATAAGAACTACAAAGGTAAAACGATCAATTCAATTTCTATTGCCGCAGGAAAAGTGAGTTTTTCTGTTGTAGATGATCGTGGAAACCGAATTCCAATATATCGTGTTGGACAAAGCTACTATTTGTCAGGGCGTGAAGGGCAAAGCTATCAACTTCAGTATGAAAATAACACAGCGAAAACCTTTGAAGTGGTTGCCAGTGTTGATGGTGTAGATGTCATAGATGGCAGTGAGGCATCCCGAAGTAATTCTGGTTATGTATTACATGCACATGATTCTTTGAAAATTGAAGGTTTCCGTAAGAGTGAATCTGCTGTTGCTTCTTTCACTTTTAGTAAGCCTAAAGATGCGTATGCTGCGAATTCAGAGAATGGTTCAATTCAGAATGCTGGTGTAATTGGTACGGTTTTATATGAGTTGGAAGCACCAGAAGATGAGGCTAAACCCGTGAGTAAATATGCACCTCCACCAAATGCATTTCCAGCAGATCGTTAATTTATTCATTTATAATGAGAATAGGCATTCTTAAAATAAAGAATGCCTATTATTTTTAAACTTAATGAAATTAAATGAAAACTATAAAGAGTTTTAATACAATGAAATTACTAAAAATATGCACTGTAATCTTAATGGGCATGGTATCTATGCAAGTATTTGCAAATCCTATTGAAGATCAATATAAAACCCTTATTACGCCTCAGCCCAGTTATGCCAAATTTCAAGAAAACTTTGATACGATCCTTGGTAAAATTGAAGAAATAACTGAACGCGTAACTCAAATACAGGACAAATCTGAGCTTTATCCTATGTGTGTCGCAATACAAAGCTCGATCACTGCTATGAAAAATAATCAAAAATATAAGGCTCAATATGATCGTGACTATAAGCAGTTTGATACGACATTTGATGAAACTTTAGCAGAAGCTACACAAGGCTTAAGTGATAAAAATGAAATTTGTGATCAAGCTAAGCAAGCGTATTTAGAACATAAATAAATGCGTTGAATTTAGGTTTTAGAAGAGGAGGTCCTCCTCATTTATTTTAACTCACCACTTCAATCGTACTTGCACCCGCCCCTAAAGGACGCACCTGAATTTGCACAGGAATACGTTCATGCATTTCCTGTATATGTGAAATCAATACAACTTTACGTCCTTGATTCTGCAATTGATCTAATGCATTCATGACCATATGTAAAGAAGATGCATCCAATGTTCCAAACCCTTCATCAATAAAGAGAGATTCAATTTTCATTGAACCTGATGCCATATTGGCAATTGCCAAAGATAAGGCAAGGGCAGTTAAGAATGATTCACCTCCTGAAAGTGAGGCAACAGAACGGGTTTCACCATCCATATCATGGTCAATGATGGCAAGGCTGAGTGAGTTATCTAACCGCTTTAAGGTATAACGTTGAGACAACATCGCCAATTGTTGGTTGGCGTGTTCGAGTAAAATATCCAGATTATACTGCTGTGCATAATCACGGAATTTTTTACCGGTCGCATCTCCCATTAAGCCTGAAATTTTGCCCCAGCGATGTTCTTCCTGTTGTACTTGTTGAACCTGATCAGCAAATTGCTTTTGCTTAGTAAGATTTTGCTGATGCAATTCAAGTTTGAGTTTTAACTGATCGCGGATTTCAAATTGGGTTTTTAAAGCATTCACATTATCCAAAATCAATTGTTGTAGCTGTTCAAAATCAATTTCGGGTTGATGGAGCTTATGTTCGATTAATTGCTCTTGTATGGTGTTAAGTGCTGAGTTGGCCTCATTTAACATTCGTTCAGCATGTTGCAGTTGTTGGCGAATCTGTTGTTCTTGTACCGCCGTGATTTGAGCCAAGTGCTCTAAATCATCAGGCTGAAAAGCTGGATGCTGAGTGAGCCATTGCTGAATATCCTGATTCACTTGATTGAGGCTATTCTGATTGTGTTGTTGCTGGGCTTTAAGTTGTTCGAGCTGACTTTTTTCCTGCTCAAATTGATTGCGTAATTGGTTAA
The DNA here is from genome assembly GCF_002980175.2 of Acinetobacter sp. MYb10. Classification (NCBI taxonomy): domain Bacteria; kingdom Pseudomonadati; phylum Pseudomonadota; class Gammaproteobacteria; order Moraxellales; family Moraxellaceae; genus Acinetobacter; species Acinetobacter sp. MYb10. The sequence continues at coordinate 1,986,796 of NZ_CP058272.1, read as the reverse complement.
AACTTTGCTTTTGTTGTTGGTAAAGCGTCTGGGTTTTCTGGTATTCATGCTCATACTGAGTTAACCATTCATTCGGCTTAACCTCTGTTAATCCTGTCATGCTATGAATGAGTCGATTTGCCAATTCTGTATTTTGTTGCCCTTTTAGTTTTATCTCGTTCAAGCTGTGAGCAGTTTCAGAAATCTGTTTGGTTGCATTCGCTATATTGAGTTGAGCTGTATTGAGTTGCTGTAGATATTGATCATGCTGTTTCGACAATAACTCAAATTGTTCAAGTTGTTGTGTACGCGTATTTAATTGACTCAAGATATGTTGTGCAGTCTGTACGCTGTGCTGTTGCCAGGTATCTTTTTCACGGTCAGCTAAGCAATTGACAATATGCTGAACCTGATTGTGTAGGTTATTGGCATTTTGCAATAGATGTTCAGTGTGCTGAATGCTTTGACTTAATTGCTGCTGAATTTTGATGTTTTGAACGCATTGCTTAGATTGCATTTCAAACTGTTGAATATCAAGCTGATATTGCTGGGTAAGTTGCTCCAATTGCTGCTTGATTTCAGATTGTGTCTGAGTTAAGTCCACTGGGATTTGGGCAGATTGACCTTGTTCAATACATTGGTGTTGTGTGATCGTGATTTTTTCAGACACATTTCGGATAGATGACTTGAACTGTTCCTGTTCGACACTTAATTTGGTCAAGTTTTGTTGAGCCGCTTGCCAAAGGTTAAATGTTTGTTGTTCTTTGAGCGTGGCTTGTTGTTCCTGTTGCTGTTGTAGCTCAAACAGTACTTTAGATACAGCAGAATCATCAAGACGATAGGGATGAGAAATGCTTCCACAGACAACACAAGCTTGACCATCTACTAATTCAGCTCTTAAATGTTCTACATTTTCAGTATGTAATAAGCGTTGTTGTTGTAGAACCTCTTGCAGTTTTAAACGGGCTTGTTTCGCCGTTTGGAAATCTTGTTCAGCCTGTATTGTGGTTTTTTCAAGTTGTTGAAATTGCGCTGAGCAACGATTCAATTGGTCATTGAGTTGCTGGGATTCAATCTTTAATTCAAAAAACTGGGCTAATTTTTGTTGTAACGTAGCCAATTGGTTGAGTTGGCTCAGTTTCGATTCACGTTGTTGGCGTGTTTGTTCAAGCTGAGTTTCAAGTTGCTCCGCAGTTCCAAATTGATGAATTGAATCTTGTAATTTTGTTTTTTGCTCAATTAATCTCGTTTCAGCTTGAGACAGATTCCCTAATTGATTTTCAATAGATTGATAGTGCTGAATAAATTGAGTTAACTGTTGCACATGTGCAGTTAAACCTTTATCCAAACTTGAGAACTGTTGAGTGTCTGCAAGTTGCTGATTTAAAATATTTCGTTTTTCTGTAATCTGCTGAATATGATGTTCTAGTTGTTGTTGTTGATTGAGTAGTGGAGTTTTAGACGATTCTAAATCATTTAATCTGGTCTGAATTTTCTTAAATTCGACCCCAATAAAATCCCGCTCCTGAATACATTTCCGTACTTCACTCAAAGACTCACGATGGGTATTTTCGAAATTTTGTTGTTCAGTTAAAGTGCTTTCAGTTTGGAGAAAACGGGTCTTTTCAGTGTCAAATTGAACTTGTAATGCATCAAAAAGCTGTTGTTGTTTTTGAATTTGTGGTGCGAGTTGCTGTTCGGTTTTTATCAGTTGTTGCTTTTGAAAAAGACTAGAGCGAATCTCTGAGAATATTTCTAAACGATTTAAACGTTCACGCTCAGGGATTAAGCCTTGTTGCGTCTGTAATTGTGTATCAAGCAACTGTTGCTTAACGACAATTTCATCATTCAGTTTTTGTTTACGCTCAAACCATTGCTGCTGTTTTTCAAGTTGCGATTTTTCATCTTCAAGTTTTTTATAGTCTTGATTGATATGTTGGAATTGTATGTGTAATTCAGCGGCATCTTCCTCAGAGAGGAGTTCAATATGACCGAGAAGATTTTCCAATTCCTTACGTTTTGATGCTACCAATTTGGTTTTTTCATAGGCCAATTGGCCGACTTTTCCAAAAATGGATGAATTGGTTAAATACTCAAGTAATTCACCACGTTCATTGTCACGTGCTTTTAAGAAGGCTGTAACTTCGGACTGTGCCAAAAGAACTGCACGGGTAAATTGCTCAAAACTCAGTTGGGTAATTTTGTAAATCGCTGATTCAACGGCTTTGGCTTTATCTGCTACTACTGTTCCATCGGTTAAGCATTTTAAATAGCGTTGGACACTTTGTAGTTTTCCATCTGCTTTTTCACGGGAACGTTTAAGTTCCCAGTGTGCCAAATAATGCTTTTGGTCTTGTGCCACAAAACATAATTCAGCAAAGCCGTGTGCGGTACCACGCCGTAGTACAGTCAGTGGCGAGTTGGTTAAAAGTTCAGAGCCATCAACATCCTGTAATTTACCATCACTGTCTTTTAAACGTGGGATTTTATTAAACAGAGCAAGGCACATGGCATCCAAAATGGTTGATTTTCCTGCTCCTGTTTTTCCAACAATCGCCACTAAACCTGCTGAAGCTAAAGGTTCAGATTCAAAATCTATAAAATGTTCACCCGAAAGAGACGCGAGATTTTTGAGTCGTATAGATAAAATTTTCACGGCAAACTCCTATGCGTCATGTTGATTTTCAAGCGTTTTTTCGGCTTCTTGTAATAAGCTTAAAAAATCTTTCAAGACTGCATCATCATTGGTATAGCCATTTTTTTCCCAAAGTTGTTGAAAGAGTTTTTCTGGTGTCGGTGGTTCCAAATTGATTGAAGTAATTTCATCGTTATTTTTTTCTGATGCGAAGTATTGTCTTGAGATGCGAACTAAGCGGTAACGGCTTTTAGGCAAGGCATCTTCAAATTGTTGGCGCAAATTGGGCGGAGGTGGAACATCGGTATAGTATTCAATATCGACATATTCACGCTGATCAATATTTTCAATTTCACCGCTTACTAATGCCTTTAATTTGGCTAAAACTTCATTCAATTCCCCTTTAATTTTATGCAGTTGTACACTACGGGGAATAAATACACTTTCAAATGAAACCCGTGACTCATCTGTTTTAAGCGGGTCAATATTAACGTCGACAATTTGGTGTTTATAATTGATTTCACTAAAGGATAAGGGAATAGGCGAACCACTATAACGGATATGTTCCTGACCAACTTTTTGTGGTTTATGTAAATGTCCGAGCGCAACATAATCAATGCTATCTTCAAACAATGTGGTAGACAGTGCTTCCTCATTGCCAATGATAATCGGGCGTTCAGAATCAGAGGTTTCTCCACCTTGCATATGGGCATGTGACATTAGAATGAGTGCTTGATTATCCGTCTTTCTTTTTCGTGCTTCAGAAATCACCTGTTGATGTAAATAGGCAATGGCATTTTGACTGTTATTGGTTTGTTCATTAAAGCCAGTGATTTCGGCTGGGCGCAGAAACGGTAAGCTTAGGCACCAAGCAATAATATTTTTTTGTTCATCATAAATTGGAATCAGTAAACGATCTAAATCAATTTGACCAAGCTCGTTTTTATGAATCACACCGACTGTTTTAGCGTGATATTTTTCAAGCAGGGGCTCAACTTGTTCAATCCGATAACCTGAATCATGATTACCTGCAATCATTAAGGTTTGCATATGTGGGGCAAGCTGATGTGCATTGGCTAGGAATTGATAGAGCTGTTTCTGCGCAGCAGATGCAGGATTGATGACATCGAATATATCGCCTGCAATCAATAGGGCATGGGGCTGTTTTTCTTTGATTTGAGCTAATAACCACGCTAAAAATTGCTCATGTTCATACTGGCGAGAATGGTTATAGAAGAATTGTCCCAGATGCCAGTCTGAAGTATGAAGAAAGCGTACAGTCATTAGTTGGATAAGCCTTACAGAATTTAAAATTAAGGTAGCACAAATTGAATGCTTAAATCAGCTGTAAGGCCTTAATCACTTAATATGATCTGTATTTTTTATAAAAATTCTTAAAAATTTTTCACTATCTTTTAATTTCAACTGTTTCATGCAGCCCAATATAGACAGGTTTTTTCTCAAACATTCATTTAGATTTTTAATCAATCAAGCTTATTTTGCATTGGGATCAACTTGGACGAGTCCAAAGGTATTATGATCTGCATCTAAAAAATAACCTTGCCAACATTTATTGGGAATAGCAAATTTCTCCATTGCTACTTGTCCACCCAAAGCTAAAATCTTTTCAGCAGTTGTATCAAAATCTTCAACCTCAAAGGAACAGGTAAAGGCATTGGTTCCACAATGGGTGGGTGGTGTTTGAGCTGGACGCTCCAATAAGCCACCATGTATGTTGGCTGTTTCAATTTGAAAATATTGAATGGGTAGACCGTCAACTTTGCTAAATTTCCAACCGAAAACTTCATGATAAAATTTAACTTCACGCTCAGGATTTGAAGACTGAATTTCAAAGTAGCTTAGTGCGTTCATTGTTATTGTCCAATTTTAAATGTTTTGATTAAGATAATAGAATTTGCAAAGTTGTGATGTATAAATATTGAAAATGAAAGAATGAGGCAATTAAAAGTGATGTGTTATGGATAAAGAAAAATTACATGAATTACGCGCAAAAATTACCATTTCAATCGCAGATGCTTGCGCTTTATTAAAACAATATGATGAGATAGAACATTGCATACAAGCTTATCATCAGCAGAATATTGAAAAAATTTGTGCAGCAACAGATTGTAAAGCGGAGCTTGCACGAGAATATTATGATGATCCTAGATATCATCACAATCTTGAAAAAATCATTCAAAAAATTAATGAATTTAATCAACGCACAATCAAATTGAGCATAGATGAAAATCTAAAATATGTTGATAAAGTGGGTTTCTTTATTTGGGCTGAAGATGAAAACTTAGAGAGGATACAAGATAAAAACAATAGAACTTATTTTATTCCGCAAGATGATTTTGCTTATGTCGTTAAACTATTTAGATCTTTATTTCCGTTGTTTAGCCCACTGAGAAATGAATTTGAGTGTAGTTTTGATCCTTGTTCAGATAATTATTTTGATCAAAATACCATACAAGGCATTATCTTAAAAATTAGAGATCTGCATTTTAACGATAGCAAAGTGATGAATTTTTTAGAAAAACTGGTCTGTTGTTTAGAGGAAAAAATGTAAATAGGGACTTATGTAGTTATTTTTGGAAACCAATAAATGAAATTGAAGCGGAAGTTAGAAATTGATTTAAAAGATTTTATTTTAAATGGAAAGTTTGATTTTGTAGAATTAGGGCAAACCATAGAATGCTTGAAGAATGAACTCTCCAAACCGGATGATCACTTAACGATAGATTGTTATACCGAACTTTGGCGTTTAGGTACGATAGAACTCCATTTTTTTGAAAAGCAACTTTGCGCTATTTTTTGTGATGAGTTTCGTCAATTAAAAAAGAGTAAAACTTTGAACGTTGAGCCTTGGGTGATTCAAAATTTTAAAAAATTGAGTTTGGACAAATTTCTAAAAATTCTAAATAAGCAGAGAGCTGATTATTCCATTAAATTTAATCAACAACTGAATAATGTAATTGTGAAAATCAATAAAAGTCAGGTGGTTTTATATTTTGAACCAGAGCTTGGTTCAAAAAATCCCGAAAAACAAAATCCAAATCATTTTTTAATCAAAGCTTTTGGTTTATCTAATATGTATTAGCCTAAATCTGATTTGTCATTTTTAAGCTCATCAGGCTAAGGGGGAGTAACTCTACTGATGATTATTTTGAACAAAATTCTTAAGCTTATTTAAAATTTTATAACCAATAAAATCGTTAAAATTTGGATATTTAATCCGATAATACTCATTCCAATAGCTGACAATTCTACTTTGAGTCGTTTGGTCATATTTTGGATTTTGCAGCATAAATGCTGCAAAAAGCCCTTGATTATTTGCATCTAGAATCGGTTCAATGGCCTCTAAAATTTCTTGAACATATTCACCCAATAACTGAAAAATGAAAGGGATCATAAAACTTGTAAGGTCAGTTTTAATGAGTCTTTCGAGCGCTCTTTGCCGAACAAAACCATTGTGATGGCGAGTAAGAATACACCATAGAATTTGACGTTGTGTTAAAGAAAAATTATGAAACTCAATACATTGTAACTTAGTTATATAGATCCTTGATGGTACAACGATATGTTCGTGATGAATCAACACTTCGCATTGAGAGCTTTCATGAATTTTTATTTTTTTACTTTCTAAGTATTTTGATATTACTAAAACATCATCTAATAGAGCTTTAGGAAAAGCTCGGATTAACTTTAGATGATTGCTCACGGATTTGCTGCTCTCAGTTATTTTAAAGTCGGTGCAAAATGAAAATCATAACTCTCAGAAATAGGAATAATTTTTTTATCCACTTGTTCGATATCCTTACCTTCTTTGGTAAATAACATGGGCATAAAACTAAAGACTTGGTTGCCATTGAGACTTTGAAGATCTGTCTGCCAGTTTTGCCAACGGAATACTTGATAAAACTGAGCAATATCTCCATTGAATGCCCAAGTCAAAAATTCTGAATAGCTCACATCAAGATTTTCCCATACCAATGTATCTGGGGCAAAATAGTAAATCTTTCCAATTGCTTCACCTAATTTTCCATTATTGATAGCAAAGTAACCCCCTAAAACATCATCAGCAATCAGTAGATAGGTTAGCTCCAGATCAGATTGATGAAACGTTTTATGATGATTCCATTCAGTAATACCACGATCTAATTTTGGATGTCCTGAAGCTAAAATTCTCAACCATCCATGATCAATCAGTATTCCACCTGTTTCATAAATAATTGAACCCATAGGTGAACGTGTTGTGACTTGAATGCTCAGTAACTCTTGTTCAGCTCTTAATTTGTTCTTGGGTAAAACTTCAATATGGTTGGTGGCTTGAGTCATCCATTCTTGTACCAATATCCAGCCTGAATCTTCAATATTGATTAATTGTTCTAAAGTTTTCATTGTTCGCTGTTATCCAAATAATACAACGCGCTTAAGTGGTTTCCCTCGGATACTCCAAAATTCGAGGAAAATGGAAATCATAACTTTCTAGCGCAAACTTATACAATTGAGCAGGACGTTTGCCCGCAATTTTAGTTTGGTCTGTTTCCTCAACTGCGCCAGCTTCAATCATACGCCGTCTAAATGATTTCTTTTCTAGGCTTTGCCCTAAAATAATTTCATAAATCTGCTGTAGCTCAGTCAAAGTAAACAGTTGAGGCATCAAACTGACGGGTAAGGCTGTATAACGTGCCTTACTACTTAAACGGTCAACAGCCATATCTAAAAGCTGTAAATGATCAAAAGCCAAGTCTAATTTTTTTGCCTCAGCAATTGAAATCCACTCGCTATATTCATTTTGTTCCGTGGAAATCTGTTGAAACGCTTTGAAATCAATCAGGGCAAAATATAAAGCTGTTACAGCCCACCCACGTGGATCACGTGTTGCATTGCCAACCGTCGCAACTTGTTCCAAATGCGGTGATTGAAGTCCAGTTTTTTCAACCAATTTACGATGTGCTGTTGCCATCAAATCTTGATCTTTAGACAAATCGACAAAACCACCTGGGAGTGCCCATTTATCTTTCTGTGGGAAATTAGAACGTTTAATCAATAAAACCTGTAGTTGACTCGCATCAACAGAAAAAATCGCCATATCAACTGTAAGTAAAGGGGATTCATAATCCTTTTTATTATAGTTTGATAGAAATTCCTGTTCAGAGTTAAAGGTCACTATAAGGCTCGCTTGATTTTATTAAAGTAACGGATTGTCTTGGATTATTACAGGGTAGGAGAGATTCGCCAAGTAGAAAATAAGTTTAGTAAAAATGAGATGGATAAGGGCGTACTCTAAGCGCAGAAACCTTGCGATAAAAGCAAGGTTTCTGCAAATAGCTGTTATAACTGATTTGCCAAGCGTTCCCGAATTTCATTCAAACGACATGCTTGAATCAATTGCCCATCTTCAAACACCGTTTTTAACTCACCTTGTTGTTCTTGTTCCATGGTTTGTTGATCAAATAATACAAAGCCATCCTCAGTTTTTTCTACACGAAGTAAACCTTTGGCAGATTTCTTTACACCAGAATCAGTGATCGGATCTTTAAACAATTCACGTGGAACACTGTTGACTTGTCCCCAAGTGGCTTTAACTGCAAAACCAAATGTGTCACGCGTTAAATAGTTATAAGTATAACTACCGATGCCAAAGACCAGATTATTTGAAGCAAAGCCCTTAGCTTCCAGCCTTTGAACAATATTTAAAGCACGTTCCAAAGTAATCGAGTCACCATAAATCAAACCAACACGCTCATTTAAAACTTTATAGCCTTGATCTGTTTCGGTTCCGCCAAAGATTTCCCATAAACATTGCACAGCGCCTTTATAAGCTGGACTGCCCATTTCAGCTTCAGGGTCACCGCAAATGATTTTTACAGGATCACCAGAGTCAGGACGAAAAACCAATTTAGCCAAACCTAAAGCATTTGGCTGGCGAGCTAGAATTTCGTCTTTTAACTCCACAGTAAATTCTGTAATCACTCGCCAAAAATCCCAAGTATCCGATACGATACTGACCACACCTGATGGATAAAGCTCTGTGATTAAACGTCTAAAAGTTTCAATTTCATTGTCTTCACTGCCCATACACATCACACTATGTTCGGTTGCTGGAACCGAAACACCTACAATGCCTTCCGCATCGTAATATTCTTCTGCATAATCAATCGCTGAAACCGCATCTGTACCGATAAAGCTGGTTAAATGCCCTACACCATTTTGTGTGGCATCATAAATCCCACTCATGCCGCGACTACTAAAATCATGGCCTTGTACAGCAACGAAGTCTAAAGGTGCACCTGTTTTAATCGCATATGCTGTCAGTAAGCGTTTGTATTCAAATGCAATCGTTGCTGTCGTACAGCTTTTCCATAATTCAGCGCTGAGTACTGTTTCTAAGTAGTTGGTTAACCAAAAGAACTCAGGCAGGGTATTTACAATAGTGAGGACAGGTACTTTTATATTGACACGACTGCCTTCTTCTAGCGCCTTGATTCGGATTGGTAAATAGCCTAAGTCATATAAAGCTTCGATATGATCGACTGGTACTGCGCCGTCACCCAATGCGTTATCCATTCTACGTTTATATCTAGCAATGACTTTTGCCTTATCTTGTTGGAAAAAACCTTCATTCCAAGTCTCGATCAAAAAGTGTTTGATAAAGCCTTGTAAGCCAAAGAACACGATTTTATCGTCGAAATCAGGCAACATTTTTGCTAAACGAGAAGATCGTGGCGTGAAATTGGCATAAACATATTCTGTGCCAGCAGGGTACTGACGTCTGTGATCTGCTTTATAAAAGTCGATTGCATTCAGTGGATTGATTTTTAAGCTCATTCTTATTCTCCAAAATAATTAAAATGAATTGAAACGACTAAATGAAATGACGTTTAAATTTGGGTGTTCAGTTTGTGGAAAGCTCGTCGTGGTAAAAATTTGGTCAACCAAGCCTTCAAATACGTGCATACCTTTACTAAAGATCCCGTGAGTCACATACAAAATCACATGTTGGCAATTTAATTTTTTTAACTCTTGTGCAATACCAATAAAAGTTGCACCACCATCACAAATATCGTCCGTGATCACAGCTGTTTTGCCAGTTAAATCAGTTGCATTGACTTGAGCATTCTGAATTTTTCCTGTGACGGCATCACGTTTTTTTTCACAGTAGACCATTTCGATTTCGTGATCCCTTAAGCTATTGATGACTTTGGCAATCATTTTTGTCCGTTGTTTTGCACCTGCATCTGGACAGATTAAAACGGTGTCTTGAGCAATTAAAATGTCTTGTAACTTTGAATTTTGCAGAATGATTTCACTTGGTTGAACATTCTCAATCTCAAAAAAATGGGTGTTTTCATTTAAAAGTTTTTCAGTAACACAACTATGTGCATCCCAAACTTTGATTGATTTACGCTGTTGTGGAAATTGCTCAGTATTGATATTTAATAATTTTGTCATCAGTTCTAATGAGAATGCCTGTCCCATCGCACAGATTCGATCTTGGCGTGCGTATGGGAAATAGGGGATTTCCAAATCAATTTCTAAACCTTGATTGAGTAATACATTTTCAATTAACAAGTAATCCATCAAATCTTGCGTGTTACTGATTTTGGCTTGAATCTGAATTTGCCCTTTCAATGTTTTTAATGTATCTGCTGAAATTTGAACATGTCGTTCGCCACCCGCAAACTGGATATTTTGAATAGGGATAATATTGTTATTTGAATCTTTGACTTGGATAGACATGTTATTTATACCTATAAAGTGGCTTATTACCAATACATATATAGTGTCATAAAGCCTATTTAATTATCAATATTACTTTACAAAAGATTACAAACTGCGGTTTTAGAGACCATTAAAATGAATTTATTTTATTAAGTATCTGTTTTTATTATGTAATTTTAAATGGGTGGGAAGATGCTGATTTTTAATGCTGTCTATTATTCGAGATTTAACAGGTTTTAATCCCTAGACATTTATTATGTAAGAAAAAGCAGGGGATCGCTAAAAGACGATAGCTATATAAAGACAGCTACGATAAAAAGCCCTGACTATAAGAAAACATGCACTTTAACAAGCCAGGGGGTATGGTTCAGGCGTTGAAATGTCCTTGTTCATCAAATAAAAAAGAATTGATATTTTAGAAATTAAAAAAATGATTAAGTGAAGTAAATCATATTGGTATTGAAAGTTCCTTCTCTTTTGGAAGAACGCTAGGATGAGGAACTTTTATGTTGAACTCAGTTTTAAAAAGGACTTTGAAAGAACCCGAATAAAAATATTTTAAAATGACTTAAATTATTGAAGGCAGTTAAATAAAGCTGCTCTAATCCAAGAACACGGTAAAGTTTTCAACAGGTTCACGCGGGGTAATAAATGTATTTACCATATGATCTGGATCGGCATAACCCAACACAACAGCACAGACTAACTCCTCATCATCAGGTGCATTAAGTACCTCTAAGACGATACGATGAAAATGATTCCATGCAGCTTGAGGACAACTGTCTATACCGCGAGCTTTGGCTGCAATCATGACATTTTGCACCATCATGGAAATGTCCATTTTAGCGCCAGTCCCCATAATTTTATTTACAGTAAAATACAGCACAACAGGCGCATCAAAAAGCTGATAATTCCTTAAATGTTGTGCAGCCATTTTTTCTTTTTCACTTTTTTGAATTGCTAAAAGTCCATATAGCCCCCAACCATTTTCACGACGACGATCGATAAATGGTGAAATCCAAGTGGCCGGGTAGTATGAAAAACTCGCTGTATGCTGATCAGCAAGTTCTGGTCGAGTAAATAATTCGATTTGAGCAGCACAAACTCGGTCAATCATTTCTTGGCGTTTATTACCTGTGACTACATATACTTTCCACGGTTGGGTATTTGCTCCAGATGGTGCACGACATGCAACATTTAAAATATCTTTAATAATGGCTAAATCGATAGGTTTATCCAAAAAAGCACGTACTGAATGACGGCTTGTAATTACTTGATCTATCACTTGAACCTGTTCGAAAAACATAAAAATCCTTTAATGGTCTAGTTTTCCATCAAATAAACTATATACGATAGTCGTAGAAGCGTTATATTCATTTTTTGAAATTTTAGCTAAGCCTTAGATTATATAATGATTATAGAAATACTAATCTGAAAAAAGAATTGAAATTAAAGTCTTATTCGATAAAACTGATTTAATAAAGGGGTTGAGTTACGCTAGATTACAAAGGTGTAAGAATTATACACAAATTGTTACTTTTGGGTTTTAACTTAGTTTCAACGCTTTCATAATTTAATAGCAAGCATATATGTGCAAAGTTTTTTTTATGTGGTGTCTGAGAAACTACTGAAGAAAACAAGAAAAATTGATTTTTTAGCAAAGTATTGGGGTTAAAAGATCAAATTGTACGGATGCACATCATAAATAAGGCTAGGAGTATTTCATGAGTCTATTCACAAATCGCAAGTCATTAATCGTCAAAAGTTTAGCATTAACAGTAACAGCTTTGATGGTAAATACAGCTCAAGCTGCTACTGACAGTCAAGAGATTCAACAATTACGCAATGAAGTTCAAGAATTAAAAGCACTTCTTCAACAGCAACAGCAGCAAGTAAGATTAGTTGAATCTAAAGTTCAAGCAGCTCCATCTTCTTCTTCAGTTGGCTTAAAGTCTAAGTCTGGTGCAGATATCAATATTTATGGTTTTGTTCGTGGTGATGCGAACTATATCATTGAAGGCGGTGATGACGACTTCAACAAAATCAGTTCAACCAATGGTGAAGCGAGAGATAAACTCCGCGCGACAGCAAAAACTACACGTATCGGTTTAGATTTTAATACGCCAGTAGGTGATGCTAAAGTTGGTGGTAAAGTTGAAGTTGACTTTGCAGGTAATGGTGTAAATGAAAACCTTCGTATTCGTCATGCTTATTTAACCTATAACAACTGGTTGTTCGGTCAAACAACATCTAACTTCTTGTCTAGTCACGCACCAGAAATGATTGACTTTGCAACTAACGCTGGTGGTGGTACTACACGTATTCCACAAGTACGTTATGCATACAATTTGGCACCAACTACAAAATTATTGGTTGCTGCTGAAGAAGGTAATAGTGCTGGGGCTACAGGTACAGCAGTTAAATATAGTCTCCCTGTGTTAACAGGTAAAATTACACAATCATATGCTGATGGCAACGGTAATGCATCTGCACGTGTCTTAGTAGAAAATTATAAAGATAATAATGCAGGCAAAGACAAGACTGGTTGGGGTGTTGCACTTGGTGCAGACTTTAAAGTTGCAGATCCTTTAAAACTTTTTGCTGATGCATCTTATGTGGTTGGTAATAGCAATTACCTATACGGAAGTAACAATGCGTATTCTGTTGTAAATGGTGATATTGAACAGAATGAATTCACTGCACTTCAAGTGGGTGGAACATATAAAATTTTACCTAACTTGCGTTCAACTTTAGCGTATGGTGCATTGTTTGCTGACAATGGGACTGATTTTGCCAAATCAAACCAAACTGCAAATGAAAAAATTCAACAAGCTTGGTTAAACGTGATTTATTCACCAGCTAAACCGATTGATTTAGGTATTGAGTATATCAACGGTAAGCGTGAAACTTTTGCGGGTCAATCTTATAAAGATAACCGTGTAGGTTTAATGGCGAAATACAATTTCTAATTTTAACTTAGAAATTTATTGATCCAAAAAGCCGAGGAATGATCCTCGGTTTTTTAATACCTGAGTATTCATATTAAAAATAATCATCAAATCAATATCATTTCAAATAATGAATAATATTGTAAAAACATAAGACATTTGCTTAAAAAAATGCATAATTAACCCACTTTTTTTCTATGTTCATATTATCGTATAGATAAATGACCTGTTTTGGCCTGTTCTTGTAAAGCGAATGACTTATGAGGACTGTATTTCTCATTGTTTGATGAAATGATCTTTTATCAATAATAGGAGTAACATCATGACCATTTTCTTTTCTAAATTTTTGCAGCATTGCAATTCTGTTTATATCTAATCGCTAATGTATTTATCGCGATGAGCCTTTTTGATTTTCAATGTTGAAAATCTGCATTTTATTTTAATTTTTTGTTGTATATATCAGGCAATTAGGTAATCACTAAATCTGAGTGATTTTAAGTCTGCTACTATGGAATAGCATTTCTGTATCTATACAACAAAAAATCTAGCCAAAGAATGGACAATTACTTATGGAATTTTCTTTTAATGCCTTCTATACGTTGATTGCAGCGGTCATCGTATTGTTATTGGGTCGTTTCCTGGTCAATAAGATTGATTTTCTCCGTAAATATAATATTCCAGAACCTGTTGCTGGGGGACTTGTTGCCGCAATTTTGTCTTTACTCATCCATAATTTCTGGGGCTATAGCATTACCACGAGTAGTGAATTGCAAACCAGTTTCATGTTGGTATTTTTCGCTTCGATTGGTTTAAGTGCAAATTTTGCAAAATTAAAAGAAGGCGGTTTTGGTTTAGTCGTTTTTTTAATCTGTGTTGCCTCATTTATTGTCGTACAAGACTTTGTTGGGATTGGGTTGGCAACAGCCATGGGTCTAGATCCGCTGATTGGTTTGATTGCGGGTTCAATTACCCTTACAGGTGGACATGGTACAGCAGGTGCTTGGGGTGAGATTTTAGAAACCCAGCATGGTATCCAAGGTGCATTGGCTTTGGGTATGGCAAGCGCAACCTTTGGTTTAATTATTGGTGGAATCATCGGTGGTCCATTGGCCAAGCTACTAATAAACCGTTATCAGTTATCTAATCCAAAGACACAAAAAGAAGTGGATGAGACCAATCAGCAAGCTGTTTCTGATCTTGGTGAATATGTTCCCTTTGAATATCCACATCAAGTCCGTTTGATTACTGCAGATAATGCGATTACAACATTGGGACTTTTTGCAGCATGTCTGGCTTTTGCTGAATTCATGACAGGTTACAGTAAAGGACAATGGTTTGAGCTGCCAACATTTGTTTGGGCACTCGCTGGCGGTGTTATTCTTCGAAATGTACTCGAAGGCATTTTAAGAGTTAAAATGTTTGATCGTGCGATCGATGTGTTTGGTAACGCAGCATTGTCACTTTATCTAGCGATGGCTTTACTTTCATTAAAACTTTGGCAATTAGCAGATTTAGCCGGGCCATTGGTGATTATTCTGAGTGCGCAAACATTAACGATGGCTTTATATGCTGCTTTCGTGACATTCCGTGTAATGGGGAAAAATTATGATGCAGCGGTATTGGCCGCAGGGCATTGTGGTTTTGGTATGGGTGCAACACCGACAGCTGTTGCAAATATGCAGGCCATTACCAATATGTACGGTCCTTCACATAAAGCATTTTTGATTGTTCCGCTTTGTGGTGCTTTTTTTGTCGACTTAATTAATGCCACAGTGATTCAGTTAATTCTAAAATTTATCGCTTAAATTTTAGATTTAAAAAGCCAGTGATATCACTGGCTTTTTAAATGAAATTCAGCAAGGCATAATGAATAAATAAAAGACTAGGAATACTGATAAAAATTGAAATTTTAAGTTTTAGACTTAACAGCATTAAACAGGCTGTGAGAATATCTAATGGATTGCCCATGGTTTTTTGTAGCATGGGGACAATCACAGACAAGATAAATCCAACAACTGCGGCATTGATGAGCATTACAGAATTTTGAATATAACGATTCTCAAGTTGCTTAGACCAGTAAGGCAAAGCTAAAAAAACTAAGAAAAAAGACGGCAGAAAGATCAACAGTGTTGTTATGGCAGCATTAACAATGGGAAATGTTGTAAGGGGCAAATACGCACCAAGATAACTGGCAAAGCTAAACAGTGGCCCTGGCATAAATTGCGCAAGTGTGTAACCTAATTCAAAGTTTTGTTTGCTGATTAGACCTGTATCGACCAAATCTTGATGAAGCATGGGAAGAACTACATGGCCACCACCGAAGACCAGAGCGCCTGTTTTATAAAAACTAAAACTGGCTTGAAAGAGCAGTTTGTTGGAAAAAAGCATGGCTAAGCACAAGGCTAAAAAAATTGAAATAAAGCCAATCAACCAGATTGAATGATGACGATGAGCGATTGGCAAGACCTTAAAATTTATATGCTGCTTTGCGATAGTAAGATCATTTGAATCCTTTTGAATATATGCAAATCGCGTCATTAAAATGGCTAAACAACCAGTACCAAGGATAATCGTAAGTTGTATCCATGCATTGGAAAATAGGAGCAGTAGCACAGTACTGACAAGCATTAAGGCAACTTGTAATTTGGTTCTACAATAGCTTTTAAACATCTGAAAAAAAGCAAAGACGATAATTGCCAAGATGATCGAATGGATTGTTGAAAATAAGGTTACATTAAAAATTGGATGATGTTGAATGAATCGTGCTAAGCCAAACATTAGCAATGCTGAAGGGAGGGTAAACCCAATCCATGCAGCAACTGCGCCTAAATATCGATGTTGCAAATAGCCGATAGCCATGCCCATTTGACTACTACTTGGGCCTGGCAGTAGTTGGGTGAGTGCAAGCAGTTGAGCATACTGCTGCTCATTTAGCCAATGCTTTTTCTCTACAAAAGTCTGTTTAAAAAACACTAAATGTGCGGCTGGACCGCCAAAGCTACTACAGCCTAATTTTAAAAAAATCCAAAAAATTTCAAAAAGTGTGGGCATATTTTTAGGATTATTTTAGACATTGATTTTTATAATCTAATCGAAAATCATGACAGAATAAATAAATACAACAGCAAATCATTGCTAATTATGCTTATATACATGCGAATTTAGATTGTGCCATGATCTGAGAGTATATGTCATTGTTAAAGAAAACCTTAGCTTCTTTGTTTTGTGGTTTGTTACTAACTGCATGTGCACACACACCCGAAAAAAAATCGCAAGCCAGTAGATTAGCACCACAGCAAGTTTTAGAAGCCTCTTCGCGATTGGACAATACTTTTTATCAGTACAAACAGTTATCAAAGAAAAAACCTGTGATTGCTTTGGTTTTAGGCAGTGGGGGCGCGCGTGGTTACGCCCACATTGGTGTAATCGAAGTGCTGGAACAACATGGTATTAAACCTGATTTTATTGTTGGAACAAGTGCGGGAAGTATTGTTGGTTCAATTTATGCCAGTGGAAAATCGCCTGAACAATTACGCCAAATTGCACTCAATATGAAAGTGGGCGATGTGCGCGATTTCAAAATTGGGATGAAAGGTTTTTTTGATGGGCAAAAAGTTGAAGATTATGTCAATAAGCAAATCGATCAGATGCCTTTGGAAAAAATGAAGATCCCGATGTATGTGGTTGCTACAGAATTACAAAATGGTGAAAAAACAATTTTTAATTATGGCAATACTGGGCAGGCTGTGAGAGCTTCTGTATCTATTCCAAGCATGTTTATTCCCACCAAAATTAAAGGTAAGGAATATGTCGATGGTGGTTTAGTTAGCCCAGTACCTGTGAATATCGCCAAAGAATTAGGTGCAGATATCGTGATTGCGGTGGATATATTGGCGCAACCAGTTAACACGGAAACCACGAATGTCTGGGGACTGTTTAATCAAAATATCAATATCATGCAAAATAGATTAGCCGCAGAAGAATTAAAAAATGCAGATATTGTGATTCAGCCAGATTTGCGCGAAAAAGCGCATATTTTTGATGTAAAAGGTCGTCAGGATACCATGCAAGCTGGAATCGATGCTGCCAATCAACGTATGCATGATCTAGATGTGGTTATTGCCAGTAAGAAAAGTCTTGAAACTGCTCAGCAGCAATATCAAGTTCAAAACTAAGATCAATCGTAATAGATCCATTTAAAAATATTATACTTTTATCACTGTATGATTATTTGAATAAGGATGATGTGCTATTTCAGTAATCACTTTATTGAAATCTATGATGATTAAATTTGTTAAGTCTAAAAAGTGAAAATTGTGATACAGCCTAATATAATTTTAGAAACCATTCCTGTAAACACTGAACATTGTTATCAAATTTAATGCCAATTATCGGATCAACAGCGGCTTAAATATGGCAAGATTGCAGCGGAAATATTGTAAAAAATAGAAAATGATTGATAAACCAATAAGATATACCTCAAATAAATGACTAGGTTTATAATCATAAATTGAGAGAATGGTCAATTGCCGAATTAAACATGTTTTTTAGCTGAAAAGATATATAATAATAGGCTTAAATCTCCTGCCAAAATAGAGTCTAGAATACGATGTCTCCATTAGATCAAATGATCCCAGCTACAGATGACCAGTCAGAATTAACCATGTCCGTTTTGATGACCCCAGATATGGCAAACTTTTCAGGTAATGTACACGGTGGAACCATCCTTAAGCTACTTGATCAAGTTGCTTATGCATGTGCAAGTCGTTATTCAGGAAGTTATGTTGTGACACTTTCAGTCGATAAAGTGAATTTCAAAGAGCCAATTCATGTGGGTGAAATGGTCAGCTTCCTTGCCAGTGTCAACCATGTTGGTCGTACCTCCATGGAAATCGGGATTCGTGTTGAAGCACAAAATATTCAAAAACGTACAGTACGTCATACCAACAGTTGCTATTTCACCATGGTGGCTGTAGATGAAAATGGTAAACCACAACAAATTCCAGCTTTAAATCTGGATAATGATTGGAAACGCTGTCGTTTTGAAGCGGCTGAACAACGTAAAGTGGCGCGTTTACAAGAAAATCATCATCCTTCTTGCAGTATCTATAAAAAAGCTTCAAATGGTTAATTGATTAAGTTTCCCCCTCATTGCCAATGAGGGGGGCTTTAGAGAGTCTCAAAATTTAAATGAAATGTGGTTAGCGTGATACGCTATATTTGCCAACACTAAGCTATTGACGCTTAAACATAGATTCAAAAGATAAAAATTTGATAAAGACAGAGCAGTACTTTTAATTGACTTTGTTAAGAACACGTCCATCTACAGTCATGCTCCATGTCCCATTGGCAGTTTGTTGCGGTGCTTGAGAAACTTTAAACTCAGTTGAAAGTGGTCCAATGCCAGCACTAAAGTTATTGCCTTCAAATTTAGAAATTGGGGCAGATACAGATGAACTTGAATTAGGTTGTTTATTGCTATATTCAACACGGCCTTCAGGTGTAATCATCAAATTTACACTGCCATCCTCACTTTGCCACGTGCCTGAGTAGTTTTGCTTATCTGTCGGTAACGGTTTGCTACATGCAACAAGTAGGGTGCTGATGACGCCTAAACCGATCAGTTTTTTTAACATTTTAGATTCCTCGTTAGTCTTGATATGTCAGGTTTTAGTTATAAATTTATCAATTTTACAAACTGATTTAAGTGCAAAATAGTATAGCTGAATTATTCAATAATTCGAATTAGAAAAGCACTCAGAGGGCCATAATTGGCGTATGTACGAGTTATCTTAAAGATTAAAGATCAGAAAAATGATGTTATTGGATGACTTTAATTTTTTTAAAAGTGCAATTTATATAAAAAATATTCTAAATTATTGGTTTGAATCAATCGCTATATTGAGAATAAATTGATTTTTTTTTAAATAAATTGCAGTTAATTTTTCTGTAGCTTAGAGCCTTTATGAAAGGATGGAATTTTTTTTTATAAGATATTGATAATTATTTTATTTATTTTTTTAGAAAAGAAGCATCATTGCTTTTGCATATAAATTAATCATTCTTAGCGATATTTTGATTATACTCAAAGCACGATAAAAATGGATTTAAAAACAATGAAACTTTATACCAATGCACATTCTCGTGGAAATACCATTTTGCCTTTATTAAAAGAATTAGATATCGAAGATCAAGTCGAAATTATTCAAGTGGATTATAAAGACTTGAATCAGCCTGAATATTTGGCACTGAATCCGATGGCTAAGATTCCTTTTTTAGTGGATCAAGGTTCTGTTATTTCTGAGACACCTGCAATCTTTGCGTATTTAGCAGACAAATATATTGAGAAAGGTTTAGCACCCGCATTGAGTGATCCCAAACGTGGAGAATATTTAAAGTGGTTATTCTTTTGCCACGGACCTTTGACTGAATTCATGGATATTAAAAGTTTAGGTATTTCAACAGAACAAATTCAGGAACGAAGAAGAAGTCTAGGCTTTGGTACAGAAGAAACAATTTATAACTTTATTAAAATTGGGCTGAAGCAAGCAAATCCTTATTTGCTGGGGCATCAAATCTCTGCGGCAGATTTGTTTTTAGCATACTGGCTGATCTTTGCCATCTCTTTTAAAATTGTGCCATATCTAGACGAATTTAAGCCGTTTATACAGTTGATTCAACAGCGTGATACCGTAAAAGATGTAGCTTGGATTCAGGCAGTTTAGCGGAGTTTGTTCAATCATGAATATGGTTTAAAAATTGGATTTTAAATTTATCTGGATGATTCAGAATAGTGAAAATTGAAATATTATCGGTTGTTTTAAACATAAAGTAGCTGCTGAGAAATACATTTTTTGATCATCAGCTTAAGTGTATTTTGACGCAATATCCGCTTGATATTTCTGTGTATGATTGGGTTATTGAAAATGGTTTTGGAAACCGAAAAGTGATCTACAAAAAACTGGTAAATTTATTGGTCGTTTTTCGAGCGCTTATTTAGAGCATGAACATTTTAATCAGTATGATGAATAAGCTAAAAATTGCTGAATATTTTTTATTGAGATATACAACTCACAAGCTATTTTAAAAAATTTTAATGGTTCTAGAAAAAATAAAAAGACTAAATCGCAGCATGATCTAGTCTTTTTATTCAGATCGTCTTTTCAGACAACCTAATTGCTAACTCGGGAGGAGTGTTAAATCTTATTGACCTGCTTGAGGAGCAGAAGTCGCTGGAGCTTCAGCAGCGCTTTCAGTCGCAGGTTGAGCTGTAGGTTGACCAGCAGCTTGAGTATCTTCAGCTGCAGCTGGTTGTTCTTGAGTTGATACAACAACTTGTTCAGCTTCAGTTGCAGCTGTATCAGTAGCAGCAAAAGTTGAGAAAGCAGTGAAAGCAAGTGTAGTAGCTAAAAGTGTTTTAACGAGTTTCATTTTGGCATCCTTAATTCATTGAATTGATCGTATAACGACCTGTGAGAGCGTCAGTTGTTAAATGCGTTGCTGATCACAGGGAGTAGTGTCATGCTAAGTGCAGATGAAAAAATGGGCAACCTAAGCAACAAAGCGTAACAGACAGGTTTACATGTTTAAAACAAATCATTGTATTATGTTGTTTTTTTGTGACTCATTGACTTTTACCAATAGGTAAAAATGTATGTAAATATGAAAAGTTGATTAAAAAATACACGATGCTGTTACTTACAATTAACATTCACGATGCAATCTTTATGAATGGTATATTGGAGTTTTGGATTGTTTTTGTAATTTTAATTTAAAAAATAGATTTAAAACCTGAAACTAGTGGCACATTTTCAGTAATAATAAGAAGCGTCGCGATAACTATCAATTTCTTTTATTTAATATGCTGAGTCGATCCTTTGAAGATTTTAAGCCAAAAAACAGTTAAAACTCATATTATTTCTGGATTTTTAGGGGCTGGAAAGACCACCTTATTACAGCATTTGCTTCAACAGAAGCCAGAAAATGAAACTTGGGCGGTGCTGATGAATGAGTTTGGACAAATTGGTGTAGATCAACAATTATTACCACAAGACTCAGGCTATGAAGTAAAAGAGTTACTCGGTGGTTGTTTATGTTGTGCAGGACAATTGCCTATGCAAATTGCCTTGTCTCGATTGATTTATGATAAACAACCCGATCGACTATTTATAGAACCCACAGGCTTAGGTCATCCCGCTCAACTTTTGGCACAATTGACTGAACCGCAATGGCAAGCGCAAATTGATATGCGTGCATTGGTGACAGTAATCGATGGGAGTCGCTTACATGATTCTGAATGGGTGAATCAAGAGCTTTATCAAGATCAATTAAAAGCTGCACAAATTGTTGTGGTTTCACATGCAGATAGTATGTCTGCGTCTGATCATGAGGTATTAAACCAGTTTAAAAATGATTATTTTGCCTATATTCAAACTTGGGTATTGGCAGAGCAGGGCAATCTTGATATTCAACAGCTGGATGTAACACATCAAGGGATTGAGAGAAAAGTTGTACCGTTGATCCAAGTGCAAAAGCAATTTAACCCCGATGAAGTACTGCCTGTGGTTAAACAATTGCCTTATCACTATGTTGAAACGGCTAATGGATATACTGTTGCTGGTTGGAAGTTTTCAAAGCGTTGGCAATTCGATTTTTATGACTTGTTAGATGTCTTGTGTGAGCAAAAAGACTGGTTACGGATCAAAGGGATATTCAATACCAATCAAGGTTGGATGACATTTAATTTTAATCCAGAAAATTTGAATTATAAATCGGGTGAAGAAAGCTTGGATAATCGGATTGAACTCATTAGCCAGCACAATCGTGATTGGGAAAGTTTAGAAACAGCTTTGTTGAATTGTCGAATTGATCAGGCGGAAAAAACGCAGTAATCCTTTTGAAAATCTTATAGACTGTGCGCCATATTTAAGAACTTTTTGGAACTTTCATGGCATTAAAAGCAACAATTTATAAGGCTGATCTCAATATTGCCAATATGGATGTGCATCAATATGGTGATTATCAATTCACGATGGCATTACATCCATCTGAAACGATTGAACGCTTAATGGTGCGTGTATTGGCATATGCTCGTTTTGCAGATGAACGTTTGGAATTTACCAAAGATTTATTTGAAACTGATGAACCTGCTTTATGGGAAAAGGATTTAACCGGACAGTTGATTAAATGGATTGAAGTTGGTTTGCCTGACGAAGACAAAGTTAAAAAAGCGGCAGCGCGTTGTAAAGAAGTGGCTGTCATCGCCTATGGTTCAGCCGTTGCAGAATGGTATAAAAGAAGTTCTAAACTCAAAACATTATCAAATGTTCAGGTATGGCAGTTGTCTGAGGCGACGACAACTGCAATTCAAGCTTTATGTCAACGCACAATGCAATTGCAATTGAATGTTATGGATGGTGAGTGGACTTTAATTGGTGATGATGCTCAAGCTGTGATTGAATGGACACAGTTACAATAAGCATTGTTGTCCAATAAAAATTGACAAGAAAAGCAAGCGAATCGCTTGCTTTTTTTTGCTTAAATTTCGTATACCTAGAGTGATAAAAATAGTTATGTAGAAAATCAATGAATAATGACATCTACCACTTACTGATGGCTTTGGCGATTGGTGCGATTATTGGTGCAGAGCGTGAGTATCGCAGTAAGTCAGCAGGGTTACGCACCATGATTATGGTGAGTTTAGCATCCTGCTTATTCACCATACTTTCGATCAAAATTGGGGTACAAAATCCTGATCGTTTGGCAGCAAATATTCTGACTGGTTTGGGGTTTTTAGGTGCTGGGGTTATTTTTAAAGATGACAACCGAATTTCAGGTATTACCACTGCAACAACGATTTGGATGGTGGCTGCATTAGGTATGGCCGCTGGTGCTGGTTATGAATATTTAGCATTTGTTGGAACGATACTGGTACTGGTTGTATTAGTATTTCTCGTCTATTTTCAAGAAAAAATTGAAGCGATTCATCAAGCTCGTAATTACAGGATTTTATGTGATTATCAGCAAGAGACCTTAGATAAATACGAAGAATTGTTTAAGCAATACAATATGAAAATTTTACGTGGCGTACAAAATAAAACTGAAAAACAGATTGTTGGGCGCTGGGTTTTAATTGGGTCTGCACAAAATCATAAAAAACTCATCAATTATTTGCTTTTAGATCAAGAGATTATAGAGTTAAGTTTTTAAAATAAAAAACGCTTTTTAAATGTAGATGAATTAATCAATTTTGCACAACAAGCGGAACTTTGGAAAACGCAATTGTTGAAATACACGTATAATTACGCCCAACAGGTTGAGCAAGATTATCAACGTTTTTGTAAAAGTTATGCTGAATATTGTACTGAACAAAAGACAGTGATGTGTAAAGCTTTGCACAAACCCGAATGATGAATAGGAATAATGTATGTCAAATGAATTAGAAATTATCGATTTAAAAGTTGGTGAGGGTAAAGAAGCGGTAAAAGGTGCTTTGATTACAACTCATTATACTGGCTGGCTGGAAGATGGAACTAAGTTTGATTCGTCAATTGATCGTGGCAATTACTTTGAAACAGTGATTGGAACAGGCCGTGTAATTAAAGGTTGGGATCAAGGCATTATGGGGATGAAAGTGGGGGGTAAACGTAAATTGATCGTTCCTGCACACTTGGCTTATGGTGAGCGTAAAATGGGCAAAATCATTCCAGCAAATTCTAATCTGATTTTTGAAATTGAACTTTTTGATGTCAAAACACGTGATTAAATTCACTAAATGTTTGGGCTAATTTAGCCATCAGCATTGAATGCAAAAATAGAGGTCAATTGATCTCTATTTTTTTATGCTTGATGAATCATCTATCGACTACACTATGTTGCGCTAAAAATGTTGAGTAAGTCTTCTTCATTTCTGCATATTTCAATGCGATAAAAATATAATCCAAATCTTAATTTAAATGGCTATTTTTGAGCTAATAGTGTGATTTTAAACACAATAGATTTAATTTTTTGTTTATTATTTGCTCGATACTTAACAATCATCTACAATACTTTTGTCTTAAAAGTGTTTAAATGTCACAAATAAATAATTCTGCTCAGAGTTATTTTTAAGGTTCGTTTCAGTTTTATTCTTTTAAATCATCGTTGTAAAACCTCTGGCTCAATTCGTCTTGAAAAAGGATTTTAGTATTTCAATATTGATGTACTACGGACGAATTCAGATTTAAAACAATGATGATCGAGTATTTAAATATATGCTAAGCCGTTACTTTTCTCCTTCAGCGATGATATGCGTAACACTATTGTTTTCTTCCTTTTATAATAGTGCAATGGCAGAAGTAGACCAAGTTGCTACTGAAACTCCAATCGAGCATGAATTACCTAAAATTGATTTAAATACGCTGACAATTATTGGTTATCATGAAATTACGCCTAATCATGATGCAGTGATTCCAGATTATGCCGTGACCACGAAACAGTTTGAGCTGCATTTAGATTGGCTACAAAAAAACGGCTATAATTTTGTCAATGTAGATCAAATTATTAAAGCCAATGAAGGTAAATATAAACTGCCTACTAAACCGGTATTGTTGACTGTAGATGATGGTTATCAATCTTTTTATCAATATGCATATCCGGTCATTAAACAACGTAAAATTCCTGTTGTACTCGCTGTCGTTGGCTCATGGTTAGAACCCAAAGCCAATGAAATGGTTCAATTTGGTGATGAAAAATTAGCACGTAAAAAACTTTTGACGTGGGATGAACTTAAAACCATGCAAAAGAGTGGCTATGTTGAAATTGGTAGCCACAGTTATAATTTACATCGTGGTATTTTAGGCAATCCTCAGGGAAACTCTGAGCCAGCTGCTGTCACACGCCAATACGATCCAAAAAGTAAAACCTATGAATCTGACAAAGCCTATGCAGATCGTATTTTTAGTGATTTGAAAAAGAATAATAAAGTATTGCAATCACATGGTTTAAAAGCACCACGTGTGATGGTGTGGCCATATGGTCGTTATAATATGGAAGCGGTTGCTTTGGCTAAAAAAGTGGGTATGCCTATTACGATTAGCTTAGATGATGGTCCAGACCATATTGAAAAATCTTTAGGTCATTTGAACCGTATTCTTGTTGAAGGGAATATGACTACGGATTCTTTGGCACAAGAAATCCAAAGTCGTCAGATGAATTTTACTGACAATAACCGCCCACAAAAAGTTATGCATGTGGATTTAGATTATATTTATGATCCAGATGAAGCGCAGCAAGAGAAAAATTTAGGTCACCTATTAGACCGTATTCGTGAAATGAATGTAACCACGGTATTTCTACAGGCATTTGCTGATCCTGATGCCAATGGTTCTGCTGATATGGTGTATTTCCCAAATCGTACTCTTCCAATGCGTGCAGATTTATTCAATCGTGTTGCATGGCAGATTCAAACGCGTACTCAGGTCAGTCGTTTATATGCCTGGATGCCGTTATTGGCTTGGGACTTACCCGCTTCAAATCCTGCATCTAAAGATGTGGTGGTGACTCAGCAAGCCAAAGACAGTGATCATTTAAATATGGGATATCATCGTTTAAGCCCATATTCACCAGAAGCACGTAAAGTAATTGAAGGCTTATATCAAGATTTAGCGAAATCCACGACATTTGATGGCATCTTGTTCCATGATGATGCAACACTTTCAGATTATGAAGATGCCAGTCCAGAAGCCATCAAAGCTTATCAACAAATTGGTTTACCAGCCGATTTAGAAGAAATCCGTAATGATGATGCAAAACTGCAAAAATGGACTGATTTTAAAACCAAGACCATTGATAACTTTGCAATGGATTTGGCGCAAAAGGCACGTTATTACCAACCGTTCTTACTGACTGCACGTAACTTATATGCTCAAGTTGCACTTTCAGCATATTCGGAAAACTGGTATGCCCAGTCTTTAGAACAATCGATTAAAAATTATGACTTTACTGCAATTATGGCAATGCCTTATATGGAACAGGCGCCAGATGCAACTAAGTTTTATAAAGATTTAGTGCAAAACGTGAAGAAACAACCGAATGGGATTAAAAAGACGATTTTTGAATTACAAGCAGTGAACTGGCGTAATAATCAAAAGATTCCAACCTCGGAAATTGCTCAAACGATTCAGTCTTTGTATCAACAAGGTGTGATGCATGTGGGTTATTACCCAGATGATCCAATTGAAGATCATCCAAATACTGCAGAAATGCGTAAAGTATTTGATTCTAAACCACAACGATTGGTTCCTTAAGGTCTGATATGAGTGCATTTCAACACCTGTGGCAATCCGTATTAAACTTTATCTTCTATTATCCATTATTTATGTCGTATCTATGGATGATAGGCGCTTTAATTTTCTATTGGAAAGAACGTAAAGAGCCACCATATACTCAACCGCCAACATTGGAAGAATATCCTTTAGTTGCTGTGCTTGTGCCGTGTTTTAACGAACAAGACAATGCGGATGAGACCATTAGTCATGCATTGAAGTTGAATTATCCAAACTTTGAAGTCATTGCGATTAATGATGGGAGTTCTGACAATACAGCAGAAATCTTAAATGCGTTGGCATTGAAGTATGACAAGCTTCGCGTCGTACATTTGGCTGAAAACCAAGGTAAAGCCATGGCATTACAAGCGGGTAGTTTGCTTACCGATGCTGAGTTTTTAATTGGTATTGACGGTGATGCGTTACTTGATCCATATGCTGCACAGTGGATGATTCGTCATTTTCTCAATAATCCTACAGTTGCGGCTGTGACAGGTAATCCACGTATTCGTACTCGTTCGACTTTACTGGGACGGATTCAAGTTGGTGAATTTTCTTCAATTGTCGGTATGATTAAACGTGCACAACGTACTTTTGGTCGTTTATTTACAGTTTCTGGTGTGATTACTGCTTTTCGTAAAAGTGCTGTACATGAGGTGGGCTATTGGTCACCAAACATGTTAACTGAAGATATTGATATTACTTGGAAATTGCATCGTGCGGGTTGGGATGTAAAGTTTGAACCGAATGCCTTGGTTTGGATTTTAATGCCAGAAACCTTTGATGGTCTATGGAAACAACGCTTACGTTGGGCCATGGGTGGCGCGCAAGTTTTAATTAAGAATTTTGATGTATTATTTAAACCGAAACTGAATTTTCTATGGCCCTTGATTATTGAGTTGATCCTCACCTTAGTCTGGTCATATTTAATGCTGATTATGGTGATTTTCTGGATCTTGCACTTGCTGCTACCGTATGCAGGCTTCCCAGCAATGAGCTCCCCATTATTACCGATGGGAACAGGTATTTTACTCGGTACAACTTGTTTACTGCAGTTCGCAATCAGTAAGTGGATGGATAGTCGTTACGAATCGAGTTTAGTGAAAAACTACTATTGGATGATTTGGTATCCCTTTGTATTTTGGTTGATTACAGTAACGGCAAGTATTGTTGCATTCCCAAAAGTTCTTTTACGTGGAGAAAGTAAAAGGGCACGGTGGGTCAGCCCCGATCGTGGTATGCGACATGATGACTAACATTTTAGTCAGAATAAGTTTTGAGATATGAATATGAAAACAAACTCTTTGATTATTGATGTACGTAAGCAGTTACCGTGGCATCGTCGTTATTTCTCCACGACAATGACGGCAATGCTGTGGGCATTTTGGTTGTTGCTTTGGAGACCTATTGTCATCTTGGTGGGATATCTTTCACTTGAGAAACCACAACTGGTACATTACTTCTTTAATGCTTTTGCAAAAGCCCTAGAAAGCGGATTATTTGCGTTGATTGCTTGTGCGATTTCTTTGTGGTTATGGAGTAACTTTGTTCCAGCGAAGACCAAAAAGGAAGCAGAAGCTAAATCTACACAAGAATATGCTGACCATTTCAATTTGAATGTGGATGAACTTCTACATTCTCGTCAGCAAAAAATCGCTACAGTTCATCATGATGCTGATGGTCGCATCACATATATTGACTAATGGCTTAGTCAGCAAAAGTCCCACAGGTTGGGGCTTTTGTTTTCACAGGGAAACATAGATGTCCGCAAAAATAAACTCGGCAGAAAGTATTCGAGGTCTAGCTTGTTTAGCTGTCGTATTTTCTCATCTTGCAATGAGTTTTTTTCCATTTTTACATCATTTTGATCCTAATGAGAAAACAGATTTGGCTTGGGTGTATGCCATACATCATTTGCCTTTTGGTTTTCTCTACTCAGGTGATGCTGCTGTTTTTGTATTTTTTGTTTTAAGTGGCTTTGTGCTCAGTTATGCGATCTTAAAAAGTCCTCAACAATTTCATGCAAAGATTAAAAATATGATGATTAAACGCTATCCGCGTTTAATGATTCCAGCACTGACTTCATGCATTATTATTTGGTTGGTCTTTAAAGTCATCCATATTGATAGTAGTCATGTGGGTGCTTGGTTACATGCATTTGCGATACAAGATTTTAGTTTTAAACATGCATTATATGAAGGAACTATAGGCGCATTTTTATTCTCAGAAAGTGATATAAACTGGGTGTTATGGACGATGACGATTGAGCTTATGGGTTCATTTGCATTATTTTTTCTACTCTATTTGTACCATTATAAACATATTGCTTTTTGGCTAGGCTCACTTTTAATTCCTTGTCTTGCATTTCTTTGGCGAGGGCAAGGCTTTAGCTTTGGGATTTCCAGTTTTATTATTGGTATCTATATTTATTTGTATGCCAAACCACTTTCAAATGCTGTAGCCATTCCTATGTTATTGATTGGCCTATATTTAGCAGGTGCACATAATACCAGTGCAGCCTATAGCTGGGTTCATCATATTTTAGGGGAGAATACTTATGATTATAGTAATTTCATCGCTGGAATTTTAATTGTTTATAGTGTTTTGATGAGCCCATTATTGTCTAAAGGCTTAGATCACCCGATTTTAGTCTGGTTAGGAAAGTTATCTTTTTCCATTTATCTATTACATTTAATGATGCTGTATTTAATCTGTATTCCGTTGTTTAACTTATTTTTAAGTTGGCATTGGAGTTATTCTCTCGCAGTAATCTGCTCAGGGTTAACTGCGATTGTAGTCACCCTGATTGCTGCGAATTTTTATAGTGATTATGTCGATCAGTTGGCTATTAAGGTCAGTAATAAAATTGCCAACAAGGTTTTAAATTAGTCCTTCAAAACACGCATACAATTTGCAAATATTGTTTACAATTTAAGATGTACTGAGTTGTTTTTTAGGCATTAAAAAATTGATAATTATCGTGATTTAATCAAGTATGGGCGACTCATTTTTAGCATGGATCGCTTATATGCATCTGTTCAAATCCATTGTTATTTCATTGATCGCAATGAGCTTTCAATATACTCAAGCAGCACCATTAAATGCTCAGCAAGCATTGACCGATGCACCGCCGATGAGTTTGTTTGAATCGTGGAATACGCCCATTGAGCCCTTTAAAATTTTTAATCATGTTTATTATGTCGGTACTGAAAATTTATCTTCGGTGCTGTTTGATACAGGTGATGGTTTGGTTTTAATTGATAGTGGGATTGATCAATCGGCAGCGCAGATTAAAGCCAATATTGAAAAATTGGGTTTTAAAATCACAGATGTAAAATACCTACTCAATAGTCATGCGCGTTTAGATCAAGCTGGTGGTTTTGCCAAATTAAAACAATGGAGTGGTGCTCAATTGGTCGCAAGTGCTGCCAATGCCGAAATGCTAGAAAATGGCGGCGTGACTGATTTTGCTTTAGCTAAGCAATTGCCTTTTCCATCTGTAGCTGTAGATATCATTATCAAAGATGGGCAACAATTAAAGCTCGGTCGTCAAATCTTTACAGCACATGCGACGCCAGGCCATTTGCCAGGTGCAACCTCTTGGACGACAGATATCCGTTATTACTTTAAAAACTATAAAGTCATCTATGCTGACAGTTTATTTACGGGCGGTTATTATTTGTTAAACAATAACAATTATCCAAATCTAGTTTCAGACATACGACACACATTTAAAACTTTGGATGCAATCCATGCAGATATTTTCCTTGCCAATAAAGCGGATCGCTTCCATATGAAGCAGAAATTAGCTAAATTGAATGCGGGGGATAAAAAAGCATTTATTGATCAGACGGGTTTACAAAATTATGTAGCGAAGGGGAGTGTTGAATTTGAACAACAATTACAGCAGCAACAACGCTTAGCGCAGTTTAAAACATTACAATAATTAATTTAAAATAAAACATGCTATATGCGTTATATAGCATGTTTTATTTTAAATATTGCTATAATTCAGATAAAACTGATCATTTGTTTTTAAATGATATACAACAGATAACGACTTATCCTAAAATATAGAAAATTGAAATGAAAATACAATATATCAAACAGTTATTATTCATTTGTAGTGTCGTGATCACGTCATCTATATATGCACAAGAATTTCAACAATTGAACATTCAAATGCAGCTTTCAAAACAATGTTATCAAGATGATGAAGACATATTTTTACCTCAAACTTATCAATTACGCTCGACAAAAGTCGTATTAAAAACCTATTCCTGTATCCGTAAAAAGCAAGATCGAGAGCAATATTTTTCAGCGTATGGGATACAGTTGGGTGCTAAAAAATCATTATATTTAGTCGATCAACTGGCGGATGCAAGTGGTTATGTTGGTGTTAAATCTGAGCAAGTGGATGCAGATACGATTGTGTTTGACAATATGTATGAACGTGGCGGTGATTTAGTGATTGTGTGGATGCCAGATCTACAAAATATCTATCATGTGAAAGTTCATTATATGGCCTCAGATGAAGGTGGGGTAAAGCTGTATAGTAAAAATGATCAGATTTTTATTCAAAAAATTGCTTTAAAAGCGCTTAAAGATGATCAGCCGATATATAAAAATATAGGAAAACCGATAATACTCAAAAAGGTGCAAGGCAAAGGGATCGTATTTGCTTCAGGTGATCTAAAAGCATTACAAAATTAAAATAAGAGATCTGGTTTATCTGTATAAAGAAAACAATTGTTACGTTTAAGCTGGGTATCTCTAGTGAGATAGTTATACAATTTACTGGGTAAACTATTAAAAAAACAATCAAAATACTCAGCTTTAAACTTAGCTCATGAGTCTGAACTGGGGCGTATTATATGCTTGAGATTACGCTATGTTGAAATTTATCATTGTCCTATTATTTTTGATCACGCTATATGTGTTATGGCGGTGGGTTGCTAAACAAAAAATTAATGCAGCTTTTGAAGAACAACGACAAGCGTTATCTCAATTGGTTCAAAATCCTCAAGAAGAGCATGAACTGCCCGAAAAAACCAAGCTGATTAAACAGATGATTGCAGAAGAGCGACAAAAGGCGAGTTCAACAGTAGCAACAGTACCATTAAATTCTACAGTTCAAGTAGAGCAGCCGACCGTACTTGAGGAGCAACATACCCCCGCCAAGCCGATCACTGATGAAGACCAACGGTTATTTGATGCAGCGGCGCAACTGTTTTTTGAACAAGCTTTACAGACCAAAGATTTTTCTCAAGCAGGGCATATTCAGCATGACGTACTCAGTAAGATGCCGATGAATACACAAAGTCAGATCGGGTCTTTTGATTTTGGTGAATGGTCTATTTTTTGGAGCTATCATGAACAATCACTTGAATACTATGTCGGACGTTATGGGGTGTTCTATGCGCATGTTGATCATCAAGGCATAGAACATAAAGCCGAATTTAAAGATCGTTATTGATTTTCTATTAGACTGCTTAATTCTTTTAGTCGAAATGTTGTGGAATTGATTTCACAATCTAAATGTGCAAATCCTGATGCCAATCCCAAAGCCCCATAAGTAAGACTTCCCATGAGTTCATTACATTGAGCATCACGATAATTGAGCCAAGCTTTTTGTGATTTTTCCAGTAATAACTTGTTGTTATCATCGTATTGCAGATAAATGCGTTGATATAACTCAGGGTCTGTTGGCATTTCATAAACGGCTTGCGTTGTAGGTTAAAATTGAGCAGGCAAGGCATGAAACGAAGAGAATAACGAGAATATTTTCAAGTTTCATAACGTAGGCTGAGATAATTTTAGCCACAACCCTTCGGGACTAGCGTGTTTTTTGCCGCTACGTCGTTACGAACTATTCATTTAGAGTGACTAAATTTCATATTTCGTGCCTAGTATCGCCTAAAAAACACACGTAGTCGCAAACGTAGACGAATTGTCAACAGACCCTATTATTTTCGCTTTATCTGTTTTTAATTGCTGCTGCATACATTGATAAGCTTGTCGTTGATCTTGTTGATTGCATTGTGCATAAGCTGTATTGAATAGGCTCATAAAAAGCAAAGCTAAAAAACTATATTTGATCTTTTTTATCATTTAATTTTCACCAAGAAGTTGCAAATCAGTCGAGTATTATAAGGAGAGTTGTTGAGAAATTCGCGCTTTGACTTGATTTAAATAGAACAGATCGTTATTTAGTCGATACATTAAAATCGCACCCTCATAATCGGCCACACTTATTTTTGCCAAAATTTGTGCATCGGCTTGATCCATTTTTTGTTGAAATAATTGATACAAGGCATTTTGCCAATCTTGGAAAATTTCACGGATTTTTTCCAAGACTTCTAAAGAAATATGGCTTGCCTCTAAGGACAGTATCCCAACTAAACAGCCTTTTATTTCATAACTAAAAAAATGAACAGCTTTATCATGGATGATTTGAAATTGTTGATTTGCATCCACTACAGCAAAATCTTCGAGTTTAAACAGCGATTGATTTAAATAAAGATGAGTGTGCGCTAAGATCTGCATCAATAAGGCTTGTTTGTTGGGATAATAATAATAAAACGATGCTTTACTGAGTCCACATGCTTTTGCCAACATCTCCATACTTGTTCCAGCATAACCATGTGCTTTAAATTGTAAAGCACAGGTATTTAACATATGTTCAGGCCTAAGTTTTTGTGGGCGCATAGATGACCTTGCTGCTTATGGAGTTAAAATTAATCGTGGATGAATGTTTCGAAAGTATTTAACATTTTATCCCAAATTGGCTCCGAACCTTGACGAAAATAGCCCATATGTCCAATCTGTTTTAAACCAAACTCGTCTGCGGATATGTTGATAAAGTGCATGGGCGCATTTTTGTAATGTTGCATAAAAGCATAACGAGAATTTGGCAATGCCCAATCATCATCTAAAGCGGCCACTGCATAAATCGGCGTTTTAATTTGGGCATATTGTTCATGCAAATTTTGTTGCTCAGGATCTGCAAAAAAGTAAGTGGGATTTTTGCACCATCTACGCCATTGTTGGTAGACCCCTTTAGGTAAATCTGCACCCATATTGAGTTTACTCCAAGGTAAGTAACCTGTAATCGCCACCATAGGTGGAAAGATAATGTTCCAAATTACCTGAACTTTAATTTTTTCTTTAAATGGCATATAGCCATGCCAGCCAGCACCTGTGCCAAAACAATACATTGCACTTACTTTGTCGTGATTCGGTGTTAACCCTAAGGCTTGTCCACCGTAAGAATGTCCAACTAAAAATAGGGGCGTATCTTGTTTAAAACTGTAGTCAATTGCACCTGCTAAATCTAATTTTCCCCAATCCAGATATGACATTTTAAAACCTTTTAATTGCCGTGGCGCAGATTTGGCCACGCCACGATAATCAAAAGTGAGTACCTGATAACCCAATTGTGCTGCATATTCAGAGAAGCGGCGATAAAATGCTTGTGGGACACCTGTTGCACTGGAAATAACAAGATTTGCTTTGATTGTATTGACTGGGGTGTAAAGTACGCCAGCCAGTACATAACCATCCAATGCCTTAAAGCTGATGGCTTGGCTTGTAAAACTATTGCCATTCAAGTGTTTGATTTCAGTTGAATACTTTAAATTTTGCATGATTGTTCCCACAGTTATTAGGTTATCGCCGTATATCGCTATGATTGGTTTACTTGCCTTTAAACTGTGGTGCTCGACGTTCGATCATTGCTCTCACACCTTCTTGCGCATCTTCAGAGGCGAGTAAAGGGCTAAGTAGATTTTGTAGGTTTGCAAATGCGACTTCAGGACTTTGTAAAAAGGCTTGATGTGCCGAATGGAGTGCCGCTTGGACGGCAAGTGGTGCCGCATTGGCAATACGTTCAGCCAGCTCTATGGCACGCGTTAACTGTTGGTTATCCTCAACAACCTCAGTGACTAAGTTCATTTCATAGGCTGTTTGTGCATAAAATAAATCACCAGTTAACACATATTTCATGGCTTTTGCCCAGCCAGCAGCTTGGACGAAACGTACTGTTGCACCACCAAAAGGTAAGATACCGCGCTGTACTTCAATTTGGGTAAATTGAGTATTTTCATTGGCAACAACGATGTCAGAATTCAACATCAATTCAATACCAGCGGTATAACAATAGCCTTGTACCGCGGTTACCAATGGTTTTGTTCTTTGACGCCCAACAGTTCCCCAAGGATTCACAATATCATCGCTAAAATTAAATACCCCATCGGCTAGTTTTGGTTGTAATTCAACCAAGTCCAATCCTGCGGTAAAATGATCGCCATGTGCAAAGACCACCGCACAGCGTAGTTGTGGATTATTTTCATATTCAGTTAAAGCCAGTGATAGGTCGTGAATCATATGACTATCAAAAGCATTGCGTTTATCTGCACGATCTAAGCCAATTAAAAAAATATGACCACGGATTTCACGACTGACTTTTCCTTGTAGATTTGACATTTGTTGTTCTCTCATTGGTTGTTTTATAAGTTTTTAAACGATCGTTAGAAAACTGTCAATCATTTTAGAATGACTGAACCGTTTACATTGGTATAGCATATTTAAGGCGTTAAAGGATTGCTGCATTATGTATGTTATTTGGCGCTTTGGGGGAGTGCCTATACTTTTTATAAGAAATTTAACAAGACATAAAAAACTGCTCATACACTTAAATGCCCAGCTAAATTTATCACTGGGCATTTAATTTAAAGGGATTTAAACCTGAAGAGTTACTTTTTAAACTTGGTTAAAAGTTTTTGCATCGGTAATTTATCACTCGCATACCCATAAATTGCAGCAAAAGGTAAGGCTGTGCGAGCAAGATAGGCGACACGCCATAAACCACCATGATTGGCGCCTTCCATCATCAATTCTAATGGATGCCCCATCTCAGTTTCAGGATTTGCAACAGACTTAGGATTTCTTAGGTCATGAATCCAAAGCGCTGCCATAATTGAATTGGTTGTTTCAGGACGGAACGCTTCTACATCAAACAAACTCGCACCGTTGAACGCAGCTTTAAGCAACGGATTCTTGGTGACCGAATGTGTCGTCGTGGATGGTGCAATATTGATACTGACATGTTGCCCTTGATGTCGTGCTAAAGTTGCACGCCACTGTTGAATACGTTTTGCCAATGCATAATTAGGGCCTTGTTCAACCACCAGACAATCAGCAATCCCATAGAATTTACCATTGTCAGAGCGAATCAATTGTTGATCATGGTGCTTAAAGAATTGCTTTAAGGAAAGGGTTGCAATCCCTTTGCTGAATACGGTTTCAAATTTTGATCTATGTTTGAACTTTTTATTTGAACCTTCAATCACTTCTTCTGGTACAGCATAGACATCTGTAGGCGTACACATATACATCAGAGATGAATCATTCTTGTGTTCACTGACATGGCTCATAATCGTGTCCATTGCCATCGACACACGCACATGTTTTTCACCATCCAAATAAGCAATTGAGGCCAAATCTAACTTGTGTGGATTATCACAAAGCCATTGTGTAATTTCTGGAATTTGGGTCAGTAAATTTGCTCCAAGTTTGCTTTTTAATTCGTCAATATCATTGGTATTGAGGATTTTTTGAAAACTAGGTGCGTACAGTGTGGCATTGCCATTTTCAATGATTTTAAGAATTCTCTCCCAAACACGTTCATTGGGTAGATCAACGGCAACAATATTGGCTTTCCATTTTGATAACCATGTTAATGGGCCTGCCTCTGAAGCTGCGCCAAATAAAACTAAGGTACGATCCGATAAATCAAACCATTCAGGATGTGCAATCACGTTTCTCAGTGCGTCTGCATGACTTGCTTCAATAATGCCAGTATCTTGCCACTTTTGAATTTGCTGATATAGCGCTTCGCCTTGTAGTTTTTGCCCGTGATAGGGTACAAACCACTCCACCTCAGCATCTGAATGACCTTTAAAACTAACGCTTTGAATCTTGTCTAGTACTGGAACTGTACCAATATCTTTTAAAGAATAGCGTTGTCCATCTCTAAAGAAATCAAAGCTATGTTGGGCTTTGTGTAAGCCTTGTTTGGCAATAGTGATGGCGTTATGACTTGAACGAATGCCATGTTCAACCAATGCCTTAAAATAAACTGGATAATTTTTACGCCAGTTTTTTTCATCTAAAGCTTGTTGTGCGCTGAGATGATCAACCAAGGAAAGTGCTTCTGCAATGATTTCTTTACCGACTTGCGAGCTGCTACTTTTTTGAGTCTTTGGATGAACTGGAAACTGTAAACCATCAATTGAACTGGACATGCAAAATATCTCGTTTTATTTCATCATTAATATACAGATGTATACATTATCCATGCCATATTCAATATTTGGGTGGCATTTTCTGACAAAATTTAGATAAATTGGTCGTATAAATTGAATAAATTAGTGCTAAAAATGTCTTAAATTAAGCTTAGTATTTCATTTATAAAAAGTTTCATTGGTGTCATTTTATGCGTTTTAAAGCTCAATTTGTTGGTAAGCTAAAATGCAGTAAATATCAATTTGTGTATGATTTATATCCATTTATTATGTGTATATGTTATGTTGAAATTTGCGTAGATTATATTTTTTACATCTTTTTAAGTTAATTCCGACAATTTTAGTTGATTTTCACTCATTCAGCCTCATCTTCAGTTAAAATACCGACTTCAGCTTGAGGATAGAGTTATGTCGACTGAGAACACCAATACTGCGGTTGCAGAAGAAATTCCAAATTTATTGATTACTCCCAATGCGCAAGAGTATTTAAAAGATCTTTTGGAGAAGCAAAATACTCCAGGAATTGGCGTTCGTGTATTTGTTGAAAATCCAGGTACTCCACGTGCTGAATGTTGTATGGCATACAGTGCACCTGATGAAATTGCTCCAACAGATTACAAACAAGATTATCCTGATTTTCCTGCATTTATTGATACACCGTCGATTCCATATCTGAAAGATGCTGTAATTGATTACAACAAAGACCGTTTTGGTGGGCAGCTTACTTTCCGTGCACCTAACTCGAAAGTACCACGTGTTGGTCCAGATGCGTCTATGGAAGAGCGAATTACTTATATTCTTCAGGCAGAGATCAATCCTGGATTGGCAGGGCATGGCGGAAACTGTGCACTGGTAGAAGTGGTTGAAGATGAAGAATATGGTTTAACTGCGGTATTAAAATTCGGTGGTGGCTGTCAAGGCTGTTCTGCGATCGATGTAACGTTAAAACAAGGTGTAGAAACTACGCTTAAAGAGCATATTCCTGAACTCGGGCGTGTGGTCGATCAAACTGACCATAGTCAAGCAGAAGGCGCTTATTTCAAATAATCTGTATATCAATGTAGATATTTGACTGTTCTTTAAAACCTCCGAATTTCGGAGGTTTTTTTATGGATATTGCATAGCTAAATTTAACTTTTGTATTTTTTAAATCTTAATAAGCTTAAATGAATCTTAAAAAACAGAATAAAAACTTAAAGATATGCCTAGAAATGTCCAAATATTAACCGAATGGTTAATAAAAATGAGAATAGTTATTAATATTGTTTATAATGCTGTGGTGTTTTTATTACACATTGTATCTAAATCTTCATTGTCTATTCATTGCTGAGCCTCTTTGGAATACCTTATGTCTACTAACCGTATCATCCAATCTGCGTTATCTCTCTCCATTGTCACTATTATGATGGGTACTGCCTATGCAGCAGATTCACAAGAAAATTCTAGTGATAAAAGATCTCAGTCTCCTGAATTAGCGAAATTACAAACGATTGTGGTTTCAGCTGCGGGTTATGAACAAGATCTTACAAAAGCACCTGCATCTATAACTGTGATTAGTAAAGAAGAATTACAGAAACGTGAATATAGCGATATTACGGATGTACTTCGCAATACCCCAGGGGTTGTTGTTTCTGGTTCTGGTTCTGCACAGGGTATTAGTATTCGCGGAATGAGCTCAAATTACACGTTATTTCTTATCGATGGTAAACGCCAGTATTCAAAAGATGTGAATCCAAATGGCGATGACTATGGTTTTGAAAAAAATATTTTGCCGCCTATGGCAGCAATTGAGCGTATAGAAATTATTCGCGGACCCGCTTCAACTTTATACGGTAGTGAAGCGATGGGTGGTGTGATTAACATAATTACTAAAAAAGTGACTGATGAATGGTCGGGAACTGTTGAATTAGGTACAGTGATTCAAGATCACAATAATTCTGGTGATATAAAGAATGGATCGGTTTATTTATCTGGACCATTAATTGCCAATAAATTAGGTTTACAACTTGGTGTAAACAAACAAAAACGTGATGAAGACAGTTATGAAGGTGGCTTCCGTGGTGTTGAGCGTGAAAGCTTAAATACACGCTTCACTTATTTAGTCAATGATCAACATGACTTACAACTTGATGCAAATTTTGTCAAACAAGATGCTGAATCAACAGTAGGTAAAACGGTTGCCCCAGCAGCCAATGCAGCTGATTCATTTTCAAGAAATTACCGCAGTGTCTATTCTCTAACCCATAATGGGAAATATAGTGACAATTTAGAAAGCTCAACTTATTTACAGTATGAAAATTCCCGAAATCCTGATCGTGAAAATACGACATTGGATACGAAAGGAATTGAACTCGAAACATGGACGTTCAATAATCAATGGAATTGGAGTTTAGCAGATCATAGATTGTCATTCGGTGCTTACTATAAAGACGAATCTTTAAATGATAAGGCGACCAACCGAAATCCCAATATTCCTGAGTTTAGTGAATTAACACGCTGGTCAGCAGCTGCATTTTTAGAAGATACTTGGAGTATTACAGACCGCTTTGATTTAACGGGTGGCGTACGTTATGACCATGATGAAAATTACGGTGGTAATGTTTCACCGCGCTTATACGGTGTGTTTAGTCTAAATGATAACTTTACTGTAAAAGGTGGTGTTTCTACAGGCTATAAACAACCAGATATTCGTGCAGCTACAGAAGGTTTTTATAGTGTAACTGGTGGTAGTGGCTCACCTACACCTACAGGCCGAGGGATTATTCGAGCAAATCCAGATCTTGATCCAGAAACAAGTATTTCTTCAGAGTTAGGGTTTAATTGGAAAAATGATTATTTTAATGCTTCTTTAACAGGATATATCACTCAATTTAAAGATAAAATTACTGAAGTACGGACATGTGAAACAGATACTGATGGCTCAACGACCAATCGTAATAATGTTGCTGCTTGGAAATGTGCAGAAGGTGCTACGCCATTCTACTTTATTAGTGATCGTATCAACGTAGATGAAGCTGAATTGAAAGGGATTGAGGCAACTGTTGAAGCAGATTTAACTGAATACACAACATTGACAGCGAATTATACGTTTAGTGATACTAAAATTAAGTCAGGTGAATTTAAAGGACGCCCTTTAAATGAAATGCCTGAACATATGTTTAATATTACTGTTGATCATAATATTAACGATGCCTTAAATATTTGGTCTAGATTACATTATCGTGCTGAAACCTCAGCTTATTTAAGTCGTACATCGATGTCTAATCCCAATCCTGGTTATGAGTTTTTAGATGTAGGGTTTAATTACAAATTTACCCCACATTTAAAAGGAAAATTTGGCGTTTACAATATTTTAGATGAACGAGCAGAAAATGCAGATGGCGATCAATTATTAGATGGACGTCGTTATGGCATCAGTTTTATTGCTAATTTCTAATGTATAAACCTATTTTTTAAAATGAATAGTAGAAAAAGGCGCTTTATGCGCCTTTTTCAATATTTAGAATCTTTAACGTTTCATCTGAATAATAAAATTTTTCCAGATAGATTCGTGCACGACTCTTTAAGTGTTGAGAAGCAACCATTTGTTGAATAACAGGTTCAAGTAACTGTTGTAATTGATTTTGAATCAACGCTTCATCAATATTGATATCACTTAAAATTAAATCAAAAGGGCGTTCTTCATTACGTACATACCAAGTCAGTACGCCATCATGTACTTGTTTCTTTAAATAATCTGTTTGGCGAATATGTTCCCATATCTCATACCCCATACCCACAGTTTTAGGTAAGTCGTTAATTTCAACATAATTACGCAATACAGCAATCGGTACTTTTTTAATTTTATGCCACAAATTGGCTTGAAAATGATAAAGCTTATTGTCATTAAACTGTTGGTTAATAACTTGTTCACTCAACTGGCTAATTTTAATAATATTTTTTTGCAGATAATGCTTAACCGTATCATCTAAATTAGTGTCGGTAACCGATTCTAAAACTGATTTCCCCATCTTCATAAAACGTCCCACACCAGGAACTTTTTTATTCATGACCGAATTATCAATATAGTCTTGAATAGAGTGATGGATCAATTGGGTTAACATGCTTGAAAAGGCTGGATTATTGACAACACGTTTGATCAAAGCTTGGCGATGACCTGATTTACTTGCGACATATTGGGCAATTTTATCAATCGTGCTGACTGGAATAATATCTTCAATTAACGTTTCATCGTTACTTGGATGAATTAAGGCAAAACGAATATGTTCAGCGATTTGCTCAATGAGAAAGTTATTTGCAGGTGTCGCTAAAATTTGCTTTGACAATAAATCATGAATTTGTGCAAAAGACCAAATTTTTTTTAAAGGCTGTTTTCTAAACCAATGATAAAATTCAGTAAACTCAATTTTAATCGTATCAGCCTGTGAAAATTCTTGATCTAAAAAGCCAAGTTGAGCTTCGATCAATTGTTCAATAAGTTGATTTTTCATTTTTTGAACTCAATTTGTCCATGTGTTTGATCAGACAATGGGTTTTGCAAAGGCTGTACTTTATTTAAAAAGCTTAAATAGTAATCCGCAACTCGTTCGGGTGCTTCAAGTAATGGCATGTGCCCAACACGTTGTAGGATAATTGGTGTTTCAGGGCGTTTTAATACCGATTTTAATTCATTTGCAACATCCGCATTTACAATCTGATCTTGTTCACCCCAAAGAATCATGGTGGGTGCTTCAATGTTTTTTAACATCGTGGTAAAGGTTGAAGGGGTGTAGAGTCGATTGAGTGCGTCAATTTGATTGATGATTTTGGCTGTGTCTTGAGATTTAGCAATGAACAATTTTTCTTGTTCATCTTTAATCACACGCGCAGTAAAAGGGGGATTAAACATCACCTTTTTCATGACAAAATCCAAATCACCTTTTTGTGTGATTAATAATTGTTTGAGATAGATCGGATTTCTTAAATAATTGGTATTTGTTGATTTAAAAATACCCCCAGTACTCATTAAAAATAAGCTTTTCGTATCAAATGGATATTGTGATGCATAAAACATTGCAATGGTTCCCCCCAATGAATGTCCTGCAATATTTAAATTATCCTGGATATGTGCAGCTTCAATAAAACGTCTAAGTTGCTCAGTTACATTCGGTACAGATAAATCAAAATTGGCTGGAACTTGGGTACTTCCTGCTGAAGGCAAGTCTGGAATAATCACATGGTAATATGGGGTCAATGACTGCGCAATATCGTTCCATGTATCACGGCTGCTGGCTAAACCATGAATCAGTAAAACTGTTGGCTTATCTTTAGAACCACCTTCACTATAAGACCAAATAACATCACCCACACGCAATGTTTTAGACGTTAATCCTGCCCAAGCACGTTCTTCTTGTACAATTTTTAAATAATCCACATATTCTGGTGTGCCAGCAGTTGCATGGTTATGACTACCTAAAAACAATACACCGATCGCAGTCAAACTTAACAATATGCTGTTTAAAAAATGAAGAATTTTTTT
This sequence comes from Acinetobacter sp. MYb10, assembly GCF_002980175.2. Taxonomy (NCBI): domain Bacteria; kingdom Pseudomonadati; phylum Pseudomonadota; class Gammaproteobacteria; order Moraxellales; family Moraxellaceae; genus Acinetobacter; species Acinetobacter sp. MYb10. The sequence continues at coordinate 1,944,377 of NZ_CP058272.1, read as the reverse complement.
ATGGGCCAGTTCAGACATGCAGAGGGTTCCGAGTAAAAGACTAGGCATTATATAAAGTAAAAATATTATTCATGATCATAATTTTTTCAACATTTGCCGAGAAAGTCTTATTTGTAAGTTTTTTGCCATAGTTTCAGTGTCCAACTCAACTAATATAGAGATTATTTTGTATTTTAGTTAAATAATTTTAATTAAACTGTGAATTATGTCTATGTATTTTTGAAATTCAGCCCCATATCCCCTACATAACAAAAATTGTAACAGAGTTTATTTTTAGTCAGTGACTTTCACATTTTGCGGCATTAAAATAATCACACTCTCCACACAATGGAACAAAGGACATGCTAACTGCTCAAGAAGCTTTAGAACGATTAAAACAGGGTAATGAACGTTTTGCACATGGTGAAACCAATCTGACTAAATTTTTGACGCATCAGCAACGATCTGAAATGATGGACAGCCAAGAACCATTTGCAATTATTTTAGGTTGTTCAGACTCTCGTGTTCCAGCAGAAATGGTTTTTGACCAAGGTTTCGGTGATTTATTTGTGATTCGTGTTGCAGGTAATATTGTCGCGCCGTCACAAGTGGGCAGTGTGGAATTTGCCGCAGATAGTTTTGGCTGTCCATTGGTTGTTGTTTTAGGGCATAGCCATTGTGGTGCGATTCATTCAACGATTGAAGCGCTGAAGAATCCAAATACACCACCTTCTGCAAATCTTATGTCAATTGTAAACCGTGTTCGTCCCTCAGTTGAAATTCTAATGCAAACTGAATTGAAAGATGACTTAGAAAAGCTATCAATGCATGCCGTGAAATCAAATGTTTTTGCTTCAGTCAATCAATTACGCCATGGTTCAGCCGTATTAGAAAACTTAATTGCCAAAGGTAAATTAAAAGTTGTTGGTGCTGAATATTCTTTGGAAACGGGTGAAGTTTCCTTCTACGATTTTTAATGCTTTAAATTTCCATCATAAAAAAATCCCACTGTTATGTGGGATCTTTTTTATCAGTATAGATTCTTAGAATCTATAACCAATTTTTAAACCATAAGCGATAGCATTGTTATCTTTAAACTCTGCAACATAAGTATCACCACCTGCTTGAGCACCTGTTTGTGCTTTTGCATCACCTAACCAGAAGTATTTAACACCACCAGCGATGAACGTTGCAGGTGTAGGGCTATATTGAACACCTAAACCTAGATTCCAATAACCTTCTGTTGGACCTAAAGTTGAAACAGGGTTACCCGCACCAGAGTCCCAACCTACTGCAACAGTTCCTGACCATAGGTCATTAATTTTACGGCCAACACCCGCAGTCACTGTATATTGATCATCAGAATATTCAACCAAGTTAAATCCATTTGGACGGTTAACTAGACCACCGATTGCTTGAGAAACTTTACCAAATTTTAACGGTTGGATTGAAAAATCTTTCCAATTGACCCAACGAAGGTTTGCGAAAGCAATGGTATTTGCCATGATTCCTGTTTGTAAATCGATGTTAACAGACTGTGGTGTCGTAATTGTCGTTTTACCATTGGCAGCAGCAATTGCTTTTGCCGCAGCAGTTCCAGTATCACCGAGTAAAGCTAATGCACCAAGCGTAGGGATCGATTCATTGATATTCACATCATGATCGATTTCAGAACGATAAGTTACCGATGCTTTTAATGCGATATCTGGAATCTGATATGCAGCACCTGCTAACCAACCCACACCGCCAGTCTCTTTGATGTTTGCGTCATAGCCATTATATAAACTATATGCTTGCCCACGTAGACTAACATTCCCTTTAATGGTTTGGTAAACACCACCACCATAGAAGTTTAAGTTTGCAATCGGTTGAAAACCAAAAATCATTGAAATATTTTGGGTGTCTACTTTAACTTTGGTGTTGCCCTTACCTAGTGTACTATTCGCTCCTGCAATACCTTGATCCACAGCTTGTGTTACACCAGTTGTGATCAAAGCCATTGCACCAGCATTTCCTCTAATTTGTGTTGCAATCTGATCAATTACCGCTTGAGGGGGGGTTGGGGAACCTGTTGCAGCAATTGCTTGTTGTGTAGCTCGGGCAACAACTTGCTCATTTACATTCTTTGTAATTGTAGTTGCACGAAGTGCTGTTAATCTATCCTGAGGTAATACAGTATCGTGATCAGATGAAACGAAAGCATTTTCACCTGAATATGCAGCATCTGCGCCAAATGGTTTGTCATATAAAAGACCAAATGAAACTTGATCAGTCAGTTGTAATTTAATCGCAGCAGATGGAAAATAATAATCATCTCCCATATCACTAACTTCACGATATGGTTTAGGCGTATCTCCAGCTTCCCGACCTTCAACAGTTGGATCTAAAACTGAAATACCAGCTTCAAAATAATTATTAGGTTGAAGGAATGCCGAAATTGATTGGCCTGAGCGATCCATTGCTGCGGCAAAAACACCAGTCATTGGCAAACTTGCAGCAATTATCGCGATTGATAAATGTTTTAATTTCATTTTAATTTTTCCCTAATATAATAAAATGAATACTTTGAAGTACTTAAGTTTTGAATGAGAAATAATTTTGATACTTAAATATACAACTCAAAGTTACTTCTATTTACAAAATAACATATAAAAAATAAGAGTAAATACTCTAGGGTGTGAATTAGTGAAAAAAAAATGAACTATGTAGTTTAGTTTGCAGAGAGAGAATGCAGAAAAAAATATAAAGATGAGATTATTTATAGAGATATTGAAAAAATTCAAACTGAAGATAATAAAATATAGATATTTTAGTGATTGATGGCTTGCATAAAATATAACCAGTTAGTTAAAACAAAGCTGAGTTTATTTGGCCATATAAGTGGTTCAATATTACATCTTTGTAAAGACAGAAAGTCACTTTTTATTCTTCTTCAATTGTGCGCCCTTATAGGATTTAAGTTTTTGATTTATCTATTCAAAAACGATAAAAATATTTTAAGTAAATTGGCTTTATCGCAAAAAACACCTTTAAAAAGGGTATTATTTTTATAATAGGGAATTGATTTGATAGCGAGTATTGCGTCCACCACCTTCCAATTTGATTATACATCCTTTTTCTAACAGGTCGGATAAATGCCGAGTAGCTGTTGCTTTACTGACTTTAGCAACCTTTTGATATTGAGAGGCACTAATACCATGTTCAAAGCCATTTTCTCCACCATCTAATAAGCGATTCAATACCCTGCGTTGTCCTTCATGGAGATCTAAATTTGAATATTTATACCAAAACTGACTTTTAAATACAGTTCGATTAATTTGTTTTAACGTCGTTTCGAGGCTGTCATTTAAGGTGTCTAAAAACCAGACAAGCCAATTAGTGATATTGGAATCATTTTTTTGGTTTTGCTCTAAGATTTCATAGTAACTTTTACGCTTGTTTAATATAACAGGGGACATTGCATACAAGCGAATACTCTGCTGATCCATTTGTGCTAAGGCCAGGTCTGTTAGTGTACGGGTAATACGCCCGTTACCATCATCAAAAGGATGCAGTGTGATAAACCATAAGTGAGTAATACCCGCACGAAGTAGGGGATCAAGCAACGCATCGGTTTGACTAAGATTAAACCAATTTATAAAGGCTTCTAAACGTTCTTCAAGTCCTTCTCTAGGAGGTGCTTCAAAGTGAACTGTCGGATAATCCAATCGACCAGAAACAACCTGCATTGGTTCTGAACCTCTGAGTTGACCAATGCGTAAGCGCTGCATTGTCCAATCGGGATCATTAAAAAGCCATTGATGCCATTGCATAAGACGTTCAACAGTAAGTGGTTGTTTCACATTGTTCAGCGCATCAAGCATGATATTGGCCAAACCTTCAGATCTGTCCGAACTTGGATAAGGTTGGTCAAGCGTAACGCCTAGACGACATGCAAGTGAGGAACGTAATGAATACACATTTAAGGTTTCATTTTCAATCGCGGATGATGCAACAAGATTGGCAAGTAGAGTATTTAAGGTGAATTGCTCTTTGGCTAAATCATGTTGACTTTGCCCAAGTAGAATTCCAATTTTTTGATGAATCTGTCTGGTTTTGGGTAAGATGATTTCATCTTCCCATCTAAAGTTTGTCCAGTTGTTGGTTTGCCAAATCCACTCTTGCATCTTAAATCTCCACTTAGAACTTTTCCAAGAGGAGCTAAATATAGCATATATTCGGCTCACTATATGAGTTGAATAAGATGCTTAATTAGCTCGTTTATATCGATTTAGATCCATAACTATAATTTTGTATATTTAGGTTTTTTAATATTTGGGCGCAAGTAATCTAATCTTTAGCTTTTATCATCAGCCTTAAACATGATTAAAATTACCGTTCGAAAACTTTTGTAAGGCTTAATTTTATTGTCTTAATTTTGGTAAAGAGAATTTTTTTTTATTCTTCTTTAATTGTGCGCCCTGCGGGAATCGAAGATATGTGTTAATATATTGATTTATATGATTATAATAATTACACATAAATATAATACCGTTATATATACCGCTAAAATATAAAGTGCTCATAAAACTAAAGCCTCTATATAGAGGCTTTTAATTAAGTGTAATGTTGTTTAATCCAGTCGTCAATTTCTTCTTCTTTCCACCGCGCTAACTGTCTTTTGCCTTGTCCAAACAGTTTAGAAGCAGGGAAGTAACCTGACTTGATCCAGTTATATATAGTTGGCTTAGACAAACTGGTTTTTTGTTCAACTTGTTTAATATCTAAAAGCCGTATTGTCATTCAGTCTACCTCCTTTTCTTCTTTCATAAAACAAATCCAATGAGTGTTGGCTCGTTTGCCACTTGGATGGCCAACCCAAGGTTTGCGATCTGTTAATGCCAAAATTTCGCTAACTTTGATTTGAGTTTCATTCCACTTAAAAATTAAAATTCCATTTGGTTTAAGAACCCTAAAGCACTCTGAAAAACCTTTGGCCAAATCATTCTTCCAATCTTGGCCAAGTTTCCCATACTTCAATGCAAGCCAACTTTTATCCCCGGCATGTAATAGGTGAGGTGGGTCAAATACAACACCATGGAAGCTTTCATCTTCAAATGGCATATTGCGAAAATCCATTTGAATGTCAGGATTAATAATTAATTGGCGATCATCGCAAAGGATGTGATTTTCTTTTCTAACATCGCCAAAAGTCACATTAGGATTTTGACGGTCAAAATGAAACATGCGAGAACCGCAACAAGGATCAAGTAATTTTTGATTCACGCCACTTCTCCTAATCTCTTCACAATCGCTTGCTTGGCTTTTTGAAGAAATTCATCACGCTCATCATCATTAAATTTTCCATCGCCTTGCATTTCTTCTGAATAGAAAATTGTCTCATCACCGCAATCAGGATAATCAACTCTAAATTCGCCATGTCTTAAGCGGAGATAGCCAACTTGTTTACCCTTATAGAAAGCATCGTATTGTTCAGGGCTTTCACCACAGGTTTGCTTAAGTTCGATTTCCTCAGTTTGAATTGTCATGACTTTGCTCCTGTGCTTCGATCATTGCTTTACAGTGTGCAGCCGCTTTTTCTGCTTCATCCTTAGTTTTAAAGAATTCCCAAAATCCTACTTGATCATCAGATTCATCCCAAACTTTGGTTGCATAGAGCGTATTGCTTTCAGTGATTAAATACTCTTTATGCTCTACAGCTTGAACTTGACCAGGATCTAAATCACAAAGAGAGTTATCAATTCCATCTTGATCCCACCACATGCCTTCATGATCATCTAAATACCAATCTTCAGTATGTTTTTTGTCTACCAAAACAAACCCTTCAGGGGTGGCTTTGGTTTTGATTGCTTGAAATAGCTCATAAGCCATTCTTGTTTCCGCATAAAAGAATTCGCCATTTTCTTCGTAAATATCGAAACCAATTCTTATTGCTAGTTCTTGAAACTGTTCTTTATTAATGTCCATCACAACCACCACGCCATTAAAGTTGAGTAAAGTTTTAGGAGGGTCATGATTCACCTCGACGGCCACGGTAAATAGGGGATTGCGGAATATAGGTATCTTTTGAAATTACCTTGTATTCAGGGTCATTCATTGGCAATCCGCCACGAATACGCCAAAGCTTGTAAGCAGCATCGGTGAGTGAATTTCGATAAACAAGACTGTCATATTTACTAAAATCCGCTTTCAACGTGTACTTTTTGAAATCTGCCTCAAATGCATATTGATCGCGGGTAATTTGATCAAAATTGATTAATGAGATTGGATCTAAGATTTCACCAGTTAAGCTTTCAAAGTGCGAGCCAATGCGAACCGCATCAACACTTTCACCGTTTGCCATAATTGCTAAGTATGCTGTCATTGAGTAGCCCCCTCAGTATTGAAGCCTTCCACTGCAATACGTGTGATTTCTGCTTTAACGTCAGAGAAATGAGATAGTTCAATTGCTGAAAGGGCATCTATACCTAAATGTTCGCAGACTTCTTTAACATCGAGATTATTTAGAGAAATAATGTCTTGAAGCTCATCACGCTGAACATCTGAAATAGCATTAAATTCAGGAGGGTTAGACCATGCATTACGTTCTTTATCAAATACACATCCAAGCTCTTTTGCGCGCTTAACCATTGATTGACGCATGTTGTGATAGAAGGTGTGTTCCTTATCTAATGATTCAGTTAATTGATTCAGATCACTTGCATATATCGCTTCTTCACAGCTTTGAGCAAAGTTATTAAACTCTTCAATAGCTTTGTTTGCTGCCAATTGAGCAGGGGTTAAGGTGTTAATGTGATCCTTTGCTTGGCTGATTAAATCTGCCAAGAACATTGGATTATCTTTTAAGTCTGGCACCCAAACCTCACCAGTTTCACCACCTAAAGCACCCGCATTTTTTGCATGATGAGTATCTGAAGGATTGAAGTTAATAACTCTTGCTGTTTTGCCTTCTTGTGTTCTTACAGTAGTTAAATAACCCATTACATCGGCGATTCGATAAAGTTCATTACGGTTTTTACCGCCTAAATCTGGGCGATAAATAACTTGATCACCATTTTGATCTTCTGAAGCATGTGCCAAGAAAACAACATCTTTCCCCATGCTAATCAACATGTGTACATAGTTTTTAAACATTACATTTGCAGCACCTTGTGCCTTTAATTTCAATGTATTGTCTTTCTGACGATTATTAGGAATTGATAGTAGGTAAGACTTAATGCACTCAAGCATTGCGCCCACAGTATCCAAAACAATTGTGTTGTAAGGTGCTAAGTCTTGCTCAGTCAGATTGCCAATGTCAGTCCACTTCTGAACCGGTACCACGGCACCACGACGTAATTCACCAGTACGATGTGAGCCTTTGTCAAAGTCAAACGAGATTGCTTTATCACCAGTGAAACCCATCGAAGTTTTACCAAGACCAGGATCGGCATAGATATATGTGATGATTGCCTTAACTGTAAGCGCTTGATCAGCAGTAATAATTTGAATAGCCATTTAATTTACTCCCATTGACCAAGTACTTAGTACTTGATCGAAATGTGTGGAATTTGGTTTTTAGCAATTGCAGTAATAAGGTCTTTGATCTGTACATCTGATAAACCAGTGTTAAGCCCAAGCAAAGCTTTGGTGACTTCCTTATGTATTGACCGCATATGCTCTCTATTTGCAATACGAGCTTCTTCTGCTTTTCGCTCAGCATCTTCTTTGGCTTTAGCTTCTTGCTCAATACGCAAACGCTCAGCCTCAACAGCCTTTTGACGATCAATTTCAGCTTGCTTTTCACGCTCAATGGCTTGTTGCTTTAATTGCTGTTCGCGCAATTCAGCCTGTTCTTTTTCAAGCTTTAAGCGTGCTTCACGTTGTTCTGCTTCAAGCTTTTCTTGCTCAACTCTTTTACGATCCGCAAGTGCTTTTGCTTCAGCCTCAACACGTGCTTTGTCCGCTGCTTCACGTGCAATTTTTTCGTCACGTTCTTTTTGTTGGCGTTCGATTTCAGCTTGTCGCAAACGTTCTAATTCAGCTTGCTCAGCTTCATACTTTTCACGGTCAGCCAAAGCTTTTTTTAGAAGTTCAAGTGTTTCAAATTTTGCAATTTTAGCTTGATTTTCAAACTCTTCATAAGATGAATCAATAACTGTATTTTCAACATGCTGAATTGATAATTTGATATTTTCAGAATCAATAAAGGTAGGTGCGAAATATGCTTTGATTGTTTCAATGGCTCCTTCATGCTTAGCCACACGGTCTTTTTCAGCTTGTTCCCATGCATCACGTGGGGCTAAGATTTCATTACGTAGCTCATCAAATTTTTTAACAACTGAAATTCGATCATCATCAATTAGCTTAATTTGCGCCTTTTGTTCAGCAACTACTTCTTTGCCATATTTCTCAATAATGGTTTTAGACTTGCTGATTTTCATAGCAAGTGAACCAATCGCATCACGACCTTTTTTAGTTGTCACATCTGGAACGTGTGAGCGTGCTTCTTGAGCAATACGATCAAAGAGTTCATCTGTACCGCCACGCTTTGCAAATGCAGCTACAATCGCATTTTGTTCTAATACTTGTAATTCCATTTTATTCTCCTAAGCCACTTTGCAAGACCAAATGTTTTTAAACCAACCACATGAACAATTCCATGAGTGACCATTTGTGCCAAAGGCTGTTTTGTTTTGAACGGTGCGACCACAGTTGACGCAATGAATGTAATCGATGCCATAAATAGGTTGTTTAAAAAGCATATTCATTGTTGTGGCTCCTTAACCTTAAATTCGACCACCCATACCCATGGATTTACAGCCCAAGAATCAGCACCGTTAATTGATTCCCAAAGTGTTCTAAATGAATCAACTGGGTTATTTCTGCTAATAGCGTTGTTGTCAGATGAGTAGTCTTTAAAAGCAGTCTTTAAACCATCACGACTGCAATCAACCATAAAAGTTTTTATCCCTTCGCTTACCGAATCCGCTCTTGAAATATCACTCAAGTGCTCAACACGAATATTTGTAATTTCAAGTAAAATGCGAGAAGCTGAACGAGGCATATGAATTGATGGCTTCCATATAACATCATCTATTTCAACGTTATTCTCCAAGCACCATTGCTTGGGAATAGGATCTTGTTTGCGACCATCATATTGATCAACAAACAACCTTCTATCATCTGGATGTTCTGCATCCCATTCATCTATGCATCCATAGCAAAATGTTTCACGAACCCAAAGAAAATCACCTACTTGACCATATGGGCAGTCGTTATCAATATAATGTTGAAGACTTGGTTCGCTGTGTAAAACAGCAGGTCTGTTTCCTAGTTCAAACTCCGCCTGTTCAATAACAATTCGAGTTTTAACTATGCGTCGAGTCTGAGTTTTGCGGCCTTCTAAAATTGCTTGAACCATTGGAGTATTAAACAAAATAGGGCGTTCCATACTCACCCCCTTACCAAAGCGATATAAAACATCGCACCGATTAAAAAGATGATGATTGAGCCAAGGAATAAGCTTTGAGCCTTATCCCATAAGCGACGATTCGAAATCTGTTCGATCGTCAGTAGACGTTGTGGTTTTTTGTGTGACATAATTACCTCGCCATTTGGTAAAACCCTCGAATTGCTTTGACCGGCTTCGGGGGTTTTGTTTGTGTATGAGATAAAATATACCTAACAGGTAAAATAAAGTAAATACCTTGCAGGTGAAATAATTAAAATATTTTTATACTTTGTAGGTGTATTTTTGTAATTGTGTTTTAATAGGCAAAAGAAAACCCTGCATATAGCAGGGTGAGATAGACCAAACTTGTTTATTACAGGTTATCTATTAGTAACCTTGGTGTTGATTATAAGTTTTCGGTGTTACAGGTAAATGAAAACCCACGCGGGGTGGGTTTTTTTTGATAATTTGGTACTAGCACTGAATATTGTATCTAGCTTTATACGAATCGATTGTTTTTAGAATATCTGTACTTGTATCAATATCTGCAGGCTCAGCTAGCTTTAGATAAATCGGAAGGTATTCTTGTTTGTAGGTAATAGGAAATTCCTCACAAATAACTTTTTTGCGTTCTTCTATCGGTGTAGTTGGTGCTGCCAGAGTTCCAAGATACGATGTAATTTTTAGATCCACTTCTTTATATTCTTCAAGAAGCTGTTCACGTTCAGGTGAAATTTGCTCAGGCTTTTCACATCCAAACATTGAAAATGTCAATAAGCATAAAAATGAAATAGTTTCCATAGAGATTGAATCTTCTTAAGTGTTTATATTTTTTAGAGAAATTTTAAGCCTCTGAATATGTTTCTAAAAAATCATCTATCCATCCTTGTGCCACTTCAAGATTGGTTATGTCAGTTAACTTTAGATTGGTTTCTTCTGCTTCGTTAAAGCCTTCAATAATGGCCTCAAAGATATTTGCTTCACTAATGACCTCCCTTGCTATTTCCGCAGCGTCATAGCTTTGCTTGGCTTTCTTGAGTGAAGCTATCTGTTTATCAATTCCTGCACCAATTTTACCTAATGCCAATTTAAATTCTTGACGATTAATCGTTAGCGCAGTTTTGTATTTGTTAAGTGTTGCGATCATAGAATTCTCTTATCTTTACATGGAATTAGGGTGTTCTTGCTTGTGCTGACTTGGTGGGATAATGTCTGTAATAGCGGTAATGCTTTCCACATCATCCATATCAAATGTAATCCTTTCACTTCCGTTCACAGCTAAAAGGTTAAGGACATTGTTATGGATACCAATGAATTCCTTGATAGTGCATCTACCATCTTTTAAGCAAACTTGAACAAATTCTGAAGGAGTTAGCTCTGCATCAGGATCGCATACAACATACCAACCATTACGAATAGCAGGGTACATGGAGTCGCCAGTTCCTTTAATTCCATACGCTTTCTCACCACCAGAGTGAGTTGGGATATAACCATCACCACCATTACCTTCATAACCCATATCTGTGAAAAAGCCATCCATGCCCATTTTGCTGTAAGCCTTGACAGGAACCCATCTTTTACTTATCACGAATGGTTTTTCAGCCACTTTCGAGAATAAAACAGCTTCCTCGCCATCTGCAATGTTGTGCTGCTTTTTGAATGCTTCAATATCAAGTTTGTTAAAGCTACCTATACCTAGTAAAGAATCACTGTCTGATTGATCAAGATAGCCCTTAGGTTTGCTGAAAGCTTTCTCTATCTTTTCAGCTGTATCGTCACCAATATTCTTTGTTGGGTTCTTACCAATATATTGGCTAAATAAGTTGTAAGACATATCAATTTTTTCAGCAAACTCTGTGCGACTTAAGCCAGATTCTTTCATCAGCTTTTTGGTATTACCAAGTCTAATTTCATGAATTGTTTTCAATTCAGCCATATTAAGTTCGCCTTTATTCAATATTAAGTAATTTACCTTTCAGGTAGAAAAAATAAATACCCTGAGAGGTTGTTTTTTATTTACCTTGCGGGTATATTTATATTTAATTTACCTTTAAGGTGTATTTATGGTTACCCTTTACGATTTCTGGCGTGGTCTTGATAAAGATCAACGCATCCAATTTTGTGAAACAACAAAAATTTCTTATGGATATATGGAATCTCATCTTATCCATGGTCGAAAAAAACCAAGCATGGAAACCATTCAAAAAATGGTAGATGCGAGCGACAAGAAATTAACCCACAAAAGCATCTTTGACTTCTTTCTTAGAAAGACCAGTGCAGCTTAGGAACCACCATGAGCAAAGTATCAATTGAATTAAGCGCAAGAGCTAGAAATACACACTCGCTCGTTTTGCAATCCCTTGGAAGTGTTGTAAATGCCACTCTAGGAGAAGAAATAGGATTTGATGGTCCTTGGGTATCAAAGTTTAAGAACGACAAGAAAAACAATGGCTTGACCGATCTTGAAACTATTTGCGTCTTATTGGACAAGCTTGGTCTGAAAGTAATACCAGGTAGTTATGAATGCTATGACCGAAAATTTGTTGAAGCAATTTTCTTTTTGGCTCGTATGCAAATCACCAACTCAGGCGACATCAACGATTATCAATTTGCTTCTATTGCGCCTCGATTGGCGGAATTTGGATATTAAAAAACCACTGCCAGCGGTAACTGGAGTGGTCGGTAATTCAAAACTACAAGGAATTGAATATGAAATCAAATTTAGCAGATCAATCGAATAAAGGCAATTTATCGGTCAAGAATTTCTTTCTTGGCAGCCTGAAGAGCTTCAATAACGGAGTCTATGTGAGCGATATCAATATTAACGAAAACATCCACATGTTGGCCATCTCTTTCATTGAAAAAGCCCTCTTCTTCACAAATCACAATGTATTGGCCATCTTCTGCAGCATAAACATCAATGGCATTTTGTTTTCGAATAAGTGTCATCTTAAAGCCTTATTAATTGGTTGCATTCAGTTGGTTAAATCTACTCAGAAGTTAGATTTTATTCAAGAGGTGAAAAATGGCTAGGTCTAGAAATATAAAGCCTTCATTTTTTATAAATGAAGATCTTGTTGAACTTCCATTTGAAACACGCCTTTTGTTTATTGGTTTGTGGACACTTTGTGATCGCGAGGGTTATGTCGAAGATAAACCCAAAAAAATCAGAATGTCACTATTTCCTGCTGATGATGTAAATGTAGAAAAAATGCTTAATGAATTACAAAGCAGTGGATTTTTAATTCGATATGAAGTTGGAAATAGAAAATGCATCTATCTTCCTAAGTTTTGCAAACATCAAAATCCTCATCATAAAGAGGTAATAAACGATGTACCACGGTATTTTTCAAAACCTAGTCAAGACCTAGACTTGCCTCAGTCTAGTCTAGGGTGTGAACCAGTTGGGGATGCTAGTACTATCTCTGTTAATGAAAATCAAGAATATATAAATGATTTAAATTCATTAACTTATGGTGATTCTAATGAAAACCTAGGGCAAGCCCTAGACAATCCTCAGTCTAGCCGTGCTGATATATTGATTCCTGATTCCCTTAACCGGATTCCTGATTGTGGAAACCTGATACTTGAAACCAAAGATTCTCGTTTTGATTTATCTCTCAATGAGGTGAACACAAAACTTCAAATGGGTGGATTAAAGCAGATCTCTCAAGACGAACTAAACTCTTTGATTGTGAAACTTGAGAGTAATTATTCACACAACAAGCGAATGGTTAAAAATCAAGTTTTAGGTAAAGCATTCGAATGGATAGAGCGTCAGCAACGGACACCTCTTCAAGCGCCTAAACCTGCAACGCAATATCAAACCGCTGCACAACGTACTGCCTCTGAACACGACCGTTGGAGACAAGCCGAACAACAAGCCTTTGGCGAAAGTGAGATAGATATCACGCCAAAAAAGCAGTTACTGGTAAGTGAGGTGGGTCATGCGTGAGTTCACCAAAGAAGACGCACAACGTCTGATTTCTAAAATGCGTATTAATTACGGCAAAAAGTTTATTGATCAATGGGCAGGTGTTGAGGTTGATGAGTTAGCAACTGAAATGGTTGAGCGATATCAAGGTTTATCACCGGCTGATTTCCAACGTGGGATTAAGCGTATGGACCATGAGCAATGGCCGCCAACAATCCCTGAATTCCGTTCATGGTGCGAGCCACAAACTGACGATTGGTTAGGTGCTCATGAGGCTTGGTCAATTGCTGAAAAATCTATTGGTTTTGATGGCGAAGAATTGACTGTGATCTGGACTGAGCAAATGTCTACGGCATTCAGTCGCTGTGAAGAACTGGTCAAGACTGGTGACAAGTATCAACGAGCTGAAGCAAAGAAAATCTTTTGTGATGCGTATGATCGTTTAGTGACTCAAGCAAAAGATCAAGGGTTGAAACCAGTCTATAACACGAGTTTGGGTACCAACAAAGATCAACAAATCACAGCAATACAACAAGCAGAGTTGGAGGGATTTTTAACTGCACCAGTTGCACAGGCTCAATTAGAACACAAGCAAACTGAGGCTGAGATCCAAGCTGATGCTGAGAAGTATAAAACTACAGCTCAAAAAGCTTTAGCCGAATTGGGTGCCAAGATAAAACGCAATGTGAACAAGATGAAGCCTGAGCTTAAGGACGTTCAGCCATGGGAAGCGGTGGAAGAACAGCATATTGATCCGTTCGACGATATGGAGCAGTACAAAGCGAGATTGGCACAAGATGGCAAGCCAGTACCAAACGTGATTAGAAATTATGAAATGACTCTTGCTCAGATTGTTGAGAAGCGTAGAGCAATGATGCAAGGGGAGTTGGTATGAGAACAGGAACCAATAGCGAATCACTTTACATCAAAGATCGTTCAGCTTGGGATTTGTCAGAATTCTTAAGCAGTGGTGGTCAGATCGAACATGTGCCTTATGGCGTTTCAAATGAGGTTAAGCAAGAGTTCAATAAATCAAATGCTCAATCGCACATGAAACAAATAATGGGTGCAGCAATTGCAGAGGCTAAGGCTAAGAAAGAATTAAAACCTAAGCGAACTAAAACTGAAGCTGAGATTGAAGCAAAAAGACAGAGTGATAAAGAGCGTAAACGAATTAAAGACGCTCAATCACAGGCTGTAAAAAGAAAGGCTAAAGCTGAATTAAGCGCAGAGCAAATATCAATATTCAAAGAGTTTCATTCCAAGGCATCACATGGCGATATCGCATTGCTTGCAAGGTTGACAGGTGTTTCAGCAACAACATTGAAGTCAACCATGTATGGCGAAACTGTTATGAAGAAAGATCGATGGGAAGGAGTTAAAAAGCATTTGCTGAGTTTTGACTATTCAATCAACGAAAGTGCAATCAAAGGAAGATTGAAGAAAGAAATCAATGAATTGGATCAAAAAGCATATCGAAAAGCTTATAGAGCTGAATGGCAAAAGGTACAGAGAGCCAAGCTCAAACAGATAACAGAAAAGTATTGTGGAGTGGTGGCACTATGACAACTATAAACAACCTGACTATTGAGCAGATGAGAGAGATTGTGGATGGGGCGCCTGTTGAGTGTGCTTATTACGGTCTAGTAAATAATATTGTTATTTATTATCAATGGTCTGAAGAGTGGCTTTGGCACAACTCTAATACAAATGAATATGAGCGAGATTTTAGTAAGTCAATGAAGTTTGGCCTAAACAACCTCCGCACCGCCATTGCAGAGCATGACAGCCGAGAGTTTAAGGTGGGGGATTTGGTCTGTTTCAATGATTCTAGAATCATGTTCCCAAATGGTGAAACAAAGACCAACGAGCTTTTTAGGGTTGTTCGTTCCGATGGTTTAGAGGTTGATCTAACTGAAATCGGTAAATTAAATGTCTATAAAACATGGGTTGGTGATTTAAGTCACGCCACCCCAGAAGAAATCAAAGCCGGTCACCGCATTGATGACACCACAGACAATTGTAGCGACATTCGCAACCACGTTAGCCCGAGTACGAAGGTGGTGGATTTATGAAATTTAAAAATATGAAAATCGAGATCAATGATCAGCAACCACTTGATGATGTGGTAAGGGAGTTGGAGCGGTTGGGTTATAAACAAGCAAAGGAAAAGCCAGATAACTTTAATATGATTTACGCTGGTTCTAGTGGTTATTACACATACATGAATATTTATGAGAGAAAAACCACCCTAGCCGAACTCAAGGATTTGGAGGCAGAACGTCATGGATAAGTTAATCATTGAGTTTAATAAAAAGTTCGATAAACAAAAACAAGAGCTTATTGATGGATTTAAAGCATTAGGTGAAGAAAAAAGACTTCCTAAAGCTTTAGCAACAATTGAGGGCGAACAACCAACATATAAGAATTATTTTAAAGCGGGTTGGCAATCCCGACAGGCTGAGGTTGATTTCCTAAAAGCTCAACTCGGACTCAAAAGAGATCAAATTAAAGGTTTTGAAAGTGAAATTAAAAAAACTTGGCAAGCACTTGAAGAGAAAGACAAGCGGATTGAAGAGCTTGAAAGCGCAATAAAGCATTTAAGTGGAGCAATTCACAAGTCAATTTCTTATGAGCATGATCTCTTTGATAAGGGCTGGAATGAATGTGCTGAGCGAGTAGTTGAAGATATTTATAGATTGACAGGCATTGGTAAGGGCATGCGAGGTGAGCATGAAGCTTAATGCATTGCAACGTGAAGAATTAAAACAAATGTTTGATGGTCACTGCGCTTACTGCGGTGAATTGCTTGGTGAGAAATGGCATGCAGACCATCTGAATGCTGTTGTACGTGACCTTAAAACTGGGAAGCCATCTAAACCTGAAAATGATGTTATTGAAAATCTAGTACCAGCTTGTACAGCATGCAATCACAACAAGCGGTCTATGTCATTGGAAGCATGGCGTGATTTGCTTGCTCATTATCGAGATGTTCAGATCATCCGTGATTGTCCACAGGTTCGGCATTTAATGCGATTTGGCTTGATTGAATTTGTGCAAAAGCCTGTTGTTTTTCATTTTGAGATTGTGGGAGCCAACAATGCAAATTCCTAAAGGGTGGCAAACGCAGTCGAAGCCAGTGGCTAGGTCAAGACAACCAAAATACAAGAACAAGACTATCGAATGTGATGGTCTTAAGTTCGATTCAATCAAAGAAGCAAGACGTTATCGAGAGTTAAAGATTCTTGAGCGTGCAGGGGAAATCAGAGAACTACAGACGCAATACGCGTTTGTACTCGCAGATTCGGTCAGATTTAGCAATGAGCCACGTAAGAAGCCAGCTTTGCGATACATTGCAGATTTTGTCTATCTCAAAGATGGGTGCCAGATAGTTGAAGATGTCAAAAGTAAGATTTCGAGAAGTCTTGCTGAGTATCGAATCAAAAAGCATTTGATGATGTCAGTGCATGGGATAGAGATTTTAGAGGTTTAAGGGGCAATTATGAACGCAGCGGTGAGAATTATGGATTGGTCTAAATACACAATTGATGGATGGCTTGAGCAATTTGGCGCTTGGTGTGAAACCGCTCGTTTGAAAGGTGGTGAATTGCCTGACGGATTGCATGTCAACCAGATCTATTGGTTGATTCGTGAAGCAGATAAAACGCCACGTAACTCGAAGTGTTATATCCGTTGTGAAATTAGTGACTTTGAGGCAGAGCAGGTACAGGCATTGCTGAGAAGTATTTTTAAGAGTGATTCAGTAGATTACCAAGTTAAGTATGCTGTGATGTGTTTAGTTAAGCACAAGGTGGAGAATCGAAGTCTAAGTGCTGTGGCTGAGATTACTAATCAATCAAAACAAATGACTCACACAATGATCAGCTGTGCGAAGTTTGCCATTCATTCTCGTGATAACCGCATGAAGATTGGATAGATATTGACTGGTCGACCGCAATATGGCATATTTCTGTTATAGTGGACGAAGTTATGGTAATCCACTAGATATGAAGCTCACTTATGTGGGCTTTTTGCTTTTCTGAAATTAGTCTATGCTATGGAAAAACTCAGAGTGTAGTTCAATGAATATTGATGTTCTTCTGAAGGAAATAGAAAGGCTTGAGGCTGAAAATAAAAAGCTATCAGAAATAGCAATTAATGCCACTGAAAGCCTTAGAGCTGCTAATGATTTGGCTGAAAGCTATCAAGCAATGTTTGATGATTTATTTCAATTCATTAAGACTCAGTATGATGTAGAGTTCACAATGGAAGATATACCAAAGAATTTAAGCTAATAAGTGCTACACTCCCACCGATAAATAGGAAAACACATGAATATTTGCATTGGTGGTGAACAGAGCGGTCAAGTTGTAGAGAAAAGTCCGAACGATTACTTTCAACAGTCAATCGTAATTGGTGAAAAGACATATAAGTTTTGGTTTTCAGATAAAGTAAGTTTTCATGATGCGTTTGTTGAGGCTGAGAAGCTGGCAAGGCAGGGGTGATTAAATGAGGGATAATCTCTTATTTTGAAAGGTCAATTAGGCTCATCGAGAAGTGGGCTTTTTGTTTTTGTGGTATAAATTAATCTCCAATAACTAAGGGGTTTATCATGGAAAAACATGAATTAGAAATGTTAATCAAAGATCTTAAAAACTATAAATATGTACTTGGCGAAATGGAGTTAAGGGTGTTTGTAAAAATGTTAAAAAAGGATGGGGTGAATTTTGATGAAAATCCTAAGGAAGTTGAACGTTTGTATAATAATGAAATTAATCGCCTAAACACGGATATTGCAAAGTTAGAAGCAGACTTAATAAATCTTTATTAATATCATTTATTAATTAAAACCCGCTAAAGCAGGTTGTTTAAGCCCCTCCCAAGGGGTTTTTTAATGCCTAGAGGAAAGTGAAGATGAAAGGCAATGAAGAATTATTGGAAGCGCTCGAATCAGTTGCAAATTTTATGCGTGGAATGGGCTTAGATCCACGTATCCCATATGACACAAAAGAAGCATTGAGAGAGCGTGCATCTGATGTAGATAAATTGGTTCAGAAATATTTAGAAGATTGATTGATTCTAAATTTTCCTTTGCCCCGAAAGGGGTTTTATTTTGTCTTGGAGAAAGTGGGATGAAATCTTTATTAATCACACTATGGTGCATGGTTCGTAAGCATTTTGGTTTTTGCACACATCCAGTTCATGCAGAATTATCAGTAATGATAAAAGGTATAGAAATAAGAAGATGTCGCAAGTGCCAAGAATGCATTCAGCAACATGGTAAATACTGGGTACAGTCGGAGCGCTTATGGACAAAACCGAAGCACAAAAGAACCTCAAACTACTCGAAGAAGATAAAGCGCGTTTACTTTCACTTAATCATCTTAATTCAACGTGGGCGTTTAAGAATCAGTGTGAGATGAGGGTGAAGCAGATTAATGGGTTTATTCGTAATTTAGAAGAAAGTCTAAGAGTGTAAGTGGTCGAATGTGTGGATATATGGTTGAATAATATATTAATATAGACCAGTCATTATTTTTAACTATTAAAAATTTAAATGGATAAATTAAAAATTTTTGAATCATCGCTAGAAATGATTAGTGAACTCAAAGAAGAAATTATTTGCAGCGATGTAGTAGATTGTGGACCAAGATTGGAATTGGTAGAACAGTGTATTTATATTTCTTTTAACCATGGGATTGGGGTAAATAATCTTTTAGCAAATGATTTACCTATTCAAGCTATGGTTTTGCTTAGAGCTCAGTTTGAGTCTGTAGTTCGGGCCTATTGGTTATTTTTCTTAGCATCAGAAAACCAAGTTTCAAAGTTGAACTTTAGCAACACATTCGAAGAGCAGTTTATAAGTGATACTTGTCCTGGGCTTACTGAAATGTTAGATAAATTGAGTAAAGCAAACTCACCTGCAAAGCCAGTTATAGATCATTTGTGTGACTTTAAAAAATACCATCTCAAGCAGTTAAACTCTTTTGTGCATACTGGTAAACAGTCATTTACTAGAAGCATTATGGGTGTTAAAGATGAGATGCAAATTATATTAATGAAGCAATCTAATAATCTAGTGACTGCTGCTGCACAAATTATGCTTATTCTTACAGTTCCAGATAAACAGAAATTCATACATTACCTCCATGAAAAATATAGTAATTGTTTTTATCTAGTTCAAGATGTAGATCCTGAAATAGGGGCTAGGGTGGAAAAATATTATACAGATGGTCATTTAAAATAAGCCTCCTTCGGGAGGTTTTTTATTGGAGATTCCTTTATGGAAGATATTGAGCTTCCGAAAGGGAGTGAGCCACTAGCAAATCAGCAACATGAAAATTTAGCCCAAGCCTATGTTGAGACTGCGAGTAAAAAGAAAGCAGGGGAAAAGGCAGGCTATACAGATAAATCAAACGCATTTCGAGCTATTTTAAGACCAGATGTTCAAGAGAGAATTAAGTTTCTACAAGAAGAACGGGCGGATGAACTTGGTTTGGACTCTTATTACGTGCTGAGTAAGTTAAAGGACAATTTAGAAGCCAGCATGAGTGGTGCAGAGCCCAACCGCGCAGCAGCTAACAAAGCAATTGAAATGCTTGGTAAACATCTTGGTATGTTTGTAGGAAAGATAGAGCACTCAGGCACTATAGAAATTCAATCTCTTTCCGATTTGATGGATGAATTAAGCAAAGGAGATTAATAAGGAGGGCATATGCTTAAACCTGAGCATAGAGCAAGACTTGTTGATCAGCACTGGCGATTAAATAACCTCTACTACATCACTGATAAAAAAGGTAAACAAGTCAAATTCAAGATGACTCTTGAGCAACTTGAATACTTCGAAAACGAGTGGTCAAGAAACATTATCTTAAAAGCAAGGCAGCTAGGGTTTACAACAGAAGTTTGTATTATTCAATTAGATGCTGCTTTGTTCATGTCTGATAAATGTGCATTGATTGCGCACACCTTACATGATGCCAAGCGCTTGTTTCGTGAGAAAGTTAAATATGCTTATGAGAAATTACCTCACCCTTTAAGAGCCGCCAATCCACTTCTTATTGAAACAAAAGAGGAGTTGGTATTTAAAAAGGGCGGTTCAGTTACGGTAAGTACATCATTTCGTGGTGGTACATTAAAACGGCTGCATATTTCTGAGTTTGGTAAAATTTGTGCTAAATATCCAGATAAAGCGCGTGAAATTGTTACTGGTGCTTTTGAAGCTGTAAGTGTTGATGGAAAAATCACGCTTGAATCAACTGCTGAGGGTAAGGCTGGTTATTTTTATGATTACTGCCAGGAAGCTGAAAAGCTTCAATTACAAGGTAGAACATTAGGAATCTTAGATTGGAAATTCTTTTTCTTCTCCTGGTGGAAAAATAGTGAATACGCCTTACCAGTTGCTGGAGAAATACCGCAGCGTTTAAAAGATTATTTTGCTGAGTTGAAGGCAAAATACAGTATAAACACCACACCCGAACAACAACAGTGGTACTGGCAAAAAGAGAAAACGCTTGGTGATGACATCAAGCGAGAATATCCAAGCATTCCATCTGAAGCATTTCAGCAATCAGTTGAAGGGGCATATTACAAGAAGCAATTTAAATTCTTATATGCAAATGGCCGAGTTGGCGAATTACCAAGTAATGATCATTTGCCAGTAATGACCTTTTGGGATTTAGGCGTTTCAGACTCAATGGCAATTTGGTTTATCAGGAAAATTTCTGATGAATGTTATCAAGTCATTGATTACTACGAAAACTCGGGTGAAGGCTTAAGACATTATTTTAAAGTGTTGAAAGATAAAGGCTACACATATTCAAAACACTACGCACCACACGACATCAAAAACCGTTCTTTAACAGGTGATGCTAAATCTCGTCTAGATATCGCTAAAGAAGGTTATGAAATCGATGGTGAAATCTATTCCGTTCGATTTGAAGTAGTGGAAAGCATAGGTGTGATGGATGGTATAGAACAGACTCGTGAAATCCTTAAATATTGTGAGTTTGATGAAACCAAGTGTGAAGAAGGTATTTCTCATTTAGAAAACTATCGTAAAGAGTGGGATGACAAAAAAGGGTGTTGGAAAGATAAACCTCTACATGATCACACCTCTCATGGTGCCGATGCCTTCCGTATGTTTGGTGTAGCAATGAACAAGCGAGAAAGAAAAGTCAAAACTCGAAGAATTCGAGGAATGGCTTAAATAGTTTGCACCTTCGGGTGCTTTTTTTATTGGTATTAATATGGCAGTTACAGATCAACATCCGCAGTACGCAGCGGTCAAAAAAAGTTGGCAATTGATGCGGGATTCTAGCTCTGTTGCTGGCGAAGAAACGATAAAAGAAGCTACAACCAAGTATCTGCCAAAATCAGCAGGTCAAATCGAAGCTGAAAAACAAAGTCCATTAGGTAAAGAGATTTACGCTGGATATTTGCAACGTGCTCAATATCCATTATGGGTCCAAGATTCATTAAGAACTATGATTGGATTGGTTTCTAAACTTACTCCTGAAATTCAGATCAAAAGCAATTTGATGAAGCATTTAGAAGAAAATGCGACAAATGATGGTTTTGGATTAAAGCAGTTATTCATCCGAATAGTTGAGCAGATTATTGAATTTGGCCGTTGTGGGCTTTACATCGATGTAGATGGTGATGGAAAACCTTATTTTGCTCTGTATGATGCACTGTCTATCATCAACTGGAAGGAGAACAGTGTTGATGGACGGAAAGATACAACATTGGTTGTCTTAGAAGAACAACATAGTTCAGGTGAAGATAAGTTCAGTCATAGTACAAAGACAGTTCAGCGTTCTTTAGAATTGAATGATGGTAATTTTGAAGTGTTCCTACATGATGGTGGGAAAACTGAAGAAAAAACACCAAAAATTGGAAACAATAGTCTAGGTTTTATTACTTTTGTTTTTATTGGTGCAACCAACAATTCTTCAAATGTTGGATCAATTCCACTCTTATCAATGGCAAAGGCTGCGATTAAGTATTACCAATTATCTGCTGACTATTTTCAATCACTTCATCATACAGCTCATCCGCAACCATGGATTAGTGGCCTATCGGATGATGATGAAATCAGTGTTACTGGTGTAATGGCAGTTTGGGATTTACCTCAGGGTGCTGAGTGTGGATATTTAGAGATCGAAGGCGTAGGCATTGATAAAACCAAAGCTGAAATGGATTCTCAAAAGAATGCTGCATTAGAAGCTGGCGCCAAGGTTATTGATACCAACACTCAAGAATCAGGTGAAGCGCGTCGAGCGAGACAAGATGATCAGCATGCGAGTTTACACAGTATTGTGACTTGTGCAGCCGAAGGTATTGAGCAGGCATTAAAATATGCAGCGCAATGGCTTGGTCTAAATCCTAATGATTATGTATTTACAGTGAAAGCTGAATTCTCCAATCAATCCTATGACATTAACCTAGCTAAGCAACTTTATGAAGGTGCTTTGGCTGGTAAAAACTCGTTCTCAACTTATTGGGATTATATTGCTACAGGCAAACTTCCTGAAGGTGGGTATCAAGAAGAATTGCTTAAGGTTGAACAAGAAACTGAAGGCACACTAAATATGGGTTAGACCATGAATAACTCGATTCAAGAGCAAGCGTTTCTAAATGCATTTATTCAGCATCAAACTTATTTGTATCGGGCATCGAGTCAAACTGTTAATGAAATGTGGCAGCTTTTAAGCAATCAATCAAATGAAATGGTTGTGAGACTTCGTGATTTGCTGGATGAATTAAGCGATCAAGAGAAAGTAGCCTTATCTGGTGCACAATACACAACACCAAAGCTCAAAGAAGTGCGCAGTCTTATTAATGAGTGGTTCTTAAACCTAAGTATCGCGCTGCCTGAAACTTTTGCAGTAACAGCAACGGCATTCGCAGTTTACGAGTCAATATGGTTATCCAAGGCACTAAATAATCCAATTAAGGAGCCTGACGGGAAAAAGTGGTATACCAAGATCAGGCATAAACCTTTAACTGGTGGTGCTTTGGTTGATAGCTTACTTGAGAATATTGCCACTACAGCACGCCAAAAAGTTGAATATGCGATTCGAGATGGAATTAATTCTGGTCAAACTAATTATGAAATCATTAAACGTATTCGCGGTTATGACAGAACCATTGATGGGAAGAAAGTTCACTTTGACGGCTTAATTGATCAATCTTTTAAAGATGTGGAACGGGTGGTTAGGACCGCGCGAAGTCATGTGTCAAATCAATCTTATTTGTCTACTTGGGATGCTTTGGGATTTGATTTCTACAAGTTCTTTAGCGTGCTGGATGGTAGAACATCATTACTGTGTGCGTCTTTAGATCAAACCATATGGAAAAAAGGTGATCCGAGTATCAGGCATCCTCCATTGCATCCCCATTGTAGATCAACTTTGCTTGGCGTAGATGCCGATGGGAAGGTTGCTGGATTAAGACCATTTGTGGCAGATAATCGAGCAGTTAAGGATATTCCTAAAGATCAGCGTGATGGCAAGATAGGTCAGGTTGATGCTAATACCTCTTACAAAGATTGGTTTCCGCACCAAAGCAAAGAATATCAAATCAGTTGGCTTGGTAAGTCGCGGTATGAATTATGGAAAACTGGTAAATATCCAATTCAACGGTTCATTGACCCTTTGACTGATCAGAAATATACATTGAAGCAGTTAAAAGAAATGGATGAGAAGACTTTTAAGGAATTGGGGATTTAATTTTTTGCATTTATATTAAATTGAGTGAAACTATACCTTTATTTTACTATTAATTTAAAAATATGAACTTCTTGCAAATATTTGAAAAGATCATTGAGATGATAACTCCATCATTTGTCCGTAAGAAAAATCTTGATCGTTATGAGAGATTAAAATTATTTTTTAATGAAAGAGATCGAATCCGAAAGCTCAATGAATCTCCTAAGGTTAAGCAACTCTTATTAAATGCAGCAACATCAGCTTTAACAGGCGCTAAAAATGCAAAAATTGATGAATTTGAATATTTTTTAGAGAAATTTGATACAGCTAATGTTGAAGATTTGTATTGGGCTTTTGTGTGGAATAGAGCTTCATTTAGGTTATCAAGAAATAGAAATGGAAAAATCACTTATTTACACTCTGTTCGAAAAGGTCGTGTTCAAATTAGAGTTTTAAATAGTATTATGATTTTATTCATGGTAATAATTCCTGGAGCATTTTATGCTGACAAAGACAATTTTAGAAATGCATTCATTGAAGTAACTGGTTTATCAAGTGGAACTATAAATCTAGGATATTGGATAATATGCCTTGTATGCCTCACCACAATAATAAAAGTTCTTTACGATTGGTACAGTTGGAGTGATTTAAACGATTTGCTTAAAAATTAATCTGAAATTAATTAAAACCGCCGAAAGGCGGTTTTTTATTGCCTGCGCAAAGCTCAGGTTCACAAATCCGCAAGGCGGTTATTCGAGGAATATTACATGTCAGAAGACAATAAAGTTGATTTAAACAACCCTGAGATTCAAGACGCAATCAAAAATGCCGTGGATGAACAGGTCAAAGGCTTGAAGGCAAAAAATGATGAGCTACTTGGAAAGAACAAAGACTTAAACACAGAGCTTTCAGGCATTAAAAAGCAATTGGAAGGGGTGGATTTAACAGCAGTTAAAGACCTTCTTTCAAAAGCCAATATGGATGAAGAATCAAAACTGATTGCCGAGGGCAAGATTGATGAAGTCATTCAAAAGCGTACTGAAAAAATGAAGCAGGACCATGACAAACAACTACAGGCTGAAACTGAGCGAGCAAATAAAGCGGAAGCATATGCAAACCAGTTTAAACAGTCGGTAGTGAAAGGTCAGATTGCACAAGCATTCAGCGGTGTTGGTGGTTTAGCGGAAGCGACAGACGATGTTACGGCTTTGGCTTTATCTCAGTTTGCTTTAGATGAAAAAGGCAATGCTGTGATGATCGATGCCAATGGCGAAACAATCATTGGGAAAGATGGCACAACACCATTGAGCCCTAAAGAATGGGTCGAAAGTCTGCGTGAAACCAAGTCGTATTTCTTCCCTAAAGCACAGGGTTCTGGTGCACCAGGTTCAGGAACATCAACTAAAAAATGGTCTGACTATACAGAATCAGAACGAGCAGCAATTGCTCGTGAAAATCCAAACGCATTTCAACAGTTATTAAAAACTAAGGAAAACTAATTTATGCCAGCTACTCGTATTGCGGATATTTTTGTTGGGGATTACTACCAAACATTAGATCCAGTGAACTCACCTGAAAAAACGGCAGTTTATCAGTCAGGAATCGTTACTAAAAACCCAGCTTTGAGCGATATTGCAAATAATGGTCAAGGCACTTCAACAATTTCTTATTGGCAGGATCTAGATGCCAATGAAGAGGCAAACGTCTCTACAGATGATCCAGATCAAAAAGGTAAAGTGGGTAAAGCGTCGCAAGGCAAGATGCAAGCACGTACTCTCTATCTTAACAAACCATATGGCGTGTCAGATTTAACGACTGAGCTTGCCAATAGCGAACCAATGCAACACATTCGCAACCGTTATGGGAAGTATTGGGAGCGTCAATGGCAACGTTATTTGTTGGGTGCTGCTCGTGGTGTGATTGCATCGAACCTTGCAAACAACTCAGGTGATATGGTTATTGATGCAGGTGCAACGATGACAGCTACAGCTATGCAGGATGCAGCATTTACCGCTGGTGATGCAGCTGATCAGTTTGCTGCAATTGGCGTGCACTCTGTTGTGATGAAGCAGATGGTGCAAAAAGACCTGATTGAGTATGTGAAAGACTCTCAAGGCAACATCATCTTAACTACTTACCTTGGTAAGCCAATCTTTATGGATGATGGTCTTACTTATGGCACAAACCAATATCTTTCAATGTTCTTTGGTACGGGTGCCTTCGGTTATGGTGAGGGTACTCCAACCAATCCAGTCGAAGTTCAGCGTGATGCCTTAGGTGGTAACGGTGGTGGTTCGGAAATCATCGTGGAGCGTAAGACTTACATCTTGCAGCCTGCCGGGTTTTCATGGAAAGGTGAGGAAGATCCAAATAAAACTCCAACAATTGCTCAGTATGCAAATGCTGCGAATTGGGAGCGTGTGTTTGATCGTAAACTTGTGCCTTTTGCTGCGGTAATCTCAGGTACACCTTAATAAACTTGGCGGCTTCGGTCGCCTTTGTTTTGGAGAATAAAGTGAAAGTTATTTATACAAATACAATTCCTGAAAATCAGCAGCTAAATGTTTGCTATCGCACTTCATTTTTAGGTGTTATTTCTGCTGCAACTTCGGTTGAAGTGGATGATGAATTCCCGAATGCTGAAGCAGTAAAACAAGCCTATGCGTTCTTAAATGCTCAGGCTCTATCAGTTCAAGTTAATGTAGGCATCACGCCTGAATTACAGGCTGTTGTTGATGAAGCAAAAGCTGAGTGTAGAAAAGTGGTTGCAGAACGTGATGAAGCTTTAGACCAGCTTCAAACATCAAAAGGTGAATTTATTGCATTCCAAAATAACATTGAAGCAATGAAAGCCCGTATCACCGAATTGGAAGCAAACGCCGATAAAACGGATGAAGAAAAACCGAAAACAACCAAAGCAAAGTAGGTGAGTCATGAGTTTTGTCACTGAATCAGAAGTTGAGCAAGCGCTTGGGGATACTTGGACCAGCCAAAGTGAAAGTGACAAGGCTCAACTTCTAAAGAAAAGTCGAGCATATTTAATCGCTCGCAATGTTAAAGATTATGAAAATGTTGATGATGTGCCACAAGATTTAAAAGATGCATCTTTTGAAATCATTAAAGGCATCATTGATAAAAAACTCTATATCGATAAAGACCAAGATCTTAAATCCAAACGAGTCAAAGCTGACAGTGTTGAAAGTGAAAAGGTATACCAAGATGGCTCCAAATCAATAAATGCAACTGAACAATACATTTGGGATTTGATTAAGCCTTATACCAAAAAATCACGTGTTCAAATTGTAAGGAAACTGTGATGGGATTGAGAGACGAATTGCAGACCGATATTGCTGAAGCTTTTGATACTGATTTAGCTGATGCCATAACAACTTTCACTTGCTCCAAAGAAATCCAATCTGGTGATTTCGACTTTGAAACACAAACTTATCCTACTGTGACTATTGAACAATACTCTGGACGTGGTGTATTTGGGTCATATAAGCGTGAATTGGTTAAACCTATTGATTACCAAGTTGAAGACATCAAGGCTACTGTGCTTCAAAATGAAGTAACGGGTGTGCCTCAGATTGATGATGTTTGGGTGGCAGGTGGTCAATTCAAAATTTTGAATGTAGGTAAAGATCCAAGCGGAAGTATATGGGTTTGCCAGTTGAGGAAAGTTTAGTAATTAGACAGTCTTTTATTTATCTGATAATTTTAATGTAATTCAAAAATGGGCATTCAACTTTGAACAAAAAAATCTTCATTTATTTCATCGTCGGATTAGTGCTTTCCTTTCAAGCTAATGCAGAGGTAAATAATACCTGTAATTGGATATCTGAATTAGCACAAAAGGTAATGAATAATAGAGTCAATGGAGTTCCCAAAAGTAAAATGATGGAAGAAATCCAAAAGCTAAGACTTGCTAGCGAAAATAGCTCTGATGAAAACAAGAAAAGATACTTGGCTGATCAAAGTGGCTTAACTGCAATGTTTACATCTGAGGTTTATGATATTGATGTACCTGAAGATAAAAAACTCAAAAAGCAAGCCGTAAAAAATTATCATGATAGTGTTTTTAAAGAATGTATTGCTGCTAATGAATAATTTATACCCACTTAGGTGGGTTTTTTAATGGGTGAAAAATGTGGAAAGTGATCGAAATACATGACTCGATTCATGTAATCCCTGAAAATGACAAAAACCTCATGACCAAAATCCTGACTGTAAATGTGATCCTATCTATGAAGATGGTGTTTATATTCATAATTCATATGACGAAAGGGAGCTTACTGAAAATCTTTCGAGGTGTTAAATGGGCTGGAACGGATTACGACCATCACAATTCACACTCCAAGTATTGCGTGATGGCTCTGAGTTACAAAGAAAAATAACCGCTGCAATGCTTCAAGGTGTAATTCTTAGAAGTCCAGTTGATACAGGGGCTTTCAGAGGCAACAATCGAGTTTCAATTGGCAGTGTGGATTACACTAAAGACTTTCAGAAAAAAGATACTTTAGGTACCACAACCATAGCAGAAGGAATGGCCAAAATACTGAGTGTTCAATTAGGGATGAGAGTATTTATTAGCAATAATTTACCTTACGCAATTGCTCTCGAAAATGGACATTCAGGACAAGCTCCTTTAGGCATATATTCAATTACTTTCCAGTCAGTTACGAGTAGATATAAATGATGACTTTATCAGAGGCTGAATTGGCGATATACAAGCGAATAGGTCAATTTACTGGGGTGGAAAAAACGAATCTTCGGATAGAAAATCAGAAAACTCCAGATGGCAAACCATTTGATCCACCATCAAATAAACTTTGGTGCAAAGTTTATATTCAGTATGGAGATAGTTTGATTGCAGGTATTGGAAATGAACCCTGTATTCGAGATATAGGCACTATTTCAATTCAATGCTTTGCACCAAAGAATACAGGCACGATTGAAATGACAAATCTATGTGTTAAATGGCGTGATTTCTTACAATCCTTTGGTGTTTCTTTTCTTGAAGTCTATAAAGTCCATGCACCACAAGATATGGATGATGATAATTTTTACGCAAAGATAGTGAGAGCTGAGTTTCGAGTTAATTAGCTTAATCACACAACAAACCTGAATTACTTTTAAACGAACCTGTCCTTAGTGACAGGTTTTTTAATGCCTGAAATATGGCATCCAAGCCAACTAGGGTAGCTCCTGAAAGGAAGATGGTCGTTTCGACTACTCATTGCATCTTCTTGTTGGCTCTTTTATTACCTATGCCATTCACCACAATTTATTGATGCTCAGGTGAATGGTTTAAATCAATTGAGCATCTAGGAGTAAACCATGTCAAACGTACTAACGACACAAGAAATTGTGATTGTGGAAAATGAAAAGGCTTTGACCACATCGTTACATATTGCAGATGGTGCGAGAGCGAATCACAAAGCTGTGATGCAGTTAATCAAAACGCATATCCATCACTTTAATAAATTTGGAAGGGTGGCATTTGAAATGCGACCCTTTGAAACAGAAGGTGGTATTCAATCTAGAAGAATTGCCATCTTAAACGAACAACATGCAACGTTTCTGATGACACTAATGCGCAATACAGAAAGAGTTGTAGATTTTAAGTGTGCTTTAGTTCAAGCGTTTTATAAGACAAAAGAATATCTGAATTCTCAATATCAATCACATGCAAATATCCATAATAAGCTTAGTTTGCAATTGGATTTAGAAAAAGCAGATGCGAGTTTAGCTGGGCATATTCTAGGAAGTTATCGAAAGAAACGTGACACATTAGTTGGAGCAATCAAAGAAGTAGAACGTTTGATGCAACCATGTTTATTTGAATAAATAGTTTTACAAACCAACACCTCCTTAAAGGAGGTTTTTTTATGCCTAAATTAAGGAGAACTTGATGAGTTCTGGAGCTAAACAATTAACCCGAGTTGGTTTTGAAGCATCACCTGGTGTGATTGCAACAACTTGGAATACATTTGCATTTACCACCAATGGTTTGGATGCATCAGCACAAACCACCGAATCGCAAACGATTAAAGATTCACGTATCTCAGCTGGCACGTTAGTAACTGGTGTTGAGGTGCAAGGCGATATTGAATCTGAATGGGCTTATGGGATTCAGGATAAAGTCTTAGAGCTAGTTGCCTTCAATGCTTGGAATAGCAATGTTTTAACATTTGGTGGCACTACTCGAAAAACCCTATCAATTATCCGTGGCTTTAGTGATATCGATAACTTCCAAGTTTTCACCGGTTGCCACATTAACCAGTGGACTTTATCGATTCCTGATAGTGGCATTGTGACTTCTAAATTCGCAATTATGGGAATGAAGCGCACAGCTTATGAGGTTGCACCGACTGGTACCGTAACACCTGCAGTGGATGCTGTTCCATTAACAAGTCTATCCACTGGTGACATCCTTATTGATGGTGAAAAGAAACCAGGAATGTGCATCACTCAGATTGAATTAACCCTTGATAATACAATGCAAATTCAGAAGTGCTTAGACTATGAAAATAACATTGCCGCAATCTTAGAAACCATTATGAAAGGCAGTGGTAACTTCACAATCGCATGGTCCAAAAACACTGCAGAACTTTATGAAAAACAATTCTTAAATGAGCCGATCGGCCTTGAATATTCATTGAAAGATACTGCAGGTAATAAATACACACTCAAACTACCTAAGGTTCAAGTATCTGCGCCTTTGCCAAGTGGTGGTGCTGGTGATGTATTAACTACTCAGTTCTCATTCACAGTCGCGGATGTTGCACCGACTCTTACACGTATTCCTGTAGTTGTGGGGCCTTAATCATGTTAATTGAAATCGAAGAACAGAAGTCCATTGAATACGTTCAAGAATGGTTTGATTTTAAAGAAGGCGTGAAACTACTCATTGCGAGTATTGATAAGCCATCGTTTCAACGTTCACTTGAACTCAATGGAATTCAAGCTGAGCAAGAGCTTGCAGGCATTAAGGCCGTTACAGATGAGGGTGCAGTTAAAGCCAAATTAGGTTTTAACCGAGCTGTTTCACATTTATTGCTCGGCTGGGTGGGGCTAGTCGGTAAAGATAAAAAGCCAATCGAATACAGCGCGCAAAATGCTGAACTGATTTGTACAAGCTCGAAGCAATCTCTTGAAATTATTGTCTTCATCATGGAAAAGGCTAAAGTGATCCATGACTCTAAGACTGAAGAGATTGCTGATGAAGTGGGAAAGTCCTCAAGCACTACGAACAAAGAAACATCAAATGGTGCGAAGAAAAAACAGCAGAAGTCTACCAAAAGCTCGGCATAAAACCACCTGAGCGTTTAGAGCCAAGTTTCACAGCAAATCACATCATCAAAGCCTTTAATTTAATTTCAAAAGCACGACGTTTTATTGCTTTTCCGCAGGGTGGTGGGTTCTATGACTCACTCACTCTTGCCGACATTAAAAGCTATTTTGATTTGTACGGTTGTGACTTGGATCGAGGGCTTTTTGTTCAGTGTATTTTTGCGCTGGATGGGAAGTACTTGAGTGAAATGAATAAGGCATGAGAGCTATTTAATCAAAACTTCTAACAAATTTTATTTAGAGGTGCACGTATAAGAGAGAACAATATTCGTATGGTTTTCTTGATTCCAAAACAAAACCCCGAGAGTTCACAGCTCTTGGGGTTTTTGTTTCCAACCCACAACGCACACTTGAGGATTAGAACATATATGAATTATACCCCTAAAAACCAATTAAAGGTAGACGGAAAAATGAGCGAATTAGGTGCTGATAA
The DNA here is from genome assembly GCF_002980175.2 of Acinetobacter sp. MYb10. Lineage (NCBI taxonomy): Bacteria > Pseudomonadati > Pseudomonadota > Gammaproteobacteria > Moraxellales > Moraxellaceae > Acinetobacter > Acinetobacter sp. MYb10. The sequence continues at coordinate 1,912,533 of NZ_CP058272.1, read as the reverse complement.
AGCTGGTAACAAATTAGCAACTGCCGCAATTATTGCATCAGTATTATTTGGAATCGCGGCAGTGATTGCTGCCATACGCTGGTGGTAATAAACATGATCATCAAACCATAAAACCGATCTTTTAAAAGGTCAGTTTTTATTGAAGAGTAAAAAGCTTTATCGGATTTATTTCGCATAACTTATTTCATTGTTCTATATTTTATTTTCAAAATAAAAGGAATGAATAATGAAAAAATTAACTATCGCGTTAGCAACAGGATTAGTGAGCATGAGTGGGTGGAGTGCTTGTACTTATAATTTTGACGCATCCCTGAGTCAGATACAAACTTTAGCAGGATACTCGGTCCCTAATCTTGCACTTTTTCCTCAAAATTCAAATCAAAAGATTGGTTTATCTTTACAATCAGTAATGCCTGCTGGATCAGCAGGAGATGTTATGGTTTATTATGGTACAAGTAGTGCTTATGCTAATAATTCTATTGAGTATTTAAAGACTAATAGTGGAACTTTAGGAGATAAAATACTCCCTTCAACTGGTATGGTTGCAATAGAATTTAACTACAAAGTTCCCTCAACACTTAGTCAGGGTGGATTGTCCACACCAATTAGTTTTGGTGGAAATATGGAGAATGGTAAAATGTTTCAAATAGCAACATTTTACACAAATGGTAATGATGGCAATAATTCTTTTAATAAATTCTGGTTTTCATTGATAGCCGAAGGTGTAACGCAGGTCAATCTTAATAATTTAAATGGCTCTCAAGTTTCAAATTCATCACTACCACAAAAAATTGGTATTTATGTTAATCAATCTTCAAATCAAATTGGTCTAATTGTAAATGGGGTAAATCAGGGATATGTTTATACTCTTCCAAGTAAGGCGAAAAATTTTGGGGTTATGCTAAATGCACTTTCTCAAAATATTGCTTCCCTGGATGCTAATAAGCAATTCTCAGTGGAGTTAATCACAGATTCAACAAAGATGACCCAAACCTACCCAACCGGCGCAAAGGATGTATGTGGTAATACAATCTAAAAGCTGAAATTTATTTAACCTCCTTCGGGAGGTTTTTTTATACCTGTAGCCCGCCTTTCCTGCGGGCTTTTTTTCATCCGTAGGAAAGTAAAAAATGGCTGAACAACGCAGCACACTCATTATTGAAATTAGCTCAGAACAAGCAGCACGTAATGCACGTGCTTTAGATCGAGAGCTACAAAGTATCGAACGCACTGGTAATTACGCAACTACTTCAATGAACTCTATGTCAGTGGCAGCACGTCAGTTGGCAGGGTATTTGGCAGGTGTTGTGACTGTTGGTACTGCGATCGCTAAGGTGGATACTTATACTGGTTTAAACAACAAGCTTAAATTAGTCACTAAGAGCCAATCTGAACTCAATAATGCAATGAACGATACCTTCAAAATCGCTCAAAACACTGCACAAGCATGGGATTCGGTTGCACAGATCTATCAACGTTTTTCCGACAATGCACAGCGTTTAAACATTACTCAAGCGAAAACTGCAGAATTAACTGACACAGTTGCTAAAGCAATCGCAATTAGTGGTGGTTCAGCTGCTTCGGCAGAAGCTGCATTAGTTCAATTTTCACAAGCTTTGGCTTCCAATGTTCTAAGAGGTGAAGAGCTTAACTCTGTTATGGAGCAAGCGCCTGGACTTGCAAAGGCAATTGCTCAAGGTATGGGAATCACAGTAGGTCAATTACGTTCAGTTGCTGCAGAAGGAAAGATTACAGGTGATGTACTTGTTGATGCTTTAACAAAGGCACGTAGCTCAGTAAATGAACTATTCGGCAAAACAGATTTCACTATTGCTCAGTCATTCACGCAATTATCCAATGAAGTCACTAAGTTTGTTGGTGAGGCTGGTAAAGGGAGTGGGGCTGCAAATGCAATTTCAGGATCTCTAACTTTACTCGCAGAAAACCTTAACAATGTAACCAACATTGCTATGATCGGTGGTGCTTATTGGGTTGGCACTTATATTCCTGCACTTTATAAAAGTGTAGTTGCAGGATATGGAAAAGCTACCCAATTAGTTGAACAAACAGCTATTCAATGGGCAGCGATTGAAGCTGAAAAAGTAGCCGCAGCACAAGAATTGGCAGGCGCGGAGGCTAAATTAGTTAATCTTCAAGCTACACGCGCGCAACTTATCGAAGAGTTGAAACTAGAATTAGCTCGTAAGAAAAAACAAATTTCAGATCAGGGTGCAATTAATTCTGAATTGAGAATGGGGTTATTGCGTCAACAGCAAGCAGCCATCAACGTAGAATTAACAGCTACTGAAAATGCTTTAGCGGCAGCTAGAGCAAGATCAGCTGTAGCAAATAATGCAACAATGGGAGCTGGTCGTGGTTTGCTCGGATTACTTGGTGGAGCTGGGGGATTAGTAGGTATTGTTGCGGCCGTTGGCGCATCAATGCTTTTAATGAGAGACAATACAGACTCAGCTACAAACTCTCTTAATATTCAAAAGCAATCGGTTAGAGAGATTACAGCTGAATATAGTAAATTATCAGCAGCTAAACTTATCTCAGAAATGGATGAAATTGATAAAAGAATCAAAAAATCACAATCTGATGTTTCAAAAGCTAGAGATAGCTTATTGGGAATGGTAACAGGTAATTCTGAGTCAATAAGTAATGAAGAAATTAAACGTCAAAACCTAATGCTTGATCAACTTAAAAAGATCAAGGAAGAAGGTTTAAGTACAGCTGCTGCACTTCAGAATCTGAGTAAATCAAAATTATTTACAGATGGGGAGATTAAAAGTGCGCAGCGTTATTTTGCTCAATTAGATGAGGGTATAAGTTCAGCACGTGAATTTGGTTATCAGAAAGAATTAGCAAACAGCTATATGGCTAAAGCTTCAGGTCTTTATGAGGAAAATGCAGACAAAATTTCAAAGCTAACAAACGAGTCTGAGCGTCTAAATGAGTCATATTCAAACTCTAAAGAGTCAATTGTTAAATCAGCTGAATCCTTTCTTCAAATCAGTGAAAATTCTGGTGCCTCAGCAAAACAATTAATTATTGCTAAAAATGCTCTAGATAGTTATAGCAAAGGAACAATTTCAGCAACGCAATTATCGCGGATATTTTTGGAAAATCTTCCAATTCCTCAAAAAACAATTGATTCATTTATTGCTCAATCAAAGCAAGCGGATAGCTACAAGAATTCAGTAGCTGGTGTGAACGTTGAGCTTAAGAAGCAAATTGATTTTAGAAATACTTATTTAAGTCAGCATCAAGGTGTTTTAGCTGCTGAAAAAGAGGTAACAGAAGAGAAACGGAAGCAATTGGCCAATGAACAGAGACTAAGTGAACTCCGAAAATCTGCCAACAAATCAATGCTTGACGATAATTATTGGATTAATACTTATAATCGAGAATTGAAAAATATTGGTGGTGATAAACAGAAAGCTTCAACTTTTGCTGATTTTGCACTTAATTGGCGAAAAGAGAACAAAATTGAAAGAGATGTTCAGTTAACCACCGAGCAAGCTAAAATTTTAAATGATCTATGGGTCTTAGATCAGAAGCGTAAAACACTATCGGATGAAGCAAGTAAATCCGAAAAAGATCGAACTAAAGAGCTTGAGAAGCAACTTAAAGTCTTACAGGTCAACGAAAAAGTTAAGGTTAATGCTGCTAAATACAACTTCGGTGGACTAGAAGGCAAGTATGGGCTACCAAGCGGAATGTTGTCTGCGATTCATATGATTGAATCTCGTGGTAATGCAAATGCATATAACAAAGGTTCTGGTGCTGCAGGTGGTTTCCAATTTCTTAAAGGAACTGGTGATCAGTATGGCGTTAAAGATCGTTATAACTTAGCGCAATCTGCCGAAGGTGCTGCAAAATATCTTTCATATCTATTGAAACTTTTCAATGGAAACGTAGAGAAGGCTGTTCGTGCCTATCATGCGGGTGAGGGAAATGTCCAAAAAGGCAAAAATCTTGGTAAATATAATAATCAGTACATCAAAGATTATTATGGCTATATGGGGGGTATTAGCGGCTTTTCAGGGAGTTCTAAAGACTATGAATCGCTCTTAAATGATCAGGTAAAGCTACTTGAAAAGTCCCAAGAAGAAGCCGAAAAAATCCGTAAGGATTTTATGTCTAAAGGTCTTCAAGAGGAGCAAGAATATAAGGATCAACTCAAGAAGATTCATGAAAATTCGGCTTTATCTGGTGATGAAAAGAAAACATATGAAGCTCAGTTAACTACTCGATTTGAAGCACAAAAGAAACTTAATGATCTTCAACAAGATTATGACCTAAATGGCTACAAATATACTGAATCACAGAAGCTTCAATATACCTACGATGCTAATGTTTTAAGGCTTGATGCCGAAGGTAAGTATAGTGAAGAGAGTAAGGCTAAGTATAAGGCTGCTCTTAAACAACTTCATGACTACGAACTAGCGGCATACCATAGACTGCAACAAGACAAACTCAATGAGTTTAAAGCAGCTCTAGAACAGCAAACTGGTGAGTTGCAACGTGCTTATTATGAGGTAATGGCACAAAACACAATGACTCAAACAGAACTTGCACAGTGGCAATTCCAAAATCAGTATAGCTCTTCTGTTGGTGGTGCTTATGATTCTTATCAAAATTCTGTTAAGGATATTAATAAGAAGGATGATAAAGATCAGTTCGTGAATGATGCTGAAACACGTAATCAAATGTTGTTACAGGCTGAGCAAAACTATCAAAATCAACTTCTTTTAATCAAAATGAAAGGGATTGAGGATGAGAAAGTACTTCATCAGCAAGCATATGATTCCCAAATGGGCTTATATGGAAATATGTTATCAACCGCAGGATCAACTTGGAGTGGCTATACTGATTTAATTAAGAAAACGGAAGGTGAAAATTCTGCAACTTACAAATCAATGTTCATAGTTCAGCAACTCATGGCAGCAGCTCAAGCAATTATTTATGGAAATTTAGCTTCTGCAGCTGCTTTAGCACCGCCACCAATTGGACTTGGCCCTGTCGCTGGCATGGCATTATCTGGATTAATGAGGGCGAATGGGTATGCAAGTGCTGCTCTTATAGGTACGCAAACTATTGCGGGTTTTGCATCTGGCGGACACATCACAGGCAAAGGTACAGGAACGAGTGATGATATTCCAATTTGGGCATCCAATGGCGAATTCATGTTAAAAGCATCAGCAGTATCTAGGATTGGTTTGGCTAATCTTGAATATATGAATAAAACTGGTGATCTTCCTCATAATGCTAAATATGCAGAGGGGGGAATGATTAGACAGCCAACAGGAGGGCATAATGGTATTTCAGAATATCTCGCTAGAAGCAAAGGTGGGAATTCCCAACCCATTGTAAATGTCCATACTTTGCCAGGCACAACTGCTCAAGTTTCAACTGGTAGTGATGGTTCGTTGGATATTCGAATTCAGGAAGTCGCAGAAAGAGTTGTTACTGGTCAGCTTCGAAATCCAAACAGTCAGATTTCTAAATCTATTCAACAGAACACTACTGCAACCAGAAGAAGATAAGCTACCTAGGTGGCTTTTTTCCTTCTTAATTGATATTTTATAAGCACTTTATGGAGTGCTTTAGAATGAAAAAATTAATATTGCTAGGAGGGATTGTAGGATTAGTTGGTTGTACTGCACCTTCTTATAACTTAAAACCTACTATTACTGAATTGGTTAGCAAACCACCTATTGGGGATATTACTACAGTAGGTGTAGGCGATAGCATGCTGCATCAAGGAAATATTAGTGAGGTGGATGTTTTGGAGGTTGCAAACCCTATTAAATTTAGTGGTTATGGTGTGCCATCTGGTATATACACGGCAACTGGTCAGGACAATAAAGGAAAGTTTTTTTCTCCAATCAATAAGTCATTGAGTATGGTGTCTAAGGCTTTTTATTCAGACCCAATTCAAGTAATAATGGTTTCCAAAGAAAATAAGCTTTGCGTTGTTAGTGTTTTTAATATGAAAACCTGCACCGACGACGCTGACTTCAAGGTAAAAAAAATAACACAATCAAATACTGATGCATTTCAACAAACTCTCATATATAACGGGAGGATAGGAAATAAAATTAACATTGGTTATCGTGAGTTTTTTGGCGATTTAGCTCGTCCAGCTTTTACTAACAGTGTGGAGTATGATTTAGCGGAATCGAAACAAATTGGATATAAGGGCGCATTGCTTGAAATTATTGATGCTAATAATCAGAGTATCAAATACAAGGTTTTAAAGAATTTCAATAAAGCGGAATGATAGACCGAGTGAATATATATTAATTATCGTATTAACTATAAAGAATTTTTTAAGTGAAAAACCCACCTAAGTGGGTTTTCTTCTATTCAATGAAAATAAAGCTTATCTTCTTTGGTGATGTGCAATTCCATTCTTTCAACTTGAAAAGACCAATCTACACAGACATCCATACCAGTTTCGGCTAATTGCTTAACCTGTGATGTAGCATGTGGTGATTTTTGCTCAAGTAAAGTTTTAATGATCGAAAATAGGTTCGCCATTTCATCGAATTTACTTGCAGCTGCTTTTAGATCGGCTTGCATATTGTCTTTCCTGAACTGTTTATTTGGAAGGCCTTGTGGTTCTGGTTCGGGTGGTGCTATAGTGTGCATAGTTCTTAGTCCTAGTGACTTTTCAATTAAGCCCAATCCGCCAAGATTCTGGGCTTTTTTGTTGTCTGAAATATTCATGGTTGATTGCCAATTAATGTTGCGAGTTTGGTCAATCCCTTTGGAGTTATTCGAACCTGCTCAGTGATTTTTGATGTGCCATCAGTGCGTGTCACTTCTGTAACCTTATGCTCAAGATACCCTGACTGAACTTTATCTTGATAGCCAAGCCAGTGAGCTGAACCAGTACGTTTATAGATCCATTTTTCAGCTTGAAGCTTTGAAATCAAATCTTTTGGTCGCATTTGTAAAGCTTTGGCAGCATCAGTTATACAAATACTTCCATCAGCTGTAGCAATTCGATCAAATGCTTTAACAGCTGGGGTTAATTCTTCAACCTTGGTCTGAAGCTCAAGATTTTTCTTTGATTGGATTTCTATGGCTTGTAACAAATGAACTGGATTTGTGATATCAAACACTGGCTGAATTTGATTATTGATATAAGCATCAAAAGTTCGAATAACCTTAAGATTGAATGCTGCACTAATCCACATGGCATATGAGTAAACAAGCTCTTTTACAACATAGGTTCCTTGACTTAGTCCACCACGAATAACACTAACTGGTTGAATTTTAGGCGAGGAAGGGATTCCTCCCTCGGTTAATTCTTGAACAAGTTCCTGTGTTTGTTTATTTTCAAGAAAAAATTTAGGTTTGTTCTTTTCTTGTGAACCACTAGCCTTGTGTAAGTCATTTAAGCAAAAACGACCAAATGTATCTGTGCGAATTCCAATCCCATCGATAGATAGTTGAAAAGGTGTTGTTAATGAGTTCATGCGTTTACTCCTTGGTTTAAAAATGCTTCAACTGCTTTGTTGATTAGGTAGTTCATTGAGCGTTCCTCTTGTTGCCCTTTGGTTTTAAGTTTCTTGTGAAGTTCAGTGTTTAAACGTACTTTCACATAAACAATTTCAGTGGATTTCATGGTTTCTCCTTGTCCCCATTTTGGGGTATTTACATAATGTACCCATTTTGGGGTTATTGGTCAATACCCATTATGGGGTTATTATAAAAATTATTTTTTGGTGGCTATAAATGAACGAAGATCAAAATAGTGTTGTTACACTTAAAGTTCGCGTAACTCCAGAATTCCGTGAAAAAATTATCTCATCAGCTAAAGAAAATAATCGCTCCATGAATGCTGAAATAGTCCATAGATTGGAGGAAAGCTATTTTATGCAAGAGCATTCTGTAGATAAGTCATTAGTATTTGGTAATGATGCTGAGAAAATACAAATTGACATAAAAAAAATATTGTCTACCGTAGACCAATTACTAAATCAAAATAAATCCAAAGATTAATTTTATTATTCTAGAGACGTTCAATTTTAGGGTGATTGTTATAAAATTCATCTGAGTTTCGGTTGTATGCATTAGATACGGCATCTGTTTGTTTATAACCAAGTGCTTTTGATAATTCACCAGCAGATAACCAGATCTGACCATCCAGTTGAACAGGGTTAAATTTCACTTCGTTGAAACTTAATGTTAGACTTGTCATGTCACTTTTCCTTGAAAGAAAGTTGATAGAAGCCCTGATGCCGTCGAAAGTTATCAGAGCTTTTTTATTCTGGCATTATTATAGTGCCATTGACATTAATCTAATATGACACTAGAGTAATGTCAATAGTTGTTTAGAGTTTAAACTAAAATGGAAAAAATAAGACCCTTAAATCAAGATGACTGGAAGCGGACACAAGTTCGTATTCCACAGGATAAATATGAATTATTAATGACTTACGCTGAGAGGAATAATCTTTCACTTAATACTGCTATGTTAGAGTTGATGGAAGTAGGATTAAATTCAAAGATTGAAGGGAAATCTGGGCGCTCAATTTATTTTAATGATTTAAGTTGTATAGAAGATTATCCAAAAGAACCTATGCACGAACGAACTGCACGCGTTGAAAAATTGATCTCCAAATTATTTTATGAGCATCCTGAATATCAACTTATCAATATTGAAACTTTAAATGATGGAAAAAAAATCCGTTATTGGTACTCTATTCCTAGAAGTGAAAGTTTCAGGGATTAATTTACCTAATAATATTTAGAAGTTAAAAGACCAGATTTAATCTGGTCTTTTATGCAAAAGATAAAATCTATCTTAAATAATAAAAAAATTTCACTATAATAATTTTAATCTAATAAATAGAGACTTATAAATTGGCGATTATTGATCTATTTTCGAAAAGACAAAAGAAGTTGCGTGGAGAAATGCCTGATGTGTATCAATATGAAGAAATTCCTAAGCAATTACGCGTTCAAATTATTCATATCATTAAAGATACTGTTGGCATTGAAAATAATTCAAGTAAATCGGCTGAAGTCTATGATTTTGTACATAAAGCCTTATGTAGGGAATATGGGAGATTTTCACTTGGAGAAACATTCGAAAGTAACAGCCAAGCTTTATTCAATTTCTTTTTAACTGAAAAAAATTATGAATATTGTTTAGATTTTATCGAGTCTTTCTTTAGATTGATTTATAGAGTTGTGCGTATACAACCTCATGCATTTATTCGCACGAAACAAAAACCAGATGAGGCAATTGAAGAATTAAATATAAGATTTAGAGAAGCTGGAGTAGGTTATCAATTTGAACAAGGAGAAATAATTCGAGTTGATTCTCAATTTATACATTCTGAAGTTGTGAAACCAGTTATCCATCTTCTAGGTAAAGATAAGGATTATGAGGGGGCTACTGCTGAGTTCTTGGCTGCACATGAACACTATCGTCATCGAAGATATAAAGAATGTCTTAATGATAGTCTTAAGGCTTTTGAAAGCGTCATGAAATCTATTCATAAAAAACACTCTTGGAGCTATAAAGCAAGTGACAGTTCTAAGAATTTAATTAATAGTTGCTTAACGCATAATTTGATACCTCAGTATCTTCAGACTCAATTCTGTGCAATAGCTAATTTACTTGAGAGTGGCGTTCCAACAATCAGAAATAAAGAGGGTGGACATGGTCAAGGAGCTGAAGTAAAAGAAGTTCCTGAGCATTTAGCTAGTTATGCACTTCACTTAACTGCCTCAAACTTATTGTTCTTAATTAAATGTGAAGAAAATTATGTAAAGTAGCTTTTAGGTTTAAATACAGATGCATAAAAAAGCACCCTAAGGTGCTTTTTTTACACCTATTTAGTCTAATTAATGTTCACTCTATCTTTACCATTTGTTACATTGGTAGCACTTTATAATAATTGGTATCGATATGAAAAAGATCGCATTGGGGTTGGTTTTAGCATTAGGTTTTGCTTCATTTGCTGATGCTGGGCGAGGTCGCCAACCTTGTTCGGGTAGTAAAGGTGGGGTAAAGCATTGTCAAGCTGGTAAATTTGTTTGCAATGATGGTTCAATTAGTGGATCTAAGAAAATTTGCGGAAAATAAGCAATGGGATTTAATTTTAGAAAAAGCATTAAAATTATGCCTGGTGTTCGTGTGAATCTCACCAAAAAGGGAGTTTCAAGCGTATCTGTTGGGAAAAATGGTGCAAGAGTTAATGTGGGTAAAAAGGGCACAAGAACTACAGTTGGATTGCCAGGAACAGGGCTATCTTATTCGTCTTATTCACCTAGAAATAAACAAAGTAAGGTGAAGACATCACTTTCATCAAATCAAGACTCTAGAGATGCTGGATCATTTAAGGGAGTATTTAAATTCTTATTAATTTTAGCTGTCATAGTTTTCTTTCTTTACTTGATTTTTTAATGCTAGAGCCTATTAAGAGTTAACTTTTGGGTTATTCAGCCAAAAATCAACTAATTGATGACGCTGTGCGACAGCATTTAACGCACAAGAAAGTGGAGAAGTATTGACATTTTGAAATAGTTTCATGTTGACAGGTTTGTCACCATAGAATATGCTGTGTTTAAACATCCCTATTATCAAATGATAAAGGGCTTTTTTATCTAAAGGAGAAAATTATGAAAAATATTAAACTTTTAGCTGATGGTTATGGTTTAGGCTAAACATAGCCCACAAAATTCTATAAAATAAGGTATCAATTTTGATACCTTATTTTTTTGGGGGACAGTTTGCAATATATTCTAACTTACTGTTTGATAATTCCTTATTTAATAGTTTTGGTTTACTTTTACTTATTTGAGAGAGATGACTACTTTTATAAATTCAGAGGAAGTGTGCAGCTTCTCTTAGTGTTGTTCTTAATTGGGATCTTTGTTTTAAATATAATTATTTGGAAATCTTTTTTTATTGAATATGAATTTTTGAATTTTAGCTTAAAAGCTGAAAAAGGTACTTCTAAAACAACTGCCCTTGTAACTATGCTTGCTGCAACTGCTGCGGTTAGCGGATGGGTTTTTACAAGTAGAGTGCAAATTATTAATGCTACAAAAGCCCATGCAATGCAAGCTCTTATGAATAGTAGGAATTCAACTATTTATATTGAAAAAGTAGAATTAGCTATGAGCATGAGAAAGAAATTAAGAAAAAAAAAGGGTTTGAGTGTTAATGATCTAGTGATTGTCTCTGAACTTGACTATCTTGAGATGAATGGTAAGCAGCGTGCAGCAATTCACTATATGCTTAACTTTATGGAATTTGTTTCGGTGGGAGTTAGGCATAACAATATGGATGAAGAGCTTATTAAGGGTAGCCTTAGAAGTATATTAAAAAATAACTATGTTATGTTTCAGCCTGTTATAGAGTATGTTCGCAAAACTTCGCCTAGCAACTATATTGAAATGGAAACGCTCCACAAGAGATGGGATGATTATAGTCATGACAAATGTGTTAAATGTACTAAATGGTATAAAGTTAGTGATGAGTTGAGGAATAAAATGATACCTGCTAGGCGTTCCCTATATGCCTTAATGACAATGATTACATTTGGGTTGTGGAATTTAATTGTTGTAATTATAGAGTTTATCAAAAAGTATGCTGCAAGCAATATTCAAAACAACTTTACATGTATTGATTGCAATTGCGAAATTTTAAAATCTGAATAAACGAACAGTTAAGAAGTATAAACCCACTCAACCGAGTGGGTTTTTTATTGGAGAAACCATGCCAAATGTCTTATTAAGATGCGTCACGCAAAGTGGTTATTCTGTTGGATTCAAGAGTGGTGTTATTTCTCAAGAACTCGATGGTGGCGCACCGCGTTACCGTCGAGTGATCAAGAACGCGTATCACAATGTGAATGTTCAATGGGTTGTAAAAGAAGCTGGCTTTGATTATTTGGATGCCTTGCACAATGTTTGGTGTGAAAACCCCAATGAGTTTTTTTATGCACCACTCAAAGTGAATGGACCTGAATATAAGAACTATGAAGCGTATTTTGTTGAAGATTCATTTCAATTAAATAGTGTAGATGGTCTTATTTTCACATGCTCAGCACAACTTCGAGTAAAGCCGATTGTAGATATTGAAGAAGATCGGCTTCTGGTAGAAGTTGGTAATGAAGGTGTAGATCTATCTGAATTATTAGACCCACTTGAAAAGCTCGTCAATGTGAGCATGCCGAATGCTTTAAGGAGTATTCATGTCTGATTATGTATCTTTCTTTCTAAATGCTGGTGGTGGTGTAACTCAGCTTGAATGTATTGAGATCAGCCATCCAAGTTTTTCAAAAGTTTATCGTTACGTTAAGAATGATACTCAGGGAATTACAGCTTCTAATCAGAATTATGATTATAAGCCTATGTCGATCAAGCGAAATAATGTCACCAATGATTTAGATCAAACTTTGTCTATTACGCTTGCAGATATGGATGATGAGCTGATGGATGAAGTTAAAAAAATTCATTCAAGCCCATTTCGCAAAATAAAGCCTGAATGTTCTTTTAAAATTTATCGTGATGATGATTTAACAGAACCGATGATCTCTATGCCTGCTTTAGAGATTCCAAGTGTTTCAAAGGATACATCAGGATTGGCGACTTTTGATGCTCAAGCACCGCAACTCAATAGTGTAAGAACTGGTCGTATTTACACGATTGAAGAATTTCCATTGCTTCGGAGAGCCTAATGTCTATTGATAATTTACTAGATCGAGTGTGGACCTCTAAATACACATGTAATGAATTCTCTTGTGAAGCATGGCAACAAATTACAGGTGAAGATTTAACGCAGAGATTAAATGATTTTCTGAACGGTCAAGCAGGCTTTGATGTTTTAGAGGAACCAGTCTCACCTTGCATTGTCTTTTTCTTAAATGGCAAAGAATCCCCAACTCATGTTGGGGTTTTTTTTGAAGATAAATTATTACACCTATCTCGACGTGGTGCGCAATATGTACCACTCGAAATTATCCAGATGGGTTTTAGACAGACGAGATATTACACATGAAAAAAACAGTCATCATTTGTCCAGATCCATACGATAAAAATACTTGGTCCACGGAACAGGTAGATGATGTCTGTGCATATTTGGCTCAGCAATTTACGGTATTTCCTGAAAACACTTTTATCTATCACAACTATGTTGCTGAAAGTAATGATGTTACACCAAAGATCAAATCTGATATTGAGCGTTTACAGGCGCTTGAGGGTGTTTTTTATGTTGTGATAAAGCCTAGCTGGTTGCAGTTTGTGTACTATGCCATTGTTGCAATCATGGCAGCATATAGTGTGTATTCAATACTCACAATGCCAAAGCCTGATCAGCAGAAAATAGGCTCATCCAATAATGAACTGGCGAATCGTACAAACAAGATGCGAATCAATTCGCGTGTACCTGATATTTACGGCACCTTGCGCGCTTATCCTGACTTGATCGCAGTCACTTACACATACTACGAAAACAACATTGAAGTTGAAGAATGTTTGATGGTTCTAGGCCGTGGATATTATCAAATCAAAGATTGTCGTGACGGTGAAACCGATGTAAACGGTATCGATGGTATTAGTGTTAGTGCTTATAATCCTGGTGAGAGTATTGTAGGCAGCAACACAATTTACAAGGTTGGTAATGCTTTTACATCACTTCCGCTTGATGTCGCCAAATCTTCTTCAATCAATGGTCAAAGTCTTGTACAACCCAATGATGTGATTATTGAAAGTCAGAGTATTTATTTCACAACTGGTGGTGTGATTCGAACGACTGACAACACTTTAGACTTTAGAGACAAGTTTAAAGTTGGTGATGGTATTGCGATATCAGGAGCGCGATTTGGGGTAGAAAATATTATTCTATCAGGCTTATGCACTGTCACCAGTGATTATAAAATTATTGTTGAATCTGCCTTAGATATAAACTCAGTCGAGAAGTTTAAAGGCCTATTGGTAAATGGTGCTAATGTTGCAATTACTGAGATTGATGAAGTGACAGAGGAAAGCACAACCAAATATTATGATTTGTCTGGACAGTATCAAGTCGATTCAATAGTCAAAACTCCTTCTGGTTCAAATTTTAGTTATGCCATATCTTTGCACTCAGCAAAACAAGTGAACTACAACTGGAATTACATCACTGAAAACTATGACATCTCAGCAGGCTTAACTTTAAATGACAATGACGAGAGTGTGGATCTTGATGCTAACTATTCAGTCAGTGCTGTAGATGAGCACAGTATCAGTTTAGCGAATGCAACCACTATTAATGACGATTGGGAGAAGATTCCAACACTATTTAATGGCAGTACTTCAGGCTTAAATACTTCTGATATCTATTTAGAGATTGTTGCGAATAAGTGGGTAGGCTGGTTTGAGTTATACCACGAAGCAGCAACACAATTGCAGTTTAATATCTACTTTCCGCAGGGGCTGTACAACATCAATAAAGATGGTAAGACAAGACCGGGTTATGTGGTTATCACAGTTCAGTATCAGTCAATTGATGACAACGGAAACCCAATTGGTGAAGTGAAGTCTAAAGACTTTTGGATTGAATACACAAGTAGAGATTCATTCGGACGCACGCTCAATATAGAACTTGAAACAACAGGAAATCAGCGCTTTAGATTAGCAAAAACTGATGCTAAGACAGGCGCGAACCCGATGACTGAGTGTAAAGTCAAAGATGTTTATTTGACCTCACAGTATGACAAATCAGTTTACGAGGGTGTGACGGTTTTTAGGCTTCGGACAACTGCTACCAATGGCGCACTTTCAGTTAAAGAGCGAAATTTTAATACGCTAATTACTCGGAAATTACCTATTGATGGCGCTGGTTTACTAGAACCAACCAATGATGCTGGGCAGGCGCTTATTAACATGGCACTTGATCAGTACATTGGACGTCGATCTTCACTAGATGTTGATATGGATAAGATCAAAACAGAAATTCAGGCAGTTAAGACATATTTTAACTCAACTGATGCAACTGAATTTTGCTATACCTTTGATGATGACTCACTTTCATTTGAAGAGCAGGCTGGCATGGTTGCAAGTGCGTGTTTCTGTGAAGCAATCCGATTTGGTAATAAATTAAGATTGAAGTTTGAAAAACCTCAAACAAGTTCAGTTTTATTGTTTAATCATCGGAATAAAGTTTCTAGTTCTGAAAAGCGTACTTTCAAGTTCGGTATTGATAAGGACTATGATGGGGTAGAGCTTGAATACACATCACCAGATGATGACAAGCGCATCACGTATTCAATTCCTGAAAATATCACTTTAACCAATGCGCTTAAAATCACAACATCTGGTATTAGAAACCATGCTGTGGCTAAAACTAGGGCTTGGCGTGAATGGAACAAACTTCAATATCAGAATGTTGATTGTGAATTTGAAGCGCTTGATGAGTCTGAATTGTTGATTAGAAATGATCGAATCTTAATTGCAGACAGTACCAGTCTTGAAACCCAAGATGGTGAAGTTGTTGCGGTTGATGGTTTGATTTTAACTTGCTCTATGAATGTTGATTTTGAAGATGGTGAGCAATATTACTGCTGTCTACAAATTGCCGATGGATCTGTAGATATTATTGAATGTAGTCCTGGCGAATACACAAATCAAATCATTCTGAATCATGCTCCAACCATGGCGCTTGTAGTGGGAACAGACAGATATGTAAAAACTCTATATTCAATCACCAAAGTGGCAGAAACATCGAGCCAAGCATTTATGCTAAGCGAAATGTCACGCAACACTCAAATGACCAACAAACTTACGTGTATAAATTATGATGATCGATACTATGAAAAAGATCATTCATTCCTTTAAATTTCAAAATCACAGAACAGTCCTAACGGGCTGTTTTTTATGCTTGGAGATAAGCATGGTTGATAATATTGTTACCAAACAGCAGCTTATAGATGCTGGTAAAAATGCCGATTCATGGGAAAAATATTGGAGTGGAAATGAAGATGAGGACGTCATTACTCGGCTAAACAAAGAATACCCAACACACGCAAAAGCATTAAAAATTTTGATGGAAAATGGTGGTATTCAGCCATTTGAGACACAAGCGCAACTGCTTGCAAGTGTACCTGTTGTATCTCCAACAGCTGCAAAAGCTTTAGATACCAAAAAAGTGTGGATCTGGAAAAATGGAGCTTGGATCGACACAGGTTTGAGCGAACTTGATCAAGCAAAGGATTATACAAATCAAAATTTGGATGGAGTTTCGTTCAATACGGATGATGATTATAAGTGGTTGTATGCTGTAGTTGATGAAGCTAGCCAGGTCATGTTTGGCATGGACTTGAATAAAGTAATGCGATTTATTTCAACTCTGCAAGCAGAAAAAATACAAACAAATGATTCTTCTTTTGAGGATGTGAAAGATGCAGATTTGTTTAATATTTTAGATAAAGATAACAATAAGTTGATGACAATTGATCAGCAATTACTTGCCAAATTTGTATCTATCTTTGCAAATAAATTATCAGTGCAAGATATGATGGTAGAAACGCTATCAACTACAGATAACCCTGTGACAATTGTTGATAAAGATGGCTACATTATTGGTTATTATCAAGCCGACGGTATCTATAATTCTATTGGTTCGACGTCATCTGGCTTGGTTGGTATTGAGCCTGAACAGCGTATTAATACTGATTATTTGCATGTTTCAATGCAAGGGCAATCTTTAGCATTGGGACTTGGGGCGGGTTCAATTGCAACATTGTCAAGTGAAGCGCCTAATGCTCTTGTGCCGAGTGCCGGTATCGAGGACGGTGTGCAAGGTGGTGACATGCAGGGTGTAACTGGATTACCTCTTTCATCGTCAAGCGTCGTTGCATTTAATCCTGCTTTAAATCCTAATCAAACTGCAGAAAGCCCGCTTTATGCTGCAATTGTTCATTTGCAGAAATCTATTGATGAGCGTTCGGTTAATTCTCAAGTTTTAGGTTCAACTAATGGGCATGGTGGAACTGCAATTTCTGGACTATCGAAAGGTACTGCAATTTATGATGTTGGTGTAGCGCAGTCAAAAGCTTATCGAGACTACGCAAGTGCTTCAGGGAAAAGTTGTTTATCCCAATTCGTACTTTGGGTTCAAGGTGAAACGGATATCTCAAACGGCTTAAGCGGTGATGAATATATTATTCGCCTCAACAAGTTAATTGCTGATTATCAAACTGATATTAACCAAGATCTTGCTCCGATCATGTTGACATATCAAACAGGTTCTCACACTAAACGATGGCCCACATATTCACCTGAAATTCCACATGCTCAGCTTAAGGCGGCAAATACCAATCGTAGTATCAAAATGGCTTGTGCAACGTATGTTATGCCATATAACTCGGATGGGATACACATGCCGCCAAACAGTTACCGCTGGTTGGGTGCGTATTTCGGAAAAGTTATGGACTGGATGCTAACAACTGGGCGCACAGACTGGAAGCCTGTTCAGCCAGAAGCGATTTATCGAAACGGTCGTGTGGTCACAATTAAGTTTCATGTGCCAGTGAAGCCACTTGTTTTTGATACAGCCCTTGTGACAGATCCAGGCAATTATGGGTTCAAAGTTTTTGATGCAGCTAACACTGATTTAGCAATCTCATCTGTGAGCATTGTTAATCAAGACACTGTGAAAATTGTTTTAAGTGCAGCGCCAATATCGAACATAACCGTCAAATATGCACTTGGCACAAATAACACAAATGCGGGTCCAACTACTGGGGCTCGTGGAAATCTTCGCGACTCAGACGCTACAGTAGCAAAAGTTTTAGATTTAACAACGGGTCAACCATACCCATTACAAAACTGGTGTCCAATTTTTTCACTACAGGAAGGTTTTTCATGGGTACAGTAATTCGCTTAAAGAACGTATCAATTGGTAGTTCGCCGCTGGGTATGGTACATGATGTAAATTACTCAATTGAAAGTGGTAAACTTTTATTTCAACCAAAAACAAACTTAGCTGGTTCTCAAGATATTTTGGGTAATGCGATTTTGTCTGAAGTCGGTATACCTGTTTATGCAGCGGGATATGTGCAAGGCACAGGCACAACTGCATACTTAAAATCAAATTTTGTTCGAGATACGACAAAGAGCTTTACTCTTTGCGTTGTTGCTAAACGTGATGCAACCACGGGGCTACAGTTTTTTGCGGGTGACTATCATAACAATACAGCACCTAGTCAGGGTTGGGATGCTGGCGCAGGAATTTTTGCAAGTGGAACATATGGATTTCGCCCAACACTGTTTTTAGCTAGTGGTGGCAACCTTTTTTCAAATAATATTCCTTCAGCGCTTAATTCGATTTCAGTTGGAGAGTGGCATTTTGCATGCTTGACTGTAGACACTGTGAGTAAAATTGCAAAATTCCACGTACCAGAAATAGGGTTGGTGTGGCAGTTAAATTATACTGGTGAGCTGAAGGCATTGGCTGCCAGTGAGTTTTTCACAATTGGTGGTAATACGGGTGGGGCTTCAGGTGATCCTGCATTTGTTTCATTTGCTTCGTTTCATGAGCGTGTATTCTCTGCTGATGATGTAAACCGTCAGTATCAGAATGCAAAACAGTATTGTGCAACCAAAGGTATAACCGTCAAATAATACCCAACAAACCATCTCAAGCCCTTTGCTTCAATAGCTTAGGGCTTTTTTATTGCCAAAAATAGGGGGTTACATGCAAGAGCATGAAAAAGTGGCACTTCAATTAATTCTAATGGGAGTAGTAATTGCGATGGCAAAAGTACTCGTAAGCACTGAAAAACTAACATGGCGAGTTGTTCTTGGTCGAGCTATCTTGAATGGCTTCACAACACTTGGCGCAGGTGGCGCACTCATTTGGATATCTGACTTAAACATGCTTGCCATTCTAGGCTTAGGAGCATTTTTAGGGACGCTAGGTAGTCAATTTGTTGAATCACAAGCAGAAAAGTTCGTTAAAGATAAGGTGAAATCAAATGAAGACAAGTAATCCGGGAGTGAACTTAATCAAAGGCTTTGAAGGTAAACGCTTGGAAGCATATGACGATGGTGTAGGCATTTGGACCATTGGATTTGGCACAATCAAATACCCGAATGGTGTGCGTGTAAAAAAAGGTGATACATGCACTGAATCTCAAGCAGAAGAATATCTTCGTAATGACCTAGTTGTATTTGAAAATGCTATCAATCGCTTGGTGACGGTTCCGCTCAACCAAAACCAATTCGATGCTTTAGCCTCATTTACCTACAACCTTGGCGAAGGCAATCTTAGTAAATCAACTCTGCTTAAAAAGCTCAATGCCAAAGATTATAAAGGTGCTGCTGCTGAATTTCCAAAGTGGAACAAAGCTGGTGGTCGTGTTTTGGCTGGATTGGTGAAGCGTCGAAAAGCTGAAATGGAGTTATTTCTAAAATGACCTACCTCTATTTAGCTGTAAAAGCATGGCGAGAAATCTTAATCGGATTTCTCGCTTTTTTATTGCTTATTTGTCTTGCATTGTTGAACCACAAAACAGGCCAGATCGAGAAATACAAACAGACTGAAATTATTCTGCAAGCTGAAAATGCAAAGGCCAAAGCAGACTCAGCAATCAAAGAAAAACTATGGTCTAAACAACAGTTAAAAGCGGAGCAAAACTATAATGCCAAAATTAAACAAATTGAGTCTGATAGTCGTCTTGCTAGTGCCAATGCTGACAGCTTGTCAAAGCAACTCAAAGTTAAAAGTAGTCGCTTGACCTGTGCTTCCAAAGAAACCATCAGATGGACACGCAGTTGATGCGGAAAGATTAAGGGAGGCGTGGCCCTCGCAGTGAGGGCTAATTCGCATAACGACCAATATATTATATTGAGATATCTTCATGATATATTCTTCTTTTAGCCATAGTCTTATTAGTTTGTTTTATTGATCGGACATTTGATATGACTTATGCTCAATTTTTAAATGGTCAAGTTCTGGCTTTCCTAGCTCAAGGAATTTAAAAAGTATTATTGAGGTGTGTCGATGATTGTTTGCAAAATGTTAGAGAGAAAATGGCTTTATAGAAAATTTTTGCTCACCATAGATGATAATTCTTATTGTGTAGAATATCATGGACGAGGAGCAGGATACGAATATGTTACACTTGATGGAAATGCAATAGCTGGTGGAACAAGTCAGCCTTGGTTTATTCCATCTTTCTCTTTTGACATTCAACAACATAGAATCGTGTTAAATGTTCGAGTTTGGGCATGGCTTACTATTAAGAGCTTAAAGATTACCGTGGATGGAATAGAGGTTTTTCCCATCTAATGTTAGTTCAATAATTTAGAAAGTCTAAAATTAACATAATAATAAATTTTAGGTAAATTTTCATATCTGAATGACAACTTGCCCTAAACTCCTTAAACTGGAATCAGGACAGGGAAAAGAAATAACCCTATGGATCATTGATACTGTCGCAAAATACAATGAGTGTAGCGCTTTGAATGATGCGAAGAATCATATAATTAAATGAATAAAATAAAATATTTAACCTTATAAACTTCTAACTATTAAATCAACACGACACAAGTTGTCACGCTGTGAAACAAAATTGTTCCACGTTATATTGTATTTGTTCGGTTTATAGGATTTAATAAGAGCCATAAGAGTCGATCATGAAGATTTTTCGGCTCTTTTCTTCACGTTTTAAATTGAATCCGAGTATTGAAATGAAAACTTTCACCAAGCATCGACAATGTTAAGTGTCTTTATGTTCCTAAATTTAATAGGTGAAAGAGAGTTAAATAAAATTTGTGAGGTTAATTATGAATAATAAAATATTTAGTTCAATGGATGTAGCTAACTACATAGTAGAATATGTTAATTCAACTCTGAGAAAAAGCAACCTAACTCCAATTAAGCTTCAAAAAATCCTATATTATGTTTATGTTGATTGCTTAGTTAATTGTAATGTTAGAATTTTTGATGATCAAATTGAGAAGTGGAAGTTTGGACCTGTTGTAAGCAATGTTTACCATGGTTTTAAAATCCATGGAACTTCTCATATAGAATCATCTATAGGAACTTATAAGTTTTCTGACAGTGCTAATGGTGGGTTTAGTTTTGAAATAATTCCATTCGATAGAGCTAGTGTAGAATCAAGCCCTTACATTCAGGTAATTAATTCAACTATTGAAAAATATATTGATAAAGGTCCCTTTGAATTGGTGGAGTTGACTCATAAAGAAGAACCTTGGAAGAAATGTGAGGATCAAATCCTTTCAGGCGCTAAAGGTTTGATCTATTCTGATCAAGAGATTTTGGATTATTTTAAAAATTAAAATTTGTTTTTAAAATTTAGGACTAGTAATGACTGCACAAATAGATATTCTTGATGAATTTCTGAAAAGATTAATTACTAGTCCTGCTCAAGATGCTGCTTTAGTTAATTTGGTTAACTTATTTGAAAGAGTTATTGCAGATAAGAACTGCTTGCCAAATATAGATATTCCATATGATGATATAACTAGTTTTATTTATGATTTCAGTGATGAAATCAACTTGATTGATCTAGATTTAATGTTGGAAGAATTAGAAAACAGATTTCTGATTCGATATCCTTTAAATATTAGAACTGGAAAAAAGCACTCAAAACACTTATGCATATCAAAATTTAGAACACACATTTTTTTAGCAGCAACTCAAAAAATTTATGTTGCCAAAGTTGCTCAAGAGCTTGCTATTAATGCTGATAAAGTTGCAAAACAAGCAGGTAAGACCGCAAAAGAAGCTAAAGACCAAGCTGAAAAAGCTAAAAAAACTTATGATGATATGATGGTAAACTACATTACTATTCTAGGTATTTTTGCCTCTATTATTATTACGATATTTGGTGGTATGCAGATTATTAGTGCTACCACTGGGTTATTACAAGCAAATATAAATTTAGCAACACTGATTTTGGTTCTTTCTTTTTTATCTGCCTTAATTATTTTAATTCTATCTACACTATTTAACTTTATTTCAAATTTGAAGGAATCTCAAAGAAGCAATAAATTTATATATATTGCTTTGGGATTTTCAATAGTCGCCATGATATCATCTGCCGCGTATATGTATAAAATTAAACAAAATGATGTTCCAAAAATTAATAGCAAGGTGTTAATTAAGGATAAAGATAAGTAATAAAAAGCTTGTCAAAGTCTAATCACCTACAGTCAACAACCCATCCCAACTAAAGTAATTCTGCGTCAATTTCCCTCGACTCATGCTCCATTTTCTGTCTTTAAGTAAGCATGGTCCAATTGCCAGCTTTTTACTAAATTTTTCATTTACTTGTTCTAGCGCACACTGAAGATTGTCATTCCTCTGAATAACTTCATGATCAGCAAGTAGATCAGGCACATATCTCGACTTAGATTCAATGCAAGTCAGAATCACACCGCACTTCTTAAAATCTACACCTTCTTTATAAACCTTATCTATTTGTTTAAGGATGTGTTTAATGATCACCGCTGCTGAATCCGTTGGCTCAGGAAATGAAACACTCACAGATGCTTTATAAAATGGCTTCTTGGTATCAAATGGGTTTGAGTGTGCAAAGGCGATTACGCACCCAGTTAGATCCTTGGCTTCCTGAGAACGTGCAACAGCGCAGCCATCATTATTACTGAGTACAATGACTGGTCTATTGTTTAACTTTGGCTGAAACAAGCGCTCACAGGACACATAACAATTATTAATGTCGATGAGCGCGATAATCCTTTCCTTCATAAACTTGATATCGTTACACAATCAAATTCATGATAATTTTCTAGTAATTTAAATTCAAATTTATAAACTGTGGATAAACAATGGTGCGTCAGAATAAGACGTTTTGTTTTTCGTCATCACGTGGAAAGCAATAAATTCATGATTGTTATTTAGACAATATCTTTCAATAATCTTACTTGCAGTTGCTAAATTGTTTTATGAGCATGCATCTGATGCAAAATTAGATGAAAAATGATTCTCAAAGTGAATAATGAATAAATGGTAATTACTGATAAATTTCCCTGTAAAACTTAGATAACCCATCTGGGAGTTCCTCAACAATTCCTTTCAAAAGCTTAATAAATTTTTCTTTCTTAACTTCTGGCTCAACATATCTGTATGAATCAAAGTAGTCGATTACAGGGTTGAACTTCCCAATTACACTGTGTATATCATCTAATGACTCTAAATTATGCTTTATAAATTGAATATGATTTCTATGCATACCCTTATCTAATATGAGCTTATAGTTGATCAAGAGAGTACACAAATCATCAGTATTATCTAATAAATTATTCATTAATTTTTGATATTCCATAGAAAATAAGTCTCCATTATTTAGACTTGAGCTCGCCGGGCTTTTTGTATTCATAAAAAGTAGAATTGAATCAGCACTCTTTTTGAAAAGTCTGATACTTTTCTTTATTTCCTTTTGCTCATCCTCAACCTTATTTAAAAATATTGGTTTTCTCCAATCAGTATACAAATGAAGCGCTACGGCAGCAGCAACAAGTGTCGCAAAAGCTGAAAGATAATCGCTATTCACATCAAACCACTTTTTCATAAGAATCGAAGTTGAAAGACAAATCAAAAACAAACTAATTACTATGAAAAACTTAAGATAATGATCTTTTATTAACTTTAGAATATTACTCACTTAATACCACCTTTAATCTCATCACAATAATCAGACCATCTTTGCATCATCTGCCGACGTTTTTCTAAATGCTTTGTACGGTTGTATGCTCGACCATGCATGTCGCGTACCTGATGGCCTAACTGCATCTCAATAATCTCAACAGGGAATTGAAGTACTTCTTCAAGCATTGTACGTGCAGAAGCGCGGAACCCATGTCCTGAAACCTTTTCTTTTTGATAACCCAATCTTCTCAGCGCTTGAGTGATCGTATTTTCAGACATTGGTCTTGAGTTAGATGTGACAGCTGGAAATACATAATCACTTTGATTACTGGTGACCGGGTGAATCTTTTGAAGTAGATCTATAACTTGATCTGATAAAGGAACGATAAGCTCAACACCGGTCTTACTTTTTGTTTTTGGTGGAGTATAGGACCAAATTTTCTCATCAAAATCTATATCACTCCATTTTGCATGGCGAAGCTCTCCTGGTCGAACAAAAACCAATGGGGCAATCTTTAATGCAGTTTTTGTGATGATAGTACCTTCATAGTGATCTATATCATCCAGCAGCAAGGCAAATTCGCTTGGATTGGTAATGGCTGCCATGTGTTCGGCAACAGGTGTTGTAAGCGCACCACGAAGATCCTGAGTAACATCACGTTCACACAATCCAGTTGCAACGCCATATCTTAAAACTTGGCCACACTTAACTTTTACTTTTTTGGCAGTTTCATATTTTTCTTGTCTTTCATAGATTCGGCAAATATTTAAAACATCGACAGGTGTAACCTTGTTAATTGGTTTCTTGCCGATACCCTCAAAGATCACACCAAATAAACTTTCAGACTTCTTATAAGTTGAATCTGCAAATTTTTGTTTAGCTAACCATTCTTTGGCCACAAACTCGAAAGTATTTTTTAAAGAGTCACCATGTTCTAGGGCAATACGTTTCTTTTCCTCATGTGGATCTAAATTCTGAGCCAAAAGACTGCGAGCTTCATCTCGACGTGCGCGTGCATCCGCTAGCGATACTTCTGGGTAAATACCAAAGCTGATTGTATTTCGTTTTTTGGAGTAAGGGCGGTAGTAATCAAATCGCCAAAACTTATTGTTGTTTTTATCAATAAGCAGATACAAGCCACCACCATCTGAAAGTTTTATGTTCTTATCTTCAGATTTTGCCTTTTTAATCTTTGTATCGTTTAGCGGTACAACGGTTCTAGCCATTTTAGCGGTACCATTTATAGCGGTATTTAAGTGGTACCGTTATAAGTACCGTTAAAAACGCTGGATTAATATAAACTATCTTAGACTATTAAATTATAAAAGCTCAGTATTTTCAATACTTCTGAATGGCTTAATATACTATGTTATATCTTCTTATAATCTATATTGGTGCGCCCTGCGGGACTTGAACCCACGTCTGTCGCTTAGGAGGCAACTGCTCTATCCAGTTAAGCTAAGGGCACAATAAGTAAATAATTTACCGTATATGCATATGAAAAAAAAGCTATTATCGAAATAATAGCTTTGGGTTAGATTTATTTTTCTTCAGTCTTTATTTCATTTGGATTTAAAATATCAAACAGGACTAACATCAGGGTAATCCATACAGGAATCATCAACACGGATTCTTTAAATCCTTGATCCCACATGATATATAAAACGATACCAATAAAAATAATTACAACGAAATTACTAACAGGTGCCCAAAGTGCAGGGTACTTGCTGGTTTGATTGGTCAAACGTAGAGCACGCTTAAACTTTAAATGGGTGAGTGTAATCATTAACCAGTTTAAAACTAAAGCGCCAACCACCACATACATCAAATGACTTAAAGCATCTTCTGGTAAATAATAATTTAAAGGTACACAACCTAAAATTAAAAATGCAGAAAGTAATACAGATGGAATTGGTACACCATGCTTATTGGTTTTGGTAAAAATTTTAGGTGCATTGCCTTGTTTTGCTAAACCATAAAGCATACGGCTATTGGCATACATCCCACTGTTATAAACAGATAATGCCGCAGTTAAGATAATAAAGTTAACCAGATGAGCTGCCCAGGCAATCCCAATCATACTAAAGACCATCACGAATGGACTTTTATCTAAACCACCAAAATTCAACTGGTTCCAAGGCACCAAAGACAACAGAATAATCATCGAACCTACGTAAAAAATAAGGATACGTGGTACAACTTGATTAATAGCTTTAGGAATGGTTTTTTCTGGGTCTTTGGCTTCAGCCGCAGCCATACCAACTAATTCAATACCGCCAAAACCAAACATAAGGAAAGCCAGCATATAAAATAAGCCATCAAATCCATTTGGAAAAAAGCCACCATGAGACCATAAGTTTGAAAAAGCAATCCCTGAACTTACATCTGCGGTCAGAACCAAATAAATACCAAATACAATCATTGCAACAATAGCAGTGACTTTAATGATGGATAACCAAAATTCGGATTCACCGTAAAATTTCACATTTCCTAAGTTGACCAGTGTAATCACAACGAAGAAAAACAGTACAGACACCCAGTTTGGAATTTCAGGCCACCAATAATTGATGTATTTGCCGACCGCAGTTAATTCTGTCATTGCAACTAGGATGTACAACATCCAATAGTTCCAACCAGTTAAAAAACCAGGAAATTTACCCCAATATTTATTGGCAAAATGGCTAAAAGAACCAGCTACGGGTTCATGTACTATCATTTCCCCAAGCTGACGCATAATTAAAAAAACGATCAAACCACCAATGGCATAACCCAAAATAATGGATGGCCCAGCTTTTTCGATCACATGTGCTGAACCTAAGAATAATCCTGTACCAATTGCACCGCCCATGGCAATCAATTGGATATGACGATTCTTAAGCCCACGCTGTAATTGTGTAGACTCGTTGCTCAATGTGTACAACTCTATTTATGCGAATTTAATTATTGTAATAGATTGGTTACTTTTAGCCTAGTATGCGATAGATGTATGGAAAGGAACTGTGAAGTCAAAAAATAATATATTTATTTTTTTTATTCATTTTCAATGAAATAAGATTAATTTTAAATTTTCAAAGCAAACTGAATCTGTTTAATATTTAAGCTTTATGACAAGATTTATTTAATACTTAAGTCAATCCGTCAGTATTTTACTCAAAAAAAGGGTAGTATAAAACTGAATGAAGATTCATTATTTTAGACAACAAAGAGAATTGAAAGGAATACGATAAAATGAGCGCTGCACCACAAATCAAAATCCCAGCAACCTATATGCGTGGTGGTACCAGTAAAGGTGTCTTCTTTAAACTTGATGATTTGCCTGAACGTGCACAAATAGCGGGGCAATCACGTGATCAGTTATTACTCCGTGTGATTGGTAGTCCAGATCCGTATGGAAAACAGATTGATGGGATGGGCGGGGCGACTTCAAGTACCAGTAAAACAGTTATTTTAGCCAAGAGTTCACAACCAAATCATGATGTTGACTATCTGTTTGGGCAAGTGTCTATCGATAAAGCATTTGTAGATTGGAGCGGCAACTGCGGTAATTTAACAGCTGCTGTCGGTTCATTTGCAATCAGTAATGGTTTGGTTGCAGCTGATCGGATTCCAGAAAATGGTATTTGTACAGTTCGTATTTGGCAAGCCAATATTCATAAAACAATTATTGCCCATGTGCCTATTACTCAGGGACAAGTTCAAGAAACTGGTGATTTTGAATTGGATGGTGTCACTTTTCCAGCAGCAGAAGTTCAAATTGAATTTTTAGATCCTGCCGATGACGGGGAAGATGGTGGAGCAATGTTCCCAACAGGAAATGTTGTAGACAGCTTAGAGGTTCCTGAAATTGGTACATTTCAAGCAACTTTGATCAATGCTGGTATTCCTACAATTTTCTTAAATGCCGAAGAGATTGGATACAACGGAACTGAATTACAAGACGATATCAACAGTGATATAGCTGCATTAGCGCGTTTTGAAAAAATCCGTGCTTATGGTGCGGTAAAAATGGGTTTAATCCAAGACATTAGTGAAGCGGTTAATCGTCAACATACTCCGAAAGTGGCATTTGTATCGCAACCTAAAAGCTATACCGCGTCTAGTGGTAAACAGGTGGGTGAAACCGATACAGATTTATTGGTGCGCGCGTTATCGATGGGTAAATTACATCATGCCATGATGGGAACAGCTGCGGTCGCGATTGGTACAGCGGCAGCAATTCCAAATACCTTGGTGAATTTGGCTGCTGGAGGTGGTGAACGTGAGGCGGTACGCTTTGGTCATCCATCTGGAACACTTCGCGTGGGTGCACAAGCTTTAAATGAAAAAGGACAATGGGTTGTTAAGAAAGCCATCATGAGTCGTAGTGCGCGTGTATTGATGGAGGGCTGGGTTAGAGTGCCAGCAGATAGTTTTTAATCTTTTTGATGTGCTTTCAAATAGCATTTGAGAGATTTGATCGTTGAAATTTTAATAACCTTGCATTCGCAAGGTTTATTTTTTGTGATTTATATCAATAAAAGTACTAATTTTGTATTGTGTATGGCAAAATAGTTACAGTATTTTATCATACTTACTTTATGTGATAGCAATTCTGATGATTTGCTGTTGTAAAAAATTAATACATTAAATGCTGATTTCAATAGATTAAAAATTTATTGGCTTCGAGGTGGCGTATGGAACAAGAGTCTAAAAAACTACGAGATAGCCTTGAAGACATCAAAGTTTTTGAATATTTAAAAGATATTGACAAATTACATCTGGTTTCTTTTATTTCACAAATTCCTTTACCCATCGCTTTATTTGATCAGGAAGCACGGTTTTTAGGGGTAAATCAAAAATTTGCTGATATTTATGAAAGTGACGCGCTTTACTTGTTTGATAAGTTACTCAATACATTTTCGACCGTTGTTTATGCTCATTTCACTGAAGCAATGCGTTATTTCTCAAAAAATAAAAATTATTTTGAGCAAGAATTTTATGTCAAAGGAAAATTTTATCTTTCATATTTTAAAGCAATACGTAACCAATATGATGAGATTGAAACAGTTGTAGTTGTTTGCTCAGATATAACGCGTTTGAAGCGCCGTGAAAATGTACTTTTGCAAAATAATAAAAAATTGCACGACCATCTCTATTTAGATTTTGTCACAGGTTTACAGAACGCTTTTGCTTTTGAGCATTATTTAAATAAAATCTGGCAAAACAGTTGTGACTCGCATTTGTCATTTCTTAAAATTGATTTAGATAACTTTAAGCGATTTAATCAACTCAATAGCTATACTGCAGGTGATGAGGTCTTAATACAACTCGGTTCTGTATTAAATGAAGCGATTGCGCAAACTGAAGAAGCTGAAATTTTTCGTTTAAATTCAGCAAGTTTTGTTATTGTGATTGAACATCTTACTGAGTGGGCAGTGGTGACACTTGCAGAACGGCTTAAATTTGCAGTCACCAATGAAAAGATATTGTTTGGTAGTAATAATGAATATCTTACTGCTTCTATCGGAATCTATCATTTAGATCCACACAATCAGCCAACTGAGGTGGATGTCTTACAAAAATTAGAGTTTGCAGTACGTTCTGCCAAAGAAAAAGGCCGAAACTCACTGTTTTTATTAAAAAATGAAATATAGATGCCTTGCACTTATTCAAATGATTGGATTGGAATTAAAGGATGAGAATTATAGTGACTCATAGTAGAATGTTCTGACTCACCCAATTTACCAATGTATCTAAAACTACTGATTTTAGTTTTAGCGATTCGTACAAACCGAGGCAGATGTGACTTCTATTCCCAATGTTAATGCAGAAATTTTAAAACGAGCGCAAGTGCAAATTCAGCAAGATTTACAAGCTGCTTTAGATGCTTTTTCATTGCCAGAACCATTAAAATCTGCAGTGCATCATACGGTGATGTTAGGTGGAAAACGAGTTAGACCGGCTTTAAGTTATGCAACTGCACATTTACAACAAAATAATCCGAATTTTGCAGCTGTGCGTAGAGCTGCGGTTGCGATTGAGTTTATTCATTGCTATTCATTGGCACATGATGACTTGCCATGTATGGACAATGACTTGTTACGTCGCGGACAGCCAACTTGTCATGTGGCTTTTGGTGAAGATACAGCGCTATTAGCTGGTGATATTTTGCAATCGATGGCATTTGAGGTATTAGGAAGCCGTCTATTTGATCAAGGTCAAGCTGTTGAACAGGGCATTATTCTTAAACAAATGCAAATCTTAGCCACAGCAAGTTCAAAAATGGTATGTGGTCAGGTTTTGGATTTACAGGCTGAAGGCAAACATGTTGATCAAGCACAGTTAGAAAATATCCATCGCAATAAAACAGGGGCTTTAATCCAAGCTGCAATTATGCTGTCTGCTGTGACAATTTTTTCAGGTACAGATCAAGCCATTCCACAATTGCGTCAATATGGTCAAGCGATTGGTTTAGCATTTCAAGTACAAGATGATATTTTAGATGTGGTGTCTGATACTGAATCTTTGGGCAAAACTGCAGGCAAAGATCAACAAGTAGATAAGTCGACCTATCCTGCCTTAATGGGCTTAGAAAATGCCAAAATTTATGCGCAACAATTACATGACCAAGCATTTAAAGCTTTAGCGTATTTTGGCGAGGATGCACAGGAATTGAATCAAATTTCGCAATTTTTGTTGGCAAGAAAAAGCTAATTTAATTGAGATCAAATATTTTTTCCATGATGGATGTCACTGAGTCAATTTCTGCCTTAGGGATATAAATTTCAACATCACTGGAATTATTCCATCTGAACGAATTAACCAACAGCTTTAGGGTTAATCGTCCGTTCTCAAATGAATATTCGATGTCTCTGGTTTCAAATCCATATATTTGATCAGTATACTCAATGTAAATACTGCTTGGACACGCTAGTTCATCCCGACATAGGGTTATATATCTCGGGCCATCCTCGAACCAAAACGTAATAGAGCAAAGCCCATCATCTTCAAAGTCTTCATCTATCTGTATTTTATGTAATTTCATTTTAATATCGATCTTTAAATCTCGAATGCAGATGCAAAGAGAGGATTTTAAGTAACGCGAAATTTAACTATAGATAACGAAAAAATATGGATCAATTGTTCAACCTTAAAACTTAAGCGACATTTTTCACGTTAAAAAATAGGCAACCCATCGGCTGCCTATTTTTTAACGATTTTTACCGCGCTAAATTAGTTTCTACCCATCACACCACGAATAGTATTCATAATATCTGCTGGGAGTACAACAGTTTTGGCATTATTCGATTTGGCCATGTCTTGCATTGCTTTGACATATTGCTCACCGAGTAAGTAGGCAACAGGGATTTCTTTATCACCTACAGCAGAGGTCACCATTTCAATGGCACGCTGTGAAGATTCAGCCAATACAACCTGAGCTTCCGCATCACGGCGAGAGGCTTCTAAACGTCCATCTGCTTCTAAAATCGCCGCTTGTTTTTCACCATCTGCCTTGGTCACTGTTGCACGACGTTGACGTTCTGCAGCAGCTTGGGCTTCCATCGCTGATTGCATCGTGTGCGATGGTTGAATATCTTGAATTTCCACAGTTTTTAGTGTGATCCCCCAGTCTGAGATATCATCAGAGATCGCTGCTTTTAATTTTGCTTTGATATGATCACGTGATGACAATGCATCATCTAGATCCATTTCACCAACGATTGAACGGAGTGAAGTTTGCACCAAGTTTTGAATTGCCCAAGTGTAGTTTTCAATACCATACACGGCTTTTTCTGGTGTGGTTAAATTGATATAAGCCACAGCATTCATCACTAATACCGCGTTATCACGGGTGATGACTTCTTGTGATGGGATATCTAGAACAATATCTTTGGTGGTGACTTTGTAAGCCACTTCATCCACATACGGAATGACGAAGTTTAAACCCGGACTAAGTGTGGTGTGATATTTACCTAAGCGTTGTACGATCCATTTATAACCCTGAGGAACAATACGCACGCCTTTGAAAATGGTCACAGCGACAAATAGAAATAAGACTAAAACAACAATAGAACCAAAACCCATTTAATTTTCCTCTTTATTCTTCATTATTAAGATGATGAATGTAGTTTTACCACTAAATCATTACCTAAAATATCAGTTACTCGTACACGGTCACCTACTTGTACAGGCGATAAAGTACGGCAATTCCATTCATCAGAACCCAAAACAGGCATTGGAAAACGAACACGAATTTGATCATGGCTAAGCCCAGTTTGAATGACCATACCCGTTTGACCAATGGTTGCTTCACGAGAAAGCCCAGCTTTGGTTTTATCTACAGATAGAGGTTTAATGAATTTAAACCAAGCCACAGTGCAAATGATGGATAAGATAATCCAGCATACGACTTGCAGGGTGAAACTCATACTTGGGAATAACCACAACAAAATACTGACCACAACTGCAGCAATACCAAACCATAAAGCAGCAAACGCTGGTAATACAAGTTCGGATAGGATCAGCAATATGCCAAGTACAAACCAATGCCACGGTTCAAAAATAAAGTTCATACATCTACTCTAGTGATTATCATTGATATAGATGACGGATCATCTATATCAATGTAGCAGATCATTTTAGTGCTGCATATAAAAACGTGATTATTCTTGTTTTCAATGATGTTTGATTATCTGAATGCTATTGCGATATTAGAATTTTGCCCGAGGCGCAGGTTTTAAAGCAGCAGGTGATTTTTTAAAGTTAGTGATTGCAGTTTGAATGGCGATGATTTTGCCTTGGGCTGCTTTTTCACCTTCTAAAATTGCTTGGTTACTGGACTTAAGATCAAGCGTACCTAAGTGTCCAACTTTAGGTTGAATCACGATATTAGCCTGAGCCAACTCATTGTTAATACTTTGTTGCCCCATGATGTTAATGGTTTGGTCCAATAAGCCCCACATATTCATAGGTTGGCTACCACTTGGACGTGCAGAAATATCGACCGCAATCACAATATCTGCACCCATATCACGTGCAGTCTGAACCGGAATTGGGCTAACTAAACCGCCATCAACATATTTTGTATTACCAATGGTTGCCGGCACAAAAACATTGGGGATACTACAAGAAGCGCGAACTGCTTGCCCTGCATTACCTTTAATAAATTCTGCTTTTTTACCATTGTCTAAACGTGTGGCAACTGCTGCAAAACGGATTGGAAATTGCTCAATCGGTTTATTCGCAACATTGCGATTGACATAATCTTGTAGTTTTTGACCAAGAACAATACCTTGGCTATTTAAAGTCAAATCACGCAAATCAGATTCTTTCAATTGCTGTGCGATCTGCTGCATTTGATAAGGTGTTTTACCACTGGCATAGATACTGCCGACAAAACTTCCTGCACTGGTTCCAGTCACAATTTTAGGTTTGATCCCATGAGATTCTAAAACCTTGAGCACACCAATATGAGCGAAACCTTTTGCACCACCGCCACCTAAAGCAATGGCAATAACAGGCTCACGTGCTTTAATCGCAGTGGTCTGAGTTGGAATTTTGGTTGTTTTGTCACAGCCAACAAGGGCTAGACCCAATAAGCCTATAAAACCAAGTTGTTTAAAACGCATGGGGTATTACTTTTGATCAAAATATATGTTGCACATCTGAACAGATTGTCTCTATTTTTTCTAGCCATTTTTCAATAGTTTTTGTAAAGGAATCGATAATAATTTAGGTCGTTTAGGTGAAAAGTTACCTTTAAAACGCGATAAAATTTCTGCTAAATCTTGCTCATAATCTCCTGTGGGTTGCAATGTACCTAAACAGTGAATTCGCTTTTTCTCGTAATCGAGTGAAAAAATTGCAATCGGTATATTGGCGCCCATTGCAATGTGATAAAAACCACTTTTAATTTTTTCAGCTTTTTTTCGTGTACCTTCAGGTGCAATGGCAATCCAAATTTTATCTTGTTGTTGTATAACTTTAACAATCTGTTGGGTGAGTCCATGCGGTGAATCACGCTGTACGGGAATGACACCAATCCACTCAAAAAGTGCTTTGAGAGGTGGCTTAAACAGGCTATCTTTTCCAAAAATTGTGACTTTAACACCAATACCTAACATGGCGAGGAAAGCATATAGACCATCATAATTCGAGGTGTGTGGTGCAATAAATACCACGGCTTTAGGTAAGTTGGGAAATTCACCCTCAAATCCCCAGCCTTGAACTAAGTAAAGGTTTTTAAAGATATTACGGCTGGTGCTGGTACCACGTTGGGGTACTTGATCTGGTATGATCGGAAAGTTTTGTGACATTGTATTTTTATATGACTGCTCTTGTATTGATTTTAGTTTTTTGCTTAATAGTGACTATCTGCAAAATGTAAATATTACAAAATTTGTAGATTAAAGCAATACACACAAGATCAAGTTAGGCCCATTTATATTGACATCGTTCGAGTTTAGATTGCATGCGACATACTTATTTGTTGTTATTTTCACTGTATTGGGCGCAGGGTTTACCTGTAGGTTTTATGACCCATGCCTTACCAGTGATTTTACGCTCACAAGGCGTGTCTTTGGCGCATATCGGCGGCTTTGGATTACTCATGGCGCCTTGGGCAATTAAAATTTTATGGGCGCCTTTTGTGGACAGTTTTGGACATGGTTCCAAAGGGCATTATCGAAGTTGGATTATTCCAACCCAAGTTTTAACCATTGCTATCCTAACCATTTTATCTTTTTTACCAATTCAATCCCTGAATGAACCGATCTATTTATTATTGTTTTTTATGGCTTTGCTCTGTATGAACAGTATTGGTGCAACCCAAGATATTGCAACGGATGGCTTAGCCGTTAGTATTTTAAAAGGGGATCAGCAACATATTGGGAATATGATTCAAGTCATTGGCTCTCGTTTAGGATTTATTATTGGGGGCGGGGCAATCCTATGGGCAATGGACTGGCTAAGCTGGCAAAGTACGTTTTTGATTTTGGCAGGAATTGTGGCTTTAAATACAATTCCTATTTGGTTTTATCAAGAACCTAAGCACTTAAAAAAGACTGCTTTAGCACATTTACAGGATGACGTTGCACAGCATTTTATTGAAAAATTTAAAACCTATTTAACTTATTTCTTTGTCAATAAAAAACTAAGAGCATGGTTCTTTGTGCTTTGTACCATCAAAATAACGGATGGCTTTACAGGTCCAATTACCAAACCTTTGTTGGTTGATCTACAGTTGAGTCTTTCTCAAATCGGCATTTATATCACTATGTTGGGGGCATTTTCTGCACTATTGGGTGCAGGCTTGGCCAGTTTAATGCTAAAAAAACTAAAGCGTCACCAAGCTTTAATCCTGTTTTCTATTTTGAAATTGATCAGTTTAGCAGGGTTCGTGTGGTTAGCAGCTCAATATGAACAATCGCACTTTGTAGCACCGTGGTTAATTTATTTGATTAATGCTTTAGAAGATCTGTTTGCTGCAATGCTTTTAGTCATAATCTTAACTTTAGTGATGCAATATAGTCGTCAAGAACATGCAGGTACAGATTTCACTTTTCAGGTCTCTATTATGGCAACAGTCAGTGGGTTGTTATATACATTAAGCGGCATGATTGGCGATCAATTGGGATATTTAAATTACTTAAGTTTGATTTTGGTGATAGGCATTTTTTGTCTAATCCCGATTATATATTGGATTAAAAAGATACGTTATTCATAATATTATGAGCTTAAATTTTTATAATATGCAAGGTGAGTATTTAGTATGTAATGCTATGATTAGTCGTTTTTTGATTGAATTAAATAGATTAAATAATTTTTCTTAGGTATCATTAAACTAATAATATATTATAAAATCATAAAATAAATTGCGTGGTTAATAAAATTTAATTTATATATAAATATCTTTGAATTAATGTGATTTTATCTTTATTTTTTAATTAAATATTGATGTGTTTTGCATTGAACGGAAAATAAAAATTACTTTTTCGTCATTTTTAAATGTGTAGAAATCTATTCGTGTATTATCCCATTTATTGGATTTAAAGTAATTTCAGCTCCCAATAATTAACTCAAAAAATTGCTGTGGATCGATTAAGCAGGATTAAAATCTACAAGCTATAAAATAATACTAACTTTTTTATAGTTTTTTATTTGATTTTAAATTTCTCAGATTATGAGAAATATTAAGGTAATTACAAATAGGATCAGTGGCGCAATATGCTTGGGAAAGTGCTTTTTAAGTTCAGTTTAAGCTTCATTTTTTAACTTAACACTATTGAAAAGAGTATTGCCAAAGTAATGTCTAACTTAATACAGCGTATAAAACGACGTGAAGTCTCAATTTCCCTAACTGCTTTTAATTTTATTGTCGCAGTGTGGTTAGGCTTGTGTCTGAATTTTAGTTTTTTAAATAAAGTCCAGTCTCTAACGCCTTATCAGGGGGTTAAAGCACAACTTTTTCTGATCGCGACAGGTTTTGTGCTGGTTGCTTTATATAATCTGTTATTACAAATTTTAGACTGGAAATGGACAGCAAAATTTTTTGCAATTATCTTGGTCTTCATTGGTGGATTTAGTGCTTATTTTGTCAATTCATTGGGCGTGGTGATTTCGCCTGATCAAATTCAAAATATGGTACAAACAGATCCTAGTGAAGTGTCAGACTTACTTTCTTTGCAATTTTTTATTTGGACACTGGGATTTGTTGTTTTACCCATCATCATTATTCTTTGGGTAAGAATTAAACCAGAAAAAATTGGCAAAATACTGTTATTTAAAAGCCTAAATATTGCGGGCTCTTTCGCTGTAATTGCTGCATTATTATTTGTTTTTTATGTGGATTATGCAGCTATATTTCGTGAGCATCGTGATTTAAAAGGCATGATTTCTCCGCAAAATGCAGTGGCTTCAACACTTTCTTATTTTCATAAAAAAGCACCGAAAAAAAATCTACCTTTGATTCGTTATGGTGAAGATGCACATTTAGTCGAGGATGTTGCTTTACAGCATAAACCTAAATTGATGGTTTTGGTGGTCGGTGAAACTGCACGTGCAGAAAGTTTTTCTTTAAATGGTTATGCAAAAAATACCAATCCTGAATTGTCAAAACAGTCTGGTCTAATTAATTTTTCTCAAGTCAGTTCTTGCGGTACAGCAACCGCAGTTTCAGTGCCTTGTATGTTCTCAGGCATGCCGCGTCAAGATTATGATGAGCAACTTGCAAGTCATCGAGAAGGTTTACTGGATATTGCACAACGTGCAGGTTATAAGGTGACGTGGATTGATAATAATTCAGGATGTAAGGGCACTTGTGATCGTGTTGAGAAATTTGTTATCCCTCAAGATTTAGAGAAAAAATGGTGCCAAGGTGGCGAATGTCAAGATGGTATTTTGGTAGACAGCTTAAACCTATATTTAAGCCAATTGCCAAAAGATGACAAGCAAGCACATTTGATTGTATTACATCAAATGGGAAGTCATGGACCTGCTTATTATAAACGTGCACCAAATGAATTTAAAAATTTCAAACCGACTTGTGAAACCAATGCGATACAAGGCTGTTCATCGACTGAATTGATTAATACTTATGATAACTCGATTGTCTATACAGATCATATTCTAAATCAATTGATTGAAACTTTAAAACAGCAAGAAAATTATCGCACAGGTTTTTGGTATTTATCTGACCATGGCGAGTCTACAGGTGAACGTGGTATGTATTTACATGGCGCACCTTATGCGATTGCACCTACTCAACAAACCCATGTACCTATGGTGATGTGGTTTTCAGATGCATGGAAATCTGTAGCAGCAAAACAAATCAATTGTTTAAATCAACAAAAACAGGCAACATTGAGTCAAGATAATTTATTTCCAAGTCTTTTGAGTTTGTTAAATGTCCAAACTCAAGTCATAGATCAAAAAAATAATATGTTGCACCAGTGTGCTGTACAAAGCTGATTGAAAGGATATAAACCATGACCAAAATTTTGATGATAGAAGATGATTTTATGATTGCAGAATCATCTAAAACATTATTGAAATATCAAGGCTTTGATGTGGAATGGGTGAATAATGGTTTAGATGGCCTCAAGCTTATTTCTGAGAAACAATTTGATTTGGTCTTACTTGATTTAGGCTTGCCCATGATGGATGGGATGCAGGTCTTAAAGCAAATCCGTCAACGTTCTAGTTTACCTGTACTGATTATTTCAGCACGTGATCAATTACAGAATCGTGTTGAAGGCTTAAATCAAGGTGCAGATGATTATTTGATTAAGCCTTATGAGTTCGATGAATTGGTGGCTCGTATCCATGCGTTATTACGTCGTACAGGTGATACAGCGAAAGACGTAACTGGAAGTGCTTCAAATCTGCTAAAAAATGGTGAAATTGTTTTAGATGTTGAACAGCATATTGCAACACTAAAAGGTGAAACGGTGGAGCTTTCAAATCGTGAATGGGCGATTCTTATTCCGTTAATGACCCATCCCAATAAAATATTTTCTAAATCTAATTTAGAAGATAAATTGTATGCTTTTGATAGTGAAATCAACAGTAATACAATTGAAGTCTATGTGCATCATATCCGATCGAAATTGGGTAAAGATATTATTCGTACAATTCGTGGGTTAGGTTATCGTTTGGGGCAACCACAAAAAGCGGAATGATATGGAAACAGCATTTT
Source organism: Acinetobacter sp. MYb10 (assembly GCF_002980175.2). NCBI lineage: Bacteria > Pseudomonadati > Pseudomonadota > Gammaproteobacteria > Moraxellales > Moraxellaceae > Acinetobacter > Acinetobacter sp. MYb10. Next base: position 1,874,205 of record NZ_CP058272.1, on the reverse strand, counting down.
CCTTAAGAAAGCGTTTAATTCGTTATACCTCTATTTTTAGTATTTTACTTGGTTGCGTGTTGGTTTTTTCCGCTTATAAAATTTCTTTAGAAGAGATCAACGAAATTTTAGATGCACAAATGGTTTATCTGGCCGAACGGGTGGAGTTAAATCCAAGGCCCATTCAAAGTCATTTTGATATACACAAACGCTATCATGAAGAAGATTTATTTATAGATGTTTGGGCATATGCTGATCCTAGTCAAACGCAAAATACGCCACATCATGTCATTGTTGAACCTAAACAAAAGGCTGGTTTTTATAGCCAAGATACAACGCATGGCACTTGGATTACTTATATCTTACCCACAGCTAATTATCAGATTCAAATCAGCCAGCAAGAAAAAGTCAGAGAGCATTTGGCTTTAGAGCTTGCAGGCAGTATGTTTCTTCCATATTTACTGATCATTCCATTTGCTTTGTTGGGCTTGGTTTATATTATTCGTCGCAGTTTGAAACCGCTTGAAGACTTTAAATCCGAACTGGCAAAACGTGATTCAAATTCATTGGTGGCAATTCAAAATGCGCACTATCCAGAAGAATTACTGCCGACGATCCATGAAATGAATCATTTGTTTGAGCGAATTTCTGTTGCTCAACAAGAACAGCGCCAATTTGTGGCAGACGCTGCACATGAGTTACGTACACCCATCACCGCATTGAATCTACAAACGAAAATTTTGATGAGCCAGTTTCCTGAAGAGGAAAATCTAAAAAATTTAAGCAAAGGCTTGGCTCGGATGCAGCATTTGGTCACGCAACTGCTTGCTTTGGCAAAGCAAGATTCCTCATTGAGTCATGAAGTTCAAGTGACTCAATTTAAGCTAAATGATGTGGCACTCAATTGTGTAGAACAGTTGATGAATCTCGCAATGGAAAAAGATATCGATCTTGGCTTTGTTCGTAATGAAACAGTGATTTTAAAAAGTGTAGAACATAGTCTTCATTCAATCATTTTTAATTTGATTGATAACGCAATAAAATATACCCCTGTCTCAGGCATGATTAATATCTCGGTATTTGAAGATATTCATGATTCTGCGTATGTTTTGATTGAGGACAGTGGTTTAGGGATTGATCCAGAGATGTACGATAAAGTCTTAAAACGTTTTTATCGTGTACATCATCACTTGGAAGTGGGCAGTGGTTTGGGATTGTCAATCGTGGATAAAGCCATTCAACATTTAGGTGGTGAACTGTCTTTATCCCGTAGTGAGGAGTTGGGCGGACTCAGTGTCTTGGTCAAAATCCCGATTCTGTGTGATATCAAAACTGAGAAGTAAAATGATTGGAAAATAAATGATCCCATTTCTACATTAATGGAAGTGGTTCATTTTTCTTCATATATTGGAAAAATTCTAAACATTTTTGCATCCTACGACCATCACTGCCAAGTTTACCCATATTAAAGTTTGCGACCCAGTTGAGTTTATTTCCGATACGGCAAATTTCGTTGTATTTTGATTTACTTGGGTAAATTTCTCCGATAAAAATATCGCAAGCTTGGGCAAGCTCATCATCATTAAAACGGAATGATGTTGAGAAAATAAAACATAACCAATCTCTAATTTGACAGGTTTCTAAGTCCAGTACTTCCCCAGGATCAGTTTCAAAGTCAATAAAAGTAAATGCTTTGTCCTTATTGACTAAAATATTTCGTGCAAAGGCTTCACTCAAATAACTGTCTTTGTGATGGACAGCTTGAATTGCAAAGATTGCTTCACGATAAAACTCTAGTTTTTTTGCCGTATTTCCTTCCATTTGTGCCAATGCTTGATCGAGTTGCATCACATCTTCACCATGATCAGCAGCATCTTCAATCAATAGACCTTGTGAACAATTGGCTAAAATTTGTGGCGTTGGAATACCTAATGAGTTTAATTCTGTCAGACGATGAACTTCACAATAAATCGATTTGCTTCCACCATAATTTGGAATAGGTGTTAGCGCTTCAATATTGAGTATACGTGCAACCCATTTTAATGGGACATAAATCCAAGCCGAGTGGCGTTCAGAGGCTTTTTTAAGCCACACTTTGCCATCATCCAATTGATAAGACTGAATATTTTGGTCTTGAATTTTAAGTGAGTTGCGGAGAAATTTAGAAAAATTACTCATATTTTGCACGTATAAGATTACTAAATTAGCTCAAGTATAAACAAAATATAATAATTTGTAAAAATTAAGATTGATTTAATAATTTAATATTTAAATTATGACAAAATGTAATTCTTTGAGTGATAAATATAGCTTCGCATCACTTCATTTAGCTTTTAGATTGGAATGAAAAGAGATAAGCGATCAAATAAGTGAGAATAATGAGTAATTCGTTTTTAAATATCTGATGTATTTTTAGAGATGCATTTATAATAAAATAATGTTGTGCAATATATCGTTTAGAGTTTAGGATTGTTATCTGCTAAATTTTTTATAAAAGATACGATACACAATTACATTAAATGTAAAAATAATCCAGCCTGTCCAAAGGTTATGGCTAAGAAAATGTGCACCACGCATGATTTGCCCCCAACCTGTAATCAAACCAAGTGCTAGGCCTAAGACTAAGAAAAAATAAGCAACTTTAGAATTTGATCGTCTAAATACAAAAAAACCTGTAAGCAGTGAAAAACCTGTGCTGGCATGGCCACCAGGAAAGCAACGTCCATTGCTTGCAGAAAAATCCCAAACATAGCCTAGAGCAGTTTGCTCAGTCATAGACCAAGGGCAGGCATAGGCTGAGTGGGATTTTAAAATGCCAATCAGTGCAGTGGATAAAACACTAACAATAAATAAATAGCCCAATTGCCATTGATACGCTTTTAATTTCGCAACTTTAAAAGAAGCAATCCATGAAATGAATACCGCAATATAAAAGGCAATGACGATATGTTTAAGCAACTTGTGATTAATTTCAATGAGAAACCAATTGTTTTTGAGTGGGAAATGACCAGTGCTATCTATCCAAGGTTGGATAAAATACATATCGATTGCACCACCAACAGGAAATACAAAGAACAGTATTAAAAATAGTATCCCAAGCAATAAACTATTTTTTAGGAAAAATTTATTTGAGTCGGAATACGGCATGAGATGAGTCACTCAATTTAATCATTTTAATCTGCGCTTATTAGAAAAAAATAAACTTAAATTAGACTTAATTATTAAATAATGAGCAGTCTTATTATTGAGTGGCAATATAAAAATTAAAATATCTATGATTATTTCAAGATCAGTGTTTTAAATCTTTATTTTAAAGGCTAACTATTATATTTTAAAATTGTATTGCGAAAATTATTTTATTGTCATTTAGATACAATAAAAAAGCGGCTGAAAAGCCGCTCTTTTATAGCGTAAAAATGTATAAAATTAAAACATGGTATTAGAAACGATTAAAACATTGCATCTTCAGAATTTGCAGAAATTTTATGAATGGATAAATCCGCACCACGAAACTCTTCTTCTTGTGTTAAACGAATACCCATAGTGGCTTTAAGTATGCCGTATACGGCAAACCCACCTGCTAAAGCCAGTAAAATGGCAAGTGAGGTACCAATAAGCTGAGACATCAAGGATACTCCGCCGATTCCCCCCAACCATTGCTGACCAAATATGCCCACAGCAATACCACCAAATGCACCACAAACGCCATGTAATGGCCAAACCCCAAGTACATCATCAATCTTGAGTTTATTTTGTGTGTATGTGAACAGTTTAACAAACAGGAAACCTGCACAGATACCAATAAATAAAGCGCCAATTGGGTGAACAACATCAGAACCTGCACAGATTGCCACTAAGCCTGCTAAGGGGCCATTATGTAAAAAGCCAGGATCTTCTTTTCCAAAGAAATTTGCAGAAAGCGTGCCGCCTACCATTGCCATGAGTGAGTTCATTGCAACTAAACCTGAGATTGCATCTAAGCGTTGAGCACTCATGACATTAAAGCCAAACCAGCCAACAATTAAGATCCAAGAACCGAGCGCTAAGAAAGGAATAGAAGAGGGTGGATGCGCACTAACGCGACCATCTTTTTTATAGCGCCCATGACGTGCACCGAGTAGTAACACTGCTGCAAGCGCAATCCAGCCACCCATCGCATGGACAACAACAGAGCCAGCAAAATCATGGAAGCTTGCACCAAATGTATCCGCTAACCACTTTTGCAGGCCGAGATTACCATTCCACGCGATCCCTTCAAAAAAAGGATAAACCAGCGCTACTATAAATAGAGTTGCAATGGCTTGAGAACGCATTTTGGCACGTTCTGCAATGCCGCCAGAAACAATAGCGGGAATTGCTGCAGCAAAGGTCAAAAGGAAAAAACAACGCATCAAATTGTAGCCATGCTCAGTTGAAAGCGTAGCGCCTGTATGGAAAAAGTGTTGTCCATAGGCAATATAATAGCCAACAAAGAAGTAGGCGATTGCTGAGATTGAAAAATCAGTAATGATTTTACTGAGTGCATTGACTTGATTTTTATGGCGAACTGTTCCCAGCTCTAAAAAAGCAAAGCCAGCATGCATAGCGAGTACAAGCACTGCGCCAAGCAAGAGAAAGAGTAGATCAACGTTTTGCATATACGATTCTTTTTGGTGCTATTTGTCACAAATTGGTTCAAGTATAACCAACGATTTGAATCCGTGAAGCGTTTGGCTGTATGAAAAAATAGATCAACAATTTCAAAATATTATTAAGACTCGATATAAAGCAAAAGCATGCACTATATTGGAATTTATGCACTAACTTGATGCAATAAGATATTCTGGCTTATTTTTAAGGTGCTGATAATTATTGATTTTTATTTGTTGTGTTTCACCTTAAACTCATGCAGTCAAATTTTAATCTAAAAATAAACCGATAAAATGTTTTAACTAAAATTAAAAAATAACTTAGAGATCAATTTTTGGAAACACCCAGACTGCAAACTTGATTTTTGTATTCGAAACGGTTTCTTTGAAATTTTTGACCGTTCCATCTATACACAGCAAAGCATTTAGTTGAGTCATTGATGGCAATATCTGGCCAACCATGTTTTCCTAAAGTAGATAGAAATTCAGGCGTCCCATGACTGTTAAATATTCTCACCCATTGTTTATTGGTCTGTTGGGTAACAATATAAAATCCAATTCCTGTGTTTGCGTAGCAACCGACACCACCATCGACTACAACGGCATCAGGACGACCATCTTTATTGAGATCACCATAATAGGAGATATTGCCAAGGCTACAGCGGCTTTCCCAGCCAAGATTGGTTTTTTGAAACTTTGCGCTTTTAAAAATTTGTGTTGCCGTTTCCTCAGGGACTTGCGGAGCCGCGGCATAATTATGTGAAGCTAAAAATAGTGATAAAACACCACTGCTGAATATTATTATATTTTTCATCATCATATCGATTATTTTGTGATTGAATTAACATTATTTTAAAAATATGTATTTTTATCAAGCTTTTGTTGTCATGCTAATGTATTCATCTTCTGGTTTAAGCTGTATCTTAGGGCTATTTAACTTATATCATTATAAATTTCAAATGGTTGGTGTATTAGTGTATGATTTAATGAGTTGTAAATAAATGTTTAATATAAAATCAATTTGCGATTAAACGATCAATGAAGTGTATAAAAATGATGGTGTCTAAAACATATTCCAATTTTTTAGTGTATTTGATGGCGTTCTTTGGTTTCTGTCTTTTTACTGAAGCAGTGAGTGCTCAGTCCAATCAATATAAAATCTATAAATCTAAACTGTTGCAGTGTGGAGAAGCAACTTTTCAAGTTATTTCACAATGTGATGATTCTAATGAGGATACAGAGTTAGGTAGTGCGGGTTCTTTTCGAGCATCATGTTTATCCAGTCAATTAACGGTAAACTGGAAAGGTCAGCAAAAGACACTGAGTTTTCCCATGGCAACAACACAGCAGAAGAAAATATTAGCTAGCAAAGGCTATGCTTTAAAACCTGAGATCAGAGTAGGGGATTGGTCGCCACAGAGTTTAGCTTGTGGTCAAGCGGCTGGTATTGAGGGGCATTTTGTGGTGGTCAATCAGGCAACCACCAACGATATTAATCAAGAATATCACGGCAAAGGTTCATTGAGTGATGAACCCATTTTGCTGAATTTAAACGGGACTTTTACCAGTGAAACACTTAAAGCGAAAATCTATGCTTTATTAAAGCAAGACCAAGTGAAGATTTCTAAAGTGATTGGGGCAAATGCAATTTTTGCGGATGAAAAATAGATTTAACAAAGATAAATCCGTTTAATTTTTTCATCTGTTAAGAAAAAGGCAGATGCAGCACAGGTTTCTTCGAGGACATTGACTGAAACACCATCACCGTTAAACTTTAAATAATGTTTAGGATCAATCTGTTCGTTAGCAATAATATCGCCATTTTCTCCAAAGCGATATTCTTCATCAACATAAATATTTGTTTTAGGTGCGACTTCGAACTTAGCAAAAATATCTAAATCATCATCTTCTTCATTATTTTGATAGTAATAAACTTTATCACTGTCCGAAATACGGAATTCAAACAGATATTTCATGCCTTTTTTATTGGGATTCTTTAAGACTTGGAAAGCATCTAGTTTTCCATCTCCATCAAAATCGATGAGCAATGGCTTTTTGAGATATGTCGTATCGACTAAATAACCTTGAGGGAGCTGTGTTGGATTATTGACGAGGTGGTCTGGCTCTGGCTGAGCAGGAATCACAATAGGTTCTGCTTTGGTTTGAACATGTTGTGGCGTTTCTTGTTTGGTTGGCTCACTTTCAGTTGATGTACTGGGTTTCTCATGACAGCCAAAGAGAAAAATAAGGGTGATGCATAATAAAATTTTGTTTTTCATAGAATATGAATCATTCAATAATTTTGAATGTGGGAGATTCTATCTTAAAAATTGATTTTTTGATGCCCAATGTCCTAAATTGGAGATATAGTCGTGGGTTTTATCACGTGCCAGTTTGCTGTCCATACTGATTCATCACCACAATGGGGAATATTTTGAACACATCAAATTCTGATCAAGTTTCATCTGTCGTGATTACAGGAGGTACGCGTGGAATTGGTTTTGCTTTGGCAGAAGCTTTTTTAAAGTTAGGTTGGTCTGTAATGATTTCAGCACGAAATGTAGAGCAGTTAAATCAAGTTGTTGCAGACTTTGCGCAACGCTATGTACCGAATAGAATTTATGGGGTGACCTGCGATGTGGCTCAATATGAAGATTTACACAATTTATGGGAAGAAACAGTTTTAAAGTTAGGTCAGGTCAATGTTTGGATTAACAATGCCGGTACCTGTAATGCAGCAAGGGCATTTACCGAGATTGCTAGCTCAGATTTGGAAAGTGTAATCAAAACCAATGTACTTGGTACGATGTTGGGTTCGCAAGTGGCTTTAAAAGGAATGATGCAGCAAGGTTTTGGGCAAATTTTTAATATGGAAGGTTGGGGCAGTCGTGGCGAGTGGAGTGCGGGGATGACGCCTTATGCAACCAGTAAACGAGCAGTTGCTTATCTGAACCATGCTTTAAATAAAGAAACCAAGAATAGTAATATTTTGATTGGAACACTCAGCCCCGGAATGGTGGCAACGGATTTATTGATTTCTTCTTGGCAACAAGGTGAAGTTAAAAACTGGCATAAAATGAAATGGTTATTTATGTTTGTGATTGATCCACCTGAGCAAGTGTGTGGTTATTTAGCAGAACGCATCAGCAAGAATAAAAAGAGCAATACGCGTATTGTTTGGATGACACCATGGCGTTTGTTAATTCGATTTTTCCAACCTTATTATTGGAAAAGAAATCCTGTACAGGGGACAGCTTTGGATCAGCTTAAGGAATAGGAATTTTTGATTCTTTAGTTGCCTCTATCCGTTTTTGTACACGAATTCATCTTTTTATATTATATTTGAGATTGATAATGGCGAGAAAACAATAATGAAAAAGTTAATAATAGGATCACTGACAGGATTTCTAAGTATGAGTGGATGGAGTGCTTGTACTTATGATTTAGATGTGACTCAAGCTACATTGAATTCTGAAGAACCAGGTTCTTTAATTTTTCCAAATAGATCAGGTCAAAAAGTTGGCTTTAATATTTTTTCAACTTCTACATTGAAATATTTTTTAGCGACAAATAATAATGTTACTCTCAATTCTAGCGGCATCACTGTACCATCAAGCTCTATTTATGCTTATGAATATAAATTTAAAGTTCCTAAAAATCAGTTATTAAGTACAGAACAATTATTATTTTTTCCTGTAGCCCATATCGGGAAAAATGGTGGTCAATCAACCTTTTTAAGTAATGTTGGGTATACCAATGCATCAACAGAAAATAGTGCTGTAAATAAATTTACTATAAGCGATCCTAATGCGAATACTTCTTTAGTCGAATTAAATATTTCAAACAACAGTAATGACTATCAATACATAGGCATTTATATAAACCCAATTTCAAAACAAGCAGGATTTATTGTGAATGGCGTGAATAAAGGTTACTTATCAAATTACACTTTACCTGTAATTAATTCATTTTTTATGATTGCTGCTGGTTTAAATGGAATATCACCCAACTCACCCAATATTGGAAAAGAGGTTTCAATTGAATTAATTACAGATGCTACAAAAATGACACAGTCTTATCCAACAGGTACAACTGATATTTGTGGCAATACAATTTGAATTATTCTTTAAAATATAACGAACTAATTTTAATAACAATATTTTGATTGGAATATTAAGTCCCGAAATGTTGGCCACGGATTTATTGATTTCTTCTTTGCAGCAAGGTGAAGTTAAAAACTGGTATGAAATGAAATGGTTATTTATGTTTGTGATTAATCCACCTGAGCAAGCATGTGGTTATTTGGCGGAACGCATCAGCAAGAATAAAAACAGCAATGTGCGTATTATCTGGATGACACCATGGCGTTTAGTAATTCGATTTTTCCAACCTTATTATTGGAAAAGAAATCCTGTGCAGGGGACAGCTTTGGATCAATTGAAGGAATAGTGATTTAAATTTGGAGTTTGGTTAAAAATAACAATGGAAAAGCTTAGTCCAGCACTACTTATTTTATAAAATACAGAGTAGTGCATGCATCTGTTTTAGGAAAAAATAAAGGACTTGAACTTGAATGAATATATTTCTTATAATCTAACAAGATTTGGTAGAAAATCTTAATAAAAAATTTACCAAATTCACATCATGCTCTTTAGTACAACAGTATTTCATATGACTAGAGCATTTATAAATAGAGCATTCAGTGCTGAAAATATTTGAATAATTAAGAGGCTCTTATGTTTATTAAATACGGTTTAACAATAATTAGTCTATTCGCTACAACAATACTTTGGGCAGGATCAGATTGGGATTATCAAAACCCTAAAGATTGGGCAAGCGCAAATCAACAATACCAAGCGTGTGCAGGAATAAATCAATCTCCAATTGATATTCGAGATACGGTGACTGCGAATTTACCACCATTGGAATTTAATTATCACACTACAGCAAAGTCTGTGCAAAATATTGGTCATACGATGCAGATCGAGTTTAACCAAGGCGCAAGTTTAGTTTTAGATGGGCAGACTTTTTTATTGGAACAATTTCATGTACATAGTCCAAGTGAAAACAATATTAATGGCCAGAGCTATCCCATGGAATTACATTTAGTGCATGCTTCAGATAAAGGTGAATTGGCCGTTGTCGCATTAATGTTTCAACATGGATTGGAGAATGAAAAACTAAAACATATTTGGAATGTGTTGCCTAAAAAAGTGGGTGAAAGTAATCAGCTATATTCAAAAAATAAAGCAGACAGCTATTTACCCAATAACTTAGAGTATTACCGTTTTAATGGGTCTTTAACAACACCGCCCTGTTCAGAAGGAGTCCGATGGGTGGTGTTTAAGGAAATTCAGCAGGCATCGAATGAGCAAATTGAGTCGTTTATGGAGTTAATGGGACATCCAAATAATCGTCCGATACAACCGATTGGCGCGCGGTTGATTTTGGAGTAATTCAGGGTGAAAAGTAGATCAGAGGATCTACTTTTTTAATTCTTTTGTGGGATTTGCTTAGAAAAATTCTTTTAATTTTTTTTTGCACTAAAGTTATTCGTTATTGGAATGATGATGTGTTAAATCAGACTGAGGCGGTGTTGGATGGTTTGTGGAATATCTGTATTGAATTGAAAGACACCTCTCCCTAACCCTCTCCTGAAAGGAGAGGGAACTTCATTGTGTATCAAATAACTATTTAATTTTCAAATAATTTTCCTTCCACGTTTGATGGAGATTGAGGTGGTGGAGTTTATGCAAATATTTTTAGTTGCCTCTCTTTAATCCTTTGTTGAAAGGAGAGAGAAACCTATTGTGTATCGAATGATTATTAAACTCTCAAAGAGTGTTTCTGCCACATTTTGGGGAAAATTAAGGTTGTGGAATTTTATGCACATATTTTTAGCCACCTCTCTTTAGCCTTTTTCTGAAAGGAGAGAACTCCATTGTGTATCGAATAATTATTAAATTCTCAAAGAATGTTCCTTCCACGTTTGATGGAGATTGAGGTGGTGGAATTTATACAAACATTTTAGTTACTTCTCTTTAGCCTTCTTCTGGAAGGAGAGAAATTTATTGTGTATCAAATAAAGATAAAATTAGTAACGGAAGTCCCCTCTCCCCGTGGGAGAGGGTTAGGGAGAGGGAAAATAAAATGAAGCTAAACCCCAAATTATTAGAATACGCTAAATCTATGCGACACGATGCCACAGATGCCGAACATCTTATGTGGCAACTTTTACGAGCTCAACGATTTATGAATTTAAAGTTTCGTCGTCAACATGTGATTGAGCCTTATATTGTTGATTTTTACTGTCATGAATTGGACTTAGTGGTTGAGTTGGATGGTGGTCAACATAATACAGATGTGGGCGTAGCTTATGATAATGAAAGAACTCAGTTTTTAGAGGCCTTGGGACTTAAAGTTATCCGTTATTGGAATGATGATGTATTGAATCAGACTGAAGTGGTGTTAGCGGATTTGTGGAATATCTGTATTGAATTGAAAGACACCTCTCCCTAACCCTGGAAGGAGAGGGAACTCCATTTTTGAATTCAGATTTTCATGAAATCAAATGATACTCCCTCTCCCTATGGGAGAAGGGTTGGGGTGAGGGTAATTAATATTTTTAAAAAACAAATATTTATTTTTAATAATTTAAATTATAATTTTGCGATAATTTAAATTTTTTAATAAAAAGTGAGTACTATGATTTTAAATTTGTTGATAATTTTGGCTTTGTTGATTTTTATCACTCTTGTTGTCATCGTAATAAAAAATAATAAAAGTTCAAAAGATACGTCTTATCCTCATCAAAAAGAAATGAATGATTCGCAATCAACATATTGGACTGAAAGTTTCAAAGTCCAATCAGATGAAAAGCGTAAAGACATGATTGATGCTGAAAAAATTGGCTTTTTAAAACTGAGTTTAAAAGACGATGGTTTAATTGATTTAAAGCATCAACTCAATCTTTCAAATATACAAATGGATGTATTGATTCAAGAAGCTCCTAAGTCGCTTAATCGATTGATTATAGATTTTGGGTGTGTCTATGATCATGATGGTGACGAAGATGTCCGATATGTACCTGTAGAGCTTTCTACAGAGAGTGTTACATTAAATTTTGATCAGGCTTTTTTTTGTTGTTTTTACTTGGCGGATCGAGAGATTTATTCATACAATATTTCTGATCGCTGGAGTGATGAAAACGCAACTTTGGAACAAGCTTATAAGCAATTTACTCAAAAGTTAGCAATCTTACTTAAACAGGGATGGAAAAATTATTATTTACCTCATGATGCTAGATATGCAGTTTCATGCGAAGAACGTTTATTAAAAGAGCAACAGCATACAATTTTACCTAATCAATCCATTTTATCTTTTGAACAATTTTGTAATTGTCTAGAGGGTGAACTTCATGCAATTGATCTCAATCTTTATTTAGATGGGATCTATATGAGTGTTTTTTATGATGATGCATTTTCGGTTTCGTTCGAAATAAATAAGGCAAATAATTTGTTATCTTATAAAAGTTATTGTCCAGAAGGTCTTGATGATGTGAATGAAATTGAAGCTTACAAAGTAAAGGCTAAACTACTTCGCTACAAAGCAGAGCAAGAAGCGAGACAACATGGTTTTGAAATTGATGAAAGTTATATTGACCCGATATAAATCAAGAAATTATTCAATTCAGTGTTCAGAATCATGAAAGATGATCACAATCATTTGTCATCATCATTGAGATAAACTCTTCAAAACTGTTACAAACCTTATTATGCGTATTACAGATTTCATAAATGCCGAATTCATTGCCATGTTCGTCTAGTTTTACTGCATATGCAGTCATCCAGAGTAAGAATTCAGAGAATACAAAACAATTTGCATGAGGAAAGTTTTCAATCCCTTTTAAATCTTTTACAGGTCTAAATTCAGCTAAAGAAAAGAAAGAATAGCCCTCATCACCAAAATTGGCTTCACCTGTACCATTGAAAAAAATAAAATATTCTTTAAAAATTTGTGGAAGTCTAACTCCTTATTTTTGTTCAAATTTTAACGTTTCTAACAATGTAGTCGGTTGATTGATACGTATATTTTGATTGATGAAATGTTGTTTTAATTTTTGAATAACCATAATTATTTTACTCAAAAAAAGAAGGAAGCTTAATTAAGCTTCCTTCTTTAGAGGCAAAATTGCAAGCTTAGCTTAAAGCGCTGCAATCTGTTCCATATTGGCTTTAATCTTGGCTAACTGATCTACAAACTCAGCAAGTTTAACTTTTTCACCTTCAACAACAGCAGCAGGTGCTTTAGCGACAAAGCCCTCATTTGCAAGTTTAGAAGCAATTTGGTCATGCTGTTTTTGAACTTTGTCTAAGTCTTTTTGCAAGCGAGCAAGTTCTGCTTTTGGATCAATCAAGCCTTTCATTGGTACAAATACAGACACATGACCAACAACAGAAGATGAAGATAATGGTGGTTGCTCAGCATCGGTTAAGAAGGTAATGCTTTCAACTTTAGCCAAAGCTTTAAACAGTGGTTCAATACGTGCAATTTGTGCTTTTTCAGCATCAGTCGCGTTTTGAAGCAATACAGGTAATAAACGTGCATTACCTAAGCCCATTTCGCCACGAATATTACGTACAGCGCCAATTAAGCCTTGTAGCCCAAGCATATCCGCTTCAGCCTGATCATTGATACGTTCAGGATTTGGAACAGGGTATGGCGCAAGCATGATGGTTTCACCACCAATACCAATCATTGGTGCAAGGGTCTGCCAAATTTCTTCAGTTAAGAATGGCATGATTGGATGTGCAAGACGTAAAGACGCTTCCATTACAGAAAGAAGGACACGACGAACTTCTGCTTTACGCTCAGCCGATACGTTTTCATCATTCAGTACTGGTTTGGTCAGTTCAACATACCAGTCACAGTATTCATTCCAGATGAACTCATAAATCGCTTGAGCAGCCAAATCTAAACGGTAGGTTGCAAACGCTTGTTGAACCGCAGCTTCCGCTTTTTGTAAACGGCTGACAATCCATTGTTCAGGAAGTTCCCAAAGATCTTGACGGATTTCCTGACCAATTGGCTGTTGTTCACAGTTCATCATCACGAAACGGGTTGCGTTCCAGATTTTGTTGGCAAAGTTACGATAGCCTTCAACACGTTTCATATCGAACTTAATGTCACGGCCTGTATTGGCAAGTGCACAGAAAGTAAAACGAACCGCATCTGTACCGTAAGCTTGAATACCTTCAGGAAATTCTTTACGCGTAGATTTCTCAATTTTTGGTGCATCTTTAGGGTTCATTAAACCCGTGGTACGTTTTTGTACTAAGGTTTCAAGATCTACACCATCAATCAAATCTAATGGGTCGAGTACGTTGCCTTTAGATTTAGACATTTTTTGACCTTCACCGTCACGAACCAAACCATGTACATACACAGTTTTAAATGGAACTTGCGGTGTGCCATCTTCATTTTTCATGAAGTGCATGGTCATCATGATCATTCGGGCAACCCAGAAGAAAATGATGTCAAAACCAGTAACCAATACATCCGTTGGGTGGAATGTATTTAAGAAATAGTTTTCTTTATCTTTTGCTTCATCACCGGTCCAACCCAGTGTAGAGAAGGTCCAAAGACCTGAAGAGAACCATGTATCCAGTACATCTTCATCTTGGTTTAATTCAATATCAGCAGCGATATTGTTTTTTTCACGAACTTCTTCTTCAGAACGACCAACATATATGTTGCCTTCTGCATCGTACCAAGCTGGGATACGGTGACCCCACCACAATTGACGAGAAATACACCAGTCTTGAATGTTGTTCATCCAAGCCATATACATATTGCTGTATTGTTCAGGCACAAACTTAATATCGCCATCTTTTACTGCTTTGATTGCAGGCTCTGCAAGAGGCGCAATCTTGACATACCATTGGTCGGTCAATAATGGTTCAATGATCACACCTGAACGGTCACCACGTGGTGGTTTCAGTGTATAGGGTTGAATTTGGTCTAACCAACCTTCAGCTTCAGCTTGTGCAACCAATTTTTTACGTGCAGCAAAGCGCTCTAAACCAATATAATCAGCTGGTGCTGGGATGGTTTTAGAAATCGCTTCGCCAGCTTTTGCGATAAACTCAAAATCAGCTAAAACTTCGGCATTTTTGTTGAAAATGTTGATGATTGCGAGTTCACAACGTTTGCCCACTTCATAATCATTGAAGTCATGTGCAGGGGTGATTTTTACACAACCTGTACCGAATTCTTTATCGACATATTCATCTTTAACAATCGCAACCGCACGACCTGTAATCGGCAGGATAATATTTTTACCAACTAGGTGTGCATAACGTTCGTCATCTGGAGCAACTGCAACAGCAGTATCACCCAGTAATGTTTCTGGACGGGTTGTTGCAACCACTAAATAATCGTGACCGTCTTGAGTACGTAGAGACTTATCTTCAAAGAAGTATTTGAAGTGCCACAATGAACCTTGTTCTTCTTTATCTGATTCAACTTCTAGGTCTGAAAGTGCAGTTTGTAGTTTAGGGTCCCAGTTTACCAAGCGTTTGCCACGGTAAATCAAACCTTGTTCATGCAGTTTTACAAATACTTCTTTAACAGCATTTGAAAGGCCATCATCCATGGTGAAACGTTCACGTGACCAATCTACAGATGAGCCAAGACGACGAATTTGACGGGTAATTGTGCCGCCAGATTGTTCTTTCCATTCCCAAATTTTGTCGATGAACTTTTCACGCCCTAAATCATGACGACTAATGTCTTGAGCTGCCAATTGACGCTCAACCACCATTTGCGTTGCAATACCCGCATGGTCAGTACCCGGTTGCCATAAAGTATTTTTACCAGACATACGGTTGTAACGTGTCAAGGCATCCATGATGGCATTGTTAAAACCATGACCCATGTGCAAGCTACCTGTGACGTTCGGTGGCGGAATCATGATACAGAATGAATCGCCTTTACGAGACGGTTGGAAATAACCTTTCTCTTCCCAAGTCTTGTACCATTTTTTCTCGATCTCGGTAGGATCGTAGGTTGTAGCAATATTTTGCGCTGAATCAGTCATAGTAAAAACAGATCAAAAGTAAGTAAAAAATTGCATTCATTGTAGCAAATATTCATTAGGAATGTTGATTCCTGTTATGGCATATTTATGTTGAATTAAATGCAGCAATCAAAACATGAGAATACAAGATGCATTTGTTGTTTTTATCGATCTTAAATATGACAAATGTTGGATATTATGGGGTTTTAACTGAGTCATATTTACAAATGCGTGTTTTAGATATTTGATTTGTTGAGAGTATTTGTGATTGATATTCAACAAATAGCAGTAGTTAAAGACAATGCAAGATATTTCAAGTTTTGCTAAGATCAAAATTGAATAGGACAAAACAACAAAAGGACACATAACAATGCAGTATAAAATCGATTTATTGATTAAACAGCAGACTTACCAAGAGTTAAAAAGCATTACCCAAAGTTTGAATCATGGCGAAAAAAGAGATCTGGCAAAACAATTAGGTAATGTCTTTACGGAAATGTCATGCCAAGTGCTGGATCAGGTTTTTGGAACCTTACTTGATGAACAACGTAAAAATGATGCACTAGATGCGACAGGGAAGAAAAAGCTCAAAGAAGCGGAACAGATTTTTGATCAGATTGAAGGGGCATTAAAAAAATATATGCCGTGGTCAATTTCCTTTTTTAGTAATGATCGTCTAAAGCCTGTGGCAAACCATATTCTTAAAAAGTTTGAAGATTCAGATGCAACTGAAGTGGTGATGTATTACCAATTAGACCGTAGCTTAGGGCAAGAAGCGACCAGCAATATTCAAAAGGTCATTCAAGGGGATACCAGTGCTTTGCCTGTGACACTAAAAAATTTGGTTAAAATTATTGACCTCGGTGTATCAGAATTTATCCGTGACCCTAAGACTTTGTTAAAATTTAACTTTGTGGTCGATAAAACCTTAAATGGTGTGATTAATATGATCACCAGTACTGGCTATAAACGCTTAGAAAAAGTTGGCGATGAATACAATCCTCGCAATGTAGAAAAGGCGCAACATTATGCAGAACATTTTAAAAAGTTTTTAGTTGAAGGTTAGTTTTTAAAAGCAAATCACTTGATTGATTTGGTGGGTCACGTGGTCTAATATTTATTCACCATATTCAAGAGCATAATAAAATGGAAAGCTTAGAAGGAAAGGTGGTTTGGATTACAGGCGCATCTTCAGGGATTGGTAAAGCCTTGGCTGCTGAATGTGCTTTACAAGGTGCACAAGTGGTTTTAAGTGCAAGACGTTTAGAAGAACTTGAAAAAGTTCGTATAAGTCTTCTTAACCCAGATCATCATATTTCTGTGGCAATGGATATTACCGATGAAGCACAAGTACGCCATGCATATGAACAAGTCTTAGATGAGAAAGGGCGTATTGATTGGTTGATCAACAATGCGGGTTTAAGCCAAAGGGCACTGATTGCTGATACCACAATGCAAACTGAACGTGCGATTATGGAAATTGATTACTTCTCTCAAGTGTTTTTGACCAAATTGGTTTTACCAACCTTTTTAGCTCAAAAATCTGGGCGAATTGCGTATATTTCTAGCGTTGCGGGCTTATTGGGGACGCAATATCGGGCATCTTACTCTGCAGCAAAAGCAGCGATTCATATGTGGGCAAACAGTTTACGCGCAGAAGTGGCACAAGATGGTGTTAATGTTTCTGTTATTTTCCCTGGTTTTGTAAAAACCAATGTATCTTTCAATGCCTTAAATGGTGCAGGAAAAGCACAGGCACATCAGGATGAAGCCATTGAAAATGGATTAGAAGCTGATGATTTTGCGCAGAAAACGGTTTCTGCTTTATTAAAAGGTCAAGAATATATTGTCGTAGGTGGGCGTAAAGAAAAATTGGGTGTGTTGGTTTCTCGTCTATCACCATCTACACTTTATAAAATGATTCGCAAGATGAAAGTAAAGTGATTAAACATTCATAAATTTTACATGTATTGATAAGGCGTTTATACATTGTATAAGTGCTTTTTCTTGATATGTTCCGTCTCTATAAGCAAACAAAACTATGTTAACGTGGGTTCGACCTAACTATATTTTTAATTTATTGAAAAACAATGGTCTTGACGGAGTCTTGCTGAGCTCTCATTCAATTTCAGGATCAGCCTGCGGCTCGCCCTACTTTTCTTTCGGGAAAAGTAGGCAAAACCATTGTCATCCGCAAAACTCGTCGGACACCAGTAACGCATTCAATGAATCGCAGAAACAACACTTTCTGAATGAAGTCCTGCCTCAGACAGTCGCGGATGACGTTTCCGAGTATCATACTTCATCAAGAATTTTATATCGAACTCAGGTTATGTTAAACCTAATGAAAATAATTTTTAAAGCCATCAGTCTACAATTCATATTGATCAGTGCCGTTTATGCAAATATTTGTCATGATACTCAAGTTGTTGCGCAAATATTGAAGCAGGCTAAAATTGTAAAGCTTGAACAGTCTTTAATCGATTGTAAACTCGATCCTGTTGATAATTCAAATATGATCATGGCCTATGCCCAATGGATTCCTGTAAAAGGACACCCAGAAGAAGGGAATTATGCTTTAGACTTATTTAAGTTTAATCCAAAAAATTTAAAGGTGATTTATCACTATGCTGTTGCAGAACGCATGGTTTCGGATGCAATTAGCCTAAATTCAATTGAGCTGGATACAGCAAATTATAAAGTCACTGATTCAAATCGAGCTTTGGGTCTAAGATTAAATTACTCAGGTCACTCACAGCCCTTTCCTTTTTCTATGCAACTTTTAAATTTATATGACCTTAAAAATAAACAACAAATTCTGGACAGCTTGATTGTGACACGTAATCGGGCAGAAATAGATATGCATTGTAATGCAGATATTGAAGAACGCGCTTCTACCTTAGTGATGCAGTCAACCCAAACCAAGAAATATACGGATATTTTGGTCAATAGCAAAATTAAACGCTACCAGACGCAAGTGATAAATGAGGATTGCCAAGAAGTTAATCATCAATTATCCCAACAACGGTTTGTTTTAAAATTTGATGGGAAAAAATATCAATTTCCTAAAAAATTTAAAGATGAATATCAGTACAGATAGGCAATATAAGCAGTTGGATAGTAATGCTGAATATTAAACATTCATCTTCTAGTTAGCGAGCTAAAAGTTAGTCGTGAGCTAAAAGATGAATGCTTTTAAAATAACAGGATATTTGAAAGGGTAAAAATCGAATGCTTAATGTATTCTATTGAAGTAGTTTAATAATAATTCAGCATTTTTGCCTCTTAATTGCCATGACATACAGCGCACTCCACCACCCATATGGCACACCTGTGCAGAGTGAATTGGAATGACTGTTCGTTTGGTTAGACGACGAATTTGCTGTAATGCCAGTGCATCTTGTTTAATACCAAATTGCGGAAAATAAATACGCTCAGGCGTAACCAGCATATTGGTATATAAACCACAAGCAGAACCAAATTTTTCATCATAGATCTCACTACCATCATAAGGTGTGGTGATTTCATGAATTTTGATATCTGGAATACCGCGTTTTAAATCAATTTTTAACTGTTTGGCGTAGTCGGGGTCTTCAGGATAGGTGTTAATCACTAAAGTATTCTGATCTATAAAGCTTACCACACCATCCGCATGTTCTAAACCACCTTGTTCATCCGCTTCAATAAATGCAATATGTTTAGCGCCCGTTAAACGGATCAGCTGTGCTCTAGCTTGGTTTTCGGTTAAATGATTGTCAGCTAAGAACTTGGTGCTTAACACAACATTGCCATAACCATCTTCAACCCAATTACCGCCATCATTGAGCAGTTGAGTCTGGGTAAATTTTAAACCAGCTTTTTGACTATAGGCTTTAAAGTCTGCTTGAACATCATCAGAAATGGCTTGAGCTTTTTTGGTTCCACCTTGTCCTGCTGCGGTATAACGAAAAAGAACAGGTTGATTGGGATTGGCACTACTAAAATCACGCATCCAAATATCTTGCATAGGCGCGATGGTGACATGCTGTTTACCCAATGCTTTGACATAATCAGGGTAAAGTTGTTGATCGGTTAAGATCATCACATTGTCACCATTCTGAATAATTTTCTTTGCATAATCGACATGGAAATCAAAGATATCATCGATTTTTTCTGCATAGTACTTATCCTGACTTTGTGGCGAAGCCAATACAATCAATTCTGCATTTATTGTGAATGGAAGCATAGACAATAATCCGATACTTATTTTAAGTGCTAAAGCTTTCATGATGTCTAACCTGTTCATGAAGTTAAGATTTTTACATTTTTGTTATGGTCAAGGTATTCCCAGAACTTTACATCACCAGAATACAAAACCAGACAGTCCAACAGTGATTATGTATTCTGATGAAAAAATCATGATGATTATTTAAAAAAAGAGGAGTGAGATTAAGTTGCTGTTCCATAGGCAAAGACTTCAACCATTCCACCTTGCATACCGAGTTCAGTGGTACTTAAACGTAAGCCCATAATATGCGTTGCTCCAATATTTTCAGCTTCCTGTTTTAATCTAACAATTGCTTCTCGACGTGCGCGATCTACGACACTCTCATAGGTGGTTAAACGACCACCAAAGAAGTTCTGAATTTGCGCGATAATATATTTAAAATAATCATGTGAAATCACCACATTACTACTGATGAGTTGCCCATGCTTTTCAGAGACTTTGAACTTATTGGTATCAATCCGAATATGAGCAAGCCGTTGTTCATTGTCTGCCAATTCTTTTAAATGCTTTTGTTCGATAAAACGTCCAAACCCCCAGCCAATAAAAAACAGAACCAGTGTGAGCCCAATTTTAAAAATTAAACCATCCATCTGTTTCGCCTATTTTGAAAATGGGTCAGGAAGTTGTGTTGTGGTCGGTTCAACAATGACCGCAGTACCATAGACAAAAAGTTCTGAAGCACCTTGCGCAATATTAGACGTAGAAAAACGGATACCGACAATTGCATTGGCACCTAAAACACGTGCTTTTTCAATCATACGATTCATGGCTTCTTGACGTGATTCTTCTAATAATTCGGTATAGCCTTTGAGTTCACCACCGACAATATTTTTTAGACCAGCCATAAAGTCACGTCCGACATGTTTACTGCGGACCGTGCTTCCATAAACGACATCAAGCTGTTGCTTTATGACATGTGCTGGAACAGTTTCTAAATTACTGAGTTTCATTTTAAATATTCATTGATGATGTCTTGCTTTAAACATAGGAAATTATCCATCAAAAAGCAATAAAAAAAGCCCACCGAAGTGAGCTTTGATTATCAAACTGAGATTAACTGACTTTTTTATCTTTTGAATGATATTTCAATTCAGATGAAGAGGCCGGTTGTGCAATTTGATCCGCAGTGTTGGCTTTTAGACCACCACCAAGGGTTTTATAAACTTCTACCTGATTGTTTAAGTTTGCTTGCTCTAATAGCAATAAACCTTGTTCAGCAGAGTAAGAAGTACGTTGAGCATCTAAAACAGTTAAGTAACTATCAATACCTGCACGGAAGCGGGCATTTGAAAGTTTATACGTAGTATTGGTTGCATCAACTAAACGTTTTTGAGCAGAAAGACGATCACCAATATTTTGGCGAGTCGCTAATGCATCATTGACTTCACGGAAAGCAGATTGAATTGATTTTTCATAGTCAGATAACGCAATTTGTTGATCTGTTTCTGAAATCTTAATGTTCGCTTTACGTGTGCCCCAATCCCATAACGGAATATCAAGACTAGGACCTAAAGACCAAACGAAAGCACCTGATTTAAATAAATCACTTAAATCAGTAGATGCGTAACCTGCCGTACCCGTCAAACTAATGGTTGGGAATAAGCGTGCTTTTGCAGCACCGATATTTGCACCAGCAGCAGAAAGTTGGTATTCAGCCGCTTTGACGTCTGGACGGTTGTTCAGCAAGTCACTTGGTAAACCAGAAGCGAACGCAGCATTTGAGGTAATACGCGTTACACGTTGTGTTGGCAATAAGTTGTCTGGAACTGATTGTCCAACAAGCAGATTTAGCAAGTTCTGAGCTTGTGCAATTTGAGTCTTATAATTGGCAACATCATTACGTGCGGTTTCAACAGAAATCTGAGCCTGACGAACAGGCACTTCACTGTCAATACCGACATCAAAACGTTTTTTGTTGAGGTTATAAGAGTCAAGTTGCGCTTTTAATGTTTGGTCAGCGAGCTTAAGTTGTGCGCTGGCAAAAGAGTAATTTAACCAAGCTTGTGCAACTTGACTAATTAAGCTGATTTGCGTTGCATCACGCGCACTTGCAGTCGATAAATAAGTATCAAGCGCATTGTCTTTTAAACTTTTTACCCGACCCCAGAAGTCTAACTCATAAGCAGTTACACCAAGACCCACATTATAACGTGTTTGAGCACCTACACCTTGATCCTGACGTAACAGACCACCACTTGCACCAATCGTTGGTAACTGATTGTTTTCAGTGATTTGATAGGCTTGTTGAGCACGTTGAATGTTCAATGTTGCTGTACGTAAATCACGGTTATTGGCTAAAGCAAGATCAAGCACTTGAAGTAAGCGTTGATCTGCAAAAAACTCTTTATAACCTTGTTCAGCAATAGATGTACCACCGTTATTTTGAATATAACCTGTTGGTATGTTCGCTTGAGCTACGGGTTCTGGGCCACGCATGCTTTGACAAGCTGTCAAAGCAAGCGCAAGTGCAGATACCGCAATGCTACGACCTGAAATAGACCATACTTTTTGCATCACGATTTATGCTCCTGAATATTTTGATTTTTAGGTTTGTACTTAAAGATACTACGAATCCATACGAAGAACACAGGAATAAAGAAGATACCTAAAAGTGTTGAGCTAATTACACCACCTAATACACCATAACCGACTGAGTGTTGGCTACCGGCACCAGCACCGCTTGATAAAGCAAGTGGTAATACACCGAAACCGAACGCTAAGGTTGTCATGATAATTGGACGTAAACGCATTTTTGCAGCATGCAATGTCGCTTCAAACAATTCTTCACCTTGTTCTTGCAACTCTTTTGCAAACTCTACAATCAAAATCGCATTTTTTGCAGACAAACCGATGACTGCAACGATCGCGACTTGGAAGTAGATGTTAAATGATAAGTTAGGATCACCTTTGATGACCATGCCCAACCAGGTTAAAGTAAATGCACCAATAACACCTAAAGGTACGACTAGCAATACTGAAACAGGGATAGACCAACTTTCATATAAAGCTGAAAGGCAAAGGAATACAATAAGCAAAGAAAGAATCAAAAGCGGAACAGTTTGACTACCAGATTCACGTTCTTCTAAAGACAGACCCGTCCATTCATAGTCGAAACCTGTTAAGCCCATAGACGGTAACTTACCAATAATTTCTTCCATGGCAAGCATCGCATCTCCCGAACTTACGCCCGGTGCTGGAGTACCTTGAATGTTTGCAGAAGCTACACCGTTATAACGTTCGAGACGAGGTGAACCATAGGTCCATTGACCTGTTGCAAATGCAGAGAATGGAACCATGGTGCCGCTATTGTTACGTACATACCATTTGTTTAAGTCTTCAGGCATCATACGAGCGTTTGATTCGCCTTGAACATAAACTTTTTTCACACGACCACGGTCAACGAAGTCATTGATATAAGAACCACCCCACGCCATGCTCATGGTCGAATTAATATCCGCAATACTGACTCCCATTGCACCAGCTTGCGCTTGATCAATGTTGATTTGATATTGAGGGGTATCTTCTTGACCATTTGGACGAACACCTGCAAGACGTTTGTCTTGAGAAGCCATACCTAAAATAGCATTACGTGCAGCAATGAGTTTATCGTGACCTTGACCACTTGCATCTTTTAATTGGATGTCAAAACCTGATGAAACACCTAATTCAGGCATTGCAGGTAATTGCAATGGCATGATGTATGATGCATCTTTTACAATCATATTCAGTGCCATACCGCGTTGAATAATGGCGCCAATTTGTGATTCAGGTGTGGTACGTTCACTCCAGTCTTTCAATTTAATAAAAGCTAAACCAGCATTTTGCCCGACACCTGTAAATGAGAAACCAGAAACTGTAAAAATAGTATCTACATGTGCTTTTTCCTTATTTAAGAAGTAATCGGTCATGGTTGTGATGACTTTATCTGTTCGTTCAAGGCTGGCACTTGGTGGTAGCTGAACCAACGTCATAACTACGCCTTGGTCTTCTTCTGGTAAGAAAGAAGAGGGGAGCATTTTGTACAGTCCAACTAAGGCAACAATCACAGCAATATAGATCGCACCAGAGAATATCTTATGATGGGTCATACGATTGACACCACCTTGGTATTTCTCTGCTACTTTTTCAAAACTGCGGTTAAACCAACGGAAGAAACGCGCAAAAATGTTATTGCTTGGTTCTTGATTTGGATCATGCTGTTTTAACAATGTTGCACAAAGAGCTGGGGTAAAAGTTAAAGCAACGATTAAAGACAAAACCATTGCTGTAACGAGCGTGATCGAGAACTGACGGTAAATTACCCCCGTAGTACCACCAAAGAATGCCATTGGCACAAATACAGCAGTCAATACGCTGGTAATACCGACCAAAGCACCTGAAATTTGTTTCATCGATTTTTCAGTGGCTTCAACTGGACCGGCATGTTCTTCTTGCATTACCCGTTCGACGTTCTCAACCACAACGATGGCATCATCGACCAATAGACCAATCGCCAGTACCATGGCGAACATGGTTAAGGTATTGATCGAGAAGCCAAAAATATTAATAACTGCAAATGTCCCAAGTACAACCACAGGAACTGCCATTGTTGGGATAATCGTTGCACGCCAGTTTTGTAAGAACAAGAACATCACGAAGAATACAAGAACGATTGCTTCAATTAACGTATGTACCACACTTTCAATTGAAAGCTTAATAAACGGTGTGGTGTCATAAGCAATTTTATCTTTTAAGCCTTCAGGGTAGTTTTTACGCAATTCAGTGAGGCGTTTTTCTACAGCAGCGGCTGTATCAAGTGCATTTGCACCTGTTGCCAATTTAATTGCTACACCGCCCGCAGGGTTACCATTAAATTTAGAATCGAATTGATAACTGTCTGAACCTAATTCTACGCGTGCAACATCACCCAAACGAACTTGAGCACCAGAAGACGTGTTTTTTAGGAAGATGTTTTTAAATTGTTCAGGTGTTTGCAACATGCTTTGCGCATTGACAGTCGCATTCAGGATTTGACCTTGTACAGCTGGAGCACCACCCAATTGACCTACAGCCACTTGTGAGTTTTGTGCACGAATGGCAGCAGCAATATCACTTGGTGTAACTTGCAAACTGGTCATTTTAGCTGGGTCTAGCCAGATACGCATTGCATATTGACCACCAAAGACTTGAATTTCACCTACGCCTGCAACACGACTCAGTGGTTCAGAAATATTTGAATTTACATAGTCTTTAATGTCAGCGCCAGAAAGGCTGCCATCTGGCGAATAAAATGCAAGTACTTGCATAAAGCTCGCGCCAGATTTGGTCACTTTTACGCCTTGACGTTGTACATCTTCAGGTAAAAGTGCTGTCGCAGACTGTAATTTGTTCTGTACTTGAACCTGTGCAATGTCTGGATCAATACCTTGTTCAAAATTCAGGTTAATTGATGCCTGACCATTACCCGCACTGTTTGATGAGATATAACGTAAACCATCTAGACCATTCATTTGTTGTTCAATGATCTGAGTTACGGTGTTCTCAACAGTTTGTGCAGAAGCACCAGGATAAGTTGCAGCAATTGTCACTACAGGAGGAGCAATTGTTGGATACTGAGCAACAGGCATTTTTGTTAGCGTCAGAATACCCGCCAACATAATTACCAGTGCAATCACCCACGCAAAAATGGGGCGATGAATAAAAAATTGAGCCATATTCGTCTACCCCTTATGCATTTGAAGTAGCTTTTTGTTCACTGGATTTATTTTGTTGAACAGGTTGTGCTGCTGTACCTGGTTTAGCACCTGCTTGTGGTGCAGCCGCTTGAGGCTGATAAGGTTTAGCAACCACAGCTTGTTCTGGTTTTACTTTGGCAATACCATCAACAATCACTTTATCGCCAGTATTTAGGCCTTGAGTGACGATCCAATCTTTACCTTGAACACCTACAGTTGTTACAGGACGGCTTTCAACTACACCTTTTGCATTTACAAGCATCGCGATTGCTTGGCCAGTTGGTGTGCGTGTAATTGCTGCTTGTGGAACTAAGTAAGCATTTGGAATTACGCCTTGTACGATCTGCGCATTGGCAAACATACCCGGCAATAATAAATGATTAGGATTTGAGAAGACTGCACGTAAAGTCACAGAACCTGTGCTTGGATCTACACTAGCATCAGAAAATGCAAGGTTTCCTTCCACACCGTAGTAGCTACCATCTTCAAGTTTTAAACGAACTTTGGTGTTGTTGCTACGATCAATACTACCTTGGCTTAACTGTTGACGTAGACGTAATAACTCAGCACTTGATTGGCTGATGTCTACATAAATTGGGTCAAGTTGCTGAATCGTAACCAAAGCATTGGCTTGGTTTGCAGTCACCAAAGCACCAGCAGTGACTGAAGAACGACCAGATTGACCGGAAATAGGTGAACGAACAGTTGAATAACCTAGGTCAATTTGCGCATTTTTAACAGCAGCATTTGACGCTGCAATATCTGCTTCAGCAAGTTTGATTTGTGCAAGCAAATCATCAAACTCTTGCTTAGAAACAGCATTGATGCCGACAAGTTGACGATAACGATTTGCTTTAACCTGCAAGGCATTTAAGTTTGCTTGCTGACGTACTAAAGCTGCTTTTGCACTGTCTAAGTTTGCACGATTGATACTCGAGTCAATCTCATAAAGAGGTTGACCTTCACGAACATAACTACCTTCAGTAAACAAACGTTTTAAAATCACGCCATTTGTTTGTGGGCGAACATCAGAGATTTGATACGCTGAAGTACGACCAGAAAGTTCAACACTTTGTTCTACGCTTTGTGGCTGAGCAACAATGACACCAACTTCAGTCGGCGGCATTTTTTGGGCAGCACCACCAGCTTGTTGTGCTGATTTAGGATCTTTGCTGCAGCCTACAAGTGCAATACTTGTTGCGAGAGCACAAGCAGTAAGGGCAGGAGCCCAAAGCTTTGCCGACATCATTATTCCACCTCGTTTAGATTCTTATCTAAAAATAATTTGTTCTGTCTTAACGTTTCTCGTGACAGTATGAGCCATAAAATTGCAGCCCATATGACACCTATACCCCATCCAGTGAGTACATCAGTTGGGAAATGTGCCCCTAGATAAATTCTAGAGCCCCCCATGCTTAGAAACCATAAAAAGCCCCCCAAGCTAATCCATTTAACTTGGCGATGTTTTTGAAATATAAACATAATCGAACAGCATACAATCGCTGCATAAATACTGTGAGCACTAGGAAATGAAGCACCATAGGTTTGCACCATTTGGTAAATTTCATCGGGTCTAGGACGATTGACCAGATATTTGAGTATCCAACCAATTGCCGCAGCACCGAGCAGTCCAATACTAATCATCAGCACATTTGCATATTGTTTTAGACGTATGAAATATAAATTACATAGCCCTGCAATCACGATCATTGACGGTAAGCCGCCCAGATAGGATAGGGTGAGTGCTAGACCATTTAAGACCTCTAAACGGTGTGAACTCATCCATACAACGCTTGAAAAATCAAACTGTTGTATCTGGTTAATGTTTAAACCAACACTCCCAATAAGTAAACCTATACAGCCAATAAGGAGCAATACGTAAGGCATAAGTTAACCTAGAGTATATAAATTGCGTACGTTAAGTTTATTTAATCAACCGAAGTGTACTAGCCAGTACACTTTTTTTCAAGTGAGTAAATTTAGGTAATTTATACTAATTTCTTTTTGTGAAATATTTAACAATTTGCACAAAAAATAACAAAAATCCTAGTGATTTAGTTTGCTTTGTGAGTTTGCCTCATCTTCAAGTTGTAAGGGTTGTTTTGGCGGCCAGAAGAAATCTAGCGGACGGGTAGAAAAATGGGTAAATATAAGTTTTGCCAATGGTTTCCATTGTGAAAAACGAACTTGTCTTGCTCTGAGTGCCACAATAATGGTGAGCGTGAAGCTGACAAATAAGTTGGTCAAACCAATACACAACACCCCAAGGAAAGACACAATGATGAGGCCAATATCAGGTGAACCATTGATGGTCATTAAGCCTTGAATAAAGTTAGCAGCAGCAAATGCAATATGGCGGATATCTAAAGGTAAACCTAAGATAAAACCAATGGTTCCCATACTTCCAAGCATGATCCCAAAGATAAAATTACCCGCTAAAGCGCCTAAGTTTCGCTCTATATAATCTGCAAATTTGTCCAGTCTGGCTTGTCCCATCATTTTTTTCAATTTTATGTGGGCTTTTAAGCGGGGACCGACTTTTCGATAGACTGACATATTGTCAAAATATCCAGCGATTAATCCTGATAAAAATAAACAAACACCGGCAATTGCTGCATGAGGAATTGCCAATGAAGTAAATGGATTTAGACTGGCGAGTAAGGTTGTGGCTTTAGCATGCGTCAAAAGTGGTTCATGCATTGACAGCTGCCATAGATAGGTAATTAATGCGGCAGTAGGAATCGCAATCGAAATATTTCCCAGAATTGCAATAAACTGGGTCCGAATAATATTAATAATCAGTCCGGCAAGTTCAGCAATTTGCGCTGTTTTTGAACCTTTTTGGTGCTGAACTGTTGATGCAAGTGCGGCCGCCGTCATCGCAGGCTGTTTGGTTGCTACAGTAAAGTGTAAAACATGGATCAGGATAAAACCCAATGAATAATTCATACTGTAGAGAAAGGCATGCAAAAATGGCGCAAGGACTAAACGTGCAGTCAGTATTTTCAGGGTTGCCATGGTTGCAATAATCGCACCTGCACCTGCAGCTGCTTTATACATGCCAAAGAAACCTTTCTTATCGGTACTTACATAATGTTCGCCTGTCTTACTGGCATTTTCAGTGACTTGTAGTGCGATTAACTCACTGTTGGTTTTAAGTAAATCACGCACACTGGTTTCACTATAGTGTGCATTGACTAAGTCCGTGAGCAATTCACCGCAGAGCTGATAACGAATCTGATCATCTTCGACCAGAAGATTGAGTAAGAGTTCAATTCGATCAATACATTGTTCTAGTAGCGAGAGTAAATAAGTCAGGCTTAAGCTCACCCCAATCCGTTTAATTGCTCGACGGATTTTCTGTACCACATCACGACATTGTTCAATCATGACCAACGCTTGGTCTGCATCGGGAGGAATACCCACAGCAAATTCATCTTCATCGCGATGTTGCTTTTTATACGCTTCTATAAACTCAACAATTTCACGGTTTTGAACTAAAAAAGGTGATTCATATTCTTGAAGTTCGGGGTAGGCATTGATAAATTCAGGATATAAGCCAATACCACTGATTCGATAGGAAAGCACAGTGATGGCTTTGACAATATCGCGTTTAATTCCCAATTTATCGTTTTTATAACGATGACCTTGATTGAGCAATCGGAACAATTGTTCCCATTTCTTTTCACTGATATTTTCCAGCCAATATTTATCACTACGCTGGTGAAACACTTTGCCAACCAAATCTTTGAGATCTGATTCGTCTGTTAATAAAGGTAGAAAATGTGCACCAATCCGTTGCCCAAGCTGATTCCAAAAGCCGTCTAAAGATAAAATCCCACTATCCGCATACAAGCCTGCTTGTTTATAGTGGTTTACCAGCTTGAGTAAGTAGCCTTGAAATGCAGAAGATGCATTGGGTGTAGTGAGCAGTGCTTGAATTAAAGCATCAAATTTATTTTGACTTTCTTCTAAATTGTGGCTGTCGCTGGGTCTGATACGATTGATTAACTCAATTAATATATCAGGATTGGGAACAACTTTTATGCTATCAAGTTGTTCCTGCATAAGGAGGAAAAGATCATTAAATTGTATATGCATAAGCCTTGTTAAATTTTATTGAATTCGATGTAAGGCAAGTTGCGCTAAATTATACAATGCCTGGCGATACTCAGATTCAGGCAAATGATTCAAAGCCTGAATCGCAGCTTGAGTTTCTTCTGTGGCACGGCGACTACAATAATCTAAAGCACCTGAGCTCTGAACAATTTCAATCACACGATCTAAATCGCTTGTTCCACCAGTTGCGATACTTTTACGGATAATTTCGTGCTCTTCACCCTGGGTATTTGCTAAGGCAGAGATTAAAGGTAAAGTGGGTTTACCTTCCATCAAATCATCACCAATATTTTTACCTAATGTTTCAGCATCAGATGTATAGTCTAAAATATCATCAATAATTTGAAAGGCATTGCCAAAATGACCTGCAAATAAACGTAATGGTTCACGATACTCAGGTTTCCCTGCAATGATGGCAGCACCTTCAGTTGCAAGTTCAAATAAACGAGAAGTTTTACCGTGAATAATATCTAAATAAGTTTGTTCAGTCGTTTCGGGTTGATGCTGTGCTTGAAGCTGTAACACTTCACCTTCGGCAATTTCACAAGTGCCAGTCGAAAAGTCTTTGAGCAAGATCATATTGTCGAGATCAACCAGAAGATCAAAAGCTCGAGAAATCAGAAAATCACCCACCAACACAGCAGTTTGGTTGTTCCAAGTTGCGTTTGCAGTTGGACGGCCACGACGTAAACCAGATTCATCTACAACATCATCATGTACCAATGTTGCGGTATGCAGCATTTCAATGATTGCTGCCAGTTTGCGATAAGGGTCCATCTGTAGATCTGTTGCACCACATGCTTTTGCTGCAAGTAGGCACATGATTGGACGCATGCGTTTACCGCCAGCTTCAACAACATGTTTACTGACGGCCATCACTAAAGCAACTTTTGAGGTAATCCCTTCATTAATAAACTTGTCCATTGCAGCAAAGTCGGTTGCAACTGGAGCGAGAATATCTTGCTTAAAGTCGATGGTCATCGGGTGGGAGCCTCATGCAAATGCGTTATAAGTTGCTAGTGTAACAATTAACATGTCTGAATGTTGCTTTTGCAAGCAGACATCGTGCCTGAATCTTAATGATTTGTTCTTTCTTTGTCCAAAGATGAATAAAGCATTGAACATTCAATCGATCATTCTTTTGAGCTACATAGTAGCGGATTTGTTTTAAAAATCTATTTCAATTTTAGCTGTATCTTAAAAAAAAATTCATATTATCAAAGGGGAAATCTTAAAAAAACCGTTTTATGTAGATTATTTTCTATACAATGATAATATTTGCTGGAAATGACTTGTTGTTTAATTCATTATCACTTAAAATCTTTGCCCTTGAATAACCCCCAGTGGCGTTCGTCTTAAGATCGATATATTCCTTTATCGGCACGACGACACGGGTAAGTTGGAGTACATTATGTACGCAGTAATCCAAAGCGGTGGTAAACAGCACCGTGTTGTTGAGGGTGAAACCCTTAAAGTAGAATTGTTGAAAGCTGAAACTGGCGCGACTATTACATTTGATGATGTATTAATGGTTGTGAATGGCGAAAGCATTCAAATCGGTGCTCCAGTTGTAGCTGGCGCAAAAGTAACTGCAGAAGTGGTTGGTCACGGTCGTCATGACAAAATTCGTATTGTTAAAATGCGTCGTCGTAAGCACTACCGTAAACAACAAGGTCACCGTCAATGGTTTACCGAGTTGAAAATTACTACGATCGCAGGTTAATCACTAGGAGTATATAGACATGGCAACTAAAAAAGCCGGTGGTTCGACCAAAAACGGTCGTGATTCGAATCCTAAAATGTTAGGTGTTAAAATGTACGGTGGTCAAGCTGTGACTGCTGGTAACATTATCGTTCGTCAACGTGGTACAGAATTCCACGCTGGTACAAATGTTGGTATGGGTCGTGACCATACTTTATTTGCTACTGCTGACGGCGTAATCAAATTTGAAGTGAAAGGTCAATTTGGCCGTCGCTATGTATCTGTTGAAGCGTAAGCTTTAAGAGTGCAAAAAAGCCCGCTTTATTGCGGGTTTTTTTATCACTTTTTTTTATTATTAAACAAAAAACCATCTTCATCATGATGAATAATTTTCAACATATTGCACCAATAACAATACAAAACTTCTTATTTTCTCAATTATTACTGACTCAATTTGGTTTAAGATAAGCAATCTAATAAATTACATTCTGTGCCAAATATTATTTGAATATTTTAATTGAGGTACAGACATAGAAAAGGTGAACATATGAATATGCTTCGTAAAACGATGGGTGCAGTGGCTATAAGTGCAGCGCTGTTTGCACCTGTAATGAGCACAACAGTTTTTGCAGCAACTGCTGCTTCGGAGCAACAAGCAACTGCCAATCTGGTTAAACAACTCAGTGGTGTAAAAAGCTTTACTGCAAATTTTGAGCAAACTACAAAAGCGACTCAAACAGGTAAAGTTGCACAGAAAAAGGGTTTAACCGCTCAGCATATGAATCAAACCTTTAAAGGTACAATGAAGGTTGAACGTCCTGGTAAATTCTATTGGGAAACCACCACGCCCGCAAAACAGACTATTGTGACTGCAGGTCGTACAGTGTGGATTTATGATCCTGACTTACAGCAAGCTGTACGCCAAAGTTTAGATGAGCAGGTTGCCAATACACCAGCATTACTCCTCAGTGGTAATACAGAACAAATTCAAAAGGCTTATCGTATTACTCAGCCAAATGCAGGTAAAACTTACTATACCTTGTATCCAAAACAAAAAGATGGTGCTTTCCAAAGTTTGACGATCAGTTTTGGGGCGAAAAATGCACCGACTTTAATGATCTTGCAAGATTCTTTAGGTCAAACAACCACTGTGCGTTTTAACAATGTACAGGTCAATGCCGCTATCCCTGCGTCTACCTTTAATTTTGTGCCGCCTAAAGGCACAGACATTATTGATCAATAAACGACTTTGATTGAATAGAAGAGCAACCGTAAGGTTGCTTTTTTATGCCGATTAAACAGAACACAGCAATAGACTCAGTCATGTTGATCAGGCGAAGGATGGATGTCTTTCAAGGAATACGGTAGCTTTCAATACAAGAGTATTCTATGCTCAAACAAGGGTTTGAATATAAAAACTGAGATGCTGTATGTATCGCAAAACACAATTGAAACTCAAACATTACCCAAAGATGACTGCGCAAAAGTCATTTTTGAATGTTTTGAGACAAAAGTTAATCTGCATGATTGGGCGATTTTTAAGACGGCATCGTCGTGATAAAGAAGTCAATCTTTATCACAAAAAGCTTTACCAGCCAGTTGAAGAAATTATCACAACCACCTTAAAAATATCAGGAATTATCCCACCACATTTAAATGGTTTATTGCTAAGAATTGGCTCAAATCCGATTAAGGCAGAAAAGCCTACATTATTTGAGTGGTATCTTGGTCATGGAATGATTCATGCGCTTAAATTACAAGCGGGTAAAGCAATCTGCTTTAAAAGCAGTATGCTGGCCACAGATACGGTGCAGCAATATAAACAACAACCAGCAATAGGCGGCTTTCGCCGTGGTGCACATGATGTTGTAAATACCAATATTTTTAAGCATGCGGGAAAGCTTTGGGCGGTTATTGAAGCTGGTGCGTTTCCGATCTGCTTAGATGATGAGTTAAATGCAGAGCGTTATCAGTTGTTTAATAGTGATGCTGATTTACCGTTTACTGCACATCCTCGTAAAGATATTAAAACAGGGCACTTACATGCGATTAGTTATGATGCTTTAGATCGTAAAAATGCCTATTACCAAGTGATTGATCAGCATGGCTATTTAATTCATGTGACGCAAATTTCATTACAACATGGTCCCATGATTCATGATTGTCTCATTACACAACAAGAAGTTTTGGTTTTTGATTTTCCACTTACTTTTTCAATGACTCGATTATTGCGTGGCGCAAGTGTTCCCTATCAATGGAATAAACAACATCCAGCACGCATTGGGATATTGCCTAAATATGCAAATGCTGAACAGATTCAGTGGATTGAGCTTGAACCATGTTTTGTTTTTCATGCAGCAAATGCTTTTCGTGATCATGAAAATAGAATTATTTTAGATGTTTTGGTACATCAGGATGATTTTGAACATTCCCAACACGCAGCTTATGAATTGCAACATGCACAGCTAGAACGTTGGCGCATTGATTTAAGCTCACAAACGCTACATAGAGCTGTACTCGACTCTCGGATTCAAGAGTTTCCGAAAATTGATGCGCGTTTTACTGGGGTTGCATATCGTTATTTATACACTTTGGGTTTTGCTGAAACTGCATTGTTCAATTGTTTATATATTCATGATTTAGAAATGCAAACATCTGTGAGTTATGATTTTGGTATACAGTGGGCAATTGGTGAAGTCACTTTTGTGGCTGAGCATGAACACAGTGCAGAAGGGCATGGTTATTTGATGGCCTATTTACATCATGTGGAGGGAGCAGCAGCCAAAGCTGTTATTTTAAAAGTAAATGGATTGGAAATTCAGCCACAAGCTGAAATTGATTTAGGCATACATATACCACTGGGGTTTCATTGTAATTGGGTTGAGACCCATACAAATGTAGATTCCAATCAAAATGACAATGTTGGCGCTAATTTGAATAAAAGAGTTAGCACATCGGGATAAACAACAAAATTTCAATAATTAACAATTATGAATATTAATTTAAAGGTTCTGGTTTTATGATAGGGCTATTACTAAATATGCTTTAAAGATATAGAAATGAAAGTAAATTTTAAAAGTGGTCTGATTTTTTTATCTCTTTTATCCAGCATGCTCATGGTTAGCGCATGCCAAGAAAAGCCAGCACCTCAAGCAGAACAAGCTGCAAGTACGACTCAACACGCGCAAATACCGCTGATTCAAGCCAAGGTTGAACGCGTCAATGTGGTAAAAAAACAGTTTTGTGATGAAGATGGTTGTACGCAATATGATTTGCAAACTGTTAAAAGTAATGTGCCTTGGCTAGATGAGTATTTTCTAAATCGTATTAAAAAAGATGTACCTGGCGCATTTGAGAAAGATCAAAATCATGTCCAAGCTGAAAGTGAAGCACAATCTTCACCTAAAGGTTTAAATCAAAATTCAATTTATGTTCGTTTTATTTCACAACAAAATAATTTAGCTACTTTTGTGATCCAGACTTATACCTATGCAGCAGGTGCTGCTCATGGGATGTATCACAATGAATATGTGACATTCGATCTAAGCACGCAAAAGCGCCTCGCCCTAACTGATATTTTAAAACCAAACGTCGAAGCAAAAGTTGCTGAACAGCTTTATGATGCCAATGCGAATTGGTTGATTCAAAAAGATATTACGCGTGATAAATTGCAGTTAAGCGATAACTATTATTATGGTGTAAATGGTCTGGTTTTTGTTTATCCATTATATGAACTTACGTCTTATGCAGAAGGTATGCCTGAGTTAAAGCTGCCGTATCAAGTGGCAAAAGATTTGATTAAAGCTGAGTATTTACCAAGTCTACCTCAAGTCGAAGCGACTGTAGAAAAACCTGTTACACCTTAATTGTCTTCAAATCATACAATTCATGTATGTCTAATGCTCTGTCACTGTATTTTTTACAGTGAAGAGCTTACACTATAGTCAGTTTTTTTCTTACCCTTTAGATTGACTATGATCGACCCGAAATTAATCAGAAATAATATCGAGGCTGTAAACTTAGCCTTAGCCAAACGTGGTGTACAACTCAACGTTGAAGAATGGGCATCACTAGAAGCTCGCCGTAAAGAAATTCAGTCTAGAACTGAAAACTTACAGGCAGAGCGTAATTCGGGTGCGAAACAAGTTGGTCAAATCAAAAAATCTGGTGGCGATGCTTCAGAAATCATGGCACGTATGGGTGCGATTGGTGATGAAATTAAAGCTGCTGAAGTTGAATTGAATGAACTTCAAGCTGAATTAGAAGCAAAACTACTCTCAATCCCAAACATGCCACATGAGTCTGTGCCAGAAGGGAAAGATGAAAGTGATAATGTTGAAGTTTTAAAGTGGGGCACACCACGTCAATTTGATTTCGACATCAAAGACCATACAGATCTTGGCGAAATGATGGGTGGTTTGGAGTTTGAAACGGCAACCAAGTTAACGGGCACACGTTTCAGTGTATTGAAAGGTCCATTGGCGCGTTTACAACGTGCATTGACCCAATTTATGCTGGATACCCATACCTTGAAAAATGGTTATACCGAAGCTTATGTACCTTATCTTGTCAATGCAGACTCATTGCGTGGTACAGGTCAACTGCCTAAATTTGAAGAAGATTTATTTAAATTACAAGGCGAAAAAGAATACTATTTGATTCCAACTGCTGAAGTTCCAGTGACAAACTTTGTCCGTAATGAAATCATCGATGCTGACCGTTTACCGTTGAAATATGCTGCGCATACGCCATGTTTCCGTAGTGAGGCAGGTTCTTATGGTCGCGACACTCGTGGTTTAATCCGTCAACACCAATTCGACAAAGTTGAAATGGTTCAAATCGTAAAACCTGAAGATTCAATGAATGCTTTGGAAGCATTGACAGGTCATGCGGAAGGGATCTTACAAGCTTTAGGCTTACCATATCGTAAAATCGTTTTATGTGGTGGCGATATGGGCTTTGGTGCGTGCAAAACTTATGATTTAGAAGTTTGGGTACCAAGCCAAGATACATATCGTGAGATTTCTTCTTGTTCAAATATGGGCGATTTCCAAGCGCGCCGTATGATGGCGCGTTATCGTGCAGACCAAAAGAAAACTGAGCTGGTACATACCTTGAATGGTTCTGGCTTGGCTGTCGGTCGTACTTTATTGGCTGTGATGGAAAACTACCAACGTGCCGATGGCTCTATTGAAGTGCCAGAAGTGTTACGCCCGTACATGGCTGGTGCAACATTTATCGACTAAATGTCGAAAACTCGATATTTGGTTCAGTTTTGTGCATAAATATTGCTTAGTACAATCAGATTTGAACTTTTGAGGAACACTGTGGAAATTTTCCCAATTTCATTAAAACTACAAGGGCAACCTTGTCTGATTGTGGGTGGTGGGCGTATTGCTTACCGCAAAGCAGTATTACTTGCAAAAGCAGGTGCAGTGATTCATGTGGTTGCACCTGATATAGAGCAAAACCTCTTAGATATTGTCCATTCAACTCATGGGCAATATCATGCAGATAAATTTGATCCTCAAATTAGCCTAAGTAGCTATCGTTTGGTGATTGCTGCAACCAATGATAAAGCTGTCAATCAAGCTGTTTTTGAAGCTTGTGAAGATTTAAATGTGTTGGTCAACAGTGTTGATGATCCTCCACATTGTCGCTTTATGGTGCCGGCGATCATTGATCGTTCACCAATGGTGGTTTCAATTGCCACCAATGGTGCTTCTCCAGTTTTATCTCGCCAGATTCGTACCCAGCTTGAAGCGTCTATTCCACATGGAATGGGTAAACTTGCTGATTTTTCTGGGAAATGGCGTAAAGCAGTTAAAGAACAGATTACTAATCCTGATGAACGTCGAATATTTTGGGAAGATTTATATGCCAGCCCTTTAAAAGAGCAGGTGTTTAATGACAATCTCATAGAGGCGGATCGTCTAATTGAACAAGCTTTAACAAAATGGCAAAAACCAAAAGGTGAAGTTTATTTGGTGGGTGCAGGGCCAGGTGATCCTGAGCTATTAACCTTAAAAGCACTTAGATTGATGCAGCAAGCGGATGTGGTGATTTATGATCGCTTAGTGTCCCCCGCGATTTTAGAATTGAGTCGTCGTGATGCTGAAAAAATCTATGTGGGTAAAGCACGTTCAAATCATTCTGTGCCACAAGATGGGATTAATGCATTACTGGTCAAATATGCCACTGAAGGCAAACGTGTCTGCCGTCTAAAAGGTGGTGATCCATTTATTTTTGGTCGCGGTGGTGAAGAAATTCAAGAGCTTTTTGCAGCCAATATTACGTTCCAAGTTGTTCCGGGCATTACCGCCGCATCAGGGTGTTCAGCTTATGCTGGGATTCCGCTTACACATCGTGATTATGCACAAAGCGTTCGTTTTTTGACGGGACATTTAAAAGAAGGTTCACCTGAGTTACCTTGGAATGAGTTGGTTTATGAAAATCAGACATTGGTTTTATATATGGGCTTGGTGGGACTAGAAAAAATTTGTGAAAACCTAATATCACATGGTCAACGTCCAAATATGCCAGTGGCTTTGATCTCCAAAGGGACAACCCCGGATCAAAAGGTGGTGGTTGGAACTTTGGCAGATATTGCATCAAAAGTTGAAGAAAACCATATTCAAGCGCCTACTTTGACCATTATTGGTGAAGTGGTGAGTTTACGCGAACAGTTACAGTGGCAATAATATCTGCCTAAATTTTTCTTTAAAAAAACAGACATGGTCTTTTTTAAAGGACTTAGGTTGTATTCTGATAAGTAGAGATCTCCCGTGATTCATGTTGTTTTATACGAGCCTGAAATTCCTGCAAATACAGGGAATATCATTCGTTTATGTGCCAATACAGGTGCACAATTACATTTAGTCAAACCTTTAGGTTTTGAACTGGATGATAAGAAGTTGCGCCGTGCAGGATTGGATTATCATGAATGGGCACATATGAAAGTTTGGGAAAACTTTGCTGAATGTTTGGATCATTTAAAAGGGCAGGGAATTGATCTTGATGCGATTTATCCTTTAACCACCAAAGGTACTGAAACACCACATACCTCAAATTTAAATCGACCTGTAGCTTTATTGATGGGGCCAGAAACACGTGGTTTACCAGAAGATGTTCGTATGATGTTCCCTCAGGCGCATTGGATTCGTTTACCTATGGCACTGAATTCACGTAGTCTAAATTTATCGAATGCCACTGCAGTGATTCTATATGAAGCATGGCGTCAGCAAGGGTTTAAAGAATTAAAATAAAAATCATGACCCATCGTAATAGATGGGTTTTTATTCATATTCATTTATGATTGCCTTTTTGGGCGGATCAATGAAATTTGACTTGAATAAACGATTTCATCCGATTGGGATTTGCCTTTGAAATCCCTAATCCGAATATTTATTTTAATTTTTTGTCCTTTCTTCGCTGTGTAGTGAATGTCTGAGATGATCTTATCTTCTAACACCGTTCCTAAATAGTGTTGACAGCCTGTATCAGCTCGATGAGAAACCTGTGCTTTTTTTACAAGGCCTTTAAAAGAGATAAGATGGATATGCCCCCTGTGTGAGAGTCCATCACTTCTAGCAACAGCTAAGGTCTCTATAGTCGTATTCTCTAAAAGCTTCACCACCAAATCACAAGAGTTTTCATAAGAAGCAAACGCACGATGGCTGTATAGGGTTAGGATAAAGAGGAATAGTATTTTCATTATTTTTTCCATTTAACATGTTTTATTTATAAGATGTTAAGTGTATTGCACTAGGTAAAATTTTTAGTTGAGTGCACATTGTACTTATAGCATTGGAATTGATGATTCATGCAAAAGTAATGACTCTTTGCTGCTTAAATTGTATCAAAGTGTCTTTGTGTAAAGGATCACAGCATGTATTGGATTGATTTCATAGCAGAGCTGACTAATTATTTATCTGGTCCTAAATAGGTCGTCGTTTCAGATTTCGGTATACCTTTATAATCTGTGATTAAGATATTCAGTTTAATTTTTTGTCCTTTTTTAAATTCAGAGCGATTTGGGAAATCTCTTAAATTTTCTTCTAAGACTTTGCCGATATAGTGTTGACAACCACTATCTGCTCGGCCAGCGGCTTGCGCTTTTTTTACAACACCTTTTATGTTGAGTGTTGTTTCCTCAATTTCACCTAAGCCATCTTTATTGATATATAGCGTACGTGTAGAGGTGTTTTCTAAAAGTTTAACCTCTAAATCACAAGAGTTTTCATAGGACGCAAACGCACTATGGCTGGATATTGTCAGCAGAAAGAGCAGTGTAATTTTCATTATTTTTTTCCCTTTGCTATGTTTTATTCAAATGATGCTGAGTTTATATCATGCTACAACATCGCAAGCTGAGTATAAGTCATATTTAGAGTGCTGAGGTTTAGGCTTCCTGCAACAGTGCTGGCTCATTTTTTGCTTGAATGGCATCAAATTGTTTTTGAGCACGAATGACATGTTGCACATTGCCTTCAGCCCAGAGCTTAAATGATAAAGCAGTTTGAGCAAACTCAAAGCCTAGAGAGGTTAATGCATATTCAACACGAATCACATTGTTCTCATGAATTGTACGGGTGATAAATCCATCTCTTTCCAGAATTTTTAATTTCTGAGAAAGTACTTTAGGTGAGATGCCAGTTAAGTTTTTTTTCAGTTCATTGAAGTGTTGAGAGTGCTGATGAAGTCGATAAATAATCATCAAAACCCACTTATCTGCAAATTTTTCAAAAAAAGATCGTGCCGGGCAATTTGGATGAAAAATATTAAAATTGAATGTATTAGTCATCAATATATACCTCAATTTGGAAAGTTATAACCAAGAAATGACCAGTTACCACGTAGTAACTAATTGATACTAGATTTCAAAAGTATATCATAAATTAATCAGGTCAATACAACTTCTGCTGATTGATAGCGTTGATCGACCCTTTTATATTTATGAGCGTGATTTTAATGAAAATAACAGATGCGGTCGTTTTTATTACGGGTGCAAATCGTGGTTTAGGTTTGGCACTTGCCCAGCAAGCGATACAACGTGGCGCCAAGAAAGTTTATGCAGGAATGCGTAATCTTCAAGATTTTAATCAACAGGGTATTATTCCGATTGTTGTAGATGTTACAGATCCCGTATCTATTCAAAAAGCTGTTGCGGAATGCGGTGATGTCAATCTATTAATCAACAATGCAGGTATTGCACGCTTAAATGAGAGTCCTGTAGACGCAAATATTGCAGCAGTGACACGGACGGTTTTAGACACCAATCTTTATGGTGTGATCAATACGACTCAGCAATTCTCTCCAATTTTAGCAAGCCAAGCTGAAAGTTATATCGTCAATATTTTATCGGATGTGTCTTGGAAACCCAGTACGATGCTAGCCAGTTATGCGATTTCTAAAGCGGCAGCATGGTCATTTACCAATTCAACTCGGCAATGGTTAGCTAAAGCCAATGTTCATGTGATGGGGGTACATGTCGGTTTTATCGACACAGATTTAACCCAGTCACTCGATATTGCCAAAATTTCACCACATACAGTGGCGCAACACGTATTTGATGGAATTCAACAAAATGCTTTTGAAGTGTTGGTTGGGGAATCTACCCAACAACTCAAACAAGGTCTAACTGCAACCCCTCCAAGTTATATCAAACATTAATATACCTATCATCTAGATCAGAGGACTTATCATGTCAAAAATCGCTGTTGTTTATCATTCAGGTTATGGCCATACCAAAGTCATTGCAGAAACTTTTGCCAATGAAATTCAGGCAACGCTCATCGAAGTAGATCAAGAGGGCAATATTCAAGATCAGGATTGGGACACTTTAGATGCCGCAGATGCAATCGTATTTGGTGCGCCAACTTACATGGGCGGTGTACCTTGGCAATTTAAAAAATTTGCAGATGCATCTTCTAAGCGTTGGTTTACTCGTGCATGGGCAGACAAGGTTTTCGGTGGTTTTACCAACAGCGCAAGTTTAAATGGCGATAAGCAGGTGACATTAATTTCGTTACATACCTTGGCTTCACAACATGGTGGTATTTGGGTCAGTCTTGGTTTGGCACCATCAAACACCAAAAGCGCCACACGTCAGGATGTGAACAGCTTAGGTGGTTCTGTCGGCTTATTGGTTCAATCACCTGCTGATGCCAGTACAGATGAGATTCCAAACGGTGATTTAGAGACTGCAAAACAATATGCAAAACGAATCAAAGCGATTACGGAAAAATTTATTGCAGCATAATTACACTTGATATGACTAAAATAAGAAAGGCGCATAAAGCGCCTTTCTTATTTAATCACACATGCAATAATCAATTATTCATGTTCATTATGTTGTGGTGCAGGGTAGCGGAAACCACGAGTTTTATAGGCTAAATAGGCAACACCTAATACAGCCCATGCAAGCCCGAGTTTTAATGCCATTTCATCAATTTCTAACCACATCAAGAACACGCTGGCAAAACCAAGAGATGGAATCACCACATAATTGATGATTTCTTTCAGTGATTTTGTTCTGCCATCGCGTAAGGCGTAACGTGAAATCACGGAGAAATTCACAAAACTAAAGGCAGTTAAAGCACCAAAGCTAATTAAGTTGACAATATGTTCAAGGTCAAGAAAACCTGCTGATAACGCAACAACACCGACAATCAAAATATTATAAGTCGGGGTATGTAATTTTGGACTAATATGACCAAAAATCTTTTTGTTAATGACGCCATCACGACCCATTACATACATCAAACGGGATACCCCAGCGTGTGCAGAAATACCAGAAGCCAGTACAGCAATGACCGCAAAATACAATACTAACTTTTTAAATGCGATGCCTGTAATTGCCGTTAGAATGGTTGCATTGCCAAGTGCTTCAAGCATCACAGGTTGAGATTCATCCAGCGGATTAAAGTAAAGATTGGCATTACTTGGGAAAAATAGCTGAATAAAATAGGTACTAAAAATAAAGATAATACCCGCGATCAACGCTGTAGAGAAAATTGCTTTTGGTAAGGTTTTTTCAGCATCTTTGGTTTCTTCTGCAAGGGATGATAACGCATCAAAACCTGTGAAAGAGAAACAAAGAATCGTTGCACCACCGATTAACGCACCAATTGCAGTCATTTCACTCCAGAATGGAGCAAGTGACCAT
The DNA here is from genome assembly GCF_002980175.2 of Acinetobacter sp. MYb10. Taxonomy (NCBI): domain Bacteria; kingdom Pseudomonadati; phylum Pseudomonadota; class Gammaproteobacteria; order Moraxellales; family Moraxellaceae; genus Acinetobacter; species Acinetobacter sp. MYb10. The sequence continues at coordinate 1,831,552 of NZ_CP058272.1, read as the reverse complement.
AATTCAGCTTTATCTGGGTTTAAGGTGCCATCTGCGTAAATACCCTGAGTTAACAGTAAGTAAACTTCATAAACAAAGTAGAAGATGATCGCAAGTTGCACCACAACAATGGTACTGTTAAATCGAGCAACAAAACGTGAACCAAATAAGTTGATCACAGTCATAATTGCCGTCAGTGCAATGACCCAGATCCAGTTATTCACATCTGGGAATAAGGCTCTTAAGTAAATATCAGCCAAAATGATGTTGACGAGTGGAGATAATAAATAATCTAACCAAGAAGACCAACCAACCATAAAGCCGACATTCGGGTGAATCGATTTTTGCGCATAGGTATAAGCAGACCCTGACGAAGGGTAGCGCTTGATCATATGACCATAACTGATAGAGGTCAGGAGAATGGCAACAAGCGCAAAAATATAAGAAGTTGGAACATGTCCATGGCTTCCGTCGGACACTAAACCAAAGGTATCAAATAAGGTAAGTGGCTGAATATACGCTAGACCAATAATGATAATATGCCACAGCACAAGATTTTTTTTCAGTTTTGCTGTGGATTGAGTCCCAGAGATATCTGTCAACGGCGTTATCCTCTTAATCGTTGATCAAGGATCAGTCATATTTATAAGGATCGTTTGAGACGAACGATCCCCCCTAAGAATAAAACAAAAGTGCGCCAATCTACTCTAAAAGGTCACATTTGTCAGTAACTTTGTTGGCTTTTTTAGCAGAAAACGTGCCATCTTGATCAAAAAATAAGTGACTGCCCATTCTGCAAGATAAAAGCCCGATGTTTAGATAAACATCAGGCTATTTACTATCGGGGGCTGTCAACATTTCATCTGTAGACTACATCACTGCAAACATAGACTTAGTGCCAATAGCTCCCTCTATATTGTCGCAATTTTAGACAATTACCAAGCTTTTTCTAAGATTGACTTTAAATCTTTAAAGGTTGCTTCTTTCGGATTGAAAATGATTGAGCCGTCATTGAGCGCTTTTTCGGCAACTTCATCCAGCTGTGCTTGAGTAACTTTACCTGTTTCACTCAAGGTACGTGGAAGCTTAGTCAAATGATAGACACGATCACGCATGGTATTTAACGTCTCTATGGCCTTATCCGCACGCTGGTTTGCAGGGGTCTGTGCATAAATATCAGCACCAGCAAGTGGCAATAATAGATCGGCAATCTTGTCACCATTCACTTCCTTGTTGTATTCCAAAACATAAGGAAGAAAGAGATTCATACATAAGCCATGAGGCAAATGCGCTACTGCACCTAAAGCATGACCAAGAGAATGTACAATACCAACCATCGAGTTAGAAAATGCAATACCAGCCATTGTTGAGGCTTGAGCAAGTTCTAAGCGACCTGTTGCATCACTAGGATGGTCCAGTACATCAAATAAACTTGTACTGATCTTTTTGATGGCAGCAGTTGCATACGCATCGGAAATTGGATTTGCTGCGATACAGGTATAGGCTTCTACAGCATGTGTCATCGCATCCATCGCTGTCATTGCTGTCAGATGTGGTGGCAATGTTTGGGTCATACGCGGATCGAGAATCGCCGCATGTGGCATTAGGTAATTTGAGGCAAATGCCATTTTCACATTTTTTTGATTGTCTGATACGACCGCAGCCAAGGTCACTTCTGAGCCTGTACCAGACGTGGTAGGAATCACAAAAAATGGTTTAAGTGGGCGAGGGAGGTTGTGTGCACCTGAATACTTAAGTAAATCATCGCCACCCTCAGAGACTAAAATATTGGCTGTTTTAGAGGTATCAATAACTGAGCCACCACCCACAGCAATAATCGCATCACAGTTATTTTCACGATACGCTTGTGCTGCAGCACGAACTGTTTCAAGGCTTGAATCAGGTGGAACATCATCGAAAATAATGCCAATTTCAATATCAGTAGATTCAAATGCAGCTTCAATAGGTGCTAAAAGGTGATTGGCACGCACACCTTTATCGGTGATGATCATTGGGCGTTTAGCGCCTAATGATGCAAGTTCGAAAGGAATATGTTCGAGTGCAGCATGACCAGCGATCACTTTTACAGGACAGAAAAATTCGTAATATGGTTTAGCCATGTGTTAAGCACTCCCTTTTAAATATGATTGGGCAACTTTAAGGTAGATATTTGCAGCGCCCGCTAATTTTTCTTTTAAGCTTAATTCTGATGGATATTCTTTTACCGCGAGTTCAGCAACCAGTTTAGGTAAAATTAATGCTTCCATTTTATTCAGACAACGCACTAAACGGATGGCGTGTGCCACATCTCCATCTGCGATCATACGGTCATTTGCAAAAGCTTGAGCTGTACTTTCCTGAAATGAAAAGACTAAAAAAGCATGATGAACATGTTTGAAAATAATCGATAGATCAGGCTTAGCGTCTAAAGATTTAACCAGTTCAAGCTGCTTGTTTTGATTGACTCTGGCAATAAATGAAGCGCCGTTTGGAAAAACTTTCATTGATAATGTAAAACCAACAGGGAGTACAGATACTTCATGTTTAATTTCATCATCAACTTGACTCGCCATGACCAAACCTCTGCCAATCACATCCATCATGAGTTTGACATAGGCTTGTTCTAAAGCGGGTTTGATAGATTTACTTGAAATCACTCGTTAGTCCCTTATATAAAATTGTACTTTTGTTTTAGAGTAATTACTCTAATTTGTTTTCAGATAAAAATAAAGCGATTTATTTGTGAATGACTTCATGGTCATTTGATTTTTTGTCTATGACTTCAATATCATTAAAGTAACCACTCTGTTGAAAATACTCAATCACATCTTTTGATAGTTGCTCGTAATCAGGGTGGTTTTTAATCAAATCGCTGACACGGACCATTTCTAAACCTGCATAACCACATGGGTTAATGGTATGGAAGCCATCTAAGTTACAATCAATATTTAATGCTAACCCGTGATAACTACGTCCTCTGCGGATTTTAAAGCCCAGTGAACCAATTTTACGTTCGTTGACATAAACACCTGGTGCATCAGCTTTGGCATAGGCATCGACATCATATTTCTTGAGCAGATTGATCATTAAGTTCTCTGCATAAGTGACCAATGTACGCACATTCCATTTCAAGCGATTTAAATCAAACATGAAATAAATCACCATTTGACCAGGACCATGCCAGGTAACTTGTCCACCACGATCTGATTGAACAACAGGGATATCACTGTGCATTAAAATATGTTCAGGTTTGCCGGCTTGACCCTGAGTCAGTACGTCAGGATGTTGCAAAATCCAAAGTTGATCTGGAGAATTTTCATCACGTTGTTCAGTAAAAGATTTCATTTCCTGAAAACGCTCGGCATAAGGCGTTAAGTCTTGATATTGACGAATAATCAGATGTGGTTTTAGAACAGCATCGTTCACAGACAAGTGCCCTTAAAATATAGAAATCGCTTTAATTATAAAGAAATTTAGTTTGGAAAAGTGAAAGCAATTGCTGATCATTTGCAAATAAGCCAGCAGGGCATATTCCCCGATAAAATCAGGGTGCAAAAAAACACGCCATTATGGCGTGTTTTTAATTCATTTCAGCATTACAAGGCAGTACGAATATGTTCGCAAGCAGCAAGGTCAGCATACAAGGCATGCACTTGCTCAAGCTCTTCAAAACGTAATTGAGCCGTAATCGAATGATATTTACCAGTACGTGATGGTTGTACAACAAGTGTCGCTTCATTAAATTCAGGGAAATGTTTTACCAAAATTTCAACTACAGCACCACGTAATTCTTCACCCGCATTACCAATCAATTTAATTGGGTAATCCATTGGAAAAACCCAAAGATCTTCTTGTAATTCGCGAGATGGAGTGCGGTCTAACATTTTTTCACCTCTAATTTATCAACAATGCCTGCATAAGTGCAGGCATTGTGTTTCTCTTAAATACTTAATGGGGTTACTCGATTGATTTTCAAGTCCCGAAAGTATTCATAGATTGAACAAATTCAACTTAGTCATTTTCAAGGAACGAACGTAGATGTTCTGAACGAGAAGGATGACGAAGTTTACGTAAAGCTTTGGCTTCAATCTGACGAATACGTTCACGTGTTACATCAAACTGTTTACCTACTTCTTCCAAAGTGTGGTCAGTCGGCATGTCGATACCAAAACGCATTTTTAAGACTTTCGCTTCACGTTCAGTTAAGTTTTCAAGTACTTCACGTGTTGCTTCTTTTAAGCCTTCTGAAGTCGCAGCATCTACTGGTGAAGTAATGTTGCTGTCTTCAATGAAATCACCAAGATGAGAATCTTCATCATCACCAATTGGCGTTTCCATAGAAATTGGCTCTTTAGCAATCTTAAGCACCTTACGCACTTTAACTTCGTCCATTTCTAGACGTTCACCTAATTCTTCAGGAGTCGGTTCACGACCCATTTCTTGAAGTAATTGGCGAGATACACGGTTGATCTTGTTAATCGTTTCGATCATATGTACAGGGATACGAATCGTACGTGCTTGGTCCGCGATTGAACGAGTAATCGCCTGACGAATCCACCATGTTGCATAGGTCGAAAACTTATAACCACGACGGTATTCAAACTTGTCTACCGCTTTCATCAAACCAATGTTACCTTCTTGAATTAAATCCAAGAATTGTAAACCACGGTTTGTGTATTTTTTCGCAATTGAAATTACCAAACGTAAGTTGGCTTCAACCATTTCTTTCTTGGCACGACGAGCTTTGGCTTCACCAATCGCCATACGTTTAGAAATGTCTTTAATTTCTTTTACGTTTAGATCAAGGTCTTTTTCAATATCCGCAATCTTTTGTTGGAATGCCAATACATCTGGACGAACTTTTTCTAAATAGCCTTTTAGTTCAGCAGGTGCTTTTGCAATTTGTTCATCTAACCAAGCAGGATTTGATTCTTGACCTGGGAATGATGTACGGAACTGTGTACGATCCATACGACCACGACGAACTGCATAACGCATCACTTCACGTTCAGAGGTACGAATTTGTTCATGTGTACCACGAATCATTTCTGAAATGATGTCAAATAAACGCGGCGTAAATTTAAACATCATAAACACAGTTGCCAAAGCTTCCATTGCCTCAGTACCTTGGGTACTGTTACGGCCGTGTTGTGCAATTGCGACTTTTGCACTGTTCCAAACTGCTTCTAGCTCTTCAAAACGCGCTTTCGCGATTTCAGGATCTGGACCAGATTCACCTTCAGAATCGTCATCACTTTCAGACTCTTCTTCTTCGTCTTCATCATCCAACTTCACTTCTTTAGTTGGTTTTGCAGAAGTATCTTCTTCTTCAACGATAACTTCAGCTTCGTCTTCTAAAACTTCTGGAATCACTTCGTCAGATTCAGGATCTAAATAGCCTGATAAAATATCGGCAAGGCGACGTTCGCCAGTTTCATAATCTTTATATTCTTGTAAAACAACTTCTACAGCATTTGGCCAGTATGCAATTGAATGTAGAACGTCACGAATACCTTCTTCAATACGTTTGGCAATACTAATTTCGCCTTCACGTGTTAAAAGTTCAACGGTACCCATTTCACGCATATACATACGTACTGGGTCAGTGGTACGACCTGGCTCATTTTCTACAGAGGCAAGTACTGCAGCAGCTTCTTCTTCTGCAACTTCATCGCCAGCTTCGCTATTCCCTTCGAACATTGCATCGTCAGTTTCAGGTGCACGTTCATGAACTGGAATACCAACGTCTTGAAGCATTTGGATAATGTCTTCAATCTGTTCGCTTTCGGTGATCGAGTCTGGGAGATGATCGTTAACCTCAGCGTAGGTTAAGTAACCTTGTTCTTTGCCTCGGCTAATAAGAGCCGCTACTTGGGAAGTAGGGGAATGCATTTCGCTCATCTTTACTCTCTTCTCGTTGAATCTGTGGCAATGAAAAACCGTGCGTAATTGCACAATCTGTTAAAATATATCTTTGAATAGCTCGCATATTCCATCGGAAGAAATCAGCATAAAACTGTCCGATAAAATATTCAGAATTTAAATTCAATCAAATAGGTGGGGGTGAAATTGTTATTTTCAAGATCATCCCGTGCGATTTCTATTCAGAAAATGTCATAAAATAGTAAGACGCAGGGTGGATTATATCATTACATAAAATAGGGCTCGAAAAAAGCCCAAATTCGCATTTAAATGTAAAAAAAACGGAAAAAACTTGACAAGTTTTCTGAAGACAGATAAATAGCGCCTAGACCCATTCACTTTTTTTCATTATGAGGTAGTTTTAGTGTCTTCTACAGATTTTGAACTAGATGATAACTACGGTGATGATGATGTTAGTTTCGATGAGTCATCAAGCAAAATTAGCGCCAAAGAATCTTTAGAAAAGCGACGTTTGATCGATGATTTACTTGCTCAACGTCGTTTAGAAAAAGATTTAAAAGATTTTGATTATGACATTGATGATGACGATGATTTTGATGACGAAGATTAAAAATTCATTGGGCATGGCGTGGGAAAATGCTATGCTTAAATCTGATACAAATTTACTGGAAACAAAATGAGTGCTTTAGATTTAGACCTACTGAGTGATTATCTAGATGGTGACCAAAATGAATTTGGTCTAGATTTCGCAGCGACTCATGGTTTCTTATGCGCAATTGCGGTTGGTCCTACTTTTGATAAATGGCTTGATGAGCTATTTGATAATAATCAAAAGAAAGTTCCAGCAGAAATCATTGTACAAATCAAAGCATGGCTTGAAGCGATTCGTCAAAACTTAGCCAATGAAGAAGGAATTACATTTCCTTTTGAAATTGAAGAAGCTGATGTTGAATCAAGCTTAGGCGACTGGAGTGTTGGCTTTGTCGATGCAATGTTCCTGAATGAAGAAGCTTGGTTTGCACCAGAATATGAAGATCAAGTTGTTGATCTCACACTACCAATGATGGTGTTCAGTGGTATTGATGATGAAGATCCTCAAATGGAATCTTTCCGCCGCAACGGCCAGTTAATGGACGAGATTGCTGAAGAAATTCCTGAAAATCTAAATGAAATTTATTTGATGTACCACACACCAAATTAATTTGCGCGTATAAAAAAAGCATGCTCACTGAAAAGTGGCATGCTTTTTTTGTTGGTGATTTACGCCAATAGTTAAAACCGTGCAAATAATAGGCTACAACCTAAAATAAACAGTAAAAGGCCAATCACACGATTGATCACCACTTGGCGATCTAAAATTTTATTTCGTATGCGGGGATGTGCACAAAATAACGCAATCAAGCCAAACCAAACAAAATGACTCAACGAAATAAACGCACCATAAGCAAAAAGCTGAATGGTCGAATTTCCTGTAGAAGTCATCAGCTGAGCAAATAAACTGATTACAAATAAAGTTGTTTTGGGATTTAGGCTATTGGTTAAAAAACCATGTTTAAACGCTTGCCAGCTACTGATACCAACACCAATTTCATCCAGTTTTATTTTTGCCTGCGTGAATGTTTTATAGCCAAGATAAATTAAATAAGCAGCGCCAATATATTGAATTGTTTGTAAAAGATAGGGCATATGATTTTTTAAAAAACCCAGGCCAAGTAGGCTATAACCCACATGTATCCAAACACCGCAAGCAATACCTAAAGCAGTGCTTAATCCAATATTTCGACCATATAAATAACTGTTTCGTGTCACGATAGCAAAATCAGCGCCAGGACTTATTACTGCCAAGCAGGTGATTAAGATCACAGCAATCATTTCATTCACTCATGTATCCTTTTTTGCACAGTTTTAATTATTTTTATATTTTTCATATATTTGTATTGGGTTAAAGCGATAATATTTTGATGAAATGCATGATTTTTTGGAATGGATGATGCTTTCCTTTGAATTCACTCAAATTTCTCAATCGGTTGGATGTCTTGATCACATAGAATGTGTGGTGATTTTTTACGATAGCAGTACTGTATTGATTACGATTGGATGATTTCTATACAGTGATGCTATTTATATATTGGACCGTGTTTCAGTTGGTGGGCATTGGTGAAACGGAGAGTATAAGAAAATATAAACAATAGGCTTTTTTTATAAATCCTATTAAAACCCATAAATCAACATATAGCCGCTCTCGTCTTAGTCTTTTCCAAAGGGAGAAGGAACTTTTAATAGCAATACAATTTATTCCAGATGATCATTTTGATTTATGAAAGCTCTAATGTCTTTGTGGTTATTTTTGGAATTTGTTGATTATTTGTCAGACAGCTAATGTTAAGGGCTAATGTTAAGAACACAGAGCTCAGCCGAGCAAGCACAAATTTGCCTGCTCGACTCAATGTACAAAAATAGTGTGTTTTAACTGAATGCGGGTGCACAATAATTTTTAGCGTGCTTTTGATTTTTTATAGAAAAAATAAGCAACTAAAATTAATACAATGACAATGATCACATAGCCCACACGACTAAAAATTTGTTGCATGAGTTCTATATTGTTGCCAAAATAATAACCAACACATGCAAGAAAAGTGGTCCAGATGATAGTCCCTACGCTGCTATAGAGCATAAATTTCCAAAAGGGCATATGACTCATGCCTGCAGGGATACTAATCAAAGAACGAACTGCGGGAACCATTCGCCCAAAGAAAACCACGCGATGTCCATATTTTTCAAACCAATCTAAAGCTTTTTTGACATCTTCAGATTTGATAAAAAGGTATTTACCGTAGCGGTCAACCCAATTAAAAATGCTTTGATTTGGGATTTTTCGACCCACCCAATACAACAACGCGGCAGCAAGCAGTGAACCGAAGCTTCCTGCGATAATTACACCCGATAATAATAATTGACCTTTAGATGCAGCAAACCCAGCTGATGGCATAATCACTTCTGAGGGAATCGGCGGGAAAACATTGTCTAAAAACATCAAAAGAGCAATACCGAAGTAACCAAGTTGCTCCATGATCGAAATAATCCAATCAGTCATTTTATATATAAAAATAGGGCGTTATGAACATGGTATGGTTTTCATTTATCAAAATATAGTGAGAATTTGTTGTGTTGTTAAAATATCTAAATAAAAACCGCAGCCAATGAGCTGCGGTTGAGTGAAGCATTTTAAAATTGATAAAGGTTAGGGTCTGTTGACAATTCGTCTATGTTTGCGACTACACGTGTTTTTTAGGCGATACTAGGCACGAAATATGAAATTTAGTCATTCTAAATGAGTAGTTCGTAACGACGAAGCGACAAAAAACACGCTAGTCCCCCGCTGCGCCTTGCGCTGCAAACAAAGCAGTGCTTTGTTCTTGCTCAGGGTTGTGGTTAAAATTATCTCAGCCTTCGTTATGAAACTCGAAAATAGTCTCGCTATTCTCCATTCATGCTTTACGACGTATACGTCTCATGCTCAATTTTAACCTACAACGTAAGCCATTTATGAAATGCTAACAGCCCCTAAAGACGTTTGCGTTTTGCAGCAGTAATTTGTGATTGACGCATACGGAAACCTTCTTTTTGTTTCTCAGATGTTTTATCAATACAATATTTGCAAGAAACACCATGTTCATAACTTGGTAAATCAGCTTCTTCGGGAACAAGTGGCCAACCACATGCATGACATTTAATATTTTCGCCTTCTTCCATACCATGCGTCACCGCAGTACGACCATCAAATACGAAACATTCACCTTCCCACATACTTTCATCAGCAGGGGTTTCTTCAAGGTATTTTAAAATACCGCCTTTAAGGTGATACACCTCGTTAAAACCTTCTTGAAGCAGTAGCGATGTTGATTTTTCACAACGAATACCGCCTGTACAGAACATCGCAATTTTCTTATCTTTATGCTGTTCAAGTTCTTTTTTTACGTATTCTGGAAATTCACGAAAGGTTTCTGTTTTAGGATCAATCGCGCCTTTAAAAGTACCCGCTTTATATTCATAATCATTACGTGTATCAATCAAAATCACGTCATCACGCGCAATCAGTTCGTTCCATTGTTTTGGATCAAGATAATGTCCAACAAGATCACGAGGTTTCACCTCTACACCTAAAGTTACGATTTCGTTCTTTAGCTTAATCTTCATTTTACGGAATGGCTTTTCATCACTATGTGATTCTTTATATTCCATGCTATTAAAGCCTTGATTCAATAAGAATTGATGAATGACATCAATCGCTTGACGATCGCCAGCAACAGTTCCGTTAATTCCTTCACCTGCAATAATAAGAGTACCGCAAAGGTTGATGGTTTTTACCAAGTCTAAAAGACGTTGTTGAAGATCAGCAGGATCTTGAACTTCTTTGAATTGATAAAGTGCTGCAACAACCCAACCAGAGGTCGCTTGCTGTTCTACAGGTGCAAGCTGTTCTACAGTAGCGTTCATGGAGTACTCCAAATATTTAAGATAGAATAAAATTTAAGGCGCATATTTTAGCGTGATTTACATGAATATGCGAGAAAACCCTAGTCTTTGTAGTGTTTTTTTATTCCCTGAAAAAAATATGGGTTTTTATACTAAATATAGTGCTTTAAAATATTTTATATACCATATATAGTATTGCGAAATGATTATTTCGTGCCAAAAAAGTGTGTCACATCGTTGATGTAAGGAGTAAATTTTGAGTAACGAACGTCGGATACCCACCTTAACGCCATGCGCTGGTCGTTGTTCAACGGTATTTGGTGATTCTGTTTGTCGTGGTTGCCGTCGTTTTAATCATGAAGTGATCCAATGGAATACATATGATTCAGCGCAACGTTTAGCCGTTTGGAAGAGGCTGGATGCACAGCTCGATCAAATTTTAATTCCGATGCTACCTTTTGCCGATTTAAGACATATTGAAGGTTTTATTTTGGGTAAACGTATACGAGTGATGGATTCTGCTTCTAAAGGGCGCAAGTTGTATCATGCATTAAAAATTTGTGAAAAAAATAAACATCTCGCAGAAGAGAGTGGTTTGGGAATTCAAGCGAAACAGGTAAAACCGCTTTGGGATGAGTTTGAACGTCGTGTATTGGCATTGGCCAATGCAAGTTATGATTTTGCATGGTTACGTGCAGACGGTATTCGTCAAAGTATTTTACATTTGGAAGATGTTTAAACTTATTTCTTCAATGATTTATTATTCATCAGCTTGATATTTTGGCTATTTAATTTTAATCAGTGCCACTTATAAAAAATTAAAACAAAAACTGGCGCTGTTATTTCATCGCACTTTAACCAAGAATACCTAATCAATATTAAAAAGCCAGTCCAAAGATTTGAACTGGCTTTTTTACTCTGTCTAAATGTGATGACTTAAAATATTTTCTTAGACATTGTGTTTTAAACGATACTGAACCAATTCTTCAATAGTAATAAGCGTTAAATGATGCGTTTGTGCATATGCTAAAACTTGAATGCCTGAAGCCATTGTTCCATCAGGATTGGTCACTTCGCATAATACACCAGCGGGTTTTAAACCAGCTAAACGTGCCAAATCAATAGAACCTTCTGTATGTCCACGACGGGTTAATACACCACCATTACGACCACGCAATGGAAAGACATGACCGGGGCGATTCAGATCGCTTGCGACAGCACCTGTTTTAATTGCAGCATGAATAGTAGTGGTACGGTCTTTTGCAGAAACGCCTGTTGTTACACCTTGTGCTGCTTCAATGGTGATGGTAAAAGCCGTTTTAAATTGACTTGAATTGTCCTGAACCATCGGTGGGAGTTCAAGGTGATCTGCTAAATCATCGGTAATGGTTAAGCAGACTATACCAGAACCATCACGAATCATACGTGCCATGGTTTCAATATTGAGGGTTTCTGCTGCAACAATTAAATCTGCTTCATTTTCACGATCAAAATCGTCCATGACCAAAACAGGTTTGCCTTGGCGCATATCTTCGATTGCTTGTTCGATACGTTGGTCTGCAGGGGATAGTGCAGAAAAGAAAATTTCGGGTTGAATTAAACTAGACATTGAAACGCTCTCGTAAAGTTAAAATACGGTTGAACATTTCAGGACATTTGAAATAGTGGCGTTACAAAACCTTTTCCAATAGCGAATATTGAAATTTTTAAGCTGTGACGTCGTCTTCTTTCATCCGGACTATACCGTCGGCTTTGGCATTTCACCAAATCTGCGAATCACGATTAAGCGTGATAAGCTCGTGGGCTGTTGGCTCAGGATTGAAAATCCGTCCAATTTACCACCGGTGGGGAATTACACCCCGCCCTGAAGCGATGTGCATTTATTATAGACACTTTTTTACTAAATGGATGCTTTTTTTTAGAATGATCAGTACTATAGATAGAACAATAGTTGCTATAGAAAATAATTAAACTTATACATTTAAAAGAATATTTGTGGTCATAGTGATCAACAAATAGCAAAGCATAAAATAAGGAGACTCAGCTTGATCACGATTCAGCAAGATGTCTATTCATGGCGTAATGATGACTTTGTTAAACACTTACAGGTTTTGGGATTTGCTCTAATTGCAGTCAGTATTTTATATCTGACCGCTGCAAATTGGTTTATGTTGCCTCAGTTTTTTCAATTAGCAATTCCACAACTCTTCTTGTTACTCAGTGCTGTAACAAGTATTTTTTTAGTTCAGCATGATTATTTAGTACAGTGTTTGCATACAATAAGTGGCTTGATGATTGGTTTAAGTTTGGCTGTCATTGGTCAAATTTATCAAACAGGGGCAGATAGTTATTTACTATTTTTAATCTGGTCTATTTTATTACTGCCGTGGTTGTATCGTCCAAATATTGGTGTTTTTACATTGCTCTGTATTGTCAGTCAACTCACCTTATTTTTGTTTTTTAAACAAACATTTTGGGCTGATGAATATCCTGTCACATTTTTATTTAGCTTAAATCTCCTTTCACTATTTCAGTTTTATTTTTGTCTTCGTTGTTATCAAAAGCTGCGTTATCTCTTTGTCTTATGGTTTGGCATTCTTTCAATTTGGCATATGGGGCTATTTTTATATGGTGACAGTAATTTAGCATTAGCCACAGCCATGGTTTTTACATGGATAAACCTTAAGATCGCTTATTTAATTTCTTCATTTTTTCTACTTTCGATTGCGCTACTTTATTTTTATCGAAAAAGAGATCAATTATGCAGTGTGCTTTCAGCAGTAGGTTTAGGGATTACATTTACGCTGGTGATTTTCAAATGGATGAATAGTCTGTTTCGTGAATCCGAAGTGCTCGGATTATTTTCAATTGCACTGGTGGTTTTCGCTTGGTTTGCATTGATTACTTTTTTATTGATTAAGTTTATCCCACAAAACAAATTTAATAATATTCCTATCGCAGTGGGGGCATGGATTGCAGGTGTTTTATTGGCATCATTGATGCTGACATTTTGGGGCAATTTTTCCTTGATCATGGGGGCTATTTTTGTGGTATTGGCTGCCTTTATTTTAAGAAGCAAACAAGCTTTATTTTTAAGACAGTTTGCTTATTGTATATGGGTCGCAGGGCAAAATGCTGTGATTTTCCACACGTTTGAATTAACAGATCAATTCTTTCCAATTTTCTTTATTCAATTTGCCATGCTGTGTCTTAGTTATTTTATTCGCAGCCATTGGTTCTTTATTTTAATTCAACTATTTGCCTTGTATTTATCAGGTATTGCGTTGATTTGGGATTTAAGTGTTCTGCTTGGATTACATCGTTTTGTTGAAAACTTTTCATTTCTGCTCTTGCTGAGTTATGGATTTTATCTGGTAATGATTTGGGTGCATCGTATTCAACCCAGTCAATATCAACGCAGTTTAGCATTGGCGAATTTATTGATTATTCTTTCATCCTTGGGTTTCTATACACTATTTGGACAATATGAATTAGAGAAAATTAGATACCTTCCTATTCTCAGCTTGGGGCTGCCTATTTTATGGTTGGCTTTGTTTATGGTGTTGAGGATTCACAATCAATTTAGCTTGATTGCTCAATTGATTTTATTGGCTTTTGCAGCAGTCCTGATATTTTATGGCTATTTTGAAATTTTTATTTGTATCGCCATACTTTCATGGGCATTGCCACAGCACGATAAGATTGTCTATGGTTTTGCTTTAGTGACTTTGGCGTTAACCTTATGGTTTATTTACTACGCGTTGAATGTCAGCTTCCTTGTTAAAAGTCTAAGTATTTTTAGCTCAGGATTAATTTTATTGGTACTGACTTGGGTGCTGCATAAATTCCAATCAAAAGAGGGAGTAAATACATGAAAAAAATCATTCCTCTTTGTCTTGCTTTAAGCTGTATTGTTCTTTTTCTAGGCATCATTTTTAAGAATGAACAGCATCTGAAGAATAGTCAGAGTATATATGTCCACTTACAACCTGTTGATCCACGTTCGTTAATACAAGGTGATTATATGGTGCTGAGTTATCAACTTTACTTTGCACCGCAAAAGCTAAATCAGGGTGATCAGAACAATGTAGATCCAAGTGATAATGATGAAAATCATATCTTTTCAGGGCATTATTTTGATCAAGTGATTGAAAATAAGCCTTCGGTTACGGCTTATGTTGAATTGGATCAACATAAAAAGGTGGCACATACTTATTTTGAAAAGCCTAAAGATGCGCAAACTGTTAAATTGATTTTGAAAAACCCTGATAATCGGCATAGATCACTTTATCCTGCATCCAATAGCTTTTTATTTGCAGAAGGCTTAGCTGAATGTTATCAGCAAGCAACGTATGCTGAGTTTAAGGTGGATCAGCAGGGCAATGCGATTCTTGCATCTTTACGAGGAGAGCATTTACAAGATTTGGGCTGTGAAGCAAAGCGGAGTTGGTTGGACGGTTTTAGTTCTGAAAGAACTGAATAATTGAAGTCTAAATTATTCACTATAACGGATACTTGCTAAGGCAACATCGAATAATATGCATGAAATAAGTGTTTTGAATAAATGGTGGATTAAGTCAGTTTGAATTTAGTCTTATTGGTTTTCATAGCCATAATATGTATGGATAGTCGTTGTGAAAGATAACCAGATCAAATTTTCCCATATGATTATTTTTCTAATATTATTTATTTTTGTTTTATCTACATTTTATTCAGGTCGCTTGAATAAGTCATATTCAAATAGTCCAGAAATAATCAATTTTAGAGGAATTAAAAATAAGTATTTTATCCAATATTCTCCAGAATTTATTCCATCACTGATTAGGCCTGGCAACGCATCTGCTTCAATACGGATACATCGAGATAATTTGTCTAGTGAAGAAATGACACGGATACAACAACAACTTGTTTCTGATGGCTGGAGAAGAATAAAGGATGAAGGTAGGTATTTTCAATATTGTTTAAATAAGACACAAATATTAAATATTGGATCTCCTGTCACTTTGAAAAAGAGAAGTGGTGAAATTATTCAGAATGATAAGGTTAACTCATGGATTATTAGTCTGTATTATAATGATAATGGTGTAAATAGCTGTTATTGAAAAGAATTAAGTGAAATAGACATAAAAAACCCGCATCATTGCGGGTCTTGAATCATCTGCGTGCAATTATGCAACTTGAACAGGGATACAGTTTGCTGTGTGATTTACTGTATTGTCTGGATTTGCATATACAAGACGTGGTTTATGCGCATCAGCTTCAGCATTGGTAAAATCGCCAAATGTGGCAATAATCATTAAATCACCAACATCAGCTTGAAGTGCAGCGCCACCATTGACTGAAATGATGCCTGAACCTTCTTCACCACGAATCGCATAGGTTGTAAAGCGCTTACCATTAGTCACGTTCCACATATGAATTTCTTCATATTCACGGATACCAGCTAAATCCAAAAGAATACCGTCGATTGCACAAGAACCTTCATAATGTAATTCTGCTTGTGTAACAACACAACGATGGATTTTTGCTTTTAATAAACGAGATAGCATGATTTGCGTCTCCAGAGTAGCCCTTACAATTGTTATCTTGTGTTGAATCAACAATTTTCAATGGGGGGATGCATTTGAAAGCGCATTTTGCTCTTAAAAATGAATCATGGCAAGAAAAATTGTTGAACAAAGAACATAAAATTTAGGTTTAAATTATGCTTTATAAGCATTGATTTGATTCATTGCTTGCTGAATCTCACCATTAACCAATAATTTTGTTTTGCCTAAAGCATGGTGTATTGCATCATCCATTAAAGTCTGTTCACTGCTTGGTGCTTTACCAAGTACATGTCCTGAAACTTTTTCTTTAGCGCCGGGATGACCAATGCCAATACGTAAGCGATGAAAATTAGAACCAATATGAGGAACAATGTCACGTAGACCATTGTGACCACCATGTCCACCGCCAGTTTTTAAACGAATGACGCCCGGATTCATATCCAGTTCATCATGAGCGATGAGAATTTCTTCTGGTTTAATTTGGTAGAATTTTGCAAAGGGAACAACACTTTGACCAGAAAGGTTCATAAATGTTGTGGGCAATAGTAGACGAACATCTTGTCCTTCAATATTACCACGACCACTGATTCCTTTATATTTTGAATCAGTTTTTAATGTAATACCATATTGTTCTGCAAGGCGTTCGACGAACCAAAAGCCTGCATTATGGCGGGTTTGGGCATATTCAGAACCTGGATTACCCAAACCAATAATCAGTGAAAGTTTACTCACTCATTTACACCATTTAACACTTATGCGCGTTTAAAGTCAGCGTGCATTGGAGTGTTTTTAGCTGGGTGACGTTGTAAAGCTTGGATTTTAACGCTTTCAACTTTACCTTCGATGTTAAGATCAATAACTTCTTCAAAGAAAGAGTTATTTTCTAAAGCTTTAACAAGCTCGCGAAGTTCTAAAGTAACCGCTACAGGTTCAGCAGAACCACCATAGATGATTGCTGGAACTTTATTTTGAAGACGAAGGCGGCGGCTCGAACCTTTCCCTTGAACTGCTTCTTCACGTGCTACTGCATTTAATACGAAGTTTGCCATGATGACATTTCCTCATTGAGTGTAATTGACTGAACTTTCGACCAGCCCAGTGATATAAAGCCCTACCAAAGAGTAGGGCTTTGAAAATTTGGCGCTATTATAGATAAGAATCGAACATTGCGCTAATAGATTCTTCGTTGTTAATACGACGAATTGTTTCAGCAACCATACTTGCTACTGAAACTTGGCGAATCTTACCAAGTTTTAATGCTTCATCTGAAAGTGGAATTGTGTCAGTAACAACCAATTCATCAATTACAGATTTACTTAAATTTTCGAGTGCTTTACCTGAAAGTACAGGGTGCGTTGCATAAGCAACCACTTTACGAGCACCAAAAGTTTTTAGTGCATCGGCAGCTTTACACAAAGTACCAGCTGTATCAACCATGTCATCAACAATCACACAGTCACGATCACGTACATCACCAATCAAATGCATCACTTGTGATTCATTGGCTTTTTGACGACGTTTATCAATGATTGCAAGGTCGATATCACCCATTTGTTTTGCAACAGCACGTGCACGAACTACACCACCAACGTCAGGTGAAACCACCATCAAGTTATGATGTTGTTGTTGACGTAAGTCAGCAAGCAAAGCAGGTGTACCGTAGATGTTATCTACAGGAATATCAAAGAAACCTTGGATTTGGTCAGCATGCAAGTCGATCATTACAACACGGTCAATACCCACAGTGGTGAGCATGTCTGCTACAACTTTTGCAGTAATTGGAACACGAGTTGAACGAGGACGACGGTCTTGGCGTGCATAACCGAAGTATGGAATTACAGCAGTAATACGACCAGCACTTGCACGACGCAAAGCATCTGCCATTACTAAGATTTCCATAAGGTTATCATTCGTAGGGGCACAAGTGGGCTGTACGATAAACACGTCTTTACCACGCACATTTTCAGTAATTTCGACAGTGATTTCACCATCAGAAAATTTACCTACAGCAGCAGCTCCCAGAGGGATGTGCAAATGGCTAACGACTTTTTGGGCGAATTGTGGATGCGCAGTTCCACTAAAAACGACAAGATTGGGCATGAAGCACCCTTGGCGGTTGGCAGATTTGAATTAGATGGCAGGGGCGGCTGGATTCGAACCAACGGATGCCGAGATCAAAACCCGGTGCCTTACCACTTGGCGACGCCCCTAATGCGGCAGAATTTTAGTGTTTTTGCATGTCTCTGTCAAGGTAAATCAACATTAAATACAAATTACTACGTTCTGTCTTTTTTGAGAAAATGGCAGGGGCGGCTGGATTCGAACCAACGGATGCCGAGATCAAAACCCGGTGCCTTACCACTTGGCGACGCCCCTAATTTGATGTTGTATTTAATGGCAGGGGCGGCTGGATTCGAACCAACGGATGCCGAGATCAAAACCCGGTGCCTTACCACTTGGCGACGCCCCTAAAATACAACGATCTACAGATGAAAAATGATGGCAGGGGCGGCTGGATTCGAACCAACGGATGCCGAGATCAAAACCCGGTGCCTTACCACTTGGCGACGCCCCTATCATTACACTGTAAAATGAGTGAGTGGTGATTCATTCAAACTGTTGACCAAATAGGCTTTGCAGGGTGAATGATTTAAAACATCATCAATCTTCATTTGTTCAGTGACTTCAACAAAAACACAAGCACCTGTACCTGTAAGCTTTGCTGTACCGAACTGATCTAAATACTGCATTGCTTCATCAACTTCAGGATATAAATTTCTTGCCAGTGGCTCAAAATCATTTCTAAAATTGGATGGCTTTAGCTGATAGGCGCAAAATTTAGTAGGCTTCGTATCTCTTGTCAATGTTTTTTGCGAAAAAAGTCGTTGAGTGCTGATAAAACAATCAGGTTTTAACACAATGTATTGTTTTTGATCTAAGTCTATGAATGTTAAGTGTTCACCTATACCTTCTGCCCAAGCATTACGACCATGAACAAAGATTGGAACATCTGCACCCAATTTAACCCCAAGCTCAGCCAGTTGTTCAGTATTTAAACCGCACTGCCAAAGTTGATTGACCACAATCAATGTGGTGGCAGCATTGGAAGAACCACCACCTAGACCTGCACCCATTGGAATATTCTTTTCGATACGAATTTTTAAACCAGTCGGCTGTGTAGCATAAGGTTTTAAAATTTGAATCGCTTTATAGATCAGATTATGTTCCAAATCGACGTTACTCAAACCTTCAAGACTGATTTCTGCTTGAGAATGTTCTGTTTGGATGAATTCTAACCAGTCATACAAATCAATCAGCTGAAAAATACTTTGCAACTCGTGATAGCCATTTTCACGACGACCTGTGATATGCAAAAACAAATTTAATTTTGCTGGAGAGGGAACACGAATCATAGCTTTCATTGTCTAAGGTCTAGATTTAGCGGTTTTGAATCACCATTGTAATACGATTTTCCTGACCAGATTCAAGTTGTTGTTTTAAAATCAGCTTATTGGGCAAGCTCGCTTGATTGTTATAACTAAAATCTACAGTCCAGCCATCTTCAATGATTTGAGCAATACGTTGAGTATTATCTCGGGTGATTTGTGCATTTTCAGTGGCAGGGTAAGCTTGAACCCAATCGACAATATGCGTAATAGGTGCAGTCCAGCCTGTGGCTTTTTCAAGCAGCTCTTCTGGTGTTTCAGCCGAAATCGAACCTGTTTTAGCGCTGTTTAGGGTAACTTCTCCAGATTTTCCTTCAATAATAGTTTTGCCAATACCTAAGATCCCATTCAACTGGATGTTAAAATCTTGTTGGTCTTGTGTCCATGTGTAGAACGCACTGCCAGACTGTTTTGGTGTTTTCACCCCAATTTTCCCTTCAAGATTAAATTGATTTGACGGTTTTTGCAGGGGCGTTGTGGCATCTGTCGGTGCTGTAAGCGTTGGTGTGGTTTGTGCTGGCTTGACGACTTGTTGACAACCTGTGAGTGTAAAAGCGGTTACAGCAGTTAGGGTGCAAAAGATCTGTGGAATGTGACGCATACAAGTCATTAACTCTTTTTAATATGTTGCGGTAATATTAATGAATCTAATTGATTTAATTGAGGATCATTTGGATGATTTTGTTTGAGTTGTTGTAACACTTCATTAAATTGAGCTAAGGCACCTTGCATATACAAAGATTTTGCATACCGAATACCAATGTTTACACTATGACTCAAATTATAAGCTTTCGATAAAATGTTTGAGGCGGCATCAAAATCATTTTGCAAGAATGTGATATATCCCAGCGTATCTAAAATCGAGGCCTGATCTGGTGCAGAATCTAAGGCATGTTCAGCATACTTTCGCGCTTCATCTAAACGTCTATTTTGTAGTGCAAGCGTATAGGCATAAGCATTTAAATAAGCAGGATTATTTGGCTCTAAAGTTAAGAGTTGTTTCAATGCTTTATCAAGTAAATCACGATCTTCAAATGGATCAAGAAGCAGTATTTCTGAATAGAGAATTTCAGGATCATCAGGCAAGTTCTTCACTGCTTCAGTGAGTAATCTCAGCGCTGCTTTTTTATTGCCCATGCGTTTTAAAATTTCGGCTTGAGCCTGATATAAGAAACTTGCATGTTGTGGATAATTGACACGTTCTTGGGTTAAAAACCGCAAAGCATCATTCATCTTGTCTTGTCTTTCAAAAATCGAGACCAGATTACGGCGTGAAACCGTATATAAGTTCCCATCAACCAAACGATAATAGGCTTTTGCTGTTTCATCATTTTGCTTTCGTTCAGCATTTACTGCCAAATAAAAATATGCTTCGTTTTGATAACGTGACGAGTAGCGTAACTCCACTAAATACTGTTCAGCTTGATCCAGCTTTTTTAAATCAATCGCAGTTAAACCTGCAATAAATAGGGCTTCTTCAGCATCTGGCCAAGCTTGAATAATCGATTCTAATTTGCTTAAGGCCAATTCAGATTGATGAATCTTGATCAGATATTTGACTTCTGCCAGACGGATATCATAGTTGTACTTGTTTTTACGACTGCTTCGATCATACCAATTTAAAGTCGCTTCTTGGTCACCCAAAGCCTCTAATAAATTGGCTTTCATCAGAATAAAGCCAGTCACTTTTGAACGTTTTTTTAACGCCTTATTGACGGTTTTTAAGGCTTGTTCGATCTCATCGTTTTGTGCTTCCAAACCCGCAATTAGAATTAAAACAGAAGGATTATTTTTTTCTTTACTTGCTCTCAGTGTACTGAGCAGATTTTGACGATCTACTTCTGATTCTGGTGCAATTCCTTCTAAAATCTTTTCTAAATCAGCGTTGGGGTCAATATTGAGAATACTGTCCAGAGTCTCCGCTGCAAGTTCATATTCATGTGATTTGAGCGCGATATGTGCCAAATAAAATTTTGCAGGAACGTCTTCAGGTTCTTGTACAACCCAATGGGTGGCAATGTCTAAAGCTGCTTTTAAATCGTTTTGTTCAATTGCAACATTCAAGGCACGTTGCTTAATGGTGGTTGAATTACTACGAATTGCGAGCACAGTATAATTGTGTAAAGCAGTTGCAGTATCATTATAAGCTAATGAAAATTCAGCAATAATACTTTGTTTTAATGCATTAGTATTATATTTAGCATGATAAAATTCTCCAGATGCTCTAATATGAGCACTAGAAGCCATGCTACCAACCAGTAAGAATGTGGTAGAATATTGCTTAATTGTCATGCCGCTTAAGCGGTTGTTTATTTGACGCAATTTTTCCGAATCCAAGTATGCTTTTTATGACACCGTTATTGCACAATAGCACAAATTTAGCGAAATGATGATCTGATATGTCTTTCTTTGCATTGGGTGTCAACCATCAAACTGCTTCTGTTGAGCTACGTGAGCAAATCGCTTTTAATCCAGAACGATTAAAAGATTTATTTGCCGTAGAAAGCCTTCGCCAAAATTTGAATGATATGGTGGTGGTGTCAACATGTAACCGCACTGAAGTCTATGCCATGGCTGAAAATGCCGATATGGTATTAAATTGGCTCGCCCAAACCAATGGTATTGATGTAAAGCAATTGTCAAATCATGTATATCGTTATGAAAATACTGATGCAGTTTCGCACTTAATGCGGGTTGCCAGTGGTTTAGACTCGTTGATGTTGGGTGAACCGCAAATTCTTGGGCAGGTTAAAACAGCACTATCAATCGCAAAAGATGCTGAAATCGTTTCACAAAATCTGAATCAAATATTTGAATATGCTTTTTATGCAGCCAAACGTGTACGTTCTGAAACTGCAGTCGGCAGTCATGCTGTCTCGATGGGATATGCTGTTGCCCAACTCGCATTGCAAGTGTTTAGTAAGCCTGAACAGCTTACAGTCATGGTGGTTGCCGCAGGTGAAATGAACAGCTTGGTGGCAAAACACTTGGCTGAAATGGGCGTTGCAAAAATCCTGATTTGTAATCGAAGCCGTGAACGGGCAGAGAAATTAGCACAAGAAATAGCGCATCGTGTTGAAGTGGAGATTATTCCATTTGATGAACTCACTACTCAGCTTTATCGTGCGGATGTAATTTCCAGTTGTACAGGCAGTTTGCATCAAGTCATTGCTTATGCAGATGTGAAATTCGCTTTAAAAAAACGTCGTTATCAACAAATGCTTATGGTCGATTTAGCTGTACCTCGTGATATAGATCCAAAAGTTGAAAGTTTGGATGGTGTGTATTTATACGGTGTGGATGATCTACAAAGTGTAATTGATGAAAATTTAGCACAACGACGTCAAGCTGCGGTCGAAGCAGAGGTTATGGTCAATCAACTGGTGACTCAGTTGGTGACACAGCAAAAAGTAAAAGAAGCAGGTGGGACGATTCAACAGTTTCGTGAGCACGGTGAAGAACAACGCCAGATGGAGTTGTCGCATGCCTTAGAACGTATTCAGGCAGGTGAGGATACGCAACATGTACTTGAGGATTTTGCACATCGTTTGACGCAAAAATTATTGCATCCATCTTCAATTTTGCTACGCCAAGCAGCGCAGGATGAAGATCCTTCACATTTTGAATGGATGAAAGAAAATATTCAGGATATTTTTGAACAAGAAAGAAAACCAAAAGCGAAGTGATTATTTTTTAAAACGAATGTGATTTAATGTTTTTGCTTCACCAGCTATTATTGGTGTATATACTAGTGCGATCAAATTAGAATAATGAAATGAAGGCAATTAAAATGCTTAAAACTTTATATATATTCATATTATTGTGTTTGTCAGTAGAATGCTTTGCAAAGCCTGTAAAGGACAGTGATGTATTATTGAACCAAGCCATCAAGGATCTACATAGCCTCTCTACGCAGGGTGGAATTATGGGGGTAATTGATTCCGTTGATCGATGCTATAAGAATCCCAAAAAACCTAAACTATATTGCTTTTATCTAGATTACTCAGGGCGGATATTTGATGCATTTATGGTCGAGAGTATAAATGCACACTCAGATTCTAATTACCCCACCAACGCGTTTTTTAGTGATGAAAACTTTCAAAAACGTATATTTATAAACCTATATAAGCCTTATGACTCCTCAATGGAAGAGGCCAATAGCCATATGAATTTTTTGTATTACAAAATACTTGATAAGCTCAATGAAGCGTTTATAGAAAATTAATGATGTACCAACTTTAAACTAATTTGTTTAGTCAGTTCATTGAGTTGTTTACGTAAATTACGTGATTCACTCAATGAGGTTGGTGCTTTAAGCTTTAATTTTAAATATTTCTCTTGTAAGGCCAAAGAGTAATCTGAAGCCAATTTATCTGCCATTTCAGGCGCCTCAGCCAAAGCCTGAATATTGGTGCGTTGTATGATTTCAGAGAGTTCCAAATGATAAGCACCACATGCACCTAAAATATAATAGGTTGCAAGTTCCTGATCATCTGGTAGATCGTCAAAGACACGATCAAATACAGCTAAGATTTGCGCCAATAATTCATCTGGATGAATCAATGCACGTAATACTTCAAAGTGAATATATAAAAACGGATGTTGCATCAAAATCGCCACAGCAAAGTCTTCATCTTTGGTGCGAATATTAAATGACAACGAGGCATCTAAGCTGACTTGAGGTTGCCATTTTCGATTAAAACCTAACTTTTCTTTAAAAAACTGTCTTAATAAATAGCGGTAAGAACCTTGTTTAGGTAATAATTCAGTCAGTTGATTGAGTTCAGCCATCACCTGACTTTTACCTTCAGGTGTAGCAACATCATAGTTTTGACTCAATAAAGCAAAGACAAAATCCGATAATAAAGGGGATTGTTGCCATATCCGTTGAAACGTTTCAAAACCTTCCTTGCGAATCAACGAATCTGGGTCATGTTCTTTGGGTAGAACAAAGAATTTAAGTTCACGACCATCGTTCAATAAAGGTAGAGCAATTTCTAAGGTTCGACGTGCTGCTTTTTGTCCAGCGGCATCACCATCAAACGCAATTGTGATTTGATTGTTCTGCTTAAATAAAATATTTAAATGATCTGCATTACTGGCCGTACCTAATGTTGCTGTCGCACCAGAAATCCCGTTTTGTTGTAAGGCGATCACATCCATATAACCTTCAACCATGAGCCAATTTTGCGCTCGGTCTTTCCGACCTTCATACAAGCCGTAAAGCAACTGGTTTTTATGAAAGACTTCAGAATCAGGTGAGTTAATATATTTCGGTTTGATTTCGTCATTCAATGCGCGACCACCGAAACCTACAACACGACCTTTGTTGTCTCGAATCGGGAAAATCACCCGATCACGCAACAAATCGAAGTCACGTCCACTATCACTGGTACGAATCAGACCTAGCAGTTTTAAGCCTTCAATATCTTGGGGGAAGGCTTTTTCTAAATGTTGCCAATCTTCTGGTGCATAGCCTAAACGCCAATATTGGATTGTTTCGGCGCTTAAACCACGATGTTTAAAATAATTTTGCGCCACTTTACTGTTGGGTAATTGCCGTTCATAAAATTGTGCAATATTTTCTAACAGATCATAAAGGTTGCCATCTTGAGGGATCTGATCAAAACCCACTGAGTCAAACTGGGTTGGATCGAAATGCTCAGGATCTGGATATTGGCTAAAGGCTTCAAAAGGATCAATTTCAAGTGGCTGAACAGAATCTGTTTTTTGCTCAGCAGGTTTAGAATCTACTACTTTATCGTCTACAGCCTTCACTGCTGGTTTTGGTTTAGATACTTCGCGTTTATACGACAGTTTTTTATTGTCATGATTGTCTTTGGGAAGTTCGACACCTGCATGGCTGGAGAGTTCTTTCATGACATCGACAAAATTTCGATTGTCAATATCCATTAAGAAGCGAATGGCATTGCCATTTGCCTGACAGCCAAAGCAGTGATAATACTGTTTATCACGGTAGACATGAAAAGAGGGTGACTTTTCCTGATGAAAAGGGCAACAACCTGAATAGGTGCGACCAGTTTTTTTCAATTTCACACGTTGACCAATCAGATCGACAATATCTGTGCGATCCAAAATTTGATCTATCGTGTGTTGAGGAATAGCCATAAATTTAATGTCATGTATCGTTTAAACCAATTTAAAGTTTAACGTAGTTTTGAGTCTAAAAATATCTATGAATAAAAAAGACGGGTAAAAACCCGTCTTGATTTGTCGCAATCAATATTTATTTACGTTGTCCATCATACAAACTTTCATCTGCACGTGCTGGCTCTTTAGACACTTCACGATTTGGACGATCAAGTAAGCCAAAACTCACTTTATTTAACAAGCTTGATTTTTGTTCTGCTTGATCAGACGTTTCAGAACCCGCATCTTTTGATACTTCTGCTTTATCACCACGACCTAAAATACCTAATGTTGCACGGTTCCACCAGCTCGCTTCTTTACGTGCTGCGCGTATATTCACTTCGCCATTGGATTTAACGAGGTTCGGGTAGTTTTGCTTAAGCACGCCAATGTACTGTTGTGAGGTTTCTTTATCGCCCAACTTGTCATAACCATACGCCATTGTTGCTAAGGCTTCAGGAACTTGAGGTGTTTGAGGATAGTGTTCAATCACCCATTGTGAACGTTCAATCGCAGCCAAATACGCTTTACGTTTAATATTGAAACGTGCGGTATTCATTTCACTTTCAGCCAGTTCTTGGCCGATGTATTTCATTCGTTGTGCAGCATCAACTGAATATTGGCTTGAAGGATAGCGACGAATTAAGTCGACAAAATTTTGATAGGCAATTTTTAAATAACCTACATCACGATGTGCTTGTTTTAGTGATGTATAGCGAAGCAAACTGTCATAATTTTGCTCCATATTGGCTACACCACGGACATAGTAGGCATAATCTAAATTCGGATGTTGAGGATTTAAACGAATAAAACGATCTGCCAGTGCAATTGTGCCTTCATAATCTTTTTGCTTAAATTTTGTGTAAAGCAATTCAAGCTGAGCTTGTTGTGCATATTGCCCAGTCGGGAAATAAGTATCCATTGCTTCTAACGCTTTTGCAGCATCGCCATATTGCCCACGGTCTAATGATTTTATCGCATTATTGTAATAAGTCTGCTCATTTGATTTCGGGCCTGTATCAACAACATCCTTCTTCGGATTGCTGCTACAGCCGACAAATGCAGTTGCTAAGCCTACAGTTAAAGCAAGCATTGTGACTTTATAACGTGGTAGCGACATAAAAATTCCTCTGTTTATACGGGCAATAGGCTACAATTGCGCTATTAAACCACTTTTGTCCGAATGAGCAAATGACTTCAGCACACTCTTCTAATTCTAATTTCCCAGAAAATGATTTCAATTTACTTGAAGATTCTGAGGATGCAGATAATCATAATTCTGCGCCGACTGCAACACGTTTATCGTTGCAATTTCAACTGGATGAAAGCTATTTAGGGCAACGTATTGACCAAGTCGCAGCACTGGTTTGGAACGAGTTTTCTCGTGAAAAACTCAAGCAGTGGATGAAAGAAGGTCATTTGTTGGTAAATGGTAACATTGTCAAGCCTAAGTATAAATGCGAAGGCAATGAACTTCTATGTTTAGATGTTGAATTGGAAGCACAAACGTCGGCACAACCTGAAAATATCCCTTTAAACATTGTTTATGAAGATGACGATATTATGGTCATCAATAAACCTGTTGGTATGGTTGTTCATCCTGGTGCGGGTAATCCAAATGGTACTTTGGTGAACGCCTTGCTTTATCATTACCCAAAATCTGCTGAATTAACTCGTGCAGGTTTAGTACATCGTATTGATAAAGACACCAGCGGTTTATTGGTTGTTGCTAAAAATTTGGAAGCGCAATTTTCTTTAAGTAAACAATTGGCTAAAAAAACAGTTTACCGTGTATATGACTTGATTTGTTATGGTCATATTATTGCAGGTGGAACGATTGATGAACCGATTAAACGTCATCCTGTAGATCGTGTAAAAATGGCTATTTTACCAGGTGGTCGTGATGCGGTGACGCATTATAATGTTAAAGAACGTTTTCAACATTTCACCCGTGTACAAGCGCAACTTGAAACAGGGCGCACTCATCAAATCCGTATTCATTTCACCTATATTGGTTATCCATTGGTGGGTGATCCAGTCTATGTTAGCCGAGTTAAAGTTCCAGCAGGTGCTTCTGAAAAGTTGAGCAGTGCATTGCGTAACTTTAAACGCCAAGCTTTACATGCCTCTAAATTAGGCCTAGTTCACCCACGTACACAAGAAGAAATGATGTTTGAAGCACCATGGTCAGATGATTTTGTTGAGTTGGTTGAAGTTTTACGCTCTGAAAACAAAGCCTATTAATTGATTTACATGATAAAACTGCTCAATGAGAGCAGTTTTATACAATGATTTAGTTACCACAAGGATCTTTTGTTCCTGTAGGAAAAGTATTGGTAAATTTTGATTTATCCGTGACTAATTCTAATGACATGGTTTTATTTAGGTATGGAGAGTTGGCTTCAAAACCCTCAAAATTGACTTGTGGGGCTACTGTGAAATCTTTAGGTTTCGACAGTAAAGTTGCGACATAACCTAAGTTGTTTTTATTTACAATCAGTCCAATTTGATTGGTATTTTGATTAAAGTAAATACCAATATTTTGTTGTGGCATGCCCTCAATCGGTATTCCATAACCATAAAGAGTTTCTGTTTGTTTAGTGTCTGGATGAGTTGAAGCTATTAGTATAAATACTACATTCTTTTTATTATCTTGAGAGCTTAATGCTGTGTTATTGGCATAGGTGATGAATATTGAATGCATATTCTTATCTTTGTCTTGGACAAATATTCCATAATTTTTAGTTTCTTTTCTATCGTTTGTTAATTCAGTTGGAATAATTTCTGTATTGAATTCAAGTCCAATAACGCCTGATTGAGGTAATGTTAATCCTCCTTCAGTAATCGTATTATTCGTCATTTCCAATGTACTATGATTCGCAGAATACGTGATTGGACTTGTTGTATTTAGAATTTTATATGAAACTTTTTGACCTGATACCGTAGGAAATTTTTGTGCTACAGGATTGTATTGATCAGATAAAAAACCGTCTAAATCATAACGACAGAGTGCAAATCCTTGCGTGCTGATAACACTCAAACTCAATAAAACAGCAAGCTTTAATTTTTTCATGGTTTGTCCTTATTTTTAAGTTTTAATTAATATTAATGAATTTGATTAAAAAAACAACACTATATTAAGTTGAAATGTTTAGTTTTGTTAATCAACAAAATGGACTAGAAGATTGGTTTTGGATTGAGTAAATTTGCTATAGTTATTGAGTCGTGAAAATGATTTGAAGAGGAAATGAGTCATATGCTATTTGTTCAAGGATTACCTCAAGGTGTATATGCAGGTCAGACTCATATATATCATCCAAAGGATTTGCCATCTGTACAGCCTGAGCTTGAAGGTTTTAATTTGGCTTTGCATGTAAATGACGATCCTCAACGGGTACAACAACACCGTATGATTTTATTGGATGAATTTGCCGAATTGGGTGTTAGTAAAATTACATGGATGACGCAAACCCACAGCACAATATGTCATACCATCAATGAAGAAATGACTTTTAGCGCATTGGAGGGTGATGGTTTGGTCACACAGACTCAGGGGCATGCCTTGATGATGATGACCGCTGATTGCCTACCCGTTGTTTTAGGTAATGCCGCAGGTACTGAGGTTGCCAACCTACATGCAGGTTGGCGCGGTTTAGCAGGGGGAATAATTGAAAGTACCATTGCCAATATGAAATCCCCACCTACTTGGGCTTGGTTGGGTGCAGCAATTAGCCAGCCTTGTTTTGAAATTGGCGCGGAAGTGAAAGCTGCTTTTTGTTCTAAATATGCTGAACTAGACACTGCATTTATAGAGAGTGAGCAAGCAGGTAAGCACTATGCGGATTTGTATGCGATTGCACGTTATATTCTTAAACAACATGGAGTGAATACGATTACAGGAGGAGATCAGTGTTCTTATCGTCAAGATCAGGATTTCTATTCTTATCGTCGTCATACAAAAACAGGGCGTATGGCTACTTTTGTATTTATTCGGAATTAAATCTTTATTTTTAAATAGATTTATCGTTGTTTTAAGTGTTATGTCATAGGTTTTCTAAACATTACAAGAATTGTTTAAAAATGAATTGATGTTAAACTTGACCAAATTTGTTTGTTTTCAATTGATATGTCTTTATCTGCTAAATCTATCGCGATCGTTTACCACAGTCCATTTGGTCATACTGCAAAAGTTGCGAATTATATTGCACAAGGTGCAGAGAAGATCGGTGTAACTGTTCATCAAATGGATATTGAGCATATTGATTGGGATATTTTAGATCAAGCGAATGCCATTATTTTTGGTTCACCGACCTATATGGGAAGTGTTACAGGTCCATTTAAAATGTTTATGGACTCTACCTCTAAACGTTGGAAAAATCGTGATTGGCAGGGCAAACTAGCTGCCGCATTTACCAATTCTGGTGGTTTAAGTGGCGATAAGTTATCTGTACTGCAACAGATTAATATCTTTGCAATGCAGCATGGCATGTTATGGTCTGGGCTCCCTTTAATGCCTACAGGTATTAAACCAACAGACTTAAACCGTATGGCGGGTTATTTGGGGTTAATGACACAATCAGATAATGCACCTGTTGAAATTACACCGCCCTCTGGTGACTTGCAAACCGCAACATGGTTTGGAGAGTATATTGCGTTGCTAGTAAATAAAATTACGCCGTAGTTGTTCATTGGTATTCGATAAAAGAATGGAAAATAGAATAAATAAAAACTTTTATAATAGGCTTCTTTGATAAGCCATTTTTAAACTATAGATCAATATACAAGCCCCTTCTCCCAACGGGAGAAGCAATTTTAAATACCAATATGATTCAATCAATATGATCATTTTTTGCATTTATGAAAACGTATTATGCACTGGTGACTTATGATCTGCTTTGGACGGATTATTGTGGAATTGTTAAGTATAAATATACAATTGTTAAAATTAGTTACATAAAGTAATATAAGTAAAAAATCCTTTAGAATCATTGTGAGGGTGACGTGAATTATATAAAAATTATAAAATATAAATATTTACGACGAAGTGTTATTTTCTTTATTTAACACTTAGTATATTTTTTATCCATAATAAGATCTGAGAAGATGGTATGGATATCAAAAAAAATCGAGAGATTAATAAGAAAATCATTAAAATTGCAAAACTAGCTTTCATTTGTACTGGATTGTTTTCTTCAATCCATAGTTTTGCAAGCACTTTACATTCTGAGAGTTTAATTCAATTAAATGATTCTGAACTTTCGGATGTGAGTGGTCAGGCACTGATGAGCTTGAGTTATATTGCCCCAAATGACTCAATCAATAACATGCAAGGACAAGATGTTGGATTCTATAAACTTGGATTGGAAGCAGAACTTGACCTAAATGCCAATATTAAAAAATTACAACTGGGTTGTGGTGGGGTAAACGGGGCAGGCGGTTGCGACATTGATATTGATAATTTAAGCCTTTCAGGTATAGCTGATACACGTGAAGGACGTGTGGGTTCAAGTGCAAAATTAACCAATCCCTTTGTAGAGTTTGCGATAAAAAATCCCAATTCTGTGTCAACACGAGAAGTGGTTGGTCTACGTTTAAGTGCTGAAAAAGTCCTAGGCTTGTTAACCACAGGAATAGAGAACTCTGATCTACCTAATGGAATAAATAGTTTAAGTGGGGCTATAAAAATTAAGGCGACTACAGGAACGGCATCCACTGCTCCAAGAGCAATGACATTTAATGATACAGATATGCCTATCCGAGGTAATATCAAAATGAGTTTTCTTCCAACAGTTAGTTTTGCAACAAACAACTATAATCTAGGACTACAATCTGCTGGTGCTACATTAGAGATCAATGCAAAAACGCTATATGGTAATCGTATGAATAGTGCACTTTTGACTGGGAAAGCTAAAATTGATGAACTATTTTTTAGGGGTACAATTAGACCAATTCTTGCAGGATTTGATTTATCATTTTTACAATTAAATGCGAGTGGGAGTATAACTGGATTAACTGCAGATTTAGATATTAACCAAAGCTTAGGATATATTCATAACTTAGAATTGAATAATCCATTTTCATTATCATTACAACAACAATCTGTGTGGTGGCCAAATGCTGAAATTGCGGCGCAAAGAGGATGGTGGTTAGCCATAGAAGATGAGATTGATATTGGTAAAGTCATACCTAAAAATCAGATTGAAGTGACCAATGACATATTGAAACAAGTTATACCAAGTTTAAATACCTATCTGGGTAAACGTGAAAACACTGTGATATGTCCAAGTATATTTGGTTGTGTTCTTAATGAAGTTGCGATTGGCAGAATTAATTTATCAGGAACAAATCCACTGTACTTCCCAATTAAGGATTTACCCTTAGCAACTCAAGGCTTTGCACCTAATTGCTATGGCAATCTAAAATTCTGTTAGACCTTTAAGACTAAAGGAAGCCTCCTGATGGAGGTTTTTTCTTATATAGGATTGAGCTTTATCACTGTGCCAATCATCACGACTTGCAATAACTCACTCAAGTGACTTGAAAAGCACACGAGGTACTGAAAAGTAGATTGTATGACTATTAAGTATAAATATATAATAATTAAAATTAGTTACATAAGAAAATATAAATAAAAAGTCTTTAGAATCATTGAGAAAGTAATCTTAGTTTGCATAATTATTATAGTATTGAGATATTTAATTCACTTTTTTGTTTGCTTTATTTGTATTTTAGTATATTTTTTATTCATAATAAAATGAGATAAGCTGATATGGATATCAACTATAATAGGATGATTGATAAGAAAATCATTAAAGTTGCAAAGAATATTGTAATTTATGCTGGATTGTTTTCTTCAATGCATTGTTTTGCAAATTCTCTATACTTGGAGAGTTTAACTCAATTGAATGACTCTGAGCTTTCCGATGTTCATGGTCAGGCACTGATGAGCTTGGGTTATATTGCCCCAAATGACTCAGTCAATAAGATGCAGGGGCAAGGCGTTGGTTTTTATAAACTTGGACTAGAGGCCGAGCTTGAATTGAATGCCAACATTAAAAAGTTACAGCTCGGTTGTGGCGGGGTAAACGGGGCGGGTGGTTGCGACATTGATATTGATAATCTGAGTCTTTCAGGTTTGGCTGATACGCGTGAAGGGCGTGTGGGTTCAAGTGCAAAATTAACCAATCCATTTGTAGAATTTGCGATAAAAAACCCCAATTCTGCTTCAACAAGAGAGGTGGTTGGCCTACGTTTAAGTGCTGAAAAAGTTTTGGGAATGTTGACAGCAGGTACTGAAAACTCAGACACACCGAACGGTATTAACTCTCTCAGTGGCTTTTTAAAGACGAAAGCAACTACAGGAATGGGATATACAAATAGTCGTGGAATGAGTTATGCAGATACCCAAATGCCTGTGACTGGAAATGTGGATATATGTGTTTTTCTATTTTGTGGGCGATTACCGCTTTCTTCAAATGGTTACAATTTAAATTTGGAGAGTACAACAGCGCCAATTCAAATTGATGCTACGACTATAAATGGTAAACGACAAACGAATGTCAATTTAACAGGTAAAGCTAATATTGATCGGTTGAATTTTGGAGGACGTCTAAAGGCTGGGGTGAGGGTTCCTCTACTCGGGACTTTAAACTTAGAAAAACAAGTAAACGGTAATATTACTGGGCTGATGGCCAATTTGTCCATTAGTCAAAATCTAGGTTATATCCATAAAATTCCATTAAATAATCCTTTTTCATTATCTCTACAAAGTCAAAATGTATGGTGGCCAAATGCAGAAGTAACTGCTCAAAGAGGCTGGTGGATGGCATTTGAAGATCCTGTCGACATTGGGAATGTTACACCATCAAAACGTATTGATATTACTAATGATGTATTAAGACAAGTGATCGGTCCATTAAGTACGGCTTTGTCAACGACCGCAGTACCATCTTGTCAAGCTTTGGATTGTCTATTTGGTAGTTCATTAGAAATTGGAAATATTAATTTACCTAATACATCAGTAAACTTCCCATTAAAAGATCTACAACTTAAAAATCAAGACTTTGCTCCAAACTGCTATGGCTCGTTAAAATTCTGTTAAAGGTTTGCTAAAAGAAAAAAACCTCCATTTCGGAGGTTTTTCGTATATCAAACAGATTATTTATGCATGATTCGTGATTTATCACGTTGCCAATCGCGATCTTTTTCAGTGGCACGTTTGTCATGTAACTGTTTACCTTTTACCAAAGCAATCTCAAGTTTAGCCAAATGACCTTTCCAGTAACACGCCAAAGGTACGCAGGTATAGCCTTTTTGATTGACAGCACCAAGTAACTTTTCAAGCTCACGGCGCGATAGCAACAGTTTACGGGTACGTGTCGCTTCAGGGACTACGTGAGTAGATGCTGAAAGTAAAGGTTGAATTTGAGCACCGAAGAGAAATGCTTCATTATTTTTAAAGGTGATATAGCTTTCAGTAATGGTCATTCGCCCAGCACGTAATGACTTGACTTCCCAACCTTGTAACGAAAGCCCAGCTTCAAATTTTTCTTCAATAAAATAATCGTGGCGTGCACGTTTATTTTGTGCAATCGTCCCACTATTATTTTTTTTAACGACAATGTTTTTCGACATAATACAAATATTCCAAGAATAGCCTTATTTTGCCTCAAACTTGGCTTCAGGTGAAGTCATTTCACAATTAAAGCCAAAGCTAAATCAAAAGAGGTTATTCGCTAATATTTAAGTTTTTGTTAAACTATAGCCCTACATAACAAACTAGAGTACAAATGGATGTCTAAAACTCGTGTCATCTATCCAGGAACTTTTGATCCAATTACCAATGGCCATGTTGATTTAGTCGCACGTGCTTCACGAATGTTTGATGAAGTTGTGGTCGCAATTGCAATTGGGCATCATAAAAATCCAGTCTTTAGTTTGGAAGAACGTGTAGAGTTAGCAAAGATATCACTCAAACATTTACCCAATGTTGAGTTTGTCGGTTTTGATGGGTTATTGGTAAATTTTGCACGTGAACAACATGCTACAGCAGTGTTACGTGGCTTAAGAGCTGTTTCAGATTTTGAATATGAATTTCAGCTTGCGAATATGAATCGTCAGCTTGATCATGATTTTGAAACAGTATTTTTAACACCATCAGAGCAATTTTCATTTATTTCTTCGACGATGGTTCGAGAAATAGCACGATTGAAAGGCGATGTGGCAAAGTTTGTTCCTCAATGCGTTGTCGAAGCCTTCCATCGTAAACATCAACAAGGTTGGTAGCGTGTCTTTAATTATCACTGATGAATGTATCAATTGTGATGTATGCGAGCCTGTATGTCCAAATGATGCCATTTTTATGGGGGAGGAGATTTATGAAATCCATCCAAACCTATGTACAGAATGCGTCGGGCATTTTGATCAGCCACAGTGTGCGCTTTTCTGTCCAGTCGACTGTATTCCGCTCGATCCGAACCATGTAGAGAGCCAAGACGACTTGATGGAAAAGTATAAAAAACTAATTGCTCAAAAAAGCGCAAGCAATTAGCCGAGAAATTTGTTAGGATACGCCCCGAAGTGAGCCAGACGATCGCTGCTGTGGAGATCTCCGTGATTGAAGCAGGGGAGGAAAGTCCGGGCTTCATAGGGCAAGGTGCCAGGTAACGCCTGGGCGGTGTGAACCGACGGAAAGTGCAGCAGAGAGTAGACCGCCTTCAATATCGTTTCTTTTCGGAGAAATGGAAGGTAAGGGTGAAAGGGTGCGGTAAGAGCGCACCGCATGGCTGGTAACAGTTCATGGCATGGTAAACCCCACCGGAAGCAAGACCAAATAGGGATCCTATAGGCATGGCCCATGCTGGATCCGGGTAGGTCGCTTGAGCGTATGAGTGATCATGCGCCTAGAGGAATGATCGTTCTAGACAGAACCCGGCTTATCGGCTCACTTCGATGAATTTTATTTTAATTAGTGCTTGACGTAACATTGTTTACAGCAGATAATGCGCGCACAGTTTTAGGCTATGTAGCTCAGTTGGTTAGAGCACCGCACTCATAATGCGGGGGTCACAGGTTCAAGTCCCGTCATAGCCACCATTTTTATAGACCACGTTTCCAAAAACGTGGTCTTTTTTTTATCTACAAGATTTAAACTTTAACAGCGAGACTTGGTCTTGTTTAAAAACCAAGGTTCATCCCTGTACTATCCCCAATATAACTTAAGCTACTTTTAGGCGTCTTTTTATAATCATAAAGCGTTGTTTTTGATAATTTAGCCAAGCCAAATTGATAAGAAAAGTTAAATTGCACCTGATTGATGTTGTATTGCGTTAACACCTCAGCGTGTTGTTGATTAATCTTTTCTAGCAATGTTTCAGCACGATCAAGTTCATCGAGATAATCTGGCTGATTCACATTTAAAATTAAAACCTGATTTGTGGATTCAGCCTCTCCGATGAAGGTATAGCGACTTTCAACTTGAGCATTTTTAATGTCATCAGAGATCAAACTAAAATCATTGGCTGACATTGTTTTGCTTTGGGAATAACTCCATAAATTGACAGAAAAAATCACAATGGTTAACAGCGCAATGATGTAGTAATGAATGTTCCATACAGATTGGCGTGGAATATTGGATTGAGCGTTTCTGAGGATTTGAGTTTCACTGAGTAGATCGTGCAGAGATTGTTGGCTATTTCCATTAAAAATAGCCAAGTAGAAACAGGCAAAGACGATACTTTGAAAAAATGCCACAAGCAGACTGAGAAAAAAATGCTGAGTTGAATATGTTTGTAAATAACCTGCAAAGCAAAATGGAATAATAAAGATACTTGATCTAACCAGAGAATGCATAAATGGAATTGAAGCACCATTTAAGTCTTTTACTCTAATTTTACCCAGGATTTTCCCAATGGTTTTACCATTACCTATCTGGCTGTTAAAAGCAGCAAAATAAAATAGACAGAGGAGCGTGCCTATACATTGGAAAATAAAAGGAGAATTTTCAAAATATGGGTAGAGTATTTTGCCCGTCACTAAACAGGCTACGCCGACGGTAATACAGTCGATGATAAATGCGAATATTCGAGGAAATATAGGGGCGGCTTTTTGAGTTTCAGTAGTAATTTCAGACATGGTGTTGGTTTAATTAAGTTTATGAAAATATTAATAATTAATGTAAATTTAATATATTATAAGTTTTTTAATGAAAAATGACCAGAAAAATATAGTTGAGCTATCACGCTTTTTAGCAAGATGTATTGAACTTTGCGTTATTTTTAAATTGGCGATTTATAGATGATTTACAAATTTTAGGCATAAAAAAACCAGCTTATCGCTGGGTTCTTTATTGCACCATTTTAATAAGACTTAAAATGGTGCCCGAGGCCAGACTCGAACTGGCACGCTTTGTGGGCGGGGGATTTTAAATCCCCTGTGTCTACCGATTTCACCACTCGGGCATGTGCGCAATAATAAAGGACAGTTTTTCTCTTGGCAAGCGTATTTATGTCGATTTGCTTTCTTTTCAATCAATTCATGTGCTTATGTTTGAAAATAAAGCATTTTAAGCCGTTGAATGGGTATTTTGTCATGATTCTTTCATCAATTTGAGATTAAAGCGAAATATTAAGCCTTTAAATTGATTGGATAAAAAAACTTAGAGGAAACCAACTTCAATGCCAAACTCAATTTCACGCCGTGAACTTATTCAAAAGTCATTAGCCAGTTTTGGGGCATTATCTATACCAGTGTCGTTGACTGCTTGTGGGAGTGATAACAACGACTCAACATCTCCTACTACAAAAGTTGAATTTTTACATGGTGTTGCCAGTGGCGACCCATTAAAAGACCGTATGATTTTGTGGACACGTATTACGCCGCAGGATACGTCTTTGCGTTTAGAAGTGGTTTGGGAAATTGCCACAGATGATAAATTCACTCAAGTGATCAATACTGGAAAAGTACAAACAGCATCAGCTCAGGATTTTACCGTTAAAGTCGATGCAGACAAGCTTAAGTCTGGGCAAACTTATTATTATCGTTTTAAATTTGGTTCGGTGATTTCGCCAGTAGGGCGTACCAAAACATTACCTGAAACCACCAGTTCGGTGCAGTTTGCGGTGTGTTCATGTTCAAACTATCCTGCTGGCTATTTTTATGTATATAAGGAAATGGCAAAACAAGAGGTCGATGCGATCATCCATTTGGGAGATTACATCTATGAATATGGTAAAGATGGATATGCCACAGAAGAGGCAGTAAAGTTGGGTCGTACACTCGCTGCTGACAATGATAAAGAAATTATCAAGTTGGATGATTACCGTAAACGTTATGCGCTTTACCATACTGACAGTGATTTACAGGCTGCACATGCGCGTCATCCTTTTATCGTGATTTGGGACGACCATGAACTGGCAAATGATACATGGAAAGATGGTGCAGAAAACCATCAAGCCAATGAGGGTAATTTCTTAGACCGTAAATTGGCGGCTTTACAAGCTTATTTTGAATGGATGCCGATTCGTCCTGTATCTGCAACAGATCATTTGAATATTTATCGCCAATTTGACTTTGGTTCATTGGTACAATTGACCATGTTGGATACACGTATTTTGGCACGTGACAAGCAACTCGATTATGCCAATTATATGACGGCTTCTGGTTTAGATATCGCTAAGTTCCAGACAGATTTAACCAGTTCTACCCGTACACTGATGGGTTATACCCAGCGTGAGTGGCTACAAAAGAAAATGGCACAATCTACAGCGACTTGGAATGTATTGGGTCAGCAAGTGTTGATGGCAAAAATGTTAATCCCTGCTGAATTGCTATTGTCTTTATCTGCAATAACCAGTGGAAATGTTACCGCCGAAACTTTGGCAAAAATGAATCAACAGATCATCGAGTTAGTTACTTTAAAAGTTCGTTTGAAAAGTGGTGATCCAACATTAACCGCTGCAGAAAAAGCCCGTGTAACCACAGTTGCACCCTATAATTTGGATGCTTGGGATGGCTACTACGCAGAACGTGAAATTTTATATGGCACACTCAAAGCATTAAATAAGAAAGTTGTGGTGTTGGCGGGGGATACCCATAATGCATGGTCTGCTGACTTGCATACTCAAGCGGGTGATTTTGTTGGGGTTGAATTGGCAACCAGTTCGGTCTCTTCACCAGGGATGGAAAAGTATTTAAGTATTCCTTTGGCACAGTTACAACAATTTGAAATGGCCTTCACCACGCTCATTGATGAATTGAATTACACCAATTTAAATCAGCGAGGGTACTTAAAAGTCAGCTTTACAGCACAACAGGTACAAGCGGATTGGATTTTCTTAAATAGCATCAAGGAAAAAACCTATACGGTGGATACGGCTCGTGCCCATCAAGTGGTTTTAAATAACAATTTGGTTGATGTAAAGACTGTTCAGAAAAGTGCATAAATTTTCAAGCCTAAAAAGCCGAGTTTAGATAATTCGGCTTTTTAACGTGATAGATGGATTACATCATACTGTCCATATAGGCATCTAAATCTTCATATTTATAGGTTTTACACATTTCATTTTCATATTTTAATAGTTCTAAATGTAATTCTAAAAAGGTGACTAAACGCTTTTGATAAAATTGATATTTCTCAGAATCTTTGCCTAAAAATCGCATTTTGAATTTGGCTTTCTTGGCTTGTTTATAAGCCCATAAACAGCTTTTTCGAATTTGTTGTAATTGGTAATATTCAGTGTCTTTGGTGCTATCTCTAAATAAATTTTCTTTATAAAATTTGACAAAACCAAAGCTCATTGCAAAGAAAAATAACAAGCCTTGCAGTAGGGTGCTTTCTATAAAATAAAGATTGAGTGCTTGCAGAACGATCAGTACCGCAAGCTTAAGCGGAATATTATTGAGCTGTTGGTATAAATGCGTTGAACTGTGTTTTATTTGTTTGATAATGATCGGAACAATAATCATAAAAAATAACATAATCGCTAAAGCGGCAATGCCATTGGCTTGAAAGCTATCGAATTGAGGAAAATGATTAGTAATATACTGACCTAAACTAAAATAGATGCTGCAAAAAATCATAATCGACAAAATCCAAGGAATAAATTCCTTTGCTTCATCTAAAAGCCCTTTGGTTTTAATTTGACTATAAAATAGAAAGTTGCGCTTAAATGCTTGTGGGTATTGTTGTTGTAATTGATTTAAATAGAGGGAAACTTGCTTGTTTTGAATCATATAGGCTTCGCTTATCTAAATTTCACTTTGGATATTAACATAAAAAACAATATAAAATTTTAGGCATAAAAAAACCAGCTTATCGCTGGGTTCTTTATTGCACCATTTTAACAAGAATTAAAATGGTGCCCGAGGCCAGACTCGAACTGGCACGCTTTGTGGGCGGGGGATTTTAAATCCCCTGTGTCTACCGATTTCACCACTCGGGCTTTACAAGATTGGAGGCGGAGGTCGGAATCGAACCGGCGTACACGGAGTTGCAGTCCGCTGCATGACCACTCTGCCACCCCGCCATGTCTTGGTGATGCACATATTAGCAATCTTTGAAAAAAAAACAATACTATAATTCATGCATATGCACATAAATTCAGCATATGAAAGAAAATTGTCTAAATAATCATGTATTATTTGCAAAATTGATTCATATCTACTTTGGAGATGTGCCGTGGCATTGGTATTGGATGGTCGCGCATTAGCGAAACAAATTGAAGCAGACTTGTTGACTCGTGTTGAAGCTATAAAAGCAAAAACAGGTCGTACCCCAATTTTAGCGACTATTTTAGTGGGTGATGATGGTGCATCTGCGACGTATGTACGCATGAAAGGAAATGCTTGCCGTCGTGTTGGTATGGATTCTTTAAAAGTAGAGTTAGGTAAGGAAACCACAACTGAACAATTATTGGCTGAAATTGAAAAATTAAATGCCAATCCTGATGTTCACGGTATTTTGCTCCAACATCCTGTGCCTGAACAAATTGATGAACGTGCTTGCTTTGATGCCATTTCACTTGAAAAAGATGTAGATGGGGTAACTTGCTTAGGTTTTGGTCGTATGGCAATGGGTGAGGCTGCTTATGGTTCGGCAACACCTGCAGGTATCATGACGATTCTTCAAGAAAACAAGATTGAAATCGCTGGCAAGCATGCAGTTGTGGTGGGGCGTTCGGCTATTTTAGGTAAGCCGATGGCAATGATGCTACTTCAAGCCAATGCAACAGTGACAATCTGTCATTCTCGTACACAAAATCTTGCTGAATTGGTAAAACAGGCTGATATTGTTGTTGGTGCAGTCGGTAAAGCTGAATTAATCCAAAAAGACTGGATTAAGCAAGGTGCTGTTGTGGTTGATGCTGGATTCCATCCTCGTGACGGTGGTGGTGTGGGTGATATCCAATTGGTCGGTATTGAAGATGTCGCTTCAGCTTATACACCAGTTCCAGGTGGCGTAGGTCCGATGACGATCACAACGTTGATTCGTCAAACTGTGGAAGCTGCTGAAAAAGCGTTAGTTTAAGTCCTGTTTTATTCTGGGCACAGTGAAAGCCATGCATCACTGTGCTTAAATTCAGCCTACATTTACATAGCAATGTTTATTTTTCAGTAAAAGTAGGCAATATTGTCATTAGTTTAATGGTCATTGGCTTAACGCGTTTAAGATCTACTTTTAAGTAGCAGTATCTGAGACTTAACAAGAAGTATCTTCTCGAACCTTAGCAGATGATGTTACTGTCTATCGAATATGAGGAAGAAGCTGTATTTCCTCAATATCAAAATAATAATTTTGGTCATATTTTGCATGAGCTGTACTTATCAATTTCCTAAAGCCCCACAACATTTACTTGATGCTTTGCATGAAGTAATTCCTCAATGCGAATTATTGGCACAGCAGTTGCCTGAAAGCCCAATTTCGTTATGGTTGATTCCACCTGTTTTTCCAACAGATCGTTTGGATGATGAGGTCATTCGCCGTATTTGGAATGATACACCGTATTGGATTTTTTGCTGGGCTTCAGGTTTAGCAATGGCACAATGGCTGATTGCAGAGCCACAGCATGTAAAAGATAAAGTGGTGCTGGATTTTGGTGCGGGATCAGGCGTCGTTGCAATTGCAGCCAAAATGGCAGGTGCAAAACGTGTCATCTGTTGTGATATCGACCCAATAAGTTTGGATGCTTGTCGTGAAAATGCCTTGCTCAATGATGTAGAGCTTGAATATCTTGATGATTTATATAAAGCCGAACAGGTTGATGTCTTATTGGCTGCAGATGTTTTATATGATCAATCTAACAGGTTCTTCTTGGATGAATTTTTAAAATTTGCACCAGAAGTATGGGTGGCAGATAGCCGAGTGAAAAACTTTAGTCATCCGAATTACCAAAAATTGGATGAACGAAGTGCAACGACTTGGCCTGATTTAGATGAAGCCAAAGAATTTAGAAATGTGAGTTTTTATAAGACGCTATGACAGCGTCTTATTTTATTCTGTAATACAAATCTCTTAAATCAAGAACAGGTATAACGTACTACATGTAAAGTGCTTGGGCGGGTATCTAAGGCTTGGCGTGTTGCATAATCTTCACTGTTATTTAGACTTGGCGTGTTGGAAAGCCCAAAAGATGTACGGCTATGCCCAAGTTGAACGCCAGCCTGATCTTTTGCTGTTTGCGGATTGATAATTTCATTGGTACTTAATACAGAAATTTTATAGTTTTTGTTTGCACCCAACACTTTTTGACATGCGCGCTGTAATTTATCCGCATCCAAATCGCGATCTGCACGACCTGAAAGGGTATACGCAAGGGTTGCACTATCTGCTGTTTGATTTTCAATTTGATAACCTGTTACGCCATTGTATTGACGAGGGGTTGTTTGACATGCAGATAAAGCTAAAACGATTAATCCTAAACCTGCATAAGTGATTTTTTTCATCTTTTAAAGTCCTAGCTTTTTGAATTATTTTTAGTATGCCATAGCTTTGCAATTTTCACGATAAGTGAATTGCTTAAATAAAACAGCTTTTTCATGTGAATAAAAAAGCTGTTTTAAATGAATTAGATTGCAAAGTTTATTGTGAATTAATCATCTGTAATCAGGCTATGTTTTTTCGTATCTTTCATAAATACATAGGTGATTAGAGATAAACCGATCATGAAGGTAATGTAATAGAAGAAATAGTTTTCATGCCCGGCATTTTTAAAACTTAGTGCAACTAATTCAGCCGTACCGCCAAATACAGTGTTGGCAAGTGCATAAGGTAAGGCTACACCTAAAGCGCGAATATGCGGTGGAAATAATTCAGCTTTTACAACCGCATTAATGGCTGTATATCCAGTCACAATGACCATACCACTCATACATAAGAAGAAAGCCGTTTTAGGGTCCGTTGTCGAGCCTAAACCATTGAAAATAGGAATGGTAAATAGCACACCGAGTACACCAAAAGTGATCATAATCGGTTTACGACCAATTTTGTCTGAAAGTGCACCGACTGCAGGTTGAATCAACATAAAAATAAAGATTGCGGCTGTGGTAATTTCAGTTGCGGTGGTTTTTTCAAAACCCGAAGTGTTGACTAAGTATTTCTGTAAATAAGTCGTAAATGTATTGAAGGCTAAGGTACCGCCTGCTGTTAGCATAATGACTGTAAATGCTTGTTTAGGATACTTGGTGAATAAGGCCAAAGCACCAGATGTTTCACCACCATTTTTAGCTTGTTGTTGCGCTTGTTTAGATGATTCTGTTTCAACCAGACCACGACGAATCCAGAACACTACAATTGCAAGCAACGCACCGATAAAGAAGGGAACACGCCATCCCCATGCATGTAAGGCTTCTTCAGAAAGATTATGTTGCAGGATAATTAGCACACAGAGTGCAAGTAATTGACCTGAAATCAGGGTGACATATTGGAAACTTGAGAAAAAGCCGCGGTGATTTTTACCCGCCATTTCAGTTAAATAGGTGGCACTTGAGCCATACTCACCACCAACACTTAAACCTTGTAATAAGCGTGCAAATAAAAGTAGTGCAGGAGCAAACATTCCGACTGAATCATAAGATGGCGCACAAGCAATGATTAATGAGCCAATACACATCAATGAAACAGAAAGTGTTAAACCCGCTTTACGGCCTTTACGGTCAGCATAAACGCCCATGATCCATGCGCCGATTGGACGCATTAAAAAGCCTAAAGCAAAAACTGCAGCAGCTTGGAGAAGTTTGACCGTTTCATTACCTTCAGGAAAGAACACAGGTGCAAAATAGAGGGTAAATGCGGCATAGACATACCAATCATACCATTCGACTAAATTACCAGCTGAACCACCAAGTATAGATTTGAAACGAGTTTTTCTATCAAGTTGCGAAGTGGCAACTTGAGGAGATGAATTGGACAAGGCAATTCTCCAAAAGAATATGCAAAATACAGCCTGTTTAACTTTCATTTTGGATGAAAATCAAAGCAGAAAAATCAAACAGAGAGAATTTCAGTCAGTATGACGAGGGAGATACAAATAATTACAATGCTCGTTATACGCTTGAATGAAAGCAGACCTTATTAGACTTTGGTCTTAGCTGTGTTGAGGGTTTATTGTTGATCTAGAATGAGAAATGCTAGAAATAAATGAATATTTTTTTTAAAACAGGCATTTAATTTGAAATATTTTATAAATTATAAGAATTTAGCTTAAAGTTAAAGCATATTTGCTTGCATCTAAATGTATGAAATGTACACAATTTGATAAGCTGAGTTGGGAGAATTTAAAAATTTAATCTAGTCGTAAGCTAAGCAGTCATGCTATTTATAGCAACTAAATGTTCATTTTTGAAAATAAAACAATAAGGTTTCACATCTATGGACTTGATGATTCGACAACAGCAAACATTAGCATTGGTTAAGGCTCGGGGCTATGTCAGTATTGATGAGATTGCACAGCATTTTGCAGTTACCCCACAAACTGTACGGCGGGATATCAATCAATTGGCAGATGCCGGACTATTACGTCGTTATCATGGCGGCGCTGCGGTAGACTCAAGCGTCACCAATACCGCGTATAGCCAACGGATCAGCCATAATTTAGCGGCAAAACAGCGCATTGCAACAGCTGTTGCAAACGCAGTTCCAGACCATGCATCTTTGTTTATCAATATTGGTACAACAACCGAAGCTATTGCCCATGC
Source organism: Acinetobacter sp. MYb10 (assembly GCF_002980175.2). NCBI lineage: Bacteria > Pseudomonadati > Pseudomonadota > Gammaproteobacteria > Moraxellales > Moraxellaceae > Acinetobacter > Acinetobacter sp. MYb10. The sequence goes on along the minus strand of NZ_CP058272.1, from coordinate 1,786,878 downwards.
TTTATTACAACATCGCGGCTTAAAAGTGATCACCAATAACTTAAATGTGGCGAAAATTTTAAGTATGAATGATGATTTTGAAGTACTGATTGCCAGCGGAAAAGTACGCCCCGATGGTGGTGTGATAGGACAAGCCACCTCTGAATTTTTTAAACAGTTTAAAGTTGATTATGCCCTGATTGGTATCAGTGGGATTGATGAAGATGGAACGATGCTCGATTTCGATTTTCAAGAAGTGTCTGTCTCGCAAGAAATTATTTTAGGTGCTCGGCAGGTATTTTTAGCAGCAGATGAGAGCAAGTTTGGTCGTCATGCAATGATGCGCTTAGGCCATCTTTCTGAAATAGATCGGCTTTTTACCAATAAAGTGCCCACTGAAAATTATTTAAAACAAATTCATGCAGCAGAAGTGGCTTTAACTGTGGTTTAGGCTAATTTTAAAACCCATAGTGAAAACATGATAAACGTGAAATTGATCATTTTTTGATAGACATTGATTAAAAAACTATCTATTATTTTCTTAAATGAAAACAAACGAAAATATATTTTCAAAAATGATTGTGAATATATGCAAATGATCAAAGGTGGTGGCGTTTATGACACAAATCAATGAGCAACAAACTTATTATGATATTGCTGTAATTGGTGGTGGAATAAATGGTGTTGGTATTGCCAATGATGCTGCTGGCCGTGGTTTATCTGTATTTTTGTGTGAAAAAGATGATTTAGCCAGCCATACCTCGTCTGCAAGCAGTAAGTTGATTCATGGTGGTCTGCGTTATTTGGAACATAAAGAATTTCGCTTAGTGCGAGAAGCGTTGGCTGAGCGAGAAGTCTTACTGGCAAAAGCGCCACACATCATTCGCCCTATGCGTTTTATCATGCCACATCAACCTCATTTGCGTCCTGCTTGGCTGATTCGTACGGGGCTGTTTTTATATGACCATTTGGGCAAAAGAGAGAAGCTTGCAGGTTCACATTTGGTTGAGTTTGATCCTCATACCAGTCCGCTAAAAACAGAGATCACACGCGGATTTGAATACTCAGATTGTGCTGTAGATGATTCACGCTTAGTGATTTTAAATGCGATGCAAGCACGTGAAAAAAATGCCACAGTGGTTACACAAACGCGCTGTATTTCGGCACAACGTGAACATGGTTTATGGAATATCCAGTTTGAGAATGAGCAGGGTGTTTATCAGATACAAGCGAAGGCTTTGGTCAATGCAGCGGGGCCTTGGGTTGCGCAATTCATTAAGCAAGAGCTTCAGTTAAAATCACAATATGGGATTCGCCTCATTCAAGGAAGTCATATTATTGTGCCGAAAATATATGACGGTGATAAAGCCTTTATTATGCAAAATGATGATCAACGTATTGTGTTTGCAATTCCTTATCTCAATCAATACACCATGATTGGCACAACTGACCGTGAATATTTAGCAGATCCGAATAATGTTGAAATTAGTCAGCAAGAGATTGATTATCTGCTTGATGTATCCAATGATCATTTTAAAGTGCAACTGACTCAAGCCGATATTATTCAGACATTCTCAGGGGTACGTCCATTGTGTGATGATGAGTCTGATAATCCAGCCGCAATTACCCGTGATTATACTTTGGCTTTATCGCAAGATCATGAAAATGATGCCCCCTTACTTTCTGTGTTTGGTGGGAAGTTAACCACTTATCGACGCTTGGCTGAATCTGCCATGGAGCATTTGCAGAAGTTCTTCCCTAACGCTGGGAAAGCTTGGACTGAAAAATCCTTACTACCCGGTGCTGAGAATTTAGTTTCGGTTGATGGGTTGGTTTTAGAAATTCAAAATAAAATCAAAGGGCTTGATCATGAAACTTCAAGCCGTTGGGCACATGCCTATGGAACCTATACATGGAAATTTTTAAATCATTCGACATCTGTTCATGAACTTGGTCAAGACTTTGGCCATGGTTTATATGCCCAAGAGGTCGATTATTTGGTTGACCAAGAGTGGGCGGTCACCAGTCAGGATATTTTAAAGCGCCGTAGCAAGTTATATTTAAAATTTACTGAAGCTGAAATTCAAGCATTGGATGAATATTTGCTTGAATTGCATGAACGTCGCTTACAGAAAGATGTTGCCTAAGCGAAAGTGGAAATATATAGCTTTGCTTAAGGTGTGTTATGACCAATCAAAGGTATATAAAACGCGTTGGGTTTCAGGTTGGTAATACATTAAAATCCAATCTGCACCATGTGAACAATATTCCCAGCCAGCAACAGCTGCAATAAAATAATAACGCCTGCCATCACGGTCATAAATATGAACTTCTTGATCATCGCGGTCTGCGTTGATGTAGCGTAAATCAAAATGTTCATCAATGGGATAAGTCCAGTTTCCACCGCCACATTCACCCCCTAATTGGTCAAGCAGGGTTGTTGCAGAATCATTTTGATATTCAATGCGTGATGTTGAAATGACTTTTCCAGTTTCAGCAAAGCGCTGTTTAAGCTGCACGTAATCTTCATACATTTCTTTATGATGGGTTTTTAGATCGGCCTCGCAATCAGGATTCTCTAAAGCAAAATATCTTTTGTTTGCTAACCATTCATATTGATTTTGTTGATTTAATTGCATAATAAACCAATTTTCATTGGCAAATGCATTAGAAAATTCTGTGGTATCACTTCCGATATAACCTTCATAAGGTTCAATCGGATTGAGCAAATGAATTTTTCCTTGCCATGCTGGATTGATTGCGGATAAATCAATTGAAACAAGTGGAAGTAAATGTTGAGCTAGAAATAGACTTGAAGGGGCGAAGACGACTTCGTGGTCAGGTAACAGGGTTAGATAAGGTTGAATTGTGGTAATGTTTTTAATTGGTGTCATTGCGCTTATTTTTAGATATTGAATGATTGCATTAAATCACAAAAAAGACCGAACGCGTCGGTCTTTTTGCTCGGCTTAATCAGTCAGCCATAAAGCGCCTAACTTTTCATCCCACTCACTTGGGGTGATGACCATACGACCTGCATTGGGGGTTAAGGTAATCTCACTAAAGAAAACATCGTCTTGAGATAATAAGAAATCGATTCGACTATAACCATATTTAAAACAAAGATCTTCTGACAGTTGAAGCATTTTATTTAATTTTTGCGGTCGTGCTAAACAGCTTGGCGTATTACTTTTTAGATCAACGGTAAAGGGTTGCAGCACCCAAGATGTGTCATACATATTTGAATAATCCACGCCTTGGCTGTCTTGTACATCGACTTCAATATATCGAGGCTGACCTTCAAAACAATGAACACGGCATGTTGTAATGGTCAGCTTATTGTCTTGATCAACAAACAAATCAATATGTTGTTCGGCCAAAATTAGAGGAACAATATCTTTGTAATGCCATTCTCGTTTTCTAAAATACATATTTTGTTTAAGGTGGTGATTGAGTTTGTGCTGCGCTTTTTTGATATCAAATTGCGCTTTATCATTACAGACAATTGCACTGCCACTGTCATGATTGCATTTTAAAACAAACTTGTTAGGAAGTTGATTAAAGTCAATTTCCTCAAAGCACTTATATACACCAATCAGTGGAACAAAATGGGAACAACAAATTTTATCTGCAAGCATTTCGCGGACAGCAAATTTATCCGCCAATTTCGTATGTAAGGGCGCTCTTTCATAGATCATTCTGGCGGTGACTTTTTCATTGAAACTTTTAGGCTGATCAAAGTTCGGGGTATAACCCAATTTAGCAATAAATCTTTTGGTGAGATAGCGTCTATCTGAGACAAATTTGGCTCTAATAACTTTTGCCGAATAAATAATATTTTCTAACATGATTAAAAAAAATCAATAAAATAAAGTAATGTTTGAATTATAGAGAAAATATGAATTTTGTATATGGAAACAGTAATCATTTGTATTTTTATTACATAATTGTAATGAATACCTAAACAATAAGGTGATATGTTTCATATTAATTAAAAAAGACCGCTATGTAGCGGTCTTTTTGTATGACTTGATTTTAGCGATTAAGCAGATTTTTTAACAGCTTCTAAAAGCTCATTTTGACGAGTTTTAAGTGCAGCAGGTAAACGTTCACCAAGTTTATCAAATAACTCAGTGTGGCTTTCGATTTCTTTGATCCATTGATCTTTGTTCTGAGAAGTCACAAGATTAAATTGATCTTTAGTGAAGTCAGAACCTGTCCAGTTCAATTGTTCATAGGTTGGAACAAAACCAATTGGTGTTTCTACTGCTTCAGCACGACCTTCACAACGGTCAATGATCCACTCAAGCACACGCATGTTTTGACCAAAACCAGGCCATACAAAGTTGCCTTCAGCATCGCGACGGAACCAGTTTACGTTATAAATGCTAGGAAGTTTATTGCCTGCAGCTTTCGCTTTAGCACCAACTTCTTCACCCATTTCTAACCAATGAGAGAAATAGTCAGCCATGTTATAGCCAGCAAATGGAAGCATTGCAAATGGGTCACGGCGTACAACACCTTGTTGACCTACTGCAGCTGCAGTTGTTTCAGAACCCATTGTTGCTGCTTTATAAACACCATCAACCCAGTCAAAAGCTTCTGAGATTAAAGGTACTGTATCTGCACGACGACCACCGAAGATGAATGCAGAAATTGGTACGCCAGCTGGATTTTCCCAGTCAGCATCAATAGAAGGGCATTGACCCGCTGCAACAGTGAAACGCGCATTTGGATGTGCTGCTTTTTCACCAGCAACATGCGGTTGGCCTTTCCAGTTGGTCAAGTTAGCAGGTGCTTCTTTAGTTAAGCCTTCCCACCATACGTCACCATCATCTGTTACCGCAACGTTTGTATAGATGACATCTTTATGAAGTGTCGCCATACAGTTTGGATTTGTTTTGATGTTTGTACCAGGTGCGACACCAAAGAAACCAGCTTCAGGGTTGATTGCATATAAGCGACCATCTTCACCTGGTTTGATCCAAGCAATATCGTCACCTACAGTTTCAATTTTCCAACCTTCATAACCTGCAGGTGGAATCAACATCGCAAAGTTGGTTTTACCACATGCAGATGGGAATGCCGCTGCAATATAGTGTTTCTCACCTTGTGGATTGGTCACGCCAAGGATCAACATGTGTTCAGCTAACCAGCCTTGTTGACGACCCATAGATGATGCAATACGTAAAGCAAGGCATTTTTTACCCAATAATGCGTTACCGCCGTATCCTGAACCGTAAGACCAGATCTCACGAGTTTCTGGATAATGCACGATATATTTTTCTGGGTTACAAGGCCATGCAACATCTTTTTGACCTTCAGCCAGCGGAGCGCCAACAGTATGTACGCAAGGAACATAGTCGCCATCAGTGCCTAGTACGTCATAAACAGCTTTACCCATACGAGCCATTTTACGCATACTTACAGCAACATAAGGAGAATCTGTAATTTCGATACCGATGTGAGCAATGTGAGAACCTAATGGACCCATAGAGAATGGAACCACGTACATGGTACGTCCTTGCATTGCGCCATCAAACAAACCGTTAAGGCGAGTACGCATCTCAGCAGGAGCTTCCCAGTTGTTTGTCGCACCAGCATCTTCTTGTTTTTCAGAACAGATGTATGTACGACCTTCAACACGCGCTACGTCAGACGGATCAGAATTCGCTAAATAAGAACCAGGATGTTTTTCTTGGTTCAACGCTTGCATAGTGCCGTTAGCGATCATCAAGTCGATGTAACGTTGATTCTCTTCTTCGCTTCCGTCACACCATTCAATTTTTGCAGGTTTAGTTAATTTAGCAATTTCTTCAACCCATGCAATGAGCTTGGGATGACGAACGAATTCTGGTGCGTTCACTTGGGTCATGGTGAGGCCTATCTAAAATATGTACAATTTTGTGTACAAATAATAATCTGAATGAAGGGATACTACATTCAAATTTAAGTATGAAAAAAAGTGGTGGTATTAAAACATATATTCATAAAAAAAATAAGACTAAAGGCTTAAAAGATACCAATGCTCGAATTTTTACTAAGTGTTTGATTTGTATTATCTAACATGGATTATTGTTTGATTTTTATTGGTATTTTTAAATAGAATGTAGGGTATTTTAATTGTAAATAATAATAGTTTACAATAAGTTGAAATTATAAGATTTACTAAATTAATTATTGATTTAATAAATGGGCATAATTCGAATTTTACATAAAGGTGCTTTTATTTGTTTAGAAAATCGACGAAATTAGTGCAAATACTTCAAAATAATCAAGCTTATGGACACAGAACTCAAGCCGCTTTCAATGATTTACAATGAAAAGTCAGGTTTTCATGCCAATCAGAAAGATGATATTTATGAAAAACTCATGACCATCTGGACCTCACATGGCTTTGAAATTCAAGTTTTTGATATTGGTTCAGAGCCTGATATAAAAACCCTGATGCAAAAAATCTTTCAACGTCATGCACAATACTCAGATTGTGGTGTCATTGTCGCTGCTGGTGGTGATGGTACGTTGAATGCAGTCGCCTCGCAAATGTTAAAGCAAAAAATTCCTATGGGAATACTACCTTTGGGTACTTTTAATTATGTGGCGCGTGTTCTACATATCCCCTTGAATATTTTAGAAGCAGCCAATGTGATTGCCACAGGGGAGCCGCGTGCATCACATGTGGCCTGTATCAATGATCAAATTTATTTAAATAATGCCAGTTTAGGTTTATATCCTTTGTTTATTAAAAAACGCGAAGAATATAATCGTCGGTTTGGACGCTTTCCTTTAAATGCTTACACGTCTGGTTTGGATGTACTGATTCGTGATCGTAAAGAACTCAAATTAGAGATCGAAGTAGATGGGCAAAAGTATCCTGTAAAAACACCACTGATTTTTTTTGGTAATAATCAACTGCAATTAAAAGAATTGAATTTAAAAATTTCGAAATGTGCAGAGGTGGGGGAAATTGCCGGTGTGGTGATCGCCAAAGGGGATAAAGCCACTTTATTTAAAACCTTGTTTCAAACCATTCGTGGAAAATTGGAAAACGCTTCCGATGTGTATAGTTTTGGTGCACAAAAAGTCATTGTCTATTCAAAAAAGCCTAAACTGACCGTTGCTGTCGATGGAGAAATTGTTTCAATGACGACCCCATTAACCTTACACGTAGAAAAAAATGCTTTAAAAATTATGGTGCCGCATGTTATTGCATCTGTCTGATCTACATTTTGGTACTGAGCGTCCAGAGTGTATACGGGCGATTCAAAAGTTTTGTGCTGTGCATAAACCAGAAGTGGTTGTGGTGAGCGGTGATTTAACTCAACGTGCTAAATTTAAAGAATTCTATGCATGTAAGCAGTTTTTAGAATCACTAAACATCCCTTATTTTGTGGTGCCCGGCAACCATGATATTCCTTTGTATCATGTCTGGAATCGTGCCTTTAGACCATTTGGCTTATATCAACTGTTCTTTGGCAGTTTAGAACGCAGCTTATTTACAGAGCATTTTTATTTAATTGGCATGAACAGTATTCGTCGCCGTTATCATACACGCGGACATATTTCATTTGAGCAAATTCAAAATGTAAATCAGTTGTTGGCCAATGCACCAAAAAATAAATTAAAAATAATCGTTAGTCATCAACCTTTTTATACCTCAAATGAAGACCATCACTTAAAAGATTGTCCGGCTTTAGGGCAGTTTGCCATTAAAGAATGGGGACAACATCAACTGTATGCTTTATTGCACGGTCATTTGCATTTAGTTGCGGTCTATGATCTGAATCAAGCCTTTGCGCTAAATTTAAAACAACCAGTTTATGAGGTTCATGCGGGTACAGCAGTTTCTCGACGTTTGCATAAAAATATACCCAATAGCTTTAATGTGATTCATCAAGATGGTGGCTTTGAACATTATTTTTTTGATGAACAATTACAGGAATTTATTGCTAAAACTGCGGTAAAAAATTCTGAATTAGACATGATTTGATACAAAAGAAGAAAAAACATACAAATTAAATAAATTTTTTTTCTTTTTCCCCTTGAAGCGTTTATTTCCATCCCCACAAATGTGACATACAAATATTTTGTCGATGACCTAGGAATAAGAAGTCATCTTCGCTGAGTAATCAATGACATTTTAAAATGTCTATGGAGTTAGAAATGAGCAAGATTCGTCCTTTACATGACAACGTTGTGATCCGCCGTGTTGAAAAAGAAACTAAAACAGCAGGTGGTTTGATTTTAAGTACTTCTGCAGCTGAACAGCCTGCTCAAGGTGAGATTCTTGCTGTAGGTAATGGCAAAATCACTGATAACGGTGTACGCGCTTTAGACGTTAAAGTTGGCGATAACGTACTGTTTGGTGCTTATGCAGGTACTAAAGTTAAAGTTGATGGTGAAGAACTTCTTGTGATGAAAGAATCTGACATTTTAGCGGTATTGGAAGGTTAATCTTCTGCTGTTGAGATGGGTTTTCATCCAAACATATTGGTCAAAATTTAAAATTTATAAAGATATCTGGAGTTTAGTATGTCAGCTAAAGACGTAAAATTTGGTGATTCAGCGCGTTCAAAAATGATCGCGGGTGTAAACGTACTTGCAGATGCAGTAAAAGTAACTTTAGGCCCTAAAGGTCGTAACGTTGTTATTGATCGTTCTTTTGGTGCACCACACATCACTAAAGATGGTGTAACTGTTGCTAAAGAAATTTCTTTAAAAGACAAATTCGAAAACATGGGTGCGCAATTGGTTCGTGAAGTTTCTTCAAAAACCAATGATATCGCAGGTGATGGTACAACAACTGCAACTGTACTTGCTCAAGCGATTTTAAATGAAGGGATCAAATCAGTTACTGCGGGTATGAACCCAATGGATTTGAAACGTGGTATCGACCTTGCGGTTAGAGCTGTTGTTGAAAATATCAAAGCAACTGCTAAACCAGCTTCTGATACCAAAGCAATTGAACAAGTCGGTTCGATTTCTGCAAACTCTGATGAAACTGTAGGTAAGTTGATTGCGCAAGCAATGGAACGCGTTGGTAAAGAAGGCGTGATTACTGTTGAAGAAGGTTCAGGCTTTGAAGATGCGCTTGATGTTGTAGAGGGTATGCAGTTTGACCGTGGTTATATCAGCCCGTACTTTGCAAACAAACAAGATACTTTGACTGCTGAACTTGAAAATCCATTCATTCTTCTTGTTGATAAGAAAATTGGTAATATCCGTGAATTGATTACAGTTTTAGAAGCTGTTGCAAAAACAGGTAAACCATTACTCATCATCGCTGAAGATGTTGAGGGTGAAGCACTTGCAACACTGGTTGTAAACAATATGCGCGGTATTATCAAAGTATGTGCGGTTAAAGCACCTGGTTTTGGTGATCGTCGTAAAGCAATGCTTCAAGATATCGCGATCTTGACAGGTGCTACTGTGATTTCTGAAGAAGTAGGCATGTCTTTAGAGCAAGCAACGCTTCAAGATTTAGGTACTGCACATAAAATCACGATTTCTAAAGAAAATACTGTGATTGTTGATGGTGCTGGTGATGCAAATCAAATTGCTGAACGTGTAACTCAAATTCGTGCTCAAATCGAAGAATCAACATCTGAATACGATAAAGAAAAACTTCAAGAGCGCGTAGCTAAACTCGCTGGCGGTGTTGCTGTAATCAAAATTGGTGCTGCAACTGAAGTTGAAATGAAAGAGAAGAAAGACCGTGTAGATGATGCGCTTCATGCAACGCGTGCTGCGGTTGAAGAAGGTGTTGTTGCAGGTGGTGGTGTTGCGTTGGTACGTGCAGCTAAAGTACTTGACGGTCTTGTTGGTGCAAATGATGACCAAACTGTAGGTGTGAACATCCTTCGTCGTGCGATCGAAGCGCCACTTCGTCAAATCGTGTCTAACGCGGGCGATGAGCCATCAGTTGTGATCAATGCAGTGAAGAGCGGTGAAGGTAACTTTGGTTACAATGCTGCAACTTCACAATATGGCGATATGTTAGAAATGGGTATCCTTGACCCTGCTAAAGTAACGCGTTCTGCACTTGAGCATGCTGCATCTGTTGCTGGTTTGATGTTAACGACTGAATGTATGATTACTGATATCCCGGAAGACAAACCTGCTATGCCTGATATGGGCGGTATGGGTGGTATGGGCGGAATGATGTAATATCGTTTCGATCTTAGATCATAAAAAATCCTCGCTTTATGCGGGGATTTTTTATGCAAGTTGTTTCATCCTTGTCTTTTTGTATATTTTTTATTATGCTTTTGTACTGTTCGGTAAATATAAATACAACACGAAAACTGAGGAGAACTAAAATGAAAAGATTAATCTTCATTATTGCAATCACCCAGATGCTAACGGGATGTTTAAGTATCATGGGACAAAGACCCGAAACAAGAAATGATTTGATGCAGTCTTGGGTGGGGAGTACAGAAGAAAAACTGATCAGTAAATGGGGACCACCGTATAGAAGCTATGCACTCCCAAATGGTGCAAAAATTATTTCATATAACGATGGCTGGAATGCTTGTACAAGGAAATTTATGCTTGAACAAGGTAAGGTCACCAAATGGGGATATAGTAATTGTTCTATGCATCTCAATCGACCTGACAAAATTGACAAGAATATCCCAATTCCACAACCATCACTTTAATCCATTGTTTACAGAGATAACTTTAAACTGAAAGTCGCTGTTCGAGTTAAAATGTCGTGGTGCTTAGACTGGAGTAGCGCAGTAAAGCAAAATTAAGCTGTTATAAATTTTTATGAATTGACATTTTACCTGCGGTGGAATGTCACTATGCTGTCTAATTTTTTTTTAAATAATAACTTACCTAAAAAGAATAATGATCCAGGTAAAGAAAATAATCGCCTGAGCTACGAACTGTGCGGCACTTCCCATATCTTTGGCATTTTTAGAGAGTGGATGACGTTCTAAAGAAACACGATCAACTACAGCTTCTAATGCTGAATTAAACAATTCTACAATGATTGCCAATAAGCAGACACCAATCATCACTGCTTGTTCAACAGATGAGACATCGACAAAAAATGTAATCGGAATTAAAACGATATTAATCCAAACAATCTGACGGAAAGCCGCTTCATTTTGGTATGCAGCTTTAAATCCTGCTAAAGAATAGCCTGTTGCATTGAGAATGCGTTTGAAACCCGTCGTACCCTTAAATGGAGAATAATCACTCATAAATCAAAGCAGCTAAAGTTTTTAAGAAGTGTATTATTCTAAACTTAAATTGGGATTAATTTTAAACAAAAAACACCAAGTTTAGAAAAAATTAAGCAAACAGTTGAATTGGTTGCTTAATTTTTTTGAATAAATCAGCTGTTACTTGGTATTTGGATTGGCTTTTAAGTACGCATCTAAAGCTTTACGACCTAAACCAGGATCATCGGTAAATACACCATCCACACCAGCTTTAAAATACATCTCATATTCTTTGTTCGCTCCAGCTTCACAACGCTTGGCTGCATCTGCTTCAGCTGTACTACATTTTAAATTGTTGGCAAGGAAGTTATTTTCAGGACGGAAAGTATACGGATGGACTTTTAAGTTCACAGCATGTGCATCTGTAACGAAAGAAGAGGGTGCAGTATAGCTATCATTAAAAATATATGGTTTCCATGGACCTACACCATCAGCATATTTGGCGACGTCTTTTAAACCTTGCGCTGTTGCCATATCGCCATAGGTGGTTTTAATCCCTTGTGCGGCATAATCTGCTGGACTGATTTTCTTATCATCATAAAGCTGAATAATTTTGGCATGCTTTAAGCTTTTATGTGCTGTCAATTGGTCTTTAAAGTACTTTAAATTATTGACTTCAAATGATTGTAGATAAATTGGCGCAATTTCACGGCTATATTGGTACTTTGCCAAAGTTTTAAGCAATGGATCTTCCATAGCTAAATTTAATTTTTGAAAATATGTTGGGTGCTTGGTTTCAATATAGAGCCCAACCACTTTACCGGTTTTTTTATAATTTTTTTCCGCCAGTTCAATAATTTGCTCAAGGGTAGGGATATTCAATTGATCATTGTATTGGGTATTGTTCGGGCGTAAAGCTGGAATACGCTCGCGTGCTTTAAGTTGATTTAACTCACTTAAAGTAAAGTCTTCTGTAAACCATCCCGTTAATGATGTCCCATCGATGATTTTTGTTTTCTTACGATCTGCAAATTGGCTGAATGTGCTGACATTGGTTGTACCACCAATTTCATTTTCATGGCGTGCAACCAATACGCCATCTTTGGTCGATACCAAATCTGGCTCAATAAAATCAGCACCATCATCAATGGCTTTTTGATAACTTTCAAGGGTATGTTCAGGGCGTAAAGCACTGGCCCCTCGGTGACCAACAATAATGATCTTAGGTTCTTTGTATTCTGGTGTGACGTTTTCTGATTTTTTATCGTCATCATTACAAGCGGTTAATAACGCCATAATACTGATCATTAACCCAGTATTTTTAATCATATTTTTCTCAAATTCTTATATGGAAACTGGCTGTAGTCTAAGTGGTTAAATTGACACTGTGATGACATCAAGATGAAAAATTGATGAAATGCTTTTGGTTGATTTATGTCTAGAAGAAAAAAATTCTTCATAGTTTCTTCATATTTAAACTTATCATTCGCTTTTCTGTTATTTTTCCTTGAGTTTTTAGTTTAAGTCACAGAATATCCATATAAAGTCGATTTAATTGCTACAACAACTTTACCTCAATCCTTTGACGCAGAACCTACTCTGATGCTCTCAAAATTTTTTATTCAACGTCCTATTTTTGCCTGTGTACTTGCAATTATTGTCATGGCTTTAGGCGTATTTTCAGTCTTGAATTTACCGATAGAGCGATATCCAGATATTGCTCCGCCAAGGATTAGTGTTTCTACAACCTATACAGGTGCAGATGCTGAAACTGTTGAAGAGAGTGTTACTCAGGTTTTAGAGCAGCAAATTAAAGGGATCGACAATCTGCTGTATTTTAGTTCGAGTAGTGACTCATCGGGTCGTGCCAGAATTAGTATCAGTTTTGAAAACGGAACGGATCCAGATACCGCACAAGTCCAAGTACAAAATAGTATCAATGGTGTACTGAACCGCTTGCCAGATGATGTACAGCGTCAAGGTGTAACGGTGAATAAATCACTTGGCGATACATTTATGGTGGTGGGCTTGTATGATGAAACAGGTAAAAGTAACAATATCGAATTAGGTGACTACTTATCTGATCATATAGAACAAGAATTATCACGGATTGAAGGGATTGGTGAAGTTGATGTTTTCGGCTCTCAATACGCCATGCGAATTTGGCTGAATCCGAATTTACTGCGTCAATATCAATTGATGCCGAGTGATATTCGCACAGCAATAGAAGCACAGAATACACAGGTTGCAGCTGGTGGCGTCGGTGATTTACCAGTAACTGCTGACCAATATTTAAATGCAAAAGTCACGGCTGGTTCACGTTTAAGAACAGTCGACGAATTTAAAAATATTATTGTTAAATCCAATACAGATGGTAGCTATATCTATTTAAAAGATGTGGCGCGTATTGAGTTGGGTGCAGAAAATTATCAGTCTTTTAATACCATTAATGGTTACCCTTCATCGGGCATGGGGATTTCTTTATCCTCTGGTGCAAATGCTTTAGCAACATCTGCACTCATCAAAGCTGAATTGGCGAAGATTTCTGAAAAATTACCTCAAGGTTATAAGATTGTTTATCCACGTGATAACACGCCGTTTGTGCAAGAATCAATTAAAGAGGTGGTCAAAACCTTATTAGAAGCCATCGTATTGGTGGTTCTGGTCATGTTTATTTTCCTACAAAGTTGGCGTGCAACGCTGGTTCCAACCATTACTGTACCGATTGTGATTTTAGGTACTTTTGCGGTACTTAATGTGTTGGGCATGAGTATTAACACATTGACTTTATTTGCCTTAGTGTTGGCAATTGGTCTGTTGGTCGATGACGCTATTGTGGTGGTGGAAAATGTTGAACGTTTGATGCATGAGCAGGGCTTAACTGCAAAACAGGCATCTATCGAGTCTATGCAGGAAATGACAGGAGCTTTGATTGGGATTACCGTGGTCTTGACCGCAGTATTTATTCCGATGGCGTTCTTTACAGGTTCGACAGGTGTAATTTATCGTCAATTCTCCATCACCTTAGTGGCGGCAATGGCCTTGTCATTGCTGGTTGCATTGATCCTAACCCCAGCACTCTGTGCCATTATTTTAAAACCCAATCCTAAACCCATGCGTTGGGCGACATGGTTTAATCGCAAACTTGAAAATCTAAGACAAGGTTATATTCGCCTGATTCAAAAGACCCTAAATTTGAAATGGGTGATTTTGACGATTTTTGTGGCTTTGATTGCTGTATTTTCACTGATCTATCGGACTTTACCCACCAGTTTTATTCCAAGTGAAGATCAGGGCATGTTGAGTGTGCAGTTCCGTTTAGCTGATGGTGCACCGATGTCGAGTAGTCAGGTGGTTGGGGAAAATATCCGGAAATATTTCCTTGAGCATGAAAAACAAAATGTTGATATTGTGTTGATTCGTTATGGGCGTAATTTTTCAGGTACAGGGCAAAATCTAGGAACAGGCTTTGTGGCTTTAAAGCATTGGGATGATCGCTCAGGTACACAAAATTCTGCGCAATCAATTCGTGAACGTGCGATAAAGTATTTTAGTCAAGATCGCAATGCTCGGATTACGGTCAGTTTGCCTGCTTCTGTAAATGGCTTGGGGGATAGTGATAGTTTAGAATTTTGGATTCAGGATATTAACGGTCAAGGACGGAAATATTTAGACCAACAATTCACAACATTGCAGGCACAAGCCAAACAGTTCCAATCCTTTGAAAATCTGGATAAAAAATCCAATCCCGATAAATCTAAGTTAAAAGTTGATGTTAATCAAAAATTGGCATTGGCAAATGGGCTGAGTCAAACTGCGATTAACAATACTTTGTCAGCAGCATGGGGTGGCTCTTATGTAAATGACTTTATTGATCGTGGACGAATTAAACGGGTGATGATGCAGGGCGATGCAGAGTTTCGTTCTAAGCCTGAAGATCTACAAGTATGGACGGTGCGTAATGCACAAAACCAAATGGTGCCATTTAGCAATTTCGCAACAACGCGCTGGGAAGGTGGTCCCGACGTTGTGAATCGTTTCCAAGGTTATACCGCCTTACAAATGGAAGCCAATGCAGCGGCGCATACCAGTTCGGGTCAAGCCATGAAAGATATTCAGACCTTGATTAGTCAACAAGATGGAATAGATGTTGCGTGGAGTGGCTTGTCATTTGAAGAACAAAAATCGAGTAGCCAAGCATGGTTACTCTATTTGATTTCGATCGGCTTTATTTTCCTTTGTCTCGCAGCCTTATATGAAAGCTGGTCGATTCCAACTGCTGTGATTGCGGCAATTCCTTTGGGGATTGGGGGCAATATTATTTTTAGTAAATTGGCAGGTTTTCCAAACGATATTTACTTTCAAATTGCATTGCTGACCACGATTGGTTTGTCGTGTAAAAATGCGATTTTGATTGTTGAGTTTGCTGCCTTGTCACAGGAAAAAGGTAAAACAGCAATTGCTGCTGCTTTAGAAGGCGCAGGGTTGCGGTTACGTCCAATTCTGATGACATCCTTGGCCTTTGGTGCGGGGATTATCCCCTTGGTTGTTGCATTTGGTGCGGGTGCTGCCAGCCGTCAAGAAATAGGGGTAAGCGTATTGGGTGGGGTGATCTTCGGAACAGTTTTAGTTTTGCTGTTTATCCCATTTATGTATGTGCTGGTTCGTTCAATTTTTAAATCAAAAACACCCTCTGAGTCAGGGTGTTGATTGATGAGCTTCGCTTGCTCAATGGTCTTTGATGATCATTGATCAAGCTTAAAATCATCCAGAATTTTTAAAATATGTTTCACAACAAAAAACATCTTTATTTTCGTGGGATTGCAGTCCAACATGTGGCAAAAGTTTGATGGAATTTGGATCATCCTATGCAATTTTCTTTGGCACTCGTTTCAGAAATAGAAAAAGCCATTCAAAACCATCAATTTGATCTCATTGAAAAACAATTTGAACAAATCAATGACGCCGATATCGCAAAAATTTTGGCAGATTTATCTTTAAATGAACAGCTGACATTGGTGGAGTATTTACCCAATGCTGCCTACATTCTTGAGTTTTTATCACTCGAACAACAACTTAAAATTTCTGAACATTTACCGAAACAGATACTGGTCAATATCATTTCTGAGATGCACTCGGACGATCGTACTGATTTATTTAAGTACTTGCCTTATGCATTACAACAATCTGTTTATGCCGATTTAAGCCCTGAAATACAACAGCAGATCCAACATTTAGCCAGATATCCAGAAGAGTCTGCTGGTGCAATTATGAGTTCAGATTATGTGACATTGTCACCTGATTTGAACATGGCACAAGCCATCAAGCAGATCAGAGCAATTGCCACAGATCGTGAAACGGTCTATTTGATTTATGTGGTCAATGCACAAGGCAAGTTACTCGGGGTTGTGTCCTTACGTGAAATTATTCTTGCTGAGCCTGAGCAAACCATTGCTGAAGTCATGAGTACGGATTTGATTGTCGGGGACGTTAATGAAGACCAAGAAAGCATTGCAGAGAAACTGCATTATTATGACTTTATTGCACTGCCAATTGTTGATGAGCAACAACGTCTTTTAGGTATTGTTACTTATGATGATGCCATGGATGTCGTCACTGAAGAAGCCACAGAAGACTTTTTAAAATCCAGTGCAGTCTCATCGTCTCCTAAAATGAGTATTAAGACAGCACCGATTCATTACCTCTATAAAAAACGGGTATTTTGGTTGGTGATTTTGGTTTTTGGCAGCTTATTGTCTGGATTTGGGATTGCTCATTTTGAAGATATTATTGCAAAAAATATTGTGCTGGTATTCTTTTTGCCGCTTTTGGTCGGGAGTGGCGGGAATGCTGGCTCACAATCGGCCACGTTAATGGTACGGGCATTGGCAACGGGTGATGTACATTTAAAAGATTGGATGTATCTGATTGGGCGTGAAAGCTTGGTTGGTCTATGTTTGGGCGGAACAATGGCAATTGCTGTGTCCATTCTTGGTTACTTTAGAGGCGATGCAATGGTCGCTTTGGTTTTAGCTTTAAGTATGATGGGTATTGTATTGATGGGCTGCTTAATAGGAATGAGTCTGCCATTTATATTGAATCGTTTAAAGCTGGATCCAGCAAGTGCTTCGGCACCTTTGGTCACCTCGATTTGTGATGCAACAGGTGTTATCGTTTACTTATGTATTGCATCGATTATTTTATAAGACATGGCTGAATGGTAAGCTTTAAAAATGCTTGGCTGATCATGTTTAATCAGCAATGTCTTTTCTTAAATCTCGACAACTGGGAATATCTGTATAGCGATATACTTGATAACCTGCTTGTTCTAACATCTCGTCACGTTGTGCATCGATATGTTCTTTGCCAAGGTGACTGGGATCATCAAGTTCAATAATAGCAATCACTTCAAGCTGTTTGTCGAGTAGCACAAAGTCGGTCACTTTACGATTGAATTTGGAACGCAATTTAAATTGATTGCAATCAATTAACGCGCTAAACGCGACTTGCGCAAGTACATGATATTGAGGAAAGGCTTCATTTAAACGGAAAAACATTTTCTGTTCAAAAGGGGTGATCACACGTTTTGCATAATAATGTTTATTTCGAAATAAATACTGACCAAAGCAGGCAAGCAATAAAGCAAAGGTTGCGATACTGCCAATCAATAAAAATAAAATTTGATGTAAATCGAGAGACATAAGGGATCGGTATCGTATAGACAAGAAAAAACCCACTCAATCATGAGTGGGTTTTTAAAATCTGGCTCTCCAACCTGGGCTCGAACCAGGGACCTGCGGATTAACAGTCCGTCGCTCTACCGACTGAGCTATTGGAGAATCTGGAACGCATTTTAGGGATGAAATGGGAATGGGTCAAGGAAAAATTGTTAAATTCATCATAAAAAAGCATTATTTGCTAAATATTTGATCATTCTGAATAAAAGTAAATCTGAATAAAAGCAAAGTTGTTTTAAGCGTTCTAAAATTTAGGCGTAAGCCGAAAAGCGGTTAAATCTTTTCTTTATAGAAAATAAAGATATAAAAAAGCCCACTTCATTATGAGTGGGCTTTTTAGAATCTGGCTCTTCCACCTGGGCTCGAACCAGGGACCTGCGGATTAACAGTCCGTCGCTCTACCGACTGAGCTATGGAAGAATAGATGGCTCTCCAACCTGGGCTCGAACCAGGGACCTGCGGATTAACAGTCCGTCGCTCTACCGACTGAGCTATTGGAGAATCTGATGCGCATTTTATGGATGAAAGCCAAAGTGGTCAAGTGAAATGATAAGAAAAAAGGCTTAAATGTTTTTTTATTGTCCGAATTTAAAGAGTTTGTATATATATTGATTATTTTTAAAGTTTTCCAGCTCTTTATTCGAGATCAAATGATTATAAGTGGTTAAATTTTATTGCAGTTGCAGAAAGGTTCATAGGATCTGAATAGCGCTAAGCATTGCATAACTATAAAAGATTTTTATTGGATCTGCTTTTACCGTGTAATTAGGATTGATCATATTTGAATTGAAAAAATTGAATCGCATAAAAAGGCCATTCTAATCAGAATGGCCTTTTTACAAAAATAAAATGCTGAGATCTTATTTTTCAACGCCAGCTTCTTGGCCCGCATATTTCGCGTTTGCATAGTCCCAGTTTACAAGGCTTTCTAAGAAAGTTGAAATGTATTTAGGACGAGCATTACGGAAGTCGATGTAATAAGCATGCTCCCAAACGTCAATTGTAAGTACCGCTACTTTGCCATGTGCAAGTGGAGTATCTGCATTTGAAGTTTTAAGAATAGAAAGCTCGCCATTCACTTTATCAGCAACTAACCAAGCCCAACCTGAACCGAATTGAGTTGTTGCAGCAGCTGCGAACTCTTCAGCAAATTTTTCGTAAGAACCGAAAGCTTCATCAATTTTAGCAGCTAAAGCGCCAGTAGCTTTACCGCCACCGTTTTTAGCCATACAGTTCCAGTAGAATGTGTGGTTCCAAACTTGTGCAGCGTTGTTGAATACACCTGCTTTAGAAGCATCGCCAGCAACAGCAACAATGATCTCTTCTAAAGTTTTACCTTCAAGATCAGTACCCTTGATTAAGTTGTTTAAGTTTACAACATAAGTATTGTGGTGCTTGTCATGATGGAATTCTAAAGTTTCTTTGCTGATGTGCGGCGCAAGATCTTCATAGCCGTATGGTAAAGCAGGTAAAGTAATGGTTGTCATGTTTTAAATTCCTTGCATTTAGCTGGGTTTTAACATTAAGTGGCTTTATTGTAATGGATTCTTTCAACAATTGTGCAAGATGTTAAATAACAATACACAATTTATTTCGATTTAATACGTATATAGAAAATCTAAAAAGTACATCGCATTTTTATGGAAAAGTGTCTAATCGGCAGAGCAATATTTGCCAAAAAATGCGCTACATTTTTTAGGATAGCGCTTAAATCGGGTTGTTGAGTTCGAAATAACTAGCGTCAATATTGAACTGTTCAGCGATCGCTTGAGCAAGTTGTTGAACACCATAGCGTTCTGTTGCATGGTGACCACATGCGTAGTAATGCACATCTAACTCTTTGGCTTCATAAAAAGTACGTTCGCTGACTTCACCTGAAATATAGGCATCACAATTCATAGCTGCCGCTTTGCCAATAAAATCCTGTGCTCCACCTGTACAAAATCCGACTTTTTGAATCAATGATTTTTCTGCATTGAGATGGATGGTGTTGAAACCTAATTTTTCAGTGAGAAGGTGTTTAAAATCTTCTGGTGAGATCGGGTTTTTTAAATAACCGATATTACCAATCGGATTGCGTTCGCTTGGGTCTAAAGCTTCAATGTTTTCCAGTCCAAGGATTTTGGCAATCATTGCATTATTCCCCAGTGTTGGATGCGAATCTAAGGGGAGGTGGTATCCAACAAGTGAAATATCATTTTGGATTAATGCTTTGATTCGTTTGCCACGCATACCTGTGATTGGATAGGGTTCGCCTTTCCAGAAATAGCCATGATGAACCAAGAGCAGGTCTGCTTGTTGTGCAATCGCTGCATCAATCGCATCCTGTGACGCCGTGACTGCACACAGGATTTTCTTTACTTCAGATCGTCCTTCGATTTGTAATCCATTGGGTGCGTAATCTTTAAATTCATGTGATTTTAAGGTTTGATCACACCACTGGATGATATCTTTGAGTAAAGCCATGAATAACCTTTATTTAAATGAAGTGTGTTAAGACCATCAAAACATATTTTAAATTGTAACTAAAGCTGAACAAAACTCTTTGTGTTTTTTATGTTTCTTGATTGAATTGCTTTACAATATACAAATTGCTTTTGCATCAACGAATTAAAAAATTCTTAGAGGAATAAAAACGTGCGGCGTTCATTTACTTGGCTCCCTTGGGTTTTACTGATACTGGTTATTATTTGTTTTGTGGTTTGGCAAAAACTTCAACAGCCCAAAGCACCGATTGCTGCTGATGGTGTGAAGATGCCTGCTGAGAAAGTTGAGCCTTTGGTCAATACATCTCGAACGGGTGGTGTGGTGTCCTATAGTGCTGCCGTTAAGGTTGCCGCACCAGCAGTGGTGAATATTTTTACCACTCAAAAAGTAAAACAAAATCATCCATTGCTCAATGATCCTGCGTTTAGAGAGTTCTTTGGAAATCAGATCCCTGAACAAAATCAAAACCAGAATGAAAATAGTTTAGGTTCTGGAGTGATTGTACGTCCAGATGGTTATATTTTGACAAATAACCATGTGATTGCTCAAGCAGATCAAATCGTTGTTGCCTTGCAAGATGGTCGCCGTGCCGAAGCCACTGTAATCGGAACGGATCCTGATACAGATTTGGCTGTGATCAAGATTGAATTGAAAGAATTACCTGTCTTGCCATTTAAATTGAGTGGCAATGAAGTTGGTGATGTTGTATTGGCAATAGGCAATCCATTTGGTGTCGGGCAAACGGTAACGCAAGGGATTATCTCTGCAACGGGTCGTTCTGATCTCGGTATCAATACTTACGAAGACTTTATTCAAACAGATGCAGCCATTAATCCGGGTAATTCGGGTGGTGCATTGATAGATGTGGCTGGGAATTTGATTGGGGTTAATACTGCAATCTTCTCACAGTCAGGTGGTTCGTTGGGGATAGGCTTTGCCATTCCTGCCAAAATCTGTCAGCAAATTTTAAATTCGATTTTAAAAGATGGTCGTGTGATTCGTGGATGGATGGGCATTAGTTTAGTTCCTCCAACGCAAGCAGATGTTTTACAACCGCGTCAGCCAGGTGTTGTGGTTGCTGATGTATTGAAAAAAGGTCCTGCGGCGGAAGCGGGGATTAAAGTGGGCGATCGTATTGTTAAAGTGAATAATGAAGATATTACTTCAACCTCACATTTAATTAATTATGTTGCACTCCAAGCACCGAATACCGATATTCAAGTTGAAGTCATCCGTGGCGAACAAACCGTCAATCTCACGGTTAAAGTGGGTGAGCGTAAAGTTCAAAGTGCTGACTCACAATTTATCCCTTTACCACGACGTTAAGTATCGCAAAAATTTTAGCCCTGATTCATCAGGGCTTTTTTATTTCTGAGATGCAGATTTTCCTTAGCTCATAAGACTATTTAGTGAGGCCAATTGGCACAGGGATTAGGTAATAGGCTATGGATTGCACCAACTTCTTCATCTGAGAGCTTTGCATCTTTATTTTTATCTAAGAATTTAAATAATTTAATTTTTTTATCTTTGCCTTGAAACTGTCTGTCATCTGGCCAAGGATAGGGTTCAAAGTCTTTAACCTTTAAAAATTCATTGAGCTCAAAGGTATCATTCTTATTTAAATCATAGGTTTTATGGAATTTCTCCCAGTCTAAAGAAGCCGGATCACAGGCAAAGCTAAAGCTTGAAAGTGTGCTACAACTGAGAATTAGACTATAGATTATTTTATTCATCAGTTTTATCCCATTTTTTTAATTAGCTTTGATTATAAAGACAAAGTGATTTTAAACGAATGGCTGCATCTCAACAGAACTATTTCAGTCTTGATTCAATCTATTCGATAGAAAATACTATATTTTTAAAACAAAAAAACAGTGCCGAAGCACTGTTTTTATTGCAATAAAATGGTATTCAATTAACTTTCTTGTTGAATCCCAGCAACTAACCAATCTTGCGTAGACCCTGCTGGTTTAACAAAGTGCCATACTTCTGAGAACGGTACAGGTTGACTATTTAAGTCTTCGCTGACAGTTCCAGTAAAACGAACACTCACCACGTATTGTCCATTTTCTGTCGCGCTATCCAATACCAATGCATTTAAGTTTGAAAACTCAGCCACATCTTGATCTTGGTTTGCCATGATATCGCTGTACATTGACTGATAAAGATCAGCTGTTAAATAGCGTTGAATTTCAGCAATATTGCTCACTGAGTTCATTGACTGAATATGGTTAAAGCGTTGACGAGCAACACGTAAGAAAGCAGCAGGTTCAGTTCCATCTGGAAGTTGATTGCCGCTTTGCATAGAGGCTGCGCCAAACGGTGCTTGTGTTGCAGTACCACCATTGACAGACTGACCAAAAATATTGGTCGTGTCGTTTGAACTACGTGCCGTATTGTTTTGACCAAATGGCGCAGATGTTGGACCTGTGCTATTTGGTGCATACGGATTATTGCTGGCTAATTTTTTTTTTGCACCGAATTTACGGAACAAGAAGAATGCAGCACCTGCGATCAGGATTAACCAGATCCAGCTTGGAATTCCGCCTTTTTTCTCTTCTTGTTGAGCAGCTGCTTGTTGTTTCGCTAATTCAGCATCATTGGTCTGTGCTTGGGCATTACCATTATGATCATCAGCCATTGCATTTGCCGCAATCGCACCTACTGCTGCACCTGCAACACCAGCAGCAACCATTTTACCTACACCAGAACCTGATTTTTGTTGTCCAGGTTGAGCAGGCGTTGGTTGTTGAGCAGGCGTAACTTGTCGAGGTTGAGAATAAGACTGACTTGAACTCGAAGAACGGCTCATGCCATGGCTTTTACCACCACCTGCACGTTTTGCTTCAGCCAAAGGTGCTACAGCCAAAGTTGCCATTAAAATACCTGCGACCAAGCCGCGCTGTCGAACTTCCATTGAATCTACCTATATTAAAAAAATATGTTGATGAATATGAGTGCAAGCACATTACTGTAATTGCTTTTCATAGTTCTCTTTATGCAGTCTTTTTAAGAGAATTTCAATGTTTTTAAGATTTATTTGCACATATATTCACATAAACATAACGAATATATTGCTGGGCTTTTAAAGCCCAATATGTATTTTCTAATCTATTGAAATAATTAAAACTATCAATTTAAAAAGGCTTTTATCATATCGGTGGAATTGTGCTGTGATATACAAATTTAGTGCAGCAATTTATGATAAAAATTCTCATGATTTAATGGGTAATTTATAGCGTGTAGTACCCAGCCTTTACCTTTAAATTATTTGAATAAATATCGATCGATCAATCCGTTATAAAAATGATTAAAGCAAAACTGTTGTTTCAACTTTAGTCAGAGATTTAATTTTTATTGAATCTGTGAGGGTTCATTTAATGAGGGAGAAGAGGCAAATTTTATTTAAGCCATCTATCAAAGCAAGCTTACTTCCTTGTAAGGCTTGGTCCTATTTTATAAATGGGATGCTTAGACTTCATCACTCAATTGCATGGCTTCTGTTAATGCCTCATGCAGTCGAGCCACTGCAATGATTTGTACACCTGCAATAGGCTTTTGTGGTGCATTGCCTCTAGGTACGATGATGTATTTAAAACCATGTTTTATGGCTTCTTTTAAGCGTTCTTGTCCATTGGGAACAGGGCGTATTTCACCTGATAATCCCACTTCACCAAACACAGCCAATTGTTGTGGTAAAGCTTTAGAGCGTAAACTTGAAGCACAGGCCAAAAGTACCGCAAGATCAGAACCTGTTTCGGTAATTTTCAAGCCACCCACGACATTGACATAAACGTCTTGTCCAGAGGTCTGCACACCACCATGGCGATGCATAACCGCAAGCAACATATTTAAGCGGTTTTGTTCTAAACCCAGTGCGACCCGACGCGGTTGTCCATGTGCGTCATCAACCAGTGCTTGAACTTCAACCAATAATGGCCGTGTACCTTCACGACTGATCATCACCACTGAACCGGGAATCGCTTCATCATAACGACTTAAAAAGATGGCAGACGGATTGGCGACTTCTTTTAAGCCCTTATCTGTCATGCCAAATACACCAAGTTCATTGACCGCACCAAAACGGTTTTTGACAGCACGAATCATACGGTAGCGGGAGTCAGATTGCCCTTCAAAATACAGTACACAATCGACCATGTGTTCAAGTACACGTGGACCGGCCAAGGCACCTTCTTTGGTGACGTGACCAACAAGAAATAACGCTGTACCACTATTTTTTGCAAATCGAGTCAATAGTGCAGCTGATTCACGAATTTGCGAAACACCGCCGGGAGCAGATTGTAAGGTTTCGGTATATAAGGTTTGGATTGAGTCAAGGATGGCAACGGCAGGGCGCAATTGTGCGAGGGTATCACAAATTCGTTCTACACACGTCTCTGCCATGACTTGTAATTTATCAGTAGCTAAGTCAAGACGATTGGCACGTAAAGCCACTTGTGAAAGTGATTCTTCCCCTGTGACATAGAGTGCTGAATTCTTCGCAGCAGCCATGTGCGTTGCGGTTTGCAACAGAATCGTTGATTTACCAATACCGGGGTCACCCCCGATCAGGACGACAGAACCTGTGACTAAACCACCACCAAGTACTCGGTCAAACTCGCCTATACCCGTAGCTAAACGTGTTTCATTGGACACGGTAATCTGGTTAAGCAAGGTGACATTGGCCGCTTGTCCTGCATACCCACCGCCCATAGGTTTGGCACGATGTGATACGACAGGTTCAATTCGCACTTCAGTCAGAGAATTCCATTCACCACAGTCTGAACATTGACCTGCCCATTTTGGATGGTCTGTACCACATTGTTCACAACGATAAACAGTTTTGACTTTGCCCATTTTGAGTGCGTTCACCTTTTGAATGATGTGCTGAATGTACCAATAGCGCCATTGAAATACAATTTTTTGCTTAACATCTCGCCAAAAACTATTTTGGCACGTAAACTGCAAATCGAAGGAACGGTAAAAATAAGAAAGGTAAGGGATAGTCGTTTGACTATTAAATAAGCTAAAAGATGAAAAAACTTAGATATTTTAAGTATTCATTGAAAAAGGCTTTTTTATTTTTTTTGTTTTAAGCTACTTTTGTACAACGAAATCTGAGAGAAGAATATAACAATGTCAAATGAAAACCTCAGTTCTTCTGCGGAAACAGGTGAACTAGCAAGAAGTTTATCGAATCGTCATCTACAATTGATTGCAATTGGTGGTGCGATTGGTACAGGCTTATTTATGGGTTCAGGGAAGACGATCAGTCTTGCGGGACCATCCATATTATTTATTTACATGATCATTGGTTTGATGGTTTTTTTCGTCATGCGTGCGCTTGGTGAACTGTTACTTTCGAACTTGCAATACAAGTCATTTATTGATTTTTCTACAGATTTGATCGGACCATGGGCAGGCTATTTTGTCGGATGGACCTATTGGCTGTGCTGGATCACGATTGGTATTGCAGATCTATCTGCAATTATCTATTACTTACAGTTCTTCAATAATGGGGTGCCCTTTACCCCAACTGAAGGGGCAATGATTAGTGTTGCCGCAATCTTCTTTATTTTAGGATTGAACCTAGTCACAGTAAAACTGTTTGGTGAATTGGAATTCTGGTTTGCGCTGATCAAAATTATTGCCATTGTGGTGTTAATTTTGGTGGGTTTCTGGATGATTTTTACCGGCTTTACTTCAGCAGCAACAGGTCAAGTGGCGTCATTTACTCATCTTTGGGATCATGGGGGAATGTTCCCGAAAGGCTTTGAAGGCTTCTTAGCAGGCTTCCAAATTGCCATCTTTGCTTTTGTCGGTGTTGAACTTGTTGGTACCACAGCAGCAGAAACCAAAGATCCAGAGAAGAACTTACCTAAAGCCGTTAACTCAATTCCAATCCGTATTATTTTCTTCTATGTATTGGCATTGGTGATTGTTATGTCAGTTACACCATGGAATATGATTGATCCTAAAGTTAGCCCATTTGTGAACTTGTTTAGTCAAGCGGGAATTGCTGCGGCTGCAATCATTATGAACTTGGTGGTCCTTTCTTCTGTAATGTCTTCAATGAACAGTGGTGTATTCTCAACAAGTCGTATGCTATTTGGTCTTTCTCGTGAAGATCAAGGTCCTAAAGCATTTGGTCTGTTAAATAAACGCGCAGTTCCAGCGAATGCTTTATATTTCTCTGGTGTATGTCTATTGGGTGGTGCGGCATTACAATACTTCGTTCCTAATACTGTCGAAGCATTTACTTTAGCAACCACACTGTCAACAATCTTGTTTATCTTGGTATGGATTATTATTTTGTGGAGTTACTTGGTGTACTACAAAACACGCCCAGAACTTCATGCAAAATCAGTGTTTAAATTACCAGGTGGACCGATTACTTGTTATATCGTGATCATTTTCTTTGTCGGTACGATTGGTATTCTTGCATTAGAACCAGATACAATGAAATCATTGATGGTCAGTCCGATCTGGCTCATTATCCTTGCAATTGGTTATTTCTGTTTTTATAAGAAAAAATAGTCATTAACGATTTCAATGATATTGATAAGAAAACGTCAGTAATTTACTGGCGTTTTTTTTATTCTCATTTTAAGCTTTAAGGCTTCCGCTTTGGTCTATATTTTAGATTC
This sequence comes from Acinetobacter sp. MYb10, assembly GCF_002980175.2. Taxonomy (NCBI): domain Bacteria; kingdom Pseudomonadati; phylum Pseudomonadota; class Gammaproteobacteria; order Moraxellales; family Moraxellaceae; genus Acinetobacter; species Acinetobacter sp. MYb10. The sequence goes on along the minus strand of NZ_CP058272.1, from coordinate 1,759,857 downwards.
AAGGTATAAGGTATACTGACGAAAATTTTGGAAATAGGTGAACAAATGCGTTTTGCAATTTGTGGCATCGGTTTAGTTTTAGCAAGTACAGTGTTGGTGGGTTGTGGTCAATCAGGCAATTTGCAGTTGGCAAACAGTCAAGACTATGACAAACGTGCCAAATATTTGCTCTATTCAAAAGATGCAAGTAAAGCTGCCCAAAGCAAGGCAAAAGTGCAAGATCAGACAGCCATTGCAGATCAATCTGTGCCAGCGTCTCAAGCCACTTCAAACTAAACCTAATTACACTTTCATTGAAAGGATAGATTCATGAGTTTCTCCCGCATTCATGGGGTATTGCATGCAGAGCAATGTTCTTTAGATCAACTCGCGCAGCAATATGGCACACCGCTTTATGTTTATTCAAAGGCAACTTTTGAAAAGCATTATTTGGATATGGATCAGGCATTTAGCTTTATCGATCATCAAATTTGTTTTGCGGTGAAGTCAAACTCAAATCTTGCGGTATTGAATGTATTGGCAAAATTAGGCTCAGGCTTTGATATTGTCACAGGTGGTGAGCTTGCACGGGTCCTTGCCGCAGGTGGAGATGCTACAAAAATCGTATTCTCAGGTTTAGGCAAACAAGAAGCAGATATTCAAAAAGCCCTAGAAGTAGGGATTGCGTGCTTTAATGTGGAATCCCATGCTGAACTTGATCGTATCCAAAAAGTTGCGGCAGGTTTAGGCAAAAAAGCTCCGATTTCGTTACGGGTAAACCCAGATGTAGATGCAAAAACACATCCTTATATTTCGACAGGTTTAAAAGAAAATAAATTTGGTATTCCATCAGATTCAGTTTTTGAAACCTATCAATATGCGGCGTCTTTACCCAACCTTGATGTGATTGGGATCGATTGTCACATTGGTTCGCAATTAACTGAAACACAACCTTTCGTAGATGCGCTTGACCGCGTCATTATGATGATTGCAAAATTGAAAGAATTGGGCATCCAGCTTAAACACATCGATATTGGTGGTGGTTTAGGGGTGACCTATAAAGATGAAACACCGCCAAGTGTTGCTGAATATGCCAATGCAATGCGTCCAGCTTTAGAGAAATTAGGCTTAAAAGTCTATATGGAACCGGGGCGGAGTATTTCAGCAAATGCTGGGGTATTGGTGACTAAAGTTGATTTGTTAAAACCAACCAACTATCGTAATTTCGCGATTATTGATGCTGCAATGAATGACTTGATTCGTCCATCGCTTTACCAAGCGTGGATGGACATTCAACCTGTGATATCGCGTATAGATTTTGAAGCAAAGACTTGGGATATCGTGGGCGCCATTTGTGAAACGGGCGATTTCCTTGGTAAAGAACGTGAACTTGCCATTCAGGAAAATGACAATCTTGCTGTTTTAGGTGCAGGTGCGTATGGTTTTGTCATGAGTTCAAATTATAACAGCCGTGGTCGTGCTGCTGAAGTCATGGTCGATGCTGACCAATCGTATGTGATTCGTAAGCGAGAAACGATTGAATCACTTTGGGAAAATGAAAGCTTATTGCCTTAAGGAGCCATTTTAAATGTTATTAGAATTTACCAAAATGCATGGTCTGGGCAATGACTTTATGGTGGTTGATTTAATCAGCCAGCGTGCATTTTTTGATGCAATGACCATTCGCCGTTTGGCTGATCGCCATTTCGGGATTGGTTTTGATCAACTGTTAATTGTTGAACCACCAGATTTTCCCAATGTTGATTTCAAATATCGTATTTTCAATGCTGATGGTTCAGAAGTAGAGCAATGCGGCAATGGGGTGCGTTGTTTTGCACGGTTTGTTTATGAACGTCAGTTGACCAATAAAAAGCGTTTTAAAGTTCAAACCTGCGCTGGTATTGTCGAACCTGAGTTGGGTGAAAATGGTTGGGTGCGCGTCAACATGGGCTATCCAAAATTTTTACCCAATGAGATTCCATTTCTTGCAGAAGAGCCAGATGCATTGTATGACATCGCATTGCAAGATAATGAATTGCTGACTATTGATGTGGTCAATATGGGCAATCCACATGCAGTGACAATCGTTCCCGATGTTTTAACTGCAGATGTTGCCAAAATTGGTCCTCAAGTGGAAGCACATGCACGTTTTCCGCAACGAGTAAATGCAGGCTTTATGCAAATTGTTGATGAAAAGCATGCGCGCTTACGTGTGTTTGAACGTGGTGTGGGCGAAACGATGGCATGTGGTACAGGCGCTTGTGCAGCCGCAGTCTCTGGAATGCGTCGTGGCTTACTTGCCAATAATGTCGAAATTGAGTTGGCTGGTGGTAAATTACAAATCGAATGGAAAGAAGGCGATGTGGTTTGGATGACAGGGCCGACGGCAACCGTTTATGAAGGTCGTTTAGATTTACGTTATTTCCAAGGTTGATCTGCTTTTCTTTTTACAGCTTAGAGCAAAGCCCTGAATTAATTTCAGGGCTTTTTTATCTCTAACTGTTTAGTTTTTGGATTAAAAAAGACCAGATAAATGTTTATACTGTTTAGAGATCTAAATAAATAATCACAAGGAAAAATAAACAATGGCAATAGATCGTATTGATTGGCATGGCGAATCCGCAGAGCAAGCAGGCTTTCCATATGAAAATGGTGGAACACATATTGGAATTTATTTGGCCTGGATTATCAATAACCAATTGGAAGGTGAGTTTCACCAAGAAGAAAGTGCCGATGAATTAGAACAAGTACGCACACGTCAAATGACTGGACGACAGTTTTTGATCAATATGTGTGATGAAAAATTTTGGGAAGAAGATTTAAATGAACAAGGCTTTGAGTTTACCCAAGCCTATTATGAGAGCCATCAATATTTTAAAGATTATGATGAAATCTTAGTTGATGCTAGAGGTTTGACAGATACTTATGCTGTGGATGATACATGGGACAATTATGATTTGATGGCAGTCGTGATTAGTCAAAAATATGCACAATGGCAGCAGAACCGTTCATAACTCTATGCGCTTTAAGCCAATAAATACTTTCTCTAAGATAAGCTTTTGTATCAGTCTCGAATTTACCCATAAAAAAACACAGTCCAAAATGGGTAGGACTGTGTTTTAACGTAGATCTGTCTGGAGACCAAATCAACGTTAAGTAACCACACTTACAGCGCGCATACTTGTATAATTTATATATGAGGATACTTGTGTATTTTTCAACCAGTCTAGTTGCCAATTTTAAATTAGCAACAGTCGTTATGTTCACTCACCATTAATTCATTGAATGAATACCAAACATATTGCCTTCAGTATCAATGGCTAAAACAATATGCCCATGAGGCCCAATCGACATTTTTGTTTGATGAACTTGACCACCAGCGGCTGCTACTCGGGCTTCTTCAATGGCACAATCTTCACTACTGAAATAGACAATTGTACTGTTTCCACCAGCAGAAATGCCTTCCATTTTAACCAATGAGCCTGTTGCGCCGTATTGGCTCATATCCGATGGAAATGTCCACATTTCCACCGATGAATCGTTTGGATCACTAAGTAAACTCAGCTCAGAACCAATCACCGTTTGATAAAATAATTTTGCCCGTGCCATATCATTGACATAGATTTCGAACCAACACACTGGATTTGACATAAACGTGTCCTTTTATTTTGCTGTTATCGGTTTTATAACCATACATGGCTGTATTTATAAGCTTAAGGGCAGTTGAGCCTTTAAACTCTATTTTTAGACTTTATTGTGATTAGCTTATGACAAACTTAACTCAAGCGTAGCTGTATTTTGTAAATAAGTTTATTTTTTAATCAATATTCTAAGTGAACTTAAAGAAACAATAGATTATAAACATAAAAAAAGAACGCCGAAGCGTTCTCTTTTTCGGTCATTGGATCAATGACGTGCAGCTTTTTTGCCTTCATCAACCGCTTTAACGATTGGTGCTTTGACCAATGGCGTAGGTTGCTCAACCAAAGCAAGTGGAAGAATCTCATCGATACTTTTCACCGCTTTAATTTCCAAACCATCTTTCACGTTCTGAGGAATTTCAGCTAAGTCACGAACGTTTTCTTGTGGGATAAACACCAGTTTAACGCCACCACGATGTGCTGCTAAAAGTTTCTCTTTTAAGCCACCAATACGCATTGCTCGGCCACCTAAGCTGGTTTCACCTGTCATTGCAATATCAGGACGAATTGCAATCCCAGTGAATGCCGAAACCAGAGCAGTGGTTAATGCCAAACCTGCAGATGGTCCATCTTTCGGTGTCGCACCTTCAGGTAAGTGAACGTGTACGTCAGTTTCTTCAAAACGAGAAGCTTCAATACCCAATTCATCAGCACGTGTACGAACCACAGTCATTGCCGCAGTAATAGATTCTTTCATTACATCGCCGAGTGAACCCGTGGTAATAAATTTACCTTTACCTTTTACTGCTGCAACTTCGATGGTCAATAACTCACCACCGACAGAAGTCCATGCCAAGCCATTTACACGACCCACTTGAGCTTCTTCTTCCGCCATACCGTAATCAAATTTATGCACACCTAAATATTCAGGTAAGTTTTCAGCAGTGACATCAATATGTAAGTTTTTCGCTTTCTTACTGACTGATTCTTTCACCACTTTACGTGCAATCTTCGATACTTCACGTTCAAGGCTACGTACACCAGCTTCACGGGTATAACGACGTACGATGTCACGAATCGCTTCTTCATGAACAGTCAATTCTTTGCCACGTAAACCATTGTTCTTGATTGCTTTTGGAACAAGGTAACGATCAGCAATATTGACTTTTTCGTCTTCGGTATAACCCGGCAAACGAATTACTTCCATACGGTCTAATAAAGCCTCAGGAATATTCATGCTGTTTGCAGTACAGATAAACATTACTTCAGACAAGTCAAGATCAAGATCTAAGTAGTGATCGTTAAACTTGTTGTTCTGTGATGGATCAAGTACTTCAAGCAGGGCAGAAGCTGGATCACCACGATAATCCTGTGCCATTTTGTCAACTTCGTCGAGCAAGAACAGAGGGTTCTTAACGCCAACTTTGGTCAATGACTGCACAATTTTACCCGGCATCGCACCAATATAGGTACGACGATGACCACGAATTTCTGCTTCGTCACGGACACCACCGAGTGCCATACGAACGAATTCACGACCAGTTGCTTTGGCAATTGATTCCCCGAGTGAGGTTTTACCAACACCAGGAGGACCAACTAAACAAAGGATTGGACCTCGAAGTTTTTTCACGCGTGATTGAACTGCTAAGTATTCAACAATACGTTCTTTAACTTCATCCAAACCATAGTGGTCTGTATCTAAAATTTCCTGAGCTTTGGCTAAGTTAATGCTGACTTTGCTGGCTTTATTCCAAGGCGTATCTAAAATAGCCTCAATATAGTTGCGTACAACAGCAGCTTCACTTGACGCAGGTTGCATTGCTTTGAGTTTACGGAATTCATTTTCAGCTTTTTTACGCACATGTTCAGGTAAATCAGCTTCCGCTAAACGTTTTTCAATTTCAGCAACATCATCTTCCGCGCCACCATTCATATCGGAAAGTTCACGCTGAATGACTTTCATCTTCTCATTGAGGAAGTATTCGCGTTGGTTCTTTTCCATTTGGCGTTTTACAGAGTCATGCAATGTTTGCTCAATCTGTTGTTCTTCAGATTGTTGCAATAAATAAGTCATCAGCTCTTGTAAGTGTGCTTCAAACTCATCGTGCTCTAGGAATTTTTGTTTTACATCGATATTTAAAGGTACACGGGTTGCAACAAAGAACAACAATTGTAATAAATCGTCGATTTTATTTGCTGCTGCAATCAATTCACGTGCATTACGTAATTTGGCTTCTGCATACTGTGAAAACAGTGCACGTAATTCTTCTACACGTGTTGCTTGAGTATCTTTATCTACAGATATCGTCATTGGGCTTAATGCATGTTCAGCCGATAAGTATTCATCATTGTCGATGATTTCAACCAGCTTAGAACGATGTAAGCCTTCAATCAGTACCTTGATACAGTTTTCATCATTTTCATGATTCACAACTTGTACAATCTTCGCGACGGTACCATATTGATATAAGTTGTCGTGATCAATTTCTTCTGTAAGCGAATCTTTTTGCGCAACTACAAATACTAAATTGTCACTGTTACGAGCCACATCAACTGCATTGATCGATTTTTCACGACCCACAAATAGCGCAATTTGCATATGTGGGTACACAACCACGTCACGCAACGCTAAAAGCGGTAATACACTTGGAACCTGTGGCTCTAAGTTTTCTTGATTCATAATAATCTCAGACATGGGCACTCCTAATGAGTGACAACGGTGTTGCCATATTTTTTATAGTGATGTGTATTTCAAAAATTACAAGGGCTTTGCCAAATAAAAAGTTTAAAAAATCGCAAGTATCTGATTAACAAATAAACCTATTTGCATTTATTGGTCAATTTAACGGCGAAAATAATAGGTTTTTGCTGGGGTAATTAAGCTATCTAAGGGCTGATCCCATGGATTTCTTTTTAGCTCGTGGGTGAGTAACTGAAAATTATGCGCTAAACCGAGTCGATGTGGGCGGTGTGCAGCTGATGCAAGCGTTCGATCATAGAAACCGCCTCCCATGCCCATACGGCTACCTTTTAAATCACAAGCCAATAAAGGCATAACCACCAGATCGAGTATTGAAATATGTTTAGCACGACTTGCCATGGGCTCTAACATCCCAAGACGATGTAAAGAAAAGCGTCGATTGCGAAACTGCCGATTTGATATTTTGACCCAAACCAGTTTTTTGTTCATATTACAGATCATGGGCAAATACACGGTTTTTCCAATCGCACAGCAATATTCGATAAGCAATTTGGTTTGAATTTCACCAAAAGCATCTAAATATAATCCGATTTTCTGCGCATTGAAAAAATGGCGATGGCGTAGCATCTGTTTAAAGCATTGCAATTCAATGACCATTTGTTGATTGCGGGTCAGCTTTTGTCGTTGTTGTCTTAAAGATCTACGCAGTTGTGAATTTTGATCCATGTTTTGAATGCTAAAACTAAACTGTTGCCAGTATACAATGAATTGATAAACAGCATTTATAACGAAATGATCAAGATGTTATTTTGATTATCTTTTATTCACTAGAGTTTGCGATAAATGGGCAGTTTTAAGCTATTATGCTAATCGTTTGATAAAACAAGATTAAATATTGATGTTCTACATTTTAAGTCCGGAGTATCTATTCTGACAAATGTAGGATTTTGCTCAGTCAATTGCAAATGAAAGCACTTCAATTAGGCTGAGAAGAAATTCACGTGAGTGATGATTATGGATAAGCACGAAAATAAACAGGAAAACACCATGCAAAGTCAGCTAAAACAACAATCTCATACCTTGTCACGACGGTTTGTTATCTCAATGCTTGCATTGGCAAGCAGTTTACCGCTGATGAGCTATGCCGCTCCAGCAGCGCCAAAACTGGATCTTGAGTTATCTGCACATTCAAAGAATAAAATTAAAACCTTAATGAATGATCCAAAAGTTTGGCAACAGATTCCCAAAACAGTCACGCTGTGTGTGTATTCTCCTGATGGCGCCAATAGTGAAGCTTTTGAACAAGCGACCAGTTATATCAGTGAACTGCCACGAATTACACAGATTGCTAAGGAATTTGGGGTGGATATGAAAATTACCCGTCCAACCAAATTGTCGATGCATATTGATTTAAATTATCCAAAATTAAAGAAAACCGCTTCTACGGATATTAATTTAAGAGTTTATACCGATGAACGTGTATTGACTGAGGATTTCCGCAGTAAACGCTGTGATGGTGCTGGAATCAGTAACATTCGTGCACGTCAGTTTAATCCGTTTGTCGGCAGTATTGATGCTATTGGGGCAGTACAAAACTATAAGCAATTAACCACCGTGATCCAGTTACTTGCACGACCTGAGTACGATGCAAAAATGGTCAATCGTGATTATGAAGTGGTGGGGATTGTTCCTTTAGGTGCTGCGTATATCATGGTTAATGATCGCCGTATTGATACCTTATCAAAAGCAGCAGGGAAAAAAGTGGCGGTCATGAACTTTGACGGTACTCAAAAGAAGTTGGTGCAAAATGTTGGTGCACAACCTGTTTCAGTTGATCTATTAACTGTGGGTGGAAAGTTTAATAACAAAGAAGTCGATATTATGGCGGGGCCTGCTTTGTTATTTAAGCCTTTAGAATTGAAAAAGGGTATGACGGATAAAAATGGCAATGTGGTCGGTGGTATTATTCGCTTTCCTTTGATACAGGTCACAGGCACATTAATCATGCATCGGAATAAGTTCCCTGCAGGTATGGGACCAATCGCACGGGAAATGATTTCTAAACAACTCAGCCCAGCATTTCAGTTTGTCGATAAACTGGAGCGAGAAGTTCCAGATAAGTATTGGTTTGATATTCGTGAAGCAGATAAACCAGGCTATATTAAGATTATGCGTGAAGCACGTATTCAGATGACCAAAGAAGGCTTCTATGACCCAACAATGATGAAAATTTTGAAAAAGGTTCGATGTGGTCAAACCCCAAGTAGTTTTGAATGTGCTTTAAATGATGAATGATTGGGTTTTGCTCTTGTCTTGATGAGGTATATAAGTCAAAAGCAAAATCACAAACAGCTGATGTTTTTGATTTGAATTAAAAGCTAAAGGAGCAAAATGAAAGTTTATTTTGCTCCTTTTTTATTGCAAAGTTTAGGCAATGCTTTACTACTCTGTTAGATTAAATCCAAGATAAAGAAGATCAAAATTAAGATTTAAATGATGTTAAGAAAACCGTTCAAACTCTTGTTGCTGGCAGTGTTGTTTTACGTTAACTCGATATATGCCGCACAGTATCAGACAGGGGATATTATTTTTCATACTTCTAAATCTGTACAAAGTCTTGTGATTCAAAAAGCCACCCATTCGCCATATAGCCACATGGGAATGATCGTGATGAAACAAGGTCAAGCTTTGGTTTTGGAGGCGATTCAGCCTGTGAAATATACACCGCTTCAACAATGGATCAATCGCGGTGTAAATAAAGCCTATGTCGTAAAGCGTTATCAACCTCAATTAACTGCAGAGCAACAGCACAAGTTAGTCAAACAGGCCGAGACTTATTTAAATAAACCCTATGATGTTTATTTTGAATGGAATGATGACGCAATTTATTGCTCTGAAATTGTATGGAAAGCTTATCAATACGCTTTAGGAATAGAATTGGCGCCCTTGGAAAAATTACAAAGTTTTGATCTCACAGATCGAAGTGTTAAAGCACTTATGCGACAACGCTATGGACAGCATATTCCATTGCAAGAAACTGTGATTGCGCCAAGTGCAATTTTTAATTCAAAGAAACTGAAAATGGTTGACTCGGTTGCTGGCTTGAATTGATTGGAAATATAGCAGGCATAAAAAAACCTGAGTCATTATGCTCAGGCTTTTTATAAGAAGCGGTATATACATACATTCTTGAATGTGGCGACCCTACGGGGATTCGAACCCCGGTTACCGCCGTGAAAGGGCGATGTCCTAGGCCTCTAGACGATAGGGTCAATAAATTGAGGCAGACACTTGAAACTAAACCATTAAATTAATGGCGACCCTACGGGGATTCGAACCCCGGTTACCGCCGTGAAAGGGCGATGTCCTAGGCCTCTAGACGATAGGGTCGTTTCAGAGGTGGGCGTATATTAGGGTGAATACTGGCAGGTGTCAAACTTTTTTCCACAATAAAAACTGAAATTGCGTTTATATGGATAAAAACAAAGCAATATGAGCAAAGTGGTTAAAATTAAGACCATTATTACGGCTTGGGGTACACAATGGGATCTAAAATATTTTTAATCACCGCAGGATGTTGTAAGTAGCCTGCGATTTGATGAGGAGTATGAATAAACGTTGAAATCGCGGTATTTAAAATCGCGGGTTGAAAGTCAAAGGGCGCGTTGATCAAAGGAAAAGCAGTTAAAAAATCATCTGGTGAATAGAAATTATGCCAATCACCATTTAGACAATTTGGTCTTTTGACTGGTGGTGCCAGTTTAGACTGAATCACTTTAAAGGCGAGTGGTGAGCCTAAGGTAATAAAGCGTTGTATCTGGTAGTTTGTTTGCAGCTGTTGTAAAAGATTATAGGCAATCACGGTTCCTAATGAATGCGCAACGATAATATGCGGTTGATCGGGTTCTAAGCTAGCGAGTATCCGTTGATGGACTTCATCCATAAACTGAGGATTGGCGAGGTATAAATAAGTTTCGATCAGGAATTTATGAATCAGACTTTCATGAAGTTTTGGAAAATTATTTAAAATTAAAGAGAACTCTTTGAGCGCTTTATCTTTTAACAATTGCGAAGCCAAATACAAGCGGTTGGACAGTTTTAAGTCATGTTCAGGCATGAAGTAGGGCAGTATTGGAATTGCGGGAGGGATATTTGAAGTTGTCGTGGGTGACGTTGTTGTATGTTTATGAAAGTGAAAGTTTACCCATGATTTAGGCAGAAAGCTTTCTAAGTCAAAGCGATTGCTTAATTGGTGTTTACTGATTAAATCGCCATAAAAAGCCAAGCGAATATCTAATTGTGCTGTTGAAATAGGCAGTTTAAGTTCATCGATTCCCTGTTGAAGAATATCAATCCAATGTTGCTTTAAACTCTCAGCATTATAATTCTGCTGGTTCATACCATGAATAAAAATAATCTTCATTGGGGTTTTTTATAGATTGTTATGTTTAACTATTAAATTACGAGCTTAAACTGATTTTGACTATCTATGAATGTACAAAAAGTGTAGCCAATGGCTACACTTTTTGCTTAGGCATGATCAGTAAGATTTTGTTTAGGATTGTGATTGATCTTTATATAAGAATGCGTAGCTGATATAGCAAATCGCAATAAAGATTAAACAACAAATAAAGCCAACTACCATCTCAGGGTCAAATACCATACTGATACAGGTAATTAAACAGAAGATAAAACCTAAGATCGGCACAATTGGAAACAATGGTGCAGCAAAGCCTAATTCAGCTTTGGTATGACCTTGTTTGTACCATTGACGTCTAAAATTAAATTGGCTCAGACAAATACTCATCCACACCACAACCATGGTAAACGCAGCCACACCCAACAAGTTTTTAAAAATAGTCTCAGGTGCAAATTGTTCTGAAAGCAGACCAGGTAACGCACCGAACATGGTGACAATCACAGCAATATATGGAATACCGCGTGCATTGACTCTAGAAAACATTGCTGGAAGCTGTTTCTTGGCTGAGAGCGACCACATCATACGTGATGCCGCAAATAGCCCTGAGTTGGCCGCAGACAACAACGCAGTGATGATCACAAAACGGATAATGTCTTCTGCGTATGGAATACCAATATGATCAAATACGGTAACAAATGGGCTGCTACTGACCCCTTCAGCATGTAATCCTGCCATTTGGTGAGGCAGCAATGCACTAATTACGATGATAGTACCAACAAAGAAAATCAATAAACGCCAAATAGCAGTATTGATGGCTTTAGGCACATTTTTCGCGGGATCTTCAGTTTCACCCGCAGCAACGCCAATCAACTCAGTGCCAGAGAAGGCAAAGTTCACGATTAACATGGTGGTGAAGATTGGGAATAGACCTTGTGGGAACCAGCCTTCATCGGTCAAATTACTAAATAACGGTGCTGAAGTATGTCCCTGATAATTTAAAATACCAAAAATTGCCAAAAGGCCAAAAAGAATAAAAGCGATTACCGTGATGACTTTGACCAAAGAGAGCCAGAACTCAGATTCGGCAAACCATTTGGTTGAACTCATATTTAAGCCAAACACGATTGCTGCAAAAATCAGCGTCCATAACCACATCGAGATATGCGGAAACCATTCTTGCATTAACAAAGCCGCAGCAGTAAATTCAGTGCCTAGTGTTGCTGACCATGTTAGCCAATACAGCCAAGTAACGGTGTATCCGGTACCTGGACCAATGTATCGTTGCGCATAAGTACCAAACGAACCAGACTCAGGCATATGAACAGCAAGTTCACCTAAGCACAGCATCACCATATAGGCAATTACACCGCCGAGGATGTAAGAGATAATGGCACCAATCGGACCGGTTTGTGAGATCACCTCACCAGAACCTAAAAAAAGCCCTGTACCGATTGCACCACCAAGCGAAATCATCACCAAGTGACGAGTACTCATTGCTCGTTTGAGTGGTGAAGAATTAGATGATACCTGAGCATCATTTTGATTTGGTGATGACTGCATAAGCTTCAGATGGAAATAAAACAAGAAGCGCGCTATTTTAGCCCAATTCATAAATAGTGCAATGATTGAGTGTTGCTAATGCTCAATAAGCAATACTATAAATCACCGCGATTTTATGGTTTTTATAAATAAATATTTAAATCAATTATTTATATTTAACTCTGCACTGATTATTTTAAATTAAAAATCCAGATTATTGATGAAAAAACAACCTTTTAAATATGAAGGGATGGTGGTTTTTAACTGCTTTAAAATACGATAGATATAAAAAAGCCTGAGTCGTATTGCTCAGGCTTTTTTACGAGAAAGTTTTATTTTAACAACCTTCTCAAATATGGCGACCCTACGGGGATTCGAACCCCGGTTACCGCCGTGAAAGGGCGATGTCCTAGGCCTCTAGACGATAGGGTCGTAATGAGGTGATGCGTATATTAAGGATAAAAGACATTTTTGTCAAAATGGATTTATCGAAAAAGCGTTTAACTGATGAATCTATAAGCGAATCATCATGTATTTGTTTTTAATTTAGCCAGAAAGCTATTTTTTGTTTTTAGAAGAATCCAAATCAAATGAAAACAGCTTGATTTATATATGAATCACTTAAAAATTATGCTGCGGATTAAAAGCCTAAAATAGAAAAGCCCGTATGAATACGGGCTGATCAGTGATTTACAATCCGACTTAATTTTTCTGATGATAAAGCCAGTAATAAGTTGCATAACATGCTGCCATAAACACTAAACAACCAATAAAGCCAGAAAGCATTTCTGGATCTGCTGCCATACTTAAACCGGTTGCGGTACAAGTGATAAAGCCAAGAATTGGTACAACGGGATACCACGGCGTTTTAAATTTTAAATCAGCCAGTGTTTTACCGCTGGCTAGCCATTTACGACGGAAATTAAACTGACTCCAGCAAATACTCATCCACACGATAACCATGGTAAATGCTGCCACGCCGAGTAAGTTTTTAAAGATCACATCTGCGCCAAATTGCTCCGACAGTAAACCGGGTAAACCCCCAATCATGGTCACAAAAATTGCAACAACAGGGGTACCTGATTTGGTCAGTTTGGAAAAAACTCGAGGTAATTGTTTTTGAATTGAAAGCGCCCACATCATACGAGATGCCGCATATAGTCCTGAATTAGCAGTGGACAAAAGCGCTGTAATGATCACAAAACGCATGATGTCTTCTGCGTAAGGAATTCCAATCAAGTTAAATACAGAAACAAAGGGACTATTACTGATCCCTTCACCATGCGCGGCTAGGCCAGCATCTTGATAGGGTAATAATGAACTGATGACAATAATGGTACCAACAAAGAAAATCATTAACCGCCAAACCGCAGCATGAATTGCTTTCGGGACATTTTTTTCAGGATTTTCAGTTTCACCAGCAGCAATCCCAATCATCTCAGTACCATTAAAGGCAAAATTTACAATCAGCATGGTGGCAAAAATAGGAAATAAACCATTGGGTAACCAGCCATGTGCGGTTAAATTACTGAATAAAGGTGCAGTTTCATGCCCATGGAAGGGAATTAATCCAAATATTGCGGTTAGGCCGAGTAAGATAAATACTAGTACCGTTGCAACTTTAACAAAAGACAACCAAAACTCTGACTCAGCAAAAAAGCGTGTTGAGGTTAGATTGGAAATCAAGACGGCAACAATAAAGACTAGGGTCCATAACCAGATGGAGGTTGTTGGAAACCATTCCTGCATCAGCATGGCTGCTGCGGTAAATTCAGTCCCCAAGGTGGCAGACCAGCCAAGCCAGTACATCCATGACACCATGTAGCCTGTACCCGGTCCAATATTTTTAGCTGCAAAAGCACCAAAAGATCCAGTCACAGGTTGATTGACCGCAAGTTCGCCTAAGCACAGCATCACCATATAGGCAATTAAACCACCGATAATATAGGCAATCACTGCACCAATCGGCCCAGCTTGTGCAATCACTTCACCTGAACTTAAAAATAAGCCAGTACCAATCGCACCGCCTAATGACAACATAATCAGATGGCGTTTGGTCATGGATCTTTTTAAGACAATAGTTTGCCCATCAGCGACAGTGTGCTGATTCGATTGATCAGGTGATTGCATATTTGATGTCATTGAACTTTAAAGAGATATTTTAGATTAAAATGCCAAAATTGACAAAATAAAATAAGCCATCAGCTTCTAAAGTCTAAAGAACGAGGGATGAAATAAAATAACTGAATCAAGAAAATCAAAAAAAGAGAAAGGAATTATAAGAATAAATAGATGGCGACCCTACGGGGATTCGAACCCCGGTTACCGCCGTGAAAGGGCGATGTCCTAGGCCTCTAGACGATAGGGTCGTTTAGAAGATGGCGATATCTTATTGATCCGCCACCAAATTGTCAAGTAAGTGAGGTGCGAGTTTGTTCAAAATATAGCAAAACAGTTCAGCCGTCTTTTGAGTATCGTATAAGGCCGAGTGAGCCTCTTTACCATCGAACTCAATTCCAGCTTGAATACATGATTTAGCCAAAACAGTTTGACCAAACATGACCGCACTTAAAGTCACAGTATCAAATACAGAAAAACTATGAAAAGGGTTTTGATTTTTACTGCCAGTTCGCGCAATTGCAGCTCTTAGGAAGCCTAAATCAAAGTGGGCATTGTGTCCGACCAAGACCGCATGGGTACAATGTTGCTGACGACGTACTTCATTAACCGCCTTAAAAATACGCTTTAATGCTGTTTTCTCGTCTTCAGCCATTGCCATACGCATGGGATTAAATGGATCTACACCAATAAAGTCCAAAGAGCGACGATCTAAATTTGCACCTTCAAAAGGATTGATGTGTGCATGATGTGCTTCACCTGGAACAAATTTTCCTTCAGCATCATACACAATGGGGATGCATGCGATTTCAAGCAATGCATCGGTATCTGCATTAAAACCTGCTGTTTCAACGTCAACCACAACGGGTAAAAAACCACGAAAGCGTTGTCCAATCACAGGTAATGTTTCAGTTGTCACACCTTTCTCCATTGGATGGTTTTTCCAGCATAAAGTGGAATAATGTGTTCACCATCCAAATAATCTAAACTTTCAGGGATTACCTGATCTTCTTTCACAAGGGTAATCTTATTTGTGTTGCGAGGCAAACCATAGAAGTCTGCACCAAACATACTGGCAAAACCTTCTAGGCGTTCGATTTTGTTGACTTGATCAAAAGCCTGAGCATAAAGCTCAATTGCTGTAGGTGCACTATAGCAACCTGCACAACCACATGCATTTTCTTTGGCATTTTTAGAATGTGGCGCACTGTCAGTACCTAAGAAAAATTTAGGGCTGCCGCTAGTGGCAACTTCAAGTAAAGTTTGTTGATGGGTTTGACGCTTTAAAATCGGTAAACAATAAAAGTGAGGTTTTATGCCACCGACCAACATATCATTACGGTTAAACAGTAAATGTTGTGGTGTGATCGTCGCAGCAACATTACGATCTTGTTCAAGCACAAAATGCGCAGCTTCACTGGTGGTAATATGTTCTAACACCAATTTTAATTTCGGAAATTGTTTAAGTAACGGTGAAAGTACTTCGTCTAAAAAGCGTTTTTCACGGTCAAAAATATCCACATGCTGATGGGTAACTTCACCATGTAACAATAATGGTACTTGATGTTCTTCAAGTTGTTCAATTACTGCATAGACTTTACGAATGTCACTGACACCATTATCCGAGTTGGTTGTTGCACCAGCAGGATAGAGTTTAATTGCATTGACGAATTGAGACTCTTTGATTTTGCGAACTTCATCTGGAGAAGTATGGTCGGTAAAATACAGTACCATACGTGGGTCAAAATCAACCCCTTCAGGAACATGTGCCATAATACGGTCACGATAAGCATTCGCTTCATCTACAGTTTTCACAGGTGGAACGAGGTTCGGCATACAAATCGCACGGGCAAATTGTTTGGCTAGATCTGGAACTGTACGTTTTAAGGCAAGACCATCACGCAGGTGGGCATGCCAGTCATCTGGCTGAAGCAAAGTGATCGTATTCAAGGCAATTCTTACTGACAAAATAAATGAGATGATAATCTATAACACTTTAAAATGATAACAGCTATTTCTAATCAATAATTCAAATTAAATGATTAAAAACAAATCTAAAGCTTATATTTTGTTCGGATTGGTCATGTATGTGTCATGATTGGGTGCTAATGCTGAGTAGAAAATCTACAACTGTATAACATGGCAATGATTTTCAATTGCTTATTTTGAATTTATTTTAAAATTACCGTTTTTAAATGATTAAATAGTCAAAATGTACTATTGCATATTTTTCTTAAAAAATGATAATAAAGTCATACAAAGATAAACTTCGAACATACATAACTTTCATTTTATGAATAAACACGCTATTGACCTTATACAATTGTGTTTAAAGCCTTGAGAATATAAATGATCGGCTCAAGGTGTGTGTGACGTCGCTTTTATTGTCTGAGATCAGTATACTATGTATCTGTAATACAATAGTTTATTAGATAAGTACATCAATTATAATATTGAGTTAATAGAGAGCTTTATATGGGCAAGTTTCTGCCAAACCTGATTTGCATCATGTGTCTTGTGGGTTTAAATATTCAAAGTCAAATTTTTGCCAAACAAAATGTTAAAGCTGATAAAAGTCAAGAAGCGATAAAAGCGGACTTAAAACAAGATTGGTCAGTCAATAGTATCAATACAGCCAATTGGTCAGAAAATATTGGCAGAGGACAATTCCCCGTTTATGCCCGTGCACAAGTGATGCTCAATAATTTACATGCTTCGCCAGGGCCAATCGACGGTAAAAGTGGTAAGAACTTTTTAAAAGCACTTGCCGCGTATCAACAGATTAAAAGTTTACCGATTAGTGGTGAACTGGATAAACAGACTTGGGACAGTTTGTTAAAAAATCAAAAAACTGCAGCGTTTGGAACTTATCAAATTACTGCCGCGGATATTAAAGGACCTTATGCCAAAGCAATTCCGCGAAATTATGCCCAACAAGCAAAAATGCCGGGTTTGTATTACACCCGTGTGAGTGAAATGTTAGGTGAAAAGTTTCATATTGATGAAGACTTTCTTAAACAACTCAATCCAAAAGCTAACTTTAAAAAAGTAGGCGAAACTATCAATGTACCGATCGTACGTAATGATTTGCCTGAAGGTGTGGCCTTAATTATTGCGCATAAGCCTGCTCGACAACTTTATTTATATAATAGTACAAATCAAATGATTGCATCTTTTCCTGCCACAATTGGGGGTTCTGGTACACCATCCCCGAAAGGGACGCATAAGGTCATTAAAGTTGCACCAAACCCTGTCTATGGTTATAACCCGAAAAACTTTGTTCAAGGGAGCAACCGTCAAAAGCTGGCATTACCGCCTGGCCCAAATGGTCCTGTTGGTAATATGTGGATTGCTTTAAGTAAACCGACATTTGGTATTCATGGTACGCCGAATCCTTCATTAATTTCAAAGACCGCTTCTCATGGTTGTATTCGTTTGACCAATTGGGATGCCAATGATTTAGGTCGCAAGGTTCAACCGGGGACCGTGGTTAAGTTCTTAGATTAATCCCGTTGTATATCCGAAAAGGCTGAGTACTTTAAAAGAGGGCTCAGCTTTTTTTATTGCGTAGATAAAATTTTGCTGCTGTAAATATTAAACTTATACACAACATACTGAATTTATTGGGTATGATCAATTTACCTTAACCATGTCAAAAAAATTGAAATCTTTATGGGTACAGAAAAAAAATTATCTACTCAAGAAGTCATTAAACTTGAACGAGATTTGGCTAAATTTGCCAATATGATGGATTCAGTAGTGCGTATTCCATTTACCAAGCAAGGGGTTGGGGCTGATGCTGCACTCAGTACCATACCGATTGCTGGTGATGTCGCGGGTTTTGTGCTGACTTGCTATGCAGTTTATAAAGCCAAACAGATTGGCGTGCCTCAAGCTAAACTCAATGGAGTATTAAAACTGGCTGTGATGGATGGGGTTGTGGGATGTATACCGATTGCTGGAACCTTATTCGATATTTTTATTCGGCCCAGTCGTAGAGCTTTAGACGTTGTACATGACCATATTCAAGAAGAATATCAGATTTATAGCGATGATCATGTGGTTCACCCATTTTTACATGAGAAGCTAGAACAAAAGCAACAGCATTCCGCATTTTGGCGTAATCCTGTCATTGCTTGGATTTGGATTCATATTCCCGATATTTTAGGCTTGATTGTTTTAATCCTGATTGGACTTGCGATGTGGTTTGGCGTAAATATGTTGTGGGATTGGTATCAAAGCTATCGTGCTTAAATTCCAACATTGAATTGATTTGAAAATGTAGATATTAAAATACAGAGGTGATCATGCAAGATTATATTTCGGCAAACCTTCCTGCTATTGATTTTGATCATACTCGTAAATTTTATGCATTCTTAGGTTTTCAGTGTGATTATCAGTCCACAGAATGGATGATCTTAAGTAAAGACAGTTTGCTGGTTGAGTTTTTCCATCACCCCAATTTAAATCCAAAAGAATCAT
Source organism: Acinetobacter sp. MYb10 (assembly GCF_002980175.2). NCBI lineage: Bacteria > Pseudomonadati > Pseudomonadota > Gammaproteobacteria > Moraxellales > Moraxellaceae > Acinetobacter > Acinetobacter sp. MYb10. The sequence continues at coordinate 1,740,977 of NZ_CP058272.1, read as the reverse complement.
GGTTTAGTGCTTGCTTAAGAACACATGTCTTGAAAGATCTGTTTCATTTTTGGCAAGGTTTAGATTGGGCACAATTCCCAGAAGCACGAATAACTGAAATTCAGTATCTCGAAGAAATTGATATGTTTTGTGTGATTGATCCGAATGGGAGTTTAATTCGTTGTATCCAGTTAGATTAATCCCTCAAATTGGTATTGGTATTGGTATTGGTATTGGTATTGGTATTGAAAGAAAGTAAGAAAGTAAGAAAGAAATTGCGCGGTAAATATTGGATAAAGCAAAAACTAAAATATGATCTACCCATAAACAAAGCCTCCATATTGGAGGCTTTGTTTTTCTATGAGATCACTGCGATTGAGCGAGCGTGTATAGATTAAGGTAAATTGAGTTGGCGTAAAGCGGCAACACGTTGCTCGATGCTTGGGTGAGTTTGGAATAAAGCAGCCAAACTAAAACCTTGCTCTTTACCTTCTGCGATCGCAAAAGCTTTCATTTCTTTCGGCATTTGATCTGGCATTTCAGATTCAGCCTGTAGACGCAATAAAGCGGAAATCATGGCTTCTTTACCTGCAAGTTGAGCACCAGCTTCATCTGCACGGTATTCACGATAGCGAGAGAACCACATTACGATTGCCGAAGCCAATATACCGAAGACGATATCAAGCACGATGGTAATCGCAAAATAAGCCAGTCCAGGCGCTTCACCATCTTGACGGCCAAAGACATTACGGTCAATAAAATCACCAACCACACGGGCAAAGAACATTACAAAGGCGTTCACTACACCTTGAATAAGGGATAATGTGACCATGTCACCATTGGCAACGTGACCAATCTCATGCGCAAGCACGGCACGCAATTCATCTTTGTTCATGCGTTCAAGCAAACCTGTTGAAACCGATACAAGTGCATCGTTTTTATTCCAACCTGTGGCAAACGCATTCGACTGATAAGATGGGAAAATACCAACATCTGGCATTTGAATACCAGCACGTTGGGAAAGTTGAGCAACCTCTTGTAATAACCAAACTTCGGCTTGGTTACGAGGAGCATTCGGGTCAATTAATTCAGTACCTGTGGTTTTTAGCGCCATCCATTTGGACATAAATAGGGAGATTAAAGAACCTACCATACCAAACACTAAACAGATGACCATCAGGTTGCCTAATTTAAGACCGCCAGCGCCGTAGTAACTACCAACACCTAATAATGATAGGATAATGCCAGCTACAACCAGTACCGCGAGGTTGGTTAGCAAAAACAAACCAATCCGCATCATGGAGAGAACCCTCTTATAAATAATAAATAATATGATGTATTAAAATAAATCATGAAATTCAATATGAGGTTTAGATGATTAAAATTCAAGAATAAGAGGGAAAAATCTAGCTAGCAAAAAATGACAAATTCAATTGAAAGGGATAGTGGATAAAGAATTTATTTAAAAAAATAGGCAAGTTAAAAAAAGATTCTCTGTATTAGAGAAAACATTATTTTTTTCAGCAATTTGTTGAAAATATGTAATTGCACAAATTACGTGCTTTATTTTCTATTTCAATAGGGCTATTAATTGGATTCTAAGTGCAGATAAGCATTAGTTGCCAATGGTGATTTGTGCTGTCGCACTGGCATGTGCTGTTGAATAAGAACCCGCAGGTGCATCTGTGTAAGTCCCATCAGAAGCAATAATAATTGGTCGAGAACTATATTTTACTGGTTGAATATTTGAACTGTTGCTGATTTGTGGTGTCGGCTCGACTTGATTGGAGAAATCATTTTGATTTGATTGGGCAATGATTTGTCCAGTACTGGTTGAAGTGCCAATATTATTTGCAGATAAATTTAAACCACCAGCATAGAGGTTGTTTAAACGACTGGTGACACGTTTGACATAGTCTTGGGTTTCACGGAAGGGAGGAATACCGCCGTATTTGTCCACATTCCCTTCACCCGCATTATAAGCCGCTAAAGCTAAACTGGTATTGCCATTAAAGCGTTTCATTAACCAACTGAGATATTTGGCACCACCAAAAATATTTTGCTGTGGATCATAAGAATTTGACACATTGAAGCGACGAGCCGTTGCAGGCATCAGTTGCATTAAGCCTTGTGCACCGACAGGAGAACGGGCATTGGTATTAAAGCCAGACTCAGTATGCATTACTGCTTTGATTAAGCCTTCAGACACACCATGCGTCTGCGCAGCTTGGCGGATAATACTGTCAAAAGAGTTTTTACTTTTACTATAACTCGGCAGTACTGCAGATTCTGAGCTGCCCCAATTGCTATAACTATGAATATTACTGTCTTTATAATAAGTCACTTTGACTTTTTGCAGTGAACGATCCGAATTTTTCCGATTGGTCAGTAAGGTTGTCCCATTTTGGTCTTTGTAGAAATAAATTTGACCTGCAAACGTTTGCGATGTAAATGAGGCAAAGCTCATACACCCTAAAATAGACACTAGCGAACCCGTAATTAATTTTTTCATTTTGTAGTAATTAAAATATTTCCCCAATTTTTGGGAGTTTAACAAAGTTATTGAACAAGAAAAACTATGAATTGAGTTTTAACAATACAATCGCGAAAAAGCAAGTGCTATTTGTTGGCATATTAATCAAAAAAAATTTTATATTTTTTTTAAAATATATTTATTGACTATGCTAAACAATTGAAAAATATATATAAAATATAATGGTTAAAAAATGATCAATCTAAAGAGAATGCCCATCATTGCGTGAGAAAACTTTGTCAAGCCCCAAACAATCCACAATTTTATCCACAGGTTTTGTGGAAAACTGTGGAAAAGTCCAAAAGATAAGCACTTCGGCTAAAAAATGAACTGAGCCGTCTATTTTAAATGTGGAAATACGACAGGAAGATGACCAGATAAAAATTGATGCAAAATAAAAAAATCTTTAGATGCGGTTAACGTTCAAATCAGATAAAATTGCCCAGTATTTTTTTATGGGTTTATCTCGTCTATGTACTCGCCAGTTGAGTCCGAACAAGGATTTAATTTTAAACCAGAGCTTCCAACAAGTTCAGCTTATTATCGTCTTTTGAAAAAACTTCGTCGTCAAGTCGGCCATGCAATTCGTGATTTTAAAATGATTGAGGAAGGCGATAAGGTAATGGTCTGTGTTTCTGGTGGGAAAGACAGTTACACCTTGCTTGATATTTTGTTGCAATTTAAACGTATTGCACCGATCAACTTTGATGTTGTCGCAGTGAACTTGGATCAAAAGCAACCTGGTTTTCCTGAAGATGTGTTACCGAAATATTTGGAAGAAAACAATATTCCTTATTATATTTTGGAAAAAGATACTTATAGCATCACCAAGCGTTTGACACCTGAAGGGAAAACTTACTGTGCAGTGTGTTCACGTTTACGTCGTGGTTCACTCTACGGTTTTGCGCAAGAGATTGGTGCGACCAAAGTGGCATTGGGTCATCATCGCGATGATATCATTGCAACCTTCTTCTTGAATCTATTCCATGGTGGTAGCTTAAAAGCGATGCCACCAAAACTATTGTCTTCGGATAAAAAGAATATCTTGATTCGTCCTTTGGCTTATGTTGAAGAAAAAGACATCATCAAATATGCTGAAATTCGTAAATTCCCGATTATTCCATGTAACTTATGTGGTTCTCAGGAAAACTTACAACGTGCCATGTTAAATGACATGCTACGTGGTTGGGATAAACAATATCCAAAACGTTTGCATAGCATTTTTGGTGCATTGCAGAATGTTTCACCATCTCAATTGGCTGACCGTGATTTATTTGATTTTGAAAAATTGGATGAAGAACGTGAATTCGATATGAAATGTGATACGGAAGAAATGAAAAAACGTTTAGATGTTGTAAATCTTAGTTTTGCAGCAGATTGATCTTTTTTGCCAATTAAATGAACGAATCGGGCATTCATATTGAGATGAGTGCCTGATTTAAAAAAATAAAACGATAAAACCGATAAAACATGAACAGTCCGTACAAAAAACTTTAGCCCAAATTGAAATTATCATGCTATAACATTGGGCAAGCAAAACTGCTTCAACCTGATGTTGTCTGGATAGATAACACAATAAATTGAATAAATAATTTGAGGAATGAACATGCCTGCATTTTTAACTGATGATTGGTTTGCAAATGTTGAAAAATTAACTGCTGAAGCAGGTGATTTAAACTTACCACCAGCACTTTCAGGTTTAGCAATTAATTTGGTTGTTGCAGATGCAGATGGCAACACAGAGCTTGCTTTAGACGGCGGAAAAATCGTCAAAGGTAGTTCTGCAAATGCGAAAACAACATTGAACATGGATGCTGAAACACTTCGTAAAGTATTCTTAGAATTTGATATGGCTGCTGCTATGCAAGCATTTATGACAGGCAAAATCAAAGTTCAAGGTGATATGTCTCAATTGATGGCTTTACAAACAGCCAAGCCAAGCCAAGAGCAAAAAGATTTATTTAAGAAAGTATTAGAGCAAACTGCTTAATCTTTTTACAATAAAAAAGCTTACCCGAGAGTAAGCTTTTTTATTGCCTGATTTTTACAAATCCAATCGATTTAAAATACAGATTAAATTTCTAGTAATCGAGGTGTGGTCTTAATGTGTTCTAAATAAGCCCGAATACGTGTGACATACTGTACCGCTTGTTTATAACGACCATTACTTGCTTGATTACGTGTCAAATAATTATAAAGATTCATCCAGTCATTGGGATCTTTACCTTGTGCTTTGATGCGCTTTTGAATACCTTCAACTGCACCAGGCCCCATATTGTATGCAACCAAAGCATACCAATGACGATCTGGATTACGAATATAAGAATAACGACTCAACATTATATCAAAATATTTTGCGCCGCCTTGGATACTCTGAGCGGGGTCACTTCGATTACTGACACCCATTTCTTTGGCTGTGGTATTGGTCAACATCATCAAACCACGGACACCTGTGGGAGAAACAGAGTCTGGTTTTAAATATGATTCTTGATAACCAATTGCAGCAAGTAGGTGCCAATCTAAGCCATATTGCTGTGCAGAGCGCTTAAAGCTGGCTTTATAAATCGGTAGACGAGAACTTAAGTCACGTTGAATCACGTTCCAATCGTCTTTCTTGACGACATTACGATTATAAAATGAGGCAAGTTGCTGCGTTGAACCATTTTGTTTGCTTTGGCAAATGAAACCACTTGCAGTTGCTGTTAATGGATCTTCAGCTTGTTTAAATACCCAATTTAATTCTGGGTTTAAACCATTACTTTTTAAACTGTTGAAATCGCCACAGCTTGCTGAAAATGAGGTTAAGCGTTCTGCTTCGATGCTTTGCATATTTGCGGTGGTAATCGCAAAATTCGCTTTACCTTGAGCAACCATTTTCAATGCTGTTGCATTGTCAGAAACAGTTTTAAGCTCAAGTTTAACGTTTAAACTTTCAGCATAGTTATGGGCTAAGTCATAGCCGAAGCCATGCTTGTAGTCTCCATCCTTAAACACGATGCTTGGATTGGAAACCGCAACTACAGTCAATTTACTCGAATTAACTACAGCATTGTATTGATTGTTCTTACTCGCATTAATACTAAAAGGAATTAATGCAGTGGATAAAACTAAAGTTTTGATTGGCAGCGCACGAAAAAATGAGTTAAGGCTAAGCCTCGACCCAGAGGTTGAACTACTGTGCATGTTGTCTCCGCTACAAGTAATTTATTGCCCTAAAAAGTAATAAGCACAAAAACGCTTAAAAACTTCTTATAGTTGGTAAATTCAATAAGGGTGGGCAGTCATGAACGTCATTCAAAAAATGACATGTGGGATAGAAAGATTTTGCAGAAAAACTACAAAATTAAAAAAATAAACTCATAAAACATGTGCGCATAATATAGGCGGTTTTTAGATCTGTCAAACTTTGTATGAAAAATGATCAATTTAAAATATTTAAGATAATGATTTTTAACAGAATATTTTTTTAAAAAATGCAGAAATTTTAAAACTGAAATACGCTGCCAAAAACTGTAAGCAAATGTTCCAAATGTAAGTTAAGAATTACCACTTTTAAAAGGTTTTCTGATTGAATTTTCTGTCTGAATTTAAATAGGAAAAAAACGATTTTATTGCTTTTTAAAACTTAAAATGCGCTATTTTTGAGCTGACATTTTTACGCTATTGGCTGTAGACTGTAGCAACTTTTTTTAAAAAATAAGTATCAAGTGCAATATGTATTTTAAATGGTTTTAAATCATGAAATCTAATTTAATTACCCGTTCAGGGCATGATCTGTTGGTTGCAGAGTTACAACATCTCTGGCGCGAAGAACGACCTGAAATTACCAAAAAAGTGACATGGGCTGCCAGTCTGGGTGACCGTTCTGAAAATGCTGATTACCAGTATAATAAGCAGCTACTTCGAAAAATCGATCGTCGTGTACGTTATTTGGGGAAGCGTTTAGAAGAATTAAGAATTATCGATTTTTCTCCAGAACAAGCAGGCAAGGTGTATTTTGGTGCTTGGGTTGAAATAGAAAATGATGAAGGTGAACAAAAAACCATACGTCTGGTCGGGGTAGATGAAATTTATGATCATCATCCGCAACATGTCTCAATTGATTCACCGATGGCAAGAGCTTTACTGTCTAAACAAGTCGATGATGAGGCAGAAGTGGATACACCATCAGGGAAAAAACGTTGGTATATCAATTCAATTCGTTATGAATAGCTTGAATATTCATCAAATTAGCGAGATTTGACTTTATTTTGTACATTTGATTGAAGAAATACTGAAAAAGATTTGCCAAGTTGCAATTTTATTTATATGATAGCCGCCATTGGAAGCGTGGCAGAGCGGTTTAATGCACCGGTCTTGAAAACCGACGAGGGTGTGAGTCCTCCGTGAGTTCGAATCTCACCGCTTCCGCCAAATATTTAAAAGACCCTTAAATTTTTAAGGGTCTTTTTTTTGCTTTGATTTTGTTTAACGGACCTTGTATAAACTTTGGATTGAAATAGAACAGATCAGATTGATTTAGATGATCATTATGTTGAATCTCTTTTCACAGGCGAGGGCAACAACCCAAAAATTTACATTCATTTATAATTATTCCATTTAAATTCAGCATTGATAAAATAAGTACGTTCCAGACCATTTAAACCACTATACGCAGCTCTATAGGTAGTATTGCCGAGGTTACGAATCCCTGCACTTAAATTGACATATTTATGATTAAAACCTGCATATAGGCTACCAATGGTATAAGAATCAAAGCCGCCTTTTTGTATGACTTGAGGTTCATCAAATACAGTCTGAATTTTGCCTTTCACCCATGGCTGTAACGGCAATTGGCTAAAGGTATATTTATAATGGCTGTTAATATCAATTGGATGTGCCGCAGCTTGCACAAAAACATCTTCAGAATCAATTTTATTAAAACTGCCTGAAATACCAAAGTCATGGACTTCATTCATATAATTGGCACTGAATTCCATACCCCAATTATTGACTTGGTCGGCATTATAATATCGGGTGGTGTCTTGGAAAAAGTCAGATTCACGATCATTAAAATCGCCTGTCGCTATATTGCATTTACCAATGCGAATACAGGTTTCCAAACCAGCCCGATCAATAACTCTACGATTGGTTTTCGTCCAAATATATTGGTCAAAGTCGCTATAAAACACACTGGTATTTAAGGCCCAATGATCATTGAGGTATTTCCAAGCCACTTCGGCATGGTAGCCTTCTTCAGGTTGTAAAGCTAACCCCCCACCCAAAAAGCCACCAAAGGTATAGCGTTCATACAAATCAGGCGCTCGGAAAGTGCGGCTGATATTGGCGGAAATATTCTGGGTATCGGTGAGGTGATATTGTGCTCCAAGTGCCCATGTTGGTTCGAATATGGTTTTTTCAGGGGTAATTCCCGAAATACCGATGAGTTGTGAGGCAAGTTCAGCATTTGCACCTGGCAGTAATTTTTGTCGGGTTGCCCAATAATTGGCACGTACTCCTGCAAAACCTGTCCATGTGCCGAAGTCATATTCTAAATTGGTAAAACCTGCATAATAATCTTGTTCAGAATACACCGCAGTGACGGCTTTATCTAAAACAGCTTCCAGACCAAAACTGGCTTGTAATTGATGCCAGTTTAAAAATAGATTGGCGTTAAAATTATCACTATCTAAGGTTTCAGTATAACCGCCTTCTTGTTGGCGTTCTAATAAGGACTGTTTGTTATATTTAAATGAGAAGTTATTAAAAATACCCAGATTGTCTTTACGATAAGTGATGGATTTAGATTCACGCTCTTTACGTGCCAACAGCATCACCATTGCATCTTGCATGGTACTCCCATGTGCTGATGCAATATCTTTACCGATCCATTGGTCATAATCGAGATCAATTTGGCTATCTGTAGCAAATTTTCCTGATAATTTGGCACTCAGTGATTCGGCGTCATAACCCAAATCTTTGACGGTTACTGTGCTATTCACTGCATTTAATGCATTGGTTTTACTAATCGCATATTTTTTATCAGCATTACCACGGACCCGATAGTCATTGGACGATTCTTTGGTATAAGTGACCTTTGCACCAAAATTATCCATGCCTGCATTTAGACTGGTGGTGGAACTGGTTTTGTCATAACCCTCATCATAAGCGAATTTTTGACTGACCCCGATGCCTTGACTCATTTGTACAGGTTTGGTCTTGACGATAATGACGCCACCTGATGCACCCGGGTCGTAAATCACCGCAGGACTACCTTTTACCACTTCAATCATTTCAACGTTGTTAATATCCACCTGATTGATTTCACCAGAACCTGAATGGTCTAAACCTTGATTGGCGATTTTGATGCCATCAACAACACTGACCACGCGTTGCCCAGTCAGACCACGAATTTTTACATTTTTACCGAAAGCCCCAGTTTCGGTAATGGAAACACCAGGAATATCCCGAATCGCTTCTTTGACATCGGTTAAGCCTTCCTGCTGAATTTTTTCCTGACTGATGATCTGTTTGGAATAGGGTTTGTTAAACATTTCTTGTTGATTTTGTCGCTCTGCCTTGAGGACTTTTTCTGCTGTAACTTCAATGACAGGCAGTTTAGTAGGTTGTTCATCATTTATGTCTGTATCTTTCTTATTATCTGCTGCATAGAGATGATAGAAGGGAGAGTATCCACCAGCAATACACAGGGTCAATAATAGATATCGTGGGAGAAAGGGAGGTGTGTTCATGACAGAAATCCAGTCAAAATAAACGCAGGGTTGCTGCCCCCATCTTAAGAATAGCAACAGCAACCCGATTGAATAAGCTATGTATGGATTAGTCAGTGATCCAAGAACCATTAATATGATTAACTTTTTTCAATGACTTTTCTTTTTCTGAGAAGCCACTAGTCAGTATAGGAACACCAGCATGACTACCCGTCATATGCAAGCCAAATAGACCACCAATCCCAGCCAACGTGACATTACCTGAAGCGTCAGCAGTGACATTGGTAATTCCACCTCCACCCTCTAAATCCTTGATTTTACCCATGAGTTTGCCCGTGGTGGCATTGACAATACTACCGACTGTGTCAGTTGGATCTGTTGCTTGATTGGCACGTTTGTTCCATAACAATACATTACCTTCATAAACACCATTGGCACGGAATGCAGTGCGTTCAAAGTACATACGGCCAAACGTTGGGGAGACGCTGGTTTTGCTGGTTGTTGGCGCATCGAGTGGTAATTTATAAACGTTATAAACACGGGTTTCTGAGGCAGTTGGATTGGTCTCATTGACATAGACATAATCACCTACTGCCACAGCAGGTACCCGCATTGAAGTAAAGTATGGAATATCCTGATCAATAACAGCATTATCCAACGCTGTTTTTGTGGTTGTGGTTGCAGTATTTAACCAGCCTTGTTGATAATTGAGATTCATCTTGTCTTTAGATAACTTGGCCGCTTCGACAAATAAATAACCATTTTTGACCGCAGTCAGGTTGAGATTATATGACAGAGCCACATTGCTTGAATTATTGGCTAAATCAGTACCAGTGCCATTATCATAAATTTTGCTTGCACTGGTGCCTGTCAATTTCAGAATTTCGGCATTTTTAAAGACATAGGCTTTGCCAAATATTCTATGGGTGATCGCTGCATTTTGTGTATCAAGGTTATAATTAATCAATAAATAACCGGTATTACCTTCTGCCAAATTATCGACTACATTTGGCATGTTAAAGAAATTACTAAAGATACCAGAACCACCATGCCCACCACCAAATTTAATTTGATGATGTTCAGGGTTATAATTCGCAGGATATTCTGCACCTGTTACATTCGTTAAGGTTTTTGCAGTTTTATCATAAGCATAAAGTGTTTTTACACCTTCTTTTGCCAAATAAATATGGGTATCGTTTTGTGCTAAGAAGTAGTATTGACCTGTCCCGCCACTAATATCAGTACAGGTGATTAAATCAACGGTACAGCTTTGTAAACGCGCAGCTTCATTACTTGCGGTTGGGTAGCTTCCTTTGACATAGGCAGCACTATAGTTGACCAATACCGAATCAGTTTTACCTGTGCTGTTATTGACAACTGGCTTAATGGTTCGACCTTGTGTCACTTTGCCATCTGATAAACGCACAGTGATATAGGCATTTTTAATATTGTCAGACAGTTCGCCTCTAAAAATATCGGGTAGTTTGGCAAAAGTACGCAATTGCACATAAGAATTATCAATATCTGTTTCATTGAGATACATGGTTTGTGTATCGCCAATCACTTTCATTTCTGCGGTTTTTAATGCTGCTGGTAATGCTGCACTACTAAAAATGGTGGCTTGACTGTTTGGATTACTTGCATCAAATCGTTTTAGAATATTGTCGGTATAGAATGTATATTCAGTTGCTGTTGTTGCACCAGCTGGTGTGTAATTACGCGTTTCTTTAGATGCATTTGGGTCAAGGAAAATCGCATATTCTCGTTTTTTATAAACTGTTTTATCGCCATCTTTTGCCGCACTCATCACAAAGACACGATTGCCTAAAATCACATTGCTGATACTGCTGTAATACTCCTGTTTGCCGTTGTTAGGGTCATAACGGACAATTTGAGAATTACCTGTTTCAGGATTGGCGACTTTGTAGAATTGATAATCAAACACCGACTCAACTTGGGTATTAATCGTAATGCTCAGATCTGTGCTCAGTGAACCATCACTGACACTCACCACAAGTGTATCTGCGCCAACCACATTGCCTGCAATATAAGTAATCACACCTGTTTTACTGTCAATGCTGGCAGTGCCTAATTTTGGCGCAGTTTTGATGCTATAGGTGAGCGCGTTGTTCTCAGCATCTTTTGCCGTTACGCTAATTTTTTTACTGTCTAGGGTTTGTACGGTCACTGGGCTGATCGCATCAATTGTTGGGGCAGTATTGCTCGGTTTGCTGTCTCCACTACCACTGCCACCCCCACCACAACCTGTAAGAATGGTACAGATTGAACTGGCAATCAGGGTTTTATGACCTATTTTCATTTTAGATAACAACATTGCTTTATCCTTTGCTTGATAAAAAAATGGACAATCATCGTGGCTAGAAAGGACAATGCTTTGTTGGCTATATGATAATGATAATTATTTACATTAAAAATACTAATCTAATACAAAAACTGAGTCAACATAATATTTCTGTTTAGCATATTGATATTTATTGTGAATTAATGAAATGTCTTTTAATTTGATTAGGATTATGTCTGTTTTTTAAGCGTTGAAAATTTTTATTGGTGTCACACAAGTACTTTAAGATGAAGTGATATTTTGCAAGCTTTCACTTACAAAATATGTCCAATCTAGCTAATTTCATTTAATGTATAGTCACCAATTTTTTATCACTTCTTCGCCTACTTCACGTGGTGATTGAGGATTTTGCCGTCAGCAAATAATAGTGTATGCATATATTGACATTCAGGGCTGTCCAATTTAAACCGCAAAGCTAAATAAGCTGCTACAGATTGGTTTGTGCAAAAAAAGTGAGTTGGGCGAGGACGTGGTTTAGATGAAAATAATGATTGAATTTAGCGATTAAATTACTGATAATAATTATCATTCGCTTAAATAAACTTTTTCCATGTCTGCGTCGCTTCCCAACCATGATATTGCTCAACTTTATCAAGAACATCATTCTTGGGTATATGCATGGCTATATAAAAAGTTAGGCAATAGCACTGATGCAGCAGATTTGGCACAAGATACTTTCTTAAGAGTGATGGCACGACGACAGCAAATTGAATTATTGCAACCACGTGCTTATTTGACCACTGTAGCCAAAGGCTTGATGATCAATTGGATTCAACGGAAGCATATTGAGCGAGCATATTTAGACGTGCTGGCGCTACAACCTGAACTCGAAGAAATCTCTCCAGAACAGCACTGTTTGATTATCGAAAGTTTGCTTGAAGTGACACAATTGCTAGAGCAACTGCCTGCGGTGGTACGCGATACTTTTCTCTATGCACAGCTTGAAGGGCTGAAATACGATGAGATTGCAGTCAAATTGGATATTTCCCTAAGTTCAGTCAAACGCTATATGAAAAAAGCGTATGTACATTGTCTGTCTGCCATGCTGGACGACTAAGCGAATGTCAAAGCAGAATGAATCTGAACAACAACACAATCAAAAATCAGACTCAAAACAAGATCAACAACAGACGCAACAAATTTTAAATGAAGCGGCTGATTGGTGTATGCGTTTAAGCCAAGGCGAGTTGAGTCCGCAAGAATTACAGCAATTGCAGATCTGGCAGCAGCAAAGTTCAGTGCATGCCAAAGTTTGGCAAAAAATGCAGCAACTGCATCATACTTTTGATCAACTGCCAACGGAAGTGGCACGACCTATTTTAAAACAAAGTACATCATTTTCATGGAAAAAACACCGTCATTACATGTGGGTTTTGGCGTGTCTATCGTTACTGTATTTAGGCTATAGCTTAAATCAGCAGCAGCAATGGACGGCAGACTATCGAACAAAAGTAGGTGAAATTGAAAAAATTAAACTCCCCGATGGCGGTGAGCTGTATCTAGACAGTGCATCGGCAATTGATCTGGACTATAGCGCTAAGCAACGTAATGTCGTGCTAAGAAAAGGTCAGATATGGATTAAAACTGCGAAAGATCAACAACAACGCCCATTCTTTGTGCAAACTCAACATGGGCAAATACAGGCTTTGGGCACTGAATTTTCAGTAGAGCTTGATCCAAAGCAGTCTTGGGTGTTCGTCGAGCAAGGTGCGGTGAAATTACAACCGCAACGTCATCCAACTCAGACAGTGATTGTTACGGCGGGTCAGCAAAGTCATTTGAATCGTGAGCAGGTGGCTGAGGTTATAAGTGCTGATCTTACACGCAACAGTTGGACGCAAGGCTGGATGATCGTGAATGATATGCCGTTGTCTGAATTCGTACAGCGTATAGGAAAATATCAAAAGGGTTATATTGCTTTAGATGATGATATTGCTCAGATTAAAATATCAGGGACTTATCCAATCAATGATTTACCAACGCTATATAGCATGTTGGCTGTCACCTATAAGTTAGACATCAATCGCTATGCACAAGGCTATTGGGTCAGTATTGGTGAAAAAAAATAATTTAAGGCTGACACTTTTTTAAAACTCAACTGGCAAGGCTAATAAGAGAACTCATTGGTATTCAATAGGGGGTTATGGTGTCTCTAGCATTGCAACACGCAAAAAATTTGAAAAAACCGAAGCCATATAAAATAAGCCGCGAGAAAAAAATGTGTTATTCGGTCATGCATTTATTGGTACTGAGCAGCATGTTGGGTGTCAGTGCATTTAACCATGCTGAAACAGCAGCAACTCAAAAGCATTATCAAGTGGCTTCAGGGGATTTGGGGCAAGCGCTTTCTAATTTTGCTCTACAGTCTAATATTGCATTGTCTTTTGATCCGAAACTAACGCAGGGGTATAAAACCAACGGTTTAAGTGGCAGTTTTGATATTGCTCAGGGTTTTCAACAGTTATTAAAAGACACAGATCTACAGCTTGTTCAACAAAGTCCACGGGTGTGGCGAATTGAACGACGTCAGATGTCGAAAACCACAACAGTTGCAAACACGGCAACGGATTCAGCCGTGGCAACAAATTCTCACGCTGACAATCCAGCAGCGAAACTTGAGACCATTGTCGTGACTGCTAATCAGTTGGGGGAAATTACTGAAAATAGTGGTTCTTATACACCAGGTAAAATTGCCACCGCCACGCGTTTAGTACTTACACCGAAAGAAACACCACAAACCATTAGTGTGATTACGCGACAGTTGATGGATGATTTTCAGTTAAATAATATTGATCAAGTCATGTCGCATACTCCCGGGATTACCGTATCTGCTTACGACAGTGAACGGACCAGTTATTACTCACGCGGTTTTGCCATTAATAATTTCCAATATGATGGCATTCCTTCTACGACTCGAAATGTCGGTTATGCTGCGGGTAATACGCTCAGTGACTCTGCTATTTATGACCGTGTCGAAGTACTCAAAGGGGCAACGGGCTTACTTACAGGGGTGGGTTCTTTGGGGGCAACCATCAACTTGGTACGTAAAAAACCAACCGCAGAGACTCAAGCATCGCTGAGTTTAAGCGCAGGTTCTTGGAATAATTACCGTGCTATGGCAGATGTCAGTGGTTCACTGAATGATGAGCAAAGTATTCGTGGACGTTTTGTGGCTGCGGGTCAAGACAAAGAATCTTTTATTGATCGTTATGAACGTAAAAGTGCTGTATTTTATGGCATTGTCGAAGCAGATTTAGGCGATAAAACTTTAGTTACACTGGGTGCAGATTACCAGAACAATGACCCTAAAGCATCGACATGGTCAGGCTCTTTCCCTTTATTTAATGGTGCTGGGGAACGTAATCCAGATCCAGATCGCTCCTTTAATAATGGTGCCAATTGGAGTGAATGGAAACAATATACCCGCACCATTTTTGCCAATGTCCATCATAAATTTAATGATGATTGGGCACTGACTCTGCAATATGACCATAAAATTAATGGCTATGATGCAACACTAGGCACTATCCAAGGCTATTATCCTAAATTAGATGGTTCTGCTAATCTTTGGCCTTCTCAATATATCGGTCGTACCGTCAGTGATTCATTGGAGTTGTATAGCACAGGTAAGTTTGCGCTGCTTGGTCGGCAACATGATTTGGTCTTAGGCGCAAGTGGGGCTTATTCACGTTGGAAGGGGAAAGATTGGTATGGTGGCATGCAGGGTTATGATTCACATATTCCCGATTTTAGCCAATGGGATGGCAATATTGCACAGCCAAATTGGGGTGAGCCAAATGCCTATACCCATGACCGTACTTCGCAATATGGTGCCTACGCCAGTACACGTTTAAATCTGGCAGATGATTTAAAGGTGCTCTTAGGTACCCGTATGATCAACTATAAAATGAAAGGTTTACAAGGTGTAGTCGAGGAAAAGAATCGCTTCATTCCCTATGTTGGGGTCGTCTATGACATCACTGATCGAGTAAGTGCTTATGCCAGTCTCAGCGATATCTTTATGCCTTATGATATCTGGTATAAATCTTCATCCAATAAAATCCTAGATCCAGACGAAGGTAAAAACTACGAAGGCGGTTTTAAGTTTCAATCTGATGATGCTAAGTTAAATGCCAGTATCGCTTATTTTGAAATCCATGAATCCAATCGTGCCATTGAGGACATTGTTTATAATGGTGCGCCAAGTAATCCCGCTGTTGATTTTGCATGGATTGGTGCGAAAGCCAAAACTAAGGGGGTAGAGATTGAAGCTTCTGGTGAGGTCTTCCCCAATGTCCAAGTGCAAAGTGGTTATACCTACAAGCAAATTAAGGACCATGATGGTGAGAAGATTTCAACATGGGAACCAGAACATCAATTTAATGTCTCAACCCAGTATAAATTTGATCAGCAACTCGATGGTTTAAGTGTGGGTGGGAATGTTCGTTGGCAGAACCACGGATGGCAAACGGTGTATAACAATGTCAAAAAGCGTAGTGAAGTGATTGATCAGAAAGCCTTTGTATTGGTCGATCTAATGGCCAACTACCAGTTTAATGAACAGTTAAGTACTGCGATTAATTTAAATAATATTTTTGACCAACATTACTTTACCAACATCGGCTTCTATAACTCTGGGGTGTATGGTGAGCCACGTAATTTTATGCTTAGTGTGAAATATAAGTATTAAGTCGTAAATGAAGGTGGGGAGGAAACTGCTCATCTGAAACCTATACTAAACTAGACAACTCAACCTCCCTTTTTGAAAAGGGAGGTTGAGTATACAGTCTCGCTATTCTTATTCATGCATTTCGACGTATACGTCTTATGCTCAATTTTAGCCTACAACGCAAGCTATTTATGAAATGTCACAGCAGCTAATAGAAAGTTAAATTAAAAATACTTTATATCAATGTATTATTGTTTTAATTTGACAGTCGCTGCTTCCGCCAAATATTTAAAAAGACCCTTAAATTTTCAAGGGTCTTTTTTTGACTATGTTCAGTCCTAAACCGAGCTAGTTAAATAATATCAATGACTACTTTGATTGACGCTGCCCCACTTTCTAAAAAATCATGCGCTTCAAGAGCATTTTCCAAACTAAAAGTATGATGATCAACAATAGGGCGAATTTTCCCTGACTCAACATATTCAGTCAGTTGTCGCAAAATAGCACCATGGTGTGCTCGACCTTGACCAGTGAGTAGCGGTAAGAGGACGAAAACACCTGAAAGCGTTGCAGCTCGTAAAGATGAAGGGGCTAAGTTTATTTCACTAAAGGCGTAGCAACTCGAAATGTGCCCATATGATTTAATTGCTGATAAGGACGTAGCAAGAGTATTACCACCAACAGTGTCATAAATAATATCAAACCCCTGACCCGCAGTATGTTTTTGAACATAATCATCAACACTATGTGTCTCATAATCAATAGCTATTGCTCCGAGATCTTCAATCACTTTACGACTGTGTGCTTTACCTGTTGCATATACCTCCGCACCTTTAGCTTTTGCAAGCTGCACAACCATATGACCAACACCTCCAGCACCACCTTGAACTAAGACGGAATCCCCCTTTTTAACTTGAGCTCTATCCACTAGACCTTCCCACGCTGTTAAAAAAACCAAAGGTAAAGCAGCAGCTTCACGCATAGATAAATTTTTAGGTTTAATTGCAAGTAAATCTGCATCTACAGCAATATATTCAGCTAAGGTGCCTTGTAATCCTCGGACACCACCAGCCAAACCATATACTTCATCTCCAACGATAAAGTTTTTAACATTTTCACCTACCTTTATAACCTCACCAGCAAGATCTGTTCCGAGTATGGCGGGGAGAATAGGATCTGCATAAGGTGCTGCCCCTTCACGGATTTTATAATCGATAGGGTTAACACCACTACTATGAATTTTGACCAAAACTTCATGCGAATCAATCTCAGGAATTGGAATTTCAACCAGACTAAATTCCTTAATATCATAGCTTTTCAAGATTTGTGCTTTCATTGCTATACCTGTAATAACAAAGTTAAAAATTAAATATACTTAAATAATAAATCAAAAAAAATGATACAATATGGATTTCTTAATTCCATATTTTGGAATAAGTTATGAGTAATTATTTCGAACTGATTAAAATTTTCTGTACAGTGGCGAATACTGAAAATTTCAAAAAAGCTGCTGTAAAGTTGGGGAAATCACCTCAGTCAATTACACGTGCCATACAGGAACTTGAGGATCAGAAAGGAGAAATTCTTTTTTATCGGAGCACACGTGGTCATAAAATTACCCGTGCAGGGGAAGAGTTGTTAAGACAAGCTCAGCCTTTACTGAAACAAATTAATGAATTGGTGAAAAACAATACTCAGGAATCTAATCAGAATATCTCTGGTCATATTCGTTTAACGATGCCAACTGCGTTTGGTCGACACTTAGTTATACCTTTAATTACAAAGTTTCAGACTGAATATCCAAATATAAAGGTCAGTTGTATTTTGACTGATGAACACAGTGATGTAATTGAAAATCAAATAGATATTGGACTTCGTGTTGGCTTTTTAAATGACAATCGCTTTGTGTCTCGAAAAGTTATGAATATCGGTTTTCGTGTAGTGGGTTCACCAGATCTCATAAAAAGAGTTGGACAGCCTTATCAGATTGGCGATTTAGATAATTTTCCTATTATTGCCTTTGAAAATTTATCTTTAAATCAATATTGGTTTTGGGGGTTTGAATATGATCAAACTTTTTTACCTAGCTCGCCATTTTTTTCAACCAATGACCTTGATGCTTATTGTCAGGCAATAGTTGATGGTATTGGTTTTGCTCATATTCCAGAATTTTTGGCATTACCGATGATTCAGCAAGGTACTGCTATAGAAGTCATGAAAAATGTTAAGTCATCTCCATGGGGATTGTATTTATATCGCCCACAATTGGGGCCAACACCAAAACGAATTAAATTGCTCTATAACTATTTAGCTGAAAATTTTATAAAAAGTAATTGATAAATTATGAATATATAAATTTTAAAAGTTGCCATATTTGAGGTTGGTTATAGTCATAAGCATAAATTTAGAATTTAAGTAAATTATTGCTTCAATTTTATAGCTGAATATACTTGGTTAAGGCTCTCGTTAATGCTTTATGTTTTTAAGATCTTTTTCATGTAGATATGCAGTTTCAACTTTATATGAAAGTTTATGTTTTAGATCATGTTCATAGAATCCACAATAATAATCAATTTGATTTACCAACCTATCACGGAATGTAGAGTTATAGATCGAAAACCATGCGTAGTTTTCATCCGATTTTGTTTTGGATCAATATAGCTTAAGCAAAATCCTCTCTAATTTACTCCCTTTAGCCACATTTTTGATGTGGCTTTTCTATTTTTAACTTGAGAATTAGCTAAGGAAAAAAATAATGAATACATCTTGTAAAAAAACTCCATTTTAAAAAAATAAATATTTATTGATTTAAGTTATTGTTTTTTATTTGAAATTTAAAATGATATAGATTGTATCTGATTCTTGTACTTTCTTTAATTTACGAATAGTATAATTGAATTATGAAATAAGTAATTATTGTTGCAGCGATGTAGAAGGAATTACCATGAAAGAAGTTGCATTAAATGATTTTATTGATCAACAAAAAATAGGAAGGTATCAGAAGTTTATCTTATTGACCTGTTTGCTACTGATGGTTATGGATGGCTATGATATTCAAGCAATCGCATATGCTGCGCCTTTGATCATGGAACATTGGCAAATTGATAAAACCATGTTGGGGGTCGTATTTAGTGCCAGCCTTTTTGGTTTATTTATAGGCTCACTATTTTTAAGTTCTTTAGCAGACCGCTTTGGTCGCCGTCCCATTTTACTTATTTCAACTCTAGCTTTTTCTGTGCTGATGTTACTCACACCAAGTGTTAGTAGTGTAGAACAATTGACCATCATACGTTTTGTGACTGGGATTTTCTTAGGAGGAATTATGCCTAATGTTATGGCATATAGTTCCGAGATTGTGCCAAGCAAGTATCGTATTTTGACCATGATGGTTATTTCATGTGGTTATACAGTTGGAGCAATGCTAGGCGGTGGAATTTCTGCTTTATTGACGCCAATTGGTGGATGGCATGCGATCTTTTATTTTGGTGGAATTATTCCCCTGATCATTTTTTTTATTATGCTGTTCACGTTGCCAGAATCCTTACAATTTATGGTAAGCAAGAATAATGATCACAAAGCATTATTATGGCTAAAAAAATTCTATCCAAAGCTAAATTTTAGTTCAGAACTTAAAATTTTAAATCCCCTGATCCTGAAAACAAAACAATCACCTTTAGAACTATTTAAAGAAAACCGTGCATTCTTTACTTACACCATTTGGATAATAAGCATTTTGAATATGGTTAGTTTGTATTTTTTAGCGAACTGGTTACCGATGCTTGCCAAAGAATCAGGCTTAAATTTAAACCAGGCCTTACTGATTGGTTCCATTCTACAGTTGGGAGGAGCCTTTGGCAGTATTTTGATGGGTTTGAAAATAGATAAAGTCGGATTTTATAAGGTACTTATTCCAGTATTTATTACTGGCGTATTGAGCGTAGCCGTGATTGGTTATTCAATTAGTAATCCTTTACTTTTATATGTGGTTGTTTTTATTGCAGGGTTTGCAATTGTTGGTGGTCAGCCAGCGATCAATGCGTTTTCTGCTAGTTATTATCCTATTTCACTACGTACTACTGGGGTGGGATGGAGTATTGGAATAGCACGTTTAGGTTCAGTAATTGGACCATTGTTTGGCGGATATTTATCTAAACACATGGATATTACGCATCTCTTTATTGCTGCTGCAGTTCCATCAATGCTTGTGATTATGACACTCGTGATTCAAGCAAAATATCGATAACTGATGATTTACCCAGTATCTAAGGAGTATTTAATTATTTTTAAATAGCAAAATGATGTATTTAAGGCTTAGATTCTCCCTGTCACTCTTGAAACTATATGAGAAATAGTTTTTAAAAAAGGTTTACATACCATGAAATTAAATACGCTGCGATATTACGATTTTGTGAATTCAAAATTTTATATTTTATTGATAACACGTGTATTACTTGTAGTATTGTTTATAAAGCTAGGGATTCCCAAGCTTATTAACTTTGAACAAACAATCCAGTATATGCAATCTTTAAATATTCCATTTTCAACTCTAGCTGCATTTATCGCAGTTGTAATGGAGGTTGTAGCTCCTATATTTATATTGATCGGCTACTATACTAGACCTATTGCGATTATTTTTGCATTTTATACGATTGGGTCTGCAATATTAGGTCATGCCTATTGGCAAGTTCCCTCGGAACTTGTCCAGTCGAATATGATCAATTTTTATAAAAACATAAGTATTGCTGCTGGATTCTTTTTGTTAAGTTTAACAGGACCAGGCCGATACTCCTTGGATAAAAAATAAATGTTTTATTAGAGGCTTTGGAGCATTGAAGGTCAACGACAATGTTTCATTAGCTATTTTTTTAAGTTAATAATGCTTCTCAAGAAGTTTAAAGTATTTTGATTAACAATTGATTGCTTTAATGATTAGGGTAGAGTTAGATCTTAGTAAATGTAAAATGATTTTAAATTTTAAAGTTAAAAATGTCTAAAAAGCCTTATCTATCACCAGAAATGCAAGAATATCAAGCAAAGCAAAAAAGACAAAATAAATTACTTTTGCAACTTTCAATTCTTCTATTTATCCCGCCTTTATTGTTATTTCCCGCATATCCAAGAAATGATTGGCAATATTCCATTTATAAGTACATCACACAGAATTTGTTGATTACAGTGGGTACAAAAGGACCACTACCATTTTTTACTATTCTTTCTAGTATATACATTACAGTGATTATGTTTTTCTTAAGTTGTTATGTCTGCTGGTTATTCTTAAAAAAGTATGGCATTCAGGAAAACTTTCAAAAAAAGATTTACAGTTTATTCGTACAATTCGAATTCTCTTCTTCATATAAATATCCTTGGTTAGAAAAACCAATAATCAAAAAAACATTAGTTTCGAGCATTTTTATTTTATGTTTTCTTGGCAGTATTTGGCATTTTGTTCATGATGAAATTTCATTCCAAAGTGGTAGTCGTAAAGGTGCACTCATAGAATGGAGTTACAACTATCGAATAGGCGTATTGTTCTGGGAATTGATCATGAGCTTGTTCAGTATCTCTCCTATTTTTTATTTCTTTCTTTTATTCATTTATCTTGGCAATTACTTTTTCCGTGGATTGGGGACTGGAAAAATTATTTCTTCAAAAAGAAAAAGCAAAATAAAAAAGCGTAAGAAAAAAAGATGATTTCTTTAATTCTGCCATATTGTCTTATCCTGTAATAGAACGACACTTATGTCATAAAACGTTCAATCAATTTCATTGGGCACTTTAATATTTTCGTGGCATTTATATCATGCACTCCAGCATCTTTATGTTCTTGCTTGTCACAAAGAATGTTCAATCAATCTAAGCTAGAGGCTTATCCAACACAATTCTATTGAATAAGCCCATTTAAGACCATTAATCAATATCAGGATGTTGCTTGGCGAGATGATCACGTTTTTCTTGCAACTCTTCAATTTTTTGATCAATTTTTTCGATTTTTTGCTCAATATTTCCATGATATTGTTCGAGAAGTTCTTCAGCTTCTTCAGTATCAACGGCCATTGGTTTTGCACCTTTGAGCGGTAAGTTGGCTGTTTCTTTAAGATAAATCGCAGTAATCACCCCAAAGCAACCACAAATTACCAAATAATAGGCAGGCACCATAATATTTTGAGTGGTTTCAACCAATGTCGCTGTGATGGTTGGGGTTAAACCTGCAATCACCACAGAAATATTAAACGCGATTGCAAGTGCACTATAACGAATTTCAGTTGGAAACAATGCGGGTAGGGTTGAAGCCATTATTCCAATCAGCATATTGAGTGAAAGTGCCAACATCAACAGACCCAAGAAAATTAAGTAAACATTATTGGTGGCAAGCAATATAAAGGCAGGGTATGACAAGACAATCAGGGCAATGCTGCCTGCAAAGACAAATGGGCGACGACCAATCTTGTCGCTAAGCATGCCTACAAACGGCTGTACAAAGAGCATTCCAACCATTACTGCAATAATAATCAGAACACCATGATTTTCTGAATAGCCTAAGTTATGTGAGAAATAACTTGGTAAATAGGTGAGTAGCATGTAATAGGTGACATTGGTACACAGCACCAGACCAACACAGACCAGTAGACTGCGCTTATGCTCACGGAAAATTTGTTTGAAACCCACTTTTTGCGGTTTTTTAGATTGTGACTGTTCTTCTGCATGCGCCTGAAAAGTCGGTGTTTCATCTAAAGAATGACGTAAATATAAGCCAATCAATCCCAGTGGCAGTGCTAAATAAAAAGGAATACGCCAGCCCCAATCGACAAAGGCGGCTTCGCCCATGGAAAAGCTGATCATTGAAACGACGCCCGCTCCAACAACAAAACCTAAAATAGAACCAAAATCCAGCCAGCTTCCCATGAAACCACGCTTTCGATCTGGAGAATATTCAGCTACAAATATTGCTGCTCCAGCATATTCACCTCCGACCGAAAAGCCTTGAGCAATTTTTACAATGAGCAGCAAAATAGGAGCCCAAATCCCGATACTTTCATAAGATGGAATCAAACCAATACCAAAGGTACTGACCGACATGATAATAATGGTGATTGCCAGAATTTTTTGACGACCATATTTATCGCCTAAATGTCCGAAAAATAATCCACCCAAAGGTCGAAATATAAAGGGTATAGAAAAGGTGGCAAGGGCCGCAATCATTTGTATACTGGGTGATGAATTTGGGAAAAAGACTTTACCCAATACATAAGCGACATAGCCATACACACCAAAATCAAACCATTCGATGGCATTCCCTAAAGCTGCGGCTTTAATGGCTTTTTTAGTCTTATCATAATCAATAATTTCGACATCATCGATTTCAAGTGGTTTGATTTTTCTTTTATACATAAATGGCTTAATCCTAATGAATGACAGTGTTAAAAAATCTCTTTAAAACACAATCAAAAAAAATTCATCATGAGCAGAAATGATTAAAAAATATAACGCTAGGTTACATTTAAGATTTCAATGTCATAGAATTTTAATAAATATCAATTGATTATAATTTTAGTTTTTTTGTGAATTTTATGTGTTGGGTAATCATGAACAAAATGTATGAGATCTGATGCAATTATGTAATAAATTTAACGTATATAAAATAATCAAAAGGGCTGTGAATAATAGTTGTGTCAGCTTAGCTAGAATTATTTTAGCAGGGCGCAAAGCCAAACTGATGCTAAAAAATGTTGAGACTAGAAATAGGTATTTGGATGATGACTAAAGCAATAAACAGCCGTTAAGTATAATTTTATCAACAATCCAAATGCTAATGGGTGCAATATGAGTTATAACCAGTGCCTAGCTTAAATGGGCGCTAAAAAACTGTATAAATATTTTTATAGATAAAAATGAGTCAATTTTATAAGGTTATGCATTTTTTGAGTAAATGTAATATTTTTTTGTAAAAATAAGTTGCTGAATCTTAATAAAATTTACAATTTTAATGATTAGTTAGACAAAGTATCTCCTTGTTGAGAAGTACAATTTTAGCAAAGTAAGCTCTTTTTTTGATTTTGTTTCCTGATTTTGTTTTATGGAAAGCCATTATGTTTTCAAATTATATCCATCCATTTGTTTTGTTTTTCTCATTACTCAATCCGTTTTTAATGAGTATCTATATGATCGGGATGATTCGCCATACTGAAACCCATGTATTCAATAAAGGTTTAGCCCAAGGTGCCTTGATTGCTTATGTGGTTTTTATGCTTTTTGCATGGGGTGGTGAAGCCATTTTTAGTACTTATTTAAATGTTCGTTTTGAATCATTTCAGATTTTTGGTGGATTAATTTTCTTAGTGATTGGCTATCGTTTTGTATTTCAAGGCGCGGATACCATCGGAGAAATGAGAGGAACACCTGCACATTTGGCCAGTACCATGGCGATGCCATTTATGATTGGTCCTGGCACAATCAGTGCGGCTGTCGTAACAGGAGCGAGTATGTCTTTACTCGAATCCGCTGTGTTGATCGCTTTTACCTTATTTATTAGCTGTGGCATTTTAATGATCATGAAGTATGGGCATGACCACTTACGTTATAGCCATGCAAAATATATTGATCGCTATTTTGATATTGTTGGACGTTTATCTGCCTTGTTAATTGGCACAATTGCGATTGATATGATCGCAACTGGAATCATTGGTTTGCTTGAAAAGTATTAATTATTATTTATTAGTTTTTATGTTTTTTAAGGTAATTATCAAATAAATACAATGACATGATTTACGCTAAGGTGGGGGAGTACACATCACGTCATGTCAAAGTTTATTCAGTAATATTATCTAGTAACCTTATTCTTAGCCTTTCAGATTGAAAGGCTGTTCATTTTATAGCTTTATCTAACAAAACGAATTTGAATTAGAAAATAATGGAGGAATGTAGAGATATATGTTGTTTTTATGTGAAATATAACGATAATGATTTTTATTTAGATTAAGAGTTTTATTTCGTGAATAAATGGATTTCTCAAAATCGAATCTTTGCTAAAAGTGCAATTTATCTTACACTTTATAGTTGTTGGATTGGGACAGCTTATGCTGCGACGGAAGCAACAACAGAGCAAACAAATGCTTTACCCATGATCGTTGTCACCGCAGAAAATAATACAGAAAATAACTACACTAAAAAGAATGCCAGTACATCGACTAAACTCGATTTGAGTGTAAAAGAAACCCCACAATCTGTTTCAGTGATTACACGCAAACAAATCGAAGATATGGGTGCGACAAATTTGGGTGATGCACTATTAAATACAACAGGGATTTTACTAACAGGGGATAATACGGAGAGGACCAACTTTTCTATCCGAGGCTTTAATGTTGGAGATGGTTGGAATTCAAATATATTGCAATATGATGGTGTTGCTGTAAATGCAAGTAATGTCACCTCATCTAAACCAGATATGGCAACCATTGAAAGTATTGAAGTATTACGAGGGGCAGCTGGGTTAATGCAAGGTTCAGGAGACCCGTCTGGTGCAATTAATCTTATTCGTAAAAAACCAACAGAAGTTTTTCAGGCGAGTGGTGCTGTCAGTTATGGTTCATGGAACACAGTACGTGGAGAAATGGATGTTTCTGGTCCATTGAATCAATCTGGAAGCGTGCGTGGTCGTTTAGTGGTGGCAGGTCAAGATGGTGATTCATTTATGAAATCTGTTACTCGTGATTCTAATGTTTTGTATGGAATCGTGAGCAGTGATTTAACTGAAAATACGCTATTGAATATTGGATATTCACGTCAAGGTGAACATGCAGTTCCCGTAAATACAATTCCTAACTATTTCAATGGTCAAAAAATAGGTATCGATAATTCCAACTGTGGTTGTGATTACAGAGATTTTTGGGATAAAACCAATAGACAAGCTTTCTTAGATATAAGCCATAAATTTAATAATGGATGGGAAGTAAAAGCCAGCTATATGAAGGCA
The DNA here is from genome assembly GCF_002980175.2 of Acinetobacter sp. MYb10. Lineage (NCBI taxonomy): Bacteria > Pseudomonadati > Pseudomonadota > Gammaproteobacteria > Moraxellales > Moraxellaceae > Acinetobacter > Acinetobacter sp. MYb10. Next base: position 1,714,754 of record NZ_CP058272.1, on the reverse strand, counting down.
AACTATGCTATGGATATGGCATTTACTTCATTGAGCGTGGCTCCAAAAACCACAAGTGCTGATGATGCTTTAGCAACTGTTTATAAGTACGGATATAACTATGAGCAAAAATTAGATATTTATGATTTTTTTGCAAAAGGGACATATCATTTATTCGGTCGTGAGCATGAATTGGTATTTGGTGCAAATCACAGTAAAAGTAATATTACAGGGGCATGGACAAGTTGGGACCAAGTGCTAGAAGATTATAGTTTGGTTGGTGGAGGGGAAACACCGACACGTGACTATTTATACGTCAATATTAAAAATTACAGTCCTTATCAGTTACCTTACATCGCACCACGTTATCAAAATACCAGCGTTGATCAGGTACGTCAGACAGGATACTACCTCACCACTCGTTTAAATATTATTGATCCGCTCAAAGTTATTGCAGGTGTGCGTCAAAGCAATTATGAAAGTGTCAATGAATATAAGAAATCAAATATTTTAACACCATATTTTGGACTTACTTACGATATCAATGATGCATTGACTGCATATGCGAGTTATACCGATACTTTTGTTGTGCAAAATGTCAAAGATCGTAATGAGACATTACTTGATCCAGTACAGGGTAATGTTTATGAAATTGGGCTAAAAGCAGGGCTTTGGGATGATCGTTTAATTGCATCAGTTGCAGGATTTAAAACCAACCAAATTAATCGCTCAATACGAGATGAAAGCACCAAAGGGCAATGCCCATTTAATGGTGGCGAAGCTTATTGTAATGTTGCATCAGGTGAGGTGATCAGTAAAGGGATTGAAACTGAGATTCGTGGTGAAATTATCCCCAATCTTAATTTGAGTTTTGGCTACACATACAATACTACGGAATATGCGAATGATCCTACAAATCAAGGTTTGGTTTTTAATGAGGATACGCCTGAACATATTGCACGTTTATTTGCGACTTATAAGTTTGCAAATAATTTAATCCTAGGCGGCGGTGCAAATTATCAAAGTACTTGGAAAGTGGGTCGTTATAGCGAACATCCTTATCGTCAGCCTGGATATACGATTGCTAACTTGGTGGCGAGCTACCCATTAAGTGATAAAGTGAATATTGCATTGAATATCAATAATATTTTTGACAAAGAATATTATTCACAAATTGATACTTATGGCGACATTCGTTTCGGTAATCCTCGAAATGCAACGCTCACTTTACGTGCAAAGTTTTAAATCAATCGAAGGATGGCTGATATTTTCAGCCATTCGCTAAAATAACAATCCAATTTACTCCCTAAAATGCACTCAAAACCCTCAACTAAATTTCTTAATTAAATTTTTAATAAATTTATAGACGACTGGTCTATTATTGATTTATAGTGTGTGCATGAAACGATCAGATAAAAGTGAAGCGACTCGACAACATATCTTAAATACTAGTTTTAAGTTGGTATTACATAAAGGTTTTGTTGGCGTTGGCTTACAGGAAATTTTAACGACTTGCGGTGTACCCAAAGGGTCGTTCTATTATTACTTTACTTCCAAAGAAGCATTTGGTTGTGCGCTTTTACAGCAATACCTTGCTGATTATAAAGTGAAAATTGATCAATTGATTCTACAAGAAGAGCGGAGTGCTTATGCGCGTTTAGTCGCGCTTTGGCAAGCATGGATTGATGACCCATGTCATAACGAGGGAGGCTGGGCTGAGAATTGTCTGATTGTAAAACTTGCCGCAGAGGTCTCTGACTTATCGGAAGATATGCGTCAGATTTTAAATTTTGGTGTAAGCAAGCTGACAGAACGCATTGCAAATTTACTCAGTGACGGACAACAGGATGGCTCAATTCCACAACATATTGAGCCTGAGAAAATGGCACAAACCATGTATCAACTCTGGTTAGGCGCAGCTTTATTGGCGAAACTAGCACAGAACAAACAGCCACTTTATTTGGCTTTAGAAACCACACAGCAATTACTAAAACCTATATAGGAATAACAAATGAAAAGTATTATTCATCAAGTTTTTGGCGAACCTGTCGACGTATTAGCAGCAGCAGAAATGCCAAAGCCAGAGCCTAAAGCGGGCGAAGTTCGTATTAAAATGATTTTATCTCCGATGCATAACCATGACGTCTGGACGGTGAGAGGAAGTTATGGCTATAAGCCGACACTTCCTGCAATTGGGGGAAGCGAAGCGGTTGGTGTGATTGATGCCGTCGGTGAAGGTGTCGATGCAGTGTCTGTCGGGCAACGTATTGCAGTTGCCGCGGTTCACGGCAGTTGGGCGGAATACTTTATTGCGCCTGCGCATGGTGTTGTGCCTTTAATTGATGCAATAGATGATGAAACCGCTGCACAATTGATTGGTATGCCAATTAGTGCACTGATGTTGTTAGATTTTATTGATTTAAAACAAGATCAGTGGCTTATCCAAAACACAGCCAATGGCGCTGTGGGTAAAACTGTTGCGATGATCGCGCACGCTCGCGGTCAAAAAGTCATTCATTTGGTTCGCCGTAGTGATGCGGTTGCAGAAATGAATGGTTTAGGTATTCAAAATGTAGTGGCGACTGATCAAGCGGATTGGAAAGATCAAGTAAAAGCGATACATGCAGATCAACCTTTAATTGCTGGAGTAGATTCGATTGGGGGGAAAGCCAGTGGTGAAATGTTGGCTTTACTTAGTGAAAATGGTGTCTTGGTTTCATTTGGTAGTATGACGGGTGAACTGATGCAAATTTCATCAGGTGATCTTATTTTTAAACAAGCGACAGTCAAAGGTTTCTGGGCAAGTGTGGTCAACAAACAATTGTCTGCAGAACGAAAAAAAGAGTTAATTGTAGAATTGGTGACTTTAGCGGCTCAGAAAAAATTAGTATTGCCTGTTGAAGGTGTATTTAGTTTCGATCAAATTCAACAAGCAGCAGCCAGAGCAACTGAAGGTGCACGCCAAGGCAAAGTGTTATTAAAACCATAAATGTACTTGGCATAGATCAGTTGCGAGACTGATCTATCAGCGTTTTTAAAATAAGGAAGAAAACGATGATTGGACAAATTTTAATTGCCTTAATTGCACTGCTACATGTGTATATTTTAGTTTTAGAGATGTTCTTATGGGATAAACCATACGGTTTAAAAGCATTTGGGAATACGCCTGAAAAAGCACAGCTCACCAAAGTCATGGCACAAAATCAAGGCTTATATAATGGCTTTTTAGCAGCAGGCTTATTTTGGGCTTTATGTGCACCTGTAATTTATGCCTTACCACTGGCAAATTTCTTTTTGGGCTGTGTATTGATTGCTGGGATTTATGGCGGCTTAACGGCAAGTAAGAAAATTATTTACATACAAGCGATTCCAGCAGCATTGGCATTACTTATCGTGAATTTGAATTACTAAAGTAAGGGGCGAATCTCGCCCTTACTTAAAGTTCTTCAAAAAATTTAATTACATAGCTGCATCAGAGAGATCAATAAGCTCTCTCGCTTCATATGAATCGTTCAGAAGATGATCTTAATTTATTTATTAATATCTCTGATGTTTGTTAACTTTAATTGATTCTAATCCATGTATTTCCTTACTTTGTAATGTGCAGGCAATTTGACCCACTCTTCACGTGATAAATAGCTGATATGCTCTGTACGGTAATCCGCTAGAAACTGATTATATTTATCTGTTTCAGTGTGATGATGCTTAAAGCCACACTTTGCTTGTGCTTTATGTGACTGTTCATTATCTGCAAAGTAACCACACCATAAAGCGTGTAATTGCAAATCTTCATAGGCATGTTGCATGACTGCTTTAACCGCTTCAGGTATAAAACCATTTCCCCAAAAGGGTACACCAATCCAATAAGCAACTTCTGCTTCATTATCAGCGATATCAAAATTACTGTCTTGCCCAATCAGTAGACCGACCATGCCAATGGCTCGATTGTCTTGCTTTTTCGCAAGCGCATAGACTTCATCATGTGCAAAAACTGTCTGAATATATTCTAAACTTTGTGCCTGACTTTCATGTACAGGCCAACCCGCAATTGGCCCAACGCGTTCATCTTTTGCGTATTCGTATAAACTCCCTGCATCACTTTCATGCCAAGGTCGTAAAACTAAGCGTTCAGTTGTCAAAATCATATTTTTAAAGCCTCTTATAAAATTTATAGTATTTCAAAAGGGACTATAGGCATTTTAGGGACTGTTTCCTATGCGCATATTTTGGCAATTTCGGTACTTTTAAAAACAAAATCATTATAATTAGGCAAATATTTAATAAATTTTATTCAAAATGCAAAGTGATCTAAATTATCTTCGTCAAAATGCAAAAGATTATTTATGGGGAACAAGTCATCTAAGTGATTCGTTAAACCAGCCTTTGCTATTAGCATATTGTTCACTTATTTTTATTACACAAGGCCATGCTGATTTAAGCATTCAGTTTAAAAGTTACCATTTGCAAGCAGGTGATTTTTTGGTTCTTGCAGAAGATTCATTGACTATTATAAAAAACCAATCGGCTGATTTTTCTTGTAATTATTGTATATTCAATCGTCATTTTGCTGCTGAAGTTGCCGCTGTTTTACCAAACGCTTTATTTGCTTATCTCAATCAAATGCCACATTTTTCCCCCAATACCGAACAGGCAGGTTTAATCAAGATATGGCAATCTCAAACCGATTTTATTATTAAATCCACAGAACAGTATCAGCGCACATTATTATGCAATCACTTGCAAAATTTTTTTCTGGTACTGTCTGAAATCGTCGATCACAAAAAGACCTTAGCCAAGAATGAGTACACAAGAAAAGAAAGATTATGTTGGAAGTTTTGGGAAATGATCGCAATACACTGTCACGCTGAACGGGAGGTTTTGTTTTATGCACAAGCCTTAAACATTAGTCCCTACTATTTATCGCAATTGTGTAAGCAAATTTTTAATGATAACCCTAAAACGCTGATAGATCGGCTGGTGATTGTTAATCTTAAACAACGACTTAAAATGAATACACTCTCAATTCAAGTGATTGCTGACCAGATGCATTTTAATGACGCTTCCTATATGTGTCGTTATTTTAAAAAGCATACAGGCTATACGCTACGCCAATATCGAAAAGACAATTAAGATAAGATTTTTAACGTGATATTTTGAATAGGCTTCTTTTATAAGTTCTTTTTAAAAGTATAGATCAACACAAAAGCGCCCTGATCCTCGTCTTTTCCCAACGCGAGAGGAACGTCCAATACCAATCTGACTCACTCTCCATGCTTATTTTTTCATCTATGGACGTGAACGAATGGGTAAAAATTTTATTCTTATCAATTTTAATGCTTGATCTACTTCATCATGAGAACGTTTGTAAATCAAATTGATGGATAATGTACACGCAGCTTACAAATGACTGATTAATACTCTTCGTGAAAATGATTTGATCATTTATATCACTGAGATTACGTTTAAAAATATTCCAGACTCATCATTGGGTTTAAAAAGAATATGCGCTTAACTGATCCATTAAGTTTTTTAATTTTTTTAAATCAGATTTATTTTGCTTGTCAAATGGATATAATTCAAATGAAAACCAAGAATCATCAGCATAAAAAATTTGAAAATAAAAGCTTCTGTCCAACTTTTTATCTCAACTTCAGACTTATGATCTGGTTGTATTAAATTATCAATAATTTCAGTGAATTATTAAAATGTTTTTATGTGATTTTTAAATATAAAAACAGTACGATTGTTCCATTCTTTAATCTCATATTTCATCGTTAAATATTTAAGAGAGTGGTTTAAAACCTGATTTTATCAAATTTTTTATTAAAATAAAACTCTAGTCGATATGGGTGTTTAATTTTTAAAGATAAAGTTAAGGCTTGCTTTTTGTTTTTTAGTTATTCTATGTGAGTATTTGTTGTTTTAAATAATAAGATTAATCTGGTGAATATTTATTTGATTTTTTATGATGTTTTTTTGAATAATTTTATCTTTCTTTTTTGTTGTTAAATATGTTTAAAAATAATCATCACATAATAGTTGTTATATTTTTATTATTAATATTAGATTTTTGCTTTTATATATTGATTTATTTTTTTTGGCTATTGGTGTTTTATTTTATATGATTAGGTTCTCAAAAAATATAAATTTAATCTATTGCTTTGTATTTTTATTTTGGTTTATCTGGAATATAGATAAATAAAGGTTTCTTTTATTTAATTTACAATTGGTCTTATTTTTTTTCATAGAATAACATATTTTTATTTTGATGAAATAGGATATATATTGACTCAAAATACCGACTATTAATAGATTGTTGGTAGTAAATAATTTCATAATAATTATACACTTGCTTTATGTTTGTTGTGTATTTAATTCAGTGAAATTAAATACTTAACTTTGAAATATTATAAGTTTGGTGATAAATAATACCCACGAATTTGAAATGGAAAATTTTTCATCAACTTATTGAGCGATAAACAACTCTACTCATAAATAGTGGGTGTGTATGATAAAGATCTATGAAATGATTTTTCATAAAGGAATGGGTGAAAACTCTCATTTTTTTTATGCAGTAAATAATCAGGCATCTCGTCAGCATTTTATTCAAATGCTGAGGAAAGAGATTGATTGTGAACTGGGTGATTTTAAAAAGAGTTGTATCCAAGATGATCGAAATGACCTCAAATGGCTTTATAAGGAAGTAAGCAGGGAAAGTCATTTTTACTTAGATATTATGGAAAATGATTTTATTTATAATTCCGTTGCTGCATTAGGCTTGCATATTTCGTTGAGAGTGGAAGAGCAAAATTTATTTGAATTACAAGAAGGTGATAAATTTTTATAAAATTATATTTAAATTGAAATATTGAAATATTGAAATTTAAATTGACGAATTTTATCTTTTTGTCAATTAAAAGTTTTCGATCAGCATTTTATAATGCCATATCGTCGCCCATTCTCCCCCTAAAAATTGAATGGGTTTTTTTTGCTCAGTATGTTTGTAAATCTTGGGTTTGTAGTTAATTATATAAGCATATATCTATAATAATATTAATTATTTTAGTGTTTTTTTATATGTTTAAATCTTTAGTGCAATTTAATTCATATTGATTTGGAAAATTATTTTAAAATATAAAAACTTATATTTAATCGATGGTGTTTTTTAGTGTATTTATTGAACGCGTATTTATCACATGTAATTATGTAAATGCTTTCACACTTCTGGTGTAAAAGTTAATAAATAATACACATCATGGGATTAAATATGAATATTTTTACAAAACTAACCCTTACTATTTTATTGGGTACAGGGTATATCGCGACTACACAAGCAGCAGTGACGGGTCAGGTTGATGTAAAACTGAATGTTTCAACAGGTTGTACTGTTGAAGGTTCTACAGTGAATGGCAATATCAACAAATTTGGTACATTAGATTTTGGTAAAACTTCTGGCACTTGGACCAATACCCTTACTGCACAAGTTGCTTCATCTGGTACGGGCAGCCATCTCAATGTGAAATGTGATGGTACAACAGATGTTAACTTTACTGTTGCAATTGATGGTGGTCAACGCGCTGATCGTAGTCTTAAACATACAACTGCTGCAGATGTAGTCAGCTATAACGTTTATCGTGATGCTGCACGTACCAACCCATATGCAATCAATACGCCTCAGACTTTCACTGCTGCGACAGGCGTAGCTCAAGAAATTCCAATCTTTGGTGCTGTTGCTGCAAATAGCGGTACTGCAAAAGCACAGGGTGATTATACAGACACTTTATTGGTGACTGTTAATTTCTAATTGGTATACGTAACAGTGAACAGGTTTGTTATTAAACAAGCCTGTTTTAAGGAGGAACGTATGCATCTGTTGCTTAAACAATGCGTGGGATTGTTGGTTTGTAGTCTTATTTCGTCATTCACCAGTGCTGCACAGTTAGCAGCTAGATTAAATGTGCAGATTGAATTAGAACCCTCATGTGAAATTAATAATCAGTCTGTCAGTAATGCAACAAATGGTCTGAATTTTGGTCAGCTGGATTTTGGTGAAACCACAGCTGCATTTAATCAGGTGATTGAGACCAGCTTAAGTCAGGGTTCTACATCAGGTTTGACCATTCAATGCCCTGGCAATGCTCCAATAAAAGTTACTTTTGGTGCGGGGCAAAATGACAGCAAGGTTCCAGCACCTTTTGGCGCAAATTATTTTCGTGCCATCAGTAATGGCACAGATTTCCTTGCCTACAACATCTTATATGGAACTGCTCGCGAAGCACTCAAGCCTAATCAATCAATTACCTTGACCAATAATGGTCAGCCGCAAACGCTTAATCTCATGGGTCAAACTGTTAATAATGGTCGGTCAGTATCGCTTGGGCAATATACCGACACTATTCCAATTACCATCGAATTTTAAAGAACGAAATCATGAAAAAAATAGGTTTAAGTGTTCTGCTGATGTTGGCTGTGCAGTGGGGATATGCTGAAACAGAAGCAACTTTTACGGTTCAAGCACGTATTGCCAATGGCTGTGGGTTAAGTAATGTCGAACAGTTACTTGATTTTGGTCGTCATCCTGTTGTGGCGCAGGGAAAATTAAGTGAATCAGTGATAAATACAACACAAAGTTGGAATATCCAATGTACTGCACGGCTACCGGTAAAGGTGATGTTGAATGGTGGTGATCACTTTTCAAATAATTCTCGGCGAATGAAACATGCCCAGCAGAATGAGTTTGTACCTTATCAGCTTTATCAGGACAGTAATTTGCAAGGTGAATATGCCAGTGGGAGTACTTACTCGCTGATACCAACCACTACGCTGAATACCGTACTGGGTTTTGCAGTCTACGCTGTTGCAGACTTGAATAATAACAATCAACCACGATCAGCAGGCCTTTATAAAGATACGGTCGCAATTACGATTACATGGTGATTCTATGAGCTTAAATAAAATGAAAATATGGTCGGGCAGAACTTTCTCTGCGGCCGCGATATTGATGGTCACTTCACCGGTATTCGCACAGGCCACTTTTTTAATCTGGCCAATCTATCCAAAAATCGAAGAAAATGAAAAAGCCTCTGCGGTGTGGCTACAAAATACCGGTAATTCTGATGCCATGGTACAGATTCGGGTATTTAAATGGGATCAGAATCATCAACAAGATGCTTATGCGGAGCAAACTGAGGTTATTCCAAGTCCGCCAGTGGCGAAGATTAAGGCGGGTGAAAAGCATATGTTGCGTTTGACTCGCTCAGCTGCTGTACCTGATGCAAAAGAACTTGCCTATCGAATTATTGTCGATGAATTACCGATTAAGCTCAATCCAGAAACGAATAAAGAAACATCAACGGTCAGCTTTCAGATGCGTTATTCCATTCCCTTGTTTAGCTATGGCAAAGGACTTGGCAGTGGTTTAACTGAAGTTTCACAAAAAACCAATGCAAAAAATCCTTTGGCTAAACCGATATTAAGTTGGTGGGTCAAAAATAATGAACAGGGCAAACCTGAACTTTATATTAAAAATACAGGTTCAAAATTTTCGCGGCTTTCAGGAATTAAATTAACCCCGACTTCAGAGCAAATGGCTTTTGGCAAAACCGCCTTTGGTTATGTGTTGGCAAACAGCACCATGAAGTTTGATCTGGACAATAAGTTACTCAACAGCCTGAGTGGTCAAAGTAGTTTGTATGGGGTTGACAGTTCAGGGGTGAAACAGGAATTGGTTGAGATTAAAAAAGAAGGAGGGGGAGGATAAATGCGTTATTTATCAGGGTTAAATACCCCTTCTTTTTTATGCAAAAGCCTGACATTGATATTGGTCGCAAATATCCCATTGCTGAGCTGCAATGTCTATGCAAATGGTTTACCACCACCACCGCGAGATGTTTCAGAAGTGAATAGCTTATTTAAGCTCTATCTGGACTTGGTGATCAATCAATATTCGACGCGACAAGTAATCCCGGTCATTGTCAAAGGAGATCATTACTTTATCCAGCAATCGAAACTGGATGAGTTGCAGATTAAGCTGCCTGCGGATGCACTTCAGCAACAGTCAGAAAAAAACCTGACCGATCTGGATGTATTTACTTTAGGCTTTTCGGGCAAGGCTTTGGATTGGGTCAGCCTCAATCAGATTCCCGAATTGAAGTATGAGTACAATTCAGCGCAACAGTATTTTAGTCTAGATCTTCCTGCCAGCTGGATGCCGGTGCAGATACGCGGCTTGGATTCATGGTATCAACCTGAAACAGCGCAGTCGGGTATTGGTTTATTAAATAACTATGACTTTTATACCTACCGCCCAGAGAATGGTGGCTATAGTAGTACATTATTTACAGAACAACGCTTTTTCTCACCTTATGGGGTACTGAGAAATTCAGGGGTTTATAGCAAAACTGATTTTGACTCATCCAATCAGAACAGCGATGGTTATCATCGCTATGACACCACTTGGCAATATGATGACCCAGTCCGGGTAGTTTCACTTTTAGCCGGCGATGTAATTACTGGAAGTAAAAATGCTTGGGGAAGTTCAGTGCGTTTAGGTGGATTGCAGTTACAGCGTAATTTTGGTACGCGTCCAGATTTGATTACCTATCCTTTACCCCAGTTTAAAGGACAAGCGGCCTTACCGAGCACCGTGGACTTATTGATTAATGGGCAGAAAGCCAATTCAACCGATGTACAATCTGGCCCTTTTATTCTAAATAATGTTCCATTTATCAATGGTAAAGGCGAGGCGGTGATTGTCACCACAGATAGTGTTGGCCGTCAGGTGGCAACCTCGGTGCCGTTTTATATTTCGAATACTTTGCTTAAACCGGGGTTATTGGATTATTCGGTGTCTATGGGACAAATCCGCGAAGATTATGGGATCAAGAACTTTGAATATGGCAAATTTGCCAGTTCAGCGGATGCGCGTTATGGGATTAACGACTGGCTCACGGCTGAAGGACGAGTTGAACTCTCCGATTCAATTCAGTTGGTTGGGCTAGGTTCAGTGTTTAAGTTGAATCAGTTTGGGGTGTTAAGTGGTTCGGCAACTCAAAGTTGGGCAGACCGTGAATTTAATCGGATCAATAGCCAAAATATCAAGGGAAATCAATATACTTTAGGCTATAGCTATAACCAGCAACGCTTTGGATTTAGTCTCAATCATACCCAACGTGATCAGGATTATTATGATCTTTCACGCTTGCAATATAGCAATTTGGTCTCAGCCAACAATCATAAAAGTTCGGTTGCCAACACGTATTTTGCCACAGATAAATCAGGGACTTTTGGGGTGGCCTATATCCAGACCAAGAACCGCGACATTAAAAATAAACTGATGAATCTGTCGTGGGCACCGATACTCCCGTCTTATATGCGTGGTGCAACGGTGTCATTAAGTGCCAATCGGGATTTTGTGGAAAAAGAGTGGAATGCAGCATTTCAGTTATCGGTTCCATTTTCCAAAAGCAGATCCACTGCCAGTCTAGGTTATAGCCAACAATCCAGTGGTGATTATGCTTATATCAACTATAACCGTAGTGCACCGTTGGCAGGTGGTGTTGGTGTTGATTTAAGTCGACGTTTTAATGAAAACAGCGATGACTTTAATCAGGCACGTGTCAGCTACCGTAACCAATATTTTAATACCGATGTCGGCATGTCGGGTGCCAATGACTACAACTATTGGTTTGGACTGTCAGGTTCGGTGGTGTTGATGTCAGGCAATGTTTTCGTTGCCAATCGATTGGGCGAGTCATTTGCTTTGATTGATACCAACAAAATTGCAGATGTTCCAGTGCATTATGAAAACAGCTTGGTCGGTCGTAGTAACGCCAAGGGCTATGTATTTGTACCGTCAGTGACGCCTTATTACGCGGCTAAATATAGTATTGACCCAATCGATTTACCTTCAAACTTTAATGCAACCCAAGTTGAAAATCGGATTGCGGCAAAACGAGGTTCAGGTGTTGTGATTGGCTTCCCAATCAAACAGTCTTATGCGGCGAATGTGTATTTAGTGCAAAGCAATGGACAAGCGGTTCCAATAGGTGCGGTGGTACATCGTGCCGATCAAGAATCGAGTTATGTGGGGATGGAGGGGATTGCTTATCTTGAAGATTTGAGTGCAGAGAATAGCATTCGAGTGCAACTGCCGGATCAGCGCATATGTGAAGCAAACTTTTCGTTGGATTTAAAACAAGCGCAACAACAGATCGCGGTGATTAAGTCAGTTGTTTGTCGTGAGGTGGCTCAACCATGATTACTTTAAAAAAAATAATACCCGCAGGTCTATTATTCTCTGGGTTAATATTGATTACAGCTCAGAGTCAAGCTGCTTGTGTTATTACCTCAAGTGGTAAGGTGACGATGGGTACGATTTCGTCTATGACATTGGCGGAGCAAGGGACGCAATCTAATCAGTTTAGAGCAGGTTTGGCTTGTACTGCATTTGCGACCTTTGCAACAACCAATTATATAAAATATCGGGTTGATCAAATGCCAGTAAGTTATAAAAATGCTGGGTCTGGTGAGGTTCTTACAGTAGATTATCTAGATAACGCTAATGCAGCAATCAATCTCGGCAAAGAAGTAGATATAGGTGGTTTTTCTCTGATTAATTTATTTAGTGGACCAGATGGTGCACTACTCTTTAAGGCGAAAATTAATGCAGGGCAAAATGTATCACCAGGAAGATACGAAGCTGAAACGCCATTTAAAGTCAAATGGTATTATTCTGTAGCTGGTTTTGGAATAGGTGCTTTGGCTACACACTATGAAAGTCCTGGTTTTAGCCGAGGCTTTTTGGGGATCGGGTTTAATTGGGGTACAGGTATTGATGCAACATTAAACTTATATATTGACGTTTCAGCAGATTGTCGTATTTCTACCAATGCGGTTAATTTTGGAACATCGCCTTTTGCAGATGTCTTTACACCAGTTCAAACTTCTCTAGGCGTACGTTGCTCAGTATATACACCTTATCATGTCAGTTTAAATAATGGTCTCTATCCACAAAGTGGTAATCAACGTGCAATGAAATCTGAAACGGGTAACAATTATTTGAGTTATGAGATTTATAAAAATGCAACGACGGAACGTTGGGGCAGTATCGGCAATGAACGCTGGTCAAGTCTCGAGGCGACAACGAACCCGGGTCAGCATAATACCAATCAACAGGGTTTTGCCTTTACTGCAAAAGTTCTGGACACTAATTCACCAAGTCTGCCTGCTGGTAATTATTCAGACACAATAACGGTAAATGTTGAGTTTTAACGATATAAAGCCATGATAATGATTTTATCATGGCTTTATTAAATGATAATTTTATAGTTTATTTTTTTATCGATATTAAATAAAAACTCTCTTTAATTATGTTTTTTTATAAAAATATGCGAACCTTTTGCCTTATTAAAACCCATTCTTAAAATTCATTATTATACATATACAAGTGTATTTTATTATTTATTATACATTTTTTATGTGAAATATCTCAAGATTAAAATAGTTTGTATGGATGTTTAAAGATGTTGGTATTGGCATAATATTTGTTTTTTTTTGTTTTTTGACTATTCTTTTATGGTCTTAATTCGTGTTTTAATTTTCAATTAAAATATGGATTTTAATAATTATTTATTATAAGGGTGGGTAATTGTTTCTCTATGTTTTAAATCATTTATATGTTTTATACATATTTGTTTTTCTAAAGAATACTGAATATAAATGTTATTATTTGAAGAGGGCTTATTGTGCGGACTTATGCATACTTCAGGATTGATGGATTCTCAATGGATGAATTTAATTATGCTGACTATATTCTTGGGTATGGTTATGAAATACCGAAAAATAGGCTTGTATTTGAACAGGTGAAAATAGGTATACCCCTAGAATTTAGGCATAAACTTATTAACTTAATTAACTATACATTGGAAAGCGGAGATCTTTTATTAATAGATGGAATAGATTCTTTGGGAAGTGATTTCAAAGAAATATATTCGAGTGTCAATTTTATTTTTAAAAAAGGAATTCGCTTAGTCTGTTTGGAATTTTCAAAGAAAGAAATTAAAGGAGACATAAAAAAGATTTTTTTTCATTTTCTAAAAATCTGTTCTGATTTCGATGGAAAACTTCAATCGAATAGAAAGATTGGTAATAAAAATATAAACAAAGTAGGTCGACCAGAAATTTTGAATAAGGCCCAGAAAGATGAAGTTTTAGAAAAGTTTAAAAACGGGCAAAGTGTCTATTCTTTAGCTAAGCAGTATTCGGTTACAAGAACAGTCATTCAAAGACTACTTTCAAAATCATCAGACCATGCTATTGGTGAGGATTAAATGAATATGAACGTTAAAATGAATAACAAAGCTAAAACAAGTAGATTGGTTGTTGCAAAACAAATGAGCAATCTGGATAAGATATTCGTTGTTCAACTCAAATATTATCTAAATAATAAGTCGAGAGTTATTGATGACGCCAATGAAATTGAGATTAGCTCTGTAAACGGATTGATTGATTATGAAATTTACAAAATCGAACATGAGGAAAAGAAAATCATTTTTTTATATGGTTCTAGTCCATATGTTATAGATTTAAAAAATTAATTTTTTAATTAATCTTTTAGATATGAAAAGTTAAGCACTTTTAAGTTTGATGTTGTGGTTAATTGTTTTAAAATTTATTCTGATTTTTTATAACAGTAAGATAATAATATTTAAAATACTTGCTAATAAATATTTTGGATTTTTAAATTAAATTTAGGATATTTGTGTTTTTGATAAAAACTTTTTAAAATTAAGTTGTAGTGTTATTTAAGATGTAAATCTTTTATTTTTTTGTATAAAATGGTTGTTTTTTTTAAATTTTAAATTGGTTTAATTTAATGTAAATAGAATCAATTGGAAAAATTATTGTTAAAATAGATTGGATTTATATCTAAATGATATTTTAAACATCAGAACGCTAAAGGTGCTTAACTTTAAATTATAGTGATTTTTTTATTCTGTGTTTTATTGAAAAGTGATAAAAATTATTTTAAAGATGTTGGTGTTGAGCCATTGGTAAAGTATTAAAATAACGCATGATTTGTTTAAATTGGTTGGGTCCGGAGTGTAAGTAAATAAAATGGAGTTTATTTGGGAAAGAAAAAATCGTTATTATTTAAACAGGGGGTAATATTTATTTTTTTAGAAATCTGACTAGCATGGAGCTGAGTTACAGTATCTTATCTATAAAAAATTGACCAATTATCATTTTAAAAAGCATGTTGAAGTATGCGGTCTAGAATGCGGTATTACAGTTAGACTTTATTTTCTCCAAAAGAGGTGAGTATGTTATATACAGTTGCAGTAGAAAAAGGTTCAAACGATGAAGCCTATGGCGTGATTGTTCCTGATATTCAGGGATGTTTCTCTGCGGGAGATACTTTTGAAGAAGCATTAAGCAATGCGAAAGAAGCAATTGCAGATCATTTGGAGATTCTTGCAGAAGATGGCAAAAATATTCCTTTGGCATCAGAAGCAAGTACATTTCTGAATGAGGAAAAGTTTAAAGGCTTGATCTGGGCAGTGGTAGATGTAGGTGATTATCTAGATAAAGTGAGAAAGACAATACAGGTGAAGAGGTGTAGTCCTGAATAGATTGTTCAGAAATAGGTTCAAACACAACACATATTAATATGTTAACTATTTCACATTTTAATTGGAAAAAATATTTATATGATTTTTAACATTAAAAAAATTGAATATTGTAAAGAAAAATAAAATATTTATTCCTTAAACTCATATGTAAATATAATTATTAATTGTCTTGAGAGTATCTTTTGGCAAATGTTGGTTAGTGGAAATTCTAAATTTAAGCCAAATATCCGTTAGTAAAATAGAAGCTAAAGCATGGCTAATCCTTGATCTTTGGACTTTGTAATGGGATGGAGGTGAGTTGTGATATCGCCGTTTTCTTGCCTAAATTTCCAAAAACACACAGCAAATTTCCTGATCAAATGACATAGAGTGATGGTTTATCTGCACGTGACTAATTCAAAATTTAAGGTGAAATAATGTGAATTTTGTTTTTATGTAAAAAATTTACAAAAAAAAATACTTTAAATAAAACTGAAATATGAATGTAATAAATATTTAATATATTGAAATATATAATAAAAATATTTTTCTCAAAAAATACGAATTTATATACGCTTGTATCTATTCATTATAGAAAGTGTGACTTTGTTTACATTTTTGTCTCAGTGTGCATAATACCCATCGACCAAAACGAATCATTTTTTTTGTCTGTATAGGATACTTGGTATGAAAAATATTTTTTTAGCAACATCAGTTTCAATTTTAGCAATGTCTAGCGCTTTCGCAGCAGATGGTACAATCACAATCAACGGTTTAGTAACTGACAAAACTTGTGATATCGTGACTCCACAAGGTAAAGATTTCACAGTAACGCTTCCAACAGTTTCTAAGCAAACTCTTGCTAAAACTGGTGATATCGCGGGTCGTACGCCATTCACAATCAACTTGGCTAACTGCTCTGAAGGCAAAGTTGCAACTTATTTTGAACCAGGTTCAACAGTTGATTTTGGTACTGGTCGTTTAAACAACACAGATGCAACTGGCGCGAAAAACGTTCAAGTTCAATTGTTAGGTTCAAATAACCAATTCATTCCTGTACTTGCTGCTGGTGCTTCTGGCGCGCAAACTAACTCTCAATGGGTAGATGTTGCGGACAAAGGTGCAGCTGATCTTAATTACTATGCTGAATATTATGCAACTGATGCATCTGCTGCTGGTAAAGTAACAACGTCTGTTCAATATACTATTATCTATCAATAATTTTTTATTGAATGGTACGGAGCTAGGTTGTCTAGCAACCTAGCTCTTTTACTTTATTTTAGATATAGAGATAATCGTTATGTTCTTGAATCATTCCTTTCTTAAAAAAGGTTTACTCGCATTTTTAATTCCGTTTGGTGCAGCGAATGCTGAAATCATCATTCATGGTACTCGTGTCATCTATCCATCTGATGCACGTGAAATTACTTTACAGGTAAGTAATAACGGAAATAATCCTGCATTGGTTCAAGCATGGATTGATGAGGGAGATGCAAAATCTACTCCAGATCAATCTAAAGCGCCTTTTATGATTACACCGCCTATATCGCGTGTGGAAGCAAAAAAAGGGCAGTCTTTACGTATTACCAGTTTGCCGAATGCAAATGAGTTAAGTAAAACTCAAGAAACGCTATTTTGGTTAAATATTCTCGATATCCCACCAAAGCCTTCTGCGAAAGATCAGAATGTTGTACCAGATAACTTTTTACAACTTGCGATTCGATCGCGTATAAAGTTTTTTTATCGCCCAGCTGGACTTAAAGAAGATGTCGCTTTGGCACCTGAAAAATTACAGTGGAGCAATAACGGTACTCAGTTAACCGTAAAAAACCCAACACCATTTCATATTACCTTGACTTCTATTATGCAAGATCAATCAGGCAAACGCGTTGATTTGATTTCACAAGGTTTAATGTTGAAACCATTTTCTGATGGAACGGTGAGTTTAAAAAATTCCAATGTCGCTAAGATGACCTTTACCACAATCAATGATTATGGTGGGCGTGTAGAGCGAAATATTAAATTTTAATAGATTGATCAAGTCTTTAAATTTCTTCAATACAAGAAATTTAAAGCACCTTCGTAATGATGATTTAATCATTTCATTTATCTGAGAGTAAGCGAGTAAAAAAACCTATTCATTTGTTGATAGGCAGACTTCTTTATGCAAAAAAATGAACAAAGCTACAAGTGGATTAAGCGACATATCAGTTACTATGTGGCTTGTGGGGTTATTACGCTCAGCATTCCTGCTTTAGTTAATGCATCTGAAACTGACTTAAAAGAGGCTGAAAAGTCTCCGACTGCTGCAGAAGCAGAATTTGATTCGGCTTTTTTAATTGGCGATGCCAAAAAGATAGATGTAAATCGCTTTAAATATGGCAATCCTGTGTTACCAGGTGACTATAATGTGGATATTTATGTCAATGGTAACTGGTTTGGTAAACACCGTATGGTGTTTAAAGCAACTGAAAATAATCAAAATGCTTTTACCTGCTTTAGCTCAAACCAATTATTAGAATATGGCGTTAAAGCAGAGGTGTTAAAAAAAGGCGAAAGCTTTGCTTTGACAGGTTGTCAGAAAATCGAACAGTGGGTTGAAGATTCTTTTTATGAATTTGATACTTCACGCTTACGTGTCGATATTTCGATTCCGCAAGTTGCGATGCAAAAAAATGCGCAAGGCTATGTCGACCCAAGTGTTTGGGATCGTGGGATCAATGCTGCATTTCTTTCTTATAATGCCAGTGCATATAAAACATTTAATAAAATCCAAGGTGGGGAAGAAACCACAAATGCGTTTACTTCGGTAACCGCTGGTGCAAATTTGGCAGGTTGGCAATTGCGCCATAATGGTCAATGGCAATGGCAAGACCGCACGACTACAGATAATCAATCTAAATCGAGTTATGATGCGATTAGCACCTATGTACAACGCGCTTTCCCGCAATACCGTGGCGTGTTGACTTTAGGTGAAAGCTTTACCGATGGTGAAATCTTTGATTCATTTGGCTATCGTGGTTTCGATTTTTCTAGTGATGACCGCATGTTACCCAACAGTATGATTGGTTATGCACCCCGTATTCGCGGAAATGCAAAAACCAATGCTAAGGTTGAAGTACGTCAGCAAGGTCAATTGATTTATCAAACAACCGTTGCACCGGGGAGTTTTGAAATCAATGACCTTTATCCGACAGGGTTTGGTGGTGAACTCGAAGTTTCTATTTTAGAAGCCAATGGTGAGATTCAACGCTATTCAATTCCTTACGCCTCTGTTGTACAAATGCTACGTCCAGGAATGAGCCGTTATTCTGTGTCAATGGGTCAATTCCGCGATAAAGATATAGATCTAGATCCTTTTATTGTACAAGGGAAGTATCAACGCGGTATTAATAACTCGATCACGGCTTATGGTGGTGTGCAGTTCTCAGAAGACTATTCAGCAGTGACATTGGGCAGTGCTTTTGCAACACCGATTGGTGCAATTGCTCTCGATGTGACGCATTCACAAGCAGATTTTGAACGTCGTAAAAGTGAAAGTGGGCAAAGTTTCCGAATTAGCTATAGTAAATTAATTACCCCAACAGATACCAATTTGACTTTGGCTGCATATCGCTATTCTACAGAAAACTTTTACAAGTTACGTGATGCGATATTGGTACAAGACCTCGACAATAAAGGTATTAGTTCAGCTCATGTAGGTAAACAGCGCAGTGAATTTCAGATCACCCTGAATCAGGGTTTACCACGTGATTTTGGCAACATTTATGCAACAGGTTCGTGGGTAGATTACTGGAATCGTCAGGAAACAACCCGTCAATATCAAGTCGGTTATAGCAACAGCTATCGTGGTTTGACTTATGGTTTGTCGGCAATTAAACGTATTGTTGAAAACAATGCCACAAGTATCAGCAATAGTGATACTGAGTATATGCTGACCATGTCTTTACCACTTTCATTTAAGAAAAGCTCAGCAAACCTTAACTCGATTATGACGCAAGATAATGCGACTGTCGGTGTGAGCGGTGTGGTTGGTGATCGTTTTAACTATGGTACATCTGTATCGACGCGCTATGGTGATAATCCGAGTGCCAATTTAAATGCTCAGTATCGCACCAACTACGCGACTGTTGGTGGATCATTCAGTGCGGCTGACGGTTATCAGCAAGCAATGTTGACTGCACGTGGTAATATTGTTGCTCATCCTGAAGGTGTCTTGTTTGGACCAGATCAGGGGCAAACCATGGTCTTGGTGTATGCACCTGAAGCTGCTGGTGCTAAAGTGAATAATGCGACAGGTTTAAGTATTAATAAATCTGGTTATGCGGTGATTCCATATGTAACACCATATCGTTTAAATGACATTACCCTTGACCCTCAAGGCATGTCGACAGATGTAGAGTTAGATGGTACAAGTCAGCGTATCGCACCCTATGCAGGTTCAATTTCACAAGTGAGTTTTGCAACGAAAATTGGTAAAGCAATTTATATTCGTAGTAAAAAACAAAATGGTGAAACTTTACCTTTTGCAGCAGAAGTATTTGATACAAAAGGTGAAAATATTGGAATGGTTGCGCAAGGTAGTATGGTTTATTTAAGAACCAATACTACAGCAGACTCGGTTACAGTGAAATGGGGCGAAAATGCCAACGAACAATGTCGAATTCAATATGATGTTTCTGCACAAGCAGCAGACAAAAAGCAAAATATGATTATGGCGGAAGGTGTATGTCAATGAACGTTAAAGTTTTAAATCGTATTCTCTTGCTCATTGCTGGGACTGTGAGTTCGGGCGCATACGCAGCTTGTGTACCTCAGCGTGGATTTACCCCGCAAGATGTAAGCATGTCTGTTGGTCGTGTTGTGGTGAGACCGAGTGATGCTGTTGGAACTATTTTACGTAAAGCGACATTTCCAATTTCATCGAATGGATCTACTTATTCTTGTGATTATTCAGCGGGCACAATTGAGGCAGTATTGCAGCAGAGATACCCTATAAGCCCATCAGGTAATTCTATCTATAGTACCAATATTGAAGGGATTGGTATTCGTCTATACCGCGAAGCGGCAGATAACTCTAACTTTTCAGGTTATTACCCTTATACCAGAAGTTTATCTCGAAATACGACTTATCGTTTATCGCCTGGATATTTTGTTGTAGAGATTGTTAAAACTGCGCCTTCCACAGGATCAGGGGCATTGGTTCCTGGACAGTATAGTCGCTATAATGTGATTGGTTATCCAAATCAGCCTTTTTTAACCAGTACAGTATATGGTAATGCGATTACTATTGCGTCTTCATCATGTGAAATCCAAGGCAATATTAATAAAACAGTGACACTGCCAACTGTAAACAAGGTTGATTTTAAAGGTGTCGGCTCAACTCAAGGTGAGCAAGCATTTGATTTGAACATCTTATGTAATGGTGGAAAAAACCCAACGGGTTATGAAGAAAGCAATAAAATTAGCCTAAGCTTTGATTATGATGCTGTGACCAATACTACAAATGTCATTACCAACAATGCTGCTGCGGGAAGTAATGCATCAGGTGTTGGCGTACAATTGCTTTCACAATATAAAAATTCGAATAAAGTGATTGCTAAAAATGACAAGCTTGAATTAGGCACGTTAAAGTCAAATGATAATATTCAATACAATGTGCCAATGACTGCGCGTTACTATCAGACTGCAACCAAAGTGATGCCCGGAAAAGTACGGGCTATGGCAACCGTCACAATTGAATATGATTAATTGACGTAAATCATATTTTTTAAAATTATTTTTTTATTTATTGCTTGGAAAATCTTGTATTAATAATAAGGTTATGTAATTAATTAACTACACCATTTCTTTAGAGGGGAATGAGATGGAGTTAAATAAAAAACTATCCTTTTTATTAATAACATTTACAACGATATCGAGTTTAAGTTTAGCCACTTATGCAGAGGAGATTCATTTTCAAGGGCAGATTGTAGAATTTACATGTGAAAAGAATTCTAATAATTCTAATTGCAAAGCGATTGATAATACGATTGATGTGTTGAGAAAAACCACCACAATAGATAGCTTTAATTTCAATAGCTTAGTTGATAAAAAAGCCAATAGCATGGCCCATTTAAAAATTCAAGATTTGGAAAGTGATCAGCATAAAATATTGGTGGTAGATTATTATTAAGCCAATTAATTTGTGAAATAAATAACATAAATTAAAAGTTATGTTGTGTGATAAGTTAAAATATAATCTGATTATTTTGGTTGGATTATATTTTAATTCGTATTAAAAATAATCGAATTTTTAAACTGTTTTTAAATTTTTGTATATTATTTTATCGGTTGAACGGTTTTCTTTAATATATCCATAAAGGTTTTTAAGATAATATTATAGTTTTTTCCTTTATGTGTAATCAGACATATCGGTGTACTATAATGCATTCTCTCTTGTAAAATCGGTTGCATCAAACCATCTTGGACCCATTTTTTCGCATAATGATCGGGTAAAAACCCCATAAATTTTCCTGAAAGAATCAGAAATGCGATACCTTCTCTGTCACTTGCAGTCGCTGAACAGTTCAATCGTTGATGCAACTTCATTGCATCGGGGGTAATGGCATAATTCGGAAGAACCGTATTGCATTGTTTTAAGTCATCTAAACTTATTTTACCTAAATGCTGAAAGAGTGGGTGGTTTTGCCCACAATAGAGTGAAGATTCTTCGTTATATAAATGAAAATAATCTAGACCTGATAATGGGCTCACCAAAGGAATCGCGCCAGCGTGTAATCGATTGTCCAAAACACGACACTCAATATCTGACAGTGTGCTTATACTAATATTAATAACCACCTCAGTATTTTCTTCCGCAAGCTGTGCCAATGTGTTGGTGATATAAGCACTGGGCATTGTGACTAAGTTATTAATAATACCAATATTAAATTCACCTTTGAGCTGATTATGCATTTGATTGATTTTGGCACGAAAGTCCTCAATCGATGCAGTCAGTACCTCAATATATTCTAAAACTTCCCGACCTTCATCGGTGATGGAAAAGCCTGCTCGACCACGTTGACAGAGGCGAATCCCTAAGCGATTTTCCAGATCACTCATATGCAAACTAATCGCAGAACGACTAATCCCTAGGATACTTTCGGCAGCAGTGAAGCTGTGACAATCACAAACTGTTTTAAATATTTTAAGTAATTTTATATCAAAATCAGTAACTTGATTTAATTTTTTAGGTTTCATTTAGTTTTGCTTTTTTATATCTAAACTCAAGATATTTTGAATTTATCAAAACTATTGTGCTTTGTACACTCAAGAGATAACCACAAAACAAGAAGAGTACTTATGTTTGATATCGATACATCAAATGACCGCGATGACGCATTGGAAGCCAGTCAGTCAAATGAGCAGATGAATTTAAATTATCAAGCCCATTGGATGCCATTTTCTGCAAATCGTAATTTTCATAAAGATCCACGCATGATCGTGGGTGCAAAAGGATCGTATTTAATTGACAGTACTGGACGTGAGATTTATGACTCATTGTCAGGGCTATGGACGTGTGGTGCAGGGCATACACGACCTGAAATCCAACAGGCTGTGAGTAAACAATTGGCAAAACTGGACTATTCACCTGCATTCCAATTTGGACATCCTTTATCTTTTCAATTGGCTGAAAAAATTGTTCAGCGGATGCCGGAAAAACTGCAACATGTATTTTTTACCGACTCTGGTTCAGAGTCTGTGGATACTGCGATCAAGATGGCACGTGCATATTGGCGTATTCAAGGCAAACCAAGCAAAACCAAATTGATTGGACGAGCGCGTGGCTATCACGGTGTAAACGTCGCAGGGACCAGTCTAGGCGGCATTGGTGGAAATCGTAAAATGTTTGGTCAATTGATGGATGTGGATCATTTGCCTCATACCTTACAGGCGCATTTAAGTTTTAGCAAAGGCTGTGCAGAGACGGGTGGGGTTGAGCTGGCAGATGAAATGCTCAAGCTGATTGAATTACATGATGCTTCTAATATTGCAGCAGTGATTGTAGAGCCTATTTCAGGTTCAGCAGGCTGTATCGTGCCACCAATTGGTTATTTACAACGCTTGAGAGAAATTTGTGACCAACACGATATTTTACTGATTTTTGATGAGGTGATTACTGGCTTTGGGCGTATCGGTAAATGGACTGCGGCAGAATATTTTGGGGTTACACCAGACCTTTTGACCTTTGCTAAACAGATTAGCAATGGTGCAATTCCATTAGGTGGAGTGGTGGCAAGCCGTGAAATTTACAATGCATTTATGCAGCAAGACCTGCCTGAACATGCGATTGAATTCACCCATGGCTATACCTATTCGGCCCATCCTGTTGCCTGTGCCGCTGCTCTAGCAACGCTGAATGTACTCGAAAATGAAAATTTAATTTCTCAATCTGCTGACTTGGCACCAAGTTTTGAAAAGCTTGTCCATGAATTAAAAGGTTCACCCCATATTGTCGACATCCGTAACTGCGGATTGATTGGTGCCTTGCAATTGGCACCGCGTGATGGTGATGCCACGATTCGAGGTTTTGAAATTGGAATGAAACTGTGGAAAGCAGGTTTCTATGTGCGTTTTGGCGGCGATACCCTTCAGTTTGGTCCAATGTTTAACACCACAGAAGCACAATTAACCCGTTTGATGAATGCTGTAGGCGAGGCACTTTATCAAGTGAAATAAATAAGATGAGTCACTAAGCAAATAAACACGGAACAAATAGACAAGGAAAGGTAATGAACAATTTAGAAAATTTTAGTGGTGGCGAGTTGTCTAATACTGAGACAGCTGAAGCAGTACAAGCGATCACGCTGGTTGGGCATTTTATTCAAGGGGGACTTGTAAGCAAGACCTCAAGAACACAAGCTGTATACCATCCAGCAACAGGCAAGATCAGCAAAGAAGTTGCGCTTGCCGATACTGCATTGGTCAATCAGGTGGTTCAAATTGCACAACAGGCTTTTCCAGCATGGCGTGACACCCCTGTGATTAAACGTGCACGAGTGATGTTTAAGTTTAAACAACTGCTAGAAGACAATGCTGAAAAACTCTGTGAATTGATTGGACAAGAACATGGAAAAATCTGCCATGATGCGCAAGGTGAGTTACAACGCGGAATTGAAAATGTTGAATATGCATGTGGTGCACCTGAGTTTTTAAAAGGTGAATACTCAAAAAATGTTGGCCCAGATATTGATTCATGGAGCGAATTTCAACCTTTAGGCGTGGTTGCTGGGATTACACCATTTAATTTTCCAGTGATGGTTCCATTGTGGATGTTTCCAATGGCGATTGTTTGCGGGAACTGCTTTATTTTAAAACCCTCTGAAAAAACCCCATCAGCAGCATTATATTTGGCAGAATTACTTCAACAGGCAGGTTTACCCGATGGTGTGTTTAACGTCATCAATGGTGATAAACAAGCAGTGGATGCCTTATTACATCATCCAAATATTCAAGCGATTAGCTTTGTTGGTTCAACCCCGATTGCTGAATATATTTATCGCACAGCAACCTCGGCAGGCAAACGCTGTCAGGCCTTAGGTGGCGCAAAAAATCATGCCATTATTATGCCTGATGCAGATATCGATAATGTGGTGAACTCATTATTAGGTGCAGCTTTTGGTTCATCTGGTGAACGCTGTATGGCTTTGTCTGTTGCAGTGGCAATTGGCGATGAAATTGCTGATCTTGTGATTGAAAAACTTAGCCACGAAATGCAACAACTCAAGTTTGGTCATTATGCAAATCAACAAAATGACTTTGGACCGCTCATTTCTCAAGCACATAAAGATAAAGTTCAAGCTTTTATCCAAAGTGCTGAACAGCAAGGTGCTAAAATCGTTGTCGATGGTCGTGATGCCAAACCTATCGGCTATGAAACTGGATTTTTTGTTGGCCCGACGCTAATTGATCAGGTTTCATCAGACATGACCAGTTATCAGCAAGAAATTTTTGGTCCTGTTTTACAGGTGATTCGTGTAGAAACCATGCAACAAGCGATGCAGTTAATCAACGATCATGAGTATGGAAATGGTACCTGTATTTATACCCGTGATGGGGAAGCTGCACGCTATTTTACCCATCATATCCAAGTGGGAATGGTCGGTGTAAATGTGCCATTGCCCGTACCTGTTGCATATCATAGTTTTGGTGGCTGGAAGCGTTCGTTATTTGGTGACTTGTATGCTTATGGGCCAGATGGAGTACGTTTTTATACGCGCCGTAAAACCATTACCCAACGTTGGCCATCTACACACGTTCGTGAAGCCAAGCAGTTTTCAATGCCTACTTTAAATTAATTTTTTGTATATAGAGGGAAGATCATCGATTTTCTCTCTTTTGAATAAGGATTTAATAATGTAAATCACGATTTTAAAAGTATTTTTAAGGAATAAAATATGAATGGTGTTAAAACAACAAAATTAGGTGAAGGACTTTCCAACCGACATATCACGATGATTAGTATTGGTGGCGTTATTGGTGCAGGTTTATTTGTCGGCTCTTCAGCTGCAATTGCCAAAGCAGGTCCTGCCGCTGTACTGGCTTATATTATTACCAGTATTATCGTTTTTCTGGTGATGCGTATGCTCGGTGAAATGGCCGTTGCTCAACCAGATACAGGTTCATTTTCCACTTATGCGCGTAAAGCAATTGGGCCTTGGGCTGGCTTTACCGTGGGTTGGTTATATTGGTGGTTTTGGGTTTTGGTGATCCCTATTGAAGCAATTGCTGGTGCGGAAATTTTACATGCATGGTTTCCTCAAGTTTCCAGTGCAATTTATGCCTTTGCTTTTATTATTTTACTCAGTTTAGCCAATTTCTTTAGTACCAAAAGTTTTGGTGAGTTTGAGTTTTGGTTTGCTTTAATTAAAGTGGTAGCGATACTGCTGTTTATTGTGATTGGTGCATCGGCTGTATTTGGGCTTTGGCCTTTGGCTCGTGATGTCAGTGGTGTGGGGCATTTATTTTCAAATGGCGGTTTTATGCCGCATGGTATGGGTGGCGTTCTTTCGGCTATTTTAATTTCGGCGTTTTCATTTTTTGGTGTTGAAATTCTGTCGATTGCAGCGGCAGAGTCTAAAAATCCACAAGAGAAAATTAAACGTGCCACCAATTTAGTGCTGTATCGTATTATTTTATTCTTTGTTGTTTCGATTTTTCTAGCAGTGGCTTTAGTCGATTGGCGTTCGCCTGATTTACAAAAACTGGGGACATTTCAGTATGTCTTGGTCAGCCTCAATGTGCCGCAAACCAAATTGATTATGGACATGGTGGTGTTTATCGCGGTGGCAAGTTGTATGAATGCGGCTGTATATACTTCTTCACGGATGCTGTTTGCATTGGGTGCACGTCAAGAAGCGCCGAAAGTTGTGACTAAAATTAATGATGCAGGTGTACCAACAATCGCAGTGTTTGCTTCAACCTTTGTTGGACTGATTTGTTGCGCCGTGAATTATATGTTCCCAGGGCAAGTTTTTGGATTTTTACTTTCAACAACGGGTTCAATTGCCTTGGTGGTTTATTTAGTCATTGCTGTGTCACAACTACGCTCAAGAGCTAAACTGGAAAGAATAGGCGCTCAAGTGACCTTTAAAATGTGGTTATTTCCTTGGCTGACGTGGTTTGTTATCGTGGTGATTATGAGTGTATTGGGCTATATGTTTTTATCGCCTCAATATAGTTATGAAACGACTTTGTCCTTAGGGGTAACTTCCATTGTGGTGATTTGTGGTCTGATGGTGACACGCAAGAATAAAACCGCGAAGCGTATGGCCGTCCATTTGGATTAAATCATCATTGAACAGCGCAGAACAAGCAGCAAACTTTGTAGGTTAAGGGTAAAACCAACAATACAAAGTTTGTTTTTTTATGTATGGGCTTTTGCTTTCATCATGCCAGTCTATAAAAAGAAAACAATAACTTAAGTTGGATGTTCTAGGTTATTTGAGCGAGATTTGGCTTATTTTAGCTGAGTTGAACATCATGTGTACTGAGCTCAGTTTCAAAGCTTTCATTTACAGTATGCTTTTCATTTACATCTAATTTTTTATTGATATTTTCCTTTCTCCACGTAGAAGGAGAAACGCCGTTCCAAGCTTTAAAAGCACGATTAAATGAGGTTTGGTCCTTATAGGCAAGTAAAAAGGCAACTTTTGTGATGGATAAGTTTTGATTTTGGAGATATTTCTTGGCTAGATTTTGACGAATATTACTGAGGATTTCTTTAAATGAAAGGTCTCTATTTTTTAAATATTTTTGCAGTGCTCTCGCAGAAATATTTAATGATTTGGCAATAGAGTGAATTTGCACATTATTATTTTCAAGTGCTTGTAGCATACTCAGATTAACCAATTCTAAGAAAGAATCCTCCTGAGGCATTTTACTGAGTAATATGTTGGCATGATTCAACAATATTTCTAAAAGAATAGGGTCATAATATTTTAATTTGGTTTCCAATAGCGAATTCGGTATGACAATCCGAGTTTGCTTTGTATTAAATTTAATCGGGCAATTGAACAGTTGTTGGTATTTTTTTGTGTCATTGGGTTTGGGTATGGCAAGTTCTAGACAATGAAAAACACTTGCATCTGAATCGGTCAGTTGTTGTAAGTGGTGAAAAAGGCTAGACACTTGTATTTCTTCAACGATGGTGGTTTCTTCTAGATATAAACCCACTTGTAAATATGCAGGTTTATCCCATGAGATTGAAAAGTGGTTTTCCTCAATAAGCACTTTTTTGGGAATATAATTAAACCAAAGCTTTTCGTATTGAGACAGTATTTCAATATAATCAAATAATGTATCACTCGACTGAGCCATATAAGCCACGATGCCGATATGTTTGGGCTGAACCAAAGCACCGATGTCTAATCCAATACCCACTTGGGGATATTGTTTGTTGATTTGTTTTATTCTTTTGAGCCATTCGCCAAACGGTAGGTGATCATTGAGTGGATATTCAGCATCGCTTGAAACATCTAAGCCTTTTTTTTTACAGAAATCGTCTAATAAAAGTGCCATTCCTTTATTAACACTTTTTATTTTAAAAAAAGTTTTCATGAATTCTCCCAATATTCATTTGATGTTTCTGTGTATTTATTTTTTATTTAAAGTAATCAAAGATTTGTCGTTATGTGTGAGGTCTTCATTTTTCTTTAAAGCAATGTGGGAATTTGAATGATGAAAATAGATAAAGTCCTCCGCTATTTTTTATGCCATTCAAATGAAAAGGAGGAGTTCCTAACCCTGTGCTTTAAAAAGTTTGAATACTCAATCGTATTAACCGTTAATAATAAATCGTGATATATGCTCAATCATATTGAATAGAAAACTGAGCATTTGCATTTGCAATCCCTGCGAGGGCTTGTGCTTTGGTCACGATATAATTTGCATAAAAGAGAGCCGAAACATTGCCATTGATGTCTGTGCTAAAAGCTTCGCTTTTCTTGCCTAAAGGCAATCTTTTTTTATCTTGATCTCGGATTTCTATGGCAATATTTTCAGCTTTATTGGCTAAGGCATCGAGCGCTAAAAGTTCAGCATTTTCGTTATTTCGAGGCCCTTCAAAAGTGATGGTCACAGATCCATTCGGCGGACAGTTACTCATCTCAAAATGAATCGGGGTTGGTTTTGATTGACTACCAATATTGGGTAAGTCTTTGCTTGCAACGCTTCCAAGCTGAATATATTTATCTTGTTCAGAACTTAATACGCCACAGGTTGCTGTCGTCACGATTCCTGAAAGCTCAATATTCACCCGACCTAGCTCTACATTGGTATTTTGAGCATGAGAGAGCTGATGAATATTTAAACAACATATTATTGTGGCAGCAGCCATATATCTTGCTCTTTTTTTCATTGTTGTCTCCTAATCAAAATCCACTCTGAGATATCCTCTAGACTTAAACGGACCAATTTCTGGTTTATTTCCAGTGATACTGACGGGCCAAGCTTTGATGGTCACATTTGCTGGCTGTTGTTTAAGATTAAATGGAATCACACTATTGATATTATTGGGCAACAACACATTGTCATTTTGATCTGACATCTTAAAGCCAATATCTGGATTATCTGAGATCATCATATCTCCAGTGGCTTTTTCAGCCTCAAGCCGAAGTGTCAGCATTGCTTGGGCATCAATATTGGTACATTGAATCGCTAAGGTATGACTCTGTTTATTGACATTGTTGGGTTTATTGCCAGGACCCGCCTGACTAAAGGCATAGGCTGGGATTTCCCCAAACTTAATTTCTAAAAAGTCACCTGTGCCAATTTTGCAGCTTTGTGGAACCGAAATAGAACCGCTGTAACTGATCTTATAAACAGGGATACTTAATGGATCTGCTGAACCCGTTGTCACATAAACGGTAAACATGGTTTTTTTCGGGATAGGCACAAAATCAATAAAGGGTTTAATCACCTTGAGGCGGAAGGTAAAGTTTGAATCCCAAATACCAAAGGGTTGGCCTTTACTTACATTGGGATCTGTACCCATCTGTACATAATTTGCAGGAGGATAAAAATCCCCCGCAAAGCTATCGGTAATTTTCATGGCACCGACCAGATAGTCGTTGATCGGTAAGTATTTATATCGATCAATCGTTTCTATCACAGAGAGGTCGGAAACATAACTACGCATGGTTCTATTTCGACTAATATTGGAATTATGAACAGGGCAGGTTCCATAAACTTGCGAAGAAAAATTCTTTTTAAGCTCTACAATTTTACCTACAGCATTATTCGAGCTGCTGAAACTATTGGATAGATCATAAAAAACGTCATCCACCACACCATTCCCTTTACTGTTCCAACAGACAACTGCAAAAGATTGGGCTGAAGCAAGCAGCAACATACTGGAAATTAAAAGCTTAAATTTCATATGATCTCTCCTTATTGACATTCAAGATCAAATTGAATAACGGGTTTGCTGAGGTCCATGTCTGAAATATCGTAGTTTGCCAAACATTTTCCTTCAGCAGATTCGCCCCAATTCACTTCCAGAGTACCTTTGAGCGGAAGCCCAGTTAAATAAACCCGGCCATCGTCTGCAACGATGCTGGTGGCTGAACTTTCCTTTTCGATCACACTACTTGCATACGGTATAAACTTGCCGTTATGGGATAAGGTGATGAGTGCTCGTACACCTAAACTGGTGTTAAACGTTGCTCTGGCAATTGCCCCTTTGATTGGGACGACATTTTCAACGTTATTGCTGATTTCGAGATTATTACTGAAAGTATTTGAATTGAGTGCAACACGATTGGCACGATACTCAGTGGCATAAGGAACGATGGCATATCCACGCCAATCGGTTTTAACGCCGGTATAGTTTTCGATATTTACACCTTTGGCGCCGGGTGCTTTAACCAAAATTGAGGTGCTACCTAAAGGCTGACCAAAGGTAATACCATCACGGTGCGCTAAAATACCGCCAGATGCGTTATAGGTAAATTGATTTGAGTTCTTTTCGTAGCTATAACCTGCACCTACCGTACCGTAACTACCATTGTAATTTAGGCTGACTGAACCAATATCACCTTGCTTACTGACTTGTCCCTGATTGATGCTATAACTTAAATTACGATCTTTCAGTAAAGTGCCACTTAAACCTGCCATATAGGACTCATTACCGTTTGAATTTTGTGTGGTCGAAAAAGTGCTATATGCATTTTGGATTGGATGATTGCGGAAATTCGCTTTCGGCCATAGCTTGTCCAATGGGAAGGACAGATTCATGGCATACATGGTGTCACTTTGATTAATCTCAGAATATTTGTTACGACTGACTGAGAATGAATAATTCAGTGCTTTCCATGAGTTTGCATAACCCGCTTGAACCCATTCATTTTTTTTGTTGGTATCCCAATAGGTTTGCTGATTGCCTGAGACAAATAAAGAACCATAGTTTCCAAGTGAATGCGAGATATTGACTTCAAAGCGACCTTTTTTAGAATTATATAAGTTGTAGTAATCCGTAATGATTGGTGTATTGGCTTGATTTCCGTCTTGAGTTTCGGAAACGTGATAACCACTCATACGATTATAAGCAACATCATTTAAGGTATAGAAACCTTTGGTCGAATATCGATAGCCCAATAACTGGAAAGTTGTTCCAGAGCTTAATAATGATTTTGAATATAAAAAGCGCAAAGACTGTCCACTGCTCGAGGATTGATCTGCCAACTCACTGTCCGCATGGGTAAGGTCAAAAGACAAAGCCCCATAATCTCCTAGGTTGGCGCCTAGACCCACCAATGCACTCTTATATTTATCTGACAATTGCGTCCCAGCATAAACGGAAATACCATTTTTTAAACCGTGAATTGCAGTTGCCTGTAACAATGATGGATTATCTTGAGAATCCAATCCACTACGGTACTCACCAATCACCAGACTGTATTTTGTGCGTCCTTCACGTTGTAAAACAGGAAGGCTTGAATAGGGCACTTGAAAGCTTTGAATCGAACCGTCATTTTCTTCAATCGTAACCAAAAGGTCACCACTGATTGAGGTTGGATTTAAATCTTGGATAAGGAATGGTCCGGGTGCGACATTTACCTGATGAATCACAAAACCATTTTGTTTGATCACCACTTTTGCATTGGTTTTTGCAACCCCACGAACAGTAGGTGCATAGCCTTGCTGACTGTCAGGATACATTGCCTCAGAAGTCGACAAATGTGCGCCACGGAAACCAAAGCTGTCAAAAATTTCGCTACTTGTTGAACCGTCACCAATTACCAGCTGGCTTTTTAAAGGAATAATGGTTTTTTGTACATAGGTATTTAAATTATTCCATTGATTTGTGGTTTTACCGTTGTGTGAATTGGCGTTAAAACTGCCTGAATGTCGGAACTGCCATGAGCCAATATTGAGTCCATTATCCAGACGTAAAAATAAACTGTTGGTATCTGTTTTAGAGTTGTCATAACCCGAAATATTATAGTTGGTATAAAAGCCGTTGATCCCTTCATCCCATTGATCGGGTGGAATATAGCCGCGAATTTGGTTGCGTAAAGACGCTTGCGGCAAGCTGATCAATAATTTTTGTTTATCAAATTGAAAGTGGCTGTTTGCACCGTCAATAATTGAAATAAAATCTACACATTGTGGGTTGGAGCTAGACAATTGCTCGTATTGGGCAATATTGACTCCAAATCCCTGCAATGTTTTGCTGTCTAAACACGGAAATAAACCAGTCGTATCTTGAATGCCTGATTTTTCAATAAAATTGATGTCGCGGGTAAACGCATATTGATCGTTGACATACACATCAACCCGGTACACGCCCGGCAATTGATGGGTCGATTTCTCAAATCTGCTCAAATCAGAAATTTGTGAATTGGATAAGTTATCTGTTAAAAATGCAGGGTTAAACACCTGTTCTGCATGACTGGTTCTTGGGACTACGATTGAAATCAGCATAGTCACTGCGATACCCACTGGATATCGCTTGATATTTCTCCTTACGCATACAACACTGTATGGCATTGAAAATAGACTATTCATAATTATTACTTCAGTTCTAAATCAACTTTAGCCGTTAAACCACCGTAATCATTGACCGTTTGATAACTCAGCTTATTGCCTGAAGTCGCTGAAATTTTTGTTTGGGCAAATGGACTTGCCATCACATTTGGCACTTTTTGGTTATCAACAAAAACGTTCACAAAAGAAACATGATATGGAGATGGATTATTCACCATGATTCCTTCTGCTGATTTTGAAAACTTAAGTGTTTCTAATGCGGCTTCAGGTTTAGTTTTTAGATTTATCGGTCTTACAAACAGTTTGATTCGAGATAAAACAGCAAGTTGTAAAATATTCTTGTCAATCAAAGTCGATTTATCAATCGAAGGAATTGCTTTGACATTGACCCAAAATACCGACTCTCTATCTTGGGGTAAGTTGGTAGCAACATTGACAATTCTTAATGTATTTTCGCTATTTGCTTCTGCGACAAATAAGGGAGGAGTAATCAGAAAATCTTTTGATTTTTCATCTAGATTATTTTCAATCCACGAGTTAATTAAAAAGCGTTCTTTATTGTTGCTGTTGACAATCGCTAATGAAACTTGCTTGGCATCGGTTGGGTAAATAACACGAGTTGCCCCAAGTGATATACCCCCAATAATATTGTTATTGGCTAAGCTGGTGGATGCTAAGCAGGCTAAGGTTATACTAAGAACACCATTTTTAAATAAGTTCAGTTTCATATAAGTCCTTAGAATTCATTTATGGATAAAAAACAGAAATTAAAATATTCGATGCTTGAGCGGATGGCTTTTCTGAGGTTTGGTTGAGGAGAATACCAATCCTATTTTTAGCGAAACTGTCATAACGTTCAGGTCGATCAATTTGTCGAATAAATTTCTGATCCAGACGGGTCTGTTCAAAATCTTGAATGTTTAATTCTTTATTAATATCAAAATCATTTCTTGCTTTTGGATCTGTATAAAACATCTCATGGGTTGGCTTATTTTGTTCAGATAGACCAATGGCGAGATTGTCGTAGATGCTTACAGGGCATAATGAAAAATTGATTTGAATTGGAGAATTGGGAGTTTTAATAGATACAGCAGCATTATTCTCAATCAAGATTGAGCAGCTTTGATTTATCAAAACTCCCTGAAAATGAGCTCTTCCACCAAATACATAACTTTCTGCGTAAATATGAGTACTTACTAATATTCCAACAATCAGGGTTATATACTTTTTCATGGTAAATAAGCTCATGTAATCAAATATTTAATAATTATCTTAAGTAGATAAATTATTCATATTTCACTACAAAAGTTGCATCAGCATTTGCTTGACCTGGTGTAGATGCACCAGTCGCAACATAACGAGCGCTGAATTGAAGTGTGTTATCACCAGTGATCAATGTTTTAGGTGTAGAGAAACTAGCACCAGTAACACCTAAGATTTTTGAAGTGTCATCAGCAATCTCAATCCCTACATTTGTTGCAGCAGTAGAGTTTGTACCACCAGCAGCAACTGAAAGTAAGTTTGCATTAGACGTTACAGACTGACCATAAAATGCAACAGCAGCAGTTGCTTGAACTGTTGGATCACAGTCAACAAGTTTGATTTGGAACGGTACTGGAGT
Organism: Acinetobacter sp. MYb10; assembly: GCF_002980175.2. NCBI lineage: Bacteria > Pseudomonadati > Pseudomonadota > Gammaproteobacteria > Moraxellales > Moraxellaceae > Acinetobacter > Acinetobacter sp. MYb10. Next base: position 1,680,014 of record NZ_CP058272.1, on the reverse strand, counting down.
TGTTTTATCGCCAGCAACAGCTAAACGTGCAGTACGGTATTGACCTAAATCAACAGTTTGATTTGAAGATTCTGTACTTACAGCACATGCTGCATTTACGATTTCACCAGTAAAATGTACTGTTCCACCGTTAACAGTTACAGGATCAGCAGCGAAAGCTGAAACAGAAAGCGTTAAAGCAGATAAAGTTGCAGTACTTAATAGAGCTAATTTCATAGTAAAACCCATTCATTTTAGAAGGTTGATTTTTAATATTTATTTAAAATCATTTTTTATGATTTCAATAAATTACACTTAGTCGCACTGTTTAATAAAATAGTAATGTACTTAAATAAATGCAGGGTTATAGTGACGTACATCACAATAGATAACTTTGTATTTTGTGCATAATTAATTTGTATTTGACGCCCTTATCTTTTTTTATGAAAAGTATATGAATTAATGTGATTAATCTGAGGGCTTGGCTTAGATGTGCTGTGTACAGTGTTGTTGCTTATTATTGATATAAGTGAGTACGGTTTTTTGATCAAAAATGCTCATTGCATTTGTAGATACACTTTTGAGTTAGAATTATTTTTCTATTTAATATTAATCGCAAGGGGAAATAGATTGTTTGATTATCAAGAGGTTGTGATGCCATAGCTTACATTCAAAGTTTAAATACCTTTGCGTAGGCAATGCTTCAATTTTCGTATAGGGGATGCCAAACCTTGCGCTATCACAACAGCAATTAAAACTAGACGATTTATACAACGGTTGATTGTGTATAGCGCTTTATTTTTTTATTTGAGATGGTATTCCAATTTGCGCAGCCAAAGGCGAGAAAATCACTTTAATTGGAGAGTTAGCCTGACTTTGCTGTACATCAGGCCCTATATAATTCTTGCCTTGAGATGTTGCAAAACTACGATGCCACGCACTAAGTTCAGTGTCTGACAGCCACGCTATATGCAAAGCATTATCCTTTGCGCCAAAGTCGATGGTTCTTACATCGAATTGCGCCAAAGCATGAATAAATGAACGACATTTTTCAGTTTCACCTTTTTTCAGAACTGAAATCTGAACTTGGGTTGCGCCACCAAACATTACATCATTGGCTCGGCACTGAAGGACTTCCACATGAAAGCGCCCATCAGGGGAGGGCAGATCTCTTATCAGCTTATTTACCGTACTGGATTGGCATGCTGTTAAAACGATGGGCAATATCAGTAAAGTGCATATCCTCGTCAGTTTCATTTTATTCCTTGCTATGTAAATACATTACGATTTTTGTTTTATCGCTTTATTCAAATCGGTCAGTCTGCTTTTAGCCAATACATGGAATGCTTCAGTTGAATTGTTTTCACAACTTCGGCGGGTCATCATATCGTGTTGCATGTTTACTGGCGATTTAATTAAGGATGATGTGGTTAAGTTTATCTGTATTTTGCTGTTTTAAAACATGTTTTTGTATTGATTTTTCACATGATTTAATTGTTTGTGTTTAGCTGCTCTGCATTTCATCTTACTGGTAATGCTTAGAGAAAATTTAATGAATAAAAATGACTTGCAGAAAAAAGTTGTAGAAGTTTTAATCTAAGTTTGAACGTTAGATAAAATATTAACATTCCATCAATCAGAAAATTGATCATATATTGTTTGTTATTTTGGATAGTAATCATTCAATTTGTTAATGATTATTGGCCATGAGGGCTTTTATTATGTTTAAAACATTCACGATCACAGAGCAACACTATTTTAAACAATTCATGGGGATTGCAAACACGCTTGTGTTGGCGTTTGTTGTTTTGATGTGGTCAGGCCATGTGGCCGCAGAGGGCAATTGTCCTCCTGGTTATTATCCAATTGGTGGGCAAGGCCTGCAAGGGTGTGCACCGATTCCAAGTGGCGGTAGTAATGGTGGTGGCGGTGGTGGCACATATAAATGGGAACCCTCACTTTGGGAAAAACGTTGGGGCGCGATTGCTGAAGATAAGGCAGCACCTTCTCGACCTACAGGTTATGCCCAAGCGACACGAACCGAACGTGGGGCTAAAAAAATAGCCTTGGAAAATTGCCAAAAAAAGGGAGGTAAAAATTGTGAAGTCATCTTTACCTATAACAATAAATGTGTTGCCTTGGCTGATCCGACTCAAGGTGGTCAAGAGTCTGTGATTAGAATTGATCGTACGCCCGCAGGCGCCAAAGCATTAGCTGCTTATGAATGTCAAAGTAAAAACAAGCAAGAGTGTAAAGTGGTTTACTCAGCATGTAGTACTTATTACGAGCCGGGCGCCAGTATATTTTATTGGTGGTAATACATAGGGTTCTGCTTTAAGTCACATCGCCTATTGTGATAAACCCGAGATAAGTATTTGAAGTAAAATATATTTAAATAAAAGATCGGATCTTTTTAAAGGATAAAAATGATGAAAGCGGTTAATTTTTTACTGGGCAGTATTTTAGCTTTGCCCTTGTTTGCACATGCAGATGCCTTGAAACTGCAAAAAAGCACACAGGAATTTGATCAATATCGTGGTCAAATTACAGTAAATGGAGAATATTCATATTATTTTGATGATGAAGTGGCAGGTGATGTTATCTGTTTTCATCCCAGTGCGCCTTCAGATCAGTTGATACCGCGTAAGCCGGATGATCGCCGTTCACGCTGGTTTTGTTTCAATGATACTCAACAGGCAGCTCAGGCATTAAAACTCAACAAAAGACCCAAGGAAGGCTATATTGGCTATACGGGACATGCAACTGTAACGGTTGGAGAATATGCGGTTTATAAGGGCGAAAGTGATGGTACTGATTTGGCAAAATTGGTATCAGTCCAAAAAGCAGATACCCCTAAACTGGTTAAAAGCTCAGGTTATTAAAGCGCATTGTTATCGCGATGTTAAATTAAATACATATTTAAAGTTTAAAGGAAATAAATCATGAAAATTGTTAGTTTTTTACTGGCGGGCATGCTGATTACGCCAATTGTTGCACAGGCAAAAACACCACAACAATGGGCTGACTGTGCCGATAAGGTTGGGCGTACTATCGATGTGCAAGAAGTTGGTAATATCGGCTATGAGTCAGAAATCAAAAGCAAGTGCGGTACACGTCCTGTTCCAACAACGGGTATGGCGAAACCAGATGGTAAACACCCACATGACGTTATACAGGCAGCACCTTGGAAAGCTCGTTTTCAGCAATTAGTTGGCAAATCATATGCAAATCTCACTTCAGCTTTAGTGGTATCCAGTGCAATGCAGCGTCAGGGTGATTGGCTGGTAGGCAGTGGTTATGACCCACGTGGGGCGGGTTCGAGTAAGGCCGTCATTGCGATCAATACCAAAACAGGTAAAGTCATGGCGGCTTATTCAGATACAGAAGATGGTGTTAAATTCTTTGGCTTTGATGAAAATACCAAAGGTGTTCCAAGTAAATTTTCACAATGGGTTGCGGAAAGTGCAGCAGGCTGATTTGTTAGATGTATGTTTGGCTGATCATGACGTGTAGCAATCAATCAGCCATGGCAAAGGGATGCCAACAATAAATTTGTTCCATGAGTCCTTTTTAAAACCATAGATCAACATAAAATCCCCCTCATCCTAGCCTTCTCCCGAGGGAGAAGGAATTTTCAATACCAAAATGCTTTACTCCACATGATCATTTTTTTGATTTATGAAAGATCTTTAATGTTCAGCTTAAAATATTGATTGTGATTTAAAATCAGCAATTACAGTAAAATTACAATCTAGTGTTGTATAAATAGCTGTGTTCAAAGCTTAGGTTTGTTGTAGCAAAGATATGTTGTTTAGAGAGCAATCGACTGTTCAAAATACTGTATTATTTCGAGTTAATATTCTGTATAAAACCCTGAGTATGCCATCAACATAGACATTTAAAAAAAATAGCATTACTTAGCGATAATTAACAGTAAACAAGCTTTTAAAATAAGTTTTATAAGTATAATACGCCACTTGATGAAATGGGATTGAATAAACTGTTGCAGTAAAAAATAGTGTTGCAAGAGGATCTTTTAATTAAGGAACTAATTATTAGACAAAGTTCAATTGTATTTTTTGTATTTATTGTTATTCAAATGTTATAATTTGTCTAAAGAAGGCTTTTTAAGCCAATTAAATTAGCTGATGTTGATGAATAAAACATGCTTCAATTAAATATTTCTAGGCTCACCTTGAGCGAAGATGGTGATACATTTTTAGCACTTGAAAAAATTCCTGCGATGCAACGTAGACGGTTATCAAGTATTGCTAAAATTGCACTGAATAGTGCAATTCAAAGTTTGCAGGGGATTCAGGTCGACTATATTGTTTGGAGCTCACAATATGGCGATGAAGAAAAAACACTTAAAATTTTAAAAGATGTCCTTTCAGACCAGACCCCATCTCCGACACTTTTTTCAACTTCCGTACATAATGCAGTTTCAGGTTTGTATTCTATATTTTGTCAAGATGATACGCTCGCGACCAGTTTGGCAGCATCATGGTCTGAAGCTTTAATAGAAGCTTATGCTTATTTAAAAACACACCACAATGCTAAAAATGCCTTGGTGATTTATTATGACCAAGCATTGCCTGAAATATACGATGAGTATCAGAATTTTAAAGCTTTTTCATTGGCTGGAGTGGTCAGTTTAGAAAATGCCAATTTAAAAATCGCTGTAGAAAATCTGCAACCGCAACAAAGCAAATATTTAGAAGCTCAAGATTTTAATGCGTTTTGGCAAAATCAAAACCTGAAGGAAAAGGGTGCTTGGGTCAAATGCTAAATATCAATAAAGTAAAGAAAAAGTTAAATTACGCTTGGCGTGTTGGTGCTACAGGTTTTAGTTTTGCAAGTTTTGGCTTGGGCGGAATTGTGATTGGTGGTGTGGTTGCACCATTGGTGAAAGTGAGCACATTTGATACAAGAAAAAGACAAGATCGTGCGCAAAAAGCCATTAAATATAGCTTTAAAGGCTTTACTGAAATGATGGTTAAATTGGGCATCATGACCTATGAGGTCGAAGGCTTGGAAAAGCTGGCCCATAGCCGTCAAGAGTTAGTCATTGCAAATCATCCAACCTTGATTGATGTGGTGATTTTGATTGGCTTAATGGAAAAGGCCAACTGTATTGTAAAAAAAGCACTTTGGCGCAATCCATTTACATTGGGGCCAGTACGTAGTGCAGGTTATATTTTAAATGAGGGATCTGAGCAATTTATTTTGGACTGCGTTAAAAAACTCCAAGAAAAAGATGCAGCCTCATTATTGATATTTCCAGAAGGGACACGAACAGAAAGAGGTGCCTCACTGAATGAGTTCCAACGCGGTGCATCAAATATTGCGATTCGAGCGAATGTTCCAATTCGTCCGATTTTGATAGAATGCACGCCCTCGACACTGACCAAAAATGAAAAGTGGTATCACATTCCAAATGAACCATTTCACATTCAGATTAAAGTGTTAGATGCGGTACATGTACACGATATATTGGATGATGCTGCTGTTAACTCAAAACAGGTGAAACAGCTCAATCATTTTTTGCACAACTTATTTAATCAAGCGTTAATTAAACAAGAGTTATCTACAAATGAGCAATCTTGCTGATGAGTTAAAAGAAATGATCATTGATGTGCTGGCATTGGAAGATATTTCAATTGAAGATATTGATACCAATGCACCACTCTTTGGTGATGGATTAGGGCTGGATTCTATTGATGCCCTAGAATTAGGTTTAGCTTTGAAAAAACGCTATAACATTCATTTAAATGCTGAATCACAGGAAACCAAGCAACATTTCGCCTCTGTGCAAAGTTTAGTGGACTTGGTTGAAGCGCAACGCGCTGCTTAAGAGGTCGTTATGTTATCTGAAGAAATCGTCTTAACAAATCTACGTGAGTGGATGGAAGAACTATTTGAAATTGAACCTGCTGATATTCAGCTTGAGTCAAACCTGTATTCTGATCTGGATGTTGATAGCATCGACGCTATTGATTTAGTTGTTAAAATTAAAGAATTAACCGGTAAGCAAGTTAAACCTGAAGATTTTAAAAATGTCAGAACAGTGCAAGATGTTGTGGTTGTGATTCAAAATATGTCTGCAGAATGAAGCATTTGATCCGCAGTGGAGTCACCGTCTTATTTCTACTTTACCCATTTATCGTGGGCTACAGCCTAGCGCATGGTCATTTTATTTGGGTGAGTGCTTTGTTGGTTCTGCTCGGTGGATCACGCTTATTTTTTAAAAAAAGTGATCTTATGTGGCCATTAACTTGGTTTGCCATTATTTGTGGTGGGCTGAGTTTGATTTTAAAAGATCATGCTTGGTTAAAGCTGTATCCAGTATTGATGAGTGTGGGCGCGTTGATAATTTTTGCGACCACCTTAATCAAACCACCCTCAATGATTGAGCGTTTTGCACGTTTGGTTGAACCTGATTTGCCCGAGTCTGGGGTGATCTGGACCAAAAAAGTTACGATTGTTTGGTGTGGCTTTTTTATTTTAAATGCCTGTATTGCGCTTTATACAGTGTTATTTAGCAGTACCCAAATGTGGGTACTTTATAATGGTTTTATTTCTTATCTTTTGATGGGTTTGTTATTTGCAGGTGAATTTGTACTGCGAAAAATTCATCAAGCTAAAAATCATACGAGTTAAAATAAACGCTTATGTTGTGTCATTTTCAAAGCCACATTCATGCTGAAAAATGTCTGTGTATCACCTCTGATTTTAGTGTCAAAACATTTTCCCAATTTTGGCAGGAAGTGTTGAGTGAAAAAACACACATTGAACAATCCACTGAAAGTGCATGGGCCTTGTGGCAAAATGACAGTTATGATTTTTTAGTGTTATTTTTTGCAGTTTTGCTTGCGGATAAACAGGTTATTCTCCCGCCAAATCGTGTGCGTGATTTGGAAAAAAGCTTAGCAGCTCAGAATATTTATTTTATTGAACGACAATATAAACAGATTAATCCTGTGGTTGAAGATACTCAACACATTGATCTAAATGATGCATTTTTAAATCGTGCAGCAGTGTTTTTTTATACTTCGGGTTCTACAGGGCAACCTAAAAAGATTCCGCGCACCCTAAAACAGCTGCTTAATGAAGTACAAGGTTTAGATCAAAGTTTTGATCTAGCAGAAAATGCACTGGCGCTTGCTACAGTCAGTCATCAACATATTTATGGTCTATTGTTTAAATTACTTTGGCCACTTGCCAGTGGCAGAGCTTTTTATAATCCGCAATTGGCATTTCCTGAAGATGTGGTTGAAGCACAAAAAAAGTTACAGCATTTAAGTCACGATCATTTTGGTTCAAATCATTATGTGGTTTCCAGCCCAGCACTTTTAAAACGTTGGACCTCTGATGTATTACTTGAACAGCATTCAGTGGTTTATTCTTCAGGTGGTAAATTAGATGCTGGAGTGCGTCCACTGCTCAATGCCAGTATCACCGAAATTTTTGGTAGTTCCGAAACGGGTGGCATTGCTTATCGCACACAAGATGAGGCGCTTTGGACGCCGTTTGCAGATGTCGAAATTAGCGTTACAGATGCAGGTGAACTGGGTGTCTTGACTCAACATGCGTATATCAATGATTGGATCTATACCGCAGATAAAGTCGAAGTGTCTGTGCCTGATGATCGAAAAAGTCAGTTTCAGCTTCAAGGTCGCTTAGACCGTATTGTTAAGCTTGAAGAAAAGCGTTTAAGTCTTGATTCTATTGAAAGTGGTATTGTTGAATTGCCAGAAGTCAGTGAATGTCATACATTGATCTTTGAAAAGGATCATCGACAAATTTTGGCATGTGTGGCGGTATTGTCTGAACAAGCTCAATTAGAACTTAGACACAGTCATAAGCGTGCATTTGTCGCAAAAATAAAACAACAACTTGCAGATAAATTGGAATATATTGCGATACCGAGGCAGTGGCGTTTTTTAAGCCAATTACCGAAAAACTCCCAATCAAAGCTCAATAAAAATTATATGAAATCATTATTTGAAAACTCAAATTTACCCGTGGTTTTAGCATCGCATATTGATGCCAATAGCGCAGAATTTAAATTAGAGTTTATTCCTGAACTGGCTGCTTTTAATGGGCATTTTCCTGGTCAACCGATTTATCCTGGTGTTGGGCAAATTGCTTTTATTCAAAAGTTCGCTAAAGAGATCTGGGCTGATCTAGATTGGTGTACAGCATTGGAACAAATTAAGTTTCAGGAATTGATCCAACCGCATGCCGTGGTTTTGCTTAAACTTGAGCGTAAAGCAGATAAAATCAGTTTTCAATTGCAGCAGGCTGAACAGTCTTTAGCATCAGGACGTTTGGTTTTTGCTACTACGGTTAACGCTTAGGAGACAGATGATGCAGCAATATCGATTGGGTTTTGTGATTCCTGTGTATAACCATCCGCATTATATCAAAGCATTACTGGACTATATTCACCCTTATGGTTTGCCAGTGGTTTTGGTCAATGATGGTAGTGATATTGAATGTTCGACCTTGTTGCAAGAATTGGCGCAGCAGCATAAAAATGTATATCTGGTTGAGCATGCGACCAATCAGGGCAAAGGTCAGGCCGTGATGACAGGTTTATATCAAGCACAAGATCTCGGCTGGACACATGTTTTACAAATTGATGCAGATGGGCAGCACGATTGGCAGGATATTGAAAAATTTATCACCATCTCAGCACAACATCCTCAAGCAATGATTTTGGGACAGCCGATCTTTGATGAAACGGTGCCGAAAAAGCGTTTGTATGGTCGTTATGTCACCCATGTCTGGGTTTGGATTAATAGCTTGTCACTTGAAATCAAAGATAGTATGTGCGGTTTTCGTATTTATCCACTTGATCAAACCATTCAAGTCCTCAATCAAGCAAAATTCCAACCACGCATGGGTTTTGACAGTGAAATTTTAGTGCGTCTAAAGTGGGAACAAGTTCAGTTTATCAACGTACCTACTGCTGTGATTTATCCAGAACAAGGTATTTCACATTTTAATTTGTGGAAAGATAATTTAGGACTCAGTAAAGCACATGCGCGACTTTTTGCAGGCATGTTGATTCGCTTACCTAAACTGTTGGCACAAAAAACCAAAGGTTCAGCACATGACTGAATCACATACAAAACGATGGAGTGAGCTTAAAGAAAAGGGTGGAATGTTACCTTTGATGTTAATGCTTTGCTTTTATCGTTTTGGTGGGCGTTTTTTGTGTAAGCTGGTGCTGTATTTCATCATCATGTGGTACTGGATCTTTTCTCGTACAGCGCGTCAGGCTTCATTACTTTATTTACAAAAGTTGCATCATTTTGCTCAAGAAAAGTCACCATTTTCATATCAGCCGAATATGAGTCATTCGTATATTCATTTGATGACATTTGGTGAGTGCATTTTGGATAAAATTGAAGGCTGGCTGGGAAAAGTCGCAGAAGAAAAGCTGATTTTGCATGGGCATGCGCATTTTCGGGAAAATTATAAAAAAGGTGCGATCATTGTGGTATCGCATTTTGGCAATATCGAACTGCTACGTGCGATCAAATCTGATCATCAGCAAAAAATCAATGTATTGGTTTATCAAAAGCATGCCAGTAAATTTAATGAATTTCTTAAAAAGCTCAATCAAAAAGCCGATGTGCATCTGATTTCGGTTGATGAACTTGGCGTTGATACTGCGATTCTTTTGCAGGAGAAACTGGATCAGGGTGAGTGGATCATCGTGGCAGCAGATCGCGTTCCAGTTCAATCGCAACGTGTCGAAAATCTTAAATTTTTAGCTGATGAGTCCGCTTGGCCGCAAGGACCTTGGATTTTAGCGAGTTTACTGAAAGTTCCGATATTGGCGGTTTTCTGTTATCGCAAGCAAGACAACTTTCATGTGCATATCCATTCAATCGCTCAAAAACTTAATTTTCCGCGACAAACCCGCAACCAAGCCATAGCTGAAGTCATACAACGCTATGTTCAACTGGTCGAACAGCATTGCGTAGATGCACCTTATCAATGGTTTAATTTTTATAATTTTTGGAACAAATAAAAATGCAGACACTTGTCATCGGAGAAAAACCACTTTCAATTGAAGAGGTTGTTGCTGTCGCAAATCAACAGCTCAAAGTGGCGCTGCCTAAGTCTGAAAGTTGGCAGGCATTGATTCAACGAGGTGCTGATTTTCTCGATCAATTATTACAAGAAGAAGGCGTCATCTATGGGGTAACCACAGGTTATGGCGATTCTTGTTTGGTTGAAGTGCCTGCACATCAGGTCAATGAGTTGCCTTTGCATTTATCTCGTTTTCACGGTTGTGGTTTAGGGCAAAATCTGGACTTGATCACTGCTCGTGCTGTGATGGTAACTCGATTATGCTCTTTGGCACGTGGCTATTCAGGGGTATCACATGCTTTACTTGAGCGTTTGGTTTGGATGCTCAATGAAAATATTATTCCAGTGATTCCTTCAGAAGGTTCAGTCGGCGCCAGTGGTGATTTAACCCCATTGTCCTATATTGCAGGGGCATTGGTCGGTGAACGGGATGTTTACTATCAAGGTAATATCGTTGCAGTTGCGGATGTTTATGCTGAATATGCGATACAGCCTTTGGCACTCAGACCCAAAGAGGGACTTGCCATTATGAATGGTACTGCGGTAATGACCGCAATGGCCTGTTTAAATTATAAAAAAGCTGAGCAGATTAGTTTGGCAAGTACTTTAATTACAGCATTAAATGTGTTGGCATTAGAGGGCAATCCAAGCCATTTTGATGAGGTGTTATTTGCTCAGAAACCACATGCAGGTCAGCAGGAGATTGCCAAGCAACTGCGTGAATGGTTAAACGATAAAGTACAAACAGAGCATCAAAGTCCACGTTTGCAAGATCGTTATTCGCTGCGTTGTGCACCACATATTATTGGAATATTTGAAGATTCTAAAACTTGGCTTAGACAATTTATTGAAAATGAATTGAACTCAAGTAATGATAATCCCTTAATTGATCCGATCAATTTACGCGTGTTACATGGTGGACATTTCTATGGTGGACATATTGCACAGGCTATGGATAGCTTAAAAATTATGATTGCCAATATTGCTGATTTGATGGATCGTCAGCTTGCACAGTTGGTCGATCATAAAATGAATCATGGGTTACCACGTAATTTGACTGGTGCTAAAACCGATCGCTTACCACTCAATCATGGCTTTAAAGCCGTACAGATAGGGGTGTCAGCTTGGACTGCCGAAGCACTTAAGCAAACACTTGCTGCTTCAATTTTTTCACGTTCAACCGAATGCCATAATCAAGATAAAGTCAGTATGGGCACGATTGCCGCACGTGATGCTAGTCGGGTGATTTTATTGACTGAACAAGTGATTGCTGCATTGAGCTGTGCTGCGGTTCAAGCAATTGAACTGAGAGGTTTGGCACAGCAATTAAGCCCAGTGTTGGGTCTATTTAGACAATGGGTACTGAAAGAATTTCATTTTGTTGAAGAAGATCGTCCATTGCAAAAAGAACTGCAAGCGATTGTCGATCATCTTGAAAATCTCAGCCTGTTAAACTGCAATCTGTTGCAGCACAAGCAGGAGAACGCTGATGTATGCTGATGTCATTATTGATGTTCCATTTCATGATGTCGATATCATGAATGTGGTTTGGCATGGGCATTATCTCAAATATTTTGAAATTGCACGTTGCAAATTGCTGGATCAATTTGACTATAACTATAATCAAATGAAAGATTCAGGTTATGCGTGGCCAGTGATTGAAAGTTATGTCCGTTATGCGCAAGGTATTATTTTTGGGCAGCATATCCGAGTACGTGCGACTTTAAAAGAATGGGAAAACCGTTTGAAAATCGAGTACCAGATTTTTGATGCAGAATCAGGTAAACGCCTCACCAGAGGTTTTACCAGTCAGGTGGCAGTTGAGATAGAAACTCGAGAAATGTGCTTTCAGTCACCACAAATATTTTTAGACCGCCTGTATGCATGGTCTGAATTTAAGACCCAATAGGGGGCATGAAAAATGTTGAATTTTAAAAATAAAATCAAACTGATCATCACCAGTATGATGTTTATGGTTGTGACGGCACTTCCATTGGCAAGTTATGCGGAAAGTTCTAAAGTTGGGCAAATTTTTCAACAGCTTTCCCAAACACCTGTAGTTCGCGCCCATTTTGAGCAGCAAAAAAAGCTTACCTCGTTAAATAAAACTTTTAGCTCAAATGGGCAGGTTTTATTTTCCAAAAGCCAAGGGGTGATCTGGCAGATTCAAAAACCTGTTCAAGCAGATTTGATTGTTACCCCAAAGAAGTTGCTACAAAAAACCCAGCGAACAATGAGTCAACTTGAGATTGATAATAGTCAATATGGTTCAGTGGCGACTATGTTTTTACAGTTAATGGCAGGTAATGAAACTGCCTTAGCCAAAAATTTTAATGTGGTTGCAGCCAATTACACAACATCAGCTTGGGATGTCACATTGACCCCGAAAAGCGCGTTGTTTAAAAAATTGTTTGTCAAAGTGAATGCGCAAGGTGGACGTTATGTCAATCGTATTGTGATTACTGAACAAGCCAATAATATGACGATTATTAATTTTAGTCAGCAGACGGCTCAACCTCAAACTTTATCGGCGTCTGAGAATGCACTTTTCCAATTGGCAAAATAAACTCACTGCAATTTGGTTGATATTTTTAGTCATCATTGCGATCGGGCTGGGATTTACATGGATGCAAAAAGGCATTCACATCCAGACCAATATTTTTGCTTTACTGCCAAAAGTAAAGCAGGACAAACAGCTTGAGCAAACCGAACACTATGTCAGTGAGCAATTGAACAATAAAGTGTTCTTGGTGATTGATGCAAAATCATCTGAACAAATTGAGCAAGCAACACAGATATTAAGGGCTGGTGTCCAACAGTCGAATTTGTTTAAGCCATTAAAAGCGCAAGTTGATACTGAAGATTTTGCCAAGACTTTATATGCACATCATGCAGGCTTAATTAGTTCGCAAGATCAAGCAATCTTAAAACAACAAGATTATGCGGCACTGACTGAACAAAGTTTGATGCAAATCATGAGTCCGGGCATGCCAATCACTGAAAGCTTGCTTCAACAAGATCCATTGTTATTATTTCCACGTTATGCCATGGGGCTTGCAAGCCTGCAACAGCATTCAAATATCGAAATACAAGATGGTTTTGCCACAATTTCTGATGAGCAAGGCTATTCTCGACTATTTAATTTAGAACTTTTAAAAAGTCCTTATGATATTGAGTATCAAGAACAAACTGCCCAATGGATGACTAATGTTAATCAGCAATTGAGCAAGATCGGGGTGAAACCGCACTGGACTGGAACAATTGTTTTTTCGCATTTTGGTACCCAATCTGCAAAGAATGAAATTTCTACAATCGGCGTGGGTTCGAGTATCGGTGTCTTGCTTTTGGTCTGGTTTGGTTTCCGCTCTATTCGCCCGATGTTGACCGAGTTTATTGCAGTTGCCACAGGGTCAATGGTGGCTTTTGCGGTAACCCACTGGATATTTTCCGAAATACATCTGATGACTTTGGTTTTTGGTGCAAGTCTGATTGGGGTATGTGTCGATTTTTCCTTTTACTTTATGGCGATGCAATCACAGCAACGACATCTCAATGGATTTGCCGTATTAAAGCCGATTTTACCCAGTTTGTTGATCGGGCTTTCAACCACATTGCTGGCTTATTTATTTTTAAGTTTTACACCTTTTCCGGGCTTTAAGCAGATTGCCGTATTTTCAATGGTGGGCTTAACTGCTGCAGGGATCACCAGTCTATTATTACTACCGCGTTTACCTGCCTTAAATGCTGAACCCGCAATACGCAGATTAAGCTTTATTGGCACATGGCGTAATTATTTTTTAGCGCACGCAACAAAGCGTTATCTGTTGATTTTTGTGATCTTTGTGGTTTCAGGATCAAGTTTGCTGCTGATCAAAAGTAATGATGATGTGCGTAATTTGCAAAGCATGGATCAACATTTAAAGCAGGAAGATCAATATATCCGTTCGCGTTTTGGGCAAGCGCAGGGCAGTGATTATTTTGCAATTTATGCAAATTCAGCAAAGGATCTTGCAAGGCAAGAACAACACTTAATCCATGCGCTTTCTCAGTTAAAACAACAGGGCAAAATTGACGGGTTTCAAGCAATCGGGCAAACGATTCCTTCGCTGGAACAGCAACAGCAGAATGTTGAAGCGCTACAGAAAATTCCAAAATCAGTACTGGTGGAATATGCAAGCGCGATGCAACTTGATCCGAAAGATGTCCTGAGTTGGCAAGCAAGATTGTCTCAACAAACATTGCTAAATTTAGATCAGTTTGCTGCCCACCCTTTGGCATTTTTACAGGTTAATCCGCAGCAAAGATTGATTTTGATTCAAGGCATAAAAGATGTAACAGCCGTAGAGGCTTTGCAAGATCAGCAGAATAAGCTGGTTCGTCCTGTACATAATTTATCGAGCTTATTTCAAGACCATCGTATCCAAGCTGAATATCTTTTTGTCTATGCATTAATTGCCTTAGCGATCGGTTTAATGCTGATCTATGGGATTAAATCGGTGTTCGCTTTGATGGTGCCTGTGACTTTGGCGTTGATGAGCACTTTTGCATTACAGGCATGGATGGGCGTTGAGATTAATCTATTTAGTGTAATGGGGGTTTTTCTCATCTTAGGGATTGGTGTGGATTACGCCATTTTCTACCGTCAAGGGCACGATCATCCGCATGTGGTCGGGATGGCATTATTTCTCTGTATGATGTCGACGTTGTTGGGATTCGGTTTATTGGCGTTAAGCCATACCTATGCAATACATTGTTTTGGGTTAACGGTCCTTTTTGGGGTAATTTTTTCGTTTATCTATGCCACGCTGTTTACGCCGGCAGACTCAAAATTAAATCAAAATCAATTAATCAGTCAAAGAACTGAACATTAAGGTGAATACATGAAGGGTTTAGATTTACAACAAACAGATGTGGTGATCATCGGGGCAGGACCATCGGGAAGTTCCGCAGCAGCACTGCTTCGACACAAAGGTTATCAAGTGGTGATCATTGAAAAGCAGCATTTTCCTCGCTTTTCGATCGGTGAATCACTTTTGCCACAATGTATGGTGTTTTTAGAAGAGGCGGGCTTATTAGAAACAGTACGTGAACATGTTGAAGAATATGCATTTCAATTTAAAAATGGGGCAGCATTTTTACGTGGTCATCAACGCAGCTACTACGATTTTACTCAAAAATTTAGTGAAGGTCCTGGAACGACATGGCAGATTAGACGTGCCAATTTCGACCATCTTTTAGCACAGCAAGCTGAACAATATGGGGCTGAAATTCGTTTTGGACATGAGGTTGTTGCAGTTGATGTAGAGCTTGATCATCCTGTATTAACGGTTAAAGATGAGCAGGAAAATATCTATCAAATTCAGGCTAAATTTTTACTGGATGCCAGTGGATTCGGTCGTATTTTGCCGAAACTTCTAGATCTGGAAAGCCCTTCAAATTTCCCAGTACGCCGTGCGGTGTTTAGTCATATTGAAGATGGGATCTTGGATGATCCTGAATTCGACCGAAATAAAATCCTGATTACGGTACATGAAAAAGATCATCGTGGATGGTATTGGTTAATTCCGTTTGCGGATGGTCGCTGTTCATTTGGGATTGTTGCTGAACAGGATTTCTTTGATCATTATGGTTATATCTCTGATGAGCCTGAAGCATTATTGGCTTTATTTAAAGATATTCTTGCAGATGAACCGAGTTTGTCGCATGTTCTGCGTAATATGAAGTTTGATACGCCAATCCGTACTTTGGTGGGCTATTCAGCAAATGTTAAAACCTTAGCACAGCGCAATTTTGCTTTGCTGGGCAATGCGGGTGAATTTTTAGATCCTGTATTTTCATCTGGGGTGACCATTGCACTCAAGTCTTCAAGTTTGGCGGTACCTTTAGTCGATCAAGTCTTACAAGGTGGGCAAGTGGACTGGATGCAAGAATATGAAAAACCTTTGCGTAAAGGAATCAAAGTATTTCGCGCGTATGTAGAAGCATGGTACGACGGTGAGTTTCAAGATGTGGTATTTTCAAAAAATCAAAATGAAAAAATCCGTCGTATGATTGCGTCATTATTGGCGGGTTATGCTTGGGATGAAACTAATCCAATCTATCGCAATGCACGACAACGCTTAAATACCTTGGCTGAGTATTGTCGTCAGGATCTGGAACAGAGCAAAATACTTGAGAGCGAATAATGCAAATTTGGTTAAAAGCAATGAGCATCAGTCTGTTGTTAGTGCTTGGTGCCTGTCAAAATATGTATCCACAGCCACAAGGTCTGGTTCCTGTGGTTTGGTCTGCTGATCCAGCCTTGGCGCATTATCAGCGTCAAGATCAAGTTGAAGTCGTCTGGAAAAATCAAAGTTTTAGCTTTTTACTCTACCAAGAACAACAGGCAAAAAACTTGCAAATGTTTGCATTAAGCTTAACTGGACAGCAACTGTTTAGACTGGATTTCGATGGTCAAAAAGTGCAGGTGCATGAAAGGATAAAACCGATGCGTTTGTTACCCTTTGATTTTGTGGTTCGAGATATTCTGTTTGCAACTTATCCTGATTTTGCAAAAAATCATTTAGAAAATGTTAAAGTGAAACAGGGCGTTGATCAGACTGAAATTGAGATCGATCAAAAAAATGTTTTAACGATAAAAACGCGTGCTGATCATATTGAGTTGGATAATCTGCAAGTTCCTTATCAAATGATCTTTAGTCCTGTGGAAAATACTTTGAAAGACAATTCATTAGAGCAAAGTGAAGTGGAAGATCTGCAAAAAAATGACAAAAAAGATTGATTTAAATTATCCCGCTGTAGGCATTCATTGTTCAGCCAGTTTATCTGCTTTAGGTGATCATCCTGAACAGGTCAAGGCACAATTGACCTCATTGGAAAACAGTTTAACACTGAATAAATCTTTGATTTTTGATCAGCCTGTATGGGTGGGTGCTTATGCACATCCGTTATGTAGCGATATTCCAGTTGCGCTGCAAAACTATGACTCGCGTAATTTTCGTTTTGCCTTAACTGCGCTTGCACAATGTGAATCTCAGTTACGTGACTATGTGGCTAAGTTTGATAAAAAGCGGCTTGCAATCATTGTTGGGACCTCAACGTCAGGTATTTCGGACAATGAACCCTTATTAAAAGCCTACTTTCAAGGCCAAACTGAGACCGTGATTCAACAGCAAAAACAGGAAATGGGTAATCTCGCCAAAGCTTTGCAAATCTATTTGGGCTGGGATGGTCTTGCGTATACGATTTCTACGGCCTGTTCTTCAAGTGCCAAAGCTTTTGCCAGTGGGCAACGTTTGCTTAATGCAGACCTTGCCGATGCTGTATTGGTGGGTGGCGTAGATACCCTCGCTAAACTGACCTTAAATGGTTTTAATAGCTTGGAAAATTTGAGTGCAGGTATCTGTAGCCCATGTGGATATCAGCGTGATGGGATCAATATTGGTGAGGCCGCAAGCTTGTTTTTACTCAGTAAAGAACGAGCACCGGTCATGTTGATTTCTGCGGGGGAGTCTATGGACGCATGGCATATTTCTGCACCGCATCCAGAAGGCAAAGGTGCTGCAACTGCAATGCAAAAAGCACTGGATCAGGCACAGTTAAAAGCTTCAGATATTCAATACCTTAATTTGCATGGCACCGCAACCACGCACAATGATGATATGGAAATTAAAGCAGTTCGACAGGTCTTTCAGGACTATGCTGTTCCATTAAGTAGCACTAAGCATAAAACCGGACATTGCTTGGGTGCTGCGGGTGCATTGGAAGCCTATATTTGTACGCAAGTGCTTAAAGATCAAAACTGGTTACCCCTTCATCAAAATGGCATGATTGCCCCTGAATTGGATGATCAGCATTACGTTGAACAGGATGATTTAACTCAAACTGCTCAATCTGATCCTGTGCGTTTTGTGATGAGTAATTCATTTGCCTTTGGCGGTAGTAATGTCAGCCTTATTTTTGGAACTGAAATCAGATGAGTTTAGATGCTATTCAATTTATTCCGCATGAAAAACCGATGGTTTTTGTTGATCAACTGCTTGAGTTAGGTGAGAATTTTGCACTTGCCAACCTAACCATTACACCTGAATTGATGTTTAGTGATGAACATGGTTTGCCGACTTGGAGTACTATTGAACTCATGGCACAAACCATTAGTGCCTTTGCTGGAGCAAAAGGACAAAAAATGGGGCAAACGCCACAAATTGGTTATTTGCTCGGAACACGCAAATTAAATTTACCTTTGGCTTATTTTGAATTTGGTAAAACATTGACCATTCGAGCTGAACAACAATATTTACATGAAGGCTTGGCACAATTCTCTTGTGAAATAAGCTATGAAGAACATGAAATTAGCGCAATTTTAAGTGTTTATGAACCACCTGTGAAAGCTGAGCAATAAGTAGGAATTAAGTGTGTCGAGAAGAATATTAGTGACGGGATCTAGTCGAGGAATTGGCAAAGCAATTGCTTTAGCTTTAGCAAAATCTGGATTTGATGTGGTGGTGCATGCACGTTCTAGACGTGCTGATGCTGAGCAAGTGGTCGCTGAAATCCAAGCTTTGGGGCAAAACAGTTATGCGCTACTTTTTGATGTCACACAACGTGAAAACACCCGACAGATACTGGAACAAGATATCGAGCTTTATGGTGCATTTTATGGTGTGGTGCTAAATGCAGGTTTAACCCATGATGGCGCATTTCCAGCTTTAACCGACAATGACTGGGATGAAGTAATTTCAACCTCATTGGATGGTTTTTATAATGTATTAAAACCTTTAGTGATGCCGATGATTCGCCTAAAACAAGGCGGGCGTATTGTGACGCTTTCTTCTGTTTCTGGCATTATGGGGAATCGTGGTCAAGTCAATTATAGTGCGGCAAAAGCGGGATTGATTGGTGCGACCAAAGCTTTGGCTTTAGAACTGGCAAAAAGAAAAATTACGGTGAATTGCGTTGCACCGGGATTGATTGAAACGGAAATGGTCACAGAAGAAGTAAAAGAACATGCTTTAAAAATGATTCCATTACAACGTATGGGACAGGTCGATGAAGTGGCGCATACGGTGAACTTTCTCTGTTCTGATCACGCAAGCTATATTACTCGGCAAGTGATTTCGGTGAATGGGGGACTGATTTAATGAAACGTGTTGTTGTGACGGGAATGTCGGGAATCACTTCACTGGGTGAAACGGCAGATGAAGTTTTTGCCCAATTCCAAGCGTCAAAAAATGGCATTCGTGTGATGCCTGATTGGGATATTTATACCGATCTACGTTGCAAAATTGCAGGCCCAGTAGCGCACTTTGAGATCCCTAAACATTTTAATCGTAAAGTGACACGAGGTATGGGACGAGTTGCATTGATGTCGGTGATTTGTGCTGAAAAAGCATTGGCAGATGCAGGCTTGATCGATCATCCTATTTTGAAAAGTGGCGATGCTGGGGTTGCTTTTGGCTCCTCTGCGGGGAGTGTCGATGCAGTCAAAGAGTTTGGGAAAATGCTCATAGACAACGACATGAGTCAGTTAAACGCGACCACGTATATCCGAATGATGTCACATACCAGCGCTGTGAATATGACGGTTTATTTTGGTTTAAAAGGTTTAACCTTACCCACATCAAGTGCCTGTACTTCAGGTTCAATGGCCATCGGACAGGCATTTGAAGCGATTAAATTAGGTAAACAAAAGCTGATGCTTGCGGGTGGTGCTGAGGAACTCAGCGCGACAGGTTCAGCAGTATTTGATGTGTTGTTAGCCACCAGTGGGATGAACGATACACCTGAAAAAACACCACGTCCATTTGATAAAAATCGTGATGGTTTGGTAATTGGTGAAGGTGCTGGCTGTTTAGTGCTAGAAGAATATGAACATGCACTGGCACGTGGTGCAACAATCTATGCAGAAGTCATCGGTTATGCCAGCAATACGGATGGTGAGCATGTCACTCGTCCAAATTCAGAAATGATGGAAAGATGTATGCGCATGGCACTTAAAGATGCCGCAATTTCTGCGCAAGAGATTGATTATATTAACGCACATGGGACTTCGACAGATCAAGGCGATGTTGCAGAAACTCAAGCCACTGCACGTATATTTGGTAAAAAACCGATCAGCTCATTAAAAAGTTATTTTGGACATACTCTTGGTGCATGTGGTGCAATCGAAGCTTGGCTGAGTATAGAAATGCTGCAACGCCAACAGTTTATCCATACTTTAAATTTGGATGAAATTGACCCATTATGTGGTGATTTGGATTATATCGTGCGAGAGCCACGAGATATGAATGCAAAAACCATCATGACCAATAATTTTGCATTCGGAGGGATCAACACCTCCATTATTTTAAAACATACTTAAAAGAGGAAAAAAACGATGTCATTTAAACACTTGGTTGTTGTTTCAACTTTATGCTTTGGTGGAATCGTCTCTGCACAAGCTGCGGACACTGTTCATAATCTCAATTTTAAAGAAGCTGTAGATCGAGCTGTGGCTGATGGATTTTTAGATGGATCGGTAAAATTTTATCTTGCTGGGACTAAATCTGGCGGTCAAGTTTTAGAAAAAGCGGTTGTCAGCAATAAAAAAACCAATGGTTTTGGAAAGTCTGCGGAAAAGGCTTGTGATCATGTATTACGTTCAGCATTAATCCAGTTGCAAAGTGCAGCAAAAGATAAAGGTGCTAATGCAGTGACCAATATTGTGAGCTATTTCAAAGCAAATGAATCAAAAAACACCACCACATACCAATGTTATAAAGGTACAGCACTTGCGAGTGTGGCTTTAAAAGGCGATATTGTTAAATTCTAAGCTGTAAACATGTGCCAATGTCCAAAATTTAAGAACAATGTTTGGATATTGGCTTATATGAGATCTCTTGCATAAATTAAAAAATGACCCTGTTGAGTGATCATATTGCTCTTCAAAGTCCTTTCTCCCCTTGGGCATAGGTATCTACACCATTAAATATATTTAAGTTAAATTGGAGAGCATGCTCTCCAATTTAACATTCCATACTTAGATGACCGATTAGTTAAACGTTACTGGAGTCTTGTAAAACTTAATATAAATTTACTCACTTCCTTAGCCCAGCGTTTAAAGATATTGCCTCTACCCAAAACTAGCTTTGCTACAACCCAAGCAGTTTGGTGTTTTTTAAATAACGAAAACGTTTCATTTCAACAACTCAATCAGCCTATTAAAAAACCTGTGCTTGAATATATTGAGTTCTTAGCAATAGAACAGAAACTCATATCTATTATTGATTTTGAGGGAGATTAAAAGCTTGAGGGTGTTTTTTATTATGTGTTCAAAAATGCCAGTTGACAATATTGTTAATATATGAAAATTGGTTATAATGACTTATAAATTTGATTAAAATAAATTAACTATGCTAAATATAAATATATATGATCTTTTGGAAAAAATTGGACTAATCGTACAATAACTGCAAATTTTTCAAATGCTGAACTCAATCATCAATTATTTTTAAACCATTTGAGTGTTAATCATGAAATTAACCAAGGACTTAAAGCAGAGTTAATTTGTGTCGCTGCAAATAGTTTGATTCCATTGAAAAAACTAATTGGCTGCCAAGTTTCCGTTGATGTTCGGACGGATAAAAATCAATTATTTAGGACATCTGGTATTATTACTGGTGCTGAATTAGGGCAGTCTGATGGTGCGTTAACACTGTATAAAATAACTTTAGAAGATGCGACATCATTATGGCGATATAACCGTAATAATCGTATTTTTATGAATAAGTCCATAATTGATATCGTAAAAATTATATTTGAAGAATGGCAGCAACGATCACCTCTATTTGCCAAGAGTTTGACATTGGATTTGAGTGGTCTAAAAGCAACATATGATATACGACCATTTACCATGCAGGTGGACGAAAGTGATTACAGTCTAGTGACCAGATTACTTCGCTCAGAAGGCGTGTGCTGGTGTATAGATGAGGCACAACTTATCGTTTCATCATATGATGACTCTATACAAGCGCAAAAGTTTAAACTTATTGATGATAGCAGCCAATTTAGTCAACTGGATCGGCAAGAAATTCGTTACCATCGAAGCAGCAGTGTCGAATTGGCTGATACGATAACAAGCTTTATTGCCAAAAGAACATTACAACCGACTGCTGTACATATACAGCGTTGGCAAGCTGATTATTTAGAACAAACAGATTGGCCAGGCTCTTCACTTTCAAACCATTGTCATAGTGCATATTACGACAATCAAAACTTAAGTTTAGAACAATCTTGGCATATAACGCCAGCATGGATTAGTGACTTAAAGGGGGAGGATGGTGCAACAAAGTCGAGTAATGCGCAATTAGAGAAGTTGAATTTAAACTTAGCTCGATATCATGACTTACAAGCAAAAAAATTTATTGCTCAAGGAACCGTTCGTGATGTACAAGTTGGATATTGGTTTGAATTTAATGGACATTTTGAAATCGATCAGCACAATTCCAGCGACAAACAGTTTTTGATCTTAAAAAAGAAAAGCTTCCATCAAAATAACTTGCCAAAAGATTTTAGTGAAACAATCCATAAACTACTTCAGATCAATCAATGGGGTATAGATGTAGGGGAAGAAAAACAAGGTTGTCAACTTACTTTGGTTCGTCGTCATATTCCTGTTGTTCCAGAGTATCATCCAAGGCTGCACAAACCTGCTGCTTATCCTCAGCATGCTCGTGTGGTTGGACCACAAGGTGAAACGATCTATGTCGATGAGTGGGGACGGATTAAGCTTCGATTCTTGTTTTCCAGATCAGAAGATAATAACCATGATGGTGGGAGTGGATCAAATGACAATGATACAGATTCAGCATTTGTAGAGGTTCTGAACTCATGGGCTGGTGAAGGCTTTGGTTCACGCTTTTTACCGCGTATCGGCGAATTGGTTGTGGTTTATTTTTTCAATGGCGATGTAGATCGTCCATTTGTTATGGGACGAATCCATGAAGCAGAAAGAAGTCCAACCAAATTTGATATCAAGGGCACTTTACCAGATACCCGTCGTTTAAGTGGCATTCGAAGTAGTGAAATAGATGCAACAGGATTTAATCAATTACGCTTCGATGATACGCAAGGTCAAGTAAGTGCTCAACTTCAAAGTAGTTATTCTGCAAGCCAACTGAATCTAGGTCAGTTGAGTCACCCGAAAGACACAGAAACGAGTCAAGATCGTGGCATAGGTTTTGAGATACGTACAGATGATTATGGTGCTGTGCGTGGCGGGAGTGGATTACTGTTAACCAGCTATAAACAAGCTGCTGCTTCAGGTGACCATATGGAAGCAGAAGAAGCAAAAAAACAGCTGAATGAAAGTCAAGCTCATAGTAAATCATTGAATGATGTTGCAAAGCAACACGAAACAGATGTTATTGAGTCTGTAGAACAGTTAAAAGCCTTTGCTGAGAACATTCAACAAGATATTGCAAAATTTAATAATGCAGTACTGTTATTGTCTTCACCACAGGGAATAGGCTTAACCACAACGGGTGATATTCATTTATCTGCTGATGCTGATATCAATCAAATTGCCAGTAGTAGTGTAAATATTAGTACACAAAAGAATTTTATTGTCCATGCGATTGAAAAAGTAAGTTTGTTTGCGGTTAAACAAGGCATGCGTTTGATTGCAGCGTTTGGGAAAGTAGACATACAGGCTCAGACAGGAGAAATGGATCTTGTGGCAGATAAAACAATGAAAATCATTAGTAAGAAAAAGACCATTGAAATCAGTGCCGCTGAAGAAATTGTACTCAATGTTAAAGGTAATTATATTAAAATTACAGCAGAAGGAATTGAGCAAGGGACCAAGGGCGAGTCGAAAGTCTTTACATCAAAACATTCGATACTGGGGCCGAAGTCGATTGATTTTACCCTTCCGCAAGATCCTTTTAATGAAATGTTTGTACTCAAAGATCCTAAAGGCCTACCAGTTTCTGGTTTTGCTTATAAGATTGTGACAGGTGATGGCAAAGTATTCAGAGGAGTCAGTAATGAAAAGGGTGAAACCATACGTTTAAGCTCTGGTTATGATGTCACACAACTTGAGATTTCTGCTGATGATGGCGAAGAAGAATAGAAACCAAGAATAAAGGAATCATATTATGGGACTTCCAACTCGTAAAGTATCGAATTTAGAAAATAGCACATCGAAAAATAAGGCATTACCACTTAAAACGGCACAAACCAATAAACCTGAAAACTCTTCTATAACTGTTGTGGTTAAACCTGTGGTGGTTAATGTGTTTTTTGATGGAACAAAAAACAATTTGTATAATATTGATAATAAAGCGAAGTATGCAAAACAAATAGCAAAAGATAAAGATGCCTATGAAAGTTATACCAATGCTTACTCCAATGTGGCGCATTTATTTAGTCAACGTTATGGTGAAAGTAAGGATAATATTTGGATTTATATTCAGGGAATGGGTTCAACCAAAGATGAAGAAGATAGCAAGGCTGGTTTTGCCTATGGTAGTGGGGATACTGGGGTAAAGACTCGTGCGGAATCTGCATTTGCTGAAATTAAAAAAGCTTATAATAAATTAAATGGAGAAAAAAATGCCCCTAAACCAAGTAGTATAATGATTAATGTATTTGGTTTTAGTCGAGGTGCTGCTACAGCACGACATTTTGTTCATTTAGCAAAATCTAAACCAAAGCTATTTAAAGGTTGGGGATTTTCATCTAAACAAGTACGATTTCGTTTTGTGGGAATTTTTGACACGGTTTCATCGTTTCAAACCATTGATGCAATGGCAGCAGGAAAAGTGATTTTATTGGGGCCGATCATTGGTGCTGGTTCAACAGCAGTAAAACCTAATTTTGATAATGATGTTAAAGAACTGACTTTGAATTTTACAGATTTTGACGCCGATGATAAAAAGATCACTAAAGTTTTTCATATCGCTGCGGGGGATGAATATCGTGAATATTTTTCACTGACCAACATCATGGGGGCGATGCGAGATAAATATGGATATGAGGTGGTCATGGATGGAGCACATTCAGATATTGGTGGCAGTTATCCAAGTGGTTTAAATGACAGCTACCATATTACCACTGAAGCGTTAAAGAAGTGGTTTATAGACAAAGGTTTCTATACCGCACAACAGATTCAGAGTGTAGGGAAAAATGAATATAATGCAGTTCGAAAAAATATCCCCAATGATTATCATAAAATTGCTCTAAGAACTATGCGTTTGATGACGCAACAATATGGACAGATTCAATTTAACGCTAATATTGTTACTTATGAAAATGAGAATTTAAAGGGTATTGTTAAAAATTTAATGGCTAGTCATCCAGCCAGTGTGGTTAAGACTGCGGCATGGGGGAGCGTTGTAGATTTACGTCTTAAAGATCAAGGGCAAGTTCGAAGCTTACGAAATCAATACTTACACTGGTCAGCTAAAAAGACTTACGATGGCGGAATGACTGAAGATTTAGGTTATAGTATTCGACTTAAAAATGGTCTGCCATATCGGAAAATCCATAATGGTTAAAACAAAAAACTTATACTTTTTATTTGCCAGCCTATTTATTGTCGTTTTACTGGCATTAGCGACTTATTTTTATCGAGTTCACATTATGAATAAACCAAAAGAAATAGAATGGGGTGTTATGACTTCATCCGCAGTATTTGGTCGTTATAAAGACAGTAACAAAGACATTTATGTAGACTCGCATATCGTGAAATCTCCCGTGGATGAAAATATGCGAACCGCCTTTTATTTGGCAGATGGCACTTGGTTAAGGACATTGGATGGTTCTAGTGGTGCATGGGGGCGTGGAGGCACACCACTCGGCGGAAATTCCTTTAAGCAACCCTTACCAGAAGTATTACATCTGACTTTTTTTGACAGTATCGATAACCAGTTTTATCAATTGATCCAGCCCTTACCTAAAGATAAAATTCAACGTCTATTTACCACCGTGCATAAAGGAATGGGGGATGAGGAAGAGGATAGCCCACCTAAAGTGTATGATACTTTTGATATTGGTTTTGCCCCGAAAGGCTGGATTATTTTATTTGCTGTGGGTCCAGGGATTCGAGAAGAAATTGGTTCATGGCAAGCCAAGAAAATAGATGGTGACTATGCAACAGTAGTTGGTTTAACACGTACGTCGGATATGGAGTATTTAAGGGCCAACGATATTCGAACGCGTGATGTTAAAACAGCATTTGATGAATTTAAAAAGCGTAATGCCGAACTGTATAAACGTTGGATGGATGGCAGTTTTAAAGTCAGTGCGGACTGGTACAAAATGCTACAAACTCGATATCCATGGAACCTTGAGGTGACGGCGCCTAATGGTGAATGGTCTGGTGAATATTATGCCGAATATGTCAATACGGAACGTTTTGCTATCCTTGACGATCGAGTAGAGGCAGATAAATTACGACTTAAAGCAGCACCAGTTACTTTAGTGACATGGGTGACCTATAAGCCGACGGGAGTGCGTTACTACATTTCAATCAATTTATTTCCGATTCCGAAATGGTTAATTGATGATTATATTCCTTATTATCAAGACCCCAATTTAAATGCGTATTTTAAAAACTTTCAGGCACTCTATCCTCAACGCTCATTAGCGACCAATGATCAGCCAGTATATCCTTATGAGTTTTCAAATTTAAAAATTGAGCTGGATGCTGATTTTAAAATCAAAGAAATTTACTTGCAAAAAGGTAAAGAAAAACGTTCGCTTGATGGTGCGTATGAGTATTATTTGGCACCGACAGACATAAGACGCGGGAACTATTTTCCAGAAGAAGGACATGAATATTTTTTAACACAGCCAAAACTGGAGGATTTAACAGATCCTGTTTTTACAGATCGTGATTAAAGTAGCGAGGCTGAAGAGATAAGATGTTGAATATGAAATTCGAATAAGTCTATAACCGTTTGCTGGCGACAATAGTAAGAGTGAACCATCTGTCTCGGACTCAGAAGTGAAATCTCAAGGCATAGGTATCTACACAATTAAATATATTTAAGTTAAATTGGAGGGCATGCTTTCCAATTTACCATTCCATACTTAGATCACCGATTAGTTAAACGCTACGGGAGTCTTGTAAAACTTAATATGAATCCACTTGCTTCATTAGCGTCAGCGCTTAAAGATATTGCCTCTACCTAAAAATCTAGCGTTGTTACAACCCAAGCAGTATAGAATTGACAACTTGGTATGGCTAGTGTTGGAAAATAGAAAACTATTTTAAGCTGTTAAAACAGGCGGGTCATGACATTGAGTCATGACTACAAATACTCCCCCGCAAACGATATTAGACGACTCTTAATTACAAGCATGACATGTGTATAACCTGATGAATACAGCGAGAATATTTTGATCTATGATTTTAAAAAGAACATATGAAGCAAGCCTATTCTTGAAATTATTCTAAAAATAATAGTTTACGATTAAAAAATTCATTCGTTTGATACTCAATTAACAAACCGATTAAATAAATATTGATTTTAGTTAAGTTTATTTAAATCAGCAGCCTATTCAATTAAATGTCCTGTGCATTGAGTCGAAATATTTTTGATTTGTGTCGTATCGAGTTCTAAGTTATCCCATTTACACATTTGTTGAATAATCCATTCAAAATCATCTGGTTTAGGTCGGTCCTGTGTCCCAAAAGAGCGAATAATATTTTGTATTTTATGAAACGCATAGGTATGCACCAAATGTGAACAGTTGAATCGGATAATCTCGCTGTCTTCTAACATGTGCCATATGGGTTGTAGTGGTTGCAAGGTGCTTAAATCATGCTGTGCTTGCTGAATTGCTGTCTGCAATGCATTTAAGGTATTCGGATGCTTGTTTGCCCATTCATGGGTGGTCGCCAAAACTTTATCCGCGACTTCAGGAATAATCTGTTTACTCTCGGCAATCACATAACTATAACCTTCAATCTGCGCTTGGATATTCCAAGGTTCACCGACGCAGAATCCATCAATGAGTTGTGATGAAATCGCATCCACCATATACGAAGGGGGCAGTGTGGATGGTTGATATTTTTTGGCTAGCTCTTGATCTGCCAAAGCCAACCATTCTCTTAAACAATAATGGTGGATGGACTGTTTAAACACATGGGCCAGTTGTATTTTATCGCCTTGTTTTAATGCTTGAACCACTTTTGCTGCTGACTCTTGCGCGCTATCTTGCATGTGAATTTTTAATTCATAACACAATTTTTGGCTCAAGCTGATAAATGCACGATTGGTACTCAACACCAATGAGGTTTGTAAGGGAATACCCAGTTGATCATTGCCTGTCGCAGCAGCAGGAAGCATGGCAGAAAGGCAATGTGCGGCATCTAAAATACCAAAAGCTAAACGGTCACGTAAACTGGCCCATGAAGGTTCTTTCACCAACGTAACATTGAGGCCTTGCTCAGTAAAATAGCCTTGATGTTGTGCCCAAAGTATTGCAGTGCAATCCAGCAAAGGAATATAGCCTAATTGAATGTCCGTGGTTTCAAGTGTGTTCATTGTTTATTCCTTGAAATTAGCTTGTAGCAAGGCTTGAGCATCGATTAACTTTCTTGCCATTTCCCCCATGGTGATACGGTGACTCATGGCATTTTTTCGTAACAAACTGAAGGCTTGTTCTTCTTCAATTTGATGCATCTGCATCAGCATCACTTTGGCTTTTTCAATATCTTTTCGGTCTGCTAGTTTGCATTTGGTTTCATTGAGATCTTTCAAGAGTTTTTTATGTTTTTTAAATTGCTCAATCGAAATTTCTAAAATACTTTCCAGTTTTTCAGGATCAATACCATCGACAATATAGGCAGTTACACCTGCTTCAATGGCACTTTTGATGGTGTCTTTTTGCGAGTTTTTAGTGAAAAGCACAGTGGGCAAATCAAACTGACTTACGCAGCTTTCAATAATATCTCGATGTGGATGGTCCATATCCAGCAAAATCACATCGGCATGTAAGTGTTGAAGATCTGTACTGTTTAAATGGTCAATCATCAGGCATGCGACCACCTCGAAACCATGTTCGATCAAAGATGATTTGATAAAAGATGCCCGCTCTATATCATCATCGATCAGGGCAATTCTTAATTTTGGCATGTCGCTACTCAGATCTGTCCTGACATGAACTTTCAGCATATAAGCAATTTAGATGCCAATATCTCGGATTAAATTTGCTGTTTAAAATCATAGTTGCAGGATGTTAAAGAAAAGTGATGCACTTTATTGACGCAATTTGCCTCCTAAACATGCAGTTTTATGATTTACATTTTATCCGCACAGACAGAAAACATGATGGTTGATTGCGCTATTTATGCACGACCATTAAATCATAAGTACTGAGTATTCAAGCAAAATAAAAAAATATATAGCCAAAATATAAAACTGGCATGAACTATGCATTGATTTAATCCAAGTCAAAGAAGACTTTCAAAATTTGTAAGACGGCCAACGACGTCCGTTCTGATCGTTACTGATATGCCTCGTGCATAACAGCAACTTATATGCGTTCAGTTCAGGAGATCGAAGCTATGTCTTCAAATTTAGATGCGAAAAAAGCGACAAAAATTCATCTTTTCAATTTTAGCAGCGCAGCAATGCGGGCCTTCCATATGAGTTGGCTCGCCTTTTTTGTCTGTTTCTTTGCATGGTTTGCCTGTGCGCCGTTAATGCCTGTTATTGCAGGTGAATTCCATCTGACTAAAGATCAAATTGCCAATATCAATATTGCCGCGGTTGCCATCACGATTTTAGTACGTCTGATTGTCGGTCCCTTGTGCGATAAATACGGTCCTCGTAAAACCTATACCGCATTACTGATTATCGGCAGTATCCCTGTATTTGGTGTGGCATCTGCCAATAGTTATGAATCCTTTTTATTTTTCCGTCTATTGATTGGTGCAATTGGTGCCAGCTTTGTCATCACGCAATATCACACCAGTATTATGTTTGCGCCAAATGTGGTGGGAACTGCAAATGCAACCACCGCAGGTTGGGGCAATGCGGGTGGTGGCGCAACTCAAGCATTGATGCCATTGATGCTTGCTGCACTGGTGATGTTTGGTGTTGAACAAGCCATGGGATGGAGAATTGCGCTGATTGTACCTGGTGTGCTGATGTTAATCGTCGGTGCAATGTATTGGAAGTTTACTCAAGATTGTCCACAAGGTGATTTTAAAGAACTTCGTGCACAAGGTCTGCATGTAGGCAGTGATAAAAAAGGTGGTATGGCGATTTTAATACATGCTGCAAAAAACTACCGTGTCTGGATTCTATTTGGTGCTTATGCTGCTTGTTTTGGTATCGAAATTTTTATTCACAACATTGTCGCAATGTACTACGTGGATCATTTCAAATTTGGTTTAAAAGAAGCGGGTATGGCCGCAGGGATTTTTGGTTTACTGGCACTGTTTGCCCGTGCACTTGGCGGTATTGTTTCAGACAAGGTGGCGACTAAAAAAGGTCTCGATGGTCGTACTAAAGTATTGTTTGCCATGATCTTGTTAGAAGGCGTATTTCTGATTGTCTTTTCTCAAATGAATACCGCAATTCTGGCGATTTTGGTCATGACAGTATTTGCTTTATTTACCCATATGGCTTGCGGTGCGACCTATGCACTGGTTCCATTTATTGATCGCGATGCTTTGGGTGGTGTGGCTGGCATTATCGGTGCAGGCGGTAATGTCGGTGCTGTTGCTGCTGGTTTCTTATTAAAAGACATGTTGGATATTCAAACGACGCTGATGGTTTTAGGTGGTTTGGTGGTGATTGCTGCAAGTTGTGTATTGATGATCCGTTTTTCGGTTGAACATAAAGAGAAAGAGCAAAAGTTATTTGAAGCTGCGGTACTTGAGCGAAATAGCATGGAACAAAATGCTGTAAGTCTTAAACAAAACAGTGCGACTTAATTGAATAACAAGAGCAAAAACAATCGAGGAGAATCGATATGAAATTAGTGATGATTGGTCATGGAATGGTTGGGCACAAATTTATTGAATCTGTGCTGGAACATGCAGGTGATGAGGTTGAAATCACGATTTTGGCAGAAGAACCCCGTTTAGCTTATGACCGTGTACATTTGACTGAATATTTTACAGGGAAGTCTGCAAAAGATTTAACCCTCTGTCGTGCTGACTTTGCCGATGCTTATGGTATCGACCTGCGCTTAAACACCAAAGCTACTGATATAGATACCTGCAATAAATCCATCACCACCAATCATGGCGATGTGATTAGCTATGACAAATTGGTGCTTGCGACGGGTTCCTATGCTTTTGTTCCACCAATTTCAGGTCACGACCGTAACAACTGTTTTGTTTACCGTACCATTGATGACTTGGATGCGATTCGGGCAGCGAGTTTATCGGCAAAATCTGGTGTGGTCATTGGCGGTGGTTTGTTGGGTTTGGAAGCTGCCAAAGCGCTTCGTGATTTAGACTTGGAAACCCATGTTGTTGAATTTGCACCCCGTTTAATGGCAGTACAAATTGATGATTTGGGCGGAAAAGTTTTACGCGCCAAGATTGAAAATTTAGGCGTGAAAGTCCATACCCAAAAGGCCACTTCATCTATAGAAGACGGTGTGAATAGCACCCATGTGATGAAGTTTGCAGATGGTTCAGAGCTTGAAACAGATATTATTCTATTTTCAGCAGGGATTCGCCCACGTGATGAATTGGCGCGCCAAAGTGGTTTAGCTTTAGGTGAGCGTGGTGGTGTCGTGATCAACGATTACTGCCAAACCTCAGATGCAGACATTTATGCAATTGGTGAATGTGCCTTATGGAACAATAAAATTTATGGTTTAGTGGCGCCCGGTTATGACATGGCAAGGATTGCGGCAAAGCATGTGATGCAACAAAGTTGCCCTACATTTGCTGGCGCAGACATGAGCACCAAGCTAAAACTGATGGGTGTCGATGTGGCATCGGTAGGCGATGCTCATGCCATGACTGCAAATGCATTGAGCTATTTCTATGCCGATGAGGATGCAATGGTCTATAAAAAGATCGTGGTCAATGCAGAGAAAACCCAATTACTAGGTGCGGTACTGGTCGGTTGCGCCAAAGAATATAACGACTTATTGCAAATGATGCTCAATGGATTGGCTGTACCTGAAAATCCAGAAAGTTTAATCATGCCGGGCTATGCACAATCTTCAGCAAAAGCGGGAGGTAGTGGTGTAGATTTATTGCCAGACAGTGCCACGATTTGTTCATGTAATAACGTTTCTAAAGCAGATATTTGTAGTGCAATTGCAGAGGGTTCGACCTCATTAGGTGCTTTAAAAAAATGTACCAAAGCCGCAACCGCATGTGGTGGATGTGCACCCTTAGTGACCCAAGTTTTAAAATCTGAATTACAACGCCAAGGGGTAACGGTCAATAATCATCTTTGTGAACACTTTGCTTACTCACGCCAAGAGTTATATCACTTGGTACGAGTCAATGAAATTAAAACTTTTGATGATTTGATTCAACAACACGGGCATGGTTTAGGTTGTGATATTTGCAAACCGACTGTGGCCAATATCTTGGCATCTTGCTGGAATGACTTTGTTCTCACCTCAAATCATGCTGGGCTGCAAGACAGTAATGACTACTATCTAGGCAATATTCAAAAAGATGGTTCTTATTCTGTTGTACCGCGTATGGCAGGTGGTGAAGTGACCCCAGATGGTTTGATTGCAGTGGGGCAGATTGCCAAAGAATATGGCTTATATACCAAGCTAACTGGTGGGCAACGAGTAGATTTATTTGGGGCACAAGTCCATCAATTGCCTGAAATTTGGGAAAAGTTAATCAATGCGGGGTTTGAGTCTGGGCATGCTTATGGCAAGTCATTACGTACGGTTAAGTCCTGTGTCGGAAGTACTTGGTGTCGTTATGGCGTAGATGACTCGGTTGGTTTAGCCATCTTCCTTGAAAACCGCTACAAAGGTTTGCGTTCTCCACATAAATTAAAAATGGCAGTTTCTGGCTGTACTCGCGAATGTGCCGAAGCACAAAGTAAAGATGTAGGGGTAATTGCCACTGAAAAAGGCTGGAACTTATATGTCTGCGGCAATGGTGGAATGAAGCCTCGTCATGCAGAACTTTTAGCTTCTGACCTAGATACGCAAACTTTAATTCAATATATCGATCGCTTCTTTATGTTCTATATCCAAACAGCGGATCGTTTACAACGGACTTCAGTATGGCGTGACAATATGGAAGGGGGTTTGGATTATCTCAAAGAGGTTGTTGTGCATGATTCTTTAGGAGTTGCTGCTGAACTAGAACGCCGAATGAGCCATGTGGTGGGCACTTATCAAGACGAATGGCGTACTGCGGTGGAAGATCCTGAAGTACGTAAACGTTTTGTGACCTTTATTAATGCCAAAGCTGAGCAACAGCAAGATCCACATATTCAGTTTGCCAAAGTACGTGGGCAAATTCGCCCAAAAACTGAATCAGAACGTGATCAGAGCCGTATTCCTGTAGTTGAAGCATAAGCATATGAACACTTGCTTTATTGGACTTATTCCATAGCTTAAAACAAGTCTTGTGGAAGATCTGATCAACGTTGTTAAAAGGATAAATACAATGACCATTTTAAAAGATATGAATGAACTCGACTGGCTCGATATTTGTGCATTGCAAGACATTACGCCCAATACAGGTGTAGGCGCATTACTGGGGCAACAACAAGTGGCTATTTTTCGGGTAGGCAGTGAAAAGCGTGTATATGCGCTGAGCAACCAAGACCCATTTAGCAAAGCCTTTGTCATGTCGCGTGGGATAATTGGTGATTTACAAGGTGAACGTGTAGTTGCATCACCGATTTATAAGCAACATTTTAGTTTAGCAACAGGTCGTTGTTTAGAAGACAAAGATCAAAAATTATTGGTTTTTCCAAGCAAAATTGAAAATGGTCGGGTTTGGGTCAGTCCAACGCCACAAAAAACCTATATCACCAATAATGGCACGGCTCAGGAAAAAATCAATTTAGTCTTGGTCGGTAACGGATTGGCGGGAATGCGTTGCTTAGAAGACTTGTTGGATATGGCACCTGATCGTTATGACGTAACGGTGATTGGTGAGGAGCCTTGGGGTAACTATAACCGAATCATGCTGTCGCCTGTGTTGTCAGGGGATAAAACCATTGACGATATTATGCTACATCCTCATGCATGGTATATCGATAAAAACATTCGCTTTATTGCAGGTGATGCTGCGGTACGAATTGACCGTCCCCGCAAGCAGGTCTATACCGAAAAAGGTGTGGTGGTGAGTTATGACCGTTTGATTTTAGCAACGGGTTCAAAACCATTTATTCCACCAGTCAAAGGTTCAGATTTGGATGGGGTATTAAGCTTCCGTGATATTTATGATGTAAATAATATGCTCGACTACTGTAAATCTAAAAAAAATGCAGTGGTGATTGGTGGTGGTCTATTGGGGCTAGAAGCCGCATATGGCTTAAAGCAACGTGGTATGAATGTGACAGTTTTACATTTGATGGATCGCATAATGGATCGCCAGCTTGATGCCAAAGCCAGCCAAATGTTGAAAACAGCAATTGAACAAAAGGGAATTCCGATTATTACCGAAGCCAATACAGAAGAATTAATTGGTGAAAATGGTCATGTCACGCAGGTTCGGTTGAAAGATGGCAGGCTTTTAGATGCAGATCTGGTGGTTTTTGCCGTGGGTATTCGCCCCAATATGGCGTTGGCACAAAGTGCGGGTTTACGCTGTAACCGCGGTGTGTTAGTCAATGACACTATGCAAACTTATGATCCAAGTATTTATGCAGTGGGTGAATGCATTGAGCATCGGAACCAAACATTTGGCTTGGTTGAACCATTGTGGGGGCAAGCCTTTATCTGTGCCTCGCATTTGGCCGAACACGGCAGTTTGACCTTTAAAGCACCGACTGTTCCAACCCAGTTAAAAGTTAGTGGTTGTGATGTGTTTTCAGCGGGCCGAATCGATTTAGAAAACACTCAGCCATTAGAAGATTTCGAAGACATTATTTTAAATGATGAAAAACGTCAAATCTACAAACGCATTATTATTCAAAAGGATAAAGTCGTTGGTGCGGTACTGTTTGGTGATACAGAGGATGGCACTTGGTATGCTGAATTGATTGCTGATCAAACCCCGATTTCTTCGATTCGCAATAAATTGCTGTTTGGTCGGGATTTTGCATTAAAAAAAGCAGGCTGATTTATATCGCTTAACTCCCTTCATTTCAAAAGGAGGGAGATTAAAAAAATAAAAGCCATTTTCAAGTAAATGTATAGCATTGAGGAGCACAGCAGCAATGAATAGTATCCCGGTAATGGAACTGCCTAGCTCCACAGAACATAAGATCACAAGCACACAAACCACTTGTCCCTACTGTGGTGTAGGCTGTGGTGTCACAGCAACAGTGCAAGACACTACGCTAGGACAAAAAGTGTCTGTGCTTGGCGATGTCAATCATCCCTCGAATTACGGAAAACTGTGTATTAAAGGCAGTAATTTAGCTGATACGCTGGGGCTGGGCACACGTGTTTTACATCCGATGCTTGGACGTCATCCTCATCAGCAGGTCACAGATTGGGATAGTGCAACAGATTTAATTGCCAATAAATTCCAACACTATATTGAGCAATATGGTCGTGACAGTATCGCATTTTATGTTTCAGGTCAGTTGTTGACGGAAGACTATTATGTGGTGAATAAATTCGTTAAAGGCTATTTGGGCACAGCCAATATCGATACCAATTCAAGATTGTGTATGTCTTCGGCAGTTGCCGCACATAAGCGTGCTTTTGGTGAGGATTTGGTACCTGCAAGTTATGACGATTTTGAATATACTGACATGGTGGTTTTAGTAGGCTCAAATACAGCATGGTGTCATCCCGTGATGTATCAACGCATCATGAAAGCCAAAGAATTAAGACAACAAAAGCAAAGTGATTTATTTGTGGTGGTGATTGATCCACGCTTTACTGCCACATGTGAAGCAGCCGATTTACATTTGCCTATTCTGATTGGCCAAGATGTTTCCTTGTTTAATGGGCTATTACAATATTTATATCAACAGGGTTATGCCGATAGCGCATTTGTTGAGGCACATACCCAAGGGTTAGAAACGGCACTAAAAAGTTCGCAAGCCGAAACAGATCTCCAAGATGTTGCAGTGAAAACAGGAATTTCTTTAGAAAAACTCCAACTATTTTTTGAAAAATTTGCCCAGACTAAAAAAGTCATGACCCTATTTTCAATGGGGGTAAACCAGTCTTCACGTGGCGTGGACAAAGCCAATAGCATCATTAATTGTCATTTGTTGACTGGAAAAATTGGAAAGTTGGGCGCAGCACCATTCTCTATGACAGGACAACCCAATGCAATGGGTGGGCGTGAAGTGGGTGGGCTTGCCAATATGCTGGCAGCACATATGGACTTAGATAATCAACAACATCAGCAAATTGTACAAAGTTTTTGGAACAGTCCAACTATTGCTAAGCACGTTGGATTAAAAGCGGTTGATCTTTTTGACGCTGTGGAAAAGGGTAAGATTAAAGCCATTTGGATTATGGCAACCAATCCCGTGGTCAGCTTACCCAATGCCGATCAAGTTAAGCGTGCTTTAAACAGTTGTGAGTTTGTTGTGGTCTCCGATATTTGTAAAGATACTGACACCACTCAGTTTGCAGATGTGCTCTTACCTGCATTGGGATGGGGCGAAAAGGATGGTACGGTCACCAATTCAGAACGTCGTATTTCAAGACAGCGTGCTTTTTTAGACCCGCCTGAGCAAGCTAAAGCGGATTGGTGGGCTGTAGCACAAGTGGCTAAAAAGCTCGGATTTAGTGGCTTTGATTTTGCAAATAGCCACGAGATCTTTAAAGAACATGCACAATTATCTGCTTATCAAAATGCAGAGATTAATGCACGATCAAATACACAAAGCTTTCGCTACTTCAATTTACACGGTTTAACTGATCTTTCATTGCATGAATATGAGCAATTGGCACCAATTCAATGGCCTGTGATTACGCGCAATCAGACTGAGCATGCATTCGCACAATTGTTTTCACAGGGGCAATTTAGTCATACAGATGGCAAAGCTAAATTTATTGCCACGATGGCGATAGATCCAGTCCATCAAAGCAATACTGAATATCCTTTAATTCTCAATACAGGACGGATTCGAGATCAGTGGCACACCATGACCCGCACAGGTTTATCTGCCAATTTAAGCACCCATAAAGCAGAACCCTTTTGTGAAATTCACCCCAATGATGCATTGAAATATGGCTTGAAAGAAGGCGAATTGGTCGAAATCAAATCGGCTTGGGGCAATTGTGTCTTGCGTGCTGTACTCAGTGACAATATCCGCCGTGGACAAATTTTCGCCCCGATTCATTGGAATGATCAATTTGCTTCGGATGCCCGTATTGGCAAAGTGGTCAATCCTGTGGTGGATGCAATTTCAGGCGAGCCGGAATTCAAACATACCCCTGTGCTGATTCAGCCATTTTATACCCAGTGGCAAGGGGTATTTTATGTCCGTGAAGGGTATGAGCACATTGTTAAAAATAGCATCGAAAATACGGTGTGGTGGACAAAAATTCAGACCGCCAAAGCAGTACGCTATGAATTGGCGGATCGTCGTCGTTTTACCCAAACTACCCAACATCTCAAACAACTCTTACCCTTTGAAGATGAGAGTTTTGAGTGGTTGAACTTGGAAGATCAAACTGCACACATTAGCCATAGTGTGGTGTTAAAAGAAGGTCGCCTTATTGCAAGTTTATATATTGCACCCAAAGCCTTGTTGCCTGATCGTGATTGGGTTGCCAGTTTATTTAAACGTGATCGTTTAAGTGCGATGCATCGTAAAGCCTTACTTGCTGGACAAGCCATGTCGATGGGCAATAGTGAAGGGCCATTGGTATGTAGTTGCTTTAAGGTAGGCAAAAATCGAATTATTCAAACCATTAAAGAAAACAATATCAATCATGAAAAACAAGTGACTGCATGTCTAAAAGCAGGCGGTAATTGTGGTTCATGTCTACCTGAAATTCGCGGATTGATTAAAGCCTGTCAAGCGGAGCTTACACAATGAAAAGAATTATAAAACCCAAGAAAGCCAAGCAATATCCACAAACTGATCTTGTCATTCTTGCGGGTGGTCAGGCAAGGCGTATGAATGGAATCAATAAACTGTTACAGAAATTTGATGATCAAATCCAATTGATTAAGATTCATCAACAATTAAAAAATCGAGTCGCGCAGATTTGGGTCAATAGCCACCGTGATTATTCAATTTATCAAAAACTTATTCCCAGTTTGTATTGCTATCAGGATGATGAAAAAGGCTTTTATGGTCCGCTGATGGGAATAAAAAGTGCATGGTCTTATGTGACATCTGACTATGTACTTTTTGTGCCCTGTGATGTGACATTTATTCCACCTGAGGTTATTGAAAGATTACATATGGCTTTAGCGGGTCATCCCTTAGCACAAGTGGCTTATGTCAATATCAATGGCAAAGCCTTATATCCATTTTGTTTGTTAAAGTGCAGTGCTTTAAATCAAATCTGCACTCATCTTGAACAAGGACAACGCAGTTTAAAGGCATGTTTTTCTGATTTGCACGCTCAGGAAGCGTTATTTGAAAATCATGCACTGTTTTTTCACAGCATCAATTCTTTGGATGAATTACAGCAATATCAACAGCTCAAGTTTTTACATTGATTGGCTTGGTTTGGACTCGTTTTTTGCAAATCTCTATTTTTGAGAGAATTCGAGCAGGTTTTAGCTTAAACACATTGGTGAATGATCAAAGTTGGAACACTTTTTGCAATTTCAAGATCAATAAAATAGCGCAGATTTTAAGTTTTAAACAATCTTGAATTTAAATCGTGCTTGGGATGTGTAAATGAATGCAATGACACAATACGAAGAGGGTACGGCTTTTGTCGATCAATATGGTCGTAACAAGCGAAAACTCCGAATTTCAGTGACAGATCGCTGTAATTTTAAGTGTGTTTATTGTATGCCTGAACATCCAGAATGGATCAAAAAACATGATTTACTCAGTTTTGAAGAACTGTATATATTTTGCGAATTTATGGTGCGCCATGGCATTGAACAGATTCGGATCACAGGTGGTGAACCGTTAATGCGTCAAGGTGTGGTGCACTTTATTGGTCAACTGCAAAAATTAAAAAAGCTCGGGCTAAAGCGGATTTCAATGACCAGCAATGCACACTATCTTAAACAATACGCAAGTCAGTTAAAACAAGCTGGTTTAGATGACTTGAATATTAGTCTGGACAGTTTAGATCAAGCACAATTTAAGGCCTTGACTCAAAAAGAGTTACAACCCGTATTAGAGGGCATTGCTGCTGCACAGCAGGCAGGTTTTAAAATCAAGATCAATGCTGTATTGATTA
Source organism: Acinetobacter sp. MYb10 (assembly GCF_002980175.2). Taxonomy (NCBI): domain Bacteria; kingdom Pseudomonadati; phylum Pseudomonadota; class Gammaproteobacteria; order Moraxellales; family Moraxellaceae; genus Acinetobacter; species Acinetobacter sp. MYb10. The sequence goes on along the minus strand of NZ_CP058272.1, from coordinate 1,640,468 downwards.
AAGGGGTCAATGAGAATCAGGTTTTACCCTTAGCACATTGGTCAATTCAGCAGCATTTAACAGTGCGTTTTATTGAATTTATGCCTTTAGATGGAGAGGGACTTTGGACGCAAGCCGATATTGTCACTGAGCAAGAAATTTTAGCTCAATTACAGCAGGACTTTGTTGTCACTTTACAGCAAGGACAGTCTTCCGAGCCTGCACGGCAGTATTTTATTGATGGTTATCCGATTGGCATCATTTCGACCATTACCAATTCATTTTGTGGCACATGTGACCGTGTGCGTTTAACCGCACAAGGTGATTTTTATAATTGTCTATTTGCGCCAAAGGGGATCAGCCTAAAAGCACAAATTAAGGCACTGAATCAAGATTCACCTGTTTTAGAGCCTCTCCGATTAGCGCAAACCAGTTCACCAAATGCAGTTGTATATTCGCCAATAACATTAGATTCGCCACAGCATAGGCAATTACAAGATACTTTGTCTGATTATATTTGGCAGAAAAAACAAGGCTTTGATGAGATTTATCAACAGCCAAAATCAAAACATTCATCATCTCGAAAAATCAGTATGTATATGATTGGAGGTTAATATGTCAGATCAATTTACTATTCCAAATACACCAGACTCGGCAAACATTGCCAATCAATTCAAAGATATCCAGCAGCACATGACCGTAAAAATTGAATGCTTTGGTGCAATTGAACGTTTACTGCCGACCGATTTAACTCTGCAATGTGAGTCTGAAATGAGGATTTCGGATGTTTTGGATTATGTGGTACGCGCTTATCCACATGCAGGAAACATGCTTGAGCGTTGTGCATGTGCAATAGGCGAAGAGATTATCCCACGTCAGACCTTATTAACAGCGGATAGTACTGTGGTTTTACTGTCACCTGTTGCGGGAGGTTGATATGCATACATTTGAACAAACGCTTAAACAATTCAACAGAATTCAGGATACCCCTTTAACCCAAGACAGTTTTGACCCGATTCAAGACTTTCCTGAATGCGGTGGCATTGGCATCTTTATTGGAACAGTCCGCAATCATCATGAAGGCAAAGCGGTCAAAGCGCTGAAATATACCGCCTATGCGCCTGTTTCAGAAAAAATGATTCGTCAAATTGAGCAAGAGATTCAACAAAAATTTGCGGTGGCTTATGTACGAGTCATTCATCGTATTGGTGCTTTAAACATCGGTGAAAAAGCCATTATTGCCATTGCTTATGCAGCGCATCGCCGTGAAGCATTTGCAGCCTGTGAAGAAGCAGTAGAACGGGTAAAACATGAGGTTCCCGTATGGAAAGAAGAATTTTATCTGGATGGCACGAGCCAATATGTTGCGGGTTGTTGTATTCGAAAAGATGATGTGGAACAAGATCATTCAGTACAAAAAGATTCATTTCACCACCATGACTGTGAGCATGATCATGGCGCTTCTGATGACCATTTATCTCAGCACAATCAACCTCAGCATCATCATTCTCAAGCGCAGCAATCAGCGCATCGACATTCTGAGCACAATCATTCTTTTGCACATCATTCCAAATCTACACATTTAGGGCACACGCATTCAGAATACAGTAGTCAACAAAAGGATCATGAAGCTGAACAGCAAGTGTTGTTAAGCAAACAGTGTGAACAGACAATTTATCAATGGCATATGTAAAAACATATCGAGCAAACTTCACAAAGTGTGTTCTTCACAAAGTATGTTTTGTCATGTAAAAAATACCGCCATATCAGGAACAGGCAATGAAAAATGTAGGGATGAAAGCAGATAGCTATCGGACAGCAGTAGCAACAGGAATTTTATATGCGCCTGCACATTGCATAGAACTGTTACGTACAGGAAATACTGAAAAGGGTGATGCACTAAAAACGGCACGTATTGCTGGAATCTTGGCAGCAAAACGCACAGATGAACTGATTCCTTTGTGTCACCCTTTACCGATATATCGTGCAGATGTCGAATATGAATTACATGAACAACATGTTGAAATTATTGCAACGGTTGAAACCATTGCTCCTACGGGCGTAGAAATGGAAGCGCTTACCGCAGTCAGTTTAGCAGGCTTAACTCTATATGATATGCTTAAACCACACTGCGAACCTGAAGACTTATGCCTTGACCAATGTAAATTACAACTGAAAAAAGGCGGTAAATCGCATTTTACCCGAACGCTCAAACAGACTTTATCTGCATCAGTGATTGTTTTATCAGATACCGTTGCTTCAGGAAAAAAACCTGATACAGCAGGGCAAAATGTTTTAGAAATTCTTGAACAAGCCAATTTTAGTCAAGTGAACTATCAAGTGATTGCTGACTCTCCAGAACAGTTGTTGGCGTTAATTGAACAACAAAAAAATCATTATCCGCTGATTTTGACGGTTGGTGGAACAGGACTAGGCCCAAAAGACTTAACTGTGGAGACCATTCAACCTTTACTCCAACGCGAAATCCCCGGCTTAATGGAAGCTTCGCGTAGTTTTGGTCAGAGACGTACCCCTTATGCGGCACTTAGTCGAGGCATTGCAGGCTATATTGACACGAGTTTGGTGATTACTTTGCCGGGCAGTCGCCAAGGCGCTAAAGAGTCATTGATTGCGATTCTACCAGCCTTGGTCCATCTGTTTGATGTGCAAAAAAACATTCCACATGTTGGAGGCTATCAATAAATCAGGTTGTGATCGTTTATGATTGAGGGGTAGACAAAGGCTTGATCTCAGTTGATCAAGCCTTGCAGTGACTAATTCACACTCAAAATCTAGGTGCTGAAACTATTCCATTCACCTTAGTACTCTATACACAGGTAATGTATATGGATCAGGGAAGCATCCTTGAAACTCCCTCGAATTTGTTATCTCGACATTGAAAACACTTTCAGCCATAAATCACTTTTGTCATTATTAACACTGTCTAGTATGATTAAATTTTTAATTATTCTACATAATAAAAAATTATTAAACTTGGATTTGGATAAAAGAAATTATATATTTTTCATTAAAAGCATGTGATTATATGAATTAAATCAAAAATAATATCCATATTTTATAAACATAGATCAGGCTATTGAGTAGTAATTATAAATATTACATTGATGCATGTGATACTATCCAAGCTCGGCTGATTATAACAATGATGTAACGACAACAGCTTATCCACATTTAAATTTGAATGAAATTGTCCAATATTTGGTGATTTGGTCGATATTGGGCAAGAACAACAATAGATCCATACAAAACGATGATGAGCAATCATTTTATTCTCAGAGGGACTATCGCTTCATTATTTTAAACCATATTAAAAAGAGGAAAAAATGATGTTATTCAAACGATTCACTTTTGTTTTATCTTTTTTATATTTTGGAGCAATCGTATCTGCACAGGCTATGGATGCTGTTCATCCTATCGATTCTAAAGTAGCTGTAGATCAAGCTGTTATTGATGGGCTCTTGGCTGAGTCAGCAAAATTTTATCTTGATGGGACTAAATCAGGTGGTCAAATTTTAGGAGTAGAGCGTGTGAGCAATCAAAAAACCAATAGTTTTGCAAAGCCTACTGAAGATGAAATACAGCCAAACAGATATAAACGAGGTTGGGATAAACTCAAAGAAATTGATGGAGAAGCAGGCGAAAAAGTTATTAATAGCCTAAAAGATATTTCGCCTGATTTAGGAATATATATCATCGAATATGCTTTCGGCGATGTCTATTCAAGAGATGGGCTTGACTTGAAATCCAAAGAAATTGCGGTTGTGTCCGCATTGACAGCCATGGGAAATGCGCAACCACAGTTAAAAGTTCATATAAACGGGGCATTAAATACTGGGAGTTCGATTAACGAAGTCAAAGAAGTGATTTTACAAATGTCTGTTTATTCAGGTTTTCCAAGTAGCATCAATGCAATGAATGCTTTAAAAGAAGTTTTGCTAGAAAGAGAAAAACACGGCATTAACGATGAAATCGGAAAAACAGCAAGCAAAGCCAAGCCAACCAATCGATTAAAATTAGGTGAACAAGAATTATCTAACTTGGACAGTCTTCAAGTTGAACGATTAAAAGCTGCTTATAATACTTTTTCACCTGAATTGGTAAAATTCACGCTTGAATATGGTTATGCTGATATTTTTTCAAGAGATAGTTTAAGCAAAAAATACAGACAAATCGCCACGATTTCTGCATTAACTGCGTTGGGGACAGCGCAACCACAACTGAAATTTCATATTAATGCGGGTCTAAACATAGGACTGACCGAAACTGAAATAAAAGAAATCATGCTTTTGATGACCATCTATTCAGGTTTCCCATCAGCCATAAATGGAACTCACGCACTCAAAGAAGTATTAGCAGAGCGTATGAAAAATCAAAACAATTAAACCCATAAGTATTTATGATATTTTCAAGTTGCATTGATGCCGATGAATTGACCTATTAAAATGCACGGCCGTTATAGATGGATCAGGGAAGCGTCACTGAAACTCCTTCGAATTTGTTATCTCAATAGCCATTAAATCACTTGGCGTAAATCCCGCGCTGTTTCTTGCAGTAAGGGTAAAATATGCGTAATTAAATAATCTTTGGTTGTACGTATGGTAGGAGAGACAATATTGAGTGCGGCAACAACAACCGCATTCGAGTCATAAATTGGAACGGCTACAGCATGCACCCCCAATTCATGTTCTTCACAGGAATAACACCAGTCCTGTTCTTTAATCTCATGCAGTAATTCTATAAAGGCTTCACTGTCTGTATAGGTATATTTAGTAAGACGCTTTAATGGATACTGGGTAAGCCATTGCTTCTGTTCTTCGACATTTAAATGCGCCAACAAAATTTTCCCCGCAGAGGTTGCATGTGCTGGCAGGCGATTACCTAAATGCAAGCCATACGGGTTAACACGGTCTGTTTGTTGGTGTGCAGCACTACGTGCAATGGTAATCGCTTCATAACCATCTAGCACCATGACGGAATAAATCAGTGAGGTTTGATTGGTCAATAAATTTAATAAGGGTTGGCAAATTTTAGGTAAAGGGGAACCATCTAAATAAGCACCAGAGAATTTAAGGATTTTCGGGGTTAAATAATAGTAATGTCCGTCAAAGTCTAAATAGCCTAAGTATTCTAATGTGAGTAACTGGCGACGCGCTGCTGCACGGGTCATTCCGGTTTTTTCAGCCGCAGTGCTGATATTCAAGCGGTGTCGTTCAGGCCCAAAACATTCCAAAATTGCCAAACCTTTTGCAATCCCTGCAATAAAATCTTCATGGCGAATGATCTTTTTATTTTCAGCATGATGGATTAATCGGGTGGTTTTGTTGTGTTCATCATCCATAACGCAGCTCCTTATTTTAAAGCCAATTGCATTAAAATTATACTCAATCAAAATCAGACTGTTTTAGTGGGATAATGTTCGATCATCGAACATAAAAAATGATGATCGAACAAATTCTGTCTTTAAGCCTAGAAGTAAATATAAAATTTATCAAGAATAAAGATAAGAAATCCGAACAAAACACTCAACTTATGTTTCATCGGTTTCTAGGATGAAACAAATGAGTGATTCATAGTACAGGAAGTAGTCAGATGATTGATAAAAACGCCACCTCATTGACCGAGGTTCTGTCACAAATCAAAGATGGTGCAACCATTATGATTGGTGGCTTTGGAACAGCAGGACAACCCGCAGAGCTGATCGATGGGCTGATTGAACTTGGCGTTAAAGATCTGGTGATTGTCAATAATAATGCAGGCAATGGCGATTACGGTCTGGCTAAACTGCTTAAATCGGGTGCAGTCCGTAAAATCATTTGTTCTTTCCCACGTCAGTCTGATTCTTGGGTATTTGACGAACTCTATCATGCGGGCAAGATCGAACTGGAACTGGTTCCTCAAGGTAATCTCGCGTGTCGTATTCAAGCTGCTGGGATGGGTTTAGGTGCAGTGTTTACCCCAACAGGTTTTGGCACATTATTGGCAGATGGCAAAGAAACCCGTCATATCGATGGAAAAGACTACGTGCTTGAATATCCGATTAAAGCAGACTTTGCACTGATTAAAGCACATCAAGGCGACCGTTGGGGCAACTTGGTTTATAACAAATCAGCACGTAACTTTGGTCCAATCATGGCGATGGCTGCAGATGTCACCATTGCACAGGTTTCAGAGGTGGTTGAATTGGGTCAACTCGATCCTGAACACATTATTACCCCAGGAATTTTTGTTCAGCATGTGGTTGCAGTTGATGCAACCAATGGTAATGGAGAATAACAATGAGCTACCAAAAACTAAGCCGTGACCAAATTGCTGAACGTGTTGCCCAAGATATTCCCGATGGTGCTTATGTCAATTTAGGCATTGGTTTACCGACCAAGATTTCAAAATATCTGCCAACAGACAAAGATATATTTCTACATTCTGAAAATGGTTTATTGGCTTTTGGTCCTCCACCCGCCAAAGGTGAAGAAGATCCTGAGCTGATTAATGCTGGTAAGGAATATGTCACCATGCTAACGGGTGGTTCGTTTTTCCATCACGGTGATTCTTTTGCCATGATGCGTGGTGGACATTTGGATATTGCTGTATTGGGCGCATTCCAAGTAGCGGCTAATGGCGACCTTGCCAATTGGCATACCGGTGCGCCTGATGCGATTCCTGCGGTGGGTGGTGCAATGGATTTGGCTGTAGGGGCCAAGAAAGTCTTTATCACCACCGATCATGTGACCAAGCAAGGTGAGCCTAAGATTGTTGAAGAACTGAGCTATCCAGTAACAGGCAAACATTGTGTTGATCGTATTTATACCGACTTATGCGTGATTGATGTGACTACAGATGGCTTAAAAGTGCTTGAAAAAGTTGCAGGTCTGAGCTTTGAAGAATTACAGGCTTTGACGGGTGCTCAATTGATTGATGCGACACAACAGAATTAATGGATGAAATCCCCCTTTGTTAAGGGGGACTTCACCTAAATAAATAATTGGATGAAGTCTCCCTCCTTTTTTAAAGGTGAGAAGCACTGCTTCGCAAGGGGGGAGGATTAAAAGGAAAGACACATGAAAAACGCTTACATCATAGATGCCATCCGTACCCCATTTGGTCGTTATGCCGGTGGTCTTGCGCCAGTACGCGCAGATGACCTCGGTGCTATTCCAATTCAAGCATTGATACAACGTAATCCAACGGTAGATTGGCAGCAAGTCGATGATGTGATTTATGGCTGTGCCAATCAGGCCGGTGAAGACAATCGTAATGTCGGGCGTATGTCAGCATTATTGGCAGGTGTGCCCTACCAAGTGCCAGCAACCACTGTGAACCGTCTATGTGGATCATCACTGGATGCAATTGCCATGGCAGCTCGCGCCATCAAAGCCAATGAAGCAGATTTAATCATTGCCGGTGGTGTAGAAAGCATGAGCCGTGCGCCCTATGTGATGGGTAAGTCGGACAGTGCTTTTGGACGTAGTCAAAAGATTGAAGACACCACCATGGGCTGGCGCTTTATCAATCCAAAACTCAAAGAATTGTATGGTGTGGACAGCATGCCACAAACCGCTGAAAACGTGGCAAAGCAATTCAATATTAACCGTGCGGATCAAGATCAGTTTGCGCTAAACAGCCAACAACGCACTGCGACAGCACAAGCTCAAGGCTTTTTCAAAAATGAGATTGTGCCTGTCACCATTCCACAGCGTAAAGGCGATGCTGTGCTTGTGGATACCGATGAACATCCACGTGCATCAACCACTTTAGCTGCACTGACAAAACTCAAAGGTGTGGTAAAAGCTGATGGTACGGTTACGGCGGGTAATGCATCTGGAATTAATGATGGTGCAGCGGCGTTATTGATCGCCTCAGATGAAGCTGTAGAAAAATACCAATTAAAACCACGTGGCAAAATTATTGCAGCAACCACGGTAGGTGTTGAACCAAGAATTATGGGCTTTGCACCAGCGCCTGCGATCAAGAAACTGCTTAAACAAGCTGATCTTAGTTTAGCGCAAATGGATGTGATTGAACTGAATGAAGCCTTTGCTGCCCAAGCTTTGGCGGTAACCCGTGATTTAGGTTTGGCAGATGATGATGCACGTGTCAATCCTAATGGTGGGGCGATTGCCTTAGGTCATCCTTTGGGTGCATCAGGTGCCAGACTGGTGACCACTGCCTTAAATCAACTTGAACAGATCAAAGGTGAATATGCCTTATGTTCAATGTGTATTGGGGTAGGGCAAGGTATTGCATTAATTATTCAACGTGTTGAGTGAGGTATCTGATGAGCCAGTTATACGCCAGCTTATTTTATCAGCCTGATGTCACAGCAATTTTTAGCGATCATGCCTTATTGGGTTATATGATCCAAGCAGAAGTGGCTTTGGCAAAAGCACAGGCACAAGTGGGTGTGATTCCACCATCCGCTGCCAGCATCATTGAACAAGTTGGACAACAGGCCATAGCAAAAATTGATTTTGAAGCATTGGCAACGGCCACAGCACTTGCGGGAAATATTGCGATTCCTTTGGTAAAGCAATTTACTGCGATTGTAAAACAACACGATGAAGACACAGCGCGTTATGTGCATTGGGGCGCAACCAGCCAAGATATTATTGATACAGCGACGATTCTGCAATGCCGTGATGCATTAGGGTTGATCGAAAAACAATTACAACAGGCTTATCAAGTTTCATTAGACCAAGCACAACAGTATCGTGCCCAAGTCATGATCGGTCGCACATGGTTGCAACAAGCCTTACCAATTACTTTAGGGCATAAATTTGCACGTTGGGCTGCAGCATTTAAACGTGATCTTGATCGTCTAGACGAGATGAAAAGCCGCGTTCTTACTGCTCAACTCGGTGGGGCTGTAGGTTCATTGGCATCATTACAAGATCAAGGCTCAGCTGTGGTTAAAGCCTATGCTGCGGCGTTGAATTTAACCTCACCTGAGTGTACATGGCACGGTGAGCGTGACCGTATCGTTGAAATTGCCAGTGTACTTGCCCTGATCGTCGGTAATGTTGGCAAGATGGCAAAAGACTGGTCTTTGTTGATGCAAACTGAAATTGCTGAAGTCTTTGAACCCACTGCAAAAGGCCGTGGTGGCTCATCCACTATGCCACACAAACGTAATCCAGTTGCAGCCGCTTGCGTACTTGCAGCAGCCAACCGTGTTCCTGCATTAATGGCAAGTGTCTACCAAAATATGCTGCAAGAACATGAACGTGCTTTAGGCACATGGCATGCAGAATGGTTAGTGATTCCTGAAATTTTCCAGTTATGCGCAGGTGCTTTAGAACGCACGACAGATGTGCTTGAACATATGCAAGTCGATGCACAAGCCATGCAGCGCAACCTTGAGTGTACTCAAGGCTTGATCATGGCAGAAGCGGCAATGATGGCACTGGCACCCAAAATTGGGCGTTTAAATGCGCATCATTTGGTTGAGCAAGCTTGTCAGCAAGCCATCGCGCAACAGCAACATTTAAAAACGGTATTGTCAGCAATGACTGAGGTGAATGTCTATCTAAGTGCACAGGCATTAGATGAGATTTTCAAACCAGCCGCTTACTTGGGCAATATTCAGGCACAAATTGATGCCGTACTACAAGCAGCACAAGGAGTGTCTAAATGATGAAAATCAGTATGAAAATTAACAATCGTCAAGGACAGCAACTTGCGGTTCAAATCCAAGGCGTAAAAGATGCACCAGTGATTATATTTTCTAACTCACTCGGAACGGATCATGGTATGTGGCAAGCGCAAGTAGATGCTTTGGCGCAACACTATCAGATCATCACTTATGATACCCGCGGGCATGGTGCGAGTGATGTGATTGCCAACAGTACACTGCAAAACTTTGCAGACGATGTGATTGATATCTTAGATACATGGCATATTGAAAAAGCACATTTTTGTGGAATTTCAATGGGTGGTATTACTGCACTCACATTGGCAATTGAATACCCTGAGCGTTTTTATAGCATCACCGTTGCAAACTCAGCCGCCAAAATTGGTACAGCTGAAGCATGGACTACCCGTGCCGATAGCGTTGAGCAACACGGACTGGCTGAAATTGTCAAAACCACACATACACGTTGGTTTAGTGAGCATTTTGATTATGCACATGATGTGCTTGCTCAAAAAACCATTCAAAGTTTAGCTGTGACGCCTGCACAAGGCTATGCCAATGCGTGTCGAGCATTGGCGGATGCCGATGTTCGAGATCAGCTCAATCAAATTCAAATCCCGACTTTAATTATCGCAGGTCAATATGACCCTGTAACGACGGTTCAGGATGCAGAATTTATGCATCAATCCATTCCAACCAGTCAACTTGAAATCTTGGCAGCTTCTCATTTGTCCAATATTGAACAACCACAAGTGTTCAATCAGGCATTGTCCAAGTTTATTCAGAACATATAACCGTCTAGGGTTAGAAAGGAATTCGCCTACAAGGAGGCAACTATGGCACAGGAATTTGCTGCCCCAAAAAATAGTATGGATGCTCAGGCACTCATTAATGATGCACCGATCAGCAAGTATCAATGGATGATTGCAATTATTTGTTTTCTCATTGTATTTGTTGATGGAATTGATACGGCTGCGATGGGCTTTATTGCACCTGCTTTGGCACAAGATTGGGGGATTGATCGCTCTCAACTTGGACCTGTGATGAGTGCAGCACTGGGTGGAATGATCATTGGTGCATTGGTTTCAGGACCTACTGCGGATCGTTTTGGACGCAAGATTGTATTAACCATTTCAATGTTGATCTTTGGTGGCTTTACCTTGGCATCCGCATATGCGCCAAACTTAGACAGTTTGGTTGTACTGCGCTTTTTAACTGGTATTGGTCTAGGCGCAGCAATGCCAAACGCCACCACATTGTTTTCAGAATACTGCCCGAACCGTGTTCGTTCACTGCTCGTGACCTGTATGTTTTGTGGTTATAACTTGGGTATGGCCACAGGTGGTTTTGTCAGTAGTTGGTTGATTCCAGCCTTTGGTTGGCACAGCTTATTTTTGCTCGGTGGTATTTCACCGTTGATCCTGATGGTATTGGTGATTGTGCTGTTACCTGAGTCATATCGTTTCTTGATTGTTAAAGGTCGAGATGCTGCAAAAGTTCGCAAAATCCTGAGCCATATTGCGCCTGAAAAAGTACAGCTTGCTGACAGCTTTTATATCCCAGAAGAACAGTATGCAGTGGCACAAAAGAAAAATGTATTTGGCATGTTATTTTCCCAAAAATTTGCCAAAGGCACAGTGTTGTTATGGTCAACCTATTTTATGGGTTTGGTGGTGATTTATCTGCTGACCAGTTGGTTACCAACCTTGATGCGTGAAACCGGCGCAACCATGGAACGCGCGGCATTTATTGGCGGTCTATTCCAGTTTGGTGGTGTGTTGAGTGCGTTATTTATTGGTTGGGCAATGGATCGTTTTAACCCAAACCGCATTATTTCAGCATTCTATTTTATCGCAGGCTTGTTTGCTGTTGCCGTAGGTCAAAGCCTCAGCAACCCAACATTATTGGCCATTTTGGTGTTATGTGCAGGGGTTGCAATCAATGGTGCGCAATCTGCAATGCCAGCGTTAAGTGCCCGTTTTTACCCAACTCAATGTCGTGCAACAGGTGTGGCATGGATGACAGGGATCGGCCGTTTTGGCGCAGTGTTTGGGGCTTGGATTGGTGCTGTTTTGCTGGGTAATGATTGGTCATTTACCGCAATTTTAAGCTTATTGATGATTCCTGCAACCGCTGCGGCTGTGGCAATTTTTGTTAAATCCTTAGTGGCGCATACCGATGCAAGCTAACTTTCTCAAGATCAGAAATAAGATCATAAAGAGGGACAATTTCCATGAATGATGAACAACGTTACCAACAAGGACTACAGGTCCGCACCGAAGTATTGGGTGAAAAACATGTCGGTCGTTCTTTAGAAAACTTGAATGACTTTAACCAAGATTTTCAAAACTTTATTAGTCGTTTCGCTTGGGGTGAGGTGTGGTCACGTGAAGGTTTACCACGGCATACCCGCAGTTTAGTCACCATTGCCATCTTATTGGCATTGGGACGAGAAGATGAACTCAGAATGCATCTACGTGCTTGCTTTAACAATGGTGTTACCAAGGACGAACTCAAAGAACTGATTTTACACAGCTCACTGTATGCAGGACTACCAGCCGCAAATGCAGCAATGCACATGGCTGAAGATGTTTTTAAAGAACTCGGAATAGAAGTGCAACCTGTCGCTGCACAACAACAGGATTAAGGAGATAGGCATGTTAAGTCATACATTGGGTGCATATCCGCAACGGAATACAGAAGATCACCCGCCAGCATATACACCAGGCTATAAAACCAGTGTATTACGCTCGCCCAAAAATGCATTGATCTCGATTAATGAAACATTAACTGAAGTCACTTCACCGCATTTTTCACCTGAAATTTTTGGTGCAAAAGACAATGATTTGATTTTGAACTATGCCAAAGAAGGGCTCCCAGTCGGTGAGCGAATTATTGTGCATGGTTATGTACGTGACCAGTTTGGTCGCCCTGTAAAAAATGCCTTATTGGAAGTTTGGCAAGCCAACGCATCGGGTCGTTATCGCCATCCAAATGACAAATTTATTGGCGCAATGGATCCTAACTTTGGTGGTTGTGGTCGTACCTTAACCGATGAAAATGGTTTTTATATTTTCCGTACCATTAAACCGGGACCATATCCGTGGCGTAACCGAATCAATGAATGGCGTCCAGCGCATATCCATTTTTCATTGATTGCCGATGGTTGGGCACAACGTTTGATTTCGCAGTTCTATTTTGAGGGCGATACCCTGATAGATACTTGCCCGATTTTAAAAACCATTCCATCTGAAGATCAGCGTCGTGCCTTGATCGCATTAGAAGATAAAAACAATTTCATAGAATCAGATAGTCGTTGTTACCGCTTTGATATTCACCTGCGTGGTCGTCGTGCGACTTATTTTGAAAATGATTTGACTTAAGGAACTCACACAATGAATGCATGGAATTTTCAGGAAATTAAGGAAACCCCATCACAAACAGGTGGTCCTTATGTACATATCGGTTTATTGCCACAACAAGCCAATATTGAAGTATTTGAACATAGCTTCGATAACCAATTGGTGAAGCAACATACTCAAGGCCAACGCATCCGTATTGAAGGTCAAGTGTTTGATGGGCTGGGTTTGCCATTACGAGATGTCTTATTGGAAATCTGGCAAGCCGATGCCAATGGGGTTTATCCAAGTCAGGCCGATACCCAAGGCAAAACAGCCGATGCTCATTTTCAGGGTTGGGGGCGTACAGGCGCAAATTTTGAAACTGGTTTTTGGAGTTTTGACACCATTAAACCGGGGGCTGTAGCAGGGCGTAAAGGCTCAACCCAAGCACCACATATTGCCGTCGCGCTATTTGCTCGTGGAATCAACATTGGTTTGCATACCCGTATTTATTTTGACGATGAAGTTGAAGCAAACGCCAATGATCCGGTACTCAACAGTATTGAGTGGGCAGTCCGCCGCCAAACCCTGATTGCAAAACGCAGTGAAGTAGACGGTGAAATCGTGTATCGCTTTGATATTCGCATTCAAGGTGAAGACGAAACCGTATTTTTTGATATCTAGGAATCGCCTAAATCTCTTTTTAAAGGGGGCTTGTCACGAACTTATTGAAGCCTTGAGATTTGTGACACGCCTCCTTTTTTAAAAGGTGGACATGATATGAAGTTATTGAAGTCTTGAGATTCGCGATACCCCTCCCTTTTAAAAAGGGTGAGGAACGATTGAAGTTCCGCAAGGGAGGGATGAGGAGGGATTTAGATAGACGGAAAGCACCTAAATGAAATCGTAATCAAGCGAAAACGCGATATACAAACGGATAATTTATTCAGGAAGATGAAAAATGAAACTACAAAAACTTGCAGCATTGATGCTTGCACTTAGCCCCATATTGCCCCTTCAAATGACACAGGCGCAACCAGTTTCACCAAGCCCAGTTGAACTTGCAGAACTGGCAAAACTCCCAGTAAAGACCATCGTCCCAATTACAGCAAAAACCAAAGAACAAGCCTTAGCACAAGCAAAAATCATTGCCAGCAATCCAGATGCAGATTTAGCCGAGTTCCGCATAGATCTGCTCAATTTTGCCAGTGACACTAAGCAAGTCATCGCTTTAGGACATGAGCTTAAACAGATTTTAGGGGCTAAACCCGTGATTGCCACCATTCGTACCCATAACGAAGGCGGGCAACTGACCATCAGCGATGCAGATTATGGCAAAACCTATCAAGCTTATTTACGCCAACCCTTTATGGACATGTTGGATGTTGAAATGTTCCGAGATCCGCAAGTGGTGAAAAGCACAGTTAAATTGGCACATGAGAAAAGAGTATTGATTGTGATGTCCAATCACGATTTTAAAAAGACCCCTGATGAAGCAGAAATCGTTCAACGCTTGCTTAAACAAGATCAGCTTGGCGCAGATATTCTTAAAATCGCAGTGATGCCACAAAGCAAACAAGATGTGTTTACTTTGATGAATGCGACCTTAAAAGTCAGCCAACAATCTAAAAAACCATTACTCACCATGTCGATGGGTAAACTCGGGACTATTTCTCGAATTGCCACAGCCAATATGGGCGGCAGCTTTAGTTTTGGCATGATTGGTGAAGCTTCTGCGCCCGGTCAAATTGATGTGACCCAACTGAAACAGTTATTAAAAACCGTTCAACCTACACCATAAATTAAAAGGAATTTTTAGACATGAAAATGATTTCATTACGTTTAACAACGTTGGCACTTGGCTTAGCGGTTTCTGGTTTGGCAATGGCGGAAAGCTATGTGGTGGATCGCTATCAGGATGATAGTGAAAAAGGTTCACTGCGCTGGGCGATTGAGCAAGCCAATAGCAAGCCAAGTGAAGCCAGTGAGATTTTGATTCAAGCGGTTGGGCAAGCGCCTTATGCCATTAAGGTCAACAGCCCACTGCCAGAAATTAAAGCACCCGTAAAAATCATCGGTACGCAGTGGGCAAAAACAGGTGAGTTTATCGCGATTGATGGCTCAAATTATATTAAAGGCACAGGGGTTGAAGCTTGTCCGGGAGCTGTTGAAGGGCAGTTCGGAACCAATGTTCGTACTACAACTTTACCGGGGATTGTGTTACGTGACATCAACGGGGTCAGCATTCAAGGACTAGAGATTCGTCGTTTTTGTATTGGGATCTTGATGAACCGTGCCAGCAATAACCTGATCCAAAATAACCGTATTATGCACAACTATGGCGGTGCAGGGGTGATGTTGACAGGGGATGATGGTAAAGGGAATCCGACTGCGACCACCACCAATAACAACAAAGTGCTGAATAACTATTTCCAAGACAATGGTGATGGGCTTGAGTTAACCCGTGGTGCTGCATTTAACTTGGTTGCCAATAACCACTTTATTTCAACTGCTGCAAACCCAGAGCCATCACAAGGCATTGAAATTCTATGGGGCAATGACAATGCGGTGATTGGTAACAAGTTTGAAAACTATTCAGATGGTTTACAGATCAACTGGGGCAAACGCAATTATATTGCCTATAACGAACTCACCAATAACTCCAACGGTTTTAACCTCACCGGTGATGGCAATATTTTTGACAGCAATAAAGTCCATGGTAACCGAGTCGGTGTTGCCATTCGTTCAGAAAAAGATGCCAATGCGCGTATCACATTAACCAAAAATCAAATTTGGAATAATGGCAAAGACATCAAACGCTGTGAAGCGGGTGGAAGCTGTGTGCCGAATCAACGTTTAGGTGCAATCATTTTTGATATTCCGGGATTAGAACATGCGCACTTTGTCGGTTCACGTGGTCATGGTGTAAAAATTGATCCAGCAAACTTACAAAAGACCTGCCAGCAACCCAATGAACAAGGCTGTAATCCACAACCAAATCAAAATATTCAAGCACCTAAATTGACCCTAGCAAAAGGTCAAATTGCGGTAGAAGTAAAAGGACAACCAAATCAACGTTATCAAGTTGAATTTTTTGGAAACTCACAAGCAAGCGCAAATGAAGCCGAGTTTTACTTAGGCTCAAGCACTGTTGCAACCAATGCCCAAGGCACAGCAAGCGTGACTTGGAAACCGACAATGAAAGTTGCATCTGTTACAGCAAATATCACAGATCGTCTAGGTGCAACATCTGAACTTAGCTCAGCGGTAAAACTTAAATAAAAGTAAGGATGCTTAATATGAGTTCAAATGGATTATCGATCAAACTGAGTTGTTTGGCAGTTGCAGTGTGTATGGCTCAGAGTAGTTTTGCTGAGCAAGCTTGGTCACAAGATCGTCAATGGTTATTGGGCGATTGGAATGGACAACGCCAACAACTGGAAAAAGACGGCTATAAATTTACTGCATCTATCATGAGCCAAGCTGCAACCAATTTAGACGGTGGCTATCACGACAACAACAGCTTTGAAAATGCAGCGCAATTGGCGTTGGGTGCAAACTTTGATTTAAATAAAATCGCGGGCTGGAAAGATACCACAGCCAATATCTTAATCACCAAGCGTGATGGTAATGCTTTAACTTTAGAAAGCATTAAAGACCCACGTTCTGGTGCTTTGGGCAATTCACAAGAAATTTATGGACGAGGCAAAATCTGGCGCCTGACCCAAGCATGGGTCAAAAAGGGCTTTGCTGACAATACAGTTCAATTCAAGATTGGTCGTATGGGCATGTCGGATGACTTTAATGGTTCACAATGTGAATTCCAAAATCTGTTACTTTGTGGCGGACAACTGGGCAAATCCATTGGTTCAATTTGGTACAACTTACCTGTAGGTTTATGGGGAACCAATGTGAAGTACCAATTTGCACCTGAGTGGACACTGGGTGTCGGTGTTTATGAAGTCAATCCTGACAACATTAAAACTGGTAAAAACGATGGTTTTAACTTGGATATGCGAAATGTTAAAGGTGCCACTATTCCAGTAGAACTGGCATGGCGTCCAAAACTAGCAGCATTTGATGGTTTAGCAGGCGAGTATAAAGTCGGTGCGTTGTACTCGACAGCAGAAGCCAATGATATTGCGATTGCAGGCAAGGTGCATGATAGCAAACATAGTTTTTGGCTCAATGCACAACAACAACTGAGCCAAAAAGGCCAAGATCCTAAACGTGGTTTGTTCGTAAGCTTTAATGCTGTGGTCAATGATAAAGCCACGACGGCAGTACAAAGTACCCAACAACTTGCTTTCTGGTACAAAGGGCCTTTTGACAGTCGCCCAAATGATTCAATCGGATTTGGTATTGCAAATTATATGGTTAATGATCGTTATAAAGATCGCCAAATTGCAACCAACAACAGCCGTGGCTATGACCAATACGATAGGTTCGCAACAGATTATGTGCCAGTGCAACGTGATGAGCTCAATGTTGAACTGAACTATACCTACCAATGGTCACCTGCGGTCATGCTACGACCCAACCTACAATATATCCATCAGCCTGCGGGTGTAAAAGAAGTGGATGATGCTTGGGTTGCTGGGTTGAGCATGCGTGTGAATTTCTAATCTAGGAGTATGACCTATGACTGAGTCTACAAGGACACATACCGTATTAAAAATATGGTGTTTTATATTAGCTTTGGCTTTACTTGTGACAGGGCTATTCTTTACCGTTGGTGGTGCTAAGCTGGTAACACTTGGAGGATCATGGTATTTCGTGATTTCTGGTGTATTCACACTGGCATCAGCGATATTTATATTTAAGAAAAAAACGCTCGGTGTCTGGTTATTTAGTTTGGTTTTTGTGGGCACAATTATTTGGTCATTGCTAGATGCAGGTTGGGAATTTTGGCCTTTATTTTCAAGACTGATGTTTCCAGCAGGTTTATTTGCTGCATTGATGTTTACTTTGCCCGCGATTCGCCGTTACCAGTTTCAACCGAGTGCGAGTTTGCCAGCTTATGGCTTAGGTGCACTCACAGTTTTAGGCATGTTGATTGGGCTTTATCAAATGTTTCAACCACATCCAACGGTTGCAGCAACAGGTCAGGCATTGCCATTGGTTCCTGTTCAAGCGGACATGAAACAAAGCAATTGGCAGAATTATGGTCAGGATGCAGGCGGCAGTCGCTTTGCTGCACTTGATCAAATTACTCGTGATAATGTCCATCAACTCAAAGAAGCATGGCGTTTTCGTACAGGTGATTTCACCACGGGTTCAGGCAATGGTGCAGAAGATCAAATGACCCCTTTACAGGTGGGCAACAAGATTTTCTTATGTACACCACATAACAATATTTTTGCTTTAGAGGCTGACTCAGGTAAACAGCTTTGGAAAGCCGAAGTAAACTCTAAATCGGATGCATGGGAACGTTGTCGTGGTGTGGCTTACTTCGATTCAACCCAAGCACTAACCCAACCGACTTTGGCTGGTGCAACCCCTGTTCAAGCTGTCGCTAATAATACCGCTTGTCTACGCCGTGTTTATACCAACACACCAGATGGTCGTTTAATTGCGGTCAATGCTGATACCGGTGAACGTTGTAAAGATTTTGGTATTGATGGAACGATTGATTTACTCAAAGGTTTGGGTGAAGGAACTACTGCACCACGTTTTGAAGTGACTTCTGCACCGACTATTGCGGGCACAGTGATTGTGGTGGGTAGTCGTATTGCAGACAACCTTGCCGCAGATATGCCGGGTGGGGTGATTCGTGCTTATGATGTGATCACAGGTCAATTGCGCTGGGCATTTGATCCACGTAATCCTGATCCAAACTATGTGTTAAAAGAAGGTGAAACCTATAAACGCAGTTCTGCAAACTCTTGGGCAGCAATGTCGTATGACCCAAAAATGAACACAGTATTTTTACCAATGGGTAGCTCATCTGTGGATGTTTGGGGAGGCAACCGTCAACCTTTGGATCATAAATACAATTCATCCGTATTGGCTTTAGATGCAACCACAGGTAAAGAAAAATGGGTCTATCAAACTGTTCATAATGACCTATGGGATTTTGATTTACCGATGCAACCAAGCTTGGTTGATTTCCCAATGCAAGAGGGTAAGAATCAACCTGCTGTGGTGATTGGAACCAAATCTGGACAATTCTTTGTATTGGATCGCTTAACAGGTAAACCATTAACCAAGGTAATTGAACAGCCCGTGAAAGCTGCGGATATTCCGGGTGAACAATATAGCCCAACTCAACCACGTTCTGTTGAAATGCCACAAATTGGTAATCAAACTTTGACTGAATCGGATATGTGGGGTGCAACACCATTTGACCAGCTTATGTGTCGTATCGGCTTTAAATCTATGCGTTATGAAGGCTTATATACTGCACCGGGTAAAGATAAATCTTTAAGTTTCCCAGGCTCTTTGGGTGGCATGAACTGGGGCAGTATTGCCTTTGATCCAAGCCATCAATATATGTTTGTCAACGACATGCGTTTAGGTTTATGGATTCAGTTGATCGAACAAACACCTGAAGATTTGGCAATTCAGGCAAATGGTGGTGAAAAGGTCAATACAGGTATGGGCGCTGTACCGATGAAAGGTACACCCTATAAAGTCAATAAAGATCGCTTCTGGTCGAAGTTGAATATTCCATGTCAAAAACCGCCTTATGGCACCATGACTGCGATTGATATGAAAACTCGCCAGATCGCTTGGCAAGTACCGATGGGAACAGTCGAAGACACTGGACCTATGGGCATAAAAATGGGATTAAAAGCACCGATTGGTATGCCTACCATTGGTGGACCAATGGCAACACAAGGTGGCTTAGTCTTCTTTGCAGCAACGCAAGATTACTATTTACGTGCCTTGGATTCATCTTCAGGTAAAGAGTTGTGGAAATCACGCTTACCTGTCGGTAGCCAAGGAACGCCAATCAGCTATGTTTCACCTAAAACAGGTAAGCAATATGTGATGGTGACTGCGGGCGGTGCTCGACAATCTCCTGATCATGGTGACTATGTGATTGCCTATAGTCTGAAATAAGCTAGAACTGTTTAAAAAATGGAACTGCAATCGTTAATCGATTGCAGTTTTTTTTATGGGTTTAAAATTTAAATAGAGGAGTATAAATTAAGTCGCTTTGCTTTTTACATCATTGAATCACACGGGGTCTAGCTACCGCATGGCGACAAGGATGTCGCCGTTTGGCGGGGGTATAAGGATGTACCCCTCGCCAGACGAAAGATTTTTGTTACTTTTCATCTCTGAAAAGTAAGGTATTGCCTACGCAAATTAAATATAAACTTTTCACCGTAAGATGGGGCAGTGCTAACCCAAAATTCAATATAAAAGCCCCTCATCCTAGCCTTCTCCCAGCGGGAGAAGGAACTTCCAATATCAATACAATTTACGCTTTAATATCATTTTTTGATTTATGTAAGATCTAGAACTTACATAAAATAATTAAAACTTCTCAATTTAAGTTAAAGCTGTGCAAGTACCTTTTCATCATTGAATCCTACACGGTGTTTCTACCGCATGGCGACAAGGATGTCGCCGTTTGGCGGGGGTACAGGACGTACCCCTCACCCAAAAAAGATTTTTGTTACTTTTGATCTTTCAAAAGCAAGGCATTACCTGCACAAATTAAATTTAAACTTTTCACTGTAAGATGGGGCGGTGCTAACTCAAAATTCAATATAAAAGCCCCTCATCCTAGCCTTCTCCCAGCGGGAGAAGGAACTTCCAATATCAATATAATTTACGCTTTAAGATCATTTTTTGATTTATGTAAGATCTAGAACTTACATAAAATAATTAAAACTTCTCAATTTAAGTTAAAGCTGTACAAGTACCTTTTCATCATTGAATCCTACACGGTGTTTCTACCGCATGGCGACAAGGATGTCGCCGTTGGGCGGGGGTATAAGGATGTACCCCTCGCCAGACGAAAGATTTTTGTTACTTTTGATCTTTCAAAAGTAAGATATCGCCTACGCAAGTTAAATTAAACCTTTCACTGTAATATGAGGCAGTGCAAGCCCCTTTGCACTGAAAAAGAAGAGAACTGCATGAAAGTCAATTCATTTAAGTAATGAAAAGCTCCCTCCTTTTTCAAAGGTGAGAAGTATTACTTCGCAAGGGGGAGGATTTAAATCTTATTTAGCTTTTTGCTGTGCAAGTGGTGAAACAGAGAGAGAATCATTTTGATGGTAGCTTTCTTGAAGTTCAATATCTTGCTTTTGCAAACCCTCAAGAATTGGACAATTCGGCCGATGATCACCAGCACAACAATTGATTAAATTTTGCAAGGTATTGGTCATCTTCTGTAGTTCAGTAATACGGATTTCCAATTTTTCGATATGCGAGAGCGCGAGTTGCTTTACATCTGCACTGTGTCGATTTTTATTATTCCACAAATCTAAAAGATCAGCGATCTCTGCAACAGAAAATCCAAGCGATCTTGAACTTCGAATAAACTTGAGCCGTTCAGCATCTTGGTCAGAATAGGAGCGATAACCAGCATTACTTCGACCCACGGCTGGAATCAGACCAATCTGTTCATAATAACGAATCATTTTTGCAGATATTCCAACAGTTTGAGACAGTTTTCCAATATTCATGGTGATTCTCTCTACAAGCTTCTACTCGAAAGTAGAAGCGGGTTGAAAACGACGTAAACGTAAGGCATTGGCCAACACGAATACACTGGATAAAGCCATTGCACCTGCTGCAAATATTGGCGAAAGCAGGATGCCATAAGCAGGATAGAGTAGCCCAGCCGCAACTGGAATCAGCATGGTATTGTAAGCAAATGCCCAGAATAAATTCTGATGAATATTACCGATAGTGGCTTTTGATAGTGCAATGGCATTGGCAACACCTTGCAAGTTACCTGACATTAATACAACATCTGCCGACTCTATCGCAACATCCGTACCTGTACCAATCGCAAGACCGACATCGGCTTCAGCCAAAGCGGGCGCATCATTGATCCCATCACCAACAAATGCAATATTGCCATATTTTGCTTTTAGGCTTTGTACCGCTTTGACTTTTCCTTCAGGTAGAACTTCCGCAATCACTTCGTCAATACCGAGCTGGCGAGCAATGGCTTGTGCTGTACGGGCGTTATCACCTGTCACCATCGCAACTTTAAGACCGAGTTGATGTAAGGCTTTAATGGCACTTGGCGTGGTTGATTTAATTGGATCTGCAACTGCAATTATCCCTACCAACTTGCCATTAATTGCTACATAAAGCGGTGATTTACCTTCGTCACCTAAACGTTGCGCTGCACTTGCAAAAGGTGAAATATCAATATTAAGTTGCAGCATATAACGATCTGCACCAATATGAATGTCTCCATTTTCATCTATAGCTGCATAGACCCCCATACCGGTCACAGAATCAAATTGATTCACTTTGGGTAAGGTCAGATTTTCTTTGATTGCAGCATCTACGATGGCTTTAGCAATCGGATGCTCAGAACGAGATTCAACGGCTGCCACCATACTTAAGACATGATCACGTTGAAAAAATTCAGTGACTTCAAAATCTGTTAGTACAGGATGGCCTTCGGTTAATGTACCTGTTTTATCTACAGCAACAACTTTGGCATCTTTCAGTAGTTGTAATGCTTCGCCTTTACGGAACAGTACACCGAGTTCAGCACCACGACCTGTTCCGACCATAATTGAGGTTGGCGTTGCTAAACCCATTGCACAAGGGCAGGCAATAATCAGCACAGCAACAGCATTGACTAATGCGAATGTTAAAGCAGGGGAAGGGCCGAAAATCAACCAAATCAAGAAAGTCAGTACAGCAGCAGCCATTACAGCTGGTACAAACCATAAGGTGATTTTATCAACTACAGCTTGAATGGGCATTTTCGAGCCTTGTGCCTGCTCAACCAAACGAATGATTTGTGCAAGCATAGTTTCGCCGCCTACAGCGACAGCTTTAAAGCTTAATGTGCCATTTTGATTGATAGTGCCACCGACCACTTCACTGTCTATTTTTTTCTCGACAGGGATCGGTTCACCGGTAATCATTGACTCATCTACAAAGCTTTTGCCTTCAATGACTTTTCCATCAACAGGAACACGTTCACCTGGTTTGACAATGATAAAGTCACCTACGACAACTTGATCGATTGGAATATCTACGATTTGATTGTTACGAGAAACATGTGCCACTTTGGCTTGTAGACTGACTAAGCGCTGAATTGCCTCTGAGGTTCTTCCTTTGGCTTTTGCCTCAAGAAAACGACCGAGTAAAATTAAGGCAACGATAACCGCAGCTGCCTCATAGTAAACATTGACTGTTCCAGCAGGTAGGATGCTGGGTATAAATGTCGCGACGATGGAAAATAGATAAGCTGCCAAGGTACCTACAGCAACTAGCGAGTTCATATCTGGCGCTAAACGCAATAAAGCGGGTAAGCCGTGGATATAGAATCTTCGACCCGGAATCACCAAAACTAGTGTGGTCAGAATAAACTGTAAATACCAGCTATTTTGTATCCCGATGGTCTGAGCAATCAGGTGGTGCATGCCTGGAATAAGGTGCGAACCCATTTCTAGAATAAAAACAGGTAACGCAAAAATAGTGGCAAGTATAAGGTCTCGTTTTAGTTCAGCGCGTTCTTGATCTTTTTTCTCTAGGTGTTCTGTTTGATCTGGGATAGCGGTTTGAATTTCTTTGGCATCATAACCCGCCTTATCAATCGCTGCGATTAAAGCCGCAACATTGGCAGTACCAGTGATTGTTGCACGTTCAGTTGCGAGATTTACATTTGCCTCTTTAACACCGGGAACGGCTTTTAGCGCTTTTTCAACACGGCTGACACATGAGGCACAGGTCATTCCATCAATTGATAATTCAGTGGCTGCATCAGCAACTTCATATCCAGCATGTTCAACAGCTTTGATCAATGCCTCTCGGTCAATGGGAGTGTTAGATGTAATTTCTGCACGTTCAGCGGCTAAATTCACAGATGCTTGAGTTACGCCATCGACTTTTTTAAGCGCTGTTTCTATTCGACCAACACAACTTGCACAGCTCATACCTTTGATTTGTAAACTGCTTTTCAAATCAGAAACACGATCATGTGATCTATTTTCCATAAGTCATACCTATAAGTCTTATTCCATGATCTAAATCCTAAACTTTGACATAATGGTAAGGTCAAGTAAAACAATTCAAGTTTTTATAACACCTTGTTGTCAATATAAATTTAGTTTATGAACAGCCCCTAAAAATATATTTTCTTAAACGATGTTTTGCTGATACTCTTTGTTTTAATCATAGTTCATTATTGCTTATATAAGGCTTCTTTTATCAATCATTTTAAAGCATCAATCAACATAAAAGCGCCCTCATCCAAGCCTTCTCCCAGAGGGAGAAGGGACTTTCAATACCCAGATAATTTATTCAACATGATCATTTTTTATCTGGGAAAGAACAATACATTGTTTTGTTTATAGCGCAAGATAATGCTCTCAATTCAATGATTCATATCCGTATTTTTTAATCAATCCCAACCACTGTGGTGATGTAGCTGGTGGTGAGTAGAATCAATAAACCCAGATACATTTCAAATAAAATGGCGCAACTTAAATATTGTGCAAATAAAGGTTCTTCAAGGCGTGGAGTAAGGAACCATTTATTGAAAGCAGCAAGTAATAAAATACTCCCCACAAATGCCAGTTTAAGAACAAAACCATGACCATAGGAGGTATAGATTAAAGTATTCAAATCTTTAAATAAAAATAATGCAATTGTGATACCACAGAGAATTAATATTCCGACAACATAAGCTGCAATTCGCCCAAATGCCTCCATGAGTTTTCTTAACGATCGGCCACTGATTTTATGGCTCATTTTCCATAACGGATAGAGTGAGCCCATCCATAACGACATGAAAAACACATGAATGCTGAGTAGAATTTGAGCAAAAAATGGTAAGTTGGTGACATGCCCGATTTGGGAATAGCTATAAAGAATAGGGATAAGCAATACCGCAAATAGTATTTTTTCAAAAGTGGCAATATGGGTAGTTTTTTTGCCCAATTTGATCGTTAAAAGCAGAAAAATTAAGGCAAAACTGATAATTCTGACAATGTGTATTTGCCCAGTGTCTGTATTTAAAAGAATATTGAGATAGGTTTGATCAAAAATGCCAGAAAGCCCCGCGTTGGCAAAGCTACCTACCAAAATAAAAAAGCCTAAAGTACTTCCAACCAGACCTAATGTCGCACCTAAATGCATATACTTGAGTAGTGTCACTTTTATGCTGGTATAACGCCAAAGTAAAAAATAACAAAAAGCACCACCAATCATAAAAGCAGTACTGAGATATAAGGTAATTTTTGTTAGCCAAGTTGACCAGATCCAGAATTCGAACATTATTTTTTTTCCTTTATTCGAGTCTGTTGACAATTTGTCTCAGTTTGCGACAACTCAGACCATTGATAAAATGCCAACACACCCGAACAACAGTTCAGTCGCTTGCTGAAATGTTGTTCGTCAATCTTCAATTTCTTTGGTTTTATTTAATTGTGAAGCTATATTCATTGTTCATGTTATGTCCATCTTTGCCCATTGTTGTCCAAACAACAAAATATTTGCCTTTTTTAAGTGCGGGAACAGGAACATTAAATATTTTTTTTAGATCATGATTCACTTTATAGTTAAGTGGAATATTGGTTCTTTGCGCATCTAATAACTTGATATTCATTAACATGACTTCTCCACTAAAATTAAGCACTAAACTTTTAGGTGCAGTCGTAATGGATGCATTCATTGCAGGTGTACTGCTGGTTAAATCAACATGAGCCATAGCATTGGTCGCGGTAATGAGTATCACTGCACCAAACAAGGCATTACGCAGTTTGGTCATGTTATTTTGTGAGAATTTCATTGAATGTTCCTTTTACTGTTGTGTTTAGACCTTGATTATTAAAGAGGGCGATATACATCAGAATGACTTTAAAATTACACTTTTGTTATTTAGGAAAATTAAACAATAAGAAATATTAAAAGATTTTTAAGGCAAATTAAACACGCATTAGTCGGAAAAGTTTATTTTTTATTAATAATTGAGCTGTAGTTCAACTTTTTACAGCTGTATTTTCAACAGCTGCTTGAAGATGTGATTTTATTTAAGATACTTTTTGCTCTGTATATCATGTTGGAAGATATTCATTTTTAAAAATCACCGTGAAGATCACTAAACCATCTCGTGATTCTGCTTGGATGGTTGCACCATGTAAGGCCAATATAGACTTGGTGATCGCAAGTCCTAAACCTGTACCATCTTCAACACGTTGGCGAGAGGCATCTGTTCGATAGAAACGGTCAAACAGTCGAGATAATTGTTCAGGGGATAAGGTA
Source organism: Acinetobacter sp. MYb10 (assembly GCF_002980175.2). NCBI lineage: Bacteria > Pseudomonadati > Pseudomonadota > Gammaproteobacteria > Moraxellales > Moraxellaceae > Acinetobacter > Acinetobacter sp. MYb10. Next base: position 1,614,083 of record NZ_CP058272.1, on the reverse strand, counting down.
GGGCCTTCATTTTCAACTGAAAAACTGGTGTGCTCTGCTGTTTGTTGACATTTAATTTGAATAACAGAGTTCGACTTGCCATATTTAATTGCATTGGAGATTAAATTACTCAGCGCACGGCGTAGCATCGCAATATTTGCATTGACTTTTCCAGTACCGACCAGATGAAATGTCATATGTTTTTCTGCTGCTAAAGCATCATAAAACTCAAACAAAGTGTTGAATTCTTCGTATAAATGAATGGTTTGTACGTTTTTAAGGTTAAGACCATTTTCTGCTTTGGCCAAAAACAACATATCTGAAACGATTCTTGCCAGATGTTCAAACTCTTCTAAGTTCGAAAATAAGACTTCTTTATAGGCATCTATATCTCGACTGCGGGATAAACACACTTGCGTTTGCGTCATTAAGTTGTTGATCGGTGTGCGAATTTCATGTGCAAGATCCGATGAAAAGTCTGAAAGTTTTTCTAAAGCTGACTCTAAACGATCAAGCATTTCATTAAAGGCGATCGTCAATGATTTTAATTCTGTTGGAGTATGCTCAACTTCTAAACGCTCAGACAAATTTTGCGCTGAAATACCTTCTACAACTTCGGCTATTTTTTTTATCGGACGCAATCCTCGCCAAACAGCAAACCATCCTAAAAACATTAAACATAGTGCACCAATTAAACAAATATAAAATAGCTGATGTTTAAATTCATTTAAAAAGAGCATGTGTTCTGAAGTATCAATCGCAACAACAATTTGGGTAGATTGTGCTTCTTCATCTTCTTCAAAAATATTTTGATAGACCAGTCCACGATAACTTTTATCTTGTAATTTCCATTTAATCCATTGATTCAGATCTGGATTCGCAATGACTTGTGGCGCGATGGCTATTTGTGCGGAATTAAATACAATTTGATTCAGCGGACGTTCAACTTGCACAATCAAATTATCATGTCCAATCAGTGAATCTTTTAATGCTACATTAAGCTCAGGCGTATTGGTTGGATTTTGTTTTAAGAGATTTTGTATCAGCTGAATTTTTCCCTCAAGTAATACCCGATCTTCATCTTCAAAGTGCTGCGAAACCCCTAGCTGTATCACAAAGCCCATGAGGATTAAAATCGTTACTGTGGAGAGGGAAAAAAGAATCGCGATTCGAAAACTGATCGCATTGAACAGCTTACGCCTCATCTTCTACCTCTAGCACATACCCCATTCCTCGAATATTCTGAATCAGTTTAGGCGTAAAGTTACTGTCAATTTTATTTCTTAAGCGTTTAATCGCAACTTCGACAACATTGGTGTCACTGTCAAAGTTCATATCCCAGACTTGAGAGGCAATCAGTGCTCTAGGCAAAATTTCTCCACGTCTCCGCATAAATAGTTCCATCAATGCAAACTCTTTCGCAGTCAGGTCGATACGTTGTCCTTCACGCGTTACACGTCGTTTTCTGATATCAAGTTCAAGATTGGCAATACTAATTAAGTTACTGTCTTCTCTTTGCTGTCCTCGACGCAGTAAACTTTTTATTCTTGCGAGAAGTTCAGCAAAAGCGAAAGGCTTTACCAGATAATCATCTGCACCCAACTCTAAGCCTTTTACGCGGTCTTCAATTTGATCTCGCGCTGTTAAGAATAAAATAGGCATAGTTTTTCCGTTCTTACGAACGGCTTCTATGATATGCCAGCCATCTACCCCCGGTAACATGACGTCTAATATGATCACATCATAATCTTCAGAAAGTGCGTATTGTTTACCTGTGAGTCCATCTGTAACCCAGTCAGTAATATAACCTGCTTCAGATAAACCTTGTTTAAGGTAGTCACCCGTTTTTTGCTCATCTTCGACTAATAATATTCTCATGTTCGATTCCTAGAATACTCTTTAAAATATAATAGCGTGATAAAACTTAAGAAAGATATAGATTACATAAATGTCACTTTCAAGTCATCTGAATGTTCAATAGCGCGCTTTATTGTACGAGTAAGAATCTCAAGCTTGGAGAGGTACAAATGCGAGTGATTTTACGTCGAAGTTTAATAAAAGTGTTCTGTATGGGTACACTAATGATTGCAACTCAATCTTGGGCAGATGCTTCTAAAACACCAAATGAAACTGATCCTCAAGCAGCAGTAAAAATGCAAATGCAATGTTCTCTAAAGCCTTGTAATGCACAGAATGAAGCCCAAAAGCCCAATAATGATCATGCAGAACAACAGCATGTACATTCATCAGATATGGCGCAAAACGCACAATCGAGTGGGGTCGATATGGCACATGTGATGATGAAGATGGATCATTCAAAAATGCTGATGCCTGCTACACCGATTAAGTAATCTATATAAATATTCACGTTGAAATTCAAAGATTAGGGGGTAGATGGTAGCGTTGATTCATCTATTTTGGAAGAAAAGTAAAATTCGCAGGATGCGTCTAATTATAAATTTTATTTAAAAACGATATTTTTTAAGTATTTAAAAGTTTTGGGAGCGTAATATGTCTAAAATTCAAACTTTACAAGATCCACTGTTAAATTCTCTCCGAAAAAAACATATTCCAGTTTTTATTTTTCTGACCAATGGGATTAAATTACAGGGGCATATTGAATCTTTTGATTCATACGTTGTGTTATTGAGAAACAGTGTAGGGCAAATGCAAATTATCTATAAACATTCAATTTCTACGGTTCTGCCTACACGCCATCCACGTTCAAATATCAAAGCCTCTCTTGCAAAATTTGATCATCAACATAGTTACAATACCTTTGAAAATGATCGTGAATATTCATTTAATAGCCAAAATGACTTTGGTTATGAAAATGGTTTTAATGATGAAAAACACTTTGAAGATATTTCTGAAGATGAAAATACTTGAAAATTAGATCATTAAAGGCTTGATCAAATATATAAAGAACTGAGTGGCTTTATCTAAGTGATCCTTTGTCTATATAGACCGTATGAGGATTTTAGTCTGAGTTTTTCAGTCTTTAACATTCCCTGTTAAATATTAGGCTTCTTTATATAAGGCCTTTTAAAATCCATAGAGCAAGATGAAATCGCCCTCATCTTATAGTCAAACCACTTAATTATTCATACAAGTGATTTATATCAAATCACTGATCATAAATGAAGCTCATGTTTTTGTATGAATTCTTAGAAACTATTGATTATTCATTCGGTTTTTGTACTTTTGAATCCTAGATGGTTATCCTATCGTGGGGCGACAGGGATGTCGCCGTTAGGCGGGGGTACAGGACGTACCCCTCGCCTAACAGAAGATTTTTGTCACTTTTCATCTCTGAAAAGTGAGGCATCGCCTACGCAAAGTTATTTAAACTTTGAACGTAATGTGTGGCATTGCAAGCTTTTTTATAATCAAATAATTTAATTTTCTATGTAATTAATTTAATTGAAAAATATTGATTAAGAGAAATTATATTCTTGTTTTTGAGTTTTTTGATAGGTTGACTATATTTAAGAGATAAAAAAGACCCACAAGGTAAGTGGGTCAATACGATAAAAATAACAAAGAGCAAACTTAAAATTTATCTGCCATCAATTCACATGATTATAAAAACATAAACAATAAAATAATACCCAATACCACACGGTACCAAGCAAACACTCTCAACGTATGTTTTTCAACAAATTTGACCAAAGCTTTGACCACCAAAAGCGCAGCAATAAATGCAGCCACAAACCCCACTGAAATATTAATCAGGTTATCTGAGGTTAAAACATCTGCATTTCGAATTAAATCATAGGTTGCAGCACCTAACATGGTTGGCATTGCAAGGAAAAAAGAAAATTCGGTTGCCGCTTTACGTGATAAACCAGACAACATCCCACCAATAATGGTGGCGCCTGAACGTGATGTTCCCGGAATCATGGCAAGACATTGGGCAAATCCAACCAAAATTGCCTGTTTTAAGGTAATGTCAGTGGCTTCAATGGTTTTAGGTTCAAACTTTCTGGCTTCTACAGCAAAAATAATGAAGCCCCCAATGATTAAAGCAAAAGCCACAACCAAAGGACTAAACAGCACTTGTTTAATAAAATCTACTGCTAAGACCCCAATCACCACAGCAGGAATAAAAGCAACTAAGACATTAATCGCAAAACGTCTAGCTGCAATATCGCCTGAGAAAAAGCCGCGAATTAATTCGATGATTTTTTGTCGATACAGCCAACATACGGCCAAGATTGCACCCAATTGGATCACCACTTCAAACACGCGTCCCGAATCTGAGTGAAAATCAATGAGATGACCAAATAAGATCAGATGTCCTGTGCTTGAAATCGGTAAAAATTCAGTTAAACCTTCGATTAACCCCAAAAACAATGCTTTAAGCAGTTCAAAATTTTCCATAAATAAAATAAACAAGCGTTCTAAAATTTGAACCTTTGTAATGTATTTAACGCTGTTTATAAATCAAAAAAGACAAAATTTTACGAAATTTTTACGCGGCTGATCTGACTGTAAATAGAGAGTTTACGGAGTATTTTCGGATACTGAGTTGTGGAATATCCCAGCGTTTAGGATGAAAAAGATGAGTGCTAAATATATAGCGCATCAACAAGTACAGCATCCAAAATTATGCGTACTTCAAAAACATATAAATCATTGCAATATCGACATTTTTAATTTGAGCCAATCAAGTTGGGGGGGAATGTCATGTTAGAGTTTATCTTAGTCTTGGTGATTGTGGTGCTTTTGGCTTTTCCTTTAGGGAAATATCTTGCCTGTATTATGCAAAACCGAGAGATGAAAATTGATCCAATTTTTAACTGGATTGAAAAACCGATTTATCGTGTTTTGGGTACACATCATGATCAAGGGATGAATGCGAAGACCTATTCACTTAGCTTTGTGGCGAGCTGTATCGTCATTGGATTGGTGACTTGGCTGTTGTTTATGTGTCAAGCAAGCTTGCCACTCAATCCAAATAATGCACCGGATATGTCATGGGATTTAGCATTACACACCATGATTTCATTTCTGACCAATACCAACCAACAACACTATTCAGGTCAAGCGCAACTGTCATATTTATCACAGATGGTTGGTATTGTTGGATTGCAAATCATTACGCCAATGATGGGATTGGCAATGGTGGTCGCAACCGTACGTGCCTTATTTTATCCGCAATCCAATGCTTTGTCTGAAGCAGATCAAAACCTAAGCTTTCAAAATAAAGTTGAAAAAATCAATGTCGGTAATTATTGGGCCGATGTGATTCGTCCAACCTTTCGGTTTTTAATTCCGTTATGCATGATTTGGTCATTATTACTCAATAGCCAAGGTGTGCCATCAACCTTTCAAGGTGGCCCAGAAGTTCAAGTCATTGACCAATCGACTGAATTAAAAACTCAAAAAATTCCACTGGGTCCTGTTGCACCCATGGTTGCGATTAAGCAATTGGGTAGTAATGGTGGGGGTTGGTATGGACCTAACAGTAGTGTGCCATTGGAAAATCCAACCCCATTTTCAAATTTCTTAGAAATGATCGCGATTCTACTTATCCCTGTCGCAGTGATTTTTATGTTGGGTTTTTTAACCAAACGCGCAAAATTTGCTGGCTTTGTTTTTGGCTCAATGTTGCTGATGTCGGTTGTTTCAGCCACGGCGGCAATTTGGTCTGAAAGCCTGTCATCTACCGCGATGCAAATTTATGCCATGGAAGGAAAGGAAGTGCGTTTTGGTGAAGCATCTTCCGCATTGTGGGCCGCCATAACCACACAGGTCAACAATGGTTCCGTCAATATGATGCATGACTCTGCATCGCCATTAACAGGTTTAGTGGCGCTGGCGAATATGCTGATTAATGCGATTTGGGGCGGGATCGGCTGTGGCTTACAGCAATTTATGATCTATCTGTTTTTGGCTGTATTTATTGCAGGTTTGATGACAGGTCGTACACCTGAATTATTTGGCCGCAAAATTGAAGCAGGGGAAATCAAATTACTTGCTGTGGTGATTTTGATTCAGCCGATTACGATTCTCGGTTTAAGCTCAGTTGCTTTGTTTTTCCCTGAACTTACAGGCAATAGCAATCCGCAATATCATGCCATTTCACAAGTGTTGTATGAGTATGTTTCGGCCTTTGCCAATAATGGTTCTGGTTTTGAAGGTTTAGCGGACAATACCGTGTGGTGGAACGTGAGCTGTATGATTGCTTTACTGCTTGGACGTTTTCCAACATTGATCATTCCTTTAATGATTGCTGCGCGTTTAGCTGCAAAGCGTCAAGCTCCTGAAAGCAGTGGTAGTTTAAAAGTGGAAACGCCAACCTTTGCTTTCACTCTGATTGCTATTGTGGTGATGTTGACCTTATTACAATTTATGCCAGTCCTTGTTTTAGGACCGATCGCTGATCAGCTGTTATTGGTACAAGGCTAGGGTGAATAACATGAATCATTCAAAACAATCTACTCAAAATAAATCATCAACTTTATTCCAAGGTGAAGCTTGGAAAAATGCCTTGATTAAATTGTTACCGCAACATGCGATTAAAAATCCAGTGATGGCGATTGTATGGCTAGGCACCCTCATCACACTGGTTAGTACTTTAACGGGTCAAGCCGATACCATATTTGGTTTAGCGGTGACGTTGATTTTATTTATCACCGTATTATTTGCCAATTATGCCGAAGCGATTGCCGAAGCCAAAGGTCGAGGTCAAGCCTCTTCCTTAAGACAAGCACGTCAAAATTTAACCGCACGTCGACTCAGTTCTAAGGATGATCTAGAGGGTGTGCAAGTCGCTGCAACCTTATTAAAAATGAATGATCTGATTGAAGTCCGTGCAGGGGAACTGGTTCCTGCGGATGGTGAAATTATTCATGGTTTTGCGACTATTAATGAGGCTGCGGTAACAGGTGAGTCAGCACCCGTTTTACGTGAAGCAGGTACCGATAAGTCGGGTGTAATTGGGGGAACTAAGGTTTTAACCGATCGTATCGTGGTGCAAGTGACGGCTGAAGCGGGTAATAGCTTTCTTGACCGAATGATTGCTTTGGTAGAGGGTTCCAATCGTCAAAAAACACCAAACGAGATCGCTCTGGGTATTTTACTGACTGTGATGACTGTGACCTTTATCGCAGTGGTGGTGAGTTTACCTTTTATTGGGCATTTCTTAAAAATTGAAATTAACCCGATTCTCTTGGTGGCTTTGTTGGTGTGTTTAATTCCAACCACCATTGGTGGCTTGTTGCCTGCAATCGGTATTGCGGGGATGAATCGGGCGTTAAAAGCCAATGTGATTGCCAAATCAGGTAAAGCTGTCGAAGTGGCGGGTGATGTGGATGTATTGTTACTCGATAAAACAGGAACCATCACCTATGGTGACCGTCAGGCAACAGCATTTTTCCCACTGACTGGGGTGACTGAGTCAGAACTTCGTCAGGCTGCGATATTGACCTCACTTGCTGACCCAACACCAGAGGGTAAATCCATTGTGGTTTTGGCAAAAGAGCAAGGGGAGCATATTGTTGAACCTGAACAGGTAGAGTTTATTGCCTTCAATGCCGCAACGCGAATCTCTGGTATAAATTTATCAAATGGACAGCAAATCCGTAAAGGGGCAGTAGATGCGATTATTAAATTTGCTTCACAGAATCTTGAACATCATAGTGAGCTTAAAACGCGGGTAGAACAGGTTGCATCAAAAGGTGCAACGCCATTAGTGGTGGCAAAGGATCAAAATATTCTGGGGGTGATTGAACTTTCAGATGTGATTAAACAAGGCATCAAGGAAAAATTTGCTCGCTTACGTGAAATGGGTATAAAAACAGTCATGGTCACAGGGGATAACCCTTTAACAGCTGCTGCTATTGCAGCGGAAGCAGGTGTCGATGACTACATCGCTGAAGCGAAACCTGAAGATAAGTTAAATTGTATTCGTCATGAACAGAATAAAGGTCATTTGGTCGCTATGGTTGGCGATGGTACCAATGATGCACCTGCTTTGGCACAAGCGGATATTGGTTTGGCGATGAACTCAGGGACACAGGCTGCAAAAGAAGCGGGCAATATGGTGGACTTGGATTCAGATCCAACCAAATTATTGTCGGTTGTTGAGATTGGTAAACAGCAGTTGATTACGCGTGGTGCATTGACCACCTTTTCATTGGCCAATGACGTTTCCAAATACTTTGCAATTTTACCGGCTTTATTTGTCGCAGCCATTCCTCAAATGCAAACCTTAAATGTGATGCGCTTGGGAAGTTCAGAAAGTGCAATTCTCTCTGCACTGATTTTCAATGCCATCATTATTCCATTATTGATTCCAATTGCTTTACGTGGAGTGAAGTTTAAGCCTTCAACATCAACGCAATTATTACGTCGAAATATGCTGATCTATGGTGTAGGTGGTGTGGTGTTGCCATTTATCGCGATTAAGCTGATTGATCTGATGATCAGCCCCCTATTGGCGCTTTAGAAACTTTGAGGATGATAAAAATGAATACTGAAAATAATCGATTGCTTGAGTCATCATTCGCTGGACTAGTACGCGCATCGCTTGGATTAACCATTGTCGCGTTGGGTTTATGTGGTTTTGTCTACAGTGCTACGGCAACAGGGTTGGGACAAGTTCTTTTTGATCAACAAGCCAATGGCAGTTTGATCGTTGAAAATGACCGCGCTGTCGGTTCTAAACTGGTTGCACAGCCTTTTGTACAAGCACAATATTTTCATCCACGACCTTCTGCTGCCAATTATGACCCAATGGCAATGGCGGGAAGTAATATGGCACGGACCAATCCTGATTTACACAAAGCAGTAGAGGAACGTTTAAACAAAATTGCGATACAGGATCACGTTGAAAAAAGCGCTATTCCTGCGGATTTGGTCACGGCTTCAGGCAGTGGAATTGATCCTGAAATCACTGTGCAATCTGCAATGATTCAAGTAAAACGCATTGCCAAAGCAAGACATTTGCCAGAACAGGATGTGCTAAGGTTGCTGCTAGACAATAGCATACAACCGACATTTGGAATTTTAGGGCAAGCCAGAGTCAATGTACTTGAATTAAATTTGGCTTTGGATCAAATTGGAACTCAATAAATGGGTTGCAATCATCAACGCGAAATGAATCAGTGTTGATGTAATTGATTCTCTATGATTGTTGAAAAGCGGGCATTATTGGGATTTTATTTTCGTATAAATTTACAATATTCCCTCTTTTAGATTGTAAATGATTCAAGCTTAATCAAAAGACGGTTTTTCTGTGTTTCTTTGCTGTATTGAATGGTCGCAAAGAAACAGCACAGTGATGTAATTTTTAAACAAGCAGACGGCGATGAGCGATTATAGAAACAATAAAGCAGATGTTTTACTGCAACACACTCAGCGTTATCAATCTGGGCGCCTCACTATATTTTTAGGTGCTGCACCCGGTGTGGGGAAGACTTTTGCAATGTTAGTGCGTGCGCACGAACTGGCTTTGCAAGGGATCAACATTGTGATCGGCTATGTTGAAACCCATGGTCGCATTGAAACTGAAAACCTCATCTCAGGTTTGGTGATCATTCCAAGAAAGGCAATTGAGTATCAAGGACATTCTCTTGAAGAAATGGATCTTGATGCTGTGCTGGCAAGCAAACCCAGTATTGTTTTAGTAGATGAATTCGCGCATAGCAATATGCCAAATAGTCGTCATGAAAAACGTTGGCAAGACATCAATGAATTACTGGATGCGGGTATTGATGTATTTACCACGATGAATATTCAGCATCTAGAAAGTTTAAATGATGTGGTCTATCAAATTACGGGCATTCGGGTGACTGAGACTGTACCTGATCGGGTCTTTGAACGGATCCGTGATATTCGGTTAATTGATTTACCTGTCAATGAATTACTTGAGCGTTTAAATCAGGGCAAAGTCTATGTACCTGAGCAAGCTGAACAAGCTTTGCAAAGATTCTTCAACAGTTCAAATCTGACCGCATTGCGTGAATTGGCAATGCAGACGGTTGCCAGTCATGTCGATACCGATGTTCGAGAAAATTTTGCTATACAAGGGCTTGTGCCAATTCCTCTAAAAAATCATATTTTAATTATGATTGAGGGCAATGGGCAGGCTGAGGCGTTGGTTCGTGCTGGTTGTCGTATTGCAGAAAATCGTCAGGCAAATTGGACGGTGGTGGTCTTTTCTAAAGATTCAAAAATAAGCGAAAAACAAGATAGTTTATCCAGTCGAGAAATTGAACGCGCTTTAAACCTCACCCGTCAATTGGGTGGGATGACTGAAATCCTTTATGGTCAGCAACATGCAAAAACGCTGTTTGATTATGTGATGGATCGAGGGATTTCAACCTTGGTATTGGCACAATCGCATCGTAAGACCTTTGCATTGGGTGTCGTAAATTTTGTTGATCAATTACTTAAATATCAGCCAAGTTTTGAATTGAGTATCGTCCCAACTCTTGCAGAACATCGTCAGCAATCATTTTTTCAAGATACGCATTCATTTCTAAGTTTAAGAGAAATGTTTTATGTGTTATCCACCACTGTGATCAGTATTGTGATTGCCAGTTTAGGTGAAAAGTATTTAGGGATTGAAGAGCTTTCGGTGATTTTTATCACCGCTGTGGTTTTTGTGGCATCTAAAACACGAATGCTGGCCGCTGTGCTTTCAGCACTGTTGTTCTTTTTTGCTTATAACTTTTTCTTTATTTCACCCAAATTTACTTTACAAATTTCTGCACATCAGGGTGTGATTACCGTGGTTGCTTTCCTTGGCGCTGCACTGATTTCAAGCCGTTTGGCATCGAGACTGAGAGAACAGGTAACGGCTTTAAAGACTGCAAATAGTTATAACAGCATTATGCAGGATTTAGGTCAAAAGCTGTCTACCGCGATCGATTTAAAGCAAGTGCAGGAGATTGCAGAAAACAGTTTAAGTAAAAATTTAAATGCCGAAATCTGGTTTTATTTCCCAGAATCATCAATATCATCACTTGAGGTCATTAACAATAAAGAAAAAATTTCAGCAGATTGGACATTTAAGAACCATCAACCATCGGGACGGTTTACCCAAACATTAACTGAAAATGATTGGTGGTTTTTACCATTATTGGCTTCCAAACAGTGTTTTGGTGTGGTCGGGGTTAAGTTTCTTAAAAATGTATCGGTTTTAAATACTGAACAGAAGCAACTGACTGAAACCATGGTTGAATATATTGCTCAAGCAATTTCTCGAACCCAACTCACTAAAGCATTGGAAATCGCCAATGTCAGTTCAGAAACCGAGAGATTACGTTCGGCCTTGTTATCCTCCGTCTCTCATGATTTACGTTCACCTTTAGCCTCTATGATTGGTGCAGCTGATACTTTGAGTAATTATCGGCATTCGATGGATGAACAAGATCAAGACAGCTTATTGGAAGCCATTCATTTGGAAGGCGAACGACTGGATCGTTATATTCAGAATTTATTGGATATGACACGGCTAGGGCATGAAGGTTTAAGTCTTAAACGAGATTGGATTGGTGTCGATGAGTTAATTGGTTCAGCGGTACGCCGTTTAAAACGCTATATGCCGCATAGTCTTGTTGAGGTTGATTTACCAGAGCAAACATTGAGCCTATTTGTTCATGCTGCTTTGATCGAACAAGCGATTTTTAATGTATTGGAAAATGCAGCCAAGTTTTCCCCAGAGAATAAAGCGGTAACGATTAAAGTCTTACAACTCAATGAAAACGAAATTGAAATTTCGATTAGCGATCAAGGTTTGGGTATCCCAGAAGATGAACGAGAGCGAATTTTTGATATGTTCTATACTATGGAACGTGGCGATCGCGGACAGTATGGTACGGGGTTGGGCTTAACCATTGTTAAAGCCATTATTGGTGCACATATGGGTAAAATTTCGGCATCTTCAGCCAAGAATAATCAAGGCACCTGCATCCGTATGCAATTGCCGATTCAGCAGATTGGATAAGTGCACATATTGATTTTAGGAAATAGCATGCCAGAACACAATGTATCGACAAGTTCCATGACCAATGTATTGATTATTGATGATGAAACTCAAATTCGTAAGTTTCTCGATATTGCACTTAGAGCACAGGGCTATAAAACGCTACTGGCTGAAAATGGTCAAAAGGGCTTAGAGCTTTTGGCTTTGCAAGGCGCTGATTTAATTATTTTAGATTTAGGACTGCCTGATTTAGATGGTTTAGAAGTTTTATCTGAGTTGCGAGCTTGGTCGCATGTCCCTGTGATTGTTTTGTCTGTACGTTCCAATGAAGAGGAAAAGGTCAAATTACTGGATGCTGGCGCCAATGATTATGTGACGAAACCTTTTAGTGTTCAGGAGCTTATGGCGCGGATCCGCGTATTACTCAGACAATTTCAAAACGTTGCTGTGGAATCCGCTTTTTTTGATGATGGTTTTTTAAAAATTGATTTTGCCCAAAGACAGGTATTTCTTAACCAACAACTGATTTCACTGACACGTAAGGAATATCAATTGCTGACTTTATTGGCGCAACATAAGGGGCAGTTGATTACTCAACCACAAATTCTCAGTGATTTATGGGGACCAACTCATCAGGAAGATACTCACTACCTAAGAATTCTGGTGGCCAAATTGCGTGGAAAACTGAATGATAATGCGGTACAACCCAAATATATTGTGACTGAACCTGGTGTGGGCTTACGCTTTGTAGGCTAAGCATGGCTGATCTTCTTTGAGATCATTGGTTTTTTGATGGTTTTACAGTAGATGGTTAAAATTAAAATAAACGATTCTTTGTAAAGTGCAGAGTAGGGGGGTAAATGTTGGTAATATTAATTTATTGTTATTTAAAATCAATTAATTAAATAATTTATTGGATTTGAAAGAGTGATGGTATTATAAGTTTTACTGAGAACTTTGGCTTTATATTTATACAAACTCACGATTTGAATTGAGTGTGGCGAAACTTTATTAAATAAAGCGTAATCAAATATATTTTATCCGCTTTCATCTGCTGATCTGTGTTAACTTAGCTTTGATCGAATCCGTAAGCGAAACGGAAGTGTTTAGGTTGTTACAGGAATTGCGTATTCCCTCTAAATAGATTTAAAACCTAAGCAGTTAACGCTGAGCATGAGATCGCAGCATGCCGATCTAAAAAGCCCGCACTATTGTGGGCTTTTTTTACATCATGGAGAAAGCTGAATATTTTGAGCTGATACAGTCTGAATTTATATAACCAACAACGAAAAAACTTACCAAACATCGGTAAGTTTTTATAGATTAAGCTTTAAGGTCTGTTCATTCTTAGCCTACAACGTAAGCCATTTATGAAATTTCAAAAGACCCTTGTGTTATTTAGGCTTATTTGTATCAGGTTGCTTAACCTCTTTATTGTCCTGATTTGGATTAGGCGGTGTAGCACCAGGAGTTGCTTGTGGCGCATCTTTAGGCGGAGTTTGCTCAACGTTTTTAGTATCTGAATTTGCTTGAGCTGAATTTTGTGAAAAACTTTTAAATGACATTATAATCTTCTCAAATTGTTAAGTGAGTCTGGATAATAGTCTTTTAATCCACTTACACTAAGGTAGTTGTGAGAGCCATATGTGGAGATATGTTGGCTAAACTGAGTTTATATCGACAAAATATATTTATAAAAATATCAAATATTTGTATTGTCTTGTTTTAAATGGTGATATAAATAATCTCTAAATATAGGCCTGTACATAAACATCACAAATCGATTTTATAAATAGGAACTTTTAATTTAAAATAATCAAATGTTATTTAAGTTGCATAATCTGTTAAATTAGCGTACTATGAAAAATACTAAAGCAGATGTGCTTAATATATAAGCAAGACTTGAAGGTTGGCTTCAACTCTGACTTCTGCAATATCAAGCTGATGTAAATATCAAAAGTTTAAATTAAGGTTAGATGCCTTCTTATCGTTAGTTCCAAAAATATATCTGTTGGTCTTAATAGTTAAATACTTCTCTGTTTGCAAAAGCTCAAAACAATTGAGTGAAAAAATGAATATTTTAAATGGCTGGACAATAGCCTCTGCAGTAAATGGCGATGAAATTCGCGTAAAGATCGTTCCTTTAAAAAGACAACAAAGCAACCGTACTGGTATGAGTTGGGTCGAAGTAGGGAAAAAGATTGAATTAGAATCTGGTGACGATCGTCAATTTAATATTGATGGTTCATCTTTCTATCTTAATCAAAATCAACTTTATCGTATTGCAATATAAATCGTAATCAATGTTTTAGAAAAGCTCATCGTAAGATGGGCTTTTTATATGGCTGAACGAATATAAAAGATATTGAAAATTAAGGAAGGATTTTTGATCAGTGTTGATTGATGAATATTAGATGGTTTTAGAATGATTAAGCTGGAATTAAAATCTCATAATAAAAACTTACCATGTGACTGTTTGGTTAAATACCGAAATACTTTAAATCAGCCATAACACTGAAATTTAGATGATTTATCTGAATCTTTGAAATCAAATGTAATAAAGCTTCACATAAACTTGCATAACTCACATATCGAAATACTTTATTAGAAATTTAATGTTATTCCTAATAGACGTTATTCAATTCAGTATGAGGTATATCATGTTAAAGACCGTAGCATTATTAGGGACTGGAATTGCAATTGCTTGCTACTATCAGTCACATAAAAATAATCCTCAAAAAACCAAGGGTAAAAGTTTAGCCAAAACCAAAGATGATGATCATAAAGAGTCTTCAGCAGAAGCAGTACATTAATTTTAATGAAAAACCACCGATTCGGTGGTTTTTTAATATGGATACGGCAATCGTAAAACTTAAGGTAGAAACGGACACTGAAAAGATGCTGTCTAGGCCGGCAAGGAAATGATAAAGAATTTTTAAATCCTTGCCCTTTGCAAAGTGACGACTTCTCACCTTTGTGAAAGGAGGGAGTTGTCCATACAAAACTTAATCACGCTTAGTTGATTGTCGATGCAGCATTAAAAGGATTATCTTTCATATCCGACTAAAGGGATTTGATCTTAATTTTGATGTTGATAAAACCAATCTGCCGCATGTGCAACTGTTCTATCTACAATATCGGGTTGCTCGTAATACTGGAAATGATTGGTTCCATTTTCCCAGATAAGCTTTTTATCTGATGTTGGAATTGAATCAAAATGACGTCGAGCCGCTGCTGGATTCATACAGGTATCCGAATGAATGATAAGCGCGGGTTTCTTTAGTTTTGCAACGCCAGCTACAGTTGAATAAGAAAAATGATCAAGATCACTCATAATTGCGTAGCGATTCTCCCAGTTTTTTAGCGTCCATGCTCCATACCAGCTCCATATAATTGGACCAGGTAAACCAGCATTCGAGCCTTTGACGCGATCACCGAGGTCTGGCGATACGAGTGGCTGGTAGATAACTTCCCCCGTTGTTTCGTAAAGAACTTTGGCATCCTGTGCTTTCTTTAAACGGATCGCTAATAAGGCTTCTAATTCTTCGATCGTTGGTGCTGATTCAATATCAAATGGATTTTCTGTAACACCTGCTGCAAGCATAAATAAATCAGTTTCTCTATCTCGATAATATCCAGTAACAGAAACAACGGCTTTGACACGTGCTTCATAAGACGCGATATCCAGCATTTCAGGTCCACCTTGGCAAACCCCTAATAGAAATATTTTATCGGTATCGACATCGTTACGGGTAAAGATGTAATCAATTGCAGCAATGACATCTTCGTTTTTCATTTTGGGATTTTCAAGGCGACGTGGCATGCCTTGGCTCTCACCAACAGTTCTTGGATCAAATGCGAGGGTGATAAAGCCTTCATCTGCTAAACGTGTCGCATACTGAGTGGGTGCCTGTTCTTTTTGAAAAGAATATGGCCCAAGAATAATAACAGCGGGGAGTTTTCCATCGGTATTTGGCTTATATAAATCGCCAACCACTGCATCACCATGTGAATCAAATGTTATTTTTTCTACAGCATAGTTACCATGTTTGGGCATTGTAATTTTCCTTATCGTCATTAATTTTGAGTATCCATTCAGCCTATATAAATATATTATTGAGAACAATCTCATAAAACTTTATAGAATAGTGAAAATGGCTCATCAATTGAAAAGCGGTGAACTCTTTGCTTTAACAATTTTTTTATCTGTGGCCTCTCATCGAAACTTCCGTGCAGCTTCGGTTGAGTTAAACGTCACACCTTCAGCAATTAGTCATGCCATAAAAGGTTTGGAAAGCCGCTTAAATGTTCGGCTTTTTAATCGAACCACACGCAGTGTTTCTTTGACTGATGCCGGAATCCAATTGGTTCATTCACTTCGACCATCCATGGAAAATATTTCAAATGCGCTAAATCATTTAGATGATTTTAGAGATCAGCCGAGTGGTGTACTTAGAATCAATGCCAGTGAAGGGGCAGTCAGGTTGGTTTTAAAACCTATTCTTAAAAAGTTCTTACAACGTTATCCATTGGTTCATTTAGATATTGTTTGTGATGGTAAATTAACCAATATTGTTGAGGAAAATTTTGATGCAGGCATACGCCTTGCAGACGATATACCTAAAGAAATGGTTGCAATCCGTTTGACTGAAACCGCACGCTTTGTTGCTGTCGCATCCCCAGACTATTTATTAAAAAATTCTACACCACTTGTTCCGCATGATCTTTATGAACATGATTGCATTCGTTTCCGTTTTGATAGTGGCTTAATTTTTCGCTGGGAATTTGATATGAATGGCATTATTGAAAAGATAGATGTCAAAGGGCCATTAACACTTACAGATCAAACATTAATGGTTGATGCTGCAATAGATGGTATTGGTATCGCATTTGTACCTGATCATTTGGTAAAAAATGCTGTGGAAAATCAGCAATTGAGTATCGTTTTGGAAAAGTTTAGCCCAGTGTATCGTGGTCTTAGCCTTTATTATCCAGGCTATCGTCATGTATCCACTACACTTAAGGCGTTAATCAATATGATCCGTGATTCATCAAGCTATTGATTTTCATAATGTCCATTTCGATAAGTCGCAAAAAGCTTGGCTAAAAAGGGTTTATTTTAGAATTCAACTTATTTGCCTATATCAAGCTATCTAAGGAGAAAAATCTAATCATATAAAAGTGGACTTTTCATTCACAACAGACATAAGGAAAAAATAAAAACTACGAAAAGTGCTAAGTTTTATAGAAATCCATATATTTTTTATGGTTTTTGTAAATATACCTCAAAAGAGAGGTTATTTTATCTCAAAGGGCTTTGCTTAATTTCTAAAAATAGGACATAACTATGAGAGTAAATAGAGTAAAAATTTTTAATTACTAGGGGAATAAAAAATGCTTTTAAAATTTGCCACTCGATTCGCAAGTATTTTGTTTGGAATACTGGCTTTAATCGCAATCATGATTCATTTTGTTTTTTCGAATCAGCTATCCATTGATCTATGGATTGTGCTTTTCCCAGTTATTTTAGCAGTTCCAATTTTAACAGCAGTTCTGATCACTGGTGATGATGAGTTGGGGGTTCAATCTAGTGAGTGGAACAATTCATAATTTTTAAATCTAAGCTCATCGAAAGGTGGGCTTTTTAGTGTATGAACGGATTAATTTTGAACCTATGCAGTTATCTCACTTTTTCTTTTAATGAATAAAGGAGGGATATAGACAGTAAGTACCGACAACTTTGTGGTTGTATAGCGAGTCTAGTTATCGTTATGCACTCGCTTAAACTTGTATTTGCAGTGTTTTACTTTAATGACTGGATTGTTGATGAGGAGAACCAAGTTGCGATATTTATTGTTTATACTTAGTTTTTTACTGTGTGCTGAATTGAAAGCGCAGAGCCCATTAGACGAACCTTTTTTGCAAGTTGGTGCAGTTGATGATCAATTCAATATCATTAATCTCGAACTGTACAATGGCTTAGTCAAAGTGATTAATCACAATTTTTCGAACATTAAGCCCAATCAATCAGATGATTTAACAAACATTTCTAGAATTAGGTTAACTAGCAATGGATTGTTGCTTGTATCAGATTTAAAGGGGATTGTGTCTACAGAAGATCTAAGCGAGAAATTTGATGAAAACAAATATAAAAATCTGACCAAAAACAACATCTGTAGTAAAAGTGATTTACTTGAGTCTGAAGTATTTAAAAAAACAACTCGAGGCAATATTGTTTATCAATTAAATAATGCTAAAGGTGAGTTTTTGAAAAGTTTTACAATGAACTATAAAGAATGCTTGTAGATTTTATAATTTTAATATCAATATTTTAGTTTAATTTCTATGTGCTTAAATGGTTGTTTTTTAGTAGTCTTTTTGGGAACTCAGACTAATTTATAATTTTTAAATTAAACCCCAATAAGTAGAATTCCTTAGCCATTTCTAAGGGATAGCAAAATGTGGGATTTCATTAAAAGTTTTAATTGTATAAATGTATGGCTAATCATATCTTTGATCATTCTTGGATTTGTGTTGTTTCTATATTTTTCTTAAGCTTAGATGACTTATAGCAATTTAGAGGTAGTAACATAAGTTTAAAGTATCGAGCTTGTATCTTGTATAGGGCATAGCTATATATTTTAGCTCTAGTGAACGGGAAATGCTGGTGATGTAGATTTATGCATTTGAGTGAAATAATGAAAAGAAATTATGCTCATCAATAAAAATAAATCCATATAGAATGAAATGATCAATATGGATAAGCATACTATCTAAAAATAAATATCTAATTTATATCGTGCATAAACGATGATGTTCGAGATTTTAGTAGATCTCTTGAAAGCATGGCTCTAGACGATATCTATGCATATAATCAATGTGATTAGAAAATTCTAAGGATTATAAAAATGAAATTGAGAATTTTATTCCTTTTATTGTTTAGCCAAGTAGTTGATGCAAATCAAGTAGATCATTGCAAACTTATTGCAGAAAGCGCTGGAATGATCATGCAGTTAAGACAGTTTGGTGTTGATTTGAATACAGCATTTAATTTAAAAGGCGAACTAAGTAATAATGCAAAAAATTTAGAAGTCATCATTGCTGATGCAGAATCAAAACCTGTATATGCTACAAATTTAGGTAAACAAAAAGCGGAAGATGAATTTTCAGGTGAATGGGAAAAGTTATGTTTGGAGTCAGTTGAGTTTTTGAATGATGCTGTAGATCCGACTTGATCAGCTTATAGAGTGGGTCAAAGAGAATAGATTGTTGTTTCACGATGATCTATCAGGGGTATATTTTTGGAAATGGAATTAAAGGTATATTACAATATATATTTATAATTTTTATTTTATAAGGATTTAAAAATAAAACACTCCAGAGATGCCGCTGCATGGTCGTTACCCTGAACCCGATGAGTTCAAGGTGGACGTGACGTACACTTAATGGGTTTCCCACTCAAGGTGGGCATACACTCAAAATATACAGAACACATCCATAAGTTTAAGTATCGGCAGGGGAATAGACGTACTGGCGAACACCCTAGAGTTGTATTAAGTATACATAATTTGGGGATTGTGGCAAATCACCAATGCTCATAATTTATAAATACAGCGCAAAAAAACCAATCAATTGCACGAAAAAAAAGCGGTTTATCCCGCTTTTTCAACATCTTCTAACATGGTCTCTAATAAACGTTCGCATTGTGCATATTCTTGTAACGATTTATTCATGGCTAAAACTTCTTGCATCAGTTCTAAAGCCACCATGATCACCAATTTATTATGTTCAACATTG
The DNA here is from genome assembly GCF_002980175.2 of Acinetobacter sp. MYb10. Lineage (NCBI taxonomy): Bacteria > Pseudomonadati > Pseudomonadota > Gammaproteobacteria > Moraxellales > Moraxellaceae > Acinetobacter > Acinetobacter sp. MYb10. The sequence goes on along the minus strand of NZ_CP058272.1, from coordinate 1,594,369 downwards.
GGTGCTTTACGACGGAATTCTTGAAACTTTTCATTTAAAAGTCGACCAGCACGTTCGAGTTCTGGTTGCTTATCTGTTGTGGTGCCTAAACGGAAACTTTGTTCGATTAAGCGTAATTCTACAGTCACATGTTCAGACATACTCATACTTCCTCATTAGACTCTGATGGATGAGCAAGCTGTTGAATTTCTTGCGCATGGTGATCTTGTTCAGTTCCTAAAATCGAAAGACGTTGAATAATGGCTTCCACTTTTGTTTTGGCATGTTCATTTTTTTGAATTAAACGTTCACGCTCATCTTGAAGACCTTTGATGTCTTGTAAGTGATGGCGTTGTTCATTTGCCATTTTTTCTTTAACCACACGTAATTCATTACGTTCAGCCAAAATTTCCTGAAAACGATTTTTTAAATCGGTACAGCTTTTTTCCAAACGCCCATAACGCTCTGCTAAAGATGTGGCATCTGTATTGAGCTGTTGAAACTGATTTTGTAACTGAGAGAGTTGCTCAGTGAGCGTATCAATTTCATCTTGTTTTTGGGTGATAATGCTATTTTTATGGCTAATTTGAGCATGAGATTGCTCTTCGCTGTTATCCTTTTCTTTTAACAGCGATGCATTTTCTTTCTCAACAGTTTCAATTCGTGTTTTTAAAACACCAATATGCGTCTGTAGACGCTGTAATTGTTCTAACATAACGGGTCGCACAGATTTGCAATCAAAGGTAATATATACAGAAGTATAGAGATTGGATAAACGAATGCAAGACGATATTTCAGGTTGGTCAGATTGGAATCAAAATTTTGAGGGGATTGAGGAAATTTCAAGCCCGAGTGAGTTACATGGCTTACTGACAGGTATAGTTTGTGTTACTGAAGTTCCGACTCGAGATGAATGGTTACAAATTTTATCTACGCTTGATGTTCCAAAATTAGACGATGAAGCGCTTGCGCTATTGTCAGAGGAAGCAGAGGATGTATCACATGCACTTTCAGATGATGATTTAGACTATCTTCCAATGCTCCCAGATGACGAGCATACATTGGCTGAGCGTGTACAATCACTGGCAGATTGGTGTGCAGGGGTTGTGCTTGGCTTTGGATTGGCTTCTGGTCATATTCGCGCAGATGAGCAAGAGCTCATTGAAAGTTTACAAGATGTCGCATCTGTTGAGTTTGATGAATCAGATGACGATGATGAAGGTGAAGCAAGCTATCTTGAATTGTATGAATTTGTACGCTTGATCCCTGTGTCATTATCAATGGGACGAAAAAAGGTTCCAGTGTCAGAAAGCCCTCTATTGCAAAATTTTCATAGCAAAATGAAACAGGCAATTGATGCTTCCGAAAGTAACAATGTTGTAGAGATGTTTACTCCACATCGCCCAAGCTAAAACTAAGAAAAAAAGCTAAGAAACTTAAACTTTAGAACATCTATGTTTGATGAGTAGTCGGTTTTACAGCTCCCTTTACCGTGCTTTTTATTCGCTTTGAAAACATCGAAGTTGAATAAAGTAGTGATGTAAATGGTTAAATTTTTAGTTTGGAATGATTTGCTTGTTCTATTGTCGTGATTTAGCGTAGAACAAGAGAAATAATAAAATTATTTTAAAATATGCAAATATTGAGTCATCAGTATTTGCATTCATCTAAGCGTAATTGTAAGTTAAAGCTTCTTCCAAATTAATCATCTGAAATACAAGCTGAATAGAGAATGAAATTAACTCAAGCAGATTTTCAGGAACGTCGTGACCGCCTCGCTGAACAAATGGGTCCCAATAGCATTGCAATTATCTCAACCAGTCCAGAAGTCATGCGTAACCGAGATGCTGATTATAAGTTTCGTGCGGACAGTAGCTTTTTCTATTTAACCGGTTTCGCAGAGCCACAAGCAGTTGCAGTCATAGAGACAGATGAAACTGGTGAGGAATATATCTATAGCTTGTTCTGTCGTGAACGTAATCGTGAGATGGAAATCTGGAATGGTTACCGTGCCGGAATTGATGGTGCGGTTGATGATTATGAAGCAGATGAAGCTTATGCGATTGATCTGCTTGACGAAGAAATTATTGCTAAAATTTTAAATAAAGAAAAATTATTCTATCGTATTGGTCAACGTGCAGATTTTGATGCCAAGGTCAGTACTTGGATTACCAAAGCCAATGAATCTGGACGTGGTTTTGGCGTTCCAGCGCAGTTGATTCAACTTGATCAAATCTTAGATGAAATGCGTTTGCATAAGTCGGTTCAAGAAATTGAATTGATGCAAATCGCCTCAAATATCAGTGCAGATGCTCATACGCGTGCCATGAAAAAAGTTCATCCAGACATGATGGAATATGCTTTAGAAGCTGAGCTGAATTATATCTTTGGTCAGAATGGTTGTGTACCTGCCTATAACAGTATTGTGGGTGGTGGGAAAAATGGCTGTATTTTACATTATGTTGAGAACAACCAACCCTTAAAAGATGGTGATTTGGTGTTGATCGATGCGGCTGCTGAGTATGAATGCTATGCCTCAGACATCACCCGTACTTTTCCTGTAAATGGTAAGTTTAGCCCTGAACAAAAAGCGCTATATCAAATTATTTTAGATGCACAAATTGCTGCGATAGATGCAATTCAAATCGGTCATTCTTATAAAGAACCGCATAATGTTGCAGTACGGATTATGGTAGAAGGTTTGGTCAACCTTGGCATTATGCAAGGTGATGTTGAGCAAATTATTGAATCTGAACGCTATCGTCAGTTTTATATGCATGGTACAGGGCATTGGCTTGGTATGGATGTGCATGATGTTGGCGCATATAAAGATGAAAATGGTCAATGGCGTAGCTATGAGCAGGGTATGGTTGTTACCGTAGAACCAGGTTTATATATTGCACCTGATGATGAGACAGTGGATGCAAAATGGCGTGGTATCGGTATTCGGATTGAAGATGATGTGGTTGCTACTGAACAGGGGCCATTGGTCTTGACCAAAAATGTGGTGAAATCGATTGAAGATATTGAAGCGTTGATGGCAAAGTCAGTATAAGTTTTTAATTTGAAAGGTGAGTATGTATGGATACTTACACCGTTTTAGCTAAGCCAGTAGAAACAAATCGTTTGATTCTACGCAAGTTTGTTGAAGGTGATGAAATTTCACTTTTTCATGAGTATTGCGGAGACAGGGAGTCTTCGAAATACTTACAAAGGCGACCACATGCCAATATTGAGCAAACCAAGTGTATGTTTGAAAATTGGAGTGGTACAAAATGGGAAAATAATGATAAAGATTTTGCTTGGATTATTGGCGAGCGCAAAACTAATTTAGCCATGGGGCTTGTGATGTTTATTCACAAAGAGATCACGGTGAAATTCATTTTGGGCTTGGAAGTAAATTTCAAGGGCAAGGCTTTATGAGAGAGGCAATCACTGCTGTCATTGTCTATTTAAAAACTAACAGTAGGCTTAAAAGAATTGAGACTTTTTGTGATGCAGAAAATGTGAAATCACGAAACGTTCTGATTGAAACAGGATTTACTGAAACAACCTTGTTAAAGCATTGGGCTATATTTCCAGCTTTGGGAGATAATAAGAGAGATTGTCTAGGTTTTATGATTGAAATAAATTAAAAAATAGATGTTAGTCAAGTAAGTTCATAAATAACAATACTCAAGTAATGATTCAGCACTTTTATTGATGTTGCATATTTAAACAATACCTTTAAAGTGCCATATCGGTCGAGCTAAATAACATGCTTAATTCTTGGCTAGAATTTTTAATTTTCATACTTATGTTAAAAATAGCGTATTGATTCAGTACAAATACAGCCAACAATTTCCTATTTCAATATAAAAATGACTTTGCTTGATGTAATATGAAATCAATCAAGATTATAAGTATTCAGTACGCTGAATCACATATAGAAAGGATAAAAGCATGCAACAAGAAGTCATCATCGTCGGCGGTGGAATGGTTGGGCTGAGCTTGGCTCTAATGTTGGCAAAAGCCAATATTGCGGTAAAGCTTTTAGAGGCTGTGAAATATCCAAATTATGATGATGCCAATCTTGCACCCTATCATTCCAGTTTTGATGCACGGAATACCGCGCTATCACGTCGTACCGTACAAATTTATCAAAAACTTGGTCTTTGGGAGGCCTTGCAAGAACATGCAACTCCTATCCTCGAAGTGCATATCACTGAACAAGGCAGTTTTGGTAAAGCACGCTTAGTCGCAGATCAAGAAAAAGTCGAAAGTTTTGGGCAAGTGATTGAAAATGCATGGCTAGGCCGTGTACTACTGACTCAAGTTCGCCAGCAAGCTTTAATTGAATTGATTGATGGTGTACAAGTCACCTCACTAAAACAAGAGGGTGACTATGTATATGTTGAAGCCAATCGTGGTGAAGAATATACCCATTCACTTAAAGCCAAACTGTTGATTGCTGCAGACGGTCGTGATTCTTTCTGTCGCCAAGCTTTAGGTGTTGGGGTGGATGTACATGATTATGATCAGGTGGCAATTGTCACAACAGTACAAACCTCTAAACCACATCATCAAGTGGGCTTTGAACGCTTTAGCCATTTAGGTCCATTGGCATTGCTTCCACTGCCTGGGGAATGTCGTCGTTCAGTGGTTTGGCCAGTGAAAAAAGGCACAGAAGATGAATGGTTAGGTGATGAAAATGACCAACATTTCCTTGATGCTTTACAGCAAACTTATGGTGATCGTGCAGGAAAATTCCAAAAAACAGGCAAACGTTTTAGCTTCCCATTGGCACAAGTGCTTGCTGAAAAACAAGCGGTGGGTCGGGTGATTTTGATGGGCAATGCTGCACATACGATTCATCCTGTTGCTGGACAAGGTTTTAACTTGTGTATGCGTGACGCAGATGTCCTAATGCGTTATATTACAACGCAAATTGCGCAATCTGATGATATTGGTCAACCTGAGATGTTAAAGGCCTATGAACAATCTCGCTTAACTGATCAGCAACGTGTGATTAAATTCTGTGATTCTGTAGTACGTGGATTTAGTAATCAAAATCCAGTTTTAAAATTATTGCGTAATACTGGCTTGGTGGCTTTTGATGTGATTCCGGGGATTAAACCTTTAGTTGCCAATTATGCGATGGGATTAAAAGCATGACACAGCAAGATATGTTAGATGTGGTGATTGTTGGTGGTGGTCTGGTGGGTGGCTTAACCGCATTACTTTTAGCACAGGGCGGTGTGCAAGCCACAGTTTTAGATGCAGCCCCTATTTTAGATGCTGAAAAGACTTTAGCTGTTGCTAATCCACGGGTTTTAGCGCTGAGTCAAGCCACGATTCACTTGTTAAAAACGGTGAATGTGTGGGAAAAAATCGCTCGCCAAATGCCTTATACAGGCATGCAAGTCTGGAATAAAAATGGCTATGGCGAAATTAATTTTGGGCAAGCCTCAGAAAACTTTCCCACAGCTGAGCAAAGCTTAGGTTCAATGGTTGAACCAAGTTTATTAAACCTTGCCATCCAACAGCAAATGTTGGAGCAACTGCAAGATTATCGTACTCAAGTTAAAGTTGTGCGAGTAGAGCAGGGGGTAGGCTGCTGGATCATTAAACTTGCAGATGGGACTGAGCTAAAGACCAAGTTAGTGATTGGTGCAGATGGTGCAAATTCATTTGTTCGTGATCAAGCATTTATCGATCTTGATGTTTTAGATTATCAACAAGCCGGTTTGACCTGTGCGATTCGTACCACACAACCACACCAATATGTGGCTCGTCAAATTTTCCATCCGACAGGCCCATTGGCATTTTTACCGATGGCGAGTTTAAAGCCAGAACAAGCTGAACACTGGATTTCAATCGTTTGGACCTTACCTGATGATTATGCAGAAGAATATTCGCGCTTAGATGATGTTGATTTTTGTGAATTACTGACACGTGAAAGTCATCATATGTTGGGCAAGATCGTTGAAGCGACACCACGGGCTCAATTTCCACTTAAGGCGCGTGCGGCACAACGTTATGTAAAAGATGGGCTCGCCTTGATTGGCGATGCAGCGCATGTAATTCATCCTTTAGCTGGGCAAGGCGTAAACATCGGGTGTTTAGATGCTGCTATTCTGTGTGATGTATTACTTAAAGATAAACAGCGTGGCGTATGGGCACATGAACAAACCTTAAAGCGTTATGAACACCAACGTAAAGGGCAAAATGATGCCATGATGCATAGCATGTCGATGATTGGTTTTGTAGAAACTGCGGAAATATTTCCATTGGTTTGGGCGCGTAACTTTGGCTTAAAACAAGTTGAAAATATGCCATTTTTAAAAGATCAATTTATGGCACAAGCCAATGGGCTGGCAACTTTAAAAAGCACGCAATATGCCATTTAATTGGATTTCTGATATTTTTTAACCAATCATTTAAACAACATTACGAATTTGATGAAAAAAAACACGATTTTGTGTATCTAGATACTAGTCGAATGGCGAAGAGCTTGATACATTTCTCTGTAAAACATCACCATTTTTCGGATGGTACATTGACGTCATTGATGGGGAGTTAAAGATGACAGATACAAATGATTATGATGATAATTCAGAAGATCATGCAGTAGACGATGATGAAGCTAAAGCGGCTGAAAAAGGTGCTGCGGCAAGTGATTCGACAGTTTCAGATACAGATTTAGCTGAAGCTGAAACACTCACTGTGACAGCGAAAAAAAGACAGCGTGAAGCGTTGGAAGATGAAGTCGCTGCATTTTTAGCGCGTGGTGGGAGAATTACCGAAGTTCCACCAGATGAATCTGCTAAAGATTGATTTTAAAAGCACCGAAAGGTGCTTTTTTAAATTGAGTTGGGATGATGTCTATTTTCTCTTTTAGATGATTAAATCTAAATTTTGAATTGATCATTATTTGTGATTTTTCTCTTGAATTTTGAATCAAATAATCATTTTATTTTTATTGATTTTTGTCAATCACTTTAAAAGCATGGCGGAGTAAATCATCAGTAATGTTGTGCTTTTGATTGTTTTTTCTGCATCAGCTTTTATAAGTGCCAGATTGATCAGTGAGGGATTAAAATTTATTGTATAGAGATTAAGGCTTGGTGGTAAAAGCGACCAGAGCAACCAATCACTTGTAGAAAAGCAGGTTGAGAAAAGCTTATACAGGCATTTCTCAACTCAAGAAATAAAATTATTGTTGATTAGTCAGCTCTAAAGCACGTTGATAAGCGATTTTCTTTTTGATGCCTGTTAGATCCGCAGCCAGTTGTGATGCTGCTTTAACCGATAAATCTTGTAATAAGCGATTTAAAAGTTGATCTAACTTCTCTTGTTCAACATCTTGATCTTTGGCATCTGGTGCACCACCAATAACTAAAACAATTTCACCTTTTTGCTGATTGCGATCATTTTCAATAAATGTCACCAACTCGCTCAAAGTCATTTTTTTAATCGTTTCAAATGTTTTGGTAATTTCACGTGCAAAACCAACAGGGCGATCTGCGCCAAAAACATCAGCCATATCTTTGACACTATCTAAAATACGATGAGGCGCTTCATAGATAATCATGGTTTGTGATTCATGTTTTAATTTTTCTAATTGAATCAATCGTTGCGATTGTTTTGACGATAAAAAGCCTTCAAAGCTAAAACGATCACTTGGTAAACCCACCGCACTTAGCGCAGCAATAGCAGCACATGCACCCGGTACAGGAATGACGCGGATACCATTTTCCTGAGCGGCACGTACTAATTTAAAACCAGGGTCACTAATTAATGGCGTACCAGCATCACTGACCAGAGCAATATTCTGACCGCTTTTTAATTTTTCGATAAGTATATCAATTTTGTTACTTTCATTGTGATCATGACACGCTGTGAGCGGAGTTGAGATATTATAGTGCTTTAATAATTGAGCAGATTGACGTGTATCTTCTGCCGCAATAACAGAAACAGACTTTAAAACTTCAATAGAACGAAAAGTCATATCATCTAAGTGCCCAATTGGGGTCGCTACGACGAATAATTGAGCACTCATAAAGGTCTCCATGAAGAATAAGTTAGTGTTGAACAGTATTAAAAGAGTGGTTGTGTTGGGAATGGTTGGATTTACAATCCAAGTTCACGCAGAAATTCTGGTTATATTACCTGAAACAGGCCCTATGTCGCGAGCGGGTTTGAGTATTAAACAAGGAATATTAAGTGCCGCGCAGGCCTCAAAGAATGAAATACCATTAAAATTTGTCGATTCAGATCAAAAGACCATCAAAGCCCTGTTAAAACAGCACGTCAATAAAAAGACTAAAATGATTATTGGGCCTTTGGCTCGTCCTGATGTTGAGGCTTTAATTAATTTGAAGCCTAAAGTACCTGTGTTGGCACTCAATGAAGTTTATCCTAGCGATAAAAGTGTTTGGCAATATAGCCTTTCTAAAAATGACGATGCATTGGCGCTGCTTGATTATATCCAGCATGATAAAGTCAGCAAACTCTATGTGGTGCGTGAAAAAGGAACGGAAGCGGAATCTATTAGCTTTTTAAATGCATTATTTGCCAATTATATGGGAGAAGTCGATCCTGTAGAGGTCATGCCAAAATCGATTACAGATCGAGAAGGTATTTTGCTGTTAGGTTCAAACCAATGGTTGACCAGTTTTCCCAAATTGCAGAAGAAAAAAATTTATACCCAAGCCATTGCTGTCGATGAAAAAAAGGCCTTGCCTAAAGGGATGAAATTCTGTGATGTTCCAGCCTTATACATTGCCGAATGGGATGATGTCGTCAAAGCTTATAAAGATAAACCGACCTCGTTACCGTATCAGCGTTTATATGCCTTTGGTGGAGATGCTTGGCATATTGCTGAACAATTTGTTTTGGATCCGAATGTAAAAAGCTTAACCTTTAATGGTCGCACGGGAAAAATTAAAATTGATGGAAATCGTGTTGAGCGTATTCCGCAATGTTTTGAACGCTCAAAAAATAATTTAGTGCCTTTGTGATGATAGGTTTCTGATGGCAAAAAATAATTTAGGACAATGGGCTGAGCAAGAAGCAGTGAAATTACTGCTTCAACATGGCTATGACATCATAAAATTGAATTATTTCTCGCGCTTTGGTGAAATAGATATTATTGCGCAGTCTAAACAAGAGTTAATTTTTGTTGAGGTGAAAGCAAGAACACCGACACAGATGGGGCATGCTTTTGAAGCTGTAAATCAATCAAAACAACAAAAAATGATTAAAACAGCGTTTAAGTTTTTACAAGAATATCCACAATATGAACAATATTATTGCCGTTTCGATGTGATTGGTTTTGATTTACATCATAAAATTGCAAAAAACGTACAGCAAGACCTCAGTAAAATCTCTTATGATCAATCTTGGATTGAAAATGCATTTACTTTAGATGCAGACTTGATTAATCTGTGACTGAAATTTATGTACGGTTATTTCAAAAATAAATATATTTTCCAGCATGTTAACGACGTTTAAATGGGTTGTTTAGCAGGCTAAAATTAATAGGAGTCTTGCTGAGTGTTAAAACGTATTGTCATCACCATGATGTGTGTAGCAAGTTTGTCTGGTTGCGCGAGTTTTATCTCAGGTGGTACTGGTTCTTCACCAGTGGGAACAGATAGTGGTGTTCGATCTTTAGGGCAAGTGTTTATTGATTCTTCTATTGAGCGGACTGCGAAAATCAACTTGTACAAGCTGGACGCTCGATTTAAGCAATCTCGTGTCAATATTAACAGTTTTCACAGCAATGTCTTATTGACAGGGCAAGTGCCAGATGCGCATTTAAAGCAGTTGGCAGAAGATAATCTACGAGCGATGAGCGATGTAAAAGCAGTCCATAATTACCTGACTGTAGGCAATCAAATCGGTTATAGTACTATCATGCAAGATGCATCGGTCACTGTGAATACCCGTGGTTTAGTGATGAAAGCGCCTGTGGTTTCAGACAATAAAGTCTTGATTCATACAGAAGACGGAGTGTTGTATGTTTTAGGTCGTTTAAACAATGCTGAAATTGCAGATTTAAATGATGTTTTACAAAAAGTTGGAAATGTGACTAAAATTGTGACCTTGATTGATAATGTCGAACAAGCGAATAATTCAGTCCAACCTTCATCTTTCACAGCACCTGTGGTAAATAATGTACAACAACAACCTGATGTACAGACACCTGTTGCGATTGATCCTAATGCTACAGAGCCAAACAATAATGTTATTCAACAATAGGTTAAAGTTTTTAAAAGTTAGATTTGGAAAGCAGTTTGAACAACTAAAATCTCAATTTAAATCGCACTATCAAGATTTTCGTTTATACGATTTAGGCAGTATTACCATTAATGGCTTGACCCCTAAAAAGGGCTATTCCATTCAGCATAATATTGCCTATGGCTTAAAGGCGAGACAACGTTTAGATTTATATATTTCTAATAAAAAGCAACAGAATGCGTTGATTCTTTTTGTTCATGGTGGGGCATGGAGTCATGGGGATAAAAGTGCTTATAAATTTGTAGGCGAGGCGTTTAGCCGTTTTGGCTATAACGTGGCAGTGCTGAACTATCATTTGGCACCTGAGCATAAATTTCCAAGCTATATTGATGATCTTGCTGTTGCATTGAATTATTTGGAGCAACAACAAGCACGTTTTGGTATTTCAATGGATAAAATTGCCTTGATGGGGCATTCAGCAGGCGCATTTAATATTGCGTCTTTGCTTTATCATCCAAAGCACTACCAACTGGCCATCAAACAAAATATCAAAGCTTTGATTGGAATCGCTGGACCTTATCATTTCGATTATAAAGGCGATGCTTTAGCCGAGAATGCGTTTGATCAAAGCATTCCTTATCAACAAGTAATGCCGTATTATTTTGTTGAAAAAAATGAGGTAAAGCATTATTTGTTCTTGGCAGAAAATGATCAAATCGTTAAAGCTAAAAACTCTTTAGATTTTAAACAGCAATTACTTGAACAAGGCAATCATTGTGAAATTTACACGATACCTAAAACTGGTCATATTTCAATTATGGGCAGTGTTTCAAGTTTATTTAGTCGATTCTATAAAACCCGGCCTGAAATTATTAAGGTTTTAAATGAAGCAATGAAAAATGCCTAGCAATCGCTAGGCATTTTTGATTTGAACATGTTTTAATCAAGATCAGTCTTTATGCATCGGTTTATTGTGAATTACATGTTCAATCATGGCATGGGCGATACTGCCACTAAAAGGCGTTTCGGGTAACTGATCAAACTTAAAGAACTGAGCCTCACTAATTTCTTCTTCTTGCAAGACGATTTCACCAGATTCATATTCTGCCTTAAAGGCCAGCATAAGATTACTTGGAAAAGGCCAAGGTTGGCTGGATAAATATTGGACATTTTTGACATGTAGGCCAACTTCTTCCAACGTTTCTCTTTTGACTGCTTCTTCCAGTGTTTCACCGACTTCAACAAAACCCGCAATAAGGCCATACATCTTGCTTTTATTCTTGGCATTTTTTGCCAATAGAATTTCGTTATCGCCACGAGTAATCACGGTGATAATACACGGTTGTACACGCGGGTATTGGTGATAACGACAGCTAGGGCAGACCATAGCATATTCAGTGGGATGAACCTCGGTTTCGTGACCACAGTGGCTACAAAACTTATGGTTTCTTCGCCACTCTAGCAACTGTACTGCACGACTGGCTTGTTCAAACTCAGATTTGGTCCATTGTGAAATCAATTGACGAATCGGGATCAGTTGATATCCCTCTGGAATTTGATCTTCGATAAAAAGATCTCGGGCAATAATCTGATCACCCGAGTTAAAGCTGATATCACTTGCTAACTTTTCAACTTTAGGTAGTTGTAAATTTTCATCCACTAAAAGTTGTTGATGGTGAAAGATATATGCAAGTGATAATTCTGACATTAGGCTACCGATTTTAAATTTTGACTACTTGTTAATGCTACATCAAACATGGCTTGTAAAACAGGTTGTTTGTTTTGTAGATTTTCAATCATCATGTCTGCACTGGCTAAAACATCAAGCAGTTTATTGACTTGTGCAAGGTTAAACACGTGCTCTTTGTTAAGACCCGTTTGAATAAACTCCGCAGAGAGTAACAATGCTTTTTGACCATCTTTTGCCGCAAGGAACAACAGTGCACCACCAATTTCACTTAATTGTGATGGAAGTTGGTCTAAACTTGTGCTTGGAGGATCTTGTAAATATTGCACCAATGTTTGTGAGCTTAAATCAACCAGCGCTTTGGTCTCAGTCAATAATGCTGCATGTGCTTCATCTAGACGATCTAATGAAATCTGCAAGTTATTCACTTTTAACTGTAAACGACTCGATGTGTAATTACGCTCTAAGATACCAATCGAATTCATCGCTGATAAAATACTGTTCATCAACTGTTGTGCGTAATTTTCATCTTTGAGCATGTTGTCTTGAGACAGTAGATCAGCCTGTTGTTTCAGTCCGCTATAGGCTTCATTGAGATTCAAGACTTTAAATACATGCGCAAGATCAGTCAGTTTGCTTTTCAATTCTTGCGTTTTTTCATCACTCATATTTTTGTAGTTAAACTCAATATCATTACGGATTTGCGACATTTCATCCGTAATCAGTTGGCTCACACTATGAATGGTTTCAAAATCAGGGCCATATAAATGGCGGCTAAATATTTGTAATTGCGTGTCAGTCAGAATATCTTCGCCAACATTGATCTGTTCACGGATGTGTTGTGATATTTCATCTTCTTGGCTGATACAAATACTTAGGATATTGGCAGTATCTAATAAAGATGGCTTGAATCCGCTTAGATCTTTAAAGAATAAAGACATATTGGTTTCAATACTGATTAACGTTCTGAGGCGTGTGTCATTGAGAATGATGTTTTCAATGTGATTTAAAGCAACTGCAGCCAAAGCCCAATATTGTTCACTTGCTTGGCCTTTGGCTGCATTTGCCAAATAAGACCCAACCAGCTTGATACCTTGTAAATCTAAATCTGTTTCTTGCTGTTTGAGCAGTTTATGTAGGCATAATTTATAAAGTTTATGTACATACACTGAATGCTCTAACTCAGGTGATTGTGGCAAGTTAAAATTCGGTGTTACACAGTCAAGCAGAGGAATAATTGCTTGGCCTTCTGGTGTCAGCTCTAGACCTAAAGAAAGTTCTAAGCGATTTAAGGTGTCATGTAAGAATTGTGGCGCTCTGACTTCACGAAGGCAAATAAACTCAATATAGCGTTTGAGCATGGTGGTGCCTTCACTCAAAGCGATCACTTCTTGGGTATTGATCTCACGCGGGTTTTGCATCACTTTACGCATCACCGCCGCAGAGAGTTGCGCAATTTTAGCAACATGCGGCATATCGATGAGCATCAGCACATTTACACATTGTTCAAATTGAAGCAAAGCATCATCAATACCGAAGGGTAAAGTTTGGTCTTCAACTAAACTACTGACAGCAGATTCTACCTGTAAAATTGAATTATCGACTTCTTTTTTAATAATAAGTAATGCTGTCGGATCAAAATGTATAGAGGTTTGGTAAGACATTGATCTGCACCTATCCTGGGTATCTGAATGTTTTATTTCATAGCCTCAAAATGAGGCTAATTTTCTAAGTTTTAATATAGCCGAAGAAGACCATCTTTACAGAAAAAATAGCCATCAATTTCAAATTTTATTTTGCAAAAATGCAGGCTTCCCCATGTTTTTCTTGAAATTGTTTGACCCAGTTCTCATGCGCTTCTAATTCTTCATCTGAAGGTAAAATGATTGGGGCATTGATTTCAATTTTTTTCCGAGTTGTATTTCTTTGCGCCTGATCAGTATGTGCAGAAAGAGCATCCATGTCAAAGGATACTTGACCGCCTGTCATGGCGAGATAAACGTCAGATAAAATTTCAGCATCGAGTAAGGCACCATGGAAAGTACGATCTCGTTGCGGAATTTCATAACGGCGAACTAAGGCATCCAAAGAGTTCTTTTGCCCAGGATGTTTGCTTTTCGCCATTGCCAAAGTATCAGTTACTTCACATACTTCTGAGAGTGCCTGTAGACCACTGCGCTTGAACTCCATATCTAAGAAGTTCATATCGAAGCTTGCATTATGCGCAATAATTTCACTGCCTTTTAAGTAGTCAAATAAAACTTGCGCAATTTCGTTATATTTTGGCTTATCTTTTAAAAACTCATCGGTAATACCATGGATGGCTTCTGAATCGCCAACTGGTTTTTCTGGATTAATATAGATATGAATCGAACTGCCAGTCAGTTTACGATTGACCATTTCAATTGCGCCAACTTCAACAATTCGGTCACTGTCCTGATAATAGAAACCAGTGGTCTCGGTATCCAGAATAAACTGTTTAGGGCCATGTAACTGGACCGTCGCAGGTGTAATCACAATTTGTGGATGAATATCTCGCATTGCGGGTTGGCTCATTGCTGGCTCATCATTTTCATTGATATCTTGGTTAGATGGTTCTTCCATCTCAATTTCATGAGCTGGCATGACATCCTGCTGAGGGCTAATTTCTGATTCTATCATTTCATCTGATTCAATCAGGTCAAATCCAAAGGGATCGTCAAGCAGCCAGTCTTTTTCATGTTTTTTTTTATCATCAGCCACTGCCAAGGGTTCAGTCAATTTGGTTGGCGCAGTGGTGTTTTTTTTTGCGTCGAGTATTTGCTGAGTACCTAAATTCGCCAATTGATCTGCCATTTCATTGCCTGCATGTCCAGCATGACCTTTAATCCAGTTCCATTCAATTTCGCGACCTTGGCAGGTTTGATCGAGTTTTTTCCAAAGATCTGGGTTTTTTACATCTTTCCAGTTTTTCTTTTTCCACCCTTCAATCCATTCGGTAATGCCACGTTTTACATAGTTGGAATCGGTCCAAAGCACTAATTTTGCTGCGGTTGGGCAAAATGCGATCCCTTCAATGGCTGCGGTAAGTTCCATGCGGTTATTGGTTGTATCCAGTTCACCACCACACAACTTATGTTCTTCTGTTTCAGTGATGATATAAGCGCCCCAGCCACCAGGACCTGGGTTGCCTTTACAAGCACCATCGACATAAAGTGTGATTGTTTGTGACATAGTAATAACCAATGAAAGTGAATTAAGAGTTGAACATCGTGGTTTAAGAATTTATTGTATACGCAAATCGGCGTTTTCTACGCATGAACTGAGATTTTTTTAATTTCTTGTAACATTTGTATGCAATTCGCATTCAAAATTTGCCTTGTAAGCGCGTTTAGCTCTACTAAAATGGCAATGATAAAATAATTTACTAAATGTTGTTCGGAACTCTTATGTTTAAACCTACCACAATGCTGTGGCAACCTACTGCGACTGTTTTCTTTAAATTATCCTTATTAACATCTGCATTCGCAGCATTAGGGTTGACTGCAGGGTGTTCTTCGACGTCGACAACATCAAAAGTTCAAACATCAAAGTCAGCAGGCATGTTAGATGCCAGCAGTCTGGATTCTCTAGAAGATCTACTTTCTGCAACTGATATACGCGCGGTAGAGGGCGATCGCCTATTGATTTTAAAACATGGTGACGTATGGAAGCGGATGTCAGTCGGTTTTAAAATGGATGAAAACCATTGGGATCCTCGTATTGATGCGCAACGGAGCTGGTTTGTTTCACGCCAACCTTATATTGACCGTCTAAGTGCTCGTGCATCACGCTATCTTTACCATACCGTGAAAGAAGCTGAACGTCGTGGTTTACCTACTGAATTAGCACTGTTGCCGATTATTGAAAGTTCTTATGACCCAGCAGCAACCAGTAGTGCCGCCGCAGCTGGGATGTGGCAATTTATCCCAAGTACAGGGAAAATTTATGGTTTAAGACAAACCAGTTTATACGACGGGCGTCGTGATGTGGTTGAATCAACACGTGCCGCTTATGAGTTTTTAGGTAGTTTATATAATCAATTCGGTTCTTGGGAGTTGGCTTTGGCTGCCTATAACGCAGGCCCAGGGCGTATTCAGCAAGCAATTAACCGTAACCAAGCTGCGGGCTTACCAACAGACTATTGGTCATTGCGTTTACCGCAAGAAACCATGAACTATGTACCACGCTTTTTAGCCGTGGCACAGATTATTAAAAGCCCATCTAAATATGGGGTGAGTTTACCGCCGATTGCCAATCGTCCGCACTTTAGAGAAGTTGCAGTTCCACCGGGCGTACAACTCAATCAAATTGCTTCAATTACCAATTTAAGTCGTGCTGAATTATATGCTTTAAACCCTGGTCATCGTGGTGAATTTGTTGACCCTTCGAGTACTTTACGTATTTTGATTCCTGCGGATCTTAGTCCGACCATCGATGCAAAATTAAGAGCGTTAAAACCGGGTTCTGATAGCGGTTTATGGGCAAGCAATACTGCGCCAACCACAGCTACACGGACTTTAACGCCTACAGCGGTCACCTCGACAGTGACTCAATCGATTACTCCAAGTAAAGCGACGCCACCTGCTTTAACAACAGCAAAAACCACCACGACAACCACAGGTTCATTGAGTACGCTCAGAAATACACCACAAGGCTCAGATGCATTAGCGCAATTTGCTGCTAATGCTGATATTCCAAGTGCGCCACGTATTCCTGTTGCTGTGACCAATGCAGCCAATGTGAAACCTGTTGCCGCAGAGCCGCCAATTTCTGCACGTGAAAAAGCACAAATTCTTGCCGCAGTAAAAGCTGAAGGCGAAAAGGAAACGGTTAAACAAGTTTTAGAACCTCAAGCCACTCAAGCTGAAAAAGAAGAAGTGGTTAAAGAGATTAAGGCGATTGCACCACAAGGGACAGAAGTGCTTGACCCGTATGATGGTAAAATTAAGCTGACTGCAATTCAAACCAGTCAATCTGTTGCAGAAGTTCAAGGTAAAGAAAATACGGTTGGATTCTCATATCCTAAAGGTTTAGCAGATACCACACCTGCAAACTCGGAAGAAGCCAAACTGAATCAGGATAAGAACTTTAAGAAAACCGAAACTGAAGTTGTGGTTGAACCACCAAGAGGTAAACGCAGTACTTATACCGTTTTGGCAGGGGATACTTTAGCAACGATTGCTTTAAAGAATGGCGTAAATTGGCGCGATATTGCCAAATGGAACCAAGTTGATCCAAACGGAACTTTATTTGTTGGGGCGACTTTGTATTTATATGATGCCAAACCACAAATTGATACCCCTGTGGTTTCTCGCAAAACCACGGATTCAGCTCCAGCCAATTATGTGGTTAAACCAAATGACAGTTTAACCAGTGTGGCAAATCAGTTTGATTTATCTGTTTCACAATTGGCAAATTATAATAATCTGAATACCAACAGTAATTTATTTGTCGGTCAGAAATTAAAGCTTAAAGATGCTTCAGATGATAAATTATCTGAAATCAATAAAGCAGTGGTTCGTGCGGATACCTCTAAGCCTGTTGCAAAAATCAAGACCAAGGCTTATGCAGTTAAACGTGGCGAATATCTTAAAGTGATTGCCGATCGTTATGCTTTATCTGTACATGAACTCGCTGATTTGACTCCAGGTCTAGATACCTCAAGTAGCTTATTTGTGGGGCAAAAGATCAATGTGCCACTCAGTGAAGTCAATGAGCCAGAAGCTAAACTTGACTCTAAAGTGATTGATCAAAGTAAGTTTAAGAATGTAAAAGCTGAAACAACCTATAAAACTGAGAACTATAAAGTTCAAAGTGGCGATAGTTTATCCAGTATTGCGGTTCAGTCTAAATTAAGTTTGGCAGAATTAGCTGAGTTAAACAAAATTTCGACATCTAAAAACTTGCTTGTGGGTCAAATCATTAAGATCCCTGCTGGAACAACAACACCAGAAACCTATACTGTGCAATCTGGGGATAGCCTAATTGCGCTGGCAAATAAGTATAATTTGCAAGTTAACCAAATTGCCGATTTAAATGGTTTAAAAAGTACATCTGGTTTGTTTGTTGGGCAGAAATTGAAGTTGACTGGCACGCCTGAAACTAGCAGTAAAGAGCAAGCACAAGCGAGAAATGAGTCGAAATCAGAAGGCGCTAGTAAAGATATCCATGTGGTCAAATCAGGTGAAACACTGGCAAGCGTTGCAAAAAAATATAAACTGCAATTGTCTTATTTAAGTGAATTAAATGGTTTATCGCGTAATCAGGCTTTGGATATTGGACAACGCTTAAAGCTTGATGGGGAATTACCCAGTAAATCCACGCTATCTAAAGAAAAAGAAGACCTAAAGGCGACTGCGAAAGCAACAGCTAAAGCTTCGAGTAAGAATACTGAAAGCTATGCGGTGAAGTCTGGTGAGTCGTTAAATGCGATTGCAAATCGTGTTGGCATGTCAGTTCAAGAACTGGCTGAATTGAATGATCTGAGCCCACGTGCGGGTTTACAACGTGGACAATCTATTCGTATTCCTAAAACAGTGACTGAATACAAAGTGAAAAGCGGTGATTCATTGATTCGTTTAGCCAGCAAGTTTGGGATTGATACCAGTGCACTTGCTGAGATGAATGAAATAAAACCAAACGCGTCATTACGCATTGGCAGCATTATTAAAGTTCCGAATCTTTAAGCGCTATTTTATTGGAGCAACGTTTAAAGCATAACATTTCAAAAACTTTTTTGAATAAAGGAAAATAGGGGAATGCGCCTAAGTTTTGCATATGTCAGCCCGATCGGGCTGGCATTGGGGTTATGTGTTGCAAGTTTAAATGTTGATGCTGCTCTACAGACAACAGCTTATATTGCTGTACATAATTCTCCACAGTATGACAAAGCTCAGGCGATGCCTTATGCCAATAGCAATGCACCCAAAGGTGGCTATATCAGTACAGCGAGTATAGGCACCTTTGATAATCTCAACAGTATGAATGGCAAAGGCAGTTCAACTGAAGGGATTAATTATCTATTTGATAGTTTAATGGATAGCTCACTGGATGAGCCGGGTGTGTTATATCCGCTTCTCGCTGAAAAAGTCACTTATGATCCTGTTAAAACCAAATTTGTTATTTTCCATTTAAATCCTAAAGCTCGTTTTAGTGATGGTTCACCCGTCACGGCTGAGGATGTTAAATTTAGTTTTGATACCATTCAGAGCAAAGCCAATTTAGGCTTTCAAATGTATCTGTCTGATTTAGCCAAGACTGAGGTATTGTCTAAATACCAAGTGAAAATGACATTTAAATCAGACCACAATGCAGACATGCCCTTTATTTTGGCAAAAATTGCGATTTATTCAAAAGCAGATTGGAAAAATAAAGACTATAGCAAAGTGACCTTGCAGCCGATTTTAGGATCGGGGCCTTATCTGATTGAACGTATTGATTCTGGGCGCAGTATTAGCTATAAGCGCAATCCAAATTATTGGGCAAAGGACTTAGCCATCAATCGTGGTCGTTATAACTTTGATCACATGAAATATGTTTATTATCGAAGCCCTGAAATCGCTTTTGAAGGGTTTAAATCTGGACAATATCGCTTTTATCAAGAAAAAAATGCCCGTAACTGGGTCACTGAATATAATTTTCCTGCGGTAAAACAAGGTTTGGTGAAAAAGTATATTTCTAAGATTGAAACACCAGCGCTCACGCAAAGTTTGGTTTTTAATACCCGAAAGGCGCCATTCAATGATCTCAATTTTCGCCAAGCATTAACCTATGCTTATGATTTTGAATGGATCAATAAAGCATTGTTATATGGTCAAAATATTCGCTTGCAAAGCCACTTTCAAAACAGTGAGCTTGCTGCGACTGGAAAACCAAGCGCGAAAGAACTTGCAATTTTAACGCCTTATTTAAAGCAATTGCCCGCATTACAACGCCAAGGTGTATTGGCAGATTGGAAATACCCAGTTTCAGATGCCAGTGGTTTTAACCGACAGAATTTATTGATTGCACGTTCGATGCTATTAAAGGCGGGTTATCGTTTTCACAATGGACAATTGGTGGATAGACAAGGTCGTCCCATTCAAATTGAATTTCTGATTCATCAAGATGGCGTGCTACGGACTTTGCTGCCATATATTCGTAACTTAAAAAAACTTGGGATTCAGGCAAATATTCGTCAAGTCGATTTACCGCAATATACAGAGCGTATGCGCCGTTTAGATTTTCAGATGACCGCTATTGATATGCCGCAATCATTAACACCGGGCGCTGAACAGGCACAGATGTGGGGCAGTAAGGCTGCCGACGAAGTGGGCAATTACAATTATGCAGGTGTTAAAAGCCCAGTAGTCGATCAGCTGATTCAACAGATTATTTATGCACCGAACCGTGAACAATTGGTGCTTCGTACCCGAGCACTGGATCGGGTATTACGTGCAGGCTATTATCAAATTCTGACTTATGGCAATGATAAAAACTGGTATGCTTATTGGAATATGTATCAGCAACCCAAAGTTAAACCAAAATTATCCCTCGGTTTAGAGTATTGGTGGGCAGATGCAGATCAAGCGAAAAAAGTAGAGCAATATTTAAAAAATCGAGCATTTTAAAAAGCATAATTTCAAATCTTCATGGTTAAAACATCAGTGGCTCAACGTGAGTGATGTTTAAATTGACATATCTACCCTCATGAGGTCATAAGGAACATCGTTTCAATGGGCACATATATACTCAAAAGGCTATTACTGATCATCCCGACATTGTTCTTTGTTCTCTTGATCAATTTTGTTGTGGTTCAAATTGCACCTGGCGGGCCTGTTGAACAAGCCATTCAACAAGCGGAAAACTTCCAAGGGGTCAACATGACTGCTGGGGGGCTATCCTCTTCGGTCAATAACCATGAGTATCGTGGTGCACAGGGCTTAAGCGAAGATATGGTCAATAAAATCAAACAGCAATATGGCTTTGATCGACCTGCACATGAACGATTCTGGTTGATGTTAAAAAACTATTTAGCTTTAGATTTTGGCACGAGTTTTTTTAAAGATAAGCCGGTGACTGAGCTGTTATGGGAAAAAATGCCAGTCACCATTTCCTTGGGTGCATGGAGCACTTTCTTGATTTATTTAATCTCAATTCCTTTAGGGATTAAAAAAGCCAAGCAGCATGGCTTATTTTTTGATAAATCAACTTCATTACTTTTGGCTGTGGGCTATGCCGTTCCCGCTTTTGTATTTGCAATATTGTTGATCGTGTTTTTTGCTGGTGGTTCTTATTTACAATGGTTTCCGTTACAAGGCTTTGTTTCAGACAACTTTCACAGTCTCAATCTATTTGAAAAAATAGCAGATTATTTTTGGCACATGGCTTTACCTTTGCTGGCCATGGTGTTGGGTGGATTTGCAAGTTTAACCTATCTGACAAAATATTCATTTATGGAAGAGCTCAATAAGCAGTATGTGCTGGCAGCACGAGCAAAAGGCTTAACTGAAAATGATGTGTTATATAAACACGTATTTCGCAATGCATTGTTGGTGATTGTTGCCGGCTTGCCTGAAGTATTGGTTGGGGTGTTCTTTGTTGGAAATCTACTGATTGAAATTATTTTTAATTTGGATGGACTCGGCTTGCTAGGTTTTGAAGCCGTGCAACAACGTGATTATCCGGTGATTTTTGGTGCTTTGTTCTTTCTGACCTTATTTGGGCTGATTTTACGTTTAATCTGTGATGTGGTTTATCGTGTGATTGATCCGCGAATTGATTTTGAATCGAGAGGTGCAAAATAATGTCACCGATCATGCAAGCACGAATACAGAAATTTAAGAAAAATCGCTTGGGTTTTGTCTGTTTCATCGTATTTATTGTTTTATTTATTCTTTCAATTTCTGCCGAATTTATTGCCAATGATAAGCCCTTATTGGTCAAATACGATCAGCATTATTACCTGCCAGTTTTAAAGGCTTATCCTGAAACACATTTTGGTGGGGTCTTTGAAACAGAAGCCGATTATCGTGATCCTGTGGTTCAGCAGTTGATTGATGAAAAAGGTTGGTCGATTTGGCCACTGGTTCGTTATTCCTACCAAACACCCAATTTAGATTTAGCCGTTCCTGTTCCTTCACCACCCACCGCACAAAACTGGTTAGGTACAGATGATCAAGGGCGTGATGTATTTGCCCGTATTCTTTATGGTCTACGCATATCACTGTTGTTTGGTTTGGCATTGACACTATTTGCTGCATTTATTGGAATTATTGTTGGGGCGATACAGGGTTATTATGGTGGATGGGTGGATTTAATTGGGCAACGTCTGCTTGAAGTTTGGGGTGGTTTACCGACGTTATTTATGGTGATCATCTTGGTCAGTATATTTACCCCGAGTGTCTATTGGCTATTTTTGATTATGTTGATTTTTGGCTGGACAGAGTTGGTCGGTATAGTCCGTGCTGAATTTCTTCGCGCCCGTTATTTAGATTATGTTCAAGCAGCACGTGCCTTAGGGGTGAGTGATTTGGTGATTATGTTCAGGCATATCTTGCCCAATGTGATCAGTTCAAGTTTATCTCAACTACCATTTATGCTGACTGCAAATATCACTGCACTTACTGCATTGGATTTTTTAGGTTATGGGCTACCACCAGATGCAGCCTCCCTCGGTGA
Organism: Acinetobacter sp. MYb10; assembly: GCF_002980175.2. Classification (NCBI taxonomy): domain Bacteria; kingdom Pseudomonadati; phylum Pseudomonadota; class Gammaproteobacteria; order Moraxellales; family Moraxellaceae; genus Acinetobacter; species Acinetobacter sp. MYb10. The sequence goes on along the minus strand of NZ_CP058272.1, from coordinate 1,571,799 downwards.
ATTGTTATTACAAGGTAAAAATAATTTAAATGCGCCGTGGCTGGCTTTATCTGGATTTTTTACTTTGGCCTTGGTGCTATCTTTATTGATTTATATTGGGGAGGCGACACGCGATGCATTCGATCCAAGACGTCAAAAATGATCCATCTTTGTTGTTGTCTGTCCAACATCTGCATATTGAAAATCAGCGTAAAGAGGTGCTGGTCAATAATCTTAACTTTGACCTACATGTCGGGGAAACTGTTGCGATTGTCGGGGAGAGTGGTTCAGGCAAATCAATCAGTGGTTTGGCACTACTTGGCTTACTTCCTGAAAATTTAACTGTGACTGGACAAGCGTTATATGATGAGCAAAACCTATTGTCTCTTAATCAAAATGCGCATTTGGCGATCCGTGGTAAAAAAATTGCCATGATTTTTCAAGAACCGATGACTGCACTCAACCCGTTACACAAGGTTGAGCGGATTATTGGTGAGACTTTACTTTTAGATGGAATGTCTAAGGAAAAAGTCAGAAAACGTGTCTATGACTTATTGTGTGATGTCGGAATGGACGAACCTGAGGATAAGTTGAATCGTTATCCACATGAGTTATCAGGTGGTCAACGACAACGTGTTTTGATTGCATCAGTTTTGGCACAAAAGCCTGAAATTATTATCGCGGATGAGCCGACAACAGCCTTAGATGTCACATTACAATCGCAAGTTTTAAACTTATTACAACTGCTTATTCTAAACCATAAAATGGCCATGATTTTGGTTAGTCATGACTTGAATTTGGTGCGTAAATATGCCAATCAAGTGATTGTGATGAATCAGGGGCAGGTTGAAGAAAAAGGCACAGTTCGAAATATTTTTCAAAACCCTAAAGCCAGCTATACCCAATATTTATTGGATCATGATTTTGGTGAAGCCAATGCTTTACCGCATAAACGTAATTTAGTTTTATCTCTACATCGTGTTGGGGTGAAATTTCCAATAAGAAAGGGCATATTTAATCGAGTTAAAGATTATTTTGTTGCTGTTCAACCGATCAATTTACGTTTAGATCGCGCTGAGTCCATCGGGATTGTTGGAGAAAGCGGTTCTGGTAAAACTTCTTTGGCACTGGCAATCGCACGACTTATACAGTGCTCAGGCAATGTTTTCCTACTCAATCAGGACTTGAACCGATTAAGCCAGCGTAAATTACGCCCACTGCGATCCAATTTTCAAATTGTATTTCAAGATCCGTTAAGCAGTTTAAATCCACGTATGACTGTAGATCAGATTATTCGAGAGGGCTTGGCACTAAAACACCTAAAAGAAGCTGAAATGTTGATTCGTATCAATGAAATTTTAGACAAAGTAGATCTCCCGATAACAGTTAAACAGCGTTATCCGCATGAATTGTCTGGCGGTCAACGGCAACGTGTGGCTTTAGCACGTGCTGTGGTATTACGCCCTAAATTACTGATTCTCGATGAACCAACCTCAGCACTTGACCGGACCACACAACGTGCGATTGTAAAATTACTGCGTCAGTTGCAACAGGATTATCAAATGAGTTATTTGTTTATTAGTCATGATTTGCAGGTTGTAAAAGCACTTTGTCAGAAAGTTTTGGTATTAAAAGATGCTAAAGTTATCGAGTTTCAAGACACTCAAGCCTTATTTGATAAACCTTTAAATGACTATACCAAGCGATTAATTGCAGCGAGTCAGTATTAACGCTGTATTGATGACTCTGGTTCAAAAAATATTCACATTAACAAAGTTGACAAAATGCATTGTCAGATTTACGCTTGAACTATTATAAATTTAAATTAGAGTAAAAGCTCTAATCACTAAAGAGATTTGACCATGAGCCATCTTGCACAAGCATTAGAAATAAAAAACACGCGATTTAAAAACCGAATCATTAAAGGTGCGATGAGTGAAGCATTGGCCAACCATGCAGGGCAACCGAACCAATTGCATTTAGGTTTATATGATGCTTGGGGGAAAGGCGGCTTGGGTTGTGCCATTACGGGGAATGTGATGGTTGATTTCCGTGCGAAGAATGAGCCAGGTGTTGTTGTAGTTGAAACTGAACGTGATCTTGCCAAACTGACTGAATGGGCAAATGTGGGTAAAAAGCACGGGATGGTACAATTGATTCAGTTATCACATCCAGGTCGCCAGTGTCCAAAAGGACTCAATAAAGAAACTGTCGCGCCTTCAGCAGTGCCTTTTAGTCCAATGTTGGCAACGACATTTGGTACGCCACGTGCACTTAATGAAGCAGAAATTTTAGATATTATTCAACGATTTGCTGAAGCTGCACGGATCTGTGAAAAAGCAGGTTTTGAAGGTGTACAGTTACATGGTGCACATGGTTATTTAATCAGTCAATTTCTTTCACCATTGACCAATAAACGTCAAGATCAATGGGGCGGTTCAATTGAAAACCGTATGCGTTTCTTATTAGAAATTTATGCTGCAGTGCGTGCTAAAACCTCAGAAAACTTTATTATTTCAGTCAAACTGAACTCTGCAGATTTCCAGCGTGGTGGAATCACAGAAGAAGAAGTGGTTCAAGTATTTAAAGCCATTGATACAGCAGGGATCGATTTGATCGAAATTTCTGGTGGTACCTATGAAGCACCAGCAATGGCAGGCGCAAAAGCGGATAAACGTAAGCAAAGTACGATTGCACGTGAAGCATATTTCTTAGATTTTGCAGAAAAAATTCGTAAAGAAGTCAAATGTCATCTTATGGTGACAGGTGGTTTCCGTACAGCACAAGGTATGAATGCGGCTTTAGACAGTGGTGCGTGTGAATTTATTGGGATTGCACGTCCTCTTGCGGTAGAACCTGAAGTCAGCAACAACTTGATTGCAGGTCAGGACGTTCGATATGCAGTAGAGCAGATCAAAACGGGTATTCCTTTTGTTGATAAAATGGCGATCATGGAAATCCTGTGGTATGCCGCTCAGTTTAAAGCAATTGGTGAAGGGAAGAAGCCAAATCCTAAGCTTTCTCCACTCAAGGTTTTCTTTAATTATGCAAAAAATAATATCAAAGCGGTGATTCAAGGACGAGTGAACTCACGCAAATCAGCTTAAGGTCATCGAGTATTGATCATTAAAAAGACCATTGTGAAATGGTCTTTTTAATGTGTGAACTTTTTTATTTAAAAAGATAAAGACTGAATAGTGAATTTTAAAAAGCTGCCATAAGCACGATTGTCTGACAGCTTTTATTGACCGTTTTTGAATCAATAGCACTGAGAATCAGCTCAAACGTTTAGGTCGTGAAATTCAGTTCAAATTAATGCGCACAAAAAGCCATATTAAAATATTCAAATAATTCAGGCGTGTTCAACCACAGCATACTTGACAGCCCGAACAGAATAACAATAACCAACCAGATACTGAGCTTGAACCACGAGAATGAGTTAGTCATTAACCACAGCCTCTTCATTAACAAAGAAATGCACAATAACACCGACTATACACAAGGCAATTGAGCATCCCCAAATGATGTTGTAGTTACCCGTTATATCATGATTTAAACCGCCTAGCCATCCACCAAAAAAAGAACCGATTTGGTGAGTGAAAAACACCAGACCGCTTAGCATGGTTAAGTATTTCACACCAAACATATTGGCCACAATACCATTGGTTAGGGGTACAGTCGAAAGCCATAAGATCCCCATAACGATACCAAAGGCGTAAACAGTCCAAATACTTAAAGGCAGCATGAGAAAGGCAACAATCGCAATGCCACGTAAACCATATAAACCCATAAGCAGATGCGGTTTGGAATACTTACCACCAAGCCAACCAGCGGTATAGGTTCCGATAATATTAAATAGACCAACCAATGCGAGAAAGATCGTTCCTGTGGAGGCATCAAAACCATGATCAATCAAATAACCCGGCAGGTGAATGCCTAAAAAAACCACTTGGAACCCACACACTGAGAAACCAAAGGCCAACCATAAAAAGGGTTTATGCTGAAAGGCAATTTTAAGAATCTGTTTAAAGCTTAAATTGGGTTTTATCGCTTGTTTAATTGCATTTGGCGGTACATACATAGGAGCTTTAAGCATCCATGCCAATGGAACAATCAACACGATGAGGATTGCTGTAATGACCAGCGCAGATGACCAGCCGAAGTTTTTAATGAGAAGCAGGGTGGTTGGCAACATAATGAATTGCCCAAATGAACCTGCTGCACTGGCAATACCCATTGCCATACTACGCTTGCTTGGATGCGCTGCTCGTCCTACGGCTGAAAGTAATACCGAGAATGATGTTGCAGAGAGAGCTAAGCCGATAATTAAGCCAACACTGATATCCAGTAACAGCACATTTGAACTGATAGACATTAACAATAGGCCAATGGTGTAGAGCACCCCGCCTATCGCAACAATCTTCTTACTTCCATACCTATCTGCAAGCGCACCAGTAAAAGGTTGTACTGCGCCCCAGAATAGATTTTGTATGGCAATGGCTAAACTAAAAACCTGATGACTCCAACCAAACTCATGGCTCATGGGTACAAGATAAAGCCCAAAACCGTGACGTACACCTAAAGAGAGTGCCAGAATAAAAGCACTTCCAATAAGCATATAAATGAGTGGTTTAGAGAAACGCGTGTCGTCCTGTTGTACTGACATAAGCTATCCATTGAATCATCATATGAGAATTGTAGATGATTCAATGGGACTTAGCGATAGAATAAAAATTTATCAATCGATAAATTTTAGTGATCAGTCAGCACAATTTAATGAAAATAAATTTAGCTTTTAGAAGCGATAACCCACACCAACATAAGTAATCAGAGGATCAATATCAATTTTGGTTTTGGCTGTGACAAGTTGTTTGTTGGTATTTGAGTCTGAAATGGTAATGGTCGCATCACTACTCATTGGTGCATAAGTGACAGAGCCTACTCCAAACCAGCGATCATTAAAATCATAGGTTGCACCCAGTGTTGCCATTGGTGCCCAAGCATCATCTGCTTCTACTTTAACTACAGGATTTGCAGATGATTTTTTGCCATCTAGTGCTGCTCCAGCCTGTCCATCTAATACGTTCTGGATCATGTGACCTGCTGCAATCAGATCGTCTTTTACGCCATTATCGACTTTTAGGTGAGTAAAATGTGCATACATGACACCTACACCAACATAAGGCCGAAGTTTATTTACACCAGATTTACCAAATTGATAATGTAGTTCTGCCGCTGGCAACCAAGCAGTTGCAGATGCTGCTTTTGAATGTTTTGTTAAATCAGTAATTGCAATATCTTTTTTCAAGTCAATACTGCCAAGTGGTGTAGAATCTTTACCGGTCAATGGTGCATAGATTTGGCCTTTGCCTTCTATCTCAACTTTAGGCGGAACACCTGCTTTAAACTCTAATGAAAGATTATCAGTGAAGTAGTAATTTCCCATCAGACCAAAAGTATCAACATCTTTTGCTGTTAGACCAGTGCCTTCAGAGGTCCAACTGGATAGACCATTGACTGTGGCTGTGCCCGTTAAAGCGCCAGGAATCGTGTCACCCAAAAGGCCGATTGCGCCATAAAGAAAAGGATTGGATTCTTTAACTGCTGCGTCTAAAACTGCTTTTTTAGAAATATCACCTACTTTAGATTGTGTTCCTTCTGCAACGGCAGTATTCACTTTGATAGGATTAGCGTTACCCTGTGGCATTGCATGTAGCCAACCTGCTGAAACAGAAAAGCGTTTAAATCCATCACCATCTTTCAGACTAAAATAAGGTGAATCTGCATGCGCCATCATGGGTAAAGTCATGCATGAGGTCATGATGCAAAGTAATGATTTTTTCATAGGTTTGGACTCCATGTCCGTAATTGATACTAATTTTTATGCGTTTTTATTATTAGAAGTTTTTGCTGTTAATTAATGTAGTCTTTACAAAGGCTTTTTTTAAGTGAATGTTCTTTTTTTAATGTTTTATTTATCATAAGTTTATAAATGTAATACAACTGTAATCATGTTGTCATGATATTACATGCTAAAAATAGGTCATGGTCTCGGTTAAAAATAATGATAAAACATTGACTTGGCAGACAAGGGAAAACTCAAGCCATAAAAAAAGGCCATATAAATATGACCTTTTGTTAAGCAGCATAAGTCATTTTAGTCAATGACTTTCGTTATTTTTGAAAACGAGATAGATCTTCTTCAGGGCGTGCGGTTAAAACTTCTACACCGTCTTTGGTCACCAGCAGGGTATGTTCATATTGAGCTGAAAGACTATGGTCTTTGGTCACCACCGTCCATTTATCACCCATTAAACGTGTTTGCCAAACACCAGCGTTGACCATCGGCTCAATGGTAAAGGTCATGCCTTCTTCCAAAACCATGCCTGAATTAGGTTGACCATAGTGAAGGACTTGAGGCTCATCATGGAATACCGTACCAATACCATGACCACAGTATTCACGCACTACACTAAAGCGTTCTGATTCAACATATTTTTGAATCGCTGCGCCGATATCACCAATGGTTGAGCCCGGTTTCACCGTTTCCATACCACGGTACATTGCTTCTTGAGCAACTTTACATAAACGTTCAGCAATAATCGATGTTTCACCACCAACCACATACATCATATTGGTATCGCCGTGATAACCATCTTTAATCACAGTGACATCAATATTGAGAATATCGCCTTTCTTTAAAATTTTACTCGCAGATGGAATGCCGTGACATACCACATGATTTACAGAAGTACAAATCACATGTTGGAATGCAGGGCGACCAGGCGCAGCACCATAACCTAAACATGCAGGTATAGCGTCTTGTTTGTTGACAATATAGTCATGACAAATCGTATCCAATTCAAGTGTACTAACACCTGGTTTGATATGCGGTTTGATCATATCCAAAACTTCTGCAGCCAATCGACCTGCAACACGCATCTTTTCAATTTCATCTGCGGTTTTGATTAATCGACGTGGTGCTTCGTAAGTACTGTTCATGATCTTTAAAAACTTTTGGAAATTTGTATGTGACTATGGTATAAATAGCCGCCCAATTTATCAAATGCTTTCTGTGACTTTCTTTGTGAATGGTTTATGGAAATATTGATAAGGGTAATTTAAAAATCCGCACATATGTCGTCACATTACTCTGGGTGCCTGAAAGGGTGGAGAATGCGGACATATGGAGGCCTAACCCAAACTTTTAAGGTAAAGAAAATGGCAGATTACAACGTAAGCATGCGCGACCTTCTTCAAGCTGGCGCGCACTTTGGTCACCAAACTCGCTTCTGGAACCCAAAAATGCGTCAATACATTTTTGGTGCGCGTAACCGTATTCACATCATCAACCTTGAACATACTGTTCCTGCGTTAAATGATGCTTTGAATTTTGTTAACAATCTAGCAAGCAAAAAGAACAAAGTATTGTTCGTTGGTACAAAACGTGCTGCTTCTAACATCATTCGTGAACAAGCTCAACGCGCTGGTCAGCCTTATGTTGATCACCGTTGGTTGGGTGGTATGTTGACTAACTGGAAAACTCTTCGTCAGTCAATCAACCGTTTGAAAGATCTTCAAACTCAATCACAAGATGGTACTTTTGCTAAACTTACTAAACGTGAAGCATTAGAACGCGCTCGTGAAATGGAAAAACTTGAACGCTCTTTAGGCGGTGTTAAGAACATGGGTGGTTTACCTGACGCATTGTTCATCATCGACGTTGATCACGAAGCAATCGCGATTAAAGAAGCTAAAAACCTTGGTATTCCAGTAATCGGTATCGTTGATACAAACTCTAACCCAGATAACGTAGATTTCGTTATTCCTGGTAATGACGATGCGATCCGTGCTGTTACACTTTATGCTTCTGCAATGGCTGATGCAATTCTTGCTGGTAAAGAATACGCTCAAACTCAAGCGAATGCTCAAGCTAAAGGCGAAGAAGCTGCGAAAGAAGCTCCTGAGGCTTAATGCGTTTTGACGCAAGCTTGTCATTTTTGTGATTTAAAATGATGACAAATTGAGCGTCGAGAAAGCAAAGCGGCCCAGAGGAACCTTTGGGCCGTTTTTGTTGAACAGATTCATATTCTACCGTATTTAGGAGAACAACATGACTGCAGTTACTGCGAGCATGGTAAAAGAATTACGTGACCGTACTGGTCTTGCAATGATGGAATGCAAAAAAGCATTAACAGAAGCAGACGGTGACATCGAATTAGCGATTGATAATCTTCGTAAATCAGGTCAAGCAAAAGCAGCTAAAAAAGCTGGTAACATTGCTGCTGATGGCGCGATCACAATTGCTCAAGAAGGTAATAAAGCAATTCTTTTAGAAGTAAACTGTCAAACTGACTTCGTTGCGAAAGACGAAAACTTTGCTGGTTTCTCTGCGAAAGTTGCTGCTGCTGCACTTGCTGCTGGTGTAACTGATGCTGCTCAAATTGCTGAATTGAAACTTGAAGATGGTTCAACTGTTGAAGAAGCTCGTATTGCGCTTGTTCAAAAAATCGGTGAAAACATCCAAGTTCGTCGTGCTGCAATTGTTGAAGGTGAAAACCTTGCAGTTTACAAACACGGTTTAAAAATCGGTGTTGTTGTTTCTTACACAGGTTCTGCTGAAACTGGTAAAGGTATTGCAATGCACGTTGCTGCGTTCAACCCAGTTGCTGTAACTGCTGAAGATGTTTCTGCTGATCTTATCGCGAAAGAGAAAGAAATTGCTGAAGCTAAAGCGATTGAATCTGGTAAGCCAGCAAACATCGTTGAAAAAATGGTGACTGGTTCAGTTGAAAAATACTTGAACGAAGTTGTTCTTGAGCGTCAACAATACGTAATCGACAACGACAAAAAAGTTGCTGAAGTATTGAAAGCGACTGCAACAACTGTAGCTCAATTCGTTCGCTTCGAAGTGGGTGAAGGTATTGAGAAGAAAGCTGAAATGAGCTTTGCAGAAGAAGTTGCGGCTGCTCAAGCGGCTGCTAAATAATTTTTACTCACTGAGTATAATTATTGAAAACCCCTCCTTAGAGGGGTTTTTTTTTGTCTGTAATTTAATTGAAGTAGATTCAGAAGAATTAATTCATACATATCTAAAAGATTATTCTTTTATAATTCCACAATGAACATTGATTAGACTCAAACTTTATGGCAAATAAAACTCAACTTGGTATTGGTGCTGTAATCGCAGTGATCGTCGCAGCTTATCTAGGTGTTGATCTTAATCAACAAAAAAATCAAGCAACTGAATCCTCTAAAGTTGAATCGATCGATCAGCAAAACAATCATTCACAAGACAATACACAGCATGTGAATGAGCAAAGTAAAGATAACCAATTTAACGATAAGCCGTCTGCCAATAGTCAAAATCAAAATGGTCTTGAGGTTATTCGAAAAGCCTATGATGCAAAACTCAGTAATGTTCAAGTACAGTCCATAGGTCGAGTAAAAGCTGTGTTGCGTGATGATAATGAAGGTTCACGTCATCAAAAATTTATTCTTGCACTGGATAATGGCTTAACTGTACTGGTTGCGCATAATATTGATTTAGCACCACGCATAGATAATTTACGTAAAGGTGATACTGTCGAATTTTTTGGCGAGTATGAATATAGTAATCAAGGTGGTGTAATGCATTGGACACACCATGATCCAAACCGTCGTCATCAAGATGGTTGGCTAAAACATAATGGAAAAACCTATCAGTAATCTATTGGTTATTTTCTTAGGTGCACAAAAGATTAGGTCTTGTTTAAACGTATAGATAGCAATTTTGTTCTATACGCTTTTTATAAACATGCTATTTTTAAATTATTATCAAAAGTCTGAATAGAAAAAATGCAGGAGTGGGCAAGCTACTTTCACCTAAAAGAATTGGGTGGATTAGAATTGTTAAAAGCACAGTATCACCATAAGCAATTTTCAAAGCATGTGCATGAAGGTTATTGTATTGGTGTGATTGAAGATGGTGCACAGAGTTTTTATCGGACTGGGCAGTTACATACAGCACCGAAGGGTGACATTATATTAGTCAATGCTGATGAAATTCATACAGGTTCATCTGCTGTCGAGTCAGGCTGGAAATATCGTGCAATTTATCCAACGCCAGAAATGTTGTTAGATGCAGGGCAAGATTTTTTTAGTGTTAAAAATAGCGTACCGTGGTTCCCACAAGCAGTTGTGCAAGATGTTGGATTGGCACAGCAACTCTGTTTACTTTTTGATTTATTAGAACAAAAAGAAAATACTTTACTGAAAGAGAGTATGTATTTATCCACTTTAGCTCGCTTAATCAGTCGCTATGGTCGTGCCAAATTAACACCTGCTGAATTACCAGAAGCACAACGGAAAGTTGAAATAGTTAAAGATTTATTAAGCAGCTTCCCTGAGCATGATTATTCGCTCACTGATTTGGCGACATATGTAGGATTAAGCCCTTGGCATTTTTTACGTGAATTTAAAAAATATACGGGCTTACCACCGCATAGTTGGTTGGTTCAGGTCCGTTTACAGAAAGCGCGCCAATTATTAAAACAAGGTCAGAGTATTGCAATGACTGCCCAAAATAGTGGTTTTTCAGATCAAAGTCATTTTAATCGACATTTTAAAAAAGCAGTCGGGGTTACGCCTTCTCAATATTTAAGTACCTTAAATATTTAATAAATGTATTCGGAAATAACCATTTAAACGCTCACAACCCCTCACTAAATAGCAATTTCATCCAAGCGATCACTGAGCATTTATAAGATACTGATTAAATTCTTAGATTTGGATTTTGCAAATGAGTGATCAATTTGAATCTTATACTGCTGAGATTGCGCCGAAGTCTAAGCAAAATAAAAAGGCTTTTTTCCAAGGTGTGGTCGATATTTTACCTTTATCTATCGCCGTACTGCCTTGGGGTATTCTGGCTGGCTCAATGGCAATCAATGCTGGATTAAGCTTTGCACAAGCATTCTCAATGTCCGCTGTTGTATTTGCAGGTGCAGCACAGTTGGTAAGTTTAGGTTTAGTCATGTCACATGCATCTGCCTTGACGATTATGATTACGGTATTTTTCTTAACCAGTCAGCATTTAATTTATGCGCTTAATTTTCGTCAAGATGTCAGTCGTTTTCCGTTTAAGCAACGTATATTAATTGGCTTCTTGCTGACAGATGAACTGTTTGCTGTCGGCATTGGCAAAGATAAACAGCGCAGCTTTGCTTATTTGTTTGGTGCTGGGCTGTGTTTTTATTTGGCTTGGTGCCTATTTAGTGTGTTGGGTATTGTACTGGCTAAATCAATTCCAAATTTAGAAAGCTTACATTTAGATTTTTCAATTGTTGCGGTATTTATTTTGATTATTGTGCCGATGGTGAAAAATAGCGCAACTTTGGTAGGCGTTATGTGTACCTTACTATCTGCCTGTATTTTTAAATATTTTCAATTTGAAGGGGACATTGTGCTATCCGGGATTTTGGGGATGTTTAGTGCGATGTGTACGGCAAAGATCGTCGGAGTAAAAAATATAGGCGTAGCAAAATGACATGGACTTTATTGTTAACTTTGGCAGGCATTGTATTGATTAACCGTTACTTTTTCTTGGAACCTAAAATCGCCCTGAAATTACCTCGTGTGATTGGAAATATGTTGCAGTATTCAGCACCATGTTTGCTGACTGCAATTTGTGCACCAATTGTATTTTTTAATGGAGACCAATTCCGTGCATTGCCTTTGGATGCCTATTTTTTGACAGCAATGATCTGTGTTGTTTTAGCACTTATTTCTAAGAAAATTCTAGTCAATTTAGCTTTAAGTTTATTGTGCTTTTACGGGTTATTTTATCTGTTAAATTGAAAAAAATGGAGGAAAAAGCCGAATTGGATTTTCCCTCTGTTTTATTTGCGCTAAAAAGCCAGTTTCTGGCGTGTTTTCCATTTGGGTAGTACTTTACCAAGATAGGCATCCATACACCATACAGGGCCAATGAGGAGGAATTGAAGGTCTTTAAAGAAAGAAGGCTTTTTACCCTCGACTTTGTGACCATAAAATTGACCAATCCAAGCCAAAATAAACACCCCAATATAGAAACCAACACCAACAGGAAGTAAGTAAATGATCCATGCCATGACTGCAATTAATGCGCTCATTGCTACAGCAAGAACAATATCCAAACGGGCATAGAAAACCAAGGTAAGAACCAGAAGTAGTGCGGTAAGCAAAGCACTAAAATGTGCAAGAATCCCAATGATGGCAAATAAAATCGCGGGAACACAAGCCCAATGGATGGCTTTATTGGTTTTGTTTTGATGACTTTCGCTATATTCATCAAACCATTCGGTGATTGTTTTCATTTGGCGCTCCATGCATGTGGTTGGCTATATTTATTTTGCTGAAAACAATATAAATCAGAATAATGTTTTGGTCAAAATACCGGCTTTAAATAAAACCCAGTGCTGGTCAGGGGGATTTCAATGTGTGGCCTGATAGAAATTTAAAATATCACGTGCCCAGCTTTGGTGTTCTTGTTTAACTGTAACTTTGATTTCCTGAAAATTGGTGACATCGTTGCCATCACTTTCATCGGCATAATAGGCGATCCCATGTGTTTTGTTGGGATAGTTGGGAATTTGATAGCTAAAATACACTTTATTTTTATTGGCTTTGACGATCTTTAGCAGACGATTTTTATCTTCAATGGCACCAAATTCATTGTCTAAACTGAGTTTTTTGACATTGGGGAAATATAAACTTGCGTTATGCGTGGCACAGCCAACACAAGCGGAAGAATTATAAATGGTGATGACTTCATCTTTTTTACGGCTTGCCAGCACAGCATACGCAACGCCAGAAGGTCCCATATCCGTGCTGATCACTTGCCATGATAGGGGGACAAGTACAGGACCAATACCCGGCAGTAAGATGATTTTAAAGTTTTTTGCTTGAGTCGCAGATAATGTATAACTGAACTGACATTTCACTTGCTGGGTATTGTTGATCTTACAGACGGCATCATCTTTGTAGAATCCTGTATCGTTAAAAGGATTGGGAATTGCAGCAATATAGGTATCCACTGTTACATTATTGATGAGTGTAGCTGCGGGAAGTTTTTCAAGTTGGTGTTGTGGGTGAGGTGCTTGGTTGGTTTTTAGATCAGGAAAAGTGGCTTTGAAAATAGCGATATCTCCATAAGCAAAACCACTTAGGCCCAATAGTATGATTAAAAATTTCGAATTGAGCATGTTCTATCTCTACATCCCTTACTGATCCTTATTGGGGACTTTGATAAATCAATTGACCTTCTTTATAAGTTGCCAATATTTTGATGTCTTTAATCTTTTGAGTGGGCACTTTTAATGGGTCTTGATCTATCACCACAAGATCCGCTAATTTGCCTTTTTCTAAGGTGCCTTTGTCTTTTTCTTCAAAGTATTGGTATGCAGCCCAATCTGTGACTGATTTTAATGCAATATAAGGACTGACTTTTTGATCCTCACCTAATACATCTCCAGAACGGGTGGTACGATTGACGGTTGCATCAATCACCATCATATTTTTAGGAGGGATGACTGGAGCATCATGGTGTTCAGTAAAAATCATATTTTTTCTTAATGCTGAACCTGTTGGAGAAATTCGGTTGGCACGTTCTGCACCGAGTGTTTCGTGTTTATGCCAATCGCCCCAGTAATAAGTATGTAATGAGAAGAACGAAGGAATAAGCCCTAATTTCTTGGCTTGATCTAATTGATCCTCACGCATGGTTTGCGCATGAATAATCACATTGCGGCGATCTGCTTGGCCATATTGTGCATTGGCTGTTTCAATAGTTGCGAGATATTGGTCAATTGCAGCATCACCATTGGCATGTGCAAGAATTTGCCAATGGTTCTTATAAGCCAGATTAATTGCATCTTGAACCATTTTTGTATCTGGGTAGGCTGGATAACCACGATAGTCTTTAGGTTTTCCCTCTGGTGGGATGAAGTAAGGCTGCGTTAGCCATGCGGTTTTGCCTTGTGGGGAGCCATCTAGACTGATTTTAACGCCACCAATTCTAAAATGATTTTGATAATTGAGACTACTGCCATTTTTCAGCATGTATTCTTTTTCATTGATGATATCTGGATAAACCACGACATCAATATTCAATTGATTGATGGCCGCAAAACTTCGCCATAATTCAGCTGTACCATGATCAGCACGACCTTCTTGTACAGTGGTATAGCCATTTTTGATATAGGTATTCAGTGCTGTTTTTGCCATATTTTGCATGATTTCAGGTGGAACTTTACTAAATGCAGTTGCCATTGCTGAAAAAACAGCAGCTTCTTCAAGTACACCATTTGGCTCTTGAGAATTTGCTTTACGGCGAATAATACCGCCAGTTGGATTTGGGGTATTTTTATTGATGTTTAAAAGTTCAAGAGCCTTATGATTTACAGAGGCTAAGTGTCCTGACTGATGTAAAACAATAATTGGGTGATTGGTGGAAACCAAATCTAAATCATCTGCTGTAGGATGTCGTTTTTCTTTAATTTGGGCGTCATCATAACCATTTCCAATAATCCAGCCTGAGGTTGCTTTGATAAAGTCTGGATTGTTTTGTTGCCATAGTGAAAGTTCATGAATCAATGATGCAATATCTGAAACATTACCATCGGGCGTAGGGTAGAGATTTGCCACAGTTTGCTGTAGACCTACACTATTTAAATGGCTATGTGCATCAATAAAACCAGGCAGCAGGGTATGACTGTTTAAGTTAACCTCTTGGGTATTTTTTTGTTTTAATTTTTGCGCTTGTTTTAAATCACCTGCAAAGACAATTCTTCCATCCTTGACCACTAGCGCTTCGACATAATGAGGTGACATGCCTTGCATGGTTAAAATTGAGCCACCGTAAAATAGCGTATTTGTTTGTGTCAATGTTGCAAGATCAGCAGGGGTATTCGTGTTTGTTGGAGATACTGTGGTACAGCCAGTAAGCGAGCCGATACCAATTACGCAAATGATGGGTACAATTGCACGGACAAGTTTTGATGGGCTACTGATTTGAAACATGAATAATCCCCAATTTTGTTTTATTAAATATTGCTCAAAACAGATGAATTGAATTGTTTATTTTATTCAACCTAGCAAAGATTTTGATCTGCGTATAGGTTTGATATGTGTTTAAAAAATGATAAGTGTTTTTGCATTTGAGCAATGATCTTGATTCATCCTAAACGATTTTTTATTTATATACAGCCTAAATAAATCTTTTTCTAAAATAAATCACAGATAACAGTGCCAGTGCTAAACCAATAAATGAGGGACCATAACCGATAGGAGCAGCAAGTAAGCCAACAATCACAGCTCCTGCTACAGCCCCACCATAATTAAAAATATTCACCCGTGCGATAATTTCATCGCGTCGATTTTCATCTAGACGACCTGCTGCTGAAAATGTCAGCGGGACTAATGCGCCTACCGCAACACCAGCCAGTGCAAAACCAGCAATGACAATCGCCAATGAATGCCCTAAGCCAGCTATGGCACAGCCTGTTGCACCAATCAGCGTTGTGATGAATGCAACCCATGCAGCGCTTTTAAATTTTAAAAGATAATCTAGACTTAAACGTGTGAGTAAAATACCCATTTGGTAAGCGGCATAACCCAATGGTGCGACTGTGGCTGAGCTTGCTAAAATATCTTTAAGATAAATTGAACTCCACGTGCTGATTGCTGAGTCGACAGTAAAGGCGATGAGAATGATCACACCAAAAATAAGCAATTGTTTATGCGGAATTGGTGATCGTTGTTGAGGGTGTAGGGCAGCATTTTCTTTTTGTTGAAATAACCACCGTTTTGACACTTGCGATGTAATCAAACACATCATGACAGCAATGCACAATGCCGCTGTTGCCCCAAGTGTGGTTGAGACTGTCGCGGACATGATTAACGCACCAAGGAAAGCAGCAGCGGTATAACAGGCAAAAAAACCGCCTAAGGCGCTTTTTCCAAGTTTTTGTTCCATCATGACAGCTTGCATATTCAATGCAGCATCTAAACATCCAAGTCCAAGCCCATAAAGTAAAAAACTAGCGACCATGATCATGGCACTGGGACTAAATGCTGCAATTGCAATACCGATGGCTTCAAATAGCAAGCCGATAACAATAGCCAGCCTTGAACCTAGTTTTACAGCGAGTCGATCTGCCAAAATAGAACCCAGTGCTGCTGCAATACAGACGCCAAGGATAATAATCGACAGTTGATCATCTGAAAGTCTGAATCGACTTTTAATTGTGGGAAGCGCAGTCATGACGCTGGCATAACCCAAGCCTTGCGTGGCAAAACCAAGTGCGATTACTTTTTGGGTTTTGCTGAGGGGGGTATGCGCGAAGTTTGGCGTTTTGCTGTTCACGTCCATGCATGGCTCACTTTTTTACTTTTAGAATTTAAACTTCGGTTTTCGTTTTCTGTTTAGTGATACATCCTGTATCGACTCGCATTTTATTTTATCTGGAATGCATTGAAAGAAAAGGGGCACAACTGGAAAGTTAAGGGGGCAATTCGGACATCTGTATTTTTATTTTTGCAATAAAAAAGCCACTGGAAAGTAGCTTTTGTTAAATGCATGCAGTGATTTACGAGTTTGGACCATCTACGCGTTCAATATTAACGCGTGCTGTTCCTGAATTTGTAATACCTAAACGCTTAGCAGCGCCGTAAGAGAGGTCAAGTACACGGTTACCATGGAAAGGACCACGATCGTTGACTTTAACCACTACGCTTTTACCATTGTCTTTATTGGTTACGCGAATAAAGCAGTTTAATGGCAAGCTACGGTGTGCAGCAGTCAAATCATTCATATCGAATGTATCACCGCTTGCGGTTTTACGGCCGTGGAACTGACGACCGTACCAAGATGCAACACCAGTTTGGCTAAATTTGCGAACTGTGTTTGAAGCAACTTCATTAAGTTTATCAATTACTGAAGGCTCATCTTCAGGAACTTGAATCTTTGCTGCAATAGTTTGACGACGGACTTGATCGCCAGAACGTTCAGTAATTGACAAACTGTTTAGGTTTGAAAAATGAGAGTTGAAATTTGTTGAATCTTTGCTAATCACACGAGAAGCTAGACTCGAACTATCCGAATCATTGTTTAAGTATGATGACTGAACCATTTCTGAGTTGACCTGCGTCATACTCAGACCCATGGTCAGGGCCATCATATATTTTAGTGAAGCATGCATCGTTTAACTCCTTGGAACCTCAATTTTAACTTTCTAAGTCGCTGAAAATTAACCATAGAGGTCTGTAAATTCACTTGTGCAACTGCATTTAACGGAAAGGATAATATTCAAGCTGGAATAAATGTGTCTAGCATTATTTAAGAAACAGTTACAAAAAGGACAAATTCTTACAGGTTTTGATTAAAAAATAACCAATATTGTAACAAGGTATGAAAAAAGTATTAAATGTGATCAAATTAACATAAAAAAATCTTGACTTATTTATTGTTTAGGAAATTGCAAGTCTTAACGACTTACAATTTCGGTGCCTAAAAGCCATAAAGCGGTGGCATACATACGGCTTCTATTATATGTCGTAATCACTTGAAAATTAGGATAAGTAATATAATAAATAGGGCCATTGCTGTCCTGTAATTGAATCACATTAACCAAATCTAAGTCATCAATTTTGACGATTGGATTTAATGGAGAAATCCCTAAATTTTTAAGTGATCCATAGGGAACAGGCTGAGTTAAATCTTTTGCAATAACTGCTTCAGGATTGTTCCCTGTATAACGCGCTAAAAACGCAATAGGGCGGTCACGCTGCCAGCCATGTTGAGCCAGATAGTTGGCAATCGAACCAATCGCATCGACCGCAGAGTTACGTAAGTCAACATGACCATTTCCATCGTAGTCCACGCCAAATTTAGACACATTACTTGGCATAAATTGCGGATAACCTACTGCACCTGCATAAGACCCAACAATCGAATTGGTCGGAACGCCATCTTTATATGACCATGCAATTAAAGCACCCAACTCATCTTGGAAATATTGCGCACGGCGAGGATAACCAAAACCGAGGGTTGCAAGTGCATCACGGGTGATAAAGGAGCCCTTATTTGAACCATAACCTGTTTCGACCCCTAGAATGCCTAGGATGATTGCTTGAGGCACCCCAAACTGCTGTTCTGCGCGATTTAGCGTATCTGCATATTGTTGTTTAAAACGCACACCACGTTGGATGGTGCCTTCAGCTAAAAAATTAGTTTTGTACTGATACCAAGGCTTACTTTCACCTGGTCGTTCCATAATGCTGATGATATTGGGCAAATTGCGTGAGCCATTCATTGCCCAATCAATTTGTTCGCTACTTAAACCATAAGTTTGCATGGTTTTGGCTTTAAAATTATTGTATTCAGGGTTGCTGGCAAAATCATTGGCTTGGCAGAAACTGGTCAGTGAAAATGCAGCTGCACAAAAAGTGATGTTTTTAACTTTCTGTAAAAGCCCAAAAGTAAACATAGGTTATATTTCCTAATTATTTATGATAAAAAATTAACGATGTGTATGTATAGACATCACAATGCCAAAAGTGGCCATTAAAGTAATAATTGCAGTACCACCATAACTCATAAAAGGTAATGGCACACCGACTACAGGTAAAATACCACTGACCATGCCCGCATTTACAAATACATAAACAAAAAATGACAAAGCAAAAGTACCAGCAACCAAGCGCCCAAAATTATGGAAGCATTGTAAACTCATTTGAAAGGTTCTAAAGATAATACAAAAGTAAATGATGATCAGAAGTAGGATACCAATCAGACCGAATTCTTCAGAAAATGCGGCAATAATAAAGTCAGTATGGCCTTCAGGTAAAAAATGTAAGTGCGATTGAGTACCTTCCAAATAACCTTTACCCATAAAGCCACCCGAACCAATCGCTGTTTTAGACTGAATGATGTTCCAGCCTGTGCCTAAGGCATCGGCTTCTGGATTAAATAAAGTTAAAACACGTTGTCGTTGATAGTCATGTAGTAGAAATTCCCAAGCGACTGGAATTACTACTGCAACAGCACTCACGGCACCTAAAATCATTTTCCAAGAAAGACCACTCAGAAATAGCACAAAAATCCCACTGGCCAAGATGAGCAATGATGTGCCTAAATCGGGTTGTTCTGCAATCAGGATAAAAGGAATGCCGATCATGATCAGTGATAAAAACACATTTTTAAAACTAGGTGGTAGAGGATTACGGGATAAAAACCATGCAATCATCAATGGCATACCAATTTTTAAAAACTCACTGGGTTGCACACTGCCAAAACCAGGAATCCCTATCCAGCGTTGAGCACCCATGCGAACCTCACCAAAGACTTTCACAGCGACTAAGCAGACCAGTCCGAAGAGATAAAAGTAGGGGGCAAAAGCTTGATAAACTTTAGGGGGAATTTGGGCTAAACCACACATGACGAGAAAACCGATACCAAAGCTCATGGCTTGTTTGGAAACCAGCCCCATATCTTGAGCAGACGCACTATAAAGGACAGTTAAACCGAGCATCGCGTTTAAAATTAGAAATAAGCTCAACCAAGGGTCAATATGGAGTTTTTGCCAGCGTGAGGGGATCATGGCAGTACTCAGACCATCACGAGGAGATTGACGTAAAAATTTATATTGAGAGCTTGGTGCCATTGGTCTATTTTGTGCGGGAAATGTGTTTTGCGCATGCTATCACAATCCCCTCCGAAGGCAATGAATATCAATACTTTGCAACAAAATTATGACCTGAATTTTGTGATTATTTTGAGGTTGAAATATTTAAATTAGAAAATAGTGGGTTAAATAGATTGAATTAAATGGTTTTGAATTTGAAAAGGTCTTAGAAGGATCTAGGGATAGTATTTTATAATGATTTTAAGTTTATGAATTTAATGGTTAATTATTATCCTTAAAAGCATAGCTCTGTAACTTTATAAAAAATGCCCTTACGAAGAAGGGCATTTTTTATATTTAAAAATCCAATCGAATTTTAACGATCAATTAAAAAATAAAGTATCGTAATATTCTGCAACAGCTGTGATTTCATCTTTATTTAAATTTGGAATCAACTTATCAATTGCCATATGCACTGCTTTGCCTACAGCAGACGCGCCAATATCCGCAGCTTTACGTTTGATCATACCCAAATCCAGCGTTTTATTAAAATCACGCATAAAATGGTTAATCGTCGCATCTGAGAATTGTTTGAATTGTTCAGACAATACAGCGCGATTTACATCCCCATTTGCTTGAACTTCAGCAAAACTATTTTTGAGATTGGTGACTAAACTTGAGTCTAAATTCACACCCACACGGAATTGACCTTGTGGATCTTTAAATAGACTACGTTCTGAAAACTCTACAGACTGACGAACCACATCATTGTCTGCTTTACTTAATAATTGTTTAAGTAACACAGCAACAGTCGATTTGACATAGCCTGCTAATTTTTCAGCAGTATCTCGTTTGTCACTTGCAGGGAAGCGACGAACAAGTTCAATCAAAAGCGTATCAATAATTTCTTCATTAATGAGTAAGGCAGTTTGATCACGTAAAGGGTAAAGTGGTTCGTTAGAGTTTTTTTTCTCAATACCGGTCTGAATGTTCTTTAATAGTTCTTCAGAAGGTACAAAACCAAAAAAAGGCATGTTTTCAACCTCAATGTTTATTGTCGCGCCAATCGAATTGGGCTTGGCATCCATGATTCATCAGATACACGACATGGGTTAATATCTAAACCGCCACGACGTGTATATGTTGCATACACCATCAGCTTTTCAGGTTTTAAATTTTGCCAAATATCTGCAAAGATTTGTTCCACGCATTGTTCGTGAAAACCGTTATGCTGACGATACGAGATAATATAAGCTAAAATACTACGATAACAAGGTTTTTTACCTTGGTATCGGATAAAAACAGTTCCCCAATCTGGTTGTCCAGTCACAGGGCAATTGCTTCTCAATAAGTGTGAATACAGTTGAATTTCAATGCTTTCACCGTGTTGTGTATTTTCTTGATCAAAGGCCAAAAGGCTTGCATCTGGATGATTGACCAGCTGGTCAGGTTCTTGATCATCAATACAAATACCCGTTGGTTTGCTAATCTCTAAATCATCAACTTGAAATAAAGTTAGCGTCACTGGGGCTTGTGCAGCAGCAGATAAGTCTTTTTCTACGGTATTGATAAAAGCTTGATGAGAATCAAACTGGGTAAAGTTCATACTATTAAAGTAGAGCTTTAACGACTTCGATTCAATCAAATTTGCTGATGTTGCAGGGAGCGCAATACGCCCAATCGCAACTTGCGGGATTCCTTTGACATTTAGCCAAGAAATTTCGAATACATGCCACCAATCTTGACCTTTATATATACCCGCTACATCCGCATATTGCTCACGTGCTTGTGCACGCGCGATTGGGAAAAGAATTTCGGGTTGATAGGTAGTTGGGTAATCGGTTTCTTTACCCAATAAAGATTTTTCAACAGACATTATTCACGCATTCCTGAACCACGAGAAAGTAAATAGTAGGCAATTGCATAAAGTACGCCACAGAAAAGGGTCACGATAAGTAAAGACAATGAAACATTGACATCACTATGACCTAAAATTCCGAAACGGAAAGCATTGACCATATATACAATCGGGTTAATTAAAGACAGATTTTGCCAAAATGGACTTAAAGCACTAATCGAATAAAACACACCGCCTAAGTAGGTGAGGGGTGTTAATACAAAGGTTGGGATAATCGAAATATCATCAAACGATTTTGCATATACAGCATTGATAAAACCACCTAAAGAGAACAGTAGCGAGGTAATAATAACGGTATATATCGTGACGAAAATATTATGGATATAAAGGTCTGTAAAGAACAAACTCATTGCAGTGACAATTGCCCCAACAAGAACGCCACGGGCAACACCACCAATCACATAACCACACAAGACCATATGTAATGGAACTGGACTCATGATCAGCTCTTCGATGCTTTTTTGGAATTTAGCACTAAAGAAACTTGAAGACACATTGGCATAACTGTTTGTAATCACCGCCATCATGATGAGACCTGGCACGATGAATTGCATATAGCTAAATCCACCCATTTGCCCAATACGAGAACCGACCAAATTACCAAAAATCACAAAGTACAAGCTCATGGTGATCGCAGGCGGTAATAAGGTCTGCGGCCAAATTCGCATAAAGCGGCGGATTTCTTTTTGAACTAATGTATAGAGCGCAATACGTAGTTGAGTAAAATTCATTCTGCAACTCCTTCAAGATTTTTCTCAACCAGTTTCACAAATAACTCTTCAAGACGATTTGATTTATTGCGCATACTGCGAACACGAATGCCTTGCGCTTCTAAAAGCTGGAATAAATCATTTAAAGAATGCGCTTTATCCATTGTGACTTCTAAGGTCATTGGGTCAATCAGATTAAACTTCACACCAATGATATCAATCACGATCGGTTCAATCGGATTTTCTAAATCGAAAATAAAAGATTCTTCACTCAATTGGTTTAAGAATGCTTTCATCGATGTATCTTCTTTGATAACACCACGGTCAATAATCGCAATCTGACGACAAAGCATTTCTGCTTCTTCTAAGTAGTGTGTGGTTAAAATGATCGAGGTGCCTTTTTCATTCA
This sequence comes from Acinetobacter sp. MYb10, assembly GCF_002980175.2. Lineage (NCBI taxonomy): Bacteria > Pseudomonadati > Pseudomonadota > Gammaproteobacteria > Moraxellales > Moraxellaceae > Acinetobacter > Acinetobacter sp. MYb10. The sequence goes on along the minus strand of NZ_CP058272.1, from coordinate 1,549,140 downwards.
TTTCTGTAAGAAAATCCCACATTGAACGGCGTAACTCGATGTCTACACCTGCAGTGGGTTCATCTAAAATCAAAAGTTTAGGTTCATGCATCATGGCACGCGCAATCATTAAACGGCGTTTCATACCACCAGACAACATGCGCCCCTGAGTATTACGCTTATCCCATAAACCTAATTTTTCTAAATATTCTTCAGCACGTTGTTGTGCAATTTTAGGCGGAATGCCGTAATAACCTGCTTGAGTAACTAAGATGTCGAAGATTTTTTCAAATTGACCGAAGTTAAATTCTTGAGGAACGACACCTAGACATTGCTTAGCATGAGAAGGGTGGGTATCTAAATCATGACCAAAAATTTCCACAGTACCCGAGGTTTTCCGTGCCAAGGAACTGATAATACTGATTGTTGTCGATTTACCAGCGCCATTTGGTCCTAAAAGTGCATAAAACTCTCCTTCTGGAACAGTCAAATTGATTCCTTTGAGAGCTTGGAATCCATTTCTATAGGTTTTAGATAAATCTCTTAACGTCAGAGCATCAGTCATGAAATTCTCACTTGGTTTATGGAGTGTGTATTGTGAGCGATCTTTTTAAATAAACCAAGTAAGTTAGGAGGAATTCTGCATTGCAAATATGCAACATTGCTTAAAGCATGAGCATCAATCAAAAGAGTTGTTTTATAAATGCTTTACCTCGCGTTTTTTTTTGTTATGATGTGCCTTCTCAATTTAAGCGCCCATAGCTTAACTGGATAGAGTGCAGGTTTCCGAAGCCTGTGGAGTGGGTTCGAGTCCCGCTGGGCGTACCATCTTGCTGTTCCAATTTGTCTCAATAACACCTATATTAAAGACATTGATAGAATTTATTGTCTCATTTCATCGTATGATGTATGTCCACTGCTCAATTTTTAACGGTACTTTATACGGTATACCGCAAAATCCAATAAAAATGTACCCTCAAAATGGCTAAACTCGTTGTAAGTCTCACAGACACAAAGATAAAAGCTGAAATTTCAACTCATAAGAAAAATCTAGAAAAGCAAAAAAATGATAGCCGTAGTGGATACCTTTATAGATGATTCAATTAGAAGATATTGTTATTTTGACTATATAAGAATCAGACTTATCAAAAAGCATGCAATTCTAAGTATTCATATTTCTCCAAACTAACGCTACTGGTGATGTAAAGCATTCAATATAGGTCTGATTCATTTCCAGCCAATGTATTTATAAATCTATTAAAAGCCTGCTTAACCTCAAGTAAATGCGTTATTACAGAAAACAAAAATTGATGTATAGCTCATATTAATTAGCCAAAGCTATGTAAACAAAAATATTTATACATCAATGCGGTGTACAACAAAACAATTATACAGATAGGGCATTGCAGTAAATGGTTGAAAATCCGCTTAAGAGGACAGCGTCATGAACTTAGTCAAAATTTGGAATAAGACAATCAAAGGTAAGCTCTACGTAGTTGGCGATATTCATGGTTGTTACGACTTGCTGATGAGTCGCTTGATTGAGATAGGCTTTAACTTTGAAAACGATTTATTGGTTGCTGTTGGTGATCTGGTTGATCGTGGTATTCAAAATATTGAGTGTGTGAATTTAATCGATCAACCTTGGTTTACTTCAATTCGAGGGAATCATGAGGACTTATGTATTAAAAGTTTGTTTAATGATTCCTTTCGCCGTTGCCATATCGCCAATGGGGGAGAGTGGTTTTACGATTTGGATGCTCAAACTCAACATAAAATTATAAACAAATTTAAGCAACTACCGATTGCACTTGAAGTAACACATAACGGTCGTAAGTTTGGCTTTGTACATGGACATATTGAGCAAAATGATTGGGAGTTGTTTAAGCATAATCTTGATGATTTTGATGCTATCAGATATGCAATTGAAGCTAAGCGATTACCTACAGAAGCTGCAATGTGGGGTAGAGAACGCTTTGATTTAGAGAATCTGAAATATACTAAAGTTCAAGCTGTGGATATGGTCATCATGGGGCATACCGTCACAAAAATGCCTATCAAGCGAGATAATTGCTACTACATTGATACAGGTGCAGTGTATTGGGGTAGCATGACAATTTTAGACTTGAGTAAGGTTTAAGAGGGATTAGAATCAACATCACCATGAAAGTTATGAATTGATCAATATAAGCCATTGATGGGGGACTATTTGTAATTTTGAAAATTGAAAAAATATAAAAGTAATTTGAACACTAAAAAGAGAACTGATCTTTTGGAAATGCTTTAAATAGAGTTGCTTTGTTGGTGAAGTTTTTATAGCCAACCACTCGATAAGATCGATCCTAAAAAGCATAAATTAGCAGCCAAATATAAGCTACTAAAGCATTACAAGTGTTCATTAAATCACTTGTAATGCTTTGATTAAAAATGTATTTATAAGTTTTTTATTTTCTTTTCTACCTTTATATTGAGTATTTTTCACCAATTGTAAGCAAGCTATAGCACTTGTTATATATTGCCACTGACAAATAAAATCAAACCCTAGTAAAATAGTAGGTATTCCTTTTATCACCGAATCATCGGTTTTTGCCTGCATTCTTTCCCCAAAGATGCAGGTTTTTTTTGCCTTAGTTTTTAAATTATTTATAGCATAGACTTAGTGGACTACTTTTTTAATAAAATCCTTAAGCTGTTAAGGATTTAGAATTTTGCTCAAAGTTCATAAAATAGAGCTGAATGCGGTAGTATAGTGATTAACGACAAGAGTAATCATTACGATGAATGAAACCTTTACATATTTGTATACCCACGTGGGTATATTTGGGGCCTTACCTACACATAAAGTGTTTACAAGTGATAAGAGTGATAAAACAAAATTAATTTTTGCTGATAATACATTTGTTTACAGTTTGATTTCTTCTTGGACTTTAAGTAACTCGGATTTTGATAGTGGAAAAGCGACATGGAAAGAAGAACCAGCAGATTATTTGGAAAATGAAATAAAAAAATTAGCGATTTATAAAGCGAATCATCCCTTATTTATCACTGAATCATAAGTTTATGTAGTGACTAGAGTTAAGTCACCGATGTTTTAAGGATTGATGAAAGATATAGCAAAATATTGAAGAATACCTTACAAAGATATGAGGCATTTTTGATCGCTTAATTTTTCTTAATTCGCCAAAAAAATGTCATAAATGAGTGCTATATTGAATAAAACAATTGAGGGCAGCCAACATGGGTATTAATCTAAAAGAACTCAATAAGCAAATTGATGATTTTAAAGAAATTAAGGATCCACAAAGATTAATTATAGGTTATAAAACTTATTCTAAATTAATGAAAGAGAATAAGTTTTTAGATAAAATCAGCAAAGATGCAAATGACCCAATGATTAGATATTATAAAGAGATAAAGATAAAAATAGTCACAGAAAAGCATTTTTTTGAGATTGAGTAGATGATTAAGCAATATAAGTTGAAATAGGTTGTAAATAATGAAGTTTATGGTGAGGCGCTTAAAGCGTCTTTTTTACGCCAAAAATTGCTATATATAGTTAAACTATAATGCTCTAAAAGATATTTATAAGGTAAGAGGTATTTATAAGGAGGAGAGTAGCTGTAATTATCATAAAATGTTTTACTATTTATGCTCATTATAGAGTCTTAGATTTTAAAGTGATTTATTTATATTCATGTTAATGATTGAAAAATTCACGTTATTAGTGTATAAAAAAGCAACAACAATAAAATAAGGGTGATTACATGATATCTAAATCTATAAACATCGCATTCTTCTTTTCTATGTTTATTGTTCTTACTTTGCTTATACATTTATTTGGTAATATCCCTTCTGGGGTATGGGTGTATAAGTAAATACAAATGGATCTAAAAGCTCATCAAAAGGTGGGCTTTTATGAGTTTTGATGTGTTGAAATATATTGAAAATAAATTTCCTATCATGCTACTGATCTTTATGTTGATAGGTGCTTAAGGATATTTTGTTATTTAGCAACTTGGATCATGGCATAGAGATTAGCGATGTTTGGTGTTTAATATGATGTTGTGGATTTAGCGAAAGAGATTCAATCTAATCAATCCGAAATTTTCTGTTTCTATATTTATCTAAGCACACTTGAAAACAATGCATAAAGTATAAATATTGTGTGAATAGGATAATTAAGTGGATCTTTTAGGTATATATATTGAATAAAGGTTGTATTACTTGCCTTTAAGGCGTATAAAGTCACTTCGTTGATGCGGGATGGAGCAGTCTGGTAGCTCGTCGGGCTCATAACCCGAAGGTCGTTGGTTCAAATCCAGCTCCCGCTACCAACGAAAAAAGATTCAAAGTTTATAGCCTAGTTTGCTTCATGCTTACTAGGTTTTTTTATGCTTAAAATTTATTGGATTGAATTCAAACGTTTTAGAATAGCAAAGATATAAAAAGCGCACTCAATCAATCTGCTTATTTATGCTGGGTATTTGAAGATAAGTAGAATAGTGTTATTTAATGAGTTTTCACTTTTAGCTTAAGTATTCTATGGCTCAATCTAATCTATATAACTTACCTGCTAAATATTGGATGGGCAGAATAGCAATTGGATATGGCATTGGCTATTTTGAGGGAGCTGTTGGTGATAACTCTCCACATCGTCATCACGCACATCAGTTAAGCTTTGCAAAACAACAGGGAGAGCGGATTCAAGTTATTGCTGATGATTATTGTATATGGAGTAGTGGGGTCTATATCGCAGCAAATACTTTACATCATTTGCAACCAGGGACTTACTGTTCGATCTATATTGATCAAACACATTTTCTTGCTGATGTCATTCAGCATTATTTACAAGCTTACCTAAAACAAGACTCACCGATTACGATATTGCCTCAAAGTTTGGTATCTATTCTTAGAGCATATTTTATAGAACAAAATCAAACGTTTGAATCTTTCCAAAAGCTTTTAAGTTATTGCAGTGAATCTAATTTCAAAGCTCAGTCAGTTAGAGAAGAGCGTCTTGCAAAATTTCTTATTCTCAATCATCAACAGAATTTGACACTTAAACAAATCGCCTCACAATTCAATCTTTCAGAAAGCCGTTTTAGTCATTGGTTTAGTGACAATTTTGGTATTTCTTATCGTAGTTATCGGAAATGGTTACGCTTATTACAAAGCTTTCAAGCCATAGATCAGGATATTAATTTAACCAGCATGGCTCATCAATCTCATTTTTCTGATCAGGCGCATTTTAGTCGAACCTGCAAACAAATGTTTGGCATTCAACCTTCACTATTAAAATTTATTCCATCCATTGAGCAAATGCCAATATTGCTAATGTCGGATCAAAAGCTATAGGAGATATAGCGGTTTCGTTCAATTTTTATATCCAGCCAGTCAGCATACTCCTAAAACGTATTCTGTTGATTGGAGTTATAAATGAGCGCTTTTGTTAAAATATCTCTGCGATATTTATTTTATCCACTTTATATGTTGTTAACCGTATGGATGATGATGTTCATCGTCTCAGGGCAAGTTCCGTATTGGCCAAGTTCAATATTATTCATCTTGCTAAGTGGCGTAGTGATTGCATGGGGTGAGTATTATTTGCCTTATCAAGCAAAATGGTTGGATACACATCAAGATTTTGTTACAGATATCATCCATGCAATTTTTAATTTATTTTTGATCGTTTCTGTCTCAAAAATTATCGAATGGTTTGATCTTTTCCGATTTATTTCACGATTATGGCCCGACCATATTTCGGTATTTTGGCAGATATTGATTGTTGCTGTGGTGATTGATTTTGGACTATGGTTCATGCATTACCTAAGCCACAAGTATCGATTTTTATGGAAATTACATGCGATTCACCATCAATCACGCCGTTTATATTGGTTAAATGCTGAAAAGAGGCATCCACTGAGTGCAATCGTACTTGCTGGACCTAGTTTGATCATCTTAGCGCTTTTGGGTGCTCCAAGTGTGCTGATAGGGTGTTGGATGATATTTATGGCCGTGCATTTGTTTTTTCAACATGCAAATATTGATTATCGTGTTGGTCCGTTCAAATATATTTTTGCTGTAGCTGAAGTACATCGCATCCATCATAAACATGGATTTGGTCGTAAGAATTTTGGAGAAGTGTTTATATTTTGGGATATTCTGTTTGGGAGTTTTTACTATGAAGATCAAAAAATTAAAGATGATCAAGTTGGTGTGCGTAGTCAAATACCCAACCAATATTTGGCTCAACTCCGCTGGCCATTTAAAAAGTAACCCTAAAATAAGCATAAGAAAAATTGATGTATGGAACATTGGTATTTTTTTCTTCTGAAATAGAAAGTTAATTGGCTTTCTATCAATGATCGAAAAAAGTAAGTTATTTGAGAAAGCTCTCACATGAGAGCTGTTCTAAATAGATAAGCCATTCTTTATCCATAAAAAAGTTAAATATGTATAAGAAGGCTTGATTATTTATTTTTTTCCTGTAAAGTAAAGCCAACTAGAAAAAAGTCATGTTTTGGTAAATCTTCTCTAAGTATCGCAGTTTTAGTCATAATCCTTCGTTTTATTCAGATTTTAAGTTCAATTCTTTATTATTTTCGACGTTATCACTAGTCATAAAATGACTTAAAATTTTTAAATCTCAGTAGGATTGATTATGTCAAACTCAAATGTTGTTAAAGGTACAGTTAAATGGTTCAACGAAACTAAAGGTTTCGGTTTCATTCAACAAGAATCAGGTCCAGACGTTTTTGCTCATTTCAGCGAAATCGCTAACTCTGGCTTTAAAACTCTTGCTGAAGGTCAACAAGTTGAATTCAGTATCACTCAAGGTCCTAAAGGTCCTAACGCTGTAAACATTACTCCGCTATAATTCAGAGTAAGTTGTAAAAAAAGCACGATATCGTGCTTTTTTTAACTCTAAATTTTTATCTTAATTCATATTTATACATTTCAATTATTTCTATAACTTTTTCTATATTTTTATTAAAACACTGGACCTATTTAAAAGATCCATCATTCGCCTATCAGCAAAAATTTAAGCACATCTAATCAATTGCTGTGTAAATCTCGTCTTTTTTATGCGGGGGACTGTGTGGCTACTGTGCTATTTCTAGATCAATAAATAAAAAGAAACCCGCATCATGCAGGTTAGTAGGGCCTTTCTTTATTGTCTATAGACCACTCTCTCCAATGGTCACGGATACTATACATCTGTTCTTTAATAATAAAAACGCAGTAAAATAGTCGAGATAAATGTATAGGGTCTTTTGGGTTCAATATGATTGATAAACCGTAATAATTTAGATAAGTGAATAGAACCTAGTAGACTTTTCTTTTATGTTATATTTTAAAACGATTTAATTAAAAAATATTTAAAATCAGTTGCATACGATTTAATTTTTTGTTCTTCTTTGTGCGTAGTATTGGCTGGTGTTTTTTATTGTTTTTATAGAGGGCTTTATCTGTGAGCATATGAAGTCTCGATCATTGAGTGAATAAATTCTGATATTTGTATTTTTCTGAAATTAAATAGCCGATGAATGGTATTGAAAGTGAGACTTATGTTCTGTAAATTAAGTTTATCTAAACATATATCACAAGTTTATATACCCACTTACTCTATCGGTGGGTATTTTTTTATACAGACAATAAAAGGGTTGACGATAATTTAATTTTAAAGTAAATTTAAATTGTTATTTTACTAATAATAAATAACAAAAATCCTTAGTCAGCGCAAAATTAAGGTAAAGCCTTACAGAAATGTAGGGCTTTTTTATTAGATCAGCGTAAGTTTAGAATAAATCCGATTTGAGGCTGATGATTGGTCTACATACTAGAGTGGACATTGGTTTTTAAAGCAGCTTTGCAAGTATAGAAGGAGGGGATTGTTTAATTGTATTCAAGTAACTGAGTATTATTGTTGAAGTATCAATATTGATGCATTTGCAGTAATAGAGGCCAAAAGCTAGCGTACATCTGAACGAACTTAAGCAATGAATATTTTTATTGATATGACAAGTAAAAATGAATTTGTTAAATTAAGTGAACGATACAAAGGATGGTAATGTGATGAAAAAATTAATTTTAGCTGGGAAGCTGGTTGAGGCAACCTTAGAGGGTGACCATGTCACAAGATTACTCATCGGAAATTTAGTCGGTTTTCTGATAAAAAATGGAACAGTGAATTATGAAGACTATTTTCAATTTACCCAACAAACAAAAAAATACTTGATTGAAACGTCTGAGGATACCAGTGAATCCAAAGTAAAAATGATTGAAAGTATTTTTGATCTTCATCTTGATGATTTAAAGGAGATAAAAGCAATAGATCCTAAAAAAACCTGAGTAGTATCAAGAAGCAATCTTTTTGATAAGCACTTAAAATGTAAGTAAATAAAAATTTTTATAATAATTTACTGTTTTTGCAGTATATTGAATTGCGTTTGATGTACAAGCATAAATTTAATAATCATTGAATGTTTTGGTTAACAGTTTTAGCTGTTTTTATTTAATTTTTAAGGTGTTTTTTATGAATAAACTCGACATAAATGTAAAGGATCAATTTGGAAAGTGTTACGCAGTAGAGGCAACATTAGATGATGTTGTGATAAATCCAAATAAAACTCATGAACGTATCAAATATATTATTGTTGAAAATGAACTTTTGCGTCCTAACTTCGAAATGCTGTTTGAAAGCAGCAAGAATGGTAAAATTTATAAGATTTTGGAAGCTATGATTTAAATCGAGCCACCTACGGGTGGTTTTTTAATTGCTTAAATTTATATAGAGACTAAGGCAAATCTTCGCTGTTTATTTGAACATTGTATTGCAGCACGCTTTGGCTAATTTTTGTTACATAGTTTAATTTAATTAATAAATAAAGGCTGATATACTTTTTATTGAATTGTTGTGCGACTCACACATCATTCATGCGCCTCCAAAAAATAAGCCCACTTTTTAGTGGGCTTTCTAATGCTATATCAATGACTGGTTTAATTAAATTGTTATTTGGGTAAGAGCTAAAGATGCCTTGATGAGGGTAAAAGTATAATAGATCGCTATCGAAATATTAGGTTTTTAATCTTAAGTAAAAGGTTAAACCGTTGTGTTTTGAAGTTAAAAGAGCATACGATAATTAGTCAACAATGAATGCTTTTAGCGTGTTCTGAATGCCCATCAATAATTCTTTTAAACATATATAGAATAAAGGTTGTATTCCTTGTCTTTAAGGCGTATAAAGGTGCTTCGTTGATGCGGGATGGAGCAGTCTGGTAGCTCGTCGGGCTCATAACCCGAAGGTCGTTGGTTCAAATCCAGCTCCCGCTACCAACGAAAAGAGATTCAAAGTTTATAGCCTAGTTTGCTTCATGCTTACTAGGTTTTTTTTATGCTTTTAAATCATTTAGCTTTAGAAATTTATAATCAAAGCGCGGATAAATGCTGTGAAAAAATGACAATTAAAGGCGCATTTCAAGTTTGTTGTCTAAGTTAAAATAAAAATAATATGTAAAGTGTACTTTACATGGTGTGCTATTTGATCTAAATTTGTGTAAAGTTTACTTTACATGGTTGCCGTATGAAAAAATATAGATCTCTGATTGAGTTTAGTGCATCAATACTGCTTTATATTGTTGTGCTTATTTGTTCATTAAATTATTTAAAGAATGACGATATCCGCTATTCAACACAAATTTTTGTGACATTATTGCCGATAATTCCCTGTATTTTGGTGGGTTGGAGTGTACTTAGACAATTAGCGCGCTTAGATGAAATGCAACAACACATCCAATTACAAGCTTTTGCGCTCGCATTCGTAGGTACCGCACTCATTACATTTAGCTATGGATTTCTTGAAAATATTGGCTTTCCACATCTTTCTATGTTTTTTGTATGGCCTTTAATGGCAACATTGTGGGGTGTTGGTATTGCAATTGGGAGCTGGCGTTATCGATGAAAAATATCTTATCTGAATTAAGAACGAAACAAGGCTGGTCTCAGCAGCAATTAGCAGAATATTTGGGTGTTTCGCGGCAGACAATTAATGCAATTGAAAAAGAACGTTATGATCCTAGTCTGCCTTTGGCATTTAAAATTTCTAAATTATTTGGCTTATCAATTGAAGCAATTTTTAAAGATGAAGAAAACTATAATCAAACCATCTAATTATTCATACAATTACATGAAAAAATGAGTGTTTGATTATAAAAAAGCTTTCATTGCCATATTTTGCTTTGAAAGTTTAAATACCTTTGCGTACCCCTCGCCCAACGGGAGGATAACCATCTATAGTCAAACTGTTAAAAATGTAAGATGCTAGATAAATGATTTATTCAGAACATTTTAGACGAAAAGTTTTAGCTAAACTTGAGGAAGGAAATTCTATTCGAGCCGTTGCCACTCAATTTGAAATTGATAAGAATACAATTTTAAGTTGGGAAAAAGTATAGAGATTAAAAGAGCTTGACCACGTAGACCATCAAAAATAGATGATGACGCTCTAGGGCAGATGTTGAACAATATACTGATGATTATCAATATGAACGTGCAGCACGTTTTGGCTGTGGAGTTTCTTCCATTGGCGATACATTAAGCCGCCTAGGGATTACCGTTAAAAAAAAGACCTCACTTCATCCGCAAGCAAAACCTGAAATCAGAGAACAATACTTAAAGACTCTGGATGAGTTAAAGCACAAGCATCCTATCGTTTATCTGGATGAAAGTGGCTTTAAATCACATGAACAACGACCTTATGGCTACTCTAAACGGGGAACACCTTGTTATGGATCATATAATTGATAGTTAAGAATCAAACCAATACAATTGGTGCAATATATCAAATTGGCTTATTTGGAGTTGGACTATTTGATTGCAAAGTGAATTCAGATGTATTTCATTTTTGGGTTAAGGAATTTTTTAACCCAGAATTGCCGAAGCAGAGTATTGTTGTGATGGATAATGTGACATTTCATAAAAGGTCAGATACTCAAGAATTATTAGAGCAACATGAGCATCATATATTATGGTTACCACTTTACAGCCCTGATTTAAATCTTATAGAAATGGCGTGGGTGAAGAATAAAAGGAAGAATGGTTAGTAGATTCTATCGGTATGCTGTTCAAATTATTCTTTTAAATATGTATGAGTAATTAAACGGTTTTACTATATATTTTTAAGAATATATAAGTATATCTATCAATAGGAGCCTAAGAAATATTAATATAAGTAAAGTATGATATATTATAAGTATTGATTTTAATGATCAAATAGGTGGGGTGGATTAATTTTCTTTATATATCTTTTATTTTTTGAATTTAAATTTTTTGGATGTGGAATTAAAAAATATATATGTAATTATATAATTTTAAATAACTGATATAAACCAATGGTGTTGTTGTGGTAAATATATCTTGATACGTGTTAATACTATCTATTTATTTAATAAAGGCGCATCTTGAATGAGTCATTAATATGAATGACAAAAAAGAGATATTACTATGTCAAATTTTACCAAGCAACCAAGTAGCAATCAGAATAAACAACCTGATGCTAATCAAGGCAATCAATCACAAGCGCCTCAGCAGCAACAGACAAATAAAGATCAGAATAAACAACCTGATAGCAATCAAAGCAATCCATCCCAAGCACAGCCAAAGAAAGTTGAAGAAACCCCAGAGCAAAAAAAATAGCATCTAGGCTTTTATTGAGTTAAGTGTAAATTGAAAGAAGGGAACTTCTTTCAATTTACTTAGGAGTTAAAATGATGATTAAAAAAGTAACTGTACATAAAATGTATGAAGAATTTCGACAATTTCCAATTACACAATATGTGGGAGAATATGATGAGTCTTTTAATCTAGTCAAACTATTTAATTCATTCAATCAGGAATTAAGCAGAATATTTGGAACATATCAATGGGCTTTAATTGGTACTGATGAGGTTTTTTTTGTAGAAGAAGATCCGTCCTTTCAAGGGAGAACACTTTAAAGTGAGTTGAAATAAGTTTCCAAAAGATTTTAATCGCTTTTATAAAAAATTATATGTATTAGTAATTGCTAAATTTATTAAATTGGTATAATTTTAAATATTTATAAGATTATTTTAAGTTTTTTATTAAAAAAGTTTTTTTGATCTGTTATTACTATGCTGAGAATATTTTTTAATTTATTGCCTCCTACAAAATTCTAAAAACTATGTTTATCTTAAAACTACTTTATTTATTGCTATTTGGGTAATTTTTGTAATTGGTTGCGTAGGTGTTAAAGCATAGCCAGAGAAAACTCAAGATGTACGACATAATAAGACGCGATAAGATTGAATAAATTCTAAATAAGTATTGTAATGATTCTTTGTTATTTTCAGAATGAAGACTATGGCTAAGAAGCAAATAATTACATTTGATGAGTTTACGCGTGAACAATTAATTAGCTCATTGAAAAAATATGCCTTAAAGGAACTAGAGTTAGACCTTGGAAACTTTCCAGCACAGTTTTTATTTGATTTTATTGTAGATGAATTTGGACATCATTTTTATAATCAAGCGCTCAATGATACCCATGAATGGTTAGCAGAAAGATTTGCTCATCTAAATGAAGATTTATTCATTTTGTCTAAAGAAAAAATCAACAAAGCAAAATAAGCAGTGTCTTGGAAATCGTAACCAGCATGATTTCAATACTTGATGTGATAAGGTCAGAAGAAAGGTTATCTGATTTATGATCATTCATGCTAAGAAGCTTTTAGAAAGCCCCACCTAAGTATTTTAGGGTAGTACTTACTCGGTTCTTTCGATAGACGTTTTATTGAGTCGATACCTGAAAAAATGTTCATTGCTTATGATGACCTCACCATCCAATTTAAATCCGAGTGAATAGATCCCTGTTAACTTTTTCCGTGTTGGCGGTAATAAAATTGTGATCGAATCAAAGCCCATCTCGTTAAATGCCTTGTTTATAATTTTATTAAAAATTTGTTTACCCATTCCCCAATATTGAGGGTGTAGCACTAAAGCCAAGTCAGCGTCTCCATGCTCATATTGTAAACCTCCCCAGCCTGCAAATTGGCCATCAACAATACATGCCCATGGACCATAACCATGGTTCATCCATAGGCTTTCTTTTTCATTAACCCAAGCATTACATTGATCTTCATCAAAAATAACGCCCTTGGCTAAAGGCATTTGCTTAAGGACACGTTCATTTGTATTTAATTCAATAATTTCAGACTTGCTCACATTGCTTAAACGGTCAAACTCAATCTCCAATAGGATCCTCCTAAAATATGAGTTGTTGCGATGGTTTTATTAATCTTATGGGGCTTTATGCAAGATGAGACCAAGCTATATTGATTCCAAGTATAGAGAGGAATTGATGCTGGTTTTACTTAAAGCCGATTTGCCAGCTGAATAATTCTATTGATTCTCTAATCTTACTTTAAGCGCATTATTCATTCGTTGAAAACCGGGCTTGGTTTTTGTCTGTAAGTTCTTAAGAAACGGTTTTACTAAAATTCCACTAAAGGCTTCACTATGGATCAATCTTGTTTGAACAGGAGTTATTTGTTCTAATCTAAATTTATGTTCCCCATCAAATACGCCCTTCACCAATAATTTTCCGCGCCAACTAAATTGTTTATTTTTTTGATTTTCAAGTACAACTGCTTTAAAAGACATTTTACTTGTCGCATCATTTTGTATGGTGACATTGATTTTGCCACCTTTATGGATTTCTCCTGAAACATCAATGATAAACGGATTCCAATTTTTATAATCTTCAAAATTTGTTAGGGTTTTCCAAACGATATCAATGGGTGCATTGATCAAAATTTCTGTTGTTATCTCAAATTTCATGTTAGCTCTATCGACTAGCTTGTGTTTTACCTAATATACACTTATTTCAACTTTTTAATATCGTTAAAATTAAGATCACTACTGATAGGATATTAAAAAAATTGAATAGAATAAGAATGATTTGCATATTTGAGTTATTGTGTGTTGAATTTTTATATCATTGATTTATTTTAAAATTATAAAAAATAACCTTGAATGAATCAATTCAGTATTTTAATTAATAAGCATAATTTAGGCAATTTCATAGCTTAAAAATAAATAGCTTGTTAAGCACGCTATATGAAATCTGGTGATAATAAAACACCAAAATAACGTGATATATTTCACTTTAATATTGTTTAGTTTGAGTTAATTAGCATTTTTATGTAAACTGTAGGCGAGGCTTTGTGATTTTATAGAGGTAATTATGATGATTTTTTATGATGGAGAGCATATTTTTCCTGAGCGTGCCAATGAATTTAAAAACTTTTTAAAGAAATATTTGATGGAACATCAAGCTGAATATTTATTAGAACAAAAAACATTTGTATACGACAGTGACTGTGATGAGTTTTTAGAGTCGGATATTCAGGAATTTTATAAAATTTGGTTGATGGCTTAACAAAAAAGACCTGATATTCATGGGTTAACCAGGTTTTTAAAGTCTGATAGAGTTTGGTGTTCTATTTCTTTGCCCTTATAGATGAAGCATTGTTTAGAACTAAAAAGATGCTCTGATCTTGGTTAATTCTAAAATAAATCATCAAATCATCTTGTAAATAATATTCTGCTAGAGGGCGTCTAAAAACCAAGTTTGAAAGAGGAATTGTAGAGATCGTTCCTCAGGGGGTACAATGATATAGCATACATCGTCTATATTTTAAGCATCTTATTTTTTAATATGGAAATAAGGTTGATGGCAGGTCATGCTAAATATATAAATGAAAAGAAATATAATAAATACCTTAATAGATATCGTATATGAATAAATAATAAAGTTTTAAAATATTTTCTTGTTAATTTTGCTGTAAATTAGAGTTTTAGTCTAAATATTTGTATTTAAATTATTTTATTCTTTGTTTTAATTTTATGTGATTTTTTTTATAAAAAAATAAGTGATTTATTTATGCTTAAATTCATGTTTTTTATGCAGAACTTAAACGTAATAAGTGTTTTTTAGATTAAATAAAATATTTTAATTATAGAGTAATAGTGATCTAACTGTTTGTTTAAATTAAAAAAAGTTACAAATTATTATCATAAAATAATATTATATTATAATTTTATGATACTTTTTAAACATGAGGATGTTTTAAAAGCGACTCATATTATTTTTACTTAATAAAAGGCATATATAAATGGCTAAAATTGACTTAACACCTTTATCAGAAATTGACGGATTCACTGCTGCGGCACTTGTTGATAGTACAAGTGGCTTATCATTGGCTTCATATGGAACAGGAATTGATTTGGAACTTGCTGCCGCTGGAAATACGGAGGTTTTAAAAGCGAAAATGAAAACGGCAGAAGCGTTAAAATTACGCGACACGATTGATGATATTTTAATTACATTAGGAAAGCAGTATCACTTATTGAGGCCACTGGATAAAAACAGTAGCTTATTTTTATATCTAGTATTAGATCGCCAAAAATCTAATTTAGCGATGGCACGACACGAACTCAGAGTTTTTGAAAAAGAATTAGATTTCTCATAAGCATCAATGTTTTGGCTATTGCATCAGCGCTGTTGTGATAGCCTGTTGGGTGATTTTTGATTATAAAATCAAAATATTCAAAAAATATTCACCATAATTTATAATAGATTTATTGATAAAATTAGGTATTAAACAAAATAAATAATTTAAACTCAAAGTCATGCATTAAGCTAAGATTATTGTGAGATAAAAAATTTCATTGAAAATCTTGTAAATATTATTACAATTCTATAGCTAACAAATTTAAGGAAATATGGTATGGAAAATAAAACAGCAAGATTAACAATTTTGATTGATCCAAATAAAAAACAAGCTTTTGAAGAATTATGTAATCGTCAGGATTTAAAGCCATCTCAAGTTGTTCGTCAATTAATTCGTGAATATTTAGATAAGCATGATACTGAATATTCAACTAAATTACCCATAGCAAAAAATAAATAGAGATTAATTTTCTCTATTTATAAATACTTTACTGAGCCGTAAGATTTATTTGATATTTCTAGTACTTTTAGAGAATAAAAATAATACGTTAAAATGAAAATGATCATTGCTTCTATTTTTCATGATTATTCCATGTGCTATATTTGTTTGAAAATTAAAGTTTTTAAGCAATCATATAGAATAAAATGAGTCGCGCTCAAAAGTTGCATAAGCTGTTGAAAAATTTTAGCTGATAGACCTGTATATTTATTTTGCTTTAAAAGATCAGCGCATGTTAACTCCCTTATTTGTTATTCAATTGTTTTTAAAAATAAATAAAAAAACAGGAAAGTTTAAGCTAGGATTAGCTTCATCATGTTCTATAAATTTAGCCACTCATGGTCAAGCAAATCATCCATTATAAAGGTTTAATCTTTTTTGCCATGCTTATTGCATTTGGTCTTGGTATTTTGCTCAGTAAAGCAGAGCTTCCTTTATCACAAAAAGGAAATATTGAGACGGAATGTTTCGGTATACATATTCCTGAAAATTTAAAGTACACGCAGTCTAGACAATATTGTAGGTGTTTTAAAAACCGCTTGAATTACAGCAATAAAAGTGAAATCGAGAAAATGTGTTTAGATAAATAGTGGGAAAGGGGGGCTATCAATACCAATATAATTCACTCAACATGATCGCTTTTTGATTTATGAAAAGAGATTTAATGATATATAAATCTTAATGATAATCAATGTAATAGGTAATCTAGCGTGGTAGGTTTATAGGTTATTTTTATAAAATAATTTTTACTGGCTAGTTTTTGTTTAGTGTTATTTAGATTTTTTCAGGTTGATAGATATTAAATTATAGTCAATCAAACTTATCTATTATCTACCAATTAAAAAAATATTCAATTTCAAAATTGCTGTGATATCGTTCAATAATGTTACTGTATCTTGCAGATCAAAGCGCATCTGACTATATTAAAACTACAGTAGGTCGATAAGACGCTACGAAGTAGTTGGACAGATCAATGACGGCTTATTGAATTTGTGACTCCAGTTCAAATAAAAAATAAGCACTAGCTTTCCAACATAAAAAGCTCGCAGAAATGCGGGCTTTTCTTTTTCTGATTTTTTGAAACGTCATGAAATAATTGATTGAAGCTGTATTTACACAAAGTATTCAAAGTAACTCTCTATTTTATAAATAAAAAAAATAGTAATGTAGCTAATTTTTAACATTGCCATAAAATCTAACAACTTTAAGCTAATTTTTATTTTGGCGCATGCTATAAGAAAACAGTATATAAAAAAGAGGACAGAAAAATGACTGAAATGATTACAGTAAGGGTCAAGGATCAATATAGTAATGAGCTGAATGCGATGGCTTGGTTAAATAAGCTGCAAGAGCATGAAGACACAGATAATTTATCATTGTTCCAAAAAATTGATCATATCGTAGTGGATGGTGAGAAAATCTTACCAAGTATTGAGTTGCTTTTTGAAAGCAAAGAAAGTGACAGTATTTATCGTGTAATTGAACAAGTCAGCTAATTGTTATCATCAATTAAAAAACGTGTTGGGTGAAAAGCCCAACACGTTTTATTTTTAATCAGTTTAAAAGGTTGTGTGAATATTAAGCAGCTTTAAAATGATCGAGTGTGACAGCAACAAGATGATATAAGGCCAAACGGTTTTTGTTTGCATGCTCAATTGCATTTTTTTCAATTTTAAACTTATCTTGAAGTGTTCCTCGAGAATAGCTTTCAACCAAAATATGTTGAGATGAAATAGGATCACTTTTGATACGTAAATCTTTTTGATATTTAATATTGGATACAGCATTTAAACATTGTTCAAACGTTGGGTAAAAATTTGAAAGTTCTAAAGCTGTTTGGTTGGTCGATTTTGTAAGGTATTGAGTCATAATTGTCTAATTGTTTTAAATCATTGGCGTGCCTATAATTCTACAGAATGCGTGTAAAACAGACAATGTGATTTTGTAAAGAGATATGAATGTATGAGAATAAGCTTAAGAGGGTTTAAAAATTGATCTGTATTTCTCTCATTTAAAATTGCAAAGTTGGGATAATATTGTGCTTTTAAATCATCTTTAATATACATAAAACTTTGATTTATTGGCGGTAGCTTATTGGGCTTTAAAGTTTTGATATTCGAGAATAAATCAAAAATACCCTTAAATAAAAAGACTTAGAATGACTTTAAAGCACTTCATTTGTCATTCTAAGGGGGTGAATTGAAATAAATATTTAGGGTTGCTTTAAGATGATTGTAGATGTTGGAGTGAATAATTAATTTGTTGCATGGTTTGATTTAATTCTTGGGGAGAGATTCGACTTTCTTGAAGTGCGGTAATCCACTGCATTTGACAAAATTTAATATCTCGAATTGATTTTGCCTGCTGTATTTGCATGACCAATTGTTTGGTCATCAAGCCGCAATGCGTTTGTAGCAGGGTAGACATTTTGTATTTGATGTCATCAAAATTTATATAATTCAGTTCAGGCGTGGTTTCGGCATGCGCTACGTGTCTAGGTGTGACCGTGCTAACGCTTTGCTGGATGGGGTTTGGATCTGCTGATTTTGTATTTTGACTGAGCTGTGTATCGCTAATAATTGCTGGATTTTCAACTGCTTTAGGTGACGGTTTAAAGCCCATTTCAGTTGTCAGATTTGAAGGGGTGCGCTGATTTGATTGTTCAATCTTGGACGATTCTGATGTTATTTTTGACTTAACTTGAGGCGCACCATTCATTTGATTCTGAAAAATTAGACCAAGCTCTTCTAACTGTTGAAGAAGTTCTGGTGTTGCAAGCCGTTGCTTTAGTGAACTATTCAAAATTTTAAAATCATCTGTGCCGATAAGAAGCAGTAATTGTCTTTGGCGAGCAGTGAGTTGAATTGAGCGATGTTTTAAAGTCTGAATTCCCAAGTCAGTTTTAAAATAGTGATCCATGAGTCAAATTATTCCCCAATAAATTGACCCTAGAGTAAAGAATGAAAATTACACTAATATGACTTTATTGTTACAAATCATCAGTTTAAAGTGTGACGATGTTTGCATTCTCTAAAGCTTTGCGTAAATAAGGGTCAAGCTCATCTTGACGAAGCAACCATTGCACATAGTCTTTGGGTAATTCTGCAATCGCTGTCCCACGATGCTTACCAAAGTTAATACTGCGCGGGATACGCGCATCTTCTGAGGCTTCATATAATTCTTCAATGGTTTGAATTTTGAGTTGATAAACAATATGCATGAGAATATTTGCAGTTAAAATAATATCGGCATCCGCACGATGTGCACCTTTTAACATTTCACGTGCTTTCTCACTGCCTTTACTGATCATATAAATCAGTGCTGATATATTGTGTGCTTCAGCATCAGGCCAAACAAGACGAGCAAGTGCCAACGTACAAATGGCTTTGATATGAGCAGTATCTACGCCACATTGTTGGATTGCGCGAATATCATAATCAATATTATGCCCAATGATATATTGGGTGTGCTGAGGAAGTTCAAAGCTGGAAAAATTAGGTTGCCCGACAAGATCAGATTCTAAGATATGGTGAACTGCCATTGAGCCAAAGGAAATTTTTTCATTGCCAATACTATAAAGTTGATCGAACATTTGTTCCCGATCTAAGCTTAATTTCCCTTCTTGAATTTGAATCGGTGCATAAGCAATTTCAATGGGCAATCCATTGAGTGTATGAGTTTCAGTATCTAGAATGATTGCTTGCATACCTTTGTTCCTCAACAAATAGATAAGAAAGAGCGCCTTATTAAACTAGCTTTTTTAGACGCTAAATACAAATGAAACCCATCTAAAATTAAGATAAGTACAGGCTTTTGCTTAAATCACAGGCAGAATCAGTTTTTTAATGTGAATTATCTTTAGAATACTTAAAACCAATGATTAAAAATTGATTGAAATTTAAATAATAAAATAAATCATTGATAAGAATCTATTCATCGTTAAAACTGTGAAAAATATATTAAAAATTGAGTGTTATGAAATTAATTTATGCTGATTGGTGTATAAAAACCACATTAAATTCAGTTGATTGATAAATAAAAAAGTTGGATTGATGAGATAATTTAATATGTTTTAAAGATTAAATCTCATTTGCTAAATTTATATTTATGTCTTAATTGTAATAAAGCCTAGCTTAAATATCGCCAGGTATTATGAAGTAATAACAACATAAACATTAAACTAAGATGAGTGATCTATTGGATCAGCGCTGGCAAACGATGGGTTGACCCTGCTGAACTGATAGAAAAAATGATAAAAAGGAAGAATTATATGAAATTAAAATTACTTTCAGTGTTATTGACTGGATCTACGCTATTTCTAACTGCATGTGGTGGTGATGACGACAATAGTGATCATTTATCGACAAGCTCAGATGTAGATGTGAATAATATTCAAAATCCAGTGGTCAATACACCAGTACCTTATAATATTAAAAATGATGTTCTTCCACCCAATGCGGATGAGAGTGTGGTGATGACTTATAAAATGAAAGGCATCACAGGACAAGAAACTCAGGCAACCGCATTGGTCTTTACCCCTAAGACTGCACCGCCTGCTGGAGGTTGGCCAATTGTGGCTTGGGCACATGGAACGACTGGTGTTGCTGACAAGTGTGCACCGAGTAAAAATAAATTATTTGTGCCTATAGCCGATGTGCATACTCAAAAAATGGTTGATGACTTTGTTAAGGCAGGTTATGTGGTGGTTGCGCCAGATTATGAGGGTATGGGTGAACCGAGCGAGAAGGAGATCCATCCGTTTTTAAATTTAAAAAGTGAAGCTTATTCAATTACCGATGCTGTGGTGGCAACCAAAAGTTGGTTGGGCAATAAAGCATCCAATAAATGGGCGGTTGCTGGAATCTCGCAAGGCGGTCATGCAGCATTAGGTGCAGCGCAGTATGCAGCCCGTGCCAATATGGATTATAAGGGTGCAGTTGCAATGGCACCGGCAAATAATCTGGAATTGATCGAAAACCTGTCGGAAATGGCTTTAGCGGATGCAGATGGGTTAATTCAGATCGGCGGTTATGCTGCACTCGATACTTTAACGGCTTATATGGCAGCGGGTATAAAGGCGGTAAATCCAACTGAGGCTGTATACAGTATTATATTTAAAACACCTACTGATAAAATTGCTGAGAAAGCAGAAAGAGAATGTCTTGCAGGAATGGGGGCTGCTTTTGCACTACCGATGACTGTTTATAATATTAAGAACGGGAGTCTTAAAGATTATCCGCGTAAAAAAGAGGGCTATAAGAATGATCCAATCGTAAGACAATTTTTGGGTACAGATTCACAGCCCTTACAAACACTCGTTAAAACGCCGATTATTATTTATCAGGGCGGTAAAGACACTGTTGTATTACCACAGGCGACTGATGCCTTGGTGGCACAGGCACGAGCTTTAACCACCAAAATTGATTATAGAACCAATTCAAGTTGGGATCACACTGGTTCATTTACGGCCAATGTTGATAATGGACAACTGCTAGAAGATATTAAGACCTTGCTTGCTAATTAAATTTTGAGTGTGTTTAGTCCTTACTAGTGGCTTCTTTTATAAGTCTTTTTTTAAAACATAGATCAACATAAAAGCCCCTATTATGAAAAATAGGAGGCTTTTTTATATGGATTTGAAGCATGTTGAAATTTTAGAAAACAATTTTTAAGAACATAGTTTTTTGGTCTGGTTATTAAACCTCTTTCATAAATCAAAAAACGTTCATCTTTTTGTTTAATATTCATTCTGCAAAATTTAAGATTTTCAGGCATCATCTGCATTTATTCCCAACAAATTCATTTATTCTTGCAGATAAAGGTTATCAATGGATTTCTGTCATATATACCACTAACCTGTTACCGTCCAAAGCTAAAAAACGTTGTGAATTAGATCCTTTGCTAAAAACATATAATCGAGAAATTAATAAAAGAAGAATAGGCATTGAGCATTTATTTGGTACATTAAAAACTTTCAAAATCTTTGTAGAGTGTTATCGAAATAAAGGGGAAAGACTTGGCTTAAGGTTCAATTTGATTGCAGGTATTTATAATTTAGAACTGAGTAAAAAGTGATTTATGAAAGGAGTCTATTAAAAATTTTTAATAAATTAGTTCTTTTGGACGATTTAAGTTAATTCAATTTGTTATCAAATATTCATTCAAAATACTAAAAAATATTATATGCAAGGATGAATCAAATGAAATTAAATTTACTTTCAGTCATATTGGCTGGATCCTTTCTATTTTTGACTGCCTGTGGTGGTGATGACAAGAGCGATACTCCATCCACAAGCCCAAATGTCAATGTAGATGTAAACAAAATTCAAAATCCAGTGGTAAATACACCCCAACCATATATGCCAAATTCCCCAAAAAATCGTCCAGAAAATGCAGCTGAGAGTGTGGTGATGACCTATAAAATGCAAGGCATCAAAGGAACAGAAACTCAGGCAACCGCATTGGTATTTACCCCTAAAACTACGCCTCCTGCTGGTGGTTGGCCGATTGTGGCTTGGGCACATGGTGCTGTAGGTGTTGCTGACGATTGTGCGCCGAGTACAAAGGAATTAATTACGACTTCGTTTTTAGGTGCACAAGATAGGTCTATCTATAACATGGTCGATAGTTTGGTTAAAGAAGGCTATGTGGTGGTTGCACCAGATTATGAAGGTCTAGGTGAACCGAGTAAGCAGGAGATGCATCCATTTTTAAATTTAAAGAGTGAAGCCTATTCGATTACAGATGCGGTGGTGGCAACCAAAAGTTGGTTAGGCAATAAAGCATCTAATAAGTGGGCTGTTGCGGGGCACTCACAAGGCGGTCATGCAGCATTGGGTGCAGCACAATATGCAGCGCGTGCCAATATGGATTATAAAGGAGCAGTCGCATTGGCACCCGCAAATAATCTAAAATTGATTGAGGAACTGTCGGAGATGGCTTTGATGAACATGGAGGATGGGACATTCGCTAAAACATTCGGTTATATCGTTTTAGATACCTTAACGTCCTATATGGCGGCGGGGATGAAAAGCCTTTATCCGACTGAGCCTTTATACAGTAAAATATTTAAGTCACCAATTGATAAAACTGCTGAGCAAGCAGAAAAGCTTTGTCTTGTCCCCTTGGGTTTTCAATTTTTGGGGGAGGTAGGTGCATATATGAGTAAGAATGAAGGGCGTCTTAAAGGTTATTCTTCGCGTAAACAGGAAGGCTTTAAAAATGATCCAATCGTAAAGCAATTTTTGGAAAAGGATTCACAACCGCTACAAAGTCTGATTAAAACCCCGATTATTATTTATCAAGGGGGCAGCGACAATGTTGTAATACCACAGGCAACGGATGCCTTGGTGGCACAAGCACGTGCTTTAACTACAAAGATTGATTATAGAACTGATCCGACTTGGGATCACTTTAGTATATACGCTGCTAATGTAGCAAATGGCCAGCTGTTAACAGATATAAAAACCTTGCTTGCCAATTAATTGTTCAATGTTGACCATAACAATTTTAAATGCCCTTATTATCAGTGATAAGGGTGTTTTTTATAGCGTTAAACACTATATTTTAAGTTTAGAAAAAGATGGCTTAAGAAACGTTGTTTTGATTTGGTTATTGATTATTTCTATCGTTTAGCTATTATCTGAACTGTTTTTTAGTATATTGTGACTGCAATGTTTAAATATTAATCATCTTGAATTGATTGAAACTTAAACTATACGATGGTTGTTGATAAGAATTTATTTAAAATAAAAAATCAAACATATATTTGTATCACCTCCCTAATTCACAGTATTTGCAGAATATATGCGATATATAACACTTGGGGTAAATAATAAATAAATATGAGATTCTATAAATACAACAATATTTCAGTGAATTTAATATCAATATATTGATTTTAAAAATAATTTAAAATTTTAAAATATTAAATTCCACTTGCTTAAATATTATTTCTCGCATAATTATAATGAAGCGCAGCTTAAAAATTGCACAATGTGATGTAAGCAAAAAAAATAAACATTCATTATGCCTGTGGCTGGAGCTTCGTTAATTAGAGTTGGCAAATTGAATTTGTTAGCACTGAAGTCATAAAAATTATTATATGCAAGGATGAATCAAATGAAATTAAATTTAATCTCAATAATGTTGGTTGGATCTGGTCTATTGCTAAGTGCCTGTGGTGGCAATGGAAACAGTAATAATTCATCCACAGGTTCAAATGATGAAAAACCCATTGTAGAAAAGCCCGGTGATGTAATTCCACCTGACGAAAAACCAGGTGACGAAAAACCAGGAGATGAAAAGCCAGGTGACGAAAAGCCAGGTGACGAAAAGCCAGGCGATGAAAAACCACCTGAAGATAAGCCAAATGTAGATGTCAACAATATTCAAGACCCAGTGGTGGGCACACCAAGCGCATATCAGAGCGCAGCAGAAAATCCACCAAATGCTGCAGACAGTGTAGTGATGACTTATAAAATGAAAGGCATCAAAGGAACAGAAACTCAGGCAACAGCATTGGTATTTACGCCTAAAACTGCACCGCCAGCTGGCGGCTGGCCAATCGTAGCTTGGGGACATGGTACAACAGGTGTTATTGACCAATGTGCACCGAGTCGAATGAAATTAATCACCACTACCATTCTAGGCGTAGATCGATCTACTCATGATATGATCGATAGCTTTGTTAAAGAAGGCTATGTTGTAGTCGCACCCGATTATGACGGTTTGGGAGAGCCAGGTGGTCAGGAAATGCATCCATTTTTGCATTTAAAAAGTGCAGCCTATTCAATTACCGATGCTGTGGTGGCAACTAAAAGCTGGTTAGGCAATAAAGTATCCAACAAATGGGCTGTTGCTGGCGTCTCACAAGGGGGGCATGCCGCATTGGGCGCAGCAGAATATGCGGCGCGTGCCAATATGGACTATAAGGGTGCTGTTGCTTTGGCGCCAGCAAATAATTTAGAAATGCTTGAAAACATAACAGAAACGGATTTGGCGAATAAAACTAGAGCTGAGCAAATGATGGGCTATCCGGCGCTAGATGCCTTAACCTCTTTTATGGGTGCGGGGATGAAAAGTCTTTATCCAAACGAGCCTGTTTATACCAACATATTCAACGACCCTTATCATACCCCTGCTGCACGAGCAGAAGAACGTTGTCTTGCAGGGGTAATTGCGGCTTTTACTGACCGGACAAATAGGACTGAAGGGCTGTTTGGTCGTCTAGTCAACTTTTCACGGCGTAAAAAAGCGGAATATAAAGATAATCCGATTGTAAGGCAATTTTTAGATAAGGATTCACAACCACTACAAACGCAAGTAAAAACGCCAATTATTATTTATCAAGGGGGAGCGGATACTATCGTATACCCACAGGCAACGGATGCTTTAGTGGAGAAGGCACGTGCTTTAAACACCAAAATTGAGTACCGAACTGATCCGACTTGGAGGCACGTCAATATACAGGCGACCCATGTTCAAAATGGAAACTTGTTAAAAGATATAAAAGCCCTACTTGCTGATTAATTTTGTGAGTGTTCAATACTTAATTGTAGCAATGTAAAAATGCCCTTATTATCAGTAATAAGGGTATTTTTTATTGCGTTAACTCTTATATTTTAAGTTTAGAAAAAAGATGAATTGAGAAACTTTTTTGACTGAGTCATTGATTATCCCTTTGATTAGTATTATTTAATATTTTTAATATAGAGATCGTTCATCATTGTAAGTATTTGCTATAAGACAAAAATAAAGTGAAAATTTAAATAATGATTAAAAAAACTTGCCTAACATTTTTTTTTGAAGTATTGATGAAAGAATTATACGCGCTCAGCCGTATATATAACTTTAAAAAAATTGTGCTTTAAGGAATAAGTCACATGAAAAAAAATGCATTATCAATTTTAATTCTAAGTTCAGGTTTAGTTTTATCCGCGTGTAATAACGGTGGTAGTGGGGGAAATTCTTATGAATCACCTTCAAATACGGATCTAAACACTATCGCAAACCCTGTTGTTGGTACACCTATAGCATATACCAAGACAGATTTTTCTGCTGTGGCGGCTGATAGTGTGGTGATGACTTATAAGATGAAAGGGGTGAAGGGAACTGAAGTACAAGCAACCTCATTGGTATTTACGCCTAAAACTGCACCACCAGCTTCAGGTTGGCCTATCGTGGTTTGGGCGCATGGTACAACCGGTGTCGCTGATGTATGTGCGCCAAGCCGTAATGAGACCAATGCTGATATTAAAAAAATGATTTCTAAATTCCTTGCGGAAGGCTATGTGGTTGTTGCACCAGACTATGAAGGTTTAGGCGAGCCGAGTGGAACTGAACTCCATCCATTCTTAAATGTAAAAAGTGAAGGTTACTCGATTACAGATGCTGTGGTTGCAACCCGTAATTGGTTAGGTAACAAAGCATCGAAACAATGGGTGACTGTTGGACACTCGCAAGGTGGTCAAGCTGCTTTAGGTGCTGCACAATATGCTGATCGTGCAAATTTAGACTATAAAGGTACAGTTGCTGTTGCACCTGCGTCACAACTGAATTTGATTCTAAATGCTGGAGAATCTAGTGTGGCAAATGCAACGCCTGTTCAACAGATTCCAGTTTATGCATCTTTAGATACGTTTACCGCTCTGATCGCGGCAGGCTTACGTAATGCAAACCCAACTTTAGACTATAGCCAAGTCTTTAAAGTGCCGACTGATGCGATTGCTAAACAAGCAGAATCTGTTTGTTCTTCTCAACTAGGCGATAAGTTCGGGGGAGCAATGGGACAGTATGTTGCAATCAATGGATCATTGAAAAATTATCCAAGAAAAACAGATACCTTTATGTCGTTACCAGCCGTTAAAACTTTCTTAGAGAAAGATTCGCAACCTCTACAAGTTCAAGTTAAAACACCTATCATCATCTATCAAGGTGGCGCTGATACCACTGTACCGAAAGCAGCAACAGATACCTTATATGGTACGGCGAAAGCACTGGCGACGCAGGTGCATTACATTACCGAACCAACTTGGGATCATGGTAAAGCCTATTCTGAAAATATCGACAATATTGTGGCTGATGTAAAAGGAATGTTTGCAGCACAATAACTATTTTAAATTGTAGATTTGAGCAAATGGCTTATGTTTTCAACATGAGCCATTTTTATTTAAAACGGAGCAAACTTGATTCTGTTTAATTACAAACTTCATGCTACAATACGCGCAATCTTAGCACGGCTTAAAAGCCCTAATTCATAGGACCTCGCTAATGTTCGCCAATATCTCTATTTCTGAATTTGATCCAGAAATTGCTCAAGCAATCACTCAAGAAGATGCCCGTCAAGAAGCTCATATTGAGTTAATCGCATCTGAAAACTATTGCTCACCAGCTGTTATGGAAGCACAAGGGTCAAAACTCACTAACAAATATGCGGAAGGTTACCCTGGCAAGCGCTATTATGGCGGTTGTGAATATGTTGATGTGATCGAACAATTGGCGATCGATCGTGCTAAAGCATTATTTGGTGCTGACTATGCAAATGTTCAGCCACATGCAGGTTCTCAAGCAAATTCAGCAGTTTATCTTGCTTTACTCAACCCAGGCGATACTGTTTTAGGTATGAGCTTGGCACATGGTGGGCATTTGACCCATGGTGCTAAAGTCAACTTCTCTGGTAAATCATATAATGCTGTTCAATATGGTTTAAACGTAGAAACTGGTGAAATTGATTACGAAGAAGTTGAGCGTTTAGCTATAGAGCATAAACCACGTATGATCGTTGCAGGTTTCTCTGCATATAGCCAAATTGTAGATTGGCAACGTTTCCGTGAAATTGCGGATAAAGTTGGTGCTTATTTATTTGTAGATATGGCTCACGTTGCTGGTCTAGTTGCCGCAGGTGTATACCCAAGCCCAGTTCAAATCGCTGATGTAACAACCACGACTACGCACAAAACTTTGCGTGGCCCACGTTCTGGTTTAATCCTTGCAAAAGCAAACGAAGAAATTGAGAAAAAGCTTCAATCTGCTGTATTCCCAGGTAACCAAGGTGGTCCATTGGTTCATGCGATAGCAGCAAAAGCAATTTGCTTTAAAGAAGCAATGATGCCTGAATACAAAGAATATCAAAAACAAGTGGTTGTAAATGCTAAAGCGATGGCTGAAGTATTGATTTTACGTGGTTATGATGTTGTATCTGGTGGTACAGAAAACCATTTATTCTTGTTGTCTTTAATTAAGCAAGATGTGACAGGTAAAGATGCTGATGCTTGGTTAGGCGCTGCTCATATTACTGTAAACAAAAATGCTGTACCAAATGATCCACGTTCTCCATTTGTTACTTCAGGTATCCGTATCGGTACGCCAGCAGTAACAACACGTGGTTTTGGTGAAGCTGAAGTTCGCGACTTGGCTGGTTGGATTGCGGATATCCTCGATGCAAAAGGTGATGAAGCTGTTATCAATGCGGTGAAAGCAAAAGTTGAAACAGTCTGTGCAAAATTCCCCGTTTATGCTAAATAAGCATTAACTTGAGAAGGCCTCCTCTCAAGGGGGCTTTTTTTATGGTTGTTGAATAAGTTGAAAAGCTTAAACACCGAAGTAAATATCTGTTATAAAAGAAGTAGATTATGGGAGTTTATTGATACTTCGTTTCACGTTTCCGACATATAGGTTACATGCTGTAATTTTCGGCTTGTGGCTTAATTCATTTATGAAATGTCAACAGACCTATTATAAACATCGCTGCTATACCCAAATGATGTGAAAGATCGAAGGAATTAGGCACATGGCTAGTAAACCAAATATTATTATTTCAGAACAAGATTTACATCGCTTAGAAACGATGTTGGAACATCAGTCGAAATTGACTGTGACGATGCAACATTTAGAAGAGGAATTGGCACGAGCAGATGTGGTTGCGCCTCAAGATATGCCGCCCAATGTGGTGACCATGAATGCAAAGGTTTTAATCACCATAGCACCCTCAACGGAAGCAACAGAAATTACCTTGGTCTATCCGCATGATTTTCGTGGTGAGGCAGGGCAGGTCAATGTGGTTGCACCTGTAGGTACTGCAATTCTTGGCTTGGCTGAAGGACAGGAAATTGAATGGCCACAGCCTGATGGTCATTTGATGAAAGTTAAAATTGAAAAAATATTGTATCAGCCTGAAAGAGAAGGCGATTATCTCTAATAAAAATTTAAGCGATAAAATTTACCTGTTTAAATAAAGCCCAGTCATTACTGGGCTAAATTTTATATAAAAAACAAAAGTTAAAAACCTGAAGTTCTTCCTTTGCTTGGATACTTAAATTGGTGTTGAATATCTAATTTATAAATCTGTTTTGGATTTAAATCGATTTGCCATTGGTTGATATTGGGTTGTCCATTCCATTGTGTTGCAGTCGGCGGGATATTATAGGTCGATTGTATGCTGAGTTTACCGTTCTGGCTTTGTGGTTCAGCTTCAAAAATCGTGACTTGAATTGGGTAGCTATGTAAGTTTTGCACTGAATATTGCTGTTTTCGGATGGTTTCAGATTGAGTACCTTTGACTGGATTTTTCTTATCGGTTAAATCAGTCACTTTAACTTGAATTTGATCATCTGTACCAAAGCTCATTTGAAGTGCTTCATCTGCGCTATTGCTCCAAGCTCTTTGCCCAATATAGTCGCCATCACGATATAGTTTTACAGTCCCAGAAGGCCAATTTTGATCAAGTTTTGAAATTTCAGCATTAATTGTGGCTTGAGTGCTTTGTTTCGGGATCGCCCAAACTGAAAGTTTCGCTGCGTATTGTTCAGTGCTTAAAGGTAAATAGATTTGTTGTTGACTGCTTGGAATGGAGGCTTTGGTCTCTGAACGGAATTCAGTACTAAAATTTAAATCAGCTGCTTGAAACTGTGGGAATTGCGGGGGCGCTTTTTTGACTGCGGCTGTCGACTTTCTATCATAACTCATTTCAGCCATCGCAATAGGTGCTGGTGCAACTGGATAAATTGGTCGTACAGGTTCTGGTTCGTAATAGTTGACCCACCATTGTTGTGGCTGCACTTGTTGAACGTAGTTTTGCGGTGTTGCTGTGGACAATGCCAATTTAACATTGTTCCAGTCTTCACCAGTTTTTTGTGCAATCATTGCCATACGGGTGAGTTTAATTTGCTTGGTTTGGGTATTTAATTCGGCTTTATATATCGGTTGCCAGCGTGCATAAGGCACCATATAGCTAATTTTAATTTCACCACGTTGTGGTGCATTGACATAAAACTTAAGTGTACGTTGGTTAAACTCGCTGTCGCCAATGGCATTTAAGTCTTGTTCAAGTTCTTGTAAACGTTGTTGTAACTTTTCTTTTTCTGCCTTGGCTTGATCAATGGCAATAAAGGCCTCATAGGCTTGTTTGCGTACTTTTGGCGCAGAGCCTTTAATGACATTTTCTAAAAACTTATTTTGTAATTCAGCCGCTTGAATAATTGAGTTTTGTTCAGAAATTTTCTTTTTAATATCCTCTATATTATTGCGCAATTGAGAAGACTCATTTCCAGCAGGTTTATCCAGTGCGCTATCTGTATGCGAAACCGCATTGACTTCAATATTGCTACTTTGATATTGCAGTTGATCGATATTAAAGTTTGCCGCAAGGCCATTCAGGGTAACGAGTTGTTCTCCTGCTTGTACAGGAATGGTTCGTTCAATTTTTGCCAGTGTAGGATACAGTGTGACTTGTTGAATCGGTGAATTGGATAAGTTAAGTGCAAAGCTATATGTTGAAGGAATGCATAAAATGCTGAGTTGTAGTGCTGTTTTTATATTCATTATGCGAGGCCCTAAAATACCTGAGATCAGTGTTAATATTTAAAATGTAGCAGAAAGTGATACAAATCAAAATAGTGATTAAAAGAGAAAACCAGTCGGTGCGAAGTTGATGAAATAAAGTTATCTTAATTTTCACTTGAATCTCTCGTTTCCCTGTTTTTATTTTTGATGGATTGTTCATTCAATTTTAGGATTCAGACGATCAATTTAAACAAAACAAAAAATTTCAGTTACACTAAGTCATCCAAAATTTGAAGGGCTGAACATTGAAACAATCATGCACAATACGGGATAAGAAGTTTCCTCCTGAATTAAAAACATGGTTGTATGCACAAGGTTCATTGACTCAGCAGTTGACTGATGTCGCGGGTGGTGTTTTTAAAGTTCAACCGATTCAAGAGCATTATCAAAGAATGAGTGTGCTGGATAGTCAATGGATGCTAATGCCACAGCAACATACCTCATGGGTCCGTGAAAGTTACTTATTTGGTTGTGATGCACAGCCATGGGTAAAAGCAAAAAGTATTTTTCCCATTCTCAGTATCCATGGCAAAGCACGTTTGTTTAAGCATATTCGAACCAAACCGATCGGAAAATTTTTATTTCAACGTACCAATCCGCTGTGTGAACGGCGTGTTTTAAAATTAGCAGAAGGTTGGACACGTCAAAGTTGTTATACTTGGCATGGTTGTAAATTTATTGTTCAAGAGACTTTTCTACCTGCCTTTGAGCAATTTTTGCAACAACAGCATATTTCAAAATAGAGTATTGAAGGACTGTCATGTCGATCGCGCAACACACCACTTGGCAACAACGCTTAGAAGCTTATTATTATCTGTGTCGTTTTGATAAACCAGTTGGGACAGAATTGGTTTTATGGCCGACCATGTGGGCATTATGGATTGCTGCAGAAGGTATCCCCGATATTGTGACACTGGTTGCAATGGTCTTAGGGACAATTTTTATGCGCGCAGCCGGTTGTGCGATCAATGATTTTGCTGATCGTAAAGTTGATGCACATGTGGAACGAACTAAAAATCGTCCACTGGCTACTGGGGTGATCTCAGCCAAAGAAGCAGTCTGGGTGTTTGTGGGTTTGGTGGCTGCCAGTGCGTGTACTTTGTTTTTCTTACCGATCGCAACTTTTTACTGCGCGCTTGCAGGTTTAGTCCTCGCCTTTATTTATCCCTTTATGAAGCGTTATACCCATTTACCACAAGTGGTCTTAGGGATGGCATTTTCTTGGGGTATTCCGATGTCGTTTACCGCAATGGGGAAACCTTTAGATTGGACCTGTTGGTTGCTTTATTTTGGCAATTTAGCATGGACCGTGGCGTATGATACCCAATATGCAATTACAGATCGTGAATATGATTTAAAAATTGGCGTGAAATCAACTGCCATTCTTTTTGGAAAATACGATATTCAGATCATCTCTTTATTGCAATTGACCAGTGTATTGTTGATTGGTACAGCATTATATTTAGAAAATATATTGATTCCATTTGGCTTGATTGCATTGTTATTGGTTGTTGCTGATTTTATTTACCAATGGTCTAAAACCAAAGAGCGAGATCCACAATTATGCTTTTGGGCATTTAGACATAACCGTTGGGTCGGTTTAATTATCTTTGTCGGCATTTTTATTGCATTATTTTGAATTTAAATTATTAAAATAAACCACTTTTGAAATTTCATCTGTATTTATAATAATACGAAATATTGATGAAATTTCACTAGATAAAGAAAAATAATAATTTATAAATGTGATATATTCCTCTGTTTTATTAAAAAATATTGTAGCAAGACGCATTTATTTGTGCTTAATTAAGGGTGAACACGGAGCTGTTCAAACAATAAAAAAATTGAGGAATTTGTAATGAAAGCAATATTTAAACAAACCCTATTAGCAATAACTTGCGGTTCAGCATTATTCTTAACTGCATGTAATGATGATGATAACAAGGATAACTGGGGTTCAAATAAAGATTATGTGTCTGAGAGTGCCTATAATTTAGGTCGCATGCCTGAGGCTGAATCAATCAAAGTCATGACCTATAATATGCCCTATGTACTCGGTGGAACTAAGAAAGCTACAGCAATGGTTTTTGTTCCAAAAACCAAGAGACCTACTGATGGTTGGAAGGTAGTGGTTTGGGAGCATGGTACTGTAGGTGTGGGTGATAGTTGCGCACCGAGTAGAAATGAAATTAATGATCGATTTATAGGGATGGCACAGAGTCTATTAAAAGAAGGTTATGTGATTCTCGCACCTGATTATGAAGGCTTGGGCACGCCAGGTATGCACCCATATTTAAATCTAAAGAGCGAAGCAAACTCAGCAATTTATGCAGTGAAAGCATATAAAGAGCGTTATGGTAATCAAATCAATGGTCAATGGATGTCAGTCGGGCAATCTCAGGGCGGGCAAGCGTCTTTAGGTACGGCAGAGTTTTCCAATAGTGATGCCAACTATAAAGGTGCTGTGGCAGGCGCACCAGCCTCAAGTTTGGGGGATATCATTGCTGATGTTGCACCGAAAGCGATTCAAAAGCTACTTAAAGATGGAAAGGTGGATGCCGCAACTGATGTATCTGCTACATTATTGACCTATACGTCTTTTGCCGCAGTCGGTGTGACCGCTTATGAGCCTAAGTTTAACTATCGAGATGTGTTTAAAGAGCGTTCAAAAAGTATTGTTGCGTTGGCGGAAGGTTCAACAGGGGAGAACGGTTTATGCTTTACCGATTTAAAAACTAAATTTGTTGGTGATATTAAAGGTTATATTAATGATAATCCAGGAAAAACTGTTTTAGATTATCCAGGATTAATCGATAATTTCCAAGAGAACCCGACCTTGAAAAAATTCTTGGCAGATAATCAACCTGCAACGAAAAGAATTAATACGCCTGTGATGATTATTCAGGGGACTGAAGATACCTCTGTGCCTTATACAGTCACAGATAAATTACAAAAAGACTTAAAAGCAATGGGAACAGATGTGACTTTCTTAGCTGTGGAAGGTGCGAATCATACTGGAGCGATTATAGCGAAGAATACTGAACTGGTTGAGTTTATTAAAAAGCATATGCCAACTACGAAATAAGTGTTTTTAGAAAATCATCAAATTATTTGGTTTTCTTGGTAGTTAAATAGGGATTAGCAATTTATAGAAAAAGCAGAGTTTTAATTAAAGCTCTGCTTTTTTTATATTTATATATGCTCATTTATACGGTTTTATAGAAGATTTGACTGGATTTTGATCAAGGCTATTAAAGTATGATCGCTATTTATCTCAACTGGCATTCGTGATCACATTTTTTGAGCTATTTCTATGATTCACAATGATGTATTTCTGCGTAATTCGTGGAATGGTTGAATGACTGGTGCTGGCGTTTCTATTGTATGAATTTGGTTTAAGCGAATTTAAATTAAAGATAAGCATTTGTATCTATATATTATTTTACTATTTGGTTAAAAGTATCCTAGCAAGATACATTTTTTTATGTTTAATTAGTAGCTTGAACACGGAGTTGTTCAAACAATAAAAACTGAGGACTTAGTAATGAAAGCATTATTTAAACGGACATTATTGGCAATGACCTGTGGTTCAGTATTATTTTTAACTGCATGTAATGATGACGATAATAACTGGAATAACTGGGGTTCAAATAAGAATTATGTATCTGAAAATACATATAATTCAGATGTAATCAATGAGGCTACATCAGTCAAAGTCATGACTTATAATATGCCAAATGTACTTGGTGAAACCAAAAAAGCCACAGCAATGGTTTTCATCCCCAAAACAACACGACCTACTGATGGTTGGAAAGTTGTGGTTTGGGAGCATGGTACAGTCGGTGTGGGTGATAGTTGTGCGCCAAGTCGAAATAAATTTAACCCACGATTTAAAAATATGGCGCAAAGCCTATTAAATGAAGGTTATGTCATCATTGCCCCTGATTATGAAGGCTTGGGCACACCAGGTATGCATCCGTATTTAAATTTAAAGAGTGAAGCAAATTCAGCGATTTATGCAGTGAAAGCATATAAAGAGCGCTATGGTAATCAGATTAATGGTCAGTGGATGTCTGTCGGACAATCGCAGGGTGGGCATGGTTCTTTAGGAACTGCTGAGCTTTCCAATACCGACTCCAACTACAAAGGTGCTGTCGCAGGCGCACCTGCCTCAAGTTTAGGTGATATTATTTCTGTCGTTGCGCCACAAGCAATTCAAAGACTTCTTCTAGATGGGAAGGTGGCTACGGCGGTTGATGTTTATGCAGAATTATTGACATATACTGCTTATGCTACTGTGGGTATAACAGCAAGTGAGCCTAAGTTTAATTATCGAGAAGTTTTTAAAGAGCGTTCAAGAGATATTGCTGCAGAGGCTGAAGGTTCAACAGGTGAAAATGGCTTATGTTTCGATGACTTACATAAGAAATTTTCCGATGATATTCGTGATTATATTGTTAAAAATCCTAGCAAAACCGTTTTAGACTATCCTGCATTGGTTGATACTTTCCAACAAAATCCGACGGTAAAAAAATTCTTAGCTGAGAACCAACCTGCAACCAAGAGAATTAATAGCCCAGTAATGATTATTCAGGGTAAATTAGATATGGCAGTACCTTATCAAGTGACTGAAAAATTACAGCAAGATTTAAAAAATATGGGTACAGATGTGACGTTCTTACTTGTAGATGAAGCTAACCATATTGAAGCGATTGTTGAAAAAAATCCTGAATTGGTTGCCTTTATTAAACAGCATATGCCAACCACAAAATAATGGTTTTAAGAAAAGCATGCAGTCATTTGCTTTTCTTGGCGGTTAAATAGAGCGTCGTAAGTAAAAAAGCAGAGTTTTTATTAAAGCTCTGCTTTTTTTATCTCAATGTATGGCCGTTTGTACATTTTTGACCGAAGATCGAACAGATTTTTTACCAAATGAAAGGTGATTAAAGAAAATATTGAGTAATACTGCTGCTATACATGTCGCACTTATTCCTGAATGAAATAAAGTTTGGAATACTTTGGGAAAGGCATGAAAGAAATCAGGGCTGATTAAAGGAATTAAGCCGACACAGATCGACACAGCAACAATGATAAGATTGGATTGGGTTTGATAATCCACTTTAGATAATGTACGAATACCGCTTGCTGCAACGCTACCAAATAAAACAATACCTGCGCCACCTAAAACAGGCATCGGAATCGCAGCAATTAAACGTCCGAAAATCGGTAATAAACCCAGTACAACTAAAATAGCACCACCCGTTGCTACCACAAAACGGCTTTTAACACCTGAAATGGCAACCAGTCCCACGTTTTGAACAAAAGCACATTGCATAAATGAACCAAATAATGGCGCAATCGCAGAAGATAGCATGTCTGCTCTTAAACCATCTGCCAAACGATGACTATCCATTTTTGTATCAACAATTTCACCAATCGCTAATAGGCTGGCTGTTGTTTCAGTAAGGATCACGATGGTCACGATACACATGGTTAATATCGCGGACATTTCAAAGCTGGGTAGACCAAACGCAAATAGATGTGGGAAAGCAAATAAATCACCATTGCCCACTTTTGAAAAGTCGGCAACACCAAGCAGGATGGTAAAAATTGCACCAACAATAATTGAAATGAGTACGCCTAGGCGCGCCATTGTAGCTGAACCAAAGCGACTCACCACAAGTAGTACGCCGAGGGTAAAGGCTGCAATCCCTATATTTTCTAGTGAGCCCCATTCGGGTGCTTTAGGGTTACCGCCCATAATCCAGCGGATTGCAACAGGTAAAAGTGAAATCCCGATAATGGTAATAATTGAACCCGTCACAATCGGTGGAAAGAAACGCACTATTTTTGAGAAAAAGGGGGTAATCAATATCCCGAAAATAGAACTGACAATCACAGCACCGAAAATCGTTTGAATATTTCCCCCAGTTGTACCAATCGCGATCATGCTTGCGACAGCAGCAAATGAAGTGCCTTGTACAATTGGAAGTTTTGCACCAAACCACTTTAGCCCAAGCGTTTGTAGTAATGTTGCCAAACCACCCACAAGAATAGATGCTGTAATTAATAAGGCAATTTCAGCTGCATTTAGACCAATCGCTGTACCTACGACCAAAGGTGCTGCAATCAGACCACCATACATGGTGAGTACATGCTGTAAACCAAATGTCAGGTTCTTTCCTGCACTTAAAACTTCATCTTCAGGTTGAATTTTTTTAATTTCAGTATTCATCTTAAAACCTTTATGACTTTGCCATCCCTGCATTACAAAGAGCAATTTATATGCCAAATGGTCAACAACTGTGAGCAAAGTGCTTTAAGTGAAAGCTAAAACTTATGTGTTTGAGATTGATATTTAAATTATTTCTTTGTGCAAAGCCGATTATTTTATGGTGGATAAAGCTTAGCGTGTTTAGATTGGCGCGATTCTAAAACGAAGCACTAGGCTTCTTTCATCTGTCCTTTTTTAAAGCATAGATTAAGATAAAGCACCCCCATCCTGATCTTTTTCAAAGGGGAGGAGAAGCTTTTAATAGCGATATGATTCACACAACATGATCATTTATTTTAGCTTTTATGCAGTTGTGCTTGATGGGTTTGAGAATAAATAAAAAATTGTGCTGTACCTACAGCGAGTACACCTGAGGCAAGTATAAATTGCTGATGATAGGAAACACCCCAATGTTGCAAGCTACTAAAACAGATTCCACCAACCAATTGAGTTACAGCAAAAGCTAATGTTGCTATGCTCCATAGTTTTTTATAGGCCACATGATAAAGGTGTAAAATGGTATATGAAGTAAGGAAAACCACAGCAGGATTAAGCAAACCAGTAAAAAAGGATGATGTATAGGTAAGAATTGGATGGGTTGAAAAAATCGCAATAAAGATTGCTAAAACATATAGGCTATATAATATTTTTAATGCGGTAAAATTGCCAAATTTTCGTGCCAATAAGTAAGCACTAATTGCACCTAAGGCACTGCCTGAACCATACAAAATCCAATTCAAGTTAATTAAATATAGATTAAGATGCAGGGTGTTTTTAAGATAATCAATCCAAAACAATGAATGGGGAACATAGGCAAAAGCGCTAGAAGCATAAACAATCAGCAAACTAAAATACATGCCATTGACTGTCCCCCTCTGATTGTTTGCTACGCTGATATGATCTAGATGATCTTTAAACAGATTGAGTAAATAAACAATGATCAAACAAATGACAGTAGAAAACGAAAATAAAATCATCCATGCAGATTGTGTGTTGATTCTGTCGAGATAAGGCAAAAACAGGGTTGCCAATAACACCCCAAGACCAATACCACTAAAGCCAATGAAGTTGATGGTTAAACGTTCTTCAGCTTTGCTGCAATGTGCAACGATACTGGGAGCTAGGATCATCAATAAGCCACCACTGATGCCTGAAATGACACGCCAAAAGACATACCAGCTTTCGGGAAGACCTGAAAAAGCACAACTGAGTAAACTCACCGTTCCAGAAAATGCCGCCAAAATGATATATCGAGGCATGGTAAAGTTTTGAGGCAGTTTCATTGCCCAAAATGCACCAATTAAATACCCCAACAAATTTGCACTGCTTAATATACTGGCAAAACTGGAGTCCCAATGATAAGCAAGACGGGTAGAGGGCAATAATGCAGTATAGGAAAATCGGAGAATGCCAATGCCTAAACACATACACAGGCATAGAAAGATACTCAGCTGAATTTTATTCGATCCGATCTTGGTCATTGTGCAGATTATCCATTTTCCGTTAATTCACCTTAAGGTGAATTTAAAAAAATGACAATAAATAATCAGTATTTAGTTTGGGAATAATCAGGGCTTATTCACATAACTTAACCAGTTGGTAAAATCGAAGCTTACTCTGCGATAAGTATGATTAATATGATGGGCTCAGTCTGTTTAGATTATTGAACAATTATGAATTAAACGTGATTTAGAACAGATTGACCCATCGACAAGCAAATTTCGTAAGGATTAAGCCTATAGATTATAGATTGGCATCTACAGGGTCTCCGATCGTATAGTAATGTCCACCTGCAACATGATGTAGGCTTTTCCATTCAGCGCCAACTTCATGGTAATACCAGTGACCATTGCGAAATACACGATCATCCGCATACGCAGCGACGACTTTGCCTATAAATAAATCATGGCTTTGTTGATTATGCGGTTCAGGAATCAGTTCACAGATCAACCATGCAGCGCAGCCTTCAACAGCAGGGAGCTGAAATCCCTCAAATTGGAAAAGTGGCGTATGGCAGTGTGA
Source organism: Acinetobacter sp. MYb10 (assembly GCF_002980175.2). Classification (NCBI taxonomy): domain Bacteria; kingdom Pseudomonadati; phylum Pseudomonadota; class Gammaproteobacteria; order Moraxellales; family Moraxellaceae; genus Acinetobacter; species Acinetobacter sp. MYb10. The sequence continues at coordinate 1,509,995 of NZ_CP058272.1, read as the reverse complement.
GAGTTTTTCAGGGTCATTAAACTGACTGATTGAGCCTAATTGTTGTACCAGCTTAAGTTGTTTGAGTGTCGGTACCTGTAGGATGAAATGCCCTGACTTTTCAACTAATTCACGAGTTTTTGTACTTTTGTCTAAAACCACACTCACTTTGGCAGGCACAAGTTCTAATGCACAAGCCCAAGCTGCTGCCATGACATTTTTTTCGTTTTCATACTGGGCTGAGACAAGCACGGTTGGACCGTGATTTAACAGGCGATAAGCCTTAGAAAGTTCAACAGTTTGGATATGTGAATTCATGAGATGGCCTATATTCTGGGTGTTAGTCTTTATTTGTATAAGCTTATACAAAAAATTCATGAGTGCGCTAAAGTCATGTTTTTATTATTAATAGTGCATGTTGAGAAAACAACACTTAAATATCAAAAAATGCTAAAGACTATTGGATATTTCACAATAAGCTTATAATAAAACGATCAAAACTATTGGAACTCGAATGAACTATACGCTCATTTTGAATATTGTCATATTCATTGCCTTGATCATACTGCTGATGCAAACCAGAAAGACAGATTGGAGTCTGGCTAAAAAAGTGTTTGCCGGTTTATGTTTAGGTGTGGTATTTGGGCTAGGATTACATTGGGTTTATGGTACAAATTCTGAAATTTTAACCGAGTCTATTCAATGGTTTAATATCGTTGGAAATGGTTATGTTAAGCTTTTGCAAATGGTGGTGATGCCATTAGTGCTGGTCTCGATCCTGAGTGCTGTGATTAAGTTACATAATGCATCCTCATTAGGCAAGATTAGTATTTTTAGTATTGGTACATTATTAATCACCACGTTTATTGCCGCTTTGGTTGGCGTGTTTGTGGTCAATCTATTTGGATTAAGTGCGGCTGGTCTTGTACAGGGGACACAGGAAACAGCTCGTCTTGAAGCAATTCAATCTGAATATATTGGTAAAGTCACAGACTTAAATGTACCTGATTTTATTTTATCTTTTTTGCCGACAAATCCATTTGCTGAACTCACTGGGGCACATCCAACCTCAATCATTAGTGTGGTGATCTTTGCTACGATGCTCGGTTTGGCAGGGCTTAACCTGATCAGAGATGATGCCGAAAAAGGCCAACGTATCGTCACTGCAATTGATACTTTGCAAGCGTGGGTGATGAAGTTAGTTCGATTGGTGATGACACTTACACCTTATGGTGTATTTGCCTTGATTACGAAAGTCGTGGCAAGTTCTAAAGCCGCTGACATTGTTAATCTCGGTGGTTTCTTGGTTGCCTCTTATCTGGGTCTAGCTATCATGTTTGCAGTACATGCAATTGTATTGCTGCTGACAGGCGTTAATCCAATCCGATTCTTTAAAAAGGTTTTACCTGTATTAACCTTTGCTTTTACCAGCCGTTCGAGTGCGGCAAGTATTCCATTAAATATTGAAGCACAAACTCGCCGTTTGGGTGTGCCTGAATCTATTGCCAGCTTTTCTGCTTCATTTGGTACAACGATTGGGCAAAATGGTTGTGCGGGTTTATATCCAGCAATGCTTGCGGTGATGGTTGCCCCAACAGTGGGGATTAATCCACTTGATCCGATCTGGATTTTAACTTTAGCTTGCGTGGTGACTTTAAGTTCAATTGGCGTTGCAGGTGTCGGTGGTGGTGCAACCTTTGCTGCACTGATTGTTTTACCGATTATGGGTTTACCTGTGACTTTGGTGGCTTTGCTGATTTCCATTGAACCTTTGATTGATATGGGGCGTACTGCGTTAAATGTTGATGGTTCGATGACTGCAGGTGTTGTGACCAGTCAATTGATGGGGCAGACAGATCAAAGCATTTTGCTTTCAGATGAGAGAGAAGAGTTAAAACATAGTTAACCCATTTTTCTATATTATTTAAATGCCATAAAAACACCTAAATTACATTTAGGTGTTTTTTTCAACTAAAGTTTATCAAACATACTCTGATTCATTAAACGCATATTCATTAAAACAAGGCAAAGTATTCACTACTCGAAATAGCAGTTTATCGATCACTTTCTTACAAATATGATGGCCTGCTGGCGCTAAAACGTTCTATTTTGCTGCTTGATTACACTCAGCCAATTCTTTTGAATTTTTTGTCCAAATTTTTCCAGCAGAATTTTTATAGAAGGTGATTTTCCCAATTCGGGAGACCAAACTTTGACATGAGTCTATTGAAAGTTGATTGCCCCAAGGACCAGACATCCGACATACAGTACCATCGCATTTCCAAACCACATTAGGGCCATTCTCTATCGGTACGGTAACTGTCCCTTTATGTGTGCTTCCAGCAATCCAAATGGTATCGGCTGCAAAAGTCAGTGGAGAACATAGGATTAGGCTACTTATAACGACGCTTCGGAGTTTTATGCTTATTTTCATCGTGCTTATTCCATAATTATTGATCTAGGAAAGGTTATAAACTTCAAATGAATCTATAAAACAGGTGTATTTTGAATGGTCAATACGATCAAGCTAGAGTTTTAACTGTAACCATTTTAAAACATAGACTGTATCTGTAATCATTTTTAGTATCACTTAGAATAGATTAAAATGAGGAGTTTTGACAATGAAAATGTACCAAGTTGATGCTTTTACACAACAATTGTTTAAGGGCAATCCTGCTGCTGTATTGGTCTTAGATGACTGGCTGGATGATGCTTTGATGCAAAATATTGCCTTAGAAAATAATTTGGCAGAAACTGCTTTTGTAAAACGCATTGATGATGAAAATTATCAAATTCGCTGGTTTACCCCACAGGTTGAAGTCGATTTTTGTGGACATGCAACCTTAGCTTCAGCTTTCGTTTTATTTAAAGATCATACCCAAGCGAAGACGATTCATTTTCATGTTAAAGGTTTGGGTATTTTTATCATCCAGCAAGCTGAGGATGGAAAGATCCAGATGAATTTCCCGATTCGTCAGCCGCAAAAAGTGATCGATTATCCAGAATTATTGAATCATGTCATTGATCAGCCTTTTAAAGAAGTCTACCTCAATGCGCAAGCTTATATTCTAGTTTGTGAATCTGCACAAGACGTGATAAATGCAACACCAAACTTACCCAATATCCGAAAAATTGCAGAACAATATCATGTGAGTACCGCATTAACTGCGGAGTCTGCAGGCTATGATGTGACCATTACCGCAGCTTCAAACGATTATGATTATGTGGCTCGCTATTTTGCCCCGCATAAAGGGATAGATGAAGATCCTGTAACAGGTTCAATGCATACTGGTTTAGCGCCTTTATGGGCTGAAAAGCTGGGTAAAACACAACTTATCGGTTATCAAGCATCAGCGCGCGGTGGAAAATTGTTTTGTGATATTCAGGACAGTCAACGTATCGAAATTTCAGGCTATGCACAGTTATTTATGCAAGCTGAGATTTTTATTTAAATTGATTTTAAGCTAGACATGTTCAAATCATTACAAAAGCCGTTGAAATAAACGGCTCTTTTTTCAAAACTTTACTATAAATTTTGTTCAGAATTTCTTAAGATGTTTAGCTTATAACTGTTTAAAATTTAAAAAATTCTGGATTCTCCTATGCTCATGCAGTTGAAAAAACTCACCTTGTCGCTTTGTATTCTTGGTTTTAGTGCGTCTAGTTTTGCTCAAGCCATCCTTGTTAAATCTGAACATAATATCGAAGAATATAAGCTAGAGAATGGCTTTAGAGTTTTACTTGCACCGAATGATAAAGAAAGTAAAGTCTTTATGAATACGGTTTATTTGACTGGTTCATTAAATGATCCACAAGGCAAAGGTGGTCTTGCACATTTACTTGAACATTTAGCGTTTAAAGGCACACAAGATGTAAAAGGCGAAGAATTTCAACGCCGTTTAGATCAATATACGTTAATGACCAATGCCAGTACCGATTATTATTCGACTAAATATACCAATATTGTACGTCCAGACCAAAATACCTTAAACGAAGTGATTTATTTAGAGTCACAACGTATGGACAAATTGGTGCTTCAAGAACAATTCGTTCCTTCAGAAATCAATATTGTGATGCGTGAACGCGAAGTGCGTATGGATCAGCCTTTTGCTGTGCTGATGGATCAAATGTGGAAAGCAGCCTACGGCAACAAGTCATTAGGTCGTTTACCGATCGGTGATCTTGCTGAACTACAGTCAATTAAAATGAATGAATTGAACAAATTCTATAAAGACTGGTATGCACCGAATAATGCGGTGATGGTGATTGCAGGTAAATTTGATAAAGCAGAAGTTTTAAAAGCCATTGATAAAAACTTTAGTGCAATTGCTGCACGTAAGATTCCTCAACAAGCAATAGTGCCTTTACTTGATTCTTCAACCATAAAAAATCGTAATTTTGTGGTGAAAAAGGGCAGTGATCTTGCCAAATTCAATATTTATATGAATGGTAAGAATGAAAAAATTCAGCCAGTATTAGCACTTGCACCATATTTATATACCTTACAACCGAGTGGTCATCTATATTCCAGCATGGTAGAAACTGGCGTCGCGACCAATGTCCAGTCAACAACATGGTTAGATGATGATTTTAACTTGGTATTTATGGGAGCAATATATGCGCCAAACCATGATGCCCAAAAAATTGACAGTGCGTTAATTGCCGGTGTAGAAAAAAATAAAAGTTTTGATGATGTTGAATTAAAACGAGTTAAAAATCTGATCCAGAATGCCAATGAAAGTTTATTGACCAGTGCCGCTGCTGTCGGTGGTATGTTGAGTGATTATGTGGTGTCATCGCATGGCAATTGGGCACAATATTTTAAAGATCAACAGGCCATTCAAAAGTTAAGCGTAGCTGAAACTAATGCAACTTTAAAAGCATTTTTAACTGAGCAGCACCGTTTTAATGGTGATATTCAACCGACACCTGAAGATCAGAAAAAGGCCTTGGAGCAAAAGCAAGCTGCTGAAAAACCAAAAACTTTAGATCAACAAGCTGCTGCAGTAGAACCGTTAAAAGATGTCAGTGTTTATCAAGCTGAAGTTGCTCAATATGTTGAAAAATCGAAACAATATTTAACTGCAACAGAGAAAAAGATTCAACGTGGCACTTTAAAAAATGGAATGAAGTATGCTTTATTCCCAACCTCGACACGTGATGATAAAACCTATGCAACCATTGAGGTCAATTTTGGTACAGCTGAATCTTTAATGAATAAGGCACAAATCCTCGATTTTACGGCTTATTTATTATTACGTGCTTCTGAGCAATATAGTTTACAGAACATTGCAGATAAAACTATTGAAGCAAGTGGTGGAGCAACTGCGACTGCATCGGATAACGGGATTACCATTCAAATTTCAGCGAAAAAAGAAAAATTTGAAGAGTTCTTTAAATATATCGTGTCGGTGATGAAGAGCCCTAAATTTGAACAATCGCAATTTGATTTAATTAAATTACAAAGCTTATCTAGTTTGGATCGACCATATACTGAGCCTGAAACAGTATCCTCTTTAACCATTGCACGCTTACTTGAAACCTATCAGCCGGGTGATTTACGTTATCATTTTGAACCAGAACTGGCTAAACAACAGATTCAAGCAGCAACCAACCAACAAGTTGTCGATTTATATAAAACATACTTTGCAATGGACCATGCCTTTATTTCTATCACTGGGCAATATGATGCAAAACCGATCAAGAAGTTACTTGAGCAACAATTTGGAAATTGGTCAGCTAAACAACCTTATCAGCGTCTATCAACAGAATTTACCACTTATAAAGCGCAGAAAGTGCATGCCCTTTCAGAACAACGTGAGTTTGGCAGTTATCAAGCTTTGCAGACCTTGCCTGTAGGTGTGGACAATAAAGATGCCGCAGCACTGATTGTCTTTAGTTATATTTTGGGTGACTCGCAATTGTCTTCTCGTTTAGGACAAGAGCTTCGTGAAAAAAATGCGTTGGTTTATGGCTTTGGTAGTCAATTAAACTTGGACTCTTTTAATGAAGCAGGTGCATTGTCGATCGAAGCCAATTACACAGCAGGGAAATCTGCTGAAGTATCGCAAGTGGTGCGTAAAGTGCTGAATGACTTATTAGCGACAGGAGTAACCAGTCAGGAGTTGGAAGCGGCTAAAGCCAATATCATGAAGCAACGTGTGACGTCTTTAGAAGATGAGCGCGTAATTCATCGTATGTTAAACAGCCAGCTTGAACGCAATAAGAAAATGGATAGTCGTGCTTTAAGAGATCAAGAGTTTGCTCAATTGACCAAAGCAGATGTGGATGCTGTGATTAAGAAGTATATTAAACCTGATCAATTGGTTGAAGTGATGGCTGACCAATATGGTCAAGCTCAGAAAAATCTAAATTGATGATTTAAATTATTGAATCACTCAAGGAAAGCCATACATTTGTATGGCTGTTTTTATCACTATACAAGATCTATAAAAATGAGCTATCAAGCTGTACTAATTTATATTGATTAAATTCAAAAAAACCGAGGTATTTAACCTCGGTTTTCAATTTAACGCTGCTTGAAAAATAAATTATTTTTCAACAAAAGCGCGTTCAATCACGTAGTCGCCTAAAACACCCATTTTAGGGGATTCTTTCAGGCCGTGTTGGTCAAGAAGCTCGACAACATCGTCAAGGAATGCTGGGCTACCACAAAGCATTGCGCGGTCAGTTTCAGGATTAAAACGTGGTAAGCCAATTTTTTCAAATAATGCACCAGATTCAATCGCAGTAGTTACACGACCTTGGGTATGGAAATCTTCACGGGTTACAGTTGGGTAGTAAACCAATTTGTCTTTAATACCCAGCTCTTCAAAAAACTCATTGTTTGGAAGTTCATTGAGAATCAGGTCTTGGTAAGCCAATTCAGAAATAAAGCGTGTACCATGTACCACGATGACTTTCTCAAAACGCTCATAGGTTTCTGGATCACGAATCGTTGATAAGAATGGTGCTAGCCCCGTACCCGATGAAAGAAGGTATAAGTTTTTACCCGGATTCAAATCATCAAGCACTAAAGTACCTGTAGGTTTTTTAGAAATTAGAATTTCATCACCAACTTTTACTTTTTGCAAAATAGAAGTTAAAGGACCATCAGGCACTTTAATTGAGAAAAACTCTAATTCTTCTTCGTAGTTAGCGCTTGCAATAGAATATGCTCGCATTAAAGGCTTACCATTGACTTCAAGACCAATCATCACAAATTGACCATTTTTAAAACGTAATGCGGTATCACGTGTGGTCTTAAAACTGAATAGAGTGTCATTCCAGTGGTGTACGTGAGTAATCTTTTCGACGTTGAAAGCAGCCATTAAAGGTCTCAATAAATTATCAAATTAGAACAGCCTGCTATTCTAATCTAAAATCATTCTCGATAAACTGAATATATTTAATTGAACTTATCAGAAAAAATGATTATGACTGAGTTAAGTCTCCCGATTATTGGGATTATGCGTTCTCCTTATGTTGAAAAATTTGGTATTCCTCGACAACCAAATCTGGTTCAGGTGGAGTCTTTTATCGAAATGTATGCACCCTACAATGTCTTGGAAGCATTCGAGGGAATCGAAGAATTTAGTCATTTATGGTTGGTCTGGCAGTTTCATGACAATAAAAATCAACAAGATAAAGATAAGTTCCGACCTCAAGTGAGGCCACCACGTTTAGGTGGAAATAAAAAAATCGGTGTATTTGCAACACGCAGTATGTATCGCCCAGCACCGATCGGTTTATCTGTAGTACAACTTAAAGCTGTCAAAAAAGAGGGGAATGCAGTTCGTGTATATGTGACAGGCAGTGACCTTTTAGATGGTACGCCGATTATCGATATTAAACCTTATATTCATTATTCTGATGCTGTGGATGCGGCGCAAAGTGGTTATGCCCAGCATGAGCCTGTTCGTAAACAGGTTATTTGGTCTGAGCATGCTCAGCAATTAAAAAGTAAATTTCTTCAAACAGCTGACATGGACCCAAAATATATCGCTGAACTTGAGTCTGTACTGGCTTTAGATCCTCGACCAGCTTATCAGCATGATGATGCGCGTATTTATGGGATGCGTTTTGGGCAATTTAATATTAAATTTAGCTGTGCAGAAGAGGCGATCCTGATACAGGGCATTGAGTCGTTCAGTTATTGAAAACGTGATTCCATATCCTGCTTAAAAACTTATGCGCTTTTGTCCGCTGTGATCGGAGCATCTCGGTTTAAAGAGCAGGATAGTAGCTACAATTACTCTAAAACGGCTGTCTTGGCAAACTGCAGCAAATCTTGTTGTGATTTCAGCAAAAGCCGTTGCTGTTCTGCGGCAATCCAGCCCAAAGCAAACCAGACTTGGGGTTCTGTTTTGACCAATTTTTTTAACACATCTTCAGCAACAATCAGGTCATTGTAGAGACCTAAACTTTCTTGAGCAGGCTTTATAGCTTTTAAATATTTTTTGACTTGGCTTTTATCCGATAATGATGCAACAAACTCAATACTATAACGCAAACGCTTTAAGTTTTTACGAGTACGGTGCCGTGCTTCGATGTCTAAATTTAAATAGTTTTCTGCGTCAGTTTGAATTTTGCGATGTAATTGTCTAACTTTTTTAAATGCTGCTTTATGTACAGCTATTTGAGATTTTTCACTTGATTCTTGGGCAATAAATTGAATTAGGGATAGGACCAAATAATTAAAATTAAAAGATCTAAACAGTTTGGTTAATTTTTGCGAATCGACATCTTGTGGTTCTGCAAGTTTAAACTTAGGTGCACCAGCAGCCTCAAGCTGAGGTAATAACTCCTCTCGAATCATATCTAAATCACGAGCCGAACCGAGTTGTCTAAATAGTTCGGTTAACTGTGTTTGCCAAGTGGGATCGATATGCAAAGACCAATTTGAAAAGGTTTTTAAAGCACTTCTTAAGCGACGAATTGCCACACGTGCCTGATGAATATGTTTGGAATTAAAGTTTCCAGATGCAATTGCTGTAGTGTTGGGGAGTAGATGCGATAAGCAATTATTCACGATCTTTTTTAATGCATTCTCAGGGTGATCCTTTGAATCAAGAACAAGTGGCGTTTGCAACTGTACGGGATTGTCTGGAGAGTTTTGTGCAAGCTGAAAACCTTGCTGTGCTTTGCTACGGGTATCAAGCCATAAGTTATAGCGTTTCATCCGAGGTAAGATAAAAGAAATGAGATCTTGAACAGTGCCTTGTTTCAGTTCAAATTCTAATTCACGTAATGCGAGACGCTGTTGATGGGCGATGATATGACCATGATCATAACTGACTTCAATTTCACTATTTTGAAATTTAAATAAGCTGAGCTTTCTTTCGATGTCTGTTTGAAACTGAACTTCTAATCCATCTTTATGTTGCTCTAATAAGTGTTTAATATTTTTAGCAATATGCTTATTGCTGAGATAGTTTTTTAGATCTAATCCTGTTTCCACGTTTCCGATATTTTCCTCAAATTCTGCACGTTTGAGTCTTTGTTCTGTTGGAAGTTTGAGGGTTTGTACCCATTGCTGATTTTCTTGATCATCTTCAAGGCGTTGACGAAGCGAAATGGAATGCTCAGACAAAATAAATTGTGCCGTATCATAGTATTTGGCTTGTAAGTGCTGAATATTGGTATCTTTTCTTTGAAACGCTTTAATGAGCATTTCTTGCTTTTCTTCAGGTATTTGGAATTTCAATTCAATTTCAAACATGCTTATCGTTCCATTCTTATTACTTATTCTCTCGATTTTAATCCGATAAATTGTTTTTTTTGAGTTTTTAATGAATGATTACAAATTCGCAACGTGAATACTCACGCGACTACAAATATTCAATTTTATGCAGTATTTAAAGAGATGATTTTATTCAATAAAACCATCTCTTCTCGCTGCTGATTTATTTTAAAAACTTACGGCTGACCAAGAACTGTTCCGTCGCTTCAAGCAGTTTTTCTGCATAAGCTTCTTGTTTTGCGGTAAGCCAGCCTAAGGCAAACCAATCACTAGCTTCTAAGTCAGTTTGTTGTAGGTAAGATGATGATGAAGCAAGCACTTGATATTGCTCACATGCTTGTTGAGCATCATTTAAAGATTTCGCATATTTCTGCAAGTTTTTAACATCATAGATATTGGTTAGGATCGGAAAGCTAAATTTTAATTCATTTAAATGCTGAGCCAGCGCTTCTAGACTTTCAAGGTCAGATAGATCGGCTTCATTTAAACTTTCTTGTAGTTGTCGATACTGATTTTGCAATGTATTTTGCGCAAACCATTTTAAGTCATGGGTTGGCGCTTTCGCAGACTGTCCTAAACTGAACATGAGTAATTCTAAATAGTGCTGCACATTTTGAGTTGATTTGACCAAATTGATGAGTTTTTCATTGGCATACAAAATATCCCGATCTAAACTTTGCGCCGTTTTCGGATTTTGCAGTAAAGCACCTAATGTGCGTTGCATATGTTCAAAATGCTGTAAGTTTTTAAAGTGACTCTCAAACGCTGAAAGTTGATGTGACCATTTATCCGTTTTGGTATCTGTCCAATCTTTAAACAGAGAAAGACTTAAATGTAAATGGTGTAGGGCAGTCTGTGCTTGAATAATATGTTCAGGCTGGGCAACCTGTGCAGAAATCGCAGCAATATTGGGCAATAAATGCTGTAATTGACTGGCAATAAGCACCCGTAAGTTTTTATCTGCAGTGTCTTTTTTATTTAAAATGGTTTCTTTGCTGAGTTGTGCTGGACTGACTTTTTGATCCACAGTCAATAAGTGTCCAAACTCAGCTTTGCTACGTACATCGAGCCACAAATGATACTTTTTAACCCATTCAAAACTAAAGGCTAAAAGTGATTGAATTGAGCCACTTTTTAACTCAAATTCTACTTCATGAATTTCTTGTTTGGCGGTTTCAGTTCTGACTTCACCAATATCGAGGCTGATTTCAATTTCAGCATCTTCAAACTGAATCACACGGATGGTACGTTGGATGTCAGTTTCAAATTGTAATTGAAGTTCGTCAAATTTATCCCCCAATGCATTTTTTAAAACAGCAAGTGCTTCGGGTTTATTCTGGTAAATATCAAGATCTAAATGTGGGGCTTCAGCAAGTTCACCTAAATCAATATTGTCTTCAAAGCGTTGTAAATGGCTTTTGGTGGCGGCTTTTAATGTTTGTACCCAACGCGTTCCTTCTAAGCGTTGACGTAGTGCAGCGCCGTGTTGGGACATCTGACGATCAGGCGTGTCGTAGTATTTTGCTTGTAATTGAATAATTTGGGATTTTTTAGGATCTAATGCTTTGAGGAGTGCATTGCGGCGGGCTTCCGGAATTTGAAACTTTAATTCAACTTCAAGCATGTGAGGGTCCTAAGTGTTAATCATGGTTATTAGAGAGTTAAACATTCTTGAATGTTTAATCTGGCATTGTAACTTAAAATGTGTCATCAGAAGACTTGTATAGCGTGCCATTTGAGTATTTTTTACCGCTATATCGTTACTAATTAAATATTTAGAATGACAAAATTTCCTATTTCGTGACTTGTATGGTCTGGGCAATACTTGAAGTCGCAAATATAGATGAATTGTCAACAGACTTGATATTGAATTTGGCTGTTATTGCAGCATAAAATAAACTAAGCTGATTAAAAATAAAACAGGATGATTGATCATGAACGCGTATGTTGAGCCTAAATCGGAATTAGAGCAAAACCCGAAGTTTGAATTACCAATTAAAAACTATTCAGAATTTTATCGTTTTTATTTAACTGAACACCGTAGCATGATGAGTCGCCGTTTGCATGCAGCTGGAAGTAGTGTCGGGATTTATTTTTTTAGCAAAGCAATTCGTCAACGTAAAGCAAAATACGTGGTCTATGGACTGCTTTCAGGCTATGCTTGTGCTTGGGTGGGGCATTTTGTATTTGAGAAAAATAAGCCAGCAAGTTTTAAGCAACCACTTTATAGTTTTATTTCGGACTGGCGTATGCTTTCCGATATTGTACGTGGAAATTTAAGTTTAAAAGACCGTAGTCTAGATAAAATTGAGAGCTAATCTTGTCAGTATGGTAATAAATTAAACAAAAAAGCTTAGAGATTTCTAAGCTTTTTTGTTTTTGTCACGTCTTCGCTGAGAAAACTTGCTTATAATCCATTTATTTGATTGTTTGAGAATATTGAATGCGCGGTCTTTACCTGATTACCAACGACGATCCAATCCAATTATTATTAGAAAAACTCGAAGCTGCTTTAAGCACTAAGCAAGTCGCTATTCTTCAGTATCGCCGTAAAAAAGTAGCTCAATCTGACCAAGCCAATGAAGTGAAGCAGATCAAGCAACTGTGTGAAAAGTATCAGACACCATTTTTGATTAATGATGATTTAGATTTAGCTGAACAATTTAGTTTAGGTGTTCATCTTGGGCAATCTGATGGTGAAATTTCAGATGCAGTGCAACGTTTACCACAAGGTGTCATCATTGGGCGGACTTGCTTAAACTCAATTGAGTTGGCTGAAAAAGCAATCGCTGAAGGGGCAAGCTATGTGGCCTTTGGCGCAATTTATGCAACATCGACCAAACCTGAAGCAGGTAATATTGGCCTAGCGACATTACAGCAGGCATCTGAAAAGTTTGATTTACCTATTTGTGCTATAGGCGGTTTAACAGTTGAAAATTCTCAAGCTGTGATTGAGGCTGGTGCTGACCTTTGCGCTGTGATTAGTGATATATTAGCTTTATCAGTTGAAAATATTCCTGCCCGTGTCGCAGCTTGGGCACAGTTATTTGCAGAAACTGCAAAATCTTAATTTGTATCGTGATTTTTTATATCATTTTGAAATTTTAGTATTCTACAGGATTGAGTCGATTTATGAGCCTATCTCCAAAACAAGAGCAATTGTTTAAACAAGCCAGTAAACATATTCCAGGTGGAGTGAATTCTCCAGTACGAGCGTTTAATGGGGTGGGTGGTACGCCAGTATTTATCGAAAAAGCCAAAGGTGCTTATTTATACGATGTCGATGGCAAGCGCTATGTGGACTATGTGGGTTCTTGGGGGCCGATGATTTTAGGTCATGCACATCCCGATATTATCCAAGCAGTACAAGAAGCAGCAGTTGATGGTTTAAGCTTTGGTGCACCGACAGTACATGAAACCACGCTGGCTGATTTGATCTGTGAAATCATGCCATCAATTGAATTGGTTCGTATGACCAACTCAGGTACTGAAGCAACCATGACGGCTATTCGTTTGGCGCGTGGTTATACAGGTCGTGACATGATTGTGAAATTTGAAGGTTGCTATCATGGACATTCAGATTCTTTATTGGTTAAAGCGGGTTCAGGCATGTTGACCATGGGTGAGCCAACATCAAAGGGTGTACCTGCTGATTTTGCCAAGCATACGGTGACCTTGCCATATAATGATATTGAGGCTGTTAAAGCTTGTTTTGCGAAATATGGTCAAGAGATTGCAGGGGTGATTGTTGAACCTGTCGCTGGAAATATGAATCTGGTTAAACCAATCAAAGGTTTCTTAGAAACGATTCGTGAGCAATGTGATCAATACAAATCAGTATTTATTATTGATGAAGTGATGACCGGTTTCCGTGTAGCACTCGGTGGTGCGCAAGCATATTATAATGTAAAACCTGATTTAACGACTTTGGGTAAAATCATTGGTGCTGGATTACCAGTCGGTGCATTTGGTGGAAAACGTGAAATCATGGAATGTATCGCGCCTTTAGGCGGGGTTTACCAAGCAGGAACCTTGTCGGGTAATCCTTTGGCTATGCGAGCAGGGATCAAAATGTTTGAAACCCTTCGCCAACCTAACTTCTACACCGATTTGTCTGCAAAATTAGATCAATTATTACAAGGTCTACAAGCGGCTGCAGATGAAGCTGGAATCCCATTCTTTACTCAACAAGCTGGTGGTTTGTTCGGCCTTTACTTTACTGATCAAACCGAAATTAGCAGTTTTGACCATATTTTAAAATGCGATATTGAAGCATTCCGTAAATTCTTCCATGGGATGTTAAATCGTGGTGTAAACCTTGCTCCATCTGCATTTGAGGCAGGCTTTATTTCAGCTGCACACAGTGATGAAGATATTCAGTTTACCATTGATATGGCCAAACAAGTCTTTGCTGAAATGCAAGCTTAAGGGGATTTAAGACCACTTCGATTGCTTGAATAAATGAGCAGAATGGACAGTCTTTTTGAATCAAGTTTGATTTAGAATAAAAGCCTGTAGTCTAAGGACTACAGGCTTTTTTGTGATTTTAGACATTATAATTCAGGAAGAAAATATGCAAACCAAACACTATTTAACCTTATCTGATGCAGAGTTTTTATTGAATAAAGCACATCAATATGCAATTGATCATGCTTTTAATGTCAGTATTGCCATCGTTGATGAAACGGGCAATTTATTGGCAATGAAGCGTATGGACGGCGCTTCTGCATTGACATCGAAATTCTGTTTGGACAAAGCCAGATGTTCTGCATTAAGTCGTAGACCGTCAGGATCATATGAGACCCTTATCAAAAATGGTCAAATGGGATTTTTAACCATGCAGAGTGGTTCCGGGATGTTGGAAGGTGGTGAGCCTATTTTGTATCATGGTCAGTTGGTTGGTGCAGTGGGTATTTCAGGAGTGAAATCATTTGAAGATGCTGAAATTGCACGACATGCAATTCAAGCCTTTCTTTCGCAGTTTAATTAAACTGCTATACTTAAAAAATTATGTGTATCAGTAAATAAGTTTGAAGAGGTGTTTAAATAAACACCTCTTTTATCTTGTAAAATTACAAACGATAGAATTGTTTGGCATTATGGTGGAAGATATTTTTCAGTGCATTTTCATCATATTGCATCACAATATCACTAAACGCATCAATGATATTCACCAGACTGGTATTGACCCGATCCATTGGAAAATTAGAGGCAAACATCACCCGATAGGTGCCAAAACTTTCTAAAGCATGCAGTATCAGTGGTGCAACAAGATCAATGATTTGTTGTTTAGAGGCCAGTTGTTTTTTCTTATAAAATTGATGACCAAGCACTGGCATAAATAGACCAGACATTTTGGTATATACATTTGGATAAGCGGATAATTCAGCAATAGCATCTTGCCATTGATAAAAAATATTTTCACGTGCTGTTTTTGATAAGCCTGTATTTTGTCCAATTTTACCAAACAGGCCTGCTGGTGTACCAAAGTGATCTAAAACAATTGAGGTTTCGGGGAACTTTTTTGCCAGCTCAATTACATCGGGAATTTGATGAGAATACACCCAAGCATCAAAACTCAGGTTATGTTGCGCGAGTTGTTCAAAGCCTTTTAAGAACTTTTTCTCGGTATACAGATGGGGGAGATCCGTCCAATTATGCACGCCTTTATCTTCATGAAAGGCCGCCATGCGGCGTATACCGCGCAAACGTTTAGATGCTTTTTGGTGTAACTTTAAAATTTTTTTGAAATTAGGATCACAAGGGTCTGCGGTAGCCACGATGCCACCGAGCTTTACGGTGTTTTCATTAAAGGGTAAGGATTCAATAAATTCTGTTTCACCTACGACACCTTTGCCTTTCTGTTTGGCCCAACTGGCTTCAATATGCACCACTTGTTCGACCGTATATGAGCCAAGATCATGTTTATAGTCTTGTGGTAAATAGGGACGGGTAATGTGTTCCGTTAGTCCAACCGTTTCAATCAAATCTTTAGCTTTGACTAAACGCACCATTTTATCGAGTAGGAATGGACGCTTGCCCAAAAGCTTTACCGCAAATGCTGCTGCATGAGGGGTATTGTAGGGATCCCACTGGTGAATATGTGGGTCAATGATTGGAAAATTCAAATCTTGCATATAACATCCAAATTGTTATTTATTATCAAAATACAATACATGAATTTTATAAAAGGTGAATATTGTCACTTGGTAAAATTTAAGCGGTAAAGCCATTGGAGGAATCAGTTGATTTTATTGTTTTGGGATGACTACCAAAAATTGTTATAAAAAAATAGCCTCATTAAAGAGGCTATTTTATCAATGCTTAGATCAATCTAAGATGATTTATCTCAATCAGTGTTGATGATCATGGCCATCATGATCATGCTTGTGGGTATGAAAATCTTCGTTTTTACGGAAACGGAGATAATTTTCAAACTGCTCACAATATTCATCATAATTGTCTTCAAGCATCATTTGGAATTGTTGCAATATATAAGACATGACTTGTTCTTTTGCGTCACGCATTTCATCACCATCTTTAAAGGTGTTTGCAGCAACCCAGGTATTAAAACGTGCAGTAGCGAAGAGCATTGCTGAGCTGACTTGTCCACGAAGTTCTTCTGGCTTAGGTTGCTGTCCTTTCGCTGGGCGGCAAAACTCATTGGCTTGTTTGATAAACTCATCCGCACGCTCAAAAAAAACAGCATTTAAAGCTTCTTCTTCGGTGACATCAGTAGCATCGATTTTTTGAGACATGACTTTTCCACATAGCGTATTTCATTGGTGGGCTATTATAGGCAATCCAAGAGTTAAACGAAACGCTTTACTTCTTCTGTATCTGAATTTGCAAAATAGCTGTCAAAATTTTCTTGATATTCATCAAGATGATCTTCAAGCATGAGTTTAAATTGTTCTACATAATAGTCTAAGATGACTTGGCGATCCGCTTTAAAATCTGGCGCTTGATTGTAGGCACATGCCGCATGCCAAATACTATAACGGGCATTGGCATACATAAATGAAGCACTGATCTTTCCAGGATGTGCTGTTAGGTGTGAAACTTGATGATTTTGATCTGCAAATTGATTGGCGAGAGCAATAAATTCATCAGCACGCTCATAAAAGTATTCGTCAGATTCAACTTCTTCAGTTTCTTCAAAAAAATCATTATTTTCGGACATTATCATTCCTTTTCATAGACTTGTTTCATTGATATAACTATAGCATACTCAAATAGCCTAAGCTTAATAAATACTCAAGGAGTAGATAATGCAAGATGCGATTGCCATACAAAGCTTGAAAAGTGATATTGCATTATTACGCCAAAATATTTGGCCGCCTGTAGACTTGAGCAATGTTGAAGGTTTGCCAATTTATTATGGAACCCAATCCGCAGTAGAGGCTTACTATAAACAGTGGCTTGGGTTGCTAGAAAGGGCACAAACCTTGTATCAACCTTTTATGCAGGATGAGGCTTTAGATGTGGCTCAATTACCCAGCCATTTAAATTTACCTTTGTTCTTTTTTCATGTAGATCGAATTCGAATTAATAAAACCCGTGCCAAAGAATCAAAAACTTTTCGTGGGATAGCTTCACTGGTTGAGAAATGTGGGCAATTTGAACCCAGCCAAATTAAAAATATGTCGCAGTGGTTAAACAGTGATGATACCGCAGCCTTGGTTGCGCATCGTGAGTTCATTGATTTAAGAACCTATATTTTTCAGTATGGACAAAGTGAATATACGAGAACACGATTTTATGTGAATGGTTTAATCTTGAGCACTGAAAAAGATTTTGAATTGGTCGATGCCCGAGATAAGCCGCGCAAGCCACGTAATGATAGCTATGCTGATCCTTTAGCGGATAACAATCTCTGGAAAGTATTTGGCAAATATCGTTAGGCTGTTGTGAAATAGACGGTTGTAGATTTTGTTAAATAGGCTGTGATTTTTAACTTTGTTGTTTTTCTATCTACAAAATAAGATGAGTAAAATATTTTGATGGATTGGAATGATTCAGACGCTGGTCTAAATAAAGATCAGCGAAGTTTGTATTTGTTGATGAGAAATTGATCTTAAATACGTTGATTCAGAAGGGAATGATTGACTTTTTCATCCTCGCAAAAAAAAGTGCTTCTAATATTGAAGAACCCAAACAAAAACGATGATAAACATCGTCATATGCAAAATTTGAATTGGAGCAAAGATCAAGGCATAGCGGCTGCCACCACTTAAAAATGCATTGATTGATTTCGCAATGGCATGTGCTGCTAAACCTAAAACAAAGGCGAGAGATAAGATGTGATTACTCGGTTCTCCCTGAATGACAATTGTGGCCAAAGCGCCATGAATTTCAAATAATGAGGCCAAAAGCGTACCGGCAATTAAACCCGCATCACCCAATAAAAGATTTAGCCCATATACACCTGCCTGAATCAAGGTTAACGACACTGCAATAATGGCTGCTTCTTTTAGACTAAACATACGGCTATCTGTAAGCTGATTATTTTCAATCGGTTGTGTATGACGCATAAACCATAAGGCAAAAATAGTCAGGATCGCAATAGCGATTAGACTGGGCAGTACAATGAGTTTGAACCATGTAATACTGACACCAATTACAATAATCATGAGTTGTAGTAGGGTTGCCACACAAGACATTAATGCTGCCCCTGCATTGGCTTTGGCATCTGCACGTCCATTTCGGACTTCTAATCCTAAGCTGGCAATGGTTGCGGTACTGGAAACAAAACCAGAAGCAAGCGAAGACAACAGCATGGCATTTTTTGATGACAATAATCGTTTGGCAATATGTGCAAGTGCTTGCACCGCCAAAATTAAGGTGAGTAATTTTAAAATAACATAGGGGTTAAGCACAGCACCCCACAAAGCTTTGTTTGGTGTCAGTGGCAATGCAATTAATAACAATGCCAGTAAGAAAATTCCATCTTTAAATTCAGATTCTGTAATCCATTTCCCTGCAATGCCATGCATAGAATGTTTAGTCATCAACAAGACGGTGAGGATGACCGATAAACCTGCGGCAAAAGAAATATTCCAAACGCACATTCCACCGATAAAATAAGTGAGGATAAATGCAATTTCTGTGGTTACACCGGGATCATCAGTTTGATTCTTTAAAGAATAAATGACGATACCCCCTGTAATAAGTGCGCCCACAATGCCAAAATAGGGACCAAATAAAAAGCAAACAGCGCCAAGTAAAGCGCAAATGGCAAATGACCTTAAACCCGCAAAACTATTTTGATTTTCACGTTGCTGACTTCGTTCACGTTCAAGGCCGATAAGTAGACCGCAACCCAATGCAGCCGCAATGATGGTGAGGAAATCGGTATAAGAGCCAAATGAAAATGGATAGAGCGATATAAAATTCATAGTGCTCTCCAAATAAGACCATGAATTAATAGAATGATTTCAATGTATCGCAAAGTTTCAGGAAAACAAAAGTTTATTTTTTAGCCATGCGTTAAATACATTGTTGAATTTAGAAAATCCAAGAAATACAACAATTAATTTTGTTATAGTAGATTGAGTTTCGGGGATATAACAATGCAATTTAATTTTGAAATCGATACAGCTTGGTGTTTAGAACAATTATTAAAAGATGGTCGTATTACAGAACGTGAAAAACTATTGGTACAAACCACGCATCGACAACGCGATCAGTTGAAGTGGCATCCTCTGCAATGGATTGCCAGCTTTAAGCTCGTCGATGCTAAAAACCCAATAAAAAGACTGACATTGACCACGCTGACAGAATGGTTAGCTGAAAAAGCCGAACTCAATTCATTTACGATTGATCCTTTAAAGGCCGATGTGACTTCACTAACCAATGTCATGTCGCAAGAGTTTGCAATAAGAAATAAAATTTTAGCAGTTGAGGTCAGTACCGATAAAATTCTGATTGGTACAGCACAGCCTTTTATGACGGATTGGGTACATAATTTAGAGCGTAGTTTAAGCCCCAAAAAAATTGAAAAAGTAGTATTAAATCCTGAGTTATTACAACGTTATTTAACTGAGTACTATCAAGTCAGTAAAGCGGTCAGCAATTCGCAAAAATCCAATGCCTATGATAAAGAAAATAAGGGTGTAGAAGCACTTTTACAATTAGGTGATACCCAGAATCCAGATGCCAATGATCAGCATATTGTGAAACTGGTCGATTGGGTTTTACAGTTTGCTTTTGAGCAAGGGGCGAGTGACATTCACTTGGAACCGCGTAAGGAAAAAGGCAAAATTCGTTTTCGTATCGATGGGGTACTGCATACAATTTATAATATGCCAGCCAATACCTTAACCGCAGTTATTTCACGGATTAAAATTTTAGGTCGTATGAATGTTGCAGAAAAACGTAAACCGCAGGATGGGCGTTTAAAAACACGGACACCGAAAGGACAAGAAACCGAGTTACGTCTTTCAACATTGCCGACTGCTTTTGGTGAAAAGTTGGTAATGCGTATTTTCGACCCAGAAGTTTTGGTACGAAGTTTTCAGCAATTGGGTTTTGATGAACATTTATTGGCACAGTGGCATGCTTTAACTCAACATAGTCATGGCATTATTTTGGTGACTGGCCCCACAGGTTCAGGTAAAACCACCACGCTTTATTCTTCGTTAAAACAATTGGCAACCGAACAAGTGAATGTCTGTACCATTGAAGATCCGATTGAGATGTTGGAGCCAAGCTTTAACCAGATGCAGGTCAATCAAGGGATTGAGCTCGGTTTTGCTGATGGTATCCGTGCTTTGATGCGTCAAGATCCAGATATTATTATGGTTGGGGAAATTCGTGACCAAGATACTGCCAACATGGCGATTCAGGCAGCATTAACAGGTCATTTAGTACTTTCAACTCTGCATACCAATGATGCACCATCAAGTCTGACACGTTTGCATGATTTAGGCGTGCAGCCTTTTTTAACCGCTGCAACGATTTTGGGAGTATTGGCTCAGCGTTTAGTGCGTAAGCTTTGCCCTCATTGCAAACAAGAAACCTTTATCAATGAACAAGAGTGGAAGCATTTGACATTTGGCTATCAGACCAAAATGCCTAGTTTTGTATATAAAGCAGTTGGATGTGAGGAATGCCGTCAAACAGGTTATAAAGGTCGTGTTGGGATTTACGAGTTTATGCCAATTAGCCTTGAAGCAAAGCAGCGAATTAGTGCGGGCGTGACTTTAGATGATTTAAAAATGCAAGCAAAGAAAGAAGGCATTGAACCATTAAGAATTGCTGGTGCGCGTAAAGTATTGGAAGGCGTAACAACGCTGGAAGAAGTCCTCAGAGTTGTGCCTTTAAATTAATTCTGACTTCAAATAGAAAATGAAGAAATCCTAAGATTCACCTCATGTTGGTTTGTTTTAATGCTTCTATCGAAACGATGAACCGATATGAGGACACAACAATGAACGTCATTGCGAAAACAATTTTAACCACAAGCTTGATTGGTTTAACAAGTTTTGCCACTGCAAACACAGCAGTAAATCAATCAGCGCTTACACCAAGTTTAACCACAGTAAAACAAGCGTTAACATTGAAAGATGATACCAAAGTGCAGCTTCATGGCAACGTGGTTAAAGCAATCGGTGATGAAAAATATCAATTCCGTGATAGCACAGGTAGCATTACTGTCGATATTGATGATGAATTATGGCAAGGTAAACCGATCGCGGCAAATGCTACAGTGACATTGTTTGGTGAGGTCGATATCGACTATAAACCGACAAAACGTGTAGAAATTGATGTAGATGCCGTGAATTTTTAATTGTTTTATCCATTATAAACAAATCGCAGCAGATTCTAGTTATATTCTCTAAGACTACATGTGTATGCATGTGGTCTTAGCCTATGTTCAGCATGTATGAACAGCAACAAACTGCACATTTTATTTTGATCAAGGCTTTGTCTGCCTAAAAGAGAGATGGTCTATGCGAATTTTGCTCGCTGAAGATGATAGTTCACAAGCTGAAAGTATTAAATCTTGGTTGGAAATGGATGGCTACAATATAGATTGGGTCGAACGTGGTGATCATGCAATTTTAGCCATAGAACAACATCAATATGACTGTATCTTATTAGATCGTGGTTTGCCCAAAGCCACTGGCGATGAAATTCTTAAACTGTTAAAACGTCAATTTCCAGAAATTCCTGTGATTTTTCTTACCGCAAGAGATAGTATTCAAGATCGTGTGCAAGGTTTGGATCTCGGCGCAAATGACTATCTGGTAAAGCCTTTTAGTTTAGAAGAGTTATCTGCTCGAGTACGGGCCCAGCTCAGACAAACTCAAGTCACAAATTTACATGAAATAAAATATGAAAATTTAGTGTTAGATACTCAAGCGAAAACCGTATTTCAGGATCAGCAAGTTGTTCATCTCACCGCAAAAGAATTTCAAATTTTATATAAATTGATGCAAAAGCCTGAACATATTGTGACACGTGAGCAATTGGAAGAATCTCTTTATGCTTGGGGGGATGAAATTGAGAGTAATGCGATTGAAGTTTATATCTATCAATTGCGTAAGAAGATCGGTGGACATTTGATCAAAACAATCCGTGGCTTGGGCTATCGTATGAATAAAGAGCAAGATTGAGTATTTCACCGAGTACTTTTAATGATTTCAATAGGATGAATATGACCCAGGCAGTATCACTACAAACCAAGCTGATTAAGACTTCAATGCTCAGTTCAATTGTGGCAGGTATTTTTGCGCTGATACTTCTGGTCAGTCTTTCGATTTATCACAACATGAACGTACAAGATGAAATCATGGATGAAGTTGCAGATATGCTTCTGATTTCAGATTTAAGTTCCACGTCTGGTTTTCAATTGGATGAGTTAAGTGATGAATTTAATATTCAATATCGATTGATGAATGGTGAGGTGATGTTGACCGAATCACCTGAATTTGATTTGCAACAGGGGCATGACAATCTTCTGGCTAAGAGTGAAGACAATGGATATGCATTTATTTGGGCAGAAAATAAGTTGTTACGTAGCTATCGAGCGATTGATCAGGATTCTCAGTTAAGCGTCTATGTTGTACAACCCTTAAGTGTCCGTTTTAAAGACTTATTGCAAAGTTTTATCAGCTATTTATTGGTTTTATTGAGTCTCTGGTTGGTGCAATGGCTGATTTTACATTTCTCAGTTAAAAAACAATTTAAATCCATTCAACTGCTTTCAACAGAAATTGCAGAGAAAAATGCCAATGATCTCAGCTTAATTCAGCAACAGCCTGCATTTAAAGAACTTGAGCCGATGGTCAATCAGCTCA
Organism: Acinetobacter sp. MYb10; assembly: GCF_002980175.2. Classification (NCBI taxonomy): domain Bacteria; kingdom Pseudomonadati; phylum Pseudomonadota; class Gammaproteobacteria; order Moraxellales; family Moraxellaceae; genus Acinetobacter; species Acinetobacter sp. MYb10. The sequence goes on along the minus strand of NZ_CP058272.1, from coordinate 1,486,970 downwards.
ATCAAATGCTTGCTCGACTGGATCAAGCTTTAATTGCTGAACAACGCTTTACCGCTGATGCATCACATGAATTGCGCTCACCGCTTTCTGCGATACAAATGCGTTTGCAGTTATTACAACGCAAATATGCAGAGGTTCCTGAGATTTATCAGCAACTCAATAGTATTCAAAATGATGTGAATCGAGGAACGCTAGTCCTTGAAAATCTTTTGCTTTTGGCCCGATTAGATCCAGCGGATGCCAGTGAATTACCGAAGACTTGGATAAGTCTGGAGCAAATGACTCAGCATGTGATAAATAGTTTAGATCCTTTTATAGACGAAAAGCAGATTCAGATTCATATCCAAAGCGAAGATGTTCAGGTCTATGTAAACGAAGAATTACTTTTTATCTGTATTCGCAATCTTGTAGATAATGCGATTCGTTATACGCCAGCACAAGGCAATATTTATATTCAGATTGGACCTTTAAACAATAGCTATAGCTTTGAAATTCAAAATGATGGTGAGGGTATTCCTCAAGACATCTTAGATCGTTTAGGTGAACGTTTTTACCGAGCGTTAGGGACCAAAACACAAGGTTCAGGCTTAGGTTTATCAATTTGTAAAAAGGTGATCGATCTGCATCATGGACAGATTCAGTTTGCTGCTTCCGAATATGGCGGTTTGAGCGTTTGTGTTTATTTACGTTAAAGCTGTACGATTGAATCGGTTATTTTTATTGAGTGCTTAGCATTTCATTAGATCGTTTTATAGAGATAGGTTGTTGTATAAAAATCTATAGATAAGCATTAAAAATCAGCTGACAAAATTAAAAAGCAGTATGCGCTGATTCATACTGCTTGTTCCCACGTTTTTTGTTTTAACTTAATGTTTTTATAGTTATTTGGTCAAAATTAGACGATTGTTACGTGTTAAACGTAAGCGATATTCTTCTCCAGCATGCATGATGCGAATTTCGCGCCCTAATGCAAATAAGTTATTTGAATGTAACATCGGAAGAGATTGGTGAGCTTCAGTGTTACGTGTGAATAGGCTAAAAGGTGCGTTCATTATTGTTACTCCGTGTGGGGTGCTGTCTAAGTGATTTAAATGATAATCATTATCGAATAGGTCTGTCAACGATAATTTTTATCATTTATAAAATTTCTATAATTGCTTACAATTCATTAAAAATTCAGGTGTCGATTTTTATGTCTAAACCCAGTATTCATGTGGCTATCGCTTTATTACTTTATCGTGGGAAAGTGTTGGTCGGTTGGCGCAATGCGGATCAGCATCAGGGCAATAAATATGAATTTCCTGGCGGCAAAATTGAAGCAGGGGAAACGCCTGTTGAAGCATGTCGTCGAGAGATCTTTGAGGAAGTGGGAATTGGCATCCAGCAATGGCATGCTTTTGATGTGATTCATCATGTTTATGATGATGTTGAAGTGTTTCTCCATCTTTTTCATGCCACTGTTCCTGAACAATATTTGCATGATATTCAGAAACCATGGACATGGTATGGACGCGATCAGCTATTCGAGCTTAATTTCCCCAAAGCCAATCAAGCGATTGTTCAACGGCTGTTCTGGGCGCATCAAATTAAAATCTCCCAGAATCTTTCAGCGTTGAATATAGAAAAAAAACGAGCTGACAACCCTCAATTTTTTTATTTTAGAACGACTGCAGATCAGATTGCTGTAACACAAATTTCGCAGTTAGATCCAAACGCCTTATCTCATTTGATCGTCAATATAGATTTATGGCAACAGTTGCCTGAGCATCTTCAAAAAAGTATAGCTGCTGTACATTATAAACAGCATCAATTGATAGATTTACACATCGGGCAGTTACCAATCGGTCTACGTTGTATAGCAGCATGTCACGATTTGGTATCTTTACAGCGAGCACAGACATTAGGTTTTGATGCTGTGATTTTAAGTCCAGTATTTGCAACCCAGACCCATCCTGAAGCCAATGCACTTGGATGGGAAAAATTTGCTGAATATGCCAAGACTTGTGATTTACCCGTCTTTGCATTGGGGGGATTAAGCCAAGCCGATTTAGTGATTGCACAACAGCATTATGCATACGGGATTGCTGGGATTCGAAATTTTTAATCGAGCAGAGGTATTGCCTTAAACAGTTATAAGCGTTGTAACTGTTTTTGCGCTTCTGCGATGGTCTGTTGATTTTTTAATTGCTGAGCAGCCTGCAAAATAACATTCCAAAAGGTTTTCTTTTGGGATGGACTTTGCGCATAACTTAAACCACGTCGCGCTAGAGATTCAGCATTCGCGTATTGTTTCTTCTGATTGGCAATTTGAGCCAAATAAGAGAACACTTGTGCTGATTGTGGTGCTATACGTTGTGCATGGATTGCATAACGTTCAGCTTCATCCCACTGACCTTTTTGATACGCAGTTTGAGTTTGTTGGATGAGCTGTTTAAATGCTGGGATATTTTCCCCATCCTCAAATTTTTGCGTTTGAGGCTTGGATTGCGGTGCAATCACGACAGGAACTTTTTCACGTTTAATTTCAGGGCGTTCATAAGGGGTAATTTTTACTCCATCTGGTGTAGCAACCCGATGGTCTGGCTGTTCAGATTTTGGCTTTTCAACAGATTTGCTCGGTTTAGAATTTTGTTGGGGTGTTGTTTGACACCCAGCCAAAGTTAATATTCCGCTTAAACTTAGAATATAAGCGATTGTGCTTACATTTCGTTTCATCACAAATTCCTATTTAAAAGCCAATTTACCCGTATATTCAACATGTTTAGATTAGTTGTTATAACTACCACTTGAGATCACATGACCTCTTGAGTCCTGATCTAAGCTGTCTTCACTTTCGCGAATATAGTTTTCTATACTATCACTTGAATGCGGCTGTGAAGTGTTTTGTTGCGTATCAGGCGTGGATTGAGGATCAACTTGATAATATGGCATTCCGCACTCTGTCGCACGATTAGGAACTGTGTGACGTAATAATGGAATATATAGTGCGCCTTCACAGCCTTGTGCTGAAAGCTCCCCAGTTCGAGAGTCAATCCATTGCCATGAAATATCATCTGTTTGACGTAAATTCACTGGTTTTTGGCGTAATTGCTTCATGACATTGATCCAGACAGGTAATGCACCAGATGAACCTGTAAGCCCAGTGATTTTATTGTTGTCTAAGCCTAACCACACCACTGCTAAATTATTGCCTGAATATCCAGCAAACCAAGAATCACGGGTATCGTTGGTTGTACCAGATTTGCCTGCAAGTTTGAGATCAGCAGGTAATGTGTTGTAAGCCGCTTTACCTGTACCCGCAGACATGACTTGTTGTAAGCCAAAGTTCAACAAGAAGGCAGCAGAAGGGTCTATGGTCTGTTGTACATTTAAACCAAAACGCTCCAATAAACGACCATTAGAATCTACAACAGTACGAATGGCTTTGGTTGGATATTTAAATCCACCTGTTGCAAAGTTACCATAAATACTCATCACTTCCATGGGCGACATATCAACAGCACCAAGGAAAATAGACGGGTAGTTTGGAATCTTTGAAGTTACGCCAAATTTAGACAAGTTGTTGCTAAATGTAGAGATCCCAAATTCGTTCCCTAAACGCACAGCAGATAAGTTATATGAGTTTGCTAAGGCTTGAGACATCGGAACATAACCATGACCTGTTCCACTATAGTTCTTTGGTGTCCAGGTTTGATTACCACTGACAGGTAAACTAATTGGCGCATCTTCAATTTGTGATGCCCAGTTATAACGACCTGATTCCAACGCACTTAAATAAATCACAGGTTTAAGCAAAGAACCCACTTGACGTTTCGCATCTACAGTACGGTTAAAGCCAGTAAAGTCTTGGGTTGAACCAACAGCGGCAATCAATTCGCCATTTTCAGGACGGGTAACTAAAACAGCGCCTTGTAGGTCTTTTAGTCTTGCTGGGTTCGCATTGGCTAAACGGCTCACCGTTTCTCTAAAGCTCTTTTGCACTCTAGTTTGTGCAATTGGATCAAGTGTCGTAAAAATTCTTAAACCTTGATTGGTTAAATCTGATTCTTGGTATTCGGTTTTAAGTTGACGACGTACAATATCTAAGAAGTCTGGGAAGCTTGCTGTACCTAATGTTGGTTTACGCACCACATTGAGTGGACGTGCAATTTCTTTTTCATATTGCGCTTGGTCTAAGTATCCCATCACCAACATATTGTTCAGCACAATATCGCGACGTTTTTTTGCGCCTTCAGGATTTTTCCAAGGGTTAAATAGGGTAGGGCCTTGAACTAAACCGACCAAAAATGCTTGTTGTGAAATATTTAATTCACTGAGCGGTAAGCCGAAATAGAATTGTGAAGCCAAGCCATAACCATTGACAGAGTAGTTACCACTTTGACCTAAATTCACTTCATTTAAATAGGCTTCTAAAATTTCGTCTTTACTGTAATGAAGCTCTAATAACAGCGACATCAGGGCTTCATTTACTTTACGTTTTAAGGTTTTTTCAGGGGTTAAGAAAAAGTTCTTAACCAACTGTTGCGTCAGTGTTGAACCACCTTGACGTTTACCACCAGTCACATTACTGAGTAACGCGCGCGCTGTACCACGGAATGAAATACCATGATGGCGATAAAAGTTTCTATCCTCTGTGGCGATTAATGCTTCAATCAAAGGTTTAGGAACTTTATTTAATTTGATCAGGACACGGTCTTCATTGTGTTGCGGGTAGATACCACCAATTAACATTGGCTCTAGACGTGCGATTCCAGTATTGGTCGGTTTGGTGGCTTTTACATCTGTAACTGTATCACCAGCAAAGGTCACCTGTAGGACTTGTTCTGGATCTACACTGTCACCAAAGTCAAAGCCACGTGTATGCACGTAAATTGTATTTGGTTGGGTAATATAGGTTCCCGATTTGGTATAACTATCACTGTTTTTATAACCGAGTAATTTGAGCTCTTGTTCAAACTCTATTTGGGCAATTGGCGCAGTTGCATAAATTTCTAATGGACGAGCGAATACTTTCGCAGGAATATCCCAGCGATTGCCTTCAAACTTATCTCGAATAACATTGTCGAGGCGAATTAAGTAGACGCTAAATGCGAGAAATACTGCAATAATTAATACACAAAAAATCAGTGCAATTAAGCCTATACCACGTTCGGTCTTCATATACAGATAATAATACCCAAATTTATTTTCGCTAATCATGCGAAGCTTTTCTTAATTTTGCAATAATAAATCTGTGAAATACACAAATTTAAAGGCTTTTTAAACATTCTCGTTATTTTTCGTATATGAATGATTTTATAAACATATACTGAGAGTGCTATTATATCTCAGAATTTCAGTGGAGCTACCGCATCTGTGCAAATTTCACCAAAGACCTTTCGTAATATCGGTTTAATTGGAAGACCAGATAAATCATCTGTGGTTGATACGCTTTGTCTTATACACGATCATTTATTAAGTTTGGGTCTGCATCCAGTTTTTGATACAGCTACAGCACAACTTGTACCTTATACCAATACACAAACTGTCAGTAAGAATCTGCTCGGTGAAGTGGTTGATTTGGTTATTGTCGTGGGTGGTGATGGTTCTTTATTACATGCTGCACGTGCATTGGTAAAATACAATATTCCTGTACTTGGGGTGAACCGCGGTCGCTTAGGTTTTTTAACAGATATTAAACCCACTGAAGTGCTGTTTAAGTTAGATCAAGTTTTAAAAGGTGAGTTCCAGCTTGATCGTCGCTTCTTATTGGAAATTGAAATTCGCAGTAAAAATGAAATAATTTATGATGCAATTGCTTTGAATGATGTGGTACTTCATTCTGGTAAATCTGTACATATGATTGATTTTGAGCTGAACATTGATGGGCAATATGTTTATCGTCAACACAGCGATGGTTTAATTGTATCGACTCCGACAGGTTCAACGGCATATGCCTTATCTGGTGGTGGACCGATTTTACATCCAAGTATGGATGCAATTGCTTTGGTTCCAATGCACCCACATACGTTGTCATCAAGACCGATTGTGGTGGGTGGGCAAAGCGAAATTAAGATATTGATCCGTGAAAACCGTGTGTTGCCGATGGTCAGTGCCGATGGACAGCATAGCGTTTCATTAAATGTCGGTGATAGTTTGCATATTCGTAAACATCCCTTCAAACTAATACTTTTACATCCACCAGGTTATGACTTCTATATGGCTTGTCGTACTAAACTTGGCTGGAATCAAGATTTTGATTCTTTTCAGCGGGATTGACCATGAATATTGAACAGATGCTTTCTATTTTAGATGCTGACATTGTTGAGCGTTTAAAAACTGCGGTAGAAATTGGTAAATGGCCAAATGGTGTGGCGTTGACTGCTGAGCAACGTCAAACCTGTATGCAAGCAGTGATTGCTTGGGAACATCAGAATATACCTGAAAAAGAACGTACAGGTTATATCGATAAAGGGCATAAAGAAGAAGGTGAGGAATGTGATTCGCATGTGCCTGAGCCAGAATTTAAACCGATTCGTTTTATCTAACTGAGCAAAAGATCCCTTGAATCATAGAGTAGCTTTACTTTGTGATTCAAACACTCAATTTAAAAAACAATAATATTTAAACTGTTTCAATCATGATGCTATTAAAACGATAACTATGTTAAAACGATAAATACGTTCAAACGAGAAGTGAGTAATAAGGTGATAAAGATATTCAGCATGATAAAAACGATAAAGAGGTTAAAATGCTCAAGCTGTTCAAAACAATAAAGCTTGCTCGACTCAGTTTAGTCTGTATCACTGCAATTTCGACCAGCGCATTCGCTGAGCGAACAAGTGATGCAAGAAGTATTCAATGTTTATTAGATGTTACCGTAACCGCAAGTCAAAATTTCCAAACGCCAGTCACACAATATACATCAATTAAAAATGATGGCTATCCCATGCTGTTAATTGGTATCAAGATCCGTAATGCTTATACAGCCGACGCATCAAAAAAGATAAAAACCCATCATCTGTATTGTTCAAGTCTGATTGGAAAGCAAAAAGATGCTTATTTATCTGGTCCTTATCAACCCAATAATATCGATGTCAAAATGGGTGATCAGTTGCAACTTATCAATATTCATTCTTCAGGGAAAAGTTATCCCTATTGGGCTGATTTTTATTTTATCCAAAAGCGTGATCAATAACGTTCACGCTTCTGTTTGAAGATGAAATTAGAAACGTGTGTTCCAAAGATGCTTTGCTTTACTCATGGCTTCTGGATAGTTATTTACAATACCCATGGTATATAAAGCAATGCCCATTGTTTCAGTGATGGCAATTTCACCATACTCATGTGCTTGTTGGCCTTCCCAAACTGCTTTAAAAATAGCGAGATCAAGTTGTTCTTCTGTTGGGCTGCGGTTATCGGTTAATTTAGGTAATTCATGTTCATAAAGTTCACCATTTTGAATACCACAGATAAGGGTTTTGGCATCTGGATTGCGCTCAAACTCGCCACCTTCACCTTTAATCACAGCACTATTTTTATAACCTAATTGAAAGGCAGCTTGTTGATGTGAACTACGATAAGCAGGGTGGAAAATTGCCTGTAAGGTTGCTTTGGCATTGAATGGATTAATCAAACGAGCCAGTGTGTGAATCGGGGAGCGTAAACCCATCACATTCCTAAGATTGATCAAATCTGCCAAGATCGGAGAGACCACATTTAAAGGCAAATAGGCAAAATTTTGGGTGTCTAGTTGCTGTTTGACTTGTGCTTCATTTTGGCAAATTGGAAAGCCTAAGTATTCTAAGACTTGTTCAGTATACACACGGTTCATGGTATGGCCTGATGCACCATGCATCACGATCTTATAGCCATGCTTTGAAAGTGTTAATGCTGCCAATAAAAACCATGGGTAATGTTTGCGTTTACCTGCATAAGATGACCAATCTAAATCCACAGCAAGTGGCTGAAAATTCAATTGGTCTTTGGTCGCTTGGACAAAGCCTGTCAGTTCATCTACAGACTCTTCTTTGACCCGAAGCAACATTAAAAATGCGCCGAGTTGCACATCTAAGACTTCATTTTTCAAAATCATTGAAAAAGCTTGATAAGCTTCATCATAAGTTAATGATCGTGCACCATTTTTCCCTTTACCGACAATTCGCACAAACTGCGCAAAAGGATGTTCAAAGTCTTTATAAAGATTGCGTTTTGTATTCATGTCAAATGGATCAAGGGAGAGGAGACAGTGGAATACACTATGCCATAAATGGATCTGAATCGTATAGATATAGATGATATTAGACTAAGGTCTAAGCATAAATTGCACAGATGTTAGGCGAAATTAACATTTGCATAGAGATTGATCATCAAAAATTAATTAAAATAGACTTGAAGAGCGTTTTATTTTTTATCTCCTGTTCTGTATTTATTCTTTTGGCCAAGGTGCTAGAGAGAATAAATCTTAAACATCGTCATTCGTTGTCATTGTTTTGGAAAACTTTCGTTTTCTGAAGGGATTTTTATTTGCTAAAAACCAACTTCTCAGAAATTTTTATCGAGATTTTGGACTGTGTCAGCAAATGGTAGCATTAACATTGGATATTTCTTCAAACAGAAATATAGAAAGAAGTAATTATCATGGCTAAGAAACCGCTGTATAAGTCACTCTATTTTCAAGTGATTGTTGCCATTATTTTGGGTGTGATTGTAGGGCACTACTTTCCAAGTGGTACTCAATTGATCAATGGTGTAGAGAAAAGTGTTCCAGGTTTAGGCGAACAACTCAAACCTTTAGGTGATGCTTTTATTAAGCTCATTAAAATGATTATTGCCCCTGTGATTTTCTGTACCGTGGTCAGTGGGATTGCGGGCATGGAAAGCATGAAATCAGTAGGTAAGACTGGTGGTATTGCACTTTTATACTTTGAAGTCGTTTCTACCATTGCCCTGATTATTGGTTTGGTTGTTATCAATATCGCCAAACCGGGCGTTGGTATGAATGTTGATCCTGCGACTTTAGATACCACGGGTATCAGTAAGTATGTGGAATCAGGTGCATCACAGTCTACTGTTGATTTCTTTTTGCATATCATTCCAAATACGGTTGTGGGTGCATTTGCAGAAGGTGAAATTCTACAAGTTCTTTTATTTGCCTTATTGTTTGGTTTTGCATTACATAAACTTGACGATGCTGGAAAACCAGTATTAAGATTGATTGATCAAATTTCGCATGTGTTCTTTAACATTGTGAATATGATTATGAAACTTGCGCCAATCGGTGCCTTTGGTGCGATGGCATTTACCATTGGTAAGTATGGGATTGGTAGCTTAGCGCAACTTGCACAGTTAATTCTTTGTTTCTATATCACATGTTTGTTGTTTATCTTTATTATTTTAGGTTCGATCAGTCGTTTCTGCGGATTTAGCATTTTAAAAATGATTCGTATGATCCGTGAAGAGTTGTTGATTGTATTGGGTACATCATCTTCAGAATCTGTATTACCGCGTATGCTGAAAAAGCTTGAAATTGCTGGCTGTGAAAAGTCTGTGGTTGGTTTGGTGATTCCAACAGGTTATTCATTTAACCTTGATGGTACCTCTATTTATTTGACTATGGCGGCGATCTTTATTGCACAAGCAACCAATACTCAACTGGATATTTGGCATGAAATTACCTTGCTTGCAGTCTTGTTGATTTCATCAAAAGGTGCAGCAGGTGTAACTGGTTCAGGCTTTATTGTAATGGCAGCAACTTTGGCTGCTGTAGGCAATATCCCAGTTGCTGGTTTGGCTTTGATTTTAGGTATTGACCGTTTCATGTCTGAAGCACGTGCATTGACTAATTTGGTCGGTAACTCTTTGGCAACGATTGTGGTTGCGAAGTGGGTTGGTAAGCTAGATGTTGAGAAGCTAAATGACGCTTTAAATAATCCGGCTGAAGTGGATCGTAAAATGCTTGAAGAATCAAATCAACCTCAATTGGATTTGCAGAAGTCTTAATTTTGTTGTGTTGTAAATCAAGGAAGCTCAGGCTTCCTTTTTTTATTGTTGTGATAAAATCGTGTTTCGATTAGAAATCAATTTCTATAATCAAAACTATTTTTAATTAGGTATTCAATGGATAAAAATATTCAAGATATTGCATATCAATTATGTGCGGAATTTATACAAGCAGTTTGTCATAAAAATTTTAAACAACTTCATTTAAAATTTGGAATATCTCAAGCCGTTTGGGATGAAATTCAAGAAGACGTTTTACATTACTATTTTGATCAAAACATTCCTGAACTAACAATTTCAAATGAGAATTTTGAAGTTTTTCAATATTATCAAGGTGGTTATGGAATAGAGGCCAAATTAGAAACCACGTTAAATGATGAAACAGAAAAATGGGCAGATTTAACATTAAGTGCTGAGCTAATTGAAAAAGAAAATAGTACGTTTCAATTTGCATATCGTTTAATTGAAGTGATGTAAAAACATCACTTTTTAAATGCTCGGACGGCATTGCCTCGCTCTATCAACGCGTGTTGTAAATGTTGAGCGTGTTTCTGATGGGCTTGCTGGCTCTCCATCTGTTGTTGTAGTTTGAGTGCAATCAACTCTTTTGCCACACGTTTATTGGCATGTTGGCTTCGTTCAGACATGACCTTTACACTTATTCCAGATGCAACATGAGTTGCATGGACAGCAGAGTCTGTCGTATTGACATGCTGCCCTCCAGCACCTGAAGCACGACAGGCCTGAAAAGTGATGGTGTCATCTGGGGGGAGTTGCAACGGTGTATCGAAAAGCGTAATGCCTACAAACCAGTTTTTACGTTTATGTTGTGGGCGAATTGGACTTTGGAAAGTCCATTGAATTGTACCGAGCCAAGTATGGAGCCATGCTCGAGCATCCTCATCGACACTTAGAAGTACCGAGGAATAACCATGTTGAGTCGCATTGCTTTCAATTGTTTGGAGATGGATCTTTTTTGTTTTGGCTTCTTTGTGTATTTCTTGAAGCGTATATTTTACAGCGAGTTGACATTCTGCGGGTCCAAGCGTAGCACTGAGTTGGACGATAGACAATATTATTGTTCCTTAAAATTAATGTATAAGATCGAAAATCAAAAAATCGAATGCGAATAAACAGAAATTGTGAGATTCATTAAAATAAGCGTGATTTAATTTTGAATTATTGATTTTCATGTAACTGATTATAGAAAAATATATGAATAAAAAACAATCGAAATCGAATAAAAATATGCATTATCAAGCCTCTGATCAAAAAAGTTTAAGAAAATTCATGCTTAGCTGAATAATACTATTCGAGAAATTTTTGAAAATATGGCAGAATATGGGGTTTTAAAGATTTTAGAGGATTGGCAACATGCGCTTTGTTGATGAAGCAGTCATTACCGTAGAGGCTGGCGACGGTGGCAATGGCGTAGCCAGTTTTCGCCGTGAAAAATTTGTACCATTTGGTGGCCCAGATGGTGGTGATGGTGGTCGTGGTGGCAGCGTATATATTCAAGCTGACAACGATACCAGCACCTTAGTAGATTATCGTTATACCCGTAAATTTCGCGCTGAACGTGGTAAAAACGGTGCTGGCGCAAACTGTGCTGGTCGTGGTGGTGAATCAGTTATCCTGAAAGTTCCAGTAGGAACAACCATTGTAGATACAGAGTCTGGCGATATTATTGGCGATTTAGTTGAAAGTGGCCAAAAGGTTTTAGTTGCACATGGTGGCGATGGTGGTTTGGGGAATACTCATTTTAAATCATCGACCAACCGTTCTCCGCGTAAATGTACACATGGTATCAAAGGTGAATACCGTGAAATTCGTTTAGAGTTAAAAGTTCTAGCGGATGTAGGTTTATTGGGAATGCCGAATGCAGGTAAATCTACCTTTATCCGCGCAGTATCAGCAGCTAAACCAAAAGTTGCAGATTATCCATTTACAACAATGGTACCGAACTTAGGTGTGGTCGATGCGGATCGTCATCGTTCGTTCGTTATGGCGGATATTCCTGGACTGATCGAAGGTGCGGCGGAAGGTGCTGGTTTAGGGATTCGCTTCCTTAAGCATTTGGCACGTACACGTATTCTTTTACATATTGTCGATGTACAACCGATTGATGGTTCAGATCCTGCCTACAATGCCAAAGCGATTGTGGAAGAATTGAAAAAATTCTCACCAACATTGGCTCAATTACCGATTGTTCTTGTTTTAAACAAACTTGATCAATTAACTGATGATACTCAAGAAGAATGGTGTAATCATATTCTTGAAGAATTACAATGGGATGGTCCTGTATTTAAAACTTCAGGCTTGCTTGAAGAAGGTACCAAACCTGTTGTGTATTACCTCATGGATCAAATCGAGCAACAACGTGAGTTGGAAGATGAAGATCCAGAGTATGCAGCGAAAATGAAAGCATTCCGTGATCAGCTTGAAGCTGAAACACGTGAGCAAACGATTGCTGCAAAAGAAGCTTATCGTGAAATGCGTCGTCAACAACGTCTTGCTGGTATTTTGGCAGAGGAAGAAGATGATGAGGATGACGATGGCGAGGATGATGGCGAAATGGAAGTGTACTACGTACGCTAATTTCTAAGGGTATCTATAGTCTCTAAAGATACCCATTTAGAAAAGAAAGACCGAGGACAAGATGATAGAAGTGGTAGATGGGCAACGTCAGCTCAAGGCTTTAAAACGTATCGTTGTTAAAATCGGATCATCTTTACTCACAGCAAATGGGCAAGGTTTAGATTTGGATGCAATTTCGCATTGGGCGAAACAAATTGCAGATCTACACAATGCAGGACACGAGATTATTCTTGTGTCTTCAGGTGCTGTGGCTGAAGGGATGGTTCGCATGAAGCTAGAGAATCGACCCACCGATTTACCCAGTCTACAAGCTTGTGCTGCCATTGGTCAGATGGGGCTAATTCATACGTGGTCAAGCGTGTTGGAAAAGCATTCTATCCAAACGGCGCAAGTCTTGTTAACTCATGATGATCTTGCGGATCGCCGTCGTTACCTTAACTCATGTGATGCACTGCAAAATTTAATTGATTGGAAAGTGATTCCTGTAATCAATGAAAATGACACAGTGTCTACTGATGAAATTCGCTTTGGTGATAATGATACGCTTGCAGCAATGGTTGCAGGGCAAGTTCATGCAGACTTACTGATCATTTTGACTGATCAGCAAGGGATGTTTGATTCAGACCCGCGTTCTAATCCAAATGCAAAATTGTTCCATACTGTTCGTGCAATGGATGAAACCTTGTTTGATATGGCAGGTGGTGGTGGTAAGTTTGGTCGTGGTGGCATGTTGACCAAAGTTCGTGCTGCTCGTCTGGCTGCCAAGTCAGGTTGTCCAACGTTGATTGCCAGTGGTGAAAGTGACAATGTATTGGCTCGTTTAATGGCGGGTGAATTATTGGGTACTTTATTCATTACCGATGATGATCGTGTTACAGCACATCAACAGTGGTTGGCTGCACACCTTCAAACTGCAGGGCGTTTGGTTTTAGATGATGGTGCTGTCAAAGCCATTAAGGAAAATCATCGTAGTTTATTGCCTGTAGGGGTAAAAGCTGTGGAAGGGCATTTTGATCGCGGTGATGTTGTGGAATGTGTTGATCAGTATGGTCATCGAGTTGCGGTTGGACGGGTGAACTTTAGTTCGCGTTCTGCTGAAACTGTCAAAGGTTTGGCTTCGGATAAGGTGTATCAGGTACTAGGTGAAGCACGTTCTTTAGAAATGATTCATCGTAATCACATGTCGATTTATTGATTGGTTTTAAGATTTCTAAGAAATATAACCTCGCTTTGGCGGGGTTTTTATTTGGGTGTGATTAATGGTGCTTTTTCGTTGTATAGATCGGATTTAAAAACTTTATGACCAACCCATGATTTTAAGTAAAAGTGTTGATCATGGAAGCGAGATCCTCCTTGTACACCTTTGCCAAAATTTTCATCGCTATTTAACTTACGTTTGATCGCATTAAAAAAGCTTTTAATATTTTTATCGGGTGTTTTTGATAGCATTCTTAGATTTATTTTTTCTAACGTATCCTCTGTTTCTCGACCACCTTCGCCTGCAATCGCATATATACAGTATTCATCTTTATAGATTTTATCTTTACTGATGTTTTGAGCTTGATCGAGAAAATAGAAGCCAAGATTTGGATGATCATATTGGCGAAGTTGTTCTTGTAAATTATCAGGCGTGGCAATTTTCATTTGAATTTTATGATCTGAATCAAAATATTCTATTGCCATTTCAATTTGATATTTCTCTAACCCGTGTTGAATATAGGGATAGAATTCAGAGAGTGGCATGATGATATTGATATAGGACATTGAAAAATATCAGTGCTGAATTACGCAAATTTTTTTTCATCTTCTAAATAGGGTAAAACCTGATCCTTACCAACCATATATTGATAGTCGGCCAAATGAAGCATATCTAAATCTTCTTCACTGTTCCCATAGGCGAATATTTTATTATATTGATCTAAATCATATCTTTCTAAGATACGCAGTCGTTTTTGTTCACAACTACAATCTGGCGTGGAATAGTTACCAGTAAATTTGCCATCTATGACTTCAGTACCGGTACAAATCAAATCGATATCTAAGATTTGGCAAATGATTTTTAAGTAAATATCTACAGATGCTGAAACCAAAACAACATCATCGCCATTTGTTTGATGTTTTAATAACTGCTGATAAAGGTTTTGATCCAGTTGTCGAACTAAGCGTTGAGCGTATTCGTTTGCAATATCTTGAATTTCATTGGCATCGGCTTGTTTAAACATTGCATTAAATAATTTGATACGCATGGAGTTGGCAGGATAGATGTTTAAATAATAGGCCTGAATCCACGGTAAAATTTTGATGCCTTGCTTTACGATATGTCTTTTTGATAAAGCATAGAAAATAAACCCTGTGAAACTGTCTTTTTTACACAAGGTTCCGTCAAAATCAAATAATGCTAAATTTTTAAACGTTTTGCTCGGTGCATACATGTTTCATATCGTCCGTTTACGCGGCTTGCGTACCAGTTAGTATTATAATCACGACTCAATTTAGGCCCAGAAATGACAACTTCTGGCATTATGGCATACATTGGATCTTTACCTGTTTTATTCTTATAAAGTTTAGATACAGCGATATAAGTTTGAGTTTTTTCAAAGTCTTGCTGTTTCTCGTCTTTTAAATCACTACGTAACTGTCTAGGCGTAACTAAAATATTATTTTTTGAAAATAAAGCAGTGAGAGCTTTTTCTGTATCAGTTATCGCTGGACGTGGGTCGCCATTTTTGTCATACGAGAGTAAATCACCATCGAGTGCCAGATCAGCTTCAGTGAGCTTATCAATCATTTTTTGAAAAGCGGCATTTCTGCTCGAATACATCCCAGAGTTATAGTCAGCAAAACGATAAATCGGTTTATCATAATCTGCTGGATACATCATTAAACGATGGATTCCATAGTATAAACCACCAAATTCAGTATATAGATCATCACGTAATTCATTGATGTTCATACTGGTGCGTTTATGCTCTTTGGCATAATTGATATGAACCTGCATGGAGCCTAATGTGGTGATTGGGTTCATTTTTTCAGCAATATCTTGACCAACAAATTTTGCCGCACCAGTCAGCGCACTCACATGATAATGCTTTGCCATATAATCAAAGATTTCACGATAAAGT
Organism: Acinetobacter sp. MYb10; assembly: GCF_002980175.2. Classification (NCBI taxonomy): domain Bacteria; kingdom Pseudomonadati; phylum Pseudomonadota; class Gammaproteobacteria; order Moraxellales; family Moraxellaceae; genus Acinetobacter; species Acinetobacter sp. MYb10. Next base: position 1,471,269 of record NZ_CP058272.1, on the reverse strand, counting down.
ACGTCTAAATCTTTTTCAGTGCGGACACGACTCATTTGTTTTAAATAGTTATCATCAGGCGAGGGCTGATTTTTTAAAACATTCTCAAAATATGAAGCAACAGTGCCACCAATTGTGGTTCCAAGTTTATCTTCAAATTTTTCATTTAAACGTGTGGTGACTTCTTTTACCGCTTTATCCCCCAAACCTGGCACAACAGGATTGGCAACAAAGTTAGATTCCTGATCAACCACTGCAATGATGGTGCAGATATTTTCTTTGTTGGTTGGGATTTTTAATTCATTGGAAATATCGTAGATGTCTTTTGCCCACGAATCACGTTGACTGACACGATTTGGAATCAGTTTTCTGATTTGCTCTTGTTTTAATTGTTCATCATCTTCATTGGCAAACCATGAACCTTTACCACAAGCGACTAGGCTTAAAGAAAGAGCTAACACGCTGAAAGATTTAAGAAATGCGTGATGTCGAACTAATTTTTTCATGTCGAAGAAAACATACTCAGAAAATGATGAGCCACTATGGCAGATGCAGTATACTATGAAGGTCTAAAAATGTATGAATATATATGTATATTGGTCCTTATCAACTGTCAAATAATTTAATCGTTGCACCTATGGCCGGAGTTACAGATCGTCCGTTTAGGACACTGTGCAAATACTTTGGTGCTGGGCATGCGGTAAGTGAAATGATGACCTCTGATCAGACCTTACGTATGACCAAAAAGAGTCTATATCGGGCAAATTTTGATGGTGAATTAGCGCCGATTTCAGCGCAAATTGCAGGGTCTGAACCAGATCAGTTGGCTGAGGCTGCACGTTATCAAGTTGCAAATGGTGCGCAAATTGTTGATATCAATATGGGATGCCCAGCAAAAAAAGTTTGTAATAAACTGGCAGGTTCGGCATTGCTGAAAGATGAAGATTTGGTTGCCCGAATTTTAGATGCAGTGGTAAAAGCGGTTGATGTGCCTGTGACGTTAAAAACGCGGTTAGGTTTTTTAAATGGCCATGAGAATATTATCCGTGTGGCGAAACGAGCAGAAGAAGCCGGAATTGCAGCCTTAGCTTTACATGGTCGGACCCGTGAGGATATGTATTTAAATACAGCACGTTATAGTTTGATTAAAGAAGTCAAACAGATGCTCTCTATTCCTGTGATTGCCAATGGAGATATCGACAGTCCAGAGAAAGCCAAATATGTATTGGATTATACTGGTGCTGATGCCGTTATGATTGGGCGCGCGGCCCAAGGGCGTCCGTGGATTTTTCGTGAAATTGCCCATTATTTAAAAACCGGTGAATATTTAGCAGCACCAGATATTCAAGAAGTAAAACACGTATTACTGGGCCATTTGTCTGAACTTTATCAGTTCTATGGTGAATACTCGGGTTGCCGAATTGCACGTAAGCATATTGCTTGGTACACCAAAGGCTTACATTCTAGTAATGAATTCCGTCAAAATATGTACAAAGTGGAAAGCACGATAGAACAAGCAAAAGTTGTTGAGGCTTACTTTAATCACTTGCTTGAACAAGGCAATACGATGAGTGATGTACAGGTTGAGTCGCTAAATTTATTGGATGTGTAATCAATAAGGTGTAATTAGTATGGAAGCGAACTCCCATACTGAATCAACCAATCACCAAATGTTTTTTTAATGCATCGTTTAAAGGATAAATACGTTGTTTAGGCAAGAGCTTTTCAGCGTGTTTATACTGTCCTAGACGTCGAAATTGCGCCATCTTATTTACAAGAGGCGTGATATCTTGGATTGAGTGAATCGCCGTGTTGTTAAACGCTTGAATTAAAAAACGACTAATCCCAATTTGAATACTACGCTGTTCAAGCTTAGTTCCCTTTAAATTCCGTTCAGGATCCCACTGAATATGAACTTTGGCATTTTCAAAAGACTCAAACCAGAGTTCGCCATTTTTATGCGCAGAGAGTATCGGGTCTGTATGGATACTTTGCTTGAGTAAATATTCCCAAAAATCACGTTTGATACGGATTGCCAAAATATGATTTTGGTTGGATTTTGTTGCCCAATGACTTCTTTCCATTAGCCATAAAAATGAAGGTTTTATCCATGTCATTCTGTGAAAGGAGAAGGGCGAAACAAACTTTTGTTGTTGTACCGCCAATTGTGCAATTTGTTGGTTATAGGCTTGATAAACTGTAATCGTGTCGCGGTCATATAGCGCACGTATTTGATGATATGCAGACATGATAAATCTCACTTGTATTTTGAATAAGTTGTTAAAAAATTTAAAACTTAATCAAATAAGTGGAAAATGATTCACCGATTGGCAAAAAATTTGATTTAACATGAGCATCAAGCTAGCTTTATTGATTTTGCCGCTATTCTAGTCAAAATGGCATTTTTATCAAGCTGATTAGGGGCTGTTGACATTTCATAAATGGCTTGCGTTGTAGGTTAAAATTGAGCAGGCAAGGCATGAAACGAAGAGAATAGCGAGACTATTTTCGAGCTTCATAACGAAGGCTGAGATAATTTTAGCCACAACCCTGAGCAAGAACAAAGCACTGCTTTGTTTGCAGCGCAAGGCGCAGCGGGGGACTAGCGTGTTTTTTGCCGCTACGTCGTTACGAACTACTCATTTAGAATGACTAAATTTCATACTCCGCGCCTAGTATCGCCTAAAAAACACTCGTAGTCGCAAACGTAGACGAATTGTCAACAGACCCTATATTCTATATACCCACAATGATGGTTTATTTAAGTCATGAATAAAGATTCTTTCAGAATACTGGCACAATACAATATCTGGGCAACCCAGCGTCTTTGTGAAAGTTTAAAAGTTGTATCCGATGATGATTTTAACAAGGATGTTGGTCTTTACTTTAAAAGCATTGTTGGCACCTTGAATCATCTATTGTTGGGTGAGCATTATCTCTGGTATTCACGCTTTAAGCAGGGGGTATCACCTGCAATTGCATTAAATACAATGATCCAAACCGGAAAAACACTATTACTAGATGAATTACAAGAGAAGTCTAAGAATTGGATTGAGTTTCTAGAGCAGTTAGATGAAAAAACCTTAAATGCAGATTTAACCTATAAACGCGTTTCTGGACAAGAACTGACTTTGCCTTATGCTGCCACACTTATGCATGTTTTTAACCATGGCACTCATCATCGTGGGCAAATTACCGCTGCAATGACAGGATTGGGTTATGCATGCCCTGAATTAGATTTAGTGTATATGTTAGTTGAACAAAGCCAAGCATAATAAGTATAAATAGAAGCTGCTGCAGTTCAGATTCTATTGACAGCTGAGTTGAGCATTAAGAATGGTTCATTTCCACAACCAATTGATTAACCAGATCCTGAGCCTCTAATTCACGAATCTGTCCAACATTACTTCCAGCCCAGAATGCACCAAAGCCAGTATCACCATGTTGCACCGCGAAAGCATTTAGCTGTTTTGCCAAATCATAGGCATAAGGGTAGGCGGCTACATGCGGGCGGTCGGGCTGATCAATCCTCGCTTGCCAATGATTGATGATGCCGCGTGCTGGGCGACCTGAAATGCTTGTGGTAATTTGAGTGAGTGGATGATCAAATAAGGCCTTGCGATATGCTGTATTGGCGTTTGATGTTTTACATTGCACAAAAGCCGTTCCCAATTGTACGGCATCAGCACCAAGATTTAACATGGCTTTGGCTTGTTGCCCATTCATAATACCGCCTGCTGCAACGACAGGCAGTGAGCTATGTTTTTTGATAAGCGTGACTAGATCTGAGGTTTTAATTGCACCATCAATTTGAGCGTTAAAAATACCGCGATGCCCACCTGCTTCGATACCTTGAGCTACAATAATATCAATCCCAGCTTCTTCAATAGCCAGCGCTTCAGTTAGATTGGTTGCAGAAACCAGAGTGATGATACCGGCCTGTTTTAATTTTTGAATTTGATATTGATGCGGGATACCAAAATGAAAACTTACCGCTTTGGGTTGAGTGTCTAAACAGAGGTTTAAAAAATCATCATTATCTTTAAAGCTTGGGTAAATGCATTTTAATTGTGTGGGTGGATTTGCGCCAAATTTTTTAAATTCAGCTGCTAAATGTTGACTCCACAGCGTATTAGATTCAGTGTTTAATGCTGTTGATTCATGACAGAAAAAATTTAATTGAAAAGGATGTGGTGTTAACGCCTGGGTTTCTTGAATTTGTTGAAGTGCAGAATCTAGGGTATTTGCACCGAGCCCTAAAGCGCCTAAAGCCCCTTGATTTGATACTTCTGCTGCCAATAGTGGGGTAGAAACGCCTGCCATTGGTGCAAGTAAGATGGGATGTTTTATCCCTAATTGTTCTGATAAAGACATACTTAAGCTCCTTGAGTTTTAAGTTACTTTGCCCAAGCCAATTGGAATAAGCAAATTATGTTCGGTATTTATTATAAAAATATAATTCAAATACACCTTTAGAGTGTAGCTTATTTTATAGAGGCTTAGATCACATCGGAGTGACTTGAAACAGAGAACCAATCCAGCTTGAGAACGCCATTGCGATAATTCCCCATACCGCCACACGGAAACTACCCTTGAGTATTGATGTACCCGCAAAATAGCTGGATAAAGCACCGAGTATGACCAGCGATAAGATACCAACGACTAAAACAATTTTTTCTAAATATGCTTCAGGGCTAAACAGAATCGACAATGTTGGAAATAAGGCACCTATTGAAAACGATAACGCTGAAGAACCAGCAGCCTGTAATGGTCTTGCTGCAGTTGCTTCATTGATCCCAATTTCATCACGTGCATGCGCTTCTAAGGCATCTTTTTCTGTGAGTTGAACAGCTACTTGATGCGCCAATTCGGGATCTAAACCGCGTTGAATATAAATGTGAGTCAGTTCTTTAAGCTCTAAGTGTGGGTTTTTTTCTAATTCACGAGCTTCGACTTTTAAATCCGCTGCTTCGATATCTGATTGGGATTTAACGGAGATATATTCACCAGCGGCCATTGAGGTTGCACCTGAAATCAATCCCGCAATACAGGTAATCAATAGCGTGTGACTAGACGCACCACTTGCTGCCATTCCCATCACTAAACTAGTCACAGAAATAATGCCATCATTTGCACCTAAGACTGCTGCCCTTAACCAGCCTGTACGTTGTATAAAATGCTGTTCTAGGTGATGAGAATGTGGCATAAACAAAACTCCAAGTAACTGAAAGCTGATTCATTGATAATCTAAATATATGACAAATATAAAAAAGCTCCTATATTTAGGAGCTTTTTTCAGATTAAAACTATTGGCTCGCTTTTTCTTTAACGTCCGCAGCACCTTTTTCAACAGCACCAGCTGCAGTTGCAGTGGCATCTTTAGCAGCATCAACTGTTGCATCGGCAGCATGTGCTGTTGCATCAGCGGCATGATCTACAGCAGTCGCAGTTGCATTTGCTGCATTATCCGCAGCTTTAGCAGTTGCATCAGCTGCATTTTGAGCTGCATGTTCTGCATCATGTTTTGCTTGTTCTACCGCATTTGCAGCATGTTCACCTGCGGTCGCCCCTGTTTCTGGAGCTTTATCTTTATTACAACCAACAAGTGCAATCGTTGCAATCAGACCAAGAGAGAGTAGAAGTTTATTCATTGTCTTGTACCTTTTTTGAATTAATTTTTGGCATCCAGCAGTTGGATGAAATAAATATAAACACAAAAAATAACCAAATCAAAAAATAAAATGTAAAGTTTTTATAAGATCAATTTATCTTATATCAAATAATAGTGCACAAATCTGGTTTTAATAAAAGCTTCATATAATATCAATAGACTCACTTTATATTTGAACTTCCAGTATCAATAAAATAACCAATGATAAAAAGTAAGTTTTTTAATACTGTATTGTTAAAATTAAATCAAGATAAGGTTTAAGATCCACTCAATTTATGATATTAGTTATTTGAAAGTGACCTTGTTGAAAAAAATCTGACAATTTGAAGCTTTGTGGCACAATATTAGTGCTCAAAAAATTAAATTAAAAGTGAAAAAACATGTTTACAAGCCAATAAAAACAGATAGAATTGAATGTAAAATGTGAAGTATATCAAATAATTCTGTTACTGGAGAAAGTCTGAAAAACCTGTGTTTTCGGCTTTTGAAAATGCTGAATTTACAAATTAATTTATGGGGCTTTCTTGAATATGCTTGACCTAAACACATCTCGAAAAGTACCTGATGATTTTGTAGCATATGCTGAAAAACAAATCAGGCAGCTTTTGAACTCTGTCAGTGGTGTCGAGTTCATCATGTTGTGTACTTCTGATGGGTTTGAAATTGCTTTAGTCAACAAGAAAAATATTAGCAATTCTGGAAAGATTGCCGCAGTGAGTAGTTCGATTTTGGCCCTAGTGACTGCATTTGTTTCAGAAATCAATCTCGTTGGATGTCAAACAATTACCCTTGATGCTGAGAACGGAAAAGCACTTTTGACAGCCATTCCTCATCCAAAGCATCCACTGGTTTTAGTGGCGATGACCAACAAAGATATTTTATTGGGACAGATGCTCTATGAGCTCAAATCTACCTCAGAATTACTTATGAGAAATATATAGATAAGCCATTGTAGAAAATGTAACATAAGTTGCATTTTTTTGAAAAAAGAGATCTGTACTGGATTTTTTCTCTCTGGTATTTGTTGGATTTTTTTGAAAGTTTTAAATAGTCAAATTAGTCATTTATTTTTTAAATTTCTATTGAATAGTTAATATTTTTTATGCTATTAAAATGAGTGTGGGAAATAATTAATTAAAATTGATTATCAAATAAAATTAAATGGGTATTCAAAAAAAGAATACTAATTTATCCATGTTAGTTAGGAATGAATATTTTTAGCTAAATAGTAAAGTGTTTTAGTAAAGCAAAATAAAAATTGAATTACTAAAGCGAACAACAATGTTGAAAGAAACGGGGATGCTCATGGCTCGTATTACACTAGATCAATTAACTGATATCGATGGTTTCGTTTGTGCTGCATTAGTAGATAGCGAAAGTGGTTTATCTTTAGCGACTGCAGGTGCAGGTTTAGACTTAGAATTAGCAGCAGCAGGTAATACTGAAGTTGTTCGTGCTAAGCGTAAAGTAGCAAAAGCACTGAAATTAGATGATGTAATTGAAGATATTTTAATTACATTAGGTAAACAGTATCATTTGATTCGTCCACTTGATTCAAATGAAAACTTATTCCTTTATCTTGTTTTAGATCGTTCTAAATCAAACTTAGCAATGGCTCGCCACGAGTTAAAAGCATTTGAAAAAGGCTTAGACTTTTCTTAATTTAAAAATTGAAAAGCATAAAAAACTCGTCTACGGACGAGTTTTTTCTTTGGCTATCCTGTATAACATAGATATCGTATTTAGAGTGTTGAGTGTAGATGTTAAAAGCTGGAATTTATAAACATTATAAAGGTAATTTATACCAAGTCTTTCATGTCGCAACGCATAGTGAAACCCGTGAAAAAGTTGTGGTTTACCAATGTTTATATGATGATTATTCAATCTGGGTTCGACCTTATGAAATGTTTTGTGAGCAAGTCACATTAGAAGATGGTCAAGTCCAAGCGAGATTTGAATTTTTACATGAGGTTTGAGTTTTACTTGATAGATTTTACCAGCTGAAAAAGTCACGTAATAAACCGTAACGATGTAACTTGTCAAAAGCTATGTATTGTCATAGCAATGACGTAAATGATTGAAATAATAACAATGATAGTGAAAAGGAAGATCTAAACATGAGTTTAAGTAACCCATTTTTGCAACGATTGAATGAACTATATCAATCCTTTATTAAGTTTGATGCTACACAGTGTGATCGTATTAAACGTTATCGAAATATCGAACCTGAATCAGCATTGTTTTTAGCCATGCAAGTGCGAATTCAGCAGTCTAAGAAAATTTTAGAGATTGGGACATCAACGGGTTATTCTACATTGTGGCTTGCGGATGCAGCCAAAGTGACAGGTGCCAAGGTGACAACGCTAGAGATCGATGAAAAAAGAACTCAGCAAGCGCAGCTGCATGCTCAAGAGTTAAAAGTTGATGACGTGATTGATTTTTGGGTAGGGGATGCGCAAAAATACTTAGAACAGTGTCAGGAGCAATATGACTTTATTCTACTGGACGCTGAACGCAATGCTTATTTAAATTACTGGGTATATCTACAGAAGATGCTTGTAGAGCATGGTGGGGTACTGATTGTAGATAATGTGATATCACATGCTGCTGAAGTAAAGAGCTTTATCACGGAAGTTAAACGAGATGAAAGGTTTATGACCACAACCTTGTCGATTGGGTCTGGTCTGTTTGTGGTGACATTTAAAAACTAATCGAGTTTTTACATCAGGGAGAAATCTCCCTGACTTTGCTCTAAAAGCACAGTTCTAAAAAACTATAAAATTGAAAGTCGCTTAAAATGTAAATCGTATTCTAGATATTTATGCACGAATGCTGTTTTATCACTACATCGTAGTAAATTATTGTATATAAATTCTGGGACAGGATGGTAAAGTTCACCAGAACCATTGTTATAAAAAATTTTTAAATACCGTGAAGAAGCATTGTACTTCCAAGAAGTCACGGTAATCATTGATCCCATAAGCAACCCCTTAAACTTTTGATTGTTTTACAGAAAAATATATTCTGTATCTTTTGAAATTAGTCTATTCACTTGAAGAAATGTATAGTGGTTTTGTAAATAAAGCTGTTTATATTTTGCTAAAGATATTCATATTTTGACATTACAGATTCTGGGCAAGATAAACACTTAAAAAATCATCAGTAAATGAGAAAATTGGTATTTTATTTTAGTGATTAAGAGGTAGATCATGATTCTTGCAATAGACGTTGCTTATACAGATAACTCTGCACAAGTTGCTGGTGTAGTATTTGAGTCTTGGGGCAGTTCAGTTGTATTGAATCATTACCTTATCACCATCAAACCAATTGCTGACTATGAATCAGGTCAATTTTATAAACGTGAATTGCCGTGTATTTTAACGTTATTGGATTTGGTGAAAGAACCCATCGATATGATTGTGATTGATGGCTATGTCTATTTAGGCACTGAACAAACAGCAGGTTTAGGACAGCACTTATATGCTGCCTTAGCTGATAAAACCCCTGTGATTGGGGTGGCTAAAAATGAATTTAGAGGAACACCAAAGGAATTTGAAATTTTACGTGGACAAAGTGTTAAGCCATTATACGTCTCTGCCATCGGAATAGAATTAGTGCAAGCGAAACATAATGTACAGTCCACGTACGGGAAATACCGTATTCCTGAGCTACTCAAGCAAGTTGATCATTTGAGCAGAACAACGCAAAAATAATTATTTGTTATCCTATATTTAGTGGTTTAAATGTATTATCAATTGACTCATATTTTCTATTAGAACAATATTTTATAAATTTAAGGAGAAACATCGATGGATCAGTCAGCGGCTCGTCAAAAAATTTCCATTAACTATATTGAATTTATGGTGAAAGATGTCGAACAAAGTAAAAGGTTTTATCAAAACTTAGGCTGGACTTTCACCGACTTTGGCCCTGAATATTGTGAGTTTGATTCTGGGGAGATAAAAGGGGGCTTTGCTCAGTCTGATGATGTGCAAAGTTCTGGTGGGGCATTAATTGTTTTGTTTAGTGCTCAGTTAGAACAAAGCTTAGTGTGTGTGAAAGAGGCGGGTGCAACCATCGTACAAGAGATTTTTAGTTTTCCTGGTGGACGTCGTTTTCATTTTAAAGATTTAGATGGATATGAAATTGCAATTTGGTCGCATTAAATAAAAATCTACAAACACAAAAACCTATACATAAAATCTAATGCAAAAAAACCACGCTAAAAAGCGTGGTTTTTTTATGTGTTGAGGGTCTGTTGATATTTCATAAATGGCTTGCGTTGTAGGTTAAAATTGAGCAGGCAAGGCATGAAACGAAGAGAATAGCGAGACTATTTTCGAGTTTCATAACGGAGGCTGAGATAATTTTAGCCACAACCCTTCGGGACTAGCGTGTTTTTTGCCGTTACGTCGTTACGAACTACTTATTTAGAATGACTAAATTTCGTATTTCGCGCCTAGTATCGCCTAAAAAACACACGTTGTCGCAAACATAGACGAATTGTCAACAGACCCTAATCTAATTCAAGAATTAGATTTTACCAACTAAGTCGATTGAAGGAGCAAGAGTTGCATCGCCTTCTTTCCATTTAGCTGGGCAAACTTCGCCAGGATGACCGTGAACATATTGAGCTGCTTTAACTTTACGAAGAAGTTCAGAAGCATCACGACCAATACCACCAGCATTGATTTCGATGATTTGGATTTTACCTTCAGGATCGATAACGAAAGTACCACGATCAGCAAGACCAGCAGATTCAATTAAAACTTCGAAGTTTTTAGCAAGAACCCAAGTTGGGTCGCCAACCATTACATATTCAATTTTTTTGATTTCTTCAGAAGAATCGTGCCAAGCTTTGTGCGTGAAGTGTGTATCTGTAGAAACAGAGTAGATTTCAACGCCTAATTTTTTGAATTCAGCATAGTTGTCAGCAAGGTCACCAAGTTCTGTTGGGCAAACAAAAGTGAAGTCAGCTGGATAGAAGAAAACTACAGACCATTTACCTTTAAGATCGGCTTCTGTAACTTCGATGAATTGGCCGTTTTGGAAAGCTTGTGCTTTAAAAGGTTTAACTTCAGTATTAATTAAGCTCATCATTATCTCCATGATTGAGGTGTTTATCTAATATTTAACTAGAATAATGAATTTTAGATTATTGGGGAAATAGTATTTTTTTATCGCTAAGATCGGAAAATCAAATTAGCGTGCTCCAGATACATTTCACCAAAAACCGTTGTTTTGTCAGTATTTCATCAACTAAAGCAAATAAAGATGATGTTTGAATGACAAAGCATCCTTTTTTAATCTGTTACAAACATGATGCTTCTGGGGCTATATTTCAAGGGCGATTTCTAAAAAAGATATAAAATTTATTTCAATGTATAGAATTTGTTCATATAAGATAAATTGAATTTTAACTACATCACATTTCAATGTTGTATAGCGTGGAAATGATATGGGTGGCTGCTGTTTTGTACTTAAGAATCACTTCAAGCTACCTGGTTGATGTAGATCATACAGCAATAGATTTAGGTCTATATGAATATTTGCAGCCACAGACAGTTGCTTAGTTGAGTGAGCTTTAGCAGCTTTAAAATATTATTTTTATAATACATATATAACGTAAACATGAATTCACTTTGATTGGACTATCTCTCCTGTGCTTTACAGCGTAAAATATTCCGTTCAATTTTAAGTATTAGGATAATGCATCTGTGCCAAATCAGTTAAATGTCGATCAATGGGTTATGGTACGAGATCGCCATCGTTTAAATCGACTGAAAAAAGGAAAAGATGCTCATCCTGAAAAATTCCAAGAACTGTTTGATAAATCAAACCATCAAGTCAAAAAAAGATTAGCCAGTCTACCGACAATCAAACTCAATCAGGATCTACCGGTTACCCAGTATGCAGATAAACTGATTGAAGCGATTCAAAAGCATCAGATTATTATTGTTGCAGGGGAAACGGGTTCTGGTAAAACCACGCAATTACCACAGATAGCAATGCTTGCAGGTCGTGGTTTAACTGGGATGATTGGTCATACTCAGCCTCGACGTCTGGCAGCACGAAGTGTATCGCAACGTATTGCTGAAGAAGTGGGTGAGAAGCTGGGTGAAAGCATCAGTTTTAAAGTGCGTTTTAATGAACAAGGATCAAACGATTCAATCGTTCGCTTAATGACGGACGGTATTCTTCTTGCTGAACTTTCTAATGATCGTTATTTAAATAAATATGACACGATTATTATTGATGAAGCGCATGAACGTTCATTAAACATTGATTTCATCATGGGTTACCTGAAGCAACTGGTAAAAAAGCGTCCTGATTTAAAAATCATTATTACTTCAGCAACATTAGATGTGAATCGCTTTAGCGAATATTTTAATGGCGCACCGATTTTTGAAGTGGAAGGACGTAGCTTTCCAGTAGAACTGCGTTATCGTCCGATTTCTGAGATGACGATCGGAGGCAGTGATGATGATGACTTTGATGATTTTGAAGAAAATTTACCACGTGCGGTGGTACAAGCTGTAGAAGAATGTTTTAAGGATGCTGAATCTAAGGGGCATCCGGAACATGCGGATATTCTTATTTTTTCAAGCACTGAACAAGAAATTCGAGAACTACAAGAGACCTTACAAAAATTTGGTCCTAAACACACGCAAATTTTACCTTTATATGCACGTTTAGCTTTGGCCGAACAGCAGAAAATCTTTAATCCCTCTGGTGGTGGGCGACGTATTATCATCGCAACCAACGTCGCTGAAACAGCGTTGACTGTACCGAATATTCGTTATGTGATCGACAGTGGTTTTGCGCGTATTTCTCGCTATAACTATCGTTCACGGGTACAGCGTTTACCGATTGAAGCGATTTCTCAAGCTGCTGCAAATCAGCGTAAAGGGCGATGTGGTCGTATTGCACCAGGTGTTTGCATTCGCTTATACAGTGAAGATGATTTTCAAAGTCGTCCAGATTTTACTGAACCCGAAATTAAACGCACCAATTTAGCATCGGTTATTTTACAGATGCAAAGTCTGGGTTTAGGTGCTGTAGAAGATTTTGATTTTATTGAGCCACCAGACCATCGTTTGGTCAATGATGGGCGTAAGTTGCTGATTGAATTAGGTGCTATCCATGAAGTGCAAAATTCAAATAATCTTCCTCAAGCGGCTGCACAAAGTGAAAGTGCGGTTTCCCAACAGGGAGCTGTAGCTGGTGCTAAAGCAAAAAACCTTGCTCAACCTGCCACTAAAAAAGCCGAACTTCAAAACAACAGTTTAACCAAAATTGGTCAACAAATGGCAAAAATGCCAATAGACCCACGCCTTGCACGGATGATTCTCGGTGGTGCTCATTTTGGAGTACTGAATGAAGTTTTGATTATTGTTGCTGCGCTTGCAGTACAAGACCCACGCGAGCGTCCTGCTGATAAGCAAATGCAGGCGGATCAAAAACATGCATTATTTAAAGAAGCAGATTCAGATTTTCTATTTTATATTAAACTGTGGAATACACTGACTGAAAATCGTGAAACTTTGAGTGAAAGCAAAAGACGTAATTTTGCTAAACAGCATTTTCTTAGCTGGCTACGTTTACGTGAGTGGAAGAAAACGTATGAACAATTACTGGATTTAGCACAGGGCTTAAAACTTTCATTCAATGAAAAGACAGCCAGTTATGAAAACTTACACCGTGCTTTATTGACAGGATTATTGTCCTTTATTGCCAATAAAACTGACGAACGTAATATTTTCATGGCAGTTCGTCAGCAAAAAGCCCGAATTTTTCCTGCATCGACCTTACATAAAACCAATACCCCATGGGTAATGGCATTTGAAATGGTCGAAACCTCACAGGTGTATTTACGTACACTAGCAAAAATTGAGCCTGAATGGATTCTTTTAGCTGCACCTAACTTATTAAAACATCATTATTTTGAGCCACATTGGGCGAAAAAACCGGGTGTGGTCAATGCTTATGATCAGATTTCACTATTTGGGCTGATCATTGAACCGAAACGCGCCACCAATTATGAAAAAGTAGATCAGTTGGCTGCGCATGAAATTTTCTTAAGAGATGCGTTAACCACAGGAAACTTGGGAACAACGCCACCATTCTTAAAACACAACCTATTAAAGCTTAAAGAAGTTGAGCGTGTGGAAGACAAACTGCGTCGTCGTGATTTGGTCGTCGATGAAGAAACCATTTATCAGTTTTATGCCGCAAAAGTGCCTACAGAAATTGCCAGCCGTCGTAGTTTTGAAGATTGGCGAGCAACAGTAGAGCCGCAGAATCCTCGTTATCTGTTTGTTGATGATGATGATTTATGGATGAATGATCGTCCAACCACGCAACAATTTCCAGATTATTTACATAATGGACAATTACGTTTAGCTGCCAGCTATCGTTTTGATCCAAGTCATGATGAAGATGGCGCAACAGTAAAAATTCCGGTACAGGCCTTAGCGCAAGTTGATGAAAATATTTGGTCTTGGGGGATTCCGGGCTGGCGTTTGGATTTAATCGAAGCGTTATTAAAAGCCTTACCAAAAGATAAACGTCGTAATTTGGTGCCGATCCCAGATACAGCCAATAAATTGATCAAAGCAGTCGATGCGCAACATTTGCATCAGCATATTTTTGAGTTTTTGGCATTTCAATTACGTGGTGAACAAATTACCAGTAAAGATTTTTCTTTTGAACGTATTGATCAGTACTTAATTCCATTTATCAAAGTAATTGATGAAAAAGGCCGCGTGATTGAAAAAGGTCGTGATCTTGCCGAACTTAAAGCACGTTGTCGTACTGAAACACACAGTCCGGTCAAACAGTTAAAAGGTGAGTTTACTACTTTCCCTGAAAGCTTTGTATTTGAGGCCTCTCAGAAGGTGACAGGGGTTGTGGTTAAACAATATCAGGCACTGGTCCCAAGCAAAGACTTTGCTAAGTTAGAGTTGAAAGATGACTCTGGTATTGTGATTCAGACTTTTAATGATCAAAGTGAAGCGATTAAGCAGCATCGTGAAGGCGTAATTCGTTTGATTCATATGCAATTGGGGGATTTGATTCGTCAATTGAAAAAGCAAATTTCCAAGCCACTGGCATTGGCATATTCACCTTTGGGTGATAAAGCACAACTTGAGCAAATGTTGGTGTACGCAACATTACAAATGGCAATTCAAGATTTACCCATTAATGCTGAAGAATTTGCGATAGTCATGGCAGATGTGAAAAAGTCATTTTTAAGTCATGGTCAGGAAGCATTAAAGCTGATCAGTGAAATTTATATTCAATGGCAGGAAATACGCCAGCAATTGCTGATGTTGGATCAAGACGTATTTGCTAAAAATATGAATGATATTGAAGATCAACTGGATTTAATGAACTTATCCAATTTTGTTTATTCAAAATCTTCCGATATTTGGCAGGAATATCCACGTTATTTAAAAGCATTGTTATTGCGTTTAGATCGATTGCCGAATAATCTAAATCGTGATGATGCTGCAATTAAAGAAGTAGATCCTTGGATGGATAAACTGTTTAAGTTTAAGTCGGATGTTCGTGTTAAAGAAGTCTACTTCATGGTTGAGGAACTACGTATTTCATTATTTTCTCAACCGATGAAAACCAAGATGCCGATTTCGTCAACCAGAATACAAAAAGTATGGGAAAAGCTTGGAATCGGTTAGAATAGAAATAATTTGAAATATTTGTGAATTTAAAAAAGGAGTTTTACATGGGCATCCGTATTACAGGTACAGGTTTGTACCATCCTGAAGAAGTGATTACCAATGAAGAATTGGTGGATTGTTTAAATGCTTATGTGGAACAATTTAACAGTGAAAATGCTGAAAAAATTGAAGCGGGTGAAGTTGTTGCCCGTCGTGGTTCAAGTGCAGAATTTATTGAAAAAGCATCAGGCGTAAAGCGTCGTTATGTCATTGAAAAATCAGGTGTCCTAGACATTAATCGCTTACGTCCCCGTTTAGAAGAACGTTCAGATGAAGAGCTTTCAATCCAAGCAGAGTGGGGCGTAATTGCAGCAAAACAAGCGATGGAAAATGCAGGCGTAACTGCAGAAGACATTGATGTGGTGATTTTGGCTTGTTCAAATTTACAACGTGCTTATCCTGCTGTTGCAATTGAAATTCAAACGGCATTGGGTATTCAGGGCTATGCCTATGACATGAATGTGGCGTGTTCAGCTGCTACATTTGGTTTAAAACAAGCCTACGATGCTGTAAAAACGGGTGCACGTCGTGTGCTATTGGTTAATGTAGAAATTACCTCGGGTCATACTGACTATCGTTCACGTGACTGTCACTTTATTTTTGGTGATGTTGCAACAGCTTCAATTATTGAAGAAACGGACAGCAAAACAGGGTTTGAAATCGTAGATACCCATTTGTTTACCCAATTCTCCAATAACATCCGAAATAATTTTGGTTTCTTAAATGGTTCAGAATTAACTTCTCGTGATGATAAGCAATTCCGTCAAGATGGCCGCAAAGTATTTAAAGAAGTGTGTCCATTGGTTGCGAAAATTATTTCTACACAATTGGAAAAGAACAGTATTCAACCTGAAAATGTAAAACGTTTTTGGTTGCATCAAGCCAATGCCAATATGAATGAATTAATTTTAAAACTCATTGTCGGCAAAGAAGTTGCAGAAGCGGATCCTGATTTGGTACCAATCATTTTAGATGAGTTTGCCAATACGTCTTCAGCAGGTGTGATCATTGCATTACATCGTAGTGCGGATCAGGTGAATGATGGCGAATATGGTGTGCTGTGTTCATTTGGTGCAGGTTATTCTGTGGGTTCAATCCTTGTGCAAAAGCATGTTGCTTAAATCATAATTTTATAAAATCTCCCTCCTTGTGCCGCGAAAAGCGCAGTTCAGCTACTTTGAAAAAAAGGGGGGAGATTGTCGAGGATTTAAGTTATTTTATTTGTGTAAAGCTCTTCCTTGAAAAAGAAGGGGTCATACGCTTAAGGCCAAGATCAAATAATGTTGAAAAGTATTTGTAGAGATACAGCATGACTGAAAAAACCTTGAAAATACGACACAACGCTAAATTGATTCGATTAATAAGCAGCTTACAGCGCTTTTACTTTCGTCCAACATTTTTAGGGACTGAAAATTTAGTGCCGAATAAACCAGCCATGTATGTCGGTAATCACACCATCTATGGTATTTTAGATTCTCCGATTCTGATTGATTATTTATTTACAGAACATAAAATCGCAGTGGTCAGTTTAGCTGATCATATGCATTTTCATATTCCGATTTGGAAAGAAGTGGTTAAACGTGTCGGTGGGGTTGATGGTGTACAAGAATATGCCAAAGAAGCGATGCGACAAGGTTATTCGATTCTGGTTTTTCCAGGGGGCGGTCGAGAAGTCATTAAACGTAAAGGTGAAGCCTATCAACTGATCTGGAAGCAACGCTTTGGTTTCTTAAAGTTGGCTCAGGAATTTGGTTATGACATTGCTCCTTTTGTGGCTTTAGGTGGTGATGAAGTTTTTGATTTGGCTTTTGATGTAAACGTGCTGCTTAAACAAAAGTGGTTTAATAAAATATTATCAAATCCCAAAATAGGTTCATTGCTTAGACAAGGTGAAGTTATTCCTTCGATTCCGAAGCATATTATTCCAAAGCGAATCCCTTTTTATTTTAAATTTATGCCACGGTTATCTATTGACCAGATAGAAAACATGGATGATATGATTGTATTTCGTGATCAATTACAAGCGAGCATTTATACTGAAATTGAGGCGTTAAAGTCCTATCGAACACATGACTTGGAACAAAAAACCTAGAACAAAAACCTTAGAACAAAAAAACAACCTTTGAGATCGTATAATGTTTGAACTGCAAACCAATTTTAAACAGATACTTAAGCTCTTTAATCCGCGAACTCAACCCATTCAAAGTACTGTGACTTTTCTTCAAGATCCTTATTATCTCGAATTTTTAGGACAGTGTAGCGATACTGAAATTACCCCTGATATTGATTTATTTGGCTATGAAACTACGATAAAGGAAAACCAGTATTTCGCAGAGCATGTGGAAAATTTATCCCAACAACTATGGAAAATTGGTCGTACAGGTCAAGGTGATGAATGGTTTTTAGATCGGAATAGTTTTGATATTTTATTCTATGATCATGATTTAGGTATGGACTTAGATGAGAATTTAAAACGCGATCAGTTTCAGTCGATGCAAATCAACTTTTTTCAATTTTTACAATTTGCTTTACTTCTGCAAGCGCTGGAACAACACTTGGATAAAAATCCATTATCTAAGGTGGAGTTGGAGCAATTTCAAGATACCGTGAATCGTATCCATCCTGAACTTTTTTCACGTTATCCATTTGATTATTTATAAGTTATAAGCGTTACAATTGATCGATAAAATGAGTTTACTCACAATATAGAGGAATAAAAATGTATACAGCTTCATGCCTTTGTGGTGGTATTCAACTGAGAATTCATAGTGAAATTCCTCAAATATTTGTCTGTCATTGTCAGCAATGTCAAAAAGCCCAAGGTTCAGCATTTGTGGCGATTGCTCCTATCCAGACTAAAGATTTAGAGATTGTTCAAGGACAGGCATTGTTTCAAGAATATTATGCCACTGAAAATAAAAAGCGAACGTTTTGTAAAAGATGTGCATCCCCATTATTTAGTGCGCGTTTAGACCTACCTGAGGTCGTGAGATTACGTGTAGGCATTGTAAATGAGCCTGTTCAAGGCAAGATTGTTTCACATGCGTTTACTGATAACAAAGCTGCTTGGTTTGAAATTTTGGATGATGCCCCACAATTTGCTCAAGCGCTTTGTTAAAGAGTGAAGTTATATGTGAACAACAAGAATGCTGGATATTTATTGTTTAAATAAGATTTTGTGCGCTATCTTACTTATTTTTAAGTATCTGAATTTTATATTTTTATAAATAATTCAGAAATCAGTTTAAGTCATTTGTATATATAAATACCTTCTGTATAATTTTAAAAAAATACACTTTAAATCAATAGAAGGTATAAATGACAAGAATAGTCGTCGCTGCAAAACAAGACAAAATATTACTACAGGATTCTCAAGCAAAAACGGTCAGTTTAGATAAACCCGCTATTATTCAAATTGGTGTCACACAACAAGATGTGAAAACACTAGAGCGATTAGGCGATAAGCTGATTATTAGTTTAAACAATGGTGAGCAAATTGTTTTAGAGGGCTTTTTTCAAGCCAATTCAACGACAATGCATTCTTTAACTTTCCCCAAAGCGGATGGAAGTTTCTCACTTGCTCACTTTGATGCCAATGGAAAATTTACAGACTATAGCGGTTTGCAAAAACTCGACACTTTACTCTATGAGGGCGCCAATACTGCGGCTGTTCAACAAGTCTCTGCCTATGAAGATTCAACCCCTGAGTTTTCATTTTCAAATCTATTTTCTTCAAGTGCAGTGAAAGCAGGTGTCGGTCTTGTTTCTGCAATTGGTTTAGGTTTGGCATTGATTGATGATGGTGGAGGTAATCAATCAAAGGGTGTTACTGACATTATTGCACCCAAAACACCGACTGCAACATTGAATGCAGAGGGGACTGAAATTAAGGGTACCGCTGAAGCGGGTGCGACTATTTATGTGATTGATAAAAACCAGAAAGTGATTGCCACAGCAGTGGTCGATAAAGATGGAAATTATTCTTTGACATTGCCAGAGGCTTTGCTAAACAACAATACTTATTATATCAATGCAAAAGACAAAGCTGGAAATGCCTCAACATATACCTCGGTTGTTGGCACGAAAGATACCATTGCACCCAATGAGCCTCAAGGGCAGTTAAATGAGCAAGGAAATATTGTTACTGGTAAAGCAGAAGCGAATGCCACAATTAATGTGTATGACTCAGCAGGTCAACTGATTGGTACTGCAAAAGCCAATGCGCAGGGACAATTTTCTGTTGCCATTTCTCCTGCTTTAACCGCAGGCCAGATCGGTACAGTCGAAGCAATTGATGCATCTGGAAATAAATCAGAAAAACATAATATTGAAGTGGGTAAAGATACTATCGCACCTGATCAACCCAAGTTTGAGGTGTCTAAAGAGGGGACCTCAATACACGGAACAGCAGAAGCAAATGCTAAAGTGATTATTCAAGACTCAACAGGTGCGGTGATTGCAACGGGTACTGTAGACGCCAATGGTAAATTCAATATCACTATTTTTCCTGCTTTAGATACAAGCAAGACTGGCAAAATTATTATTGAAGATGCTGCAGGAAATAAGTCGAGTGCTGTAGAAATTAAAGCAGGACAAGATGTTTTAGCACCAGATAAACCCGTGGCCAATTTAAATGCTGAAGGTACTGTGATCACGGGTACCGCTGAAGCAAACTCTAAAATTTCAGTCTATGACAGTGCAAATAAATTATTAGGCACAGCAACAACGGATGCAAACGGAAATTATTCTGTCACGCTTTCAACAGCATTGACTGAAGCAAAAGTTGGCAGTGTATATGCAACAGATGCAGCTGGAAATCAGTCAGTGCTTAGCTCTGTAACAGGTACCAAAGATGTAACCGCGCCTGCAAGTCCAAAAATCACAGATGTGGTTGATGATGTGGGGACAACTGTAGGTTCTGTTGCTGCAAATGGGACGACAGATGACAAGCGCCCTGTGATTTCAGGAACCGGAGAAGCTGGGGCAACTTTGATTATTTATGATAATAATCAGGCAATTGGAAAGGTCACAGTCGGTGCAGATAGTAAATGGTCATTTAATTTTACTTATGATTTAACTCTGGGGAGTCACAGTATTACTACTGTACAAACGGATAAAGCAGGGAATACCAGTTTAGTGAGTGATGCTCGAACATTTACTGTAGTCGAAATCGCCGCAAAAATGGCAGTTTTTGATGAAGCCTTGGCTTTTCATGCTGATTTAGCTAATTCGAATATTGATTCAGTTAAAAGTGCTGATGCGATTGGGTCAGGTGTTTTAAATTCTGAGCCAGAAAGTAGCGCTCAAGTATTAGGGCAATCGACACCAATAGAAAATCAATTTTCGCTGCTCAATTCAAATGTTTCATATTTAGATCATACGCCTATAGCTGGCAGCTCAGCTATTCTCAGTACAAGCATAACCACTGTACTGCAAGATGTGCTTGAGAATACCAAGACAGGCAATACGGATTCTCATGGAAGCACGACCATTTCAGTCGATGAATTGTTAGCAAAGGCTTCAGTCAATGATTTAACTGCAAATCAGATTGATGATGTGCTTGCTCGAACAATTGATCAAAGTGCTACATCCGTTGTCGATGATGCTAAAAATACTGAATTGGTCGCTTTCAATAAAGCCGAAAATCTATCAGCGCAAGATATACCTGTATTGCAATCTGATCTGATCAAAGACTTGTTTGATCCACAATTACTGACCTTTTGATTGAAAATAACCAGATAAGCACCTACGGGTGCTTTTTATGGAAACCAGATTTTATAGCGCTGGTTTAGCTTAAAATTGATGCATAAGGCTTTCAAATAAACGCTGAATAATTTTATTCAGCGTTTATATTTTTATCTAAAACGTGAACTTATACATATAAAATACCTAATTTCAGGTATATCTCTATATTTCCCCATTTGATCTAATGATTGATATTTGATCAAAAACTAGATTTGGGGATTGTCATGAACAAAATTTATAAAGTTATTTGGAATTCACAACTTAGGTGCTGGCAAGCTGTTTCAGAATTGGCAAAAAATCATAGCACTTCACAAAATACTGTGGATCATAAAAACGCGCTGACGGGCACTGTTCAAAAAGTATCTGGGATAAATTTAATCCGATTGGCTTTTTGGGGGCTAGCTTTATTGCCATTATCGATTTATGCCGCAATTTCTAATACGGAACTGCCTACAGGCGCCAATATCACTCAAGGTTCAGCCAATATTTCCCAAAATGGCAACGTTTTAAATATTCATCAGAATAGTCAAAATCTTTCGACCAACTGGAATACTTTTAATATTGGTAAAGATGCCACGGTTAATTTTAATCAGCAAAACCAGTCATCTATAGCCATTAATCGGGTTTTGGATAGCAATGCATCGCAGATTATGGGGCGTTTAAATGCCAATGGGCAGGTGTTTTTACTCAATCCAAATGGTGTGGTTTTTTCTAAGACGGCTCAAGTGAATGTTGGTGGTTTGGTTGCTTCAACTTTAAGTTTGAACGATGCGGATATTCAAAATGGCAAATATACTTTAAAAGCCAATGCCAATAGCACAGCAACGATAGAAAATAACGGTACTATTCAAACTTTATCAGGTGGAACGGTTGCGCTGATTGCGCCCAATGTTAAAAATACCGGCTCTATTGTGACACCAAACGGAGTTACCCATCTCACTGCTGCCAGTCAAGTCACTCTTGCTTTACAGGATGGTTCACTCACCCAGTACCAAGTTGATCAAGGGGTATTAAAAGGCTTGGTGGACAATGGCGGTGCAATCCTTGCCGATAATGGGGCTGTATATTTAACTGCAAAAGCCAAAGACAGTTTAAGTAAAGCCGTGGTCAATCATAGTGGGATTATTGAAGCTAATCGGCTAAGTCAAAATGCCAAAGGTGAAATCATTTTGTTAGGTGATATGCAAAATGGTGAAACAAATGTCAGTGGTCTGCTTAAAGCTGAAGGGAAAAATGGTCAAGATGGTGGGTTTATTGAAACCTCCGCAGCTCAAGTAAAGATTGAGAATAGTACGGTGGTGTCCTCTCATTCTGAGGGCGGGAAAATCGGAAACTGGTTGATCGACCCTACCGATTTCAGTATTAATTCGGGTAATGCATCAGCAAGCGGTAGCGGCATAGGCGCAACCACTTTAGCAAGCATTCTTGCAACCAGTAATGTCATATTGCTAACCATCACTACGGGTAACCAAAAGGGTGATATCAATGTTAATGCTGATGTGACTTGGGGGAGTGCGAACAGCCTGACTTTAAATGCACAAAATGACATCAACATTAATGCCAACATCACATCGACCAATAACAGTGGCAAACTTAATTTGATTTATGGACAAAACACGGCCAATTCCAGCGCAAATTATTATATTAACAATGGCGCAAAAATAAACTTAAAGGCTGGGCAGAACTTTAGTACCAAAAAAGGCACGGCTGCTACTATTAACTATCAAGTCATTACGGCTTTGGGCGCACAGGGTTCGACTACAAGTCAAGATTTACAAGGGATCAACGGTAACCTGAGTGGTAATTATGTGTTGGGTGCAGACATCGATGCCAGCAGTACATGGCAGTGGAATGGTTATACAGGATTCGACCCAATTGGTTTTTATAATGCAAATTTAAGTCCAATGGATCTATCACAGCAGGCTTTTCGTGGACGGTTTGATGGATTAGGTCATGCGATTAGTGGATTAAGTATTGAGTCAATGTATCAGGGGATTGGACTGTTTGCGATTACGAATCAGGATGCACTTATACAAAATGTTGGACTGAATAATATAAGTTATTCAGGTTATGGGAAAACAGGCGGGATCGTGGGGATTAATCTTGGCACGATTAATAATGTTTATGTCAATGCAGGCTTAGTCACAGGTAATACCGAGCAATATGGCGGATTGGTGGGCTGGAACTATAATTCAGGAAATATCTTAAACTCTTATGCAAATGTAACTGTAAAAGGAAAATATTCGAATAATAATTATATTGGCGGTCTGGTTGGTTATAGTGATGGTGTTGTAAGTTCTTCTTTTGCAACAGGCGCGGTGACAGGAAATAATTATATTGGTGGTTTAGTTGGTGGAATATCAGGACAAATTAACAACTCTTATGCAACAGGTACTGTTATTGGAAGTCAGTATGTTGGAGGGTTGGTTGGGTTCAATGGCGGTAGTGTTGACAAAAATTATTCTTCAGGAAGTGTAACTGGTGGGCAGTATGTTGGTGGTCTTGTTGGTGGTGGTAACGGTACAACCACAAATAGTTTCTGGAACACCAGTACTTCTGGAAGAACAAGCAGTGGGGGTGGTGTAGGAAAAACCACAACAGAACTTCAGCAAATTTCTACTTTTGCAGGTTGGGATATTGATGATGCAGGTGGTACAGGAAAAGTTTGGCGTATTTATGAAGGACGATCTGCGCCATTACTACGTCATTTCCTAAAGCCCTTGGTCACAGAAATTGTCGCTAATTTTTCTGACAAAATTTATGATGGATCGATAGCTTCTGGAACGCTGGCTTCAGGGCTGAATTATAAAACAACCAGTAAAAATGCAGGGATTTATAGTTTAAATGATGGCTCAATCCTGATTAGTGGTGTTCCAATCGCGGCTAATACAACTCAGTTTGGTGATGATGTAATTTATAAAGAAAATGGTGGTTCGGGCTCATTAACAATAGCAAAAAGAGATTTAAATATTAATGGCTTGAGCGTTGCTGACAAAGTCTATGATACATCAAAAGTAGCAACATTATCGGGTACTGCTGGAGTGACAGTGCTGTCAGGTGATTCAGTGACACTTTCGGGTATTGGATTTGGATCATTTACTGATAAAAATGTGGGGAATAATAAAAATGTGATTGTGTCGGGTTATACGCTGACTGGAACAGATGCTTTAAATTACAACTTGCTACAGCCGACAAATCTTAAAGCCAGTATAACGCCTGCAGTTTTAACCATTAATGGAATAAGTGTTGCAGATAAAACGTATGATGGCTTGTTCAATGCGACCTTAAATGGTACTGCTTCAATCAATCCATTTGCTGGAGATTTTGTTGGATTGACTGGTAGTGGTATAGGCACATTTACAGATAAGAATGCAGGAATCCGGTCTGTGATCGTAACAGGCTATAACTTAACAGGTGCGGATGCAGGAAATTATACTTTTAGTCAGCCTATAGGTTTAAGTGCCACAATTCACAAAGCACAAGCCATTGTAACGGCCAATAGTTTAAATACAGTCTATAACGGTAAAGATCAAACGGCTGCTGGCTTTAGTGCAACAGGCTTGGTCAATGGTGAAACTGAATCTGTATTGTCAGGTGTTTCGGCAACTGTCACAGGCAAAGATGCAGGCAAATACACCAACACAGTAACAGGCGTAGATAAGAACTATGATTTGACACTTATTGATGGCTCATTAGATATTGCGAAAGCGAAAGCCACCGTAACCGCCAATAGCGTATCAACCACCTATAACGGTAAAGATCAAACGGCTGTTGGCTTTAGTGCAACAGGCTTGGTCAATGGCGAAACTACAACTGTATTGTCAGGTGTTTCGGCAACTGTCACAGGTAAAGATGCTGGTAGTTATGCCAATACAGCCACAGGTACAGATAAGAACTATGAGCTAAGTTTTGTTAATGGCTCTTTGGATATCGCCAAAGCTAAAGCGACAGTAACAGCCAATAGTGTAACAACGACCTATAACGGTAAAGATCAAACAGCTGCTGGCTTTAGTGCAACAGGCTTGGTCAATGGCGAAACTACAACAGTATTGTCAGGTGTTTCTGCAACTGTCACAGGTAAAGATGCAGGTCAGTACACCAATACCGCCACAGGTATAGACAAGAACTATGAGCTAAGCTTTGTTGATGGCTCTTTGGATATCGCCAAAGCCAAAGCAACCGTGACTGCAAATAGCGTATCAACCACCTATAATGGTAAAGATCAAACGGCTGCTGGCTTTAATGCGAAAGGCTTAGTCAATGGTGAAACAGAATCAGTATTATCAGGTGTTTCATCAACGGTGACTGCTAAAGATGCAGGCAAATACACCAACACAGTAACAGGTATAGACAAGAACTATGATCTAACGCTTATTGATGGCTCTTTGGATATTGCGAAAGCTAAAGCCACTGTAACAGCCAATAGTGTATCAACCACCTATAACGGTAAAGATCAAACAGCTGCTGGCTTTACTGCGACAGGTTTGGTCAATGGCGAAACAGAATCAGTACTATCAGGTGTAACTGCAACGGTGACTGCTAAAGATGCAGGCAAATACAACAACACAGTAATAGGTGTAGACAAGAACTATGATCTGACGCTTATCGATGGCTCATTAGATATTGCGAAAGCTAAAGCCACTGTGACAGCCAATAGTTTAAATACCGTCTATAACGGTAAAGATCAGACAGCTGCTGGCTTTAGTGCAATAGGTTTGGTCAATGGTGAAACTGAATCTGTACTCTCAGGTGTAAGTGCAACGGTGACTGCTAAAGATGCTGGCAAATACATCAATACCGCAACGGGTCTAGACAAGAATTATGAGTTAAGTTTTGTTGATGGTTCTTTGGATATCGCCAAAGCGAAAGCCACCGTAACCGCCAATAGCATATCAACCACCTACAATGGCAAAGATCAAACAGCTACTGGCTTTAGTACAACAGGTTTGGTCAATGGTGAAACTGAATCTGTATTATCAGGTGTAACTGCAACGGTGACTGCTAAAGATGCTGGCAAATATACCAATAGTGCAACAGGTCTCGACAAGAACTATGATCTTAGTTTTGTTGATGGTTCATTGGATATTGCCAAAGCCAAAGCCACTGTAACCGCCAATAGTGTATCAACTACTTATAATGGTAAAGATCAAACTGCTGCTGGCTTTAGTGCGACAGGTTTAGTCAATGGCGAAACAGAATCAGTACTATCAGGTGTAACTGCAACGGTGACTGCTAAAGATGCAGGTCAATACACCAATACTGCAACAGGTCTAGATAAAAACTATGAGCTTAGCTTTGTTGATGGTTCCTTAGATATCGCTAAAGCCAAAGCAACTGTAACCGCCAATAGTTTAAATACGGTTTATAACGGTAAAGACCAAACGGCTGCTGGTTTTACTGCAACAGGCTTGGTCAATGGTGAAACTGAATCAGTATTGTCAGGCGTAACTGCAACAGTGACTGCTAAAGATGCAGGCAAATACACCAATACCGCAACAGGTCTAGACAAGAACTATGATCTTAGTTTTATTGATGGCTCTTTCGATATTGCTAAGGCTAAAGCTACTGTAACCGCCAATAGCATATCAACCACCTACAATGGCAAAGATCAAACGGCTGCTGGCTTTAGTGCTATAGGTTTAGTCAATGGTGAAACTACAAGTGTATTGTCAGGTGTTTCTGCAACTGTCACAGGTAAAGATGCAGGCCAATACACCAATACCGCAACAGGTCTAGATAAAAACTACGAGTTAAGTTTTGTTGATGGCTCGTTAGATATTGCCAAAGCGAAAGCCACTGTTACAGCCAATAGCGTATCAACCACCTATAACGGTAAAGATCAAACAGCTGCTGGCTTTACTGCGACAGGTTTGGTCAATGGTGAAACTGAATCCGTACTCTCAGGTGTAAATGCTACAGTTACTGCTAAAGATGCAGGTCAATACACCAATACCGCAACAGGTCTAGATAAGAATTATGATTTAAGCTTTGTTGATGGGGCTTTAGATATCGCCAAAGCTAAAGCCACCGTAACTGCCAATAGCGTATCAACTATTTATAATGGTAAAGATCAAACTGCTGCTGGCTTTACTGCAACAGGTTTGGTCAATGGTGAAACTGAATCTGTACTATCTGGCGTTTCAGCAACAGTTACCGCTAAAGATGCAGGTCAATACACTAATACCGCAACGGGTCTAGATAAAAACTATGAGCTAAGCTTTGTTGATGGTTCATTGGATATTGCAAAAGCCAAAGCGACAGTAACCGCCAATAGTGTATCAACCACCTATAACGGTAAAGATCAAACAGCTGCTGGCTTTACTGCGACAGGTTTGGTCAATGGTGAAACTGAATCCGTACTCTCAGGTGTAAATGCTACAGTTACTGCTAAAGATGCAGGTCAATACACCAATAGTGCAACGGGTCTAGATAAAAACTATGAGCTAAGCTTTGTTGATGGTTCATTGGATATTGCAAAAGCCAAAGCGACAGTGACAGCCAATAGTTTAAATACCGTCTATAATGGTAAAGATCAGACAGCTGCTGGCTTTAGTGCAATAGGTTTGGTCAATGGTGAAACTGAATCAGTACTCTCAGGTGTAAGTGCAACAGTTACCGCTAAAGATGCAGGTCAATACACCAATACAGCAACAGGTCTAGATAAAAACTATGAGTTAAGTTTTGTTGATGGTTCCTTAGATATCGCCAAAGCTAAAGCCACCGTAACTGCCAATAGCGTATCAACTATTTATAATGGTAAAGATCAAACTGCTGCTGGCTTTACTGCAACAGGCTTAGTTAATGGTGAAACTGAATCAGTACTATCAGACGTAACTGCAACAGTTACTGCTAAAGATGCAGGCAAATACAACAACATAGTAACAGGTGTAGACAAGAACTATGATCTAACGCTTATTGATGGCTCTTTGGATATTGCTAAGGCTAAAGCCACTGTAACCGCCAATAGCATATCAACTACTTATAATGGTAAAGATCAAACAGCTGCTGGCTTTAGTGCAACAGGCTTGGTCAATGGCGAAACTACAACTGTATTGTCAGATGTTTCGGCAACTGTCACAGGTAAAGATGCTGGTAGTTATGCTAATACAGCCACAGGTATAGATAAGAACTATGAGCTCAGTTTTGTTAATGGCTCTTTGGATATCGCCAAAGCTAAAGCAACAGTAACAGCCAATAGTGTATCAACCACCTATAACGGTAAAGATCAAACGGCTGTTGGTTTTACTGCAACAGGTTTAGTCAATGGTGAAGATACATCAGTACTCTCAGGTGTAAGTGCAACAGTTACGGCTAAAGATGCTGGTCAGTACACCAATAGTGCAACGGGTCTAGATAAAAACTATGAGCTAAGCTTTGTTGATGGTTCATTGGATATTGCAAAAGCCAAAGCGACAGTAACCGCCAATAGTGTATCAACCACCTATAACGGTAAAGATCAAACAGCTGCTGGCTTTACTGCGGTAGGTTTGGTCAATGGCGAAACTGAATCAGTACTCTCAGGTGTAACTGCTACAGTTACTGCTAAAGATGCAGGCAAATACAACAACAAAGTAACAGGTGTAGACAAGAATTATGATCTAACGCTTATTGATGGCTCTTTGGATATTGCTAAGGCTAAAGCCATTGTTACTGCCAATAGTGTATCAACTACCTATAACGGTAAAGATCAAACGGCTGCTGGCTTTAGTGCGACTGGTTTGGTCAATGGTGAAACTGAATCAGTACTCTCAGGTGTCAGTGCAACCGTTACCGCTAAAGATGCAGGTCAATATACCAATACGGCAACGGGCCTAGACAAAAACTACGAGCTAAGCTTTGTTGATGGTTCATTAGATATTGCCAAAGCTAAAGCCATTGTTACTGCCAATAGTGTATCAACCACCTATAACGGTAAAGACCAAACGGCTGCTGGCTTTACTGCAACAGGTTTAGTGAATGGCGAAACTACAAGTGTATTGTCAGGTGTTTCGGCAACAGTTACCGCTAAAGATGCAGGTCAATATACCAATACGGCAACGGGTCTAGACAAAAACTACGAGCTAAGCTTTGTTGATGGTTCATTAGATATTGCCAAAGCTAAAGCCATTGTTACTGCCAATAGTGTATCAACCACCTATAACGGTAAAGACCAAACGGCTGCTGGCTTTACTGCAACAGGTTTGGTCAATGGTGAAACTGAATCCGTACTATCTAGTGTAAGCGCGACGGTGACTGCTAAAGATGCAGGCCAATACACCAATACCGCAACAGGTCTAGATAAAAACTACGAGCTAAGCTTTGTTGATGGCTCATTGGATATTGCTAAGGCTAAAGCCACTGTAACTGCCAATAGTGTATCAACTACTTATAACGGTAAAGATCAAACAGCTGCGGGCTTTACTGCGACTGGTTTGGTCAATGGTGAAACTGAATCAGTACTCTCAGGTGTCAGTGCAACCGTTACCGCTAAAGATGCAGGTCAATACACCAACACTGCAACGGGTATAGATAAAAACTATGAGCTAAGCTTTGTTGATGGTTCATTGGATATTGCTAAGGCTAAAGCCACTGTAACCGCCAATAGCATATCAACTACTTATAATGGTAAAGATCAAACGGCTGCTGGCTTTACTGCAACAGGTTTGGTGAATGGTGAAACGGATTCAGTACTCTCAGGTGTCAGTGCAACGGTGACTGCTAAAGATGCTGGCAAATACACTAATACCGCAACAGGTCTAGATAAAAACTATGAGCTAAGCTTTGTTGATGGCTCTTTGGATATCGCCAAAGCAAAAGCCACTGTAACTGCCAATAGCGTATCAACTACCTATAACGGTAAAGACCAAACGGCTGCTGGTTTTAGTGCGACTGGTTTGGTCAATGGCGAAACTACAAGTGTATTGTCAGGTGTTTCGGCAACTGTCACAGGCAAAGATGCAGGCAAATACACCAACACAGTAACAGGTGTAGACAAGAACTATGATCTGACGCTTATTGATGGCTCTTTGGATATTGCGAAAGCTAAGGCGACTGTGACTGCCAATAGCGTATCAACCACCTATAATGGTAAAAATCAAACTGCTGCTGGCTTTAGTGCGACAGGTTTGGTGAGTGGTGAAAATGAATCAGTACTCTCTGGTGTCAGTGCAACGGTTACCGGCAAAGATGCTGGCAAATACACCAATACTGCAACGGGTCTAGACAAGAACTACGAGTTAAGTTTTGTTGATGGCTCATTAGATATTGCTAAAGCGAAAGCCACTGTAACTGCCAATAGTGTATCAACCACCTATAACGGTAAAGGTCAAACAGCTGCTGGCTTTAGTGCGACAGGTTTGGTCAATGGCGAAACTGAATCAGTACTCTCAGGTGTCAGTGCAACGGTGACTGCTAAATATGCAGGCAAATATGTTAACACCGCAACAGGTCTAGATAAGAATTATGATTTAAGCTTTGTTGATGGGGCTTTAGATATCGCCAAAGCTAAAGCCACCGTAACTGCCAATAGCGTATCAACTATTTATAATGGTAAAGATCAAACTGCTGCTGGCTTTACTGCAACAGGTTTGGTCAATGGTGAAACTGAATCTGTACTATCTGGCGTTTCAGCAACAGTTACCGCTAAAGATGCTGGTCAATACACCAATACCGCAACGGGTCTAGACAAGAACTACGAGCTAAGCTTTGTGGATGGTTCATTAGATATCGCCAAAGCTAAAATTAACCAAGTGACAGGCATTAGCGCCAATAATCGTATTTATGATGCAACCACCAACGCAACATTAAATACTGGATCAGCACAATTCCTCGGTATGGTTGCAGGCGATGAATTGAAAGTTGCTTCAGCAACTGGACAATTCAGTGATAAAAATGTGGGTATAGCAAAACAAGTCTCGATTCAGGGTGTCAGTTTAAGTGGTGCAGATGCACACAACTACGAGTTGGTGAATAACACTGCACAAACTACGGCAGATATTCGCCAAGCCAATATTCAAAACATCGCTGGAATTACGGCCAACAATCGTACTTATAATGGGTTAACTGCCGCTGAGCTTAATCTCAGCAACGCACAATTCAACGGCATCTACGCTGGGGACAATTTAAACGTTGCAACAGCAACAGGACAATTTGACAGTGCGACCACAGGGCAAGCAAAAAATGTATCGATTACAGGTTTAAGTCTAGGTGGCTTAGATGCTCAAAACTACAAACTTGTGGATACCACCGCTGTGACCACAGCTGATATTTATCTGTTAACCCCTGTAGCGTATTTACAAGCCATACAATTCAAACGACCTCGTTA
Source organism: Acinetobacter sp. MYb10 (assembly GCF_002980175.2). Classification (NCBI taxonomy): domain Bacteria; kingdom Pseudomonadati; phylum Pseudomonadota; class Gammaproteobacteria; order Moraxellales; family Moraxellaceae; genus Acinetobacter; species Acinetobacter sp. MYb10. The sequence goes on along the minus strand of NZ_CP058272.1, from coordinate 1,439,831 downwards.
TTTGCCTGAAACCAATAACGTCTTAAATACAGTTGATTTAGATGTACGCCAAGGTGGAGTTAACACTGCAGGTATTCAAATTTTGGCAGGGGAGCACTAATTGATGAAACAACAACATAATATATTGGCAATATCTGTAGCTGCTTGTCTGATGCTTTTGACCAGCAGTAACTATGCAGCGCCAGCACCTAATGCGGGTCAACTGTTACAACAACAGCAACAAGGACAAAGCCTTGAACCACAGGCTGCTGTTCAGGTAGAAAGTTCAGCAAGTAATAACGTACCTAATTCACCTGATATACAAATTCCTGTACGCAAAATTGAAATCACTGGAAATAGTCGTTTTAGCACAGCGCAATTGCATCACTTAGTGGCGGATGCCGAAGGTAAACAACTGAGTCTTCAGCAACTCTGGCAAGTTGCGCAAAAGATTACCACTTACTACCAACAACAGGGCTATGCATATAGCCGAGCTTATCTGCCTCAGCAGAATCTAAGTCAGGGCGTAGTACGTATCAATGTACTCGAAGCGTATTATGATCAAACTCAGATTGATAATCAAAGTCGAACGCAAAACTGGCTGATTGAACAAACCGTTGCGCCACTTAAACAAGGTGAGCGCATCAACAGTGACCAGATGCAACAACAACTCAAACTGCTCAATCGTTTAAATGGAGTCAATACCCGAAATGTTTTGACCCCTGGTGCAACAGTCGGAAGTAGCCAACTCAATGTTGAAGTACAAAATGCAGCCATGTTGAATGGTTATATTGGCGCAGATAACTTTGGTAATCGTTATACCAGTCAAGTGCGTGGAACCGCTGGAATTTCTGCCAACAACCTTGCCGGCTTAGGTGATGAACTAAGCTTAGATGTGATGACTGCAGGCAAACGCATGAATTACGGGCGCGTGGGTTATGCCTTTACCTTTACAGGAATGGGTACTCGGGCAGGCGCAAGTTATTCTTATCTAGATTATGAACTTGGAAAAGATCTAAAAAACATTGGCGCAGAAGGGAGTGCTGCACAAAGTAGTGTATTCATTAGCCAACCTGCCTTACTGACCAACAATGCAGAAGTCCTTCTCAGCTTACAATACGATCATAAACAACTGAAAGATGATATTCAGCTCAATCAATATTACAAACATCGAAATATTGATGTGGTGACTGCCCGACTGGATGGCTCGCAGTTTGATCAATTCTTGGGTGGAGGTTTAACCCAATATGGTGCTTCAACCAGTTATGGTCGTGTGAAATTTAAAAATGATGATGCCGCTGCTTTAGATGCGCAAACAGCGAAGACAGCTGGAGACTACTATAGTGCTACATTGAATCTGTCACGCTTACAAAATCTGAGCAATAAGGGCACGCAAGGATATTTGGGAATTTATGGACAATACAGTCCTTATAATCTAGACAGTGCAGAGCAATATCTAGGTGGTGGTCCATTTAATGTTCGTGGTTATGAATCGAGTCAATTTGCAGGCTCTACAGGTTATTTGGCCACAGCAGAACTTAGACAAAGTTTATTTGCCGATGCAAAACATCAGCTAACAGCGAAAGTATTTATCGATACAGCAGAAGTCACATTGAATGCCAAGCGTTGGGCAGGTGTGACAGGCGACAATCAAGTTCAAATCAGTAGTGCAGGTTTAGGTTTGAACTGGACGAGTGCGTGGAATATTCAAGCCAATGCAGAAGTTGCCTTTCCAATTGGAAATACCCCAGAGCAGTTGCAAGATCGCGATAATCACCAGTATTGGTTGAGTTTAAGAAAGACTTTCTAATTTGATTGAATAAATAAGGAGGCTTTTGCCTCCTTATTTATGTCGCCACGCAATAACAACAACATGTACAAAAACATGTAAAAAGCAAAATCTTCACTTCGTAATGGTATTGTTATCACCATGCTGTAAACAGACTTGGTATGATTAAATTGATATAAGTTGGAATGCCATTGATGAGTAATGGATATTTTTATCATGATTATTTGTATAGGCTTGTATATACAAATAACATCGACTCAAGATACAATGATTTAGAATATTTTGTATGAGTTTTAGCCAATGTCAAGAGCGTCAAAGCACAATGATCTAGACTTATCTCTAGAAGAAGATAGTCCTGTTCCTTTGTATTTGCGCGTGAAGCAAATGATTTCACAAAAAATTTATGAAGGAACCTGGACTGTAAATAAAAAAATTCCTTCAGAAAGTGAGTTGGTGAATTTACTAGGCTGTAGTCGTATGACAGTCAATCGGGCATTGCGCGAACTGACCAGTGAAGGCTTATTAGTCCGTATACAAGGTGTAGGGTCTTTTGTCGCTGAAGGACAAGGTCGTACAGCATTATTTCATGTGAACAATATTGCAGAAGAAATTATTGCGAGAAATCATAAACATCATGCTGAAGTATTGGTACTTGAACAAATTCAAGCCAATGAAGAACAAAGTCGGTTAATGCAAATTCGAGAAGGACAACGCTTATTTCACTCGATCATTGTGCATTATGAAAATGATGTGCCTGTGCAGATCGAAGATCGTTTAGTTGATCCCGTACTGATTCCAGATTATTTGGCACAAGATTTTAAAACTATCACGCCTAATGCCTATTTAATGTCAAAAGCACCTGTTACTGAAGGTGAGCATGTGGTTACGGCGATTCTTGCTTCAGCACAAGAATGTAAATGGTTAAAAATCAATAAAACAGAGCCTTGTTTATTGATCCGTCGTAGGACATGGTCCAATAAACAACTGATTTCTAGTGCAAGACTGATTTATCCTGGCAGTCGCTATTATTTGGAAGGTAAATTTACCCAATGATTGAGCTTTTAAAAGCCAGCCATTACAAAAAAATGCGATGGAAAAATGGCGAAGGCTATACGCTTGAAATCGCCCGTAGTGTAGGTGAAAGCTTAGCTGAGTTTGATTGGCGGATTTCGATGGCCGATGTGAAAACATCAGGGGATTTTTCCAAATTTAATGGGATGAATCGCTTTTTGACGGTATTGGAAGGTCAAGGTATTTCACTGTGTATAGACGATGATTTTAAGCATTTAAAAACATTGCAGTCCGTCGAGTTTCGTGGAGACAGTGTGGTCAGCTGTGAATTGCTGGCAGGGCACATTCGCGATTTTAATTTGATTTATAATCCAAAAAAGTTTGATGCACAGTATCAGTGGATTTTCTCTCCAGAAGCCTTAGAAATACCCATATTATCTGACGTGATGTTTATTTTTAATCAGAGTGTTGAGGTGTTAGTTATCGAAATTGGTCAACAGATTTTTCATTTGGAACATCAGGACAGTCTTAAACTTGAAGATGAAAAATCATTGCAAGCTATCACATTAAATCAGCAATTTTTAAAGCAAACTTGTCTTATACAGCTCACAAAAATCTAAATTTTATTGATTTTACTTAAACGCATACAACCTGAAGTTGTCTGCGTTTTTTTGTTTTTATGAAAAATAAATCTATTTATTTTATATGTTTATAAATTTTTTTAAAAATAATTAGAAAAGCATCTTTTCAATATTAAAGATTTGTGTAGTATATAGATGTATATACAAGTTAGTACATTGCTATACAGTGAATGCAGTTTAATTTGCTGGTTTAAACTCAAAGGAAGGAGTCCTATTGTGACAACAACGACAACAAAATTTCGTGATGTAGAAATTCGCGCACCTCGTGGTACTAAGCTCAATGCAAAAAGTTGGTTGACTGAAGCTCCACTGCGTATGTTGATGAATAATCTTGATCCTGATGTCGCAGAGAATCCAAAAGAGCTCGTTGTTTACGGTGGTATTGGTCGTGCTGCACGTAATTGGGAATGTTATGACAAGATTGTTGAAACACTTAAAACTTTAGAAAATGACGAAACTTTATTGGTTCAATCAGGTAAACCAGTTGGTGTGTTCAAAACACATAAAGATGCACCACGTGTTCTTATTGCCAATTCAAACTTAGTTCCACATTGGGCAAATTGGCAACATTTCAACGAGCTAGATGCTAAAGGCTTGGCAATGTATGGTCAAATGACCGCAGGTTCTTGGATCTATATCGGCAGCCAAGGCATTGTACAAGGCACCTATGAAACTTTTGTTGAAGCTGGTCGCCAGCACTACAACGGTGACTTAACAGGTCGTTGGGTGTTGACTGCTGGTTTAGGTGGAATGGGAGGGGCTCAGCCTTTAGCTGCGACTTTGGCAGGCGCTTGCTCGCTCAATATCGAATGCCAGCAAGCCAGTATTGATTTCCGTTTACGTACACGTTATGTCGATGAACAAGCTACAGATTTAGATGATGCTTTGGCGCGTATCGACCGTTATACCAAAGAAGGCAAGGTAATTTCGATTGCGCTACATGGCAATGCAGCTGAGATTTTACCTGAATTGGTTCGCCGTGGTGTTCATCCGGACATGGTGACGGATCAAACCAGTGCACATGATCCTCTCAATGGCTATTTACCAATTGGTTGGACATGGGAAGAATATCGTCAACGTGCCAAAACTGAGCCAGAAGCAGTGGTAAAAGCTGCAAAACAATCTATGGCAAAGCATGTACAAGCGATGCTGGATTTCCAAAAAATGGGTGTTCCAACCTTTGACTATGGCAATAATATCCGTCAAATGGCGCAGGAAGAAGGCGTAGAAAACGCATTTGATTTCCCAGGTTTTGTACCAGCCTATATCCGCCCATTATTCTGTCGTGGTATTGGACCATTCCGTTGGGTTGCACTTTCAGGTGATCCAGAAGATATCTATAAAACAGATGCAAAAGTTAAAGAATTGATTCCAGACGATGAACATTTACATCGTTGGTTAGACATGGCAAGAGAACGGATTAGCTTCCAAGGCTTACCAGCGCGTATTTGCTGGGTTGGCTTAGGACTACGTGCAAAATTAGGTCTGGCATTTAACGAAATGGTACGTAGCGGTGAGCTTTCAGCACCAATCGTCATTGGTCGTGATCATTTAGACTCAGGTTCGGTTTCAAGTCCAAACCGTGAAACTGAAGCAATGCAAGATGGTTCCGATGCTGTATCTGACTGGCCATTGCTGAATGCCTTACTTAATACAGCAGGTGGTGCGACTTGGGTTTCATTACATCATGGCGGTGGTGTAGGAATGGGCTTCTCTCAACACTCAGGTGTCGTGATTGTTTGTGATGGTACGGATGAAGCAGCAGCACGTATTGCTCGGGTGTTGACCAATGACCCAGCAACAGGCGTGATGCGTCATGCAGATGCTGGTTATGATATCGCCGTTGAATGTGCCAAAGCGCAAGGTTTGAACTTGCCGATGATCACCAAATAAAAGACATGGACATTACGATGCTTTTTGCAATTGTGTAAGCGGCATCGTAAGAGAACAATATAGCGCAAAACAGGACGTCAAAATGGAACTCTTAATTCAACCAGGCAAGCTCACACTCGCAGATCTTCGCCAAGCGTATTTAAATCCAATTAAAGTTAAACTGGATGACAGTGCTTATGCTGGCATCAATGCAAGTGTTGCGTGTGTCGAAAAAATTGTGAATGAAGGACGCACAGCTTACGGTATCAATACTGGTTTTGGCTTACTCGCTTCAAGTAAAATTGCCCCTGAAGACTTAGAACAGTTACAACGCTCATTGGTACTTTCTCATGCCGCTGGTGTGGGCGTACCTTTAGATGATGCAATGGTTCGCTTAATTATGTTGTTAAAGGCCAATAGTTTGGCACGTGGTTTTTCTGGTATCCGTCCTAAAGTGATTGATGCAATCCTTGCTTTGATCAATGCAGAAGTCTATCCGCATATTCCATTAAAAGGTTCAGTCGGTGCTTCAGGTGACTTGGCACCCCTTGCACATATGTCTCTGGTTTTACTGGGTGAAAGTAAAGCACGTTATAAAGGGGAATGGTTACCAGCAGTTGAAGCACTTAAAATTGCAGGCTTAGAACCCATTACTTTAGCGGCCAAAGAAGGTTTGGCACTTTTAAATGGTACTCAGGTTTCAACAGCATACGCATTACGTGGTCTATTTGAAGCAGAAGATTTATTTGCTGCTGCGACCGTTTGTGGTGGATTAAGCGTTGAAGCTATGCTCGGTTCACGTGCACCATTTGATGCACGTGTCCATGAAGTTCGTGGTCAGCGTGGTCAAATTGATGTTGCCGCTGCATATCGTGACTTATTGACTGAATCAAGTGAAATCGCTCATTCACATGAAGATTGTAGCAAGGTTCAAGACCCGTATTCACTGCGTTGCCAACCTCAAGTGATGGGGGCTTGTTTAACGCAAATTCGTCAAGCAGCAGAAGTATTAGCGATTGAGTCGAATGCAGTTTCAGATAACCCATTGGTGTTTGCTGCAGAAGGTGACGTTATCTCAGCGGGGAACTTCCATGCTGAACCTGTGGCGATGGCCGCTGATAATTTGGCTTTAGCGATTGCTGAGATTGGCTCACTGTCTGAACGTCGTGTTTCCATGATGATGGATCGCCATATGTCACAGCTTCCTCCATTTTTGGTTGCCAATGGTGGGGTGAATTCGGGCTTTATGATTGCTCAAGTAACAGCCGCTGCGTTGGCCAGTGACAATAAAGCACTTGCACATCCTGCCAGTGTTGATAGTTTACCGACCTCTGCAAATCAGGAAGACCATGTTTCCATGGCGCCTAATGCAGGAAAACGCTTGTGGTATATGGCTGATAACGTTCGCGGCATTCTTGCAGTTGAGTGGTTAGGTGCATGTCAAGGACTTGATTTCCGTGAAGGATTGAAAAGCTCTCCTAAACTTGAACGTGCCCGCAAAATTCTGCGTGATCAAGTGGCGTATTACAGCGAAGATCGTTTCTTCGCGCCAGATATCGAACAAGCAAGTGAATTGCTCGCAAGTGGTTGCCTGAACGAATTGCTGATTGCGAAGCTATTACCGAGCTTGTCTGAAGTGTGATCAATAAAACGGTCACATGGAGTGACCGAATCTAACTAAATTTCCTCAAGGATTGGAGATTATAATGTCACAACACTCCACATTACAGCGGGGGTTAAATACCCGTCATATCCGCTTTTTGGCATTGGGTTCAGCGATTGGTACGGGGCTTTTCTATGGATCAGCAACGGCAATTAAAATGGCAGGTCCGTCTGTTTTAATTGCTTATATGGTTGCAGGGATTGCAATTTATATTGTGATGCGAGCATTAGGGGAAATGGCTGTTCATAACCCCGTATCAGGTTCTTTTAGTGAATATGCCTCAAATTATATTGGTCCTTTAGCTGGTTTTACCACAGGTTGGACCTACGTCTTTGAAATGATCATTGTCGCCTTGGCTGACGTGACTGCTTTCGGTATCTATATGGGGTTTTGGTACCCCGATGTGCCACGATGGATTTGGATTTTATCGCTGATTATGTTCTTAGGGGCAATTAACCTGATTCACGTTAAAGTCTTTGGTGAAGTCGAGTTCTGGCTATCCATCGTCAAGGTCAGCGCTATTGTTGCCATGATTTTGGGTGGTTTTGGTCTGATGTTCTACGGCTTTAATGCAGATCACACAGGCTTTGTACCAGGTATCCAAAACCTATGGATACATGAAGGTTTTATGCCCAATGGGATTATGGGTTTAGTTGCCTGCTTATCAGTTGTGGTATTTGCATTCGGTGGCATCGAAATCATTGGGATTACAGCGGGTGAATCACAAGATCCGAAAACGTCGATTCCTCGTGCGATTAATGCGGTTCCTGTACGTATCTTACTTTTTTATATTCTGACAATTTTTGTATTGATGTCGATTTTCCCATGGAATCAAATTGGTAGCCAAGGCAGTCCATTTGTACAAATTTTTGAAAATTTAGGCATCAAATCTGCAGCAACTGTTTTAAATATTGTGGTGATTACAGCTGCAATTTCCGCGATCAATAGTGATGTATTTGGTGCAGGACGTATGCTGTATGGTATGTCTAAGCATAAACAAGCACCTCAAGTGTTCCAGAAACTCTCACGTAATGGTGTTCCTTGGATGACTGTTGTAGTGATGGCTGGTGTGTTACTTGTCGGCGTCGTGCTTAATTATCTGATCCCCGAAAATGTATTTATTATCATCGCTTCAATTGCAACATTTGCAACGGTTTGGGTATGGTTAATGATTTTACTTTCTCAAGTGGGTATGCGCCGTAAACTGTCTAAATCAGAAATTAAAGCATTAGATTTTCCTGTGATTGGCTGGCCTTATGCACCTGCATTTGCCATTGTATTTATGCTGTTTATTTTAGCCATGATGGGATATTTCCCAGACTCAAGACCTGCACTTTATGTCGGTATAACATGGTTAGTTTTACTCTGGATTGCTTACACGATATGGGTGAAGCCCAAGCAAAATTTAGTAAAAGAAAAACCAGATCTCCAACAAAACATCGAAATGGAAAGCTGATACTGAAGCTGCTCAAGCGTGATTAAAGCATGAGCAGCAAGAGGAAATGTCAATGAAAAAACTTTGGACAAACTGTCATGTTGCAACCATGCAAGATGGGCAATATTCCAGTATTGAATCTGCTGCAATCGTCACTTTAGCACAACATATTCACTGGATTGGCGCAGAAAAAGATGTTCCTGTAGATGACTATGCTGAGATCATTGACCTCAATGGCGCATGGGTGACTCCCGGTTTAATTGATTGTCATACGCATAGTGTATTTGGCGGAAATCGCAGTGTTGAGTTTGAAAAACGTTTGCAAGGTGTCAGTTATGCGGAAATCGCAGCGAGTGGTGGTGGTATTGCAAGCACTGTAAGAGCAACACGAGAAGCAAGTGAGGAACAGCTCCTTGCTTCGGCACTCAAACGTATTCGTTGTATGCTTAAAGATGGTGTAACCACCATTGAAATTAAGTCGGGATATGGTCTGGACTATAGCAATGAACGTAAAATGCTCCGTGTGATTCGTCAAGTCGCTCAAACTTTACCGATGACCGTAAAAAGTACGTGTTTGGCAGCCCATGCTTTGCCACCTGAGTATCAAGATCAAAGTGATGCTTATATTGAACATATCTGTACGGAGATGTTACCCAAACTGCATCAAGAAGGTTTAGTCGATGCTGTTGATGCTTTCTGTGAACATTTGGCATTTTCTCCTGCGCAAGTTGAACGTGTTTTTAAAGCAGCTCAGGCATTAAACCTACCTGTTAAATTACATGCAGAACAACTTTCATCTCTCGGTGGTTCAACGCTTGCTGCGCGTTACCATGCTTTATCCGCAGATCATTTGGAATACATGACCGAAGCTGATGCCAAAGCCATGGCTGCTTCAGGCACAGTTGCTGTGTTATTGCCGGGAGCATTCTATTTTCTGAGAGAAACCAAGTATCCTCCTTTAGATAGTTTGCAGCAACATGGTGTACGTATCGCATTATCCAGTGATTTAAATCCAGGAACATCGCCAGCCTTGTCATTACGCTTAATGCTGAATATGGGCAGTACATTATTCCGTTTAACACCAGAACAAGCTCTCGCAGGTGTCACAACGCATGCCGCTTATGCACTCGGCTTACAAGATACGCATGGCACATTAGAACAGGGTAAAGTGGCGGATTTTATTGCTTGGGATATTGAGCATCCTTCTGAGATTGTGTATTGGCTTGGCGGTGATTTAGCAAAACGAATCATCCAACATGGAAATGAAATCTTGATCTCAGCTTGAGATTAATTTTTATAAAGTGATATTAATAATGAATCATTCATTTAAGTGGCAAGGACGACAAGATGGGGAAGGTGATGCACATCTACGTCTCCATCAAGTGATCAATACCAGTCCTCAAGCATCTTTTGCTTTTATTGGTTTTAGTTCAGATGAAGGTGTTAAACGCAACCATGGACGCTTAGGTGCAGCGGATGCACCAGATATGATTCGTGCTCAATTGGCAAATTTACCTGTGCATCAACCTGTGACCATTATCGATTTAGGCACCGTGCTTTGTGATCATGCTGAACTTGAAATAGCACAGGCGGAATTGGCGCATCAAGTCGAACGTAGTTTAAATTCCGATATGAAGCCGATTGTGTTAGGCGGTGGGCATGAAGTTGCCTTTGGCAGTTTTTCTGGTTTATTTCAATACATTCAAAATAATCATCTGAATAAGAAAATTGGCATTATTAACTTCGATGCACACTTTGATTTGCGTGAAGCTGAACAGGTCACTTCAGGCACACCTTTTTTAAATGCAGCTAAACTATCAGAACAGTTTCATCAAGAATTTAACTACATGTGTATCGGTGTTGCCAAGCATTCAAATACTAAAATTTTGTTTGACACAGCAGAGCGTTTAAACTGTAATTATATTTACGATTATGAATTAAAACTGCAAAATGTTGAAAATTTAATCTTAAGAATAAATAATTTTATTAAAAAAGTAGACTATTTGTATATTACGGTTGACCTTGATGTATTTAACGCTAGCATTGCGCCGGGTGTCAGCGCACCTGCGGTGAAAGGAATCGATTTATCTATTTTTGACCCATTATTAGAAGCCATAAAAAAAACTGGCAAGATCAAAGTTTTTGATGTGGCTGAATGTAATCCGCGGTTTGATTTGGACAACAGAACTGCCAAATTAGCCGCTTATATTATTTTTAACTACATATTTGATTGATGATTCAAGTGACTTCATCAAAAGGATAAGCAAAGTATGTCTAATTTATCTTATATCTCTCAAAATAACGGTCCATGGTCTACCTACCTCGAACAAATCGAGCGAGTTACACCGTATTTAGAACATCTGAAAGATTATGTCGACACTTTAAAGCGACCAAAGCGTGCTTTGATTGTCGATGTACCCATTGTAATGGATGATGGCACAATCCGTCATTTCGAAGGCTATCGCGTTCAACATAACTTATCGCGTGGTCCAGGTAAGGGCGGTATTCGTTACCATCCAGATGTAGATCTCAATGAAGTGATGGCACTTTCTGCATGGATGACCATTAAAACTGCGGTTTTAAATCTACCTTTTGGCGGTGCAAAAGGTGGTGTTCGTGTTGATCCTCGCCAGCTTTCTCCACGTGAGTTAGAGCGCTTAACACGTCGTTATACCAGTGAAATTAGCCATATCATTGGCCCACAAAAAGATATTCCAGCGCCGGATGTTGGCACCAATCCTAACGTTATGGGCTGGATTATGGATACATATTCTTCGGGTCAAGGCCATACCGTAACAGGCGTTGTTACAGGTAAGCCAATTCATTTAGGTGGTTCTTTAGGACGTATTAAAGCAACGGGTCGTGGTGTATTTATTACCGGTCAACAAGTTGCCGCAAAAATTAAACTTCCTTTAGAGGGTGCACGAGTTGCTGTCCAAGGTTTTGGTAACGTTGGTAGTGAAGCTGCATATCTATTTGCCGATTCGAAATCTATTATTGTAACGATTCAAGACCATACAGGGACGATTTATAATCCTCAAGGTATTGATTTAGCTGCTTTAAAAACTTATCTAGAAAGTAATCAAGGTGTGGGTGGCTTTACTGGTGCTCAAGCGATTAGCGATGAAGATTTCTGGGATGTTGAAATGGATATTTTGATTCCTGCCGCATTGGAAGGTCAAATCACGGTTGAACGCGCACAGAAATTAACAGCGAAATTGGTACTCGAAGGTGCAAACGGTCCAACTTATCCAGAAGCAGATGATATCTTAATCCAACGTGGTATTACGGTTGTACCTGATGTGATTTGTAATGCGGGTGGTGTAACGGTCAGTTATTTTGAATGGGTTCAAGATATGTCGAGCTACTTCTGGTCGGAAGAAGAAATCAACCAAAGACTCGATAAATTAATGGTTCAAGCGATTAATGACGTATGGCAGACCTCAAATGATAAAGTATGTAGTTTAAGAACGGCTGCCTTTATTTTAGGTTGTGAGCGTATCTTAAAAGCACGTATGGAACGCGGTATTTTCCCAGGCTAATTTATTTGTTGTAAACGTGACCTTAGCGTATCTTCGCTAAGGTCATTTTTTATCTGTTTAAAACGCATTTTAACGGTCTATTTAAACAGCGAACTTTACAGAATCTATTGAATAATAATTATCTTATTTAGCGTCTTGTATTGCACAGTAATAACATCTCAACAATCTGAGTTCATCTTAGCATCAACTTTGTACTGCCTTATTTTGTATATAGATTTTTGCTGTTAATTAGATAGAGTAGTCAAACCACCTCATTGTTCATACAAATTATTTCTATAAAACCTTTGTTGATAAAAGAGGATTATGTTTTTGTGTGAACTTTTAGAAACTGTTGGTTATCAATTCATTTTTTTGTAATTTTGAATCCTAGATGGTTATTCTACCGTGGGGCGACAGGGATGTCGCCGTTGGGCGGGGGTACAGGACGTACCCCTCGCCAAACATGAGCAAAAACAAAGCACAGCTTTGTTTGCAGCGCAAGGTTTGGCATTCCTAAGAAAAGTGAGGCATCGCCTACGCAAGGGTATTTAAACTTTGAAAGTAAGGTGTGGCATTGTAAGCCTTCTTACAATCAAATAATTTATTTTCCATGCAATTGATTTAATTGAAAATAATTAATTAGTAGAAATTATATTTATGCGTCTGAGTTTTTCTAACAGGTTGACTATAGAAACACATTCTAACCTTACGCTACTGCTTGTGCTTTAAGCAAAGAAAAATTTTGTTCTCGTTCAGCATGCAATGTAATAAAAATTTATAGGCTTAATTTTAGCAAGGCCGAATTGTATGGATAAGACTAAATATAGTCTGAATAAAATGTCTTAAATTTTGTAAAGTATTTGCCTTTTTATGGTTTTAATTTCACATGAATTAAACTATAAATTATATCTAGTATGTGAATAAATTATAGACACTTCTGCAATAAACCTTTTTAGAAAGTAGTTAAGAATATGAATAAAATATACTCAAAATACTTCTATATTTTGAGCATTGGTAGCTTATGTAGCTTTGCGACTTTGTTATCAGCTGCACCGACATTGCAATACTCAAAAACCTACCAAAGCTGTATAAATACAGCAAAAACCACAGGGAACAAGCAACTGTGTATTAGTGCAGAGCATTTAGGTCAGAATGAAAGATTAAATCAGGCCGTAAAAAAACTAACACCCAAGCTCTCAGCATATCAACAAAGCAGATTAGCTGATGCTCAAGTAGAGTGGCAATCTTTGCAAAATTTTAAAGATGATCAATGTGATCAAGCTGTATTTGATGATGAAAATGCAGTTAAACCTTCGGGTAAAAACTTGACCGCATTGGATTGTGACCGACAGTCGCTTGAACGTGTGGCTGAACGCGCTTATGAATTGGAACAAGGCAATGTGCGGGCTGAATATTATCTTGATCCATAATTTATGATTGCTCATGATGTCTAAAGCATCGAAGTGTTTTATAAAAAATTTTATTGGTTTTAGTGTAGATAAATCATCAGCGTAAGCAAAAGGAAACTTTCTTATGATCAGTAAACAACAATTGACAATCAGTACAAGCAATAACCGACAACGCCAGAGTAAGGGAGATAAACATAGAGTCGCAGGTATTTTGGCTGTATTCACATTAGGCTTGTTACTCACTGGTTGTGTTTCAACACCTAATCCTGTGCAACAGGCTGCTGATAAATTGGTCGGACAACATGTAAATAAAGCGATCGGAATCTTTGGCTCACCAACTTATCGCGTCCCAGCGAGTAAATTAGGTGGCTCTGCAATGTGGGAAAATTCGATTGTTTCACAACGTGTTGTACAGCAATTTGTGCAAACGGGAACTGAATATGCGGGTCAGCGTGTCGTTGGTCAAACCGGCGGGCAAGGCGTTGTTGGCGCTATTTATGAAAATCAATATCGTCCAACAGGATACTATCAAAACGCTGTACAAGAGCATGCTCAATACCTTTGTAATATCACAGCACTGACGGGTCCAGGTGATATTATTACGAGTATTATGGTGATTGGATGTAAACAGAGTAAAGATGGTTTGTGATCCTTAAAAGCCAAATATAGCTTTAATCTGACAGATATACGATAAAATCGATAACTGTCAGATAAGGTTGACGAGAGTATCATTTTTAGAAGACTACGATGATCAAAATATTCTGTTCAAAGGTTCATAGATCCATTGAGTAAAATAATTCTTATTCATGTGTATTTTCTATTTATTTTTCTCTATTTTTCTAGGATAGAAACGTTAAAATAAAAAAGATAATGGTGTGATTTAAATCATTTTAAGCATTTCACTTAATAGAACATATGACTTCCGAAATACGCTAAAATGATATGCAACTTCAAGCAATTCTTAGTTAGCCTCATGATATCTGTAGTGCCTATAGTAAAGGCATATAGCCATGGGGAAATAAAATAATACAGGTATTTTTTTGGTTTAATTTACACCTTATTCAGTTTATTTTTATGGGGCAATATATTCGTCATTTGTATACTTTCGCATGGTTTATATACTGAGTTAAAGTCGCTAAAAATTCATTGAGCAAAGCCTGATGATTATCTTCAACAAATTTTCTTAAAAATTATGTTAAGGGAAACCATTTAAAAATCATGAAAATAAATTAAACAATGGTAAAAATATTGTAGTAATACTAAGTAAAAAAGAATAAAATTCAATCAAATGCTGTTTTGCAAATGACCTCATGAAACTGAAAAAACTCATATTTTGTTTAAAGTTAAATCTGAGAAAACTTATTCTTTTTTTAGCAATATTCAGCATCGCTATTCTATTTATTGCTTCACTTTTCGTGAATTATTCTATTCAAAAAAAAGAACTACTAGATACTTCTCTTTCAGTAAATATGGAATATGCCACTAAGATTGCCCAAAAAACGGATTCTCAAATTCAGACTGTGTTAAAGCAGTTAAATTATAGTGCCACTTTGCTGGGGGATTCATTTAATGATGAGCAATTTAAACAGTTGGAAGTGGATCGACTAAAATTTCAATCGAATTACTTTGACAGTGTGATTATTTCGGATAAATACGGGCATGTACTGAATTACTCACCTTCAAAAATTGCCATTAATAAAAATGTGGTGAATACAACATTAGGCTTTAAACAGTCCATTGAAACGCAAAAGACAGTGATCACAAGCCCATATTATTCAATCAAAAACAATTTAATTGTTTTTATTTCACAGCCTATTTTTGATAAAGATAAAAAGTATCTGGGCTTTATTGGTGGTGCAATTTATTTAAAAGAAAAAAATATCATTAACGAGTTATTGACACTGAGCTTTAACTATAAAGACAGTTATATGTATGTATTGGATAGCAACAGAAAAATTATTTTTCATCCTGAAGCGAGTCGAATTGGTACTCTTGCAACAGACAATACCGGTCTTAACTATATGACCAGTCATATGATTGGAAAAATAAGACTCATCAATAGCAAAGGCGTAGATAATTTAGCGGGCTTTGCCAGAGTCAGTCATACCAACTGGATCATCGTTTCACAACAACCGACCCATAAGCTTTTAGAAAAAGTTCCATATCTGATTTATAAAATTATTGCTTATATGCTTGGTTTTTATATTTTGATCTTTTTGATTATTTGGAAGATATCATATTATATCTCAGCGCCTTTAAACCGCTTAGCAACCATGGCGAGTCATCTCAATAACCCAGAGACTGCAACTCAAATTAAAGATGTAGATGCTTTATATTATGAAGTGAGAAATTTTAAACGCTCACTGTTACAGAGTTCTTCAAATTTTAAGAAAAAAATCTCTACACTCAATCATTATGTAAATACAGACCCGTTAACAGGATTTTATAACCGCAGAGGGATGGAGTTACATATTGAACGCTTAATGAAAAATGACGCACCATTTGCAATTATTGCTGTGGATATCGATTATTTTAAAAAAATTAATGATCAATATGGACATGAAAAAGGCGACTTAGTCCTCACCAATACTGCACAAAATATTAAAGATTGTGTGAGAAGTATTGATGTTTGTTGTCGGATTGGTGGAGAAGAATTTGTGATTCTAAGCCCGATTGATAGCCAAAATTTAACGATTAATATTGCAGAACGGATTCGGCAGGCATTAGAAGTAACGCCAATCGGAGAAATACCTGCGATTACCGTGTCAATAGGGATTGCGCATTGGCCTGAAATTTCTACCGACATCCATAAGGTGTTTAAAGCTGCTGATGAATATTTATATCTGGCAAAAAAAGATGGGCGTAATTGTATTCGTTATAAAAAATAGCATTTAAAAATGCAAACTTATCTTCAATAAAGATCTTTCATAAATCAAAAAATGATCATGTGGAGTGAATCATATTGGTATTGAAAGTTCCTTCTCCCTCTGGGAGAAGGCTAGGATGAGGGGGATTTTATATTGATTTATGGTTTTAAAAAGGACTTATGAAAGAAGTCTAATATTTTATCTCGTTAAAAACTGCCCATAATCTATGTTATGGGCAGTTTTTGAGTAAATTTAACTACTATTTCAATCTTAGGATGAAAAGTAAAAAACTGTGTTGAGGCTATATCTCCGTCCAAGGGTGATATTCATGTCTTCACAAGATAACCATAACCCGTAGGATTGAATGAGATAAAGAAAACAGTTTAATTTATATTCTGTTGATTGCTATAAATCAGGCTGATGGCTTAGCAACTCCACCAATGATTAACTCAATAATCGAATCGCCATAGTTTTTTAAACCTTTGAGATCTTCAGGATTGGCTAAAAAGCGTAAAGCTCCATTGGTAATCATCCCAATGATATTATGCCCCGTATTTTCACAATCTAAATTCTCACGAAAAAAGCCAGAATCTACCCCATGCTTTAAATAGTTGGCAGTAAAAATACCCGCCATTTGCATCAAGTTTTGAATAAATCTGGTCATTTCAGCATCTATTGAGGTTGCTTCAAGTAATAATAATTTTAGAGTTAGAGGATTCTCTTGTGCAAAAAGACGGAAGCGTTCAGAAATTCGCTGACATTGTTCACGGTACTCTTCAATATTATTCACTGCTTGAGGTGCATTTTCACCGGTAAGCAATGCCATGATTCTTTGCATAGTATCGGAAATAACATGCTGCAAGATATCGCGTTTATTTTCAAAATGGCGATAAAAAGTACCATGACCAATGCCTAAGCGTTTGGCTATATCTGAAATCGCTGTTTGATGGTATCCACGCTCAGAAAATTCTAAAAACGCAGCTTCTAAAATATCAGCTTGTAATTGGATACGTTGACGTTCTGCACGAGTTAAAGTTGGTTCATTCATAGGCAAAGAATACCAAATAAATATTCAAAATTGTTAAACAATGGAAATTGACAAGTAATTCCGTTTTTGACATTGTATTCCTATTGTTTATATTCTAAGCGATTTTCAACATGGAACAAATGAAAAAAAGCACTAAAGATAAAAACTTTTATAAAGTGATTATCGTGGGTGGTGGTTTTGCTGGTCTTGGTGCCGCAATCAAATTAAAACAAGCAGGGATTGAAGATTTTATATTGCTGGAAAAGGCTGCTGAAATGGGCGGGGTCTGGCGTGAAAATACCTATCCAGGTTGCGCCTGTGATGTACCATCGGCGCTCTATTCATACTCTTTTGAACAAAACCCTGTATGGTCACGGGTCTTTGCACAGCAAAAAGAAATTAAACAATATTTATTTGATGTGGTCGATAAGTACAAGGTCATGCCACATGTGCATTTGAATCGTGAAGCTTTACAAGCACAGTGGTCCGATGTGGAAAATTGCTGGATTATCCAAACCGTACAGGGCGAGTTGCGCTCTCAATTTGCAATTCTTGCTTGTGGCCCTATGCATGAACCTGTATTGCCTGATGTTAAAGGTATTGAAAGCTTTAAAGGAGAAATTTTCCATTCTTCACAATGGCGGCATGATTTGGACTTAACAGCTCAACGGGTTGCGGTGATTGGAACAGGTGCTTCAGCCATCCAGTTTGTACCGCAGATTCAACCACAAGTTAAACAACTGACGATCTTTCAACGTACTGCACAATGGATTTTGCCAAAGTCAGACATGCCATTACTTGCACCTGTTCGTGCCATGTTTAAGCTGTTACCGCTGACTCAACAGCTGATGCGAGGCTCAGTCTATGGAATTTTTGAAACGATAAATGGTGGAATTCAAAGTCCTGCGGCTATGAAGCAATTCCAAAAATTAGCCAAATGGCATTTAAATTACCATATTAAAAATTCGCGCCTACGAGAAAAATTAACCCCCAATTTTATTATTGGTTGTAAACGTATTTTGCAATCCAACAATTGGTATCCCGCTTTAGCACAAAACAATGTTGAGGTGATTGCCAGTGGTTTATCTGAAATTAAAGGGAATACTTTAATTGCAAGTAATGGTGAACGTTGTGAAGCTGATGTGATTATTCTTGGTACAGGGTTTGAGATTGCTGAACCACCCATTGCCAATCGTGTCTATAACCGTTTTGGGCAGCGTATGTCCGATGTTTGGCAGGGTAGTCCTGAAGGCTATATGGGGACAATGATCGAAAATTGCCCAAATGTTTTTTTGATGTTTGGTCCCAATGTCGCTGTAAGTTCTTCAGCATTTATTATCATTGAAGCTCAGCTTGATTACATTATCGATGCTTTGAAACAGGCAATTCAATTGGGCATCAAGACCATTGAACCAAATCCCAAAATTACCAAAGTTTTTAATGAAAAAGTCCAAGCAGCTTTGCAAACTACGGTCTGGAACAAGGGCGGATGTCAAAGCTATTTTATTGATCGCAATGGGCGCAACAGTACAGTTTGGCCGTGGTCAACCTATAAACTCCGAGTAAAAATGAAACATTTTAATTTAGCTGAGTATTTGATTGATCATCAACCTGAACCAAGCACAAGCTTAAAGCAAGCAGATGTCGTATGAGAAAGGAATTTTAACTTTCATCATATTCAATTCCATAAAAGAGGCGTGTCTATAAAAGAGGCAAGCCTATAAAAGAGGATGGAATGGATATGAAATTTACCAAGATTTTAAATAAAGGATAGCGCAATGTTAAAAAAACAAAAATTAAAAGGCAGAGTGATTGCAATTACTGGTGCCGCACGTGGCATTGGTTTAGCTACCGCAGAAGCTTTAATTGCACAAGGTGCAAAAGTCAGTATCGGTGATCTTGATTTAGCACTTGCTGAAAAAGAAGCCCAACGTATTGGTGCCAAAGCTTTTAAAGTGGATGTGCGTGATCGTGAATCATTTGCCCAATTTATTCAAAACACCATTCAACATTATGGCAGTCTTTATGCTTTAGTGAATAATGCTGGGATTATGCCGATGGGGGCTTTTCTGGATGAAGATCCCGCTTTAGCAGATGCACAAATTGATATTAACTTTCGTGGTGTCATCATTGGTATGCAATTGGCACTCCCTGAATTGCTTAAATATAAACAAGGCCATATTGTCAATATCGCATCACTTGCAGGGCGTTTTGCCTTACCTGGTTCTGCGGTTTATTCTGGAACTAAATTTGCTGTGATTGGTCTCACCGAAGCGGTTGCAGGTGAGTTTCGTGATTCAGCTATTCAGTTCACGGCAATTTTACCCAGTAAAGTACTGACAGAGCTCACCGCTGGGACTGAAAATGCGGCAAAAACGATTCCAGCAGTGACACCGCAACAGGTTGCCAATGCAGTTGTGAGTGCTTTGATTAAGCCTCGGTTATTTATTGCAGTACCTGATTACTTACAAGCAGTACATGGTGCTTATGCTTTATTACCACAATGGGTGCAAACAGGTGCACGTCGTATCTTGGGGGATGATGGTATCTTGACCAAACTTGATCATTCTGCCCATTCAAGTTATGCCAAGCGAATTCATAAGTTGGCAGAATAATTGCTTATCAAAAAAGAAACTTTTTAAATCAGTGCAGGGTCTGTTGGCATTTCATAAATGGGTTGCGTTGTAGGTTAAAATTGAGCAGGCAAGGCATGAAACGAAGAGAATAGCGAGACTATTTTCGAGTTTCATAACGAAGGCTGAGATAATTTTAGCCACAACCCTGAGCAAGAACAAAGCACTGCTTTGTTTGCAGCGCAAGGCGCAGCGGGGGACTAGTGTGTTTTTTGCCGCTACGTCGTTACGAACTACTCATTTAGAATGACTAAATTTCGTATCTCGCGCCTAGTATCGCCTAAAAAACACACGTAGTCGCAAACATAGACGAATTGTCAACAGACCCTATTTGACTCAAAGTAAATACTCCACTTTGAGTCGTTTTTTATGGGTGTGGCTAAGATGGATATCATTGGATATACGTTGATGCGTATTACTATATAGTTGGTTTGGCTACATCTTATTGAAAACGTTTAAATTTATATTAGATTGCTTGGTGTTATCTTTTTGAGCTCAGCATGATTTGTGTTGCTAAGCCAAAAAATACCGTACCCATAAACCATTTTTGTACTTTTAACCAAAGTGCATGACGATTTAAAAATTGGGTAAATGAACTGGCAGTAAAAATCAACAGCATGTTGACGAGTAGACTAATCACAATTTGCACAAAACCCAAACTCAGCGTTTGCACTAAAACATCGTCTTGGTGTGGTTTGATAAATTGTGGCAGCAAAGCTAAGTACATCATCGCAATTTTAGGATTGAGTAGATTGGTCAAAAAGCCCATTAAAAATAGTTTTGAATTAGAATAAGACTGTTGACTGGCAATCTTAAAAGGCGAATGAGGAGAGCGAATTGCTTTCCAGCCAAGATAAATCAGGTAGAGCGCACCAGCAATTTTTAAAACATCATATGCAACTGGAATCGTCATTAATAAAGCGGTGATCCCAAAAGCAGCACACAGCATATAAAATACAAAACCGAGCGCTGTGCCGCCCAATGAAACCATTCCCGCAGTTTTGCCCTGACACAAGGACCTTGAGATCAGATAAATCATATTTGGGCCAGGGGTGAGTGACATACCTAAGGCAATCAAGGCAAAAGCGAATAAAGTAGAGTCCATATGTTCAATATCAATTATTCTGTAGGGTGATGTTCTGTTGAATACATTCAGCCAGTTTGACTTTATCTTGTGGATGTAAGGTAATGAAGTACGCACCTACACGATATTGCTCATTTTCAGCAGGTTCCGAGTACGCAATTTGTGCCGTTGCTGCAATATGGAAGAAATTTTCAGGATGACTCAGGGTGACATGAATAAAGCTACCTTGTTTCAGGTATTGTTGACTGGTAAAACTGAAGCCACTTTCAGAAAAATTGACTTTTTGTGGCGTTGGTAACATGGTTTGTACAATAGAATCGTAAAGAGAACCAGTAATAAGGTTTAACTTTTGGTTGAATAAGGATAAGATTCGAGCAATTTGTTGATCTTTTTCATTTAATTGTTCTAATTCGTAGTGAAGTGCATGATCAAATTGATCTAATTCTGCAAGTAGTAGAAAATAGCGCGGTAATACAAAATTAGCATCATATGGATCGTTCAGCGCAACTTCTTCAGAAATGATTTGATAGTTGATCCTTAACGCAGCATCGATTCGTGACATGACACGACGTTCATTTGCTTCATTTTGATGCTGTAACGCTTCCATAAAACACCTCGGACTAGAATGGTATGTTTAAACCAATCTCGCTGTATATAGGGTTGAGATACACTCGCGCACGGCGTAGTAATCACTTTATTTCTTTTATCGCTTTGGTTTCCATGATCGGTCTAACCTTAGGGGTTGCTGTACTGATTACAGTTTTATCTGTTATGAATGGTTTTGACCGAGAGTTAAAGAACCGTGTTTTAGGTATGATACCTCAAGCCACTGTTTCTTCAACACAAATTCTAACAGACTGGCCTGTACTTGCAAAGAAAATTGAACAACATAAGCATGTGACTGGTGTTGCTCCATTTACCCAACTACAAGGTATGCTTACTGCACAAGGACAGGTCGCCGGCATCATGGTGACTGGTATTGAACCTCAATATGAAAAGAAGGTTTCAATTATCCAAAATCATATGGTGGAAGGTAGCATAGATCAACTAAAAAAAGGTGAATATGGCATTGTTCTAGGCAAACAAATGACTGATGCGTTAGGCCTTGGTCTAAATGACAATGTCACCTTGGTTTTACCTGAAGCAACCCCTTCGCCAGCAGGCGTTGTACCACGTTTTAAACGTTTTAAAATCGTCGGTATTTTTAGTATTGGTGCAGAAGTTGATTCGAGTTTAGGTTACATCGCACTCAATGATGCATCTACACTATTACGTCTACCTGACGGTGCACAAGGTGTGCGTATGAAACTGGATGATATTTTCCAAGCGCCACAGGTTGCCAATGAAATTGTTCGTGAGTTATCGAGCGGTTTCTATGCCTCAGATTGGACCTATACGCATGGTAATTTATTCAGCGCAATCCAAATGGAAAAGGCAATGGTCAGTCTATTGTTATTCCTCATCGTGCTTGTTGCTGCATTTAATATTGTGTCTTCATTGGTCATGGTTGTGACGGATAAAAAATCAGACATCGCGATTCTAAGAACATTAGGCGCATCACCAGCAACAATTACCCGCATTTTTATGGTGCAAGGTACTGTGATTGGTGTGGTTGGAACGGTTGCTGGTGCAATCTTGGGGATTATCTCTGCATTAGGAATCAGTAACTTTATTGGCTGGTTGAATACTGCATTTGGATTACATTTATTCGATGCTTATTTTATCAACTACTTACCTTCTTATTTAAGATGGCAAGATGTAGTGGTGATTGTGAGCTTGTCCTTAGGCCTAAGCTTTATTGCAACCATTTATCCTGCATTGCGAGCAGCTAAAATTCAACCTGCGGAGGCGCTTCGTTATGAATAGTGCTACACAAAGTCCAGTGGTTTTAGAGGCGCAAAATATCTATAAATCGTTTACGGATGGCAAGTCGCATGTAGACGTCATTACAGGTTTATCTTTGCAAGTCGCGCAAGGTGAGTTTGTCTCTATCGTGGGTTCAAGTGGTTCAGGTAAAAGCACACTCTTGCATATTTTGGGCGGTCTTGATCGTCCGACCCAAGGTCTTGTCAATTTAAATGGCAAACGTTTTGATAACTTAGGTGAAGCTGAACGTGGTTTCTTACGTAATGAACATCTAGGATTTGTTTATCAGTTTCATCATTTACTGCCTGAATTTACTGCCCTTGAAAATGTCGCGATGCCGTTGATGTTAAGAAAAGATGCAGAGTATAAAAAGGTTAAAGAACGTGCTGAATATCTACTTGAACGGGTTGGATTATCACATCGTTTAACGCATCAACCTGGTGAGTTATCAGGCGGTGAACGCCAACGTGTGGCTTTAGCACGTGCTTTGGTCACTCAACCGAAGTTAATGTTAGCCGATGAACCGACAGGAAACTTGGATCGCAAAACAGCAAAATCTATTTTTGAATTACTGCGTGATTTACGTGAGGAATTTAATATGGCTATGTTGATTGTGACGCATGATGAGCAACTGGCAAAATCAGCAGATAGAATCCTACATATGCAAGATGGTATCTGGATCGATGGTTAAGTCAGCATTTATTTTGATGATATCATGCTGAATTGATGTATAATTTTTAAACTTAAGCCCAATCTGATTGGGCTTAATCAATAAATAAACACTGAAAACAATAAATAGAAAAACTATGTATATGTACATTGCTTTAATCGGATGGATATTGGGTATCTCGTTTATGGGATATTATTCACCTGCTTACTTTAATCTCTTGATTTGGATCAGCTTAGCATTAAGCCTAGTGTTATGTGTATGTCGATGCTTAAACTATAGCTTGATCAATTCTGTTGTATTTAAGTTGGTTTCTCTCAGTGTAGTGGGGATATCAAGTGGTCTCCTTGGTTTTTATTATGCAGATTTCGCACTTGAAAAAAGATTAAGTTTACGTGATACACCACATCATCAAATTGAAAAGATTATTTATATTTCTCGCATAAATACTATTAAGCCAACAGACTCATCCTCCAACACTCAATTGCCTAATACTCAACAGCGTATCCAACAAAAAGCATTGCTACTCGAACCCAACAAAGTCAGACAAATATTGATGTATCTGGATGACTCACAGTCTGAAATGATCCAACTGGGGCAATATTATCGGGTTACAGGGCAAATTAAACCGATTCATGGTTATGCTGTAGCTGGAGTTTTTGATAAAGAAAAATGGTTTTTACAAGAAAATATTCTGGCTGTATTCAAGCCCCAGTCGGTTGAACATATCGATGAAAATCAAGTGAAGCAATTGGGCTATAGCACATTTGTTGAGCAACAAAATAGCGTGCGATATAGAATTCAACTTAGTATCGAGAACTTACGTTTAAAGTTTCGCGATTTAATTGCTGATTCTTCTTTAAAAAATAAGGGCTTAGTCCTAGCATTATTGACAGGGGATGAAAGTTTATTGGCAAAAGAAACTCAAGACTTATTCAAAACCATGGGTATTTCTCATTTACTTGCAATCTCTGGGCCGCACGTATTAATTTTTGCCATATTGTTTTGCTTTTTATTTAACTCAAGCATTAAAAGAGTTTATCCACAGATTTTTTTGAATATTCCACAACCTTATTTATTGGTTTATCCATTTTTAGCTTGTGTGGTGTTTTATAGTGCTTTTGTTGGTTTTGAAATACCTGCATTAAGAACCATGCTAACAGTTTCAATTCTAAGCGTTATTATTTTATTCAAGCAAAAAATTCAACCGCTTAAACATTTATTATTGACGGCCAGTATTTTATTGCTGCTTGATCCTTTTAGTATTTTATCTTCTGCTTTTTGGCTGTCCTTTGGTTCCTGTTTTATTTTGATTCGCGTCTATCAAACAGTTCAACAACATGCTCTCCCAACTGTAGAGACATGGAAGACCAAGGCCAAGCTATTTATACGGGTATTGATTGATTCCCAATGGAAAATATTTATTGCATTACTGCCAGTGGTGCTGTGGATTTTTCAACAATTTTCGTGGATTACACCCTTGAGCAATTTGCTTGCAATTCCAATGATCGGTGCACTGATTGTTCCCATTGAAGTTTTGGCCGCATGTATAAGTATGCTGTTTGAACCTTTAGGATTATGGCTCTTTAAAATTTCTGATCTTTTATTGTCTATATTGCTGTACCTACTGGAAAGATTAAATCAGCTGCTCAATTTTAAACTGAATTGGTGGGCATTTAATTCGCTAGAAATTGTTTGCATCGCTTTGGCTGTTTTTATTTTATTTTTGCCCAAAGGTGTACTGCCAAAATTTTGGGCAATACTTTGTTTAATCCCCTTAGTGATCTCGCATAAGAGTTCTGCAATATTTCAACTGGATATCATAGATGTTGGGCAAGGGCAGGCCATTTTTTTAAATCTACCCAAACATAAAATGCTGATTGATACAGGCGGTTCATTTGATGAAGCAAGATTTAGTATCGGCAAAAATGTCATCATTCCATATCTGATGCGACAAGGGATTGCTCAATTGGATCAGGTGCTTTTGACGCATTTAGATCAAGACCATAGTGGTGCATTTGCAGAAATAGAGAAAGTAATCAAAATGAACAAAGTCTATTCAAATGAAACAGATACACGTTTTAACCTGCATGACTTTGACTATTGCCATCAAGGGCAATATTGGCAATATGAAGATGTTCGAATTTCAGTTCTGGCACCTGATAAAAATAGCCTAAGTAAAGCTGCCTATGATCGAAATGAACTATCTTGTGTGATCTATATTCAAGTCCCTCAATCAAAGTCATATCAAAACTTTTTATTGATGGGGGATGCGGGATGGGAAACGGAATTTAATCTGTTAACACAATATCCCGATTTAAAGGTAGATGTCTTAGTACTGGGTCATCATGGCAGTAAAAATAGCTCTTCTTATGCCTTTTTAAAGCAGTTACAGCCTAAACTTGCGATTGTATCGGCTGGATATGCCAACCGTTATGGTCATCCACATCCGATTGTATTAAGACGGCTAGAGGTGTTGAATATTCCAGCCAAAACCACGATTGAGCAAGGCTCTATCCAATTTAAGCTAAATCCACAAGGGCAGATGGAGGTGACTGGTTATCGCCAAACTTTAAAGTGGCTCGCTTTCCGTGATCGCATCATTGCGGACTGAAGTGACCATTTCCATCGCTTCTTTATTGGGTACATTATAAATCTGTTTGAGTTTTGGATGAGCTTTAAAGCGTTTATAACTCCAGTGATAATGTTCTGGATATTGGCAAATTAATTTTTCCAGCGCAGTGTAAATGATATGCGTACCTTGATTGGCATCCACCTGATAGATCTTTTCATCAATCGGCTGAACCACCATATCAAAACCCTGATTGTCATTTCGGATTGCATATAAGAAAAGTGCTTTGGATTTGGTTTTTTGGATCAGTTTGGCACTTAAATTACTCGAAGAGAGTGGAATCCCGAAATATTCAATCAGTTCTCCACCTTGGTGGGGTGAATGATCAGGCAAAATCACAGTTGTACCACCTTGTTTTAACGCCCTAAATATTTGTCGTACACCAGATTCATCTGTTGGAACTAAGCTGGCATTTTCACGACTTCGCGCTGCACGTACAAAACGATCCGCACTCTCATCCTTAATCGGTTCATACATAATGGTCATTTGGGTATATTGGGCAAACCATGCATTCATAATTTCCCAAGTACCAAAATGAGGCACGATTAGTACGAGGCCTTTTTTTTCAGCAATGGCCTCATGGAAATAATGTTCACCTTCAATATGATGAATACGATCGATATTTTTTTGATTGGAACTGCCCCAAACCGTAAAAAACTCCATATAGGATTGTAGTTCGTTACGGATCGCCTGTTCTGTAATTTTCTCGCGTTTAGGTTTATCAAGATCTGGAAAGCAAATTTCAATATTTAGACGAATGGTTTCAGATGTTTTTGTGATATGTAATAAATTGACCAGTCCTGCCAAAATGCGCGCAATAAAACGCGCGATTGGGATCGGCAGTCGACTGAAAAAATTGAGAAGTCGCGAAGTAGTGGTCTTATGTTTATCAGTCATCCGGATCTAAAATTAAAGCAAAGGTTAAGTAATAGTGAGATTTAGCGAATTATTATAAGTTAAATCGTAATGATTAAATAGATTATACGGATTCCGTGTATATAATGAAGCATGAAAAATTAATTTGGATGGTATAAATGTCAGATTGGCCGCCGAAACCTCAAAATGACAATACAAATTTGAATTCCTCTGCAGGCCAACAGCCTACAGGACAGGAATGGAAGATCTTAGAGAAAGCAGTTCTTGCTTCAGTTGAAGAGCAACGTCGTACTCGTCGTTGGGGGATCTTCTTTAAAATACTCACTTTTCTTTATATTCTGTTTGTTTTAGTTGCACTAGGTAAGAGTTGTTCATTATCTGGGGCAGATGATGGAACAATAACCTCAGAGAATCATTTAGGGGTTGTCAATATCGTTGGTACGATTGATTCAAGTAGTCAAGGTGTAAATAGTACCGATACAATTAAATCATTAAAGAAAGCCTTTGAAGCAAAATCTGCGAAAGCTGTTGTACTGAATGTGAATTCACCAGGTGGGTCACCGGTTCAGTCTGATGATATTTGGCAAGAGATTCAATATCTTAAAAAACAAAATCCAGAGAAAAAAGTCTATGCTGTGATTGGTGATATGGGCGCTTCAGGTGCTTACTATATTGCATCAGCAGCAGACGAAATTTGGGTGAATCCTTCGAGTTTGGTGGGGTCAATCGGTGTGATTATGCCGAACTATGGTGTAAATGGTTTAACCCAAAAATTAGGTGTTGAAGACCGTACCATGACGTCGGGAAGCAATAAAGACATACTTAGTATGACCAAGCCGATTAATCCAGAACAACGTGCGCATATTCAAGCTTTACTGGACAATGTCCATGATCACTTTATCGATGCTGTGAAAAAAGGCCGTGGTGAAAAGCTGAAATCGAAAGATCCAGCGATTTTCTCTGGCTTATTCTGGACAGGTGACCAAGCCATTAAATTGGGTATTGCAGATAAAGCTGGGAATATTGAAACATTGAAACGCGAATTAAAAGTGAAAAAGGCAGTCAATTATACGGTTGAGCGTAGTCCATTTGATTCAGTTCTAGGCCGTTTAGGTTCAGAAATGGGAAATGGCTTAGGTGAAGCTGTAAGCCAAAAACTGGGTATGAACCAAGATGTGAAAATGCAATAGTTCAGATCTTATGGATCAGTAAAAAGTAATAGAGCAGTAGCATTGCTGTTTACTGATCCATCCTGTATGAAATAAAAACAAAGTTGAAAAAAAGAAAATGAAAAATTAAGCCAAACACAATTTTAAAGCGCTATTTTCTTGTTATCTTAAGCCTTTATAACTGCTTTAGACCTGTTTAACTCATTTGAATGGCATCACTGAGTACAAAACAAGAGCACGGGGTTCACTTAAAATGTTTAACTGAATCTGATTTATCAGCTACAGTATTTTCAATTCATCATATTTAGAGTGTAAAGCAAGACATGGTTAGCCTATCTCACATGAAACCTGTTATTCATTTTGCCCATGCCAATGGTGTGCCATCTCAAGTCTATACCAAGCTATTTGATTTACTGAAAGATCAATATGATGTGATTTATGTTTCTTTATTAGGCACAGATCAACGTTATCCTATTGATAACAATTGGTCGAATTTTGCAGATCAAGTGATTGATAGTATTGTGCAACAGTCTAATGGACGTAAAGTGATTGGTTTAGGTCATTCATTAGGCGCCGTTGCAACCTTTTTAGCCTCATTTAAGCGTCCAGATTTATTTGAACAAGCAATTTTATTGGATCCTCCTTTGATTATGGGGACAGCCTCCTTTATTTTTAATCTTGCAAAGAAATTTTATCCTCAAAAAATCGATGTAATGACACCAGCGCATCTCAGCATACGCCGTCGAGATCATTGGGATTCACGTCAACAAGCTGCAGAGTTGTTACGTCCAAAGGGGTTTTATCAGCATTTTGATGCAGATTGTTTTCAGGCTTATATTGATTATGCGTTGACAGAAGATCATGTGCGCGGTGGGGTGACTTTGACCATTCCTAAAGATGTTGAAGTTGCAATTTTTAGAACAGGTCCTTCTTATTGGTGGTTACCTCATCCACAACCGCAAATTCCTGTAGATTTGGTCATTGGTTCAGATAGTCCTTTTTTAAAACGTAAATTTCCACAAATTACCAAAAAGAAATTTAATATTCCTTTTACCCTGACGGCTGGAGGACATATGTTTCCTTTGGAACATCCAGTTGAAACTGTTGAATTAATTAAAAGGCTGATTCAACAGAATCGATGATTTTAGGTAATTTTTTATGCAAATATTTAGGGTGTGTAGACATTTCATAAATGGCTTGCGTTGTAGGTTAAAATTGAGCAGGCAAGGCATGAAACGAAGAGAATAGCGAGACTATTTTCGAGTTTCATAACGTAGTCTGAGATAATTTTAGTCACAACCCTTCGGGACTAGAGTGTTTTTTGCCGCTACGTCGTTACGAACTACTCATTTAGAATAACTAAATTTCATACTCCGCGCCTAGTATCGCCTAAAAAACACTCGTAGTCGCAAACGTAGACGAATTGTCTACAGACCCTGATGATTTGAGAATAAGTAGTGATGTTCTATTGGGATCTTACCAATTCGGACCAACACAGATCATTGATGTTGAATTTGATTTAGAAGTTGAAAAGCCTAAATTTCATGATTTTGTGACGTTGCTTCAATCCGCTGTAAATGTGATGGGCAAACTGACCCAGCAGAAATTAAGTGAACTTCAATCTCAGATTGCTAAAGAACTTACTGACGCTGCTTATATTGACATGGAAGCCGAGATTAGGCATCAGCGGCAACAAGCCTTAAAAGCGCAGTTATGTTTATACAAAATTTGCTTTTTTATCGAAGGCGTAACGAGTTTAATTTTTATTGCGCAAATGGACTATCCTGGCTTGTGGATTTATTGTCAAATCAATTCAGCATATGAAATTGAAGATATAGAGGTTTCTGAACCGCGTTAAATTATCGTTCAACTTTTTGTTTAGATAGCAGATTATAAAATTTTTTTAGCCATAAAAAATGCATCCGAGGATGCATTTTTTCGACAGTATTTTAAATCAAGCAATACTTAAAGCTGGCAAAATTGAATTGGCTGTTTAAGTGCTTGCCCCTTATATAAAACCTGACCATTTTCCAAGTGTTGAATGGTGCCATTACAGATCCATTCAACTGCTTGAGGATAAATTAAATGTTCAAGTACATGTACACGTGCTGCAAGGGATTGCACATTATCATGTAGATCGACTGTTAAAACACCCTGAGTCAACGCTTGTCCAGCATCTAACTCAGCAGTGACATAATGTACAGTACACCCGTGTAAAACATCACCTGTATTTAAAACACGTTGATGTGTATGCATGCCTTTGTAATAGGGCAATAGTGAAGGGTGGATGTTGACCATTTTCCCTTCCCATGCTTGGACAAATTTGGCACTGAGAATACGCATAAAACCAGCGAGAATGACTAAATCAACATCCCAATCCAGTAATTGTTGATGCATGACAGCATCAAAAGTTTCACGATCAGGATAGTGTTTATGCTCAATCACCGTGGTTGCAATGCCTGCTTTTGCAGCGCGTTCTAAGGCAAATGCTTCAGGTTTATTGGAAATGACCCCCACGATTTGCCCTGAAAGATTGGCATCAATCAAGGCTTGAAGGTTACTTCCACTGCCTGAGACAAGTACAGCAATTTTAATCATGTGAGAGACTTATGCAAAAATCACACGAATTTTTTCATCTGCGCCTTCAATAGAAGCTGCATTTTCTTGGATATGACCAATTGTCCATGCTTTTTCGCCTTGAGCAGTCAAAACTTCAATAGTTTTGTCAGCATCTGCAGCATCAACTGCAATGACCATACCCACACCACAGTTAAATGTGCGGTACATTTCAAATTGTTCTACAGCACCTTCACGTTGTAAAAGTTTGAACAATTCAGGCCATTGCCAAGACGATTCATTAATCACCGCTTGAGCGCCATTTGGAAGTACGCGAGGTAAATTACCAGGTAAACCGCCGCCTGTGATGTGTGCCATTGCATGGACATCAACTTGTTTGCACAGCTCAAGTACTGATTTTACATAAATACGTGTTGGTTCCATTGCAACATCAGCAAGCGGACGACCATCTACAATTTGAGTTAAATCGACGTTTTTCAC
This sequence comes from Acinetobacter sp. MYb10, assembly GCF_002980175.2. Classification (NCBI taxonomy): domain Bacteria; kingdom Pseudomonadati; phylum Pseudomonadota; class Gammaproteobacteria; order Moraxellales; family Moraxellaceae; genus Acinetobacter; species Acinetobacter sp. MYb10. Next base: position 1,408,633 of record NZ_CP058272.1, on the reverse strand, counting down.
GTCTAAGATTTTACGAAGTAAAGAATAACCGTTTGAGTGTGCACCAGAAGAGGCTAAGCCGATAAGAACATCACCTGCTTTTACTTTCGTACCATCAATGATTTTGCTTGCTTCAACTACACCCACAGAAAAACCTGCGAGGTCATAGTCTTCACCTTCATACATTCCTGGCATTTCAGCAGTTTCACCACCGACCAATGCGCAGCCTGCAAGCTCACAACCTTTACCAATACCCGTCACAACATTTGCAGCAACATCAACATTTAAATGTCCAGTTGCGTAATAATCGAGGAAGAATAGAGGTTCAGCACCACATACAAGAAGATCGTTTACACACATTGCAACCAAGTCTTGACCAATCGTGTCATGACGATTTAAGTTCAATGCTAAACGTAATTTTGTACCGACACCATCTGTACCAGATACAAGAACAGGTTCTTCATAACCTTTAGGGATTCTGCAAAGTGCGCCGAAGCCGCCTAAACCACCCATTACTTCAGGGCGTGTTGTACGTTTAGCGACAGATTTGATTCGATCGACAAGTGCGTCGCCCGCTTCAATATCGACACCAGCGTCTTTATAGCTTAAACCAGTGTTTGGGGTAGAAGTTGAGTTGCTCATAATTGAAGTCTCCGCATTCGCGCGGGGATTATACCCGAATATACGAAACTCTTATGTTATTTCTGCACTAAAATGCTATCTTTATGAAAATATTTTCCCCTCCATAACGAATAAATTTGAAAAAGGCGTGATTCGATGCACGATCGGACTTTAAAACGAATTTTTATCCTTGCTGGAATTGCTTTAGTTTTATGGATTTTATATTTATTAAAACCTGTAGTGATTCCTTTTGTTGCGGCTTTTCTGGTTGCCTATTTATTTAGTCCAGTGGTGGATAAGCTGTCAAAAGTTTTACCAAGGTGGCTCTCTATTTCGGTGGTTTTTATTGGAATAGGCGTGTTACTGACTTGGGCAATATGGTTTGTTGTGCCCTTGGTTTGGAAACAATTAATTTATGCCCGTGACAGTATTCCTGCGGGAATCCATTGGGTGAATTCAACTTTCTTACCGTGGTTGTCCAACAATTTCAATGTTGAACATATGGAATTGGATACAGACCAAATTTCTAAAGTGGTGATGGAGTATGTTCAGACCAACTATAGTGCGGACAGTATTCAAGCGATGGCTTTAAAAATTGCCCAATCTGGACTGAGTTTTATTTCGATCGGCGGAACAATTGTTTTAATTCCAATTATTGCATTCTATTTCTTGCTTGATTGGAAGAGGATGTTGGAACACTTAAAAAGTTTTATTCCCCGTCAATATGAAAGCAATGTACTTAAAATTGTTGGTGAATGTCATAGCGTTTTGGGGGCTTTTGTCAAAGGACAGTTCCTTGTGATGATTTTATTGGGAATCGTCTATGCCGTAGGCTTGCAGCTGGTGGGTTTAGAGGTCGGATTAATCATTGGTATGATTGCGGGGCTGTGCAGTATCATTCCATATCTTGGATTTGGTGTCGGAATTATTGCGGCAGTGATTGCTTGTTTTTTCCAGTTTGGTCTAGATCCAAAACATTTATTGATGGTTCTGGCCGTATTTGGTGTAGGGCAGCTCATCGAAGGATATATTCTTCAACCGTTCTTATTGGGTGATAAAATTGGTTTATCTCCTGTAGCTGTGGTATTTGCAGTACTTGCGGGGGCTCAGTTGGGTGGCTTTGTGGGGATGTTGATCGCACTGCCAGTTGCAGCTGTTATCGTGGTTTTACTCAAGCATCTCAAAGATTTATATCAAGAAAGTCAGTTCTTTAAAGCAGAGGATACTTTAGTGACTATACAAAATAATGGCACTACTGAAACAATTTCAGTCGAAAGCGACAAAGTTGATCTTGATATTGAAGTTAAAAACACGCAAGATACTGATCAATCGATTAAAAATGATCAAAATCCACTTTAGGAATGATTTGAATATATGCGTCAATTACAGTTGGATATAGAACCACAACTGGATGCCAGAATTAGTGATTTTTCTGGGCCAGGCTGGGGACCTGTAATTGATGCTGTGCGTCAGCTTCATGCAGGGCTGATGAATCGTTTCTACATCTATGGTGGTGCTGGAACTGGAAAAAGTCATTTACTCACGGCGATTTGTGATTCTTATTTAGAGATTGGCAAATCTGCGATTAAAGTTTCGCTCTTAGAACTACTTGATGCACCTATAGAAGCAATTACCTCATTAGAAAGCTATGATTTGGTTGCCTTGGATGATATCGAGGCCATTAGTGGCGTACCACATTGGCAAAAAGCGGTATTTCATCTGATTAATAACAATAACGAAGATGGCGGACAGTTGGTGTTTTCATCACGATTTGCGCCGATAGAATTAAAGCTAGAATTACCAGACCTACAATCTCGCCTTACTCAGGCAGTCAGTGTAAAAGTACCGAGTGGACAGTCCTATGCAGATCGACATGCTTTATTGCATTCTGTGTTGGAACGTCGGGGTGTACATTTTGACCCACAAATAACGGAATATTTGCTATTACATGGGCCACATCAAACGAGTACACTACTTCAGTCTGTTGAACAGCTAGAAAAGTTATTAAAGGGTGAGAAAACTAAATTATCTCATGCAACTTTAAGACAGCTCTATGCATTGATTGATGAATATCGACAATAGTTGATTTTTACTATTGTTGAGTGCGCGTAACACAAGAGGTGAAGTCAATAGATCGGCCGATGAAAATTCTTGAGAATTTTTATTGTGTGTGACAAAGTACGCAAAAAGGACTGATAGCAAAGCGTAATGCTGGCTAATAAGAAATAATTAAAAGAAATCAAGGAGACTATAATGCTCAAACGGGGCATAGGCTTAGGATTATTATGTATTACTGGTCAGGCATTTAGTGCAAATATTACTGTGACTACCACAGACGATATTGTAAAAGCTGATAATCAGTGTTCATTAAGAGAAGCAGTTGAATATGTCAATCAGGGAATGCCTGAAGCTGGCTATAATGGTTGTGGCGGCGGCAAAGAGGTGACTGCAAAAATTATATTACAAGGCAATAAAGAGTATTCACTGAATAAGCAAATCCGAATATTAAAAGATGTCGCATTTGGTTCGACTTATGAAAGTAACGTAAATAATACACAAACGCTTGTAGGTAAAAACAATGCCATTATTAAAATGGTTGGAAAAGAACGTTTATTTAAGATTGAAAAAGATATAGATCAGAAAGCAGAGACACCACCTGCAATGCTGAAAGTTTCATTTGATGAAATTACCCTGAAAGGCTGTGGCCAAGATGTATGCGCTGAGCAAGGTGGTCTGATCTATAACAAAGAAGCATTGGGGATAAGTAATAGCCAACTTTTAGATGGTCATGCAAAGGAAGGTGGGGCAATCTATAATGCAGGTATTTATGCCGCGAATACAGCATTAAGTATCGTTGCTATTAACAAGACCTTAATCAAAGGCAATAAAGCAGAAAAAGGTGGTGTAATTTATACTGAATTACCTGCATTTGTTATCACACAATCCTTGATTCGAGATAATGAAGTTACCGATGCTACAAGTTCAAACTTTGAAACAAAAAATCAATTTTCTGAAGATGCACTAAAAGCCTTAGTAGGTTCTTCTACGTTCTATGGAATTGAAAATAGTACGATTTTTAACAATAAAGGCTATGTGGTTAAAGTCTACGATGCTATGCAGCTCAACAATATCACTATGATTCTCAATAGTATGGGCCTTATTGTAGATGCGCCTCAAAAGAAAGGTTTTGTCGCAAATAGTATTATTGCCAAAAATGGTACACAAGATTGTACGATTGTGGCTGGTGGTGAGGCAGAACAGATCAGTAATAATCTTTATTCTTCAGGATGTAATGGTTTTAAAGCAACAGCATTGGGTAATGCGCAACTGATTGCTGGAAGTACCACAGAAGGAAAATGTGACTTTAGTACCAATGGGATTTTATGTCCGTTTGCTGAGGCACCGAGTGTAGCCTTAGGTTATTTTTTACCAAGAATTTTACCAAGTTATAACTCGGCTGAAGATTCTCTGATTATTAACCATGGTCCAGAACCTCAAAATAAAATAGCAGCTTGTTCAACTGTTGATCAGCGGAGTAAACAGAGAAATTCCAATTCAGAATTATGTGATCGTGGTGCAATTGAACTGGTAATTGACCTCGCAAATATTTCGACCGTAGGGCAAGATATTTTATATGGTGAAATAGCTAAGTTTTCAATCTCTGATCAATTACAAGATGGTGAACTTGTTAGTGCTGAAAAGTGTAAACAAATTTTTAATCGCGAATTGGATGACAATGGTAAGCCTTGGCAAATAGGTTGTTTAAAGATTATTCAAACTAATACCCCATCGAAAGGCACCATGACGATAAATCAGGCAGGTGATATTGTGTATACACCGAATGGTCAATGGCAAGGTTCAGATGAATTTAAAATTAATGTGGTGACATCGACCACAAGTTTTAATAAATCGGATAATCCTTATATTACGATTCCTGCACGAATTGTACAAAGAAAGCCAGATGATTTTAAAAACTATAAAGTAAAGACCTCTGGTGGAAGTCTAGGATTTCTTTCAATCATTGGACTGATTGGTTTAGCTGGCTATCGACGGATCAAGTATAAGTAAAGGATTGCACATGAAAAATTATAAAAAAGGATTTCTGACACTTGTTATATTGTCGACCATGTCTTTGATGGCGGCAGAAGATAAAACGATTTATGTAACCACCTTTGATGATGAGGATGGGACAAATCCTGACAAGTGTTCATTAAGAGAAGCGTTACACGCTGCCGCAACACATAAAGCTTATGGTGGCTGTAGCGCAGGACAGGTTTATTCAACAGTACCCAATGTGATTCAGTTGGAAGCAGGTGAATATAAGCTGACTAAAGAGTTAAGACCGAACTCAGATGTTTCCATTATTGGTAAAGAACCTGGTGATTATAGTCGCCCAGATGTATTGACCAATAGTTTCCCTGCTGCAATTCCAATAAGAACCATAATTTCAGGACAAGGGAGCTCACGTATTTTCAATACCATTTATGAAAATAAGCCGAGTCTAACACTGAATGATGTAATTTTAAAAAATGGATCGAGTTTAAATGACAGCAATAATAATGTGGGTGGAGCAATTTATGCTGGCGGTGCGTTAACCTTAAATAATGTAAATATTATGGGGTCCAGTGCGAAAGCAGGTGGGGCAATTTATTTAAATGATGTCTCAAGTTCTCTGACCATAAATTATGGTGTATTTCAGACCAATAAAGCTGAACAGGGCAGTGTACTTGGGATGACCTGTGCTGATAATTTAGAGTTTACCAAACGTAATATTGCAGTGAGTGGGGTAACATTTATTGACAATGGTTCTGCAGATAGCCTCAGTATGTTTAGTTTTTGTGGGCAACCTGCAGTGACCTTTACTGCAAATACCATAACTCAGAATACTGCAAGTGCGAGTCAAGGGCGTATCATTCAATTTAGCCAATTGACACCACAAGGAAAGGTTAATTTTAGTAATAATTCTTCTTTATCACTGATCAGCAATACCATTGTCAATAATAATGCTTGGGCAACATTATTGTATGGATACAATGGGATAAAAGCATTAAGTAATAATATCTTGGCTTACAATACTGGAAAATCTTGCCGTTATGCAAATGGTGATGTAAGCAAAGTTGAAGGTTCGCGTGTAGTGCTTGGATATAATGCTTTAAAATTGACTGCTGGTGATGATCAATGTGAGGTTGCAGAGGAAGTAAGGAAAGAGGATAAAGATCATACGTTTGATGTGAGTAATATTGCATTCACGACTATTTTAAATAAGATAGAACCGCCAAGTGAGTCTACAGGCTTTATGCCAATGTATTTCCCTATAAACTTAGGCACAGACAAAGACCTGGTTGATATTGGTTATACAGGCTGTAGTGGAACTGATCAGCGTGGTGTCACGCGAGTGATTGCAGAAAACTCCAATGGTCTAAATGATGTGGCAAACTCATGTGATATTGGCTCTACAGAGGTTTTACGTCTTACTGCAAATAATCTGAAGGCAAGTAATACTTCGGTGGTTGCCGCACTTAATTCTTATCAAAATATATTGGATAATTATAATAAGTTGATTGCAGATCCAGCGACCAAACAGGAGTATATTCCTTTTTATAAAATCCAATCAGAGCTGTATAGTAATTTAATCAAATACACCAAATCAGACCAGAAATATCGCACGATCTTTGTCGATCCTTTTGCAGCCAATCTACCTGCAGAAATTATAACCAAAGACGCTATTGGTAATGATGTGCGAGTGGTAAAACATTTAACTGCAGACAATTATAATGTGATTGTAGAACCACTTGGTGTCGGTGTATTAAATGATAAGAAACAATTTGTAGGTAAAAAAGAGCCAAAATTTGACTGTGTATGGAATAAAGACTTAAAGAGAATCATGTTATGGCGTATAGATGACAATGTTACACCATCGGGTGATAATGAATTCTGTAGCTATAAACTTGAGTTAAAGACAAATAAAAACATTACATCTTCAGCCTATATAATTGGAAGCTTTACCAATATTGCACCTATTGCTAAAGATGCAACATTTAATATTGAACATGGCTCAACCAAAGCGATTGATGTAGATTTACTGCAATATGCCAATGATGATGGTGATGGTAATGCTGCTGCGTTAACAGCTAAACCCAATAAACCAAAATTTTATGTCAATGCAGATGGGGTTGAATTACCAATCCGAATTGGTAAAAACATCGATCCTGTTATAATAACGGCGGATCGTAGTGGGCCTTGTCCTGGTAGCGACAATAAATATACCTGCTATGGTGGCAAAATCCATATTCAACTCAGAAATACACTTGATCCATTTAGTTATAAATTTACCTATTATGTGTATGATGCGGATGGAAAAATTTCTACTCCTGAAAATACAGAGTTTGATGCGGCTACAGTTACTTTAAAAAACTCAGGTACAGCGCCGGGAAGCCCTCGTGTAAGCGGTGGTGGTTCATTGGGTTGGTTGAGTCTTCTTGGGTTATTAGGGCTGACAGGTTATCGTCGTTATCAAGCGAATAGACAACCAAAGCCGTAACAGTCAAATCAATACAGATAAAATGATCGTTTTTAACACATTGTGTTATAGCAAAAAGCCAGTTTATAAAAACTGGCTTTTTGCTATCTGTATGTTTTTTGCTATTTGTATGGGCTTTCTTCCTAATTTGTATTATAAGTTTTAAATAGAAAGGGTTTGTTGATTGATTTCCCTTAAATCATTGAAAAGTTATTCATTTTGAACTGATATGAAGCAATTTACTGTACTTACACCGCTTGAACAGATCTCATGTAGTTCTGATGAATTACTTTCGATTAAAAGAAATGATTTGGTTCCATTACTCGACAATCAAACACGACTGAATTTATATGCCGATCAGTTGATTCAAGCACAATCGGTACTGTTAAAATCCATTGATCCAAGTTTGACACAAAAGCTGAGTCAAATTATTGCACAAATTATTCAACAATTATCTGCATCCAAAAAAAAGCTAAATCAACGTAAATTCAATGCGATACAAAAATGGTTAGGCTTGGATTTGGAGTTTAGTGTCGGGCAAGTCAAATATTTAAATGATTTAGAAAGTTTAATTGATGAAGCCAAACATTTGAGTCAAAGATTACAAATCGAAATTCAAAAGTCGGAAGCAAGATTCCAACAAGCCAATGGTTTAAGAGAGCAAATGGCGAAATATATTCGTGCAGCGCAGGAATTTTTACATGAATATCCTGCTTTTGTACAACATCGTCATCCCTTGGATAATTTTGCAGAGCGGTTGTCTAAGAAAGTCAATACGCTACAAACGTTACAAGCCAGTAATGATATTGCGTTAGCACAAATGCAGTTAACACAACAACTTTCATTGAGCTTACTTGATCGCTTTAATGAAGCTCAGCATGTGCTGATTCCTGCATGGCAATATCATGTCAAACAGAGTAGTGCACAGAATTCTTTTACAACGACTGAAGAACTGGATAAAAGTCGTGATAAATTAATTCAATCATTAAAGAAATCATTAGAAAATAAATAGGATACAAGTATGAGCGATTCGAATCATCAAGCATTAACTGAACAATCCAATACGCCGTTGGAATTGCAGAAGTTTGAACAATTGAATTTGAAAGAAATAGGCTTAAATACTGAGGATTTTAATGAGGTTGTAAATGCGCATAAAGACTTGGCCAATATTAATCATGCATCCGTTGCTGAATATGGTAAAAATATTGCGACCAAAACATCTTCATATACAGATGAATTACTCAACTTAGTTAAAAATAAAGACTTAGATGTGACTGGGCAAAAATTAAATGAAGTTGTGCAAGTTGCTCAGCAATTGAATACATCCAGCATTTTGAATCAATCAAAAAACTCAGGATTTATTGGAAGTATACTCAGTAAGTTTAAAGGTGCTAAGCAAAGTTTCGATCAACATTTTAATACCACCAAAGAGCAAATAGATTCATTGGTCAAAGAAATTGAAACATCACAAACAGGTTTAAAAGCGCGGGTAGATACATTAGATCGTATGTTTAATGGGGTTCAAGAGGAATATCGACAGTTAGGTATTTATATTGCCGCAGGTCGAATCAAGCAAGTAGAAGTGCAGCAAGAAATTGCGACTTTATCTCAGCAAGAGCAAGATCCTAAAACCAATCAGCGTGTTTATGACCTTAATCATTTAGCCAACAATCTAGAAAAGCGGGTCAGTGATTTACAAGTCTTGCAACAATCTGCAATGCAAACCTTACCGATGATTCGTATTATTCAATCTAATAATATGATGTTGGTCGATAAATTTTATGCGATTAAAAATATTACTTTACCCGCATGGAAAAACCAGATCAGCTTGGCGATTTCTCTAAATGAGCAACGTAATAGTGTACAACTTGCTAACACGATTGATGATGCAACCAATGAGCTACTAAAACGCAATGCAGATTTACTTCATCAAAATTCTGTGGATACTGCCAAAGCCAATCAACGTTCAGTGATTGATATTGAAACGCTTGAACATGTTCAAAATACCCTGATTAAAACTGTAAATGATGTCATTCAAATTCAGAAAGAGGGCATGCAAAAACGTGAAGAGGCTTCGACTCGGATTAAAGCGCTTCAATCGAATTTACAACAGTTGGTATTAGATACCAGTACGCATCAATCCTAAGCCAAATCTTAAATCTTGGCACAATCTCATCTAAAGGTGTAAAGGTTGACTGAAAAAACTCAATATCCTGTAGATATTCAACAGATCGAACATGGATTAAAAATACTTCAGCATCGAAAACGGAATTTGATGGTTTCGGCTGTGGTTTTATCCTCTGTAGGTATCGCAAGTTTAGTTTCTGTTTTTTTTCAACAGGAATTGGTTTTTAACTTGTTTAGTGTAGCACAACAGGTTCATCAATTGCACTTGCCATATATTCTAGATCAGCAGTTAAGAGAATATATTCATCAACCAGACTACCTGATGAATGCATTGTCATGGTTTGGCTGGTTGATCTTAAAATTAATTGTGTCTTTTATTGGCGCATTTATTATTGTTGCTGTATTAAAAAAAATTCGCTTTTTAAAAGTCCGCTTTCAATCATTTATCCTTAAATTTGTTGCATGGCTAGTATCCTTGATTGTGCTATGGTCTGGTTTGACTTATGTGCAATATGATCTTAAAGATGATGAAGACAAAGAGTTAAAATCATTTATAAAGTATGATCAAAACATTCAGCAAAGCGATATTTATCAATATCTGCAAAGATCGGATGCGCCTGAAACAGTACAAAGCTATTTATTGGCACAAACTGCGTTGATGCATAAACCTGTTGATAAGGTTGTGGCTACGGTTTACACAGAAAAATTGATTAAAGCGGAGCAATCTGATTCCCGCTTTTTAGAATATGGCTTTAAACCTGAGCAATTATGGACAATTCAACATCAGGTATTTAATCGAGCGCTTTCCCCGATTGCGCAAGGTGTTGAAGCGCAAGTGAGTCGTGCAAGCTTTTGGTCGAACATTGTTGAAAAGGTTTTATGGGGAATTTCAGCACTCAGTTTATTTTTTAGCTTGATGATTTATTGGGTGGCAAGTCGAATTGCCAAACGTTTACACCGAATTGGTCATCGTATCGGTTAGTGCAACGCTACAAAGCTTATACTTTGTAAAAATCTTGATAAAAAAGCACTTTTGCTAATCACAAAAGTGCTTTTTTATTGCTGTAAAATTAAATCTCGTTGTCCTAAGCGACATCTTTCGCTCGGTTGGTAATCAGATCTTTCAGTTCTAAGGTATCAAAGGTTTTATCCCAAATTTCACCATCCACAATATAGTAGGGGGTAGGGTGTTTACCGAAACCTTGTACATAATGAGTAATCTCAGTTTGTTTGTCTGCGATTTCCTTATGTTGAATAGAACGTAGAACTTTCGTACCATCCAAGCCCATACCTTCAATGATTTGTTTCAGCACTTCAGGGTTGGCAATGTCTTTACCATGGGCGAATATGGCATGGAATAAAGCCTGCGTTAATGCGAATTGGTCAAAGATATTATCTAAAGCCAATATCGCCTGATGGGCTAAGCGGCTATTGGGCATACGCTTCATATGCTCAATATCCACGGTTAAATCTTGACTATAGGCAGCAAATTTTGCCATATCAAGTTTACGATTGGCTTCTTTGGTTCCATATCTTTCAGTTAGGTATTGATAAACATCTAAGCCTTGTTCTGGAATTTCTGGTAAAACTTGCACAGGTAATAATTCGATTTTTTTCGCCATGGGTTGATTCCAATGTTGTTTGAGTTTTTCAAACGCCACATAACTCATTGGATAGACGATATCGAATACGAACTCTATTTTCATTGTTTTACCTCTTCACTTATTTATTCAGGAATTGTGAATAAGTACACCTTGTTGTACTTAATTGGAGAAACCACAACATAAATTTAGCTTAAAACTTTGTGGCTTGGCTGCGCATGAATTTTTGTAGAGAGATGGTCGAAGAAATATTATTTTTGTTGAAAATTAATCTAATTTTAAGTTTCGAGGAAGTCGGGGGGTGTCTATTGATTTTCTAGTCAATGCCCATATATATACCAGCATTAAAGAATTTAAATTTGAGAATAGGGGGATATGCTGATGAGAAAGTCGTTGATTTTTGTTAAACTAAAAAACCGATTGATTTAATAAAAACAAACTGTTTTATCTATTTTTTAAATAGACGTAATATACATTCAACGAAAGAAATTTACTCCCTTGGAGATTGTTAGCATGTTAGATACAAATACTTCTGCTCAATTAAAAACATTGTTAGAGCGTCTTGAGAGCCCAATTGAAATTGTTGCTTCTTTAAATGGTTCTGATAAGTCAGACAAAATTAAAGAATTGGTGACTGAAATTGCTGCACTGTCAGATCAAGTGACTGCACGTTTCGATGGTCAGAATGATCGTAAACCGAGCTTTGGTATTGCAAAAGTAGGTGAACAACCTCGTGTATTCTTTGCTGGTTTACCGATGGGGCATGAGTTTACCTCGTTAATTTTAGCTTTATTACAAGTATCAGGTTATGCGCCAAAAGTTTCTGATGAAATCTTGGCTCAAGTTAAAGGTTTAAACCTGAGTGCAAATTTTGATGTATTTGTTTCTTTAAGCTGTCACAACTGCCCAGATGTTGTTCAAGCACTTAACTTGATTGCAATTAATAATCCAGGCACTACAGCGACCATGATCGATGGTGCATTCTTCCAAGATGAAGTTGAAGAACGCAAAATCTTGGCTGTACCTATGGTTTTCCAAAATGGCGAACATATTGGTCAAGGTCGTATGACTTTAGAAGAAATCGTTGCGAAATTGGACAGCGGTGCTGCGGCTAAAGATGCTGAAAAGCTGAATGCTAAAGAAGCGTTTGACGTATTGGTGATTGGTGGCGGACCTGCTGGTGCAACATCTGCGGTATATGCTGCACGTAAAGGGATTCGCACAGGTATTGTTTCTGAGCGTTTTGGTGGTCAGGTCATGGACACCATGGATATTGAAAACTTTATCTCAGTACAAAAAACACAAGGTCCTAAGTTTGGTTCAGATATGGAAGCGCATGTACGTGAGTACGGTGTGGACATTATGAACTTACAAAAAGTGAAAAACATTGTTGGTGCTGATCAAACAACTAATGGCTTAGTTGAAGTTGAACTGGAAAATGGTGCAAAACTTGAATCGAAAACGGTCATCTTATCTACAGGTGCACGTTGGAGAGAGATGAATGTACCTGGTGAGAAAGAGTACAAAACACGTGGTGTTGCGTATTGCCCACACTGTGATGGTCCATTATTTAAAGGCAAAAAGGTTGCCGTGATTGGTGGGGGTAACTCAGGTGTAGAGGCCGCAATTGATCTTGCAGGTATTGTTGAACATGTCACATTGATCGAGTTTGATACTCAACTTCGTGCTGACCAAGTGCTTCAAGATAAATTGAATAGTTTGCCAAATACCACGGTGATTTTGAATGCACTCTCTACAGAAGTGATTGGTGATGGTTCGATTGTGACAGGGTTGAAGTATAAAGACCGTGCAACAGACGAACTGCATACCATTGAACTTGCGGGAATCTTTGTACAAATTGGTTTATTACCAAACACAGATTTCTTAAAAGCAACTGCTGTAGAGCTCTCAAACCGTAATGAAATTGTGGTAAATGATCGTAATGAAACCAATGTAAAAGGTGTATTTGCTGCGGGTGACTGTACAACAGTGCCTTATAAACAAATCATCATTGCAGCTGGTGAGGGTGCAAAAGCGTCTTTATCTGCATTCGATTACATCATTCGTTCAGGTCAATAATCTTTCGATGATTGCACGTTGAAAAGCAAGCCAAAGTGTCCCAATGAGCACTTTGGCTTGTCTTAACATTTATCTCATGTTTTACCCTTGATAGGAATTGAGTTGCTAACAGCTCAATTCCTTTTTTTGTTGGAGATTGAATGCTATTGAATAGAGCTTGCGAAAATAAGCTTTGTTAATGTTGCAGCTCTTGAACAAGTGCAATGGTTTTCTGTTCTGCTGCTTGGATCGATTGTGCTAACAACTCGCCACCAAATTCCTGATACTCAATCGCAATTTCATGAAATTTTTCGATACCAATAAAATTGAATGCTGTTTTGATTGCGGGTTCAGCATGATTGGGAAATGGCGCATCAACTGCATCAAAGTCATGCCCACCACGGGCAGAAAGGATAATCATGGTTTTTTGATGATCTAACAGCCCTGAGTAAGGTTGTTCTTTGCTGAGATCAAATGTGTAGGTTTTATTCATTCTCACGATGTGATCAATATAGGCCTTTAAATGTGCAGGTGGGCCAAAGTTATACATTGGCACACCAAGCACAATAATATCTGCCCAGTGCAATTCCTCGATAAATTCATTACTCAGTTGTAAGCGTTGTTGCGCCTTTTCTTCAGATTCTGCATAGCCAAATTCAGAAATGATCCACTCTTCATCAATATAAGGCGGTGGGTTTTGACCTAAATCACGATGTTTAACTTGTACAGATGAATCAATTTCATTCCATTGATCAATAAATAATGCGGTTAAGCGTCGGCTTAAAGAACCATGTGGGTGTGTACCTGAAATACCTGTTCTTAAACTAGTATCTATTTTAAGTATATTTGCCATGATCATTACTCAATTTGTTGTTTGTTCAAATTGATTTTTATAGAATATGGAAAAAACAACAAACGATAAAAATACATGTTATAACTGAATCTAATTCATTTATATTTTATATGGTGATCTTCGGTGGTTTTGCATAATTCCTTGGAGCAGTTGTTGGCCTTTCAGTATGTTGCTGAACAACTCAGCTTTAAAAAAGCAGCAGACCAATTGTTTTTAACACCTACCGCCTTAAGCCATCGTATCAAGAAGCTGGAACAGCAATTAAATATTCAATTATTCGAGCGGCGTACACGCTCGATCAGCCTGACGCCAGAAGGAGAGTATTTACTTAAGCATGTGCAATCAGGTTTTGGGCAGATTCAAACGGCTTTGTTTCAACTAGAGCAAAATAAACAAAGATTATTGACCATTACCACAACACCATCGTTTGCAAGTGAGTGGATTATTCCCTATTTGCCAGAGTTACAAAGTCGCTTTCCCAATATTATGTTTCGGGTACATGCAAGTTATGACCTCGTTAATATGACGTCTGGTCTCTATGATTTAGCGATTCGGTATGGTTCAGGGGGCTATCAAGATGTTGATGCAGAATTATTAGCAGTTGATGAATATGTAGCTGTCGGGCATCCCTCTTTGGATATTGAAACTATGGACTGGACGACTGTGCCATTGATTCACTTTACCTGGGGAGATGAATACTGTCCAAATCGAGTCAATTGGCAGAAATGGTTTGAAAAACAAGGCTTACATATTCAAGCAGGGCAAGCGCAGGTATTTTACACACAAGAAAGTCATGCAATTCAGGCTGTATTGTCTGGACAGGGGGTTGCATTATTAAGCCGCATTTCGATTGCCAATGATTTACAACAAGGACGGCTGAAAATTGTATCGCCGTGTGTTGAAACGGCATGGAGTTACTATTTTTTAACTTTGCCAGATGCTGATTTTATTGTGAATGAAGTCAAACAGTGGTGTAAGGAGAAGTTTTCACAAAATTTTGCCCATGAATAAAGATCTATGAATTTTTTCGTCGCTTAGCTTTTTGCTTATATAGTCAACCTGTCAAAAACTCATATACAAAAATATAGTTTCTCTTAATTAATGTTTTAATTAAATCAATTGCATGGGTAAGTTATAAAGCTTGCAATGCCACACCTTACATTCAAAGTTTAAATATCTTTGCGTAGGCGATTGCCTCCCTTTTTAGAGATAAAAAGGGACAAAAATCTTTTGCTGAGCGAGGGGTACATCCTATACCCCCGCTCAGCAGCGACATCCATGTCGCCATGCGATAGCTACACCTTGTATGATTCAAAAGGACAAAAAAGGATTGATAACTAATAGTTTTTTAAAAGTTCATACAAAAATATACGCTTTATTGATGATCAATGACTTGATGCAAATTACTTATATGAATAATTAGGTGGTCTGACTATTTTGCCTATCTTGAAATTAAAATTTAAATCAAACGTGATTTTTTAAATAAGAAAAAAGCCAAAGTGTTCCCCAAATACACCTTGGCTTTTCCCTAATGTTATTGTTTTCCCCTTTTTATGAGCTGTGTTGCCATACAGCTCAGCTCCATTTTCTTTATTGTTATTATTATCTGAACCTATGCGTTCACTAAGCAAAATACGTTCCAAGATTAGAATTGGTGTGGCATTTTGTCTTAACCAAACAAACTTAGATAATGAAAGCGATTTAATAATTGCGCTTTGCTTTCTATATGTTGTGGATTTTGAACAATACATTCAATCGGACAGACATCCACACAGGTTTGATGTTCATAAAATCCGACACATTCAGTACAACGCTGTGTATCAATTTCATAGAACTTTTCGCCCTCAAAAATTGCCTGATTGGGGCATTCTGGTACACACATATCACAATTGATGCACTGGTCTGTAATCATTAAAGCCATTTCGATATCCTAAACTGCTTGGTAAGCCAATGATGATGCTGAAATATCAGCAGTCGAATTTGGTAAGTTTCTAATTAATAAGGCATATTGCATATCAATATCAGCAGGAATTGGAATTTCTACAATATATCCTGAGCCTTTTGCATCTATGATCGGTTGTCTGTTTTTATCTAAAATTTCATGAAGAATAAATGTGATGTTGCCAGATGTGGTCATGAGCTCCATAGAGTCACCCACAACAAAACGATTCTTTACCTCAATCTTGATGTAATCATCGTTGCGTTCAAGCACTTCACCAACAAATTGCTGATGGTCAAACTGAGAAGATCCCGTTGCATAGTTTTGATATTCGGCATGGACATGACGGCGTAAGAAACCTTCGGTATAACCTCGATTGGCTAAACCTTCGAGTTGTGACATTAACGCCCGATCAAACGGTTTTCCTTGTAGCGCATCATCAATCGCTTTGCGATAAATTTGTGCTGTTCTGGCGCAATAAAAGTAAGATTTGGTGCGGCCTTCGATTTTTAAGGAATGAATGCCCATCTTGGTTAAACGATCTACGTGTTGAACTGCACGTAAGTCTTTAGAGTTCATAAAGTAAGTGCCATGTTGGTCTTCTTCAGCAGCAAACATGTCTTCTTTATGATGTTGTAATAAAACCGGTTCGCCAAATTGATGTTGTTGTATGGCGTGTTGCTCGTCGGCATCTTTATTGTTGCAACAGTCTGATGCTGTCTCCAGTTGTTGGACTGGAATGACATCCCCAGATGCATCTTCTGTTGCTTCGTGAATATTGTATTCCCAGCGACATGCATTGGTGCAAGCGCCTTGATTAGCATCACGTTTATTCATATAGCCTGAAAGTAAGCAACGACCGGAATAAGCCATACAGAGTGCACCGTGGACGAAAACTTCGATTTCCATATCGGGTACATTCTGTTTAATTTCTTCAATTTCCTCGATAGATAACTCACGTGACAAAATGACACGGGTGAGTCCCATATTTTTCCAAAATTTTACGGTTGCCCAATTGACCGCATTTGCCTGTACAGACAGATGAATGGATATTTGTGGGAAGTTTTCTCGAACCAGCATGATTAAGCCAGGATCTGACATGATCAGTGCATCAGGTTGCATGGCGACCACAGGTTCAAGATCACGAATAAAATTTTTTAATTTAGCATTATGCGGTTGAATATTTACCACCACATAAAATTTTTTGCCTAAGGCATGCGCTTCAGCAATCCCTATTTTTAAATGATCATGATCAAACTCATTATTACGAACTCGCAAGCTATAGCGAGGTTGACCTGCATATACCGCATCGGCACCGTAAGCAAATGCATAACGCATATTCTTCAATGATCCAGCTGGTGATAGGAGTTCAGTAATGTGTGAGATGCTCATATAAATCTAAAAGGCATACTAAAAATATGGTTTTATTGTAAGGGTTTGAAAATAAGATTCAACCTAGTAAAACACTCAGGATTAATTGGGTGAATTTTAATTAAAATATTTAATATTCAATATTTTATGTTTAATTAATTGGGTTTTTTGAAAAACCCTAAAAAATTATTTAAGCCTTTTTAATTGCTGATCGATAATAATTTCACCATCTTCTTTACTAAAAGCAGCACGTTGTGGCGCAGATAAGAGATCTAAAACCAATTCAGATGGCCGACATAAACGAACACCCAATTCAGTCACGACAAAGGGGCGGTTGATTAAAATCGGGTATTGCAACATGAAATTAAGCAGCTGATCGTCAGTCCATTCTGTTTGATCTAGTTTTAAGGTTTTATAAACATCAACATTTTTACGTATTGCATCTCGTACCGACAAAGCAGATTGCTGAATCAAATCGATGAGTTGTGCCTTGCTTGGCGGATACTGTAAATATTCGATCACTTCTGGTTCGATACCAGTATTTCGAATGAGTGCAAGGGTATTGCGTGAAGTCCCACAGGCAGGATTATGATAAATCTTAATTTGAGATGACATCGATCGACTCTCTGTTAAAAAGCAATATTGCATTTATATATGGATATGCGTATATTCGCAATAGTGAATATGCTAAACCATAAAATTGAGTAATTGCGATGGATCAACCCGATTTCTTTAAGTGCTTATCTGACCCAACTCGTTTGGATATTTTAAAAATTGTGTTGGCACAGGGGAACGTTTGTGTTTGTGAAATCACTGAAGCCTTAAATTTAAGCCAGCCAAAGATTTCTAGACACTTGGCTTTGTTGAGAAATTTGTCCATTTTACTTGATCAACGCAAAGGCCAATGGGTGTATTACCGTTTAAATCCTGAATTACCAGAATGGGCCAATGCAGTATTAAACATAATTGCAGCGCAAACTGCGAATTCAGTTATGGGTAGTTCAGACTTTAACCAAATCAACAGCTGTTGTGAGTAAGCTGTCATGAACTCAAATCAGCCAACTTCGCGGCTTTCTTTCTTAGATCGCAATTTAACTTTATGGATCTTTATTGCGATGGTAATGGGGATCTGCATCAGCGTATATTTCCCGCAGGCTTCGGTGGCTTTAAATCGTTTAAGCGTAGATTCAGTCAATATACCCATTGCGATAGGTTTAATTTTGATGATGTATCCGCCACTTGCCAAAGTGGATTATGCGACCTTAGCTGTAGTCTTCAAAGACAAACGAACGTTGACTTTGTCTTTGCTACAAAACTGGTTAATCGCGCCGTGCCTGATGTTTGCTTTAGCGATCGTGTTTTTACATGCTTATCCTGAATATATGACGGGTTTAATTCTTATTGGTTTAGCCCGTTGTATCGCGATGGTCTTGGTATGGAATAACTTAGCAGGTGGTGACAATCAATATGTCGCAGCTTTAGTCGCTTTTAATAGTATTTTCCAAATTGTCTTTTTTAGTACTTATGCTTGGTTGTTTTTAACAGTTCTACCACCGTATTTTGGTGTAGCAGGAAAAGTTATTGATGTCAGCTTTTGGACGATTACACATGCGGTTTTCATCTATTTAGGTATCCCATTTTTATTGGGCTTTCTAAGTCGGATCATTCTGGTTAAACGCAAAGGATTAGACTGGTATCAACAAACGTTTATCGCTAAAGTCAGTCCACTGAGTTTATTGGCATTGTTATTTACCATTGTGGCGATGTTTAGTTTAAAAGGGGCGGATGTAGTTAGCCTACCATTCGATGTATTGCGAATTGCCATCCCATTAACTCTGTATTTTGTGGTGATGTTTTTCCTGAGCTTTTTTATGAGCAAGTGGATGGGCAATGATTATCCTAAAACTACAGCGATTTCTTTTACCGCAGCGGGAAATAACTTTGAATTGGCACTTGCTGTTGCGATTGCAACATTTGGATTGGCTTCACCTGTCGCATTTACCACGATTATTGGTCCTTTGGTTGAAGTCCCTGTATTGATTGCGTTGGTCAGTGTTTCGCTATGGCTGCGCAAAACTATTTTTAAATCAGCGCATGGGCTCAATCAGCAAAGGGAATAGCCGAAAGACCCATTCAACACAATGTATAGTCAATCTGTCAAAAAATTTAGGTACAAGAATATAATTTTTATTAATAAATATTTTTAGTTAAATCAATTGCATGGGGTGATTTTTTAGCTTGTAAAGCTTGTAAAGCTTGTAAAGCTTGTAAAGCTTGTAAAGCTTGCAATGCCGCACCTTATATTCAAAGTTTAAATACCTTTGCGTAGGCGATTGCCTCCCTTTTTAGAGATAAAAAGGGACAAAAATCTTTTGCTGAGCGAGGGGTACATCCTATACCCCCGCTCAACGGCGACATCCATGTCGCCATGCGATAGCTACACCTTGTATGATTTAAAAGGACAAAAAACGAGTTGATAACTAATAGTTTTTTAAAGTTCATGCAAAAATATACGCTTCATTTATGACCAATGACTTGTATGAATAAATAGATGGTTTGACTATAAATTATTCCGATGCTTCAAGTTTTTTGACAATCTGACAATGATCAATGGTGGTGTTCGAGGAGCAGGATTGACGTAATTCATGCAGTTGCGATTTAAAATGCTGTAATTCATATATTCGAGTTTCTACATGTCGAATATGTTCTTCAATCAATTGGTCAATGATTTTACAGCCTTGTTCAGGATGTTGTAGATGCTCTAAAAGTTGAGTAATTTCATGTAAGGTCATATCTAATGCGCGGCAACGTTTAATAAAAATAAGCCGCTTTAATGTTTCATCATCATAATATTTATAATTATTATCTGCACGATAACTGGATCTGATCAAATTTTTTTTCTCATAAAAACGCACAGTATCCGTCGACAGCTGAGTTTTTTTAGCGAGGTCACTAATTAAGTATTGCTGCATGGCTTATTTTCCTGAATCAACTTGACCTTGGACTAACTCCATAGTTTTAAATAGCAGTATAGCTGATTTTTTCATCATTGTTGACGCATGTGCTGATTTTCTTTAAAGCGCCAACTTGACTGAAAAATAAGCAGATAAGTCCATTTATATTGAATCAAGGAGAAGTGTCATGGCGTGTACATGTAGTCATGAACCTGCACCACAGAAACCGAATAGCAAGTTTAGAACGGCTTTGTGGATTGCACTGTTTATTAACCTTGCCATGTTTTTTGTTGAATTGATTGGTGGGGCGTATGCACATTCTTCTGCACTTTGGGCGGATTCTCTGGATTTTTTTGGTGACTCGGTCAATTATGCCGTCTCTTTAGCGGTGTTAGGCGCAAGTCTGTACTGGCGAGCGACCGTTGCCTTATTTAAAGGGGCAATCATGGCAATTTTTGGTTTTGTCGTGATTGGCAAAACGATTTATGCTTATACGAAAGGGATCCCTCCAGAAGCGATTACCATGGGAGCGATTGGTGTATTGGCTTTAATCGCCAATGTGATTTCAGCCCTTGTGCTTTACGCTTTTAGAGATGGGGATTCCAATATGCAGTCTGTTTGGCTGTGTAGTCGTAATGATGCGATTGGAAATGTCGCAGTAATCTTTGCAGCAATTGGGGTGTTTGGTACAGGAAGCATGTTGCCAGATATTATTGTGGCTGTGATTATGGCGACTTTAGGCTTAACAGGCGGTTATCAGGTGATGAAGAAAGCATTACAAGAACGTAAACAAAATATGCCGACTCAACAAGTACTACAATGACGCTCATCTAAACCACAATAAGGTATTTTTGATCTCAGCAATGGGATCAAAAAACCATCATGAGGCAAGCGTTTAAATTTCAGTTATACGGGTTGCCATTTTGCTCCAAAAATTATTCCAGAGTTCTAAATACTCAGACTGGACTTGGTCCAAATACTGTTGGTTGTTTTGATCATAGCATTGTATCAGTAGGGTCCAAATGTCATCTTGATGGTTGTCATCATTGGCAAGGGTCGCGTCATTTTGATCAGCCAGCCCATGACAAGCATAATAACCTTCAATAAATTTACTGTTGTAAATCGACATGTTGTTGCGGAGTGCTTCACTAAACTTTATGACTTGCAATTCTGTACAAGCCAAAATGAGCAATAATTCTGTATAAGAATTGATATGTTGGTGAATAAATTGAGCCAATGCGAAAGCTTCTATTTCAGTCTGTTGCTGATCTAATGGATCTAATTCCAACTGCTGCATCAATTTTAAAAAATAAACCAGATGTGATTTGGATGCAGCGCTTTTTTCGAGTTGGTGTGTATTGAAACCCAGTTCATCAATTAAGTTTAGCGACAGTAAGTAGCGTGCATATATTTTAGCTGCAATCCTATTTTCTGGATGAATATTATGGTTTTTTTCGAGGCTAACGGCTTGATAAATTACCATGCTAAGTGCATCTGTAAAATTTTTAACAATCGCCGTAAAATAATTAATATGAATGAATTTAAGCTGTTCAAGCGTCAGCTGGCTTTGATTCAACTGGACTAATATGGGATGCTTAAATAAAATATGACAGTGTGTTTGCCGTTTTAAGTTTGCGATAGCTTGAGTGTTTTGCTGCCATAATTCAGGTTGCAAGGAATTTTGAATGAAATGCAGCAACTCGAAACGAGTATGTTCAGATTGCGTGAAAGATAATATGCTCATATGCTGCATTAAAATTTTAATTTTGCCGTTTTTATAATAGTAAAAAACAATTTGTTTTGCTAGTATTTATACAGGTTTAATATTTTATATTTCATATACTTGCCTTTGTAGTCTTGATGTTTTTTTATAAAAACTCAGTATTCATATGAATTTAAGATATAATTCTTAGCATACACTTGAAGTAATTCGTATTTATGTGCTGTTCTTATAAGCTAATGCTTTAATTTTAATCTTAAATTTTTGTACATCAGGTAAAAACAAATGTCAAAAAAAGAGGACATCATTAATACAGCGTTGAATCTCTTTAATACATATAGTTATAATTCTATCGGTATAGACCGAATTATTAGTGAGTCTGGCGTTGCAAAAATGACTTTTTATAAATATTTTCCATCTAAAGCCAAATTGATTGAAGAATGTTTGGTCACGAGAAATCTCAATTTGCAAGAATCATTAGATGCTGCAATCGCTAAATGTGATCCACAAGATTATTTATCTCATATTAAAGCCATCTTCACATGGTACAACGCATGGTTTCATAGCGAAGATTTTAATGGTTGTATGTTCCAAAAAGCCGTAGAAGAAATTTCAAAAGTTTATCCGTCATCACTCCAACCTGCAACTGACTATAAAGAGTGGTTAAAAGGGCATTTGAGTAATGCGTTGCGTCATTTAGGTGTTAAACAAGATATTCAACTTGCTTCTTTCTTGTCGAGTCTTCTTGACGGAATGACGATTCAGGCGCAAATAGATCCTCAGCAAGTGTGTTTGGATGATTATTGGAGACGGGTAGAAACCCTGATTCAGATGGAATTGGCTTTAGCTCAACCGAGTTCAGTTTAACGTTTAAGTTTGTTGAAATCCTAGGTTGCAAGCGTAAACAATATTGATTTGCACTTGCTGATCTGTTTAATTTACTACTTAAACTTGAAAATAAAAAAGCGCGACCACTTGAAGTGAATCGCGCTTTGCTGATAAGTTTTTTATATACCTAACAATTTATTGTCATAACAATAAATTGTTAGGTAAAGAGATGCTTGAAGCATCTTCTTATATTTATTCTTATACCCTCTGAATGCACTGGTCATTCGTTTTTTTCAGCAAATTATACAGACTTGTCTGTTTAGTTGGATTATAAAGATTTTGTTGTTTTTTACAACAGAATCTTTGTGAATTTGTTTGTTTTTTTATCAAACAGCTTAAAAGTTAAAAAAAATATCTAATTTTTGGTACTTTGCGTTTAATTTTATCGTGGCTCGCCTAGTCTAAAAGTCTGTTTTTGACTTTATTGATGAGACTAGCAGACTTCTATTTATCTTTGAATGGCAGTGAGTTGTTATACACGAAGCGTGTGGTCAAGAATTTGAAAATTGAAATGAATAATTGTAAATAAATATTAGAGATAAAAAGTCAAAGACCATGAAAAGTGCTTATGCTGTTTGGAATATCAATATTTAAGCATTAGTGATTCATTCTTCGGGCTAAAATTCTAGGATCATTGCTATTGAGGATTTGTTCAATTTTGCCATTAGGGCGCTGAAGAATCGTTTGATCATGCGTATAGACTTTGCCATTGCGAGCAACCGCATTTTGATCATTGGGCGGGGTAAATAACCAAGTTTCATTTTGTGTTAAAGGATGAACCAATAAATTGAATTCAGTATTTGCTGGATATTGAATATCGCCTAAGGTTAATTTTTCTGTCAGTGTGCCATTTTCAATTCCGATGAGTTGTTTATTTTGATCCAAATAGACATTTGCCCATTGTAGGGAAACAGCTTTGTATTGGGTGAGAGGATTGTGAATCCGCCAGTAATCTGTAGAAACAAAGTTGTCTGGATATTTTTGATATTTAGAACGTTCAATATCTGCCTGTGCCACAAGTATAATATTTTCTAGCTGCGTATCTTGAGCAAGATTACAGTGCTCTAAACCAATGATGTTGCCAGCATCATCTAAATAGACTTGAATATAGCTCATCAGCTGACAATTCCAACCTTCGATCGTATCCTTACCTGTACCCATTAATGTGGTTGAATGATCATCAAAAAGTTCCAAATCAATACCACGAGGAATTTTCATGCTGTTAATTTGCAGCTTTCCAAATAATACGGGTTGGGGAAATTTGGCTTGTCTCAATGAGGTCAATTGATCGGGTGCAAATAATTCAAGTTCAGTCCCTTGTGGCATTTGAATGCCTAAAATTTTCTCAGGCGAACTTAATGTTTTATGTATGGAATGATGCTCTTTTTCAATCTCATTTTTTGTATATAGAACAAGGAAATAAAGTATCAAGCTCAAAAAAACGCAGAGTACACTACAGACAAATAGAGACTGAATAAAAATATTGCCATGCCTAAGGGTATTTCTGAATTTTGAGCTAAATATTAATCCAATCGCAAATAGACTAAAAATAATGGTCCCAAAGCCAGCGACAAAGAAAATCCAAAGATAGTTAAAAGAAAGTGGAATCATGCTATTGAGAATCGTATTTTTATATTTGCTAAGATTCAGGATATTGTATGCAATATCCTGAATTATTTTCAATCAATCAAAAATCTTATGAAGCGCTTGGAACGGTAACGTCACTACATCAAAAGCGACAGCAAAAGGGAATAACACCAGTTTATCTGCAGTTTTACTGCCAGCCTTTGAGTAATCTTTTACCTCTTGAGTGGTATAGATACTGACTTGATAGGGTTTACTCAGTGCTTTTAGTGATGAAATATTAGAAGCAGAAGGGTAAACCAGACCAGATAAAGTAATGTTAAAACAGAAACGTTGCGCTTTTAGACGTTGATCACTTGAGGTGGTGCATTCTTCTGCACCATTTTCAATAAAGAATGCACGATCTTGTTTAGTGACATCTTCAGAAAGTTTGACATATTTGAGTGGTAGGGTTCCTGAAAAATGCCCATCATTTTTTTCTGAATTGAAGGTCAGCGCTTTATCAATTTGAATAAATTTTGGATCAAGTCCTGTGATCACTTTGACAAATCGAGCACCACCACTGGTGATGACATAACTATTTTTTTGCCCTGCAATGACAATGCTGTCAGAAGGTAGGGCCGAAATTGCTTGTGATGGTTTGCCAAATGCTAAAACCGTATCATTGACCAATACGGTTTGAACATTACGGGTACGAACACCATTGTCTTTCTTTAAAAGGGTTGAAGTTGCACAGCCGGTCATGGCAAATGCGGAAATAATACAAATGGACAATGTAGATTTATAATTTAATTTATTCATATTTTGCTCATTTAATCTTAAGGTATTGTTTATACCATTAAAAAAATAGGGTGTTAAGTTTTTAACTTACCAAAAAATAGACAATAATTTATTTTTTCAATGAATTAATCCACTTTCCCCACAATTGATTGGCAAAATGTATCTAAAGTTTTTGATTGTCTTGTAAATTGCCAATGAATTTAAAGCAATTGTACGATTTATTATTCTTTCTTTAGAATAATCGAATAAATCAGATAATTTTGATTGTAATTTCATTCCAAGATTCTTAGAATTGCCTGCTTGTTTGCGTGATCATTGGAACTGAACTTTGAGTAATTTTCTAACCGAACACCTGATCCATCGTGATGATGATTTTATGGTGATCCATAAGCCAGCAGGTATACTCACAGTTCCAGGAAAAACAGCAGATTTACAAGATTGTGTTATCAACAGATTATTAAAAATCGAGCCTAAGACTTTACTCATTCATCGTTTAGACCGCGATACCTCTGGGATTTTGGTATTTGGACTGAGTAAATGGGGACAAAAAAGTATTTCTAGACAGTTTCAAGAACGTCAAACCTCTAAAACCTATCAAGCTGTTGTTGCTGGCACTTTACATGGTGAAGGCACAGTTGATGTTCCTGTGATTTATGATCCAGAACATCCACCCTTACATATTGCAGATCCAGAACATAACAAGCCTGCATTAACACATTGGAAAGCAACCCAACATTTTCAAATTCAAGGACAGGCTGTAACCCGTGTTGAGTTAATACCAATTACAGGACGGTCACATCAGTTACGCGTGCATATGCAATATTTAGGACATCCTATTATTGGTGATACTTTATATGCAACTGTAGAACAACAGCAGCTTATGCCACGACTTTGTCTACATGCACAACAACTGAGTTTTCATCATCCTAAAACAGAGGAGCTTGTACAATTTGATTGTCCAGTTCCGTTTTAGTTTAGATTTTTAAGTTGAAATTAAGTCGCTCAAAATTTAATGAGCTTTATGTCAAAAAGTATTGCGTAATGGGTATAAACTTTGTTCAAATATTCTCCTGATTTGAGCAACCGTGTTTTAGCCCTAACATGAGATAAAGGTGGAAAAATTGCAACAATTTGCTATAGGTCAACGTTGGTTATCGGACACAGAAACTGAGTTAGGTTTAGGTGTATTGATTGACGTCGATGAACGTTCAATCAGTATTCTTTTTCCAAAAAGTGACGAAACTCGTGTCTATGCACGTAATAATGCCCCATTATCTCGTATTGTTTTTAATATCAATGATGAAGTTCAAGACCAAGAAGGCATCAAGTGGATTGTCGAGTCTTTAGATGATCGTAGTGGTGTGATTCGTTACAATGTTATTCGTACATTAGATAATGGTGAACAAGAGAAAAAAGCATTAAACGAAACGCGTATTGGCGCACAAATTCAATTGTCAAAGCCTTTAGAACGTTTATTGGCAAGCCAAATTGACTATAAAGAATGGTATGACTTACGTATTGAAGCGATGCAAATGCAAGCCAATATGCAAACGTCACCATTACGTGGTTTGGTTGGCGCGCGTGTAGGCTTGATTCCACACCAGCTGTATATTGCACATGAAGTGGGTAAGCGATTTGCACCTCGTGTATTACTTGCAGATGAAGTCGGTTTAGGTAAAACAATCGAAGCGGGACTCATCATCCATCAACAACTCAAAACCGGTCGTTCTGAGCGAATTCTGATTCTTGTGCCAGATTCATTACAATATCAATGGATGATTGAAATGCGTCGTCGTTTCAATTTGAATTTCTCATTGTTTGATCTTACTCGTACAGCTTCAATCAAAGAGCATGATCCTGAACTCAATCCATTCCTGACTGAACAATGTATCATTGCTTCAGTAGATTTGATGATTGATCATGATGATTTGCGTGAGCAAGCCATTGAAGCTGGTTTTGATCTGTTGGTGGTCGATGAAGCGCATCATTTGATGTGGAGTGAAGAGGAAGGCGGTAATGACCGTTATGACCTTGTTGAAGAGCTTGCTGAAAAAACTGAAGGTGTGCTGCTTTTAACTGCAACACCTGAACAGTTAGGTGTAGAAAGCCATTTTGCCCGTTTACGTTTACTTGATCCACAACGTTTTAGTTCGCTTGATCGTTTCCTTGATGAAGAAGAGCAATATCATCACACTGCTAAAATTGCTGAAGTGTTGATGTCAGATTTGCCACTTGAAGCGGAACATTTGGCAGCAGTTGAAAAATTATTAGGTCATCCGATTGAAGATCAGCCTGAACATCGTTTCCGCGCGATTCATGAACTTTTAGACCGTCATGGTACAGGTCGTATCTTGTTCCGTAATACCCGTGAAGCAATTCAAGGTTTCCCTGGACGTGATTGCCAACCAGCACCATTACCAGCACCAGAAAATTGGTCTAAAGATGGAAAATTACGCGAACAAATGTGGCCAGAAGAGCTGCAACTTGATGGCGCATGGATGGAAACAGACCCACGTGTTATGTGGTTGATGGAACGATTACGTTCTGATTTAAAACATAAAAAAGTATTGCTGATTGCACGTAGTGGTCCAGTTGTTGAAGCACTTGAAAATGCTTTACGCATCCACGCGGGTATCCGCACCGCAATGTTCCATGAAGGCATGAGCTTATTGGAACGTGACCAAGCAGCGGCTTATTTTGCTGAAGATTCTTATGGTGCACAGATTTTACTGTGTTCTGAAATTGGTTCTGAAGGGCGTAATTTTCAGTTTGCTTCTGATCTTGTGTTGTTTGATTTACCAGCAAATCCAGATGTACTTGAACAACGTATTGGTCGTTTAGACCGTATTGGTCAGGAAAATCGTATTCAGATTCATGTGCCTTATCTTGTCGGTACAGCGCAAGAGCGTATGTTCCGTTGGTACAATGAAGCGTTGAATATTTTCAGTAATATTTCGCCTACAGCACAAACCTTACAAGAAAACTTTATTGTCGATTTAAAAGATTGCTTATTGGATGATAAAGGCCAAGCTTTTGAAGAGCTTCTTGAAGCGGTCAATGTACAGCGTCAAGCACTTGAAGTTGAATTGCAAGATGGTCGTGACCGTTTATTGGAATACAATTCATGTCGTCCGATCGTGGCACAAGAAATTGTTACTGCGCTTGAAGACTATGATGACAATACTTTGTTGCCAATGTTTATGAAGCGGTTTATGGCATCAACCAACATTGACTTTGATGAGCAAAGCAATGGTACGGTGATTATTAAACCAACCGATCAAATGCAAGTGCAAGGCTTGGATATTGACGAAGAGGGTATGACTGCAACCTTCTATCGTGATCAGGCACAGATCCGTGAAGACGCGCAATATTTAACACTTGAACATCCGTTTACTGAAAGTGTGATGGAAATTATCCGTACCCAATCTTTTGGTAGTACCAATGTTGCGATTCTAAAAACCAATGCACTTAAACAAGGCACGATTTTGTTGGAAGTTTGGTTTAAAGTGGATGTGGTTGCGCCTAAAGCATTAAATTTACCTTCTAGCTTACCGACACAATTGATTCGAGTGTTATTGACTGAAACGGGCCAAGATATTACTGCCAAGCTTGATCCAGAAATTATTAAGCCGTATTTACATCATTTAGATAGCAATAGCTGTCGTCAAGTGGTGAAAGCACGTCGTGAAGTGATTGAAGAACGCTATGCACAAGCTTTAGATATTGCTAAAGGTGTTTTACCGCAGTTAAAAGAGCAAGCTAAAGAAATTTACGGTAGCAAATGGCAATATGAAATTGATCGTTTAAGCTACTTAAAGCAATTTAATCCAAGTATTCGTGCAGATGAAATTGAACGTTTACAGAAATTCCAGAAAGAAGGTTTAAGTCTATTGGAAGGTATTTCTGTGACGCCAGAAGCGATTCAGGTATTGGTTGTGGTTAAACCTTAATTTAGTGTATTTTATCTAGATTCTAAAAGCTCCTTTGGGAGCTTTTTTGATGTATATGTTATGCATATTTAAATAATCAATTATTGGGTTATTTTTATTTATTTGATTTTAAATGTAAAAGTTATAACCATTTATAAAAATTAATTCCTATTATTGCACCATTTATATGGTCATATCTTGTATGAGGGGCTATAGACCATGCATCAATGTCACCACGCGATAGAAACGCCATGTATCATTGGATGAGATCTACTTTACAACAATAATCAATGAAGGATTTACAGGGAGTTTGTTGTATACATCGCAACCGTTTTTATGCTATTAAAATAGTGTACTTTGATCTCGATTTGTTCCTTAGAGATAAAGTTTACTCACCCATGTAATTTGATCATTCAGTATTGTGTATCCAAATAGACAAGTTCTAAAGCAACCGTCTATAGCCAAGATAAAAACTTAAAATAATGGAAGAAATGATATGGAAAACAAGGATTTTGTTGAGTTTCATGATACCCATGTGCACTATCTACTTCATTGGGAAAAGCAATTACCGCAAAAAGATGTGTTTGTACAACCATTGGCCAATGGCAATGTGGTGCATTACACATGGTCGGAAGTTGCACAACAAGTTCGCAGTATGGCGAGTTATTTACAGTCTTTAAACTTGCCTGAAAAGAGTGCGATCGCAATTTATGGTAAAAATAGTGCGCATTGGCTTATGGCAGATTTAGCGATCTGGATGTCAGGTCATATCTCAGTCCCACTCTATCCAACACTCAATGCGGAAGGTGCAGCTTATGTACTCAACCACAGTGAAGCAAAACTCTTATTTATTGGAAAATTGGATGGTAAAGCGGATAGCTGGAATGAGGTAAAAACAATCATTCCACAAGATTTAGCTTGTGTGCGTTTGGCATTATCACCTGAATTCGACGCACCGCAATGGAATGATATTGTGCAATCTGTTGCGCCACTAGAAAACCCAGTATTACCCAATAAAAATGATTTAGCGACCATCGTTTATACGTCTGGCAGTACGGGTGTACCTAAAGGGGTTATGCAAAGTTTTGCGACGCTTTTATCTGGCGCTCGTGAACTCAGATTGACTTATCAAGTGACAACATCTGATCGGGCCTTATCTTATTTACCACTTGCACATGTTGCTGAGCGTATTTTTATTCAATCTTCATTGATGGTTTGCGGTTTTACCGTGTATTTTGCAAATTCAATTGAAACCTT
Organism: Acinetobacter sp. MYb10; assembly: GCF_002980175.2. Lineage (NCBI taxonomy): Bacteria > Pseudomonadati > Pseudomonadota > Gammaproteobacteria > Moraxellales > Moraxellaceae > Acinetobacter > Acinetobacter sp. MYb10. The sequence continues at coordinate 1,378,452 of NZ_CP058272.1, read as the reverse complement.
TGTCGAAGATTTGAATCGTGCCAAACCCACACTATTCTTTTCGGTACCACGCTTATGGACCAAGTTCTATTTGGGCGTTAATGAAAAAATACCGCTCCATATACAAAAGATTTTATTCAAAATACCTGTGTTGGGTAAATTGGTTAAAAAGAAATTACTCACCAAGCTCGGGCTAAATCATGTCCGTTATGCATTTACTGCTGCTGCACCATTACCTACAGATATTATTTTATGGTATCGAAATTTAGGTTTAGAGTTACTTGAAGTCTATGGTATGACTGAAAATTGTGGTTATTCGCATGTGACACGTGTGGGGCAGTTTGCCAGTGGTTATGTGGGGCATGCCCAACCTAAAGTGGAATGTAAAATTGATGAAAATGGTGAAATTCTGGTAAAAAGCCCAGGAACTATGTTGGGTTATTATAAAAATCCTGAAAAAACTGCAGAAGATATGACCGAAGATGGATTTTTACGTACTGGGGATTTGGGCGAGATTGATGCTGAAGGGCGATTAAAAATTACTGGTCGAATTAAAGATATTTTTAAAACAAGCAAAGGCAAATACATCATGCCAGTTCCGACTGAGCAAAAAATTGGAAATCAGGCCTTAATAGAATCTGTATGTATTGGTGGTTCAAGCCAACCACAACCAGTTGCCTTTATTATGTTGGCTGAAGATATCCGTAACAGTCTGAAGCAGAACCCTAAGCGAGATGAAATTGAAAACACCTTAAAAGCATTAAGGCTGAAGATCAATGAAGAACTGGAGGCCCATGCAAAAATCAGCTTCTTTGTTGTAGTCAATGAACAATGGACCATGGAAAATGATTTACTCACTCCAACGATGAAAATTAAGCGTAATAAAATTGAAAGTCACTATGAGCCATTTTTAGACGCTTGGGCACAACAGAAAAAAGAAGTGGTCTGGGAATAAAAGTTTTTAACTACATTCGCATTATTAGGAAAAAAGCCTGAATTGTAATATTGTTCAGTTCAGGCTTTTTTAATTCTCTTCTTTTACAAAGTAATACTTCTTACCTTTAAAAAGAAGGGTTTCTTGATGACTCAAATGATTTATGTTTTAGATCATTTCAGCTTTAAATCATTTCGGCTTGTTTAAGTTCTAACTTGATATAGGCATAGAAGATGGGGGCAACAATTAGACCCGCTAAGCCAAAGAACGACTCAAAGACTAACATTGCCAATAACACTTCCCATGACGCTGCATGGATTTTTGTGCCAATAATTTTGGCGTTAATAAAGTATTCCAGCTTATGGATAAAAATCAGATAAAGTAATGCGATACCTGCGGTAGATACTGAAATGGTTAAACCTGCCATCACAATAATGGTATTGGAGAGTAAGTTTCCGACAATTGGAATTAATCCAAAAATAAAAGTCAGGATCACTAAGGTGTTGGCAAAAGGTAAATGTATATCAAAAACTGGGAGGATCAGGTGAGAGAAAATCAAAAATAAAAAGGTATTGATTAACGAAATTTTAAACTGCGCAAACACCACATTTTTAAAAGATGACGAAAGATTCTCAATACGTGTGATCATGGCACGCTTAAATTCTGGCTGATCCGGCTGTGGACGCAGTTGGTTTAATGAGACAAGGATCCCCACAATCATACCAATCAGCATGGTGGCTAAATTATGTAAAAAGCCTGTTCCCGTACTTTTTAAGGTTGATAAATTATCTTTGATTAAATCAAAGGTTTGATCTTTTAATTCAGTGAGTGAATAAGGAATAAATCCGGGAATATATTGTGCCACTTCAAGTTGTAGCTTTTGTAAGGTTTTATCGACTTGGTCACTGATGGCATTGATTCCCGCACCTTGCAAATCATGTTGAACAAAGCTGATTAACCCTGTGATGCTGAGCACAATCAAAGAAATAATAAAGATGGCTAGAATAATGCTAATGGTCAGGCGAGCTCTTTGACCATCAATATATCTTTCTGTAATGCTGCCTAAACTATTGATGATTTCAAAAACAACAAAACCTGCAAAAAATGATGCTAAAAGATGCAAGGGAATCAGTAAAGACAAAAAGATCAGCATGAGTACGTAACTTGCAATAATACTTTGACGATCATTTAACAGTTTCATGTGAATAGAGCTCAATTATACAATTGATGTATAGGGGAATATAAAAATACCAAGTTAGATTTATATCACTCTAACTCGCGGCGAGATAGCTATTTTTAAATACAAAGCTTAATTCAATGTGAAAATATTTGACCTCAATACTGGGTGAAAAGTCTTTAAAAAACGTTATAGAACGATAAAAGATCACGATCGCGTGATTGATCAGAAAAACTTTAATGTTGCGTACATTTAATAGTACATAGAGCGCTATTAAAGCGAGTGATTCAAATGAATTACGTCATGCATGTTATATAAGCCAGCGGGTTGAGAAATACACCACATTGCGGCACGAATTGCACCAGTCGCAAAGTTCATCCGATTGCTTGCAATATGTTTGATTTCGACCTGTTCCCCATGACCATAAAATATTGTGTTATGTTCACCAACAATGTCACCACCACGTATGGCTTGTAAACCGATCTGTTGGGGTGTTCGTTCAGCAACTTGAGCATGGCGTTGATAGACTGCTATATCACTGAGCAATTGCGCTCTGACTTGAGCAATCGCCTCTGCATACATCAATGCAGTACCTGATGGTGCGTCTATTTTTTGTCGGTGGTGTGCTTCGATGATTTCAGCTTCAAATCCTGTACCTAATAATTGGGCAGCAACTCGAACCAAATCAACACTAAGATTGACACCAATGGAATAATTGCCTGAATGCACGATAGCAATATCTTGCGCGGCTTGAGCAATGTGTTGATTTAATTGCTCAGATAAACCAGTGATACCAATAATCATTGGCTTTTTAGCGTGCTGACAAATTTTTAAATGTTGCGATAATGCTTCTGCTGTAGTGAAATCAATTACCACATCACAATGCTGAATGACGTCTTCCAAACGATCTGAAATAAGCACATTTAACGGTGCTAGATTGAGATACTGTCCTAGTTCATGACCAATCGCTGCACTTGCAACTCTTGCTGTAGCAACAGTAATGTTTAGTCCCGCATTGAGACAGGCCTGAACTAGCATTTGTCCCATGCGGCCAGTCACACCAAGTATGCCTACACGAATATTTTGTTGATTGTGACTGATCATTGGGTCTTGATACTTATATTTAATAGGCTATGAAAGAATAGGTATTATTTAATTTGCGCTTCGTCTAAATGACGCGAACCTTCGAGTAACATGCGAATCATCACCATGGTTTGTTCAGCGACTTCTTTACGTTCACCAATCGGCAAATCAATCACCTTGGCACCCATATTAAATACCAGCTGAGTAATGGCTTTGGCGACTAAATCAGGATGGGTTAATTTACTGTGATTGATGCGTTCTATTCGAATCAAATCCTCTTGGAGTTCTTGTTGGAAATAATTAAGTTGTTTGTCTACAGCAAGTTTATATTGCTTTGATCCTGTATAACCTTCACGCAGTAGTAAACTTAGATTACCTTCATCGGCATCTAGTTGTTCAATAAATACTTCAACTGAACTGCGAATAATACTGCTTTGTCTAATTGCCTTGATTCGAGCTTCATGCAAAATTTGACGGAGCACCACGCCTGAACGATCAATCAGTTCAATAGCCAACTCATCAATATCTTTAAAGTGACGATAAAAACTATTTGGCGCAATCCCAGCTTCACGAGCAACTTCTCTTAAACTTAAAGAGGAAATACTTTTTTGCGGTCCAATCAAATTTAAGGCGGCTTGGAATAATTCTTCTTTGGTAATTGTCGCTTTGCGTCCAACAGTACGTACAGAAACTTTTTCAAGCTCATGAATTTGATCTTGAAGGGTAGCTGGGTTCTGAGGTAATACGGACGTTGGATTCATAAAGTATCAAATAGTTAAAATATTTTTTTCATTATAGCCTTTGTCATTACATAAATGAAATGTCTAGATACAATACACACGTATATACAAATATATATACATGTGTATAATAATTAAAAATCACTCAGATGGTGAGCCTAGTATGCACGCTATTGAAAAGCAAAAATCTCCCGTAAACGCTATATTTGATATGGTGTTAGGTACTCATACGACTAATTTTTGGCTACAGAAAATTAATCCATTGTGGTCAGTTCAACAAGCTTTGGGGAAAATTGTTGAAAAAGAACAATCCGCCGCAGATACGATCAGCTTAACCATCAAAATTAACCGTTTGTTTAAAATGGGGTTAGCAGGGCAGCATCATCCGATCACTGTCGAAATCAATGGTCGTCGTTATGAACGTACCTATAGTCTGACTCAATTAGATACGCAACATGTATTACTCACGGCAAAAAAAGTAGAAAAAGGCATTGTGAGTAACTGGTTGTTTGAATATGCCCAAGTGGGTGAGGTGATTGAATTTGGTCGACCTTATGGTGATATGTTATTGCCTCAAGTTGCCAGTCCATTGATTCTGGTCGCTGCAGGCAGTGGTATTACGCCGATGTATAGCTTGATTCAGGCATTGGCAGCGAACCAGCAGCTTGATCGTCAGCCAGTACATTTAATGTATTGGGTTAAAAAAAATGCAGACGTTGCCTTTAAACAACAGTTTGAGCAATTAGCCCAACAGTATCCCGATTTTAAATTTGATGTGTTCTATACCCAAGAAGTACCTGCGGATGCACGTTTAAATAATGAATATTTACATATCATTAAAAATCTTGAGCAAAGCACAGTGTTCGTATGTGGTCCTTCAGGTTTTGTAGCAACAGCTGGGCAATTATTTGAACAGGCCAAAGTACTCAAAAGCGAAGCATTTAGCCTAAGCCCCGTGATTTCTGATGACACCGGTTTTATCAATGTCACATTAACCAAATCCAATAAAGTGGTTGCAATCCCCAAAGGTCAAGCCATTTTAGTCGGCTTAGAACAACAAAATATCAAACCAGAACATGGTTGTAGAATGGGGATTTGCAATAAATGCGCGTGTAATAAAGCACAGGGTGCCACAAAAAACTTAGTCAATGGTCAAGAAAATTTTGAACCGAATAATTTACTGAGAATTTGTGTGAATACTGCCCAAACTGATTTAGTTATTGATCTTTAAGCGAGTTTTATCATGAATATGCCAGTTAAAATTCAATATTTTAAAAACACCAAAAACCGTGAACTGACCCAGACTGAGCTGGATGCTTTAGCGCGCGAGCTGGATGCGATTAAGCAAGAAGTCTTAGATGATATTGGTGAAAAAGATGCCAAATATATCAAAAAAGTATATGCCGCTATTCGTTATAGCAGTATTTTAGGCCGAGCATGTTTATTTGCAGGTTGGTTCCCACCAGCATGGTTACTTGGTACAGGTTTACTGAGCTTTGCCAAGATCATGGAAAACATGGAACTCGGTCATAATGTTATGCATGGGCAATATGATTGGATGAATGATCCACGCTTTAAAGGTACAACTTACGAATGGGATATTGTTGGAACTTCTGACAACTGGCGCCAGACCCATAATTATAAGCATCATACCTATACCAATATCAAAGGTATGGATGATGATATCGGCTATGGTTTATTGCGTTTATTCCCAGAACAACGGTGGAAACCGGGTTTTTTATTGCAGCCTTTATATGCAATTCCATTCTGTTTATTGTTCCAATGGGGCGTTGCGATTCAAAACCTTGAAATTGGTAAATTGGTTTATAAACGTAAAACGTGGGCGCAATTTAAAGAAGAGTGGAAGCCAACTCAAAAGAAAATTGGTAAACAGTTTTTTAAAGATTATCTTTTCTTTCCCGTGATTGCTGGTCCTGCAGCTTTACCTGTATTTACAGGTAATTTAGTTGCTAATGGTATCCGCAATATTTGGACATTTAGTATCATTTTCTGTGGTCACTTTACCAAAGATGTCGAAGTGTTCCCTAAAACTGTTTTACAGGATGAAAGTCGTGGACATTGGTATATGCGCCAGATTCGCGGTTCTTCGAATTTAACTGGTTCAGAAGCATTTCATATTTTGACAGGTCATTTGAGCCATCAAATCGAGCATCATTTATTCCCTGAAGTGCCTGCTCGTCGCTATCGTAAAATGGCGCCCAAAGTTGAAGCGGTATGTAAAAAGTATGGTTTAAACTACAACAATGCAAGTTTGTTTAAGCAGTATGGTCAAGTCCTTGGACGTATTGTGAAATATGCATTTCCATTTAAAAAATAGTTGATTTGCTAAAGCCACTTTTAAGTGGCTTTTTTATTGTCAATGATTGGGTTTTTCAGTAAAGTTTATTTGACTGTTATTAGGGTTAATGAGAAGAACATGATTCAAAAACAATTAGAAAATATACAAAATTGGTTAGTGCAACATGCTGCAAAGATCGCAAATCAATCACTCAATCCTGCGGCAAGTATTGCTGATATAGAACAATTTGAACAAAGGCTTTCTAAACGTTTACCTGATGATTTTAAACAGTTGTACTGTTGGCATAATGGGATGAATGAAGAGGAAAATTTAGGCAGTTTATTTTATGGTATGGAATTTTTATCGCTGACCAATATTGAAAATAAACGTGCCGATCTTGCGGATCTCGTTGATGAGTTGTTTGTTCTTCAACATGCTGACCCACAAATCAATCCAACCAATGCCCATCATCGAGATTGGGTTCAGTTTGCGCACGATGGTGGGCGCACAGGTTTGTATGTGGATTTAGCACCCACCGCCGTTGGTCAAATTGGCCAAGTAATCTTTATTGATCATGAATATGATGTTGGTATTCTAGTCGCCAACTCGATTACCGATTTACTTCAACAATTTTCAGATGATTTAGACAATGACTTATATCAGCTGAATGAAGATGCTTTAGAAGATGAAAATGAATTTTTAGAAAGTGATGCAGCTATTGATTTGGTCAATTGGCATATGAGTGAACGCTGGGCGCGCCCTGATTTTACTTAGCTTTTTTGAGAAAAATCATTTTATAAAATTATGTTTGAACGCTTCACTCATAAAAAGTGTATCAATAGCGATTATTGCTAGACACTCAATTTTGAACGCATTACATTTCTAATCGAATCAATTTTACAAAATCAAGTAAGCTCTAATTTTTAAACGAGCAAAATGATGGATCATAAAATAACGGTTGATGAGGTTGTAGCACGTTCAGTAAAAATCAGAGAACGTTATCATGAGCTAGAGCGAATAAATCATCATGCTGAATGGACAGTGCAAGAGGATGCTTTGGCATTTTTATCTGATGCTGGATTGGTTGGCAGATTAGTCATGGCGCAGACGGGGAAGTGGCTACACAAAGGGGATGCTCAACAAGAGTTGCAGCATAAGTTAGGTGAATGTGTTTGGTGGTTAGCCATTATTGCCAATGAATTAGATATGGATTTAACTGAAGCCACACAATACTTTTTAGATAAAGCTGAAAAGATTTAAATTTTTGGAAAAACTTCCATAGGAAGTTTTTTATAATCTTAGTTTAGAAGCCCGCATTTTGGTGGGCTTCATTCAATTTTTATATTTAGTATGAATGACTAACCGATAAATAAGTCATAGCCCATTCGGCCAATTAAAAATACCAGTAAAATTAAAAAGAAAATACGAATAAAACCACTCCCATATTTAAATGCTAAAGCTGTACCCGCAAGTGAGCCTAAAACATTGCAAACTGCTAAAATGATGCCAGCCATCCATAAAATATGCCCAGAAGGGATAAAGAAAAACATGGCAGCAATATTGGTGGCGACATTGACCAATTTGGCAGATGCAGAAGCATTTAAAAAATCAAAAGCAAATACTTTCACAAACAGAAAGAGTAAAAAACTGCCTGTCCCAGGGCCAAAAATTCCATCATAAAATCCAATTAAGGCGCCAAAAAATAAACCTAACGCAATTTCTTTCTTACCCGTCTGTAACACAGTATGGACTTTACCTAAGTCTTTTTTGGCAAAGGTGTAAATCGCAATCAAGATCAGTAAAAAGAATACGATATAACGCATCAACTCTTTAGGTATCAACGAAACTGACATTGCACCTAAAAAAGAAAATATAAATGCTGCCAACATTGTGGGTAGTATAAGTTTCCAATTGATTGTAACTTTCTTAAAGTAAGCAAATGCAGAAGATACAGTCCCTGCCATGGCAATGATTTTATTGGTTCCAAAAACTGTGGCGAGACTTTGATTGGGAAAGGCATGCATTAGTGCTGGGAGTAGAACTAATCCACCTCCACCGACCGCAGCATCAATTAAACCCGCACAAAAAGCGAAGAAGCCTAAACTCAGAAGTATTGTCTCGTATTCCATTACAGATTGTTCTAACTGCTATTTTAAGAGAATAATCATAGAATATATTCAAATAAAAGTAATTAAAAAGCGCTAATCTCAATCTATGAGATTAGCGCTTTAGTTTTAAATGCTTTGTAAATCTACAAGTTTTTCAAAAATTAGAAATCAACAGAAGTTTGTAGATAGAAAGTACGCGGTTGCCCTACGTATTTACCACCTGTAGAGTCAGATGAGCGAGTAAAGTATTCTTGATCAAATAGGTTTTTAATCCCACCAGCAACTTTTAAACCGTAAAAATCTTGTCCAAAATCATAACCAGTACGTACCGCAAAAGTTGAGTAACCCGGGATATCACCAGTACGACCATCTGAAGTTTCAACGGTTTGGTAAACATTGCCTGAACCCGGCGCATGTTGTTTAGATTGAGCAAACATATCTGCATTGACAGACCATTTGTCAAAGCTATAACCAAGCCCTAAATTTCCAACATGTCGTGAATAATAAGGTAAGTCCTTACCAGCAAATTTACCTGCCTCAGACATTGCTTTGGTAAAGGTATAATTACTATAGACTTTTAAGCCTTGCAGCGAGTCGTTGAGATTACCAAAGTCATAACTTAGACCGAGTTCTACGCCTTTATGAGTCGTTGCCCCCAGATTGGTCCAAATGCCTGTTCCAATAGTGTCTGGGCGCTCTAGTGATAGCTCTTTGTCGAAGTCTAAATAGAACACTGTAAATTCAGCATTTAAGCCATTGCCGAGATATTTAGTCCCAATTTCGTAGTTGTTGGATTTTTCAGGATGTAAACCATCTAAAGTGGTTATCGCTTTATTTCCTTCGACTTTAGCCAATTGATTATATTGCTGAGGACCAAAAGAAACCGCCGCATTGGCAAAGACATTCCATTGCTCATTGAAATTGTATTGCACTGCAAGGCTTGGTAAAAACTCATCAGAATTTATTTTTGGGTGTACCGTATTGATGAATTTACCATTTTGGTAGGCGGTATAATCATTATGGGTTTTAATTGACTCAAAACGTACACCTGGAGTGATGGTTAGTGCACCTAGACCAAAACGGTTATCAATATACACGGCATGCGCTTTGGTTCCACCTTCACTAGTGGTGTTGGCAAGACGTTCACCCGGTGTGCCTGTTGCAGTATTATATGGCGCTGTACGACCAGAAAACTCTGAACTATCTTCTTGTAAGTAGCGATAACCGACAGTGACTTCATTATTCATATTACCCAAAGTGTAGGCGCGTGAATAACGCGGTTCAATGCCAAAATATTTATAATCACGTGGAGAATTACTAATTCGACTATTTGCAGTACCTTCTACAGCTGATTCTAGATCACTGGTACGGAATGAATCGACATAATAACCAAGGATTTCAAAGTTATTGAGTTCATCTTTATGGCTGTATTTAACAGAAACATCTGAACGACGGCCAGCAAAATAGTTACGGTATTGGTTTGACTGGTATGGGTTTTTGGCATAATCCGCAGTCGTTAAGCCTTCTGGCATTTCGCCACGACCTTCATAATGATGCAAATTAAGTGCAATCGAATCTGCATCTGTAAACTGATATGACGACTTTAACATGACGTCATCAATATCTATGTCGTTATTGGCTTCGCGATAGCCATTTCCTTTGGTTCCTGAATAAAGTAGCGCAAGACCTAAACCATTATCCATAGTACCGCCGATAAAGAGGTTTGGGCTGTACTTGAGTTGGTCGGTACCTGTGGCGAATTCTGTGGTTAAACCAACAGAGCCTGATAGTTTTTCAGGGATTGCACGGGTATTAAAGTTGATGATTCCCCCCACGTTTTGAGGCCCAAAGCGGACTGAACCTGCGCCACGAACAACGTCTACAGATTCAATATTGCCCATTGAAACAGGTGCCATAGACAATTGTGGTTGACCATAAGGCGCGAAGGATAATGGAACACCATCCATCAACACAGTGGAGCGCGGTGAGAGGCGAGAGGTTAAGCCACGCACACCCAGATTGAGTGAAACATCACTACCCCCTGTGCCATTGCTATCCTGAACCTGAACCCCTGGCACTTGTTTTAGCGCATCACGGATAGAGGTCACCGCAGATTCGTCCATTTTTTTACGATCGATAATGGTACGTGCACCTGCATGCTTGTGAACTTTTTCAGCATTGGCTGCTTCAAGCCAGTTTCCTTCAGCTTGTACGGTGATTGTTTTAAGTGTTTGTGTTGAAGTTTCTTGATTGTCTTCGGCAAAAGCAGCATTGGATATAAAGCTAAGTGAAACAGCAATTGCAAGGCTGAGATGTGAGGGTTTAAACAGGGCGAAGTCAGGTGTTCTATGGCTTGAAATTTTCATAAAGAGATAGGCATTTGAAATTGTGCGTATCTTAATCTCTTCAAGCATATTTTTAAATCAGGATGATTATCATTTAAAACTATTGTTTAATTCAAATTAATAGATTTTTTAATCAAATATTCACTTTTTTATATTGCAATCGCAAATTTATATAGTGCAATAGCAAAAAACCGTGCATAAGCACGGTTTATATAATAATCAAAAGCTTATTTAAACTGGATCGAACCATTGGCATTGACTGTGATTTTTGATTCACCAGCGGCCATGTTCTGACCACCGACTGCATCGGCAGCTTCGAACTTAGCCATAGATGCACGCGCTGCATATACTGGTTGCGGATAAGAGTTGCTGGTATTGATGTTGATATTGACCAAGTTATAAGACGATTTATTCCATGCTTGCGTTAAAATTTGCGCACGTTGTTGGAAGTTCTTTGAAGCCTCAACCATCAATTCATTTTCAACTTTTTTACGTTGTTCATCAGACACTGTGAAATTAATCGATTGTGTTTGGAAGCTGGTTTGCAACTCGTTGATTAACTGGCTTGCCGCTTTAAAATCTTTACTTTCGATTTGAATTTCTGCACGACCACGCCATTCTTTCAATTTTTGGTTGTCATTGTCATAAACAGGATAAGTGGTTTGTGAACCGGTTTCGACTTTAACTTGTGGATACTTTTTCGAAATGCTAATGGCTTGATTCATTAACTGGGTAATTTGAGAAGATAACTCAGCAGGTTGCTTGTTGTTTTTCTCAATAAAAAGTACAGCATGCATTTCATCATTAGACACTTGACGTGTCGCATCTGCTTGAACGTTGACAATATTGTAGTTTAACGGGTCATTTTCTGCTGCCATCGTCATTGTGCTCAGTGTGGTTCCCAAGAGTAAAGTAGTTAAAGCTAAATAACGCATAATGAATCCTTAAAATTGTTTGACTAAATTTTATGACCGAAAGATATATTGTATAAATTGAATCTGTTTTTAATCATAAATCTGGTTTGCGGAAAACTATGGCAGATTTTGTGGTGCATTTGTAATAATTTGCATATAAATTGCAATTTTGTTTTGATTAAAATATTTTAAAAATTAAAAGCTTATCGAGTTTGATTGTGATAAAAAATGATCAGAAGGGTTGAGATTTATAAAGTGATTTTAATTATCGGCTTTTCTTTGCTTTGTCACATAGTATGATGATAATAACCAATTAGATTTAGCTAAATGTTTTTTTCGATAAATGGAGTGTGGATAAGTACATAAAAGATATTTATTTTCTTGTAAAAAACTGTATTATCGCGCTCCTAGTTATGAAGATTAAAAGCACTCTAACTAGATTTCTATAAAGCACCGAGTCAAAGGACCACAAGTCACCCGACTTATTTCTTTCAACCCATATCAGAGATGGTAATTCGATATGAGCGTTACTTCTGTAAATCCTGCTGCCACTTCCACAAACGAATACTACTTGACTCGCCAAAGTCAGATGGAATCGAATGTTCGTAGTTATCCACGTAAATTACCGTTAGCGATAGCGGAAGCACATGGTTGTTGGGTTACCGATGTTGAAGGTACAAAGTACCTCGATTGTTTAGCTGGGGCAGGAACATTGGCATTAGGCCATAACCATCCTGCGGTGATTAAAAGTATTCAAGACACTTTAGCGAGTGGTCTCCCTTTACATACTTTAGATTTAACAACGCCTTTAAAAGATGCTTTCACTGAAGCACTGCTTGCACAACTTCCGGGTGGGCAAGAAGAGTATTGCTTACAGTTCTGTGGCCCATCTGGTGCAGATGGTACAGAAGCAGCGATTAAATTGGCGAAAACCTATACAGGTCGCAATACAGTTATCAGTTTCTCTGGCGGTTACCATGGGATGACTCATGGCGCGTTAGCGATGACAGGTAACTTATCTGCTAAAAATGCGGTAAATGGCTTAATGCCAGGCGTACAATTTATGCCATACCCGCATGAATACCGTTGCCCGTTGGGTGTTGGCGGTGAAGCAGGTGTTGATGCCTTAACTTATTATTTCGAAAACTTCATTGAAGATGTCGAAAGCGGTGTAACTAAGCCTGCAGCTGTGATTCTTGAAGCAATTCAAGGTGAAGGCGGTGTGGTTACAGCACCTGCGAAATGGTTGCAAAAAATCCGTGAAGTGACTGAGCGTCATAACATTGTGTTGATTTTGGACGAAGTTCAAGCGGGCTTTGCACGTTCAGGCAAAATGTTTGCTTTTGAACATGCTGGTATTGAACCTGATGTTGTGGTGATGTCAAAAGCAGTGGGTGGTAGCTTACCATTGGCTGTTTTGGGTATTAAACGTAAGTTTGATGCTTGGCAACCTGCAGGTCACACAGGTACTTTCCGTGGTAACCAACTTGCAATGGGTACTGGTCTTGCAACGATCAATACCATTAAAGAGCAAAACCTTGCACAAAATGCGCAACAACGTGGTGATTTCTTACAAGCTGAATTGAAAAAATTAGCGCAAGAATTCCCATGTATTGGTAATGTTCGTGGTCGCGGTTTAATGATCGGTATCGAAATTGTGGATGAGCGTAAGCAAGCGGATCATATGGGTTCTCTTCCTGCGGATTCACAATTGGCTGCTGCAATTCAAACGGCATGTTTTAACAATAAATTATTGTTAGAAAAAGGCGGCCGTAGCGGTACGGTGATCCGTTTACTTTGCCCATTGATCATTACTCAAGAAGAATGTGAAGAAGCTATTGCGCGCTTTAAGAAAGCGGTTGCAGAGGCTCTTATTGCAGTTCGAGGCGCTTAATTCATGGTAGATTTTGCAGAACATCGTAAAGCGTTACTCTGCAATGATGCTCAATCTATTGCTGACTATGAGTCAGCAATGGGTGAGGCGACCAAAGCGGTCGCAGCATGGTTGCAAAATGACAAAATGTATACAGGTGGGAGCATTAAAGAACTTCGTGAAGCGATTTCTTTTGCACCGTCTAAACAAGGTCTAGGTTTACACCAATCGCTTGAGCGTATGGTTGAGCTTTTCCTGAACAAAAGTTTAAAAGTACATCATCCGCATTCTTTAGCACATTTGCATTGCCCAACCATGGTGACAAGTCAAATTGCTGAAGTCTTGATTAATGCGACCAACCAATCAATGGACTCATGGGATCAAAGCCCAGCAGGTTCTTTGATGGAAGTTCAATTGATCGACTGGCTGCGTCAAAAAGTAGGTTATGGTGCAGGTCAGGCAGGTGTGTTCACCTCTGGCGGCACTCAATCTAACTTGATGGGCGTATTGTTAGCGCGTGACTGGTGTATTGCCAAGAACTGGAAAGACGAAAATGGTCTACCTTGGTCTGTGCAACGTGATGGCGTTCCAAGTGATGCCATGCGTAATGTCAAAGTGATCTGTTCTGAAAATGCACATTTTTCTGTGCAAAAGAACATGGCGATGATGGGCATGGGCTTCCAATCTGTGGTGACTGTTCCAGTCAATGAAAATGCGCAGATGGATGTTGATGCGTTAGAAAAAACCATGGCGCATTTACAGGCTGAAGGTAAAATTGTTGCTTGTGTCGTTGCGACTGCAGGGACAACCGATGCAGGTGCGATTGATCCATTGAAGAAAGTGCGTGAAATCACCAATAAATATGGCGCGTGGATGCATATCGACGCAGCATGGGGTGGTGCACTGATCTTATCGAATGACTACCGTTCAATGCTTGATGGCATTGAATTGTCTGATTCGATTACATTGGATTTCCATAAGCATTATTTCCAAAGTATTTCATGTGGTGCGTTCTTGTTGAAAGATGAAGCGAACTATCGTTTCATGCATTATGAAGCTGAATATTTAAATTCTGCTTATGATGAAGAACATGGTGTACCGAACCTAGTGTCTAAATCTCTACAAACTACACGCCGTTTTGATGCGTTGAAATTGTGGATGACGATTGAAAACCTAGGTGAAGAGCTTTATGGTTCAATGATTGACCATGGCGTTAAGCTAACTCGTGAAGTGGCAGATTACATCAATGCTACTGCTGGTTTGGAAATGCTGGTTGATCCACAATTTGCATCGGTATTATTCCGTGTAATACCTGATAATTATCCAGTTGAATTGCTTGATACTTTGAACCAAAACGTTGCAGATGAATTATTTGCGCGTGGTGAAGCCAATATCGGTGTAACTAAAGTTGGACAGGTTCAATCTTTGAAAATGACCACTTTAAGTCCAGTTGCAACTTTAGAAAACGTCAAGAATCTTCTTGCCTTGGTGCTAGAAGAAGCGGATCGTATTAAAGATGCAATTGCTGATGGTACCTATACGCCTGCAATTGACTAGATTGATATCCAGTTGATTGACGTTTGAAATAGATTAATTTTATTTCAAAAAACGCCCGATGAATTTCATTGGGCGTTTTTTATTTAAGGCTGTTTTGATCTAAAATATGATCAGTGATCAAATACTTGGTCATAAAAAAGAGATCTTATTGATCTCATTTAAATTGAATGTGAGTATTAAAAATTACACATTGAGCTATTACGGGTGAGATCAGGTCCCCAAGTACGATAACCTTGAGTATCAATATGGATTTGCCCTGAAGCATACAGTCCTAAGCCCATGTTTAAGCTTTGACCATACTGCGACCAGAACTGGCATAATTTGAATTTGGTATGTTCAATATACGCATAATCTTGAGGTTGCGGATTTTCTGGCCCAATACGGAAATCAATGGCTGAATTGAATAGGTGACGTGAAGATCCAGCACCACCGGCACATTGGTTTAAAGGTAAGTCTCGATATACCGAGGTTACAGTAAAATCAGTCAGAACTTTAGAGGCAACCAAGTATTTAAATACTTTTAATGTCGGTAATTGATTACTCCAAAGCTCACGACTTGGAATCATATATTCAGACTTACCACACTTGTCCCAATCACGCGCAGTTTTAAATAACTCAAAACTAGGAATAATATTTCCAGCATTATTTTGTTCAAGAAAACGTTCATAATCACGTGCACGTGACTGATTGTCTCCATAGATCAGCCATTGGCGATAAGATGAAGGCATCGTTTTAGGAGGAATGGGTCGCTCAATCGTAATTTTTTCTTCGGGGATGTAAATACGCTGACCATGCGACGTGCTAATTGTTGGATTCTTTTGAGGGGAAGATGTACATCCAGCCAGAATCATTGTAGTAACACCGACAGCAAGTAAACCTTTCAAAATAAATTTCATTCTCAATATTAGCTAAAGCAAGTAACGGGCTATTTTAGTCTAGTTTGGCGCGTGTATTATGGATAAATTGCAAATAAATGTACAATTTACATATTAAAATGCAAAAAGATCAGCCTAAGCTGATCTTTTTTATACAATACTTATTTTTCTAAGTATTGTAATTTATCGGCTTTACCATTCCACTCTTCACGATCTTCAGGTTGATCACCGATTTGAGTAATGTTTGGCCATTTTTGAGCAAGTTCAGCATTTAATTCAATAAATACTTCTTGACCTTCAGGGAGTTCATCTTCAGAGAAAATTGCATTTGCAGGACACTCAGGTTCACATAGCGCACAGTCAATACATTCGTCTGGACTAATGACTAGGAAATTTGGACCTTCATAAAAACAGTCTACTGGACATACTTCTACGCAGTCTTGATATTTACACTTAATACAATTTTCAGTGACAACAAAGGTCATGGCGTCAGCTACCTAAAAATATGGTTCTAATTAATAATGCTGTATTTTAGGGAAAACGCCGCAAACTAACAATTGCTTTTATTGATATTTAATATAGAAGAACCTGCTAAATCAATTTTTTTTATAGAAAATTCTCCTAACTTGTGATTAATTATGCATTTTTTAAAATATGCGCTGTAATTTTGATGTGGCCATAGGTGAAAAAATGCTAAACATATTCAAAAAAGAACATAAATATGAGACTAAATCACAGAAGCGAAATGGAGTTATTACCTTCGTATGCTGGTTTTTTAGCCAATTGCTATATTCAGAACTATTTAGAATTCTTTAGACCTGTATTTTCAGTATGAGTCAGATCATCACAAAGTATGGATAAGATGAATATCTTCAGGTTCTAATTTCCATAACTGCTGATCAGGTTTTTCTAAGACCAGCGCGCCTTGTTTAAGATAAAAGTCGACAGTACGCTGGGTTGGTGTTGCTGAAATATACAGTTGTTGTGCACCAAGTTGCTCAGCTGATTTTATCGCGGAGTGCATAAGCTGTGTACCAAGACCAAGGCCTTGATGATTTGCATCGACATAAAAATATTGTAATAGCTTTGCCTCTGGATAATCAGTGATGACTTGATTAGATACCAGTTGCACACCAATTAATCGATTCAATTGATTAAATGCGCCCACACATAGTCCACCTTGAATAAGATGCTGCTTTAACAGAGGGGGATCATTTTCTAAATGATATTCATCCCAGCTTTGCACATCATAAAAACAATCGACCAAATGTAATTTTTGCTTTTGTTGTAGATACATTTGAGTGATTAATTCACGTCGATCAATATGTTGCCAAATGAGATCTATATTGGAAAGCTGCAAGGGCCTAAGTGAGATATTGATATTATTCTCCTAAAACTTAGTACTCAATCACCTATTGTGGATTGCTTTAAATTATCGTCTAGATTGCTCTTTAAAGATTAATAGACGCAAGTTATTTCCAGCCTAAGTAGAGGATTTCAAACTTACTTAGACTGGATAGCTGTTACTGCTTATGCATTTAGTGCTGCTTTTAATGCATAGAGGTGATCAAGCGCTTGGCGAGGGGTTAAATCATCGACATCAATATTTGCTAAAGCATCGAGTACTGGTGATGACTTTTCAACTTCAACGACTTTTTCAATTTCAATGATGTGTTCAAACTTTTCAGGCTCAACGGTTTCAACTTCTGCAAATAAGTCATTTTGCACAACGGATTGCAATTGTTGCTGTTGTTGTTTCTCTAAAATTTTTAAACGCTTTTGCGCTTCTTTAATCACCCCCGCAGGGATCCCCGCAAGTTTTGCAACTTGTAAACCATGACTTTGGCTGGCAGGACCTTGTTGTACTTTATGCAATAGAATCAAATTACCATTTAACTCCTTGGCAGTCACATGGTAGTTATCAATAGCCACTTCTTTTGAAAGTTCAGTTAATTCAAAATAATGTGTGGCAAAGAGACATAAACATTTGATTCGTTTGGTTAGATCAAGCACACATGCCCAAGCTAGGGATAGTCCATCATAAGTACTTGTACCACGACCAACTTCATCCATAAGCACCAAAGACTGATTGGTTGCATGGTGCAAAATCTGAGACGTTTCGGTCATTTCCACCATAAAGGTAGATTTACCCGTAGATAAATCATCAGCAGAGCCTATTCGAGTAAATATACGGTCAATTGGTCCTAACTTCGCTGTTTTAGCTGGG
Organism: Acinetobacter sp. MYb10; assembly: GCF_002980175.2. Taxonomy (NCBI): domain Bacteria; kingdom Pseudomonadati; phylum Pseudomonadota; class Gammaproteobacteria; order Moraxellales; family Moraxellaceae; genus Acinetobacter; species Acinetobacter sp. MYb10. Next base: position 1,360,341 of record NZ_CP058272.1, on the reverse strand, counting down.
ACGAAACTACCACAATACGCCAGCAAACTAATCAGTGCAGTTTGACGCATAAAGGTCGATTTTCCGCCCATGTTTGGCCCTGTAATGATCGCCATACGATGATTGAAATCGAGTAGGGTATCATTGGGGGTAAATGGCGTTTTACTGAGTGACTCAACTACAGGGTGTCGACCAGCGGTAATTTTAATCCCGATTTCTGGGCTATATTCAGGTCGGTTCCAATTATTCAAACGGGCCTGATGGGCAAAGTTTGCCAATAAATCGATATGGGCAATCGATGCACTCATCATTTGTAAATTGGCAATATCCGCTCTTAATTCTTCCAGTAACATTTCAAAGAGTAGTTTTTCTCGCGCAAGCGCACGTGATTCACTGGAAAGTACTTTATCTTCAAAAGATTTTAATTCTGGGGTGATATAACGCTCGGCATTTTTCAGCGTCTGACGACGGATGTAATGATCAGGCGCTTGTTCTGCTTGGGCACGGGTGAGTTCGATATAGTAACCACTGACACGGTTATAACCAATCTTCAGGGTATTAATGCCCGTGTTTTCTCGCTCTTTGATTTCTAAATCAATCAGGAATTGGCCTGCGTGATCACGGATTTTACGCAGTTCATCGAGCTCATCATCAAAACCTTCTGCAATTACATTGCCATCACGCAATAATACAGGTGGGTGTTCAACAATCGCAGACAGTAAACGTTGGTGTAATCCATTAAAATCGCCCAATTCTTCATTCAATTGCACAATCAATTTAGATTGCTGAGTCTCAAGAATCGGTTGGATTGCATGTCTTAAGAATGGGATTTGTGCACATGCTTGACGAAGCTGCACCAAATCACGAGGACGTGCACTGCCAAGTGCAACACGACTTAAAACCCGTTCAATATCGCCAATTTCTTTTAAGACTAAGCGAACAGGACTTTCATGGTAGCCTTTCAGTAAAGTATCCGTTGCATCTAAACGTGCATCTAAGATTTGAGTATCACGAATGGGCTGCATCAAAGTACGTGCCAGCAATCGTCCGCCCATTGCTGTTTGGCAATCATTGATTAAGCTAAACAGCGAAGTGCCGTGCTCAAATAAAGGATCAATAATTTCTAAATTACGGCGTGTAACAGGATCAAGTGCAATAAAATCTGAGCTTTGTTCTAATTTAATTGAACGAATATGTGGTAACGCAGTTTTTTGAGTTTCTTTGGCATAATGAATCAGTGCAGCGGCAGCCGCTTTAGCCAAGGGTAGATGGTCAATACCAAAACCAGAAAGTGTGGAAACTGCGAATTGGTCACATAAGGTTTTTTGTGCGTTATTTAAATTAAAATCGACATTGGGCCGTTTGGTAATCGGGCATTCAATTTGTCGTTTAATATCTTCAATAATATTTGGGTCGACAATGTCCTCATCGACCAATATCTCACTTGGCATTAAGCGAGCTAATTCAATCGCCAAGCTTTCAGATTTAAATTCTTGTTGTTGAACTTTAAAAATACCAGCACTTAAATCCAGCAGTGCCATACCAATTTGGTTTTGTTGAAAGCAGATTGCAACAAGATTCGATGCTTGTGTTGCGGTTAACAGGGCATCATCGGTCAATGTTCCAGGGGTAATAATTCGCACTACACCGCGTTCAACAGGTCCCTTACCTGTGACTTCACCAATTTGCTCACAGATGACAACCGCTTCGCCTTTTTTAACCAAACGCGCCAAATAGCCTTCCGCAGCATGGTATGGAACACCTGCCATTGGAATAGGTTCACCATTGGCTTTACCACGATGAGTGAGGGTAATACCCAAAAGTTTTGCGGCTTTTTTAGCATCGTCAAAGAACAGTTCGTAAAAATCGCCCATGCGATAGAACATTAAAGAGTGTGGATGCTGCATTTTTACTTTTAGATATTGCTGCATCATTGGGGTGTGGGAGGATAAGTCAGCCATTGTTTCCATGCTATTCATGTATGTTAAATCTCTAAATTTAAATAATAAATAAGTTTATTTTGAAAGTTTGGCTATCTAACCAATTCTAACAACTTCTGTGCAAATCTGACCTAAGCAAAGGAAAAAGCATCGCTTTAGTGTACTTTTATTAGTGCCAAAATTGAGTCAACAATGTGTGAGGAAACAAATTGGTTTCTCTCGGTCGCCATCTTAACAAATTGAGGCTGATTCACAAAAAGGAATCCGAAGATGAGTGCGGAAATTAGCAACAAAAAGAAAATGGCATGATCTGCTCGTGCTATTGATAAGATGAAGATAGGGGATGTCGTAAAAGAGGTGGGTTATCTCTATTTAACTAAAGTGATTATTGTTTTACGCTCTGAAGTTAAGAAAAATATACAAGGTGTGCGAAATTTAAAAGGACAACTTGAAGCAAGACGAACTATATGCTTATGTAATTACAGATAAAATAACACCTGATAGCATCGTCTATACTAATTAATGGCGTAGTTAAAATTCTCTAGATATAGCGGGTTCTGCCATCATAAAATTTATCATTCTACGCACTTTGCAAATGGTCAAAATCATTTTTATGGAATCGAAAATTATTGGAATTAAAATCAAAGGTTAGTATGAAAATAATAATATACCGAAAAAGATTATTTCCCTTATTTTTGAAGGAAAGGGGGGCAAGATTTACTACGGAAGTCCAAAACCACTATTGAGAATTTTGAGATCATGGACTGGAATTTAAAGCTCATCTAGTAGGACTCCGTTTTTATTATTAGATGATCAATATTTTTTAAAAACAATTAATTACGCTAAATTAAAGCATCTATATTTATTTATGTTTGGAAGTTAAACAATTGATTACTTAATTTGAAATGGTAGTATGATTAATGGTTTTAATGTAAGGTATTTATATTTATAGAATTTTTTTGATTATTTAGCATTTTTGTTTTATATGATAAACAAAATGTTTAAGATGTAAAGAAAATAATAATCAATAATTTTAAACTTTAACGTCCAGTTTTTTTAAGTAATTATTGTTTTGTCAAAATCAAGCACAAAGGTTAAACGAAAATATAATCGAACTTATCTAAGGAAAGGTGATCATGCATTTATTCTCATTTCTATCTTCTTAACGAGAGTTAAATATCAAGGTTGGAATGATGGACAAATTAAAAAAGTATTGAAAGAAGCGACAAGTAAAGATTATGAATATTTATATTTTACTTTAAAAATGAGTTTAGATAAGGAAAATATTTAAGGTATATTGGAAATTCAGTTCAAAGGAACTGAATTTCCCTTTTTAATTATTGAGATTTTAATGTTTTTATTTCATTTTCTAAGGCTTCAATTTTACGTTCTTTCTTTTTAATCTTATTTAAATTTCCAGATTTTTGCTCTAGTTGTATTTCTGATTTAAGTTTTTGTATTTTAATTTCTTTTTCTTTGATTTTAGTGTCTGTTTTTTGCTTTAATGTCACATTATTGCAATGTATCTGATTTTCTTTTAGTGCTTTTTTAAGACCATTTATTTCGTATGTATTATTATGTTGTATTGCAATTTTTAATTTACTTTCGATTTCTTGTTGTTTTGATTCGCATGATTGAAAATTTTGAGCATTTGAAGTGTTAATTGATACGAAGATTATTGAGGCTGTAGCAATACATTTATAAAAATTCATTCAGGTTATTTCCTTTTTAGCGTTTGATTGTTTTAATTTTAGTTTGAAAAATATTTATTTATCAAGTTATTTGATAAATAAACTTGATAAATATGATTGATTTCATTTTATTTCTTTAAGTCATTATTAAAATTCAATAATTTGTCTTGTATTGGGTATTTTATTATTTTTGTTAAACTTATCACTCTTTTCCTTGTGAGTTGTGAGTAAATTTATCTAATTGAATTCAATAAATAATTTTTTAAAATATTAAATTTATATTTAAATTTTTAAGAAAATTTGTTTTAAATGTATAAGTAATTTGTGTGAAATGTAAAGAATTGTTTATCGCTTAAAGATTATTATCCTCATAGTTTCATTTGGTTTTATTTATCATTTAAAGGTGTATTTATGAAATTAGTAAATCGTTTTCTAGCAATAGCAACTATGAGCATTATGGTTACAGGCGTTGCAAATGCTGCGCCTACAGTAACATTTCAAGGGGAAGTTACAGATCAAACTTGCCAAGCTTCAATCAATGGTGGAACCAATGGCGTGGTTTTACTACCTACGGTATCAGCAAATACGCTAACTTCTTCTGGTGCCACAGCAGGTTTGACACCTTTTACGATTAATGTCACTGGATGTACTGCACCTAGCTCAGATCTTGATATTAAAACAAAATTTTTAGGTCACTCAGTAACTACGAGTGGCAATTTAGGCAATGTAGCAACAGTTAATCCTGCTACTAATGTTGCGATTCAGTTGACTAAAGAGGCTGCTGGAACAACTTCAGTTGTTCTAAATGGGCCAACAGCTGTTGAAGGTCTGAAATTACTCAATGGTGCAACAAGTGCCAGCCATGATTTTGGTGCGCGTTATATTTCTGAAGCTGGTGGTGCAACACAAGGTGCTGTGACCTCAGTTGTTGAATACACCTTAAGCTATCAATAAGGTTTTATCTGATCTGCTACTTAAGTAGCAGATCAATCAATTTTTTGGTTGGAGTGGTAAAAATGAGTAGGTGGATCGTCAATATTATAAAAAGTCATATTTTGATTGGTGGCTTAACCATAATGTCCGCTGCCTTCTCAGGTGTAGTTCTTACAGGAACACGTGTAATTTTTCCTGATGGCCAAAATGAAAAAACGATTTACTTACAAAATAAAGATCAATATCCAAACCTTGTACAAATTTGGCTAGATGAAGGGGATGAAGATTCTACTCTTGAAAAAAGCAAAGCTCCCTTTGTTGTTAGTCCACAGATTTTTCGGATAAATCCAAATACTGGACAAACTGTACGCTTAATATTTACGGGTGAGGAAAACGTCTCAAAGGATGTTGAGTCACTGTTTTATTTGAATTTTTCTGAGTTTCCTGCACTAAAAAAACAAGACAGCGATAGTAGCCGTTTAATGATTGTATTTAAGAATCGTGTCAAGGTTTTTTACCGTCCTAAAAATTTGAAAGGTTCTACAGCAGATGCTTATAAAAAAGTTCAATTTGCCTTGGGAAATGATGGAACAAAAAAGCAATTAAACATTCAAAATTCATCTGAATATTATGTGAATATTAAAGAATTAAGTTTAGTTGCTGGAAATAGCGAAATCGTGGTGAAAAAAAATGACTTAATTGCTCCAAAAGCTAAAGTTAATTGGGTAATAAATAATAATACGCATAGTTTAAAAGATTCAAAAATTAAACTTACCCTTGTTAATGATTATGGTGCTTTAGTCGTCCACGAGATTCCTCTGAATAAATAATAAGCGAGTATAATATTATGTTTGCTGAATATTTTGGCCGTAGAAGCTTATTGTCTATATTTTTAGTAGGTTACTTGATTGGTGGTTATAATTCTGCCGATGCAAATGATCATGTTAATAACGATGGTGAATATATATTTGATCAAGCATTATTCCGTGGGCAATCTGATCATCAAATTAAGCTATTAGAACGTTTAAGTGAAAAAGAAGATATATTGCCAGGCTTTTACAAAGTGGATGTTTTTGTTAACAAGCAAATTATTGAACGTATGGATTTAAAGTTTGTAGAAGACCAACAAAAAAATATTTCTCCATGTTTTGATTTAGTTGCTATAGAAAAATTAGGAATTTCAGAGCAAATTTTGATAAATATTAAAAAACAGCAAGATCAATGTGTTCTCTTATCAAATTATATTCAATCCAGCTCAATAGATTTTAATTTTGAAAAGCTTCGACTTGATATTAGTATCCCTCAAAATGATATGCATAATATTCCACGGGGTTATGTTAATTCATCCCAATGGGATGCGGGTGAAAGTATTGGCTTTATCAATTATCTGGGTAATTATTATCATACTTCATATCAATTACACGACCATTCGCAGACTCAATCTGCTGCATACGTATCATTAAATGGTGGTGTAAACATTGGAAAATGGCAATATCGTCAACAGTCTAATATTAATTATAGTCCAGAAATAGGGACAAAATGGACCAATATTCGTAGTTATATTTCTCGCCCTATAGAACCTATTCAAGGTGTACTGACTTTAGGGCAGACCTATAGTTCTGGAAAGTTTTTCTCAGGGTTAAGTTTTAATGGATTGAGCCTTAGTTCCGATGAAAGGATGTTACCTGATTCATTACGAGGCTATGCACCAACGATTCAAGGTATAGCTAAAACCAATGCAAATGTTTCTATATTGCAAAATGGTAAGGAGATTTATCAGACAACAGTAGCGCCAGGCGCGTTTAAAATTTCTGATTTATATCCTACAAATTTTAATGGTGATTTAATCGTTAAAGTTAGAGAAGCTGATGGAACGATTTCTCAGTTTAGTGTTCCATTTTCAGCTGTACCTGAGTCTCTACGTTTAGGTGCTTCACGTTATAACTTAGATGTAGGGAAAACTCGTGATATTGGAGAGGACACTTTTTTCTCTAATCTTACTTATCAACGAGGAATAAGTAATAGCGTCACTTTAAATTCAGGATTACGTTTAGCAGATGGTTATCAAGCTGGCCTCTTAGGCGGAACATATGCATCACATATCGGTGCTTTTGGTGCTAACTTAACTTACTCTAGAGCAAATTTACCTGATGAAAATATAATAACAGGTTGGATGACTAACCTGACCTATAGTAAGACTTTTCAGCCTACCAACACGACAGTATCTTTAGCAGGCTATCGTTATTCAACTGAAGGATATAGAGATCTAGGCGATGTTATTGGGCTGAGGAATTCTTATAAACATGGTTATCGTTGGGAGTCATCGACTTACCAACAACGCTCCCGTTTTGAAATTACGCTGAACCAAAGCCTTGGTGATTATGGGATATTATTTTTATCAGGATCAGCACAAAACTACCGTGATGGTCGTGATAATGATGTACAGGCACAAATTGGATACGGCAAAGCATTTCAAAATGGTTTGACGCTCAATCTGGCTGTAATGCGACAACGTTATGCTTATGACAATATCATCAACAATAGATTTGATGAAATAGATTCAAAACTACTTGATAATCGTCAAGATACCTCAGTGAATCTTTCCTTGAGCTTTCCTTTAGGACGATACAAAAAAGCAAATTTACCGAATTTAGATTTAGCTTACTCACATGCTGAAAACGCTAAAGAGTTTTATCAAAGTACATTATCTGGTTCTTTAACTCAGGATCAATCACTGAATTATGCAGTAGGTCTCAGCCATGATCGAAATATGCAAGTGACGACTTGGAATACAAATCTCAATAAACGTCTAGACAATAGTAATTTAGGTCTAAATGCTTCAATGAGTGATAACTACTGGCAAGTTTCAACTAATCTGCAAGGCGCATTAGCGGTGCATTCTGGAGGGATCACATTTGGTCCATACCTTGGTGAAACTTTTGCTTTAGTTGAAGCCAAAGGCGCTGAAGGTGCACGACTCTTCAATGGTCAAGGTACACGAATTAATCATCAAGGCTATGCACTTATTCCTGCAATTACACCTTATCGCTATAACAATATTTCATTAGAACCAAAAGGCATTTCTGATCGTGTTGAGATTGAAACAAATGATCAACGTATTGTTCCCTATGCTGGTGCAGCGGTAAAAGTAAAGTTTAAAACCAGAATGGGTTATCCATTACTCATCCAAGCAAAATTGGATGCTGATGAATTTGTTCCTTTAGGTGCTGATGTAATTGATTCGCAAAATAATGTGATTGGAATGGTGGGGCAAAGTGGTCAAATGTATGTTCGTACTCCAGCAAAGCAAGGGGTTCTAACTGTCAAATGGGGCGAAGAATCAGATCAGAAATGTGATGTTCATTATCAGTTGAATGATGAACTTCTTAAACAAACGATTATTCGTCTGGAAGAAACGTGTAAATCTGGAGAGTTGAAATGATCCGCATACAATTCAAAATATTAATTTTATTGGGATTCTTTTTATCTATCTTTGCCCATGCTAACTGTACAAAAGTGGGAAACTTTCTAGCAACTGATGGTACTACTGCACCTATTGTGTTTGGAAAAGTAAACTTAACAAGTTTATATTTACAACCTGTTGGGAGTTTAATGGGGAGTGCTGTTGTCCCTCCAACAAGTTATACCTATGGTGGAGCGAATGCCTCGACAGTATTTTGGGAGTGTGACCTTACAGATTTACCGAATATCCAATTCTTGGTAGCTACAAATGGTGATGATCGAGTAGGGGGCTATTGGGATTTGGGTGGACTGTATGATGGGCTTCCCAATGTATATGCAACTTACTATAAGTATGTTGGTCTTAAACAAACAATGGATGGGGTGGTTTTAACTCGCTATTGGAAATCCTTGCCAGTCAAAAATTACCAAACTGTCGGAAGTAAAATACGAATTAGACTACAAGATATCCCATCGCTTTATGCAGAACTCTATAGAGTTAGCCGTTTAGCACCTCAATCTGGTTCAGGTAGCGCTTATTGTGGAACTGGTATAGACAATCAAATCACGGTGGGTTCATATACCTGTATACAGCCTAATGCATATATTCAATTAAAAGGACCGGGTTTAACCAGTGATAATGTTGGAGAAGATTCGAATACAAATTATAGATTTTGGGGGGTAAATAATGGGATAGGCTATGGAATGCGCTCTGGAAACTCACTTGCGAATCAGCCAACTTGTGTTGCTCGAAATGCGACTCCTATTGTTTTTTTCAATACGATTAATACTCTAGCGCTTGGTGCAAATCAATCTGTACAAGAGAACTTTAATGTATCTATTGAATGTTCCAATCAAGTTACTTCAGGTACAGCAAGTAATCAGACTGCTATTGGTATACAGACTTCAAATGGTGCATTTGCAGCAGCACAACAATTAGGTTTAGTAAATGCCCAAAATGGTGTGACTGCTTTACTCTCAGATAATTATACTGATGCACAGTCAGCAAAAGGTGTAGGAATTTTCTTAAAAAACACAAATACTGGGACAGATATGAATTTTGTTGGTCAGCCAGGTTTAGCAGGTGGGGGTACTGCAGCTGGTTGGTATCCTGTACTAAGTGGAGCGCAAACAGGGGCATCAACAGAGTCAGGCTATACGCATTATCTACATAATTTTACCGCAATCTTAAAAAAACTACCTGGAACTGAACCAATTAAAGCTGGGAAAGTTAATTCCACAGCATATGTATTAGTTAAGGTACAGTAATGAAAATAACAAAATTTACACTATTATGTATTTGTTTGTTTTATTCATTTCTATGTCAAGCTGGGGTATTGGCTGCTAAAACACGGGTAGTTTTTAAGGACGGTGAGCATGAACAAAGTCTAATGTTAGCAAATACTAATGACTATCCTATTATTCTACAAACATGGGTTGATCAAGGAGAAGGGGATCCTGATATTAATAATATGCCGTTTCTAATATTACCACCTTTTGTAAAACTCGCATCAAATGACATTCACGGGCTTAGAATTTTATATAATGGCAAGGCTCTACCAAACGATAGAGAAACTGTTTTTTGGTTAAATCTATATGAAATACCAATGATTAAGCGCCATAGCGATCAAGCTGCGTATATGAATTTAGCAATGAATACTCAGCTTAAATTATTTTATCGTCCTAAACAGATCGCAAAAATGTTGCCTGAAATGATTGTAGAAAAAATACATTTCAAAATCGTTGAACAAGATAAAAAAAATTATATCGAGTGTGAAAATCCCACGCCTTATCATGCTTCATTGATCAACTTAAAAATTGAAAGTTCTTCTCAAAAAATATATATACAATCAGAAATGGACATGATGTGCTACCCGTATTCAACTAAACGTTATGAAATAGCTGGTGAACTTAATAAAAGTGATAATTTATATAAACTTAGCTTTAATTTTCTTGATGATGATGGTAATGCAATTCACTTTCAGAAAAATCTGAACCCATTTAGCTAATGATATAGAACCTTGGTATAGTTCTATATGTTCTAATAAAATCTGATGCTTAGCGATTAATCTTTTTTAGATGTACAGGGGAAATTAAAGATGAAGCGTATTTATAGTTTGAAGTCTGTGACGAGCGGTTTAATTGATTTGTTAGAGCTTTTTGTTTTAAAAAAAAATTTAAATGTCGCTAAAATTTCAAACAATTTGCATGAATACAAACGAATTCCATTTACTGAATGGTTAGCAATGTTGAAAGCAATTGAAGAAAAATATAATAGACCATCTCTAGGATTAGAAATTGCTAGATATGTAAAACCTTCACATTTAGGTATTTTAGGATACATCGGCTTATCATGTGAAAGCTTATATGATGCACTGCCTTTTTTTATTAAATATCAAAGGCTCTGTTATGACTTTATGCAAATGGAAGTTTCTATTGAAGATGAAAGCCTTGTTGTTTCATGGGAGTTTGATGCAAACTTTAAAGCGGGTAAGTTAGCGGATGAGACAATGATTGCTATATTTTTTAATATTGTAAACATCATTGTAGCGCCCAATGTTGTGAAGTTGAACAAAGTGGAGTTTGTATTCGATCGACCCAAAAATCCACGTACTTATGAAAAATATTTTGATTGTAATATTGAGTTTTCAAAAAATAGAACAAGGATGTTTTTTGCGAAAAGTAATTTAGAGTTGCCAATAAATAAGGCTGATCCTGTTTTAAAAAATATTTTAAATAGGCAAGCAGACATTTTGTTGACGGAGCTACCAGAGGTGAATTCATTTGATGAGTTGGTGCAACAAAATATTATCAAAGCTATTCATCAAGGTAATATCAATATTGAATATGTTTCCAAAAAAGTAGGTCTTCCTACGAGAATTTTTCAATACAAATTACAAAAACAAGGTTATACATTTAAGCAACGTCTTAACCAAGTTAGAAAAGGACTGGCATTACAATACCTTGAGGACAGGTCATTGAACATTAATGAAATATCAGCTTTGCTCGCTTATAATGAACAAAGTTCTTTCAACCGAGCATTTAAAACTTGGTTTGGTATGAGTCCAATACAATGGAGAAAAGATTTTAATAAAGATGCTATTTGAATTTGGTAAAGTTAAAGAATTATATTTGTTTTGTTAAATTCACTAAGTTTTATTAGAAATGGCCCAGAAATTACTTCTGTTAAATTTACATGTACTCGCTCAAGCCTGATCTGACAGTTACCCTTTTTTAGTGTGTCTGTTAGGTTAAATTTGAGCTAGATTCTTTTCAGCCCAAATTCGCTTCCCTTCAAATAATGTTTCTAGTGGTGTGTGACCACTGCACATTTTTCTCCTGATAAGTTCGTTCAGTATTATAGAATTTTGCCAAACGTCTAGAGCAGCTTGTAATTCCGCTAATGTACTATATAGCTTCTTCCTAAATGTAATTTGATAAAACTCTTGCAAGATCGTCTTTATGGAAACGCTCGCATATTCCATTCGTTTGTGGGAATGCTGGTTTTGTTTTTGTGTGATCAATATCATTGATGGCTAAACATAGCTCATAATTATGTTGTTCAACCTTACCGCAATATCCAATACCATATCTGTCAGGATACGCAGCATTGGTAGATCATGTGACTGATAAAATGGTATACAGGATCATTTAAAAAGATCTGCTGCTGTAATCTGTATTTTCGTTGTATAGAGCTTGCGAACGACTTTGCTGTAGGTGTCGATGAAAGTTTGTTGAAAGATTCGACCAACACCTTTGAGATTGCCAATGTAAAAGATATCTTGTGCTCTAAGATATTCTGGATGGTGTGTTTCTTTCATGTTTACCTTTGGCTTGTGTATACGATTACGTTTTGGAACAAAGCTATTGAGAGATTTCATCGATTTATCAAGGCTTGGCAGTAGAAGATGAATGGCTTGTATGATAGGTTTTAGATACGGGTTTGTTGATCTGTGAATGATATTGCTGAACAAGGCCATGCGGACTGGTTTTACAACAAAGTTCAATAAGAAAGGTTGATTAGGCTTTGAATGAGCAAGGTGTAGGGTACCTAGATTAGGTGTTATTACTGATTTATCTATTTTTGCCACGCAACTTTAATGAAGCAAAACTGTTTTTAAGTGCTGAGAAATAAAATGATGAAGGTATTAAAACAAAGCTCTGTAAGCATAAGCTCTGAAACAAAAAGCCAGTTTGAATCTATTTTATCAGCACATTTACCTGAATCGAAATTAGTTGATCAGTTTCAAAGACACAAAAGAAAACTAAGAATTTCGTTGACTGATCGATGTAATTTTAAATGCAGTTATTGTATGCCTGATCATCCGACCTGGTTAGCTAAACAGGATATTTTAAGTTTTGAAGAACTTTATAGATTTTGCGAAGTGATGATTAAGCTTGGCATCACTCAAATTCGCTTAACGGGTGGCGAGCCGTTGATGCGAAAAGGGCTGGTTAATTTTATTTATACGCTCAATACGTTAAGACCCTTAGGTTTACAACGTGTCTCAATGACGACGAATGCTTATTATTTAGAAAAATATGCAGTTGAGCTAAAACAAGCTGGGCTTGATGATCTAAATATAAGTTTAGACAGTGTTGATCCAGACACTTTTTTTAAAATGACTCAAAAACCCTTAACACCCGTATTAAAAGGAATTGAGGCGGCAAAAGCTGCAAATATCCCAATTAAACTCAACTGTGTTTTGGTCTATGGAGAGAATCATCAGGAAATATTGCCATTAACTGAGTGGGCTTATAGAAATGACTTTGAACTACGATTTATTGAATACATGCCATTGGATCAACCTGAGCATTGGAAGCGTGAGAAAGTCGTGGTTGAGGATGACATTATCAATATACTTTCGCCATATTTTCGCATCGATAAATTAGAGCGAAATAATGACCCAGCCACAATATATACACTCAATCAACGTTTTAAACTGGGTATTATTTCCACCATCAGCAAGCCTTTTTGTCAAAGTTGTGATCGTTTGCGTTTAACCGCGACGGGTGAGTTATTTACATGTTTGTTTGCCAATACAGGTATTTCTGTTCGACATTTATTGGATAAAGCTCAGGGAAAACAATTGATAGCAACAATTTTGGGTACGGTTTGGCAAAAAAAGGCAGGCTATATTGCTTACCAAGCTGCACCCATTCGTAAGATTAGTATGCATTCTATTGGCGGTTGATTTTATACATAGAGATAGAATTGTATATGCTTTTTTATTTGAAATGAATCGCTTATCGTGAAGTTGTGTATTATTTAAATTGACAGGATTTTTTATGAAAAATGTAGGCATGAAGCCTGAGAGTTATCGTATTGCTACTGCAAGTTCAGAGTTATTCGCGCCTCCGCATTGTTTACAATTATTAGCAGAGGGTAATACTGAAAAAGGCGATGCACTAAAAACAGCACGAATCGCAGGGATTCTTGCAGCCAAACGTACTGATGAGCTTATTCCGCTTTGTCATCCTTTACCTATTTATCGAGCTGATGTCGATTTTGAAATACTAGCAGATCGCGTCAAGATTACGGCAACCGTAGAAACGATTGCGCCAACTGGTGTTGAAATGGAGGCTTTAACTGCCGCAAGTCTGGCTGCGCTCACGATTTATGACATGTTGAAACCGCATTGTGAACCAGATGAACTGATGATTGGTCATTGCAAACTTGAATTGAAAAAGGGCGGGAAATCGCACTATAAACGTCATCTTCGACAAGCTGTATCAGCTGCAGTCATTGTTTTATCAGATAGTGTCGCTTCTGGCAAAAAACCTGATACTGCGGGACGTTCTGTGGTTGAAACCTTAACTGAGGCTGGATTTGATCCAATTCACTATCAAATCATCGCTGATGAGCCTTTGCAACTAAAACAATTGATTGCAGAATTGGTGCAATCTTATGGATGCATCATTACGGTGGGTGGGACAGGCATAGGTAAGCGCGATATTACTGTTGATACGATAGAACCATTATTGGAAAGAGAGCTGAATGGTCTGATGGAAGCGGCACGTGCTTTTGGGCAAAGACGGACACCTTATGCTGCAATGTCTCGTGGTGTAGCTGGTTTTATTGACCGATCATTAGTTATTACGTTACCAGGAAGCCGTGGTGGTGCTTCTGAATCTATGGCAGCGATTTTACCTGCCTTGGTGCATATCTTTGATGTATGTCGAGACTTACCACACCCAGGAGGTTATGAATGAGTTGTTCTGGTCAAGGATTAATAGGTTTAGATCAAGCATTGGCAGCTTATTCTACGGTTGAATCACGAGCGGTTCAGACTCTGCCACTGGTAGAAGCACATCAACATTATCTGGCACAAGATGTCCTGTCTGAGATTGCATTACCTCTATTTACTCAGAGTGCAGTAGATGGCTATGCCTTAAAAAGCGAAGATATTCTTGCCGGTATTACCGTGTTTGAATTGGTTGGAGAAATACGCGCAGGTATTGAAGAATATGTTCAGATTGAGTCTGGACAATGTGTTCGAATTTTTACAGGCGGTAAATTACCAGATTCGGCTGATACAGTTGCCAGACAAGAAATAGTATCTAAACTAGATAGCCGAATCAGCTTAAATCAAGCGCTTAACAAAGGGACGGATATTCGTTATCAAGGCGAAGAATTATCCATTGGGACAATATTGGCAAAGCAGGGCCAATATCTAAAAAGTGGCTTAGTTGCATCACTAAGTATGGCAGGGGTAAAAGAGGTCAGTGTTTTTAACCATCCTCGTATTGCTGTATTGATTACAGGGGATGAAGTCAGCAAAAGCCTTGATAATAGCGCTCAGGTTTTTGATGCGAATTCGCCAATGGTTTTGACATGGTTGAAGGAAAGAGGTTTTTACTCGATCCATTTAGAACATGTGATAGATGATGAAACTGTCTTGAAAAAGGCTTTAGCAAATGCCTTAGATCATTACGATTTAGTTATCACGACTGGTGGGGTTTCAGTTGGAGATTATGATTTGATTCGTCCTGTTTCTCTTGCATTAGGGGCAAATGAAATTTTTTGGCAAGTTGCTCAGAAACCAGGCAAACCGATTTATTTTGCTGAATATAAAAAACCAAACCAGTCTTCCTATTTATTAGGGTTGCCGGGGAATCCAGCAGCAGTATTTGTTTGTTTAGAAATCCATGTGTTCACTTTGCTTAAAGCAATGCAAGGTTTAAAAGAAGCCAAACCAGAATGGGAGAAGGCAAGCTTAAGCGAAGCTGTAAAGGGTGATAGTCGAGAACAACTGTTGCGTATGAAATTGAATGTTGATGAGCAAGGGCAACTTAGTGTTTCAAAACTCAAAAAACAGCAATCGCATATGCTAAGTAATTTAAGTGAAGCGAATGTCATTGGTCGAATTCCAGCATTTAACAATGCTGAAAATTGCCCCAAATTCATTGAGTTCATTCGTCTTTAGTATTTTGAGTCTGATACGCTTGGGTAACAATAAAATGTCTCAATATCCAAATACTGACTTAGTCATTTTAGCTGGTGGTCAAGCTAGACGGATGCAAGGTAAAAACAAACTTTTGCAGCAGTTTGATCATGAAATGCAACTGCTTAAAATCTACAATCAATTTTGTGATGAGGTTGCGAAAATTTGGGTGAATAGTCATCAGGACTGTATTGTTTATCAGGAGATCATCGCTGAAATAGCCTGTTTTTCAGATGATCAGGCGGGATTTTTAGGGCCATTAATGGGAATGAAAAGCGCATGGGCACATGTAACTACAGATTATATTCTGTTCATTCCCTGCGATATTACTTTTATCCCTAAAGATGTCTTATCAAAAATGCATCAAGCTTTATTGGAGGCAGAAAATTCTCAAGCTGTATTTATCTCTATAAACGAACAAAACCTTTACCCCTTTTGTTTGTTGAAAAGAGACAGCTTAGCTACGCTCGAAAAGCATTTGGCTAATGAACAATTAAGTATTCGAAAATGCTTTGATGATTTGAATCCAAAGGTCGTTAAATATGAAAACCCTATAAGTTTTCATAGCATTAATTCAGAACAGGAGTTAAGACTATACCGTGAAGAATTACACATATTCAGTCGTTCAAATTCAATTTAGTTCACCCTAAATACTCATTGTGGCGCTATGCTTAAGTAAAGGTGTTAAATGGCAGAGATTCAAATTAAGATTGAAACTTATGGTGCAATTGAAAGACTGTTACCTAAAGATTTAAATTTTTCTTGTGTTGAAAATAGTATGGTCTCAGAAATTTTGCAGCAAATTTCTGATCAATATCCTGATTGCGCTAGTCTTTTAGAGAAGTGTGCATGTGCGATTGGTGAAGAAATTATTCCCCGTCGACATCGATTAACAAACCATTGTACATTGGTTTTATTATCCCCTGTAGCAGGAGGCTAACATGACAAATGGATCTCGGATTAAGGAAACGGATCTGAGTTTAGATGATTTTAAAACCATTGATCATTTTCCTGAATGTGGTGGTATTGGAATTTTTATTGGAACGGTTCGAAATCACCATGAAGGTCGCAGTGTTAAGGCATTAAAATATACTGCTTATACGCCCATTGCTGAAAAAATGATTCGTGTAATTGAGCAAGAAATACAAAACAAATATGCAGTATCATATATTCAGGTTATTCATAGAATTGGCGCTCTAGATATCGGAGGCAAAGCAATCATCGCAGTGGCTTATGCGCCGCATCGAAGAGAAGCTTTTATGGCGTGTGAAGAGGCTGTAGAACGTGTAAAACATGAAGTTCCAGTATGGAAAGAAGAGTTTTACTCAGATGGTTCCAGTGAATATGTTGCTGGCTGTTGTATCCGGAAAGATGATGATGTTGCACATAAACATCTTCATTTGAATTCACATTCTCATTAAGTCGTTGTAAATTAAGCAGCTTAAGTTATAAGAATGATTATTATGAAAAGTTACCATGTAAAGTAAATGAATTTTTTCTTGAGCTGATTTTTTAATCAGATAAGCCATTAAAGAGGGCACTCAAATGAACGATTTAGAAAAAAATAAACCTGAAACAGAAGGTCAAGAACGCCATATTCAGGAGAATACCAATTTCGCGCGTATCGAACCCTATACGCACCCAGCTGGTGGTTGGGGCGCTTTGTTGAGTGTTGCTAGAAATTTAAAAAGGCAAGAAGTCTTTGCCAAAGGCTCAATTACATTAATGAATATTAACCAGCCGACAGGTTTTGACTGTCCTGGTTGTGCATGGCCTGAGAAAAAAGATACGCACGCATTTAACTTTTGTGAAAATGGTGCAAAAGCTGTTGCATTCGAAGCAACCAGTAAACGAGTTACTCCAGAATTTTTTGCGCATCACACGGTGAGTTGGTTAGCTGAGCAAAACGATTTTTACCTCGAAGATTTGGGGCGACTCACAGATCCAATACGTTATGACGTGGCTACAGATAAGTATGTCCCAATTTCTTGGGATGATGCATTTAAGCTTATCGCTCAACATCTTCAAGCTTTGGATCATCCAGATCAGGCAGCATTTTATACGTCTGGTCGGGCAAGCAATGAAGCGGCTTTCTTGTACCAGTTATTTGTCAGAAGTTATGGAACAAATAACTTCCCTGATTGTTCAAATATGTGTCATGAAACCACCAGTATTGGTTTGAAAGATTCAATTGGGCTTGGCAAGGGGACCGTTACTTTAGATGATTTTGATCAAGCGGATACCGTATTTAGCTTTGGGCATAATCCTGGTACCAACCACCCTCGAATGTTAGGAACTTTACGTGAAGTATCGCGTAGAGGTGGAAATATTATTGCGATTAATCCAATCAAAGAACGTGGGTTAGAGCGTTTTCAGGATCCTCAAGCAGCAATTGAGATGATGACGAATGGCAGTACGCCCATTAGTCGCTTTTATTTTCAGCCGAAAATTGGCGGAGATTATGCACTTTTGTTGGGTATGATGAAGCATCTTCATGAATGGGATAAACAGGCAATACTCGCAGGTAAAAAGGGGGTATTTGATCGGCAGTATATTGCTGAGAATA
This sequence comes from Acinetobacter sp. MYb10, assembly GCF_002980175.2. Lineage (NCBI taxonomy): Bacteria > Pseudomonadati > Pseudomonadota > Gammaproteobacteria > Moraxellales > Moraxellaceae > Acinetobacter > Acinetobacter sp. MYb10. Next base: position 1,342,328 of record NZ_CP058272.1, on the reverse strand, counting down.
CTGTTGGCTTTGATGAAATGCTAAAAGAAGTTGACCGAACAGAATGGCGTGATATTTATCAGTATTCAGGCCTCTCTTCGGAAAACTTAGAATCAATTGCTAAAATGTTTTGCGAGTCTGAGCGTTCAATTTTTTGTTGGGGGATGGGCATAACACAACATAGACACGGTACAGCGAATGTTCATATGTTGGCTAATTTACTTTTGGCGAAAGGACAGATTGGTCGTCCGGGAGCAGGCCTATGTCCAGTTCGTGGGCACAGTAATGTGCAGGGTGATCGGACCATGGGGATCAACGAGTTACCAAGTGAAAAAATGTTGGATGATATTGATCGTGTGTTCAACATTAAATCGCCACGTAAACATGGCTATGGTGTGGTAGAAACGATTAAAGCGATGTATGAGGGCGATGTTAAAGTCTTTATTGCTTTAGGCGGGAATTTTGCAGTTGCGACACCTGACACCCCATATACTCAAGAAGCGCTAAAACGCTGCTCACTTGTTGTAAATATTGCAACAAAACTCAATCGTAGCCATCTCGTGTGTGGTAAAGACGCCTTGGTTCTTCCATGTCTAGGTCGTACCGAATTGGATAAACAACTGAAAGGAAATCAGGCGATCTCAGTTGAAGATTCAATGAGTAATGTGCATTTATCCGCTGGGCGCAATGAACCTGCATCAAAGAACTTGCTTTCAGAACCTGATATTGTTGCACGAATGGCTGAAGCGACATTACCTGACTCTAAAATTAAATGGCGTTGGTATGTTGAGGACTATGATCGTATACGTGATTCTATTGAAGAGGTTTTTGAGGAATTTAAAGATTTCAATGGACGAGCCTATCAACCGGGTGGTTTCCATCTGATTCATCCTGCCAATGTTAAAGTTTGGAATACCCCCGTGGGTAAAGCACAATTCCTCATTACGCCATTAAGCCAAGTCTATAATGATCAAGAAAATCAATTTTCTGCCCAGTATACGAAAAGCAAAGTCTACACTTTAATGACGATTCGTTCGCATGATCAGTACAATACGACCTTATACGGCCTAGATGACCGCTATAGAGGTGTGTTTGGCCAGCGCCGTGTATTATTTATAAATCAACAAGATATTGATGAAGCTGGTTTTGTTGCTGATCAATGGGTTGATATTGAAAGTGTATTCTCTGATGGGGTAAAAAGAGTCGTGAAAAGTTTCCGAATCGTTCCCTATAACATTCCACCAGGAAGTCTGGCCGCTTATTATCCTGAAACCAATCCACTGGTTGCGCTTTCAAGTCATGATCAATATGCCAAGATTCCAGCTTCAAAAAGTGTTCCTGTTATTTTACATGCTGGAGATGCACCTGAGCACTTCAATTTATTTACTGAAGTCGATCCTGAGAATGCAGAAAAAAAGGTTGAGATTTAATTATTTACTGGTTTATTGCAGGAAACGTGAAATTGGATAGTAACCTATGGTTGCTATCCTAAATTGTAAGGAAAGCTCAAGTTGGAACCACAATTTTCAGGTTATGCGTCAGTTCAAATTACACGATTTGATCAAGATAAAACAGATGTTCAGTTTGATCAGGTTGTTCAAGAATATCCTATCGCATTGGTTTATAACGGTATATCTCATGCTGTGATGATGGCTACACCAACTGATATCGCTGAATTCGCAAAAGGATTTAGCCTTTCTGAAGGAATAATTGCAAGTTTAAAAGAACTTTACTCGCTTGATATTATTCACAACAATTTTGGTATACAGGTTGAGATGAAAATTTCATCAAAAGCTTTTATGGCATTAAAACAACACCGCAGAATGCTGATTGGTAGAACAGGATGTGGTTTATGTGGTATAGAAAGTCTTCAACAACTTCAATTTTCATTACCAAAAATTAGTTCTACAATTCAATCAGAATGGTTAAGAGAAATTCCTAACGCAATCAAACAATTAAAAAACCAGCAAAAGATTACCGCTGTGACTGGCGGAGCTCATGCTGCTGCTTGGGTTGTGGAGGGGATCATTCATGCTATTTTTGAAGATGTTGGACGACATAATGCGCTAGATAAATTACTGGGCCATATCTCAGCAGAGAACTTTGATTTGTCAAAAGGATTTGTGGTGATGACCAGTCGAGCAAGTTATGAACTGATTAGAAAGTGTGTTGTATTAAATATCGCATTACTAGCAACAATTTCTGCGCCTACCAGTCTGGCAATAGAGATGGCACAAGCTTCAGGTCTCACATTGGCAAGCTTTTGTCGGGGTGACGGTTTCGTCCTTTATAGTCAGTAATGCTTAGCGATCAATTTTTTGTTATTCAAAGGAAGATGTCGATGAAAAAATTTTTATTTAGTTTAAGTTTGCTTGCCATGGGCCATGCTTATGCAGAAGATACAATCACAGTTTATGCTGCAGCCAGTTTAACCAATGTTCTAGCAGAACTAGATCAAAAATATGAAAAGAAAAATAATATAAAAATTAAAACATCTTATGCAGGTTCATCGACACTGGCAAAACAGATTGAAGCAGGGGCGCCAGCCAATTTATTTATCTCTGCCGATGAGCAGTGGATGAATTATTTACAAGATAAAAAATTGATTAATCCTAAAAATAGAAAGAATTTACTTGGTAATCGTTTGGTATTGATTAGCCCGAAAAATCAAAACATACAATTCAAAATGACCCCGTCATTTGACCCAACTACTGCATTTAAAGGCAAGCTTTGTACAGGCGATACGAAAAGTGTTCCTGTTGGAAAGTATGCAAAGCAAGCTTTGACCTCATTGCAGTGGTGGGAAAAAATTCAGCCGCGTTTAGTTCAAGCAGAAGATGTTCGCGTTGCACTGAATTTTGTGGCACGTGGGGAATGTAATGTGGGGATTGTTTATTTAACTGATGCTGCAATTAGTCCAGACGTTAAGGTTATTGCTGAGTTTCCGTTAAACACGCATACACCGATTGTTTACCCAATGGGGATGGTAAAACCGACCCCTGAAACTGTTAAGTTTTATCAATATTTACAAAGCAATGAAGCTAAAACCATATTTAAGAAATATGGTTTTAGCGTTCTCAATTAGAAATCGGTTATGTTTGATGTACTGTCACCAGCAGAAATTGAAGTTTTAAAACTCTCTTGTAAAGTTGCTGGTTTTTGTCTGATTTTTAGCTTGATTCCAGCCATTATCGTTGGCTGGATTTTGGCACGTAAAGATTTTTTCGGAAAATCATTATTTGAAACATTGATTTTTTTACCTTTGGTGTTACCGCCAGTTGTGCCAGGTTTTTTACTTTTACAAGTTTTTGGTAATCGAGGCTTCTTAGGGAAATATTTAACGGAGTTCGGCCTAGATTTTGCATTTAATTGGAAAGGTGCAGTCTTGGCTTCGGCAGTGATGGGATTTCCATTATTGGTCCAATCGATTCGTCTGGCGATTGAACTTGTTGATCAAAAGCTAGAAATGGCTGCAAAAACTTTGGGTGCATCTGCATTTTCAACTTTTATGCATGTGACCTTGCCTTTAGCGAGTAGCGGTATTTTAATTGGTGCAATCTTATGTTTCTGTCGTAGTTTAGGAGAGTTTGGCGCAACAATTACTTTTGTGGGGAATGTTGAAGGTGAAACCAGAACTTTACCCCTTGCGATGTATAGTTTGATGCAACAGCCTGATATGAATCATGCATTGCAACGTCTGATTATGATTTCATTGACTGTGGCATTTTTGGCATTATGGTTTGCACAGTGGTTTCACCGCTATCAAAAGAAAAAACAGAGTTAACGTAATGCATTTCGATTTTAAAATAACCCTGAAATTTAATAAATTTAATTTAAATCAGCAATTTAAGTCTGATGAAAGTGTTGTGGGATTATTTGGACATTCTGGTTCAGGTAAAACCAGCATTTTAAATGCGATAGCTGGCTTACATACGCCACAACAAGGCTGGATCAAAGTGAACCGAGATACTTGGTTTGATCATGAAACAAAAATAAATATCCCCACTCAAAAACGCCGTGTGGGGTTAGTCTTTCAAGATGCCCAATTATTCCCACATAAAAATGTTATGGGAAATTTAAAGTTTGGATATAACCGAATTGATGTTGAGCGACGTCAATTTGAGTTGGACTATATCATTGAATTATTAAAGCTAAGCCATCTACTTGATCGGATGCCAATACACCTCTCTGGAGGCGAAAAACAACGCGTGGCATTGGGGCGTGCGATTTTATATTCGCCGAATATTCTGCTATTAGATGAACCTTTATCTGCATTGGATGCAGAGCATAAAGCTGAAATTATTCCATTCTTTCAACAAATAAAGAATGAGATTAAAATTCCTATGTTATATGTGACTCATGATATTGAGGAAGTCAAACTGTTAACAGATACCATTTGGCACTTATCATGATTGTCGATTGGGTTTAATTTGAAAAGTTCATCTTATATTTTTTCTAGAACTAGAAGAAATAACGTCGCATGCTATGGAAGCCAGTTAGGTGTTTCAGCTGATCAAACATCATGCTAAAAAAATAAACGATAGAAAATAATACAAAATATACGTAAAAAGGTTCACAATATTCTAAATGAGTAAATGGAACTCCTTAAAAAAATACTCAAGCTCATTAGACGGAGGCTTTTGGTCGTTTAAAAATTACATACCTTAGAATATTCTTTAAAAAATTTAAAAATTACTTTGATTCATGGTTTTAATAGGTATTTAACTAAACCATATATGATAGGGCGTTACTGAACCCTTTCTGCTAGATAGTCGCTATGATCAACAATTAAGTAAATTTTAAATCAAACTTTTTTGCACCACTTTTTTCAAAACGATCTTCGAATTTATATTCATAATACCTTTAATTTTATTGAGTTTGTTGATGATAAATTGTGAAAAAGAATCTAGGTCTTTTGTTGCCACCCACAATACATAGTTGGATTCGCCAGTAATAATATAAACGTTGATTACTTCATCAAAATCCCTAATTTGAGTCATAAAGGTGTGATGATCTTCATCGGTAAGATGAGCCAACTTGATTTCAACCATTGCCTCTATTTTGATACCCAATTTCGCATAATTTATTTTCGCTTGGTATTTTTCAATAATTCCATTTGATTCCAAAATCTTTACTCTACGATGACAAGCAGAAGCAGATAAGTGCACAAGATCAGCCAGATCTTGATTGCTTAAGCGTGCATCTTCTTGCAACAGTTTTAGAATTTTAAGATCAATAACATCTAAATCCATGATGGGATATCCTTCAAATATAATCCATTTAATTAGAATTATATATCAAAATATAAGAAAATGACTAGATACTATCGAATAAATCATATTTTCATCATGATAATATTTAACTAAATAAAGGACGATTTCCATAAGGAGAAAACATGATTACACGTGAACAATGTCAAGTTTGGGATAAAGAAGACCCACTAGCACAATTTAAAAACGAATTTTCACTTCCAACAAATGTTATTTATCTTGATGGTAATTCATTAGGTGCTCGACCCGCCAAATCATTAGATTTAGCACAACACGTTATTTCTCAAGAATGGGGCAATGACCTGATTAATAGCTGGAACACCGCAGATTGGTGGGGATTATCTACGCGTTTGGGAGATAAAGTTGCTGAATTAATTGGTGTAAATGCTGGTGAAACGGTTATTTCCGATTCAACGACATTAAACCTTTTTAAGGTCTTATCTTCAGCTGTGAAAATTCAAGCAGAAAAGGATGCTTCACGTAAAGTAATTATTGCTGAGAAGGATGCCTTTCCAACGGATATCTATATCATTGAAGGATTTTTGGATCTTATTCATCAAGGCTATCGTTTGGAATTAATTGAAAACGAAAATGACTTAGATGTACTCTTAAATCAAAACGATGTTGCTGTGGTGGTGCTTTCACATGTGAATTATCGTACTGGCTATTTGTATGACATGAACGAAATTAACCAAAAAATTCATGCTCAAGGTGCTTTGATTATTTGGGACCTTTGTCATTCTGTTGGTGCTGTTCCGATTGAATTAAATCAGACAGATAGTGATTTTGCGATTGGATGTACTTATAAATATTTAAATGGTGGCCCTGGCTCTCCAGCTTTACTTTGGGTTAATCCGAAGCATCACAATACGTTCTGGCAACCCTTATCTGGATGGTGGGGGCACAACAAACCTTTTGATATGGCTCAAAACTATGAACCAGCAGTAGGTATTCGTCGTTATTTATGTGGCACTCAAAGTATTATTTCAATGAGTCTCATTGAGTGTGGTTTAGATATTTTCCTCAATACCAGCATGGAGAAAATTCGAACAAAATCGCTAAAGCTGACAGATTTATTTATGGCTTTAGTCGAGCAAGAATGTACTGACTTTGGATTCGAAATGATTACCCCAGTTGTTCATAAACATCGTGGTAGTCATGTGAGTTATAAACATCAATTTGGTTATGAGATTATCCAAGCTTTAATTAAGCGCGGGGTAATAGGTGATTATCGAGAGCCTGAAGTATTGCGTTTTGGAATCACCCCTTTATATCTCGGTTTTGTTGATATTTGGGATGCTGTACAGCACCTAAAGCAAGTCATGATATTAGGTGAATGGGAGAACAGCGAATATCAAGTTCGCGGGCAAGTCACTTAATTTAAGTTGCTTTATTAACAAAAATACATTTACCCAGGAGGGGTTTATGAATAATTTTGATGAAATTCAAACTAGGGAATCGGGCCTACATAAAAAATTGACTGCAAAGCAAATGAGTATGATTGCCATTGGTGGTGCGATTGGTACTGGCTTATTTATGGGAAGTAAGTTTGCGATTAGTTATGCGGGTCCTGCAGTTATTGTCAGTTACGCTATTGGTGGATTAATCGCTTTTGCACTGATGGCATGTCTTGCAGAAATGACGGTTCAGCACCCGACCTCAGGATCTTTTGGAGCTTATGCAGAACACTATATTAGTCCATTAGCTGGGTTCTTAGTGCGTTATAGTTATTGGGCTTGTATGGTTCTTGCTGTTGGTACTGAAATTACCGCTGTCGCTGATTATATGAAAATGTGGTTTCCAGATGTTCATGCTTGGTTCTGGATCATGTTTTTCTCAGGGACTTTGCTCGCGGTTAATGCTTATAGTGTTAAAGCCTTTGGACTGGTTGAATATTGGTTCTCTACCATTAAGATTTTTGCCATTATTGTATTTATATTACTCGCAATTGGAATTCTCACGCAAAATACTGAGCAAAGCCATATCACGGCTCATTTAACTGATCATGGGGGATTTTTCCCAAATGGTTTTAGTGGGGTCTGGATTGGTGTCATTATTTCTATTTTTAGTTATCTTAGTATTGAAATGATTGCTGTGGCAGCAGGTGAAGCTGCTGATCCAGAAAAAGCGGTAAAATATGCGTTTAAGAGTACGGCTGTACGGTTGATTCTATTCTATTTACTGTCACTATTTTTAATTGTGACGCTAGTACCATGGACTGAATTGATTGGAAAAGATGCAACTAGTCCGTTTGTTACAGTCATGAGACTGGTCGGTATCCCATATGCGGACAGTATTTTAAACGCTATTGTTGTTGTGGCCGCACTTTCAGCGATGAACAGCATGCTCTACATTTCAACCCGCATGCTTTTTAGTTTATCACGTGCAGGAGATGCTCCAAAAATCTTTGGAAAAATCCGCAGCAATGGTGTGCCTATAAATGCATTAATGCTGTCTGCTATAGGGATTGGAGTTGCGAGTGTAGTTTATAGCATTAATCCAGAGTCAGCATTTCCTATCATGATTGCACTTTCCATGTTTGGTGCATTATTTACTTGGGGAAGTATTTTTGTAACACATATTTTTTTCCGAAAACATCTTGCAAGCCATCAAACGGTACTGAAATTTAAAATTCCAGCAAGTCGACTTATTTCTGTACTAGGTTTGGTCAGTATATTTAGCATTATGATTACAACTTGGTTTACCGACGAGTTTAAATCAACATTGCAGTTTGGTATTCCATTTTTAATGGTGTTATTAATAGTTTATTGGTTTAAAAAGAAAATTTCTTGAACGAATGGAATAATATTAAAACAATTCACTGTCTATTAAATCGTGGAATGGGTGATAAGGAATAGTCTTATAACAATGCAAGATAGCATGTTAAACATCAAGCAATTTATTGAGGTCTAATGACATTAAGCTTTTATATAGGTGAGTAGCATAATGTTAGCTAGACCCAGTGAATAGGATGGGATCTATAAAATAGAATATAATGAGTGATTTTTCATTATTATTTAAATTTTATTCAAAATATCGTTGTAATTAACCTAAAAATTAGAAAGATTGTTCAAAAATGATTGTTAAAATTATGATGAGTAAAATGTAAAACCTTAAGTGAAGGACTCTCTTTCTGGCTGAGATTAATAGAAAACTAACGCTATTAACTCAATAGTTTTGCTTTGAAAATACCGTAATGGATGAAATTACAGAAAATGATGTGCTGTGATTTTTAAAGACTGTTTTATATAAAGGGAATTAATATGAAAAATTTAAAAAAATATTTGTGTGTTGCTATTTCAACTTGTTTTATTGGCCAATTGAGTTTTGCAGCAGATGAACAAGCTTTTAATCGTACTGATACACAATCAAAGAGTTTAAAGAGTGCGACACCGAGTTATTTGCAGCGTCAAGCTAAACGAGTTAGAGCGACTCCACCGCCACGCGATGGTATGTATCTTGTTATGTTGGGGACTAGAGCAGGACCTTTCCCAAGTCTAAGGGCTGCGACATCAACAGCACTGGTTGTAGATGGTCAAGTCTATGTTATTGATGCAGGATCAGGTTTGGTACAACGCTTTTATGAAAGTGGTCTGAATTTTGGCGATGTGCGTGGGATTTTTATTACACACTTGCACTCTGATCATGTGGATGATCTCTATCCATTTGTGAATGTTAACTTCCCTAACTGGAAATATGGCAAACAAGAAATTGCATTGATTGGACCAGATCGTGCTGACTCGAATGGTAAATTAGGTGATGATGCTGGATTTGGTCATTTACCAAATACTAAATTAATCCATGCTGAGGACCCAACGCCAGGCATTAAAGAATTAATGCAGCTGCATTTTGCTGCGAATGCTTATGATATGAATAATGCAATTCACACAGTACGTCGTGCAGATGATCATCCACGAGATTTAACAGGAACAAATGGTCAAGGGATGTTAAATATTATGGCATTACCTGCACCTAAAAATGCCAGTCCTAGCAATATGTCACCTGTGATGAATCCGATACAGGTCTATCAAGATGATTATGTAAAAGTGACAGCAGCATTGGCTCAGCATCCACTGGTATATCCAGCTTGGTCTTATCGCTTCGATACTAAATATGGATCGGTCACATTTAGTGGTGATACTGCTCCAAATGAAAATTTACTTCGTTTGGGTAAAAATACCGACATTTTGATTAATGAAGTGATGGATGTAAATGCAGCCGTAGCAGTGTTTGCAGGTACACCTTTAGAAAAAACCATGACGACACAGATTTTAGATGGTCATACAGCGATTATTTCAGGAACAGATCCTCGTAATCGTAAAGCAACCTTAGGTGTGGGTGCATTTGCTACGAAAATGGGGGCTAAGGGATTGGTATTGAACCATATTTGGCCCGATAATGAAAAAATTAATAGTGAATATCTACAAACAACAGCAGGGCGTGAGTTTAAAGGTCCTGTCCATGCGAGTGAGGATCTTGATGTAATTAATATTGCTGAATTCATCCAGAATCAAGGGAATACTCATAAAAAATAGTTTTATGACGATATGCAATCTAAAACCGAATTGGTTATCCATTTCGGTTTTTTTGAAGAGAATAAACCAAGAGAAATTTGGTTTTTAATAACACATAAAATCGATGAGATAATCCTAAAGTCGTATTAATATATTTTTCTAAAATTTCTAATAAATGTGATATTAGGTTCAGCTAATATGCACATTAATAGGAGATTATCGAATAAATTATTAAAAAACTATAGTAATATGAGTAATTATAAAATTTTGATACTTTGAGTATTTTGCCGTAAATGTGATCTTTAATATTATGGTTGTTGATGTTCTGAATTGAGTAAGTAAAAAGTTTAAACAATTTTAATCATAATTTTCATATTACATTGAAATACACGGATAATATTTAATTGTTATAAATTTCATCATGGTTAGAAAGGATAGTCTAACGATTTAAATCTGAATGACAAGGATGTAGAAATGTTAAAAAGAACATTAAAAATTGTGTGTTCCACATGGGTAATACTAAATGCAACAACAGTATCTGCTGAAGTTGAGCTGATCCACCAAGATCAAATTTTTTCTGATCAAGATAGTTTTACAGTTAAAACACATGGGAGCATGCGCTTACAAGCTTTAAACTTTGATCAATATAATGCCAACAATCAAAGTCAAAAATATCGTAGAAATGGTTATAGTGCTGCGAGCCGTATGTATTTAGATCTTGATTATAAATTGGATGAAAATACACATTTAATTGCAGGGTATCAAAATTATTTTAATTTACCAAAAATCTTGGATTGGGATGGTCATTATGCTAAGAATGATGAAGAGTTCACAACGATTCAAGCATATGTGGGTATGGAAAATTCTCAATATGGCACATTAAAGTTTGGCAAAATGTATAGTATTTACCATGATGTCGTTGGAGTAAAAACAGATCTTTGGGATTACGATATGCTAGGTCAAGTTTCTACGTGGAGTCCTTTTTCATTTCATGATGGTACATTAGTTTCAAGTAAAACATTACGTTATGAAAAGAAAAATCAATATGTTGATTTTTATGCAGCGTATTTATTTGGAGATGAAACCTCACTGAACAACTTCCACTATAAGTTGAAATCAGGTGAAGAGATCGCAACCGATGTTCATTTGAGCAAAAATTTACATTGGGGAACTTCTTATAAACATAATCAAGTCAGTTTATCTGATTCACAAGATAATCATGATCTATCTCAACATGTAATCGCTACAGCTTTATATTATTTTGATGGTCAATGGATGTGGGGAGTGGGAGCAGGATGGTATAAAAACCTAGTGCCGAATAATCTTGCGCGCAATCAGCCAGCACCTTATGGCGTAGAACATTATTTGGATACTGAAGCTTATGGTATTGAATACTATGCAGGATATAAGTTTAAAGTGCAAAATTATGGTATTCAATCGATACAACCTTATGTTATGGGTGATCATATTAAATATACTCAAGGTGAGGATTTTTCAAGACGCGATTTGGGAGTAGGTATGGCATTGCGCTTTAATTATGGTATTGGTTTTGACTATGAACGATTATATACCAGTGATAGTAAAGCAACGCCTGATCTGCATTTATTTAGACTTCGTTATCAATGGTAATCATCAGTAGTTTTCTTGCATAAGTTTTTTTAAAGCATAAATCTATAATAAACCTATCATTCTAGCCTTCTTCAAAGTGGAGAAGGCACTTTGAATAGCAGTATGATTTTCTTAACATGCTTATTTTTGATTTATTCAATAGAGGTCGAATTATTTTAAATAATTTTGATTATTAGATGTAAGCTTTAATAAATAATGATAAGTATTGCAGGTTATATTGAGTATCGCTACAAGTTAAGGTGAATTAGAGTCAATAGCCTCATAATTTTTCATTATGTTGAAGATAGCTTAAATAAACAATATAGATGATGGGAATTCTAGTTTTTTGGATATCTTAATATCTATGCTTATATTTTTAATCACAAGCTAAAGAAAATAATATTTTTTATGTTGTAGTCAGATTTTTAAACGCTGGAGACATTTTGCAAGGGGACTTATTTTAGTAATAATTTCATACTCAAATAGTATATAAGTTCTCAATTAAATTTGTTATAAAGAAAGATACAAAATTGATTTTCTACATTGTTTATGGATAAACAGAGCTTAATATTTTAAGTAAAGGAATTGGCACGTAATTTGCCCCTTAACAAGTATTGAGCGTTAGCTAGGTGAAAAGAATATGTTATCACTAAGCCAAGAGATGGATCTAAATCACTATTCCCGTCAGGCAGAATTTGCACACAGTTTAATGTCCTCAATATGTGGGGAGCATCACTTAGATACATGCGGTCGAAATGTCTTGGATTTTCATTATGAAGGGATTCGATTACCCCACAAGCGTATGGCGATCGGTAAGATCAGCTATGGTGCAAATGTACTCATTAACACGTCTAATTTAAGGGCATATAGTATTAGCTTGCCGATTCAAGGTAAGCAGACTTTAGCAATCAATGGCACCAATTATATTTCCAGTGCTGATAAAGGGCTAATTTTATCTAATGCAGATTTACAAGATTTAGCGATTGATAAAGATTGTAAAAAATATCAAGTGGTTATTCCTGAAAAAAGTATGCAGAAGGTGTTAGGCGAATTACTACGTCGGTCTGTTGAAGAGCCCGTGGTTTTCAATCCTGAAATGAGTTTGAAGATTGATCAGGGTATCGGGATGTGGTGGCAAAATATTGATCATTTTTTGTTGCTGCGATCTCAATACAAAAGTATGCAGGGCTTACAACTTTGGTCAGAGGATTATGAAAATTTCCTGATTAAAGCTTTATTACTCTCGCAAGAAAATAATTATTCAAGCTTGTTAAGATCCTTATCTGATCAACAAGCGCCAGAATACTTACGTAAGGTATGCGACTATATTCAGAAGTATGCCCATGAGGAGATTCGTGCAGAAGATTTGCTAAGATTAGCTGGCGTATCAAAGTCTAAATTATATGCTGAATTTCAACAGTATTATGGAACAAGTCCTTTGACTTTTTTACGTAGATATCGTTTACAACAAGTTTATAAGACCTTAAGTACCTCTATGGATAAAAATATTTCCATTTCAAAATTAGCTTTTGATTGGGGATTTAATCACTTGGGCCGTTTTTCGCATGAATATCGTGAAGAATTTGGAGAGAATCCAAGTGAAACTAAGAATCGAGTAAAAATATGATGCATAATCCATCGACAATTAAATTCACACGCGCTGTTTGAGTTAGATAGATGTGGAAATAAAATGAAGGTTTACGCTTTATCTGAAGATATTTATTTACATTATAATGACTTAAATACTTGGGAAATTAATATTAAAAATGAAAATTATGAAATCAATCTTTTAAATCATAGCGTTACGCTTTCATTGTTACCTTTTTTAGAGGTCGGCAGAGAAAAATTTATAGAAAAGATTGGAGATTTACAAAAATGGTTAGTATTTCCTGAAATTGAGTTAATTGAAGCAGGTTTCTTAATTGGATCAGAATATTGGGGGGATCTTTCATTAACTTGGCTTAAAGAAAGCAATCCAATAAATTTTGAATTTTTCTCTGAATATTTGAATCAAATATTTTCAAATAGAGTTAGATATAGTCAAAAAGTAAGACATAAAGCGAAAAAAATATTAAACATGATTAAGTATAAGGATTTCTAAATTTTTATCAAAATGCCCTTTATATTGATCAAATTCCAATCTAACAAATCAACAATAACCTATACTCGCCATCCTTTTCAATGGGCGCTCGATGAACGCAAGGTAAAACTTGTTGTGTTGGATGATCTACTGCTAAGCGCCAAAGATGTCCTAAGCCTAAGTTTAAAGGTTCTGAGTCGGGTTTCGGCTGGTAATGCAGATCAAAAAAATACTCTTGCAGAAAGGTTTCAAATTCCGTTTCAGGACCATCATGTAATGCTTTAAGCTGTTCCCTAATTTCTGGGATCAAAATCTTTTGTTCCACTTGATCATTGGAGATGATGTCACTGGCAGCGCCATGATAGGTACATAAAAATGTATCTGTTTCAATGGGCGAACGATCAACATGATATGAATATACATCTATAGAAATGAAATCCAGATCTTGATCCCGTTCATAATGTTTAAGTAAGTTCAGTGAAGGCGATGCGCCGAAATCAGTTAATAGTTGTATATCCCTTAAGATGACATCTCTTGCCAGAATGCCTTTTTCTGAAAGTTGTAGTGCTAAAAGATCTTCAGTGGAAACTTCGGTAATATTTTCTTTTAATTCAAGTTTAGACACAATTTCTTTAAAATTACCCAGCAAATCTCTGTTCCAACAAATAGCATTTTTCTCGCCTTGAAATGTCGTATTTACAAGTTCTGAAAAAGTCGTTACTACACGAACTTGATTGTTGTCAGAAAATGCAGGTTGCATATTAGAATTTAATAAATCAGAAACCATGTCTAATATATTTACTCAGCTTTATAGAAGTTGGGACGAATCGCACAAAAACGTGCATTACATGTAGCGTTGAACATAGCTTACTGAACAACAGGGTATTCTTGCAATGTATTGCTGAGAGAGATTGTTTTAATAATGAGTTCTATTGAAAAAATTTGCAAAATCGTAGATTTACTTGTTTAACTATTTCTTACTGATGTGGTGAGCAAAATCTTGTTTAAGATAATGCTGTTCAGAAAAGTCGGTGTCAAAATATGTATAAAAAGTGGCAATCAACTTCTTTTATAAACCTTTTTAAAAGCCATCATTCAAGATAAAAATTCTATCATCCTCGCTTGATTCCAAAGACAGAAGGCACTTTCAATATCAATATGATCCATTCGACATGATTATCTTTTGATTTATGAAAAGATCTAGTGATTTCTAAAATAAATTTTATGCTTTGAATTTTCATCTTTCACAGTATTCCGCACTGATTGGATAATCCTCGCAGATTTTGGACAGACGTTAAATACCTTTCACAGACATGATAACGCTAACGGTTAGGTCTGGAGTGGATGAAATGTCAGGTCAATATATTGAAGTAAAAACACAAACAGGGAAGTCATTTGCTGGGTATTTGGCAATTGCACAGGGCGGAAAAGGGCCTGGAATTGTACTGTGTCAGGAAATTTTTGGTGTGAATGCCGCGATGCGTATCAAGGCTGATTTTTTGGCTGAGGAAGGTTATACCGTATTGGTACCAGATTTATTCTGGCGGACTGCACCCCGCATTGAACTGGGTTATACCGAGCAAGATTTTCAAAAAGCCTTCGAGCTTTATCAACACTATGATGAAGATCAAGGTGTCGAAGATATTCAAGATAGCTTGAATTTTCTCAAAACTTTGGAGAGTTGCGATGCCACTGCAGGCTTAGGTGTCGTGGGATATTGTCTGGGTGGAAAACTGGCGTATCTGGCAGGTTGTCGTATTCCTGAAGTGGCCTGTGCAGTGGGGTATTACGGGGTAGGAATCGAGAAGACACTCGATGAACTTGAAAATGCCCAAGGGCGAGTAGTTTTACATATTGCTGAATTAGACAAGTTTACACCGCCAGAGGCACGCCAAAAGATTCTGGATGCTGCCGCCCAATATAGCAATGTTCAGGCTTATGTCTATGAGGGTGTAGATCATGCCTTTGCCCGACCAAACAGCGAACATTATCACAAACCCTCCGCACGTTTTGCTCATGAACGCAGTATTACCGCACTGCATCAAAGTATCGGACCAGTTTATGATTTGGTTGCACTTTGGGAAGCGCATATCCGTTATGAATTTGATACACGCGATGTACCTGCCACTATGGCAACCATGGTGGCGCAACCCTATGTCAATCATATTCCAACATTGACAGGTGGTGTGGGATATAGCCAACTTGCCCGCTTCTATCAATATCACTTCGTTCATCAAAATCCTAAAGATATGAAGATCACGTCGATCTCACGCACTGTTGGTTCAACACAGGTGGTGGATGAATTCATTATGAGTTTTACCCATGACAGTGAAATTGACTGGTTACTGCCGGGAGTCGCGCCAACAGGGAAGTATGTTGAGATTCCTATGCTGGGTGTGATTCAGTTCCGTGGCCCAAAACTCTGCCATGAACATATCTACTGGGATCAGGCATCCGTTCTGGTTCAAATTGGATTACTCAATCCTAAAGGGCTACCCGTTGCTGGTGTAGAAACTGCTCAAAAACTACTGGATGAAGATTTGCCATCCAATACCCTCATGCCGTCTTGGTCAAGCAGCGAAGGCAAATCGTTTTAACTATCAGGAGTGGAATATGGATATTCAATTGAATCAGAAAATCGCTGTGGTCAGTGGCGGCGCAACCCTGATTGGTCAGGCCGTAGTTCAAGCATTGGTCGATGCAGGTGCAAAAGTCATTATTCTGGATATTGACCAACAAGGACAGCAAGTGGCGGATGCCATGCACGGGCAGGCGCAATTTATTCAAACTGATTTAAGCAGTGATGTGGCGATTGTAAACGCAGTGAAAACAATTCACGACAGCTTTGGCAAAGTTGATTATTTGGTCAATCTGGCCTGTACCTATCTGGATGATGGCTTTAAATCCTCACGTGAAGACTGGTTACAAGCATTGAATATTAATCTGCTTTCAGCCGTCGAACTGACCCGTGCGTTTTATGAGGATTTAAAAACCAAGCATGGTGCGATTGTCAATTTCACCTCGATCTCCGCCAAATTTGCACAAACAGGACGTTGGCTTTATCCCGTTTCAAAAGCAGCGATGCGACAACTCACCCAGTCCATGGCGATGGATTTTGCAGCAGATGGGGTGCGGGTTAATTCGGTATCACCTGGTTGGACATGGTCACGGGTGATTGCCGACGTCAGTGGCAATAACCGAAGCAAAGCTGATGCCGTAGCAGCTGACTATCACTTGCTGGGACGTCTAGGTCATCCCGAAGAGGTAGCCAATGTGGTGCTGTTTTTACTCTCGCCAGCCGCAAGTTTTGTGACAGGCGCAGATTATGCCGTCGATGGTGGTTACTCCGTCATGGGGCCTGAAGGGAATCAACCAGCTATTCCACGTTTAGCCGATGAAGCGTGATAGCAAATCAAACATTTAAAACACTCAATGAATTAAAAAAATATGGGAGAACCATGATGCGTCGTATAGCTATAGTAGGAGCGGGTCAATCTGGATTGCAGCTCGGTTTAGGATTATTAGACACAGGTTATGAGGTGACGATTGTCACCAACCGTACTGGTGATGAAATTCGTCAGGGCAAGGTCATGTCGAGTCAGTGTATGTTTCACACGGCCTTGCAAACAGAGCGTGATGTTGGACTTAATTTTTGGGAAGAGCAATGTCCAGCGGTTGAAGGGATTGGATTTACACTGGTCAACCCAGAAACAAAACAGCCTGCCTTTGCATGGAGTGCGCGATTGGAGCGTTATGCACAATCGGTAGATCAGCGCGTCAAGATGCCGTACTGGATGGAAATGTTTGAGCGTCGTGGTGGTCAGTTGATTATTCAAGATGTTGGAATAGATGAACTGGAACAGCTCACTGCTGAATATGAGCTGGTCTTACTGGCCGCAGGTAAGGGGGAAGTGGTTAAACAGTTCGAGCGTGATGAAGCGCGTAGTTGTTTTGATAAGCCACAACGCGCGCTTGCTTTGACCTATGTGACAGGTATGAAGCAAATGTCGCCGTATTCTCGTGTGACTTTTAACGTGATTCCAGAAGTGGGTGAATATTTCTGTTTTCCTGCGCTTACAGTTACAGGTGCTTGTGAAATTATGGTGTTTGAAGGCATTCCCGGTGGGCCGATGGATTGCTGGCAAGATGCAAAAACACCAGAACAGCATTTGCAAATGAGTAAAGATATTTTAAACAAATATGTGCCTTGGGAAGCAGCACGTTGTGAAAATATTGAATTAACCGACGCTGGTGGCTATCTGTCTGGACGTTTTCCACCGGGAGTGCGTAAACCGATATTAACCCTACCATCTGGTCGTAAAGTTTTTGGTATGGCCGATGCATTAGTGGTGAACGACCCAATCACTGGGCAAGGTTCAAACAATGCCGCCAAGTGTAGCAAAATTTATTTCGATGCCATTTTAGCGCATGACAATCAAACATTTACAGATGAATGGATGCAACAGACATTTGAACGTTATTGGGCATATGCGGAAAAAGTCGTGGCTTGGACCAACAGTTTATTGTTGCCACCACAACCGCACATGATTGAGCTTTTGGCGGCGGCTGAGCAGAACCATGCCATTGCTTCGAGTATTGCCAATAATTTTGATAATCCACGCAATTTTGCCCCATGGTGGTTTGATCCAGAACAGGCGCAACGTTTTATCGAATCGAAAAGCTGTCAAAAAGTGGCTTAACAGGGAAGCAAAGTCAAAGGTGAATGTTATGAATATCAACACATCGCAGGAACTGGATTTAAAACCGATTGATACGGAAAATCCAAGAGAAATCCGCAACCTGTTAGGGCAGTTTGCTACAGGGGTTACGGTGATTACAACCCGTGGACGAGATGGACGAAAAATTGGGATGACAGCCAACTCGTTTTCTTCACTATCACTCGATCCTCCGCTGATTTTATGGAGTTTGTCAAAGACTGCACCAAGTTTATTGGATTTTACTGAGGCCGAATATTTTGCGATTCATATGCTGGCACAAGAACATCACTCACTTTCAGGGCATTTTGCCCGTGGTTCAGAGGATAAGTTTGCCAACATTGCACATCGTGAGTGTGAGCGCGGTTTACCGTTACTAGAAGATGTATTGGCAACATTGGTATGTAAAAACGTAAATCAATATGAAGGGGGGGATCATCTGATTTTTATTGGTCAGATTGAACATTATCAACATCGTATTGGTGAGCCTTTGGTGTTTCATGCGGGCAAGTATCGTATTGCTGCAGCGCATCCAGAACTGAGTATTTAACAGCAACAATCACGATCAATTTTGATCGTGATTTTTTTCGGGGATCGAAAATGAAAAATAATGTGATCAAAAGAGGTTTTCTTGCTGGAACAGTGGTCTTAACAGCGGTTGCAGCACAGGCATATGACTTGCCGACAGTGAATCTGGGCATGACCAGTTTTCTGGATGGTGGACTGCCTGCTGGGCCGGGGTGGTATTCTCAAACGTATCTGCAAAATTATGATTCGAACAAGTTAAAAGACAATCAAGCTCATCGGTTAGCTTTACCCAAGACCGACTTAAATTATCAAGTCATTGTTGAACAAGTTAGTTATCTGTCCGATGTGCGTGTAGGTGAACACGCATCGTTAGGATTGAATGTGCTGATTCCATTTGTCAGTAAAATGGATATGGATGATGGTTTAAATAATGCCGCGATTAAAGCCCAAGGGGGTTTTGGTGATCTGATGATTGGGCCATTTATCCAGTTTGACCCAGTCATGGGCAAAGATGGGCCCAAATTCGTACAACGTTTTGAATTTCAGGTCAATTTACCGACAGGGAAATATGATCAGAATAAAAATATTAATCCGGGCAATAATGCCGTCTCATTTGATCCATACTGGGCAGCAACTTATTGGTTTAATCCAAAGTGGACGGTTTCTACACGTCTGCACTATTTGTACAATTTTAAAAATGATGATCCAAATTATAGCTTCGGTCTTGCAGATGATATTCAGGCAGGGCAAGCGATCCATGCCAATTTTGCAACCGACTATGCGCTTACACCACAATTACGCTTAGGGATCAATGGTTACTGGCTTAAGCAAATGACTGACACGGAAGTAGAGGGTGAAAAATTAACAGGCACACGTGAACAAGTGTGGGCGATTGGACCGGGGGCGATGTATAGCTTTTCTAAACATGATCATATCGTGACAAATGCCTATTTTGAACAGGATGCAAAAAATCGTCCAGAAGGAACTCGTTTGCAATTACGTTATATTCATCACTTCTGATTTGAAACGCTATGGCAACATACTGACAGATATACTTGACCTATTTAGATACGTCTAAATAGGTTTTTTAATTTTTTATAATGAATAAAATCTCTTTAACTAAAAATCATCGGTTGCTTAAGAATACGGCTTAAACCTAAGATCTTGCTGTTCAAGGGTGCTACGGCGTGTACAAGAGGGTAATTCACCATATCGACGTTTATATTCCTGAGAAAAACGCCCAAGATGACTAAAGCCCCATTTAAACGCGACATCTGTGACTGAGACATGCTCATTTTGTAGCAGTTCCATATGTGCTTGTTCAAAACGCAACTCTTTTAAATATGACATTGGCGTGGTGTTTAAAAAGCTTTTAAATCCAGCAAACAAGGTACGTACGCTTACGCCTGCTTGTTCAGCCAATTGTTCAATGGTTAAATTTGCGTGTAGATTTTCACGCATATAGGCTTCAGTACGTTTGACAAAATAAGGTGAAATGGCTTTTTCTCGGTACTGATCGATTTGATGCAATAAGCTGTTGGCTTGGCCGTAAATCAGGGCATTAAATAGACTGGATTCAAACTGCTTAAATGCCATTGGGTGATGCAAAGGATGCTGTTCACAAGCAAGCGCATCCATCAATGTACGCATCAATTGGAAAAAATAAGCACCACCTTGGGTAGAAAGATCAAGCTTGGGTTCAAAAATAGGAGGGTGCTGCTGTGCGTCTGGAAGATGCTGGCGGCAGTGCTGTAAAAGGTCATCTTTATCAATTTTGAGAATCAGCTGTGGGGAGTTGGCATGCCAGCGCATTTTTAGCGATTGTTCGGGTGAAATTAGAGAGGCAACTTGCGGATAAGAAATAAATTTTTGTTGATTCATTTCAATTTCTGCATATCCGTGTGTTGGGATTTGAATCAGATAAAATTTTTCTAAATGGTCAGGTTCAATATAGACATCGGCACTGTATTCAAGACGACTGATGGATAATCGTCCTGCTTTAAGATGGTGCATGGATGAGTGAAAATCGTTTTGTTGTTGTACGATTTTTAATAGATGCGGTTTGAAGATTTGCCCAACACTTTTGCAGGTTTCGCCCAAGTCTTGATGCTGAAAGACTAAGTTTTGCGATGAAAAAATGGGGCATTGCTGTAAATGACGTCCATTGAATTCCATAGTAGGATCGACCTGACTCATAAATATTCCTTTTGGCTGGCTTGTTTATTACAGCTAATCTTTATGTCACATGATGACCTGATTAAAATGCACTAAACAATACTTAAAACTTTAAGTGGCTGGCAGTGATATAAAGAGTTAAGCAAAAAATAGACCAAGTAAAATACCTCGATACAACATATTTTTAGTCTAGTTTGGCGTGATCAAATCAATAAAAACGTTATGGTATTTTTAAAAAAATAAAGGATAGCGTTGATCATGCTTTGTACTCTTTATATGATCCTATTCCTTAAGATCTATCTCTATGTATAGCAAATCTGACTAAAATGATCAATTTATTTTTGGTTGTTTTTATTGGCTTAACTTATTGAATAATATAATTATATTAAAAACCCTCATATTATTGCAAATATCAGGATATCACAAAACTGAAATATTCAGGCCACGTAGAAAAAATATTCAAATTCCATCAATAAATCATTCTAGGATCTCGCTATTTAATAAGTTTTGTTGCCCAATTAAGATTCGAATCATTTTGAGCTTAACCCTGCTGTGAGTTGGTGTCATATCTTAAGATATGACACGCATTTTGTTGTTAAAACTAAGTTCTAACCGTATTGCTCTGTAAGAATTTCTCACTGTAAATCGAACAATCTTCGATAGATTGCTCATCTAGCCAAGATTTAACGGCTTCGATCATCGGTGGCGGGCCACATAAGTACATATCAAAGCGCTGTTGTTGAAGTTGTTGTTTATCCAGATGTTGATGGATATAGCCTGATTTTCCTTGCCATAGTTCTGAGGCGCTTGAAATGATCGGATGATAACTAAAGTCTTTGATCTTTTCTGCATAGGCGATCAAACGCTTTTGTTCACATAGATCGGCTTCTGTATTGACACCATAATAGAGTTGCACTGAGGGTTGATTTGGTTGATCGGCAATATTATCGAGCATACCTAAAAAAGCCGATAAACCTGTACCACCTGCAATAAAGATCAGAGGGCGTTCAGCTTCACGTAGATAAAAACTACCTAAAGGCGCTTCCATCATCAGGCTTTGTCCAATCTGACAACGTTCTCTGAGATAATTACTCATTACACCATCTGGCAGCAGACGAATTAAAAACTGAAGTTGATTGTTGGCATTGGGACGATTGGCAAATGAATAAGAACGCCAATCGTCAGTCTCTGGAATTTGTAAACGTGCATATTGACCTGGTAAAAAATTCAGTTCCTTGTCAAAACTACTGGCATCCAGATGCAAGATCGCGGTGGTTTCTGAAACCAATTCAACAGCAGTAACCACCGTGGTGATTTTTAAAGCCTCACCCGCATTACAGATTTCGGAACTATGATCGAAATAAAAAGCGGCATTAGACTTAACCCGTGTCTGGCAAGCCAGCATTTTACGTTCAGCCAAATCACGTTCGCTTAATGCATCCTCATCAACATATTCTTGTTCATAAATACCCGTTTCACATTTCCCCTGACAGGTTCCACAAACACCTTCACGGCAATCGAGCGGGAGGTGGATTCCTTGACGAACCGCTGCGTCCAACAGCAATTCGTCTTCCTGTACTGCGATAAAAAATGTTCTACCATCGGCAAAGTTGAGTGCAACAGAATGACTCATTGTATTTCTCCTTAGACGTGATAGAAATCGAGAACCGAATCTATCTTGTCATTAAGCAATACGCTGTGTTGACGACGAATACGGAAACTATCTTCAGTTGGACGGAGCAAATAAGTGGCATGACCATAAAAGCATCCTTCAAGGCCCTGACGATTATAAAGCGTGCGCCAACTTACCTTTGCCTCAACCAAACCATCTTCTTGAGTCTTTACTTGTACATTGTGAATATTATGTTGAGTGCGCGGTAAAGGCGTTGCAGAAGCTGCTTTTCCAGTACGGATACGGAACACACGATCTTCAAGTCCTGAACGATCGGGGTAATAAATATAGGACAAGCCTTGATTGGGATCTTGAACGTAGTGATGGTCATCAATCCATTGCGGGATATGATATTCACTATCTTCATCATAGAGTTCAAGGTAAGCATCCCAATCATAGCGATCACACAGTTCCGCCTTTTTATAAAGGAATTGAGACACTGCAAAATGAAGTTCTAGAGACATGGTTACACCTCATCCGTAACAGATTGATTTAAAAAAGTGACTTCTTGCATCTTAAGTGCTTTTTTATTGAGTCCATTGAGGAGCAGGCGTTGCCAGTGACCATGCTGGTTGACATATAGCCCTTCATGAGTAAATTCACGCCCTGTGATCACGGGTTCAATACCAAGATCTTGTGAATTTTGTGATGGGCCATAATTCCATTGATGATAACCGCGTGAGATATCACTCCAGCGTTCTAAACGGCCCTGAAAGCCTTTTTGTTGTTCGCGGAATTCCACCAGATCATCTGGTGTACCCAATCCTGATACATTGAAAAAGTCTTCAAACTGACGAATACGGTTACGACGTGCCTCCGCTGATTCACCTTTGACACCAATACATTGGCTGATGACTTCGGTTTTATTCCATGCCACAGGACGGACAATACGCAGTTGTGAACTGATCTGATCCATAAAGAACAGGCTTGGATAAAGGTTGAGGTTACGTAAACGGTGCATGGCCCATTTAGCGCGCTTTTCCCCAAACCTTTCCAGCAGATAAGGCATCACCACATCATAACCAGGACGTACCGCTGGATTTGGCATATCACTAAACAGCACACTATGTCCATTTTTAAAGCTAAACCAACCATCATCCGTTTCGGCATCACCCGCACCTAATTTACTATAATCAAGTGTGTCAAGTTCACTGCCATTGGCTGCGTTAACTTGCTGGCGATGTTGAACGGTGGAAACATAGTTATAATGCACGGTACTAACATGATAGCCATCCAGACCATTTTCATTTTGTAGTTTCCAGTTACCTGCAAAAGTATAAGCAGATTTACCTTGTAATACTTCAAGCTCACCTGTTGGTGATTGATCAACCATCAAGTCAAGGAACACTTTAGTATCACCTAAAAAGTCTTCCAGTGAATCTGTGGCCTGAGTATCCAGACTGACAAAAACAAATCCACGATAGCTGGCGATACGGCCTTGTTTTAAACCACGGCTGGATTTATCAAAATCTTCACAATATTCGTTTGGCGCTTTGACTTTAACCAAACGCCCATCGGACTTATAACACCAAGCATGAAACGGGCAGGTGAATACAGACTGATTGCCTTTAGCCACACGGGTCAAGGTTGCACCACGATGCTCACAGGCATTGACCATGGCATGTAGTTCGCCTTTACCATCACGGCTGATAATGATCGGTTGTCGGCCAATCTGTACTGTAATGAAATCATTGTTATTGGCAATTTCACTTTCATGGCAAGCGTAAATCCAGACTTTTTCAAAAATGAGTTCCATTTCGAGATCAAACAGTTCTGGTTCGGTAAACATATCGCGAGCAATCCGATAAACACCATCATTTGGTCGAAAATCGATACAGCTGTGTACAAAATTTTGCCATTCGGCGAGGTTACGTGCAGTCATGGGCTCTTCCTCTGTCCAATCAGTCCTTTGTTTGATTGAACCGCGATTTAAAGAAGGGCTCTATCCAGATTTTCCATGTGTTTATCCACTTTATGCAGATTAAATGCTTGGATACATTTTTGTTGAGGAGATTGCGATAGGATTGTTGAATCAGTTTTATAAATCAAAGCATGTACACTTTTGAAATGAATAATATTTTTGAATTGAACTTCGCCGTAATTTTGTTTTTTAAGTAAAATTTTAATGATGGGGATGAAAATGGACAAAGTGTTTGCCAAAACGGGGGGAGGCTAAGCTTTAAGTCGCAACTCAATCATTTATATTCTAAATTAATATCTTATTGAACTTAAAGCGTTGCATTGAATAATGGAGTTATTGTGACTGACCGCTATTTAAGGTAAAAAGGTTTCCTGTAAGTAACTCCATAGCATTTTTCCTTGAATTTCTTCAATCAGCGCACAAGAACGTCGAACTAGAATTCCTGATTCCTTGGTGTGTTTTTCAGTATAGGTGAGAACAATGCTTTGTTCGCTTTGCATCAAAATTTGTTCATCATAAATTTCGATCTGTAGATCTGGCATCTTGCCCTGATTATTGCTAAACAGCCCTTTGACATCGGCCAAGGAAAAACGCTTTCCAGCTGCACCGACCATCTCAAAATGATCGGAAAAATATTCAATAAGTAGGGGAAGATCTTGTTCTGTATGTTTCCCGTTAAAAATACGTTCAATCAGTACGTGCATGCTATGTATACTTTCAATTGAATCTTGTTTTGACAGCGGCATATCCATTTCCTATGAGAGGTGTATTTTTTATATTATGTAAAAATAAATGTAAAATTCAATATTATTTTAGAATTAAATTTTTAACGTATGTTTCAAGAACACTCCCAAAAATAATTTACAATTTAAAAAACAGAGTATCTTATTGATATCTATTATTTTAAATAAAATAAATTTGTTCGAGTTGAGCATTGTGAAGTAAAAGGTATAACTATATACTTAAAATAACATGGAAAATTCCATGTAAAAATAACTATAGTAGGCTAAGCTTTTCTTTATGAAGGTGGACAGGAAATGGATATTTCCTCGAATACGCGACGTCTTCTTAAAGATACCAATCATAAAAATGCATGGACAAGGAAGAAAAATGGATACTCATTCACCAGAGCCAACAGGCTCTCATTCAAATACATATGCATGGTATGTTGTTTCGCTGTGCATGTTGGCTTATATCTTTTCATTTATAGATCGGCAAATACTGGCACTGATGATTGAACCAATTAAGGCTGATCTAGGTTTGTCAGATACCCAATTTAGTCTATTACATGGTCTCGCCTTTTCGTTGTTTTACGCCTTCATGGGGTTGCCACTGGCCTATTTGGCAGATCGATTTTCTCGACCAAAAATTATTGCAGTCGGGGTGGTGTTTTGGAGCATTGCAACTGCATTCTGTGGCTTAAGTAAAAACTTTATTCAACTGTTTTTAAGCCGTATGGGTGTTGGGGTGGGCGAAGCTGCTTTATCTCCAGCAGCGTATTCAATGTTTAGTGATATGTTCAGTAAGGACAAATTAGGCCGTGCTGTTGCAGTATATTCAATTGGTTCATTTGTCGGTGGAGGGATTGCTTTTCTGGTCGGCGGTTATGTGATTGGCTTGCTTAAAAATATGGACACCATTCAGGTTCCTTTATTTGGTGCATTAAGAGCATGGCAGGCGGCATTTATTATCGTAGGCTTACCTGGGGTGTTTATTGGCTTACTGGTGTTACTTACGGTGAGAGAACCGCAACGCAAAGGTCAGCGTTTAAATGCACAAGGTCAAGTTGAAAAGACCAATATGAAAGATGCGTTTAAGTTTATCAAAAAACATAGTCGTACTTTTACTTGCCATTATTTAGGTTTTACTTTCTATGCAATGGCGCTGTATTGCTTGATTAGTTGGTCACCAGCATTTTACATGCGTAAGTTTGGCCTTACACCGACAGAAGCAGGCTATATGCTAGGCACGGTGTTATTGGTGGCAAATATTCTTGGCGTATTCTGTGCAGGCTGGCTCAATGACTGGTTTATTCAAAAAGGACGTAAGGACGCGCCAATGATTACCGGTGTGATCGGAATCGTAGGATTAATTTTACCAATTATGGTCTTTACCCAAGTCAATGAGCTGTGGCTTTCTGTGGTATTTCTGGTCCCTGCCATGTTTTTTGCCTCTTTCCCAATGCCAATTTCAACCACAGCAATGCAAATGCTGGCACCGAATCAGTTGCGTGCACAAATCTCAGCTGTATTTTTGCTGATCAGTAATTTGGTTGCGGTTGGGATCGGTACCACGTTGGTGGCATTGATTACAGATAAAATCTTTGAAAATCCACTGATGGTGGGGATGTCTTTGTCTATCGTGGGTACGATTTCATGTGTGTTGGCATTTATCTTATTGAAAAAGGGCTGTAAGGCATTTAGCGCCAGTATGCAGCAGGAACATGCCTCTTAATCCAATGGTGTTCTCAATCAGTCACAGCGCCCATTCTTTGTAATGGGCTTTGTGACTTGTTTGGTCAATCCATAATCAGGGAGTGAAAGAATGGAACAGTTTTTCAAATTGGATTATCTAAATGAGCTGCTGTTGTTTAAATCGGATGATTATCAAACCATTAAAGATCAGGTCAGCTATTATTTAAGCCCTCATCGTTTTGAGGTGGAAGTGCGTGAACCGTTAAATACCCGTTTAAATGGCTTTCGCTTTGGTAATTGTGCCTTGTACGATCTTAAATATAGTGCCCCTGTGATAATCACCATTGATGAGGTTTCTGATTTTTATTTATTTCGATTGACACTGGAAGGTCAATGTAAAGTCGGTATAGAAGACCAACAGGTGCTACAGTCAGTCGGGATTATGTCGATTACGCATCCGCATACTCAACAGCAAATCCAGACCAATCAGCATTGCCGAAATATTATTTTAAAACTTGCTCAACATGATGTAGAAACCCAATTGTTTAAAATGTTGGGGCATACCAGTCATGAACCGGTTATCTTTGATATGAGCCTGTCCTGTACCGAGGAAGGCATAGACTCGATTATTGAAACCCTCAATTATTTGTGCCATGCCTATTATCATATTCAAAATTGGAGCTTTATCTCTGCGAGTTTTACCCAGTATTTAATTGAACTAATTTTATTAAAGATTCCAAATAACTATAGTGATCAGCTTAATTTGCAAAGACAGCATATTTTGCCCGGCTATCTAAAAAAAGCACAAAAATATATTCAGAATCATTTAGAACAACCGATTTCATTAGCAGATTTAAGCCAGTGTTGTGAGGTGTCGATCCGCACATTGCAAAAAGGCTTTAGCCAGTATTTACAACAAACCCCAGTTGAGTATATCCGTGATCAGCGACTTGAACGGGTACATCTGGCTTTGCAGCATGCTCAAACCAATGAAACAGTGACGGATATTGTGTTGCGTCACGGCTTCCAAAGTTTAGGGCATTTTTCTACGCTGTATAAAAAACGCTATGGGTGTTTACCTTCTAAAACTTTAAAAATGAGTCCTGTTCAAATGAGTACAATGCTTTCGTAAACTGAACACGTGTTGCGTGTTTGGATAAGCCAGCAGGTTATTGCACTTCTATGATGAATTGAAATAAATCAGGAAGATCAATGATGAAAATTACAGTTTTAGGTGGCGGTCATGGATGTTATGCAGCTGCGGCAGAAATGGCTGAAAAAGGACATGAGGTGCTGTTATGGCGCCGTGATTCAGATGCTTTGCAACAACTTGCTGCCACTGGGCAATTAAATATTAAAGATTATCAGGGTGATCGTACTGTTACGGTGGGTTTTGAAAAGAGTCAGATTAATTTGTCTGATGATTTGCAACGCGCCATTAAACATGCTGAGTTGATTATTATTCCATTACCTGCGACCACACATGATGATTTAGCCCGTCAAGCAGCGCCATTTTTTAAAGCTGGGCAAGTGGTGTACTTACCACCAGCGACATTTGGTAGTTTTATCTTTGCCAAGGCGATGCAACAAGCAGGTAACACTGCGCAAGTGGCATTTGCAGAAACGGGAACTTTGCCTTATTTGGTGCGTAAACATGGGGTGAATCAAATTGTGATTAGTGGTTATGCGACCCGTTTACCCACAGGCGTATTTCCAAGCGTATTGTCACAGCAGGCATTTCAAGTGCTTAAGCAGGCATATCCTAGTGTTGAACCCGTTGAAGACAGCTTAAGTGGTGCATTGATGAATGCTGGACCAATTATTCATCCACCTTTAATTTTGATGAATGCGGGTCCACTTGAACATTTTGAAGCGTGGGATATTCATAACGAAGGTACTCAACCCTCAATTCGTCGTGTCACCAATCAACTTGATGCGGAACGAATGCAACTACGTGAAGCATTGGGATATGCCGCACCACATTTTCCTTTGGCGGATCATTATAATCATGAAGGTGAGGGTGATGAATGGATGTATGGACGTGGGGCACATGGAAAATTAACTGACAGTGGTGACTGGCGTGAGGATATTGACTTAGATTCACATCGCTATATGTTAGAAGACACTCGTTTAGGATTATCTTTTTTAGTTTCTGTGGGACGTTGGGCAGGTGTTGCAACCCCTGTTGCTGAAGGATTGTTGAATATCGCGTCAGCGGTCACGGGTAAGGATTTATATCAACAAGGACGTACTTTTGAGCGTTTAGGTCTTGCGGATAAAAACCCAGCAGAACTGCAAGCGATTTTGCAACAAGGAGTCTAAAATGCAGATGATCGAAAAAATTGCAGTGCTCGGTGCTGGGCGTATGGGCAAAGCCATTGCGATTGCTTTTGCCTATGCAGGACTAAACGTTGATTTGATTGATGCAAAACAACGCAGTGAAGCTGAATTTGAACAATATCAAACTCAAATTCGTGCTGATTTACAGCAAGAGTTAAAGTTGCTTGAGAAAATTCAGTTTATTCAAGCGGAGCAGCAAGATTTTATTTTGGATAAGATTGCGATTTTATCTAAACAGGCTGCTACAGGCATATTGCCAAACTGTGCGTTGATCCTTGAGGCTGTACCAGAAGTAAAACAAGCCAAACAAGAAATTTTTGCTTGGCTGGATCAATATCTTTCACAGCAGTGTATTGTGGCTTCGACCACATCGACATTTTTAGTGACGGATATTGCGCAAATGATTTCGCATCCTGAGCGAGTGGTCAATGCACACTGGCTAAATCCTGCTTATCTCATGCCTTTGGTGGAGTTAAGCCGTTCTGACCGGACCTCAAATGAGGTGCTGACTCAGCTTAAGCAATTTCTACAGGCGATTGGTAAGGTACCTGTGGTTTGTAATGCCAAGGCGGGCTATATCGTGCCAAGGATTCAGGCCTTGGCAATGAATGAAGCGGCACGTATGGTTGAAGATGGAGTCGCTTCGGCAGAAGATATTGATATTGCTATTCGTACCGGTTTTGGTTTGCGTTTTTCTGTTTTAGGCTTATTGGAGTTTATTGATTGGGGCGGTGGTGATATCTTGTATTATGCCTCGCAATATTTGCAAAAAGAGCTGGGGGAGCGTTTTCGTACACCTGAAATTATTGCGGAAAATATGCGGCAGCAGCGTAATGGCCTTCGTGAAAAGCAGGGCTTTTATAATTATGCGGATGTGGATATTCATCAATATAAACAAGATGTCTTACGAACCTTTTCAGATCGAATTGAAAAAAGTAAGTTAAAACCATCGTTTAATATTTTACAGTCCGCAACGTGATGAACCGAACAATTCGCCCATTGCATTCAGCTAATGGGCGTTTATTTACAGCTTTTAGCTTGATGGCATCAAATTGAATAGCTTTTTCAACTGTGCATTTAACTGATGCAATTCTTCATCTTCAAAGGCATTTAAAATCCCAGATAAAGTCACTTGGCTGATTTGATTAATCTGCTCCACCAGTTCTTTGCCTTTGTCAGTGAGCTTGACCATCGAAATACGTTCATCAGACTCTGACGAAAAAACCTGCACAATATCATCTTCAACTAGGCGATAAATGGCTTTGGTTGCTGTGGTCAATTTAAGGGTAGAGAGGTTGGCAATTTCGGTAATACTAGCTTGTTGCAAAGCATTGGTACTTAAAATGATTTTACGACGTGTATTGTCGATACCTAGTTTTTTTATTGATTTTTCA
This sequence comes from Acinetobacter sp. MYb10, assembly GCF_002980175.2. NCBI lineage: Bacteria > Pseudomonadati > Pseudomonadota > Gammaproteobacteria > Moraxellales > Moraxellaceae > Acinetobacter > Acinetobacter sp. MYb10. Next base: position 1,311,718 of record NZ_CP058272.1, on the reverse strand, counting down.
ATAAGTTGTGTGTATTTACCATTCACTTGAGAAATCCAAAAGAAAGGATAGCTTTGTAAGCTGCTAGGTTCATTATTAGGTAGAAATTGTTCTAAATGAGTAAGCATAGCAAAGTGATAACTTTATAAAGATGAATATTCATCATTATACAAAAATTAAAGAAAAAATCTTTGCTCTTTCTGATAAAAACATCTTGACAATTACATTACTTTTTCCGATATTGGTATTAAGTACAAAAATACATGGAAAAGTGAATGAATATTGTTGTACAAGAGGTACAAATAGGACGCGGTGCTTTAAAAGTCATGGTGAAAGATTCCATTGATATTCAAGGTCTAAAGACCATGATCGGGAGCAAAGCCTTGATGGATAAGCCTTCTGCAACAAAAAATGCAGAAGTGGTAGAGCGTATTTTGGCAGCGGATTGCCAAATTACTGCAAAAACCAATCTACATGAGTTGGCTTTTGGGATTACCGGGATCAATCCTGTTTTTGGCACTGCAATCAATCCTCAATATCCTGATCTTATTCCAGGTGGTTCATCGAGTGGGTCTGCTGCTGCCGTAGCCGCGGGACTGGCTGATTTCACTTTAGGTACCGATACTGGTGGTTCAATTCGTATGCCAGCGGCATGTTGTGGGGTGTATGGTTTTAAACCAACATTCAATCGCGTCAGTCGTCAAGGGATACATCCAGCCATGAGTTCGTTGGATTGCGTGGGACCATTTGCCGCTTCGGTTGCAATGATTGAAACCGCAATGCAGATAATTGATCCAAGCTTTCATGCTTTGGAAAAATTAGCGCATACGCCGAAACTGGCTTGGCTTGAGGTAAATGCAAATCCAACGGTATTGAACTGTATTCAGCTTTTTCTTGCTCAGGCGAATCTGTCAGCTACACCAGTGAAATCTGAATGGTTTGAGCCTGCTTATGATGCAGGGATGCAGATCATTAATTATGAAAATTGGCAGGCGTATGGTGAGTTAACCAAAACCGGTTTATTGGGTGACGATATCCATGCTCGCTTGCTCAAATCTGCGCAAACCACGGCGCAACAAGTAAAAGAGGCGGAAGCGGTCAAAGCACAATTTATCAATGAAATTGATGGCTTATTGGAAAAATATGATGCTGTGTTACTGCCAACCCTTCCGCAAATCCCACCCAAATTAATCGATGCAGAACATATGGTTGCACTGTTGAACTTAACTTCATTGGTGCGTCCATTCAATTTATCTGGTCATCCTGCGATTTCAATACCGCTCAAAACCAGCGAAGGACAACCAGTGGGTTTACAAATCGTGGCGAAACGAAATTCGGATGAGCTGGTGTGTGCAATTGCGAAATATATCGTGGATGCCGCGCAATAAATGACAAGGAGTTGGGTAATGAATAATTTATCGACAAAGGAATTTGTAATGGACACAACAATAACGGAATTAGAAGCACTCTGTCAAGAGATTCGAGAACGTGCTTGTACAGGCGAGTTCGATAACCAAGCGTATGTGAGTCAAGACATTATCGATAAGTTAAAGCAGATTGGAGTCTATCGTGCATTGGTACCGAAACGTTTTGGAGGCAATGAATGGTCACCTCAACAATTTTGTGAGTTGATTGAACGTTTGTCTAAAGCGGATGGGTCCGTGGGATGGGTTGCGAGTTTTGGGATGAGCCCTGCTTATTTGGGTAGCCTGCCTGAAGCAACGCTTGAAGAATTATATAAAGAGAGCCCAGATATTGTATTTGCAGCAGGTATTTTTCCACCGCAACCCGCAGATTTAAGAGCTGATGGCGTGGTGGTAAAAGGTCGATGGAAATTTTCCAGTGGTTGTATGGGAGCCGATATTATTGGAGTGGGGATTAGTCCACAGGTCAATAACACCACACAAGGTCTCCCACGTTTAGCAATTATCCCAGCAAAACAAGCGCAAATCGAAATGACTTGGGATACGGTCGGTTTAAAAGGAACAGGCAGTCATGATCTGCTGGTAGATAATGTCTTTGTAAACAATGACTGGACCTTTATTCGTGGTGAACCGTCTAAACTTTCGGAACCATTTTTTAAATATCCATCACTGTCATTGGCAACACAGGTGTTAACTGTGGTCGGGATCGGTGTTGCAGCAGCAGCGTTGGAAGAATTCCAAAAGTTAGCACCTGGCAAATCATCTATCACAGGTGGTGCTGAAATTGCCAGTCGTCCAGTCACCCAATATGAATTTGCCCAAGTCGAAGCTGAGTTTAAAGCAGCACGTGTTTGGTTCTACGACACTATGCAAATCGTTTGGAATGAGATTATTGCAGGTGGTACGCCAACGCCAGAACAGATCAGTGAGATGCGTTTGTCTTGTACCCATGTTGCTCGAGTTTGCGCACGCGTAACGCGCAAAATTCAAATGCTGGCGGGCATGACTGCAATTTATACCCATAACCCATTTAGCCGTTTTGTGAATGATACCAATGTGGTGACTCAGCATGCCTTTATGGGCGATGCCACTTTACAAAATGCCGCTTTGGTGAGCTTTGGTATGCAGCCAGCACCCGGTTATTTATAAGCCGAATTTAAATAATCACGAGATGTCCAAGGATGAATGACATGAATAGCCAGATGGATTTGACCGTTATCTTACAACGCTTAGAGCAGCTCGAAGCGCAAAACGCGATTCGTAATTGTATTCATCGTTATATGGAAATTTGTGATGGATTAAATGCCAAGACTGACCTCAATGAATTAATGGATTTATTTGATCAGGACAGTATTTGGGAAGGAATTGGTGAGAAATATGCGCAATCTTTTGGTCGCTATGCTTCATGGCAAGCCATTTTTGACATGTTTAAAAGCTATACCCAAACCGAATCACATTTTGTGATGAATGCGCATTTTGTCAGCTCAGAACAAATTTATATTGCAGGCGATCAGGCCAATGCAAGCTGGTTGATGTTGCAAACCTCGACCTTTCTCAATGGAGATAGCCATTTAAATGCCGCAAAACTCAGTGTGAAATTTAAACAGCAAACCGATGGTCTATGGAAGATCAAACATTTTCAGACTGAAAATATTTTTAGTCGCCCCGTGTCTCACTGGAACAGTACAGCGATATTGCCAGTACCGTCTCAGCAATAAGTTATGGATAAATTGAAAAGGATAATGGATATGAACAGTATTATTCCAATGCAGAATATTAATATTGATTACAGCGAGTTAGTTCAAAGTGATCGTGCGCATACCTCTTTATATAAAGATGCACGTGTCTTTGATGATGAAATGGAAAAGATTTATTACAGCACTTGGGTTTGGGTGGCACATGCCAGCGAAATTCCAGATGGTGGTAGCTATAAAACCATTAATATTGGTAAGCAACCTGTGGTCGTTGTACGTGACCGTAAGAAAAAAGTCCATGTATTGCTCAATCGTTGCCGCCATCGTGCAGCAACTGTATGTGAACATAAAAAAGGCAAAACCAACAGTTTTGTTTGCCCATATCACGGATGGAGCTATGCACTGGATGGTTCATTGCGTGGTGTACCTTCGCCTGAAAGTTACGGTGAGTGTCTGGATAAATCAGAGTTTCCATTGATTAGCCTACGTGTTGAAGAATACAACGGTATGATTTTCGCCACCTTCAAAGATGATATTGAGCCTTTAGCGGATTTCTTGGGCGCTGCGAAAAAATGGATTGATTTGTTTATGAAACAAGGCGCAGGTTATCCAATTAAAGTATTGGGTGAACATCGTTTCCGTTTCCCAGGCAATTGGAAAATCCAGCTGGAAAATACCACCGATGCTTATCATTTCCCCTTGGTACATAAGTCATTCTTAAGTTCAGTCGATGAGAAGACTGAAGAATTGTTTAATTTTGAAAATCAACCTGGCTATGTTGAAGACTTAGGCAATGGTCACAGTGTCATGGTGATGATTCCTGAGCTGGTTGATTTAGATGAAGAGTTGATGGAACGCCCAATTCAGGAACGTTTTGAAGAGCTTGCTCAAGCGTTACGTGATGAAGGACATGAAGAACTTGAAGTACGCCGTATTGTACGTGCTGTGGGTGGTTCTGGTTTTAACTTAAACCTGTTCCCAAACATTGCCTGTTCAATGGCCTTTTTCCGTGTCATGCAACCGATTTCAGTCAATGAAACTGAAATTCATCATTCCGTGATCACGATGGATGGTGGTCCACAGATTGCCAATCAATATCGCTTACGTCTACATGAACATTTCCAAGGTCCATTTGGTTTTGGTACACCTGATGACTCAGAAGCGTGGGAACGTGTGCAACATGGTGCCAATGCTGGTCATGATTTATGGATCATGTTGAACCGTGGTTTACCCGGTGAAGTAAAAACTGAAGATGGCTTAAAGAGTGATGTCAGTGCAGAAACTGGAATGCGCGCTGCTTATCAGCAGTGGAAAAAGATGATGACGGCTTAAGGAGAGTAGCATGAACATGAATTTGCAATTATTAAATGAAGTGACTGCTTTTGTTTGGGCTGAAGCTGACATGTTAGACCACAGTGAATACCGTGAATGGCTCAATCTATGGAATGAAAAAGGCGTGTATATCATTCCGATTGATCCGACACTCAAGGATTATGAAAATAATTTGAACTATGCCTATGACAACAATCATATGCGTACATTACGGGTCGAACGTTTGGAAAATGGTGAAGCGATTTCGACTGCACCCAAAGCCAATACTGTCCGTAGCGTGTCACGTATCCGTGTCGTAAAAGATGAGGATGGTGAAATCATTTTACGCTGTGCACAAAACCTCCGTGAATTCCGTAAGGAAAGCTTAAAACATTACACCGCAGATGTGATTTTTCATTTGGTTCGTGATCCAGAACAAGGCTTTAAGATCAATCGTAAAATTATCAACTTAGTCAACTCGACCGATACTTTGGCGGGTATCAGTTACATCCTCTAGGAGCGCAAAAAAATGAGACAGGTTGTTTTAGTCACGGGCGCAGCATCTGGTTTAGGGAATGTGATCGCCGAATATTTTGCAGCACAGGGGCATCAAGTGATTGTCTCTGCCAGCAGCTTAGAAAAGGCTGAAAATGCCAAAGCACGTAGTGCTAATGCGGAGAATATGTTTGCGTTAAAACTGGATATTTCAGTTGAGCAAGATTTTCATGCTGCAGTGCAGTGGATTCAAAAAAAATTCAGCAAATTGGATGTGTTGATTAATAATGCGACGGTCACTAAGGCAACTCCTGTTTTAGAGATTACTGCAGCTGACTTTGACTGGATCACCCAAGTGAATCAGCGAGGAACCTTTCAAGCGTGTCAGATTATTGGCAAATATATGGCAGATCAAGGCTATGGCCGTATCGTCAATATGGCTTCATTGGCAGGGCAAAATGGAGGCACTGCGACAGGCGCTCACTATGCTGCAACCAAAGGTGCAATTGTGACTTTGACCAAAATATTTGCCAAAGAGTTTGCTGCTAAAGGTGTGACTGTAAACGCCATAGCACCTGGGCCAATGGAATCACCGATTGTACACAGTGTGGTATCTGACGAGAAAATGGCGCAATTTATTCAAAATATCCCAGTCAAAGCATTAGGTAGTATGGAATTTATTGCTGAAACCTGTGCCTTGTTGGCAAGTCCAAACGCAGCTTTTGTCACTGGGGCGACGTGGGATATTAACGGTGGATTATTTATGCGTTAAGCCTTGGGCGAGATGCATAAAAGGGAGATAAATCATGGCTACACTCTATAACGTGGTTGTCAGAAACCGTCATGTAGAAGGTGGGAATGTTGCAGTCATGGAGTTTGAATCTGCAAATTCTGCCACATTACCAAAAATTGAAGCAGGTGCGCATATTGATGTGCACTTACCTAATGGTATGGTGCGTCAGTACTCACTATGCCAAAACCCAAAAGATGTTGGCATATTCAGATTGGGGATTTTACGTGATCCAGAATCGCGTGGTGGTTCAGTCTCGGCTTTTGAAGATTTAAAAGATGGTATGCAAATACAGGTCAGTGAGCCGAAAAATCTGTTTCCATTAGTCAAAGCCAAACATGCTGTACTGGTGGGTGGGGGGATTGGAATTACTCCTTTGATCACTATGGCCTATCAATTGGTACAAGAAAATGCATCTTTTGAACTGCATTATTGCGGGGCAAGCCCAGAGCAATGTGCCTTTGTCGATGAAATTAGAAATAGTGTATTGGCGCCCTTTACCACCTTTCATTTTAAATCGGAAGGGGCCAGCCATCGCGAGTTTTTTCAATCTGCCATTCAGGACATAGACAAAGCAAGCCATATCTATACCTGTGGTCCCAATGGATTTATGGATTGGGTGATTAATTTGGCTTTGACACAAAATTTTCCTGAGCAACAGATTCATAAGGAATATTTTCAGGTTGAGGTTGAAACCAACGGTGATGCATTTGAAGTTGTGGCTGAGCGTAGTGGCAAGATCATCATGGTCAATGCCGAAGAAACCATTCTGCAAGCACTGGCACGAGAAGGGATTGAGATTGAAATGTCTTGCGAACAGGGCGTCTGCGGAACCTGTATGTGCGATGTGATCGAAGGTGAGCCTGATCATCGTGATGTGTATTTTACTGATGAAGAAAAAGCCAGTAATGAACAAATACTGGTGTGCTGTTCCCGTGCAAAGTCAGCACGATTGGTACTGGATATTTAATTGCTTTTAACAGGATCAAGCAATTTCAGATACCGAGCTAAATAGGATAAAAGATTCAGGAGAGAATAATGAATTCATTAAAATCAATGGATGAAATCAAAATAGATCCAATGCAATTTAGACGGGCTTTGGGTAATTTTGCTACAGGTGTGACCATTGTGACGGCACAAAATGAGCAAGGTGAGAAGGTTGGAGTCACTGCAAATAGTTTTAACTCAGTGTCTTTAGACCCACCACTCATTTTATGGAGTATCGATAAAAAATCATCGAGTTTTTCTGTATTTGAGCAAGCCACACATTTTGCGGTAAATATTTTATCGGGTTCTCAAATTGAGTTATCCAATAAGTTTTCCCGTCGCAATATCGATAAGTATGAAGGTACAAGTTATCAAGTTGGCGCAGGTCAATCGCCTGTTCTGGATCATTGTTCAGCAGTGTTTGAATGTGAACGACACGAAATTATTGAAGGTGGTGATCACTGGATTATAATTGGCAAAGTCGTTAAGTTTCATGATCAAGGGCGTAGTCCGTTGGTGTATCACCAAGGTGCGTATTCAGGTGTGATTCCTCATCCATTATTACAGCTCAAAGATACTGTAGAAGCAGAAGACTTAGGCGAATTACATCAAGGGCATTTATATAGTAATGTCTGCTATTTAATGAGTCGGGCGTTTAAATTTTATCAGACCGATTATATTCCGAAGCAGTTAATCACTGGATTTCGCACCAGTGAAGCAAGATTATTATTGGTGTTGGGCAGTGGTACCGCATCCAATAAAGCAGATTTACCACGTGATATTGCTATGCCGATGCGTGAGATCGAACAAGCTGCGCTTATCTTAAAAAAAGATGGTTTATTGATTGAAACGGATGGATTTTTTAAGTTAACGGAAAAGGGCAAGAAAACCGCACATTATCTGTTTGATATTGCCGATAGCCATCAAAATGAAGTTTTTGAAAAATATCCTGAAAATGAAAAGGAAATTTTTATTAAAATTTTAAAGGATATTGCGGGGATTGTATAAGGCTTAATAAGCTGATAGGTTGAAAGGGTCTATCAGCTTTAGACTATTCGCTATTTATATAATAAACAAAAGAATTTATGAGCGAGAAGTACATTTAATATCGATTTTTGAACAGTTTAAACCGTAAAACAAGGAAGTGAGCGGATGAACCAATATGTACGTGATGCACTAATAACTTGGACGCGTAATATCAAAAATGTTTGCGGCAATTTTGAAACAGATTTTGATGGTACACGTGATTTGTTCATTGGCGAAGTTGAATGTTTTTTATTGGGCGATACTGAGATCGCTTTTATTAAAAATAATGCAAACAAAATTGTCCGAAAAGCGGATGAAATCGATCGAGTAAATAATCGTTTTTGTTTTTTGATTTTGCAGTATTCGGGCAAAATACAGTTGAACTATAAAAATGAAACCTTGAGTCTCAATGAGGGCGATATTGTATTACTCGACCCAGTTGAAACAATTTCTATGTTTCCACAAGGCTTAGTCAGTCAAATTTCTGTGCATCTGTCGCGGGAAAAATTGTTGAAAGAAAATATTAGTTCTGAATATTTTGGCAAACTCATTACGCAAAATATGAGTGGTTTTTTACTTAAAAATATTATGAAAAATATGTCTGCTGAAAACATTAAACTTTGGTATGCAACTGAAGATGGCAATGCTTTTGAAGATGCCTTGATTGCTTTAATCAAGCCGACAATTAATTATAAAAATATGCATGATTCAAATAATCTTATGGAAAAAGCAGAGCGCTATATTATTGAAAATTTAGCCAAACCAGATCTGACACCTAAGCTGATTGCTGAGCATATTGGTGTATCGTTACGGCATCTTTATCGATTATTTCTTCAAGAAAATTTATCGATTAACAAGTATATACAGCTCAAACGCTTAGAAAAAATTAAAGCAGATTTGCTTGATAAAAAAAATAAGCAAAGCTCGATTACCCAAATTGCATTGAAATGGGGATTTTGGGATGGCGCGCATTTTTCAAAAATCTTTAAAAAGAATTATGGTGTCTCTCCTAAAGAATTTAGAGAGCATGTGTTGACTTAAGTCTTTTGTTTTTTTCATGTCACTTCTAGACAAGTTCGAGGTCATTCCTGAACAAGCTAGCCCCATGCAAGTGTGTTGAAATTAAATCGATGAGAACAGTTAGGAACGACTGAATAAACTTAAAAATATTCAGTTTATCTCACGAATTTCACACATAGGAACGTGCATTTAACTATCTGTCTTAGATAGTTTAGGGATAGATGAAAAGGATGAAACTGATGCGTAAACAACGATTATTCAATGATATACAAAAAATATTGGCGCTTAACTTATCTATAGCTGCAAGCTTTTGGGGGCTGAACACACAAGCTTATGCGCATGGTGGACAGGCAGAATTAGTCCCTTTATATCAAAATATGAGCGAGCAAGGCGCTAAAGTTGTAAAAGATGATTTTACCAATACATATATGATCAGCAAAGGCTCTATAGTGGTGAGAGCTAAACCAAATTCAGATCAGGTTTTAGTCAATGGTAAGCCGTTAAAGTTAAGTGTGCCATTAATTATTAAAGAGGGTAAGCCTGTAATTGGCAAAGACTTTTTCAATGAAGTATTTCAGTCTGGCTTAGATCAAACATTTAAAATTGAAAACACGTTTCACCCACTCAATAGTTTAAATACAGAAGAAATCAAAAAAACATTTGAGAGCATTAATCGCTCAAAATATGCCTATAAAAATATGCGTTTTGCCGAGTTAAAGCTGAAAGAACCTGAAAAAGCCAAAGTGTGGGATTATTTTATTAACCACAAAGACTATAAAGAAGACCGTATAGCATCTTTTATTTTATTAAAAGGTAATCAAGCGATTGAAGGTGAGGTGAACCTTCATACTCAGCAAGTTACAAAATGGAATGTATTAAAAGATACACATGGAATGATCCTGCTAGATAACTTCGAGACAGTCCAGCGTGTGATTGAGTCAAGCAAAGAATATCAGGAAGCTTTACGTAAACGAGGCGTAACAGATGTTAAAAAGGTCATTACCAATCCTTTAACTGTTGGATATTTTGGCGGTAAGGATGGTTTAGACAAACAATTGAACGTTTTAAAAGTCGTGTCATATCTAGATACAGGCGATGGCAATTATTGGGCACATCCTATTGAAAATTTAGTTGCTGTGGTTGATCTAGATAAAGAAAAAATTATTAAAATTGAAGAAGGGGCAATGATTCCCGTTCCGATGGCAGATCGACCTTATGCGACTAAAAATACGCAACCCCCGAAAATTAAACCACTGAACATTATTGAACCTGAAGGTAAAAACTTCACAATTACTGGACAGACTGTACATTGGGGAAACTGGTGTTTCCATGTTGGACTAGATTCTCGTGTTGGCCTACAGCTTTCAACCGTGACTTATAAAGATAAGGGTGTAAAGCGTAAAGTCATGTATGAGGGCAACCTTGGTGGAATGGTTGTTCCATATGGTGACCCAGATATGGGATGGTACTTTAAATCTTATCTAGACTCAGGTGAGTATGGTATGGGAACACTCACTTCATCGATTCAACTGGGAACAGATGCGCCAGAAAATGCGGTTTTACTGGATGCCGTGATTGCTGACTACAAAGGGCAGCCCCAAGTTATTCCAAATGCGATCGCAATTTTTGAGCGATACGCTGGACCTGAGTATAAGCATCAAGAAATTTTTGGTGATCAGGATGCAAGTGAAGCCCGCCGTGAGCTTGTGGTGCGGTGGATTAGTACGGTTGGAAACTATGATTACATGTTTGATTGGGTATTTGCTCAAAATGGTGTCATTGGAATTAATGCTGGTGCAACAGGAATTGAAGCTGTTAAAGGTGTTAAAGCGCGAACTATGCATGATAGTACTGCCAAAGAAGACACTAAATACGGCACGTTAATTGACCATAATATTGTTGGTACCACGCATCAACATATCTATAACTTCCGTTTAGATATGGATGTCGATGGGGAAAATAATAGCTTTATGCACATGGACCCTGTCGTAAAGGTAAATGACAGAGGTGGTGTTCGTACAAGTACGATGCAAATTGATAGTCAGGTGATTAGCAATGAGCAAAACGCTGCTGAAAAGTTTGATCCGTCGACTATTCGTTTGCTAACCAACTTTAATAAGGAAAATAAACTCGGTAACCCAGTTTCTTATCAGCTGATTCCGTTTGCTGGCGGTACACACCCTGTGGCGAAGGGGGCAAATTTTGCCAAAGATGAATGGTTATTTAAACGCCTGAATTTTATGGATAAGCAAATTTGGGTGACGCAGTACAATGCTGATGAACGCTACCCTGAAGGTAAATATTCAAATCGCTCAACGCAAGATACTGGTTTAGGACAGTTTATTCGTAACAATGACAATATTGAGAATAAAGACCTTGTGGTCTGGATGACGACAGGAACAACCCATGTAGCACGTGCTGAAGAATGGCCAATTATGCCAACAGAATGGGTTTATACCTTAATCAAACCGTGGAATTTCTTTGACAATACACCGACCTTGAACTTGGGTGATGAAAAAGAAAATACCCAGCATGAGCATCACTAAAGATGCCAATCAGCAAGTATGGGTAACCAATAAGTTACCCAAAACTTAGCGTCTTGTAGACCGTTCACAAAAAGGAATTTTGTATGAAAACGCTACTTTCTCAAGTGATGAGAGGGACTCTCTTTGTCTCAATTTTTTCAACTGTCTATGCAAGCGAAATAGAAATCCAACCGATTTTTGAAGTCACCTTGGGTGCTTTTAGCAGTGGGAAAAGTTATAACGGTGAAAACATAGCTGAGCAAAGAATAAATTGGCAAGAAGGGCATCTTAAATATGGTGCAAAAGGACAATACACATTGAATAACAACCAACTCTATGCAGGTTTGAGTGGGATTAGCTCAGCCACATTTGGAGAGGGGGATGCAGGACAAAATAGTAATGGTAAAGAACGTAAAACTGATGTGAACGAATGGGTCATTGGTTTTAAAGATGGTACTCATAAAGATCAATTGACCACATATGATTTAAGTATTGGTCGACAAAATATAATGATTGGGGACGGTTTTTTTATTGCTGGTGATGCATTAAACCTTGGGAAACTACCCGCAGATGGCGCATTAGACCGTGGAGGGACCTATTATCTGGCGGCACGACGCAGTTTTGATTTTACCAGTCTGCTGCAATATAAATTGCAAGATCATACAACCTTAAAACTGGCCTATTTAAAATCGAATAATAAAGCACAATTTTCATCAGAACTCTTTGTAACTGATCTGATGTATCAACTTAATGATAAAGGTATCGGATTTACTTACTTAAATGTATTAGATCTTGACGATGCCGAGCATATTTCAGGGCGGGAAGATCTTAAAAATTATGCTTTACGTTTGAATTATCAACTGTTACCAGAATTACAAATTAAATCTGAATTTGTTGTTCAAGACAAAAAGGAACACCAAGAAAATGCAGGTTATTTAGGACTGAACTATAACTTTTTATCCTCAAAATATACGCCTTCGCTAGGCTATCGCTTTAGTCGTTTTTCAGACCAATATGATCCCATGTTTTATGGAAATACCGTGGGATTTGGAACATGGTTTCAGGGGGAGGTTGCTGGAAACTATGCGGGTCCTTTCAATAAAAATGCCGATATTCATCAAATATCTTACATGATGAATTTAAAAGAAAATTTTATATTAGGTGCTTTGGCACATAAGTTTAAAACAGTAAATAAAGCTTTAACAAATGTTGATGGACATGAGTTGGATGTGTTTTCGGTCTGGTCTGTAAATAAAAACGTTACCGTTATTCCGCTCATTGGGCTGTATAAACCGAAGCAAGATATCCATAGTGGCGGTACTCAAAACTATGATGATAAGACCAATCTATATGCTCAATTGATTTTGCAATATATCTATTAATTAAGCCCTTTAAAGTTAAGTGTGAGGAATAAAAATGAATGAAGTCAAAATATTAGATAGCGTACAGACTTTTTTGAATAGAGCGCATGGACATTTTATTGACGGAAAGTGGGTTGCTGCTCAACATTCAAATAAAGTTGATATTGTAAACCCCTCTACCGAACAAGTCATTGCTCAGATCAGTATCGCTAGTCAACAAGATGTTGTAGATGCAGTATCCAGTGCAGATCATGCTTTTCAAAATGCTTGGGCTGAAACGACACCGTATCAACGTGGTGTAAAACTAAATAAATTGGCAGATTTAATTGAGCAATATGCTGAGGAACTTGCGCAACTAGAGTCTTTGTCTACTGGAAAATTAATTCATATTTCCCGTCATCTTGAAGTGGCACAATCTATTATTTTTTTAAGATATTTTGCTGGTTGGGCTACCAAGATTCATGGTCAAACCATGCAACCTTCTATTCCTTCTACACAAGGTGAAAAATATACCGCATTTACCTTAAGGCAGCCTGTTGGGGTCGTCGCGGGTATTGTTCCGTGGAATTTTTCACTCATGATTGGCATTTGGAAAATTGGTTCAGCTTTAACAACAGGCTGTAGCATTGTGCTGAAACCCAGTGAATTTGCCAGTTTGTCATTGCTACGTTTAGCGGAGTTAGCAATTGAAGCGGGTATTCCAGCAGGTGTGATCAATGTCGTGACGGGTAAAGGCGAAACTGGGCAATATCTGATTGAGTCACCCTTGGTTAAAAAGGTTTCTTTCACAGGCTCAGTACCTACGGGGATTGCTATTGGTAAGCTTGCGATGAGCAGTGATTTAACTCGTGTTAGCTTGGAGTTGGGGGGTAAAAATGCGATTGCCATTTTGGCTGATGCAAATATAGATGAGATTTTACCTACCTTGATACAAGCAACTTTTGTGCATCAAGGCCAAGTATGTGCATCGCCAGAACGTTTTTTTGTGCATCAGACAAAATATGATGAGCTTGTTGCAAAGCTTTCTAAAGCATTATCTCAATTTAAAATTGGATCGGCTATGGATGAAAGCAGTATGTTTGGTCCGCTGTCTAACCGACCTCACTTTGATAAAGTAAAGCATTATTTAGATTTGGCCAAAGCCAATAATCAAATTATTGCTGGTGGAGATACTTTGCAACAAACAGGTTATTTTGTCGAACCGACTTTAATTTCTTTAAAAGCGATTGATGATCCATTATTTTTAGAAGAGACCTTTGGCCCAATTGTAGGATTAATGCCATTTGAAACGGACGAAGAACTCATTCAGCTGATGAATCATTCTCGGTTTGGTTTAACCGCAAGTATTTGGACCAATGATTTGTCCAAAGCTTTGCGTTTAATACCGAAAATTGAAGCGGGTACTTTATGGGTCAATATGCATACTTTTTTAGATCCGTCGGTTCCATTTGGTGGTGTGAAAGCTTCAGGAACTGGTCGAGAGTTTTCAGATGCATTTATTGAAGATTTCACTGAATTAAAATCAGTGATGATTCGCTATTAAAAATGTGCATAGATATTTAAAAGTAGGTAGCACAGTCTAAAAAGAGTGGTATCGCTTCCAGTGATCTACTGATTGCGAATATAGGCTTGATAAGTTCTGAAAATATATAAGTTGAACAAGCTTTAAAATTTAAACAGCCCAATATATCTATATATTGGGCTGTTTCGAGTAAAAATTAATAGGTTAAAGTCATACTTTGTTGTGTTGCTTGATCAATTTGCTTTTGGCTTACTGCATCATCCTTACATTGATAGTTTTCAAATAATGGGAGCTGATCGGCAAAGTGTGCATCGGTCTTTCCATTGCGATGAATAAATCCACTTTGACCAGGTGCAAGAATTGAACACATGCTGACTTGATTGGGATTGAGTACCACTCTAAAGGTTGCACTCCCTGTATTCCCATAGGTGCTCAGCTGTTGTTGATGCGCCTGATCAGCCCATGGAATACCCACTGAGTTTTTGTTGGAGAATCCCATTGTGGCAACAGGAATTTTCCAATCATTGGGTTGGTCTGAATGATATTGTTTTGAAAGCTGAATTAAGGTGTTTTCCAAGGCAGTTAACACCACATCATCTGCTGATTGTCCTTTTAAGAAATCAACGGTTTGAGCAACGCTGGCTTGTTTGCCTTGCAGTGCATTCCAGATCAGTTTAGATGCATTCGCAGGTTGTGTACTCCGTGGGTCATTATTTACTGGGTAAAGGGTATCTGTATAACGTGCATAAATATTTTCAGATAGATTTGGTTTAAGCACCAATTCAATCATTTGATTGAGCCATGTACGCATAATGACAGGTGCTGCGCCTTGATAGAATTTAGCCTCACTGTCAGGACGAAGTTTGAAGTCCCAACTCGCCAATATCGGTGCGATTTTCTTTGCTAAAGGTGATGCGTTCGGGCTTTGCGCAGCTTTGACCATATAAGGAATAAAATAACGCGCATTCAGATCCGACCAAGCGCCCATTTTATTGATATCCCAAATGTCTTGTTGGCTTAATTTTGCTTTACTTTCTAGGGGTTCAATCAGTTCATTGACACGGTCAACATGAGAGAAGTTGGAGGAATCGGAACGTAAATCCGCATAAGCTTTATTGTTCCAACTGCTAATATAGCCTTTTTCAGGGTTATAGGCTTTGGGATTATGTGAGAAATCATAGAAACCCTGCCATTCCATTGAGCCATCACCTTGAGCAGGCAGTTGAATATGCTGGTTTTCAGGGCGGATCGGTAAACGACCCAATGCAGCGACACCAATATTATTTTGGGTATCGGCATAAAACCACGTAATCGAAGCCGCGACACGTTTGGCTTGATCTAGGAATTCTTGCCAGTTGCTCGCTTTTGCTGCATTGGCCCAGCCCAATAAAGTTTCAATCTCTACACCTTCCCAGCTACGTTTTTGTGCATAGGCGGTATGATTTTTTTCATCCCATGTGCTGACAAAGCCTTGTTTACTTTGATACACATCTAAAACGTGGTCTGGTTGATTACGGACTTTAATTTTGATCTGTTGATGTTCAAAGGGAATATAACTGCCTTGATAACGATACTGTTTTGGATTGCTCGGATTTAAGCTGAGTTGATAGACGTCATTGGTATCAAGCGAACCGACAGTTGAACCCCAAGCAATTTTTCCATTGGTTCCAAATAGAATTGCAGGTAGACCGACGGGGGTAATCCCGGTGAGATTATAGCCAGCACCATGTAACCCAACCGCATAAGTAATGGCAGGCGTGTACCAGCCTTGTTGAGGGCCATTATATAAAACCGTTTGGCCTTCTACCGTTTTATCTCCTTTGACCACCCAGGCATTACTGGCTGTAGGGACGCCATCAACCACACTTTTACCCAATGCAATACGCGCTTGAGCTAAATAGTTTTTGGCTGCTTGGTCTGAGATAGGCGCTATACCTTTTAACATGTGTTGCTGATGTGCTGAAACTTGTGGTTTTGCTTTAGATTGAATAATTGTAGGAGCACTCGGATCATCTAGCCAACGTAATTGCTGATAAACTTTTAATCCTGTTTCCTGACCTTTTTCTTTTTGTAGTTGAGTCAGTAAATCTAAGTTTGAGACTTCTGAACTGGCTGAAAAAAAGCGATTGAGAATTAAGCCCACCCAGACCATTGCGATATCTTCTTGCTGCCATGTCGATGGTTTAAAGTCATAATCAATAAATTCTTTAGGCATCAGCTCTGGATTGGCCAAAACCTCTTGGACACGCTTATTAAAACCAGCAGCATAACCATCGAAAATGGCACGATCTTCAGGAGAAAGTCGGGCAATTTGTTGTTTAATCTGTTCAGGATTAAAGCGACTATGGGTTGCAATATCATATTGTAGATAATCGGGACCGAGCACTTCAGCAACAGTGCCTAAACCTGTACGTTTTGACATTTCCATTTGAAATAAACGATCAGTTGCGACTGCATAAGCATAGCCATAAAAAAGACCATAAGTATCCTTGGCATAGACATGCGGTGTGCCAAAATTGTCACGTTGAATCGTGACCTGTTTTTGCACTGGGTTTGATTCTAAACGAGAGGATGAACTACATCCTGCAAGCAATAAACAACTTAAAACACCTAATTTGATTAAGTGGTGTTTATCGCTCAGTTGATTATTTGAGGGGCTTTTTTTCAATTGAAATATCCTTTTCATTATTGTTGAGAAATAGAGTGTTGGGAAATAAATGCTTTTAGATGTTTTCTAAAAACAGCAGATTTATCGATATGCAGGTCCTGATTAAATAAAATGATTGTTATTTTTATATGTAATTTTCTATTACTTTGTGGGTATATATTTATACTTTTAAATAAAGAGGCTTAGGGTCTGTTGATAATTCGTCTATGTTTGCGACTACGTATGTTTTTTAGGCGATACTAGGCGCGAAATACGAAATTTAGTCATTCTAAATGATGAGAAACACTGTTTCGCAAGGTAACGACGTAGCGGCAAAAAACATACTAGTCCCCCCGCTGCGCCTTGCGCTGCAAACAAAGCAGTGCTTTGTTCTTGCTCAGGGTTGTGGCTAAAATTATCTCAGCCTTCGTTATGAAACTCGAAAATAGTCTCGCTATTCTCATTCATGCTTTACGACGTATACGTCTCATGCTCAATTTTAACCTACAACGCAAGCCATTTATGAAATGTCAACAGACCCTATTTTAAAGTGTTTGGTACTGAGTTTTATCTCATCATTTTATTTTAAATATGCTTTATCAAGTCTTGATGAAATGCCAAAAATAAAGGGATATGTTCTATCCCTTTATGCTGCGTCAAAAATTAAGTGTCAAAGCTCAGTCGTAAGAATTTCAGAGAGAAATTTTTCAAGTGCAGCATTGAATGCTTCAGGACATTCAGTATTTGAAATATGCGATGCTTGAATTTCCACAAGTTGGGATTGCGGAATGTGCTGTTGCATAAATTGCCCATCTGCAACTGTAGTTACAGGGTCTTGCGTTCCTGCAATGACCAAAACTGGAATCGTGATATCTTTGAGTTGATTGCGGACATCCGCTTTAGCCAAAGCCTCACAACAATTGGCATAACCTATTGCGCTGCCAGCACTTAAGTCGTTACACAGATTATTGACAATTGCAGGATGACTTTGGATAAAGGGATCTGTAAACCAACGTGATGCAGCGGTTGCTGCGATGCTGGTTAAACCTTGTTCTCGGACAAGTTGGGCACGATCTAGCCATGCTTGTTCTTGTCCAATTTTTGCTGCGGTATTACTGATAACAACAGCATTAAATCGTTGTGGATAATGAATGGCTAACCATTGACCTGTTAACCCCCCCATAGAAATGCCACAGAAACTGGCTTTTTCAATATTTAAATGATCCAGTAATCGAATCACATCTTCAGCCAATTGGGGCAAGGTATAAGGACCTTGTGGCGCAGATGAAGAACCATGTCCACGGGTGTCATAGCAAATGACAAAAAAGCGTTCTTTAAAATAATTGAACTGCTTTTGCCACATGCTATAGTTGGTCCCTAAGGAATTTGAAAAGACCAGTGCAGGGGAGTTAGGGTTTCCAAAACTTTGATAATAAATCTGTGCATCCGCTGATTGAAAAGTTGGCATTGCTCGTTCCTTAATTTTGATCAACACGTTGAATAATTAATGCAATACCTTGTCCCACCCCAATACACATTGAACATAGAGCATATTTACCTTTGATCTGTTCAAGTTGATTTAAGGCAGTCGTCACCAGTCTGGCACCTGATGCGCCCAAAGGATGACCTAAGGCAATTGCCCCACCATTAGGATTGACGCGTGCATCATCATCTGCCAAACCTAAATCACGGGTTACCGCCAAAGCTTGGGCAGCAAAAGCTTCATTTAGTTCAATCACATCCATTTGCGCTAAACTAAGATCAGCTTGTTTAAGCAGTTTCTTAATCGCAGGCGCAGGTGCAAAGCCCATAATTCGTGGTTCAACACCCACCGTGGTTGCTGCAATAATTTTGCCACGTGGTTTTAATTGGTATTTTTCTACAGCTTCGTCTGAGGCAATCAATAATGCCGCTGCACCATCATTAATCCCTGATGCATTACCCGCCGTGACCGTACCATCAGCTTTGACCACACCTTTAAGTTTTGTCAGCGCAGCTAAAGTGGTTGATGCACGTGGATGTTCATCGGTATCCACAAGCACAGCATCACCTTTACGCTGTGGAATAGTGACGGGCACAATCTCATTTTGGAAAAAACCTTGAGCTTGTGCAGCCGCAGTACGTTGTTGGCTATTTAGCGCAAACTGATCTTGATCCACACGGTTAATATTGAATTGTTCTGCCACGTTTTCAGCGGTTTGTGGCATGCTGTCCACACCATACAATTCTTTGAGTTTTGGATTGATAAAGCGCCAGCCCATGGTGGTGTCTTCAATCTTTTGACTGCGTCCAAAAGCACTGTCCGACTTGCCCATCACATAGGGCGCACGGCTCATGCTTTCTACACCACCGGCAATGATTAAATCTGCTTCATTGGCTTTAATGGCGCGAGCTGCCATGGCAATCGCATCCAGTGACGATCCACATAGACGGTTCACAGTGGTTGCTGGCACTTGGTAGGGCACACCTGCCAATAATGCTGACATACGCCCGACATTACGATTGTCTTCACCGGCTTGATTTGCACAGCCATAGATCACATCATCGACTTGCTGCCAATCTACCGTTGGATTACGTTGTATCAATGCTTGAATTGGAATTGCACCGAGGTCATCTGCACGTATTGGCGCAAGACCACCAGCATAACGACCAAATGGGGTACGGATGGCATCTATGATGTAAGCGTTTTTCATGTTGTTTATATCCTTAAATAATCTCCCTTGCGCTGCTACAGCCGCAGCTCACCTCTTTGTAAAAGAAGAAGTTCCCCCTCTTTCATAAAGAGGGGTTAGGGGAGATTTAATCATTCCGTTAGGAGAGATTTAATCATTCCGCAAGGGAGGGATTTATTATCCCTGTGTCGCATCAATCAATTGAGCACCCGTCAAAGCCTGTAATTCTTCAAAGCTTAGACCTGCAACTTTTTCAAGCACTTTTAAGCCATCTGTAGTCACATCAATCACGCATAAGTCGGTATAAATACGATCAACACAATGTTTGCCTGTTACTGGATAGCTCAGTTCTTCAACAATCTTAGGTTCACCTTGCTTAGTCACATGATCTGTGGTGATAAAGACTTTCTTGGCCCCTACAGCCAAATCCATTGCACCACCCACCGCAGGAATCGCATCTGGCGCACCGGTATGCCAGTTGGCAAGATCGCCATTGGCTGCCACTTGGAATGCACCCAATACAGCAATATCCAGATGTCCACCACGCATCATGGCAAAAGAATCACCATGATGGAAAAACGAGCCACCCGTTAGCATAGTCACATATTCTTTGCCTGCATTAATCAGCTCAGGATCTTCTTCACCTTTGGCAGGTGGAGGACCAAAAGCCAATAAACCATTTTCAGAATGCAAAAATACATCTTTGTCTGTTGGCAGATATTTTGAAATCTTGGTCGGTAAACCAATGCCTAAATTGACATAAGCCCCATCGGGAATATCTTGGGCAACACGTTCAGCAATTTGGTCACGGCTTAGTTTTTGGTAGCTCATTGTTATTCTCCATTACCATTGGCTGCATCAACTGCAACCACATGCTGAACAAAAATTCCTGGGGTAATAATGTGTTCAGGATCGAGTTGACCTAATTCAACCAGCTCTGAAACCTGTGCAATGGTGACATCTGCAGCCATCGCCATGATTGGACCAAAGTTACGTGCTGATTTGTTATAAACCAAGTTGCCCCAACGGTCGCCTTGATGTGCTTTAATCAGTGCGAAGTCTGCTTTAATCGGATATTCAAGCACGTAGTCTTTGCCATCGATATGACGAGTTTCTTTGCCGTCTGCCAATAAGGTGCCAAAACCTGTTGGGGTAAACACTGCACCTAAACCCATCCCAGCAGCTTGAATACGACACGCGAGATTGCCTTGAGGAACCAGTTCAAGTTCGATCTTGCCCGCATGATAGAGTTCATCAAATACCCAAGAATCAGACTGACGTGGGAAAGAACAAATGATTTTACGGACTGCACCCGATTTAAGCAGTTTAGCCAGACCGTAATCGCCATTGCCTGCATTATTATTGACAATCACCAGATCTTTAACGCCAAGTTCAATCAGCCCATCGATCAGCTCTGCGGGCTGTCCTGCTGTTCCAAAGCCACCAATCATAATGGTTGCACCATTTTTGATGTGTGACAGAACCTCAGTCAACGAGAGCTTACTTTTATCAATCATAAGACGAACCTTTTATCCATGTTTTTAAATTTCTATACATGCCGCATTAGCAAAGATAGACATGTATAGAAACTTAAAAAACTGTGAGAAAGAACTTATCTCACAGTTATTTAGTCAATGAATTTACACCCGCTGCTTAATGGTCATCTTCTCGAATTGAAGACGGATGACGGTTTAAGGCAGTCACTTCGATATTCATATAAGGATATAAAGGCAATCCCTGTAAAATATTGTGGAGTTCTTCATTGCTCTCTACATCAAAAATACTGGTGTTTGAGTATTGACCTGTAATACGCCAGATATGACGCCATTTCCCTTGACGTTGTAAATCTTGTGAATAAGCCTTTTCAATTGCTTTAATTTCATTGGCTTTTTCGACGGGCATATCGAGGGGGATGTGTACATCCATTCGTACTTGGAAAAGCATGTCAGCTCCTTGAATTATTGACGACGTAGGTTGTCGATTTTGTCTTCATCTAGTTCAATGCCGAGGCCCGGACCAGTTGGAATTTTGAGCTCAAAATTGCCATATTGAAGCGGTGTTTTTAAAATTTCTTCAGTCAGTAGCAGTGGGCCAAATAATTCAGTTCCCGCTGTGAGATTGCTAAATGTAGAGAAGGCATGTGCTGAGGCAATTGTTCCAACAGGACCTTCAAGCATAGTGCCACCATAAAGATCAATACCTGCCAGATTGGCGATTTTACCGACTTCGCATGCTTCAATCAGACCACCAGATTGCGCAACTTTTACCGCAAAGACTGAGGCTGCATTGGTTTTTGCCAAGTTATAAGCACTTTGCGGACCTGTTAACGACTCATCTGCCATGATCGCGATATCAAACTTACGGCTAAGACGTTGCATGGCCTCAATATTATGTATTGCGCAAGGCTGTTCAATCAGGTCAACGCCACCATCTTGAAGCATTTGAATCCCTTTAATTGCATTTAGTTCAGACCAAGCACGGTTAACGTCTACACGAATTGAGATGTCTGCACCCAAGGCTTTTTTGATTGCCAATACATGCTCAACATCTTGTTCAACAGGACGTGAACCGATTTTTAACTTAAAGACATTGTGACGTTTTAACGCAATCATTTTTTCTGCTTCGGCAATGTCTTTTTCGGTATTACCCGACGCCAAAACCCAAAGCACAGGAATACTGTCACGTAAGCGACCGCCTAGAATCTCACTCAGGGGTTGACCTAAACGTTGCGCTTGAATATCTAATAATGCAGTTTGAACAGCACATTTCGCAAAACGATTACCGTTGATATTACGATGGATCACTTGCATTGTTTGGGCAATATTGGCACCAGACAGCGTTTTTAACAATGGCGCAAAATAGGTTTCAATATTGGTTTTTACACTTTCAGGGCTTTCTTCGCCATAACCTAAACCGCCAATTGTGGTCGCTTCACCCCAGCCAATTAAACCATCTTCAGTCGTGATTTTAATCAGGACCAAGGTTTGGGTTTGCATTGTCGCAACGGCCATCTTGTGAGGACGTATCGTTGGAATTTCGATTAACAGCGTTTCTATGGACTTGTACATCGTGGTTATTTCTTAAGTATCAATCTATTTATATACCCTAATTTAATGTAATATCTTTAACTAGGCCGATTTTGGTATTTTTAGATACTTAAAAGGTATATAAAAGGGATTTAGAGAGATGGAATTAAGATATCTTCGTTATTTCGTTACGGTGGTCGAAGAGCAGAGTATTACCAAAGCTGCAGAGAAACTATGTATTGCTCAACCGCCATTGAGCCGTCAGATTCAAAAGTTAGAAGAAGAACTCGGTATTCTTTTATTTGAGCGTGGCACACGTCCAGTAAGAACAACAGAAGCAGGGCAATTCTTTTACCAACATGCGGTACAAATTTTGACTCATACTGCGCAAGCCACCTCTATGGCGAAGCGTATTAGTTCAATGAATACAATTGTCCGTATTGGTTATGTCAGTTCATTGCTGTATGCATTACTGCCTCAGGTAATTTATTTATTTCGTCAAAATAACCCTGACATTCAGGTTGAGCTGATTGAGCACAGTACCAAGGATCAAATCGAAGCACTCAAACTCGGTAAAATAGATTTAGGCTTTGGTCGTTTAAGAATTAGTGATCCATCGATTAAGCGCATTTTATTGTACAAAGAGAAATTAAAATTAGCCGCGCATAAAAATCATCATTTAACCAGTTATATTGATAAAGGTATTTATTTATCGCAAATCATCAATGAACCTATTTTTTCTTATCCAGCCACACAGAAGCCCAATTTCTCAACCTTGATTCAATCCATTTTTACCGAATTAGGCTTGGTACCGAAAGATATGGTTGAAGTTCGAGAAATCCATATGGCTTTGGGTTTGGTGTCGTCAGGGGAAGGGATATGCATTATTCCTGAAAGCGCCAGTGAAATAGGCATGAAAAATCTGGTCTATATTCCGATTTTGGATATAGAGGCCTATAGTCCTATTTCATTAGCCGTGAGAAATATGGATCAAAGTCCTTATTTACCTAAGATTTTAGAATGTATTCGACAGGTCTTTGAAGAGGAAGGGATTCCACTTCAACTCGATGGGGATTAATCGAGTATATATCTGCGCTGAGATCAATATAAAATCCCCTCATCCTCGCCTTCTCCCAACGGGAGAAGGGACTTTCAATACCAATATGATTCACTCAACATGATCATTTTTTTGATTTATGAATGAGATCTATTGAGTTAATGATTTGAAACCATGATTTTAAAATGACATTATCAGTCTTTATCCCTTCATTCTTAATGAATTCGCAATGTATTGTAGTTCCTGTTCGTCATTGATTAAGCCTTGCTGGATGGTGGCAATTTGCTCTTGAAGATTGCTCAGCAGTTCTTGGCATTGTGCAATAACTTCATCGCTATATAGATCAAGCTTTTGCCATAAACTATGTGAGATCTCGCTATATAAACGGTCATGGCCAATGGCCAAGATCTCGGTTGCATCATCAGCATAAATCACTTCATACGCCAGATGCTCAGCAAACTGTAACGGACTGAGAGGGGCATATTGTAGTTGATAATCCGATAAAGTATTTGCAATATGTTGTGATAGAAGCTGTTGAGCCTGTTGGGTCAGTGCACTATACAATTCATCCACCGCTTGCTGCTCGGCATGTTGCTCTAATAAGCTTGGCAGGGTTGCAATCATACTGCGCCATGTTTGCGTAATGATCTGCTGTTTATGTTGTGCTAAGGCGCTCTTAGCATTGCTTAGCTGCTGCTGTAATTGATGCAGTTGTGGCACAACTTCAAGTTGTAAAGGCGTTAGAATTTGTTCTTGTAAATGATGTAACAAGGCTTCCGCAGGTTTACGCTGTTTATAAGCTAGAGCAGGTTGGATCAAATGTAAAAGTGCATCAAATAAACGATTAAAACCTGTCATTTGCATAGCCTGATCATTGAAATCCGCATTTTTCAACATCTGAGAGGAAGTTGAAATTGGCGATTGCAACAGTACAGGATCAATTTGCATTGCGATCAGTTGGTCAATAGCACGGGTATAAACATCGGTTTCTTGCAGATAACGTTGGTCAGAGGTTTTATTGCATAGAATCTGGCAAATGTCGCCATCGACTTCATCTTCTTCAAAATAATCACTTCGTGTAAGCACTGGCAATAACGGTTTATGTCGGCGTAATTCCTGCCCCAAAGCTGCTAATTCTTTGACCTGACCGGGTGAGGAGGAACTACTGAGCCAAAGGACACCATCCGCACTATCCATAAAGCGTTGGGTCAATGTGGCATTTTCTGGCGTAACGGAATGGAGTCCTGGCGTATCCAGCAGGATGAGATTATTCGCTAAACAAACGCCTTGTAAGCGTGTGGTGGTTTCTGTGGCACCTTCTTTAAAACGCTCCTGACTATGGATGATTTGACCTGAGTCGAGATAAAAATATTCAACGCTTTGCTGATGTCTGTGAAAACACTCTGCCAATACATTACAGAATGAACTTTTACCCGCATTGAATTTTCCGAAAATCAGCAAAATAATCTTATCGTCAAAATGATCTGCGATGGATTGTGCAGCATGTAGGGTTTCTAATTGTGTTTCCCAATGGCTGAGATAGCTTTTAAGCTGAGAATTGAGTACTGCGATGTCTTGGGTAATCTGACTATATGATGTCAGTCCAATGGGATTGATACGTTGTTTATTGAGATTGATCGCCAGTTGCTGATGCCACGTGTGCATCTTATTTAAATGCAGGATGATGTCCTGTTCCTGCTGATCAAAAGCTTCGGTGCTCGCAATCAGCGTCTGAATCGAATCATGGACGGTCATTATACCTGCTCCAAAGTGGTTGATGCCTGTTGGGCTTGTATGATGAGCTGCTGTTGCTGCTGCAAATTAAGTAATTGCTGTTGCAACTGCATTCGATCAGAAGACAATTCAAAATAATGGGCAAATTCACCACGTAAACGCTGACGACCTGATTCTTCGACAAAAATAAGATTGAGATCCTTACGCAGTTTGACCGAGACACCCATCACCGCAACCATGACCGTATCTAGACTACGTACATTACTTTTTTGCGTATCAGGTAAACCCACCACACCATAGCGCACCAGATGGCTATTGATTTCGATACAGGCACGAGAATAAGCCACTTGAATACGGTTACGATCACGTTTGCCTGCGGTTACTTTATACATATTGGCAAAAGAATCTGGTTCTAGCGAATTATCCTGCCCAGAGACCTGTAGGACCGGTTGTAAATCTTGACGTACTTTATCTAATATTTGATTGAGATCACGCTCAAAATTTTGGCGTTGCTGCTGTAAGGTTGCTGTAAGTTGCTGAATGTTGCTTTGAATGGTTTCTAGGTGTTGGGATAAGCGCGTTTTTAGATCAACAATGATCTGTTTTTTTTCAAATTGACGTATTGCGGGGACTTGCTCAAGCATCCGATGAAGTGTGTGTTGTAGTTCGGGGATACCACTGCGTTGTACCAGTACGGGTTTGGAATTTTCGATACCTTGACGGTGCCGTGTAGCTGATACAGGTAGTACAGTTGCAGTTGGTGCTTGATTTTGAATGCTGCCAATAATCTGCGCTAAAATGGTTTGATCTGGAATCTGGTCAATTTGGGTAAGCAGCAGTAAGCTTTGTCGTTGGGTTTGCTTTGCATCTTGCTCGAATTGCTGGAATAAGTGTAATTCATAAGGATCAAACTCACCCTCACGTACCGAATGGACCATTAGGCGAATATCTGCTTTATTCCACATCGCATCTTGAGCAAGTTGATCATCGATTGTCGCCACATCAGCATCCAAACCCGGTGCATCTAACCAACGGATATGATGTTGCAGATGTTCGGAGAGGGCCACCGTTTCTCGTTTATCCGCAACTGAGAAAATATCTTGACCAATAAGCTCATTTAACAGTCGGCTTTTACCATGATTATATTTGCCAATCACTGTAACCGTCGGAAATTGACCTGCTTGTAGAATGGCACGCAGTCGAGCCAGAGCTTTCGCATCTTCAGGAACAACGGTTAAAATAGTATTGCGTGCTGCATCAAAAGTATGAATATCCATCTAAATATCTTTTCCATAAAATAAATCAGGCTAAACCATTACAGCTCGCCTGATTTCTAGATTCACAAAATGACTTTTAGCTGAATTAAGCTTGTAGGCGAGGGCGGTCAACCACATGGTTATCAACACCATCTACAAGGCGGCTAAGTCTGAGGTCAAATACCATTTCGGCAAATGGACCTTCAACACCGTTGGCTTGGATCGCTGCTGCATCTGTATGTTCGATTGCGTCAACCACAAGGCCTTCACGTGTTGCGTAGGCGAAGTCATCATAAGTGTACGGGTCGCCAGCAACGTTAATTTGCGTGGTTAGTTTGCGATGACCATCTGCAGATACAAAGAAATGAATATGTGCAGGACGATTACCATGACGGCCTAATTGATTTAACAATTGTTGGGTTGGACCTTCTGGTGGACAGCCATAACCTGCAGGCAGAATCGTTTGTACACGGTATTGACCTTGAGCATCCGTCATAATGGTACGGCGCATGTTAAAAGGCTGTTGTTCGCCAGTTGGGTCAAAGTGTGAATAGAAACCTTTGGTATTGGCATGCCAGATTTCAACTTGTGCATTTGGCAGTGGTTGACCATCTGCAGCGTAAATTGTACCGTGCAAAATCAGAGTATGGCCATTTGGATCACTGCCATCATCCATACGAGCAAAACCTTGGGCAACAGGTGCACCTGCGACATAAAGTGGGCCTTCAATGGTACGCGGAGTTGGGTTCTCAATACCCAAAGCGGCATCAATTGCATCCATACGCATATCAAGGAAGTGGTCAAAGCCTAAACCAGGAGAAAGTAAGCCTGCTTCATGACTGGTACCTAGCTGGTTTAAATATGCAATTGCAGCCCAATATTCGTCAGAAGAAATCTCTAAATCTTCAATGGTCTTAAATAAGTCAGAAACCACCCGATGAATGATTTGCTTAGTACGAGGATTTCCACCGTCTTGCTCAAGTCCGCTGAGTAGGTTAATGAAATTCTGTACTTCTTCCGTCTCGAAAATTCTAATATTATTGGCTGTCATGGCTATCTCCTTAATCTTGCCATAATGCTGGTTTGCGTCATATCTTTTAAGATATGTTGTGCGTTGAGCCAGCATCATTCCTAATCTTGCTTGGTTCATAAATCCTTCTATATACCTTAATTGAATGTAATCCCCTTATCTAGACTGAATTCGGTATCTTTAAATACTTAAAAGGTATATTTAACCCGCTCAAATCATAAAACTGTGATGCTGTCATGCTATAGCTTGAAAATAACCATGTTGTTAGATCATTAAAAATAATAAAAAATATTTATTTTTCAAAATCTTAAAATGTTTTTATACATAAAAAATTGTTTATCTAGGTTTGAAATAGCAGTGGTATGACTGAAAAGGTATAAACATATACCACATTATACATGGAAAATTACATTAATAATTCTGATAATGAGTAATACTGATGTATTTTCTTAATTATATCATTTTGAATTTATTTATATTTTAAGGAAGTGCAAAAGTTTTTGTCTGGAGGATAAGACAAAGAACACCCTAGAACTTACACAACAAGAATTTCAAAGATTCAGGAAAGGATTTCCCATGTTAAAGCTAAATCTGCTTTATAGAACTCAACGAGTTGCACTTTATACGCTGTTTGGATGTCTGAGTATAGATGCTGCTTATGCCGAGTTTTTAGAAGAGAGTAACACCAGTATTTATTTACGCAATTTCTATAATGAACGTGACTACGAAGATACCAAGAATGACCTCGGCAGTTGGTCGCAGGCAGCATCTGGGCGCTTTGAGTCAGGTTATAGCGACACTGCGCTACAAGTCGGTTTGGATTTTGGTTTTCAATATGCCCTACGTTTAAATAATCGTTATGATGAACGTTTAGATACCGTTTTTAAATATGACAAAAGTGAAGCCCAACAAGCACGGGATTATTTAAAATTAGGGGCCACCTTAAAACTTAAATATCAAAATACAGAGCTTAAAGTGGGGGAGCTTTTTCCAAAAACACCGGTTTTATTTATTGATGATTCTCGACAATTGGTCACGACCTATGCTGGGGTAATGCTAGAAAGCCAAGACATTCAAAATTTAAAACTGTCCGCAGGCCGTTTTACCCATGTCAATGCTCGAGATGATGATGAATATAGAAAATTCACTTTGGGCAACTCCACAGATCCCAACAAAAGAAGTGATGGTTTAAATTTTATCGGATTAGACTATAAGTTTACCCCAAACTTCACTGGTTCATACTGGTTTGGTCAGTTGGAAGATATTTATCAACAACACTATTTCAATGCGGTTTATACAGAAAAAGTCAATGAGACCAAGCTAAAAGTAGATGCACGCTATTTTAATTATAAAGAGGATGGCGATGCTTATTTTGGAAATATCGATGTCCAATCTGTAGGATTACAAGCGAGTGCACAACATGGGCCAAATACCTTTTTAGCGGGTGTGCAAAAGCATATGGGTGAGGACAATATTCCACTTTTAAATGGTTATGTCCCGCAAGGATATTTACAGACTTGGTCTGCAATTGCATTTTATAAAGCGAAAGAGTTTACTTGGCATGCCTTATATAGTTATGACTTTAAAGATCATGGCGTACCAGGCTTGAAACTGACCTTGCGTTATTTGAATGGTAGTGACATTTATCGGGCTGGCTTTAAGGATAATAAAGAAACCGAGAAAAATTTGATTGTAAACTATACTGTTCCAGAAGGATGGTTAAAGGGACTTGGAGTGGAATGGCGCTATATTGATGCTGATATTAAATATGGTGTTGGAAACCTTCCAGGTAGAGATTTTGTGGAAAATCGTTTTATCACAACCTATACCTTTAAATTCTAATTTTTTGCTTAATCCGATAAATCGAGTGATGCCCGTTATTAAAAATAAGGGGCACCATCTTTAGCAGTCAGGACATTTAAGCGTCCAAGTATAGTTAATCTGTAAAAACTGAGACACAAGAATATAATTTCTCCTAATTAACATTTTTAATTAAATCAATTGTATGGAGAAAATAAATTGTTTGATTCTAAAAAGCTTGCAATGCCACACCTTACATTCAAAGTTTAAATATCTTTGCGTAGGCGATACCTCCCTTTTTAGAGATAAAAAGGGACAAAAATCTTTTATTGAGCGAGGGGTACATCCTATACCCCCGCTCAACGGCGACATCCTTGTCGCCCCACGGTAGGATAACTATCTATGATTCAAAAGCACAAAAAGCGAATTGATAACCAGCAGTTTCTAAAAGTTTATACTAATACTTAAGCTTCATTTCTGATCAATGACTTGATGCAAAGTCAGTTGTATAAATAATTAGGTGGTTTGGCTATAAATAAGGATAAGCATAGTTAAATGCTTATCCTTTCTTCGCTAGTCAGATCATCAACAGGTATATGCCTAATAGGCAAAACTAAGCATTAATCTAAACAACCCCGCAATTAGAGCCAATGCTGCAAAACCGAAACACCACAACAAAATAAACCATGTTGCAGGGTTGAGTTGTTTGATGTATTTGTTCATCTAAAACTCCTTGATCAATGGTAGCCTTCATCACCAATACGGACTTTGTCTCGGAAAACCCAGTAAGACAAGAAGGTATAAGCGATAATAATTGGGATCAGAATTGCCGCGCCGACCAAGGTAAATTTAAGACTTGATTCTGGTGCAGCGGCTTGCCAAATTGAAACTGAAGGTGGAATGATATTGGGCCATAAACTAATTACAAATCCAGTAAATGCCAGAAAAACCAATGCCAGCGTATAAACAAAAGGTTTGACCTCATGTCGCTGCTTACAAGCATGTAAAATTAAACCAGAAAAGAGTACAACTAAAATAGGCACAGGGCTGAAATATATAAGGTTTGGTAATGCAAACCAGCGCTGGGCAATTTCAGGATGTGTGATCGGGGTATAGATACTGACGGCAGCAAAAATAATCATTAACGTAATTAACAGCTTTGGCATCAGCGTATACATGATGTCTTGTAAACGCGCTTCCGTTTTTAAAATCAACCAGCCACAACCTAAAGTGGCATACATGACAACAACACCTAAACCAGTGAAAAGTGAAAAAGGGGTAAACCAATCCCATACACCGCCACTATAAATACCCGCAGTGGTTTGAATACCTTGGATATATGCACCAAGGATAACCCCTTGGAAAAAGCTAGATAAGATCGATCCCCAAATAAAGGCTTGATCCCATAAGTATTTGGTTCGAATTGCTTTAAAGCGGAACTCGAAGGCAACACCACGGAAAATCAATGCGACCACCATAAATATAATGGGAAGGTATAAAGCAGAGAGTACCGTAGAATAGACCAGCGGAAAGGCTGCAAATAATCCCGCGCCGCCAAGCACCATCCATGTTTCGTTACCATCCCAGACAGGGGCGACCGTATTCATCATGACATCACGTTCTTGTCGGTCTGGAATAAATGGAAAGAGAATTCCAATGCCTAAATCAAAGCCATCCATCACTACATAAATCAGTACACCTAAACCGATAATGCCGACCCATATTAAAGCGAGATCAATCATGATGTTTCTCCTTATTTTGATCTAGCGGCGCTTGTTGTCCATCGATTGGATCATCCACAGCACTGAGGGGGCGTAATGGGGTTTTAAAATGCCCTAAACCTGTTATTTCAGGATCTAAATGAGTTAAAAACTCAGGTCCAGATTTCATGAGTCTGAACATATAATAAATCCCTGCACCAAATACAACGGTATACACCAGTACAAAAATGATCAGACTGAGTCCCACTTGGTCTGCTGTTACGGTATGCGATAACGCATCTTTGGTAAGTAATACGCCATAAACCACCCAAGGCTGTCTTCCTACTTCTGTTGTAACCCAACCTGCGAGTAAAGCGATATAACCCGTTGGGCCCATCACAATGGCGAATTTATGAAACCATGTAGACTCGTATAGCCGATTCTTTTTGCGTAGCCATAAGGCTGTTAAAGACAGCAGCACCATTAACATGCCAAGACCCACCATGACACGGAAGCTCCAGAAAACGATGACTACATTTGGACGATCTTCAGCTGCAAAGTCCTTTAATCCAGTGACTTCGCCATCTAAGGAGTGGGTTAGAATCAAACTGCCTAAATAGGGAATACCGAATTCAGTTGTATTTTTTTCTTGTTGCATGTTTGGTGTCGCAAACAGCAGAAGTGGCATAGCATGGTCACGGTTGGTCTCCCAGTGTCCTTCAATTGCTGCCAATTTCGCTGGTTGGTGTTTTAAGGTATTTAAACCATGGTTGTCGCCAATAACTACCTGTAAACAAGAAGTTACCAGTACCATCCATAAACCCATAGAGAATGATTTTTTAATTAATTCATCACGACGACCTTTAAGCAGATGCCAGCCAGCTGTGCCCACAACCAATAATGAAGACACTAAAAATGCAGCTGTTGCCATATGTGCAAAGCGATAGGGGAACGATGGGTTAAATACAATTGCCCACCAGTCCGTCGGAACAATGATGCCATTTTCTATTGCAAAGCCTTGCGGTGTTTGCATCCAACTGTTGGAGGACAAAATCCAGAACATTGAAATACAGGTTCCAATGGCGACCATAAGTGTGGCAAAAAAATGTGCCTTTGCGGTGACTCGGCCCCAACCAAAAAGCATGATTCCTAAGAAGCCTGCTTCTAAGAAAAATGCGCTTAAAACCTCATAGGTGAGCAATGGCCCCGTCACACTCCCTGAGATACGCGAGAACTCACTCCAGTTGGTACCAAACTGGTAGGCCATGACAATGCCTGAAACAACACCCATAGCAAATGCAACAGCAAAAATCTTAATCCAGTATTTGAATAGGTCTTTGTAAACAGGGTTTTGTGTCCGCAACCACTTCCATTCCAGCAGTGCAAGGAAACAGGCTAAACCAATAGAGGTTGCAGGGAAAATAATGTGAAAAGACACAGTGAAAGCAAACTGAATTCTTGCCAGTTCTAGTGCAGTTAATCCGAGACTCATTGCATGCCCCATCGTTGCTTGAGGCATTGGATCGCTATAGACCCATGACCGTCATGATTAAGTTTGGAAAAAACCATAGATCGTTCCATAAAAACTACCTACTTAGAAATAATTATTATGATGTTGCACGATAATCTAGTTGGGATGTAGGTACAGAAAATGAGGAGAAAAAATATAACAGATTTTTAAAACATGGCTAAACTGTTATATTTTTATCGGCTACTTTTGTAGCTATTTTTTTTCTTTAATGCACTGCAAACTACGGATATATCACTCAATTTCAAGTTGAAAAAAGGTATGTACCGTTAAATTTAGCTTGAGTCATGATGAATATACGGATGTAAATGACAGTGTTTTATACAATATCTGAGTTAACCACGATTAAGCGCGCGAGCTACCAAATCAGCTTGATTATAGCGATTTGGGGTTTTGCATATATGTTGCAAAAACTGTTGAATTTACCCATTGCATCAGGTGTTTTAGGTTTTTTTATATTGCTGATTTTATTGCAAATGCAATGGCTCAATTTGGAAAAGGTGAGTCTAGGTGCAGATATTCTATTGGGTGAGCTGTTGCTGTTTTTTATTCCACCAGTGGTCGGTGTGATTCAGTATCAGCAATTGCTTTTGATCAGTGGTTGGAAAATATTTCTGGTGATTTTACTCAGTACCGCTTTGGTGATGGCAAGCTCTGTGTTGATGGTGAAAATATTCTTGCAACAGGATGATATGGAATGACGGAGTTGTGGGGGATTTTTTACTTGCTTTGGACGGTACTGTGTTACTTCTTGGCAAAGCGCTTATTTGTTTTTACCCAGAAAATATATTTTTCTCCGATTATTGTGGTGCCGAGTCTTAGTATTATTTTGATCTTTATATTTCAGCATCGCTTTCAAGACTATTACCTATACACCCAATATTTGGTTGCCATGTTAGGACCAATTACAGTGGCATTTGCGATTCCTGTATTTCGTTATAGAGCGATCGTCAAACAATATTTTTTCGTTTTAATCGTCAGTTCTAGTGTGTCTATGCTGGTGGGGATTTTAAGTAGCTGGCTATTGGCAAGTATGTTCAATTTCGATGAAATTTTGAAAAATAGTCTTTTGGCACGTTCGATTTCTATTCCATTTGCTTTGGAGTTGACTGAAAAAATTGGCGGCTCAATCAGTTTAATTCCCTTATTTACGGTCATAACAGGCTTAGTGGGGATGTTATTTGGTGATTTTTTACTGTTATGGATGCGCTATAAAAACAGTATTGCACAAGGCGCCGCTCTAGGAAATGCCGCTCATGCGATGGGGATTGCGCGAGCAAGACAACGTCATGAGTTAGAAGGAGTGATTGCTAGTCTATCCATGATTATTTCAGGAATTATCATGGTGTTGTTTGCGCCCTTTATGATTTCATTGATGAGGGGCTGTTGATATTTCATAAATGGCTTGCGTTGTCGGCTAAAATTGAGCAGGCAAGGCATGAAACGAAGAGAATAGCGAGACTATTTTCGAGTTTCATAACGTAGGCTGAGATAATTTTAGCCACAACCCTTCGGGACTAGCGTGTTTTTTGCCGCTACGTCGTTACGAACTACTCATTTAGAATGGCTAAATTTCGTATTTCGCGCCTAGTATCGTCTAAAAAACACACATAGTCGCAAACATAGACGAATTTTCAACAGACCCCAAACATATTGTTTGATTTCATTTTATTTAGATTGAAAAATAACATTTAAGAATGAAGTCTAGACTGCATTTAAAGACAGTATGCAATGTGAAATATAATTGATTTACATGAGTATTTATTTTAAATCTCCGTATGGGATTTTGTGATGATGCAGATTTTGTGCTACATATTTAATTGTATTTAGCCCTTGTCATATTCTATAGAGGGTGATTTTATATTGGGATCATCAAAGGGATGATCGAAAGCAACTGCTGGATTTGGAATAGGCTTATGGATGGGTTATCTGAATTTTCTTGGCAAAATATTAAATATAACTTTTACAATACTGGAGAACTGCCAGAGATTGTGCAACGAGATTCACCTATTTTACAGCTTTGGGAAAGTGCAAAAAATTCGGGCTTAAGTCCTTTCTCCAAAATCACTGACTTAGACGAGTTTCCTGTCGCTGACCTTTCACAGGGCGATATAAAATTAGCCGCATTGGCTGAAGGTGTATTAAATGATGTCTGGCGCTTATTTGGGCAACAGGATGTTATCGTTTTCTTAATTAATCATCAGCTTAAAATTATTGCTGAACGTCACAATCCTGATTTAGATGACCAATATCATTATTTATGCACGGGTCGTATTATTGAGCCCTCTGTGTTTGGTGCGATTGCACCGACATGTAGTGTGATGTCTAAACAGCCTATGATCATGACAGGGCATCAACATTATCTAGATGAGTTTTCAAATTATTCTTGTGCATCGGTTCCGATATTCAATGGCTGTGGTGATGTACTCGGTGCTTTAGATATCACTTCACCACAAGGGCTTTTGGCGAGCAATTGGTTGCGTCACTTACTTTACCAAAGTTATATTTTGGAAAATAAGATTATTCAGGCAGCACTACAACCTGATCAACGGGTCCTTTATTTTCAACATTCTAAAGATTTGTTGGACAATGCCTATACGGGCATGATCGTACTGGATCAATCAGGAAAAATCCTCAAAGCCAACCAAATGGCGTTGAAACTGCTGAATTGTTCTATTGAGCAATTGTTGCAGCAACCAATGGATCATTTTTTACTCACTGAGCATTTGAATCCATTAAATTCGAGTGATTGTTTTTTAATTCAAAGTTTTGACCATGCATTTTTTTATGCCCAGCTACGTAGTGTGAATGGGCGGTTGCAGAATGAAACAAGCAAAATCACGACACAGCATTTGCTTGATCAGGCGCTGAAAGCATTAAAAGCCGATATTCCTGTATTGATTACCGGAGAAACAGGTACAGGTAAGGATCATTTTGCTCAGCAGTTACATCAGAAGCTGGATGTAGATTTACCTTTTATTTCGATTAATTGCGGTGCAATACCAGATCATTTGCTTGAAGCAGAATTATTTGGTTATGAAGGCGGCGCTTTTACAGGTGCTAAACGGCAAGGCGAAAAAGGTTTAATTGAACTGGCAGATCAGGGCATACTCTTTCTCGACGAGATTGGTGATTTGCCTTTACATTTACAAGTGAAAATTTTAAGAGTGCTACAAGATCAGCAGTTCTATCGGGTTGGAGGACGTAAACCGATCAAGTCAGCATTTAAACTGTTATGTGCAACACATCAGGATTTAAAAAGTAAAATACAACAGCAGTCATTCCGCCGTGATTTATATTATCGTATTTGCGGTTTTCAGGTACATTTACAACCCTTACGCTTACGTCAAGATAAACAGGTTATTTTACATCACGTTCTGGATCAATTTGGTATAGCGCAATGGTCGAGCCATGTAGAACAACAATTTAATAGGCACGCATGGGAAGGAAATATTCGTGAATTAATTCATGTAGTGAAGCTATCCGCAGCATTTAAAGACAGTGAAATTTTAAATCATTTATATTTACCTGAAGCTGATTTAGCGATTCAGCAGCAAAGTAAGCAACTGATATTAGATGAAAATAAAAACTTAAATAGCTTGACCAAGCAAATGATTGTGCAGGTGTTACAAGAAGAAAATGGCAATATCGCAAGGACAGCGAAGCGCTTAAATATCTCAAGAACAACGATTTATAAATATATTGGCAATTAATTGTAATTTTCTATTCAGCCCTTTAGTTCATTTTTTATAAATTCAGCTGAAAGAGAGCCTGAAAAATTCAAGATGATCAATCCTTTACTTGTCCATGTGGGTTTTTCTATTAATTAATAGTCTTATAATTAATAGAATGAAAAGGACTAAAGTTATTAACAAATATGTATTCCCTTGGAATATATGAGAATTATATCCTTTATAAATAAACGTTGGTAAAAGTTCTTGTTGTGTATAACCAATTGAAGATTTTTCAAAAAAGTAGCTTAAAATTAAAGAATATAGACCAGTAAAGACAAAAAAAGAGAGTACTTTATTAATTTTATCTTTTATAAAAATAATAGAATTTAAGCTAAAAGATATAATTAATATTGAAAAAACAGCAGAATAAACGTTAATCCAGTATTCATAATTTTCCACGACTTCACCATACTAAAGCTTTTTTTCTAAATTCAGCTGAAAGAGAGCCTGAAAAATTCAAGACGCTCTATCCTTTACTTGTCGATGTAGGTTTTTTCTATTAATTAATAGTCTTAGAATTAAAAGAATTAAAAGGACTAAAGTTATTAATAGGTATATATTTCCATGAAAGATATGAGCCCTATAACCTTCAAAAATGAATTTAAAAAGCAATTCTTGTTGAGTGTAACCAATAAATGCTTTTCCAAAAAAGTAGCTTAAAATTAAAGAATATAGACCAGTAAAGACAAAAAAAGAGAGTACTTTATTAATTTTATCTTTTATAAAAATAATAGAATTTAAGCTTAAAGATATAATTAATATTGAAAAAACAGCAGAATAAACGTTAACCCAGTATTCATAATTTTCCACGACTTCACCCTCCTAAAGCTTTTTTTATAAATTCGGCTGAAAGACGACCTTCTCTGCGTGTTTTAGCAATGACTTTACCATTATTATAAATTATTCGTGTCTCATGTCGATAATCTTGTTTAGACATATCCTTTGTCCCCCCTCTATTTGGACTAGCAAAATCCGCATGCCCAATAACAACACTTCTTTTTTTACCAGCTTTGAATAAAGCAACTGATATTAAAGAGCTAAGAGTGTCTAGCTCTCCATCAAATGCACTATTACAACCATGTATTTCTATTTTTGATTCATTTGTAAAAACTTTAAAATTAATGTCTGAAATAATGAATAAATTTCTCCAATTAGCTCCACCAAAAAATTCATATTGATCCAATTTTGTTGATCTATTTCTATATAAATTAGATGATAAATTATTTGACTGAGAATATTCAAATGTCATTGATTTTTTTAAAGAAGCACCAATCACACTATAAAGACCTAGATCAGAACCATGGCTAAAAACGTCTAAAGATTGAATGGAATTTTCAGGTTGAACATTTATTAGATCAATAAACTGCCTCATTCCATTTGAAATAAAATAAGATTTCAGAGGTAGATCATTTTTATAATCAGCAATCACATTTTTAGAGGCATGAAAAAAAGCCCCATTATCTCCAAGAGATCGGGCACCACCGTATAGGACGAGGCGGGTAGGTGATTTTAATTTTACAATTTCTACTTTTGCAATTTTGGTTGTTGTAGTCTGATGTTGATCTACCATGAATCAGCCTCAAAAAGTTTAATTTCAATATCTTCTGCTTTTTCTGTAAATTCTAGTTTTTCTGTCATGCCATTTTCATCAGTGACATCTTCAATAGTACGACCATCAGCATAGGTAACAATGTATTTTACATTGCTATAGGGTTGATTATTTGAATTATTTACTAACTGATATTGACCTGAATATAGAGTTAAGCCTTGAGCTAAAAAGCTTGATGAGTTTGTATTCTTACTATAGTTTTCCCCTTGACTTGTTCCAACAACATGATCTTGTTTAGGTAAAATTTTAGCTCCACAACTTAATAGATCGTCAACGTAAGCGACTGGTTTTCCGTCCATAATGATATGGTTATGACTTGGTTGTATTGTAGACCAGCATTTACACTTAGGACAAAAGTGACCATCTCCAGCACGTAGAAATAGGTTTCCCATTTGAGAGGTTCGTTGTTGTGTTGCTTGAATGATTCCTCCATGATTTGTCATAGAGTTATGAATTGCAAAACCTTTAGCTATGATTAACACCTTCTTGGCACAAAAAGCCTTCAGGGGCCTTATCACCGATAAAGATATTTATAGCTACAGAGTTATTAGGGCTATCGACAATCTCATCACCATTCTCTAAGAAGCTTCCTACTAACGCACTCGCTTTAACTAATCCACCTTTTTTGCTTTTAGCTCTATTTACCGCAAGGTAATAGATCTTTTTCGGCCTATGTCGAAAATAAAGCTGTTCTGCTTTTATTGTTTGCTTTATGTCTTGTTGAGACATTTGTTTTAACTGTTCAATTGGTAGTTCATGTAAAAATTTAGGTTTCGTCATACTTAGTCCAATTATTGTTATTGAATGAAGAACATAGAGATTAAAACATAAAACCAAATATTAAGACAAATTTAATTGAATTATTAATTATATTTAATAATTTAAATTTATTTACTCAAAGTAATGACAGTCTTTTTATAGCTTTCATGTTCTGATCGTACGATTTATTAAAATAGTAAATTTAAGAATTAGTCATATGTGTTTTTTAATAACTTATATTTTAATTTTTGTCTTACTAACATAATTTTGCTTTATCGTTCACGACCAGTTCAACAAGCGCCATATTTAATTGTTTAGAAGATATTTCATCTACTCGTCAACATCGCTAACCCATCCTTGTTTTAGGCCCCCAGTGATTGTCCATTGATTGGACAGCGCTTTCTCAATGCTGTTCATTTATTGGACATTGGGAGTGTGGCTTTATTTTAAGTCTATGATTGTTAATCATAAAAATATTGGCACGCTAACTGCAAATATTCCATGGCTCATATTTGATTAAAACAAATCTATCAAACGATTCATCAAGTGTAGATGGTCGATTCCTCATGAATAAATCGATTGATTTTTGATTAAAAATTTAAACAAGTGCAATGAGCAGTGAAAAGGATGCTTGAAACTAAAGGGAATAGATGATGCGTTTTAGCAATAAAAATAGCCTGCTTCTTATGTTGAGTGGCATGTTTGTACAGTATAGCCATGCGATTGACGTAAACGTGGGGGATTATACAGCATTGCCAAAAGGCACCAATGCAGGTGTGTTCTATTATCAACATAGTCAAATGGAGGGTTATTACCAAAATGGCGAAAAAACCAGTGCTGAATCTAAATCGGATATTGGTATCGCGCGCTTAATTCATTACACCGACATCGCTGGGTTACGTGCAACACCTCAAATAATTTTACCGTTTGGAACAGTACGGCATACGCAAATTGGCGATACTGATTTAAACAATGCCTCAGGTTTTGCAGATCCAGTGATTGCTTCTGCATTTTGGTTGATTAATCAACCTGAACAAGGTTCATCGGGTCGTTATCTGGCATTTACCCCATTTATTTATTTGCCAGTTGGGCAATATGATCGAAATGATGCGGTGAATTTAGGCGAAAACCGATTTAAGTATGATCTTCAACTGGCATGGGTACAGCCGCTATATGGCAAGTTTGCTTTTGAACTTTATCAAGATGTGATTTGGTATGGAGACAACGATGAAGCAGGAAAGGGTGATCAAACACTTTCACAAGCGACCAGCTATCAAACTCAATTTAACTTACGTTACGACTTGAATTCTAAACAGAGAATCGCCTTAGGTTATGCCGCAAATTATGGGGGTGAACAACAGCTGGATGGAATCAAACTGGATCAGAACATGGAAAAGCAACAAGCGCGATTGGAGTTTCAGCAAATGCTGAATGCAAAAACTCAATTAAGTGCACAGTTGCTTTCAGACACACGAACAGAAAGCGGATTTAAGAAAGATTACGGTCTAAATTTTCGTGTGTTTTACATTTTTTAATTTAAAGCAGGTGTAACACATTGATTGCGTCATTTTTACAAGGATGCAGTTGGAACAGTAAAGCAATTGTCTAAATAAATTTTGAAGAGGTCATCATGTCTATATTCACAAAAGAGCTTTGGGATAAAAAATTATTTAACGGTTCATGGCAGTCAGCCCAAGACATCTACAGTGTGATTGAGGTTGCAACAGGTCAAGTGCTTGGTGAAATCGGTTATGCCACTGCCGCTGATGTGGTGAGTGCTGCACAACAAGCCAAAGCCGCTCAACAACAGTGGTGGGCTTTAAATTATCAAGAGCGTCAGGCAGTGTTTGAGCGAGCTGCTGCTTTACTGACAGAAAATCAAGCGGAAGTGATTGAGTGGCTGGTTAAGGAAAGTGGCTCATTACAACTGAAAGCAGGCTTTGAAGTGAGTATTGCGATTCAAGTGCTTAAACATTGTATTGCTTCACCTGCAACTGAACAGGGCACATTATTACCTACGCAAAATGGCAAACTAAGTATAGCGAAACGCTTGCCCTTAGGTGTTGTTGGGGTCATTTCTCCATTTAACTTTCCACTGTACTTAGCTTTACGTGCTGTGGCACCTGCTTTGGCCTTTGGTAATGCGGTGGTGTTAAAACCTGATGAGCGTACAGCAGTGTGTAGTGGCTATGTGATTGCACGGATTTTTGAACTTGCAGGATTGCCAAAGGGGCTGCTGCATGTATTGCCAGGTGGGGCCGAAGTTGGTGAAGCACTGACTTTGGATAAAAATATTGCCAGTATCCAATTTACGGGATCAACCCAAGTTGGACGGATTGTTGGGGCGAATGCGGCAAAGACCTTAAAGAAAGTCTCTCTAGAACTGGGTGGGAAAAACTCACTGATTATTTTGGATGATGCGGATATTGAGTTGGCAGCAGAAAATATTGCATGGGGTGCATTTTTACATTCTGGGCAGATTTGTATGACCTCTGGCAAGATTTTGATTCACCAAAAAATTTATCAACAGGTCAAACAGCGTGTAATTGAAAAAGTGCAGAATTTTGTGGTAGGGAATCCTTGTGACAAGAATGTCACCATTGGGCCATTGATCAATGCTAAACAAGCGCAACGTGTAGAACAATTGGTCAGTGCTGCGGTTAATGAAGGCGCAACATTGGAAATCGGCGGGCATGCCGATGGGGTATTTTTTCAACCGACTGTACTGACAGATGTGACTGCAAACAATTCGATTTTTAGTGAAGAGATTTTTGGTCCTGTTGCGGTATTGATCCCGTTTAGCTCAGATGAACAGGTCATTGAATTAGCCAATGACGGCGATTATGGGCTTTCAGCAGGCATTATTACCTCCAATGTGGGACGAGGTATGCAACTCGGTGCGCAGCTCAAAGTGGGCTTGCTACATATCAACGATCAGACCGTAAATGATGAAACGGTCAATCCATTTGGTGGTTTTGGTTCATCAGGTAATGGTACGCGTATTGGCGGCCCTGCCAATGCCGATGAATTTACCCAGTGGCAATGGATTACAGTACAGGCTCAAGCGCCACATTATCCTTTTTAAACAATTAAATAAATCATGACAGGACGTTATACCATGAGTGAATTAAAAGATATTATTGCCGCAGTGACCCCATGTAAAGGTGCTGACTTTGAGCTGCAAGCTTTAAAAATACGTCAGCCGCAAGGTGATGAAGTATTGGTAAAAGTGGTTGCTACAGGAATGTGCCACACCGATTTGATTGTACGTGATCAATATTATCCGGTACCGCTGCCTGCCGTCCTTGGACATGAAGGGTCAGGAATTATTGAGGCGATTGGCCCTAACGTAACCGAGCTTCAAGTCGGCGATCATGTGGTTTTAAGCTATGGTTATTGTGGGAAATGTACCCAATGTAATACTGGTAATCCTGCCTATTGTTCAGAGTTTTTTGGACGAAATTTTAGTGGGGCAGATTCAGAAGGGAATCATGCACTTTGTACCCATGATCATGGCGTGGTTAATGATCATTTTTTTGCCCAATCCTCCTTTGCAACCTATGCTTTAAGTCGTGAAAATAACACGGTTAAAGTGACCAAAGACGTACCAATTGAACTATTAGGACCATTAGGTTGTGGTATTCAAACAGGTGCTGGCGCATGTATAAATGCTTTAAAAGTGACACCTGCCAGTAGTTTTGTGACTTGGGGTGCTGGCGCTGTTGGTCTGAGTGCTTTACTTGCGGCAAAAGTGTGTGGCGCTTCGATCATTATCGCTGTTGATATTGTTGAATCACGTTTGGAATTGGCAAAACAATTGGGTGCAACTCATGTGATCAATAGTAAAACTCAAGATCCTGTGGCTGCGATTAAAGAGATTACTGATGGTGGAGTCAACTTTGCATTGGAATCTACTGGGCGACCTGAGATATTAAAACAAGGTGTTGATGCGCTGGGTATTTTAGGCAAAATCGCCGTGGTAGGTGCACCTCAATTAGGCACAACTGCACAATTTGATGTAAATGATCTGTTATTGGGTGGGAAAACGATTTTAGGTGTCGTTGAGGGGAGTGGTTCGCCCAAGAAATTTATCCCTGAGTTAGTCCGCTTATATCAACAAGGGAAATTTCCCTTTGACCAACTTGTAAAATTCTATGCATTTGATGAAATCAATCAAGCTGCGATAGATAGTCACAAGGGTATTACACTCAAACCGATTATTAAAATTGCATAATCTTGTATGGCATGCTCATTGATGAGCATGCCATTTCTTTGATTATAAGTTTTTTAAGTTTAAATTTTGGGTTTAGTTTTAGATTTTAGGTTTAGTGTTTTAAGCTAGTTGGACGAGTTTAGAGCTTTCTTCGCTTTTCCAGTAATTTTCCAAATAATAAACCTAGCTCAAACAATAACCACATTGGGATCGCAAGCATAATCATGGAAATTGCATCAGGTGGTGTTACAAACATAGCGATAAAAAAACAGCCCACTATAATAAAGCGGCGTTTTGCAATTAAACTCTGAGTGCTAACCACACCAATCAAAATCAATAAAAGTGTGATCATTGGAATTTCAAAAGTTACCCCAAACACCAAAAATAACTTTAAACAAAAGCTGAGATAACTATTGATATCGGTCATGGGTGCGACGGTTTCGGGAGAGACGCTAATGAAAAAGTGCAGAATAGAAGGCAGTACAATAAAGTAAGCAAAGGCAATCCCTGCGTAAAATAATAGGATGCTACCGAACAACAAGGGAAGTGCCAGTGATCTTTCTTTTTCATAAAGTGCGGGTTTAATAAAACTCCAGAGCTGATAAATAATAAAAGGCATTGCCAGCAGAATCGCCACAAAAAAGTTAAGCTTAAAGGGTGCCATAAATGTTGCAGTAACATCTGTTGCGATCATGGATGAATTGGCAGGAAGCT
Organism: Acinetobacter sp. MYb10; assembly: GCF_002980175.2. NCBI lineage: Bacteria > Pseudomonadati > Pseudomonadota > Gammaproteobacteria > Moraxellales > Moraxellaceae > Acinetobacter > Acinetobacter sp. MYb10. The sequence goes on along the minus strand of NZ_CP058272.1, from coordinate 1,268,105 downwards.
GAGCTCTTAACGGTTCTGAGAGTAGTTGATACGTTCGATTGGCAAAAGGCAATAAACAAAAAAACAGTGCGAATAGAACCCCTACCGTTTTAAACAAATGTTGACGAAGCGCCACCAAATGTTCAATCAGTGGCATTTGCTGTAGTTCTTCAGACGGTAGGTCTTTTGTAATCACAGCGGGTGATGAAGATTGAGGGAGCTGTGTATTCATGCGATCACCTTTAATTTTACCAGAGATGAGGCTTTAGGCTCTGTCTGATAATCATTAGATAGTGGTTGATGCTGTAAAAATTTTTGCAAATAATGGGGTGTAAATACTGCGTAATACGCTTGATTACTCAACAAATCACAATAAATCAAACTGTTAAACTTTGCTGTTTTTTCAATAGCGCTGCTCTGTAGCTGTTGTTTAGCGTCGCTTGCCTCTGTTTGCTGCCGAAGTTCAGCAAGTTGGGATTGCATTTTTTGTTCAAGCTCTGCCATACGCTGCATTTCTTGTTGGACTTGCTCACGCAGTTCGAATAACCCGAGTTCACGGTCAATATCTTGTTTGGCATTGTTCACAAAATGCATGAGTTTGGCATACCATTTCCCCGCGAAACGAGCGGCCTCTGGCAGTTTTTCTGGTCCAAGTACCAGAAGAGCGATAATGCCAAACACAAAAAGTTCAGACATTCCAACATTAAACATCTATATCATCCCTAAACTTAGCTGTTAATGGTTGAGTCGGATGGTTTCTTGGTCTCCTCATGTTCAAGCGTGTTGGTTTCTTTTAATGCGATGTTTTCTTCCTCACGCATTGATTTTTTAAAGTCTTTGACTGCGCCGCCAACATCTTTACCAATATTTTTAAGCTTAGAGGTTCCGAATAATAAAATAACCACAATCGCAAAAATGATTACATGCCAAATTGATAAACCAGCCATAGTGTTCTCCCTTGTTATTCCTGTCCATGAGAATTGATTTTACTGTATTGAGATCAACATCCATTGATTCAATTCATTGTTTTAAATAACCTAATCATTTAGAGTCTTACAATTAAAAGCAGTGCATTTAAAATGAATAGGTTTTGAGCGAGTTGGTTATAAGTTAAGTTTTTAAAAGAGAAAATTTCAATAAATTCACAAGAATTTTTTTCTCTTTCAGCATCATTTTCACTTTGTTTGTCCAGTCAATTAAATTCCGTTTAATCTTTGGAATATTCTTATTTAAATCGTCTTTTAATATCGAAATAGCGTTGAAAATAATCATTGCTATGTTTCAGTGATTGTTTTAGTCATCTCTCCTGTAATGGATAAATTAAGTAGATGAGGCTTGAGTTGCTTTGGGCTATTCGACTTGATTAAACAACAAGCCGCTCAACTAGATTGCTGATCCACTATATCTGTACCATACCCCATAATTTGATTCTGTTCCAATGCTTGAATAAGATCATCTTCCTTTATTTTCGAGTTAGGCCCAAGCTTAATAGATCGCATTGAGCGATGTGACTTTAAATACAGGTATAGCCTGCATCCGCCGTAATGATTGAACCTGTGATTAGACTTGAGGCATCTGAAGCCAGAAATTGCACAATAGACGCAATTTCATGAGCTTGCCCCATACGTTTGGCCGGTGTCATATCCAGCCATTGATTGACTAAGTTATCTTGGTTTTCAAGATTTTTTAATAACGGTGTTTCAATATAGGTGGGGGCAACAGCGTTCACCCGAATATGACGTTGAGCCCATTCAACCGCAAGAGATTTCGTTAAATGATGCACGCCTGCTTTTGAGGCATTGTAGTGACATTGTGGTTGTGGCACGTTGACAATCTGTCCTGACATTGAACCAATATTGATAATCGATCCTCGTCCAGCATCCAGCATTTGACGGGCAAAGCCACGACAAGTCTTAAAGATGCCAGTCAAGTTGATGTTGATGACATTATCCCACTCCTCATCTGTCATGTGCTCAGCTGGGGTGTTTGTCACAATGCCCGCATTACATACCAATATATCCAGTGCTGGTAAAGCTTGAGCAAGCGCATTAATCGCTGCACTATCCGTGACATCTAAGCTTTCCGCACGCGCAAGATAGCCCTTGGCTTTTAACGCTTGTACAGTTGTTGTTGCACGATCCAGTAAGATGTCGGTACAAATAACTTCGGCGCCTGTCGCTGCCAGTGCTTCAGCAATTGCTGCGCCTATGCCTTGACCTGCACCTGTGACCAGTGCCAGTTTATTGCTTAAGTCCATTTTCTTGCGATAATCCATATCTTTTCTCTTTGTCTTTTCCATTTTATGTGATGAGTGAGCATCGTAACGGTTCACCACGTAAACAGCGTAATGCTTCTTCAGCGGCTAAGCGCTGTAAGGTATCTACCGATGTATCAGAAAAAAAGGCCGCATGTGGAGACATGATTAAATGAGGTGTTGTACGTAAAGGCGAGTCTGCTGGTAATGGCTCTTGTGCAAAGACATCAAGTCCTGCGCCTGAGATTTGTCCACTGAGCAAGGCTGCGGCTAATGCTGTTTCATCAATCAATCCACCTCTTGAGCAATTGATAATGATTGAACCCTGAGGCATTTTTGCCATCGCCTCAGCATCAATCAAATGACGTGTTGCTGGGGTCAGTGGAACATGTAGCGATAAAACATGGGCAGAAGAAATCACTTGCTCCTGTGACATTAAGTGAACGCCTAGTGCTTTTGCTTGCACTTCGGTGACATATGGGTCAAAGCCAATCATATGACAACCAAAGGCAGCGAGGCGTGAGACATAAGCTTTCGCAATACGTCCCAGCCCGATTAAACCTACGGTGGTATTACGCAACGAACGAATACCCGTAACCATCCGATCGATCTTCCATTCACCTGCGCGGATACCTTGGTCATACTGATTGAGTTTACGTGCCATCATCAAGGTCATGGCAGCCGCATGATCAGCGACTTCTTCTATACCATAATCAGGTACATTACAAACCTGTATCCCAAGTTGTTTTGCTGCGACGAGATCAACATTATCGACACCAACCCCATAACGTACAATGGTTGCACCAGTTGCCATGGCCTGCATCACACGATGGGTCATTGGTGCAAAGTTGTTGAGTACTACATTTGCTCCTGCAACGGCTTGTACTGTTTCTGCTTCACTACGGCATTGAAATGCTGCAAAACTTGCCCCAGCAACTTGCGCGGCCGCTTGCTCATGTCGTGTATTACCAAAGGCTTGATCAGTGACCACTAATTTCATTAGAGCACTCCTCGTTTTACTAAATTACGCATCAGTGCACGGGTTCCATAAGTCCATGGTTGTGCTTGATCAGCATAAACAACAGTATTGCGTAATGTGCCTAAAAGCGGAGTTGAGATTTCGACCACGTCACCAGGTTTATGGGTAAAGCCAGAACCTTGACCTTCTCGATCTTGTGTTGGCGCGAACATTGTGCCTAAAAATAACATAAAGCCATCTGGGTACTGATGCGAGTCATTGTAGGTTTGTGCGACCAGATGCGCGGGTTTACGACTGATTTCAGCCATATTGGAGTGTCCCGACATGCTGAAACCATCTTCTGCACCAGTTACAGACATGTGAAGAGTGGCATTCTCAATATCGCTAAGGGTGAACTCTGAGTCAAATAGACGAATAAACGGGCCAATTGAACATGATGCGTTATTGTCTTTTGCCTTACCGAGTAATAGCGCTGAACGGCCTTCAACATCGCGTAGATTGACATCATTGCCCAGCGTCGCACCACGAATATTGCCTTGGCTATCCACCGCCAACACTATTTCTGGCTCAGGGTTGTTCCATGCTGAAATTCGATTAATCCCCACTTGTGCACCATAACCTACAGCAGACATGGGTTGTGACTTGGTGAAGACTTCTGCATCTGGCCCAATCCCGACTTCGAGATATTGTGACCATAAACCTTCAGCAATCAATGTCGCTTTAACTTCAGCTGCTTGCTCAGAACCCGCTTGAATATTCGATAAACTGCCACCGATCAGTGTACCTATACGTTGACGTAATGCTTCGGCACGAGCAGGATCACCAGAGGTTCTTTCATCGATGACACGTTCAACCATACTTTTGGCAAAAGTAACCCCACATGCTTTTAAGGATTGAAAGTCACAGGGTGCAAGTAAGCAAGGACGATCTGCGTGGTAACCCATTTCTGTAGGATCAAGCACCAAATCTTCAACTCTTCCAAGCACTTCACCTGTGAGTTGGTCAAAACGACCAGCAGGATCATGGTCAAGAAAATCAGCCATTGAGATGACTGACTCAGTAACATCAATCAGTATGTTGTCACGTAAGATGACAACCGATGGCCCTTTGTGAGGAAGCCAAACACGTCCAACCAATTTGGCGCTGTTGAGTGATGTGGGTAACATGGAGAATCCTTCCTTTGTTTATCATTTCTTCTATCTAGTAATACTACTTTTTAATTTTAGCTTTGGTCAAGTAGTGTATTGAGTATATGCAGAGATTATACGCTTACATTAATGGGGTTTTAATATATTTATTTGTTTTTTATTCATAAATTATTTTATTTTTATTGTTGATTTTGATGTTTTCCCAAAGGGTTTTCAGATAATTTATAAATTATTCTTGCATAAAAATAGTATTACTATATATTTTAATAATGAATAACAAGATTACTCGCATAGGAAGGCGTCAAGTAAATGATGAAAAATAATGCTTTAGCTGAATCAATCGCTGTACTCGACAGTACTTTATATATCGACGGAAAATTTTCTAAAGGCAAAGGGTCTCGCTTGCCTGTGCTAAACCCTGCAACGGGTGAGGTGATTGGTCATATTGCTGCAGCAACAACGGATGAGATTGATGCGGCTGTTTCTGCTGCACGTCATGCATTTGCTTCATGGTCTAAGTTCGTGCCAAAAACGCGTGCGATTGCTTTGCATCGTTTAGGCGACCTTATTGCTGCGGATGCCTTAAATATGGCAATGATCATGACAGCGGAACAAGGCAAACCTGTTAATGAAGCAAAAGGTGAAATTCTAAAACTCGCTGAAGCATGTCATTTTTATGCTGAAGAAGCCACGCGAGTGCATGGTGAAATTATTCCCAATGATCAACAAGGATTTCAAAGTTTAGTGGTACGTGAACCGATTGGTGTGGTTGCTGCAATTACACCGTGGAACTATCCCGCTGAGTTGGTGGGATGGAAATTATGTGCCAGCCTTGCTGCTGGATGTAGCATCGTTATTAAACCTGCTGAATTGACGCCATTTACTGCTTTGGCAATTGCACAAAAATGTCATGCAGCGGGTATTCCTGCAGGAGTAGTCAATGTATTGACGGGTAAAGGCTCACAAGTGGGGCAGGCACTGGTCGAGCATCCGCTAGTGGATAAAATTGCATTTACGGGCTCAAGTGCAGTGGGTTTGCATATTCAACAAAGTTGCCCACAAGTGAAACGTCTGTCTTTAGAGTTGGGTGGCAATTGCCCGATGATTGTCACTGCGAGTGCCGATCTTGATGCAGCGGTCAAAGGTGCAGCACGTCGTAGCTTCCGTAATTGTGGGCAAATCTGTATTGCGATTAATCGCATCTATGTGCATCGCGCAATATATGAGGAGTTTGTTACTCAACTTGCAGCGGCGGCTGATGCATTGAGTGTCGATAATGGCTTGGAAAATCCAGCCGCTGATCTTGGGGCAATGGCATCTGCTGAGCCTCTAGATAAAACGCGTACCCATCTCCAAGATGCTTTGGTTAAAGGCGCACGGTTGGTGGCTGGTGGTAAAGCACCAGAGGGGATTCAATATGCCAAAGGACATTTTTTTCGTCCAACTGTGATCGCGGATTGTAAGCATAGTATGCAAGTCATGAGCGAAGAAACGTTCGGTCCTTTGGTTGGGGTTGCACCTTTTGATGATTTGGATGAGGCAATCAGCTATGCCAATGATACGCCTTATGGTTTAGCAGCTTATTGTTATGCTCAAAATTTGACAGAAATTCATCGGGTTTCAGTGGGTCTTGATTATGGCAATGTTGCGATCAATAACGTTGATGCTGGAATAATGAATGCTGCTTATGGTGGTCGTAAGCAGAGTGGTGTTGGCTACGAACATGGTCGTGAAGGATTGCTTGAATATTTTAATTTCAAACATATTCGTTTACACCACGGCGTGGAGAATTGATTTATGCAAGTACTTCTAGGGATAGATATAGGAACTTCAGGATGTAAGGCTTTATTGGTCGATATTGAAGGAAAAGTTGTTTCAGCCGATATCGCAACTTATCCATTGTCTAGACCTCGACCAGGTTGGACAGAGCAAGATCCTGAATTGTGGGTGGAGGGTGCACGTCAGGCTGTCGCAGGGGCATTGGCCAAAGCGCCTCCAGTGCAAATATTGTGTATTGGCTTGTCTGGGCAGATGCATGGCTTGGTTCCACTTGATGCTTTACAGCAAGTTTTACGCCCAGCCATTTTATGGAATGATCAACGTAATCAAGCTGAATGTGATGATATTGTCGTGGCTGCTGGTGGGTTGGATGGATTACTTGCGGCAACCAATAACAGAATGTTGGTGGGCTATACCGGTGGCAAAATTCTTTGGATGCAACGCCACGAGCCTGAACTATTTGCGCGTATGCGTAGCATGTTGAACCCGAAAGATTATTTGCGTTTACGTCTGACTGGGGTGATTGCCACTGAGGTTTCTGATGCTTCTGGCACAGGCTTGTTTGATGTGCGTTCGCGACAATGGGCCACGGATTTAATCGAAAAGATAGGAATTAATCCTGCGATACTCCCACCTGTATTTGAATCACAAGTGATTTCAGGACACGTCTCAGCAGTAGGCGCAGCACTCTTCGGCCTTCCAGAGGGATTGCCTGTTGCGGGTGGGGGTGGGGATTCGGTAATTCAGACTTTTGGTTCAGGTGTGATTGAGCCGGGTGAACTGCAAACCACACTTGGTACAGGTGGGATTCTCGCTGCTGCCTTAGAGACAGCACAAGAAAACCCGAAAGGTCGTTTGCAGGTTTTCTGCAATGTGGCTGCTGATAAATGGCATTGTATGGGTGTCTCTCTCAATGCTGGCAGTGCAATGAATTGGTTCCGTGAGAATTTTTGTCATATTGCTGACGGGCAACATCTTTCATTTGAGCAAATTGTTGCCAAAGCAACAGCGAGTACGGCGGGTGCAAAGGGCTTATTGTTTTTACCTTATCTCTATGGTGAGCGTTGCCCACATGCCGACCCTAAAGCGCGTGGTGCGCTTATCGGTCTCACTGCGCGACATGATTGTGGTGATGTTGCTCGGTCTGTGATGGAAGGGGTGGTGCATGCCTTGGCGGATATGTATTCCTTAATGCAGCCATTAGGGATTGAAAAGCATGTGATTAAAGCTTCTGGAGGTGGTGCAAAGTCTACCCTTTGGCGACAAATTCAGGCTGATGTATTTGGTTGTGAGGTGGTGACGACCGATGGTGCTGCTGAAGGTGCCGCCTTTGGTGCTGCATTGGTTGCTGGCTTGGCAATGGGGGTTTGGCCCGATGCACAGAGTGCGATCAAAAACTTTCGGGCAATTTCTAGAGAACAGCCAAATTTGGCAGTCGCTGAGGTGTATGCACAAGCGCATGAAATGTATCGCAGTCTCTATCCCGTATTGGGGCAAACGCTTACCGCGTTAAGTTCTCCAATTTTTGACCAATAATTCTCAGGAGTTTTTTATGACTGCTTATTCTGCATTTATCTTTGATTTAGATGGTACGCTAATTGATAGTGCGCCTGATATTGCGGAGGCTTTAAATATTGGCTTTGCTCAAAATGGTTGGCCCAAGCTTGAGGCGCATTTTGTTGAAAAATTTCTTGGCAATGGTCCACGTCGGCTGATTATCGATATTTTAGATGAATTGGATGTTGCCTATGACGAAGTAACATTACAGCAAACTTTACAATGTTATCAACAGGCGTATCTGGCCAATCCTGCGGGGCATACCCGAATTTTTCCACACGTACGTGAAGATCTTGAGGCGTTAAAATCGGCTGGGATAAAATTGGGTATTTGTACCAACAAAACCCATGCAATCACTGCTAAAGTGTTGCAGCAATTGGGCTTATCTGAGTTATTTGATGTGGCCTTAGGTGCGGATGCGGTACCTGCCTGTAAACCAGATCCAAAACATTTGTTGGCTGTGGCGGACGCGATGAATTTGGTTTCTGGTGGTTGGGCTTATGTTGGCGATACACCCATTGATCAACAAGCCGCAGTGGGTGCTGATGTGCCTTTTTTTGTTGTACCTTGGGGCGGTGGCCCAGAGGTGAAAATTTCTGCCAAGCAACGCTTAAGTCGTTTGGCGGATTTATTACAAGTTTGATTTGATGTGCTGTCAGGTGGCGGCTAGGAGTGTAGTGGTATGACCGTCAGTTTGTTACAGCGGATTCTTCAAGAAAGTGAAAACATGCATCGTGCTGAACGACGTGTGGCTGATTTTGTGGTGACATCACCATCTGAAGTGATTCAGATGAGTATGGCGAGTCTGTCTGAAGTCTGTTCTGTCAGTGATCCAACCATTATGCGCTTTTGCCGCCGTTTTGGTTTTGAGGGTTATCAGGATTTAAAACTTCAGTTGGCGCAGAGCTTAGTGCCATCTGCACCATTTGCTTATGAGCAAATTATTCCCAATGACAGTATTGAAAATATTGTGCGAAAAACCTGCCGTAATTCACTGAATGCAATTCAGCGCTTGGCTGAAGATTTAGTGCCAGAGCAAATCACGGCGGGCGCAGGTTGCCTACAAGCAGCAAATTGGGTTGGCATTTATGCCACAGGAATGTCTGAAATCAATGCTGTGGATGCAGAACATAAATTTCAACGACTGGGTATCCGCTGTCAGGCCTTGCTTGGTACAAAGCACCAACGTATTCATGCCGATAGTGCCAGACCTGAAGAAGTTATTTTGATTTATTCGCAGTCTGGACATACGCGAAAAATGGTCGAGATTGCCAGCATTGCCCGTAAACGTGGTGCGAAAGTGGTTTCGATTACGGCATATGATAGTCCATTGGCACAGATTTCAGATGTGCTGATTGCTGTGCAGCCTTATGAGCATACCGAGCTTATGACGCCGTTGGCTTCACGCCTGAACCATCATCTGGTGACCAATATGTTAGTCACTGCCATTGCAATCGCAAGTGGTAGTCAATTTCCTGATCAATTGCCGGCGCTTGATTTATGGCACACGGACAAGATTTGATCAATTAAAAAGTAGCAGTGAAGCTGCGTAAGTAACAGGAGTACTGAATGAGTAATCAACAGGATGAAGCAAAAAAAGTAGCAGGACGCCGAGTAATTCAGGATTTTATCCATGATGGTATGAAATTGGGCTTAGGTTCTGGAACGACGTCGCATTTTTTTGTTCGAGAGTTGGGTGCACACATCCGAGAACATGGATTAACCCTGACGTGTACCACCACTTCTCGTTCAACCATTGAGGTGGCACAACAGGTGGGGATTGAAATCACGGATCCCAATGAGATCGGTGAAATTGATCTGACCATTGATGGTCCAGATGAAGTTGATCACCAGTTTAATATGATCAAAGGTGGTGGTGCTTGTTTGCTTTGGGAGAAGATCATCGCACACGCTTCTAAACAAATGATCTGTATTTGTGATGAAACCAAGATTGTCGATTGTTTGGGTGGCTTTCCGCTTCCAGTTGAGGTGGTGCAATTTGCATGGAAGCAAACCTTAGCAATGGTTGAACGTGTACTTGCAGAACATGGTATTGACAATATACGGATTGAACGTCGAATGCGTGATGGGCAACCCGTCGTGACAGACAGTGGTCATTTTATTCTAGACTGCCATTGTGCGCCAATAATCAAAGATCCATCACCATTAGAGATTGAGCTCAATCGAATTCCGGGTGTGGTCGAAAATGGTCTGTTTACTCGTGAAGCGGTGGGGATGGTGGTGGCGTGTTTTGATGGAACCTCTTACGTAAAAATGCGATAATATAGTAAAACTATATTTTATTGTTATAAAACTAAAATCGATTTACCAGAATAAAATGGTTGATATTTCTCTTAAATATCCGTGTTTATTATATATTTAAGCTTTTATTGTTTAATTTTAAGTATCTATTTATTGTATCTAAAGATTATTTTTTAAATATTCTGCATGGGATGTTATTGACAGTTTAATTAAAAATGTAGTATTACTAGATTTAATAAATAAGGAATAAAGGAGATATTCCAATGACAAAATCAAATCAGGGCGGAATAACCCGCCGTAATCTATTTAAAAGCGCAGTTGCAGCAGGTATAGGACTGAGTTTGGGGGGAGGGCTTATAGGATGTAGTCGTTCTACATCAACCGCAACTCGTCTTTCAATTCCATATTCCAATAAAAGTCTTGATTACTACTTTTTTGTGATTCAGGAAGAAGCTGTTAAACGTGCGGTGCAAGCCAACTCAGGCGAGTTTCAAGCCACCAATGCAAACTTTGACAGTACCCGTCAGCTTGAGCAGTGGCAGAGCTTACTCTTATCAAAACCATCTGCAATTATTTCAGATTCAATAGACAGTCAGGCGATTGTTTCTGCCATCCAGCGCTATAACCAGCAAAAAATTCCTGTCGGTATTATCGATACGCCTGCGGATGGTGGTGATGTCGCAATTACTGTAAGTTTTGATAATTTTCAAGGCGGTGTCATTGCTGCAGAGGAAATTGTAAGTCGTTTGGTCAAAAAGTACGGAAAGCCAAAAGGTAAAGTCTTAAATTGTTTTGGTGCTTTGGCTTCTGTGGCATGGCGTTTACGTAAAGAAGGCATGGATTCAGTTTTTGCGGAATACCCAGAAATTACCTATTTGTCTCGACCGACTGAAGGGCAACTGGAAAAAATGCTGGCGGTAACTTTATCTACCTTATCTGAGCATCCTGATCTAGATGCAGTACATGCACCTTCTGACTCTCCTGCACGCGGTATTGCGACTGCATTGCAACAAAGAAATCGTTGGAAGAAGGTCGGTGAGGAAGGCCATGTTATTTTTGTGACGATTGATGGTGAGCCAATTGCTTTGAAATGGATTCAGGAAGGCTATATGGATGCATGTGTATCTCAAGACCCAATTGCTTATGGTGAGATTGCGGTTGAAATGCTAACTAAGCATTCATTGAAAAATGCAGAAGTGCCTTTGGGTGAATACCACAACACCAAGTACTTTTGGGAAAAGGGCGTCATCGTAAAAGGTAAAACAGGACCAACACTGATTATTCCTGCTTTTGTCATCAATAAGGACAATGCTAGTGATGCAAGACATTGGGGGGCAGTAGCTGAGAAGGATTGGGGCATTCCCTATGCTTAATTCGCATTGAGTAAAGCAGACTTGTTCCAGTGATGACAAATAAGCAATGTTGAGAGAAAAAATGGGATTACATGAACGGAATATTGATAAGGCAATTAATGAGAAGATCCTAAGCATTGAGAACGTGACCAAAAGTTATGGTGTGGTTCAAGCACTACGCGGTGTCACGGTTGAAATTCGTAAAGGTTCTATTCATGGCTTGCTGGGTGAAAACGGTGCAGGTAAATCCACATTGGTTGGCATCATTTCGGGACAAGTCACCCCCACATCTGGGCGAATTATTTTAAATGGTCGTGTACTTGAGCATGTTGATGTCAAAGCAATGGAAGCCGTAGGGGTTTTCTTGGTGACACAAGAGCCAATGATCATTGACAACATGACCGCAGAAGAAAACCTGATGCTGGGTATTTGGCCGAATAAAAAAGGCTTTATCGATTGGAAAACTTTGCGTGGCAATGCAAGTCGCATGCTTGAAGGAACCAATATCGATGCCAAAGCGCTAGCAGGGCATTTAAATGCGGTGGCACGACGTAAGTTAAATATTCTACGGGCGATGTTCTCTGGTGGTCGGGTGATTATTTTAGATGAGCCAACAGCGGCATTAACTGTTGCTGATCGCCGTCAGTTATTTGATTTTATGCATAAATTAAAAGCTACGGGGGTAACGTTTATCTTTATCTCACACTACAACGATGAAATTCTTGAAATTTGTGATGCGGTGACTGTATTACGTGATGGCAGTTTGGCAGGTGGTTCTGACAATGTGAGTAACATGAGTGCTGAACAACTGACTGAGTTGGTGATCGGGAGAGACCTTGCGCTTTTTCAACGGGAGCGATGTGATTACACCGGTCAAATCCCTGCTGTTTGTTTAAAAAATATATATGGCAAAGATTTGGCCTTGCAACAACTGAACATTGGTCCAGGCGAAGTGATTGGATTTACAGGTCTGCCTGGCGCAGGCGCAAAAGAAATTGCTCGGGCAATCTTTGGATTGCATCCTGCAAAAGGTTCGATCTCAATGCATGGTGAAGATGCGCAAGCTTTAGCAACGTCTCCACATGAAGCCTTTGATATGGGAATAGCTTATCTTTCTGATGATCGTCGTCATGATGGGGCTGTTGGACAGATGTCAATTGGATCGAATATTGCGCTGTCTTCTTTATCACAACGCTCAAAATTGGGATTTATCGATCAACAGGCAGAGGATTCGGTGATTCAGCATTATTTTAACGCAATGGGGGTGAAAGCACCGAATGCTGAATATGCAGTGGATACATTGAGTGGTGGTAATCAGCAAAAAGTGTGTTTGGGACGAGTGTTGGCAGCAAAGCCACGATTGCTGATGGTGGATGAACCGACACGTGGAATTGATATTGGGGTGAAACAAGATGTATTGCGCATCATTGATGAACTTAGTCGTGCTGGTGTTGCGGTCATCATTGTTTCAACCGATATGGACGAATTGGCTCGTGTGGTCGACCGGGTGTGTATTTTTGATCAAGGGACTGTAAAAGAAACATTGACGGGGCAGGAGATTACCGTCGACCGTCTACGCGCATCCGTTCAGGCGTGATGTCACGAGACAATAATAAGGGTAGATGCAATGAGTAAGGAGAGATGCAATGGGTAATGAAATAGCAGCAGACAATAAGATCACCAACATTACAGCAAAGAAAAATACCCGCGAAATTTTAGGTTGGGTGCTCCACAACGTGGTCTGGATTTGGTTGATCGCTTTGGTCATCATTTTTGGTGCATTTAATGAATACTTTCTTACCGTGTTTAATTTGCAAAATATCATGGTGCAGGCAACCGTTTTAGGGCTTTTGGGTTTGGCTGTTGCATTGCCATTGTTGATTGCTGAAATCGATCTTTCAATTCCAGCAAATGCAGGTTTTTCCGCTGCTGTAGGCGCACTTGCTTATTCTGATTGGGGATTACCTTGGTTTGCCGCGATTTTACTGGGCTTATTGGTCGGTACTTTTATTGGGTTCTTTAATGGTTGGTGTATCACCCAACTAAAAATGGTTGCGTTGATCCAAACCCTAGCAATGATGATCATCCTTCAAGGTGCACTTTTGGCCTTAACACAAGGCAAAACGCTGAATAATTTTGCAGAAGCTTATACCTGGATTGGGCAAGCAACCCTCGGGACTTGGCCATTAATGCCGGTGGTATTTTTGATCATGTTGCTGATTATTGGCGTGATGTTGAAACATACCGTTTTAGGTCGTTCAATCTATGCTGTAGGTGGAAATCCTGCTGCTTCACTCTCTGCGGGAATCCGAGTGAAGCGTATCAAAATTATGACCTATACCATTTCTGGGTTTCTTGCTGCTCTTGCGGGATTCTTACTGGCTTCATGGCAAATGGCGATTACATCAAATCAAGGCTCAAGCTATCTACTCTATGCGATTGCGGCGCCCATTATTGGTGGTGTCAGTGTATTTGGTGGGCGTGGTAATGTGAAAGGCGTATTGGGTGGTGTATTGCTACTCACGATCATTCAGGTCGGACTTGCAATTATCAATGTGCCTTCTTTTTATGTCGGAATGATTGGAGGAATTATGATTTTTATTGCAGTACTGATTGATGCTTTCCGCGTCCGTTATTTTGGTTAATTTACTCAACTTGATCGAGGAAAAAGCACAATGTCTTTTCAACCACATGGTCAGCACTTAATCGCAGGGAAGTGGATTGCGACTGATCAGACTTTTACCAATAACCCTATTGATGGTTCAGTATCTCGTTTTTCTGTCGGTCATCGTGAACTTGTCAATCAAGCGTGCCAAGCTGCAGAAGATGCTTTTTGTACTTATGGTTACTCAACGCTTGAGGAGCGCGCGACTTTTCTCAATGTCATTGCTGATGAAATCGAAGTCCGAGCAGATGCGATTACCCAGATTGGAACCCAAGAAACAGGGTTGCCCAAGGTTCGACTGGAAGGAGAACGTGGACGTACTGTGGGGCAGCTGCGACTTTTTGCTGCACATATCTTGAAAGGTGAGTTTTTGGATCGCCGTCATGATGTTGCACTTACGGATCGAAAGCCACTACCACGTCCAGATATTCGTTTGATGCAACGCCCAATCGGACCAGTTGCAGTGTTTGGCGCATCAAATTTTCCGCTGGCATTTTCAACGGCAGGCGGGGATACAGCATCGGCATTGGCCGCAGGGTGTCCAGTTGTGGTTAAAGGGCATGAGGCACATCCAGGTACAGCTGAGATTGTTGCTGAAGCGATTCATGCTGCGATTGAAAAATGTGGACTACATGCTGGTGTATTTAGTTTAGTCCATGGTGGAGCATTAGATGTTGGTCAAAGTTTAGTACAACATCCGCTGATTAAAGCGGTTGGATTTACAGGTTCGTTGCGTGGTGGACGTGTTTTATATGATCTTTGTGTTGCACGTCCAGAACCGATCCCGTTCTTTGGTGAACTGGGTTCTGTCAATCCAATGTTTATTTTGCCCAATGCAATTGCCAACCGTGGTGATGAAATTGCCAAAGGCTGGGCGGAATCATTGACATTAGGCGCAGGTCAATTCTGCACCAATCCTGGGGTCGCCGTGTTGATCGAAGGTTTAGCAGCAGATGCGTATATTCAAACTGTTGTAAAAACACTTGAATCTGTTCCAGCACAGGTCATGTTAACCGATGCGATTGCCGAGGCTTATCGTGAAGGGCAAAAACGTTTGGCAAATACAGCAGATGTAAGTGAAGTCTTTAGTTCAAGCAGTGATTTGCGTAATGCGAGTCCTTATCTGTTTGTTACAACAGGCAAAGCATGGCTGGAGAATAAGACCTTAGAACAAGAAATATTTGGACCGCTGGGTTTAGTGGTTATTGTTAAAAATATCGATGAATTGATGCACGTGGCGAAGTCCCTTGAGGGGCAGATTACCTGTACGGTTCATCTTGATCAAGCAGATCATCACGTTGCAAGTCAATTACTGCCTGTGCTGGAACGTAAAGCAGGTCGTATTCTTGCAAATAGTTTCCCAACTGGGGTTGAGGTATGTGATGCCATGGTTCATGGCGGCCCCTATCCAGCTTCAACAAACTTTGGTGCAAGCTCTGTAGGTACGCTGGCGATTCGTCGCTTTATGCGTCCTGTGTGTTATCAAAATATTGCGGAAGACTTACTTCCTGTGGATTTACGTTAAGTAAAAATCAAGCGCAATGTGCTTGAAAATAAAGGCAATGAGATGAATTAAAGGAGATGGTTTTATCTCATCATTAAACTCTAACCCGAATTGAAATAAATATAACTTTAATGAGTGCGCTCTTTACTCCATCCAACTGAATGAATCAGAGGGATAAGGCAAACTCATGCTTAAAAAAGGAATTTAACATGAAAACAAACGTATGGATTGTTGGAACAGCGGTTTTTTTATTGTCGCAAATTGCATCTGCGATTGAATTTGGTGGCTATTTTCGTACGGGAATCGGTGCAACTGAAAATGGCAAAACACAAGAGTGTTTTCAACTCACGGGAGCGCCGACCAAGTATCGTCTTGGAAATGAATGTGAACAATACGGTGAGTTTTTTGCCAAACAAAACCTGATCAAGTTAAAAGATAATTCCGAAATTAACATCAACGGAATGCTTCAGTTTTATAACCGATATGGGCAAACATTAAGTTTTAATGATGACAATGGTTTTACCCGAATGAACCAAATTTATTTGGATTGGAGAAATATTTCCTATCTGAATGGGGCAAATCTCTGGGCAGGCAGGAGATTTTATCAACGTAATGACATTCACATGACAGATTTCTTTTATTGGAATCAGAGTGCTACTGGCTTTGGTATTGATGATTATAAAATCAATGACTTGTCCTTAAGTTATGTGTTTTCCCGAAAAGACAATGTATTTCAGGAAAAATATATCAATCGACATGATGTGACAGTGAAAGGGATTCCAATCGGTTCTAAAAATACAATCAATGCAGGTTTGTCATTGATTGATGCAGATGAGATGGGCTGGGCACTGACCGTGCAAAATGTCACGGCTGAGGTATTGAATGGTAAAAATACCGTAGCGCTACAATATGGTCAAGGCGCTGGGATCGGGCTGAGTTATACCGGTAACCCTGAACTGGATCGAGATACTTCTTCACTGCGCTTTCTTGAAATCTTGGATTGGAGCTCAGACAGTAAGAAATTCAATGGACAAGCTCAATTTATCTACCAAAAAGACCAACTGAAGAATCAACAAGATCGTGATTGGATTTCAGTGGGCTCTCGGGTGGCGTATGTGGTTCAAGATCATTTTAAAATTTCCACTGAAATTGGCTATGACCAAATTAGGGCCAATGACCAAACCCGTAATCTGACCAAATTGACACTGGTACCAACCTGGTCGATAAAGGGCACAGGCTATTATGATCGTCCAGAACTGCGCCTTTATTATACCTATGCATTTTGGAACGATAATGAGCAAAAAATGCGTGACTTGGTGATGCCGAATAACAATTTTCACAATGTGAATCGTGGTTCAAACTTTGGTGCTCAATTGGAATATTGGTGGTAAGGCTTTAATTGATTATTCAAAATGAGTGGTCTTATAAGATCGCTCATTTTAAAAAATACGACTCAATTGAAAATATAACTCAATTAAGAATGTCATCAACCATTGCTACTGGAATAAGTCAGTAGCAGCAGAAAGTCAAAAACAAAAAAAGCAACAACGGAAAACAACACCCAAGGAAGCAATCACAATGAAAGCATTGGTACTGGAAGAAAAAGATAAACTGCAAATTCGTGATATTGAGATCAATGAATATCTAAGTGCAACTGATGTACGTATTAAAATTGCCAAAGTGGGTATCTGTGGCAGTGACGTGCATTATTATCAGCATGGTCGAATTGGTGATTTTATTGTCAATGCACCAATGATTCTGGGGCATGAAGCGAGTGGGATCATTGTTGAAGTTGGTTCAGCAGTTCAACATTTAAGAATAGGCGATCGCGTATGTATGGAGCCGGGGGTTTTTGAGCCCAATTCTCCAGAAGCGATGCAGGGTTTGTATCATCTAGATCCGAATATTCAGTTTTGGGCAACACCGCCTGTACATGGTGTATTGCGTGAGTCTGTAGTTCATCCTGCAAACTTAACCTTTAAGGTACCAGATCATGTCAGCCTTGAAGAAGCGGTGTTGGTTGAACCTTTGGCCTCAGGTGTACATGTGGCTCGCAAAGTGGGTATTTCACCTGGAGATACTGCTGTGGTTACTGGTGCTGGGACGATTGGTGCTTTAATGGCATTGGCATTACTCGCATCAGGCTGTAGTCGAGTTATCATTACGGATGTAAAACAGCAAAAGTTGGATTTTTTAGTCCAGCATTATGGTGAGCGTTTAATTGCATGTAATGTCGCACAGGAAGATTTAAAGTGCTTTGTGCAACGGCACTTTGCTGGTGGGGTTGATGTATTTGTTGATTGTAGTGGTCATGCAAGCGCAATTGCAGCAGCACCCGATTGTCTAAAACCTGCGGGCAAACTGGTTTTTGTTGGAATGCCACAACACGCTGTGCCTATGGATATTGTTGCCATGCAGGTCAAAGAGATTGAGACGATTTCAATTTTTCGTTACGCAAATGATTATGAGCGTTCTATTGCGCTGATTGCTTCTGGTCAAATTAATGTGAAACCTCTAATTTCAAAAAAATTTCATTTTAATCAAAGTATTGAGGCATTTAAGTTAGCGGCATCGGCACCTGCAGATGTGATTAAAATTATTATTGATTTTGATCTGTAATTTATTAATTATTAGTCACTTAGATATGTGAGGTGGGATATTTATATTTAAAAATGAAGCGTTTAAAAATGAAGCATATTAAAAATATGTACTCCCACCCAACAGCGACATCCATGTCGCCCTATGGTAGGACAACCTATGATTCAAAGTACAAAAAATGAATTGATAACCAATAGTTTCTAAAAGTTTATACAAAAATATATGCTTTATTTATGATCAATGACTAGATATAAATCACTTGTATAAATAATGCGTTGGTTTGGTTGTATTTATTATATTAATCAAATGAAAATTAAATAATAACCTTGGATGGTATGATTTTAATTTTTTATTTATAGTCTGAATTTTTTGATCATCATAAATAATAATTAAGCATTTAAGATAATAAGTTTTTTATTATTCAAGTGATTTTTATTTGTATGTTTAATTCAATTGAATTTACTAAAACCCTAAAAGAAAATACTTTATACATATCGGTCTTTATATTTGTCGTAATTTGTCAATGAATTCGTGGTGAAATGTCAATACGCATATTTCTAAATTTTATACTTTAACACTGTGTTGTGAATATTTATCAATAAAACTCCACAACTTTTATAACTTTAAGAAATGATTTAAATCAATACCAATCGATAAGACAGCACGAAGGATTTGTGAATCTTGGTATGTATTTTAGTTTGAGACGACGATATAGACCATGACAAGAAAATTTTTATAAATTGGAGTACGTATGCAAGATTTTAATTTATCCAAGTGGGCATTTTTAATTTCAACAGTAGTTTATTCAAGCTATTCTTTTGCGGGTTTTAATGTAAATCCAATTGTAGACAGCTATGAAAATAAAAATACTCCTCAACCAATTGTGCTTGTACATGGCTTAGCAGGGGCAGAACATGTAAAGTTTTTAGGAAAATTTTCTATTTATGACTACTGGGGCTCAACATTAACTCAATTGGCTGAACAGTCCACACCAGCGATAGCTGTTTCTATAAGTCCTTTAAATAGCAATGAATATCGTGGTGAAGAATTAATCAAGCATTTACAGTATATTCAAACGACTTACTATCGTGATGACGTTAAATTTAATTTAGTAGGACATAGTCAAGGTGGACCGACATCTCGTTATGCGCTTGGGGTTAAACCTGAGTTGGTGTCCTCCATCGCGACTGTTGGTTCTCCACATCGGGGAAGTCCATTTGCTGATCAAAATATCCAAGAATATGAAGCAACTGGAAAATTAGATATTAGCAGTATGTTGCCTTATTCTTCGCTACAGTCTGTGTTGAATTTTTTGCAAAATATCATTTATAGACATGATTTTTTAAGTGCACTTCATAAAATCATAATTGATGGCAGATTAGATGAAAATGATATTAAAACCTTTAATGCCAACACCTCGTTCTGGGTGTGGGGCGGTGAGGGTGTTAGAAAATTACCAGATGAAGATTATCGTCGTAACAGTCTAAATTATATTAATTTGCTTGAAGGGATCCGAGCCAATAGTGCCAAAAGTATGCAAGATTTTAATACTTTATTCCCTGAAGGTATTCCCATTTCTGCTCAATGTCTAAAACAGACAGCTAACCCAAGCGATTATAATCTACCCAATACACCTGATCGATATTCTATCAAAGGATTAGATGGAAATTCCTATCCTGTTTATATGACATCATGGACGGGAAAAATTGATGAAGTGGTAAATTTATTTCCCAACCAAGCACATGATGGTACGGTCTCGGTATGTAGTAGTCGTCTAGGAAACTTAAAAGGAATTTATAACTGGAAACATAGAGAACAGTCAGGAACGTTTAGTAAATACGATGAATCATTCTCAGTTTCAGGCTGGCCTTGGAATTGGGGTTGGATTCAAACACCGACGAAATGGGCAACAATTCCAAACCCAATTGATGTTTTAAAAGATCATGCAAATTATTTAAAGGAAAATAATATGTGATTGACTTTGGGCTATATTGATCTATAAAGAATAAATATAGCTTGATTTTATTTAAAACAAAAAATCAGGGATTTTAAATGAAAAAAAGTATTTTAGTTTCATCTTTTTTTCTAGTAGTTATTGTTTGTTTTCTATGGCTTGTGTTTAAGCCAATAGATAAAAAGACAAATAATCAGGAGGATTTAAAGCCAGATCAAGCGACCGCTTTAAATATAGGTAGTATAAAACCAAGCAATGGTTTTATACCCATTGCGGTTGATGCGTTTGGAGGGAATATTTACTGCGAATTAAGTTTTGATACAAATCAAACTTTTGTTTTAGACAATATGACCAAGGATTGTTTTGATAAGCTGTTAAAAAATAATCCAACTGAATCTGATCCTACCAATTTTGGTTTAAATTTTTTCAATAAGCTGTTGGTTGATCCGGCTCAAAGTATCGTAAAGGATTTATGGATTAGGTATGTCAAATATACCGATCAGGTCATTTTAACGCATAAGGCACATTCGAAAAATCAAGCGAATTATAAAAATGCGAAAAGACTTGTAGATGCGATTCGATCTATCCGAGAAAGATTTTTTACCCCCTTTGAGATAAAGGCATTATTTGGTGCAAGTGACAAAATTGAAGATTATGAGTTGGTTGTTTTAAAAATAAATGACTCTACAGGGATGACAGATGATGAAATCGAACAGGAACTCAATACAGCGATAAACAACCTGCCCGAAAAATCTAGAAAGGCCATAAAGTTTAATAAAGACTTTAACGATGTATCTCGTAAAGTTCAGGAAATAAAAAATAGAGGAGGTTCACAGGAAGAGATCCGCAAGGAGCGGTTAAAAGTGTTTGGTCCTGAAGTGACCGAGCGGATGGAATCTGTTGATAAATCAAGAGCGCAATTTAAAAACCAAGCAGAAATATATATGCAAAAGCGAGGTGAAATTTTGCGGCGTGATTTGAATATGCTTGATCAGGAAAAATCAATTGAAGCGCTTAGAAAAGAAATTTTTAGTGACAGATATGATAAGCGGAGAATTATCAGTTTGGAAAAAATTTATGATACGGAAAAATCGTTAGATATTCTCAATTAATGTAAGTGTATTCAATGAGTCAATCTAGTTAATGGGACCGTAGAGAATAAATAAATTTAGGTCTTATTTAGTATTTGTAATGTAGCCATAGTTTAAGGAGTAAAGTATGACAGCCAAAATTACACGACGAGAACTTATTCAAAAAAGCCTATTCGGTTTTGGTGCACTGTCTTTATCTGCGGGTTTTACGGGATGTAATGACAGTTCAGATCGAGAATCAACAACACTACAAGTCAATTTTGAACATGGGGTTGCCAGTGGAGACCCTTTACAAGATCGCGTGATTTTATGGACACGCTTGACGCCCAATGATAGCAGCGCACGTTTGCAAGTGACTTGGGAAATTGCTTTAGATGATCAATTCAAGCAAATCATTAAAACAGACAAAGTCACCACAGCAAAAGCACAAGACTTCACGGTGAAAGTTGATGCCACAAACTTAAAACCAGATCAACGCTATTTCTATCGTTTTAGCTTTGGCAATAAAGTTTCACCAGTTGGACAAACCAAAACGCTACCAATCAACCCCAGCAAAGTCAGTTTTGCGGTATGTTCTTGCGCGAACTATCCAGCAGGGTATTTCTATGTTTATCGTGAAATGGCCAAGCAAGATGTTGATGTGGTAATTCATTTGGGTGACTATATTTATGAATATGGTCAAGGTGGTTATGCAACAGAAGATGCAGTGAAGTTGGGACGTACTTTGGCTGCGGACAATAATCAAGAAATTATCAAGTTAGATGATTATCGCAAACGCTATGCGTTATATCGTAAAGACAAAGATTTACAAACATTGCATCACCGTCATCCATTTATTGTGATTTGGGATGATCACGAGCTGGCAAATGATACATGGCGAGAAGGCGCTGAAAATCACCAAGCCAATGAAGGGGCTTTCTTCGATCGTAAACTTGCTGCATTACAAGCATACTTTGAATGGATGCCGATTCGTCCTATTTCCGCAAATGATCATCTCAATATTTATCGCCAGTTTGACTTTGGTTCACTGGTGCAATTGACCATGTTAGATACCCGTATCCTTGCCAGAGATAAGCAACTGGAATATACCGATTATATCACCGCTTCTGGTATGGATTTTCAACGTTTTCAGACTGACTTAACCAATCAGAATCGAACCTTGATGGGGTATACCCAACGTGAATGGTTACAGCAAAAGTTGGCTCAATCCAAGGCAACGTGGAATGTATTGGGTCAGCAAGTGTTGATGGGTAAGATATTAATCCCTGCTGAATTACTGGTACCGTTGAGTACAGTTCTGAGTGGAAACGCAACTCAAGAGGTTTTAAATCAAATCAATACGATGATCATGGAGTTAGTGCAACTGAAAATGCGTGTGCTACAGGGCGATCCAACATTGACAGCAATTGAAAAGGCACGTTTAACCACTGTCGCACCTTATAATTTAGATGCTTGGGATGGTTATTATGCTGAACGTGAAATTCTGTATGGTACCTTAAAAGCATTGAACAAGAAGGTCGTAGTGCTGGCAGGTGATACCCATAATGCATGGTCATCAGAGTTGTATAGTCAGGCGGGTGATTTTGTCGGTGTTGAGCTGGCGACAAGTTCAGTGTCATCGCCGGGAATTGAAAAGTATCTCAATATTCCAGTGGAACAGTTACAGCAGTTTGAAATGGCGTTTACCACACTGATTGATGAATTGGATTATACCAACCTAAATCAACGTGGTTATCTGAATGTCAGCTTTACTGCAACGCAGGTTCAAGCGGACTGGATCTATGTCGATACCATTAAAGAGCCGCAATATACTGTGGATACAAAACGTGGGCATCAAGTGGTGTTGAATAATCAATTGGTCAATGCCCGCTCGATTAAGAAAACTGCTTAACAAAAGACTATTTAATTTTATATCGCCTGACTACTGAAGAAGATTTTGATGCTATTGCTATCGCATCATTTCTTTAGTAGTACATGGCTAAACTGTCTTTGTACACATAATGATTGAAATAACACAAGAATATCAGGAGTAAAAAACCATGGCTGGATTATCGATTTGGCACGTACTTATTTTTGCAATTGTGGTGATCTTACTTTTTGGCACATCTAAATTAAAAAATTTAGGTAAAGATGTCGGTGGTGCGGTGAAGGATTTTAAAAAATCAATTCAAGATGATGAAACAACCACTGCTGCACTGAATGAACCAAGAACACAGGAACATCAAAATAGCAATGCTGATGTGAACTCTACGGTAAAGCACTAAAACTGGAGAACTAACACATGCTTGATGTCGGATTTTCTGAATTATTGGTTTTTGGGATTATTGCGCTGTTGGTGTTAGGACCTGATAAACTCCCTGAAGCTGCGCGTTTTGTTGCGAAATGGTACAGTAAATTGAAACGTCTCATCAGCAATGTTCAGAACGACATTGACCGTGAATTACGCTTATCTGAATTGCGCGAACAGATGCAGAATGAGATGCAGCGTATTCAAGAATTAGAGCAAAAAATGCAGGCGCAGATGCATGAGCTACAGCAATTATCGGCTATGCCTGAAGATGCTATACAGCAAGAGCAAGCGCCAGCACGATTAGAGAAACAGCAATTAGAGCAACCGCAATTAAAAGAACAGCAAAAAGCCCAGCTGAGAGTGAAGCAGATTTATCAACCTGTCTCACGTGATATTCCTACAGTCTATTTGCCAAGTATCTGGCTAAAACAAGTTCAATGTAATGATGAAAAACTCAGTATTGATCTTGTTCAATCCAAGTCAATATCGCAATTGAAGGTGGCCGTATGACATCAATGATACCGCAGCTACAAGAGCAAGTTTCCGAAGAAGCGACTCAGCTTGAAGCAATGCCAATCACCCGACATTTGATGGTGTTGCGTCAGCATCTGTTTAAAATTATCGGGGTATTGATTGTGCTTTTTTTCTGTTTGTTGCCATTTGCAAACAGAACTTATTCAATGTTATCTGAACCACTACGTGCCCAATTACCTGCCAGTTCGACCATGATTGCTACAGATGTAACTGCAACATTTATGGCACCTTTTAAACTGAATTTCTTTATTGCGCTGATGCTGGCGATGCCTTTTATTATTTATCAGATTTGGGCATTCATTAAACCTGCGTTGTATGAAAAAGAAAAGAGTCTGGCATTCCCATTGTTATTGAGCAGTATTTGCTTGTTTTATTTAGGGATTGCCTTTGCCTATTTTATTGCTTTACCTTCGATTCTGCATTTTTTTATCAGTGTTTCACCTGATACCGTTGCACCAATGACGGACATTAACAGTTACTTAAGTTTCTGTTTAAAACTCTTTTTGGTGTTTGGGGTCACTTTTGAAATTCCAATTATTACACTGGTATTGATTTTAATCGGTTTGGTCAGCACGCAAACGCTGGTGGAAAAAAGACGCTTTATTATTGTGGGCTGTTTTTTTATTGCGATGTTTGTCACGCCACCAGATGCTATTTCGATGATCATGTTGGCAATTCCAATGTGGATGTTGTTTGAATTGGGATTGGTATTTGGCAAGATGATTGAAAAACGTAAACGTGTATAAGTGCTGATTTGTAGCGAAAGTGGTTAAGTGTTGCTTTGTTCTATTCAACCCTTCTTTTTTAAAGCAGACGAATTTATATTTAAGTGTATAAATTCGCCAGATCTCTAGATTTTAACCTATCCTTGTCTCATGGGTGAGTTCGTAATACTGTTCTAAACCCCACATGCGTTGCAGCCAAATCAAACTCTTGCGGATATCGACTACTATTTCGATAACGAGAGCAATAACTCGAAGCACATAAGAAAGAACCACCTTTAATCACATATTGGGTTGCTGCGATGCTTTGCTGACGCAGATCAGTATAATTTCCCATATGTTGATCATGCGCGCCTTGATATACAGAGGAGGTCCACTCCCAGACATTCCCAATCATATCAAACAATTGGAACGCATTGGCAGGGTAGCAGCCGACAGGTGCCACACCTGCAAAATGGTCTTCAACAGAATTATGCATTGGAAATTCACCTTGCCAATAATTGGCTTGTGGATGTTGATGGGCATCCTGAGGCGCTTGATGCAGTGGCGTATCGGTTTTTGAGCCTGCCTTTGCAGCATATTCCCATTCTTGTTCGGTAGGTAAATCTCGTCCTAACCAAACTGCGTAATGTTCAGCATCATTTTTGGTCACATAGCGAACAGGTTCAGCAGGGCGTGGAGCTTGACCCGAAGCGCCATTAGGCGTTTTCCAAGTGTAATCAGACTTGAGTTGCCACCACTGATTAGGCTTATTTGCATCTGGTGAAAATACAGCTGCCTGTTTCTGTTGCTCTGCGTCGGTTACATAGCCGGTTGCTTTTACAAAACTACTAAACTGCGCCACAGTCACTTCGGTTTGATCGATCCAGAAACCCTCAACTTGACGTTGTTTTTGCCCAAAATTGAGTTCATCGGGATAGGCTTTATCGGAGCCGAGCTGAAATGAACCTTTGGCAATCCAAACCATACCTGCTGTTGGCTTTTTTTGCCATGCATTGGGTAAACCTGAATAGTGTTCGCATTGCTGCAATGAACCAAGTGGTATAGAAGCTTTGCTGGTTTGTTTGGGAGAATGGTGCGAGTCGGGCGTAGCTTTATTGCAGCCTGTTACAAGGAACAGGCTACACAGTGAAATTAAAAGAGGGCTAAACTTCATTGAATGTTGTATTCCTTCACCCCATTTTGTTGGGTATATTTGTTATACACATCAAGTAGTTCTTGTAGTTTTACTGGGTTATTTTGTGCAAGGTTTTGGGTTTCACCACGGTCATTTTTTAAGTTATATAATTCCCAAGCTCCCGTTCCTAGCTCTGCTTTACCTTGTAAAGCAATTTTCCATTCGCCTTGACGCGCATATTTACTGCCATGCAATTCATCTGCAAAACTAAAGTTTACAGGACGAATCGCCTGTGCTTTATTTTCAAGCACCGATTTCCACGAGTAACCGCTTGGGGTATTAATCTGACGACCTTTATATTGACTTTGTGGGACAGCAATATTGGCATAATCTAAAACAGTTGGGAAAACATCGAGCACTGAAGCAAAACCATGATAGGTTGCTTGCGCTTTATTTTGATGAGGAAGTTTAACAATGGCTGGTGCTGTGGTTGCACCTTCACCCGCAGTATCTTTCCATAAATGGAAAGGTGCAGCACTGACTTCAGCCCAACGCGGACCGACATAGTGATAAGAACTGGATGTACCGACATTGTTCACCCGATTATCAAAACCTGATTCAGCCCCATAACTACCACGAATAAAGCCTTCAGCTCCATTATCTGAAACAAAGAAAATTAAAGTATTGTCGTATAAGTTATTGCGTTTTAAATACTCAATCACGCGTCCAATATTGGCATCAAGGTTTTCGACCATACCCGCATAGATTTCCATTCTGCGTGCTTCTAAGACTTTTTGCTCAGCGGAAAGTTCATTCCATTTGCCATATTTTTGTGGTGCATTTTTTGTCGCAATCGGTTCGGCTGCAGTAAAGTTAGCTGGAATTAGACCAAGTTGTTTTTGGCGGGCAATACGACCATTACGGATCACATCATAACCAGCATCGTAAACGCCACGATAACGGTCACGATATTCAGCTGGGGCTTGTAATGGCCAATGAGGTGCGGTGTAAGCAGCATAGGCAAAGAATGGTTTTCCTGAATTTTTACCTGACTCTAAATAACTAATTAGCTTATCGGTGAAGTAATTGGTTGAGAAAAAATCATCGGGTAATGCTGAAATTGGAACAACTTTACCATCCTCCGTATAGGTGGCATTACGTTTATATGCACTAGGCGCTTGTTTAAAGTGTAAATCTAGACCTTGCAATAGCGTAAATGAATGATCGAAGCCTTTTACATGTGCGTTAGTTTCAGCGGTTAAACCGAGGTGCCATTTTCCACTGATATAGGTTCGGTAGCCATTATCTTTAAGCACTTCTGCTATTGAGAGTGAGCGCTCATTTAAGTAGCCCTCATAACCCGGCTGGCCTTTTAAGTGGGCAGGAGTGAGCTCAGCCATAGCCCCAATGCCAGCTAAGTGATGGTCTGTACCCGAAATCAATTGTGAACGCGTCGGTGAGCAGGTCGGGGCAGTATGGTAGTCCGTTAAAATACGACCTTCTTTGGTCAGTGCGTCAATATTTTGGGTGTGTATTTCTCCACCAAATGCCCCTAAATCTGAATAACCTAAATCATCAGCCATGATAAATAAAATATTCGGTTGTTTCTTGGTTTCCACCACAGTATTTGAATGGTCTGAATCATTATTACATGCTGAAATAGAAAGACTGATTAATGCAATAGAAAGTGTTGTAAGCAGATTTTTATGAGACATACGTGTCGACTTGGTTTTTTAAAAAATTAGGCTGAGTTTAGAGCGTTAATTTTTATGGTAAAAATAATTAAAATTTGATTGTTAATCTGAAAAAAAGAAAAGCCCTCAATATGCTTCCGAATAGATGTTGAAATCATTTAAAAGTAAGTATGTTGAGCTGTCTAATAAAACCAAAATACTTCTAGGCTTAAAAAAATGAGCACCATCAGCTTATAGCAAGGCCTTGGATATGCTTTAGGCATATTAGGAAAGTTTTATATTCGTGATAGTTTAATACATGATATTCAAATACACCTTTGTAATATCATTGGTTTTAGCATAGCAACAATTTGAATTTATCCAGTTCTACAATTTAATCTGATTAAACTTTAAACGCCGATGTAAATAAACAAGTCACTTTGATTGCGAATGAATGTTTTTTAAACAAAAATATACAGAACTGTCTGTTTTTATGTTGATGGTGTATTGATTAATTGAAGATTATTGTGATAAATTCTACAGAATTAGAGGGAGATCTTTTTTAAAGATTCTTGATGCCTTGATCCTATTTCCCTTCCCCAAGGGAAATAGGAGTTTTTAAGGATTAATAAAAAACAACAGATAAAGATGTTTATAAAAGACTGAAAATACATTATCTCAATGGGAACATAGATAAATTTTATAAAATAACACATTTGTATGAATTCTACTTTTAAGAGTGAAAATACAAATCTATAGGTAAGTATTACGATGAAAATTTATGAAATGATATTTCATAAAGGAACTTATGAACAAACACGCTTATTTTATATTCAGAATAATAAAGCTTCACGTCAGCATTTTATTGAAAATATGCGTTTAGAACTTGAGCAAGAACTCAAGGAATTCAATCTCAGTTGTAAGTCTCAGTATAAGCATGATTTATTTGCCTTGTACAAAAAAGTCCAAAAAGAAAGCCACTTACATTTAGATGCGATGGAAGATGAATTTATACAAAATTCAAAAGCCATTTTTGATCAATGTATTTGTTTAATTGTTAAAAGCCATGAGGTTTTAAATGTTGTAAAACCGCTGATTTAAAAAAGTATCAGTCAAAATAAATAATCATTAAAAATCAATTCTATAAATTGGTAAGTTGGTGGTTTTATTGTCTTCAATCATAGTACAGTCAATTGCCGTTGTGCTAATTCATAGCCTTGATCTGCGGCTTTTTTCAGCCATTCTTTTGCTTTATTGATATCTTGAGGTAGACCTAAATTTCCATCTAAGTATAGAGATCCCAATTTAAATTGTGCAGTCACATCACCATTTTCAGCCGACTTAAGATACCAATAATTTGCAAGATCTAGATCTTTCTTGATATTTTTCCCATCTGAATATTCTTCAGCTAAATTGTATTGTGCCATCGCATTGTTCTGATTTGCAGATTTGGTCAGCCATTCAATACCTTTACGGGTATTTTTACCGACACCTGAGCCCCATAAATAACTCATTGCTAAACTGAGTTGAGATTCTGAATCACCCGCTTCTGCGGCTCTTTTAAACCAAAAAACACCTTTTTCTTCATCAAAGGACACACCCTGATTGCCACTGCTATAAAGATAACCCACTTGGTATTGCGCTTTTACGTCCCCATTGTTGGCTTTTTCGAGTAGCGCTTCAAAACTTTCTGCAAATACAAGTGTAGTGGGAAAAAATGTAAGAATAATCAGAGGGTACATCAGCTTTTTAATTTTAAATTTCTTCATTTTTTCAATCATTTGTATCTTTTAATCAATAAAATTAAAGTGCAAAATTAAGTTATAGTCAACTTAATTTGAGCCAAGACTTATTCTATTTTGTCTTTCAAGTTTAGCTCCCTAGGGAACTAAACTTACCTAAATAATGAAAATGAAGAGCTTATATCACTCGACAAATTGGGGTAAAAGACGCTGTTAATACTACACAAAATTATCTAAACACTCGCATGTTTAGTGGTGAGCAGCATTAAAGCATCGTCCTAAGTATCCAGCTTACATATTTGGATAGTTAGGCCCACCACCACCTTCCGGTGTTACCCATGTGATATTCTGAGATGGATCTTTGATATCACAAGTCTTACAGTGAACACAGTTTGCAGCATTAATCTGGAAGCGCTTAGAACCATCATCATTTTCCATAATCTCGTAAACACCAGCAGGGCAGTAACGTTGAGCTGGCTCATCCCATTTTGGTAAGTTGACATTGATTGGAATCGAAGCATCGGTCAGCTTTAAGTGAGCAGGCTGATTCTCTTCATGTACGGTATTGGATACAAATACAGAAGATAAACGGTCAAAGGTTAATTTACCGTCTGGCTTTGGATAGGTAGGTTTAAATGTCGCAGTATCTACAGTTTTTAATGCACTAAAGTCAGGTGCAAGGTCATGTAGTGTAAATGGCACTTTAAAGATATTTTGATCGATAAAGTTAAATGCACCACCCATCCATAAACCGAATTTATGCATTGCTGGACCAAAGTTACGTGAACGATGTAACTCTTCTTTTAACCAGCTGTTGTTGAATTTGTCCGTATATGCAGTCAATTCTTTAGCAAAGAAGTCTTCGCCTTCAGCGACACGTGCCACTGCTAAATCGCCACCTTTCTCATGACCGGCTTGGATTGCTTCAAATACAGCTTCACCGCACAACATACCCGATTTCATCGCAGTATGAGAGCCTTTGATTTTAGCAAAGTTTAAGAAACCAGCATCATCACCAATTAAGCAACCGCCTGGGAAGGTCAGTTTAGGTAGTGAGTTTAGACCGCCTTTAACAACTGCACGTGCGCCATAAGAAATACGCTTACCGCCTTCAAGATATTGCTTGATCAGTGGATGCGTTTTCCAACGTTGCATTTCAGCAAAAGGATACATGTGTGGATTTTCATAAGATAAATCGACAATCATACCCAAGGTTACTTGGTTGTTTTCAGCGTGATATAACCACCAGCCGCCTGAAGAACCTGTTTCTGCCAAAGGCCAGCCTGAACCATGCATCACTAAACCTGGTTTATGTTTTGCAGGGTCGATTTCCCAAAGCTCTTTTATCCCGATACCGTAATGTTGCGGATCAGCATCTTGATCTAAGTTGTATTTTGCAATCAGACGTTTACCGAGATGTCCACGGCAACCTTCTGCAAAAATTGTGTATTTTGCATGAAGTTCATAGCCAGGAGTAAAGTTATGAGTAGGTTCACCATCTTTACCAATACCCATATCACCAGTTTGGATACCTTTTACAGAACCATCTTCATGATAAAGGATTTCTGAAGCAGCAAAGCCAGGGAAGATAGAAACTTCTAATTCTTCCGCTTTTTGACCTAACCAACGCACTACATTACCCAATGAAATAACATAGTTACCATCATTGTGCATGGTTTTAGGAACCATCCAATGCGGTGCTTCTTGTGACTTTTCAGCAGACATGAGGAAATAAGTTTTGTCCTCAGTCACAGGTACATTTAAAGGTGCACCTTGTTCTTTCCAGTCAGGGAAAAGTTCATTGATTGCACGCGGTTCAAGTACAGCACCAGAAAGGATATGCGCACCAACTTCAGAGCCTTTTTCAACCACACAGACGGAAAGGTCTGGAAGATTGTTTTCAAGCGCTAATTGACGAATTTTAATCGCAGCAGAAAGACCCGCAGGGCCTGCGCCTACGATGACTACGTCAAACTCCATTGACTCTCGTTGTAAATCTTTCATAAAAAGAAATCCTATTTCGCTTAGCGGTATTTTAATTTATTGGGCTAAAAATATCAAATAAAAAAGCATCAAAAAAGGGCTGCTTGATGAGCAAATTCAAAATGATACCCACAAAAAAGCCAGCTAGATTTAGCTGGCTTTAAAATGGGATAACTGATTTTACAAGGTTACTTTTACGATTTTTGCGGATCGTAGAGTTTTTCCTTGATGAAGAGGGCAGGAATAACGCCGCAAATTAAATAAGCAGCTCCCATCACCACAAAACCTAAACCAATAGAACCACCCGACGCCAAGTAGCCAATCGTTGCAGGCGCAAGTGCTGCACCAAGACGCCCCACGTTATAGGCACCACCAATCGCTGTACCACGAATCGCTGTTGGGAAACTTTCCGTCATATAGGTGGCATTTACACCATAAGGAATACCGTATAAAAATCCGAAAGCGATCAATAAATATAAAATGTTGCTGGGTGAGTTATAAAAAACAATCAGTGGTAGAAAAATAGCAGTCCCAATCGCACCAAAGGCATAACTAAAGCGACGACCAAGTTTGTCAGCCATCATCCCCGCAAGGACTTTACCGAGGATCATAGCGGTATAGGTACCGACCATATATGCGGTCATTTCCTTAAACTTCATGCCTAATTCACTTTCTAGATATGAAGGCATCCAGTTATTTACCCCATAATAACCAAATTGCAAGAAGCCTGCTGTGAGCGCCCACAAGATAAACATATTGCGATTTCGTTTATCTTTAAAAATCAGTTTAAATGCTGAAGTTTCCTCAGAATTTTTATCGCGTGTTGGTTGTTGTAAACGAGACTGTTGCCATGCGAGTGGTTCTGGTACCAAAAGATGCATTAAAACAGCAATTAACACCGGTACAATGGCAACATAAAACAGCATACGCCAGCCATGATCTGGAATAATCCATCCAGCGAGTAGCGTTGCAACAATATAGCCAACCGTCCAACCTGCTTGTAAGGTACCCAATACCGTTGTACGGTAACGTGTAGGTACATATTCCGCCATCAAGGTATTGCAGGCAATATAAAGCGAGCCAAGTCCGAGAGAAGCAAAAAAGCGTAATAGTCCAAATTCAAGAAAGCTTTGGGTAAAGCCTAGTCCACATGTAAGTAGTGAGAAGGTGAGAATAGAAATAACCACGATCCGTACTCGACCAAATTTGTCACATGCCCATCCCCCAAATATTCCACCGACAGCCATACCCGCCAAGGTAAAACTACCCAGCATACCAGCCTGCACGGAACTTAAACCAAAATCTGCCTTAATACTGTTGAGACTATAAGACAGCAGCATCAGATCGGCACCATCCACCAACAAGGCTAAAAATGCAAAAACAAATGCAATTTTCCAAGTGTGAGGTTGTATTGAAGAGAGATGTGTATTGTAGTTTGTCGCCATAATCCATTACCTACATTTGATTTACAGCACTTCAAATCGTTTTAAAGTGCCTAAAAATTAATTAAGACGCAGCGCGAATCATATTTCGCGCAATAATCATTTGTTGAATTTGGGTGGTGCCTTCATAGAGACGGAATAAACGCACATCTCGGTAAAAACGCTCAATTGCATATTCACTGATATAGCCAGAGCCACCATGAATCTGTACGCAACGATCGGCTACGCGACCACACATTTCAGTGGCAAACATTTTTGCGCA
Source organism: Acinetobacter sp. MYb10 (assembly GCF_002980175.2). Lineage (NCBI taxonomy): Bacteria > Pseudomonadati > Pseudomonadota > Gammaproteobacteria > Moraxellales > Moraxellaceae > Acinetobacter > Acinetobacter sp. MYb10. The sequence continues at coordinate 1,235,218 of NZ_CP058272.1, read as the reverse complement.
TGATGCTTCTGTACTAACGTTGTGCCCAGCATCACGTTGTCTTGCTGCATCTAAAACCATACATTGCGCTGCATAAATTTCTGCTTTGGAGTCAGCAAGCATGGCTTGAATCAGTTGAAATTCAGCAATCGCTTGTCCAAATTGCTTACGCTCAAGGGCGAATTTTAAGGTATCGTCTAACATACGTATGGCAGCACCGACACTGATTGCGGCTATATGTAAACGACCTTTATCCAAGACTTTCATTGCGGTTTTAAATCCTACACCTTCGACACCGCCAATCAGTGCTGAAGCAGGAACCCGACAGTTTTCAAAAATCACATCACAGGTATGGGCACCTTTTTGCCCCATTTTTTTATCTGTTTTACCTAGAGAGATTCCTGCGGTTTTGCGATCTACGATAAAAGCAGAAATTCCACCAGCACCTTTAATGTCTGGATTGGTTCGTGCCATCACCGTAAACACCCCTGCATGAGGTGCATTGGTAATAAAGCGTTTGGTGCCGTTTAAAATATAAAACTGACCTTCTTTTACAGCACTGGTTTTTAAAGAGGCAGCATCTGAGCCTGCATCTGGTTCAGTTAAGCAAAAAGAACTGATCACTTCACCACGTGCTAAACGGGGCAAGAAAAATGATTTTTGAGTTTCGGTACCATCAATAATCAGGCCACTCGAACCGATTCCATTATTGGTGCCGATCAGTGAACGAAAGGCAGGCGAAGTACGTCCAAGTTCAAAAGCGATGGACACCTCTTCTTCCATGGTCAAGCCAAGACCTTCGTATTCTTCTGGAATCGTCAGCCCAAACAAACCCAAAGCTTTCATTTGCTCAATGATGGCTTGAGGGATTTGATCTGTTTCCGCGACTTCATTCTCATGAGGGATAAGGACACCATCTACAAACTGTCGAATCATATCTACTAATTGTTTGAGTGTTTCCTGATCTCGAATCATAGTCTTGTCCTTTGTACAACATGTTGAAAACATCGAGCTGATGTTGCTAAAACCCTGCATATTGATGCGATAGTAATCAAAGGATCAGTAGAAAACAATATATTTTGAAAATTAATTTCGCAATGCGGTATATTGTGCTTGTTTTTCAGTTGGCTAATTATTTGATTTAATTAATCTATATTTGTTGAATAAAAATCATCACTTTTGATGAAAAAATTAAGTTTTATTTTTAAAGTTTTCTGTGTATATTAAAAATATATATCGCTATGCGAAATTTATGTTAAATAAATTTTCCTGTAGGAAATTAATCAAAGGTTAGTGGAATAAACATGGGTGCTTTAAATGGAATTCGTGTACTTGACTTAAGTCGAGTACTGGCTGGACCGTGGTGTGGACAGATTCTTGCCGATTTAGGCGCAGAAGTGATTAAGGTTGAAAGACCGAAACTAGGTGATGATACGCGTTCTTGGGGACCACCTTGGATGAAAGATGACGCCGGACAAGAGACACGAGAAGCCGCTTATTATCAGTCGACCAATCGTAATAAACTTTCTGTTGCAATTGATATTGCAAATCCTGAAGGGCAGGCGCTCATCAAAGTACTTATTCAAGATACCGATGTGGTCATTGAAAACTACAAAGCTGGTTCTTTGAAAAAATATGGCTTGGATTATGCTTCTTTATCAGAAATTAATCCTAAACTGGTTTATTGCTCGATTACGGGTTTTGGTCAAAATGGACCGAGAGCAGAAGAACCTGGCTATGATTTTATCATTCAAGGAATGGGTGGACTCATGTCCATCACGGGTGAAAAAGATGATTTACCCGGTGGCGGTCCGCAAAAAGTAGGTGTCGCATTTTCAGACTTATCAACGGGATTATATTCAACCATTGCCATACAAGCGGCTTTGCTCAATCGTCATATGACGGGTTTAGGACAACATATAGATATGGCTTTACTTGATGTGCAAATTGCCACAATGGCAAATCAAGGAATGAATTATCTTTCATCTGGAAAAGTGCCAGTACGTTATGGCAATGCACATGCCAATATTGTGCCTTATCAATTGTTTAAAGCCGCTGACCGAGAGTTTATCATTGCTTGTGGTAATGACACCCAGTTTATTCAACTGTGTAGAAGTATTGGTTTGCCAGAGTTACCCAATGATGTTCGATTTACCCGTAATGCAGATCGTGTTAAGCATCGTGATGAAGTGATAGAAATTTTATCAAAGCATTTTTTAAGCAAGACTGCCGATGAGTGGGTGAGTGCAATTTATGCTGCTAAAGTGCCTGTTGGTGTGATTAATAATCTAGAGCAAGCTTTTAATGAACCTCAAGTAATTGCGCGAGAGATGCTGGTAGAAATGCAACATCCTCAACGTAAAAAACTTACTGTAGTCGGTTCTCCGATTAAGCTTTCACGTACACCTGTAGAGTATAGAAATGCGCCTCCTTTATTAGGCGAACATACTCAAACAATCTTAGGCCGTATTATTTCTCCTGCTAAACTTGATGAGTTAAAAGCCAAAGGCGTGATAGGATAGTTTTTAAATAGATGATGTGAGCAGTCTAAAGCCATTTTTTTCAATAAAATAAGCAAATTTAGACTTTTCACATCGAGATAGATGCATCGTTTTATTTTCAAAGTGAATCAGATGATTGCTTTTTGCTATTTATAGAAAAAATAGATTATAATTTTCGCAGTGCGAAACAAATATGTGAATTGGTATAACCATGAATGATGCCGTAGATGCAGAACAAACAGAAAAATTATTAGCGCCTTTGAGGCATGAGTTATTGCATCCGATTGAAGATATGCAAGATGAAAATGATCGTCAATTTATTACAGCTTTAGGACGTGGTTTAGAACTCTTACGTTGCTTTACCCCAAAACATCAGCATTTGGGTAATCAAGAGTTATCACAAATGACGGGTTTGCCTAAACCGACCATTACCCGTTTAACGCACACATTGTCACGTTTGGGCTATATCAAGCAGGTCCCAAATTCAAGCAAATTTCAACTTTCAGTTGGGGTTTTGGCGTTTGGTTACTCCATGCTTTCTAATGTGTCTATCCGTAATATTGCACATCCCTATATGAAAAACTTAGCGGATTATGCGGGTGCTGCTGTGGCAATGGCAACGCGTGATCGTCTAAATATGATTTATTTGGATGTGGTACAAGGCAAGGGCAATATGACCATGCGTCGCCAAGTCGGTACTTATTTACCGATTCATTTAAGTTCAATGGGACGTGCATGTCTGGCTGCAATGCCTGAAGATGAAAGAGAGTTTTTACTTGATGCAATCCGTAGCAAACATAAAGACGATTGGATCAAGATTAACCGTGATTTAGATAAGGCATTTAAAGATTATCAAGATTTTGGTTATTGTTTTTCAATTGGTGAATGGCATAAAGATGTCAATTCAGTGGCAGTCCCCTTGATTCATGAACAACATGGTCTACTGGTATTTAACTGCGGCGGACCAAGCTTTATTATGAACCGCGAAAAACTTGAAGAGGATATTGCACCGCGTCTTCTCCACATGGTGAATAATATCCGCACTGAAATTAGCTAATTTTATTGCTTTAAAACTGAAAGGCTAGCAACGACCTACATTGTTGGCCTTTTTAATAAGATGCATGTTAAATAGTTTGCTTACGGAAAATGGGTTTTTTTTCATCAAGGTACTCAGAGCTTGTTTAAATTCGTCACCTTGCAAACAAAGTGAGAATACAGTGGACTCATGATCGATCAGATTTAATAAATTATCGATAAGCATAGGATGCTAAGAAATGAGCATCTAAATATAAAATAGTGAGTGGAAAGAATATGAAAACCAAAATTACAGAATTATTTGAAATTGAACATCCGATTATTCAAGGCGGTATGCATTATGTCGGTTTTGCCGAGCTGGCTGCTGCAGTTTCAAATGCTGGTGGGTTAGGCATTATTACCGGTTTAACCCAGCGAACACCTGAAAATCTAGCAAAAGAAATTGCCCGATGTCGAGAAATGACCGATAAGCCTTTTGGTGTCAATCTAACTTTCTTACCCACAGTCAATACACCTGATTATCCGGGTTTTGTCGAGGCAATTATTAAGGGTGGGGTAAAAGTTGTAGAAACAGCAGGCCGTAATCCTGAACAGGTCATGCCTTATTTAAAGGCTGCTGGAATTAAAGTGATTCATAAATGTACTTCGGTTCGGCATAGTCTAAAAGCTCAAAAAATTGGATGTGATGCTGTTTCTGTCGATGGTTTTGAGTGTGGTGGGCACCCCGGTGAAGATGATGTACCGAATATGATTTTATTGCCTTTAGCTGCCGATACCTTAGAAATTCCATTTGTTGCATCAGGTGGTATGGCTGATGGACGCTCACTTGCTGCCGCTTTAGCCATGGGGGCGGATGGTATTAATATGGGAACACGTTTTATTGCAACTCAAGAAGCGCCAGTACATGCAAATGTGAAACAGGCGATCCTGAATGCTACAGAAAGAGATACTCGTTTAATTATGCGCGCTTTGCGTAATACTGAGCGCGTTATGAATAATGCAGCTGTAGAAAAAATTGTAGCCAAAGAAAAAGCACTTGGTGACCAGATTAAATTTGAAGATATCATTGAAGAAGTTGCAGGTGTTTATCCTAAAGTGATGATCGATGGTGATGTCAATGCTGGGGCGTGGTCATGTGGTTTGGTTGCCAGTCTGATCCATGACATTCCGACATGTGATGAACTGGTCAACCGTATTGTAAAAGATGCAGAAGACATTATTCGTGGACGTTTATTCGGGCTTTTATAAACATCTATTTGAGTTCAGCTTTATCTCGATGATGAAAGACTGCTTTTAAAGATCAGCACAACACTATGAATTGTGCTGATTTTTAGCATCTGCAAGACAATAATATAGACACAGCAGGGCAAAAACTAAGCCCAAGATACATACACCTGTCCAGCCAAAATGTTTCCATGCATAGCTTCCACTCGTGGTCCCTAAAGCACCGCCAGCGAAATAACCTGTCATATAGATGGCATTGAAACGTGAACGCAATTGTTGGTTAAGCTTAAAGACAATACTCTGATTGGTGACATGAACAGCCGAGAGCGAAGCATAAAGGGTAAGTAAGGCAATGATATAAAAGATAAAATGATAAGAAAGCAACAAAAACAATAGCCAACTTAAAATCAGACCGATACCACAACATATCGAAATTTTATGAATATAGCCTTGATCAATAAATTTACCTGAAAAATTGGCAACGAATGTCCCTAAAACACCGACAAACCCAAATAAGCCAATCGTAAAATCACTGAAAAAATAAGGCGCAGGAGCTAAGAGTAAAGACATGCTGGTAAAGGTTAAGCTTACACAGGCAAAGGTTAATCCACCAATATAGGTTCTGATTCTTAGGCGACGATTTTGAATAAAGATTTGCGGCAGTGAGTGAATTGTTTTGAGATAATTTTCAGATTTGGTTGGAGGAAATAAGCCAATATTACGGTACAAAATAATCGCAATGAGCAATAATAAAAAACCGCTGAGCAGATAAATAACATTCCAAGCAAAAAGCGTCGACATCATCCCTGATAATGAGCGTGCCAATAAGACACCCATCATTAACCCACTCAGTAAAAAACCAACAACACGACCACTATGTTGAATTGGAACCAGACTGGCAGCCAGTGGTAACAACAGTTGGGCTGAACTAGAAAATAACCCTGTAATGATGGTACCGAACATTAACAGATAAATATTGTGGGAAAAACCACTAATAATTAGCCCAATTGAGGCAAGCAGCATAAATATAAACAACAACTTACGCTTTTCAAGAATATCCCCTAAAGGCATTAAAAACAGCAGACCTGCTGCATAGGTGATTTGCGCTAAAGTAGGCACCCATGCTGTGGTGGTATCTGCTAAATTTAAACTTAGACTAATGGAATGAATCAGTGGTTGGCTAAAATAATTCCCACCAGTACAGATGCCTGCTGCAACTGCCATTAAAATAATGGTTGGGGTATAGAGAGTGTTTTTCATCATGCCTATGGTTTGTCATTATGAAATCGGAACTTTTAATCCACACAACCATGTATCTGCTGATTTTAAGCATCTGATTTTAAACATCGTTGTTAAGGCGTTTCACTCAAAGCATCTTGAATGTTGTGCACCATATGGATTAAACGGGGTCCAATTTCACCTTCAAGTTTTTCAGGGTTTAAATGAAAACTTGGTGCACCGCAGTTAAACACATAAAGACCATGTTTGGAGCTGACTAAAGGTACAGCAACAGAGTTTACTTCTTTATGCCATTCACCTAAAGAAAGGCAATATCCGTAATCTTGATAATCTCGGAAAGCTCGTTCTAAAGAACGTTTAATTGCAGGCCAGTTTTCAGCATTTTTTTGTTTAAGCGCATCCAGTAAAAAATTACGCTCACGTTCAGGTGTAGCCGCCAAGCAAGCTCGCCCCATGGAACTGCTGTGAATGGGTAGGGTTGAGCCGATGGGACGGCGCATATTTAAAGCGGTTTCGATCTGAACCACATCGATATAGACCATATTTAAACGGTCACGGGTTGCCATCGCAACCGGTGCTTGCACATATTGGCTCATTTCTTCCATATAGCGATGTGCAATATTACGGATAGAAATATTGGACAAGGCTGCATAGCCTAAAGATAAAACACCGATATCCAAGGTATATTTGGTGGAATTAGGTAGTTGTTTTAAATAGCCTAATGACACTAAGGTATTGGTTATCCGCGCAATGGTTGGTTTTGGTAAACCCGTCATTTTTGCCAGTTCTTGGTTTCCCAAGACTTGATTGTTGGCAGAAAAACAACGTAATAGTTCTAAACCACGTGCTAAAGAAGCGATAAATTGGGGGTTATTTTCCCGATGAATATGTGAAATAGGATCAAGACGTATCTCATCAAAATTTATAGGTTGTTCAGTTTCTGAATTCTGAGACATTCAATACTCAAATATAATAAAGCAACAGTTTGGCTATTATATTTCGCTCTGCAAAATAAATCCATTCATCACTGCGCTGTTGTGATGAATGGATACTCGGTTAGTGATTAAACAGTCAATGCTATGACACGTTTTCAATCACCATAGCTAAGCCTTGTCCTACGCCGATACATAAGCTAACAACAGCATATTTCTTATTGCGGCGGATCAGCTCACGCGAAACTGTCAGTGCAAGACGTGCACCAGAAGCCCCAAGTGGGTGGCCAATGGCAATTGCACCACCATTTGGGTTGACACGCGGATCATTAAAATCAACATCTAAACCTTTTAAGCAAGATAATACTTGTGAAGCAAAAGCTTCATTGATTTCAATGATATCCATATCATCTAAAGTTAGCCCTGCACGTGCAACGGCTTTTTTGATTGCTTCGATTGGGCCAGCACCCATAATACGAGGTTCAATACCTGCTGCTGCTGCTGACAAGATTCTTGCCATTGGCTTTAAGCCATATTTTTGGCCCGCTGCTTCGGAACCGATGAGTAGTGCAGCAGCACCATCGTTAATACCCGATGCATTTCCAGCAGTGACGACACCACCTTCAAATAATGGTTTTAATTTGGTTAAGGCTTCAACCGTTGAGCTTGGGCGAGGATGCTCATCTTCAGAAACCAGCTTTGGCGGTAACTTTTTGCCTTGAAAGACTTCAATTGGGGTAATTTCACCAGTAAAAAAGCCGTCTTGTTTGGCTGTTTGATACTTTGCTTGTGATTGGGCAGCAAATAAATCTGCCTGTTCACGGGTAATGCCAAACTCAACTGCGACATTGTCACCAGTTTCAGGCATTGAGTGACCACCGTATTGCGCAATCAGCTTTTTGTTTGGAAAGCGTGAGCCAATTGTGGTGTCGTAAATTTTGGCATCACGACTATAGGCAGATTCAGCTTTACCCATCACAAATGGGGCACGTGACATGCTTTCTACACCACCTGCAATATACAAGTCGCCTTCGCCACAGGTGATGGCGCGTGCAGAATCAATTACAGCACCCAAACCACTTGCACATAAACGGTTTACAGTTTGGCCAGGAACAGTCACAGGTAAGCCCGCGATTAATAGGGCATTTCTGGCAACGTTACGGCTATCTTCACCACCTTGGTTGGTATCGCCTAAAATAACATCTTCAATCGCTGCGCCCGGAACCCCAGTTTTTTCAAGGAGCTTTTGCAAAACTGCCGCAGCTAAATCATCTGGACGTACTGAAGCAAGCTCACCTGCATGACGACCAATCGGGCTACGTAAACCATCATAAATATAGGCATTTAACATTGAGAAGTTCCTTTTCAAAATCCAGAATTAAAAGTAAGCGGTAAATTTAATGCGACACGACGTTGTAACCATGGGCTAGGGCGATAACGTGGGTCATAGGTCAGTGTTGAGATACGATTGAGAATGAGTAAGATTTTTTGGCTACCGATATGATCACCCCATTCAATAGGGCCAAATGGATAGCCTAAACCTAAACGGACTGCGGCATTGATATCATCGACACTGGCAATATTTTGTTGTGCAATATCACAACCTAAATTAATCACCATGGCTAAAACACGTTGTGCCACGAAGCCAATACTTTCAGCGATCATGCTGACCATAGCACCATCTAAATTAAACATAGAGTGGGCTGCTTGACGATACTCAGTGTTTGTCGCCAGTGACGGCATTAACGTTCTATGTTTGCTTATGCCATATAGCATATCTATGGCAACAGCTTGTTGTGGATTGACTTTTAAACGTGTCGCTGCTTGGGTGGTATCTTCACCGTAGCAAGCGAGTAAACATAAACTCTCAGGTAATGGTTCTAAACCTGTATCTAAGACAATATTTTGCTGGATTAAATAATCTTCCAGTTGTTGTTTATCTTCAGCAAAATCAGCTGCAATCCAAACTTTTGGATAGTCTGTTAAACGCTCAACAAACTGTGCGGGTTTTTCACCTGTTTTTGTGCCTGTTTCATAGTGGTAAAAGCCTTGATTAACTTTACGCCCAAGTTGTTTGGCTTCAAGCATTTGTTTGGTCAATGGATTGGGCTTGTAACGGGCTTCTTCATAGTATTGATGATAAATCGACTCCATTACAGGATGTGATACATCCAGTCCTGTTAAATCCATGAGTTCGAATGGTCCCATTCTAAAACCAACACCATCTCTTAAAATGCGGTCAATTTCACTGATGTCACAGACGTTTTCATTTAAGATTTTTAACGCTTCGGTGCCATAGGCGCGCCCCGCATGATTAATAATAAATCCTGGGGTATCTTTGGCAACAACAGGTCGATGACCAAATGCACGTGATAGCTCATTTAATGCATCTACAATACGTGGATCCGTTTTTAATCCTTGGATCACTTCCACAACTTTCATCAGTGGTACCGGATTAAAAAAATGGAAACCGACTACACGTTGTGGTTTTTTACAGTTTGCTGCAATGGCTGTGATTGAAAGCGATGAAGTATTTGAGGCTAAAATAGTGGTGTCTGAAACGATCTCTTCGAGTTGTTGCATCAACGCTTGTTTGATATCTAAACGCTCAATAATCGCTTCCACAATCAAGTCGCAGGCTTTTAAATCTTCAAGTTGCGCTGCAACGATCAAATGTTTGTTGGCATTTTCCGCCTGTTCAGCGCTGATTTTATTTTTATCGACCAGCTTTTGAAAAGTTGCTGCCAGCTTTTCTTTGGCCTGTAGCGCAGCACCTTCTTTGGTGTCATATAAATAGGTGGTATGACCTGATTGTGCGGCAATTTGAGCAATACCGCTGCCCATAATACCAACACCAATTACAGCCATGCTTTGAATATCATAAGTCATGTCGATCATCCTGATAACTGATCCAGATTAAACGAAAAATTAGAGACGGAAAAAAATAGAAACGAAAGAAACCAGTACAGTCTGGTGGGTTAACTCAGACATTGTTTATCACCATCAATTGGTAAAATTTGTCCAGAAATAGAGCAACCGCTTTCCGAGGCTAAAAATATACACAAATCGGCAATATGCTTTGGATTGACAAAATATTTGAGCGATTGATTTTTAAGTGCATTTTGCGTAACGGCATCCAAAGAAGTTTGAGCGACATCTGCACGCGCTTGTAACACCCGTTGAACACGTTCCCCATCCACTGCACCTGGAAGTATGGCATTGACTCGAATATTGTCTGCACCAAGTTCCATCGACAATGTTTTGGTAAAACCAATTAATCCCCATTTAGAGGTCGCGTAAGCCAAACTATATGGATAGCCCAAACGTCCAGCGATCGATGACATATTGATAATGACACCTGCTTCCGACTGTTTTAAAAAGGGGATAGCGAGTTGGGTGATCGCAAAGGTACTATTTAAATTAAGGTTTAATACTGCACTCCAATCGGCAAAACTCAATTCTGCTGCTGCGATGGTTGGGCCAGAAATCCCTGTATTATTGACCAGAACATCAATATGCCCCAGTTTGCTGATGGCATCACTAAACATAGATTTGATTTCATCATGGTTAGATAAATCACATGCATAAATATGTAGTGCAGGATAGGCCTTTTGGAATTGCGCTAAGCTTTCTGCATTGATATCACAAACGAAAACTTCATCGTGATGCGCTAAGAATGCTTCTGCAATACATCGTCCAATTCCTGAACCGCCTGCACTAATCAATACTTTTCTAGCCATTTCTATTCCATTGTTGTTATCGATTAAACTTATTTGCCTTGATATGATGGTTTACGCTTTTCAATAAATGCTTGAATGCCTTCATTTTTATCTTCGGTCGAAAACAACAATTGAAATGATTTACGCTCCAATGCCAAACCTGCATTTAATGGAACATCTTCGCTCATTAATGCAACTTCTTTGATTTGTTGTAGGGCAATCGGTGGCATTTTTGCTAGACTTTGAGCCATTTGAATGGCAGTTGGGATGGTCTGGTCATCTTCAGTAACTTGGGAAACCAGTCCAATGCTATATGCTTCTTCGGCTTTGACCATTACACCCGTCATGATCATACGCATCGCGTGGAATTTACCCACTGCACGGAAGAGACGTTGGGTTCCACCTGCGCCAGGCATTAAACCGACTTTAATTTCAGGTTGACCAAAAGTTGCGCCTTTACCCGCAATAATAATGTCGCTATGCATGGCAAGTTCACAACCACCACCCAGTGCATAACCATTTACAGCAGCAATCACGGGTTTAGGGCATTGCGCAATTGCATTCCAATAACGTTCTGTATGACGTAGCAACATTTCTGTAGAGGTTGCGCTTGCCATTTCTTTTAAGTCTGCCCCTGCGGCAAAAACTTCTTCACCACCTGTAAGCACAATGGCATGGATCTGGTCATTAAAACTTAATTCGGTAAACACTTGAGCCAGTTGCTTACGTACCTGTGTATTTAAGGCATTTTTAGCCTCTGGACGATTAATCTTCACGATCGCTACTTTCTGAACAGAATAGTCAACTTCAATGAAACTGTTCCCTGTTATTTCACTCATTTTTTGATTCCTTGTTTCGCAGATCAAAACTATGTTTCTTTAATAATGCGTGTTTTGAAATTTATTTCAAGTATTTTTTATTCCTCTCGGCACTTTATCGTCAGCATATTTTTATAAGTGATTGATATTTAATATTGGTAGAGTATAAAATTTCGCTTAATGAAATTAATTTTCAAAAAAGCTTGAAATTTGTGTTTTCAATCTCGTACTATGAAACACATTCGCAGTAAACAAGATTTAAAACAGGGTATCCATTACCCAGCTGGAATAGCTGATGGATGCAATGAAGCTACAAAAGAAGGGAGATCATAGATGATCCGTGATGAAGGAATGTTGCAACAGTTGCTCACAACAATTCGTGACTTTGTAAAAAATGAATTGATTCCACGTGAACATGAGGTTGCCGAGCAGGACAAAATTCCTGAGGATATCGTGCAACAAATGCGTGAGTTAGGTTTGTTTGGGTTAACCATTCCAGAAGAATATGGTGGATTGGGAATTACCATGGAAGAGGAGGTGAATGTTGCATTTGAACTTGGGCAAACTTCACCGGCATTCCGTTCACTGATTGGTACCAACAATGGTATTGGTTCAAGTGCAATTTTGATTGATGGCACACAAGAACAAAAACAAAAATATCTTCCTCGTTATGCCAGTGGTGAAATTATTGGTTCATTTTGCTTAACCGAACCTGAGGCAGGTTCAGATGCCGCCTCTTTAAAAACCAGTGCGGTCAAGGATGGTGATTTCTACGTTTTAAATGGTACCAAACGCTTTATTACCAATGCACCACATGCTGCTACTTTTACCGTGATGGCGCGGACCAATCCTGATATTAAAGGCGCAAGTGGTATTTCTGCATTTTTAGTTGAAGCCAATACGCCCGGGATTAGTTTGGGAAAAATCGATCAAAAGATGGGACAAAAAGGTTCTCATACTTGTGATGTGATTTTTGAAAACTGCCGCGTTCCAGCATCAGCACTGATTGGCGGAATTGAAGGTATTGGTTTTAAAACAGCCATGAAGGTTTTAGATAAAGGTCGTTTACATATTGGTGCATATAGCGTCGGTGTGGCTGAACGGATGTTAAATGACGCACTTCACTATGCCATTGAGCGCAAACAATTTGGTCAGCCGATTGCTAATTTTCAATTGATCCAAGCCATGCTTGCAGACTCAAAAGCTGAGATTTACGCGGCAAAATGTATGGTGCTCGATGCTGCGCGTCGCCGTGATAATGGCGAAAACATTAGTACAGAAGCATCTTGTTCAAAAATGTTTGCCACTGAAATGTGTGGTCGGGTCGCAGATCGTTGCGTACAAATTCACGGTGGTGCTGGTTATATCAGTGAATATGCCATTGAACGTTTTTATCGTGATGTGCGTTTGTTCCGTTTATATGAAGGAACCACGCAAGTTCAACAATTGATTATCGCAAAAAACATGATTAGGGACGCTACAGCCTAATAACAATTAGATGCCATGAGGCAGGGGATGCCTCATATTCCTTCTGAGGATATGGACATGACAACGGAAACAGTTACACAAAATAATAGTGGTAATAATGGGGCTGGAGAGGTGATTCAGACACCCAAAAAGATTTGGATTACGGCCTTTATCTTTGCATTCTTTACTTTGCTTTGTGATGGCGCAGATTTAGGCTTTTTAGCGTTAAGTTTGACCAGTTTAAAGGCCGAGTTTCATTTGAGTGGTGTACAAGCAGGCACATTGGGCAGTTTGACTTTGTTAGGTTCCGCTGTGGGTGGCTTAGTCGGCGGATGGGCCTGTGATCGCTTTGGCCGAGTACGCGTGATCGTATTCTTTATTGCTTTTTCTTCTGTTCTGACCTGTGCATTGGGTTTTACGCATTCATATATGCAATTTGCGATTTTAAGAACAGTCGGTGCAATGGGCTTAGGCGCACTTTATATTGCCTGTAATATTTTAATGTCTGAAATGGTGCCGACCAAACATCGTTCTACAGTGTTGGCAACACTGATGACGGGCTATACCTTGGGGTCTTTACTTGCGACTTTATTGGCAGGTCATATTATTCCTGAACATGGCTGGCGTTTCCTATATTGGCTTGCAATTACCCCGATTATTTTATCAGTACTGATGCATTTTATCGTACCTGAGCCTGAGTCATGGAAAAAAGCACGCCAATTAAAAGTCATTGCAACGCCACAAAATGCACAGCCTGTAAAACGTCAGAATCCGTATTGGGAAATTTTGAAAGATAAGAAACATGGCACCATGTTTGTGCTGTGGATTTTGAGTACTGGTGCTTTGCAATTTGGTTATTACGGGGTGAGTAACTGGCTGCCGGCTTATTTGGAATCTGATCTAGGAATCAAGTTTAAAGAAATGGCGATGTATATGGTCGGCACTTTCTTAATCATGATGTTTGCCAAAATTATTGCTGGAATTATTGCGGATAAATTGGGTCGCCGCGCTGTATTTGCATTCGGCACAATTGGCACAGCTCTATTTATTCCCGTGATTGTTTACCTTAACACGCCTGCCAATATTTTATGGCTCATGCTGTTCTTTGGTTTTCTATACGGCATACCGTATGCAATCAATGCCACGTATATGACTGAAAGTTTTCCAACCTCAATTCGAGGCTCGGCAGTCGGCGGTGCGTATAACATCGGTAAAGTACTTTCAATTTTCTCACCATTAACCATCGGTTATTTATCACAACATGGTTCGATTGGTTTAGGACTGTTGGTGATGGCTGGGGCGTACTTTATATGCGGTGTAATTCCACTGTTATTTATTAAAGACCGACTATTTAACCCGCAAAAGGCAGAGTGACAATTTGACCTGTCACGTCAATTTAAGGATGAAAAGGGACAAGCGAAATGATAAATAAAATCACCAGTGACATTGAACCGATTTTAAAGGCAATTCCTGATGGCGCAACCATCATGACCAGTGGTTTTGGTGTGACAGGTCAGCCTGCGGAACTGATTGAAGCCTTAATCGATTTAGGTAAAAAAGAGCTGACCATTGTCAATAACAATGCTGCCTCTGGTGATCGTGGTTTGACCAAGCTGATCATTGCAGGTTGTGTCAGAAAAATGATCAGTTCATTTCCAAAGTCAGCAGGTTCGACTGTATTTCAAGACTTATATCGTGCAGGAAAGATTGAGTTAGAACTGGTTCCACAGGGCAACTTAGCCTGTCGTATTCAAGCGGCAGGTGCAGGTCTAGGTGCAATATTTACACCGACAGGCTATGGCACAAAAGTCGCAGAAGGCAAAGAAACCAGAACCATTAACGGTCGAAACTATGTACTTGAGTATCCGCTTGAAGCTGACTTTGCGTTGATTTATGCCGATCAAGCCGATCGTTGGGGGAATTTGACCTATCGTAAGGCAGCACGGAACTTTGGCCCGATTATGGCAAAAGCGGCAAAAACAACCATTGTTCAAGTGAATCATACGGTAGATCTAGGAAGCCTTGATCCTGAGTGCATTATCACCCCCGGGATTTTTGTACAGCATGTTGTCAAAGTAGGAGATATCTAATGTCAGTTCAAAAACGTTCTCGTGAAGATATCGCTCAGTTGATTGCTCAGGATATTCCCGAAGGAGCTTATGTCAATTTAGGTATAGGTTTACCCACCAATGTTGCGAAGTATTTACCTCAAGACAAAGAAATCTTTCTACACTCAGAAAATGGGGTTTTGGCCTTTGGCCCGCCACCCAAAGCAGGTGAAGAAGATGAGGACTTGGTCAATGCTGGAAAGGAGTTAGTGACTTTATTGGATGGTGGTTGCTTTATGCATCATGGAGATTCCTTTGACATTATGCGTGGTGGGCATTTGGATATCTGTGTGATTGGTGCTTTTCAGGTCGCAGTGAATGGCGATTTAGCCAATTGGCATACTGGCAAAGCTGATGATATTCCCGCTGTAGGTGGTGCAATGGATTTAGCGGTGGGAGCCAAGTCAATTTATGTCTATATGGAGCATGTCACCAAAAAGGGCGAAGCTAAAATTGTCGATGCATTGAGTTATCCCATTACAGGGGAACAGTGTGTAGATCGTATTTATACCGATTTATGCATTATTGAATTAAAAGATCACAAAGCCTATGTCACTGAAATGGTTTCGGGACTGAGTTTTGATGAATTACAGGCAGTAACGGGCTGCCCGTTGATAGATGCACGAGACGCTTAGTTTATAAGCGTAGGAAAAAAAGCTTCTTTAAGGATTAAAAGATGAAAAAATTAATTTTAGCCACAGCTTGCGCTGTGGCTTCAGGGACTATTTTTGCAAATTCACCAGTGACAGCAGAACAACGGATTAATTTGTTAGAGACAGAGCTGCAAAAACTCAAAGCAGAACTCGAAGCTCAAAAGCTGTCACAAAATAATTTGCAGGTCAAACAAGCAAAAATTGAAGAAAATGTAGAAAAAAATAAATCACTTGAAACCGCGAAGCCAATAGCACCTTCGTGGGTGACTTGGACCGACAATGTTAAAGTCTATGGAATTGCTCGACTTGATGCTGCAGTTGATTTTAAGTCCTCACCAGATTCGGGAGGAAGAACCACCAATAGCTTAAACCGTACTCCGTTTGAAAGTGACAAGCGTTCCGATCATGCCCGCTCAGATGCCATGATCAATGCCAGTCGAATCGGGGTGTATTTCAACAGTCCAGATAAGGCTGTAACAGGAAATATTGAAGCCGATTTCTTTGACAGTGCCAATATGGGTACAGGCGATGGTAAATTCCGTATTCGTCATGCTTTCTTTACTTATAAAGATTGGACTTTCGGTCAAACATGGTCTTTGATGTCCAATATGGAAACACGTACAGAGTCCGTCGATTATACTCAGTTTATGGGAACCTCTTATACCCGTACACCTCAAGTGCGCTATGACTGGAAGATAAATGGCAAGAGTGATTTAAAAGTCGCATTGGAATACACTGGATCTCGGGTTTCAGCATTCCCGACATTGACAGGTCGATATACGGTAAAAGAAGGTGCCTTAACGGCTTTGGCTCAAGGTTTTGTCAATGAAAAATCAGTAGATGTTGCGAAAGATACCGTTAAAAAAGTCAGTTGGGGCGCGGGTGCTGGTTTAAAATACCAACTAAGCCCAGCGCAATCTGTACAGGCGAATTATCAATATATCGTGGGTGATCAAAAATTCATGCCATATACCACACAAACTGGCCTGACAAATGCAACCAGTTTAAATGCGGCAGGTGATTTTTCTTTAAATGCGCAAAAAACAGATTTAGAGATGAATAAACTCAATAGCTTAAATATTGGCTATTCATATAAATTTAATCCGCAATGGCGTGCAAATTTATCTGCATCGATTTTTGATTTTGATGATGATTCAGCCTATGCAAAACTCAATCCTGACGCAAATAAGCGTTTAACGGATTATGCTGCCAATCTGTTTTATTCACCTGCTGAGCAAATTGATATTGGTATGGAATATCATCAAGGTAAGCGTGAAGTGTTTGATGGAAGAACAGCAGATGTTTCTCGCATTAACTTTGTGTCGATGTACAAATTCTAAAATAAGGTGAGCTGCGCAATGGAAAAAATAGTTCAACCTGACACAACGCATATCTTGTCAAAAAGCTTTATTTTCATCATGGCAATGGCATGTGGAATTTGTGCAGGTTCGAACTATTATAACCAGCCTTTGATTTATTCTATTGCAGAAGCCTTACAGGTCAATGCAGAGCAAGTCGCTTTAACAATTGTGATCGGCCAACTCTCTTATGCCGTTGGTCTGTTTATCTTGGTGCCGCTCGGTGATTTTTTTGAAAAGCGTAGCTATATTTGTTTGTTGATGTGCTGCACAGGTTTCGCCCAGATCGGACTTTCTTTAAGTCAAAGTTTGTCCGTATTGTATGGTTTTACCTTTTTAGCCACCTTCTTTTCGATTACGACACAAGTCTTGGTGCCATTTGCTGCTGGTTTGGCGAGCCCTCAAAAAAGCCCGCAAATTGTCGGAACACTGATGAGTGGCTTGTTTTTAGGCATTCTCTTGGCCAGATCAATCGCAGGCTTACTTTCGACCGTTTGGTCATGGCATGCGGTGTATTTACTCAGTGGTATTGTGATTTTAGCTTTTGCAGTAGTGATGTGGCTTAAATTACCCGTTGCTCGAAAATCTCATCAATTAACAGTGCTGCAAATTTATCGTTCATTGTTTACATTGGCCGTTGATCAGCCACATTTAATCCGCCGCGGTCTGGCAGGTGGGATCGGCTTCGGTATATTGGCGTTGATCTTTACCACCATGACTTTTATTCTTGCCAATGCGCCTTATCATTTTAATGATTTCCAAATTGGCTTATTTGGCATAGTTGGTTTGGCGGGTGTGTTTGCAACCCCTTGGGCGGGAAAACAAATTGCCAAAGGATTGGAAAATAAAGTTGCACTGATTTGTATGTGGTTATTGGTACTGGCATGGATTCCACTGTTTTTTGCCCAACAGTCTTTGCTGGCTTATGCAGGAGGTGTGATTTTGGCTTATTTTGGTTTATCGGCCTTTCATGTACTTAACCAAAATCTGGTCTATCGAATTTCAGCACAAGCACGTTCTCGAATTAATTCTATTTATATGACATTGTATTTTGGTGGTGCTGCGTTGGGTTCTTTGGTTGCGGTCTACACGTGGAAACATTGGGGATGGAGTGTCTGTGTGGCTGTGGGTTTAGCCATGGCAATTCTAAGTTTTATAATT
The DNA here is from genome assembly GCF_002980175.2 of Acinetobacter sp. MYb10. NCBI lineage: Bacteria > Pseudomonadati > Pseudomonadota > Gammaproteobacteria > Moraxellales > Moraxellaceae > Acinetobacter > Acinetobacter sp. MYb10. Next base: position 1,217,024 of record NZ_CP058272.1, on the reverse strand, counting down.
GACCGAATAGATTTTTATGTCATGAAGAAAACAGTGATAAAAGAATAGGGGCTGTTGACAATTCGTCTACGTTTGCGACTACGTGTGTTTTTTAGGCGATACTAGGCGCGAAATACGAAATTTAGTCATTCTAAATAATGAGAAACATCGTTTCGCAAGGTAACACGTAGCGGCAAAAAACACACTAGTCCTCCGCTGCGCCTTGCGCTGCAAACAAAGCAGTGCTTTGTTCTTGCTCAGGGTTGTGGCTAAAATTATCTCAGCCTTCGTTATGAAACTCGAAAATAGTCTCGCTATTCTCTTCGTTTCCTGCCTTGCCTGCTCAATTTTAGCCTACAACGCAAGCCATTTATGAAATGTCAACAGACCCTAAGCCGCACAAGGGCTTAGTCTTTTTATTATTTTCGTATGATCATCAGTGTTGCCGTCGCAAAAGCATAAATTTTGCCATTTTCATCCACAATTTTACCTTCTGTGGTAATGATATTACGTCCAGCATTAATCAGTTCAGCTTGTGCGTAGTAGGTGGTATCGATCTGCATTGGGCGAATCATTTTCACATTGAGATCAATCGTGCCATAACCCACGCCATATTCCAGTAAGGTATGTGCTGCACTTCCCGTTGCAGTATCTAAAGCAGTCGCACAAAAACCGCCATGGATTGTTCCTTGTATATTTCGATGCGCTTGACTTGGCGTAACCTTATACGTCGCTTTGCCTTTAGAAACTTCGATTAACTGCATAGGAATGGTTTGCGCCATGGGCGACGCTGAAATTTCACCATTTTTTAAAGCAGTTAAGAATTCAAGACCTGTGTATTGAGGGTTATCCATAAATCATCCTTGGAGTGTTAAGCGATCTAATTACCATACTATAAAATTTAATTTTACGAAATAATATTTTGCTATACAAAATTATTTTTTAATCAAATATTATACTTGAATTTTTATTTATTTAAATATTATTGTTAAAATACAGCTTGTTGTGTCGGTTTGTCATATTTTTGATGGTATTTTTGAATAAATTTATCTAATTAAAATGAAAATAAATTTTGCAATAAGAAATTTATTTGATATTTTTAAGCAATCGTAAAATAAAATTGTCATCCAAGGGAAATCATCTCTATCTGCATCATCGGCAGAAGAACTAAAAGGGAAACACTATGCCTTTATACAAAGCACCACTGCGTGATATGCAATTTGTATTGCATGAAATGCTGCAAACAGAAGAAAACTACCAAAAACTACCCAAATATCAGGAAACGGTCAGTCGTGAATTGATCAATCAATATTTAGATGCCGCAGCAGACTTTTGTGAAAATGAGCTTGCACCCATCAATCAAAATGGTGATCAGGAAGGTTGTCATTTAAATCAGGGTGTTGTTACAACCCCAGCGGGATTTAAACAGGCTTATCATAAATATACTGAATTGGGTTTTACCTCACTGACGGCGGATCCTGAATATGGCGGTCAAGGTCTACCCACATTATTGCGTATTGCAATCTCAGAAATGCTGTGTGGTTCTAACTGGGCTTGGGCAATGTATCCAGGCTTATCGCATGGTGCAATGCGCACCATTGAACATCATGGCACAGCAGAACAGAAGCAACAATTTTTAAGCAAACTGATTAGTGGCGTGTGGACAGGGACAATGTGTCTAACTGAGTCACATGCCGGTTCAGATTTAGGTTTGATCCGCACCAAGGCCGAACCAAACCCAGATGGAAGTTATGCAATAACTGGCGAAAAAATCTTCATTTCTGCTGGTGAACATGATCTGTCAGAAAATATTATTCATATTGTTTTAGCCCGATTACCACAAGCACCAGCGGGGACCAAAGGGATTTCACTGTTTATCGTGCCTAAATTTAACCTCGATGATGCAGGTGATTGCCAAGATCGCAATAAGGTTATCTGTAGTGCGATTGAACACAAGATGGGGATTCATGGCAATGCAACCTGTGTTTTAAATTTTGATGGGGCCAAAGGCTATTTAATTGGTCCTGAAAACCGTGGGTTAAATTGTATGTTTACCTTTATGAACACAGCACGTATTGGAACAGCTGTACAAGGGTTGGCGGCTTCGGAGATTTCATTTCAAGGTGCATTGAGTTATGCCAAAGAACGTTTGGCGATGCGTGCTTTATCAGGCGCAAAATATCCAGATAAAAATGCTGATCCGATTATTGTGCATCCAGCTGTGCGTTCGATGTTAATGACGCAAAAAGCCTTTTCTGAAGGTGGTCGCGTATTGGCGTATTTTCTGGCTCAGCATGTTGATATTGTTGAAACATCCAATGATCCTGAACAACAGAAAATCTCAGATGAATTGTTGGCATTTTTAACCCCGATTGCCAAAGCTTTTTTAACTGAATCAGGCAATGAAGCTGCAAAACACGGCGTACAAATTTTTGGTGGGCATGGATTTATTGTTGAACATGGCATGGAGCAAATTGTTCGTGATGCCCGTATCTCAACCTTGTATGAGGGAACCACAGAGATTCAGTCTTTAGATTTGCTGGCACGTAAGGTGCTCAAGTCGGATGGCAAACTATTAAAAAATATGACTGATTTAATAGAACAGTTTATTACAGCCAATCAATCAAATACCGTATTGGCAGCTTATCTGGAAAAACTGACGGAACTCAAGCAACAGTGGTTATCAATCACAGACAGTGTTGCCAAAAAAGCACAGCAAAACCCAGAAGAAATTGGCGCTGTTTCAGTTGATTATCTGTATTTCTCTAGCTATGTCGTGTTTGCTTATCTTTGGGCACGTATGGCGCAAGTAGCAGATGAAAAGTTAAGCCAAGCAACGCAGGACGAAAAATTTTATCAGGCTAAATTAACCACAGCGAAATTTTTCTTTCAAAAATTATTACACCGTACCCAAAGTCATGCGGCTGCTATTGCATCAGGTGCTGAAGCGGTAATGGAATTAGAACAAGATGACTTTGCTTTTTAAGCAGGGTCAGGCTGTTTTTTATTTAAATGAGTAAAAATAAATGGATTTTCAACATATTTTGATTCGGCAGGAAAATCGGGTGGGCTATTTAACCTTAAACCGTCCCGAGGTGCTCAATAGTTTTAATGAGCAAATGCATCGTGAAATTGCTGCAATTTTAGACCTGTGGGCGGTTTCTACTGAGATTAAAGCCATTGTAATCTCTGGTTCAGGCAAGGGCTTCTGTGCGGGTCAGGATTTAAGAGCCAGAAACAAAGAGGTGATAAGCGCAGCTGATTATGATGCAGGTGCTGCCTTAGAAAAATTTTATAATCCGTTAGTCGTTAAAATTTCCAATATGGCTAAACCTGTTGTGGCTGCGGTCAATGGCGTAGCGGCTGGTGCTGGTGCGAATTTGGCTTTGGCTTGCGATATTGTTGTGGCCAAACAATCTGCTGCTTTTATACAGTCTTTTTGCAAAGTCGGTTTAATCCCAGATGCAGGTGGGACGTGGAATTTGCCACATCTGGTGGGGCTTGCCCGAGCCAAAGGTTTGACCATGTTCGGGGATAAGTTATCTGCCCAGAAAGCCTTGAGTTGGGGGCTTATTTGGGAGGTCTATGAAGATGATGCTTTTGATCAGGGCGTGATTGAATTGGCGGAACGTTTGGCAGAGCAACCAAGCAGTTCGATTTCGCTAATTAAAAAGGCATTAAATACTGCCTCGCAAAATACTTTGGCTGAACAGTTACAGTTGGAACGAGAGTTACAGCGTATTGCTGGACAATCAGACAATTATAAAGAGGGCATTGCGGCTTTTATCGAAAAAAGGAAAGCTAATTTTAATTGATCAAATCTATGCCTAATCATGTTTAACCAGTAAAAGTTAACTCAAAAAGCACTCTCTTTGGAGAGTGCTTTATAATAAGTAATAAGAGGGTCTGTTTACAATTCGTCTATGCTTGCGACTACGTGTGTTTTTTAGGCGATTTTAGGCGCGAAATACGAAATTTAGTCATTCTAAATGATGAGAAACATTGTTTCGCAAGGTAACACGAAGCGACAAAAAACACGCTAGTCCCCCCGCTGCGCCTTGCGCTGCAAACAAAGTAGTGCTTTGTTCTTGCTCAGGGTTGTAGTTAAAATTATCTCAGCCTGCGTTATGAAACTTGAAAATAGTCTCGCTATTCTCTTCATTTCATGCCTTGCCTGCTCAATTTTAACCTACAACGCAAGCTATTTATGAAATGTCAACAGACCCTAGTTTTGATCGTTGTTTACATGATGGTTTTTAACCTTAGTAAGCTAAATAGAGCTTTTATTTTTTATATATGAAGTAAGTTGCGAGAAGAGAAGGAATACCAAAATTTAGTAAAAATATTAAGAATTCTTCTTTAACCGCATATCCTGCTTGTATGCCCATATACATATTCCAGCTCATTGCTACAAACCAAATCAAGATGAACAGAATAAAAAATAATGTTGGACTAAAGCGACCACGTAATATTCGACTTATAAAAAGAATTGCAAGGAGTAGCATTATACCGATGAGAATCGTATAGAAAGTTCGCATATTGGGTCACCATTTGAATTAGAGATTATTTATATTTTCATTCATCATATCGAAGTTGCTTTACCACATTTGTTTTAACTTTATTTTATTGTTGAGCATAATACTTCCCTTATTTGGGCGACTTAATGATTAAAGTAGCGAATAAGACAAGGATAAATGTTTTTAGTAGAACAATAATGATATGAAACTTGGCATGTCTATTCGAATTTTCGAACAATCTAAAAGCTAATGGGCATTTTTGATATAGTTCAAAAATGAGCAACAAGGTTCAGTCTAAAATTGTTGCTTGGGGTGCTTTGATCTGTTGATTCAATTTAGGAGCGGGAAGGTCAATGATCCTGATTCCCTTGGCTAAGTTTTTGAAGACTAAATTCTCCAGATGAGAATTCTGGAGAATCAAAGGAGATCACTTTTGTAAAATCCCATTTAAGGCAAATCTAACTCTTTACGCATCTTTAAAGATCGCAGTAATGCCTGATCACGAAGTAATTGAAGATTCTTATCGCCTAGCTTTTTAACAAACTGCTGAGTTTCTTCATTCAGCATCTCAATTTTTTCTTCAGATAAAGTATAAGGGTGCATATCAGCCCACCATTCAGACATTGGTTCACCTAAATGATGCATAGCGGCTTTAAATCCATGTTGATTGGCCAACTGCATATTTAAATAAGGACCAAATATTGCCCAACGTAATCCAGGTCCATTGGTGATCGCAATATCAATATCTTCTGCGCTACATACACCTTCAGAAACCAGATAAAACGCTTCTCTCCAAATTGCAGACTGTAAACGATTGGCGACATGGCCTTTGACTTCTTTTTGAATTAAAATCGGTTTTTTCCCCAATAATCTATAAAATTCAAAAGCATCATGGATATAGTTGGCTTGGGTTTTTTCTCCACCAATAATTTCAACCAAAGGTAATAAATGTGGTGGATTAAAAGGATGGCCCAGTACAATTCTTTCAGGATAAAGGCAATCATGTTGAATATCTGAGATTTTTAAGCCAGATGAACTTGAGGCGATAATGCTATCTTTGGGGCAATTTTGAGTAAGCTGTGCATATAAGTCTTTTTTTAGATCAATCCGCTCAGGACCATTTTCTTGAATAAAATCGGCATCTTTTACCGCATCTGCTAGATTTTGATAAAAAGTGAGATTTTTTAAAGTGTCTGAAACATAATGATCAGAAGAAGTGGTTTGCTCTTCAGCCAATTCAAACAAATCAAGTAAATAGGTCTGAACTCTATTTTTTAAATTTAATTCTGCATCAACAGCAGGATCAAAAGCACTCACCTGAAATCCTTTACTTAAATAGAATGCTGCCCAACTTGCACCAATAACACCAGTACCGATAATGGCAACTTTATTTATGGGTTTCATATATTCATTTTCCTTGAATAACCTGAGAACGTTGGATTGTCTCGTTATGACACATGACAAAGTGAGCCTTTCACTTTGATAAAAACTAAAGATAGAAACACTAAAAACAGTAGGGGAGAATTTCCCCTACAAATGAATATGTATTACATCTGGTTAGATGATTTACATAGAGATAAATTCATGATCATTACAATCATCAACTGTATTATTGAGCGGTATAACCACCATCCATAACCACTGCCTGACCCGTCACGCCCGCTGCTTTTTCACTCGCCAAGAAAACGGCATAATCTGCAATTTCTTCAACATTGAGTAAGCGCTTTTGTGGCACCATGGCTAAAATGACATCTTCAAGTGCACTTGTTTCGCTGACATTACGGGTTTTGGCTAAATCTTTAATTTGACCACGTACCAAAGGTGTGTCGACATAACCTGGGCATAATGCATTGACCGTGATTCCATCACGAGCAGATTCTAACGCTGCAACTTTAGTTAAACCAATCACCCCATGTTTGGCACTGTTATAACCCGCTTTTCCAGCAAAGCCGATTAAACCATTGATCGAAGCCATATTGATAATACGACCATAGTTTTGTGCCTTCATGATTGGAAATGCATGTTTGATTCCAATAAAAGAACCCACCAGCATGACATTTAGTAGTTTTTGATAAATGGCAGTTGGAAACTCTTCGATGGCAGCAACATGTTGAAAACCAGCATTATTGATCAAAATATCCAAACGACCAAAGGTGCTATGTGCTAGACCAATAGCAGCAGCATAAGCATCTTCATCTGAAACATCACAAGGTGCAGATAAGGCTTCAAATCCATCAGTTTTTAAGGCTAAAACTGCTTCATTACATTTGTCCGCATTCATATCCGAAATCACTACTTTTGCACCTTCAAGGGCAAATTTTTTGGCAATTTCAAGACCAATACCACTTGCTGAACCTGTGATAAATGCAACTTTATCTTTGAGAAGTTGACTCATTATTGACTCCCTGTGTTCATTTTGAAGATAAACTTAGACGATACCAAACCATGTAAATGCGGCAATTGCGACAAATACTGCAACTGTTTTAATGATGGTAATGGCAAAAATGTCTTTATAAGATTGTTTATGTGTAAGCCCAGTGACTGCAAGTAGGGTAATTACGGCACCGTTATGCGGTAAGGTATCCATACCGCCAGATGCCATTGCAACAATACGATGCATGACTTCAGCAGGAATGCCCATTGCAGCAATAGCTGTATTGTATTGGTCAGCCATGGCACTGAGGGCAATACTCATACCGCCAGATGCTGAACCTGTAATCCCTGCCAAAACGGTTGTGGTGACTGCACCATTGACTAGTGGATTGGTAAATGTATGACCTAAAGCATGGCTGATTACGGCAAAACCCGGTAAAGCGGCAATGATTGCACCAAAACCATACTCAGATGCAGTGTTCATCACAGCGAGTAGAGAACCACCTATACTTGCATTTACACCTTCTTTAAAGCTGGTTGAAACACGACGATAATCGAACATAATCGCAGTGACAATCCCAACGATTAAAGCCAAACCAACTGCCCAAATCGCTGACGTTTTTGCGACATCGACAGTGTAGTTTGCCAGTCCGAGTGCATTAAAATCAAAGCCATTTGGATACCATGTTTTAATTGCTGTAGATAAATATTTATTCATCACTGCAACTAAAATTAAGGGAACAAATGCCATGAATTGACGTAGACCAGAACCATTATCTTGTTGCTGAGATTGATTTTCGAATTGTTGAAGTTCGGCTTCTGTTAAAGTAATACCAGATGCAAAGCCATCTCCATTGCGAGCAGCAACACGACGACGCCATTCCAGATAAGTTAAACCAACACCTAAAACAAAGATTGCACCGATAATCCCTAAAAATGGCGCTGCATAAATATTGGTTCCAAAAAATGTAGTTGGAATAACGTTTTGAATCTGAGGCGTACCCGGTAAGGCATCCATGGTAAAGGAGAAAGCACCCAGTGCAATCGTGCCAGGAATCAAACGTTTAGGGATATTTGCTTGTCTAAATAATTGGTTTGCAAAAGGATAGACTGCAAAAACCACGACAAATAAACTGACGCCGCTATAGGTTAAAATTGCCCCTAGCAGAACAACGGTAAGCATTGCATTTTTAGAGCCAATTAATTTAACAATCGTTTTGGCAATGGATTCAGCAATACCAGACATTTCAACAACTTTACCAAAAATCGCACCCAGCAAAAACACCAAGAAATAATCTTTAATAAAGCCCACCATTTTTGGCATAAACACACCAGAATAAAATGGTAAAACGTTGGCAGGGTTAATCAGCAAGACGGCCAATAAGGCACAAATCGGTGCCATGAGAATTACAGAAAATCCTCTGTAGGCTGTGTACATCAACAAGCCAAGAGAAAGTAAAATTATACCCAGTTCCCACATATTTTTACTCCGTCCTTAAAGAATATATGTCAAAACCCACCTTGTTTTTATTTCAAATCACGACAAGGCTATCTCAATCATAAAAATGCATTAGTGAGTGAAACCAATAAAAATGGATATCTAGAGAAATTAATATTGATCAATAAATTTAGCTTTTATAAATCGTCCAGACTTATAAATTGGAATATCCATTTCCAAATGATGGATAAAACTATAATCCAAATTATTCGAGGCATTGTTTGAAAATATTTATGAGTCAATATGGAAAACTAATGAATAGAAACAAGTTTCATGAGGTTTTTGCGCAATAGGTCATAGATAAGCAAAAGAAAAAAGCCAAAGTGGAGGTATAGATGAATGAGTATATATTGAGCATTTTAATTTTTATTTATAGCAGTGATTTTATTGACAAGTATGTTGCTTGAAATACGTCGTATATCGATTTTGCCCTGATTTAAATGCATAAACATATTTTTACAGATCATACAAATTAAAAACTTTCATTAAGACATCAATCTGAGCAAAAGTGAGATCAGCTAGCATGGATTGATATCTTATTCTATAAGCAAATCGATAGCTCAAATGACTCATTTTAGGATCAAAACTCGCTTGGTTTAGCGTATTATAGCGCTATAAATCAGTTAGGTTGCCGTATGACACTCAAACAGTTAAAAGCTTTTTTAGTTCTTGCTCGGACATTGAATTATGCCAATGCCGCCAATGAACTTTGCCTAAGTCAATCTGCTTTAAGCTTAAGTATCAAAAGTTTAGAGGATGAGTTGGGTGGCAAGCTGTTTAAGCGCAATACCCGCCGTGTGGATCTTACTGCTGAGGGAAATTCGTTGATTCCATTTGCTAAAAAACTTTTGGCAAATTGGGAAGACATGGAAAGAGATGTCAAACAGCGTTTTAAATTACATCGTGGCACATTAAATATTGCCTCGATGCCTTTCGCAACACATGCAGTTTTACCTGCTGTACTGCATGAATTTAATAAGAATCATCCCAATATCAATTTTTCAATCCATGATATTCCCAATGAAAAAATTATTGAAAAAGTCCAAGAGGGCATTTTTGAAATTGGGATTTGTTTTGAACCGCAACACAATGATCAATTAATTTTTAAGCCATTTTTCAATGAAGATTTTTTAGCACTACTTCCCAAGGATCATGAGTTGGCGCAGCGTAAAAGTGTGACATGGCGTGAGCTGTATGCTTATCCTTTTATCACTTTACAGAAACCTTCGATCATTCGACACGTGGTGGAAGAGAAATGTTCACAAAATAATATGATCTTAGATTTAAAACTTGAGTGTCATCAGATTAGTTCATTGTCGCATTTTGTGGCTTTTGGTATGGGGGTCAGTGCGATTCCACGTCATTTTCAAAATTATATCGATAAAGAAAATAATGTCTTGGTTGAAATTGAAGAGGGCAATGTCAATCTTTCGGTTGGGATCATTTATAAAAAAGATTTTGAACTTTCTAATATTTCTTCGCAATTTATTGAAACGATATTGGCACACCAGTTTTAAAAAGAATGTTAGCCCATCATAAAGTCCACTATTTCAGGATCAAATCAGATTAATGAGTTTTACTCATTAGACATTTGAAAGAATCAATTTCTAAAATAATTTGCTCGATGTTAATAATAATAATTCTAAAGGACATAGAGTTAAAACGATGAACAAAGTTGTCGCGAATGCACATGAAGCTTTGGCTGATGTGGTTGCAAACAACCAGACTTTTGCAGTGGGTGGTTTTGGATTATGTGGTATTCCAGAAGCATTGATTGATGCCTTAAAAGAAATTGGTGTAACGGGTCTAACTTGTATTTCTAACAATGCAGGTGTGGATGATTTTGGTCTAGGCAAGCTTTTACAAACCAAACAAATTAAAAAAATGATTTCATCCTATGTCGGTGAAAACAAAGAATTTGAACGTCAATATTTAAATGGTGAACTTGAAGTTGAGTTGACACCTCAAGGCACCTTGGCTGAAAAGTTACGTGCAGGTGGTGCTGGCATTCCAGCGTTCTTTACCCAAACAGGTGTTGGGACATTGATTGCCGAAGGCAAAGAAGTCCGCGAATTTGATGGTAAAGATTACATACTCGAACAAGCATTGGTTGCAGATATTGCTTTGGTAAAAGCCTATAAGGCAGATAAAGCTGGCAACTTAATTTTTCGTAAGACTGCACGAAACTTTAACCCAGAGTGTGCAATGGCTGGCAAATTGACCATTGTCGAAGTTGAAGAAATTGTTGAAATTGGTGAGTTAGATCCAGATTCAATTCATTTACCGGGAATTTATGTAAGTCGTATTGTTTTAAATGCGCAGCCTGAAAAACGAATTGAACAATTGACATTGAAGACGGAGATTTAATCATGGCTTGGACGCGTAATGAAATGGCTGAACGTGCAGCGCAAGAGCTTGAAGATGGCTTTTATGTCAATCTAGGCATTGGCTTACCTACCTTGGTTGCAAACTATATTCCTGACAATATCAATGTCTGGCTTCAATCTGAAAATGGCTTATTGGGGATTGATGAATTTCCAACACAAGCTACTGTCGATGCAGATTTAATTAATGCGGGTAAACAAACCGTAACTGCACGTAAGGGTGCTGCATTTTTCTCTAGTGCTGAATCTTTTGCCATGATTCGTGGTGGTAAGGTCAATATTGCCATTTTAGGATCAATGGAAGTATCCGAAAAGGGAGATTTAGCCAACTGGATGATCCCTGGGAAAAAAGTAAAAGGTATGGGCGGTGCAATGGATTTGGTTGCTGGTGTTCAAAAAGTCGTGGTGTTGATGGAACACTGTGCTAAAGATGGTAGTCCTAAAATTGTCGCTGAATGTTCATTACCGCTTACTGGAAGACTGGTTGTAAACCGTATAATTACGGATCTAGGGGTGATGGATATCACTCCCCAAGGTGTTGAGTTGATTGAATTGGCCAAAGATGTAAGCCTAGAACAAATTCAGGCGGCAACCGGGGTAGAACTGATCACCTCAAATCTCGCTGTGGCTTGATTGTGACAAAGCGAGCTTAAAATTCTAATTTAACCAGCCAAGTTTAAATGCTAAGTCGCTTTGGCGGCTTAGACATGTTATCAATGGATATGCTATTTTCAAAAATACCCGCTTCAAAAGTATACGCATTTAAAATACAAGGTGAACTCGAATGGAAAAGATTGTCATCGTCGCTGCTCGTCGTACTGCAATGGGAAGTTTTCAAGGCAGTCTTGCAAGTTTATCTGCACCGGATTTGGGTGCAGTCGTCATTGAAAAAGTTGTTGAACAAGCCAATGTGCCTGTTGCTGATATTGATGAAGTGATTATGGGCTGTGTATTACCTGCGGGTTTAAAACAAGGTCCAGCACGTCAAGCGATGCGAAAAGCGGGTTTACCAGATCATGTTGGCGCAACCACAATCAATAAAGTCTGTGGTTCTGGGATGAAAGCTGCAATGCAAGCCAGCGATGCCATTAAAGCAGGAAGTGCCAAAATTATTGTCGTCGGTGGTATGGAGTCTATGACCAATGCACCGTATTTATTACCTAAAGCACGTTCAGGTTCTCGGATGGGGCATGGTCAAGTGATTGATCATATGTTTCTTGATGGTTTGGAAGATGCGGGTACAGGGCGTGCAATGGGAAGTTTTGCACAGGAAATGGCGGATAAAAAGGGCTATAGCCGTGAGCAAATGGATGAGTTTGCAATTCGCTCACTGACGCGTGCAAAAAAAGCAATTGCAGAAGGTTATTTTAAAGACGAAATCACGCCTGTTAAAGTGGCGTTACGTCAGGGTGAGATCACTGTAGATGTGGACGAAAATCCTGAAAATGCCAAGATTGATAAAATCCCAAGCTTAAAACCTGCATTTGCTAAAGACGGTACGATTACTGCTGCAAACTCTAGTTCAATCAGTGATGGTGCATCTGCACTACTGATCACGTCGGCGTCAGAAGCACAAAAGCGTGGTTTAACTGTATTGGCCGAAATCAAAGGCTATACAACCAATTCCCAGCATCCTGAAGAGTTTACCATTGCACCTGTGGGAGCGATTGAAAAACTACTGAAAAATGTTGGTTGGTCCGTAGACGATGTTGATCTTTGGGAAATTAACGAAGCTTTTGCCATGGTCACTATGGCTGCAATTGATGCATTTAAACTTGATCCTGAAAAAGTCAATATTAATGGTGGCGCTTGTGCACTCGGGCATCCACTGGGTTCATCAGGTTCACGAATCATTGTGACCTTGATCCATGCTTTAAAACGCTTAGGTAAAACTAAAGGGATCGCAACACTTTGTATTGGTGGTGGTGAAGCTACAGCACTTGCAGTTGAATTAAGCGCATAATTTATTGTTTATCGTAATAAATAGCTAAATAGTTTGTGATCCAAAATTAAAAAAGCCGGTCGTTTCAATACTGCCGGCTTTTTGCTGTTCTTTGTCATGTGAGTTTATGTATAGTCAACTTGTCAAAAAACTCAAACCCAAGAAATTAATATTTTTAATTAAATCAAAAATATGGCGAGATAAATTGTTTGATTATGAAAAGTTTGCAATGCCCCACCTTACATTCAAAGTTTCAATACCTTTGTGTAGGCGATGCCTGACTTTTCGTAGAGGATGCCAAACCTTGCGCTGCAAACAAAGCCGTGCTTTGTTTTTGCTCATGTTGGGCGGGGGGACGTCCTGTACCCCCGTATTCCCACACAAGGGGCGACATCCATGTCGCCCCACGGTAGGACAACCATTTCTGATTCAAAAGCACAAGGTTTTATTATCAAATCTTACCATTTATGACTATAAGTCACTTTCAATGTTGCACCTGACGCCAGCAGATGGCTGGTGTTATTACTGGTACGGAGAAGTTGGCTGTATAAAGGATAGTATTTACGGTTAAACATATTTTCTAAGCCAATCGTAACGGTATCTTTTTTGTTGAGGGCAAAACTACTGATTAAATCTGCAGTGGTATATGACTTCACATCATAACGACCAAAACTGTTGAGACCGTTTAAGCGATAATCTTCTGAAGCAAAATATGTCGCTTGTAAACGATTTGTCCATGTGTCTGTTGGGCTATAAGAAATGTATCCTGTTACTTTTAAAGGTGGAATACGGTAACCCGTCATGTCTTGTTCTTTATTGGTGTTCTGTGGCGTTTCACGGCCTTTCATCCATGTAACACTTCCTCCAGTTCCCCATACTTTTGCATCATCAAGATAATCAAGAGTCGCTTCTACACCAGTCACTTTTTCTTTGGTACGCGTCAGTATCAAGCCATTGTTAAAGGATTGAACACCACCCAGATCTGAAGTTGACTGAAACACCGCTAAGCTTGAGCTAAAATTATTAAAATGACCATTCCAACCGAGCTCGTAATTATCCACCTTAACGGGTTCAAGGAATGATGATGCTAAGTTAAATCCTGCTGTTGCATTACGGATTACAACCCCTACATCGGGCAATTGAAAACCTTGATTAAAAGATGCGTAAATTGAGTGCTGATCTGTTGGCTTAAAGGTGATATTGGCATTATATAACCATGCATCCGCCGTCACTTTACCACCCCTAACGGTATAAGGCTTTGGTTTACCTAATTGTGATAATGGAACAAAGCTATCAATTTTTGCATAACTGTCTTCATAACGCGTACCAACTTCAGCAGACCATTGCTCATTAAAATTATGTTTTAATTGCGCAAAACCACCGATGCTTTGGGTGGTTAATTCAGGTAAATAGATCAGTTTTCCATTTTTAACAAATTCTAAACCACCAGATTGGTCATAAATTGTAGGATCAAACGTATCTAGAGGCATTTCGCTTTTTTCACGGCTAAAATCGCCACCCCAAACAATTGAAGTATCACCTAAAAATTCTAGTGGGGTGTTTACGGTTAGGCGACTGCCAAGTACATTATTATTTTGATAAACCTGATCGACTTGCCCACCACGTGTACTGACTTTACGCGCATCAAATGGCGAGAAGCGAGTAAAAAAGTCTCGGTAATAGATTTGCGCGTCAACTTTGCTGCCAAATAAATCTTTATTGTTATAGGTTAAATTGTAGATTTGATTTTCATTTTTATTCTGGTCTTTTAATTTAAGCCCTTTGATTGCTTTTGCAGGTACGCTACCGGCAGGAAGTTTTGCTACACTTGGGTCAGAGGCATAGTCAGAGTCTTGTTCAGCGTTATAGTAATTTGCTGCAAATTGCAGGTATTGGTTATCATCAATGTGATAGCCAAGTTTACCGCCTACGCTATATGCATCCGCATCAAATAAATCACCTTGACTTGGTTCTGGTGCAACACGATCGCCTCGGGCATCGTATGGACTACCAATACGTTGATAGCCAAAATCAAATGCATAGTCAAAGTTATTTAAGCTTCCAGAAAAATATTGATGAATATCTCCACTTAAAGCATCTGTACGAAAGTTGGTCAAACCGCTTTGTAGCCCAATCACAGTTTTTGCAGTCGGTTCACCGCCCGCTGCTTTGGTGGTGATTGAAATCGTTCCGCCAGCAGCACCACTTCCATAAATCGCATTACTGCCACGAATGACTTCTATCCCCGTAATACTTTGAGGGTCGATTGATGAAAGACCTCTTGATGTATCACGTGTCAAATTCATGGGTACGCCGTCAACCAAGATCAAGGCATTACGTCCGCGTAAAGTTTGCCCATAATCGGTAATTGTACGACTTGAATCAGATAAGCCAGGCACAACTTTGGCTAAAACAGTGGCGATATTTCCAGAAGACGCATTTTTTAGAAATTCAATTTGTTTTTCATCTAATTTGGTCACTTGTTTTGCAGAAGAGGAGAATTCATCTGAGCGTGATGCGCTGACAGTAATGGTTGGAAGCACCGCAGCTTTGTTTTCTGTATCTGTAGCCTCTGTGGGTGAAATAGCAAAAGAGGATTGTGATAAAAAGATGAACCCACCAATTGATATAAGTGGAATGATTTTTTTTACATCAGACTTCTTATTAAAAATTTTGTTGCTTTTCATCTTGTTTCCTTTTATCTCACCCTGAGATTGCTTTAAATTGACGAAAGTATAATTGAGAATGATTGTAATTCACAGAAACTACTGAATACAGAATAAAGCACTTATATTTAGTTTAAATTTATAATGATTTGCTTTCATAAATCTTTTTTTACTCGGCTTGTATCATTTCTTTCAATTGATCCTAGCGAATTGCTTTTTTGTTTTTAGTAATTTGTTTCTAGCTCTATTCAGGAACGAGAAGAAAGTATTAAGAGGGCAAACTTTCTATTTGTTAAAAATTATAAAATAATCGTGATTTATATCACGCTTAATCAAGATAAATTTATCTGATCCTGTCTTTCATTGATCAGCATTTTAGGAAATTTAAGGTTGAATTTTATAGTCTGAGTGATTTGATTAGACTTTACTGTGTGAGAAAAATGAAGAGTTGTTAAGTGGGAGTAATTTTTTATTATTGAATGTAAATAATAATAGTTATCATTTGTATTTGTAATTAAGCATGGATATTCTCCGTAGGTACTTATCCCCCCACAGAGTAATCCTGATGAGATCAATCACAAATAAAATTGCCTTGCAGCATTTAGTGAACTCATATTTACAAGAAACAGGTCATGGTCGTTTTCTCTCTTTAACAGAACAATCTCCTCATTTAACAGACAGAGGCAAGGGTAAAGTTTTACTCAGTATCCCTTTGCACGCAATCAATGGGTTTCTTTATGCACCGATTGAATATTTCAGTCAGGTGGGGCGACACCGTTTTGCTGACTTGCCGTGGGTCGAGCGAGAAGATCAGTATCTGGCACTCAGCCCTGTAAGTATTGCGGCAAATCTACTGGAAAATTTAATTGAACAATCCAAAGCTCAGCAACTTGATGCATCTTCATTGCTGGAATGTTGGATTCAGAGTCACAGGGCACTACAGCAATTTCTCAGTCATCGTGAACCAGATTTTGATCAGATTATAGCAAAACAACAAAATTTTATTCAGAGTGAACAGGCATTGGTACTTGGTCATAGCATGCATCCTTCACCAAAAAGCCGTCAGGGTTTTGTACAGGATGACTGGAAGATTTTTTCACCTGAAACACAGAATACCTTCAAAATGCAATTTTTATATGTGCACCCAGAACATATTGCTTCGGACAATGCGCATAAAATTGATATTCCCACACAGTTTAAACATGATTTAGAGCCATATTTCAATGCGTATCACCGAGCAAAAATAGCCCAGTTTCCTGACTATGCCTTGTTACCTTTACATCCATGGCAGGCACGTTATTTAAAGGACAAGGACTGGTATCAACAGCTTTTACATGAAGAAAAATTGATTGATTTTGGCGCCCTAGGCTGGGATGTCAAAGCAACAACTTCAGTACGTACGCTGTACAGTGAGCAATCACCTTGGATGTTCAAGGCATCCATGACTGTGGCTGTGACTAATTCAGTTCGGGTCAATCTGTATAAGGAATGCCACCGTGGTTTGTTGAGTTATCAGCTGTGGCATGATGATTGTCTAAGTGAATTCAGGCAGAGAAATCCGAACCTTCAGGCTTTGAGTGATCCTGCTTGGATTGCATTGAAATTTGATGGTCAGGTACTGGATGAAACCATCTGTATTCTGCGTGAAAATCCATTTAAGGTCAGTGATGATGTGACTTGTATTGCTTCATTGTGTCAGGATCATCCTGTATTGGCAAAAAATCGTTTCAGTGAAATTTTTGCAGATATTTCAAAACAAACAGGTCAGTCTCAGTCACAAGTTGCCTTGCTATGGTTTGATCGTTTCCTGGAAATGACCATTCTGCCATTGATGGAGTTGTATCATGAATATGGAATGGCTTTTGAAGCACACCAACAGAATACCTTGATTGAACTGGAACAGGGTATGCCTAAAACAGTATGGTTTAGGGATAATCAAGGGTTTTACTATATCCGTGAGCTTGCCACAGAAATTTTGAAACATTATCCGACACTGGCAACAGATGGTCAGGCAGTATGCCCATTGTCATTGGTGGATGAACGTTTCCGTTATTACTTTATTGGTAATACCTTATTTGGTCTGATTAATGCCATAGGTATGACTGGCGCCGTTCAGGAGCAACAATTAATTGAAATGCTGCAATCCTACTTGTTGCAGGCCTATCAGAAATATCCTGAAAGCAATTTATTAAAGACTGTTTTGCATCATGAAACTTTCCCCTATAAAGGCAATATGATGACACGTCTGTATGAACTGGATGAGTTGCAAGCTGATATTTCTCAGCAATCAATCTATGTCGATTTAAAAAATCCACTCTATGTTAGACAAGTTATTGAGGAGGCCGACTATGCTTGATTTCATCGGTGTTGGTCTGGGGCCCTTTAATTTAAGTCTTGCTGCGTTGCTGAATCAGCATGCTTCATTGAAGTATTGTTTCTTTGAAAAACGCGAAAATTTTGATTGGCACGCAGGATTACAGCTACCAGGTGCGATGTTGCAGGTCCCTTTTATGGCTGATTTGGTCAGTCTGGTTGAGCCGACAAGCCCTTATAGTTTTCTGAACTATTTAAAGGCACAGCAACGTCTCTATAAGTTTTACTTCCGTGAGAATTTGTATATTCCACGCAAAGAATATAACCATTATTGCCAGTGGGTCGTACAGCAGTTGCATGATCTACACTTTGGTCAGCGGGTGGTGGACGTTGCTCCAATCTCTGGAGGTTTTCAGGTGATTGCTGAACAGCGTGGACGATTGTCCATTCATCAGACCCGTAAACTGGTATTGGGGGTGGGAACGGTGCCGCGATTACCCAAACCATTACAAACCATTTCAGAACAGACCGCCTCTTGTCTGCACTCTTCCAGCTATCTACAGCAGTGTACCGATAATCTGTCTGGCAATGTGGTACTGATTGGCTCTGGTCAGTCTGCGGCGGAAATTTTTATTGATTTATTTGATCAGCAGATTTCATCAGAAACAGGTAAGCCCCGATTCCATTTGTATTGGTTGACCCGCTCCGCAGGTTTTTCACCCATGGAAAATACACCATTGGGTCTGGAAAGCTTTAGTCCAGATTACATGCGTTATTTCTACCATTTACCAGAAGCTCTCAAGGATACTCTGCCAACTGCACAAGCCCATTTGTATAAGGGTATCAGTAGCAGAACCATTCAGGAAATCTATGAGCGCCTTTATCACCGTAGTATTGGACAAGCGGATACCTGTGTGACTATTGCTGGCAACTATCAGTTGGAGAATGCACAGTTACATGGTCCGAATAATATCCAACTTGAATTTTTACAGACTCAGCAGCAGCAGATGTTGAAACTCCGGGCTAGTACAGTGATTGCAGCAACGGGTTATCAATATCCTGCACAGACGTTCCTGAATAAGCTAAATGACGGGATTGTATTAGATACCCAGCAACGCTGGAAAATTAGTGAGCATCATCAACTGCAATATCAAGGGGATGGTGAGATCTATATTCAAAATACCAGTCTACAACACCATGGCGTAGGTACCCCTGATCTGGGATTGGGCGCATTTCGTTCCGCACGGATCGCCAATCAGATTCTGAAAGAAAACTATTTTGATGTAGACGGAAAACAAGGCTTTCAGGATTTTCAGCTAGGTAGTCAGGCCTTGACGACTGAATTCCAAATAAATAATTCCCGAACAAATACAGTCATGCCGCGTCCCTCTGGGAAAACCGATGATCAGTATTTAAAAGTCATGAGCAAATAACACAGGGGACAGGAGATGGCTGAACAGCCACAACCACTGTTGCAGACAGAAAATCCTGCATCTTCAGGGTTACAACGTTGGGTGATGATCTGTGTGATGCTGGGGACTGGCACCGTCAGTATAAATAACAGTAGTTTTAACCCCGCTATTCCTCAGTTGATGCATGATTTTCAGATCAATGAAACAGCCGTCAGTTGGGTGATGGTTATTTTTCTGCTGAGTATGAGCCTGAGTCTATTGCTCACAGGTTATTTGAGTCAGCGATTTGGTAAACGTCAGGTATATCTGACTGCGTTGACAGTCTTTGGTTTGAGCTCGCTGTATGGTGCTTTTGCAGGGCATTTTGAAACTGTACTGCTGGTTCGTGCCTTACAAGGCTTTTCAAGTGGATTGATGATCCCATTGTCTCTGGGAATTATATTTATGGTAACTCCGCGTGCGCAGCGGGGTACTGCTACAGGGCTATGGGGTGCCATGATTATGCTGACTTTGGCATGTGGACCCATGCTGGGTGCACTGGTTTTGGTATGGTGGAACTGGCAGGTGTTATTTTTATTGAATGTTCCGCTAACCATCTGTGCATTGGTGATGGGGTTGCGTTGGTTGCCGTCACAGCAGACGAATATGAGATTGTTAGGTTTTGACTGGAGTGGTTTTGTACTGCTTGCTGTGGGTATTGTGGCGTTACTGCTCAGTTTGAGTGGTATCCAGCAGTTGAGTGACATCCAAAGACCTGAGTTTCTGCTGTTGTTCAGTACAGGCATTGCGGCATGTTGTGGCTTTATTTGGTTTAGTCGTAATAAGCCCAATGCCTTAATTGACTGGCAACTGTTTACCAGTAGTGGTTTTAACTACAGTGTCATTATTTCAGTTGTGCATACCATCGGACTGTTCATTACCTTACTCCTGATCCCACTACTGTTACAGAATACTTTAAAACTCAGTCCAGTGTGGACAGGGCTGATCCTGATGAGCAGTGCATTGACCACCAGTCTATGTAGTCAATGGGCGGGTAAATATCTCGATCAACATGGTGCCCGACAATTAATCTGTTTTGGTCTTCTGTTGACTGTTGCTGCATTTGCTGGTCTGGCATTGATTCCTGGTACACATGTTATATCCCTGATGTTTTGTATGATCTTGCATGGGTTGGGATTTGGTTTGTCCTATATGCCAGCGACAACAGCTGGGTTAAATAGTCTGGAAGATCAGGAACTGGTGACTCAGGGAGCAGCTGTTAATAACTTACTGCGCCGGATCTGCGCTGCAATTGCTGTTGTGATTGCAGCACTATATCTGCAAATTCGTACACACAATATTTCATATTCACCTGAACTCGCAATTGCTCAAATTCATGCAATACGGGAACTGTTTTTGATCTGTGCAGGAGTGATGCTGTTGGCATTACCCGCTGCATGGAAGTTTCCGAGTCAGAAGCAAGCGGACGTTTTGGTTCAAAATCAATAAAGGTAAAAATAATGGGCAATTTACATCCAGCACTTTCCACGGCCACACATTCTGTGAATACAAGCACTTTGGCTTGGCAAGAGCCTGATCAAGTCACAATGCAGAAAGTTGAACAGCGTGTGATCAAACAATTGCTACAGGCACTGATTTATGAAGAGGTGATTCCAGCCCAATTTGAGGATGGTGTTTTTTATATAGATGTGATCAATTCACAAGGGCAGTCGGTTCGTTACGTGGCTGCAGGACAGCGACATCTCAGTTTTGGACTGGTACGCATGACTGCTTCAGATGTTATCCGTGAAGATCATCAGGGACAGAAAACGGTTGCACAGTTGAATTTAGTGATTGATGAGATCGTCAGAAGTATTCCACAGGCAGCCCAGATTGATGGTTTTATCAGTGAATTGAAGCGAACTTTTATTCATGATGTGCAGTCTCAACATTGCCAGAATGAGTATGCATTACCAGCAGCACAATATAGTTATGATGTGCTGGAAACCTATCTGATGGATGGCCACCCCTATCATCCTTGTTATAAATCTCGAGTTGGTTTTAATCTGCAGGATAATCTGAAATATGGGGTTGAATATGCACAACCTATTCATCTGGTGTGGATTGCAGTACATCAGTCCATATTTTCCCATAACGCATCCAGTCATTTAAATGCGGATGATTTCCTGCAGCAGCAGTTGACTGAACAGGATCAGCAAGAGTTTGCAAAGGTTTTGGATCAGCAAAAAAATGCAGATGAGTATATTTGGTTACCCGTTCATCCATGGCAATGGGAAAATACTATTGTGCATGTGTTCTTTAAGGAAATTGCTGAGCAGAAGATTGTTTATCTGGGACGAGGGGAATATGCCTATATTGCTCAGCAGTCACTGAGAACACTGACCAATTTACAACATCCTGAAAAGCCTTATATCAAAATGTCTATGAGTCTGACAAATACCTCAAGTTCACGGATATTGGCAACGCATACCGCAATGAATGGGCCGCTAATTACAGATTGGCTACAGGGTTTAAAAAAGAACAGTGAAATTGCCCAAAAATTGGATTTTGATATTCTTGGTGAAGTACATGCCTCAGCAGTGGATTTCACGCGTCTGCCTGCATCACATGCCAAACAGGCATATGGAACTATTGCCAGTCTGTGGCGTGAAAGTGTGCAGCAGTATCTAAAATCTGGTGAAGACGCGATTCCTTTGAATGGAATTGGTCATGTCCAGCAGGATGGGAAGTTACTGATCGCACCTTGGCTGGATCAGTATGGTGTGGATGCATGGGTTGGGCAATTGCTGTCTGTGGTCATTCAGCCAATTCTATATTTACTCTTTGCTGAAGGAATTGGAACTGAATCGCATGGGCAGAATATCATTTTGGTTCATCGTAATGGCTGGCCAGTACGGATCATTTTAAAGGATTTTCATGATGGGGTACGCTTTAGTCCTGATCATCTGACCCATCCAGAAGCTTTTCCGACCTTGCATGCATTACCTGCGGAACATGCGAAAGCCAATCGCATGTCATTTATCCTCACGGATGATTTAAATGCAGTACGGGATTTTAGTTGCGCTTGTCTATTCTTTGTTGCGTTGAGTGATATCGCCATGACACTACAACAGCAGCTTGACTTTAGTGAACAGGTCTTCTGGCAAAAAGCAGCAGATATTATTCATGATTTTCAGCAGCAATATCCTGAACATCAGTCACGCTATGCGGTGTTTGATGTCTTTGCAGAGCAATATTGTATTGAATCGCTGACCCGCCGCCGCTTATTCGGTGATGGTGATGTACAGATGCGTTATGTCAATAACCCTCTGTTCCATTTCCGTCAGCCTGTTTAGGGGGATAAACGAATGAATACCATGGTATTTTCACCTGCTGTTTCAGGGCAGGAGATATTGATGGATTTGGTCAATAGCCTACTTGCTGAGCAATATATTTCAGAATCGGAGATCCTGACAAAGGATCAGGCTCAACGACTATGCAGACAAAGATTTCAGCATGGCTTTGAATCACTTTTCGACAGTTATACAGTTGGGGAGTGTTTTGCAGTTTTATTTAATTCTGCACAGACTGAGTGTTTGATTCTACCGCTGAAACAGGGTTTGAAACAGCGTTGGCAGATGCATGTTGGAGCATCGATCTATAAGCTTAGCATGGACGAAGCACAGGGTTATCATGTTCAGAAATTAAGTGCATTGCAGTTATTTGACTTCATGCAGCAATTACACTGCTTCAACTCTGCTGATGCATCAAAACTGGCAGATTTTCGTGCAGATTTAAAACAGGCAATGTTGCATGCAGAATTGTCTCAGCAACATCAGTTGTCCTCCTCAGAGTGGTTAACGCAGCATCCCGCAGACTTATTTATACAGCTGGAGCAGTATGCCGCTTTGCGAGATCGCCCTTATCATCCGTTGGCCAAGTTAAAGGACGGTTTTAGTTCCGATGAATATCAGTATTTCAGTCCTGAATTTGCTCAGGATATGAATGTTCACTGGGTTGCAGTAAATAGAGAAAAGTTGGTCTATGGGAAGGATGTTACTGAGATCAGCAGGCAGCAACCTGCTCGTATTTTTCTGAACGCGGAACAGTTCCTGATGTTGAAACAGGAGTGTGATGAAAAAGCGCTGGGGGATGGTTATTTGGCGATTCCCTTACATGCGTGGCAGTTCAAGCATGTGCTGTCTGACAAATTTTCTGAAGAGTTGCAACATAAGGACATTATCCCCTTAGCGTTTCAGTCCAGCGGCTGGTACGCCAGTTCGTCACTAAGAAGCCTTCTTTCAGCGTCACAGCCACAGGATAGTCTAAAATTACCACTTGCAGTTAAGTCTTTGGGTTCATTGCGTTTTTTACCGATTGTCAAAATGATCAATGGGCAAAAAAATCAGCAACTGTTACAGCTCGCTAAGCAAAAAGATGAGGTATTGAAAAGACGTCTGTGGTTATGCGATGAAAATCAATGGTGGGCTTATCTTCCGGAGCAGCAGGATAATTTAACGCCAGATAATTTAATGCTGTTCAATGAACGTCCGATGCATCTCGCAGCACAGCGCCGAAGGATTCCTGCTGAGTTGTTACAAGCACCTTATCAGATTATTCCTATGGCTAGCTTAGGGCAACTGATGGATGGGCAGGGATGTGTATTTGATCTGATTCTAAAATGGCAGAATTTAACTGTTACACCACAGCATATCTGCAATATTTTTGCTGCATTATGCCGTGATTTCTTTGAGGTAAATTTGCGCCTGTTCCGTCTTGGTCTGA
Source organism: Acinetobacter sp. MYb10 (assembly GCF_002980175.2). NCBI lineage: Bacteria > Pseudomonadati > Pseudomonadota > Gammaproteobacteria > Moraxellales > Moraxellaceae > Acinetobacter > Acinetobacter sp. MYb10. The sequence continues at coordinate 1,193,176 of NZ_CP058272.1, read as the reverse complement.
TGGGCGAAATTCATGGTCAGAATATCTGTATTGTACTGGAACATGGGCAGTTCGCTGGTTTCATGCTCCGCGACCATGATTCTGTCCGTATTTATCAGCCATGGATGCAGCAGCAGGGCTTGCCTGATCCTGAGTACCTGAGTCCACATGATTTTCGTATTACGTTGTACCACGACAGCGTGGAAAGTTTGATTCTCTATCTACAGACACTCGGTATACAGGTCAATCTGGCCAGTATCTTGGAAACTGTTGCAGAGTTCTATCAGATTGACTCGGCGGATTTATGGCGTGTATTGGCTCAGCAGTTACAGCAAGCACTGGATGATGTGCCATTTACGGATACGGCCCGAGCTGAATTAAAGCATATCCTATTTGATAGTGAGTTGTGGCCATATAAGCAACTGATCCGCCCACTACTTGAACAAGATAATAGGGTGGGAAGTATGCCAAGCAGTATGGGAACTGTGCCGAATGTATTCAGGAGTGTTGTTTAATTTCATGAATAGAGAAAACTCAGGTGTGCAGTCAAAGATTGCAGTATTGAATATTGGGTCTGATTTTAAAATGACAAAATCTGATATATCAGTACTTAGGCAGTTGCTGGCTGAACGCCTGAATATTCAATTTGATGTACTACCTGTAGAGGGTCAGCAGATACTGAGTTTTACTGATCTGCTAAATCCCTCTGCATGTTTGATAGCATTAAATGATTTTGGTTCTCGCGTGGATGCAGTGAATTTAACCTGCGCTACATCCATGTTCATTAAATACTGGGCTGTCCCTCTGTTATTCCCATATTTTTACGCACTGACTTCTGAGGATATTGATTTGCCATGGGACTTATCCTGTATTTCCACAGGATTGCCTCCTGACTGGTATTGGGACAGAACACTGCATCTGATTAATCTGCCCCAATTACAGCATGGCGTCAGTAGAAAACAGCAATCTTTTGAAGGATATGTGCGATTCATACTGGATGACCTGAAAAAGTTATTTGATGTCCTTGCCCGTACAGGGAAAGTACAGAAATTTTTGTTGTGGGAAAATACTGCATTACGAATTCTGCAATTTTACGACATGCTGAACAGAAAAGGGGGTAACCAAGCTTTACTTAGCCGTATCCAGTATCAACGGCAGTTTTTGATAGATTTGCCTGCAGCTGATCTGGGCCTAAAACAAAACCCATTTTATTTACTGGATCAGAGTCGGCAGCAATCGTCCACGACCTATCAACGTAAAAAATGCTGCTTTTATTTTCAGTTACCTGAAGCACAGAAAGAATATTGTGCAAGCTGTCCATTACTGAGACAGGATGAACACAGAGGTCAATACTCATGCAAGAGCAGTTAAATAATTTAATCCAGAGTTATGCAGATATTGCCAGCTCAACCATTGGTCATGTACTGGACCAAGGGCATTTACCACAGATTCATGCGATTAACCAGATTGGGCATGCTGTGGGTCGGGTGCGTACGGCTACAGTGCATTCAGTCAATGGTATGGCACTGCGTCAGGCTTTGCTGAACAGTCAGCCGGGTGATGTACTGGTCATTGATGCACGTCAGCTGGAACATCGTGCCTGCTGGGGAGAACAGCGACATCGCGCTGCCATATATCATCAGCTTGCCGCTGTAATCATATTGGGTGCAGTAACGGATGTAACTGCTTTAAGAAACATGAAGGTCCCCGTTTTTGCTTCATCGGTCAGTTGTCTGACTACACGTCAGCAGGGAGAGTGTGTGGTGGAGTTTGACCAGCAAATACAGATGGGAGATACCTGTATTTCCTCTGGCGACTTAATGGTGGGAGATGCCGATGGTGTGTTTATTTTGAGTCCAGATATTGCCCGTCATCATCTCGAGCAGTTTCAGCAAATGGAAATCCAAGAACGGCAGAAACGGGACCAGTTTTTCAGCGAACATTCAGCACAGGATTATTATCACTTTACTGCATCTGCATGAAATTGAATTGAGTAAATATTTATGATGACATTATCTTCACAGCTGTTGGATGAGTTCCATTACGAGGAAAGAGGAATAGCTTATGGATTAAGGGCTGTGCAACTTCCGCAGGATTTTCCATTATTGTATAAATGGATGCATGAACCTCATGTGATTCCGCAGTGGCAGCTGAATAAACCAGAGCTTGAACTGGCCGTTTATTTTGAAAAGATGATTTGTGATGATCATCAGCGTTTATTTATTATTACGATTGAACATACAGATGTCGGTTATCTTGAGATATATGAAGCCAAGCGCGATCGACTGGCACTTTATTATGATGCTGATGACTCTGATCTGGGCTGGCATATTTTACTCGGTGAAAAACATGTGCTTGGGCAAGGACATTTCAGAGCTGTTATGCGCATGATGAGTTATTTTATCTTTGAAAATTCAGCTGCCAGTAAAATTGTGGGTGAGCCGGATGAAAATGTAAAATCTTATGCCTATATTGCAGAAGATATTGCTTACCAAGCGCAGAAAAAAATAAAGATGTTGGAAAAAACAGCAGTTCTATATCATTGTTATCGAAATGAATTTTACTCACGCTGTGGACGTTATCGGCAAGGTGATGGACTAAATGAAACAGAAATAAGAGTACAGTAAAATATAATAAATCAACAACTTAATTGTTTTTTATCTCGAATATGCCAGAACCGGTTTGATATACACCATCGGAATATTATGTTTTACATCAGTAATAATAATGATTATTATTAGCGCTAAAATTCAGGCCTACAACTGAGGAAACAGGATGCGCCTTTCCCAATTCAGCTTATGTGTTTTATCTATTGCAATCAGTAGTCAGTTATATGCACAGGATGAAACCTCGAATAATCAGACACCAGTTAGCAATGCTCAACAACAGGAATCTGTCCAGAAATTGCCACAGATCGTTATTACAGCAACACGATCAGAAAAAAGCATTGCAGATATTGCAGGGACTGTACAGAACATTAGCGGAGCAGAGGTACAAAAACAGGCTGGGGCAGGGCGAAAAGTAGCAGATGTTCTTGCTCAACTGGTTCCTTCACTGGCGCCGTCTAGTGGTACTGGAAGTAATTATGGCCAGACCATGCGAGGCAGAACGGTACTGGTGATGATTGATGGTGTATCTCAGACGGGATCGCGTGATCCTGCGCGCCAATTGAACAGTATTAGTCCGGGGATGATTGAAAGGATTGAGGTTATTTCTGGGGCAACCAGTATCTATGGTTCTGGCGCAACGGGTGGGATTATTAATATCATTACCAAACGTGCTGACAAATCGAAACCACTGAGTTTTGAGACGAAATTAGGGATAACCTCTGCTGATAATTTCCGAGGAGATGGCCTGGCTTATGAAGCGGGTCAGAGCGTTTCTTTCAGCAATGATAAAATGGATGGTTTTCTTGGTGCGAACTATACCAGTCGAGGATCATTATTTGATGCGAATGGGGATCGAATCGCAACTGAACCCAATCAGACCAGCCGTAATGATACAGATACACTAGATATAAATGGGCGCCTGAATTTTAATTTGACTGACACACAAAGCTTGAGTTTTGGTGCGCAGTATTATAAGGATAAGCAAGATACTCGTTATCTACCTGATTATGGACCGAACTATACCATTGCTAAAGGGCCACAGTCTGAACGAGCAATCAAGGGACTGGAATTAAGTAATCAGCCATTTACGGATCGTTATGCCTTTAATACCCAATATCAAAATCAGGATGTATGGGGGCAGACGGTAAATTTGGAAGCCTATTATAGAAATGAAAAAGGACGTTTTTTCCCAGTTTATGCTGGTGGCGCGACGGTAAATCAATCGCAATATACGGTTGATGTGGCAGGAATGCGGTCTACAGTTCAGTCTGATTTTAAGCTTGCAGCGCGTGATCTTAATCTGACCTATGGTCTGGATTATGACCGAGAAAAAGATACTCAGCATTATGACGTATTGTCTGTCAGCAATAACGGTATGGTTTACAAGGATACTGGTAGAAGATTAGATGCTGGTCCAGATACTGTCATTCAAAATATCGGTGCTTTTTTACAGGCAGATTATCAATTAACGGATCGCTTTAATCTACAAGCGGGAACGCGCTATCAATATATCAAGGCAGATACAGACGCTTATACACCTTCTAGACAAACACAAAGCGTAGCGAGTGATTCAACAAATGCTGACAAGTTTTTGTTTAATTTAGGCGCAGTTTATAAACTTACTGATAATCAGCAATTATTTGCCAATTTTTCTCAAGGATTTAGTTATCCAGATGTATTACGGATGTTGCGTGATGTCTCAATTCTGACCGTTTCAACTGCGAATATAGAACCACTAACCGTCAATAGTTATGAACTGGGTTGGCGTCTGCAAGATGATCAAAAACTTGATTTAGGAATTACTGGCTTTTATAACACATCTGATAAAGTCATTCAGTTCAATGCGGACCGTTCAGTCAATATTGCTGATACTGATCAGCGTGTTTACGGTGCTGAAATGACTGCGGCATATCCAATTCTGGATGATTTTAAAATTGGTGGTACATTGGCTTACACCCGTGGACAATATAAGGATGCGGCTGGTAATTGGCGTGAGTTAAATGCTTATCAGGTATCTCCAACTAAGGGAACTATTTTTGGTGAGTGGAATAGTGATGATGGTTATGGATTCCGTGTACAGATGCTTGCTGTAAAAGGAACTGACAAAGCATTTGAAGATGATAAGGTTGCAGTGAACAGTGATAAGGTGGTTCCAAACCGTGCTGCAAAAATAAAGGGTTATGCGATTATGGATACCCTAGTGAATTTCCCTGCGTATAAGGGGCGGGTGGATTTTGGAATTTATAACGTGTGGAATAAAGACTATCGCACGGTGTATAGCCAGCAGTCAGAAATTACCTTTTCCCCTGTGTCTAGTATGCGGGCACAAGGGCGGACCTTTGGTTTGAGTTATACTTTTAATTATTAATTAATGTTAGCTAAAAGCTGGTGCTGAGTGTTTAATTCTCACTTATCACCAGCTTTTTTATTATTTATATATAGTTAAACCGCCTAATTATTCATACAAGTGATTTGCATCAAGTCCTTGATCATAAATGAAGCTTATGTTTTATATGAACTTTTAGAAACTGTTGATTATCGATTCATTTTTGTACTTTTGAATCCTAGATGGTTATCCTACCGTGGGGCGACAGGGATGTCGCCGTTGGGCGGGGGTACAGGACGTACCCCTCGCCAAACAAAAGATTTTTGTCATCTTTTCATCTCTGAAAAGTGAGGCATCGCCTACGCAAAGGTATTTAAACTTTGAATATAAGGTGTGGCATTGCAAAATTTTTATAATCAAACAATTTATTTTTTCCATATAATTGATTTAATTGAAAAATATTAATTAAGAGAAATTATATTTTTGTGTCTGAGTTTTTGACAGGTTGATTATAAAAAAGATCCTTAACTAAAGATAAGTATCAAGTGTCGTCAAAAATTTAAAACAATAGAATGGATAAGCTATTTAGCGGATTTTTTAGCCATGTTTGTAGAGGTCTATTCTATTTGAGTTGTCGTTGCACAATTTAAAATGAATAAAAATTCAATGAGTACATGTTGTATCGCCCTAATTTTGGTTCAAAGCTGTTTAGTTTCCCCATACTGTTTAAAACGCATTATGTGAATTGACCGAATCGAAATAAAAATAGTCAAACATCAGCTCAGTGTAATAATCGTGTTTTAAGCAAGGGCGTATTTTTAAATAAATATTTGATAAAACAATGAGAAATTTTTATCTTTTATATGAGTTATAATAAAAATAGATGCATTTCTGCTTAAATATTAAGCGCAATGTAGACAGGTCTGTATAGACAAAGCCCTAAATTTTTTAGTACAATTGATCACAATTTAGAATTAAATAATAACGCATGTCTAACAATATTTACGCTGCTTTGGAGCAGCTTGGATTATCAGCACAAAAACGTGCGATTCACGTACAATTTTCTAATTCGGCGTTGAGCCAGCAAGTGTTCCTACAACGCATTGATGGAACACATCAAATCAATGAGGGTGTTCGACTTCAACTCATCTGTCTTGCAACGTCAGCAACTATCCCTTTAAAAAGCTTTATTGGAACTCAAGCTGCAATTGATATCGTCACAGATAAATCCGAATTAACCCGTATTTCAGGGATTGTGACCCAAGCCGATATTGGCGCATCTGATGGTTCTCTTACCATCTATCGTTTGACTGTAGAAGACCCAACAGCACTTTGGAAACACCGTAGAAACTCTCGAGTATTTATGAATAAGTCGGTTGTGGATGTGATCCAAACCGTGTTCCAAGAATGGGCACAACGCAGCCCACTGTTTGCCTCAAGTCTGAGTCTAGATAAGAGTGGCTTAAGCAAAGACTATGATGTGCGCCCATTCATTATGCAGGCATCTGAAAGTGACTTTGACTTCCTGACCCGTTTGATGAGAAGTGAAGGGATTAACTGGCTGATCGATGAAGCACAACTTAAAGTGTCGAGCTCAACAGAACAAATTCAAGCACAAAAGCTCCGTTTAATTGATGACAACTCGCAATTTAGTGCCTTAGAACGCCGCAATATTCGCTTCCATAGAAGCAGCGCTGTAGAAAAAACTGATTCAATCACCAATTTTATTGGTCAGCGTTCCATTCAACCGACTTCGGTGCATATCCAGCGTTGGCAAGCCGATGTATTGGATATTGATGAAGGCGCTGGCAGTGTCCAAAGTAAACACAGCCATAGTGAAAATTATGACAATGCCAGTCTAGCTTTAGAACAAGCATGGCACTTTAGCCCTGCATGGATTCAAGACTTGAATGGCGAAGATGGCGCAACGCCATCGGGCAACAGTCAGATTGAAAAGTTTAATCAAAACCTCAGCAACTACTACGATTCACAAGCCAAACAATTTACAGCAACGTCAACAGTGCGCGATGCACATGTTGGTTATTGGTTTGAACTAAATGAACACCCTGAGATAGATCAACACTCAGGTGCAGACAAAGAGTTTTTAATCACGGCTAAAAGCTTTTATAACCAAAATAACTTACCTAAAGACCTCACCGATCAAGTCACCGCTTTAGTTCAACAAAGCAATTGGCAAGCCACCCAAATCACCAGCAACACGAGTGATGAACGTCAAGCCAGTAATTTAACCATTCAACGTCGTAACATCAGCACGGTTCCAGCTTATAACCCATTACAACACCGACCGATGGCATCACCACAACGGGCCAAAGTAGTGGGGCCAAGCGGAGAAGAAATCCATGTTGATGAATGGGGGCGTATTAAAGTTCGCTTCCTGTTTAGCCGTAATGAAGACAACACCCATGATGGCGGTGCGGGTTCTAATGACAATGACACAGATTCCGCTTGGGTCGATGTCCTGACCCCATGGGCAGGTGAAGGCTATGGGGCGCGATTCTTACCGAGAATCGGTGAAATTGTTGTTATTGATTTCTTTGATGGCAACATTGACCGTCCATTTGTGGTTGGGCGCATCCATGAAGCACAACGTCATCCAAGTAAGTTTGATGACAAAGGCAAACTGCCTGACACCAAGAAACTGGCAGGAATCAAAAGTCGAGAGTATCAAGGCAGTGGTTACAATCAACTGAGGTTTGACGATACTACTGGCCAAATCAGCAGCCAATTACAGAGTAGTCATGCCGCCAGCCAACTCAACTTGGGCAAACTGAGTCATCCTAAAGACAAAGCAGAAAGTGATGATCGTGGTGAAGGCTTTGAGCTGAGAACTGACCAATGGGGAGCAGTTCGGGCAGGGCAAGGTTTACTACTTTCGACCTATAAACAAGACCAAGCCAAAGGTGATCACCTTGATTCAGAGTTTGCCAAAAAGCAACTTGAAGGCAGTCAGACCAACAGTAAAGCTTTAAGCGATATTGCCAAGAATCAAAAGACGGATGAAATAGAATCGATTGAGCAACTCAAAGCTTTTGCCGAAGAAATTGAAAAAGATGTTGCCAAGTATAAAAAAGCCATCATGTTACTCAGTTCTGTTGATGGGATTGCCTTAAGTACCCCTGAAGATATCCATCTTTCAGCCACAGGCATCATTAACCATACTGCGGGCGATAGTATTAACCTCAGTACCCAAAAGAATCTTTTGGGGCAAGCTTTAGGCAAAGTGAGCCTATTTGCTGCACAAGGTGGCATTAAAGCCATTGCAGCGCAAAGTAAAGTTGAAATTCAAGCGCAGTCAGATGCTTTAGATGTATTTGCTAAACTGGGGATTACCATCTCATCTACAGAAGATCGGATAGAAATCAGTAGTCCAAAAGAAGTGTTGATTACAGGTGGCTCATCGCAGATTGCCCTAAATGGTTCAGGGATTTTCCCCAAAACAGGCGGTAAGTTTGAGGTCAATGCTGGGCAGCACACATTTAAGCCGGGTGCCAGTGTCAGTAAATCAGCACAACTGCCCCCATCGAATCCGCTTAAAGGCGCGCTCGACTTATTAAAAAGCTATGGTGGACAAGACTTCTTTAAACAAACCGGCTTTAAAGTAATTGACTCATTTGGCAAGCAAGTGTCTGGCAAGCTGGATGGCAATGGTTTTGCCCAAGTGACAGGTATTGCACCTGGCCCTGCCAAAGTTGAATTTGAAACTGATCCACGGAGTGCATGGGATAAAGCAAGTCATTTTAACCGTGATTATACTTGGTCAGAAGAAGTGGTCAGTGGTGCCACAAGTTTTGCACAAAATACATTAAATTCAGTGGGACAAAATATGATGTCCCAACTCAAAAACAATTTATTCACTTTGAATGCTGACTCATTGAAAGATATGGGCAAAAACGCTTTAAAAGACTTAGGCACACAAAGCTTGGGACAATTTAAAGAACAATTTACTCAAAGTGCATTAGGTTCCGTCTCTTCAGCATTGAATTTAAATTTATCTCCGTCACAGATGATGAATGTGGGCCAGATGATTGCTAATCCAAGTCAATCCCTACAAAACATTAAAGATCAAGGCATCGATTTCTTTAAAGACCAAGCCTCAGCATTGTTTGCTCAACAGACCAGCGGTTTAGTTTCTAATATAACTGCTGGAACAGGATTTGGGTCGTCACTGGGGCAAGGTTTTGTTGCAGAGTCATTTGGCGCTGCTCAAAATGGGTTAGATGCCCCAGTGAAAGTGGTGGATGATTTTATTAAAAAAGATGAATATTTCTCTCGCTTCTTAACCTATAGCATTACCACTCGAAAAGGCGATGCATCAGTACCTACGATCCCACAAAATATTCCTCAACAAGTCAGTCAGCCTGCGCCAATTTTGACTCAACAGACTCCACAAGCGACAGCACCTGTCGAAGTGAGAAAACCGCAGTCGATTTATGATATGGATAAGGATGTGGTACGGATGGATCTGGAAGAGTCTCGTTATGTCACCAAACAAGTGACTGTGCGGAAAACGGCTGCTGAACCACCAGATGTATATAACGCGCGAAATAAATAATTGAACATTTTTTGAGTTTTAATTGATTGAAATTAAATTAAAAATTAGAACGTATTAAGGTTAAGCTTATGGCATTTATAGACAGTAAAAATCAGACCGCAGGGTCAAATACACAGCAACAACCAGCCGCTAAAGAGACCAAGCCAGCGGTAGAGTTGGCAGTATTTAATTTGGCCAGCCTGACGCATACAGAAGACCATAAGTTTATCGCCCATCAAATCCAAAACTATTTACAGGCTTGCGGAAATACCAGCCTAGAACAGATCAAAGCAAGCGCCAATGTACCGACAGTCGCCAATATCTTTGCATTATCCGGCAGTGTTTTAGACCTTATTTTATTTGCTACTGAACCCAAACAAGCTGAGGCAGGCGTACAACAATCGGCATTGTTAAGCATGAACTTAATCGGTTTATTTTTACAACCGAATACAGAAGCACATGTGCGTATGGCTTTACGTCCAATGTTGGGTTTAATGGCCGAATGTTTATACCCAGCCAATGGCAAAATCAAAGAAGCTGATTTACGTCGTATGCAGCTACACTTAAATGCGCAGATGGCAGGCGATTTAGAAAAATTCCTACAAGAAACACAAGGTAAATTATCAGGTTTATTGTCGAGTGCTACGACATTAGGGACTTCAATTCTCCAAGCTTTTAGTAGCAGTGCTGTAGCTGGATTACCCAGCGTTGCTGCAGCGGGAGCCACAGCTGAAAAACGTGATCCCAGCAAACAGTTTAGCAACTGGGCACAGCCATTGATTGATTTGTTGGGTACACCTGCACAAGCTGATATGACAGCAAAGATGACCCCGAATATCGCAACACGATTAACAGAAGAAGTGCTTAAGGCGACACCACACCTTGCTACAGTGATTCAACAACAAAGCAATGCAGGAACTCAATATAGTCTTGCTTGGTTGATTCAAGAAACACTAAAAGTCATCCAAACTCAAGGTAAAAAAGCCACAGCCAGTGTACCGTTAAACCAAACAGGCGAACATGAGCAGCATATCAATGGTGATATTTTAGAGTTTGTCACCTTACAACCTGATGCTTTAAATGATCCGATTTGTGCGACCTTAGTTCAAGATCAAAGTTCTAAAACGGATAAAAGTATCAGTTATGCGATTGGCGCTGAGCGGGTTAATCATTCAGACTTTTACTTGCCTAAAGTTGGTTTTACCTTTAGTCGTCAATATAACTCTCAAATGAATGAGTTTGACCACAGTATGATCGGCGCACGTTGGATGATGCCATTTTCCAATGTGATCATACAAAACCAAAATGGGTATTTATTTATTGACAGCAATGGACGTAAACATCAACTGCCTGCTTCGATCGTGTATGAAACATATCAGGTACCCTTTGAAGGCTTTAATGTTGCGCCACATGACGGTGGAGATTTATTGCTGAATTTTGGTTCAGACTGGAATTTTCATTTTCATAGTTTTAATGCTGGAAAACATTATCACCTCGTTCAACAATTTAATGATCAGACTGATGAAAAGGTGGTTCTGACCTATTTGTTATTTGAACAATTTGCCTATTTACAAGCGATTGATTTCCAATTGAAGCGCGCTAAACATTTAGTTAAATTTGCTTTTAATGAACAAGCCAAAGTCATTGCCGCATTTGTCGATGAACAAGCGGAAGCATTGGCACGTTATGAATATGATCAACAAGGCAATCTGATCAAAGCCATTGATCAAAATGGACATACACGCAGTTATGAATATAACCATGCCCATCAATTGACCCGTTATACAGATCGTACTGGACGTGGGCAAAATATTCGATATGAATCTACCGCACCCAAAGCCAAAGCGATTGAGGAATGGGCAGATGATGGCAGTTTTAAAACCCGTTTAGAATGGCATCCACGTTTGCGTCAAGTGGCAGTCTATGATGCTTATGAAGTTCCAACCTATTATTATTTTGATTTAGACGGTTTTACCTATCGTACTCGTTTAGCCGATGGTCGTGAAAAGTGGATATCTCGAGATAGTCAAAAACGGATTACGCGTCAAATTGATTTTGCAGGCTTAGAAACAGAGCAAGTCTATAACGATCAAGATCAATTGGTGAAAATTGTACAGCCAAATGGTGGTATTATTCTGTTTGCCTATGATGAAAATGGTAATCTGACTGAAACCAAAGACCCAGAAGGCAATATCTGGAAAAAACAATATGATGCTGATGGCAATGTCAGCAAAGACATTAATCCTTTAGGACATATCACCCAGTATAAATATAATAATGACAACCAATTGGTTGAAGTGATTGATGCCAAAGGTGGCTCAAAGAAAATTCAATATAATGATCTTGGGCAGATGGTGTCGTATACCGATTGTTCAGGGAAAAGCAGTGCTTGGGAATATGATGAAGAAGGGACACTGACCGCGCAAGCTGCTGCGGATGCACAACAGGTTCAGTATCTCTACAGTACTCAAGGTAAAGACCGAGGGCAGTTACAAGCAATCATTTATCCTGATGGATTAAAAGAACAATTTGAACATGATGAAGAAGGGCGTTTACTTAAGCATACTGATAGTAAAGGTTTAATCACCCAATATAAATACAATCAAGTCGGGCTATTAGAACAACGGGTCGATGCCAATAGACACCAAATCGGCTACCAGTGGGATAAACAAGGTCGAATTCAAAAACTAAGCAATCAAAACCATGCCGAATATCTATTTGACTATAATCGTTTTGGGCAATTGGTACGTGAACAAGCCTTTGATGGTGAAGAAAAGCACTTTACATATCATGACAATGGATTTTTATTTCAAATCCGCCAACCAAATATTCTGACTCAATTCGGCTATCATACGGATGGTTCGATCGCGTCAAAGACTTATACCCATTTGCAGACTCGGCATAGCCAAGTTGAAGAATTTGAATACAACTTAAATAACCAACTCAGCAAAGCGACCAATACAGAAAGCCAAATTGATTTTTATCGCAATCAACTCGGACAATTGGTACGTGAGCATCAACATTATAAAGTAGCAAATCTAACCCCACTCACAGCAGTATTACGTTATGAGTACGACGAATTGGGGAATTTGACTCAAACCATTCGTCCTGATGGACAAGTACAAGCCAATCTAAGTTATGGATCAGGGCATATTTATGGCATTGCTTTTAACCAACAAGATATGGTGGCATTCCAACGTGATGATTTACATCGTGAAACCACACGACTGCTGGCCAATGGTTTAGTGCAAACCAAGAATTATAATGATGTGGGCTTACTCACCTCACAAGTCATTCGCCCTGAACAAGAAACAACGGACAGGGTACAATTTCAAGCAGGACGTTATTATCACTATGATAAAAACTATTTGCTGACTCAAGTCGATGATAGTCGTCTAGGAAAGTTAAATTACCAATATGATCCAATCGGACGTTTAATCAAAAGCCAAAACCCATATAAATCGGAGAGCTTTAGTTTTGATCCTGCGGGGAACTTGATTGATCCGATTGCCACACAAGCTGCGCAAGTGAAAAATAACTTGATTAGCCAGTATCAAGGCAAACATTATAAATATGATGCACAGGGCAATGTGATTGAAACCACTCAAGCAGGTCAGACCTTAAAACTCACTTGGGATAACTTAAACCGTCTGATTCAAAGTGACAACAATGGTCAAATTACAGACTATGGTTATGATGTGTTTGGCAGACGATTATTTAAGAATAACCAAACAGACCACAGCCTAACCTTATTTGGTTGGGATGGTGATCTAATGATATGGGAGTCATATCAAGCAAACCAAACTCAATCAAAACAGCAAGACTACACCAAACACTATGTCTATGAACCGAATAGTTTTGTACCGCTATTACAGACTGGATATGTTGGCTTTATTAAACTGATAGAAACACCAGACTATCGCCAATTTCAAAACGTACCCTATTCGATTTATAAAGACCCTGTATGGAAAACAGAAACCAGAAAAAACAATGCTGAATTAGAACGTGTAGCCTTTTACCACTGTGACCAAGTCGGTACACCACAAACTTTAAGTAATGAGCTAGGGGAATGTGTCTGGGAAATTAAACAGGATACATGGGGCACAGCTTTAGAAATTAATACAAGTGATAATCTGCTTGAGCAAACCAACTTAAGATTTCAAGGGCAATATTACGATAAGGAAACAGGTTTACACTATAACCGTTATCGTTATTACGAGCCGTTTAGTGCAAGGTATGTGAGTAAAGATCCGATAGGATTATTTGGTGGTATGAATAGTTCCGTTTATGTGAATGATCCAAATCAGTGGGTGGATCCAATGGGGTTAATGGCTGGAAAAGATAGAAGAGATCCATTTAAAATAGAAGGGCTTTCTCCTTCTATTTTAAATGAAAATATGAACATACAAAAGGATAGAGAGTATCGTAGAGAATATTTTAGACAGATAAATGCACGAGATGAAGCTCATAGAAAGGAAAGAGAAAGATTAGAACGACAAGAAGCTGAGTTAAAAAGAAAAGAAAAAAGAAGAGAATATAGTGGGCAGATGGGAATTAATCAAATGAATGTTCCTGGAAAGTCTCAATTACCACAAAAATCAATATCAGATATGATGACTCGAACTGAAGGAACAGTTGTTGGAGGATCGTTTAAGTTTGTAGGCGGATTTGATGGTTTGGCTGGAAGTGCTTATTCTAAAACAGACGACAATAAACTTAAAAGATGTAAACTGGTAAGCTTTTGCCCTTCCATAGGAGCAGTTGCTCAAGCGACAGGAAATGTACAAAAATTATATAGTGCTGGAGAAATGAATTCTGGTATTAGTTTGTCGGCATGTGGAACAGGAGTTGCTGGAGCTACAGTAGGTGGAACAGCATCAAATTGCACTACAATATTTGATTCTAGCGGTATTAAACAAAATTTGGGTTTTAAAACTCCAAAGGAACTGTATAGTTTATCAAATCAAACAGTAACAGTTGGTGGTGTTGTAGGTGCTGCTGCTGGTGTTAGTGGCTCTATTTGCCCACAAATTACGATATGTAGTGTACCAAAATAAAATTTGAAGTTTGGATGGATGGATTTTAATGTATAAGATATTGATTGTTTTTATTTTTTTAATTGGCGGGCTCAGTGCATGCACAAACTCAAAGATAAATACTATTGAGGATAAAAATCCAAATATAATTTCAATCCCATGTGAAATTGCAAATGAGTATGGCACGATCAAATGTGGACAGATCCCAATAAGTCTAAAAAATGAAGTCAATCAAAAATTGATACCAAATTGTCAAATAGACTTTGAAAATTTTAATGATAGTAGTAAAAAGTGCTTAGAACAGAATGATAAAAGACCTGCTGATGCCTATATCTTAGGAAATTTAAAATATTATGGAGAGTTTTATGATAAAAATGAGGCAGAAGGATTAAAATATATCGAATATGCTGCAGAGCATCAGAATCCTCAAGCTAAATTCTGGTTAGCTAAAAAATTTGAAGCAGAAGGTAATATTAATTCTGCAACAATATTAATAAAAGAAGCAGCTAATCTAGGAAATCCTCTGGCAATACATAGTTTAGGTGCAAGATATAGTAGAGGAATTGGTGTAGATAAAAATTTAGATCAAGCATTATTATTATTAAATCAATCTAAAGAATATATTCCTGCTTCTTTTTCAGAGATAGCTTTGATTGAACTGCAAAAAGGTAATATAGAGGGGTTTATTAAATATAATAACATTGCAATTGATAAAAAGTATTGGTTTTCTTATGCTGATTTAGCTGTTTTATACTTGGGAGAAATGCCAAATCTTGAAGGTTATCGTGATTTGGATAAAGTTATTGATTTATCGAATAAATTAATAGAACATAATGTTGCTGTAGGGTATGCATTGAAGGCTAGAGTATTACAATATAAATCAGATGGAGTTGCTAATCCTGAGATTTGTGATTTGTATAAATTATCTTTTGATAAAGGTTATTTATCTGCTGGTTTAAGCGTTGGTTCTGAATATTTGTTAGGTAATAATTGTTCTAAAAATTATAAATTAGCATTAACTACTTTTAATTCACTATATAGCGAGTCAGATAAAGACATAAAAGTTGTAGCAGCCTCAAATTTAGGTTATATGTATCTAAATGGATTGGGAGTTAATCGTGATTTAAATAAATCAAAAGAATATCTAGAGTATGCTAAAAACTATGGATTTCAGCCTGCTATAGATATGTTGCAAAAAATAAAATAATTTTATTGTTTTTCTATTGTTTGAGGTTTTTAATTTTGAACAATAGAAATTATATTTATTTAATAGGAAATTTAAAATTAAAATTTGACTAATAAGATTTTTGATTTCTGTAGATGAAGAATGTTTTATATAGAGGGTTTATGAAAGTTTTTTTGTTAATCCCATTGTTTTTAATATTGGGAGGTTTAAATGGATGTATAAATTCTAATACTGAATCCAATCGTTTTGATGTTATAAAAGTTCCTTGTGCAATAACCAATGCAAATGGAGTAATAGGATGTGGTAAAGTACCTATTAGCATTAATGATGAGGTAAACAAAAAGCTTTATCCAAATTGCGATATAGACTTTAATAATTTTACTAAAAATGAAAAGAAATGTTTAGAAGAAAACTATAATAGACCAGCTGATGCATATATCTTAGGGAATTTGAAATATTATGGTAAATATTTTACTAAGAATGAAAGTGAAGGATTTAAACTTATAAAATTTTCTGCAGATAATAATAATCCTGAGGCGAATGCTTGGTTAGGAGATTATTTTTCAAAAAAAGGTGATATTCAAGAGTCAATTAAATACATAAAAATAGCGGCAGATTTGGGTAGCCCTTTGGGAATGCATAATTTAGGTGCAAGGTATATTAGAGGGAGTGGTGTTGAAAAAAATACAGAAAAAGCATTATTTTTATTAAATCAATCAAAAGAATTTATTCCAGCCTCTTATTCAGAAATAGCATTACTAGATTTACAAAAAGGAGATGTTGATGGTTTTATTGAAAATAATAATATAGCAGTTGAAAAAAAATATTGTTTTGCACTTGTTGATTTAGCCTCTTTATATTTAGGTGAAATGCCAAACTTGGAAGATTATCGTGATCTAAAAAAAGCTGATTTATTGGCAAACAAACTAATTGAACATGATGTAATCGTTGGTGATTTTGTCAAAGCAAAAGTTTTTCATTATCAAAATCTAAGAACTCCTGAAATTTGTAAATTATATAAAAATTCTTTTGAAAATGGGTATATGCCTGCTGGTATAAATTTAGGTGCAGAATACTTAACAGGAGGAAATTGTGATAAAAACTATAGACAAGCTTTGGATATTTTTTTAATGTTATTTAACTCTACAGATAAAGATATTAAAGTTGTTTCTGCATCAAAAATAGGATATATGTATTTAAATGGTTTAGGTGTACCAAAAAATAAAATTAAAGCTAAAGAGTTCTTGGAAATAGCTGTAAATGGAGGTTATGAGCCTGCTAAGGATATGTTAAAAGAGCTATAGATCTTTTTAAATTGATTTTTAAGATCTCTTAAATAGGATAATTTAAGAGATCTTTTGAGATTGCTAGCTCATAAAAGCCATTGTAACGAAGCCTATCAAGAGAAATCGAGTCTAAAGTTAAATGAACCACAGTACAATAAATAAGAAAGTATTTTTATATGTTTACCATAATTATTGAAGTTGTGTTGGGGTAATTTATATCTAATCTCAAAGCAGAGGATCATCCTTGTTTATTTTGTTTGATAAAGGGATGCTTTTTAGGGTTGACAGGTTTTTTTAGTGGTTAGTTATAATTTTTTTAAAGATGATTATCTAATGCCTTTTAATGACCTAATATTTTTATTAACTCAAGCTTTAGGGGGCGTTTCATTAATTTTTCTTTTAATCGATTATTTATTTTCTGATAAGAAAGATGAATTTTTTTTAAAATGGTTATTCTAATTAATTAGTCTATAAGCTATGATACAGGTTGTAAGTTGAAGGTTTTAAATAAAAATAGAGGTGTAATGAAAAAACTGATTGCAATAATAATGTTGTGTACTTTGTTTGTTTCAAGTTGCATAATTAAAAAAAGTAATGTGCCAACTGATATTGTTTATAAAGAGGATTTTAATAAGGTTATAAATACTTATTTTGTTCAATATGAGCCAAAATCATTTAACCTTATTGATAAAGATGTCACGCAATATATGGCTATTGATATAAGTAAGAAAAAGATGGGTTTTTATGAATTTCAACAAGTTCAAAAAAAATTAAATAGAAATGGATGGAAATTGGTTGATCAAAATGATGTATTGTTTAAATATTGTTTAAATGAATATCAGATTTTATCAATTCTATTTCCAAGTAAAAATAATCATTATGATTCCAAAGGTAATATATTTAAATATGATGATAAAAATAATTGGGCTTTAGAGTTATATTTTAATGCCTATGGTGTTGATTATTGTATGGGATATTATAATAAGCCATAAAATATTAGCAATATGTAGTACTGCGTTTTTACATAAATTATTAAGGATGATGTGCTATCAAGAGGTTTATTTATTTAATGACTTTGATCTTTTTTTTGCAAGCTTGTAATGGCATACATAAAGATAGTTCTGAAAACAATGAAATTGAAGTTGAGAAAGAAGTTTCTTACTTGTTTGAAGGTCTTAATTATGATTTAAAGGTAGGAATGAAACGAGGTTTTGCGAACTACTATAATTTTTTTATTCCTAAGTCTGATTTATCCTTATCTGATTTTGAAATGATAAAAAGTAAAATAGAGAAAAATTGGAAGTTGGTCTATACATCTGAGGATCAGTATGTGTTTTGTTATGATTGGTATAATCAAATGACAATCATTTATCCAGAAAAAATGGAATATTATGATAAATTTGGTCAAAAATTATACATAAAATCTAGTTCTCTTGATAAGTGGGGGATAAGTATAAAGTATATAAAAGAAGGAACGTCATATTGTAAGGATGCTGAATTTTGAATGGTTTTTTATTGACAAAACTAAAATCAACTTTGGATAAAACTTATAGATTAAAAATGTATAAAATATTCTTTTCTATACTAGGATTACCCTTTTTCTTAGTGTCATGTGTAAATAATAATTCACACAAAAATAAGGTCGATATTCAAGAGTTTTCAAAATTGGTTTTTAAAGGGTATAAATATGAGTATGAGCCTGGGATAGTGAAGCCTAATGCTGAAATGTCTAGTATTTTGATATCCAAAGATAACATGAGTAAAGTTGAATTTTTTGGTGTTGAAGAAAAGATAATAAAAGAAGGATGGGTAAGAAAGGATGTTTATAATGGATTATATATATTGTCATGGTATTTATAATAAATTAGGAATTTTATATCCAGAAAAGAATGAATATTTTGATAGAAGTGGAAGTAGAGTTGTCTTTGGTGATTTTAATGATTGGTTGATTTATTATGTATATAATGATGGTGGTGTAAATGGTTGTAAGTAATTTATATGGAGTTTTTATTTAAAATTATTTGGAGTGAATGAAAATTAAGATAGTAGTTTTCTTGTTTGAAGTGCTGATTAATTAATAGGGTTGAAAGTCGAAGGTTTTTATAGTGTTGAAATATATATGTATTTTATTTTTTTTAATGGTGGGGTGTAGTTCAAATACAAATATGTATGAAAATAAAGATAGTTTAAATTACACTTTAGTAAGTGAAAAATTATTTTATGATGTTAAATATGATTTTGTTGAAGTTATAGTCAAGGATAAGGTCGAAAATTATAATGTTTTTGTCAGTAAAAAATACATGAGTATTGAATTTTATAATAGCACTGTAATAAAAAGAATTAAAGATATGGGTTGGAAAAAAGTTAAATCAACCTATGAGAATCAAGATATATACTGTTATGATGAAAAAAATGAAATGGCAATCTTATATCCTACAAAACAAAATTATTCTTCGAAAGATGGCAAGAATGGGTTTAGTATAACAAAAAAGTACCTAGACTATTGGGTTGTATATTATAGGTTTAAAGATGATGGTACGAATAATTGTTAATATTTAACACAGACATTAGGACAACGATAATGCTAAAGAAAACGCTCTTTATATTGTTAAGTAGTACATTTTTTACAGTACATGCAACTCCTGATTTTTTAAGCTATAAAAATTGCAGTCCGCTAAATTTAAGTGATGCAAATTTTAGTCTTTCATCGAAAGAAGTCTTTCCTGAATATTCATACATTACTAAAAAATATAACTTTTTGACGTTACCGATTTCAGATCAAGATCAACATTATTGTTTAATTATCAATAATAAAAATAAAGTGATTGTTGATGCTATTCCAACAATGTTAAGTGGTATGTGTGCTGGAAAGTGGGATAAGCAAAAAGATCTACCTATTTGGGAGGCTGATGTAGGTGGGGGAAGAGGCGCAGTTGTTTATATGAATTATTCAACAAGCCAAAATTTAAAAAAAATGAAAAAGTCTGAAAGATTAGAAATAGATGAAATAATCAAAAGCATAAATTGCCAATTGTCTGTATATAGCAAAAATGATATTCAAGAGCTTAATGATTCTGCATTTTATTTATATAAATTAGGTTATTATAATGAATCTTTAAGCATTTTAAACCATGTTATAAAGCTAGATCCAAGTAGAGCAGTAGCTTACTTAAATATTGCCGATATATATGTCGCACAAAAAAATGAACTGCTTGCTAGGAAAAACTACGCTATATATTATGCCGAGATGAAAAAATTAGGTCTTTTAAGCAAAGTGCCAAATAGAATTAAAAAATACTTATAATTAGGTTTTTTAGGATCGTTATGAAAAAAATTATTAAGTCTATTGTAACCTCATTTCTAGTGTTTTGGCTGGCTGCATGTTCAAATACAGATAAAGCAGAAATTATTCCTGATCGTTTTAAGAATTTTATGAATATATATTTTCATGGCTATATTTATGAATATAAGGATATTAATGCTCGTGGTAATCATAATTATGGTGAGCAATATGCATTAATTAAGATTAAAAAAGCAGATTTAAATCGCGATGAAATGAAAAATATTTATAAAAAACTTGAAGATGGAGGGTGGAAATTAGTCGAGACTAATCATGATAATTACGTTAATTTTTGCTATGGAGAAGATTTTTCTCTAATTATTTTATATCCATTAGGAAAATTCGCAAAGACTCCAGCAGGTATTCCATTAAGCTATGATGACATTAATGTCTGGCAGATTTCTGTTTATAAAAGTACATCAAAGTTAGCTGCATGTAATCAAAATTCAAACGATTTTATTGATTTTAAGAAGCTTTGATTTGAATCGTTGCCATAAGTTTGGTTTTTCAATAAAACCTAAAAATCACAGTTTTTTACCTCCTTATCGTGATTGAATCAATCCGCATTAAACACAGTCTGTAAATTCCGACTTTATAGTTTGCCCATTGTTTGTTGTACATAAATTCTTCATTTTTATATGAGGTTAAACAAGGATGTACAACAATGAAGAAGTTATTTCTATTTATAGGTTCAATGGGGCTTTTGGTCAGCATGCCTAGTTTTGCAGCAGATTTAAGTATAGGTGACCCTAAAACAGAATCAGGTGAACTTAAACTTTCTGGCGCAATCCGTACCCGATATATGTACAAAGATTATATCGTTGAAGCAAATGAAGGTTCTAAAAACAAGGATTGGCAGCTTGCAGATATTAAAACAGTATTGAGTTATGAAAATCCAAATTGGATTGCCTCATTAGATCTACGCTGTTACCAATACAGCCGTTTATGTGATGGATTATTTCTAAAAGATGCTTGGGCTGGATATAAAATTTCAGACCAACAACGCTTTACCGTGGGTTTCCAGTCAGTTGATTTTGGATTTGGTCGACTGTGGGGCAACAGCTATTATGAAACCTTGCTAAATACGGTTGGCTTAGAAGATATTCAAAATCTAGGTGCGAAGTATCAGTTTAAAAATGATCAATACAATTTTATTTTAGGTTTTTATCCAACAGATGGCGGTAACTATACAGGAACATCCAAAGACGCAAGTCGCTATAGTGGTAACTTCGTTCAAGCCGATGATTTAAGCCAAGGCACAGATATCGATGAAAAAAATATGTGGGTGACGCGCTTATCTAAAAAATTTGAGTTGGACCCAGCGCAAAAGTTTTCAACTGAGATTGGTGGTTCATTCTGGTACTCAGATCTGGAAAATAATCGCACGCAGCAAGATGGTCATCGAAGTACATGGAGTGTATTTAGTACAACCAATTATCAAGCATGGCAATGGCTCTTCCTTGCAGGTGAACAGAACATTAAAAATGCCGATAATCTTCTGCCAAATAGCTCAACCATCGGGGCGTTTGATTATCCCTACCAAGTGGCCAATAAAGGCAAATTTATGGCCAATGAAATTAATTACACCTTGGCTCAACCCTTTTATCAGTTGGAAAATATTAAACCTTATCTGTCCTATAGCCGTTTCTTTAAAGATCAAAAGGGCTATCAAGATTCAGATCGTTTAATTGCTGGGGTGTATTTTAATTACAAAGCAGTAGGGATTCAGGGCGAATATATTTGGAGTCGTAATGATCCAATGACAGGCGGTAGTGCCAATGGTCTTGCACAAGGCGACAGTAATCAGTGGAATAAATTATTTTACTTATCACTTGGTTATTATTTCTAAAATTAACATAGAAGATCAACCAGTCTATTTAAAATAGACTGGTTCTTTCGGTTCTGCCTAGGCCAGCCACTCTTAGGAATAGTTGGCACTTAGGATTAGGCCGCTCTTAGGGTTAGACGGCTCTTAGGACCAATGCCCCGATTAAAATAATACATGACGAGATAATACGTATCGTATTAACTTGCTCTTTAAGAATAAAGATCGAAATTAGCGTAGCAAATAAAATCGAGGTTTCACGCAGTGCGGCAACAATAGCAACTGGTGCAAGTGTCATCGCCCACAATGCAAGTCCATAAGAGAAAAATGAGCCAATCCCACCGATTAAACCGAAATGCCAATTATGACGAAAATAATCACCCATCTGGCGATACTGCATTTTCAAGGCAAACATAAAAAAGATCAGACCTGAGAGCACAAAGCTCCATAAGATATAAGAAATGGGTGATCCTGAGAGACGAATCCCATGACCATCCACCAAGGTATAGCCAGCAATTAAAACTGCATTGAGCAAGGCTAAGCCAATCCCTTTTCTTCCTGTTTGAGAGGTCGCGAAGATCATAGATAAAATGCCGATGGAAATGGTAATGATCCCAAGCCAAGCATTAAGTTCTAATGTTTCATGCAGCAAGAATGTCCCTAAAACTGCCACAATAAGCGGTGCAGTACCACGCATCAGTGGATAGCTTAGTCCCATGTCAGCGACACGATAGATTTTGGCAACCATACCAAAATAGAGAATCTGTATTCCCGTTGAGGCCAAAATATAAGGCCAACTAGCGCGATGTGGTATCGGGAAAAAGGGCAGCAGTAGCGCTGCTAAAACTGCTGCTGATGCAGTCACCAGTACAGTGGTTAAAAATTTATTTGAGCCTGCTTTGACAATAGCATTCCATGTGGCGTGAAATACCGCTGCGATTAAAATAAGGCCAAATATTGCCGTGCTCATATGCTGCCTGCATGTTCATGATTGAATTAATGTGCATGATGTTGTTAAAAAAAGAAAGCAGGCAGCTGATCTCGATTATAAAAATACCTTTTCAGCGTGCTGTGTTACCGATTCTACCGGTTGAATCAGTTGTCCACGTGATAGGTTCTGAACATGCTGCAATCGATTCTGTAATTCATTTTGGATAAACAGGATACAGGTCTGTAATTTAGATGAGCTTTTTAAACGTGACGGGTAGACAGCCCATACATCGGCATCTTGCCAGTATTCAGGCAAAATATGCTGTAACTGACCGCTAATCAACTCATCTGCAACATCCCAAATTGAACGTAAGATAATGCCATGACCTTCGACTGCCAATTGGTGAATAATTTCACCATTGTTGGAAATAAAACGTGGGGTGACATGTACCGACATATCTTCTGAAGCGTGGCGTAATTTCCATAATACCGAGGATTGATCACGTTCACTGATGGTTAAGCAATCATGACTACGTAAATCGTCTAAACTTTCAGGCATTCCATTTTTTAGTAAATAGCTTGGTGCAGCACAAAAAATTCGGAAATTAGAAACCATTTTTTTGGCAATCATATTGGGTGCAATTTCATTACCAATCCGAATATCTAGATCAATACTGTGTTGAATTAAATCTTTCGTATTATCAATTGTATCAAACTGAATTTCTAATTTTGGATACATGGTCAGCAGTTTAGACAGGATCGGTGCAACATGTTTCCGTCCAAAACCAAAGCTACTGACAATATCCAGATGGCCTGTGGGGGTACTTAATGGGTTATTGACCAACTCACTGATTTCATCAAATTCATCCAAAATATGAGCGACTCGCTCCAAAATCAGTTTGCCATCTTCAGTCAAACTGACATGACGGGTACTGCGATGAAACAATTTACAGTTTAAATTGTTTTCTAAAATGTTGATGCGCTTACTAATAAACGCAGGCGAAACACCCAGTTCCTCAGCAGAATCAACAAAACTTTTACGTTTTGCGACTGTGCAAAAAACCTTTAAATCCGATAGGTTAGGTAGATTATTCACGATCCGTGTCCATTGGGGTGATAGTTTTATTATTGATCATTTTTGCTGAAAATAGCATGTTTACAGCTAAGGATATTAACCAAAGGTGTAAGGGAGCGTTATGGCAAAAAAGTATAAAGTTGCGACGATTGCAGGCGATGGAATCGGGTTAGAAGTTCTACCAGAAGGGATCAAGGTTGTAAAGGCAGCTGCAGACAAATATGGCATAGCGCTACAGTTCGATGCGTTTGAGTGGGCAAGTTGTGATTACTATCTTGAACACGGAAAAATGATGCCGGATAACTGGTTTGAAATTTTACAGCAATACGATGCGATTTTCTTTGGTGCAGTGGGTTGGCCTGAAAAAGTGCCAGATCATATTTCTCTTTGGGGGTCGTTGCTACAGTTCCGTCGTCGTTTTGATCAATATGTAAATTTACGTCCAGTACGTTTAATGCCAGGGGTGAAATGCCCACTTGCAGGTAAAAAACCGGGGGATATTGATTTCTACGTGGTACGTGAAAATAGCGAAGGTGAATACTCTGCGATTGGTGGTAAGGCTTTTGAAGGTACTGAGCGTGAGTTTGTTTTACAAGAAGCTGTGTTTACCCGTCATGGTGTAGACCGCATTTTGAAATATGCTTTTGAGTTTGCCAATCAACGCGATGCTAAAAAAATTACCGCTGCAACCAAATCAAATGGTATTGCAGTCAGTATGCCGTACTGGGATGAACGTGTTGATGAGATGGCAAAACAATATCCGCAAATCAAGGCAGACAAACAGCATGTCGATATTTTGGCCGCGCGTTTTGTGTTACAGCCTGAACGTTTTGATGTCGTGGTTGCTTCAAACTTGTTTGGTGATATTTTGTCGGATTTGGGGCCTGCATGTACAGGAACGATCGGTTTAGCTGCTTCTGCAAACTTAAATCCAGAACGTAATTTCCCATCGTTGTTTGAACCTGTACATGGTTCTGCACCCGATATTTATGGTCAAAAAATTGCCAATCCAATTGCTGCAATCTGGTCTGGCGCAATGATGTTGGATTTCTTGGCAGATGGTGATGAACAGGTGGTTCAAGCAGGTCAAGAGATTATGCAGGCAATTGAACATGTATTGCTATATGGCCCGAAAACACCAGATGTGGGTGGAACAGCCAAGACGGACGATGTTGGAGATGCGATAGCAGCATTTGTAACACATCAAAAAATGGACTTATTCGCGATGGAGTAATCGCCCTTAGGGAATAAACAATCAGGATCCAAGATGGATTGAATGGATATGGATAATCAAAATACAAAACTTTATACAGATAAGACACTTGCAATAACCAGTCTTGCCGTTGTGTTTATTTCGGTGGCTGGTTTGGCAATTTACTCGACTGAATCTATACAGCTTGCGGCTCAATGGATGAAGTGGACAACATCTGTTTTTACTACACCAGTGCTTTTATTTGCATTTTTATCGATTATTTTTACCTTTGCTTTGGCATTCAGTAAATATGGAAAAATCAAGTTAGGTGAAGGCAAACCGCAATACAGTACCATGTCATGGATTTTCATGTTCATTTTATCGGGTATTGGTTCTTCGACCTTATATTGGGGCTTTTTAGACTGGGCTTATTATTATCAAACACCGGGTTTAAATTTAACTCCTGAATCTGCGGAAGCACTGAAATATAGCGTTGCTTACTCATTCTTTCATTCGGGATTGAGTGCTTGGTCGATCTATGCGCTGGCTTCAATTTCACTGTGTTATAGCTATCACGTCAGAAAAAATAAAGGCTTAAGTTTGGCGTCAATGATTGAAGCGGTCACTGGTTTTAAGGCAACTGGACCTGTTGGGCGCCTTGTCGATCTGATGTTCTTGTTGTGTATGTTCGGTGCTTTAACAATTTCTTTGGTGCTGACTGCGGTGACTTTTACCAATATATTGTCGCAGTTGACAGGTATCCCGAATACCTTTATGACCAAAGTGGTGATTATTTTTGCAGTATCGATTTTATTCGCCCTGAGTTCTTATGTGGGGATGGATAAGGGCATGCAACGTCTCAGCCATATGGTGTGTTTAGGTGTGGTGTTGTTTGCGATTTATGTGCTGTGCTTTGGGCCGACCCAATTCATTATGAATAACTCGCTGATGAGCTTTGGCTTAATGGCAACCAATTTTGTCGATATGAGTTTATTTACCGACCCAATGGGCGATGGAAAGTTCACCCGTGAATGGACCGTATTTTATTGGTTATGGTGGATTTCTTATGCACCGGGTGTGGCGTTATTTGTAACGCGTGTTTCAAAGGGACGTACCATCAAAGAAGTGATTCTTGCCATGGTCATCGGCGGTAGCGTTGGTTTATGGTTCATCTTTGGGGTGTTTGAAAACTACAGTGTCTATAACTTTATTCACGGTATGGTCAATGTGCCACAAGTTTTAAGCCAACAAGGTGGTGAAGTTGCGATTAGCCAACTGCTTGGTTTATTGCCTGCTGGCAAGCTGATGATGTGGATTTTCCTTGGGATTATGGTGATTTTTCTTGCAGCACATATGGATGCTGTGGGCTATGCAGTGTCGGCAACTTGTACTCGTGGTTTACGTGAGGGGCAAGACCCATCACCAAATGCACGTTTGTTCTGGTGTGTGATGCTAACCCTTGTTCCGATTGCGATGATTTTCTCTAAAGCACCTTTGGACACCATGAAGACCGCGACCATTGTGACTGCATTGCCATTCATTGTGATTATTTTGATACAGACCTATGGCTTGGTGAAATGGTTGATTGAGGATTATTCAAAGGTTCCATCCCATCTGATTGAGCAAATGAGTTTTAGTGAGTTGGAATCTTTAGATCAAACAGACGCAAATAAACATATGCACATTGATGTTGCAATTGAACCCACTGCGGATAAAACCAGTCAAAAGGAATTGTCATGACACAACAATCGAGCATGCACTATAGATTGAGTGAAGAAATGCAAAGTCTGGTGTATTGGAGCAGCATTTATTCACCTGCGGATGACGATATCGATTCTATTCGGGCTGCGTATGATGCGATGTGCTTACATTACACCTTACCGCGTGATGGTACGGTCAATATTGAAGATAAAACTGTGCCGCAGCTCAATCATCCAGTCAATGTTCGGTTGTATTCACCATTGGGTGAAGTACCAGCGACAGGTTGGCCATGTATTTTATATCTTCATGGTGGCGGTTGGATGGTGGGAAATCTTGATTCACATGAGTTTATCACTCGCTATTTATGCCGTGATTTAAATGTTGCTGTGCTGAGTGTGGATTATCGCTTAACACCAGAACACCATTTTCCAGCTGCATATGAAGACTGTGAAACGGTATATCACTGGCTCTATCAACATGGCCTGCAATGGAAGATTAATCCAAATCAAATTGTTTTGATGGGGGACAGTGCGGGCGGTAATTTAGCGGCTGCACTTGCAGTGCAATTACAACATACAGGGGCTCAAGCCTGTGGTCTTGCAATGATTTATCCATGTTTGAGTAGTGGTTTTGATACGGCATCTTGTCAGCAGCAAGCAGATGCACCGTTACTGTCGCTAGCGGATATGCATGATTACTTGCAAGCCTATGCGCCAAATACAAGCGACTGGCAGGACTTACGTTTATCACCACTGTTGGCACAGGATTTTTCCGATATGCCCCGTAGTTTTATTGCTGTGGCTGAGTATGACCCACTCAGTGATGATGGGCGTATTTTTGCTGACAAGTTAAAACAGGCCAATATTGCAACCGAATTTTATCTCGGTAAAGGATTACTACATGGCAGTTTGCGTTTAGTACGTGACTGTCCTGTGGTGCAAGATTTATATCAGCGCATGCTGAGTTCGTTAAAGCCAATGTTCAATTGATTTGAACATCAGCCAATTTTAAACAAACGGTCGTTAGGACAAAAAAGAGTTTAATGGAGTAAAAACATGAATGCAGTTGAAAAATTACCAGAAGATTTCTGTTCAAACCCAGACGTTGCTTGGACATTTCCCAAAGTGTTCTATACATCGTCTCAGGTTTTTGAGCGTGAAAAAGAAGAAATTTTTGCAAAAAGCTGGATTTGCGTTGCACACGGCAGTGAGGTGGCTCAAGCCAATGACTATATTACCCGTAAGGTCATTGGTGAAAATATTATTGTGATTCGCGGTAAAGACAGCGTACTACGGGCTTTTTATAATGTCTGTCCGCATCGTGGACATGAGTTGTTAAGTGGCAGTGGTAAAGCGAAGAATGTGATTACCTGTCCTTATCATGCATGGACATTTAAGTTAGACGGAAGTTTGGCGCTGGCACGTAACTGTGATCATGTTGAATCCTTTGATAAACAAAACTCAAGTATGGTGCCTGTAAAAGTTGAAGAGTATGCCGGTTTTATCTTTATCAATATGGATGAAAATGCCACTTGTGTTGAAGATCAATTGCCTGAGTTTGCACAAAAGCTCAATGAAACTTGTGCGGTCATCAAAGATTTAAAACTTGCAGCACGCTTTGTGACGGAAACACCAGCGAACTGGAAAGTGATTGTAGATAACTATATGGAATGTTATCACTGCGGACCTGCGCATCCGGGCTTTGCTGATTCTGTTCAGGTGGATAAATATTGGCATACCACACATCAAAACTGGACCTTGCAATATGGATATGCACGTTCTTCAGAAAAATCCTTCAAGCTGGATCCATCGGTACAAGATCCAACCTTTAGTGGTTTTTGGACATGGCCTTGCACCATGTTTAATGTGCCACCAGGCGGTAATTTTATGACCGTGATCTATGAATTTCCTGTAGATGCTGAAACGACATTACAACATTATGATATTTACTTTACCAATGAAGAACTGACTCAAGACCAAAAAGATTTGATTGAATGGTATCGTAATGTCTTCCGCCCAGAAGATTTAAATCTGGTTGAAAGTGTGCAACGTGGCTTAAAGTCACGTGGTTATCGCGGTCAAGGGCGAATCATGACGGATAAGCAACGTTCGGGGATTAGTGAACACGGCATTGCTTATTTCCAAAACCTCGTTGCGCAATATCACAAATAATCATTTAAGGGAGCCTCTCAAAATATCACTGGGGCCAAGAGCTCGATCATGTGTTTTTTAGAGAAGCGCTCAAGTTAAAGGTGCGGCAAATAAAGTCGTACCTTGCTTTCAAACCATAGGATCATGACATGTCAAGTTTGCAAGGTAGTCCGCTATTTCAACAACGTGGATGGGTAAATGGTCAGTGGATCAATGCACAATCCAATGCCACTGTACCCGTCACCAACCCAGCAACAGGTGAAGAGATTGGGCTTATTCCCAATATGGGGGCAGCAGAAGCAAGCCTAGCGGTTGATGCTGCATATCAAGCCTTAGCAACGTGGAAAGCCTTAACTGCACAAAAACGCGCAGATTTATTATTGGCTTGGTATCAGTTGGTATTGGCACATGCTGACGAACTGGCTCGTATCATGACCATTGAACAAGGCAAGCCTTTGGCTGAAGCCTTAGGTGAAGTGAAATATGCTGCTTCATTTATTCAATGGTTCGCAGAAGAGGGCAAGCGAGTTTATGGTGATGTGATTCCTACCACCAACAATCAACAGCGTTTTATCATTACCAAGGAACCTGTAGGAGTGGTTGCAGCGATCACGCCTTGGAATTTCCCAATCGCTATGATTACTCGTAAGGCTGCGCCAGCTTTAGCTGCGGGTTGTACGATTGTGATTAAACCTGCCAATGAAACGCCTTATTGCGCCCTGGCCATTGCAAAACTTGCAGAAATGGCAGGGATTCCTGCTGGGGTGATCAATGTTGTAACAGGTCAATCACAAGAAATTGGTGCAGTATTTACCAGTCATGAAAAAGTCAAAAAACTGACTTTTACTGGTTCAACGCCTGTTGGCCGTTTATTGATGCAGCAATGTTCAGACACGATTAAAAAACTTGCGCTCGAACTCGGTGGAAATGCGCCATTGATTATTTTTGATGATGCGGATTTAGATAAAGCAGTACAAGGTGCAATTTTTGCCAAATTCCGTAATGCAGGGCAAACCTGTGTTTGTGCCAACCGTATTTATGTACATGACAAGGTTTATCAGGCATTTACTGAGAAATTTGTGCAAGAAGTTGAAAAATTTAAGATTGGCAATGGTCTTGAAGAAAATGTACAGATAGGGCCTTTAATCAATGAAAAAGCCGTCCTTAAGGCTCAACAGTTGATTGATGATGCACGAAAAAAAGGTGCACAAGTGGCTTGTGGTGGTAAACAGCATGCACTTGGACAGACCTTTTTTGAACCAACCGTGCTTACTGATGTGGATCAAAGCATGGAAATTGTCAAAGAAGAAATCTTTGGGCCAGTGGCACCACTGATTCGATTTAGTGATGAAGCAGATGTGGTTGCCCAAGCCAATGACACCATCTTTGGTTTGGCAGCCTATGTGTATAGCGAAAGCATTTCACGGATCTGGCGTGTCGCAGAAAAACTTGAATATGGCATGGTGGGGATGAACTCAACTGCAATTTCAAATGAAGTGGTCCCGTTTGGCGGTGTGAAGCAATCAGGGGTAGGCCGTGAAGGTTCTAAGTATGGCTTAGAAGAATTCATGACCATTAAATATATGTGTTTAGGGCTATAGGATAAAGGCGTGTTGGACATTCATTGATGATCATCCAACACGCTGCCCTCCAATGAGAAAGCGCTTGAATAAGTACTTAAAAAAGCAACATGTGGTAAAGAGGATTTAGACATGGCAAGTCATTATGAAATGTTTGCATCAGTGGTCACAGGGGTAGAGCAACTTACACCATTGATCAAACGGTTTACATTTAAACGTCAGGATGGACAAAATTTTCCTCAGTTTAATGGGGGCAGTCATATCATTGTTAAAATGAATGATCAGCTTTCCAATGCCTATTCACTGATGAGCTGTGCTCAGGATCTTAGCACTTACCAAGTATGCGTACGCAAAGATGTAGAAGGTAAAGGTGGCTCGGTCTATATGCATGAGCAATGCAATGAAGGCTATGAAATTCTGATTTCAGAACCTAAAAATTTATTTCCGCTGGCTGAAAATGGCGCAAAACATATTTTAATTGCGGGTGGGATTGGGATTACGCCTTTTGTGCCGCAAATGGATGAGTTGGCTGCACGAGGAGCAGATTACGAATTGCATTATGCCTATCGTTCGCCAGAGCATGCTGCACTGCTTCAAGAGCTCAAACAAAAACATGCTGAACATATTTTTAGTTATGTCGATTCAGATGGGAAATGCCTTGATCTCGATCAATTAATTTCCGCACAGCCAAAGGGCACACACGTTTATGTCTGTGGGCCAAAGCCAATGATTGATGCGGTGATTGATCGTTGTAATTTTCATCGTTATCGAGATGAATATATTCATTGGGAACAATTTGCTTCAACCGTACCTGAAGATGGTGAAGCATTTACTGTGGTTTTGGCGAAATCCAATCAGCAAGTCGAAGTTCAAGGCAACCAGACTATTTTACAGG
Source organism: Acinetobacter sp. MYb10 (assembly GCF_002980175.2). Lineage (NCBI taxonomy): Bacteria > Pseudomonadati > Pseudomonadota > Gammaproteobacteria > Moraxellales > Moraxellaceae > Acinetobacter > Acinetobacter sp. MYb10. Next base: position 1,161,514 of record NZ_CP058272.1, on the reverse strand, counting down.
CGATTGAAGCACTGAATATCGATGTTGAGTGTTTGTGTCGTGAAGGAGTATGCGGTACCTGCGAAACTGCAATTCTAGACGGTGAGGCAGAGCACTTTGATCAGTATTTGAGTGATGATGAAAAGGCATCACAACAATCGATGATGATCTGTGTATCTCGTGCCAAAGGCAAAAGATTGGTATTAGATTTATAAATGATTATTGGCGTAAACCGAAGTGATTTATGTTGATATATTGCAGCTTTACTTTAACCCGAATTGACGGTTTCTAAATTAACGCCGAATGAAGTTCATTCGGCGTTAATGACTGATTATGAGTATGATTTAACAACTACAATTGAGCATCTGCGTAAAAAACCAAATACTGCTAAGTGCAAAGCATAGCCACTAAAAAGCCCACACAAATTTTAATACACTCGTATGACCTTCAGGGCGATTCTCAACATGAGTTTCTTTTAAATACTTTGCTTCAATTGACCAGTTTTTATCTTGATATTGTATTGCAGGACCAATTGCCAAAACTTGTCCACGCATCGCAATATTTTCACCCTGTTGCTTATCTGACTTGGTTTGCTTCAAAGCGTAGCCTTCAACAGCCACTTTAACCTGATCAGTAAGTTTATACCCAAGACTATAATCACCAGCAAAATATTCCCCAGATTTGTATTGGGTATCATCATTTTCAGTGTTAAAGCTATAAGAAATTTTAGTTGAAATATCTAAACCATTTTTTGGCGCATAGCTGTAAGCAAAAATCGGTCGAACAGTATTATAGTTTTTGCCAATATTGGCGACCAAAGGTTGTTGTGCTGTGGCCTTATCATACTGACCTGTGGCGAGTACTGTTTCTACCGCAGCAATCCAGTGGTGATCTCCTTGATGCCAACCTAACATTGACCCCAACATTAAATCACCTAAGGCAGTGTTATGGTCTGACATCCCCGCTGCAGATAATCTGAGATCAACCATAGGCTGTATGGCATAGAAACCCAGTTGACCGCCGAGATAGTTTTGTTCTGTCATCCAGACCAAACGGGGGATAAAGGCATTTACATCTAAATGAAAATTCGCTGGGCCGTTGTCAAAACTTCCAGCATGATAATTTTGATAATAGCTTAATAGATACACGCCAGCAGGTGGTAGTGCGCCCGCCATCATACCTTCGGCACCGAGGGCAAATGAGTCAGCCCCATTTTCTGTGGCACAGGCAATGCTACTGGTTAAACCGAGCATCAATGGAACTGAAAGTTTGAACATCAATTGTTTCATAGAAAATCCTTTTCAATGATATTTTTATTGCAGGTAGCTGTAGTTAAACGGATTAAGCATCACTACATTGTTGACTAAGCGGCTACTCGACGACGATCAACCTCTGTAGAGGGGACTTGATCAGCGTCTTCGACCAATTGGAAATTAAATTTGATGTGTTTAAAGGCTTTATCTAAATTGTATTGTTTAATTTTTGCGAGATCCGTTACATCCAGCGCAGTAGCAATCAGTCCATCACGAGTAGCAAAGGCAAAGTCATCCCAAAGGTATTTGTCACCTTCAATATTAAATTGGGTGGTCAGTTTGCGATAACCCGGTGCAGAGACAAAGTAGTGAACATGCGAAGGGCGGTTACCATGTCGCCCCAACAAATTGAGTAAAGCTTGTGTTGTACCTTCAGGTGGACAGCCATAACCGACAGGCATGGTGGTTTGAGCGATATATTGACCTTGTGTATCGGTGAAAATACTGCGGCGTAAATTAAATGCAGACTGAGATTTATCAAAGAATGAATAGTTGCCTAAACTGTTGGCGTGCCAGATTTCTACTTTTGCATTGGGAATAATCTGTCCAGCAGTGTCAGTGACAATGCCTTCAATGATTAAGGCATCGACGTGCGCAGATTCAGAGCCATCATCCATACGAGCAAAGCCAACGGACTCAGGCGCACCTGCAACATAAAGCGGTCCTTCAATTGTTCGTGGTGTTCCACCTGTAATACCTGCTTTAGTATCTGCTTCATCTGCACGTAAATCTAAGTAATGTTCTAGCCCTAGACCTGCTGCCAAAAGTCCCAGTTCATTGGCTTGACCTGCATCTGTCAAATATTCTAAGCCTTTCCAAAGCTCGGTTTGAGACATATCTAAGTCTTCAATGGCTTGGAATAAATCACCAAGTAAACGTATAACGATTTGCTGAACACGCAGATTGACTTCACCTGTTGCTGTCGCGACATTCATTTGCTGAACGAGGCTATCGATTTGTTGTCTATTCATCATCATCTTCCTTTGATTGATATGAGTATTTGGCATGAGTATCTTGAGAGTGATCTGGAATCGGTGCAGATCACTCAAGCTGGTGTTGCTATATTGGATAATTTAAGGGTTCAACCACTCAGCTTTAGATGTGTCTAAAAAGTGCCGAACGTGATTGCCCATTTGCACCATCTGCAGCACTTAAAAAGCGTTCGGTATGGATGTCTTTTTCAAATAAACGGCTTTGCATCAAGGTGGAGATGGCGGCATCAATCATCGGTGGCGGGCCACATAAATATGCTTTGTGCCCACTGCATTTATTTTCAAAATAATTGGCAACCGCTTCATGTACATAACCTGTAAACCCTGTCCATTGGTCTTCTGGCTTAGGCGCATTTAAAGCAGGGATGTATCTGAAATTTGGATATTCTTTGACAAGCTGTTCGAATTTTTCACGGTTATATAATTCAGCAACATCCCGTGCACCTTGGAACAAATAAATGATACGGGTGTCACCTTGTTCTAAAAGATCCAGAATCATCGATTGAGGGCTTGAAAGCCCTGAACCACCTGCAATGAAAATGACATTTTGCTGATCAGACTTACGCACAAAAAATTGTCCATAAGGTCCTGAAAGCGCCATTTCTTCACCAACACTCAGTTCATCATGCACATAGCGTGTTGCAGCACCCCCTTGCACTTTACGAATATGTAATTCGATCAGATTTGCTTCGCTCGGTGTATTGGCGATTGAAAATGCCCGGGTTCCTTCAATATTAGGGAGTTGGATATTGATGTATTGGCCTGCTTGAAACTGCATTGGTCGATCAAGTTGAAGTCGGACACCTTTAATCGTTGGCGATAAATCCGTTATTTCAATAACCTTAGCTTGGTAGTCTTGGACTAAATAGCCTAAGAAATCCTCGTCTTCATCCACATCAGTTTCGATGACCATGTCAGATTCTGGCTTGCAACAACAAGCCAACACTTTATTTTCTTCACGTTCAATGTCCATAAGTGCAAATGGTGAGGCTTCACCTACATCATAAAAGCCGTCTGTGACTTGAACTTTACATGTACCGCAAGTGCCATGTCCGCAAGCAAAGGGCAACCAAATACCTTGACGCAATGCTGCATCTAAAATGGTTTGATCCTCTTCAACTTGAATGATGGTTCCTGCTGGTTCAATCGTGACTTGATAGCTCATCTGTGTTCTCCTTAAACATGTGTGCCTTGGTAACCTGCTAAATCAGGCGTTACAAAGCGCAGGAGAGATTTATGATCAAAACCCAAATCTTCTAGGGACTTAGAAAAATCAGCCTGTAAAAGATTACGGTTTAAACGGAATTCAACTTTAGACCAATCAATATGTCTAAAATCGGGATGTTGCTCAAAACCCGCCTGAATTTGCCCATCAATCAAGGCTTGTAAGCTTTGTTTTGGTGAAACCACAAAAGCATGTGCCGAACAAAATAAGGTGTGATGATCCCAACCAATAAACAACAACATGTTTTCGCCGTAATTTTGTTGTAGGTCTAGTGGTTCAAATTGATATTTTTCAACAATCGCTTGTACAGTCATGGTGTATTTCCTTAAACTTTTGAATAAATCCTTGAGCGGATGCTGTCGAGTTAGACAACATCCATTGTTTATTTTTTAATTTTTGGATGAGGGTTTAAGCTGCGTTGCCTTTCCACTTTTTCCAGCGCTGTTGGTCAGGTGAACCTTCAATATCGAGATTGTCTGCACCGACATTAAAGTTGTAGTAATCCCTTAAAATACTTTCTAAATCTGGACCACCACAGTTACCCTGCAAAATTTGATGTACAGGCAGCCACGCTTGGATGTATTTCTCAGGTTCGCGTTCAAAAATGTCATGACAACCATCAGAGCAAGTGTGGTAACGTTCATCTTTGTAAATTGAATCGCGGTAGCTAAATAGCGTTGGGTCACCATCCATTTCAGTAAAGGTCATTGGAATTTGGCACACTTGGCACAATTGAGGTAAACCCGCGCTATAGAAGCGTTTACCTTCAGCTTCCATTTTTCGAGCAAGTTCCCAACGTGGGCGATAGTATTTATCAAACGTGTCAGGATATTTTTCTGAGAGCCAATCCATTTCCTCATCTGTTGGAATCCACGTATGGAAGCCTGCTGCATGACCGAAGTTATAGAAAATCCACCATGCTTGATGCGAAACATGTTCTTTCTCTTTGCTAATCACTTCACTATATTTCGGCATACGAATCCCGTAGCGACTTAAGTCTTTAAATAAAGCGCCACCTGCTTCTTCAAAATAAGTTTCCCAAGCTTCTTTCCATGACATGACTTTATTTGGCAACATGTAATCCATCATCATGCCGACGATGGAGAGTAGGCGAGTTCCTCGCCAGAACCATTTATCAATCCATTCTTGTACGATTGGCACATTATCTTCGTGCTGTTCCAGTAAGAATTTTACAATTTCCAGTCCTAGCGTCATGTGGCGTGCTTCGTCTGATTGTGCACTAAAGCCAAATGTTACGGTTGCCATATCACCGTTGTAAGCTGCTCCCGACATGAAAGGAACGAACAATAAGTTAGTTAGGACATATTCAAAGGCAAAGCTGATTGCTAATAAAAACTCAAAAGGCCCCGCTGAACGTGCATCTTCAAAGAATGATTTAGGTACAGACAAGTACCAGACCCGGTCATGCATATGTGCCCAGTCTTGGAAGCCATCAAAGAACTTGTTGTAATGGCTCATCGCATGAATCTGGGTTTGTACATGACGTAATTCATCAATGGATTGCATTTGCGAGGCGATACGTGCACCAATGCCACTGAACTGACGCCCAACATGGGCATAGCCTTGGTACGCTTGATACTCAAGCGGGGTTACCGCGGTTAAAAACAGTTTAATCGCGTTGACATAACGTTCATTTGAAACATTCATTTGCCCATTGTTTTGTGCAAAAGCATCAAAAATGGCATATAGCTTCTTTTCTTTTTCTGCTTGGTATTTCCAATAGTTATCCATGGTTAAACGGAAAGGATCTTCCCATTTCGACCAGTCGGTAATTTTGATGCCTTCAAACTCTTCATACGGAAAGGCATCTTTACGATCTGCATAGGAAAAGTCCCAATCTAGATCACGGGTGAGTATCCGATAACGTTCTTTGGCATTGAGCTTTTTATTGTTTACTTTGGCTTGGCTATTCATTTTGATCATCCTTTAACTTACATGCAGCTGCCTGCTATTTATGCTTTAAATCTAGGGGAAGTACGGCTTAGTTCCACTTCAAGGTAAAACTGTCATCATCTTCATCAACATTGCCACCCAAGGTAATCATGTTGAGTTGTAGTTCTTGGATATCCCAGTTTTGCCCAAGTTTTTCTGATACTGTTTCTGCACGTACCACCAGCTCGCCAGTGCTTTCGACCCGAATCATCGCGGGAAGATATTGAATTGTTGCTTCAGGATTGTCCTGTTCAATCGCTTCAATGATGTAGCGTGAGGTGTCATTGTCTTGCAATGCTAAATAAACTTTAGAGGTCATGATGGCAAATCCTTATGCTGCTAAATCGAGTAAAATGTTGCCGGCTTTTTTGCTACGTTCAGAGATCTTATTTAGACCTGAATCAATCCCAGAATCCGTAAGTGCGGTTTGTGCCCAAGCACTAAATGCTTGTTTAACTTGTGGTAGTAATTCCGTGATCCATGATTGAATCAGGGTTTTATTGTCTTCAGATTCTAAAATTGCAGTTTTTAAAACACTGTCTGACCACTTCGCTAAATCAGTTAAACAGTCCTTCATAAATTCAGTAAGAATGGCAATATCACGCCCGCCATTTTCAACCAGCCATTCATCCAGCTGTGCAAAAACCAGCTCTTGTAACATGCTGTCAATCAACAGATTTTGCAGAATGTAAAGTTTGAACCAGTCTTGTTCGGTTAGGCTTTGTTCACAAAGTTTACGTAAGGGTTGCCAAGTTTCATCATTTAGCCAAGCGTGTTTGGCTTGCTGTAATGATTCACCTGTATTGCCATCGAGGATTAAGCCAATACGTGAAATGTATTGCGCCATACCGAGACGATCCATTGCTGCAAAAATACATGCTTGGGTGATGACGGTGCCATAACCATAGGCACTGCCTGACATCATATGTAAGTTGGCCGTTTGTTCGACATAGCGAAAAGGTAATAAACACTGGATGATTTTTTGTTTCACTTCATCACTGAGATTATTGACCAACTGACGTTTTTCAAAAAAAGCATAATGACTTTCAGCGGTATCTTGCAGACGTGCACGATGTTGCACATAAGCACCGTAATAAAATTGGCGAGGGTCTTTAAATGCATACCAATCTTGCATTTGCAAAGCCGTATGGGTTTTATCATTTAAGGTTTTGTCTGGCTTCCACAAGGGGCGATAGTGAAAGTTTGTCGAAGCTTGAATATCAAAGCTGACTTCTTGGTAGCGTGTTGCGGGCTTGACTCCAAAACGGCGTTCGATATACGCATAAGTCTGACGAATCGGTTGCAAATTGGATGTTTTAATTTCTAAAGTCATTAGCTTCTCCTTGTAGAATTAAGCCTGATCTTCTTGATCAGAATGTTGGCGAGCATGATTTAAAACAGTCGGTTCAATGCCATAACGCCATTTATCTTCCTGCGCATCATTCCAAGCTTGTTGTTCTGCGGTCATTTCAATGACATGATTAATTTCACAAAAATGCTGAAAAGCCTGTTGGGGGAGAATCAGTTCAACAAAAAGCGTGGGGTCTTGAATGGCAAAATCGAACTCGACAAATTTGGCATTCCGCTCACCAGTAATACGGATATATTTGACCAATGCGGTAGGCTGTTTAGCGTCAATCATGTGCTTATCCTTTTATCAACATCAAAACAATTTCGATGTAGAGCTTCATGCTCATGTGCTAGGTTTGCTCTAGATATTCCAAAAGTCGTGCCAACTTTAAAATTTAATTAAAATTCAAATATTTAATATTTTTTGTTCATGAGGATATGAAGCACAACAGCATTATTTTCATCAAATAATGAACGTAAAGAGATGCTGATTTCATCAAAAGATGAAACAGTGATTTTGATGGGGAAAGGTCGAGTTAATGTTTATAAAAACCAATAAAGACTTGATATTGGTTAAAATAAAAACAATATACCTTAAAGGTATGAAAATATAAGAAAAGGTAGTGAAGCTTTTGGTTCAGAATTAGGTAATATCAAGATTGCATTCACAAAGACATATAGCCAAGGATGGATATATTATGCCCCCAGCCAAAGATGTGAAGGTATATAAAAAAATACTGGAACAGAACAAAGATATTCAAGATTTACTCGATAAAATCGTTTTTGATGCTCAACACGGACAAATCTGGTTTGATGAAAATCGAATGCTGTTGATGCATACCAGTATTCTGGGCTTTTTAAGAAAAGATCTTTATCAAATGTTGGGGCTTGAACGCACTAAACGCTTTTTTATTCGTTGTGGTTACCAAGCTGGCATGCGCGATGCAGAAGTGACCTCAAAACTACGACCAAATTTAAATGAAGCAGAAGCTTTTATGGCTGGACCGCAAATGCATGGCATCCGTGGTATGGTGCAGGTTGACGTCAATGAGCTGCATTTAAGTCATGATTTAAAACAGTTTTATGCTGATTTTAACTGGCTTAATTCATTTGAGGCAGAGGTGCATTTAAGTGAATTTGGTGCTTCAGATCAACCTGCTTGTTGGATGTTATTGGGCTATGCCTGTGGCTATAGCAGCTTTGTCATGGGGCAGACCATTATCTATCAAGAGACACATTGCGTTGCTCAAGGTGATGAGCATTGTCGAATCATTGGGAAGCCGTTGAGTGAATGGGAAAATGCCGATGAGTTGATTCGCTTTATGTCACCCGATGCCGTCTCAGATGAAATCATTGCCTTACAGGCGGAACTCAATCAATTAAAGAAAAATATCTATACCGATGCTGAAAGTGATTACACCATGTTTAATGCAGTTGGCGAGTCGGTCGCCTACCGCAAAGTCTGTGATCTACTTAAAAAAGCAGCAGGGAGTAAAGTCGCAGTTTTATTACAGGGTGAAACAGGCGTTGGCAAAGAAGCATTTGCACGGGGTATTCATAATGGCAGTCAGCGCCAAGCGCAACCATTTGTGGCTGTGAATTGTGCCTGTATTCCTCCTGATCTGATTGAGTCAGAACTGTTTGGGGTGGAAAAAGGCGCATTTACTGGTGCGGTTCAATCTCGAATGGGAAAATTTGAACGTGCCCATGGCGGAACTATTTTTCTAGATGAAGTGGTTGAGCTTTCACCACGCGCACAAGCTGCGTTATTACGGATGCTGCAAGAAGGTGAGTTTGAACGGGTAGGAGATAGTCGCACCCGCCAAGTCGATGTCAGACTTGTTGCTGCGACCAATGAGGATTTAGAGCAGGCCGTTAAAGATGGAAAATTCCGTGCAGATTTATATTATCGCTTAAATATTTTTCCTGTGATTATTCCGCCTTTACGTGAGCGAAGAGAAGATATTCCCTTGCTGATTAATCACTTTTTGGCACGCTTTGAAAATATGTATAACAAGACCCTAAAAGGGCTCAGTGATAAAGCGAAAAACTTTATGATGAAATATGATTGGCCTGGCAATATTCGTGAGTTGGAAAACTTATTGGAAAGAGCCACTTTACTGACCGATCATCAACAGGAAATTAAATTGGACAGTTTGTTTCCTCAACATAAAGATTTAGAAGCAGTGGGTGAAACTGCACAATCGCTGATCAATGTAGAGGATTTATTTAGTGAGAATTTCTCTTTAGATCAACTTGAACAAAATATTATTCGTAGCGCTATGGATAAAAGCCAACAGAATGTATCAGAAGCTGCCCGTATGCTTGGAATTAGTCGGGCAACATTGGATTACCGTTTAAAGAAAATTACGCTAGGTTAAAATCAAATAGGTCCCAATAACCATAGACCAATAGCCATAGAAATGTGTTTGGATAGCGCTTTGATCAGCTACAGGCCGCTATGTTATCTGTCTATAGTTGCTGATAGTTGTCAATTTAAAACAGATGAGTTGAATGCTTGTTTCAATGAAGTCGATTTTACACTTGGATGCTGATCTTATATTTTATTTAAATCGTCGGGCTTAAATAAAATACTAAAACAACTTCCCCCTAAAGCTTGTGACTTGGAATATTCAATCCGACCTTCATGCGCGATCATAATTGCATTGACAACAGATAGACCTAAACCACTGCCACCATTCTTCTTGCCTCTGGATTCTTCAAGTCGATAAAACGCATCAAATATAAAGGGGATATGCTGATCTGCAATACCGGGTCCTTGATCTTCAATGGTTAAAACCAAACCTTCTGATTTTTTTTGGGTGCTAATCCGTAAAATCCCTGCCTGTGCATAACGAATTTCATTTTCAAATAACGCAATTAAAATCTGTTCAAGCCGTTGTCGGTCAAAAAAGCAGGCTTGATCTGATAGATCGGTTTCGATGACTAATTTTGCTTGATCAAAACGGTCTTGAAGTAAGTTTACAGATTGTGTAATGACGTCAGATAGACAAACTGACTCTAGGTTAAGTCGAAGTTGTTGATTATCCGCCAGACTTAGGGTTCTTAGATCTTCGATTAAAAATGACAGTTGCTCAACTTGATTGAGCAAATTTTTTAATAGGGCTTTATCTGGGGTAAATATATCGTCAAGCACGCCTTGTAAGCGACCTTGTAAGATGGTCACAGGTGTTCTTAATTCATGTGCAATTGCGGCATTCCAAATAGATGCATTGTTGACTGAGATTTCCAGTTTTTCTGCCATACGATTAAAATCATTGATCATCTTTGTGATTTCAGCGACAGAAGAGGGATTGTCCAATTGCGCTCTTACGGAAAGATTGCCCAAACTAATTTCTCTTGCTGCAATGGCTAAAGAATTTAGCGGGGCGATAAAGCGTTGCGCTAATTTTAATCCTAAATAAACAGAGGTTAATGAACCGCATAAAGTCACCAGTAAAATCCAGATCAGATCAATCAAATTAAATGACCAATCCTCAGAATTTAACTGTTCTAGCGAGACCAATTTAAACTCGATGGCAACAAAATAAGTCAAATAGCCAAAAATCAAGGAAAAACAAGTGGTCAATAAGCTCACTTTGGCCATGGTGATAATCAGCTGGCGGCTAATTCCAATGTTATTTTTCATCATTATGCCTTAAACGATAGCCAACACCACGGACATTGATCAGTAAGTCAGTTTGATGATGATCTTCCAGTTTTTTACGTAATTTACTGATATGACTGTCTACAGTACGCTCTAAGGCATCACCATCAGGCAAGCAATGGTTCATTAATTCTGATCGGGTAAAAACCTTGTAGGGTGCTTGCGACATCAACGCAAGAATCTTAAATTCCGTTAAGGTAAGGTTTAACAGTGCTTTCGAATGTTCTTTGATAATGTATACACAAAGTGTTTCTGTATTAATTTCAATTGATTTAAAGCTAATGATTTGGGCTTTCGCCTGAGATGACATTGCACTTCTTCTCAATACTGCCTCAACTCTGGCAATAATTTCATTTGGATTAAATGGTTTTACCACAAAGTCATCAGCGCCGATTCTAAGTGCTGTGACTTTATCCACTTCTTGATCTAATGCGGTCAGCATAATCACAGGGGTTTGTTTGGATTGACGAATATGATTTAAAACTTCCCAACCATTTAAGATCGGCAATTTCACGTCAAGAATCACCAGATCAATCTGTTGCTGCGCATGTATTTCGATGGCTTGCTGTCCATTAAGTGCTCTAAGCACATTGAAGCCATTTTTTTTCAGATAATGCTCCACAATATCGCCGATATCATAATCATCTTCAACGACTAAAATTTGTTTACTGGCTGGATCAGACGCAAAAGAAATATTGCCCATTGCTGGATACTTTAAAATGGATACAGGCCCATCATAATTTATTTTTAGTGGCTATATCCACACAATCTCCACACTTTGGTGACGCTAAGTACACAAATATTGCCAATAATCGTCATATCTAGAACTCTGGGTGCAGATGATGCCTAAGCCTTATTTTTTTATTATTTTATTGGTTGTTTTAAGTGGGAGTGCGTTAACTGGATGTAATCGCTCAGGAAATGCTGAAGCAGAACAAGCACAGCAGGCTGCACCAGCCAAAGTCAGTATTTATACCGTTCAACAGCAAGATATTCATTTGATTGAAAACTTACCTGCACGTGTACAAGCCTATCGAATTTCAGAAATTCGCCCACAAGTTGGCGGAATTATTGAAAAGGTGCTGTTTACCCAAGGCAGTGAAGTTAAGGCTGGACAACCCTTATTTAAGATCAATTCGGAAATTCTTCAAGCAGATGTCAATAGTAATCAGGCTTTATTGGCAAAAGCACAGGCAGAAGTGGTGCGTCTAAAAACGCAACAGGAGCGATATCGACAACTGCTTCCTTCCAATGCCATTAGTAAACAGGAATTTAATAATACGGAAGCCGCTTATCAACAGGCTTTGGCTGAAGTTGCTCAAACCAAGGCAGCATTGGCACGACAAAATTTAAACTTACGCTATGCGACTGTACGCGCTCCGATTTCAGGTCAAATTGGTAAGTTGCTGGTAACCGAAGGTGCATTGGTCAGCACCAGCGATACCAATCCAATGGCTTTGGTACATCAGTTAGATAAAGTCTATGTTGATGTTAAACAATCAATTTCTGAATATGAGCAATTGCAAGATCGTTTGAATGATGGTTCGTTGTTACAACGTGGTGGTGCTGATGTCAGCATATCCAATAGTCAGGGTAAATTGTATCCAGTGACTGGAAAGATTTTATTCTCAGATACCAGCGTAGATCCTAATACGGGTGATGTCACCATCCGTGTGGAAGTAAATAACCCTCAACGGAAATTATTGCCAGGGATGTATGTCAGAGTTGGTTTAAACAGAGCATCACAACCCAATGCCTTACTTGTACCTGAGCAAGCTGTGCAAAGAGATATTTCAGGTCAAGCACAACTGATGATTGTAAAAGCAAATCAGACTGCTGAAACACGTCCAGTGAGTTTAGGGCAGTTATATAAAGGTTTCTATGTGGTGAATAGTGGAATTAAAGCTGGTGAAAAAGTCATCGTTGAGGGGCATGATCGAATTCAACAGCCAGAACAGCCTTTAAAAATAACCCAGTGGAAGTCGCAATACATAACCGATGTTGGGGGCACGCAAGCACAAAATAAGGGCAGTGATCAAAGCACGGCAGGTCAGTCTTCTCCGAATATAGGAGAAAAATTATGATATCGCAGTTCTTTATTAAACGGCCAATTTTTGCTTGGGTAATTGCACTCTTTATTATTCTGTTTGGTGTCTTAAGTATTCCAAAGTTGCCGATTTCTCGTTTTCCTTCAGTTGCACCACCTTCGATTAGTATCTATGCAACCTATCCGGGAGCAACACCAGAAACCTTGAATGATAGTGTTGTTACCTTGATTGAGAGAGAGTTATCGGGAGTAAAGAATTTACTTTATTACAGCGCCACCTCAGATGCCAGTGGTCAAGCGAGTATCACCGCCACATTTAAACCGGGGACTGATCCAGAGTTGGCTCAGGTAGATGTGCAAAATAAACTAAAGTCTATCGAACCGAGATTGCCACAATCTGTTAGACAGCAAGGACTGATTGTTGAAGCGGCATCTTCTGGATTTCTGATGATGGTCGGAATCAACTCACCAAATGATCAATTTAAAGAAATTGATTTAAGTGATTATTTGGTTCGAAATGTGGTTGAAGAATTAAAACGGGTTGATGGGGTTGGACGTATCCAATCTTTTGGATCTGAAAAAGCCATGCGTATTTGGATAGATCCAAACAAACTGGTGTCTTATCAGCTGTCGATTAAAGATGTCACAAATGCCATTCAAGCACAAAATACGCCGATATCTCCGGGAAGTGTCGGGAGTTTGCCTGCGGTCCAAGGACAGATGATTACACTGCCATTAACGGCTGAAGGGCAGTTAAGTACAGTGGAAGAATTTCAAAATATTACTTTGCGTGCCAATCAGAGTGGCGCACAAGTCACACTTAAAGATGTTGCACGGGTGGAGCTTGGGGCGCAAACCTATAGTTTTTCTATTTTAGAAAATGGAAAGCCAGCAACCGCTTTGGCGATTCAAATGAGCCCAGGCGGGAATGCGGTTAAGACCTCTGAAGCGGTCAAAGCAAAAGTTGAGGAGTTGAGCAAGGTTTTACCAAAGGGGATGCAATATTCGATTCCTTATGATACTGTGCCGTTTGTTAAAATTTCGATTGAAAAAGTAATCATGACTTTGCTGGAAGCAATGGTGTTGGTTTTCCTTGTCATGTATTTATTTTTACATAACATTCGTTACACCTTGATCCCTTCAATTGTTGCACCGATTGCACTTCTGGGCACATTTGCAGTGATGTTGATCAGTGGTTTTTCGGTCAATGTTTTAACCATGTTTGGTATGGTTTTAGCCATCGGTATTATTGTCGATGATGCGATTGTGGTGATTGAAAATGTGGAACGTATCATGGCAACGGAAGGCTTATCACCTGTTGATGCGACTTCTAAAGCAATGCAAGAAATTACCAGTCCAATCATCGGGATAACCTTGGTACTGGTGGCGGTATTTTTACCAATGGCCTTTGCCAGTGGTTCGGTAGGGATTATCTATAGACAATTTACCGTGACCATGGCGGTATCCATTGCATTCTCAGCATTTTTAGCACTGACCTTAACCCCTGCACTTTGTGCAACCTTGTTAAAACCGATTGAAGCCGATCATCAGAAAAAGGGCTTCTTTGCGTGGTTTGATCGCTTTTTTGACCGCGTCAATAAAAAGTATGAAGCAATTTTAGTGAAATTGTTAAAACACATTTTTACTGTGATGATTGTATTTGTTGTCCTGACAGGTTTCTTATTATTTGCGTTTAAATCGATCCCAACCGCTTTTTTACCTGAAGAAGACCAAGGCTCATTTATCACCTCATTTCAATTGCCTGCAGATGCCAGTCAAGAGCGTACATTGACCATTGTAAAATCGTTTGAGGAACATTTAAAAAGCAGAGAAAGTATTAAAGAAAATGTCTCTGTACTCGGGTTTGGCTTTAGTGGTTCTGGCAATAACACTGCCATTGCCTTTACAAATTTAAAAGATTTCAAAGACAGAAATACCTCTGCTGCAGATGAGGTTAACGCTGTAAATGCGGCCATGGCAGAAAGTGCAGAAGGTACGATTATGTCTGTTTTACCGCCAGCAATTGAAGAAATGGGAACAACTTCGGGCTTTACTTTACGTTTACAAGATCGCGGTAATCTTGGAATGCAAGCTTTGAATGAGGCACAAGCACAGTTGATTGGTCTTGCAGCAACCAGTAAAAAACTGGCTTATGTTTATCCAGAGGGTTTACCATCAGGCAGTAATGTCGATTTAAAAATTGATCGGAATAAGGCAGAAGCTTTAGGTGTGAATTTTGCTGATGTGACAGACACCATTTCATCTTCAATGGGCTCAATGTATGTCAATGATTTTCCAAATCAAGGACGAATGCAGCAAGTGATTGTTCAAGTCGATGCCGATTCACGGATGAAAGTCACTGATATTCTAAATTTGAATGCGGTTAATAAGACTGGAGCACTGGTTAAACTGTCTGAGATTGTTACACCTGTGTGGACACAGTCTCCGCAGCAGTACAATCGCTATAATGGACGACCATCATTGAGTATTGCAGGGGCAGGCGCAGAAGGGGTTTCTTCAGGGGTAGTGATGAAGGAAATGGAGCGATTGATTGAGCAATTACCAAAAGGAATTGGTTATGAGTGGACAGGGCAATCTTTGGAGGAAAAACAGTCCGAAGCACAAACCAATTTCTTATTGGCATTGTCAATGTTGGTGGTCTTCCTCGTCCTTGCTGCCCTTTATGAAAGTTGGTCGATTCCATTGTCGGTGATGTTGGTTGTACCTTTAGGTATGATTGGTGCAGTGGTTGCAGTATGGATCCGAGGGATTCCCAATGATATTTTCTTTAAAGTGGGTTTAATTACCATCATTGGATTATCTGCAAAAAATGCCATTTTGATTGTTGAATTTGCCAAAATGCTAAAAGAAGAGGGAATGACTCTGATTGAAGCCACTGTTGCAGCTGCCAAACTTCGTTTAAGACCGATCTTGATGACATCCTTGGCTTTTACCGCTGGTGTAATTCCATTGGTGATTGCTACAGGTGCAAGTTCTGA
The DNA here is from genome assembly GCF_002980175.2 of Acinetobacter sp. MYb10. NCBI lineage: Bacteria > Pseudomonadati > Pseudomonadota > Gammaproteobacteria > Moraxellales > Moraxellaceae > Acinetobacter > Acinetobacter sp. MYb10. Next base: position 1,145,989 of record NZ_CP058272.1, on the reverse strand, counting down.
AACTCAACATGCGATTGGTACAGGGGTTTTTGGTGGTATGGTCAGTGCGACGATACTTGCAATCTTTTTTGTCCCAGTATTTTTTGTGTTTATTCTCAGTGCTGTTGAGAAATTACGTGGCAAAGCTTTACCTGTACGTAAACTGCCTTAAGCGCTCTGCGTTAAGCTTTTAATTTTTAGTCTTGTGTTTTGTAGAGGATAAGCATTTGTTCTCTACAATATTTCTAGCGAATCACCGCATTTATTATATGCATTCATTTAGATGACCTAATTTTTCCTCCTATTATTTTTATCTCGTATAGTTTTCTTTAGATATACAGGTCAGTTGTTTTAACTGCATTATTTATATAAGTTTATTGTTATATAGACAAACCACCTAATAATTCATACAAATGATTTCCATCAAGTCATTGTTCATCAATGAAGCTTAAGTTTTTGTATGAACTTTTAGAAACTGTTGGTTATCAATTCGTTTTTGTGCTTTTGAATCATAGATGATGATCCTACCGTGGGGCGACATGGATGTCGCTGTTGGGCGGGGGTACAGGACGTACCCCTCGCCCAACGGAAGATTTTTGTCATCTTTTCATCTCTGAAAAGTGAGGCATCGCCTACGCAAAGATATTTAAACTTTGAATGTAAGAAGTGGCAGTGTAAACTTTTTTATAACCGAAAAACTTTTTTACATATATTTGATTTAATAGAAAATATTAATTAATGGAAATAATATTCATGTGTCTGAGTTTTTTGACAGATTGACTTTACATTTGAATAGATATGGTTAGTTCCCCGCATTTTATCGTCAAATTACCTCTTCTAAACCATTCTTATTTACATTTAATTACATTTCTCATTAGGCATTTTTGCCTTCTCATTCGTCTATATAGATAAAGGCAGTGTTTTTTAAATTCACGGCAATTGATCTGATAGACGAAGCAGGAAGGATTCATGAACAGTACAACGCAATACAATAGATTGAGCAGACAAGAAAAGCACAGGGTTTTATCCAGCACTCAGCAAATGCGCTACATTTATTTGTGCTGTATCTAAGCCTATGTCTGCTGTAATTCTCGCTTCAAATGATAAGCAAAAATACTCTACGTTTTGTGGGGTAGTGATCAGTCATATATTGTTGTTATGGTCTTTGTCTTATTTAAAAACAGATGTTCGTATTGAATCACATTCACCTGAAAATGCGATTCAAATTCGTTTTATCAGCTTGAACAAAACCGATGTTGTACAACAAAGCAGTACAAAGCTGCAGATGGCATCAGAGCAAGCTGCAACGCAATCAAAAGCACAACCTCAATCTACAGTAGCAACAGCGGTACAACATCAACAACAGGTCAAAGTGATACACAGTACTGAGTCAAAAAAGTTGAAGATGGATCAAACAACACAACAGACAACGAAAACACAAGAAAAAAAACCAACCGATCAACAGACGGAAAGTAAATCTGAATCAAATCGTCAGTCAACGCAAACATTCACTGAAACGAAATCATCTGCGAATACTGAACAGACTGCTTCTGGTCAGTCAAATGAGATAGCCAAACGTGCCGGTGGTGAAGCAGGCAAAGACAATAAAAAAGAACAAAACGCTGCCTCTACTTCTCAACCACAGCAACCGCTTCCCGTGAGTCGGGTTGATGTACTCAGCTTTGGCAAGCTTAATTACGATGATCGCGAATTGCAAAACCAGCAGCGCTTGTTGGTTCTCACCATCAAAATCAATCCACAAGGGCAGCCAATAGATGTCAGAGTAAAGCAAAGCTCAGGCATCAGTAGTTTGGATGAAAGAGCTATACAAGCTGCACAAAAAGCAAAATTTAAACCACATATTGTCAATGGTGAAGCATTGGCAATCGTGGTGGATTTTCCCATTCAGCTTAAGCTTGGTCGTAATCGCTGATTGGATCATTAAACAATGAAAGGGTTTATTTAGGAGTTTTTATGAACGCATCAACAGAAAAAGTGATCAGCAGTAGTTTAATGCAACGCTTGAAACAAGAAACACTGGCAGAGCATGAACGTATGGAAATTTTGATGCAGCAATCAGGCGCGTTTGAGAGTAAAGAGAATTATGCGCAATTCACCCTGTCGCAATATTATTTTCAGAAAGATGTTGAACATCTTTATCAAGATTCACAGGTTGAACAATTGATTCCCGATTTAGATGTGCGTGGGCGTTCCGATGCAGCTTTACAAGACTTGGCTGATTTAGGTTTAACGCCTCAGCAGCAGGGTATTGCAACAGATGAAATCAGTTTTCCACAATCTTTGGGCTGGATTTATGTTTCAGAAGGTTCAACCTTAGGCGCAGCATTTTTACTCAAAGAGGCTCAGGCTAGATTTGGCTTTAATGCTGATTTTGCTGCACGTAACTTAGCAGCATATCCAGAGGGTCGTGGATTAGTGTGGAAGCGTTTCAAGCAAACCCTAGATGATGCAAATTTTAGTTTAGAGGAACAGCAATTGATTATTGAGGGGGCTATGCAAGGCTTTCATCGTTTTGGTGAACTTTTAGCACAATTAAAAACACTGAAATAAATAATTGATGATGGATAAAGGAAATCAAGCAATGAAGCAAACGGGGTCAGAGACCAATCTAAATACCAGTATTTCTATGTCGGAGCCGAGATTGGCGAAGTCATGGTTGGTTCGCTGGATCTGTATTGCACTGGCGGGGTTATGTCTGGTCTTAGGGACGATCGGTTTGGTGGTTCCTGGTTTGCCTACGTTTGATTTTTATTTTCTTGCGACGTTGTTTGCTGCAAAGGGTTCGCAGCGAATGCATCAGTGGATTGTTAATAATAAAGTCATTGCTCCAATTTTACAGCAATGGCAACTCAAACGAACTTTACCTGTAAAAGTAAAACTATTTTCTTTGGCCAGTATGAGTGTGGCTGCTGGAATTTTAATTTGGACTGTGCCTCATCCATGGGCAGTAGGGACCATTGTTTTGATGATGGTTTGTGTGCAATTGTGGATGTGGTTAAAAGCATAAATGAGGATAATCTCAGGATGGAAATCTTTGAATATTATAAAAATACTGAAGAACTTAAACGCTTGCTGTTGCAAGCAAACTTAAAAGTAACCACAACACGATTAACTGTACTGAATATTTTAAGAAATGCACAACGAGAGCTGACAGCAGCCGAAATTTTGTATAGTCCAGATTTAAAAGTGAAAAAATTATCTTTTGCTGGTGTCTATCAAACCCTGAAACAGCTTGTTAAAGCAGGATTGTTGGTTAAATTTAAGCTGGGCAGTGAACAAGCATTATATTCATTCAAGGGAAGTCAAACCAATATGAGAATATATTGTAAAAAGTGTAGTCAGTTGCAACAAATTAATGATGAGGCTTTAGAGCAGCAAATTCGAGGACTTATTTTAGAACATGGTGCAAGTTCATATCATCTTGTTATAGAAAAACCCTCTTGTCCTTATTGTAGTCATTAAAACAACATGCCAAAGGGTAGATTATTTTATGATAAAAATATCCATAAATAATAAATCGGAATTTACACTGAATGATAACCAAGATATTGAGGTTCAATGTGCATTAACTATTGATAATTTAACTTTATTTTTTAAGTATATTAAACGATCAAATAGAACATAAGGATGTACATGAACTAAAAAATAATCATATATACGGGGAATTTCTCTCAGAGTGTCTTGACATTTAAATGATAATTATTATCATTTAACAGACCGTCAAAGAGTTGATCCTATTGTGAACAAAAATCCTGCATTTGTAGATCAATTGTACCGTAATCACCAATCTTGGTTGCATCAATGGCTTAGAAAAAAAGTAGGCAATAGTGAGCAAGCTGCAGATTTGGTACAAGATACGTTTATTAAAATTCTGCAAACGCGTGATGAACTTTTTGGAGTAAAAGAACCTCGTGCATATCTGGTGACCATTGCTAGAAATTTAATGATTGATCAGGTGCGCCGTAAGCGCATAGAACAAGCCTATCTGAATGAATTAAGTCAGATGGAATATATGCTGGATACAATTCCTTCGCCAGAAGATCAACTTCAGGTTGTTCAAGCCATTGACCAGATTTGTCAGGCTTTGATACGCGTCTCTGAAAAAGCACAGCAAGCTTTTGTGCTACATTATTTTGAAGGTTTAACCCATAAAGAAATTGCAGAAATCATTGGTGTTTCAACCAAGATGATTCAAAAATATCTAGCAACTTGCCTTGTGCAATGCTACGCACTGAAACAAGAGAAGGATTTGTTTGAGTAAATGATTGAAGAAGAGAAGAGTAAGCAACAATTAATCGAAGAAGCAGCGGAATGGATTGTGCTGCTGAGTACCGATGATGACTTACTCAAAAGAACAGCGCAAACAGATTTTGATGCTTGGAAAAGCAAGAGTCCGCAACGCCAAAAAATTGCTCAAGATATCGAGCAATATATTACTTCGATTCAAAAACTGGTACAGACTCCACAACAACAGAAAATGACCCAATCTGTCTTAAAAACAGGTTTGCATAGTGCCCGTAAGCAAAAAAATATGCGCTATGGTGGAATTTTAACGGTGATATTGTGTTGTGTAGGGGGTATTTATAGTTATTTTATTTATCATCCAGTGTCATATCTAACCGCTGATATTAAAAATCATGCGGGAGAATGGAAAACCCAAACCTTAGCAGACGGTTCACAACTTAAACTCAGTGGTCAGAGTGCGGTTAATCTGGACTTCTCAGCAAATCAGCGTGTTGTGGAGTTGGTTCAAGGAGAAATATTTGTAGATGTGGCCAAAGACAAAGCCCGTCCTTTTATTGTCAAAACCCAACATGGTCAAATTGAAGCATTGGGAACTGCATTTAGTGTTCAATATCAGCCAGATGCGACTGGGCTTAAAATGCTACATTCCAAAGTGAAAGTTCAGTCCTCGAAACAAGACGAAGATCAAACCAAAGCATCTTCTGTGATTGTGACAGCAGGGCAAGAAGTCATACTTGATCGAAATGGTATACAACCTATACATACTTTTAATTTATACAATGAACAGCAGAAATGGAATCAACGGCATTTGATTGTTGAAAATATGTCTTTGTCAAAAGTGCTAAATGAGTTGAATCGAAATAGTAAAGAAAAAATTATATTTAACGCTGACAAGTTAGAGCAAATTAAGGTCAATGCTGTATTGCCTTTAGATCATACCGAAAGTGCATTGCAATTATTAAGCAGTGTGTTCCCTCAGCTAAATGTCTATCAAATTACCCCATATTTCACAGTTGTGACTTTGCAATAAACATCATGATTTAAGCACTTGGTTTGAATCATGCTGTTTAGCTTTAAATTAGACCTAAAATTTTAGGATAAAATATGATCAAATCTTCTAATTATTCATACAAGTGATTTACATCAAGTCATTGATCATGAATGAAACTTATGTTTTGTATGAACTTTTAGAAACTGTTGGTTAACAATTCATTTTTTGTGCTTTTGAATCCTAGATGGTGATCTTACCGTGGGGCGACATGGATGTCGCCGTTTGGCGGGGGTATAGGACGTACCCCTCGCCAAACAAAAGATTTTTGTCATCTTTTCATCTCTGAAAAGTGAGGCATCGCCTACGCAAAGATATTTAAACTTTGAATGTAAGTTGTGGCATTGCAAACTTTTTATAATCAAACAATTTATTTTCCTATACAATTGATTTAATTAAAAATATTAATTAAGAGAAATTATATTCTTGTGTCTGAGTTTATGAAAGGCTGACTATGCATATCGTTTTTAAAAATGATGGATAAATATAATCAATAATAATCTTGGAAAAATAAAAGATAGATAATTTAAATTTATTTTGAATAAACGGTTCCACTTTTTCAATTCTTGTACGTCATAGTAAGTAGAAGCAAATATTAGGAATACATTTAATTTAATATATTGAATGATTCTTATTTACATTTACTGGGGCGTAAAATGAGTGAAGCTGTTTGCGGTCAAAAGCATCCAAAATATTCTTTCAAAGTGACATCATTGGCATTGGCGATTCATCTCGTTTGTGTGGGTGTAGCAACAACAGTCGCGACACAAAGCAGTTATGCGCTCAGTACAGAAACGCAGTCATATCATATTCCAGCGGGTTCACTTGCCAGTGTTTTAAATACCTTTGCTGAGCAAGCGGGTACATCGATTGCAATTGATGCAAATCAGCTCAAAGGTAAAAGTAGCTTAGGTTTAAGCGGACAATATAATCTAGAAAACGGCTTTCAACATATTTTAGCAGCAACCGAGTTTACTGTGGTGAAAGTTGGAAATGGCTATATATTGAAGCATGTGGATAAAGCTGAAATTAGACCCATTCCAGTACAATCTCAGCCGATGATAGCTGATCAAGAAAATGTCGTACAACTTAGCCCAATGACTGTTTTTGGCACAGTCAGTCGCGATACAAAAGGGCAGAATGATGTTTATGATCAAGATATTTCTAGCGTCTATGCCAGCAAAGAGCAAATAGAACGATATAAAGGTGCTCAGCCAGCAGACTTATTCAAGGGAATGGTCGGCGTATACAGTGGTGATGCCCGAAACAGTGGTGCTTTAGATCCAAGTATCCGTGGTGTTCAAGGACCGGGCCGTGTTCCTGTCCTTATTGATGGGACAGAACAGGCACTCACTGTATGGCGTGGCTATAACGGTGCGAATAATCGGAGTTATATTGATCCTAATTTAATCGGTGGGCTACAAGTCATTAAGGGGCCTTCCATCACACGCAATGTAAATACAGGTGTGGGTGGTGCGGTCGTTATTCATACTCTAGCTGTAGATGATGTTTTAAAGGAAGGTAAAAATTTTGGTGGGGAGATAAAAGTAGAAACCAGCAGCAATGCAGTGAAACCTAGAGAACCACAACTATTAACTGGTCAAAGCATTTACGATAATCCAAATTATCCAGCTACAGGAACGGACTGGCAAGGCAATCCAGTTTTCGAGCCTTATTATGATCCATCCTTATTTAAAGTAGCACGGCAGAATAAAGAAAATAATATTTATTCAGGCGATGATGTTGCAACACGTATTGCTTTGGCAGGACGTAGTGATAATTTTGAAGTTTTGGCTGCTTATGCTTATCGTAATAAAGGCAATCACTTTGCAGGGAAAAATGGCAGTGATTTTTATGATAAACCTGCCACAGGACGATTTAATTACGTTCCATACCTTGCCAAAGTTTACCCAGGAGGTACAGAAGTTCCCAATACATCCCTTGAAACAGAATCTTATTTGTTAAAAGCGGCGTGGAAACCTACAGATGAACAGCGTTTAGAGTTCGGTTATCGGGACAGTTCAATCATCAATGGAGAAATTTTACCTTCACGAATTGCTTGGGGTGAAGTCGTCAAAAATAAAGCAGGGGTACCACAATGGCCTTTAAGTCATATCGACTCCAAAGCCTATAATATGGAATACAAATATCAACCTCAAAACAATAATTTAGTCGATTTCTACGGCAATATTTGGCGGACTGATACCAAGAGTCATACCTATAGTTCAGGTGGATTTCCCAATGATACCAATGCAAACTTGGGTGTTTTTGTGAACAGTGCTACCGCAAACTCAGACAATACTCGCCAAGGAATGACCCTAAGTAATAAGTTTAAATTGCTGTCTAATCTGGGTTTAACTGTTGGGGGGAGTTTTCAAAAAGAAAAACTCAGTTCGGATGATATTTATAAAGACCCGAATATTAACGGAACAAATTCGGGTTATAGGATGTTACCGAGAGCAGGTCGTCGAGAAGAAAAAGAATTTAATTTTAACTTTGACTATCAACCTGTCTCATGGCTGAATTTAAACGCAGGTGCAAGATATCAAAACTATTGGGCCTTTGATGATTTTCTTAATGAACGAGTCAATGCGGGTGATCCCCAGTTTAGCCTGATTAAAAAAGCCACGGCATTAAGTATGACTTATTTTACTAAACGCCCAAATATGACACCAGAACTTGAACAGCAAACACGAGAAAGTATTGAGGCTCTTGCTTTAGCGGAAGGTTGGACTGAGGAGCGCAAGCAGGCTCGAATTTTAAGTCGAATTTATCAGAAATCTAATAAAATTGATTACAAAATGGATAACCGTGGAAAATTAACCATTGCCAATAATCCCTTTTTAAATGGGACCTTAGTACAAGGTCGGGATTATGGATATTATTCTGGTAGTGGCATTCCTAGCGGTTATGAAGATATTGATTTAACCAAAACAGGTGTGCAAAAAAGCAAAGATCATGGTTGGACACCGACAGCTTCAGCAACGGTTAATTTTAGCCCCAATAGTCGAATGTATTTACGTTATAGCGAAGCTTATAGAATGCCAAGTATGTTTGAAAGCACGATTGGGTTTTCTGGAACCTTAAGTGGTTATAAGTTACAACCAGAGCATGCATCAAATTATGAACTTGCCTATGTTCATAATCTATCTGAGTTATTTAAAAACAGCAGTTATGCAGATATTAAATTGGCTTATTACTATAACAAAACTAAGAATGCGATTGAGCGTAGTCCAACTTTGGCATTTAGCAATGTCGATAGCCTTACCACAGAAGGATTAGAACTGCAAAGTCGCTTTGACAATGGGCGTTTCTTTACTGACTTAAGTGCCAATTATCGTTTTAAAAATAAAGTTTGTGATGAAAACTCAGCGATGCTTTTAGGGGCGAGCCACCAGTTTTTATTAAATCGTTGTGTTGATGATGGATTTGTAGGCGGATATTTGGTCAGTATGGCAACCCCAAAATATTCAGTGAATTTAACACTTGGTGGACGATTCTTTGATCAAAAACTTGAAGTCGGAACTCGTGCGAGTTATCACCATAAGTATGAAAATCCTGAAACGAAAAACTATAACGATATAGAGATGAGTTATTACGCCAATACCCCTTTGGCATGGAACTCAATGACCATTGTGGATGCTTATATCAATTATCGACTTAAACAAGACACCTTATTTGAACTGGTGGGGACTAATCTCACTGACGAATTCTATATTGATCCATTAACTCGTTCGGCAATTGCAGCACCAGGTCGAACATTTAAGCTAAGCATTACCCATAAGTTTTAAGGAACTTAGAGGTAATTAACCAAATTTATTGCACTTGGTGTGCAATAAATGTGTGGAAAATAAGACACGTACTCCTTGATTTTACACTTGAATTTAAAATTAAAATCAGTGCAGCACATGTTTTATTTTTAATGATAATCATTAAGACTTTTATTTTTATTCTTAATGATAAAACTTTAAAACTCATATCGAGGAACTTAAAATGAAACTTCAATCTATCTCATTGGCTATTTTACTATCTGTTGGTTTAGTGGGTGTTGCACAAGCAGCTGTTGTAGGTGAATCAAGTGATATTGGTAATATTGTAGTTGGTTCTACAGGTTCACTTGGACCGACTCATCCAAACTCAGGTGTTGGTTTTGGTGTTAACACTCTTTATAACGGTGCAATTGTTGCATTCTCAGGTTTTAACGGCTATGCAGATGGCAATGGCGTTGTACGTCTAAGCCCTTACTTACCTGGGCTTCCAGCATCTCATGCTGGGATTGGTTATGCTAACTATAAACAAGTGCCTACACAAGACGTTTGGTTTGGTGAGTGGAATGCCGAAGCCAAAGATGCCAGCGGTAAGCGTTTAGGTACGGTTGATCCAGCAACACACACTGTTTATTACAATGGTAAAGATGCGGATACCAGCGTACCGTCTACAGGTACTGCAAATTATAGTGTTCAAGGTGTCAATAATTATAATGGCTCTAATTTATTGTCAGGTACTTTTACCGCTAACTTTGCAACCAAACAGTTAACGGGTTCATTGAGCGATAGTTCACGTACCTTTAATTTGGGTACTGCAACAATTAATAACGACGCAACGATTAGTGGTTCAAATGCATCTTGGACGACTAATCCGTCAGCTGGTGCAGGGACAGTTTCAGGTCAATTCTATAATAGCCAAAGCAGCTTAGCTGGAATTGCAACATTTAACAATAATGTGCATGACGTTGCTTTTGGTGGAAAAAAATAATGATTTAAATGAGAAAGGCTTACTTCGGTAAGTCTTTCTTTTTTTTTATTCTATCTGGTGAGTTTATAGATGAAAAAAATAGTATTGCTTGGTGCCGTATTGCAGTGTGGACAATGTGTTTATGCAGCGGATGATACCAGTATCAGGTTAAATCAGGAAATTAGCCAACAGCAATATCAAAATGATAAGAAATTACTCAAATCAGAAGACCCTAAGAACACACAAGCATTACCGAATCTGATCATACAAGGTCAAGAATATGTGGTTAAGGATGAACCCGCAGAAGTTGCATATGCACTTTACTTGGCAGTGATGCAAAAACAATGGCAAGTGGCTTTAAGTTATCTTGAAAAATATAAAAAATTTCCAAATTATGATCAGGCTTTGACTGAGTTCGCTGAGGGTGTCATGGCACGAACACAGGGGAATTTAAGTTTAGCTGAGAGTAAACTTAAACATAGCCTAGAGATTCAATCGAATAATTTAATGACCCAACTTGAGCTGGCTCGTATCTACACCGAACAACAAAAAAATCAGCAAGGTCAACAGTTATTTCAGCAGATTCAATCTCAACTGGCTCTGTCTACAGATCCTGCTGCCCAAGGTATAGGTCAAACTGTAGAGATGTATCTCAAAGGGCTTAAACAACGAGATGAATGGCATGGTTCATTGGCTTTTGGTTCACGTTATGCCAGTAATGTTAATAATGCTTCCGATAAATACGACATCATTACGTATTATGGCATTGACCCTGAGACTAAGAAGGTCGTTCCTATTGAACAAGTAAAGCGTGGCACACCTGACGCGATCAGTGCGCAAGGTTTGGACTATGAAGCGACCTTAACTAAACGATGGTCGCTTTCTGGACAACATGGCATTGCATTGCGCGGATTATTCTATGGTCAAGTTTATCCAGAGCAGACAGATTATAATGAATTAACTTTTAACTTAAATGCGGGTTATAGTTATTACAACGAACGTAATCAAGTCTTGATTGCACCCGTATTTGAACATAAATACTATGCCCACGACCCGCTGTATAGTGCTTATGGGCTAAGGGGTGAGTGGATGCGTTTTATCTCTAACGACAAAGCTGTCAAGTTAGAAGCCGAAATGAAGGATATAAATTATTCCCAGTATAAAGGCCAAGATGGCGTGGAATATTCAGTCTATTCAACCTTTTGGAAAATTTTACCGAGAAACTGGACGCTATTTGGCGGACTGGATTTTGTCGACCATAATACCCAAGAACAATATTTTACGGCTTATCAGCAACAGGGCATACGTTTAGGCCTTTCCAAAAACTTTGACTCAGGTTTTAACGCAAATTTGTTTAGTTCTTTCCGTTGGCGTCAATTTGATAAATTTACTCCGGTATTGGAGGCTAGACGACATGATTTTGAACAAAATTATACTTTGATTTTAAGTGCACCTCGTTGGGCTTTTTATGGTTTAACACCTAATCTCACTTATCAATATAATCAAAATAACAGCAATGTAGAGTGGCTATATTCTTATGATAAACATAATGTTAGTTTAAAGCTGGAGCATCGGTTTTAAAGTGTTGTAGAGGTTTTATTACTGAATTCTAATTTAGGCATTTATATAGCCAAATTGAATTTCGATAAATCTTAGTTTTAAATGGGTCTAAGATATAGAGGAAATCTGTTGATTTCCTCTATTCATTCATCATTTATTGAGCAAGAAAGCTGACAGCTTCCTCAATCAAGTCTGAAATTTCTTTTGGATGTGATGCCAAAGAAGCATGACTTGCATCTAGCGAAATCACTTTTTTTGCATTTAAGCGTGCAGACATGACTTTTTGATTTTCAGGGTGGATCATTCGGTCTTGAGTCGAGATTTGATACCAAGATGGTTTCGTTTTCCATGCTGGCGTGGAAATCGTATCGCCAAAAGTGCTTGCTACTGGCGCTTTTTGGGTGATACCCATTGCAAACCCTTCATCTTTGGTTAAATCCTGACAGAAACTTTCATGGAATTTATCTGCTTTAAGCCAGAGATAACCATCACTGTCTGGTTCTAAGTTTGGTGCAGCTTCAGGTAAATGTTGTTGAGTAATGCCACCAGGGCTTTCGTTTGAGTCAGGTGCAAAAGCAGCAATATAAACCAGGCCTACCACATTCGTTTGATTGCCAACTTCAGTAATTACAGCGCCACCATATGAGTGACCAACCAGAAGCACATCTCCTTTAACTTGCGCAATCATTTTTCTAGTTCGTTCAACATCTTCAGCCAGTGAGCTCAGCGGGAGTTCTACTGCACGTAATGATTCATATCCTCGGTGAGACAGCTCAGTTACCACTTTACTCCAATGAGCAGCGCCTCCCCAAAATCCGTGTACGAATATAATTGTCGGTTTATTACTCATGTGTGTCTCCTAGCTAAATGCTATTGTATTTGTTGAGCTAAATGGTTGAAGAATTTTTGTATAAAGATTGGATAGATACAGGATGTAATTTTTATACTCAAAAAAGCTTCTATAAACGATTATTCATGTTTAAATTCACTTTAACAATAACAGAAACACCAATGTTTTTGCAGAAACACTTTTTAGGAATTGTGACAAAGAATGAGAGATGAATATGCTGAAAAAAGTGCTTTAACGGATCTATTCTTTGATATTTATCAGTTTGCAAAAATATCAGGTGAGATCTATGACTTCGCGCGATTTACAGATCAACAACAGTTAAGCTTTAAACAGGATTATGCATATATCCATATCGTTCAGCAGGCGACATGCAGACTTAAAGTAGCAAACACTAATCTAGATCTTGTTTTAAAAGCAGGGGATATTATTGTTCTACCTTCGGCTGGAGAACACACGATTGAATTGTTGGATGCTGAAAACCAAACAGCCGCTGTGATTAGCTGTATTTTTAAACTCAGTGGAATTTATGGTGAAGCCATAATCGAGGGGTTGCCTCGCTATATCCATGTCCCATCGCATAATGATACTGGTAAAATTGCAGAATGGGTGCCAATGACTGTTGCTGCGATAAAGCTTGAGCTTGAGCATCCTAGCCTTGGTAGTCAAGTGATGCTTTCACGAATCATTGATCTTCTATTGGTGTGGTCAATACGGTTTTGGTTGGTAAAGGCGACCATTGAACATAAAAGTTGGATTGTTGCTTTACGTGACCCTGCGATTAGTAAAGCATTATCTTTGATGCATGATCGTCCTGCTTATGCATGGGATGTAGAAAATTTGGCTCAATCCACCCATCAATCACGTTCAAGTTTTGCTAAAAAATTTGTTGAACAAGTCGGTGTTTCTCCAATTCAATATTTAAAAAATTGGCGGATGAGACTGGCAAGTCAGTTTCTAAAAGAGACAGACAAAAATATCTTTCAAATTGCTGAATTAGTAGGATATAGCTCACAAGCAGCATTCACTCGTGCTTTCACACAAACATATGGATGTGCACCGAAAGTATTTAGAGCGTCATTGATACAAAGTGATCAATAAATACAAATGATCAAAGTTAGTTTTTATGCTTTAAAACGCGCTTTAACACTGAATCGTATTTAGCCAAACTGATCTGGAACAGCAATAAAACTTGAAGATTTAGGCTAGATTTCAGATTTTTATTAAAGACTTGCTTAGATTGGTTAATGTCATAAATGTAATTCCCATGACCGTGAATTGTATAGTTTCGACCTCTAGAATGAAATGATATCTCAATGGGAAGAATGACATGAAAACTTTAATCAGATTAACTGTTATTGGTCTTTGTAGTGTTTCAAGTTTAAGTTTTGCATCACATCAAAATACGCAAGAAATACGCATTGATCACTTTGGTACAGGTAGCGATGGAGATAATACGTCAGGTCTTTTATTGAAAGAGCCAATAAAACTTGTGCCTTATTCAAAGCTTGATCAAAATAAGGAGCCGAGAATTGAACATTATGGCACAGGCAATGATGGAGACAATACCACAGGGTTATTATTAGTCGATCATGAAAAGTACTATGCGGCAAACACATCTACTGTGCAAGTTGATACTGTACGTATAGATCATTACGGTACTGGAAATGATGGAGACAATACCACGGGCTTGCTCCTTAAAGAATAATTTGCATAAAGCATAGATGCTTATTGATAAAACATCGTGACGTGTTGATAAGCAATATCAACAAATCTAAAAATATAAACAAAGATAAAAAAATGGGTGTAATCAATACACCCATTTTTCATTTAAACCAATCTCGTCTTATTGTGCTGCTTTTTCAGCTGCGATTGAAGCAATTGCTGCATCAACACCGTCAATAGAATCTGCAGCTTTTTTAATACGAGCAAGCGCATCAACAAGTACTTCATCTGCAGTCGCATAAGAAATACGCATATAACCGCCTAAACCAAAAGCATCACCAGGAACTACAGCTACACCAGTTTCTTCCAATAACCATTCTGAGAATTCTGTGCAAGATTTTAAGCCTTTTGCACGAATCAAAGGACGAATGTTGGCATAAGCATAGAATGCACCATCAGCAGGTAAGCAGCTAATCCCTTGAATTTCATTCAAGCCATTCACAACGAGATCATGACGACGTTTGAATGCTTCAATCATCGGTTGAAGTACATCTTGAGGACCATTTAATGCAGCTTCAGCAGCAACTTGTGAAATCGAAGTTGGGTTTGAAGTTGATTGTGATTGGATTTTTTTCATTGCGCCAATCAATTTTGCAGGTCCTGCTGCATAGCCGATACGCCATCCAGTCATTGCATATGCTTTAGATACACCGTTAAGCACGATAACGCGCTCATAAAGGTCAGGAGCTACAGTAGCAATATTGTAGAACTCATCATCCCAACGGATCGGCTCATACATATCATCAGAAGCAACATAAACTTGAGGATATTTACGGAGCACTTCTGCTAAAGCTTCAAGTTCAGCTTTGCTGTAGATCATGCCTGTTGGGTTAGAAGGGCTATTTAAAACCACCAAACGTGTTTTGTCTGTAATCGCAGCTTCTAGTTGAGCAGGTGTCATCTTGAAACGTTGTTCTTCACCACATTTCACGATGACAGGAACACCTTCAGCAATGATCACCATATCTGGATAGCTTACCCAATATGGTGCAGGAATAATGACTTCATCACCTTTGTTTAACAAAGCAAGTGCTAAGTTAAAGAAAGACTGTTTACCACCGCAAGACACTAAAATCTGATTTGCAGCATAGTCAAGATTGTTATCACGTTTTAGCTTCGCAATAATTGCTTTTTTAAGGCCTGGTGTACCATCAACAGCGGTATATTTGGTAAAACCGTTGTTAATCGCTGTAATAGCAGCATCTTTGATGTGTTGTGGGGTGTCAAAATCTGGTTCGCCAGCGCCCAATCCGATTACATTTTTACCCGCAGCTTTTAATTCAGCAGCTTTGTTGGTAACAGCAAGCGTTGGAGACGGTTTGATGGCATTTACACGATCAGAGAGACGTACGTCCACGGCATTATTCCTTCTTATAGGGATTAAAAAAATAAAAAGCACATTATCATAGCCTAATTTTTCATGTTTGGTCGTCTAATATCTATGCAAATTCAATAAATATTCATGAAAAGCAGAAATTAATGTATCAAGAGAATACAAATAAAAGCGAAAGTTTAAGAGCACTCGCATCAAAGCTGAAATTTACGTACAATATAGCCAGTTAAAATTGAGTGAATCACATGAGCACCCAAAATACTCCCAAAAAGAAGCCATTGGTGAATTTACCATTTCCAATGCCATCATCTTTAGAAAATGATGATGATGTTGCCCACAACAACGTCCGTCCTAAACCTGAGCAATATGCAGATCGTACTTGGATGCCACCTCGTGGTACACGCCGTTCGATGGGAAAACGCTAAGTGTTTGAGATATAAAAATAGGTGCTTGATGCACCTATTTTTATAATAAGAATTAAAAAGAATCGTTTACTTAACGCTATAGCATTTATCCTTGTGGAATATTAAGCACTACCATTTAACATTTCCGTGACATATTCATAATAATTTTTTTTCTTTTGATACATCAATAAATCTGCACGTTTCAACATATTGTCTATACTTTCATTTGCAGATGTTGTTGCATAACCAATGGCAATACTAATAGGCTGTGACGAATAATATTGATTGTCGATATTGAGTAATTCTTCAATGGTCATAATCATCGATTCGACGGTCTGTTCATTTGCCGCAGGCATAAGAATCACAAACTCATCTCCACCAATACGGGAAGCGGTATAACTTGTATTGGCAATGGTGCGAGTCAGAATATTGCCCATTCGTCGCAGCAATTCATCACCGACATCATGACCCAACTGATCATTGATGGCTTTTAAACCGTTCATATCAATAAAAATGGCTGAAGTCGGACGCAGTACACCACGCTCTAAACGATTAATTTCCTCTGTATAGAACGAACGATTGAATAATTTAGTCAGAACATCATGTTTTCCTAAATATTCCAAATACGTTTCTGCTTTTTTCCGTGCAGTAATATCAGTCAATGCAACTTGCACTAGACTCCAGTCATGTTCATAACCTGGGAAAACAGTAAATTGAAGCAATACATTTCGTACTGAACCATCCAATGCATAATTTACAGCTTCACGTTGATGATGAATTTTACCATTCCAGAGTTCAATCAGTTGCTCACGGAAAGTCTGATACATCTCTTTTGCAAATACTTTGTTTAAGTTTTTAAACAGGGTTTCTTTGTCTTTGGCTTTAAATAAATCAAGGGTTGCTTGATTGACATCCAATAAGATGATGTCTTCGATACACTGGTTTACAAAGTCGGTATGTACATCTAAGAAGGTGCGAAAATCTTCGATACCAATTTCACGGAGTTGGTCTATGCGGAGTCTTACACGACTAAAATCTTCAACCCACAACGAGGTAGGCGAGTAAATAAAGCGAGATTCTGCCAGTTGGCGATTTTTTTCTTCTAAACGGCGCGCATTTTGATAGTCCGTAATATCTTCAGTGGTGATTAAAACCCGGTCTAAACTGACTTCTGAACCCGGCATGATGATACCGCGTAATTTGATGTCTAATTTTTTGCCTGAAATCGTGTAATTGACTGTGGTATTTGAAAACTCAGCTTCTCCATTCCAAAGTGCAACCAGCTCTTTGATATGTGAGTGCAGCATTTCTTTCTGAAAAATAATATTTAAGTTCTGATACAGGTGTTGCTGATTTCTGGCTTCAAATAAATCTAAGGTTTTTTTATTGACATGTAGAATCTTAATTTTATGTGCGCAAGCCGTAATCTGATCTGGATTTTCTTCTAAAAAGCTTTGAAGATTTGTGATTCCTTGGCCTTTCCACTGATTAAATTGTTCTCTTACTTCGCTATAGTCCTCTATCCACATCGGGGTAGGTGATATATCAAAAATAGAAGAATCAGAAAATTCCATTATAAGATTCTCGTGTGTTGAGCGGTGATCTAGAATGTTTGAAATATATCCTAAAAAAGAGCGATATAAAATAATAAAATCCAAGTTATTTATTACTTATTGTATTTTATGATCGCTGGTTATCCTTTTATTGGGTTTACATTGATGTTGGTTAATTTCAATTAATTTCTTTAATTCTTAAAAGACATTAATCCGTATTTAATAAATAATATGCTTGCTTATCTTGATACATAATTTGATCTGCTTTTTTTAATAAATCATCAATATTTTTATAATGGCTTGTTGTCGCATAACCAATCGCAACATGAATTGGATGTTGAGGATTGTTCAGTCGATCTATCTCTAATTCTTGTTGAATGATCTTAAGTAATGTTTCTATATGCAGATGATTTGATTCAGGCATAAGAATCACAAATTCATCACCACCAATACGCGAAACAGAATAAGGTGTTTTGATGGTGGATTTTTTTAACAGATGTGCAAAACGTTGAATCAGTAAGTCGCCGACATGATGTCCCTGTAAATCATTCACTCTTTTTAAACCATTGATGTCTAAATACATACATGAAAGTGAATTAAATTTTTGAGATTGTAAGCGTTGAATTTCACCGATAAAAAATGTTCGATTATATAACTGCGTTAATTGATCATGTTTACTGGCATGTTGCAGATGATCTTCTAATTTTTTTCGTTCCGTTAAATCGGTAAAGGCAATTTGCACGGTATCCCAGTTATGTTTTGAATCTGGAAAAATAACAAACTGTTCGAGTACATGCAGCAAATCTCCATTGATTGACTGGTATTCACATTCTCGTTTAAGTTGATGATGATCATTCCATAAATGTAATAATTGTTTATGAAAATTTTGTTGATAATTTTCTCTAAAAATATGATTTAAATGCTGATAAAAATGTTGTTCATTGTCGGCATTAAATAAGTCCAGTAAAGCTTGATTTACACCAACGGATCGGATGTTTTCAAAACAAAGAAATAGAAAATCTGGATTTTGCTGAATATATTGATCTAAGTCAGTGACATTATTCGCTACTAATTGATTAAATAATGATTTTATTTTGCTGTAGTCTTTGACCCAGAGGGCAGTGGGTGAATGCAAAAATAGGGATTCTGCAATCCGACGTGCATTTTGACACTGAGAGATATCTTCCGTGGTTAATAAAACTCGATCCCAGCTTTGTTTCGCATCCGTTAAAATATTGGCTCTAAGTTGGATATCAATTTTTTTGCCTTTGCAGCTAAGGTTGACCACTTGAATCGAGCAATCTGTTTCTTTATTCCAAAGCGCTGAAAAAAATTGGATATGTAATAGTTCAGTATTTTCTGTATGCATTTCCGGAAATTTTTCTAAAATCTCCGCTAAATCATCAGCTTCATATAAAATCAGGGTGCTTTTATTGATATGAATGGTGCGGATCGCCGCCAAACAAGGTTTTAAACGGCTAGTATCTTCCAATAGATGTTGCTTAATATCGGAAATACCTTGCGCGGTCCATTCATCAAATATTTTTTTTATACCACTAAAATCTTGTAGCCACATGGCAATTGGAGACAAATCAAATATTGTTAAATCCATTTGCTCCATATATTTTCCAAAAAATTGTTTATTAATTTAGGGGCTGTTGACATTTCATAAATGGCTTGCGTTGTAGGCTAAAATTGAGCAGACAAGGCATGAAACGAAGAGAATAGCGAGACTATTTTCGAGTGTCATAACGTAGGCTGAGATAATTTTAGCCACAACCCTTCGGGACTTGTGTGTTTTTTGCCGCTACGTGTTACCTTACGAAACGATGTTTCTCATCATTTAGAATGACTAAATTTCATACTTCGTGCCTAGTATCGCCTAAAAAATACACGTAGTCGCAAACATAGACGAATTGTTAACAACCCCTGTTTAACTATATAACATAAGTAAAAACTTAACATAAATAGTTGTTCAATTAAAAATAATCACAGCATTTTACTTTTTAGCCCGATGTTCTGCTTTTGGTGCAGCAATAGTACGCTGACCAGTCCATACTGCAATAAAGTCTGTTTCATTTAAATTATAGAGTTCTAAAAGTGCTAAAATAGCCCCTCCAAAAATCATTGAACCTTCTGAATTAGATTGAAATTCAAATATTTTTCCATTTAAATTGTGCAGGATATCTTGTATTTCAAAAATACGATCTCGACCATTACTGTCGTTAGGATACATTGGCGTATTGAGAATAATCGTAGCAAGGCTTTTTTCAGCTTCAGTTAAATCTAAGCTTTGAATCTTTTGCTCTATATCTGAACTAAATATGACGTCATCAGTTAAAAAACTATGCAGTAATTTTTGCGTGAGCTTAGGCAAGGTTTTTTCTACAAATGGACGGAATGAAGCAGGGAAGATCACATTGCGTGAAATACCTTTAAACATCGGCGCGATTTCTTCGACTTTATAGCCTGCAACACCACAACCCACCGACGTAATAAAATATTTCATCTTCGGGTGATTTTTTGTATAAATTTTAAAATCATCAATATAGTGTTGAATTTGCGAAAGTGGCATTTGTTGTAAATGTTCATTCATGGTCGGTATAGCAAAACTTTGTCCTGCCCAGCCACGTCCAACACCTTTGGTTGCGCCAAAATGTAAATGTGCTGTTTTTGCCGCACCGCCTTGATGAGTACCCGCCATATTACTACCAAAAACAAACACAGTATCTTCTGGCAAAGTTTTGATTATGCTTTCATCATGATAGTGATATGTCATGTTTTTCAATCTTTTAATTGGCTTGTTTCCATGTTGCTATTGAAATAAAAAAGGGTCAAGGTATTTGTTGAATATTGTGTAAAAAGCCCCATCTAGAATAGGTGTCAATGTATGGGTTTAATTGGTTTCTGTTAAACTACTGTGGCTTCTTCCCGATTGGTTAAAGAGTGAATTATTGTGAGTGAACATCAACCTTTTGAACTTGTTACAAATTATCAACCTGCTGGGGATCAACCACAGGCAATAGCAAAATTAGTCGAAGGCATAAATAAAGGTTTTCACGACCAACTTCTACTCGGTGTAACGGGTTCAGGGAAAACCTATACCATGGCAAATGTGATTGCACAAACGCAACGTCCAACTATTGTCATGGCACATAATAAGACTCTCGCTGCACAATTATATGGTGAATTTAAAGCATTTTTCCCAAACAATGCAGTTGAATACTTCGTTAGTTATTATGACTATTATCAACCTGAAGCTTATGTACCATCTTCGGATACTTTTATTGAAAAAGATTCAGCAATCAATGATCATATTGACCAAATGCGTCTCTCTGCTACACGTGCTTTATTAGAACGCCGTGATGCCATTATTGTCGCTTCAGTATCCGCAATCTATGGTTTAGGTGATCCCAATGCTTATATGAGTATGTTATTGCATATTGTACAAGGGGACAGAATTAGTCGTGATGACATTATTCGCAGACTTGTTGAAATGCAATATACCCGTAATGAGCTGGAATTTTTACGCGGTACCTATCGTATTCGTGGCGAAATTATCGATATTTTCCCTGCTGAATCGGACCAACATGCAGTTCGGGTTGAGTTGTTTGATGATGAAGTCGATTCAATTCGATGGTTTGATCCAATTACTGGGAAAATGGTCCGTAAAGCACCGCGTATAACAATCTACCCAAAAAGCCATTATGTAACACCAAAAGACAATTTACAGCGTGCGATTGGAACGATTCGCGATGAATTGGCTGATCGTTTAGTGTTCTTTAAAGAGCATGAAAAACTCCTTGAAGCACAGCGGATCGAACAACGGACCCGTTATGATTTAGAAATGATGCAACAATTGGGTTATACCAATGGCATTGAAAACTACTCACGTCATTTATCTGGTCGTCCAGCGGGTGAAGCACCTCCGACATTATTTGACTATATCCCAGATGATGCGTTACTGATTATTGATGAATCGCATGTGACTGTTCCACAAATTGGGGCAATGTATAAAGGTGACCGTTCACGTAAAGAAAACTTGGTCAATTATGGTTTCCGTTTACCTAGTGCATTGGATAACCGTCCGATGAAATTTGAGGAATGGGAGCGTATTGTTCCAACCACTATTTATGTCAGTGCAACACCTGCGAAATACGAACTGGAAAAATCTGAACAAGTTGCAGAGCAGGTGGTACGTCCAACAGGATTGGTTGATCCAGAAATTGAAATACGTCCTGTATTGACTCAAGTGGATGATGTGCTTTCAGAAATTAATATCCGTAAAGAACTCGATGAACGTGTTTTAGTCACCACCTTAACCAAGCGGATGGCAGAGGACTTAACTTCATATTTAAAAGAATATGGGGTTAAGGTGGCTTATTTACATTCAGATATTGATACCGTTGAGCGTGTCAAAATTATTCACGAACTGCGGACAGGAGTACATGATGTTCTGGTCGGGATTAACTTGTTGCGTGAAGGTCTGGATATGCCAGAAGTATCGTTGGTTGCCATTCTTGATGCAGATAAAGAAGGTTTTCTTCGTTCTGAACGGTCGTTAATCCAAACCATCGGTCGTGCCGCTCGTCATTTAAAAGGTAAGGCGATTCTATATGCTGACCGTATAACTGATTCGATGCAGAAAGCCATAGATGAAACTGATCGTCGTCGGGCCAAACAAATTCAATTTAATGAAGAGCATGGCATTATTCCACGCAGTGCTGTACGTCAAGCAATTAAAGAAATTGATACTGGTGAAGTGATCAGCGATGATCAAATTGAAGCAGGTATTAGTGACCAGCATCAGGCTTTAACTGCGGATGAGCGTCATATTTTATCTGATCCAAAACTCTTTACGAAACACATTAGCAAGCTTGAAAAAGAAATGCTAAAAGCGTCTAAAGAACTGCAATTTGAACAAGCTGCGCGATTACGTGACGAAATTGTGCGTTTAAAAACCAGAATGTTAAAGTAATTGTCTCATTGTGAGATGATTTCACTTTTGTGCTTGCTGTAGCTTTAGCTCGAACAAGGATACATAAAGCTACAGTCTAAGTTTAAATTTCTGATTATTTTATAATAAATAGTAAAAAGTAATGCTGAGGGTATAAGGTGCAATTATTTAAAATATTACCCAATTCTTATGACTTTAAAAAATTAATAATCGTATTCGGGATGGTTTTTTCGAGCTTTTTTTATCCAAAAGCCTATGCGGAAAATTCGACTTTAGCTGCGATTCCAAAATTGGAATTGGGTCAATATTTAGGGCTATGGTATGAAATTGCCCGCAAGCCAATGTATTTTCAAAAAGATTGTAAGTCTGATGTGACTGCACGATATACCGTGAATGAATATGGCAATGTCGCAGTTGATAATCGATGCGTAGATCAAAATGGACAAGAATTACGTTCATTGGGTGAAGCATTTATCAGTAATGAGCCGTTTAATTCAAAATTTAAAGTAAGTTTTATTCCAGAAGCGATTCGTTGGATGCCGGTGGGACGTGGTGATTATTGGGTGTTAAAAATTGATTCAAACTATCAAATGGCTTTGGTGGGAGAACCTAAGCGAAAATATTTGTGGTTGCTGTCTAGAGACCCTCATCCAGATGAAGCAAAAGTAACTGAATTTCTTCGTTATGCCCAGACTGTTGGTTTTAACTTAAAAGATCTGATTCGAACCAAGCAGAACGCGCAAGAATAATCAGAAATTTAAGCCGATATATTTTGAATATTTCGATATTTGCAACTCTTGAGTTTGGAAAAATAATTGAATATTCAAATTAATTTTGGGTGAAGATGTTTATAATGCCTAAGAATTTATTTGAAAATCACCGTGAGGCGACAGATGTTTAAGGGCGTCGTATTGTCTGTATTGGCATCTGTAACATTTGGGGTCTTATACTTTTATACCAAATTGCTGGGCGATCTAGATAGTCAACAAACCTTTGGTTGGCGGATTATCGCCACTTTACCGTTCCTGACCTTATTTATGTTATTGAGCGGTGATTTTGTCCATGTTAAAACCATTTATCATCGAATGGTCAAACAACCTGCTTTATTACTTTTATTGATCATCACTTCTATTTTGACCTGTTTCCAACTTTGGCTTTTCCTTTGGGGGCCGATGAATGGACGCGGCTTACAAGTATCGCTTGGGTATTTTCTTTTACCCTTGGTTCTAGTCCTTGCAGGTAGCATTTTTTATAAAGAGAAATTATCTAAATTCCAGATGGTTGCCGTTGCTTTTGCGGTGCTTGGAGTAGGGCACGAATTATGGCGTTTGGGCACTATTGCATGGGAAACCCTCAGTGTTGCATTGGGCTATTCGCTTTATTTTCTTGTTCGAAAAACTATTAAAACCGATAATTTAGGTGGCTTTTGGTGGGATATTTTAATTTGTATTCCCATCGCAATTTATTTCACTCAAACAGGATTAGATGCTTATAGCCAATTTGCTAATGCACCGGTTTTAATATTTGTGGTTGCAGGACTTGGGATACTGAGTGCGATTGGTTTAGGTAGCTATATTTTGGCGAGTCGCCATCTACCGATGGTCTTGTTTGGATTGTTAAGTTATTTAGAACCTGTCTTGTTGGCCTTAGCATCCTTGGCGCTGGGTGAGTCTATTTCAGCAGATGAATGGTTTACCTATATTCCAATTTGGTGTGCTGTGGGGGTTTTGGTATTGGAAGGGATTTGGCATCTCTATCAACAAAACAATAAACGGAAAAACTTAGCCTTGAATATCGAAAAATTAGACGAAAGAATTGGTTAATCAATAAAAAATAAATTGATAATTATTGGACTATAATTTTTAAAAGTGTTAAATTCATCTCATTAATCTATGTTTTAATTTGGTTTTTGAGTAAAAAAACGCTGAATATATTATGAACACAACAATAATTCCCTATCAAACACGGGCAACCTTATTGCAATTAGAGCCTAGTACCGATTTAAACTGGGAACAGGTTTTGTGTGATGTTTTTGATGAAGCCAATATCGAAATACGCGAAGAGATTGAGCGTCAAATTTTAAGACCGAAAGAAATTCAATGGAACAAAGGCAATAACAGCTTTGAATTTAAAATCACAAATTCATTAGAAAATTTAAAATATACCTTTGAAAATGAGCGAATGCGTTCCATTGCAACCAAACTGAGCAACTCAATCAATTGGTTAAAAAATATTACAGATAGTATTCAGATTGCAGACTATTTAGAAAATGCGTTGTATCAAATTGATTTGATTTCGGTGGATGATCATCTAAATTTGCAGCGAGAAAAATTACTGATTCGTCGTGTTTTTTTACAAGATGTGGCGAAATTGATCCGTACATTAAATATTGAAGCGCCAGCAGGTATCCGCAACTTAACTTCTGATCAAATTAAATGTTTTATTATTGAAGTGTTTATTAAACAACAATTATTGGGTTATTGGTTTAAGCCCTTATTGACCAAATCATCTGAATTAATGAAACGTCCTTTTTTTAAGTATTTTATTTTAAGAGAACAACGGATTCGTAAGTTTGAGATTGTTAAAACCTCTGAATTTATCTATTTAATTGCACCAATTGAAAATTTTGAACAGAATCCTTATTCAATTCGACGCTTTTTGTTTGAAGAAAATATTGAATATAAAAATCAGGTCTATGTAACGGGTTTGGTTCTCGATACGGATCAAATGAGTGAAAGTGAATATCGAGATAGCACGGATCTTTTGATTCAGAAAATGGTCACAATTCAGCATCAAGTCCATAGAGATGTAATTGAAATTGTGCAAGAATTTGAAGAATTCACAGAAAACAAGCTCTTGCCATTTTTGATGGAACCCCTTGGAATGGTGGGGAAAAATAGTGATACGGTTGCACAAAACCATATCAAAACCATTGAACAGTTGCTCACGGCCAATATATTGATGCCTTTAAGAAATGCGGTTAAAAGCGATTTATCACATATTGAAGAATTTGAATATTTGTTTATGAGTGTACATCGAATATTTTCTGAAATTTTATCGCATTATCGTGACTTTAAAGAACAACCCGCATTATTTTTTAATTCTCATGTACAACTGTTTGAATATCGTTTGCTGGCTTATTTAAAGCTATTGGAAAAGCGTAAAGATGAAATTTTTATTCCAATGAGTCCGCGAGAGTGGCAAGTCATGCATGAACGTTCTCAACAGCCAATTAGAAAACTTCAAGAAATTATCGCTGAGCAAGTGAAAGATTATAGGGCTTTAGACAGCTATGTTAAACAATTAAAGAATGAACAAAATGAAGTAGAAGGCTCGCTGTTAAAAAAAATGATCAAAGGTGGGAAAGTTGAAAAAGATATTGTTCAAGCAAACCATGCTGCAATGTTGATAAAAAAACAAACCTATTTAGAGGTATTAACTGTCCCTAAAGGTTTAGCAAAGTATAGTGTATTTATTGAGTTTGAAAGCCTGACTTCAATGAGTGAATTGGAGCGCCATTACGCATTTCCTTCAGGGGACAATGGTATTATTCGCTTTCCTTATTTAATGAAGCTGCCCGAAAATTTAGCTGATTTTGATTTGGAAGAATTTAATGCGTCGATTAATGATGATTAAAGCGCGTGTTAGGGGCTGAGTAGAAAGCTCAGACTAAGCGCGATAATAGGATGTTTAACGAAGCTACATCAGCTTTATTTTTTCTTTTGTCTGGTTTTTTCTTTATTGTTATCTGGTTTATTTTCCTCTTAGTCTGCTAAAGTCAATATCAATACTAAAAATCTACATAGATGTAAAAAATCGAAATGGCTAAAATATTGTTTAGAGATCAAGGCATAATTTAAAATAAAATACCTAGTATGACAAAATATTATAAAAATGTATCACGATTTGATTTCAACTAAATGAGAATTACATTACAATTATGGGGTTTAAAAATCCATGTCTAGATATACATAAATAGAGGACGTATCTGTGAGCAAAGACACTATCATCGCCCTACATGCAGAGCACCAAGGTCGCTGGAAAAACCGTGAAGAAATCGCGGAACGTATGATTGCATTAATCGGTCAATTATACCGTGAAAAAAACATTGTGACTTCTGTGTACGGTCGTTCTTTAGTGAACCGTTCAGTAATTCAAATTCTTAAAGCACACCGTCGTACACGTATGATGGATGTTGAGCTTTCTGTTGTACATACTTTCCCTATTTTAGAAGCTTTAGCGAAATTAGATAATATCGGTTCTGCTGAAGTTGATTTAGGTAAACTTGCAGTTGAATATAAAGAAAAGGGTGGCGATATTGATGCATTTGTTGCTCAAGCTGTTCAATCTTTAGAAGGTCGTCCTGCGCAAGTTGAGCCTAAAGATGTTGTTCTTTATGGTTTTGGTCGTATTGGCCGTATTTTAGCGCGTTTAATCATTAGCCAATCAGGTCTTGGTCGTGGTTTAAGCCTTAAAGCGATTGTTGTACGTAAATCATCTGATGGTGATTTAGAAAAGCGTGCTTCATTGTTACGTCGTGATTCAATTCATGGTCCATTTGCAGGAACAATTTCTGTTGATGAACAAAATGAAGCAATCATTGCAAATGGTAACTTTATCAAAGTGATCTATGCGTCTAGTCCTGCTGAAGTTGATTACACAGCTTATGGTATTGACAATGCACTAGTGATTGATAACACGGGTAAATGGCGTGATATCGATGGTTTATCTCAACACCTTAAATGCCCTGGCGTAAGTCGTGTTGTGCTTACAGCGCCTGGTAAAGGTGATATGAAGAATGTCGTGTTTGGTGTTAACCAAGCAGACATCATTGATTCGGACAAAATCATTTCTGCTGCAAGCTGTACAACTAACGCGATCACACCAGTTTTAAAAGTGTTAGAAGACAAATACAAAGTGATTAATGGTCATGTGGAAACTGTTCACTCATTTACAAATGACCAGAACTTGATTGATAACTACCACAAAGCGGATCGCCGTGGTCGTGCTGCAACTCTGAATATGGTTATTACAGAAACAGGTGCTGCAAAAGCTGTTGCGAAAGCATTACCTCAGTTACAAGGTAAATTAACAGGTAATTCAGTACGTGTTCCAACACCAAACGTTTCACTTGCTATTCTTAACTTAACACTTGAGAAAGAAGTAGATCGTGAAGAAGTGAACGAATATATTCGTCAAATCTCGATCAACTCTAACCTTCAAGGTCAAATT
Organism: Acinetobacter sp. MYb10; assembly: GCF_002980175.2. Classification (NCBI taxonomy): domain Bacteria; kingdom Pseudomonadati; phylum Pseudomonadota; class Gammaproteobacteria; order Moraxellales; family Moraxellaceae; genus Acinetobacter; species Acinetobacter sp. MYb10. The sequence goes on along the minus strand of NZ_CP058272.1, from coordinate 1,118,351 downwards.
GGCTATACCAACTCTACAGAAGTTGTATCGTCTGACTTTATTGGTTCGCGTACAGCGGGTGTATTTGATGCACAAGCAACAATTACTTCTGGTAACCGTTTAACAGCTTACGTTTGGTACGATAACGAAGTTGGTTATAGCTGCCAAGTATTGCGTATTGCTGAACAAGTATGTGGCGTAAGCTATCCAAAAGTACCGGCTGAAACAAATGCATAATTTGTAAGAGTCGTCGAAAAGGAGCTTCAAATGAAGCTCCTTTTTTTATATTCTAAAGCTGGTTCGATTTAAATTTAATTCATGATTTTAATTAAAACTTCGAGAATATTAAAAATGAATAAGAAATTATCAATTTTTGCTTTAGGTTTGCTGAATTTATCAACAGTGATTCATGCATCACCACATACAAGTCTCGATTTAACTCCTATATTACAGGACCATTTTGAAAAAAAAATTGTGCGATTCGTCAGCAGTTTGATCTTTATACTCATGATGATGAGATTCAGGTAATTTTAATGAATCATGTGGTTAAGGATGAAATAGAAGATAAAGTTTGCAATGCCGCGCTTTACTTTAAAGTTTAAATTACTTTGCGTAGGCGATGCCTCACTTTTCAGAGATGAAAAGATGACAAAAATCTTCTGTTGGGTGAGGGGTACGTCCTGTACCCCCACCCAACGTGGCGACCTCCATGTCGCCTCACGATAGAAAGACCATCTATGGTTTCATCAATATTTAAAACGAAGCACGTATTAAATGCTCATTTTTGACTAACGCAAGAAGTCTAATAAAAGCTATTTTATATAAAGTAATTTGCATCAATGGAAAATAACATGAAGAAAAAGATACTGAGCATGATGTTACTGCTAATGGGAGCTACACATGCAAAATCCTTAGAATTACGTCCTTTATTAAAAGATCGTTTTGAACAAAACTGTGCAATTCGGCAGCAATATGATTTTCATAATGAAAATACAGAACTGATTGCACCACTTGAACATTATACGATTGATGTAAAATATGTGGATAAACAGGTATATGACTCAACCACTTATAAATTAAAAAATGTCACTTATGCTGGCATTCCTATTCGCAAAATAGAATTTAGTTTTGGTCGTCCAGCGCAACAATACAATGAATATTTATATTTTGATTTGAGTGCTACAGCAGCAAAGCAGCGATTTAAAACTCTAAAATTCAATCAAAATTATGAAAAAGGCGATGTGAGTGTTGAGTATAAAAATAATACAGCAATTGTGCAGTGCTATTGGTTAGCTGATTTTTCGAAATAATCCGTAGGTTAGATATCAATTGTTTATTAATTAAACAAAATCCTTCGACTTTTATACATAAAAACGCATATTAATTCACATAAGTATTTAAAATGAAAAATAATTAAGGATAAAAATTAAGGACAGGATTTTGCAGTTGAAGCAAGTTATGGCAGGAGTTGCCTTTATTCTTATTGCTACAGTGTGTGGTGTATTGATTGCAATCTGGGTATTTAAACATTTTAATATTTATATTCCACTTGAAAATCAAGCTGTACGTATCGATTTAAAAGAGCCTTTACAAGCCAAAGTACAAATTCATGACGCATTAGATGTGGATGTCAAAGGAAAAGTGAAAGCTGAAATTCCTATTCATGAAAAGCTAAACTTACCGATTACACAAACCTTAACCCCACATGTGTATTTTGATAATGAAGTCCCAATTCAAACCACAATTCCTGTGAATGAAGTGATCAAAATCAATCAGGATATGCCGATTGATACCAAGGTTAAAGTCACTGTTTTAGGCAAAGATATTACTTTACCGTTAAAAGGGAACATCCCGATTCATATGGATGTGCCGATTAATTTACAAGTGCCACTCAACCAAAATATTCATTTAAAGTTTGATGCGCCTGTAAAGGTTTTACTTAAAGAAAATTTACATGTGCCACTTGATGCGACATTAAAAACCAATATTCCAATTCAAGGCCACCTCAATGTTCCAATTAAATCAGCACTTCAAGCAACAGTAGATGTTCAAAATACATTGCCAGTAAAAATTGAAAAAGGGCAACTTAAAATTCCACTCAATAGTTTAAGGCTATCACGTCGCGATCATCTGCCATTAGAACCACAACAACCACAGTCCGAAGTTTTAAAATAGGGTGGTATGGAAATGTGGATCTTTAAATCTATACGAAATTTGTTGTTCACTTTTATCAGCGTCGTGTTGCTCATTGCGCTGTGCGTTTGGTTATATTTGAATATTCATGCCTCAATGCAGGTTTCTGCACAAAGCGCACAAATTCAATTGTCGGAATCTTTACCGACAAAAATCCATGTGGGGAATTATTTACAAACACATGCACAAGGCGCTTTAGATACTGAGTTGACGATTGACCGTGAGTTGGCTTTACCTTTGAAAGGCAAATATTTGGCTAATTTAAGTTTTGTTGTGACAACGCCGATTGAGGTTGAGCTTGATTATGAGACTGATATTCAGATTGAAACGCTAATGCCATTAGAAACAACTACGGACTTGGTTTATCAAAATAAACTGTTGCCTCAATTTCCTTTAAAAGTGGATATTCCGATTAAACTTTCGGTGCCATTTAAGTTAAAACGACGATATCAAGTCCCGATCAAGATTATGTTTGATGGACACGTTTATTTAGAATTTGATGAAGTGATTCATTTATATGTTAAGCATAAACTTAAGCCAATACTGAATATTAATGATCCAATGACGATGAAAAAAATTGCGGTGTTCCGTGCAACCATGTACAACACAGAAAGGCAGTCCCTCGCAGATCTAGAGATGAATATCGATTTCCCTATCAAAAATATTCACCCTTAATTGCTCAATATAGCATGGGCTTAAATTTTGTATTTAAGCCCATGCTCATCTTTAAAATACCTAAAATAAAGCTTTAACCTGATCCTGAATATGCGTTGTTTTACGACCAATCAAATGTTCCAAGTCTTTACTTTCACTATACATTGCACCATTTACAGTCTGTACATCTGCATCAACAATAACCGTTACAAGTGCTTGGGCTAATCCTGCTGTGAGAAGCGCCTGAGTATAATCTTCTGGGCTGATATCTTGATACTGTACAGTTTTACCTGATGCCAAAGCGATATAAGAGGCTAAATCTGCAAGGGTAAAATGATTTGAACCTGCAAGCTCATAGGTTTTATTTTCATGTCCTGAGGAAGCAAGGACTTTGGCCGCAGCTTCAGCATAATCTAAACGAGAAGCTGAACTGATTTTTCCATTTTGAGCACTGCCGTAAAGCGTTCCTGTTTCCGCAGTATGCTTAACGTTACCAAGATAATTTTCGCTATACCAATTGTTGCGTAAAAACGTATATTTCAAACCACTTTGCAGAATAAGTTCTTCTGTTTCACGATGTTCTTGCGCTAAACCGAGTGGGTTATCTGTTGCATTGAGTAAGCTGGTATAGGCAATGTGTTCAACTTTGGCTGCGACTGCGGCATCTATAACTGCTTTATGTTGTGGGGTACGACGACCAATTTCATTGGCTGAAATTAAAAGTAATTTATCTACATTGTGTAAAGCAGGTATTAATGTTTCAGGTTGATCATAGTTAAATAGGCGAAGTTCAATCCCTTGTTGTTTGAGCGACTGTGCTTTATCTATATTTCGAACCAGCGCCACAATATTTTCAGCAGCAGTATGTTGAAGTAAGGCTTGGATCACCAATTGTCCAAGTTGACCCGTTGCACCTGTAATTGCGATTTTCATAAATTCACCTTTAAATATGATTTAAATTGGATGTTTTTTAAACTTGATGTTATTATCATAATCATTAAACTTACTATATGTAAGTACGTACCTAAAAGTAAGCTAATTACTGTGTAGAGAGAATTTATGAGCATCTATGCTTCAAGTGATTTAATTGGTCAAGTTTTATCCAGTCAGTGCCCATCTAGAGAAATATTGGAGCATTTAACCAGCAAATGGTCTGTATTGGTTTTACGTTGTTTAAATGATGGTGTGCAACGTTTTAGTGAACTGCGCAATCGAATTGAGGGGATCAGCGAAAAAATGCTGGCACAGACATTAAAAGTGCTTGAGCAAGATGGCTTTATATTGAGAACGGTTTACCCTGAAGTACCACCGAAAGTAGAGTATCAATTGACGATTTTAGGTGCACAAGCGGCTGAAAAATTAAACTATTTGATTGGTTGGATCGAGCGCAGTTTGCCCGATATCTTAGAGAATAAACAAAGATTGCAAAAGTAAAACTCAGTGGATTCTATACTCACCAAGAACTTGATCGCTGAGTGAGTATATTGAGAGGAAAGTCCGTATTATTGAGGATGATTCCCTTTTGTCGCAGCTTTTAAAGAGACTAGTCCTGTCATGACTGCACCAATGGTGGCTAAGAACATATCCTTATGTGCATCCCATATATCACCTTGTTGCCCATTGTAGTTTTCAGCTTCTTCTGGAGATAGGCCAATGGCAATCCACCATTCAATCCATTCATAAAATAAACTGGTTGCCATAACAAATTGAATGACCAATAAAAATAAGGTTTTAGGCTTTAAGCTTGGTAACCAGACTTGGAAAATTCGGTAGAAAAATGGGTAAAGGAATAAACCATAGAACAAGTGTACAAAGCGGTCAAACATGTTACGTGTCCAACCCATTGCTTGATTGAGATCAAAATGTAAGTATTTGATTGACCAATCATTATAAGGCACATAAGAATAAAGATAATGTGCTGCAATGACATGAATCACCAAGAAGAGGATATACAATAAAAATGATGAAAATGTCAGCCCTATTTTCTTTAGACAGAAAAACAGGGTAATCAGCATGAGCAAGGTGCCAATCTGATGCAGCATGTAGGATGGATATTCTAAAGGATTGATACTGGCAAGAATGATTGCGATTGCAAGAATAGCAAGAACAAGCCAATGTTTTTTTGTTAAGGCATGATAAATCATTATGGTATTTTCTAAAAATTATTACTGCGCATTGTAATCAAAAAGCAAAAAAATGCGAAGCATTGGCTTCGCATTTTCAGGTCTTTTAGAAGATTAAAAGCTTAGATTTTAGCAATCAAATCTTTAATTTGTTTGGCTTGATCCGCAGCATTACCCGTGTAAGTCGCAGGGCTCATTTCAGCCAAACGTGCACGATCAGCAGCAGGTACGGCTTCAAGTTCAGTGCCATTGACAAAATCAACCATCATGTCACGTGTCATCGCTTGACCGCGAGTCAATGCTTTTAATTTTTCATATGGTTTTTCAACTGCATAACGGCGCATTACAGTTTGGATTGGTTCAGCCAATACTTCTTGAGCATGATCAAGGTCTTCAAGAATACGTGCTGCATTAAGCTCAAGTTTACCAATACCTTTTGAACATGCTTCAAAAGCAATTAAACTTTGTGCCAAGCCAACACCCATGTTACGTAATACAGTCGAGTCGGTAAGATCACGCTGCCAACGAGAAATTGGTAATTTTTCGCCTAAGTGGGCTAATACTGCATTGGCAATGCCCAAGTTACCTTCAGAGTTTTCAAAATCAATTGGATTGACTTTGTGAGGCATTGTAGAAGAACCTACTTCACCTTCTTTTAGACGTTGTTTAAAGAAGCCTAAAGAGATATAGCCCCAAACGTCACGGTTAAAGTCGATTAAAATTGTGTTAAAACGACGTAAAGCATCGAACAATTCAGCGATGTAATCGTGTGGTTCGATTTGAGTTGTATAAGGGTTGAAGGTTAAACCGAGTGATTCAACAAATGCTTGTGAGTGAGCAGGCCAGTTGATTTCTGGATAAGCAGAGTAGTGCGCGTTGTAGTTACCTACCGCACCATTAATTTTGCCCAATAATTCAACTTGTTTAAATTGTTTGATTTGACGCGCTAAACGATATGCAACGTTGGCCATTTCTTTACCCAAAGTGGTTGGGCTCGCAGTTTGACCATGGGTACGTGATAGCATTGGTTGTTCTGCATGTGTTTCAGCTAAAGCCACAATAGAATCAACAATTTGTTGCATAGCAACAACTAACACTTCGCGACCATTTTTCAACATCAAAGCGTGAGAAAGGTTGTTGATGTCTTCTGAAGTACAAGCAAAGTGAATAAATTCGCCTGCATTTTTAAGCTCATCAATATGTGCAATTTTTTCTTTTAAGAAATATTCAACCGCTTTTACATCATGGTTAGTGGTGCGTTCAATTTCTTTAATACGGTTAGCATCATCTTCCGAAAATTGAGTAACAATGGCATCTAAAGCTGTATTGGTTGCAGTAGAAAAAGCTGGAACTTCTGTGATTTCAGGACGATTTGCAAGCGCTTGTAACCATCGCACTTCAACAGTCACACGAGCATGGATTAAACCAAACTCAGAGAGGTAAGGGCGTAATGCATCACATTTGCTTGCATAGCGTCCGTCTAGTGGAGAAAGTGCGGTTAAAGCGTTCATAAAGATTCCTTAAATTTTGGAATTAGAGCGAATGGCGTAACTCGAACAGTATCAAATTAAACAACCTGATATTGTAATCGAGCAAGATCTTGAATATCTTGAAGAAGTTTACGTTTGCTAAAGATCATATTCCATGAACTACCACCTAATTGACGCCATAGGTGAGCCATTTGTAAGCCTGTGAATAAACTGGCACGGATACGATTGGTATGTGCAGAGTCTTTAAAGGCTTCTGCATTACCACGGACTAGAATTCGAGGGTTAATTTGACCAGCAGTGTCGACATAGGTTTGTGCTAAATTGGCAATGATACTTGGATGTAAATAGTTATTATCAAAAAAAGACAGCTGTTTTAATATTTTTTGTTGAGATTGTTCAATAATTTCAACAAACTTTGGATTGCTATAAACTTTTTTTTCCAAGGCCAATAATGACATGGCATAAGTCATTGGCAGTTTTGCATTGGCAATTTTAGGAATTCTAGATTTCGGTGATGTCGAGAAAGGTTGCGTAATACTACTTTCTAAAGCTTTTAAACCTAAGGAGATGTCTGCCAATTGATTGAAGAAGTCTAAAGTTTGACCAGACGAATTGGCAGTGGCACGAATATTGAGACTGGCTTTGATGAGCTGTTCAAAATAAAAATTACCGCTTTCACCAATACTTTGACGTCCTGACATTGCAGTCATATGGGTTAGCTGCGTTGCTTGAAACACAGCTGCTAACGCCAAAGCTCGGTTTTGGCGTTGATTCAAAGTTTGAGGCTGTTGAAAGGGCAACTCAACCATGCCTAAATTCCTTTAAATAATTTTTAATCATTACTCAATAAAATCTGGTTTTGGTGCATTGGTATGATGAATCACACCTCCACCTAAACAGACTTCATCGACATAGAAAACAACACTTTGTCCCGGCGTTACGGCACGCTGTGCTTCATCAAATTCGACACGAACACCATTTGGCGTGTTTGCATCTTTATAAATTGTACATGCTTGATCAGGCTGACGGTAACGAGTTTTTGCCGTGCATCGGAAACCTGTGTCTGGAATCGCTTGTTCACCCGCAACCCAGTCAATTGTTTCAGACCATAAAATGGTACTCTGCATCAGTGGATGTTCATGACCTTGTCCAACCACAAGACGATTACCTTCGATGTCTTTATGTAGAACAAACCAAGCACCTTCTTCTGCACCTTTGAGTCCACCTAAACCAATACCACCACGCTGACCGAGCGTATAGTACATTAAGCCGTGATGATCACCAACCTCTTTTCCTGTATCTAAGACAATTTTCCCAGGTTGAGCCGGTAAATATTGTTTTAAGAAGTCATTAAAACGGCGTTCACCAATAAAGCAAATCCCCGTTGAATCTTTTTTCTTGGCAGTAGCCAAACCAAGCTCTTCAGCAATTTTACGTACTTGTGGTTTTTCAATCTCACCAACAGGGAACAAGGTCTTATTGATTTCACGACCATGAACTGCGTGAAGAAAATAAGTTTGATCTTTGTTGTTGTCTACACCACGTAATAAAGGCGCATATTGATCGCCTTTTGAATTGGTGGTTGTTTCACCACGACGACAATAATGTCCAGTTGCAATAAAATCAGCGCCTAAATTGACAGCATGATCTAAGAATGCACGGAATTTAATTTCTTTATTACACAGAATATCTGGGTTTGGCGTACGCCCAGCGGCATATTCTGCTAAGAAATGTTCAAAAACGCGATCCCAATATTCCATTGCAAAATTTGCAGTATGGAGTTTGATCCCAATTTTGTCACACACAGCTTGTGCGTCAGCAAGGTCATCCATTGCGGTACAATATTCCGTGCCATCATCTTCTTCCCAGTTTTTCATGAAAAGCCCTTCAACTTGATATCCTTGTTGAAGTAAAAGTGCAGCAGAAACAGATGAATCTACACCACCCGACATACCGACGATGACACGTTGTTGCATAGGATTAGGCATCCAAATTTGAAATTAAAGGAGAGTTTTGGTGCTCATAGATGAGCGAAAGCGGGTATTTTTGCCCAGAAAGTGCGTCTTGTACAGCTTTAATGACCAAAGGGCTTCTTGCGCGAGCAGATTCAAGCAGTTCTTCAAGCGTCATCCATTGCGGACCAATGATATCTGTATCAAGTTGCGCGTCTGGAAAGTATTCAGTTACATGGGCTAAAAAGCAAAATCTAAAATAGGTACGGTCTGGAAACATGGGTGGGGTATAGGTATAGATTCCCAGTAATGAATTGATTTCTACTGCATATCCTGTCTCTTCCATGGTTTCACGTAACGCAGCTTGAATAATGGTTTCATCAGATTCAACATGCCCAGCGGGTTGATTGAACACAGTATGGCTTACACCTTCAGTATATTCTTCTACAAAAAGAAATTTTCCATCTTTTTCTACAACTGTCGCAACAGTAACGTGGGGTGTCCAAGCGGTCATGACCAGCACCAAGGGAGATAAAGTATTATTCTACAAAATTTAGCGCGTGGTGGCTATGTTCATAAGGGTTTTCTTTGATCACCCTAAAAGGATTTATATCTATAGCCTGTTTAAAAATACCTCATGGTCGAGTTTTGTTTATTTTTTTAAATTTTAATTTGCTTATTTTATAAAGGAAAGATTTATCTCATGGTTTTTTTGGTGATACTTCATGTAAAAAGTTTAATAAAAATATTCTTATATCTTGATATCTAAATGCAATTAAATGTGACATCAATTTATGAAGTAATTTTTTTTTATTTTAATTCTTATCAGTAATGACCAATAGATAGAGGTAGCAACTCATAAGTAAATATTTCAAAGTTATTGGTTTTATGGTGAATGACATTTAATTTATTTTTGTACAATAAATACCCGAATAAGGCATTTACTATGATTTAAACATATGATAAAAAATACGCATATATAAAATTTTATTAAACTTAACAATTATTTATTTTTCCTGTTAATAGTGAGTTTATTCAATTTGGTTTTATTGGATGCTTCGTTGAATAGGTATGGTTATCCAAAATTAATTAGTTCATGGATCTATCGTTTAAAGATGTGTAATCACAAATAGAGTGGAAATAAACTTTTTTGATAAATATAGTTTAAGCATATTTTATTGGAAATATATGCTTATATTGAGTCAAAAATAAGTCTAACTTTAGTAATTTTATAAGTGAGTATAATCATGAAAAAGGCAATAAAAAAGGTATTGTTTGCAGCAGGGCTTTTGGTTGCGGCTGAGCTGGCGACGGCATGTACGCGGGTTGTTTATTTAGGCAATAATGATGTGATGACAGCACGTTCTATGGATTGGAAAAGTGATGTTGGAACAAACTTGTGGATATTGCCCAATAATGTAAAACGCAGTGGTATGGCTGGGCCAAAATCGATTCAATGGACATCTAAATATGGCAGTGTTGTCGCAACAGGTTATGATATTTCAACAACAGATGGTGTAAATGAAAAGGGTTTGGCTGCAAATTTACTTTGGCTGGTTGAGTCTGAATATCCAAATGTTAAAAACAATAAAAAACCGCCATTAAGTATCTCACTTTGGGCGCAGTATGTTTTAGATAACTATGCAACAGTAGATGAAGCAATTCAGGCTTTAGCACAAGAGCCGTTTATGATAGTGACAGATCAAGTGCCAGGTGAAAAAAGACTAGCGACTCTGCATTTATCAATTTCAGATGCAACGGGTGACAGTGCTATTATTGAATACATTGGTGGTAAGCAGGTCATCCATCATAATCGACAATATCAAGTGATGACAAACTCTCCAACCTTTGATCAGCAATTGGCGTTAAATACATATTGGAAACAAATTGGCGGAACAACGATGTTACCTGGGACCAATCGAGCTGCAGATCGGTTTGCAAGAGCATCTTTTTATATAAATGCGATTCCTAAAGATGCGACTCCTGAATATTCTTTAGCAAGTGTATTTAGCGTGATACGTAACACATCTGTTCCGTTTGGACTCAATACAGAAGAAGAGCCAAATATCTCCTCTACACGTTGGCGTACAGTGGTAGATCATAAGCGAGGACTTTATTTTTTTGAATCTGCTGTATCACCAAATGTTTTTTGGGTAGACTTAAAAGAGATTGATTTTAAAGATGGCCAAACCAGAAAGCTTGAGTTGGGTGCTGATCAAGCAAAAGTTTATGCAGGTAAGGCTAATTCTTCTTTTAAGGTCGCTCCACCATTTCAATTTTTGGGCATACAATAGGATTTAAAAAAGTATGATAAAGAAATTATTATGTATACCTTTCAGTGTATTACTAATTACTGGGTGTGCTTCAAATCCTAATGACGCTACTTCAAATTTAGGTACGCAGGGATTATTAATTTGTCAGCCAAATGAGCTTTGTCCAATCGTCACCGTAGTGTGGAATGAGACACATAAAGATTTTTTAAAAGTGAAACTTAGCTTAAATAGTGCCTATACAAAATATAATATTGAAAAAGTTGTATTTAGTGATGGCGCAAAAAGTCACTCATTTAATGTGATTGGACCAACTGAAATTGATTTTGCTTTTAAGGCAAATCGCTCTCGCAACAGTGTGCTTATTCCAGTCAATCTTATGGGGGACTTTAAAAGTTCTCAAAATATCTTTATGGAAATACATACAGATCAAGGTGTGATTACTCGATATATCTTAAAAGATAATGTCAAAGCACCAGTATTTGAAGAATTAACCAAATACTACAATGTTTCAAAATAGAAATTTGATCTAAAAAATATAGGCTTCATTCCACTGTGCTTCAGTGGAACGAAGTCGACTTGAACCACTTAATTCAAATAATCAATATGCTTTAAAAGATGTTTATATGTTTGTTGTATCCCTAATCATTCGCTTCTAAATATTGATTTGCTACTTTGACATAGTGTCTTGCGGAATAAGGCAAAAATTCCTTTTCTTTATCAGTTAAAGGTCGAACCTTTTGTACTGGGCTTCCCACATAGAGGTAACCACTTTCTAAGCGCTTACGCGGTGGAACCAGTGAGCCCGCACCAATCATGACATCATCTTCAATCACTACATCATCTAGAACAATGGTATTAATTCCCACTAAAACACGGTTGCCAATGGTACAACCATGTAAGGTGACATGATGTCCAATGGTCACATCTTCCCCAATCACTAAAGGTGAGCCATTGGGTTTAGCATCATTTTTATGACTGACATGTAACATGCAATGGTCTTGTACATTAGAATAACGACCAATTTTGATGTGATTGACATCAGCACGAATCACTGCAAAAGGCCAAACAGATACATTCTCCGCCAAAGTTACTTCACCGATCACAACGGAGAGATCGTCAATATAACAAGTTGAATCAATTTTAGGATGATGACTTAAATACGAACGAATATTTTTTTTCATGTTGGCTTCCATGTCAAAAGCAAATTTAACCAGTGTATTTTTACCGAGTATAAATTAAAAAGGCATCCAAATCTGTGATCAGGATGCCTGTGCTTTAGTCTAATAGATTCAATATTAGGTTTAAGCGAATAACTTAGAACAAGTTGCTAAAGAACATTTTGATATGGTCGATTAAGCGAGAGAAGAAGCCTGCTTCTTCTACAGCTTTTAAAGCCACTAATGGTTTTTCAGCAATCACTTTACCATCTAAGGTTGCTGTTAATTTACCAACGACTTGACCTTGTTTTAATGGTGCATTTAAGTTGGGTTGAACAGTGACTTGTGTTTTGATTGCATTGGCTTGACCTTTAGGCATGGTCACATTGAAGTTTTCAGCTAAACCAATTTGTACATCATTTTCTTTACCAAAATAAACTTTTGCTTTAGCAAGCACTTGATTTGCAGGTTGAACGCTGACCGTTTCAAAGTTTGAATAACCCCAAGATAACAATGAGCGTGTTTGGCTCGCACGTTCATTCATAGACGGTGCACCAAAAATCACTGAAATCAAACGCATTGGACCGCGTTTTGAAGATGTGGTTAAGCAATAACCAGCTTCCTCTGTATGACCTGTTTTTAAGCCATCAACACTTGGGTCAGTATAAAGCAAGGCATTACGGTTACCTTGTTTAATCCCGTTGAAGGTAAATTCTTTTTCAGAATAAATAGGATAATATTTTGAACTGTCATGAATGATATGTTTAGCAAGTACCGCCATATCTTTTGCAGTGGAGTAATGACCTTCAGCAGGCATACCTGTTGCATTGATAAAGTGTGTATTGACCATGCCCACACGTTTGGCTTCTTGGTTCATTGCATAGGCAAATGAACCTTCATTACCTGAAATATGTTCAGCCATTGCTTTAGATGCATCATTACCCGACTGGATAATAATGCCTCGTAACATTTCTAAAACTGTTGCAGTACCATTTAACGGCACATACATACAAGATTCAGTACTGCTACCACGACACCATGCAGACTCATTCATGCGAACTTTTTCATTTTCGGTCAGTTCGCCTTTAAGAAGTTTTTGCTCAATGATGTAACTCGTCATCATTTTCGTCATCGAAGCAGGAGCTAATTTTTCATTTTCATTCTTCGATGCAAGAATTTGACCTGTCTCATAGTCCATTAAGACATACGATTTATTATTTAATTCTGGCGGAGTTGTTAAGACGGTTGCTGCATAAGAAAATGAAGGTAAAAGTAATAATGCAGCAATGGCGCTTTTTCGAGTCATTCTAGGTCGTTCCAATCGTTATATGAGCACAAACAGGCTAGCATTTTAGGGCAAAGCAAAGCCGACTTCTATAAGGAAAGTCGGCTTATTTCTTACTTATTGTAACTAATTCAATATTTGTTGAATAAATTGCAGAAATCGTTATGACTGATAGTTACTAATGTCATTACAAATTGCTGTGTTTTCAGTATCACCCGCTTTTTTAGCATCACTTTTTGCTTCTTTTAATGCTCTTTGGAAATCTTTTTGCTTGGCAAGTGATTTTAAGGTTGCTTTAGGATCTTTGTCATTAGGCATATAGTCTTTAAGCAAGTGATCAAAACCTTTATTAAACGCAGCATCTGTTTTAATTAGACTCGGGCAGATATCCGACAATACATAAATTGCAGCCAATTCTTCTTTAGATACTTGTTGCTGTGTGACTTCGATTTTGTCAGATGCGGCAAAAGCATGGGTCATAAACAAACCACTTGCTGAAACAAGGCTTAATGTAAGCATTTTTAAAGTCATACGCATAAATAACCTAATCAATTTTTAATTTGAGAACCTGCATAGATTAAACGTAAAAACTGTGAAAAATATAGAGAAAGTGTATCGATGTTGTAGATTTATTTGAAATTTTCGCAAACTGAACAATGCAAAAGATGTCAAAAAAGGGTTTTTAACATCGCATTGGGGGGGGGAGGTTTTTTATCTTATGTTAGTGTGGAAGTTCAAGTACATCTGCACATACTGCTTTGTGTTCAGCTTGATCAACTTCTTTGGCACTGGTTTGTGCTTCTTTGAGTACGGTTTGGTATTCTGGATCTTGTTGAAGTTGAGTCAATGTTGTAGGTTTAGACAAATCCTTTAATAAGGTTTGGGTTAAACTTCCGATTTTAGTTTGAAATGCAGGGTTGTTTCCAATTAACGCTGGACAAACTTCGGCAAGCACCTGTGTTGCGGCAATATCTTCTTTCACAATTCGATCAGATTCTTGTGAAGTTAATGTTTCTGAAAATGCAGATTGTGCGCAAAGTGTGATGAGTGCGATAGAAATAGTACGAGTAAGAGAACGTGTAATCATCTTTATAGTCACAAATTAGATTTAAAATTGAGTAAGTAACTATATATAATTGTTCAATAAATTTGAATTAAATTACTCGGCAGTCATTTAATATTTTTTAGTCAGAGAACTTTTTAGTGAATATTTTAGTTGCCAATGATGATGGTGTTTTTGCACCAGGTATTCAAGCTTTAGCAAAAGCATTACGACCATTAGGTCGAGTTGTTATTGTTGCGCCAGAAAGTGAGCGCAGTGGTTTTTCAAGTGCATTAACCTTAGATCGACCACTTCGACCGATTCAAGTTGCACCAGATATGTGGGCAGTAAACGGCACACCTGCTGATTGTGTTTATTTGTCAATGAATGGTTTATTTGATTTTGAGTTTGATTTAGTTGTCAGTGGAATCAATAGTGGTGCAAATTTAGGTGACGATGTCCTTTATTCTGGAACCGTAGGGGCGGCATTTGAAGGACGGTTGATGAAACAGCCTGCAATCGCAGTTTCATTGGCAGGCAGTAATGTACGTTCCTATGACCACCCTGAAGATTATGCGCAAGCCGCAAACTGGGTTTACAACTTTATTGCTAAGGGCTTACCCGAGCTGCCTCCACGACATATCTTAAATATCAATATTCCAGATGTCGCAGAAATTTTAGGGGCTCAAATTACGTATCAGGGTCGTCGTATACAATCAAAACCAATGACCAGTCAGGTTGACCCGCGTGGTCGTCAAGTCTATTGGATTGGTTTGGCGGGTGAAGCGGTGACAGATCCCCAAAAAAACGCACAAAACCTGCAATGTGACTTTTTTGCCATTGCCAATGGTTGCGTCAGTATTACCCCAATTCAGATGGATGCAACCAATTACACAATTCTTGAAACACTACAATCACAACTCTCACATAGTCATTTTGATGTATGAGTGTTATAACTTTGTGAAAAAGCACTGTTAAACAGTGAAATACGTGTGTATTTTGCTAATCTTAAGCAAATATTTTTAAATTTTAAGATTGTAGAGAGGGAAATCAATGCTTTTGGCTCGATCAACACTTCCAATTCAAATGCCTAAGCGATGGATGAAAATCATTTTGTCCACAATAGCAATCACCTCTACCATAGTGGTGACTGGGTGTGCATCGAAGCCTCAAATTAATAACCCTACACGTTATGCTGTTGCACCTGACTATTACACAGTTCGTTCTGGTGATACCCTAAGTGCAATCTCTATGCGTTATGGTTTGAGTTATCTCAGTGTTGCTGAAATGAATGATATTGCTGCGCCTTATCGAATTTATGTAGGGCAGTCATTACGTTTGAAAAAAGGTGGGGGTAATGTCACCCGATCTACAACGAAACCGTTGACGAGCAATGAACCACAAATTCAACGCCAAACGATTAAGTTACCAACGCAGCAGCCGACGTCGCCAACTGGCACAACGACGGCTCAGCCAGTAACGCCACCGCCTGTACAAACGACGACGACAGTACAATCAACTCAATTGAGATGGGTAAAACCATCAAATGGATCTGTTATTGCAAATTATAATATTGCGAATAATATTAAAGGAATACGTTTTGGAGGGAATCAAGGTGATCCAATTTTTGCCGCAGCAGATGGACAGGTGGTTTATGCTGCAGATGGATTAAAAGAATATGGTAATCTTGTCTTAGTAAAACATATTGATGGTTACATTACTGCATATGCTCATAACAGCAAAATGTTGGTGAAAAGTGGTCAAACTGTGACAGCAGGACAGAAGATTGCAGAGATGGGATCTTCAGGTGCTAGCAGTACCATGTTGGAGTTTCAGGTACGTTTAGATGGCAAACCGATAAACCCAGCAAATATTTTACCAATAAATTAAATATTTTAATGCAAAGTGTAATTTTCTTCGTATAATACAATGAGTTGTTTTGAACAAAAAAGTGTGAAACAGCTCATAATTTCAGAGGGAAATTTATGTTAGATCAACTTCGGGCAATGGGTGTATTTGCTTGTGTTGTTGAAAAAAGCTCTTTTAGTGGTGCCGCGCGTGACCTTGGCATTACGACTAGTGCGGTTAGTCAGCAAATTAGATCTCTAGAACATGAAATGGAAGTTACGCTTCTACATCGTTCTACGCGAAAGCTGAGTTTAACTGAGGCTGGTCAAGCTTTTTTCCACAGTTGTCAAGAAATGCTCGCTGCCGCAGAGCGTGGAAAAATCCGCATTAATGAGTTGCGCGATGATTTAGTTGGGGATTTGCGTATTGCGACAACCCCAGAAATAGGAGCAACACATGTTGTTCCTGCTTTATCGCATTGGATGTCTGCACATAGAGGTTTGATGGTTCATTTTGAAGCAGATAACCAATATATTGACTTGATTCAAGAGCGTATAGATATTGCTATTCGCATGTCTTCAAAAATCGAAGATGCGAATAACTTGAGTTGTATGCCACTTGCACGAGTCGATCAGATCTTAGTTGCATCGCCAAGTTATTTAAATCAAACAGCACCTATTTCACGTCCTGAAGATTTACAGAATCATGATTTGATTCCGATAAATATCATGAAAAATTCTCAACATTTTTCATTTCAGCATGGCGCAACTGGTGAAGTTGTTAATTTAGAAATGAAGCATCGTCTTCAGACAAATAACGTATTTGTTGCAAAATCATTGTGCCAACATGGGCATGGTATTGCGCGGATCCTTTATTTAGATGTGCAAAAAGAATTAATGAACGGAACATTGGTTGAAGTGCTTCCAGAGTGGAAATTACCAACTTTCACTTTAAGTGCTGTGACCTTAAAGCGTGAACAGCAGCCGATGAAAATTCATCGTTGTTTGGATGCTTTGAAACAATATTTTAGCCAGTTACCTGGTGGTAGAATTTTCCAAGAAGCTTCATAGAGTCAAAGTTCTAATTCTAATAAGTTCTAATAAAAAAGCCGCTTTAAAGCGGCTTTTCTATATCTGCAATTTTATACGCAATGATGATGAAACCAAAAGAGATTAACAGGTTAATCTCTTAAAGCGTTTATACACACTTAGGCAAGGAACTCTTTAATTGCAGGCACTAAGCGTTTTAATAAATCATCTGCTTGTTGATGATTCATATTCAAAGCCGGCAGTAAACGCACCACATTGCCTGAAGTAACGTTAATAATTAAATGATGCTTATCACGTGCAATGTTTACTAATTCGGCACAGTCTTTAGGTAATTCGATACCAATCATCATGCCGAAACCACGCACAATCACATTTTGCTCTACAAGTTGAGCACGGAACTGATCGACCAGATATGCTCCAATTTCAGCAGCATTTGCAACGATGTTTTCTTTTTGAATCAAGTCAATAACTGTGTAGACAACGCGTGAGCCTAAATGCGTACCACTATAAGTAGAGCCGTGATTTCCCGCAGCAAGTACCCCAACACCACGACCTTGTGTCATCACAGCACCAATTGGGAAACCATTTCCTAGGCCTTTTGCTGTGGTTAAAACATCTGGAATAATATTGGTATGTTGATAAGCAAAGTATTTACCGGTACGACCATTACCTGTTTGGACTTCATCTAGCATCATCAACCAATTATGTTGATTACAAATACGACGAATATCTTCAAGGTAGCTAAAGCCTTGAGGTGCGGTATTGACACCGCCTTCACCTTGGATCGGTTCGACCAGAATTGCCACAATGTCAGGATGCTGAATAGCGGCTTCTTCAATGGCTTCTACATCGCCAAAAGGCACACGAATAAAGCCTTCAACTAATGGTGCAAAACCTTCTTGAACCTTTTTATTGCCCGTAGCTGAAAGCGTTGCAAGGGTACGACCATGGAATGATTGATCCGCAACAATGATTTTGGGATTAGAAACACCCTGTAAGTGACCAAATTTACGTGCAATTTTAATTGCACCTTCATTTGATTCTGCACCACTGTTTGAGAAAAAGATTTCTTCCATACCCGAAACTTCAGCCAGCTTTTGCGCTGCTGCAGTTTGCCAAGCGACTTCGTAAATATTGCTGGTATGGATTAATGTAGCCGCTTGTTCTGCAATAGCCTCTGCCAGCACAGGATGAGCATGTCCTAAGCCACACACGGCAATACCTGTCAATGCATCTAAATACTCTGTACCATTTTCAGTATAAAGATAAGAACCTCGTCCTCGTACAAAGCTGATCGGTTGACGGCTGAATACAGGCATCAAATGTGAAGGTTGATCAGTTTGTACCGGAGCGAGGGTGATGTTATTCATAACTAACTCTTATCTGTTAGGAGTGGAAAGGGTAAAGGATTATCTAACCAAAATATGCGCAAGATTTAAAGCTTTAATATAAATAAAATTGGAAATAATCGTCTAGACATATTCTTTATTGTGGATTTAGGTATAATGCAGGCAGATGAGTTGAGGATTTAATCAATGACTGAACAAGCGCGTGATACAGAAGCGTTAATTCGCGATCAAATAGCTAAACATGCAGTACTTCTTTATATGAAAGGTACTCCGCAATTCCCACAATGTGGTTTTTCTGCACGTGCAGTTGAAGCACTTAGCCAAATTGGTCGTCCATTTGCTTATGTAAATATCTTGGAAAATCCAGATATTCGTGCAACTTTGCCACAAATTGCAAATTGGCCTACATTCCCGCAATTGTGGATTAATGGCGAATTGATTGGCGGTAGCGACATTATGCTAGAAATGTTCCAAAATGGTGAATTAAAACCATTGATTGAGCAATATAGCCCAGCAGCAGATGCTTAATAAGTAGATGATGTAGAAAAAGCACCAGAAGGTGCTTTTTTATTGGCTAAGCTTTATGTTGTTTTCACTTGGCTGAACTGATCAGTTGCCTAGACGAGATTATGTCGTGACTGATGCACTGTTTCAATCTTTGTTTGTTTTGAATATTTAACAAATTATCAGAATAAATTAGACAAAGCTTTGAATATTCAAAGCTTTGTCTATCTGAAGTTTAGCCAAGAAGCAACTTAAGCTGACTTGTGCTTATTTTGTTTTGCCGCAACTTCAGTTTGGTTTTCGTCAGTAATGATGCTTGCTGATTCAGCTTCTGCCTTTTTCTGTTTTTTTCCTTTGTTCTTTTTCTTTGGCTTTTGCTCTATTTCAACGCCATCTTCCAAGGCTTGCCAATATTCAAGCTGTGCCATCACTGCTGCATAGATTGAACCTTTGGTATAACGACCTTTCTTGTCTAATGTTCCAACAGGACGTGCCATTAGGATTTCTAAAGCTTGATCAATGGTGTCAATTGCATGTATATGGAATTGCCCCTCATTGACAGCCTCAATCACATCATGGCGAAGCATTAAATGCTGCATATTCTGACGTGGAATAATCACCCCTTGTTTGCCTGTTAATCCTTGGAGTTTGCATGCATCGAAGAATCCTTCAATTTTTGCATTGACCCCACCAATAGGCTGAACTTGACCCAATTGGTTCATCGAACCTGTGATCGCCCACGATTGATCAATAGGCAATTGGCAGATTGCGGAAATCAATGCAGATAGTTCTGCAACCGTGGCACTGTCACCATCCACTTGACCATAACTTTGTTCAAAGGCGAGGGCAGCAGAGAAATGCAAAATCTGTTCACGACCAAAATGAGCCTTTAAGAAGCTCGACATCAGCAAGACACCTTTGGCATGTAATGAACCACCAAGTTCTACACTGCGCTCGATATCTAGAATGTCACCGCCACCTTGGTATACAGAAGCGGTTAAGCGTGAAGGTAGACCAAACTCAACATCAGCATAGTGGATCACGGATAAAGCATTGATCTGACCCAAGCGATGGCCGCGTGTCTCAATCAGTTGGGTACCACGTGACAAGTCTTGCCAATAGAGTTCTCTTAAATAGCCTAAGCGATATTGACGATGTTTAAGGGCAGTGTTGATATGATGAGAGGTGACTAACTTTTCATCTGACTGTGCAGCGTGATGATGAGATTCACGGATCAAGTCACCTAGGGTCAAAGCATGTAGAGACAATGAACTCTGGTCTTCAGCTTGGCGACTTGAATCTGTTAGTAATGCCGCCAATGCTGAGCGATCAAAAGGCAGTAATTTGTCTTGTTGAACATAGTCTGCAATCAGTTGCATATAAGCTTGTTCATTATCATCATTACGTTGCAGGGTATCGGTAAAATCAGCACGAATTTTAAAAACACTGCCTAATTCTGGCTCTAGTTCTAAAATTTCATAATAAATTTCAGGTTCTGCCAATAAAACCACTTTTAAGTTGAGTGGCACAGATGCTGGCTCAATTGAAATACTGCCCGTTAAAGTCAGCATGTGCTCAAGAGAGGATAGCTTTAATTGTCCTGATTTTAATGCACGTTTTAGCCCTTGCCATGCATAAGGCTGTTCTAACAGCTGTTCTGCTTCTAAAATTAAAAAACCACCATTGGCTTGGTGCAATGAGCCTGGGCGAATCAGAGTAAAGTCCGTGGTGATGGTGCCATTTTGCGTCAGCTGTTCAACATGTCCCAGTAAATTGTAATGTGTTGGGAAGTCTTCAAAAATAACTGGTGCACCGGAATTCGGTTTATTGCTGACCACAACATTGGCTTGGTAACGTGAAGGAACCCGATTAAATAAAGCAGGAGAGAACTCTTCACCTTCTTGGTCTAAAATCGTTTCAACATTTTCAATGATATCTGCTGCAAAATGTTTTAAGTATTGATCGAGTCCATGAACGGTTTTAAATTTACTTAAAATTAAATCAATACGAGGAATCACCACTTGTTTGGCAATATCACGATTCAGTTCAGAAACTTGATCACGTGCATCATCTTCCAAATCGCCGAGTTGTAGACCAAGGCGCTCAAGCTTTTTATCCATATAACGCATATTGGAATTAATTTCTGCGCGCTGTTTACTGTCAAGCGCATTAATATCTTCCTGTGACATTTCCAATACTTTGTCATCTTTGACATGGATCGGCACAAAAATATGTTCATCGTTACGATTAATCAGTTTTAGGTCGAGGTCTTCGCCTTCTTTGGTCAGTTCAACTAAAGCGAGTTGTTGCTCATTCCCCGTAATTTGACGAATGCGTTCAATACGATTGTGATACGTTTCGGCACTAAAGCGACGTTCAAGTTGCTTGAGAATGGTTTGCCATGCTTGATGGATTAAAGCTTGAAACTTACTGCCTTGGCCTGCTTGAAAACGCAGTGCAATCGGTTGTCGTGCATTTTTAAAATTATAAACATAGACCCAATCATCAGGCGTTTGCATGGTTTTGGCATGTTGTTGCAGCAAGCGCTTGATCATGGTTCTTTTGCCAAGACCTGCCGTACCCACAGCAAAAATGTTGTAGCCTGAATAAGGTAAAGCAATCCCTGCTTCTACAGAGGCTCTAGCGCGATCTTGCCCTAAGAAATTATTTAAGGGCTTGATTCGCTTGGTTGACGTAGGAATCTTGCTTAGATTGGGGATATGCGTCAGTTGTTCTGATTTTAGTGCGGTTTGTGTCAACGTGTTTTGAATTTCCGTTTGATCAAAAGCAGATGGAAAAATCGTTTCAGTTTTTTGTATTGGGGTTGCAGTCGTCGTAATTGAAACAGTGGTAGAGCTTAATTGATCGTGTCTTTGGGTCACAGGTGAAATCCAAAACTTATATGGGTTGAAAAGTTAAAGGTATACAGGATTGGGGGTAAAGATCAAGCGCCAAAAGCGGAAATATCTGTAAAAGCGCTCATCAGTTGCATAAAAGTGATTGAAACTCTAAGCATTAAGCGGTTGAATAGCACTATTTCATTTTTCAGAAAATAACAACGCAATGACAACGCAACTATCTCAGCAATCAGCTGAGCAGAATTCCACAGCAAAAAATGGGTGGAAATCTGCTTTTGCCGCTTTTATCGATCGGCGTGCTGCAATTATGCTCTTTCTTGGGTTTTCAGCAGGTATTCCAATTCTGCTCATTTTCTCAAGTTTATCTTTATGGTTAGGTGAGGCTGGAATTGAAAAAAGTGCAGTGACTTTTTTTAGTTGGGCCGCGCTGGGCTATTCTTTTAAATTTGTATGGGCACCGCTGATTGATGAATTACCCGTCCCGATACTCACCAAAAAACTGGGTCGGCGCCGTGCTTGGTTGTTGATTGCACAAGTACTGATTATCTGTGCGATCTGTATTATGGCGTTTTCTGATCCAGCTTTGGGCCAAAGTTATATTTACCAAATGGCTGTGGGGGCAGTATTACTGGGGTTTTCCGCAGCAACACAAGATATTGTGATTGATGCCTATCGAATCGAGCTGGCTGAAACCGAAATGCAAACGGTGTTGGCATCGACCTATAACGCAGGCTATCGTTTAGGGATGATTCTCGCAGGTGCGGGCGCTTTATTTCTTGCTGCTTCTTTGGGGACTGCAAAAGGGAACTATATTTATGAAGCGTGGAAATATACTTATTTAACGATGGCGCTGGTGATGCTAGTGGGCATTATCACCACTTTAGTAATCCGAGAACCCTTGGTTAATCGAGTTGATAAACACTATAAAAATATTGATTACTATCGTTTAGTTTTGGTCTTTATCTTGGCTGTGGCGAGTTTTGTTTGTTTATATATTTACTCCGATGACATGGTTCAATATCTGCAAGCGACTTGGCAAGTCGAAGACAACTTGCTGAAGTTTTTAATGGAAGCAGTACGCTTTTTAGGTTCAGGTCTCGGTGCAATTCTTGTTGCAACATCGTTGATTCGTTTTGGTGTGGTCAATAAAAAGATGGCCTATGAGACTTGGGTTAACCCGATTGCTGATTTTTTTAAGCGTTATGGGGTAAAGCTAGCATTGGTTTTACTGTTATTGATCGGTTTTTATCGAATTTCAGACATTATTGCGGGTGTTATTTCGAATGTTTTCTATCAAGATTTAAACTTTACCAAAGAGCAAATTGCAGAAGCCGTTAAAATTTACGGGGTTATTTTTAGCCTATTGGGTGGTTTTTTAGGTGGCTTACTTGCGCAACGTATGAACATTATGAAATTGATGTTTGTTGGTGCTGTTTTAGCAAGTTCAACCAATTTGATCTTTATTGGGTTGGTAAAATCGGGTGCACCAATGCAAGCTGTATCTGTACAGATTGGCGATAAGAAATTTCAAGCTCAACCTGATGAAGTAGGCTATTGGAAAGTTTCTGTGCCTGGTCAGGAATTGGTAGAGGAAAATACCATTCATATCAAAGCAGCATTGGTTGATCAGGCTGTCGCGAATGAATATACGGTGCCCTATTTAAAAGAAAATGCCAAGCCTCAAATTCAATTGTTGCCTATTACCAGTGACAATCAATTGTCTGAAACAGAAGCAAAGCAAAGTATTGTGGTTAAGGGGCAGATTGCAGGAATACCTGTATCTGAGCTTAATCCAGATCAGCCGATTACCCTTAAACTCGATGGCAAATCATATCCTGCAAAATTAGATAAAGATGGTTTGTTTAGTGGTGCGATTGACGGTAAAGCCTTATATGCTTCTGGCTCAAAAAATGTGATCGCCGTGGTCAATTATCAACACGCACAAGCAGCATTAAATACTCAACAAAGCTATCAATTAACAACGATAAAAAGTGATATCGATGTAGATGTTCAAGCAATTCCAGTAATCAAAGCGGATTCATCTGCAGCCGTTGAGATTAAGGGTAAAGTGATTGAGAAATATAGTTCTGGTTGGCTGTATTTTGCCATTGTTGTCGATAATTTAGCTTCTGGTTTAGCTGGTGCAGCATTTATTGCGTTCTTGTCTAGTTTGACCAGTGTGTCATTTACAGCAGTTCAATATGCGATCTTTAGTTCATTGATGACGCTTACACCTAAGATTTTAGGCGGGTATTCTGGAACAATTGTCACCCACATTGGTTATCCTAAATTCTTTTTAATGACCACCTTAATTGGTATTCCGATTCTATTGCTTGTGCTATGGGTTGGAAAATTATTGCGAGAACATCAAGCGCAAAAGGTGAATCAATCTATCGAGTAAGCGACTGAATTACTCAAGATAGATTTATGATGATCGCAAGAGCCTATTTTATCTTATAGATAAAGTAGGCTTTTTTAACAGGATGAGAATTTGAATCGTTGGATTGCTAACACATTCAAACAGCTTATTCGAAAGATAAAGCTGTAGTGTTCATCTAAAATAAGCGGTTATTGCTTAAAAATAATCCAGAAGACGACATCATTGATCAGCTGAAATATAGATAAATTGAAATATTGAACTGTATTGCCTATATTGGCAGATGATATCTGATCAAACAGGAAAATAAATCATGCGCATGTTGCATACCATGTTACGAGTAGGCAATTTAGAACAATCTTTAGCGTTCTATACTGAAGTTCTCGGTATGACATTACTTCGTAAACGTGATTATGAAGAAGGGCGGTTTACTTTAGCATTTGTGGGTTATGGTGATGAAGAGCATCATACTGTATTAGAGCTTACCCATAATTGGGATACTGCAAGTTATGAATTAGGTAATGCTTATGGACATATTGCCATTGGTGTCGATGATGCCTATAAAGCCTGTGAAGAGATCAAAGCACGTGGTGGTAATGTGGTACGTGAAGCTGGACCTATGAAAGGTGGTGTCACAGTCATTGCTTTTGTTGAAGATCCAGATGGCTATAAAATTGAATTGATCCAACAAGATCAAGATGCACGAAATAATTGATCATTTAAAAATGATGCGGGGCTATTGTTTATTTGGAAAAGACATATCAATAGACCTTAAATTAACTTGATATGTGTCGTAAATAAATAGTGAACATTTAGCCAAATGAGTAGCTTTATTTATTTCGCTCAGTAAGATTGAATTTTACCCGATAGTAAAATTTAACTACTGGGCTTTTTCATGTTTAAAATACAGGACGTTGCTTATGAAAATGTTGAAATTATTAGCATTGGATCGCTTTACGATACTTTTAATCGCGATGGTGGTTTTAGCTTCTATTTTACCGATTTCAGGTCAGGCAGCGCTTATCTTTGGAAAAATCACCACAATTGCGATTGCAATTTTATTTTTCCTACATGGCGCAAAATTATCACGTGAAGCCGTGATTGAGGGGATTTTGCATTGGAAATTGCATGGATTGGTTTTTGCTTTTACCTTTTTAGTTTTTCCTTTATTGGGACTAATGGCAAAACCTGTGCTTGAACCTTTGCTGGGTCAACAGTTGTATTGGGGTTTTCTGTTTATGTGCTTTTTGCCGTCGACAGTACAATCATCAATTGCATTTACCTCTGTTGCAAAAGGGAACGTGGCAGCGGCTGTTTGCAGTGCCTCATTTTCAAACCTGATCGGTATGTTTATTACTCCGATTTTGGTGAGCATATTTATTTTCGGTCAATCTAAGCATAATTACGATCCGACTTCTTCTATTATCGAAATCACCTTGTTGTTATTGGTTCCATTTGTTTTAGGGCAACTATTACGCCCCTATGTATTTCCATTGATGCAGAAAATGCCAAAGATCGTCAAAGTTTTTGATCAAGGCTCGATTTTGATGGTGGTTTATGGTGCATTTAGTGGGGCAGTGGTGGCAGGTTTATGGCATCAGGTCAGCTTATCTACATTGATTTATCTCACCTTGGCATGTTCGATTCTACTCACGGTGATTATGCTGTTGGCGTTGTATGTTCCAAAATGGCTTGGATTTAGCAAAGCAGATCAGATTTCAATCTTCTTCTGTGGATCGAAGAAAACCCTTGCCAGTGGTGTGCCTATGGCGCAGATTTTATTTATTGGGCAACCTTTAGGTATGATTGTGTTACCGATTATGATTTTCCATCAAATCCAGTTAATGGTTTGTGGGGTGATTGCAAACTACTGGTCTAAGCAAAAGCATCCTGACGAATAAATTAGTATCGATTGGCTCGCAATTTATAAATATTTCGAGTATAATCTTGCCCACTTGTTGTGCTTAGCTCTGACGCTTATAGTCTCGGTGGGCCAAAAGAAATGGTCTGTTGTGGTGTTAACCTGCTGGTTTTTAATTTAAATCTGCTTTCCTCAAAGTTTTATTAGACTTTGAGAGTGGTTAATTGCGATGACAGCTAAACCTTTCTTAACTTAGGAGAATCGACCATGCGTGCCGATATTCACCCAAAATACGAAAAATTAGTTGCTACTTGTTCATGTGGTAACGTTATCGAAACTCGTTCAGCTTTAGGTAAAGAAACACTTTATCTAGACGTATGTTCAGCTTGCCACCCATTCTATACTGGTAAACAGAAGAATGTTGATACTGGCGGCCGTATCGATAAATTCAAACAACGTTTTGCTGGTATGTCACGTTCTGTTAAGCGTTAATACGACAAAACATAAAAAACGGGCTTTAGCCCGTTTTTTTGTTGCTGATTTTTATCTCGTGTTGATCTATTTCAGGATCAGACAAAGTGATAGATTTAAAAAAAGGTTGAGCATTTAAAACACTCAACCTTTTTTAGTATTAGACTCTATTGATCTTGAACATCAGTCAAGTGATCCAATTTCTTTTGGAAATATTCACCTTGCAAGAATCTGACATCTACATTCCAAGCATTTGCAAAAGAGTTCATATCATTTAGATTTTTCAGTAGCAATTCAATTGGCTTGATTGCATGATATTTTTCAAGGGTGTGCTGGAATTGCGTCATAGTCGCATCACTATTGAGCTGCTTTGTAAACTTCTCATCCAGCGTTACTAAGCTCACATCCAATTGTTTTAAGATTGCTTCACTTGAAATGCTCGAACCAAAACGTCGAATTGAAATTTCGGCACCATGATCACGTAAAACGCCAATTTGCTTTTGAGTTTCTAAGATATTTTTTGCAATATCTTCTTCATCAAATTGTAAAATCAGTGGATGAGATTGGCGGCTTCCAACAATGGTCAATAGTTTAGAAATAAGCTCAGGGAACTGTTTGTCATGGAACAGCACATGACGATTTAAATTGACGATTAATTTTGCTTCTGGATATTGAGTGATAAAGTTATGTAATTGCTTACATGCTTCGACTAAAATCCAGCGATCTAATTTAATTGAAAGCTCAATATCATCATCTAAATCAATTAAATTACTTACTTTTTTCCACTGATTTTCAAAAATAAAACCGCTACTGACTTCATAGGTATTTAAATTGCTATCTTGTTTGTCATAAAGCTGCTGGTATTTTAGCTGAATCTCACCTTTTTCAAGAGATTGAGCAATTTGACCAAGAATCGCGGAGGTTTTAAAGATATGTGGCGCTGGTGTTTCTTGAATTTGAACTTGTTTCTCTACAGCTGTATTTTCAACTTGAGGTTTTGGGGCAAATTCAATTGAGTTACTTTGTACTTGCAGCGGTTCTGCTTGATCTAATTTTGGTTCAAGCAATGACAATTCAATTTTAGTGTCCTGTAAAGTTGCCGTTAATTGTTGGTCGGATACAGAGTCTTTTTTTGCCAGACGATGATTATAAGCTTGTTCTAAAACGTCGTTAAAACTTGCTTCTGTAAAGCTGTTTTGCTGTATGTTTGAATAGCCAATCTTGATATTCAGTGGGTAAGTATGACCATCAATTTCCAATAATTGTGGTTTTTCTAAAGCATGCAGCCCATGAATACGAGATTCTAAAATGGTATCAGACTCAGCTTGTAAAATCACTGCATACAACAACATATCAATTTGATATACCGTGGTATTGGTTTGTTCTTGAATAAAGTTTTTAAAGCCATCTAAGTATTGAACGGCTGTTTTCCAAGGAGAAGTTAAAATATTCTCAGGACAAGCGGCAAAGCTAAACAGTACCAATGCATTCGATTTGGCAGGTTGGTTAATTAAAGCGTACTGAATTTTTTGCAAACTACTTGCGACAGCACTGATGTTTTTCTTATTCGATTCGGAGGGTTGTGTTTGCGGTTTTTGACTTGCAGAATTGATTTCAATGGTGATTTGGATACAGTCTTCTTCATCTGAAGGCAGAAATTCAATTTTTAATGGATTTTCTGATTTAGCATTGCTATTCAGTGTATCAATTTCAAAACGTGCTAAATCAAAATTACCTTGAGAAATCTTTTTAAAACGTTGTTTAAAATCATTGATATTCTTCGGTTTTAAAATATCTAATATCGGCAATCCGATAATTTCTGCTTCATCTTTTAGACCAAACAATTTTAAATATTCAGCATTGGCTTGGGTATGGATACCTTCCTGAATTAAGGCAATCGCTTTATGTTGTTCTTCAACCAAGGCTTGGGCTTGATTCTTTGCACTTTCAAGATCGTTTAAAAGGTGCTTTTTCGCTTGTAAGGTACGGCTATATGACAACGCACGGATTAAGCTAATGTAAAAACGATCAGTATATTCTAAATTAACGACATCATAGATGCCTTTTTGAATATAGGATTGATATTGGTTGGTTTGATAATCTTCAGGTTCTAAGAACAAAACAGGCAGATCAATATCAGCAGAGGCTTGAATCAAGGTAATAGCTTGCTCAATCTTGATGTCATAAGCACGACCAAAAATAATCAAGTCCCATGAGGTATTGAGTTGTTTTTCAAAACTTTTTAAATCATCCAATAAAAGCGCTTGTACTTGATGATTCTTACTTTGAAAAAGATCAATAATTTGATTATAACGAATCTGGTTATCATCAATAATGAGTAATCTAGTTTCAGAGAGTTTTAATTTTTTCGATAATAATAAATTTCTCACTTTAAAGCTTCCCATACATCTTGATTATTCAAATTGGCAGATTGGTGTTGAATGAATTGATCAATGCGGTCATTTTCTTCATCATTGATCAATTCAAATTCGTACTGAATAAAGCTCTGGGTAATTAACAATGTTTTTGTTAAATACACCTTAATTTCTTCAGTGTCTAAACGTAGATAAATTGCTTGCTGTTCTTTGAAGAACGGTAAATTTGGCAAAATAATAGAAACGTTGGATTCATTTAAATTTTGCACTTGAACCATAAGGCAAGGGTGGTAGTTAATCGTCGAACGATCAGCTGGAACTTTTACCGCACATGGGTAGATGTCTTGAGCTAAAACCTCTAAACCCACTTCATAGGTTTTTTTAACCGATTGTTTGATCCAACGAATGATCGCACCTTTCCATTTGTCATTGAGACTTTCGTTGACCAAGATAAATTCACCCGTGCGTAAATTTCGTGGGGTTTCATCTGACCAGCGAATACGATAACCGTTTACACTAATATCCAGTACTTGGGTTTGATAGATCTGTTTTGCTTCACGGTCTAAAGTTTTGATTTGTCCTAAGTTCGATGTAGTGCTTGAACCTGTTGAAATCGATGAATGAATATTGGACTCAGACTGAAATGCATAATTATTATTTAAATTAAGTGTTTCATAGAAATTTTTAGCTTTGGATAAATAGAAGTGTGCGGTTTGTAAGCTAAAACAAATTTGAAGTTGTGCAGAGTATTCATAACGCTCATGTTGACGTTCAGTTGTTGTACCCAAGACATTTTGCACATGAAATTTTAAGGCAGCAGATAAATAGATTTGTTCATTTTTAGACAGATATTCGTCTTTATGAATCGTTGAATTAATATGTTCGAGCAGATTCTGTGTAGAAATATACAAAGAAGTACGGAAATTCGCATGTTGTTTGCGATTATAAATTGGTGGAACGTCTTTAGAGCCATCAATCACATAACGCGATAAGCTGGTTTCTCTTGGTAAAATTTGGATCAGTTTGACCCAATCAAAAGTACATTGATAAAGTGCTTGTGTTTCTGAAGGGCGAATCTGGTGCGTATTAAAAATATCCAAAAGCAGCACTTGCGCATAGGCTTGCTGGATATTTTGAATGGTAAAGTGTGTGCCTTGTAATTGGTTGATATTGATATTAAATTCTTGGTTTTTAACCGCAAGCTCATAAAGATGATGTGTAGTGAGCCATTGATGGGTCAATGGACCACTGTAGAGCATTTGCTGTTGAACCAACAATAAACCAAGTTGTTCTAAAGCATAAAAGGTTGCAAGTGTACGGGCTGTTTGTAAATTTCGTTTTTGTTTGAAATTAAAAAATGAGAATTTATTTGAAACCAGTGTCTGATGACTTCTTCGCACAATATTGATATAGACGTTGGCAAAATAGGTACGAATTCTAGAGGATAAATCAATAATATGTTCAATACGCGCATTTTGAGAAAGACCTTGATTTAAGATGTTTTTTTCAAGGCTTGATAAAATGCTTTCGGTAATTGGGTGTAAAACTTGAATTAAATCAAAGCGCAGCATTTCGCTACAATCGAGTTCGCTGATTTCACAAATGGCTTTTAAGACCGACTCTGAGGTATCGCCAAGTTGCATAATAGATAGTGTGGCCACCCATGCATTGACAGATGCCACCGAATTTTCTGCAAAACTTAGACTTTCTCGTTGTAGAACCGTGATATTTTGAAAAATTTCTGAAATTTCTTTATTTATCATGAGCATTTCAACTCTTAAAAGGTTGTGACTCCAAACAGCGGTGTTTTATTATTTTCTCCCGCAACTTCTCGAACCAATTTAGGAACTAGATAACCCGGTAAACTGGCCAATACATCCTTATAAATCTGATCAATTTTTTCCGTCCCTAAATCGAAATGATGCGCACCTTTTACTTTATCTAAAACATGAAGATAATACGGTAAAATTTGTGCTTCAAAAAGTCGTTGACTCAAATTAACGAGAGTTTGTGCAGAATCATTCACACCTTTAAGTAAAACCGCTTGATTCAACACAAGAATATTTTGTTTTGCTAAATGAGATAACTTTGCACAGGTCAAATTATCTAATTCTGCAGGATGGTTCGAGTGTACCACTAGAATTACACGTAGCCTACTGTTTTTCAATAAAGAAACCAGCTCTTCATCGATTCTTTCTGGAATTACAATTGGAACGCGTGAATGAATTCTCAGGATCTTAATCTGACTGAGAGATTCTAGACGTTCTATCCAAGTGGCTAATTTTCGGTTAGATAAAGTTAATGGATCGCCACC
Source organism: Acinetobacter sp. MYb10 (assembly GCF_002980175.2). Lineage (NCBI taxonomy): Bacteria > Pseudomonadati > Pseudomonadota > Gammaproteobacteria > Moraxellales > Moraxellaceae > Acinetobacter > Acinetobacter sp. MYb10. Next base: position 1,087,197 of record NZ_CP058272.1, on the reverse strand, counting down.
ACTTAAAATCACTTCATTGATTTCAGGATGAGCTTCTAAATAGCCTTTAATGTTCAACCAATCTTCATTTTTAGGTAAATTTTCTTGGTATGGAAAATGACGACGGAAGCAATAACGGCAATGCACGGCACATGCACCAGTGAGGGTCAGTAAAAAACGTGATTTATATTTATGTAAGACCCCAGCAATTTGATTGGCTTGTTCTTCATCAAGTGGATCTGTGACAAAGCCTTCGTGTTCTTCCATTTCCAGATGATGTGGTAAAACTTGCAGTAAAAGCGGATCTAGGGGATTGCCAACTTCCATCTTTCTGACAAATGCACGGGGCACACGTAGTTTAAATTGTCCAGACGCAAGGATTGCACCAGACAATAACTGTGCTTTAGAAAGTTCGAGTATTTCTAACAGTTCTAATGGATCAGTAATTAAATCACTGAGTTGAGATTGCCAATTTTGCTCTTGATATAAGTAATTTAACATGCCACGTGCAATAAATAGTTGAAGATAGGGGAAAGCGGGTGGTATTGCTTGTTCAGATTGAATCTGTCAGGTTCAATCTGAAATGTTTCACTGGAAAAATGCTTTCAGTACAGCTGATTTGTATTGAACAGCTGTGAATCACCAATGAATCGAAGATTTTACCCTCAATCTGACCGAACATGGGTAATTTTTCATTGCTTCACGATGTATTGCTCATTTAGAATACGAAAAATGTAAAATACATTCTTTGCTGTTTGGAATGATCACTGTCACAAATCGGGTGATTTGCTGATAGCATCGCAGTAGAGATTTAAATTAGTAAGTTCGGAGTGTGCCTTTCATGGCCTATTATTCTACAAATGATTTCAAAGCTGGCCTAAAGGTTATGCTTGATGGTAACCCATGTTCAATCATGGAAAACGAATATGTAAAACCAGGTAAAGGTCAAGCGTTTAACCGTGTAAAACTACGTAACCTAAGATCTGGCAAAGTATTAGAAAAAACTTTTAAATCAGGTGAATCTTTAGAAGCAGCTGATATTGTAGAAGTAGAAATGGATTATCTCTACAACGATGGCGAATTATGGAACTTCATGGATCCAGTATCTTTCGAACAAATTGCTGCTGATAAAGTTGCAATGGGCGATGCTGCAAAATGGTTAAAAGACGATTCAAACGAAAAATGCACAATTATGCTATTTAATGGTATTCCATTAAACGTTAGTGCGCCAAACTTCGTTGTATTGAAAATCGTTGAAACTGATCCAGGTGTACGTGGTGATACTTCAGGTGGTGGTGGTAAACCAGCTAAACTTGAAACGGGTGCAGTTGTACGTGTTCCATTATTTGTACAGCAAGAAGAAAGCGTTCGTGTAGACACCCGTACTGGTGATTACTTAGAGCGTGCTTAATCATTTTATTGAAAAATGATGACGCTGAGGGATGATGAAAATCATCCCTTTTTTATTGCGCATAGCTTGAGTTGCTATACGGCTTTTTAAAAGTACAAGCCTTTATAAAAATAGCGAACATCGGCTAAATTTTCGACTAAAGTCGTAGATCGACAGCCTATAATTAATAGTAGAGTCAGAGAGTCGGATAATTACATTGATGATAAAAATAACAAAGTCGCGATTTAAGTCACTGTGATGTCATGCTAATAGTACATATTCAGACCAGTTTTAATGCCAAAGTCTTAGATGAAAACAAAAAAATGAGGAGTAGAGTCACCAAGGAATGAGTCACGGAAATGCATTACGCTTTATAAAAACAATGGAACTGCTTTTTGTAATCAAGATGTGAGGTTTTAATGGAAAATATTCAAACAAAATCATCACCCTTATCAAAATTGATCTGGGTGATTGTCGCCATAATTGGTGCAGTATCTTTTGGAATACTTGCAGTCAGCAAGGGTGAGCATGTCAATGCGGTTTGGCTAGTGCTTGCAGCGATATGTGTTTATAGCATCGCATATCGTTTTTATAGTTTATTTATTGCGACCAAAGTTTTTGAACTGAATCCTCGGCGATTAACACCAGCACATCGTTTAGCAGATGGCTTGGATTATGTCCCGACCAATAAATATGTACTTTTTGGTCACCATTTTGCTGCTATTGCAGGAGCGGGGCCATTGGTTGGGCCTATTCTTGCTGCTCAAATGGGTTATCTACCAGGAACAATTTGGCTTTTGGTCGGGGTTGTTCTTGCTGGTGCAGTTCAGGATTTCTTGGTCTTATTTATCTCTACACGACGAGATGGGCGCTCACTTGGCGAAATGGCAAAGCAAGAGCTGGGTTCATTTGCAGGTGTAGTGGTGATGCTTGGCGCATTAGGTGTAATGATTATCATCCTTGCCGTATTGGCACTGGTGGTGGTGAAAGCACTGGCACATAGTCCTTGGGGTGTGTTTAGTATTGCAGCAACGATACCGATTGCCTTATTTATGGGCATCTATATGCGTTATATCCGTCCGGGTAAGATTGCAGAAGTTTCTATCATTGGTTTTGTGTTAATGATGGCTGCAATTGTTTATGGTGGAAATGTTGCTGCTGATCCTTATTGGGGACCATTTTTCACATTAACAGGAACACAACTTACTTGGGCACTCATCATTTATGGATTCGTGGCTTCGGTTCTACCTGTTTGGCTGTTATTAGCACCGCGTGATTATTTATCAACATTCTTGAAAATTGGTGTAATTGCGGGTTTAGCAGTCGGTATTATTGTAGCAATGCCAATGTTAAAAATGCCGGCTGTTACGCATTTTGTTGATGGTACTGGTCCTGTATTTGCTGGATCTATGTTCCCATTCTTATTTATTACCATTGCTTGTGGTGCGATTTCTGGCTTCCATGCCTTAGTCTCATCTGGGACTACACCTAAACTGATTGATAACGAAGTCAATATTCGTGTCATTGGTTATGGCGGTATGTTGATGGAGTCATTTGTTGCAATCATGGCAATGATTTGTGCAACAGTGCTTGAACCTGGTGTTTACTTTGCGATTAATGCGCCAGCGGCAGTATTGGGTACTACAGTAGAGAGCGCAGCAGAAGCAGTACGTACACTTGGTTTTGTGGTTACACCTGAGACATTGAGCTTGCTGGCAAAAGAAGTGGGTGAAAGTACGATTCTTTCGCGTACTGGTGGTGCGCCAACATTTGCAATTGGTATGGCTCACATCATCACGGATATTTTTAATAATCGTTCAATGATGGCGTTCTGGTATCATTTTGCGATCTTATTTGAAGCCTTGTTTATCTTAACTGCTGTCGATGCAGGAACACGCGCATGTCGTTTTATGGTACAGGATACAGTGGGTATCGTTGTTCCAGCACTTAAAAACTCACACAACTTTGTTGGGAATATGATCGGTACTGCGGTTGCTGTCGCTGGATGGGGTTTCTTTGTTTATCAAGGTGTAGTCGACCCACTTGGTGGTATTAACAGCTTATGGCCTTTGTTTGGTATCGGTAACCAGATGCTTGCGGCAATGGCTTTGATCTTAGGTACGGTGATTTTATTTAAAATGAAGAAAGAAAAATATGTATGGGTCACCATTATCCCAACAATTTTCTTATTCATTACCTGTATGACTGCGGGTTGGCAAAAAATCTTCCATACCAATCCTAAGATTGGATTCTTGGCTCAGGCGGATAAATTCTCAACAGCAATTGCCAATGGTGAAATTTTAAAACCAGCCAAAACACTTGAAGAAATGCAAACCATTGTATTGTCCAATCAAATCAATGCTGCACTGTGTGCATTCTTTATGGTTGTTGCGATTGTGATGCTGTTTGCTGCTATTGGCGCAATTCGTCGTGCATTGGCAAGTCCAACGCCAACAGTAAATGAAGCACCAGCGGTGTATGCAGATCCTGAAGAAGTGTCTGTTTCTAAATCACACTAAGTTGATATTACAGATAGAGTGAGAGGTGAGTGATGAAGCTTAAATTTGCTCAAGGTGGTAAAACGGTGATTTATAAAATCATCAAGATGACCATCATGTCGCAAAAGGAGCTAATTTTTAATCCTAAAAATTGGTCCAGAATTGCAACATTATGGACACGCTTACAGCAAAGTTTCCGTTTGATGGTGGGTGTTCCAGATTATCAAAATTATCTGGAACACATGAAAAAGCATCATCCCGATATGGATGCAATGGATGAAAAGACCTTTCATCGCTATTGTGTAGATGCCCGCTATCCAACGGCTGGTGGAACAATGAAGAAGTGTCCATGTTGATATAAGTACCCGTTGATTTAAAGCTTAAATAGAACGGCACTTGGGTGCCGTTTTTTTTGAATATGAGCGAAGCGATTTATCGGTTTAACGCAATAACAGTGTACTTCATGATTAGACTTGTCGGATAACTGACAGTTGGCAAAGACTAACTCCGCTAGAATCATCTAATAGATATAAATGCAAGGAGACTGCTATGAAAATCTGTATTTATGGTGCGGGTAGTATTGGATGCTATATTGGCGGTCGATTAGCAGCGGTAGGTGCTGATGTGAGCTTTATTACACGTCCTCGTGTATATGAAGAATTGAGGACGTCTGGTTTAAAACTGACAGATTACACTGGTAAAACGATAAAAATCGCGGCAAATGATTTACATCTCAGTGTTGATCCTAAAATAGTCACAGATGCCGATATTATTTTTGTATGTGTAAAATCGGCTGCGACTGAGCAAGTGGCCAAGGAACTTTATGACAACTTGGGTGTTCACAGGCCCTATATTGTGAGTTTTCAAAATGGGTTGAGTAATGTTCCAATTTTAAAGCAGATTTTAAAACATCATTCGATTTTAGAAGGCATGGTGCCTTTTAATGTTGCAGTTCAAGCAGTTGGGCATTTTCATCAAGGGACATCTGGTGCGTTGCATGTGAAAGCGTATACACAGCAACAGGATTTAGCCAAGCTTTTTAAACAAGCTGAATTAGAGATTGTTTTTGATCAGGATATGCTTGCGGTGCAATGGGCAAAAATTTTGCTGAATTTAAATAATTCAATCAATGCTTTATCAAAGTTACCATTAAAACAACAATTGTCTAATCATCAATATCGACAATGCCTTGCTATGGCGCAACAAGAAACGTTACATCTCTTAGATTTAGCACAAATCCAGCCAGCCAAACTCACGGCAATTTCGGCACATCTATTGCCTAAAATAATCAGTTTGCCCAATTTCATTTTTAAAATATTAAGCCGTAAAATGTTGGCAATCGATCCCTTGGCGCGTTCATCTATGCAAGATGATTTGATGACAGGGCGAACCACAGAAGTGGACTGGATCAATGGGGAAGTTGTCCAGCTCGCCCAACAGTTAGGTAAACAAGCACCCATCAATAAAACCTTAATCGAATTGATTAAACAGGCTGAAATTTCAGAAAGTGAATTTTCAATTGGTGCACACGATTTAAAAACAAAGTTAGAGCATGCCGCAAAATTAAAAGTGTAAATTTTGGCTGATAGGGGAAGCTATAAATGTTGAAGTGTATTCAGCAAATGAAAATAAGGATTTATCGCAGTCAAGATTGAGTATTCCTTAAAACCGTGTATGTTAAGGAAGTTACAATAATTTTATTGGGGAAATAAAAGGTGATTTGGGGAACAACACAAGTAAAAGCATCAGAACAACATAGCACTGTATCAAATTTAGACCTCACTCAGTTTTATCCAAAAATTGATGATTTTTTAAGTCAAATCAACCAAATTATTTTAGATAAAAGTCATCAGACTAAACTGGCGTTATGTAGTCTATTGGCTGGTGGACATTTACTTTTTGAAGACTTACCCGGACTTGGAAAAACCACCTTAGCCAGCAGCTTGTCACGTTTAGCAGGTCTCGATTTTCAACGGATTCAGTTTACCAATGATATGCTGGCAAGTGATGTGATTGGGATCAATATGTTTAATCAAAAAGAACATCAATTTGAGTTTAAACATGGTCCAATCTTTACCCAAATTCTGCTTGCAGATGAAATTAACCGCTGTAGCCCTAAAACCCAAAGTGCTTTGCTTGAAGCAATGGAGGAGGGCAATGTCACTATAGATGGTACACGTTACCCTTTACCACAACCATTTTGGGTGATTGCAACACAGAACCCACTTTTTCAAAGTGGAACCTATAGTTTGCCAGAGTCACAACTTGATCGTTTTTTGATGCGACTGTCTTTAGGCTATCCATCACGCGCAGCAGAAAAACTATTATTGCAGCAAAACTCGCGCCATGATTTGATTGAAAAGTTACAAGCGATTTTCCAACATCAGGAAATTTTGCAATTACAATGTGTGGTAAATCAAATTACATTGAGTGATGTTGTTTTTGAATATATGCTTGATCTAGCAGAAGAAACACGTAAAGGTCGTCATGGGTTATCTCCACGTGGGTTATTGGCATTAAAAAAATCAGCACAAGCCTCTGCCTTGATTGAAAAAAGACAATTTGTAATTGCAGATGATGTACAGGCAGTGTTTGTTGCTGTGGTGTCGCATCGTATAGGATTAGGTGAGTCTGAGACACGAGCACTTATGCAAAAAGTTCCTGTAAAGGGTTAATTGGAAACGCTTATGTTAGGTCAACGATTTGTTAAATGGCTGCATCTTCGGTTTCGCTATACAGGAACCCGTACACTGAAACAAAACCAAGTGTTGGTGTTTATGTACCAACAAGGTTTTCTGTATCTGGTCCTTATTCTGATTACTTTTATCGCTGGGATTAATTATGCCAACAATTTAATTCTTGGTTTTTGTTTTTTAATCAGTGCAATTTTATGTATTAGTTTCTATCTCAGTTTTAAACAATTACATGCGATTACATTAGATGTGGTTGTTGATGAGGTGGGTAAGGTTAATGAAGCTTTTAAGGTGAGAATTAACCTACAACAAGATCGTGCTACGCCTAAGTTTTTAAACTTTAAAATTGATGAACAATTACAATCCTTTCTATTTGAAGAAAAACAACAAAGTTTTGAATTGAATTTTATCCCACAACAACGAGGTGAATTTTCAGTTCCCCCAATTCAAATTTACTCCACATATCCGCTTGGTTTAGTACGGGCATGGACCTATATTTATTTAACTGACAGTTACTGGATTGCCCCTGAAGCGAAGTCTTTAACCCATCAATCACAGAATTATTCCAATACAGGTGAGCCTGATTTAGATGAATTTAAAGAGTTAAGGACTTTTAAATCAGGTGATTCATTGCAAAGCATTTCTTGGAAACAGGCCGCGCGTGGACAAGGGTTATTTGTAAAGCAATTCGATGATTTGGTTGATACCCATGCGATGCAAATTGAATATAGCAAAATGCCAAGCGCAGACCATGAAGAGAAGCTAAGTTTTATGATGGAGTTGGTCGATCGATGTCATCAGACGGAAACGCCGTACAGCATCATTTTACCGCATGCACAAACTGAAAACGGGATTGGTGAACAGCACTATATTCATATCAAAACCTTATTGGCGCAAGCATGAGGATGAACAATGAATAAATCGATACAAATTTCAATTTTAGTTGTGCTGAGTTTGATTTGGCTGGCACAGCTGGCTTATATGCCTGTGGCATTGTCTATTTTATTCCTCATTAATATCGTGGGTTTAGCACTGTATTATGACAAAACCAATAAACATCAAGTCTATAATCTGCCTCGATTATTTGCACAAACCCCAAAATTAGTTTTTGCACTTTTAGCTTTGCTCATCATTTATTTTGATTCCCGCACATTTTTAGGCGTAGAAGCAGGTACAGCGGTTCTCTCCACATTTTTATTTGCGAAAGCACTAGAAACCAAATCAAAGCGTGACTTTATTATTCTGTTTAACTTTGCTTTGTTCGTCAGTGCCAGTTTGTTTTTACACAGCCAAGCCTTTTGGATGGCACTGTTAGTTTTATGCTGTTTAATCAGTTGTTTGGTTGGACTGTATCGTGTACAAATCGCCAATTTTGAAATAGAGCAACCGATTTTTCAGTCACTTAAAAGTGATTCATTGCATATCCTTAAATTTATTGCTTTGGCTTTGCCATTCTTTATTTTACTGTTTATGTTTTTTCCGCGTTTGCCACCACTTTGGCAAATCCCCATTCCCAATAATAAAGCGGTAACGGGATTAAGTGATCGCATGTCACCGGGTGATATTGCTGAGCTTTCACAGTCAAGTGCATTGGCATTTCGAGTTATTGGCAATATGCAGCAATTGCCAAATCGTAATGAGCTGTATTGGCGAGCGATGGTGCTTGATCGTTATGATGGTACAACGTGGACAAGTGAGTTTGCCAATAAACGGGTAAAAGCTTATTCCAAGATCGCAGGGCAGATTGATGGATTTCATTATCAATATCTTGCCAGTGATCCAAGTCAGCAATGGATTACCGGTTTGGAAAAGTCGATTCCAATAGAACAACGTTTTGAGTTACACCAAGATTGGTCGATAACACCTAAACGACTGGTACAGCGTACCCAGCCAATTGAATTGCAGTGGATGGGGAGTCAGGTTAGAGATATTCAGGATGCACATTTTGAACAGATGATGCTGAAAAATAACCTCAGTTATCCGAAAAAGAGTGATCTACAAGCCCAGAAGTTTGCTTTAAATCTGTATCAGCAGAGCCAGTCTAATCCTGAAGCTTATATTCAGAATGTATTGAACTGGTACAAGAAAGAAAAGTTTGTTTATACACTTGCACCAGGAAGGTTGGGGAATAACCGCGTTGATGAGTTCTTGTTTCAATCTCGGCAGGGGTTTTGTGAACATTATGCCTCAAGCTTTGTCTTGCTTATGCGTTATGTTGGAATTCCAGCGCGTGTAGTCACAGGCTACCAAGGTGGTGAGCTGTCTCCTGATGGTCAAAGTTGGGAAGTACGTCAGTTAGATGCACATGCTTGGGCTGAGGTTTATCAACACGGGCAATGGCAACGCATTGATCCAACGGCCATCATTGCACCGATGCGTATTGATCGTGGTATGCAAAATGTGATGAATGACGATCGTTCGATTTTTGGTGATGCGGGTTATTCAAATTTGCGTTTCCAGCATTCATCACTGCTTAGAACGCTGCGTGTTTGGAGTGACTATGCCAGTTTTCAATGGCAGAGTAAGGTTGTCGGTTACGATGCAGAGAAGCAAAGCAGCTGGATGAACAAGCTTGGCTTAACATCGGCTTATAGTTATGGTTTGGTTTTAATTTTTGGAATTCTTGGATTACTGCTGATCTATTGGGGGGTGACGCAATTTTGGCGCACTCGTCAAATGTCAGGACTTGAGCGAATCATTGCTCAATTTAATCATCAATTATCTGAGGTTGATCAAAAAGCTGAATCAGAAACCTTTCAACAATGGATGCAGCGTTTAGCCTTGTGGACTGAACAAAAACATCTGTTTGAACAAGTGAATCAGATTTTTCAAAAAATTGTCTATTTAGGTAATGAAAATCAACAGGATATTCAAAATATCAAGAAATTGCTTAAAGAGTGTGCGAATGCATTAAAAGTAAAGAAATAAGGCTTGTCATCTTATTAAAAAATGAATAATATTCTCAGCACTTCAGGTGTATAGCTCAGTTGGTTAGAGCGCTACGTTGACATCGTAGAGGTCTCCAGTTCGAGTCTGGATATACCTACCAAGATTTTTAAAGACTTATAAGTGATTCAAAAGCTTATAGGTCTTTTTTTTGCTTTTGTTGCATCTCTATTATACGTGAATTCAGAAAAATTGCAGAAAATGGAGGTATATTCAACATGTTTGCAATAAGTTAGCAACAAAATAAAAATACCTAGAAAATGTAGCAATACTTGGCTTATTTAAGTTAAGTACTAAGGTGCTTCAAACCTATCTTAAATTTAACTTACATATATAAAGATATATGTACATTTAATCATTAAATTACATTTTTAAAAAAATCATAATAAAAAAAAGAAATAAAAATGAGTTATAGTCTAAATGATTTTAAATTGCAGGAATCACACTATTGAGTATTCATGAAATAGTACTTCAAGATGATAAATTTCATTTACATAAACTTGTCAAAGTTAAAGATAGTATTTATGACCCAGTCAAAAAAGATGAATCTACTTTGTGGTTTTGGATTTACTCAGACACATCTGAATTTTTTTACTTTGAATTATGGGATGAACTTGATCATGCAAGAATAAACGAAAATATTAATTATAAAAATTGTAACTTTAAAGTAGTTAGTATTAATAATAACAATAAAATAAATTACTCATAAAACTTAATTATATTAAAGATAAATAATTTTCATAATAATTTAAAACATGTACCTAAGGTAAAAACGATTTAACTTTATCTATTTAGGGATGGTAACAATACATTTCTATAGATATAGGAAATTAAAAGTGAAAACTTAACAAGCGGCCAACAAGAGATTAATCCATTCATTAACTAGTCTCGATTTGTAATGGCGCTGGGAAGCTTGTCACTTTTTTAAATTAGTGAAAGCATTTATATCTGGTGAATCAGAGTAACTGGGTTCGAGTCAATCAGTCAAAATTTAAAATTCTTTAAAAGAGAGGGTCCATAACCCTCTCTTTTGATATTTAAAGAAATGAGGAGATTCCTCGTTGATTTAAACCGACCTTTTTACGCACTCGAGTTTGCTTTTCTTTCAAAAGCTCATTTAATAAGCTATTTAAATGAACGTCATTGAGGGCTGCTGGCGTAAATGAGTTATAGCCAAGCTGATTAAAAAATAAATCAACTTTTGAGCACTTTTGTACATATTTCATTGACCAGTTTTTAAAACTAATTTTGTCAATATCCATGATTTCAAATTCAATAATGCTATTGTGCCTAGCGTCATTTTTTATACTTTGAAATAGCGCTTGAACTATAGGCTTTTCACCTTCAAGACATTGAAAAAAATGATTATTGGCATAATATAGAACGCCAAAAATCTTATTTTTTCCATTAAAATCACGCGCAGTATTTAAGATAGCATTTAAATCTTCAATAAGGTCATTGGCTAATTCATTTCGAGTACTCGCATAGCACAATCGAATTAGCATACATCTTTCCTCAAGTTGCGTAGATTCGTATAAAAAATCTTATTCATTGATATCAAAATTATATGGCTCAATAGCGTATTCACCCGCTAAAAGGTCGATAAAAGAAGGGATCGTCTCACTAGAAAGAAGAAATGGATTGAAATCATCACGATGATTTTCTAGGAAAAAGTCACCAAGTCTTTTATTGACAGGGGCAAATTTCATATTCCAATGCTTAAACAAACCTATGTCGCATGTTTCGTAATATAAAATCTCACAGTTTTGATGACGTTGATCTTTTAAAATTTGATTATAGAACAGATCATCAACTTTACTTTTATGTCCTTCAAGACATTGAACAAAATATCCATGTCCATAATAAAGAACGCCTGTGATTTCATTGCGAGAGTTGAAATCAACAGCTGTGTTAAGAATTTCTATCAAATCATTCTTAAGATTTGGATGAGTACTCGTAGCTTTACTTGCATATAAAACTCTTACAAATTCCATTAGAAGGCTTCCACGATAAATAATTACTTCGAACTAAGTGCTAACGCTTTAATTTTATTAATAAGCTTTATGTATTCACATAGAAAGATTAGTAATGATGACTACAATACATTGATAATTAATCAAAAGCTAACAAATCGTACCAACCGGTCTAAACATGAAATGTAAAGTTTTTTAACACTGTTTGAGTGTTTTGTTACTTTACAAAACAAATTGAGCCTATTGTTAAAATTAAATATTTGAAAATAATATATTTAATTTACATATTTTGAATTTTGTGTGGTTAAAAAATATACAAATGTAAGAAATTTCTCACAATCATGTAAGCCATGGATTATATCGCTAAATTTCATATTATTTATACTGCCTAGATACACCACAAGTGCTCATCATTATTATAAATCTGAATCTTAATTTAAGGTGATTGTCGCTAACGCTTAAATTAAAATAATTCGTTATAAAATTGATGTGCTAAATAAAAAGTGTTGTGTATTGGGGGAGTCTTCCCCCTTAGTCGGACAACTAAGGGGGGAGCATTTTTATAAATATGAAATAAGAGGGGATGAAATGCAAATTTTAAAAAATATTGTTATTTTTATTGTCTCTGTTTTAAGTATTTCATTGCTCATTATTATTTTTGATCAATTGGGGATGAATAAGAAATTCAACTTGTTTTTATCAGCTTTACTGTATGGGGTATTGATCACAATTTATTTACAAAAGGTATTCCTAAGCCTATCTTTCTTTTTAGGGTTTTATAGCCTTTTATTCATGATAAGTTACTCTGTTGAAGTCATCATCATGCTTTTTATTTCTTGTTCTGTATTATTCATGATAAAAATGATTATGCCTAAATTAAAGGATACACGCGTCGATCGATATTTTATTCTTAATAAATTATATAAAAAGTAAATTTTAGCAATTACTATTTTTAAAATAGTAAGTTGATCTTAATTGTTATGCTTAAGTTTTAGTGTTATTTTAAGTGAAAATATATTCTAAACTAGAACATTTTAATCACATAAAATAACACTCGAATTAAATTATTAATTTATAGTGTTATCTTAAATCAAAATATATTTTAGGGAGTACTATATTATGTTTCGTTGGGCGATTATATTTGCTGTAATAGCACTTATAGCGAGTCTTTTAGGATTTGGTGGTGTAGCAGGTCTTTCAAAAGATTTTGCAGTTATTCTATTAGTCGTGGCTGTTATCCTTACTGTGATTGGTTTTATTTCTCGTGGAAAGGTATAGTCATTATAAACCATCTAACGGTAGAATTTAGTCATTCTATCGTTAGATATAATGAATTTGAAAATACTTAAATTACTTAATAAATTTGAACTGAGCATATTATGAAAAATATTAACTATGATTTTGTTTTAGAACAAATTTATAATTTTTTACTTTTAAGACCTGATTTTAATAGCAAAACAAATTTTGAGAAGATCGCTGAATATTTCAGATCTTTAAATGAGGGCACAGATGATGAGTTTAATTTTGAGAAACCAAACAAAATCTCGGGTAAATTTGGCAGTAAAAAAAATATAGTAATAGTCAACGCACCAGAAATAAATAATAAAAATAAATTTTTGGAATGGGTTGATCGGCAAATAAATCTATAAGGTTTTTGATTAAGGGTATCTATATGCATCATAGACATAAGCGCAAAAAAGCAACATTGATTTCAGAGTGGTCAACTGATCAAGACTGCTATTTGATTGAAAATAGTTCATTACCTATTGAAATATTAAAAGATTCATTATCATTCTCTGAAGAAGAAATACTTGAGAGAAAGATGCAGTTAGGATTAGTTCGCCAGCAACGACAAATGATGAGAAGCACTTGAATCAAATATTCTAGCTTCTCAATTCTTTTTTATAATTTTAGCCTTAATTTAATCGGTCTAAAGTGACTAAGAGTTACCTCATAGAATATCTTAACTAATCAAAACTACATCCTGAATATAAAATGCTACACTCTTGGTAGGTAGTTTTTAAAGATGCAAAAATTTAGGGCTGTGTGTTTAGCTAATCGAAGTGAATAATCATAACGTTTTTCTGTTTATTGGCCACCTTTAATAGGGTCAGCTAAGGCAACTCAGCCATCTTAGTAGGTATATTTTAAAATAAGGCACAAGCTTTATTTAAGTGAAAGTCAGTTACTAAAATCATTGTACTTAAAAATAAATACCTATACATGAGAGCTATTAAAAAGTGACATTGTTTACATGATTTTGACAGAAAATAAACTTAACTAATAATTTAAAATAGAGCTATGTAGGTGATAATGGATTATTAATCTTAATCTATAAATTGTTAATTATTTCATATGTAAATTATTTATAAAATTTTAAACATTATAAGTTTTATATTTAATGGTTTATAAAACTATTTGATTAAGATTTTTGAATTATCTTAAATAAGTGAGGAACGATTATGAAGATTGCTTTAATTGGTGCAACAGGTATGGCGGGTTCACGTATTTTAGAAGAGCTTGTTTCACGTGGTCATTACGTTAAAGCCATCGCACGTAATACACATAAAGTACCTGATACGGAACGTGTTTTATCCGTAGATGTGGACTTAAATGATCATGAAGCGCTTGTTGAAGCTCTAAAAGGGCAAGATGCCGTGATAAGTGCTGTTCCTTTTCATGGCTTAGATGCGAATGCATTGATTAACACAATTCGGGATTCTAAAGTTAAGCGTTATTTGGTTGTTGGTGGTGCTGGTGGACTGACTATTCCCAACAAAAATGTACGCTTATTGGATACGGATGATTTTCCTGCTGCGTATAAACCTGAAGCAGAAGCTGCTGTAAATTTCCTTGAAAAACTTAAACACGTTGATGATATTGAATGGACTTTTATATCACCTTCGGCTGAGTTTGCTCCAGGTAAACGTACAGGAGAATTTCGTTTAGGAAAAGATGAACTTATAATTGGTAAAGATGGCAGTAAAATTTCAGCTGAAGATTTTGCAATAGCATTATCTGATGAAATTGAAAATAACAACCATATTAATCAACGTTTTACTGTTGGATACTAAGAAATGTATAAAGGCCCTCATTTGAGGGCTTTTTTCTATAAAAATTAAATTGATGATTTTAGCGTTTTCTAGACTTATTTGTACTCATAAGTGTTTTATTTTAAATTTTTTTTAATCGTTGCTGAAGAACATTCTATTTATATTGAATAAATATAACTGTATAGTTTAATTGAATTAAGGATTACAAATTTTAAAGATTGTGTTTAAAAGTTGAATAGACAATACATGTAATATTTTTATGATGATAAAACAGTTAATTATGGTTAATAAGGTGTCTGATAAATCATTATGAATTACATTAGTGGTCATAATTGATATAAATAAGACTAAAATTAGAATATAGAACTTGCTATTGATATATGGATTTGTCATGAAGAACTCTTTTTTTGAATTGTTATACCATAACACTTTTATGTATAGACTTATATGTTGGAAATGTTATGAAACAAAAAGTACTCTTTTAAAAAATCTATTAGTTTCTTAGTTCAATCAGTAATTTTTTATTTATATGTCGATTAGTTATGAGAATTTTAAGATATTGCTATGGTAGTCTCTAAATGAGTCTTGTATAAAAAACAGATTAGCGCGTAAAGATAAATGATTTATTGCCATTGGTTTTAAAATCATCATCCCTAGTTGTGTAAATATTAATTCATTTAAATCAATGTTATTTTTGATTTTGTTGTCATTTGAAGATGAATTATTTTCCGTGCTTTATTCATCAAACCTATATTGGATCACACTTGGATTGGGGCATACTTGGATTAGTGCTGAGTAAAATGATCTGAACAGTTACAACCATTGTAGATAAGACTTTAATTTTTACATTTTAGACTTCTTCATAAGTCCTTTAAAAGCCACAGATCAACATAAAAGCCCCCTCATCCTCGCTTTCTCTCAAAGGGAGGAGGAACTTTCAATACCAATATGATTCACTCCACATGATTATTTTTTAATTTATGCAAGATCTTTTTAAGAACTGTGTTGGTATAAAATATATTAGGAAATATAAGAATAGAAGAAGAAAATATGTGAAAAATTAATTTTTATTGGTATGAAATCTCAAAATGGTAGAAATTTCAAAAGAATAGTAGTTGATTTTCAGCCTGAATTTGAATTAGTATATCTATAAAATACGATATAGTGAATCGTAACTTAAGAACTAATGTCTGGATAACTGATCTTTCTGATAAGTTAAAGAGTATTTGGGTGGTAGGTACGAAATTCTTTATCTGGTTATGACACGCGATTTAGGAAAGAGGGTATATGCACAAATTTTCAAAAATTGAGCTGGTAACAAATCATTTAACTAAAGCGCTAGAGGATTATCTAAAATTAAAAATGAGTTGTGATGGCGTATATACACAGACGACAAAAACAGAAGATGAAAATTATAAAATTGAAGTCGTTATTGATCCACCAAGTGATGTTTTAGAAACCTTTAAGAATATCGCACATGATATTAAAGATTATTTAGATGCTATTGATTATAAAGGGAAATTTGAGTTTAAGTTTATTGTGTAGTGACTGATCGGTTACATGTAATATGTCATATTTTCATTGAAGTAAACTTCGTATTTTTTACTCGCTTTGCATGATTTATATACCCATAAGTCTGGCTCTTTGTGGGTGTTTTTGAATCATTTTAAAATAAATGCCAATAACTACCAAGTTTCATATCCCATTCTTTAGGTTCAATGACCATTCTTCCAGCATTAGGTGTTAGGGTTATTTCACTGAAATAGATATTATTTTTTGATATTAAAAAATCTATTCGGCTATAACTATATTTAAGGCAGAGCGCTTGAGATAGCTCAATTAAGATGCCTAGCCGAGCTGGTTTCTTTAAATATGCAGGGCTATTGCTTTTTAAATCAACTGTAAATGGTTGGAGTGTCCACGATGTATCGTAAATATTTGAATATTCATTTTTGAGACTATCTTGTACATCGACTTCAATAAATTTGGGTTGACCTTCAAAGCAATGGACTCTACAAGTGGTAATGGTTAATTTAGTCTCTTGGTCAATCAATAAATCAACATATTGCTCAGCTAAAATTGATGGCTTAATATTTTTGTAATGCCATTCTCTTTTTCTGAAATACATATTTTGCTTTAAATGATGCGCTAATTTGTTTTCAGCATTACTTTGATCAAATTGACGCTTATCATTGCAGATGATTGCACTGCCACTATCATGATTGCATTTCAAAACAAATCTGTCGGGCATTCGACTAAAGTCAATTTCATTGTAAGATTTATATACGCCGATCAATGGGATCAGATGAGAAGAACAAATTTTATTGCTGATCACTTCTCTTACGGCCAATTTATCAGCTAATAAGGTATGTAATGGATCTCTTTCGAAAATCATTCGTGCCGTGACTTTTTCATTAAAACTTTTGGGTTGATCAAAATTGGGAATATAGCCAAGTTTATTAATAAAACGTTTGGTTAAATATTGCTTATCTGAGACAAAATATGCTCTTATAACTTTTGCAAAATAGGTGAGATTGTCAATCATTTGTCAAAACCCAATTAATGATCGTATAAGTATAAATAACAAAAGCTTAAAAAATTTTTAAAAAGCGAATGACTTTATGTATGGGTATTATAGTAATAAGCTTATTCCTCTAAATATTTCATATTACGGCGCGATTGGAAAATTTATCGGGCTACGTTTTTGAATTATAAATTATTATATTTAATCAATATGTTGAATCCAGTTTTTATATGTGTGATATGACATATTTGAATCAAGCGCGTGGTTATTGTAATCCATGAAAATTTAAGCTTTAGATCGCTTAGACCGACAATCCTTAGGCGATTTGCTAAGGATTTAAGCAGTCTGTTACATAAAATTTACGATACATATATGAAGCTTTACCAAAAGGTAAAATATTTTCTTGAATCTTAATATGAATTGTGTAAAATTTAACCAGTGAAGAAGGTTGTGCTTTTCACTTTGACTTGGTATTTAAGTCTTTAATAAACCCACCTATTTTTTAGGTGGGTTTATTAATTTTAGCCTAATCAATAAATGATAAGTATCTGGCTTCTATCTAAAAGCATAAAACGATTTGAAAAATGAATATTAGTATCGATGGAAAGCTGAATAGTTAAGCTTTATTGAAAGAATATTGAGGATTTAATGTGATTTTAAGCACACTTTTAATAAATATGAATGAATTCATATTTGGAATAGCTACTGTAAACGGATGTTCTGCTTTCTAACTTGACATCATTGGAGTTCAAATAATGCGCTATTTGATCCAATGATGTGGCCTATTATTGTTTTGCTTAAAATTTATACGAAGGTATGGGTTGTTTATTTATAGATTTGATGTAAATTCAGAACAACATCTTTAAAATTAATTCTTATGAATATTTGTATAGGCGGTCCCTGGCATGGAAGTAAGTTGCTAGGAAATGATAATAAAAAGTCTTTTAAAGTAAAAGGCAAATTACCCAATTCAACAACAAACTATTTTAAAAGAAAGATTCAGTTTAAAAACGTATTTTATATTTTTTGGGTATCTGATGAACTGATGTTATTAGATGAGAATGAAATTATTAAAAATTTTTTACTTAAAAAATTAAATATTATTGTTTAAATAAACTTCATATAAATGAAAGATGCTAAGGCGTCTTTTTTTATATTTTTTCATTTTGCCTTGCTGCATTTGGGTTAGAGTGAAATGGTGATCATTTTGAATAATCCATGATTTTTTATTCTGATTGTTTGATAATTTATTTTAACAAATGGTAAAAAATATATTTTAAGTTACTTAAATTGTTTGATATTTTACATAATTTATTGTATAAAAAAGAAACAACAATAAAATGAGGGTGAAATCATGATAGACAAATCAATAAACATCGTTTTTTTCTTTTTTGTATTTATTGTTTTAACTTTACTTGTACACCTGTTGGGAAATGTGCCAACTGGAATATGGTTTCCAAAGTAGAATAGTTCAATGGAAAAGCTCATCTTGAGATGGGCTTTTTATTTTATGGAGGGATTGATTTTGATCCAACTATTAAAATGTATGTTTGGCTTTCATCGTGTGATTGAGACACATTATTGTAAAGATGGCGAGTTGGAGGTTTGTCATCATTGCTTAAAAGTTGTTAAAAAATAATCATATAAATGAAATGACAAAGAATACATGATATTTCAATTTTTATACCCAATTCAAAGTTAAGCTGTTCATAATATTTTTTTACTTTGCGATTGTGAGTTTTGAAATGCCAATACCTAAAATGAGTGAAGCTAATATTGATTCCAATCAAGCGCCATATTTTTCAATTGAGCAGCTTAAAAGATTTTTGAAAACACAAATTAGATTAAAAGCTGATCAAGGAGAATTATTTGTAAGTGAATACATTACTAAAGATTTTGCTCAACATGACATAATTAATTTGGGTGAAGAATTTAAGAAAGCGGGCTACAAGGTGAGGATCAAAAATGCTGGTAAAGAAAAAATATTTTCTGTTTTTTGGAATTAAAACACTGTAAGTTTTAAGATCTCCAGAAAGAAATAACCATAACTTGATTCCCCACCTAAATGAACCAACTTTTATTTTTTGATTGGGTTTAATTTTTCAATCAAGATAAGACTCAATGATGAAAACCATTTCAATAGTCTGTCTCGTTTTATTGTGGGGATGAACCACATGTCAAAAAAAGATACATATTCACAAGATCACTATAAGACTCTGCATTTGCTGGATTGAGACTATGAATAGAAGTCAGCTATTGGTCCTGTAGAGGGAATATGGCATAGTTCTGCTATCGAGATGTAGTCAACTGAATAGCTCCTGATCATTGGGAGATTTTTATATGAGGCTTATGGGAGAACAAAGTGAATAATTTAGAAAATGAAGATTTAGAACAGCAATCTCAACAAGAGCAAAAAGACTCTAGCATAATGAATGATATCGTGAATTCGATCAATCCATTGGATGCCGTTGATCTGATCGTGGAAACAGGTCGATTGATTGTGAATACGAATAAAGATATTGTTTCTGACATTGCCAACAACATCGATATTGATATAAGTCTTTAAAATTACTTAGCGAGTGCACCCATCAAAAGTTGGGGCTTTAATTGATATGATTGAACTTTTTTTGTAGATGACATTCAAATCAATGATAAAAAAAATTCTCTTGGCATTTCTTTTATTGAATTCGAAATTTAGCTTTGCTGATCCAATAAAACCGACTTTTCTTGAAGAAAAATTAGATATTAAAAAGTTTAAAAAAGAGCTAGATGATAAGCATACATCTAAAATAAAAAAGTCGCTTTTTCTTGTAAAAAGAGAGCCAAAATTGGACCAGCCTAGATATAAAGCAGTTATGCTAAGAGTCGCTAAGGATAGGCAGGATAATTCTTTTAAATATATGAAAATGATCAATTATGTAGACTGTGATAAAAATAAAACTTATACATTTTTGTCATTTTATGATGAAAATGGCATTACACATGGTATTGGTTCATCTAATGACGATCTTGCAGATGATAGTCCATTAAGAAAACAAGTCTGTATCATTGAATGATGGTGAATAGTTGAAAAAATATGGTTGTTTCATGTTTTAAAATTGACACATTTCACGTTATTTAGTAAAACTGTGATTGTTAATTCATTATAGTGAATAAACATACAATAATCCTTAATCAGCGCAAAAATTAAGGGGAAGCCTCACAGTGATGTGAGGCTTTTTTATTCGAATGATTTATTCCAAGCGACGTTCGAAATCATTACTGAGTAGATCTCTGTGACTTTGTTTAAAACTAATAGAGATCATGCTCAGCTTTAAAACGTTCTAGATTCCGAAGTGCATCTTGATAACGTGAGCGTACTTGACTGCTATTGCTTCGGAGGTCAGATAATTTCTTTTTATAGTCATCACGATCTTTGGTAGAGAGGTCTTTACTATCTAACTTTCCAAGATAGTAATCTAGGTTGTTTTGTGAGGTATTAAATTCTGAATTCGCATGATAAAAGTTATTGGCGACTTGATAATAATGACGTAAGGATTCACGTTTCTCTGCAGGACAAACTCGAAAATTACCGCGACCTTCTAAAGCTTCATAAAAAATATTTTCAGGTTGACAGTAAGCCCCTAACCCTTTTAGATAACCCATTTCATAAAGATTTTGACTAGGAATAATATTGGCTTTTTTACAGGAGGAATAGTATTTATCTAAGTGGGATTTATTTCCAGCAGCGCCATCTTTTTCGCCAACGTTAAACCAATTTGCAGTTTTACATTGTTCAACACTCATTGCAGCACAGCCGGAAAGTAAAACCGTAAAGGTAGATAAAATTACTATAAGTTTCATGAAAAATTCTTCCAAACGATTTTTGAATTACTTTAAAAAATGATTTTATCATGACAAGATCAACCATTCCCTGATCATTAATATTGATTCACATGAAAAGTGAATCTAAATTATTAAAAATACAATAGGGTTTTTATCTTGATTCTGCAGCTATTGCCGATATCGTATCTTAACTTTGGCATATCTTCAGCTTGAGCATAATGTTTGTATCGCAGTTGATAAATATAAACCTAGGAATTCTATCTCCAAAAGAACAGAACTGCTAAATTCTTAACTTCATTTAATTTAAAAATAACGGATGGACAACTAAATTTAATAGATTGATAATTTGTTCAGATTTTTCTAAAAATAGGATTTTTCATCTAACGCTATAAAAATAAAGTGGATTAAAACAAGACTACAAATCCAAAACATAGATAATCATTGAGCTTAGTGCAGTCACGATTACACAGAAATTTATCGTTACTTATTTAATTTCATAAAACTTATATACTATGATTTTATAGTTAAATTTACATTGATCTTTAAAGTGGCTTAATTCTAATGTTTGCGAAGATCGTTTTTACTGTATCGGTAGTCTTATCCATAGTTTTTTTTGTTCTAGGTTTAACGGAAGCTATTGTTGAGTTTATCGTTATTGGATGCCTTGGTTTTATCGCATCGGGCTTGATTTTTAAACAAATGAAAATATCATTCAAGCAGAATGACGACTAATTTTGTGGTTTTAACCAAGAGTACTTTTGGCTAATTTTTATTGTCAAAAAATGCTATGCAATCATGGTGTTGGATTTAAAAATTAATTGGATATTTTTGAACTGTAATTATTTTTACAGATTTCTTATCTACTATTTGCCTATGAAAACAAAACAAACAAAAATTATAAAAGTTGCTAAAAGAAGAAGATCTAATTTTACTATAGTGATGTAAGCACTGAGCTAAAAAGTTCAAAAGCTTGATAGAGCCCTCATTGGAGGGCTTTTGTGTGTCAAGGTGCTGAAAAACATTAAAAAAATCACATATTATTATAATAAGATAATATTTTATTATCATTTTATGATATTTTTATGTTGTTATATAGTGTTATAAATCTATATAAATCATCTTATATTGAATAAAAGGGGTAAAAAATAATGGCTAAAATTGACTTAAATCCATTGGCTGAAATTGATGGCTTCACAGCAGCAGCACTTGTAGACTATACAAGTGGATTATCACTTGCCGCTCAAGGAACGGGGATCGATTTAGAACTAGCTGCTGCTGGAAATACGGAAGTTTTAAGAGCAAAAATTAAAACAGCAAAAGCACTAGATTTGAAAGATACGATTGATGATGTTTTGATCACACTCGGGAAGCAGTATCATTTATTACGTCCACTTGAAAAGAATAGCGATTTATTTTTATATCTGGTATTGGATCGCCAAAAATCGAACTTAGCGATGGCAAGACATGAACTTCGAATTTTTGAAAAAGAGTTAGATTTTTCCTAAAAACATCGATTGGCTATTATATTGGATAAGGTGTAATAGCCATTTTAAATCATCAATACTCAAAAATAGAAAGTATATTTAGCATATAAATACAGCCCGAATATAGGTTATCTAAAGATATTGAAACTTGAGTGAAATAGTCGACTTAAGTCTATGAATGTAAAGTTATAAATATGAATACTATAAAATAAAAAAATATCATTGAAAAACTCATAAATGTTATTAGAATTCTATTTCTAAATAAATTAAGAGATTGGGGATATGGAAAATAAAACAGCAAGATTAACTATTTTGATAGACCCGAACAAAAAGGAAGCTTTTGAGGAATTGTGCAATCGTCAGGATCTAAAGCCTTCACAAGTGGTTCGCCAACTGATTCGTGAGTATTTAGAAAAGCATGGTGTAGATTATGCGACTAAACCCACTTTACCGA
This sequence comes from Acinetobacter sp. MYb10, assembly GCF_002980175.2. Classification (NCBI taxonomy): domain Bacteria; kingdom Pseudomonadati; phylum Pseudomonadota; class Gammaproteobacteria; order Moraxellales; family Moraxellaceae; genus Acinetobacter; species Acinetobacter sp. MYb10. The sequence continues at coordinate 1,064,378 of NZ_CP058272.1, read as the reverse complement.
AAAAGTAACATTTCATTTAACTATTTTATCAAGAAATAGGACTATGCTTTTAGGGGGAAAAGCGGGTTTTATTTCTATTGAATCAGAAAAAATTGAGTAAGATTGATCAAAAACATTGTACTAATTATTGAAGATTTTGATATTTATAAATTTTTAATGTATTTGATTCTTTAAAACTGACCAATTTGATCTTGATGATAGTGAGTAAAATAAGCAAAGGAAAGCTTACAAGCAGTTTGATGGCTTGTAAGCTTTCTTTTTTGTAGAAAAAGAAAGCTATAAAAAGTGCACCCAAAAATAAATTTTTGAATTCAACTTTGATAAAACTATTCCTTGAATTTGGTCTTTAAAAACAATACTTTTCATGTATTTGAGATTAAGTGTATTTGCATAAATTTACCTCAAGTTAAAAATATATAAATGATAATTATTATTATTAGTAATTGCATTTGAGATTTTGCTCAAATACAATACGCAACAATTCTTTCACAATTCCTCCGTAATTTAAGTTGCGTATTAACATGAATAAACAATTAAGATTTCAAACGCTGTCAATCTCTATACTCACAGCAATGTCAATTTCAGCATATGCAAAAGATACTTCTGAAGATGCGACAAAGTTAAAAACAATTGTGGTGACTGCGAGTAGTCAGGCAGTAGATGTTAAAGAAGCACCAGCAAGTATTAGTGTTATTACAAGCGAAGATATTGAAAAACAACCTGTGGGTAGTCTTGGAGAGTTATTAAGTAAAGTCCCTGGGGTAACAGGTGGAATTAGTCCTTCGAAGGAAGGTTCTAAGATTAAATTGCGTGGTTTACCAGACAATTACACACTGATTTTAGTTGATGGTAAACGCATCGGGTCTTCAAGAGATGTAAGTTATCGTCCAGATTTAGGTCGTCAGGATTTAAACTGGATTACACCCGATATGATTGAAAGAATTGAAGTCGTTCGTGGTCCAATGTCTTCCTTATATGGTTCAGATGCCATGGGAGGTGTAATTAATATTATTACTAAGAAGATTCCCAATGCTTGGGGCGGTAATGTCACTTTAAATTATACTCAGCCAACAACTTCGTCTGATTTAGGCACTTCTTTACAAACAGGTGTCATGGCTGCTGGTCCATTAACTGATACCTTAGGTTTACGCTTGACGGCAGGGATGACTGAACGAGAGGCAGATAAGAAATATTCAGCAGGTAACGGAACCACAGGTTCTCAAGATCAAAACTACAATGCGATGTTGCACTATCAGCCAACAGATAAACAGTCATTCAGTTTTGAAGCAGGGCACAGTATCCAAAAGAATGAAAAAGGTTCTCAAATTAACGCCAAAACAGGTGCAGAACAAGAGACCAGTTGGGGAGCTAAAAAATTAGAACATAATTCATTTAGCGTATCGCATGATGGTGAGTGGGCAATTGGTAAATCTAAGTTAAGCGCATACTACAATGATTATGATTCAAGTATTAATAAGGTTACGAGTAAATCAAATGAATTGATTGTTGAGGGTAGCTTAACCATGCCATTTGAGCTAATGTTTAAGCAAGTCTTAACTGTTGGCGGTCAATGGAAAAAACAAGAATTAACCAATACTGATACGATTGGTACTCTACCTGGTGGCAGTTGGGATGGGAAAAGCTATACCGACCCTAAGGTGGATAATAAAAATTGGGCATTATTTCTTGAAGACAATATTTCACTGCTCGATAATTTGACATTAACAGTAGGGAATCGTTTAGATCATGATGATAAATATGGTGAGCATCATAGTCCAAGAGGTTATTTAGTTTATAGTCCAATGGATGATCTTGTGATTAAAGGGGGGATCGCAAAAGGTTTCCGTGCACCAACTGTGAAAGAATCATCTCCTGGTGGGGCAACTGAATCTGGTGGGAATGGTTGCAATGGGTTAAGAGGTAAAATTTGGTATGACAGTAAGCAAAAGCCAGATACCTATACGGGTGGTAGCTGCTTTATGACAGGTAATCCAAACCTTAAGCCTGAGGAAAGCACAAACTATGAAATTGGTGTAAATTATACTGGTTTTGGTACAGACCTAGGTTTGACATTCTTCCATACAGATTTTAAAAATAAAATCACTTATTCGCCGTTAGGTCACGAAGGTGGTATTTGGTTTACTCGAAATGAAAATATTCAAAATGCAGTAACGCGTGGTCTAGAAATGGTTGTAAATTTCCCAGTTTTAGACAATCTAAAATGGAATAATAATGCAACGTATTTCTTAAAAGCAAAAAATGAAGATACTGGTGCAACCTTACTGACCACTTCAAAATTAACGGTAAATTCAGCCCTAAATTGGCAACCGATAGATCCACTCAATGTAGAATTGTCTGCGCAATATTTAGGTAAGCAATATTTAACTGATAAAAGCGCTACTCCTACGATGCAAAAACCACATACGATTGTAAATCTAGCAAGCAATTATCAAGTGAATGATAAGCTCACTGTACGTGGTGGCTTTACTAATTTACTTGATAAAAAATTGTCAAATGGTGCAGACGCATACTTCGTTGAGCGTCAAAAAGTATTTGTAGGCGCAACCTTTAAATTTTAATCAATCATACTGAAGTGAAAACTCACTTCAGTAATAAATCATGCGTTATGAAAACCATCTGCGGATGGTTTTTTGCTATGTATTTTTTATTTGGATGGATGGAATGCTGTGTATGAAATAGTGAAAACAATGATTTTTTAGGGTTTAGGTATTCTTCTATTCGTACCAAAATTTCCCCCAATATTTTTTGATCATTTTATAGTTTAATAAAATCAATAGGTTATATGTGCTTTAAAAACTTTGGGTATTTTGTGGTTTTTATATTTAACTTGCTGTTATCAGAGCGTTTTTTGATTTAAAATTATTGTTCACTGCCATATAGGCAGCTTAGAAAAAGACAATCAGAAGGGAGCACTAAGAGTTGCGGTTCACTGCCATATAGGCAGCTTAGAAATTAAACTTTTAACTTCTTAATCGCTTCTTCAAGTTCACTGCCATATAGGCAGCTTAAAAATCAACGGAAGAACTAGATGAGATTTACTGCTAGACCAGCAGAGGCGTTTATTTTAGTTATCTTGATAATATTTGAATTTGTAGAGAAAGCCACCTTAACGGTAACTTTCTCTACATCTAACTCATTGGTTTATTTTAAGCTAAATCAATGTTTAGCTAATTATAAATAGGTTTCAGAATTACCAATCGTATTTTAACCCCACTCTAAAATTAGTTGGTGCACCGTAGTAGCTATTGCCTGTTGTTAAATAATACTTTTTATCAAAAAGATTATTTATATTGAGATTGGCTGTTAATTTATTGTTTATTTTATAATGTGCCATTAAATCAACAACACTGTATTCACTCTGGGTAAATTTCTGATCTGCTGATTGAATTTCACTTTGCCAACGTATGCCTCCGCCAACGGTTATTGCTTCATTAAGATAAGGAAGTCTATAGGTTGTATAAAGTTTGGCAGTATTACTTGGAATATTAGGGTTTAAGAGCTTACCATTACGATCTCGGCTTAAATTACGGGCAAAGCTTGAGGAGATTTGCCAAGCATCTGTGAGTTTTCCTGTGGCTTCTAATTCAATACCGCGACTCTTGGTTCCAGATTCTGCTGTATATGCTTGAGATCCATCAGGTGCTAAATGTGAGTTATCAGGCTGTTCAGGAATCGCGACCGCAAAATTATCTTCTTTATTTTCATAAATTGCAGCACTTAGATTAAGTTGATTATCAAAAAAAGCGCCCTTGATTCCAAGTTCTGTGCTATTTCCCTCTAATGGGTCTATATAATCCCCAGCTCTTGTTTTTAGATCTTGTGGAGAAAATATATTTGTATAACTCGCATAAGCAGACCAATTAGGGGTGAGATCATAAACTAAGCCAAGATAAGGGATCAGTTTATTTTCTTCTTTACGGGTTGTGACTGTAATTTTATTTTCTTTATAGTCATTATTTTCTTTTTTTAACTTCCAATTTTCTAAACGTGATCCGAGCAACAGTGCTAAATCATCACTTAATTTGAACCGAGCTGCCGTATAAAATGATGAACTTGTATTATTTTCTTTGGTCCATCCTACGGCAGGATTATTTGGACGTGCAGGCGTATTTCCATCCCATTTATATATATTATCAATATTTCCACTCCAACCATCAATCCACCAATTGGTAAAGTACGGCTGGCTATTTTCACTTCTGGTTAATGTTGAACCAAAGATCACATCATGGGTTTGATTCAATAAATCAAATGAGCCGTTTAAGCTGACATTAAACAAGTCTTGAATTGGTTTATAAGCCCAGTGAGTAGAATAAATCGAAACCCCACTACCAGTTTCTTTATTGGGTGTTCCACCACTTGCATAGCCAACTAATTCATCTGATTCCGTAATGATACGTGCTAATGAAGCCTTTAATTTCCAGTTATCATTAAACTGATGATTGACATCGGCAAAGAGTGAAGTGGTTGTTCGATCTGAGTAAGACCAACTGGGTGCTGCTGAATCTGATCGGGACCAGTTTGTTCGTGTCCCATCGCTATAAAAAGCAGGCAAACCGCCACGAGCTTGTCCAGTAATATAAATTTGTTGATAACTTAAGCCTAGACTTGCTTGAGTTTTATCTGATAAATCAGTGTCAACAACAGCATAGGCCACTTTGCGTTCTTCATTGAAGCGATCTATGTATGAGTCCGAGTTCTGATAAGCAACTACAGCACGTCCACGAAGCGTACCCGATTGATTAAGAGGTGTTGAGATATCGCCATCGAAACGGTATGAATCCCATGAGCTAAGATCTGTACTGATTGATGCTTTAAAATCTTGTAATGGTTTTTTCCGAACCATATTAATACTAGCGCTGGCGGAACCCGCACCAGTCATTAAACCTGTCGCTCCTCGTACCACTTCAATTCTATCGAAAAGCGTAGTGTCTTGGCTTTGAAAAATAGAAGAGTAGGTACTTAGGAGTTTTACACCATCAAGTAAATAGCTATCTACACTTTTACCGCGTGAGTAAATTGGTGAAGAATCAGAACCTACATTTCCAGACTGGCTAACTGTTAATCCTGCAACTTGGTTTGCAACATCGGTCAGTTGTGTAAGATTTTGATCTTGCATTCTTTGGTGGGTCATCACACTAACCGATTGCGGTGTTTCTTTTAGGCTGAGTGCCAAGCCTGTTGATGCTGTGGTGGCTTTAGCAGTATATAAACCAGAGCCTTCGGTTGTAAGGCTATTGGTATTATTGGCAGATACAGTGATGGTAGGAAGCTGAGTAGAATTTTGTTCTTGGTCATCAGATGGGTTCGATGCAGCAAATACAGTTCCATGTATTAAACAAATAGATCCGCCCCAAAGTGCAGTTCGAATTGCAATTGCTAATGCATGTTTGCTTTGATGTTCCTTCATTAGATTCTCGTATGAGTCATATTCATGTACTTAGTCGTTTATTTTTAAAAAAAAGCTCATTTTTTTATTATTTAAATAGTGTGTATGTACTTGGATGCGAAAACAGTCGATCACAAGAGTGAATAGTGAGAGATAGAGAGGGCTTAAAACAACTTTTTTAATCAGTAAATGGATGTTAAATAAGTTTGAGATAAATTTTAAAATATGTTTAATTGGATTTATATACTAGTTTTTATTTAATCTATTGTTTTGTAGGTAAAAAATATTATGAATTAAAGGTTGTGTTATAAATGCTGGAGCAGGCTAAAAAAGCTTGTTTCATATCTCGTTTTACCGTAGCTTCAGAAATATTAAGTTTTTCACCGATTGCGCGGTAGGTCATACCTTCCATTTGAGATAATAAAAAGACCTGTGCTACGCGTTCGGGTAGTCTTTCTAGTGTTTGATGAACTTGATACAAACTTTCTCGAATACATATTTCATGTTCTACAGATGGATAGCCATCCTGTGGTGTATGTATTAACGCATCTAAATATAAGTGTTCAACTTGTTGGTGGCGCCAATGATCAATAATTACATGTTTCGCAATTCCCAATAACCATGCTTTGGGTTCTTTAATATTTTCAAAACAGTAATTACTTTTTAATGCACGATAAAAAACCTCCTGACTAAGATCTTCAGAGTGATGATGGTTGTGAAGTTTATGTTTGAACCACAAAAGTAAAGTATTTTGATGGTCTTGATAAATATGATCAAACCATTGCTGCTTTTGTACGTTCAAATGCATAAGAGTTGCCTGTTTAAAAAGCGAACTACATGGAGTTTTGCTGGAGGAAGAAAGTGTTGAAAATAATGATAGTGATAATGATTATTAAATGCAATAATAAAGATTACAAAATGCAACATGATAATTAGCGAAGCTAACCTTTATTTATTCTTGATTATTAATGAGATGAACAATGGGTATCTGTGAAATTTCACTTTAATTATTTCGCAATTGTAAATTTTGATCGTTCTGCGACTTTATGAATAAGAGTTTTTATGAGTAAGCCATCTGTAAATGTAAACCCCAAAAAAAGTTTTATTGGCCGTAAATTTAAATATTTAATTGGATTTATGCTGCTGATTATTTTCGGACTAGCAGGCTTCTATTGGAAAAAAACCTCATCCAAACCCGCAGAGGAATATAGCCAATGGAGTAAACCTGTACCCGTGCGAACTGTACCAGTACAACGACAAGATTTACAGGTTGAAATTAAAGCAATTGGTACAGTCATTCCTACGCATATTGTGAATGTACAAAGTCAGGTTTCCGGGGTTCTACAGCAGATTTATTTTAAAGAAGGGCAAACCGTAAAAAAAGGTCAGCTCCTTGCACAAATTGATCCAGCGCCGTTTCAGGTCGCACTTGCACAGGCTGAAGGAACACGGCAGCAGAATTTAGCACAATTGCAAAATGCTGAAACAGAGTTGCAGCGTTATCAATTACTGTTTAAACAAGATTCAATTGCGAAACAACAAGTAGAACAGCAATTGGCGCTGGTCAACCAGCTTAAAGGTCAAATACAGGCGAACAAGGCGCAAGTAGATGCTGCAAAACTACAGCTGTCTTATACTAAAATTTATGCGCCTATTGAGGGGCGGGTTGGATTTAGACAGAAAGATGCTGGTAACCTTATTCAAGCCAATGAAAGTGCTGGTTTAGTCAGTATCACTCAAGTTCATCCAATTTTTGTGCAATTTTCAGTGGCAGAAAACTACTTAGCAAACCTGCGTCAAGCATTAAAAAATGGCGATAAAGTGTTGGTAACTGCTTGGGATAAAACAGAGCAAAAACAACTTGCGCTGGGGCATGTACAAGCAATAGATAATCAGATTGATATCAGTACAGGGACTTTAAAAATAAAAGCAATTTTTGATAATTATGATGATGCCTTATTCCCAAATCAGTTTGTCAATGTGCGTTTAAATACTCAAACCATTCAAAATGCAATCAGTATCCCGAGTGATGCTGTACAACATGGTGCAAAAGGCAGCTATGTGTATATCATCAATCCGCAAAATAAAGCCGAAATTCGCATGTTAAAACTGGGGATGACATCGAATGGTCAAATTGAAGTTTTAGACGGATTAAAGGGGAGCGAAAAAGTAGTACTTGAAGGAATTGATCGTCTTTCGGAAGGCAAAGAAGTTCAAATTGTTGTAGAGAATCAACAGCCAATTTCTACGGCCAAGCCAACTGCTGGATAAATCATGAATATTTCACGGTTCTTTATTTTACGTCCAGTCGCAACCACATTATTGATGTTAGCACTGCTGTTGAGTGGCTTCTTGGTTTGGCGGTTGTTGCCTGTCTCTGCTTTGCCACAGGTCGATTATCCAATTATTCAAGTCTATACTTTTCAACCTGGCGCCAATCCCGATACAGTACAACGCACAATCACCGCACCACTCGAACGAGAAATGGGTAAAATTGCTGGTTTAAAGCAAATGTCTTCTAGTAGTTCAGTGGGGGCATCCGTTATTACCTTGCAGTTTGAACTGAGCGCAGAACTTGGTGTCGTTGAACAAGAAGTACAGTCAGCACTCAGTACAGCCAGCAGTAAATTACCCAATGATCTACCAGCACCACCGGTTTACCGTAAAGTAAATCCTGCTGATGTTCCTGTGATTACCCTTGCGATCAGTTCAGAAACTTTACCTTTAACAACAGTCTACGACATGGTGGATACCCGAGTTGCGCAAAAGCTTTCTCAGCTTTCAGGTGTCGGGATGGTCAGCCTCGCGGGTGGGCAACGTCCAGCAATACGCGTGCAAATGAATGCTGCGGCACTTGCTGCCTATAAAATGAGTGCTGAGGATGTGCGTTCTGCAATTAATTCTGCCAATGCAAATCAACCCAAAGGCAGCTTTGATGGACCATATCGCACCACCATGTTGGATGCCAATGATCAGATTCGCTCGATTGCAGATTATGAAAATCTAATTTTACGTTGGAACAATGGCGCACCGATACGTCTTAGAGATGTGGCAAAAGTCATAGAAGGAAGCGAAGATCGCTATATGGCGGCTTGGGCAGACAGTCAAGCTGCAATCTTGGTCAATGTACAGCGCCAACCGAATGCCAATGTGATTCAAGTTGCAGATCAGATTAAGCAAATATTGCCTGAGCTACAAAAAAATCTGCCTGAAAATGTCAAAATTCGAGTGTTAACCGATCGAACTGAGAGTATTCGTAGCTCCATTGATGATGTGCAAAAAGAATTGGTTTTTGCCGTGTGCTTGGTGGTGATGGTGACTTTTTTATTTTTAAGAAATTTATCCGCTACGATTATTCCTAGTATTGCCGTACCACTGTCGATTATTGGTACTTTTGTCGTCATGTATTTTTTAGGATTCTCTGTTAATAACCTGACTTTAATGGCACTCACCATTGCGACAGGCTTTGTAGTCGATGATGCAATTGTGATGTTGGAAAATATTGCACGACATCGTGAGGCAGGAGAAAGCTTATTACAAGCCGCACTTAAAGGATCTAAAGAAATCGGCTTTACCTTAATTTCCCTGACGATTTCACTGATTGCAGTATTAATCCCATTACTGTTTATGGGGGATGTGGTTGGGCGACTGTTCCATGAATTTGCTGTCACTTTAGCAGCAGTAATCGCAATTTCATTGGTGGTGTCGCTTACATTGACGCCAATGATGTGCGCATATTTATTAAAAAATGCCAAACATTCAACTTCTCACAGTCGCTGGAGTCTAGACCGAATTATCCAGCAATACGGTAAAGCTTTACAGTGGGTTTTTCGGCATCAAGTACTGACTCTTGCGGTGATGTTGAGTACCGTCATTTTAGCGGGTCTGCTGTATTGGATGATTCCCAAAGGCTTTTTCCCTGTACAGGACAGTGGTGTCATACAGGTGGTGACTGAAGCGCCTGATGATATTTCATTCCAAGCCATGAGTGAGCGTCAACAAACACTCGCGGGGCAGATCTTAAAAGATCCTGCTGTGGAAAGTTTGTCTTCATTTATTGGTATAGATGCCAATAATCCAAAACTAAGTAATGGACGTATTTTAATTAATCTAAAGCCGCATGCTGAAAGAGATCCTGTAGATCAAATTATGGCACGACTTAGAGGACAGTTCGCTCAAGTTGAAGGTATTCAAGGCTGGATGCAACCAGTACAAGAGCTGAGTATTGAAGATAAAATTAGTCGTACTCAATATCAACTGAGTATAAGCGCTGCTAAAACGACAGATTTAGCCGAATGGACTCCTATATTTGTTGATGCTTTACGACTACAACCTGAATTTGCACAAGTCACCAGTGAAGAGGGTGGACAAGGCTTACAAGCATTTATTGATGTCAATCGAGATGCCGCAGCACGTTTGGGTTTAAACATTGAAGATATCAGTTTAGCTTTACAAAATTTATTTGCGCAGCGCCAGATTGCAACTTTATACACGCAATCTAATCAATATCGTATTGTTTTAGAACTGGACCCAACATTCACTCAAGGTATAGATGCTTTAGGGCAAACCTATATTCATAATAAAAGTGGAGAGCCGATATTACTCAGTTCTGTTGCCAATATTGTGCAAAAACGCGTGCCTATTATTCTGCAACAGCAATCACAATTTCCAGCCAATGGGGTATCTTTTAATCTTGCATCAGGGGTCGCGCTCGGGGATGCGATCAAAGCGATTGATCGTGTACAACAGCGTCTAAATCTACCAACAGAAGTCAAAGTCAAACTGCAAGGTGCAGCTGCTGCTTATGAGAACTCGCAACAACATACGTTCTGGTTGGTGATTGCAGCAATAGTGACCATGTACATTGTGTTGGGCATTCTGTACGAAAGTTTTATTCACCCGATAACCATTCTTTCTACCTTGCCATCTGCTGCAATTGGTGCTTTGTTGGCATTGTTTATGGTTAATCGACCACTGGACATGATTGCCTTGATTGGGATCATTTTATTGATTGGTCTGGTCAAGAAAAATGGCATCATGATGGTGGATTTTGCTTTGGCTGCACAACGTAATGACGGATTGTCACCACAGCAAGCGATTTATCAAGCCGCACTGATGCGTTTTCGCCCAATTTTAATGACCACACTTGCGGCACTGGTTGGGGCAATTCCATTGATGCTTGCGTCGGGTTCAGGGGCTGAATTACGTCAGCCTCTTGGGATCGTCATGGTGGGTGGTTTGATTTTAAGTCAAGTCCTGACGTTATTTACTACACCAGTGGTTTATTTATTTTTTGATCGTCTGCAATATTCATTGCAACATACCAATTCAGATTTATCTGTAGATGATTTACCCACAGATCATGATACGACAAGGAGAGAGTTTTGACTTTTCTCTCGACCTTTATTCACCGACCAGTTGCCAGTATTTTACTGGGAATCGCAATTGTATTATTGGGTATATTGGCCTATTTTCGCTTACCTGTAGCCGCTTTACCACAGGCAGATATTCCAACGATTGTGGTGCGAGCAAGTTTACCTGGTGCAAGTCCTGAAAGTATGTCTGCCACCGTGGCGACGCCATTAGAGCGCGCCATGATGGGCGTTTCAGGGGTAAAAGCGATTAATTCTTCAAGTAATCAAAGCGCAACCCAAGTGGTTTTGCATTTTGATTTAAAGACTGACATCAATGAAGCCGCCAGAGAGGTCCAAGCTGCAATCAATGCTGCGATGTCACAGCTGCCTTCTGGAATGCCAAGCCCTCCTGAATATTTCAAGATCAATCCAAGCCAGAGTCCAATTTTTTATTTGGCACTGAGTTCAGAACATCTTTCTGCGGGCAAACTCTATGAAATTGCCAGTAATCAGCTGCAGCCAAATCTTGCGCAAATTAATGGGGTTGGGGAAGTTGTCATTGACGGGGCATCTATGCCAGCTGTGCGAATTCAACTCAATCCAAATGCCTTGATTTCACAAGGGGTGTCTTTGGAGCAAGTTCGTGAAGCGATTGTAAAAAGTAATACAGTACAAGCCTTAGGGGTAATTGAAACTGAACAGTTACGTTGGCAAGTTGAGCTTCCAAGTCGTTTAAAAAAAGCGGATGATTTTGCCAATTTGATCATACATCAAAATGGTCAGACAGTTGTCCGTTTAAAAGATGTGGCTGAGGTACAGGATTCGGTCGAAAACCGTTATGTAAGTGGTTTTCACAATGGCAAACCAGCGGTTATTATTAAAATCAGCCGTCAACCCAATGCAAATACCGTTGCCACAATTGAAAAGATCAAAGAAAAACTACCAGAGTTAAGCAGATTAATTCCAGCAGATTCACAACTGACCACAGTGATGGATGGATCGGAAATTATTCGGGCGGGCTTAAATGAGGCAAGGGATACTTTATTATTTTCCATGCTTTTGGTGATTATTGTGGTCGCACTGATGTTAGGTCGTCTGCAAAGTGCTCTTGTTCCAAGTATTGCTTTACTGGTGACTTTGATTGGCGCATGCAGCCTGGTTTATCTCGCTGGATTTTCATTGAATAACTTGTCGATTATGGCGGTGATTGTTGCGATTGGGCTCGTGGTTGATGATGCAATTGTAGTTTTGGAAAATATTGAACGTCATATAGAACAGGGTGAACAGCCTATACAGGCTGCCTTAAATGGTATTCGAGAAGTCGGTCTGACCTTGCTGGCAATGAATTTGGCTTTGGTGGTGATCTTTATTTCCGTGCTATTTATGGGAGGTGTAATCGAACGATTGTTTAGAGAGTTTTCTTTAACACTGATTTTTATTATTATTTTATCTGTATTTGTCTCCCTAGTCCTTACGCCAAGCTTATCTGCACGCTGTTTAAAACCATTAGAGCGTTATCAACATCAGGTTTTGTATCGCTATAGCCATTGCTTGATGCAGGGTTTGAGTCAGCTCTATTTGCATTCACTGAAATGGATGATCAAACACGGTTATTTGGTCATTTTGCTATGGGGAGGTGCAATTGCTGCTTCTGTATATGTCTATCAAACATTACCCAAACGGGTATTACCTGAGCAAGATACCGGACGGGTTGAAGCTTTTATTCGAGGGGATGATGGTTTCTCCTTTCAAATTATGCAACCCAAAATCGCCACCTTTAGTGAAAGTGTATTAAAGGATCCCGCAGTCAAAGATGTGATTGGTACGTCTGGTGGTGCTGGTGGAATCACCAATTCTTTTTTAATGGTGAGTTTAAAACCCAAAGCAGAGCGAGATGGCAAATCTTCACATGAAATTGTAGATAGAATTAAAAAAAATGCCCCATGGCTGGCAGGTGCGATTTTTTCTGCACAAGTCAAACAGGAACTAGAATTGGATGATCCATTTTCAAGTGGAAGTGGGCAAGATTATTTGTTGTTACTGCAATCTGATGATGTTGCGTTGCTACGTCAGTGGGTGCCTAAAGTTGCTCAGGCAATGCAGAAGCTTGCAGAGTTAGAAGAAGTTGAAACCATGGGCGATGAAGGTGCCCAGCATGTGACTTTAGACATTGACCGTGAAGCAGCACGTCGTTTGGGTGTGGATATAGAAAATATTTCAAGCGTACTCAATAACTCATTTTCGCAGCGCCAAATTTCGACTATTTATGATCAAACCCAACAGTTTTATGTGGTGATGGAAGTCGATAAACACTTTACTGAACATCCTGAAGCGCTGGCAAATGTACGCATTCCAAACCAACAAGGTATTGCTGTACCACTCAGTAATTTTGCCACATGGTCTTATGGTATTACCAATGATCGGGTTTATCGACGCAACCAATATGCCGCAATGGGGATTGGTTATGTGGTTAAACAAGGCTATAGCTATGAACAAGCGGATGCAGCTATTCGTAGTGTTTTACCCGAAGTGATGTTACCCAATGAAATTTTTATCATGACAGATAAAGATGTCGAGGCGGAAAGTTTGCAGGCTGGTTTATCGACCCCGTTACTTGTCTGTGTGGTGATCTTACTTATTTATATCGTTCTTGGGGTTACCTATGAAAGTCTGATTCATCCATTGACGATTTTATCGACAGTACCCGCAGTGGCTTTGGGGGCTTTGTTGACCTTATGGTTATTTAATTTCCAATTCACCTTAATTGCACTTTTGGGCATGTTTTTATTGATCGGAATTGTTGTAAAAAATGCCATTCTTTTAATTGATTTTACTTTATTAGAAAGAAGAGCAGGCAAGACTGCATATCAGGCTATTTTGTCTGCCGCAGCTCTCCGTTTTCGTCCAATTCTGATGACCAATACCGCAGCGTTGCTGGGTGCAATTCCACTGGCACTTAGCTGGGGAGAAGGGGCAGAGTTACGTCAGCCTTTGGGTGTTGTCATTGTGGGTGGTTTAGCCTTGGGTCAATTATTGACGTTGTATACAACGCCTGTCTTGTATTTGGTGTTGGAAAAATGTGCTGAATCTTGTTTGAAATTGAAAAATAAATATGCACTTCATTGAGGTAAATAGGAAAATATAATGCAGAGTTTAATCGTTAAAAATGTCATGTGCCTTAGTGTGTTATTGATATTGACTGCATGCAATTCTACTGTTGTGTTGCATCCGCCTGAATATAAAGTGCCAGTCCTTCAAACGGATGATCATTATAAATATGCTGTTTTAAATTGGAAAAAAACCGCAAGCTTAGAAGTCAATGCCAACACTTGGTGGGAAATTTTTCAAGATCCTATTCTTAGTCAATTGATGCAACAATTGAATCAAGAAAATTTGAGTCTGAAACAAGCAGAAGCACGATATCAACAAGCCAATGCCTTACTTGAGCAGCAACGCGCTAACCGTTTGCCAAGTTTAAAGTTAAATGGTTCTGCACAACGTAGTGGAACAAAGGACAGTACGCCAAATAACCAATCTACAACGGGTGTTCAGGTCAGTTGGATTCCTGATTTATGGGGCAGGGTCGCCAAAGCAGTTGAAGGGCAACAGGCAAATTTAGAGGCTTCACAGGCTGACTTAGCTGCAGTTAAACTCAATCAACAATTATTGGGCACAGAAAGCTATTGGAATATCCGAGTACTGGATGCGCAGTTGGATGTTTTACGACAAACCCAAAACAGTTATCAGCGTTCCGTCAAAATTTTAAATAACCAATATGTTGCTGGAATGATTGCGCGCGCGGATGTGATACAGGCTGAAACACAGCTCAAGCAAGTGCAAATCCAGCAGATAGAAACCCAGCGGGAACGTGATTTACAAGAAAATATTTTAGCTGTGGTACAAGGTAAAACAGTTGCTCAATTTCAATTGGCCAAACAGGAACAGCACTTTAAAGTTCCACTATTACCCACTCAGTTACCAAGTCGGATGCTGATCCAGCGTCCTGATGTAATCCGTGCTGAACGTGAATTGGCTGCAACACATGCCCAATTGGGCTTGGCTCAAACGGCATGGTTACCCGATCTCAGTATTGGTTTAACGGGTGAAGTAAATAGTCGTGTGTTGAGTCAACTGTTTCAAGCACCACAGTACTTGTGGTCGACTGGATTACAAACAACGGCATTGATATTTGACGGTGGAAAACGTAAGGCTGAGATTGCACAAGCACAAGCGAGTTATGCTGAAAAAGCAGCAGCGTATAGACAGGCTGTTTTAACGGGTTGGAAAGAGGTGGAAGACGCGCTTTTACAGTCATCCAGTTTTAAACAGCAACAATCTGAACAAGCTCAACTATTTAAACTTGCTTTAGAAAATGAACAAGTTGTAACTCGACGCTATAACGCTGGCTTAGTCAGTTATTTAGAAGTGATCACAGCACAGAATTTAACCTTACAGGCGGAACAGGCAACTTTACAGCTCAAGCATTTGCAGTTAAAAAATACAGCCCAACTGATTGCAGCCTTAGGTGGAATATCAGTTGAAGGCCCTATGTAAAACTTAAGTGAGTTGGCTTAAATCTTTGAATAGTGTATTTAAATCTTATTGATTTAAAAGCTTACATGCTTTTAAAAGTGTGTAAGCTAAGCTGTCTAAACTCTTGTTGTTAAAAATTTTATGTATTTAAAGATTGCCTATGATTCATCAAGTTTCATGTTGTTTTTTTATCATCATTTAAAACAAATAGCACCATTTTAGATGTATAGCAGGATTTAAAGCCTGATATGCACTATGAAAGCGCAAGTTAATACTTGTGATTTGTCGGACAATTTTATTGTTAAAGTGTTATTTGTGTCACATTTGTGTGTATAATCAGCGAAATTTATACCCTGATTTGATTTTGAAATGGTAAAGCTTGTAACTTTTTTCGTGTTTAGTAGTGTGATATTTCTAGGCTATTTTTCTTATGTCGATTCGCAACAGAAAAAACAACAAGAAATGCAAAATAT
Organism: Acinetobacter sp. MYb10; assembly: GCF_002980175.2. NCBI lineage: Bacteria > Pseudomonadati > Pseudomonadota > Gammaproteobacteria > Moraxellales > Moraxellaceae > Acinetobacter > Acinetobacter sp. MYb10. Next base: position 1,048,611 of record NZ_CP058272.1, on the reverse strand, counting down.
TATCAAAGATGCGAATTTAACCATTCGGAAAATTGAGTCTAATCCTAATAATCACAATCATTTAAAAGTAAGTAATACGGTGATTTGATTTACGTACTGTATATCCTTAAAGCACTAAACTTCTGAGTTCACATGAATTGGATGACTAAAAGCATCAGATTGATAAAATTATTTAAACTGTATGTTATAATTTGTAATATGTAATCGATAACGACCGTTAAACCTTCTAGAAAATGAAAGCTGCTAATCTGCAGCTTTTTTAATTCAAGTTTTTTATCGGAAATGTCATTTTGGTATGTTTATTGAATGCTGAATTATGGCCTTAATTGACGGCATTTAGCATTTTTTTTAAATGAACTCGATTTTATCAACGAATAGCTCAAACTTAACAGGGGCTCAACAATGACGAATCCAAATCCTTCAGCGGGTTTGCTTGAACGCTTATTTAAACTGAGCGAAAACAAAACAACGTTTAGAACCGAAATACTGGCAGGTTTAACGACATTTTTAACAATGTGCTACATCATCATTGTTAACCCATTGATTCTTTCAGAAACAGGTATGGATCATGGCGCCGTATTTGTGGCAACGTGTTTAGCCGCTGCGATTGGTTGTTTGGTCATGGGGGTTGTTGCAAACTATCCGATTGCACTTGCACCAGGTATGGGACTGAATGCTTATTTTACCTATTCCGTTTGTTTAGGTATGGGCGTTGAATGGCAAACCGCTTTGGCTGCTGTATTTGTTTCCGGACTTGTCTTCATCGCAATTAGCATGTTTAAAATCCGTGAAGCCATTGTCAATGCGATTCCAATGTCATTGAAATTTGCAATCGGTGGTGGTATTGGATTATTCCTTGCACTGGTTGCATTGAAAAACTCAGGCATTATTGTTGCAAATCAAGCAACTTTGGTGGGTTTGGGTGATTTAAAACAACCTACAGTCTTACTGACTTTATTGGGTTTTTTCCTGATCGTGATTATGCACCACTATAAAATTCGTGGCGCAATTATTATCAGTATTTTAGCAATCACTGGTATTGCAACAGCTTTAGGTTTAAATGAATTTAAAGGGGTTGTTGGTTCGATTCCTTCTATTGCACCGACATTCATGCAAATGAATTTTGAAAACTTATTTACGGTAAGTTTAGTCGGCGTTATTTTCGTATTCTTCTTGGTTGATTTATTTGACTCAACCGGAACATTGGTCGGGGTTTCACATCGTGCTGGTTTATTGAAAGATGGTAAATTACCACGTTTGAAAAAAGCGCTATTTGCCGATTCAACTGCAATTGTTGCCGGTGCTGCTTTAGGTACATCATCAACAACGCCTTATATTGAGTCATCTGCAGGTGTTGCTGCAGGCGGTCGTACAGGTTTAACTGCAGTTGTTGTTGGTATTTTATTTTTAGCGTGTTTATTCTTAGCACCACTGGCTCAATCTGTTCCTGGATTTGCGACTGCTCCAGCATTATTATTTGTTGGTGTGTTGATGATTCAAGGCATCATCAATATTGAATGGGATGATATTACCGAAGCAGTTCCAGCATTTTTAACCATTGTATTTATGCCATTTGCTTATTCTATTGCAGACGGTATTGCAATGGGCTTTATCAGCTATGCATTGGTTAAATTATTTACAGGTAAAGCGAAAACAGTTCCATATATGGTTTGGATCATTGCTGTGCTTTGGGTGATTAAATTCGTTGCATTTGGTGGTTAATAAATTTAAATAAGAAAAGGGTGTAAACTCAAGTTTGCACCCTTTTTTGTTTTAATCAGATTGAAATGAATCCAAGCGATTTGGATGATTGAAATTTAATTTAATAAGTTTGAGGAAAAACGTGAATAGATTAGAACTTATTCGTGCCTTACCCAAGGCAGAACTCCATGTACATATCGAAGGCACGTTTGAGCCTGAGTTGATGTTTGCAATAGCTCAGCGTAATCAAATTGATATCCCGTATAAATCTGTAGAAGAAGTTAAACAAGCATATAACTTTCATAATCTACAGTCTTTCCTTGATATTTATTATGCAGGTGCAAATGTACTGATCAATGAACAAGACTTTTATGATTTAGCTTGGGCATATTTTGAAAAATGTGCAGAAGATAAAGTTGTACATACTGAAATGTTCTTTGATCCACAAACACATACTGACCGCGGGGTTGCCTTTGAAACGGTGATCAATGGTCTACAACGTGCATGCGATGATGCTCAAACAAAGTTGGGTATAAGCTCTCATTTGATCATGTGCTTCCTGCGTCACTTAAGTGAAGAAGCAGCATTTGAAACGTTAAAGCAAGCTTTGCCGTATAAAGATCAAATTATTGCTGTAGGTTTAGATTCAAGCGAAGTTGGGCATCCACCAGCTAAGTTTGAACGAGTTTTTGCTCAAGCACGCAAAGAAGGTTTCTTGGTGGTTGCACATGCGGGAGAAGAAGGGCCTGCTGAATATGTTTGGGAAGCTTTAGATTTATTAAAAGTAAACCGTATTGACCACGGTGTACGTTCAGAAGAAGACCCAGCACTGATGCAACGTTTAATTGCAGAAAAGATGCCTTTGACTGTTTGTCCACTGAGCAATTTAAAATTGTGTGTGGTGGATGATATGGCACAACATAATATTCATCGTTTATTGCAAAAAGGTGTGCATGTGACTGTCAATTCAGATGACCCATCTTATTTTGGTGGCTATATGAATGATAATTTTATTTCGATTGCTGAAGCACTAGATCTTTCAAATACAGAGTTAAAGCAATTGGCAAAAAATTCATTTGAAGCGTCATTTATTTCAAATGAAGAAAAGCAAAAATGGAACAATCAAATTGATCAATTGGCTTAAATCAAGCTATATTCTTTAAGCATATAAAAGCAGTGTGTGAACACTGCTTTTTTTTTCATGAGGGAAATAGGATGAAATTTTTAACAACAAGTTTAACCTTATTCATTATTTTACCTGTGACTGTTGCATGTGCAGACTCAAGCACAGAAACGATTACGCAGAAAATGCTAAAGCCTTTAATCGAACAGCAGTGTGCCAGTGAGTTAAAAGCGTCAAAGATTTGGCAAGCATCCTCATTTTTATGGACAGCTGCACAACAGCAACATGCACAGCAAAAAATCTGTGGCTGTGTCAGTGATAATGCTTTGAACGATGTACCAGCTAAACAGCTGGTGATGGCAACTTTTAATGAAGCTGCAAAAAATAAGCTGATTCAACAAGCAGTGATGAATAGTTTAAAAGGTTGTGCGAAAGAAGCATTAAAGTAAAGATCTAGAATTTAAAGCGCCATAAATTTAAACCACAATAAAAATATAAAAAAAGCACACCGTTTTGATGTGCTTTTAATAGGCTTTTTAATCTGTATATGACTAACCTTGTCGTGTCATACTTTTCAATACATTGTCTTTATCAATAAAATGATGTTTGAGCGCAGCGAGAACATGTCCGACAAGAAGTAAGCCAGCAGCCCATGAAATATAAATATGTAAAGGTTTAACAATCGCTGTTAAATCGGGATTATCTTGTACAAGTCTTGGAATCTCAAATAAGTACAATACAGGCACGGGATGACCAGCACTCCAGCTAAATAAACATCCTGTGATTGGCAATGCCAATAGCATGAAATATAAACCCAAATGACCTAAATGAGCCAAAGTTTTCATCAATGGTGACATGGTTTCAGGTAGTTCAGGGGCAGGGTGAGTGTATCGCCAAAAGATACGGATAATGACCAAAAAGATAATCACCGATGCAATATTCTTATGTAGAGTAATGACATCGCCTTTAAACGGTCCATCGACATCATAGCTTAAAAAATTGCCACTATAAAAACCAATGACCCAAGCGGTAATAAAGATGATTGCCATAATCCAATGCAACCATTGTGCTGTCCTTGTATAGTATTGTGATTTTTGTTGCATGACACAGATTCCAATTTAATTTAGTGCTTATAATATGGATTTTATTAAAAGAAATCAGTTCTAAAAACTCAACGTATTGTTTTAAATTTGCAACGCTTAAAGCAATAATTGTGAAATATTTATCCATTTAGCGTCTAATGAGGTGATTATTCAAATTTTTAGTTTAATCCAAGTGTTAGTTTAGGCAAAATAGCCTAGCTTTATCTCATAAAAAGGAAAAAATTGTGAAAAAACGCGTTGTCTTTCTTGCTTCAATCGCTTTAGCTCTAACGGCTTGCGCGACCAATGATCCAACAGGTGCTGCAGCAGCGTCAACAACTCAGCAGTTAGGTGGTGTTGCGCTTAAAATCGCGATCAATGCGAAATGTACAACTGAACTGAATAATTTACCTGCTTGGAAGACTGCAACAAAAGTCATGACTGCAGACCAGAAAAACAATGTACAAAGTGAAATTTGTGGTTGTGTCAGTGAAAAGGCACCCCAAAGTGTTAGCACTGTAGATTTAGCAACAGCTGCTTTAGATCCTCAAGCGCGTGCTACGATTGTTTCAAATGTCGTGACAAAAACAATTAATGCATGTGTTGCAGAAGCGATGAGATAGTTGCATTAAAGCATCAAAGACATATGAATTTATTGATACAGTTTTTTGTATGTTGATAAATTCATGGTCTTAGGACTGATGCTCTTTTCTTTAAATGGCGTCTTTCACGCTAAGCAAAATATTCTAAATTTTGATCAGTCGATTGAAGTTATGTAGAAAGAAAAGGGCTTTCGATCTGTCATCATCTCAAGATGATGATGTATGAACTCAGATAAAACCTGTTGAGCTTCTTTTAGGATAGGAAAGAAAATGTTAGTTGCTGGTGTAGATGAAGCAGGACGAGGTCCATTGGTTGGCTCTGTGGTTGCAGCTGCAGTTATTTTAGATCCAAACAACCCAATTCAAGGGTTAAATGATTCTAAAAAATTAACTGAAAAAAAACGTGAAAAGTTATTCATTGAGATTCAGGAAAAAGCGATTGCTTGGGCAATTGCTGAAGCAACACATCAAGAAATTGATGAGCTGAATATCTTGCAAGCTTCATTATTGGCGATGCGACGTGCTGTAGAGGCACTTAAAACGCGACCAGAACATGTGCTTGTAGATGGCAATAAAGTTCCTAAAGGCTTAAGCATGAGCTGTGATGCGGTCGTAGGTGGGGATGCTTTACATGCTGAGATCAGTGCGGCAAGTATTTTAGCCAAAGTAACGCGTGATCATGAAATGGTTGAGCTAGACAAGTTGTATCCGCAATTTGGTTTTGCTAAACATAAAGGTTATCCAACCAAAGCACACTTTGACGCCATCGCTGAACATGGGGTGATTGATCAACATCGTCGTAGCTATTCGCCAGTCAAAAAAGCACTGGGTCTTGAATAAAACGGATGATGTTTTTTACTGATCAATAAAAATTTAAAGCGGCTTAAAAGCCGCTTTAGTTTCCAAAACCACTATAATCTTAACGATTATAGGTGTTTTGCGAATTATCATCTTCAAAAGAAGGTTGATAATCTTGATCAATATGTTGCAAATGCTCGTGCATAGCACGCTCATGTTGAATACGTTGATAAATTTCTTCGCGATGTACAGAAACTTCTTTTGGGGCATTTACACCAATACGAACTTGGTTGCCTTTAACACCAAGCACAGTAACACTGACTTGATCCCCAATCATCAAAGTTTCTCCGACACGGCGGGTCAGAATCAGCATGTTTATCTCCTTGCTTAAACGCTAAACCTGCGATGAATTTCTAAAAACTAGAAAACACAACTTTAAATAGCACCGATAATTTTAACAGAATAATGTGACAAATTTTTCATTTTCACATTGCTCTATTGAAATTTCTCTAAAACCTCAAAAACTAATATAACAGAGCCACTATAGAAAACACTATAGTGGCTCTGATTTTTTCTTGGTCAAAACAGCGAATAAGTTGCTATATTTGATCAAAAATTATGCACGCGCACTCGATTCGCCATGTTCACGGTCTAAACCGAAGGCTGTATGGAGTGAACGAACTGCAAGTTCTAAGTAATTTTCTTCAATAATCACAGAAATTTTGATTTCAGAAGTCGAGATCATCAAGATATTAATCCCTTCATCTGCAAGTGCAGTAAACATTTTACTTGCAACACCTGCATGAGAACGCATACCAACGCCAACAATCGACACTTTAACAATGTCATCACGCGTAGCAACTTCACGCGCACCAATCGCTGTAGCCGTTTCTTCTAGGATTGCTTTGGCTTTTTTAAGTTCACCACGATTCACGGTAAAAGTGAAGTCAGTTGTGCCATCTTCTTCAACGTTTTGGATGATCATATCCACTTCAACGTTTGCAGCACCAATAGGCGATAAGATTTTAGACGCAATACCTGGTTCATCAGGTACACCTAAAATTGTTAATTTAGCTTCGTCACGGTTAAATGCGATACCAGAAATAATTGGCTGTTCCATATTGTCTTCCGCTTCAGTAGTGATTAGTGTTCCGACATTGTTTTTGAAATCTTCGTCGAATGCGCCATCATTGTCATTATCAAAACTTGATAATACGCGTAAAGGCACTTGGTATTTTCCTGCAAATTCAACAGAACGAATTTGCAATACTTTAGAACCGAGAGATGCCATTTCAAGCATTTCTTCAAATGAAATACGATCAACTTTTTTCGCTTTAGGTGCAACACGAGGATCAGTGGTATAAACCCCATCCACATCTGTGTAAATCTGACATTCATCTGCTTTTAATGCTGCAGCAAGTGCAACACCAGAGGTATCAGAACCGCCACGGCCTAAAGTTGTTGTATTGCCATCAATGTCGAAACCTTGGAAGCCTGCAACAACAATGACACGACCTGCATCCAAATGATTTGTCATCACATCTGTATCAATAGATTCGATACGGGCTTTGGTAAACGCGCTGTCAGTTTTGATACCAACTTGGCGACCTGTGAGTGACTTAGCTTCAACACCAATTGAATTGAGCGCCATTGCTAACATTGAAATCGTTACCTGTTCACCCGTAGACACCATTTGGTCTAGTTCACGAGGATCAGGGGTTTCGGTAATGGCTTTCGCTAAAGCCAATAAGCGGTTTGTTTCACCACTCATTGCGGATACAACCACTACAACCTTGTGGCCGTGGTCATGCCAACGCTTTACACGACGAGCAACATTTAAAATGCGCTCGGGAGTACCCATAGAAGTACCGCCATATTTTTGAACGATTAATGCCATAACGCCTAAACCCTTGAATTTATACAGGTAAAGTTTATTCCTGCTTACCGTGACTTTTATTATGTACACATATATGTACATAAATGAAAATACTGAATTTTTTAGCAAGCCGTAAAATTCGGGACAGTATATAGCAACGTAAATACGCTAACAATCATTGAAATAGACTAAAAGTACTAAGTTTTGCGATTTTTAACTTTTATACTATTTATATAGCCTTTTTAACAGGTTCAGAAACTTGGCACTTTTCTTCCCATGCTATTACTTCAGTTGTAAGATATCTTTTCATTGTTCCACCATCCGAACCAAATGCAGGGGCAGGGAATGGAACACCCCATGGTGTTTTTTCTTGCCATCTATTTAAGGTGCGTTTTGAAATATGAAACATTTCACACACACTATTTGATGTTAGATATTTTTCCATATTTACACCTCAGCAAATTTTCTTTCTAGAGCGTTTAATATCATTAGCCATAGAAAGAGTAGACTTTATAATTAACCTTTCAGCTTGATTAACATCATCAAGACTGTTCATATAACTAGCGATCGCATTACCAGCTATGCAAAATCCAAATTCAATTGCCATTTGTGGATCTGTCTTTTTTAGATGCTCAAACATAGGCCCAATCATTTGCTGGAACAGTTGTTCTGCAACTTCAGCGGGTGTTCCTTCAAGTTTTAAACTTGCTATATCCATTACATCCACCATAAATCTAAATTAATAATTACGAACCCATTTAATAAAATCGTCACTTCAAGCAACATTAGAAACCCTTCCATGTTTAGTCCTCAAAGTTATATCTGGTGAAGATAAGTGCTCCTCAAATTCCTTACCTAATTCAAAAGCTGCTGTATTCCCATTTAAGCCATCAGTTACCAATACATAGTGATGTTTCTTTTTGATTCCACGGTCGCTAATGCGCGCCGTGAAACCTTTAAATTTGAGATTTTTAACTTCATATCCAAGCTTTTCCAACCAAATTTGAAAAGCTCTTAAGTTTTTGGTTTTAACTACAGTTTTCAATTTTTAGCTTCCCATGGTATGTCAGTTTTCATCATGAGGTCTGAACGCCGTTGACTTACAAAGCTCATTAAACTTTCCTGAATTTGAGGATCACATTCGCTTATTTCATCTTCAAGTTTTGTAAGTTCAATCAAAGTTTTTGCTTCTTGAATCCTTACCATTAATGATGATTGGGATTTCTCTGGTGGGTTAAATTCAGCTAAACGTTTATGGATAGCATCCATAACTGGCTTGCGTTCTTCTTCAGTCCAATTCATTGTGTATTTGTATAGGGCGTTTGCTTCTTTAGGAGTCTTAACTATCTTTAAACGTTCTATCAACTCATCAAGAACCGATTGATATGGATGCAATGCAGGAGAATTATCATCTGCAATTAATGAATCTTCTGTGGTGGTCAATATTTCCTGAGAAACGATTGTGATAGGCTGGCTAAATTCCGCCAATTTGCTTTCTTTGGCCATCGTAATTTCGAGTAATTGTTCTGCTGAAAACCCTTGAGAATCAAGATCCCTTAAAGTGATTTCAATTTCTTGCTCAGACTCACAAGAGTTAATCCCATCTATATAAATTTGATTGTCCAAGCTTGTTAATTTTGGCGTATATTGTTCAGGATCAAGCTCTATCAACTTATCCTCTGTTAGCTTACAAAGATGTTGAGTATGTTCACGCTCTAGATGACCATTGGCAAAAAACACTGGGCGTAACAAAAGAACAGCTTCTGTCGTAGTACAGTTTGCAATTTGCGCTGCAAATTTATCAATTATTAAGGTAGGATCTGTTTCAATTTCTGAAACTTCTTGAATAGTGAATCCTTTACGACTTTCAGTCGTTGGCTCTTTAACAACGCCTTGAGCTACTTCACTACTTGACTCAGCTTTTTTACGTGTAGTTTTTTTGGGTTTAGCTTCAGGTTTCATGAATTCTTGAAAATTAACAACTTTTAAGACTAAATCATTATTTATACCAAGTAAGCTTTGCATAGCTTTAGCTTGATTTTGGGCACTTTCAAAGTCACGCTGTACCGAACCATTTTTTACTGCTAATACGAGTTCTTCATATTCAGGAATAAATTGTCCTTTAACAATACTTCCAGTATTACCCAGTAAAAACACATCTTGTCCTTCTGAAAGTTCTTCTAGAGAATAAGGTTTTAAGAATGTGTATCCATTAATTGTAATTTCATCAATCTTGATACAAAACTCATAATTCTGCATAGCAAAAACAGTAGCTGGGAATTGATCAAGATCGTCAAATACCATCAACTCGCCTACAGCACGGCACATGATATTTTTACCAGCAATTAATGCTGCGAAAGCTTCATTTCCATTTAAAATGTTCATTTTTTATTTTCCTCAATGCTGCATTTGATTTTGTTGTTGAACTTGGTTTATCGGTGGTGCTTCATTCCATCCCATTTGATCTGCTCGAGCACGGCAGGCTTTTGATATACCTGACTCGTATTGAGTACCTTTGAATGTGTTAATTGCTTTATCAAGGGTTTGAGGATTTTTCGCATCTTTAATAGCGTTTAGAGCATCGTTAAAACGCTGAGCCAATGGCTTTTGTTGCTGGCCACTAGCTTGATTATTTTGATTGCGATTCGGTTGTTGAGCCTGTCTCGAGTTTTGCTGATTATTTTGATTTTGAGAGGGCTGTTGTTTTTGCTCATTATAATGTGCTGCAGCCATTTCTTGATATTTCCAATCATCCCAAATACCTGAGAAAATATCACCAGCAAAACCAATAAAACTAAGCGCCTTCACCATTGCATCTGTGACTGATTTTTTAGGAGCATCCTCGTCGTATATCATTTTGCCTGTACTGGTTTTATACATGGCCATTGTTCCGCCCATATGTTCCACTGAACACTTTTTACCTTCTTGCATATACCAAACGCGGACTGTCGCATAATGCATCATTGTTTCGGCATTACATTGCTGAAAACCTTGTTGAACTATTTCAATTCCCCAACCTTGGCCACAAGGGCCAAAAGTCTCGGTAGCTCGTTGAACTAACCAATACGGTTGAGGTGATGAGCCTTTATAAGATTTACCTGTAATCGGTTTAACTTTCTTTGGATCTGTGATGCTTAAAGAATTCCAAAGATCCATGTTTGTATTATTTGAATTAGTCATGATTAAGCTCCAGTCCAGCCCATACGCTTTTTATATGCGCGACGTTCGTAAGAGGGAATATTTGAATTTTGAAGACCGATTGCTAACGCTTTACGTTTTTGGAATTTGCGCTCACGTTCAAAATTAAGGCTAATCCAAGGTTTCTCTAAGTGCTCTGCGAATTCGATAAGAAACAAATAGCCTGATTTGCTTACACGGTAAATTTCACCATTTTTTTGAATGTATTCAGATGAATAAATACGCATACGGAATTCGCCGTTTTCATCACTAATGAATTCTGATTTTTTAGGAGTAGATGTATTCATTAGATTGCCTCCACTAATTTATTACGTTCGATATATCCGACAATAATTTGATTAATCATTCGGTGATCGTTGTAGTCAGTAAAGTCATTCCATTCTTGACCATTTACGTCCGTGATTTTCTCAATTGCCAAGTTTGTAATATCAACAGTTGTGAATTCTGAACCAGGTACGCCGTAGCTATCTGGATGAGATTCAAAATCAAAGCTAACTTTAAGTAAGAAGCTATCAAGTTTAACAACGGCCATGCCTGATGAATCAGAAGTGACCTTTAAAGCTTGAATGCTATATGAAGAAGGGGCAGTGTTAGGAACTACTACTGCAGGTTTATATTCAGTAGCTTTTTGATCATATGTAAGACCGATAGCACCTACTGTGAATAAACCACTTATTGCTGCAACTTTGATAAAGCTGAATGGCTGTACACGATGTGTAACAACGGGATTGATTGAATGCGGTTTTGTGTTCATACTTATCTCACTCTTTGAGTAGAAACCCTCGAATAGCTTTGGTCGGCTTCGGGGGTTTTGTTTTTGTATGAGATAAATATTAGCATACTAATATTAACAGTCAATAAGTTTGCTAATATATTTATTAGCGTTTTTATTTTTTTGTTTATTGATCCATAAAATAAAACCCCGCATGAGGCAGGGTGAGATAAGTCAAATTTGTATATATGTCATGTCTTTCTGATAATTTTAGGGTTCATATTGTCATTGGAAGGAATATTATTTGGTCCAGTTTTAAACCCTAAGAAGCTAATCCTATCTAAGATTACAAGCCTCATTAAAAATAAACTTATATGTAGTATCTGTTTTTAAATTAATTTTAGATTTTTTAGCTATATCAAACTTTGTTAATTTTCCATTTTTGTCAAAAAGTTGACCGCCAAGATCAGTAACATCATTTTTTTTACAATCAATTTCAACCTGATGTAAGTCATAAGAACCTACAAAGCCAACATATTCTTTGAAGCTTACTCTAATCCTTCCATTTGAAAGTAATTTAAATTTTTCATTAATAAATATTTCTTGAATATAATTTTTATTAATTGGAATATAAATCTTTTTCCATGTTTCTGCCTGAGATAAAGTAGTTACAAGCATTAGTGCGCACAATAGAAAATTTTTTCTCAATGTTCTTAAATCCTTATCTACTTTCCAAACGATCTCAGGTGCTCAACAACAACTCCAATGATTCGAATCTCATGTTGTATTGAATTCATGGTAGGAAAGTCTGAATTTAGTGGAACTAATTCAAAAGTTTCACGACCATGATCATCGTAACCAATTGCTCGATATTTTTTAAAAGTTGCTTCATGGCTACCATTTTGAGCAATAACATAACAGCCTGGATAAGGTTCTTTTGCAGAGTCAATTACTAATTTATCACCTGGCATAAATTCTGGAGACATGCTTAATCCTGAAACTTCAAGGGAAAAAACACTATCTGGACGACAACTGCGATAAGTTGTATAAGTTTCACCCTTTGGATTAATCCCATCATACCCTGATTCATGAAATATCCCCGCTTGAACAAAATCAAGGATTGGAATTTTATAAAGTGGGCTTTCATTGATTACAACATTAGTAAAATTTGAATCCTGCTTTCCTACAGTTGAAGATCCCACACCTGTTTGCAACCAATAAGCATCTACACCTAAAAATTTAGCTATAGCAGGAAGGTGAGTAGAAGAGTCAACACGTCCTGTCTCTAACTGACTATATGCTGATTGTGTAATTTTAATAGCTTCAGCCACATCAGCCTGAGACTTCTTAGCGTTCTTTCTGGCTTCTTTAAGTCTATCTTTAAGCATTTTAAAAACTCACATTAGTTATGAAAATAATATTAGGCAACTAATATGAAATCAAATAAGAATACTTATTGACTATTTATTAGTATGCTAATATTATCTATCTTGTTACTTATAATTTAATAAGAGAATGCTAATGCAAGCCTTATACATACAACTAGTAGAGCATTTTGGCAGCCAAGATCTTGCTGCTAAAGCCTTAGAGGTAAGTCAATCAAATATTAGTGGCTATGTTTCAGGGCGTTGGAACATGTCTGTAGATGTTGCTATCCGAGCCGAAAAAGCCACAAGTGGGAAATTTAAAGCTGCCGAACTTTGTTCATCTTTAAAAAAATTCCAATCTTTAATTGCATAGGAACAATTATGAGTCTTGAAAAAGAAGATCTTCGCACTAAGCACGACCCTGAAATTATGGACAAACTTCGAGATATTTCTGCGTATTACGGTATGGAAATGAGTAGACAAGCTTCGATCCTCTTCGAAAAAGCCATTGTTGGTGAATGGCATATCGTCAATTTAGGGCTTGAGCGAATCAAAAGAAATGAGCGGATGCGGGAGATAGTGGTCGGTGACGGGAATGACGGGGATAGTCAGGTCAAATTTCCACTTCAAGTTTTAGACAATAAAAAAGCCTGATCTCAGAAATCAGGCTTCTAATTCATCAATTATGGGACCAATGAATATGAAATCAAATTTAGCACAACACCAAAACACAAACAACATTAATGCTGATTTTCTGCTGGGTGATGTTGTGGTTCTCACAAAGCCACACTACACGACAGATTCAGAGGAATTATTCAGTGTTGAAGAGTTTCACTCAAATCTTGATATGTACGAAATTGAGTCTAAAAGTTATTTGCTGCATGTTTTTGCAAATGAAATTCGCACAGCATCAATTGCAGAAATCCAAGCCAATCGCCGTTTAACCGAAGCTGAACAAGCAGTCGCGGAGGTTTCATGAATAGCCATTTTCAAATTAAACCTGAGCATAAGCAGACTCAGGAAATCCAATCATTTTATGAACCAACTTTGCTTTTGTTGAACCATATTCATGACATCAAAAAAGGCAATCTAAGAATGCGTGGTTACAACGAAGAGAATGCAGCTGTAACCAAGGAAGAATTGACCCAAAAGATGGCTTATCGATTCAAGATCACGATTTGGTTATCACATCAGGTTATTACGAGCTTGATCAAGGCTGAACAGGTCATTTCATTTGGTGGCTACGTAAAGCCTAAGGTCGGTGAATTATGAGCCTTGATGCAACTGTATGGGCATGGAAAATTAGACAAAAACAAAAGAAAGGCGGCAGTATAAAACCTTTAAAAAAATTGGTTTTGCTGTCACTTGCGGATCGTGCAAGTGAGGATCATTGCGCTTATCCAAGTGTGGCCAGATTGGTTGAAGATACCGAAATGGATCGTAAAACCGTTTTGAAAATCATCGATGAGTTAATAGAAGATGGATTAATTCAAGATACAGGTGAGCGAAAAGGACGTACAAAACAGGTAAAAGTATATCAATTAATGGGAGTGAGTGGTCGTGAAACCGTACCAATAACGGTACTGTTAAGTGATGAAAATCAAGACTTAAACAATACCAACAATGGTACTATTAAAGGGTCTAAAGAGTCCCAACAATGGAACAGTACCAATAATGGAACAGTTCCAACAATTCCATTAAACAGTCCCAACAATTCCGTTAAAGAGTCCCAACGTTGGGACACGGAATCTTTCAAAGAATCTATTAATGAATCTAAAAATAAAAATGGGTGGCTTTGTTTTAATAAACTCCGTTTGGAATTAGATCAAGCTGATTCTTCTGTAGTACCAAAAGAAATTATCGAAGCAAGTTGGTTTGAGCGCGAAAAGAAAACTTTCGAACTTTTTAATGCTGGAAACAATCTTTGTGATGACTTGATGATTTACCACTTTGCAGACTGGCTTTTAAAAAATCGCCATAAATACGGAAATAAATCTAAGCCTGAGCAAATTAATTTAGATCCTGATTTCCTTGTTTTCGCTTCACCAAGTCAGATGTACATGTTTGCAAACAAACTTGCTCGACATCCTGAAGTTATCAGCAAGTACAGCACTGCAGGTGAATCATACGAAAATCTTGCTGGTCGCATAGCTGCAAAACTTGCTGATCCAACTGAACGCCAGAATTGGAAATCACATCTTGCTGACGTTGGATTTAAATCCAAGAGCAGAGGTGCTGCGTAAGTGGAAAGTATCTCAATTGCTGAATATAAAAAGAGATACGCGCCTAAGGTGAAAAGAAAATCGAAGCGTAGTAATTCATTAAAAAAAGAAGGTGTTGTAAGTGATGGTGAAGCAACATTAATTCAGCACTTGAGAGCTTACGGAATCGAATTTAAACAAGAGTATCAGTTCAATGAGAATCGTAAATGGAGAGCTGATTTTCATATTACTGGTACCAAGATTTTAATTGAAGTTGAAGGAGGTATTTGGAGCAATGGCAGACATACAAGGGGGAAAGGTTATATAGCGGATATGGAGAAATATAACTCAGCTCAGGAGCTGGGTTATTTAGTGTTCAGATATAGCACTGAACAGGTAAAAAGTGGCAAGGCGATTGAAGAAATTAGACGGTTAAAAGGGTGATTATATGAATGCAGCAGTTACGATTATGCAGTCAACAGACTGGAAAAAATACAGCTTTGAGGAATGGTGTCGCCAGTTAGGGGCTTGGATAAATGGTGATAATGAAACAATGGTACGTATTGTAAAAACAATGCCAACAAAACGGATTACGCAAAAGCAGCGTGAAAGATTGCTTGCAATGTACATGAAAGATGAAAATTTTATAGATCGTTTGTGTGTAAAGCGCAAAGGGGTTTGCTGTGAGTTAAATAGCAATGAAGCGAGAGCAATCCAAAAATTATTAATTGATCTACAATCTATAGATGATGAGGTTGTACAGGACTGGATCGGTTCAATTTGGTGGCATTACGTAATGGGTGAGTCATTGCGAGATATAGCTAAAAGCAATGATACTTATATCGCTCAAATTCAGCAGGACATTAAATGCGGTTTAGCTTTCATAAAATCACGATACCCACACTTTTTAATTGAAAAATTTATAAAAATTGAAAAACAAATTAAGGATATTGAATCCACTTGACTGTATATACAGGGTATGGCATATTTGTGATATGTTGGCGAATTTGTATAACACCGCCGTCTAAAACCTCGCATTGCGGGGTTTAATTTTATTGAGTTTATTCTGAGTGACTACTTGCGATTTACAACTAAAAATTATTAAAGATAATATACAAAAGTCAGAAAGACTGAGAGTGTGGCTGATTGATATCCATAAGTTAGAAAGGAGAATAGTTTTTCAATCTGAAATACTCAATGCTTGGAATCAAATTAATGATTGTGATCTTACAAAAACAGAGTTAACTAAAATAAAAAATATATTTGACAATTATCTTTGGAGAAAAAAATTTTTAGTTTATAAAATTAATTCAAATATGTTAGAAGAACTAAATGAATTAGTATATAAAATTTTAGAAAGATATGATCTAGAGTTAGTGAGTTTTGTAGAATCTCAAAATAAAAAATCGTCTAAAGAAGATTTTAGGATAAGCTTAAGCAATGAAGTAAGTAAGCAGTTTACTTTAGTTGGTACTACAAATATTATCGCTATTCTTATGAAAAAAGTTACAGATAATTCTAATTCTGATATCAAAATTTTATTTTTTATAAATTGTTTTTTTATTATAGTAATAATGATTATTTGTTTTAATTCTTTTATGAGTAATAAACCCCTTGGAAGTTATACACGAGTTTCAATTTGTTTTTTGGTATATATTATTCTAATTATAAATGTTGTTGTAATTGGTTTAACTGATAATTATTACTTAAATGTACAAGGGGTTTTCTTTATAAGTGCTTTTATTTCACTTTATATATCAGTTGCATTTAATTCGTTATTAGCATTTCATCAACAACATAATGAAGTTTTCACTATGCAGAAGGTTGTTATAGTGACTATTTTGATATTCGTTCTTGAACTTATATTTTTTGCTAACTTATTTAGCAACTATCTAACAGTAGCAGTTGAAAAAATTCCTGTTCTTCACATAGCTTTTTTTAATATGTTTTTATAACACTTTAAAGGGTGCTATGTTTATCATTAATCTAATATTTCTGTGACACGGTTTTAGGTCATTAAAAATTAATTATACATTGATTTGTTTGAAAGAAATTTATAAAATTTAGTTACTTATTTGAAAGTAGAAGTAAAATAAATATGTTTAAACTTATAATTACATTTGCCATAAGCTTAATATTGGTTGGATGTGTAGCACCTAATAAAGTTTTGAAAAGTAAACCATATAATTATGAAAGCCGTCCAATAGCAACCAAATGGGTGAATACTGATATTATTTTAGTCAAAGATGCACCAAATGGGAATGAGATAGATAAGCTGTATGGTGGTAATCAAATTTATATTTATGGATATTATGGGAATTGGGCAAGAATAAGTAATGATACGGCCTCACCAAGATGGATTAGCACTTATCTACTTTGTGATTACGAAGGTTGTTTTAGAAAGCCTATTGCAGAGCCAGAAACAATCTATAGAGATAAACCTAAGTATGAAAGTCTACCATATGAATATAGAGTTTCTGAACCACAAGTAATTTATAAAACTAACAAACCAGCTCAGAATAAAAGCACTGGTAGCAGAAGTACTAGTCCTAAAACTAAACCACCAGTTCGCACCACTTCAAGTTATTGCCCATGCTCTGGAAATAATTATTGTGTGGGTCCAAGGGGTGGGCATTTCTGCATTACAAGTGGCGGAAACAAAAGATATTTACCGAGATGAATGTAGTTTAGCCGAACGGATTACGGCACAAAGAACCCCGCTCAATTTTAGATATTGGCGGGGTTTTTATTTTTAAATATATTGTTTAAAACAAAAACGCCTTCATTAGAAAGCGTTTGCTTGAAGCAGGGGCCATTAAGTTGTAAGATAAGGTATATATTGATTTATATATACATGTAACCAATATATACACTTAGTAAAAACAAAGACATATGTCCAGTTAGTTCTAAGTAGAAAAGACCAAATCCCTTTAAGCAAGTCATCGAGTCGCCAAACTATAGATTTTGCTTTTTGGGGTTTTTTTATTGTCAATTTAATATGTATTTCTATCATCAATAGATACTCCTAAGAACAAGATTAAAAAAAAATATAACATACTTCACCTCATTAGAAACTTTAAGGAATGATAAAAACTTAATTAATAACCATAAGTTTGATATTTATTTTAATGATTTTTTGCGTTTTTCACAATATGTATAAGTTGTTGATATTTATAATTAAAAAAATAAATTTTTTAAGTTAACTTTTTTTGTTAGTTAAACACTAACCTGAAGTCAATTTTTGGGAGTCACATTCCATTGGATTTAAAGCAGTATCATGAACGAACAAAAAAGAATCTACCTAAACTAAAACCAAGAACAAGACCTTTACCTAAGGCAAAAGAAGCATACTTAGAGGCATTTAAAGACTTTGAGCAATCACTAAATGTATTCAATATCAAGTATGAGAAATTATTCCAATTTGAATCAACAAAACATTGGCGTTTTGATTTTCATCTTATTGAACTCAGAATTTTAGTTTAAATTTCTGGTGGGCCATGGTCGGGCGGCTGCAAAGGTAAGCTTAAAGATAAAGCTTGGAGTATGGATCGTTACGATGTTGCTGTCGATATGGGTTACACCGTTGTAAGAATGGAGTCAGCGCCAAGATATAAAATTCAGGAATATGGACCATTACAGGTCGAATCTAATTTTTCTAGTCAGTGGCTCAAGAATTTGAAGAGGCATATTTTCAATGGAACAGATTAGACCATTTCCACCGACTGATTTTATTGATCAAGCAGAGGAAGAAGAAGCGATTCGCTTGGCACCCGCCGTGGATCTAAAAGAATGGGTGATCACAAACTTCTTAACGCTTGGCGGTGCACTTCATAATCCCGACCATGACCATATAGCTGAATTACTTCATGATGATGAAACTTTTTTAGCATTCGCATGGGCATCATCTGCCGCCGTTGCTAAAAAGAGAATGGTATTAGGGCAGTGTGAAAAGGTCATGTTTAATCAAGGTGGTTGGCGTAAAGCTCGGCAAGAGCAGCAAATGCGCGACTGGTTTGGATTTGTTCCTGTTTATCTAATTACTGTCGATGCAAGCTTTTGCGAACGTGCAAATGACCGTGAATTTTGTGCTTTGATTGAGCATGAGCTATATCACATTGGTGTAGAGCGTGACGAAGATGGGGAAACTCTCTACAGTGATCACACAGGCTTACCTAAACATTATTTAGCTGGCCATGATGTAGAAGAGTTTATCGGGGTGGTCAAACGCTGGGGAGCAAGCGAAAACGTCAAGCGAATGGTTGAGGTCGCTAAAAACCCGCCGTTTGTATCAGATTTAAATATTTCCAAGTGCTGCGGTACATGTCTAATTAATTGAGCCTTGAGGCTCTTTTTTTTGACTATTTTGCTATACGTAGCTTTACGAAGGTGAGTTTATGGCAGCACTAAAAGAGCCTGTGAAAATCTTTATAGTTCAGTCTCTTGCTTGCTTTGAAACCCCTTTACAAGTAGTCGAAGCTGTAAAGCAAGATTTTAATATTGAGATAACCCGGCAACAGGTTGCAGTTTACGACCCGACAAAAGTGGCTGGACGTAACCTAAGCAAAAAATTAAAAGAGTTGTTTGAGCGTACACGCAAGGACTTCCGAGAAAATATTGAAGATATAGCGATTGCAAACAAAGCATTTCGCCTTAACGAACTTCAAAAAATGTACAACGAGTCAGGTAAAAACAAGCGATTAAAACAAAATCTGCTTAAACAAGCCTTTCAAGAAACAGATGGGCGTGTGACTCGACAAGAGGTCACAGGTGCAAATGGTGGGGCAATTAAAACTGAGACTGAACAGAAAACTCAACCAATCTTAAGCCCTGAAGAACTTGCAGAAATGACCCCGCAAGAACTTTCACGTTTAGCGATTACAGGTAAGTTATGACTTATGCACTGGATGAAATTGCACCCTTAATCAAGACATGGACAATCAATACACGTTTGCCTGATGTGATAGGGGAAATGAGCCGCCGTTATTATTATAAAGCGGTGACAGAGCAAAACGAATTAAGCAAACAGGCAGAACTTTACAAATGCCGAACAGATCCAGTGCATTGGTTTAACCATTGGATCTGGACTTATGATCCTCGTGGTATGTCATACGGCTTGCCTGCAAATCTTCCTTTTGTATTACGTCCAAAACAGGTTGAACTTGTAGATTGGTTGCTTGAACGTGAAAACACCCAAACACACGGCTTGATTGAAAAATCACGTGATGAGGGAATGTCTTATGTAGTTCTAGGATTTTTCTTGCATCGTTGGCTATTTGTTGAGGGTTTTGCTGGCGGTGTAGGAAGCCGTAAGGAAGAGTTGGTTGATAAAAAGGGTGACCCTAAAACGCTGTTTCATAAAATCCGAGATATGTTCAGTAAAATGCCTGATTGGATGAAGCCTAAGGGCTTTGTTGAAAAAGTACATGACAATTACATGCGTATCATCAATCCTGATAATGGAGCAACCATCACAGGTGAGGCGGGTGACAACATTGGCCGTGGTGGACGTACCACGATGTACTTTCTTGATGAATGGGCGTTTGTAGAGCGTCAAGAAGCGGTAGATGCGGCAATATCGCAAAATACCAACGTTCATATCAAAGGATCAACACCCAATGGTATTGGTGATAGATTTCATCAAGATCGCTTCAGTGGTCGATATTCAGTCTTTACAATGCCGTGGCGTGAAAATCCTGATAAGAATTGGACGGTCTTTTACAACGGCAAAGAGATCCATCCATGGTATGAAAAGCAACTGGCCACATTGGATGATGTTGTATTAGCTCAAGAGGTCGATATTAACTATGCAGCTTCTGTTGAAGGTGTATTAATTCCATCTGCATGGGTTCAGCTTTCTATTGATGCACATCTCAAACTAGGGATTGAGCCGACTGGCGATCGTATTGGCGGGTTGGATGTTGCAGATGAGGGCAAGGATAAAAACTCTTTAGTGTGCCGTCATGGTGTTGTGATGGACTATCTAGACACATGGAGTGGTAAGGGCGACGATATATTCGGAACTACTCAAAGAGCAATGGACATAAGCATAGAAAGGTCTATTGATACGCTTTTCTATGATGCTGATGGTTTAGGAGCTGGATGCCGTGGAGATTCGCGCGTCATTAACGAGCAACAGCGTGAAAAGGGATTGCCTGAAGTTGATGTACAACCGTTTAGAGGTTCAGGCGCTGTACATGATCCAGATGGGCAGATGGTAGAAAGTCGTTTAAATAAGGATTTCTTTGCCAACCTCAAAGCCCAATCGTGGTGGTCTTTACGTTTGAGATTTCAAGAAACCTTTAGAGCACTCGAGGGGCGTGAATATGATCCCGATATGATCATTTCTCTATCCAGTAAAGACATAGATCCAAAAGAGTTGGCATTACTTACCACTGAATTATCACAGCCGACTTATACAAAAAATGGCGTGGGCAAGATCTTAGTCAATAAGCAACCAGACGGCACAGCATCACCCAACAGGGCTGATGGAGTCATGATCTGTTTTAATCCGCAAGTTTCATTCCTTAGCGTTTGGGGCAAGCTTTAATTCGAGAAAGATATGGGATTACTTAAATTTACTGCGGATAGTTTTCAAAACTTCGCGGCTCGGGTTGGCTTGGGTGCTGGAAGTCAACACGATCAATCAACCTACAGCGCAAATTACTTAAGTCGCAATCGATTGCTAGTTGAATCAATGTATCGATCGTCTTGGGTGGTCGGTCAAGTTGTTGATGTTGTAGCTGATGATATGACACGAGAAGGCATTAACATGCGAGGCTTGCAGTCTCCAGAAGATGCAGAGGAAATTAATCAGGAATTAGACCGCTTACAGGTCTGGGATAAACTTAATAAAACAATTAAGTGGTCTCGACTTTATGGCGGTGCAATTGCCGTCATGATGATTGATGGTCAAAATGTCTCGACACCATTAAATATTAATACTGTAGCTAAAGATCAATTCAAAGGCTTAATAGTATTAGATCGTTGGATGGTGGTGCCGAGCTTAGAAGATCTTGTAACAGAGTATGGCCCTTATTATGGAATGCCTAAGTATTACGATGTAATCACCGACTCAGTGGGGTTGTGTAATCAAAAAATTCACTATTCACGTGTAATACGTATGGATGGAGTAGAACTCCCATATTGGCAAGCAATTGCTGAAAATTTATGGGGACAATCAGTTATTGAGCGCTTAGAGGATCGTTTAACAATTTTTGATAGTGCAACTTTAGGTGCTGGCCAGTTGGTCTATAAGGCGCATTTACGCACATATAAGGTTAAAGGCTTGCGTGAGATCATCGCAAAGGGTGGACGACTTTATGATGCTTTAGTTAAGCAGATTCAACAGATTCGGCAGTGGCAATCTAATGAAGGCATGACCTTGATGGATGCCGAAGATACATTCGAAACACATCAATATAGTTTTACTGGCTTAGATAATTTGTTGATGCAGTTTGGACAACAAATTGCTGGTGCAACTGGTATCCCTTTGGTTCGTTTGTTTGGTCAATCCCCCGCAGGTTTTAGTGCAACAGGTGAAAGTGACTTATCTAACTATTACGATAATATTAATCAACAGCAAGAAGGCCGGATGCGTACGCCGTTGCAAACGCTTCTAGCTGTTGTGTCATTGTCTAAATTAGGTAAAGCCTTACCTGATTCATTTAAATTTGATTTTGCTTCTCTGTGGCAGATTGATGAAAAGGTTAAAGCTGAAGTGGCCAACACGGTCGCTCAAGCGGTTACTACTGTTGAAGAAAGCGGATTAATCAGCCGTAAAACCGCTTTGAAAGAATTGCGCCAATCTTCAGAAGTGACTGGAATTTTTTCTCATATCACAGATGAAGAAATAGAAGCTGCAGACGATGACCCACCACCGCCTAAGGGTGAATATGATGAAGAATCAAATCAACCGACTGACACCCAATCGGGCAAGAAAGATGGAGATTCGGTACAGTCAGCAGCTTAGAAAAATTGCGGGTTATATTGATACGATCGTTAAAGGCTTTAACGTAAATGATCCAAGATCACATGCTCTTATTGTTTCTGCCTTAAACGAGTATGCAAATACTTTAGATTTTTGGGCAAAAAATGCTGCAGGTAGAATTATTACAGATGTAGCTTTACGTGATGAGAAAACTTGGTTGATTTATGCACAAGATTTATCGCGAGGTGTCAGAGATCAAATTCGCAATACTGATATTGGTGCGGTGTACCAACAATTAATTAATGAGCAAATCCGCTTAATTAAATCCTTGCCACTCGATGCAGCACAAAGAATAAGTGATTTGTCTACACGTGCCTTGATTGAGGGTAGCCGAGCCAGTGAAACATCTAGCCTGATTATGGCCACTGGCCATGTGACCAAGTCACGGGCAAATACTATTGCACGTACGGAAGTAAGCAGAGCACAAAGTATATTTACACAAGCTCGGGCAGAAAATTTGGGATCTGAGGGGTACATTTGGCGCGATTCGGATGATGAGGATGTACGTAAAAGGCATGCTTGGTTGAATGGGAAATTCATTTACTGGAATGAGCCCCCAATTGTTGATGTTAAGTCTGGTCGAAGAGCGCATGCGGGCTGTGATATTAATTGCCGATGTTATCCTGAACCAGTGATACCAAATGATTATTAATTGAGATCAAATAAAAAGTTTTATTAATGTGTTTTAAGAGGAAAAAATATGTGGACTAGACATGAATTAATCGAAATACGTGAGCGAGCTGAATTGGAGGCTTTAAAAGAAAATAATGAAAAATGGCGACATGCCTGTTTAAATTTGGCTGTCGCCGCAGATCGTTTAGAAGCAATTACTATTCGAGTTGAAAATGGCGATGAAGTAGTTAAACTTCAACATCCCAACGAGGAGTAAACTTATTGTTTGTTTCTTCTACAGAGATAATATTGGATACGTGAAAGTTTCTAATTCCGCCACGTTCAATATCGTAACAGAAAAATTTTTCTGTTCCTCCTTTAATTCGATAGCTATAAGGCTCGGCTTCTCTTGTTTCTGTCGGCCCACCATCTTCTTTTGCTGTGATAATAATTGTGTGCAAATTACGGCCAGCAGAAGAAATAATATCTTTTATGCTCATTTTTCTCTCCATTCAATTTTAATATTGAAAGTTTTTGAATTAAAGTTATTAAAATTAGCTAGTTTTATTTGTGATGAAGTAAAACTAACCACATGTAATTAAGCATATTAATTGTAAAAAAACCACCAATATGGTGGTTTTTTATTGCCTATTTAATGGTGAAGCATGTTTAAGCCAAAAAAGACAAAAGACCAAAAGACAGTTGATCGCTCAAACTTTTACACGACTGGTCAGATTGGTCGCACACGGGAAACTACACCTGAAGGTTATTTACTTTGCCGTGATGTTCCAATTGCGCGTATCGGTAAGCTGATGTATGGCGATGGTGAGGTTCCAGTTACAGCGGACAAGTCAGGCTTGATTATCATTGAGCGTGATGAGGATGTGCTTTTTGATCCACGTACTATCGCAAGCTTTGAGGGGAAGCCTGTAACTGATGATCATCCTAATGATTGGGTGAATCCTGAGAACTGGAAAGATTTATCTAAAGGCTCTGCGAACAATGTCCGCCGTGGAGATGATATTGATTCTGATTGTTTGGTTGCAGATCTACTTATTACTGATAAAGAAACAATTGATGCGGTAATGGCTGGAAAGGTTGAAATTTCATTAGGTTATGATGCTGATTATACTGAAATTAGTGTCGGTAAAGGGTTTCAAACTAATATTTTTGGAAATCACATCGCCTTGGTTCCTAAAGGGCGCTGTGGGTCACGTTGTAAAATTGGAGATAGCTTTATGGCTAAGAAGAAAATTAGTTTTGCTGATCGTATCCGCAATCTAGTTAAAACAAAGGATGCTGACGAGGCTGAGAAATTAGCCAAAGCAGTTGAAGATGAAGCGCCTGATATAAAAACTGAGGATGAAGATCCTGAGGATGAATCTGGTACTCAAACCGGTGATGCTGAAGTCAATTGCGAAATTCTTAAAACCCTTAAAACAATGGATGCGCGTCTAGTTGCTTTGGAGAAGAAAAAAACCAAAGACTCTGATGATCCTGAAAAGAAAACAGAGGATGACGACAATTCAGATGATGATCCAGAAAAAACTAAAGATGATATTTTAAAAGCTGAAGAAGCGGCTAAATTATCAGAACAAGGCGTTCAAAATCATACTGGTGACTCGTTAAAACAAGTACTATCACGCGCTGAAATATTGGTACCAGGCATTAAGTTGCCCACTATGGATAGTGCGAATAATGGCAAGGCTGTATTAAATGCTAAACGATCAGCCTTAAAACAAGCCTATACAACCACGGATGGTCAAAAAGCTATATCACCATTTATTGGTGGCAATTCAGATTTTGATGCAATGTCAGTTGCAACGATTGATGCTGCATTCATTGGTGCATCTGAGTTAATGAAACAGCAAAATAATTTAGCTGGTGTTCGTTCAGGTATTTCTACCCGTGACTTTGGTCGAGCGCCAGCATCGCCTGCAGATATTAACGCTCGTAACCGCGAATTTTGGAATAAAGGAAAATAAGCATGAGTAATGCATTTTTATATCGTATGCCGTCAGGCATTCCGGGTGATGTGAGCCGAAAATCACATTCAACAATTGAAGCGCATCTTGCGGTTGGTAGTTTTGGTGCGTTCGGTGTATTTGGAAAATTAACGGCAGATGGAATTGTTCCTTTAGCTGCTGCAGATACTGATGTTTACGGCTTAATTGTTCGCTCATACCCAACACAGTCAGCCTTAAACGGCATGGGTGCTGCAATTCCCCATTCAGGAATTATCCAAGATGTATTGCGCCGTGGTTATATGACTGTCAAATGTAATGTAGGAAATGCCAAAAAAGCAGGTGCAGTATTTGTTCGTGTTGCTGCTGGTACCGAACTTAAACCTATTGGCGGTATTGAAGCAGTTGCGGATGCCACAAATACAATTGAATTGAAAAACGCCATGTTCATGCACGATGCAGATGCGCAAGGCAATGTAGAAATCTCATTTAATATCTAAAGCTTAGTTGATGTAAAACAGGACGCTATAAGCGTCTATTTTTATGTCTGGAGAAAATAAAAATATGAGTAAATTACTCTTAGCCACTACCATGGCGCAGGCAGTAGCAATGGGCAATCCTATTCGTGCACGTACACGTGACAATGGTATGGGAATGCGCACCTTTGATGCTCAAACAGTGGATAGTACTGGTGCTTTCTTACTGGGTGAATTAGAGCGTCTCGATCAAACCATGCACGATCCATTGGTGAGCGTAACATGGGGGCGTGATGTTGACTTGCGCTCTGATGTGTCGATTGCTGATGAAACCTCATCCTTTACCAACTCTACTTTTGCAGCTGCAGGTGGTGCTTCACCGAACGGTAAATCATGGGTAGGTAAGAATACCGATGCTATCGCTGGTATTGCATTGGATATTGGTAAAACCGCGCAACCATTGACTTTATGGGCAATGCAAGTTGGTTGGACCATCCCAGAGCTTGAGTCAGCACGAGCAGTCGGTCGTCCTGTAGATTCTCAAAAATTGTCAGGATTACAGCTCAAGCATCAAATGGATATTGACGAGCAAGTCTATATCGGGGATGAAATTTTAGGTGTTGAGGGATTGCTCAACTCTTCAAAAGTTGGTGCTACCAATGTTAATAAAAACTGGAAGACCGCTACTCCACAAGAAATCTTAGACGATGTGAATTTAATTCTAAACAATGCTTGGATTGCTTCAGGTTTTGCCGTTTGTCCAGATAAATTACTGATTCCACCGACTCAATTTAGTTATTTAGTTAATCGGATTGTAAGTGAAGCAGGCAACATTTCAATTCTCACATTCTTAAAGCTCAATAGTTTGTCTAATACTGTTAATGGTCGCGAGTTGGATATTCAGCCATCCAAGTGGTGTGTTGGGCGAGGAGTGGGTGGTACTGATCGCATGGCGACCTACACACAATCTGAAAACCGTGTTCGATTCCCTCTAGTACCGTTGCAACGTACACCGATTGAATATCGTGATTTACGTCAATTGACCACTTATTTTGGTCGTTTGGGTGCCATCGAGTGGGTTTATCCTGAAACCGCTTACTATGCTGATGGGCTATAAGGAGTTGTTATGTCTAAGTTAGTTCAGATCCTTTTGTCAAAGCAGCTCACTGTAAACCTTGGTCGTGATGACCAAGGGGAAGCAAAAACTATAGTACTGCAACCCGGCTTGCAAGAAGTTGAGCAAGATATTGCAGAACATTGGTTTGTTAAGGCACATGCGCAGGAAATCACACTGAGTGATGCACTCTCAAGCGAGCTACAGGTTGCGCTTGATGCTGCAAATGCTGCAATTGAATCATTAACAGCACAATCCACTGCAGCGGACGCAATGATCGATGAATTAGAAAAGGCGAGTAAAGCCAAGGATAAAGAAATTGCAGATTTAAAAGTGCAATTAACTAAGGCTCAACAATCCACTGCAGCGGACGCAAAAGGTAAATAATCATGATTACTGAATCATCCTTTCGTGAATCTATGCCGATGTTTGCCGATGTGAATGAATATCCATCCTTTCAGTTCAATTTCTACTTGAACCTTGGAAAAAAGCTATTGCCTGTTTCACGTTGGGGTGATCCTAATGATCCTGATGGTTTGATTGATTATGGTCTGACTCTTTTTATCGCTCACTATCTCACGCTTTACAAGCGTGGGATGGATGCTTCAAGTATTGGCGGTGATGCAGGAAAAGTCATAGGCAATGAAACGTCCAAATCAGTAGATAGTGTATCTAAATCAATGGATGTATCAGGTGTATTAATCACAGATGCAGGGCATTGGAATATGACGACCTTTGGTATTCAGTTCTATGAGCTCATGATGATGGCTGGTGCAGGTGGAATTCAACTATGAGTGTAACTTCAACAGGAAACGGATTACTCGATATTCTCAATGCTGTATCTGAGTTATCGAAAACTGATGTTTTGGTGGGTGTACCACATGGTGAGGCCAGAACAGATGGAGACGGTATGACCAATGCAGCTATTGGTTATTTACTCGAAACTGGTTCCCCAGCTATGAACTTACCCCCACGACCGCATTTAGTACCTGGTATTGAAGAGGTTCAAGATGTTATCGCTGAAAAGCTAACATGGGCTGTTGATGCTGCATTAACTGGTAACACCAAGCGCATGTATTTCTATCTTGAATTTGCGGGCATGAAAGCCACCATGAATGTTAAACGATTTATTAATGCGGGTGATTTTGCCCCATTAGCGCCGTTGACAATCAAAGGCCGTAAAGCTCGAGGGCGAAAGTCTGAAAAGCCATTAGTAGATACAGCTCAATACCGTAATTCACATACTTATGTTGTGATGCGCGGAGAGGAGGAAATTAAACGTGCCTAATCTTGATGTATCAGACGTTCTTCAAGATCCTGACTTTACGACAAAGGACCTTATTTGTAAGCGGATCGAAGTTGAAGTTGGAGAGAATGGGCGACCGATTAAAACTGAAAACAGTTTTAAATTTAGTGGCGTGGTGACAACCAATAGCGGTCAAAACATGGATCGTCGAGAAGATGGCACACTGATTAAAGGCGCAATAAATATTCACACCAAAACCCCATTAATAGCGGGCAGTAAAGATCATCAAGCCGATGAGATTACATGGAAAGGTAAAACTTACTATGTTGTTCAGGTGTTTGACAATTTGCATTATGGGCGTGGATTCAATAAAGCAATCTGTGACTTAAAACCTTTGGGGTAAAAATGGGCGACTCTGCAACAGGTGGTTATATTCCACCAAGCGGAACAGTCGCCTATGACCGTGAATTAGAAGATATTTTTCAAGCATTCATTGTAGGGGTTACATCTCTACAAGGTCAGTTCGTGCGCCCTCGCTGGCAAGAAGATCCACCACCTATGCCCGCCGTTGGCGTGGATTGGTGTGGTTTTGCAGTAAAGGCGCTCAACTCAGATGATGGTCCTATGTTTGAACAACATGACGAGGATATGGATTCTATACGCCACGAAACCTTAAAACTGCTTTTATCCTTTTATGGCCAACGTGGTCAGGCATTTGCAAATATCTTTAAAGATGGTCTAGGCATTCCGCAAAACATTGCTCAATTACACGAGTACAAAATCAAATATGTTGGTTGTGATGAAATTATCACCGCACCCGACTTCCTAAACCAACAATATGTGCATCGTTATGACTTGGTCGCTACTTTTAGACGTAAGACCAAACGGACGTATGCGGTCAAAACATTCAAAAGTTTTCAAATTAAAACTCATCGAAATTAGGAGTCTTAAATGACATTACCTGTTTCTAATGTCGTCAATGTCAGCATTAGTCTTGCTGCATTAGCGGCAGGGCCTCGTTCGTTTGGCTCTTTACTGATTCTAGGTTCAACTAGTGGTGTGATCGATAATATTGAGCGTATGCGCCAATATTCAAGCATCAAAGAGGTTGGCCAAGACTATGGCGTTGATGATCCAGAATATAAAGCGGCATTGACGTACTTTGGCCAATCACCAAAGCCTCGAACTTTATATATTGGCTATTGGCACAAAGATGGACAAACACCTGAAACTATTCAAGCTGCAATTACAGCATGTTTAGATTCACTAAAATGGTACGGTTTGGTTGTGGCATCTGACTTAACCGATGAGCAAGTTTTATCTGTTGCCTCTCTGATTGAAGCGGCTGATCCTGTACGCGTGTTTGGTTATACGACTCAGGTAGATGATTCAACAAGCGCAACAAGCAAAACCGATATTGCTTACAAACTTTCAAATGCGAAGTACCGCCGTACCTTCTGTATTTTTTCAAGCACCAATGCTTATGCTGCAGCTTCAGTTTTTGGTCGTGCATTTAGCGTGAATTTTAACGGTACTAATACCACCATTACTCTTAAGTTTAAGCAATTGCCGGGCATTCCACCTGAAGATTTAAAAATCTCAGAAGCGAATGCATTGACGGCTAAAAACTGTAATGTTTTTGCAGGTTATGACAATGACACAGCCATTCTACAAGAGGGTGTAATGTGTGATGGAACATTCATTGATGAAATCCACGGCTTAGATTGGCTTAAAAATCATTTAGAAAATTCGCTTTGGAATCTGTACTACACCAACACAACCAAAATTCCCCAAACTGCTGCAGGCGTAAATCGTCAGTGTGGTGTACTTGAGCGCGCATGCGAGCAGGGAATGAATAATGGTTTGATGGGTGAGGGGCAATGGAATGGTGATAGCTTTGGGGCCTTAAACACTGGTGATTATCTACCAAAAGGCTTTTATGTATTTGCCAATAGCTTAGATGATCAAGCTCAGTCGGAACGTGAAGCACGTAAAGCCCCAGTATTTCAAATTGCGGCAAAGTTGGCAGGTGCAACACACTCTGCCGATGTTCTAGTCGCAGTAAATCGCTAAGGAGTCATTATGAGTACGTATAGCTTTATGGATACCCAGTGCTCTTTAACGAGCGCTGACGGTGTCATCGATCTTGGGTATGGTGCAGGTATTGCAGAGGAAGGTATTACATTTGCAATGGCTGGCGATAAAAACACCATGACGATTGGTGCAGATGGTGAGGGTATGCATTCTTTGCATGCTGATAATTCAGGTCAGGTCACGGTTCGCCTACTTAAAACATCTTCGGCAAATGCCAAGCTGATGAACATTTATAACGCTCAGAAAGGCGTTACACGTAAATGGGGCAAAAATACCATCACTTTGAATCATTCAGGTTCAGGTGATAACCACACTGCGTCCAAATGTGCATTTAAGAAAGTCCCTGATTATACCAATGCAAAGACAGGGGCAATGGTTGAGTGGGTTTTTGATTCAATCAAAGTCGATATGAAATACGGCACCTATGAATAAGGTTTAATTATCAATGAATGAACTCATCACAATTGGTGAGCATGATTACACGATCGGGCGCTTAAATGCGCTCGATCAATTTCATGTATCACGAAAAATCGCACCGATCGTTCCTACACTTATGCCAATCATTTCTGAGGTGGCCAAAGCGGATCTTGATGCCATTATCGATTCTATCAAGGAAGGTAATAATGATGACCTTGATGATTTAGAGCCTTTAGCTCAAGCCTTAGAGCCATTAATGGATGCATTCTCCAAAATGCCTGAAGAGGATGTAAATTACATCATTCACAAATGCTTATCTGTTGTGAAACGTGGTTCATCGGTCGTGTGTCGTGGTCAATCGATTATGTTTGATGATCTCGACATGGTGCAGATCCTCCCGCTTGTTGTTGCTGTGATTCGTGTCAGTCTGGGAAATTTTATTCAAGGACTGCTTATGAAGGCATCGACCATTCAGGAACAGTCCACATAGATTTTAAAAGCCTTCCAGATAAAGAAGATTGGCTCTTACGTCCTGTAATAAAAGGCATGTGCAAGTTTGAATCTTTAAAAAATGGCAAGGTTGATTTGGCAGATATTGCATTGATGAATGATGCTCTTGATGTTGTTGCTGACAATGAATATTTGATCATTGAAGAGCGTGAAAAAGAAAAGTAAATAATTAGGTGGTTTCATGGCTGAAGAAGGTGTAATTCGCAACTTCATGGTTGCATTAGGTTTTAAAACTGATAATACCGGTTTAGGTCAAATGCAGGATGCAATGGGGCGTGTAGAGCTTAAATCAGCTTCGCTTAAAGTTGCCCTTTTGACTTTGGCCACTGGCGCGGTGATTGCAGTGCGGCAAACTGCAAGCGAGCTAGATAAGCTTTATTTTTCTTCACAGCGCATAGGTGCAAGTGCAACCAACATTACTGCATTTGGTAATGCCATAAGCCAAATGGGTGGTAATGCTGAAAGCGCCATCGGCACATTAGAATCATTAGCTGAAAAAATGCGTAATTCACCCGGTTATGAGGGAATGATCAACAGCCTTGGCGTGAATACACAACAAGCTAATGGTGAGATGCGTGATCGTGTCGATGTAATGAAAGATCTAAGTGGTGTGCTTGCTCAAATGCCAGCATATCAGGCTAATGCTTATGCCAATTCATTAGGTATTGATCAAAATACTTTATTGGCCATGCGTGATGGTAAATTTGTATCGAACATGGAGAAATACCAAAAGATACAAGAACAGCTTGGCATGAATGATGATTTGACCAAATCAGGCAATGATTTCATGACTGAATACCGTGACCTGACTATGGTAACCAAGACAGGTTTTCAGGTCATTGTAATGCAAGCGGGTAAGGCTTTAATTCCAATTCTGCGTTTGCTTAATCAGTTAATACAAGCGGGGATTTCAGCATTTAGCCAGTTAAATCCCGAAATTAAGCAGATGCTTGGTGTAGGTTTACGCTTTGGCATGTTGGCCTTAGTTTTTGGTGGATTCATCAAAACGTTTGGGATGATCTTTAAATTTATTCCAATGATCAAAAGCTTTATTGGCGTATTAAAACTATTCCGTTTGGCTTTTCTTGCATCCCCGATAGGGATCATTTTAGCTTTAGCTGCAGCATTAGCCTTACTCTATGATGACTATAAAACTTGGCGTGATGGTGGCAAGTCTTTATTTGATTGGTCTAAATGGACAAATGGCATTGATACCATTATCAATAAGATCAAAGACTTTTTAGATTTGCTCGATAAGATCAAAGATAAAGTTATTAACTTTGTTCAAAAGATTATTTCAGATCCAGTCAGTGCTGTTCAGGAAGTTGTCGAAACCACAAAAGATGTTTTATCTAATGTAGGCAATGAGCTGGCTAATCCCACTCCAGATGAAAATGGGGAAGTTTCTGCCCCACGTGATGCTATTGCTAATGGGATGGATGCAGGTTTTGGATTAGTTGATAAAGGGTTGGCTTTTTTTGGTGATAAAGATGCTCAAACTCGGGTAGATCAACGTGAACGTGGTGAAATCGGTTATCAATCACAACCAAAGATCGAAACGCCTAAGAGTGCTAAAGATTTAGCTAAATTTGCCGAAAATGCACAACAGCCAAATAAACCGCAAACTATAAAACCTAATAGTTCTGCAGCTTCACAACCTACCATCCCTCAGACTGTTAAACCCACTAATATTGAACAACCACTGAATAAAGATAAATCATCTTTTATTGATGGCTTACAAGGCAATATTCAAAAAGGAATTAATGCTGTAGTGGGTGTGGCTACCTTGGCACAGAATGTGATTAAGGACTCTACAAGTGTTAGTCAAACTGAATTTAGTAATAATACTCTGCACCTATCAAAACAAGATATTGAGGACTTAATTAAAGTAACTTCTACTGAAGTTGTTCCATCACTTAAAGGTGATGCATTTACAAAACAAACTCAGGGAGTAGTGGACACAATCTTAAATCGTGTGGCTTCAGGGAAATGGGGGGAATCAGTTCGTGATGTAGCAAATGCCAAAAGACAGTTTACCAAAATCACAGGACCTGAGTCATATAAAACCAAAACAGGTAAAGTTATTAAGCTCAATCCTTATGGCTCTGTACAAAATATGCCTTTAAAAGATATTAATTTGAAGGTGAAAGAAGAGGTACTGAGCTATTTAGGAAAAAGGGCTAATGGTCAAAAATCTAGCATTGGTGGGCATCTAAATTATGCTAATCCTTATGTGTCAGATAAGAAAAATAGAAAGGCTTGGGTTGATGAATTTTATAAAAAATCGGTAGAGGATAATTTAGTTTTTGGTTCTGGAAAAAATGTTCATGGACATGGAACAACTAATGACTTGAAAAAGTTTATACCTAAGCCTTTTAATATTTCATTAAATCAACCAGTATCCAAAACAAATTATATTAATGATCGCAAAAACTTATTTTCAGGTATTACATTTCAAAACATTGCAGCACCTGTTAGAAATCCTGAGAAATCTCATATCAATAGTGTTAATTCAAAAATGTCTACGTCAAATGTGACAATTCATCAAGAATTTAAAACGGATATGACTATCAACGGAGCTAAAGAACCTATTGAGTCTGCTAACGCCATTAAACGTCAGCAAGAAAACTCAATGGCTGTCATGGCTAGAAATGCGAAGAGTGTTATTGCTTAATCAATTTGATTGTTAATAAATTCAATACGTTGTTGTATAAGATCTGCTTGGCAAGCTAATGAGTATGCTGTAGATGCAGGGCTGTGATCAGTGTTTACAGCAATGAAATCCCCACACTGGATATCTTTGTAACTATCCCAAGCATTTTGAGATTTTTTTAATTCTACTTTAGCTTGTGTCTGTTTGTATAATTTTGAATATGAAGATTGCATTTCTTTATTAAGGTCTTTTAAATCATCTGACAAGCACTTTTGAACTTCAAAAGATGTTTTAGGATCATCACAATTTGCCCAAGCCCCGCCACTGAATAAGATTGTAAGTAGGAGAAGTTTTTTCATTTCAAAGACTCAATGTATTTTTGATCATAATATTATGAGAAATTAAAACGATAAACACATTCAGTCAAATAATTTCAACGAACCAAGCTTTTGAGCTTGGTTTTTTTATAGGTGAAATATGTCAATTAACTCAATCTTAAATACTGCTTTAGGTACTGTTGCGGCATCACCTTTAACTGAAATAGCTGGTTCACTTTTGCTTGCAGGCCGTGGACGTACAATCATGGGGCTTTTCGCTGACGTAACTATCGAAGAAAAGCATAAAGATGAATTAGTGATTACTGAGCATCCGACAGAGGTTGGATCTCCTATGGCTGATCATGCTTATAAAGAGCCGCCTGAGGTAATAATTAAAGTTGGTTGGTCAGAAAGTGCAGGCAAGTTAAATGGATTAGTAGGTGATTCGCTTTTATCTGAAACCACTGGCCTTGTTGCTGTATATGAAACATTGCAACAGCTTCAAAACTTAAAGCAACTTTTGGTAATATCTACAGGTAAACGTCTGTATTCAAACATGCTGATTAAATCTCTTGGATGTACAACAGACTTACAAACTGAAAATGTCTTAATGATTGAAATGACATTGAAAAAAGTGTTTTTAGTTCAATCATCTGAAACAATTGTTTTACTTGATAACCAAGCTAATCCAGCAAGTACTGCAGGCGTTTCTAATGGTGGAACAGTACAGGCTACACCAGAAAATGAATCAGTTTTGAGCAAGATTGCTACTGGTATTTTTGGGAGTTAATTATGGGCATATACAAAATCCCTTTAGGTATAGGAAATCAAAAGTTCGCTGTTCAACTCAATAAAATCACCTATAAATTGCAACTCATTTTTCGCTTAGATTGCTGGTATCTGGATGTGATGGACGGTTCAGAAAACCCGATTATTTCAGGTTTAGCGATGAATCCAAATATAGACTTACTTGAACAGCATCAACATTTAATTAAAGGATCTCTAATTGTGACCAATTCAAATAAAGATGAGTCGCAAGGGTTTTATGATTTGGGTTCGAAAATCCAGTTTTATTGGAGTGATCCGTCATGACATTACTATGGGATCGTAAGTGTAAATTGACTGTGCAAATTAATAATGGTCAACCTGAAGCGTTGGATTTATCCGACTTCAAAATCGTATTTCACATTGGACAAGCGACCACTTCAACACCGAAAGCTGCGGAATTTTATATTTACAATCTAAGTGAATCTACAATGAATCGCTTGGCTGGAATGAACAATGAACGTATTGAAACTACTTTAATTTTTGAAAGTGGTTATATGCTTGGCCCTTTAGAAATCGTTTTTAAAGGTCGGGTTTTTCAATATCGCCGTGGACGAGATAATCCTACTGATACTTGGCTATGTATTCTCGCCCAAAGCGGTGACAGATTAAAAAATGCTGCCTTAGTGAATCAATGCGTACCTGCAGGTACCACGATTGATGACACGGGCAAAATTTTAATTGCTGAGGCAAACAAACAAGGAATTGAAAATGGTGATTTAGTGGATCTTCGCCAACAACAATATCCACGTGGCCGTGTATTTTTTGGATCGTTAGAACAGAATTTACGTCAGTTCTATGAAGAAAATAACATGCTTATAGACTTCTCAGATGACACATTAAGCATTGCACCAGTGGTTGGATATACACCAGTACCTGTTCAAGTGCTTACGCCTACTACAGGGATGGTAGGGATGCCACAATTAACAAGTGAGGGGCTTAAGGTTTCTTGCTTGTTGAATCCTAAAATGAAGTGGGGCGGACGCGTTCAAGTCGACATGACCAATCTACAAACTGAGGGGTACGATATTTCCTATGGTGGCCAAGAAGTAGATCAAGCCCAAAAGGATCCTAGAATGGCCACCAATGCAGGTGGCCTTTTTCTTATTAGATCAGTTGAGCATCACGGAGATACGCGGGGCACTGAGTGGTACACGGATTTAGTTTGTATTGGTATAGATGCAATCGTACCTAAAACAGGGATTACCATTGAGGCGGTTGATGATAATTATCGGCCATCTGACACTGCAGGGGGATAGCCAATGGCTTTAAGTTTTAATGAGCTTTCACCCGATCAATTAACAATTATGCAAGATGCCATTAAAGCAGAATTAGCAAACTTCTGGACGGCCTTGCCTTGCGAAATTGATAGTTATGACTCTGAAGCTGTAACGGTAAATGTTCAGCCTTTGATTAAGATCCCAGTAATGAGCACCAGTGGTGATATTGAAACGGTTGAATTACCCGTTATTCAAGATGTGCCGGTGATGTTTCCGTGTGCTGGTGGCTTTACGATCACACACCCTATTAAGAAAGGTGATGAGTGCTTAGTTTCCTTTGCAGATCGTAATATAGATTTGTGGTGGCAGTCTGGAGGGATTCAAAATCCCTTTGATATGCGAAAACATGATTTATCAGATGGATTCGCTTTTTTTAGGCCACAATCCCAAACAAAAAAAATCAATGATATTTCTACAGATAATCTAGAGATCCGTAATGATGAGAACAGTTGCAAGATTCAAATCACACCAGGTGGAGAAATTCATTTTATCGGTTCAAAGGCAATTTTTCATTGTGATGTGGAAATGAAAAAAACTTTGACTGTAACGGGCATTATCAAATCACTTGCAGATGTTGTGGCCAAGACAGTGAGTTTAATAAGCCACATTACAACAGGGGTTAAATCAGGCACTGATAATTCAGGACCACCAAAACAATAGATACATCAAAATGAGGGGCGCGAAAGCGTCTTTTTTTATGCGTTATAGAAAACAAGATGAACAGGGTGATTACAGCTTTGGGTCTGGTCTAAATAACTTTCATATTGATAGTGCAGAGGCTGTTGCTCAGGCAATTGAAACAAGGCTCAAGCTATGGATTGGTGAGTGGTTTGCTGATACGTCAGATGGCACAGGTTGGTCTCAAGCAATTCTCGGAAAACAGTCTAAGAATTTATATGAACTCACATTACGCCAGCGAGTACTAGAAACCTTTGGAGTAACGAGTATTGAGTCTTTCCAAAGTTCACTTGATTCAGATACTCGCAGTTTAACAGTATCGATGACTGTGAATACTATTTATGGCCAAACTACAGTAACAGGGGCTTATGATTAATGGCAATTACAACAGTTGCACCAATCATTAATGAAAATGGGATTAGTGCACCCACGTATGATCTAATACTTGCTTACTTCAAACAGCAATATAAAAACATTTATGGGAATGATGTTTACTTAGAAAATGACAGCTTAGATGGTCAGTTTTTAGGAGTAGTATCTTTAGCCATTGCAGATGTGAATGCAGCATGTGTAAAAACATATAATTCATTTAGCCCAAAAACCGCTGATACTGAAGCTTTAACACGTAATGTCAAAATTAATGGCATTTCTCGCGCATTAGCAACGTACTCGACCGTTGATGTGACAATCACCGGTACTTCAGGAACGCTAATACGTGCGGGTGTAGTAGCGGACACCAATAACAACAAATGGATCTTGCCATTAAATATTACGATCCCGCAATCAGGATCTATTGTCGTTTCTGCTACAGCAGAAAATGCGGGTGCAGTTCTAGCTACAGCGAATGCCATTAAAATTATTTTGAATCCAACTCGAGGCTGGCAAAGCGTAAATAATCAGAACTCATCGTCGATTGGCCAAGATGCAGAAACCAATGCCAAGTTACGTCAAAGACAGGCTTTATCTGTCGCAATACCATCTCGATCCTTACCTGATGGTTTACGAGGGGCAATCCTAGATTTGCCTAATGTCACGCGCTGTAAATTTTTTGAAAATAAAAAAACAGTAGCTGATGCCAATGGATTACCGCCTAAATCGATTTGTGTCATTGCTTATGGTGGTGACTCACAAGCAATCGGAAAACTGATCCACAAATATAAATCCATGGGATGTGATTTATATGGAAATACCAATGTGATTGTCGTCAATGTTTATGGTGATGCAGAAACAATAGAGCTGTATAGACCAGATGTTATAAACATCAGTTTTAAGATCCAAATCACAACGAATGATTCATACAGTGCTGATACTGAAGAATCAATTAAAAAGCTACTTGCTGAATATGTAAACGCATTAGACATAGGCGATAAGATTACGCAAAACAAGCTTATTGGTGCAGCCAATCTATATGGATCTGAGCAGAGCCAGACTTATGAAGTTTCCTCAATAATTATTGTGGCCAACAATGTCGAATATTCTACAGATTATATTTTACCGTTTGGCTGCGTTGCTTTTTGTGATCCTTCATCGATCAAAATCGAGGTGACCAGTGGATGAAAAAAAGATTGGTGATTATAAAAAATTGATTACTAGTCAACATCGTTTAAAACCTAAATATATTGCAATGATTGAAGCAGTCAATTCCCCGTTAGTTGACTGCTTTAATTTTTTGAATAATTTACACAGCCACTATGATGTTGATACCGCAACAGATCCTTATCTAGAAACTTTAGCCCGTTGGACGGGAACACCCTTAATTATCCCCGGTGCAGCACAGCTTGAATATTTTGGTTTTATCGATCAAGAAAATGCACTGACATTTGGCGAAACAGATAACCCCGATGTGGGGGGATTCTTCCGTGAGTCTGGTCAATCAGGTACTGGTGGATTGATCCCCAAAGGGCAATTTTTAAGAAATTTGATTAAGGCCAAAATTCTAAAAAATACGAGTACTGGAAATATAAACCAGACCAAAGAAATTTTTAAATTAGTTCTTAATCACGAAAAATTCAAAGTGATTGACAACAAAGATATGTCAGTAACTTTCAAGTTTTTAACTCGAGAGTCTTACTCGGACAAAATTCTCGTTCAACTCTTTTTCCCATTGCCTGCGGGTGTATCACTTATTATTGAGAGCATGTAAAAATGGCAGTTAAAAAGCTTCCTGAATTTGCCAAAAATGGGCAAAAAAATACAGATGGTTTAACACTTGAAGATGGTTTTCCTGTAAACCTTAAACCAGCACGACAATGGTTTAATTTCTTGTTTAATACCTTAGCCTTAGCAATTAATCAGATTATAGATGAAAAGCTTGATAAAACAGCAAATGCTGTAAGCGCAACAAAACTACAAAATAAAAGAAAAATATATGGTCAAGATTTCGATGGTACATCTGATTTATCGGCCAATATTTCTTTTGATAAAGTTGTGAGTACATCGGCTGAACCAGTTTCTTTTTTAACAGGTGGAAGCGCGAGAGGGGTTCGAGTTGCAAACCTACTTGTTTCGAATTCATATTCAGATGATGCTAAAGTCCCTCTAAA
This sequence comes from Acinetobacter sp. MYb10, assembly GCF_002980175.2. NCBI lineage: Bacteria > Pseudomonadati > Pseudomonadota > Gammaproteobacteria > Moraxellales > Moraxellaceae > Acinetobacter > Acinetobacter sp. MYb10. Next base: position 1,009,235 of record NZ_CP058272.1, on the reverse strand, counting down.
TGGGGCGTATATAAAAGGCTCAATTAATACCGATAATACACTATATATAGGACTAAGAAATGGTGCGAAAGATGGGGTATTTAATGACCGAATAAGCATTCTTCCACCAAGTCACTCGGGTGTTTGGAGTATAGGAATATTTGATGATACTGCAAACAGTAACTTCTGTATAAAATATAGTAATAACAGTGCATTAACGGTTGATCATAATGGTAATTTTACTCTACCAGGTAATGTAAAAGCACCAACATTTATTGGCTCATTAAGTGGCAATGCTGCAACTACTACAAAGCTTGCTACTTCCCGAACAATTTCTTCAACAGCCAACGGTATGTCAGCTAGTGCATCATTTGATGGCTCAGGAAATATAAATCTATCACCTACATTCATAACCCAACCTACAGCAACAAACAATACATCGGTAGCTACAACAGCATTTGTTCAGGCTGTTAACCTTGCAGATACGGGATCAAGTGCTACGGCACTGAAATTGAAAACTGCACGGACTATCGGAGGAGTCCTATTTGATGGTACTGCAAATATAAATTTACCAGGAGTAAATACAACTGGTAATCAAAATACAACTGGCACAGCGAAAATAGCTTATTTGGGCGGTATCAATAATGAGAGCTCACTTAATGCTGCAAGAGATTCTGGTTTTTATCAAGTTAATGGTTTTTCGATTGACGGAAACTATAGCTATGGAATATTAAGTGTTTTTACAAATGGAGGAGTAACTGTTCAGATTTTTTATCCTCACACCATTATTAATAGTGTTGTCATGATAACCCGACAAACATTCGATAATGGTGTGTCATGGAGAGGATGGAATTATCTTTATCAAAATGATTCATCTAAACTACCTGTTGCTGGTGGAACAATCACTGGAAATTTAGAAATTTCAGGCTATATTTCTTTTGATAAAGTAGCAACTAGATCATTAGAGCCAATTTCTTTTTTAGGTGGGGACAGTGCAGGCTCAGCACGTGGTATTAGAGTTGGAAATCTACTTGTTTCGAACTCATATTCAGATGATGCAAAAGTTCCGACAAATGGGGCTTACGTTAAAGGACAATTGACTGTTGATGGTGGAATTTCAGGAAATGCTTCATCAGCATCTAAACTAGCTACAGGTCGAACAATCGGCGGTATAGCTTTTGATGGTACAGCAAATATCAATTTGCCTGGCGTAAATACTGCAGGTAACCAAAACACTACTGGCAATGCTGCAACTGCTACAAAACTAGCTACAGGTCGAACAATCGGCGGTATAGCTTTTGATGGTACAGCAAATATCAATTTGCCTGGCGTAAATACTGCAGGTAACCAAAACACTACTGGTAATGCAGCTACTGCAACAAAACTTGCCAATGCCCGAAATATTGCGCTCTCAGGCGCAGTATCAGGAAGTGCAAATTTTGATGGTTCTGGCAATATCACAATTAATACAACACTGAACAGTGGTAAAAATTATCAAGAAAATGGATACAGAATTCACCCAGATGGTTTAATTGAACAGTGGGGCTTCGTAGAGGGTTCCTCAGAAGAAGTAATCAAAACGGTTTACTTTCCGATTTCATTTTCAAATAAATGTCTAAATATTCAGATATCACGAATGAGTAAATACAGAACAACATCATTCAATGATGCTGATGGTGGTGCACTTGTAGTTGAAGGAAGTATTTACAATTCATCATTTGTTTTTAGTCAGCAGGGGTTTTCTGGAGACTCAAAAGGATCACTTGGTGGAACAATGTGGCGAGCAATAGGTTATTAATATGTTAAATTTTAGTCAAAAAACACAATCATTCTATGATCTAAACATTGATTATTCTGAATTGCCAAGCGATTTAGTCGAAATAACTGAAGAACAACATACAGGATTGCTACAAAAGTTAAATGAAGGTTGTCATGTTTTTGCAGATCTCACATATTCAGAACCAAGACCTACTCATTTTCACATTTGGAGCCGTGGGCAATGGGTAGATAAACGAACATCGACCGAGAAACGAGCTGATTATTTAAACACACTCAGACCGCTTACTCGTCGTCAATTTAAACTTGCTCTACTTGAAAACAATCTACTCGAAAAAGTTGAATCGACAATCGAAAACATTCCAGATCTGTCACTGCGTAAACGTTTTCAGATCGAATATACAGAGTCAGATGAATTTCAACGTCAATCAGAATCAGTTATTGCAATGTGTAATTTGCTTGAGCTTAAAGACGAAGAAGTGGATATCCTCTGGCAGCAAGCCATGACCCTTTAAGTCTAAATATCAATTGTTATCAATAGCACCGAAAGGTGTTTTTTTATTGCCAAAAATCAGGGGAACAAAGTGAACGATCCAATTTCTATCAAAGGCTTACCATGGCTTTTTAAAATTATGGCTGCGGTAATTGGGGCTATTTTTGCACTGACTTTATCAGGGGATATCGACACACAAGGGCGTATCAAAATCACCATGGGCGTCATTATGAAGTTCACTTTTAGTGTGGCCATTAGCTTATATGGTGGATCTGCATTTATTGAGTATTACGACTTAACCCACTACACACACATGGCACAGGGATTTGTCATGTTGATTTTTGCCATTTTTGGAATGCTTTGTATTGGCATTACTTACCAGTCCGTACAGCTTCTAAAAGGCAAATCTTTTAATGAAATTATCTCGGAAGTTAAAGAGGCATTTGGAGCAATATTTAAATGAATAAAAAACTTACTGAGCTTCAAATTAAGGATCAAGCGAATGCTTTGGGTATTGAAATTGCATCATTACGAGCTGTAATTGAAGTCGAATGCAAAGGCTCAGGATTTAATTTGGATGGTACACCTGTAATTCTATTTGAACGTCATGTGATGCGACAAAGATTAATTGCAAATAATGGTGGTAATACCTTTATAGCTGATCAAATGATGATTAAGCGCCCAGATCTATGCAATAAGACAGCAGGCGGCTATGGATTATATTCGGCACAGCATGGTCGTTTAAATGCAGCAGCACAATTTAGTCGCACTTCTGCTTTAGAGTCAGCTTCATGGGGCTTAGGGCAGGTTATGGGCTATCACTGGAAAGCCCTTGAATATCCAACATTACAATCCTTTATTAATGCCATGTATAAAGATGAAGCCTCACAGCTTGATGCGATGTGCCGATATATAAAGATAAATAATCTTGTGAATGCCCTTAAAAACAAAGATTGGAAAACTTTTGCTAAAGGATATAACGGCAAAAATTATGCAATTAATAATTATGATGTGAAGTTGGCTAATGCATATAAAAAATGGAGTATCGACAAATGATATGGATTTTTAAAGTACTATCAAAATGGCGAGAAATCTTAATCGGACTTCTCGCTTTTTTATTACTAATTTGCCTTGCCTTATTGAACCACAAAGCAGGGCAGATAGAAAAATACAAACATGCTGAAATTGTTTTGCAAGCTGAAAATGCAAAGGCCAAAGCGGACTCAGCACTAAAAGAGAAACAATGGTCTGAACAACAGTTAAAAGCGGAGCAAAACTATAATGCCAAAATTAAACAAATTGAGTCTGATAGTCGCACTGCTAGTGCCAGCGCTGACAGCTTGTCAAAGCAACTCAAAGTTGCAAACAGCCGTTTGTCCAGTGCTTCCAAAGAAACCATCATTGAGTACACCAATACCAACAGTGACATACTCGAAAAGTGCATCACTGAATATCGAACAGTGGCAAAAGCAGCTGATGGACACGCAGCTGATTCAGAAAAATTGATTGAAGCATGGCCCTCGGATTGAGGGCAATTATTAGATATTTAATTAATTTCATAATTGAATATCTAATACTAATAAGTTAATATTATTTTTTTATTAACAATATGCATATGAATATTGAGAAAATAAACATTAAAAAAAATCACCATTTTGTTAGTCAATTTTATTTAGAAAGATGGGCTAATGGTAGCTTATTGCGAATTAGTGATGGTCGGGGGAGTGTTTTTCATTCAGATGTTAAAAATATTGCATTCAAGAAAAATTTTTATAAAATAGTAATGTTTAATGAAGTTCAAATTGATTTATTTAAAAAATTATGTATTTCTAGTGGTTTTGGTGATTTTGATATATATAGATTGACTATTGAGCCAATTCTTGATTTTCAATTTTCTATACGTAATCTTGAAAAAAGAATATTGAAATTGAAAAATTTAAATATAAATGTAGATGAAGAATATAAAAAGTTAAACAAATTAAAAGAAATCTATAAACATAATACAATTGAAGATAAGTTTAGTGATGAAGAGGCTCAATATAGTAGTGTTTTAAAAAAGGTAGTTAATTCAAGTGATAAAACTAATTTTACTTTCAAAGAATACTGCACATTAATTTTTTTTATAATTTTTCAGCTATATAAGACACCTAAAAAAATTATTAATATTGGTCTAGGCAATGATGATTGTAGTATAAAAAAAATTTTTGAAGATTTTAAGTTTGATAAGGATGAATTTCATACATTTAAAATTTATTTTCTTTTTTGTATCGCTGAACTAATTAACCAAACACGCATCAAAAGAGTTGATAAAATTAATATTATTTATAATAAATCTGTAATAGATTTTATAACCTCAGATGATCCTTGTTTTAATCAAAAATTTGAAAATGGTGGATTTTTTATTAAATTGCCTGTTTCTCCAAGAGTTGCAATAGAAATTTGTGAAAATAATGATGAAAACACGAGCGAATTGTTTAATTTTTATAATACTGAACATAATTTTGATTCAGTAAGCGTTAGTTATTCTTTAATTAATTTTTTTGAAGTTGATATTAAATATGTTTCTGATTTAAATAAGGAAATCTTAGCACGTAAAGATAAGCATATTTATTGTAGAAAGAAAGTATAATAATGAGTTTAGATAATTATTTATTTACAACTAGTAGTCCACCCCAACTAAAATAATTTTGGGTCAATTTTCCTCGATTCATACTCCATTTTCTATCCTTTAACAGACATGGACCAATAGCTAGTTTCTTGTTAAACTTCTCATTTACTTGTTCGAGTGCACGTTGTAGATCATCATTCCTTTGGATGGCTTCATAGTCTGCAAGTAGATCAGGCACATATCTAGACTTCGATTCAATGCAAGTCAGAATCACACCGCACTTTTTAAAATCCACTCCATCTTTGTAAACCTTATCCATTTGTTTCAAAACACTCTTAATGATCTGTGCTGCTGAATCCGTCGGCTCAGGAAATGAAACGCTCACACTTGCTTTGTAGAATGGTTTTTTAGTATCAAATGGGTTTGAGTGAGCAAAAGCAATCACACACCCAGTCAATCCATTTTGTCGTCTTAATTTTTTAACTGCAGCTTGAATATAACAACTCATTGCTTCAGAAAGGGCGTCTTTATCTGAGACACGTTGCCCAAATGATCTCGATGAAACTATCTGTTTCTTGTCGGGTGCAACTTCTTCTAATTCGATACATGCAGTGCCTTGCAACTCTAAGACTGTACGCTTGATAACGACTGAAAACTGACTTTGAATAAATGCTGGATCTGCGATAGCTAAATCAAATACTGTTTTAATATTGAGTGAGTGAAGCTTTTTACAATGTTTCCGACCGACTCCCCATATTTCCCCAACATCTATATTTTGAAATAGCGATTCTTTAGAACATGGGTCCATTTCAACTAAATTGCAGATTCCTTGAAAATGCTTATTTTTCTTTGCAATATGATTTGCCATCTTTGCTTCAGTCTTTGATCTGCCTATACCTATACAGACGGGTAAGCCTAGCCACTTAAGCAGGGCATCTTTGATTTTTCCTACAAGTACATTTAAATCTTGATTTGCATAGCTTGTAAGCTCAACAAACGTTTCATCAATAGAATAAACTTCAACATCTTTTTCACTGACAAATGATTTTATTGTTGCTGTGAATCTATGTGACATTTCCTCATAGACTGCATAATTACTGGATAAAACCACGACATTATGTTTTTTAACAATGTCCTTGATCTGAAATAGGGGAACACCCATTTTTATGCCAAGGTCTTTGGCTTCCTGACTTCTAGCAACAGCACAGCCGTCATTGTTGGATAAGACTATTACAGGTTTTCCATTCAATTTAGGCTGAAACAGGCGCTCACAAGACACATAACAGTTATTAATGTCGATGAGCGCGATAATCCTTTCTTTCATTTTTTTGAAATCGTTACAAAATCAAATTAATGATAGTTTTCTAGTAATTTAAATTCAAATTTAAAAACTGTGGATAATCAGTGGCCCGTCAAAATGAGTCGTTTTAATTTTCTTTAAATCTTCCACCCAAGGCGTCACCAATCCGATTCGGGCTAAACGCCATTCAATATTACCTTTGTTTGAAAAGTGGATAGGCCCAGCATAATTCGGTTAGATATCTGTCTTATAGTCAAAGGTTTGCTCAAGCAGATCTTAAAGCTGAACTCTGTCTTTTGAAATTGGCACATAGTTGGCGCACACAATATACCTCGGTTATACTTTTATTTTATTTTCAGTGAATTACAACACAATGAAAAAAGTTAAACGAAATCCTCAGAAATTTGAAACCTTTGAACTATTTTCAATTTTAGTTGAGGAGTTAGGATATAATATAAGTGATGATGATGTCGTTAATAAAGTTTGTGAAACTATCAAAGAAAAAATTGGTGATTCTGCAAAAAATGATGCAATGTTATATGGGAAAAGAAACGAGGGTCTATTTTCGTATATTGTAAGAGGACTAAACAAGGTTAAACTCATAAAACAAGAGGATGCAGGTGATGCATATACATATATCTCAGAAGAAGTAAAAATTCCTGACTTTAGAATTATTATGAATAACGATAAGCAAATTTTAGTTGAGGTTAAGAATTATAATGATGATCCAAGGAATGATTATACGTTTAAAGATAACTATTTTAATAGTTTGAAAAGATATTCTAATTTAACAATGACGGAATTATATATTGCTATATACTATAGAAAATTAGAGAGATTTCTGTTGGTACATACAGATGATTTTGAAAAAAATGATGATGGATATACAATATCTATATCAAAGGCACTCGTGAATAATAGATTTGGGGACTTGGGTGATATAAAACTAGCTACAACTGCTCCCTTGGAATTACATTTAAAAGTTACAGGGATAATGTCAAATGATCATAAGGACTATTCAGAATTTGATGTAACAGTCAATGATGTGGTTATTAAATGCATGAATATTGAAATCAGTAATGATCTTAATAAGAATATCGCTTATAAATTGATTTGGCATGGGGATTGGAATGATGAAAGAGTTGAATATATTTTTGATAATAATAAAAAAAATTTAACTGATATTATACTTTCATACTATCCCACAGGTTATAAAGAAGATGAAGCTGGAGAATTTCATAGCATTACAGATTTAAGTTCTCTTCTAATTAAATCATTCCATGGTAAGACAACAGAAAACAAAAAACTAAAACAATTATCTTATTCGGGAATTCCTTTGGATTTAAATAAGGTAATTCCATATAACCATAATAGTGAAGAACTACCAATAATATGGGTTCACACAGAACCAAATTAAGCTACAAAATAAACTTAAAATGATAAAAGATGGCTTAATTTGTTAAGCCATTTTTTATAGGCTTCAGTCTGTTGAGGTATGTATTCATAATAATCATATGTGCCTTGTTCACCAGGCATTACATGACCGATCATCAATTCAGCCACATCACGTGAAGTAAAAGCACTAAAATTTGTTCGCGCGGTTCTTCTGAGATCATGAAGTGTCCAATGCTTCATATGGTAATCATGATGCCTGCGTAATCTTTCCATTACATTCGCGGGTAGGGCGATTGATGCGCCATTTCCCATAGGCGTATCAGCATTATCATTAGTCAAAAAGTATTCACTGTTATTGTGTTCCATTGCCTCTTTGATTAAATCTTCCATTTCGGGGAGAATCGGTCGGATTATTTCACGCCCTGTTTTTTTACCTACTTTATTATTTGCTACTGGTACGATCCAAACTTTACGTTTTAAATCAAAATCACATTTCTTTGCCTTTCTTAATTCACCATTACGGCAACCGAACATCAAGCAAAGCTTAAGGAATATTTTATTTTTAGGTAGGATCTTCGACTCTTCTATGGCCTTTAGAACCATAGTTATTTCTTCATCGCTTAGAATCCGATTGACTCTATTTTTTTCTATTCCTAAATCTTCTTTTGCATAAATATCTGATAGTGCATTCACTTCAAGCAATTCACGCTTCTTAGCCCATTTTAAAACTTGTTTGGCATTGGTAAGCACTCTTTCCGCAATTGAGGGTTTTTCTTCAGCTAATTCCTCTAAAATCGCAAGCCATTGTTGTAAGGTAATCCGATCAATAGGTAAATCACCGATTTCAGGAAATACATGTAACTCGAATGAAGTCTTTATATCTGCAGCTGATGTTTTCTTTTTTAAGCAATAACTTTCATACCAATCTGTAAACACTTCTTTTAGCGTTGTTGCATCAATATATTTTTGCTGTTGTACACGTATTTCAATTTTTGGATTTTGACCTTTATCAAGTAGTGCGCGCATTTCACTAGATTTGAATCGAGCATCTTTTAGAGATAGGTGAGGGTAGGTCCCCAGATCTAACCTTTCGGCCTTACCTGCGAATCTATAGCGCAATTGAAATACTATCTTGCCTTTTGCAGAAACTCTGACACTCATAGAGTCTCGATCTGCAACTTCTTCGACTTTATCTCGTGCCTTACCATTATTGGCTTTAAGCCATGCCTCAGTTAAAGCCATAGTCCACCTGTGTACATAATTTTAAAAGGCTAATAAAATTCATGATTATGTACACGCATGTGTACATAATTAGTGAGACTCATTGTGTCCTAATATGTCCTAGTGTGTCTATATAAAATTTGAGAGATATATTGAAGAATAAGGGTTTTATTATAATTTTTGTCTTAGTGTGTCTTAGTGTGTCTGAATGGCACTAATCCTTTTGAACGATTAATGCCATAGTTGTTCCATATAAGCCATGACCCTAATCGGCATTAGGGTCAGTTACACAAAAGGTGAAGTATTATTTTTGAGCAAGCCAAGCAGTTAAATCTGCCATCACTTGTTCAAACTTCTCGTTTAGTGGCGCGCCACCTTGTGCTAAGTCAGGTTTACCACCACCTTTACCACCAAGCTCAGTTGCTAAGTGTTTGATGATGTCACCCGCTTTTAGATTTGCAGTGAAATCTTTAGCTACAGATGCGATAAGACTAACTTTGTCACCTTCTACAGCCGCAAGCACAATCACTGCATTATCTAATTTTGATTTGACACTGTCATGAAGATGACGAACAGACTTCGCATCTTGTCCTTGAACTGTGGCAATAAGTGTTTGGCGACCCGCAATTTCCGTCACTTGACTGATTAAATCAGAGGCTTGGAAATTCGCCAATTTTTGATTCAATTGCTCAATTTGTTTTTGCAATTGATGTGCTGTTTCTAGCGTTGATTGAACTTTTTCAACAGTTTGATCTTTCTGTGCTTTTAATAAATCGTTGATATGCAAAATATCTGCATCAAATTTTTGAACGATTTCAAGCGCTTTGGTACCTGTAACAGCTTCAATACGACGAACACCTGCTGCAACACCACTTTCAGAGGTGATTTTAAACAGACCAATATCGCCAGTACGTTTTACATGGATACCACCACAAAGTTCGATTGAGAAATTTTTCTCATCTTGGATTGAACCCATAGAAAGTACACGAACTTCATCACCATATTTTTCACCGAACAACATCATTGCGCCTTTTTCTTTTGCGGCATCAATGTCTAAAAGTTCAGTAGAAACGGCGGTGTTTGCAATTACTTCGCGGTTTACAATTCGTTCAACCTGTTGAATTTGTTCGAATGTCACCGGTTGGTCATTGGCAAAGTCAAAACGTAAAATGTCAGAAGCGACCAACGAACCTTTTTGTTGTACGTGCTCACCCAATACTTGACGTAAAGCAGCATGTAAAAGGTGAGTTGCAGAGTGATTGCGTGCAGTTGCTTCACGAAGATCTGCTTTTACAATTGCTTCAACATTTTGAGTCGCTTTTAGGCTTCCCATTGTCACGATACCTTGATGGACAAACGCGCCACCAGATTTTTTAGTATCTTGAACTTCAAAAATACCAGTATCGTTTTTGAACAGACCTGTATCACCAATCTGACCACCGCTTTCTGCATAGAACGGTGTTTGGTTCAATACGATTAGTGCTTCATCGCCTTCAACGACTTCATCAACTTGTACGCCATCTTTATAGATCGCAATAATTTGACCTTGACCTTGAGTTGCTTCATAGCCATCAAACTGAGTTTCGCTATCTACTTTCACAATGCTGTTATAGTCAACAGCAAACTTGCCTGCATCGCGTGCACGTTGACGTTGTGCTGCCATTTCAACTTCAAAACCAGCTTCGTCAATTTCCAGTTCGCGTTCACGTGCGATATCTGCGGTTAAATCAGCAGGGAAGCCATAAGTGTCGTAAAGTTTAAAGACGGTTTCGCCTGGAATGGTTTTACCTTTGAGGTTGACTAATTCACCTTCAAGCAGTTTTAAACCTTGTTCAAGCGTTTTGGCAAACAATTCTTCTTCACGAATCAAAGCTGCTTCAATCACATTACGACGTTGTTCAAGCTCAGGATAAGCAGTGCCCATAGCATCGATTAATGGTTGCAACATCTTGTAGAAGAATGTACCCGTTGCGCCCATTTTATTACCATGACGTACTGCGCGACGAATAATACGACGCAATACATAACCACGACCTTCATTTGAAGGGTTAACGCCATCTGCGATCAGGAAGCAGCATGAGCGTGCATGGTCTGCGACCACTTTAAGTGAAGCAGGGTATTCAATAGGTTTATTGTTTGCTTGTGCAGTTGCAACCGCTTCAGATGTATCAACACCAATAATTTCAGCAGCAGACTTTAATAGGTCTTGGAACAGGTCAATTTCATAGTTTGAATTGACATGCTGTAAAACAGCAGAAATACGTTCCAAGCCCATGCCTGTATCTACAGATGGTGCAGGAAGATTATGCAGTACGCCATCAGCAGTACGGTTAAACTGCATGAAAACGTTGTTCCAGATTTCAATAAAACGGTCGCCATCTTCTTCTGGTGTGCCCGGTAAGCCACCCCAAATATGATCACCATGGTCAAAGAAAATTTCAGAACAAGGACCACATGGGCCAGTATCACCCATTGCCCAGAAGTTATCAGAAGCGTATTTTTCGCCTTTATTGTCACCAATACGGATAATACGATCTGCAGCTAAGCCAATTTCTTTGTTCCAAATGTCAAACGCTTCATCATCTGTATGATAAACAGTGGCATATAATTTATCTTTAGGTAGTGCTAACCATTCTTCACCAGTAAGGAAATCCCAAGCAAAACGAATCGCGTCACGCTTAAAGTAATCACCAAAAGAGAAGTTACCTAACATTTCAAAGAATGTATGGTGACGTGCTGTATAACCGACATTATCTAAGTCGTTGTGCTTACCGCCTGCACGGACACATTTTTGCGACGTCGTTGCGCGAACATAGTCACGTTTTTCTAATCCAAGGAAACAGTCTTTAAACTGGTTCATCCCTGCGTTGGTAAAAAGCAGAGTAGGGTCATTGGCAGGTACAAGTGAACTTGACGCGACACGTGTATGTCCTTGCGATTCAAAGTAGCGCAAAAATGCTTCACGTATTTCAGCAGTTGTCATAAAACGAGTACTCACAACCAAGTCACTCCTTAATTTTCGTATTGGCTAAAAGTGCGTTGCTGAGTCTGATTTTTGTGCTCAGTCACCACACGGGCTTATTTTTAAAAACGCCAAAGTATAACGGAAAATGTAGTGTCCACCAATGATTTTAAGGTGAATTATTGGTATTTCTATACATTTTCAACTTTCATCTGGGGTAAATTTTGGTTGTATAAATTTAAAACATAGCCACATTGCCATTATCGTATTTAAGCTTGCTTAAAAAGGGTCAATTCCCAATAGATCATTATGCTGTAATTTATATACTTGACCATTAAATTTAATGGTCAGTTGTTGTTTATATTGTTTTTTTACCGAAGTGCAGGTTTTATAGTTGGTTTTCGTTTGGTCTTTGGTTTCTTTTAATACAATATCTTGTAAACCATGTGTGGTTTTGTTTGAAAGCACTAAAATACGTCTCACATCTGAACTGGTATTATTTCCTACACAATTTCCAATTCTTTCATAACCACTATTATTTGTTCCAATACCCGCAAAAACTTGTTTGATTGGTTGGCGAGGGTTAACTTTAAATAAAGCAAGATTATTATGGCTATAGGTAAAACCACCTTCATGTGATGATGAAGTCTCTAAGCCGACCACATCTGTATTCGGCAAGGTTGAAAATCTAGTGCTGTGGAGTTTTGCTCCATCATAATGATCTGCATCTGAGTAAAAAGTTTCTGGTGCTTTATACTTTTGCAGAATTTTATGCTGAGAAGAGTCAATTAAGTATAAATTTAGATCATGTTCCATATCATCATAAGATTTATAAGCAATCGGTTGACTGATCGCAATAAGCTGAATTTTTTGTTGATTGTCTAAATGGATACAGCTTTGATATGTTTTGGCTTCAGTATTGGCAAAACGCTGATTGACCAATTTAAATTGTTGAATCAATTGTTGTTGCTGTTGGTCTGAGCAACGCTGATAAGGTGCTGCAAAACTATTTCCAGCAATCAAAAGCAGTGCAGTGTTCAATACAATTTGTAATGTTTTCATGATCTAACCTTTGTAATTGCAAAATTTAATTAAATAATTAAACTCCAAAGTCTAAAATTTTAGCTGTTTAAAACGATATTTTTCGTTTCGAATTTCATAATATGGCTTTGTTTTTGACAATGAGCTGCTCATTTATTTTTATCCTAAGTAAATTAAAAACTTATTTTTGAGAATTTTTTATGACTAAATAAAGCATATTCTAACAGTAGTCACTATAAATCTTATAACATATACCGCATAAAGTAATTTGGCTGTAAAAGGACATCTGATGCAACGTGTGGCAATAAACGGATTCGGGCGAATTGGACGGAATGTATTACGCGCTTGGTTTGAAAATCCGAAAAACTTCCATTTTGAAATTGTTGCCATTAACGATATTGCAGATGTTGAAACGCTGGTTCATTTATTTAAATATGATACTACCCATGGTCGCTTTGACGGTGCGGTGAATATCGTTCAAGAAAATGGACAGCTTTATATGTCGATTGACGCACGGCAAATTAAACAGAAAGTTCAAATTTTAAGACAAGCCAATCCTGAATTATTGCCTTGGGAAGCGCTTAACATTGATGTTGTTTTAGAATGTACAGGGCTGTTTCGTTCAAGAGCCGCTGCAACACAACATATAACAGCTGGTGCAAAACGCGTCATTATCGGTGCTGCACCTTTTGATACTGTTGATGCTGCCATTGTTTATGGGGTAAATCATCATGATGTTAAAGCTAGTGATCAAATTATTTCGGGTGTGTCATGTACCACACAAGCTTTAGTCCCTTTGGTCAAAATTATTGATGATGCATTTGGAATTGACAGCGCATTAATGACTGAAATTCATGCGGTCACAGCAGATCAATCTGTACTGGATCATGCACATCGAGATTTACGCCGCGCACGTGCATCAGGACAAAATATTATTCCAACTACATCTTCTGCTTTGGGTGCATTAAAACAAGTCATGCCCAAAATGGAAAACTGTATTGATGGTTTTTCAATCCGTGTACCAACAATTAATGTTGCCGCCATTGATTTAACATTTATTGCTAAAGCGCCTGTAACAGCTCATTTAATTAACCAAACCTTAATCCAAGCAGCAAAATATGATTATGCTGAGATTATGTCTGTTACAGATGAGCAATTGGTTTCAAGTGACTTTAATCATTCACCTTATTCACTGATTGTTGATCTGACTCAAACTATGGTCGTGGGTCAACAGGCGAAAGTGTTTGCTTGGTATGATAACGAATGGGGCTATGCAAATCGCTTGTTAGATTTGTGTGAATCATTTTATTAATCTAGTATTTATCACTTAAAAATAACTTTAATGACTTGAGTTTAATCAAGACGAAGATTGACGTGTTTAGTTGGGGGTGAATGATGTTTTTTATATATTTGGTTATTGTGATTCTTTATCTGGCCATGATGTTTGTGATTTGGCAAATGGGAAAGTTAAAGAAAGAAAACCTTGAATGGCTTAAGCATGTGCAGAATCATGAGCAACAGATCCATGCACAAGAGCAACATCTCAAACAGACCTTACAAATTATGCAAGATTTGGCTAAAAAAATGCATGTACAGCAGGAAGTTTTAGACAATACCTCAACACGTTTGACTCAAGTTGAGTTTCAAAACGGTGAATTAATTAAAATATTACAGCAAAATTCAAAACCTTAATTGAGGTTTTGAATTGCATCAAGTCAAGAGTGACAGGCTATTGAGAACGTTTAAAGCATAAAGTATCTCAAAATCCCTGTTGCAATGATGCTGATCAGTACAGTGGGTAATAATGAAAAATAACAAGCTGCGAACAGTGTGATGATAATTGCAATCAAGTTGGCTGGTTGATCCGTAACAAAGTAGGGTGCAATCACTGATATCAAAACACAGCCGGGGATAACCTGTAAAATTCGCGTGGTTCTTTTGCTGAGGTGTTTATTTTTTAACAGTAAATAACCTAAGATTCGAGTTAAGTAGGTTGTTAATCCCACGCAAACAATGGCGATGAATGTCGTCATATGAATCATTCTTCATCTCCAATCAGTAAAAAAGCAGCGATAATTCCTGAAATAGAACCAATCAATACATACCAGCCTTTAGGTAGATAATAATAGGCCAGTGCGGCCGCGATCAGACTTATCAGCCAAGGCAGTGCGGGTTTAAAGCCTTTCCACATTCCGCGTAAAAGCACCAGAAAAACTGCGGGGAATGCCATGTCAAAACCAAACTTTGTGACATCACCAAGGAAAGAACCAATGCCGACTCCCATCGTGGTAAAAACCACCCACATAACATATAACGCAAAACAAAGGCCGATATAAAAAAACACACTAAATCCTGCATAGGGATTGCGAGGGTTTTGTTTGTGTGCATCCGTAATGCTAAGGGCCCAACTCTCATCACACATAAAAAATAATAATGGAAGGGCTTTACGATTAGGCAAGTGTCGAATATAGGGTGCTAAACTTGCACCCATTAAAATATGGCGGCTGTTGACCAGAAAAGTGATCAGAATTAAAAACAACAATTGAGGTGGCTGCGTCCAGACTTCAATAATGGCGAACTCAGAACCACCAGCAAAATTGAGTCCTGTTAACAATGGAACTTCTAAGGCAGAAAATCCTTTTTGTGCTGCTTGTGTTCCTAAAACCAGTGCAAAAGGGATAATACCCAGTAGCATTGGAATAGAGGTTTTAAGCCCACGTACAAACTCTCTAAATTCAATTGAATAGGTCAGTTCAGTCGTAGTGTTCTTAAAACTTAACATGAGTCGCTCAATGGTCGCTAAAACAAGGTGATTTTTATTTTATGCCAAATGATTCGCTATATTTCGCTAAACTTGCTGCCTTTAAAATAATTTTTGCAATATTATTGCTGGAATATGTTATTTTTTGGTTTTATCTACTAGAAATAATTTTATGAAATTGGATCAGATAGATCGGCGCATTTTGTGTGCATTACAACGTAATGGAAAACTACAAAATAATGAATTGGCAGAACAGATAGGTTTATCCGCTTCACCTTGTTTAAGACGAGTAAAGCAACTGGAGGATGAGGGGATCATTGACCAATATGTTGCATTGGTCAATCCACACAAAGTAGATCTTAGTTTGACAGTCTTTGCACGAATTTGGTTAAAGAGTCAGGATGAACAAGCGGTCAATCGATTTATCGAAAGCATTATGAATATTTCTGAAATTGTTGAATGTCAACTTATGGCAGGAGATTGTGATTTTTTCTTACGTATTGTGGTTTCTGATTTAGAGGCATATCGTAAATTTCAAATTAATCATTTAAATAAAATTCCAGGGATCCAGAATGTCAAAACTGAAATCCCTTTACAGAAGATTAAACAGACCACAGCCTTACCGCTGGATTAGTTTTTTTGATTCGCTTTCGAATAACTTTAAATATTTTATCGGCACTTGTTCAGTCAACCAAACCCCATTTTCAGCACAATAAAATTGGAAACCATCTTGATGCATCTGTTTGGTGTCTAGGATGAAAATGATGACTTTGCCATGTCGTTGTCCCACTTTCTGGGCTGTGACTAAATCAGCAGATAAATGTACGTGATGACGTTCACCTGAAATTAAGCCTTTTTCTAAAATACTGTCGACAAAGCGAGTTGCTGTTCCATGAAAAAGTGTATCGGGTGGCGTAATAGCAACATACTCACGTTGAACCTGAGCACTAGAGTGACCTTGTACTGCGCGGATTTTGTTTTGATCAGGTGAAAGTTGGAAGCGTTTTTTATCACTGCTTTCAACGACCTCAATCAACTCTACGAGTTTAAGTGGTCTTCTGTGTTTGATCATTTGCTGTAAAAGGATGTGTACATCCGTCCAGCCTTCGGAATCGAGTTGGATTGCAATGGTTTCTGGTTGATGTCGAAGTACTAAACTTAGAAATTTACTATGTTCGCGTAATGTTTTTTCTGAAGATTTCATTTGTTATTCTTACATGATATGGATTTGGATATAAAATTAAGGCTGAGTTTCAATTGCTCTTACGACACTATCTACTGAATATTGTCCCCATTCAGAGAGTTGCTCAATAAATAGATTGATTGCATGACTATCGAAATGAGCAACCAGCATATAGCAAGCGGAACCACAGACTTTATAGCAACTTTCAATTGACTCAAATTGAGCGATAAATGCTTCAAACTGTTCAAATTCATTATTTTGCATCATCACACGTATAAATTGTGTTGATTGGTGCTGTAGCGTAATTGTATATTTCTGAATCGTTCCTTCATCTTGCATTCGAGCAATGCGACTTCCTACAGCTTGGCCTGTACGGTGCACTAATTTTCCGATCTCTTTATTGCTTAGCCGAGAATCAGTTTTCAGTATTTTTAAAATTTTGAGGTCAATTGGGTCATTTGGCAACATAGTGAATTGAACAAATTTTCAGTTTGAAAGTTTCTAATTGATTATTCTTTCATGAGTGACTGCAAATCGCCAGCTGTTTTGATTAATCTTATAAAAACATCAACACAAGGGTTAGGGAAACACCATGAGCCAAACTGCATTATTAGTAATAGATGTCCAAAATGATTATTTTCCTCAAGGAAAAATGGAGTTGTTCTGTGCGGAACAGGCTTTAAAACAGATCAATCGATTGGAAGATCTATTTATAAAGCGTGAGCAGCCGATTATTTATATTCAGCATATTGCCAATCAACCCAATGCTACATTTTTTGAAGCAGGAACGCAGGGTGTAGCATTGCATACGGATTTACGCGTTAAGACCGATTCAATTGTGATTGAAAAACATTATCCCAATAGCTTTTTTCAAACCACTTTAAAAGCAGAATTAGAGCGACTGAATGTTGATAAATTGGTGATTAGTGGCATGATGACGCATATGTGTGTTGATGCGACGTCACGTGCAGCGGCAGAATTTGCTTATCAACCGACGATCATTGCAGACGCTACAGCGACGCGTCAATTGAGCTATTCAGGCAGAACAGTTGAAGCAGAAGAAGTACAAACAGCCTGTTTGTCAGCCTTTCAAATATTTTCACAAGTAGTCAGTATTGAGGACTATTTAAAATAGCTGAAAGAGTCAAAATAATAGGGAAGTACAGCGATTCGATTTTGTACTTCCCTTTAAATCTGAATGAAAATTTATTCTTGGTTTAAGAAACCTTCTTTGATTTTTTCAGGTAAACCTGTATGCCACCATGTATAAATGGAAGATTTTATTTCGTCATCTTGTTCAGGATCATTGAAAGGTTCATCATCTTCACGAATCAACTCATCGCCTTCAAATTTAAACCAGAATTCCCACGGGTCATCATCCCCACAACCCCAAGCCAGAGTGTGAATTTCAGGGAGTAATGCTTTTAAGAAAAGTAGGATTGCTTCGATAAACTCATCACCCGAAGAACCATGCACAAAATGGGCAACTGAATAGCCTGCAATAGCGTGTAATGATTCAGGACCCAAATCAAAATCAATATTGTTAACTGTATTTAAAAGATCTTCTGCAAGTTCTTGCCCCAATTGTGAATTGAGCTCAACTGCAATAGCAATAAATTTGTCTTGTTCACCGCAATGCTCTTGAAATAAACGGCCTAGCTTTTGCATGATTTCCGTATTTGGATGCGTGTAATATAAGTTGCTATGTAGTTCCATACTTCCCCAATTTTTAGTTTTCAGTTGCTTTAAATAGATGCTGTTTTTCTAAACGAATAAATTATATTTTGAATAACGTAAATAGCAATCAACACTGGTGTGAAAAGTTAAATAAATACAAAGAATTGAAGTGGGGTAATGTGTAATAGATAGTTTTTTGCCTAAATTATGCATAAGTGGTCAAATTATCTAGGCATCAAAAGTTATTTTATTAATGCATGGCGCAGATGATCGTGCTAAAATAAGAGAAATCGGGTGTGTTCCCGATTTTTTTATGCGGATTACTTCCGCGCTGACAGGATTTAGGTTTACAACATGCCCATTTCAGAGACATGGTTATTACCTGATGGTGTAGCTGATGTATTACCAGAGCAAGCGCAAGTAATTGAAAAATTGCGCCGTGAAGCTTTAGATTTCCTCGCATCACGAGGTTATCAGCTGGTGTATACGCCATTCATCGAATACATCGAATCTCTTTCTTCTCTCTCCGAATCGAATCAAGATTTAGACTTAGCCACTTTTAAAGTCATCGACCAACTTTCTGGTCGTTTACTTGGTGTGCGTGCCGATATGACACCACAAGTGGCTCGTATTGATGCCCATGTACATCAAGTACAAGGTGTGGCGCGTTACTGCTATGCAGGAACTGTACTTCATACTAAACCACAAGGTTTTAATACCACACGTGCACCACTTCAGTTAGGTGCAGAGTTATTTGGATCAGACAGTATTGACGCAGACGTTGAAATGATCGACGTGATGCTCAATCTGATTAATACCGCGGGTTTAGCTGATGGTATCCATCTTGATTTAGGGCATGTAGGACTGTTTAGAAGTCTGGTAAAACATGTGGGTTTAAACAAATCAACAGAAAGCCATTTATCTGATTTGTATCAGCGCAAAGCACTACCAGAACTTGCTGAATTCACTCAAGATTTAGAGTTTGGTTCTGATTTTTATGCTTTAGGTCGTTATGCAAGTGATCTGGATGCATTGCAAACGAATATTAGCGCAGAAATTTTTGCTGATGAAGCATTTAAAAATGCTTTTGAGGTACTTAAAACAACATATACAGAAATTCAAGCACGTTGGCCAAAACTCAATATTGGTATCGATGTTGTAGAGCTTCGTTCATACCATTATCACACTGGGTTAATGTATGCCGTGTATGCACCAAATCGTGCTGCACCGTTGGCACAAGGTGGTCGTTATGATGGTATTGGTGAACACTTTGGACGCGCGCGTCCTGCAACAGGCTTTTCTTGTGACTTGTATTCCTTAAGTGCGGGTCAACGTCAACAGATTGAAAAAGTAGTTGCACCGAAAGGTACCGAATCCACGTTGCTGGATGCGATTGCCGTAGCACGTCAACAAGGTTTAAGTGTAATTCAGTTATTGGGTAATGACGATTTAAACTCAGTTCCAAATGCAACCCACCAGATGGTGAATGTTGCTGGTGAGTGGAAAATCGAAACAATTTAAGTATCAGATTGAATGTTCATGTCATTCGATTTGGTTTTCTATTTTAACAGCATGATGTAATGAGGCTATTATGGGCAAAAGTGTTGTGGTACTCGGTACCCAATGGGGCGACGAAGGTAAAGGTAAAATCGTTGACCTGCTCACAGATCAAGCAGCTGCGGTAGTACGTTATCAAGGCGGACATAACGCAGGGCATACGCTCGTCGTTGGTGGTAAGAAAACAGTTCTTCACCTCATTCCATCAGGTATTTTACGTGAAAACGTACTTTGCTTAATTGGCAATGGTGTTGTACTTTCACCTGAAGCATTGATCAAAGAGATGGATATTCTTGAGAAAGAAGGCGTACCCGTTCGTGAACGTCTGCGTATTTCTCCAAACTGTCCGTTGATTCTTCCTCACCATATTGCACTTGATCAAGCGCGTGAGAAGAAACGTGGTAATGCCAAAATCGGTACAACGGGTCGTGGTATTGGTCCTGCTTATGAAGATAAAGTAGCCCGTCGTGCGATCCGTGTTGCGGATTTAGTTCGTGGTGGCGAACATCTTAAAGCACAGCTTGAAGAGCTTCTTGAATATCATAACTTCCAATTGACTCAATTCTTCGGTGTTGAAGCAGTTAAAGTTGAAGATGTTTTGGCACTTTGTGATCAATGGCGCGAAGTGGTTAAGCCATTAGTTTTAGATGTGATTACAACATTGCATGACTATCGTAAAGATGGTGCAAACATCATGTTTGAAGGTGCGCAAGGCTCACTTCTTGATGTCGATCATGGTACATATCCGTATGTAACTTCATCGAACACTACCGCTGGTGGGGTAAGTTCTGGTTCAGGTCTTGGTCCATTGCATCTTGACTATGTTTTGGGAATCACCAAAGCCTATACAACTCGTGTAGGTGCAGGTCCATTCCCAACTGAGCTTGTTTATGATGCTGCCAATGATGTTGGTGATTCAGTTGGTAAACATTTGGGTACTGTGGGTTCAGAATTCGGTGCGTCG
The DNA here is from genome assembly GCF_002980175.2 of Acinetobacter sp. MYb10. Classification (NCBI taxonomy): domain Bacteria; kingdom Pseudomonadati; phylum Pseudomonadota; class Gammaproteobacteria; order Moraxellales; family Moraxellaceae; genus Acinetobacter; species Acinetobacter sp. MYb10. The sequence continues at coordinate 988,318 of NZ_CP058272.1, read as the reverse complement.
ACTGGTCGTCAGCGTCGTTGTGGTTGGTTTGATGCTGAAATCTTACGTCGTTCTGTAGATGTAAACTCATTATCAGGTATTTGCTTAACTAAACTTGATGTTTTAGATGGTTTGGAAGAAGTGAAAATCTGTATCGGTTATGAAGCTGCAGATTCAGGTTGTGTGGGTTCTACAGATGCGCTTGCATTTGAAACATTAAAACCAATTTATGAAACTATGCCTGGTTGGTCTGAGTCTACGTTTGGTGCGAAATCATTGGATCAATTGCCACAAAACGCAATTAACTATGTAAAACGTATTGAACAGTTGATTGAATGTCCTATCGACATCATTTCAACAGGTCCAGATCGTGATGAAACAATTGTGATGCGTCATCCATTTGATGCTTAATTGATTCAAACTTTAAAAAGCTCCTGCGGGAGCTTTTTTTATTGTTATTATTTTCAGGTGTTTTAAATAAAGTGTGATTATATTTTGATTTTTTTTGTAAAATACAACATAATTCAGCCGCTAAGAGCTGAGCTTCGTTTTGAAGCTTGCAATAAGATCTATGAAATTTGGTGAAAATAATGATTAACAAGAAACTATTACTTGGCTTAGGGTTGGCTATAGGCTTAACAGGGTGTACCACTGTTGCTGAATTAACGGGTAATGATTCTGCGACTTTAAACCTCAATGCAGCAGCAGATTATAAACTTCTTGTTGAAGATGCAAAGGCACAAAAAGCACTTGATACAACATCTGCAACATATAAACGAGTTAATGCTGTTTTCTTAAAGATGAAACCTTTTGCTGATCAAGCAAATCAAACTGGTCAAAAATTTGACTGGCGATTGAGCGTGCTTAAATCCAATGAACTCAATGCATTTGTCATGCCTGGCGGTAAGGTTGTGTTCTTTACAGGTATCGTCAATCAATTGAAACTGACTGATCCTGAAATTGCTGCCATTATGGGACATGAAATGACCCATGCCTTAGAAGAGCATTCTAAACGTGGTGCTGGCGCAACTGCAATTACAGATTTTGCTGTGAAAATGGGCAAAACTTATGCAGGCGATAAATTGGGCTCAGTCGGCACTCAAGCTTTAGATATCGGAAGTAAATATGGTGTAGGTTTACCATATTCACGTAGTTTAGAGTCGTCTGCTGACCGTGGTGGATTAATGCTTATGGCGAAAGCTGGCTATAATCCTGAAGCAGCAATCAGCGTTTGGCAAAAAATGAACAAGATTGATGGTGGTAGTAATAATGGGGTACAGAAGTTCACTTCAACGCACCCATCAAATAACGACCGTATTTCAGATTTAAACAAAAACATGGTTGAAGCAAAGCAAATCTATCAATCTGTGATTAAAAAGTAATTTGATTGTAGAACGTTAAGCCCGATGTAAATCGGGCTTTTTATTTACAGCTAAAAAAGACTAAAGTCGATATCAATTAGACTAGGTTTTCAAGCTTAGCTTGTTAAAATGTATTTTTAGACACACATTGAGTTTGTAGGATGCAAAAGAATATATCGAGTACGATATTTTATTCTCTGATTTTCGCAATGGGCGGTGCTCCAACGATCGCAATGCTGATTATTCAGGCACAAACCAATGATCTGAATATCATCAATAATGCATTGCTTGGTTTGAGTGTGATGGTTGCATGTGTACTGGTTCCTATTATTTTGATCCAGAATGCATTTTTGTTTATCAAAAGAAATGATCAACATTTAGAACAAAAGATTATTCCATTGAAAAACATATATTTGACCCTGAATGTAATTTGTCTCATATATTGGTTGGCGATTCAATTTTTGTGATATTTCACTTACATAATTAATATGAATTAATGGATTTTATTGATTTATCCTTATGTAACATTTGCATATAATCCACAATGCTTTTATTTGTTCTCCATGGAGTTGATTATAATGAACAATAAATTAATGCTTAGTCTTTGTGCGGCGACTGCCATTTCAATTTCAGGGTGCTCAACTATCGCAGATATGGCAGGTGCTGATTCTGCAACGCTTAATTTAAATGCAACACAAGGCTTTAATAAAACAGTGCAAGAAGCACGTTTGAATAAGACTTTAGATACAACTTCTGCAACTTATAAAAAAGTAAATGCAGCATTTATTCGATTAAAACCTTTTGCTGATCAAATGAACCAAACGGGTCAAAGATTTGATTGGCAATTGGCGGTACTTAAGTCAGACGAAATCAATGCTTATGTTGCACCCGGTGGTAAAGTGGTTTTCTACACAGGGATTGTAAATCGACTTAATCTATCTGAAGCTGAAGTTGCTGCGGTGATGGGCCACGAAATGACCCATGCTTTAGAAGAGCACTCGAAACAAAAATTAGGTGCGCAAGCGTTGACCAATCTTGCAGTTGGTATTGGTAAATCTTATGCAGGCAGCCAAATTGGTGAATTAGGCAATGCAGCGCTCGATTTGGGAAGTCAAGTCGGGGTAGGCTTACCATACTCACGTAGTTTAGAGAGTCGTGCGGATGAGGGTGGCTTAATGATGATGGCGAAAGCTGGCTATAATCCTCAAGCGGCAATTACCTTGTGGGAAAAAATGGCGAAACAGGGTGGAGGAAAAGGTTCTGCATTACTGTCAACACATCCATCTGATGTCAATCGTATCAATGCAATGAAAAAGAATTTACCTGCTGCAATGGCAGTTTATACTGCGCGAGGCGGAAGATAAGTTTTTTGATAAAACCTATCGAATAGAAAAGGATGCTTATGCATCCTTTTTTATTGAAAACAACGTAGAACAACGAGCGTTTCAAAAATAGCGTTTAAGGTGCAGGGTTTGGCTGCTGCTGATGAATCGCATCTATTTCCAATAAGATTTCTTCAGACAATTGGGTATCAAAGGCCTGAATATTCTCTTTTAGTTGGTCGAGCGTAGTCGCACCAATAATGGTACTACTCACAAAAAATTGTTGTTTAATAAATGCCAAAGCCAATTGGGTAAGGCTTAAACCATGTTTTTCTGCAAGCTGTGCATATTGTTCTGTCGCCCAATCGCTCTGTGGATTGCTATAGCGGCTAAAGCGAGAAAATAGTGTAATACGTCCTTTTTCAGGGCGTGCGCCGTGGCGATACTTGCCAGTTAAGTAACCAAAGGCCAAGGGTGAGTAAGCGAGTAAGCCAACGCCCTCGTGTTGTGCGATCTCAGACATCCCAATTTCATAAGTACGATTGAGTAGACTATAAGGATTTTGTACGCTCACTATTTTTTCTAAGCCCAATTGTTCAGCTAAATGTAAAAATTTTAAGGTACCCCAAGGTGTCTCATTGGATAAGCCAATATGACGAATACGCCCTTTTTTCACTTCTTTCGAGAGTGCTTCTAAGGTTTCAGCAAGTGGTGTAATGTCTTGTGTACGTGCCGCAAGCTGATTGCTGTAGCCTAACGTGCCAAAGAAGTTAACAGGGCGTTGTGGCCAATGCAGTTGATAAAGATCTATATAATCTGTTTGTAAGCGCTTGAGCGAGCTATCAATAGCACTACTGATCTCTGCTTCTATAAACTTGGTATGCCCATCACGAATTTGACTGCCGCCTTGTTGGGGGCCTGCAATTTTGGTGGCGATAATGAGTTTGTCACGTTGACCGTTTTGAGCAATCCAATTCCCTATGATGCTTTCAGTCGATCCCTGTGTCTCTGGTTTAGGTGGTACCGGATACATTTCAGCAGTATCCCAGAAATGAATATTTTGATCGAGCGCATAAGCAAGTTGTTCAAATGCCTCATTTTGATTATTCTGTTCACCAAAGGTCATGGTACCTAAACAAATTTCAGGTACAACAAGATCAGAATGCCCTAAACGATTTGACTTCATTTCATGTCCTTCAAAATTAATATTCAGTATCTTATGAGAATAATAACGTAATTTAAATTTGATAACTAAGTGAAAGAATGTTTCTAATTATCAAAATAAGATAAAGTTATCTGATTTTTTTATAAAATGCTCATTTTAGCTTGGTCTTGTTTTATAACATGGTCATGAGACCAGCTCACAGTAATTCTCTGTGTATTTATCGCAACATGAAAAAAGCAAACTCGGGAGTTTGCTTTTAAACTATATTTTAACTTTTTGACAATATTTGATATTTATCCCATTCAACATAATTCTTTAAGGAATTAAATTCTCAAATTTGTTCTTAAGCTTTATTCATCATCTGTGCTTAGTTCGTCTTCAGAAAAATTAGATTCTTCCAAAGATACATCAAATATAAGGATGGCTTTACCGTCGGTTTCGATCATGCCTTGTTCTTCAAGTGTTTTTAGAACACGACCAACCATTTCACGGGAACAACCCACGATACGACCAATTTCTTGGCGAGTAATGCGGATTTGGCGGCCGTTTGGCAAGATCATCGCTTCAGGCTGTGCTGAAAGATCTATTAAACAACGTGCAATACGACCAGATACATCAATAAATGCAAGGTCAGTTACTTTGCGTGTTGTATTTTTTAAACGACGAACAAGTTGTGCAAATACGGCATAACTTAAGTCAGGATATTGTTTACTAATTTCGTGGAAATTGTCATATGAAATTTCAGCAATTTCACATACGTCACGGGTTCTTACTTCCGCAGTACGTTGTGGATTCTGCTCAAATAATCCCATTTCCCCAAAAAAGTCCCCAGGGTTCAAATATGCAACAACAATTTCACGTTCATCATCTTCACGTAAAATAATTGAAACTGAACCTTTTAAAATTAAATACAGTGATTTTGACTCTGAACCTGCATCAATAATCGTTGAGCGTTTTGGAAAACGATTGATGTGGGCTCTTTTGAGCAAAGCTTTGACTGACTCAGGTAGTTGACCAGGAGACAAAGCATCTGTACTAAGTTGTGCAAAATTAGAAGACATGCTTAAAAATTCCGAATTGGATAATAACTAGATCTGTTGATCTAAATTGAACTCGTCACGTAGAAGCAGTAGAGATGAAATTCCTTATCAACTCATTTTATGCTAGTGTACAGGTACCCCGTAAATTTATAGCTTTTTTTAGGTAGTTGCAATGCAAACTAGCGTTCATTGGTTAGAGAATGTTGCTTTCGAAGCAAAATCAGAAAGTGGTCATCAAATTGTAATGGATGGTTCTGCTGAATATGGTGGTGAAAACCGTGGACCACGTCCTATGGAACTCATATTAATGGGACTTGGTGGGTGTGCTTCATTCGATATTGTGACCATCTTAAAGAAATCTAGGCAAAATGTAACAAATGTTGTTTGTCAGCTCAAAGCGGATCGAGCAGACACGATTCCAGCTGTATTCACTAAGATACATTTACATTTTGTGGTGACAGGGCATGAAGTAAAAGAGAAGCAAGTGGCTAAAGCTGTTGAATTATCAGCCGAAAAGTATTGCTCAGCAAGTAAAATGCTGTCCGATGGTGGTGTCGAAATCACCCATGATTTTGAAATTATTTCTGCAGAATAACTGACTTAATTAAAAAAAAGCCAATCAAAAGATTGGCTTTTTTTTAATGGGTTTTGACGACTTAAGTCGGTGACTTATCTGGTCAAAATTAAAAAAAATAAATTATTACAAAATGTGTATTTATTCAAAAATAAGCATTTTTGAAACAACCGTTCAACGGATTCTTAGCATTTTTCTTGCTAAATTAAGGTGATAAAAATAATTGTGGGTCAACTCTGGCATTATTTAAGCTCATTCCCCAGTGTAGATGTGGACCTGTTACTCGCCCTGTTTTACCCACCAATCCCAATAATTCACCTTGTTTCAAGATTTGCCCTTTTTCTACATTTATTTTACTGAGGTGGCAAAACATACTGATCAGACCTTGTCCGTGATCGATCATGACGGTATTCCCATTAAAGAAATAATTACCTGTCGCAACCACTTTTCCCGCAGCTGGCGCAACAACTTTTTGTCCGATGGGGGCAGGGATATCTAAACCAGAATGTGGAGCACGCTCTTCACCATTAAAAAAGCGTTTACGACCAAATGAATTACTAAATTTTCCTGCTGTAGGTCTGATGAATTTTGGAAAGTCTTTCCATTGAGCAGGGCTAAAAGAGCTGTAAACACTATTTTGTTCTTTAGCTTCTTGGCTATAACGATCAAGTTGTTCTTGATTTGGATTGACATAATCCTGATTTTTTACATTGAGGCGCTGCTCAGCATATTTAAATGGCTTCACTTCAATATTAATTGGGCCTGTTGAGCTTTGTAATTGCAGTATACCCAGTGGTACTGAAAGCGGAATACCAAAAACAATATGGTTTACTGAATTTTCACCATCCACGATCAAGACAGGTTTGTCTTGGTAAGTGACATTTAACACGGTTTTAGGAACAGGAATAACCGCTATGCCACCTGCACGACGTGAGTCTTGAGGTAAGGCAAAGGATTGAGTTGCTATAATTAAGCTAGATAGTAGGAAAAGTTTTTTGATTGAAGGCATAAATAACATACATGGTTTAATTTTTTGTAGTATCTCGCTTTTTTATTTAGATGCTCAAGCATGTGATTGTTAAATTATAGGACAAGAAAGATGTATGTGATTTACTTTATGCGATTGGTCATAAACTTATATAAGCGAGATAATCAGAACAGAAGCGCCATAAAAGACTGTCGTTAATTTGAGTAAATAAATTTAAATTATTAAATATAATTAATAATTCAATTAAATTTGTCTTAATAGTTGATTTTATGTTTTAATCGCTATGTTCTTCATTCAATAACAATAATTGGACTATGTATGACAAAACCTAATTTTTTACATGAATTACCAATTGAACAGTTAAAACAAATGTCTCAAGAAGACATAAAGCAAACAATAAAAGCAGAGCAGCTTTATTTTCGACATAGGCCCAAAAAGATCTATTACCTTGCGGTAAATGGGGCTAAAACCAAAAATGGTGGGTTAGTGAAAGCGAGTGCATTGGAAAGCCGAATTGGTGGATTGCCTATTGCTTTAGTCGGTGATGATGTCATTTATGTAGATGGGGAGATTTCTAAAATCATTTCAGGTGCTGGCAAGGGGTGCCTTATAAATGGTCAGTCCGTTGCATTGGTAGGAAGCCACTTAGAGAATGGTGATGAGATTGTCGATAGCCCTAATAACTCTGTAGCTATAAATATCTTTATCGGTGATAAGGCCCCTGAAGGCTTTTTGTGCCAAGAAGGTGTTAATCATGGCTAAAGGTTTTGCAATTCATAACTCTATGACAAATCATGGAGGTATCATTCAAGCAACACAACAACGAACCTCTCAAATGGGAAATCTATTTCTACGTGCTGGAGATGGTCACTTTTGCCCTAAGTGCAAATGTTGGTCTGAAATTGTTAAAAGCCATGATCATATTATTATGGATGGCAAAGCTGTTGCTTATGTTGATGACTTATTGACTTGTGGAGCTAAAATTTTACCTAAACAAGATCATGTTGTTGGAACAAGCCAAGGTGAGAATTATAGAAGTTCTTCAAGCTCAAAAGAGCCTTTACAAAATAGCTTTATAGATAAAGTAATCTCAACAAATTTTGGTTTGCAGTATCAATTATTAGATGAAACCACGAATGAGCCTATCACAGAATTACCTTATAGAATAATAAGAGCTTCAGGTGAAGTTATTGAAGGCATCACGGATGCTGAAGGAAAAACACAAGCCATCAATTCAGGAAATGAAGAAGAACAGATACAATTCATTATCCCAGTCTTATCTGAACCTATGGAAAGTTGGGAGTAAGCTATGAGCGATAGTATAGGGTTACCGAATGGTCAATTTCCTGAAGATGTAGAGCTATGTAAGTATAATTCTTTAACTTGTAACCCAATTTTAAAAGTTGATAATTATTACAAGGCAGCACCATATAATTTCTTTTTTGATAGTTGGTATTGGTCACAGGCCGAACTTACTAATAAAATTGAAGTTTTGTTAGCTGTACGTTTTGGACTAGAATATGATATTAATAAATTAGGTGATGGCATGCTTAGCAAGCTCTCATTTAATACTCAAATGTATATAAAATTCAGCCAGTACGTTAAAAAACATGCTCAAAAAGAAGCTTTTCAGATTATTCATGAATTTGAAAAAACAGCATTTAGTCTAAAAGTGAAAACTGGCTTTTCACCTACAGATGTTATGCTTATTTTGGGAATCAAAAATGCCATGGATATTAAGCAAGTTCTCTTAGATACAAGGGCGTTGGCTCGTAATAATTATTGCCCTTTATATATTAATAGACAAACTTTTAATAGAATTTTTAAACAAGACTATCATGCAGGAATGGTCAAACAATTAACAGATGACAGAACCTATAGAGGGGAAGGTCCTCTCACCCCATTTCCACCAAATAGGTATTAAAATGAAAAAAAGAATAATTTTTATTTGCTTTATCTCTGTTAGTTTAAGTGCTTGTTCTAATGCTACTGAATTAGACAGTAAGGAATTAAAGCAATCATTTGAATCTTCAAGTGCTTATTTCTCTTTGGATACACCAATTTATAAGGTAATAGATAAAAAAATCAAGAGTGAAGTATCTGATGCTATTTATGATTCAGCATTAATGAAAGTGTCTATTTTAAAAGCTTATGAAGAACAAAGTCTTTTCAATGGAAAAATAGAAAATGATGCATTGCCTAGCTTAATTTCCGACTATTGTTGGATAGGGAAGTTTGTATCTGATTATAGCAAGATTAGACCCACTACAAATCAGGAAGATTTAAAGACGCTTAAATGGCTGGAAGATAAGCGTATTAAATGGAAGGCTATCATTCAAAAGAATTATGCAGACCCACGATTTGTTAGCTCGAAAGATTACTGTCCTTACTAACAGGTACAGTTGATATATTTACTTTAAAGTTAAGAGTAACATCGCCTTAGAAATGATGCAAAAATAGGTTGATGAAAATAGTGGTAGATCAAACTGATTTAAACTAAATGGTGGCTTAATTTTTTTGTTGTAGTGTAGCTTTTTATCGAATTTAGGGGGTGTTTTTAGCCATTGGATAAATTATGTACCCTATTCAAAAATAGATCATATAATCTTCACCTCGAAAATCACATGCCTAATTAATTAAGCATGTGATTATGAACGATCAATAAAGTCTTTGAAAACTAAAACTAAAACTAAAACTAAAACTAAAACTAAAACTTAAAAATTAAGCTTTAAAAGCTAAAGTTTAAAATTAGGATTTATAAGGTTTAGCACGGCGGAGTTGATGCAATACTGAAACCAATAAATCTATTTCCTCAGTGGTATTATAAAACGCAAGAGAAGGGCGTACCGTACGTTCAACACCGAAACGGCGTAAGATCGGTTGGGCACAATGATGCCCAGTACGCACGGCGATACCATATTGATTGAGTACTTTCCCGACCTCTTCCGTTTCATAGCCTGCCAGTGTAAAAGACATCACACTGGCTTTATTTAATGCAGTACCAATCAGGCGTAGTCCAGAAACGCTTTGTAGTGCATGTTGACCATATTCAAGCAAGTCATGTTCATAACGTGCAATGTTATGGATTCCAATACTTTCTACGTATTCTAAAGCAGCGCCTAAGCCAACAGCATCTGCAATATTCCCCGTACCTGCTTCAAATTTATTTGGTGCAGGTTGATAGACCACATTCTCAAACGTCACATCCTGAATCATATTTCCGCCGCCTTCCCATACAGGCATGCTATCAAGTAATTCAGACTTGGCATAAACAGCGCCAATACCCGTTGGGCCAAAAACTTTATGCCCAGAAAACACAAAGAAATCGGCATCTAAGGCAGTAACATTGGTGGGCATGTGCGAAACAGACTGAGCACCATCAATCAAAACTCGCACACCTGCTGCATGCGCCAATGCAATAATTTCTTGAGTAGGCGTTACAGTACCCAAGGCATTTGAAACCTGTGTAATCGAAACCAGTTTGGTTCTAGGATTGAGCAATTTTACAAACTCCTCAATCTGAATCTGACCAGTATCATCTACAGGAATTACACGGAGTTTTGCACCAGTTTCTTTACTGAGTTGGTACCAAGGCACAATATTGGCATGATGTTCAAGATGGGACACAATAATTTCGTCTCCCGCTTGAATATTCTGTTTACCCCACGATTTTGAGATTAAGTTGATGCCTTCTGTTGTACCTCGAACAAAGACGATATTTTTTGCTGAAGCGGCCCCAATAAAGCGAGCAACAACATCACGTGCATGCTCATAAGCATCACTGGCACGTGCTGCAAGTTCATGTGCTGCACGGTGAATATTCGAATTTTCATGTTGATAGAAATATGAAATTCGATCGATGACCGCCTGAGGTTTATGGGTGGTGGCTGCATTATCCAACCAAACTAATTGCTTACCATTTACACGCTCTTGTAGGATGGGAAAATCCCGAAGGATTTGCAAAATATCAATGGGTTGATAGTTCTGAGCATTCGCTGGTATTTGCACATCTGAATGCGGACGAACAGCTTCAATGGTGGGTGATTGAAGAAAATAATAACCAGACGCTGCTGTTGCAGGTTTGTCATTACGATCTTGTAATACACTTTTTAATTGCTGATCATCTGTCACATGATAATGATCAAACGCATATGGATTTTTAAGCACATCAGTTTGAGCCGCATTGGTATTGACTGTTTGGGCGCTGGTAACTTCAGGGTGAGGCAGATCCAAAAAGTAATAACTCGATTGAGCTTGATGTGGCGCAGTGGTTGTTAGGTTTGATGGTGCAGTCTGTTGTGTGATTTGTGTAGGATCCAAAGACAAATCTAGCTTTTGTCCGACAGCAAATGGATCAGGAGTATTTGCACCACCAACAATGGGCGAAGAAGATAGAATTCTACGCTCGGGATGGTCGGCGGTCGGTTCTACATAGTGATGTGTAGAATCCGGGTTTAAATTTGCCTGTTGCACAATAGCAGGTATGCGCCCAGACAATGCAGTAATCGGGTCTTTAGGCTGTGGTTGGTGACTAATACCTTGAGATCGTTGATCGGGTATATCAAAGTTAAAACCTTGTGGGTTTTGCTTGGGTAAAGCCGAAAAAAATTCAGCAGCCAATTGTGCAATGACAGATTCACTGATGGGTGCATCAGCAATATGATCAGAAGAAATATCTGGAGTAGGTTGATTACTTGTAAGTTGTTGGATAGTCATGGTACTTGTCTACCTCCACATCTTCGAGCACAGCGAGTGCATCATCTGTCAACACAGCAAGAGAACAATATAAGGAGATTAAGTAAGAGGCGATTGCATTACGATTGATGCCCATAAAGCGTACAGATAGGCCAGGTGCCTGTTCACCAGCAAGACCTGGTTGGAATAAGCCAACAACACCTTGACGCTTTTCACCAACGCGTAACAAGATGATTTTGGTTTTGCCGTCTTCAACTGGAATTTTATTTGAAGGAATCAGTGGAATACCGCGCCAAGTGATGAACTGTGAACCAAATAGGCTTACAGTTGGTGGTGGAACACCACGACGGGTACATTCACGTCCAAAAGCGGCAATCGCATCGGGATGTGCTAAGAAGAAGCCTGGTTCTTTCCAAACTTTACGCAGTAAATCATCAAAATCATCTGGTGTGGGTGCACCCGTCAAAGTGGAAATACGTTGCTCATCTGCAACACTAGCCAATAAGCCGTATTCAGGATTATTGATCAATTCACTTTCTTGACGTTCTTTAATGGTTTCAATGGTTAAACGTAACTGTTCTTTGATTTGATCGTGTGGACTACTATATAAGTCAGAAACACGGGTATGAATATCCAGTACAGTGGAAACACCATTTAAAAAATATTCACGTGGATTAACTTCATAGTCGACAAAAGTTTGTGGAAGTGTTGCTTCATCACGTTGTGTACAAGCCACCTGAATGTCATCGGTATTGCTGACTTTGTTGACCCGATAAATACCTGCTTCAACAGGGGTCCATTGCAATAAATGTGTCAGCCAACGAGGTGTAATAGTTGAGAGTTGAGGTACTGTTTTTGTCGCATTGGCAAGTTGACGGGCTGCTTGATCATTTAGCGCTTGGCGTGTGACTTCTTGGTTCTTAGCCATGTTTTAATCCTTGGTGGTATTTGAAATTAATTATTGATTACTGATTTGATTTAAAAATGCTGTTTTTTATCATCTCCAATAAAGTAAGAATTTTGCTATTGGTGTTTAATTGTGACGGGTATTTATTGCATTAATTTGATTCTAATTAAGAGCGTCTTTAATCATTCTCAACTGCTTATAAAAATGCATAAGGGGAATAAAGCAAAAGCTTTATTCCTGACGCCAAGGTAAGTTGTGGAAACGCCATCCATTGAAAGAACCACGATGATCATTTTCATCAAGGTCGCCTTCAAAGCCTTGTTCGATATTGTAAATATTTTCAAAACCCGCATTAAAAGCCACATTTGCAGCTGCTGCGGAACGTTTACCACTACGACAAAGCAGTAGAATGATCTTGTCTTTTCCAATTTTAGTTTCAAGTTCTTTGGCAAAGCGTGGATTGCGGTTTAGAGCAGTTCCTGTTGCCCAAGGAATATGAATGGTATCTTCTACATAGCCCACAAACTTACGTTCTTCGTTGGTACGTACGTCGACAATCACCACATGACCCGCTTTAAACAAAGCCCATGCTTCATGAGGTAAAATCGTCCCTGTAAATTCTAAATAATGATCTTCTACACGTTGTTTTGCTTGTTCAAAGATGTTTTCAATTTGAGCCGTTGTTAATTCGGTAAAGTGTTGTTGATTTAAACTCGTCATTTCAGTTGCCTTTCTTCAAACTTAGAATTACATCTAAGTCTTGATGTATCAGATGTATTGATAACAACTATAATGATTTTCTATATTCTATAAATTAATAAAAATTGAATTGCTTATTCTTATTTTGAAATAGGGTTTAAATGATTTTTAAAGATATCTTTATACGAAGAATGTTTATCTACAAGATTGCTAATAAAATAGTATCAAGGGTCTGCTAGCATTTCATATTATAGTTTGCGTTGTAGGTTAAAATGAGCATGAGGCGAATATGTCGTAACGCATGGGATAAGGAGCATAGCCAGCTTATTTCTGCGTTTTATAATGTAGGCTGAGATAATTTTAACGATAACCCAGAGTAAGAACAAAGCACTGCTTTGTTTGCAGTCTAAAGCGTAGTTGAGGGACTAGAGTGTTTTTTGCCGCTACTTCGTTACGAACAACTAATTTAGATGACTAAATTTCGTATTTCGTGCCTCGGATCGCCTAAAAAACACTCGTCGTCGCAAACATAAACGAATTGCCAACAGACCCTGTTTATTCAAAGTGAATAATAAAATTTCATGTTAAGCGCATGGATTGTGAAAAGTCATTTCAGTAGGTAAATATATGACCCAATGGAATATCCCCAATATTGTGGATGAGCTACAACAAGCTCGAAATGAATGGCGTACTCAACGTAAAAGCTTAAAAGACTTTGGCGGTAGGGAATTACCTTCAAAAGATGAAATTAAGAAAATTATGAATGATCTGTGTGGCATTTTGTTTCCAATGCGACTTGGACCACCTGACCTACGCCAACAAAGCGAAAATTTTTATATTGCACATGCACTTGAGAAAACTCTGCACTCATTATTGGAGCAAGTCAAACTCAATTTAACCTATGATTATAAATATAAAAAACACAACGAAAATGCCGATGTGATTGAGGTATTGGCACAAAGTATCGTCAGTGAATTTGCACAAAAATTACCAGATCTACGCCGTATTTTAGATACAGATGTTATTGCAGCCTACGATGGTGATCCAGCTGCGCGAAGTGTTGATGAGGTTTTATTGTGTTATCCGGGTATTTTGGCAATTATTTACCACCGAATTGCACATGAGTTTTATAAAAAAGATTTGTCGCTACTGGCACGTTTAATTGCTGAGATTGCACATTCAAAAACTGGTATTGATATACATCCAGGTGCACAAGTCGATCAAGGTTTCTTTATTGATCATGGTACAGGTGTGGTGATTGGTGAAACCTGTATTATTGGTAAAAATGTGCGGATTTACCAAGCCGTAACGCTTGGCGCCAAACGTTTTGAAATTGATGATTCTGGGCGCTTACAGAAAGAATATGCACGTCACCCAATCGTTGAAGACAATGTGGTGATCTATGCAGGTGCAACCATTCTTGGGCGTATTACCATTGGTCAAGGCGCCGTAATTGGTGGGAATGTATGGATTACTCAAAGTGTCGCAGCGAATAGTGCGGTTTCTCAAAGTTCTGCAACAAAGTCAGAAGTGTAAAGCTATTGAATACTTAATAAATAGCGTAGGTTAAGATTTTTATTAAGTTAAAATGCTTCATTAAGAAAGTGGGATGACAAAGTAAGTCTGACCATAGATGATGATCAGTTTATTTCTACTTTGATATATCCAAGCAGAGTCAATGGGCAGCTTAAATTGTTTATTTTGCCCATGCTGTTTGATTTCGAATACATCATAACCAATGGGCGTAAACCAAAATACATAATGATTTCCTGAGCCCTTAACATCATCAATACTTTGATATTTTAGATATTTGGCATTTACAGGTGATGATTCCGCTGGTTTTTTGCATTCAGACAGCCCTAACTCTTTTTCTAACTGTGGCAGAAATTGAGAAAAATCATGACCATATATATAACTTTGTGGTGTTTTTAAGAGCTGTGTTTCGGGATCAACCATTAAATAGCATTCTGCTTGGTATTGTTGTAGATAAAGCTTTAACTGTTGAATAAGCTTTAAATTAAAAGGTTCGGCAGGTTGAACACGATAATCATCTGGTGAAAAATCACGCTTTGGCTCTTCAGGCCTGTCTCTAAAAATATCTTTGAAATTTTCGATTACAGATTGCTGTTGTTGTTTGAGTTCTTCTTGAGCTTCTGCGGCTTCTTTAGCAGAAATATATTGAGGATCAAAATAAACCGTAGTGCCATATTCTAAAACTTTCTTTTGATAGGTCTTTTCCTGTACCATTTGTTCTAAAATTGTCTGAGAAAATGCAGTATAAGAAAATGAAGTCAAGGCCGTTAAATTTTGTGTCTGTGCATTGAACAAATAGGCTTGCATTGGATCATTCACACCAGATTGAAAGGTTTTAATAGTGATGAGAAAGTGACTGTGATTTAGCGCGAACATTTGATCGATAAATTGATTTGTTTGTGCAGCAATGGAATGAGGCTGAATCTGTTGATCGTGATTTAAATCGTAAGTACATATTTTAAAGTTTTTTACAGGTTTTTGTTTCACATCACTTTCAGGGCAACTGTAGATGATAAAATTTTCATTGATGGCTTTTCTATTTATATCATCAGAAGTGTTAAACCATTTTAATTCTATGCCTGATATATTCGGTGTTAATTGCTGGATATGTTTGTGCGGAAATTCTTCACTATTTGGCGATTTGTAGCCACAGGCATACAGTGCAGATACTGCAATTAACACAGTTAATGATTTACCGAAAGTCAACATTGTTCTTATACTAAAATCTCTCAATACTCCTTACTCTAAAGCATATCGTTGAAAATACAAACGCTTAAAAAACTAATCCTCTATATTTTTCCATCAGCTTACTTGAAAAATAACGTTTCAGCACAGATATTAATACTGAAATCTATTCCAAGTGTTTTGGTAAGTTTTTGAAAAATATATAAATTAATTCATTATTGCTATTGAAATCGAAAAAAACGTTCCCATTTATTATTCAAGTACAAAATTTGTTGTGAGGAATAACAAGAATGCGATTTGAAAAATTTACGAACCGCCTGCAGCAAGCCTTATCTGATGCACAATCTCAGGCAATGGGTAATGATAATACCGCAATTGAGGGTATTCATATTCTTTCCGTTTTGTTGGAAGAACCATCCAATCTAAGTCTGTTGCAACAGTCAGGCGCCAATCTACCTGAGTTAAAAACAAAACTGCAAAAAGCTTTAACTGATGCACCAAAAATTGGAACACCGACTGGGGATATCAATTTAAATCCAGAAGCTGTACGTGCGCTTAATTTGGCAGATAGTTTTGCTCAAAAAGCAGGAGATGAATTTTTATCTACCGACTGGGTGATCTTGGCACTTGCTGAAACAGGTGCAACCAAAACATTGTTAACCAGTGTAGGTGTAACAACCGACAAACTACGCAAAGCAATTGAAAATATTCGAGGTGGCGAACAAGTTATGGCAAATAACCATGAAGATCAGCGAGATTCACTCAATAAATATACCGTAGATTTAACGGCACGTGCTGCGGAAGGCAAACTCGATCCTGTGATTGGTCGTGATGAAGAAATCCGTCGTACCATTCAAGTGCTGTCACGTCGGACTAAAAATAATCCGGTATTGATTGGTGAACCAGGTGTAGGTAAAACAGCGATTGTTGAAGGTCTGGCACAGCGTATTATCAATGGTGAGGTGCCTGAAGGCTTAAAAGGTAAACGTGTTTTATCATTAGATTTAGGCTCGTTGCTGGCTGGTGCAAAATACCGTGGTGAGTTTGAAGAACGTTTAAAAGCAGTACTTAAAGATCTGGCTAAATTTGATGGTGAGATCATCCTGTTTATTGATGAGCTGCATACGCTTGTCGGTGCAGGTAAAGGTGATGGTGCTATGGATGCAGGTAATATGTTAAAACCTGCATTGGCACGTGGTGAATTACGTTGTGTGGGTGCAACAACACTGGATGAGTATCGTCAATTTATTGAAAAAGATGCAGCATTAGAACGTCGTTTCCAAAAAGTTTTGGTGGATGAACCAAGTGTTGAAGACACCATTGCAATTTTACGTGGTCTAAAAGACAAATATGCAACGCATCATGGTGTGCAAATTCTCGACTCTGCCATTATAGCTGCTGCGAAAATGTCACATCGCTATATTACAGACCGTCAATTGCCAGATAAGGCGATTGATTTGATTGATGAAGCAGCATCACGTATCAAAATGGAAATTGACTCAAAACCTGAGCCACTTGACCGTTTAGACCGCCGTTTAATCCAATTAAAAATGCAATTGGAAGCGGTGAAAAAAGATGCAGATTCAGTCAGTAAAGCTGAAGTTGAGCATTTGGAAAAACAAATTGCAGATGTTGAAAAAGAATATAGTGATTTGGAAGAAATTTGGATTGCAGAAAAGCGTCTAGTCGATGGTACAAATCAGGCGCAAATCGAACTTGATAAAGCACGTACTGCATTTGAAAAAGCGCAACGTGAAGGTGATTTGGCAGAAGCAAGTCGTTTGCAATATGGCGTAATTCCAGAGTTGCAAAAACGTTTGAATGAAGAAGAGGTTGCGGAAGTCAATGAAGAACCGAAACTGATTCGTACCAAAGTGACTGAAAATGAAATTGCAGAAGTGGTCAGTGCTGCAACCGGTATTCCTGTATCAAAAATGCTACAAGGCGAGCGTGAGAAATTGCTTCATATGGAAGATTTCTTACATAACCGTGTGGTGGGACAGGATGAATCTGTGGTTGCTGTCTCAAATGCAGTTCGTCGTTCACGTGCGGGCTTATCTGATCCTAATCGTCCAAGTGGTTCGTTCTTATTCCTTGGACCAACAGGGGTGGGTAAAACCGAGTTAACCAAGGCTTTAGGTAACTTCTTATTTGACAGTGATGATGCAATTATCCGTATCGATATGTCAGAGTTTATGGAAAAGCATTCGGTGAGTCGCTTGGTAGGTGCTCCTCCAGGTTATGTGGGTTATGAAGAAGGTGGTGTTTTAACTGAAGCAGTACGCCGCAAACCGTATAGTGTGGTGTTATTTGATGAAGTTGAAAAAGCCCATCCAGATGTATTCAACATCTTATTACAAGTGTTGGATGATGGTCGATTAACTGACTCACAAGGTCGTTTGATTGACTTTAAAAATACTGTGATTGTGATGACATCGAACTTAGGTTCAAGTGATGTACGTGAACTCGGTGAAGGTGCGAGTGATGAAGATGTTCGTTTAACGGTGATGAATGCCGTATCACAACATTTCCGTCCTGAGTTTATTAACCGTATCGATGAGTTGGTGGTATTCCACTCATTGAAAAAATCACAAATTCGTGGCATTGCGGATATTCAATTGGATCGTTTACGTTCACGTTTATCTGAACGAGATATTGGGTTGAAAGTCGATGATCAGGCCTTTGATATTCTGATTGATGCTGGTTTTGATCCTGTATATGGTGCGCGTCCACTTAAACGTGCAATTCAACAACAGGTTGAAAATCCATTGGCTCAGCAAATCCTTGCCGGTCAATTTACAGCAGGTGATACCATCTTAATCAGTGCTGAAAATGGTCAACTTGATTTTGGTAAATTAAAATTAAGTTAATTTATCCAACAGTATAACCGAAGCCAACTACCGCAAGGTGGTTGGCTTTTTTATTGGATATGCATTTATATTTTTGCGTGTTATTTTGAATATAAGGTATGGCATTGCAAGCTTGAGGACTTTTTAGTGTTCTACATAAGTGCAAGCATTGGTGCAAGGGGAAGTAATATTGATGGATAGCACTTGTGAAGGGGAAATGAGGTTGATTGTGCAGCAGAATGCCACATTAAGACTTTCCGCATAATAGGGAAAACACTACACATCACAGAATTGATGCAAAGGTTTATTAAGGCCTGTTTAATCCCCCAATCAAGCATCCAGAGCTATAGGGATGCATAGATCTATAAACCATCTAGAAGAAGCAATCGGCATAGCCTTGGCTTTTTATCATATTATTTTAATCTTCAATTATTTATGCGTGTTTATTTAGGTTTTACCTATTATCGGGTTTTTCATGAATTTATTGAAAAAACGGTCAAAAATTGATAGTTTTTTCAATGAGGAATAATAAGAAAGGAAAAGTTGATCATGAGGATCAAAGATAAGGACAAATCTGATTATTTAAAAATATTCGGTTTTCTCTTGATGGCATTCAGTTCGATAGAGGCATTGGCAGATAAATTAGATGATCAAGATCTTGCAGAGCAATCTGTAGGTGTGGTTAAACTGTCACCCATTATTATTAAAGCTGTAAAGGAAAATGCACAACAACCTGTAGAAGAGCAAAATAATCTGCATAAACAAGTTGCTCAGGAAAGGTCAGACGATGCTAAAAAAGATGAAATTTATTCTACTGTATTAACTGATTTCGAGTGGCAGAAAAAAGATCCAGATCCAAATCAACCTGGGGATAAATATTTAAAGCCACTAGAAAAATATAGAATAATTGAGGTTGGTTATAATCCATATCAACGCCATGATGTTCGAATTACAACCCAAGATCGCGTTACACTTTATATAGGACACGAAATTGACCCCGTGGCTTATAAATAAGCCCGAGGTCCAACATGATTAAACAGGGAAGTGTTTAATTTTCCATGCTCTATGGATTTTTTGATTACGTTTGAAATCTAAGCCAATTGTTTCATTGGTGATCTCTTGTACATCAAACATTGCATCGATTTCTTCATCCATCTCAAAACCACGATAGTTATTTGAGAAATACAACGTTCCCTCTGTGGTTAGACGATTCATTGCACGTTTAAGTAAAGAAATATGGTCACGTTGCACGTCAAAAGTACCGTAGAATTTCTTTGAATTTGAGAAGGTTGGTGGGTCAATAAAAATCATGTCATATTGTTCATGACCTTCTTTTAACCATTCAAAACAATCACTTGAGAAGAATTGATGCTGTTCATCTGGATGATCAACTGTTAAGCCATTCAAGACAAAGTTTTCTTTAGACCAATTTAGATAAGTATTGGATAAGTCAACACTTGTCGTACTTGCAGCACCACCTAAAGCAGCGTGTAGACTTGCTGTAGAGGTATAACTATACAGGTTCAGGAAATGTTTTCCTTTAGCTTCAGCTGCAATACGTAGACGCATTTGACGGTGATCTAGGAATAATCCAGTATCCAAATAATCAGTCAAGTTGATTAAAATTTTGGCTTTACCTTCTTGAACAATAAAACGTTTAGATGCAGTACTTTGTTTTGCATACTGGGTTTTACCTTCTTGACGGGCACGGGTTTTGATAAAGATCGCATCACGACCTAAACCTGTTACGGCACGGATTGAAGCCAAAGCGAGGTTAAAACGTTTTTTGGCTTTTTCTGGGTCAATGGTTTTTGGTGGTGCATATTCTTGAACATGTAAACGATCACCATACAAATCTACAGCGACATTAAAGTCTGGTAAATCTGCATCATAGAGACGTAAACAATAAATATCTTCTTTTACAGCCCATTTTTTCAAAGCTTGCATATTTTTTTGTAAACGATTGGTAAAGTCTTCTGCACCTTCAATTTTTTCAAATTGTTGAGGTTGCCAATCTGCAAGGAAAGGTTTAACCACTGCTGCAGGCTTAATATCACCAAAACGAATATAAATTGGCAATTTACCATTCATTAAACGTAAGATTTGTGGATTGTTAAATGCCAATACATCAGCTTGTTCAACAGCTGCTGCGATAACGGCAGCATGTTGATTGGGGAAATTCTTTTGTAGAAGTGCTGACAGACCCAGATATAAAGCTCGGTTAGAGGCTTTTTCCCCTAAACGCTCACCATAAGGTGGATTGGTGACAATAAATGAAGTTTTGCCTTCTGCTTGGAAATCAGGCCAATCTGCTAAAGTACGCTCTTCAATTTGAATTTGATCCAGTTGTTGCTCAAATCCAGCAGCAATAATATTTTGTTTGGTTGCTTTTACTGCTTCCCAATCTGCATCATAGGCATAGAATTTAGGTAAAGGTTGTTCTAGGGCAACTTTATGACGTTCAGCTGCTTCAGCTTTAATCGACATCCATAACTCATGATCATGCCCATTCCAGCCATTAAAGCCGAAACGGCGCACTAAACCAGGTGCACGATCAGTTAGGATCATCAATGATTCAATAATAAAGGTTCCTGAACCACACATTGGGTCAAGAATAATTTCTGGATTGCGTTGTTTAAGCTGTGCTTTTTGTAGGATAGCGGCTGCTAGGTTTTCTTTTATTGGGGCATCTGTCATAAAACGACGATAGCCACGCTTATGTAAAGAATCCCCAGATAAATCTAAACAATAGGTGTGTTCAGTTTTTCCAGCAAGCACATACAGGGTAATTTCAGGCTGTTTAATGTCGATACTTGGACGTTTTCCTACAGCTTCCATGAAGGAATCAACCACACCATCTTTAACACGTAAAGTCGCAAACTGTGTATTGACTTTAATATCACGTTCTACGTGAAGACGAATTGCGAAAGTACTTTGTGGTGCAAAAATAAGTGACCAATCAAAATTGATCGCACCTTCATAAAGTTCTTCTGCAACGTCACGTGCGTCATGGGTAAATTCAAGTTCATGGACATGGATCGGTGTCAGTACACGAGAAGCCAAACGTGACCACATACAAACACGGTATGCATCTTCGAGTTTGCCTTTAAAGACTAAACGTCCAGGAAATTTTTCAATATCTTGAATCCCTAAACCTTGAATTTCTTCTTGCAGTAAGGTTTCTAGTCCATCTGCACAGGTAACCCAATATGTAGAAAGACGTGGTTTCGAATTCATGAATATTTCCAAAGACATTAAAAAAGCAATCGCGTATTTTAGCGTATTTTGATGACGAAAACTTATAGAATGGCCTTTTAAGTCCGAAATTTTATAAAAAGTACTAAATTCAGTTAAAAATTCGGTTTTTTTGCTTGAAATATATTCAAATATCAATATGTAGATAAGATCAAATAACGAATTTAAAAAATGCTCAGTCTTATTGTTTCAATGTTTATTTTTTCGCTATCTATGTCGATTTCACCGGGACCTGTGAATTTGACCATTTTAACCAGCAGTATGAATTATGGTGTAAAAGCAACTTTTGCATTTATTTCAGGGGCGACCATTGGTTTTACCTTGTTATTGGCATCAGTCTGTTTTGGTTTATATCAAATGATTGTGGTTTATCCTGTACTTCTTGATGTGATCACGATTTTAGGTACAGTTTTATTGTTGTGGATCGGACTCAATATTCTACGTGCAAAAGGGACAGTTATCTCAAGTCAATCCCAAGATGAAGTAAAAATACCAACCTTTATACAGGGTGCGTTGATGCAATGGCTAAATCCCAAAGCATGGATTGCCGCAGTGGCGGGTACAGGGCTATTTTCAACGGGGCATATCCATGCTGTTTTATTGGTTTTTGTAGTGATTTATTTTGTCGTCTGTTATCTATCTTTATTACTGTGGGGGATTGCTGGTGAAAAGTTAGCAAGCTTTTTAAATACAGGAAATCGAGCACGTCTTTTTAATATCGTGATGGGACTGTTATTGATTTTGATTTCATTGGAAATGTGTTGGCGCTATTTTTATCATTAAAATTTGATTTAACTTTCTTACATTCAATGTAAGGCTTAAACATGGATTTATTTTTACAATTGCACTGATGTATTGAACAGAATAGTGTCGCTGATAATCATGATGCTTTAGTTGATAGGCTAGGTCAAATGACTAAAAAGCAAAAAAATCGAAATATTGAGCAAAGCTCTGAAAGATTTGAAGTATTACTGATTTGCATCAATTCATTGATCATAAATGAAGCTTATGTTTTTGTATGAACTTTTAGAAACTCTTGGTTATCAATTCATTTTTGTACTTTTGAATCATAGATGGTGATCCTATAGTGGGGCGACAGGGATGTCGCCGTTGGGCGGGGGTAAAGGACGTACCCCTCGCACGACGGAAGATTTTTGTCACTTTTCATCTCTGAAAAGTGAGGCATCGCCTACGCAAAGCTATTTAAACTTTGAATGTAAGGTGTGGCATTGCAAGATTTTTAGAATTAAACAATTTATTTTTCTCATGTAATTGATTTAATTTAAAATATTGATTAAGAGAAATTATATTCTCGTTTCTGAGTTTTTTGACAGGTTGAATATAGTTCATGATGAGCGCAAAGTGCATACGGGGCAATTTCTAGATCTATTTGAAGATCCGCAATGTGTGGGGCGAGTTCTAATAGCTAAACTTCTAAATAGAGAATAATGTGTATGCATTATTAATTCATTTTATGGTGTGATTTTGGTACACAATTTGCTTAATTATCCATCGTATTGGCTCAGAAATTTAATTGAATTTTTAATGAATTAATAAATACGGGGATTTCTATGCAAGATATTAACAACAGCAGATTTATTGCACATGCAGATGCGTTTTCCATCGGGGCATTAATCTTAACGCGATTAAGACGTGTGACAGGACGTGTGATTGATGTGATGTATTTAGTGGATAATAAAAGCTATGCACAGTATGTGATTGATATGTCATTGGCGACTCAAGATCCAGAATTAAATCGTCATGCCTTGCGCTTACAGCATTTATTAGAACAGGAACAACCAGCTTCCTCTGTGAATACAGTAACGACAACGCAAGTTGAACAAAGCGAGGAAGCATATGTTTCTGGTGCAACAGAAGAAGAAATTTATCGAGCACAAGTTTCACATCACTATATTGGTGCATTGAGATAAGTGGGGGCAATAAGCTCTAGCTATAGTGTTAGAGCTTAATTGATACAGTGTGATTAAAATTAAAACTCATTTATAGTATTTTTAAGCTGAGGATAAGCTGTGAGACAATCACTTGAGTTATACGAAATTCAATGCAGAAATTAGCAAATATTTAAAAAACAACCAAATGATTTACGTGGGTACGGCTGATGAGTCGGCACAACAAACTGAGCTGCGATTAAGTCATTATCATCAAGCAAAGGCTGTTGTGTTTAAACTGTGGGTTGAACAGAAAAAATATAAAGAATTAATCTCCTGTGCACATGGGCGTTGGTATCCTTATGAGGATTTTACTCTGCCATTGGCACAATATTTTGCTGCTCAACAGGATTTTCCACATTTAAAATTTCTTTGTGAACACGAGATCCGCTTTCGTTTAGAAGATACCTTAAAGTGCTTAAAACGTGTAAAAGAATACGATGTGACATTAACCAATATACAAATATCGGAATATCAATTGCATGATTTTGATCCACAAAAGTACCATCCCATAGCAGAATTACTTAAATGGCGTAATCAAGCCTTGTTGCGAATAGATGCTTATATTGAGCTGTTAAAAGATCAATCAGATATTGACTACCTCAATATGATTCAGCAACTTCGAGAAAAATTGATGAACTTAACGCTCAAACTGGCAGACTTAAAGCAGATCAAATTTAAAATTTGATCGCTGACTTTTATGACTATTTGTCCAAAACTTCAACTGCCAAAGAAAAAGAAAATCTGTATAATACGTTAACTTAACCTCTAAGGAATCTCTCATGCACTTGGCGGCATTGCATACACCGAGTCAGATTCAACTCAATAATGACGGAAACTTAAAGCATTTCCTGACCATCGAAGGTCTTTCTAAAGCAACCCTCACCAAAATTCTAGATACAGCCCATTCCTTTATAAATGATCAAAATCAACTGATAACGACACCACTTTTAGAAGGTCGTACAGTGATGAACTTATTCTTTGAAAATTCGACACGTACACGAACTACTTTTGAAGCGGCTGCAAAACGCTTATCTGCAAATGTATTGAATATTGATATTGCACGATCAAGTACTTCAAAAGGGGAAACATTGCGCGATACACTATGGAACCTCGAAGCGATGGCAGCAGATATTTTTGTTGTACGCCACTCTTCATCAGGCGCAGCGCATTTTATTGCTGAAACAGTTTGTCCGCATGTTGCAATCATCAATGCTGGAGATGGGCGTCATGCTCATCCAACTCAAGCAATGTTAGATATGTTAACCATTCGCCGTGAAACGAAAAAGAATTTTGAAGACATTAGTCTGGCGATTATTGGTGATATTAAGCATTCGCGTGTTGCACGTTCAGATATCGCAGCGTTACAGATTTTAGGTTGTAAAGATATCCGTGTAATTGCACCAAATACTTTGCTTCCGTGTGGTTTTGATGAATATGGTGAAGGCGTTCGCTTGTTCAATAAAATGGATGAAGGCATTAAAGACTGTGATGTGATCATTACTCTACGTATTCAAAATGAACGTATTGATTCACCAGCTTTGTCGTCACAAGCTGAATTTTACAAAATGTATGGTTTAAATAAAGATCGGCTTGCCATGGCTAAACCTGATTGTATTGTTATGCATCCGGGACCTATGAACCGCGGTGTAGAGATTGATTCTAGTATTGCTGATGGTGCGCAGTCGGTAATTTTGCATCAAGTGACCAATGGTATTGCAGTGCGAATGGCTGTTTTGGCTTTGGCAATGCAAGGTCAGTTGCAAGAGAAAGGTTTGTTAGAAGCAATTGCAGTTTAAGGTTAAGGATAAAGTCATGAGTAGTGTAAAAATTGAAAATGTACGTGTCTTAGACCCAATCAAAAAAATTGACACTGTACAAACGGTTTATGTTGAACATGGAAAAATAGTCGAATCATCTGCCAATGTCGTAGATACAATTGACGGACAAGGAAAATGGTTGATACCGACCATGGTGGATTTGTGTGCACGATTACGTGAACCAGGTCAGCAACAGCATGGTACCTTGAAGTCAGAAGGTAAAGCGGCACGTGAAAATGGTATTTTGCATGTATTTACCCCACCTGATTCAAAGCCGATCGTGCAAGACAATGGTGCTTTGATTCATGGACTTGTAGAAAAAGCCATGTTAGATGGTGGTATTCATTTACAAGTGATTGGTGCGCAAACCCAAGGTTTAAATGGTAAACAACCCGCAAATATGGCAGGTTTAAAAAAGGGTGGTTGTACTGCCGTTTCAAACGCCTATGCAACTTTTAAAGATGATGATGTGGTTCTGCGTACCTTGGAATATGCGGCTGGTTTAGACATGACCGTAGTGTTTTATCCAGAAGAGCATCAGATCGCAAAAGACGGTTGTGTACATGAGGGGTTTATTGCCTCACGCCAAGGTTTACCGATGATTCCAGCACTGGCTGAAACTGTTGCTATTGCGAAATACCTGTTGATGATTGAAGCCACAAGCGTCAAAGCGCACTTTGGTTTGCTTTCAAGTGGTGCATCTGTAGAGTTGATTAAAATTGCAAAAAACAAAGGTTTGCCTGTGACAGCAGATGTTGCAATGCATCAATTGCATTTAACAGAACACTTAATTGATGGTTTTAATTCTTTGGCACATGTGCGCCCACCATTGCGTGCTGAAAATGACAAAGAATTACTGCGTCAAGGTGTCAAAGACGGTGTGATTGATGCGATTTGTACCCATCATGAACCTTTGAGTGGTTCTGCGAAATTAGCGCCTTTTGCCGAGACTTTACCCGGTATTAGCGCATTTGATACCTATGTGTCTTTTGGGGTGCAATTGGTTCGTGAAGGTTTGTTTGAGCCTTTAGAATGGGTTGAAAAAGTTACGCTTGCCCCTGCAAAAGTGGCCAATATGACGGATCGTTGGGTCAAAGAGTCGGGTTGGGCTTTGGTTGATCCAGATCTAGAATGGGTTGTTAACAATGACAGTATTTTATCTCATGGAAAAAATACGCCATTAATCAATCAAAAAATGGTCGGTAAAGTGCTACAAACGTTTACTGCCTAAGCTGTAAAATTTACATAAGCGCAAAAATTGAAACAAAAAGCCAGCATAAGCTGGCTTTTCAAATAGATATTGAACACGCTGTGCTACAAAAAGCTATTATAACTATTAGAATTTAATCACTAGAATAAAAAATGATCAATAAAATGATTTTTAATGTGACAAATACAACAATGAAATCGGAGTGTCCAAAATTATGAATATTATCGAGCTTCTAAAAGAACGGGTGACCACAAAAGTTTTACAGGGTGATCTTCAGTTTCAAGATGAAAAAATCGGTGCTTTAAGTGCCTTTTATCCCATTCTCCTCTCAGTTTTAAAATCAAAACCAGAACTTATTAATACACTTCAACAAAATCTAAATCCTCGCTTAGGCGATATTTTCAGTCACCAACCAGAAACAGTCGCGCATTTTTTAGGACTGGTTGCGGGCAATGCACCGACCCAAGAAATTGAAACCACATTAAACCATTCTATTGCTCCGACTTTATCATTGCTTGCAGATCAAGCAGGTTCAGATGGTAAGCATGAAATTTTTGATTTTATCAAAGCGCAATGGAACAATATTCAAGATGCTTTGCCAGCTTGGGCAACAGGATTATTTGCCACACTGGGCTTAAGTGTAGGCGGTCTTGGTTTCGCAGCCACAACGCAAGCTGCACCCGTGGCTGAGGCTGTTATCCCCCCTGTAGAACCTGTGGCACCGATACCTGTACAAAGTGTATCTCCAACACCAGTACCTCTTGATACGTCTACAATCACAACAAATTCGATCCAAGATGAACCTAAAAAATCCAATTGGTTATTGCCAATTATCGCTCTGTTGGTGATTGCAGGATTGGCCGCATTGTTATTTAAACAATGCAGTAGTAAACCGCCTGCTGGGGGAGATCCAGTAAGCAGTGGAGCTTCACAAGCTGTTGCTGATTTGCAAGCCGCTGAACTGCAAATTTCTACAGATGCTGAAGGTAAATTAGCAAGTTGTCAGGCACAATCGAGCAGTCAATCTTTACTGGATAGTTTAAAAACTAGTATTGCCTCAGTGTTTGGCCAAAACGATCATTGTCAACTTACAGCCAGTGGTGCTTATGCTGCTGATTTGCCAGATCAAAATGCTGTAGATCAGGTGTTGGCTAAAATTAAAGGCATTCCAAATATTTCACTGGCTTGGATCGGTGATCAACTTACCATTCAAACAGCAGATTTAGCGCAAGCACAAAAATTGGCAGACGAGTTAAAAGCTGTTGTTCCTAATCTACACATTTCTGCACAGCAAACAGCCGATGCAAATGCAGCTCCAACCAGTAGTGCTGCAAATGTAGATACAAGTAATTTACAAGCAGACCAAGCACTTTCAAGCATTCAGGCAGATAAAGCCAATGTAAATGATATTGCCGCTGCATTGAATTTACAGGTGATTAATTTTGCGACAGGTTCTTCAGGTATTCCAGAAGCCAATAAAGCGATTTTGGATAAGGCAGCGAATTTGTTAAAACAACTACCAGATGCAAAACTTGTGGTTAAAGGTTATACCGATAATGTTGGGAATGCGGATTCAAACAAAAAATTATCTGAAAAACGTGCAAAATCGGTTGTTACATATTTGGTTGAAAAGGGCGTACATACTTCGCAGTTAACTGCTGAAGGACATGGTCAAGACAATCCAATTGCAGATAATTCAACCAAAGAAGGGCAATTTAAAAACCGCCGTATTGAGTTTGAAGTACTTGGTGCAACGACGCCATAATCTTTTTGAGCGGTATGTTCGGTGTTAAAACAGGCATAAATTGTATAAAAAGCTTCTGAATATCCAGAAGCTTTTTATTTTTTTACTCGAAAATTCTTCAATTATTTGGTTAAATGACCCACATAAAAATATGATCGTATAAACAATGAATAAATCATTAAACCCATTATTTATGATTGCTGCGATTTCGAGTACCTTAATGCTGTCAGGCTGTGATTACTTCAAAAAGAAAAAAGATGAAGGTAATTCTGAACTTGCAGAGTGGAGTTGTACCAATCAAGATAATATCAATCAAATTCAAAAATATTTGAAAGATGAGTATTTGCGTGAAGTCGCAGATAATATTAAAAATTCTGGTTATGAAGCTGACCAAGCACTACTTCAGAAAATTAACAATGCTTTAAAGTTTGAAGTCAAGAATGTTCGTACGATTACTGAAGATTCGTCTAAAACCAATCAACTGGAATGTGAAAGTCAGTTAGTGGTTCAATTCCCGAAAGGCTTACAACAGCGTGCTGAAAATTCATATGCAGAATTTGGGCAAGATTGTGAGGAGGGATGTGAGGGTGATGGGTATCGCAGCATACGTGAGTATATCGAAGCTGGTGAATCTAAATTGGTATTGGCCAATGATCAGCTGAAAGGCAAGTTTAATTATAATGTTGTGAAAACAGACAAAGATGGTTTAACCCTTGATGTGCTTAATCAGGATGCAGTTATTCAAGGGGTAACTTTTGTTACGGTAAAAGCGGTGCAATACGCAGCCTATATGAAAGAAAATAAAGATATGCGTGAACGCGAGCAGGTCAACCAAATTGAAAATGCAGAGCAAACAGCGCTTGCACAAAAAGCCATGGATATCCGCAAAAAAGAGCTAGATGAAGAAAAGCTCAAACAAGTTGATCGTTTAAACCAGACTTGGGATAGTTTGAGTGATGAACAAAAAGCACAATTTAAGCAAGATCAAACAGAATGGTTTGAAAAACGTGATGTTGATTGTAAAGTCATTTCACAGAAAAGTTTTGGTGATATTCCAGACAGTGAAATTGAAACCTATCAGCAACAACGTCAATATTGGGATGATGCGATGTCTCAGCAAAACAAAGAGATGCAATATACCAAGTGTTTTAATAAACGTACCGCTGAGCGAATTATTTACTTAAACAATGCATTAAATTGATGTAATCATCATAATCTGAGAGGGATGAATTGATTCATCCCTTTTTTATTGGCATGCTGTAACTATATTTAAAGTTTTAGATGTTGATATGCGTATTAGTATTGTTGGTTCAGGTCGTGTTGCTACACATTTTGCAAAAGCATTGTCAAAACAACATCATATTGTTCAGATTTATAGTCGTGATTTAAACAATGCACAACGCTTAGCCCAGCAGGTGAATGCTCAGGCTATTGATGCTGTGCATTGTATAGACCCTGAAATTGATTTATTGATTATTGCGGTGAGTGACCAAGCCATTGCTAAAGTCATCCAAACGATTCATTCACAACTTTCGGATGTTTTGATTGTTCATACTTCTGGCAGTACCAACCTCAATATATTGACTGAACACCATGTAAAATCTGGGGTTTTTTACCCCTTACAGACTTTTAGCTTTGAACGTGAAGTGGATTGGCAGAATACCCCGTTATTTATTGAAACAGCTTTGCAAGAGGATTTGTCTGCTCTAACGACGCTTGCAAATAGTCTAAGTAATCAGGTTTATCCATATAATTCAGCACAGCGGCTGAGCTTACATATGGCAGGGGTATTTGCCTGTAATTTTACCAATTATTGTTATGACATGGCTAAACAAGTGGTCGATGCACAGCAGGTCGATTTTAATTTACTGTATCCATTAATTTTGGAAACAGCAAAAAAAGCCACTCAAAATGATCCTGAAACAATGCAGACGGGTCCTGCAAGGCGTGGAGATGTGAATATTTTAAATATGCATCAGCGCATGTTACAGGTTATGGGGCGGGAAGATCTTAAAGATGTCTATACACTTTTAAGCCAACAGATACAGAAAAAACACTCACTTGATTAAGTGAGTGTTTTTTCTGTATCTTTTGAAATCAATTGAGATCTAGTTTAAAGCAGCGTGATCTGCACCGATTGTGACAATAACACCAATACAAAACAGACTACAGTAGATAAAAAACCAGATGATCATGCGTTTAAAGGCTTTGTCTGAAATCGAGCTATCAGCATATTGTGGTTTTTTAGGGCTTTTGTCATCATTCATCGCAAAATCTCTTTCTGCTTAATATAGATTCATTATGGATAGAAAAGTGTTCACACTGTAGATACAAAAAATTAGAAAAAAACTATAACAGATAAGTAAGCAATGATGAATCTGTTATAAAAATTCAGCTTATGTTGCGACTGATTTACCAATAATATAAATCAATTGGTTTAATGCATTTTGAATCTTTTCATTCATTTCAAATGAACAATTCATCCGAATAAAGTGATTTTGTTGATTGCTAATATTAAATAAGCTGCTCGGCGCGACACTAACACCGTGTTCTAACATGTGCTGATAGATCTCATTACTATCGACTTGTTCAGGCAATTCAATCCATAGAAAGTATCCGGAAGGATAATAATTGACATGGCATTGCTCAGGTAAATGGGTTTTTAAATAATTAAAATATTGTTTTTTATAACGTTGTAAGGTGGATCGTAAAGTTTTTAAATGTTTTTCATAATGACGATGAGAGAGGTATTCAACCAAGGCATTTTGGATAAATGAGTTGACTGAAAGGGTGCTCATAAGTTGAGTGTGTTGAATATGTTCAGAGAATTTACCTGCATAGACCCAACCGATACGAAAACCTGCACCTAATGTTTTTGAAAAAGAAGAACAATGTAATACCCAATTTTGTTGATCAAAATACTTCATAGAGAGGGGTTTTTTCTGATCATAGTAAAGTTCTTCATAGACATCATCTTCAATCAAATAAATTTGATATTGGTTGAGTAACTTCGCCAATTTTAATTTAATTTCGTCACTCACAGTAAAGCCAATTGGATTCTGACCATTTAACATCATCAAACACACTTTAATTGGATATTTTAAAATTGCCTGTTCGAATGCGTCTAAATCAATGCCATGTTCAGGGTGCTCTGGAATAGTAATTACTTTTAATCCAAGTCGTTCAGCCGCTTGCCATGCCCCATAAAAAATCGTTTGTTGTAATAAAATATAGTCCCCAGCTTGTGTAAGTGCTTGCAATGAAAGATTTAATGCATCTAAACCTCCAGACGTAATCACAATATCAGATGGATCAGTGGGGATGCCTTGCATAGCATACTTTTGAGCAATAATTTTTCTCAGTTGATAATTTCCGGGTGGGAGGCTGGGTGTTTGTTCATAGCTACGCCGTTGTCGAGCAAGTTGTCCGAGCGTTTGTATCAGTTTAGCGGAGTAGAGCAACTGGCTATTGGGAAAGGCAGAGCCTAAAGGGATAATGTGTTCGGACTGGGTTGATTTTAAATATTTAAAAACAACGGAGTTAATTTCAACTGTTTCATTAATAACATGTAATGTAGTGGGGTGATCTGAGCTTTGTTCTACAACAAAATACCCTGACTTTTCTTTTGAATAAATCAGACCTTGCGCTTCGAGCTCTTGATAAGCATTCATCACCGTAATCAGGCTTAAACCTGATTGTTCAACCTGTTGACGTAGTGAGGGTAACTTTTCATGCGCTTTCCACGTCCCATTTTCAATCAATAGTTTTAGGCTATGGGCCAGTTGTTCAGATTTATACATATGTCAATGCAAGTGGGTATTTAAAATAACTATAACAGAAGCAATCAGCACAGCTCTATCTGTTATATATTTTTTCTAAAATTTTGTGGCTATATTTCTTTTTGATTTCTTTCCAAAATAGTCGCACACGATGCAGTATACAATGAGGCAGGGATATGTTTGTGACGACTCAGTTGAATGTGCTCACACAAGTTTTATGTGAGCATGGTTGCTCTGAAAATGTGATAGAGCAACTCAATCAAAGATTTGTAAACTTAGAAGCTACATTGTTGCGTGCCAAAGTCTTACGTGAATTTTCAAAAAAGAAAAGTACAGCGATTATCCAATCTGCAATTACTTCAAATCATTTAAGTCTGGCTTATTTGTTTTCACCGTTTATTTTGGCGAATTTAAATCAAACAGTGCTTTACTCAACAGTTCTGACTGCACAAGTTCAAGATATTTTAAAACCTTATTATCAGGTGGAAAAAACCATGAACTTGACCAAGGATGATGTCGTTCTAGAAAGTTTAAATCTATTTTTAGACTTACAAGATCAAACATGGGATGCACAGGAATTTGTTTATTTTCAGTTGTTCAAAGCACTGACTCAGGCAGAAGTTGATCGTATCTTTTTAATTACAGATCAACCGATCAATTCAGATTATTTGTTTGAAATAGAATGTTTTTTTAAGGTTCGAATTTTCTTGGTAAATCCCGAAAATGATCAAGCTGGTCTAAATTTGCAATTAGATCATCATGATCATAAATTAAACATGCAGAAGCTTTTGTTTAAATATAAAGATGATTTTTATGTGGCTTTATGTCGTAAATTTTCAGAAATGAATGCTAAAATTTTAAATTTATCAGGTCTTTATGATCTAGCTCAAGCGCAAAACCTAGTCGAAGATATGTTTTATTCTGAACATATTTATGAAAAATTATCGGTTTATGCTGAGTATATGCAAACACGATTACAGAACAATGTGTTTAGTCCAAAATTCAAATCTGTGTCAAGCTTGCAAGCTTAGATGCTGAATAATTGCATAAACAACACTTTGTTAAATTGCTATCTATAAAGATACGACATGAGCAGTGAATACTTAGTTATTAGGTTAAAGTCTAGTCTAAAGCTTTATATTTTAGCGATCAGATAAGTGTTTTTTGAGATGATCTAAAAAGAGCTTCACTTTTTTTGGAATCTTTTGTTGAGATGGTGTGATTGCATAAAAATAAAGTTGCTTTGAATGATAGTCTTCTAAACAGCGAACAATTTTTCCAGCATCTTGATCTTTTTTTGCTAAAAAATCGGGTAAAAATATAATGCCTTGATCTTGTTTACAAAAATCTAAAAGGAAATCGCCACTATTGCATGTCAATTTCGGCGTACAGTAAATAGTTTCTTCTTTTTTATTCTTATTCAGCACAATTTTAGTACTTGAATCGGTTTGTGAATACAACAATAAACTGTGCTGTTTTAACTCATCAATTGTATTGGGTACGCCATATTTTGCAAAATAAGCTGTAGTTGCATAGAAATGTCGATGATAGGTACTAAACAGGTGAGCATTGCGCTGATCAATATCCTGACTGATTCTTAGAACAATATCATATTGATCTTCACTGATATTTAAAAACTTATCTGAAAGTAACAAGTCTATTTTGATATTGGGGTACTGTGTCATAAATTTAGAAATGATCTCGGTAAGATGCGCATGTCTAAATGAATGAGGTGCATTGATTCTGAGTTTACCCTCGGGATATTTCTGGTCGTGAGTAAAGTCACTGGTTGCCCATTCAAACTCACTCATAATGACTTTAGAGTGTTGATAAAATTTTTCACCTGAATGAGTTAAATCCATTTTGCGGGTATTGCGGATGAACAGGACCGTATTAAAAATAGTTTCCAGATGGCAAATTCTTTTCGCAACTTGATCTCTAGTAATGTTTAAGTGACGTGATGCACTGCTGAAATTTCCATATTCAACGACACTAATAAAAGTATTGATACAGTCTAATTTATCCATTTAATTTTAAAGTACTCTTCACTTGAATGATTAAAGTAACGCATCATCCTACGCTGATCAATCATTGTATCTTTTTAGGATACAGTTTGTATTTAAAATAGTGTCTAGTGGTTTACGTGTATTTTTGCTTTTATATAAATTCCTTTATAAATGTGTTGCTAATCAAAATGAATAAAGCATTTTTAGAACAACTTACACCTCAAAACTGTCAAATCATCTTTATTGATCAACAACCACAAATGGCTTTTGGCGTACAGTCAATTGATCGTCAAACTTTAAAAAATAATGTGGTGGGATTGGCTAAAGCCGCTCAGGTTTTTAATATTCCAACCACCATTACAACAGTAGAAACAGAAAGTTTTTCAGGACACACTTTTCCAGAATTATTAAATGTGTTCCCTGAAGCCCCTTTACTCGAAAGAACCTCTATGAACTCATGGGATGACCAAAAGGTTCGTGATGCATTGGCAGCCAATCATCGTAAAAAAATTATCGTATCGGGTTTATGGACTGAAGTTTGCAATATTACATTCGCTTTTGGTGCAATGCTGGAAGGTGATTATGAAATTTATATGGTTGCCGATGCTTCAGGTGGAACTTCAAAAGAAGCACATGATTATGCGATGCAACGGATGATTCAAGCAGGCGTGGTTCCTGTAACCTGGCAACAAGTTTTACTTGAGTGGCAACGTGATTGGGCACATCGTGAAACTTATGATGCAGTGATGGACATTGTGCGTGAACATTCGGGTGCATACGGTATGGGCGTAGATTATGCATATACTATGGTACATAAAGCGCCAGAAAGAACCACAACGCAACATGAAGTTATTGCACCTGTGTCAGCAAAATAAACCTTATGGATATAAATATTCATCTACATGGAGATGATCATGACAGATGTACAGTTAATTCTTAAGAACGGCAAAATTACCACGCTTGACCCGAAACAACCTGAAGTAGATGCAATTGCGATCGCTGATGGAAAAGTGTTTGCCACGGGTGATGAAAATAGCATCATGAAGTTGGCCAACGACTCGACAAAAGTGATTGATTTAAATGGTCGTCGCGTTATTCCCGGTTTAAATGACAGCCATCTCCATATTATCCGTGGCGGGCTTAACTATAATATGGAGTTGCGTTGGGAAGGGGTTCCGACTGTTAAAGATGCTTTAAGCTTACTCAAAGAGCAGGCAGAAAATACGCCAGCACCACAGTGGGTACGTGTTGTCGGTGGGTGGACTGAATTCCAATTTGCAGAAAAGCGTTTACCAACTTTAGCTGAAATCAATAAAGCTGCACCTGATACCCCTGTTTTTATTCTGCACTTATATGCAAGTGCAATGCTGAACAGAGCAGCATTAGACGTCTTAGGTTTTAATAAAGATACTCCTGATCCACCCGGGGGCAGAATAGAACGCAATGAAAAAGGCGAGCCAACAGGTTTATTATTGGCAACGCCTTCTGCTGCAATTCTGTATTCAACACTGGGTAAGGCACCCAAATTACCCGTCGAAGATCAAGTGAATTCTACTCGACATTTTATGCGTGAGTTAAATCGACTCGGTGTTACTTCTGCGATTGATGCCGGAGGGGGTGGGCAAAACTATCCAGATGATTATGCAGTGATCAATCAATTGCATGAAAAAGATCAAATGACCGTTCGTATTGCTTATAACCTCTTTGCACAAAAAGCCGGTGAAGAGTTAGAAGATTATCAACGATGGACAGAAATGACGTTTCCTGGTGATGGTGATGCATTATTGATGATGAATGGTGCGGGTGAAAACCTGACTTGGTCAGCTGGTGATTTTGAGGATTTTTATGAACCTCGCCCAGATCTTCCAGAAAAAATGGAAACTGAATTAGAAGCTATTGTTGAACATTTGTCTGAGAAGAAATGGTCGTTTCGAATTCACGCCACCTATGATGAAAGCATTAGTCGATTGCTCAATGTTTTTGAACGTGTCAATGGTAAAAAGCCATTTGAAACCCGTTTTATTATTGACCATGCAGAGACGGTTTCAGAAAAAAACATAGAACGGATTGGTGCCCTCGGTGGAGGAATTGCCATTCAACACCGTATGGCGTATCAAGGCGAAATCTTTGTTCAGCGTTATGGTGCCGATGCAGCCAAAGACACGCCTCCGGTAAAAAAAATGCTTGAGTTGGGTGTACCAGTGGGCGCTGGAACAGATGCGACGCGTGTTGCATCATACAATCCTTGGGTCTGTTTGGCATGGTTAACCACAGGTAAAACTGTGGGTGGTTTTACTTTATATGATGAGAAAGACTTACTTGATCGTCAAACAGCGTTAAGACTATGGACCAAAGGATCTGCTTGGTTTTCAGGCGAGCAAAACCATAAAGGCGCTTTAGTCGCAGGGGAACATGCAGACCTAGTTGTACTCTCAGATGACTATCTCACTGTTGAGGGCGATGAAATTCAATTTATTGAATCAGTCATGACGGTGATGGACGGTAAAGTGGTCTATGCGGGTGCCGAATTTAAGCAACAAGATCCACCGATTCCACCCGCTTCGCCTGATTGGTCACCAGTCAAGCGATTTGGCGGGCAGTGGCGCCACTCTGAAAATCGTAATGCGCCTTCCTTACAACCCTTACAAAAAGATTCAGCAGTGTGTGCATGTTCTAGCAGCTGTGGCATGCATGGACATTCGCATGCATGGATGCTTGATGTTCCTATCAATGATCAGGATAAAAAATCATTTTGGGGCGCATTAGGCTGTTCTTGTTTTGCTTTTTAAAACCAACCTAAAAAATTCCATCTGAAACTAGGTGGAATTTTATTGGGGGAGAAATTTATGAAAATCTATCTGATCTCTTTGGCCGTTGGGTTGTTGGTTGGCGTGTTGTATTACCTATTAAATGTGAAATCTCCAGCCCCCCCTTTTGTGGCCCTATGCGGTTTATTGGGGATGGTTATTGGCGAACAACTCATGCCAATGATTAAAAACTTATTATCCTAACGATAGGGTGATGCAATAACAGGAGAAAGGGGCAAATGATGCAATTCAGACTAAGTAAGTTATTGAGCTTCAATGCAGGCTATGTCGATACTGCAAGCTTTCTCGCATTGCATGGCTTATTTTCTGCCCACGTGACAGGTAATTTTGTAACATTAGGCGCGGCTTTAGTCTCCGAGAGTCAAACAGGTGCTTGGGCTAAATTGGCAGCACTACCGATGTTCTGTATTACAGTTTTATCGGTCAAATTGTTGGATCAAAAGTTTATCCGACATCAAAATAGTTCATATGCGTTTTTTCTAAAACTGATGTTTTTGCTTTTTAGTATTGTCGCCGTATGTTCCTACTTTTATTTGCCCTTTCCGAAATACGATACCATCATGAGTTTCACTGTAGGCATGTTGTTGGTGGCGGCTATGGCGATTCAAAACGCGATGCACCGTATCCATTGGACGAAAGAATCACCAACAACCGTGATGACGGGTGCTACAACACAATTGATGTTAAATATTGCCGAGCTTTTTTCCAAACCTTCTCAGGAAAAAAGACTGCAAATTCGACAGAGTATTGTTGCAATTTTTCCAACCATGTTGAGTTTTGCACTGGGATGCGCAGTTGCCGCAATCGTATATAAATTTGCACTACTGTGGTTATTTTTGCTTCCCCCAGTTTTATTGCTGATGATTTACATCAATCGGGACAACTATAAAAAAGCTTAGGTTTTGAAAGATCCTAATTCTAATTAATTATTGAATGACGAGTAGAACATGGAAAATATACAAACGACGCCGCCGAGTGGGTTTTGGAAAACATGTCGAGATCCTTTGTTATTGACAATTGTGGGTGGCGCAATTGATACCATTGGCTTTATCGCACTGTTTGGTTTTTTTACTGCGCATGTCACAGGAAACTTAGTCTTAGCTGGTGCTGCTTGGGTCAAAGGTGGGCCTGGGATTTGGATTAAGCTTGGGGCAATTCCCTTATTTATTCTGACTGTTGCCATCACCAAATATTGGATTGATCGTAGCGTACAAAAACATACCACCTTAAGTTATTTATTTTTGGGGGAAGCAATTTTTTTAATTGGGTTTATGCTTGCAGGTTTATATTTTGAACCGTTTAAAGATGCCAATAGTGTCACTGTCGCAATTACAGGTGGTTTAGGGCTGATCGCCTTAGCTATTCGTAACACTTCAAGTAAAACCTTAATTAAACATATTAGTCCGAGCACCATGATGACGGGAAATACAACACAGTTAGGTATAGATATTTCTAATTATTTAAGAGATCGGAACCATAGCAATATGCAAAAGTTACAGCACAGTTTCAGCATTGTGGTGGGTTTTGTGATTGGCGCATTTTTAGGTGCTTTTTTATATGTGTATCTAGATTTCTGGAGTGTCGCTTTCTTTGTGGCACCCGTGTTGTATCTGTCTTATCTCGCAGCCCAGCAAAGATTTGTCCAACCAAGCTAGTGACTCAATGATGAATAAACGTCAATGAGTAATCATGCTTAATGGAGTTTTGTCATGATTATTGTGACCACGTAGGCGCTTAAAAATTCCCTCAAATATTTATTGGAACAATCGTCTTTTAGTTAAATCAAGCCTTGATTGATTTAACTCGTATTCATCATTCACATTTTTGAGAAATCCAAAAATTAAACCATGTTTTGTCGAATAGCAAAACCAGCATCTGTCATTTATTTAAATTATGGACTTTGCAAAATTAAGGTAAACCTATGTCAAATTTGATTAAATTTACAATTTCTCTTGTTTCATTGCTCAGTATACAGTTACATGCTGCTCAATACAGCTTAGACAAAAATAGTCCTTATTTGTTTGGTGATTGGGAGGGGATGCGGACTGAACTTTTAAAGCAAGGCATTAAATTAGATGCAAACTTGATTGTAGACAGCGCTTATTTAGTTGATGGTGGCTACAATCCGGGGAGTGATCCTAAATATGCCAGTCAATTTTTAATTGGTTCAACTTTAGATTTAGAAAAGCTGGCAAATTGGGAGGGGATCACATTAAGAGCAACAATCACAGCAAGACAAGGACAAAGTTTATCTTCAGAAGGTATTTCTGATCCATCCGCACCACAGCTTGCCAATGTTCAAGCAAATTATGGTCGTGGCAACAGTAAAAGTCGATTGACCGAGTTTTCTTTGGAGAAAAACTTTAAAGAACAGGGGCTCAGTATTAAATTAGGGCGTTTGGGAATGGGTACAGATTTCAATGTGATGTCTTGTGAATTTCAAAATAATTCATTTTGTGCTACGCAAATGGGAAAATGGCAAAGCGGAATTTGGTATAACTCTCCAATTTCTCAATGGGGTGGTCGTTTAAAATATCAATTTCACCCAGAACTCGCCTTACAAATCGGTGTTTATGAATATAACCCTCAAAATGCTTTAGAACGGCATGGCTGGAATCTGAGTACCCATCAAGCTGATGGTGTCACCATTCCGTTAGAGATGATCTGGCAACCGAAATCATTGATCAATGCATTAGCAGGAACTTATCGCGTAGGGGCAATATATAACACTGCAGATGAAACTAAAAATCAAAAGGATATACGGACGGGGCAGCAACAAAATCATACCTATGGCGCTTGGTTTAATTTTGACCAGCAACTTACTTCAGTTGGTGTAGGAAAGCAGGGCTTACACAGTTTTGCAAATTTTACATTCCATAGCCGTACCACCAACAAGGTGGATCAGTCTCAACAGATCGGTCTAAAGTATTATGGGGTGATAACCAGCCGAGCTGAGGATAATTTGGGTTTTGCGCTTAATCGTATTCATATCAATAATCGTTTTGCAGATGATAAGAAACAAATTAATGCTGATGCCGAATATAATATTGAATTAAATTATAGTTATTATCCAACAAAATGGCTGATGTTACGTCCAAGCCTGCAATATATTGTTCATCCTGGTGCAACACATGATATCAACAATGCTTGGGTCTTGGCATTGGGGACAAAGCTTAACTTTTAGAATCAAGAATAGTTAATTAAATTTTATCAATGCATACTGATGTTACGAACACTAGATATTTATCTATATTGATTATAGATGGGTTTATATACTGCTTGATCCATGCTTATGCCATATAATGTAAGGCAATAAAAAGCCGAAAATAATTCAAAGTATTCTCTTAAATAGAAAATGAAGACTGATTTATTTTTAGTAAAACCACCTTACACAAGCATCTGCTAAAAGTTGCGTAGTATCGAAGCTTACATTTAAAATTGGAGATTGAATGGCGTGTAAGCCCAAGGGAATTTCTGTACAGGCTAAAATAATTGAACCTGCACCTACATCTATAAGCCGTTGACTGAGTTCTTGAAAAATGATACCTGCTTTTTCTGATTCATTCCGTTTAACAGC
Source organism: Acinetobacter sp. MYb10 (assembly GCF_002980175.2). NCBI lineage: Bacteria > Pseudomonadati > Pseudomonadota > Gammaproteobacteria > Moraxellales > Moraxellaceae > Acinetobacter > Acinetobacter sp. MYb10. The sequence continues at coordinate 947,853 of NZ_CP058272.1, read as the reverse complement.
ATAAACTGCAGGCATAAATTTTTTTTCAATTTCTTCTTCAGAATTCATTACATAAGGGATGTTATATTTACTTAATTCACGTTGATATAACTCGGTAGAAAGGGCGCCTTTGGTTGCTAAAATTCCAACTTTATCACCATATTTATAATGATCCAAAATCTGTTGTACAGTAATTTCAATCATATTTAAGATTTCAATATTGGTCTGTTGTTGTAAGTCAGCATGCCAAAAATGTGCGGTGTTACATGGAATTGCCACTTTAGCAACACCACTACGTTCTAAAATTTTTAAACCATGTAACATGGCTTTGAAAGGACTTTCACCTAAGTTTTTAAGTGCAAGTTGTCGGTCAGGAATTCCACCATGATTCCAAACAATAGTTGGAATATGTTCCTGATCTTTAGTTGCAGGGCTTGCATCGAGCAGGCGCTGTTGAAAATCAACTGCAGCACCTGGCCCCATGCCACCCAGGATTCCGAGCGTAGGAAATTCTGAAAAATCAATCATTTTACAAGCGGTATGCGTCTTTGTGAGAGAATGCTTTACGGTACCCAAATAAGCCTACAGCACCACCAGTATGCAGAAAGATCACTTTGTCGTTTTTAGTGAAATAACCTTGGCGAATTAGGCCTACTAAACCTGCAAAACCTTTACCTGAGTAAACTGGGTCAAGCAAAATACCTTCAGTTCTGGCAAGGAGTTCAACAGCTTCAACCATGCTGTCTGTTGGGATACCGTAACCTTCGCCAACATAGTCACTATTTGCCACAACTTTTTCACGTGCGATAAGATCAGCACTCAAACCAAGATGTTCTAAAGTTGAGCGAGTAAGTTTATAGACGTTTTCTTCTTGTTTAGATTTTTCAGCACGAACGCTGATACCTAACACAGGTAAGTTAGAATTCGTTGCAACAATACCCGCTAAAAGACCTGCTTGAGTTCCAGTACTCCCTGTTGCATGTACAAGATGAGTTGGTGCAAGTTGGATCTGGTTGAGTTGGTTAATTAATTCAATTGCAGTAGATACATAACCTAAAGCACCAATAGCGTTTGAGCCTCCACCTGGAATAATATAAGGGCGTTCACCTTGTGCTTCTAATTCTTTTGCTTTTGCTTCTAAAGCAGCAGCCATGTCTGTGCCGCCAGGAACAACTTCAATTGATATGGCACCTAAAATTTCGTCCAGCAATAAGTTCCCATTGTTGTAATATTCATCTGCAGCATCACTGACGCGTTGTTCAAGTAAAACAGATGCTTTTAAGCCGAATTTATTTGCTGCAGCAATGGTTTGACGAACATGGTTAGATTGAGTTGCACCTTGAGTAATCACATGTGTTGCGCCTTTTGCAATTGCATCGCCTATTAAAAATTCTAATTTACGGGTTTTATTTCCACCAGTAGCAAGACCTGTTGCATCATCGCGTTTGATATAAATTTCAGGACCGTTTAATGCTTTGGTTAAGTTAGGTAAAAACTCAAGAGGAGTAGGTGCATGAACAAGTTTAACGCGGGGTAAATGACTTAATAACATAAAAGTGTCCTGTAGATTTAGTGTATGTAATCAATCATGCGGTTAACTTCTTTGCGCATAATTTCTAAAATATGTTTTTTGGCTTCAATGAATTCTGGCTGTGGAGCAATATTTTCAATCGTACGTGTATGGGGTAAATTGACTTGAATATCTTCTGCAATACGCCCAGGATGTCCTGCCATTAAGATAATGCGATCTGCTAAAAGTAAAGATTCGTCTATATCATGAGTGACAAATAAAACGGTCGTTTTGTTATCTTGCCAAAGCTTAGTTAATGTTTCCTGCATCAAGATACGTGTTTGAGCATCCAAAGCACCAAAGGGTTCATCCATGAGTAAAATTTTTGGTTTCATGACCCAAGCACGGGCAAGTGCAACACGTTGTTTCATCCCCCCTGAAATTTGCCAAACGCGATGATTTTCAAATTTTTTTAAACCTGTTTTTTCTAAGTAATATTCAGTTTGTTCGGTAATGTATTTAGGCTCTCCCTTTAATTGCTTAAGGGGAAAATAAATATTTTCTTTCACTGTAAGCCAAGGGAATAATTGTGCTTGTTGGAATACAACAGCTCGATCAATGCCTGGTGCTGAAATAGGTTGACCATCTACATAAATGTTACCAGAGCTAGGTTTTTCAAAACCTGCAAGTAAGTTCAAAATAGTTGATTTACCGCAGCCAGATGGACCAAGTAAACAAACGAACTGACCCTCAGAAATTTCTAAGTTAATGTCTTTTAGAACCGTATTTTCAGATTTGTTTTGCTTGAATGTTTTTTGAAGATTATTTAGCTGAATAAATGCTTGAGTCATTATACTTTTCCTGTCCAAGGTGCCCATTTTTGCTGTGCTTTTACAATGAGCCAATCTAAAATAAAGCCAATTGTTCCAAGTAAAATAATACCGACAATCACAACATCAGTACGTAAGTATGAGCCCGCGTTAATGATCATCCATCCTAAACCTGACGTTGCAGCAACCATCTCAGCCGCAATTAATGAGGTCCAACCAATACCAATCGATAAGCGAATCGTGGTGAAAATTTCAGGAAGTGAAGAGGGTAAAATGACACGAAATAAGATTGATGCTTTTCCTAGTCCCATTGTTTGTGCAGCTTGAATTAAACCCTGTGGAACGTTTTGGCTTGCTGCAGTTGCGCCAACAATTATACTAAGTAAAGTAGCAATAAAGATTAGGAAAAATTTTGATGCCTCACCAATCCCCAACCACACAACAACTAATGGGATTAAAGCAATTTTAGGAATAGGGCGTAAAAATTGTACGAATGGATCTAAAATGGCATTGAGTACAGGACTACGGCCCATTAACAACCCCAAAGGAACACCAATAATAATGGCAATGAAAAATGCAAAAAATGCACGTGCCGTACTTACTAAAATGTGTTGATAAAATGGAGCATCTCGATAACCGTTTTGAAATAAATCTAAAACTGTATCTACTATTTGTAAGGGGGATGGCAATAAAATGGGTGACACAAGTTTAAAGGTACACACAAGCTGCCAAATAACAACAAAAGTGATTAGTGATAATGCACTAATTACTTTTGCTTTAAACGGGTTCAACTGACTCATTCTATAACCTTATTTAGTTGCTTCGATAAGGTATTTACTGTCGATATTGGGCGCATAACTTTTTGGAACATCAGACTGTTTTAGCTCGCCGATACCGACTAAAAATTTAGCAATATCTTGAGTTGCTTTTGCCAAGCCTGAGTTTTCATCGTTTGATGTTGTACCTAGATACTTTTCAGATGCTTGATCTTTCAAAGGAATGTAATCAATACCTGCCAATGTAGTTTCAACTTGCTCGTATGGAAGGTTTAAGTATTTAGAAATTTTTTCAGAAGCTAATTTCGGATCTTTTTTATATTCATCAACTTGTTCTTGGTATGCTTTTAAAAACTTAATCACAAGATCGGGGTGTTTTTCTGCAAATTCTTTGCGGACAGCGAAGTTGTTATAAACCAAAATGCCTTGTTCATTTAGTGTCGTTGTACGATAAATCTCTTTGCCACCTTGTTTTTCTAATTGTTGTGTAAATGGGCCCCAAACATAGGCAGCATCAATATCGCCACGAGTCCATGCAGAAACAATTTCAGCAGGTTTAAGTGGTAATAATTTGATTTTTGATTTATCAATTTTATTTAATGTAAGTGCTTGTTCTAATGCATATTGTGCAGTTGAGTTTGCAGGGAAAGCAACTCTTTTACCCACTAAGTCTTGTAGAGTTTTAATTTCAGGTCGAACAATCAAACGCTCTGCACTTGAAATTAGACCCTCTAAGCCAATGACTTCAATGGGTAATCCGCGAGTGATCCCTGCAACAGCTGGACTTGAACCAAAACGGGCGATATCAATTTCATTGGCAGCAAAGTAATTAATCACATCTGCTCCCGATGCAAATTCAACCCACTTAATTTTGGTGCCTAAAGCTTTTTCAAAATCTCCGTCGGCTTTACCTAGGACCCAGACACGGGGACCACCACCCCAAGCAAAACGGACCTCTTGTGGTTGTTCTGCTGTTTGTGACGCTTCAGCTTTGGGTTCATTGTTTTGTGGCGATTTATTTCCACAACCAACTAAAAGTGTAAAACTGAGAATACCGAGGGACAAAGCCAAATTTTTAAAATGAAAATCTGTTGTATTCAACATTTTTCTTTCCAGTGTTTTTGAAATTTCTCCGATCTTAATGAGAATTTTAAATTAATAAAAATATGAAAAAATGGAATAGATATATATAAAATAGATGTTATCTTTATGAATAAAAAAGAAATATTTATAGTTTTTAAAAGTAAAGATTATACCTTGTAGTCAAATTTTTAAGATGATGTGCTTTTAAAGCATAGGTAGAAATTTGATTATAAAATCATTTATTTAAATAATTGATGATCACATTCTGATTACTTCAAGTAAAAAATATCAAAAATACACATGCTGGTTTTCGTATTGATAAGTACTTTCGGACCAAGCCTATAAGTTTAATTAAAAAGGGTGATTAAAATGAGAATGATCAATTAACAAACAAACTAAAATTTGGTTTGATTAACGTTTATTTAACTTATCTAACTAGGTATATGAATTTTAAACCATTATTAGATTAGGAGGTAATGAACATGTGCTTGATCAAAATTGTGGAATATTAAAACCAATCAGTTACGCACAAAAAATGTATAAGTAATTAGCCTCTCCATTAAAAATATATTATTGAATATATCTTTAGTGATGGCTTTATAAAATGAAGTCAGGTGACTTTAGCTTAAATTCTTCTTTAATGATGATAATTTTAATATAATAGGCAAAATTTTTGTTAGGTTTCATTTGTGACAGCAAAAAAAATTCAAAGTATTGCATTGCAGCGATTCGCAAAACAAGGCTTTACTGCAACATCAATGAATGAAATAGCCGAAGACGTTGGCATTAAAAAACCCTCTATTTATGCACATTTCAAAAATAAAGATGATTTATATTTGAGTCTAATTCCGATTATGATCAATCATGAACTGACTTATGCAAAAAATACATTAACTGGTGGAGAAAATTTTCATCAACAACTTTGTGCGTATTTCTGCAGCATAGGTGAACGATTTGATGCTTCATATGATGTACAATTTTGGATGAATGCGCTCATTAACCCACCACAGCATATTTATGATCAAGTGATTGATCCGATGCATATATTTATGGATGATTTGGAGAATATCTTTAAAAACGTATTCCCTGAAAATATAGAAAACAAGAAGTTTGATTCAACGACTTTGGCTCGACTGTGCATGTGTTTTGTAGATGCTTTGCAAAGTGAGCTCATTTATGGTGGTAAAGATAAATATAAAAAAAGATTAGATGCGATCTTAAAAGCACTTGAGGTGTTACTCGGTTAAAAGGTGCTAAATATCTAATATTAGATATTTAGCACTATCTATTTTTAAGCATTTTTATGAGCAATTGTATTTAATATAATCATACAAAAAGCACATATAAGTAAAGTTACAGGAAGGACGAGGATATTTTCTGTTGCAAGACTGGCAATAAAACCAATAACTGCTCCGAAACTATATTGAAGTAAGCCAATTAAAGCTGAAGCGATTCCTGCTAAGTGATGTTGTACCTGTTGCATGGTCAGTGCTGTAAGATTACCAAATAAAAGCCCTGTAGAACTAATAACCATAGTCAGTAATAGGGTGTAAACCCATAAACTTGGTGTATACAGTAACGTTACTAGGCTAAGCATAAGTGTAAAAAACATTAAAATAATAGAGCCTAGCTTTAAAACTTGGTAAGCAGACCATCCTCTATTCAATAACCAAATTGAAAGCTGACCAAAGATGATGAAACACAGTGCATTGAGTGCAAAGAGATAACTATAATGTTCAGGGCTGACTGAGTAATGTTGAATAAAAATATAGGGTGAATTGCTAATGTAGAAGAAGAACCCACCGAGTAGAAAGCCTCCAGCAAGGGTAAAACTGAAATAGCTTTTATTTCTACATAGAAGATAGTAATTTTTGAAAATATTTTTTAGATTTAAGGGTTGTCTATTCGAAAGAGCTAATGTTTCTGGAACAGATATACTACTCCACACCAATAACATAAAAGATAGTAAGGCTAATGTATAAAAAATAATATGCCATGTGCCGTAGTTCAAAAGTTGACTTCCAACCAAAGGGGCAATGATTGGAATGACCATCATGACTTGCATTAACACAGAAAAATGGCGAGCTGCATCTTGCTCATTACTAATATCGCTAATAATTGCTCTAGGTGTGACCAGACCAGACGCAGCACCAATGGCTTGAAGAAAGCGTGCGAACAATAATAGTTCAAGTGAAGTTGTGACTGCTGCGAGCAGAGAACCCAAAATAAAAATAATTAAACCAATTAATAATGGAATTCTTCGACCAAAACGATCAAGAAATGGTCCATATAAGCCTTGGCCAACAGCTAAACCTACTAAAAAAATTGATAATGTTTGTTGGATTTGACTGGTAGATACCTGTAATGAGGTCGCTATCACTGGAAATGCGGGCACATAAATATCAATTGCTAAGGCATCTAAAGCAGTTAATAGTGAGAGTAATATGATAAATGAAGTACTCATTTTGTGAGTCTGTAAGTGACCTTGCATAAATTTCACCCAAGTTTGTATAATTAAAACTACCTAACGGTAGGTAGTTTATTTTTGTTTGTTTTTAAAATCAACCAAAATACGATTTTTAATGGAGTTAAAGAGCAGGGCGCCAAAGGTAGCTTTATATGTATAAAAAGAATCCTTACTGAATAATCTTTTAAAATGAACCAACTACCGTCATTAAATTACAACATATAAAATAATAGTCACGCTGAGTGAATGCTGAAAGTATTAGTCAAAGAGCTTGATGTAAAATTACATGCAAGTGGAGAATGTTGTTTTAGAACCGGTTTCAATTTGTAGCCGTTCAGACTTTGATATGACAATTATCAATATTTGTTTGAATATCAAAAAATGACCATTATTTAATTGACCTTTAGCCCTGATTTCTTCTCTTGATTCTTATCCGGCTGAATTTTGCGCTGAGTAGAGACTATGGCTCGTATGAGGTCTTATATTTATGTTTTGATTGTTTGAATTAATTATTTTTAGAACAAGAATTAACTCGAATAATTACCTAAATTTAGATGTAAAAATAGGGTTAAATAATTAATATTTAACCCTATAATGTTTAATTGTAGACTCAGTCTAGTTTTCTTAGATCATTAGTTTATTTTCTTAAAAATAAAGTCATTAATCTTATGGCCTGCCTCAATACCACGACGTTCAAACTTGGTTTGTGGACGCCAGTCCGGACGAGGATAGCTATTGCCTTTGCCTGCTAAGTTTTCTAAACGAGGGCGATTGTCTAAAACATCGAGCATCCATTCAGCATATGGTTCCCAGTCTGTTGCAGCATGGAATGTACCACCAATTTCAAGTTTTTCTTCAACCAATGGCATACGATCATGAGAAACAAAACGGCGTTTAAAATGTCGTTTTTTCTGCCAAGGATCAGGGAAATAAAGTTGAACCGTATTGATACTATTGTCAGGCATTTCTCGTAAAACTTGAATTGCATCTGCATCTAAAACACGTAGGTTTTTAACTTCCGCCATACCTGCTTCATAAACACATTGCGCAATACCAGGTACATGCACTTCGATTCCAACGAAATTACGTTCAGGATTGGCTTTTGCCATCAGAACCAAAGAACGGCCCATACCAAAACCAATTTCTACCGTAAGTGGACGTTCTGGATGTTCAAAGTGTTGACGTAAATCGCCGACAGGGTATTCCAAAATTAAATCACGATGTTGTTCAAGCGCAGTACGTTGTGAAGTATTGAGCGGTGACGATCTACGCATAAATGTCACAATTTCACGGTGTTCTTGCAAATTGTCTAATTCTACAATTTGTGCTTCAATTTGATCGTTTGACATGATTTAGGTAATACTAGAAATCTAAAAGGCGTATTGTAAGTGCTGAGCTTCGCAAGTCAAATTTTTTATAGAATTTCATTCAATTCTAATAAATTTACAATGAAAACTGGATAAAATAAAATCACTATCGAGCGTTGAGTCAGAGAGTATTGCTGTTACTCAAAGAGTCGTTATGTTCATTTAGACTTTGTCTAATTAACTCGATTAATTCGCGCGATGCTTTAGGTAGTGCTTTATCTTTTAACCAAATTAGATAAATCGGAACAGAAAGTTGATTGTAGGTGTTTTTAAAATCAATTTGGATTAAACGCCCATCATCAATATGTGACTTAACCAATGAATATGGAAAATTTCCCCATCCTAAGCCGATCTCAACCATATCAATCGCCGTTTGTAGATCATTGGTTCGCCAGTAAGATGCAGCAATTACCGATCTCAAATCTGCAATATCAAGCGCACTACTCGCGACAACAATTTGTCGAACATTAACCAAATCCTCGATATAAATAGGATGAACTGCTTGATCCATCAAGGCATGATTTGCAGATATAGTTGCAACAACAACCTCCATGCTGACCAACTGCAAATGTTCTTGCATTTTGATATGTTGCCCTGAACCCGCTAAACAAATTGTGATTTGTTCTGAATACAGTAAATGCAAAATATCATCTTGTGGTGCAGTAATAATTTCGATATTGAGCAGCGGATATTTTAATGCAAGTTTATCAATAGATTGTAAAAGTTTCTGATTGTTTACATCCGATACAACACCTATTTTTAAAGTACTCTCCAAACCTAAGGACAGTTCATAAGCATGCTTACTCAATTGTTTTAATTGTTCTGAGATGATTCTTGCCTGTGGGGCTAGGGCAAGTGCTGAAGCTGTCGGAATCACTTTGCGGGGTGTTCTTTCAAACAGTAGTAAGCCTAATTCTGCTTCGATATTTGCGATGCCCATACTGACGGCTGATGGTACTCGATTTAAGGCACGAGCCGCAGCAGAAAAAGAGCCTGTATCCAGTACTTTTACAAATAATTCTATATTTTCGCTGGTGAAATTCATAATTGGTATCAGTCAAACTGAAAGCTATTGTCTTTATCTATTATTATAACTGAAATTAAAATAGCTTTTTTGAAAATCTGTTTGGGTAAGTTTATGCAAGGTCTTAAACGTAGAGTAATTTATGTAAGTACCTATGAAATCATTGGATTAGGTATTTCTTCTTTAGGGCTGGCACTACTTTCGGGTACACAATTAACCCATACGGGGCCTTTGGCTTTCCTGATTACCACGATTGCTGTGAGCTGGAACTTTATTTATAACTTAATTTTTGAAGCATGGGAAAAACGCCAAACTTTACGTCAACGTACAGTAAAACGCCGTGTAGCTCATGCGATCGGATTTCAATTAACCTTGGTGGTTTTTCTTATTCCATTGATTGCATGGTGGATGAATATTAGTTTTCTAGAGGCATTTTTATTAGATGCAGCTTTAATTGTTATCATTCCAATTTATACCTTTATTTTTAATTGGTCTTTTGATCGATTATTTGGTGTCCCACTTTCCGCTCAAGCTTAAAAAATGTAGTTGTTTCTGCTTAAGTTATTTGCCCATTCAATTGAATGGGCAAATAATGTAGGTTTTTCTAGCACAATAATTTCTATTTAACGTTTTAAATTTATACGACAGCTCATGTCGCAACAATAAAGAAATCGCCGTTGTTGACCGCTCATAATTTATATAATCACTAAAGTTCATTCGGAAAATTAGGTGTGAGTGATGACAGAGCGTATTAGAGAAAAGCTGCAAATTTTAGCAGATGCTGCGAAGTATGATGTGTCATGTTCATCCAGTGGCAGTAACCGTAAAAACAAAGACAGTGGGCTAGGCAATACGGGGGCTGGAATTTGCCATAGTTATACCGAAGATGGTCGATGTGTGTCGCTGCTTAAAATCTTATTTTCCAATGTGTGTATTTTTGATTGCTCATATTGTGTTTCTCGCCGTTCTAATGATGTCAAACGAGCTGCTTTTACGGTACAAGAAGTTGTTGATTTAACCATTAATTTTTATAGAAGAAATTATATCGAAGGGCTGTTTCTCAGTTCAGGAATTTTTAAGTCAGCAGACTATACTATGGAGCGCATGCTACAAGTCGTTAAAAAGCTACGATTAGAAGAAAACTTTAATGGCTATATTCATCTTAAAACGATTCCAGGTGCTTCACAGGAGATTATCCATGAGGCAGGGCTTTATGTAGATCGGATGAGTATCAATTTAGAAATGCCTACCGCGGAAGGCCTTAAAAAGTTTGCTCCTGAAAAAACCCATGATGAAGTGCAAAAAGATTTGGGTATTATTCGAGATCGTTTGATTCAATTTAAAGATGAAAGAAAAATTATAAAAACTGTGCCGAAGTTTGTTCCAGCAGGACAAACAACTCAAATGGTGGTGGGCGCACATAATGAAACGGATCAGGATATTATCTTAATGGCTGATCGTCACTACAAAGAATTTAAACTCAAACGGGTATATTTTTCGGGCTATATTCCGATTAATGATGAAGAAAAAGCATTGCCTTCAGTGGGTTCAGCACCGCCATTATTGCGTGAAAATAGATTGTATCAATCTGATTGGTTAATGCGATTTTATGGTTTTGAAGCGACTGAAATTGTCAATGCAAAGCATCCAAATTTAGACTTAGATATCGACCCCAAACTGAGCTGGGCGCTACGTCATCCTGAACAATTTCCTATCGATATCAATCAAGCTGAATATCGAATGATCTTAAGAGTCCCTGGAATTGGGGTACGTTCAGCTAAAAAGATTGTTCAAGCACGTCGCTTTGGTAAAATTCATATTGATCAAATCAAAAAATTGGGAATTGCTTATAATAGGGCAATGCATTTTATTCGTTGTGCAGATACTCCACCATTTTTAAAAGATCAATTACCCAGCCAAATTCGCCAGAAAATATTACAGACAGGGCATTCAAAATATACTCAACAACTTTCACCCCAGTTGGACTTGTTATTCTAAATGGCGAAATATATTTTTGATGGGACCATGACAGGGATTTTGTGCTGTGTATTTCGTGCATTTCAATTTAAAGAGTTCGATGTCATTGTCTCAAGTGAAAACAACACCCAAGCCGCTTTATTTGATGAAACGATTTTTGTTGAATCCAATGACGCTCAAGCCAATAGAGTTTGGCAAGGCCTAAAGTTAAAAGTTTCAGCAAGTGGTTTACGTAATTTTTACTATACTTTTTTATCTGAACAGGAAGATGCTTTTCAACATCTGTTTAATTTTAGTGTTTATGCATTCTTCGCTCAAAAAGCGATTGATCGAGATTATGGTCATCCAGATGTTTTGGCACTGTCAAAATGGGCCAAACAAGTGGGAAGAGAAAAACATCGTATGGAAGCTTTTGTTCGCTTTAAAAAATGTAAAGATGAATTATTTTTAAGCTTGGTTAAGCCAGATTTCAATGTTTTGCCTTTGATCGAAAAGCATTTTAAAGCCAGATATCAAGACCAGCGCTGGCTTATTTATGATGAAAAACGAAATTTTGGTATCTATTATGATTTAAGACAGGTTCATCAAGTCAATATGAATGTCTTAGAAATTGATCAAAATATTCATCAAGGCTCTAGTCAGGATTTTAGTGTTGAATTAGATCATCAAGAGGTTCTATATGATCAGCTTTGGAAAGATTATTTTAACAGTGTAAATATTTCAGCGCGAAAAAACATTAAACTGCATATTCAATATGTACCAAAGCGATATTGGCGCTATATGAATGAGAAAACGATTTAAATATTTTTAAATCAATAATATGGGTTTGGTTTTGATGTGTAGCTGATTTTCTCTATTACATTCATGAATGAGTTTGGAAATTTGTCAGTTCTTAGGTATTAAACTTGATTCTCTAATTATTCTATATTTCTAAGACTCGTGTTTTTTCAATTGAGTTTTTTTGGGGATCAAAAACCTTATAAACGCTAGTTTGTAAGGTTTTAACGCATCTACTCAGAATAATATAAACCAGATATTTCGGGATTGATCATTTATTTACTTTGGGCTTAATCATCTAGCACTTTAGACTGTCGTTCATTATCTGCTTTCCCAATCTGCCAGTAAGAACAGGCATAACAATCTTCTTTGCCCCAATCACTTTGCTTTCTTAAGATATTACGACATGCGCGTACAGCTTGTAGTTCAGCGGTAATATGTGCAAAACGGCTTGCTGGTAGATTAATGAATTCAGGATGGCGTAACAACTCGTCAGCCAATAAGCTTTGTTGAAGCGGGTTCGGATTGAACAGCCATATTTGCTCTAAATCAGCTTGCGTCTGCAGTTCGATTTGATCTTTTACAGTTGCCACTTCTGCAATAACATATACTTTGGCATCAGCTGTTAATTTTTCTAAGATCGCTTGAGTGACTGCAAGTCCCGTCCCATCGGTGATAATGAGATAATGATTTAGTCCTGTAGGGATTGAATTTTTAGCAGCAGTAGACATGGTTACGCCAATTTGATCTCCAGGTTGAGCACGATCTGCCCAGTGACAAGCCACCGTATCTGTACCATGCATTGCAAACTCGATGGTTAGAGTTTTATTGACTAAATCAATATCACGATGGGTATAAGTCCGAATTTCTGGCATCATCTCAGGATTACTGACAATCCATTTACGTTGATTAAAATCAAAATCAGGAATTTCTATTGTGGTTTGATCATGCCTTGGAATAAAAATTTTATTGTTATCACCAATACTGGTGTGTTTGAATTTCTCTACATCTGCACAGTCAAAAATAATACGGATATAGTTTGGACCTAGATATATTTTCTCTTTCACTTGAATAAAAGTGCGATGTGCATTCAGCGCCATGATTTATTCCATATAAATAACAATAATTCTCATTATCGTATCGGCTTTTACATGAAAATGCCACTAATACCGCGAGAGTTGATGATAAAACTGCAAAGATGCTCAATATCCTGCATCAATAAATCATAAACAATTCAATCTATCCATTGGTATTATGCATTATGAGGAGAAATAGCATAGGTTACAGAATCATATTTAGGTTTCTTTTTATACTCAGAAATAACCCCACCTAAAGATTTTGCGATATGGCGACTGGCATAATTTTCGACAGCTACAGGATAAATAAAATTTTTAAAACTCAAATTGACTGAAGCCCAATGAACCATGCTTGTTACCGCATCTTTACCAAATCCTGACTTATGTCGATCTTCTCGAATCCAAATGCCTAATTCAGGTGTTTCCGTTTGTATTTGATGCAATCCTGCAAGGCCAAGAAACTCATGATTGGCAATGTTTGTGACGACGAAAATTAACTCATTCCCATCTTTAATATTCTCTAGCCATTTATGCCAGATCTCATCAAACTCTTGACGGCTTTGCGGAGGATCCCAAGCCATATATCGAGTTAAGGTGGGAGTAATATGCTGAAATACCTCATCAGCATCTAAAGATGTAAATGGTTTTAAAACAACTTGAGAAAAATGGATCTCTATATTATTCCAGTTCAAAAAAACCTCGAAAATTCAAAATTACAGTTAATTTATCGTATAGCAGACAAAAGATACATGGTTAAAATCAGGATAGGTTTAAGCTAAAAACTATCTTAAATTGAAGTCATCAATAGGGATATCGATCCTAATTCTCTGACTTTATTATTCTGAATATCGAGTTTCAATTTAATGCTTGTACTCATAGCAATCAGAATTTTTATTGATCTACTTTAGGGTCTGTTGCCATTTCATAAATGGCTTGCGTTGTAGGTTAAAATTGAGCAGGCAAGGCATGAAACGAAGAGAATAGCGAGACTATTTTCGAGTTTCATAACGAAGGCTGAGATAATTTTAGCCACAACCCTTCGGGACTAGTGTATTTTTTGCCGCTACGTCGTTACGAACTACTTATTTAGAATGACTAAATTTCATACTTCGTGCCTAGTATCGCCTAAAAAACACACTTAGTCGCAAACGTAGACGAATTGTCAACAGACCCTAATCAATAACCCGCGGAGTAAAAGGTTTAGTGCTGTTCTTCCAGACTTGAGTCTTTGATTATGGTCTTCACCATCAGCTATCCAAAACGCGGCTTCAGCTAAACTGCCATAAATTAAGCAGGCGAGTGCTTGCGGATCAGCTTGCTCAATGATTCCTTGCTGGATAAGTTGTGCTATCTGTCTTTGCATCGAATCAATACAGTGTTGTTGCGAATCTATAGATGCGCCACCCAATACTGCCCGTGCATCACGCAGTACGATGCGTTGATATTCTGATTCTATTGCCATGTCCAGATAAGTATGACAACGCTGATTAAATCCCGACCAAATATCTTTAGCTTGTTCGGAGATCATATCTAAACGTTGATCCATTTCATGATCGATTTGTGCAACGACTGCAGCCAGTAATCCTTTTTTATCACCAAAATGGTGATACAACGCACCACGAGTGAAACCTGCCTGTGCAGTGAGATCATCCATTGAGGTATCGGCATAACCACGTTCACTAAAGACTTTTCGAGCCATTGTAATCAGTGCAGCACGGGTTTCTTCCATTTCAATACGAGTACGACGAACCATCAACTTCTCCTTACATACGTTTCGTATGATTATTTACATACACTGCGTATGAATGTATGCTTTATTCATACGCAGTGTATGTATTTTTGCTGAATCCTTATATGTTTGCAAGAGATTGTATTCAGGAGAGTCTGATGATTGGTCCATATAGAGAACTATTTTTTGTCGCGGGGACCCAAGGTTTTGCTTTGGCTGGGCTATTGGCTCGGATTGCCTTACCGATGACCGGCATTGGTATCATTGTTATGTTGTCTCAAATGAGGGGGAGTTATGCGCTGGCAGGAGGAGTATCTGCGGTATTCGTATTGACATACGCATTAGTGTCGCCCCAAGTATCAAAGTTAGTTGATCAATATGGACAAAGCCGCATACTGCCTATCGTAACAACGATCAGCAGTATTGGTTTACTAGTATTGGTATTTGCTTCATGGTGGCGGGCAGCTGATTGGACGTTGTTTGTGGGTGCATTATTGGCGGGTTTTATGCCCAGTATATCTGCCATGGTAAGGGCGCGTTGGACGGCAATATATGCTGGACAAGCTCAATTACAAACCGCTTACTCACTAGAAACAGTACTAGATGAAGTCACCTTTATTATTGGCCCGCCATTGTCTGTTGGCTTATCGATAGCAGTGTTACCACAAGCAAGTTTACTGGTTGCAACATTGTTGTTGATTATCGGTGTATTTTTACTGGTGTTACAACGAGGTACAGAACCCCAAATCGACACACAATATTTAATTCATAAGCGTTCCGGCTCAATCATTATGCTTGTTCAGATACGCTTGCTGACATTGTTAATGGTTGGAATGGGGATCATTGTAGGCACGATTGATATCGTTAGTGTCGCCTTTGCTGAACATCTTGGTCAGCCTGCAGCTGCTAGTTTGGTGCTTTCTGCATATGCGTTAAGTTCATGTTTAGCTGGCTTATTATTTGGTGCAGTTAAATTGAAAATGTCTTTACAGCATCTTTTATTACTTGGAGGTGTGGCAACTGCAGCGAGTACATTACCCTTATTATGGGTGAATAGTATTACGATGCTGGCAAGTAGTGTTTTACTGGCAGGAGTATTTTTTGCACCGACGATGATCGTCGCAATGGCACTGGTTGAGCGCATTGTGCCAAAACATCGCCTGACGGAAGGTATGACATGGTTACTGGCTGGGTTAAATGTTGGTGTGGCACTAGGAGCAGCAATCTCTGGACAAATGGTTGATGGCTATGGGCTAAGATCGGGTTTTCTCGTTGCATTATGCGCAGGGGGTATGGTGTTGGTGATTGTATTATGGGGACATTACCGTATGGCTAATGACAGCATAGATAATCACAGCATAGCCATATCAAATGATCCGTCATGATGATCAGCACGATTTTTTGTGTGTGCTTCCTGGAATGGTCTTCGATTGAGGGCTTTAGTTTAAGTGAATAACTGTGATTCATAAAAAAACCATTTCAGCGACTCAATGCGGAAATGGTTTTTATGAAATATGTGTGCTTAAGATAGCGTTAAAGGATTTTATCTAAAGCGTATTGTGTTGCTAATAGTGCGTTGGTTATGTAGTGCATTGGTTTTGCTACAGAATAAAACTCTAATTTTTCCCCACTATGTGTTAATTGCGTTTTAACTGCTCAATTCATTTTTTGCCCAGTTCGGATCATCTAACATTTGATGTACACGTTTCTTATCAACATCATTTTCCCATACACCAATCACTAAAGTTGCGACACAATTACCAATCAAGTTGCTTACTGCTCTTAAAATACCAATCAGCCAATCCACTGAAAGGATCAATACCAAGCCAATCGCCGGGATAACAGGAAAACTGGATAAAGTCGCAGCGAGTACAACGATCGCTGATGCAGGAATGCCATGTGCTCCTTTTGAGGTAAATAAGGTGATTAAAAGAATCATGATGAGGTCTGAAATTGTTAGGTGAACACCTGTCGCTTGCGCGATAAATACAACAGCAAGGGTGAGATAAATTGAAAAGCCATCTAAGTTAAAAGAGTAACCCGATGGAATGACTAGGCTTACAGTGGAGTCTTTTATCCCTAATTTTTTTAGTTTATACATCACTTGCGGTAATACCGAATCAGAAGATGATGTTCCACATACAATGGTGATTTCCTCTCTAAAATAGCGAATGAGCTTAAAAATATTGAAACCTAAGAGTTTTAATACCAGACCAAGTATGAAGATCACAAAGAAAATCACAGTTGCATAATAAATTAAGACCAAATAGCCCAAATTAAGTAAGGTTTCTATTCCAAATTTTGCCACGGTAAAAGAAATTGCACCAAAAACGCCGATAGGGGCTAGTTTGATGATAATGGACATGATTTTAAAAATAACTTGAGATATTTTGTCGATAAAAGAGGCTACAGGTTCACTGACATCTTTAGACAGCATAGATAATGCAACGCCAAATAAAATTGAAAAGACAACCACTTGCAGAATATCATTCCCTGTAAATGCGCCCACAGCAGTTTGAGGAATCATATTTAAAAAGAAATCAGATACGCCTGTAACTGCATGGATATTTTCATTGTACTTGGTCATTTGGGATGCATCTAATGTTGAAATATCCACGTGCATACCATGTCCAGGTTTAAATATATAAGCTGCGGCTAATCCTAAAATTAAAGCGATAGTGGTCATTATTTCAAAATAAATCAGCGTTTTTATTCCCACTTTCCCAGCTTTTTTTAAGTCTCCTGCACCATAGATTCCTAACACAATGACACAGAATATAAGCGGTGCAATCAGCATTTTGACAAGTTTGACAAAGCCATTACCAAACACTTGAAAATTGATCGCAATATGAGGCAAAAAGTAACCGAATAAACAACCAATCACCAATGCAATCATCACTTGTAAAAATAAAGAGCGTTTAATAAGCTTCATTGAGGAGATTCATAACTAAAAGGTCACTTGAAAAAGCAATAGTTATGCCATTTTTTGAATGAATAATTTTTGGTCTTTTCTGTAGTTTTTGTTATGGCGGTATTTGATGTTTAATACATAGGCTGCTTAATAGTGGTGTTTAATTATTTATAGATCAAAAAAATAAAAGGATATATAACAAGCCTTAAAACAATATCCTAAAACATTTAACAATAAGAAGCTAAAACTTGTACATCTACAATCGTATTTTTTGTTAGCTTGAAATATACCGTATTGTTGGAGTAAGAAAATGACTAAAAAAGTACTATTCATCACTTCCAATTCTGGCGTTGAGCATGATGAGCTTAAAAAACCTTTGGACTTTTTGACGAGCAAGGGCATAGAAAGCATACACGCTGCGATTGAATTAAACGATGTACGAACCGTTGTTCATGATGATGAAAAATCGGTGTCATATAGTCCGCATGCGATTTTGGAAAAAGTAGATCCAAGTGATTATGATTTGCTGGTTATTCCAGGGGGAACGGTCAATGCTGATCAATTGAGAATTGATGAGAATGCTAAGAAAATCATTCAATCCTTTACAGACCATAAGAAACCGATTGCTGCCATATGTCATGGACCATGGGCTTTAATCAATGCAGAAAGAATTAAAGATAAAAATTTGACTTCATATAAAAGTATTCGTATAGATTTAGAGAATGCAGGTGCAAACTGGATAGATGAAGAAGTTCATCGTTGTAATACGGGGGGATGGGTACTCATTACATCGCGTAATCCAGATGATATTCCTGCCTTTAATGAGGCGATATTAAAAGAGTTGGAATAAGTGAATAGAGCAGGCTAGGCAAAGTTTAAACTTTTGAGATAGCCCTTTAATCGAGGGTTATTTCATATAATCTTTGAATATGTTGGGTTTTAATTCCCCATACGGAACCAGATATTCTACGTTGATGATTTTCAAAACTTTGTCGATTCTCAAAAACTTCATGTACATCCCAAATTAAGGGATTTTGGCTTTGTTTGACCTCAAAAGAAACACAACCTTGTTCTTGTCTGGTTAACTTGATATGTTCTGGAAGACACTTGATTACGATATTTAATTCTTGTTCAGACACACAGATTAACTGACCACTTAGCTTAACCATAGCATTCTCATTGATAAAATATAGCTGTTGTTTTATGTAGGCGTAGGACGAGTCTTATATATTATTATTTATTGCGTAAAAATTTAATACGCATTTTTTATTGGATTGCTCACATATTACTTATAGAGAAGTGATACTTAAAATATAAGGTTAATATTTAGAGCGTAAATCGTCATATTTCTCAACATAAGAAAATAAAAATTTGTAGGAAAAGTCATAAAAAACGTAAAAGATCGCCACGATAAAATAAAGTTAAATCATAAAAAAACTTGAGCTTTTGAAAGAGCATAAAGGTGATGCTGACTCACTCTAAAAAGCAGTTGACCGCTACAGACTTCAATCTATTCAGATGAACAAGTGGATGAAGTTGCCTAAGTAGAGCACCAATTTTATAAACCATCCTATATTGCACTCATAAATAGCAAGCTTGCATTTTGACTAAAAAAAATTGATCTAAATTATTGCATATCAGTCTCACATATATAAAAAGAATATAAAAAACAGATTGTTAGTTTTTGGCATGGATCCTGCAAATGTAATTCAAACTTGTATACAAGATGGGATTCAAAAAATGTACTTAGAAAAAATGAGTGGCTGGACGATTAGTGATTGGCAACGGGCTTATCAAACTGGTGAAATTAATATCGAAAAATTGTGTGACTTAGTGAGTGAGTTTGATCCGCAGGATAATGCATGGATTTCAATTGCGACTGTCGAACAAATCAAACAACAGATTGAAGATCTTCAAATCGATTCTCATGACTTAGAGAATATTTATCAGCAATTTCCGTTATATGGAATTCCATTCGCAGTTAAAGACAATATTGATGTAAAAGGATTTGTATCTACAGCGGCATGTAAGATCATCTCTCATCCTGCTGAACAAGATGCCGCACTTGTCCAGTTATTGAAAAATGCTGGTGCGGTTGTCGTTGGTAAAACAAATTTGGACCAATTTGCAACTGGATTAGTTGGCACTCGATCTCCTTATGGCGCAGTTAAAAATAGCTTTAATCCAAATTATGTAAGTGGTGGATCAAGTTCTGGTTCAGCGAGCGTAGTGGCTCGTGGTCTGGTGCCTTTTTCATTGGGAACTGATACTGCAGGGTCTGGCCGTGTTCCAGCTGGTTTTAACAATATTGTTGGATTAAAACCAACCAAAGGGCGTTTTTCAAATCATGGTCTATTGCCTGCCTGTAAGACTGTTGATTGTATTTCGATTTTTGCTTTAACAGTTGTAGATGCTGAATATGTTGCCAATCTATTAGAAAAACATGATGCGCGAGATAGTTACTCGCGGAAGAATCCAAAAACAGCGCCAGCACGCTTTACCTCAAAACTCAATTTTGCAATACCCGACACTTTAAATTTTTTTGATGATCAACAATCGGAACAAGCGTTTAACCAAGCACTAAAATTACTTGAGTCTTTTCAGGCTTCTATTACAGAGATTGATTTTACGGCTTTTGAAAAACTCGCAGTACAACTTTATCAAGGACCTTGGGTGGCTGAACGAACTGCTGCTTTAGAAGATTTTATCGAACAAAATCCTGAAGCATTTGATCAAACAGTTTTAGAAATAGTTAAACAGGGTTATCAATACACAGCGATTGATGCTTACAACGCAGAGTATCTAAAACAAGATTTGGCACGTGAAATTCAGGAAAAATTGGCTCAATTTGATGCTTTGATCGTACCAACATCCCCCACAATTTACACAATCGAAGAAATGAAAATTGAACCCATTAAGTTTAACTCTCATTTTGGTACATATACTAATTTCACCAATTTGGCTGATTTAAGTGCACTGGCTTTACCCGCAGGGTTTCGAGAAGACGGCTTACCTTTTGGAATTACTTTAATTGCACCTGCTTGGCATGATGCTGCATTAACTCATTTTGGAAAACTCTGGCAGCGATATCTCGATTTAAAGTTAGGTGCAACACAAGCAAAATTGAAATCTACTCAACTGGATTTAACCCGATCTGATCATCATATCCGTGTGGCTGTTGTTGGGGCTCATTTAACAGGTATGCCACTGAATTTTCAATTGACCAGCAGAGATGCTGTACATATTGAAACGACCAAAACTGCCAGTAAATATTCTCTATATGCATTGAATGGGACAGTGCCGCCTAAACCGGGCCTTGCACGTAATGAAGCTGAGGGGAAAGCCATTATTGTAGAACTTTGGGATATTCCAACTGCTCGTTTTGGGGAGTTTGTTGCAGAAATCCCGACACCACTGGGTATGGGAAATGTGGAACTTGAAGATGGGCGCTGGGTAAAAGGCTTTATCTGTGAACCTTATGGTTTGGAAGATGCAGAGAATATCAGTCATTTGGGAGGATGGCGGGCATATATCCAACAGCGAAATAATCCAGTACCAGCTGTATCGAATTAAGGGGGGAAAGCATCATGTTTCATACTGTATTAATTGCAAACCGTGGTGAAATTGCTGTAAGAGCCATTCGAACCTTAAAGAAATTAGGCATCAAAAGTATAGCTGTCTATTCAGACACAGATCGTTATGCTCAGCATGTATTAGATGCAGACCTCGCAGTTGCTTTACAGGGGATTAAGCCAGCAGATACGTATTTGAGTATTGAAAAGTTAATCCGAATTGCAAAAGACACAGGCGCACAAGCGATTTTCCCGGGTTATGGTTTTCTTTCTGAAAGTGCTGAGTTCTCTCAAGCATGTGAGGAAAACGATATTGCATTTATGGGGCCTACAGCCGAGCAAATTTTAGAATTCGGACTAAAACATCGTGCACGTGAACTGGCGGCCATAGCCAATGTGCCAATGACACTCGGAACAGGTTTATTAAATAGTTTAGATGAAGCACTCGAAGCTGCGGAAACAATTGGTTATCCGATCATGCTGAAAAGTACCGCAGGTGGTGGCGGTATTGGTTTAACCCGCTGTGACTCAAAAGATGCCTTAATGGAAGCTTATGAAAGTGTGAAACGCTTAGGTGAGCAATTTTTTAAGGATGCTGGCGTCTTTTTAGAACGCTTTATAGATAAGGCTCGTCATGTAGAGGTACAGATATTTGGTGATGGTCAAGGTCAAGTGGTTGCTTTGGGAGAACGGGATTGTTCACTACAACGTCGTAACCAAAAAATTGTTGAAGAAACACCTGCAGCAAATTTACCTGACGCAACACGAAAAAAACTACATCAAGCTGCAATTGAGCTCGGAAAATCGGTTCAATATCGTAGCGCTGGAACCGTTGAGTTTATTTATGATGCAGCACGAGATGAGTTTTATTTCTTAGAGGTCAATACTCGACTACAAGTTGAACACCCTGTAACAGAAATGGTAACAGGGCTGGATTTAATCGAATGTATGCTAAAAGTCGCATCAGGGGATCGGTTGGATTGGGATGACTTAGCGCATATACAGCCCCAAGGTGCAGCTATAGAAGTTCGGGTCTACGCAGAAGACCCAGTTAAGAATTTTCAGCCGAGTCCAGGTGTTTTAACTGATGTTTATTTCCCTGAAGGAATTCGGGTTGATACATGGGTATCTACAGGCACTGAAATTTCTCAATATTTTGATCCAATGATTGCTAAGATCATCGTTCATGCTGAAAATCGTGAGGCTGCGATACAAAAGTTAAAACAAGCATTAGTTGAAGCACGACTCAACGGTATTAGTACCAATCTTGATTATGCGCGTGAGATTATTTCAGATGTTCGCTTTGAAAGTATGCAAATCTGGACACGGATGTTAGACGATTTTAAATATACACCTCGGGTGATTGAAGTGGTTCAGCCGGGAACATTAAGTTCGATTCAAGATTATCCTGGGCGTATTGGTTATTGGGATATTGGCGTCCCACCATCAGGCCCTATGGATGATTTTGCTTTCCAATTGGCAAATAAAATTGTAGGCAATGATGCTAAAGCTGCGGGTTTTGAATTTACCTTGATGGGGCCTACGTTAAAATTTCATGCTGATACCACCATTGCATTAACAGGTGCGCCATGTTCTGCATATCTTGACGATCAAACTATTCATTTTTGGCAACCGATCACAGTCAAGTCTGGACAGATACTTGAGTTAGGGCAAGTTGAATCCGGTTGTCGAACATATCTTTCAGTACGGGATGGTTTGGATGTCCCAGTATATTTAGGCAGTCGCTCGACTTTTGCATTAGGTAATTTTGGAGGTCATGCTGGTCGTACACTTCGTGCAGGTGATACGATTAAAATGGTGAATCCGACTTTACTTATGAATGAGTTACCTATTGCCATTGCACAACCACAAGCATTGTCTAACCACTTAATTCCAAGCTATAGCACCGAATGGAAAATCGGAGTGCTATATGGCCCACATGGCGCACCAGATTTTTTTAAACAAGAATATATTGAAGAATTCTTTGCTTCAGAATGGACGGTTCATTTTAACTCAAACCGTTTAGGAATTCGTTTAAGTGGGCCAACGCCTAGTTGGGCACGAGAAAATGGTGGAGAAGCTGGATTACATCCTTCCAATGTACACGATTGTGAATATGCCATTGGCGCAATCAACTTTACAGGTGATTTCCCTGTTATTTTAGCTAAAGATGGACCAAGTCTTGGTGGGTTTGTTTGCCCAGTAACGATTGCTAAAGCAGAATTATGGAAAATCGGACAACTTAAAGCAGATGATAAAATCTCTTTTTATCCATTAAGCGTAGAACAAGCGAATCAATTAGAACAACAGCAGCTAGATTTGATTGAAAACTTTTCAACTGCTGTTCCAGATGTAGCCCCTATTTCTAAAGCGGAAATGGGTACGACGATTTTGGCACAGAGAGAGGCTATGCAGCTTTCTCCAAAAACAGTTTATCGTCAAGCCGGAGATAGTTATATCTTACTTGAGTATGGTGACAATATTCTGGATCTTTCCCTTAGGTTACGTGTCCACAAATTGATAGAGCTGATACGTGCTCACAATATCGCAGGTATTTTAGAATTATCACCTGGTGTTCGTTCCTTGCAAATTAAATATGATGGTTTGATCATCCCGCAAAAAACGCTAATCGCTGAACTGCTCTATTTAGAAGAACAAATGGGAGATCTAAGCCAAATAAAAATACCATCACGTATCGTTTATTTACCCATGGCATTTGAAGATAGTGCCACCCTGAGTGCAGTTGAACGATATCAGGAAAGTGTTTGCGCCAAAGCACCATGGCTTCCAAATAATGTGGATTTTATTCAGCGAATTAATGGTTTGAAACACCGTGATGAAGTTAAACAAATCTTATTTAATGCAAATTATCTTGTGCTTGGATTAGGAGATGTTTATCTGACAGCACCTTGCGCAGTACCGATAGACCCGCGTCATCGTTTATTAAGCTCTAAATATAATCCAGCACGTACATTTACCGCAGAAGGGACTGTGGGAATTGGTGGTATGTACATGTGTATTTATGGAATGGATTCACCAGGTGGATACCAATTAATTGGTCGCACATTACCGATCTGGAATAAATTTAAAAAGAATAAACAATTTGGCGATAAACAATGGTTCCTGCAATTTTTTGACCAAATCAAATTTTTTGAGGTTACTGAAGCTGAATTAGATCAGTGGCGTTTAGATTTTGCCAATGGTCAAGCTCAAATTCAAATTGAAGAAACTGAATTTGATTATGCGCAATACTGTAAATTTTTAGAGGATGAAGCTGACAGCATCGAGGTCTTTAAAGAAAAACAACAGTTTGCTTTTAAAACTGAAGTTGAACGATGGAAAGAAGATTTTATCCATCCAGAAGAAACCCAAAAGGATTACATTGAACAGCAAGATTTTAGTCACTTTGTCGCTTTAAATGCATCAATGACAGGCAATATATGGAAAATATTGGTTGAACATGGTCAAGTGGTGAAGAAAGGTGAAACTGTAGCGATCATCGAGGCTATGAAAATGGAATTACCTGTATATGCATCTGAAGACGGTATTGTAAAAGCTGTGACTTGTCGCGCTGGTCAGACAGTACATAGTGGTGAGCCATTGGTCTATATGGAATAGGATATGACTGAAATAAAGAATTCTTTAAAAAGCTCAGACAATTTGTCTGAGCTGGTTTATCGAAGAATCAAGAATGATATTTTTGATTTTAAACTTATGCCGAGTGAGCGTTTTACTGAGTCAGAAATTGCTAAAACTTATCAAGTGAGTCGTACCCCTATACGTCAAGCTTTATATCGTTTACAGCAGGAAGGTTATGTAGAGGTTAGTTTTCGAAGTGGTTGGCAGGTGAGACCACTGAACTTTAGATATTATGAAGAACTGTATGATGTTCGCATCATTTTAGAAAAAGCAGCCATCGAAATACTTTGCGCTCATATTGGGGAGCCATCAATTGAGTTGGCAGTATTAAAAGATTTATGGTGTATCGAACCTGAGCAATACCTAAAAGATATTAAGGCGCTTTCTCAACAAGATGAAGATTTCCATTGTTCTCTTGTTCGTGCAGCAGGTAATCAGGAAATGGCACGAATACATCGAGAACTGAGTGAAAAAATTAGAATTATTCGTCGCTTAGATTTCTCCAAACAATATCGTATAGAGGCAACTTATGCTGAGCATCAGACTATTTTAGGTTTTATTTTTAGAAAAGAACGGGATTCTGCGCTAAATGCGACTACAGAGCATATCAAACAGAGCCGTGATGAGGTAAAGAAAATTACATTGCAAATGCTAGATTCTAGTCAATTTATTTAAGCTAAAATTTTGATTAATTGACTTATACTTCAATGCTTTTAAGGGAAGGATGATGAATATTTGTTGTAAATTGAGAGAAATGTATAAATGCTGAAAAATGAGGGGGCGCAAGTTCCACACTTCGATTAAAAGAAAAAAGCTAATTGACGATAAAGCAGATGTAAAATAGTTAATCAAGAATAGCAAACAACAAAAAACCACTTAGGATTAATGCACCTAAGTGGTTGTCTTATTTGGTGGGCCCGCCCAGACTTGAACTGGGGACCAACGGATTATGAGTCCGCTGCTCTAACCAACTGAGCTACAGGCCCTTCATCAAGTGAATTGATTAATTATCAACTACTTGGAACGTGTGCAATACTATCTAAGATTTTAGAGTTTATCAAGTTTTTTTACAAGTAGACTGTAGAGAATAGCTTGATATAGTATTTAGCATTGCGACAGCTAGAGATTCTATATATGTCAACACCAAGAGTAAAGCTGACAAAAGACATTTATTGATCAATTGGAGCTTAGATCTGCGATTTATCGAGACAATAAGTTGATTGGCTTTGTTGTACGTGTAAATAACAGCGATAAAACTTATATCGCTGAAAAGAAAGTTCTCAGTCGATCTATTTGCTCAACTTCGGATTATATGGAAATATCGATCTAGACTAAGCGTATGAATTGGTAGAGAGAAAATTGCTGCAAATGGCATAAGGGATAAATCCCAACCCAGAGAAAAAGCAAAAATATCAGAGCAGCAACAACAATTAAATATCGAGAAGAAGAAGTCTACAGTAGCTAGAGCAAACGAAGTTTTTATGGATTACCTCAATTTAGAGTCTTTTCAAGCAAGATCAATCATAGACTATACAATCAAAAATAGATCGTTTAAAAAGAGGGCGGTATTTGGAAGTGTGATTAGCATCTTAATTTAAGATTTTTTATTTTAAATAGGATTTTAATTAAATTCACTATTAGAAAAGCAAGGAAACACCTTGCTTTTCTTAATCTGCTTTAAACATTTTAAAACGCTAAGCTTATAAAAATAGCTGCAAATTACTCTAACTTAGCCTTGCCAACTCGCAAGCATATAGATCACAATCGCAAGCAAAAATAGACCCACTATGAGTAAAATATATTTTGGGATTCTACGCTTTTCTTGTGCTTTTTCTGATCTTTCTTGAGCTGTTGATGGGTTGTTATCAGGTTGCATATTAACCTCTAAGATTTATCAAGTGATTAATTTATATGGTGGACTAATCTCATCAATACTGTGTGAATAAATGTTGTTAAAAAGTGATCAATGTAGATTAAGTGAAATTTTAAGTATTAAATGAAATGATACTTTAAAATAAGGGTTAGTTATTTTAAAAATAAAAACATAGTGTTAATTGGTATTCTATATTGAGTTAAAATAAATAAGCATGACTCAAATTCACAAGAACTTACACTAAACAGCGAATAAAATAATCCATGTTATAAAGATAATCCTTATATTTATCGTTATATGGAGACGTGATTATGCCTATAGGAGATAAATCTGCATATACAGCAAAGCAGAAAAGACAAGCCCAACATATTTATGAAAGTGAGAAAAAACAAGGCCGTTCGGATGAAGATGCACAACGTATTGCTTGGGCGACCGTAAATAAGCAGGATGGAGGTGGGAAAAAATTACGCCACTCTTAGCTGATTCAATCCACCTCGGTGGATTTTTTATTTGTTAAATAAACTGCTAACTTTGAAAAATTAAATAATAGAGTTATAAAGATGATTTTTAAAGTTTGCCTATAGGATTATCTGTGCTCGTTATTTAAAACATTACGCCGTTATTCATTACCCATATTACTACTCATAAATTCTAGAATAGAAAATATATCAACATGCAAACCGGGCGAATATCAAAGTGTAATTTATTAGACAGATTTTAAAAAGCAAATTCTTAGATCAGCATGCCAATCAAAATACAATGATTGATGAAGGATCTAAATCAGAAATAAGGTTGCTCAATATCAATACAAAGCCATCAATACAAAACCAATAGTGATCACTTGAAAATTAGATCCTATCTCCTATAATAAGCTATCAAATGATAATGATATGTATTCTTGATTATGTTTAAAGGTAAAAGCTTCGATAATTTTTTAAAATTTAGCTTCTTTATGTTTATGGTTTTAACCTTTTGTGCGCTCGGCATGGCGATCTATGAGAAATTCATAGGTCAAGCAGATAAAATTGTTTTAGGTCCAGCCTTAACCTTTATGTTTTTTGCATTTTTTGCAAAATATCAATATGCAATTCAATACTGGGGCAAACGCCTCGATCTTATCAATGAAGGCGAAAGACAACGCCAATTAAGATTGGATGAAGATACGAAAGTCTTAAAAAATAAGATTTAATCAAATATAAAACGCTCGATGAAACTCATCGAGCGTTTTATATGGAATAAGTGTCAATCTACTTCAGAACGTGACACACATAAATTGAATAAAACTCAGTTGTAATAGGCAAAATCTATACTTCTAGCCAAGTGTCTTTAACCTCTTGAGAATCTTTAGTTAAGATCACTTTTTCGCCTTTTATCTCACCAACCCAAGATGTTGGGATGAGATGGTGATGTCCATCGCCATGTTTGGTCAGTTTGATTTGGTCTGCTCCAACAAGGTGATCTACCTCACCAACTTTGGTTCCACAAGACGCAATAACATCGGCATGATTCTTAATACTTTCAACATTGATAGAAGTCATTTGATACTTTCCTATTGAAATGTGATTTGAATATTTACCTTATATGAAATAGATAGGTGAGTCTTGGTCTGAAATGAAAAGGCTACAAGACAGCCAAAATAATTACTTAATGAATTAAATTTTATACATGGTAATTTTTTGAAATTAATTATAAATGAAGCCATTACAGTATTTAAGTCACTGTAATGGCTTTAGGTTTTAACAGATAGACTTAGAAACGATAACCTACACCAAGGTAAGTGATCAGTGGGTCGATCTCAATTTTAGTTTTAGCCTGAATGAGCTTTGCATTGTTGTTGGTGTTTAGGACAGTAATGGTTGCCGTATTGTCTAACTTCGCATAAGAAATAGAGGCTGTAGCAAACCAGTTTTGTTTAAAGTCATAGGTAAAACCAGCAGTAACAATCGGAGCAATGGCATCAGTTGCATCTACTTTAACTTTCATGTTGCCGCTCGATGGCTTTCCTTCTAAAGAAGCACCTGCTTTACCATCATGAATGTTTTGAATCATATGTCCAGCACGTATCAAATCATTTTCAATTCCTGAATTGATTTCGATATCATTGAAGTAGGCATACATTAAACCAGCACCTACAAATGGTCTGAACTTATTGACACCAGATTTACCAAAATAGTACTGCGCTTGTATGGCAGGCGTCCAAGCTCTAGCAGATGCAGCAGTGTTATAACTATCCAAATCTGTAATTAAAAGATTGTTTTTTAAATACAAATCGCCTGCAATGCCACCGAGTGGTTGAGAAGCTGCTGAAAAGGGTGCATAAACAGTACCTTTTCCTTTTAGATCAACTTTTGGTGGAATCCCTGCAATCAATTGAACAGCAACATTGTCGGTGACATTATAAGTAAACATCATACCTAACGTGTCTACATCCTCAACTTCCAAACCAGCATCCGCTGACCAATGGGCAATCCCATTGATTTCAGCAATTCCTGTTAATTGGTCTATTAATGTTGGGTCATCTGCCATAATTGCATCCAACAGATCATCAAATACATACCGTCCTTCCTCATTACTCGGCATGTTGAGTATGCTAATAAGGTTGGGATCCATCGCATCAATACGCGATTGATCGAGATTATCTATAATCGTTTTGCCTGAAATTACACCCACCGCAGCTTTAGTACCATTACCTACAGAGGTATTAATCCTAAAAGGTTGTGCTTTCCCCATTGATGACATATGTAACCAACCTGAAGAAACCGAGAAGCGTTTAAAATCTTCAGCTTGACTTATTCCCGCAATACAAATGAGTGAGGTTGTAATGACGGCTTTTTGAAAGATCTTTTTTGTTTTCACTTGAATTCATCCTTTTAAATACAATCACTGTCTTCTTGACAATGAGATTATTAAAATTACATAAAACAACCAATAAGTAGAGTAAAAACTCTAATTTAAAAACAGTATTAAGACTTAGAAGTTAATTAATAATGATCGAAAAGTAATATAAAAAACATAAAATCATAGAGTTGTTTGAAAATAATGTATTTTTAAGTATATTTTTTATATAAATAAAGTATTACAAAATAGTGACATAGTTTTACTTTTTGATAAATTTACTTTACTTTTGATTATATTAAAAAAATTACAGCATAGATTAGTAAATCTAAATTTAATTATTATTCATAGAATATTTTGGTGAATTATCGATATAAGTTGTATTATTTTTCCAACTATAAAATACAACTTATAAAGAAATTAACTATTATAAAATAGCGAATAAAGCATAAAATGATCAGTTAATGCCTATTGATTTGCATTTATTTAAAATCCAATACATGTGATTATGATTTGAATCGCCAAAATAATAAGACAGATTATTCCAACAGCATAAGAAATACTGCGCCATGGTTGCATTGCACTGAGATAGGTGATTGTATGTGTGATTCTTGCAATCGTAAAAATACAAAAGATCCAGACAATAAAATCACTGCTTAGGTTTAATGCAATACAAAGCCCTCCAAGCACCCAAAACACGGGAATATTTTCTAAATCATTTGCCCAAGCTTGGCTGGCTCTGGTTACTTGTGGCAGCTCTTCGGGTCGGGCTTGGACACTGACAAAATTAGCATCTTCGGTATTTTTAAACGCTTTATTCTTTATACGATAAAATCCTTGATAACAAGAGATTGCAAGCATTTTAAAAAAAAGCAAAACCACACAAAATGCATAGATATGTAGTAGATTATTCATAGATCCCCATTTATTTTATATGCTTTAGATGTATTTAATTAAGTGTATCTATTTAAAGTGATTTTTAAACTTTGTCGAGAGAAATTTTTAGAAGCAGTTTTAATGCTTGATGGCTCTGATTTATTTTTTGGTGAGAATGACTGAAATAGAATCGAATGATTAGAAACTTAAACACAATTGAAAATTAATCGAGTGCTTTTAACGATGATCTAAGCTTTGAGTCAATGAGAGCTGCTGCTGAGTGTGTTGCGGTATACGATGATCTAGCGAAGTTTGTGGCTATTGAGCGGGAATAGTATGCAGTGTTACTTTTTTCGTTTTTCTAAATAAATTTCAAATATGCTCCATGTGCAAATCAAAACAAAGACTAAGGCACTTACGCCAAAGAGAGGCATCAACATATTGCAATCCTTTTGCAGGTAAAATTTTTGAGCTTATGGCGCAATCAAGACTAAAGTCTAAATGATTTTAACCAGATAAAAAATATTGATTTGAACCTTATTATTGAGATTATGATTTATATGGATGTTTTTTATGAAAAATTTATATTTTTGTTCTAGAGGAAGTTAGATGATATTGGTGCGTTTAACGGTTTTCTATTTTAAGCATACATTTTGGTGTAGCAAAACAAGTGTTTAAAATGACAAAAATAAATATACAAATGTAAAAAATAAGCACAATAGAGATTGTCTTTTTAAGCTTTTACTCGGACAATTCGCAAATTATGATTTTATGATGTCAGGTATTTATGAAAAAGATGTTGGGAGAACTTACTTTTAAGCTCTCAGGTTGGTCATATGAAGTTGATCAAAGTGTATTAGAAAAAAAACAAGTCATCATCGGTTTTGAACATACATCCATGATGGATGCTGTGTTGTCATTGGCAATTTTTCAAATTCATGACATTAAAATCCATACTTTAATTAAAAAAGAATTATTTAAAGGTCCTTTAAAACCGATTTTAGAAAGAATTGGTGGTATTCCTGTAGACCGTAAGTCAAACAAAGATATCGTTTCACAAATGGTTGATCTGTTTCAGAGTAATGAAGAATTTAATTTGGTGATTGCGCCAGAAGCGACTCGCGCAGAACGTGGGCAAGCACGTAAACCGATCCGTACTGGTTTTTGGCATATCGCAAAAGCAGCCGGTGTTCCTATTGTTTTGATGTATGCAAACTCCAAAACAAAACAGGGCGGGATCTTTGGAAAAATTTACCCAACAGATCTAGATCAAGACTTAGCAGAAATTAAACGTCTATATAAAGAACATACAGGACTCGATATTGTGATTCCTGAAGCAAAAAATTCTTAATTTGCATTAAATCTAAAAAATAAGCACTTTCTCATAAAAAAGTGCTTATGGTAGAATTGTCGCAATTTGATATGGCATAAAGCCAATCTACAGGAGCATATTTCGCATGGCGGGTCATTCCAAGTGGGCCAATATTAAGCATCGCAAAGCAAAACAAGATGCAAGTCGTGGTAAAGTCTTTACCAAATATATTCGTGAATTAACCACAGCAGCAAGACTTGGCGGTCCTGATGTGGGAAGTAACCCTCGTCTACGTGCTGTTGTCGAAAAAGCACTTTCAGTGAATATGACACGTGACACGATCAACCGCGCTATCCAGCGTGGTGCTGGTGGTGAAGATAACGATGACTTAAAAGAAGTCACTTATGAAGGTTATGGTGTGGGTGGTGTTGCGGTTATCGTAGAAACCATGACAGATAACCTTAATCGTACTGTGCCTGATGTACGTCATTGTTTTTCTAAAACCAATGGTAACTTAGGTACTGCGGGTTCAGTGGCATACATGTTTACCAAACGTGGTGAGATTACTTTTGAAGATGTTTCTTTGGAAGATAAAATCATGGACGTGGCTTTGGAAGCTGGTGCTGAAGATATCGAAGTGAACGAAGATGAAATCTTAGTAATCACTACACCAGAAAGTTTTGGTGATGTACAAGATGCTTTGACTGCTGCTGGTTTAAAATCTGATAATGCAGAAGTGGTCATGAGCCCATCAACAAAAGCATTGATTGCTGATGTGGATCAAGCAAAACTCATTGTGAAAATGATTGATATGTTTGAAGATCTTGATGATGTTCAAAACGTATATACCAATGTTGAATTCACAGATGAAGTATTGGCTGAATTAGACAGTTAAGTCTGATTTGAGTTGATAAAACGCACCTTTGGGTGCGTTTTTTATTATTACGCGTTTTAATTTAATTTATTAAATAAAAAACAATAGTTTATAAGTTATTTTTCATTTGACTAAATTTAAATAAAATCCTTCAACAAGATGAGATCAATATTGCTTCTGTTGATCAATCAATCAAAGATCTAATTGAAATTGGACGATTTGAATACTCTTTTAGCCTGAATGAAATTTCTGATGCACTGTCGATTTTAGTTAACATTGAAAATTTTAACAAAGAGAGTGTAATTCAAGTAATTAATCATATTTTGAAGCATTTTCATGTAATTTAGAAGAGAAAGAATTTCTTGAGAGGGAAGACGAATACTTAATGAAATTAATTTTTTCTACTAGTTAATATTTTCTAAAATTACTTTAATACAGCATATTTGAAACTACAGATATCTAAATGATACTTTGCCCTAAACTCCTTAAATTGAAATTAGGGCAGGGTAAAGAAATCACGCTAAGGATCGTTATACCGTTGCTAAATACAACGAGTGTAGTGGTTTGAATGATGTACTAAGGTTCTTTGGATAGAGTTTTATCCTTAGGAATAATGCTGGAAAAAACTATTAAAAATGCAAAAACTATAATGAAAATTTTGACAAAACAATTATAAAGCTTGCGTATGGTGAATTTAAGATCGGATTTTGAGATAAAAACCCACTCACGGTGGGCAATGCTGGAGTTCTCTTTTTAGTTATAGACCACAGTCTTCAATAGTCAAAATTTTTATACATTAGAATGTTTAGGTAAATTAAAAAGAGTTTGAGAAGAATAAAAAAAAGTATACAATTACAGCAAAATTGCATTACGATTATTAATAAAAGTAATTGTTTGAATTTTTAAACTAATAAGCATTCTTACAATGAAAAAAGGATTTTTATAATGAAAAAGGTATTTTTATCAAATGCTTTTTTGGGATTAATCTGTTTTAGCAACTATTCAGTTTATGCAAGTTCTGAAACTTTTCAACCTATGTCAGAAAGTGAAATGTCAGCGACTACTGGTCAGGCTTTAATGAGTATGTCTTTTATTGCACCTAATGATTCAGATAACTTGGAAAGACAGCGCACTGGCGGTAGCCAGAATATCGGTTTTTATCGCTTAGGTTTGGAAGCAGAACTAGAGTTGAATGCTAATATTAAAAAATTACAACTAGGTTGTGGGGGATTGAACGGGGCTGGTGGATGTGACCTTGATATTGATAATTTAAGTTTAAGTGGTATTTCTGATACTAATTCTGGCAGAGCAAGTTCCAGTGCAAAATTAACTAACCCTTTCATTGAGTTTGCAATTAAAAATCCTGGTCAGTCATCAACAAGAGAAATGGTAGGATTGAGACTGAGTGCCGAGAAAATACTAGGTCTGCTGACTTTAGGAACAGAAAATTCATCTGTTGCGAATGGACTAAATAGTTTCTCTGGATACATGAAAGTACAGTCAGGTATTGGTACTACTGTTGCAGAACAAAGTAAAATTAAAGGATATGCCGATACTGCTGCACAGTTTATGAATCTAGCTACATATCCAATTAAAGGCAACTTAGTTGCAATTGGATTAGCAAATGCAAGTTTTATCACAACTGGAGGGGGATTCAGTATTCCAGAAATGAATAACCTTCCTTTTGAAACTTCCCAAATTGTTGTTGTAGGAAATCGTAAGACATCAGTTGGCTTATCTGCATCTGTTGATATTCCAACTATCAATTTAGGGACAGGAAATGATTATCCAGCAATAGGTAGAACAACCTTTGATGCAAATGGAACCACAACAGCAGTATACACAGCTGGTAATCCCGTAGACGCTAAGATAACAGGATGTCAAAACACGGTTTTTTTAATTCCTGCTTGTTTAGCAGCACCAACAGGGCGTCAATTTACTAATATCAAAATGAGTGGTTCAGTAAGTGGTGCAAAAGCGACTGTAAATTTTCAAGAAGCTCTTGGCTTTATTCATAGCTTACAGGTGAATTCGGCTGCATCTTTAAGCTTACAAAATCAGAGTTTATTGTGGCCAGGTTCTGAATCCTTAAATATTGCACAGCCAGGTTGGTGGTTAGCACTTGCAGATCCTATCAGTATAGGTCGAGTAGAACCAACCCAAAAATTAAGTATTGAGCCATTGCTTGGTCAATTTGCTACGAAAGCTGGAGATTATTTACAGCAAAATCCTGCCAGAACAAATGATCTTGGTGGAATTATTAGTGGAAATGGCCTTGATGCAAATATTGGAAATGTAAATTTATCAAATGTTGCTCCCCTACAAATGAATCTATCTAACCTTCAGCTTAATGGACAAAATTTTGCCCCAAATTGTTATGGTAGCCTCAAATTTTGTTAATCTTAATTTACTGGAATTCGTACAGAATTTAAAAGAGAACATTACTGATACTGACAATCTGAGCATCAGTAATAAATCTTATCTAGTTAAGAGTGATTCAGGCAGTGCAATGATGATAAAATTTTTAATAAAACATGATTATTTTTTAAATTTAATAAATGAAAATATTGAGTGCAATAAAATTACAACATATTGATTTAATTGAATGTTAATCGCACCTTTTGGTGCGTTTTTTATTGAGAGAATTTATTGCTGGTTTAAAACAGCGGAAATAAATTTATTTTTTTCAATCCGATAATCGATCATATCTAAATTTTCACAACGCTTTTTTAGATTATTGTACGTTTGCACCAGTTCAGGCGATTGCCTGAGTCGATCTCTAAACTTAATAAATGACTCAAATTCAGAACCTTTGACAACCAGTTGAAAGGCGACATCATCACCATTGAGCGATTCCAACATACACAGTTGATCCGTTCTCAGTGTTGCTAATTTTTCTTGAAAATTTAAGCCATAAAGTTTTTGAATTGCATCATTAAATTCAGATTGATCCACTGCAATATAAATGTCTAAATCTCCTTTAGAGATTGCATTTGGAATCGAAGAGGCGCCAATGTGCTCAATCTCTGCATTGGTTAAAAGTGCTTTGATTTGAGTTTGATAATACGCAAACCGTGCATGACATAGTGGTTGATATTCTTCGGCTAAATAAAATCTCATAAAAAGATCCATTCAAATACAATGTGATATCTTTGATTTTTAAATTCTACTTATTTAAAACATCATAAAACCAATGTTTAAGACCAATGAGAGTAGCTTTGCTTCGTAAACTTTTAAGTCCATTCTATTCATCGTGTGGAAACTAAACGGACTCAATACATAATTTAAATTCGATTGAGTAGGCCAGTACAA
Organism: Acinetobacter sp. MYb10; assembly: GCF_002980175.2. NCBI lineage: Bacteria > Pseudomonadati > Pseudomonadota > Gammaproteobacteria > Moraxellales > Moraxellaceae > Acinetobacter > Acinetobacter sp. MYb10. The sequence continues at coordinate 912,054 of NZ_CP058272.1, read as the reverse complement.
TTAAACACGCGTTTATATTCTTTAATCACAAAGCTTGAATGTAGTGCAACCACGTGCTCAATTTTACCAATACGTTTAAGTAAAATTTCACTGTAATTCTCCATATCTTTTGCGATAACTTCTACAAGGAAATCAGCAGTTTGCCCAGTCACTAAAAAGGCGTTAATCACTTCAGGGATGTTTTCGAGTTCTTCTAAAAATTTAGCAAAGGTATCAGTATCATGTTTACTTAGGGAAATTTGTAAAATGACATGTAATTTAAAACCTAATTTTTCAAAATTAATATCACGCTTTAGATTGGTCATGATATCGGTTTCGATCAAGTGTTTGATACGACGATGGACAGAACTTACCGACAGGTTAATACGTTCTGACAATTCATTTAGATTGATGTCTTCATGGGTTAAAATTTCTAAAATTTGTTTGTCGTAACGATCCAGTTCCATATTTTTATCCAGCTTGAAAAAATTTTCTGTATTAATGTAGATTGATTTTTATAGTTTTTCAATATTTGAATCATTTTTGAGAATAAATATCATAAAATGCTAGGTTATAGAAAAGGAATGAGTTTAAGTCTAACTGTATTCTGTGTTGAGCTATATCACGATGATTTTGCAAATGACCTGTTGAAAACATTGAGCGAATTGATAAAACCTAACCCAAAGGATTAAAGATTATTTTAGTAATTGCTCCTCTATAAAATTTTTACTTTATACTGATTAAAATTGAAAAGTTTATCCACCAATGCTTGAACACGATCTAGAACTTACCGAATCTGAAATGCATCTCTATTCCCGTCAAATTCTGCTGGATGGTTGGGATATTGAGGCACAGGAAAAATTAAAACTCGCCAATGTGCTGATTGTTGGTTGCGGTGGAATAGGGTGTACCACTGCCGAATTGTTGGCGCGTGCAGGTGTTGGAAAAATTAGTCTGATCGATGCTGATACGGTTGAAATCAGTAATTTACAAAGACAAATTGCCTATATTGCGCAAGATGTCGGGTTTTATAAATCGGAGATCTTGGCGAAGAGATTGCAAACAATTAATCCTTTTATCCAAGTAGAAAGCTATACCAGTAAATTGGATGAAAATAATGCGCAGGCATTGATTGCTCAGCAAGATTTAGTCTTAGATGGTTGCGATAATTTTACTACCCGTTATCTGGTGAACCACATCTGTACCCAGCTGCATATCCCGCTGATTAGTGCATCTGCGATTGGTTTCCAAGGTCAGCTTTTTATGGTTGAAGGTGGCTCAGCTTGTTATGAATGCTTATTTCCCAAAGCGCAACAACATAATGAAAGTCTACGTTGTGCTGATTCAGGTGTATTGGCCACCACACCCAATGTCATGGCAAGTTTACAGGCACATCATGCACTTCTATATTTAGGTTTAGCAAAAACCCCATTGAAACAAAAACTGATGCTTTGGGATGGATTAACAATGAAACAACGAATTTTAGCCTTTGAAAAAGATAGAGATTGTACAAACTGTCAGGCAAGCCATACTGCAAATGCTGATTAATTTGCTACACTTATACAAATTCAATTTAATGTTGACATTATGAAAAATAATATCTTTTTAGATGGTCTGCGTTCAGTTGCCCGAGTTGGGGAAACTGCCGTTATCGCAGCCAAAGCTGGCATTAAATACGCCACTGAAAAACCAAGTAATGCCAAACTGATGCGTGAAACTTTTGAATCATTAGGCTCAACTTATATTAAATTGGGTCAATTTATTGCCAGTACACCATCTTTATTTCCTCGTGAATATGTTGAAGAGTTTCAAGGCTGTTTAGATCAAACGCCTTATTTACCTTTTAGCTATGTTCAAGACGTGTTGGAACAAGAATTTGCTGGACGTAATTTAAGTGAAATCTTTGCATCCATCGATGAAAAGCCTCTTGCTTCAGCGTCCATTGCTCAGGTTCATGCGGCCAAATTGGTGACCGGTGAAGATGTTGTAATTAAAGTGCAAAAACCAGGTGTAGAAACTATTCTTTATACCGATTTAAATGTATTGCATTGGGCAACAAAGGTGTTGGAAAAAGCAATTCCAAAAGTAAAATTCGCTTCATTAGCCGATATTGTTGATGAAATTAAAACACGGATGGTACGTGAAGTTGATTTTATTGAAGAAGCACAAAATTTAGATGATTTTGTGAATTATCTCAATGTGTCGCAAAACACTGCAGCAACCGCACCAAAGGTCTATCATCAATTTTCAACACGTCGTGTACTTACCATGCAACGCTTGTATGGTGTGCCACTGACTGATTTTGATGTGGTGAGAAAGGTCGCGAAAGATCCATCTCAAGTGCTGATTACCGCCATGAATACTTGGTTTGGTAGTTTGATGTTATGCCAGTCTTTCCATGCTGATTTGCATGCAGGTAATCTGATGTTGCTTGAAGATGGCCGTATTGGTTTTATTGATTTTGGTATCGTTGGACAGTTAAAACCTGAAGTTTGGCAAGCATGTATGGCATTTATGGATGCTTTGCAAAAGACTGATTACAAGTTGATGGCTGAAAATATGTTGGGTATGGGCATGACCAGCACTCAAGTCGATACACAGGTTTTAGCAGAAGATTTAGAGCGTTTATTTAGTGGGGTACTGCTTGCAGATCCACAAAAAATTATGACGTCTAATCCATCGGATTTAAATGACATCATGATGGATATGGTGGGTGTAGGCGAGCGTCATGGTATTCGTTTCCCGCGTGACTTTGCCTTATTATTTAAGCAAATGCTCTATTTTGATCGTTTTATGCGTGTTCTTGCGCCATATACCGATATTTATGCTGACCAACGTTTACAGATGGTGCAAAATATTGATCCTGTGTCGCTGTTAAAACATTGATATAGATGTTTCCCCTTTGTGAAAAGCTGGTTGAGTTTGATTGTAAAATCTTACTTGGCCCTTTTTAAAAGGGTATTTTTTATTTAAATTGAGAATTTATAAACGTCATGGATGCAATTATCATTGAAGGGTTGAAAGTTGAGACGGTGATTGGCTGCTTCAATTGGGAACGGCAAATTATTCAACCTTTAATGTTGGATCTCCACATTCAAACCAGTTTAGAACAAGCGTCTAACTCAGATGAATTGGTCGATACGTTGAACTATGCAGAAATTTGTGAAATTTCTGCCAAAGTGATTCAGGATGCTGCGCCAAAATTGATCGAACATGCGGCCAAATTGGTGTTGAATACGCTTTTCTCTACCTTTCCGCCTATTGAATCGATTATGATTACGATCCGTAAGCCTGCCATTATCCCGCAAGCAAATTCTGTAGGAATTCGTCTTGAACGACACCGAAATGATATTCGCCCTAGCTCTAGCGAGTAATCGCGATCCACAACAAAATTTTCAAAAAGCATTTGCTCAGATTGCCCATTTGGGAATGGTGTCATTTTCTCCAATCTATTTGATTCCATGCCGTGATGGAATTGGTGCAGATTATTGGAATGCTGCATGTTTGGTTCAAAGTCAGCTGTCTGTAGATGAAATGCTGTCTTTATTAAAAAAGATGGAAGCAGAATCAGGTCGTGTACGCCCATCACATCAAATTTCCTTGGATATTGATCTCATTGCATGGGGATCTCATTTAACTGCAATGCAATTTAATCCAAAGAAACTACCATTGGCGTTGGATGTTAAAGTGCCGATGTCTGATCTTTGGGAAGATGCATTATTCAAACATTCCGCAGATCAATTTCCAGTTATCATTTTATAGTCTTTAAAATAAATAGGTTAAAAAACAATGTATTTTAAGCCCTTGGCATTATTCAGTTGTGTGCTTTTATTTAGTGCATGTCGCCATTTACCTGAACAATCTGTTACACCAGTACAAGCTGTAAGTGAAGTGCAAAGCTTACAACAGCGGGATAGCAATCTTAAGCAAAAAGTGAATGCTTATACACAAGATCAAGCTTTATTTGATGTGGCATTTGATGATCTCAATCAAGATGGGCAAGATGAAGCCATCGTGCTTTTAAAAGGGCAAGATTGGTGTGGGTCTGGTGGTTGTACAATGCTGATCTTTCAAGGAAAATCTAATCACCAGTTTGACTTTTTAAGTAAAACAACCTTGGTGGATACGCCAGTTTACTCTACAACATATATGCATAATGGTTGGAAGCAAGTGCTGGTTTATAGCCGAAAGCATGGGCAAGTGATGTTGAAATTTGATGGAACTCAATATCCGCTCAATCCATCTTTATTGCCTGTCGCAACTGCAAAATTGCCACCGAATACAGCTAAATTACTTTTGGGCGTTGCTGAGTAATTTTTTATTTTTAACCTACATCTCTACATCAAAATGTGGGTTAAGCAGACCTTATTAAAATACTAAAAAAGCGAGCCCAGCAAGTGGGCTTGTAAATCAGTTAAATCAGACTGTTAGATAAATTAGATAAAATAACTGGTCTTGGTCATCAGTTTAGAAATAGCAGTCATGGTGATCTTCACTGGAATAGGCAGCTCTACACCACCAGCAGTTAATGCTGTATCACGATGATGCAGTTCATCTTCATTCATCTGCACCAATATTTTACGTGAGCGCTCGTCTTGAGCTGGAAGCTGACTGATATGGTGTTGTAAATGTAAGCTGACTTGGCGTTCAGTTTCAGCCACAAAACCTAAACTGTATTTATCACCTGCAATGCCAGCAAGCGCACCCATACCAAAAGAAAGACCGTACCATACAGGATTCAGCAAACTGGTATGACTGTCGAGCTCTTTTAAACGATCTTCACACCAAGCCAAATGATCTTGTTCTTCAATTGCTGCAAATTCCATTTCACGACGTACATTTGGAAGTTTGGCTGTTAATGCTTGCCCATGATAAAGCGCTTGAGCACAGACTTCACCACTATGGTTAACGCGCATTAAGCCTGCAACATGACGTGCTTCACTGACAGCCAGCTTAGTTTCTACTGCATTGGACGGATTGCTTCTTTGTGCCGAAGTTGCACCAGGTACTAAACTTCTTAAAGCTTGGTCAAATGAATTGATCAATTTATCGATGCCAGTATATTGACGCATATTAGTCCTCCAAAGAAACCTGAGTTGTCGCTATTAATGGTTTTAAACGAATTAATAACCAAGTACTAAAAATAGCACTCAGCACAGCTGTGATACAGAATAAGATTTTAATATCTATTTTCAAAATACTTAAGATGAGAATAGAAAAAATTGCCGATGAAACCATGAATATTGCATTAAAAATATTGTTTGCCGCAACCACACGTGCACGGTGAGATTTTGGGGCATAGGCTTGCATCATGGCATAAAGTGGAACGATATAAAAACCTCCACTTATGCCCAATAAGGTGACTGCAAGCATGACATGATAATAAATTGCCCCTGAATTAAACATATCAGAAATCGCAATCAGATCACCGGTACGTTCTGGAACAAAAGCCAAACTAGCTGCTAAATAGAGTGCAAATAGCGTTAAGCCAATCGCACCAAGCGGTACCATTTTGATATTCACTTCTGCACCGCCAATTTTACGGCACAGTAACGAACCTACGCCAATGCCGACAGAAAAAAATGTAAGCAATAAACTAACAACATTTTCATTGGCATGTAGGTTTTGCTGTGTTAACTGCGGGATTTGTGTGAGATAAGTTGCACCATAAAACCAGTACCAAGAATTGCCTAAAAGTACGATAAAAATTAACGGTAAACTTTTAGCATAGCGGATGGTTTGGAAACTGGTACGAAAGAAATTCCAATCGATCTCTAAGTCTTCATTTGAAGTAGATTGTTTAAGGACAAAACGACTGGATAAATAACCCACTACTGCAATAGATACGATGGTTAAGCAAATCCAGATCATATTGCCTTGTGACAGCGAAATGACTGCGCCGCCTAAAATCATCCCAATTAGAATCGCAATGGATGTGCCTGACTGAAACAGGGCGTTACCAGACATCAGTTCATTGGGTTTTAAAATTTCAGGCAAAATCGCATATTTGATTGGCCCAAAAAAAGTACTATGCGTGCCCATTAAAAATAAGGCGAAGAGTAAAATCCAAAGATTACCCAATAAAAAACCCGCTGAGGCGATCAGCATGATGATGATTTCTAAAATTTTAATACTTCGGACTAAAAATGAGCGTTCGTATTTATCTGCAATTTGACCTGCGGTCGCAGAGAAGATGAAATAGGGTAGAATAAACAGTAACGCAGCGAGATTGTTGAGTGTACTGATATTGGCAGACTGATGATGAATCCAACCATAGGTAATGACGAGTAATAATGATTGTTTATAAACATTATCATTCAGGGCGCCAAAAAACTGGGTAAGGAACATCGGTAAAAAACGTCTTGTCCCTAAAATATGCTCATTTTTTTCCATTGTAGACGACTTCATTTAGTTATATATAAGAAATGTGTTGAAATGGTAACTATCTCTCAAAATCATGTATCATGTTTTTTAACTTAAATCATGTGTAAAACCAATTGGTTTGGGTATTTGAAAGATTTTTAATAATTGATCTTTCTACAAATAAATTTAGGTCATTCGAGCTTGGTATGCCAGCAAAAATTAATTTTAAAAAATCTGTGCTTTCACATAGTGTACATTTACACTTTGACCGTTATCATATCAATAAACTGATATGTTCAAGTGTTTTTTTAAGTGTTTTTGCGATCCCTGTCAGTTATGCCGATCAAATACAAAGCAATCAGAACTTGCCGTCAAGTTCTGAAACCATCAACACAAGTTCTGAAAAAATCAGCAATACTCAAGAACAATTAGAATCAGCGGCCATTCAACAAGGCGTACCCAACGAAAAGATCGACCAGTTAGATCAGAAAATTCAACAAGCTCAACAAACTGATCAAGTCGATAGCGTTAAAATGCTTGAACAACAAGAAAAAAATATGGGGGTGCAAGATGATTTTAAGCCGATCCAATTTGAAGATCTTGAAGAGTTACCTGCTGTTGCTGTGGATCAGTCTTTAGCAAATGAAATTTATAAAGTTGCAGAAGATGCGAAAACGGATGCGCAAAATTTTCGTAATGGGGTGACCAAAGCACCTCAAGTCGAAGTGACTAATGCGACTCAACAAGAATTAAATGAAATTACGCAAGCACCAGTCAATGTTGATCAGCTTATACAAACCATTCGTGCGGACAATAAAATTTCTGTAGAAGAAAATCAATCGGGTAAAACCTTGGTTGATAATACACAGAGCAATACTGATGAAGAAAAAGCTAAACCTGGCTTCTTTAAAAGTTTAGTCAATAAAATCCGTGGACCGCAAGACAACGGTGTACCAATTCCAAAAATCGGTGTTTCCGTAACAGGTGCGCCTACGGTTCTTGCAACTAACTTAAAAGCAAAATTAGGAACCTTTACCCAAGAAGCATATTCTGATTTTAATGGCTCGGTGCCACAGTTAAGAACATTGGCGGTACAGGCTGCCCAAGCAGTAGGTTATTACAATGCAGAATTCAAGTTTACTAAAATTGATGATACTCATTTAGGGGTTAAAGTTACTCCACATGATCCAGTCAAAGTGGCTGAACAAAATATTGAGTTTACAGGGGCTGGCTCTAAACTGGCACAGTTCCAAGTTATTGGCGTACTTCCTGATTTAGAAGAAGGTGATATTCTCAATCATGGTGCTTATGAATCTACCAAAAACCGAATTGTGGATGCAGCATCGAATAATGGATTTTTTGATGGTTATTGGCGTTTACATGATGTCAAAGTTGAACAACCACAAAACAAAGCCAAAATTGATTTAAAATACGAAACGGGCGATCGTTATAAACTCGAAGATGTAGAGTTCAGGATGAGTGATCCTTCTAAGCCGCTCCCAATCGATTTAAAAATCTTAAAAACCTTAGCGCCGTGGGAAGATGGTGCAGATTACACCGCATGGCGTGTCAATGGTTTGGCCAATAACTTAACCAACTCACGTTATTTTAACTATACCTTGGTTGATGCGATTAAACCGGATGCAATTGTAAAACCACTTGAGCTTCCTGCAGATCTGCAAGCTTTAGTAGATCAGCAAAAAATCACTGAAACGACATTGTCTGCGCAAACCAATGCCGATAAAGCACATTTGTCAGATAAAGAAGTGACCCAAAATGTGGTCAATGAAAATCAGTTTGCTGGAACGCAAGGTGAAGAAGTCAATCCGAACTTAAAGCAGCTTCAAGCGCAGCAGAAAGAAAAAGAATCTGATGATGATCTATTAAAAGATCAGGCACGTGAGAATAAAAAGATTCCTGTGATTGTGACTTTAAATGCAGATCGCTTAAACAGTTTAGAGACAGGTATTGGTTATGGGACCGATACAGGGGTACGTTTACGTAGCCAATATAGACGTGCGATTGTTAACCATTTAGGGCATTCTTTTGATGCCAATATGGAATTGTCACAAATTCGTCAAGCGATTGATGCTCGCTATAACATTCCTTATAAGCATCCATTAAATGATTATTTCAGTTTGGTTGCGGGTTATGAACGAGAAACCCGTGATGGTATTGGTAATGACATGGATTTGGTTATTGAGTCTGCGGTAGCCGGGGTAGACCGTATTATTAAAGGTTCAAGAAAAGAGTGGCAGCATATTCTTGGTGTGCGTTACCGCTTAGACCGTGTTACTCAAAATGGTCCTGTAGATATTGCCAATATTCCTGATGCTTTTTTAATTCCTGGTTCAAATCAAGAACAGCAGTCATTGTTGTTGGGTTATGAAGCAACCAAAACAACCAGTGATAATCGGATCAATCCAACACGCGGATATAAGCAAAGTTATAAAATTCAGCTTGGCAGTAAATCTTTACTTTCAGATACGGATATGGCGATCACCAGTGCAGATTGGAAAGGTTTATATTCTTTTGGTCAAAATGATAATCATCAGGTGGTTGGTGGTTTGAATGTCGGCTATATTTTTGCCAAAGATTTTGAACAAGTTCCTTATAATTTAAGATATTTTGCTGGTGGAGATCAGAGTTTGCGAGGCTTCGATTATAAGAGCTTATCTCCAACGGAATATGGTTATAAAGTCGGTGGTCAAGGTTTGGCTGTCGGCTCATTGGAATACAATTACCAATTTAAAGAGGGTTGGCGTGGCGCAATATTCAGTGACTTTGGTAATGCTTACGATAAATCATTTAGTAACGATACCCAATATAGCTTAGGCTTAGGAATCCGTTGGAAGTCACCAATTGGTCCGATTCGAATTGATGTTGCATCAGGTGTTTCAGATCCTGCTCGCCCAATTCGACTGCACTTCTTTATTGGTTCACAACTTTAATTAACTAAAAATATAAGAGAATTACTGGAAATATTATGGCTGATGAAGAACATCAAGATGTTCAAAATGAACAGCAAAATGATCAACTAAAGCAAGAGCAGACACCGAAGAAGCGCAATATATTGCGTAATATTCTGATGTCATTGCTTTTGGTCATTATTTTATTGATTGCTGCATTGGCTGTGATGTTTAGTACCGATAAAGGCAGTAAGTTTTTATTGGATCGGGTTGCTTCAAGCCAGAAAATTATTGATTACCAATATGAAAGCGGTAACTTGCTTCAAGGGATCATACTTAAAAATGTTTTGGTCACTCTCGCTGCGGTTGATGTCAAAATTGATCGTGCGGATGTTTCCTTGGGTTGGCGCGCAATATTAGATAAAGAAATTCATTTGAGCCATGCTGATGTTAACAATTTAAGAATTATCAGCAAAACACCACCAAGCGATGAACCCTTTAAGTTTAGCGAAATCAAGTTACCCTTTGTTTTACGTTTAGATGAAGCAAATGTAGATCATATGCAGTTTCAAACCGCATCTACAAAAATTGATTTTAACGATATTCATTTAGAAAATGCATTGTGGTCTGGTACAGAGTTGAAGTTTGAAAACTCTAAAATGGACATGGGCTATTTATCTGTAAAAGACGCGACAGGTAATATGAATTTTAAACAAGGCGATTATCCGCTGAATGCCAAGGCAATTTTGCGGATCCCAAGTTTAAAAAGTTTAAATGTTGAAGATATTTATGTACATGCGCGTGGCTCACTCGACACAATTAAAGCAGGTGTTGCGACTAAAACGCCCGATCTTTTAACGGGTTGGGCGGTGATCCATCCGATGCGTCATGATGTTCCAATGAATGGTGCTTTGGTTTTTAAAGATTATCATTGGCCGTTGTTGCAGGAACAAGAATTACTGTCTAAAAATGGCTTGGCGAAATTTCAAGGCGATGTTAAAGGCCTAAACTTAGATATTAATACAGACATTAGTGGTAAAAATATCCCACAAGGTCAATATACTGCTTTAGCACATACCGATTTAACCAATCAGTTGAATATTAATAATTTAAATGGCCAATTGATGAGTGGTGCTTTAAATCTTGCAGGTTTGGTCAGTTGGCAAGATCATGTGCATTGGGATGTGCAAGGCCGTTTAGATCGAATCAATCCAAAAGACAAAATTATCCCACAAGTGATTCAAGACTTTTTACCTGTTTCGCTTGATGCCAAAATTGGTTCAGTGGGCGAATTAAAACAAGGCATGCATTTAACCGCCAATGTTGATTTTGATAAATATGAAGCTTGGAACGTTAAATTAGATCAAGCTGAACAAAAGGGTAAAAAGCCTGAACCGATGTTATTGGGTGTTAACTGGAAAAATATTGACCGAGCAGTGCCTTATGTGGGCTGGTTGAGCAGTGAACAAGGTCAGGTTGAAGTTGCACTGGTTGACGATCAGCAAAATATTCATGTGGCAACCGTTGTACGTCAACATGAAAAAGGCAGTTTACCTGAGGGCAAATACACAGCTCAGTTAGACCTAAAAGGCAATGATCTACACGTACCAGCATTTGAATATGTGGCAACGAAAGGTAGTTTATCTGGAAATGCAATCGTTGAATTACCTACTGAAAAACGCCAGTTAAAATGGAATGCCTTGCTCAATGCAAAAGATTTTAATCCACAAAGTATTGTCGCAACAGCACCAGTAGATTTAATCAATGGGCAGATAAAAGCCAATGGTTTTGCAAAACCAAATCAACAATTGATTAATTTTGATGCGATTAATTTAACCGGCCGACTTGCAAATCAAGCCAACCCTGAAACAATCCAATTGACTGGTAAAAGTACAGCCGCAGTTATTTTTAACGATGCCAATGCAGGTGGTGCTTTTAAAGGCTTTGCAGTGAATTATGATGGCGCATTAAATGCGTCACAGCTGAAACAAGGCAGTGGCTTATTAAAGATTAGAGTTGCGGGTACACCAGAGCTAATTAAAATATCTGAGCTACAGCATGATGGTGTTGCAGGAAAAATCTTAGCCAATGGCTTGGTGCATATCAGCAATGGCATCGGTTGGGATATCAACGCATCTTTGGTGCGTTTTAAACCGCAATATTTTGTTTCTTCTGTGCGTGGTGAAGTTTCTGGGAATGTGAAGACTCAGGGGAATTGGTCAGATCGTCTGAAGAGAATTAATATTCAACAATTGAATATTGCAGGCATGATCAATAACAAACCATTGAGAGGACGAGGTAACCTTGCAGTTGTTTTAAATTCTGATTTAAAAGGCTTGATGCCACAGCAATTTGAAGCCAATAACTTATTTTTGTCTTATGCCAATAACCAAGTTCAGGCGACAGGAAATGCACAGAATCTACGATTAAAAGTCAATGCACCTGCATTATATGAGCTTTATCCGGGATTACGTGGCACAGCATATGGTTATTTGAATCTACAAGCACAGCCACGTTTGAGTGCAACTGCAAACCTCACAGTCGATAATTTTAGTTTTAATGATAGTCTAAGCATTAAAAAATTAAGCTTAAAGGGTGAATTGCCAACCTCTGAAACTGTAGCGTCGAAAATGGTGGCGCAAATGAATACTTTACGCAGTGGAAACCGTGAAATTCAGCATGCAGGAATTACACTTTCTGGCACACGTAAAGCACATTTATTACAGCTTCAGGCATGGAACTATTATTCTAAGTTTTATGTACAGCTTGCAGGTGGATTTAATGCGCAAAATGATTGGTTAGGGCAGATTCAAAAAGGTGAGTTTGACTCAGTAAGAGCACACTTATTACAACAACAAAATGCTCCTGTTATTTTTAACGCGTCAAAATCGGAGTTATATGTTGGACAGCATTGTTGGTCAAGTCAGCAAAGCCAATTGTGTTTTGATCAACCGATCCGCGCAAGTCAGCAAAATGGTAATGTTTCCTTTGTTACTAAAAATTTAGATCTGAATGATTTTGCCGCGTTTATGCCAGAAGGTTTGGCACTGACAGGTAAGTTAAATGGTTATGCAAAAGCATCATGGGCGAAAGGTGCACAACCTAAGCTAGATGCTAAGCTGGTTACCCGGAATGGGCAAATTGGTATTGCTGCAGAAGATCCAAATGACCCTTCAACTTCGATGAACTATGACGAAGCCAGTGTAATTGCGAAAAGCATAAAAGATGGCTTGTTGTTGCGTGTTGATTTAAAAGCACCGAATGTCGGAACAGGCTATGCCAGCGTCATTGTCAACCCATATGTCGAGTCTAAGCCGATGCGTGGTGAGGTGGCATTTAATGAAGTTCAGTTGAAAATCTTAAAGCCATTTATTGCCGATGTACGTAAACTCGATGGGACTTTGTCGCTTGCAGGAAAAATTAACGGTACGCTGACACAACCATTGTTTGATGGTGAAATGCGCTTGAAAAATGGTGAAATTAGTATGATTTCACTGCCTGTGAATTTGAATAATGTTCAGATTTACACTTCAATTCGTCAAGACGTTGCAACAATTAATGGTGCATTTAACAGTGGTCGTGGTGTCGGTAAAATTAATGGTAGTATCGATTGGAAAAATGATCCACATATACAATTACGTCTCAATGGCGATAAATTGCTGATTCGTCAAGCACCGTTGATTACTGCGGTTGTCGATACCGATATTGAACTGGATGCTTTACCTTTAAGTAAGAAACTGACCGTGAAAGGTAAAGTTGATGTACCTAGTGCATTAATTTCAATGCCTGAATCCAGTGCAACCGTAGTCAATGTGTCACCTGATGTGCGTATTGTAAAAGAAGGTCAAAATCAGCTGGCCGTGCTTAAAGCAGCACAGCCGTGGTCTATACGTGCCGATGTTTCAGTAAACTTGGGCGATAAAGTTATTTTCCAAGGCTTTAACAGTCGTATTCCATTGGTGGGTCGTCTTTATCTTTCTCAACGTGGTTTGGAAACTGCAATGCGTGCCAATGGTGCGATTGGTGTTAGTCAAAAAGTAACCGTTGAGGCTTATGGTCAGCGCTTAGACTTAAATCGTGCCATTGCTCGTTTTAATGGCCCATTGTCTAATCCTACATTGGATGTCGATACCAATAAGAGTATTTCTGGCAGTACCGTAGGTCTACGTATTACAGGCACAGCTTCTAGTCCAAACATTCAAGTTTATAATGATGCTGGTTTGTCTGATCAGGAAGCGATGAATGCTTTAATTACAGGACGTATTAATGAAGGGTCCAGTGGTTTAAGTAATGCTGAAGGATTTAAATCGGATGTAAACAATACGATTGCAGCAGCAGGGATCAGTTTGGGGCTAGGTGGAACACGTGCATTTACCAACCAAATTGGACGTACATTTGGTTTAAGTGGTTTGTCATTTGATGCACAAGGTACAGGCGATGATACTCAGGTCAGTTTGACGGGTTATATTACGCCAGACTTGTATATTCGTTATGGTGTGGGGGTGTTTACACCAGTGAATAAACTGACTTTACGTTATCAAATGAATAAACGTTTATATCTGGAAGCCAGCCAGTCTTTAGAAAAAGCCATTGACGTGTTCTATCATTGGAGATTCTAGCTATGGATAAAACATTTTAGATGCAATTGGCATTGAAATGTAGTTGATCAATATTGGAAACTTGGATTACGATCCGAGTTTTTTATGCTTATATCAAATGAGATGAATCATTGAGCTAAGCAAAGCGCATCGTAAAATGCATGGAATATGAGTAGTGCAAAGATTTTGTACATGCTATTGCAAAGCTAATAGGTGAGTATATTAAGGATCTTTATATGCATTTGTTTTGCTGATTTACACTGATTATTTAAGGCTGATCATGGGGTGAATATCAAATTTTTTAGAAATAGAAAAGCCCAATGAAATATTGGGCTTTTAAAACTGATTTGAAGATGGCGTTACACGCTAAAGCACTTCAATGGTGTTATTCAGTTAATAGCACATCACCATATTGTTCACGTAAATCACGCTTTAACATCTTACCCGTTCCTGTTAAAGGAATGGATTCAACAAAAATGACTTTGTCGGGGATTTGCCATTTTGCAATCTTATCAGCATAGTAATCCAGTAGGTCTTGCTCAGTAATGTGAGTACCTTGCTGTTTAATCGCAATCACCACTGGGCGTTCATCCCATTTCGGGTGGTTTGCTGCAATAACGGCAGCCATCGCAATTTCAGGATGATTCATAGCAATGTTTTCAAGCTCAACAGAAGAAATCCACTCACCACCTGATTTAATTAAATCTTTGGCACGATCGCTTAAAAGCAAATAGCCATCTTCATTAATCGTGGCAATATCACCAGTATCAAACCAACCATCGGCACTTAATGCTTTTTCTGATTTGCCATAATAAGATTCAATAATCCAATGGCCTTTTACTTGCAGATTCCCCGTGCTATGTCCATCACGAGCAACTTCATGTGAGCCATTTTCTTCATCGGTAATACGTAAATCTACGCCGAAAGGTGGGCGACCTTGAGATAGGCGAACTTTAAATTGTTCTTCTTCACTTAAATTTAAGTGTTTGGCTTTGAGCTGATTACCTGTACCCAATGGGCTCATTTCAGTCATGCCCCATGCATGAATAGTTTCGCAATGATAGATGTCTCTAAATGCTTTCATCATTGCTGGTGGGCAGGCTGAACCGCCAACGACATTCCGTTTAAGACTTTCAAGAGTACTGCTAGATTGTTTTGCTGCTGCAAGCAGGCCTTGCCAAATCGTTGGTACACCAAGTGCAATACTGACTTTATATTCATCAATCATTTGTACTAAGCTGGCGCCATCTAAACCTGGCCCCGGGAGTATCAACGTACAACCAACCATTGCTGCGGCATAAGGTGTACCCCAAGCATTGACATGGAACATGGGAACCACAGGTAACATAATATCTTTTGCAGATAAATTTAGAGAGTCGGGTAGCGCGATCGCATAGGTATGTAAAATGGTTGAGCGATGACTATACAATGCGCCTTTTGGATTGCCTGTTGTCCCTGAGGTATAGCATAGAGAGCTTGCAGTATTTTCCTCAAAATTAGGCCACTCGTACTGTACAGAATGTTCTGCAATCAGCACATCATAGAACTTAACATCTGGGAGGGCATCGGCAATATCTTGGTCAAAAGCACCCAGATAAACGAAATGTTCTACATGAGGGGTAAGGGCTTTCACTGCTTTGATTAGCGGTAAAAATGTTTTATCAAATAACACCACTTTGTCTTGAGCATCATTGATAATAAAGATCAATTGTTCAGGAAAGAGTCTAGGGTTGATGGTGTGACAGACCAAGCCACTTCCGGAAATTGCATACCAAGATTCAAGATGACGATGATTATTCCATGCAATCGTTGCAACTCGGTCACCTAAGCCTAAACCCAGTCCAGCAAGTGCATTGGCAAAGCGTTTAGCGTTTTCGCTTACATGTGTCCAATCTGTCTTTGTAATCGTGCCATCGGTATTTTTTGAAATAATCGCAGTATCACCATGATAACGCGTAGCATGCTCAATGAGGCTACTGATTAATAATGGTTGCTGCATCATACGTCCTTGCATATAAAATTCCTTTATAATCTTGTTGATAGGCTTAAATTGTATTTTTCTCAGAAGCTTTCTAAGTGAAAAAAATTGTTAAATAGAAAAAGCTATCATTTCATCCTATATAAAAGTCAGATTAAATCAAGCTTAAAAACAATATATTTTTGCAACATTTTTATTCTTTTAACCAATAAAAAACAATAGCTTAGTTGGATTATCACAATTTGAAAATTTGATGATGAAATTTGGGATATCAGACTAAAGAACTAGGAGAAAGTATTATTCAGATATATGTATATGTGCTAAACATATTACATGTCTTGTTAAGGCATTGATGTTTTAGGATGAAACTATATTGACGTGAGATATTAAAAGGAGTTTTAGAATGTTTCAAAAGATCAGAAAATTATTGTGTATCCACAGTTTTGAATATGAAATTGGACATAATATTGTGGTTAAAGAGTGCCGTAAGTGTGGTGCTCATCATTAATTTTCTAGAAGCGATCGCAAAATATCACTGTATTATGATCATTCGATAAAATATGGTGATATTTAGAAAGTGTTATATCTCTAAATGAAAATAATAAAAATCTAGTTTTGCAAGCTGATTCATTCAATCTTATGGTGGTAGATGTCCTCGTTTGATTGCATATGGCTGTTATATTGCTTAAGGCTGTCTTGGTTTTTTAAGTATTGCTAAATTTACGTTAGAATAATGCTACTCTTGTTTTATTGTCTTTGAATCATAATGTCTAAAGATTTTTTAGCTGAAAATTATATTGTCGATGAACATCTTGCTGATACTTTAAATTGGTTATGCCAACATCAAGATTGTTATGATGCTTTTCAATTTGATGTGTTGACTCAAGAACTCAAAGTTCATCATGCCAATGGTACAGATATCATTCGTCAGGGGATGTATCTTACGGCAAAGTACGGAATTTTAATCACATCTTTATAGTGAGTTGGTGCTCAATGATTGTCGCTAAAATCAGCATGTAACATATTCTTGCGCATAAATTTAATTTATCGTGTTTTTTTACTTTGATTAGTGCGACAAAAAAGTCAAAACACAGCTAAAATATAGCTTGAATAGTGTGTATTGAATCCATAATGAATATGAATGTATCGGAACATCAACGTAGCATTTTGGCTACGATGGGAATAGAGCTTTGGATCCCCAAGGTTGATGTTCAAACACGTCATTATGAAAATGCGCTATACCGTGATATTGCTCAAGTTGAACGGGATATTGCTGTTGTGCCTGAGTTGAACACGCATTCAACTCAATCTGATGCAAAATTAGAAAATCAAAATGTACAGCCGTCACAGATTGAAAAAACACATCAGCCTGAAGTTTCTTTATTAAAACGAAATCCAGAAACACAGCAAACTGAAGAAATTTCAGCGCCTGAACAAATTCAGCAACAGACAAACTTTATTGTCGAGCCTGCATTACAAATTGCGCCATTTGAAATCCAAGCCTATTGCATTGAAAGCTGTGTCATCTTTGTCGATTGTACTCAAATCAGCGCTGACCAATTAACACTATGGGGCAATATACAGCAGGCGCTTGTAGGGCAATTTTATGATTTAAAATGGCCTTTTCCAATGTTGCAGCTTCAAGATGGAAGAGGGGCTGCGATGTATATCCAAGGGTTTGTTGATGCTTTAAGGCAAGAGCGTAAAGTCATCAGTCTTGGTCAATTGCCTTATTTAAACAATACTGAAATGTTTGAATTGGCAAGTTTACAAGAGATGATTGAGCAACCTTTATTAAAACGCCGTCTATGGCAATTTATGCAAAATAAACTGAATTAGTTTTCAAGATCTGTACTGAGAGGTTTTCTGGGATATGAATAAAAAAGTGGTTGTATTTAGTCAAATCGACTCAGAAGTTCAAGCAAAATTAGCAGAAAAATATCAGTTGGTTGTATTGAATCCTAAGCAAGGCGATATCAATGCACAAATTCGTCAAGCGGTTGTTGATGCAGACGCAATGATTGGTGCGGGTCGTTTGATTAATGAAAGCAATATAGCCACTGCAGAAAAATTAAAAATTATCTCCTCTGTCAGTGTAGGCTATGATAATTACGATGTTGATTATTTAAATCAAAAGAAAATCTGGTTGTCGAATACACCACACGTATTGACCGAAACGACTGCGGATTTAGCGTTTACTTTGTTGATGAGTGCTGCACGTAAAGTACCGAGTCTAGATCACTGGACCAAACAAGGTGAGTGGCAACGTACAGTCAATGCGACACAATTTGGTCAAGAAATTTTTGGTAAAACTTTAGGAATAATCGGTTTAGGTCATATCGGTGCAGCAATTGCACGACGTGGATTTTATGGCTTTAATATGAATATTTTGTATCATAATCGCCGTGAAAAAATCGAAGTTGCACAACAGTTTAATGCACAATATAAAAGTCTTGAAGTACTGTTAAAACAAGCTGATTTTGTTGTGGTTGCAGTAGACTTAAATAGC
The DNA here is from genome assembly GCF_002980175.2 of Acinetobacter sp. MYb10. Taxonomy (NCBI): domain Bacteria; kingdom Pseudomonadati; phylum Pseudomonadota; class Gammaproteobacteria; order Moraxellales; family Moraxellaceae; genus Acinetobacter; species Acinetobacter sp. MYb10. The sequence continues at coordinate 893,718 of NZ_CP058272.1, read as the reverse complement.
CAATCTAAAGCATTAATCGGTGCTCAAGAGTTTGCCTTGATGCAAAAGCATGCTGTTTTTGTCAATATTGCGCGTGGTTCAGTAGTGGATGAACAGGCATTAACTGAGGCTTTACAGAACCGTCAAATTTTTGCTGCGGGTCTAGATGTATACCAAAAAGAACCATTGCAACAATCGCCATTGTTTGAGTTGGATAATGTCGTGACTTTACCGCATATCGGCTCAGCAACTGCCGAGACGCGCAAGAAAATGGCGGAACTGGCTTTTCAAAATTTAGTCGATGCTTTGGAACAACGCACACCAAGATATTTAGTCAATGAAAACTTCTAGTGGATGTTGAATGTTTGCTGACAATGCAAATTACATATGAAATGTTTACAGCCCCCTAACACTTCATTGCGAATTTGTACTAAATTCAATGTTATATTTAGAATATTAAAATAATTGGGACGATCAATTGAACAAGACCTTCCTCAGCCTTTGTCTCTGCTTAAGCACTTCAATTAGCTCAGCTGATGATTTTCTGCAAACTCAAAATAGTACTCAATTTGAAGTACCTGAAATTGGCAGTGGGGTGGGATTTATTGATCAACAAAAAGAAAAAACCATTGGTGAAAAAGTTTATCGTCAAGTTCAACAGCAAATGCCAGTTCTGCAAGATCCTTGGCTGGAAGATCAGTTTATGCTGGTTTTTTCAAAAATTCTCAGTCAGACCCAGCTTTCACAGCCAGTAGGCTTGGTGGTGATCAAAGATGCTCAGATCAATGCATTTGCAGTACCTGGGGGCATGTTTGCTTTAAATAGTGGGATGATTACAGCTTCAAGTAATATGGATGAAGTTGCTAGTGTAATGGGACATGAAATTGCCCATGTCACACAACGTCATTACAGCCGTTCGCAGGAAGCATTTAAAGGTCAAGGTTTATTGGCGCTTGCAGGAATTATCGTCGGTGCTGCATTGGCGTCCAAAGCGGATGGTGATATTGGTGGTGCGGTGATGATGGGTACACAAGCTGCATTGATGGACAAGCAACTCAGTTATAGCCGAAATCAAGAACGTGAAGCTGATCGGATCGGTATGCAGTTTATGTACGGGGCTGGATATGACCCAGAAAGTATGGCTGATTTCTTTGAAACCATGCATCGTTCTACCAGTCGTTTAAGTTTTTTACCTGATTTTTGGTTAACTCATCCCTTAACAACAGAGCGTATGAGTGAAGCAAGATTAAGGGCAAATCAGTTCCCAAAAGTTCCTTTTCGTGCCCAGCAATCTGATTTTGATATTATTAAATGGTATACCGCAGTAATTTCGGGACAAGCCACTGACCGTCAATTGCTGGCTTTAGCACAATCGAATAATTTAGCGGGTTTATTGGCTTTAAGCGAATATTATTTGCTGCAAGGTGATTATGACAATGCGCAGACGCAGCTGAATTTAGCCAAGAAGGTTAACGCAGAACATACTTTGGTTACCTTGATTCAAACTGATATTTATTTAGGGCGAAATAAATTAGATGATGCCTATCAAACCATCATCAGCAAGCAAATCATAACCCCAGAAAATCGCGCATTAAGTTATAAATTAGCCGAAGTTTATATTCGACAGCAGAAACCCAAAGAAGCCGAGCAATTGGTCAATCGTTTTGTGAATAAAAATAATAAGGACATTATTGGCTGGCAATTGTTACAACAAGCGGCAAATTTAGATAAAAAGAATCCAATGCGTACAGTCAATGTGCTGAGAAATAGGGCGGAAGTTCAATATTGGTCTGGTGATGAAGAAAATGCAATTAAATCACTTTTACATGCCAAGCGTTTAGCTAAAGAAAATAATGCGATGAGTGCCCGTATCGATACACGCTTAAAGGTGATGCAAGATGAACGAAAGTTAAAAATTTAAAAGCTTGATTTAAAGAACTTAAAACTTGAGTTAAAAAACTAAAAATAATGGGTGATTTTAAATGAGCCATTAAAGAAAATTTACTTTCTATTCTTGCGTGAACAGGTTAAGCTAAAATCACTTAAAGTTATAATAAAGTATTTGATTCACATGAAGAAAATTTTAATCGCATTCAGCATTTTTTTCTATGCTCACTCAACATTTGCAGCAGTACCAGAAAGCTATGTTCGAGAAGTTGAGCGTATTTCGGCGCAATACAGTGCAGATATGAAATTTTTTTTACGTAGTCTAGATCCGAAATTGAGCCAGTTTAACCCGCAACAAGAGTCACAATTCTGTGGCATTGTTAAAAAATATGTCGATGATATGTATAAAACGACAGATGAAAATCGTCAATACCTCCCACCATCAGCGCAATCTATGACCAAACAAAATGTGATTGATAAAGTGATGTTGTCACCTGAAATGCAGTTACTTAAAAAATATAATATTCAGTGTGATTTGAAATAGGTTTATCTTTAACATCTTACATCTGAGCCACATTATTTATGGATTTTAACCAATTTCAAATTTAGAATGATCAGATTGTTCTCAACATCATTCAAGTATCTGATGCTGAAGATTTATATAGTGCAATAAAAAATAGTTTAACAGAGCTTAGAAAGTTTCCTGCAAGTTTAGTATGGGCATTGGAAGAACCTAATTTACCAGCTTCAATGGCATTTTGCCAATCTCGTTTGGTGGCGTTATTAAATAAAGAGAACTTTGTATTTATTATCCGTTTAAAAGAAACTGATGATTTTTTAGGGGTTGTTGATATCCATGCAATTGATTGGTTGCAAAATACTGCATCTATTGGGTTTTGGGGAAACTCAAAATTTAAGCAAAAAGGCTACATGTCACAAGCGCTAATACTATTTGTAAGTAGTTTATTCTCGAAATGGAATTTTTTGGGTTTAAATGCTTATGTCGATGTAGAAAATATATTGGCACGAAATTTATGTGAAAAAGCAGGGTTTTTACTTAAAGATATTCAATATCAATCTGTACAAAATCCAGTCGATGGTGGTTTTAGAGATATTTGCCATTATCAGATAGAAAATAAATGAAGTGATATTGTAGATTGACGATTTTGGGCTATTTAACAAGAAACTATTTCATTGCAAAATAATTTTTATTAAAGTTGTTAAATAGACCAAATCAAACAGAAATTCAGATTTAAGAACGTTGGGTTTAGCCAAGTTTTGCTTTAATTTTTGCAGAAACTTGTGCTGGATCGGCACGTCCGGCTATGATCGGACGTAGAGAATTCATCACCTTACCCATATCTTTCATGCTAGTTGCACCTTGCGCAGTAATAGTTTGCGCAATGAGAGAATCAAGCTCGTCCTCTGACATAGCTTCAGGTAGAAACTGAGATAACACCTCAATTTCGGCTTGTTCTTTACTAGCTAAATCTTCACGGCCTGCACCTTCAAAGGCTTTGACCGATTCTTTACGTTGTTTGATTTGCTTTTCAATGACCGCAAGAACCTGAGTATCGTCAAGCTCTATGCGCTCATCGACTTCGATTTGCTTGATTGCTGCCTGTAGACCACGAATTACCGTTAACTTACCCATTTCTTTAGCACGCATTGTTGCTTTTAAAACATCAGTTATTTGGATTTTTAAAGTAGTCATTTATCTGTCCAGGTGAGTCAATCAATCACAAATTAATCTTAGTAAAGGCGAGTAGTACGTACTGATTCACGCGCCAATTTCTTTTGGTAGCGTTTAACAGCAGCAGCTTTTTTACGTTTACGTTCTTGAGTAGGTTTCTCGTAGAATTCACGTTTACGAACATCAGCTAAAACACCAGCTTTTTCGCATGAACGTTTGAAACGACGGATAGCTACGTCTACTGGTTCGCCTTCTTTCAATTTAACTTGTGGCATGAAGAATCCTCATTAAGTTATGGATAAGATCAGGGTCGAATTACCCTAGATCACAAGTGAAGGTCAGTATTTTACTCATTTACATCTCATACCACAAGTCTATAATAGCTTTAGCAATATTTTGAAATGGGTAAAAGGCAATTTAATGATCGTTCTGGGCTTAGAAACTTCATGTGATGAAACAGGATTAGCGCTCTATGACAATGAAGTCGGCTTAAGAGGACAGGTGTTATATAGTCAAATTAAATTGCATGCAGAGTATGGTGGTGTCGTTCCTGAGTTGGCTTCTCGTGATCATGTTCGAAAGTTAATTCCTTTGATTAATCAACTTCTTGAGCAAAGCGGTGTGAAAAAATCAGAGATCGATGCAGTGGCGTATACGCGCGGCCCTGGCTTAATGGGTGCATTGATGACAGGGGCATTATTTGGTCGCACCTTGGCTTTTGCGCTGAATAAACCCGCGATTGGCGTGCATCATATGGAAGGTCATATGCTTGCTCCATTATTATCCGAAAATCCACCTGAATTTCCGTTTGTCGCATTATTAGTGTCAGGTGGACACACTCAATTGATGGCAGCACACGCAATTGGTGAGTACGAAATTCTAGGTGAGTCGATTGACGATGCCGCTGGTGAAGCTTTTGATAAAGTCGCAAAAATGTTGAAATTACCTTATCCGGGTGGTCCAAATATTTCAAAATTGGCGGAACAAGGTGACAAAAACGCGTTTGAATTTCCACGTCCAATGTTGCATCAAGGGCTAGATTTTTCATTTAGTGGTCTAAAAACTGCTGTTTCAGTGCAGTTAAAAAAATTAGGTGAAGAACAACGTGATGCAGACGTTGCGGCTTCATTCCAAGAAGCTTTGGTGGATACTTTGGTTAAAAAGTCGATTAAAGCCTTAAAACAGTCGGGTTTAAGACGTTTGGTGATTGCGGGCGGTGTCAGTGCCAATAAACGTTTAAGAGAGCGTTTAGAAGCAGATTTAGCTAAAATTAAAGCAACGGTTTATTATGCAGAACCTGCTTTATGTACAGATAATGGCGCAATGATAGCGTTTGCAGGTTATCAGCGTTTAAAAGCTGGACAAAAAGATGGTTTATCGGTGACGACAACACCACGTTGGCCAATGACTGAATTGACTAAACCTGAATTAGTTTAAGTCTGGTATTTAACGGATTGTTAAATTTAAAAAAGAGGCGAAAGCCTCTTTTTTTATGGATTTAAAATTTAACGCGAATAAGGCTTCCACGTTTTGCTTTTGTTATCATAGTTATATTGAACCTGATCATCGTAATTTGATTCAAATTTTGTATGGCCATATTGATGACTGATGCTAAAACAATTTTTGATATTGCTATAAGTTTCATGTGTGCCAGGATGATCACCATCGAATTGCGAACCCATTAAGCATAATTTGGCGTCATTCAATCCAAATGTATATGTGGGCTTCTTTTTGACATTGCCTTCATTATCTTCCCAACCCGTGAACTGATAATTGAGTGGATAGACAATCCCTGTTTGAGTATCTATAGCAACCATTTCTAAAGAATCTGAAGTTCCCGTATTGAGTAAAATATATTTTTTATCAAAATTAGGCTGCATTGATTTAAGCGCATTTTTGTATTTGGCAAGGTTGGCTTTAGAACAATAATCGCCATTAAAATAATCACTCTGACACTCAGAAACTTTTTTAAACGTCGTCCCAGCATATGCCAATTGTAGTGATGCAGAACAAACAATCAGCGATAGGGCAAAAAATCTTTTCATTTATACTGACTTTGAATGTGTATTTATACAGTTTATCGCATTTCTTTTACTGTGGTTTATCTGATTTCATGATAGAAAATAATCAGAATATTAAAAAATGAGATTGGCATATGGACTTATTGTCTTCTGAACAGCATATCAACCCAAACAATATTGACACAGATCTTCAGCTTTATAAAAAATTTAGCCAAGGCGTGCGTTTACCTTATGAGGTTTTAAACATTCGCAATATTCCTGATGGTGCAAAACCCGGCCATTTTATCGAGGTTCGTTGTGGTGGGTTTGGTTCAGAAATTTCAGCACACCCCACAGAAAAGTATCAATTCTATGCACTTACAGATCGTGGGCCGAACACCACGTATAACGTTAATCAAGATCATGGCAAAATCTTTTTAGATCCTGACTATACCCCTAAAATTGGATTATTTGAGTTAAAAAAAGATGGAACTATTCAGAAAATAAAAGAAATTTTATTAAAAGATCCAACGGGCAGAAATATTACAGGTTTGCCTAATCAGCATTTTGGCGCAAGTAAAGAAATCGCCTATGACCAAGATGGAAAGAAATTAGCCATAGGGACAGATGAATTTGGATTGGATGCTGAAGGTTTGGTTGCACTCAAAGATGGTACTTTTTGGGTCAGTGATGAATACGGTCCTCATATTGTGCATTTTAATGCAGATGGGCTAGAAATTGATCGTATCAATGCCTATGTTTTAGATGAGCGAAGAACATCGGGTTATTTATTGCCTCAAGAATATGCCAATAGACGCCAGAATCGAGGAATGGAAGGTTTAACCATTACACCCGATCAAAAAAAGCTGGTGGGCATTATGCAATCCACCATGAGCAATCCCGATGCTTCAGTAAGCAAATCAGATCTTGTGCGTATTGTGATGATTGATTTAGAAAGCAAAGTCGTTTCTCAGTATTTGTATCAACAAGAAGGGGGTGCAAAGACCTATTCAAATACAGCAATTACAGCCTTGAGTTCCACGCAATTTCTAGTCGCAGAACGTGATGATGATTTCTATAAAGATAATCCTCAAGCATTTAAACGGATTTATAAAATCAATCTGCAACATGCCACTGATTTGGAAAAGCTAAAGCCAAGTTCAACGATTCGGCAAGATGAACAATTCGGTCTGTTGATAGCGGAACAAACCCTAGAACAATATGTGTTAACAGCAGGCTGGAGTGGTCTGGCTCAACAGGGTATCTACCCAGTAGAAAAAACCTTAGTGGTGGATTTGGTTGCGCGTTTACACTATCCGCACGATAAAATTGAAGGTCTATGGGTGATTGATGAACAGCATTTAGGGCTTCTCAATGATGATGATTATGCTTTTTCTGAAACGGATGGAGTATTGGAACAAAAGTATTTGGATCACGATAAAAATATCATTGATGGCAATACACTTTATATCCTTGATCAATTGGATTTAACAGTAGATTAAGTATTTATTCATTCAAGATAAAATTAAACCGCCAAATTAATTTGGCGGTTTAATGAATGTATTTACGATTAACTTTGTGCTGGTTTTAAACTTGATTCAAGTATTAAGCTTGATTCAGATATTAAACTAGTATTCCCAGAACATCCGTTGAATTTCTTTTGCATCTTTGGTTTTGGTCAGTGCTAAAGCAGCTAAAAGTTTTGCTTTTTGCGGATTTAAATCGTGAGCAACCACCCAACCATATTTATCATCAGGCTGTTCAGCATTACGTAACACAAAACCTTGTGGAACGCGTGAAGAACGAATGATCTGTACACCTTGTTGCTGGAGTTGGTTTAATGTCGGAACAATATAGTTGGCAACGGAACCATTACCTGTACCCGCATGAATAATGGCTTTAGCACCCGCTTTCGCATAGGCCACATAGGCATCTGGAAGCATATTGCCTGAACCATAAACGATTTGAACGATTGGTAACGCATCACCCTGAATGTTTTCAATATTAAACTCAGAGCTATTGTTAAAACGTTTTGCAACGTTTCTAAACCAATAAGGTTTACCTTCAACCAGTGTACCTAAAGCACCCCATTGGCTGACAAAAGCATCGGTATGAATATTGATGGTCTTTGACACATCACGTGCTGCAAAAATATCATCATTCATTAACACAAAAACGCCTTTGCCTTTGGCACTGTCTGCGGCAGCAAGCGCAACAGCACTATACAGGTTCAAAGGGCCGTCAGCTGAAAGCGCTGAAGGTGGACGCATAGAACCAACAACGACAATTGGTTTATCTGTATGAACCGTAAGACTTAGAAAATAAGCAGTTTCTTCTAAAGTATCTGTACCATGGGTAATCACCACGCCATTCACATCAGGCTTTTTAACCAATTCATTTACTTTACGTGCAATGGTTAAAAGCTCTTTGTCAGTGATGCTTTCTGAAGCAACCTGTAAAGCCTGTACGCCTGTAACATTAGCAAGATTTTGAATTTGCGGAACTGCATTCAACAAATCATCTACAGGAACTTTCGCAGCAGTATATGTTGCGCTATTTGTAGAACTTGCTCCAGCACCCGCGATCGTACCGCCAGTTGCGACGACAACGACATTATTTTTTGCATAACTCGTAAAGGGTAAAAGCATGCCAATTGCAAGTGTAAGTGCAGTAACCGTCTTTTTCATAAACTATCCTTTTCAATCATTGTTCTGGTCATAAGCATTTTTTGTACCAGTTTTTAAATCTATATAAATACTGAGCTGTTGCCCATACTTATTTAAAAATGTAATTTTTCAAATAATCACTCAAATTTATAGTTACATACTATTAAAACTGGATAAAGTGCTTGCCAGTGCGTTTTTTCAGCATTCAATGAAGATGTTGTGCAATATAACGTCAATGACTAAGTTTTTAGTTGTACAGATGAATTGAGCAATTAAAAAAGGCATTCAATTTTGAATGCCTTTTTTAGCTTATCTTTACTTTATAAAGATTAACGCATTTTTGCCAAGAAACGACTTAAGCGGTTCATTGCTTCACGTAATTCATTTTCTGCAGGAAGGAATACCACACGGAAATGATCAGGTGTAGGCCAGTTAAAACCTGTTCCTTGAACCAGTAAAACTTTTTCAGCTTTGAGGAAATCTAACATGAATTTTTCATCATCTTCAATTGGATAGATTTCAGGATCCAGCCTAGGGAAACAATACATTGCACCTTCTGGTTTTACGCACGACACGCCAGGAATATCGTTAAGCATTTCCCAAGCAATATTGCGTTGTTCATATAAACGACCACCTGGGCGGATCAAATCATTAATTGATTGATATCCACCTAAAGCAGTTTGAATCGCATATTGGGCTTGATGGTTGGCACATAAACGCATAGAGGCAAGCATGTCCAAGCCTTCAATGTAATCCATTGCACGTGACTTATCACCCGTAATCGCCATCCAACCAGAACGGTAACCTGCAATACGATAGGCTTTAGATAAACCATTAAAAGAAACACATAAATGGTTTCCTGCTAATGCTGCAACAGAGACATGTTCGATACCGTCATACACAATTTTGTCGTAAATTTCATCTGCAAATAAAATCAGATCATGTTTTTTTGCCAATGCGACAATCTGTTCTAAAACATGGCGTGGATAGACTGAACCTGTTGGATTGTTTGGGTTAATCACCACAATACCACGAGTATTCGGGGTGATTTTACTTTCCATATCCGCCATATCAGGATACCAGTAGTTTTGGTCATCACATTTATAGTGAATCGCTGTACCACCTGATAGATTTACGGCTGCCGTCCATAATGGGTAATCTGGCATTGGAACCAGCATTTCATCGCCATCATCCAATAAACCTTGCATCGCCATAACGATCAGTTCAGATACACCATTCCCGATATACACATCTTTAACATGTAAATCCAAGATACCTTTTTGCTGATAATACTGACAGATGGCTTTACGCGCAGGGAAGATTCCTTTTGAATCTGTATAACCGACAGCATTAGGCAAATTTAAAGCCACATCATTGATAATTTCTTGCGGGGCTTCAAAGCCGAACGGGGCGGGGTTACCGATATTTAATTTAATAATTTTATGACCGGCTTCTTCCATCTCATTGGCCGCTCGTAACACTGGTCCACGAATGTCGTAGCAAACATGCTCTAGCTTTGACGATTTCTTGATTTCACGTGGGGTTGTGTTACCTAAAACGGACATAATTTTATCCAATTATTTTGAGTTAAAAAAATAGATTACTGAAATATCACAATCTATGTTGAAATTTAGCTAGAAATTTTCCAAGCTCTAGCGTAAATATGGAAGTACTGAAGCATGACATTGAATGTCAAAGATTTAAAGGAGTTTAATGATGGGAAAACTCAATAAAACAGACCGAGAATGGCAAAGAGAGTTATCACCAGAGGAATTTAAAATCACTCGACAAAAGGGCACTGAAGCTGCCTTTACTGGAAAGTATTGGAATTCCAAGCAGCATGGAACCTATGTATGTCGATGTTGTGGGGAAGAATTATTCTCTTCAGAAACCAAATATGACAGTGGTTGTGGTTGGCCGAGCTTTTTTAAACCGATCAATAATACTGTTATAGAAGAACAAGATGATCATTCACATGGTATGGAACGTGTAGAAATTATATGCCATCATTGCGACGCTCATTTGGGGCATGTATTTGAAGATGGACCACAACCAACGGGCTTACGCTACTGCGTAAATTCCGCTTCTTTAGAATTAAAATCACAAGAAAAAGGCGACGAGGAAACGTATCCATGACCAACATTTATCAGTTTGAGGCTGAGCTGTTAGAGGGTGAAAATAAATCTTTTTCTGATTATGAAGGAAAAGTTTTATTGATTGTAAATACTGCAAGTAAATGTGGCTTTACTCCACAATTTGCAGGATTAGAAAAGGTTTACGAGAAATATAAAGACCAAGGTCTTGAAGTTTTAGGATTTCCTTGTAACCAGTTCGGTGGACAAGACCCCGGTACAAATGAGCAAATCGGCACTTATTGCCAACGCAATTATGGTGTTTCTTTTCCAATGTTCGCTAAAGTGAATGTAAAAGGACCTGAAGCGCATGTGATATTCCGTTATTTAACCAATAACAGTAAGGGCATACTCGGCAGTGGCATTAAGTGGAATTTCACCAAATTCTTAATAAATAAGAAAGGTGAAGTGATTAACCGCTATGCACCAACCACGAAGCCTGAGGATATAGAACAGGATATTGAAAAAGCTTTAGCAGAATAACCTGTTGTATAGACCAAAATAAGACTGAGGATATGATGCAATTAGACACTGCAGTTGAATTTTGGACTGATCCGCAAATGCCCTATGTCGAAACACGTAGGGCATGTCAAAGTCGTATTTGCTATAAATCACATAGCCATCCGACCTTTTCGATTGGTGCTGTGGATTGTGGAATAAGTCGCTTTAGTAGCTATTTTGCCAGCGAAGAGCAAATTCAAACAGGAAGCGTAGTAATCATTCCTGCTGAGGTGGAACACGCATGTAATCCACTGGAAAATCAAGCATGGAGTTATCAAATGATGCATCTAGATGCACATTGGGTTGCTCAACTTTTTTCAGAATTAGTCAAAGATATTGAGCAGCTTTATCCCCATCATATTCCGTTGCTAAAACCACAAATTTTAACAAACTCACATATATACCAAGCATTTACGCAGTTAAATCAGCTGTTATTTGATCCAACCATATCGATTTTATTCAAACAACAACAATTAATTGAAGTCCTGAGTGAAATATTATTGCCCAATTTTGAATTTACGTTATTAAAGCAGTCTGATTATTTTCAAAAGCATTTGGGTGCAATGATTGATGATATGAATCACAGTAAACAGATGCTTTCTTTAGAAGATCTCAGTCAAAGTCTAGGGATTAGTCGTTATGCCATTATTCGCTTGTTTAAAAATAATTTTGGCTTAACACCACATGCGTATCAATTAAATCAAAAAATAAATATAGCCAGAAAGCGTTTGAAGTCTGGAGAAGCAATTATTCAAGTTGCACATGATTTGGGATTTACAGACCAAAGTCATTTTCATCATGTGTTTAAATCGCATACTGGAATCACACCGAAGCAGTTTCAAGCTCAGTTTGTCATGCTCTAACTGCGCAATTATCTACAAGATAATAGGTTCTAAAAATATTTAAGCTTATCTAAATATTTTTTGGATCGAGTAATGCAACTGTTCATTATTGTGATTGTCACCCATTTCATTGCTTTGCTTTCACCGGGCCCTGATTTTTTTCTTATTTTAACTTCGTTGTTTCGAAATGGACCACATGCAGCGAGGGCTGTTTGCTTAGGGATCGTCTTGGGAAATGTTGCCGTGATTGGTCTTATTTTGAGCTCATTGTTTTTTCTTGGCAAACTCGATGATGAAATTTTAAAGCTGGTAAAATGGGGCTGTATTGCTTATTTAAGTTATTTGTCTTATCGGTGTTTCATATTTGCACAACAAGCTAAGCTAATAGGGGATTATCATCTAGAACACCAAAATAAACCAACCTTTGCATGGATGAAATATGTCTTACTGGGGGTACAGTCGAGTTTATTAAATCCTAAAAATATTCTGTTTTATAGCAGTATTATTATGGCAATTTATCAACACTATAATGTTGTTCAACTGACTTTAACCTGTCTGTGGATGGTGAGTGTAGTTTTGATCTGGAACTTGTTTTTGGTGCGATTGATGACTCAAAATAAAGCTATGCATTGGTTTAAAACCAAAATCAAATATATTTATTATCTTTCATCCTTTTGCTTTGGCTTATTTGCTGCGGCTTTGTTGCTGAATTAATCAAATAAAATTAGCTCAAATAAAAACATGCCTATCTAATAAAGATCTAGATAGGCATTCTCTTTTACATTATGTTGTCATCTGATTCAATTTTAAAAATCAAGAATGAGATACGCTTGCTTCGTTCGATTTATTGGCTTTATTGCGTTTGAATAACATGTTGTGAATATCATCAATAAATGTATATACAACAGGAATAACCAATAACGATAAGAAGGTACTGGTAATCAGTCCACCAATTACAGAAATTGCCATCGGTGCTCTAAAACTTGGATCTGTACCTATTCCTAAGGCAATTGGAAACATACCTGCACCCATCGCTAAAGTGGTCATAATAATGGGGCGTGCACGCTTGTGGCAGGCATCTAAGAGCGCATTCATACGTGAATACTGTCGTTCATTACGGGCGATAATTGCATAATCGACCAAAAGAATCGAGTTTTTACTGGCAATTCCCATCAACATGATTAAGCCAATCAAACTTGGCATCGAAAAACTACTTTTTGCTAAAAGCAGTAGCACAAACGCACCACCCAGTGCCAAAGGCAATGCCACTAAAATGGTGATCGGTTGTAAGAAGTCTTTAAACAGGAGCACTAAAACCACATAGATACACAATACGCCTGTTAGCATAGCTAAACCAAAGCTTGCAAAGAGCTGTTCCATCACATCGGCATCACCCAGATTGGTACGTTTTACTGTCGGAGGTAAGTTTTTGATGGTTGGAAGTTTATCTACAGCAGCCGAAACATCGCCTAAAGGCTGATCATTGAGCTCAATATTAAAGTTGATGTTACGTAAACGGTTAAAACGGTCAATTTGTGAAGGACCACTTTCAATATTAACTTGTGCAATGGTGCCTAACATCACTGGACCTTTACTACCAGTAATCATCAAGCGTTTAATCAGATCTTGATCTTGACGTGCAGACAGGGGCAGTTTGATGACAATTGGAATTTGTCGTTGCGAAAGGTTTAATTTTGCCAAGTTCTGATCAAAATCTCCCGCCGTGGCAATACGCACAGTTTCAGCGATATTTTGTGTGGTAATGCCTAAATCCGCAGCTTTTGCAAAGTCAGGGCGAATCACCAATTCAGGGCGAATCAATGCTGCGCTTGAGGTAATACTACCAATATTTGGAATAGTACGGATTTCTCGTTCTACTTGACGTGCTGTCGTGATTAGTACATCAGGGTCATCACCTGACAGCGCAATTTGGTATTGGCTGTTATTGCCTGCAATACCGACTTGAATTCGTGCACCAGGCAGTGGAGCTAAACGTTGGCGTAAGTCATTTTCAATTTTTTGCAAACTCGCATCGCGGTCTGAACGTGCTGTGACTTGAATGGTTAAGGTTGCTTTTCTTGGTTCACTTGATGCACCACCCGCAAAAGGATCTGTACCTGCTGAACCACCACCAATCGTGGTATAGACACTTTTAATTTCAGGATGATCTTTAATTAAACTACGGGCGTATTCTGCTGCTTTTAAGGTGTCTGGAAATTGTGAACCTGGTGGAAGCTCTACACGCACTTGGGTCTGCCCAGTGTCAGGTGGTGGAACAAAGCCCGTAGGGAGTAAAGGGATGAGCATGAGAGACGCAATAAAAAATATGATGGCACTGCTTAAGGTGATCCAACGATGATTTAAACACCACGTGACCATCCGCATATATGCGCGCATCACCCGACCATCTTTGGCACGATCATGTTGAAGTTCAAGATCACCATGATCTTTGATTGGTTGGCTTTGATCATCTAATACTTGATTGTCATGATGACTTTCAACTTTACCAACCCAAGGTTTAAGTATATAGGCTGACATCATAGGCGTCAGTAAGCGTGCCACCAAGAGTGAGGCAAAAATAGCCAAAGCCGCTGTCCAGCCAAATTGCACAAAGAATTTACCTGCAATACCACTCATAAAGGCAGTGGGTAAGAACACTGCAATCAAGGTAAAAGTGGTGGCAATCACGGCTAAACCAATTTCATCGGCTGCCTCCATGGCCGCTTCATAAGGTGTTTTCCCCATTCGAAGATGCCGGATGATATTTTCAATTTCTACAATGGCATCATCAACCAGTATTCCCACAACCAACGACATGGCTAACAGTGTGACAATATTTAAAGTAAAACCTAAGTAATACATGCCAATTAGGGCAGGTAGAATGGACAAAGGCAGGGCAGTTGCCGCAATGATCGTGGCACGCCAATCTCGTAAAAATAACCAAACCACCAAGATTGCAAGAAGTGCGCCTTCATACAGCAAGGACATTGAGCCTTTATAGTTATCAACCACAGGATTTACAAAGTTAAATGCTTCAGTGATTTTAATATCAGGATGCGCCGCTTTTAATGTTTCAAGTGCCTCTTTTACTCCGATTTCAACATCAACTTCACTTGCACCTTTACTGCGGGTAATTTCAAAGCCAATCACAGGGTGGCCATTTAACAGTGCAGCAGAACGTCGTTCAGCAATGCCGTCGCGAATGTTGGCAACTTGATCCAGCCGAATATGGCGACCATCACTCAAGGCAATATCCATTGCTGCAATTTCAGCAGCAGTTTTTACTGTGGCAATGGTACGAATAGACTGTTCACTGCCGCCTATTTTGGTTTGTCCGCCAGATGCATCTTGTTGAACAAGGCGTAATTGTCGGGTGATGTCTGTTGCTGTGGCGTTTAATGCTAAGAGTTTTTCAGGATCTAATTCAACATCAACTTGACGCGTGACGCCGCCTACACGAGAAACCGCACCAACGCCTTTGACTTTTAACATTGCACGTGCAACATCGTAATCCACAAACCAAGACAATGCTTCCTCATCCATACGAGGGGACTGAATGGTATAGGTGAGAATCGGTGAACCTGAAAGATTGATTTTACTGACAATTGGATCACGAAGATCCGCAGGTAAATCTGAACGTACTTGTGAAACCGCGTTACGGACATCATCAACAGCTTCTTGCAGTGGTTTTTCCAGTTGAAACTCTGCGGTTACGGTGACTACACCATCTTGGATATTGGTATATTGATTTTTAAGTCCCTGTAAAGTTGCAATCGAGTTCTCAATTTTACGTGCAACTTCTGTTTCCAGTTGCGGTGGTGCTGCACCGGGTAAAGCCGCTGTGACCGTGACCATTGGTAATTCAATATCGGGAAATTGTTGTATTTTCATCCAATGAAAACACATCAAACCCGCTAAACCAAGCATGATAAAAAGCAAGATACCGGGAATCGGATTTTTAATCGACCAAGCGGAGAAATTCATGTTATTTCTCCTGCGTGCTAACGAGTTGTTTGGTCAATGGTGTATCTGGAATCGCTTGACCACGTTTGATTAAATCACCATCTGACAAGAATCCTGTTCCAGAGGCAACCAGTTGAGTGTTTGCTGCTAAATCAACAATTTCAACACGATCATTTAAACGTCGACCAAGTGTGACTTTCTGTTGAGTTACTCGATTATCTTTATTGACAATAAACACATAAGAGAAACCATCACGTAAGAGTACTGCGGTTTGAGGCACTGTTAGTGCTGGCTTTTCGCCTAGATCAAACTCACCTTTGACAAACATACCCATACGAACAGCATCAGTGGTAGGTATATCCACATAGACCAAACCATAACGTGTTTGCGGGTCAATGACTGGTGCAATCATCCGAACGCTACCTGAAACGGCTGAACGGCTAGGATCAGGTGAGGTGATATGCGCTGTCATGCCTTTTTTAAGTTTATATAAGTCTGTCGAGGTTACTTCGGCACGCCATTCCAAACGGTTATCACGGATCAAACGGAACAGTTCTTGTCCCGTTTGTGCCAATGAGCCAACTGTTGCTGTACGTGCTGAAATAACCCCATGATCGGGTGCAATCACTTGGGTTTGCGTTAAACGAAGCTGATTACTGTCAATTTGGGCTTTGGCTGCATCTAAGCGGGCTTGTGCTGTACTTTGAGAAGTCAGGTATTTTGTCGCTTCTTGTTGTGAAATTGCACCGGTATTTTTGAGTTGTTGAATACGTTGATTATTGATACTGGCATCAGCTAGCACAGCTTTCGCTTCTGCATAATTGGCCTTTGCTGTCGCCAATTCAGCACGAATACTTTCACTGTTAATTTCAGCCAAAACTTGCCCACGTTGTACGCTATCTCCAACGTTGACATTGACTTTGGTAATTCGTTGCCCCGAAAGTTCACTGCCAATCACCACTTCTTGCCATGCAGCAATATTGCCATTGGCTGTAAAGTTTTGCTTCCAGTTTTGTAGCTCGGGTTGTATCACCGTTACAGTCAGTGCTGGTTTTGCGCTAGAAGCGGATGTTGCTGCATTTTCTGGAGAAGGCTGCTTTTTATTTGAAGATTTCCATCCAATAAAAGCGACGATTAGCACAATAAAAATAATTGCAATAATGATCCCGAGTTTTGAGTTTATGCGTTTTTTTTTCATTGGGTCATGCGATTTCATTTTAGTTTTTTAAATGAGTAGAGATAAGTTGAGTATCTCTAAAGGCTCTATGTTTGGTCAAGTTGCAATACAGCGCTTAATGTGATTTTTTGAAAGTTAAGCGGTTAAATTTTGCTATAGAGAGGCCGTTGAAGTTAGTGATATTTGTTGTTTTAAGGCCTTGATTATTAGATGGCTTGAGCGGTTAAAATTATTTATATGTTTTTAATATAGAAACCATCAAGATCAGCATAATTTTGTATAAAAACTACAAGACCATTCACAATTTATAATATTTTTTAATAAATAAATACCATGAGATCTTGCTTTTTTATTTAAAAAAACATGCTTATAAAATGAGAAAGTAAGTTTAAGTAAGAGTGATTATCATTTAATATGGCGGCTTAATTTAGATGACTGTTTTAGAGCCTCCTATGCGAAAAATTAAACCCTTAATTGTGATGATGGCAGTGGCGACAAGTGCTGCAATTGCGCATGCTGAACAACAAGATGCTTCATTGTCTCAGTCGAGCAATGGTAATGCAAAACAACTGAGTACGATTACAGTAGTCGCGAGTGCAGATGCATCAGCAGAGGGTTTAATGCCAGCATTTGCTGGAGGACAGGTGGCTTCTGGTGGTAAAGTTGGGATATTTGGCAATCAGAAAAATATAGATACACCGTTTAATCTAACCAGCTATACCAATCAATATATTCAAGAGCGACAAGCAAAAAGTGTTGGGGATGTTTTAAAAGCGGATCCAAGTGTTCGTGTCGGACGCGGTTTTGGTAATTTCCAAGAAAATTATTATATTCGTGGCTTTAACTTGGGCTCAGACGACACAGCCTATAATGGCTTATATTCAATTTTACCACGTCAGTATATTCCTGCAGAGCTGTTTGAACGTGTTGAAGTATTAAAAGGGGCATCCTCATTTTTAAATGGAGCAATGCCAAGTAATGGTGGGATTGGTGGTGCAATTAACTTATTGCCGAAACGTGCAAGTAACGAACCACTTAATCGTGTCACAGTAGGTACGGACTTTAATGGCGGTTATATTGCCAATGATATTTCTCGCCGTTTTGGTGAAGATCAACAATTCGGCGTACGAGTAAACACAGCATATCATGGCGGTGATACTGCTGTAGATAATGAAGAAGCATCTTTAAGCTTAGCTTCTATAGGTTTGGATTACCGTGGTGATCGTTTACGTCTTTCTGGAGATATGGGTTATGTGAATAATCGTTTAAAAGCGACTCGTCCAAACGTGACTTTAGGCGCGGGTATTACCGAGATTCCGAAAGCAATTGATGGCTCAGATAACTTTGCACAAAAATGGACGTATTCAAATGAAGAGGATGTCTTCGGAAGTTATCGTGCTGAATATGATTTAGCAGATAATTTAACAGCTTATGCTGCTTATGGTTTTCGACATGGCGAAGAGCAAAACAGTTTAGCAAATATGACATTGACCAATCAGACAACAGGCGCGGGAACCATTTATCGATTTGACAATGCGCGTGTAGATATGGTCAATACTGGTGAAGTTGGTGTGCGTAGTAAAGTAAACACAGGTTCAATTGAACATAATTTAGTGCTATCTGCATCGGCATTTCAACAGAACACCCGCAATGCTTATGTGATGGACTATAAAAATACATTAGCCAACAATATCTATAATCCAATCCAGTATGATCAACCTGCTTATTCACAAAATGCGTTGTTTGGGAATAACTTAGATACACCTAAATTAACGACTCGGACGCGTTTAAGAAGTATTGCCATTGGCGATAACCTCAAAGCTTTAGATGATAAATTAACAGTCATGCTCGGTGGACGTTATCAAACCATCATGCAAGAAAATTATAATTATGGAACTTCAATTAAATCAGGTGGGTATGATGAAAGTAAGTTTACCCCTGCTTTGGGGCTAAGTTATAAAATTCTGCCTGAAGTTTCGGTTTATGCAAATTATATTGAATCTTTAGCTAAAGGTTTGAGTAATACCAATTCAACGACGAAAGAAACTACAACACTCAAACCATTCGTTGCTAAACAAAAAGAAATTGGTGCCAAATATGAAAATGATCAGTTTGGCGCAAGCCTAAGTTTGTTTGATATCGATAAACAACGTGCAGTACTTGAAAACAGTGTTTTTAGTGATGCGGGTAAATATGTACATCGTGGTGTTGAACTCAATACTTTTGGTCAATTGACGGATTCTTTAAAAGTGTTGGGTGGTGCAACTTGGATTGATGCAAAGCAAAAAAATACAGGTAATGCTAACTACGATAATAAAAAGGAAGTGGGTGTTGCAGAATTTCAAGCAAATGTTGGTGCTGATTGGAAATTGCCAACAGTCCAAGATGTGTCTTTAAATGCTCAAGTTACTTATACAGGTTCGACTTATGCGAGTTTAAACAATAAATTGAAAGTTAGTGATTGGACGACTTTAGATCTTGGCGCGACGTATAAAACTCAGTTGGGGCAGACACCGACAACTTTTAATTTCCGTGTAAATAATGTCTTCGATAAAAACTATTGGTCATCAGTTGGTCTATTCGACAACATCAATAGTAGCTCCAATACCGAGAACGGCTATTTGGTTGCTGGGCAACCTCGTACATTCATGTTAAGTGCGGCATTTGATTTTTAAACACCATAAAAAAATGCCCCAAATTTGGGGCATTTTTTATAACAGTATATTTTTATAAAATGGTTTTTAGACGTTGAATCACTTGCTCACATTGAGCAATATCTGCGACCAATGCCATACGAACATGACCTTCACCAGGATTGCCTTGTTCAGTATCACGAGACAAATAACGCCCCGGTAAAACTTTAATGTTGGCTTTTTCCATTAACATTTTGGCAAAGTTTTCATCATGATCGACTTTTAACCAATAATAGAAGCCTGCATCAGGCTTTTGTAATGGTAAAAGATGACCGAGTTCATTTTGGAACAAATCAAATTTGGCACGATACAGTCTGCGATTTTCTTCAACATGTGTTTCATCGTTCCAAGCAACAATTGAAGCCAATTGATGTTGGACTGGCATTGCAGCGCCGTGATAAGTGCGGAATTTTAAATAAGGTTTAAGTAAGTTTGCATCCCCAGCAACAAAACCTGAGCGCATACCCGGTAGGTTTGAACGCTTAGACAGAGAATGGAATACGATACAATTTTTATAGTCGTCACGACCTAATTCAGCACAGACTTCCAATAAGCCGATCGGTGCTTCATCAAACCACAATTCTGAGTAACATTCATCAGAAGCAATCACAAAGTCATATTGGTCAGAAAGTGCAATGAGCTTTTTAAATTGTGCTTTTGAAAGTACCGCACCAGTAGGATTTCCCGGCGTACAAACAAACAAAAGTGCAGTTTTTTCCCAAACTTCAGCAGGTACAGCATCAAAATCACCGAGGTAATTGTTGTCTTCGGTACAGTTGACAAAGTATGGCTTGGCACCAGCTAAAAGTGTCGCACCTTCATAAATCTGATAGAACGGATTAGGCATTACTACATAAGGTGCATCATCACGATTAATCAAGGCCTGTACAAAAGAGAAAATCCCTTCACGTGTACCTGTAACTGGAAGAACATGATCTTCGGCACTGATCGCATTCAGTTTAAAACGACGGGTTAGCCACTGAGCAATACTTTCACGAAGTTCTGGTAAACCTTTACTGTTTGGATAAGTTGAAAGGTGCTGAAAATTATCAATGATCGCTTGCTTCACAAACTCAGGAGCAGGATGCTTTGGTTCTCCAATTGAAAGTGGGATCAAAGGTAAATCTGCAGGTTTTACATCCTGAAAAAGCTGGCTTAACTTTTCAAATGGAT
Source organism: Acinetobacter sp. MYb10 (assembly GCF_002980175.2). NCBI lineage: Bacteria > Pseudomonadati > Pseudomonadota > Gammaproteobacteria > Moraxellales > Moraxellaceae > Acinetobacter > Acinetobacter sp. MYb10. Next base: position 873,012 of record NZ_CP058272.1, on the reverse strand, counting down.
AAGGATGTAATAAAGACAAACTAGAGTTCATGAAACAATTACCACGATAGAAAGTAAGATTAATGTTGCCCACAGATTTGATTGGATGCTTCATCTAATGCCGCTTTTAATTTTGCGGTAAAGACTTCAGCCTCAGCTTCAGTGAGGGGGGTGCCATCTTTTTTGGTGACAAAGAAAATATCTTCTGCTTTTTCACCCAGTGTGGCGATTCTAGCAGAATGTATGTCTAAACCTTGCATCATAAATAAACCACCAACGCGTGCAAGTAAGCCCGGTTGATCGAGGGTAGAGATTTCTACCATATTTTGCTGCAAAGCTTCGTTAAGTGTTACATCCACGGTATTTTCAATATCGAAGTGGCGAAGTTGACGTGGAATACGACGTTGCATCAAACCCGGATATTTATCTGATTCGCTTAAGGCTTTAATTAACGCCTGTTTGACTGTTTCTTCACGTTCAGGATCGGTTAATAAGGTACCGAAACGATCCAAGACCACATAAGTATCTAAACTAAAGGCTTTGGTTGCAGTGATAATCCGTGCATCTTGGACATCCAGATTCATACGATCCAAAATTGCCACTGTGGTGGCAAACAGATTGGGTTGGTCTTGAGTATAAATAAAGATCTGTACAGCATCTTGTGCTGCTTTACGGTGCGCACGCATGAGCACCAATGGTGCAGGGTTGTCGCCGTGTTGCAAAATGGCACGAGTATGCCATGCAATTTCATCTGCGGATTCTTTAAGGAAGTATTCGTCCCCAAGCTCTTGCCAAACCTTTTCAACTTGATCGAGTGGAAACTCATCCACCAAGACTTCGCTTGCAGAGAATTTGGTATCTTCAATCAGCATTTGATAATCAACAGGTCGACCCAAACCAGAACGAATTACATCACGCGCATGGGTATAGAGTTGACGCATCAAAGAAGAGCGCCATGTATTCCAAAGTTTTGGATTGGTGGCATTGATATCGGCAACCGTCAGCGTATAGAGATAATCTAAATGCTCCATATCACCAAGCTTTTCAGCAAACTCTTTCACCACATCTGGATCTGAAATATCTTTTTTCTGTGCGGTCATCGACATCAGTAAATGGTTTTGGATGAGCCAAGCAACCAGATTACATTCGCGCTCAGTAAACCCATGCGCAAGACAGAATTCAATTGCATCTTCAGCGCCAAGTTCACTGTGATCTCCACCACGGCCTTTGGCAATATCATGGAATAATGCAGCAAGGAATACGATGTCACGGCGGACTAAGCGTTGAAATACAGAACTGACAACAGGATAGTCTTTGGCAAAGCCAGGTTCTTTAAAACGATTTAAATTACGAATTAACAGTAAGGTATGTGCATCAACGGTATAAATATGGAACAAGTCATATTGCATCAGTCCCATGATTTGCCCAAATGCAGGAATATAATTTCCTAATACACCATAACGTTTCATTGCCACCATGGTTTCATATAAACGATATGGAGAGCGAATGATCGCCATGAATAATGCTTGATGGGTCGGATTATCTCGAAATGCTTGATCAATACGTTTTGCCGCTAAAGTCAAAAGACGCAATGTACGTGCACGAATACCCTCGATTTCAGGGCGATTTGCTAAGATATAGAAAATTTCTAAAATAGCGCTTGGATTTTCTGAAAAGGTTTTATGTTGTTGAACGGCAAGCTTGCCATCAACCAATTTAAAATGTTCGTTAATATTTTCGATTTTACGTTCATAGTCGGGTAAGCGTGGGGTAATCACCGATTCATTAAAATAAGCCAATAACATTTCATTTAAGGTCGAAACCTGTTGCGCGGTACGATAATAACGCTTCATGAACTGTTCAATTGGATAATTTGGATGATGATCATCTTCTCGTGTATAGCCAAATTTAGCTGCAATATCACGTTGATAATCAAACAATAGGCGATTTTCATCACGTTTGGTTAAACGGTGTAAATGATGGCGAATTTCCCAAAGAAAGTTTTCAGCTTCTTCTAGGACGCCCAATTCAAATTCAGAAATAAAACCCAAATGAACTAGGTCGTAAATACGATTGACCCGAAAATGCCGTTTGGCAATCCAGCCAATTTGGTTAATGTCTCGAATACCACCGGGTGCATTTTTAATATCGGGTTCTAAATTGCTTTCAGTATTGTTATGTTGTGCATAGCGTTGCGCTTGTTCATCCATCTTGGCATCAAAGAAAGTCTTATCTGTCCAAGTTTGGGAAACGACACGACGAGGCCATCTTGCCAGATGTTGATTGCCAATAATTAATCGCGCTTCAATCAGCGAGGTTGCCACAGTGAGATCATTGGTGGCTTGTTCAAAACAACTTCGGATGGTACGTACACTGACACCCGGTTTAAAATTTCCCACATCCCAAAGTGTAGAAATAAATTGCGTCACCGTTTGTTCTTGTTCAGGAGAAAGATCTTCTTCTGAAAGAATCATGATGTCGACATCGGAATAGGGCAACATTTCGCGTCGCCCATAGCCACCAACAGCAAATAAACCGAGATCTGTTTGATCTAGCCCTGAATGCTTCCAGAGAAACATAAGGGCTTCATCTACCACATTTGAACGGGTACGGACAATTTCGCGTATTGTTGTACCATGATCATAGGCCTCATTTAACTGTTGCTCAACATCGCTACGCCATTGATTAATCGCTTTAATGTCATGTATATCAGTTACATATTCCAATAGAGGAGAGGTGTTGATCATGGATGTCTTGTCCGCAAATATATTGGCTAGTTGTTTAAATGAACAGTGACTTTTGCAGCCGTTTCTTGTGCAAGTTCACGTGCTTGGTCTGTTGTTTCAGCACGTGCTGTTGCCACGCCCATACGACGACGTTTAAATCCTTCAGGTTTACCGAACAGGCGTAAGTCTGTCGCAGGATTTTGCAAAGCAAGATTTAAGCCAGCGTATGAAAGATTCTTTGCATCTACACCTGCATAGATTACAGCACTTGCAGCAATACTATGTCGTTCAGTATTGACAGGTAAACCCAGAATTGCACGTGCATGTAATTCAAATTCGCTTTGGAATTGTGATGCAAGTGTGACTAAGCCTGTATCGTGTGGACGCGGTGATACTTCACTAAACCATACTTTATCACCTTTTACAAACAGTTCTACCCCAAAAATCCCACAGCCACCAAGTGCTACAGTGACTTTATTGGCAATGCGTTTGGCTTCATTTAAAGCTGCTTCTGTCATTGCTTGGGGCTGCCAACTTTCTACATAGTCGCCTGAATCTTGACGATGCCCAATTGGGTCACAATAAGTGGTTTCAATTTCACCTGTTTCTGGATTTTTCGAACGTACAGTGAGTAAGGTGATTTCAAAATCAAAGTCAATTTGTGACTCAACAATGACTGTACCTTGATTTACCCGACCACCAGTTTGAGCATATTCCCAAGCTGCATCTACTTCAGCATATTCTTTGACACGAGATTGCCCCTTACCAGAGGAAGACATTACAGGTTTAACAAAGTTCGGATAACCAATGTCATCACATGCAGAACGGAAGCTTTCTAAGGTATTGGCAAAACGGTAAGCGGAAGTGGGTAAACCAAGTTCTTCCGCCGCTAAGCGACGAATCCCTTCACGGTTCATGGTTAAATTCACTGCTTTTGCCGAAGGGATCACGGTTGCAATATTTTGTTGTTCGATTTCGACTAATACTTGAGTAGCAATCGCTTCAATTTCTGGAACAATAAGATTGGGTTTTACTTTTTCAATTAAAGCTTTTAATTCTGTTGCATCTGCCATGTTTAAGGCATAAGAGAAATGAGCAACTTGCATGGCAGGTGCGTTTTCGTAGCGGTCTGCCGCGTGAACTTCAACACCAAGTCGTTGTAATGAAATCACCACTTCTTTACCAAGCTCTCCTGAACCTAACAGTAAAACTTTAAATGCAGATGATTGAAGTGGGGTACCAATAGTAACGCTCATGCTATTCTTCCATGCTTGTCTTATGGACTGTTAGCATAGCAGAACTCAGGCGTGTGTTAAGGGCTGATTGACATAAAATAATGATATTGTCTAACAGATTTTTTTATAAAGTTTTTAGCTTATAGGCGGTTTGCCACTACAAATGAAGTGGCTTTGAATTTGCGCAAGAAAACTGATCAATAATTTTTGATCAATTCTTTTTACGAACCAACAGAATCAACGCAATGAGGCAGATCAGTAATTCTACAAAAAACGACCAATGCAGAATAAAGTTTAGCCACCACGGCTGATAACGTGAGCTGACTTCAAAAAACACATAGGATTGATCAATAAACGGTGCAAAAAGCCAAACATCACCTACAAAAGTATCCAAGCCGATATGTAGCAGGGCAGCACCCGAAAAAAGACTGATCATCAGGGCAGGTTTAGCCGTGTATTTTGAATGGATGAAATAAAATAAAGCGATTAGAAAGATTGGAATCCAAAATGAAAACCAATGTAAAAAATACTTATGGTGATGTACCGATCTATGATCGAATAAATAGAAATAGAATAGATCAATATCAGGAAAAACTGCACCAAGCATAATCAGCGTAAAAAAAGCTTTATTGGTGATTTTTGTCTGTTTAAATTTCTTGAGTAAAAGTTTAGCCAGTATATAGCCAGAAGGTAAGTGTGCGATAAACATATCAAGTTGCGTATTTTAAATATTTTATTTGAAAGCAATCATACACAACTAATTAATTCACATGGTTTTTTATTGTAAATTAATTAGATGAAAGCATTTTAAATCCGAAAGACTTTAAATTTACACGCTGATCTGCTGATGCATTAAAATATGCTTTAATCAACAAAACTACAGATAGGTATAGACCAAGCCATAGGCCAATGCTGCTGTGAGTGTCGCCAAAACGATTCTTTTAAATTTAAAATACAATCCTGTGAGTACAAGAAAGCCCACCAACATCGCAAAACTTTTATTTGGAGTTTCGATCAATGGTGGAAGAGTGGCGACAATTAACATTGAACTGATTGCTGCAACTCCAATACTGCCTAATGCAATTTTTAACCATGTTGCGCCACGAGTTTGTGTGTGTTGTTGGCTTTTTTGCAGCAGATAGAATGGACCAAAGCGTGAAGCAAAATTTGCAATACCGACCAATATCCCCACCAAGATAATCTGTAAATCCATTTTAAATACTCACTTCATCAGTTTGCTTTAAAACATAATGTTTAAATAATCCCGCTAAAATCCCAGATGCAATCCCAATAAAAATTGCTGCCGACATGTTGATAAAATAACAGGCCAATGCGGAAACCACTAAAGATACGGCAACCACAAAAGTATGTTTTTTCTCAAAGGCTGCCAGTAAGAAGCTTAAGAACAATGCAGGTAACAAGAAGTCTAAAGCGGCTTGTAAAAATTGCGGCAAGTCGCTGACTTGATCTGCAAATAAACCACCTAAAAATGAACCTAAGGCCCATGACATCCAGCTAAACAAGCTGAGTCCTAACATCCAAGACTCTGACCATTCCTGACGACGTTGGGAAAGTTTAATCATTCCAGCCGCAAAAACTTCATCGGTTAAACCCCATGCCCATACTGCGGTCTTTTTTAGGTTTAAACGGTCTTGAATCAGGTTTTGTAAGGCTGGCCCATAAAGTACATGGCGAATATCCAGTGCAATGACTGTAAGTGCTGTCATCCAAATAGATGTGCCACTGCCCAATAATGCAACCACAAGAAATTGGCTAGCACCAGCGTACATAGAACAAGATAGAAATAAGGCTTCCCATGCACTAAAACCAAATTGGGTCGCAGATACACCAAAGGCAAAAGATACAGGCAGATAAGTAAAGATGATGGCTTGACTGTCTTTAGCGCCTTGCCAAAAGCCAGCAGTTTGGACTGAGGGATTGTGCTCTGACACAGGACACCTAAAACGAGAGTAAAACAAAAGGTAAAATCAAGATTGTGTATTCTACCTGAATTTACTAGCATAGTAGCGAAATGTTTATTTAGGCGTAACTTTATGTTCGCAAATCAGTCGAAATTATTATTGAGTATGACCTTGGTGTTAGGTGTTTTAGGTTTACAAGCATGTGGTAATTCATCTTCTGAACCTAAAGAAAAAGTTGAAATTAAAGCTGCGCCAAAACTAACCAATGATGCGACAACCTATGCCAATGAAGCATGGAAACTGATTAATCAGGTGGAACCCTTTGTCTACCGTAAGCAATTGAATTTGATTGAAGACAATGTACGTAAACCTTTACGGAAATTAAGTACCGACTGGCGTATCAATGTCAAAATGACCGATTCAGTGACAGAAGGTAAATACGCTTTGTGTCGTAAAGCCATGACCAGTTTAGATACTTGGGCAAGATCGACATTGGAAAAAGATGGTGAAATGCAAAAAAATCAAGCGCAATATGAACGTGATAAAGCCCAGTGCAAAGATGCTATTGAAAATCCAAGTTTAGGCAATACCAAAGCAAATAATAATATTTTTTAACAGACCCTAGAAAATGGCGCAAATATGCGCCATTTTTTTATTGATACAGATCTATGTTCAGTACGTTCAGTGTTACTTAAGGTTTTAATGGATTGGTTGATGCAGTTTTCACGGCCTTGTCTTTAGCAGCAGTTGATTTTGCAGCGGCGTCATTTTTTACTGCTTTGGTTGTTGCTTCAGCTTTTGCTTTGCTTGCAGCAGTTTCAGTTTTTAGCTTTGTCGCTGCTTCTTTCGGTTTCGCTTCAACAGCTTTTGTTGCAGCTACACTTTTGTCTTTTGCTTGCGTTGCATCAGCTTTGGCTTTTGTACTTGCAGCTGTTGCTTTTTGAGTCGCTTGAGCTGCTGGATTTGCCGCAACACATTTGCCGCCTTTATGGTTTGGGCCTGTACCACCAACCAATGTTGTACCTTTAGGGCATGCAAATGCAGAAGCGCTAAGTACAGTGAATAATCCCGCTGTGAGCAATGTTGTGATTTTTTTCATTTATTTCAACTTTTATTGAGATGGCATTAGCGCCTCGCTAAAATATAATTGTATTTTTCACAAAGTAGAATAAATAATTTGTATATTTTATTTATAAAATGATTATATATTCCAGCTGTTTAAGGTGAATTTAATATTTGTCTAAAAGTGGAAAAGTGATGAGTTAAATTAGAGTTGGCCTAGTGAGTGAGCAATAGAATGTAATTGATTGATATCTAATATTTCTATTTTTTTAAAGGCAATTTTTAAAACACCTTGTTGTTCGAGTAAATGTAATTCTTGATTAATGGTCTGACGTGAGCATTTGAGCAGCAATGCCAATTGTTCTTGAGATAAATGAATGATGTTATTTTCAATACAGATATGATTGCCATAGCCGTTTAAGATAAACATCAAACGCTGAGCCAATCGTTGTCGTATATGCTGGGTTTGAATTGAAATGAGTTCTAAAAAAGCAAAGCGAAGTTTTTGACTGGTCAATTGGGCGATATGGAACCAATATTGCGGATAGTCATTTAAAATTTTCTGAATCGCTTGGCTGGGGAGATGTAAAATTAAACATTTTCCAACAGCAATGGCATCATGAGAACGTGGTTGCTGATCCACCAAAGAAATTTCTCCAAACCACATAATCGGTTCTGCAATAGCAGCAACGGATTCATTTCCTTCAATATCAATATAGCCTAAGCGTACCCGACCATCTAAGACCGCATAGATGCCATTAAATAGATCGCCTGATCTGAAAATCGCTTGATCACGCTCAAATTTTTGATAATGGGCTTGTTGTTGAATCAATTGTTGAAAAGGAATAGGCAGTTGTGAATACCATAAATTCTTTGATAATAATTCAAGGTCCGTTGAATTCAGCACAATATGTCCTTTTATGTATCATTGTTAATCTTTGCTTTGATTTTCAAATATATCTAACAGCATAGTCAGTAGGATAGAAAGTTCCTTAGATAAAATCAGTTGCGATAAGCACTGAGTAGAACCATTTACAATCCTCCTTTAAGGGCAGCAATTTAGCGTAAATATGACAGAGTCACTGGCCATAATGTATCAATAAATTTATTGTGAAAGCTGTTGTTATTTACTTCTTTGCAAATTTAAATGAAAAATCAATTCAACTTGTCAGCTAGACGACAACTTTTATCTTAGCGCTTTTATATAGTGAAATGAAGAGATTAACAAGGACGCTGAAAATGAACAGATTAGAGCAACTTCTTAGCCAGTACGCAGCTTATCATTTAGACCATAAAAATGTATTTACGCATTTTATTGGTATTCCGATGATCGTATTTTCAATCATGTGTCTAACGGCTAGAGCAGGGGTGATGCTTTCAGGTTTTGAAATCACTTTGGCATTGATTCTATTGGTTTTAAGTGTGATTTATTATTTTAGTCTGGATAAATTATTCGGCTTTTTAATGTTGCTTATTTATGCAGTAGCCTATCCATTTGCCTATAAAATTGCTCAATTAGGCATGGGAACTTGGCTAGGTATCAGTATTGGTACTTTTGTTGTAGGATGGGTATTCCAATTTGTAGGGCATTTTTATGAAAAGAAAAAACCTGCATTTGTTGATGATTTAGTCGGTTTAGCGATTGGTCCATTATTTGTCTTAGCTGAGTTTGTATTCTTGCTGGGTTTTCGTAAAGATTTACAAGAAAAAATGCTAGCAGAAGCCAGAAAGCAACGTACTGCAATGGATGAAAAATCATTAGACGCTTTACACGCGAAATAATTTGAAAGATAAAGAATCTAGTTTATGATAAAACCCTTTAAGTCAGTAATTTAAACTGACTTAAAGGGTATCGACTTCTATATTTTTGTTTGTTTTAGAATAAGAATTCTTTGATAAATATCACTAAACCAAAGAAAAAAATGGCGCAACCAATATAAAATTTTATTTTTTTAATCAGTGAAGAATTGAACATTGGCATCGTCATATGGTCTGTATAGTATTTCATTGGATTGCTTCTAAATAACGGCGATTCACTTCTTCCCAATTCACAACATTATAAAATGCCGCAATATATTCGGGACGACGATTTTGGTATTTTAAATAATAAGCATGTTCCCAGACATCTAAAGCCAGAATCGGGATATTGCCATTCATCAGTGGTGAATCTTGATTGGCACTGCTTTCTACGATGACTTTCTTTTCAGGGGTTACGCTTAACCATGCCCAGCCACTACCAAATCGTGTCAGTGCTGCTTTAGTAAAGGCTTCTTTAAAGTTTTCAAAACTGCCAATATCTCTGTCAATTGCTTCAGCGATTTGTTTAATCGGCTCTCCACCACCTTGAGGGCTCATTACTGTCCAGAATAAAGAGTGGTTAGCATGTCCACCACCATTATTAATCACGCTATTTTTAAGATCAGCAGGAACTTCATTCACTTTTGAAACCAGTTCTTCAATCGACAACTTTTCCCATGCTGTGCCTTCAACTGTGGCATTGATATTATTGATATAGGTTTGATGGTGCTTGGTATGGTGGATTTCCATTGTTTTTGTATCAATATTAGGTTCAAGTGCATCGTATGCATAAGGCAGTTGTGGAAGCGAGTAAGCCATGAATCAATCCTATGATGTTAAGTATAGTGATAATGCTAATAATTATCATTATTATATATGAGCATCAAAAGTGCAACCTACTTAACTTTATTATTGTGTAGCTGATTTCAAAATAGAAATGATCAATTGAGGCAGGGGCTTAGCGATAGAGGCTTGGTGCGTTTTAAGATGTAAATAAATATCGCGTATATTTACTGGAATATTGTAATTTTAAATGTTGATATTTTTTTATAAAAACCTGAATACGTGTTTCATTAAAAAGCAGAGTTAAAATTAGATCGATAAGGAGAATGGTCAAAGTGATCCGCAAATCAATCAAAAGATCGTTGAATCTACATTTAGAAAACAAGTTTTAAATATTCGTCAGACATTTATAAACCAAACTAGAACCAGCGAAAGATTCTATGATGAAAAAAAACAGGTTGAAGAAGTCTTCAACCTGTCTCATCAAAGCATGAGATCTGCTTATACGTTAAAACGGAAGTGCAAGACATCACCATCTTGAACGATGTAAGTTTTACCTTCTAAACGCCATTTTCCTGCTTCCTTAGCGCCGTTTTCACCGTTGTATTGGATGAAATCGTCATAAGCGATACATTCTGCACGAATAAAGCCTTTCTCAAAGTCAGTGTGGATTACACCCGCAGCTTGAGGTGCAGTTGCACCCACTTTTACAGTCCAAGCACGCACTTCTTGAACACCTGCTGTAAAGTAAGTTTGTAAGCCAAGTAAGCTATAACCTGCACGAATTACCACATTTAGACCTGGTTCTTCCATGCCTAATGCTTCAAGGAATTCAGCACGATCTTCATCATCCAACAATGAAATTTCAGCTTCGATTTGGTTGCAAAGCGGAACAACGATTGCATTTTCCTCAGCAGCTAACTTTTTCACAGCTTCAAGGTGTGGGTTGTTTTCAAAACCATCTTCTGCAACGTTTGCGATATACATGGTCGGTTTTAATGTCATTAAACCAAAACCACGCACAAGTTTACGTTCATCATCATCTAAATCAGCTGCACGAGCTGGCTTGCCTTCATCAAGTAAAGGTAGAATTTTTTCTAAAACTGCTTTTGTTGCAAGGGCTTCTTTATCACCGCCTTTTGCAGATTTTGCCAAACGTGTAACGGCTTTAGTTACAGTTTCCAAGTCAGCAAGTGCAAGTTCAGTATTAATCGTTGCAATATCATCTAATGGATCAATTTTACCATTTACATGAATTACGTTTTCATCTTCAAAACAACGTACAACGTGTGCAATTGCATCAGTTTCACGGATGTTTGCAAGGAATTGGTTACCCAAACCTTCGCCTTTAGATGCACCCGCAACTAAACCTGCAATATCCACAAACTCCATCGTAGTTGGAATAACACGTTGTGGTTTAACAATGGCTGTTAATTTGTCTAAACGTGGATCAGGTACAGGTACGATGCCTGTATTTGGTTCAATGGTACAGAATGGGAAGTTTTCCGCAGCAATAGCAGCTTTAGTCAATGCATTGAAAAGTGTAGATTTACCAACGTTCGGCAAGCCGACAATACCGCAATTAAAACCCATGAAATAACTCACAAAGTGTTATATAAAAATTGCGGATGATTTTACATGAAAGCCATGACAAAGTCAGGTCTAAGACACATAGATTTAATTTTCAGTGTTTAAGCGGATAAAATACCCATTCTTTATTTTAATTGATTGAACAAATCCGATAGATCCGTTGCATGTAAATCATTTTCAGCGCGAGCTGAAACATTTTTAATTTGAGATGAACCAAATTCTAACGGTCTTTCGATATAAGCGGTCAATAAACCACATTCGCGTGCAGCAGCAAGGTCATCATGATGAGCAGCGACCATCATCACTTGGTCAGGTGCAACATTTAAAAGTTCAGTGACACCTAAATAAGTCTTTGGAGATGGTTTATACGCTCTAAAGTTTTCAGCAGAAAAAATATAATCCCAAGGCAGTTTTGCATTTTTTGCCATATCGACCAATAAGCGAATATTCCCATTAGAAAGTGTGCAAATAATATATTTTTCTCTAAGGTATTCTAAAGCTTTGACCGATTCTTGCCACGGAAGCAACCGATGCCATACATGATTAAGATGAATAATCTGTGCTTCATTCAGTACATGAATATTATATTTGATCAATAGTTCATCTAAGATAATACGATGCAGATCGTCAATTGATGTCCATGGTAATTCGCCTACAAGTACTTTATCCATAGCAGGCCTGTATCCTGCTCGCCAGTCCAATGCAAATTGATTAGAATCTAAGGCTAAATTCATTGCATCGAGTTCTTTGACAATTGACGAATGCCAATCGACAACAGTTCCGAAAATATCAAAAACGAGGACTTTGATTTGATTAAGCTGACGCATGATTTTGTATCGCTATTCTTATTATCCAGAGTTATTTTTATAATTTGTTTTGTAGCATTTGAATAGAGTAATAGGCATTTCTTTTAAATCTGTTCATTATTTTCAAGTAAAATAATTGCTCATCTAAAACTCATTTAAACGCTTAGATGAGCATTCAAAACTTAAATCTTCCGCTTATCCAACTGGCTTGCCAGACTGTCACCAAATGCTTGAACGATCATGACCAAAGCCACCAAGACCACAATCACAGCAAACATCATTTGCATATCAAAGCGTTGGTAACCATAACGGTAGGCAATATCACCTAAGCCACCAGCACCAATTGCACCTGCAATTGCAGAGGAGTTAATCATGGTGACAATTGTGACTGTAAAACCTGCCACAATGCCGGGTAACGCTTCAGGTAAAAGTACATGCCAAACGATTTGCTTACGGTTACAGCCCATCGCTTGTGCAGCTTCAATTAGACCTTGATCAACTTCACGTAAGCTAACTTCTGCAATACGGGCAAAGAAAGGTGTCGCTGCTAAAGTTAATGGAACAACAGCTGCCCAGACTCCGTAACTGGTTCCGACAATCCATCGGGTTAAAGGAATCAGCGCCACCATTAAAATCAAAAAGGGAACAGATCGGGTAATGTTGATCACCGTGCCTAATGCATGATTAATCTTTTTAGATGGATAAATCCCTTGTTCAGATGTATTGACCAAAATCACTGCCAAAGGTAAGCCAATCAAAAAGGCAACAATGGCAGATACGCCAACCATCAGTAAGGTATCTATGGTTCCTGTCAGCAATAAATCAATGAGTTGGTCTTGCATAGCCAAGTACCTCTATTTGCGCAATTTGATGTTTTAACCTTTCTTGTAAATTATGCAGGTCTAAATGGGTTTGTTCAGTACCGACAATCAGCGTTCCAATCAAATGGTTTTGGATATTGTCGATATGACTTTGATATAAATGTACGGATTCTTCAAAAACTTGAAAAAGTTCCACTAAATCAGGTGAATTTTTCGGATCGGTTTCATAACGTAGTTTTAAAATGCTATGGGTTGAATCTTGTTGCAGCTCTGTATGCACTGGAAAGGGCAAATCGAGTTGTTCTAGGTTTAACAATTCTTGTGTGATTTTCTGCTGAGGCTGTGAAAACACGGACCAGACTTGTCCTGACTCAACGATTTCACCATGTTCAATCACCACCACTTGATCGCAAATTTCACGAATCACTTGCATCTCATGGGTAATTAAAACAATGGTAATCCCCAATTCTCGATTGATTTTTTTCAGCAAGGATAACACCACTGAGGTACTTTCAGGATCAAGTGCAGACGTAGCTTCATCACATAATAAAATTTCAGGATGATGCACCAGCGCACGAGCAATACCAACACGTTGCTTTTGACCACCAGACAGCTGTGAAGGGTAGTTATGCGCTTTATTTCCCAATCCGACCAGTTCTAAAACATCGTTGACACGTGTTTCAATTTCAGCTTTATCGACATGGGCAATTTTTAAGGGCAAAGCCACATTGTCCCAAACTGTTTTGGCAGACATTAAATTAAAATGCTGAAAAATCATCCCGATTCTTTGACGTGTTTGAATCAATTCAGCATGACTGAGTTCAGCCAAATTTTGTTGATGAATATGAATACTGCCCTCAGAAATACCTTCTAAACCATTTAAGGTTCGAATTAAGGAAGATTTACCTGCGCCACTTTTACCGATGATGCCGAAAATCTTGCCTTGAGGAATATCTAAGTTGATATTTTTTAACGCATGGATCTGTTGATCTTGCCCATCATAGTATTTATTCAGATCACGAATTTTGATATGTGGGACTGAAAAATCAACATGCGAACCGAAACTCACCATTTCTATTCTCCTTATTTCCAGCCTGCAAACCACATATCTTTGCCGAAATCTTTATCTAAAATATCTCGAACTTGCTGTGAGTTTTGGAAAGCTTGAATAAATTTCTCTAACTTTTGATTTTTGTCTTGATAATCGGTACGTGTCACAAAAAGAATGGCGTACTTTTTATCAACGGGATCTAAAAACAGGGCACTATGCGGATCGGCTTTTTTTGCCATATTTAAGTAATGTGGAAAACCAAAAATCAGATCTGCATCATCATAAGCTAAAGCTGTTTGTGGACCTTCGACTTCTAAAAACTTCAACTGTTTAGGGTTTGAAACAATATCCTGAAGTGTGGAAAGTTCATTGTTGATGTCTTTGATTTGAATTAACCCAGCACGATGTAGCAGGATCAAAGCACGCGCAGAGTTAACGGGGTCACTCGGGATGGCAACACGAGCATTTTGAGGTAAGGCTGCTAAGGATTTATATTGTTTTGAATATAAACCGACATGGCTGCCGCTACCTGTACCAAAAGCATGCAAATCGTAATTGGTTTGCTTAATGGCATTCTTTAAAAATACACTTTGTTGGAAAAAGTTAGCGTCAATGTCACGGTTTTGTACCGCAACATTGGGTGCTTGCCAATCTGAAAATTCGACCAGTTTGACATGGATACCATCTTTCTCTACCTCTTTGGCAACCGTTTGTAGTAATTCGGCATAAGGTGGGCTAATGCCAATCGTGAGTACATTATCCTTTTGTTGATTTTGTACATAACGATAGGCAAAAAGTCCTAATAATACGATGACAACAGCAAGACCAATCAGCAGGTTCTTGTTTTTGAGTTTGGAAACTTGGGACATGAGTTATTCCTTATTTCCAACCTGGGAACCATAAATTTTCACCAATATCATCATTTAAAGCCTGTTTGACCTTGTCTGAAGTTTGGTAAATTTTTACAAACTCTTTTAACTGTTTGGCTTTTTCTGGGTGCTTTTGCTCATAGTCATCTTTTACAACAAACAAGATGGCATAACGTGTATTGGTATTATCATCGAGTAATAATGCTTTGTTTGGATCAATGGTTTTTGCAAGACGTAAATAAAGTGGGTAGCTAAATACTAAATCAGCATCATCTACAGCACGCGCAGTTTGAGGTCCTTCAACTTCAATAAATTTAAAGTTTTTAGGATTTGAGCTAATGTCTTGTAAGTTTGATAAATGGTTATTCGGATCTTTCAAGGTGATGAGTTTAGCCTGTTGTAAAAGTAACAGTGCACGACCTTGGTTGACTGGGTCATTTGGAATCACCACACGTGCATTTTCAGGTACCGCCGCTAAAGAATCATATTTTTTAGAATACAAACCCACATGAGTTGCAACACCTGTGGCAATCGGTTTCAGTTTAAAATCAGTTTCTTTTAACGCATTGCTTAAAAATGGTTGGTGTTGGAAATAGTTTGCATCAATATCACCATGATTTAGTGTGATATTCGGTGTGTTCCAATCTGAAAATTCCACCAGTTTAATATGAATCCCTTGTTTCTTGGCTTCCTCTGCTGCAACTTGTAAAGGCTTGGCAAAGGGTGGGCTAATACCAATGGTGATTTCTTCTGAACCGGCTTTTTTATGTTGGTTCCAATAAAAAAGTCCTGCAATCACGGCAATAATGATCACGCCAAGCAAAATAAATTTATTCTTGGAGCCTGATTTTTTGGATGGATTACCATTAGCAGGTGAGTTTATTTGAGTCATGTGACACCCCTTAAAGTGAAATTATTCAATTCATCATGTTTGCTGATTAGGTTATTTAGGCAGTTTGCTTTTGCCGATCTGCCGTTTCGATGCTGTTGTTATGATTTGAGTTTTGACATCGAAAATCAGCAGCAGGGTGTTGTTGGGTTAAATGATTACCCTGTTTAAAGATTTTGTTGCGTAAAGAACCACTTTCATATTTGGTTTTAAATCTGCCACGTTGTTGCAGTTCAGGAATCACAAAACGAATAAAGTCATGATGTGATTCAGGCGCGACAGTACGCGTTAGGTTAAAGCCATCAATACCTGTTTCATCAATCAACTGAATTAATTTTTCAGCAATTGTTTCACCACTTCCAACAATCAGTGGATAACGACCACCGAGTTGATGCTGAGCTTTAAGATCATTAGGCGTGATCTGGTTTTCCTTAAATTTATTATTGACTGAAGCAATACTGTTGGTTTGTTGATATGGGATGGCTTCATCATCAGCATATTTGGATAGGTCGATACCGACTGAACTTGAGAAATGTGCTAAACCAGCTTCAGGACTTGCATAGCGTGCATATTCAGCTAATTTCTCTTGAGCTAATTCATCTGTTTCTGCTGTAACCACTGTGATTCCCACAAAGATTTTAATATCTTCTGGATTACGGTCTTGCTGCACAGCCAATTCTCGAATCTTATCCACTTGTAGTTTGATTTTTGCAGGTTGATCACCTCCAATAAAGACACATTCCGCATGACGTGTGGAGAATGCTAAACCGCGTGGTGAAGCGCCTGCTTGAAAGAGCACAGGGGTACGCTGTGGTGAAGGTGAGACTTGGAAAACACCTTGGCTTTGATAAAAGCGCCCTTGATGGTTAATTTGATGAACTTTTTTAGGATCAGTAAAAATACGCTTTTGCTTATCTTTTTGTACTGCATCATTTTCCCAAGAACCTTCCCAAAACTTATAGCAAAGCTCTAAAAATTCTTCAGCTTGTTCATAACGTAAGTCATGATCTTTTAAACCTTTTTGCCCAATTAAGCGTTCAGCACTGTCCAAATACCCCGTCACAATATTCCAGCCAATCCGACCTTGTGTCAGATGATCTAAACTCGCGAAGCGCCGTGCGAATTGGTACGGTGTTTCATAACTTAGGTTTACGGTCACGCCAAAACCTAGATTTTGGGTTACCGCTGCCATTGCGGAAATCAGAGTAGATGGGTCATGACTCGGCAGTTGAATCGACTCTTTTAAGGTTAAATCTATACCATTCTGGTAGACATCATAAACACCGGTAATGTCTGCGATAAACAACCCATCAAATAAACCTTGCTCCAAGGTCTTAGCGAGATCAGTCCAGTAATTGAGCTCATTAAAACGATGAGATTCATCACGTGGGTGGGTCCATAAGCCGTGATTGATATGACCGACACTGTTCATATCAAAAGCATTGAGTAAGATTTGTTTTTTTTGTGTTGCATGTTGAGATGTATTTGTCATTACAATGTCCCTCTGCGTGGTGGAAGGATGTTGTTTAATACATAGTTTCCAATAAAATAATATTTCCAGCGTGATGCATCATGCAGTGTATGTACCCGTACATTGCGCCAATGTCGATCTAAACCATCGGCACGTTGGCTACCACGACTTCCAGCCAACTCAATCAATTTTGAAGACGCTTTTAATGCTGTTTCTGTACTGTGTGCACGGACTTTAGCTACATCTAGTGAGGCTTTGGCAATATTTTCAACTGTAGGTTGTGGTTTTGCTGCATCAATAGATTGAGCAGCTTGTTTTAATAAAACCTCACTTGCTCTTACATCCGCAGCAACACGACCTAATTCATAAATAGTCAGTGGATCTTGGTCTGCACGTTCTACATTGGCATCAATCCATGCGCGTGCTTTTTTAACCCGTTCTATTGTTTCTTCAAAAGCTGCACGTGCAATGCCTGTTTCAATCGCAGCATGCATAATTTGTGCAAATGGCCCAACGAGGGTGGGTTCAGAAAATGCGGTGTCAAAACGAATGACATATTCAGATTCCACAAAAACTTGATTGAATTTAACGGTGCCACTGCCTGTGGTTTTTTGTCCAAAGCCTGACCAATCATTGATACGTTGTAAGCCTTGTGCATCGGCAGAAATAAAAGCTAAATATTCACGTTCTTCAGCATCACGGACTAATGTCGGAATGCGATGGGCAAATAGACTGCCCGTGCAATAGAACTTTTCCCCATTGACCACATAACCATGTTCAGTTTGACTAATTTGGGTATGCTTTTGTGCAGCAGTCTTGGTCTTAAATTCAGCGAGGGCATTGCCAAAACGTGCGCCTTGAAGTACTTCGCTATAGAGTTTTTCCTTTTGCTGCTCTGTACCCGTATTACGTAATACTTCCAATGCATAAAAATGGTTTTGTGGGATTTGACCAATAGAGCCATCTACGCCACTGAATAATGCAATTATTTTAGCAACAGTGTGACTAGATACTTCTGCACCACCATATTGCCGCGGTACTGTGATCGCCCATAACCCTGATTGACTAAAAGCTTCAACCTCATCAAATGGTAAAATTCTTTCAGCATCACGGAGTACCGCATTTTGTTTAAATTGCTGACTCAACTGTTGCGCGATTTCTAAAGCTTCTTGATCATTTTGAATAATATGTGCTTGCGCAAAGGGATGATTGTGTACATCCAATGTTTTATTGATATCTTGATAAGTTGTCATATATATTTCCCTGATGAGTAACAAAGTCGTTTAACTTTAAATCCACGCATGGCGCTGATTTTGCGTACCATTTAAGTAATAGTTTCCAATGGCATGAAGTTTCCAACGCACAGGGTCATGTAAGGTATGTACACGAGCATTACGCCAGTGTTGATCGAGATTATGAGTTTCTAGACTTGAACGACTACCGCCTAATTCAAGTAGCTTTTCAGAGATAAGGAGTGCTGCATCGTTGGCATACACTTTTGCCTCAGCAACGATAATGGAGGCTTTACTGGCTTGTTCAGGACTGACGATGTCTTGTGAATCTAACTGATCTAAATATTCTGCGGCTTCATCAAGCAATAAAATGGATGCATCGAGTAAGATATTGAGCTTGCCGACTTCTTGTAGGGTATACGCTTCGAAACTGGCTTTATCCACATTGGCATCAATGATTGGGCGCGCTTTATGGATTGCAGATAAAGTATCAGCAAAGGCAGCTTCTGCAATGCCCACATCAATCGCAACCTGAATCAGTTGTGAGTACGCCCCACGATATTTTGACGCATCGGCAAGTGGTTTTTCATCCATAATAAGATCTGGATGAACCACAACATTCTTTAAACGCACTGTGCCACTTGCTGTTGTACGTTGTCCAAAGCCATCCCAATCATCAACAATTTCAACACCGTCAGCTTTTGCATCAATAATCGTTAAAACAATATGACCATCTGGGTGAATTGCACGTATCGCCAACCAATCGGCAAAATATGAACCCGTTGAATAAAACTTCTCACCATTTAAAAGGTATTGACCATTGATCTGTTCTAAACGTGTTTCAATGGTGCGGGTATCTTTGGTATTGCGTTCTGGGCCACCATTAGAAAGCCGTTTACCATTTAAAATTTCAGTATAAATAAACTGTTTTTGCTGTTCATTGGCAATATGCTCAATGGCATTTAACAAGCCAAATTGATTTTGAGGAATCTGACCAACACTGGCATCTGCCTTGGATAAAATACGGAAAACATGCGCAAGGGTTTTATTTGAAACTTGAGCGCCACCATATTTTTTGGCAATACGAATTCCGCCTAATCCTTTGAGGCTTAATTCTTGAATGACATCAACAGGTAAAATTCGTTGTTGATCACGTATATTTCGTTCTACCAAAGCAAAATCAGCAACTTGGTAAGCTGCATTTATTGCTTGTTGATCGTTTTGGATCACAAAGGCTGAGGTAGAAGAATTCAAACTAGACATATTGGCACCTTTCAATAGATACCAAAACGCTAAGCAATATTGCGGTAAAAATTAAACGAACTATTGTGCTTAACTTATCTAAAATTATTGTTAGGATAAAAATCGCAAAGTTTTTTAATATTGAATATATGTTAAATAATTGAAATTTATAACTTGTTTTGAATTTCTCTGGTCGAACTCTTAGTCTGAAGCAGCTTTGTTATTCCTATCACGAATAAAGAATAAAGAAACTGATATAACCATAGAATAAGCATTGGGTCATATGACGAGCGATTGAAGTAAAAAGTACATTGTAATTCAGGTGATGAATGTCTAAAGTACACAAGATTACTCAGGATTAATCTTAACTTTTAGATTTATCTAAGCTTTTAATTAAAAAAATAATTTGGAGACTACATGCGTACGTTGTACCAATTCCCACTCTCGCATTACTGTGAAAAAGCCCGTTGGTTGCTTGATCATAAAGAATTGGATTTTGTTGCGCAGAATTTAATCCCAGGTGTCCATCGAGCATTTGCACAACTTAAAACAGGGCAAAACAAGCTGCCTATTTTAAAAGATGGAGAACGTTTTATTGCGGGGTCAACTCAAATCGCATTGTATCTAGATGACGTTTATCCTGAACATCGACTGCTTCGTACAGATCACACGCTTCGCGAAAAAACCTTAGAAATTGATTTGATTGCCAATGAGTTAGGTATTCATGTACGTCGTTGGGGATTGGCACATGCTTTAGCAGAAGGCGATGAACCGCTAGAAATTATGATTGGTGAAAAAGGCTATTTACGTCAATTTGAAAAAATTTCAAAGCCTATTCTTAAAACCATGGTTTCAAAAAGTTATCAATTGGACAAAGAGAAAGTCGAAGAATCTAAATACAATTTAGAACTGACTATCGACAGTTTAAATAAGATTTTGATTGATAACGGTTGCCGTTATTTTGTTGGCGATCGCCTTGGTTTGGCAGATATCTCGGTATGTTCAATCCTTGCACCGTTATTAGAATTGCCTGCTACACCGTGGGAAAAGGAATATGCAGAAAATATTTCTCAAGAATTTACCGAATTTAGCCAACATTTGTTAGAACTGCCTTTAGGGCAATACGTGAAAAGAATTTACGCCACTGAGCGCAATGCACGTGTAGATTGGCGAGGAATGTAAGATTTCAAAGCAAGAAACTCTCCAATTTACTGAAAAATTAAGTATCATAGTGTGGAATTGGAGATTTTTTAATGCAGAAGTTCGTAATTTTAGGTGCGATAAGCACTGTTTTATTGATGGCGGGTTGTACTGAGAAAAAGCCTGCAACTCCTGAAGAAATTTGGAAAGGTTACTGTACCAGTATTGGTAATGCTGCACGTTCTATTACTTTAGATCGTCAAAATGGAATTACCAAGAAAGAAGCAATTGAATATGCAAATAAAGTCACTGATCCAACAACTAAGGGCTTTGTACTTGAGTATTTAGAGAAAGTCTATGCATTATCAGATGCAGAGCTAAAAGCGGATAAAGATGCAGTTCAAGCAAAGTTTAAGAACGAAGCATTTGAACAATGTCTAAATACACCGCATGATCCGACAAAAATGCCAGATTATAAACCGTTCTAAGGAGCGGTTTTTTATGGCTTAAAGCACAACAAGCAGGCTATATACCTGATCAGCAGACAATGAAAGAATACGATTTGTGTACATTAGAAACGTGAAGTTTGAGTAATCAGTACATGCAGGCTTTTGAGTGCTCATCGCTTTAAATCGTTTATGTGTGTTTTTTGCATGAAGATTACCATGACATGGTCTTTTTTATCTTGAGTTATCGAGAATATATAAGTAATCGACAAGCCTCGTCACAAAAAATGATTAGCATAAAAATTGAAAAGCATATATACAATATAGAAATAGAAAACAAAAAGTAGCATAGGAGTGAGACAATGGAAGTAGTTGCTTATTTACATAATGCAGATTTGCTCTTAGAAGATGACAATGGTGTCGCTGTGATTAGCGGAAGTCATTATGTGCTGAGTTTAGGTGATCAAGTTTTTTTTCAAGAAGTCATTGATGAACGAGCAAAGTTATACCAAGTAAAAATTTCATTTGCGTGTACTGAACATTCAATGTTTCATGAAGATGAAGTGCAAATGAAATTTGAAGGTTGTCGTACGGAATTCCAAAAGTATGTAGACAGTACGACAGTCCACTAAGGTGGAATGTACTTTGTTCTAAAAAAAAGGCAACATATGTTGCTTTTTTTATGGCTGAAACAGTCTAAAGGCAAGGTAAACATAACTTCAATCTTATTAAAGTGAAGTTCATGTTTTACAAAGATAATATTTTTAGAGCTTTTTCAAATTAATTTGAGAAATAATTTACATAAACGTCTGATGAAAGCGTACTGTGTAGATCTGTAGTTAAATGAAGCGAAAAGTGATGAGTATTTATTTATAAAATAATGGTCATCACGAATTAATACGCTCATTGCATTAAC
Source organism: Acinetobacter sp. MYb10 (assembly GCF_002980175.2). Classification (NCBI taxonomy): domain Bacteria; kingdom Pseudomonadati; phylum Pseudomonadota; class Gammaproteobacteria; order Moraxellales; family Moraxellaceae; genus Acinetobacter; species Acinetobacter sp. MYb10. The sequence goes on along the minus strand of NZ_CP058272.1, from coordinate 851,035 downwards.
TTTTGGCTTGATTTTTAGTAAAATTTGACAGTCCATATTGCCTGTGAAGCTTTAATAAGCAGGAATTCACAGGTAAATTTTTAAAAAGAGGAATTACACCGTGCTAGAAGCTTACCGCCAACACGTTGCAGAACGTGCCGCACTCGGAGTCCCACCGAAGCCACTTGACGATGCTCAAACTGCTGACTTGGTTGAATTACTAAAAAATCCACCAGCGGGTGAAGAAGCATTTTTAGTAGATTTGCTTGAAAACCGTGTTCCAGCAGGTGTTGACCAAGCTGCATATGTAAAAGCTGCTTTCTTGACTGCTGTTGCTAAAGGTGAAGCGACTTCTCCATTGGTTTCTAAAGAGCGTGCGGTTTACTTACTAGGTACTATGCTTGGTGGTTATAACGTAGCACCTTTGGTTGAATTGCTTGATGATGCTGCACTTTCAAGCTTAGCTGCTGAAGCATTGAAGAAAACGCTTCTTGTATTTGATGCGTTCCATGACGTTGCTGAAAAAGCCAAAGCGGGTAATGCAAATGCACAAGCCGTTATGCAATCTTGGGCTGATGCTGAATGGTTTACTAGCCGTAAAGACGTTCCAGAAGAAATCAAACTTACTGTTTTCAAAGTAACTGGCGAAACAAATACTGATGATTTGTCTCCTGCACAAGATGCTTGGAGCCGTCCAGATATCCCATTGCATGCAAACGCAATGCTTAAAAACGTACGTGATGGTATCAACCCAGAAGTTCCTGGTGAAGTTGGTCCATTAAACCAAATCAAAGAACTCATCGCAAAAGGCAACCAAGTTGCTTATGTTGGTGACGTTGTTGGTACGGGTTCTTCTCGTAAATCTGCGACTAACTCAGTGCTTTGGTTCTTTGGTGATGACATTGCTCACATCCCGAACAAAAAAGACGGTGGTTACTGCTTAGGTTCTAAAATCGCTCCAATTTTCTTCAACACAATGGAAGATGCTGGTGCGTTACCTGTAGAAATTGATGTTGCTAACATGAACATGGGCGATGAAATCGTTCTTAAAATTGATCATGCTGCTGCAAAAGTCACTGCATTTAAAGCAGGCGAGCAAATCGCTGAATCTGAGTTGAAAACGCCTGTTCTTCTTGACGAAGTTCGTGCGGGTGGTCGTATCAACTTAATCGTTGGTCGTGGTTTGACAACTAAAGCGCGTGAAGCTTTAGGTCTTCCAGCATCTACTTTATTCCGTGTTCCAGTTCAACCTGAAAACACTGGTAAAGGCTTTACTCAAGCTCAGAAAATGGTTGGTCGTGCTTGTGGTCTTCCAGAAGGTCAAGGCGTTCGTCCAGGTACTTACTGTGAACCGAAAATGACGACTGTTGGTTCGCAAGATACGACTGGTCCGATGACTCGTGATGAATTGAAAGACTTAGCTTGCTTAGGTTTCTCTGCTGATCTTGTGATGCAATCTTTCTGTCACACAGCTGCATATCCAAAACCAGTTGACGTTCAAATGCAACATACGCTTCCTGATTTCATCATGAACCGTGGTGGTGTTTCATTACGTCCAGGTGACGGTATTATTCACTCTTGGTTAAACCGTATGCTTCTTCCAGATACAGTTGGTACTGGTGGTGACTCACATACACGTTTCCCAATCGGTATTTCATTCCCAGCGGGTTCTGGTCTTGTCGCGTTTGCTGCTGCAACTGGTGTTATGCCGTTGGATATGCCTGAGTCGGTACTTGTTAAGTTCAAAGGTAAAATGCAGCCTGGTATCACGCTACGTGACCTTGTACATGCAATTCCTTACTACGCGATTCAAGCGGGTGACTTAACTGTAGAGAAAAAAGGTAAGAAAAACATTTTCTCTGGTCGTATCTTAGAAATCGACTTAACAGAAATGGAAACAGACTTAACTGTAGAGCAAGCATTCGAACTTTCTGATGCTTCTGCTGAACGTTCTGCTGCTGGTTGTTCAATCACACTTTCTGAAACGAAAGTTGCTGAATACTTGAACTCTAACATCACAATGTTGAAGTGGATGATTTCTCAAGGTTATGGCGATGCACGTACTATGGCGCGCCGTGTTGAGAACATGGAAAAATGGTTAGCGAATCCATCACTTCTTCAAGCTGATGCTGATGCTGAATACACTAAAGTGTATGAAATTGATCTTGCTGACATTAAAGAACCAGTTCTTTGCTGCCCGAACGATCCAGATGACGCTAAACTTCTTTCTGACGTTCAAGGCGTTAAGATTGACGAAGTGTTCGTTGGTTCTTGTATGACGAACATTGGTCACTTCCGTGCAGCTGGTAAATTACTTGATAAAGTACCTGGTGGTTCATTGTCTACTCGTCTATGGTTGGCTCCACCAACACGTATGGACGAGCATCAATTGATGGAAGAAGGTTTCTATAACATTTATGGTAAAGCTGGCGCGCGTACTGAAATGCCAGGTTGTTCATTATGTATGGGTAACCAAGCACGTGTAGCTCCGAACACAACTTGTGTATCGACTTCTACGCGTAACTTCCCGAACCGTTTAGGTCAAGGCGCAAATGTATACTTAGCTTCTGCTGAGCTTGCATCTGTTGCTGCGGTACTTGGTAAATTGCCTTCTCCAGAAGAGTATCAACAATATGCTGCTCAAATCGACAGCATGTCTGCTGACATCTATCAATACTTGAACTTCGACAAGATGGGCGAGTATACAGATGCTGCTAAAGACATTGATACTAAGAAAATTGCTGCTGCTCAATTGAGCTAATTTATTGAAAAATAGATTAAATTGAGTTAAAACTAAGGGCTGATTAATCAGCCCTTAGTTTTTAGATATAGTGTGTACAGAATTGAAATGATGCAAAAATTAATAACAGTTTTAAAGGATTTATCAGAAGAGTTTAATCTCGAAGATTATGACTGGGGAATTCCAAGCAGTTGTCCAATAGAAATTCCAGAACTAAATGACTCTAATTTTGAAAAAAATAGATACCTAAAAGAAAATTTAAAAGATTTTTTATTAAAACAGCACTCTCTAGATTGTTATTATTGGATTATCCAACAGTGGGGTGGCATCGGTTCTTTTAAACAAAATGACGTTAATGATGCCAGAATCAAAAAATTTATAATTGAAATGGGGCAAGATAAATTAACTAAAAATTCATTTGATTGTATTTCTTCATTTTCTAAAGTTGCTTCATTTATTAATCCTGATAATCATGCAATTTATGATTCAAGAGTGATTTATGCATTAAATTGGTTGATTTTTAATTATGCACCTGAAATGGAGTTGTTTTATCAACCTTTAGGGAGAAGCTCTGAGTTAGCTAAATATGACATGCAAACTATTTTTCGATTAAGTAAGAAAAAATATGTGTACAGAAGCAATAAAAGTGCTTATCAAGAATATTGTAAATTAATGAAAGAGTTATCAGTTGAGGTTTACGGGAAAGGCAGTAAGCCATATTTAATGGAGATGCTTCTTTTTGTAATCGCACCAATTAAAATTGTTGGAGATATTGAGGCTAAAGTTTCTGTTGCTATAAATTATTAGATATTAATAAAATAAAAGGTATCGATGAGTATTTTTCTTTAAATGTGGAATACTCATATTCTTAATATGTTATTGATAAAAATAAAAATCTGTTAAATATACATTTTTAGAATATCAGTCATCATATTTTTAAAATCTAAAATAACGACATAATGATTGATGCTCGATGGATCAAAATCAGTGTTCACAGAATCAAACAATGTATTTGTTAGTGGAGTGATATCAAAATTATCGATAAGACAAGGGGAGCCTGAATTAAAATACTCAATATAATAATTAACTTTTTTTTGCATATTCTGAGTATTTAAAACTAGATAGAATGAATATCGGTCATGCAATACGTTATTTGAGAAAACGGAAGGGCTGGACTCAGCAGCAATTAGCCGATTTTTCCAATACTTCAAAAAGTAATATTTCCAATCTTGAGAACGGTAATCAAGGGTACAGTCCTGCAATACTCCAGTACCTTGCTGAAGCATTTAATTACACTGTAGCGCAATTGTTTTTATTGGCAGAGAGTTTTGATGACGATGAAAGCATTGCTGAGAACTGGGATCAGATACCCATAGATGGACTATTTATACCACTGCCTAAAGATATTCAAGATAATTTAAAACAGTTTATACATAGCTTGATTAAAAATAAGTCCTAATTCTATATCTCATATTTATTAATCTTCTACGATTGATCTTCATTTTCTATTTATCTCATTATACATAATGATTTTAAACAATTTAATCTAACTTGATATAATTAAAATGAAGCCGTATGTGTCTTTGAAATTTATCACTTTTATATTCTAACTGTGTTTTAAAATAATAATACTCATTTAACTTATTGATCAAATGATCAGACAATAAAAAGCCCCTTATTCAGGGGCTAGTCGTATAGATCACTCTATACTTATATAAGGCTCATCTCATACTGGTCGTATTAAAACACAAAATGAGATATTCAGCCATAAAAAAGATGAGCCGTAGCTCATCTTTTTTACACAAGAAAATTAATGTGCATTTGCTACAGCAGGAGCAGTAGCGGCTGTCGCATCATTTGCAGCTTTACGAGTAGGTGTGTAGTTTAAACCTAAAGTTGAGCTGGTATATGTACGCACTTGATCAAGCAGAGCAGGGTTGGTATTTAAATCCTGTTGATAAGACTTCACAATCTCATGCAATTTTGGATTCCATTTACCTTTCACTTGCTCAGGGAACGCTTTTTCCATCAAGCTCAACATAATGTATGGAGAGGTTGATGCACCAGGAGAAGCACCAAGAAGGCCTGTGATTGAACCATCTTTAGAGGTGAAGATCTCAGTACCGAATTGAAGTGTTGCAGGTTTACCCGGTGCTTTTTTGATAATTTGAACACGTTGGCCAGCTTGGCTTAAAGTCCAGTCTTCAATTTTTGCATCTGGATAATACTTTTTCAATTCATTGAACTGATCTTGCTTAGACATCGCCACTTGGCTGACTAAATATTTCACCAAGTCCAGATTTTCCATACCAATGGTTGCCATCGGAATCACATTGTTTTTATTGGTCGCATCAATCAAATCAAACTGAGAACCATTTTTTAGGAACTTGTTTGAATAGGTTGCGAATGGACCAAACAATACATACTTTTTACCATCAACATAACGAGTATCAATGTGTGGTACAGACATTGGAGGTGCACCTAATTCAGGCTTACCATAGACTTTTGCAGTATGTTGTGATGTAACAGCTGGATTGTCTGTCATCAAGAAAATACCACCGATCGGGAAACCAGCATATTGCTTAGTTTCTTCCAGACCTGTCATTTGCAATAATCTAATCGCAGCACCACCCGCACCAATAAACACATGACGAGTTTTAACATGGCTGGTTGTGTTGGTTTTTAGATTTTTAAACGATACAGTCCAAGTTTTGTCTGCATTTTGACTAATACCTGTTACTTCAGATGAAGTTTCAAGTTTGAATTTAGGCTGTTTTTTCAAATGATCAATTAATTGGGTCGTAATTGAACCATAATTTACATCAGAACCTACGTCCATACGTGTTGCAGCAACTTTTTGGTTTGCATCACGGCCTTGCATAACTAAAGGCGCCCATTGCTTAATTTCAGCAGGATTTTCAGTATATTTTAATCCTTCGAACATTGGGCTTTGGCTCATCGCTTCATAACGTTTTTTCATGTAGTTCACGCTATCGCCCCAAACAAAGGCAATATGTGGTACAGGATTAATAAAGCTGTTTGGTTGACCCAGCACGCCATTTTTGACCTGATAAGCCCAGAATTGTTTACTTACTTCAAACTGTGAAGCAGTATCAATGGCTTTTTTAATATCAACTTTACCGTCTTTCTCAGGGGTATAGTTCATTTCCATAAAGCCAGAGTGTCCCGTTCCTGCGTTGTTGAATCCTGCAGAACTTTCTTGACCTACCTGATCCAAACGCTCATACATATTGATGGTCCAGTCTGGTTCAACCTCATTGAGGTAAGTCCCCAAGGTTGCACTCATAATACCGCCACCAACAAGTACCACATCTACAACTGGCTCATCTGCTGTTGTGTTGACTTTTTTAGAAGCAATTGGTCTGAATAAAAAGATCAATCCAATAACAAATATAACCCCGATGACAATCAGTAGGTATTTAAAAAATCTCTTCATATATTTCCTGTTTCATCAAGTTTTAATAATATTGTAATGTAGAAAAGTTACATAAATGTTAGTTTGTGTAATGATTTTTTTCGTAAATGATTTAAATATATGAAATAATTTGTTTTTAAATTTGTAAAGATGTGTGCGAAAAACAACCAGATTAAAATTTGATTAGTATATTTGTGTAATAAATATTCAAAAAAGTCTTAGACTAAAGTACTATTTTTTGTAGGTGTTAAGCTTTTTGTAACTTTAAATTGGTTAAAAAATGTACTGAATAGAAGAGTTTTCCAGCCTCAATATGAAAACTCTTCTCAAGATTTTTTGCTTATTCAATCATCATGAGGTCTGATTTATTTTCAAGCTTTAAAGGACGCAAAGCAAAAATAGAGCGGGTATGACGAATACCTTTCATTGAATATAAATTTTTACGTAAAAAGCGCTCATAATGTTCAGCATTTTTCACCGCAACTTTGACCAAATAATCATAATCACCTGTTACCAAATGCGCTTCTACAACCTCAGGCATTTGACTGAGTGCATCACTAAATTGCTCTAAAATTTCGTCATCATGACGTTCTAAGGTGATCTCAATAAAAAATAGTTCATTAATCCCGATGGCTTTGGCATTAATGGTGGCAGTATAGCCTTCAATGACATTTAAAGATTCTAGACGTTTAACACGTGTCCAACATGGCGAAGAGGAGAGTCCAACCAGTTCAGAGAGCTGAGCGACCGTTAAACGACCATCTTTTCGAAGTGCCGATAAAATTTTGCGATCAATCCTATCTAAAGTGTACTGACTTTCATTCATGAGCTTTACCACAGAAAATATTTTCGAGAATAATGAAATATATGAAAAATCATTCCGAAAATACTGGAGATTTATATTAAATACGGGAAACATTCTATTCAGTAGAACGCTAGAATAAACTTATCAAATCAAAGACATTTGGGAGACTGGCTTTGATTTAGCGGATAGTATCTTTAGAGGAAAGGGTGCCTTTAACGATACTGTCCGCGACCTTATTCTACGCTTTAAAAAAATTATAAAAATAGTTTTAAAACGATAAAATTCAACCGCGCCTTCACAAATTGCATATGATTCAATAAGACATTGTAATCTTATTTATTGTATAACAAAAAATTATGCAATGAATAAGATATATTTATACTTTGAGTTCGATGCTTAAACAGTCAAAATAATCAACAAAATTGTAAACTCAAGCAGCTGAAGATGTGCAATTAAATCGAGAAGTATTAAGATGATTTATCTTTAAAATAAAGAATAATGCATGCGATTCACAGCTTGGTACACACTCCGAAAATTTGTATATGACAATTTGCATAATGAAGATTATGAAACGTGGTTTAGTCGTGCGATCAATTTCTCTTTGATTTTTCTAATCATTGGTAATGTTGTCGCGGTACTTTTAGAGTCAATCAATGATGTTTATAAAGCCTATCAGCTTTACTTCGATGCATTTGAGGATTTTTCAATCATTGTCTTTACCGTTGAATATATTTTACGTTTTTGGAGTGTTGCAGAAAAAGAACCGTTTGATTCTGAGTGGAGAGTACGCTGGAAATATGTGACCAGTGGTGCTGCGATTATCGATTTACTGGCGATTTTACCTGCATATATCAACTTCTTTGTACATATTGATTTGAGATTTTTGCGGATTCTACGCTTACTGCGTTTATTAAAACTTACCCGATATTTTATTTCATTACAGATTCTACTGCGCGTTATAGAACGTGAAAAGGGTTCATTTCAAGCCGTGATTTTTATTTTGGTGATTATGATCGTGATGGCGGCAGCAGGCATTTATGTTGTCGAAGGTCGTGCGCAACCTGATGTCTTTAGCTCAATCCCTGCATCTATGTGGTGGGCGGTGGTGACGCTCACTACTGTGGGTTATGGTGATGTAACGCCAATTACCCCACTTGGACGCTTCCTTGGCGCTCTGATTACCATACTTGGTGTCGGATTGGCCGCTTTACCCGCTGGTATCTTGGCAAATGGTTTAGCCAATGAATTGGAATTAAGAAAGCAACAACTGGAGTTAAAGTTTCGAGATCTGTTAGAAAGCTGTGAAATTGACATCATTCATGATGAAGACAAGATTGATGATATTCGTAGAGATGTTGGCTTATCTGCTGAGCAGACACGAGATATTGTTTTACAACTGATTCGTGAACGTAAAGAACAGGAATTGGAAAGAGAAAAAAACAAGTATTGTTTCTGTCCAAATTGTGGGTATAAGTTACCTGAGTGAGTATTTGGATGAATAAATTTAATCTTTCTGAACAACAGAAAGCTAAATTCGTGAGTATTTTTTCTGAAAGTTTTGGGCTAGATATTTTACAAAACCGATTGCAATCATTTTTTGAGGAAATTTTTCAAAATCATCCATATTTAAAACTTCCTCAAATGAATATCGTGTCTACAGCGTCTTTAAAATATCAAGTGTATTATCAAGAACCTGATGCCGATCCTGAAACATTAACTATTGGTATAGGGCATTGGAATATCTATATCTGGGGAACTTTGGATGGAAACTGGTGTCTAGATGATTTGTATGAAGAACCAATCGGAATCGTGGCAGAGATTTTAACTTTGTGTCCGTTGTTTTCAATGATTCCAAAAAATGTGAAAAATCTCAAAGAACTATTGGAAATAGGAATGATTTTAGAACAGCATTTATTTCAATTACCGAAATTTTCGGAAATTCAACCTGATGACTGTCGTGAAGTATTGTCATGGGATGGACGTTATTTATTAACAGGTAATAAAGTCGAAAATTTGAAGTTGTACAGTTATAGGGAGTGGGATGAATTGATTCAGCGTGAAATTTTTTTTAATAATGAATTGACTCTAAAATGAAAATGAGTAATTGCCATTTATCATGATATAAGTAGTGAATTATTTAGACTCAGCAGTCATCATCTGCATAGCTGTATCCATCCTTATATTGGCTGATACGAATCAATCCTGGCTTTATCTGCTCCAAATGCTGAAAGCGCTTAACCATAAAAACGATGAATTAAATCTGCATAATGATGAAAACTCTTCTAAATATTTTGACCAACGAATAGCCGAATAAGAGTTTTTAAATTTATTTTTTACATATTTTTTAATGAATTATTGAGTAAATTTAAGTATTAATAACGCCATAAAAGTTTTGAATGGTTAACAATGAACATTAATGTTGATATTTTTGGCACGATTGCAATTGCTGTAGCCGTTCTTTTTATTGGTTATTTTCTTGTAAATAAGATCAGTATATTAAAGCAATATAATATTCCTGAACCTGTAGTAGGTGGATTAATTGCTGCTGCTGTGACTTTTGTGCTTTTTAAGCAATTTAATATGACGGTAAATTTTAATGCTGATATTCAACAAAGTTTTATGTTGATGTTTTTTACTTCTGTTGGGCTGAGTGCGAGTCTGATTAAGTTAAAAGAAGGGGGAAAGTCACTGATCCTTTTTATGGTCTGCGTAGTGATTTATGTGCTATTGCAAAATGCAGTTGGGATAAGTTTGGCAACCGCACTAGATTTAAATCCTTTGATTGGCTTGATTGCAGGATCCGTCACTTTAACTGGTGGGCATGGTACAGCTGGAGCATGGGGCAGTATTTTTGAAGAAAATTATGGTATCAAAGGTGCGATTGTCTTAGGAATGGCGAGTGCGACATTTGGTCTGGTCATTGGTGGAATGATGGGTGGTCCAGTTGCAAAATTTCTGATTCGTCGTTATCAATTGGCTGAAGAAATAGCACCATCTGCAGCGCGTATGCAAGCTCCTCCATCTGCTGAAACAGCGCCATTTGAATATCCAGAAAAAACCCGTTTGATTACCGCTGATGATGCGGTTAAAACCATAGGAATGTTTGCACTGTGTATCGTCTTTGCTAATTTCATGACCGGTGTTGCTAAAGGACAATGGTTTGAGTTACCGACTTTTGTATGGGCATTGGGTTGTGGGGTATTTTTACGTAATACACTGGAATATGTATTTAAAATTGAATTGTTTGACCGTTGTATCGATGTATTTGGTAATGCCTCGCTGGCATTATTTTTAGCTATCGCCTTGATGTCCTTGCAATTGTGGTTACTTGCTGATTTAGCTGGTCCATTGGTAATTATTCTTATCGTTCAAACTGTTTTTCTTGCTTTATATCTATTTTTTGTCACTTTCCGAGTTATGGGTAAAAATTATGATGCAGCAGTATTGTGTGCAGGTCAGTGTGGGGTAAATTTAGGTGCAACACCGACTGCTATTGCCAATATTCAAGCGGTAACCAATACTTATGGGCCATCGCATAAAGCATTTTTAATTATTCCTCTAACCGGCGCATTTTTTGTTGATATTGTGAATGCCGTTGTTATTCAAACCATTACAAAGTTCTTTTAAATGTTCTGTTAGAAAAAGCGATGTGATGACTTAAGCATTTGGGAAACAGCCACAAAAAGTGGCTGTTTTTTTTGTATTTAAATTAGTTTGATCATTATTCTTTTGAATCTCACACTGTTTTATACAATTCATATGGCTGCAATAAATCTTGATTTAGACTAAGGTTTTCTGTTGGTGACTTTAAATTTTCAAAAACGCTTCGATGAGGAATTGAATATTTGAGCGAGATCAACGCTTAAAGGCTGTAACGGATTGAAGTTTTACTCAAAAATTTAATGAACACAGTAATATACTTTAAATATGAATCATCATAATATGTATGCCACAAACGCTGTATTTGATATATTTTACGTGTTCAAGCTTTGAAATTAAGTCAGAGCTAGGCACTTGCATTTATTTCATCAGTGTAGCGTTTGAGCTTATATACTTAAATTGGATCACACTCGTCTAGGATGATGTATGTCTAAAACGAAACAACCAACCTCAAAACAATTACTGTCAGTGATTCAGACGCAGACAGCAATTGCAAAATTGGGCTTGGATATCAATGCTGTCATGACTTTAGTGGCAGAGCAAGTTCAATTGATTACCCATGCAAAAGGTGCAATTGTAGAGCTCGCTGAAGAAGGTGATATGGTCTATCGTGCCGTTTCGAATGGTGCAAATCAATTTCTAGGCCTACGCTTAAAGATGGATTCTAGCCTTTCAGGGCTTTGTATCGCGCAGAATACGACTTTGTATTGCAAAGACAGTGAAACTGATGAGCGTGTAGATCGTGAAGCATGTAGACGGGTTGGACTGCGTTCTATGGCTGTTGTACCGCTAATTCATTGTGATGAACCGATTGGTGTATTAAAAATTTATTCAGAACGGGTAAATGCCTTCAAAGAAAGTGATATCAATTTACTTACACTCATGTCTGAACTGATTGCTGCTGCGATGTATCATGCCAGTAAGTTTGGTGCTCAAGAACTCTATAAACTTGCGACACAGGATCAGTTAACAGGACTTGCCAACCGTGCTTTATTCCTCGATTGTTTAAGACAAGGTGTTGAACAAGCTAAACGTACACAAAAGTTACTTGGAATTTTGATCATTGATATGGATGGTTTGAAACCAATTAATGATCAATATGGACATCGTTTAGGTGATGAGGCATTAAAAGAAATTGGTAAACGTATCGTCAATATTACCCGACACGATGATTTGGTTGCACGTTTAGGTGGCGATGAGTTTGCAGTGATATTAAGTAGTCTTGGCGATCAAGAGCTGGCAAAAAAAGTCATGAATCGTATTGTTGAGGCGTGTGGATTACCGTTTGTATTTGAAAATGTCAAATTAACCATGGGTGCAAGTGTAGGTCTGGCTTTATTTCCTGAAGATGGTATTGAACTCAATAAGTTGATTGAATTTGCAGACCTTAAAATGTATGAACATAAACGTTCTAGAAAAATGATTAATCTAAATACTTGAGATTTAAGATCTTTAATAGGAAGTGAGTTTTAGTGAAGTTTAGGTTTATTTAATATCATTGATATGGCGAATATGTATTGAAAGTATTTGCAATCATTATGTACGCGCATTTATCAATTTTATGAATTGAATGTAGCTCAAATTTAACCTGACAGTCTCAATCAAATATCGGTAACTGTCAGATCAGGTTTGAGCAATACATATTAGCGCTGATAATAACTCATTACTAATAATGATTCCTCACTACATCGTTATAAGCCTCTGGATGATGTAACCAAGGAATATGCCCTGAGTTTGAAAGTGTAAATAAATGTGCTGTAGGGTATCGATTGATCACGAAGTTTTTACTTGTTGTATAGATGTCCTGATCTCCATAGACAATGGTAATTTTAAAATCTGGTTTTTCTAATCCAGTTAACAGCAGATACTTGATGATTTCAGGTCTGGTTTTATTGATCGGCTCTGCTTTCAGTAAATCAAAATCATCAGTGAGATCCGGATGATCTGTTGCAATAAATCCTTCATTATAGTTTTTCATGACTTGTTTAAAGAGACGTTTATAAGCTTCATCGCTTCCAAGTGCGCCTAAAAGGCTATTTAATCCCATTTTTGTCCATGCCCAAGCACTTGTTTTAGACTTGTTGAGTTGCATGACTTCTTTCTCAGTTTGTTTCCATTGCGTATTGGTACCTGAACCTGGGCTACATAAAAAAAGACTGAGTAAGTTTTCGGGATGTTTTTCAGCATAGATTTGTGCATAAAGTCCACCCCAAGAGTGGCCCCATAAATGAAACTTATTGATTTTATGGAACTCTCGAACAGTTTCTATATCGCTTAAATAAGCCTGCATAGAATAGTCTTTATCAAGACAAGGAGATTTTTGGGTTCCTCTTTGATGAAATGTGATCACTTGAAAATGGTCTTTTAAAAGATCGGCAATGGCAGAGAGATCACTTGGAAAACCAGGTCCTCCATGCAATAAAATTAGTGTCTCTTTGTCGGGATTTGGATAAACAATACTAAATAAAGTATTTCCATTATGATCGACAATGTTGCTTTGCATTTGCGTCTGATAATTTGCTGATTGCAGCGTAGAAGACTGTATTTCTATCGAATTTGCATTATTCTTCATGTCCAATATGGTTCCTCATTTTATTTGAGCAAATCAAAAAATGGTAAGGTGAACGAATCTAAAAATGTTTCTGTATTGATTCTGATTTTAAAAAGTATTTTTATACAAGCTTATATATTAGCTTATCTATACCAGATGATAAACCCGATGAATGGTCTAAGAAAAAACAAGTGTAGCGATGACTTGTAATTGTTTGATTAAAATATCTTGAGTTTCTATTTTGAAAACGGTGATTTGTTCACTTATTTTATGATAACAAATTGTTATTTATCTGATGAATAAAGATCTTTTAAAACTCAGAAAGTGATCATGAAAAGTGAGTTGTATGGGGGTTGAACGTTCTTTTTTCCCTTTGGGAGAAGTTTAGGATGAGGGGGATTTTATATTGAGCTTTGGTTTTAAAAAGGACTTATGCAAAAGTCCTAATATAATAAGTAGATTTTAAAAAATTAATCTTATTAAAGCAGTGGAAGGATGATAAATGATGCGTGAAGAATTCTAAATTTACGCTTTATCAATAGAATTACTGGCGAAAGTAAGTCTATTGATAAAATTCAGCGAGCACATTCTTTTTAGATACACAATTGGTGATTTAAAAATACTTTAAGTTTTTCCAATCAGTAAAGATAGGATTCCTGCAGCAATCAAGGGACCCACAGGAACACCTCTGAGTAATGCAACCCCAGCGACTGTTCCAATCAATAAGCCTGCAACGACATTGGGTTGGCTGGTCATTAAGGAAACGCCACGACCACCTAACCATGCAACCAATAAACCGATCGCAATGGCTGTTAATGATTTCCAATGCATAAATGATTTTAAAATGACATCACCGGGGATTTTGCCGCTGGCAATTGGAGTAAGCACGCCAATGGTTAAAATAATAATGCCGACTTCTAAACCGTGAGTTTGTAATAATGGGAAAAACTCACTTAAAGGTGTGATTCTAAAGACGATCAAAACCCCAGCTGCAATAGTGACCGCAGTATTGTGACTAAAAATACCACATGCCAATAAAACAAGGAGCACAATTAAATTTAGGTCTAGACTAGAAAGACTCATCAATATTCAGCATTAAAAATTAATATATCCATCCATTATACTGAAAAGCGGTATGTGAATTTGCCTTGTCTGGCAATGATTCACATTTAAATTCAGTCGAGTGTGGATTTAGTGGACAATAAATTTTTCAGTTTCAGCACCCAATAAATTCCATTCATACTCAAAGTCTTGTGCCAGTTTAGACAGATTTGTTGATTTAAGTTGTTGCATTAAAATGTTTTGTGCCTCTTGCATAGCTTGGTTTAAAGCTTTATTCACCACCAATTCAACCAGACAGTTGGGTGTTTCTTGTTCATTGCCAATGGCAAAAATAGTAGGTTCTCCAACAGCCTGATAAATATCAAATAACGATATTTCCTCTAAAGCTTGTACTAAGGTCCAGCCTCCACCGGGGCCTTTGTCTGCATGCACAAAGCCTGCTTTTTTTAAACCAGACATGGTACGACGTACTACAACAGGATTGGTGTCTAACATGATTGAAATTTGTTCAGAGGTGAACGGTTTTTTTTCACGGGCCATATGTAATAGCACATGCAACATTCGAGAAAGCTTACTGTCTTTACGCATAGTTTTTTAGTCAACACTCTTTTGTTAATTGTAACATTAAAAGTTGCAATTATAAAAATAACTCAATATAGTAACTTTAAAAGTTACTTATTGGTGTTGAAAATGAACTATGACGTCGTAATTATTGGTGGGAGTTATGCAGGTTTGTCAGCAGCATTACCATTGCTTCGTGCTAGAAAAAAAGTGTTAATGATTGATGCAGGCATGCGTCGTAATCGTTTTGCTGAACATTCGCATAATTTCTTAACCCAAGATGGCAATACGCCAGCAGCAATTATTCGTGATGCAAAATTACAGTTAGACAAATACCAAACTTTGTCATGTATTAACGCATCAGTCACCGATGTGAGCGCTGTCGGGCAGCAATATGAGATTCAAATAGACCAAGCTGATGACACGGGTACAACCATTCAAGTCAAAAAAATAATTATTGCTACAGGCGTTAAAGATGATTTACCTAAAATCGATGGTTTAGCAGAGCGGTGGGGGAAAAGCATTTTTCATTGTCCATACTGTGATGGTTATGAGTTAAATCTGGGGACACTTGGAATGTTATGTTCAGGTTTACATTCGATCCATATGGCACTGATGTTACCCGACTGGGGTAATACCACTTTATTTTTAAATGATGTAATTTCACAAGCTGAATTAGATCCCGTCACACTTGAGCAGCTTAAACAAAGAAATGTGAAATTGGATACACGCAAAATTGTCAAAATACACAATCATTGTGATTTAGTCTTTGAAGATGGTGAGCAGGTTCAATTAGATGGATTATTCATCTCCACTTTTATGCGCATCAACGCCCCTTGGATTAAAAAGCTTGGGATAGTGCTTGATGTAAATGAATATAGCGAAGCCATTCAAACCACAGCGATGAAAGAAACCAATCTTAAAGGGATATATGCTTGTGGTGATATCACCCGTTCAGGTGGTTCAGGTGGTTCAGTTGCTTACTCAGTCGCAGATGGAGCACTGGCGGGTGTTGCTGTACATAAGTCATTTATCTTTAATACTTAATAAAAGCATATATTGATTAATCAATAAGGCTAAAAAAGCCTGAATGTTGTTTGGGTTTCAATTCACGATACTTTAAAATGTAACGTGAATTTTTAAGGTATTGATTTATGTTCTTGGAAAAAATGTTGCAATCACAAGGCTTTGGTTCACGTAAGCATTGCCAACAACTCATTAAAAATGGTGCAATTCAAATCCAAAACGAGGTCGTTACAGACCCCAAATTTAAACTTGATACCCAAAATCTAGTATTTTCAGTCTATACCGAAACATTTCAATACCGTGAAAAAGTCTATATTGCCTTAAATAAACCGCAGGATTACGAATGTTCCCATCAATCAACACACCATTTTAGTGTTTTTGATTTATTTGATGATGTACTTATGAACCGAGGTTTACAAACTGTTGGTCGTTTAGATCAGGACACGACAGGTTTATTGCTACTGACGGATGATGGGCAGTTTTTGCAAGCATTGACTCATCCTAAAAAGCATGTGGCTAAAGTTTATCAAATACAAACAGCAGATCCGATTACAGATGATCAGATTCAACAACTTGAACAGGGTGTAGAATTACGCAATGAAAAGGGTACATTTGCAGCAACAGATGTACAGCGCTTGGCTGAATATGCATTACAAATCACTGTGCACCAAGGGGTTTATCATCAAGTCAAACGGATGTTGGCTGCTGTGGGGAATAAGGTTGAAAGCTTGCATCGTGCACAAGTCGGGCAATTAGCACTCAAAGACTTAGTTGAAGGTGAGTGGGTTTATTTGACAGAAGATCAGGTGAATGCTGCTAGAAATAGTCAAAATGAACAAATAGTGATTTGATCATGGCTTTAAAGCTCTATATTGCTGTTTTAGATGAAATGCCAGACTTTATGGTTCCAACCCTTGTTGCGCATGCAGTCTTGGCTGCGCACTTACAATTTGTTCAAGATGCTGATGCTGAAAGTTATAAAAATTGGTTAGAACATTCTTTTCGTAAAATTGTGGTCAAGGTGAATCAAAAAGAATTTGATAAAATTGCTCAATTAAAGTGTTATTTAGGGCATGAAAGTACAGTATTGGATGCTAAGAAATCCTGTGCAGTGGTTTTTCCTATTTCACAGGACACGGTACCCAATGTACTTAAATTCGCAAAGATGTGGAAACCTACGTTGAATTGATTGAAAAATGCATTGTAAAAAAACTACTTGAGGAAACAATGAAATGTTTGGAATTCATTGTCTTTAACAAAGCCCATTTGCTCATAGAGTTGATGTGAATGGTAATTGTTTTTCTGGGTTTCTAAACTGATCCGTTGCGCATCTTCATGACGCGCAAACAGAATTGCAGTATCAATCAGTTGTTTGGCAGAACCTTGTCGACGAAAAACAGGTGTTACATAAACATCATCTAAAATATAATACTTTGAACAAGAAACTGATGAAAAGCCTTGGTATAACAACACAAAGCCTGTAAAAACATCATCTTTTACATGAATAAAGATAACACTTTCTTGATTTTCAAAACGTTGTTTTAAAAAATTAAAGGACTCTTGGATATTGGAAGATGCGCCGTAAAATTGGCGATATTCATCAAATAAAGTAGCAAGTTGATTTAAATCTTCTTTGGTCGCTCGTCTAACGATCATTTATTACTCCTTGCAATGATTTTTATCTTTGCAAAAGAGCATAACCAAAAAATAGAAAAGTAAACTTAATTATTTGTTTAAAAATGCGACAGTGTTATTTTTTGTCACTTTCACCCAAGATGGCATTCAGCTCTGCAAATAGATCTTCGTCGTCATCATTTAAATCAACAGAAGAATTGAGTTGTCCGTTTTGTTGGTCTTGCTTAAGTTTTCTCAGCTTGAATAACTGATCCATATTGATATTTTGATTTTCTATGGCGAAAGGGATGGATTTTGTGATGACAACTTGTTTAAAAAACAGTCGAACTGCTTGTGCAGGCGTAATCCCCAATTGTTTAAAAACAGCAAATGCTAGTTTTTTTTCTTGTGAATCAAGGCGTACTTGATAGACTTCGGTTTTTCTCATGAATAGTGACCAAACAAAATTTGAGTTTGAATGCTTATTTTAATCAAAGCTTTCGGAATTTCAATGCTTAATCGTCAAAAAGTCATATATTTGTCATTACGTCAAAATTACAGTGTCAATTCATAGTCAGAACAAAAGAAATATTCGACTTGTGTAATCGGGTCAAGGAACTCAATTTTCTTGGCTAACAGCTGTAAGGGTTGTGAAAAATCAGCAGCATCTTTATGTAGAACTTGCGGGTAAAAAGGGTCATTTTTAATTGGAATATTTAACCAATTTAAATGTACTCGTAATTGATGTTGTTTACCTGTAGTCGGCTTTAGTAAGTATTTTGCCCAAATTTGATTGTGTTCAATTAGATCAATTTCGGTATATGAGTTTGATTTTCCCTCAACAACTTTCATAGTGTAAAAGGGTTCGCCCTTTTCCATTCTCAAGTCCACAGCACATGGAAATTTTAAATCAGTATTGAATTGAGCAATCGCTTGATAGGTCTTATTGACTTGCCTTTCAGCAAACATTTGTTGATATAAACCACGTGTTTGAGGCCGTTTAGAAAACAATACAATGCCAGCAGTTTCCCGATCTAAGCGATGGATTGGGGTGAGGTCTGGGTTGTTTGTGGTTTTTTTTAAACGAACTAATAAGGTTTCTTGTATATATTGCCCTGATGGGCTGATGGTTAAAAAGTGAGGCTTGTCTACGACAATTAAATCTTCATTTTCAAACAATATCTTTTCTTGAAATGGTACATGAATTTCATGGGTTAGAAATCGATAGTAGTAAAGATGGGTATTCTCTAGATAAGGCTGATCAACCGTTAATGCTTGACCTTGCATATCGATGATGAGTTGCTCTTGAAAACGTTGTTGCCATTCATTGGCTGAAATATGTGGAAAATGTTCACATAAATAACTGAATAAATTTTTAGGTAAAGCTGCTCGCTTGGGGAGATAAACTTTTGATGCAGTTACACCATCTCTCATTGGTGGTTGATATTCTGAAACAAGGGTGACGGGTTTCATAAGCGTATTTTTTATGCAGATAAGTTTAAAGTGAGTGCTCTAAGCGAGTTGGAAAGTATCAAAACATGATTTCTAAACAATGCAACATAGGTTTTAAAGTCACGCAATGCTATCATATTGTCTGGTTTGAATCATGTCGTGAGCGTTATGCAATATTCATATAAATTAAGTCTGAGCAATGAACAAGACACCGAAATGTTGGCACAAAAGTTAGCTCAACATATTGCAAAAGGCGTGATTTATTTAATCGGTGACTTGGGGGCAGGTAAAACCACACTTACACGCTATTGGTTGCAAAGTTTAGGTCATCAAGGTGCGGTTAAAAGTCCAACATATACCTTGGTGGAACCTTATAATATCAATGCGAAAGAGGTGTTTCATTTTGACTTATACCGTTTAAATGATCCTTATGAGCTTGAATTGATGGGTATTCGTGATTATTTAGAGGTCGAGAATGCTTTATTCTTATTTGAATGGCCTTCTAAGGGCGGTGATGAAATTCCACAGCCAGATCACGTCATTCGCATTTTAAAAACAGAAGATGAAGCTGCACGAGAAGTGGTCATTGAAAGTATTTCTGCTGAATTGATTGAAGCGTTGACTTGATCAATGTTTTCAGCATTTTAAGTCCATCATATATTTTAATTTATTTAAATTTTTAGGTTAATTGAATGCAACGCGAAGATATCAGTTTAAGACGTATCCAAAATCTAGATCCAGCACTGGCCAACCAAATTGCTGCAGGTGAGGTGATTGAACGACCATCATCGGTAGTAAAAGAGTTGCTTGAAAACTCGATTGATGCAGGTGCGACTGAGCTGATTATTCGTGTGGCAAATGGTGGCAGTACCCTGATTGAAATTATTGACAATGGTCGGGGTATTCACGCTGAGGATCTAGCACTTTCAGTCACCCGTCATGCAACCAGTAAAATTCAATCTGCTGAAGATTTACATGCAATTGTGAGTTTGGGCTTTCGTGGAGAGGCGCTTGCCTCTATCGCAGCGGTTTCGCGTTTAACCTTAACTAGTAGTCAGGATGATTCAGGTGTCGGTTACCAACTGGAAGTCAATGGTACAGCATTTGATCATCAAGATATTCAAGCTGTAGCAACCCAACAAGGTACACATATCCGTATTCAGGATTTGTTTTTTAATGTGCCTGCACGGCGTAAATTTTTAAAGAAACCAAGTACTGAATTTGGTCATATTGAAGAAATTGTACGTCGAATGGCACTTACGCATTTCGATATCCGCTTTGTTTTAGAACATAATGACAATATTCGTCTTAATTTACCGATTGCAGATAGTGGTGAGCTAAGATTTCAACGGGTACAGCAATTATTAGGTCGCCAATTCACTGAAAATGCTTACTGGATAGATGCAGACAGTATTAGCATGCGTTTATCAGGCTGGTTAGGACATCCTTCAGATGCGCGTGCACAAGCCGATTTGCAATATGTCTATGTGAATGGTCGTATCGTCAAAGATAAAACCATTTCTCATGCTTTGCGTATGGCATACGATGGTATTTTGCATGGACATCAACATGCAGCGTATTTGCTGTTTTTAGAAGTTGATCCTGAAAATATTGATGTGAATGTGCATCCAACTAAGCATGAAATTCGCTTCCTAAATCAACGTGAAGTACATGAGTTTGTACGACATTTTGCTAAAGACACCTTATCTCAATTCCAAACTGCAACTGCGGATTTGTCTTCTGCAATGAAGCAGGATGGCGCAAAAGAAAATCAAGCATTGCCAGCACAGCCACGTTATCAGGAACAATTTCATTTACATCGCAATGCGCCAGCTGAGCAAGATGTAAGTGATCAAAATAACCGAAGCAATTCAGATGGGTCTATACAGCATAGTGGTCTAACAGATTTTAGTGATGGACATGCCCAAACAGTCAATTATTCCCACTATGAACCACAACAGCAGTATCGTGGCACTCAACAACTCAATAACGCCTTGAAAAGCTATTTAGCTCCTTTACGTGAGTCTGGGGATGCTGATCAAGAATTAACAGATCAAGCGTCCTATGAGCGATCTGTACAAGAAATCCAAAATAAACAGGTCTATCAGGTTGATGAATATCCGTTGGGAATTGCAATAGCGCAATTACATGGAATTTATATTCTTGCACAGAATACGGAAGGCCTGATTATTGTCGATATGCATGCAGCGCATGAACGTATTCTGTTACAACAAATGAAATCTGCATGGGATAAACCAGAATTTTGGACCTCACAGCAGTTGCTTATTCCTAAAGTCATTTCGATTACCCGTATGCAGGCAACCCGTGTTGATGATTTAAAACCACAGTTGGAACGCTTAGGCCTAGAAATCGATCAATATGGTGATGATCAAGTGATTGTACGTGGTGTGCCTGCGATTTTACATAAAGCAGATTTTGAATCCTTGGTACCTGAATTACTCAATGATTTAGATCCAAATGATGAAGCGCAGGCGCTACAGCAAAAGCGTGATCAAATTTTAGCAGGCATGGCATGCCATGGTGCAGTGCGTGCTCATCGAATGCTGAGTCTTTCCGAAATGAATGCTTTGTTGCGTCAAATGGAACACACAGAATTTGCCAGTCAGTGTAATCATGGTCGACCAACATGGCGAGCATTTCCATTACCCCAATTAGATAAATTATTTGCTCGAGGAGAGTAGTTGTACATGTCAAATCAATTGCCCGTCATCAATTTAATGGGACCAACCGCAAGCGGTAAAACTGCTTTGGCATGTGAATTGTATGACCATGGGAATTATGAGCTTATTTCTGTAGATTCTGCCTTGGTCTATAAAGATATGGATATTGGTACTGCAAAGCCAACCAAAGCGGAGCAGGAGTGTTATCCGCATCATTTGATTGATATTATTACCCCACTAGAGGTTTATTCCGCTGCTGAATTTGTCGAGGATGCTTGTCAACTGATTGATGATATCCATGCACGCGGTAAAACACCTATTTTAGTTGGCGGTACAATGCTATATTTTAAAGCGTTGCTTGAGGGGCTCTCTACAAATTTACCAAGTGCTGATTACGAGATTCGTGCTGCGATTGAGTTAAAAGGTGAAACGGAAGGCTGGCAATCGGTGTATGATGAATTAAAATCTGTTGACGTATTGGCAGGTGAAAAATTTAAAGTCAGTGATAAGCAAAGAATCATTCGCGCTTTAGAGGTGTATAAAGTTACTGGTCGTCCGATTACTCAACTACAGGCGGAACAACCGAAGAATCAACCGTACCGATATGATTTTCATAATTATGCTTTATTGCCTGATCGCCTAGAGCTGCACAAGCGAATTGAACTTCGTTTGGAAAAAATGTGGGAAATCGGATTTTTAAATGAGGTTGAAAATCTTATGAAAAAATACGATCTCGAAGAAAATTTACCTTCTTCACGCTCTGTTGGATACCGACAAGCGATAGATTTTTTAAAAAACAGTGATTTGAGTCAAGAAAGTGAGCGTCAAATGAAGGATAAAGCACTATTTGCGACACGACAATTAGCAAAACGTCAATACACATGGTTACGATCTTTGCAAGAAACACACTCTTTTCAAACTTTTTTTACGATAAACCAAGCACAAGAAGACTTGCGAAACTTATACGGATAAAGCAAAATTTAACAACTACCTTTTTTATAAATTTTAATTGAAAAATAAAGGTAGTTTTTGCGCTGATTTTAATTTTTTTTGGAGTATAAAATGTCTAAAGGTCAAACTTTACAAGATCCGTTCTTAAATTCTCTCCGTAAAGAACGTATTCCTGTTTCTATTTTTCTTGTAAACGGTATTAAATTACAAGGTCATATTGAATCTTTTGACCAGTATGTTGTTTTGTTGAAAAACACAGTAAGCCAAATGGTTTATAAGCATGCTATTTCAACTGTAGTACCTGCACGTAATCCACGTCCTGCTGGTGCTCCTGCTGGTGCTCAAGGCGCTGCTGGCGGCTTCGGCGGTCAAGCTGGTGGCTTCGGCGGTCAAGCTGGTGGCTTCGGTGGTCAAGGTGGCTTTGGTGGTCAACAAGGCGGCTTTGGTGGTCAACAAGGCGGTTTCGGCGGTCAAGGTGGTTTCGGTAGTCAAGGTGGCTTCGGTGGTCAAGGTGGCTTCGGTGGTCAAGGCGGCTTCGGTGGTCAAGGCGGCTTCGGCGGTCAAGGTGCTGACTTTGGCGGCGAAACAAAATTTGAAGATTCACAAGAAGATGAAAACAATCGTTAATTTCTTGATTTAACAAGAACGATTGTAAAAGAGACGCCAAATTGGCGTCTCTTTTTTATTGGTGTTGCTAAATTTAGAGAGAAAAAAACCAGTGCAAAAGCACTGGTTTTTAATTTAACGACTCAGCACAGACTTAACTTTCATTTTTCTTTGGATCTAAGCTTGGATCTTTGATTTCAATGTAAGTATTTGCACGTAACTCTCTTAACCAGCCGTCATATTCTGATTCGAATTGACGTTCACCTAAAATTTGGCGAGCCATACGCTTTTGGTACTCTGAGGTCATATCTTGTTGACGTGTGCCTGTAACTTGGAGAATATGCCAGCCAAATTGAGTTTGAAATGGTTTACTGATTTCATTGACTGGCGAACTTTGCATGAGTTTGTCAAATTCAGGAACCATCATGCCAGGGCTTACCCAGCCAAGACTTCCGCCATCACGAGCAGAACCAGGGTCATTTGAATAGGTTGAAGCAAGCGTAGCAAAATCATCGCCCGCTTTTAAGCGGTTATAAATACTGTCAATGGTTTGCTTTGCATTTTCAGGGCTAACAACTTCTGATGTTTTAATCAGGATATGACGTGTATTAAATTGTGGAACTAAAGCTTTTTGCTCATTCGATTTTTTTTCTAATAATTTTAAAACATGAACGCCGTCTTTTGCTGGAATTAAGTCAGTGGTTTGTCCTGGCTCAAGAGTCGTAACACGTGCAGCAAGATCTGTTGGAATATCTGAAAGCGGACGGAAGCCCATATCAGCACCATCGACTTTAACTTGGGCTGTGCTAAATTTCTTTTCTATGCTTTTAACGTCATTACTATCTTTCAAGTCAGTACGAACTGCTTTTGCAATACTTTCTAACTCACTTGCAGGCGCTTCTCCTGAAATACGCATATGTAGTACATGGACTTGACTACCAACTGCAGCTTGACCTTCAGGTGATTTTAAGAAGTTTTCAACATCAAGGTCAGTGATCTTGATACGAGACATTACTTGTTGTTGACTCAATCGTTGAATGAGTAAATCTTCTGCAACACGGTTACGAAGTAATTCATAGGTACCGGGTGCAACAGCATCTAATTTTTTTTGAAAAGCTTCTAAAGAATTTGCACCAGATTGTTGGGCAACTTTCAATACGGCTTCATTTAAGCTTTTTTCATCTGCTTTTAAGCCATACTTCTTCACTTGTTCAAGCTGTGCATCATGGGTGATGAGCTGACTCAGTACTTGCTGTTGCAGAATGTTTTGTGGTGGGATTTCTTTCTTTTGTGCCTGAAGTCGATGTGTCGCTTCAGCAACACCTTGGTCTAAATCACTTTTTAAAATTGCTGTAGAACCAACAATTGCAATGATTTGGTCCTGCGGAGCAGCATAAACTGATACCGAGGTGGAGATGAGTAAAGCTAAGGTTGATGCTTTAAATAATTTTTTAAATTTTTGCGTCTTCATTAATGTGTCCAAGATTGATTAGCTTTATCAAAACCTAAAATACGATTTTCAAGTAATGAACTTAACTTGTTGTTCAAACCACCAAGTCCTTTTAGTGTGATCTCAGCCATCACTGCGCGTTTTGGCTTTGTATCAGGAAGAGAAACGTCATCTAGATCATTAAAGTATGAACGACCATAGACGGAAATTCCCCAACAACAAGATTCATAATTCACACCTAATAGATATTCGCGTGCGACATGGTTGTCAAGGTCATATTGAACATGCCCCATAATACGCCAGTTGTCTTTTACAGGCTGTATAAATGATGCAACTGCTTGATCATATTCTCGTTGACGGTCAGGAAGGTTATTGCGATAAAAATAACCGAGGTTATAAAGGTTTCCACGCTGGCCTGTATAATACAGTTGGAAGTCATGTTGTGCGCTATCACCATTTGACATCCACGCTGAGTTGGTACTCAGTGTGAAGTTTTGTGAAAGTTGGCTAGAAAGACTCAGCACAGGGCCGGTATGTTTTTCTCTGTCTAAATCATCAGTATTGTTAAGCAGTGTAACTTTTCGATCATCAAAATAATAACTTTGACCAATACTGGCTCTTAAACGTTCTAAGCCCACTGTATCAAATAAACTATAACTTAAGCCAAGCGATAAAAAGTTATTGTCTTCTAAGCGGTCGTGTCCATAAAAACGGTACGGGCTAAACAATTGATCATAGCTGATAGAAGCTGTAGTTGAATCAAAGTTTGGATATCCAGTTTGATTTTTATATGGTGCATAAGCGTAGAAAGCGCGAGGTGTAATGGTCTGAAGGAATTTTCCGTCCTTTTCAAAAGTTAAACCCGTATCCAAAGTAAATTGAGGAACAACAACAGATTTGTTTTTGCTATCTTGACTTTGGTTATTTAGGTTAAGTTGATCTACTGTAGTTTGATCATAGAAGGTATTTAAACTACGTACAGAAACTTCAGGAATTACAAAAGACCATGGATTACGGAAATTATAACGTGTCGCAAATTGGTTATATAAACGTGTACCACTCGGTTGGTTATTATAATCAGCATCGTTGATGTCTTTTTGGAAATACGCAGTATCGTTATTAAATTCGTATTCCAAACCTTGCGGATTTCCAGCGACATAGTTCAGTAAAAACTGTGGTAGGCGGGCATATGGCTTATCAACATCTTTGATGGTTTTATCAAGTGTTTGAAAGTCTTCAACTTTAAGCTGAGCTTTTAACCCAGGAATACCGTGATTATAGTTAAGTTCCCAAGCGCGGCGTTGGTTAAGCTCTGTGCGGGAATTTGGATTGCTATCTAGATCCGAGAAGAAGTCTTTATCAGAAACATAGTTATATTCTAAATTGGTTGACCACTGTTTGGTGATATCCCACTTGTGTAGGAAATGGAGGTCTTTACGATCTTCATCATTATAGTCGCGGTCAGAGGGTAAGTAACTTCCCCAAACGCTACCAGCACCAAAGTTCTCAGTTAAGTAGCGAAATTCACCTTGAGCCATAAGACCACGGTCAGTAATCAGTCGTGGTGTAATGGTGGCATCATAATTAGGTGCCAAATTTAAATAAACAGGAACTGCGAGTTCAAAACCGCCATCATTGGTAAAGCCGAAACTCGGGCTTAAAATCCCGGTTGTACGGCGGTCATCGATCGGGAAGTTAAAGTATGGAACTGCGAGTACAGGCACATCCTTAACATAAAGTTTAGTGCCGCGCGTTACACCACGACCAGTATCTTGATCCAATTCAATTTTATTGGCCTGAATTTTCCAAGTGGGTTTTTCATCAGGTGGGCAGGTGGTATAGGTTGCATTTTCAAGGATGATATTGGTTGGTGAGGTTCTTTCTATTTTTTCTGCATGACCATGTGCGTGAGTCAATTCTGCAATATAGAAACTATTATTTAATTGCCCAGTTTCATCTTTAAGGTTGTAATCGATCTGATCACTCTGCGCGATAATACCACCTTGCGCCATTTGTACATTGCCTTTCGCTTTGGCGAAAGTTTGTGTTTTATCAATGGTCACTTCATCAGCACGGATCATGCGTCCAGATTGATCAATGACCACATCACCAGACAGAAAGGAGTCGCCATTGGGATTGTAATACCCATTATCTGCGGTAATCACAGATGAGGCTTCTTCTGGATTTGTCGATTTAGCTTGAGTACTAAAAGGCGTTACCCAGACACCTTCACAATAACGGGTACTTGGATTTTTTAAATCACGTACCTGTGCTTCAGGTGAGTTTTTGTCCACATAATATTGTTCAAAGAAATTTTGCCCTGCAAAGCTTTCTTTGATGGCTGCATTCAGTTGCTTATTATTAACTTCAGAAACAGTGTCTGTCGATTCAGCATAGCTGGATACTGAACTTCCACAAAGAAGTGTCAAAATAGCAGTCGCTAAAGGATTAAATTTAAACTGATGCTTCATTTGTCTCATTAACCAAATATGCTAATCGCAATTAATTATTGTCGCATCATAGAGAAAAAGTCGATAAGTAGCTACACTTAGCACTTCAAAAATTCAGCCTGAATTAGATTAAATTGCAAATGAATACACAACGTGAACAATTGATACAAACATGGTTAACATCTGTACTCAGTTCAGATCAATTTGAAATCAATTTTTTAGCAGGCGATGCGAGTTTCCGTCGTTATGCACGAATTACCTTGAATAATAAAACATTTATGCTTATGGATGCACCTCCTGAGAAGGAAGATTGTCGTCCTTTTGTTGCGATTGATGAATTCTTTGACACAAATGGGGTGCGTGTACCTCATATTGTTGCCAAGGACTTAGATCAAGGTTTGTTGCTACTTGAAGATTTTGGCGATGTATTGCTATCTACACAATTGAATGATCAAACGGTAGATGCACATTATGCGCAAAGTTTTAAGCAGTTGGTGCAGTTACAGTCTATTGCTACTGCTTCATCACAATTGCCAGCATATGCCTATGAAAAGTTGATTTCAGAAATGGAATTGTTAACGGATTGGTTGTTACCATCATTAGCAATCCAAGTGACAGATGAAGAACATGCGTTAATTAAAAGAACTTTTGCTATCCTTGCCAATGCCGCTTTGGCACAACCTCAAGTAATCGTACATCGTGATTTCCATAGTCGTAATCTGATGATTCTTGAAGGTGAGAAAGACCAAGGCGTGATTGATTTTCAAGACGCAGTGATCGGTGCGGATACTTATGACTTGATTTCTATTACCCGTGATGCCTACGTACAGTGGGGTCCTGAGCGTGTGTATGCGTGGTTTAAAGTATTTTATGACTTATTGCCAGAATCTGCGAAGCAAGATCGTGATTTTGATCAATTCAAACAAGATGCTGACTTTATGGCAATTCAGCGCCATATCAAAATTTTAGGTATTTTCGTTCGTTTGTTTGAGCGTGATGGTAAGTCTGGTTATCTCAAGGACTTGCCTCGTGTCATGTGGTATTTACTGGAAGAGGCAAAACCTTACCCAGAATTACAATCGTTTATGCATTTTATCCATGCACGGGTTTTGCCGAAATTTGAAGAAAAATATGGCACATATGAGGTAGTTGCAGCATGAAAGCGATGATTTTAGCTGCTGGTCTAGGCAATAGAATGCGACCTTTGACCCTCTATAAGCCAAAGCCTTTATTGGAAGTAGGCGGCAAAGCACTAATTGTATGGCATATTGAAAAATTAAAAAAAATTGGTGTGACTGAAATCGTGATTAACTCTGCATGGTTGGCAGATATTCTGATTGGCACCTTGGGGGATGGCTCACAATTTGGTGTGACTATACGCTGGACGCGTGAAGATGAGGGCTTGGAAACTGCAGGTGGGATTATCAATGCCTTAGCACTTCTCGGTGATCAACCTTTTATTCTGGTCAATGGCGATGTATGGACCACTTTTGATTTTGGATCATTATTAGATATCAATCTTGCCGATGATCTTGCGCATTTGGTTTTTGTTAATAATCCTGAACAGCATCCTCAGGGCGATTTTACCTTGGCAAATGGTCGCGCTTATACCTTTGATCAAAATCAGCAAGGTGAAAATTTAACTTACAGTGGTGTCGCTGTGATCAACCCAAAAATGTTTGATGGTCTGGAGCATGGTAAAAGACCGCTTGCACCCTTGCTTAAACAAGGCATGCTAGATGGTAAAATCTCTGCTGAGAAAATGCAGGCAGCGTGGGTTGATGTGGGTACACCTGAACGTTTAACAGCCTTGGATTTGCAAATAAGACAGGGTGAGTATATTTAAGTGAGGATAAATACGCCTAAGTGCGTATTAACTCATCGTTAACTACTGTTCCACGGGCGAGAAATAGGTATACTTTCAGCTAACTTTTTAGAGATGTTATTTGATCATGCATCCATTTTTTCAAGAGTTAAAGCAAGGCAGTCTAAAGCTTGGCTTAAAACTTAGTGATGAAGCATTAGGATTATTGTTGCAATATCAAGATGCACTCGTCCTGTGGAACAAAGCTTATAACTTAACAGCGATTCGCGATCCAAAAGAAATGTTGGTTAAACATTTATTGGATAGCTTAAGTATTTTAAATGATTTACCCGCTGGTCGTTTACTCGATATTGGTACTGGCGGGGGCATGCCAGGGATGATCATTGCACTGTGCCAACCTGAACGCCAATGTGTTTTGTTGGATTCAAATGGTAAGAAAATTCGTTTTCTGAAACAGTTTATTGCAGATTTAAAACTAAAAAATGTTGTCGCAGTTCAGACACGTGTAGAAAATGAAGATAGTATCCATGATCTAGGGCAATTTGATGTGATCACCAGTCGTGCATTTGCTTCATTGACAGATTTTGTGACAGCTTCAGAACCTTATATGCATGAACGCAGTATCATTGCGTCAATGAAAGGTTTGATTCCCACTGAAGAAGTTGATGCTTTAAAAGACAAGTGGAGTTGTGACATTATTGAATTGCATGTACCTCGGTTGGACGAACAACGTCATTTACTTTTATTAAAACAGATTTAAAACAGACTAAGGGTTGGGGTTACCATGGCTCAAATTATTGCTATCGCAAACCAGAAAGGTGGCGTAGGTAAAACCACGACAGCCGTGAATTTGGCTGCCTCTTTGGCAGTGTTGAAAAAGCGTGTTTTATTGGTGGATATGGACTCACAGGGTAATGCTACCATGGGGTCGGGTATTCAAAAAAATGATTTGTTGTATTCAGTCACCGATGTACTTCTGGGTGAAGTACCGATTGAAACTGCAATTAGTAAAGCTGAAGTCGGTTATAAAGTGCTTGGCTCAAATCGTGATTTGGCAGGTGTTGAATTGGCAATCGCAGAGCAAGATGGACGTGAGTTTATTTTGCGTAATGCTTTACAGCAGATTGAAAAAGACTTTGATTATATTATTGTTGATTGTGCACCAAGTTTAAGTTTAATTACGGTCAATGCTTTAGCCGCAGTCGATGCAGTGATTATTCCAATGCAATGTGAGTATTATGCATTAGAAGGATTGGCAGATCTGACCCAGACTATTGATAAAATTCAGCAGGCGTTAAACCCTGAATTGGAAATTATTGGGGTGCTTCGTACCATGTATGATGCGCGTAATGCACTCACTCGAGATGTTTCTGCCGAATTAGAACAGTATTTTGGTAAGAAACTTTATGATACAGTGATTCCGCGTAATGTGCGGTTGGCCGAAGCGCCAGCACATGGATTACCGATTATTTATTTTGAGAAAAGCTCTAAAGGTGCAATTGCATATTTAAATTTAGCAGCTGAAATGTTGAAAAAGAGTAAAGTGAAAAAAGGAAATAAAGCATGACCGTGAAAAAAAGAGGGTTGGCAAAGGGTCGTGGCTTAGATGCATTATTAGGTTCAATCCAAAAAGAAAAATTACAACTTGAAGTTCAAGCATTGGATCATGGCCAATTAAAACAGATGGATGTAACCCAATTAAAACGTGGTGCATATCAACCCCGTCGGTTTATTGGTGAGCAAGATTTACAAGAACTTGCAGCGTCAATTAAAAAACATGGTGTAATGCAGCCGATTGTGATTCGTCCGATTGAAAATGACGAAACTCCCTATGAAATCATTGCAGGTGAACGTCGCTGGCGTGCTGCGCAATTGGCGGGTTTAACTGAAATCCCTGCAATTGTACGTGATTTGACCGATCAGGTTGCGATTGCCTTGGCATTGATCGAAAACATTCAGCGTCAAGATTTAAACCCTGTTGATCAAGCGTTGGCATTACAACGCTTCCATGAAGAATTTGGGCTTAGTCATCAAGAAATTGCGGATACCGTAGGTAAAGCACGTACTACCGTGAGTAACCTATTGCGTTTATTAAGCCTAGAAGATGAAATCAAAGATTT
Source organism: Acinetobacter sp. MYb10 (assembly GCF_002980175.2). Taxonomy (NCBI): domain Bacteria; kingdom Pseudomonadati; phylum Pseudomonadota; class Gammaproteobacteria; order Moraxellales; family Moraxellaceae; genus Acinetobacter; species Acinetobacter sp. MYb10. The sequence goes on along the minus strand of NZ_CP058272.1, from coordinate 820,066 downwards.
AATGCAGCAAGGTTTGTTAGACATGGGACACGCCCGTGCGATACTGACACTAAAAGCTAAAGATCAATTGCAAATTGCAAAAATTGTGATTGATAAGAGTTTATCTGTTCGTCAAACCGAGCAGTTGGTGCGTGATTGGAATACACCAAAGCAGGAAAAATCTAAAGACCCACTCGCACCAGATGTACAACAACTGACTCAGAAACTGTCAGAGCGTTTTAGTGCCAGTGTAAAATTAGACTATAACAAACAGGGTAAAGGCAAGCTGGTCATCAGTTATAACTCGCTTGATGAGTTAGATGGAATTTTAAATATCTGTTTACCAGAACAATAATGTTTAAGCGATTTAATTAATTTGGGGAACTAAAGATGTGGGAACTTGTTAAAGCCGGCGGTTGGTTAATGCTGCCATTGGTTTTATGTTCAATTTTTACTGTTGCGATTTCAATCGAGAGATTTATACGGCTGAAACGATCTTTAGTTCTACCTAAGTCGCTTATGATGCAAAAAGGCCGCAATGTTGACGATGTTTTAGATGAAATGGAACAAGATCAAGCGGTTTGCCAAACGGCATTGGGTTATATTTTTAAAGATGGTATCGATGCTTACGCTCAAGGTGAAGCATATGCACGTGCTCAGATGGAAGCGACTGCTTCACGCGAAATTGGGTATTTAGAAAAAAATATCAATTTCTTAGGTACATTGAGCGCTGTTGCACCGTTATTGGGCCTGTTGGGTACAGTGATTGGGATTATCGAATCCTTTTTAGTCATTGATTTAGGTACGAATGCCAATCCAACCATGATGATTCCAGGTATTTCTAAGGCATTAATTACCACAGCTGCTGGTATGGTGATTGCTATTCCAGCACTATTTGCCTACCGTTATTTTCAGCGCCTAGTTCAGGAATATGTGGCTGAACTCGAGCAACAGTCGACTTTATTTCATGCCGCCTTATTTTTTCAGAAACACCTTGAAAATGAAAAAAAGAAAGCTGGTGAAATCCGTTTTAGGGGTGTTTCATGAAATTTAGACGCAGAACAGTTGAAGATATTCATATCAATCTTACGCCATTGATTGATTGCTTGTTATTTATATTGGTGATTTTATTACTGACCACCACCTTTAACCAGCAAAGCCGGATCAATCTTTCTTTACCGGATGCACAAGGTGTTCCGCCAAAAGAATACAAAAATAAAATTGAAGTCATGGTAGACTCGGCAGGACATTATGCAGTAAATGGGCAGGCACTTTCGAGTAAAGAGTCGGCTGATTTAAGTACTGCAATTAAGCATGCAGCAAATGATAATCGTGATCTGATGTTTGTGATAGCTGCAGATGCTAAAGCGACGCATCAAGATGTTATTCGAGTGATGGACGTCGCAGGACAGCTAGGTTTCGTTAACATCAATATCAGTACCAAAGTTCCATCTCGAGGTTATTAATTAGTGAATCAGGATTTTAAGGTCTATGTCCGTCTTTTGGCATATTTAAAGCCGTATTGGGGGGCAGCCTTACTCGTTATTATTGGATTTGGCATAAATGCGGCAACTGAAGTTTCTGTAGCGAAATTACTCAAGTATATTATTGATGCAATTCAAGGTGGTAATCGTGGTGATCTTGATTGGTTCCCAGCACTGATTATTCTATTGATATTCTTCCGTGGCTTAGGTTTGTTTATGGGAGGCTACTTTACTGCAGTCATCTCAAGAAGTTTGGTATTTAGTATTCGCCAAGAAGTTTATGCCAAACTGTTAAAACTACCAGCACAGTATTACTTGGATAATTCATCTGGCCATATCACTGCAAAAATTATGTATAACGTTGAGCAGTTAACCGCAGCTTCCTCTGAATCATTAAAAACATTAATTCGTGATGGCGCAATTGCTTTAGGTTTATTGGGTTATCTACTGTATACCAATTGGCGTTTAACTTTATGTATTTTTATCTTTATGCCGATTATTGGCTTATTGGTACGTAAAGCTTCAAAACGTATGCGTAAACTCTCTATTCAAGTACAAAATACGATGGGGGATGTCAACCATATTGTACAAGAAACAGTCAGTGGTAATGCTGTTGTAAAGAGTTTTGCAGGTGAAGAAAGTGAACAACAACGTTTCTATAAGTCGTCAGAAGAAAACTTAAAACGTGGCTTGAAAATGGTGGTTGTACAAAACCTAAATAGTCCACTGGTACAATTGGTCATGGCTTTTGCTCTGGGTATCATTATTTGGTTGGCATTACGTCCACAAATTTTAGGCGATACTTCGGCTGGCGAGTTCGTTGCTTATATCACAGCAGCAGGGCTATTGGCGAAACCTATTAAAAACTTAACGGATATTAATGAAAAATTACAACGTGGTATTGCTGCGGCATATTCCGTATTTGAAGTCCTAGATTTGCCACATGAAGAAAATACTGGAACGTTAACGCCAAAATTATTGGGTGATATCAAGTTTGATCATGTGTCTTTGATTTATAAAAATAATGTAAAAGCAATTGATGATTTGTCATTAGACATACAAGCAGGCCAAACCATTGCTTTGGTTGGGCGTTCAGGTGCTGGTAAGTCATCTTTGGTGAATATGTTGGTACGCTTTCAGGAAATTAGCGCAGGGCAGATTTATCTAGATCAATTGCCTATTCAAGATATTGAACTCAGTTGTTTACGTACTCAAGTTGCAATGGTCAACCAGCAAGTGGTTTTATTTGATCGAACAGTGCGTGAAAATATTGCATATGGTCAGTTAGAAAAAGCATCCGATGAAGCCATTATTGCCGCTGCTAAAGCAGCCTATGCACATGACTTTATTATGGAGTTACCAAATGGTTATGACACACCTTTGGGCGCGCAAGGCTTAAGTCTTTCTGGTGGTCAACGTCAACGTATTGCCATTGCACGTGCAATCCTTAAAAATGCACCAATTCTTATCCTTGATGAAGCCACCAGTGCTTTAGATAATGAGTCTGAACACTTTATTCAAAAAGCATTTGATGAAGCGATGCTTGATCAAAATCGAACCACGATTGTGATCGCTCACCGTCTATCCACAATTGAGAAAGCGGATAAGATTGTGGTTATGGATAAAGGGCGTATCATAGAGCAAGGTACTCATACGGAGTTATTAGCGAAGCATGGCGCTTACTATCAATTGTATGAACGTAACTTTGAGGAATAATCGAACATGTCTATTGCGCAAATCATTCAAGATGCTTGGAATAAACAGTCCAAGTGGTTGATTGCATTGCGGCCATTGTCATGGTTATATCAATTCGGTTTTACGGTAAATAAGCAACTGTATCAAAAAGGTATAAAAAAAACCTATAAAGCACCTGTCCCAGTGATGATTATTGGAAATATTACTGTGGGCGGGAGTGGGAAGACACCGTTATTGATTCAGTTGGTTAAATATTTGCAACATCAGCATGTTCGTGTTGGTGTAATTAGTCGTGGTTATGGCGGTCAAGGGCCTTTTCCTGCACTGGTTACTTTAGATTCTGTGCCTGATCAAGTGGGCGATGAACCCTGTTTAATTGTTCAGTCTACTGAGGTTGCCATGGTGGTGGGTGGCAATCGCCAAGCCAATATTGAGTTACTACTGCAACATTACCAGCTTGATTTAATCATCAGTGATGATGGTTTACAGCATTGGGCTTTAGCGCGTCAAATCGAATGGATTGTACTGGATAATAACCGTGGTTTGGGCAATCAGAAACTGCTTCCTGAAGGTTATTTGCGCGAGCCTGTGAGCCGTTTAAAACACGGTACCGTGATTGAGCATGCGCATCAGCCGCATTCAGCTCTAAATATGCATTTAGAAGTGACAGAACCTTATCTATTAAATCCAAGTTTTGACCAATCTGAACAGTTTGATCCTACACTTGATTATTATGCAGTTGTTGGAATTGGTTTTCCTCAACGCTTTTATAATACCTTGGAAAGTATAGGTGTAACTCAATTTCAATGTCATGAATTTCCAGACCATTATGATTATGAAATTGATGATTTACAGTTTGAAGATAACAATCCGATTATCACCACTGAAAAAGATGCAGTAAAGCTTTTACCATTATTGAAAAATCATTCTACATTTAGTCGTGAGATTTGGGTGGTTCCAGTGGGAGCGGTCTTGTCTGATGAATGTTATCTATTACTCAACCAACAGCTTACTCAACTTGGTATTGATCTAATACAAGGTTAATTTGATGAAACATATTGTTATTCCTGCGCGTTTTGCGAGTTCACGTCTTCCGGGTAAACCGCTTTTAGAAATTCATGGACGAGCCATGATTTTACGTGTGGTTGATCAAGCAAAAAAAGTACAGGGGTTTGATGATCTTTGTGTGGCAACAGATGACCCACGTATTGCTGCGCTTTGCCGAGCAGAAGGTGTGGATGTTGTGATGACTGATCCGAGTCATCCTTCAGGCACAGATCGTTTAAGTGAAGTTGCTCGGATCAAAGGTTGGAATGCTGAGGATATTATTGTGAATGTACAGGGCGATGAGCCTTTGTTGCCTGCACAATTGGTGATTCAAGTTGCGGAGTTGCTAGCACAGAAAGCAGATTGTTCAATGTCGACCTTATGTGAGTCGATACATCAGCTTGACGAGTTTCAGCGTGACAGCATCGTGAAAGTGGTGATGTCAAAGTTCAATGAAGCGCTTTATTTCAGTCGTGCACAAATTCCTTATGATCGAGAGGGGGTTAAACAGGCTGAGCAAAAGCCACATCAGCATGCTTATCGCCATTTGGGCTTATATGCTTACCGTGTCAAGCTTTTACAAGAATATGTCACTTGGGATATGGGTGTTTTGGAACAGTTGGAAAGTTTAGAGCAATTACGCGTTTTAGAAAATGGACATCGTATTGCGATTGATATCGCACAAGTAAACTTACCACCAGGTGTCGATACTCAAACAGATTTGGATCGCTTAAACGCCTTAGATGTAGCGGTTTTTGAATAGTTTGTCTTTGCATTATTTATATTTACGTCACTTGTTTTTACCTCACTTGTATTTAGGTTTTTGATTCATGGATGCTTCTAATTCTCAGGTTTATCCTTGGCAGCAACAGACATGGGAAACCTTAACAGGTCGCTTTCCAAAATTAGGGCATGGTTTATTGTTCTATGGTAAAAAAGGCTGTGGTAAACATGCATTTACCCAACATTTTTTATCATGGGTTTTGTGTTTAAATAAAACACCACAAGGTGCTTGTGGAGAGTGCGCAAGTTGCCAGTGGCTCAAATCGGATACCCACCCTAACTATGTTAATATCACGACCGATGAAGAGAATAAGAAGCAAAACGCGAAAATTAAGATCGAGAAGATCCGTGATTTACTACCATTTGTGCAGCAAACAGTAGATGGTTGGCGCGTTATTGTGATTGAACCTGCAGAAGCTTTAAACATTGCTTCTGCAAATGCATTATTAAAAACACTAGAAGAGCCAGGTGATCGGGTACAGATTATCTTACTTGCAGAACATTATCTAAAGCTGCCTGCAACGATTCGTAGTCGGTTACAGCACTTTGCAATGGATCGTATTAGCCCCACGCTTTCAGAACAATATTTGCAACAGCATTTACCAAGTGAAATGCATTCTAAAATTAACTTGTTGATGAATTTATCCAATAACATGCCATTGCAAGCATTGGCGCTTGCTGAGCTGGATTGGTTAAACCGACGTGGGGAATTTTTACAAGATTGGCAAAAACTGGTCAGTCAAAAAAGCATGCCTTTACAGTTCGCTTCAAAATGGAATAAAGAACTGAGCTTTTATGATTTTTTACAAATGTTTGAATACTTGTTGTCAGATATAATTTGTGTCAAGCTGAATCAAGTTGTAAAGAATTCAGATTTGCAGTTGGATGAGCTTGCAGCGCAGTATCAATTGCAAACTTTGTTCTCTATTTATGAGGATTTACAACAATCTAAGCTAAAAGTTGATCAAAATGTACAAACAAATCTAATTATTGATCAATTGTCGATTCAGTTAATGAATGTGACATAAAATTTGAATATTCAGGGGGAATAATCATGCAACCACGTATGGGCGGTTTGATTCAAGTCAACATCAATGATCGTGCAACCTTACAAGCCAGTTATATGCCTTATATTTTAGGTGGTGGCTTATTTGTACCATCAAAGAATGCTGTAAAAATGGGCGATGAAGTTTTCGTATTGGCAGGTTTGCCAGATCAATCACAGAAAGTTCCTTTAACAGGGAAAGTGATTTGGATTTCGCAAAAGCAAAATGGAATTAAGCCACAAGGTTTTGCAATTCAACTCACTGGCGAAAAAGGCATCTATTACAAAATGGAAGCAGAAAAACTACTCGCAGGCAGTATGTCTTTAGACCGTCCTAGCTTTACAATGTAAGCCAATTTTCAATATTTAGGAATTTCTGTGTTTGTTGATACGCATTGCCATTTAACCATGTTAAATCTTGAACCTTATGCTGGGGATCTCGATGCCGCATTACAACAAGCAAGAGATGCTGGTGTGTCCAAATTTATGGGGATTTCTGTAGATTTGGATGACCATATCGCACTTGCAGAAATTGCCGCAAGACATTCAGATGTGGGCTATAGTGTTGGTGTGCACCCATGTGAAGATCCTGCAGTGATGCAACGTGCAAGTGTTGAAAAACTGGTTGAATTGGCGCAGGCTGAAAAAGTTTGGGCCTTGGGTGAAACAGGTTTGGATTATTTTCATAGTACTGAATTTATTGCTGAACAAAAAGCCTGTTTTGCACGACATATTCACGCATCGCAACAGCTTAAAAAACCTGTAGTTGTCCATACCCGTTCAGCAAAGCATGAAACTGTAGACATTATTCGGGCTGAAAAATCAACACATGGTATTTTGCATTGTTTTACAGAGGATTGGGAGACTGCAAAGGCGGTTTTAGATTGTGGCTACTATATTTCCTTCTCTGGGATTGTTTCATTTAAAAATGCGCAAGATTTAAGAGATGTTGCAAAGCAGGTACCTTTAGATCGCTTGTTGATTGAAACGGATAGTCCTTATTTGGCGCCGATGCCTTATCGAGGAAAACCGAATGAACCAAAATACGTTCCTTATGTAGCCAAAGCGCTGAGTGATGTATATGATAAAACGCTTGAAGAGATCGCTTTCATTACCACACAAAATTTTGAAAATCTGCTTCAACAAAAGTGATTGAAAAGCACTGATTTAAAAAGCAATCAATAGAAGTGCGTCAATTTATTAACGGATAGAATTAACAAGAGAGTTTATCGGGTGAAGATGGATCGACAGGCTCAGTTTAGAGCAAGAGAAGCATTGATTTTTCAGGTTGCTGAACAACTGCTTTTAGAAAATGGTGAAGCTGGGATGACATTGGATGCCCTTGCTGCAGAACTAGATCTAGCTAAGGGAACACTTTATAAGCATTTTCAGAGTAAAGATGAGTTGTATATACTACTCATCATTCGTAATGAACGTATGTTACTTGAAATGGTACGTGATACTGAAAAAGCATTTCCTGAGCATTTGGCTTTTTTTATGTTGCACCATTTACACCATCCTGAACGTGCAGTGTTATTCCATCAGATCGAAGAGCGATTATCCACTACTGGACAAGGCATCCATCATTTATTTAGTGAACTCTATCAAGTGCGTAAACAACGTTTACGTATCATTATTCGAATGACAGAATGCTATCTAGAATCCATTCAAAGTTTGATGTCTGCACGTGATTATTTGGCTTCGATTTGGTCAATTACGCATGGTGGAGCAGCGATATTGAATTCAAGCTTCTATCAACGTTATTTAGGTTGTCGAGATACCTTACGTGTCGCATTGATTGATCAGGCATTGGCTGTGCCAAAACATCCACAAGCCTCAGAACAGGTGGCTTAGTTGCAATGAAAAATCTACGATCATCTCAAAAAATGCGAGGTTTTACCTTAATTGAGGTGATGGTGGTGATCGTCATCATCAGTATTATTGCCTCATTGATCATTTTAAATATTGATGGCGTAGATCAGCGTAAAGCTATGCAAGCGCGCGAGATGTTATTGCTCGATTTAAAGCAGATTAATCGTGAAGCCAATGATCAAGCGCGTATTTATGCACTCGAATTACACAATGCTACGGATGTTGCAGATGCACAGTATGGTGTTATTGAATATATTCCAGTCAAAGAAGACGCTGAGCAACGTATTCGAGTGGTTGACAATAAACCATGGAAAGAAGTGACGGACTTTCCTAAAAGAGCGTTGCCAGAATACGTTTCATTTTCTATTGAAACGGAAGATCATCAATTCCAAAATGCAAATAACTCAGAACTCTTGGGGAATAATGCACCTAAATTGATTTGGTTTGGAAATGGTGAAGTCAAACCTGTCACAATTCAAATGTATTATCAGCAAAAGCCAGTGGGTGGGGTGATTCGAGTTGATTATTTGGGTAAAGTAGATGAAGAAAAATAAGGGCTTTACTTTAATTGAGGTGGTTGTGGCTTTGGCGATTTTTGCAGTCGCAGCAATGGCTTTGACTAAAGTCGCGATGCAATATACGCAGTCGACAGCCAACGCGATTTTACGAACCAAAGCTCAGTTTGTTGCACAGAATGAAATCTCAATGATGATGATTAATCGTGAATGGCTGTCAGGAACATCATCCAAACAAATCACCACACAAGGTGAAACTTGGCAGGTAGATAAAAAAGTAGAATCTACACTGAGCCCAAATGTACAAAAAATAGATGTGCAAGTGAGCCTTTTTAATCCTGATACGGGCAAAGTAGAAGCAGGGATTACCAATATGGTGTTCTTTAATTATCCGATCAAAGAAAAATAATGATGAATCTAATCAAACATAAAAAAAATCAAACTGTGTATTCACAGAAAAGTACGGGTTTTACCTTAATTGAACTTTTGGTGGCTATTGCAATCTTTGCTGTTTTGTCAGCATTGGGCTGGAAAATATTTGACTATCTGATTAAGGTTAAAGATCGTAATGTCATACATGAGGAAAATTTAGGTCAATTGCAAGGTGCCTATCAACAGATTCAGCGTGATACCTTACAGATTGTTCCTATTTCTGCGAGAAGTGGTGAGGAAATTGAACCTGCTTTACGCTTAGACAATCAAAAACTTTCTTTCAGTAAAACAGGTGTAACCGACCCGCTTAAACAGGGGCTGTCACCCTATGAACGAATTGAATATGTTTACAATGCACAAGAGAAAAAACTTTATCGGTTAAAATATTCAAATTTAAATCGAAATAATTCAGAACAGCCCTTGTCGAGTGTGTTGTTGGCAGATGTGGATCAATATCGTATTGATGTTTTAAATCCAACAGAATTAGATCGTTGGCCAAACGATATGATTAAAAATGATGGGCAATTGCCGCGTGGGATTAAAATTAAAGTCACGATTCGTGATATAGAATATGAATGGATTTTTAGTTTGCTCAATTCTGACTATCTGATCAATAACGGCGAAGCTAATTAAATCGGTATTGTGGTAGATGCGGATCAATCAATTTAGGTAAATCATTCATGCAATTAAAGCAGCAAAAGGGTATCGCATTAATTACGATTTTAGTGATGGTCGCTTTGGCAACCATCATTGCTGCGACGATTGCTAAACGTCAAAATTACACCAATGAAAGTACAGGGTTTTTAAAACGGCAAAGCCAAGCACTTTTTTATGCAAAGAGTGCGGAAGCATTTTATTCTGAGATATTGGTACAAGACAGCGAAAACAGCAAAGAGGCAGATTACTTACAAGAAACATGGGCAAAACCGATGCCAGCATTTCCCGTTGAAGATGGATATGTCACAGGTGTATTGGAAGATGAGTCAGGTAAATTCAATTTAAACAGTTTATTAACCAATGAAGGTAAGCCCAACGAAGCGGCACAGAAATATTTTTCTAAACTGTTGGTTCGTGTCGGTTTACCTGCTGATGCTGTTCAAGCTGTGATTGATTGGCAAGATCCAGACAATGAAACCATAGGTTCATACGGCGCTGAAACAAGTTATTACCAAGGTTTGCCTAAACCATATTTGGCTGCAAATCGAAAATTTTCCAGTGTTGAAGAACTTAAACAAGTACGTGGTTTTGAAGAAAAAAAGTATGATTTAATTGCACCTTATATATCGGCACTGCCTGATATTGCCACACGAATTAATGTCAATACAGCACCTGCAATGGTTTTGGCAGCCATGGATGAAAAACTAGACGTAAATAGCATACAAACAGCTTTAAAAGCGCGACAAGAAAAACTTGAGCACTTTGCCAATGTAGGTGAGTTGATGAAAGTCGCACCATTTGACACATTGGAAGCTGCGAGTAAAACCGAGGCAGATAAGATTTTCGGTGTGACATCCAATTATTTTAAAGCCAACATCGAAGTATCTTTAAGCAATCGAAAGCGTCAATTTACTACGCGCTTTATGCGTAATGATAAATCGCAAGTTTATGTTTATTCGCGTAGCCTTGCGCCATTTTGAAAATTTTAGTGAATATTTATTTTAACTATATGATTTTAAATGACTATAAAAGTTAGTCAAAAGGTAGTTAAAAGGTTGGTTGATTGAGTGAACATGATTCGATAAGCTAAATAGGCCTAAAAAATGAGATCATCCTTTTTGCTAATTGCAATCAACGTGAAAATTAATGCTCAGGGTTCGAGTTTTGCTTTATAATCGAGATTCTTTACCGATTTGTTTATAAAATTTGGCTCATGTTAATTCGTAAGTTATTTAAGTTTGAAAATGCACATATTGTGCGCAATTGCACGTCAGATCGTTGCAAACGGTCTATACACGGGCACAGCTATAAAGTTGAATTACTACTTAAAGCTTCAAAACTTGATCATGGTCAAATGGTATATGACTTTGGATTGCTTAAAGGTGTAATTAAAGAAATTTTCGACAGTTTTGACCATGCGATCTGTTTTTGGCAAGAAGATAACCCTGAATATATTCAGGCGTGTAAAACTTTTAGTGCTCGTTGGGTGGCTTTGCCAGTTTCTCCATCGGCTGAACAGTTTTCACGGATATTCTTTTTTCTCGCGCAACAGATTTTAAAATCAACCATTACCCAAAATGGGGAAGGGGATGTTGAAGTCTATTCTGTGATTGTGCATGAAACCGATACAGGTTATGCGCAAAGTTTTCAAGAAGATATTGAAAATGCTCAGATGGGACTGTTGAATCTGGATAAAATTATTTTTTCTGAGCAGGTCATATCTGAATGGTCTGACCCAGAAATGTATGAAAAATTGAAACAAGGTATTCCGTTTCAAAACCCTGAAGTGGATTTACAGGTTAAAATTTAAATGATGATTCATGAGTGAAATCCATCTTTAGGACAAATAAATTTTTAGGAAAATGAAATTTAGGATGAAAGTTGATGCAATTATCTGAACTCGAACAAACAAAATTAAATCAAGTTCGGTTAGATCAAAGTTGGAAAGAAGGTTTAGCTGAGTTTCTTTTGAGTCAGCAAATGGATGATTTGCGTTCTTTTTTAGTTGCTGAAAAAAATGCAAATAAAACTATTTATCCACCGAGCTCACTTATTTTCAATGCATTAGACACAACGCCATTGAATCACGTAAAAGTGGTGATTTTAGGACAAGATCCTTATCACGGTCCTGATCAAGCGCATGGCTTGAGTTTTTCCGTACAAAGAGGCGTTGCATTGCCTCCGTCTTTACGTAATATCTTTCATGAGTTAAATACAGATTTAGCTGTACCTATATCCCGACATGGTGATCTCACCAAATGGGCTCAACAGGGTGTATTGCTTTTAAATAGTGTATTGACAGTAGAAGCTGGGCAACCAACATCACATCAAAAACGCGGTTGGGAAAATTTTACAGATCATGTGATTGATGTGTTGAATGAGCATAGAGAGCACATTGTATTTATACTTTGGGGCGCATATGCTCAGAAAAAAGGACAACGTATAGACCAAACGAAGCATCTGGTATTAAAAGCTGCGCACCCATCTCCATTGGCAGCAAATCGTGGTGGCTTTTTTGGTTGTAAGGTTTTTTCAAAAACAAATAATTATCTGAAACAATATGGCATTGAGCCAATCGACTGGCAGCTGGACGCATGACAAACTCTCCTGAAATAAATAATTATCACCCAGATCTGATTATCGAAGAAGCGAAAAAGGGATGGCGAATTATTCGCTTAAATCGTCCTAAGTCGCTTCATGCACTTGATGAATCTATCGTTGCGGCATTATTGAAGCTGTTTGAGGATTTTCATCATGATGACTCAGTTAAGGCAATTTGGTTAGATTCAACCACGCCTAAAGCTTTTTGTGCAGGCGGTGACGTTCGTAAACTGCGTCAATTGGTGATCAACAATGAAGTTGAAACAGCCAATAAGTTTTTTGAAACGGAATATGCTTTAGATTTACTGTTGCATAATTATGCTAAACCTGTAGTGGTTTGGGGTGAAGGTTATGTCATGGGTGGTGGCTTAGGCTTATTTATGGCTGCCCCATTTCGTTTAGTTACTCCGTATTCGCGTCTTGCTATGCCGGAAGTGAATATTGGTCTATATCCAGATGTGGGGGCTACACGTTTCTTGGCAGATCGTGGTCCGATAGGTTTATTCACAGGTTTAACTGGTTCGATCATGACTGCAGCGGGTGGTTATGGGATTGGTTGGGCAACTCATATTTGTGATGCCCAACGTGATGTGGTTTTACAGAAACTGATTGATATTGATTGGGATCATTATCCTGCTGGTGATTTCCGTGCTTTAGATGACACCTTAAATAGTTTACATCGTCCTGTTTCACCAGGACCGTTGCAAAACTCTTTGGATGTGATTCATAGTGTTTGTCGTGGTGTAAACTTTGAACATGATTATGAAGCGATTATTGGCCTAAGTGATGCGCGTAGTGATTGGTTGCGTCAAGCCAGTGAGAATCTACAAAAGGGCTCACCAAGTACTGCTGCGATTACCTGGTTGTTATGGCAGTGGGGACGTCAAGTTCATCCGTGGTCTGAGGTTTTTGAATTAGAAAAACAAATTTCTGATTGGAAAATTCGTCATCCTGATTTTGTTGAAGGGGTACGTGCACGTTTGGTGGATAAAGATTTATCACCAGAGTGGGAACAGGTTGAGTCTCGAACATTGCGTGGAATACTTGCTAAAAATCCACCTGTCACAACGATTGACAGTTGGAATGCGCTGCTAAGTCAGTACGGTATCATTTAAGGTCGTATGACTGAAAAAACTCAACAACACATAGATCAACAATGGATGCAGCTGGCTTTAGAGCAAGCTGCATTTGCTGCATCTATCGGTGAAATTCCTGTTGGTGCAGTGATTGTAAGTCAGGGGCAAGTCATTGGTGAAGGTTATAATCAACCGATTGCTCAGCATGATCCAACAGCCCATGCGGAAATTCAGGCACTGCGCAATGCGTGTCAAAAGATTGAAAATTATCGCCTGCCAGAAGACGCCACTTTATACGTCACACTTGAACCTTGTACCATGTGTGTTGGTGCATTAATCCATGCAAGAATCAAACGTGTGGTTTTTGGCGCGACTGAACCTAAAGCGGGTTCACTTATCAGTAGCCGCCAACTGTTAGAGATTGGCTATTACAATCATATATTTCAGTTTGAAGGCGGTTGTTTACAAACGCAGTGCTCAAGCCAACTGTCTGATTTTTTTAAAATGCGTCGTGAGCAAAAAAAACAATTAAAGTTACAACAAAAGACCTTAAATGACTCATTAAAATGATCTAGAATACACAAGATTTTAGTGACAATGAAAATTGTCAAAATAAGGGTTTAAAAATATAGTTAAAGTTTAAAAGGGTATAACAATGAATTCTATTCAAGTAAAACAAGAGTTTAATGCACCAATCGATCAGGTCTTTGACTTGTTATCAAAGCATTCAACCTATAATGTGGCTTTTGCTCCCATTCAAGTTGTACGGGTAAAAGATGCTGCTGATCCTGAACGCCCAGATGGATTGGGTTCTATCCGTCGTATGGGGTTTGGTCCGATCAAGCCGATTCAAGAGAAAATTACGCATCTGGATGTCAATAAACGTATTGAATATAAGTTAATTAACAATCCATTGATTAAACATCATATTGGAATTATTGAGTTTACAGCGCTTGATGCAAACAAAACCCGTGTTGACTATACGATCGAATTACAAGCACGTGCACCATTTGTGAGTAAATTAATACTTGCACAGCTTAAACTAGCGATTACACTTGGATTTAAGAAACTTGCTAAGTCTGTAGCTTAATTGGAAATTCAATGACAATTCAAATTATCACAATCGATGGGCCAAGTGGTTCTGGTAAAGGAACACTTGCAGCAAAACTTGCGAATCACTATCAATTCCATTTATTAGACTCTGGTGCGCTGTATCGTTTGCTTGGATTGTCATTGCATCAAAAAGAATTGTTGGACGCATTAGATACTGAATCTGTATTGCAACAAAGTGTGACGATTGCAACAAATTTAGATATCGTATTTAAGAGTGCTGACAACGGAATCATGATTTTGTTAGATGGTGAGGATGTCTCACAAACGATTCGTACTGAACGTGTTGGTGAATTTGCTTCAAAAGTCGCAGCAATTCCAGCGCTTAGAGCGGCATTGGTAGATCGACAACATGCTTTTGCTCAGTTGCCTGGCTTGGTTGCCGATGGGCGTGATATGGGTACTTCTATTTTTCCACAAGCACAAGCGAAGATTTATCTCACTGCTTCAGCCGAGTCCCGTGCAGAGCGTCGTGTAAAACAGTTGCAGGGAATGGGGCTGGATGTTAAAATAAGCGACATTTTAGCAAATATACAAGCTCGAGATAAAAGAGATATGGAACGCACCGTCGCTCCACTCAAGCCAGCAGAAGATGCTTATATCATTGATAGCTCAGAAATGAACATCGATGAAGTGTTTAAACTGATGACTGATTATGTCGAGTTACATTTAGCTAAATAAAGAATATTTAACCAAATATTAGCCAAAGCATAGCTTGATCAGTTTATACGGACTATGTGGATGGCTTAACTAAACCGGCCTTGTCTGATCCAAGACCGTTGACTTTACTAGGTATATCATGACCGAATCTTTTGCAGCCCTCTTTGAAGAAAGCGAATCAACTCTCAATATCGACAAAGGTGCCGTTATTAAAGGTATCGTTGTTAGCATCGACTCTGACTGGGTTACTGTTGACACTGGCCTTAAATCTGAAGGTGTTGTTGCACGTTCAGAATTCTTAAACGAACAACGCGAACTTGAAGTTCAAGTTGGCGATGAAGTTGATGTTGTTGTTGAAGCGCTTGACAACGGTATGGGTCAAACAGTTTTATCACGTGAAAAAGCGAAACGTGCTGAAACTTGGACTAAACTTGAAAAAATCTTTGAAGACGGCGAAATCGTTACTGGTGTTATTTCTGGTAAGGTTAAAGGCGGTTTCACTGTTGACATCGGTCCAGTTCGTGCATTCTTACCAGGTTCATTGGTAGATACTCGCCCTATTCGTGATACAACTCACCTTGAAGGCAAAGAGTTAGAATTCAAAGTAATCAAACTTGATGCTAAACGTAACAACGTTGTTGTATCTCGTCGTGCTGTAATGGAAGCTGAATCTTCAGCTGACCGTGAAGCGCTTCTTTCTCAATTGGAAGAAGGCCAAACAGTTACTGGTACGATCAAAAATCTTACTGATTACGGTGCATTCGTTGACCTTGGCGGTATTGATGGTCTTCTACATATCACAGATATGGCTTGGAAACGCATCAAACACCCTTCAGAAGTTGTTGAAGTGGGTCAAGAAGTTACTGTTAAAGTACTTAAGTTTGACAAAGAACGTAATCGTGTATCTTTAGGTCTTAAGCAATTAGGCGAAGATCCATGGTTAGCGATCATGAACCGTTATCCTAAAGGTTCTATCGTTAAAGCACGTGTTACAAACTTAACTGACTACGGTTGTTTCGCTGAAATCGCTGAAGGCGTTGAAGGCTTAGTACACGTTTCAGAAATGGATCACACAAACAAAAACATCCACCCATCTAAAGTTGTTCAGATTGGTGATGAAGTTGATGTTATGGTTCTTGAAGTTGATGAAGAACGTCGTCGTATTTCATTGGGTATCAAGCAAACTCGTGCGAACCCATGGGAAGAGTTCTCTAAGTCACACGACAAAGGTGAAAAAGTTTCTGGTACGATCAAGTCTATCACTGACTTCGGTATCTTCATCGGTTTACCTGGCGGTATCGATGGTCTAGTTCACTTGTCTGATATTTCTTGGAACGAACAAGGCGAAGACGCTATTCGTCGTTACAAGAAAGGTGATACAGTTGAAGCGGTTATCTTATCTGTAGATGCTGAAGGTAACCGTATCAGTCTTGGTATCAAGCAAATGAACAGCGATCCGTTCAATGACTTCTTAGCTGCTAACGAACGCGGTGCGTTGGTTAAAGGTACAGTAACTGCTGTTGATGCTAAAGGCGCAACAATTAAGTTAGCTGACGAAGTTGAAGCTTCTTTGAAAGCGTCTGAAATCAACCGCGATCGCGTTGAAGATGCAACTAAATTCTTAGAAGTTGGTCAAGAAGTTGAAGCTAAAATCATCAATGTAGATCGTAAATCACGTTCTATTAACTTGTCGATTAAAGCGAAAGACGAAGCTGAAGAGAAAGAAGCTGTAGCAAACTTGAAAACAACTACAACTGCGCCTGCAGGTCAAGACAATGGTCCTAAGACTATTGGTGATTTGATCAAAGCACAGATGAACCACTAAGTGATTGTTAAGAAGTATTATTTAATGTAATTAATTAATATTTTTTATTCAAATAGTGTAAAAGGTAGCGTAGTATATGATTACTGCGCTACCTTTTTGTATTTAAAAAGGATATTATCTGGTGTATATCAATTAGCATTAAAATTAATGAGGTCTTAAATGACAACTGAAGCACTTAATAAGTCTGACTTAATAGAAAGAATTGCTCTTAAAAATCCGCATTTAGCAGAGCCATTAGTCGAAGAAGCAGTTAAGATTATGATCGATCAAATGATTGCATCGTTATCTTCAGATGACCGTATTGAAATTCGTGGGTTTGGTAGTTTCGCTTTACATCACCGTGAGCCACGTGTGGGTCGTAATCCTAAAACAGGTAAATCAGTAGAAGTTGCAGCAAAAGCTGTACCTCACTTTAAACCTGGTAAAGCACTCCGTGATGCAGTAAACGAATCTGCTAATTAATAAAATTCGAATGAGGTGAGTATGCGCTATTTCTTAGTTGCATTACTACTGGTAGTCTTTGGTTATGCTTTAGCATTAGTCTTGCAGAATCCAGCTGAACTACCTGTAGATTTATTGTTTACTCAAGTACCAGCAATGCGTTTAGGGTTATTGCTACTATTAACTTTGGTACTCGGGATTGTTCTTGGATTGTTGCTTGGTGTACAGGTTTTCCGTGTATTCCAAAATGCATGGGAAGTTAAGCGTCTTCGTAAAGATATCGATCATCTCCGAAAAGAACAAATACAGACAGCACAATTGGCTGCTGCTGAAGCTGCTGCAAGTGCTCGTCATGAAAAGACGGTATTAGATATTCAACCAGAAAATAAGAATATCAATCCGCTTTAATCATTATGATAAAAAAAGCGCTTTACCATCACTGTAAAGCGCTTTTTTATTTGTACTGATTGTTGATTGTGTCAATTATTCAATACCAGAAACTTTGTTCAATATTATCAAACAAATAAAAGAACATAAGTTCGCTTTTTTTAATCATATACAATATTTAAATAAGCTTGAGATCTGACCAGACCAGGTGTCACTGTATTTGTTGTTCTTACGTAATTGGCTTTAATTACATGTTGAATCAACTGAGAAGTGCTTAAATTGCCAAAGGTCCACTTGTTGGTACTCTTTGATTGGTTTGGATCTAGACTAATTATCGCATTGTTTTTATCACGTAAACGAATCCCTATGCCTGTCGCATAACCAGCACCAACTTGATTTTCTAATATATTTGTCGCATTGGATTGATTTAAGGCATCCGTGGTATAAGCCTTTATTTCGCGACCTGCACCATCATTTAAATTTGCACAATTAATACTGAGGGTTGCTGTATTACTTGAGCTTAATGCAGTTTCATTTCCGACTAAACCCAAGTTTCGTACACTGACGTCAGGTAACGCAATAGTGTAGCTACTTTGACTTAGTGAGCATGTGGATTCAGATATATTCACTGTTGCATTTAAATATACGGGAATTTGTCTATTTGCAGGGATGAGACCATTATCACTTACACGTCTTAAACTGATAGTTGCTATTTGTAGATTAGACACATTAATTGTTGCAGGATAGGAGGTCATTGTTGATGTTCTGGGCAAAACATATAATGTCACTCTCATTTTTACACCATGTGTATCACCACTATAACTATAAATGGCTAATTCAGTGGTATTTAGCGTTTTTAATGTGCCACTTGCAGGTGCATCGCCCATTTCAACTTTAATTCCTAAAGCTGGGTAAGCATTTAAACGCGAAATATTGGCATCATAAGGAATCACATTGGTGGCAAAAACATTCCCAAAAATGGTTCTATTTGTGCCAACAGTACATCCACTATAGACACGGAAAATATCAAAATTTGCTGAAGCAACTTCGCGTGAATAGACATTGGACTGTACCGATGTCCCTTCATATTTATTGATATTCATGGTACTGGCATTCATCGTCGGCATGCTATAACCGCCAGTGAAATTGCTGCCTACACTACAATCTGCAAATGCTGCAAAACTTGCGGGGAGTGTAGATAACATAAATAACAATTTATATTTCAGCATAAAATTACTCCGTGCTTATTTACAGTTTAGGCTAAAGCTTGCAAAAGGGATTTGATTTTTACTTTGTTGCAATATTTCTTTAGAAATATCGAATTGACAAGAATCAGTATTACTCCAATAGACGCTATAGCGTCCAGGATTTATATTTTGCATAAAAATTTGCTGACCTTGTCCTACTGTAGTAACAGCATTACCCAAAGTATCTTTCACTTGAGCACCCATTGGAATGAGCACCTCATTTGCGTTTTTAAGTTCGATTAAGGCTTTTGTGGTTTTTAATGCTTTAAAATCAACCAAAATACTTGCGTTTGATTTGGGTACAACTTGTAATTGGGTTGCATCAACATCGGTATTTAATGGAATTGTATTTGGGTTTAAGTTGATACTATTGTATTGGTAAGGATTTAGATAGGGAATAATCGCATTGCCCCAGCGATCAATTTTAATATTATTTCCATTTGAAAGGCTGGTTCCCTCTAAACCTTTGGCATGAATAATTGCAAAAGTATCATTTAAATCATTGGCTAAGGTGATACCATGCTGATGTGCAACGATAGCACCTTGTGCTTGTAAAGAGTATTGACGTTGTTGGTCAAAGTCAGTTGCATAAGTCGATGCTAAATAAACCGGATTGGTTCGATAACTTAAAGAACTGCTGAAGAGATCTTTATCTTTACTATTTGAATAATTGAAGTTATAGCCGAACTGCTGATTTTCACCTAAATTTCCAAATATGCCGACTTGATTGGTATTGAGTGCATTATTATCTGGATAGACTTCACTACTTAGACGTAAATTACTATTTTTCTTTTTAAACGATAGAGGAATATTCACATTCACGAAGTATTGAGTGTCTTTATCTAATTTGTATTGATCATTTTGAGTATGTTGCATACCGACATAGTAACTGATGCCTTTATAACTATTGCTATAGCTAATTTGATAAAACTTTTGTGTATTGATTTGATGCCAAAATTTATATTGCGAAAAATTGGCTGAAACAGCACCAAACTGATGACCTAAGTTTTGGCTTAGTTGAATATAGTTTGATGACTTGGGACGACCATTAAGCACCAGCGCAGAACTGTTGTTTTGGATATAACGATTCTGCATGGCTTCATCAAAGGAATAATATTGATCATTTCCATAAACAGTACTGTTTAAACTGATATTTGTTTTTGCACCGTTTAGAGCAAGGTTATAGCGCAGCGTAAGCAAAGAACTGTTTAAATTTTGGTTGGATTGGTTAATATCTGCTTTAACATAATTGCTTTCTAGGGCAATACCACCGAGCTTGGTATTTAACGCAGTTCCAAGAATATAAGATTGATAGTGATCACTGACCAGTGCTGAGCTGCTCACTGACATAAAATCATTTAATCCATAATCAAAAGATGCATTGATTAACTTCTCATCATAGGATTTGCTATTTTGACGAATAGTACCTGCTGCAATTTGATAACGATACTGTTGCGCGCGGATAGACTGAATAAAATTATTATAAGGCAAATCAAAACTGCGGATTTCACCATTTGCTTCAATAATATCTACATTTAATGTGCCACCCGTCCCAGGTGTTTGGAGATCTGTAATGTTAAATGCACCGGCAGGAACAGTGCGTTCCATAATAATTTGTTGATTTTGGCGTACCCGTATTAAAGCATTACTTTTTGCATAACCTGAAATTGTAGGTGCATAACTTTGCAATGAAATCGGAAGCATTCTGTCATCGCTAGCAAGTTGTACCCCACGAATGGCGATACTCGAATTACTATTGATGGTTTTGGTATTGGTATAGAAATCACCAAGGCTAAGCTGAGTTTTTAAACTAGGCAGTACTCGCATAAGCTTGTTTTCATAGCTGGTATATTGGCCTGAATGATTGCTGTCTCCCATACTGGTACTACCAGAATGACGGAATTGCCAATCATCAATATTGATACCAGAATTAATATTCAGAAAACTAGAATCTTGTTTGTTGTCCTGACCATAATCTGAATTATAGTAATTGTAGTAATATTTGAGAAAAGCACTATTTCCACCAGTTTCCCAAAGTGATGGATCTATATAGCCAAATGGTCGCTCATTTAACATTGATTGAGGGCTTGAAACATCCACGCGTTGTTCCGCTATATTCAGCTTCCAGAACACGACATGATTCATTAAGCGTGTATCGATACAGTCACCAGTGACTTTATCTAAATCGATAAGTTTATGATTAAAATCAAGCTGCTTAACAGTACTGCGTGGAATACAATAGCGTTGCTTTTCAGGTGATTCAGGATCATCTGAAATATGCACAATAGAGCGGGTGATATAACGATCATTTAGGTAAATATCGAGGATGTAATCATTTGGCGCGACTTTATCGCTTGAAACAAATTTTTCAAGATCAATTGTTTTAGAATTTTTACCGTATAAAAAACTATTATCGAATTGTGGTGCTTGCGCTATAACATTTTGATTGCATAGATATAGACTTAGCGCCAAAACACTATACCTAAGTGTGAAATGTTTCAAGCACAATTCTCCCAATAATTTAGATTAAAACTGTTTCTCTATTGTCGATAAACTGCCGTAGTCATTGATTAAATAAAGCTGGACGGACTTGGCGTCTGATAAATTTTCGACCTCAATTTGTTGTTTTGAAAATGGTTCTATAAAGCTTAGATTTTTAATTTCGCTTGGCGCACCATTTTTTAAAACCAGATTCGATTTACCAAAATTTAAGTAATAAGGTGTCGGATTATTGATTTGTAGTTGGTTATTTACACGTTGTAATTCAACTTTTTGAAACGCTTGTTGCTGTTCCATTTTGATGCCAGTTGGTCGGTAAAACAGTTTTAAGCGGTTACGAATCGCAAATTGTAAGTAATTTGCTTCAGCTGTTGGCTTGGCTGGGATATCAAGTACGTTGAGCCAAAACAATGTTTCTCGATCAGTAGCAAGTTTTTGTTTTTGATTGAAAATGACACGTAAAGATTGACCTTTAGCAGCTTCAATCGTGGTTATTGGAGGGGTAACAATAAATGGGGCTTGGGTTGTGGTTGGATCTGCAATAATGTCTTTACTATCCACCCATGATTGTACTAATGCAACTTGATCACCTACATTGGTTAATTGCACAGATACAAATTCTTTATCACTTGGGTAAATTACACGGGTACCTGTAATCACAATACCAGCATGAGCGGATGTGATCAAAGTACTGAGCATTAACAAGCTAGAAATAAAAAATGGTTTTTTCATCGAAAGACCCTTGGGGAGAAGCAAGTCTGGTTAAGGTGTAGAAATTAACGCAGACTTGTTTGAAAACTTACAGATCCAAATTTTTAATTATGGGTATACAACATAGTAAGTTGCTGTCGTGCTTACATCACCAGCAGTCGTTGCACCTGTTGCATAGTAACGTGCATAAAAATCAAGATTTGCAGAACCGTTTGCAGTTGCAACATTTGAAGTCACAATGTTTTGGCCTGTACGATCTTTAGTGAGGTCAATCACTGCTTTTGCAGAGTTCAATAATTGAATATTTACGTTTGTTGCACCGCCAGTCGTTACGGTATTGTTTAAACGGCCTGCAGTATTAATATTTGCATTGGTGTTGTCATAATAAACACCCACATTACCTACAGGGCATGCTGTTAAATTAATGGTAAATTTAGTGTCGCCATTTGTTGTCGCCGCTGTCGCTAAAGTTGATTTACCTACAGTTGGTAAAACAACAGTATAGTTACCAGCATTACCACCAACTGTACAAGTTTGATCAACGATTTTACCTGTAACTGTTACTGTACCATCTGCAGCTGCAAAAACTGTTGAAGATGCTAAACCTAAGCCAATGATCGCTAAACCCAATTGAATTTTTTTCATAGAATTTCTCTCAATACTGCGTTGATTTGCCCTTTACTGGTACTTTCCTAATAAAGGGGAAGTGTTTAGGAGCTAAACAATAAGGGCTACTATAAATTTTTTCTAAATAAAAACAACAAAAAAAAGAGACAAATATCACATTATTTTTATCTTATAAAAGCAATATAACATTATTTATTTTAGATTTATTTTTTATTATTTAAATACAAGATTATATTTATAATTAACATGTTTATTTAATTTAAAGCGGATTTGTTTCTGTTTACTAAAAAGTGACAAAAAATGTCACTTTTTGTGAATAACGTCATATTATAGCAAACTATTTTGATCTGCTTATATTAAGTATAAGGTCTTATTTAAGTTTTTCTAAAATACTTTATTATCATTATTAATCAGATATTATTTTTATTTTAATAGACTGCACTGTAATTGAGCATTTTTATCAATAATTTTATAGTGTTGAATTTAAGGAATTTTTTAATATTCATTCAACTTCTTTATAAATTATTTTTAAAAGAATAGATCAAGTTAAAATCGCGCTCATCCTAGGCTGATTTTGAAAGCAGAAGACGTTTTAATGCGACTATACTTCACTTAGTATGACTAAATTTTGATTTAAAAAAAAGATTTATTGTTTAGTTGTTATGTAATGTTTGTTTAGTCATAAAGAATATATTTAGAAATAAAGCAAATAGATTTATTAAAAAACGCGAGCTTAAACATGGGTACATGCAATCAATAAATTAAATAAAAGTATAATTTTTATTTAATTTAATATTCATTTAAGCTTTTACTGGTTTTTAATTACTTGAAAAAGAATTTATCTGCTGTAAGGATAAAGATAAATAGAAGGCAGTGTTTTGAAAATTTTTATTTGGTGGAGTAAGTGAAGTGCTTCAAAATGATCAATATAAAATGAATTTTAAGCGCTTTATGATAGATTAAGTATTCATAAAAATAAGCATAGAGATTAAAACATTATCTTCAATCAATAATTAAGCACACGTAGTCACTTGCATTATGCTGTTAAAAAAAGCGCTTTGATTGTTGTAAAACGCTTTTTTAAGCTTTAACAGTTCTATTGGGCTAACCAGAAAAATTCTACAAATCGGAATATTGTGGTGATCAGCATAGCAATTACAATCGTCGTAATAAGTGAGTGATTTTTCCAAATCAGAAATAAGCCCACCAATACCCCCATGATTTTGCCTAAGTCTGCCCAATCCGTACCTTCAAAAAAAGTACTGAGAATCGCAATAGAAAACAGTAAAGTTGTTGCGGCATCATTAAAGAGTTGCTCATGTTGTTTGCCGATTGTGAAATATTGGTTGAGTGAAAGTCCTGCATATCGGATCAGATAAGTACCCATCGCCAGCAGCATGATCCCGATCAAAATGATAAATTGCTGATGCATGTTATTTTCTTCCTACAAGCAAGCCAAATAATGACATAAGTATCGGAATCCCTAAGGGTAGAAATGGAAAAGTAGCGAGGCTGATGACTGCACCAGTCATTGCCGATTTTCGAGCAGATTTTCTTTTTAATGCTTTAAAGGTAAGTGCAAACAGTACGACAGGAAAAATCGTATCGATACCCAGTAATTTTGCATAAGCTAAATGACTTCCCAATATATAACCGCTTAAAACGCCTATCGGCCAAGCAAATAAAATTCCGACACCGCACAGCCAATAAGCACTCAGTTTTAGTTCATTTGAAGATTGGCTTAAACCAAATAAAACACTTTCATCATTCATAATATGTGTAGCAAAATATTTTAATTTATTTTTTTCTATAAAATGGGTAATCGCTAAACCAAAAGGCAGATGTCGTAAATTAATCAGTAATCCGACAATCGCAGCTGTAATCGGACTGCTTCCAGTAGCAATCATGCCAATGAAAGTAAACTCGGCAGCACCAGCCAAGACACAGATTGAAAGTAGTAAAGGTATCCAGATCGGCAGTTGATAATTGACTGCAAGCGTACCTAATGAAATCCCGATCAATGCGGTTGCGATGCAGAGAATCATGATTGATTTTATCAGGGGCTTGGGTAAATTTTTTATTTCTTTATACTTCATTGAGATGAGCCTTGCTTGGGGTAATAAGATTGTTCGACAAAATGAACGATCATTTGTTATAATAGTTTTATTGTTGTTGTTCGTCAAATCGAACGATCGTATTTTTTGGAAGGGTAATGTCTATACCAATTGAAATCATTGCAAATAATCTGCAAAAAGAAAGAAAAAGTGCTGCATTATCTTTGGGAGAAGTTGCTCGACGTGCAGGCATTGCGAAATCCACACTTTCACAACTTGAATCTGGGCAGGGCAATCCGAGTCTAGAAACTTTATGGGCACTTTGCGTGGCTTTAAATATTCCTTTTGCCAAACTTATGGAAGCACAAGCTCAAGCCACACAAGTAATTCGTTATGGCGAAGGTGCTTCAGTTGTTTCTGAAATATCAAATTATCAGGCTGTTTTGTTGGCGACATGCCCACCCAATGCACGACGAGATGTGTATATGCTTACAACTCAACCGGGTGAGCCGCGTTGCAGTAAACCACATCCTATTGGCAGTGTGGAGCATATTATTATTATGCAGGGCTCTGCCAAAGTCGGTTTATTAGACAGTGCTGAGTTGCTTCAAGCAGGGGACTATATTTCCTATCCAGCAGATCAAGCGCATATTTTTGAAGCACTGGAGCAAGACACACGTGCAATTTTGATTTCAGAGCAGAGATAAATCATAAGCAAGATGTAAGAATAGTTGATTGTTTTGTGATGAAGTCGATTTTCTGGCTTTGTACATGGCGTGAATCACTTTATAATGAGCGCAAATTTATGTGATGGAACTGAGATTCGTGAGTATTATTGTTGCCTTAGATGCAAAAAGCCAATATGACGCCCTAGCAATTGCTGATCAGCTTGACCCATCACTATGTCGTTTAAAAGTCGGTAAAGAACTATTTACCCATGAAGGCCCTCTGGTTGTGAAAGCACTACATGATAAGGGCTTTGAAGTATTCCTCGATTTAAAATTTCATGATATTCCTAACACAACTGCGCAGGCAGTTTGTGCTGCGGCCGATTTGGGCGTATGGATGGTCAATGTCCATGCCTCAGGTGGGCGTAGAATGATGGAAACTTGTGTAGAACGCTTAAAAGCAGGTAACTATAAAACCCAATTGATTGCGGTTACTGTACTTACTTCAATGGAACGTGAAGACTTGCGTGAAATTGGTTTAGACATTGAGCCATTTGAACAAGTGAAACGTCTGGCTAACTTGACTCAACAGAGTGGTCTAGATGGCGTGGTATGCTCGGCTCAGGAAGCCAAGATGTTACGTCAGGAGTTAGGTGCTGAATTTGCTTTGGTAACACCAGGGATTCGTCCGGCTGGTGCAAATGCAGATGATCAAAAGCGTATTGTAACGCCTAAGCAGGCCATGCTTGATGGTTCTACTCATTTAGTAATTGGTCGTCCAATTACTCAATCAGAGCATCCAAGTAAAACCCTGCAAGATATTTTAGCTACCCTATAAAAATAAACCCTCTTTTTCAGTTGATCAAGAGGGTGATTTCTTTGATTTATATAATAAAAATTGATGTATATACACTGTAGTGTACCTGCGCTACTAGATCTTTTCTTCAATAGTTTAAATAATCTTTTATATTCCAATGATTCTATTGAACAGTATTACTATCTCGTCAGATAAAGCACGATATTCAGAACTTAATTTTAAAGTGCAGCCAGAACACTTACCGCAATTGGCGCCAATACCGACAGAACAAAACCACTGACCATAGCATGTGGAATATAATCATTGCCGCAAGCTTGTTTCACCATGGGTAAGGTGACGTCCATTGCGGTTGCACCAGCAGAAGAAATTGCTGAACGTGGATAACGCCATCCAATCATATACATAAATAAAATGGCAAAAATCTCCCTAAATAAATCGTTCATTAACGCAATACTTCCCAGATGGGCATTCTTTAATTCAGTCACCACAATCCCTGTCATCGAATAGAAGCCGTAACCTTGCGATAGCATGATTAAATCTTTCATACTGATATCTTGAATCAAAAAAAATGCCGCAACAGCACCCAATAGTGAGCCAATCACGCAGGCAATCGGTACCAGCATAATTTTCCAGTTTAACCAAGAACGATCCAGTGGCGAGTAAGCCAGATCCAAGCCGATCAGTAACATGTAAACTAAAAGTAAATTCCATGTGCTGACATGTAGAGGAACATGAAAAAGGTGGGTTAACTCTGCTAAGCCATAACCTACAGCCAGGGCAATAAATGCATAGCTGATGTTGAGTAATGAACCCATCAATAATTCAGCAGAAACTTTACCTTGTGATGGTTTATAGCCAATCGCTGTAAATACCAGATAACAACAGAAAAATGCACCCAATGATGTGGTGAATGCAATCGTGATTGAACTGGTGAGAATCTGTGCAGGGCTGGCAATGTTATGAATTGTTTGAGAAAACTCCATTGCAATCGCAATTAAAAGAATATAGGTAAAATAAGGCAGTATTTTAAAAGATATTTTTTCAATGGATTGTGGAATTCTGCGGGCTAAAATAAACCCTAAACATAAACAAAATAAAAGTTGGAAAATAAGCCAAAGTGATTGCATGAAAAAATAGATAGGCAATGGATACCTATCTATTATAGTCGAAGCGCAGAAAAGCGGTTGAAAATTTATAGAAGAATATCAACCAAGTTTATGCAGCTTTTGATTTTTGCTTTGCGCTTTGCTCACGGCCTAATAAGCGGAAATCTGCTGGGTTTACTTTGCGAGTGCTGAGCCAAAATTTCCAGGTATAGGTTGGCCATAATGCAAAGTTTTTACCGCCATCTTGTTGGTACCAACTGACACAGCCAGATTGCCATACCGTACCTTCAAGCTGTTTTTGTACATTTTCATTAAATTGATCTTGTACTTCAGCTTTTACCGTTACTGCTTGCGTCTGTGTTTTTGCAACCATTTGAATCAATTGCAAAATATAATTCACTTGAGATTCAATCATGAAAATTACAGAGTTATGACCCAGTACGGTATTCGGACCAAGCAATTGAAATAGATTAGGAAAACCTTTAGTACTGATCCCATAAAAACTTTCTGCACCATCTTTCCATGCCGTTTTTAATTCAACACCGTGTTCACCATAGCAATCAAATGATTTTAAATAGATCCGTGGGTCTGTAATAAAACCAGTACCATAAATTAAACAATCAATTTGACGTTCTTTGCCATCCTTAGTGATGATGCTATTTTCTGTAATTTCCTGAATTCCATCGGTGATTAATTCAACATTTTTACGATTAAATGTTGGAAAGTATTTGTTGGAAATCAGGATGCGTTTACAGCCCATAATATAGTCAGGGGTCAGTTTTTTGGCGATTTCTTTGTCTTTGACTTGGAATTTTATATAAGCTTCCGCAAGTTTCTGACCATATTTCATGATTTGTGGTTTTACAATGGGGACGACACGTGATTCATTTGACCAGTACAAACGAGCACGGTGTAATTTTCTAAACCATTCAAAGCGACTAAATAGTTTTTTATCAAGTGCATTATAGGCACGTTCATCACGAGGAATCACCCAAGCAGGGGTTCTTTGAAATACATAAAGATTTTGAACTTTTGCAGCAATTTCAGGAATATATTGAATTGCACTACCCCCAGTACCAATGGATGCTACATTTTTTTGATTTAAATTATAGTCATGCTTCCAGTGTGATGAATGGAAAACTTCACCTTTGAATTTTTCAATCCCTTTAATTTTAGGAATCTGTGCTACATGCAATGGCCCTGATGCAAAAATAACAAATTGAGCCTCAATTTTTTGTCCACTTTTTAGTGTTAAATGCCAATTGAAATTGTGCTCATCATAACGTGTTGACACCACTTCTTGATTAAATTGGATGTATTTCTTTAAATTGAATTGCTGAATTAAATCTTGAATATAGTCAAAAATCTCAGGCGCTTCGGCATAACGTTTTGACCAATCTGTTTTTGGTGCAAATGAAAGCGAGTACATATGTGATTGAACATCACAAGCCGCACCTGGGTACTGGTTTTCACGCCATGTACCACCAACATCATCTGCTTTTTCTAAAATGATAAAATCATGAATATTGGCTTGCAATAGGCGGATTGCCATGGCTAAACCACCAAATCCAGATCCAATAATTGCAACTTGCGTAGATTGGGTTTTTGCTTCAGTCGTAGGGGCTGTACTCATTTTTGTTCGCTCTGACTTTTCCAGTTTTGCATAGAATATCGGAAATGCAGAGCTTGAAATATGATTGCACTGACACAAAAATTGATATATTCGGCAATTTGCAAAAAACCATCTTTGTAGTACAAAGTTTGGGTAGAAATCAAATGATGATCCAATGAAACGCTCGATTCTCGGTTTAATGTATTTAATTCATGGTATGCGTAATGCTGGAATCGATGTAGATTCACGACTTGCAAGTATTGGGATCAAAGCAGATGCACTTGATCCGAGCTCTATCATTCATCCCAGTTTAGAGTGGGATATACAAAAAGTGATTGGGCAGGGTGTACAGCCAGAAACAGGCTTGTTTATCGGTCAGCATTATTCTTTGGCGGGCTATGGTCCGTTGCTTATGCTCTTGGTGACATGTAGTAATGTTGGTGATGCGATTCAAAATGGTGTGCATTATCAGGGTTTAACCTATTTATACGGTGTCTTAGGACTTGAGAAAGGCGATCATCAAGTTGCGTTAACTTACAAACCAGTAGATTTAGAAACAGAAATGGGTTTATTGAGAGCGCAATGTGAAATCTCTGGAACTTATAAATTTCTGGATGATATTTATAAAATGATGGGACTTACAGCGCCCAGCGTGAGAATCGAGTTACCCTTTCAGCAGCCTCAGGATTTAAGTGTATTAAAGGAATATCATGATTATTACGGTTCAGATTTACATTTTAATTGTGAAAAAGCCGCTTTTTGGATCAATGAAGATGTGATGCAACTGCCGATTCCATCCGCAGATCCGATTACACATCGGGTTTACGAAGCCAAGTGTATTGCTGAAATCGAGCGATTGAATGCCGAAGAACAGAAAATAGCGCCGTTGATTCAACGGGTAAATGATTATTTAGAATTACAGCAAGGGATTATTCCGTCGATGGCCGAAGTGGCACAGGCATTGAATGTGCCTGAAAGAACCTTACGCCACCAGTTGCAGCAATTAAATACCAGCTATAAACAAATTCGGGAACAGTTGATTAAACACAAAGCATTGCGCTTGATTGAATATAAGGAATATTCAATTGAGGTGATTGCGGAATTACTAGGCTACTCAGAACCCGCTGCATTTAATCATGCTTTTAAACGTTGGTTTGGGCAAAGCCCGCGTCAATATGGTAAATAAACAGGTAGTGCTGATATGAGATATAGAGTTAGAATTATCCCAAAGTTTTATTTATCAAAAATGAATATTCGATATACTTCCTTTAGCCTTTAAAAGTAACAAAATGATATGTTAGATCAGAATACAACTTCAACAGCATTTACTCCCGTATCACCCGCTGAGCGTTATGCAAAAGCATTGTCATCTGGACAGTTTTTACCAGATGATGCTCAGGCTCAAGCAGTACATGAGTTGGAGCGGGTATGGCAAGAATTGATCAATCGTTATAAAGCATCGAAAAAAGCTTTTCGTCGTTTCCGCCGTCAAACTGCACCGAGAGGTGTATATATGTGGGGTGGTGTAGGGCGTGGAAAGACATGGCTCATGGATCAATTTTACGATTCGATTCCTTTTCGCCGTAAAACCCGTATGCATTTCCATCACTTTATGCAATTTGTGCATAAAGAGTTAAACAAGCTTTCTGGACAGCGTAATCCTTTAGATATCGTTGCAGATCAAATTTATAAAGAAGCTGTGGTGATTTGTTTTGATGAGTTCTTTGTATCGAATGTAACCGATGCAATGATTCTCAGTGATTTATTCCAAAAATTATTTACCCGTGGCATTACCTTGATTGCCACATCAAATATTGCCCCAGATGGTTTATATAAAAATGGAATCCATCGTGATCGTTTTATTCCAACGATTGAAATGGTAAAAAAACATTGTGTGGTATTGAATGTTGATGCGGGTGTTGACTATCGTTTACGGGTATTAAAACAAGCACAATTGTTTAAATCGCCACTGACAGATGACAATAAAGTCTGGATGGCAAAGCGTTTTAATGCATTAACCACATCGCAAACAGTGTCAGAAGAACCAATTACGATTAATAACCGTGTTGTTGAAACTTTAAGCCATACAGAAGATGTATTGTGGTGTGAGTTTAGAGAACTCTGTATGAAACCGCGTAGCCCATCGGACTTTATTGAAATTGCCAATATTTATAATACCGTTTTGGTGAGTAATGTTCCGCACTTAACTGATTTGCTGTCAGAAGGTACACGTCGTTTTATTTATCTGGTAGATGAGTTCTATGACCGTGGCGTAAAACTGTTACTAACATCTCAAGACTCGATTATTGAGATTTATGACGGAGAGAAGCTGGCTTTCGAAATTGAACGTACACGTTCTCGTTTACTCGAAATGCAATCAGATGAATATTTACAGTCAGAGCATCGTTTGATTAAAGGCAATAGTGAGTTAGAAGTAGAATAATCATCCTTAGAAAGATGTAAAAAAGCGATCTTATTATTGATAAGATCGCTTTTTTATGAGGGGGATACTGCCATCAGTATGCATTTTGCAAGGACTGTGTGAGCAAACTATTTAAGGGTGTTCATCCTATTCTAAATACACACGATAAGATTAAACAATCTCATAAAACCAAAGCTGTTTCAGTTGTATTCGCTTGATGACTAAAAACAATTAACCCACCTGAATTTCAGTATTTGGGTGACGAACACGACTTTTATTCGGTGTAGCAATCAAATAAGCCAGTGTTAGTGGTCCTAAGCGTCCAGCAAACATTAGACAAATTAAAGCGATTTGGCTACCAGCATGTAAATTTTCAGTGATTCCGCGTGATAAGCCGACAGTACAAGCCGCAGAAACGGCTTCAAATAATAGGTCTAAAAACTTTTTATCAGGCTCAAGGATCAGTAGGGTAAAAAAGCCAATCAGGATCAACAGTGAAGTAATTGAAATGACCGCCATTGCCTTAAAGGTCGCCTGATGAGAAACAGAATGCCCAAAAATGGTAATCTCATCTGAACGTTTTAAGAAGGTAATGACACTTAAAATCATGATAATAAATGTGCCAACTTTAATTCCACCAGCGGTACTTAAAGAACCGCCACCAATAAACATCAATACCATGGTAATTAAGGTTGATGCATTGGTCATACTGCTGACTTCCAAGCTGTTAAAACCTGATGAACGAGGTACGGTAGCATGGAACCACGCGTTTAAAGCTTGGTCACCAACAGACATTGGAGCCAATGTTAAAGGATTGGATGCTTCGATTGCCCAAATAACAATAAAGGCAAAAAGGTTTAAGCCCGCAATTGTAGACAGAATTAACTTACTATTGGTGGAGAGTTTCTTCCAACGCTTGGCTCTTTTAATATCCATCAACACAACAAAACCAATCCCACCGATGATATACAGCATACTGATGGTAAATGTCACCATATACTGGTCAGAGAAGCTCATTAAGCTATTGGGGAATAAAGAAAACCCACCATTATTAAAAGCAGAAATACTATAAAAAAGCGCATAAAAAAATGCATGTTCAAGGTCATAGTGATGTGACCATGCCATGGTTAGAATCCCTGTACCAATCGCTTCAAAGAACAAGGAGTAAAGAAAAACCCCTTTTACAGTAAAGGTCGCTTTGGCCAAACTGGTTTGACCAATGGTTTCTTGTGCCATGACTTGCTGCCGAATACCAACTTTTGAGGAAAGACTCAAAGCAGCTAAGATCGCAAATGTCATAAAACCTAAGCCACCGCATTGGATCAGTATCATCACCACAACTTGACCGAAGGTGGTTAAGGAGTCTCCAATATTAACGACAGACAGCCCAGTGATGGTTACAGCAGACGTGGCAGTAAACAGGGCCTCTAGCCATGTCAAATTGCCTTGATTAGCAAAAGGAAGTTTAAGTAACAATGTTCCGATGATAATAAAGCTTAAAAAACCTAAAGCAAGTAAGCTCGGTGGGCTGAGATTAATACTATTGTGTTTTTTGTTGATTAGTTCTTTTTTAGATAAACGCATAGTTATGACTATAAGAAACGAATCGAAAATTGTCTTAACATTTCTACAGGTCCTTCAAGGATTAAAATATCCTTTTCCTGTAAAATCGTCCCCGGTGCAATATCATACAGTACATGCGAGCCGCGTTGTAATAACAAGGTTGTAAGTTCGGGGGTATTTTCCATGACCGTTTGAAATTGTGCGCCTTGTAAATTTGCACCTATTTCAATTTTGACGATATAGCGATCATTATTTAACGCCATATAACGTCTCACCATTGGATAACTGAGTGATTGTGCAACACGAATCCCCATGTCTTCTTCAGGGTGAATGATTTTTGTAATGCCTAAATGAGACAAAATCATATGATGCGATTTAGATTTGGCTTTTACAAAGATTTTTTCGATACCCAAATTTTTTAAATGCAGTACGCATAGAATACTGGCTTCAATATCTTCACCAATGGCAACCACTACGGCATCACAATTTTTGATATTCAGTTCATCTAACACATGTTCATCGGTAGCATCTGCAATAACTGCATGACTGATTTTATCTGCAATGTTTTCTACATTTTTCTTTAATGTATCAATACCTATTACATCGTGATTTAAGTTGGTGAGTTCTAGTGCAACTGCTTCACCAAAACTGCCTAAACCGATGACAGCGAATTGCGCCATTCTACAAAGTCCTTATCCCGACACTGATTTTGTGTTGGTATGATCATATTCAATTTTTATATATTTTATCTTTAAAGTATTGCAACGCCAATCTACAAACTGAGAATAAAAAGCGATAAATGTAAATAAAACCAGATTTATGTCATAAAAACTTAAAATTGATCCGATATCATTGCTTTGAAATTTCAAAATGCAAAGCCAAGATTGGGCTTTCGATCCAAGAATAAAAAATGGATGATAAAAAAATGGACGATAAGAAAATTTTTAAAATTCTCCAACATTGGTTCCCAGCGTTGGAGCAAAGAGATATTCCTAAAAAGAAACATCGTAAACGTTTTGTGGAGTTTCTCAATTGGATCGAAGCTGAAAAGTTTGGTGGGCGATTTCGTGGATATTTAATGAAAATTGATCGTATGCAATTTCATGAAAATGAGATTGAGCGTTGTGCGGTTTTTCATGAATATGCAGTAGATAGCTTGGGAATTCAAACTCAAATTCGTGAAAGAGCGAAGCCTTTATTTGATCATTATGAAGTACACAAAGATGTTATTGGACGCTATTACAATGTTCAAGATCAAGTTTATGATGTTGTATTCGAGGAGATATTAAAACAAGCCAGACAACATGATCATGAACTGTTGCTGATTTATGCTGAAGATTATTATTGGTTGATCGTACCAAATCATGAATATAAAATTGAAAAATTCTGCAAGTGTTTTAATAAACAATTTCACGATGAAGATGTCAGTATAGAACATTATGCATTATTTGATTGCTCAAGATCGACTTAGTTTTTTGCAATTAATTCAACATATTGATAATAAAATAGAGAGATATCCATGTCACAGAAAATATATTCATTGCTTCAACATTTAATTCCAGAGCTAAATGCACAAAAAATTCCTCAAGATACTAAATTTTATAGTTTTAGTGAATGGCTGAATCAACAGCATGATTTTCTGCATTATATTGAATTAAAAGAATATTATGACAATGGAGTTGAAGATGATTTCTACTTTAACCAGCACAATATTGATACTGAGCAATTGCAAAATGAGATTGAAGTTGCAATAGCTGAAGTATTTGATCAATACGATGAAGAAGATGATGAGGTCTCATTTGATGATCAAATGGACACAATGCAACAAACAGAAGAAATCATTTTCGATAAAATTAAACTGGTTGCAAATCAGTATCAGCTTTCTTTATTGGTTATATATCGTGAAAATCCGTATTGGATGCTTGTACCCTCACAAGATGAGCAACAATTAAATCAAATTGTGGATGCTTTTAATGACGCATTTAATGATGATGGTGATTTAAATATGGCGGTTTATTAAGTTAACTTTTTCGAATTGTTCTGATTTTATAAAAAAATAGCCCATAAAAAAATTTATAGGCTATTTCGATTTTGAAGCTATTTCTATTTTAAGAAACGTTGATAACCTAAGTTATTGGTAATTTCTTGATATGGGTAATTGATATTTTCCAAAGTCTCAATCAGTCCATCTGGATTCTGTACAGCATCTTCTGCATCCAAGCCAACCAAAACACGTCCTTCTGCTGCACCGTGATTACGATAATGGAATAAGCTAATGTTATGGGTTGGACCAAGGCGCTCCAAGAATGTTAATAAAGCGCCTGGGCGTTCTGGAAACTCAACACGGAACAAACGTTCATTGGCAATATCGGCATGACCCCCAATCAAATAACGGATATGCAATTTTGCAACTTCATCATCCGATAAATCATCGACATCATAATGTAATTTCATGGCTTCATAGATGTCATGGCGTTCTTTTTCACCAGCCTTTAAGCTAATACCGACAAAGACTTGAGCTGCAGATGCGTCACTGGCACGGTAGTTAAACTCAGTGATATTACGGCCTTGCAAAGCACGACAGAAATTCAGGAAAGAACCTTTTTCTTCTGGAATGGTCACTGCAAAAATGGCTTCTTTACGTTCACCGAGTTCGGTACGTTCAGCAATATAACGTAAACGGTCAAAGTTCATGTTGGCACCGCAAACAATTGACACCATGTTTTTGCCTTCAAGACCATGTGCAGCGACGTACTTTTTGATACCTGCAAGTGCCATAGCACCTGATGGTTCAACAATACTACGACATTCATCATAAGTGTCTTTGATTGCCGTACAGATTTCATCTGTATTGACCAGTACCACATCACGTTCAACAATTGGACCTGAGTTATCAGATTTTTGTAGTTGAATCACTTCAAATGGCTTTTCACCGATTTGAGCAACAGCTGTACCATCTGCAAATAATCCTACAGAAGGGAGTATTACACGTTGATTGGCTTCAAATGCTGCTTTTAAACATGCAGATTCATCATATTCGACAGGAATAACTTTGACATGCGGGGCAACATCACCAAGATATGCCGCTACACCTGCAATTAAACCACCACCGCCCACAGCAACAAATACGTATTCAACATCACGCCATTGACGCAATATTTCATTGGCAATTGTACCTTGGCCGGCCATAACCAGTTCATCATCATAAGGCGGAATAAAGGTTAAACCTTCGTCATTTGCACGTTGAATGGCATATTTGTTAGCAACATCAAATGAGTCGCCGTGAAGCACAACATCACCACCCAAACGTTTTACTGCTTGAACTTTAATATCAGGGGTGGTTTTTGGCATCACAATAATGGCGCGAATACCTAACTTTTGACCAGATAAAGCCACGCCCTGAGCATGGTTACCTGCTGAAGCAGTAATAACGCCACGTTCCAACTGAGATTTCGGTAATTGACTAATACGGTTATACGCACCGCGTAGTTTGAAGGAAAAGACAGGTTGTAAATCTTCGCGTTTAAAGCGAATGTTATTGTTTAGTTTTTCACTAATTCGTGGCGCTGCTTCGAGTGGGGTTTCGATTGCAACGTCATACACCGTTGCCTGTAATATTTGTCGAACCAAACGAGACAGCATGTTAATTTTCCATCTAACAGTTTAAAATGAGCGCTCATTGTAACAAACCGTTGTACCTTTGCGTTTTAAAATTATGCAAAATGTGCAGGAAATTGAAATTTTATTGAGAGATGTCATGAGCCTTTATGCAACCCAGGACGAGAAAAAACAAGCTGCAGCCCAAGCCGCTTTAAAACACTTACCAAGAGGGGGCATTTTGGGAGTCGGTACTGGTAGTACAGTGAACTTCTTAATTGAATTATTACCTCAGTTACAACTTGAAGCAGCCGTAGCCAGTTCAGAAGCAACAGCTCAACGTCTTAAGAAATTAGGCATTGAAGTGGTTGATATGAACCATGTTGGTGGTTTAGATGCTTATGTAGATGGTGCTGATGAAATTGACCGTCATTTACATATGATTAAAGGCGGTGGTGCTGCACTCACACGTGAAAAAATCGTGGCATCTATTGCGAAAAAGTTTGTATGTATTGTTGATGACTCGAAATGGGTCGATCAATTAGGCCGTGAATTTCCATTGCCTATCGAAGTGATTCCTATGGCACGTTCAGCCGTTGCACGTAAAATCGTATCTTTAGGCGGTGACCCAGTTTATCGTGAAGGTGTGGTAACGGATAACGGTAATGTCATTCTAGATGTCTATAACTTAAATATTTTGAATGCATTAGAGGTCGAAAAAACTATTAACGATATTCCTGGTGTGGTGTGTAATGGTATTTTTGCGATCAATAAAGCTGATGTTGCTGTAGTTGCCACCAATCATGGTATTGAAGAGCGTACCGCAGGATAAGAAAAATTTCCCCTAACTTCTGCTTGAGTAAAGACAAGGCTTTTCCTTGCTTTGTAAAGAAAGGTTGGGGGAGATTCTAAAAATAAGCGTATTAAGATGGCAAATCTTCCTGAAATAAAAATCACACATCATGCACGGGCAACACGCTTACGTTTACGTGTTGAACCGACGCAGATTCGCTTAACTGTGCCTAAGTATTGTACCCAACGTCAAATTCAGCATTTTTTACACGAGTCTGAACAATGGATGATTGAGACATGGCATAAACAGCAGGAAAAAATACAGCAGGTTGATCAGATATTACCGACAAGCTTGCAACTGTTTAATTTAAAACTGCCCCTAGAAATTATTTATAAAACTCAAAAAAATAGCTATATTTTAGATGAGCAAAAGCATCAGTTATTTGTCAGCGAGCGTCAGCCGGAAAGCTATTTAAAAGCTTTTGTGATTGCTTATGCAAAGCATTATTTACCAATCTATTTAAAGCAAGTCAGTGATGAAACCCGTTTAAAATTTGGGCAGTGTGCTGTTCGACACCCGAAAACGCGTTGGGGAAGTTGTACAGCCCGTCATGATATTATGCTCAATAGTGCCTTGGTTTTATGTGATCAACACATTACCCGTTATGTCTGTGTACATGAATTGGCACATACCAAACATTTTGATCATAGCGCTGCTTTTTGGTCTGAAGTTGAAAAGCATGATCAACACTATCAGCAGCATCGTAAAGTTTTAAAAAGTAGTGTAATGCCTTGGTGGTGGGCGTAATAAAATAAGTAAATTTCTAGATTGCATTAAAATAAAAAATGAGGAAAAGCGTATGACTGTAAAAAGAATCATAAGTAATATTAAAGCTTTAGATTTAGCCAGTGCCCAAGCTTTTTATGGTGATTTTTTAGCGATGGACTTGGTGATGGATCATGGCTGGATCAAAACATTTGCCAGTCAGGAAATCATGCATCCACAAATCAGTATTGCTTCGGAAGGGGGAAATAATACAGATGTACCCGATTTTTCAATCGAGGTCGACAATGTGGATGAGCTTTATGAAAAAGCCAAAAAATTAGATTTAGACATTCTCTATCCATTAGCCAATGAAGACTGGGGTGTTAGGCGATTCTATGTCAAAGATCCATTTGGAAAGGTTGTAAATATTTTACAACATATTGAATATTAAAAATTAATGAGTTAAGTGGGATTTTAAAATGCAGTGGAATAAATTGGTTCCAGAATTGATCGTCACCGATTTGAAGAGGAGTTATCAGTTTTGGGTGGAAATACTGGGTTTTTCTGTAATGTATCAACGGACTGAAGAAAAATTTATCTATGTGGAACTTGATGGTGTTCAGTTTATGTTGGAGCAACAACAAGAAGGGCAATGGTTAACCGGAGTATTGGCCTACCCATTGGGAAGAGGGATTAACTTTCAGTTCGAAGTAGACCAACTCGACAGTATTTTAAATCGTTTGGATGTCGCACAATGGCCGCTATTTGCAGCGTTAGAAGAACGTTGGTACCGTGCAAAAACTATAGAGCATGGACAAAAGCAATTTTTAGTTCAAGATCCAGATGGTTATTTATTACG
Organism: Acinetobacter sp. MYb10; assembly: GCF_002980175.2. Classification (NCBI taxonomy): domain Bacteria; kingdom Pseudomonadati; phylum Pseudomonadota; class Gammaproteobacteria; order Moraxellales; family Moraxellaceae; genus Acinetobacter; species Acinetobacter sp. MYb10. The sequence goes on along the minus strand of NZ_CP058272.1, from coordinate 781,117 downwards.
AATTGTTGAGGTGATTGGAGAAAGAGCAATAACGTTAGATTAAATAAGGCTGGCTTAAATAAGCTAAGGTTATAGGGACTTTAATTGAGATACAGCGATGCACATCAGATCTTTTCAAAATCATGACCGAGCACCATTGAGTGAACTTTTTTTAAATACCAGAAAATTAAGTTGGTCGTGGTTAGATTCTTCAAAATGGGGGCTGAGTGATTTTGAAAAATACACCGAAAATGAAATGATTTTAGTGGCTGAAAAAGACCAAGAATATTTGGGATTTGCATCTATTTTTCTGCAAGAGAACTTTTTACATCATCTATTTATTGCCCCAAATGCTCAAAATCAGGGTGTAGGAACAGCATTGCTAGACGCAGCAGAACAACTGTTTACGGGTACAGGCTATCTCAAATGTTTATCAGAAAATAAACAAGCTTTGTCTTTTTATTTAGGTTATGGCTGGGAAGCAATCAGCACTGGAGAAAGTGAAGAAGGTAGATATATATTGATGTCAAAAGCAAAACTTATTCAGTAAAACTATTGATCCATTCTATAATTATTTCGACGACTTCATCAGGCTGTTTAATCCATGCGCTATGTTGATTGCCTTGGGTTTTATGGGTTAAATCCAGCGTGTTTATTTGTGGGTTTTTAAAATAACCACTTAGGCCAAGCATTGAAGACATTGGTGCAAAATCATCGCCATTTAAATAGACAAATAAGGCAGCGTTATTCACCATGTTTTCTTGCCCAATAATATGTGCATAATTTCCTGTAAAGATAACTTTAGACCAATCACGCATTAAGGATTTTGTCTCTTTATTCCCAAAAGCAATTTTATAGCCAGCAAAATAACCATCTTTTAAAATCATGGCGTTGATCACTGTGACTGCTTTTAAAATATTGATTTTACCTTTTAAGTCCCAATTTTTTAAACCGATATTGCCTGTGGCAACACCAATGACTTTGTTTGCATGATTTTGTGCATAAAGTGTTGCTAAATGCCCACCTAAACTATGTCCAAATAAGATTGGAACTTGCTGGTTTAGTTCTAAGGCCAGCTTTTCCAGTTGAGGAATAAAGTCATTGAGTAAATCAGCATAACCATAATCAATCTTTGCTGAAACAGGCGGAGTATTACGCCCACAATGAGGATAATCAGCCACAATAACATTCAAGCCACTTTGGCTTAAAGCGGTAATGAGCACCTCGTATTTACTGATTGCTATGCCTAGCGCAGCCAGCAAAATAATACTATGGCTGTTTTCAGGGTTTGAATAAATATCGACTACAATTGGATATTGCCCAAAATCAATATTCTTTTGGGTAAAAGAGGTGTTTTTCATGATTTAGTCCTTAAAAATATTCATTTGAATCATGCTTGAAAGTCCGAGTTTATGCATTAAAGCAGTCCGTGATTGAGGGTTTCTTTTTGCTTCAATTGAGATAAGTTTACGCATTTCTGAATTAAAATGTACCCGCGGATATTGGCTTAAAATTTTGTTTTTAAAACTGTTTGAAAATAAGCTGAGATCAGTCCCAATTACATCACATGAAGTGGCTTTTTGTAGTAATAGCACTTCTTTAGAAAGGCTGTGATCACTTTCATCTAAGCTGCCATTCATATGTAAACAAATCGCATTTGAAATATTATCCATTTTGTCTATGGGATAATAGTGTTTGGTACAGAGGGTTTCTGCTCTTAAGGCGCTTTCAAAGCTAAAACATTGACATGCATATTGATCCAAATGATTAACCAATCCTAAATCATGCATCAAACATGAAATAACAAGACTCTCTTGGTCAAATTGCCATTGTTTGGTGTGGGCAATAGCAATAGCCCAAAAATAGCTCCGCCAAGAATGATTGATGATCGCTTGAGAAGCTGTTTGTTCTAATTCGTTCATCGCTTCTTTGACAATTGCTGTGTCAGGAATCTGAAAACTATCCAGTGTAAATGAAGTTGAATCATGATGTGCTTTGAGAAATGTGTTGCCATAGTTTAATGTGACAGGGATGAGAACTTGTTTTATAAGCTGAGTTTTTTCTTTAAAGCTAAGTTTTCCATTACTTGTATTCATCCACGCTCGTGATCCAATCATGACCAATGCGTCCTTTTGTTGATTTTAGAGTAATTACTCTAAATTATTATGCATAAATCATTTAGCAAGACAAGACCGTTTTCTTTGAATTTGTTTGAATAGTCTTTTATGCCAAAAACGAGCATTAAAATGAAAAGGTTTGTTTATCATTTTTTTTAGAGGTTTAATTTGATGATTTTATAGGCGATGTCATTAAATTACATGATTATTTGTGTATTTATCATCATGAATTTTAAGTGATGGTATAATGCTTTAAAAGTATTTCTTAATAAAAGCAGTTAAATTACAAAATAGTCTGATTATTTTAAGCATAAGTTGGGAGTGAATTAAAAAATACACTAAACTTGCGACTTGCCAATATTTCCTATTTCTTATCATAAAGATATCAGACGTGAATTTTGCAGATACTCATTACTTTATTTTGATTGTACCGATCTGCCTGATATTAATGGGCGGTTTACTTTTGATCTGCCATTATTTTTTTAAAGCACCTACTTATTTATTTTGGTTGGGTCTTGGATATATCGTGCCATCTTTTTCTTTAACTGCACAAAGTTTTATGTCTAACCTACAATTAACATTTTCTGCTCCACTTTTAGGTGGTTTATACCTATTTGGCGCGTGGGCCAGTGCATATACTATGGCATTGAGAAAGAATGCTAGTTCACACGCTTTAGTCGCTTTTTTCTTGATCTTTATCACAATATGCTTGTTGGTCTATTATGCTTTTGTTGATGAACAGCTATGGATCCGGATGCTGATTTTAAACCTGAGCATTGCCACAGTTGAATCCTTAGTTTTAGTATCTATTTTTAAAGATGATAAGCAAAGTGATTGGTTAAATAAGCTGGTCGATTATTCCTATCTTTTTATCGTTGTATATACTTTTGTCCGTGTCATTATTATTTTCTTTTTTTTGAAAAATATTGAAGCCAGTATGCTTGTAAATTCTGTATGGTGGTTAATGATGCTTGCTGCCAGTATTATCCTGAGCATGTGGTTTGCGATCGTACTTTTGGGAACATTAGTTCGAGATATTATTTTGAAATTAAATGATGAACGTTGCAGAGATCCATTAACACATTTACTCAATCGTCGTGGCTTTTATGACGCAGCTAAAATAAATTTAATCGATTTACCAGAAAAGCAATATTTTTTGTTGATGTGTGATGTCGATCATTTTAAGAAAATTAATGACACCTATGGACATCTGGTGGGTGATCAGATTTTGCAGAGTGTAGGTCGTCTTGTCAGTCAGCATGTTAGTGAAAAGGGCTTAGTGGGGCGTTTTGGTGGTGAAGAGTTTATTGTTTTATTACAAGTTGAAGATCTCAGTGATGCCTATAAAATTGCTGAGCGTATGCGGACTGCTATTGAAACTGAGCAATTTTTAACTCAACCCATCTTATTGACAGCCAGCTTTGGTTTAACACAAGTGCGACATCGTAATTTAGCCAGCGGTATAGAAGCTGCTGACAAACTTTTGTATGTCGCCAAACGTAGAGGGCGCAACTGTATTGCGCAAGATGCATCAATCGAACTTATGCGAATTTAACTTTGTCATAATGCTAAAATATCATAAAAACCCAGTAAAATAGTTTAGAAAGCATCAACTTCCTGTCATACTACAGCACTACAAAATGGATACTTTTAAATCGAGGTAAAAAACGTGATTTCAGTGGGTATTGTCGGTGGAACAGGTTATACAGGCGTTGAATTGTTGCGTCTTTTACTACGACATCCAAATGTTCAAGTGAATGTACTGACATCACGTACCGAAGATGGTCGCCGTGTAGATGATATGTTTCCAAGCTTACGTGGACACACCGAGCTTAAATATTCAGATTTAAACATTGATGAATTAAAAAAATGTGATGTTGTGTTTTTTGCGACCCCGCATGGTGTGGCAATGCAACATGCGCAACAACTCTTGGCAGCAAATACCAAAGTTATCGATTTAGCCGCTGATTTTCGCTTGCAGAATTTAGCACAGTTTGAAAAATGGTATGGGATGCAGCACGCTTGTCCAGAAGTACTGAAAGATTCTGTATATGGTTTATCTGAACTTAATCGTGAACAGATTAAAAATGCCAATGTTGTCGGTAATCCTGGCTGTTACCCAACCACTGTACAGTTAGGATTAGCGCCACTTTTTAAGCAAGCTGAAACATTGGTTAAACCAGAAAGTATTATCATTGATGCGAAATCTGGTGTATCAGGTGCGGGGCGTAAAGCTAGTCTAGGCATGATTTATTCAGAAAATGCTGATAATTTTAAAGCCTATGGCGTTGCTGGACATCGTCATCATCCTGAAATTGTAGAAGCATTAGAAAATATTTCAGGTCAAAAAAATGTATTTGATCAGATTCTTTTTGTACCGCATTTAGTTCCGATGATTCGTGGTATGTTCAGTACGATCTATGTTGATTTGACAGAGCAAGGCGCAGCAGCAGATTTACAAAGTATTTATGAAAAATTTTATGCAAATGAAATATTTGTAGATGTAATGCCTGCAAATAGTTCACCAGAAACACGTTCTGTACGTGGTGCAAACCAACTCAGAATTGCACTGTATAAACCGCATCCGAACAAGTTAATTGTTTTGTCTGTTCAAGACAATTTAGTCAAAGGTGCGGCAGGACAGGCTGTACAAAATATGAACTTAATGTTTGGTTTTGCTGAAGATGCTGGTTTACAAGGTATCGGATTATTACCATAAAAAACGCTTTATGGCTTCACACACATATAACTTTGCGGTTAAATGTGTGTTTTGATTCTATCAATAATACTTAGAGATGATGATGCAGAACACAGAAACAAATACCGCGTCACAACCAGCTCAAGCACCGAAAAAGCCTTTTTTAAAAGGGAATATGCCTTTGGTGATCGGTGGGGTTGTATTATGTGCTGGCAGTGTACTTTTAGGTTATACGGTTGGACATCGCCAAGGGCTAACGGTAGTCGGTTTTGATGCAGATGCAGAACAGTTGGTAGAAGTTGTGAAGCAACAAAAAACAACGCTGGCTAATTTAAATAAAAGCTTAAATGCTGCTGTACAGGAACGAGATGTGGCTGTTTCGAACTCTAACGATTTGTTAGAGTCATTGAACAAAGCCAATGCTGAAAAATCACAAGTTGATGTGATGAGTACGATTTATCGTGAAGTGTTAAAACAACGTGGCGGTTTGAGTTTAACTATTCAAAACTTGGCCGTTAAGCCATTACCAGAAAACGCTTATGAATATCAGCTTGATCTTATTCAAGTCAGTCCAAGACGTGCGACGGGTTCTGTTGAAATTCGTTTGATTAGTGGTACTGAGGTGTTAACAGTGCCAATGGCAGATGCGAATTATAATTTTACTGATTATGAGCGCTTAACTGGACGTTGGACCATGCCTAAGGGCTTTAATCCACAATTTATCGAAATCCGCCTAAATGGTGCCACGCCAGTGGTTAAACGCTTTAGTTGGTCACGTGGGCAAGCTGTAGACAGTGCAGCTGCGTTTGCTGCAGAGGTTCCTCAAGCTGCGGCTAATTCTCAATAAATCATAAGTATTTTGAAAAATATGCGAACTAATAAACGTCAAATGAGTTTAAATGAAGTGAAATCATCATTCCGTGATTCAGGATTTATAGATTGGCACTTGAGTATTCGTATAAGTAATTCAGAAGATCCAAACCATCCAGACCATGATCAAGCAGATGTTGCAGTACAAACTGCGCCACCTGAAGTGAAGCGACCACCGATGTATTCTGTCGTTTTATTGAACGATGATTACACTCCGATGGACTTTGTTATTGAAATTTTACAACAATACTTTGCTTTGAATCTTGACCAAGCCACTCAAGTAATGTTAACAGTACATTATGAAGGAAAAGGTGAAGCTGGTGTTTATCCAAGAGACATTGCGGAGACTAAAGCCAACCAAGTTAATAACTACGCTCGATCTCAAGGTCATCCATTGCTTTGTCAGATTGAGCCAAAAGAATAAGGGGGTTTCATGCTCAGTCGTCAATTAGAAGTTTCACTCCGTTTGGCTGTTAGCATGGCTCGTCAAAAGAGACATGAGTTTCTTACGGTTGAACATTTATTATTGGCTTTACTTGATAACGATTCAGCGGTAAATGCCTTAAAAGCATGCGGCGCTGAAATTATCAGTTTGCGCAAAGAGTTAGAGGAGTATGTAGAACAACATACCCCTAAACTAGGAGAAAACAACGACCAAGCCCCTCATCCAACTGAAAGTTTTGACCGTATCTTACAACGTGCAATTTTCCACGTTCAATCAAGTGGCGGTGATCGCACAGTAGAGGGTGCAGATGTACTGGTTGCGATGTACTCTGAGCGAGATTCTTTTGCCGTTTACTTGCTAAAACGACATCAAATCAATCGTTTGACTTTAACCCAATATTTGTCACACGGTGCGCGTAAAGAAGAAATTCAAGTTGAAGAAGAATCTGATGATTTAGAAGGTGAATCAAATGCTTCAGCAAATGCTGGACCACTTGAACTTTATACTTTGAATTTGAATATTGAAGCGCAAAAAGGCAAAACTGATCCTTTAATCGGGCGTGAAAAAGAAATTGAACGAACTGCTCAAATTCTTTGCCGTCGCCGTAAAAACAACCCATTGCTTGTGGGTGATCCTGGTGTGGGTAAAACATCGATTGCTGAAGGTCTGGCATGGTTGATTGTGAATGGTAAAGCGCCTAAGCCACTTGCGACTGCTGAAGTGTTTAGTTTAGACATCGGTGCATTGGTTGCGGGTACAAAATACCGTGGTGACTTTGAAAAACGATTGAAACAGCTTCTCAATGCTTTGAAAAAGAAACCAGAAGCAATTTTATTTATCGATGAAATTCATATGATCATTGGTGCTGGCTCAAGTATGGGCAGTACCATGGATGCATCGAATTTAATCAAACCTGCGTTGGCGAATGGTAGTTTACGTTGTATTGGTTCAACCACTTTCCAAGAATATCGCCAAGTATTTGAAAAAGATCATGCACTATCACGTCGTTTCCAAAAAATTGATGTGAATGAGCCTTCTATTTCAGAGACAATTGATATTTTGCGTGGTTTGAAAAGCAAGTTTGAAGATTTCCATCATGTTAAATATGAAGATACTGCGCTAGTTTCAGCGGTTGAGTTGTCTGCTAAATTTATTAATGATCGTTTCTTGCCAGATAAGGCGATTGATGTGATTGATGAAGCTGGTGCACAACGTCGTTTAAAAGCTGAACAAGATGATACTTTGATTACAGTTGAAAATATCGAAGATATTATTTCGAAGATTGCACGTATCCCGCCAAAAACAGTATCTAAAGATGATAAATCGGTACTTGAATATCTAGAGCGTGATCTTAAACGTGTGGTATTTGGTCAAGATGAAGCGATTACAGCTTTGGCCTCGGCGATTAAACTGTCACGTGCAGGCTTGAAAGCGCCAGATAAACCAGTGGGTAGTTTTGTTTTTGCAGGGCCTACAGGTGTTGGTAAAACAGAAGTGACCAAACAATTGGCAAAATTGCTGGGTGTAGAGCTTGTTCGTTTCGATATGTCTGAATATATGGAACGACATGCGGTTTCTCGTTTGATTGGTGCGCCTCCAGGTTATGTTGGTTATGATCAAGGTGGTTTACTGACTGACGCGATTCATAAGAATCCGCACTGTGTCTTGTTATTAGATGAAATTGAAAAAGCACATCCAGATGTCTTTAACTTGTTATTGCAAGTCATGGATCATGGTGCTTTAACCGACAACAATGGACGTAAGTCTGATTTCCGTAATGTGATTATTGTATTGACCACCAATATCGGTGCTGAAAGTATTTCTCGTAACAGTATCGGTTTTACTGAGCAAGACAATAGTAATGACAATCAGGAAGCGATGAAACGTGCATTTGCACCAGAATTCCGCAACCGTTTAGATGGTGTAATTCAGTTTAAAGCATTACCTACCACAGTCATTGAGTCTGTCGTTGATAAATTCTTAACCGAACTTCAAGCGCAGTTAGATGACAAAAAAGTGGTATTGGAAGTTGATCAATCTGCTCGCGATTGGATGGCTGAGAATGGCTATGATCGTTTAATGGGTGCTCGCCCAATGCAACGTTTGATTCAGGAACATTTGAAGAAACCTCTTGCTGAGATGATTCTATTTGGTGAGCTTGCAGATCATGGTGGTAATGTTGCTGTTTCTGTGAAGAAAGAAAATGGTAAGGCGGTAGGGCTTACATTAGAAGTCTTTGAAGATCAGACTGCTGAACCAGCATAGTTGTGAATGAACTTTAAAATAACCCGCATTGATTGCGGGTTATTTTTTGAATTATACGCTTATAAAATATCAATTTTCTTTAACCAAGCTAGGAATAATGTGGGCCATTGCATTGTTTCAGTATTGGCTTTGCCTAAGCCCCAACCATGCCCACCATTTTTTAAAAGATGTATTTCATAAGCGATCTTGTGTTGCTGTAAACCGGTTTGCATATTGAGACTATTCTGAACAGGTGAAATCGGATCATCTATGGCATGGGCTAAAAAGGTTGGAGGTGTATTCTGTTTGACTTGTAAATCAACAGAAAACAAGATTTGTTTGGCTAAATCATGTTTTGAGCCAAATAAGCTTTTATAAGCATGGGTATGATCAAGCGGCGCTTGCATACTAATGATTGGATAGAGTAGCGCCACAAAATTAGGCTGAGCAGAAATTTGATCAATCGGATCATTTAAATTCGAAAATTGTTGTTGCCATTGTGTCGTAATGATTCCAGCTAAATGTCCACCTGCGGAGAAACCCAGTACACCAATTTTGTCTGGATCAATGTTGAATTGATGTGCTTGATAACGAATGATACGCAGGGCTCTTTGGCCATCTTGAAAGGGTGCAAGCAGATTATTGCCATCCTGATTTGGTAAGCGGTAAATTAATTCAAATACAGTAAATCCCTGTTCTTGTAAAAACTGTGCAGTTGGCGTGCTTTCTTTGGCCAATTCCTCTCTGGCATAACCACCACCACTGATGACTAAAACAGCGATGTGATTGCTCTGTTTGGGGGGATATACACGCAATTGAGGGGAAGTGATATGGCGAATAGCGCCGTGCTTAATTAGCGTATATTGTTCACTGGATGGTGCTAGTGTTGCGGTATTGGGCCACAATGGAAGACTTAGTGTTGCTGCATCTACATTTTGGCTAAGCCATAGGAAAATGAAGGAATTAAACAAGAAATGATTTATTTTCATTCATAAAACCAAAGATTGTAGATGCTGATATTTTATTCTATTTTTAACATGACAAAATGATCAGCATATTTAAATATGTATGTTTTTGTGGATGAGGCAAACAACAACTACAATTTATAGATAAAAGCTTAGCCGTTTTAGTATGCTCAAAATTTTATTGCTTAGCTCGCGTGAAAATCACATATACTCTAACTTCATGATTATTCTTTGAGTATCAATGGACATTGCATTTACTAAAATTTTAACCACGATTTTATTATTTCTTGTCACAGCTGTTGCAGAAATTTTAGGTTGTTATTTTCCTTATTTAATTCTGAATCAAAATAAAAGCCATTGGTTATGGATACCTACCGTTTTAAGTTTGGCTGTATTTGTCTGGCTATTGACCTTGCATCCTGCTGCTTCAGGGCGTATTTATGCCGCATATGGCGGTATCTATATTTTTAGTGCACTGATGTGGCTGAAATTTGTCGATCAAGTCAGCTTAACTCGCTGGGATTTGTTTGGCGGCTGTATTGTAATCATTGGGGCTTTGGTGATTATTCTGCAACCGCAAGGCTTGATTCGTTAAGTCTTCAATAGCATTATTCTATTGTATCTTGTGTTGTTTCAAGTTGATTGATCTTACATATTTTGGGAATTGCTTTACGGTATGCAGCATAATCCTGTTTATATTGTTTAAACCATTTCTGATATTCAGGATTTAGCCTTAAATTGGCAAGATTGGGTTCATTTTCAAAAGAGGAGGGTTCTGTATTGTTCTCATCAGAAAATTCCAATTGTTTTAAGTAGGACAGCGCTCGATCCGTTTGACCAAGCAGGGCATAGAATTCAGCGAGGAATTCTTTTTCTCGTTGAGTTTGCTTACGATTCTTATTCACTACAGCTTCAATTTTAGCCTGATTATCACGTAACCATTTTTCAGCAAGTTTCGGGTCTTCACGATTGAGATATTTAAAATACTGTTGCGCTAAAATAATAAAATTTCCTGCATCGAAAGCTTGATTGGGATCAGATAAATAGTGAAATAAAGGCTTTTTAAGTATATTGATGAGGCGTTTTTGCTCATTCTGACCACGATGATATTTCTGTAATAGCATCAGTTTGTCACTGAGTACAGCATAATAATTTTTCTCATACTCCTCATTGTCTGGTTGCAACTTCATTAAGGTCTCAAATAGTTGTTCAGCCTTTAGCAAATAGTTTAGACGTGGCGTTGGGTCTATGTTTTTCCGATAATACACCGACATTTGCGCGTAGAATAACCCTAAATTATTGATTGCGATTGTATCTTTAGGATCACGCTTTTTTAACGCAAAATACGCTTGTTCAGTAAGTTCTTGAAAAGGCTGAGAGAGCGTGGTGCAGTGTTGTTCAAGCAAATATTCAGCATATCCAGAAGTCAGAATCGCATAGTTGTGTAAATAGACAGAATCGTTATATTCAATGTCTTTGGCTTTTAATAGTTTTTGCACATTGGGTTGGGCTTTTTGGATTTGAGCCTTAATTTGTGGTTCAAGTTTGGCAAGATTTTTGGTTGCTAATATTTGATCACTTAAATCTTCTATGGCTTGAATCTCATCATCGTTGATATCTGCATAGGTAATTGAAGCGTTGAGTGATAATAAAAAAATAACAATTTTAATTTTCATTGTTGATTCTGCGTTTATCTATTCTTTGAAATAATTGTATACAAGGCAAGGAGAAACATCAAAAGTTGTTCTATTGGAATTAAAAAAGCATCCAGTAAACTGAATGCTTTTTCTTTCTTAGCGGTCATCCATGACTATTGAATAGGTGGATGCTGTAATTGGTTTAACTCTTTTTTACTGAAACCTCTAGAGATAAGTACCTTTTTAATCCCAGTAATCACATCCTGATCTGTCGCTTTCATCAACGCTGATAAAAGTTGATCATTGGATTTACAAGAGCAATCATTTTCAACACATGCAATTTGATTTTTATGTTCATTTTGCAATGTATCTTCAGCCGTAAACAGCTTTTGCCAAAAACTCATAGAGCCTTCATACACAACCTAACATAGTTCGAAATATAGCCGTTTTTTAATAAAATACAAGATCTGAGCGAAATAGATGGTCGAGTTATAGGCTGATTTTTTCGATGATTTGATATGTTTTAAACGGTTTGTTAAAGGGCCATGTTTTAAATGATTTATAACTTAATGATATATAAATAAATAATTTAAAGAAATAGCTGCCATGCTAATTTACATAGCAGTCTAATCTTGTAATAAATTGTTTAAATTTTTTCGAGAAGAACCCCAGATTCTACATGATGGGTGTAGGGGAATTGATCAAACATCGCAAATTTCACAATTTTATGAGTTTTAAGCAAGGTTTTTAAATTGTCGTGTAATGTATCTGGATTGCATGAAATATAAAGAATACGTTGAAAACCTTGCAATAGCATTAACGTATCGTCATCAATCCCTGCACGTGGTGGATCAACAAAAACTGTATCAAACTCATAGCCCTGAATGTCTATTTCTGCTTCTTGTAAACGACGGAATTCACGTTCTCCGTTATAGGCCTGAGTAAATTCTTCTGCTGAAAGGCGTGCAACTTGAATATTGTTGATCTGATTTTGTTGAATATTCCATTGTGCCGCATAGACCGAAGATTTCGCTAATTCAGTTGCCAAAACACGGTTAAAACTCAAGGATAAGGGAAGGGTAAAGTTGCCATTACCACAGTATAATTCGAGTAAGTCTTTATTTTCGCCCTCTACTGACTGACAAGCCCATTGCAACATTTTTTGGCAAACTTGCGCATTGGGCTGAGTAAAGCTACTTTCAATTTGTTTATATTGAAATTTACGCTCAAAAACTTGTAATTCTTCTACAACAAATTCATCGGTTAAGACAACTTTTTGTCCGCGACTGCGACCAATGATTTTAACATTCAGCTTTTCAGCCAATTGTTTTGCTAAAACTTCCCATTCTTCACTCAGTGGCGCACGGTAAATCAATGAAACCAGCATTTCGCCCTTGAGCGTTGCTAGAAAATGCACTTCAAAAAGCCGTTTTGATAAGATTGAATTGGCTTTTAGCTCAGCCAATAAAACTGGCATAAGCTGATTTATACTTTGATCTGCGATCGGAAATTCATCGATACGAGCAACAGTTTTTTGTTGATTTTCATCTCGTTCAAACATGGCATAGAACATATCATCGTCAGTATGCCAAATTCGGAATTCTGCACGCATACGGAAGTTTTGTTCAGGTGAAGCAAATATTTCTAATGAAGGTGGATTAAATTCTGCGAATTGAGTTTGGATACGTTCAATTTTGGCATCAAGCTGTTGTTGATAAGATGAAGTCATATAAATCAGAAAAACGTTGGAATTAAGCAGTAGCGATGGTATCAAAAATAGCACCAGATGGACACCAGATTGCAGTCCATCTTTGTCAATTTATTTAGATCGGCTTGTCTATTGAAATAATCCTAGGATTAGTGATGATGAAGATAAGTTGCTCAACACTTACTTAAGTGCTTAACCAAATAGTCAATAAAGACTCTTACCGCAGGAAGTAAGCCTCGGCGAGATGGGTAAACAGCGTGAAAGATCCCATGCGGTGCTTTCCATTCGGGTAAGACACGAACCAATTCACCTGTGGCGACAAAATCATTGGCAATAGTATCTGGAAGTAAGGCAATACCGCAATTTTGACTGGCTAATTTAGCAAGCATCATTAAATCTGAACCCATAACTATCGGGTTAACTTTAATTTTTTTCTGTTGGTTTTCACTATCATGTAATACCATTTGTTGATCTAAATGCTCATCAACCATACTTAAAATTCGGTGTTCAGATAAATCTTCTGGTTTTTTGAGCATACCAAATTCATTTAAATAGGCTTGGCTTGCAAGAAGGTGCTGTTCAATATGCCCAAACTTTCTCAGCACTAGGCTCGGGTCATCATCCAGATTTGCGCGCACGCGCAAGGCAACATCAAAACCTTCATTGATGATATCTACACGACGATTACTGACCAAAAGTTGTATTCTAATTTCAGGGTAAGTTTTTAAAAAGTCAGGAAGGATTTTGGACAATTCACTTTGCGCAACCGTCACAGGTACACTGACTTTAATCACACCACGTGGTTGTTCACTGAGATGATCGACCAGATCATGCGCTGATTGTGCTGCATTCATCATCACTTGGGCATGGCGGTAAATATTCATACCAATGTCTGTAACTGCGAAATGGCGAGAACTCCGTTGAATTAAACGAACCCCTAATTTTTCTTCTAAATTATATACGCGACGACTGAGCTTGGATTTAGGAATATCCGTTGCACGTTCAGCCGCACTAAATCCCCCATGCTCTACAACCAAACCAAAGCAGTAAAAGTCATCCAAATCAGTGAGCATAAATACATTCCATAATTGCAACAATGACGCACTATTAAACTTAATTGTTGCATCAAGTCAACTTGTTAATTGTGAAAATTTTCTAAGATTAGGCATTGCCTGTCATGAGAATATTTTGAACTTGCTTATATTCTTCTAATCTTAAAAGGTCTTTAGTGGTCGGGTGCGGAATACGGGTGATATCCATGTTATCAGCAACATCTGCCAGTTTTACCACACGTGCAATTGGATTTTTTACTGCGCGGTAGGCGGCTTCGATTCTAGATTCACCTTCTTTTTTGGTTAAGGCAACAACGGCATCGACAATTTCTTGACTAAAGCCAAGTGAGATTAAATCGACCACAGTGGTATCGGTATCTTCCAAGATGTCGTGTAATACAGCAACAATCTGTTGATTGGGTGTTTTAACTTTGAACATCAACCTCAGAGGGTGAAAAATATAAGGCTGTTGTGCTTTATCTTTTTGGCCTGCGTGTTTACGAGCTGCTAAAGCAATCGCTTTTTCAATCGTTGACATAATATCCTTAGCTTTGTTTCGTGTATTTATAAAATATGAAAAGCAATTTTAGATTTATCTAAAACGAGTGTTTAATTTCCCTAACTCGTTTAAAATACAATTTTATTCTGTTCCAAAGCGTATGCCATTTCAACTGATCACTTTAGAAAATTCTCAAGAAAATGTTACATGCCCACATTGCCAACATGCGGTCATTGATTGGAATGAAGAACAATATCTACAACCGTGTATACATACCTTGTTTATTGCGATGGATTTGGGCTTTGAATATATTTCAGATGAATTTGAAGCGACCATGCATCGTAGCGTCGATGAAATCCATGCTCATGATGATCAGGGACTGAATATTTTCAATGAATTATCTGAGAGTAATTATCCTAATTACCTGATTTATAAAACAAGCTTAGGTGTTGTAGGGGATCAAGATTTTTATCGTTATATTGGATTTAGCACTTAAATTTTAAGATATGTAGCCATTCGGTTTAAACACTGCTCAATTGAATAATGTGTTTCTTTTAGCCTATTCTTATTAAAATGCTGAAGGGCATTAAAAATAGCGGAGTAGGCTTAAATTTTCTGTTGTGGGCGTTGTTCATTTCACTTCCTACAACCTGAGTTTTATCATCACAATATAGAAATTAAGCTATATTCTATAAATCTTGTATAAGCTATTGTTTAACTCGAAATCGCGTTATTTTAAAAAAGTACTTTGTGATCGTTCAACTTCTGCCAATAACCATTCAATGAATTTAGCAATGAGGGGTGTTTGCTGTTGTTCTGCATAGACAAAATAATAGGCACGTGAACCTTTTAGCTTAATTTCTGAGGCAATAATTAAATCACCTGAGCGCAGTTCTTTTTCAAGTAGTTTTTGTGGAATAAGCGCAACCCCCATATGATGTATGGCTGCCACCGCAAGCATCGAAAATAACTCATGCCGTTGTCCTTCTAATGCAAAAGGATGCTCATAACCAGAAACTTCAAACCACTCTTTCCAAATATAGGGGCGTGTGGTTTGTTGGAGTAAGGGCAGCGTGGCAATTTCTTCCGCCGTTAAACTTCGACGTAAATCTCCGGAAGGCACTCTTAGCTCTGGAAAATGCTTAAAAATTAACTCAGCAGAACACACAGGAACAACATCTTCATTCATTAAATAGTGGACTTTTGCATCCGGCCAATTTTCAATTTGTGCAGGTGTACCTGTATATATTGCTGCATCAAAAATATGCTCACTGAATAAAAAGGGTTTGGTACTGGTCTCTAAATGAATGGTGATTTCAGGGTATATTTCATTGAACTTATACAGTCGGGGTAACAGCCAACGTGTTGCAAATGTCGGTACAACCCCCAATTTTAGCGTACCGCCTAAACCTTTATGGCTCATTAAATCGAGTGTGCTTTGTTCAATACCCAATAAATGAGCTTTGATGTTTTTATAATAATGTTCACCAGCTTGTGTTAATTCAACGCCATGCCGTGTTCTGTTAAATAGATTGAGTCCTAAAAAATCTTCGAGTTGTTGTACTTGGCGAGATATAGCACTTTGAGTAAGATGCAGCTCTTGAGCAGCAAAGGTATAGCTTAGATGCTTGGCAGCCGCTTCAAAACATATTAGTGATTGTAATGAGGGAATCATTCTACGCATATTCATTCCTTGAATATCAAAGTTTAGTTAAGACTAAATTTAATCTATTCATATCTAGCAAAAAGAACTTAAAGCAAAGCAGATGTTTGCAATGAATCTTCCATCAAACCCCATGGTTTTACCTCAAATGAAAATTTATAAAAGGATGTAAAGATGATAAAAATCTGTTAAAAAGCCTCGTTTAATACCCGCATAATTGAACCGTAGTCATTGAGCGAGCCATATTATAAAAACACAA
Organism: Acinetobacter sp. MYb10; assembly: GCF_002980175.2. Taxonomy (NCBI): domain Bacteria; kingdom Pseudomonadati; phylum Pseudomonadota; class Gammaproteobacteria; order Moraxellales; family Moraxellaceae; genus Acinetobacter; species Acinetobacter sp. MYb10. Next base: position 764,981 of record NZ_CP058272.1, on the reverse strand, counting down.
GATATGCGTAAATGGAATATCTGAGTGAGAATTAATCGTTTGAAAGTATGGATTTTCACACCTAATATCCCTACTAAGACAACAAGATATGTTCAGCAAAGGATGCTATGAATCAAATGGTTAATTCTACAAAAACGGCACGCGTTCAATTTAACTGGCAAGATCCATTTTTATTGGAACAGCAACTCAGTTCTGAAGAACGCATGATTCGTGATGCTGCTTATGCCTATTCACAAGACAAACTGATGCCAAGAGTTTTAGAACAATTCCGCCATGAAAAAACAGATGCTTCTATTTTTCGTGAAATGGGTGAGCTAGGTTTGCTGGGACCGACAATCCCTGAAGAATACGGTGGTGCAGGTCTAAACTATGTCAGTTATGGTCTTATTGCCCGTGAAATTGAACGCGTAGATTCTGGTTATCGTTCAATGGCAAGTGTACAAAGCTCCTTGGTGATGGTGCCTATCAATGAATTTGGTTCTGAAGAGCAAAAACAAAAGTACTTACCTAAATTAGCTACTGGCGAGTTTATTGGATGTTTCGGTTTAACAGAACCTGATCATGGTTCAGATCCAGGCAGTATGATCACCCGTGCCAAAAAGGTCGAAGGTGGTTATCGTCTGACTGGCGCAAAAATGTGGATTACCAATAGTCCAATCGCTGATGTATTTGTGGTCTGGGCTAAAGAAGTTTCTGCTGAAGGCAATGTCGGTGAAATTCGTGGCTTTGTCCTAGAAAAAGGTTGGGAAGGACTTTCTGCGCCTGCGATTCATGGCAAAGTCGGTTTGCGTGCATCGATTACCGGTGAAATTGTGATGGACAATGTTTTTGTTCCTGAAGAAAATGCATTTCCTGAAATTCGTGGTTTGCGTGGACCATTTACTTGTTTAAATAGTGCACGTTACGGTATTGCATGGGGCGCGATGGGGGCGGCAGAGTTTTGCTGGCACACTGCACATCAATATACGATGGATCGTAAACAATTTGGACGCCCACTGGCTGCGAATCAATTGGTGCAAAAGAAACTTGCAGATATGCAAACTGAAATTGCTTTAGGGCTGCAGATCGCATTACGTTTTGGTCGTATGAAAGATGAGGGCATTGCTTCTGTTGAAGGCACTTCACTGATTAAACGCAACAATTGTGGTAAAGCTTTAGATATTGCGCGTGTTGCTCGAGACATGATGGGGGGTAATGGCATCAGTGATGAATTCGGTGTCGCTCGTCATTTGGTCAATCTGGAAGTGGTCAACACCTATGAAGGTACCCATGATGTACATGCCTTAATTCTCGGGCGTGCACAAACTGGTATTGCTGCCTTTAGTAACTAAAATCAACTGTTTTAAAACAGGGATGCTTAAATCTAGCATCCCTTGTAGGATTTTTTGCCTTAAATTTTATAAAAACTAAGGTAAAAATAAATCAATGATAAAAGGATTCATCGTGAAAAATATCTGATTATTCTTTTAACTCTCATACTTAACTCTAGATTGATGCAATAAAAATAACAAAGAAATAAGTAGAGAGAAAGATAAAAAGTGACCGATGACTCATTTGGGAAAATGAGGTAGAGGAAAAATGAACAATGATGTTCGATCAGTTACAACTTCAACAAAATTATCCATGCCATCCAATATTGGAACCTTTGAAAAAATAGGCCCAAATACTTGGAAATGGGCACTTTTATTCGCCTATTTCGCTATGGTCGTCGATGGCGTAGATATCATGTTGTTGTCCTATAGCTTAACCAGTTTAAAAGGTGAGTTTGCATTATCTACTTTTCAGGCTGGCGCCTTAGGCAGTGCCTCTCTGGCAGGTATGGGGATTGGTGGGATTTTAGGTGGATGGGCATGTGATAAGTTTGGCCGCGTACGTACCATTGCCAATTCGGTATCGTTTTTCTCAGTTGCAACATGTTTGTTAGGCTTTACCCAAAGTTTTGAACAATTTATGGCATTACGATTTATTGGTGCACTAGGGATTGGGGCGCTTTATATGGCATGCAATACCCTTATGGCTGAATATGTTCCTACAACGTATAGAACTACGGTATTGGGTACATTACAAACAGGGCAAACCGTTGGATATATTGTTGCTACATTATTAGCTGGTGCGATTATTCCTGATCATGGTTGGAGAGTCTTGTTTTTTATCACGGTTATTCCAGCATTTATCAATATTTTCTTGCAACGCTTTGTACCTGAACCAAAGTCTTGGCAGCTCAACAAAATCAATCAGCTTCAAGGCAAGAAACCAGTTGAAGCCACAGTTCCCGAGAAAGCGAAAAGTGGCAGTATTTATAAACAAATTTTTGCCAACTTTAAGCACCGTAAAATGTTTTTATTGTGGATGACTACGGCCTTCTTCTTACAATTTGGTTACTACGGAATCAACAATTGGATGCCAAGTTATCTAGAAACAGAAGTGCATATGAACTTTAAAAACATGACCAGTTATATGGTAGGTTCATATACAGCGATGATTTTAGGCAAGATCTTAGCGGGATATTTGGCAGATAAATTTAATCGTCGTGCAGTATTTGTGTTCGGTACCATAGCCAGCGCTGTCTTCTTACCTGTGATTATTATCTTTAATACACCAGACAATATTTTGTACTTATTGATCACTTTTGGTTTCTTATATGGCATCCCTTATGGTGTAAATGCGACCTATATGGCGGAATCATTTTCTACCGATGTCCGAGGTACAGCAATTGGTGGTGCATATAACATTGGGCGAGTAGGCGCTGCAATTGCCCCAGCAACCATTGGTTTCCTTGCTTCGGGAGGTACATTTATGACGGCATTTATCGTGATGGGCGCAGCTTATTTTGTTGCAGGAGTATTACCTGGCTTATTTATCAAAGATCGTCAATATGATCCCCAACAACAATAGTCAACGCTTGTTTAGACAGATTCAGTAAATCATAAAATTGAGGAGTATTCGCTTACTCCTTACATAGAGGTAAATATATGGGTGCATTACAAGGAATTCGAGTTTTAGATCTGAGTCGAGTACTGGCAGGTCCGTGGTGTGGACAAGTTCTTGCAGATCTAGGCGCCGAAGTGATTAAGATTGAACGCCCTAAAGTTGGTGATGATACCCGTATGTGGGGCCCGCCGTGGATGCTTGATCAACAGGGTAGAGCGACGCGAGAATCTGGATATTACCAATCTGCGAATCGCAATAAATCCTCAGTGGCAATTGATATGGCAACGCAGGATGGGCAGCGATTATTACATCACATGGTGAAAACCGCAGATATTGTGATTGAAAACTTTAAAGCAGGTTCATTGAAAAAATATGGATTGGATTATGAAACCCTCAAGCATATTAATCCAAAATTGATCTATTGTTCTATCACTGGTTTTGGTCAAGATGGGCCGCGTGCAGAAGAACCGGGTTATGACTTTATTATTCAAGGTATGTCTGGCTTGATGAGTATTACTGGTGAAAAAGAAGGTGAGTTAGGGGCAAGTTCACAAAAAGTTGGTGTGGCAGTGGTTGATATTCAGACTGGGCTATATGCAACAATTGCGATTCAGGCCGCACTGATTTCTCGTCAGCAAACAGGTGTTGGACAATATATTGATATGTCTTTGTTAGATGTACAGGTTGCTGGGCTCGCCAACCAAGGTATGAACTATTTAAGTTCAGGTATCGCACCTCAACGAATGGGTAATCATCATCCCAATATTGTGCCTTATCAGACTTTTAAAGCGCAAGATAAGGAGTTTATTCTGGCCTGTGGCAATGATAAACAATTTAAAGATTTATGTATTGCCATTGGAAAACCTGAATTGTTAGATCAATCAAACTATCTCCGTAATCAAGATCGGGTGAAATATCGTCAAGAATTGGTTGCTTTGTTGTCTGAATATTTTTTATCAAATACCGCGAAGCATTGGGTCGATGCAATTCATGCAGTGAAAGTACCTGTTGGCGTGATTAATTCTGTTGCAGATGCTTTAGATGAACCCCAAATTCAATATCGTAAAATGGTGGTCAATATTCCACATACAGATAATCCTGATTTTAATGTGATTGGTTCACCGATTAAAATGACAGGAACACCTGTTGAATATCGTAATGCACCGCCACGCTTAGGAGAACATACCAAAGCGATTTTAGAAGAGTTTTGTTCAGATGATGAATTGTTACAGTTAAAGCAACAAGGGGTTATTGAGGGTATTGGCTTATAGTTGGCTAATTTTAAAAATATTGAAATCAACGCATAGGATCAATCAAAGTTATGCCTTAATTGGGGTGTTTCAATGCCGCATTAATCATCCAAACCCTCCTTTCAAAAAAAAGGGGGGTGAGTCATTGAAAATAACAATATGAAAAAATTACGCTGTAGTGGGAATAATCCGTTGTTGCATCAACACCTGTTGGGCAATATAAGGTTTCTCATCATCTTTGGGTTGAACTGCATGCCATTGATCATTGGCATCGAGTTCCCAAGCACGAATATTGTCCTTTAAATAACTGAGTAGCCCATATTCAATAATCTGTTTTTTAAGCTTTTTATCTTCAATCGGAAAGCAAGTTTCGACCCGAGAAAATAAGTTTCGACCCATCCAGTCAGCACTTGCGCAGTATAAGTCCTCATTGGCATCATTATAAAAATAATAAACACGAGTATGTTCTAGGAAGCGCCCGACAATAGAACGAACTTTAATATTTTCAGAAAGCCCTTGAATTTGTGGTCTTAAACAACAGATTGAACGGATAATCAGCTCTATTTTAACCCCAGCTTGTGATGCTTTATACAAAGCTGTAATGAGCTTAGGTTCAGTCAATGCATTGACTTTAATGATGATACGGGCTTTTTTACCCGCTTTTGCATGTGCTGTTTCTTGCTCGATCAAATGTAACAGTTGAGAGTGTAAGGTGAAAGGAGCGTGGAAGAGTTTTTTTAACTTTAACAATTTACCCATACCCGTCAGTTCTTGGAAGATTTTATGTACATCTTCACAAATTTCATCATTTGTGGTGAGTAAACCATAGTCGGTATACATCCGTGCATTTCCAGCATGGTAGTTGCCTGTGCCCAGGTGTACATAACGTTTAAGTTTGTCGACTTCACGTCGCACAACTAAAATCATTTTGGCATGCGTTTTATAACCGACAATACCATACACCACAACTGCGCCAGCTTCTTGTAGAAGATTTGCGACGATAATATTTGACTCTTCATCAAAGCGCGCACGTAATTCGATAATCGCTGTAACTTCTTTCCCATTGCGAGCAGCTTCTGCCAGCACTTGTACAATTTCTGAGTCTGGGCCACTACGATATAAGGTTTGTTTAATTGCTAAAACATTGGGGTCTTTTGCCGCTTCTTTGAGTAGATTGATAACGGGCTGGAAAGAATCAAATGGATGATGTAATAGCAAATCTTGCTTGCTTAATATTTCAAATATTTTATTTGAATTTCTTAAGGCTTTGGGAATAACGGCTTGATAAGGCTTAAACCTTAATTCTGGAATATCAAAATCAGTAATCAGACGTGTTAAATTGACAGGACCATTCACTTGATAAAGATGCTGTGGATCTAAATCAAATTGTTCTAATAAATAATTATTAATTGAATTTGGGCAATTATCTGCGATTTCTAAACGAACTGCACGACCAAAACGACGTGAAGATAATTCATCTTTCAATGCGACTGCCAAATCATCGACATCTTCTGCCAAAGTTAAGTCAGCATTACGGGTAACACGGAATTGATAGCATCCTGTTGCTGTCATGCCGGGGAATAAATCACTGATATGCTGTTGGATAATCGCTGACAATAAAATGTAATGTTCTGCGCCGTCTGTGAGCTCGTTTGGTAAGCGTACAACACGCGGTAAGGAACGAGGTGCGGGTACAATGGCCAGTTCAATCTGGCGACCAAAAGCATCTTTTCCTTCTAAGGTGACAATAAAGTTTAAGCTTTTATTGACCAAGCGTGGGAAAGGATGAGCAGGATCTAAGCTAATTGGTGTTACAACAGGTTGTACTTGTTTAAAAAAGTAATTTTTAATCCATTCCGCGTGTTTTTCTAAAATGTCATTATATTGGATAAATTTGACGCCATAGTTTTCTAACTCAGGCAATAATACATGGTTTAAGGTGTCGTATTGCTCTTGAATCGCAAGATGTGCGTTATGTGAAATTTGCTCAAGAATAACTTCGTTTGGAATACCATCTGGCGCTGTGGTAATGGTTTTGAAGTCCAGTTGTTTCATTAATCCAGCGACACGAATTTCAAAAAACTCATCTAAATTACGTGAAAAAATAATGAGAAAATTCAATCGTTCAAGCAGAGGATGAGTTTCATCTTTTGCTTGGGCTAACACACGTTTATGAAATTCCAGTAAGGAAATTTCACGATTAATATAGCTGCTAGAGCTATGTTGAAATTCAGGCGTGGTTAAACTTTTTGAAGCGGGCATGATCTGCGTCATTTGAAACTGTCTTAACGACCTTGAAGGGCATAGTAAGTATTCTACATGACAAAATTGTTACAGATAGCTAAAATGTTAAAAATTGTCTTAATCTTAAACGATTAAAAAATATTAATTTTTTAATCGTTAGATCGACTTGAAAAAAAACGAATCTGCTTAGACAAAATGTGAACTGATACAATGCACCAAGACAATATTATTACAAATTAAAATTTGCATTGCTCATTTTTGAGTTTTAGCTCATATGCTTTCTGTTCAGACATCAGTTTTATTTTTACATAATAAGGATTTTGACGTTGGAATTCATTTTCAAAAAGTAAATGACAATTTTCAAGCATACCTTCCATTAAAAGTTGCTGAGTTTTTTCTTTACCCATGCTATTTGAAAACTGATTAAAATCTTTAGATGTAATTAAACCTTGCAAATCAACATGATCATGATACATATGAATTTTCTCAATCACTGTGTTTTGGTCGACTTGTACAGGCAGCACGCGAGAGTCTTCTTCACTTAACGCAGTTAAAACATCATCTAAATTTTGTTGATCTATAATTTTATAATCCTGTCCAATCAAATTCTTTTGAATCAAATAATCATCTAATTCAGTTGCATAACTACTTTGAGAAATGAGCATGTACATTGACATTGCGAATAAAGGAATTATTTTAAATTTCATTTGAATTATACATATATTAAAAATATGGATTTTATTATACTGAAACAAAAAATAAGCACCATAGTTGGTGCTTATTTATCTTAAAACAAAACAAATTAGTCTTTGTTTAAATTTTCATTGATTAAAAATTCAACCAAGGCTTTTTGTGCATGTAGGCGGTTTTCTGCTTCATTCCAAACCACAGCGTTTTTGTGATCTAGCATATTTTCAGAAACTTCTTCACCGCGATGTGCAGGTAGACAATGCATAAATAGACAATCTGGATGCGCTAAATCCATTAATTTTTCATTCACTTGATACGCAGCAAACGCTTTTTCACGAATTTTTTGTTCTTCTTCTTGGCCCATACTTGCCCAAACATCCGTCACGATTAGATCTGCATTGACCGCTGCATCTTCTGCTGATTCAAAAAGTTCTACGCAATGAGCAAATTCTGAAAGAAATTCAGGTTTTGGTTCATAACCTTTCGGTGATGCGATTTTTAACTTAAAGCCCCACATATGCGCAGCTTCAATATATGAATTACACATATTGTTGCCATCGCCAATCCAAGCCACAGTTTTGCCATTGATCGAACCACGATGTTCAACAAATGTTTGTACATCCGCAAGTAGCTGGCAAGGGTGGTGGTCGTCAGTTAATGCATTGATAACCGGGACTGTTGAATATTCAGCAAAACGTTCAACAATATCATGACCAAATGTACGAATCATCACGATATCAAGCATGCTCGATATCACACGTGCAGAATCTTCAATTGGCTCACCACGACCCAATTGAGTGTCGCGTGATGAAAGGAAAATTGCACTGCCTCCAAATTGGCTCATACCAGCTTCGAAAGATACACGAGTACGGGTACTCGACTTTTCAAAAATCATCCCCATGACTTTTCCAACAAAGGGTTGAAATACTTCGTTGTTGTGTTGTTTTCGCTTTAACTCTTGAGCACGTTCAATGATACGGTTAAGTTCAGCAGTGGATAAATCACGTAAAGTAAGAAAATGTCGTAGAGCCATGGTTACTCCACAATAATTGTTTAGTCAAAACCAATAGGGAAATTGACCAACAATTCATTGTTGGTGGTTGATGAAAGTAAAAAGGAGAATCAGCTAATATACTATATGAATATGAAAACGCAAAAAAATTAGACCTTTTGATGGCCCTCTAAGAAGCGATCTACACAATAACTTACGCAATTGAATATTTCTTGATCAGATTCTTTGATTTCAATCCCCATTAAAATTCGCCATTCCAAATTTCTAAGAATTCCAAAATAAAATTGTGCTGAAAATAAAGGATTTGCACAGGTTAATATTTGATTTTCTACACAACGTTCCAAGGCACATGCAATAGAGTGTTGTACTTGCTTTGGTCCTTTTTCATGAATATAGACGGCCAATTGTGGGTCTTTTTGTGAACGTTCTAAGACCAAACGTATAAAAGCAATATTTTCAGGAATGATCATATGCTTATAAAAGTTAATCAAGGTATTGATCAAATATGCTCTGAGCTCATTCAACGCGGGGTTAAATGGAATGCAGATATCTTTAAAGAATAAATCACGACGATAGTCACAGATCGCTGTAAATAGACCTTCTTTACTACCAAAATATTTGTAAATCGAGGCTTTTGATCCGCCTGCATGATTCACGATGTCATCTAAAGATACCGCATCATAACCGTGCTCTAAAAAAAGATCGTTTGCACTAATCAGTAATGCCAAGCGACGTTCATGCCCACGTTTAGTTTGTGGAAAATCACATCCTGTAGCTTCAACTTGTGCTAAATCTTCGTTCATAAATTACTGAGGAAAAATGGGTTGTCACTATTATATCAAAGATGTCAATAAATTTCTTAGCAAACGTGCTATTGGAAAAAATGATTAAAAAAAGTGCATAAAAATGAAAAAATGAATCAAAATTCATTTTTCTTTGACTAAAGTTTTAGAGTAATATACCTAAATGGTCATATGCGAAATATAAATTATGGCTATACTCAAAACTCAAAACTCAATAAACAAGTGACCACTGTGGAAGGGAATATGACACAACAGACGTCTGCAGGCTTAAGATTTAGACAAGCTCTAGAAGTGGAAAAACCATTACAAATCATTGGTACAGTCAACGCTTATGCAGCGATGATGGCGAAACAGGTGGGTTATAAAGCCATCTATCTTTCAGGTGCTGGTGTGGCAAACTATTCTTATGGTTTACCTGATTTAGGGATGACCAGCTTAGACAACGTATTGGAAGATGTTCGTCGTATTACAGAACGTGTAGATACACCATTACTTGTTGATATCGATACAGGTTGGGGTGGTGCATTTAATATTGCACGTACAATTAAACAAATGATTAGTGCGGGTGCGGCAGCTGTCCATATTGAGGATCAAGTTGCACAAAAACGTTGTGGTCATCGTCCAAATAAAGAAATTGTTTCTCAACAAGAAATGGTTGATCGCATTAAAGCAGCAGTTGATGCAAAAACAGATTCGAACTTTGTTGTGATGGCACGTACAGATGCATTGCAAAAAGAAGGTTTGCAAGCCGTGATTGATCGTGCTTGTGCATGTGTCGAGGCAGGTGCAGATGCGATCTTTGCTGAAGCAATGACGGACATTACCATGTATAAAACAGTTTGTGATGCAGTAGGTGTTCCTGTTCTTGCAAATATTACAGAGTTTGGTGATACACCTTATTACACCACCCAAGAACTAGGTGAACAGGGTATCAGCATGGTGTTGTATCCATTGTCGGCAACACGTGCAATGCAAAAGGCTGCCCTCGAAGTTTTCCGTTCAATTCGTGAAAATGGTACACAAGTTAATGTACTGGATAGCATGCAACAACGAAAAGAACTTTACGAATTCCTTGATTATCACACTTTCGAAAACACTCTAGATAAACTGTTCACCCAGGAGAAATAATAAAATGGCTGAAGGAAAAGTACTTACAGGCGCAGGATTGCGTGGTCAAGTTGCAGGCAAAACAGCACTTTCTACAGTAGGTAAGAGTGGCGCAGGCTTAACTTATCGTGGTTATGATGTGCAAGACCTTGCAGAAAATTGCCAATTTGAAGAAGTTGCATACCTTATTTTCTTTGGTGAATTGCCTACAGCAGAACAGTTGGCGACATATAAAGCCAAATTAAAATCACTTCGCCAGTTACCGCAAGCTTTAAAAGAAGTGTTGGAACGTATTCCTGCTGATTCACATCCAATGGATGTGATGCGTACAGGGGTTTCAATGTTAGGAAATTTGGAAACTGAAAAATCATTTGATCAACAGCAAGATGTGGCAGATCGTATTCTTGCAACTTTGCCAGCGATCATTTGTTATTGGTACCGTTTTAGTCATGATGGTGTACGTATTGAAGAAAATACCGATGACGATTCAATCGGTGCACAATTCTTGCATTTACTGCGTGGTGAAAAGCCAAATGAATTACATGAACAAGTGATGAATGTTTCATTAATTCTTTATGCTGAGCATGAGTTTAACGCGTCAACATTTACTGCACGTGTATGTGCTTCAACATTGTCTGATATGCACTCGTGTATTACTGGTGCAATTGGTTCACTGCGTGGACCTTTGCATGGCGGCGCAAATGAAGCTGCGATGGAAATGATTGAAAACTGGACGTCACCAGAACAAGCTGAACGTGAAATGCTGGGTAAACTTGAACGTAAAGAAAAGATCATGGGCTTTGGTCATGCGATCTATAAAGACAATGACCCGCGTAATGGCATCATTAAAATTTGGGCTGAGCGTTTAGCAAAAGATGTTGGTGATACAGTGCTTTACCCAGTATCAGTACGTTGCGAAGAAGTGATGTGGCGTGAGAAGAAATTGTTCTGTAATGCAGATTTCTTCCATGCATCTGCATATCATTTCATGGATATTGCAACAAAATTATTCACACCAATCTTTGTGATGTCTCGTGTTACTGGTTGGGCAGCGCATGTAATGGAACAACGTGCTGACAATCGTATTATTCGTCCAAGCGCAGATTATACTGGCCCAGAGCTCCGTAAAGTTATACCGATCACTGAGCGCTCTGCGGCGTAATGAATTGATCAAGATTGATAAAAGCAGTAAAAATAAAGCCTCCTAAGAGGCTTTATTTATTTAGGAAGCTGACCTGTAGGAAATAAAACAACAGTTTCTTCACGGCTATATCCTTCATCAAAAGATAAGCTGAGTGATTCAAAAGTAATCAGCGCCCCTTTGTTTTTTGGCAGTTCAAAAGCCTGTTTAAGTTTAATTTCTGGACTGTAACTGGTTAAATTCTGTTGAAGACTTTGATATTGCGGGCTGGATATTGTAAATATCGAGCCATAAATTGTTTTAAATGAGTCAGAGCTTTCAGTATCAGATGGTCTTTGTTCGAGTAGATTAACGTTAAAGTCTTGAAGCACGATCTTTTTAAGCGGTTTAAGCTGAGTCTTTATGCTTGAAAGTTTTTGCTGAAAGCTTTGTTGATCTGTAATACCTGTAAAATTTTCATCGTATTTGAGCAGATCATAGCGTTTTTCACTCAGTGAATAGCGATAAACTCTTGGAATGTCATAGCTTGCTGAATTTTCAAGAATTAAAACCGCTTTTTTATCTGAATCATAGCCGAGGACTTCAAGTGAAATATTGCTATAACTTTTTGCAAAAGCGAGAGCGCTAAAACTGAATAAGAGCGTCGATGTGATTATTTTTAACACGATTTATCCTCATTATTGTATTGGTAAGAGCAAAACAGTATCTTCAACATCATAGCCTGTTTCTTCTGGAATGCCGAAATATTTAACCACAATCAGCAGCTTATTCTGATTTGGCACGACATAGTTCTGAGTGATTTTTATTGTTTTAGCATACTGTATAGCTTGTTGGTTTTTGCTTTTTAAAGAAGCTGTTGTAACTTTGTATATGGTTTTATATTGAGGAATCTTTTGGGATTGATCATGCCAAGCAGGGACGTAATGAGTTTGACTTTTCACCACTTGAATTTTTGCTGTATTGGCATTTCCTATAAGTAACGGTGTTAAACGCTTTTTAATTTTGTTTAGATCTTTTTCAAACTGGATAGCATCTTGATCATAGTCAATTTGATGCGTTTTGGGATTAATATATAACGATTGTACTTCAATCAACTTGTCAGGTGTTTTACTGTTGAGCTGATAATAGTATAACTGTGGCAAGCGCCCACGCTCATCTTCATAGTGTCGTAACAGATAAAGTTTTTGTTGTTTTGCTTCATAACCCAATACTTCTATTGTTTGTCCACCACCGACAGTTGCATAACAATGTAATGACGTTGTAAGGATAGTGGTGGCGGTTATGTGTTTTAGAAATTTCATCCGCAAATATTCTTGATGTGTTTTAAGTTATCTTGCTTAAATATTGTTTAGATTAAAATGGCGTTTGAGTAAAAATAAACTCCAATATAAATTTAAATAAAAAACAGAAGAATAAAAATTCACAAGATTAGGTTTCTTTATAAATGCTAGATATAAAAAAGGAGATCATATTGATCTCCTTAATGAAATTTCGCTTGCAAATAATTAAAAATGTTCAGCAGTTGCTAAGTTCCACATTCTAAAATAGAAGTTTTCTTCATCTTTATTTTCACAACTGAGCAATTCACCGTCTTTCATCCAAAAGTGCAATTGAGCATAGTTTTTGATTTCACGGTCATTGATTCGTTGTGCCAAATGATGTGCTTTAATCTCAGCAGGATGTTGTAAACCAGCTGCGGCAATCATTTCCGCAAGCGCTTTTAAGGTGTTTTTTTGGAAACTAAACACACGGTCTGCTTTAGATGGCACATCAAGTGCTTTTTGACGTTCTTTGTTCTGCGTTGCAACGCCAACAGGACATTGGTTGGTATGACAACTTTGTGCTTGGATGCAACCCACCGCAAACATAAAGCCACGTGCAGAATTGACCCAGTCAGCACCCATAGCCATAGTACTGGCGATATCAAAGGCACTGATAATTTTACCACTTGCGCCAATCTTGATTTGAGAACGTAAACCTGCGCCAATTAAGGTATTGTTTACAAAAAGCAGGCCTTCACGTAAAGGTGTACCCATATGATCAATCAGTTCAATAGGGGCAGCACCTGTACCGCCCTCTGAACCATCAACCACGATAAAATCTGGAGTGATTTTGGTCAGTAGCATGGCTTTTACAATGCTCATAAATTGCCAAGGTTGTCCGATACACAATTTAAAACCAACCGGTTTGCCGTTGGATAGCTCACGTAATTGCTGAATAAAATGCATCATTTCAATAGGAGTGCTAAAAGCAGAATGTGTCGCTGGGGAAATACAATCCACGTCCATAGAAACACCGCGTATTTCGGCAATTTCTTTGGTGATTTTATCTTTGGGAAGAATACCGCCGTGCCCTGGTTTTGCCCCTTGGGATAGTTTGATTTCGATCATTTTAATTTGAGGCAAAGCTGCTTGTTGCTTAAATTTTTCAGGATCAAACTTACCATCTAAAGTACGGCAACCAAAATAGCCACTGGCAATTTCCCAAACAATATCACCACCCGGTTCAAGGTGATAAGGACTTAAGCTCCCTTCACCTGTGTCATGATAAAAGTTGCCTTTTTTTGCACCAGTATTTAAAGCAAGAATGGCATTTGCACTCAAACTACCAAAACTCATTGCTGAGATATTCATGATCGAAGCACTATAAGGTTGTGAGCATTGATCATTGCCAATACTAATTCTAAATGTATTAAAATCAGCAGGTGTTTTGGGTGTCATCGAATGGGTTAAAAAACGATAGTCATCTTGATAGACATCAATAATTGAACCAAAAGGCTTATCTGCATTTTCATTTTTAGCACGTTGGTAAACTAAGCTTCTTTGTGCACGTGAAAAAGGTAAGGCATCATCATCAGATTCAATGAAATATTGACGAATTTCAGGACGTATATCTTCAAAGAAAAATCGAAAATGTCCCATTAAAGGGTAATTTCTTAAAATAGAATGCTGTGTTTGGATGATATCAGCAAAGCCAATTGCGGCCAGTATGGATGAAATAATCCAAGCTAAATTCAGTACAGTATCTGAAAAAAAGTAATAAATATAATGACCTTCGTTAAAGAAAATAATCCAAGTCAAATATAAAGATACAAATATACAAAGGAACCAAACGGAATAACGGGAGAAAAAAGTATTGAGAAGTTGATGTCGAATTGCTTGAGCAGGACTTGCCATGAAGTAAATATCTCATTCTTTATATAGCGCTAAATTGCCCAAATTGATGAAAAAGCTCAAGTAATGATTTGTTAGACTTGAGAATGGTTCTAGATTAATAATTGAATGATTTATTTTCTAAACAATTTGAGTTAATTTAACTGAAATATTTATTCAATATGCGATGAAAACAAAAAGGAATCGAAAATGTTTGAAGAGTTTCTGACAAAATTGTTAAACCCAAGTATCAGTTTTTTAGCCATTTATGTTTCTGTAATCGTTGTTATTGCTTATATCGGGCTGTTCTTCCAGTTTTTTAAAATTAAAAATCTAAAGCAGGAAAATGAGACATTAAAGCATCAGTTAAGTTCTCAAGCTCACTCAAATATCAGTTTGAGCAAGGATGAGGGAATTATTTCTTAAAATTATGCTGAAAGTAAATTGATAGAAATAAAGCCTGAATTTTCAGGCTTTATTTGATAAGTTTTAATTATTTAGCTTTGAAATTTTGACAGTAATTATATGATCGACCTTACTTCTGATGTAGAACAGGAATTATTAACAGCAATGGACAACTATAAAGCCATTGCTGAAGTGCTTATTGATAAATTAATTACAGAAACAGACCAACCTGAAAAAGAAAAAATTAATGCAGGACACTATTACGAAATACAAGATGCTGATTTTTTAAATGGACAAAAAACGCTATCGGAAGATTGGTCTTTTTTTGTGCATGGAGAGCATTGTATGTTTGAGAATTTAATAACAGGGCAAATTCTTGAAGTTTCGCTTGGAAACAAAGAAAGTATTGGTAATCTTGACCCATATTTCTTTTATAATTTTCTCAAGACAACAATTGAATTCAATCACTTAACAAAATACTTCGTTAATCCCTTTAGTAGTACTTTAGATTTTTTTGAAAAACTTGAACGACAAAAAATATTGACAATAGATTTCGGAGTTTATCGAAAACTATGAGAAAAAATAGTCTGATAAAAGGACAATAAAGTCACAGCAAAGTCTTTATCTCTAGTGGGATGAAGTGTTTAATTTTACTTTGGTTAAGTCCTCAAACTCACTCAAATATCAGCTTAAGCAAGGATGAGCGAGTTATTTCTTAAAGTTATGCTGAAAGTAAATTGATAGAAATAAAGCCTGAATTTTCAGGCTTTATTTAAGCGTTACATTGTTAGAGTTAGATTGCAAATTTTATTCGTCAGTGGGAACAAGCATCAAGATAGATTCATTCAACAATCCAGCAATGTCTTCTAATATTTCATCATCAGACAATTCATGATTGAGTTTGACACTTTGTCCATCTGCAATCTGCTTTAAATGGGGTACAAATTGTTCAGAAATACAGATCGATTCACCATTTGCCCAGAATAATAATTCATGATTCTGTTGAAGATAAATTAATCGAGAGGCTGGCTCAATTTGTAGTAAATAGCCTTGGTCAAGAACTTCTTCTAAATCTCCAGTGCCAATCGCTTCAGCATCTGGAATATTTTCAGGGTACTTTGCTTCAGCCATTAGACTCATAATGGCATCTTCTAACACTTTAGAATTGTTTAATTTTGCCAATAATTCAGTTTTTAAATAATCGAGTTCAGATTGTGTTACTTGCCCAATCGGGTTTTGTTTATTCCGTAAGATGTCGATAAGCGGATTACGTAGTTGTTGGTCTTCGACAAATTTATCGCTGACACGATCCATCATGTCTGCAATATTCGGCATACGGAAACCAAAAGAGTAGGTTAGGCAATCGTCTTCCGCTACACCATAATGTGACAATCCTGGTGGGACATAAAGTAAATCACCTGGCGCTAAAACTTCATCAAAATTGATCTCCATTTCTGGAAGTAGCTTTAACGGCTGCCCTTCAACAAATTCAGATTCAGCATCACACATTTGTCCAAGTTGCCAACGACGGTGTCCATAACCTTGTACAAGAAATACATCATAAAAGTCAAAATGCTGACCTACAGAACCACCTTTAGCAGCATAAGAGACCATAATGTCATCACGACGCCACTGTGGAATAAAAGGAAATTTCTTCCAAAGCTCTGCTAAATCAAATGAATAATGATCTACAGCTTGAATCAATAAGGTCCAAAGTTTTGGCATTTTTTGAAAATCACCTTTGATGAGCGGTGATGATTTTACTGACCATTGATTTGGATCTTTGTCTTTTTGCTTAATCAGGCGTGCTGTGATGTTTTCATCCAGAGCAAGCTCCATGACGTCATCTGGAACAAGGATATTGGCAATTTCAGGTAAAGCATTACGAACCAATAAAGGTTTTTTTTGCCAGTATTCTGAGAGGAATTGTTCAGCAGTAATTCCGCCAAGAACATCTAAAGGTAGGGACATGAAAATAGCCTAAGCAAATTTGAATCTATAATGTGGCTATTGTCTTATGAGATGACAGGTGGTGCAAGTATTTGTAAATTTATTCAAAATATATTTATATAAAAACAGCCATGCTTTTTGAAAATTAAAGGAGTTATAAAAGTCATGATTTTAAAAAAAATATCTCATAATATATTCGAGATTTGCCTAGATTTAAAAGAAAGCATTTTTAATTGGATTGAGGGATATGGATTTGTTCCTATTTCGTATTATTCTGACCCAAAAAAAGAAATTGCAAACAAAACACTTTCAGTATTGCGTTCGTATCGACAATTGATTATCAAAGGTAAAAATATGTCTATTCCAACTTGGGTGGTGAATGAAGCGCAAGTGAATGATTTTAGTGAGGCGCAATTAAATCAAATTTGGTTAGAGTATTTAAACAAGATGATTCTTGCTTTTGATTTGGTCTTGATGGGGGACTGCCAAACAGAATCTAAGGCTAAGATTAAAGAAGGGCTTATGTTATTTGCAACGCATTATCAGGATTTATGGGATTAACTCAAAAAGTCTTCATCCTTTTTTAATGCATGAGCAAATAACACAAAGTCCATGTAATTATGAAAATTTATAATAAGATCGAGCTTATTATACAATGTGGAAATTAAGGTAGCAGGATGCCCAACTTCCTTAAAATTCCACATAACTGAATCATTGGCATACCCATCAAAGTGGTTTGGTCTTGCCCAATCATTTGCTCAAATAAACTAATACCAAGACTTTCACACTTAAAGCTACCCGCACAATGCAGAGGTTGATCAATTTCGATATAACGCTCAATTTCATCCAAAGTTAAGTCACGAAATTTCACATGATAATGCTCAACTAAGGTTTGTTCAAAACCAGAAGCCAAATGTTGCACACTTAAGGCAGTACTAAAAAAGACATTTTTGCCTGAATTGGCTTGTAGCTGGTGAATGGCTTTTTCTACAGATAGAGGTTTACCAATAAAATCTTGTGGTGCATGTTCACGCCAAGCCACCTGATCTGACCCAATCACAATTGCATTTGGATGATCTTGTGCAATGACTTGGGCTTTTTCAAAAGCCAAGCGCTTAGCCAAGTCATCGGCATGAGATTCACCCTGTGGTGATTCATCGATTTCAGGAGAGATACAATGATAGTCTAAGCGCAAACGATTCATTAAATCTTTACGGGTTTGGCTCGATGAAGCCAAAATAATTTCAGGGTGATTCATCTTTGAATAATTCATGCCTAGTTATACTGCATATTCCATCAAGAGATCTAAGGGAACATACGCCAAAACAGCTTGATGACAGGCTTGTAGTTTTACACGAGGTGCCATGTCATTTTGATAGGCCTCAACCCAACGCGTCACACATAAACACCAAAAATCACCAGGTTGTAGTCCCGGAAAGCCGTGTTCTGGCAGCGGTGTAATTAGGTCATTTCCCACTTTTTGTGAAAAATTTAAAAATTCTGAAGTCATTTCAGCGCATACAGTGTGCTGACCGAGGTCGGTTGTTGCTGTATGGCAGAAACCATTACGAAAATAACCTGTGATTGGGGAAAAACAACAACTTGCTAAAGGTTCACCTAAGACATTTAAACCATTGATTTTAGGATCGGGATGAAAAGACATAAGCGTATAGAATTTAAAAGTTCGCCCTATAATAATCAAATCTCAACTTTTCTACAGCTTTTCTACAAAAGTATCTAACCTTTTTTTGTGTAATCATTTAGAATCTACGCGATTTTTAATATCTATAAGAGAGCTATACATGAATTTTCAGCGTATGACTGACCTCGATTTAGCAGGCAAGCGTGTACTTATTCGTGAAGACTTAAACGTACCTGTTAAAAATGGTGTGATTACAAGTGATGCACGTTTACGTGCTGCATTACCGACAATTAAATTGGCACTTGAGAAAGGTGCTGCGGTCATGGTGTATTCTCATCTTGGTCGTCCCGTTGAAGGTGAGCCAAAAGCGGAACAATCATTAGCTCCTGTAGCTGCTTATTTAACTGAGGCACTTGGTCAAGACGTTAAATTATTTACAGATTACTTAGATGGTGTTGAAGTTGCAGCAGGGCAAGTGGTATTACTTGAAAACTGTCGTTTCAATGTGGGTGAAAAGAAAAATAATGCTGAACTTTCAGCAAAATATGCAGCGCTTTGTGATGTATTTGTGATGGACGCATTTGGTACAGCGCATCGTGCAGAAGCATCAACTGAAGGCGTAGCACGCTTAGCAAAAGTTGCAGCAGCAGGCCCTTTGCTTGCAGCTGAATTAGATGCTTTAGGTCGTGCATTACAAACACCTGAAAAACCAATGGTTGCAATTGTTGCTGGTTCTAAAGTTTCTACTAAACTTGATGTTTTAACTTCGCTTTCTGATATTTGTGATCAATTGATCGTTGGTGGTGGTATTGCCAATACATTCTTAGCTGCAGCTGGCTTCAATGTCGGTAAATCATTGTGTGAAAATGATTTGATTGACACAGCGAAAGCGATTGCGGCAAAAGTATCTGTTCCACTTCCAACCGATGTTGTTGTGGCAGATGCTTCTGCAATCGATTTTGCAGATTTCTTAGGTTCATTGGCAAATGCTAAAGCAATAGTAAAAAAAGTTGAAGATGTAGCAGACAATGACATGATTTTGGATGTCGGTCCTGAAACTGCGAAAGCTTTTGCTGAAATCTTAAAAACGTCTAAAACGATCCTTTGGAATGGTCCAGTTGGCGTGTTTGAAGTGGATCAATTTGGCGAAGGTACAAAAACACTTTCTTTAGCGATTGCAGAATCTGAAGGATTCTCTATTGCTGGTGGTGGTGATACTTTGGCAGCAATTGATAAATACCAAGTTGCAGACAAAATTGGTTATATTTCAACTGGTGGTGGTGCATTCCTTGAATTTGTCGAAGGCAAAACACTTCCAGCTGTAGCGGTATTGCTTGAACGTGCTTAATTGAAAAATTATTTTAATTATGACGTTTATATGAAAGGCTGACCTCGTGTCAGCCTTTTTTATCTGAGAGATTCATTGTAAAGTAATAAAAATGAAATATAACTGCAATAAACTAGATCAAATCCAATCACCAACACTGGGAAATGTGATGAAATTTAAATTTACACTTGCAGCACTTCTTATTGCTCCTTTGGCATTTACTGCATGTTCTAAACAAGAAAAAGCATCAGCCTCAGAACAAACATCTTCTTCTGAAGCTGCTTCAGCAGAATCAGCAAACACATCTGCAGAACAACAAGCTGTGATTGATGCGCTTGATCAGCCTGTTTTGGATGAAAAAAATACAGATGTTCCAGCTGAAAAAGCAAATGCTCCAGCGGATGCGGCTACACCAGCGACTGAAGAAGAAGCACCTAAAGCTCAATAATCTTTCTAAATGTTGTTATTTGTTAAAAGTCCTCGCAAACGCGGGGATTTTTTATGAAATAGTCAATATTGTTGCTGAATTGAAATAAAGCAACATGTAGAATATGGGGCATTACTTGGGAGGATATTATGGCTCTTATCTCATTGCGCCAACTCTTGGATCATGCCGGTGAACATAGTTACGGCGTTCCAGCGTTTAATGTGAACAACTTAGAACAAATGCGCGCAATTATGTTAGCCGCTGACGCAACAAATTCACCTGTAATTGTGCAAGCTTCTGCTGGTGCACGAAAATATGCAGGTGCTCCATTTTTACGTCATTTAATTTTAGCTGCAATTGAAGAATGGCCACATATTCCAGTGGTAATGCATCAAGATCATGGTACAAGCCCAGATGTTTGTCAACGTTCGATCCAGCTTGGATTTTCATCTGTAATGATGGATGGTTCTTTAGGTGCAGACGGTAAAACACCAACATCTTATGAATATAATGTTGATGTAACACGTCGTACTGTTGAAATGGCACATGCATGTGGCGTTTCTGTAGAAGGCGAAATTGGCTGTTTAGGTAGCCTTGAAACAGGTTTGGCTGGTGAAGAAGATGGTGTTGGTGCAGAAGGTGTACTTGATCATTCTCAACTTCTCACTTCTGTTGAAGAAGCTCGTCAATTCGTTGCAGATACCAATGTTGATGCTTTAGCAATTGCAGTCGGTACTTCTCATGGTGCGTACAAATTTACTCGTCCACCTACAGGCGATATCTTGGCAATTGACCGTATTAAAGAAATTCATGCGGCACTTCCAAATACTCATCTTGTTATGCATGGTTCAAGCTCGGTACCACAAGAATGGTTAGCGATTATTAACCAATATGGTGGTGACATCAAAGAAACTTATGGTGTTCCAGTTGAGCAGTTGGTTGAAGCAATCAAGCATGGTGTACGTAAAATCAACATCGATACAGATTTACGTTTAGCATCTACAGGTGCAATGCGCCGTATGATGGCTGAAAAACCAAGTGAATTTGACCCACGTAAATTCTTCGGTGAAACTGTTGAAGCAATGAAACAAATCTGTGTCGATCGTTATACAGCATTTGGTACTGCGGGTAATGCAGATAAGATTCGCCCAATTTCTTTAGAAAAAATGGTTGATCGTTATAAATAATCTTTGATGGTTGTTGATTACCTAAAAGCCCACTCATGCTAGTGGGCTTTTTCTTGAATCATAGGGACTCGGTTCCGCATAAATTTTGCAATGATTGGTGAGATAAGAAGTAAATTATGGAACTCATATTTTCAGCAGCACTTTGTAGTGTGTTGGTTTCAATGCTTTTAAAATGGACCAAACAAAAAGGTTTTGATGCATTGCAAATGATTGCTTGGAATTATGCAATCGCCAGTATATTGAGCTACATCTGGTTTAAGCCTGATTTGGCCCATATTTCAATTTCAAATACACCATGGTGGTTGATTTTTGGTTTAGGTGTTGTATTACCCAGTATTTTTTTATGTCTAGCTAAATCATTAAATAGTGCAGGAATTTTAAAAACTGAAATTGCACAACGATTGTCTGTGGTTTTATCATTATTGGCTGCATATTTTTTATTCCAAGAACAATTTAACCAATTAAAAATGCTTGGTATCGGTTTGGGTATTGTGGCAGTTTTATGTATTGTACTTTCCCAGTCGAGTTCATCAAATTCATCCCTCAATCAGAAAGGGATCCTTTATTTACTCAGTGTTTGGGTAGGTTATGCTTTGGTTGATGTTTTATTGAAATACACAACCAGCCTGGGTTTACAGTTTCCAGTTACATTAACCTTGATGTTTATCTGTTCATTCCTATTATCTGTCGGTTATTTACTGATTCGAAAAACTCAGTGGATGCTTCAGAACTTTGTTGCTGGTTTGGCCTTGGGGATTTTAAATTTTGCCAATATTGCTTTATATGTCAAAGCGCATATTTTATTAAAAGATTCTCCAGCCATCGTTTTTGCAGGGATGAATATCCTTGTGGTGTTATTTGGGGTCATTGCAGGGCTGTTAATTTTTAAAGAAAAGCTTAAAGTGATTACCGCTCTAGGACTGGTTTTAGGTTTGGCTGGGGTGGTATGTTTAGCCTTGGCAATATAATGACTTAACAGCAAGAAAGCTTCGCTGTTAATACGATTGCTGATCACTTTACAATGACATCAAACGGTAAATTTATAGATTAACTTGGTGGATATGAGATGGATGCATTTGAACAATTATTTATTCATTTAGATTTACAACTAAATAATATGCGCTTAGTACCACTGTCTTTTGAACACGAGCAAGGACTCGCTGAAGCGTGTCGTGATGGTGAATTGTGGAATTTACGAATTACCTCTACACCACATTACACAGAAGTTAAAAATTATATTGAAAAAGCACTGATCCAAAAAGCACAGGGCAGCCGTTATCCCTTTGTTGTCATAGAGCAAAGCTCAGGGAAAGTCTTGGGAACGACCAGTTATCACGATATTTTATTAAACGTAAAACGTTTTGAAATCGGCTATACATGGTATGCACAATCGGCACAACGGACCCATGTCAATACAAGCTGTAAACTATTGCTATTAGGGTTCGCTTTTGAACAACTTCAAGCCAATACCGTGGCGTTGCGGACTGATCAATTTAATTTTAAAAGCCAAAAAGCCATTGAACGTTTAGGTGCTAAAAAAGATGGCATTATTCGGGGTGATCAAATGCGTAAAGATGGTACGATTCGAGATACGGTGTTGTACAGTATTTCGCAAGGTGAGTGGAACAATGTAAAAGCACATTTACAAGACATGTTGGCACATTATAAAAAATAACTATTTTGTTGAATTATATTCGATTCAAGGGCATGCAAATGCCTTTGAAATCATTTGAAAGATCGTCATGGTGATTTCATATTTTGATCATAAAACTTTCAAAAACATAGCGGACAATGGAGGAGCATTCTTTACATTGGTGTAATTGCTATGAATCAAGATATCTTTTCAACGCTTTATACATCATTACAAACCCATCAAGTGCAGCTTTTACCACTACAAATAGAACATGAAAATGCTTTAGTTGAGGTATGTAAAGATGGCCGCTTGTGGGAATTGGAATATACATCGGTTCCACATTATTCTCAGATCAAGGCTTATATTGCCAAGGCACTTGAACAAAAATCTTTAGGAATACGCGTACCTTTTGTTGTTTTAAATCAGCGGAATGGTCGTATTGTAGGAACCACCAGTTTTCGCGATTTTATTTGGGAGGTACGCCGTGTTGAGATTGGTTATACATGGTATGCACAATCAGCACAACGCAGTCATATCAATACCAGTTGTAAGTTGTTATTACTTGAGTACGCATTTGAAAAACTACAAGCCAACTCGGTTGTATTAAGGACGGATATTCGCAATGTTAAAAGTCAAAGCGCCATTGAGCGTCTAGGTGCGCATTATGATGGTGTGCTACGTCAAGATGCGCTACGAAAAGATGGAACTGTTCGCGATACTGTTATATACAGCATACTCAAAGATGAATGGCAGGGCATTAAACAGCATTTAAGCCAGTTACTTAGCCAAAGCTATAAGGTTTAACTTATAAAGTTTGATTATGTATTTAACTACAATCTATATGTAAGCGATGTTGTTGGCAATGAATGCATTGAAACAGATAGCCTGTTAAATCACCGTCGATACTGAGGTGATCTTGGATAAGCTCTACTGGATAACCATTTTCCTCGATATCGGCTTTAACCTCATCCCAAATTGGTTTAAGCATTTCACTATCCGCATAAGCGATAAACTGACATGGTTCATTGCAATGCACCAGCCAAACTTCTTGTTGCCAACTATGATAACTTGGCGTTTTTAAGCAGATTTCATCTAAAAATTCAGGGTTGATTTTTTCGGAAGGAACATTTGGGTTTGAAGAAATACCTTCAATGCCACAATAGTCATTGTATTCTCCATCGTATTTTTGCGCTGCTGCACCATTGGCAATACACCACGGACAGATATAATCGGGTTCATCTATGCTATAGAAAGAACATACGTACTTTAAGTCGCGTTGTTGATTGCAAATTGAACAAATACCATCTTCTTTTTCAAACAGATCAAGTTTGTATGCATTGGGATGATATTTAAACTGAGGGTAATTCATATTTTTGATTCTTCTAGGCAAAGATTTTAACTATTGAATGCTAACAATAAAATTCTACCCGAAAACTTTCAATCAGTTCAGGTGGAACGCGTGTTGTTTGTCCATTGGTGCGCATAAACAGTTCGCCTTTGTAATACAAAGGACGGTCCGATTTATTACATTTAAAGACCAATATGGTTTTTCCTCGAATCTGTATTTCTTCTAGTGTGGTATAAATATTTGAAATTTTGTTACTTTCGTGTGCCAGTTTATCAATCAAACTCCGCTTCATTAAGTCGAGTGAATTATTAAAGTGTTCCGCAAGTTCATTTTCAATCCCTACAATGGTTAAATCATCAGCAACGCCTATAAATACATAGCCATTGCGGGTATTCATAAATGCAAAGCACGCTTTGACCCATTTATCTGATTTGCGGTTGGTTAATAGGTCAGTGGTACGTTCTTTAAATTCAATCCGTTGATTTTCACCCAGTTGAATTAAATTAAAATAGTACTCTGAACAGGATTTTTGCCGATAATGATTGAGTGTGGTCTTAATTTTTTCTAATGATTTATATGCGGCAACAGTTTCTAAATTATGAATATCTTGCCATTGGTAAATTAATTTAATCTTTAACTCGTTGGCTAAGTTGGGATCAGCAAGGTATTCAAAGCTCAAATTGAGATATTGTAAAATTTCTGTGTAAATAGCATGACTGGCAATTGGAATGGAAATTTTATTAAAAGTATTTCTTATTTTTTCTAAATTTTTGTGAAATTCAAAAGCTTCTTGGTAAAAGCTTAAATATTTAAACTCATTTAAAATATGTTCATAAGGGCGATGAAATGAGTTAGGAAACAGTTGCTTGGGCGGTATATGGATATATTTTTCAATCTGTTGAAAGTAATATCTTAAGGTTGGATACTTTAAGGCCTGATCAATATTGATTTCAAATTTCTCGGAAAGTGGCTTGGTGGTATAGGCTTGAAAAAACAGCAGTGTTTGGATTTCTTTGTATTTATTGGGGTAGTCATGCCAATGCGTTTCTAGAAACTCATTAAAATTCTTAAATTTATTGGTGAGATACATGTTCAAATCCATAGCAACACCTTTGATCCTCTATTGTTTGGTGTTCGGTATTTACAACAAATATGTCATCAGACTATTTATATATAGTTATTTATAAGTTAATTAAGTCAGGAAATAAAGCGTAAAACTTTAAATCGGATCGTGAAAGTTGTTAGAAAATATAACAAATATTTCAATTTGGTGAATAGCGCATTTGACTGCTTCATTTCGTCATTCATCGATAATTTGCGGAATCGCTAAACTTGGATTTTGGATAAATGATGCTAATCGTTCTTTTAATGAGGTGGCTCGTTCAGGAACAGCATCAATTGCAATCTCAGCGAGCCTCTTGACCAATTGTAAATCACCAGCAGCACCAGCTACATAGCAGAGGGTACACATGTGTGCGGGATGTAAGGGATTTATACAGGCCTGATGCGCTTTCTTGAGAAAATCTTCAGGCCAATGTGCTAATTGATTAAAGAAATTTTGGCTTTGACGATTCCACTCAGATACTAGAAATTGCACCATTTCGTTAGCATCTTGTTCATTTGAGGTATATGACCAGTCGTTGTCATGATCATTCATCAAATAAGGCAGGATCGAACTACGCCATGCACAATCGAAATCACGCATTTTTTCAATATCTAAAGCGTTACCTGTACATCGCATAACATATTCACCTAATGGGATGAGGTGAATACCGAGATTAACTTGAAAACAATGTCTTTTAATGGAGTGCTGTATATCGACGATTCGAATAACTTCTCCCTCAACCTGCCTAAATACATCGCCTTTTTTTATAAAGCCTTGTGCTTTTAAAATGGGATAAAACTGACGTTGTAATAGTTTGGAAATGACTTTTTTATCCATTAGATATATCCATGGTGAAGGCTAGCATTGCCATAGAAATTTAGCAGTTTTACCCTGAGGGCAAACAAACAGCCATTCAACTTGTAAGCCAAACGTTTTAACAGGAAGACCGCCAAAAGAGGTTTGATCAAGGTGTTGTGAGATTTGGTCTAAAATTAACAGTTGAGTCATGTTTATACCTTATTTTATTTGTATTTTAGCGCTGGGGGCGTTAGATCTTAACTGTGTACAACATATCCAAAGATTCCAACAAAGCTGCTCTTCTGGGTTAAGCCCAATGCAAGTCGAGGCAAGACACAACCTGTAATGATTGTTCCTTTCGGGTAATTATCAGAATTGATTTGTTCTAAAAGTGCTGAGTCACCAATCCGAACAAATGCACAGTCGATAAAATCGTGTTGTGCTGCAAACCAATCCATCATCTTGTGCCAAGGCTGAAAATATTCTGCTGGAGATTCTTCACCATCTTGTTCTACTTCTTTCCACCACTGTGTATTGGTTGTAAGCGGTTCAGTCGTAATGTTTGCCAAAGGAAAAATAGTATTGGCAAAGTATTGTTGAATCAGCTGAGGCGTAATTTTTTGGCTAGCTGAGTTTTGTGAATGCATGATATAAAAATCTTGAAAATAATCACCCGAGTTTGAACCCATACCAACTTCAACATTTGTCATGATATTGGCGATTTCAGCGCTTAGTTTTTGACAAAGTTTTAATTCATCGGGATCAATTTCATGCTGCAATTGGATATTGTGCTTTGAAATAGACCCATCATTATAAACGCTGGTAAAGCGCGAAATGATATTGTTAGGCCATTCATCTGTATCAGCACCCACGTCATAATTCTGCATACATTCAGATAATATTTTTAATCTTTCTTCACTTAACGCTAGTTTTGTACTCATGGTTTTGCCAAATTTAATTATAAATCTTAATCATATAAACGGTAAATTCCAGTAAAGCGCTCACAGCCTTTTTGTGTTGTTGTCACAGACAAAATTGCTTTTTGGAAATTAAGCACATATTTACAGTCATGTTCATTGTCCAAAATTTGATTCTTTTTTTCAGGCGTGGTGTAAGCCAACAATGAGACAATTTGACTATCTTTACGGTTATTGGGATTTCGGTAGGCGATGCCTTCAACTTTAATCCGATCTTTAGTCAGTTGATGGATTTGTAAATGGGCGGGTTGCTTTGAAATTTTACCATGTTCATATTTGATGAAATGTTGGGTTAAACTTTGATTCATTGAAGTGTAAAAATTTAAGTCTTCTAGGCGAATATCGAACTGTTGTTTAAAACAATCGTTGCTTTTACATTGACTTAAACGGTTGAGCCACAAACGATGCGTATCATTGATTAAGCGTATTGGTGCATCTGTGACCAGATATGCAGTGAGATAGCTCTCATTTAATTGAGCGCGTAGTTCACTATACTGCGAACCACATAACTTTTTTAAAAGTGATGAATCTTGGTGCTTACAGTCAAGAGGCAGGGCGTAAACAGCTGATGTACTGATACAGCTCAAAATGAGACCAGACAAGAGTGTTTTAATTTGATTAAATTCTGTATTCAACAGCATGATCGCTTATACTTTCACAATGTTTGCATACGTACTATAGCGAAAGAGAAAGTACGAATACAAGATTTTTAAATTTTAAAAACTGCAAAAGGAGCTAAGAATGATCATACCGATTCGTATTGGGCAGGGAATGGATGTACATGCTTTTGAAGAAGGTGATTTTGTAACTTTGGCAGGCGTTCAAATTCCACATACGCATGGTTTAAAAGCACATTCTGATGGTGATGTCGTATTACACGCATTATGTGATGCTTTATTGGGTGCATTGGCTTTAGGTGATATTGGACAGCATTTCCCAGACACAGATGCTGAATTTAAAGGTGCGGATAGCCGTAAACTTTTAAAACATGTTTATCAATTAATTTTAGACCGTGGTTATAAATTAAATAATGCCGATATTACCGTGGCATGTGAACGGCCTAAATTAGCCAAACACAATTTGGAAATGCGTCAAAGTATTGCAGATGTGTTAGATGTTGATGTGACTCAAATTAGCGTTAAAGCAACAACCACAGAGAAATTGGGTTTTACTGGCCGTCAGGAAGGTATTTTAACTACTGCAACAGTCTTAATTTCACATTTAGCAAAATAATTATTTTTATTGTTTAGAACTCTTACTTATCTATCTACTGAGAAATATTGATGCGGTGGTAGATAAGTTTTGATGGTTTCCGATTTTAAAGCGCTATAGTCAAATTTTAGCTACAAAAAAAGCCCTTTAAAGGGCTCTTTTCACATGCAAAAATTAGTTAGCTAACGCTTTAACTTGTGCATTCAAGCGGCTCTTGTGACGAGCAGCTTTGTTTTTATGGATGATACCTTTATCCGCCATACGGTCAATAACTGGAACTGCAGCTTTATAAGCTTCAGTTGCAGCAGCATATTCACCAGTAGCGATAGCAGCGATTGTGCGTTTGATATAAGTACGTACCATTGAACGCAAGCTTGCGTTGTGTTTACGTGCTTTAACGTTTTGACGAGCACGTTTTTTTGCTTGAGCAGAGTTTGCCACTCGTGCACTCCTTGAATTAGATGGGTCTGGGCGGGCTGAAACCACATCTGAAAACCACATCAGAGGATTATCACCAGCCCGTAAACAAGTGCCATATTGTGATTAAAGAGGCCAGTAAAGTCAAGTGTTGACATGCTTTGACAACATTTTTGTTGAAGAAAAATTTGAAATAAAACGTTAGATTAGTAATAAATCTAGGAGATTGTTTAAAAAATGACTAATTCGATAAAAAATGCGATTGTGATTGGAGCAACAGGTTTAGTGGGGCAGCGTCTCATTGAACAGCTCAATTTATTGGCTGATTGTGAAAAAATTACAGTTGTTGTGCGACGAGAAAATCCCGACTTTTCAAAATTTCAAAAAGTTGAACAATTTGTATTGGATGACTTCCTTCTACTCAATGATCAAGATGTCAGCGGTTACACTCATGCATTCAGTTGTTTGGGAACGACTATTAAAAAGGCAGGTTCTAAAGAAGCTTTCTATAATATTGATTTTGAGATCAATGCACATTTTGCAGATTTATTTGAAATGACTGAAACCCATTTACTTTTAGTCAGTGCGATGGGGGCAAAAGCCAGCTCGCCAATTTTTTATAATCAAGTGAAAGGTGAACTTGAGGACTATATACAAAAGTTGAATTTATATCGTTTTTCAATTATTCGCCCATCGTTACTCCTTGGTGATCGAAATGAAAAGCGATTCTTGGAAGATGTAACGCAAAAGCTGTATGGTAAATTTTCGCATTTGGTACCCAATTCTTTTAAATATAAGCCAGTGACAGCACAACAAGTGGCTCATACTATGGTCGAGGCTGCTCAAACACAAACTCAAAAAATTGAAATTTATGATAATTTGCGTATACAAAATAGCAAATAATGGAGTGATAACGTGACTACAGTACCTTTTGTAACTTGTGATTTATTAGATGATCATCCAGACCAAGACATCCAAACCTTGATTCCATCTCTAGATGGCAAATTTTTTAGAAGTTATGGAGCTCGTAAAACCTTTGGTGGCCAAATCGTGACAGTCAAGTGTTTTGAAGATAACTCACGAGTGAAAGAGTTACTTGCTACAGATGGAACAGGTAAGGTTTTGGTTGTCGATGGTGGAGCATCCATGCGTTGTGCCTTGATGGGTGACATGATTGCAGAGTCAGCGGTTAAGTATCACTGGAATGGTGTGGTGATTTACGGTTGTGTACGTGATGTAGATACACTAGTTGAACTTGATCTAGGTGTCCATGCATTGGCTTCAATTCCACAAAAAAGCAATCGTAAAGGCATAGGTGAGGTCGATATTCCTGTGTATTTTGGTAGTGTCACTTTCAATTCTGGTGAATATATCTATGCAGATAACAATGGCATTGTAGTTTCAAAAGAAAAATTAGTGGATTTATAAAAAGCTTAATTTAAGCAAAAACAATCGTCTAGGGGGTATAAAATGGTGCATCATCAAATTAAAGTTGTACAAGCTTTGGCTTCATCACTGACTGAGGGAGGCCGTGGTGTAACAGGAACTCCGTTTCCAAACCAGCCAGAAAAGGCTTTAAAGTTATATGAGTTTGAGGGTTCACCATTTTGCCGCCGTGTACGAGAAGTAATGACCTTGCTCAATTTGGATTATGAAGTCTATCCATGCCCTAAAGGTGGGACCAAATATCGTCAGGTTGTAAAAGAAAAAGGTGGAAAATTGCGTTTTCCGTATTTCATTGATGAAAACACGGAAACAGCAATGTACGAATCGCAAAAGATTGTTGATTACTTATTTAAGCATTATGGTAAAACAGGCAAAACACCAAAGAAATATTCTCATTATCCTAAATACCCAACGGTCGCTATGGTTGGAACCATTATTAATGGTGCACGCGGGGTTTGGGTTAATAAAAAAATTGTTGATCGTGCAAGTCCAGCGCAATTATTGGAATTATGGGGGTTTGAAGCCAGCCCCTATACACGTGTTGTGCGTGGTGTGTTAACTGAATTAGAAATTCCATTTATCTTTCATAATGTGGCTAAAGAGTGTTGGCAAGATCTAGGCCCAGCAGTTTTACGTTTAAAACCGGGTAAATATGTTCCTTTGGTGGGTGGCAAACGTGAAAAAATTATTCCAGTTATGGATCGCGCAAAGCAAGACATTCAAGTGCCTTATTTAGAAGATCCAAATACAGGTGAAAAACTCTTTGAGTCAGCAGCAATCGTACGTTATTTACAGAAACAATATGGTTAACTCTATGTGTCAAAAGCACCGAACATAGGTGCTTTTAATTGAAGGATAAATGTGGGTTTACAAGAAAATTATCTTGAATATCGAAATCATATAAATACTTTAAAGACTGACCAAGTCTATATAAAGTATATTTTGAAAATTCAGCAGATCATGCATCAACGGCAGTTGGTATCTTGTATGAGTGATTCAAAATGGCTCAAACTTCTGCATGCAATGACAGACTTGGATTTTCCACCTGCATTTATTGTCAAATTGGTGACTGAAAATAGAGATCTACAAGCTGAAGACCAATTTGTGAAGAAAATTCCGTGGTATTTGGGTGATTGGCATCCTTTCTATTACGATGCTATGCCTGTATTTATTGCAATTGAATATTTAATTGTAAAGCCTATGCTAAGCAAGCCGAGGGGAAGATTGATCGATGATTTGATTTTAGATCAAACAGATCAATTTCGTACTTTATTGCAGCGTTTGAATATTGTGTTTGATGAAAAAAATAGTTGTTTTAAAATTTATGCTTATCACTCAAAGTAATTTTAAAAATAATGACAATAAATGTGTCTGAATAAAAAAGTCAAAACTTATTGCTTTAATCATTTTTCGCAACATTTCTATCCATATAAATATTGTGAATTAGTGGATTGTTAACGATAAAAACTTAAGCTTTAAAACAGCCTATGTTAGATTGTAACCAATAGAATATTTTGAGATAAATTATGACTTCAACTCGAATTCAACCTGTTATGAATCGTCCAGGGGAAAATGCCTTATTTATTGTTTTAGGATTAAGGCTTGGGGCTGAAGTAATAGATACAGTAATCGATTTTGCAGCAAATTTTTCAGCATTAACACGTAGTTTAACCAACCGTTATCCAGATGCACAATTTAGTGCAGTCATGGGATTTGGGGCAAATGCGTGGGAACGTTTATTTCCTGATCAGGCTAAACCACAAGAATTAGAACAGTTTAAAGAAATTAAAGGGCCAAAATATACGGCGGTTTCAACAGAAGGTGATTTGTTTTTCCATATTCGTGCTGATCGTCAAGCGTTGTGTTTTGAAATGGCAGATATGATCAATACGCAATTAAAAGCCGTAAGTTATCCAGTGGATGAAGTGAATGGTTTTCGATATTTTGACGGTAGAGCGATTATTGGCTTTGTTGATGGGACAGAAAACCCAGAGCCTGAAATTGCAGCTGGATATGCACTGGTGGGTGATGAAGATCCAGACTTTAAAGGTGGCAGTTATGCATTTATTCAAAAATATATGCATGATATGGACAAGTGGCGTGCGCTCAGTGATGAAGAACAAGAAAAAGTCATCGGACGTAAAAAGTTTAATGATGTTGAACTGAGTGATGATGTAAAGCCTAAAACAGCACACAATGTAGTGAGTAAGGCACACGATGCAGATGGTAATGAAATTAAAATCATGCGTGCAAATATGCCGTTCTCAAATCCATCTAAAAATGAATATGGCACCTTCTTTATTGGTTATGCACGCAAATTTAGTGTGACTCGACAAATGTTAGAGCATATGTTTCAAGGTGATGAAGAGGGTAATTTAGATCGTTTATTAGATTTTAGTACAGCAGTGACTGGAACCTTATTCTTTGTGCCTACTGTCGACTTCTTAGATGATTTGGGTGACGAATAACGCTGATGGTTTATGTTCAGGTAAAGGATCGTTTTAAAACGGCCTTTTACTGCGAACTTTTGTCATCTTTGTTATGATGAATCTTTGATTTAATTGAGTTTTAATGATGTTTGATAAAATTGCAGCATTATTTAAGGGCAATAAAAACGGTCCTGAACAAGTTTTTCTACAAGAAAATAATATTCAAATTGATGCTGAGCATGGTTTTATTGTAGATGGTATTGTTTTAAATCGTGAGTTATCTGAAAGGCTGGAATACTTTTCCAACCGAAAACTCAATAATTTTGATGATTTAAAGGCTTTGTTCTATAAAACAATTTTGATCAATGAAAAGATTGATTTAGAAATTGCGACAAACAACTATGTGCAAAGACTTGGCAATACAGAAGAAAATTTAAAACAATTCAAACAAATTATTCAAAAACTCAATGATTATTATAAAACGTTTAAACGAGAAAAATAAATCAACTTAAGGAATGCAAAATATCTGGTGGAATCAGAATATTTCACTAAAGAATAATGTGTGATGTCGCTTAGATTTTTCTCTGTTATACAAATAACTATTCTCAATTCATTTGCAAGAGCTTCCACAGGTCTATGATCCTGTGAGTTTGTCTTGAGGTTGATGTGAATTCTATCCTGATGAAGAAATGCTGTTGTTGAGTCATTGCGCAGATAAATAGAATAAACAAAATCACTCAACTGAATAAAGTCATCATGTTAAACTATTGCTCATGTCTTTTAGACCCTATGCGATTATGTTTAAACAAGAAATCTCTGACCTCAATTTAAAACAACTGAAAGCAGGTGAAAAGCGCTGGATTGGCACAATGCTCGGTTCATCTGCAGCCTTATTGTTTAAGGAGATCGCAGAGAAATCGGATCAGCTCTTTGTATTGGTTGCAAAAAATAATCAGCACTTGGGACAGTTGGAAAGTGAATTAGAATTTTATGGGGTAAAACCAACAATATTTCCAGATTGGGAGATATTGCCATATGATCGTTTATCTCCACACCAAGATATTGTTTCTGAAAGACTATCAATACTTTCCAATATGCCACAAAAAGGTATTTTATTAGTCTCTGCAACCACCTTGGCACAACGTGTTGCCCCTACATCATGGGTGTTGGGTGAGCATTTTGATATCCGCGTTGGTCAGAAATTTGCATTAGAACAACAAAAATTAAAATTAGTTCAGGCGGGTTATCATCTGGTTGATACCGTTTATGATCATGGGGAATTTGCGGTACGTGGTAGCATCATGGATATTTATGCCTCTGGGCAAAACGCGCCTATCCGTATTGATTTATTTGACGATGAAATAGACAGTTTAAAATTCTTTGACCCAGAAACCCAAAGAACAACAACAAAGTTAGAGCGTTTTACCATACTTCCTGCAAAAGAATTTCCGTTAAAAGAAGCGCGTTCAACATTTCGTGATCGTTATGCAGAAAGTTTTCCAACTGCAAATCCCAAGAAAAACCCAATTTATCAAGATGTGTTAGAAGGCATTGCTTCTCCAGGATTAGATTTCTATTTCCCATTATTCTTTTCACAGCAAGCCATGCAAACACAAAGTTGTTTGGTATCGTACTTACCAAGCAATGCGATTGTCATTACAGATAAACACATTGACGAAGGATTGTTGAGTTTTTGGACAGATGTGATGCGCCGTTATGAAGACCGACGCCATAATGCTGATCAACCGCTATTACCACCTGAAGAAATTTTTATACAACCGAATCAACTATTCGAATATTTAAATCAATTTTCAAGAATTATTGCCTCAACAGAAGCCATTGAATTAAAAGCAGGCTGTATCAATTTGTCGGTTGAATTGCCGCCACGATTGCCTGTAGATCCTAAACAAGACCAGCCATTTAAAGCCGTTAAACAATATGTGGATGAGGCCAATCATCCAGTGTTACTGGTGGCTGAAAGTGCTGGACGTCGTGAAACTTTAAAAGATGCTTTACGTGCAAGTTTAGGTGAAATTCCAGTTGTTGAAAGTTTTGCTGTATTTCAACAATCTAATTTCTCTGTCGCGATTACCAATGCGCCTTTGGATCGTGGATTGGTCATCAGCAATGATCTATCGGTTATTTCTGAAAACCAATTGTATGAACACCGTGTAGTACAGCGCCGTAGAAAACGTCAACAAGAGGTTTCAGAAGAGTTTCTGATCCGAAGTCTGACGGAACTCAATATTGGTGCGCCAGTGGTGCATATTGATCATGGTGTCGGGCGTTATGCAGGCTTAGTCACCTTAAATATTGATGAACAAGACTATGAGTTTCTAAAATTAAACTATGCAGATGATGCAAAAGTGTATGTTCCTGTCACCAATTTACACCTGATTAGCCGTTTTAGTGGTGGTGATCCTGATTTAGCACCTTTACATAAATTGGGTACAGATGCATGGAATAAAGCAAAACGTAAAGCACTTGAACAGATTCATGATGTGGCAGCTGAATTGTTACATATTCAAGCACGTCGTCAGTCTAAACCGGGGATTAGCTTTGAGTTGGATCAAAGTGCATATATGCAATTTTCCAGTGGCTTTGCTTATGAGGAAACATTGGATCAGGCCAATGCCATCGAAGCGACCTTATATGATATGCAACAAGCCAAACCAATGGATCGACTGGTTTGTGGTGATGTTGGCTTTGGTAAAACGGAAGTGGCGATGCGCGCGGCATTTGTTGCTGTTCAAAATAATAGGCAAGTGGCTGTCTTAGTACCTACCACCTTATTGGCACAACAACATTTTGAATCATTTAAAGATCGCTTTGCCGATTGGCCAATTCGTATAGAGGTACTTTCGCGTTTTGGAACCAATAAAAGTCATACCAAAATTATTGAAGATTTAATCGATGGTAAAGTCGATATCGTCATCGGCACACATAAAATTCTTCAGGAAAATGTGCAGTTTAAAAACTTAGGTTTAATGATTGTCGATGAAGAACATCGTTTTGGGGTACGTGATAAAGAGCGTATCAAAGCCATGCGTGCAGATGTTGATATGTTAACCTTAACTGCAACACCAATTCCTCGTACATTGAATATGGCTTTTGGTGGGATGCGTGATCTTTCAATTATTGCCACACCACCCGCACGTCGTTTAGCTGTTAAAACTTTTGTCAATGAACAAACTAATGAAACCATGAAAGAGGCAATTCTGCGAGAATTGTTACGTGGTGGTCAGGTTTATATCTTGCACAATGAAGTAGATACCATAGAGCGCGCTGCAGAAAATATTCGTCAACTTGTACCAGAGGCACGTGTCGCGGTTGCGCATGGTCAAATGCGTGAACGTGAACTTGAGCAAATCATGCAACAGTTCTATCACAAAGAATTTAACGTGCTGGTCTGCTCAACAATTATTGAAACAGGGATTGATGTTCCCAATGCCAATACGATTATTATTGAACGTGCAGACAAACTCGGCCTAGCCCAATTACATCAATTGCGTGGTCGTGTTGGACGTTCACATCATCAAGCCTATGCATATTTGATGGTGCCATCGATTAAAGGCCTTAAAGGTGATGCAGAAAAACGTTTAGATGCAATTCAAAGAGCTTCAAATCTTGGCGCAGGCTTTATGCTGGCTACGGAAGATTTAGAGATCCGTGGTGCAGGTGAATTACTGGGTGAACAACAAAGCGGTTCAATGAATGCAATTGGTTATAGCCTATATATGGAAATGTTAGCCAAAGCGACCAAAGCAATTCAACAGGGCAAGACGCCTAATTTTGATACACCACTTTCACTTACTTCTGAAATTACCCTGCATATGCCTGCTTTGATCCCAGATGAATATTTGGGCGATGTACATCAGCGTCTTATGTTCTATAAACGTATTAGTAATACCGACACTCAGGATAAACTTGACAACATCCGTATGGAGTTGATTGATCGCTTTGGTGTACCGCCATTGCCGGTAAAACAACTGTTTAGTGTTCATCAAATTCGGGTTAAGGCTGAAGCCTTAGAAATTACCAAAATTGATATTGGGGCCAATGGTGGGGTGATCGAATTTTCACCTGATACACCTGTGCAAGCGATCAGTATTATTCAGCTAATGCAGAAGCATCCAACTTGGTTCCGTATGGAAGGTGGGCAACGTTTAAAAGTGATGGTGATGCTTGAAGAAAATGACAAGCGAATTCAGTTTATTCAGGATTTGTTAAACAATTTACTGACAGAATTAAAGCGTTAATTTATCAGGATTTTGAGCTTAAAAAATGCTCAATTTGAGATTAAAAGTGCTTATGAATTTTTTCTAGTAAATCACTTGAAAAAATTCTGTGATTCTTTAAAGTGTAATTGTGATCAGGTTCAAAACAAACTGTGTTTATTTGTACCAAAACACAAGATAACCAATATTCACACGAAAACCGATGTGTTAGTATTAGCCATCCTTTTAATTTTGCGTCATTTATAAAGATATGTTTAGTTTGCATCCACAACTTGCTCAAGATACTTTTTTTGTAGGCGATTTTCCGCTTTCAACATGTCGTTTAATGAATGATATGCAATTTCCGTGGCTGATTCTTATTCCACGTGTTCCTGGTATCACTGAGTTATATGAACTAAGTCAAGCTGACCAAGAGCAGTTTTTACGTGAATCAAGCTGGTTGTCTAGTCAGCTTTCTCGTGTTTTTCGTGCAGATAAAATGAATGTCGCTGCACTTGGAAATATGGTTCCGCAATTACATTTTCATCATGTAGTTCGTTATCAGAATGATGTAGCTTGGCCTAAACCTGTATTTGGCCTGCAAGCAGTTCCTTATAGCAATGAAGTATTAGCACACATGCGTCAAACACTGATGTTGGCGTTACGTGGTCAAGGTGAGATGCCATTCGATTGGCGTATGGATTAAGTGTAAACAGCACAAGGGAAGTGTTTAATAAAATGACATCCGAGGTAAAATATTTTGCCATTTGAACGTATGTTAGATAAAGAGCCAAAGCAATTTGAAATATTCCAGCGATTTATGGGGTATTTGATTATTGCTTTGGTGGTCATGGTTTATTATTTCACCTCCCCAATTGCAAATTATCAATTTTATGTTCCTTTTTTTATTGGCTTTATTTTTATTGTTAGCCCTAAATTATCGCGTTGGCTAGAATATTCATATGGCTCTAAGATTCGGAAGAATATTTATTTTTTAATTGATGTCATCGTTGTTTCTACCGCATTGGCTGCTGTACATTTAAGCCTCGTGGTAACTTTTGTATTGTTATTTGCACTGATCTATACAGCGATTAACAACAAAATTTCTTTTATGATGGGCTCTTTGGCAATTTTAGTTGCCTTTGTTGTGTTTTATACCAATATTATTTTTATCTTTGGTTTTTATGATTATTTTCAGCAAACCAGCCCTGAGCTATCAGTCCTGTCTTTTATTAGTATTATCTTGTTTGTAAACATCGGAAATTATTATCAAAATCGCCGTATCAAAAGTGTAGAAACCAAGAAAAACACCTATTTCAATGAAATGAATCGTTATATTGAGTTGTCAAATCAACTCAGTCGTTATGCGCCATTACAGCTTTGGCAGGCGATTATGCGTGGCGATACAGAAGCCAAGATTGAATATAAACGTAAAAAAATGACGGTTTTCTTTTCTGATATTCAAGGATTTACAGAATTATCAGAAACTTTGATTCCAGATGATTTGGCCTTTGTATTAAATGACTATTTAAGTCATATGACTGAAATTGCCAAACAATATGGTGCAACCATTGATAAATTTATGGGTGATGCAATCCTAATTTTCTTTGGTGATCCAGACTCACAAGGTGTGGAGCAGGATGCGAAAAACTGTATTGATATGTCGATTGCAATGCGCCAGCAGATGAAATTTCTCCGTGAACGTTGGGTGAAAATGGGCTATGCACCTTTACATATTCGTATGGGGGTAAGTACCGGTTATTGCCACGTTGGAAACTATGGTGCTGTACATCGTATGGCGTATACCATTGTGGGTCGTGATGCCAATTTAGCAGCGCGTTTGCAATATGCTGCAGATATCGATGAAATTTTGGTTTCAGATGAAACCTATAAGCTGATTAAAAACGATTATCTTTGTGCACCAAAAACCCCGATTGAACTGAAAGGGATTCAAGGTAAGGTACGCACTTGGCAAGTGATGGAAAAATACTCTGCAACCAAGAATGAAAATCAGCAATGGTTTGATTATGAGTATAAAGGCTTCCACTTGGTGCTGAATTTAGAAGAAGTGCAAAACTTTGAATATCCAGAGTTGGTGGAAGTATTAGAAAAAATGGTAGAACGGATTAAGGTTCAGCAAAAACTTACCAACTCTCAAGGCGTTGCAAAGCTTAATATTGAAGATGAAGTCAACTCAAATTATTTGTAAAATCATTAAATATTAAATTAAATACCTAAGCCATTAAAAATTGCCAAGACATTAAAAAACCACTCATAAAGAGTGGTTTTTGCCTATATGAAAAGCAACTTAGTGGTTTTCAGAAGCATGGTTAATTGTATACTTTGGAATTTCAACTTCCATATCTTCGTCTGTGATTTTGACTTGGCAAGACAGACGTGAATCGGGTTCTAAGCCCCAAGCGCGATCGAGTAAATCGGCTTCAATATCATCCATCTCTTCAAGCTCATCAAAGCCTTTACGTACAATCACATGGCATGTAGTACATGCTTTAGACATGTCACAGGCATGTTCGATTTTAATACCATTATCGAGTAAGCTTTGACACAGGTTCGCGTTTGGTTCAACTTCAAACTCAGCACCATTTGGACAAATTGTTGCATGAGGTAGTACTTTAATACGTGGCATAGTCGTTACCTTAAATTAGTTTGAGTTAGACCAATCATCAAGTTTGGTGCCTTTGAGTGCATGATCAATGTGTTGATTCATGCGTTCTGCTGCAAAGGCATCGCTATAAGTTTTTAACTGTTCAACAGCATGCTCAATCGATTTGATATCGTTTGTTTCAAGCTGGGCTTTTAAAGCTTCAGCGGCTTGGTTGAGCGCAGTCAGTTGTTCAGTACTGAGCAGGTTGGAGTCGACCTTTAACGCCTGTGTTAATGCTTCAAGTTCACGCTGTGCTTCAACTTTAGTTTCATTGAGATGGCGAAGATTTTTATCTTCTTCAGCGAATTTATAACCTTCTAAAAGCAAGCGTTCAGTATCGGTCTCAGACAATCCATAAGAAGGTTTAATGTCGATTTGCGCATTGACCCCTGATGTGGTTTCTTTGGCTGAAACAGTAAGCAGGCCATCTGCATCGACCTGAAAAGTGACTTCAATACGTGCCTGACCCGCGGTCATTGGTGGGATACCATGTAATACAAAACGACCTAAGCTGCGGCAATGCTCAACTAAGTCGCGTTCGCCTTGCAAGACATGGATCAACATGGCCGTTTGACCATCTTGATAGGTGGTGAACTCTTGACGGCGTGCAACAGGAATGGCTGTATTACGTGAAATTAAACGTTCAACCAAACCGCCCATGGTTTCTAGACCAAGTGATAGCGGGGTAACATCTAACAGTAATGAACCATCTTTAGAATTTCCAATGAGTTGATTCGCAGTGATCGCAGCGCCAATCGCCACAACTTCATCAGGATTGATGGTACAAAGCGGCTCTTGCTTAAATACTTCACGCACCACTTTCTGTACAGCATAAGAGCGGGTTGAGCCACCAACAAGAACTACATTTTGAATATCATCGAGTTCAAGTTTTGCATCACGCATGACACGTTTACACACATTGATCGTCTTATCTAATGCCACTTGAATGATTTCTTCAAATGTCGTGCGATCTAGCGTGAGGTGGTGTGTTAGAACTTTAATATCAACAGAGGTAGCATCACTGAGCGCTTCTTTGGCTTTACGTGCAGAAACGATAAAGTGTGCATATTCTGCATCATCTAAGGTTTCAATATTCAGTTGTTTTTTTGCCCATTTAACAATAAGGCGATCTAAGTCATCGCCACCCAGTGCGGTATGACCGCCTGTAGCTAAAACTTCAAACACACCTTGAGAAAAGCGTAAAATAGACACATCAAATGTACCGCCACCTAAATCATAAATGACATAGTTACGGTCTGTTGTTAGATTGCTCTCTTGATCTAAGCCATATGCAACAGCTGCAGCGGTAGGTTCATTGAGTAAGCGTAATATATTTAAACCTGCGAGTTCAGCTGCATCACGTGTAGCTTGGCGTTGCGCTTCATCAAAGTAGGCTGGAACCGTAATAACAGCGCCATTCACCGGATTGCTTAAACTTTGTTCAGCGCGATCTTTCAGTTGTTTTAAAATTTCTGCAGAGATTTCTACAGGTGTTTTACGACCTTGAGCTGTTTCAAATGCTGGCATTTCATTATCAGCACCTGCAAGCGTGTAAGGGTGTTGAAATTTAACATCTGCTTTAGAACGGCCCATAAAGCGCTTAACAGAAACAATGGTATTTTTAGGGTCAGCAGTAATAAACGGTTTTGCTGCGTCGCCATATTCGGTCGAATTTTTAGAATAATGTACAATAGAAGGAAGTAACACGCGACCTTGCTCATCGTTCAGTACTTTGGCTTTGCCTGATAATACCGTAGCAACAAGAGAATGGGTTGTCCCTAAGTCGATACCAATCGCAATACGGTGTTCATGTGGCGCACTTGATTGTCCTGGTTCAGCAATTTGCAAGAGTGCCATTTGTCACATCCTTAAAATAAAAACTAAAAACAAAT
Organism: Acinetobacter sp. MYb10; assembly: GCF_002980175.2. NCBI lineage: Bacteria > Pseudomonadati > Pseudomonadota > Gammaproteobacteria > Moraxellales > Moraxellaceae > Acinetobacter > Acinetobacter sp. MYb10. The sequence continues at coordinate 723,574 of NZ_CP058272.1, read as the reverse complement.
TCGGGTAAAACATATAATGAAAGTTAAAATTTAGAAATCATCATCTAAACTAAAATCTTCATCATCTAAAAGCTGATCTTCGGCTTTATCAATATCATTCATGACTTTTTGAAAGAATCGTAACTTGCGCACCGTGTCACGTGCTTCAGTCCAATCTTCATCCTCAAAATCAATTTTGAATTCACGAACTAAGCCATCAATCCATTGTTGGACTTCTTTTTTTAAAGAATGCAATTGTTCGGTATTGGTTGCTTCATCAAGCTGCTCACGAATTTCTAAAGCAGATTGTAAAAACTCAAAATCACTAATTGATTGATTTAAGTGATGATCTTGCTTTTTGAGTGACAGTAGATAAGCAGCACGACTGTCTACATTGGATAAAGCTTTATATGCTTGATTAATTTCACTTGATTTAATCAAAGCTTTGTCTTTATCTTCAGCTTTATCAGGATGATATTGCTGTTGTAGTTTTAGGAAATTAGCTTTTAATGTCGCTAAATCAATATCGAGTGCTTCCGGGAGATCGAACAACTCAAAATGACTCATGGGAGATACTCATCCACGATGTTTTACAGGAAAACGGTGTAATTAAATGTGATTAAAACAGTGCAAGACACTGTTTTAACATGAGAAAAAGCAGGGCAGATTATACAGTGAAAGATTCACCGCAGCCACATTCACCTTTTTTATTTGGGTTATTAAACTCGAAGCCTTCATTGAGACCATTTTTAACATAGTCCATTTCCATACCATCGAGATAAACCAAACTTTTTGGATCTACAAAAACTTTTACACCAAACTGCTCGAACATTTGATCATGAGTGTCGATATTATCAACAAACTCAAGTACATAAGCTAAGCCAGAACAGCCTGAAGTTTTCACACCAAGACGAATACCTTCACCCTTACCGCGATTCTTTAAGTAATTGCTGATATGAGTTGCAGCATTTTCAGTTAGATTGATCATGAAAACTCCGTTAAAAAATCATCTGCTAAATTTGACGAACAGATATTAGGCTTTAGTTTTCTTGCTACGGTAATCTTCAACAGCAGCTTTAATTGCATCTTCTGCAAGTACAGAACAGTGTACTTTTACAGGAGGAAGTGCAAGTTCAGTTGCGATGTCGATATTCTTAATCGCCTGTGCTTCGTCAAGCGTTTTACCTTTTAACCATTCGGTTACGAGTGAGCTAGACGCAATTGCAGAGCCACAGCCATAAGTCTTAAAGCGAGCTTCTTCAATTACACCACTGTCATTCACTTGGATTTGTAAACGCATTACATCGCCACATGCAGGTGCACCCACCATACCTGTACCAACATTTTCTGCATTTTTATCCAACACACCAACATTACGAGGATTTTCGTAATGATCTATTACTTTTTCGCTATAAGCCATGTTGCTTCTCCAAACCTCGGGGTCAGCGTTGATAATATGTATTTCTACAATCTAATTTGGTGGCATTTTACTGATTTTCAATAAAATGCCGCGTTTTGATTTCAAGGAACTTAGTGTTCAGCCCATTCAACTGAATTTAAGTCGATCCCTTCTTTGTACATATCCCAAAGCGGAGAAAGCTCACGCAATTTCTCAACAGCAGCTTTAGTAATCTTAATTACATGATCAATGTCTTCTTCAGTCGTATAGTGACCAAAGCTAAAACGAATTGAACTATGTGCTAACTCGTCAGAAAGACCGAGGGCACGAAGTACGTAAGAAGGTTCAAGTGTTGCAGATGTACATGCTGAACCAGAAGATACAGCAGCATCTTTTAACGCCATCATCAATGATTCACCTTCAACAAAGTTGAAGCTAACATTTAAGTAGTTTGCAACATTGTAAACAGGGTGGCCATTTAAGAAGACTTGTTCTAAATCTTGTAAACCGTTCCAGAGTTTGTCACGGAGTACACGTAAACGTGTTTGTTCAGCTTGTAAAGATTTGCCAGCAAGTTCAAATGCTTCACCCATACCGACGATTTGATGGGTTGCAAGTGTACCTGAGCGCATACCACGTTCATGACCACCACCATGAATTTGTGCTTTGATACGAACACGTGGGCTACGGCGTACAAATAAAGCACCAATGCCTTTAGGTCCATAAACCTTATGACCTGAGAAGCTCATCAAATCAACTTTCATGGTAGAAAGATCGATTTCAACTTTACCCGCAGCTTGTGCAGCATCAACATGGAAATAGGTTTTATTGGCACGTGTTAACTCACCAATTGCAGCAACATCTGTCACAGTACCAATTTCATTGTTCACCATCATCAATGAAACAAGTAGCGTATCTGGACGAAGTTCAGCTTGAACCATTTCTGGGGTAATTAAACCAGTTTTAGGTTCAGGTTCAAGATAGGTAATCTCAAAACCTTCTTCTTCTAATTCACGACAAGTATCTAAAATTGCTTTATGTTCAATTTTACTTGTGATGATGTGTTTGCGTTTAGAACCGTAAAACTGAGCAACACCTTTAAGGGCAAGGTTATCAGATTCAGTAGCACCAGAAGTCCAGACAATTTCGCGTGGATCAGCTTTTACTAAATTTGCGACTTGTTCACGTGCATATTCAACTTTTTCTTCAGCTTGCCATCCATAAGCATGTGAGCGAGAAGCAGCATTACCGAATGTACCATCAAAGGTTAAACACTCCATCATGCGTTCTGCTACTTGAGGATCAACAGGCGTAGTTGCTGCATAGTCAAGATAAATCGGACGTTTCATGTCAAATACCTGTAACCGATAAAAGGGCTGAATCAAGAGGTGCTGAATTTTGGCGAACCGCAACGGTTTGTACGTTGTCACGAGCTACTAAATCCGCAAGGGTGATTTTAGCTAAATAATCGGCAATATGGAGAGAGAGTTCTTGCCATAAATCGTGAGTTAAACACATTGCACCATTTTGGCAGTTGCCTTTGTGGTCACAACGAGTCGCATCAACAGTTTCATTTACAGCTTCAATAATTTCTAAGACAGTAATTTCTTCAGCATGGCGCGCTAAGTGATAACCGCCATTTGCTCCACGAACACTTGAAACTAAGCCATGACGTTTAAGTTTAGCGAACAATTGTTCAAGATAAGCGACAGATATCGTTTGGCGGGTTGCAATTTCTGCAAGCGTAATCGTTTGTTCAGGTGGCTGCAATGCTAAGTCAAGTAGTGCAGTCACTGCATAGCGACCGCGAGTAGTTAGGCGCATGATTCGATACACATGTTTTAGACTAGATGTATGAATTTTATGAATCCTGACTAAAATAGTCAAGTATTTTTAAGTTTAATTCTGACTAATTTAGTCAGAATTTATTACTTGAACAAAAATTACTGGAAAATTTCAATTTTTGTTCAAGTTTTATGAAAATATTTGCCAAAGATTATACACGACTAATGCCATAAATAGAAAGCCCAATACGCCTAAAGCCGTATATAAACGTTGTTGGTTGAGCTGCAAGCGTTTAACACGATTTTGATATTGTTTCACTTCAACTTGGAGTGTGTTGATTTTAGAGCGTTGCTGATCAATCTTTTCAAGCAAAGGGGCAATGCGTTTTTTTGATGCTTTTGTCTGGCTGTCATCATCTGGATTGGTTAACCATTGCTTCCAGTCTGAAAGCAATTTAGGGGCAGTTAAGTGTACAACTAGATCACGGAACTGTTCCTTGAGCAGGTTATCGCCTTCCAGACGCATTTTTTTCATGCTACGACGATTAGCAAAGACAAAAATTTGGATGAAATCGATGAGTGTACTACTCACAGAAAGGTCAATAGCTTTTTCTGGAGGCTGTAAATCAAAAAGAATACCACGATCTGTAAATTGAACATAAAAGTCAAAATAAGGAATATAACTATTCATTTTAATTGTAATCTGCTGTCCGACGAATTTTTTTGCCTGTAAGCGAACAACACGATCATGTTTTAATACGAAAGAATAAATGGTTTCCAATATAATCATGACAATGTTTAGCAACAAACGAGAATGACCTTGCTTTTGTTGCGATTCATTCATAAAAAATTCCTATAGCAAAACAGAGAGTCCGATCTCTAAATAAATTTGAAACAATCTCATCCATGACTTGAAACACAATATTTCCACAATGATATAAAAATTATCTTAATAACCATTGTCGAATTGCCAAGTGTTCCTTAACATTAAAACAATTACTTTGCTTTGTAGAACAGTTTAGCAAAAGGTTCAATAGTTTTATTTGATAATATAGCAATATTTTCTACATAATTTGGTCATATAGGTCATTACACGCTGGAGTTTGGGGTAAATGGAGCAAGATATGAAAAAGAGCAACAAAGAACAAACGGATCTTTATGAAGATCAAAATGAATTTGATGAATCTCAAATAAAGCCTAGAAATCATAAAAAGTCAGCATTAGATTTCAGAAAATATACAAAACAAATCTGGTTGGCAGGGTTGGGAGCGTTCTCCAGAGCCGAAGAAGAAGGCAATAAACTCTTTGATTCTCTAGTCAAGGTGGGTGAGGAGCTTGAATCCAAGACAGTTGAAGTCACAGATCAGACAGTCAATAAAGTCACTGAAAAAACCAAAGAGTCAGTTGCAGAAACCAAAGACAAGGTTGAAAAACTTTTAGATCAGCGTGTAAATCATTCATTAAACAGAATTGGTTTAGTGACTGCTAAAGATCTTCAGCATTTGGAAAACTTGATCCTGCAACTCCACAATAAGGTCGATGCATTGGCTGAAGAGAACCAAAACTTACGCGACCAATTGCTAAAAAAAATGAAATAATTACCATTAATCCAAAAAAATCGTAAATTTTAGTCGTAATTTTTGTGAAAAGCGTGTTTGGAGTCTTGCGTTTCCCCCCAAAGCATTGCTATAAAGTCGTCATGGCCTTTGATCTACAGCCTTGGAACTTAAACAAACGATATAAGAGGACGTAATCTTCATGAATAAATCAGAATTAATCGATGCGATTGCAGAAAAAGGGGGATTGTCAAAGTCCGATGCTGGTAAAGCATTAGATGCGACTATTGCTTCAATTGGTGAAGCGCTTAAAAAAGGCGACACAGTGACTTTAGTCGGCTTTGGCACATTCAGTGTTAAAGACCGTGCTGCTCGTACTGGTCGTAACCCTAAAACTGGTGAAGAGCTTCAGATTAAAGCAAGCAAAGTACCTAGCTTTAAAGCTGGTAAAGGCTTAAAAGACTCAGTAGCTTAATCTGAGCTTGTTAAAAGCGCGCCTTTGTGGCGCGTTTTTTATGAAATATATTAAATTATCAGTGATTGCTCGTTCATTCATTTCACAATTTCAGTTAGAATCCTTACGAAATATAATATTGGAATACTCATGGAATCGTTTCGCACTCTCATAAGGGGCTGGTTTGGTAAAGTTCTCCTTGTGTTATTTTTAGCGCCATTTGCTGTGGTTGGTATTGAAGGCTATTTCAGCGGTGGGCAAAAAGCAGACGTAGCTAAAACTGTTAATGGTCAAGATATTTCTAAAAAAGAGTTAGAAACGGTTACAAAAGGCTATACAGATCAATTATTGGCAAATCCTGCTATACATGGGGATGAGTCTTTATTGAACAAAGAATTTATTGCAAATAAAGCACTTGATTACCTAATTAGCCAAAGTCTTTTAAGACAACAAGCTGATAAGTTAGGTGTGACTTTGAGCGATGCTCAAATTGAACAGAAAATTGCACAAATTCCTGCTTTTCAGGAAAATGGTAAATTTTCAAATACACTATATGCAAACTATTTACGTTCACAGGGTTTAACTAGCCAAGCCTTTATCCAAAATATTCGCCAAGATTTTGCCTTAAGCATTTTGAGCTCTACAATTTCGGATAATGCACTGATCAGTAAATTGGATATCCAGCAAATTGCCAACTTGCAATCTGAACAACGTGAATTATTCTTATCAAGCGTTAAACTTGATGACTATAAAGCCAATGTTAAAGTGACCAATCAGGAAATTGCGGATTATTACAACAAGCATCAAAATAAGTTTAAACAAGTTGCTTCAGTGGATGTGGACTATGTGGTGCTCAGCCCAGCGACATTGACACAGCCAAATGCGGCAGTAACTGATGCTGAATTACAACAAGCTTATACTCAGTTTGTAGAAAAATATAAGCAAAGTTTGAAGCGTGATGTTAAACATATTCTGATCACGACTGATTCTCGTACGCCTGAGCAAGCTGCTACACTTGCAAATGAAGTGTATGCAAAAATTCAGGCAGGTACGTCATTTGCTCAAGCTGCTGCGCAATATTCAGAAGACCCTGATTCTAAAGCGAAAGGTGGTGCACTTGCTGCCTATGCGCCAGGTGCCTTTGGTGATGATTTTGATAAAGCTGTGAACTCAACAAGCAATGGTCAAGTGTCTAAGCCTGTTAAAACTCAATTCGGTTATCATTTGATTGAAGTGAATACACCAGTAGATTCAGTGCCATCATTTGAGTCGAAAAAAGCTGAATTGACTGCTGAGGTTTTAAAGAATAAATCAGCCAACTATTTCTCAGACACTGTAAATAGTTTAAATGAGCAAGTGGTTAACAGTGATGCATTGGATGTGGTTTCACAAGCAGTGAAGACTGTTCAAGTTCAATCTGCAAATAATGTGAATTTAACGACAACCAATCCAGTTCTTGCTGATCCTGCTGTTAAATCTAAACTGTTTAATGAAGATGTGAAAAGCGGAAATACGACGGCTTCAAGTAATATCCAAACAGCCAATGGTGATGTTGTCTGGGTTAAAGTTCGTAAGTATCATCCAGCAGGTGTACAGCCTTTAGCGCAAGCAACTGCGCGTGTAAAAGCACAATTGATTGAACAAAAAGCGTTTGATGCTGCCCATGCAAAATTAAATGCCATGATTGCAGATTTCAAAAAATTGCCGGCTCAAGAGGTTACTGCGAAATATCAGTCTAATTTTGTCCATGCGGGAACATTCACACGTTCAAAAGGCCTTAAGCGTGAGATTGAGCGCGTTGCCTTTAGCCAGCCAGTACCTAAAGCAGGCATGTGGTCTGTCAGCACTGCCAAGCTGCCAAATGAGTTAGTTGTTGTGGCTGTAGCGAATGTGAAAAAAGTAGATACTGCTCAGATGGATCCTGCTGAAGTTCAGCAACTTACGCAAATGTATCAGAAGTTCCGTGGTGAACAATTATTAGATGATTATTCACGTTATTTAAAAGCACAAGCAAAAATTAAATAATTGATCTTCTCTGATTAAAAAAAGCGCCTCGGCGCTTTTTTTTATGTGAAATGAAATATAGTGTGAGTACAGGAGCTATATCACTAAGATATGATTAGCGGATGTCTCTAATCTTTTTTAGATCTGATTGCGATATTGGCTTGGGCTAAGTTCAAATTGTTTCTTAAATGCCTGGCTAAATGCGGTTTCAGATGAATATCCCACTTGGTGTGCAATCTGCTGAATAGGCAGTTGTCCTTGTTTGATCAGCTGGCTGGCAAGACGTAAGCGATGTTGTTGCAAGTAGGCTAAAGGTGTTTCCCCAATAATTTGATTAAATAAACTGGCAAATTTAGAACGCGACATACAACAGGTTTCTGCTAAGCTTTCTACGGTCCAGCTCTGTTCTGGACGGCTGTGAATGGCTGCAAGTGCATTTGAAAGTTCAGGGTGCACCAGGGCATTTAACCAGTTATTGTGATCTTGCATTTGCTCAATATAGTCACGTACACACTCAATCATCAAAATACTGACGACGTGGTCCATAATTTTATTTTTACCTGCCATGGTTCTACGGGTTTCAGCAGAAACAAAATATAATCCAATTTTAAGCCATTCAGGTGCCTCATCACTCAAGGCATTTTGAATATGTAAATATGGTGGGAGTGCATTGATCAATGGACGAGCCATGATTGCATTCATATGGCATCGTACAGAAAGGATAAGGGTCTTTTCTGAGCTTCCTTGACCAAATTCAATTGCGTCTTGTCTTAATCCATCAAACAGTGATTCTATATTGAGGCTTTCAACTAACTGCGTGTCTAAATGATTTTTTACAGTATGTGCTAATCCTGCTGGGATTAAAAACATATCGCCGGTTTGTAGTGCAACAGTCATTTTGGGTGAAAATTCTAAATAAGCATTTCCATACAGAACAATATGCGCGATCACGGCATCTTGTTTTGGGCTCTGAAATGACCAATCACCTTGAGCTTGAAGGTAAATATATTCTGAATGGTTGAGATGAATATCATCAAAAATTTTACTTAAAGCATCCATAGATTCAGTTCAAATTTCCTGTTCTCAAATAATAAAAATGTTTCATGCTATTAAAACATGTGCGCAAAGGACAAACTCTATGTTGAAGATGCCAAAGACTTTTTCATAGGTTTTATGGACGCTTACAACTGTCTTTAAGTTGAATTTTACATAAATATATAACTAAGTAGAAAGATAGGGAAGATATAGCCATGAATGCACCAGTTCAACTGACAGAGCAGCAATTGCAAGAATTAAAACCAAAGTCAGGTTTGGCACTTGATAAAAAGCGTTATCTTTGGATGATTAGCCCATCACTTCCAGTGATTGGGTTAGGAATTTTAGCGGGATATCATGTTGCACCTAAGCCACTAAAAAAAGTTTTTGCATTGGGTGGGCCACTGGTACTGCATGTGATTATTCCAGCCATTGATTCATTGATTGGTAAGGATAAAAACAATCCGACCAGTGAAGATGTAAAATTACTTGAGCAAGATCCGTATTATTCACGTTTGGTCAAATCCTTTATTCCGATTCAATATGTCGCCAATGTTTATGCTTGTTATTTGGTGGGTCGTAAACAAACATCACTTTTAGATAAGATTTTGCTAGGTGTTTCAATGGGTGCAATTAATGGTATTGCCATTAACACAGCACATGAGTTAAGCCATAAGCATGACCGTATGGACCATATTTTATCGCATTTGGCATTGGTTCCATCAGGTTATAACCATTTCCGTATCGAACATCCTTATGGACACCATAAACGCGCTGCGACGCCTGAAGATCCAGCTTCATCGCAAATGGGTGAAACCCTCTATGAGTTTTTACCACGTACCGTCATTGGGTCATTTAAATCAGCGATTGAAATTGAAACCAACCGTCTTAAACGTAAGGGCCTTGGATTCTGGTCTAAAGATAATGAGTTATTGCAAGGCTGGACAATGACCGCAGCATTCCATTCGTCTATGGTCGGGTTATTTGGTAAAGGTATTTTGCCTTATTTAGCAACTCAGTCAGCTTATAGTATTACGTTGTTTGAGATCATTAATTATATTGAGCATTATGGTTTATTGCGCCAAAAAGATGAAAATGGCAAATATGAACGCACAATGCCTGAGCATAGTTGGAACAATAACAACATCGTAACGAATTTATTCTTATATCAGTTACAACGTCATTCAGATCATCATGCCTTTCCGACACGCCCATTCCAAGCGTTACGTCACTTTGATGAAGCACCTGAATTGCCAAGCGGTTATGCAAGTATGCTGTTGCCAGCGATGATCCCGTCGTGGTGGTTTAAAATTATGGATAAGCGGGTATTTGATCATTACAAGGGTGATTTAAATAAGGCCAGTATTTATCCAAAACGTCGAGCAAGCATTTTTAAAAAATTTGGTGTCGTGGACAAATTGTTGAATAAGTAAAATTTAATTTTAAGATAAAAGCCCAGAATTGGGCTTTTATTGTTTTTGAGCATTAAAAATATCCCAGCATTTTTAAATGTTGACTAACGCTACTTTTAGTTGTGAGTCATCCTTGTTAAAGCATAAGCACTTGTCGCTCAATTTTAATGAATGTAAAAAAAAATCCCTGAAATACTATCTTTCTTTTTCTGTTTATTTCATAGTATTCAGCAATGGTATTTTAAATTTACAAATGTAATTTGGAACTTCGTATGAAATGGGAAGAAATAGGCAATCAACCGTGTTCAATTGCGCGTACATTATCTGTATTGGGTGATCGATGGACCATGCTTATTTTACGTAATGCTTTTATGGGTTTACGTCGTTTTGATGATTTTCAAGAAAATTTAGGTGTGACAAGACATGTATTGTCTGAACGGCTAAAACGTTTGGTTGAGCATGAAATATTGGTTAAAGTGGCTTATGTCGATCGACAAGAGCGTTATGAATATCGCTTAACTGAAAAGGGTTTAGATCTATATCCTATTTTATTAACCATGGTGGCATGGGCGGATAAATGGATGGATGAGGGTCTGGGAGCGCCTATGGTGTATCAACATACCGTCTGTGGTCATGAGTTTACTCCGATATTGGTTTGCTCAGAATGTCAGCAGGCGGTGAATGCGAGACAGGTGAAGCCAATCGTTACCTCTGCGTTTTTCCAATACTTAGCGCAGAAAAAATTAGCTTGATTGCTATTCCCTAGATGATTTTTCAATATTTATCATGAATTAATTTTAGATTAAGTTGTTGGTAAATTTCATAAAAATCTAAAGGCAGGGGCACTCATTATCTTTAGTGTTTGTGAAAATGTTTAGATGAAGCGTTGCAAGTAATTTGAACTTTTAATTACTGATATTGTTTTTGATTTTTGTTAACAAGATATAAAATATGTGATTGTTCAATTTTAAAAAGATATAATTTAAATTAATAAGTAAAAGTATGAAAAACAGTAACTGTAATCTTAGTTTAGAAAATAAGGTTTATTGCTTGATAAAGAATTTAGAGTTTTTTTTAACAGATAACTTTGATCAAGTCATTCACTTTTATATACTTATTTAACTGATGCAAAATTTTAATAATTTATAAAATATTTAATATGGAGTAATCGAATGGGAATTGGTTCAAGCCCAACAGTCGGAAGTACCTGTGATACGTGCCTACAGAAGTTTACGATTCATTTTCGAAGATGTGAAGATAACATATATGATGGAACTTATGGTTTTGATTGGTACAGACCAGAATACTTTAAAAAATTAACCAACTATAGACCGAATGCAACAACAAAATTTGGAAACAAAGTTGCTTTAGTCAGTGGTTCGATACAATCATTAAAAGCGACATATACCCAAGACCAAATTACCAAAATTAGCCCATTTGGCACAGAATATATCCCTGCATGGTTAGCAATGTACCCAAGCTCACAGGAGGATAGCAATAGTTCTAATCCTGTCAATCAAGGGGTTAGGCTTAATTTAGAGTTGAGACTATTAGATTCAGAAAATAATTTTTCATTAAAAAATGATGGAACAAAGATTAAGTTTGAAGTTTCAAATCCGAATATTATTATTGAACCAGCAGAGTTCAGTGTCGAAGATTTTATTTACGCCAAAAAAATGACCCGAGATTTAGGCGAAGATACTAAAAGAGAAGAAGAGATTTATTATCTAGCTTCAGAAATAGTGAATATTAAGTGCACAAGTGCTTTGCAAAAACACGAAGAAATCATTGTAACAGCAATAAAAGGAGAGACCCAAGAGAAAGTTGGGAAGCTAATGCTTTATCATAATGCTGTGATTCCTACTATATCGGTTATCTTTGTAGACGTTATAACTGATGGAAAAAAACCAAGCCGTTCACATGATTATGAAAATTTTTTAAAGCATAATTCATTTAACCAAGCTTTAATTAATGTAGAAATAAAAAATGCCCCAACATTTGATTTAAACAAATATCGTAGCAAAGACGATGATGTTAATATATCTTTGAATAAATTAAATATAAATGACACGGGTTATTTTTTAAGTGACTTAACTAAGTTTTATAAAAAATATCAAGATAAAAACTTAGCGACTAAAAATTATGTTTTCGTAACAACTGTAGAGATAAAGAATGCAGTTGGTGCTGGTGGTGACAGCGTTACCTTATTTAACTGTCCTCAAAATATATTTAATCAGGTCGTGGTACATGAATTAGGGCATCGTTTTGGATTAGATCATTTGTTTGAATCACAGAAAATTACAGCCAAAGGATCGAGCTTTCAATTTATACAGGGTACTACAGCTAATTTTTTAGATTATGATCATTCGGATGGCGTAAATTTAAAAAATAAAACTGCAGTCAATCCAAATCAAACACTAAAATATTTTTTCAAATACCAATGGGATTTGCTCAGGAAGAAAGTGAAATAATTTATGCTATCGCCAATTTAGATATTTACTCGCTATATTGATGGGTTTGATCTCATATTGAATTAAACGAATCAATTTTTATGCATTGATCACAAACAATTTGCAGGTTTAGGGATACCCGCCAAACGGCTTAAATGGCGGGCAACCAGTCCTGTATTAAACTTATCTTGTAGAACAGCATTATCAATTGCTGGGTTGATCGTTTTCATTAAAAATTTAATCAGTGGACGAGTCGCAGGAGAGTGGCCAAACTGGGTATAAAATTGACGTACTGCATGCAACACTTCAAAATGCCATGGGGTCAGTTGTAGATCTAAACTTTGTGCTAACTCTTGGGCAACCTGTTCATTCCAAATGGTGTAATCTACTAAATGACCATCTTGGTCTAACTCAAAGCTCATAAAACCACCTAAACAAAACAACCGAAACAATGTAACTTTTGATCAACAAAACATCAAAGATTGATTTTTAAAAAATCGAAGATAATTGACAACCTAGCCCACTATTTTAAACTGATACAACGGCTAAAGTCTAAAACCAACTGAGCAAATTGTGGGTAAGAAATTGATTTAAAATTTTCAGGAATGGATTCAGATAAAATCTCAGCATCATTTTCAAGAAGATAAAGATTCTGTTTGTTTGTTAAACGCTGATCTGCTGCAAACAGTACCGCATCACCCATTAAAACAATGTGATCATGAGAAACATACAGCTGATCCAACTGATTCAATATATGGTCTGTATGTATAAAAGAAGATTGAATTAAATAAAGTGTTTTATCTGACATTTGGACTTTCCATCTACTGCTTACCAATACAACACATGATCAAAAGACTGAATAAATTCAGCATTCAGTTCTACAAATTCCAACTCTTGTTGTGATTGAGTAACAAAAGTCGAGGATTTATTCATATTTTCTACTAAAACTGGTGTTAAATCATAGAATTCAAAGCTATCGACCAGATTTGAAGCAAGCTTAAATACGTGATTTAATTGGCTAAAAGCCATTTCTGATTTAAGTAGGCTTAATCCAGCGTCTTTAAGTAACACTTTGACTTTACTGCCAAAAGTTGCAAGCACCATGGTTGCTGACAAACTTTCATGTACCTGCAATGTATTTAAATTTGCTTGGGTTATCACAACGAGCACAGTATTCACACAAATTACCTTTTAAATGCAACACGCTAATGGGATGATCAACTTAGAATTGAATGATACGATCTGTAGATTGAACAGCATCTGCAAGTTCGCCTAAACCCACAAGTTCAAAGCCTTTTGCAAGATTATCGGCTGGAATTTGGTGACGTTTGGCATTCTCTTGATCTGTTATCCCCCGCGCTAATGCAGCACTCACACAGACAGGAAGTCGAATTGAGAGTTTTTGCCATTCTACAGATAAATTACGTTGATCGTCAGGAACCCATTGCAAGTTGTTCGCAACTTGTACACCATCTTGATAAAAGAAAACACGAAATTCTTGATCTTCAGCTTGCAGTGCTTGAGCTAAACCCAATGCATGCCATGCATGGATTGAAGTCGGTGCTGCGGTGATTAGTAATAAAGTACTCATTTGATGGCGATTCACTTGGAGAATGGACAGTTTGCAACATTCAAACTTGATAATGATAGGTAGTATACAATGATTTTAGGTGACATTTTTATGATATTCTCTAAAATCAAAAAAATCACTCAATAAAATATATTTATAAACAGTACCTTATTGGATTTTTAGAATTATTAAGTCACTATATCTTTTATATAATCTGCATAAAATAACCTGTATTTTCTTCCTTTTTCCCATAAAATTGATAGAATAAAATGAAATCTACACCAAATCTGCACCAACAATGAAACTTCCAAAACCAATACAACGTGGATCAAGTTGGCGTATTACTGTAACTTTTGATAATAAGAGATACTCAGCAACTAGAGATACTGCAAAAGAATGTGAACAATGGGCATCCCTTAAACTACTTGAACTTAAAACAGGGAAGGCTAATCTTGAACAAGGAATAAAACCAGCTTATCCATTTCGACTATTATGTAATAAATATTATGAAGAACATGGTCGCCATATGCGATCGGCTCGCACTATAAACTTTAAATTAAAAAACTTAGACCATATCGCACCAAACCTTGCAGACAAATCAATTTATGAGTTTAGGCCAGCCGATATTGCAGAATGGCGTAATAATCGAAAGAAAGAAGTTAAGGTGGCCACATTAAGAAATGAGCATGCAATATATTCTGCAGTTTTTACATATGCAATGAAAGAGTTGTTTTTGCTTGAGTCTAACGTTTGGCACTCAGTATCAATGCCTAGCAAAGAAAAATCACGAAATCAGAGAATTACTCCTGAACATCAAGATACTTTACTAAAAGTGATGGAGTGGGATGGTTCAACTACGCCAATTAATTCTAGACAATATGTTGCATGGGCTTTTTTATTTGCACTTGAAACAGCAATGAGGCAAGGTGAAATATTAGCGATGCGCAGGGCAGACCTAAGAGATGGTTTTATTCATCTACCGATGACTAAAAATGGTGAATCTCGTAACGTGCCCCTTTCTAAGGAAGCAAAGCGCTTGCTCTTATTGCTTCCTCCAGAAAATGATAAATTATTACCGATTGATAAGAATATATTTTGTGCCATGTGGATGAGGGTTAAGAAAAAAGCAAAGCTGCCTGAAATTAACTTTCATGATTCTCGACATGAGGCAATCACAAGGATGGTTAAGGTTCGTAAATTACCAGTTGAGGTTTTGGCAAAAATTACAGGACATAAGACAATCGGGATATTAATCAATACTTATTACAATCCAGATGCACAGGATTTAGTCGAGATGTTTAATGACAGTGAGAGCTAATTAGCTCTCGGTCTGCCTCTTTTTTTATTTTTAGTGGTGAGTAGATCATGGGCTAATCGTGGATTATACAAGGCCTTTCCAGGGGTACCTTGATCTATTGAGATAAGCCGTTCTCTAATTGTTGTGGATGATAGATTATATTTTTCGGCAAGTTGTGCTGCAGAAACTAATTCAACATCTACTTCCTTCAACTCTTTAACAATCCCACCACCAATATTTTGACCAAGCATTACCTGCGGAGGGGTATCACTTTCGACAGTGATAATGTATTTGATAGCACCCATTCAGGCCACCTGCTTATGTATTTGATGTTTCAAGTTTTTGATCTTAGCCATTAATAGGCAAGATTCATTGCTATCTGGTGTAGCCAATTCATAATAGCTTTGACTATATCTGACCATTTCAGCCTTGCTCATTAGAATCAAATTTTCAATTCGACAATCTGTTTTATCCTGGTTCTTAAAGGCCACCACATAGCCTTCAGGAATAAGGCCTTTTTCCTTTTCCCAAACTATTCTATGTTTTAATTCAAACACGCTTGGCTCAGATGTTTTAACCAGGACATAACCATCTTTAGAGCAAATTCTTTCATAGCCGATGGGCTTAGCATTCCAAGTTGGCCGACCTTTTTTAAAACTTGTTTTGTTTGCTTTAGTAAGGCCCTTGGTACCAGTATTCCACGGTTTAGAACCTTTCTCGAAACAACCGGTTCTACCTGTGTTCCATTTTTTTCTCTTACAAAGGGATTTGATTTGATCAACAGTAAATGTTGTGCCGAATTGAGCATTTGTCTTCTCAGTTAATTCTTTTCGCCCCAAAATGCAGTTTGATTTAATAAAATCCAATTGCGCTAGGGTATATTTAATAACAGTACCTTTTGGCATAAATCACCCGATTAAGTTTTGAGGAACTTCAATTGGATCGACATTTTTCAATCCCTTATGTTCAGCAACAAGCTTGGCAGCACTTAAGCGCATATTGTTATTCTCAATAACCTGTTTACTGATTTTTTCAACTGCACCGGCTTTTTGGATTTCCGCTTGAAGCTCATCACCTTTAAGATCTGGATTGCTTAAACGATCAAGTTGTGCAAATAAAATAGAATTTAAATCTATAGGTGTATTCATATTTTTATCTCCAGACTGCTTCTTTAAATTTAGCGTCCGCAATTAAACTGTCTATTTCCGAAAATGAAACATTGTTGAATATGTGGGTCATTCGGTTGCCAAATACGGTTAAGTTTCTAGTGATCGAAGAATATTTAAATTTCATTTTCCACCACCTTGGAAACTGAGTTTTCAAGCTCAAATCGACGTTTACGAACCAGTCCCATTAATTTAGGTTGAATATCCGGATGTCGGCCTGCAACATCAATTTCCAAAATATCCAAAGCTGTTAAATCAGATGCATTTTGGATCTGAACTGCTAAAGAAGGTGGCTGTTCAGGAGGTGGAGCAGTCGCATCCAATTCACTCAATCGTTTATTAATTGCATCCAACAATGGCTTACGCTGTTCTTCAGTCCAATTGACCGTATATTTATACAAGGCATTAGCTTCAGCAGGCGATTTTGATTTTTGAGCACATTCTATTAGTTCTGTTAACAGATTTTCATATTGATTATCCCGGATATTCTTTAATGCAGTCGCTTGAAACTCAGCAAGTTTAGAACATTTTGCAAGATTAATTTCTGAGAGTTGTTCTTCGCTAAAACCTTGATCACTCAAATCATGTAGTGTGGTTTTAATTTCTTCCTCTGAAACACATGCATTAATGCCATCTATATAAATTTGATGATCAATGTAACTTGGTTTTGGTGCATATTGCTCAGGATCAAGCTCTATCAACTTATTCTCAGTCAATTTGCATAGATGTTGAGTATGTTCACGCTCAAGATGACCATTGGCAAAAAACACCGGGCGTAATGAAAGTACAGCTTCTGTTGTAGTACAGTTTGCAATTTTCGCTGTAAATTTATCAATTATTAAGGCAGGATCTGTTTCAATTTCTGGAGTATCTTCAGTTGTAAAAGCTTCTTTAGTTTTACGTGGAGTCCGAGTTTTTTTAGGCTTTTCACTGAAACCGTCTTTAATTTCAATTTCAGTAATCATATTGCCAAATGTTTTACCAAATGCCTGAAGCTGCAGCTGTGCATTTTCAGCATCTAATTGAGCAAATCCATTTGCCACACTCAAACATATATCACCATGTTCTGAATCGTATTTAGTACGCAAGATACATGTTGGCATCACAATAAAGATTTCTTGGCCATTCTCCAGATCGTGTGGTTCTACTGGCTTAGTAAATTGAATATCTGCCAAAGTTAAAGATTCACGTTTGATACAGAACTCATAACCAGGTAAAGCAAAGATCGTAGCAGGGAATTGATTTAAGTCATCAAAGTCCATCAATTCGCCAACAGCGCGGCACATAATATTTTTACCAGCCATGAGTGCTGAAAATGCTTCATTACTATTTAATAAATTCATTTTTTATTTTCCTCAATGCTGCATTTGATTTTGTTGTTGAACTTGGTTTATCGGTGGCGCTTCATTCCATCCCATTTGATCTGCTCGAGCACGGCAGGCTTTTGTTATACCTGACTCGTATTGAGTGCCTTTGAATGTGTTAATTGCTTTATCAAGGGTTTGAGGATTTTTAGCATCTTTTATAGCTAGAAGTGCATCGTTATAACGCTGAGCCAATGGCTTTTGTTGCTGGCCACTAGCTTGATTATTATGATTGCGATTCGGTTGTTGAGCCTGTCTTGAGTTTTGCTGGTTGTTATTGCGTGTAGCACCCTGATTAACTTGGTTATGATATTCATCCGAGTCATAGTCTTTGGTGTCATCAATTAAGAACAAGCCATTTAGCGCGTATTTACGAGCATATGAGCTGGATGCGCCAAACGTCTGAGCTACATCCATACCTTTCTTGCTAATCTCCACACCAGCATGGGCTTTTACCGTAGTTTCTTTGCCGCTTGCATCTGTAAAAATTACTTTTGCTGTAACAACGACTACACCGCCAACTTCTTGAACCTCATCTGTGATAACCAGGGAAGCATCATATTTCTGAAGAAGCGGTTTAACCGCTTCCAGAATATCCTCACAGTTTCGATAGTTATAATTACCGAAAGTGTTCTTCTTACTTTTTGGCGCTTTTAACTCAAGTTGAATGAGTTGTAATGTATTTTGTGTAGATGAAACTACTTGTTGATTCACTGCTGCATTCATTTTTATTCTCCTTAAGCGCCGTTGTACTGTGAGTTATGGTAATTAATACGTTGTTCTTTGCTATAGCGTGGGCTTTGAGTATTGGCACTGCGTTTAATTGCACGTTGGTAATTCACAAGTTTCTTAACATTCCTCTTAAGCCAGCTCACAGCTAATTCATCCTCCGTGATAGGGCGAGGCATACTGTCAGGAGTTTCTTTAACTAGAATCGAATGCCAATTAAAAGGATTTGCTTTAGCACCACCAAAGAACTCTGCGTCAAAATCAGGGGTGTAATTTAACGATACTTTGACCAAATAAATTTTTGGACCAAGTCGCACGTTGTAATAACCGTTCACGTCCTTACAAATGAATTGTGCGAAAGGGGTGTTATAGCGTTTCTTTTCCATCACTGGCTCCACAAACTGAGTTGTTTTGAGGGTTGTGAATTCACGACTTTTAACACCTTGCTGAAGGGTGATAGGGTTGGGAGAAATACGTTTACTTTTTGGGAACTCACCCTTAGTAAATGGTGTTGAACCTCTAGTATTTACAGGGCTTACAAGTGTCTCTGCGCCATAACTTGACGGTTGAATTTTGAGCGCTGATGAAACTTGTAAAAGTGAATTTTTAGTATTGAGAGTTGTATTCATTAGAAAGCCTCCACCAAACGGTTACGTTCGATATAGCCGATAATTATCTGATTGATATTTCGGTGATCGTTGTAATCTGTGAAGTCGTTATATTCTTTGCCGTTGATGTCTTGGATCTCGTCAATTGCTAAGTTGGTGATATCAACTGCAGTAAATTCGGAACCAGGAACACCGTAGTTATCTTGATGAGATTCAAAATCAAAGCTAACTTTAAGTAAGAAGCTATCAAGTTTAACAACGGCCATGCCTGATGAATCAGAAGTGACTTTTAAAGCTTGGATGCTATATGAAGAAGGGGTAGTGTTAGGGATTGCTAATGCAGGTTTGTATTCAGTAACCTTCTGATCATATGTAAGACCAATAGCACCTACTGTGAATAAACCACTGATTGCAGCTACTTTGATAAAGCTGGATGGCTGTACACGATGTGTAACAATGGGATGATTGATTGAATTTGGTTTTGTGTTCATAATTCACCTGTAGTAAGGAAAAGCGCATTAGATTTCGAGGTCAGTGCGCTTTTTTTGTTATCTGTTAATTCAGTTTAGTAAACTAAACAAAGATGGTCAATAGGAATGTTTAGTAAAGTGAACTTATTTTTGAATTTATATGCACTATATTTTAAAGTTTGAAATGGGAACTATAAATTAAATATAGTGAGTTTTTTAATTTTTTGATTAAAGAGTAATCTATATAATTTTAGTGAGAAGGTTGAAAATTAACAAATTAGTGATTAAAAGAATGCTCAAATTTCTGAAATTGAGTATGATTACGTTATTCTTGTTTCTTCCTTAATGAAGGGTGCCGTTTGAACAACTTAGCTGTTAAGACCGACTTTGTGTCACATTGGAATGATGTGATGTATTCGGAGTTTATAAAGGGGATAGTAAAGCCAAAATTTGATTTTAACTACGTCAGCCTTTTTTCAAGTGCAGGTATTTCTGATTTTGGTTTGAATCTTTTAGGTGGGAATTGTTTAGCAGCATGTGAAATAGATGAAAATAGATCTTTAGTTCATAAAACAAATAGTTCTGGCAAAGTGTTTGGAGATATCAAAAATGAAAAAAAAGAACTAATAGATTTTGTTTTATCTCAGAAAAAAAACCTTGATTTAATTTTTGCAACGCCACCATGTCAAAGTTTTAGTACAGCAAACTCCAGAAGGGGTAAACTCACTGATTCCCATAGTGCAAATCAGGATCCACGAAATTTTCTGTTTTTTGAAGCGTTAGAAATTTGCTGTAAATTAAAGCCAAAGTTTATTATTATCGAGAATGTACCTAATTTTGGACGACGTTTATTACGTAATAATGAAGGTATAATCGGTCATGTTGATGAATTCATAGATAGCATATTAGTTAACTATTTAGGAGTGACTTTTGTAAAATGTGTATCCGATTTTGGAGTGCCACAATCTAGAAAAAGAAGTTTTAGCATTTATATATTAAAAGAAGTTGCAAAAAATAAAAAAGTTGATGTATCTATTTTAAGAAATATGTTTATTTCAAAACCAATTGATTGTCCTACTTCTATCATGCAAGCTATTGGTCATCTAAATCCATTAGATAGTATATCCGAAAAATTTGCGAAAGATTCAAATGATATTTTTCATCATGTTCCTGTTTTAAAAAAAATTCATTATCAATGGATAGCAAAAATTCCACCAAACAGTGGAAGATCAGCGTGGCTTAATGCGTGTGAAAACTGTGGAGATGATAAAACCCCTATGTTTGAGATTAAATGCATAGCATGTAATAAAAATATCAAAGTCCGTCCTCATGTAGTTGAAAAAAATAATAAAATAAGAAGTATAAAAGGATTTAGAACAAGCTATAAACGTATAAGCCCCGATGGTTTATCATCAGCAATTACCACTAATACAAATGCTTTTAGTAGTGATAATAAATTACATCCAAACCAAAATAGAGTTTTAAGTGTTCGTGAATGTATGTTAATTCAAAGTATTCCTGAGACTTTTATATGGCCAGAAAAATTATTTCATAAATCTATGCATTTAATTAGAGAAATGGTAGGGGAGGCATTACCGCCCCTAGTTAGCTATCAATTAGCTTATTTTCTTTTGAGACTTTAATTTTGGATCAAGTTTGCTCATAATTTGTGCCAAATCTTCATTGGTTTTAGCCATTTGATTTAAAAATTGCTGAACAGGTTCGCCCCCTAATTGGCAAATTTGTTGAACACGTGGATCTGTTGGGCTTACATCATTTCCTGCTAATATAGTGGCTAATGTTTGCATGTGTTCTTTTCTGGACTCATTTAGAATTCTAGACCAAGATTTAAATTTAACAGTTGATGGGGCTTGCTTTAATACACTTTCCTCAATTCCTCTTGCGATCAAGTAACCTGTAACATTTGCTTCAGGAAATCTGGATTGAAAATATTGCATATATGACTGTAGTTGATTAAATTCCAACCAGGCTACTGTCGCATCAGGACCTTTTAATTCAACTACGATTATATTTTTATCTTCTGCGTCACCTAAAAATACTACATCAGGTTGCTTATAATCATTTGGAGTTGCCACAGCAGCATCTCTAAATTGCCATTTTCCAGTTTGTTTAGCTTCCTCAACAAGTTTCTTTAGAGATGATCTTGCAGAGAATTTCTCATAATTTGAATGTAATATCCAAGGAAACTCTTCTACTAAATGTTGTAACTGAGTTTCGTTTCCTACCATAATTCTATGTTCTAATTGTGTTAATGCATAAATTCTTAATGAAAACATGACACCCAACGAAAGACCTTCAGGTACCAACTCTTGTACAAGTCTATCCACAATTAAAGGAAATTGTGTTGGATCAAACTTAGATGTTTCATCCCATAAGTTTTTAATAAGTCTTCTAGCTGGTTCATGAACCCATGCTTTAGCAGCTACTTCGATAAAATGAATTTTATCCTCTTCAGTTAATTCTACATTTGGTGTCACTTCTGCTATAAGTGAAGATAAGTGTGTTTGTTCATTCGGAGTTAAATGATAATCCGTTTTACTTTTTAATGTATCTTCAACTAATTTTTCTATTTCATCTGACGCATTTTTTTTTCTATAAGCTATATACTGATTAATAAATTTTCTTGTTTCAGTCGCACCCCATTCTAAAAAAGAATCTAATCCTGGATATTCCCAATTTAAAGTAGTTCTATCGGTTGAAATGATATCTTCTTTAAATTCATCGATCCAATCAGCTTCAATAACTCCATACATATACCGGGTAAAAATTTCAGATCCTTTTAATTTAAAAAAGAAAGGTCTATCTTGAGCCAATTTGCCATGTGCAAAAATACCGATACCAGCTTCATCTTGAGACCATTTTGCTGAATCTACAAATCCTATCCAATATTTAATTTCTTTTAATTCAATTATTTCTTGATTATTGCTATCTATATATTTGAAAGGGATATGTGCTGTTACCTTACCCTCATTCGGAATTCGTAGTCCCCATACAGGAAAACAATCTTCTTCTTTCAATTGTTCATCGTTAATTTGAACTTTAAAATTATTATCATCAAGAGTAATAGTAAATCTTCTTCCTAAAGATTTTTTTAAAGTTTCTGTAGTAACCACTCTAGTTAGACTTAAATCATGACCAATTATAATTGTTCCATGTTTAGAATTAATAAGTTTTTTTAAACGTGTAGAAATCTTATCTTTCAGTTCCTCATCTTTAAAATTATCTAAAACTTCTTTAGCTTGTTCAATTGTGAAATTTTCTGCATCATTAAAATAAACCTTAGGTTTATAAATTTCATAAGGCTTATCTTGATTAGTCTGTTCTGTTAAATGTCTATAGTCTAAACTAAGCCAATTAAGCTTACCATTTTTAAGTGTAATAAGCTCAACTTGTTTTGCTACACCAAATGGAGCTAATTTTCCAATACCTTTTCTCCCCATTGGTTTTCTTGTACTATTTTCGATTTTCGATCTGGAGCCTTTTTTAGTTTTAGCTATAATCAGCCAGTTATTAATAATTTCATCACTAGTCATTCCTGTTCCGTCATCAGTAACTAGAATTCCGATTGGTGATCCTTGTTTTGCAACTAAATCTATAAATACATTTTCAGCTAAAGCATCCCAAGAATTCGATACTAATTCAGCAATTACATTTGTAGGCTTATTCTGATAAAGCTTAAGACCTAGGTGCTCTATAATATTATGTGAATATGTTAGTACATAATTAGCCATTTTTTCCCTCTCTTATCAATAAATTTTCAAGTATATCAGTTTGATAATTTTATCTATTTGGTTAAATTATAATATCATGGTTTTACTAAAGCCAACTCTAAGCGTCCAACAAAATTAATTTCATTGAGCTGTTCATTCGTAATAAACTCATCTGGATATCTATTCTTATCTGGATTATCACTTGTCAATTTTACAGTTTTTGAACCTGCGTAACTTACAAAAACGCGTTTCATACGCAATTCATGATGATGAGTGAAAACATATACACTTCCATTTTTCAAAGAATTTGGATCTTTATCAGATGTATCAACAAACAGAGGGCTATCTGGGGCAACAGTAGGGTACATGCTGTATTCAGCTGAATAGATAATTCTTAAATTAGCAGGGTTGGTTTGAATACCCATGAGCTTTAAGATCTGTGGATCTATATCAAGGTATTCACTTGCATCTTCTAAGAAGTTTTGAATGCCTGTACCACATGAGGCTTTAACATCTTTGTAAACTGGGATACGAATATTAGATTGACGACCTTTAGTATCTGCACTTCTAAACTCTATGGGCGCAAAACGTATATTCCCCGATTCATAAGTTTCAGTCGCAATACCATTCAACAACCATTCAGAAGTTGTGTTTAAAGTTTGTGCTAACTGAACTAATCGATTACCTGTTGGATTATTCACACCATTAATCCAATTTGTAACTGTTCCTTTGCTAGCTCCTGTTGCAGCAACTAAATCTTTGTGCTGAAGCCCTAATTCTTTCATACGTAAAGAGATTCGATCAGATGTAGTTTGCATATTTTGTAAACCTAATATTTGTTTAAAATACTAAACAAAAAAATTGACATGTTCCTAAACTTATTGTTCAATAAACTAAACTTATGGTTCTGGAAACTAAACATGAATGTCGATGATCTTAAAAATCATTTTCAAGCAAAAAGTGATGCTGAGCTTGCTCGAATATTAAATAAAGACAGGTCTGTAATTAATTACTGGCGGAAAAACTTTCCACTAAAAACTCAAGCTGTATTCGAAATACAAACAAATGGAAAGTTAATAGCTGATAGAAAATCCTTAATTACTTAAATGGATTTTGCTTTAAGTCTATTAATAAATAAACGTGAATAAATACAAAGGATTCACATATGGAAATCAATTTAAGCCGAGAAGCTCAAAACGCAATTTGGCAAATGATAAGTAATACACCGGGATTTACGCCTAAAGATATTGCACAGGTACTTGGGGATTCACATAACACAATTTGCAATTACGCAAATATCAATATGCCGAACCATTTACCCAGTATTAAAAAGTTAGAAGCAATTCTCTATTACACCCAGAACCCAGCGCTGTTAAAAATTTGGGCGCATGAACTTGGCTTTGCATTAGTTCCTGTGACATGTGACCGCAGTAAGCATCATGAATTGTCGATTTTTGAGGCAATGATGCAGCACAACATTAAGTCAGGAAAGACCAACAAAGCTGTATATGAAGCGTATGAGGATGGTGTAGTAACACCACAAGAATATGAAGAGATCCATCAATTGACATTGCATCTAATTGAATTGGCGACAGCTGTAGATCAAGCAGCTTTAAAACAAATGAAGAAGTACACATCAGGTACTGAAATTGAAAAAGCCTGATTTGCGAGATCAGGCTTCGTATATCCATAACAGGGTGAAATGAATATGAAATCAAATTTAGCACAAGAACAAGAATTCGGCAAATACATGAATGGCGATGTGGTTGTGTATATGAATCACATCAAAATAAAAGACTTACAAACGGTAGAGGCGTATCAACCGAACAATCACTACTGGTTAGAAAGCGGTAAGTTGGTAAAGGAAGCTGATATACGTACAGCCACTTTGCCAGAGCTATTTCATAAACGCCGTTTAGATGAAATCGAGCAATCGATTGCGGAGGTTCCATGAATAG
The DNA here is from genome assembly GCF_002980175.2 of Acinetobacter sp. MYb10. NCBI lineage: Bacteria > Pseudomonadati > Pseudomonadota > Gammaproteobacteria > Moraxellales > Moraxellaceae > Acinetobacter > Acinetobacter sp. MYb10. The sequence goes on along the minus strand of NZ_CP058272.1, from coordinate 698,608 downwards.
ACATTTTCAAATTAAACCTGAGCATAAGCAGACTCAGGAAATCCAATCATTTTATGAACCAACTTTGCTTTTGCTGAACCATATTCATGACATCAAAAAAGGCAATTTAAGAATGCGTGGTTACAACGAAGAGAATGCTGCTGTAACCAAGGAGGAATTGGCCCAAAAGATGGCTTATCGATTCAAGATCACGATTTGGTTATCACATCAGGTTATTACGAGCTTGATCAAAGCTGAACAGGTCATTTCATTTGGTGGTTACGTAAAGCCTAAGGTCGGTGAAATATGAGCTTAGATGCAACTGTATGGGCATGGAAAACAACTGTAGATGGTGCTAGTCAAAAGCTAGTACTTCTATCACTTGCTGATCGAGCTGGAGATGACCATAAGTGCTTCCCAAGTTTAAAACGGTTAGAGAAAGACACCACTTTAAATCGCAAAACGATTATCAAAGTATTAGACGAACTTGAGCTTAAAAAGTTGATTAAATTTACAGGTGAAATTAAAGGAAATGGCGTTAAAGTCTATCAATTAATTGGTGTATTTGGACGTGAAGATAGTTCAGATACCAATACCAAAAAGGGGACTAGTACCAAAAATGACACTGGTGTTGATTTAGGCACTGGTTCCAAAAACGGTACTAGTACCAATAATGGAACTGGAACCAGTACCGATATTGGTACCGAGACCAGTACCAATTTTGGGACACAGAACCTCCCAAGGAATCTCCCATTAGAATCTATAAATAAAAAAGATTGGCTTTGTTTGAAAAAACTTCGTTCTGAATTAGATCAAGCCGATCCCACGGTAGTACCGAAATCGATTATCGAAGCAAGTTGGTTTGAACGCGAGAAAAAAGCATTCGAGCTTTTCAATGCTGGAAATAATCTTTGTGATGATCTTTTGATTTACCACTTTGCTGACACTCTTTTGAAAAACCGTCACAAATACCACAAAGCGCAAAATGGCAAATCAAGCGGTGAATCTGATTTAGTATTTTTCTCATCACCTCAACAGATTTACGTGTTTGCCAACAAACTCGCTCAACTGTCAGACGTCATCGATGAATTCAGTATGCCTGGTGAATCCTTTGAAAAACTAGCAAGCCGCATTGCTGCAAAACTCTCAGATCCGAATGAACTCCAAAACTGGAAATCACATCTGCAGGCTGTTGGATTTAAGCCTAAGGGTAGAGGAGCTGCGTAAGTGGAAAGTATTTCAATCGCTGAATACCAAAAACTTTACAGTGTTAGAACTAAGAAGAAATCTAACTTGAAACGCGGTGCTCGAGTTAAAACTCAACGCGCTGAAAGTATCGGTGAATCAACCTTGGCCAACCAGTTACGAGTTTTAAAAATTAGCTTTGAACAGGAATATAAGTTCCATCCTAAACGAAAATGGCGAGCCGATTTTCATATTGTTGGTAAACGGATTTTGGTTGAGGTTGAAGGCGGTGTTTGGAGCGGTGGACGTCATACAAGGGGGAAGGGTTATATCGGTGACATGGAGAAATACAACGCTGCTGTGGTAATGGGATATCAGGTATTACGCTTTAGTACAGAGCAAGTGAAGTCAGGTTTAGCGGTTCAACAAATTGAGACAATGGTGGGGTGATTACATGAATGCGGCAGTTACAATTATTCAAGCGACAGATTGGACACGTTTTAGCACAGAAGATTGGTTTCGTCAGTTTGGTGCATGGATGAATGGGGATACTGAAACTAAGCGATTAGTATATAAAACTATTCCGACAAAGAAGTTAACTCAGAAGCAACGTGAAGATTTAATAGCTCAATATCTACGTGATGAAAATTTTAAAGAGCCTCAACTACGCCGTGGAGTTGTCTGTAATATTTCGGATAATGAAGCACGTGCATTCCAGCGAATTATTCTTGATATACGTCAAATTGAAAGTGAATCACTTCAGGATTGGGTTGATGTTGTTTGGCAAATTTTTGTAGAAAATAGAAAGCTCCGTGAAGTAGCTCAAATGTACGAAACTTCTACCATTCAAATAAGACAAGACATGAAATGTGCATTAGCATTTATTTCAGGTAGATACCCAAATTTAAAATCTGAATTATTAATATAAAACATACAGAAAATTGTAAAATTAAATTTTACAAAATGGTAATGTTGAATAATATTAATAATTTGAAAGGGTTTGTATGTTTGCAGTTTTTGATCGAATGTTCAAAAAAGAAGAGAGTGAATATTGTAAAAATTACAATTTAGCAGCCAAAAATTCTAAAAAATTCAATTTGGGCAATTATAAGTCTCTTAAATTGACTCAAGAAAGACTTTTGACTAAAGATAATTTTATTGAATTTCAAAAGTCTATCCAAGAATTGAATTTAAAAAATGAGGATCTAGTAGCTACTTGTCATGCAACTCATATCGATCTCAAGCAATATGTAGATGATTTCTATAAGGTTGATTCGGTTATAACTATTGGACATTTGATACACCAAAATGGTGGTAAAATGTTTTTTCAGGAAATGGATTTGAGAATAAATGCTCTAAACAACGGGTATGATATTACAAAACCTTTAGAGTTACATACGTGGTTGACTCTTCCAACTGGAGAAATATTAGATTTTACTTTCCTATCAACTTTGGCAGAGTTTTATCGTAGAGAAGGAAATCATAAAGTAGCTGATTTGATTGATGGTGGAGTTATAGGAGGGCATCCAGATGAAGATGCCACAGCTGACAATAAATATATTCCTGAATTTTTGGGTGAAGAGTTTTTTGAAAGAACTGGCTTGTTAAAACACTACACAGGTTTTTTTATTTAGCCCTCTTGATTGTGTACACAAGATATGGCATATTTTAACTATAGTGGACGAACTAATTGTAATCCACGTATTTGATTGATTTTAAACCCACTAAGACCCTCTTCAGTGGGTATTTTTTTACCTTAAATATTAATAACTACTAAATTGTTCGACAAAATTAAGACTTTTTAAAAGTTAAACTTGTTAATAATAACTAATAGATAGAATTAGGCTTTTCTAATTGGCTGTAAATTGATTCTTCATTCCGATAAGCTAAATCTACTCGTGAGTAAATTCTTAGTTTTATAGCCAATATAGTTAAAGTTGGAGGCTAGAGTGAATTATATAGAATTACTTTACATTATTGATAATGATGGAAATGAAAGAGAGTTATTCTTTTGTCGAGTAGAAAACCTTTCTAAAATATCGACCAAAGATCTAAGAGCAAAAATTGAGAAAGGCTTCAAAATAATTAGAAAACTAAACGGTATATGCGTTCAAATTTTTGTTGTAGATAAGGTAAAGATAAATCGAGATCGTATTTTTTTGATTGAGATTCATGAATTTTAGTCTTTTAGAGGAGCTTATGAGGAGTATTCGTTGGCGAAAAATATAAAAGACACCTTATTAAATTTAGCCTCTGAAGATAACACCAATCAGAGTGATCCGAAATTTAATATTGAGCAATCTAATAGTAAAGAGTCTGATGCGATTGAGCTTGACGATAGAGATGGAATTGAATCAAATCTAATATTTGAGAGGTATCTCTGTCCAAGCTGCCTAGAATACGAAATGAACATATATAGAACTAGGAAAACATTGTATTTGTGTGAATGCCAAAATTGTGGAGCAATCACTGTAGGTCTTGAGCTTAACGAAGTACTCGAAGATCTAAAAATTATAGATTAATAAAATGGTCCATTATCGGGTTTTGTCTTCTATACCATATGTTTTTTATTTAACAAATATGTTTTAAAATGTTAATTAAATAACTATTATTATTGATAGTGTGATTAATTTAAAGTATTGTTAATTTATTGCAAAATATTCATAGTTTATATACCCATCTTTCCCCAAAGTGTGGGTATTTTTTTAAGTGATATTATTGAAATGAAAATCATTATCATCTATAGTCAGGTTTAATCTCAGTCTAAGATATATAGATTGTGAATTTGTTGACAGCCCGGAAAGACGGGCACTCTATTTCTTATGAAACAAAAACTTTAAGAAGGAGGATATTTACTCAGAACAATAAGCTAAGAATTTTAAGTTATTTAGGTAATACAAAGAGTGTTGTATAGTTTCTGAACAATAAAAAATAGGGGTGATTACATGCTACATAAATCAATAAACATCGCTTTTTTCTTCTTTATGTTTGCTATTCTTACATTGTTAGTCTATCTCTTCGGGAGGTTGCCTGCAGCGTTATGGGTAGTATAATAATTTCGTTAAGTTAAAAAGCTCATTGGAAAGATGGGCTTTTTATTTATTCAAATCAAGATTGTCTTTTGATTATTATTAATTATATGATTTATTTTTTATTTAAAATTATCGTGTCTTTCTCTAATTTAGTTTAAAATCCCACTTCTTTTCATTCATAAGATGTAACCGTGTTAGAACAAAAGCATGTTGTACAGATCTGTCTATCATGTTTCAATATTTCTATTGTTATTAGTCATAGGAAGGGATTTATGATGAGTTACAACGATACGCTTTTTTTAATTGATAATGATGGAAATGAGCATGAACTAACTCGAACTCAAGTTAGTGAAGACGGAGAAATTTTCGTTAAAAATTCTGAAATCAAGATTGAAAACGGATTCAAAATTATAAAAAAACACAAAGGTGTTTGCTGCAGAATCTACATGATTAAAAATCTATCACGAACACTTTGTAATTCCTTATTAATCAAAGTTAAAGAACTATAAGTTTCAAATTAAAACCACTATGAATATTCATAACCACAAAAAATGTTCATGGGTGAGTATTCATTTCAATAATCTTCTGAATTTTATCATGGTAAATTTAAAGCATGTTGTCAGACAAGATTGAACTATAAATAATATTTGATAATGATAATTACCTTACATTTTATTGATTGATTCTTGTTCTGCTTCATATTGTGGATCAAATCATGGCTATTTAAAGAGCATAAAAATTGAGGTTCTTTGTGAAATTTAGATTTTTAAACATTGCTTTTTTTATATGCATATTTCTTATTTTCACGATTCTAATTTATCTTATAGGAAGTGCTCCGACTAATGTCTATTTGATTAAATGATTAATTGTTTTTAAATGAATTGAATTTAATCAATGTGGCAATTTTAACTCCAGAATTGGCAAGAAATAGCAAACTGTTTAATTTTACTAAATTAAGTTTATTACTGTTAAGTATTAATTAATTTAGGTATTTTATGCCAATGTGCTAGAAATAAATTGTTTTAAAATCACACCATGAAATCGCTTTGCAATTTCTAGCTTTTCCTAATAGAAGCTTTTGATGTTTGAGCCCACATCTCCAATCATGTGGGCTTTTTTTAATATATTTTTTATATATTGAGTTAAATGATTGTTTAGTATTAAGTTTATTGAAGTTGATTATCTTTTTATTAGGTAATAATTCAAATGTAAAAAATTACACTTTAGTCATATTTTTTATTTTGAAATCGCAGTAATTTTTAAAAATGTTCTATCTAACTGACTTTAATGAAATAACGAATAAGGAGAGAGCTCATCTATGATTTCATTAATTCTCCAAATTACTTTGGTACTTTTTGCTATAATTGCGCTGATTTATTATTCAAATAAATCATAATTTTTATTAATCAATTGTTTTCCCTTTGTTTTTCGATTTTTTACCCATAAGAGCTCTAAATTGAATTTTACAGATTTGCTTTATGTTGTCGATAATGATGGAAATGAACATGAGTTATCATCGTGTTTGATCGTGAAAAATTCTAGAATTTTTACTAAAAATGTGAGATCCAATATTGAACTTGGTTTTAAAATAATTAAGAAGAATAATGGAATCTGCGATCAGATTTTTATCGTAAATGAAATTTTAGAAATTCTAGAAGACCTAAGATATCTTGAAGTCCAAGAGTTTTAATAAAAAAATAAGCATGATTGAATTGAATATTTTATATCTAATATCAAAAAAACAACTTGTTATTCCAAAAAATATTTCAAAATTTATCGTTAAAAAATGATCAATTTATTACATTTTTTCACATTCAATACAAAAATTATCTTAAGAACATAATATTGATACAAATCAAGGTGCTATTTTTAATATTCTCATATTTACAAAGTAAAAATGAATTATGAAAATATTAGTCTTGTTAAGCATGGGGGATAGTTGGAAGTTATTGCTATTAAACGATTTAAGAAAATTTGAACTTCTTCAAATTGAATCTTGAAGAATTTGTCGATCAAATAATTTAAAAGAGTTTCGATAGAAGCAATAGCGTAACAAAACGAGGATGAAGAAAATGATATTTAAAGCGCTGAACATTACATTTTTCTTCTTTATCTTCGTTGTACTAACTTTAATAGTTCATGAGTTTGGAAGCGTTCCTGCAGGAATATGGATTTATAAATAATTCAATGTAGACATAAGCATATCTAAAGATATGCATTTAGAGAGGAGGCAATTGTGTTTCAATATTTTAAATGCTTCATTGGCATACACAGAGTGTTGGATATTCATCGTTGTAAAGATGGTGAATTAATTGTCTGTCGCCATTGTCTAAAAGCTTTTGATAACTAACAAATTAAGAGTTTAAAAAACAGCTAATTTTCTTAGATATTTATCTAATACTTATATTTTTAGCTGTTTTTTATTCTCTAATATTTATGTAAAAGAGGGTAAGTACGATGAAGAATGAATTGAGGGATATTCCTAAGAATATTCAACAACACTCTATAGACAATCTAAAAAGATTCTTAAAATCACAAATTGTCCTTAAAGCTGATGAAGGCGAGTTGTCAATGAGTGAGAATATCTCAAAAGAGATTGATCACCAGGACCTATGTAACTTGAGTGATGAATTCAAGCAGGCAGGGTATAAAGTACAAGTACGCTCATCAGGAGACCAAAAAATATTTTCAGTTTTTTGGAATTAATATAAATTTAAATAATTGTTTTGATAAAAACACCATAGTTCCATATTCTTTTGACAAAAGTAGCTAGAATCTTGACCTTGTACAAGGGATATGGCATATTTCAGCTATAGTGGACGAAGTTATGTAATTCACTAGATAAACCTCGCATTGCGGGGTTTTGTTTTTGAAAAATTCCTCAAATATTATTAAATTTTATGAAAAAAAATATTCTTGTAGTTTTATATCTGATTTTAGTTTTTCTTTTATTATTTCAAAAGAATGCAATCATGTTTTGGGTTGCAGTTGTTGGCTTATCTGGAATTGGATTCTACAATTTAGCGATAGAATTTCGGTCTAAGAAAGTTGCAATTGATAAAGTGATGGTAATTGCGGTCCTTATAATTCCGATTCTTGTGTTGGGATTCATTAGATATAATGATAAGCAGGCAGACCGTATGTTCGAAATTTACAGAGATAAGATGGGATGTGAGATAGATAACAGTTATCAAGATGAAGATGTTATTACATATATTTGTGATAATGGCGAGTTGATTGATATCAAAACATTTAAATCGGAAAATAATCTTTAATTATCCATTTATTGTTTTTTGCATTTCACACCAATCAAAAGTGCTACACTCCCACCGATAAATAGGAAAACACATGAATATTTGCATCGGTGGTGAGCTGAGCGGTCAAGTTGTAGAGAAAAGCCCAATCGATTACTTTCAGCAGTCTATTGTAATTGGTGTAAAGACATATAAGTTTTGGTTTTCAGATAAAGTAAGTTTTCATGATGCGTTTGTCGAGGCTGAGAAGCTGGCAAGGCAGATTAGATAAAGGATTATCCCGTATTTGGAATTAAAGGCTATAAGCTCATCAAAAAGGTGGGCTTTTTAATGAATAAGAAATTTTGACTTTTAGATAACAAATTTAAAGTAGATAATCCTGATAAATAATTCTATTTTAATTCTAAAAGGAGTTCGATTATGAAATCTATATTAATTGCACTAATGATATTTTGCAGTTTTAGCTTAACGGCTTGCGCTGTGCATACACCTGAAGGAAGTATTGTTGTTGACCCTGATGGTCGCTATAACGATGGTCATGGCAATGGACGGTTTTGCCCACCCGGTCAAGCCAAGAAAAATAATTGTTAAGTAGTTTATTAAAAGGCGCTTAGGCGTCTTTTTTTACAACTAAATTTCAAAAGTGGTTGTTATTTGCACAAGTCGCTTGCAGATCCTTTATTGAAAGGGAATGAGGGAAAGTGATAAGTGCCACATAAATTTAATAAATAATAAATTTGAGCTAAATTGTTCTACAAAGTATTAAACAAAAATTTGAATAAATGTTAAAAAATAATATAGGTTGATTGTTGTGTTCCTGATTCCCTCTGAACAAGAATATGTTGATTAATCTTAAAGCCCCTTCTTAGGGGCTTTTTAATGTTCACTGAAAACTGTAGATGCAAAACCAACACCAAAATTCAAACACTTCCGTGAACTTTGTAAAAAAGAAAAACATTTTTTTAGTTGAGAGTGTTCAGACAAAAATATAAAGTAAAAAAGAATTTGATTAATAATAAGCGACATAATTATGAAATTTTTAATTTTATTAACAAGTATTGCTTTTTTCGTCTCAGGTTGTGTTAACTCCCCAACAGGAACTTTACCAGGTAGTAGTAATAGAGTAGCCACGATTAGCGATAAAATGAGTAAAAGAGTAGGGCAATCAGAAATCACTTTAGTGAGTGAATTAGGTCCACCTGATTACAACTATACTGCTTCAAATGGTTCAAAAATTATTTCTTATGAAGTGGACTGGGGTATTGGGGCAAACTCACCACTTTGTGTAATGAAGTATTTAATCGAAAATGGTATTGTAACTAAATGGGGTAATAAAAGTTGTCCAAAACGTTTCACTCTTAAAAACCAAGAACTTATTCCAAATTCGATACCAATTCCGAAACCAACACTTAATTAAATATTAATAACCTCCTTCGGGAGGTTTTTTATTGGAGATTCCTTTATGGAAATTAACCAATACACCACTCTTACCCCAAAGAAGCCTATTAAAACAAAACCAAGAACAAGACCATTGCCAAAGGCAAAAGAAGCATACTTAGAAGCATTTAAAGACTTTGAGCAATCGTTGAATGTATTCAAAATTAAGTATGAGAAATTATTCAAATTTGAATCAACAAAACATTGGCGTTTCGATTTCCATCTTATTAAGCACAGAATTTTAGTTGAGATCTCAGGTGGACCATGGTCGGGTGGTCGCAAAGGTAAGCTGAAAGATAAAGCTTGGAGTATGGATCGTTACGATGTTGCTGCCGATATGGGTTATACAGTTGTGAGAATAGAGTCATCACCAAGATATAAAATTCAGGAAGATGGACCATTGCAGGTCGAAGCTAATTTTTCTAGTCAGTGGCTCAAGAATTTGAAGAGGCATATTTTCAATGGAACAGATCAGACCATTTCCACCGACTGATTTTATTGATCAAGCAGAGGAAGAAGAAGCGATTCGCTTGGCACCTGCTGTGGATCTAAAAGAATGGGTGGTAACCAATTTTCTAACGCTTGGCGGTGCATTACATAATCCGGATCATGACCACATAGCAGAGCTATTACATGACGATGAAACATTTTTAGCATTCGCATGGGCATCATCTGCCGCAGTAGCTAAAAAACGGATGGTGTTAGGCCAGTGTGAAAAAGTAATGTTTAATCAGGGCGGATGGCGCAAAGCTCGGCAAGAACAACAAATGCGCGACTGGTTTGGATTTGTACCTATATATCTCATTACTGTAGATGCAAGCTTTTGCGAACGTGCAAATGATCGTGAATTTTGCGCTTTGATTGAGCATGAGCTATATCACATTGGTGTAGAACGTGATGAAGATGGAGAAATCCTCTATAGCGATCATACAGGCTTACCTAAACATTATTTAGCTGGCCATGATGTAGAGGAATTTATCGGGGTGGTCAAACGCTGGGGAGCAAGCGAAAACGTCAAGCGATTGGTTGAGGTAGCTCAAAACCCGCCGTTTGTATCAGATTTAAATATTTCCAAGTGCTGCGGTACATGTTTGATTAATTGAGCCATAAGGCTCTTTTTTTTAACTATTTTGGTTGACGTAGGTTGACAGGATAAAGGTTATGGCGGCACTAAAAAAAGAGGTAAAACTTTTTATAGTTCGTTCACTTGCCGTATTTAACACACCGTCAGAAACAGTGGAGCTCGTCCACCAAGATTACGGGATAAAAGTTACTAAGCAGCAATGTGAAAAATATGATCCTACAAAACGATCAGGTGAGAATCTCAGTGAAGAATTGAGGCTTGATTTTGAAAAGACGCGTGAAATGTTTTTAGGTAAACCAGAAAGTATTCCAATAGCAAATTTGGCTGTGCGCCTTCAACGATTAGAGAATCAATATCAGAAGCACTCAAAGAATCGAGTAGCTGCTTTAAATATTCTCAAGCAAGCAGCTGAGGACGTTGGTGGTAAATATACCAATCGTCAAGAAATCACTGGCAAGGGAGGTGAACCACTGCAAACCTCTTTAGTGCAAGCCACCCAAGAACAAGTAAATGAAGCGGTTAGGAGGGCACAAGAGGAGTATTAAATGAATCTGCAAACACATGTAGAAAAGACTTTGTGCGAGCAAGAGCATTTGTATTTCACACGCCGTTTTTTCAAACCAAGAATGGGGTTTAAATTCATTGTGAATTGGCACCATGAATATGTTGCTTGGCTTATAGATGAGGTAGTTAAGGGTAACATTGCAAACCTTGTGATTAACGTTCCACCAGGTGCTGGTAAAACCGAATTAACTACAAATCTAATTGCACGGGGTATTGGTTTAAATCCACGCTCAAGGTTCTTGTATTTATCTTATTCTCAGTCGCTGGTGGAGGATGTGTCATCCACAGCACGAAACATAGTGAAATCAGATGATTTCCAGCAAATGTGGAAGACAAATATATCGACAAGCACAGATGCTAAGGCAAGCTGGAAAACCACTGTAGATGGTTATGAAGCAGGACATATTTATGCTGCTTCAATGGGTGGTCAGGTCACAGGTCGCCGTGCTGGGACCTTAGCTGATGATGGTTTTACTGGCTGCATCATTCTAGATGATCCGTTAAAGCCTGAAGACGCATTTAGTAAGCCTGCAAGAGATAAGGCTAATCGAAAAATTCTTAACACCGTCAATTCACGAAAAGCAAAGTCAGATACTCCAATCATTATGATCATGCAGCGTCTTCATTCTGAAGATCCTACAAATTTTGTTATGTCTGGAAATGTACCAGGGGATTGGCATTGATGGGAAGCTCTATTTGATTGATCTTTTACGTGGTAAATGGGAAGCCCCTGAAATGAACCGTCAGGCGCAGAAGTTTATCGATAAACACAAAGATTATACCTATGAGTTAAGACCAATCCGCTGGATGAAAGTCGAAGATAAAGCCCATGGAACTCAACTTATTCAAAATCTAGGAACTTATTCAGGTGTTCCAGTATTACCTGTGCAGCGCGGTACGGATAAATTGACTCGCTTTACCTGAAGAGTTTTACTTACTTGATATTAAAACAAGGCATTACTCCGCTACAGTAAGTCGATTGGCCTCTATCGATCAAATCAAGACTGTTTTGGAGCTGGTAAATAAATCAACTGAAGATGGTTCAACTTTTGATGAGTTTAAGAAACATATAGCTGATGAGGGCATTCAACTCTCAGATCATCACCTAGCAAATATCTACCGTACTAACATGCAGATGGCTTATGCACACGGTAGATGGACACAGCAACAGGCTAACAAGGAATCACGACCATATTTAATGTATGTTGCGATTAATGATAGTCGGGTAAGACCAACTCACCTTAAGTTAAACAACATCATTAGGCACATAGATGATCCTTTTTGGACGTTGTATTATCTGCTGGCATCAGATTTGAATTTAGAAGTTATTGATATTACAGATAGTGAGGTGATTTTGAAAAAAACTGAAGAGCGCGCTAATCGAATGTTCATTGCAAATAGCACTTTATATGTTATTTGATTTATATAAACTCAACCTTTTTGAATATTACCCAATTTCAGGTATTTTTTTAATGCTTTTTGAGCCTTATTTTTAATACTTAGTAAAATTAATTAAGAGTATTAATCATGAAAAAAGCAATTTTCTCATTATTTGCAATTGGATTTTTGAGTCCATTAACTTCATTTGCAGAGAATTGGCCAAAACACTTATGTCCAGCTGATGAGGCTGCATGTCTAACAATTAATGCTGAAAACAAGCCACCATCTCCAGTTGACCTAAACAAAGGACGTATTGTATTTGCGTTCGGTACTGATGGCTGCTTAGCTTCATCACCTGTTTGGTTTGATTCAGACAAAAAGGAATTGAAGGCAAATCATGGCATAGGAACAGGGGGAGCTAAAAATGGCCATTGTGGTTATGCTAACCAATTAAGTAAGGCTTACATAGTTTATAACGAAGTTGTATCAAAGAATAAACCTGAATATAAGGCTCGTGTATTTGGATTGTACGCTGTTAAAGATGATGGGTATTTGGGAGGACATCGTCACGAATGGGAGCATGCGATAGTTTGGATGAAGGATGATAAACCAGAATTTGTTTCAACAACTGAACACAAAGGGGTAAACACGCGTAAAGCAGGGGATACGGGGCATTTGGCAGATAATGTAAATGCATTTGGTGTTAAGTATATTATTAAGAAAACAACACATTATTTAGATTTTGCTGGAAGTGATAAAAACAAGATTGTGACAAATAAGGATCCTAGTCCTGATAAATCATGGTTTGCAGCTAAAGATTATGAAGTTGTCGATTTTAAAAATGCTAATGCTAAATTTAGATCAATAATAAATAATTCTGCTAATTGGGGTGAGACAGTGCCTAGAGTAAATGATGCAGAATTTTTAAACAAACATAAACCTAAAGACTGGAAAGATGTAAGTTTTAATTGACTATTTATTAATTATAAAACCACCCAAATGGGTGGTTTTTTATTGGAGCATGAAAATGCCAGATGAATTGAAAGAACATCTGAAGCATCAATTTACAGCTGTAAACGCACCAATTTCGATTAATGAAGATGGTACGAAGAAGCGCCGTACATTTGATGCAGAAGTATATAGTGGTGGTCGAATTGATAAAGATGAAGCCTCACAGCTTGATGCGATGTGTCGATATATAAAGGTAAATAATCTTGTGAATGCCCTTAAAAACAAAGATTGGAAAGTTTTTGCTAAAGGTTATAACGGCAAAAATTATGCAATTAATAACTATGATGTGAAGTTGGCTAATGCATATAAAAAATGGAGTATCGACAAATGATATGGATTTTTAAAGCACTATCAAAATGGCGAGAAATCTTAATCGGACTTCTCACTTTTTTGTAGATTGTTTGTCTTGCCTTACTGAACCACAAAGTAGGGCAGATCCAGAAATACAAACAGACTGAAATTATTATTCAAACTGAGAATGCGAAAGCTAGAGCTGTCTTGCTGTTTTTGAGACATTTCCTTTGTTTTCTTCAATGACTTTTATCTTTTAAGCTTTAAATTCTGCTGTTTTTTCATCAGCACTCATCAAACTCAAAATATTCATTCCCAATATTTCTGTCCCTCATTAATTGCAAAATTCACTATAAAATTACGAAAATTTCTTTCTACTTTTTTCCACTCTTCTCTGCTATCCATTCGGTTTGCTACTATTATAGAGCCATAATCCTCTTTAGTTTCATCTAACCTTAATAGCAATAAATCATTATCTCCCAAAAACTCACCAATAATATAATCCCCAAAGATGAAATCATCTCTATAATCATGCATAAATTCTTGTGTTTTTACTTCTATGAAATATAAATCTAATAATATTAACCCCCACTGTCCATATATAACATCTTCAAACAAATATGCACCATTAGAAATTCTATAGAATTCTATAAAATCTTCAGAAAAGGGTATATCATTAAATTCATTTATTCCATGTAAGAACCTACATCTAAATAACATATCTATGGAAATATTATTTATTGCTTTAGGTTTCGTCCAACTATTTTTTAATAAACCTACATTGACTTCAAAACTATAATTCATACTAGTACCTATTCCAAAACTGAGAATATTCCCTTTAATGCATTTTCTTTGTAAAGGCACTAAATTATTAGTACCTCAAAATATTAGAGGCTTAATATGATGAATATCATTTTCACTCCAACCACCTACTGGTATCTTTTAACCACCGTCAAACCACTATTTAATATATCCACCACCTTTTAGATTCACTAAAAATAACATAATAGAGCTTATTTAAAAACTTTGATAAGTTCTCATGTAAAATGCTACCGTGTCCTAAACTACTAAAGCTTAAGTAAGGGCAAGGGTAAAGAAACCATCATTGAGTACACCACTGCCAACAGTGACATACTCGAAAACTGCATTATTGAATATCGATCAATGGCAAAAAAAGCTGATTGACACGCAACTGATGCAGAAAGATTAAGGGAAGAATGGCCCTCTGAGTGAGAGCGAATTCGCATAATCCCCATTACATATTAAATAGGAAAAAGTACTCTTAAATTAATAGTTTATAACTACTTTTGATAGTCATAAATAAAAATCTTTTTCGATAAGATAGAATCAAGTTGCACATATTTTATCTTATGGCACTTAGATGGCTGTTTATCTAAAGATTCATAAAAGTCACGCCATGTTAAACCAGAAGGAAAAGCTTTTTGACGAATTCTTTGGGTATCATAAATATAGTTATCAACATTAAGGTAATAACCTGAACCATTTTTAGATTTACTTACCCCTCTAAAATATGCACAAGTTTCAATAATATTTTTAGGATTATTTAATTTATATTTTAGTATAGCGTTATAGCCCCATACATTCATAAAGAAGATAATGGAGATGAGCGCAATACAACCATAGACTATCACTTGATACAGTCTAGACTGAGCCTTTATGTGGTGATAATAGTTTCTCAATAGATTTCTCTTATCATTAGTTCCAAATAGAATTACTTATGAGTTAAATTTTTCTAAAGTTATCTTAATACAGCTTATTGGAAAATTTAAATATTTTTTCATATCATGATGCCACCTTGCCCTAAACTCCTCAAACTTCAATCAGGGCATGGCAAAGAAATCACACTTTGGACCATTGATACTGTTGCTAAATACAATCAGTGTAGAGCTTTGAATGATGCAAAAAACCCTCAGTTGAGGGTTTCATTAGATGGAAATTTTTTATTTAAATGATTTTAAATTAATATGCGACCGTAAACCTTTGACGAATAAACTGTCCATTCTCTAATTCATCAATCAAGGCAATTGCTAAATCTTCAGCAGATATTGTTCCTGGTTGATTACCATTCATTAGGGGTGTTTCTGTTCCAACACGATAATTATTAGTACGAATACCTGGATTCATTGCTGAAAACCCGATTGGAGGGCTAATCATAGTCCAATTAAGTTCAGTTTCATTTTTCAACTCATCAAGCAATACTCGGGCACCATTTGCCCCAGCATAATATTCTTTTGGAAAGTCAGGTGAATCTATTAATTGCAAGTCTGGAGCTACATATAGACTACCCGCACCGCCCACCACTAACAGACGTTTAATGCCTGATTGTTTAGCCGCATTTACGATCGAACGAGATCCTTTTATATAATCTTCATAAATATTTGGGTTTGTCCAACCTGAATTAAAAGCACTAATAACTGCATCTACCCCTTTTAAGCCTGCTAATATTGCTGTTTCATCCATAACATCAACTTGAATAATTTCAAGATTATGCCTAGCCTCAATTTTATTTGATTCACGTATTAAAGTTTTTACTTCATATTCACGACTTAACAATTCTTCAAGCAAAGCTGAGCCTGCATAACCTGTTGCACCAATTAAAGCTACTTTCATTTCAGTATTCTCACTAATTAAATTAGATGTGTTAATAAAATAGTATTTGAAACTTGCGTTAAGAAATAGTAGCGTTTTAAAACTATCACCTTGAAGCTGTAGTTTAAAATGGATCACTATAAACGAATGGTAATTTTCAGTAAGGTTGTTGAACAAGGTTCAATGAGTGCAGCTGCAAGATTGTTAGAAATGTCACCTTCAGCTGTTAGTCAACAAATTCGATATTTAGAACGCCATAGTGGCATAACTTTATTACATAGATCGACAAGGAAATTAACTTTAACTGAAGTAGGGGAGCGTTATTATTTTTATTGTCAGCAGTTAAGTACGGCAGCTGAAAATGCACAAAATATTTTAGAATCAGAGGTGGAAATCCCTTTTGGAGAGCTACGTATTGCTGCACCAGTAGGTTTAGCTACGTATTTCATGACTGGCTTGGGAGAATGGGCGCAAAAATTTCCTTTAATGAGTATAAATATCCAAGCTCATGACGAATATATAGATCTAATCGAACAAAGAATTGATTTAGCTATAAGAGTTGGTGAAATGCCAGATTCATCTTATGTAGCGTTTAAAATTTCAGAAATGCAAATGGGTTTATATGTTGCACCTAACTGGATAAAAGAACATGGTTTGCCCACTCATCCTTATGAACTTATAGACTATGAATGGTTACATTTACATTTTAATAATACTGCATCAATCAAAATGAATTTTTTTAATGGAAATAAACATTTAAATATAACCTTGGGGAGAAAACCGAAAATCGTGATTAATAATATTTTAATCCTTAAGCAAATGTGTGAACAGGGATATGGAATATCGATACTAAGCTCTTTTGAAGTTAAAGATTCAGTTCATGAAGGTAAGCTTGTGCGCATATTACCAAACTGGCATATGGGCTATGTAAATGTATGGGCGGTAATCCAAAATCGTAGCTATAATTCAGCAAAAGTAATTCAAGTTATTGAATATTTAAAAGATAGTCTAAGAGGCTAATCTTACATATATTTTATTACTACCAATAACATCGTTTGTTCATTAAGTTATTGGTAGCTATTATTATTAAGTAGTGGCAAAAGCCACTGATGGACACACAGCTGATGCAGAAAGATTGAGGAAAGCATGGCCCTCGGAGTGAGGGCTAGATATATTAACCAAAAAATTTCAAAATACCTTGAATTACAACCACATTGACTAAGTCAATAAAGAAGGCACCGACCAAAGGCACAATCAAGAATGCTTTATGTGATGGACCATACATATTAGTAATTGCCTGCATATTTGCGATTGCATTAGGGGTAGCTCCCATTCCAAAACCACACAAACCTGAAGCTAAAACGGCTGAATCGTAGTTTTTTCCCATAACTCGAAAAGATACATAAACCGCAAATAACCACATAGTAAGGGATTGAGCAATTAACAATATAATCATTGGAACAGCTAAATCTGCTAATTGCCAAAGTTTCAATGAGACCAAAGCCATCGCCAAAAATAGAGCAAGCGCAGTATTGCCAAATACGTCTATTGAACGATCAAAAATTGGTTGTTTAAAGCCAGATTCAGTCACGTTACGAAGCAAAATACCGCCACCTAAAGCCCATACAAATGTAGGCAATTCAAAAGCTGTACCAATAGTTAAGTTTTTCATAATCTCTGCAAAAGCCAAAGCAAAAGCAAACATTCCTAAGGTTATAATGGCGTTGTCTGCAGTAATGAGGCGAACTTTTTGCGGAGCTTCAAACACATATTCACTATCTGTTAGTGGTGCGCTTTTATTTTCCTGACGTACTTCACTATTTAAGGGAGAAGCTAATTGATGCTTTTTGATTAAATACCTTGCTAGCGGTCCACCCATTAGGCCCCCAACTACCATCCCAAATGTGGCACTTGCAATTCCCATTGGTAATGCACCTTCAACAGCATATTTTGATTCAAAAATCGGCCCCCAAGCACCTGCTGTTCCCAAACCACCTATTAGAGCAATTGAACCAGCAATTACACCCATTAGAGGATCTAAGCCAACCATTTTAGCGACAGCCATCCCTACGCCATTTTGTACCAAAACAAAGAATGAAATTGCGATAAGGAAAATAACTAAAGGTTTTCCACCTTCTTTTAACTTTGCGAAATTAGCACTCAATCCAATGGATGCAAAAAACATCAACATAAATGTATCCTGCATAGGCTTATTTATTGTGATTGTGTATCCCATAAGTTGATGGATTATGTAAAAAATAATTGCTCCAACTAATCCACCTGCCACGGGTTCTGGAATGTTGTATTTTGTCAAAAAAGGGATATGTTTGTTTAAAATACGGCCTGTATATAAAACCAATACTGCTAACATGAGTGTATATGTTGGATTAAGCACTAAGTCCATTAAATATCCTTAATTATTAATATTTTGCGCTGTTGATCTCTGCGATTTAATGTGAAAACTATCAACATAAACTACATAATTAATTCGCAGATCAAAGTTAATGTGATGTATCTCAAACATCTAATGCATTTTTTAATATTACTATGCATTTTTTGCATAACTGATTACATAACTATTAAGCTTGTCAATTGAGCTGCTCTTTTTTTCTTCTTTCTTAAGCCAGAACAACGTGTCATCACAGAAACAAAAAATCGTGAAGTGCAAAAGATCATTGAGCGTTCTGTTTATAACAACTTTTTAATTGAAGCTGATGGCTTGCGCAACATCAACTCACTTATCCCCGACGATTCCAGCTAATCTGATTGTGCCTTGCCCTAAACTCCTAAAATTGGAGTCAAGGCAGGGAAAAGAAATCGGCTTATGGATCATTGATACTGTAGCTAAATACAATGAATGTAGTACTTTGAATGATGCTAATAATAAGGCTCTATTTTGTGTAATTAAAATCAATACTTAATACGATGATAGTGGTATATTTTTAATAAAATTTAAGGTGAAAGTAACTATATGCACAAAAAACAAAAGATAATGTTAACAATAAAAATTACTCAATTCTTTGTAAAATTATTTGCAGTTCATTTTTTTTGCATTGGTGTTCTTTTGGATTTTACAATTTTATTCATGCCTATTGGTTTTTTTATGATTCCTATTGGAATTGCGATATTTGAGCAGCTTCCTAAATATTTGGATAAAGTGCTAAATAGAAAGTTGCGGTTGTTAGATTTGGACATCAATCAACATAATCAGCATTAACTCAATATTTGAAAAATGGCAAAATATTACTTTGGCCAAACTTTTTTAATTTAATAAGCAATTGTTTTTATGAGTAATTATGATTAAAATTTAGTGGCAAAATATTACAATAATAAAACCACTGGATTAGGGAAACGTTTCAATAGATAAGGATGAATTGTAAAAGTGAATGAAATGTGGATTTTCTATTTCTAACCATAACTGAACTGCAACACACACTATATTTGTAAGACGGTAAGATTAAATTAATGATCTTGTAGGTTAATAAGCCAAGGATATTTAAGTTGGTTTTAGTTTTTCTGGCTTGTGGATAAGTTGATGAACGCACCAAATAAACACTGGTATGATGCAAGTAATTGATTTTTAAAAGGAGTATCTATACAATGATTTTAGTGACTGGTGGTTTAGGCTTTATAGGCTCGCATGTGGTTTTAAGTTTGCTAGCTCAAGGGCAAGCGGTCGTCATTGTGGATAATCTAGCCAATGCCAATCTGCAATGCTTAGAGCGCTTAGAATTTATTACAGGAATGTATATTCCCTTTGTCAAAATTGATATTCGTAATACTCCCGCTTTAAATAAAGTATTTGAACAATATTCAATAGATACCGTTGTGCATTGTGCGGGATTTAAGTCCATTGAAGAGTCGAATCTAAAACCACTTGAATATTATAATGACAATCTCAGTTGTATTATGAGTTTATTACGTGCGATGCAGCGTACCGGTGTCAGAAATTTGGTACATCTTTCTAGCCTTATGGTTTATGCGCAATCAAGTTTAGAGCTGAATGAACAAACCGCATTTAATTATAGTTACCCTAATCCTTATATAAAATCTCAGCAAATGATTGAAGAAATCATTAAAGACACATTCAAAACTGATGAAGAATGGAAAATTGCCATTTTAAGGGTTTCAAATGTCGTCGGTGCATTTGAGCATGGTGTCTTGGGTGAGTTTGTTGCACCTCTACCTAAAAATGTTGTCCCTTTGGCTTTACAAGTTGCGGCTCAACAACGTGATCTAATTGAAGTACAACGTAATTCAGAGACTGAGGATAAAACGACTGAGCGTAGCTTTGTGCATGTACTTGATGTATGTGAAGCAATTAAATCAACTATTCTTTGGCTACATGAGCAGGGCAATGTTTATCAAAGTTTTGATATTGCAGGTCCTGTCAGTTCGATACAAAACCTGATCAACTTGATCGAAGAGGTTACAGCAAGTCAAATCCATCAAATTGATGCGGTGTATAAATTAGATGAACTGGATCAGGTTGCATCTACCAGCCAAAAAGCATTTGAGATTTTAAAATGGAAAGCACAGCGCTCGCTTAAACAAATGATTGAAGATGAATGGCGTTTTTATCAAAATACCTTAAACAACCGATAAAAATCCAGAATAGATGATTGTTGTAAATAATTATCATTTACATTTTTGATTGATTTGTTTAGCATAATCGCTTCGCTGAAGCTGGTGTTTTTACGCAGATGTTGTCAAAACAAGCTTTAACTTGAAAATAAGATATGGATGAAGAAGAGGTTGAAAATGCAAACACGTATTGAACATGACACAATGGGCGATGTTGAAGTCCCAAGCGAAGCAATGTGGGGCGCACAAACTCAGCGAAGCGTAGAAAATTTTAAAATTGGTACAGAACATATGCCACGCCCGATGATTCGAGCGATGGGGCTAGTCAAAAAAGCAGCGTCAATAACCAATGCCAGCTTAAACCAAATTCCGCATGATCTGTCACAGTATATTGTCGATGCTGCTGATGAAGTAATTTCAGGCAAATGGGATTCACAATTTCCTTTGGTGGTTTGGCAAACAGGTTCAGGTACGCAAAGTAATATGAACTGTAATGAAGTCATTGCCAATATCGCCAATCAAAAACTAGGCAATCCATTAGGTTCACAAAAGCCTGTGCATCCGAATGATCATGTCAATCGTGCGCAATCTACGAATGATTCATTTCCAACAGCGATTCATGTGGCTGCTGCGGTACAAATCAATGAGTTGCTTATTCCAGCAGTAAAACGTTTACGAGACACTTTACATCGAAAATCTGAAGCGTTTGACGATATTGTTAAGATTGGCCGTACTCATTTACAGGATGCAACACCACTTACATTAGGACAGGAATTCAGTGGCTATGTTTCACAGCTGGATCATGGACTAAAACGTTTACAACAGGCTTTGGTGTGGCTCTATGAGTTACCACTTGGTGGTACAGCTGTTGGTACAGGTTTAAATGCGCATCCTGAATATGCAGACAAAGCAGCGGAAGAATTAGCCAAACTGACGGGTTTGCCATTTATCAGTAATCCAAATAAGTTTGAAGCACTTGCTGGTCGTGATGCTGCTGTATTTGCTTCTGGTTCATTGAAAACCTTAGCTGCAAGTTTAAATAAAATTGCCAATGATATACGTTGGTTAGCAAGTGGACCACGTTGTGGTTTGGGTGAGTTGCGTATTCCAGAGAATGAACCAGGTTCAAGCATCATGCCAGGTAAAGTCAACCCAACCCAATGTGAAGCAATGACCATGGTGGTTGCGCAAGTGATGGGGAATGACACCACGATTAATTTTGCAGGTGCAGCGGGGAATTTTGAACTGAATGTTTATATGCCTGTGATTGCATATAATCTTGTTCAGTCGATTCAATTGCTTGGCGATGCATGTAACAGCTTCGATGAACACTGTGCTGTAGGGATTGAACCAAATCGTGAAAAAATTGATTACTTCTTACATAATTCATTGATGTTGGTAACAGCACTGAATCCTGTGATTGGTTATGAAAATGCCGCTAAAGTTGCCAAAACGGCTTATAAAGAAGATAAGACTTTAAAAGAAGTCGCGATAGAACTTGGCTTTGTCACGGCTGAACAGTTTGATGAAGTGGTACAACCTGAAAAAATGGTACGTCCAAACGCGAAATAATGAGTTGTAAGCGGCTATACTTTTGATGATTTATTGAGCAAGTATCAGTCGTATAAAAAAGCACCTTTAGGTGCTTTTTTATTTTGAATTTGGAGGAGTTATAGGACTCGCATTAACCATGTTTCTTCCGAGCCTTATGGTCATTTTTATTATGTGATGACCCTCTAATTGAGCGCCGTTTTCTCAAAATACTGAACAGCAGGTGAATGTGACATATAAGCTAAAGCCTGTTCTGTATCACCCTCATGAATTGGGTTAAACTTTGGAGATGTCCAACGTAGAGTGGCTTTCCATAGGTATTTAATGGTCGGTAGGTGATCTGTTTTGGTTGCAGTTTTTTCAAACTCTCGAATAAAAGCAAAGAACCCACGGCGCATTAATTTCTGGATTTGTTGATGCTCAGTATCTTGTTGACCAAGACTACGAGCAAAATCAATAAGGAAGTAAATAAAAAGCGGAAAAATTCCCATCATAATGATTTGTCTGGAAACATAAAAACCTAGCTTTTGTTGTAATAAATGCTCAAACAAATCATAAGCGACACAACGATGTTCAACTTCTTCAGCGAGATGCCAGCGGAATAAATCAGCCATGGCTGGATCTGCTTTATCCCAAGATTTGCTATCAAGCGTCCATTGCCCAATTGTACCTGTGAAGTGCTCAATTGCTGCAATAACACCTACACGAAAGATTAACCAATATTCATCAAATTTTTTCCCTTTTAAAAAAGGAATTCCTAATGGTTTGTCACCTAATAAAATGTTGAAAACAAGATGGGCACGATTTAATGGTTCTTGTATGTCATAGCCATTTTCTCTTAAAAAGTCTTGTACTTTTTCATGTGCTCGTGCATGTGCAGCTTCTTGACGGACAAAGCCAATAACGTCTTGTTTTAATTTTTCATCTGTAATATGTGGGAGGGTTTTATTAAATACCCGACAAAACCAAAACTCACCCGCAGGCAAAAGCATATTGATACCATTGGCAATATGTGAACATAGTGGATCATCTGGCATCCAACATACAGAAGACTCAGAAAAATCGAAATGTACTTTTCTTGCTTTAATTTGATGACTTTCCGTGATCATTGTGGTTATCCAACATGAAACTGTTAAGCGATTAAAAGTTTTTACCATTTAGAATAATTAGCGACCATATCCTTTGAGGACACTTTTTTTGTGATTTTTACTCTTTTGAATAGAAAATATTGCTTTATAAACTTAACATTATTTATTTAAATTATTGATATTGTTATTTTTTAATTTACAAATCCAGAAAATAAAGATGTGAAAATCAATGTGGATGAAATGATATAGAAATAATTTTAATGGGTTGAATCAGCTATAGAAATATCAAATTTCTATAATGGAATATTAAGATTTAAGCTCAGCGATTATTCAACAAAAAGAAGGATAATTCACGAATTATTGATTGATTTATATTAATGATTTTACTAAGTTTTATTTTATAAGCTCTGCATTATTTTGGGGTTGTAATATTTATTTTTATTTATATATCATATATTTATAAGTTAATAGAACCTAGGGTTGCTGTTAGTTTTATCGATTTTATTAACAATTTTTAATTTTATTTTTCAATAAAAATTAATTTATAGTGTCAGCTCAACTTTATAATATTGACTCAGGTATAACATGAATAAAAGAAAAGTTATTACAGTCTTCATTACAAGTGGCATGGTCACTTTTGCCATAGCCGCAACCACACTATCACCAAACCAGAATAACCAGAGTGGAATCATCCCAACAGGCTATGATGATCTGATATTTAGTGTATCCAATGGCAATTGGGTGAAGAATATTTCCTTACCGAATGTAGCAAAAGAAGGTGCCCTAATTACAATTCAATCAACTGCGGGTTATGACAGTGATATTGATTTAAGTAATGTAAATATTGAAAAAAAAGGCGTTCTCACACTAAAGTCTGGAAACAGTTATCGTTTTAAATTTAGTAATGGAAAATGGGAGTTTTATGCGCCTGAAACTGCCAATTTTACGCCTGAAAAAAATGGCAATACCATTCCAGTATTTCAACAATCACAGGCCCAATATGTTTTAAGTGATGCTGCTTGGACTGAGACAATTCATTTACCGCAAACAGGTCAGAATGGCCAGATCCTTGTAATTAAGTCTAATGCGCTTAAATCCTCAAAAATTAATTCACAAAATGCTTTATTTCCAAGTACATTGGTTGTTAATAAAAATGATGCATATATCTTTCAATATAATCAAGAACTGAGTAAATGGGTTCCACTGTCTGTTCCGACACGTATTATCAACGTGATCAATGGTAATACTGCGGCATTAAATACGGCTTTGCAAAATTTAACTGCACCTAAAACAGAAATTCGTTTTGCTGATGGGGCGTGGGTGTCTTCATTAAAATTACCGCAAACAGCAAACGACCGAGATCGTATCATTGTTAGCTCAACAGCAAGCTGGCAATCAGTGATTGAAAATGAAAATACCAATACCACCGCAACCCTAAAACTCAACAAGGGCAATCGTTACGAGTTCATTTATATTGCAGATAAATCGTATTGGGTTTTGGCTTCTTCTCCTAAAACCGTATTTACTGCAAACACCGCTGCACAAGGTTTTACATTTAAAACCCCTGTTGTTGAAATAACCGCTGATAATGCACAATGGGCACCTGTTGTAAACTTGCCAGCGGCTCAGTCGGGTGACAAAGTCATCGTATCTAATTCTGCGGATACAGCGTTTACAGTTTCAGGTAGTAACATTAGTGCAAGTTTGAAAAAAGGCGATAAAATCCGTTTGGTATTTAACAACGGTGTTTGGAACACCGATAGCTATCAGATTGATCTATTGCTTGTGAATAGCCCGGTAGTCAATGACAAACTCGGTTCAACTGCTGCAAAAATTCAAGCCCGTGAAGCACTCAGATTAACCAATGAAGCGCTTGAAAACTCGCAAGCAAAAGCCTACTACAAAGAAGTCGGATACTTGGATTATCGAATCCCTGGAACGACACTCGGTGATGCGATTAATTTAGGACGTTCAGATGCCACTGTACAAGTGGAAAGAACCAGAACAGGGGCCGATGCGATATATACCATTACAGATCATTCGGGTTGCGGTCTCGCCTATGTAAATAGCACACCGAGCAAGTACAACATGATCGGATCACATAACTATGGTTGTGGTATCACTGCAATGCGACATGAGTTAGGGCATAACATGGGGCTAGGACATAGTTTTGATCGAACTACAGGTTATAACTGGGGATTCGGTCATCCTTTAGGCAGTACCATTATGGGTGGAAATCAAATTGGCTTATATTCAAGCCCAGATATCTATAGTCCTGAATATGGTGTGCGTTTAGGTGAAACTGACAAATTTGATGGCTTAAGAAAAATTAATGAGAATGTTGAAGCCATTTCAAAATTTTTAGTGGCGGTTAATCCATAATGAATAAACGGATATATCTCATTATTTCCGTTGTTTTAACTGTTTTGGTGGTTTCTTTGTTGGCTTGGTTCATCTCAGGTCAACAGGAGACAGCTGATATAGCTAAAGCGATTGCGTCTAAACAAAATGAACAAATCGATCAAGTGAATTCACCGAAACTAAATGCAAATCTTACTGAAACACAAGTATTGCAACGTATAAAAGACAGCCATGCTCGCCGTAATCTTGTAACGCTGGATGAGGACAAATTACGTGCAGGGATTTTCAATCAACAGATGTTCAATTTGAGTACTGTCGATACGGTGTCTATGCATAATCCCGTTCCTTTGACAGATGCACAAAAAAAAGATGGGCGAATATTTCTGAGGAATGATCTATATACCTTAGAGGCGAAGAATGTCGGCGATCAAATCGTGTTTAATGTGCCAGGCTATGGTTTAAACAGACAGGCTGTTATAGAACGTATAGAAGTAGATCCAGGTGAAGATATTGTTAGTTGGTCAGGCTCTCTAGAAGGAGGAGATCAAAATAATGAGAAGTTTCATATTACTCAAACCATTAAAGACAATTTTACTATGGGCACGATTACAGCAGATGGTAAAACCTATACCATTTTGATGAAAAATGGCTATGGTTGGGTCAATGACGTTGCCAATGAATCTGCCGCACTTGAGGTGGCGGAAAAGGAGACGGATCATGTACATTAATTTTTTTAATCTAAAGACATGATTTATTCTCTAAACTTGAAGTAGCAATAAAATGAAAATAGTAATTACTGCGTCATAACAAAGGTTTAGACACCTCGAAAGGTGTCTAAAATCATCATTTATTTAAAATTATTTACGTACTGAATCAAGTACTTCTTTGTTTGTCACAACTTCTTGTGCTTTTGAGTAACTCTCTGATTGAACTGCAACTTAAGAGATTTAATTTGAAATGGTTGTTTTATATGCATAAATTCGCTTTTTAATGATGCATTAGTAAATACATTTAATTCATGCTTCATAGACTCCATGTATATTCTAATACATTTATTTATATCTAACTGATTTCTATATTTTTCTAGAATATTTCCCATTAAATAAGCACCTTGGCCACCTCCTGATAAATTTTCCTCAACCCAAAAACGATATATATTTGATAACTTAACCCTGTTATCAATACCTCTAGCTATACAAAACCATAGATATTCACAGGGGAGCATTGCGCACATGAGATATGGACTTTGCTCATTACTAGCAATTAATTTTTCATGTTCAACGTATGCATTTATAAAGTTGTTTGGAAAAATACTATTTCTATCCTTTATTCCCCAATAATTTGTAAAATATACATTATATCTTTTATAGCTTTGTGCTTTTGCATTATAAAAGTCAAATAAGATTTTATCACTTTGTGCTCTTTGCGATGCAAGCTCATAATCAAATTGACCATTAAAGCAGTAAAATGAATCTTGATTAATTAAACGACCATAATCTTGAGGGTCAAGATTACCTATAATCATATGTTGAAAATAATCGGTTGCTAAAACTTTTTCTGCAATGGGTAAGCATTCATCCCACATGATTTGGAACAAGGAGTTTTTTGGGGGTGGCTCAACACTTAATGTTGTACTGAATTGTAACTTTTCTATTTCCTCTTGAGTTATGTTGAAAGATCTCGGAAAAAAAAGAAATATTTGTCATATTTATATTCCCATTTAATGATTAGGTTGTTATCTATTTAAATTATATTAATTGTAATTCTTGGAATTGATATACCTAGAATTGGGTATTTATTAACTAGAATTCTTGAAAAAAATGTTTTTTAACTAAATTTAAACTTGTTAATAATTTCACGTGAAAATTATAATAAGTAGTCATTATAAAATGTAACATTTTATTCATCTTATTAATTTTTATAAATAAATATAGTATTTTTAACGTGACATTATAAGAAACAAAAAGGAGAAAAAAATGGGAAAATTATTGTTTACTACTATAATTATCGGATTATTGACGGGTTGTAACACGCTACAAGGCTCTAAACAACCTGAATGGCCATGGATTGGAGTTGGTAGCCAAACTGGTGTGGCTAATTTATCTTGTAAATCAGATGCTTGTGATAAGAAAGATGCTGTGGAATCATTTCTAAGAGCTTCGAATTATTGTGTAGCAATATATGATCAATATCGAAGTGATATAAGTAATGTAAAAGGAATTAAAGGAGGGATCGGTATTTTAGGTGCAATTTTAGGTATTGCCGGAACTACAACATCAGGAACATCTGCAAAATTCTTATCGGGTTTTTCTGGGGCATCAAACGCATTTCAAGTGTCTACTACCGAAATGTTCTCTGCGACAGCTACATTTGCTTCCTTGACATCTATACAAGAGTTAGTTGGAAAATACAATGAGGCTGTCCTGAAAAATATAGAAGATAATAAATTTGATCATGCAGTTTTTAATTCAATAAAGCTGGCTGGTGAGTGTAAGTATGCTTCAAGCGTAATACAAACGAAAATGGTAAATTCAGTGGTAACACCATCTCAAGAGCAGCAGAGTAAAAATGAAGTAACGAATTTAGATGAGCAAATTAAGGAATTAAAAAATCAGATAAATAAGATTTCTTCAACAAAAGATAAAGAAAAGCTATTATTTGAAACAGATAAATTAATACAAAGCAGCCCTAAAATTAGTACTCCTAGTTTGCTAAACAATACTCAGTTGCCAATACAATAGTATTAAATTTATTTGTAATTTTGTGTACATAGGCTCATCTAACAAGGGTGAGCTTAATTATTCAAGAGCAATTCTTTTTAACAATTAACCTATTCGCCCACCAGAATCTTTGATCGACAACAGGTGAATACTGCAATTGGCATTGAATAAACTGTCATAATTGTTAGAATGCATTTCTTTCGCTGTTTTCATGTTGTTTTTATTTTGTATTTAGGCTGCAAGATGATCAATAACGTTATAATAAACAGTATTTTAATTAAGGATTTTTTAATGTTATCAATTTATTTAACAGATGTTCAGGAAAATGTGCAGTTTAAAGATTACCCTGGTGAGCACCCTGTTAAATTTATTTTAAATTTCAAAAAGATTTTTCCAAGTGTAATGGAAATTTTACTCCCAGTACTTCCTGATGATGAAGACTTGGATAAAATGACTTGGGAATCCACAACTGAAGATTTTGAGATTTT
Source organism: Acinetobacter sp. MYb10 (assembly GCF_002980175.2). NCBI lineage: Bacteria > Pseudomonadati > Pseudomonadota > Gammaproteobacteria > Moraxellales > Moraxellaceae > Acinetobacter > Acinetobacter sp. MYb10. Next base: position 669,989 of record NZ_CP058272.1, on the reverse strand, counting down.
TAAGAAACTCCTTACAGGTTGGGGCGTGATTGAGTTACGTTTACAAGCGATTAGCCAATATAAAAATAAAAATTTTGCAGATCAATTGCTTAAACAAGCTCAAGCCAAACGTAAAGAATTTGCAAAAAAGCAGCAACAATTGTCTACGGTTGAACTGGACTACTTATTTATGCATGAAACACATGCATTGATTGACGCTGAATTGGTTGAGTTAGGTGAAAAATTCTATTTACCTACTTTGCGAGATATTTGGAAAAATTCTGTACCTGCCAAAGTGCTGAATGCTAATTTCTAGTCAAAAATTAGCAATAGATTGAAATGCTCAAATTCAAGTATAAAAGGCAGTTTTAAACTGCCTTTTATTTTTTATTCATCTGTTTAAGTTTTTTAAATTGTAGGCCCAAGCGTATAAAACATAAAAAATAGAATAAATATTGAACTGATGATACTTAATATATTTAAAACTTTCATTTTTTAACCAATTGCGATATCTAAATTTTGAGTGGAAACATTTTTAATGCTTGGATTTTATTCGGCAGTTGTTTAAGCATGATGACAATGATTTAAATGAGGTCATTCATTTAGCAAGTCTTTATGATTTGATTTTAAATGTTGGTACTTCTTATTCAATCTTCTTTATTACGCGTTTGTACGATAAAACTTCTGATTGTGGCTAAAATTATCTCAGTCTTCGTTATGAAAGTCGAAAATAGATTCGCTATTATCCTTCATGCTTTACGATGTATACATCTCATGCTCAATTTTAAACTACAACGCAAGCCAGTTATGAAATGTCAACAGCCCCTTATATTTCTGCTAATTCACTTTTGCTTAGAAACATATGACAAAAGTAGATATTTCTAGCAAGTTTTTTTATGTTGTAATACTTTTGATTTTAATCAATTCATACTTGTTATGATTTTTTAAAATATCTTGATAATCTTTTTTAAAGTATCGGATTTCCCCGGGGATATATCCAAGGATATTCAGCAATGTCGAATAATTTTTTAGATTTAATTCATAAACGCCGTACAATTTATGCGATTGGACGTAATGTTAATCAATCTCCTGAGCATCTTACTGATTTGATTCAGCAAGCGATCAAGCAAAGTCCATCTTCTTTTAACTCGCAATCATCTCGGGCAGTGATCTTGTTTAATGCTGAACATGAGAAGTTCTGGAACTTTGTAAAAGTTCAACTGAAAGCTTATGCCAAAGATGAAGCAAGTGCCTTAAAAACAGAGACTAAAATGGACAGCTTTATCGCAGGCTTTGGTACCGTTCTTTTCTTTGAAGATTTAGAGGTGATCCAAAACTTACAGGAAAAATTTCCAGCATATGCAGAAAACTTTCCGATTTGGGCTGAACACTCTACAGCAATCGCACAATTTTCAACGTGGACAGCCTTAAATAGTGACGGTATTGGTGCATCCTTACAGCACTATAATCCAATTGTCGATGAACAAGTTCATGCGGAATGGGATATACCCAAAACTTGGAAACTTCGGGCACAGTTGGTATTTGGTTCAATTGAAGCGGAGGCTGCTGAAAAAGCCTATATCGATGATGCTGTGCGTTTTAAAGTGTTTAAATAATTTTTATTTTTTCTAGCTTCTTGGCTTGCTCAGCCAAGAAGCTTTGCTGTTGAAAATATTAATTAATCCATTGATCTAATTATACAAAGTGTCGGTTATCTAGACCCAAGTTCATTTTGCAGATTGTTTAGAAAGAGAACCGGCTTAACACCCTTAGAATATCGTTGCAGATTCAGTCGTCGGATATTAGCTTTTCAATTGAATTTAGCTGGAAAGTTGAGCTGGTGCTATTTACTCACTAAAAGCTGAGGCGACAATGGATGCTTTTTTAAGTTTTATTGATCATTGCTATATAACAAACAAATCATTAAAAAAGAAAACGATTGCCAAAAAAGTGCTAAAGAGGCTTTGATTTAAAATTTAAATGTACTATAGTAAAGCTAGAAAGTTGAGTAATATGCTTGGTTTTTATGCAGTTGATTCTTTATTTCAAATTAAAGATCTACAGTTAAAAGCAAACTTATACTTTTTTCTATCTCTCTCAATATGAGCAATCAATTGTGTTAAGAAGCAGTGGTCTGTTGCTGGCATTTGCAACAGTATTTTTACAGCTTGCGGTTTTTTTACAGCCGTTATTACCTGAGCAGTATCAAATTGCTCCGGTCTGTGAAGACATCACTCAAGCTTTATTGCGACCAACACATGCACATCTTCATCATGAGCAAGAATCTAGTTTTATTCATCACTATTTGCATTTAGATCAAGCCCAGCAAGCAAGCAGCTCAGGTCATGATCATCATGATATTAACCATCAATGTCAGTATTGTGTGGTATATGGCAATTTAGTGATGCCACCAGAAATTGGCGTAAAAGAAATCCTAGTGCGTATTCAAGTACGTTTAATGGCTTATGTTGAAAACTTTCAGCATGTCTATTTTCAATTACAACGCCTGTTTCTGATTCCTCAAGGGCGAGCCCCACCTGTAGTCTTTGCATAACACATTCACCGATCCATAGGTTTAGCATTTTTAAATAAAGGCTTTAAAGCCATGCGATCGTATTTCGAATTTATTGTGTAGAGAATGATCATGATTTTTCAAAATTTCCTCGATTTGCAGGAAAGCAGCCTTTGCATGCTATTTTTAGTATTGTTTAAAAATACAGCAAAAAGAAAACAACAGATTGTACTGAATGTTCAGGCGTATGCTGAGTTTGTACAACAAAAAATGTTTATCAATGTATTCAAAACTCAATCTTTACCAACTTTACCAATGAATAAGGTGATGTCATGGATCTAGGATTAACTGCTTTAGAATTGGCGCGTATTCAGTTTGCTTTTACTGTTTCTTTCCATATTATTTTTCCTTCAATTTCTATCGGGCTTGCAAGCTTTTTAGCTGTACTTGAATGGCGCTGGCTAAAAACTCAAAATCCTGTTTACCAAGATTTATTTAAATTCTGGGTAAAAATTTTTGCTGTCGCTTTTGGGATGGGCGTGGTTTCTGGTGTGGTGATGAGTTATCAGTTTGGAACAAACTGGAGTGAATTTTCACGTGTTGCAGGCTCGGTAACTGGTCCATTACTGGCTTATGAAGTGCTGAGTGCATTTTTCTTAGAAGCTGGTTTCCTTGGCATTATGCTCTTTGGTTGGGGGCGAGTAGGTCCTCGGGCGCATTTCTTTGCAACGGCTATGGTGGCCATTGGTACCTGTATTTCAATGTTTTGGATTTTATCTTCAAACAGTTGGATGCAAACACCACAAGGCTTTAGCATCGAAAATGGGATTATCGTGCCGCAAGATTGGTTTGCAATTGTGTTTAACCCCTCATTTCCTTACCGTTTAGCCCATATGGCTGCAGCAGCATTCCTTGTTTCAGCCTTGCTAGTGGCTGCAACTGCTGCTTGGCATTTATTAAAAGGACGCCGTGACGCATTAATCAAAAAATCGTTTTCTATGGCATTGTGGATGATTCTGGTCCTTGCACCATTACAGGTTCTGATTGGTGATAATCACGGTCTAAATACCTTAAAACATCAGCCTGCTAAACTTGCAGCGATTGAAGGGCATTGGGAAACCAACAAAGGTGAGGGCATGCCGCTATATCTGTTTGGTATTCCTGATATGCAGGCAGAAGAAACCAAATATGCTATCGGTATTCCAAATCTTGGCAGCTTAATCATGACCCATACGCTGGATGGTGAGGTAAAAGGCTTAAAAGAGTTTGCACCTGAAGATCGTCCTAATTCTACCGTGGTGTTCTGGAGTTTTAGAATCATGGTTGGAATGGGCATGCTGATGATTCTACTTGCCGTGATGGCATTGTTTCTACGCAAAGGCGGCAAGCTTTATGAAAACAAATGGTTACACCGTTTTGCTTTTGCTATGGGACCTTCAGGATTTATTGCCTTGCTTGCAGGCTGGTTTACCACAGAAGTTGGTCGTCAACCGTGGGTGGTATATGGAGTGATGAGAACCAAAGATGCTTTATCTCCAGTTTCGGCGGAACAAGTCGGCCTCACTTTAATTATTTTCGTTGTGGTGTATTGCATCGTATTTGGCATCGGCATTTACTATATGTTGAAATTGATGCACAAAGGTCCACAATTTATCTACGCCACACCAGAAAGTGTAGCGCATAGTGAAGAAGCGGTTATTTTGGCCTCTAAACGTCCATTGACGAGTGTTGAAGATAGCGTTGATTCCAATGAACAGGAGCGTAAATAATGATTGATTTATCTCTGATTTGGATTGTCATTATTGCCATTGGTGTATTCATTTATGTGGTACTAGATGGTTTTGATTTAGGGATTGGGATTTTATTTCCCTTTGTTAAGGATCAACACGAACGTGATGTGATGATGAACACCGTTGCGCCTGTTTGGGATGGTAATGAAACATGGATGGTGCTGGGCGGTGCAGCATTATATGCGGCGTTTCCAATGGTCTATGCCACTGTATTATCCGCATTATATATGCCAGTTATCCTTATGGTGATTGCTTTAATTTTCCGTGGTGTGGCTTTTGAGTTTCGTTTTAAAGCCAATCGAACCAAGCATTTATGGGACAAAGCATTTATTGGTGGTTCAATTCTTGCTAGCTTTTTCCAAGGGATGATTCTTGGTGCATATATCCAAGGGATTAAAGTTGAAAATCATATGTATGCAGGTGGTGGTTTAGACTGGTTATCGCCGTTTACTGTGTTTACAGGTATTGGTGTCGTTGTACTTTACGCAGCACTGGGTTGTGGATGGTTAATTTTTAAAACTGAACTTGATTTACAAGATCGTATGTATCAGTTGATGCCTAAATTAATCGTTGCTTTGTTTGTCATCTTTGGCGCAGTCAGTATTTATACCCCGATGGCGCATCCTGAAATTGCAGCACGCTGGTTTAGCCAACCACAATTGATGTATTTTAGTCCCGTACCAATATTGGTGGTGCTGTTTACTTTCCTAGTACTTCGCGCATGTAAAAAGCGTTATGAACTAAGCCCATTCCTTTATACCTTGGCTTTGGTTTTCCTTGCTTATACTGGGTTTATCATCAGTTTGTGGCCTTATGTGATTCCGCCATCAGTGACTATCTGGGAAGCTGCTGCGCCACAGAGCAGTCAATTGTTTGCTTTAATTGGTGCATTGATTTTAATTCCAATTATTTTGATCTATACCGGGCTTTCATATTGGGTGTTCCGAGACAAAGTTCGAATTGGTGATGAAGGTTATCACTAAACTTAAAAGTAGCATGTTTAATCTTTTGGCTTGAGTAAAAAATAGCCTAAGCAAGATTAAACATGTAGTAGGGTAAAAATTTAAAGGTTTAAATGAGGTAAGCAAGTATGAAACTATCTCAAACGCAATGGTTTGTCGTGTTATGGCTAGGTGGATTTCTAACATTGGCACTTATTGCTGGTTTTTTTAGAATGTTGATTCAGTTGGCCTACTAAGGTTTTGCTAAAGAAAAAATGAGGAACGCAGTTCCTCATTTTTTGTTTTTCATTAACTATTGAGATAATAGACTGAAATAAAAATATGAATCACAGTAATGGCAACAATGAAAATAATCTTAAAATAATAAAATAGCCTAAGCAAGATTATAGAAATGCAATTGGATCTTCTCTTTTATAATGACATAAAAAGTACTTTATCTAATTTAAACTGGATTTTATGTCATGTTTGGATCATTTTCTTGCCAAGATGAATGGTTAAATACCGATTCATTATGATCAATGTTTTCATTATCCATAATATATAAATGGCTGGCATTGTTGAATTTTAGTTTTTGAGTATATCTAGAAAGAAATAGGGTTCTAATTGACGAATTTCTGTGGGTTTAAGACCCGCATCTAACAAGTATTTTTCTCTATTTTCGAGAACATCACGGACATCCTTAATACATGCTCTGGCTTGATCTAGGTTTAGTCCAAAGGCATTGCTACGACTGATAAGGTTGTCATAGCTTCCAAACCGTCCATCATTGCCTAAAACCAGAGCATGTTCATTTGGAAATGAGCTTGGCATACCATGAGGTAAAACATCAAAAAGCGGGCTTAGGGCATAATGTTGCTTTTTCATGTCATACATTAAAAAACCATGATTTTTTAAATGATCGTCAGTATTGCTAATCATGACATTCAGCACCATCCGCTTATAGAGTTCTTTTTGATTACTGATAGCATCAAAACAAATCTGACTACAGACTTTGGCAATACTCATATAGGACATTTTAGGATCATCTATACGAATTTTCTGAATATTGAGCAAACTATTGGCACTGATATAGTGTTTTTTACGTTCAGGGCAATTTCGATCAAAGCGTTCAACTAAGAGAATAGGGCGACCGGCACATTCTGTTAGTTCAGCATTACATGTATTGAGCCCCATGTCTCGTGCCATATTCAGCGAAGCATATTCAACTTTACAGGTATCAAACAAATCATCACTTTTATTAAATTTGGCAATCCATTCCTTATTCTTATACATCACAAGGGTTTTGGGTCTGGCTCCGCCCATTGAAGCCCCGTTATATAACAGCTTATTTAATTCGAGTTGTTCAAGTTTCATCTCAAACGGATCTCGTTTTTTTTCGATGAGTTCAGTAATTTGTATAAAGGTTTCTAATTCTGCATATTGAATGATATTTGAATTGTTTTTTATATGCGATTTAGACAAGCTTCCAACAATACAGCCGACTGAATTTCCTTGTGAAGCGAGTAACCATTCCAATTGATTTAATGGTGTTCTACGGTGTAAGGCATTGGTTAAGCGTTTACCCCAATTGTCTGGTGTTGCATCTGCAAGTACACCAAAACCATCTTTAGAAATAGTTTCATATGGTTTGTTAAAAGACTGAAAGCTTAGATTAAGTGGATCTAAAGGGAAGGCATCTGCACGTTGTAAGTATGATTGACCATAAAGAAAGCGATAAATTGGCTTTTCATAAGAATAGTGTGCAGCAATTGTTGGCTGGGAGCCTGTATCTATGAAAACATAACATCCTTTAACTTCATCCATGTTCATTTACCTATCAGAAATCATCACTAATTACAGACTGTTTTTTTAATCTTGCACGTACTGAACTATTACGATTTTCGAGTGCTAAGCCAACTTCATCCAACTCAGGATTCGCGAGTGAGCCTAGGGTATGTTCAAGGCCAAAGATCACTAAAACTGAAATCACATTTTTTAGGCTGGTACTTGGATCACCTTTTTCCATACGTGAGATCGTTCGGTTATCTACATGAATGCGATTGGCCAAATCATGAATGGTCATATTACGTCGAAGTCGGGCTTTTTTGATATTTGTCCCAATTTGAGTCAACATGTCTTCCACACCATCAAGCATAAAATTATGCGCCGAAGTTCTCATAGCAATATCATCCAAAACATGACATAAAATGTATACTATCATGGTTAACATGGATTTTATGTCTTATTTTTATAATTTGAGTTCAATGTATTGATGCTGAATGGAATAGTTAAGTAGCTTAATTTCACCTACTAGAATGAAGAAAATCATCAATAATAGGAATGATAGTAAATGAGCGGCTTAACCGCATGCTAAATCCAATCGTTTATAAAATAGCCTAAGCAAAAATTTTAGAAATTTCTTCTCTTAAATAAATATGCCTAGAATTTTCATTTAGCGCACCGTGCCAATAAATTCCCATATTTAATACAGGTAGATCAATAGGATGCTCAAAAATATTGATACTTTGATCAACTTGTAAATGTGCCAGTATCTGCTTTGGAATGGTTAACATCGCATCAGGATATTGTGCTAAAACTTGCAGGGCAGTTGAATAATGCTGACAACGCATAAAAATCTGACGACGAAATTGTGCTTGATTTAAATATATATCCTCTAAAAGCAAACCAGTACGGCGTGAAGAAACACCGATATGAGGTGATGCAAAATACAGTTCAGAATTGATATTTGTATGCTGAGAACAAATCACAAAATGATCTTGAACCAAATTTTGATAATTAATTTTATCACCATAATTTTGTTCTAGATCAATGACAAAATCGACTTGTTGAGCAGCTAAATCAGCAATTACATTTTTGCGGTCAAGCTTGGTACTTAGAAACTGAATGGTTAAATTCAATTTTTGAAAATGATGAATCAATTTAGGAAAAATAATCGGTTCAATTTCATCATGTATTGCAATGCGTAAGGTTTGTACTGAACTGGGATCAAACTGTTGTTTTTGTTTGGAGATATTTTGAAAAGCAAATAAAGCATTTTGTACAGATGGATAAATCTGTTCAGCAAAAGGTGTAGGCAGCATTTTACTCCCAGCGCGAACAAATAAATCATCTTGCAAATGCTGCCTAAGTCTTTGTAAAGCATGACTCGCAGCAGACTGAGTAATGCATAAAATTTTTGCCGCTTTTGAAATATTTCTTTGCTCATAAATGGTGATAAAAAGTGGATATAAATTAATATCAATATGATTGAAAATCGACATATCAAGATTAGTTTTATTATGAATCATATTCATAGTGAGGTATTGAATTAAATCATTTGGTTCATAATAGGTTTTCAGCTAAGGTAAAGTAAAGAGTCACTATTCAAATATTTATCCATATATTTACAGGAAGATAAGCATGTTTGAACTTTCAGCACGTGCGCAAGAATTTGTAGAACGTACCCAAGCCTTTATTAAAAATGAAATTGAACCTGTAGAAGCTGATTTTTGGAATGAAGTCCATCATTTGAATCAAGGCGGTGATTGGACAAAATGGCAATGGCCAGCACAACTTGAACTCCTGAAAAATAAAGCAAAAGCTGCTGGACTTTGGAACATGTTTTTACCAGACCCAGTATTGGGTGCAGGTTTATCTGTACAGGAATATGCCCATATCGCAGAACTGTCAGGCCGTAGTTTAATCGCACCCACAGTATTTAATTGTAATGCTCCAGATAGTGGCAATATGGAAGTGCTATGGCGTTATGGTTCAGATCAACAAAAACAACAATGGCTTAAGCCGTTATTAGAAGGAAAAATCCGTTCAGTATTCTGTATGACTGAACCAGCAGTTGCTTCATCGGACGCAACCAACATGCAGGCAACTGCAGTGGTAGATGGTGATGAAATTGTATTGAATGGTCGTAAATGGTGGTCTTCAGGTTTGGGAGATCCAAATGCGAAAATTATTATCTTTATGGCGCATACACCTGATGAAAGCAAAGATCGTCATCATCAACATTCCATGGTTTTAGTGCCTGTGGATACTCAAGGCGTGACCATTGAACGTATGTTACCCGTGTTTGGTGATTATGATGCGCCACATGGGCACGGCGAAATTAGTTTTAATCAAGTTCGTGTACCTGTAAGTAATTTTATTGGTGGTGCTGGACAAGGGTTTGAAATTGCACAAGGGCGTCTAGGTCCGGGTCGTATTCATCATTGTATGCGATGCATTGGTGCTGCTGAAAAAGCATTAGAATTAATGATTGATCGAGGAATGAGTCGAACTGCTTTTGGTAAAGAAGTGCTTAAATTAGGTGGGAATTTAGAACGTGTGGCAGATGCTCGTGTTGCGATTGATCAAGCACGACTGTTAACCCTGTATGCGGCGTATAAAATGGATACTCAAGGGACTATGGCTGCGCTTACCGAGATTTCAGCCATTAAAGTTGTTGCACCTTCAGTTCTTGAAAAAGTAGTTGATATGGCCATTCAAATTCATGGTGGCATGGGCGTATCACGAGATACACCTTTAACAGCATTCTTTGCTCAAGCCCGCAGTTTACGTTTAGCGGATGGCCCAGATGAAGTGCATATAGGGATGATTGCAAAATTAGAATTAAAAAAACGAGGTTATGGCTCGCGTAAAAAATAACAATTTGCTGATAAAAAATAACTGCTTTATGTTAGAGGTGTTATATATAAAGTAGTGAGCAAGTGAAGTTTTTAGTTAAAAGTATCATTCTTTAGAGATGTATGGTTTAAAACATAAGATTCAGGGAAATAATATGTCAGTCATTGATATTGGTGGAAGTATACGTGAAGGCGAGGAGCTGGACATTCGTGCTGTCGGAAATTGGCTCATTGAAAATGGATCTGAAATTTCAGGCAATGTAGAAGTGACTCAATATTCTGGCGGAGCTTCAAACTGGACCTATCGTTTAAAATATGACAATGCTGATTTAATTTTACGTCGTCCACCCAAAGGGACAAAGGCGAAATCTGCACATGATATGGCGCGTGAATATCATGTACAAAAATGGCTTGCACCATACTACCCAGTTCTTCCTGAAATGGTCGCGCTGTGTCAGGATGAATCCGTAATTGGTTGTGACTTCTATGTGATGAAACGCATTGAAGGTATTATTCCGCGTGCCAAACTGCCCCCTGAGCTGAATTTTACTCAACAGCAAGTGCATGAATTATGTATTAATGTCTTAGACAAGCTGATTGAATTACATCAAGTTCCATATCAAGGCACCGAACTCGAAAAACTTGGAAAAGGTGATGGGTATTGCCGTCGTCAAGTTGAAGGTTGGGATGCACGTTATGAAAAGGCGCACACCATCAATGTGCCGAGTTTTAAATTTGTACGTAAATGGCTTAATGAAAATATTCCTGCTGACTCAAACACGTGTTTGATTCACAATGATTGGCGTTTTGATAATGTCATTCTTGACCCTAAAAACCCAACCCAAGTGATTGGTGTATTGGATTGGGAAATGGCAACCATTGGTGATCCTCTTATGGATTTAGGTTCTGCTTTGGCCTATTGGGTGGAAGATACAGACAACCAAATTTTTAAATCAACCCGTCGCCAGCCTACACATTTAAAAGGGATGCTTACCCGTAAAGAAGTGGTTGAATATTATTTAGAAAAAACCGGATTAAAACCTGATAATTGGGCATTCTACGAAGTATTTGGTATTTTCCGTTTAGCTGTAATCGCACAGCAAATTTATTATCGTTACTATCATAAACAAACAGATAATCCTGCTTTTAAAGATTTTTGGATTGTGATTCATGCCTTACATATTCGTGCATTAAAACTTATCGGTTTACAAAAAATTGAAGCCAATGAAGTTGCACAGAAATATCTTGAAAAATTTAAGGAAATTTTAGGAAAATGACCACAATCTACCTCGTTCGTCATGGACAAGCGTCATTTGGTGCAGAGAGTTATGACAAACTTTCACCCAATGGCGAGTTACAAGCCAAACTATTGGGGCAATATCTCGATAAAATTTTGAAAGAAGAGCCTTATGTGGTTGCAGGTTCAATGTTACGCCATCAGCAAACAGCAAGTTTTGCTTTGGCTGAAAGTTTTTCCGATGCTCAAATTGTGACTGACCATCATTGGAATGAATTTAACCACCAACAAGTTTTTGCTCAATATGATCCGCGTTTTAATCAACCGCATCTACTTCAACAAGATGTTGCCAAAGAAAAAAGTCCACGTGCCTATTTGGCAAAAATTTTTGAAGGGGCAATTGACCGTTGGACTGGTGGTGAATATCACCATGAGTATGACGAATCTTGGCCAGATTTTAAAAACCGTGTAGAAACGGCTTTACAGAATTTATGTGATGAGTTAGTGAAAACCAAACCTCGCTATGCAATCGTATTTACTTCTGGCGGAGTTATTTCAGTTGTTGCAGGAAAACTCTTGGAGTTAAGTGCCAATAAAACCTTTGCATTGAATTGGGCAATTGCCAATACCAGTTTAACGACATTAAGACTGGTGGGAAATGAACCGCAATTACTGAGTCTGAATGAACATCATTTTATTAAGGCTGAAGATCCGCAATTATTGACGTGGATTTAAAGTCGCACTTTTAGAAATATAAAAACAGTTTAAGGAATTTGTCATGGCAAAAACCATTTTAATCACAGGCGCAAGTTCTGGAATTGGTGCAGGAATGGCACGAGAATTTGCGCAAAAAGGTTATAACTTAGCCGTCTGTGCGCGTCGTTTAGAGCGTTTAGAAAGCTTAAAACAAGAGTTGGAGTCTAAATATGGTATCAAAGTAATTGCCAAAACTTTAGATGTGACCAACTATGAGCAAGTTTTTCAAGTCTTTCGAGCTTTTAAGCAGGACTTTGGTAAGCTCGATCGTATTATTGTCAATGCAGGTGTTGGTGATGGTCGTCGTATTGGCAATGGTAAATTTGAGATTAACCGTGCAACTGTAGAAACCAATTTCATTTCTGCATTGGCACAGTGTGAAGCCGCTGTTGAAATATTCCGTGAGCAAAAGTTTGGTCATCTGGTAGTGATTTCTTCTATGAGTGCACTTCGTGGTATGCCTAAACACTTGACCGCATATGGCGCAAGTAAAGCTGGTGTAGCTGCTTTAGCGGAAGGGATACGTGCTGAGTTAATTGACACGAAAATTAAAGTTTCTACGATTTTCCCTGGTTATATTCGTACTGAAATTAATGAAGGGGCAAAAAAACTACCGTTTGAGGTCGATGTTGAAACAGGTTCTCATTTATTGGTTAAAGCAATTGAAAAACAGCCTGTTAAAGCTTATGTACCACAATGGCCTTGGTTACCGATAGGACTAGCCATGAAAATATTGCCATTAAAAATTGTAAATAAACTTGGTTAAGCTTTAAAAAGACCCAACAAGGGTCTTTTTTATTGCATTGCATAGATAAAGCTTTAGAATCTAACTGGATAAAAAAAATGAGAATTTTAACATGTTTATCGTATTGGGTTTTTTCCTGACCAGCTTTTTAGTTTTTCTTGCGCGTATCTTGTATCTCTTCTTTTTTGAAAAGCACTGTGAAATTCAACAATGCCTTATGCAAATCGATGATATTCAAAAGTTAATGTATCTTGGTATCATTTTAATCGGGACCTATAATGCCTATTTGATGACCAAAAGTAGAAAGTATGCGGTTTTAATTTTTGAGTTTATTGGTACATTTATATTTGCTTTTGCCTTAAATTTTGTTGATTTAGCCCAATAGCAACTTGGCCATACAATTAAGTAAAATCGACATTGAACTTTATGATTTTAATACTGCGACAAGCTATATCTGACTCTGACTGATTTTGAGATAGCTTTGTTGGATTGGTACTCGAATATGCTTTTAAAAATCTCTACCATTGTTCTCGTTCCCGCATTAATTCTTCAAGGTTATCGCGTCAAGAAAAATACACTTCGATTAGCTGAACCTCAAGGATTGCGAAAAGGTGTTATAGGACAAGGAAAAGCACTATCTATTTTAATTTTGGGTGACTCTGCTGCCGCAGGTGTGGGGGTTGAAGATCAACGTGAAGCCTTATTGGGGTGTTTACTCGATGAATTAGCCTCTAATTTTGAAGTCACTTATCAATTAGAAGCGAAAACAGGGGATAGCACCTTAGAAATTTTGCAAAGAACCAAGCAATTAGACAATCAGCAGTTTGATGTTGTGATTACATCGGTTGGAGTAAACGATGTCACAAAACTTATTTCACCACAAAAATGGATTCAGCAACAAAAGGGGCTTTATACAGAAATTGAAGCTAAGTTTTTACCAAAGATGATTTTAGTCACGGGTGTTCCCCCAATGAATCTGTTTCCAGCATTACCAAATCCATTGGGATGGCTGTTTGGACAGTATTCGAGTGCAATGAATCAGAAGTTAGCCCACTTCATCGAAAATAAAATCAATTATCAATTGATTCGTTTTGATTTAGCCCATTTTAAAACTTTAAATTTACAAATGGCACGTGATGGTTTTCACCCGAGTCAGGAAATTTATCAAATTTGGGCAAAACAAATTTCACGGTGTATTTTTAGAAAATTTAGCTAATACAATGTTCAAATATCTATCTTTGACTATAACAAAAGACTAAAAGTACGATTCAAAAAGTATCAACGCCATTCATAAAAAACTATTTTATTGATTTCATTAGAAAAAAATAATTAACTAAAATCACTATCTTGTAACTTTACACTGAATATTTTCTTTTTCTTTGTAATAGTTTAAAGCAATATCTAAGTCTGAAAGTAATTTAGCTTCAGTATAGTTCTCTGGATTTAATTTAAGTAAATTTGGCATGTAATTCGATTTGTATTCTTTAGGATAATCTTGACATACGATTCTGGTCTTATCATCCAATGTCGTATTTGGATCATCAAGTTGATCAAGATATTTACTAATCATTTCATCTGATTGTTCAAATTGTGCAGTGAGGGTGGGTCGATCTGTTTGCGCAGTTGCATGCTGCTCAGGCTCTTTCTTGCAAGCAGACAGGGCAATGATCAAGAATAATGCTGTAAAAAGTTTAATGTTCATAACGAATTGATTTTTAATGTTAAGAAAAATTTTTCGGTTGTATAAAGTCAGTTAATATTTAGATAAATCTTAAAGAACCTTAACTATCAAATATATTACCGAGATATGCAATGATTTTTATTACCATATCTTGAAATTGTTACAAATTCAAGATATTTAATGATTTTATTTGAAATTTCCGATTAAAAACAGCACATCGCCACGTTTTGTATTTTTTATATGGGGTGGAATTGACGCAACGACTTTTATTAGCGCTAAGAATAATGATTAAAGCTCTGTTCTATATGAAATTTCTAGTAACTTTTTAAAATCAGTAATCACAGCAGCAATAAAAATTGCTCTCGTCATAAAGAGATTTGACAAAAATAACCTTGTCAGAATATTCTAAAATTTATTTAAAAATAATGGCTTAATGGTGAAGCTGAAAAATTCAGCTAATGCGTTGTGTTAAATAAATTTTTTGTAAGGTTTATTTCTGATCTAAACCTGAGTATCTTATCCCCAAAATATTAAGAGGGTATTTCATGAAAAAATTATTCATTATTGCTTTAACAACCTTAGCATCAAGTTTCTCCTTTGCAGAGGACTTACAGTGTGAAAAAAGCTATGAGATTTTTAATAAGCAAGGGGACAAGGAAATAGAAATACTAAAAAATGGTTCACTTGATGATGTGATCAGTTATTATGATCAAATTGAATATGATCGTAAACTTAAACCTAAGCATCAAGGACAGACTTTTTCTTCAGGCGAATGGATTAGCGATGCTGAGTACAGAAAAGACATTAAATTACAGCAAGATTTAGCCAAAGATGGATCTTATAAAAATATAGATTCTACATTTTTAAAACCAAAATTAAATTATATTTCAAGTGTAGGTGAAGTTTGTGTTGTGCCTATGCAATCACAAGATGAAATATTCAAAAAGCGTATGCAGACTAAAGCTGACATAATTTTTATACGCGATATTCAAACTAATGAATGGAGAAGATTTATCTATTTTGGAATTGAAGATAAAAAAGACTTTAATGAGTTTTTCCCTGATTTTCCTAAAAATGTAAAGCTTGCTCAAATGTTAATAGATAACAAAAATTTTGCAGAGAGCACTTCAGAATTTGGTTTGTTAATGCTTGAAGAGATGGGTGTTGAGATCACAACTGAGATGAGGGAAATGATGAGAAATCAAACAGAGCCTTTTAGAGTTAAGTTAAGCGCGAATGGCTACTGATTTTTATTGTGTTTGTTGCATTTAAACCACCTGCGGATGGTTTTATTGAATAAGTATAACAATCGATTAAGTTGGTTAATTAAAGAAAGATAGATACATATGAGATTATTTTTACTGCTATTTGCACTACTGTTAAGTCTGAATATTTTTGCTGATGTTAATGGTTCAAAAACGCAACTTAAACCGATAGAAACCCTTGAAGCTTTATTATTGAATGCGGGTATTATCAACCAAGATTATAAAATTGTAGATAATCAGGCTTTTGATGATTATCTACATAAAGTATTTTTAAAACAAATAAATCAAGGTCTACCTTATGAGATCAATAAATTTGTTGAATTAAAGAAGATTCAAATAGAAGGGAGAAATTTGCTTATTTATAATGAAATTGATAATGCTTCAATAAAGTATATCCCTGACTTTCAGACTGATGAAATCCAATCAAGACTTAAATGGGAAATTTGTAACGATGATTTTGGTTCAAGTCGGGTTTTTAGACAGGCAGAAGGATTGAACGTAATTCACTTTTTTGGTAGTCAGCAGGATCCTGAATTGTTTAAATTTGGTATTTTTTTAAAGGAATGTGATGACGTATATCTTTAATATAATTTTAGCTTGAAGCATAAATAATATTGATTCATTTTATAGATCTGCATAGACAATTTAGAGGATTAAACAGCAAGCTTGTTTATCAATTGCACTCAGATAATGAACATCTTAAAAGATCTGTCAGTTTTCCTAAATTGGAAAAGTAACTTACAGGCTTAAGTAATTATTTTTAAAAGATAATACATAGTTACAAACGCTCATTTTCTGAATTGATTTTGAGCGTTTGAGGTTTGTATTTCCTGTTTATTCCAATGTACAAAATATCAGTAGCGATGTCTTAAATGGTATGGAACTTTTTCTGATATATCATTGTGAGGATTAATGCCAGCATTGTACAAAGCATAATAATCATTGATAGATTCATAAGTGGATTAAAATTAAAGCTATGACTGATCGGCACTACAATTAAGCAAATTAAGAATTGAATAGCACCTTGAAGTGCACTTGCAGTACCCGCACGTTGACCTTGTTGAGATAATGCCAATGCATTACTGTTTGCACTTACCAATCCAAGACCTGCGACAAGACCAAACAATCCGAGCATGGTTGAGGATAGACTGACCAAATCATATCGAGGCGAGATAAATAGCCAAACCGCATTCATCACTTGGATAAGAATACCGAGTAATAAAATTCTTATAAGGCTAAATCGACCAATCAGACGAAGATTGATTTGCGAGAAAATAATCAAGCCAGCGGCATTTATACTGAAATAATAACCGAAATTTTCAGGTTTTATCTGGAATTGATCAATGAAAATCGCTGGTGCAGCGGCAATATAAGAAAAGAATGCTGCATAAGACAAACTACCTATAAGTGTAGGGGTTAAAAAACTTTTGTCCCGACAAACATGGAAATAATTGATAAAAATATCGCCAACATGAAGAGATTTTCTTTTATGGTCATTCAGTGTTTCTTCAAAATAAAAATGCACAAGAACAATATTGATGACACCAAAACAGGCAAGGAAAATGAAAATACTTTGCCATCCCCAATTGACTAAAAGCCATCCACCTAATATCGGGGCAAGAATTGGTGCCAGTCCCATCATGAGCATCATGCTGGATAAAGCTCTTGCTGACTGTTTAGGTGTTAATCGATCACGAATCGCTGCACGAACCATTGCCATTCCAACGCAACCACCTAAAGCTTGCAATACTCTTGTCATTAACAATTGATTTATTTGTGTGGTAAAAATACACAAAACAGATGCAATCACAAATAAAGTTAATCCAAAATATAGCGGTGGTTTACGACCAAATCGATCACTAATCGGGCCATAAACAAGTTGACCGATGACTAAACCTAAAAAATATGCGGGCAATGATGATGACACGACACTAGTTGTCACACCAAACTCTACAGCAATTTCAGGAAATGCAGGTAAATACATATCTATTGATATAGGGCCGAGCAAGGTTAAAAAGCTTAAAATACTGATCCATGCTAGGGTATAAGGTTTTGTTTCAGAGGGGTTATCAGTTGATTTCTGTATATGGGGTGATCGAGGCATAATCTTACCTAAATGATGATCTTCCGCAGAATGGATGAAAAAAAATAGCGTCACTCAGATTTATGCATTGTGCTCATTGCTTAAAATAAGAAGCATTTCATCCATTTTGGGAATATCTAGATATAATGTATTCGCTAATTTAAATTCAGCTGACGTGCATTTATTTCTGAGATTCATTACCGAAATGACAAGCAAAGGTTTGCACCACGATTTTATTGTTTTTCACAATCAACGTATCCGTGGCCATTTTTGCATTGGGCGCTGACCAGCGAATATAGGCGACGTCACCATAGACTGTTTTTTCTTCAATGCTAATTTCACGTGTACCTTCAGGGAAAAAATCCCGATATACGTTTATAAATGTTTCTCGAATCTGATCGGTACCACGTATTACCGTATCGGTTCCATTGATAATGATGGCATCAGGTGCATAATCTTGAACAGTTAAGTCTACATCACCTAAGCGGAAAGCATTTAGATGCCTTTCTAAAACAGC
Organism: Acinetobacter sp. MYb10; assembly: GCF_002980175.2. NCBI lineage: Bacteria > Pseudomonadati > Pseudomonadota > Gammaproteobacteria > Moraxellales > Moraxellaceae > Acinetobacter > Acinetobacter sp. MYb10. The sequence goes on along the minus strand of NZ_CP058272.1, from coordinate 651,846 downwards.
TAAAGTTTCAGTTATTTCTCGATTTTCAGTATTTTGTATATTCACAGTATTCATAAATAGATCTCCAACATTGCTCTAGATAGGGGCCGTATCTAACGACTGATCAATACATTATTGTTGTATTGAAGCATCCCTTGTAGCTACAGAACAGTTGAAACACTTATTCTGATTTGTTGAAAATCTGCCAATGAAACTAATTTTTAATTGAAAGTGTTGTGTTTTTTCCCATATTCAAAGCGGATAGTTGTTGATTCAATTTTAGTTGTTCAAATTTAAGCGCAATAAAATCGATAAAACATCTAGTTTTTGCGGGCATGTGCTTTTTGCTAGAAAAATAAAGATTGGTATTTCCTAAATCTGCATACCAGTCAGGTAGGATTCTAATTAAAGTTCCATCTTCTATATATTTTCTTGCATGAGCAGTGGATATCGCAGCAACACCTAATCCTAAAGCGGCGCCTTGATGTAATGCACTTGGATCATCTGCGATAAGTTTTTCATTTAAATTTAAGTAAAACTCTTGTTCATTTGGACCTGTGAATTGATATTCATGTAACTTACCTGTTTGAGGGGATTTCATGACAATGCCATCCCATTCGGAGATTTGCGCTGGATGATTGGGCCGTGTTTTATGTTTTAAATAATCAGGTGAGGCAACAATAATCATGTGCAGCGGGGACAGTGGTCTGATAATGATGCCTTGACCTAATTTAATCCCACTTCCAATTGCCACATCAAAATTATCTGTTATTAAGTTGACCTGTCTGTTAGATAAGTGCCACTCAAGTTTGATATCTGGATAGTTGCTAATAAATTCAGGCATCAATGGCAGGATATATTCCACCCCAAATCCAGCACTTAAACTGACTTTTAAAATGCCTTTGGGCTTGCTCGAATCAACATTAAATTCTGAAATAGTTGTCTGAATACTATTTAAACTGTCTCGAATACTGATAAAAAAGTGTTCACCATCTTCCGTCAATTTAAGATTTCTGGTACTTCGATGAAAAAGTCGAGCACCTAAATTTTGCTCTAACTGCGCTACATTTCGAGACACTGCAGCAGGTGTTAGGCTTAAATGTCGTGCTGCGGCAGAAAAACTTCCATATTCTGCACTTTTTATAAATGATTCGAGATTAGACAGCGTTTCCATATTCTATTTTCAATTTTTACTTGAAAAAGATTATAGCAAAAGCACTCTACTTCACAATGAGTACTGATTTTATAGTCGGGAGACTTTAATGAAAGAGTAATGTGAAATGTTAAATAAATTATCGCTGGTTGGAAAAGTTGCGTTAGTTACCGGTGGGTCGCGAAGTATTGGTGCTGAAATTGTCAAAACGCTAGCCGCCCATGGCGCTATAGTTGCTTTTACGTATCATTCTTCGCAAATCAAAGCTGAGGAATGGATTAAAGAAATTGAGTTTCATGGTGGACAAGCCATAGCGATAAAGGCAGATTCAGGAAACCCTGAAATGTTAAGCAAAGCGATAGAAGACGTTGCTAAAAAATTTCATAAAATTGATATTTTAATTAACAATGCTGGAATAAGTCATTTAGGCAGTCTAGAGTCAGTATCAATCAGTGCTTTCGAGCGATTGGTGGCGGTCAATATTACGGGGGTATTTTTGGCCACACGTGAAAGTTTAAAACATATGGGGAAAGGTGGAAGAATAATAAATATAGGCAGCACGATGGTCAATTATTCTGGTTTTAGTGGAGCATCAATTTATATTCTTACAAAAGGTGCAATCACTGGATTTTCACGAGGATTAGTCAGGGAGCTTGGCGTTAAAGGTATTACAATTAATACCATTCACCCTGGTCCAACCAATACTGATATGAACCCTATAGATGGACCAATAGCAAGCCTACTACTGCCTAATATCCCCGTAGGTCGATATGGAGAGGGCATTGATATTGCGAATTCTGTTTTATTTTTAGCGAGTGAAGAAGCTAGCTATATTAGCGGTGCTGAATTAAGTGTCGATGGTGGTTTTATTGCTTAATTCCTTTGAATCAAAATAAAATTTATATGTCCAGAGTAGTTAGAAAATGAATTGAAATTTTCTATTCCATATCTATGGAAAAGCCCTCTATTTATAGAGGGCTAAAACAATTTATAAATCATCCTGTTTCAATAGATTATTTAGGATAAGAAGCAAGCCTTTAAATAAAATAGCATCTATCGGATAAACAGGTTGAATGTGCTGTATAAAAAAGAGTATTCCGAATTTTCAGTAAAAAATTTGAAAGTACAAATTAGAGATACCAAAAGGCATAGGTAAAAAATTAAAATCCAGATAAAATCATTAAAATTTTCACTAAATTATAAACTTTGGTTCTTTTAATAAATGACTGATATAGAGATAGAAACCCACCCACTTAAACCATTTCTTCCTTCAAATGCTAAGCTGTTGATGCTTGGTAGCTTTCCACCGCCTCAAAGCAGATGGAAGATGGATTTTTATTATCCGAATTATCAAAATGATATGTGGCGGATTTTTGGGCTTATTTTCTTTGAAAATAAAGACCACTTTTTAGATTTACCCAATAAAAATTTTAAAGAACAACGCATTCGCGAATTCTTAATCGAAAAAGGTATCGCAATTTTTGATACGGCGTATCAAGTTATTCGCTTAAAAGGGAATGCCTCAGATAAATTCCTACAGATTAAAACCCCCACAGACCTATCACAGCTTTTAGCGCAAATTCCTGAATGTAACAGCATCATGACCACTGGAGATAAGGCAACAGATACCCTGATGTTATCTATGCCTGAAGAAACTGAAAAGCCACAGATAGGGCAATCCTCACAAGCTATATTTGCTGAACGAGAGATATGTTTATATCGGATGCCTTCTTCATCAAGAGCGTATCCATTAGCACTGGATAAGAAGGCAGAGGCATATAAGAACTTATTTAAAGAAATAGGCTTACTTTAAGTAAGCTTAAAACTCATAATTTGGCATCATGGTTGGGTATTGAACCCATTTAAAACCAGTTACGTTAAAATCTCGAACATGGGTAAAACTAGACCAAATCAATTGGCTCCCTTTAGTCCATGAGAGTGGTTTGATACGCTGTTCAATCATTGCTAATTCTTCAGCAGTGGCGATACGTAGTTCACTAATTTCGATATTTAAACGAACACCAGGGAAATCTGAAAATTTACCTAAAATCATCGATTTCAACCAGAAAAAACGCTTAATATTCACTGCTTGTAAACATGCTTTGCTATTGTTAGGAATGTTTTCTTTAAATGATTCACTATAAGTATCAAAGAAAAATCCAGTTTGATTATTTTTTAAGAATACGGTTCCTATAGGCGTTATATTGGGTTGCCCTAATTGATCGACAGTTGCAATCGAACAATGCATAGAGGCACGTTGAGCAGTTGAAATGGTTTTTATTATTTGTTGCCAATTTTGGGAATCAATCATGTTTTTTCTCCTTAAAGCGTCAACATGTTGAATAAAATTAGCAAAATAAACCATATCTGTAATTGACAGTTTTTGTTCTAGCTTAGGCATTTATCCCATTGTACTTGATTAAATCGATATACACATACAGTCAATAAATGCTTTAAGCCTTTCCATTTTCTATGCAAATCGTTTTGCCAGAGCAACACAGATCACAACTGCAAAACAAACAACAATCATCGCAAAACTTACATGCTCACCCAATAGAACCGCTGAAAGCATTAAACCAATAAACGGTTGTACCAATTGAATTTGTCCAACTTTGGCAATTCCGCCCAACGCTAAACCTTTGTACCAAAAAATAAAGCCAATCAACATACTAAACAGCGACACATAGATTAAACCAATTGTTTCAGGCCAATGAATATTTGCAAAGCTTGCAGGTAGGTAATATAGACTTGAGATAAGCATCAAGGGTAATGCAACCACTAAAGCCCAACAAATCACTTGCCATCCACCCAGTTCTCTTGAAAGCTTTCCACCTTCAGCATAACCCAGTCCACAGACAACAATTGATGCAAGCATATAGAGATCACCCACACTAAAACTTAAATTACGGTTTTCATAAAACATAAATCCAACCACAATGGCACTACCAATTAAGGCAAATAACCAAAATTGTGTAGCAGGCTTTTCACCCCCGCGTAAAACTGCAAAAATTGCAGTCGATAAAGGCAAGAGACCAACAAAGACAATAGCATGTGCAGAGGATACTGTTTGTAAAGCTAAGGCTGTAAATAATGGAAAACCAATCACCACACCTAAAGCCACAATAACCAATGATTTAAATTGGGCAAAAGTGGGTTTTGATTGCTGTAAAATAAACAGGCAGATTAAAGCAATACTTCCTGCAATCGCTGCCCGAGCTGTGGTTAAAAATTCTGGACTAAACCCCATGACAGCAATACGGGTTGCGGGCAAAGAGCCAGCAAAAATCGCGACACCAATAAAACCATTTAGCCAGCCAATATTTGTTTTATCCATCATCAATTACTCAGTCAATTTATGATGATTTAAGCGCTATTTACTGGAAATATATATGTACACTACAGTACAATTTTAAATAACTGTTATGCTATTTTTACCAGTACAATTCTACTCAATCTAACGAGTTTTCTCAGATTTCTTATCTTTAAAATATGTGGTTTTAAATGGCAAAAACTAAAATTGAACAAACAGTGCTGATGATTAAAAATCAAATTTCGAATAAAAGTTTGATTGCAGGTTCACGCTTACCTTCAGTCCGTCAGTTTGCTACACAAACAAACTGTTCTGTTTCAACGATCGTTGAAGCCTATGCCAGATTAGTTGCGGAAGGTGTTTTAGAATCTCGTCTTGGTTCTGGTTACTATGTATTAGGTAAAGCTGAACCGATGCAAATGATTGATACTGAAATACAGTATCAACGTGAAATAGATCCTTTATGGATTTCAAGGCAGTCATTAGAGGCGAAGACGGATGTGCTAAAACCGGGTTGTGGCTGGTTACCCACTACTTGGATGCCTGAACAATCAATCCGTAAAGCGTTAAAACAAGCTGCTAAGTCTGAAATCATCATGCTCACCGATTATGCAACACCGCATGGACATTTGGAGTTGCGTAAATTTATTGCCAGAAAAAAAGAACTGTATGATTTAAAATTCAAACTGAATCAAATTCTTATTACTGACTCAGCAACCCAGTCCATTGATTTAATTTTCAGACACCTGCTTAGCGCAGGTGATGTGATCTTGATTGATGATCCTTGCTATTTTAATTTCCGCGCTTTGATTAAGGCCCATCATTTAAAAGCCGTTCCAATTCCGTTTACAGAAACGGGACCAGATGTAGAGAAATTTGAACAAGCACTGAATTTAAAGCCAAAAATCTATTTAACCAATTCAGGGATTCATAACCCAACAGGAGCCACGATTTCGCTACAAACGGTTTATCAAATTTCCAAGCTGGTTGAGAAAACTGATTTATTGATTATTGAAGATGAAATTTTTGCTGATTTTGAATATACACCCGCACCACGTTATGCTTCATTAGCCGGTTTTAAACATGTCATTCAGATTGGCAGTTTTACCAAAACCCTTTCAGCAGCAATTCGTTGCGGTTATATCATTGCGGAGTCTGAGCTGATTGATCAATTAATAGATTTAAGAATTGCGACCAACTTTAGCAATAGTCATTTAAATGCAGAAATTATTTATCAGGCTTTAATGGACAGCAGTTATCCTAAACATTTAGATTGGTTAAAGAAACATTTGCTTAAAGTCAGCAATGAAATGATGCAAAAGTTGGGGCAACTCGGTATAAAACCGTGGATTGTGCCAACAGCAGGGATTTTTTTATGGTGCAAATTGCCAGATGGTATACATGCGGCGGAATTATCAAAATTATGTCTCAAACAGGGCGTAATTCTTGCACCGGGTAATTCTTTTAGCCAAGCTGAAAATGCAGGACAGTTCATGCGCTTTAATGTTGCACAATGCGTGGATAAAAAGGTCTTTGATATCTTAGCAATGTCAATTCAGCAGTTAAAAATAAATAACTTACAAAGTTAGCGAAAATCCTTTTCCTTATTGCTTTAAAATATGGGTAAATAGTAAGCAAATTTATATTGATTTCAGTGGAATAATTATAATGAGTGTTCAGGATATACCAAGTCCAATTGATTTAAAAAATCCGCAAGATGCTTTGCAATGGGCTAATGAAGCCAATGAAAAACGCCCATGGCGTTATGAGTTTTTTGACTATTATGTGAATTTAATTCAAAAAGCAGCCAAAGAGAAACACTATCAAACTGATCAAAACGCGCAGTTCAATATTTTAGAAATAGGTTCAGGTCCTGGTTTTCTTGCCAAACATTTACTTACCCAGTGTGCTGATATTGAATATACAGCGCTAGATTTCTCTGATGCAATGCATGAGCTTTCTAAAAGTAAGCTACTTTCTTCTGAGTTAGGCAGAGTGCAATATCTGATTGCTGATTTTAAAAATGAAGATTGGCGCGATCAGCTTGGACAATATGATGCCATCATTATTCATCAAGCTTTACATGAGTTACGCCATAAAAACTATGCAAATCAATTTCATCAACAAGTAAAGACATTATTAAAACGTGATGCTCTGTATTTGGTCTGTGACCATATTTTTGCATCAGACGCGATGAGCAATAATGACTTGTATATGTCGAAACATGAACATTTTCAAAGCTTAAAATATGCAGGCTTTACTGACATAGAACTGGTTAAAGAGATCAAAGGACTCTGTCTGTTTGAGTGTTATTTATAGTCTTAAGATTGTAATGCATTTAGTATGCATGTTGTCATTACATTAAACTTACATCATCCATTCAAGTGGCAAATATGACACACTATACATGACAAATCGTTGGAATCGCGTAGTTTCAGGATCAACTTTATATTCAATCACTTTGCCATCAGCACGATGATCTAACCAGATCAGTTCACCTTGCGGATTAAGTTTTAACTCATAAGCAACCCTAAATAGGGTTTGATCCAATAGATTTGAAATTTGTTCCTGTAAAGGATCTGATTGAACAACCAGTCCAACTTCGGTATTGATATTGAATGATCTTGGATCTAGGTTAAATGAACCAATAAAGACCTTGTCATCAATATTGATAAATTTTGCATGCAAACTGGATTTATTTTTGCCTTTTTTCGGAATGATATTTCCTGTGAGGACCTCATACCAAGTACGGCGATTGCGTTCTATATAGGGTTTAAATTCATAAAGTTTTGCGCCTCCTTTAAGCAGGTCAACTCGATACTTTTGATAAAACGCATGGACAAGCGCAACATCATTTGCCATAAAGGAGTTGGTTAAAATTCTCACTTTGACATTTTGTTTAGGGAATTGGTTAATAAAATCCGTCCCATTTTTTGTAGGAACAAAATAAGCGGCAATTAAATCCATTTCTTGTTTGGGGTCACCCAAATGTTGGTGAATTTGGTGTGAAATTAATTCATTGCCGTGTGCTTGTCCTAAACTTTTCTTTGGAGAATCTGCCAGAAAATCGGCATAAGCCCAATTGATTTTATTTTGATTAAGCTCATTGGCGAGTTCTTTCTGCTCAAGATTTACTTTTTCATCTGTCGTCTGTTCAGCTTGTTCAAGTCGTTCAAAGCTTTTTCGCAAGGTTAATAAATCGTGTTCAGAACCTTTATGAATAAATTGATCAATCGGATAGCTTAATTGAAAATTCCAAAAGTCGGTAAAAACTTCATTTGCACGATTGACCGCTTTACCAAAAAATAAAATATCCATGTCGGTAAATTGGAAAGATTCACTGGCATCAAAATATTCACTGCTGATATTTCGTCCGCCTGTTACAGCAATTGCACCATCAGCAATAATTAATTTATTGTGCATTCGATGGTTGATTCTGTTCATTCTAAAAATATAATCCATTACACGAAAGTGTCGGAATTTATAAGGATTGTATAATTTGATCGAAATGTTTGGATGTGTCAGCAATGCACTTAATTGCCGATCTATTTTTGTTCCATTTTGATCATCGATTAATAAGCGTACTTTTACACCGCGGTCAGCAGCTTTAAGCAATTCGTGTAGCATTAAATTGCCAATAAAATCATCTGCCCAAATATAGTATTGTAAATCAAGTGTATATTTGGCTTTCCGAATCAGATGGATACGTGACGCGATACTTTGGAAAGCATCATTCATGGCTAAATATGCAGTGAGACCTTGAGTAAGCATCTGTTTTGCTTGAGGCTCATTGATCCAATGCTCTGCATATACTTTAACTTGTTGTTCTTGTTCTGGTTGATTCATAGCTAAACTACATCCAGTGATTGAAAAAGCCAAAATAACGAAGGCAAGTGAAGTCTTTGAATGATTCATTCTTTCAATGAGTACTTTAAATTTTACTAAATCATATCATCAAGTTAATAGTTGAATCTGTAAAGAGAAAAAGGTTACTGTAGTCCAACTGTTAAAACACAAACCTATTAGGATATTTAGCTATGAAATCACGTGCTGCTGTTGCATTTGGTCCAGGAAAACCTTTAGAAATTGTGGAAATTGATGTTGCTCCTCCACAAAAAGGCGAAGTCCTTGTTAAAATTACCCATACAGGGGTTTGTCATACAGATGCATTTACTTTATCAGGTGATGATCCAGAAGGCGTATTTCCAGCAGTTTTAGGTCATGAAGGGGCTGGTATTGTTGTCGAAGTTGGTGAAGGGGTAACTTCAGTAAAACCTGGGGATCATGTGATTCCTTTATATACGGCAGAATGTGGCGAATGCTTATTCTGTAAATCAGGTAAAACCAACCTGTGTACAGCCGTTCGTGCTACACAAGGTAAAGGGGTTATGCCTGATGGAACGACACGTTTTTCTTATAATGGTGAACCTATTTACCACTATATGGGGTGTTCAACTTTTAGTGAATATACCGTTGTTGCTGAAGTGTCATTGGCTAAAATTAACCCAGAAGCAAATCCTGAACATGTCTGTTTACTGGGGTGTGGTGTAACGACAGGTATTGGCGCAGTCCATAACACGGCAAAAGTACAAGAAGGTGATTCAGTTGCTGTATTTGGTTTAGGTGGTATTGGTTTGGCTGTTGTACAAGGTGCGCGTCAAGCGAAAGCAGGTCGGATCATTGTTGTTGATACCAATCCTGAAAAATTTAAGTTGGCAGAAGAGTTTGGTGCAACTGATTTCGTTAATCCAAAAGACTATGACAAACCTGTTCAAGAAGTGATTGTTGAAATGACAGGTTGGGGTGTAGACCATTCATTTGAATGTATCGGTAATGTCAATGTGATGCGTTCAGCACTTGAATGTGCTCATCGTGGGTGGGGACAATCGGTCATCATTGGTGTAGCAGGTGCTGGTCAAGAAATTTCTACCCGTCCGTTCCAGCTTGTGACTGGCCGCACATGGAAAGGAACCGCATTTGGTGGGGTAAAAGGCCGTACACAATTGCCAGGTATGGTTGAAGATGCGATGAAAGGTGATATCCAACTTGCACCTTTTGTTACCCATACAATGGGCTTAGATAAAATTAATGAAGCATTTGATTTAATGCATGCAGGTAAATCAATCCGTACAGTGATTAACTTTTAAGCTTAAATACTGAGTACGACCAAGAACCAGTGAGACATCATGTATCGCTGGTTTTTATTTGCATGATAAATGTATGAGTTTTATATATTAATTTTCTAAGCTTATCTTTTTTTGTTATGTTATGGCTTTAAAGCAAAAAATCAAAATAGGTCGTCTTATGAAAAATGTTGCAATTTTAGGTCTTGGTATCATGGCTTTAACCGTATCAGCATGTTCTTCGCTTCAAACCAATGCAACAACGCAAGATCAAACAGCACAAAACACTCAAACCACATGTATTGCAGAACGCGCGACTCAGTTGATTGGACAAAATGATATGTCTGAAGCGAAAATTAAGCAGCTTACACAGGCATCAATCGTACGTAAAGTTGAGCCAAATCAAGGGGTAACTATGGATTATCGTATTGAACGTGTGACGGTAACTGTAGATCCTGCGACCAAAAAAATTACCCAAGCGACTTGTGGTTAATGGCACAAATTTAAGTCTTATATGATTGAATAAATACTGATTTATTCAATCATCATTTTAAAGTTTAATTTAACAAATTCGCTTGATCTATTCGACATAGAACAATCATTATAAAAAACTAAAATAACAATGTTTTGCTACTGAGTGACAGATAATACTTGCTTAAAGCAGTTTTTTTGTTATGTTTTAAGCTGTACTTTTGGATGTGTAGCGTTAGAGCACAAGACTTCAATTCATTAGCTATTATTAAAACCTTATGAAAAGACTATTTTTAATCCTATTTACGATTTTGATATCAAACTCAATATTTGCTCAGAGTGAAAACTATAAAATTGCCATGGATAATTTTATAAACAACTATAATGCTGATCAGTATGAAAAAATTTATGATGTATTTTCTGCTGAAATGAAAAAAACATTGCCGCTTGAAAAGACAAAGCAATTTTTCTCAGGATTAAAATCTCAGGCAGGAAAAATTGAAAGTAAAGAATTTCTCAGCGATCAACAAGGAACTTATCAAAGTTATAAAACCAAGTTTGAGAAAATGGTGTTAACGGTCAATATTTCGCTTGATCAAGAAAATCATATCAAGGGACTTATTATGAAGCCTAATGAAGTCCAAAAAGAGATAAATAGTAGTAATACTGTGAATGCACTTAACGCTTATCCAAAAGAAATCTCAGACATCATTTTTTCGAATAGCCAAAATTTTCCAAATAATACGCAACTTTCTATTGCAGTCGTTCAAAATCAAAAAGTGAAATATTATGGGGTTATAAAAACTGAAGGTATGATCAAACCGATCGAAAACCAGAATAAGGTTTTTGAAATTGGTTCTATTACGAAAGTTTTTACATCGACCGTTTTAGCTTCGCTTGTTGATGAAGGTAAAATTAAATTAACGGATGAAATCAATCCATTTTATCCATCTTTAAAATTTAAAAATAACACTCAACTGAATTTTAAAGACTTGGCTAATCATACCTCCGGTTTACCACGCTTACCTGAGAATCTAGATTTATCGAATCAAAGCAATCCCTACAAAGATTATGGTAAAAGTCAGATTGAACAATACCTTAAAGATGATTTGAAAATTGAAAATGAGCCTGAAAAAAAATATGTTTATTCTAATTTAGGGGCGGGGTTATTAGGCTATACACTTGGCGTATCACAAGGAAAAAGCTTTCAAACATTATTACAAAAGAGAATTTTTGATAAATACACAATGAAAAACTCATTTGTAAACTCGCAAAATCTAGATAATAAGTTAGTAAAGGGACAAAATCCTGATGGACAAATCGTATCAAATTGGGATTTTGACGTTTTGTTTGGTGCTGGCGGGCTATTATCAACCACAGAGGATTTAGCAAAATTTGCAATCGCACAATTCGATCCTAAAAATACCGAATTGACTTTAACGCGTACACCGACCTTTGAAATGAACAAAGATATGAAAATCGGTTTAGCTTGGCATTTGTTGAAATCACAAAAAGGAAAAGATTTGGTTTGGCACAATGGCGGAACTGGTGGCTATTCATCTTCAATGGCTATAAATGTTGAGGATAAGACTGCTGTTATTGTGCTATCTAACCTCTCAGCTTTTCATCCAAAAACGAAAAACATTGATAAATTATGTTTTCAGCTTATAGATGAGAAGCAAAAATAATATTTGGATTTTGCATATGGGGAAGTTTAACACTGCAAATATTTTTAGTAGATTGGAAGTTTGCTTTTAGCTTGTGATAGCTGGATTGAAATAAAAAATACAAGTTTTGTCCCTCAATTGAAATTCATATTCTTGTCGTTATATGTCACTTTAGAGAGATACTAAAATGAAATACAGGGAAATTGAACCAAATGGATTTTTGAGTAATTTTGTGAAGTGTTTTTGGTATTACGAAACTATGGGAATAGATGTTCAGCATACCATTTTGCCAGATGGTTACTTTGACTTAATTATCGAGTTCGTAGATGGAAATTTAACAAAAGTAAAACTGACTGGAATATGGACAAGACCAAAAGACATACAAATTTCTAAAAACACCAAGTTCTTTGCAATCAGATTCAAGCTGTTAGCCCTTGAGTATATATTTAGAACACCGATAAAATCTATTTTAGATATGACGATAAATTTACCTGAGTTTTTTTGGAGAATTGACGAGTATCATTCAGACGAGTTTGATAAATTTGTTTCTGAAATAACGAACAATTTAGACGCTTCAATAAAATTCTTAAAGCCCATTGATCGCAGAAAATTAAAACTATTTGAAATCGTGTATCAAAAAAAATCTACATCGGTGTCTGAAATTTCCAATAGCATTTTTTGGAGTAGCAGGCAAATAAATAGATATTTTCAATCCAATTTCGGCATTACATTCAAGGAATTTTTAAGTATTGTACGTTGTAATGCGACTTACCCAGAAATTTCAAATGGTAATCTAAATCCAAATTCTGACTATTTTGATCAAGCGCATTTTATCAAAGAAATTAAAAAATATACTGGGGCAACGCCCAAAGCGTTAAGTAAAAACAAAAACGACCGATTTTTACAATTATTAAAAATGGAAGAAAGGCAATAATTCTATAACTTACATTTAAAGATGAATTAAAAATGAAAATTTGCAAAATTTCTCCAAACTTTGAAGTGACTGATATTAAAAAAACAACGGCTTTTTACACAGAAAACCTAGGCTTTAATCTGATCATGGCGGTTCCGGAATCACAAGATGGAATCGATCAAACTTTTCTAGAAAATAAAGAATATGTTTATGCTCTGGTACAGAGGGATAACGTGGAATTTATGTTTCAACGTTCTGATACCTTTAAAAATGATGTTGTTTTTTCAAAAGGGCTAGCTATTGGAGCAACAGTATCTTTTTATATGGAAATAGAGGGTATTAATGAATTTTATTTAGCACTAAAGCATAAAAATCTTCAGCTCACTGAACTAAAAACAACATGGTATGGTATGCAAGAATTCTATTTAAAAGATCTGAATGGCTATATTCTTGGCTTTGCTGAAAAAGTTGGATAAATGCCTTACAACATCAATTTAACATCTTGACCAATGAAATCCGCCATATGGGCAATAAACCATTGGCGGAAAGTTTTTCAAAATGATCAGAATGAAGTAATACTTTTAACTCAGTAAAAATGCTTCATTTACTCCAGATTGCTTAACAAAACAATCATCATGAGAGACCAGAATGACAGCACCTTTAAATTGCTCAATGGCTTGCGCAAGTAATTCTCGTGACTCGATGTCTAAGTGATTTTCAGGTTCATCCAATAACAATAAATCAATATTTTGATGATGCTGACTTATTCCAAGTAATGCAACTTTAAGTTTTTCACCACCACTGAGTTGCCCCAATTTTAAGAGTGCTTTTTCGCGGCGGATCCGCAGTTGACCTAATAAATTTCGCCATTCGACCTCCAGCAGATCTGGATTAAATTTCGCTAAATTCTCGATCACAGAAAGATCATCATTGAGTAAACTAAAATTTTGATCCAAATATAAACTTTGCCCAGTAAAGAAAATTTCAGTACTTTGTGATTGATCAATTATTTTTAATAAGGTGGATTTACCCACGCCATTTGCCCCTTTAAGCTGGATTTTTTCACCGGCTTGGAGTGACAACTTTATGTTCTGTAGGGTGGCATAAGGCAATTGTAAATCGTGAATTCTTAAAATTTCACCTTGCTTAGATGATTGAAATTGAAAGTCAAATCGTTGTGGTTTAATTTTTTCTAATGCTATTTGTTTCTCCTGTAAACTGCTCTGTGTTTCATTAGCTTGGCGAATTTGCTGTGCACGTAATTTCCCAAAACTTTGCCCAGCTTGCTCTTTTTTAAAATCCAGTAGAATCTTGGCTTGAGAGTTCGAGTCACGCAATTGAGCACCTTTACGTTGACGTTTTTGTGCTTTCATTAAACTATCATGCTGTTGTTGCTTTAACTGTTTAAATTCACGTTTTTCTTGTTGAATAGACTGAGTTAAGGCATGGATTTGTTGTTGGTGCTGTTGAACATAATCAGCATAATTGCCCGAAACATCTTGTAAACCTTGCGCGGTTAAAGCATAAATATGCTGCACTTGATTCAGCAATTGAAGATCATGACTAATAATACAAACTCCCGCCTTATGTGCCTGAATCGATTCAATTAACCATTTTCTTGCCATGGTATCTAAATGATTACTTGGCTCATCTAAAAGTAGATAATGATCTTGTTTTAGAAATAAGCGACACAAAGCTAGCTTGGTTTTTTGACCTTCACTTAAGTAGTGTATGGGAAAATTTAAATCAAGCGGCAGTTGTGCATTGCTTAAAATTTGTTGCCATTTTTGAGGTAAATCCCAACAGTTTTCCACCAAATCATAATCTTCAAAATTGGCACTACTGTTTTCAATACGTTCAAAAGCATTATGTAGATGAGCAATGTCTAAAGCTTCAGCTATAGTTTTGGCATTTAATCGTTGTAATTGTGCTAAATAATCATGTTGGATATGCCATGCAATTTGCCCTGAATAGGCTAAATCTGAATGCTGTTGTAGGTGTAATAGTTTAAAAAGTAATGATTTTCCCAAACCATTACGGCCAATCACAGCAGAAGTTTGCCCTGAAAAAAGCACAAAATTCAGTTGAGTAAACATTGTTTGAGTGGGGAATGCCAAACTCAAATTTGAAATAATACATGCTTGTTGCATTCAATGATCCTCATATAGAGGATGCACAAAATAGTATGTAATAAAAGCTTTAAATAACAGTAGATTATTTAATTTATCGTAAAGACGGTATCAGAACCAAAAGATAAGTGTAGCCTTGAGTAGAATCTATTTTGCACATCAAAAATTAAATAAATAATGATGAGAAAATGACTTACTTCATTGGCGTTACTCTTTTAAGAAAGGGGGGATAAGAATGCTTATTGTATAAAAATAAATCTGTATGTCAATGTTAAGCTTTTAAAATGCTCATTTAAAAAAGAATCATCTCAAAAACTTAACTCCCTTATGAAAAGGGAGTTAAGTGGCAGTTGATTGATTCAATCAACGCTTATCAATTTATTTAAGCAGTTGCTTTAATGACTTCTGCAACAGATGTTGCTACATAATCAATATTTTTTAAATTTAAGCCCGCTGCACACATACGGCCACTACGTAGCAAATAAATGGCATATTGATCTTTCAATATATCCACTTGTTCAGCCGTTAAACCTGTATAGCTAAACATGCCTTGTTGTTCTGTAAGGTAATCAAAATTACGACCAGGTAAAGCAGCAGTTAATTTTGCCTTTAATAGTTCGCGCATTTGGATGATACGCTCACGCATTTCTTTAAGTTCTGCATGCCATTTTTCAGTTAATGTTGCATCATTCAATACATTATCAACCACTAAGGCACCCGTTGTAGGTGGGCTTGAGTAGATACGGCGTACAGTTGCTTTAAGCTGACCTAAAACCTTTTGTGCAGTTGCTTGGTCATCACAAATAAAGCTTAAGCCACCAACACGCTCACCATATAGTGAGAAAATTTTAGAGAATGAATTGCTAACAATGAAATTCAATCCTGACTTGTCTAAAGCACGAATTGCATAAGCATCTTCTTCTAAGCCTTGACCAAAACCTTGGTAAGCAATATCGAGGAATGGAATTAAATCACGTGCTTTCAATACTTCAATCACACGATCCCATTCAGCAGGTGTTAAATCTGCGCCTGTTGGGTTATGGCAACAAGGGTGAAGGAGAACAATGCCTTTTGCAGGGATTTGCTGTAAATCCTCTAACATGCCTTCAATATTGACACCATTGGTTGCTGCATCAAAATAGCGGTAGAAATGTGAATTGATTCCCGCACCATTAAAAATCGCAATATGGTTTTCCCAGGTCGGTTGGCTCACCCAAACATCAGATTCAGGAAAGTATTTTTTTAGAAAATCTGCACCAACTTTAAGTGCACCAGAACCGCCTAGGGTTTGAATGGTCACTGCTCGGCCATCTTTACGTGCTTGGCTATCTGCACCTAAAACCAATTTCTGGGTTGCTTCGTTATAAGACTTTGAACCATCCATCGGTAAATAAAGCTTTACCTTGTCATTGCTTGGTTCAATATTTTTCAAAGCCGCTTTTACAGCGTCTAACTGAGGAACAATGGTGTCCTCATTATAATAAAGACCAATACTTAAATTTACTTTGTGTGTCCGTTCATCCTTACCAAAGGCTTCCATTAGAGAAAGAATTGGATCACCTGCATAAGGATCTACATGTTGAAACATGGTCTAAAGTCCTAAATCAATCGAAAAAATCAAGTCTGATAATATAGGTAATTCAAACCCCGACTCAACAGTAGATTGAGGTTTATTTTTTATTATTTATTCAACTTTAGATTAGGGTCTGTAGACAATTCGTCTACGTTTGCGACTACGTGTGTTTTTTAGGCGATACTAGGCGCGAAATATGAAATTTAGTCATTCTAAATGAGTAGTTCGTAACGACGTAGCGGCAAAAAACACACAAGTCCCGAAGGGTTGTGGCTAAAATTATCTCAGCCTTCGTTATGAAACTCGAAAATAGTCTCGCTATTCTCTTCGTTTCCTGCCTTGCCTGCTCAATTTTAGTCTACAACGCAAGCCATTTATGAAATGTCAACAGACCCTAAGCTCATCGCACATTTGTCTATATTTATAGCCAAATGTGTATTCTCTACAAAATAGAGGATAAATAAGATAAAACTTAAACAGTGTATCAAGTGCGGTATTGGAGGAGAGATAGTTAAGATATTGATTGTTTTTAAGTCGCAGTATTGTTAATGAATGATAAAACTATTGTTCTGCATTTCTCTTCTTGTCATCATAGTGCAAGCGCAATATTTAAATTCTGGATGGTTTTTAATGTTACTGAATTATCAATACGATCAAGCTCAAGATAGCAATGGGACTCAAAAAACCACACTGGTATTGATTCACGGGTTATTTGGAAGTTTAAGTAATTTGGGCATTATTGCACGTGAATTTCAAGGTAAATTCAACTTATTGCAAATTGATGTTCGAAATCATGGCCATTCTGCACATTCAGATGAAATGAATTATCAATTGATGGCTCAGGATGTTTTGCAAACACTTGATCATTTAAATATTGAAAAGTTTATTGCGATTGGACATTCTATGGGTGGAAAAATTGCAATGAAACTTGCAGATTTAGCGCAAGATCGTATGCAAAAAATGATTGTCTTGGATATGACACCTTTTGCATATCAAGAAAATCACCATGATCAAATTTTTAAAGCCTTATTTGCGGTTGAAAATGCACAGATTGAATCTCGTAAAGAAGCTACAGAGATTATGCGTCAATACTTAAAAGAAGAAATGGTGATTCAATTTTTATTAAAATCATTGAGTAAGGGGAAATGGCTGTTTAATGTCCAAGCCTTATTTAATCATTATGCTGATATTTTAAGCTGGGAAAATCAGCAGGTGAATCCTATTCCAGCATTGTTTATTAAAGGCGGAAACTCACCCTATATCTCAAAAGTTGAACATTTTTCTGCAATCGAAACCCAGTTTAGTCATAGCCAAGTTAAAGTCATTGAACAAGTCGGGCATTGGTTACATGCTGAAAAACCGGCTGTAGTCAATCAAATGATCTCTGGGTTTATAGAATGAGGTTTTAGGCTCTGAATAAATTAAAACAGCATATTTAAAGGTAATATGCTGTTTATAACTGATTATTTTATAAACACTATCAGTTCTTTAGTCCAGTAGGGTCAAGAAAGTGTCTTGGTTTTGAATTTACCATTGAGTACAAGATATGAAATTAGACCTAAAACCAAACCCCAAAATGCACCCCCAACACCAAACAAAATGATGTTGGCTGTCGTTGAGAGAAAGGTAATAAGTGAGGCTTCTCGGCAATCGATATCACTCATCGCATTTGCAAGACTTCCAGCAATTGTACCTAATAATGCAAGTCCCGCTAAAGTACTTATAAAAGCGACTGGAAATGCTGCAAAGACAGCTGCTAACGTTACGCCAAAAATTCCAACAAAAATATAAAACACACCTGCGGCAATCCCTGAAATCCAGCGTTTTGAAGGATCTTCGTGGGATTCCTTTCCAGTGCAAATTGCAGCAGTGATTGCAGCAAGATTAAACGCATGTGAACCAAATGGAGCCATGAGGAACGAACCTAAGCCTGTCACGATAAGAATCGGTTTAGCATTGGTGTGAAAACCATCATTTTTAAGAACCAGTAAACCTGGCATATATTGTCCTGTTAAGGTAATTAAAAATAAAGGTAAGGCAACACTCAGTATCGAGTTTATAGAAAAAGTTGGCGTGGTAAAAATAGGCGAGGCTAATTTTAGTTCAAATCCAGAGAAATCAATCCGTGATTGTAAAAGTAAGAAAATAAAGCCAAAAACCAAGACACTAATAATGGCAAATCTTGCAGAAAAACGCTTGGTGATTAGGTAAATCAAAAATAATGAAATCGCCAAAAAAGGATCAATTGTCATATTGATAAAGGCTGCAATCCCAAATTGCAATAAAATACCTGCCAAGAGACCAGATGCAATACCCGCAGGAATTAGACGAATCAATTTTTCAAAATAGCCCGTAATTCCCAAGATCACAAATCCCAGTGCAGAAAGTAAATATGCGCCAATTGCTTCGGAATATGGCACAGTTACAAGCGTCGTAATTAAAAATGCAGCGGCAGGCGTAGACCACGCAGTGATAATGGGTTCGCGGGTATACCAACTTAATAATATTCCAGTGATACCAACCCCAATAGAAATAGACCACACCCATGAGGCAGTGAGTTCAGGGCTAAGACCAGCCATCTGCGCAGCTTGGAAGATTAAAATAAAGGTACCACCATAATTGACGATGACCGAAATTAAACCTGCCATAATGGGGGGAAGAAAATCATTAGAATGATGTTGAAAAGACATAAACTCTACCCCTAAGATTTTAAAAAGAAGTAGTAGAGTGTATTTTTAATGTGGTATTGCCATAAGATACACTTTTAATATTTTTTAAGGTACCAGTTTGGTGATATGATTTTATCGACAGCTTTTTTTAACTCTGGTAAAGGTGAAGGAGTTAAGAATGGTTTTTATATTGCTAAATACAATGAGAGTAGTGCTTTGAATGCAGCGAAGAAAAATACCCTCAATTTAGGTTTCTTAATGATTTTTTGAATTTCATAGATCGTACAATATAAACAGTTATTACAATTAAAAAACTATTGAAACAAGAGTTCAATAATAAATATTAGTTTATCCTCTAAGATTGAATATTAAATAAATTTTTCGATAGGATAAAAGTATGAGCCATAGTAAACAACTCACCATATTTGATGTCTTAAAATTTAGTCATGAAAAGCAAAGAGAATTATCTGATAAGTTAATTGAAACTACTGGTAATTCAGAAGAAAGAAAGCATTATTTCTCATTACTGAAAAATGAATTATTTGCACATGCAGTGGCTGAAGACAGGTATTTTTACATACCTCTTATGATGACAGATGCAGGTTTGAATATTACAAGGCATGCTCTGTCTGAGCATCACGAAATTGATGAGCTACTTGAGCAACTTACTGAAAAAGAACTCAATAATCCGAGTTGGTTACGTATAGCAAATCAGCTACGAAAGCTTGTACATCATCATTTAGATGAAGAAGAGCATAAATTTTTCCAGCAATCTGGCAAAATTTTAAAAGATGATGAAAAAGTAAGCTTAGCTAAAAAGTATCAACGTGAATATGATAAATATATTGATAAAGACAAAACGAGTTTAATTAATTAATGATTTAAATTTTTTTTAAATTTAGTTAGATAGATAAGCCAGATTTGAAAACTGATGATTTGATGACAAGAATGCCAATCAAATTGATTGGCATTCCTTAAATAGCAAATTATTTTAGGTAAAAGCTATAATGTTTGCCACTCATTTCTTGCTTCTTCTGAATTTTTATTCAAAATTACGTTTCCATCTTTAATTTCACTCACCCAACTTAATGGAATCAGATGATGTTCATTATGTTCATCATCACTTCGAGTCAATTTAATTGAATCTTGTCCCTCAAGATGATCAACCTTGCCGATCTGTGTACCACATGAAGCAATTACTGAAGCATGTTCTTTAATATCGTTTGCATTAACGTTACTCATAATGTTTGCTCATCTATTGTTCAAGTTGAAATATCAGTCTAAGACATTTAAAAATTAGTGATGTAAGTATTTTTAAGCTTTAAGTTTTGTTGAGTTAATAATGTAAGGTTTATAGATTTATTTAATTTATAAATGTCATTTTTGAATAAATATATAAAATTAAAAATAATGTGATTCTGTTCTCAATTAATTAATTTTGTTATGCTTTATTTATTTGTTTTTTGTGATGTAATTATAATTTATAAGCTTTATTGAGGTTCTTTTGATTATTTTTTTGTTTTTGGTCTTAATGGGGTTGTTTAAAAGCATTGCTATAAATTTATGTTTTGTAATGTTTTATTTTTAAATAATTAACGGTAAGGTTTTAATGTGTTGTATTGTAATTTGGCGTTATTTATTTAAAAATTTATAAAAAGACAATACTCAATAGGGATGGTGTTTTTAGCTAATTTTATTTTAATTTGGTTAATTTAATTTTGTACAAACCTTTCTTGAAACTATAACAAATAGCAATATTAAATAAAAATATTTGATCTAGGATGATTATCGTTGATTGATTAATTGAATTAATAACTTTTATCAAAATAGAGGATTAAATATGTCAAATTCTAATATAGATAACGAAGTAGTTAAGAATCTCAGTAAAGAACAACGTGACCAATTGAATGCCGATCCAATTTCCGGTGAGCCAAGAGCACACCCAATCGGGACAGGTGTGGGAGCCGCAGGCGGTGCAGTAAGTGGTGCAGCTATTGGAGCTGTTGGCGGACCTGTAGGTGCTGCAGTCGGTGGGGTAGTAGGTGCAGTTGTTGGAGGATTAGCTGGAAAAAGCATTTCTGAAGCTGTAAATCCAACTGATGAAGATGTTTATTGGCGTGAAACTTACAACACTCGCCCTTATTATAAAGACACGATTAACTTATATGATAATGTAGATTACGATCGTGATTATCGTGATGCATATCAGCTAGGGTACACTTCTAGAAGCAATTACCCTTATGAAACAAAGTTTGAAGAAGTTGAAGCAGATCTTAAGCTTCAATGGGAAAAAACCAAAAGAGAGTCTCGTTTAAAATGGGAAGAAGCAAAGCATGCAGTAAAAGATGCTTGGGATCGAGTAACTCGTTAACAGATTCTAAAAAAATAGCCCTTCAATGTAAGGGCTATTTTTTTGTCACTAGTAAACAAATGGCAGCAATCCACTACAACCATTAATTGTGGTAACATATTGAAAATACAAGTGAATGCAACGACATGCAATCTATGCCAATCCAATACAGACTGAGTGGATTTTACTTTTGGTATTATTCAATAGTTGGAACTTTTTTGCCGTATTGGAGCTTATATCTTCAAGATCAAGGATTTAATTATCAAGAAATCGGATTACTGTCCTCTATAGCCATTTTAACCCGTATATTTGCACCCTTTATTTGGGGATTTATCGCAGACAAAACGGGCAAACGAATGTTGTGGGTACGTGTGGCAACCTGGATGGAAGCTACAATCTGGTTTTTGATTTTTATTATTCCCAACAATATGCAATCAATTGCATTTCTGATGTTGATTTTTAGCTTTTTTCAAAATGCCATACTTGCGCAATTTGAAGGTGTAACGCTGTTTTGGCTGGGTAATCAACATACAGCATTGTATGGGAAAATTAGAAAATGGGGTTCTATTGGATTTATTATTGGCGTATTTAGTATCGGTGCGATTTTAGAAGTTATTGCAATTCAATATTTACCAATGATGTTGTTATGTATTGCATTTACAGCTTTTATTTGGTCCTTTTCGATTAAGGAACCCAGCACAGCACCGAGTGCACAAAAAATATTAGAACCATTGCTTCCCATTCTAAAAAGACCTGTGGTTTTTTCATTTTTTATCATTGAATTTATTATGCTTTTTGCACAAGCACCATTTTATAGTTTTTATAGTAATTATTTAAAACTTGCTGGTTACAGTACAATTCAGATTGGCTTTTTATGGTCAGTTGGGGTGATTGCTGAAATTATCATGTTTAACTATGCAAATTTCTTCCTAAATCGTTTTTCATGGCGAAGCTTAGTCGCACTTTGTTTAATCATGACCAGCATTCGATTTATTTTGGCAGGTTTATTTTCAGAAAGTTTCATTATTCAATTTATTTCTCAAACTTTTCATGCATTTAGTTTTGGTTTATTTCATATTATTGCAATGCGGGTCATTTTGCAGAACTTTGCAGCCAAACAACAGGGCAGAGGGCAAGCGCTATACAGTACCATGTGGGGACTTGGTGTTGCATCTGGCAGTATCTTAGCTGGGCAATATTGGGAAAAATTATCAGGAGAATATATTTTTATTATTGCTGGATTTTCAGCCTTGCTTGGCCTGCTATTGATTAATTTTTTACCTAAAACCTTACAAATAATTCAAAGATAAATGAATCTCTTTGCTGAAAAGAGATTCAGAACATTCAAAACGATACTGTACGGGTTAATTTAGTAAATAGACAATGAGGTGTATAATAAAAGGTCCAACCAATACCATAAAAATACCAGCTAAAACCATGGTTAAACTGGCAATAACACCTTCATCTTTATCACGCATATAAGCTTTACTTGTACCAAAACCATGTGCTGCATTACCCAAAGACGCACCTTGTGCAAAACTTGATTTCAGTCTTAATCCACCCAATACCAAATCACCAATTAACATACCAGTCACCCCAGTAATCATGGTGAATAAAATCACCAATTCAACAGAACCGCCGATATGGGTTGTTAGTTCCATTGCAAATGGTGTAGAGATTGAACGAGCCATTAGACTATAGGTTGTTGTTTGGTCAAAATGAAATAACTTAGCAAGGTAGAATGCACTGATCATTCCAGCAAGCATACCAATGACCACACCCATAGAAATTGAAATGAGATGTTCTTTAATGATTTGGCGATATTCAAAAATTGGGATTGCAAAGGCAACAGTTGCAGGCCCTAACATCCATATAATCCACTGACTATCAAGCATATAAGCATCATAAGAAACATGTGCTGACAGTAAAATGGTGATTAAAACAATCGGAACCAAAATTGCTGGAGATAAAATTAAGTATGGAAATTTACGATAAAGTTTTTTGACCAACACATACGCGACTAATGTGATCACTAGGCAAAATATTGAAATGGCAGACATTATTTATCTCCCTGTAATACATGTACGGTTTTATGATCATGACGTTGTTTCAACTTTCGCTCTAGTTTAAAACCTATATGCACACTATAAGCAGTAAATACCATCACACAAATTGTACCCAGTACAACCACAACAATCAGTTGCCAACCCTCAGTCATAAATAAGTTTTTATATTTCATTAACCCGATAAAACAAGGAATAAAAAATAGTACCAATTCACCTAGAATGAAATCTGAGCCTGATTTAATCCAATTTAATTTAAAAATACCCGTCATGAGTCCAATCAAAACCATAAATAAGCCAATCACAGCTGCCGAAATAGGTAAATTAAATTGTTTTTGTATGATTGAACCAATCCACCAAATCAAAATTAAAAGCCCAATTTGCAATATGACTTTATAAATTGATGAAATTTGGTGGCTTTGAGTACGCGTAGACATTTTATTGCAGATATTTTAAAAAGATGAGTTATTTTAGTTGCAAACATCACAGCATATTATGAATAATTAAACCATAATTATGCGATTTTGGAATAATTAATGGACATTAAAAATCTTAAAATTTTTGTAGAAATCGTCAATTGCGAAAGTTTTACTTTGGCTGCGGATCGTTTGTTTATGACACAGCCTACACTCAGTAAATCAATTAAACATTTAGAAGAAGAACTTGGCACAGCTTTGTTTAAAAAAGGTGAAGCTGGAAGAAAAAGGGAAGTTGTACTTACCTATATTGGTGAATTAATTTATCAACACGCTTTAAATATCTTAAATGAACAAAAGCAAATATTTGAAAATATTGATCAAGTACAACAGTTAAAAAAAGGTAAATTAACCATAGGCTTACCACCATTAGGTTCGGTATTACTTAGCCCTTTAATTGCTTTATTTCACCAAAATCATCCTGATATTCAATTGAAATTCTTAGAAGTTGGTGCTAATGGTATTGAGGAAGCAATTGCTGATAAAAGTATTGATGTTGGGATTTTACTCGGTAATTTAAGGCCAAGTTTTGCGGCAATTCCTGTGATAGATTCACCGATGTGTTTATTAGCAAAGAAAAATTCACATTGGAATCAACGAGATTCAATAAATTTGCATGAACTTAAAGAAGAATCTTTTTTACTTTATGCTGATTCTTTTACATTAAATAAGATGATTATACAGGCTGCAAATTCTGTAGGTTTTGAACCCAAAGTGGTGTGTAAAAGTAGCCAGTGGGACTTTATCACCAAAATGGTGGAGTTTAATATGGGGATTGCCATATTGCCCAAAATTTATTGTGATCAGTTAGATCCGGGGAAGTTTTGCTCAGCAATCCTTAATGAGCCTAAATTACATTGGACATTGAGTATGGCTTGGAATACGACTGTAGCAATGAGTCCAGCAACCAAAGCTTGGTTAACGATTGTAGAGATGCATCGAGATAAAATTCATTTCTAGATTTATTGATAGCTTTTAAATCTTAATAAATTGAGATTAGCGTGGCTCAGGTTTAAATTTTATAATTATTAAAACCATTTATATCAATTACTTAATTTATATTATTTCGCATAATGTATATTATGTTAAATAAAATATCCAAGACTGTGGCTACACAATGCTGTTGTTGTTACAGCTCAGCAACTTGAATCAGTAAAATTATATTCAAGTTGCTGAGTATTCCAAGTAACATAATATAAGTTATGCTGAAATCAGATCGCTACTCGATTTTGTATGGTTATGGCTTCAATGTACTTTCGTATTTGCTTCAGTTAAATAAGCTTTCTTCGATGCCTTATTCCATAAACACAGTTCTTGCCCTATTTTGTTTTTCATATGTGCTTGCGGATATTTTCCTTGAATCAAGAGTGCCGAATATCCAACACGATCATCAAACAGCATGACATTACTTACTGTCTTGGCATTTTTAAGTTGACTTGCTTTTATACAAGCCGCTTTTATTTCCTGATCATGCTTGTTCCATGCCTGCTCGGAACTTCCGAAAGCGACGCTAATCACAGCAGAACTTGCAACAAAACCTAAAATAGAAAGATATTTTAAAAATATACGATATCTCAATATCATGATGATTGTCCTGTAAATTCGAGTTTCTGGATCTATACTGAAACAATCTGATGAGATAATCTAGCAATTTACACATGCTGTAACAGCAGATATTCAGGATTACACATATCTCTGGAAAGTTGTCCGTGATTAAAATTTTAAAATATAGATCAAAGACTTAAAAAAAGTTCTATTCTATAGAAGCATTACCTGACTCACGTGATTCCATACAGTGATCAATAATTTCTCGCGTCTTATCGGTTGCGGAAATTATAATTATGACTATTAATTAAAGCGCTAACTTTGCTGTGTGGCCCTGTCTATGTGATGCATCTATAGCTTGTGATCTTGAAAAGCCCATCCCTTTTAAAATATATATCTTGCGCTTTATCTATTTTTATGTATGATTGAGTAATCACTCAATTAATATATTTGTCTATGGCCCGTCCTCGTAGTGAAGATAAACGTAATGCAATTTTAAATGCTGCTATTGAAACATTGGCAGAACTTGGAGAGCGTGCATCTACTTCAAAAATAGCTAAAGTCGCTGGTGTAGCAGAAGGTACTTTATTTACTTATTTCAGTAATAAAGAGGAATTACTTAACCAATTATACCTTTCGCTAAAGGCCGAACTGCGTCAGGTCATAATGCTGAATTATCCGAACAACTCAGACCTACAAAGCCAAATGTTTTATCTCTGGCAAAGCTATTTGGACTGGAGTTTAGATGCCCCACTCAAACGTAAAGTGATGGCACAGTTGTCGACTTCAGAACAAATTACAGAGCAGAGTAAACACATTGGTATGCAAACTTTTTGTGATTTTACTAGGACTATTCAAGAACATATTGATGACGGCAAATTAAGAGATTATCCACCCTTGTTTATCGGTTCGATTTTGGGTGCACTTGCCGAAGTCACACTCAACTTTATTGCTCAAGACCCTTCTCAAGCTGATCTTTATCGGAAGTCTGGTTTTGAAGCTTTTTGGCATGCAGTTTCAATGTAGATAAAGACTAAAGTAAGGATGTGCAGCATTCTTATTTTTTAAATTAATTAATGAGTGATTAAATACTCATTTAAATAAATCAAAATAAGCACTTATCTCAAGTTCTTATTTACAGATATAGCTTGTTCCACTCAAGGAAAATAAAATGACAATTTCAAACGCAACAGACTTGCTTTCCCCCTTTATGTCATCACAGCAGCACAATGGGAGATATAGCAATACACGACCGAATCTGCACACACATTCTTTCGGAAAAACGCTAGGCTTAATGTGGAAATTTCTATTTAACAAACCCAAAAATACGGTGCCAAACCAAGAAATTCCTGTGTTAAGTTTATCAAAAGAACAACTCATGAGTGCCCCTGACCGTTCTCTATTTCGTCTTGGGCATTCGACCATTTTATTAAAATTGCGTAATGAATTTTGGTTAACCGATCCTGTTTTTTCTGAGCGTGCCTCGCCTTTTCAGTGGATTGGCCCAAAGCGTTTTCACCAACCACCGATTAGCATTGCAGACTTACCACCCATTAAAGGCGTGATTTTGTCGCATAACCACTATGACCATCTTGACTACCATGCAGTAATCCAACTCAAAGACAAAGTTGAACACTTTTTAACACCACTCGGTGTTGGTGACACACTGATTAAATGGGGCGTGCCAGCAGAAAAGGTTCAGCAACTTGACTGGTGGGAAACAACCCATGTGGATGGTCTTGAGCTGATTGCTACCCCTGCCCATCATTTTTCAGGTCGTGGTATGGGTGATAGCAACGCAACGCTTTGGGCATCGTGGGTGATTATTGATAATGATCTACGGGTGTTTTTTAGTGGCGATACTGGTTATTTCGATGGGTTTAAAGAGATTGGACATCGTTATGGTCCTTTCGATCTTACCATGCTAGAAACTGGGGCATATGATCCAGAATGGCCAGATGTTCACATGCAACCTGAGCAAACTTTACAAGCGCATATCGATTTAAAAGGACGTCATTTGTTGCCTGTCCATAATGGGACTTTTGACTTGGCGCTTCATGCTTGGGACGACCCATTTGAACGTATCGTGGCTTTGGCTCAGCAAAATAGCTTAGCAATGAGTACCCCTCAAATGGGTGAAGTATTGAACTTAAACCAGCCAAATGTCGAAAACTATTGGTGGCGTCCGTAATTTTTTCAATCATTTTAAATTATTTACGCCCCTCAATTATCATTTAAAGGTATTTAAATTCAGTGATATAGCCCTATTGTTTTTCTCTATATTTTCTTTTAATAAAACTAGGACTAACTTTGTCTTAGTTTTGTTGTTGACTTAAAACACAGACTGCATTAGTCTGTGTTTGTAATTGATCAATTATGAAATGAAATGGCTTATATCACTAGTAGCGTCGAGTATGCAATTCACTGTCTTCTTTTTCTTGTAAATAATGAAGATAAACCATTGAGTAGTAAGGATTTAGCTGAATTGCAAGGTGTCTCTCCTAGCTTTATGGCCAAGATATTTCCTAAACTTGAAAAGGCAAAACTTGTTTTGGCGCAAGAAGGTGTTCGTGGCGGGTATTTACTGGCCCGATCTGCTCACGAAATCAGTTTTCTCGATATTGTGAATGCAATTGAAGGTGAAAAACCGCTTTTTGAATGCCAAGAAGTACGTGGAAAATGTGCGGTCTTTAACAATGCCCCACCCGATTGGGCAACCAGTGGTGTGTGTGCAGTGCATGCAGTTATGCTACAGGCTGAAAAAGCCATGCGAGATGCTTTAGGTGCTCATACACTTGGTGATATTGCAGACCGTTTTGGCCGTTATGCACCCGACGTATTTTTTAGTGATGTAAATGGCTGGATCAATGAACGCATTGAAGGAAGAACAGCAAAAATGCGGAAAAGTAAAATATCACGGGATACGCCCGACTAATGAGCTTATAGGGCTTTCATCCCTAAGGTAAAACTTCTCTAAACGTTTTAAACGCCTTCTCAGATTTTTCGGACAGTCAGAGAAAGGATTCGCTCACCCAAAATTTTGGGATGAGCTGGAATTTGTATGTCCGAAAAACCTATCAAAAGGATAATCAAATGAGTAAGCGTATTATTATTGCAGGTTCTGGCTTTGCTGGCTTATGGGCTGCACTTGCCGCACAACGAGCAATTCACTTGACTTCCCAACAGCAAAACATTGAAGTGGTGATGGTTTCCCCGAGTCCGAATGTTGATATTCGTCCTCGTCTTTATGAAGCTGTACTTGAAAATATGTATCCTGATATATTAGACATATTAAATGTCGTTGACGTTAAATATGTGGCTGGCTGGGTAAATGAAATTGATACTACTGCCCAAAATCTTGTGATTACAACGATCCACGGCGATCAACAAAGCTTAAGTTATGACCGTTTTATTCTGGCAACTGGAAGTACTACTTTTATGCCACCTATACCGGGGCTTAAAGACTATGGATTTAGCGTAAGTACATTAGCAGATGCTGAAAAACTAGACCAGCATCTTAAAAACTTAGCCAATAAACCTACAAATGCAGCACGTAATACCGTAGTCGTTGCTGGTGGTGGACTTACAGGGCTTGAAACAGTTGCCGAAATGCCTGAACGCCTGTGTAGCATTTTAGCTGAAACTGATATTCGTGTGGTTTTAGTCGATTCATCAGCAGAAATTGGTGCAGCATTGGGTGACGAAGCTGCAGTGGTAATTCGAGAAGCTCTTAGCGAACTCGGCGTTGAAGGTAAAGCTGGGCTACGCGTTACTGCACTTGATGCTTCTGGGGTAACACTTTCTAACGGCGAAAGAATTGAAACAGAAACTGTCATTTGGACTGCGGGCATGCGAGCGAACTCGTTGACCTCTCAAATTGTAGGTGAAAAAGATAATTTAGGTCGTATTTTAGGTGATGCTTATTTACATGCATCAGAGGCCAAAAATATTTTTGTGACGGGTGATACTGTAAAAGTTCCAACCGACAATTTAGGTAATTTTAACGTGATGTCATGTCAGCATGCCATGAGCCTAGGCCGCGTAGCGGGTTACAATGCCGCGGCAGAATTGGTAGATTTGCCATTACATGCGTATAGCCAACCAAAGTATGTGACTTGTGTCGACTTAGGCCCATGGGGAGCACTTTACACTGAAGGATGGGATCGAAAAGTTCAATTTGTGCGTCACGAGGCGAAAAAAATTAAGCAAGAAATTAATACGGTATGGATTTATCCGCCAGTTGCAGACCGTGAAGCTGTTTTTGCAATAGCAAATCCTGATTTTGTAATTGTTCCTTAAAATTAGTTTTGCTAATGCAGATCATTTTATTTAACTCTCCTAAAAGTAAAGCCATCACTGATTTTGCTTTTAGGTTTTTTTGAGTCATTAAGTTATGACTTTTCTAACTCTTCTATTATCACTAAAGCCGTTTTTTTAGCAGAAAATGTGTTTTGTCCTGTAATTAATGTATGTTGAGATCATTGTCATTAGTTCATGAACTTAATTTACTATTTTTGAAAATTATCAGTTTAAATTATTAAATTTAATAAGTATGTTTCTCCTTTCCTTATAATTATGAACTAGATTTTATATAAACATAAGTTAACTAAGATATCCAAGACTGTGGCTAGATAACACTATTGTTGCCACAGCTCAGTAACGTGATGATCCAAGATTATACATCACGTTACTGAGTATCCTAATGCACATAATATAAGTAAGGACCTTACATCATTTATTAGGAGAAACTTTCAATCTTATAGATACCTTACGTACCAAAAAGAAAAATAATGGAACAAAGAAAATTGAAAGCAATGTGCCGGATATCATCCCTCCTGTCACAGCTATACCAATTTCTCTTCTACTCGCTGCACCAGCTCCTGTTGAAACTGCCAGTGGTAAAACACCAGCAACAAATGCCAATGAGGTCATGATAATGGGTCTTAATCTTTGGCCTGCACCCTCAATAACAGCCTCTATTAATGACTGACCCTCTGCTAGTTTCGCTGCTGCGAACTCTACAATAAGAATCGCATTTTTAGCTGAAAGACCAATGGTTGTCAGCATCGCGACCTGAAAATAAATGTCATTAACATATCCTGCAATATTGGCTGCAATAACAGCACCAATTAATCCAAGAGGGATAACAAGCAAAACGGAGAATGGAATTGACCAACTCTCATATAATGCAGCTAAGCATAAAAAAATAAATATGATAGATGCCAAATATAACCAAATCGTCTGACCACTCGCTAACTTTTCTTGATAAGACAAGCCACTCCATTGAAGACTAAAGCCTTGTTGTTGATCAATTAACTGTTGCATTTTATTCATTGCAGCCCCTGAACTTTCACCAGTTGCGGCAGAACCTTGAAGCTGAACAGATGAAAGACCATTAAAACGTTGCAACATCTGCGGCCCCATTTGCCAATTAACAGATGAGAAACTAGCAAATGGTGTCATCTCTCCTGTCGTTCCTCTTACATACCACTGACCAATGTCTTGTGGTAATGACCTATATGCCGCATCACCTTGTAAATAAACGCGTTTGACACGACCTCTATCAATGAAGTCATTAATATATGAACCACCCCATGCAGTTGATAAAGTACTACTAATATCAGTCTGTGCTAAACCGAATGCACTTGCCTTACGTTGATCAATATTGACTTGTAATTGAGATTTATCTTCGAGTCCATTTAATCGAACCGCGGCAAGTCCAGAATCTGCACTTGCCTCTTTTAGAACCGTACTTTGCGCAGCTAACAAAGCATCTCGCCCTTTACCCTCAGCATCTTGCATCCATAATTCAAAACCACTGGATTGACCTAATCCACGTACCGCTGATGGAGAAAGTACTTGAACCCGCGCTTGTTTCATTGAGCGAAAATGTGCATTTGCACGAGAAATAATTGCCTCGGCAGTATTATTCTCTCCCTTACGATCATCCCAATGTTTTAGACTGGCAAATGCCATACCTACATTCTGACCACTACCAGCATTATTTCGTCCCATAACCATAAAAATAACGTTCAAGTTATCTTTCTCATTCGTCATGAAATACTCTGAAATTTGGTTACCTATTTCTTGGGTTTCAGTTAAGGTCGAGCCCACAGGCGTACTAAATTGGACCATGACAGAACCCTGATCTTCTTGTGGGAGGAAGCCCGTATTCATTCGTGTGTATTGCCACCCTAATAAAGCAGTGATCACAACAAATAAAACCATAAATATTTTAGGTTTACTGATGATCTTAACGAGTAAATTACGGTATTTGGACTGACTTAGCTCTACTTTTTGATTGAACCAAGTAAAGAAACGTCTCTTTTTATGCTGATGATTGTTAGGTCTAAGTAAAGTAGCACATAAGGCAGGAGATAAAGTTAGGGCAACCACAGCAGAAAGTACCATCGCTGAGACTAATGTTACAGAAAATTGCCGATAAATCATCCCTACGGAGCCACCAAAAAAAGCCATCGGTAGAAATACAGCAGACAAGACCATTGCGATACCAACTAACGCACCTGAAATTTCTTTCATAGAAATAAGCGTAGCTTCTCTTGGATCAAGACCTTGCTCATGCATTACACGCTCAACATTTTCTACAACGACAATGGCATCATCAACCAAGAGTCCAATCGCCAATACCATCGCGAACAATGTCAATGTGTTAATGGTATAACCCAATACACTCAGAATTCCAAAGGTACCTAACAAAACCACTGGAACAGCAATTGCAGGAATTAATGTGGCGCGCCAACTTTGCAAAAACACGAACATCACAATAATGACAAGGAAGATTGCCTCAGCTAGGGTCTTAATCACGCCTTGAACAGATGCTTCTACAAATGGAGTACTATCACGTGGATAAGCCACCTTTAAACCTGCTGGCATGGATGCTGTTAATCTTGAAACCTCTGCTTTAACACGTTCAGCTGTTTCAAGGGCATTTGCACCTGACGCTAACTGAATTGACATACCTGAAGCATATTTACCATTCAATCTTGTGGTAGTCTGATAACTTTCTGCGCCTCGTTCGACACGAGCAACATCTTTTAGCAATACTACACTGCCATTTGGCTCAGTCCGCAAAATAATATTTTCAAATTGACTTACCGTTTGTAAACGAGACAATGCAGTAACAGTTGCATTTAAAGCTTGGTTTTCTTTAGTCGGTAAAGCTCCAAGCTCACCTGCTGTGATTTGAGTATTTTGAGCTTCAATAGCAACTCTAACATCGGATGGCATCAAGCTATAACTATTTAGCTTATGCGGATCAAGCCATATTCGCATCGCATATTGCGCGCCAAATACTGTGATCTCACCAACCCCATCTACCCGACTTAGGGGGTCTTGAAGTGTACTTACCATGTAATCAGATATATCAACATCTGATCTTGCACCACTTTCATCATAAAGAGCAAAAACTAACAAACTGTCTCCTTGAGACTTTGTAACGGTTATGCCCTGTTGTTGAACTTCTTGTGGTAAACGACTCAATGCCTGATTTACTGCGTTCTGTACCTGAACTTGAGCTGTATCTGGATTCGTATTTTGATCAAAACTCAAACTAATACGAGCCTGACCAGCTGAACTACTTGTAGATGAAAAATAAAGTAAACCATCAATTCCCTTAATTTGTTGCTCTAATATTTGAGTAACACTATCTTCAACTGTACTGGCTGATGCACCAGGATAGTTTGCTGTTACATTTACACCGGGAGGTGCAATATCAGGATATTGCTCAACAGATAAAGTGAAAATGGAAATTGCACCCATCGCCATAATGCATATGGACAGTACCCAAGCGAATATCGGACGAGCGATAAAGAAACTAGACAGCATACGAAAATTCCTCAGCGAATGGGTGTAGGTTCAACGGCCATACCTGCACTTAATCCTTGCAGACCTTCGACAACAACTTTATCTCCAGAACGCAAACCAGATAATACTAACCATCGATTGTCTATGGCTTCGCCTAAAGTAATCGCTCTTTGTTCAATTTTATTCCCTTGTCCAATAACCCATACAAATGCCTCACCATCAGCATTTCTAATTTCAATCCCTTGGGGAATTAATAAACTTTTTGGACGTGGTCCTGTACCAAGTTGTGCCCGCACATACATTCCTGGCAATAAAGATTGATTCGGATTTGCAAATGAAGCTCTTAATGTGACACTCCCAGTTGCTTCATTTACGGTGATATCGCTAAACTTAAAAATTCCCTTTTCTTGATAGTTCATTCCATTATTCAACTCCAAACTTACAGTTAACTCCTCGGGCTCTATTCCATCTTCTGTAAGTTGTTTCCGAAGCGCTATATATTCATCACTGGATTGAGTTAAATCTACATACATTGGATCTAAATTCTGAATAGTTACTAGAGCATCTACTTGACTAGATGTTACAAGGGCTCCACGTGTAATCGCAGATCGACCGATTCTCCCCGAAATTGGAGCTGTGATTTGAGTATAGTTAAGATTGGTTTGTGCAGTTTTTAACAATGCTTTATTAACGTTCACTGCAGCCTTTGCTTGCGCATAAGCTGCTCTCGCATCATCAAGCTCCTGACGACTAACACCATTGACACTAACTAATTGCTCATAACGTTCAGCTTGAAGGCGAGTTGAATTTACAGTTGCCTGAGCCAATTCAAAATTACCTAATGCCTCTGCAAGACTATCTCGATAAAGCGTTGAATCAATTTTATAAAGCGGCTGCCCCTTTTTAACATATGAACCCTCTTGGAAAAGCTGTGCAACAACTACACCATTTACTTGAGGTCTAACTTGTGAGACTTCAGATGCAACTGTCCGGCCAGCTAATACCTGGTCAGTTTCTATAGTTTCAGGAGTTATGGTTATCACACTCACCTGCTGTGTTGCTTTTTTTACAGGTTGGTCTGAATCACACCCATTTATAAAAGGGAGTAAAACAACGAAAAAAAATATTTTATAACAAGTAAATCTCAAATCAGGCATATCTAGAACCATAGACTTATAGATAATTTATTTACTTTACTGTAAAGTAAATAATATTGATAGGTTGAAAATTGTAATTAACCAGAATCTTGCTTTTGATCAGATGAATCATATGTTGATAACAAGGTAGGCTTCTAAACAAATGGGACGAGTTAATACTGAGCATTGAGTGAGGAATCCTTAAGCATCTATGGTTTTGCTTTAAGAATTCCAATAAATTGCTTCAAATTCTAGAAAGAAATCATCAATTAGACAGAATAATTGGGTACTATCTAACATAAGGACTGGGTTGTGAGTTTTGTGTGGTAACTCAACTGATGGCTCTATCCTCTTTTTTAGTCAATTTCTTATCCGCGATTCAGGTTAATTATGTTAAAGAAAAGTCGAGGACGTCCTTCTAAAGCTCGTCCAAATATTATTTTGGCAGCACGTGAGCAATTTCTTGAACATGGTTTAGATGTAAGTTTAGATAAAATTGCGATAAAAGCAGGAACTACGAGACAGACACTTTATAATCACTTCCCAACAAAAACAGCTCTACTCATTGAAATTTTTGAGAACTTCAAAGCAGAAATGGAAACACCATTTGATGAGAAGAATAATTTAAATGAAATAATGATGTTAGAGCAGCTATTAATACAAATTGGCCAAACTGTTCAAAATCATTTCTACAATACCAACGTAATTCGTCTTCAAAGGTTAATCATTATAGCATTAGTAGAAATGCCAGAAATACTTGAGCAGGTTCAACAACGTACGTATGGAAGTATCAAAAAATCGATGATCAATATTCTCGAAACAGCTAACAATGCGGGAATTATCAAAATTTCAAATTCTGAAGCAGCAGCTAAAGCGTTCCTTGGCGCTGTTATGAGCTATGCATATCCTGCAACGTTATTAGGTGGTGCAGTTCCCACTTCTGAAGAGTTACAACAGTTGAATGAAGAAGCCTGCCGTACTTTTCTAAGCGCGTGGCAATTTAAAATTGAAATGGATAGCTCGAAATAATTAGATTAAGCAAACATAAATTCAATAAAATTAATCGTGTATCTAATCATTAGATTATTCTATTCAGCCTTATAAACTCATTGATAAGGCTGAACTAAGGTCATCATCATGAATTAAACTGAACGAGTGATACCGCCATCTACACGAATATTTTGCCCTGTGATATAACCTGCGCCTTGTGAAGCAAGAAAACTGATAGTTGCAGCAATTTCTTCACTGGTACCATAGCGTTGCA
This sequence comes from Acinetobacter sp. MYb10, assembly GCF_002980175.2. Lineage (NCBI taxonomy): Bacteria > Pseudomonadati > Pseudomonadota > Gammaproteobacteria > Moraxellales > Moraxellaceae > Acinetobacter > Acinetobacter sp. MYb10. Next base: position 616,201 of record NZ_CP058272.1, on the reverse strand, counting down.
ACGGCACAGATTGGCGACGTTGTTCGGTTTCAGGCAAACTATCAATCCATCCTGGTAAGATATTATTCACACGAATATTTTTTGCCGCATATTGATCCGCTAAAATCTTAGTAAACGAAGCCAGTCCTGCACGAAAAATAGCTGAGGTCGGAAACAGGTCACTGGGTTCAAATGTCCACGCACTCGAAATATTGATAATGACCCCTGCATTCTGCTTTTCCATGATCGGAATGACTAAGCGAGTGGCGCGAATAATATTCATTAAATAAGTATCTAAACCTAAATGCCATTGTTCATCAGTGATTTCCAAAATAGGTGCACGTGGACCGTGTCCTGAACTATTGACTAAAACATCAATCCTCCCCCATTTTTGATATGTTTGCTCAATCAGCTTGTTGATATCAGCTGTAGATTGATTGGTACCTGTCACGCCAATGCCGTCGAGTTGTTTAGCAAGCTCTTCTCCTCTACCTGAAGAAGAAAGAATACCCACATGGTAGCCATCTTGATGTAATTTTCGTGCGGCGGCTGCCCCCATACCACTTCCACCAGCCATGATTAATGCTACTTTTTCTACAGTCATTTGTGCTATCCTCTAAATGTTTTATGATCGAATATATATGAATACTGTAACTAGAATAGCATTAAGCTCCGTTGATCTGGTTTGACCTTTTCTCTTAATTGAATGTAGAAAAACTATAGTATGACGCTACTCAATCGCTTACCACCTTTGAACGCATTAAAGGCCTTTGAGGCCGCCAGTCGGCATTTAAATTTTAAATTCGCTGCCGAAGAGTTACATGTCACTCAAAGTGCAATTGCGCAGCATGTCCGTCATTTAGAAGAAGAATTGGGAATAAAGTTATTTGAGAGACATTCGAAAGGCGTAAACTTAACAGCTAATGGTCGAAAATATGCCGCGAGCATTACTCAGGCTTTTAGTTTAATTTTTGAGGCAACTCAATCGTTTCACCATTCAAATCAGCAGATTACATTGAGTGTTACACCAACTTTTGCAGCGAAATGGTTAATTCCTCGATTAAATCAATTTAGACAATCTCATCCTGATATTGACTTGCAGATTTTGGCTACAGAACGAGTTTCCCACTTTCAAAATGATGCTGTTGATTTGGCAATTCGTTATGGTAAACCACCATTTGGTACAGGTTTAAATACTGAATTACTGTTGCAAGACACCTTTATTGCGGTGGCAAGTCCTGAGTTAATCAAGTCACTTAAGCTATCAAATCAGGAATCTTTAGAGATCAGCACCTTAGACCAGTTCACCTTATTACATGATGCACATAATCTTTGGCCGCATTTTATTGAGAAATTAAAATTCAAGAATACGCAAAATCTATTTAAAAATATCCGCTTTAATCAGACTGCACTTGCGATTGATGCTGCTATTGCTGCTCAAGGAATCACTTTAACCCATCCAATATTTGTACACTCAGAGTTAGCGTCTGGAATACTGGTTAAAGTTTTTCCACAGGAGTTAACCATGGAAACAGGATTTTATGTCGTTTATCCACGTCATACCGTTGGTGCTAAAGCCTTATCGAAAGTTCATCATTGGCTATTTACTCAATTTGATCAGCCAAAAGCATCTGATTAAACTCGTGTTGAAGATGAGGCTTAGTATGTTGATATTAAAATATTTTTTAAGTTCATAGTTAATTTAAAAAGATATTCTGTTTTTCTTTATAAAAAATAAATTCGCAATTTTCACCCTATTCTATACAGCATAACAAAATTCAAAATCTTTTATAAAAACATGACTTGTTAACAAAATTAATTATATATTTTATATATAAATAATAAGAATAATGATTTATATAATTTAATGAGAATCATTATTGATAATTAATTATCCATATGTTACTTTTTGTAACGCTTTTCCGTCCGTAACAGGTTCAAAGCAATAGAAAGGCAGAAAACCGATAGCGCGCATTTTTTATTATGGAATTAATCTTATGTACAACTTCTTCCCTTTGAGACATGCATTTAAAATGCATCCTCTAGTACTTTCTATGGCTTTAACTATTCCATCTGTTGTTTATGCGGAAGAAAAAACAGAAACAGTGGCTTTACCAACAATCAAAATACAAGCAGAAAGTGAAAATTCAGCGATTACAGAAGGGACTCAAAGCTATACAGCCAAAAGTACAAATACTTCAACAAAATTAAACTTGTCCCTTCGTGAAACACCTCAATCTGTCAAAGTTTTAACACGTGAATATTTAGATGACCGAAACATTGATTCTTTTCAAGATTTAATGAATACCATTACAGGTGTTTCAACCTCGCGTACCGATGAACGTCAGTCTGTTTACGCTCGAGGCTTTCAGGTCGATTACTATTTAATAGATGGAATGCCGAGTACCACAAACTTAGGTGCAGGTGACCTTGATTTAGATATTTATGATCGTGTAGAAGTTGTTAAAGGTGCAAATGGACTTACCACAGGTGCTGGTAACCCTGCAATGGGGCTGAATATGGTCCGTAAACATGCCAATGCAAAAGAATTGACGGGTAATCTGAGCACTTCATTCGGTTCTTGGAATGCATGGAGTAGCTCTGCGGATATTTCTACTCCACTGAACGAAGATGGTTCACTTCGTGGACGTATGTTCGTCAAACATGCTGATGAAAAATCCTTTATGGATTTTTATGAAAAAGAACGCAATGTATTTTATGGTGCGATTGATTACGATTTGAGTGATAAAACTAGTATGTCACTAGGCGCAACTTATCAAGAGTTACAACGTGATGGTATTCGTTGGGGAGGCACTCCAGCATTTTATGATGATGGAAGTCGTACTAACTTTGATCGAAGCTTAACGGTAACTGCACCTTGGACTTTTTGGGATGTAAATACCACAGCAGTATTCGCCAATTTAAAACAGAATTTATTCAATGATGTTAATTTAAATGTTGCATATACCTTCCGTAAAGAAGATGTAAATACCCTTCTGCTTTACACTGGAGGGCAAGTAAACAAAGCAACCAATACCAGCCCACTGAAAAATAAACCTGATCCTAAGACAGGTAAAATCACAGATAATGTTTCAGTATATGGCTCTGAAGCAAGGAATGAAGAAAATAACATTGATCTTTTCATCAACGCGCCTTTTACACTATTTAACCGCCCACAAGAAATAATTATTGGTGGTTCATGGAATAGAAATGAGAAGACCAAGGATATTTTTGGGGGATCCAATACTAAAAATGAAGTCGAGAAGTATTTAGGCGGTCCGCTCGACTATAACAATATGGCACAACCACTACTTCAATCTGTCATTTTGAATGGTGTAAATGCTCTGAATCAAACGACTCAAACTTCAGCTTATATTTCTGGTAAATTTCAAATTCTCGATCCATTAAAAGTGATTGCAGGGACGCGATTATCTAATTGGAAATATGAGTCTGAAAATGGTGTAGGCAATCGTGAATTTAACAATGAAGTAACACCTTATATTGGTGCTATTTATGATTTTGCAAAAGATCATTCTGTTTATGTCAGCTATACAGACATTTTTAAACCACAAAGCCGTAAAGGTGTGAATGATCAATACTTAGACCCAGCACAAGGTAAGAACTACGAAGCTGGTTTAAAAAGTGAATGGTTTGGGGGGCGCTTAAATACAGCTTTATCACTATTCCGCATTGAACAATCTAATTTTGCTGAAGCAATAACAGGACAATTTATTGTACGTAATGGTCAGCTTACAAATGAACAAGCTTATCGTGGTGTAGATGGAGTTGAAAGTAAAGGCTTTGAATTTGAAGCAGATGGGGAAATTAATGAACACTGGGGCGTTAATTTTGGTATTGCTAATTTTGAAGCAAAAGATGCAAAAGGTGTAAAGGTTAATACAACGAATTCACGTACAACATCTAATCTATTTGTGAAATATAAAGTAGATCTATGGAGTGCTGGACTAGGTTTAAATTACAAGAGTAAATACTATACGGGTACTGGAAATACACGTATAGATCAAGATGCTTTTGTACTTGCTAGTGCGATGTTAGGCTATCAAGTTGATAAAAATATTAAGCTTCAGCTGAACGTTGACAATATTTTTGACAAGAAATACTACGAAGGTATTGGTGCAAACTCTATGAATTGGGGTACACCAAGAAATGCCACATTAAGTGTCCGATATAATTTTTAATCCATTTTAAATTAAACCCTCTATTTTATTAGAGGGTTTCTTCTATAGTCTTGCTATATTGGATATTTAAGGTCTCATTTTACGATAAAGTATAATGAAATTAAGCTATCGCACGCTGCGCAATAGCCAAAGCCTCATCCAAATCTGCTTTTAAATCGTCTACATGTTCAAGTCCTGCATGTAGGCGCACCAAATATCCACGACTAGGCAAATGACTTTGAGTGCGATAAGGTGTTCCAACTGGCAAAATCAGACTTTCAAATCCACCCCATGACAAGCCGATGTGGAAAAGCTTTAAAGAATCAAAGAAAGCCTCTACAAAGCGCGGATTGTTTTGTTTTAGGTAAAAGGAGAATAAGCCTGTAGAACCAGAGAAGCTCTGTTGCCATAATTTGTGATATGGATTCATTACTAAAGCTGGATGGTTTACCACATCGATTGCTGGATGTTCATTTAGATAATGAGCGAGTATTACGCCATTCTCTTCATGCTGTTTTAAGCGAACGGCTAAACTACGCAATCCACGCGATGCTAGATAAATATCATCTGGACTTGTTGTTTCACCAAAAAAATGTACAACTTTATTTAATTGCTCTATGGATGCTGCATTTGCTGTTGCAGTTCCCATTAGAATGTCAGAATGCCCACCAATATATTTTGTGACAGCCTGAATTGAGACATCTGCTCCATGTTTTAAAGGTTGAAAAAACAATGGCGTTGCCCAAGAGTTATCTACTAAAACCTTGGCATTCATTCGATGGCTTATTTCTGAGATTGCGGCAATATCGCTAATTTCAAAAGTAATTGAACCTGGTGACTCTACAAAGACCACACTGGTTTTTTGATTAATTTTGTTGTTTAACTCATCTAAATCACATGAGTTAAAGTATTCAACATGGATTCCCAGTTTGGGCAACATACTATCTGCAAAACTTCGTGTTGGCCCGTAAATATTATCAGCAATCAGAACATGATCACCTGCTGCAACAAATGCCATTAATGCATGAGTACAAGCCGATAGTCCAGATGGAAAAACCATGCATCCTGCCCCACCTTCTAATGCATTAATTGCACTTTCAAAAGACTTTGCTGTAGCAGCACCAAAACGGCCATAATGTTTATAAACACCACCATTTTGCTTATGATCTTCCCATTCTTTAAAACTATCGACGACGATAGTTGAGCCTCGATAAACAGGTGTGTTCACCAAACCATCAAAACGCTGAGGGGTTCTTCCCAAATTTATGACTTGTGTACAAAAGTGATTCATAGCAGCACCAGCATGATTTCTAACAAATATTTCTACAACTAATGATAGATAAAATGCATAGAATTTTTATTTTAAATAAATCACTATTTTTTAAATAATATAGAATATAAATCCGTATTTGAATATTTAATGGGAATTTTATTTCCATAATGACATGATAAGGTAAATATTCATAATGTGGCTGATTGATATGCTCATTGCTTTATTAAATAATTTTTTAAGGGGCATTTGTTTAAAAATATGATTCGTAGATCTGATTTTTATTGGTAATTTATTTTTTCTACTATTTATTGCTCGCTACTCGCTAATAGTCAGACCATCCGTTAGCGTTTGGAAAATACTTAAAATCACAATTTCATCAAGCATATTGTGGTTTAAATTCATTTAAACAGAGATCGGTGGTATTTTAAACTTTTTTAAAATCTGGACGTCTTTTTTCTAAAAATGCAGCCACACCCTCCTTAACGGTGATATCAAAACTAACTGCTGCAATAGCTCGTGCTTCTAGCTCTAAATGAGTTTCCAAACTATTTTGATGGCTAGAAAGTAGTAATTGGCGAATATTATTGAGTGCAGGCAAAGGCTGATTTGCTAACAAAGTTACATTTTCTTTTACTTGTTGATCAAAGTCTGCATCTGAAAAAACCATTGTTAATAATCCATAATCAAGTGCCGTATTTGCACTCATTTTTTTATTTATCATTAAAATTTCCTGAGCTCGTCGCAAACCCACAATTTTGGGTAAATACCAAGTGAGCCCTGCATCAGGACTGAGTCCTATACCAGTATATGCTGGGCAAAATTGAGCTGAATCTTTTGCTATAACGATGTCACCAATGAGCGATAAACTCATACCAGCACCAGCTGCAGTGCCATTTACAGCAACTAAAAGTGGTTTATTCATTCTAATAAAACGGGAAATCGCGAGATGAAGAATTCCAGCAAGTTTACTTAAAAATTCTGAGATATTATCACCAGCAGCTTGAAACTCTTCTAAATCACCGCCTGTGCAAAAAAAGGGACCTTCTGCACTTAGGACCACACAGCGTATGAATTTATTTTGATCACAATAAATAGCTGCCTTTAATAATTCTTCAGCAAGATTTAGCGTGATGGCATTGCCGCTTTTAGGTCGATTTAACTTGATATACGCTATATCATTTTGTACTGTAACTAAAATTTCCTTGTACATACTTAAATCCTTATACTGATTATAATAATTAACCTGCAGCTTAAAAATGGATTGCCTTAAAATTTTCAACGATGAGATTGTTCTATTTATCTATCGCTTATATAAAGTGTATTTACACAGAAATGAATAGAATTATGAAAGAAATTATTATTCGAAAATTTTTGGATAAATTGATAAAAACGCTGATTTTATATTTGAGAAAACTAAATAATATTAACCAGAAAATGCTCTACCAAACAAATTCCGCGCAATCACCCAACGTTGAATTTCATTGGCACCTTCATAGATTTCTCCAATTTTGGCATCTCTATAGATAGATTCCAGTGGATAATATTCCCCTGTTTCTTTAAGCTGTTGGACAAAGCCATATGCACCACAAACTTGAATTGCATCTCGGGAGACCTCTACAGCTAATTGGCTGCCTGCAATTTTAGACATTGCTGCTTCAATTTCTGCGTTACCTTCAATATCATAACGATAAGCAGCTTTAATATATAAATTTCTGGCATTTTCAATATTGAGTGCGTGGTCAGAAAAAGTATATTGCCAATGTTGAAAACGGGCTAACTCTTGACCAAAAACTTTTCTGTTTTTGCTGTAATGAATAGCATAATCAAGCGCTGATTGAGCCATGCCTACGCCTATCGCACCAATACCCATTCTTCCAAGAGTCAAAGCAGCTAAAGCAGCTAAAGCAGCTAAAGCAACATTGAGTCCTTTTCCAACTTCACCAACAACATAGCTATCTAAAATAAAAACATCGTTAATGTGTACGTCTGCTGTAAGCTGTGCTTTATTGCCCATTTTTATATCTGGATCTCCAACATGAATATTTTTATTGTCCATATCAATGAAAAACATGGTCAAACCGTTATCTGTAGCGCATAACACCAAAATATATTCTGCAACAACTGAGTTGGTAATCCAGCGCTTATGTGCATTAACAATCCAGCCACCTTCTACTTTTTGGGCATAGCTCTGCATAGATTGAACACTTAAATCTGTACTAGTTAATGGCTCACTTGTTGCGAATGCTCCAACAAAGGTACCTTTTACCAATTTACTTAAATACTTTTCTCGCAAATATGAGCTTGCTTTATTTAACGTATTGCCGACCAATAGCGCTTGGCCATCAAATAAAGCAGAGGTGGTGCCAGCTGAATAATAAGCAAGCTCTTCCATAACCGTTAAAGTCGCTAAAGTTGGATATTTTAAACCACGTCCTCCAACATCTTTTGCAAAAGGAATTTGGTATAAACCATGTTCAGCCATGAGATCAAAAACTTCTCTTGGAAAACTGGATTTACTTTCTATAGTATTATTTAATAAAGCTGCTTTTGGTTTAATATACTTCTCAGCAAAATTTCGAGCTTCATTCCGAATTTCTTTGGTTTCTTCAGGCAAAAAAATATCATTAAACATTTTTTCAGAATTTCTGATTAGCTTATCCATATGAATATTCCATATTATCATTAAGAAAAATTATATAAATAAAACAAAAAGTGCCGTATAGCACACCTCCAAAATGGATACTTTTGACATTCCATTTTATAGATTACTTGTACATGATAAAGGTATTAATTTAACTGTTTGCCTTTGATATGTATAAATGTTCTTTTTTAAAAGCGATAGCCAATACCCATGTAACTAATCAATGGATCAACATCAATTTTAACTTTTCCTGAAATCAGGTTTTGATTGTTATTTTGGTTATTTACATCAATTTTCGCGTCAATATCCATTTTCGAATAAGACAATGAAGCTACAGCAAACCAATTCGAGTTAAAGTCATAATTAAATCCGACACTAAATACTGGCGCAAAAGTATTTCTGGTGCTGATTTTAATAATCGGTTTAGCATCTGAACTTATGCCAGCGAGGCTATCCCCCGCTTTACCTGTGAGAATATTCTGCACCCGATGACCCGCAAGAATGAGATCATTTTCAATCCCTGAATTGATTTTTACATTTTCTAAATAGGCATATAGTATGCCAACACCAACATACGGACGAAATTTGTTAATACCGCTTATACCAAACTGATAATGGGCTTCAATTGCGGGCATCCAAACTTTAGTATTGATTGCATATTTGGACTGAGCAAGATCAGTTACATAGATTTGTTGTGAAATGGGGATGTTATTTGTACCAATAAGTGCCGTTGATGTTGGCGGCAGATCAACCTGACCAATAACAGGAGCATATATTTCACCAATTCCTTTTGCCTTAACCTTAGGTGGTATACCCGCTTTAAGTTCTAACGAAATATTATCATTTAAATAATAATTAAACATGATACCTAGGGTATTAATGTCTTCAACTTCCAGGCCAGTATTAGGACTCGTCCAATTAGAGGGTTGATTTAAAGTAACAGTACCACTTAAATCAGCTGAAAGACTTGATATACCAAGACCTTGTATAGTTGAAATTACCGTATGTACTTGTTGCCCTTGAATTGTTGATTGATCAATTGCACCCAGAATATTCTGGGTTGTGACATCACCTACTGTATAAGTACTACCTGCTGGGATCGTTGTCGTAATATCTATATTATTTGCATCACCTAAGGGTTTGGCATACAACCAGCCTATAGAAATCGAATAGCGTTTAAAATCTGTTTTATCGCTTGGTTTAAAATAAGAGCTGGCATAAACAGTTTGTGCAGATATAGCACATATACTTAAAGTATATATATAATTTTTTAATTTCATGGATCCATCCTGGATAATAGGTTTTAGTAGTTTGAATGAATATTTGACGACAAAATTGAATTCATTTGTATCGTCAAAAAGAACTAATTTATTAGAAATTTTTAATGATGACATAAAGCCATTTTTTTATTTTTGCTAAAAAAAGTAGTGTTCTTTAAATTAATGCATATTTTCTAGCAACAACCAATGCCCCAGTTCTATTTTTTACACCTAATTTTATATAAATATTATTAATATGCCATTTTACAGTTGAAAGTGAGATAAATAGCTCATCTGCTATTTGTTTGTATTTTAAACCTGATTCTAACATGGCCAATAATTCTAGCTCTCTTTTTGAAAAATTTTCTTTATTAAATTTAATCTGCTCATTTTCATCACCTAAAGGAAGATAGCTACTCAATTCATTGATCAAATTTTTATAATTTTCATCTAAAGTAGATGCTGAACTCTTAATTAATTGAAGTGAATCTATAGAAAATTTTTCAAAATCAATAAATACACTAAAATATCCATTTTCAGTAGCCAAAAATAAAGCATGTTTAATCCGATCCAATGCTTCTTTCTTATTGTTTTCATATTTTAAGGCAATAAATGATTTTAAAATTAAAATTTTACTTAGCAAAAATTGATTGTTTTGCAATTGATTGTCATAAAGGAATTCATCAAGAAGATTACATGCCAACTTTAGGTTGTTTTTATTCAATTGTACTAATATATTGATATATTTATGATATATTTTAACTTCTAAGCACTGATCAGTACTGTCTTCCATGCTAATATCTATGCTATTTAAATAACTAACGCCTTTTTCAGTTTTATTTGAAAGTAAATACAATTCAACTTGCAGGTAATTGAGTAATATCTTTAGCCGTTGCGGATAAATTGAGATAATATCTTGAAGGTTCTCTCGTAAATTTTGTGTGTCAGTCCAATTTTTTTGCAGTTTATAAGAAGTCGAAATTCCAGCGAATGCTGTTTCAACTAAACCATGATTTTTAATATTTTTATATCCAATTTCAACATATTCTTGAGCTTTTGAAATTTGATTTAATTCATAGTAAATGGCTGATAATAGTTGTGAAATTGTAGGTAAAATAGAAGCATCTTCACCTATTTCTTCAATTGTTTTATAAAATTGCCTTCCTAAAATTTTTTGTGCACGATTATATAGACCACAATCAAAAATAAATAAGCCGTAAAGTAGATTAACCCAAATTTCGCCATATATACTGTCTGTATCTCTAATCACTTGTAGTGCGTATTCGATCGATTTTTGAGCTGAATCATAGTCAACATCCAATCTATAACTTAAGTAACTTGCACAAGATACAACTGCCTTATCAAAATTATCGGTGTTTTTATTTTTTTTAAACCAAGATTTTGATTTTTCTAAACTTATTTGTCGTTTATCCTGAAATGTTAATAAGACAATTTCAATCGAATCTAATTTAGCTGAATAAAACTGAAAATCCATTTCATTTAGATACTGATCATTTTGTAAAGCCACTCTGAGGTCATTTACTCTTTGTTTTGACTCCTCCCATTGATATGAAAATGCGAGTGACCATGCCAGCCAGTAAATTATTTTATTCCAATTAAAATATTTCTCATCTTTTAACTCCTTGACCCAATTAATTACTGTAGGTAATTCGCCTAAATTCTTAACTAAAATTTCACTGGTTTTATCAATAACTAGATTTTGAATATGTGGGTCTTGACTTAATTTTGCATAATAAGCAGATTTTTTATAATATTGATTTCTAATTGACCATATTGATGCTCGAACAAGTATTTTTTTTGACTTATTATCAACTTGTTGACTGAGTATGAATTCACGTAAGAGTGGATGAACTTTAAATTCTCTATTATTTCGATCTATATTTTCTATAAATGCTCCGCTATGATACAACTGTTTTAATCTGAATTTACTATCAGTGAACTTTAAAGCATAGTTGCAAAGTTCAGCATTCGCCATTTCAAGGGTAGAAAAACCTACCAGGAATTCTTGCATATCAGAATCCAAATTATCTAAAATTTGTTCTTTAAAAAGCTGTGAAAATGCATAATCCTCACCCGAAAGCTCGAATAGTTTTCGTACATTTTCTTTATTATTTAATAGATCCTTACATATAGATATGGCATATGGCCATCCTTGTGTTTTATTAAAAATAAACTCAAGTTGACTATTTGAAATATTCGTATCTAAATATTCGGAAACTTCGAAGCAATTAAAGCTTAAACTTGATGAATTAAATATTTTAATTTTCTGATTCAACTCTAAATGTGATATTTTAAATTTTGGAAATATACGTGATGCAATGATGACATGCCAGTTAACTTTTTTGATATCTAATAAAGCATCAATCTCATTATTAAAGCTAGTGCACTCTATTTTTTCATAATCATCAATAAAAATATAACATTGACCTGAAGTATATCTTTGTAAAAATTTTTCAATCGTTGAATCTTGTTCTAATTGATGATTAAAAAAATGACTTAAAGCCGTCAACAGAGAAGAGCTTCCTTGCTTTAGGTCAAAATTTGTCTTATCTAGCCAAATGCAGCAAATATCATCACTTATTTTCTCGAAATATTCAAAGCAGTAGGTCAAAACTGATGTCTTACCATAACCATCTGGTGCAAATAAGAAATTGAGCTGGATATTCTCTATAGATTGTCGAACTTTATAAAAACAAGAATGAACATAAATATTTTCATTCTTATTGTGCCTTCCTTGATTTGTTGAAAGCATTATCTTTCTTCCATAAATAAGTTATCATTATTTAAAAATTCTCTATCGTTGTTTTAATAATGATAATTTCTTCCGATATCTTTATTGTAGGGTATATTTTTTTTGATTTACAATGAAATTATGATTATTTTTTAAGCACACATTGTTTTAAATTCGCCTCCGTTTGCACTAGTTTTAAATCTATAGCAGGTTTTTGTACAATCAGTTGCTTTGATGCAATAAAATCTTTGGCTGAGTTTACACAGACTGCCATTTTTAGCACATTACCTTCAAAGTATAATCTTGAAAATCCACCATTTGTGAAGTCCTGCCTAATAATGACTTGATCATAGTGATCTATTACACCAGCTATTTGTAAACGTTTATCATATTGTTCAGACCAAAACCATGGTAAAGCACTATGCGGGATTGAATTTCCACTGAGTGTAGCTGCTGCCGTTTTGGCTTGATCAGCTGCATTTGCTAAGCACTCCATTCGAACTGATCGTTGTAAATGGTCGCTAGGAAACAAAGTACAATCACCAGCAGCGACGATATCTACGTTGGAGGTACATGCAAATTTATCTACGACAATTCCATTTTCAACTTCTAGATCTGCAGTTAATGCTAATTCTACATTGGGTATCACACCTATGCCGATGATGACAGCATCTGCATCGAATTTAGAACCATCATCGCATATCACACTTTCTACATGGTGCTTCCCTTGAATTTCCCGAATATCAATATTTGTTTTTATTTCAACACCATGCTCAGCATGAAGTTGAATAAAGTAATTCGACATAACTTCATCAAGATTTCTTGACAAAATTCTTGAATTCACTTCGAGAACTGTCACTTTAATGCCTTGTTCTATTAATACTGCTGCAATTTCTAATCCGATAAATCCAGCACCAATAATGACGACTTTTTTAACATATTTAAGATGCTCTCGTAGTTTTTGAGCATCACGAATATCTCTCAGATAATGTATGCCTTTTAACGTAGAACCGCGAATATTTAGTTTTCGAACTCTCCCACCCGTACACAAAGCTAATTTGTCATAATTTATTTCTTCACCAGAATCCAATATAATGCTTTTGTTATGAATTTGAATAAAGTCTACCGATGTAGATAATCGAAATTGAATCTGATATTTCTCAAAATCTGATTCAGGATGAATCAAAACTATATTAGATTGTTTTTTTAGGAATCCCTTTGAAAGTGGTGGGCGATGATAAGGCAATATATCCTCATTGCCAATCATCAATATTTCACCTTGCCACCCATACTGTCTTAATGATGTTGCAAGATGGATGCCTGCATGACTCATCCCAATAATGATACATTTCTGACTCATCTAGCAGCCCCCCTTCACATCGTTTAATTATTTCAAATAATATTCATCTCGTAATAAACGCTTCAACAACTTTCCGTTGGGTTCGCGAGGTAAATCCTGACGAAATTCATAACTGCGTGGGCATTTGATGGAAGAAATATGGCTTCGGCAAAAACTATCCAATTCTTTTATTAAGTCATCGCTTGCACGATGATGATTATACAATTGAACCACCGCATGCACAGATTCACCAAAGTATGGATGTGGGATGCCAATCACGGCAATATCCATAACTTCACTATGTTGAATCAAGATGTTTTCAGTTTCTTGAGGGTAAATATTAACTCCAGCAGAGATAATCATATTACTTTTACGATCAGTCAAATATAAGAATTTATCTTCGTCTAGATAACCGATATCTCCCACACATGCCCAACCTTTAATGTTATAAGCGTCTAGAGTTTTTGCAGGATCTTTATGATATGAAAATTTTGCAGAGTCAGAAAAATATACATTTCCAATTTTTCCTGTTGATAGTTCTTCACCTTCATCATCAAGAATATGGATAATTCCATAAATTGCCCGACCCACTGTGCCAGGATGATCAATCCAATCCTGAGTATTTGACATGGTCATGCCAATTTGCTCAGTACTACCATAATACTCATAGATAATTGGTCCCCACCATTCAATCATTTTCTGCTTGGTTGGAATGGAACATGGTGCAGCTGCATGGATAACAACTTTCAAACTTGAATTGTCATACTGATTAAGAATACTGAGTGGCAAATCCAGAATGCGATGAAACATTGTTGGTACCCACTGACTATGGGTAATTTTATATTTTTCTATCGTTTCTAATGCTTTTTCAGCTTCAAATTTTTCCATTAGCACCACTGTACCACCCAGAGTTAATATCGCTCTGCACCATTTAACTGGTGCTGCATGATAATATGGCGCTGGTGACAAATAGATCGTCTGGTCCGTTACGGCAAAAGCTTTTTCAACCTGATTTGCAATAATTTCTGTTGTACCTACAGGCAATCTAGTCAATTCAGGTTTAATACCCTTCGGCTGACCAGTCGTTCCTGCCGAATATAACATTTCATTCCCTTCAAGTAGTGTTCGATTTACTTGTATAGATGCCATTTTTAAAAGAGAATCAAGTTTAATAATGCCAGAAACATTTGAATCATCTAAAACGAATATGATTGGTTTTTTTTCTAATTGTTGAATCGCATCTACCAATTCTTGAGTACAATATTGAGCACTCAAAATAATGATTTTTGCATCACAGTCTTCGACAATATAAAGCACTTCAGGGAGTTTTAAGCGAGTATTAATAAAGGTGTAATACAAACCTGCATAGTGAGCACCACATTGTAAAGCGGGACACTCAATTCGATTTTCTGTCAAAAAAGCAACATGATCACCATATAGCAAGCCGAATGAATCATAAATATTCACAAATTTTAATGCATATTCATGTAAATCCTTATAACTTAAAGATTGTTGAGTTTCAGCTATAATGATCGCTGCTTTATTGGGGGTTTTTGTAGCATATATTCCTGCATAGCGGATTGTATTCTCAACATTCATACTTTTATCCTTTTATTAATATCTAACTTACTGACTGATTAATAAGACAGGCTTGATACAATCCCCAAGATGATTAGCAGCAATGGCCTCGTTGATTTGCTCGAATGGGTAAGTTCTGATCAATTTATCAATGGGTAATTGCCCTTTTTGGTAATAGCGAATTAATTCAGGAATAGACCGATCTGGATCGCTATCACCTTCAATAATTCCCTTAAAGCAGATCCCAGCCGGTACCATTTGCATAACAGTGCCAGGTAATTTTTGTTCAATCTTTTGCGGTACACCTACAAATCCATAAATGGCTTTGGGCGCCAGAACATTAAAGACATGCTCCATAACGATGTTTACTCCTGAGGTATCTAATGCATAATTAACCCCATCTGGTAGTATCTTATGGACTTCACTTTCAATGTCTTGCTCGTGCGGATTAATCACTGCTGTTGCACCTAACTCAAGCGCTAAGCGACGTCTAGCTTCATAAGGTTCAATCAAAATAATATGTTTACATTTCTGAATTACAGCAGCCATTACTGCGGCTAAACCAACCGTACCCCCACCAATAATCAATACTGACGAGTCAAGTTCACATGCTAAAGAACGGGTAATTGCACCAAAACCAGTTTGTATACCACAACCTAATGGTCCAATTAACTCTAATGGGATATTTTTAGGTACTGAAACGACATTACGTTGGTGAGCTACGGCATGACTTGCAAAGGATGATTGTCCAAAAAAACTGCAACCGATAGGATTTTGTTTGGAATCATGCAAGATTGGGCCATCTTTTCGGATGCCTGCAAAATTTAAAGACGTAAAGAAATAACAATATGCTGGCTGATTTTTCTTACAACTATTACATTCACCGCATGAGGAAAAACTCATTGCGACATGATCACCAACTTTAACTTTAGATACTTTTTTATCAATTTTCTCTACAACTCCTGCCCCTTCATGACCAAGTACTGCTGGCGAAATAATAGGAAAAACACCTGCATGCGCAACAAGATCTGTATGACAAATTCCAGCAGCAACAATTTTAATCAATACTTCTTCATCATTTGGTCCAGTAAGATCCAGTTGTTGAATACTAAAAGGCTGACTTGGACCGTATGAAACAGCAGCAATAATTTTCATTATTAAATTCCTTCTCTATGATCTTTTTCATATAACCTTAAACAGGAAATCTAGAACCCATCGTGTTTTTTTGGTATATGGCGGGTAGAATATGTGAGTCAAAAGCATGTTCGTTTTTAAAATTGCACGTTCATGTGAAAAAGCTTTAATCCCCCACTCAGCATGGTAATTACCAATTCCAGAATTATTTACGCCCCCAAAAGGCAAATTATTTTGAAGAAAATGCACCATAGTATGGTTAATGCAGGTTCCTCCAGCACTCGTATTCTGAATCACATGCTCAATACGCACTTTATCTTTACTCCAGACGTACAATGCTAATGGCTTTGGAGCAGCATTAATTTGATCTAATACTTCTTGAATATTTTTAAACGCAATAATGGGTAATATTGGTCCAAAAATTTCTTCTTGCATGATTGCAGCATCAGCTGGAATATTTGTAAGTAATGTAGGGGAAATAAAACATTTTTCTAGTATAACAATCCCACCATAGAGCACTTCTGCACCTTTTTCTTTTGCATCATCGAGCAAATGTGCAATACGGGCTGTGTGACGTTCATTTACAATACGTGCCAACTGGGCATTTTTTACATTTTCACCTTCACCATATATATTTGAAATATGTTGATTGAACTTGGAAATAAATTTATCTTTAATATTTTCAGCAATATATAAATGATCTGGTGCTACACAGGTTTGACCACAATTCAAAAATTTACCCCAAGCAAGCGTTTTCACTGCCATATCCAAATCAGCAGTTTCATCGATAATGATGGGCGACTTACCGCCAAGCTCCAAAGTTACACTGGTTAAATTTTTAGCCGCTGCGGTCATCACCACTTTTCCAATAGCAGGTGATCCAGTAAAGAAAATATGATCGAAAGGTAAAGTTAATAAACTTGTAGCAACAGAAGCATCACCTTCAAAAATAGCAACTTCGTTTTCCTCAAATGTTTCACGAATTATTTTCACCATAATTTTAGATAAATTTGGAGTCAATTCAGACGTTTTAATAATGATAGTATTTCCAGATGCAATTGCTGGAATAAGCGGCCCTAAGGTCAATGTCAATGGATAGTTCCAAGGAGAAATAATGAGACAGCGACCTCTAGGCTCGTAACGTACTTGTGATGATGTGCCCAACATCATCATCGTTGTTTTAATTTTTTTGGGTTTTAGCCACGTTTTTAAATGTTTACAAGTATGCTCAAGCTCCATTAGGACTGATAAAATTTCAGTAATCTCTAACTCCATGGCTGGTTTATTAAAATCAGCAGCACCAGCAGCAATAATTTGGGCTTTATTATTTTCTATGCTTTTACGCAATTTTTTTAATTTAGCAATTCTTTGACCAACAGTTGAATTACGTAATCTTAAAGCAGTTGGCTGTTGTATCTTAAAGACACGTAATAATTCATCATTTGAAACATTTTTTTCAGACTCTGAAAAGTGCAAAGTTTCAGCATTCATTCTCGTATTCCTTTCAAATAAATTCGCCCGACATAAAACCTCAATGAAAGTGCTAATATTCCTTACTTTTTACTATGGATGATTAAAAAAGAATGTACATCGTCAAAAAGGACTAATCTAAAATCAAAATTTTTTAATTGATAATAAGTAATTGTTTTTTGATATTTAATTCGATGTGAGATCATCTTAATCCTTATAATTAGTCCATATGGTCGATGTATTTAAAAAAAATATTTATACAATTTTTCTATCTAGATCACTTTGGCAAGCAAGGAATTCAGATGGGACAAGCCTATATTATTGCTGCGACGCGTACAGTTAACGGCTTAAGTCATGGAATAATTTCGTCATTTAATCCAAGTGAATTATTATCTTTTGTTTTTAATTCATTGATTCTAAAAACTAAATGTGATCCTGAATTTATTGAACGTGTTTTAATCGGTTTCGTAAATCATCCAAATGCAAATATCAAAAAAATGACAAATGACGCTTTAGCACACTCGATACTATCCCCACAACAACTGGTAAATAGGCTTGAATATCAACATAATACTGCACAGCAAACCTTACACTATGCTGCGCAAATTGTAATGTCTGAAACACACGATATTGTTATTGCTTCAGGAGTCGAAAATCATCTCAGCCGTGATCAGCAGATGTGGATGCCCAATGATGCAAACAAATCTAGATTTTTTTTAAAGGATACTGCTTTAAATCAAAACGCTCATATGCTTTCAGTGAAGCAATTAAACTATGCTATGGAATTATTGAAAAAATATCGATTAAATCGAGATTTGCTTGATTATTATAGTTTTAATAGCCACTTTAAGGCACTCAGTGCCTGGCAAGCAAATAAATTCGAAGCTGAAATCATTCCAATGCTACACAACTTTGAAAATTCCTCTGCATCCCCTATGCGTATCCAGGATGAATCTATAATTGAATATATTTCTTGGTCAATTTTTACTAAATCTCCGACTATTTTACCTGATCTCCCGATGACATCTAAACATATCAGTTCCAATACATATGGTGCATCTGGATTAATCATTGCTAATGATCGAGGTTTAAAATTATTGAAAACGCCACCAATCGCACGAATTTTGTATATGAATAGCTTGCAGTCCAACCACAAGGACATTGATGCAAATATATTTTTTGCCACACAAAATGCACTAGAAAAAACAGGATTGACCATTAATCAAATTGATCTCTATGAAATGAATGAGGTTTTTACACCCCTACCTCTCGCTTGGTTGAGTGTTCTAGGGGCTGACCCAGACAGATTAAATATTCATGGTGGAACATTAGCCCTTGGAGAGTCATGTGGATCTATAAGTACCCGTATGATGACGACGCTATGCCATGCATTAATAACCACTCAGGCGAGATATGGTATGCAAATTCAATATGATAAAAAAGATTGTATCCAGATTACGATTATCGAAAAAGTTTAATTCTAGGTATTGAACTAAATATGCAATACCGAGAATCAGTGCAAAAGAATTTTTATTTACAGGCTCTAATTAACCCTTAACCAAATTTGGCTTCTACCCAGTGCTGAAATTCCTAAATAACCTCGAAGCTTCAGTTTTTTTCCGTTTTCAACCAACTCACCTTCTAGACTATAAGTACGACCAGAATCTGGGTCTAAAATTTTTCCATCTTTAAATTTTCCATTTTCTACTAATTTTAAATTATTAATTACGGTCGTACCCTGTAGGCGTTTTCCCCTTAACCTACCGTTACAAGTTTTACAGGTCAATTTATTTTCTACATCAAATACATCTATGATACTGCCATTATAGGTATTATCTTTTACTTTTTTAATTTCTATAAGAAATTTGGGCTTGCCAGTTTTATCATCAATGGTCTTCCATTTTGTGCCTTGAATCGAATCATTTGCCCAGGAAGTTGAAGCTAGAAAAGCACTTGCTGCTAAAATTAAAATTTTATTCATAAAAGTATCCTTTTATTTATGGCCTTATTTTCAAGCCAGAAGCTAAACTCATATGAGTTTCAGAAAATTTATTATTTTTTAATACCTGAATTAAAAAACAACCAAAAATAAGCTATCAAAAGGTGGCTCTCATTTATTCATCACAAAGAACTAATTTAGAGTTTGATCAGGCATATATTTTAGCCATCAGCCAAGTAGAAATAACGAATCGAAAAACGTAAAGGCAAAAACCAACCTTTTTCTCAGGTTTATTTTTTCTATTTTTTTGTCATCTTGATAAAGATAGCAAATTACATCAGGGTGAAAACCAAGGAAATGACAATGAGAACGATCAATAAATCTACTCCATCCGATCACGCATTACGCGAGTTAACTAAAGCCCCTTTGATTGCTTTACCAACTTTATTCTTGTTTATCATCTGTCTAAGCATTCTGGCAATTGTCGATTACTGTGTAATCCTTGGGATGGTTCCACTATGGATTGGCATGATCATTAATGGATTTACAATCTATTTTTTATTTAGCCCAATACATGATGCATCTCATGGTGCATTTTCGCGAATAAAATGGATCAATGAAATTCCAGGCCATATAGGCATGATTTTCTTTGGTCCTATCGCGCCATTCAATCTAGCACGTTTTATCCATATGCAGCACCATCGCTGTACCAATGAAAAAGAAAATGATCCAGATTATTTTGGACATAAGATGGATATTTTCTTTCCATTACGTTGGAGCAATTTTGACTACTTTTATTCCAAGTATTTCTTTTTGCGCGCTAGTCAAGCAATGCGTAAACGTTTATTACCTCACTTAGTGATTCATTTCGCTTCAATAATTGGCGTTTTAGCAGCTTTAATTTATTTTGGATATGGTCTTGAAGCGCTTATGTTATGGATTTTACCAACAAGGATTAGTTCATTCTTATTTGTGACTGCATTTGTATTCTTGCCACATGAGCCATTTCAAAGTACAGCGAAAGAAAATGAGTATCGAGCAACGAATGTACGGCCTGGTGCTGAATGGTTACTTACTCCATTACTTACCTACCAAAATTATCATTTAATGCATCATCTTTATCCTACTGCACCCTTCTACCGTATGCTGAAACTGTGGAAATTAAAACATGAGCATCATGTCGCCAATGATCCTTTGATTATAAAAACTTTTGGTCTTGCACCAATAAAAAGCGATCAGACAAAAATGAAAAATGATGTGAGTAGCTAAGATGAAAAAATGGCAATGTCGATATTGTTCGTTTATTTATGATGAAAAAGTTGGAATTCCTGAAGATGGAATAGCACCGGGAACATCTTTGGATCAATTTTCAGATGATTGGATGTGTCCAGATTGTGGCGCAACTAAAGAAGATTTTGAGGAAATATTTTAAAACTTATTTCGAGGCAATCAATCTGTAATGACGTGATCTTTGCCTCACTTTAAAGTTTTCTAAAGATTTATTTTTTCAAGGAGTGAGAAAATGAACAATATTTTAACAACAAAGCTCAATCCACCAGTATCAATAAAACCGCAGATTGAACGTACTCTTATATTTAATCATTTAGACCAATATACGAAGGTTAAATTGATTTCTGTGATAGCTCCTGCTGGATTTGGTAAAACTACATTTTTAAATCAACTTTATCTTCAACAAAAGAAATATCGTAAAGTCATTTGGATGACGCTTGATAATGCAGACAATGACTTCAATCGTTTTATTCAACATTTATCATATATTTGGTTTAAAACGACGAATCAACCATTTAATAATAATTTTCTTGAAAATATTACTCAGTATTCAAATCCCTTTACAATATTCTTAGATCAAGTAGAACATATTTATGATGAATCAACGCTCAAGTTTTTACAGCAGATCATAGATTATTTACCTTCACATAGCCAAATTGTCATCGGTTCTCGACAGTTACTGCCATTAAAAATTGCCTCATTACGCATTCGTTGTCAAATTTTAGAAATTAATCAAGAAGCACTCAGTTTCAATGCAGATGAGATAAATAAGCTTGCTCTAAATGATTATGGCTTTCAGCTCAATCCAAATGAAATTAACCTGTTACTTAAAAAAACAGGAGGTTGGATTGTTGCGATTCAACAATTTGGTTTAACTTTAACTTCAAGACATTCTCTATGTACACAAATTCAAAAGTTTTCAATTAACCATACTGAACTTAATCATTTTTTAAGTGAAGAAGTCTTAAATCAATTACCCAATAATCTTCAGGATTTTTTATTGAATTGTAGTGTCTACTCGCAATTTTCTGTTGCTGATTGTGATTGGTTGCTCAAAACAAATAATAGTGCCCATTTACTCAAACAGTTAGAACAAAAAAATCTTTTCCTTATCCCTATGGATCAGCAAGGTGAAAAATATCGTTTCCATAGTTTATTCTTAAGTTATTTACGTAATCAGTTTAAAAGTATATACCCAGAAAAATTTAGATCACAGCATTTACGTGCTGCAAAACGTCTACTTTATTTAAATCAACCTATTGAAGCCATTGAGCACTATTTGCTTGCAAAAGAGTTTGACAAGTGCGTCGAACTTTTGACTCTACATGGCCAAGCATTATTAGAAAAAGGTAGAGTGCGATTTTTATTACGCTGTTTGGATCAAATACCAGCGCATATTTTTGAAAATTTGCAACACTTACAAACAGCATATACATTAGCTTTAATTTTAAACCGCCGTTATGATGAAGCTAAATATGTCATCGAGAAAATGAAAAGGCAAAAATTGCTGTCTAATATTGAAACTAAAATATTAGATTGCTTATGGCTCTCAATGACAGATCGTATAGCAGAAAGTTTTGCTGCCTGTGAAGAACTTTATAATAGACAAAATGAATCTGATAACTTGTTGAATAACTTTTTTATTTCAATTTATTCCCATTACTTAATTGCATATAACAAAATTGATTATGCTCGAAAACTGATTCATAAAGTTATCAATAATTCTCGATATAATCGAAATACTTTTGTACAAACGCTTTATGAGTACAATGAAGGTTGTATAGAGTTACAACAAGGTCATTTAAATCAAGCTTATATTAGATGGTATACAAATTATAATTGTAGCTGGCGAGAACATCAGAATAGTGTATCTGGTGGTCATGCAATGATTGGAGTTCCTTTAGCTGAAATTTTATATGAAAGAAATCAGTTAGAGGAATCATTTAGTTTAATCAAAAATTGTCTCCCTTACGCACGTCAAAATGGACACATAGATTCATTAATATCTGCCTATAGTCTATTTGCTAAAATTGAATACAGGTTAAATCATGATAAAACTGCAGCATTATGCTGTCTTAAAGAACTTGAATATATTGGAGCAGATTTTAACTTTACCCGTGTTAAAGCTAATGCGCTCCTTGAACAAGCAAGAATACATTGGCTGAATAAAGATTATTATCTTGCTCATAAAATTTTAAATGAAATCATTGATTTGGATGTTTGGCGTACACTAGATCATTTTTATATGCCAGCTCAATATCTCGATACTCCCCAAATGCTTATATGGCGAATTGATATAAGTAATAATGATGGAAAAAAGCATGAGGGAAAAATTCAAGACCTAATTAAACATGCACAAACTTTACTTCATGAAAGACGTGCGATTAAATTAAAAATGATACTTTCTACTCTTTATTTTAGCGAAAATAATCAGAAACAAGCCTTTGATTGTTTTACAAGCATCCTGTTAGATATTGGTAATGAAAAGTACCTTAGAAGCTTTTTAGACGAAGGCCCTATTATGCATAAATTAATTTATGCTTTTTATGAAAATTATAGTGAATCATTTCACCTAGATTCAAATACTCGTAAAATTTTAGAACTGTTAATTTCGCTAGTTGATCATTCTAAAATCAAAGAAGTACACCCAAATATAAAGAATGTATCTTATGATGCTTTAAGTAAACGAGAATTAGAAATTTTAAGTCATGCCGCTGAAGGATTACGTAATCAAGAAATTGCAGATAAAATATTTTTAGCAGTAACAACGGTTAAGGCCCATCTTAGACGTATACACTCTAAACTGGATGCACATTCTCGTACAGAAGCTGTTGCCATAGCGAGGAAGAATGGATGGTTATAGTGATCAATAGGCTAAACTATTAACGGCGTATGAATGTGCCCACCAATATATTTTCTAATAGCCTAAATCAGAGACATTCGCTCTGATTTTTATGAAAAAAGCATCAATGATCAAAGAAAATTTAAAGGTAATTCCGTCGTATACTTAATTTGCTCCATCGCAAAACTGGAGCTCACATCAGTAAGACCAGAAATTTGAATTATTTTTTTATAGACTTTGTCATACTCAAGCACATCGGGTACAGCGACTTTTAACAAATAATCAGTCTCTCCAGCCATTCGATACACTTCTATAACTTCATCGATTGTATGGATATGATTGTGAAATTTTTCAATCCATTCTGCATTATGTTGTGCTGTTTTAATAAAAACCATAACAATCACATTGATATTTAGTTTTTTACGATCTAATAAAGCAACTTTAGCGCGAATGATGCCTTCTTCTTCCATTTTATGAATGCGTCGCCAACATGCGGTATTACTTAATCCAATACGATCTGCGATATCGCCAATCGCCCAAGTACAATCTTTTTGTAATAGTTCTAAAATGCCACGATCGTATTTATCTAGCTGTAATTTCATGCAGTTCACTTTATATAAGAAATTAAAAAAATGAGTCATTGATTTGTCTATTATTGGAATAATATTCTATTTTTGACAAGATAAATAGATTTTTAATTCTTAATGCTGATTACTTGAAACTCTCATTCAAATAAAGATTAGTTCAGATAAGTTA
This sequence comes from Acinetobacter sp. MYb10, assembly GCF_002980175.2. Classification (NCBI taxonomy): domain Bacteria; kingdom Pseudomonadati; phylum Pseudomonadota; class Gammaproteobacteria; order Moraxellales; family Moraxellaceae; genus Acinetobacter; species Acinetobacter sp. MYb10. Next base: position 591,771 of record NZ_CP058272.1, on the reverse strand, counting down.
TGGCTCTATTCACTGTTTTTTAACGCATTACAAATAAGAATACGGCGTTATAGCGATTGGAAAAGTTCTTGTAGTGTTTGAATAAACCACGTTCGGGCCTCTATGTCATCTCGATGGTTATACCAATTGGCACTCACGTTAAACGGTTTAACTGAAAATGGTAATTCAAAAATATTGACATCCCCATTACGCGCATATACTTTTGCTGCCCGTGAAGGCAAAGTCACTAATAATTCAGAACTGGTCACAACATCTTGTAAAACACTAAAATGAGGAAGCTCAAGCATGATTTTTCTTTTTAAGTCCAATTCTTTCAGCCTTTGATCAATTTCAATGTGACCCGTTGAAGATTTAATAGCCGCATGATTTTCTTGAAAATATTGTTCTAAACTCAGTGTATCCCTGATACGTGGATGGTACTTATGCGCAATGCACATATAGCGTTCTTCAAATAAATTTCGTGATTCAATTTTAGGCATAACGGTATAACTACTATTGAATACAGCAACATCTAAAAAACCTTCAGTCAGCCATTCTTCTACTTTATGAGATTGAATTTCTTCGATTTCCACCTTAATAAATGGTGCTTCTTTAGAAAGATATTGAATTAACGAAGGTAACAGACATATTTCACCTAAATCAGATAAGCCTAAACGAAATATCCGAGTTGAGGTTTTTGGGTCAAAGTATTTAGACGCTGTAATTGCTATTTCAATATCGGTAATTGCTTGCCTAAAGCTTGGGTATAAACTTTGTGCCAACTTGGTCGGTTTGACTCCAAATTTGTCTCGTTCAAATAAAGGGTCATTTAAAAATTTACGTAGGCGATTTAGATTATAGGTGACAGAAGGTTGGCTTAAATTGAGGCGTTCGGCCGCGTGACTAATATTTTTAGTTTCAAAAACGATAATAAAAACTTTAATAAGACTTAGATCAATCAATTGTAAAATCTCTATTGAATGAGGGAGGTAGACCTCCCTACTCTACTTTTAGATTTGTAGCGCTTTCACCGCCAATTTTGTTTTTTTCAAGCGTAAGTGAATCATTGAAACACTCATTACTGCAATAATACAGGGGATTGATAATGCAATAAAATTATAATTAATTGGCAAACTTAAGCTTAATAACCAACCACATAAGATTGGCCCTAAAATTGCGCCTAAGCGCCCCACACCTAAAGCCATTCCTAAGCCTGTTGCACGAATATTGGACGAATAAAATTGGGACATATACGCCAATAATAAGATTTGCCCACCAATTGATGCAGCACCTGCAACAGCAATACAAAAATAAAGAATGATCGTCGGTAAATTATAACTCAGTAAAATTAATGCGATCGCACCACTTAAAAACAGTGAGCATAATACCTTTGCAAGATTAAAACGATCCGCTAAGTAGCCACCACAAATTGCGCCAAGCATTCCCCCAATATTTAAAGCCAATAGAAAAACCAAACTGGTCGATAAATCATAGCCTGCTTCTACCATTAATTTAGGTAACCAATTGCCTAAAGCATAGACCAGTACAAGCGCCATAAATACGCTGCCCCAGAATAAGAGTGTTACCATCCCACGATTTTCTGCAAATAAATCCTTGATCGGGGTTTTAGAGGTAGATTGATTGTCTTGATGAAGACCAATTTGAGTCTGAGACGTATAGGTAATATTGCCGTCAATTTGTTTGAGGATCTCAATGGCTTGGTCGGTTTTATCACGGCGTACCAAATAATCAATCGATTCGGGTAACAGCTTCCAGATTATGGGAATGAGTAAAAGTGGTGTACCTCCTAGAATAAACATAATTTTCCAACCAAATTGCGGGACTAGCCACATTCCTAATAAAGCTGAACACATCCCACCGACTGCATAGCCACTAAACATTAAGGAAACCAAGGTTGAGCGTAGTTTTTTAGGTGCATATTCCGTCATCAAGGCGATTACATTTGGCATGACCCCGCCTAAACCCAAACCAGCCAAAAACCGAAAGATTCCAAAACTTTGTGGATTATTGGCATAACCACAAAGTAAAGTAAAACCACTGAATAAACAGATACATAAAATAATTAATTTTTTGCGGCTAAATCCATAGCTTTCTAATTTATCACTCAGGCTACCGAAAATAATTGCACCAAACATCATCCCAAATAAGGCGACACTGCCCAGAAATCCAGCCGTAATGCTGTCAATTTTCCATTCTGCCATCAACTTGGGTAAAGCAACACCGTAAATCACTAGATCATAACCATCAAAGATAATAATCAATGCACTGAGTAGAATCACCCGCCAATGAATGGCTTTTAATTTAGCATGATCAATAATTTCATTTGCATTTATGATTTGCATAATAGACCTCCCTGGTCATATTGTCCTGTTTGTAATCTTTGTTGTTTAAGTCGTCATTTCAGTGTGCTGTAGTTGTTTTGCTAATGCTGCTTTAGCTGTCTGAATATCATCTTCAAGCGAATGCTGCCACAACCAGTCAAAACGCTGTGCCAAATGTTGGCCTATTGATTCAAAATCAGGATATTTCGATGAATATAGCTCATAGATTTCACCTGATTCACGTGAGGTATTTTGAACTTTTACGGCGCGCGCTAATCGAACTTGCTCATAGATTTCTGATACAGCTTTGATAGATTCAGATGTCAGCTCAGGGTTTTCTAATAATTTAGCTAAAATCAAAGCATCCTCTAGACCTTGTCCGGCACCAGCACCTTGATGCGGTAACATGGCATGAGCAGCATCGCCAATCAAAATCACATTATTGCTTTTGTTTTTATAGCTTTCTAAAGGTTGAATTTCATGTAATGCCCAAATTGTTGGTGAGTCGATCAGATCCAATAATGCCTTACAACTCTCGCTCCAGTCTGCAAAATCAGCCAGCATCGTTTGTTTTGAAACAGGCGATGTCCATGGTGTATTCTCTGCTAATACGGTTTGAGTGCGATCCGACTTAAATGCGACAATGTTAATTTCTTCACCCTGACGGATTGGGAAAGTTAAGATATGTTTATCTTTCCCTAAAAGCATTTGCGGTACATCGGCAATTTCTGCGTCATTTCCCAGTTTTGCAATCGCTTGTTTAAAATCTTGAAATTTAATAATTCCACGATATGCCCACGTCCCTGAAAACTGAGGTTCAACACGCGCTAATTGATTAGAGTCAAGCACATGGTTTCGAACAACTGAACGGATCCCGTCACAACCAATCACATAATCAAATGTAATATGTTGACCATCGATAAAGTGAATTGTCGCCTGTTCTTCATCTGCCTCAACTTCTTGTACACGTTTATTAAAATGTACATTTGTTAAAGGCACCAACGGAATTAAACGATCGAGAAAATCTGCACGATGTACCGAAGACTGCCCGACTTGTGGTGCAATCGATGCAGATAGATACTCATCGGTATAACCATTACGCCATTGAAACCAAATATCGGTGTATGGTGCCTTTACCTGATCTGCAATAGATTCATACTCTTGGCTTAGACCTAATAATTGAATGGCTTTAACTGCATTGGCACCAAACGAAATCCCTGCACCAATTTCAGAAAACTGTGATGCAGACTCAAAGAGATGTACATCTAAATGTTTATTTTTGACCAATTGAGTCGTGAGTGCTAAGCCCGCAATACCACCACCAATCACAGCAACTCTAATTTTTTTGTCCATTTTTAGCATTCCTTACTAAATTGCTTAGAATTCTATAATTGGTTATTTTTTAGAATAAATCCAATTTATAATTTTAGGTTTATACTATCTAAATTTTTGATATTTAGCTAAAATTGCTATTGCCACTCAATCTGTTCTCTCTTACTTTCAATATACAAAGCTATGCTCACGATAAGACGATATTGGTGACGTTTTTGAAATAAAGCTCACTATCAGTGGCGAAAAGATGATTTAACTTAAGTAGACTTAAATAGATTAATTTTGAGAGTTAATAAAATCTTCTCTATATTTTTGAGGGGATTTATTTGTTGAAAACTTAAACCAAGTGATGAACGCATTACTTGTATAGAACCCTAAAGATTTGGAAATGTGTGAAATTTTATGGTCATAATTTTCTAGATATTTTTTAGCTAATTCAAACCTGACCTCATCCAAAATTAAGCTATATTTAGTATTTTCCTCATGCAATCTTCGACTTAGTGTACGAACACCTATTTCAAGTTTTTCAGCAATAAATTCACGTGAAAAATTTCCATTGCTATAAAGTTGAGAATATAAAAGTGATCGAACATTGTTGGAAAAAAAACTTATTTCGCCTGATTCTTTAATAATTGATTTTGCAAAACTTTCTATATTTTCATATAAAGCACGATTGGCAGTGACTAACGGAAGTTCTAAAGCATTTTTAGATAAAATAATAGCCGATTCTGATTGTCCAAAGTATACCGGACATTTAAAAAAATCATTATAGAATTTATTGTCTGAACGATTTGAAATATCATGCTTAAAGTGGACAGCTTTTAAAATTTCCGTGCTATCACTTTTGATTAGATAAAGAATTTTAGCCCACCACGCTAATTTATATTCAGTTGCATATCTGACGAAATCGGCCCCACCAAAAAAGCACTTCCACTCTAACATGATGTCTTCAGTGCTTTTACTTAACTCAATTTTTCCAATACTTCCATTTAACTCAAAGTATTTTTCGAAAGTTTCAATCGCATTCTGTAGTGATGAACTAATTTCGATTAGATAGCCAAGTACACCATTTGCTAAAGAATTATTTTTTTCAAAGAATTTTAGTACAACTAAAGAGTCTTTTGAATTCTTATATAGATATAAAATAATTTTTTCAAAATATATGAATGAGATAAATGAATTTGGGTCAATAAGAGAAACTTCATTTAAATTGCATTGATCAAGTAACGCTTCTCTTCTCACATTGAAGAAGTCACAATTATCTAGAACGTGAAGAATTAAACCAACTCGAATTTTACCAGTTGACATAGTGTGCGTACTCAATATTCCTCCACATTTATGATTACATAAATTCAATCATTCATATAGCAATTCACATGTGATGATAATTATAAGGAATATATTAAATGCATTCAACCATGTTAATAATCACATGGTTTTAAATAATAATTATTTAATCTGAATCATGACAAGGCATTGTTAGGTCTATTTTAATTGATATTTTGTAAGTTTCAATATTTCATCTTGGTGGATTTAGTATATTGAAGTAATTAGCATTTTATTATTTTTGATTTCTGCCAAACCATTACTTATTTAGGCGTTCAAATCAATGTTTATTCTTTAAAAACAATAACTTGAATTTAAATACGTATGCTTTATTGTGTCGTTCATTGTTCCAAAAAAATATTTTATGGTAAATTAAAGTCAAATTTAAGATTTTTATTAATTTTAATTTTTTAAATATGAATTTTATATAAGGGATTTATTCATGTTTTAAATATAAAGTATTTTATTTAATTTTTGAATTTATTTTACACATTTCATTTTTTATGCAAGACACCATTAATATGTTACTTGCAATGAATCTATTTTAGCTTGCATTACTAGGGATACGTATGCTTTCTACAACTAAATTATACTTGAGTACAGCAATACTCTCGACATTTGCTTTATCTGCAATGGCACAACAGAGTGTTGTCCCTACTGCTATGTTAGATGATACTTTTCTCGTAAAAACTCAGAATGAACGTCCTAATCAGGAACCATCAATTTTTAGGCCAATACAAGAAAAAAATACTCAACAACGTTTAAATGAACTAAAAAAACGTTTTGGCCATTCACCTAATATTATTGTCATTTTATTAGATGATGTGGGTTGGGGAGATTTGGGCGTGTATGGCGGTGGAGTTGCAACCGGTGCTGCAACTCCCAACATGGATCGTATGACTAAAGAAGGATTACAGTTAATGAATGCCTATTCGCAGCCCTCATGTACTCCTACTCGTGCCACTATATTAACTGGTCAGCTACCAATTAGAACTGGTTTGTTACGTCCAATGTTACCCGGCGAAGGTAGTCATGAACGTGGTATAGACCCTAGCACGACCCTACCTCAAAAGCTTAAAAATGCCGGCTATATAACCCAAGCTATAGGTAAATGGCATTTAGGTACTGCGAAAGAGGCTCAACCACAAAATGTAGGCTTTGACGACTATTATGGGATATTGACCTCTTCTGATGACTATACTGCGTGGCGTGAGTCTTGGCGTAATCCAGAATTGATGCTAGATCCAGTTCGTAAAGCTTGGGCCGCTGAAGCAGAAACTATGGCTATTGTACAAGCCTCTAAAGGTCAGGAAGCAAAACAAGTATTCCCGATTAATAATGATTCTATTCGTTTGGTAGATGAAAAACTTACTAATAAAGCTATTAATTTCATAACTGAAATGAAAGGTAGCAAAAAGCCGTTCTTTTTATATATGGGGGCTCGTTGTTGTCATAACGATAATTACCCTCACCCTGATTTTGCTGGTAAATCTCTCGCTAAATATCCCTATAAAGATGCTTTAGTAGAGATTGATTACAGAGTTGGGCAAATTCGTACAGCACTTGAAAAATCAGGTCAGTTAGAAAATACACTCATTATTTTAACGAGTGATAATGGTCCATTCACTGAAGCTTTTCCTGACACAGGTTTCACTCCTTTCAGAGGAGCCAAGGCAACAAGTTATGAAGGTGGCGTTCGTGTACCTGGTATCGCATTCTGGCCCGGGGTGATTAAGCCTGGCCGTGTTTCAGAAGGTCTATTTGATTTAACAGACATTTATGCAACTTCTTTAGGGTTAGCTGGGGCCTCTGAGCAGATGCCGAATGATCGCTATATGGACACAATTGACCAATCCTCTTTTCTGTTAGCGGACAATGGAAAATCTCGTCGTCGAATTCAATATTACTGGGCGAATGACAACTTTATGGGGATTCGTATCGCGGAATATAAGCTGCTAGTAAAGGAGCAAAGTTTTAATCTATCAGATACTTGGCCACAAATGAGTCCATTCCAAGGTACAGCACAACCTCTTCTTTATGGTGGTAAAATTTTTAATTTGTTAATTGATGCTAAAGAAGAAAATGCGATGGCTCCATTAAAACAACCGCAAATTCCCGTTTTAAAAGAAGCTGTAATGCGACATCTTGAAACCATGAAGAAATATAAAACCCCGGTGCCATTTAGATGAGTATTTTAAATCAACAAACGAACCTAAGTGAAAAAAACACGAATGGTATGATATATCTCACGGGTGGTACTTATATGATGGGGTCAAATAAACATTATCCAGAAGAAGCCCCTGAACACTATGTTAGTGTTTCCCCTTTTTGGATAGATGAAGCCCCAGTTACAAATCAGCAATTCAGTGAGTTTGTAAAAGCTACAGGTCACGTGACATTTGCAGAATTAGCGCCTAATCCAAGTGATTATCCTGGAGCTCCTCTTCATATGCTACAACCTGGTTCACTTTTATTTTCTCCTCCAGAACATCTCGTTAACTTAAATGATTGGTCTCAATGGTGGGAGTTTAAATTTGGAGCAACATGGTGTCATCCTCTGGGTCCTTATTCTACGATAGACGGTTTAGAGGACCATCCTGTTGTACATATTGCTTATAACGATGCTCATGCTTATGCAACATGGTTGGGAAAATCATTACCAACTGAAGCAGAATGGGAGTTTGCTGCTAGAGGGGCTCGTAAAGGATGTGAGTTTGCTTGGGGAGATGAACTTATACCAAATGGTCAGTATATGGCGAATACTTGGCAAGGAATTTTCCCTTATAAGAATTCATTGCAAGATGGTTTCGCTCGTACATCACCAATAAAAGCATTTCCACCTAATGATTATGGGCTATATGACATGATTGGTAATGTATGGGAATGGACCAGTGATTTTTGGACAGTTGTGCATCAGCAAAACCCTACTAAATCTTGTTGTATTCCTCATAATCCACGTGGTGGTAAAGAAACGGATAGTTACGATCCTTCGATGCCTGAAATTTTGATTCCGCGGCGAGTTTTAAAGGGGGGCTCTCATCTATGTGCTCCAAATTATTGCCAAAGATATAGACCAGCAGCTCGGCATGCAGAAGCAATTGATACTTCTACTAGCCATATTGGTTTCAGGTGTGTCGTGCGTAAATGACACATAGGTAAAAAATATTGCGTTAATAATTTATAAAAAACATTTTATCCATACCTGATTTTTTTACTTATGATTAATTGAAACAGGTATGCCCCAAAAGGAATTTGGAGGCTCTAAATGCATTCACATATTAAACAACCTACTTTTTTGATATTAGTAACACTAACATTCTTCAATGATTGCGTTGCGGCCGGTCTTGATCGCTCTGGCCAATCAATCACAGATTTTTTCCAAGAAGGGATCTATGCTTCAATTTCATATAATTACTCTATACCACATATCGATGGAGATGATACGGGTCTAAGTTCACAGGGGAAATTTAATGAAATACCGAATCTAAGCAGAAAAAGTTCATCATTTCGTTCTGGTTTGAAATTTGATCTAAATGAAAAAATTAGCCTTGGACTAATCTACGATCAACCCTTTAGTATTAGTCTAAAACATCATGGTCAAAATGACTTTGTTTCTCAAACTGAACATGGTGTACAAGGAACTCAAGCTAATCTGGATAGCAATAATTTAACTGGATTAGTTGGTCTAAATATCAATAAGAATTTTGGTATCTTCGCGGGTCCTGCGATAGAAGAAGTTGCAGGTCAAGTAAAATTAAGAGGACAAATTTACAAAAACATTGCAAATTATGATGCTGAACTACTTTCAGATTATTCAACGGGTTGGGTAGCAGGATTTAATATTAAAAAGCCTGAAGTTGGTTTAAAAAGTTCTTTAACATATCGCTCAGAGATAGAACATGATGCAAAAGGAGCAGAGCAATTTACAGCAATCAATCAGAATGTTTATTTATCGAATGTGAAATTTATTTCCCCCAAGTCTGTGAATTTTGATTTTCAAACAGGTTTAAGCAAAACAACACAATTAACAACGAATCTTCGTTGGGTTCCTTGGAGTAATTTTGAATTTAAACCACCTAAGTTAGCAGAACGTACAGCACCTGCAACATTAAATCGATCAGGCTATCCTTTAATCAATTATAAAAAAGATCAATGGTCTGCTCAAATTGGCTTAGGTCAAAAAATTACAGATAAAATTTCTCTTTCAGCATCAATCCTTTGGGATTCAGGGTTAGGAAACCCTGCTAATGCACTTGGTCCAATTGATGGTTATTGGGGAACAGGCTTAGGGGCTCAATATAAATTTTTACCTAATTGGGCAATATCTATTAGTGGGAGATATTTATGGTTGGGAGATGCTCAAGCTGCACGTCAAAATGGTGATATTGTCGGTATCTTTGCTGACAATCATAGTTACTCTTTAGGATTTAAATTAACTTATCAAAAAAGATAGTGATATAAACAACGATTCTAAGAACAAGAGTCATATTGCATGACTCTTGTTTAAAGCATCATTAAACTTTTGATTGGACAGTATTTAATTATTTAAGCATTTTAATATAGACTTCAATAGCTTATCATTTTGAATGTCCAATAAGCTCAAGTTTTTTAAAAACCCACAGTCCACAAGAGTTGTGCAGTACGTGGTGCGCCAAGAAATAAATAGTCATCGCCTAAGAAACTCCCCGCATCTCGCCAGTATTTTTTATTAAATACATTATCAAGGTTGAATCGAAGCGTATTGTCATAACCATAAGCGCGGAAGTTATAAGCTGTACCTACATCAAACACGCTATAGCCTGATACTTTTACTGTACCCGTTTTATTGGCATATTTACTGCTACTGTACTGTATGCCAGCCAATAAACGTAAGCCATCTACTTGTGGTACTCGATAAGACAGATGACTGGCAAAACGGACACTCGGTACATTTTGAGTTTGATGACCTTGATAATCAGCCACTTGTATTTCTTTTAAACGTGAACGAGTTAAAGCTAAAGAAGAAGTCATATCTAGATTTTGCCCTAAGCGTCCCTGTAAACCCAATTCTAAGCCAAGGTTATGTTGCTTACCATCCGTGACAAAGTAATTGTCTGCGTTGGTGTATTGATTGTCTTGGGTTAAATCGAATAATGCCGCGGTAAACAGTAATGTTTGCCATTGCTGCTTAAGACCCAACTCATACTGAGTTGAATTTATCGGTGCTAAAGTTTTAAAAGCATTACCTTCAATACCTTGATCAGGAATACCAGTAGCAAACCAAGGGGCTTGTCCGCCATCACTTAAGCCTTTGGCATAAGAAGCATAGAGGTGGGTATGTTCCCAAGGTTGATACAGCAACGCAAACTGCGGCAAGAAACGATTAAAATTGGTTTCTCGGATGTTGTTTGCATCCACATCATAAGCATTTTCATTTAAATGCATCAGTTTACCGCCCAACAAAACTGACCATTCAGTGTTGAAGTCAATCTGGTCCAGTAAGTTCAGTGCAGTTTGTTGACTGTCTAATGATTTATAATGTGTACCTAAAGTTTTATCAGTAGGTGCATACGTTATAGGATCATTATAAATATTTCCTGTACCGACCCATTCATTGATCGCGTTATATTGTGTATGCCGTTTACCTGTATGCGAGAGTTCTAAACTGAGCTTATGCTGCCAAGCCCCTGTGCTAAAATTACCGTTTAATCCTGCTTTAAATTGATTGGTTAAGAAGCTGTCGTCTGGATTACGGAAATCATAAATATCATAGTTACCATTTTGGTCAAAAGTATTACCTAAACCTGTCGTTTGGCAAGTACCGCTATAACAACCCCACGGAAATGCTGAATAATCATCAATCACGACACGGCTTTGTGCAGCAGACAAATTTGTGATCCAGTTGTCATTCACTTGGTAAATATATTTTAAGCTGGCATTTAGGCTTTCATTGGTCACTGGTTTACTCCAGCTTTGATAGCCAAGTAAACGATCCCATTTAACCCCAGTGGGTACAGTTGTACCACCTAGTAACTGATAACCTGCAACTGAGCGCTGACGTTGACGCTGTGATTCAATATCAAATTCTAATTTTGAGCGATCTGAAATCTTCCAATCTAACGCCAAAGCACCAAACAAACGCTGCCCATCTGCATGCTCAACATAAGGATGAATTTCTTCTTTGGCCAGATTCAGTCGATAACCAAACTGCTGCTCTTCTCCCAACCAGCCACCCAAGTCAGTTGCGACACGATTGCCACCATGACTATCTACATCAACGGTAATAGCATGAATGTCTTCTGGGCGTTTAGTGACATAATTGATGACACCACCCGGTTTTGACATCCCACTTTGAATCGCACTCATACCCTTTAGAATTTCAACTTGTGCTTTGTTCTCAAGTGCCACATTTTGCTCGCCACGCAACAAATGACCATTGAGCAAATAACTTGAACCTAAATTTAGGTTAAAGCCACGCATAATAAAGTTTGGATAATAACCAATGGGTGCATAGCCATCACCGATTGCTGCATCATTTTTAACAACATCCGTCAGGGTTTTTGCATGTTGGTCAGCGATACGTTCCGCGGTGACTGTACTGATAGATGCAGGGATCTCAGCAAGATTCTGCTGAGTAAATCCTGATAAATTTACCTTGGGTTGATAATAAGCAGTTGGTGTTGTTTCTTCTGTTTGAACGCTTACTTTAATCGTTTTAAGTTGCTGTGTATCTTTTTCAGTATCAGCATGTGCCAATGCTGAACTTAGCCCTAGACATGAAAATGAACCAACCGCCAGTAGTGCTTTTTGTAAACGAGAAAATGGATACGTTTTCACAGTAATTGCCTAACCCCAAAAGATAATCTTACAGCCTCAATTTATGCGCATGAGTATTCACAATTTTTTCTCATTGAACAAGCATTTCTATAAGATATTTAAGCTTTAAAGAACACTTTGATATGACCTTGAAAATAAATAAGCATTTTTGAAGAGAAATTAAAACTTCGCCAAAGCATCAAGGTGTTGCTGGAAATCACCTTCCGCCCCTGCAGCATTTACATGATCGAAGTAGTCATACCAACCACTTGCTTGAATACCTGTTAACAATGCATCCCGTGCCTGTTGATTTGGAAAGCGCCAAATCCCCATAAAGCGATGAAGACTACTTTGATCAACGGCAGTATCAATCTCGGTGAGTGTTAAAAGCTCAACACCCAGACTAGACAAGCCTCCCATAGCTGCGCCAACATCAGCCAAATATTGTTGGCGCTCTTGTGTAGGTAAAGCTTGCCAAACTGCATTGGGTGAATAGAGTTCAATTAGATAGTGATTCATGATTTTTCCTTGATTTAATTCAACGTTTTATATGGATAATTTAAAAAGATTTTTATGTAGATATTTTATCAGCGCTTATCAACAAGATTTTTCGCCACTTTCTCAAGTAAGTCTGTTAATTGCTCACGTTCAGCTTGGGTTAAACCAGCAAACAGGCTGGCAATCCAGCGACTATGCTGATCAAACACAGTTTTTGCGACTTGTTTGCCCTTTACCGTCAGTCGAATACATAACGCGCGACGATCTTCTGGATCTGCATGACGTTCTACCAATTGTTCACGTTCTAAGCCATCCAGTAGTCCAGTGACTGTGGCACGGGTAATTCCCGCTTGTTCAGCTAAAGTTTTAGGCGCCACAGTATCATTAGCTGCATCAAGGAGAAATAAAAGCACAAATCTCCCTTCAGATAAGCCATAAGGCGCAAGCTGTGCGGCACAATCTCGATCAATACTTGAAGCGAGTGAAAGCGTTTGAAAACAGAGGCGCAAATTTTCAATATCTGCCATTTTACGGCGTTGCGCTTCATGCAAAAGCGCTGTGTATTTCTGTTCTAGATTCATTTAGTATTTAACCATATAGTATGGCAGCTAACTATATATTGAATATTTTAGCTGTGTCAAGATAGATTCTTTACCAGAAAAAGCAGTGCTTAAATTGATCGATTTTAATTGGACTAAAACAGATTTTTTCAGATTGAATTTTTATGTTTAATTTATCTTGTGTTAAATCGATAAAATATTTCTTAGTGTTATTTTTGAATAGGATAAAACCTAGCTCATGGATTATCATAATTTGTTGAAATATATCGTTAAAGTTTAATTTAATCGTAAATTAAAACCTATTCAATATTGCCCTTTCAAAGTGATGAAACGCCCATTTATTCGCCGTAAGCGACGCTTAAAACTTAACAAAATAAGTCGCAATCATACAATGTATATTCCAAGTCAATATTCATCACTTATACATTTTTATTGCTGATCTATGCTTAAGCTTTTGAAGATGAAACCAGATATTGATCTAAATTTTTAAGGGAAAAATCAATGATTTGCAAAAGCATTTGTTCTGAATAACCATCTTTGGCTTGAACGGATAATCCATGTAGCACTAGTCCGTAATATTGCCCTAATATTTCAGGGTCAGCATGTTCTAATAATTGTCCCTCTGCTTTCGCCTGTTTAAAGCGCTTAACCAGACTTTGACCACGTTCAATACGTTGTTGCTTCATCCAGTCTAAAAGGCTTTGATTTTCCTGACTTAATACACTTGCAGATGACACAACCATACAGCCATATGAACGATTATTCTGGGTATAAAGTTTGATTGCATCTTGAAATAATTGGCTGATCGCATCCTTAATATTTGCTTGTTGTAAAGCGTAGATCGCAAAGCCGCCTTCATTTTCTTCGTAGTGTATAACAGCTTCTCGAAACAACGCTTCTTTCGAGCCAAAGGCTTTATAAATGCGTGCTGAAGCAATACCTAAGACCTCGACTAAATCTGACATCGAAGTCCCTTCATAGCCATGTTGCCAGAAAAAATCACGCGCTTGAATCAATGCTTTTTCCCTATCAAATTCTCTTGGTCTACCAGCCATAACGACGCTTCAATCCGATTTAGTGTTTTTTATTATCATTCGAAAAAATAAATTTCGCAAATAAATCAATAGGATTTGTTGGAGAGGCTGCCCTTTTTTAGCTTCTTTTTTAAAAACTTGTTGTTTTTATTCAAAAGAAAGCCTATTGTTTGTCGATCGACAACCAATTGAGTTTAGCTATGCAAACCATCAAAGGTCCAAGTATTCATCTCGCACAATTCAGTGATGATATTTTCCCATTTAATAATTTAGAGGGCATTGCCGCATGGGTTTCCGATAAAGGCTTTAAGGCTGTACAACTGCCAGCATGGGACAAGCGTTTATTTGATGTTAATTTAGCAGCCACAAGCCAAGATTATTGCGATGAAATACAAGGAGTTTTACAGAATAATGGTTTAGAAATTAGTGAGTTGACGACGCATATTTTTGGTCAACTTATGGCTGTGCATCCAGCTTATGATGCTTTATGTGATGCTTTTGCACCTTCACATTTACATGGAAATTCAGTAGCTAGAACTCAATGGGCTGAACAACAAATGTTGGCTTCTGTTCAAGCATCTGCCCGCTTAGGTTTGCAAGATATGGGAACTTTTTCAGGTTCACTGGCATGGCCTTATATCTTTCCTTTTCCTCAACGCCCCGCTGGACTTATTGAAACCGCTTTTGATGAACTTGCACGTCGTTGGATGCCGATCCTCAATGCCTGTGATGAACATAATGTCAATCTGTGCTACGAGATTCATCCTGGTGAAGACTTACATGATGGTATTTCCTTTGAAATGTTCTTAGAACGGACACACCACCATCCACGTTGTCAGATTCTTTTTGACCCGAGTCATTTTATCTTGCAACAACTGAACTATTTGGAATACATCGATATCTATAAAGATTTTATTCGAATGTTTCATGTTAAAGATGCGGAGTTTAACCGGACAGGTCGCCAAGGGATGTATGGGGGCTATCAAAATTGGGGAGATCGTGCAGGTCGATTCCGTTCTACTGGAGATGGTCAGGTTGATTTTAAAGCAATTTTCTCAAAATTGGCACATAACGACTATCAGGGCTGGGCAACTTTGGAATGGGAATGTTGTTTAAAAAATAAAGAGGATGGCGCAAGTGAAGGTGCTGAGTTTATTCAACAACATATTATTCATGTTACTGATAAAACCTTTGATGATTTTGCAGCAGCGCCTGTCAATCAATTGCAAATAAATCAACTTTTGGGTATCTAAGGCAGAGATTGAGCATTTACTATGACAACACATGAAAATTTAGTTGATCAATTTCAGCATCATTACATCCATATAGACAGTAAAAAGCTTCATTATGTCTCTACAGGTCGTGGTCCTGTCGTATTACTTATCCCCGGTTGGCCACAAACATGGTACGCATGGCGAAATGTAATGAGCGTATTGGCGGACAATGGTTATCAGGCAATTGCTGTGGATCCACCGGGAACAGGATATTCTGTCCCGCTGAATGGAAGTTATGATACGGGGCGAATTGCGACAATTTTATCAAGCTTAATGTCAAAACTTGGACATGATACTTATTCAGTGATTGGTCACGATATCGGGATGTGGGTTGCTTATGCACTTGCAGCTGATTTTCCCCAATCTGTTACTTCTCTGGCTGTGACTGAAGCCGTTATTCCCGGATTGGCAACGCCACCGCCTATTTTTGTTTCACCTGATGAAAATATTTTTCTATGGCATTTCATGTTTAATCAAGTGATGGACTTACCTGAAGCTTTGGTCAGTGGACGTGAAGAAACTTATCTTAATTATATTTTTGATAAGTGGTCGTGGCACAGAGATAAAGTCGCCGCTGAAACGTATATTGAGGCTTATAAAGTATCGGGACGTTTAACGGCAGGTTTTAATTACTATCGTTCAATCCCCGAAACCATTCGTCAAAATAAAATCCGCGCAACTAAAAATCTAGAAATGCCTGTATTGGCGATTGGTGCAGAACAGGCAACCAATGATGCACCTTATGAAACCATGAAAAAAGTTGCACCGCATTTAACCAGTGCAATTGTCAAAGATTGTGGTCATTTTATTATGGAGGAACAACCCGAAGCGTTTTGTTCCCTGATTTTAGAATTTCTACAACAGGAGCAATAAGATGTCTTTAGACCATCAAATTGCAGACTGGCTTAACGCTAGACCTGTTGCAACAGCTGCAAATACACTTTGTGAATTAAGAGCGCAGGTGAATCAGGACATCATACAACAGCAAGGTATTGAGCAAGATTCCAGCTATCAAACCAGTTTTTGGATTACAACTTCTGATCAAGCTCAAATCCAAGTTCGGGTATATACGCCCTATGCTTTGGTACAGCTACAAAGCAACCCAGCTTTAGTATTTGCCCACGGTGGTGGATGGTGTTTGGGGAGTTTAGATGCGTGGGATCGTTCATGCCGTTTACTGGCAGAATCAACACAGCATGTTATCTTTTCAGTGGATTATCGCCTAGCGCCTGAATTCAAATTTCCAGTACCGCTGACAGATTTTTTTACAGCACTTCGTTATATTCAAGAACATGCTTTAAGTTTAGGGCTTGATCAAAATCGTATTGCTGTGGGTGGTGATAGTGCGGGAGCTAACCTTGCAGCAGCTGCATGCTTACTCGCTAAAGCGCAACCAGAAATCCAGATTAGTCAACAACTGCTGTTTTATCCAGCCTTAGATGCCACGATGCATGGTAAATCCTATGAAACTTATGCGGATGGTTATGGCTTAACGACTGCAACAATGGCGTATTGTTGGGATCAATATTTAAATAGTGATTCTGACAAAACCAATGAGTTGGTGAGTCCTCTACTGGCACAATCATTACAAGGCTTACCTGAGGCAACAATTTTTGTCTGTGAATATGATCCACTGTGTCATGATGGCGAACAATATGCTGAAAGATTGAGAGATGCTGGTGTCTCGGTGAAATTTCATTTTCTAGCAGGAATGATTCATGGTGCAATTCATATGACCGCAATCACAGAGAAAGCCAACGCTATATACGATAAGATTGATTTATAGGTGATTTTGATCATCGTGAAAAAAGGAAATCGCATGATTTCCTTTTTTGTTGTCTTTAAAAGTATCTGAACGTTTATAAAAACAGAACTGATATACGCATTAAAAAGACTAACCTAATTCAGCCAATATTTTATCTAAAACAATATTGCTTTTTTGCCACTTTGGCTGTTTATCTTTGTCGACAATTAAAGCGCGAACACCTTCAAGAATATCACCATGTTCAAACCAGATATCCTGTAAATTTCGTTCCAGCTGCATACATTGTTGTAATGACAATCCCCGTCCCAAGTATTGCAGCCGTAAACTGGTCTTTTTCGCCACCCAAGAACGCTGTTGCAAAGTGCTTAAGACTTTGCTTGCCCAGGCTTGATGCTGTTGATCTTTTTCATTTTCAAGACTTTTTTCAATATCTTGCAAATTTTCAAAGCCAAAATGCTTACGAATGTTCTCAACCGATGCACTGAGTTCACTTTCCACAGGGCGGGTAATAAATTTAGAAATTATCTGTTCAATATGGTCTTTGCTTAAATTGCTTGATTGGCTCAGCGCATCAAGTAAGTCATTAAATTGTTGGTTAGGAACATGATAATCAATCAAATCTAAATATAAGGCATCACTGCTACTGATTTGGTCACCTGTGGTTGCCAGATAGACCCCAATATCATCTAAACGTGACAAGAAGTGCGTTGCTGCAACATCAGGAAAGAAACCAATCGCCGTTTCAGGCATGGCAAAACGTGATTTTTCACTACTGACAATAATATGACAGGCTTGTGCCAGACCAAAACCGCCACCTAAGACATAGCCATCTAACAATACCACAACCGGTTTTTTAGACGCGCGAATGCTATTCAACATGTCATATTCAGCAATAAAATAGCCTTTATGTCCATCTGTACCATTTTGATAACAATCGTAAAGATAACGAATATCACCACCTGCACAAAATGCTTTTGGGCTATTAGATTTGATCAGTATCGCTTGAATGCCAGCATCATTTTGCCAAGTTTCAACTTGTATACGGATACCATTGATCATATCCAGAGTCAGTGCATTCAGGCTGGACACTCGATCTAAGGTAATCACACCCAGAGCTGCGTTCTGTTCGACGATTAAATGATTTTCAGTATTCATCCCATCTTCATCCTGTTATTGATTTTTAAAGTTGGCTTGGCGTTTATCAACAAAGGCTTGCATGCCTTCTTTTTGATCCAAAGTAGCAAAAATTGAATGAAAGGTTCGTCGTTCAAAACGTAAACCTTCCGCCAAACTCACTTCAAAGGCACGATTAATTGATTCTTTGATCATCATTGTCGCCACCAATGATTTTTCAGCAATTTTTTCAGCAGCACTTAAAGTCTGGGTTAAAAGCTCTTCGGGGCTAAACACACGGGCAACTAAACCACTCAGTTCTGCCTCAATTGCCCCCATTTGTCGAGCGGTTAAACACATTTCCATCGCTTTGGCTTTACCTATGGCAAGGGTTAAACGCTGCGTACCCCCAATGCCTGGAATCACGCCTAAAGTGACTTCAGGTAAGCCAAATTTGGCATTATCCGCACAGTAAATAAAATCACACATCAGTGCCAACTCACAACCACCACCCAAGGCATAACCACTGACAGCTGCGATTAAGGGTTTACGGCGTTGCGCAATTCGATCGGCAAGATTAAAAAAATCATCAAAATAAATATTGGGAAAGTTCAATCCCGCCATTTCTTTAATATCAGCACCTGCTGCAAAGGCTTTTTCTGAACCAGTCAGCACCATACAACCAATATCCTGATCCTTTTCTAAGTCATCTAAAGCTAAATTTACTTCTTGGATTAATTTTGAATTTAATGCGTTTAAAGCCTTTGGGCGATTGAGTGTAATTAAACCTACACCTTTATGTTTTTCCAGTAAAATCGTTTCAAATTGCATATTCATTTCCTTATCTGTTTTATCCCATCATCTGATACACAGCGATTAACTCTATTTATAAACTTCGCGCAATCACTAAACGCTGGATGTCACTGGTGCCTTCATAGATTTGACAAATACGTGCATCACGATAAATCCGTTCAATTGGAAAATCTTTTAAATAACCATAACCACCAAAGATTTGTAGTGCAGCAGAACAGACACGCTCTGCCATCTCTGAGGAAAATAATTTTGCCATTGAGGCTTCATTGAGACAGGGCTTGCCTGCTTCTTTCAATCGTGCGGCATGATGGACCAATTGACGAGCTGCTTCGATTTCTGTTGCCATATTGGCCAAACGAAAAGCGATTGCCTGATGTTCAAAAATCGGTTTTCCAAAAGTAATCCGTTCTTTGGCATATTTGCTGGCTTCTTCTAAGGCAGCACGTGCCAAACCCACCGCTTGCGCAGCAATACCAATACGACCGCCTTCCAGATTAGACAGTGCTATTTTAAGCCCTTCACCTTCTTGACCTAACATTAAGCTTTTGTGTACACGCACATCAGTCAATGCAATTTGACAGGTATCTGAAGCATGCAATCCCAGTTTTTCTTCAGTCCGAATCACTTCATAGCCCGCAGTTTCCCGTGGCACAATAAAGGCACTGATACCTTTTTTACCAGCACTTGGATCGGTCACTGCAAATACAATAATTACACCAGCATTATTTCCTGAAGTAATAAATTGTTTTGCACCGTTAATAATCCAATCCTCACCATCTTTGACAGCTCGGGTTTTCAGTGCTGCTGCATCAGAGCCTGTATGCGGTTCGGTCAATGCGAAAGCACCTATCATTTCACCTTGTGCCAAAGGCATTAAATATTTTTGTTTTTGCTCTTCACTACCAAATTTAGCAATCGGAACACAACCAACTGAATTATGTACACTCATGATAGTGGAGGTTGCACCATCTGCTGCCGCAATTTCTTCAAGTGCAAGAACATAGGCTAAGTTGCCGGTATCTGAACCACCCCATTGCTCTGAAATCAGCATCCCCATAAATCCCAATTGCCCCATTTGTGACAAGGTCTCTTTGGGGAAAATGCTGTGTTTATCCCATTCCGCTGCATTTGGTTTAATTTGTTCTTGGGCGAAACTTTTCGCCATGTCCTGAATCAATAATTGTTCTTCAGTAAATTGCATTTCATATTCCTTAGCATCATTTAACATCCTACATTCGGCAAGTTTAGCTTGTGTAGGATGATCCTTACTGGCTTTATACACTTAATTGTTGTTTAGCAATTTCTTGATTTCGTAGTAAAAAGCGTTGAATCTTGCCACTTGGGGTCTTGGGTAGTTCAGTAACAAATTCAACTTGTCTTGGATAAGCATGGGCAGACAGACGTTTTTTGACAAATTGCCCAAGTTGTTCAGCCAATTCCTCAGATGGTGTTTTATTTTCTGCCAAAATCACAAAAGCTTTAACGATTTCGGTTCGCTCTGGATCGGGGACTCCAACAACAGCAGCTTCAATCACTGCCTCATGTTCAAGTAATGCACTTTCTACATCAAAAGGTCCAATACGATATCCAGAGGTGGTAATCACATCATCACTACGTCCAACAAAACTCATACTCCCATTTGCATGTAATTCAGCAGTATCACCGGTCAAATAATAATTTTTGATAAATGGTGATTTACGACTTTCTTTATAGCCACCAAACCACATCATCGGTGATTGACTGATATCTACCGCTAAAATTCCAGCGGTATCGGCAGGCAACTCATTGCCTTGATCATCCACCACAGCAACACGATAACCTGGGCTGGCAAAACCAGCAGCGCCTGCACGGACCTCGTGGCTTAAACCATGATGGTTGCACACCACCATGCCCACCTCTGTCTGTCCATAATGGTCAAAAATAGGCGCATCAAGCACTTGTTTAAACCAACGAAAAACTTCTGGATTTAAAGGTTCACCAGCACTACTCACAACCCGGAATTTACCCTTTAGTTGTGCCATTTGAGTGGGATCTGCGGCCATCATCATCCGATATGCTGTAGGTGCCCCTGCCAAATTGGTAATTTTATAATCATCAATAATTTGACATAAACTGTCTATGCTAAAACCACCTTCATAAAACAAAGTGGCATGGCCTAACAACAAGGGTCCTGTGATACCGTAATAAAGTCCATATGCCCAACCTGGATCAGCAATATTCCAGAATGCATCATCTGCGCGTAAGCCGATCGCATCTTTCATATAGTTGCCAAAAGCAATTAAGGCTTTGAGTGGAACTTCCAAAGGTTTTGCAGGTCCCGTGGTACCTGAGGTAAACATCAGTAAAAATGGATCTTGAATGCTTTGCATGACCAGATCGCATTGCTCAGCCTGTTGATTGAGTTCTTTCCAAAAGTCTAAATCACCTTGTTGTACAGCATGACCCTGTTGATCAGCGACAGTCATAATTTGTGGACACTGTGCAACTTCATCCAGTTTGCTACGATTGCCGATATCGGTCACAACCAATTTGCTTTTTGCCAGCTGAACTCGATGTTCAATCGCCTTTGGGCCAAATGCAGTAAATAGCGGTTGATAAACTGCACCAATTCGCCAAGCAGCGAGAATCACCACCAATAATTCGGGAGTTCTTGGTAATAAACCCGAAATACGATCACCTGCTTGAATACCCTGTGACTTTAAAAAATTGGCAAACTGACTCGACCATTTTTTCAGTTGAGCAAAGGTGTATTGTTCTTTACGGCCATCTTTACCTTGCCAATATAGGGCAACTTTTTCGCGATCTGCTTCTGCATGTCGGTCACAGCATTCATAACAGGCATTCAGTTGATCAACCGAACCTGAGAGCATTTCTTGAACCGCACCATCTAAATTAAATGTTTTAGCAACATCATGATAATTCAACATATTATATACTCCGGCCTGGATTTATTGTTATTCATGACACGAGTGAATCTATTGGTTTTTCACCACCCATTGGTGGTGAAATTGACTATGCTTCGATTGATAATTAAGTTTCTTTAGGCAAATATTGCTGAATGATGCTGGAAAAATCGAGTTGAGCATGACCTTGCATACACAGTTGCTGATAAAGCTGCTGTACCAAACCACCTAAAAGCAAAGGTTGTTTGACTTGGCCTGCGGCTTCAACAGCCAAACCCAAATCTTTAAGCATCAGTTGAGAGGCAAAGCCATCACTATAACCACGTCCAGCAGGTGCATTTGCAGAAATACCCGGCCATGGGTTACACACTTCCGAGCTCCAGCAACGACCACTTGAACTATTGATTACGCCTGCTAATGCTTGTGCATCGATACCAAGTTTTGCCCCTAGCGCCATGCCTTCAGCCACTGCGGCCATTGAAATGCCTAAAATGAGATTATTGCAAATTTTAGCAATTTGTCCTGCACCCACTTCACCACAGTGCACGATGTTCTTACCCATTGGTGCAAGCACAGATTTGACTTGTTCAAAGGCTTTATCATCAGTTCCTACCATAAAGGTTAGCGTACCTGCTTGGGCCCCGATCGTGCCACCTGAAACAGGTGCATCACAAATTTGAATTCCTTGCTCTGCACCAATTGCAGCAATGTCTTTAATGGTTTGTGGATCAATGGTACTGCTGTCGATACATAAGCTGCCTTGTTTAAGCACAGCAAGTACCCCATTTTCACCCAAATACACCTCTTTAACATGCTTTGCGGCTGGCAGCATGGTGATTACGACATCTGCATTTTCTGCTGCTTTCTGTGGACTATTACAGGCAATTCCGCCTGCTTCGGTGAAATGTGCGATTGCAACATCACTTAAATCAAAGCCATAAACCGTCAAGCCTGCTTTGAGTAAATTATGGGCCATTTTACCGCCCATATTGCCTAAACCAATAAATGCAATATTCATCCTTGAACTCCTATATTAACGCAAGCTGATGGTGGTATTCACTTCACCTTTTTCTTGTGTGTCTTCGAACCAACGACTGGTAATGGTTTTGGTTTGAGTATAGAACTGTACTGCTTGTTTACCATAAGGCCCTAAGTCCCCTAATTTTGAACCTCTTGACCCGGTAAAGCTAAAGAATGGAACCGGCACAGGAATTGGAATATTGATACCAACTTGGCCGATATCAATAGTGCTTTGGAAAGTACGCGCTGTTGCACCACTTTGAGTAAATAAACCCACACCATTCCCGAACGGATTGGCATTGACCAATTCAATGGCTTGTTCAAGCGTATCAACATGAATAATGGCTAAAACAGGACCAAAAATTTCTTCTGTATAGATGCGCATATCAGTGCTGACTTGATTGAATATGGTTGCACCAACAAAATTGCCATTTTCGTAGCCTTGGACTTGTACGCCTCGACCATCAAGTAAGAGTTGTGCACCTTGTTCAATACCGCTATTAATCAAATCTATAACGCGAGCTTTGGCACGGGGTGAGATCACGGGACCAATATCTGTTTGCGGTTCATGCCCAGCATTGACTTTCAGTGTTTTGGCTTTTTCAACCAATTCATCCACCCAGTTTTTAGTTTCACCGACCATGACAGCAACAGACAATGCCATACAACGTTGTCCAGCCGCACCAAATGCAGCACCAACTAAAGCATTTAAGGTTTGTTCTTTGTTGGCATCTGGCATGACCACGACATGGTTTTTTGCACCCATCATCGATTGCACACGTTTACCATGCTGACCCGCTAAGTTATAGACATGCGTCCCTACCGCAGTTGAACCTACAAATGAAATGGCTTTAATGTCTGGATGCGTACATAGACGATCTACCACTTGTTTGCCACCATGTACCACATTGAGTACACCAGCAGGTACACCCGCTTGTAATGCCAATTCAACCAGCATCATGGTCGATAATGGATCTTGCTCAGACGGTTTAAGTACAAAGGTATTGCCGCAAACAATCGCCATTGGAAACATCCATAGTGGAATCATGGCAGGAAAGTTAAACGGGGTAATTCCAGCACATACACCCAATGGTTGCTGCAAGGTATAAGTATCTACACCACGGGCTACACCTTCAGTATATTCACCCATTTGCAAGGTTCCAATTGAGCAAGCATGTTCAACCACCTCTAAGCCACGTTGAATATCACCTTCTGCATCAGCCAAGGTTTTACCTTGTTCTGCGGTCAAAACACGGGCAATATCTTTCATATTGTCACGAATCAAATCTTGCAGTTTCAGCATGATACGCATACGGGCTTGAATCGGTGTAAAACGCCAAGTTTTAAATGCTTCTTGTGCAGCAGCAATTGCAGCATCAACTTCGTCTAAAGTTGCCATTGGGACACGACCAAGTACCTCTTGGGTCGCTGGATTTAGAATGTCTTGCCACTCAGTAGTATTTGATTCGGTAAATTTTCCATTAATTAACAATTTAGCCGTCGTCGAATGAATATTTGACATTGTGTTCATAACCTCTCCATAGGCAATATTTTTTGTTGTTACATTTTTAGAAAATAGCCAAAAGCAGTATTTTCATCAGTGCTGTTTCAAATCAAACTAACAAAGAAAATATAGATGACCAATAGAAATTAACGCACAATGAATGTGCAAATATGCACAAGGATGTCATACACAATGAAAGTCGATTGGGATCACCTACAGTTTTTTTTAGTTTTAGCGCGTGCCAAGACGTTAACCAATGCAGCTCGTATTATTGGGGTCGAACACAGTACCGTGTCTAGACGGATACAGGCGCTAGAATTAGCTTTAGGAACGCCGTTGTTTAGACGCGAAGCCACAGGCTATGAACTGACTATGGAAGGCTTGGCACTGGTGCCCCGTGTTGAGCAAATGGAACAAGCATTCTTGCAAATTGAAAAGCCCAACTTACCGTTACAAGGACATGTGCGAATTGGCACACCTGAGGGTTTTGGAACAGCATTTTTAGCCCAGCTATTGGCAGAACTGTCTAAACAATACCCTTTACTCACGATTGATCTTATCCCGGTTCCAAAAATGATTAAGCTGTCGCATCGTGAAGCTGATATTGTGATTTCCATTGATCGTCCTAAGTCAGGACCTTATATCATTACCCGTTTAACCGATTATTGTCTTAAAATTTATGGCAGTAAAAGCTATTTAGAAAGTACCCAAGCGGTTAAAAAACTTGAAGATTTAAAAAACCATCAGTTTGTAAACTATATTGACGATTTAATTTATAGCCCTGAACTGTATTGTTTAGAACGTCTGCCCTTACAGCTCAATGCAAATTTTAGAAGTAGCAGTATTTTGGCCCAACAAGTTGCTGTGAGTGCAGGTGCTGGATTGGCAATTTTGCCGAAGTTTTTGGCAGAAAATAAACCAGAACTTAAACAGGTGTTACAAGACGAAGTTCGTTTTATTCATACCTTCTGGATGCTAACTTTAGTCGATTTACAGCATGAACCGCGTATTAAATTGGTTTGGGATTTTTTAAGAACACAAGCTGATAAATATCAAAATTTATTGATGGATTAGTCATTCACTTATTCATAAGAGATATTAGGGATAGCCCATTTCATCATCAGTATAAACTTAATCCTTTGATTGAGTGATTTTTTAAATCTTGTATTATTTTTAAAAATAAAAAACCCAAGACGAATCTTGGGTATTTCACTTATGTTCTAAAGAAAAATTCGTTTAACTTGCTAAGCCAACAGCTTTAGCACGTGCCTTATGTAACTTCTTATAGCTGTCTATAAGTCTTAAATGACGATCAAGCCCTTCAAGCTGCATACTGGTTTCAGTCAAACCATAAAAACGCATACTGCCGTCTAGAGAACCAATAACTGCATCCATTCGTTCATCACCAAACATACGACGGAAATTCGCTTCATAGTCATCTAAATCCATGTCGTCATCTAGTTCAACTTCAAGCATTACATTCATACACTGGTAGAACAAGCCGCGTTCTACAGTATTGGTATTGTATTGCAGGAATTGTTCAACTAAATCTTTGGCTTCTTCAAACTGTTGTAAAGCAAGATAAATCAACAGCTTTAACTCAAGGATGGTCAGTTGTCCCCACACAGTATTATCATCAAACTCAATCCCAATTAAAGTCACGATATCGGTGTAATCATCCACTTCAACTTCTTCTAGACGTTCAACTAAGGCTTCAAGTTGCTCATCATCCAAACGATGAAGATTTAAAATATCTTCACGGAATAACAATGCTTTGTTGGTATTGTCCCAAATTAAATCTTCAACCAAATAAATTTCAGAATAATCAGGCACAATGATACGGCAAGCTGTCGCCCCTAAGTGCTCATAGACTGCCATATAGACTTCTTTGCCCATTTCCTCAAGAATGTTTAGCATGGTCTTTACTTCTTCAGCATTGGCATTTTCACCTGCACTGCTAAAATCCCACTCAACAAAGTCATGGTCTGATTTTGCACTAAAGAAACGCCAAGACACCACACCACTTGAATCGATAAAATGTTCAACAAAATTATTCGGTTCAGTCACCGCATTACTGCTAAAGGTTGGTTTAGGTAAATCATTTAAACCTTCAAAACTACGACCTTGTAATAACTCGGTTAAGCTACGCTCTAAAGCAACTTCAAGCTTAGGATGCGCACCAAACGATGCAAATACGCCGCCTGTACGTGGGTTCATCAGTGTGACACACATCACTGGAAATTCACCGCCTAACGATGCATCTTTAACCAAGACAGGAAAGCCCTGTTCTTCTAGGCCTTTAATGCCCTCAACAATACGCGGGTATTTTGCTAAAACGTCTTCAGGTACATCTGGAAGTGCAATTTCTCCCTCTAAAATTTCACGTTTAACCGCACGTTCAAAAATTTCAGATAAACACTGTACTTGAGCTTCGGCTAAGGTATTTCCTGCACTCATACCATTGCTTAGATATAAGTTTTCAATCAAATTTGATGGGAAATATACAACTTCTTGATCTGATTGGCGTACAAACGGTAATGAACAAATCCCACGCTCAGTATTACCTGAGTTGGTGTCATACAAATGTGTACCTAACAATTCATTGTCTGGGTTATATATCTCTAATGTATATTCATCCAATATTTCTCTAGGTAGCGCTCCATTTGGTCCTGGTTTAAACCATTTTTCATCTGGATAATGTACAAACTCAGCATTGGCAATGTCTTGCCCCCAAAACTGGTCGTTGTAGAAGAAATTACAATTTAAACGCTCAATGAACTCGCCTAATGCCGAAGCCAAGGCACTTTCTTTGGTTGAACCTTTACCATTGGTGAAACACATTGGAGATTGCGCATCACGAATATGTAATGACCATACATTTGGAATAATATTTCGCCATGAGGCAATTTCAATTTTCATTCCCAAACCTGCCAGAATCTCTGACATATTGGCAATAGTTTGCTCTAAAGGTAGATCTTTACCTTCAATATAAGTTGAGCTTTCTTGTGCTAAGTTTGGCATGAGCAATGCCTGTGCATCTGCATCAATACTTTCAACTTCTTCAATAACAAATTCAGGACCTGTTTGGATGACTTTTTTAACGGTACAACGGTCGATCGAACGCAAAATACCTTGACGATCTTTATCCGAAATATCCGCAGGTAGTTCAACCTGAATTTTAAAAATTTGTTTATAGCGGTTTTCAGGATCGACAATATTGTTTTGAGATAAACGAATATTATCTGTCGGGATATCACGAGCTGCACAATATACTTTGACAAAGTAAGCAGCACACAAAGCAGATGATGCAAGAAAATAATCGAAAGGACCCGGCGCAGAGCCATCACCTTTATAGCGAATGGGTTGATCAGCAATTACTGTAAAGTCATCGAACTTGGCTTCTTGTCGAAGATTGTCGAGGTAATTGACTTTGATTTCCATGTGGGCACCTAAATATTCTTATGTGTTGGCATGGACACATAAAATTTAAATATTGAAAAATAAGCCGAATCACGGAGAAGAAATTGACTTAAAAATGAACCAACCTCAACTGAGGTCAGTAATAATGGACGCTATTATAGAATTATTTTACACAATTGATAACTTTAGAATGGAAAGATTGAAAATACTTTAAACAAAAAGCCATTTCTAGAAATGGCTTTGTTGATTAAAAATTTTTACAGCCGCTCTTAAAGCACCGGAATGATCGAAGGAAGCATGTCATGAATGGTCTTACCATTACAGGTATCGCCAATCGCAGACATTTTCCATGCGCCATTGTGGCGATAAACTTTAGCGATAATCAAGGCAGTATAATTGCCTTTTGCTGAAAGGTTATATTTTGCAATTTCAGTATTGGTATTTGAGTCAACTAAACGACAAAAAGCATTTTCAACTTTTTCAAAAGTTTGACCGCGGAAACTACTAATTGTAAAAACCAGTGCTTTGACTTGCGGTGGAATTTTGGTTAGATCAACATGGATCACTTCATCATCGCCATCACCGGCACCTGTACGATTATCCCCTGAATGCCAAATACTGCCATCCTTACTTTTTAATTGACCGAACCATACTGCATCAAGCGGTTGGTTGTTTTCATCAAAAATAATGACTGAAGCATCAAGGTCGATTGAATCACCACCACCGCCACCAAAAAGACCACCTAAAAATCCGCCACTCTTAGCCACATCCCAGCCTGCACCAAGATAAATTTTGGTCAAAGATGAACCATCACCTTTTTCTAAAGAGATTTTTTGACCTTTTACTAAACTAATACTCATGTGTTTCCCTCATAGATTTAATTGTTTCTATTTAAATTTAAAGCTGAAGATAACCAGGTGAGGTAGCTCTTGCGATTTCGGGAACAAATAATGACTTTGCCATTGCCCCTAAACTTAAGCACCATACCTTCACCACTGGTAAAACTGTTTAAAAGATTTCCAACAATTCCGCGGTTTTGTGAACTTGGCATACCAATGTTGTAACTTAAAGACGAATCCCATGCCACAACATGGCCATTATCAATGGTGGTTTCTCCGTTCTGGGTACTGACATCGACTTCCATCAAGGTACCACAGCCTGAAATACACAGTTGTCCTTGTCCAGATGATTCCATCACCACAAAACCACCTGTATCACCAAAGAATCCACCACCTAAATTTGCTTGAATCTTGGCTTTGACATTGACATGTTCTGTTGCTGCAACAAAAGCCCCATCAGATAAAGTGTATTGCTGAGGTCCTATGTTAAGAATTTGCATATCACCATCTATGTTTGGAGAAAGCAAACACTGTCCATGACCAAATGATGCTTTGATTTCTTGCTGAAACAGTGATTCACCTGTGGTAAATCTACGCATAAATGATTGAAATAATCCGCCGCGTAAATTTCCTGCCAATTCTAAATTTTGCTCAATCATGACCATTGCATCAGATTCACAAAATATTTTTTCTCCCTGTACCAAATCGACCAATAGAAATGGTTCTGGACTGCCTACAAGTTCAAATTTAGCCATCGATTGCCCTCACTTTATCGAATAATGTTTTTATTTTTCGCTTCTTTTAACCACAGTGGAAATTCCTGAAGCAGTGCATCATACAGTTGTGCTTCAGGCATACTTTGAATATTGCTCATTTCAAAAAAATTGCAATTATCTACTACTCGCCCATCCATCGTATCGAGTTGTTCCAACACACCATAGTTACGGCCGCCGATACCCACGAACTGCCAAAAAATAGGAAAACTGGATGCATTTTTAAGAATATTTTTAATCTTTTTACTTTCACTGACCCCGCCATCTGAAACAAATACCACGTATACCGGTAAATGAGATGGATTTTCTTGGGTAAAATATTGGATCACGGCTTCAAGTACAGCGGGTTCATTATTGTAACGTGCACCAGCTTTCCACTTTGGATGACCGCCTTGATCTGTATTGACAAAATTTTCTAAGTTGTTCAAGGTTACATCGCTTAATCGCAATGATTTTTCTGCAAATGCCCAGCACTCAAAACTGCCATCATCATCAAAATTGACTGCCAAGGGCATAATTCGGTCAAGTACTTTTTGCACATCACCTTTTATATACTGTTGGTGCATTGAACCTGAATAATCTAGCACTAAAGCGACACGAGCTTTTACATCGAGTAAATTGTTTTTTTCTAAACTGATTAAAGACTTTTTAGTAATATCTACCAAATGTGGAGCTGCATTTTGGATTTTATCCAGTACCACTTTCTTTTTCAGATCGATTGTTGATGGTGTATTGCTTGTCGATGGGTTTACTGTTGATGGAGCAGCTGCTGTACTTTCTTCAACTTCTCCCCCAAAGTGCTCAACCAAAGCCTTTAAGCCACCATTAAAACCTTGACCAATTGCAGCGATACGCCAAGCATCACTTTTAAAGTAAATCTCAGTCAGCATCACAGCTTTTTCTTGGCTAAAATTAGAACCATTTAAAAGATAACTCGCAAGCACCTGCCCTTGTTGATTACATAACTCGACCAGAATCGATTGTATATTGTGGATTTGAGACTGCTCATTGGATAAAGTGGCACAGATCACAAAACGTGATGTTCGCGCTGTATCTATCTTGTTTAAATCAAAGGCAAAACTATGCATGTTGCCTTGAAGCTGATATTGAACTTCGCCTTTCGGAGTCTGTGGCTGATTATAGAAAGTCATATAATCATCATGGAAAAGTTTATCGTTTGGCGCAATACCAAAACTAGAAATATCGATTTCAAAAGGTGCTTGAACCTGTACACGTAGTTTAAACTGTGTCTCTGTCTGCAACAATTGGTGAAGTGCCAGTTTTTGTCCAGTGATGAATTGCATTGTTGTTCTCTATTTAGTACTTGAAAATAATTTTTACTGTGTTCATAAATGAACCGATTTAAACCGAATCACTTTCAAGTACTAAAAGATAAATCTTTTAGTACAGATTTTAAAAATTAAACTGCAACACCATAACTTGCAGCCAAAGCACCTAAGCCGCCGTTAAAGCCTTGGCCGACTGCTTTAAATTTCCACTCACCGCTATGACGGTATAACTCACCAAAAATCATGGCAACTTCTGTACTACCGTCTTCAGATAAGTCAAAACGTGCAAGTTCTTCTGCATTGTTATCCTGATTGATTACACGGATATAAGCTTTGTCCACCATACCGAAGTTTTGACCATTTTGTTGGCCTTCATGAATGGTTACAGCAAAAACAATTTTTGCGACATCAGCAGGTACTTTAGCTAGATCAACTGAAATTGTTTCGTCATCACCATCACCGTCACCTGTACGGTTATCACCGTTATGATTAACAGAACCACAAGGAGAGGTTTTTTGGTTAAAGAAGATGAAGTCGCCATCTAAACGAACTTTGCCATTTTCACCAGTCAGAAAAGCAACCGCATCCAAGTCAAATGCTTTACCATCTGTCACACGAGGATTCCAGCCTAAACCTAAGTCTACTTTATTCATTGTAGGCGCTGTTTTAGACAGGTTGATGTTACCGCCTTTTGATAAATTAATAGCCATTTTTAATTTCCTTTTCCAGTTGTTTCAAGAGATTGTTTTTTACTATATGAAATTGATGAGATTACTGCCCAAACAATAAATGCGACACCAATCAAGCCTGTTACGACTTCAGGTATATGTAAGCCTGTTCCACTTGCAAGCATGATGAATGCAAGTGCACCAATCGCATAATGCGCGCCATGTTCTAAGTAAACATAAGCATCAAGCGTACCTTTTTCTACAAGGTAAACCGTCATAGAACGCACGAAGATTGCACCGATTGCCAAGCCCAGCATAATAATTACCACATCACTGGTAATTGCAAAAGCACCGATTACACCATCGAAACTAAAAGACGCATCAAGTACTTCAAGATACAAGAAGCCACCGATACCGCCTTTGATGATTGTACCTGTGACTGGTGCACCATTATTTGAAGTTGTTTGTTCAGTTACTTCTTGTTCATCATCATGTGAACCGCCTTCAAGCAAGTGTCCGATCACCTGAACACCGACATAAACCACAATTCCCCAGATCCCTGCCATAGTTACAACAAGACGAGAAGTTTCAGGTACAAAATTAGCCATAACCAATAATGCACATAATGAAATAAACACTGAAATCGCTTGAATATTGCCTAGATCAGCGAGTTTTGACTCCAACCAATGGAACCAATGCTCATCTTTTTCATCATCAAATAAAAAGTTAAGAAAAACTAAGAGCAAGAACATACCACCGAACGCTGCAATTTCAGCATGGTGTGCCATGAGCTTTTCAGAGTAGGTTTTTGGATCGTTCAGCGCAAGTTTTGCAACCTCTATCATGCCCATGTCTGCAGTGACGCCAACAATGAGTAATGGAAAGATTAAACGCATACCAAATACAGCGATAACAATACCGACTGTTAAAAATAAGGTTCGCCAGAAATGATTCCAGTGTTTAAGTACCGAAGCATTTACTACAGCATTATCAAACGATAAAGAAACTTCCATCACTGCAAGAATTGCAGTAATTGCCAATGCCTTGAACATGGTCATTAGGCCGGCTTGGGGACCATGTGTAAAACCCCAATACGCAGAAATTGCTAGACAAATGATGGTAAAAAGAATCGAAAAGCGAAAATGTTTCATCCATTGAACTCTTATATTAGATGCTTATTCCGAACTGTTGACACATTGCGCTTAAACCGCCAGCATAACCTTGTCCTACAGCTCTAAATTTCCACTCACCATTGTGGCGATATAATTCACCAAAAATCATGGCAGTTTCTGTTGAATAATCTTCATTCAAATCGAAACGCACAATTTCAGTATTGCTTTGATCATTTACCACGCGAATAAACGCATTTTGAACTTGACCAAAATTTTGACCGCGACTTTCACCTTCATGAATGGTGACTGTAATTGCAATTTTTTGAACATCTGCAGGTACTTGTGCGAGATTAATGCGAACTGCTTCATCATCACCATCACCCGCACCTGTACGGTTATCACCTGTATGTTCAACAGAACCTTCAGGTGAACGTGTTTGGTTATAGAAAATGAAATCGTGTTCACCACGAACTTTACCGCTTTCGCTCAATAAAAATGCCGAAGCATCTAAGTCAAAATCTGTTCCGTCGGTTGCACGCGCATCCCAACCTAAGCCGACCAAAACTTGGTTTAAACTTGGGTCAGTTTTGCTTAAAGATAAGTTGCCACCTTTGTTTAATGAAATTGCCATTTATATTTCCTCTACTTTATTGCAGTGTGCATTCATTGTTTAAATACATGCAGTCAATTAATTTTTAGAACCATGTGTCCATCGGAACCCAAAACCATAATGTTCATCTAAATATTTTTGATCTTTAAAATAACGAACTTCTCGGTTGGCTTGTATAGTGCCATTGTTATTCTTTAATTCTACAATAGAACATGTTGTTAATTGATTACCATCGGTCAAATGAACTTCAATTTCAGGTTGGTCTGGAATCTTAATGGTGACCACACCATCTGTTGCAGCCCATTGCGCAGCACCCTGATAAATATAAGCATAAATCACAATGCGTTCAATTTGATCCCATTGATTACCATTGATATGTAGATTTTCACCTTGTACAGATGAACCTGTACGATCATCGCCATCAAGCTGAATAAATGGTTTGACCTCAAAACGGCCAAAACGATTACCCAGCGGTTGTACTAAATCAATTTCACCATTTTTAAGTTGCACCATCGCGCCAAGGTCTAGATCTATTGCACTTGAACCCGATAGTTTCTGAAAAAATGATTGGGATTTGGGCTGGCTTTTATTCCAGTTTAAATTGACTGAAATTTTTCCAAAACCATTGCCTTTCTTGGTTAAATTGATGGTTGAATTGTTTTTATCCAGTCGAATTTTAGAAAGATTAATATTTGAATTTGTAGGTGTAGGTGTAGGTGTAGGTGTAGGTGTAGGTGTAGTATTTTTCACTTCATCGGCAATCACAACACCAAAGTTTTCTGCCAATGGCTTTAATCCACCATTAAATCCTTGACCAACAAAGCGAAATTTCCATTGGCTGTTATGTAAATAAATCTCTGCAAGGATTAAGGCTTTTTCAGTTCTATTCCGAGTATCCAAATGTGCAGTCGCAATACGCTGTTGCGCTGCATAAAGCTCAATATCAATCGGAACAATATTTCCAATGGTGTTTGGTTCATTGATCGTGACACAAATAGCGATTTTTTGAATTTGTGCATCTAAAAGTGCAGTATTGATTTTTAATTTAGTGAGATTTGGGTTCTTAGATGATGATTCTAGCAAAACCACACTTTGATTGGAGGTTTGACGTTGTCCATAAAAAATCATGTCCTGATCACCACGCACTTTAAGCATGCCTTGGGCCAGTAAATATGCTGTAACATCTAATTCAATGTCAGATGAAAAACCTGTTTTTATACAAATTTCAATATCCTGAGCAGGTATTTGAATATTTCCACCAGCAACCAGCTGCATAAATCCTCCACTTTATAGGTATATTATCGCTTTTTGATAAAATGAATTTAAAATCATGCGTTATTCAAATGAAGTTTTTAAATTAACTTTCTTTATAAAAAACAAATAAAAATAGATATGCTATGTTTTACCATAAAAATTCCTAATCTCAAGTGTTTCAGTGTTTTTTTTCTTTATGTTTCATTACTTTTACAAAATATTAAAATTAAATATTGTATCACTATGGGGAATTGTTATATTTTCCAGCGCATCAGATAGTCGCTTTAAAAACTTCGTTATTCTTTATAAAAATTTGAGATTAAATTACCCGTGCTACAGCAATATAAAATTTGGATCGCCGAGTGTTATTCCTGTCAAAATGATATGATTCAATTACTGAAAAGTTCGAGTATATCAAAACAACTGACTATATTTTGTTCTCACAGCCGTAACCGTCCCGAACTTGCCTTAAGTGCTGATGTTTATCTTCAGCAACCTGCTATTTCAAAGAGCGCTGAATGGTTATTAGAACAATGTATTGAACATAATATTCAACTGCTCTTCTGTGGAAAACACAGTCAGCATATTGAGCCGTTTAGAACCCAATTTGAACAACATGCTATTCAGTTGATTACTGGTACACTCAGCTCAGAACAGCATGAGTTGATGAACAATAAATACCAATTTACCTTACATTGTGAAGCGCAAAATTTATCTGTCATTCCAGCGTTATTAGCCAATTCCACAGAAACGCTGAAGACATCCATTGAAACATTACAGCTACAACATAGTGAGATCTGCGCTAAACCTGTTTATGGGGTTTATGGTGCCGGCTTTGTCCGCTTACAGAATCATGTGTCGTACTTTAAAAACTTTAGCTCACCGACCAAATGTAATACTCAGCAATTTATAGAGGCATATAGTCAGCAGGAAGAGCCTGTTGAATATCTGATTATGCCTTATTTGGCTGGGCAAGAATGCTCAGTTGATATTGCTTGTAGTCAAGGAAAGATCATTGCTCAAGTAACCAGAATTAAACATGTTTATTTTCAAGAGTGTTTTTTGCAACATCCTTGTCATCAAATTTGTATAGATTTAGTCGATTATTTTCAATGTGATGGACTAATTAATATCCAATTTAAACAAGATGAAAGCTTGCAATGGCATATTCTTGAGATCAATCCACGCCCTGCTGGTGGTTTTGCTTATACACAACATACTGGAGTCAATTTGATTGCTGAACTGATTGCTGAAAAATTAAATTTGAATTTAGTTCGAGCACCACACCAATCGCCTGTAAAAGCTTTACCGATTGCCCATAGTATAAAATTGGATTTGTAAGATAGATGAAGCATATAGATTTAAGTCGTGGGCGAATCAGTGTTCAAGTTAACCAACAACATAGCCATTGGGCTTTAGATGATTTATTAGATTTTGCAGAAAGAATTAATCCTAAAAGAGCATTTTTATTTGTTTCCAAAGTATTGGGGAAACATATCCCTGTCACACCCTCTGTCATGCAGCGCAGTTATAGCGATTTAGCCAGTTTAGTACCTACAGATTTGGCTGGGCCAATCTGTGTCATTGGTATGGCCGAAACAGCAGTCGGTTTGGGTGCTGGGGTTTATCGTGAATTAAAAAAACAACATGGCAAAAATGCGATTTTCTTAACCACAACACGACACCCTGTATCGACTTTACCCACGTTGGGGCTTTTCCTAGAAGAACATAGCCATGCTCAGGATCAGTTTATTCTAAGCAGCCATGATTTAGCCAAACATCAGCAAGTGATTGATTCAAAGACTTTGATTTTAGTTGATGATGAAATTTCGACTGGAAAAACCTTTAAAAACCTGATCAACAGCTTAACCAATTCTGGTTTGCAGCAAGTTGAACGCGTGATCTTGGTCACGTTGGTGAACTGGGCTGAGCACAGTCTTGCAACGGATGAACTTGATATCCCTGTGGAAGTGGTTTCATTATTGCAAGGGAATTGGCAGTGGCAAGCGAATCAGCACAATATTCAGATTAATATGCCCAATGTCAGCTCCACTGAGCAACAGGCACAGAAAATTATTGCACCAAATAATTGGGGACGTGAGCCAGGTTATTTAGAATGTACGCCATGGGAACATATTCACATTAATCATCCAGGCGAAAAAATACTTGTACTGGGTTCAGGTGAGTTTAGTTGGATCCCTTTTCTTATTGCAGAACAGTTGGAACAACAAGGTGCTGAAACTTACTTTAGTTCAACAACACGTTCACCGATCATGCAAGGACATGCGATAAAAAGTATTTGCCAGTTTCATGATAATTATGGGTTAAATATCCAAAACTTTGCTTATAACGTAAAACATCAAGAATTTGATCGGGTGCTTTTGGTGATTGAAACACACCAAGATAGCGTAGACCCAAGCTTGTTTGAACAAATTAAAAATTTGGAAGTGATCAGTTATGAACCCTAAACCTTTAGTCTTTGTCGACTTGGATGACACTTTATTTCAAACTTATCGAAAACAGCAACCGACTCCACAACATCAAATGGTGACTACAGATGTTTCAGGACAACCGCTTTCATATATGAGTCCAAAACAGCAGTCTTTTTTGAATTGGTTGCTTGAATCTGCTGAGGTTGTGCCTGTAACTGCTCGCTCAGTTGAAGGCTTTAAACGTGTACAAATCCCTTTTAAATATGGTGCGATTTGTTCCCATGGTGGCACGATTCTGGATCAAAATTTAGCTGTGGATACTGACTGGTTTGATCTTCAAAAACAACATGAAATTCAACTCAATGGCATACTGACTGACTTGCCAGAAGCTTTGCATGACTATGCCAAAGATTTGGGTGCAGTAAGAACTTGGACTTTAGTTGAAAATGAACTGAGTATTTATTCTGTTGCGAAGCAAAAACAAGCTGGTGCGTTATTTTTAGATCGGCTTGTTGAGAAATTACCTAAACCGCTACTGGAACAGTGCTATATCCATATCAATGGCAATAATCTGGCGATTATTCCACATCATGTCAGCAAACAAAGCGCGGTTGAGTTTTATATTCAGAAACATGATCCGCAACGGGAACGTATTATTTTAGGTTGGGGCGATAGTCTATCAGATGCTGGATTCCTCAGCTGTTGCGACTGGTTTGGAATGCCGAAAAGCAGTCAGTTGGATAAGTTTCTCAATACGCATTTAAGCCATGATTTTGACACTAAAGGATATTTAGGTCATGTCTAATTCATTGATCACACCACTCAATCCAATATTGAACGAACTTGGCTTTCACGGTTCATATCGTCCCGAAGATGTCACTTTTTTGATGCAGATTGATGATATTCAACCCACTGCAGTTGAAGAAAAAGAATATCTGATCCAGTCAGGAAAAATGCACTATTCACAAATGATCAGTGCTGAACATGCGCCAACGGATGAACAAATGCAACATTATCAGCATGCCTTTGAACAAGGTGCACAGCGCCTTGCCGAAGAAGTTCAAAAAATTGGCAACAGTTTGATGCAACGTTTTCCCAAACAAGAGATTGTTTTGGTGAGCTTGGTTCGCGCTGGTGTTCCTTTAGGTGTCTTACTCAAGCATTACCTTGAAAAGCATCAGCCTTGTTATCACTATGGTATTAGTATTATTCGTGATCGAGGTGTCGACTTTGCTGCACTGCAAGCGATTATTGAACAACATGGTGCTCAGAATATCGTTTTTGTAGATGGCTGGACAGGTAAAGGTGCGATATGCAAAGAACTCACAAAAAATCTACAAGACATTCCTGAGCTCTTTGATGAAAATTGGCAGATCCCGCGTTTAGTTACCCTATCTGATTTGGGTGGTTATTCTTGGTTAAGTGCCAGTACAGATGATTGGTTGATTCCATTTGGTATATTGGGTTCAGTGATTTCTGGATTGACTTCTCGGACGATTCTAAAAGAAACGATTGAACAGCAAGATGCCCGTAAAAATTGCTATCAGACACAAAAATGGCACAGTTGTTTAATCTATGATCAGCTAAAACCTTATGACCTTTCTGTCAATTTTGTTGAGCAAATACGACTGTTGATTGAACAAAATCCAACGGATAAACAGGTGAGCTGGAACAATCAAATTCGTTTAGCACAACAGCAGCAATGTGCAGAAACGATTGAATGGATTGCAGCACAATATGCGATTCAAAATATTAACCATATAAAACCCAGTATTGCTGAAGCAACCCGTGCAGTTTTAAGACGCGTACCTGAACGAATCTTATTGAAAGATGAATCTAACCCTCATGTACAATTATTATTGCACTTTGCACGTGAGCGAAATATTCCAGTCGATATTCTGGGAACAAAATTAGGTCCTTATCACGCAGCAACATTGATAAAAAAAGTAGAGAAGAAAAAATGAAGCCACTTTTACACGCCATTGAACTTGGCGCGACCATGTATATTCCTGCAACACATGAACAATTGTGGGAAGTTACCCAAGGAATTAAATTTCCTCAGATTAAATCAATTGCGGTATGCCTTGAAGATGCTGTACTTGAATCAGATGTTCAAACAGCTATGGTGAATTTAAAACTTTTATTGCAAAGACGACTGGATGAACCCAGTTTAAAAGCCCCTGCCATTTTTATCCGTCCAAGAAATATGGAAATGGCGAAGCACATTGTAGACTGGGATCTAAATCAAACATTTAATGGTATGATTTTGCCTAAGTTTAATGTATTTAATCTAAAAAATTGGATGAATGTATTACCTGCCAATTTGCAATATATGCCGACACTTGAAACCAAAGAAATCTTTGATGTTGCGCACAATATTGAACTTTACCAAGCTCTTAAATATGACTTTCATAAAACATTATGTTTAAGAATTGGTGGCAATGATCTCTTGTCCTGTTTAAATCTGCGTAGACCCAAAAATACTACGATTTATCAAACACCTGTGGGTATTCTGATTTCACAATTGGCGGGATTATTTATTCCCAATGGCTTTCAGCTGAGTTCACCCGTGTGTGAACATTTTGAAAATACACAGCTATTGATGCAAGAGCTGGAACAAGACATGAATAATGGAATTTATACCAAAACAGCAATTCATCCTGCTCAAATTGGTCATATTCATCATGCCTTACAAGTTCAGCCTGAAGATTTCCATGAAGCTCAATTAATCTTAGCACACGATGCTAAGAGTGTATTTAAAAGTCATGGTTCAATGATTGAACCTGCCACCCATAAAAATTGGGCTGAAATGATTTTACTCAGATATAAAACTTTTGGTTTGGTCAAATCATCTTGTTCAACACACGACAAAATATTGGTGGTATAAGCCTTAATTAGAGGTTGAAGCATCGCATTATGCTTCAACCATTTGTACCACAGCTAAACGACCGCCATCTTGTTTAGAAAATAAAATTTGAACCCCATCTTTTAACTCAATTTTACCACCAATCGGGATCTGCGTTTTATTGGCAACATCGGTAAGATCAGGCATATCTTCATTGACCAACCACCACACATCATTATGTAAAACAAAATACCCTTTTCGCTTGGTCTGTTCTGCGGTTAAGCGTTCATTCGGTGCAATCATATTATTGGTATGCCATGCGTAAATAGATTGGCCTGTCCACACCATTAAACGATGATTATCGGGTCTAAAATTACCTTGCTGCCGTGCTGAGTATAAATTGAGAATAGGTAATTTACCTTTAAACGGCGTATGACAAAATGGACACTCAGGTTTAGTGGAATTATCAAAGACATACCACTTTTGACCACAACGGTGATTATGGCAAGGCTGAACCAAATCCACTGTTTTAACCAAAGCTGTTTCCCAATCGTTAGCTGAAGGACGCTTGGCAGGATCATGTAACCCCTCGACAAAGCTTTTCATAAATAACTCAGACAAATACGGTCCAGTCACTGTAAAAGGTACTTTTGCAGGATCACCCCACGGTTGCTGACTGACTTTAAGTTGAGTCGGTTTCACCTGATTGCTATGATCTGTTGGGTGTTCAATAAACAGCGCTTTTTCACCCATTCCCAGCGTTTCATCCTTTTGCGGATCATTCATATCATGAATTTTTCCACCACGTAACGGATGTCGATAGAGCAAATACATATAAATCAATACCGCCAAAGCATGTTTATCTGTCGCAATACTAGGTAAATAACGATCAGGATTGTCTTTGGATAAATGGCTGGTGCGTACCACTTCTGGCGCAATAAAATCAGGAGTACCGACAACGTCCGGTGGGTATTTTCCAGGTACTACCAAACCATCA
Source organism: Acinetobacter sp. MYb10 (assembly GCF_002980175.2). Classification (NCBI taxonomy): domain Bacteria; kingdom Pseudomonadati; phylum Pseudomonadota; class Gammaproteobacteria; order Moraxellales; family Moraxellaceae; genus Acinetobacter; species Acinetobacter sp. MYb10. The sequence continues at coordinate 551,274 of NZ_CP058272.1, read as the reverse complement.
ACGTCGATAACGCTGGCACTCCCAGAAACAGGATCGACCAAAATATTTTTATAAGATAAATCTGAATGGGCCAAACCTGCAGCATGCATACGGCGTACTGCGCGGGAAATTAGAATTCCTATTTTAAGGTAATTTAGCCAAGTACCTTTTTCTTTATCGTCGAGAAATCTGTTTTGGTTGTTTGCACTTGCAAACCATTTCCCTTCTTTTTCTTTGCCTTTGATTTGCAGAAAATCATTATTTTTTGAACCATATTCAAAGAAAAATTGTTTTCTATAGGTTGGGGCGGTAATCCCAAGCAAATTATTATATTCAACTAAACCATCGGGCCAACAGAAAATATTTTTCCAATAATCCCCACCAATCCCATTAAAAATACTTTGCCATTTATTGCCTACAATTTCTTTTAAACGATCTTTTTGCTGCTCAAAGGTGGCTTTAGATTCATAAAATTTATTCTTTTCTTTACTGAAAAAGCACACCACATAGCTACGATCAGGTGAAAAATATACATCTTTCATTGCACCTGAACCGATAATTTCATCTACAAATTCTATTTCACGTCCATCAACGGTGGTACATTTAATAATTTTTGCTGACATACTTGCCACCTTACACTATATTCTTCAAATACTTAGATATTATTTATACAGATGTTGTTGAATGCTTATTCCATAATACAGCCATGGTACGATCATCATGATGCCCAGCTGTAAAGAAATGCATCCATTCCAACAATGCAGTATCAGCTGCTTCATTCTGTAGCAACGGATCCAGTTCACGGTATAAATTTTGCCATTTATCAAAGTTGGATAAGCCAGAATCTGTTTCAAATTTTGGATCTGAAATACCATCTGTCATCAACATAATCGCATGGGTATCTTTAAAGCAGCCTATTTTTAAACGGTTTGGAAATTCTGTTGCAATACTCAGATCTAGAAACTTGGTCTGTCCTGCATATTCACCACCATCTGGAACATTCATCAGACGCACATTGTCCTCGCTATATACTGCGATTGCACCGTCTCCCACTGAGAATGCACTGATAAAGGTTTTGTCAGCTAATTTACATACGACCGCAACCAGCAATGTGGTTGAAAAATCTTTAGTATTTACCCCAATATGCTCTGCTTGTAATTTGATTTGGTTAATAATTGATTTATAAATTTCATAATATACATGATGAAACTGCTCATTTAACTTTTTGGCAACTGCAACAGTTTCAGCATCCTGACTACTCACTTGCCACTTTTCTAAATCAGCAATCAGGCTTTCAACCGTGTGTGGATTTAAATAGTTTTTAAACTCATTTTCAACAATCTCTACCGCAATTCGAGAGCCTTCTCTTGAGTATTGCGCACTGCCTGCACCATCTGCCACAGTCAAGACCGACCAAGGTGTATTGTCGATTAAGGTAATGGAAAAATCGTCATCTCTAAATAAGCCTGCGTGTTCATGTGAACGGCCACGACGACTTGCAGCGATAATTTTATAGTCCACCGCATCAATCAAAGCTTGATCCAAATGTGGCTTGCTAAATTTTTGCCCAGACTCAGGTTCAATGACTTTCCATAAACTGCGTGGGTCTGCAATGACATTCAACCGACACTGGGCGGAGCGTGTTTCTCCATCAGCAACAAACTGAAAAGAAAATTCGATTGAATCTGCGTGTTGTGGTTCACCATGAATACGTTGTGTGGTTTCATCGAAATAAAAGCTGCTATCTGGAAATTTAAAGCTTTCAGATTTGAATGTTAATTGATTGACATCATGTTGAGAAATCACTGAAATTTGAGATTGATAGTGTTGTCCAACTCGGGCATTTTCAACCTGAAATTTAATGTCTTCATATTTACTTCGTCTAAACACAGATTCGATCTCTAATCTATTCTTCTCAGTTTCAGAAGATATTATTTCAGGGGTTGAGTTTATATTTTCAGAATCAATTGTCGGCTTGTTTTCTAAATTGGGTTCAATTGTAGGGGCTGATGCTTGCTCGACTTGATCTGCAACAACTTGCTGTTCAACTTGTAGGATCGGTGCCAGTTGCAATGTTGTGTGAAGATCTAAAGTGATATTTTGCGTTTCGGAAATTGCTCCAACTGAGTTGGTGTTTTCAGATGATGTATGGAGTTGATCCACATTGACTAAAGGATCATCACAATTTTGTTGAATATTTTCATCTAGCATGACTTGGTCATCAACTCTAGCGTGTTGATTGGTTTCTGTTTGCTGATTAAGACCGACTTGCTCTTGAACATTCTTTTGTACAGTAGCTTGAGTTGTATCCGAGCATATAGTTTCATGCTGAGACTGTGCAGCAGATGCGTTATCCAATAAATCAGCTTCATCGATATTGTTCAAACGCGGTGCAGCTATCTTCACTTTTTCCAATTCATTGATGAGTTTTGAAAGTTGTTTGAGATTTTGCGGATCACTTAATAGAAATTGTGAAAATGTCTCACTGAAATCAGCGGGATTTTGTTCCAAAATCTGCTTTAATTTGCATACATCACTGTCCATTTTACCCTCTACCCATTTTCTGTTCTATTCGCTTGGCCACTTGGTCACTCACCAATCACGATGCACTTAAGCATTAAGCGATATAGATTTTTAATATTGTTCAATGCAGCAATGCTTTAATAATGTATCAACACATCAACCGATAAAGCCTAACCTTGCCCACGGGTTAAATCAAAATCTCCATCACCAGACGAGAAACTGATTTGTCGACGACACCACGGGCAAACCACAGATTCCCGATAGCCGTCATAACACATCAAATTACCGCATCCACATACCGCAAAAGCGGTCTCAGAAAAACAATGTGGACATTCAGGGAAACCATCGAGTTCAGCCGTATTGATCTGCTTATTTGATGCATTATGATCTGACCAAGTAAAATACTCCTCAGATATCGCACTACAGGTATCTAACTTAAAATTATAGATATTGATATTTAAATCAGCTGGACCTTTATATTGTAAGTTACGTATATATTTGATGATATAAGGTTTATTCATCTTTTGGCAGCGACCCACAAATATCGCACAATGATCATCGGCTTTATTTTTTTGCAGGGATAATGCATCTTTTGCCAAGCGCATATAACGCTCATCAATCGGCAACAGGTCATCTTTTTGTTGATGGCTACCAATACTGATACTTTGTGAGACCACAGAGGCTGTGATCCACTTACACAAACCTTTGACATATTCTTGATTGATCTGATCAATTGAAATAGTATTTTCAGTGATCTTACTTAGCACAGAAAAATCAACATCTGCACCTAGACCGATGGCGACGACTGTTGCTTTATGCGCATATTTGGCATTCCAGCGTTGAATTGCCTGATCATATTCATCGGTTGGACGACCATCGGTAAATATATAGACCATTGGCTTCCAGTCGCCTTTGACTTCACTGGTGGTTTTCATCACATAACGATCAATTTCCTGACCCAAATGATCTAAAGCTTTACCCAAATGTGTCCCACCACCCAAGGGCAAATTAAAATGATTAAAGGCAAATAACTCAGTTAAAGGGACCAATGTTCTGACAATACCTGCATATGCAATCACTGAAACATATACAGTTTCAAGTGCATAAGGATCTTTTCTTAAACTGCTTAAAATAAATTCCACACCCTCTTGAACTGATTCAAGCGGTTGCCCGACCATTGATTCAGAACAATCAAGAACAAAAAATACCGGTAAACGGCGCATAACTTCACCTACATTATTTTTATCATATTATTCAAATACCTAAATCAAACAGACAAGTACTGATCTGTTTGATTTAACATTTTTATCGTCACGTAATATTCAGTTATAAAACCAGCTGAATTTCGGCGGGTGGTGGTGGTAAAGAAATTGAATCGGATACTCCTGCACTACTGCTACCAGCGACCACACTTGCAGAAACCCACTTAAAGAAGCTGGCAAAACTATTTGAGTCCATGGTGTCTAACACAACCACTTGATCCGTCAGTTGTAGCAAGGATTCAGTTTTCGCTTTTGGCCCCGCAGCACAAGCGACAATCGTGGCAAAGTTAAGCTGTTTAATTGTGGGAACGATTTGCTGATAAGCATAGACATCTGAGGGTGAACCATCTGTCATCAAGAACAATAACGGGCGCCAATCGCCTTTAACATCATTGCTACTTTTCTGTACATTCTGGTGTACTTCCTGTGCCAGTAATTCCAATGCTGCACCCATAAATGTTGCTCCCACATTGGGTACATCTAGATCTGGAATTTGAACTTGATCCAAAGGGGTAAGCGGTAAATAAACTTTTGCTTCAATATCAAAAGTGATCACACTTAAATACACGCTTTCAAGCGCATAAGGATCTTGCCTTAATGCACTGAGCATCGACTGCAAGCCAACATTCACCGAGTGAATTGGCTCACCACGCATAGAGCCAGATGTATCTAATAAAATATATACAGGTAAACGGCGCATTATATTCTCATTTTTTAACTATATTTTTTTAACCATTCCACGAAATTATCCGCGGGTGATGCATTACCGACCGCATTAAATTTCCAACCACTATTTTCTCTGACCAGTTCAGCAAATAATAATGAACGTTGTTGATCATATTGACCGATACCTGATAAATCAAAACGTACCATTTCTTTGCCAGTACCATCGACAGCACGAATAAAGGCATTTTTAACCTGACCAAAATGCTGATTATTTTTTGCACCATTATAAATTTGCACAATAAAAACAATCTTGTGATATTCAGCTGCCAAGCTATTTAATTTGACAATAATTTGCTCATCATCCCCGTCACCAGCACCCGTACGGTTATCTCCAGTCAGCCAGATTTGCCCTGAACGATGCTTTAAATTATTAAAAAAGATAACATCACTATTTTCGAGTGTGGCTTGACCTGCGGCATTCCAGCCCAGATCTTTTACTTTTCCACTGGCATCACATAAAAATGCCACCACATCTAGATCGTGTTCTTCGCTCTTTGCACCAGAAAATAATCCGCCTAAAAAGCCTTTCTTTTGCTCAGTGATATCCCAACCGAGTCCAATCGTCACTAACTCTAAATCATGTTTAGATTTTTCAAGGCTGAGTCCTTGACCTTTCGCCAATGTAATTGCCATGCTAGTTTCCTTTATTTTTATAGAACCACATTTACTTCAGGTGGTGGTGGTGGAAGATCATTTAAGCCTGTGACTTCTTTTTGACCTGCATCTACTTTTTGGCTACCAGTAGAAATACTTGCAGAAACCCATTTAAAGAAGGCTTTAATGGTATTTGAATCTGCGGTTGCAAGTTCTACTACAACCTCTGTAATTTGTTTGAGAATACTGCTATCTGCATTATGTCCCGCTGCACAAGCAATAATCATCCCCGTCTTGGCTTGTTTTAGTTTTGCAAAACCTTTGGTCCAATCATCTGTTGGTGCACCATCTGTCATAATAAAAACTAAGGGTTTCCAGTCACCACGGGTGTCTGGTGTGGTTTTTTGCACTTCCTGATCAATTTTATCTGCCAGTAATCCAAGTGCTTCGCCCAACTGTGTAGTCCCCGTTGCCTGTAATTGAGGGGGTTGAAACATCGCAATTTCAGTTAAGGGAATCAGTTGTTTGGCTTGAGTATCAAAAGTAATAATAGATAAATAGGCTGTTTCAAGCGCATAAGGATCTTGTCTGAGTGAAGAAACCAGTATTTCAACACCATTTTTAACGGCTTCAATCGGTTCACCATGCATCGAACCTGAGGTATCTAATAATAAATATACGGGTAATCTTCTCATTTGTTTATCTCTGTTGAATGTCTCGTTAATTTTTAATCTTTATGCATATGTTTATATAAAAAATTGAACTAAAAACAAAGCTTTTTTATCATTTTTAATACTTAATTTTTTCCTCAAATATTAAATTTTGCTTAAATCCTCCGTTTTTTAATTGAGCTCATCCTGACATATTATTTGTTTTATGCTGGGTGATATTTTAAAAATAATCGCAGAATTCTAAGCTATAATTGTTTCATTACTTACCTTAATCTGAATCCTCAGATTTTAAAGCTCAATATGTCAAAAAATCTCGCAACCCTGATTGGTTTAAGTGCCATTTTACAATGGTCTTCCATTGTCGGCTTATTGAAAAAAATTAGTTTTAGTTTGGGTGCTGAGTTGGCTGTGCTGCTGATGTATACACTGAGCACGTGTATTTTATTAATATTTTTTAAAATCCCAAATTTAAAATTAATTTCAAAAAAATATCTGATTTTTTCTACCTTATTGTTTGTTATTTATGAATTATGTTTTTCTTATGCGATTGCACTGGCACAAACCGCCCAACAAGCCATAGAAGTCAGTCTGGTCAATTACCTCTGGCCGGGCTTAACTGTTGCGATGCTGATCCTCTTTAAAGAAATTAAATTTAATGTCTTTGTTATTGTCGGTTTAGCCATCAGCTTAAGTGGGATTATTTTGATTCAAACTGGGCAAGGTGCTTTAACTTGGTCTAATATTTTATCCAATATTCTCGAAAATCCAATCAGTTATATTTTGGCATTTGTTGGGGCAACGCTGTGGTCCTTATATTGTGTCATTACCAAAAAATATAGTGATGGGCATAATCCAATTTCATTTTTCTTTGTGGCGATCAGTATAGTGCTGTGGAGTAAATACCTGTGGTCAAATGGATTGAGTCTAAATGCAATTCCAGAAGTTGAACTTACAACAATAGGATTATTAGGCATTGTTTCAGTGGTGATGGCTTTGGGTTATGCCGCTTGGAATATTGGCATTATCAAAGGCAATATTACGATTTTGGTGACTTTATCTTATTTTAGTCCAGTCATCTCTACTTTGATTTCAATGTTTATCTTACAAACCAATCTACCAACAGAGTTTTGGTATGGCGTGATCTTGGTGACTTCAGGCTCTTTGGTGTGTTGGATTTCGACAAATTGGCAACAATTAAAAGATAAACTATTCAGTGTGTTAAATTAAATGCTTGCCGATCAGCAAGCATTTTAAATAAATACCATCCAAGCAATCATTCAACAGCTTAAGCTGCATTTAATCCATATTGAAGGATCAACTCAGTAAATGGCCCCGCTACTTTTGATTCAGTTAAGGGGCCATAAATTACTTAATTTGTTTACTTAGATTTATCTGTAAGTTTAACCAGACAAATAACCTTCACGTTTAAGATCCGCCGTGGTACTCAGAATCGCTTTACGTAATGTTGTCACGATAAAGTCTACATGTTGTTTATTTAAAATTAAGGGTGGCGACATGATATTCATATGGCCAACTGGACGAATGATTAACCCATCTTTCTGGCAATAATCTGCAATTCGAGAACCTACATTGACTGAACTTGGGAAAAGTTCCTTGGTTTTCTTATTGGCTAAGTTTTCAATACACATCATAAATTTCTTACCACGAACCTCCCCGACAATGTCTAAGTCAACCAATGTGTGTAATTGATCTTCAAAATATTGACCTACATCATTGACATGTTGCAGTAAATTTTCACGCTCGATAATTTCAATATTTTTTAGTGCCGCTGCACAAGAAACAGGATGACCTGAATAGGTAAATCCATGGGTAAATAACGCACCATCCGCCTGAGGCTTACCAATCACTTTTGCGATATCATCAGATATAATCGTTGCACCTAAGGGTAAGTAACCTGAAGATAAGCCTTTGGCACAAGTAATAATATCTGGAACGATATCAAACTCTGATTCTGAAGCAAAAAAGTGCCCTAAGCGCCCAAACGCAGTCACAACTTCATCGGACACATATAAAACCCCATATTTATGACATACTTCAAGGACTTTTTTATGATATCCCGGTGGAGGTACGATAACACCACCAGCACCCATGATCGGTTCTGCAAAAAATGCAGCGACATTTTCTGGGCCCAGTTCCAAAATTTTATTTTCTAACTCTTGTACCTTTTCATTGCAGAACGCTTCTAAGCTTTGACCTTCCGCTCTACGATATGGATTTGGACATGAAATCTGGTGGACCAATTCGCGATCAATATCAAAACCGATATGGTCAAACTCAACACCAGTTAATGACATACTGATATAGGTACTGCCATGATAACCATCTTTGCGCGAGATTAATTTTTTCTTGCTTGGTTGACCAAGTTGATTGAAATAAAAGTGAATGAGTCGTACCGCAGTATCATTGGCAACTGAACCTCCGCAACCAAACAGTACATGATTCAAATTTCCAGGCGCTAATTCAGCCAGTTTTGCAGATAATTTTGCAGCGGGGATCGAAGTATGGTGACCAAATGCAGAATAATAAGGAATTTGCATAATTTGTTCTGAAATAGCATCAGCAATTTCTTGCCGCCCATAACCGACATTGACGCACCATAAACCACCAATACCATCCAAATATTTATTACCTTCAGCATCAAAAACATAACACCCTTCACCGTGTGCAAGAATCATGGCGCCTTCATCTTTAAAGGTTGCAAAGTCAGTCCATGGATGAATATGGTGATCTTTATCTTTTTTCCAAACTTCTGTAATTTCTGTTGTTGATAACTGCTTCATAAGATAACTCCTTGTTAAAATTCTGCTTTTATTTGGTCAAACTTTCGATGGATTCTGGTTGAAAGAGTTGTCTTTTCATCACCAATTTGATCCAAAGAATACTGATGATTGTGGTAAAACCAATCACGATTCCGACCCAGGTAAATATTTTGACTCTCAAATCTGGGGTAGGTACAGCATAGAAAATCGTAAGTACCATCCCGATAATGCCAATGATTTGCAGGAATGGATAAAATGGTGCTTTATAAGGTCTTGCCATCTGTGGGTAGCGTTTACGCAATACAATCACATTGATATGTGCAATCACATAAGCGATCAACCAAGAGATACATGCTGCTGTTAACAGAACTTTAATCACATCGGTTTCACTCTGTGAAAACAACATCGGTATCATGATGATGACAGCAACAAATACAACGCCCACCCAAGGCACATTATTTTTCTGATTGACTCGGGCAAAAATTGATAACACTTGTTTATTGCTCGCCATGCCCTGTAACATACGTGGTAAGGCAGCTAAAGTCGCATTTAAGGTACTTAAGGTGGCAAATAAAGCGCCAATCGCAATAAACAGTAAGCCAGTCGGGCCAAATACCGCCGTTGCATATTCAATATGTGGGGTCAAAGAATTAACCAAGTGCTCTTGGGGTAAGAAATACAGTGCACCAACGCCATATAAAGAAATGGTGATAAAAATCGTAGTTAAACCGATATACATCGATCTTGGGATATTTTTACTGGGATTTTTGGATTCTTCGATCATCGGAACAACAAACTCGACGCCAACAAATCCCCAAAAAGCCAACGCAACCAGTGCCACGGTATTTGTATCAAAAGTAATTGTATAATCAACCACTTGTGTATGTGGGTAAACCCAACCGCTGATTGCAAATATACCGAGCAAAAGCAATAAAACCACCATGACAAAAGCCACGGTATTTTGAACTTTGGAGAAGATATCAATTTTCAGCAGATTTAAACCGACTGAAATAAATAAAATCAGAAAACCTATACCAAAATAGGGAACATCCAGCTTAAATATTTTTTTGATCACATCATCGATTAAAATCAGTTCTGCTGAAACAGCAAACATTGCCACCAAAATATAACCACAAAATACCGAAAGCATCGCGGGTAAATGCCCTGTTGCGACTAGACTATAATCACTGATACTGCCACTTTTAGGGATTAATAATGCCAACTCTGCAAAAGAGGTCGCATAGCTCAGTGCTAAAAAGAATCCGATAATCAGCGGAATAAAAAAACTTATTCCGCTTAAGCCAAATCCTTGCAAAATAATCACCATCACACCTTGTGATAGCACTAAACCTACTGCAATGGCGATCAAGTTAAACAAAGTTAACTTTTTTGCATTCACCTGTTTTGCCTGATCGATTAAACGACTTCCTTGCTTATTGTTTTTTCCTGTCATGTGCTCCTCCCTCCTAGAGTGGGCATTAAACCTTGAAATTTAAAACTTATTTCATGCAGTTTTTTCTTCTTTATTGATTAAATTTCTTTGAGTTTTATCTTGATACTTTAAATACTGACGTTGAATATCAATGTGGCCTGCCACGCGTTTTGCATCATGCCAAACGCCCCAAATAAAGCTTGAACCACGCCCAGATAAATAAGGTAGACCAATAAAATAAATACCGGGTTCTGTTGAGACACCAAGCTTATGGTTGGGCCGCCCATTTGCATCAAAAGCATTGACTTCTAACCAACTATGATCAAAACCAAAGCCAGAGGCCCAAATAATTGAAGTGATCCCTGCTTGGGCTAAATTAAGCTCTAAAATAGGCTGTTGAATGCATTCAGCATCATCTAAAATAATCCGAGCTTCTGGCTCCTCAGGTAAATCTATACCGGTACGCTGAACATAGGCATCCGCAGCATCTAAAAACTCAAAATATGCTTTATCACCGTCGGCTAATGACTGTTGCAAATCATTTTGAAAACGAACCCGCTCAGCTTCAAATTGCATCGTCATGCCCAGTAAAGTGATGCCTTGTTGTGCGAGACGTCTAAAATCAATGGAATGCCCACCATGTGCACCGCTCACAGCCAAACCTTTCAACGGTCCTGTATCGGTTTTAACACTATCCCATCCACCCAACACCCCGAGCCACCAAACATTATCGCGTTGACGATAAACACGTGGTGGACGTTCATGCGCTCCCACAGACAAATAGACTTTTTTACCAGCACGATTTAACTCATCTGCGATTTGAATTCCAGAAGAACCAGCACCCACTACTAAAACAGCACCCTCAGGGATTTGTTGTGGATTTTTATATTGGTCTGAATGGATTTGGTATAAACCCGTTTGCTGAGGCGCAATCGAAGGAATAATGGCTTTTTGAAAAGGCCCTGTTGCTACAACGACACGTTGTGCTATTAAAGTGCCTTTAGAGGTTTCAACAACAAAACCCGCAGCTTGCGCATTTGCTTGGACCTTTTTAACTTCAACATTGCTATAAATCGGTGCATTAAAGCGCTTGGCATATTTTTCAAAGTATTCAGCAACTTGGTCATGATGTACAAAACTATCTGGATCAAGATCAAATTCCATATTGGGAAAGCGATCGTGCCAACAAGGTCCATTCGCTACCAAAGAATCCCAACGGCGTGTACGCCAAGCTTCTGCAATACGGTTTTTTTCTAGTACTACATGTGGAATTTTAAGCTCTGTCAGGTGCTCACTCATCGCGACTCCAGCTTGACCAGCACCAACCACAACGGTATCTATTTCTAATTTATCTAAACTCATCTTTTTTCCCTTGTCAGATCGAGGAACGTCCTTGCAACAACAACTCTTTTGCTGAATAGACATTTACCAACTACAGCCAATCACATGTGTTTGCTGCAGATTTCTTGTTCAAAAAATGAAATATCAAAGCTGCACAAAACATGATTTAAGAAAAATATAGGGAGCCCAGCAGCAAAGCGAAAATAGAATATCCAAAACAAGTGCATCAAAAAATCTGAAGCTATACACTAAGCACATGAAATAAATAAAAAATATATGCCACGCTATCATTCTTTTTTAAGTTTTTTTATTACTACGGAAAAAGTAAATTACTAGAAAGGAAAACACAAATTGTGAGCGCCCACGAAGTAAGCATACTAGAGGAACATCATAATTAACTGAGGATTGAGCTGTGAAACATACCCGCATTCGAACATTTAATACCAAGAAAACTTATCCAGAGCAGAATTTAGACAATGATCTATGCCAAGCTGTGGTTGCACGTGGGCGAACCGTTTTTCTTCGTGGTCAAATTGGACAAAATCTGGATACATCGCAAAGTGTTGCGATAGGTGATGTCAAGGGTCAGACCGAACAGGCGATGTATAACATTGACATGCTACTCAAAGAAGCTGGGGGAGAATTGGCAGATATATGTAAAATTACCATATATATCGTTGATCCACGCTTCCGTGAAGATGTCTATGGTGTTGTCGGTAAATGGCTCAAAGGGGTTTACCCTGTCTCAACGGGTATCGTTGTCTCCGCTTTGGCACGTCCAGAATGGCTTGTCGAAGTTGATGCAATTGCCGTTATTCCAGACTAAAAACCATCAAGATGTGAGGGAAATATGACATTTTCAATTATTGCGAGATGCAGTGAAACAGGACAATTCGGTGCAGCGATTAGTTCATCCTCTCCAGCCGTTGCATCAAGATGTATACGTGCCAAAGCTGGGATTGGTGTTGCAGCAAGCCAGAATATAACCGATCCTCAATTGGCCAGCATTTTACTTGAAATGACCAAATATAATATATCGCCTAAAAATGCGATTACAGAATTAACTAAAAATACCGATTTTATTGAATACCGCCAATTAACTTTACTTGACGCGGTGAATGAGCCTTTTGCCTTTAGTGGAGAAAATAGCTTAGGAATTTATACACAACATATAGGGAAACATGTCGTTTGTGCAGGTAATTTACTTGCAAATGAGAATGTTACTCATGTTATGCTCAAACACTTCGAACAAAGTAAAGGCACGTTAGCTGAGCGTTTACTTTATGCATTAGACGCAGGAAAACAGGCTGGTGGAGAAGCAGGAGCAGTACATTCTGCTGGTCTTTTGGTTGTTGACAAATTGGAATGGCCAATTGTTGACTTACGCGTGGACTGGTCAGATCAACCCATTTCCGACCTTATCGCACTATGGCAGATATATGAACCGCAAATTGATGATTATGTTTTAAGAGCTTTAAACCCGATCAATGCTCGCAGCTATGGTGTTCCAGGAAATGAATAAATTTTTCGAGGGTATACAATGGAGGTGTATCCAAAGTGTTAAATCGAATTTCTTTAAGACAAATGGAATACTTTGTTGCAACAGCTGAATGTGGCAGCATCATTATTGCTTCGGAGAAGATACATGTATCCTCTCCGTCTATTTCTGCCGCAATCGCACATATTGAATCAGAATTACAAACCCAATTATTTATTCGCCAACATGCCAAAGGCTTAATCCTCAACACTGTTGGTAAAAGTGTGATGTTGGAATGTAAGAAGATCTTAAACCAAGCTTCAAGTTTATATTCCCTTGCGGCAGAATTTTCTGGTTCCATACGTGGGCCGTTAAAAGTAGGCTGCTTCCCTGCTTTTACCCCGATGATCTATGCCGATATCATCAATGGATTTTCCAACTTATATAAGCAAGTTTCTTTAGACCTTTACGAAGATGATCAACAAGCACTTCTAAATGCGCTTATACGTAATGATATTGATCTAGCTTTAACTTACGATCTCAATATTGATGAAAATATTATTCATTTTGAAGCTTTAACGAAATTGCCACCTCATGTATTGGTCAGTGAGGAGCACCCTTTAGCAATATTGCCTGTTGTAAGCTTAGAAGAACTTTCACAGTACCCGATGATTCTTTTAGACATGCCCTTTAGCAATGAATATTTCTTATCATTATTTAGAGCTCAAAATCTTACGCCCAATGTTGTGCGTTCTTCAAAAAATATCGATGTCGTTCGTTCAATGGTTGCCAATAATATTGGCTACACGATTTTGAATGTTCGCCCGAAAAACACCTATAGCCTTGATGGTAAACGTCTGGTCCGTATTCGTATTGCGCATGAACATCGCCCGATGTATATCGGCATTGCGACACCGAAAAATGTACCCAAAAATATTGTTGTAGAAGCGTTCATTAGTCGTTGTAAAAGCTTTATCTCCGATCATTTTATTTCGGGTATGAGTTCGCCGCATTTCTACGATCCCTATATAAAAGCCCAAACACAAAAGGATTCCTCAGATGTCTAATCTGTCGAGTATTCAACTACTTAAAAAACTTGTTGCATTTGATACGACGTCCTACAAAAGTAATCTAGAACTAATCATGTTCATCAAAAACTTACTTGAACCTGCGGGAATCAGTATCACTTTAAATTTTAATCCAGAGCAGACTAAATCCAACTTATTGGCAAGTATTGGTCCTAAAGACCAAGCTGGTATACTGCTCTCTGGACATACCGATGTGGTTCCAGTTGAAGGACAAGCGTGGAGTAGCGAACCTTTCCAAGCCCTAATCAAAGACGATAAAATTTTTGGTCGTGGTACTGCTGATATGAAAGGTTTTATCGCCTGCGCGATACATGCCATGCTAAAAGCAGCACAAATGCCAGAATTGGCTAAACCACTGCACCTTTGCCTTTCCTATGATGAGGAAATTGGCTGTATTGGTGTACGCGGAATTCTTGGCCTACTCTCTGAATTAATTATTCAACCAGAGCTTTGTGTGATTGGTGAACCTACCAGTATGAATATTGCCACAGGCCATAAAGGCAAAGCAGTATTTAAAGCAATTTGTCGTGGACGAGAGGGTCACTCTGCTTTAGCCCCGTTATATGTCAATGCGATTTATTGTGCTCAAAATGTTGTTGAGGCCATTACCACGACACAAAAACAGATTGCGGAAGGTCCGATTGTCGATATGGGCTACGATGTGCCTTATACCACTGTACATGTCGGGAAAATACAGGGTGGTAAAGCTTTAAATATCGTTCCCAATGAATGTGTTCTAGATTATGAGATTCGTAATGTTTCAGAACAGAATACGGAGTCAGTTCAAGCGAAAATTTTTGAATATATCGAGCAAAGCCCTTATGCAAAATTTGTCAGTTTTCAAGAAATCAACCAATACCCTGGACTGAATACTTCAACCACTATTCAAGCAGTCAAATTTTTACAAAACCTCCTTGATCCAGCAACCGAACTACAGAAGATTTCATTTGGTACAGAAGGAGGATTATTTCATCAACAATTAAATTCTGCGGTATTGGTTTGTGGTCCTGGTTCTATTCAAGTTGCGCACAAACCTGATGAATATATTGAAATCTCGCAGATGCAACAATGTGATGCATTTTTTGAACGTTTGCTCAATCATATTAAGCGTTAAGACGTGACTGTGGATTTAAAAAGTTAGTTAAAAAAATAAGCAACGCTTTTAATTTGTTTTTTCTAAACCCAAGGCTTGTATAAAACAAATTCACAAAATTGGCGAAAAATAATACGGTTAAACCTACTCTATCGCTAAAATTTTAAGGAAGATGAATGAAACTAAAACAGGATTGGCTAGAACAACGCGCGCAGATAACAATGCCAAGTTGTGCCTTTATCGCCGGACAATTTATAAATACCACGCAGACCTATAAAGTATCAAATCCAGCCACCGCTGAGTTTTTAGTCGATATGTCAGCATGTGATGCCAATGACGTTGATCAAGCTGTTCAACATGCGAGAAGGACCTTTAACAATGGTGTCTGGTCTCGGTTAGCACCGCGTGAACGTAAGCAAATACTCAAAAAACTTGCTGAACTTATTCGTGAAAATGCTGAAGAGCTTGCCTTACTCGAAACCCTCAATGTAGGTAAACCGATTCAGGATTCACTGCATGTTGATATTCCTGGTGCAGCATCTTGTTTTGAATGGTATGCAGAAAGTATTGATAAAATTTATGATGAAATTTCCCCCACAAGTGTAGATCAACTGGCCTTAGTCAGTCGTGAACCTGTAGGTGTTGTCGCAGCTGTGGTCCCGTGGAACTTTCCGCTTGATTTGGCAAGTTGGAAACTTGCACCTGCCTTAGCAACTGGAAATTGTGTTGTATTAAAACCTGCAGAGCAATCGCCCTTTACTGCATTAAAACTTGCTGAACTCGCAAAACAAGCTGGTATTCCAGATGGTGTATTGCAAGTGGTTACTGGCTTAGGACATATCACAGGTCAAGCACTTGGACGCCATCCAGATGTCGATTGTTTAGTCTTTACTGGATCGACCGAAACTGCAAAAAAGTTTTTGGCTTATTCTGCTGAATCAAATATGAAACCTGTTTGGCCAGAAACAGGTGGGAAAAGTGCCAATATAATTTTTGCTGATGCTGATTTAGATAAAGCGGTCGATAAAGCGATTTTTGGTGCTTTTTATAATCAAGGTGAAGTGTGTTCGGCAAATTCACGGATTTTATTAGAAAAAAGCATTTCACAACAATTTATAGATAAATTTATAGCCAAAGCCAAAACACTTAAGATTGGAGATCCTCTAGATCCCAATACCACGATGGGCTGTTTAATTGATCATCAACATGCGGATAATGTCAGAGCTGCTATTGATCAAGCTAAGGCGCAAGGTGCGCAATCTCATATTATTCCGATAAATTTAGATGCTGCTTTAGATCCAGCAACCTATGTAGCACCAACCATTCTAATCGGTGTCAATCCTGATTTTAAAATCTTCCATGACGAAGTTTTTGGTCCTGTAGTTTCAATCACAACTTTTGAAACCCAAGATGAAGCGATTGAACTTGCTAATGACTCAATTTATGGATTAGCTGCCTCAATTTGGACCCAAGATATTCAGAAAGCAATTCTTCTGTCTAAACAGCTTTTAGTCGGCACAGTCTCTATTAATACAGTAGATGCTTTAGATGTGAGTACTCCATTTGGAGGATATAAACAGTCTGGTTATGGGCGTGATTTATCTTTACATGCAATTGATAAATTTACACAGTTAAAAACCACATGGATTCAACTGTAATTGTACAAAATGGTTTAGATTGGCTGAGTTAAAATTGTAAACCCGAAAGAGCACTCAATCAGTCAAAAAGAAAGATTGAAAGTGCTCCTGATGATATAAGGAAAATTTACACAATATAGCGTTTGCTTAACCCCCATTCTGCCAATATTCGACGGTAAGTTGTAGATGAACGATCTGCTTCAAAATGTGCTTCCATTGTAATATCTAATGGAAGCTCTTCTGGTTTTTGACTCTCTACCATGTCCTGATCCTCTGCAAAAATTTGTGCATTAAAATCGTAAACTGCCTGCAAATCGCCTGTGGTATCAAAATTACGGGTGAGTGGTACAAATAATCGAGTTTTGTTATGTGATACAGGACAACAGGCATTTAAAATTTTCAATATACCCTCGCGTGGAAATTCAACCTTTAACACCGCTGAAAATGGTGGGTAAACATCAAAAATTCGTTTCCATAAAAAACCCTCTGGTGCCAGATGCTGTAAGCCATGCGGGTAGTTGCTCACATTACTGACATATTCAGTATGTAAACCATAGTCTGTACGCTCGGTGGTGTATTTGGGTACGACAGGATTTTCAGCATCAGCAAAAGACTGCTGATGTACCCAAGCAAAATGTGCGACATCAATAAAGCCTTCCAATTGCCGCCCGCTTGAACCCGCAATGTCAACAAATGGTGGCAGTATGGGCTGATGCTCAGGATCATCCCAAGTGTCCAATATTGGAAAGTTTGCATGGCTTGCATCACGACTAAATAAACTTGTCCAAACCAAACCATATTTTAAAACTACAGGAAATTTGGTGAGACTAAAGCGCTCTGAGATATTTGTCAGGTCTGGCTGCGCTGGAATTTTTGTACATTGACCTGCTGTGTTGTAATGCAATCCATGGTAGGGACAAACAATCTCTTCACCTTGCACCCAACCTTTGCTGAGTGGTACACCACGGTGCGGGCAAATATCACGCACCAACTGAATCGCACCACTTGCCGTTTGATAAAGCGCCATTTTCACATCGAGGAGTTGTACTTGTTGTGGGTCTGTTGTGACATCTTGCACACGTGCGACAGGATACCAATGCTGAGCAAGTATTTCCCAGTCTTTAGGTTCAAAACCACTACATTGTGGCTGACTAAACAAGTTCAGAACTGGAATTGCATTCATACAAAACTCACAGAATATATATTTAATGTCATGATCTTATGCTGTGATTTCAGCATAACGGTCAGCTAAAATCATGGCTGAGTTTTACATTACGAATTTTGTCTAATTCTGTCTATTAGAATGTTTTACTTATCTCATTCTAAAAAATAGAACACCTATCTGAAAATTATTTTTAGAAAAAACTCATCATTGGCATAAAAATCGCTTAGTGATCTGTGATTTTAGCGAGTTTCAAATTTCCTTGATTTTCATTGCTTAGGAATAAGTCCGTGAAATATAAATAATGGACAGCCCATATGCCTGTGAATACAACATTTTCACGATTTTCTGATTATTTTATTGCGGTTGCCAAGACAGGCAGCTTAAGAAAAGCAGCAGATCAACTTTATATTTCAGTATCAGCGGTACATCGTCAAATCGCACTTGCTGAGGAAGAGTTTGGCATTGATCTGTTTGAACGTTTACCCAGTGGTTTAAAACTGACACTTGCTGGAGAGTTACTCTATGCGGATTTGATTAAGTGGCAAAAAGAATTTCAATTAACCCGTAATCGGTTTGATGAAATCCAAGGGCTTTCTCGGGGAACAATTGACTGCGGATTGATTTCCGCACTTAGTGATGGCTTTGTTTTAGATTCAATTCAATATATGTATGACAACTACCCTTGGATTAATTTTAATTTTCATATCCAAGATAGTGAAACTGTGTCAAATATGATTATGGACGCTGAAATTGACTTTGGAATTTTATTAAACCCGAAAGGCCATCATCAATTAGAGGTTTTATCTTTTGTCGAAATCCCAATCGGTTTTGTTTTACCTAAAGATCATCCTTTAACAAAAAATGAGAAAGTTTATTTGTCAGATAGTGTCAACGATAAACACTTAATTCCTGGTGCACCGTTAATTATTCATGATTATGTGCAGACCTTGTATAAGCACCATAAATTTAGCCCACAGCAGCACTTAGATTGTAATGACATTCGAATGATTATGTCATTAATTCAAAAGAATTTAGGCATTGGTTTATTGTCATTTATTGATGCATATCCATATTTAGAACGTGACGAACTTGTTTTTAAGCCGATTCGAGAAAAGGGTTTATATCCATTAACACTGGCTTTATGTGTTGCGCCAAAACGACAACTTTCACGTGTATCGCAAATTATGATTAAGCATCTTATTGAACAAATCGAAGCATTTAAGCTCAAGCTGATCCCTTATCAATAATCAGCTTTAGCTATGTTGTAATACATGAACAATAACCCTTAAGCAACAAAGCAATCACGTGTGGCTGAGTGATGACTAGCAATAACTCCCTAAACATATATATGAATCAAAAACGTTAGATTTCCAATGCTGAATTTAGATTCAGTAATTTAAATTCAGCATCGACCTACCAACATTTAATCTAAAGGATTACCAATAATATTACTGATAATGCCACGCATAATATGTGGGCCTTGTTCTTGACGTAAGTCTTGATACCACGCTTCGGTCACAGCTTCATCTTTCATATGGGTCACATCACAGCGCTTACGTGCACGTAATACCAGCTCATTGGCACGCTCATTACGTTTATTTTGATAACGTTTTAACGCATCCTCTAAGCCTAATGTATTGATTTGCAAAGCGCGTGCTAAGTAAATTGCATCTTCCATGGCTTGGCAACCGCCCTGACCAATATCAGGTGTGGTACTGTGAGCCGCATCCCCCATAATCACCACTCGCCCTTTATAAAACTGGGTAAAAGGTTCAATATCATGAATTTCTACTCGATTGGTTTTTTGCTCATCAATCGCTTCAATTAAGTTTTGAACGGGCTGGCACCAGTTCTTAAAATATTGTTTAAAGAGTGTTTTATATTGGGCCTTACTGTTTTCTAAACCTACAGGTAATGGCACATCAAAGAAGAAGTAAAAACGTTGGTCTGCCACTGGCATAAGCGAAACACGTTTTCCCTCTCCAACAAAGGTTGTCCATTGATCGGCTTGGGCAAACTTATCTGAAATTTCGACTAAGCCATTCCAATTGACATAACCTGCATAACGACGTTCAACCTGTTCACCCAGTACATATTGGCGGGTCAGTGAATGTGTTCCATCAGCACCAATTAACAATGCTGTGGTGACTTCACTGCCATCTGCAAACTGAACTTTTATGTGTTGATCTACTTGTTCTAGTGCAACCATTTTTTTCCCAAGATGAATATCGTCACGGCCAAATTCATCCATCAACATGTTTTGTAAATCTGCGCGGGAAACTGGATAAGGCCGTTGCCCGACCTCTTCAATCAAAGGCATTAAACTAAACTGGGTCATGTGCTCACCAGTTAGGCCATCGATATAGGCTAAATGATCCATTTGACCACCAAGTTTGGAAACTTGATCCGTTAAGCCTAAATAATTTAAACACTTAACACCATTTGACCATAAAGAAATAGCAGCACCTACAGCTAGAATTTGTTCAGTTTGTTCATAGATGGTGACCGAATGTCCGAATTTTTTTAGTGCAATACCTGCGGTTAATCCCCCCATACCTGCACCGATAATAGTAATCTCCATCTATTTCTCCTCTGTCTGTTTCTTTAACACTTATGACTAAAATGCTAAAAACGTGCCATTTATTTAAAAATCACAACATTCCTTAAGCAAAGTTGGCATAGGCTATGCATGATGAGGACGGTAAGATATTGTTTTTATGAGTGCTTATTGAACTTTAAACACTGATATCAATCAATAAAATGATATAAATCGTAATATGAATGGTAAATAAATATGGCAACTTTACTTGCACCAAGTTTTGAGCTTCCTGCACATTTGCAACAATACAGCAATTTGGCAGATCCCCGAATTGGTACAAAAGTACTTGAATGTTCAGATGATTTTTTTGCAGAAGCACAACGAATGTTGCAATTTAATCCACCCATTTTTGTAGAAGATAAATTTGATGATCACGGCAAATGGATGGATGGATGGGAAACCCGCCGTAAACGCCATGCAGGCTATGACTGGGCAATTATTAAATTAGGTGTTGCTGGAAAAATTACTGCATTTGATATTGATACCACTTTTTTTACTGGGAATTATCCTGCTTCCGCTTCAATTGAAGCCTGTTATGCACCAAATGGGGACTTAAGCAATGCACTATGGCAGCCCATTCTAGATAATTCCGTTCTTGGCCCCAGCCAACATCATATTTTTGACATTAAAAACTCAGCAGTCTTTACCCATGTACGCTTAAATATTTTTCCTGATGGTGGTATTGCACGTTTTCGCGTTTATGGTGAAGTGCAAATACAGATCCAAGATCGCCAACGTACATTAGATTTACTGGCACTAGAAAATGGTGGACGTGTGATTGCCTATAGTGATGCACACTTTGGTCATCCTCGTAATTTGATCAATCCGAATCGTGGGATCAATATGGGTGATGGTTGGGAAACCAAACGCCGCCGTGCACCTGGATTTGACTGGTGTATTTTGGCCCTAGGTCAAAGTGGTGTAATTGAAAAAATTGAAATTGATACCGCACATTTCAAAGGCAATTTCCCCGCTCAAGTATCGATTCAGGCGATATATATTGAAAATGCGACTGATCCACAATTGATTCCGCAAAGTATGTTTTGGCCATTTCTACTCAATGCTCAGGATATGCAAATGGATCATATTCATGATTATGTAGCAGACATTTTAAACCATGAAAAAATTTCACATATTCGGGTCAATATGATTCCAGACGGTGGCATTAGCCGTATCCGATTATGGGGTAAAATTGCAGAGTGATTTTATGAAATATATCCAAATTCAGCCATTAACTGCTGAAGCTTTTGCAGCATTTGGTGAGGTCATTGCCTGTGCTGGCAATGACTTTTTCCATATCAATGGCGCGCATACGGAACGCTATCATGCTTTATCCTTGGCTCAAGCGGCTAATGCTGAAGTCGGATTAAGTATTTTCCGAAATATTCAAAAAACCCAAGTGCCTTGCGAAATTCAAATGCTTGAACGCCATCCAATCGGTTCACAGGCATTTATCCCGATGCAAGGTCAATCCTTCTTGGTTGTTGTTGCAGCGGCTTTAGATCAGGATCAACCTGATCTTGATCATATTTATGCCTTTATAAGCAATGGCCAACAGGCTGTAAACTATCGTGCAGGCACTTGGCATCATCCGTTATTAACGCTTGAAGCACCCAGCGACTTTGCTGTAATCGATCGGATTGGTGAGGGTCACAATTGTGATGTTTTTCAATTTAATGAAAATATTGTCCTGACCTTATAATCACCATTTCATAACAGCAAATAAAAAATGCATGGATCAAAACATTCACACTAAAAGTGCTGAGAAGTACTGAGATAAGATTTTACCCTATGTTGTTAAAAAACCAGTGCAGCATTATTCAGTGTTGCGCTGGTTTGGAAAAATGATCTTAAGCTTATCTCAATCCTATTCATGCATTTAAAAACATGATCAGATAAAGATCATTTAAAAATGATATTTAATTAAGGCACTGACATTATTTTCATCTTTACCAGAAATTCCATATTTATTATTCCAAACGGAATATTCAACACCTAAATACAATTTCGTATCTGGTGAAATATGTTTACCCGCATTCCATTTCCATTGGGTGGTCCAGTTTAACTCACTGGCATGATCATCTTCAGCGGTTGACCAATCCAGAAAACCATCAACAAGAAAATCTTCTGATGCAATTTTAAAAGGCACACCAAAAACAAAAGTCAGCTGATAATCATCATTTGTGTTCTTGTAATTGTCTGCTTTATAAAAGTTTAATTGTGCATATTGGAAATATGGAATCGCCAAATCTACCCCGATCCCATACAGATAATTGTTAAACCCTTCACCGCCTTCCCATGTTGTGGCAATGAGAACGTCTTTGATTGGCCCTGCTTCCAACTTATGCCCTGAAATCGCGCCTAAGCTCAATCGTGGTGAAACTTCAAAATAGGTCTCATTGCCTGAAACATCATTATTGGTACGATCCGCAAATGCAAAGAAGTCCCCATATTTTAATTTGGCTGCATATTCAAAAGTAATGGTCGATTGATCATCTTCCCGAGCAATTAATTCATAATTTTTTCCATATAATCCAGTAATGCTAAAGTCTTGCCAAATAGGCGCAGCATGGGTGCTAAAAGCGGTGCAAACGAAAGTTGAAAGCGCAGCAAATTGTGTTAATTTCATTGTATAAATTCCCCATCAGAAATAGCGGTAAACACCTGCGTGAATAAGCAAAAACAAAGCCAATTTTTTACACTTGGTCAAAATTTCATAAAAAAAGCCCAAATCAATGGGCTTTAAAATCATGATGATAAAATCTATTTCTATAAAAGCTAGCTTCCACGATATGTGGAATAAGCAAAAGGGCTGATTAATAAAGGAATATGATAATGTTGTGCCAAATCAAGGACTGAAAAATGAATCACAACTTTTGGGAAAAACGTTGCTAAGGCTAAACGGTCAAAATATTCAGCAGTATAAAAAACCAAACTATAATCTCCTGTTTTAATTCCACTTAAATTAAAATCTGCAACCCGTCCATCTTCATTGGTCCTTGATTCTGCAACAATATTGTCTTGGCTATCCAATAATTTTATCAGAACATTTACGGCAGGCTTGCCAAGATGCGTGTCTAAGATATGGGTACTGATCATGTTATTTCCTTTCTAAACATTATTTTAATGCAATCAATCATTTAAGCTTTCATTTTCACTCAGTTCTTGATTGAGTCTTAACATTGCAATTTCACCAAGTTGTTGTTTAACAATACGCTGTTCTGTTTCAGGATCATTTAATAAACGATATTTCAGCGCTTGTAGAATTTCAGTCTGATCTAAGCCCATAGCACGAATTAAAAAAATATGACCAAATTTCTTTTCATAAGCAATATTGCCTTGCAATAAAGCATGTTGTGTTTCAGTGCTCTGTTTTATTGCTGATTGCTCTTGATGAGAAAATGCTTGCTCTTTTTCACTCAGCACTGCCTGAGCCTTTTTTTCACCGATCCGTGGGTGTGTCGCTAATGCATTTGCAATTTCTAACCATGTCCAAGTTGAGGCTTGTGCTTTTGCAAAATCCATTAACGCTTGAGTGCTGACAAATGGACGTTGTGACAAAATTTCATCTGACCAACGTTGAATGTGCACACAATGCTTGAGCAAGGTTGTAAGCTCTTCTGATGATGCTTGATTAAATTCTTCTATTTTCACGAATAATACCTATGCTTGAGTTCGCTAAAATTTTCAAACACTTTTATATAAACTTTGCTGCGCGCTTTACTGCATTCAATTAAAAATAAAGTGCTTACCTTAAAAGCCACATCCTCATAGCGACAATTATGCGGCTGGATGGTGTTTAAACCAATGTTCAGCGATATCACCGCGACGACAGATCCAGACTTTTTCATGTGCCTGTATATAGTCTAAAAAACGCTGTAATGCTTTAAAACGACCGGGACGTCCCAGAATACGACAATGCATTCCAATCGATAGCATTTTCGGCTCAGTTTCACCTTCTGCATAAAGCACATCAAAGGCATCTTTTAAATATTGGTAAAATTGCTCGCCACTATTAAAACCAGCAGGCGCACAGAATTTCATATCATTACTTTCTAATGTATATGGAATGATCAGGTGCGGGCGACTTTGGCCTTGTAAATTGGTTAAGCTTGTCCAAAATGGCAAATCATCACCATAGTAATCGCAGTCATATTTGATCTGTGGAAATTCAGCCAATAATTTACGCGTATTTGGGCTATCTCGCCCTGTATACCAACCCATTGGTGTAGTGCCAAATAAGGTTTCTAGAATGCTGATCGCTTGATCAATATGCTGACGTTCCGTTTCAATATCTATATTTTGGTAATTTAACCAACGCTGTCCATGTGAAACCACATCGTAATGGGCTTGTTGAATGGCTTCGACAATATATGGATTACGTGCCAGCGCCATGCCCACTCCAAATATGGTCATGGGTAAGTTACGCTTTTTAAACTCTTGATGAATACGCCAGAATCCTGCACGAGCACCATATTCATACATCGAATCCATCGACATGTGTTTGTCGGGAAAACTTGCTGCTCCCACAATATCAGATAAAAACTGTTCAGAACCGGCATCACCATGTTCGATATGGTTTTCAGCACCTTCTTCATAGTTAAGGACAAACTGTACTGCTATTTGGGCTTGATTAGGCCATGCTACTTTAGGTACTTGACCGTGATAGCCAATGAGATCTCGTGAATAGGGAGTATTTTGGATTTGGTCTATTAAGTCTTGCCCACGTAAATAAGTTTTACTCACTCAAACCGCCTTTAAACTTTTCAATCACCATTTTTTAGTGTGAATGATCAAGCAGTTTTTGTGCCAACATGAAACAAACTGGTTGAAGCTCTTTATCAAACGTGATATTAAATTCAAATATTTTAAATAGATTTATGTTTTAACTAAAATAAGGTTTTCATCCATATGTCATATTATTTATTAGGTTTCATTTTTTTAGCATTATTTACACTATCTTTTTGGGGATTATATACTTTTCTAAAAAAAATATCCTAATATCGATTTATCAAACACAATTAACTTAGGGATGTTCTTATTAGCTTTTTTAACTGTCATTGCAACTTTTATCTCTTTTGGAAATTGGAAGGATCAACATTATCTTAATAATAAGGAAAAAATAATAGAACAAGTTATTGACCAACTTAAGGAATCTGATACAAAAATTAAAACCTATCAAAGGTTAGGCAACCATATAGTTAATGAAGCTTCACTACCATTACGTAAAGATGTTTTTAATGCTTACGACCAAGCTAATTTTGAATTAAAAAAACTTGAATTATTATTATTAAAAGCATCTGAAACAATTCAATCCAGTTGTACTAAGAAACAATTATCAGCATTAAAAATATTTGAAAATGATCTTTTATTACAAATTGCATCGTATAGTAAAATTGATAGCTCTAGAAAAAATGACCCAAATTCATACAATATTTTAAACAAAAATGAACTAAAAAAAGAAGAAGCTTTATATTCAGTTATGCAAAGTGATTTACGCTCTGACTGGAATATCTTATCTTTAAATATATTAGCTACATTTATAAAATGGAGTGGTAGTCCTATTTTAGAACATCCGATTAATACAACAGAAGAATCTTGCTCTATTAACATAAATTCCATAAAAAATAATTATTAAAATCCATTAATTATTAAACCCTTTACTTAATAAAGATCTTTCATAAATCAAAAAATGATCATATAGAGTGAATCATATTGGTATAGAAAGTTCCTTCTCCCGCTGGGAGAAGGTTAGGATGAGGGCGCTTTTATGTTGATTTATGGTTTTAAAAAGGACTTATGAAAGAAGTCTAATATAGAAGGGTTTTAATTTTATATTTGATTTATTGTATACAAATTAAATAAGAAAATTGCAACACAAGTAAAAATGTCAATAGAGCAATTTTTCTTATTATAAAATTCATGCTGTTAATCTCATTTTATTTAAAAATAAAAAACTCTGTATTGTCTAATTGATGATTTAACAATGCATAACGAAAATCACGCATTAATTGTGATGATAATTCTCGCTTTTGCTCTACCAGCATTTTCAATAACTGTAAAAACTGACCATGACTAAATACCAGTAAATGATCATGTTGATAATGTGCTTTTAATGAATCCAAGTGCGAAATAAAGTCCGTAACGCGTTGATAAAAATTGGCAAAAGATTCAGCGCCTTCACTTGTCACTAGGTTCACATCTGCTTGATTCCAATAATCATCTACCCAAGGTTTTCGTTCCTCTAAAGTGGTATTTTTACATCGCGTATCGGATAAGTAAGAAAACTCCTGAATATCCAAAACTTGAGGTGTAATCTGATCTCGTAATAAAATTGGTTCAGCTGTTAGACGTGTACGGAGGAATGGAGAGATAAAAATCTGCTTTGCTGGTGGTAGAACATCAACAAGTTTTTGCGCCTGTTTATGTCCATATTCGGTTAAGGGAATACTTGCATGTGACTCAGTTTTACCGTTTACATTACCTAAACTTTGCGCATGACGAATTAAATAAATACTCATAAAATTCTCTTACCTCACCTTTATTTTGAAAATAATCAATAATTTTTAGTCAATCAATTTACAACTCATATTTCAATCATCATTTTTGAAGATTAATCATCCAGAATTTTGGTTAGAAAAATTTATCGGCTCCATAATTAGTTTTAACTTATTGTCTGAAACTATAAAACTATAAATGTGCTGACCTAATTGATAACTCGTTACACTTTTGCTTTTAGTCTCATGTGTACCTAGATATTCAACCTTTGTGTACAAGTATCTGCTTTCTTTGCTTAAAATCTCATATATATTTTCTATCATGCGATCATCAAGAAGATTGTTTTCAATACGATATTTTATATAAGCATCTAGTTTTGCATAGAAAATATTTTTAATGTTTCGGTCATCAATTTTAAAAATGAATTTAAAGTTTTCAATTGATGCAACTTCGAAGGGGAAAGAATTTAAACCTGTTTTTTTTATATATTTGATTTCAAAATCATTAGTTAAATCAAATATTTCTTGAAGTTGTGTGATCTGCTGCTCTGTTTTTTTAAAATTTTTATAATGATGTTGAAATAGATCATGATATGCCATTAAAATACCCACATAATGAAGAGGAAGATAAAATCCATGATCTTCTTTTAGATATACATAATCTTTACATAACTCTCCACATCGGCTTTTCTCATTTTTTGAAATAATATTTCTATTTAAATAAATATTAAAATTTTCTTGAGCTTGTTGTAATTTTTGGTTATCCATCGTCCAAGAATACTCAATTAAATTAGCATAACCTGCTTGCCTATAAACTTCATTATCCAACATTCTCTCTATATCATATTTATCTTTAAAATATTTTTCTTTAATTGAAATACCATTAGCTGAAAATTTACTTGCTGCCAAAGCACAATTTTTATCTTTTATAAAAAGTAAAAAATCTGAATTAAATATAAACATAAGATCATATACATGAATATCACTTCCTTTTGAGTCATTTAAGAAGTTATTCAAATTTTTTATTGGTCTATAATCATCTTCATTTTTACATGCTATTAATAAATCTTGGCTTATTAAATTTAATTCAGACCGTACATCCGCATACGCAAATTTATTCATTCCTATAAAAGCAATAAAAATTGCTATTTTTAATACTCTAATCATCAAATTGGCCCTTATTTTTTCTCTTTTTTGATATTTTAAAATCATCTTTATTTTCAAAAGGCTTCTTTCATCAGCTCTTTTTTAAATCATAAATCAACATAAAAACCCCCTCATCCTAGCCTTCTCCCCCAAGGGAGAAAGAACCTTCTATAGCTATGATTCACTCCAGATGATCATTTTTTAATTTAGCAAAGAGCTTTAAAATTATGAGTTAAATAAGAGTTTCTCTACTGCTCTTCGGTTTACTAAACCTTGTACTGTTTTGCCACCTGCTTTGATCCAAACATCAAATTGATGACTGGCAGCGTGATAATCAGAGGCATTCAATAATTTTAATA
This sequence comes from Acinetobacter sp. MYb10, assembly GCF_002980175.2. Taxonomy (NCBI): domain Bacteria; kingdom Pseudomonadati; phylum Pseudomonadota; class Gammaproteobacteria; order Moraxellales; family Moraxellaceae; genus Acinetobacter; species Acinetobacter sp. MYb10. The sequence goes on along the minus strand of NZ_CP058272.1, from coordinate 522,905 downwards.
AAGTTGAGTTTTTAAAAGCACCGATACCAATGTTATAGCTCAATGAAACCAACGCATCAAACTGATTTTGATTTAACGGCACATTTACAGCAGCACTTACTGCTTGTTCAAAACGCCTAAGGTCATATTGCATATAGTTTTTTGCTTGTTCAATGGTACAAGTATCACCATACTGAACAGCTTTTCCATGCGGGTAAATCGTCGTTCCATAACCGATGGTACACACACCAACACCATCATCATAGGCTTTAAGCTCTAATCCCTCAAAACCACAAATCAAATCCACACCTTGAGGACTTACATGAGTAATTTGATCTTGTGCAAAGCCAATCTCAGCATCTGTATCCACGGCCACTGCAATGTCTGAACCAGAATAAGCTTGATGATGTTTATTCAATGGTTTTGAAAACAACGTAGAAAATAACTTGGAAAAAAATTTAGACCAAAATTGCGTCATCAATAAAACTCAAAAAAAAAAGGAAAAGGTTATATCGCTGTACCAATACCACCCAATATTAAACATAGCTTTTTGAATAAATAAAGTTGTCTTTGGTTGCATTGGGTATAGATCTATTGATTTTAAATAGAAAAACTCCGCTCTTATCATAAGAAAGGAGTTTTATCTTCTTGTTGTTGATATACTTAGAATTAAAACAAGAAATAACGCTGTGCCATTGGTAATACTTCAGCAGCTTCACAAGTTAGATGTACACCATCTGCACGAACTTCATAGGTTTCAGGATGCACATCCATCACTGGACAGTAGCTATTATGCTTCATGTCTTGTTTAGTGATGTTTCTGGTATTTTTACAAGGTGAAATTAACTTCTTTAATTGTAATTTTTCAGCAACACCAAGTTCAATTGCGGCCTGTGACAAGAAAGTAATACAGGTATTATGTACGCCTCTTGGATATGCCCCAAACATTGGACGGTAATGTACCGGCTGAGGTGTTGGAATTGAGGCATTAATATCCCCCATTGGCGCTGCCGCAATCATACCACCTTTAATGATCATCGATGGTTTTACTCCAAAAAACGCAGGTTTCCACAACACCAAATCAGCAAGTTTCCCTTCTTCTATAGAACCAATTTCATGGCTTAAACCATGAGTAATGGCGGGATTTATTGTATATTTTGCAATATAACGCTTCACCCGATTATTATCATGGTACTGATTATCACCTTCCAATGGCCCACGTTGCACTTTCATTTTATGCGCCGTTTGCCAAGTGCGTAAAATCACCTCACCCACACGCCCCATGGCTTGAGAGTCAGAAGACATCATTGAAATTGCGCCGAGATCTTGCAAAATATCTTCTGCGGCAATCGTTTCACGACGAATACGGCTCTCAGCAAATGCAACATCTTCAGCTATCGCTGGATCTAAATGGTGGCAGACCATGAGCATGTCTAAGTGTTCATCAATGGTATTGATGGTATATGGACGGGTTGGATTGGTTGAAGATGGCAAAACATTTGTCTGACCAATGGCTTTTAAAATATCAGGTGCATGACCACCACCCGCACCCTCAGTATGATAAGTGTGAATAGTACGATTTTTAAATGCCCCCAGTGTTTCTTCAAGAAAACCACTTTCATTTAAAGTATCGGTATGAATCGCCACTTGTACATCATATTCATCTGCCACAGTTAGACAATTATCAATTGCAGCAGGGGTAGAACCCCAATCTTCATGCAATTTCAACCCCACCACACCCGCTTTAATCTGCTCCGCAATCGGTTCAGGTTGACTCAAATTACCTTTGCCCAATAAGCCAATATTCATAGGTAAATCATCAATGGCTTGCAGCATGGTTGAAATATGCCATGGCCCCGGTGTTACTGTTGTTGCCGATGTTCCTGCAGCAGGACCAGTACCACCACCAATCATGGTCGTTGTCCCCGACATTAACGCTGTTTCAACTTGTTGGGGGCAAATCCAGTGAATATGAGTATCAATACCACCTGCTGTAAGTATTTGCCCTTCACCTGCAATCACCTCAGTTGCAGCACCCAGTGGAATGGTAATATGGGGTTGAATATCTGGATTGCCGGCTTTACCTATTTTCCAAATTCGCCCATTTTTTAATCCCACATCGGCTTTAATAATTCCCCACCAATCGACGATCAATGCGTTGGTAATCACCGTATCGGCAACATCTGCTGCAAGTAATTGAGATTGTCCCATCCCATCGCGAATAACTTTGCCACCACCAAATTTAACTTCTTCACCATAGGTCGTGAGGTCTTGTTCAACTTCTATAAAAAGTTCGGTATCTGCTAAACGTACTCGATCCCCAACGGTAGGACCAAACATTTCAGCATAAGCTCGACGTGACATTTTCATTTTGATTATCCTTTTAGTCCAACTTACCCATCACACGCCCTGCGAAACCATAGACTTCACGTTTTCCGACCAGTGCAACGATTTCTACATCACGTCGCTGCCCCGGTTCAAACCGAACCGCTGTACCAGCCGCAATATTTAAACGAAAACCTTTGGCACGTTCACGATCAAATTGCAAAGCATCGTTGGCTTCATAAAAATGAAAATGTGAACCCACTTGAATCGGTCGATCACCTATATTTGACACTGAAATTTTCAGTACGTCACGACCGACATTCATTTCAATATCACAATCAGGTGTAATAATTTCACCAGGGATCATATGCTTATCCTAATTTTGAAGAAGTGTTCTATACAATCGGTTGATGGACTGTGACGAGCTTCGAGCCATCTGGAAAAGTAGCCTCTACTTGCACTTCGGCAATCATCTCAGGCACACCCTCCATCACATCATCACGACTGAGTAAGGTAGTGCCAAAATGCATCAACTCACTGACAGTCATTCCATCTCGCGCACCTTCAAGCAGTGCTGCGGAAATAAATGCAATAGATTCAGGATAATTGAGTTTTAATCCACGTGCTTTGCGACGTTCTGCAACCAAACCCGCTGTAAAAATCAGCAGTTTATCTTTTTCAGTAGGATTGAGTTCCATATGTATTTCCTAAAGTTCTCACATTTTTTATGCAAAATATGTGCTCAGTTTTAAATTAAACACGCAGATTTTATTTCTAAAAGGTGATCTTTGAATGAATCAAGTTCGCCAAATGCGTGGAAATGCTTCATCCAAATCAAACCAATATCGCCTTAATCTGGCGCGAATTGCTGCAAAGGCGTCATGGCAATGTCGAACATCATCGCCTAAAAAACGTGCACTGATGACATCACCCAATAAGGTTAACCTTACAGGCATATCCATTCGCATCATCAACTCACGAATTAAATCGATATGTGCCTCTAAATAAATGTTTGTTCGGTATTTTTCAGGAGGAACTGCCCATAAACTCCCCATAACGGCATGATTATTCATGCCTAGACAAGAACTTAGCCAACGATCATTGCCTTTAAAACTCAGTGTGTCTGCCACCAGTAATTGCTGATTTCGCCATAATTTAAAATGACTGTGATAAGCACCAGATTGGAATTTTTCATCTCGAGCTTGTCGACCAATTACCAACATATCCCAACCGATAAAGCTTGCTGTCTGATCAAGCTGAATCAATGTTTCTGAGTGAGCATTGGCACCATCAAATAACATGGTTTCTTGAGGAAGCCATTCAAATACAGCATTGTGTTTAACTGAGATATGGATATGTTGATAAGCTTGTTTGCCATTGGTTCGATACCATTTACCAGCACCTGGGGTTGTGACTAAGGCATGGGCAGCATCATCTACACTGATCTCAAATGTTAAATGATCGCCACCTGCAATACCCGCAGGCGGATGGACAATAATCGCATGACAAATTCCAGTTTTTTCTGGCCACAGCATCTTTTGCACACGTACAGGTCCAAAATGTCTACGATGCGCCAATATCGTTCGCTCAGTTTGAGCCTGAAAACCCAATTCGAGTTTGGCATACCAAAGGCGCTGATCAGGAAGATATTCCACTAAACTTATCATGGCCGCCTTTATAAATTGATATCCGCAATTAAGCGCTTAAACATTAAGCCAGACCAATAACCGCAACGATTGCAGCCAAAGTACCAATAATTTTCTTGCCATATGGAACGTACTTTTTGATAAAAGCACCAATGCCTAATCCACCCGCATAGATCAATGTCATTGCTGTCACCATACCTAAAATCAGTAAGCTGGCATGACCTGATTGGCCTAATTCAGCGCCATGTGCAACACCGTGAAAACTTGCCAATAGAACTGCTGCAATAATAGGTAAAACTTGATTTGATTTTGTCCAAAGCGCTATAGCCAATAAAACCAATGACGCAATAATGCCGTACTCAGCAACTGCTGCTGGAATAAATCCTTGGCTACCGATCATAAAGCCAATCACCATCGCTACAGCTAATCCAATCAAGCCGAAAAGCTTCCAGCGTTGATTTGCCGTCCACATCAATACACCAAATGCGATTGCCATCATCAAATGATCTAAACCTGTAAATGGATGAATAAAGCCTGCCCAAAAACCGGTATGGTGATCATGTCCAGGGTGAGCTAAAGCCAATACAGGTAAATATGCAGCACATGCCATCAGACTGTGTTTTAAAAAACGCATTCAAATTCTCCTTTGATTATTTTTTCAATTCAAATAATTACAATTATTTTTAATATCGCGACTAAGCTTTAATCTCTGGGCTAAGCTTTAAATAAACCTTGTTTCTCAATAAACTCAATGATTTGCTTTAAACCATCTTGAGTTTTCATATTTGAAAATAGAAAAGGTTTGTCACCACGCATGCGTTTTGCATCTTGATCCATCACATCGAGATTTGCACCGACCATTGGAGCTAAATCTGTTTTGTTAATAATCAATAAATCCGACTTGGTAATGCCGGGACCACCTTTACGCGGGATCTTTTCACCACCTGCAACATCAATCACATAAAGGGTTAAATCAGATAATTCGGGACTAAAGGTAGCGGCTAGATTATCTCCACCACTTTCGATAATAATCAGCTCTAAACCATCAAATTTTTCACAAAGATCATCGATTGCAGCCAAGTTAATTGAAGCATCTTCACGAATTGCAGTATGTGGACAACCACCTGTCTCAACACCAACAATACGTTCTGGTGACATCGCTTCATGACGAGTTAAAAAATTAGAATCTTCTTTGGTATAGATATCGTTGGTCACAACCGCCATATTATATTTGTTGCGTAAAGCAAGGCATAAATTCAGGGTTAATGCTGTTTTACCTGAACCAACAGGACCACCTATTCCAACACGTAAAGGGCTACGTTCTGTCATCATTTTTTCCTTTTCTATGCTTCATTCTCAATAAAAATAGCGAATGAAACGTGTCATTTATGATCTGAATAATCGTGAATATAAAGTTTCATGCGACATACTTAACATCGCATAATTGGGCAAAGCACTACTTAACTCATCATCTTCTAAAGCCAAGGCACGCACTATGGCTTGAGGAATTAAGCCATGTAAATGCCACAAAATTCTTTGACCACTCATTTGCCCTAAAGGGACAGTTTTAACCGCACCTAGCACTTGGTTTTCTAAAACAGTAAAGCTATATGCTGTCAGCACATCCACCAGATTAAGTTTTAATGTTCCGCATAAATGTGCATAAACAGGGACAAAACCAAACTGCTTTTTAATCTCAGGTTGCTGTTTTAAAACATCACGAATCCAAGCATTCAAAGAAAATGCCAACTGCTGAGATTCAGCCCGTAATTCTTTCGACTCACGGCTCGCTTTATAAAAGTTAGCCCAATTTAAAAATTCAGCTTCGTCTAAATAATGTTGCATCAGACGTTTTAAAACGGGGAGTTCAAACCTAACCAGCAACATTTCCAGTACTTCTTCAAAATAAGCAATACTGCTTGCTTCATCATGAATCAAGCCTTGATCAATCGCACTTTCCACCCCTTGCGAATAACAATATGCACCTATCGGTAAAGCTGTCGATGACAGGGTCAATAGACTTAATAGTTGCGATGCGTTAGTGATGGACATGATGTAAAGCCTTAATCGGGCTTAAACGATGATCATGCTGATGTTGTGCATATGCCCCACTTTCAGGTTCAAATGGATGTTCAACTTCATCTACTGTCAGCCCTAAACCTTGGATCATTTCTGCAAGGACATGATCAGGTTCAAAATAAAGTGCAGTTGGGGTAAGCATTAACGGAACATGGCGATTTCCCAGATGATATGCAGCTTTAAGTAAGTCAAAACTATGCAGCGCCGAAACTTGCATTAATTTTTCAGCTTTGGCATCTACACGTAACACTTCACCTTGTTCAGTTGCAATATAAGAACCACTACGCAAAATGCCTGTACGTGGTAAATCCGCACCGATATCGCGCCCATTATTTAAAGTTGCACGAAAACGGCTCTTTTGCCGAGTATCAAAAGTCAATTCAATACTTTCAGCCTCAATGTTTGACTCTATATGGTCTAGACGTTGCGTATAAATTTTCATACTGATCCACTTATCTATGGCACTTGATTTAAAATGTTCCAAATTGATGCCAAAATTTTATTCATAAATATCGGTTTGCATTAAATTAAAGCATTTATCATGCCAGTTTTTAGAATCGTAAGAATTCAAAATGCATCATATTTAGAACGCTAACCTAAAACCGGAGTTCAAATTTACATGAGCGAGATCTCAATAAAAAATCAGGACAATTAAACGTTACAAAATAAAACCATAATAAAATTATGTGTATTTCACAAAAGCTTGAAATAACACACTTTTGATCAACTAAAATTCTCATCGACAATTTGCGACTAACAGCGCAATGTGTTATCAATGAATAAATAATCAGACAAAAAAGGGAGAAACTTATAATGGCTTATCAACACATCCTTCTTGCTGTAGATGACTCTCCTATTTCTTATGCTGCACTTGAACATGCAGAAAAACTTGCACTTGCTTTTAACTGTAAAATTACTGTGATGAGTGTGATCGCAGTTGATCCTTTTAAAGGCGTCGATTTTTATAAAATAGCGCCTGCTGTAACTCAATATTTATTTGAAGCTGAAAAAAATGCTTTAGCACGTTTAAAAGATATTCAAGAAACTTTAGTTCACCATGGTGTAACGACAGTAGATACCAAAGTGGTGCGTGAAGTTCCTCCTGCTACTGGAATTTTAGATGTTGCAGATGAACTCAATGTGGACCTTATTGTGATGGGTTCCCATGGACGTACTGGTCTGAAGAAATTCTTCTTAGGGAGTGTTGCACAAGAAGTGTTGTCTATTTCTCCACTGCCTGTGTTGATTATTAAATCTACCCAAGAAGAAGCTTAATTTTTATTTGAAATGTTAATTAAAAAGGTGTGATTATGACTTATCAAAATATTCTTGTCCCAGTTGACGGTTCTGACATTTCTTTTTCTGCATTAAAACATGCTGCTGCGATTGCAAAAGCCTTTGGAAGTAAAGTCACTGCGATCAGTGTCGTTGCTGAAGACCCTTTTGCTGCTGCTGATTTTTACTATTCGCCAGATATGTTAAAAGATTACATTCAAGAAGCAATTAAAAATGCGGAAGAAGGTTTGAGCAAAGCCAAACAATTGGCTGAACAGCAAGGTGTTCAAATTGATACACAAGTCGTGAGAGACTCGGTTGCAGCTGAAACCATCATTAAAACTGCTGAATCATTACATACAGATTTAATTATCATGGGATCACATGGGCGTAAAGGCTTCCAAAAGTTTTTCTTAGGCAGCTTTGCGCAAGATGTACTGGGTCAAACCAAACTCCCTGTATTGATTGTCAAACAGTGATTGATTAAATTACCAAATAAATAAAACCCAGTTTAGCTGGGTTTTATTTATGCAATGTCCATATCAGAGATAACTTGGGAAACTATTAAACTGCGATAACTTTGACTAAAATGGTTTGAGATTCTTCAAAATCATCAAAAATTTGCTTACGGCTAAGTTCTTTGGACTTTACTTTAAAATTATGATTTTGATAGTGAATGATCTCAGGTATTTGATCAAAATAATTTCCTTCGGCTTCAATACTTTCTTCAAATAAGGCTGTGCCAAGCTGATATTCTCTACTTTTTAAGACAACATACTTAACAGTCGTTTTCATCATTCGCACTCCATTTTCATATGCACTTTATTTTTATTTATATCACTTTTTGACGCATTTGAAATATAAAAATTCATCATATTGCATAGTAATTCTACAATTGGCCTAAAAAAGGAAAACCCACCTGTTGAGAAGTGGGTTGACTGCATATTTACAGACTTTACGCTGATTATTCTTTTAACTTTCTGTGGTTGTTATTTGATGCTTATTCTTGGTTTTTGTTGTTTGTGCCGTCATTATGGCAAATAAATATGACAAGCTTATTTCAACTCAGCGTTCTTTTGATTAATTTTGTCTCTGATAAACTATGTAGAGCTAACATCATGATTTATATTTAAAAATATTAAAATAATAATTAACTTCACGACTCGATATGCTTATTTTTTATTTGGTTTTCTTGCAGATTTTCTCAATTCACTTATAGTTAAATTATTGAATATAAATAATTAATTTAGAGTCATACCAATGCTTTTAAAACAATGTTGTGATCTGCTTGAAAGAAAGAATTTAACAGTCGCATTTATTGAAAGTGCAAGTTCTGGTTATTTATCCAGCCAATTTTCGATCTATAAAAATAGTGGTGCAGATATTTTATTAGGTGGCTTAGTCAGTTACGACCCTTCTATTAAAATTTCAATTTTACAGATAGATCCATCCCTCATCGAAAAATATAGCGCTGAATCAGTTGAAGTCTCTAAAGTGATGGCAATTCAAGGGAAAAAGCTCTTTAGCGCTGCAGATATCGTTGTCAGTTGTACAGGCTTACTTAAACCTGGTGGTAGTGCTAGTATTGAAAAACCAGAAGGTACTTTTTTTATCTCAATCCATTATCAAAACACATTGTCGAATTTTAAATATTTTATTGAAGGTGAGCCGTTGACTCGTTTAAATCAATTAACTGAAAATGTAGCAAAGGAAATATTAAAAATCTTAAATTTTGTTTAAGATTTATGCTATGCCTTAACTGAAATACAAATTACTGAAATATTTAATTCACTTTTTAACTAAAAAGCGGTAAATTTTACATAGATTATCAACATATCAATAACACAAATGAACTTATTAGGAAGCGGTATGAAACTTCAATTTGCGGTAATTTCTTCTTTAGCATGTTTAACTTTGGCAGGTTGTGCTGGCTCTTATCCAGAAAGAGTTGTTACAAAAGGCCCTTTAATCTGTGAAGCAAATGAAGTTTGCCCTGAACTTTCTATGCGTTGGAAAGATGAAGTCCGTGATGGCTTTAAAATCACAGCAGAAATTAACAATCCAACAAAATATGATATTACCCAATTTGTCTTCTTAGTGGATGGTCAGCCATATACATATTCAACCATTAACACGACACAATATGCGGGTACAGTTTCATCAAACTCGATTAATGTTCCTGTCAGCTTTCTTAACTCATTCCGTAATGGTAAAGAAATTTCACTTAAATTGGTAACCAATCAGGGTGATGTTGAACGTTCAATCTTAAAGGCAGATGGTCAACAGTCTTCTGCGTATCTGACGTTCTTAAAAGGTTATACAGGCCAAATTGTTACTCAATAAGACTGAGCAGCATAGATATAAAAAACCAGACAAAATGTCTGGTTTTTTTAACTCAAAATCTTTAACTTATGAAATTTACTCTAATAATTAAAGGTATTTCAAAACTAAAATACCTTCTCTTATCTGAAATATATTTGCTATTTAGGTTCAATTGGTGCAAATGGTGCAACCACATCAGCATTTTGTGCACGGTGACGCATAAAATGATCCATCAATACAATGGCAAGCATGGCTTCAGCAATAGGTGTCGCACGCACGCCTACACAAGGATCATGACGACCTTTGGTGAGTACATCTGTATCTTCACGATCAAGATTGATGGTTTTTCCTGGTGTAGTAATACTTGCGGTTGGTTTTAACGCAATCGCTACACGGATGGTTTGGCCTGAAGAAATACCACCGAGAATACCACCTGCATGATTGGCTAAAAACCCATCTGTGCTAAGTTCATCACGGGTTTCATGACCAAATTGTTCTGCAACTGCAAAACCATCTCCAATTTCAACACCTTTCACCGCATTGATTGACATCATGGCATGAGCAATATCAGCATCTAAACGATCAAATACGGGTTCACCCCAACCTACAGGTACTTTTTCTGCAAGAATCTCAAGCTTTGCACCACAACTGGTACCCTGTTCACGTAATGATGTCACCAGCGCTTCAAAACGTGGAACTGCATTGACATCACCACAGAAAAACGGATTATTCGGGACTTCATTCCAATCTAAAGCTTGTGCTTTTTCTGTACCAATTTGCGTCACATGACCACGAATCACTATCGCAAATTTTTCAAAAAGAAATTTCTTTGCAATCGCACCCGCTGCCACACGCATCGCCGTTTCACGTGCACTTGAACGACCGCCACCACGATAATCACGGAAACCATACTTTTGCGTATAAGTATAATCCGCATGGCCTGGCCGGAAAGTTTGCGCAATATTGCCATAATCTTTAGATTTTTGATCTGTATTACGGATCAATAAACCAATTGAAGTTCCTGTCGTTTTACCTTCAAAAACTCCAGAAATGATTTCAACCTCATCTGGCTCTTTACGTTGAGTGGCAAACTTAGACGTTCCCGGTTTACGACGATCTAAATCAATTTGTAAATCTTCAGCAGATAATTCAAGACCCGGTGGCACACCGTCAACAATTGCCATCAAGCCTACGCCGTGAGATTCACCACAAGTCGTTACACGGAAGAGTTGTCCAATACTGTTACCTGCCATGCTTACGACTCCTTAAGCTTGAATAGATTGAATAAATAAATCACGGAATGTACGACATTGTTCAGCAGTCAAAGCAAAAATACCTGTACCGCCTTTTTGGAACTGTAACCAGTAAAAATCAATCGTATTAAAATTCTGTTTCATTGCCCATTCTGAGTTACCCACTTCAATTACGATTAAACCGTCTTCAGTTAAATAATCAGCAGCTTGAGCCAACATTTTTCGAACTAAATCCAAACCATCTTGGCCTGCTGCTAAAGCAAGTTCAGGTTCATGATGGAATTCATCTGGAAGATCAGCCATATCTTCGGCATCCACATAGGGTGGATTTGAAACGATCAAATCATATTGATTTTCAGCTGGAATTTTGGCAAACAAATCAGACTCAAGCAAAGCCACCTGATATTGCTTATTGTGATGCTCCGCATTAATAGAAGCCACTTCTAATGCTTCTTTAGAAATATCAGTTGCATCTACTTCTGAATCAGGGAATGCATATGCCAACGCGATCGCAATACAACCTGAACCCGTACACATATCTAAGATACGCTGTGGTGTTTTTGGATTTGGGTTTTCAGGTAAATTATTCACGCCTGCACGAGTTTGCCCATTTTCATCTAAACAATAAGGTGCAAAACGGTTTTCGATCAATTCAGCAATCGGTGAACGAGGAATTAACACACGCTCATCAACATAGAATGGCTTACCAAAGAAATAAGAGAGGTTAAGTAAATAAGAGGTTGGAATTCTTTCATTTACACGACGTTCGAGTAAATTTAAAAACTCAGCTTTTTCACTTGGCAATAATTTTGAATCTAAAATTTCAGCATCCGCCTTCCATTCTAAAGAAAGCGTTTGTAAAACCAAGGCAGAACTTTCTGCGAAATAATCTTCTGTACCTTGACCCAAATGTGCATCGTATTGACGTAAAGCTGTAACCCCAAAACGAATAAAATCACGAATTGTTGATAGGTTTTCAGCAGCTTCCTGTAAATGTTCAGGGCTAATAGTCGGTCGATCCACTTAAGGTTTCTCCAAGGTCATATTTTTAAACGCCTTATGATACCTTGTTTTGCATGACATTTATAATGCTTTACGACAATTTACTTAGCAATTATTTTATAGCGCAATAAAGCATTATAAACGATAGCTTTGTTTCTCTAACATATTGGCTCTATTGACTGTTTGTTTGAGGGCACAATTGTAATACTTCATTTTATAATCATCAGAAACTGATTTATTCGACTCATCACACTGCTGATCACGAAGTTTAAACCATTGTTTCTGATATTTCTTTTGAGCTTTCTGTTGCTTGTCTGTATACAAATCCAGCGTCTGTTTAAATAATGATTTCAAACGATCATCTTGCTTACTCAACTCAGTTTTCATACAGCTGGCAAGTGTTGCCGAGCTTGAACCTGCCGAATTCATACAGCTTAAATAGTCTGAGCTATAACCGATCGCCTGAGTGTGCATCGGCAATAATACAACTAAACTGATACCCCAATACTTTAAATACATCCAATTCCCCTATCCCAAATCATTATTTTAATTCAAACACTTTTAATCAAAAGAACTAAGGCACTGATTAGCAACAATCCCTTATGCAAAAGAGTGTAAAAGATTTGAAACTAAATACAATCATTGCAGATAAATTATTGTTAAAACTTGATTTAAAGCAATCAACTTTATTTCACCATGTCACTCGTTTTTTAGATTTATTTTCAAGCCTATTGTTGTATGTTTAAAAAAAAATCAATGCGCTTGGTTATAAAATATAAACTTATTTGTGGCAAAATTGCTGAGATTGAGCGCTTAACTTGAAATTGCATCACTTCACCTTTATATATACAACAAGTTTTTAAATATTTATGAATTTAGTCAATTTATGAGCTACAAACATAATAACCTCATGGCAATGCGTCAGTCATGGTGGGATGATGAATCCACTCCAAATGTTAAAATTGAAAAGCAATTTTTTCAACAAACACTCACTGAACAAGGTGTTTACGAAGCGCCTTCTCTAGACGATGTAAAGTATTTTTTCTTTAGCTTGCCCAGCATTATCATTGTTAAGGGCTATGCACTTGGTTTTACTAATCAAAGCGTTAAAGATCTGATCATCAATTACATTGCTTCAAATAAGCAAGGTTTAATACTCCGGAAAGAGCTTAAAATCCAATTTAGAATGTAAATTTTAATATTGCTTAGGCTATTTTGATGGAATTAATTTTAATTCTCCCATTCAGCGAATTGAACTGTTTAAATACAGTCATTCCATGTAATATTCCTTACAATTAGTCATCTTTTTATCTTTTCGAATCTCTTATAAAGGATTTTATCTTCATGTCAGATCAGAACGAAAAGCTCAAACAGTTAAAAACCTCATCAATGGATCGTCGCTTATCAATTGCAAAAGCATCATTATTGGCAGGTACACGCTGGGCAGCTTCAAGTGCGAGTTCAATCTTTTCAAGTGAAGAAGAAAAAGAAAAAAAACGTAAACAAGCTATGAAAGAACAAGCCAATTACCTTGTTCAAGAAATTGGCAAGCTAAAAGGCTCAATTGTTAAAATCGGTCAAATGATGGCGCTTTATGGCGAGCATTTTTTACCTGAAGAAATTACTCAAGCATTAAACACCCTCAATAATCAAACAGTTGCCCTTGCATGGCCTGCGATTAAAGAGCAATTGGTCAGCCAATTGGGTTCAAAACTCAACGATCTCACCATTGATCATGAACCGATTGGTACGGCTTCGCTGGCTCAGGTTCACCGCGCAACACGTAAGTCAGATGGATTAGAGCTGGTTCTTAAAATCCAATATCCAGGTGTAGCTGATGCCATAGACTCAGATATGAGCCTATTTCGAAATATGCTTAAATTGACACGTATGGTGCCACAAACCCGTGAGTTCGATCAGTGGTTTGATGAAGTGCGTGAAATGATGCATCGTGAAGTTGATTATAAAGTTGAAGCGGCAACAACCCGTCGTTTTGGCCAGCGACTTAAAGAAGATCCACGTTATGGTGTGCCACAAATTATTGATGACTATTGTACCAATCAAGTCCTCTGTATGACCTTTGAACGTGGTGTACCCATCAACAGCCCTGTCATGCTGTCTTTACCACAAGAGCGACGTAATCTTTTAGGTGAAGCATCACTTGAAATCGCAGTTCGTGAATTGTTTGAGTGGGGCGAAATGCAAACCGACCCGAACTTTGGCAATTACCTTGTTCGCTTGGGCAATGGTGAAGAGATAAAAGATAAAATTATTTTGTTAGATTTTGGCGCTATACGTCAGTTCGATGACCAATTACTTCGCGTAGCTTGTAATTTAATCAAAGCGGGTTATAACCACGATGCTGAAGCAATGGTCAATGCGATGTCGGGCTATGAGTTCTTTGATGCAATGCCTTTAAGCATTAAACCCGATATGGCAAAAGTATTTTTATTAGCAACAGAAGCATTTAGTACACCTTTAAATAATCCAGATTTACCTGCTGGGGTGATGGATCAACATAACCGCTATGACTGGAAAAAAAGCCAGCTACATAGCCGTGTGATGCAACGTGCTTCAAAATCAATGGCTTCACGTTATTTCAGTATTCCACCAAAAGAATTTATGTTTATCAGTCGTAAATTTATTGGTGCTTATACATTTATGACGGTGATTGAAGCAAAGACCAATGTTCGTAAAATGATTGTACCTTTTGTTTAATCTTTTTAGTTTTCATACAGGCTAAACGAGATTGTAAAAGTTTTAAAAATGTCACTTTTACCAATACCCAACAAATGTTGGGTTTTTTTATTTAAAAATAAACAATAAAAATCAGAATATTAATAACAAATATATCATCTACTCAACCATTCATCTAAGGTCAATCACTTTGTCAGCTTTGACATAGTTTTTTATTTTTATGCATGTCAGGATTATTGTATACCGACACTAAAATACAGGGACTTCGGCATGACCAATATGGTAAATAAAGCTCAAGGTTTGGGTTTAAATCTAATTACTAAAATTGCAGGTAGTGACTTACTTGATCAGTTTAAGTTGCGTAAATTTATTGAAAGATCTCTTTATCAAGGTTCTAAAGCAGGTTTTAAAACCTTAAGCGCAACTCAAAAAGCATTTAAATCAGATTCAAATGTAACTAAACAACGTCTACCCAATCAGCAAAAGTCCCTATTTGATCTGAGTTTGACTGAAGAGCAGCAAATGACGGTGGATGCCATGGATCAATTTGCTTCCGAAGTACTTTATCAATTGGCTCATCAAGCGGATCACGAGGAAAAGTTTCCAGCTGAGCTTTGGCAACACAGTACCGATTTAGGTCTAAATTACTATGCACTGCCTGAAGCTTTAGGTGGTGTCGCATCTGAAAAAAATATTGTGAGTAATATTTTAATTGCTGAACGCTTGGCTAAAGGTGATTTCTCACTTGCTGCAGGTCTGCTCTCTACTTTTAGTGTTATCAATGCAATCACGCAATGGGGTTCTGAAAAAGTTCAATCTGTTTATTTAGCAAATTTTGCCAATGATACTGATATTCAAGCCACTTTTGCAGTACAAGAAGCAACCCCTGCATTTAATCCATTACGTTTAAAAACTAAAGCAACTGCCAACAATGGACAATTCAGCATTACTGGAGAAAAAACTTTAGTGCTATTGGGTGCAACAGCGGATTTATTCCTTGTTAGTGCTGACTTTAAGGGTCAAGCGGACGTTTTCGTTGTAAAGCGAGATCCAAGTATTACAGTGAAAAAATCACCGGCAATGGGTTTAAAAGCAACTGAAACGGTAACTTTGAAGTTTGACAATACCCCTGCCCAACGTCTAGGTGACGACGATTTTAATTACGCTGCATTTTTAGATTTAGGCAATCTAATGTGGTGTGCAATGGCTGTTGGTAGCTGTGAAGCGGTTAAAGATTACAGTATCAAATATGCCAATGAACGTACTGCATTTGGTGAACCTATCTCACACCGTCAAAGTGTGGCATTTATGATCGCAGATATGGCGATTGAAATTGATGCAATGCGTATGCTGATTTTAAATGCTGCCAGTCTTGCAGAAGCAGGACAACCCTTCCATAGAGAAGCGTATTTAGCCCGTCTACTTTGTGCAGAAAAATCTATGAAAATTGGTACAGATGGTGTGCAAATTTTAGGTGGACATGGTTTTACTAAGGAACATCCGGCTGAGCGTTGGTACCGCGACTTACGTGCAACTGCCGTTCTACATTCTGGCTTACACGCTTAACTTAGAAGATAAAGGATAAAAATCATGAATTTACAAAATCCAAAAAAATTCCAAATGCTTTTAGATCAAGCACACGAAACTGCATTGAATGTTTTACGCCCAATTTCTCGTAAATACGACAAAGCGGAACATGCCTATCCTAAAGAACTCGATATGCTGGCTTCTTTACTGGATGGTATGAACGACGGTGGTGATGGGCTTAATGCTGGCGCTGCAATTAATAAACGTGGCGATATCGACAGTAATAATAAAAATGGCACCAATATGTCGACTGCCTTGGGTGTAATCGAAATGTGTTATGGCGATACAGGCCTATTGCTGACCATGCCTCGTCAAGGGCTGGGCAATTCTGCGATTGCGGCAGTTGCCAATGATGAACAGCTTGAGCGTTTTAAGGGGACATGGGCTGCAATGGCCATTACTGAACCTGGTTGTGGTTCTGACTCTGCTGCGATTCGCACAACCGCAACCAAAGATGGTGATGATTACATTCTGAACGGTGAAAAAATATTTGTCACCTCTGGGGAACGTGCTGACTCAGTCGTGGTTTGGGCAACTTTAGATAAGAAATTGGGCCGTGCTGCAATTAAATCTTTTGTTGTGCCTAAAGGTACACCTGGAATGAAAGTTGAACGCCTTGAACATAAACTTGGCATTAAGGCATCCGATACAGCGGCAATTAGTTTTATTGACTGCCGTGTCCCTGGAGCAAATTTACTTGGTAATGCAGAAATTGATGTAGCCAAAGGTTTTGCGGGCGTGATGGAAACCTTTGATAATACCCGTCCACTTGTTGCTGCCATGGCTGTGGGCTGTGCCAAAGCATCGTTAGAACGTATTAAAGACATCTTTAAAGATGAACTAGATCCCGACTATGCAACTCCATATTTACAAACATCCAATTTGGCTGCACAAATCTATCGGATGGAAGCAGAATGGGAAGCTGCACGCTTACTCACTATAAAAGCCACATGGATGGCAGATAACAAAAAACCAAACTCTCGTGAGGCCTCTATCGCCAAAGCTAAAGCTGGACGTATTTGTAATGAAATCACTTTAAAATGTGTAGAGTTGGCTGCCAGTGTGGGTTATAACGAAGATGAATTGTTAGAAAAATGGGCGCGTGATTCAAAAATTCTAGATATTTTTGAGGGAACGCAACAGATTCAACAGCTGATTATTGCCCGTCGAGAATTGGGTAAATCTTCAAGTGAATTAAAATAGTGTTGCAGTAAAACTTGTAAAATTACTTATTTATCACTATTCAATTGCTAAAGTTTTGATCAGTTGAATTTTTAACTGATCACAAAAGGTAGAAATTTTGTTATAAAAATTCTACCTTTTTTATTTTCATTTACTTATGTACCAAATTAGAACGATACAAATACAAGACAATCCGTCGATCGCACAAGTCATTCGTGAGGTATCTAAAGAATTTGGCTTAGCACCTGAATCAGGCTTTGCTGTAGCCGACCCGATCCTGGATGATTTATATCAGGTATATGCTCAACCCAATGCTCAATATTGGGTCATTGAGGATGCAAATGGGCGAGTTGTTGGTGGCGGAGGTCTTTCACCATTACAAGGTGATGCAACTATTTTAGAGATTCAAAAGATGTATTTTTTGCCTGAACTTCGTGGTTTAGGATTTGCTAAGAAAATTTTGGAAAAGTGTTTTGAATTTGCGCAACAACAAGGCTTTCAGTCTTGTTATTTAGAAACCACTCAAGATTTATGGCAAGCCATTAAACTCTATGAAAAGTTAGGCTTTAAACATTTATCACAGCCTAAAGGTAATACTGGTCATAGTCATGTTTGTGAAGTTTGGATGCTTAAAACATTGCTTTAACGCGTCATAAGCTTGCTCAATTCACTTTGGTCGTATTTTCATTACTTTCAGGACATTACACAATATTATTATGGTCTAAATCACTCGATATTTTGAGTGATATTTCAATACCACTTAAAAAAATGGATGATTGGCAAAACAGTCATTGAAATTGCTTAATGGTGATTTACAATGAAAAAGTTTAAATAATTTAATTTTTATGCGTAGAACATCATCATTTATGAGTATTGTGTGAAATTAAGGGAATGTATAAACAATGTTGTATTTGGAAGATTTAAATATTGGTGATCATTTTAAAAGTCGTGAGTACGAAATGACTTTGGATGAGGTTTTAGAGTTTGCACATAAGTATGATCCGCAAGTTTTCCATACTGATGCTGAAAAAGCCAAAGATCACCCGATTTTTAAAGGACTTGCTGCAAGTGGATGGCATACGTCTGCCGTCACCATGCGTCTTTGGACAGAATGCTTCCCTGTTGCTTATGGCTTAATTGGTTCAGAATCAAGTTTAAGATGGCCAAAACCCACGCGTGTGGGCGATAAAATACATGTTGATGTCGAAATTGTATCTATCCAGCCCTCTAAAACCAAAAATGATCGCGCAATTGTGACCTATGTAACACAAGCAAAAAATCAAGATGATGATGTATTGCTGATTTCAACCACTAAAATTGTGGTATTTAAACGCAATTTTGATGCACATTAATCCTAAATTTGTCTTACAATATTTAAGGGTTTTTCCATATCATGACAATATGATTAAACAAGTAAAAACAATGTTCAGAGCAATGGAAAGCACATGAAAACAGTCTCAGCTCGCCAAGATCAGGGAATTCCTGGTGTTTATGGACTATTATTATTAGATATTGTTTCTCGTTGGGGATATAGCGCAGAAACACTGTTCGCACCCTTTAATTTTACCAGCGAACAGTTAGCAGATCCTGAGTGTCGGATTCCGACACCACTTGCCAATGAATTGATTAAACACGCATTAAAACTTACAGGTGAAAGCACCTTAGGCTTTCATCTTGGTACACAAATGCGTATTTCAATCCATGGCTTTATTGGTTATGCCATCATGACAGCACACGATATTACCGATGCGCTTGTCTTAGCCAACCGCTTTATCCAGTTGCGTATGCCCTTTCTACAATTGTATTTTTCTACTTTTGGTGAAAAAGCCACACTTCAATTGCAATGTGATATCGAAATCGAACCTTTGCGCACAGAAATTGTAATGGGGCTAACCTTTGGTATTATGACAATGGCAAAAGCCTTAACTGGTATTGATTATTTGCATGGCGATATCGATTTTGATTTTCCCAAGCCTGATGGCTTTGAAAAATACATCGAGAAACTGGCAAAGCAATACAATATGCGTTTTGAACAGCCACACCTCATTGCAAGTTTTGACAAATCCTACTTGGGCTTAAAAATGGTCAATGCTGACCCGATTGCCAGTCAAATTGCGATTAATCAATGTGAAGCAGAACTTTCAGCTTTGGGTGAAAGACGTCGTTTGGCGATGCGCGTACGTGATATCTTGACTCATTCGGAACAGCATTATTTAAGTATTGAAAATGTCGCAGATCGTCTGCATATGTCAGACCGTACATTAAAGCGTCAGTTGGCTGCCGAAGGTACTTCTTTCTCTACACTGGTAGATGAAGTACGTTATCGCCATGCCACATCGTTACTTTCCCGTACTGACTATACACTGGAACAAATTGCAGATGAACTCGGATATAGTGATGTTGCAAACTTTAGTCGTGCATTTAAACGCTGGAGTGGTCGTAGCCCAAGTAGTTGGCGCAAAGACCCATACTTATAATGTGATTTATCATGATTATTTGTTTCGATGAATAAGTTTATCAGTATCTCTGCTTTCTGTTTTGATTAAAAAACCTGTATAACTCGTGCCAAAAATAAATTGATTAATGGAGTCATTATGAATCATCCTTCAGATTTGAAATATGCAGCTACACATGAATGGGTAAAAATTGAAGGTGATCTTGTGATTACTGGTATTTCTGACCATGCTCAAGATGCTTTAGGCGACTTAGTCTACGTTGAAGCGCCTGAAGTAGGTAGCCATGTGGTTGCTGGCGCTCAGGCTGGTGTAGTTGAATCCGTTAAAACAGCATCTGATATTCATGCGCCTGTTTCTGGTGAAGTTGTAGAAGTGAATACTGCACTCGAAGATGATCCAGATTTTGTTAATGATGACCCCTATGGCAAAGGCTGGATTTATAAAATTAAACCAGACAATATTGCAGATGTTGAAAAGTTACTCAGCAATAGCGAATATGAAGCTGGGCTTTAATTTTTAAATCTATATGCTGGAAAACAAAAAGATCAGATGAGTCTGATCTTTTTTTGTTTTTAAAATTTGATTAAAATTATTTTTTTAAATCAAGACGAGTAAGAATAGGTCTTCTTTCTCCTATAGTATGGCAACCATTAATCCAACCTTGAATTACAGTTTGGCTATGAAAAGCAGATAAAAGTGCAGCATACACTTCTTTGAATAATGGATGAGTTTTTCTTAATACTACTTGATTTGTTATTTGACATCCCTCACCTGTCGCTACATTAGCTTTCAATTCAATAATTATATCTGTTCCGTTATCATGTACGACTAATCCACTTATTTTTGTGGGTGAGAATGGACTATTTGCAAATACAGAATTGCAAAATAGTAGATTAAAGCATAATGCTATAAGTATATTTTTCATGTGTTGACCAATTTTTATATTTTAAATTATTATAACAAGAATGATCCAATTATCAATTTATACTATAAAATATAATCATATTTTTATCTGAGTTAAAAAATGAATAAATATGATGAAAAAGTTATTCGGGCTTTTCAAACAGAATCTGCCATTAGAGTATATCAAGCTTTTTCTAATAAATTAGCCTCATTAGCAATTAGAAATAAATCACTTAAGGATAATCCTCATTTCAAAATGACTAGAATGACATGGATAAAGCCTTCATTTCTTTGGATGATGTATCGCGCTGGTTGGGGACATCAAGATAATAAGCAACAAAAAATTTTAGCAATAGATATATCAAAAGATGGCTTCGACTGGGCATTAAGTCATAGTTGTTCAAGCCATAAGCCTATAGCAATTAAAGAAGATGAATGGAATATAGTTAAATCCAAAACTCCTGTAAGAATACAATGGGATCCTGAACGAAATTTATTATTAGAATCTTTAAAATACAGAGCTATTCAGATCGGTCTAAGTGGAATTGCAGTTGAACATTACATCAATAAATGGGTAACTGATATCATTGATATAACAGAAGAAGCAAAAGAAATCTCTAATTTAGTAGTAGAGCATAAATTTAAGGAAGCAAGCTTATTACTTCCTAATGAAAGTATTTATATTCCAGATCAAACTATTGATGTGGCTAAACTTTAATTCCTAAGATCTTAAATTGTTCATCGGCAAATCCTCTTAGTGTTGGGTCTGGATCATTAAGAAATTGATTCAGATATTCCAAAGCTTTGGGACAAGAAATATTTCTTCCGAATCCAAAGAAAGCCCTTCTTGCAATTGATCTCTCCTCAAAACCTACTAAATATTGGGGTACAAATATTATAGGTTCATATAAAAAATCAATATATTCACAACTCTCTTGCCTAGAAAAGGTACAAATAATATTTTCATGCTCATAATGCCATTCTCTTAAACTAAAATATATATTTCTAATTATTAAAAAAATATCTAAATCTATATCAGATATCATTAATTAGATAAATTTTTAAGTATTTCTTTTGCTTTACTTAATTGCATAATAATTTGATCTTCATCCAATAAAAAATCTCCTCCACCTGGTACATATAACGCTATCATTAAAATTAAATCATCAATTACTTCATTATCAATACTTAATTTACTCAATAAAAAATCAATTTCTTGAGCATTTTTTATTGAAATATCTTTTTTATCAATAAAGTTTTGAATTCTATCATTAAGTATAGTTAGTTTCATATTATTTAGCTCTTGGATTTATTACAGTGATAATTCTATTACCTGTTTGGGCATCAACTATAACTTGAGGACTTCCTAACATATTTTTATTTTGAATAGTTAAAGTATCTCCATATATGTTGTAAGTCATCTTTCTAATATTAGTAGCTCCGTCAAGTACGGCATCTATCTCTTTTGGAGACATGGGTATTCTTCCTTTTGGTGGAAAAACCATTCTTTCAGCAGCATGAAAATTAATAGAGCGACCAGCGGGCGTTGTAGTTGTACCTAAAATTTGTCTAGTTGCATAAGCGCCATCCCATAAAATAGGGCTCGTTCCTTGTAATGCTGATGGAGTCAACCAAACTACAGGTGAAATTGATGCACCGTTTTGAACTATATTATAATAGCTTAATTCCGCAGTAGACATTGAAGCTAATCTTGCTGAGAATAGTAAGGAAGCTCCTCCATAACCAGCTATAGCAGCATCACCAATACCGCTAGGTGGTAAATTGTTTGCATTAGGTGTATCAGACCTAAGATTGTCAGCAATCCATAATACTAGTGGAACAAAAGCAAGTTGAGCAGCCTGACCACTAGGATCGTTAAAGCTATAACTATCATTCCATCCATATTGATAACGGTTGGTCTGTCCATGACCTTTCATAATAAAAGTCACTGGATCAGGCTGATAAAATCTTCCTAATACAGGGTTATAGTGACGTTGCTTTAAATAAACCAAATCATCAGCATCTTGAACCCCACCAACAAAAGCATTGGGATTCTTTAAATTGCTTGGTTTCTTATATTGCAATTGTTGACCAAAAGGTGCGTATTGATAAGACTGACTGACCACACCCTGTTCATTGATCACCTTTAAAGTTGAACCATCAAAGTTCTGAACATGATATTGAATCCGATCCTTAGCCAGCGTGAGCTGACTAAGAACTAGGAAGAGACTTAATACAATCAATTGAACTGTTATCAACCAGATCTTATTTGACTGCATATTGTTATTTTTCATTAAGTTTTTCATTTTTGTTTTCATGATTTATCCCCTTAGTCATCTTCTAAGATCATATCTAAGATTGCAGGCAACCATGCTGCCATATCTTCATCAGGATCTGGTTCACTTGGTTGAATCAGCGGGTCTAAAACACCTTTCGCACCCAATAATTTGTATTCATAACCATCTTTATGACCATCACCATCTGAGTCAGGATTATTTGGATCAGAACCAATAAAGCGTTCGATATAATCAGGTAAACCATCATCATCACTATCCACATAACTCTCTAACAAGCTCTTAATACCAAACTCGGCCCCTTCGAAATCATTCATCAAATCAAAGCCTTTACTGTTGGTATCTGGATAACGTTCTAAAGTTGCAACTAATTTTCCAGCAACATAAACATAAGCTTTGCTATAACCTGATTGATGGTTAATGTCATAGACCAGATTACCTGCTGAATCATAAATATAGTCAGTAATACCATCATCACGAACTGCGCGAACACGCAAACCATCTGTATTATAGATATAGCTTTCATTACCATTTTTACTGATACGATAGTAAGCATCATAATCTAAGGCACGGACACCATCATTGGTGACATTCCCCATCGCATCATAGCTAAAGTTATATGCTGAACCACTAACATTCGCTAAACGAGATGTTCCATTCACATAGTTATAAGTGTAGGAAGCAGGCGCAACGATTTGACTCTTAGAGGTAATATTGACTGAACTAATATCATCATTGTTATATAAATACTGATAACGTGCCTGATCAAGCTCAATCTGTTTCATTAAGCCTGTACCGAAACGGTCAATTGTTGCGTTATAGGTCGCACCACAATGATCACTCATTCTATTGATACGATTTAATGCATCATAGCCATAACCAATATTCAGTACACATTTGTTCAAACTTGTAGAACTTACACCTGTAGGTAAACCATTGTTTGAGTACGAATACGTCCAAGCTACATCAGCATTTGCTTGT
This sequence comes from Acinetobacter sp. MYb10, assembly GCF_002980175.2. NCBI lineage: Bacteria > Pseudomonadati > Pseudomonadota > Gammaproteobacteria > Moraxellales > Moraxellaceae > Acinetobacter > Acinetobacter sp. MYb10. The sequence continues at coordinate 498,924 of NZ_CP058272.1, read as the reverse complement.
ACAGATGTAAGTTGACTCAATATATTGTAGTTAAGCCCTTGAATCACACTAGGTATTGAATAGACTTCACCCAAAGCATTTTGATCTGACAAATTAACAGATTTGCCGTTTGGATAAATGATCGAAACCACTTGGTTCAAGTTGTTATAACCAAATGTGGTGGTATAACCATAATTAGCATTATTGGAGTTAATATTTTGTGTCAGCGTTACAACACGACCAAAACCATCACGACCATAGCCTTGCGAAGTATTGGCATTATTGGTTGAATTTAAACGCCCTGCTAAGCTATAGCCATAATTGGTGGTTATACCACGCCAAGCACGAGAACTAATCAAATCATTAATTGGATAATATTCAATAGTTTCAACTGAACCATCTTGATGGCTAATGGTTTTAATTCGCCCAGTCGCATCATAACCATAACTCTTTTGCCCATTGATATTATTGTCTTTTTCGGTCGCCAATGTGCCATTACTGTTATAACTATAGCTTTGTGTTGAAGCACCTGAAGTTGCAATTGTTGGTTTTAATAAACCTAAATTATATTCAGTTGAGGTTGTGAATACAGAACCATCACCACCTTTACGACTGACCAGTGTTTTTAGATTTGCACTAAAATCGCCAGCAGCCAAATAATCAGTTTCAGTGACACCATAAGCATCTGTTGTTAATGCAATAGCACCGTTACGCCCACCACATGATTGATAGCAGTAGTTTACGGTTACGCCATTATCAATTACAGTTTTTGGTCGGTCAAAGACATCATAACTTGTAGAAATCCCCTCACTTGTACTTCCAGTAGATGGATTTGAACTAAAGATTACATTTCCAAAAGCATCATATTTACTTGAATTTACCACCGTCTTATTTGATGTATTTACAGCAGAATAGATCAGTAAACCATCACCATTATATTTTTCTGTTTTGTTATAACTTGCGCCATTTTGCATTGTTCTTACAATGTTTAAACCATTGTAATCAATAGTTGTATAGCTTAAACCAATAACTGGTGTTTCAATTTTTAAACGACCTGCATCGTCATATTGGTTTTGTGAACGAACACCATCTGCATCTGTATGGAAAATAATATTACCAAAGTCATCGATCACATTGGTTTCTAGGCCACCATTGGCTAAACGGATATTGGCGGGTATACCTTTTTTATAGGCAGAGTATTGAGTAATTTGTTGACCATTACCCACATCAACTTCGATTGGTAAGCCTGTATGTTTATCTCCTGCAACATAGCTTAAAAAACAATTAGCAAATTTTGACCAAGCAAAATCAGTAAGGTTACCTAAGCATGAACTAAATGAAACAGTTTCATATTTAAATTTGGAGATACGTCCTTCTTTGCTTTCCTTCTTGATTGCACCTTGAGCGTCATATTCAAGAGATTGTGTAGTGTAGTATCCTGAAGCCTTTTCACGAGGTAAACCTATAATCCAAGGTAAGTTACCATCATTGACTGAAGCATTTGTAGGATCTGCATTAAAATAAGCAATATACGTAACTGGTAACGAAATTGAACGAGAACCATTTAAACCTGTAAATTCAGTTACTTGTGGGTTTCCATATTGATCAAAATTACTATAAATCGTGCTATATGTACCATGATGATTAATCGTTTTAAAATATAACCTTACAAATAACACATCTTCATAATCAGTATAGTTATCGCTGGTTGTTTTTGGCTTCTGCCCAATAGGGTTTAATGTTGTCCAATTATAGGATTCTGTACGTGCATCAATTGTTACTTTTTTAAGTAGCCCATGTTGAAAACTTTCAGCACTACCACCTTCAAAAGCATTCATGACATAAACATATACTTTAGATAAACCTGTCGTATTGTCCTTTGTTGTTACTGTTGTTGTTTGTTCTTTGTTATCTTTATTTCGACCGTAGTTATAGATAATTTGTAATGGATTAATATCTACGCCTGTATAGCTAGAACTGTTTACTTTAAATGATTTAGTTTCAACAAAGCCTGGACGAGACTCGTTAAAAAGATAATACGACCAACCAACAGATTTCGCATTTACAAGACCATTTGAAGAGCCTTTAAAATATTTAATCCCAGTCAAATCACTATAAAACCACATATAGCCTTGTGAAGTAACACCATTAACAGACTTAGGATGGTTTCCTACGATTCGATACGGTCCACCATAATCATATGTAATCGCATCTCCACTTATATCACCAACAGTTCTCAAATAGACACTTGCAGCTTGTTTATTTTGAACCTGACTAACAGTATTGGTACTGCCTGGAATAGTGTCATTATTTAGATAGTTACTTCTACTCCCTTGGTAATATACATAGGCTTTCCATACTAAATATTTATTATTTATGTATCGGTTAATTTTAGTTAAAACTACGTCACCTTCGAAATTAGAAAAATCATTTTTATTTTCTGTAACTATTGATCCATTTTTATATTTAGCATATGACAATACGACTTCATCATTGGCTGATATATCTTTTCCGTCAAGTTGATGCTTAATACTTTCTAAAAATAATTTAGATGAATTATTATAGCCTTGATAGGTCTGATTGGTATTTTCCATCTTATGATAATTCATGAGATAGGATTCACCAAACTGATTTTCTACTTTTGAGGCATAAATGCTTACACGTCCCGCAATATATTGACTTGCAAATACAGTTGGAAAGCCTGTTTGGTTTTCTCTATTTTGGCTAGGGAATAAATAATTAGTCCCATTCGGAGCTCGTACTCTAAAATCATTTCCACCATTTTCACATGAAATAAACCAGTTATCTTGAGAGATATAACGAGCTGATTGAGGATAACCTGCTACATTACTTTTAATTGGATAGAATGTAATATTTTTTTGACCAGGAAGATACAGTGTAATTGGTCTTTGACGAGAGTCTACCTGTGAATATAAAGAAAAATCCGCTTTAGAGGAATAAAATTTTGAATACTCCCATTTTGTTGAATCAACAACACCATAGCCATTCCATTTTTTCTCAAGTAGTGCCAATAATGTATTTGCATATGCATTTGTATTTACAGAAGTAATAAAACCTGCCATATTGACTGGTCTTCCATTACCATCTTTTAAAACCACGGCTGAATTAGAACCCTTAATATAAAAACTAATATCAATATTTTGCATTCCTAGTAAACTACTACTAAAATTTTCAACTAATTCTTTAGCAAATACATCATAGCTATTTGAGTTTTTATAAATCTCCTTTACACCATAATTAGTTCTAATAGATACTTTAATTATTTTATTATTTTCAAGAGCAGTTTTATACATAAACAATGAAATATTTAAATTAGTAACTAAAGCATTAATTACAGCTTCATTGTCTTTTTTATTTTCAGATAACAATAAGTTACTATAAGCTTGTAGTGCAGCTGGAACAGTAGTATTCATCCCAGGTATTCCACCTAAGGGATTATAAGGAATTCTGGTGTCAATTTGAAATGCTAATCCAACATTTTCATTTGATCGCGGATCAACGTTTCTTTGTGCTGCTGTAGATACAGCAATCGCATAAGCTAAATTTTTAAAATAGTTCGCATTAGCTAATGATAAAAAATCTTCACTAGTTTCATTTTTATATCCGCTATCAATAATATTCGTATCGTAGATAGGATTTCCAAAATTATTATTCCCAGTTTTGGCGTCACCATTGGCTATGCATATACCAGCTCCGCCATCACCTTTAAGTTTAGTCGATGCTCCAGTCATCATCACCAATCTTGGTGACTCTAGCTCCCAGTTTCCCATAGAGCGAAAACCATTATTTACTTTTCCATAAGAACGAGACAGAGTAAAATTCAGTCCCCGCTCTCCTTTTAATGTGACTTCGGGTACATCATAAACAAGGTTACCACTCATTAAATCGACATAACCATTCGGTGTTTTTTCTTGTCCTGTATCGCCTACACTTTGATCTGATGGAAAAGATGTCATTGCAACAGACCAGTCTATAGGACCTGCATAAAGCATTGAGCTCAATAGACTTAAAACAAAACTTAGTATTATTCTCATAAGTTGTTCCTATTAAAATATTATCTACTTTTTATGTTTATTTTTCTAAATTGAAACTGTGCTGATATCTTCTCCATCTCCCCAACGATTACAAGTACCAGCTCCATCGATAACTACTGGTTTATTTGTAGCCTTAGCCATCATCAGCATTGCCAACTGCCTTTTCCCTGCTGGGCTATTTTCATTTTTAATTACCATATACCAATAAGTTGCACAAGCAGGCCTATTACCTGTTCTTTCTCCTTGGATCGTAATCCATACAAGTCCATCTTCGTCTCTAACATTAATCGCAGAGACTTTTCCAGTGTATGTACTGGCTAAAACATTCCCAACAAACACTAGTTGAGACATCAACAAAACGAAGAACAATACTTTTTTCATTTTTAACCCTATTTACTTTTTCTAATAAGTTGTATATAAAAAATACATATTTTTAAGAAAAAACACAAGTTCAACACAATTAATCCATAAATTAATTAGGAAGACTAAAGTGATAAAGAAAATTATGCTGACTCTTATCTTAATGTTGGGAAGTACGCCTTTATTTGCTGGTGAGAATATTACATATCGGAAAATTACTACCATTGGTTGCCATCATGTAGACGGAACATGTTATGCAAGTTTATCAGGGGAGCCTTTTGGTAACACTTTGTCTTGTCCATATAAAAATGTAAATCAATTCCGTTTTGACGCTAGCACTACAAATGGAAAAAGAACATATGCCTCACTTTACGCAGCTTATTTAAGTAAGAAATTTGTAGATGTTTATTTAGATGGATGTTCATCAGATGGTAGACCATCTATCTTGTGGTTTCATATTTATTAATTTAGCAAGGTATACTTATGAAAATTATAATTATTTTTATTAGTGCATTTTTCAGCAATATCTCTTTTGCTCAGGTGGATTGTGGTCCTTATAAAGTAATGCAAATTCAAACACAAGATACAGATTTATTAGCATTACTTAAATCTCCAAATGGTCGAGAATCCTGGAAACAAATTGGTTCGTGGTCAAAACCATCAACGAAGCCATACTTAGGTATCCTAATGCAAGCATATGCAATGAAAAAGAATATAACTTTGCGTTATATACAGGACAATTATGATTGTGATGAAACTGATTATGTAACCGTACCATGGATGGTAAGAATGTGGTAATTCAAGAAATTTTCATACTTTGACATCATTTGCCACAGCACCAAGGGTTTCTTCTTATAAACTAATTTTATTGAATTTAATTCAGAGGCGATCCAAATGAAAAATATTATTTTTTTACTACTCATTTTAATCAATCAATCAGTTTTTGCTGCAATGTGCACAGGAAAAGTAAGTGGAGTATCAATAAATCCACGTACTGGCGGAGTTTTTGCCTCCAGTGTAGGTGGTTTAAGCAGCCCTTTACTATGCAGCACCTCAACAACTTTAAATGAAATTTCTCCAACAAATTGCAATAAATTGTTTGCAGTATTACTCACTGCTCAAGTTACAAAAAGAACAGTAACATTATTTTTTTCTGGTCCACAGGCTTGTTCCGATTTCCAACCTTGGACTTTAGCCGATGGGCTTTATCACTATATTTTAAATGATTAATTGGCTATGGATAGATCCCCTAAATTCAAAAGTTAATTTTTAAAAATAAGGCACTAAAAATGAAAAAAACTCTATTACTTTCAGTATTATTAACTCAGTAAGTTTTTGCAGCTGAGATATATGTATCAGGAAATATGACATCTATCACGAGTATTTCGGAAGGATTACTCATTCGGCTTGAACCAGAAAACCTTCCAACTATTTGTAATGGCACTCCTTATGGGTGGATGCTTATTCCCCAAACAAGTAAAGTTATTCTTACAGTGACTTTGGCACATTGGTATAAAAAAAAGAGAACTGTAGAAGTGTAGAAGTGTAGAAGTGTAGAAGTGTAGAAGTGTAGAAGTGTAGAAGTGTAGAAGTGTAGAAGTGTAGAAGTGTAGAAGTGTAGAAGTGTAGAAGTGTAGAAGTGTAGAAGTGTAGAAGTGTATGTTGAACCATATTCTGGCAATGGCTACTGTAAAGTGATTCAAGTACAACCAAAATAAAAAACTTTACCCTTTATCCCATCATATAAAAATATGAGGGGATAAAGGGATATTTCAAAATTATAAAGACACAATTCGATACTGTGTTTTACGCCATCTGCAACAAATCCTGTTTCGAAAGCTGCTCTGCAACATCCAACAACAATTGCTCCGTCTTATTCCAACCCAAACAACCGTCTGTAACAGATTGACCATAAGTCATATCACAAGAGATTTTTTGATTACCATCCACCAAATGACTTTCTAGCATTACACCACGTACTTGGGTTACATGTCTTTCTTCAATAATTTGCTGTAAAACCAACGGTTGCTTTAAAGGATCTTTACTGCTGTTACCGTGACTACAATCAATCAGCAATGCGGGTAATTTCCCTTGATGCTGTTGGCGGATCTGCTGAATCGATTCTGCATCATAGTTTGTGCCCTTATTTGAACCACGTAAAATGATGTGTGCTAAAGGATTACCACGACTATGTACAATACAAGGTAATCCCTTTTGACCCATGGCAAGAAATTGATGAGAATGACTTGCTGATTGAATTGCATCTAAAGCGATTTGAATCGAGCCATCTGTACCATTCTTAAAGCCAATACTAAAAGGCATATGACTTGAAATTTCACGATGAATTTGTGATTCACTGGTACGTGCACCAATTGCACCCCAAGCCAATAAATCATCAAAATATGCAGTTGCCATAGGGCTTAGAATTTCACTGGCGATCGGCAAGCCTTTTTCAATAATTTGTAAATACAATTGGCGTGATTTTTCTAAACCCAATTGCATATTGGCAGATCCATCTAAATTTGGATCGTATAAAAACCCTTTCCAGCCCACAGTTGTACGTGGTTTTTCAATATATGCACGCATCACTAGAAAGATCTGATCTAACACTTTTTCTTGTAATTGTATTAAGCGATCTGCGTATTCCAATGCGGATTTTTCATCATGAATAGAACATGGGCCAGTAATCACCAGCAGACGATCATCTGTACCATCGAGAATATTTTCAATTGTTTGACGTTGCTCGGCGATCTGTAAAGCGAGCTTATGTTTTAATGCAAATTTTTCTTTTAACTCATAAGGCAAACTGAGTTGAGTTTCTATGGTTTGATTTTGTTGTAAAGCAATATTTAGTGCATTCATGATGTATTCCTTTGGACTCTCTAAAGTCCGAACTTTTATTTGAGCGTATGGGATCTATTCAAATGGGCGATCAGGTTTTTCACTTGACCAAAGTAAGTCCAATAAAAGTTGCTAAAGTATACGTAGTTAAATTTCATCATGACATTCTCCAAAATCTTTACACTTAATTGATTCAAAATATTTTTAACATTCAGATATAAAAAAACCTGATCGGTGTTGCCGATCAGGTATTAACTTTGATGGGCAACCAATTCATTGCCCGAACGACTTCAGGCAATTATCTAAAGAATTGCCAGAAATAATAAGAAGTAGCGATTACAGGTTGCTTTTTCATCTTTATGTCGTTCATAAAAATCTATATTGAATTTACAATACCTGTAGTCTGTAGACTTTTCAAGCCCTTTTTTAAAGTTTTTCTATATTTTATGTATGGAATACAAATGATTGAGTTAAGGCACAATTTAACCCAATCATTGTTGTTAATCCAAAGCCCATCACTGCAACATTTCTTGCACTTGTTCAGCACAAATCGCTTGGCTAAATAAGAAACCTTGGCCGAATTTACAGCCCACGGCTCTTAAATTTTCAAGCTGCTGAATCGTTTCAATCCCTTCTGCAATAATATCTAAAGAAAGAATTGGACCTAATTTTGCAATTCCTTCCACGATCGCTTTAATTGACTTTTCTTCATGCATACGATTTACAAAGTTATAGTCAATTTTTAAACTATCTACAGGGTAATCACGAATATGCGTCATCGATGAATGCCCTGTTCCAAAGTCATCTAAGGCAATCCGCACGCCTTCTTGTTTAAGTTTTTTTAACGCGCGAATGACATATTCATAGCCACGATCAGCCAAGACATGTTCAGTAATCTCGACTTCAACAAGATGATGTGGAATGGCATACTGGGTTAAGCGCTTTAATAAAATTTCAGCATAATTATCCCGCATAAACTCTACAGGTGAAGCGTTGATTGAAATCGGTACAACGTTAAAACCTTGCTTGATCCAATGAGAAATATCTGTAAATATTTTATCGTGCATGGTTTCGCTGATTTTGGTCGCTAACTCAAAATCATTAAATGCTTCAGCAACTGTTGCTGGTAAATAAACATTGCCCTCTACATCACGCCATCTGAGTAATGCTTCAAAACCAATAATTGAGCAATCATCCAGTTTCACTTTAGGTTGGTAAAATGGTTCAACTTGATTGTTACGGATAATTTGACGTGCTGTATTTAATTGCTTCGCTTTACTTTGGGCAATTTCAAACATGTCTACACCAAACATACGAATACCACCACGACCACGTTCTTTAAGGTCATTTAAAGCAGCATCTGCACATTTCAACAATCCTGAACCATCTTTGGCATCATGCGGATAAATTGAACCACCGATACTCATACCACCATTCAGCAATTTACCGCTATAAGTAATAGGCGCATCAAGTTGTTGTAATAATTTTTTGGAAACAACCTCGATCTGTTCATGACTTTCAACATGGTCAATTACTACCGCAAACTCATCACCACCAAGTCTTGAAATATAGGCATTCTCATCTAAACAATGCGCGAGACGTTTAGACAAGACCTTAAGCAAATGATCACCAGCAGAATGACCTAATGTGTCATTGATATGCTTAAAATGATCTAAGTCAATCAGTAATAATCCAATTTTGCTTCGGTTCTCTCTGGCTTTAGAGATTGATGCCTTTAATCTTCTTTTAAATGCACGTCGATTCATCAAACTCGTCATTTCATCAAATTCACAGATCACTCTGAGTTTTTCTTCTGCAATGCGTTGTTTGGTTATATCTCGTGAAACACATAAAATACTGGTGGTTTGACCATTTTCATTGACAACAGGGGTTAAGATATTGTCCCAATACATGGTTAGATTACCAAAGACACTTTTACCTGCAAATCTAGCATTTTTCCCTTTTGCCGCTTCTTTAATGGCTTTTTTACCCTGCTCACGAACTTCTGGTGGCAATAGTCCGAGCCATTCCATACCAAAAGTTTTTACTTTTTCTTGTCCAAGCAGTGCAATACAGCCAGATTTATTCATATGTGACACATAACCATCTGGTGTAATAATTTTGATACAGTCGACACTGACATCAAGCATGTCTGTATTGGCTTTTAACGACTCGCTGGTTTCGCGTAATAACGTTGCACGATCATGGATATTGGTACAAGTTATGGTCCAATCATAAAACTGTTGTTTATAAACCGTACTTTGAGCAATCAGTAAAAACCATTGATAATCGCCGTTCACATGGCGGATACGACATTCTTTTTCAAAACGTTGACCAGTTTTTTGCGCGGTTATCCAAATATTATAGATATGTTCTGCATCATCAGGATGTAAGCATTTAATCCAATCGGAATCGCAAATATTATGTGTATCTACACCAATAAATTCTTTTAATGGGGTATTACAATAGCCAATCCCCAATTTTGTCACCCAAATAAGGTGTGGTATTAGATCTAAAGCTTCTTTGACTTCATTCAAAATTTGTGCAGATCGAGAAGTTATAGGCTTTGGAAATGAACCCACCTGATTCAAACTCGAATGCAAAGGTAAATAAATGCCTGCCATAAATTAATCCTATCTATCAACACAAAAATTAAGATAAACCATCGTTCAAACTTATATGTATTTTAAATAACCACAGATTCTTGTTTAACCCAAGTGTCGAGTCGTTATTTTTTTAAAAAAACCATGTGATATAAGTCACACTTTAACCAATAAGTTTAAATTGTATACAATAACGTTTATAAAATCTATTCTTTTAAGTTCTCAAGTATGTTTCAAATTTATGACAAACCTATGTTTGTTTAAATTATCCTTAAATATCAACTTGATAAATAAATTTTATCTTTTGTAATATCAGCAACCCTGCTCCCTCTTTTGGTTTTTTTAGAGAAACTCAATTCCCTCATCGAGTTCTGCACTTATTTATAATAATCTTAACAATATTCATAAAAAAATCAATCATTGCGTAATTTTCAAGCATATTAAAGAAAATTATTTTAAAAAACTAAATAAACAATCATGATTATTAAATCTAAAAATTATTGAATAAAAATTCAAATCATTATCATTTAATAAATATATTTTAATTTAAGCAATTTACCTAAAATAATTTAAAGGTAATTTTAAATAACGAACACCATTCGTTTCAGGCTCAGGAAATTTACCAGCATTCATATTGATTTGAATGGCTGGAAGGATTAGTTTTGGCATAGACAATGTAGCATCACGTTGTTCTCGCATCGCAATAAAGGCTTGTTTAGTCACTCCTGTATGGATGTGGATGTTTTCTTTACGTTGGGTATTGATGTCTGTTTGACAATGAAAATCTTGGCGTGATTCTGACAAGTAATCATGGCATAAATACAACCGAGTATGTTCGGGTAAGTTAAAAATTTCCATTACAGAATCATAAAGTTGTGCCGCACTACCCTTTGGAAAATCACAACGCGCTGTGCCATAATCAGGCATAAACAAAGTATCACCAACAAAGGCTGCATCACCAATCACATAGGTCAAACAAGCGGGAGTATGACCAGGTGTAGGGAGATTATATGCCTCTAACTCGCCAATTTTAAAAATTTCATGATCCTTAAATAAATAATCAAATGAATGCTGTGCTTTTAAAGCCTCATAATCAAGATGATAAATTTGACTAAAAATATCTTGAACAGTCACAATTTTTTCACTCATGGCGATTTGACCGCCTAACTGTGCTTTTAAATATTGCGAAGCTGTTAAATGATCTGCATGTACATGTGTTTCAAGAATCCACTGCACTGTAAGATGATGTATTTGAATATACTGAATAATATGGTCTGCTTGTGTTGTCGATGTTGTTGCAGATGCCGCATCATAATCCAATACACTGTCAATAATGGCACAATATTGAGTAGCAGGATCAACCACCACATAACTAAAGGTATTACTGGCTTCATCAAAAAAATCTTGTACAAATGGATTCATAAACAATTATGCTCCTGTCACTTTGCGATGAATCAATATGCCAAACAGCATGGCAACAATAAAATATAAGGCTTGATAATGACCTAAACCAATCAATGTAAATGCTGGTGCTGGACAAATTCCAGCAATTCCCCAACCTATACCAAAAATGAAAGCGCCTGCAACTAACTTTGTATCGAGTTGGGTATTTTTTGGTAATTCGATCACTTCATTAAACACAGTCACAGGATTACGTATCGCTTTTTGAAAAGGAATAAATGCAACGACTATTGCACCAATCATCACAAAAGCTAGACTTGGATCCCACTGGCCGAATATATCTAAGAAACCGATGACTTTTGCTGGATTCGACATACCTGAAAGCATTAAACCTACAGAAAATAGCCCGCCAAAGATAAATGCAAAGATATTTTTCATGATTAAGCTCCAATCACATGGCGCATCACATACACAGTGATAAATCCAGCCAGCATAAAGGTACAAGTCGCAACAATTGAGCGTTTAGACAAACGACTTATCCCACAAATTCCATGACCACTGGTGCAGCCTGATCCTAATCGTGTGCCAAAGCCTACCAATAGACCTGCGCTGACAAGTAAAATTGGGCTTGTCGTTAGCATCACAATTTCAGGATTAAAAATCTGTCCATAGATAAATGGTGTGCTGAATAACCCCAATAAAAACCACAAAGCAGGTGTTTTAAAAATTCTGTGTGGATTGAGGACTTGTGCAATTAGACCACTTATCCCAGCAACACGACCATTTACAAATAAGTAGCCAACTACAGCCAGACCAAGTAGAACTCCACCCAAAAAGGCCAATATAAAATCATGCATTGCTTTAAATCCATACAATATATGTTTTTATAATATATACTTATTTAAATTAATCAACCTCATCTTCAGATAATGATATATAGAAATATGCAAATCAAAGGCATAACTGCAAATATAATCCCTATATGCTTTGCTAGAGAATTGCACAGCTTATTTTTTAGTTTTGATTTAAATCACTGAATGGCTTTAATCATATTTGTTAATAATAATTAACAACTTATAATTTATTTTGATTTTTTGAATGTTTTGCCAATAGGCTTCGTTTACCAATCCTTTTTAAAACGATAAATCAAGATAAAATCCCCTTCATGCTAGCCTTATTCCAAAGTAAGAAGGAACTTTCAATACCAATATGTTTCACTCAACATGATCTTTTTTTGCTTTATAAAACAGATCTAATCATCAGATTAATTAAATTCATTCAATACTTTGTCTACAAACCATTTAGGGAAATACTCTACAACAGGATTTAGTTTTAGCACTTCAGCCTTTTCGATCTCTGCAATAAAAGCTGCTTTTTCACCGTGACTTGAATTATCAAAAATATATGCACGATCTGAGGCTTCAATTGCCAGCATCAATAAATCTAAACTGCGATAATAGCGCTCACAGATTTTCTGCACAGGTACAGCATGGCCACCTGTAGCGACCCGATATTGCACACGTCCAATATTAATTTTTGGGTCAACAGTTGCCACATAGTACAGATACGTTTTAAAGCCTTGTTTCTGTGCTTCACGTAGAAACTCAACTTTGCTGATATGCGACATAACAGTTTCAAAAGTGAAACTTATTTTTAACCTTAAAAATTCCATCCGAATAAAATCGATAATGCGTGCGCAAAGATAGGAGTCGATTTCATCTCGGTCAAATACAATGAGTCCATCCACAATTTGTGGTTTTAACGATAATAGCGGAACAACTTGCTCATTCTTTTTACGCTTTTTTTGTTTTAAAAATTTGAGTAGCGCTACGTTTGATAAATCATGATGATAATCATCTAAGCACAAACTTTGAGTCGCAGATAATTGTTTCTCAAGCTCATCTGCATTTAAATATGCCCCAATCTGATGGGGCGCTAAATAGTCTTTAATTGTGCTTTTACCTGATCCATTTGGACCAGCAAACATTCTTATTCTCGGCTGTCGCATATAAAGTTATGCCATCACCTCTTGTTTCTTTTTACGTTTTAACACACTGTGTTTAAGCTTGGGAACCACATAGGCAGAAGATAAATCTTCAACAACTTTGATCACACCATTGTGTTGTTGTACCAGCTGTTGATCTTTTACATAAGTGATTGTAGCGTTTGACTGACTTGCATGATTAAATGCCGCACTAAACGCATTTATAGCAAGCACTGGAATTGTTGCTTCCTCACGTAATGTCGTCTTCATTGCTGTAAATGTCGTCATGTCAAATATCCTCAGCTTGATTTTTAGCTGTAGTTACATCTTAACATATCACTTATTTTTGTCTATTTATTCAACTGTCAACAAAGGAAATCTATTTCTGTAGAAAGTTAAAACAGAATGTGAAGATATATTCACAAAATTGATTTAGAAATTCATCAAAAAACATATGCTAAAAGCCATACGACAAGCCCTGACACAGTTATACTGTGCTAAATAATGGATGGAATCTACCGATGTCTAGTGATCTTGAAATTGATGTAATGCGTGAATCAGCTGCATCAGTCGTGACTATTTTAAAATCTTTAGCCAATACAGATCGCTTACTAATTTTATGCCATCTTGCTCAAGAAGAGTTAAATGTTTCGCAAATAGAAGAAAAAACTCAGATTAATCAACCGACGCTTTCTCAACAATTGATGATGTTACGTAAAAGTGATGTTGTTTCAACACGTCGTGATGGGAAGCAAATTTATTATTCTATTAAAGATCAAAAACTGACGGTGGTATTAACAACCTTATATGATTTGTATTGCCCGCAGGTTTAATACACATCTTAGCATCTAGATAAATTTAAAATAAAAACAAACAATTTATTATATAAGTTAGCTGTCGCTATTTTTCTTAGCATTTTTTCTGCATAATATATATGAAAATATGCTAATGAAGTTCCAATGGCTGCCCCAAAAGTTCAACTCAGTAAAATACTCCCTGCATGGCAATGGCTGCAAGACTATAATGTCCCTAAATTTAGGGCTGATCTACTTGCTGCTTTAATCGTCATTGCAATGCTTGTACCTCAAGGTATGGCTTATGCCATGGTTGCTGGGTTGCCTCCAGTGACAGGCTTATATGCCAGTATTTTACCCATGATCATCTATGCCATTGTTGGTGGCAGCCCAACACTTTCTATTGGTCCTGTTGCGCTGATTTCCATGATGACCTTTGCTACGCTTGAACCGCTCTATGAGGTGGGTTCACCTGTATATATTCAAGCAGCATGTTTATTGGCACTTCTCGTTGGCATACTTTCAAGTTTACTGGGAATTTTTAGATTTGGATTTTTAATCCGTTTAATCAGCCATCCTGTGATTAAGAGTTTTATCATCGCATCCGCAGTATTGATTGCACTCAGCCAAGTTAAATTTATGCTCGATGTACCCTTAAAATCTGGCAATATTATCGAGTTTATTCAAAGCCTATGGCTATACATTAGCTTTACCAGTATTGAGACTTTGATTTTTGGTGTCTGTGCCATTCTGTTTTTGATTTACATCCCGGTTTTTTTTAAATCTAAGTTATGCCAATCTTTTGCACATTCTCTTCAATTCTGGGTGAAAGCACTGCCCTTGGTTCTTGTGTTTATTTCGATTGGGTTAATACATTTCCTGCATATAGACCAATTTGGTATCAAAACCGTAGGCGAGATTCCTTCGGGATTTCCACCAATTGCCATGCCTTACTGGCGTTGGGATTTGGTGATCCAACTTTTACCCGGTGCAGCAATGATTACCATGGTGAGTTTTGTCGAATCTATTTCTATTGCACAGACCACAGCGTTTCAGCAACGTAGTGAGCTTAATAGTAATCAAGAGCTGATTGCACTGGGTTTAGCCAACTTTAGTGCAGGTGTCACGTCAGCATTTCCTGTGACTGGCAGTTTATCACGTACAGTGGTCAATGCAGATGCTGGCGCAAAAACGCCTATGGCTGGTGTGTTATCTTCAATTTTTATCGTGATTGTGAGTTTATATTTTACTGGTTTATTTAAACAACTTCCTTTAGCGATTCTCGCTGTAACCATTATGGTATCCATTTGGAAATTGGTTGATTTTAAACCCTTCATCGAAACATGGCGTTATTCCAAAGCGGATGGGATTGCGATGTGGGTTACATTCTTTGGGGTGTTGTGTATCGATATTTCAACAGGTTTGATTATTGGTATTGTTTCTACATTTTTATTGCTGTTATGGCGTATTAGCCGTCCGCATATTGCCGTCATTGGCTTAGTTGAAGGCACGCAACATTTTCGTAATATTTCAAGACATGATGTTTTGACCAGTACCAATATTGTGTCTATTCGTATTGATGAAAATCTAAGTTTTTTAAATGCCAATACTTTAAAAGAATTTATCATTTTAGAAGTCAGCAAACATCCAGAGCTACATCATGTAGTGATCAATTGCTCAAGTATTAGTAATATAGATGCAAGTGCTTTAGAAACTTTGGAAGAAATCAACAGCGATTTAAATAAATTAAAAATTCAAATGCATCTCACGGAAGTCAAAGGTCCAGTCATGGATCGTTTAAAACAGTCCAATTTAATTCGGCAGCTCAGTGGAAATATTTATTTAACGCATTACCAAGCCATGCATCAATTGGATGCCCAAACTTTTAGTTAAATAATCGTTTAAATTATCAACATTTTTTATTATGATTGCTGAAAAAGCTATATATTTTTTAATATCTTAATTTTTATGGCGAAATTGTATTATTTAAGTTTTCGCTTTTAGGTATAGAATACGCGGCTTGTTCATCGATTTTAGACCAGTTTAGGCATAAAGGTTCAACATGTTTGCTGTCCTAGCACGTTTAAGTTTAGTTACTCGTATTCTTATTGCCATTATTCTTGGTTTTATAGTTGCGTATCTATTCCCCAATTCAGCCCAATATTTCATTATTTTAGGCGAGCTTTTTATTAAAGCATTAAAATCCATTGCACCAATTCTTGTATTTGTCTTGGTTCTCTCTTCTATCGCTAACTTTAAAGTCGGCGAAGGTGCGAGTAACTTAAAACCAATTCTTGGATTATATGCAATTGGAATGTTACTGGCTGCGATTAGTGCCATTACAATAAGCACAATGTTTCCAAGTACTTTGGTTTTTGCACATGCAAGCGAAGTGACTTTACAGCCACCGGGTAGCGTAGCAGAAGTATTAAAAAACCTACTCCTCAGCTTTATTAGCAATCCAATAACAGCTTTGCATGAAGCAAATTTCATTGGCATTTTAGCTTGGGCTGTAGGCTTAGGTGCAGCACTTCGTCACGGTTCAGAAACCACTCAACAAGTGATTACAGATGTTGCGGATGCAATTAATGCCATCATTCGTGTAGTGATTGCATTTGCTCCTGTAGGAATCTTTGGCTTAGTTGTTGCTACATTTGCACAAGCAGGTTTAGAAACCTTAAAAAACTACGCCCAGTTAATTGCTGTACTTATTGGTACTATGCTTTTTGTAGCCCTCGTCATCAATCCATTGATTGTTGGTTTTGTGATGCGTAAAAACCCATATCCTTTGGTTTTAAAATGCTTAAGAGAAAGTGGAATCACTGCATTCTTTACCCGTAGTTCTGCAGCAAATATTCCGGTAAACCTTGACTTGGCAAAACGCTTAGGGGTAAATGATACCACTGCTAACGTTGCGATCCCATTAGGTGCAACAATTAACATGGCAGGTGCAGCGGTAACAATTACCGTGCTTACCCTTGCTGCTGTGCATACACTTGGTATTCAAGTTGATATCGTCACTATGGTGATCTTATCTGTGGTTTCTGTGGTAACAGCTTGTGGTGCGTCTGGTGTTGCTGGTGGTTCTCTGTTGTTAATTCCTGTGGCTTGTGGTTTATTTGGTATTCCTTCAGAAATCTCAATGCAAGTGATTGCAATTGGTATGGTGATTAGTGTGCTTCAAGACTCAACAGAAACAGCATTGAATTCCTCGACTGATGTCTTATTTACAGCAGCAGTTGATCTTTCTAAAAAGTAATATACAAGGTATATGAATAAAAAGAAGGAATTATGCCTCTACAGTATTTGCCCGTTTGGATTCAACTAGGTGCATTTATGCTTGCAGTCAATGCAGGCATAATTAATGTGCTTGGTTTGATTACCGTCCTTCATCAATCCATCTCTCATATGACGGGCAATGCCAGTTTATTTGCGCAAGCACTGATTCATCAACAATATGATCATGTGCTTTACCTTTTCTTGGTCATGCTCAGTTATGTGATTGGATCAAGTTATAGTGGCTTTATTTTAGGCAATAGCAATTTTAAACTTGGTCGTAGATATGGTGTTCCACTCAGCCTTGTGAGTGTGTTTATTTTGCTTTGCTGGTTATTTATTCCTTATTATCCAAAATATGCTTTACTCTGGGCAAGTACCGCAATGGGAATGCAAAATGCCATGGTCAGCCACTATAAAGGCACAATTATCCGCACTACACATCTTTCAGGGGTTTTAACCGATCTTGGTTTGGCTTTAGGCTATCTTTTTCGGGGACTCGGTATTGAAAAGCGCCGTGTCACATTACATTTTTTGATTCTTTGCGGATTTATTCTGGGTGGGCTGATTGCCAGTATCGTGTATCCTTATTTACAATTAAATTCATTCCTTATCCCTGCTGGATTAAGTTTAATACTCAGCTTAACGTATTGGTTTATTTATTTTCGGCATGGTTCGAAACACATTTAATGGTTGGTTATTGTTATGGTCAAAAACGCATTGCAAGCACAGTTACTCAAAGCTGGCTTAGTGGATAATAAAAAAGCAAAGAAATTGTCAAAGCAGGCACAGCATGAGCAACGTACAGGTCAGAGTAATGAAGCTGAGCTTAAAGCTAAAATTGAACAAGACAAACAAGAGAAAATCAGTAAAGACCAAGCGCTGAATCAAGAGAAACAACGCATTTTAGATGAAAAAGCCTTAAAAGCTTCAATTATCCAAATGATTGGTCAACATAAAATCACAGATACAGATGGCGATGCGGTCTATCAGTTTATCGATGGTTCGGTTAAGAAAATCTATATCAATCAGCAAGTTTATAATGCCCTAGTTTCAGGCAGTTTGGTGATCGCACATGACAATAATGATGCTTACGCAATTTTACCCAAAGCTTTGGGTGAACGTATCAATGAAAAAATGACTGGATTTATTATTGTCAATAATTCTGAGAAGAATGAACAAGTGACAGATGAGGAAGATCCTTATGCTGCTTATGTTATTCCAGATGACTTGATGTGGTAATCCTCTGTTCTATTTTTCAGTTTATATTTTTAGAAATTTCATCAGCCTAATGCTTCACTCATTAGGCTTTTTTTTGATTTAAATAAAATAAATTCAGCATTAAATTTTTTTTATCCATGCCCTTTTCCTCAAAATTTCTACATAATTGTGCGCTAATCTTACGCGAAATTACATAAATGGAACGATGCAACATGCACCGTACAAAACTTTACTGGGGTACATTGAGTACTTTAAGCCTTGCTATATTCGCCATCACCTCTGCAAGCCTTGCAAATGATGAAACGACAGCTACAAATAAAACTACTGAAGCGACTCAACTTAAAAAAAATGAATCACCAAAACAATTAAAAACCTTGGTTTTTGCCGCTGAACAAACACCTACTAAAGATCCTGATATCAGTGCGGTCGCTAAAACCATTGTGACACGTGAAGAAATGCTGCAATTCGGCGATCAATCGATCAATGATGCTTTAAGACGTGCAGCAGGTTTTCAAATGCCAACACCAGGACAAGGACCACGTGGATCAAGCGGTTCTGGCAGCATGCGTTTTCGTGGTGGTGGCGCACCAGTATTTTTGATTAATGGTGAAGCTGTGCAAGGCGGACCACGCGGTGGTATGTCTATTGTTGACTCGATTACACCTGAAATGATTGAACGAATTGAAATCACCAAACAACCTAATGTAGCTCAAGCCTCAGTTGCATCTTCTGCAGTGATCAATATCATTTTAAAAGAACCCTTAGACGATGCTCGAATCAGTGGCAATGTTAAATTAGGATATGGCATCACCCAATCGGATCAAAATGAAGAACAACGTAAAAATATCAGTGTACAAGCTGATGGGCGTGATGGTGCATGGATTTATAGTGTTTCAGCCAATCAAATGTGGAATGACAGTAAATCAAGCACAGAAATTGAAAATATAAATGGTACACGCCAACAAATACGCAGTACCAATCGTACAAATACCATGTTTGCACCACGTATTGAATATCAAATTGATGATCAACAAAAACTGGTTTCAGAAATTTTTTATCGTAAGAATGAAAGTGATGGCTCTAGCAGTAATCAAGTTCAAAATGATCAGAATGACAGTATTCGCTTAAATACTCGTTATGAGCGTAAAGATAAAGGAGACTCAGACAAAGTCCGCTTATCTATTGAAAAACAAAATGAAACTGAATCCACTCGTTCCAATCAATACAGTTCTTATATTGATGAAACTGTGAATGAATACGGCTTAGCTTATGATGGGGTACGCAAGTTTGATGAAAGCAAACAAGTAAAATTTGGACTTGATGCGCGTGCCAATGCGCTAGAAAGCAATATTGCTGACACATTAGACGAGCAACGTTATGCACTTTATTTAGAAAGCAGTTGGAAGTTTACAAAACACCAAACCCTTACCTTGGGTGCACGTCAGGAATGGTTAGAGCGTTCAGGTTTGGTTGAATATAGTGATCAAAACCTCAGCCCTGTACTTGCACATCGTTTTGACTTTAGCGATCAATGGTCTTTGCAAACCAATATTAGTCGCGCCTTTAAAAGTCCAAATAGTAACAATCTCATGCCGACTGTTTCCATTTCAACAGATGCTGATGCAGGCTCTATCAATAACCCAGACCGTGGCGGTAATCCCAATCTTCTACCTGAAAAAATCACCGCATTGGAAACGACCTTGGGTTATAACACTACTGCAGGTGGCGTAAATATTACGGCTTTTCATCGAGATATTGATGACTATATCGAAAAAGTGATTCGTCAAGAAGGCACACGCTTTGTTGAACGTCCGTATAACCAAGACCAAGCAACAACCTATGGTGTAGAAATTTCAGGTCGCTATGCTTTAAAACAAACCGAAAATGGTCATTCATTTATGTTGAATGGACAATTATCGACAGTACGCGCCAAAATCGAAGACTCAGACCACAATACACGTTTAGCCAGTGATGTTGCCCCTTATACAGCAAGTACAGGCGTTTCATACAATTACCAGCCTTGGCAATTGGCAAGCAGTATTAATCTAAGCTACACGCCTGAATTTACCCGCGCTTTAGACAATCTTCCCTATGATCGTACAACCAATCAACGTGTAAATGTGGATATTAGTGCGACAAAACGCTTCCCTAAAGGCTGGGCAACAACACTGAGTGCTCGTAATATTTTGAGTACAGATTATAAAGAGCGCTTAAATAATCAAAGTGATGGTGCTTTATATGAAGCTCGGGTCAATGATGCTATTCCAAGTTTCTTGTTCAGTGTAGAGAAAAAATTCTAATCTTGATTAGTATAGATGTATATAAATCTAAATTTTATCAATTATTTACTGATAAATAATGAGTAGATAAACGTAAATAAGTGATCAATTTAAAAACCGAAGTTTAAAAACTTCGGTTTTTTCTTAATCTGATTAAATATAAAAACCACAAATGATAAAACAGAGTAAACAGATGGTTTCTGCGATTTCTATACTGGCACCGAGGGTGTCACCCGTAATGCCATCGATTCGTTGAATAAACTTATAGCGAAGATAAATCAAGGTCAAAATAAAAATCGTCGCGGTCACTAAACCCACCCAGACAAAATAACCTGCGCCCAATAAACTGATACCAAAAATGATCATTGCCCAAGTTTTAGGAATATATTGAGCAATAGACCAGCCTAAACCCTTTTCACGGACATATTCAGTGGTCAGAAATAAAAATAATGGTGTTAAACGCCCTAAAATAGGAAATAGAATCAAAGCAGTATAGTGTTGCTCCTGTAATAACACATACAGTGCAGACCATTTAATCAAACAGATAACAATTAAACTCAGCACACCAAACGGTCCACATGCTGGGTCTTTCATAATTCTTAAGGTATTTTCTTTATCACCAAAGCCGCCGACCCAAGCATCCGCAGTATCCGCTAAACCATCTAAATGTAAGCCGCCTGTGAGCACAATCCAGATGACCAGAATAATGGTACTGAGTAAAACTACAGGCAAAACATGTAGAAAACTGGCAACGGCAAACAGAACCAAACCAATCAAAAGCCCAATCACTGGATAAAATAACAGTGACTGACCATTTTGTTTTGGCGAAGGCATATTTTTTAAATAAACAGGGAAAATCGTTAAAAATTGCAATGCAATAAAAAATGGTGTCATTTATTGCTCTCCAATAACTCTAACTGCATGGTTTCGCTGTCCAACATAAAGCGGTTTAATTGCCCAAGTTCTGCTGACATTTTTAAAATATCATCAAGAGATTGTTGTAGCGCCATACATTTTAAAAGTTTGATCACACCGCCATGCGTCACAATCAAAGCTGTTTGGCTTTGTGTAACCAGCATCTGCTCTTTGATCGCTTGTAATGCTTGCTTAATTCGATACTGAAAATCTAAATATCTTTCAGCATTTGGCGGGGTAAAGTGTGTCGGAGATTGCCAAAAATTTTCCAATAACTCAGGCGTTTTTGCATAAATCTGCTGTGTTGAAATACCTTCCCAATCACCGAAATGAATTTCTTGTAATCGATGATCTTGCATCAGTGGTATTTGAACTTGTTCAGAAAGTCTCTGTGCAAATGAGAAACAGCGCTTTAAAGGCGAGCTAAACATAAAATCCCATTGTGTTTGCACAGAGGATTGATCATAGGAAATGGTCTGGTGCATTTGTTGCCAGCCCAATTCTGTCAATTCATCATCAGTCGAACCACGCAAAGTATGATTCAGCGTAGTTTCCCCGTGACGTAATAGATCAATCCTCAGTTTCATGCATATGCTCTTTTTAAATTATGAATAAGTTTAAACTTTCTCGCCAATTACCGCAGCTTCTGCAAAAGTGGCCATGTTGTTATGTAAACTGCATGCCAACTTGATCACACCCAAGGCAGCACCCGCACCACTGCCTTCCCCCAAACGTAAATTAAGCTTTAATAATGGATCAGCATTCAACTCTTGTAATAGGCGTTGATGCCCATATTCAGCAGACTGATGACCGAACAACATCCATTGTCGAACTTCAGGATTGAGTCGTACCGCGACTAATGCTGCCACAGAACTAATAAAACCATCGACAATTACAGGCATCCCGAGTTGAGCACAGCGAATATAAGCTCCTGTCATTGCAGCAATTTCTAAGCCACCTACAGCACACAAAGCTTTAAATGCATCATTTTCAACATAATTTTTATGTAATTCAAGCGAATGCTGAATGATATTTTTTTTATGAATCAACTGATCAGCACGAATCCCCGTGCCTACACCTGTCAGTTGCTCAGCAGGTTCATTTAATAAGAAACATGCAATCGCTGAAGCTGAACAGGTATTTCCAATCCCCATTTCTCCAGCGATGTAAATTGAAGCACCCTGTGCAATGGCTTTTTCTACACTTTCGCGACCTAGCGCCATAGCTTGCTGACATTGTTGCTCAGTCATTGCCACTTGTTGAGCGAAATTAGCAGTCCCTTGAGCAATACTATGACGCTCAACGCCTTGATATTGGTAAGCCTCACCCACTGTGCCACAATCAATGACTTGTAAGGTCGCGGCATATTCTTTAGCAATTACACTGATACACGCGCCACCTGTTGCAAAGTTTTGCAGCATTTGGCGAGTGACTGCTTGCGGATAGGCAGAAATATTTTCAGCCATTACCCCATGATCACCTGCAAAAATCGTAATCCAAGGTTTATCTACATTGGGTTTTGAGTTACTTTGCAAAGCAGCCAATTGCACGGCGACATTTTCCAAAACAGACAGCGAGCCTGTTGGCTTGGTCAATTGTAATTGACGTTCTTCAGCCTGTTGTTTTGTTTCTGCGTTTGGCACTTTACATGCTTCTAACCACCAATTCATTGTTGCTCTCCATCTCGTATTTTAAAAATTCATTGTTAATCGTTAAAATGCTCAAGTTTATATGATAAAAATCACAATATTTATCCTTTTAATAACATCGGAAAACCAGCGACGCAAAACACTACTTTATCAGCAATTTGACCTAATAGTTGATGTAAACGTCCTGATTCATCAACAAATTTTCGGGTTATTTCACCCATTGGTATAACACCTAGTCCTGTTTCATTGCTGACTAAAACAATTTTAGACTTTAATGTAGGTAGAATTTTCAGCAATTTTTCACATTCGATGCACTGCAGATTTGAGTTCTCATGCATCAATAAATTACTTATCCATAAGGTTAAGCAATCCACCAAAATCACCTGCTTTTCTTGATCTATTTGTTTTAAACAATCTGCTAGGTAAAGTGGTTCTTCAATCAGCCGCCATCCATCAAGTCGTTGTGTCTGATGGTGTGAAATACGTTGTCGCATTTCATCATCCCACGCTTGGGCGGTAGCAATATAAATGACCTCTAGATTTGAGTCTTTTGCGATTTGTTCAGCTAATTTACTTTTGCCTGAACGCGCGCCACCTAGGATTAATTGCAACATAAATTTGACTCCCAAGATCCATCTGTTTTTTTCGGATTGAGTATAAGCTGATGTAACGCGGTTAAAGGCCCCTGTAAGACTTGTGCCTGATATATACCAAAATTAAGCTGCTCAATACTAATTTCAAAACTTTTTTGATCAATCTTTTCAATAGCTTTAAATATTTGTTGGGCTTTAAATTCTGCTGAATACAAACCCAAGGTGATATGCGGGCAATAATCTAAAGCAGCAATTTCTTGGCTTGGATAGGATAATAATTGTCGAATATTGCTTAGGCTATTTTCATAATCATGAATTTCTATAAATAAAGCACTGCTAAAACTATTTATTTTCCCTATTGTTAATTTAAAATTATTTGGCTTGTTTTGAGTCAAAATTTTAAGTTGTTGCTGAAATTTACTATAAATAAAATCATCATCAAATTGCATTTTATCTTCTGTTAGAAAACCACAAATATACAATGTGATATGAAATTGCCGTGTATTGGGGTGCAATAAATAGTTTGAGAATTTTTCTGTTAAATCGCTTAAATAAGCCAATAATTCAGGATGATGAATTTCGATATACCATAAGGCGTAGTGTTTTCTCCCTTTGTGCCACTCGGGATAATCATGTGTCTCAGTTGGAGTTGTTAAACTTTGAGAACCTAAAAACACATCAAATTCACATTAATTTTAATGCTTCTATTAAAGCATGTAATCATCATGTTTAAATCTTGAATTGACTGAGTGTTGTTCAATTGAAAATGAATTTTATTCAGTCAGATTTTATGATTGCCTGATAAAAATCCAACATAGATTCAAAGTAGTAATCTGCTCTCGCCAGCATGGTCTGATTTGGCGCTTTAATATCCTCAATCAAAATCGTTACTCCCCCGGCCAAATGTGCTGAAGTAATTCCATTTTCAGAATCTTCAATCATCAAACAGTGTTGCGGATTTAGATTTAATAAGGTGCTGGCTTTGTTAAAAATTTCTGGGTGTGGTTTGCCTTGTATCACCTCATCACCACAGACCAACAAGGTAAAATAATGATCAATTTCTGCAAGTTTTAAATATTTTTCAGCAATTTTTCGGGTGCTAGATGTAGCGACAGCCAATAGGATATTTTCAGATTGCAAATAAGCTAATATTTCTAAAATTCCGGCTTTTACTGGTACGCCTTGCGACAAAATCATCTCAAGTTCAATTTGTTCAGCACGCTGCCGAATGTGCTGGTAAGGGATATCTTGACCATAGAATTTTTGTGCTAAGTGTTCTGAGTTTAACGCATTGAGCCCTAAACATTGCATCAAATAATCTAAACCGAATTCAACACCGATGACTTCCAAAGACGCTTGTTTTAACACATCAAACCTAAGCCGTTCAGTGTCCAGCATCGTACCGTCCATATCAAAAATAGCAGCTTGAATCGTATGTTGCTGGAATTTCACAGTGTTCCTTTTATAAACAGATTAAGAGGGAGAAACCAATTCCCCCTCAAATTTTATAGCAATCTATTGAATAATATAACATTGTTTCAACTTTAAATAGTCATAATAATAGCTGTTTGCTTTATAACGCGCATAATCACAATCTTTTTTAAAAGCAATCTCTTTTTCGTTATAGAGCATTTTTAACAAAGTTTGCCCTTGCGAATTTTGATAAATATCCCACTGTAAGTTTGCCGCCATCGGTGAGATATCTTCGCCACGCCATGCACTATTTGAATAGTTAAATGTCTGCGTCAAGGGCACAGATTGCATCATGCCCTTTAACTCTAAGCTGGTGGCTAAAGGGATAATGATTTCAGCATGAGCAAACCTTAATACAGCAACATTCTTTTGTGTGTTGCTCATAACATCATCAACTTGTTTAAATAAATCCTGCTTGAGTGACTTGGCAATATCTGTTGTCACAGCTTTGCCTGTATCAAAGCTTGGACCCTTACTATAGTAATCATTGGCATCGTTATATTGCGCATAGAACTTAGCCGCTTCAGTTGGCATATATTTTTTAAAGTTTGTCGCCCCAAGCTCGTCTTGCATTCCGCCAGTGATTGAATACAACTCGTACAGATAAGCAGCAGCATCTACTGCACTGGCAATGGTATTTTTCCCCTTTCCTTTTTCAGTAATCTGTTCACCTTTAGGACTTGTTACAGTGAATGATCCTGAATTACTAAAGCTATAGCCTGTTTGACCAATTTTTTGAATAAACGCTGTTTTAAAAATTGGGCTTAATACTTCTGTTGCGATTTTTTGCGCATTAGAATCTGCACTCAACGTTTTTATTTTTTGTTTTAAGTCTGGATCATTCTCTTCAAAGTCTTGATATTTTAAGCTAGCCGCATAGACTGTTTTATCTAAATCCGTTTTAACATTGGTCAAATCGTCTTGCGCATTTAAACTATGAAAATACAGATGAAAGCGATTTACCCCACCATCGACAATACTTGGTACGGCGTTACTATTTAAACTTTGATAGCTTGCTGGTGTAATTGCAGTCTTTAAACTTGGTTGCTGTTTCAATAATTCATTGGTAAAAAATTTAGCACTGTCCACCGCTCGATCCACACCCGAACTGACGATCTGTACAGATTTACCCTGTTGGCTGGCTTGATTAAACAATTGTGGTAAGCGTTGTAATAAACGATCTGCGATACCCTGATGCTCTTTAATACCCACAGAAGTTTCATTGCCATAGCCATACTGGCGTATACCTTCCACCCCATAACCCAATAGAATATTGGCTTTCATCATTGCTTCTAAATCAGCACCCAATTGTTCACCCAATGGTGTTAAAGCATTTTCCTGTTTTGCTTTTAACCACATATTGTATAAAGCTAAATCATATTTAATACTTGATAGACCTCGTGAACCATGTCGCGCGACTAACTCTGTAAAAACTGGGCGATAACCTGTAGGCATTGCTTCATAGCTGCTTAATTTCTGTTGCGGTTGATACGGTTGTTTGGTCTGTAAATATAGGGATGCATCAGCTTTAGGTGGCGCTACAACAGCTGAATTATCATCATGATCATTATTGCAGGCTGTTAAAAATAGTCCTGAAGCAAAAAAAATGATTAGCGAATGTTTAATTTTAAATGGTTTCATCATTGAAATGTCATATTTGATTTAATGCAGGCAAACTAATCAAAGAACATGACACTGGTATGACCATCCTCTATTGATTCCATTTAAAAACAACAAAATAAAAAGATAGCATTAAGAAAATACTAACCAGTAAATAATATGGGAAGATAATGTTAAGTTGGTACAGCCCTGTGCTCATTAATGGCGCAACAATCAAACTGAGCGCTTGTGCCATGGTACATAAAGCAGCAATTTTAGTTTGCAAATTTATCGAAACTGATTGTGATGCACCTGTGGTAAATGCAGGCATTAAACATGCCACAGCGATACCATAAAAAACATAAGCCAACTGAAAAATCACGATCTGCTGCGTATAGATTGACAAGATCAGCCCAACCAACATCGTGCTTAATCCGACCATTAAAAGCTGTGTTAAAGACCATTTAAACCATTTAGAAATCGCAATTTGCATCAAGACCGAAACAATCCCCACAATCAACAAGCATTGGGAAAAATAGAGGGCACTTTGCTGAATGTTGAATTGAAATTTATCTTGAATATAAAAACCTGCAGTTAAATTCAGGGTAATAATCGCAATATATAAACTAAATCCAAGGATCAACCAAATCGTTGATTTTTTTAGATCATCCTCACTCAGACATACCAATTTCGAATGATTAGAATCTTGCTGTGAAATCTCTTTTTGTAAAAGTGCATCTTGAACATGCTCTTCTACAGCTAACTGATGGATTAAATCCCTATGATTTGGATCATGACTTGTTGTTTGTTGCTGCTGAGCATTTTCTACTTTGTGTTGATATAAACCTACAATCAGCATACTCATGACAGCCAAAAGCAATACGGCGAGCCACAAAGGAATCAATATTCCCCAAATAATGAGTAATGTGGTTAAAAATGGCCCTAAAATTAATCCTCCACTGTTTAAGGCACCAAAGCTTGCCATCTTCTGACTACGTGTTGTTTCATCTAAATATCGCGTCATCACATAACTTTGTAATGCGATTTGCGGCATTGCCATAAAAAAGCCAATACTGCTTCGTGTAAGTAATAATAAAGCGAAAAGTAGCCCAATTGGCATGCTATACAGTAGCCCATAACTTATTACCCCTGAAAATAGTCCCCAAGTTATGCTCATTCCAATAAAACCGATACTCAATAAATAATAATGATTTTGAAATTTGGTTTTTTTAGAAATCCATATTGCAGTTAGACTCATTAGCAATGCGCTGGCAGAGACCATCAAACCAGCTTGAAGCTCTGAGATTTTTAATAGACGAATAAGAGGTGCAAGTAAAGGTAAAATCATGGATAAGCTGATCCCATTGAGCAGCGTTGCCATCATCCAAATATAATTATTTTTATTCATTTGAATCTCCTAAAATATCAGTCTTGGCCTGATTAGGAAAATTTATTGAATCGGATTAAGCGCTACTCCTTATATCTCATCTAGATATTGCTCAATAAAAAGCCTCTTTCAAATTTTAAAGAGGCTTTATCTTGATTAATACTTCAGTGTATAACTTAAACCATAGGTACGGCCTTGTGCTGCCAAACTTGAAATAGCACCATAGGTTGGTGCAACTGCTTGGCTAAATACTGATTTATAATCTGTATTCCATACATTATAAACGCCAAAGCCTAATCTGCCTGGACCTGCTTTTGCACTGGTGATCACATCCATAATCGCAAAACCCTTAATCTCTGCGGGTTTTCGACTACTGCGATCATTTAATGGATTGACATAGTCTTTAGCCGCTTTATCCGTACCTCCAATCGCTAAAGTTTGTACACGTAAGTTGATATCATCTGCAAATTGCCATTCTGAAAATAGCGTGCCTTTCAGTGGTGCAACCCTTACAGCATCAAGCTCTTGCCAATCACCGAGTATATTTTTAAATTGACCTCGTGTATAAGCAATGGTTCCTCCCATATTCCAAATATCTGAAATTGCATATTTTACATTGGCTTCCAAACCATATATGCGTTCATCGGTATCAATCACTTCTATATTAAAATTTGGAGCAGCGTTAAACCTCACAGATTTATCAGAATCATTATAAAAAGCAGTCAGCCCTAGATTGAGTCCCTTTTGCTCTTGTAAACGCCAGCCGAGTTCATAGTTATTCACTTTAACCGGATCAATATTATTACTGGTCACAACAAAACTTGCTGGAACATCACGCAGCATCCGTTGTACGTCTGGAATACTAAAGCCTTGAGAAAAATTAGCAAAAACTTGTTGCGTATCGCTTAAGTGATAAACCCCACCCAAATTAAATAAAGTTGCATTATGTTTTACTTCACCACCTTTTAAACTCTTCGCCGTATAGCTAGGAATTAAGTCCACGACAATACTTTCAGGGTACGGGGTAGAATCACTGACATCACTATTAATTCGTTCGTGACGCACGCCTGCCTGTATATTTATACGATCCGTAACTGCATAATTCGCTTGAACAAATGCACCAAGTTTTGCCACTTGAACATCTGGTCCCATTGCATAGATTTTTGTCGCTTTATGATTTAAACCATTACTTGCAATAAAGGTATTGGTATCATACATTTGCCCTTCTTGACCATTTTTCTCATTTTCAAAATCTAAACCGTAACTTAGCCCTAAAGCCCGATCTGCAATTTTAAAATCTTTCTGTAAGGCTAAACGTGATCCCCAAATATTAATATCGGTATTGGACTGCATTACAACAGGAATGCGTCCGTCAGGTAATTCCGGATGTAGTAAATTTACTGCGGTTGGAAACCATCTTGCCTGCTCTTTACGGTAATAAGCTTCCAAGGTTAAACTTTGCCCCAATACATCATTATGGTTATATTGAGCATGTGTTGACCAGCGTTTTGTTCTAGGTTGGTCTTCAAGTTGTAAGCCTTTTAATGCTTTTAAACTGGGTGTAGCCCCTCTAAATAAAACAGCTAAACCCTGACCATAATCAGGTCCATAATCACTGTCTTGTTCATCATTATAATATTGTGCGCCAACAGTTAAGTGCTGTTGATCTGAAATGTCCCAAGTGAGTTGTCCATTGACATCAAGGGTTTGGGTATCTTGACGATCTGTTTGCGCAACTTCAGGTCCAATACGATCGCCACGACTGTCTTGAATTTCACCACGTTTGGCATAACCAACACCCAAATTACCTTTGATGCGATCTTGGTTAAACGAAACATTTTGTGAAGCTTCATAAGCCAGTGCATCGCCTTTAAAATTATTCCCTGAAGTCAGCCCCAGTTTAGTTTCAAAACTTAAAGCTTCGTCACCGCCTTTTTTAGTAATGATATTGATAATACCGCCAGTTGCACCTGAGCCATAAATACTCGTTGCCCCAGACACAACTTCTATTCTGTCAATCATTGAAGGTAGAATGCTATTGAGTTGACGCGATCCATCCCGTGAACCTGTTTGTGGTATCCCATCAATCATATATTGCACCACACGGCCGCGCATGCTCATACCATAGTTAGAGGTTGTACCGGTATTTGGCGTGAGTGAAGGAACCAATAGCCCTAAAATATCTGCTATGTTTTTACCCGCATTGGCTTGTTTTTCAATTTCGCTACGCTCAATGCGATAGACGGTCCCTGCGATGTCTGAAATACTTTTTGCAGAACGTGTTGCCGTGACCACGATAGGCGCTAAGCTTTTTACCTCTGCCCCAGTATTTTCAACTTTTTGAGTCGTAGGCTCTTGTGCATAGATCTGTGTCGCAATAGCCAAACTTAAACACGTCAGTTGTATTTGAATTGATGTTCTTTTCATGATTTATCCCTTACAACACCTCTGATCTTAGAGTTTTTTGTGATTTGGAAATAATGAGTTGTGAGAGAATCAAACTCACTACAGATGCAATAGCTAAAACAATATAAAAATTTCCATAACCTAATGATTTGGCCAGAAAACCAGACCCAGCCCCGCCAATAAAATAGACCAGCAATTCAAAACACACCAAAATTGTAAAGTCGGTCCCTGCTTGCGTTTTTGAGCTACTTTGCATGAAATATGCATATAAAGAAGTCATTGCGATATAACGAATTGCAAGGAATGCAATCACAACCCCCCCCAGCAAAAGCTGCCACTGATTTAGCCATCCGAACAGAATAGCGATTCCTAAGAGTCCATATATTAGTGTTCTCACCCAGCCAGCCCATAGCAGTAATTGGGTCGCCTTTCGCTTTTTGAGCAGCAATGCAGCAGAAACGGCTGCAAGCAATCCAACACCAGCCCCTACCACAGACATCAGCACACCAATTTGTGAAAGTGACCATTTTTGATCAATCAGCATTGGATTGAGCATTGCCATTGCGGGGGCTTCTACAAAGCGATAACAAACAATTAAAAGTAATGCCCAACGAATTTCAGGTCGTTTAAATGCTCGAATTAAACTCGGAGGGTGTTTAATCATGTGTTCTGTGGTTTTTTCTTGTATTTGAAAAACTGCAAACATCGTCAAAGCGGTTAAGCTTGCTAAACAGATAAGTGCTGTTTGCCATCCATAATATTGATACAGCCAAAGTGTTACCGCGCCACCGAGCATACTGCCAAGTGCAACACCAATGCTTTGCGCCATGCTACCAAAGCGATAATCTTGTTGTGAAAATGCTTCAACGGTATATCCATCAATGGCAATATCTTGGGTTGCTGCAAAACTCGATATCCATAAACCAATGATGACAAAGACCAGTAGCCCATAAGAAAACTGAGTCAAAGCAAGTGCAATAATCCCTAAAACCAAAGCAATTTGAGTGAACAGTAGCCACGTTTTACGTTTACCTAATCTTTTAATATAAAAACGGTCAATAAGCGGTGCCCAAAAGAATTTGAATGCCCATGGAATATAAAGCAGTGACAATAGCCCAATCCAGCGTAGATCTACCCCTTGGTGCCTTAAAATCGCAGGCAATGCCACATTATAAAAATACAAAGGCAAGGCATGGGCCAAATATAAAACAACCACAACACCTAAGCTAAGTACGGAAATCTGTTGAGTGACAGATTGTTTGGTTAAATTACTTATGCGTTGCATAATAGCCACCTCTGTACAGCCCATTGCAATGCATCAGCGCGATCTAATGTCACATAATAAGGAACTTGCCATGCAACATGTAGCGCAGGTGTATTGAGTCGTTCTTGATCGGCTTGATCTAACGCGATCCGTACTAAACCTACACAGTACTTAAAAAAATTGGCTTTATTTTTTTTATACCAATTGGCTTGAATTTGACGGTATTCTTGTGGAAATGTCGTACCTGCTACACTTCTCACCACCAAAACAAAATTTTGTTGCTGACATAGAAATGTTTCAACTTCAGCCAACCAGAACTGAAACTCAACGATTGAGACATCTTTGGAAAAGATCATCTCTTTGATCTGAATATGTATAGATTGATAACTCATAGGACAAATTCAACTTACTGGGTTTTGTATTTTTTTTGTGCTAAATATTGCTGAGATTGGATTAAATATTCACCAAATTTTTGGTAAAAAGTATCTCTAAAACAATAATATAACACCGCATTTTTCTCAGGCATTGTAAGCGTGCCCTGAGCTTCATAGCACATTTCATCGACAACCGCGGCATATGGTTTAACTGTTGAATCAGGTTCGCCTACGATTTTCAAAGAGGCTGCATGTTCAAAAATATAAAAAATGACTAAACGTGCGACTGCCCGAAGATAGCCTTTTCCAAGTACCGATTTTTCACCGAACAGGAAATGCCAGCCTAAATCCAGTTCATGCGCAGAATAGTAACGACTTAACCGATCTCGCTTACCTTCATAGATTTCTGTATACCCCACATCGTTTCCATCCATACCCACAATGAATAAACGATGGTGATCATCAGCCAATTGTTTCTCAAAATAGACTTCCAGATCTGTTTTTGATTTATTCAGTTGCCACTGTGGAATCACATGCGTTTCATGCATCCATTTATGTAATAAAGCCATATCATCAGGGTATTTCACTTGACGTAAATAAAACTGATTGCCGTTCTCATAATATTCATAAAAATCTGGTAATTGCTGTGATAAGGTTTTCATCACTTTCACCTTTATGTATTTGTTAGATTATTGAGTTTTTGACTCGTGTTAAATCTAGGTGCTACGCAGATAAATACACACTCTGCTCGGGCACGGTTTATCATGCTGGAGCAGGTGAAAATTGTGCTGTCCAATTTTTTAAAGTCTCTGGGCTTACAGGGTTTGCAATCAAATCTAGAACCACAGGTACGGGGCGTTCTGCTTCATCGTTATAACTGGTGGTAAATAGACGAACACGATTTAAGCAAACCTTATTGTATTGATTTCTAAATATCGCAAACTTTTCAATTCTTGCTGAAAACTCAGGATGTTGCTGATGAAACTCAGTAATCACATTCGATACGGTTTGCCAAAATTCAATCTCATGATATTGTGGAAAATCCTGTAGAAATACATTACAGATATAGCGGTAATGCACCATAAATAAGCCAGTAAAAATAAAATGACTGAGGTCTTGTGCTGAATGCCTCAATAAAATTTTGGCTTCATCAGGAAGATCCGCCAGCTCAGGAAAATCTTCATCGACAAGATTCATATCATCGATAAAGTCTTTGAGCACCATGGCCTTAGGCACCCCATTTTCATGAATTAACATGGTATTTTCACCATGTGGTGAAAATGCAAGTCCGTATTTATAAAGGCAAATCAAGAGCGGCTGAATACTGACGGTGATGAATTGCTTGAGCCAATCTAATGGTGCTAGGCCTGAAGCTTGAATAAGCACAGTTAAAATGGAAAGCCCCTGAATATCACGGTGTAATAAAGCAGCTTGCGATAAAACCTGCTGATGATATTCAACAAATGGATCTACACTTTCACGCCACAGACAGCCGAATAACTCTTTGAATTGATAAGGTGCACCTTCAATGTGATCATAACAAGGTTGCTGAATGGTCAAAGTTGCAATCTCGCCTAAAAACACCACACCCGTTTTTTGTAAATCCATATCTTGTTTTAAAATATTTTTTAACCACGCTGTAACAGCGGGCGCAGCTAAATTCCTTTGAGCAGGCAATCCTCGATAAACAGCGGTATTTAAAATACTCACTGGTAGTTTAATGTAATGACGTTGTGCATCTGATGTGTTACATAAAGTGCGAATTGACTGCATTGGTACATAATTATCCTGTCCAATGTTAAGTTCGACAATTTTTTGATCTACAATTTCATTGGCATAAGTTGGCACAATCCATTGGTGCCATTGCCAAGCATGTACAGGAACTAAATAATAATCCTCTGAATTTAAAGCAAGGTTTTGCATTTTTTCGCGAAATTCTAGCAATTCCTGCTCGCCAAACTCATGGCAATATAATTGCCCTGCATACCATTCAGTGGTAGAACGAAACTCTGCCAAATCTCGATGCACAGCCAGCCATAACACTTTGACTCTAGGTAAAATCTCAGGCGCTGAGTTCAAATAATCATCATAACCAAAACCGATTCGCCCCTTACTCATAATTAACCAAGGATGACCGCGCAACATCGCTTCGATTTGATAATGCGGTGCAGTCAATGCTGCTGCACTTGTTAGTCGATTTTCATCCAGTACATGAGCTTCGGCCAACCATGTATTGTTCATCTCTTTAATCAAATAGGCTTTGGTAAAGGGTTTAACCCCAACCTGATTGGAAAAAGCGGCAATAAATTGATGTAAATTCCAAGCGGGTCTTCTGGTATCCAAATTTAAATCACGTACTGAACCTTCTTGAATCTGCCAATGACCCAATAAATATTGTTGTGCATTAAACTGATAAATTCGGTCATCCAATCTCAATTGAAATACATCATTATCCAAGCTTTCAGCCTGAATAATTTCTTCATATAAAAACTCAGCGATTGCCATTTCAATCAAGCGTTGGCCTGCACTTCGCCATTGGTTCTGATTAATTTGTAACTGTGCAAAACTCATAAGCTGTTCTCAGTATTCGAATATTGTTGATGGTTTTGTTGATGCTGAGAATGTTGTATATTGAGGCTTTGGGCTTGAAAATTCACATTTTTAACCAAATCTTCAACATGCTGAGCATGCACATGATGTTGTGTTGCGATGTTTTTCTGGATCACTTGGACTTGCGGATTTTGCAAAGGATCAAAATGTTGGAAACATTGTGGGGCTATTGCTAAGTCATATAACGCATAACCTATGAGTTGATTTGCAATTGTTGCCGCACGATAAGCGCCTAAACCCAAATCAGGCGTACCAACACCATGACTATGCATATCCATGTTCTGAACAAAAATTTCACCAATGCCAGCATATTCGACAGCATAATTTGCTGAAATATTCCAATGTCCTTGTGGATTGGTTTTAATCCAGGGCTTCAGTTGCTTTAGAAATTTAAATTCAGGACAGCGATAGCCTGTAGCACAGATCACATAATCACTATCTAGACTGAACTGATTTAATGTCACCCGATCTTGAAAAATCAGTCTAATTTTCCCCTGTTCTGTTAAAACAGCATCAATTAGGTTGGACTGACTGTGTAAATGCGTCGCCAAATCATTTCCAGCAAGATGTCGAAGGTAAAGTTTCTTATATATTTCACGAATAGTTTGCGCACTGATTCCTTTATATAAAAGTGACTGTTTACTCAACTGCAAATCTTTATTAAGGTCATCAAAGCAATGAAAATGTTGACTATAGTCTGGACTAAAATGTTCTAAAGCTAATGGTGTATATTCCATAGGGAAAAACCCATTGGCTCGGGTCAGCCAATTGAGATTGAATTTCGGTTGAGACACCTGATCAAATTGATACTGACGATCGAATAAATCTAAAAAGATTTCTGCCGCAGACTGCCCTGATCCCAGTACCACAACGTTGCCTTGTAATTTTTTTGGCTGATGTTCTAGATAATGTGCTGAATGTTTACATCGCTCAGGATAGCTTTGAATCAATGTCTGCATGCATTGTGGGATATAAGGCACATTTCCTGCACCCAATACAATGTTTCGACAACTATAGCGTTGATGAATTCCTCCCTGTATAACTAAAACTTCAAAGCCATAGTATTTAGGCACAATTTCTGTGACTACTGACAAATATTGAATATTTTCAATTTGATCTGCAACCCATTGACAATAATGATTATATTCCTTACGAGGGATATGTGGCTGTTCTAAAAAATAGAACTTATAGAGTCGCTGTTGCGCTTTTAAATAATTGAGAAAACTAAATGGGCTGGTCGGATCTGCCATAGAGACCAAATCAGCCATAAAAGGCACTTGCAACATACTATTTGGAAGCTGCATTCCTGCATGCCAATCAAACTGGGCTTGTTTTTCAAAAAACAGATATTTTAGCTTTGATTTTTGTTGTAACAAACTTGCTAAACTTAAGTTAAACGGTCCTAAACCCACAGCAATAAAATCAAGCATAAATTGCATCCTTCTGTTTTAGACATAAAGGATTTGGTAACTGAATATAAATTGATTGCTGTTCTACAGGCGCAATCAGTTCATCCAGCTCATATAAACGCGTGAGTAAATTCCCTTTATATGGCAAGGTTGGTTGATACAATAAGCCTTGTAATAAACTACTGTCAGAATACTGTACATATAATTCCATCAATTTATCTTGCAATAGATCAATGAGTTGCTGTTCTGAAACACTCCCTGTTGCACCGATTGCGTTAATAATGCCAAATAAAGTATTAGCAAAAAAATAATAACTAAACCGTTCATCAACCAAAGATTTTTGACCAACCGCCTGCGCTTTCCCATCAAGCTCAGGGAATTCTTTTAATATTTCAGTGGCATATTCTTCGATGTAATAAAAACCCTGATTATCCCTGAGCCATAAATTTTTAGGATACGCATTTTCCAACTCAACCAATACATTCTGCTGATGTGACTCAAATGCCATCCCATAGTGATGATACAAATACATCAAGGGAACTAAGCTGATCTCTAAAAATCGCACAAACCAATTTAATGCAATTTTTTCAATACTTAGCTGCGGTTCTGCCTGTGCAATTTGTTCAAATAAATGATCAAAGCGATTTAAATTTTTTGCTGGATGATCTTGGCATAAGGAGGCAATACATGACACTTGCTGATGTCTATCAAATGGCTGATCTCTAAAAATGCAGATCGTTTCGTTAACAATTGTTCCGTCGATGATTAACGCAGTCCATGCGGGGTCATGAATTGCCTTCAATGTAGGACAAGATTTTAAAATCGACTGACCTATTGGCCCCTGCCAAAGTTGACGCGTGATTTCTCCACGATGACATTCTTTGGCCAAATTGACTCGGATAGAGTTGGTAATCATCACGGATAGTGAAAGTTTCACCATCCATGGCGCTGAATAGCTGACCAATGTTCTGACGGATGTTGTGGCGGAAAAATGCCAAGCCTTTTCACCAAAATCAATTAATTTTTTCTTGGCTTTTAATTCTTTATACCAATCTTTGCTCTGCAAATAACGTGCTTGCCATGGATGCAATGTCAATAATTTATAGCTTGAATGTGTATGAATTAAATCTAATTCTGTTTCGCTCAAATACCATTGCATATGCTTTATGAGTTGGCTAGTGATTGGCTGATCTGATGTTGCGCTTTCTGCCAGATATTCTGGTGCAACTAACCAATAATACAGTTGCGTTTGACCTTTATGTTCTGGTGAGAACCTTAACCAATCTTCATGAACGAAACCGGTGCGACTCTTTGGCGCTGGATGCATACTATGCCCAAGAATCAATGCTTGTTCTGTCTGGATAAAATCTTGTTTGGCTTGAATCAATTGGTCAAAATCATATTCACGCTGCTTTAAAAACTCAGCTAAAGCATCTCGGCTTTGTATCCATTTTTCAACCAATGATGCTGAATCTAAGGATTCAACAGCGTTTCTTACCAGCTCTTCTAGAAGTAAGCACACCATTGCAATTGGACTAAACCTTTGCACTTGCCCTTTATTAAAAATCTGTGGCAGTTTTTCTATTCGATGCCGCCCTACAAGACTTCTATATGAAAGCGGTGCATATAATTGGGATTGAATGGATTCCAATGGAATTATTAACAAGGTCAAGCCTTGGCTAAACGCAAGTTGCGTAGAGTTTTGCTGATATTTCTCCAGTAAAATTCTACTTCCTGTTTCTTGTGAGTATGCATTGATTAGGTGCTGCATCGCCAATCGGCTGGCAAGCTCTTTCATCTGACCATATCCTCTGTACAAGACTTTTTACTGCACTAAAAAGATCTAGAAATTTAATTTATGTTTTCTTGGATCGTGAAGCTCTGCTTAACACAAAATAATGATAATCATTCTCATTTGAGAAAGCAATGTTACACCCTGCTTGTCTATACAGGTTTAACTCTATGATTTTTTAAATATTTATGATGAATTGGTCTTTTTCTTATGATTTATCTCTTTAAAATTTTCAATTGTAATAAATGATAATATTCTCATTTAGAATTGAGAAATTTCATCGGAATTTTTATTTTAGGGGATTATTTAGCAAGTTTAATTAATCTAAAACTTCACTAGCAGATTTTAATCTATAGCTTATTTATTGATTTATTGTGATATTTTTATTGAAAAATAAAAAGTAGATTTAACGATATCTGTGAATTGTGTCGCTTCTTTAAAAAATATTTCATCTACATCTTTTCGAAGCAAATCTGATCCAATCAATCAGGGCTGTACAATTTACCAAAAGCTAATTGTAATAACGCTTGTTTGTTTTAGTTAACGCCAAAGTAAATGAGGAATAAAATTACAAGTTTGATCTAACCAACATAGTTTTTCTTTACGATCCAACCGATCATGAGCACCCATGAGGCGTAATACATAACGGTCTAGGTCACTGGCATCAATGGGTTGTTCACTTCTTCCCCCTTTAGACGGCATATGATCATACCAAATAATAACTGGAATACGATATCCAGCCTCTGTATTTGCACTATGTCCAGCATAGTTTTTAGCATGCCCTACTTCATTACCATGATCAGATAAAAAAGTAAAAGATCTAAAATCAGATTGAGTGGAAATCAAAAGATCGAATAACTTTGCAACAATCCAGTCTTGGTAAAGTATGCTGTTATCATATTCATTGCGTTTTAACTGAATTAAATGATTAACCTCATTTCGTTCAAGTTTTTTTTCAACCTCATCATTGCTAGAATCATTAAACTTAGAAAATTGTTCTGGGTATCGTAACTTATAATTTGGGTGTGAACCAATGAGATGCAGAATAATCAATTTACGAGGATCTGGATCATCCAATGCAATTTTATAAGCAGGCAGAATATTTTCATCTAATGACGTGCTACTACGACCTGACTTTTTATTGATAAAAACAGCTTCATCTGCATATGATGCAAAAAGTGAAGAGATATAAACATCATCTTGGTTACTAATCCAATAAACTTTAAACCCTGCTGCCTTAGCATATGCCATAATATTCTCAGGTGCGTGATCATCCATTACATTGCGCGTACCGTCATTAAATAAATAACGTAAAGATTGAATAGTAGAAGATGCTGGTGAATATCCACGACAGAATACTTTGAACTGGTCACTACGTTTACTTAACTCAGGTGTTGTATTTCTTGGATAACCGCATAATCCAAAATTAAAACTGGTAATGCTATCCGTCAAAACTATGGTATGTGTCTGGCTTTTATTAAATTTACCGCTAAAATCCAAGCGTTTTTCTGCATTCAATGTCCATTCTTTATGTATCTGATCATGTTTTAGAATACGTTGTTTGAAGTCCTGAATTTTGCCATAATATCCATACCAAAATGGCAATGGATGTAAAGCAATTGAAGGCTTTATTGCATAGCTGGCAGTACACAGTAGAAATAACAAACCTATAGCATAACGCCCTAATCGATGTACTTTCTGATCACGGAACTCACGCGTATTAAAATATTTAAATAAAATATAAAAATATAAAATCAAAGCGCTTAAAATCAAGCCAACAAATAGAATAAAAAAACCAAAATGTAGTTGAAAAAACTCTAAACTTTCATTCAATGTTGTATTCGCAATAGATTCAATAATTGAATATGCTTCAGCATCACTATTGAACAACAGCCAACTTACTGAGAGTAAACTGGTATGAAATATAAAAATAAACCACCAAACAATTGAAAATAATTTCCAAAATAAATTTGGCTTTTTTGTGGTTTGAAAACACAACCAACACCCTGGTAGTGATAAAAATGCCAAACGGACACTATCCGACCAACTCCCAGCTAAACCTAATAACAGTAAAGTGATCAGTGGTAGTGCAAGTAGATACGGTATAAAAAACATACGTTGCCAGCTTACTGGTATTCGATGAAATCGCTTCATTGTCATTAGAAAAGGTAATGTTGAATAAGTGCAGCAACACCAATAATTAAAAAGACAAGTGCGCCGATTTTATGAATGAGTGAAATTGGAAGCTTTTCTGCAAGCTTATTACCAATAAATACGGCTGGAGCATTCACTAACATTATTCCTAACGTCGTACCTACAGTAACCCAACCGACACTGTCAAAACGAGCAGCTAATGCCACAGTCGCTATTTGAGTCTTATCACCAATTTCTGCCAAAAAGAAAAGCACAAAGGTTGCGCCAAAGACACCATATTTTTGCCACTTATCGATACTTTCAGATTCATCATCTAGCTTGTCTGGGATTAACATCCATACGGCCATCCCAATAAATCCAAGAGAAACAATCCATAATAATACAATTGGGCTAAGAACAGTCGTAATCCACTGCCCGAGTACGGCTGAAACACCATGATTTACCAGTGTTGCAAGAAAGATAGCGATAAGAATAGGAATAGGTTTTCGGAATCGTGCAGAAAGCAGTAGTGCCAGTAATTGGGTCTTATCTCCCATTTCGGATAAAGCAACTACAGCAAGAGATATTAG
The DNA here is from genome assembly GCF_002980175.2 of Acinetobacter sp. MYb10. NCBI lineage: Bacteria > Pseudomonadati > Pseudomonadota > Gammaproteobacteria > Moraxellales > Moraxellaceae > Acinetobacter > Acinetobacter sp. MYb10. The sequence goes on along the minus strand of NZ_CP058272.1, from coordinate 457,937 downwards.
GAAAGCGGATAGCATAATAATTTCTCTGGCTAGCAATAATTACCATTGATTTATAACTCTTGCTAGCCATAGCAGAGTAATAAATCAAAGGTCTTGCCAACAAAAAGAAATCTATGATCAGAGGATCTTTTGGTTCTTTGCTATGATGACCATGCTTGTTTAAGCAATTATGTTGACCATCACCTTTTTACCCAAGGTAAAAAGCGGCTACTCCCCAATGAAGTTTTTTTATTCTAGTAGAATCAAGAGTAGTTTTCAATGATACTTTTTAGATAAATTAAAAGAACTCATTCCTGTTTGATTACGCCGTCTACTCAACTCATATTCCTGTAAATATATTTTAAATATTGATCAGTAACAAAATTGCAAAATTATAAATATATTTAGCTAGGGGAAATAATATTAAAAACAATCCATACTCATAAAAAACATTTGAATTCAATAAATTAAAGTTCCTCCATAAATCAAAAAATGACCATATTGAGTGAATCATATTGGTATTGAAAGTCCCTTCTCCCTTTGGGAGAAGGCTAGGATGAGGGGGATTTTAGATGATCTATGGCTTTAAAAAGGACTTATGAAAGAAGTCTATTAGATGATATTTATTTTTAATAATAGGAGCCTTTAATCGCACTCATTGGTCGCATAAGCATGCTTTTAATTTCATCATATTTTGCGCTTTCATCGAAAACAAAAAATCTCATATTAAAAGATTATTATTCAACAATCTCAGCCATTCTAAAGAGCCTGTAATCAATGTGATAAAATATAATTTATTGATTTTTTAAAATAAAAATCAAATAATTTTATCTGAGAAGTATAAGGTGTATTATCTTAATTTTAGGATATTGAACAGAGCTATAGATTTTTATGTTAGAACATAGCGATATTAATTTACCGATTATTATTATTGGCGCTGGAATAGCAGGAATCGCATGCGCTAAAAAATTACAAGAAAATGGTAAAAAAGTTACCATACTCGAAGCGAGGTCTCGCATAGGTGGGCGCATAGATTCATTGCAATCTGATACTGATGTTTTTGATTTAGGTGCATCATGGATTCATGGTGTTGAAGATAACCCTATCTGGAAAATCACCCAAGAGAATCATATCGAAACAACAGTATTTAACTATGATAAATCGCAATATTTTCATGAAAATGGCTTGTTATTTTCTGACAAAGAAGTCCATGAGTTTGAATCTTATGTAGAAGAAATAGAAAAGCAACTTTCTCAAACACAAACGCTATCGGCCCTCAACGCGACTGAAGAAATAATTTCTTCTTTACATTATTCAGGCAATACATTTTCAAAAGATTATCTTAAAAAATTATTATTTAACTTTTTCAACCGAATAGCAAATGATCCATTTGCGACCAATCTTGAGCTACTTTCATCGAATTATAAAAATTACGAAGGTTATTTTGAAGGTGATGAAGTTATTTTTCCCAATGGTTATGCTCAAGTTATAGACGTGCTTTCAAAAAAAATCGACATTCAATTCAATATAGATGTAAAAAAAATCATCTGTGAAAATGATTATGTAAAAATCATTGATTCCAATGATAATTTTTACATAGCTTCCCGCGTAGTGGTTACTGTCCCACTCGGAATCTTAAAGAAAAACCATATAGCATTTTATCCAGCATTACCTCATCACTATGCGCAATCTATTCAAGATATTGGATTTGGATCCTTCAATAAAGTATTTTTCGAATTAGAACAACCACTCTCTTTTAGATCAAAAATGCCGATAGACAAGATAAGTGATTTCTATTGGAATGAGCTTGGCTGTTTTAATATCCTTGACTTATCTGGAATTTATAAAAAACCAATTTATTTAATGCTGTTTGGAGGAAAGCAATCTGAGTTTATCGATAATTCAGCGGATCATGAAATATCAAACTTTATTTTTAGTAGCTTGCAAAAACAATTCAACAATATTCCCCATACACCTAAAAAACTCATCGTTACACGTTGGGGCTCCGACCCTTATAGTTATGGTTCTTTTAGTTTTCCCTCACTAAAGCACTCTGAAGATATTGTTAAGGTATTGCACAAACCAATTCGAGAACAAATCTTCTTCGCTGGCGAACATTGTAGCTTGAAATATGCGGGTACTGTTCATGGCGCATACTTAAATGGCGATGCAACAGCTCAAAAAATATTAGCTGAAGTACCACTTATTTAAGCCTAATCTCAACCATTATAAAAACCTCCCTATGGAGGTTTTTATAATGTTGTCTATAGTTAGGCGCATTGATAATAGACTTCTTTCATAAGTCCTTTTTAAAACCATTAATCAACATAAAAGTACCCTCATCCTAGCCTTCTCCCAAAGGGAGAAGGAACTTTCAATACCAATATGATTCACTCTACATGATCATTTTTTGATTTATGAAAGATCTTTAATGTTATTGGCTATTTTTTTGCTCAAAACATTTATAAATTAAAGCGCCAATCACAGCACCAACAATTGGTGCAACCCAGAAAAGCCATAATTGACTCAGTGCAGCTGTTTCAGCAAAGAAAGCCACTGCTGTACTACGTGCAGGATTGACCGAAGTATTGGTGACAGGAATACTGATTAAATGGATCAAAGTTAATGCCAAACCAATAGCAATAGGCGCAAAACCTGCTGGTGCACGTTTATCTGTAGAACCGAGAATTACAATTAAGAAAATAGCAGTTAAGACAATCTCAATTAATAATGCAGAAACCAAAGAATATTTTCCAGGCGATAAATCACCAAAACCATTTGTTGCAAATCCGCCCGTACCAGTGAATCCTGCTTGACCTTGTACAATCAAATACAATATAAATGCCGCGAAAATACCACCTACGACTTGAGCGATAATGTATGGTGCTAAGTCTTTTGCATTAAAACGACCACCAACCCATAAACCTATACTTACTGCAGGATTGAAATGTCCACCTGAAATATGACCTAATGCGTAAGCACCAGTCAGTACAGTGAGACCAAACGCGAGTGCAACACCAACAAAACCGATACCCAATTCTGGAAAAGCAGCAGCAAGTACTGCACTACCACACCCTCCAAAGACCAGCCAAAATGTTCCAATAAATTCTGCAAAATATTTATTCATATTCATTACTTTTCTGTTCAATAAATCCAAGCGGAATTTAGCAAAACAAGTCACATTTTCAAACAAAAATATGAATTATTCTACAAAAAACATAAGTAATTGATGAAATGACTAAATTTATAATTTTTATAGAACAAACCCTTCGATTGAAGGGCTTGTTAGACAAATTAAAATTCCAATTCAGAGGGGGAAGAAGGAATGATTTAATAAATCTATTCCTAATTATTAACATGTATATGGATTTATACAATCTTATTTAATAGAACACAGTATTCTAAAAATTTGAAGATAAATCAAAAAGCCCATCTGCGGGTGAACTCTTTAGCCGATTTATGGCAAAGAACTACTTATGATTAAAAAGCTGATCTGTTATCTTTTGATCAACTTTACTTCGATGTCCATTGTCAAAATATCGATCTACATGGCATCGTTTTGTATTTGTATCGCAGAATACTCCATTTGAGAAAGTAAATGCAGAACGATCAAAATCACCTTGTGAGAAAACTTTATTCGCTTTTTTGGTTCCTAAATATTGAGCCGTAAGTGATTTTGATATACCTTTCTTATTTACACAAATATATTGATCACAAATCACACCTTTTTGAGGTGAAACTAAACTTGTGCTGGTTTTAGCAATCGTTGGAAAACTGATGATTAAACAAGCGTAGCTGATGATATTCAATAATCCTTTAGAAATTTTCACTTTTAAACCTGCAAAACAATACAAAAAAATAAAGGAAAATTATAAGATCAATTAGATTTAAGATATACAACAATTACGTTTAAACCTATATAAGAAAACACGTTAGGCTTCTTTTATAAGACATTTTTAAAATGATAAATCAACATAAAAGCCGCTCATCCTCGCCTTCTTTCAAAGTGAGAAGGCGATTTCAATAGCAATATGAATCACTCATTATAAACATTCATTCAGTTTAGAAATAATCTAGAGATATTATGATTAACAGCAGAATTATCGATAAAATCAAATAAGTATTGATATTATTAAAGCTCTTAAGATAATTTAACATTCGTCATTTCCCATAAGAATTTAATAAAATACTATATGGTTGACGGATAGATAAAAGACTAGGAAAAGAAAAGCAGACAAAAAAATACCATCGATAATAAAATTGGTTAAAAATGTTGCACGATGAAATTTAAATAAACTTGTAAAGCTAATAAATTAACAATTTTATATTCAAAAAAACTTAAATCACAAGTTAAGCTAATAAACAGCTTTAGCTATTTTAAATAAGTTCATTTTAAAAACCAAAATTTAGATTTATTGGCTATATAAAACTTTAAATCAGTAGTTCCACTAACTTTTTTCACTTATTTATTTAAAAATTAGCAACTTAAAAATACAGCTAAGTATTTTTAGATATTGCTTGGAGTTAATTCAATTCATCAAGTTTTAAAAAATAATTCCTTTTGTCAGGCATATCGTTTTTTAAATGCTTTAAAAATATTTTCGCAGTTTCCTCAGATACATCCTCTCTTAGGCAACGTTCAACAAAAGATATATCTACAAATTCATCTGCTAATCCAGCACGACCAAGATCTAAAAAGTAAATTTCACCAGATTTATCTATAAAAATATTACTATCCGTGATATCGCCATGAGAAAAAACCAATCTTTCTTCAACACGAGTCTCATTTAACTCATTCCAAAGACTTAGGTAAGTTTTATGGTCTCCCCATAATTCAGCCTCAAAATCATCTTGATCTATCTCGTCAAGGAGTTGGTTATCAATAAAAAATTTTGACTCTTTTAACCGATGATCAATGCTTGAAATAAATGGGCAATCAATAATAGCAACTGCATTTAACTGATTGAGTGTCTCCTTATAGATAGCAAGCAATTCTTGCTCTGTTAAAAAAAGCGCTGAAATTGGTTTTGCATTGATTGCTTTAGTGATCATGAATTCAAACTGCTCATCCTGAAAAGTCATGATGAGTTCAGGCACCTTTAATTTATCAGAGAGCCAACTCAACATTTTCGCTTCACGAGAGACACTGTATGTGGTCTCTGTATATAAAGTGCTAGATCGCTTAAGAAAAAAAGTTTCATTATTTCGATTAAAAGAATAAACATCCGATGGCGACTGACCAATTTTATTTGGCTCTAAAACGCTGTTTCCAATAAATTGTTGAATAATATTAGGCAATTTCATCAAGTTTTCCTTTTATTCAGCATTAAAAACCCCGCAAATGCGAGGCCTAGTAAATAGATGATCTTAATTAGGTTCACTGTAGCAAAAATATGGCTTATTCCCTATAGAGGGTCAATGCTTCAAACTTTTGTCATTACCTCTCAATTGCATAAATAGCGCTAGGCTTAAGGAAAATGGTTTGCTGTATTTCTCTGTCTCAAATCTCAAGAATAAGCTAGAGCAGAATATTAGACAGCAGCAAGACCTCAGGATGCAGACAAATCGCGGAGTAGTTGCTCCATATCCTGTTCGCCTACTTTTGTTTGAGCACCTGCCTGCAAGCCGCCACGAATGAGTTTTTCAGCAGCCGGACGCGCAAACAGACCAGCCCATGCCTTGTGCTCTCGAAGGAAGTCTTCACTTAAATCCGCTGGTGGGATTGCTTTCTTTGCAGCGGCGATGACCCCTTCAGGTAAAGCTGCAATATTTGTGGCGATGCGATGAACAAAAGCGTCTAACTCATTTGCCGGAAGCGCACGATTTACCCAACCATATCGTTCGGCTAGCAAAGCGTCAATAAGGTCAGCACCAAGAATTACCTCTAATGCACGCCCCCGTGTCATACGCTGTGAAAGATATTGAGTACCACCACCGCCAGGAATAATCCCCATCAATGCCTCACATTGGGCGAGACCAGCGCGCCCAATAGCAGCAAATGCCATGTCCACTGCTGCCACAAATTCAGCACCGCCACCACGCGCCAAGCCTTCGAGCTTAACAATTGTCACTTGCGGCTGTGCCTGAATCATCTCTCCCAAAGCCTGAAATGGATTCAATCCATTAGGTAGATCTTTTGCGAACTGGTCAAAAGCGTTTGGCTCATCAATTAAGGTCATGTCTACATGAGCGATGAAAAACTCAGGATCGGCGCTTTGGAACACGATTACACGTGTTTGTGGGTCATCACGTACCTGAGTGAGAAAAGCTCGAATATCACTCATCAATGCAACATCCAATACATTAACTGGTGGATTGTTAATGCTGACAGTCGCCACACCTCGATCATGCTCAATGTGAAGTGTGGAATAAGTTGGAATGGTCATCATATACCCTTGATTTTAGCTGTGTGCAATCATGGTATCTTATGTATACTTAGTGTCAATTACGCACCTTAAGCATCCTAAGTATCTTGGAGCATACCTATGAACCCTGATCACGATCCAATCTACCGTGCCGACTGCCCAAGCCGTGCCATTCTCGATCAAATCGCAGATAAATGGTCAATGCTGGTTTTGATGGTGTTACATGAACCACGCCGCTTCAACGCCATCAAACGGCGTCTTGATGGTATTACCCAACGTGTATTGACACAGACACTTCGCAAGTTAGAACGCAATGGTATGGTGACACGCACCGTTATAGATGGGAAAACGCTAGGGGTGGAATATGCCTTGACGCCACTTGGTCAATCACTCAAATTGCCTTTTAACGCGCTCTACGACTGGACCGTCGAGAATATGGATACCATTCAGGTGTGCCAATCTCACTATGACCAATCTGATGATATTATTCGCACAGCTACCACCCAGCAATCAGGCATAACACTGAAATAACGTGTGTAGTCGCTAGCTAAAAATATGAGAACTTGGCTTGCTCGTCCAAAATCTGATGAATATGGAAAAGATTATTTAGGTTTTAAAACTACCACCTGTTTTGCTTACTTAATTTTGTTTCACTTTCATCTATACAATAAAAACCACCGCAAAGGTGGTTCATATCTTGAATTAATGACTGTAATCTTTGTCTTTAATTTTCAGTTCTATTGCCTTAGTGGAGTCAATATTTTTGTGACTAATATAGTGAATAACAGTTTTTTTTAAATTTAACGCTAAAAACACATCTCATTCATCAACAATATCAACAAAATTTGCACCCAACACCTTGGCTAAATTTTGAGGTTTCACCCCAATGTCTAAACCACGTTTACCACCACTAACATACATCATTGCTAATGCTGTTGCGCTAGCATCAATCACCGTTTTTAAACGCTTTTTTTGACCTACAGGACTGATTCCACCGACTAAATATCCAGTTAAACGCTCTGCATCTTTAGGATCAGCCATATGTAGTTTTTTACAAGCAAAGGCACTCGCCACTTTCTTTAAATTTAATTGATGATTTACAGGAAGTATCGCAACAAAATAGTTTTTATCATCTGTCACCATCAACGTTTTAAACACTTCTTCAACATTTAAGCCTAATTTTTCAGCAGCCTCTAAGCCAAAACTTTTTGCATTTACATCATGTTCATATTCATGAATTGAAAATTCAATTTTATTTGATTTTAAAACTTTGCAAGCAGGTGTCATAGAATAAACAAGATCAAAATTAAGAAGACTTTTGAATTATAGGACTATTTATATAAATTTTAAAATAACAATACAAATTTAAATGGTGAAAATTAATACTTGTAAAATCATGGATAACTTGATTAAAATCCTGTCATATACCTTATATTACTAGAACAATGCCATCAATCTATCAATTAAAACCAGCATTTCAAAACTTACTGCGCCCTTTTGTTCAAAAGCTTTTTAATATCGGAATCACGGCAAATCAAGTCACTTTGTTAGCGATGTTTATATCGCTCGGTTTAAGCTTTTTTCTATACCAGTATTATCTGAATCATGCTGTAAATGGGTGGTTATTGCTCTTTCCCTTGTGGATGTTGCTACGAATGGCTTTCAACGCCATCGATGGAATGCTTGCTCGTGAATTTAAACAACAATCCAACTTAGGTGCATTTTACAATGAATTGTGTGATGTTATTTCGGACACAGCACTCTATCTATGCTTGATTGCTTTTGGCTTTATCAGTGCAAAATTACTGTTATTGATTGCTTTTCTTGCAATTCTAAGTGAATACACTGGTGTAATGGCGCCACTGATTGGGCAAGAACGTCGTTATGATGGCCCAATGGGGAAAAGTGACCGTGCATTTTGGTTTAGTTTAATCACAGTCGTGATTGTCACCGTGCCATTATTCACTACAAATTTACAACTTCTCGGCTTAATCTGTAATGGCATACTCATTTTAATTGGTCTGCTGCTTAGTTTAACCATCTATAACCGAATTAAAAATAGCTTAAAAACAGCTTTATAAAACAGTTTCATATTTAGGGTAAATTCGTATGTATAACAACAGTCATCACACCTTTAAGAGTCATGATGGAACAGAATTGTTTTATCAACATTGGGCAACCAACTCACCAAGCGAAACAAAAAAAGCCATTCTTCTGTTTCATCGTGGACATGAACATTCAGGACGTATGGCGCATTTGGTCAAGGAACTCAATTTAAGTGATTTTGATTTCTTTGCATGGGATGCCCGCGGTCACGGCGATTCCCCTGGTGAACGTGGTGATGCACCTAGCTTCTCAGCATGTGTAAAAGATATTCAATATTTTGTCCAACATATTGAAGAAAACTATGGTATCGACGTCAAGAATATTGCTGTGGTTGCACAAAGTGTGGGTGCTGTATTAGCCGCAACATGGGTACATGATTATGCGCCTAAAATTCGCGCCTTGTGCCTCGCTTCCCCTGCTTTTGATATTAAGCTTTATGTGCCATTTGCCGAACCTAGTTTAAGAGTCATGGAAAAAATTCGCGGTAATTTTTTCATCCAAAGTTATGTTAAAGCCAAAATGCTGACCCATGATGAAGAACGTGCCCAAAGCTATGATACCGATCCTAAAATTGCTAAAGCCATTTCGGTGAGAATGTTGCTTGGGCTCTATGATGCCTCTAAGCGAATTGTTGCAGATTCACAAAACATCTTTGTACCGACTCAAGTGTTATGCTCAGGTTCAGATTTTGTGGTTTTTCAAAAACCGCAACGTGAGTTTTACCAAAAGCTTCCGCATCCTAAAAAAGAATTACACATTTTAGATGGCTTCTTTCACGATACTTTAGGTGAAAAAGATCGCTATATAGCAACAGAGAAAATACGCCGATTTATCCAGCAATGTTTTGCGGTTGAATATCAAGCTCCAGACGTTTTAAATGCGGACAAAATTGGTCCAAGTTGCGCTATAGCAGAAGATCTCAGTTCGTCATTACCCGCTAAATCAATGAAGAATGCATTTTGGGAAATCACCAAAAAGAATCTAAAAATTGGTAGCCATTTATCTAAAGGCTTAAAAATTGGTGAAGACACAGGCTATGACTCTGGAAGTACTTTAGATTTTGTCTATCGTAACCAATCTGAAAGTAGCAATCCTATTGGCAAAATCATTGACCGCCAGTATTTAAATGCGATTGGTTGGCGTGGGATCCGTGTTCGTAAACAAAACATTGAACATTTGGTTCAGAAATATGCGGATATTCTGATTAAAAAACGCAAACCATTGAGAATCATGGATATTGCATCTGGTCATGGACGTTATATTTTAGATGCTGTGGTTCAACTGCCAAAACGACCAGATTCGATTTTATTACGTGATTATAGCGATATCAATGTACAAGCTGGTCAGCAAATGATTGCAGCGCGAGGACTCAATGACATTGCTGAATTTGTTCAAGCAGATGCATTTGATACACAGTCTTTGGCCTCAATTAAACCAAAACCATCACTTGCCGTGGTTTCGGGTTTATATGAGTTATTTGCAGACAATGATTTGCTACGTCAATCACTTGAAGGTTTAAGTAAAGCAATTCTTAAAGATGGTTACTTGATTTATACCGGTCAAATTTGGCACCCACAGCAAGAGTTTATTGCGCGTGCATTAACCTCACATCGTGAAGGTGATGCTTGGGTAATGCGTTTACGCTCACAAGCGGAAATGGACGCACTTGTTGAAGCTGCTGGCTTTAAAAAGGTCGACCAATGTATTGATGAGTTTGGAATATTTACCGTCTCAGTCGCACAGAAACTTTGACACCATGTAATCAAGTTAGGATCAATCAAATGTGCAAGGATGCGCACTTAACTTAGAAATGGATTAAAGAATATGTACACACTTGAAGATATGCGTAGATTTCCACTTTGGCCTAAAAACCAATTCCGTCTGAATTATGATGTAGATTTTGATGGTGATAATTATGAATGGCGTGAGTGTGTAACACATATTTTAAATGTATTAGAAAAAATTTATCCTATTGAGGTCATTTCAGAACCGCCTTTCGAACCATATGAAGATTTTATTGAACTTACATATTTAATTGGTGATGAAAAAATAACAATAGGAAATGATTTTGCATTTTCTACGATTTGGATTCAAGTAGATACCGTAGAATTAGCTTTGGAAATTAAAGATATTCTTTCTCAAGAGGTTCATCTACCTAAGGAAAGACTTTTAAAACCAAATCATTCGATAACTGAAATGAATACTCTATCTGATTCTGAATCACACATTACGGATACAGAGATTGTTTCTGATTATTCTAAAAATCTCCAACCTTATCAACTTAATAAAAATTTTATGAGCAATAATCTAATCAAAGAAACTGGGACTTGGAAATGGGGCGTACTTTGCTTAGTTTTTCTTGCGCCTTTCTTTTTCCTCACTTATGGCTTTGCAAATCAATATGCATCAGGTCTTAGTGATGTTCCAAGTATTGTCTTTGCTTGGGAAAAGCATATTCCACTTTGGGCTTGGACGATTGTGCCGTATTGGTCAATTGACCTGTTTTATGGCCTCTCCTTATTACTTTGTTGGAACAAATTTGAGCTTAAACAACAAGCGCTTAGGCTATTTTTAGCGCAAGTCATTTCGATTAGTTGCTTCTTACTGTTCCCTTTAAAGTTTAGTTTTGAACGTCCACCTTTAGATGGTTTTTTCGGTCTATGGTTTGATGTCCTCATGGGCTTTGATAAGCCCTTTAATCAAGCGCCCTCATTACATATTGTTTTGCTGATGATTCTTTGGGATTTCTATCGTCGCCATGTATCTGGGGCATGGAAATATGTGGTCGATTTTTGGTGTGTGCTGATTGGAATTTCTGTACTCACGACATGGCAGCATCATTTTATTGACCTTCCCACTGGAATACTGGTTGGCGCTTTATGCTTATGGTTATTTCCAATTTCAGTAAAATCCCCATTTAGAAAAGATGGACTGCAACTGTTAACAGCAAAACATTTAAAGCTTGGTAGTTATTACCTTTGTGGCTCAGTGATTTTCTTTATCTTAGCCTACGAGTTTAGACCTTGGGGATTGTGGCTAATTTACCCTGCTGTGAGCCTATTTATCGTTGCACATAGCTATAGTTTTGTGCGTCCACATTTTTTTCAAAAACAAGAAAATGGTAAAATGACTGTTGCTGCGCAAATACTGCTTGCGCCTTATTTAATCTTTGCTTGGCTTAATAGTCGTATTTGGACCAAAAAGCATCCCGAAGATTCTTTTATCATTCAACATGAACTTAAAAAAATCTATATTGGAAGAATTCCAGTACAACAAGATCACCACCAATACAATGCAATATTTGATTGTGTTGCTGAGTTACCCCTAAATCATGCAATGGCATATCAGCAATATCTCAGTCTAGATTTGATTCCATTACAAGCCAATCAGCTTGAGTTTGCCGTAGCACGATTAAATGATTTGATGTCGAAGCTTGAACATAGCTCTACCCAAAATATTCTGATTTTTTGTGCCTTAGGTTATTCAAGAAGTAGCGCTGTACTCACTGCTTGGCTGATTCAACAAAACCAAGATGCCAATATTGATGAAATGGTAAGCATTATTCGTAAAGCTCGCCCTTGGGTGGTATTAAAACAAGCCCAACTGGAAGAATTAGAAATTTACCATCTAAAACTGAAAGGTTTAGTGCCATGAAAATGAATTTTTATGTGGTTGCGCAACTGTTATCAGCAACCACAGCTATATTGCTTTCAGGTTATTTGGCTTTTGCCTTATCTATTTTTGCCATCCTGTTCAAAGGCTGGCAATCCATTGAGTTCTGGACGTTCATTGTCATTACATTGTTATTATCTGGGCTTCATCACTATCTCTCATTTCGAGTTAAGTTTGATGCTCAACTCATTAAAATGATTGCACGTGAATCCCAAACTGAATCTATTGAAAACTTAACCCTACAATTTGATCAAACTCTAATGAGTATGAAATTGATGCCTGCATCCAAAGCAGGACGTGATTGGTCACAGCGTTTTGCAGGATGTTTTAAACTTTTAAAACTTCAAATTGCTTTATTATTGATACAATATCTGGTTTTAATGATTTTGATTTCTAGAATTATTTAAAGCGATTTTAACCTCAACTGATACAGTTTGAACTGATATATTCAATTGTTATCGTATGATGGTTTGAATCGTCTTAAATCAAGAAAATTCTCAGTTTCTCAGCAGTGAATATCTTGAAATGCTATAAAATTCTTCTATGATTCAAAAAACAGAAATGATAAATTTATAAATGGAAACCAAGCTTTTTACTTTTTATTCAAAACTAAGGTTGGTTATATTTTTATTTTAGTCACTTAAAAAGTAGAATTTTGTACTTTAATCATCCTATTATATAGCTTGCCCCACAATAAAATGCTTCAATATCAATCGGCTTAGAGAATGAATCAACTACCTGAACAACGTTCCGAACAAGATAAAGAGTCATACAATAAACAGTCTTTAGAGCAAAAGACTCAACACTTAGATTCATCTAATGGAAATTTAGCATCACACTCTATTGCTCGCTTTATTGCATTTTTGACACGCCGTGGCGCACGACTCTTAACTGGTGCTCGTAGCTTATGGGTTGGTTGTCAGCCTGAGATGAAACAACGTATTTACTATGCCAATCACAATAGTCATATCGACTTTATCTTATTATGGTCTTCACTTCCAAAACTGATGCGTCGTAAAACTAAACCTGTTGCTGCTTCAGATTATTGGCTGAAAGATGGCTTTAGACAATTTTTAATTAAAGACACCTTTAATGGTGTTACGATTCAACGTAATCGCGAAGATAATGCAGACCCTTTACAACCTGTTAAAGACGCTCTTGCTCAGGGTTATTCCATTATTTTCTTTCCTGAAGGTACTCGAAATCTTGATGATGATCTTGAGCTATTGCCTTTTAAAAGTGGCCTCTATAACTTACATAAACAATTTCCTGAGATTGAGATTGTCCCTGTTTGGATTTCAAATCTAAGACGTGTCATGCCAAAAGGTTCTTTTGTTCCTTTGCCGTTACTGTCTACCGTATGCTTTGGCTTTCCTTTAGAACAACATTTAGAAATGGATAAAGCCACATTTATAGATTATGCACAGAAGCAGCTATTACAATTAAAAGAGGTTGAGAATCAATGATTTTAGATAATCTGAATAAAACCTATCTTTTATTTGGTATTTTTGCGGGAATTTTAGTTTTTGCATCTAGCGTGGGCTTTATTCTCAAGCAAAAAGCTGGGCAAAAACCCTCATCAGTGATTGATAATTTAAACGCACGGATCAATGCTTGGTGGGTGATGTTGATCGTCATTGGTGCAGCCATCCTATTGGGTCAAACTGCATTTATTATCTTATTTGGGATTATTTCCCTGTTTGCTCTACGAGAATTTACCAGTCTATTGCCGACACGGCGTGGTGATTATTTCCCTTTACTTATCGCCTTTTATTTTGTTATTCCCTATCAATATTATTTGATCTATATCGACTGGTACGGCTTATATTCAATTTTTATTCCACTTTATGTATTTTTACTGATTCCAATAGCCAGTCTAAAACAAGAAGATACCAAACACTTCCTTGAACGTAGTTCTAAAATTCAATGGGGACTCATGGTCTGTGTTTTCTGTATTTCCCATGTTCCTGCATTACTCAATTTAAAACTAAATGGTTTTAAAGGTGAACCGATTTGGTTAGCAATCTGGCTGATTATGGTCGTTCAAGCATCCGATGTTTTGCAATATGTCTGTGGTAAGCTTTTTGGAAAGCACAAGGTTGCACCTGTCTTGTCACCATCAAAAACAGTTGAAGGCTTAGTGGGTGGTATTGTTTTAGCCACAGCTTTAGGTGTTGCTATGGCATGGCTCACTCCATTTAGCTACCTACAAGCTGCATTGATAGGACTGGTTGTGTGTATCTTTGGCTTTTTCGGTGGTTTGGTGATGTCAGCCATCAAACGTGACCGCGGTGTCAAAGATTGGGGACAGTTGATTCATGGTCATGGTGGGATGTTAGATCGGATTGATTCTATCTGCTTTTCTGCACCCATCTTCTTTCATATTTTAAGATATTGGTGGAGTTAGTGAATAAACATGATTGTGAGAGATATAGATGAATTACAAAATAATATTTACAATGCTCTGTGTAGGTTTTGGTCTGCAAGGGTGCAGTTTATTTAATCAGTCTGAATGTAATAATCAACAAGTGACTGATCGTGTAAAAAAACTCTACTCAAGTCAGGTAAATATCAGTTTTGGATCAAAATTAAATCAACTTACTCAACAATTTAATCCAAATGCAAACACAACAACAAAAACCATACCTTCTATAGAAGGAATCACTTTAACTAAAATAAAGCGATTAAATCTGGAAAAATTACAGGCTGATAAAGACAATCAGGATTCACAAAATCTAATCGATTTGATTACTGATCACTTTGAAGGTGCACAATATATTTGCCAAGGTGTAATTCAACAAGAGATTAGCACCAATGTACTTGCAGATATGACCAAAGAACTTTTAGATAAAGACTCAAATGTGATTGACGGAAATAAATTAAATATTCCAGTAATTTATGCTCTGTACCAGCACAATAGAAATCAACAATTTGAAGTCCAATATACTGCTCAGAATCCATTGCATTTAATGTTGGCAATAATGTTACAGAAAAAACAAGCAAAAATGACGAAATAACGCCTAAATAGCAAGCAACCAACAGCTTAAGATACAAATCACGAATAAATCTACCAATTTTCATAGATTGACAGGTTTAAATCAGCTACTTAACATCAGGGCAATCTTGGATACATAACATTGGTTTTATTTTGAATTTTCAGTATCAGTTAAAAATAATTTCTACAGTGGGTTTAACACTTGCGATCACAGCATGTTCGTCTTTGGGTGGCGGCTCTGTGCAAAAACGTGCTGCTAAACTTTCGACTGGAATCCAAAAAGCCTATTCTGTCTCTCCCGATGTTGCCAATCGTGTATCCCCAATGATTGTACAAAGCGCAGATCAATATGATGTAGATCCTTTACTGATTGCAGCAACCATCCGTCAAGAATCGAGTTATCGGAGTTATGTCACCTCTCCATCTGGTGCTGTTGGGCTTACCCAAATCATGCCGCGTTATTGGCAACAAGCCTGCCCTGGTGATTTGTTTGATGAATATACCAATGTACGCTGTGGCACCATGATCTTGGCTAAATACAATCAAAGTGCAGGAAGCTGGAAAAAAGCCTTAGCCTACTACAATGTTGGACCCACAAATTACCAAACAAATCGTAAAATGAAACGTCAAGGTAAACGATACGCGAAACAAGTCAAACAACATGAAAAACAGTTAAAGTCTTCTTTATAGAAGTTTAAGAATAGAAACTGAATATCAATAAAATAAACCCACTCTTGCAGATACTTGAGCGGGTTTATTTTTTAGTCTATGACAATAATACACAGCATAGATATAGACGATTTAATTTAAACTTAATCTGCTGAAATATCTTCAAACAAAACGGAAGACAAATAACGTTCACCCGCATCTGGAAGAATCACCACAATGGTTTTACCAGCATTTTCAGGACGAGCAGCTAATTGTGCAGCAGCAGCTAAAGCCGCACCACTAGAAATACCGACAAAAATACCTTCTTGAGTGGCACTTTGACGAGCAAAATCAATCGCTTCTTGATTATCGATAGCAATAACTTCATCAACTAAGTCTAAATCCAAGTTCTTCGGAATAAAGTTTGCACCAATCCCTTGGATCTTATGTGGCCCAGGCGTTAAAGTTCCACCACGTTTGGTTTGTCCAATAATTGGTGAATCTGCGGGTTCTACAGCAACGGAGTAAATCGCTTGCTGCTTGACCTTTTCAAAATAACTTGAAATACCTGAAATGGTACCGCCAGTTCCGACACCAGCAACAAGGATATCGACTTTACCACCAGTGGCTGCCCAAATTTCCGGACCAGTTGTTGTCTCATGTATTTTAGGATTGGCTGGGTTTTCAAATTGTTGCGGTAAATAATATGTTTCAGGTTGTTCAGTTGCTAAACGTACTGCCTCATCAACTGCGCCTTTCATACCTTTTGCGGGCTCAGTTAAAATTAAATTTGCACCCAACGCTTTTAATACTTTACGGCGCTCTATACTCATACTTGCTGGCATGGTTAAAGTGATGGCATAACCTTTTGCCGCTGCTACAAATGCCAATGCAATACCAGTATTCCCGCTGGTTGGTTCTACAATATGCATGCCTTTTTTCAAAAGCCCCTTCGCCTCTGCATCTGCAATAAGTGCGGCGCCAATTCGATCTTTAACAGAAAAAGCAGGATTACGACTTTCAATTTTTGCTAAGACCGTTGCGCCACCTGTAATAAGACGATTGATACGAATAAGTGGTGTATTCCCAATTGCCTCAGCATTATTAGAATAAACAGCAATACCTAAGTTTTCAGTTGCTGGAAAATTTGGATCTGTAGACATGACCTTTCCTTGAATTTAAATGAATTTATATCAATCTATCATAATGCTTTTCTATGAAACTTTGATATTGAGTAACTGAATTTAATTATACCAATATCGAAATAGTTTATTGATAAAAATCATAAGTTTAGTTTTTAGGCAAAGTGTTTGACCGATTTGTCGTCAAATCAAACTATATATTTGTATATTATTTCAAGCATAATAACGATATGACTCATATTTAGAGAATATTATGGCAAGCAATGCTTATCAAAAATTTTATCGTCAATTTACAAAAAAAATCTTAGATAAAATCGTCAGCCCACAAGTTTTAGGCGATACAAAAACTCTTGAAAATACAGTTAATGATCCAAACACAGCTAATTTTCCGATTTGCTATGTCATTCAAGATGACTCAACTTCAAATAAAGTCTTGATCGACAATGAAACAGAAAAAAGAAAACTCAGCCCTGCTTTTGCGCCACTTAATCTAGGGGCAGATTATCAGGAAGATGATCGTTTTATCACTTTAGAACCAACCAAAAGCAATGCTTCTGCATACTACCCAGATAAAATTATTCGCTTAGTCGAATATTTATTGAAACATCCTGAGCAAGATGTGCTTTTAGTACCAACAACGATTTTATGGGGACGTGCACCAGAGAATGAAGATAGCTGGTATAAAGCATTGATGACCGATGCTTGGGCAAAGCCAACGGGCATTAAACAAGCACTCAACATTACCCTGTATGGCCGTAATAATTATATTGAATTCCATCAAGCAGTTTCTTTACGGCAGTTAATTGATTCAGCCATTGAACTCACACCCAATTTTTCACCAGCGCATTATGTGGTAACTGAGCTCAATAAACAATTTAATGGCTACAAAGAAGCAATTCTTGGTCCTGATATTTCAGATCGTCGCAATGTGATTAACAAACTCATGCTGAGTGATGCGGTCAAAGAAGCCATTCTCAATGAAAGCATTCATAAAAAAATCAGCATCAATGAAGCCGAAGCACTCGCGCATAAATACCTCGATGAAATCGTTTCTGATTTTTCTTATTCGACCTTACGCTTTGCTGAAATTGCTTTAACTAAATTGTGGACCCAGCTCTATGACGGTATCGAAGTACATAATTTCGATACGGTTCGTGAACTTGCCAAAGATTATGAAATTGTCTATACCCCTTGTCATCGTAGCCACATTGACTATTTGTTATTGTCTTATGTGATTTATAACCGTGGCTTGATGGTTCCCCATATTGCAGCAGGTATTAATTTAAATATGCCTGTGGTTGGACAACTGATGCGTGGTGCAGGTGCATACTTTATTCGACGTAGCTTTAATGGTAATGCGCTTTATACCGCTGTCTTTAAAGAATATATCTACAGTATGCTCAATCGAAATACACCGATGGAATACTTTATTGAAGGTGGTCGTTCTCGTACTGGACTTTTATTGCCGCCAAAAAAAGGGATGCTCGCAATGACCATCCAAAGTTATTTGCGTGGGAATAGTAAACCGATTGCCTTTATTCCGACTTACTTTGGATATGAAAAACTGATCGAAGGCAGTTCATACATAAAAGAACTGGGTGGACAGAAAAAACAAGCTGAATCACTATTTGGACTACTTAAATCTATTCAAAAGATTGAAAAAGTCTTTGGTGTTGTCCACGTCAATTTAGGTGAACCAGTTTTCCTTGAAGAGATCTTAAAAAAGAACAATGCTCCACAACGTGTTGCTTTGCATGAAGAGATGCCTGAGTCTGTTAAAGCCACGGTCAATGATGTTGCATTTGATATTTTGGAAAATATCAATAAAGCCGTGGTGATTAATCCTATTAGTTTGATTTCTCTGGTCTTGTTAAATGCACCAACGCATGCTTTGGCAGAGCGTGAAGTATTGGTACGTTTAGAACAATTCCGCAATCTACTCAAACAGCATCGTTATGATGATCGTATGCAAATCACCGAGCTTTCCAACACAGAAATCATTCAATATGCCATGAAGCTAAAACAAGTTGAATTGATTGAGCATGATAATGAACGCTGGGTGAAAGTCAGTGATATACAGGTGGGCCTGCTTAAGTATTTCAGTAATAACATTCTTCACACGTTTATACTGCCAGCACTGATTGCCAAAGTATTGCGCGTTGAAACAGAGCAGCAGCTGTTTGAGATTTCAAAATCTGATTTATATACCCAAGTCATCGAACAATACCCACTTATTCAAAAAGCCTTCTTTTTAAAATGGGATGAATCTGAGATTGAGAGTGAAATCACACAAATTGTCGATTATTTTGTTGCTGAGAAATTAATCACACTTGAAGCAGATCAAAGCATTAAGATTTCAAATGCAGATCCTAAAATTCGTTTACTTTCAGCCTTTGCTCATTTGTATGATGTCAATGTTGTGAAAGAACCTGAAAAAGAAAGCAAAGAGAAATAATCCTTTATTTTTGGCTTTGATCCGCAATAAAAAGTTCCTTCATCCACTTGGATAAGGAACTTTTTTATAAGCGTATATAGCTCATAGAAATATAACTAATTGATTTACTTTAAAGCAAAAAATGATTTTTAGTTATTACTTATACGTTTTTCTTAGTCCGTTTTAAATGCAATAAAACCATGATAATTCAATACTTGAGCAAAGCTTTCCACACGCTTAAAACCTGCTTGCAAATACAAAGCGCTCATTTCATCAACAGAAATTAAAGCAAAATCTTGTTCAATACGATCTGCCATAAGTTGTACCTGTTTTTCTGTTAATCCTGTTGCTAAACTCAGATTTTTTAAAGCTTGTAATTGTTTGGCATTCCAAATTTCCATCAATTCATAACTTAAACATAGACCAGTACTGCTTAGGTGATTTGCAATATCTTTTAAAAATTGTGCTTTTGCATCAACTGGAACAAAATGTGAAACCAAGATAGCCAAAGCCACATCAAAACTCACATCGACTCGTTTAAGAACAGATGTATCACCTTGTATAAACTGAATTCGAGAACAAAGCCCTAAATCTGCTATATGTTGTTTGGCTTTATCAATCATATTTGCTGCAGGATCTATTGCTGTAAAATTCCAATGAGGAAATTGCTCAGCCAAATATTGCAGTTCATAACCTGTACCACATCCCACGACTAAAATCTTTGCTTGAGTCGATACATAGCTCTTTAATACAGCATGGACTTGTAAATGTATCAGTTCATAACCGGGAATTAATTTACGAATATGTGCATCATATCCTTCAACTACAACTGGATTATTAAAGTCCTTTGCCATTTCTTTAAGCCTTGCAATGATGATTAATATTATTATTCCTGAGGATGTTTGACTTTCACTGCCTGCAAACAAAAATCAGCGATTTGTTTTACAAAATACTCTTTATAGCTTTTATCAAAACGCTTGGTCTTGGCGATACTTAAAGGTTCAATCACAACAAAAGTCATTGCACCCACGATGCACAATGCCGTGGTGTTTAGATCCTCAAAAATAAACTCGCCTGAATGACGTCCTTCGGTCAAAATTTTAATAATACTTTCTTTAATCAATTGCTTACTTTGAAAGCGTTCTAACTCAAATTGAGGATCGACAGGTTCAAACAATAATGAATAAGACAGTCGAGGGCTGTTCATTGCCCTTTTTACAAAGGTTGTAACGGCGCGATCTAGTTTTTCTAGTGCGCTGAGTTGGGTATGTGCAATATCATTGAGAATATTGACTTCGATATGAATCGCCGCATTTAAGACTTCAATCAGTACTTGATTTTTATTTTCAAAATAACGGTAGACCAGACCACTTGATACGCCTGCCCGATCCGCAATCGCTTGAATTTGTGCATCTTTAAATCCTCCTTGTGCAACCAGCTCTCGTGCAGACAATAAAATCATCTCGCGGTTCTGTTGCATTTTCTCTTCCATGACAGAGGATCTTTTATAGTTCATAGCGATACGTAAATTCCTTTCCAAATAAACTGGCAATGAATAGTTTGTCCTTGCTGATACCACAAGGTAATTCAGATTAAATACTAATAAATTTTGCAGCAATAAGCTATCCACCCTGATCGCTTCATTCAATATTTAATAAATCATTGATCAACTTAGTTATCTTGTTGAGGTTATTTTGTACCATTGCTGATCTATCAATTCCTGATCGATCAAAGCAGTCATTTTAAATTAATTCTTTTTGGAAAATAATCTTTTTTAAATCAGCGATTGATTCTTCAATGATCTAAGGCAACTTCTTAAGACAATGCACATATGAATTGTCCGATAATCCCCCCTTAAATTGGTCATTACACCCCTTTATTAAATCCAGTAAAAATGATTCACTAAAATCATAAAGCTTTCAGATAAAACTTAAATAAACTAATAGCTTAACTTCTATTGTTCACTATAGTTTTGTCTGAATTTTATATGCGAAATAAAAAAAACATTCAAGGAAAGAAAAGCATGAAAACTCAATCACTCATTCTCAGTATCCTCAGCATTTTACCCACTGCTTATACTCATGCAGCTGCGATGGATCAATCTGGTCAATCGATACTGGCGTTTCTTGAAGACAGGAATTATTTCGAAGCCAGTATTGCCACAGTTGACCCGAAAGTATCAGGTAAAGTTCGAAATCGACCTGATTTAATCAATGCAGGCAGCAATGATTTGAGTACAGGTGATATGGCACAATCATATCAATACTATAATGCAGCATTAAAACTGCAAATTGCGCCAAAAGTTTCCTTTGGGCTCATCTATGATCAACCTTATGGTGCTGCAATCGAATATCCTTTACGTAGCAATAATACCTTCTCTGATACTGAAATCAGTATGAAAGGTACCCTTGCGGATGTTGATACTCAAAATATTGCGATGCTATTTGGTTTTCAGCCAGATGCTCATTTTAACCTCTACGGCGGTGGCGTATACCAGACAGTCAAAGGCAAAGTGTCTTTACGTGGTAATTCGATGAGTGTGTTTAATGGCTATGATGCCAACTTTAAACAAGATAGTGCTGTTGGATGGCTTGCTGGTGCTGCTTTTCAGATTCCTGAAATTGCTTTAAAGGCAGCCGTGACTTATCGTTCTAAAATTAAGCACAAAATAGATGCTCAAGAAACCATTTTTGGACAACCTTTAGCATTCACTCCTGATAAAGATACAGAAATCAACACGCCACAATCGGTAAATTTAGATTTTCAAACAGGTGTTTATAAAGATACGCTGGCATATTTAAATGCGCGTTGGGTAAATTGGAAAGATTTTAGAATCCGTCCAACACAGTTTGGCGCACTCACTGAACTGGCAACAGCTGAGTTAAGCCAAGGCCTATATGCTGGTGGATTTAATCTGGATGACTATCAGAAAGACCAATACAGCATCACTGTTGGTTTAGGACATCAATTTACACAAAAATGGGCTGCGTCGGCTGATGTTTCATGGGATTCTGGTACTGGAAATCCTGCTTCTGTATTGAATCCTACCAAAGGCGGTTGGGGCTTAGGGTTGGGTGTTCAATACAACCCTGCTGACAATTACTTTATCGCAGGAGGCATCAAATATATTTGGATTGGTGATGCCACGGCACAAGATGGTACCTATTACATTCCGGTACCCGGTGCTTCAGAAATTGCCCAACAAGGCGATTATCGAGACAACAATGCCATAGGCTATGGTTTAAAAATAGGTTACCGTTTCTAATGCTCAATGCATGATCTTGTTAAAATTATTTTTTAGCGTAGACTTCATTCTAGTGTATATACTTGAGAATGAAGTCTTTTTCTTTTTATTCAAAGACAAATTCATTTTTTCGTCATTTGTATACGCTATAAATTTTAATGATCAATATGAATAAACCTCAGCAAAAAACCAACTTAAATTAAAGGATCTGAATATGAAATTATTACATTTAATTCCAATTCTCGCTTTAGGCACTATCTTAACCGCATGTGGTGGTATGCCAAAGGAATGTGAAGAATCTTGGAAGCATATGGAAGACTTGGCAAAACAAAGTGGCATTCCTGAAGATTCACTAAAAGAACAGAAAAAAGCCTTTGAAGAAGAAATTAAAAAGTTATCTAAAGAAGATGCTATTCAAGCCTGTAAAGCACAATCTTCAATCATTGGCATGGTTAAGTAATTTATCCTTGATCTACAAAATGGATGCTTCTGTTTGCAGGCATCCATTTTTGCCTGTAAATAAAAACTCAAACTTTAATTTTGCCATTTTAATCGTCACAATTTTTTGCTTCACTATAAATAAACATTGGGCCTAAATCATAAGTCTGATCATTCCTTTTCACTTGTGGAATGAATGCACTTGAAATTGAACCATCTAAATATAAAGCTTGATCTGTTTTAAGCTGCGACTTAAAAATATCAGCAAAATTATAAAAATTAATTTTTCCACGACTTATCACAAAATACAGTTGATTATTTTTAATTCCCACCCCATTGCGAACTTTCAATGAATCTGAGTTTTTAACGAAAATTGGATTGATCTCACCATTGATCAATAACATTGGACCAGATTGTGTAGCATAGCGAGCTTTAAAATTAGATTTAAGATATTGCTCTGTGGTTTTAATCACAGCTTGCTTATTGTTCCAAGCAACCACACCATTGGGTTGCATAAAAAAATTACCAAATTTGTTTTTTTGTTGGTTTAATTCTATTTGTTGTTTACCTTGTTCAATGTACAAGCCTACTGGTGCAAAATTAGGGTGATACATTCCTGCATTCATGGCAAAACTGATCTGGCATTTTTTACGCTCTTTTTGCACAGCTGCGAACTTTTTATAGATTTGCCCTTGTTGGTTTTTTAAAAATAGTTGTAGCTGATCTAGATCATCGATACGAACAGCATCTGCGATCACCTTCTTGTCTTTGATTATTTTGATATAGTCAGTATTGGCATTGACTTGAAAGGAAAGTGCACTCAATCCCATCATGCTTATCAGCGCATATACCCCAGTTTTCAAATTCATAACATCCCCATTCAAAGTGTTATATTTTATCGTGTGATCTATTGAATAATGAAGGCTAATTAGCACTTTTAATGCATTTTTTTACTTAATTATCACTTTAAGGGCTATCAAATTCATTTTGCATGGTTATAATCAAACTATCCTTTCAATTAAATACATGTGTACACTTTATTTGAACTGAGTGGAATATGCAGACAAAACATATAGCTAAATACCCTTTAGGTGCGCATTTAATCGTCAAACATTTTGGCTATAGCCATCATGGAATCTATGCTGGAAAAGGTCGTGTTATACATTATTCTGGGCTGGCACATTTTGTAAAAAAACGCCCAATCGAAATCACTTCACTTGAAAAATTTTCACATGGTAAAGTGATCCGTGTCCGTTACTATGATCAACCTAAGTTTTCTGGTCGTCATGTAGTTCGACGTATGCGTACACGCATGAACGAAAACAGCTATCATTTGATTATCAATAATTGTGAACATCTGTGTAGTTGGGCAATTACAGGAGTTGAAAGTAGTCCTCAAGTGGTAAAAATGATGAACCGTTTAACCACGATTGGCTATATCAGTTCAATCATGACCTATATGAATGGCTTATTTTTAACAGTTGCAACCACCTGTTTTGCTTTGGTTTTATATATAAAAATGAAACTCAGGGCTCAGTCAAAATTAAAACTTCCAACCTATTTATCACTTAAAGAACAGCAACCTAAAAAGTAAAATACTCAACTAGGTTGTTCACATGACCTTAGGCAAAGCCCTGATTTTAAATCACCATTAAAATGGTGGAAATTTGTCTTCAACCAATTTGAGTTCTAATCCGTGTTCCAAATAAGCTTTTAAACCATCCAGCACTGTGGTGAATCCCCCAGTTGCATCGATAATAAATTGAATCAGTTCAGAGCCTTGCAACGAAATATCGTAATTTCTAATTTTTAAATAGGTGTGCTCGGAGCTGATTTCTTCAAATATAAAATCTACCGATGTTTTGGGTTCACCCCAAGTAATTTGAATCAATTTATTTTCAATAATGTTAAATACCATAACCTTTGAGCTGACTTGATACTTATCCCAACTCCATTGCACAATTTTGCCTTCTTTTAGGGGTCCTGTAGAACGACTAAACCAGAATTTTGAATTAATTTCAGGATCAATAAATGCATTAAAAACCGCAGATACGGGTTTACGAATTAACATTTGAGTTTCAATGGTTGGATTCATTCTTATTACTCTTCTAAGCTTATATAGAACTATATGGATAACAAAGTGATACTGATAACATAAGTGCTATGTAATCAGTATCATGTTTTTGTTAACAAATTTAACGAATTAGTTTTGAATAAGTGATGATTCAACTATGCTCTGATAGCGCTCTGAAAATTGACCATTCCAATACGGGTAATATGGATATGCTGGATGAACCGCACTGACTTGATTTAAACGCTGTAATTGTGAATCCGTAAGCACTAGATCTTTTGCGATTAGATTATCTTGCAGTTGTTGTTGATTTCGAGCACCAATCAGTACAGTAGACACTGTAGCTCGTGTTAACAGCCATTTTAAAGCAATTTGTGGGACTGAATATCCCGTGTCTAATGCAATCTGTTTTAATGCGTCTATTACTTGATAGAGATATTCTTCGTTTACAGGTGGCGCAAATTGTGCTGTTTCATGTAAGCGACTATTTTCAGGCAAAGGATGCTCACGATCAAACTTACCTGTCAAACGTCCCCATCCCAAAGGACTCCACACAACAGCACCAATATGCTGATCATGATTTAAAGGCATCAGTTCCCATTCATAATACCGACCTATCAATGAATAATACACCTGATGTGCCACCATTTTTTCATAACCATAACGATCTGCAATCGACTGCGCTTTCATCAATTGCCAGCCTGAAAAATTAGATGCCCCGATATAACGAACTTTTCCGCTTCGGACCAATTCATCTAAAGTTTTCATAAGCTGATCTAGCGAAGTAAAGCTATCAAACTGATGTAACTGTAAAACATCGATATAGTCTGTATTTAAGCGTTTTAACGATTGTTCTACTGCATGAATTAAATAATGACGACTCAATCCGACCTGATTCACTTGTTCATTGCTACGAAGCGCAACTTTAGTTGAAATAATCGCATTGTGCCGATAAGGTGCTAATGCAATTCCAAGCATTTTTTCAGATTCACCGTCTGAATACACATCGGCCGTATCAAAGAAATTAATTCCTGCATCTATACATGTGGTAATCATTTGATTGGCTTCTTTCTGCCCTGCTTGTCCCCATGCAGAAAATAGAGGACCTTTTCCTCCAAGGGTTCCAGCACCAAATCCCAACTCAGATACTTTTAAACCAGAATTGCCTAAAAAATTATATTTCATGATCATTCACCTTGATTGAATAATGTGTCTCATCACAAAATA
Source organism: Acinetobacter sp. MYb10 (assembly GCF_002980175.2). Classification (NCBI taxonomy): domain Bacteria; kingdom Pseudomonadati; phylum Pseudomonadota; class Gammaproteobacteria; order Moraxellales; family Moraxellaceae; genus Acinetobacter; species Acinetobacter sp. MYb10. Next base: position 431,616 of record NZ_CP058272.1, on the reverse strand, counting down.
ACAACTTGGTATTATTTTAAAAATCAGGATAATGAGGAATTACTTTTTCGATTTTATGGAAAATGAATACACAAGACTTCCAATTCTTCTTACGTGTCGCAGATTTGGGTTCAATCAGCCAAGCGGCAAAAGAAGCCAATATTGCAGTTTCAGTGGCAAGTCAACGAGTGCAAAGGCTTGAAAATCAGCTCAGTCTTAAACTCTTTTATCGTACGACACGGAAACTAAGTCTGACCGAAGAAGCCAAAATACTGATTGAGCAAGGACGACCACTTCTCGATAATTTCCAGACATTAACCGAAAATTTAAAGCTTCAAGATCAAAAACTTTCAGGAAGCATCAATATCACCGCTTCCGCAACCTTTGGAACACAGATACTGGTTCAGGTTATTGCTGAGTTTTTAAAACAACACCCTGAATTATTAATCAATTTAGATTTAAATGACCAAAATGTAGATCTTATTACCAAAGGTATGGATCTTGCGATTCGCATTGGCAAACTACAAGATTCTTCTTTCATCGCAAAACCATTATCTATCAATAAACGCTTACTTTGTGCTGCACCTGAATATCTCGCTAAATTTGGTATCCCCAAACGTTTAGAGGATTTACAACAACAGCGTTGTATCGTGCAGCGTCATCAACAAGGCATCAGCAATACATGGAACTTTCTGGATCACAGTAACCCAAATAGAAGATTAGATATCCAGGTAAATGGCTATTTTATTACCAACTCAGGCGAAGGAATTCGTCAGGCATCTTTGGCAGGGCTCGGCATATCCAATCACTCACTTTGGCATGTCAAAAACGATTTAGATTCAGGGAAACTGGTTCATGTTCTTCCTAATTTTAGGGTAGAACCCACTGCTATTTATGCTGTTATTCCAGATAAAAATTTAATCTCTGATAAAGTAAAAGTTTTTATTGAGTATTTACAGGATTACTTTAAAGAATTCTAATGATGATTTGGCTAATGTTATCCGTTATTCCAGATGACAAACATAATCTACAACTTCGCTGGATTGCAGACTAAAACGGCTATTTGCAGGAACAGTAAAAGACTCTCCAGAACTGTAAACTTCCATTTCTTCTTGATCTGCTATCCGAACCAAGCATTTTCCAGAGACAATCTCAATGCGCTCAGTCACATGAGTTTCAAAAGTTAAAGGTTTCTCTGTGGGTAAAATTACCCCCAATGTTTTCTTCGAACCATCTTTGCATTCGATAAGATAACTGATTGATCGCCCTTTATAATGAATATTAGGTTTAATATGGACCGTAACAAAATCAAATTGGGAAGACATATATTTGTCCTGATTATTATTTGTGCATTTACTATATCGCTTTTCTATAGTATTCCTCAATCAATTTTAAACAGTATAAAAAAACCTAGCCGAAGCTAGGTCTAAAATCATGATTTTATTCAGGGTTGAATAAAATTATTTACCCGGTTTAAAGCTATCTTTCAAATCTAAGACACGGTTAAACACAGGTTTATCTGCTGTATGATCATATTGATCCGCAACAAAATAACCCTCACGCTCAAACTGGAAACGATCTTCTGGTTGCGCTTGAGCCAAAGCAGGCTCGATCACCGCTTGAAGTACCGTTAAAGATTCTGGATTTAAATTTGCCAAGAAATCATCATCTGCATCTGGTGCAGCTTCGGTGAATAAACGATCGTAAACACGAACCTCAGCAGGAATCCCTTTCGACGCAGAAACCCAATGAACAACACCTTTCACTTTACGACCTTCTGGGTTTTTACCTAAAGTTTCAGGATCAATTGAACATTTCAACTCGATCACTTCGCCATTGGCATCTTTAATCACTTCATCACACTTGATCACATAAGCATGACGTAAACGTACTTCACCCTCAGGAACTAAACGTTTAAAACCTTTTGGTGGAACTTCTTCAAAGTCTTTACGATCAATAAAGATTTCAGAGGTTAAAGGAATAATACGATCGCCCATATCTACATTTGGATGACGTGCATGGCTTAAATCCAAATCTGCTGGCAAGTTGGTCAAAGTCACTTTCAATGGATTTAAAACAGCCATACCACGTGCTGCTGTATTTTCAAGAGATTGACGAATACAGAACTCAAGCATAGCCACATCAACGATACCATCTGTTTTAGACACGCCTACACGCTTACAGAACTCACGTAACCCTTCAGGGGTAAAACCACGACGACGCATGCCTACCACAGTTGGCATCCGTGGATCATCCCAACCATGAACATAGTTACCTTCTACCAATTTACGTAATTTTCGTTTAGAGGTAATCGTATAATCTATATTTAAACGGCTAGATTCATACTGACGTGGAACTGATTGTGAATGTACTTTCTCAACCACCCAATCATAAAATGGGCGATGGTCTTGAAACTCTAAGGTACATAATGAATGGGTAATCCCTTCAATCGCATCTGACAATGGATGAGCATAGTCATACATTGGGTACATTTTCCATTTATCACCAGTTTGGTGATGTTCTGAATGAAGTACACGATATAGAATTGGATCACGCATATGTACATTTGGTGAGGTCATATCAATTTTGGCACGTAATACTGCTTCACCCTCAGCCAATTCACCATTGTTCATTTTTTCAAAACGAGCAAGATTTTCTTCAATAGATGCATCACGATAAGGTGAGTTTTTACCTGGCTCGACAAAATTACCACGGTTAATTCTAATTTCTTCTGGGCTTTGTAGATCTACATAAGCATCGCCTTGTTTGATCAACTGAATTGCCCAAGTATGTAATTGGTCAAAATAGCTTGATGCATAGCGAGGTTCGCCATTCCACTCAAAACCTAACCATTTTACGTCATTGGCAATACCATCAACATATTCTTGTTCTTCAGCATCTGGGTTGGTGTCATCAAAACGCAAGTTACACAAACCATCGTATTCTTGAGCGATGCCAAAATTTAAGCAGATAGCCTTTACATGACCAATATGTAGATAACCATTTGGCTCAGGTGGAAAACGTGTAACAACTTTTTGTGTACGGCCCGCTGCCAAATCCTCTGTAATGACTTGGCGTACAAAATCTAAGCCCGCTTGTTGTTCTTGCTGCGCATTATCGACAGGGCTTGGACTATTTGTCGGGGTTTTCGGCAGTTCTGAAACAACATCATTTGGCTTCATAGTTGATAAATCACTTCTAAAAGTTAAAATTGAATATAGAAAATGTGATTTTATCCTTTTTTAACAAAAGAATTTCACATTTTTACTTGCTATGTAGTTTACAGTTTGCTTATGCTTCTCTCAACCAAAAACCCATGACATTTTTAGTCATGATTAGGAGATTATAGAATGAGTTTTCCTCAAGTCGAATTAAACACCAACAAAGGACGCATTGTTCTTGAACTTAACTCTGAAAAAGCACCAAAAACTGTTGCTAACTTTTTAGAATATGTTCGTGATGGTTTTTATGATGGCGTAATCTTCCATCGTGTTATTGACGGTTTCATGATCCAAGGCGGTGGCATGGATGAAAACTTCAAAGAAAAAACCACACGTGATTCAATTGAAAATGAAGCAGACAATGGTTTAAGCAATGATGAAGGTACGGTTGCAATGGCACGTACTCAAGCACCTCACTCTGCTTCTGCACAATTCTTTATCAATGTAAAAAACAACTCTTTCCTTAACCATACAGGTAAAACTGCTCAAGGTTGGGGTTATGCAGTATTTGGTAAAGTAACTGAAGGTTTAGACATCGTTGAAGCAATCAAAGGCGTTCGTACAGGTAACCGTGGTTATCATGCTGATGTTCCTTTAGAAAACATTGTGATTGAATCTGCAAAAATTATCTCTGAATAATTTATAAATCCTCCCGAAGCTGACTTTTAAATAAAGGGATACTGTCCTCTTTACAAAGCAAGCTTGGGAGGAGTTATTAAATAGGAAAAATAAGTGACCTATCTGTTTATCGCTGATTTACATTTGTCACCAGAACACCCTCGACTGGTTCGAGGGTTTTTTGATTTATTAGAGCACTATAAATATCAAAACACGCAACTGTTTATTCTCGGTGACTGGTTTAATGCTTGGATTGGAGATGATTATACTGCGCCTTGGTTAGATGAAATTATTGAGCATCTAAAGCAATTTTCATTGCAAGCTGGTAATCAAATTTATTTTCAAGTGGGTAATCGTGATTTTGCTTTAGGGCAGACATTTTTAAATCAGTTTAATGGAAAATTACTACCTGAATTTTATACATTTAGCATTGGTGAAAAAAAATTTCGTCTTGAACATGGCGATGCTTTATGTACCGATGATATCTCTTATCAACGATTTAAGAAAATTATTCGCAATCCAATTGTATTGGGACTTTTAAAAAGTACCCCACTTGGTTTTAGACAAAAACTTGCCAATGGTTTTCGTAAAAAAAGCCGTGAGTCTCAACAAAATAAGTCCTATGAAATTATGGATGTTAACCAACAAGCAGTAGAAAAAGCAGTTAATAATGTCGATCTGCTGGTTCATGGTCATACCCATCGCCCTGAAATTCATGATGTAAATGGTAAAGCTAGAATTGTTTTAGGAGATTGGCGTGAAAAAACATCTGAAGCAATGATTTTAGAAGTGGATGAAAATGCGGATTGGAAATTTATTAGATGGACAATTTCAGATAAAAATCACTTTACCGATTGATTAAAAATCATGATTCTTCACCTTTATTTACGTTTTGAAGATTCACATTTCGCCATTTTAGCATACAATATATCGAAAATTTACGATATATGAGATCGCCTTATGGATGTATTAAATGTAGCAAAAACACGTTACACCACAAAAGCTTATGATTCTTCTAAAAAGATTCCTCAAGCACAATTTGCATGTTTACTTGAAATCCTGCGTTTAACCCCATCGTCAATCAATATCCAGCCTTGGCATTTTTTTATTGCTGACAATGATCCAGCTAAACAACGTATTTCTAAAGCCTTAGTCGGAAAATATAGCTACAACGCACCAAAGGTTTTAGATTCATCACATACGATTTTATTCTGTACCAAAGCAGATATTACAGAACAGCATCTGAGTAATTTACTTCAGCAGGATGATCTCAGTGGCCGCTTTAAAGATGACAAGGCTAAGCAAGGTCAAAAAGACAGTCGTACAGGCTATGTCTCTTATTATCGCAATGAAAAAGGTGATATTCAGCGCTGGGCGGAAAATCAAACCTTTATCGCACTGGGTCAAATGCTATTAGCTGCAGGTATTGAAGGTATCGATGCAACGCCAATCGGTGGTTTTGACGAAGATATTCTGACTGAAGAATTAGCCTTAATTGAAAAGAATTTGGTCCCGTCTGTGATTATGACACTCGGTTATCGTAGTGATACTGACTTTAATGCAAAATTGCCCAAGTCTCGTTTGACCCAAGAAGAAGTCTTTACTCGTCTATAACATTTAAAGTGCTTGCTTCCACTCAATAAGTGCTGTGGGGCACATCACGTCCCTCAGCATTGAATCATAAGCATATTTTGTTAAGAGAAATCACTTTCACAGGCATCCATAAATTCATTGATTAATGCACTTGGATTGGCTCTTTTGGTCCACGAAATGGGTTCTTCATAATATTCAAGCTCATGAATAATGACTGGAAGATTTTTCCCAAATGTATCTTGAAGAATATTTTCAGAAAATAATTGCTGAACCATTTTGATTATTTGTGTAATAAACAATTGAGCAAACTGCTCGCCTTTTTCTAAAAGTTCATTAAATAGCGCATCATCTTCTTGTTCAGCATATTCCATCTGTTTTTGAGAATAATAAAATGGCGTTTGCTCAAACCATTGTGCCAAAAGCTGATCATTCTCTCCACCAATATCCCAAGACGGTTCTTGTAACCAATAGGCATAATTCCATTTCGCTTCAGCTTGACTCGAAGCTTCAGAAATTTGCGCTTGAAACTGTTCATTGGTATTAAAGTTAAGTTCAACTTTGGGAAAACAAGGTTCATCGTCGTCACAATAATAGTACAAGGCCAAGGCGTACACATCATGATAATTTTGTGCAATATATTGAATCGATTCAACTAACTTTGCATAACTCGTTTCATGCCAGTGCTTTTGCGTTGTTGATTCTATATTCATAACACACCTAATTATTTTTACCAGCACTCTGGTGGATATGGACATTCACCAGAGTGCAAATACAAAAATATTGCCTAGATGATTAAATCGGATGCGAGCTTGCAATTTCCTGACTAATCATCACAGCTGTTGCAGCAGACAACGTCCAGCCTAAATGCCCATGCCCTGTATTGTAAAATACCCGTTCACGTTTTCCACGTTTTACCACAGGCATCATATTCGGCATCATCGGACGTAATCCCGCCCACGGGATACAATGCTCGGTTGAAATATCGAAATTCTTATTAACCCAATCTGTTAAAGGTTGGATACGATCTGAGCGGATATCTCGATTATAGCCATTAAATTCAGCAGTTCCAGCAATACGTAAACGATTAGCGCCTAATCGTGACGTGACGATTTTCGCACTTTCATCGAGCAAGCTGACCCAAGGTGCGCCATTGATACTTTTTTCATCATCCAATTGTACGGTGATTGAATAGCCTTTTACAGGATAAACATTCACACGATCGCCCAATTGATTGGCCAATTGGTAACTGCCAACACCACCACAAATCACCACGGCATCTGCACTGAGTTGTTCGATTGCTACTGAGCTGCCTTCCATATTTTCAACACTTGAGTGGTATTTAATATTCACCCCGTTGGCTGTATGCTCTACATCAACAACTTCCATACCAAATAAATATTTTACCCCATATTTTTCAGTGGCTTTGGCAAGTCCAGTAGTAAATTTATGGATATCACCAGTTGCATCACCTGGGCAATAAAAACCACCATAGTATTCACCCATTAAACTCGGTTCGATGGATTTAATTTCTTCATTGGTCACTGCATGGCGTTCTAGACCACCTTTACATAGCAATTCATTTACACTAGTTGCAACTTTATAATCATATTCCGAATGATAGAAATGCAAGATGCCTCGTTTTTCTAAGTCAAAATCTATCCCTTCTTGTTCAGCAATATTAAATAGCCTTTGACGTGCTAAAAGTGCCATTTTCACTGTATTTTGAGTATTTTCTTCATAGTGTTTGATGTTGCCAAGAAATTCGACCAGCCATGCATACTTGTGCAAATCAAAAGACGGATTGAGCAATAATGGTGCATTTTTTTTTGCCATCCATTTGATGCCTTTTAACACGGTGGATTTTTGATTCCACACTTCAGCATTACACGCAGACAATTGTCCACCATTGGCAAATGATGTTTCCATAGCAGGAAATAAATGTTTATCAATAACAGTAACTTGATAACCTAATTGAGCAAGTTCATAGGCAGAGGTAACACCTGTAATACCAGAACCAATAATGACGACATGACACATACGCACACTCCGTTGAAATGCAATATTTTTTTATTACATTGTCAATGTATGCCCCATCTGTCATGTGTACCTGAGAGCTTCGATAAAAACCTAAACTATTTAGGCCTTACCATCCCCTTCGGTGAGTCATTTCTTTTTTGTTTTCAATAGAATGACTTCTCTCCAGAGGTTTTACAATGATTACAGTCCTTTTGCCTGAGAGTTTCCGGGGTCGTTGCTCCTTCGGCGAGTCCGCAAGAGACTTCTCTCCTGCAATCATCTTTCCTTGTATTAGCAATTAATATGCCATGAATTTGTTCGAATACAAGTAAAATTGTTTAATTATTCTCTAATTTTTAAATCAAGTTCTTCAAATAGGTTTGGAAATAACTTGATCAGCGACTCTCGCGTTGTTGTTGCTTGATTCAAATCAGCGCCATACTTTATCAGTAATTGAAAAAGCTGTCGGACATCTTCCAAAGTTGCAACTGACAATTGATGCTGATCAAACCGTCTATTTTCAACATCTAAACAAGCTCTATGCAGCACTGTATTACCTTTACTGTCTTGAGAATTTACATCAGCACCTTTTTCAATCATTATTTCTAATAACATAAGTACAGCATCAAAATTTTCTTTCTTCCCACGAATTTCTATTTGACTTTTTTTAATTTTATCCCACGGATCAATTGGATACTCAAAGCGAGCCAATGCCACAATTGCCATCACAGCATCATGTAATACAGGCATATTCCAAGTATTAACTTCCGATTGATCCATATAATTAACATCTGCGCCATGTTCAATAAAAAATCTCACAGCCCATATGTTGAAGGTTTTAAATGCAACTTATAATGGAGATAAACCATCATCTTTCTTCGGAGGTGCTTTAGCAACACAATTGACCAATTCAGGCTTTTTCTCAATCAGTCGTTGAATATTTTCAATTTCCCTATATCTAATGGCTGTAAACAACGCTTTCATTGTTATTTTCCTATTTAATCATGCTTTAAAATAAGATTAATGGTTTTTATATGTTCCAAATCATCAGGATATAACTCAACATTGCGCATACTATGATTTTGTCGATTTAATATCCCGATTTGTTCATCCTGATAAAATTCTTGATTCATCTTTAAACCATTCACGATACAATTTGCAATGTAATCTTGTTGTCCTTGAAATGACGGAATGTTATTTAATCTTTTTGATATTTGAATTCTAACGTCTAAAGTCTGTTGAGGTTCAACACCCAGCATTGCTAACAATAGTAAGAAATGCTGATCATTCAATTGAAAACTCAGAAACTCTTCTAGCGTAAAAAACCATGCTTCAAAGTGCCCACCCAGATTGCCTATGTATAGATCATTAATATAATAGTTGATCTGCTCTTGAGCAAACTGGATATCTACCCGAATATCCGCACTAATGGAAAATTGATAATTTCGAATGCTATTATTTTCACTGGGTAGAAATGATTGATACCACGCGGCTAATTCTTTGTTATATGGATCTAAGCCAACCGCTTCCTGAATCGCCTCATCTAAATTCAGCTCCTTTTCTTCATCAAAACCACGAAATAAAAGCAGAAACCAATGCCAAAAATGCACATTGGAAAATGAAATTTCTTGTTCCGCGACTTGGTGATTTTGATTCATCTCGCCTTAACAATCGTCTTAGTGATTTACTGAGTCATATCGGAACACATTCAAATCATCATATTCAATTTGTGGTGTGGTTCCAGAAATAATATCGGATAATAATTTTGCTGAACCACATGACATAGTCCAACCTAAAGTTCCATGCCCTGTATTGGTATATAGATTTTGATACCTTGTTTTACCAACAATCGGTGTGCCATCTGGTGTGGCTGGTCTTAAACCCGTCCAGAAATGTGCATCTGATATGTCACTTGCATTTGGAAATAGTTGTTGTAAAACCATAAGCAAAGTGTCTTCACGGCTAGATTTTAAAGAGCGATCAAAACCATTAATTTCAGCCATCCCCCCTACACGAATTCGATCATCAAAACGGGTTAAGGCAATTTTATAAGACTCATCTAGGATTGTAGAAACAGGTGATAGTGCAGGATCAACAATTTTGGTGGTGATCGAATAGCCTTTTAATGGGTATACAGGTGCATCTATTTCCAATTGTTTGAGCATTTCATGACTATAACTGCCCAATGCCATGACATAAGCATCTCCCTTGATTTTGCTACCATCTTTCAAGTGAATCGCGGTAATCCGTTCAGCATCTTTTTCGATTGATTCGATTACCGTATTAAATAAAAAATTGACCCCTTGTTTGGCTGCAAGTTCTGCCAACTCTGTTGTGAATTTTTGGCAATCGCCTGTCTGGTCATTGGGTAAACGCAAACCACCAACAAAATCGACTGTAGCATGGGCTAAAGCAGGTTCAGCCTTGATGACCCCAGCTTTATCCAGCAACTCAAAGGGTACACCTTCATGTTTTAAAACTTCGGTATCTTTGCCTGCCACATCCAATTGATGTTGTTTACGAAAAAGTTGTAATGTGCCTAGTTGACGTTCATCAAAATGAATCTTGGTCTCTGCACGTAACTCATCCAAACAGTCACGGCTATATTCAGAAATTCGTACCATTCGCTCTTTATTGATCTGATAGCGATTGATATTACATTCAGCCAACATACGGACCATCCACTGATACTGATGCATATCGCCTGTTAGCTTAATCGCCAATGGTGAATGTGGTTGAAACATCCATTTAAACGCTTTTAGTGGAATACCTGGTGCAGCCCAAGGTGATGCATAACCCGGAGAAATCTGCCCTGCATTGGCAAAACTGGTTTCTAAAGCCACATTGGATTGTCGATCAATCACAGTGACTTCATGACCTGCTTGTTTTAGATAGTAGGCGGATGTTGTACCAATAACACCTGCCCCCATGATGATGATATGCATACTGAACCGAACCTTATACGAATTAATCGTCTTATAATAAAAATGATCTAGTTAGAGAAATAATTTATATGACTATTTTAATTTAGCACTTAGAACAGATTTAGCAATACCGATTTGATGTTGAAATGTCAGCTTTAACTCAACTTTAAATAGATAATTCATTCACAATATCACATGATTTTTAAACCATCAGAAAGCTATATAATAGATTTAATTTTAAGAAAAATAGTTTGTGTTTATGTTTGATACTATCCTTCTCTTAAAAGAGAGAAGGAATAGCTTTAGTTTGAGAAATTATAAATTGTGAAGATTTTATTTATGCGTATGGATAGACATAACAATACCAAAACTCGCCAATAACGCAATCACGGCTGATCCACCATAACTCATCAACGGTAATGGATCACCAGTCACAGGTAAAATCCCACTAACCATACCAGAGTTTACAAATACATAGAAAAACAAGGATAAACCAATCGTACCTGCCAATAAACGACCATAGTTATGGAAGCTGCTTAAGCTAATCATCATACATCTAAAAATCATTGCAGTATAAAGTGTAAATAAGAAGAACACCCCAATAAAACCAAATTCTTCTGCATAAGTCGACATAATAAAATCAGTATGATGTTCAGGTAAATAGCCCAACTGAGACTGTGTTCCTTCTAAGAATCCACGCCCTGTCATTCCGCCTGAACCAATCGCAATTTTAGATTGGATAATGTTCCATCCTGCCCCAAGTGCATCTGACTCAGGATCAAATAAGGTCATAATCCTTTTCTTTTGATAAGCTTGTAATACAAAAGTCCAAATTAAAGGGAAAGCCAAGGCCAATGCCGCTAAAGTCCCAAGAATTAAAGTCCACGACATACCACTTAAAAACAGAGCAAACACACCACCAATCACGATACCAATCGCCAAGTCTGGCTGTAATAATGCCAGTACAAAAGGCACCATCATGATGATCAATGCAATTACAATGTGTTTAAACTTAGGCGGCAACGGGTTACGTGCAAAATACCATGCCATCATCAATGGCATGGCAAACTTCATAAATTCACTGGGTTGCATACTGCCAATCCCTGGAATGGTCAGCCAGCGCTTTGCGCCTAATCGAACATCACCGACCAATAAAACCAGAATCAACAACAAAATTGCGAACAAATAAAACCAAGGGCTAATCGCTTGATATACTTTTGGTGGGATTTGAGCACAAATAAAAAGCAAAACAAAACCAACACCGAAACTCACGGCTTGTCGAATGACCATAGACATATCTTCAGAAGATGCGCTATAGACCATCAATAAACCCAAAATCGCATTGATAATTAAAAAGCCCAATAACCAAGGATCAAGGTGTAGTTTGTCCCACCTTGAAACTTTTTGATTAATACTTAAACCATCTCTGACTGATTGACGTAAAAACTTATACTGTGGCGATGGTGTCATGAATACAAATCTTAAACCTAGTTTAATCTGGTCAAATTATAGAGATAAATAGCGGTTGAGAAAATCAATCAATGCATAATTATTTTTTATTTTCATTGTTTTTACTGCTGTGATTGCAAAATTAACTTGGCTAACTCCAAATCGTCTGGATAGGTAATTTTAATATTATCAGAACGCCCCATGACCACTTTGACAGGTTCATTGATATATTCCAATGCACTCGCCTCGTCTGTAATGACAATATTATTCGCTAAAGCTGCTTCGATTGCAGTTTTAAGCTTTGAAAAGGTAGAAATTTGTGGTGTCTGTGCTTGCCACAATTGATCACGACTGACTGTTTTATTGATATCCTGCTGATTTTCAACAAACTTCAAAGTATCTCTTACAGGAATTGCAAGAATCGCACTGCTGTTCAGGTTTATTGCAGTATCGATTAAGTTTTCAAGACATTGTTGTGTCACACAAGGACGCGCAGCATCATGTACAAAAACCAAGTCATCGGCTTGTGCAAATTGTTCTAAATAACGCAATGCATTTAAAACAGAGTCAACACGTTCTGCACCCCCCAAACAAAAATGGCTCAAATGTTTATTTTTTAATGGTAATGTTTGCGCATAGTGGTCTTGCTCACCAACAGCGAGTACATAACCCGCAAGCGGTAAATCGTTTAGACGCGCTATGGTATGCGCTAACACTGTTTGATTTTGGATGACTTGGTATTGTTTAAGTTCGGTTTTTGAAAAACGACGACCTGAGCCAGCCGCAGGAACAATTGCCCAAATTTTACGGTTGTTCTGGCGCAGGTTCGTTGTCATCTTCATTGGTTCTTAAATCTACACTTGGATCGGTATAAATAGGTTTGTAATGGGTACTAATGGTACTCATCTGTACAAAAGTTTCATGTGGCTTAACTAGACCGAGGTCTAAACGTGCATGTTCTTCTATGGCTTCAGCACCATTTTTTAGATCATACACTTCGGCAGCAAGAATTCGGTTGCGTTCTTTTAACTCAGCATTGACTTCAGCTTGCTGTTCAATTTGCTCTAGTAAAGCTTGATGAGGGAAATGACCACCCTCACCGAACCAAAAGCGATATTGTAATACCACAACGATTAAAATCGCGAGTACTGCAATCACTTTACTTGAAGTTGTTTTAAAGACTTCTAACATGGATTTGCGTCTTGAGTAACAGCATTAAATTAAGATGCTAATATACATCAAATATTTTGTATGAAGAACACTAAACTATGCGAAAACTGCAAAACTAGAACAAAATAACTTTTCTTTCTTTATAAAAAATAAGTGGGTGATCAATAATCTACTTTGTAATTAAAAAACTAAAAATTATCTTTATGCTAAAAACTCACATATCGCGATATTATTTATTATAAATTTTCTTTTTCAATAAACTAAGTTAATTAAATTCTTACCTTAAATTTTATTATCAATCAATTACATAATATTAAATTTCTCTTAAAACATACTATTCATGATTATTTTTTAGCGTATAAAAAAGCCATTCCCTATATCAAATAAAAGAATGGCTTTTTTAAATTTAAATCAATAAAAGATATTAATTTAAACCTTTAAACTCAGCTTTACCGCGATAAGCAGCATGAGTCAATTCTTCAATACGAAGCAATTGGTTATATTTTGCAACACGGTCAGAACGGCAAAGCGAACCAGTCTTGATTTGACCTGCTGCTGTACCCACTGCAAGATCCGCAATTGTAGAATCTTCAGTTTCACCTGAACGGTGTGAAATCACAGTGCTATAACCATTCGCTTTAGCAAGATAGATTGCATCTAAAGTTTCAGACAAAGTACCGATTTGGTTGTATTTGATTAAGATAGAGTTAGCTACTTTCTCATCAATACCACGTTGTAAAATCTTAGGGTTTGTAACGAACAAATCGTCACCGACCAATTGGATTTTATCACCAAGGATAGAAGTTAAATAGCTCCAACCTTCCCAATCAGACTCATCTAAACCATCTTCAATTGAGATAATTGGATATTGCTTAACAAGGCCCGCAAGATAGTCAGCAAATTGGTTGCTTGTGAATGCTTTGTTGCCTTCACCAGCAAGAATATATTGACCATTTTTGTAGAATTCTGAAGATGCACAATCAAGCGCAAGCATAATATCAGAACCTGCTTTATAACCAGTTGTTTCAATTGCAGAAAGAATAACAGTAATTGCTTCTTCATTTGAACGTAAGTTAGGTGCAAAACCACCTTCATCACCAACTGCAGTATTTAAACCTTGTTTTTTCAATACAGATTTTAAAGCATGGAAAATTTCAGCACCAGCACGTAAAGATTCAGCAAAAGATGTGAAACCTACAGGCTCAATCATGAATTCTTGAATATCAACAGTGTTATCCGCATGTGCGCCACCGTTCAAGATGTTCATCATTGGAACAGGCATAGACAAAGTTTTTTGACCACGAAGATCTGCAATGTATTGGAACAATTCAGTTTTCTTCTCAACAGCAGCCGCGCGTGCAGCCGCTAAAGATACAGCCAATGTTGCGTTTGCACCTAATTTTTCTTTGTTTTCAGTGCCATCAAGCGCAATCATTTTGTCATCAAGCGCTTTTTGTTCAAATACGTTTTGACCTTTTAATAAGTCTTTAATTTGACCATTTACGTTTTGAACTGCAGTGCGAACACCTTTACCCAAGTAACGTGATTGATCACCGTCACGAAGTTCTAAAGCTTCACGAGAACCAGTTGAAGCACCAGATGGTGCACATGCACGGCCAACAACGCCAGAGTCTAGGATTACGTCTGCTTCGATGGTTGGGTTACCACGAGAGTCCAAAATTTCACGTGCACGAATGTCAACGATTTGGCTCATGAATAATTCCTCAGTTGATTAAAAATAAGATGCTTTCTAAGCGCATCAATGTGTATCTAACTTTTTGAAACCTTTAACTAAGGTATCCAATTCTTTTAACTGCGCTAAAAACGGCTCAAGCTGTGACATACGTAATGCACAAGGACCATCACATTTTGCATTTTCAGGGTCTGGATGACTTTCTAAAAATAAACCTGCAAGCCCTGTTGCCATACCCGCACGTGCTAAGGTCGTGATTTGAGCACGACGACCACCTGCTGAATCAGCACGACCGCCCGGTGTTTGCAATGCATGCGTGACATCAAAAAATACTGGCACATTCATTTCTTTCATGATGTCGAAACCCAACATATCAACAACTAAGTTGTTATAGCCAAATGACGTACCACGTTCACACAAAATGAGCTTGTTATTACCCGCTTCTAAACATTTGTTTAGAATATGGCTCATTTCACGAGGAGAAAGGAATTGTGCTTTTTTGATGTTGATAATGGCTTGAGTTTTCGCCATTGCTTCAACCAAATCAGTCTGACGACTGAGAAATGCAGGAAGCTGGATAATGTCAGCAACTTCAGCGACAGCTGCAGCTTGGTGAGGTTCATGTACATCGGTAATAATCGGAACATTAAAATGCTTTTTAATGTCGTCTAACCATTCGATGCCTTTTTCCAAACCAGGGCCACGGAACGAATGTAAGCTTGAACGATTGGCTTTATCGAAACTGGCTTTAAAGACATACGGTATCTCTAAACGAGTACAGATATCGACATACGTTTCTGCAATTTCAAAAGCCAAGTCTTTCGACTCAAGTACGTTCATGCCGCCGAATAATACAAATGGCAAGTGATTTGCCATTTGTATATCGCCTAAACGTACAATTTCTTGTGGTTTTAATTGTGACATTTAAACTTCCTAGTTTAAGTTCTTACATACTTACTTGCTGTTTTGGTGCTGCTTTTTAGCGGCATCGATAAAACTCGCAAATAATGGATGTCCATCACGTGGTGAACTTGTAAATTCCGGGTGGAATTGTACAGCAATAAACCAAGGATGTTCAGGAATTTCTACAGTTTCAACAAGATGTTGCGCTGTAGAATAACCCGAAATTTTCATACCTGCCTGTTCAATTGCAGGAATAAAACGATCATTCATTTCATAACGGTGACGATGACGTTCAGTAATTTCAGCTTTGCCGTAAACTTCACGTGTTTTAGTGCCTTCAACCAATTCTGATTTTTGTGCACCTAAACGCATTGTGCCACCAAGGTTTGACTCAGTACTACGATGCTGGATTTCACCACGTTCATCTAACCATTCAGTAATTAAACCAATCAATGGGAATTTTGTTGAACGATTAAACTCTGTAGAAGTCGCTTCTGGCATAGCAGCAACATGACGAGCAAATTCAATCACGGCCAATTGCATACCTAAACAAATACCCAAGAAAGGTACTTTGTTTTCACGGGCATATTGAATTGCCTGCATTTTGCCTTCAGTACCACGTTCACCAAAACCGCCAGGAACCAAGATTGCATCGATACCTTTTAATACTTCTGCAGGATTTTGGCTTTCAAGCTCTTCAGCATTGATATAGTCAATTTGAACTTTGACCCGATTTTGAATACCCGCATGTAAAAGTGCTTCATTGACAGACTTATATGCATCTGGCAATTCAACATATTTACCGACCATCGCTACACGAACTGTGTACTCTGGATTCAATAATGCTTCAACCACATGATCCCAATCCGAAAGATCGGCTTCAGGTAAGCTGTCATAACCAAAACGTTCACAGATTAAATCATCAACGTTTTGTTCATAGAATGTACGTGGGATTTGATAAATTGAACGTGCATCTTTACACACCACAACAGCACGCGCTTCAACGTTTGTAAAGAGTGCAATTTTACGGGTGGTATCTGCGTCAACATCATGTTCAGTACGACAAATCAGAATGTCTGGTTGAATACCAATCGACAATAATTCTTTAACAGAATGTTGAGTTGGTTTGGTTTTAAGTTCAGCAGCAGACTTGATATAAGGTAATAAAGTCAAATGCATCAACATGGTACGTTTATGACCAAGCTCAACCATCAACTGACGTACAGATTCCATGAATGGGAGAGATTCAATGTCACCTACTGTGCCACCGATTTCCACAATGGCAACGTCATAACCTTCGCCTGCGCGAAGAACACGTTCTTTAATATTATCCGTAATATGTGGAATAACTTGTACTGTACCGCCGAGATAATCACCACGACGTTCTTTATTTAAAACGTCTTGATAAACACGACCTGATGTAAAGTTATTTAATTTGGTCATTTTGGCACGACGTAAGAAACGCTCGTAATAACCCAAATCTAAGTCAGTTTCAGCACCATCTTCTGTGACAAATACTTCACCGTGCTGGAATGGGCTCATAGTCCCAGGATCGACATTAATGTATGGATCCATTTTGACCATGGTTACTTTTAAACCACGGGCTTCTAAAAGTGCAGCAACTGAAGCAGCTGAAATACCTTTACCTAGTGATGATACAACACCACCAGTTACGAATATAAAATGGGTCATTAAGTTTCTCGTACAATGGAGCCTAAATTGGCCTACAATGTTGTGCGATTTTACTTTACCTTGTACCAAGAAAGCAAAGTCAATTCACATCAATTCATAGAACAATAAACAATTGGCTATTCTATCAGCATTTCCAATAAAAAATTAGCACTTGATAAGGTGATTTTTAAATATCATTTTGCTGTTATACTAAGTAACATCTCTTTAATACCTTTTGTTTTGAGTCATTATGAATAAGAAATTTTTAATTTGTGGTGCAATTGCGACAGCGCTTTTGGTATCTGCTTGTGTAAAAAAAGAAGAGCCTAAAGAAGCTGAGCCAGAGAAAGTTGAAACTGCTCAACCTGCGACTTCTGAACCGACACAGTTTGAAAGCTTACCAAGCGTTGAGCAGAATAATGCGCAACAAGTCGAAATTCCGGCACATGTAGAAGTTGAACGCACAGAAACAGCAAATACAAGCACTGAAATTCGCCGTGAACCAACGCATGAAGCCCATGCAACTATGCCAAGTGCACAAGCGGAAAATAAACCTGCTGCGACTGAGGCGAAGCCTGCAAAAGCAGAGTCAGTAAAAACTGAAACTGCACAAACCAAAACACCAGCACCAAAAGCAAGCTCTGGTTCAGCACAATCTGAAGATGATGCTGTTGCCGCTGCCATCGCTGCTGCTACACCAGCTTTGAAAAACTAAGATTTTGCATCGCTAAAAAAAGGGAAATTATAATTTCCCTTTTTTTATAACTCTACATAAGTATTAAGTTGCATATGCCATATGAAACTTAATTTCTTATAATAAGTCATGAATGAGTTTAATTGTACCTTTAGCTTTTAACAACTAAGCCGCATGTTGTTTTGGCTGAACCATATTATGAACAGCAAGTACATCTGCTAAAATTTCATCTGAAAGTAATCCCTCAGCTTTGATCAAAGCCAAAACACTCTGCCCAGATTCATTTGCCATCTTTGCAATTCGTGTAGTGGTTTCATAACCTAAATATGGGTTTAGCACGGTAATGATACCAATTGAGTTATCCACTAAATGCTGACAATGCGCCGCATTGGCACGAATATTTTGAATGCATTTTTCATTCAGCATTTGCATCGCTTTGCCTAATAACTCAATAGATTCAAATAGTTTAAGCGCAATTAATGGTTCAAACGCATTTAATTGTAGTTGACCACCTTCTGCAGCCAAAGTAATTGCTAAATCATTTGCAATAATTTGATAGCACGCCAAATTCATCGCTTCAGGAATTACTGGATTTACTTTTCCTGGCATGATTGAACTACCAGGCTGACGTGGTTCCAATTGTATCTCACCTATACCAGTACGCGGCCCACTCGATAACAAACGTAAATCATTAGAGATTTTAGACAACTTTGTTGCAGTACGTTTGAGTAAACTTGATAAAAGTACAAAGTCACCCATATCTGTAGTCGCTTCAATCAAATCAGGCGAGCTTGAAATGTTTTTACCGGTGATTTCTGATAAAGCTTGAATCGCATTTAAGCGATACTCAACCTCGGTATTAATCCCCGTACCGATTGCAGTCCCACCTAAATTAATCACACTAAGTGAATCGGGCATAATATGATTTAACTTTTGCAAATCATTTTGTAAGGTATGCGCAAAAGCACTAAATTCTTGCCCTAATGTCATCGGTACCGCATCTTGTAACTGAGTACGTCCCATTTTCAAGATATCAGAGAACTCTTCAGCTTTGCGACCTAGGCTTTCAATTAGTTTTTGAAACGGAACATTGAGATGATCCAATGCAAATAATAGACCTATTTTTATTGCACTTGGATATACATCATTGGTCGATTGAGACATATTTACATCATTATTAGGATGTAGATATTGATATTCGCCTTTTGCATGACCAAGAAACTCTAATCCAATGTTTGCAATAACTTCATTTGCATTCATATTTGTAGAAGTTCCTGCCCCGCCCTGAATCATATCAATAGGGAATTGATTATGGTATGAACCATTTATTAATTGCTGACATGAATGTTGAATCGCTTTATATTTATTTTCTTCAATTTTATTTAATTTAAAATTAGCCTCTACACAAGCAGACTTCACCATAGCAAGCGCTTGAATAAAAATAGGAAAATGACTTAATTTATGCGCACTTAGGTTAAAGTTCTCAACCGCTCTTAATGTTTGTACACCGTAATAGCAATGAAATGGGACTTCTTTCATTCCCAATAAATCTTTCTCAGTTCTCGTTTTAATTTCAATGTTCATTTGCAATGTAACTCTACGAAGATAATCAATTCATCTTAGGTGAAACAATCTAAACTTGACCAATGTAAAAAAATATATCTGTATGCATTTTTTGCATATCACTTGTTATACTTTGCTTGAGTTAAATATTTATTGGTGATTGAACATGACGCTTGAAATTCGGTGGATAGAGGATCTTCTTGCATTAGACCAAGAGAAATCCATTTCTAAAGCTGCTGCTATACGTCATGTCACTCAATCGGCTTTTACACGTAGAATACAAAATATTGAAGAGTCGTTAGGGTTTCAAATTTTAAAGCGTTATAGTAAAAATATTGATTTTACAGATGCTGGTCAAGTCTTGCTCTCAACAGCAAAAAACATTCAGAACCAAATGGATACAACAATAAAGTATTTAGAAAAAAATATTAAGGATAATGAACTCTCAATTAAATTTGCAGTATCCCATTCTCTCATCACGCAGTTTTTTCCCAAATTTATTCAAAAACTATACTCAGACTATAATGATCTAAAGTTGGAAATTATTGCTGCAAATCTGCAACAAGGCATACATTTATTAAAAGAAGGTTCTTGTGATTTTCTCATTTGTTATTGTGATCAACTCACTTTACAACAATTGGATCTCACACTTTTTACCTATCATAAAATTGTAAATATGCAAATTGTACCGGTTACAGCAAGCAAAAATGGATTACCTAAATACCAACTTAACCAATCCTTCCCCCTTTTAGCCTATAGTAAACAAGCTTATCTGAGAAAATGTGTAGATAAAATTATAGAAAGCAAACTCAATTACCGAACGTTATATGAAACAGATAATGCCAGTGACTTAAAAGCCTTGGCTTTACAAGGCTTAGGTGTAGCTTGGCTACCTCGCTTACTGATTGAAGAAGAAATAAATGAAAATAAATTAAAGATACTTGATGGTTATAGTTTCTTTCAAGATATTTATATCGTTCGTAGCAATATTATTTACTCGCAAAAGATAAATTTTGTTTGGAATTATTTAGCGCTTAAATAGGGCTTTATTTTAAATAAAGATCTTTCTTACTTCAAAAAATGATCATGTAGCGTGAATCTATCGATATTGAAAGTGCCTTTTCCCACTGGGCGAAGGCTAGGATGAGGGAGATTTTTATGTTGTTCTGTGTTTTAAAATGGACTTATAAAAGAAGTCTAATATTTATCTTAACCTAGCAACTTAGGATCAATAAAACACCCAGTTGAGCAATTAAAACTGACAGATCTAATGATAATAGTTTGATCTGTCAGTTTTTTTTAACTTAAATAAATATTTATTGATATTGCGTATCATCATGAATACTGTCTTAAAAAATCAGCCATTAAACGCGAAGCCCAAGATTTGGTATTAAGACCTTCATAAAAACCACAATGACTGCCCTTTTTGGTTGTCACCACCACAACATTATCCATATTTTGAATGGTTTCTTTAAACGGTTCTAAATTCTTGATTGAACATACAGGATCATCTTCTGAGTTTAGAATCATTAATGGAATTTTAACATTTTCAAATACATAAATTGGATTGGTGGCTTTTGAATAGCTTTCATAATCTGAAAATCCAGCCATTTCAAAATATTCAGTCTGAAACTCTTGTAGGGTTTTCGTTTGTAAAACATTTTGTACAGAATGTAATGGTGTCCAGATTTGTTCATAAGGCTTAATAAATGCCTTAAACAATTTTTTGGTCATGACTTTGGTGTAGAAAGGATGGACATTTTGAAATCCAAGCTCAGTATCATAACCAGGGCACATGGCAAAAGCCGCTTTAAAAGGTGTATCTAGGCCTTGTTCGCCAAGATAACGCACAAGTAGGCCTGTACCAGCGGAAGAACCAACTGCATAAAGATCAGATTGTGGAAAAGTGTTTTGAATCGAAGCCAATTGCTCTTTTAAGTCCGAGGTTGAACCAAAAATCGACATTAGTGGAACAGGCATAGGTAAGCCCGCATGCCCACGGCGTAAACATAATGCAATACGCCATCCTGTATATTCATGTAGATCTTTGACCAATTCACGCATACTGTCAGGTGTACCTGTAATCGTATGCATAATCACGATAGTTGGAGTTGCTTGTGGTAAATCGTAGCCATACCAAGCAATTGCCGTGACCCCACCATCTTGCATGGTCAGCTGATCAATTCGATCATAGTCCAGCTTAATGGATTTTTTCTTAATTAAATCAAAATATAACAGGTGAGCATGGGTATTGCTGAGCCATGGTGTAGGACGATATTTATCCTGTAGTTGAGGCAGTTTCTTGATAATCTCAGACATTTTTCCTTGCTGATTAAAATACAGCTTTGGTAATTCAGCACCTGTCACTTGATCCAATAAATCTTGGCTAATCTCAGTAAACTTATGTAATACAGACATTTTCCACCTCAACTCTTTTTATCACTCATCATCATTTTAAAAATTAAGAAATTTTTCACGCTTAATTTTATTTATTGCAGTATATACGTAATTAGGCCTTAGGTATAAAGCTGGCCATACGTTGCCCCATTTGAGCAGCCAATGCTTCCAAACCACTTTTTGGTCGAATCATCACTTCAAAATCAACAATTTGACCCTGTTCATTAAAACGAATCATATCAATCCCTTTTAATTTTTTTTCGCCGACATTGGCAGAAAATTCTAAAACAACACTTTGCTCATCCTCTGTAAAAAATTCTCGATGGTAAGTAAAGTTTTCAAAAATTTGAATCACATTGCTTAAAATGAAAAAGACCACTTGCTTACCTTCATAGGGGGTATAAGCCACAGGTGAACGAAAGACCACATCGTCTGCCAATAATTCATTTAAAAGACTCATGTCTCGACTTTCCAGCATGTTGTGCCATTTTTGGATTGCAGGTTTGGTATTTGTATAACTCATTTTTTATATCCCTTTGATTTGAAATACTTTGAATTCGTTTCCAGTCATTTTCTTAAAAATCCAGTCATAAAATCCCTTCTCTTGCAGCATGCTTCACACTACACATGGCTTAAAGAGAAGGAATTCAAACAGCGTTAATCCATTTAAATCACAGCTGCCAATTCAGCGCCTTGGCGAATTGCACGCTTCGCATCTAACTCACCCGCTTCTTTCGCACCACCAATCAAATGTACAGATTTTCCATCAGCTTGGAGTTGATCAAACATTGCTGTATAGGGTTCTTGGCCTGCACAAATCACCACATTGTCGACATCTAAAATCATGGTTTTTTCGCCAACTGTAATATGTAAGCCCTGATCATCAATCTTGTCGTAACTTGCACCAGGAATCATATTGACATGGCGATGTTTTAAACCAGTACGATGAATCCAACCTGTTGTTTTACCTAAACCAGCGCCAACAGATTTGGCTTTACGTTGCAGTAAATAGATTTCACGAGGAGATTGTTCGATCTCAGGTTGTTTCAAGCCACCCACATGTTCATACGATGTATCAATTCCCCATTCATCATAGAATTTTTGTGGATTTAAGCTGCCACTCTCGCCTTCATGGGAAAGATATTCAGCAGTATCAAAACCAATACCGCCTGCACCAATAATTGCTACTTTCTTACCGACAGGTTTACGCTCACGTAAAACCTCGATATATGACAAAACTTTTGGATGATCGATACCTTCAATATTTAAATGACGAGGCATTACACCTGTAGCCACCACAACATCATCAAAGTCACCTGTTGCTAATTCTTCATAGCTTGCAGTGTGGTTAAGTACCAGTTTGATATTCGGTTGTAATTCAATTTTACGTTTAAAATAACGTAAAGTTTCATAGAACTCTTCTTTGCCAGGAATGGTTTTTGCAATATTAAACTGACCACCAATCTGATTAGATGCTTCAAAGATTGTGACTTTGTGTCCACGATCAGCTGCATATGTTGCAAAACTAAGTCCTGCTGGACCTGCCCCAATCACAGCAATATTTTTAGATACTGGCGATTCTTTAAAAATAAGTTCAGTTTCATAACATGCACGTGGATTGACCAAACATGTTGCAATTTTCATTGAAAAAATATGATCTAAGCAAGCTTGGTTACAACCGATACAGGTATTGATTTCATCAGCACGGCCTTGTTCAGCCTTCAATACAAAATGCGAATCTGCAAGCATTGGGCGCGCCATCGAAATAATATCAGCATCACCTTGAGCCAAGACATGCTCAGCCATTTCAGGCGTATTGATACGGTTCGAGGTAATTAAAGGAACTTTGACGGAACCTTTTAATTTTTTAGTCACCCAAGTAAATGCGGCACGCGGTACTTTGGTGGCAATGGTTGGAATACGTGCTTCATGCCAGCCAATTCCAGTATTGATAATGGTTGCACCAGCTTTTTCAATTTCTTTCGCAAGTTGAATCACTTCTTCAAGTGTAGAGCCACCTTCAACCAAATCCAGCATAGATAAACGATAGATAATGATGAAGTTTTCGCCCACTTCCTGACGTGTTCTTCTGACAATTTCAATCGGGAAACGAATACGATTTTCATAACTTCCACCCCATTCATCATCACGGTGATTGGTACGTGCAGCAATAAATTCATTGATCAGATAACCTTCTGATCCCATGATTTCCACACCATCATAACCTGCGATTTGTGACAATTTTGCACAATTCGCAAAGTCTGCAATGGTTTGATGAACTTCTGCTGAAGTTAAAGCATGCGGTTTAGTTGGATTGATTGGCGCTTGTATCGCAGATGGTGCAACATTTTCAGGCTGATAGGAGTAACGACCTGTATGTAAAATTTGCAGTGCAATTTTACCGCCAGCATCATGCACAGCTTTGGTAATGACCTTATGTTTTTCTGCTTCTTCTAAATGATCCAGTTTTGAACCACCAAAGAATGTTACCCCATGATCATTGGGCGAGATACCACCCGTCACAATTAAGCCAACGCCACCTGCTGCACGTTCTGCATAAAATGCAGCCATACGTTCATATCCACCTTGAACTTCTTCTAGTCCAACATGCATTGAACCCATCAATACACGGTTTTTTAATGTGGTAAAGCCTAAATCTAAAGGCGCAAGTAAATGCGGATAATTAGACATGTGAACTCCCTTGGCGTGCTCTCGCTAGCTATCAATCTGTTAAATGACACTTCATATCTGTTTAATGCAACAAGTTGCATAGTGTGAGTATTTATAATCGAGATTTGATTTTTATGCAACATGTTGCATAATGACTTTATATTCATTTTGTTGATGTGATATTACACAATGTCATTAGCCCATGTTTTATTGACCAGTCTGATAGAGAAGCCAAGTACAGGTTTTGAATTGGCACGACGCTTTGACCGATCTATGGGATTCTTCTGGAATGCAACGCATCAACAAATCTACCGTGAACTTAACGGTATGCAAAAGAAAGGCTGGATTTCCACCCTTGAAGATCAGTCTGATCATGGCCGAAAAAAAACCTATCAAGTTGAGCAACTTGGACGGGTCGAACTGGCTGACTGGATGGTCAAACAAGGCCAACCTGCCCAGCTACGTGAAGAAATTATGGTTCGCTTACGAGCAGAAGCACAATTTGGTGGAAATACTGTTTTACCTGAACTTGAGCGTCATTTAGAATTACATCGTGAAAATTTAAAACTATACCGCCAGATTTTTTCCAAAGATTTTGAACAAATCGAGCAACTGGATCGAACTTTATATATTCACAAAATGATTTTACAATTGGGTATAGACTTAGAAATGGGCTGGATCAATTGGCTCGACCAAGTCATCCCACAGCTTAAAGCGTTTGAGAATAAAGAGAATTCATAGGAAACTGCATGCCACACTATACAATGCCAGATGGCGAAAAATTATTTGTTCGTGAAATTGGTCAGGGTGAACCTGTACTGGTTCTGTCTGGTTTAGGTATGCATAGTTGGCAATGGCTTCCCTTTTTACTGCCTAATATTAAACATTATAAATTTTATATCCCAGATTGGCGCGGATTTGGTGGCTCTAGAACCTGTAAGATCCCTCAAGAAATCGATGCGATTAGCAACCATTGGCGTGATCTTGAAAGCTTAATTGACCAGTTAAATTTAGATCATTTTATTCTTATGGGTTATTCCATGGGAGCAACCACTGCCATGCATGGGATGCAATATGGCAATTTGGCTGAAAAACTCAAAGCTTATCTACACATTGATCAAACCCCTAAAATTCCAACGGATGAAACATGGGAATTTGGTTTATTTGGGAAAAAGTATTTTAAAATTAAAAGATTGCTAAAAGACTTCTCTGATTTTTTACATCAATATTCAAACTATCGTTTTGTTGATGAATTACCAATTGAACCACGAACTGAACTGATTCAAATTTGGTTAAATTTTATTAAAATTCAAGGCAGTAATAAATTAAGTCCATTTATGTTTAATTTGGCGCTTAAACATCCACAATTACAAAAACATTTATTGCCTATTCGTCGAATGGATTATTTAACTTGGTATATCGATAATTATCTAAACCATGATGAAGATTATCGTCAGACAATTTCACAATTGGAATGTCCGACTACATTCTTTATTGGGGAAAAGTCATCACTCTATCCTGCTGAAGGTCAAATGCAAATTTCTGACAGTTTGGCCAATGCGAAAAATATTATTTTTAAACGTTCAGGGCATACGCCGCTTATTACAGAACCCGTGAAATTTAGCCAAGCAATCCGTTTATTTTTAAAAGAATCTGCTTAATTTAAACGAATAACGAACAATATAAAAACCTCGTTTAAATCAAATTAAAAGAGGTTTTTTATCAAATTACTCATGTTATCTTTAAAAAACGCTTTTAAAGTCGTTATTTAATACCAATCCATATATTGATCATCATATAAATTAAACAGCTTTATACATTATTGAACCATACATGGTCATTCTATCGTGAGGCGACATGGATGTCGCCGTTGGGTGGGGGTACAGGACGTACCTCTCACCCAACAGAGGATTTTTGTCCCTTTTCATCCCTGAAAAGGGAGGCATCGCCTACGCAAATATAATTAAACTTTAAATGCAAGGTATGGCTGTACAAACTTTATCACCATATGAATTAACGTTTACAGAATAGTGTAAATTTCATATTTTTTTAAAGACTTCACCTCATTTTAATATCCTCTAAAACTCTACTTTCGCAAGAAGACTAAATAGAAGTATTTATCAAAAATTATAGATCGCAACCGCATTAAAACGATTGTCCTCACCTGTATCCTGTCCATTTGGCGCTGCAACAAAGGCTTTACGCTCACCATAAACATATTCCAGACCAAAACTTAACGGCTTTTTCGGGCTATAAAATACATTGGCCCAAGCTTGCCAAAGTGTTTTATTGGCTTTGGTCGGATCACTCAAATATCGAATATAATCCTGATTTTCATCTGCTTTCATATAGCCATATCCCAATGTTCCTCGCCATTGTGAGTTAAACTGTTGCGTCAGCCCCACAGTGATTGAGTCAAATTGATTCAGCGCCATGATATTTTTATTGGCATCTATAGCAAAGCCTTGGTTCGTCCATGACACTAAACTGGAATCACCTTTAACATGATAATAATCTGCTTTAAGGGTGGTTTTTGCAGAAATATCGTATTTTGCTCCAAGTCCAACACCCCAAGCGAGTTCATTATCAGCAACTGTTCTCTTTTCACTAACCATGCCTCGCAAACTCAATACACCCGCCCGATCAGCAAATGATTGATTTAGTCGAGTTGATAAAACCGGGATCCGCATATTCGATAAGGCATCTTTGGAATCTTCCAAAGCCGTTACCAGCTGTGTTTCTGCATTAAATTTATGGGTATAACGAATTTGTGCATCTCGTTTAACAGCGCCCCCCACATAACCTAAAGCATCAATTGTTTCTGGCATATAATCGGGAATTGCAAAGTTAGACCATGTTTGACCAATCAACCACTGACCATAATTAAAATAGGCATGGCGAATTCTAAGTCCATCATTCGCACCCAAGAAATCAACTTCTATTTTTCCTGAAATATCTTTGTCAGCAGTTTTAAAATCTAAACCTAAACGAGTCGCAGCAAGTGTTGATTTTAATTGATCACTACTTTCATTATGGCCTTTAAGCGGTACGCTATTGATCTGATTATAAAGTCGATCGGCACTTCCACCTTCCGACTGATACAATAGATCCGCACGGATATTCCCATATAATGTTACTTCTGCACCTGCTTTTGTTCGTGCAAAGGTTTGATCTTTTGCCTGCGATACAACCTGTGCCGCTTTAACATTATTTTCCAATGCCACAATTTGCTTATTTTGCATGTGTTGCTGTTGTTCAATCATTGAACGTAATTGTTTAACTTCATTACGTAACTGTTCAACTTCTGTCATCGAATCTGCATGCGCCATATTTAGGCTAAGTAATCCCATTGACACCAAAATGATGTTGTAGTTAAATTTTTTCATTGTAGAAAGCATCCTATTCTCTACGATTGATTATTTTGAACCAGTCTTAATCCTCATGATTCAGGCTGAAATACCAAGTCAGTTTGTGCGTGAGTTTGGTTTACGAACTTAGTTAATTGTATTTCCAACAATATTTTTCTGAGCTGTTGGCGCTTCGGCCGTTTGAGTTTTTTCCACTGAAGCATTTAAATTCACAAAGAATATCGCTAGTGCTGCAATAAATCCTGGGACAGCGATAACAAGAAAATTCATTTGGTGAGGTAACTCTAGGGTCAACAATGCACCTGTTAAGACTGGTCCAACAATGGCACCAATTCGTCCAATGCCTGATGCCCACCCCATACCTGTAGAACGTACTGTTGCTGGATAAAATTGTGCAACAAAGGTATAGAGTAAAATTTGTGAACCAATGGTTGCTGCACCAGCAATTGCAATCAAGGTATAGAGAATGAATTGTGGGCTTTTAAAACCAAGGAAAATGAGCGCAATCGCACCAACCGTAAACATTATGGTCAATACGGGTTTAATATGAAATTTATCCGCCAAAGCACCACCACCAATTGCACCAACCATGCCACCAATATTTAATGCAAATAAGAAGATCATACTTGCACCCAGTGAATAGCCTGCTTGGATCATTAATTTAGGCAACCAACTTCCGAGTGCATAAACCATCAATAAACACATAAAGAAAGCAATCCAGAACATTACTGTGCTTGATCGACGGCCTTGCTGAAACAATGCACGTAACGGTGCTTCATCACCAGCGGTGACTTCATTTAATTCAAATTGAGTCGAGGAATGGATCTGTTGCTGCGGTGCAATTTTCTGTACCACTTCTCGCACTTGATCCGTCTTGCCTTGGTGAGTTAGAAACATCAATGATTCAGGTAAAAACTTCCAAATAAGGGGTAAAGCTAAGAATGGGATAATCGCGATATAAAACATGATTTTCCAACCATAATCGACCACCAGCCAAGCACCCAGCAAGGCAGATGTCATACCACCAATGGCATAGCCACTAAACATAACAGCGACCAGTGTGCTACGTATACGTTTAGGCGCATACTCAGTCATTAAGGCCACCACGTTCGGCATCACACCACCAATACCAAGTCCTGCTAAAAATCTGAGAATTCCAAATTCAACGGGTGTTGATGCAAATGCACCGAGAAAAGTAAATCCACTAAAAATAGCCACACAAATCATGATGGTTTTTTTACGGCCCAACTTATCAGACAGTGTTCCAAAACTCATTGCACCAAACATCATGCCAAAAAGTGCTGTACTGGCCAGCAAGCCTGCTTGTACAGCAGTTAAGCCCCACTCTTGCATCAATAAAGGTAAAGCTACGCCATAAATAACCAGATCATATCCATCAAAAATAATAATTAATAAACACCACAATAGAACCCCCCAATGAAAAGGGGTGAATTTTGCTTCATCCACGATGCGATTAATATTTAGTTTGCTCGTTTGCACTTTTGCCTCCTGCGGTGAAACGCTACGAAATTTTTTCAAACAATGAGGCAGCTGTTATTTTTTGTCCAAAACCGATTGCATATATATCCATACCTTAAAAGTCGGTTTAATATTTTTTGATGAATAAACAAGGGATTAAAAATAATTATTAAAGAAATCGAGCTTTATATTTTTAATGATTTATTTTTTATTTTAATGATTATCTCGATATTTTTAGAGTTTTAGAATAAATCAATCGACTTGTTCTGATTTTTCAATATGTTACTTTTCACACAAAACAACATCTATAAATAACTTTTCATTCAATGATTGAACTGAATGGATTTCTATCCTAAGTCCCTTTTTAAATCATAAATCGATATAAAAGTACCCTCATCCTAGCCTTCTCCCAAAGGGAGAAGGAACTTTCAATGCTAATTTATTAATAATATATGCGCATTTTTTGATTGATGACAGCAGTTTAATAGATGGTCGTAAAGCTCGCACGATCATATTGAAAACCTTCTAAATCATAAACCTGATAAATACAATCAAATAAAGACCGAATATTTTCACTTTCATCCATACAACGTATTGCCATAAAAATTGGGCTTTTTGCAGAGCTATCTAACAATGGGATATAGATTAAATTCGGCAATTGAATGGTTTTTGCACTCTCGGGCACAATACATACCCCTTCACCTGCAGCAACCAATCCCAAAGCCAGTTGAATTTCTCGAACTTCTTTTAGATTCTTAGGATCTAGACCATGCTCGGAAAACAGATGACGTACTTGAGTGGAAAAATTGGGCTTAGGGTGACTTGGGTAAAGGAATAAGTTCTCATCTTCAATATCGGCAAAATAAGTGCCTTTAGAATCTGTAGCGAGATGATGACTGATATGGACAGCCAACATTAATGGCTCCTCTCGTAACAAAACTCGCCTAATGGCAGGATCAGAAATTCTTAAACGTCCAAATCCAACATCAATACGCCCCTCTTTAAGCGCCTGAATTTGATCTTTGGTACTCATTTCAATCAGCTCAATTTTTAAATGCGGCTGTTGTTGACGGAACATATAAACGATTTTGGGTAATAAACCATACAATAAAGAACCCACAAACCCCATTGTTACGGTTTTTTCGATCAAGCCAATTCGCTTGGTCATGGACTTTACTTCTTCGGCATTAGACAAAAGTTTAACAGCGTGTTGATAAAAAAATTGCCCCGCTTCTGTGGTTTTTAACGGACGGCTTCCACGTTCAAAAAGCGCGATACCCAATTCACCTTCAAGATTTTGAATCTGTCTGCTCAGTGGAGGCTGAGCAATATAAAGCTTTTCTGCTGCTTTGGTAAAACTTTGTTCTTCTACAACAGCAACAAAATAGCGCAAATGCCTGAGTTCCATCTCAAACTCCATACCTTTAAGATATAAAAAAATGCAAATTTGATCTTAGACAGCGATCATCCATTCTTTTAAGGTATATCAAAAGCAAGATGTAAAGCAAGACTGTAAAACTTTTGATATTCACAGCCAGCCAAAGAATCTCATTCTGTTAGCCCAATGAATCACTTTAATCAGTTCAAGCTTTAAATCTCGCACATGAAGAACATGGAAAGTGGGCAGCAAAGTTTCAAACGATTTTTTTCGTATGCAATGCCAAACCACGCATACTGCAGGAGATCTAGTATGAACCGTCAAGAAATCGATACTTTGGTCAAACAAATGAATGTAGACACTGCAACTGGTGCAGTCGATAAACGTGTACAACAAGTAGTGGTACGTTTATTAACTGACTTGTTTCAAGCCATTGAAGATTTAGACATTTCACAAAGTGAATTATGGAAAGGCCTAGAATATTTTACCAATGCAGGTCAAGCCAATGAACTTGGTCTTTTAGCAGCGGGCTTAGGTTTGGAACATTATTTGGATTTACGTGCTGATGAAGCAGATGCAAAAGCAGGTATCACAGGTGGCACACCACGCACCATTGAAGGCCCATTATATGTCGCTGGTGCGCCTGAGTCCGTCGGCTTTTCTCGCATGGACGATGGTTCAGAGAGCGATAAAATCGACACCCTATTTATTGAAGGTACAGTAACAGACACAGATGGCAATCTTATCCCAAATGCTAAAGTTGAAATTTGGCATGCCAACAGTTTAGGTAATTACTCTTTCTTTGATAAATCACAGTCAGATTTTAATCTACGCCGTAGCATATTGACTGATAGCAATGGTCAGTACGTTGCACAAACAACTATGCCCGTTGGCTATGGCTGTCCACCACAAGGGACGACTCAGTTTGTACTGAACAAATTAGGCCGCCATGGTAACCGCCCATCTCATGTGCATTATTTCGTATCTGCACCTGGCTATCGCAAATTAACCACACAATTCAACATCGAAGGTGATCAATACCTTTGGGATGATTTTGCTTTCGCAACACGTGAGGGCTTAGTGGCAACAGCTATTGATATCAGTGATGAAGCTGAAATTGCCCGTCGTGGTCTCAACAAACCATTTAAACGTATTTCATTCAATGTAGCACTGGTAAAAGAACAACCTAAAGCACCATCTACAGAAGTAGATCGTCGTCGCGCAAGCGCTTAACCCCACACGCACGGAACCGAAATGTTTGCACTATTGCAGCACTTCGGGGACTTCCTCTCTTTTGGAAAGTCGGAGAACCCATATGCCACGTATTCCTGTTATAAATACCAGCCATCTTGATCGAATTGACGAACTTTTAGTCGATAATTTTGAAACGGGTGAATTTAAACTTCATCGTTCTGTTTTCACAGATCAAGCCCTTTTTGACCTAGAAATGAAATACATCTTTGAAGGCAACTGGGTTTACTTGGCACATGAAAGCCAAATTCCAAATAACAACGATTATTACACCACCACTATGGGGCGTCAGCCCATTATGATTGCGCGTAATCGCAATGGTGAATTAAATGCCATGATCAACGCGTGTTCACACCGTGGCGCACAGCTTTGTCGGCATAAGCGTGGTAATAAAGCGACTTATACATGCCCATTCCATGGATGGACATTTAATAACTCTGGGAAATTACTCAAAGTTAAAGATCCAAGCGATGCTGGTTATTCAGACTGCTTCAATAAAGAAGGTTCACACGATCTGAAAAAAGTAGCTCGTTTTGAAAGCTATAAAGGTTTCTTATTTGGCAGTTTAAATCCAGATGTACCAAGTTTAGAAGAATTTTTAGGTGAAACAACCAAAATCATTGACATGATTGTTGATCAATCTGAGCAAGGCTTAGAAGTTTTACGTGGTGCTTCAACCTATACCTATGAAGGTAACTGGAAACTGACTGCTGAAAATGGTGCAGATGGTTATCATGTTTCAGCTGTACATTGGAACTATGCAGCGACCACACAGCAGCGTAAAGAAAAACAGCAAGAAAATGACAATGTCCGTGCAATGAGTGCAGGTGCTTGGGGCAAACAAGGTGGCGGTTCATACGGTTTTGAGCATGGACATATGCTGTTATGGACCCAATGGGCAAACCCTGAAGATCGTCCTAATTATCTAAAAGCAGATGAGTACACTGAAAAATTCGGTGCGCCAATGTCGAAATGGATGATCGAACGTTCACGTAACTTATGCCTTTATCCAAATGTCTATTTCATGGATCAATTTGGTTCACAAATTCGTGTATTGCGTCCAATTTCAGTCAATAAAACTGAAGTGACGATTTACTGTATTGCACCTGTAGGTGAAAGTCCTGAAGCGCGTACACGACGTATTCGCCAATACGAAGATTTCTTTAATGCTTCGGGCATGGCAACCCCTGATGACCTTGAAGAATTCCGTGCCTGTCAAGCGGGTTATGCTGGTATTGAGCTTGAATGGAATGACATGTGTCGTGGGTCAAAACACTGGATTCAAGGACCTGATGATGCGGCCAATGAAATTGGCTTAAAACCTAAACTGAGTGGTATTAAAACAGAAGATGAAGGCTTATATCTTGCCCAACATCAATACTGGTTAGAAATGATGAAACATGCCATTCAATCTGAAAAAAATCTTGCTCAACAAGAAACATCTCAGCAAGGAGCAACAGCATGAATGCAACAGCAAACATCGATCAAGTTTCTTTAGAAAATATTGCGCAATTTCTCTACCGCGAAGCACGTTTTTTAGATGATGAACAATGGGATCAATGGCTCGCCTGCTACTCACCCTCAGCATGTTTTTGGATGCCTGCTTGGGATGATGATGATCGTTTGACCGAAGATCCTCAGTCTGAAATTTCTTTGATTTATTACCCTGACCGTCAAGGTTTGGAAGACCGTGTTTTTCGGATTAAAACTGAACGTTCTTCGGCAACCATGCCTGATACACGCACTTGCCACAATATTAGCAATATTGAAATTATCGAAAGAGATGGTGACAAAGTCACAGTCCGCTTTAACTGGAATACACTGAGCTTTCGTTACAAAAACAGTTATAGCTACTTTGGTATGTCTCGTTATGTCATCGACTTTTCTGCTGCACAACCACAAATTCTGAATAAATATGTGGTGCTAAAAAATGACTACATCAACCAAGTTATCGATATTTACCACCTCTAATTTTTTATCTCGAATTGTGTAAAAAATATGAGGTGTTTGCTTTAGCCAAATGGAAAGTTGGCTAAAGCACTCAAAAGTTTTAAAGATTTTTATAGGATTTTCAGCCATGTCAAACCACAATGTTGCTCTTCAATTTGAAGATGGCGTAACGCGTTTTATCTCAGTTACACAAGGTGAAACTTTATCTGATGCAGCATATCGCCAGAAAATCAATATTCCTTTAGATTGCCGTGATGGTGCTTGCGGTACATGTCGTGCTTTTTGTGAATCTGGTTCATTTGACATGCCTGAAGAAAGTTATATTGAAGATGCTTTAACACCAGAACAGGCTGAACAAGGCTATATCTTGGCCTGCCAATGTAGACCTTCTTCTGACGCAGTATTCCAGATTCAAGCTTCATCTGAAGTATGCAAAACCGAAATTCATGCATTTCAAGGCACATTATCTCGTGTGGAAAAGCTCTCTGATTCCACCATCACTTTCGATATTCAATTAGATGAAGGTCAGCCCGATATTCATTTTCTTGCAGGTCAGTATGTCAATGTGGCAATTCCACAAACCACTGAAACGCGGTCTTATTCATTCAGTTCAAAACCCGGAAATCGCTTAACAGGCTTTGTGGTACGTAATGTTCCAAATGGAAAGATGAGTGACTTTTTAAGTGCAAATGCCAAAGCGGGCGACAAAATGACCTTTACTGGTCCATTTGGAAGTTTTTACCTTCGTAATGTAGTTCGCCCTGTCGTTATGTTGGCAGGCGGTACGGGTATTGCACCATTTATGTCGATGTTACAAGTGCTTGAAGACAAAGGCTCACAACACCCTGTACGTTTAGTATTTGGAGTAACCAATGACTTTGACCTTGTGGCGCTTGAAAAGCTCAATGAACTGCAAAATAAACTGCCATGGTTTGAATACCGCACAGTCGTTGCGCATGCTGAATCAACACATGAACGCAAAGGTTATGTGACAGGTCATATTGACAATGACTGGTTAAATGGCGGTGACGTCGATGTTTATTTATGTGGTCCTGTTCCTATGGTTGAAGCTGTTAGAGGCTGGTTGGATACTGAAGGGATTAAACCTGCAAACTTCTTATTTGAGAAATTCTCTGCAAACTAAAATCGTACTGTTCAGGAGCTGAGAAGAATGTCAGATCGCCAAAGATTTAAAAACAAAGTTGTCATTGTTACTGGTGCCGCACAAGGTATTGGTCGTGGTGTCGCCCTACAAGTGGCAGCGGAAGGCGCGCATGTGGTTATGGCCGATCGTTCAGAATATGTCGAAGACGTGCTTGTTGAAATTAACAAAAATGGCGGTGATGCAATCACCGTCAATGTAGATCTGGAAACTTTAGCGGGTGCTCAAGCTGTCGTTGCTAAAGCCATTGAACGCTATAACCGTATTGATATTTTGATTAACAATGTCGGTGGTGCAATTTGGATGAAACCGTTTCAAGCGTTTTCTGAAGAAGAAATTATCAAAGAAGTGCATCGCTCACTATTTCCAACCTTATGGTGTTGTCGAGCAGTCCTGCCCGAAATGATCAAAAATCAAAAAGGTACCATTGTTAATGTATCCTCTATTGCAACATGCGGTATTCATCGAGTGCCCTATTCAGCCTCAAAAGGTGGTGTAAATGGTCTAACTACAGCACTTGCATTTGAACATGCCAAAGACGGTATTCGGGTTAATGCTGTTGCCACTGGCGGTACAGAAGCACCGCCACGTAAAGTCCCGCGCAATACTACGGCATTGACCGAAAATGAAAAACAATGGATGCAAGATGTGGTAGATCAAACCATTGATCGCACTTTTATGGGCCGTTATGGTTCGATTCAGGAACAGGTCAATGCAATATTATTTCTTGCGTCTGATGAATCCTCTTATATGACAGGTACTATTGTCCCCGTAGGTGGTGGTGATCAGGGTTAAAACTGGTTTCTTTTTATATAGCAGGATCATTGAAATTCAATGCATGGAGGCTTTGCCCAATGGCATCCCTGTTCAAAACGTTAAAACAAGATTGGTCTTTGTCAGCGACAGTTGCAGGATTTTTAGCTGTACTGATTTCTTATGCAGGGCCAATGATCATTTTTTTTCAGGCCGCTCAACAAGCCAATGTTTCCTCAACCATGATGGCATCATGGATCTGGGGGAGCTCTATTGGCGCGGCAATCACTGGAATCATTTTATCCATTAAGTTTAAAACGCCGATTATTACCGCATGGTCAGCACCGGGAACGGCGCTCTTGGTGGCTTTATTTCCGCATATTTCCCTCAATGAAGTTGTTGCAGCCTATATTACTTCTGCAATCATTATTTTTATCATTGGGATTACTGGTTCTTTTGACAAACTTTTAAAATGGATACCACAAGGGCTGGCAGCGGGAATGATGGCTGGAATTTTGTTCCAGTTTGGTTTAGGTCTGTTTAAAGCTACTGACACAATGCCCTATGTGGTTTTTGGTATGCTGATCTGTTTTTTACTGGCAAAACGCTTTTCACCTCGCTATGCCATAATTTGGGTATTATTTTCAGGTATTGCGCTCAGTTTTATCTTTGGAAAAATCAATCCGGTACCAATGGATTTTTCATTGGCAGTTCCTGTTCTGATCAGCCCAGAGTGGACCTGGTCTTCTACATTAAACCTTGCAATTCCACTTACAATTGTCAGTTTAACGGGTCAGTTCTTGCCGGGTATGGCAATTCTCAAACTGAATCATTACGAAACACCTGCTAAACCGATTTTAAGCATAGCCAGTATCACCTCAATTGCTGTGGCTTTTACTGGTGGAATCACGATTGTGTTAGCAGCGATTACTGCTGCACTTTGCACGGGTAAAGATTCGCATGAATTGAAAGAAAAACGCTATATCGCAGGTATTGCCAATGGCATCTTCTATATTTTAGGGGGATTATTTGCAGGCAGTTTGGTGATGCTATTTAGCATACTTCCCAAAGAGTTGATTGCGGCACTTGCTGGATTGGCCTTACTCGGAGCAATTACCACCAATCTTGGTATTGCAATGAAAGATGAAACACAACGAGATGCTGCCATCATTACTTTTCTTGCCACTGTATCAGGTATGCATTTTTTAGGATTTAGTTCGGTTTTCTGGGGAATTTGTATTGGCATGATCGCACACTTGATTTTAACTCGACAACAATCAAAGGCTGCCATTCCTACTCCAATACAAGATTCGCCGCAAAGTCAATAAACCAATATATTCACTTAATAATCAGTATAAAATCCCATGCAGTTCGATGGGATTTTTATGTAATAACGCGTTCTGGAATATAACCAAGTTTCACTTTATGAAAGCGCCATTTCTTGCAGTTAAATCTTAAAATATTTCACTGTTGCTTATTGGTGATTTCTAAATACCAAATCGTTTCTCCCCAATCACTATTTTCAATTTTTGGAAAAATTTCTCCTTGTTCAAAATAACGAGATTGAGATTTTTTTGCTGGGCCTTCCCGAGCGTATAATTTTTTACCTTTTGGAACAGTGTATTCCAAATATTCTCCATTACTATTCCAACTTGCCCATACAGCAAATCTATCTAAAACCAAGTTTGATAATTATTTATTTTTTTCATTTTTACAATATGCAATTAACCAATAAATTCTCATATTACGCAAATTAAAACAAGATCATTCGTGCATTAATTTATAGATATAGCTGTATTAAGCTGTGTATTTTTTGTACCAATACCGTATTTGTATAATCTTTTAATCTTAAAATCAAAATGCAAAATCCAAACAGTTTGAAATGCAAAAAATTTGATTTTTCACATTTTCAAGACATAAAAACCGTAGCAGCATAATAAGGATATTTTATGACTGAAACACATATTTATCAGCCACATGAAAAACGTAATCGTGTCATGGCTATCGTTGGGGCTGCTTCTGGTAACTTGGTGGAATGGTTTGATTTCTATATTTATGCAGCATTCGCAACCTATTTCACCCACGCATTAACCGCTCCAGATATGGATGACTCCACAAAAGCAATTTATGTGTGGGGCGTCTTTGCTGCTAGTTTTTTCATGCGGCCCATAGGCAGTTGGCTCTTTGGCTGGATTGGTGATACCTATGGACGTAAAAAATCCATGATCATTTCTATTACCTTAATGGCGATCAGTTCATTTTTATTTGCAGCACTCCCAACTTATGATCAAGTCGGTATGGCAGCACCATTTCTATTATTGGCTGTACGACTGTTGCAAGGACTTTCAGTGGGTGGTGAGTATGGTACAGTTGCAACCTATATGAGTGAAGTTGCTTTAAAAGGTCAACGCGGTTTTTATTCCTCTTTTCAGTACGTGACACTGTCGGGTGGACAACTTTTAGCAAGCCTTTTAGGCGTGATTATGTTGGCCCTTATGTCTAAAGAACAATTAATGGACGGTGGCTGGCGTATTCCATTTGTTATTGGTGGTGTCGTTGCCATTCTTTCATTCTTTGCGCGTCGACATTTAAAAGAAACCTTATCTGAAGATGATAGTGCAAAAGAAGGTTCAGGCAGTTTAAAAGAATTACTCAGCAAGAACTGGAATACTTTCCTACTTGTCGTTGGTTATACCTCTGCGGGTTCATTGTGTTTTTATATCATCACAGTATATTCAAAAACCTATATCACCAGCCTTGGTTTTGCCGACAAAACGGTCGGCTATATGATGACCATTGCCCTATTTGTGTTTATGTGTGCACAACCTTTGTTCGGGATGCTGGCAGATCGAATCGGTCGTCGTGCTTCAATGATGCTCTTTAGTAGCAGTTGTGCCATTTTTATCTATCCTGTCATGGTCATTGCGATGCCGTATTTTAGTGGTTCAGCTTTTATCGTGACATTATTACTGATCTTCTTAATGATGTTACTCAGTTTTTATACTTCAATTAGTGGTTTAGTTAAAGCAGAAATGTTCCCGCCACATATTCGAGCCTTGGGAGTTGGTTTTGCTTATGCAGTCGGTAATGCAATCTTTGGTGGTTCTGCTCCAGCTGTTGCATTAAAGTTAAAAGATCTCGGTCATGAGAATAGCTTCTTTGTTTACGTGATTGTCATGCTGATTATTTGTCTTTTCTGTAGTATGCAACTCCCTAAACAGCCAAAATATTTACACCATGATCATTAAGCTCAGTATTTTAAGGTCTGTTTTTACAGACCTTTTCTTTTAATACATGCCTTTTGTTGTAAAATATCCGCGTATATACAATAAAGTCTTATTAAATCTTGAGGAAAAGATGAAAAAAATATTGTTTGTTCTTACCTGTATTTCATTCAGTCATTTTGCCTATGCTAAAACACAAAACTATATACTGACCAATGGCGGTGGTGTTGATGACAATGGTTTGCTGTTAAAAAATACCCAAGGTAAAACCATTTACGCATATTGCAATCAAAAGTGCGGGCAATGGTTTGACCATGATGAAGAAACAGGCGGTCAAATTTTAAAAAAGGAATATATTGAAAAAAAGGTCCAAGCAGATATTCAATTTGAAAAAAATGCAGATCGAGTTGCTGGTCCTAGTGCAGATGAATCTTTTTACTTCATTAAACAAATCAAATTTATTGAATAATTTAAAAATAAATCATGACATTAGAATCCGCTCACCCTTCTAAATGTCATGCGCTTTATGCCCTTATTTTGATACTCTAAATTTAGAGGGATCAAATCCTTAGACTTTATGTGTTAATAATAAATCAATAGAAATCAACTAAATTAAAACATCTTGGCGTCCAGGTATGTCTGAAGCAGCAATATTGGCAATTGTTTGGTTATACTTTTTGATACTGCGCTTGGTATTTCCCATGATTTCATATAAAACCTCTTTAACAAGGTCATGCTCTGGATCTTGTAGATAAGCCGCCTGACACCACTTAACTGCTTCAGCATAGTCATAATAATGAGGTCGATTTTTAAGATCAAAATGTAGTCTTGCTATCGCACACATTGCAGCAATATGGCGTTTATGTGCTTTTGTTTTTAAAACTGCAATCATTTGCTCTGCAATTTCAGGATAATAGCTAAAATTAAATAAGCGCGTGACATAAATATCAATCAGATCATTCAGCAAATCAGAATTAATATAACGATGATCTTGTTGCGACTTCTCTAAGCCTAATCGGCTCTGTTCAAAATACCCTAAGCTCTTTTTTAAATATTCTTTAGGTTGAGATTGGTTTTCATCCATACTTAAATTTAGATAGTGTATGCCCATATTATACATGGCAATATAATGACCTTGGTCTGCTGCTTTTTTTGCATAATACAGTTCTTGATTCACATCATATAAAGGATGTTCAGCCAAAGAATGAATATAACCCGCGCTAAAGCAACAATATACAAAACCTAAATCTGCACCTTGATGTAATAAATCAATGATAAAAATATAGCCGTGATCATCATCAAAATTGTTTGCGACACGGAAAAAACAACAGTAGCGCCCTTCAGGATAAGCTTTTGGTGCTTCCAATAATTTTGCCTGTTCATACCAAGATTGAGCAACCAATGGATTTTTTTCAACACTAGACCAACCATGTTGACATAGAAAACCATAAAGAACCGCAGCACTGGCAAGACGCTTCCGATTGGACAATGCAATTCGGCCTAGAAAATCTGAATCTTGAGCATTATGTCGCCAAAAATAAATTGCTCGATCAAGCTCATACTCATCAAATACAGGATAATCTGCAGCATTTTGATAACAAGATAAAATTCTTGGATCATTTTCATCTAACAGATAATAGAAATATGCCAATTTTAAATAGATGACTGCTCGATTACGTTCCGTTAAGGGGCGTTTTAAGATTGTTTGGGCTTTTTGGATATATTTTTTTATTTCAAGTGTCTGATCTTTATCAAAACTTGTATCAAGCGTATCAAACCACACGATATAATTTAATTCACTTTTTTCGATTTCGCTAAAATGTTGACACCAATCCGACTGAGCAAAATCTATAATGGCCTGATGATCGTGTCCCCATCGTGGCAAGAGATACCAACAATAATCTCTTACTGCAAGCAAGCCAAAACCTGATTCTTCTATAAATATTTTTAACCAAAAAGCGGCATGTGCTTGAGGTAAATCAATTTCTTCTTTCAAATTTAGATATTTTTGTAAAAGTTGAGGCACATCTTGGGGTAAATCAATTTTTA
The DNA here is from genome assembly GCF_002980175.2 of Acinetobacter sp. MYb10. Lineage (NCBI taxonomy): Bacteria > Pseudomonadati > Pseudomonadota > Gammaproteobacteria > Moraxellales > Moraxellaceae > Acinetobacter > Acinetobacter sp. MYb10. The sequence goes on along the minus strand of NZ_CP058272.1, from coordinate 390,441 downwards.
AATCTTGATTTAAGCCACTTTTTTGCGCCATTGCTTGGGCTGAAGGTTTTATTTTATGGACTAAATTTGAAGGATATCGACGCTTAAGCATCCACTCTGCAAACCATTCAGGTTCATCCAAGTGAACTGCCGAATTTAATAAATGCAGTGCAATTGTCCATGTCTCCGCACTAAATGCAAAAGCTTGCATTGCAGAAGCATACAATTGCTTTTGCGCCTCTCTTGCACAATCCCACATTTCATCTGTAACATTGCTTGACCATTCTTGCCCACGATATTCAGCTGCCCAAAAAGCCCAATAACGCACACGAACAATATAAGGGAAAAAGCTTTCTGGAAAAGCCAAATGCCATTCATTGATATGTTTTAATGCTGTTATGCCGTGATTTAAGAATATGTCATTAAACATTTGTTTGGGCTGATCAAACCATTCATTTTCCCAAAGCTGCGGCAATTTATGACTTCGACTTTGCCATAACACATTGAAAAAATTTTCCAATTCTGCATAGTTTTTATTTTCCAATAAACCTTGCGGACAATGGATATCTTTACGAAATACTTCATGGGTATATTCAGATTTAATCATCATTCAGCTACTTTGTTTTTATTATGGGTTGAGAATAAATCAATATTCCATGAATAAAGTGACCAATTATTGGGATATATGGATTGATATAAGTGTAAGTCTTGCTTTGCAGAGCGATCATAATTTTCAAAATCTGAATGTTTAAACATCAAATACAGCTCACGCCCTGCGACATATTTCTCGCCCATATCCTGCCAGCTAGAACAACAGTCTTGAATAATCTTCGATGAAGCAACAATATATTGCCATGCATCATATTCCTGTAATTCATAGAACTGCACCAATAACCGTATAGTCAATATTTTTTGAATATGGCTAAACACCAAAATATCTCTTAAATAACTTGCAGTACCAAATTCACTACTTGAATAAAGATTTTCTAATTGAGCGATTTGAAAATATTGATTTAAAAAATAACGAATCTGTTTCTCTTTAGAGCCTACTTTTTTCTGTTTGATATTTAACAATTGATTTAAATGTTTTTTATATATTTCTGGATGCTGTTCAAAATGCGCTAAAGTTAAGCTATCCACCTGATACCATTGAATATGATTACGAAAATAAATCAGATCACCAGTTGCAAGCATCCATTGCTTACGATTGTCCTGCTTTAAATTTAACAAAACCCAAGGCAAGGCAATGATATAGACGATAATTTTAATCATCCAACCCAGCAATGGAATCTTGCTTAATTCATATAAAGTCTGAATCAACCAGAAATAAGGCTTAAAGATCACGCTCCACAGCGATTTGTTTGACTTTGCTTGACTTAACTCAACCTTTAAATCAAATTTTTTCTCAGTTTGCTGTTGATTTGTATAAGCAACGATCTCTTCTATATATTTTTCTGATGGGTGCCTGATATGTTCTGGACGATTTAGTCCCAGCAAAAGATGCTGAATCACATGGGTTTGATGATCATATTGTTCCAATAAATGTTGATTTTTCATCAATAACGTTTCAATTTTACAAGGATCATCCAATTCATGAAAATAGAAATACAAGGCTTGATTGGCATGATCCGTTGAACCCTCATTTATCTCAGGTTCATAGACGATCCCCATGCTTAAACAATCTGGGTTATGATTATTATTTGGTAGAATATGATTTAAAAATAATAAGACATCATCTGCATATTTTTTAACTGGTGCTTGATTCTGCTTACCTTTAATCTGCTCAATACACCACACTTCACCATCCCATTCTAAACTGATGGTAACATGTGGCTTATTGCTTGAATCCCTTAAGCTAAAATAACGAAATATTCCCTGCTCTTTTTGCGTTACATAGTATTCACCATAGCCATCTTTCAATTCAATCAGGTTGCTAAACTGCCCTAAACAGTGCTGCATATAACGTGATTCAAAAGCCATTTCCTTACGCAACAACATTCCTGTTGCCGTAATTTCAATAAACTTGCCTGTATTTACAGTTAAAACTTCATCAATTGCCTGCTCACTGCTATCCCATTGCCCTTTTTCTAAACGCTTTTTCATTGCTTCATGATCTTTATGCCAAGCGTCTAACACTTGCTCATAGGTCATTTTCATGAATTTGCCTTTTAAATTGCTTTTTAAACGCGAATTAAAAAACTCTAAAATGGGCTTTTCCAGTTCCAAAATCTGTTCATGTAAAGGATCAACATACAACATCTGATGTTCTGGCTGTTGTTCAAGCTTGTTCAAAAACCATGTAGGAATAGGCTGCGGAAGTTGACAAATTTTCCAAGCAGAAACCGAATTTACATAAAAAACTGGATTGAATTGTTTAATCACATATTCAAAGAATTTTTTTTCAAACCACTGAGTAATTTCTGGATCATCTTTCCGGCGTTGACTACGCTCTACAATTGTTTTTTTCACTTCAGGGGCATTGACAATATCACGTGTTTCCATGCTGTTCCAATTTGACTTATTTCTAGTACATTTGATTTTTATAAAAAATATTCGAAATGATCGAAGTATGACTTGCTGTTATTTTATAACAAATTAATTCTAAGAAAATACGTTTCACTCATATTTCACAATATTTATGTTAGGATTTTAAAAATTTTAATTGTTTATCCTATGAAAAAAATTGTAGTTTTCTCAGGTGCAGGAATGAGTGCAGAAAGTGGAATCAGCACTTTCCGAGATAGTAATGGCTTATGGGAGAATTATGATATTCAAGAGGTGGCTACACCTGAAGCTTGGCAGCGCAACCCTGCCTTGGTGCAACGTTTTTATAATGAACGACGTCAACATATTCTCAATGCTCAGCCCAATCAAGCACACGATATCATTGCTCAACTCGAACAACATTTTGATGTCATTGTAATTACTCAAAATATTGATGATCTGCATGAACGTGCAGGAAGCCAACAGGTTATTCATTTACATGGCAATATCCGCCTTGCTAAAAGTTCTAAACCCAATGCGCAGTACACAAATGAGTTTTATCCTATAGATGGTTGGCAATTGGACCTAGAACAACATAAATGTCCTGAAGGGTTTCCACTTCGACCTCATGTAGTTTGGTTTGGTGAAGCGGTTCCTGCGTATGAAGAAGCAGTACAGATGATCCGTGATGCTGATATTTTTATTGTTATTGGCTCCACATTGACCGTCTATCCTGTGGCAGGTTTAATTCACGAGATTCCAGAACACTGTGATGCGTATTATATTGACCCGCAAGCCAGTTATGAGCGTGTTCCCCAGCAATATCAATGTTTAAAAATGAGTGCGACTGAAGGAATGCAACAGCTTTTTGAAAAACTGACAACACATTAAAAAACCAGTGCAATTGCACTGGTTTAAAAATTACAGCATAGCGCTAAGTAAAATCATGCATTGTCATCTGTAGAATTCATCTGATCTTTTTTCACATCTTTAGAGGATTTAGTCGATGATGAATCATTGAATAATTTATTCATTAAAGCCTTAATCACTCGATAAATAATCAAGCCAAGAAATACCAGTAAATAAAGTGGCCAAATGGTGACTAAAATAACCAATAAATCCAAAATAAATTGCCAGCCATATTGAACACCTTCCCAAGCACGCTTCCAAAAACTATCACCGTTTAAGCGTGCCACAGCAGCAACATCAACATCCAGACTTTCTCTCACCATCGCAGGTTGTTTAATGGCAATACTAATCGTGCTAAAACGCACCCGATCTTGAACTTCAAGTTGGGTTAAACGGGAAATTTCATTCAGCTGTGATTGTTTGGTATCACTTGGAACGCTTTGAGTTTGTCCAATTTTTTCTTCTAAAAGCTTTAACTCAAAACGCTTAGCAGAATATTGTTGTTGATTTAAAAAGTACATCAATGGCAATAACTGATTGACATATACCGCAGCTTTATCACTCGGTACTCTGACAATGATCTCCGCATGCGGATCAACTTTTTCAAAAACTCGGATTTTACCATCCGCAATTTTTTGTGTTTTTACATCGAGTACATCAAAACTGATATTTTTCTGCTCTATAAAGCCGCCCGCTTGAAAAGTGAGCTTATCAATTTCTAAAGCAGTTTTCACCACATCTTTAGCTGTGAAATTAACCTGAGCTTCACGCACCATACGACGTGCTTTTTCTGCTTGACTGACATCGGTACTTAAAATAGTTTCAGGTTTTTGTTCAGTCACAGGTGTGGTATCAACAGAATTTTCAGTAGCTTGTTCAGCACTTTTTTCTGCGGCATCAGCCGCTTGTGCAGCATCCTGAGCAACGACTTGTGTATCTGGAGCAGACGCAGAACTTTCAGCAGCTTCTTCCGATTTTTTCGCACATCCAGAAAGAAGTACCAAGCTTAAGGCGAGAATTAAATGTTTATTATTCATAGATTATTGACTTTTGTAGGTGATTTTAAATTTTGTTGAATTATAAAGAAACTTTACTTTTTTTACCATGCATAAAAATACAGCATCGAAATGCTGTATTTATCAAAGTTTTTATACATAGATCAACAAGTGCAGTTTAAACACTTAGCCCGCTTTACCGATTTCTTCATATGGCTGTACTGCAATTTCTGAAATCATATTTTCAAAAGAGAAAATTTCATCTAGACGTTCTTGGCTCAATAAACCTTGTTCAAGTACAACCTCTTGAATGGTTTTATTTTCAGCAATACATTGCTTCCCAATTTCATCACACTTCGCATGACCTAAAATTGGATCAAGTAAGGTAATTATTCCAACACTACGCATCACAGCATCAAAACAGGTTTTTTCATTGGCAACCACACCTTGAATACACTTCTCATCCAAGGTTTGAATCGCATTGATCAGTAACTCAATTGATTCATTCATGGTAAGTGCAATCACAGGCTCCATCACATTTAACTGTAATTGGCCCGCTTCTGCTGCAAAGGTAATGGTTAAATCATTACCAATCACTTTAAATGCAACTTGATTGACGACTTCTGGGATCACAGGATTGACTTTCGCTGGCATAATCGATGAACCAGCTTGTAATTCAGGTAGGCGAATTTCCCATAAACCTGTTCTTGGGCCAGAACTTAATAGACGTAAGTCATTACAGATTTTAGAGAGTTTTACAGCCAAACGTTTTAAGGTGCTTGAAAGGATAATAAATACACCGCAGTCACTGGTCGCTTCAACATAATCTTCTGCACCAATTAAGTTTAAACCTGTTAAGGCTTTTAAATTTTCATTGACCTGAGCAGCATAACCATGTGGCGTATTTACGCCTGTACCAATCGCAGTAGCGCCTAAATTAATTTCTAATAAAAGTTCACGGGTTTTTTTAATTAAACGCACATCTTCTTTGAGTAATGTTGCAAAGGCATGAAACTCTTGTCCTAATGTCATTGGGACAGCATCTTGTAACTGGGTACGTCCCATTTTTAACACATACTGAAACTCAGCAGATTTTAATGTCAGTGAACTAATCAAATTATTGATTTTTTCAAATAACAAATCCAGTGAATAGTAAGTTGCTAAACGTAATGCAGTGGGATAGACATCATTGGTCGATTGAGATTTATTGACATGGTCATTTGGATGAATGATGTCATAACGTCCTTTCGCATAACCTAAAGACTCTAATGCGATATTGGCAATGACTTCATTGGTGTTCATATTAATCGATGTACCTGCACCACCTTGGTATACATCTGATGGAAATGCATCTTTCCAATTTTGCGGATTTTCAATCAGTTGATCACTTGCTTTTTGAATCGCTACACTGATTTCTTCAGAGATCTTATTAAGTTGTAAATTGGTTTGTGCCGAGGCCTTTTTGACCTGAGCCAAAGCGCGGATAAAAAAGCTTTGTTCACCGACGGTATGTTTAGAAATATTAAAATTTTCTAAAGCTCGAATTGTATGAATACCATAATAACTGTTTATAGGAACTTCTTTACTTCCCAATAAATCTTTTTCTATTCTTGTAACTTCAGGTTGAACCGTTTCCATGTGATCTGCTCATTATATATTTATGCACTATAGTTGTGCAGTTACAATAATATTCCTTCTTATCTGCTTTTGTACTAGCAAAATATGTCATTTCGATAAACAATTTTATGGAATTATCAATTAAACGTTAACAATGTAACTTTGCGTAAAGTATAATCCCACAGTCTCTAAACACTCCCAGTAGAATTTTTTTGGATATAAATTGCTGATTTTTTGCATTTGTATCTAAAGTTACAATCGGATACATAAATCTTGCACAATCACCTTATAAAAATCACAGCGATATTTTTTAGTTGTGTGAAAGAATTCGCTCGTGAAACTTATGCGATAAAAAATAAAACTTGGAGATTTACTCCACAAGGACTGAATTAAATATGGACTCACTCAACCCCACAGTTGTCACGTTTATCTTTTATATCATTGCAATGGTTTGTATTGGCTTATATGCCTATAGAAAAACCACCGATTTCTCAGATTATATTTTGGGAGGTCGAAGTTTAGGGAGTTTTGTCACTGCACTTTCAGCAGGTGCATCGGATATGAGTGGCTGGCTACTCATGGGACTCCCAGGTGCAATTTACCTGACTGGATTATCTGAATCATGGATCGCAATTGGGCTCATTATTGGTGCTTGGCTCAACTGGTATTTGGTCGCAGGCCGTTTACGTGTCCATACTGAAATACAAAATAATGCATTAACATTACCAGATTATTTCACCAGCCGTTTTGGTGATAAAAAGAAAGTGATCCGTATCATTTCTGCGCTGGTCATTTTAATCTTCTTTGGTATTTACTGTGCTTCAGGCATGGTGGCAGGTGCACGTTTATTTGAAAGTATTTTTGCGATGAACTACACCACTGCTCTTTGGGTCAGTGCGATTGCAACCATCAGTTATGTGTGTATTGGTGGCTTTCTTGCGATCAGTTGGACAGATACATTTCAAGCGGGCTTGATGATTTTTGCATTACTGTTGGCACCGATTATGACTTTCTTGGCAGTTGGTGATTTACAACATGTCAATCAATTGATTGAAACTGCACGTCCACATGCAGCAAATATGTTCCAAGGGGTCAGTTTTATCGCCATCATTTCATCAATGGCATGGGGCTTAGGCTATTTTGGACAACCGCATATTCTAGTCCGTTTTATGGCAGCAGATTCAGTGAAAACCATTCCTAATGCTCGTCGTATTGGTATGGCGTGGATGATTCTATGTTTAGCGGGCGCTGTTGCTGTAGGTTATGTTGGTATTGCTTATTTCCAAGCACATCCTGATATTCCGTCAGCTGCAATTGTGGCAAAAAATCCAGAAACAGTGTTTATGGAATTAACCAAAATCTTATTTAATCCATGGGTTGCTGGTGTTGTTTTAGCCGCTATTTTAGCCGCTGTCATGAGCACCTTAAGCTGTCAGCTTTTGGTATGCTCAAGCACATTGACTGAAGATTTATATAAATCTTTTCTTCGCAAAAAAGCCTCACAAAATGAGTTGGTTTGGGTCGGTCGTTTAATGGTTTTAGCCATTTCAGTACTCGCGATCATTTTGGCATTTAACCCAGAAAGCAAGGTACTTGGTCTAGTGGCGTATGCATGGGCTGGTTTTGGTGCTGCATTTGGTCCACTTATTTTATTGTCTGTGTTTTGGAAACGTATGACTTTAAATGGCGCATTGATCGGTATCATTGTCGGTGCTGTAACGGTAATTGTTTGGAAAAACACCATGGCGCATACTGGTTTATATGAAATCGTGCCAGGCTTTGTGCTTTCTTTCATCAGCATCATTGTGGTCAGTTTAATGGACAAAGCCCCTGAAAAAGAAGTAATTGATCGTTTTGAAAATGCTGAGCAAATTTATAACCGTGAAATGAAAAATATGTAAATTCAAATGTTTGAATAAATCATTAGAGTTAGGGGCATTCATGCCCCTTTTCTATTTCTTTACTTTCGCTTTAAAATTTAAATGTAATTGTGAACTGTCTTTAATCACTTCCATCACTGGATAACTACGCGTTTCCTTTACCCCAGGCAATTGCCACAGGACCTGCCCTGAAATACGACGGAACTCCTCCATATCTGCACACCGAATTTTCACTAAAAAATCAAAACCACCACTAATCATATGACATGCCATAATTTCTGGATATTGTACGATTGCATCTGAAAAAGCATCCAAAGCATTGGGTGTAGTTTTGTCTAAAAGAATCTCAACAAATACCACAAAATTAGCGCCTAACATTTTCGGATTTAGTTTTGCTTCATAGCCCAAAATAAATCCTTCACCTGTCAATTTCTGCACCCGAGCAAGCGCGGCTGTTGGAGATAAATTAACTTTTTCAGCCAACTTAATATTGGAAATTTTTCCATCTTTTTGCAAAATATCCAAAATCCGAATATCTATACGATCCAAGCTTAAATAAGCACTTTCCATAGAATAATTCTCTAAATATTATTCAAATTATAGTGAGTTATTCACTAAATATTCTGTAATCATAAATTATATAAACCCATCTGCTCAACAAAAATATTTGCTAGTCACAGGACGTTGACAATGAATATGGATTCACCTCAAGTTTTAAATGCAAACCTACTTCCAAGTTTGGATTACATTACCGAATTTAAAGACAAAACTGATTTTGAAGAAGAAATCAATCATGCGTGGCGTCGTACTGAATCGGAATGCGTTGAAAACTTACTTGAGCACAGTCAAATTTCTGAAGAAATGAATCAGAAAATTTATGACATTGCATTTAACTTAGCGCATAGCTTACGTGACCGTAAAAGTTCGTCAGGCAAAGCAGGTATCGTACAGGGTCTGCTGCAAGAGTTTTCATTGTCTTCACAAGAAGGCATCGCATTAATGTGCTTGGCTGAAGCCTTGTTACGTATCCCTGATAGTGCGACCCGAGACTTATTGATTCGCGATAAAATTAATCAAGGTAACTGGAAAGATCATTTAGGCCAAAGTAATCTCATGTTTGTCAATGCTGCTGCATGGGGACTCATGCTGACTGGCAAACTGATGGAAACACCTAAACAAACCAGCCTTTCGGGGATCCTCACTTCGCTTTTAGCACGTACAGGTAAAGGCATCATCCGTAAAGCAGTTGATGCAGCAATGCGTATGATGGGTGAACAGTTTGTTACTGGTGAAACCATTGAAGAGGCTTTGGACAATGCCAAAACTCTTGAAGACAAAGGTTTCCGTTATTCTTATGACATGCTTGGTGAAGCAGCACTGACTGAACACGATGCAGATCGCTATTTCGAAGACTATACACAAGCGATTCATGCCATAGGTAAAGCGTCTGAAGGTAAAGATGTTTATACCGGCCCTGGAATTTCAATTAAACTTTCGGCTTTACATCCACGTTATCAACGTTCTCAAACCGAACGTGTGCATCATGAACTTTATCCTCGTATTTTAAATTTAGCACTTTTAGCTAAGACCTATGATATTGGTCTCAATATTGATGCAGAAGAAGCGGATCGTTTAGAGCTGTCTTTAGAATTACTTGAGCGTTTATGCTTTGAGCCACAACTGGCAAACTGGAAAGGTATAGGCTTTGTCATTCAAGCCTATCAAAAGCGTTGTTTCTATGTGGTGGATTATATTATTGATCTGGCAAAACGTAGTCAAAAACGTTTAATGATTCGTCTGGTCAAAGGTGCTTACTGGGACAGTGAAATCAAAAAAGCACAAATTGACGGTATGTCTGACTACCCAGTCTTTACCCGTAAAGTGCATACAGATTTGTCTTATATTGCTTGTGCAAAAAAACTATTGGCTGCGCCTGATCAGGTGTATCCGCAATTTGCAACACATAATGCGCAAACACTTGCCACTATTTATGAGTTAGCAGATCCACAAAAATATTATCTTGGTCAATATGAATTCCAATGCTTACATGGCATGGGTGAACCACTTTATGAACAAGTGGTAGGCAAGGTTTCAGATCAGAAATTAGGGATTCCATGTCGTATTTATGCGCCTGTCGGTAATCACGAAACCTTATTGGCCTATCTGGTTCGACGTTTATTGGAAAATGGTGCGAATACCTCATTTGTTAACCGTATTGCAGATAAAAATATTAAAATTGAAGACTTGATTGAAAACCCAGTTCAAGAGATTTTACATACTGCAGAAAAAGAGCATGCAGTCGGGTTAAAACACCCTGCTATTCCGCTTCCTCATGATTTATATCAAGGCATCCGCCAAAACTCTCAAGGTTTAGACTTAGCTGATGACAGTAAATTACAAGATTTAAATCAAACTGTTCAACACTATTTAAAACACCAATGGAACAGTTATAGCCTTGTCGATCAGCTTGATTTACAAGACTTAGCTGAAATAAATTCGCAAGAAATCCGTAATCCAGCTGATCATTCAGATCTAGTTGGTTATGTGATCGAAGCAGAAACAACACAAGTCGATTTGGCCTTAGATAACGCTCATCAAGCTTTTGAAAATTGGAAAAATGCATCTCAAGATTTTCGTGCAGAGTTATTGCTCAAAGCTGCTACGATTATGGAATCGCGTATTCAGGAACTGATGGTTTTACTGTGCCGTGAAAGTGGTAAAACTTATAGTAATGGTATTGCTGAAGTACGTGAAGCCGTTGATTTCCTTAGATACTATGCAGCACAAATGCAAAGCATTGAGGATAATGGCACACTCAGCCCATTGGGTACAATTTTATGTATCAGCCCTTGGAACTTCCCGCTTGCAATTTTTACTGGACAAATTTCAGCAGCACTTGTTGCAGGAAATACCGTAATTGCTAAACCTGCTGAACAAACCCCATTAATTGCAGCACAAGCAATTCAAATCTTATGGGAAGCAGGAGTTCCAAAATCAGTAGTACAATTACTTCCTGGTCGTGGTGAAACAGTTGGGGCAAAACTCAGCCAAGATGAACGTATTCAAGGCATTATGTTCACAGGTTCCACTGAAGTTGCTAAGATTTTACAAAAAACCGTAGCACAACGCCTGAGTCCAACAGGTCAACCGATTCCTTTGATTGCTGAAACGGGTGGTCAAAATGCAATGATCGTAGATTCTTCTGCGCTGACAGAACAAGTCGTAATTGATGCAGTAAATTCAGCATTTGATAGCGCTGGTCAACGTTGTTCTGCCCTCCGTGTATTGTGCGTTCAAGAAGACAATGCAGCAACCTTGATTAAGATGCTTAAAGGTGCCATGCAACAGCTCAACATTGGACAACCTATTTTGCTTAAAACAGATATAGGCCCTGTGATTGATGGTGAAGCGCAGCAAAATATTGAAAAGCATATCGAAATGATGCGTAGCAAGGGCTATGCAATACATCAACTTGCTTATGAAACACCAACATCTGATCTAAATGCAGGCACATTTATTGTCCCGACGGTGATTGAACTTCCAAATCTGAATGATTTAAAACGTGAAGTTTTTGGACCTGTATTGCATGTCATTACCTATAAATATGGTGAATTAAAGCAATTGTTAGAACATATCAATGCAAAAGGATATGGCCTAACCATGGGTTTACATACACGTATCGATGAAACTATTCAAACCACCATTGAACATGCGGAAGTGGGTAACTTATATATTAACCGTAACATTGTAGGTGCCGTTGTAGGCGTACAACCTTTTGGTGGTGAAGGTTTGTCAGGAACAGGGCCTAAAGCTGGTGGTCCGATTTATTTATATAAATTAATGCAGCATACAGCCCTACCCAATCGCCCTTTTGGTACTGTAAAAAATATTTCGGAACAGCTCAATCTAAAACCATCTGAGATTCAAACAGAATTTCACACTTGGGCAAAACAGCATCATTCGCAATGGGCTATGCATCAGTATCAATCACCGCTTGCCTTATATGAGCTTCCAGGTCCAACAGGTGAATTGAATCAATATCATGTTGTATCACGTCATCGGATATTGGCAATCGCAGAACAAGAACAGGCTTTGCTGAATCAATTTAATGCAATTTTGTCTCTCAATGCGCAAGTCTGTATTTTAAGTGACGATGCGATTGCTTTAAAAATGATTCAAAGTATGCCAAAAGCGTTGCAACAAAAATTTTCGATGATCAATGATGTGGCTGTTGGAGAGTTTGATGCTGTTTTACATCAAGGTGCTGGTCTAAAAGAATTACAAACTCTGATTGCGCAACGTGAAGGTGCAATTGTTGGCATAACTCATTTAGCGGATGCCAATACAATTATTCCACTTGCACCATTACTTATTGAACGTGCAATCAGTATCAATACTGCGGCTGCAGGCGGAAATGCAAGTTTAATGACTTTAGGCAGTGAATAAATCATAAAGCAATGATTTAACCTAGTTTAAAGAAAGTTTTCCATTCCAAGCCAATATCATTTGGCTTGGTTTTTTTATTTTGGTCTGTAGCTATTGGTTTTGCTTACAAAGCAGAGCAAATGAATCACTATTCAGGATAAGTTCTTAACAATAATTCCTGTTTAATTTCCTCATAATCATCTTGCATTTTTGGGGAGAGGCTTTCAACAAACCATGCCCCATCCGCTGCATAACGTAATATTTTTAATGTGGCAGAATCATCCGTTTCAGCATGTTGAGACAATCGCCGTGTCAGCCATTGGTCCCACTTCTCACTATAAGATTTATCTGTCATCAATGTCATGCTTAAAGCACTCCATACCGTGTTGACCCCAAATGAAGAACTTAAGGTGACATCAATATATGCGCGAGTAAAACAGCCATAAGTAACTGGATCTTTTTCAATTGCTAGGCTGACTTGCTGGTCCAGTTGTTGGATCAACTCTTCCAACATAGCCTCAATCAAAACTTGTTTATTGGCAAAATGATGAAATACACCACCTTTAGTTACACCTGAACGCGTTGCAATACTTTGAATCGATACGCCATTTACACCATGTTCAGCAACTAAACTCATCGTGTTAGCTAAAATTAATTTTTTAACACCTTCAGGATCTTTTTTACGTTGATAAGCATTTTCTACAATTTTATCCATACTCAAATCTTACCTGCTTCGTGCTTTTATCAATGTCCTGCTGATGTTGAAAATAAGTTAATCACCAATACACCTGAAATAATTAATCCAATACCTGCAATTGCAGCAAAGTCTAAGCTTTGTTTGAAAATGAAGTAACCTACCAAAGCAGTGAGGATAATACCAACACCAGCCCAAATTGCATAAGCAATACCCAATGGAATTGTTTTAATCACTTGAGACAGTAAATAGAAAGAAATCACATAAAAAAATACCACCAGTAAACTCGGGACTAACTTTGTGAAGCCTTGCGATTTCACTAAGAATGTTGAACCTGTTACTTCAGCGATGATAGCGACCGCCAACAAACTATAGGCAAAAACAATAGAATTCATAAATTCATCAAAAGATACCATTTGGTTGGTATGTTATATAAATTCAATTTTTAATACAATCTATAACTATACGAAATCTCACGCATTAAATTTGATGAATAAAAAGCAACATCACTTTGATAAAAACTATTTTTATAAAAAAAGACGAGTTATCAATTTGATACTCGCCTCTTTTCTTCAATTTTCTACTTAATCAGGTTGGGTGAATAAAGTAGAAAAATGAAATTATAAACAACAAGGCAATTATCGCCAAAATTAAATACGTGTTTACCGTGTTGAAACTCTTTATAAAGTTTAAAATTTCCATTATTTTTCGTCACAAAATAAACCAGCATTTATTCTAATATATTTTGTCACAATTTGTAAGATCATTAAGCCTGATTAAATTAAAAAACACTTAAAAAATGAGTCTAAACGTCTACTTTTACAGCATGAATAGATATTAAAAAGATTCATTATAAATGATAAGTATTCTCATATAGTTGTTTTTATTCAGTTATTCTGTAGATTTTGATAACAATATCACAATAATCAGACCACCACCCTATTGATTAGAAAGCATTAAAACTCATTAGATTATCTTAACAAAATATGTTTTTAATGTTTTAAACACATGATAAAAAAATCAAAAAAAATGAAACATTTAGATACACCATCCAAAAAATGTGAATAAAAAACAAAGGATTTATCGGGATTTGTTACAAGTTGTGTTTAACAATAAGAGCATATATCAATGTTTTATATGTACTAAATTTTGATTTTAACAGGCAAAAGTGATCACTATAGGATCAAGTAAGTGTTTAAAAGATATATTACTTTTTCTCATGCAATATGATAAAAAAATTTACACTCATTCCTTGAGTTGTAAATTTTAAAAATTGTTATTCTATTTATTAAAAGGCTTATTTCACCTCAAAATGGTGTTTTTCTGTGACCAATTTAATTTTTATATCTTTGTAGTAGCGAACCATTGTGTTGTTTGGATCTTTCTTGAGTGCGTCTGCAAATTTATCTTCATTCATTAACTTAGCATAAGTTTTATAGCCAATTTCTAAAGTTGATGCTTTCTTACTTGACTCTTGAAATTCATCTATACGCTTGTTGATTTGCTTTACACTGATTTCCATCTTTCATTTCTCACTACAATTTTATTTTTTATAACATGCTTTTATGACAATTCAGTTTAAATCATTATTTTTTGAGTTTATTTTGAATCAACATTTTTCTTCAAAAACAAAATAGTTTGATCAAATGTTTGCTGACTCGCCTTTTTGCCCAAGAAAAATTGATATTCATGGACCAACCATTCTTTTGATTCAGGGTAGAAAACAGCTTGAACAGGGATTTGCTTTTCTTGCAAAGCTTTTACAAAAGGAATGGACTGCGTATCTGTGAGAAAATCTTTATTCCCCCCACTTATAAATACAGGCGGATAATCCTTGGTAAGATGTTGTATAGGTGATAAACGTTTTAAATATTCAGGATTGTCTTTTTGATTACCTGTATAAGCTTGAACAAGGTTATTTACCCCCCATTCAATCAGTTTGATTTCATCTGGTGCTGTATTGATAAAGGCATTCATATCATAAATTCCGCAATGCAGAATTAAACCCTTAAGTTGTGAAGTTTGAATCGAGGCTGTAAATCCAGATTCTTTGGCAAAATTTGGGTTAGTGAGAAGCGCTGCATAATGGCTGGCTAAATTGGCCCCAGCCGAATCCCCTGCTAAAAATAATTGATGAGCGTCTATATGGTATTGTTTTGCATTTTGCTGGATAAATCGTAGTGCATTATTGATTTGATACAACTGCGTTGGATAAATTGCTTGCGGTGCAAATTGGTATTGCACAGAAACAACATTATAACCTTGTGCTGCGAGCAGTTTAAAATATCCTCTTGCATTATCTTTAGCACCTGAAATCCAACCACCACCATGAATCCAGATCACTGTTGGGCGTTTTTCAAATTGTTGAATATCTATTGGCTGATAGAGATCTAAACTGAGTTTTGGTTGTTCTTGGTAAGTTATATTATGGGTAACAATGACATTCTCTGGCGCATGTTTATCCATCAGATAGCGTTGAAAATGTGTTGAAGTATCAAATACCTTGGCAATGATTTTGTTATTTTTTTGCACATTTTGGCAGGCAGACAGTGTGAATAGTGAAAGTGTACAAAAAAGAATTTTTAGTTTATGCATTTTGACCTCAAAAATGTTCAATCATTGTGATTTTCACATTATCGATACATTCAATTGTGAGCCTAATATAGCTTAAAAAATGAATTCCTTTTCTTTTAATTTCAATGCAAAAAACAACTAAAAAATTTAAATTTATATTTGCGCGATTTGCTGATGTAGAGTTTGCAAAAATAAATCCGCTTCAGCTTTGGTCTGGCACTTTTTATGATATAAGCCATTGGCATTTTGATTGTGCGGTGTATATTCTATACTTATAGAAAAATTTTGTGTAATCATATCTTTAGAAACATGTATCGCGATAATATGCAGTGAATTTAGGTAAAAACCATCTTCTATTTTAACCAGCATTTTAAGCCTCAAACTTTATAACACAGAGAGGGTAAGACAAAAAAGCCCATCTTTTGATGAGCTTATTGTTTAAATATTTTAAACTTAATCATACTTCAATTTAGCCAGTATTTAAAAATTTTGATTGCTTTTTATGTAACAAAAGGAATAACCACTAAGAATTTTCTTGAACAATACAATAAAAAAATCTAACACATCATCAAAATTCAGCTTTAGATTGTCCGACATTTTTTCAATTGATCAAAATACTTTGATGTTAGATTGAATAAATCGTGATACTTATCACATTTCATAATAAAAGTTATTTTGTCTAAATCTCTTTTATGGAGGTTGTTAATATGAATTATTTGATTATTCTAAATTCCTCACAAGTACATCATTTAGATGAAGTCCATAAGCTCATCTGTGACTATGATGCTTCAATTCGGGTGAACCCTTCCACTTGGCTGATCAACACAAGCTATGAAGCCAACATCATTCGCCAACATTTAGCGAGTATTATTAGCATTCATGACTCTCTGTTAGTCTTTAAGATTGATGGTGAACATTCATTTACCAACGATTTGGATTTAAATGACTGGATGGAGGATATAAATAGTAAAAGTATGATTCGTGTCTAAACATACTGATTCGATAAAGATTATATTAAGCAGAGAGAAAATTTAAATATCTAAATACTACATCTGATTTCTCTAAATTTAATTCCAGCTTGCCTTATATAATCTTTTATCAGCCAAATTAAAAGCGTGATGAATAGCACAAAATGAGAATTTAATTATTAGATGAAATTTAAATCAAAAAAATTAGTACAGTTAAATATTTATTTTTAAAATACACTTAATATCTAATTAAAAAATTTATTAAATTTATTTTACTATTCATCCATTTCCACTTTATAGCTTTCTATTTCTCCATTGTTGTTTTTATAAAGCTTTAAATATATATAAGCAGATGACTTTTCACCATTAACCTTTAAAGTATAATAATCATAGCCTTGTTGATAGGGAGGATTACCATAAAACTTTCCGAATTTCCGTATTCTATAGTTCCGTATTTCTCCTAATTTATTCTGTACTTTAATATCTTCACGAAAAATTTTTTCTATATATTGCTGATTTTGTTCACTATGAAGTATCTTTGTTCCTATAACAGTTATAATTCCTAATACAGCTATAAAGAAGACATAAAAGATTAATTTTTTCATATTATTTCCTCCATTCTAAGCACTCACAAAAACTTCCTCTTTAAAATTTATTTTTTAAACTTAAGTAAGAATAAAACCATCAAATAGAAGGTTACTAAAATTGGAAATACAAAATATAATTTTAACCACTCAATACTTCCTATTGGTGCAAAAGCAATTGCATAAACGGTATTCAAGCTAAACACATATGGCCAATAATCTTTTGTCAAAAATAACACAATAATAAGAGAAACTGTAAAGGATATAATCATGGTAATTATGGCTTTAATTGGTATAAAAAGCTTTAATCGGCTCAATTTACAAGCAACACATATTGAAAAAATAAATAATAATAAAAAAAGTAGCTGAGGATGTTGGTGGGCTATATGGCTAGTAAAAAATTTATAACTAAAAAACCATACTAACAAGTAACTTAAAATGGCAAAGACCATGTTTAATTTAATATCTTGATCTATTGAATGAGTTAACTTCATTATTAATTCCTCATCGTGTCTATTTTTTATTTCAATCACAAAGAAAACTCCCTCTTTTTATTTTAAAAATTTCTCTTCTAAATAGCTGATAAAATAATTTTTTACTGGAAAAAATTGATTAACTATCCCTACAGTTAAGCTTATTTAAATCGAAGATCATTTTCTTAAAGTTAGCATAATACTATTTTTTTATTCTAACTTTATATCTTTCCACCTCTCCATTTCTATCTTTATATAAGTCCAAATATATTACTCCTGAGTATTTCTCACCTGTTAAATATATCGTATAGAAATCATAATCAGGCCCTTCCGGAGCACCAAAATATCTACCTACTTTCCAAATTTTATATTTCTGAATATGGCCAAACTTATCTAGTAACTGGTTATCAGTCTGAAAAACTGTTTCAATATATTGTTCATTTTTTTGCCCATGAATTTTATTTTGCACAAAAGTTGTTACAATCGATAATAAAATTATAAAAACTATTACTGCTACTATTTTTTTCATATTATTTCCTATTATAAAATCCTCCAAAATCAGCACCATATGAACCACCTATGGCAACTCCGAATTTCCACGGGGTATTTCCAGAAACTCTTGGATCAATATTAAAGCTTGGTTTATTCACATCTATATAACCTCCACCCGTTTTTTGTTTAAATCCATTACCCGTCGCAGCCGTAATGCCAGTACCAACTCCAATTGGGCCTAAACCAACCCCCACATCTGCTTTTAGGCTTGTCCGAGCAATAGGCCCGTATCCGCATTTTTCAGAGTGCCGTGATGGACCTCCTTCTGGATCAAGTCCTATTCCAAGTCCAGCTCCAACCCCAACTCTTCCAAGGATTTCCAATGTACCATCCTGATAACCGATACTGACCCCAAAACCATATCCATAATACCCTTCTACACTTAGTGCCCATAAACCATAAGGATCAATAAAATTAATCGGATTATTTTCTACATAAGCATAGGTATTTAAACCACCCGCCAATCCAATCGGATCACTTTGGGTATAACGCCCTATGCTGGCATCATAGTAACGGTTCCAGTTATACCAAAGCGTACTCTCAACATCATAATATTGCCCAGGAAAACCGAGGTTAAATTCCCCAATACTACTTTGTACTACAGCACTGTCATAACTGCTTTGTTGAGCTTTCCATACCACAGCTTGATTTGAGTCAGTAATGACTTCTGGACGACCTAAATGATCATTATGAATATAGTAAAATTGATTGTTGCTTACCACAGCAATCGGTTGACCACCCAACCAAATATAGCTTTTTGCTAAACTGCCGTTTTGTAAACTAGATAAAGGACTCTCCGCAAGTAATCGACCATCAGGTGCATATACATAATTGATGCTTCCACCACTGCCAGATTTACGACTACGAAGATTTACGACTACGAAGATTAAAGACATCATAGTCATAACTTACCGTAGCGCCTGTATTTACGCTTTTCAGACGGTTAAAGCCATCATAGCTATAATTAACCGTACCAGCATAGCCTGTCTTTTGGGTTAGGTTACCCAACACATCATAACTAAAGTTTTTCGCTTCAGCGCCTGTTGTACTGCTTAAACGATTTCCTTGACCAAGTACATAGTTGGTTACGGCATTGGTATTGCCTACGCGATTGGTCCGATTGTAATTGCTGTCTTGTTGCCAGCGTTCGGTATATTGAGCTGAAGAAGCAAGGTTTAATTGCCCAAGTAGATCATAATTATAACTGGTGGTTTTATTGTTATCTAAGCCATTGTTGATTTGGGTGAGCCAATTATTAGCATTATATTGATGACTAAGGTTTTGCACTCCCGAAGCAGTAATACCAATTAGACGGTAATCCTGATCATAACTCGCTTGTCGTGATAGACCATTGCCATAGGTCCAATTTTTAATTCCGCCATAGGGTTCATAAGTGACATTACTGACAACCGTCTGTGTTGAGGTTGCTGTTTTAAATTTAATTGCTTTGACTCGATTTAATCCGTCATATTGATAAATGACTTTGTTATTTTCATTTCCATACCTTTCTTCAAGTAAATTACCCAAACCGTCATAACGCCAATAGGTTGAGTAAGTAACACCAGCTATATTTTTAATTTGTACAGCAAGTTGTCCATCTCCAATATATCCATAACCTGTAGAAGTGACTCCATCGGCTGTTGCACACAACTGCCCAATACCATTGCTGCAATTGTCATAAATCCATGTTTGAATCTGATCACCTGTCTGCGCTCTAGTTCGGCGATTTAAAGCATCATAGCTATATGTTGTGATGACATTATTTGCACGTGTTAAACGAGTCAGATTACCATCTAGGTCATATTGATATTGGGTTAACCCTGTATCTGGACTATGGGTTGATAACAGTTGACCAAACCCATCATAGCTATATGTCGTTGTATTGCCTTTTGCATCTTTAACACTGATCAATTGTCCAATAGCGTCATAGGTATATAGAACAGTTGAACCATCACTACGACTTTCCTTGTTCAGATTGCCATGTAGATCATAAGTATATGTCGTGATTTTACCCAAAGAATCGGTTGCTTTAACCACATTTCCATTGGCATCGTATTCATAACGCTGGTTTTGTCCATTGTTGCCTAGATCTGCGGTTATCCATCCCAATTGATTATGTTGATTACTTTTAGAATAACGAACCGAACCGTCTTCTTTAAAGCGAACACTGAGGAGTTGTCCAAGATTCGAATATTGATATTCTTTGCTACTTAAATCTTGACCAAATCTAGAGTGAGTAATTTGAGCAATTGTACCATTATCATTATAATCAATAGACTCTATGATCTGCTTGTAAGTAGAGCTTGGCCCATTTGCTCCACTTCGCACAATCTGAGTTAGTCCCAATGAATCATATTCAAATCTATTAAAACGAGAATTCATTCTACTATCAAGTATATTTTTTGAAATCGTTTTAATTCGACCACGTGCATCATAACTATAATGTTCATAAGAACCATTTGGATAAAACACATTCCTTACTAGTTCTAC
Source organism: Acinetobacter sp. MYb10 (assembly GCF_002980175.2). Classification (NCBI taxonomy): domain Bacteria; kingdom Pseudomonadati; phylum Pseudomonadota; class Gammaproteobacteria; order Moraxellales; family Moraxellaceae; genus Acinetobacter; species Acinetobacter sp. MYb10. The sequence goes on along the minus strand of NZ_CP058272.1, from coordinate 369,817 downwards.
TCCATCGTAGTATGAATAAGTGATAACATGCCCCAATGCATTTTTTACTTGGACTAAATTTCCTTGGGAATCATAACTGTAAAACGTATTTTTTCCGTTCTTATTGACCACTACAGCACTCACCATTCCATCAGCATGCAAACTATAGCCATAAGCAATTATGCTACAGGTGGTTGTCCCTGCTTTACTACAGATCGTCTGACTTTTAAGGCGGTTTTTAGCGGGTTCATTGGCAGCATAATAACTATAAGTTTCCTCTCGAATTAAACGATTAAACCCATCAAGTATTTGAATTTGAGTAATTAAAGTCATATACTCAAGGTAACTATATTTTTTGATATACGCATTGGAAGCATTACCATTTTGGATACCTATAGTTTCTTGAGTGATGCGTCCAAAACTATCACGCTGATATTGTGTCTCTATACCATTCCAGTCTTTCTTAGAAATTACATATCCATTGTTATCGTAAGTATTTTCCATACTGCTATTCGGGCAGTTATTTATCCCACTTCTTTCTATTTTAGCGAGCTTATTTTTTTAGTATCGGTATAAATATATTTAATAACCGCACCTAAAGGATTGGTGACAATTGTATAGTTATCAGCAAAAGTTAACCTATCAACTTGTGTACCATCACTACGACCACTTTGTATCGCCTTGTCACCATTCAAATAATAGCTATTGTAACGCTTACCATCTATTGATATCCCACTCAACGTATGAGCGTCTGCTCCATTTTCCCCGTAATGGTAACTTACACTCTCGCTTCGAATCGGATAAGTAACTTTTATTAAATTATTATTTCCATCATATTCATAATTATATCTTTCACCATTAGCATCTTTTACTTCTATGATTTGATCACCTGACCAGACTAATTCAATCACTCGCCCATTTGTATGTGTAACTTTTGAAAGTTTGCCATTGCTATAGTTATAATATAGTTCCCATCCGATTCCATGAGCATTTTTTTTGCTCTGCAATATTCCTTTATTACTATAAACCTCAACACCACCATCAGGTAATGTGACTTTCCTACCACCAGAAGCAATTACTACCGATGTTGTTAGTCCATCTACAAAATAATTTTTACCATCAGGCAAACTCCGTATTTCTTGCTGTTGATTATTTCGTACCAAACGATAGTCAAAATTATGACGCCATTTTCCATTTGTTGAAAAATCTGCGTTTCCTTTAAATGAACTATAATAACGAGTAAACTCCAAAGGCATTTCACCAACAGAAATAAAATCTAACTCTCGTTGTGTCTTTTCACCTGTAGCTATAGTAATTGGATTATTTGTTTTTTGGCATTGCGTTTCATCCGAATCGTCTGCAACCACTGTAATAGTAGGTAATGACGGCATAATAGGTAGTGGCATTACACCAAAATCTGGTCCCCCATTACCTGAAGAGCCACCATTTGGATTTATGGTAGGAATAGGTCTAAGTGTGATCGCAGTTATATTAATTGTCGGAAGAATACCAATACAATCTGGGCTTCCAGGATACTTTTTACAATATTTTTCATACCGATCAGTCTCACTATCCTTAGCTGCATAACTTATTCCAACCACTAAAGATTGTAAAAATAAAAGTCCTAGATACAGATATTTTTTTGAGTCCATTTTCATTATTATTTAGCAAAACTTAATAAAATATTTTATACCATAAAACACAAAATATGTAAATGATACTCATTTTTATTAAAAAGTTAAAATACTTAAAATCAAAAGACAAAACTTATTATTTTTTTAGATTCAGCTCAAATCTGAACTGACAGCTACTCATTTTTGATGTATCTGTCAGTTCTGGTTAAATTTCAACTTTAGTTTTACTTAGTGTCTTCAACAAACTCTTTAAAGTCAGCTTTACGTATTTTGGCATGGATCCCCTTGGTCTTATCGACCACTTGCGATACTTCAAAATCAGTAGCAGCACTCAGATATGCATAAGCAATCGCTTCATCAATACCATATTCTTGATTTAAAAACCGAATTGCTTCACGTGTAGATTTTTTCATTGCTTCGTCTAAATCTTCATCTAATCCTGGTGTGATCCAAAATTCAGCATTTTCTGCTAATGGCTGTACGATTTCTTTACCCGGGATTTTATCTTTGCCTGTTTTTAATAAAGTGAACTTGAGTGTTGCTCTTGCTGAAGCTTCTAATGCAGTTAGTGCAACTTCGCCATCACCTTGGGCAAAATGACTATCACCTGTATAGAACAATGCACCCGGCACTTGTACTGGGTAATATGCAGTTGATCCAGCACCTAACTCATTTATATCAATATTACCGCCATACATCGCTGGTGGTACTGAATGAACTGGCTGTGATGTATTCGGTGCGACCCCCATAATGCCCATAAACGGACTTAGTGGGAAACGAATCGATTTACCTGATTGTGTTTTTAGTACCCCCTCATATTCACCCTTGGTATTTTTTTCTATTGGGGTAAAGACTGAAACATTTCCATATCGCTCAGGATATTCAGCCGAAGCATTTTCTTGTTGTGGTCTTTTAGGAAATTCGCCCACTAAAGCACCTTTACCATGACGATTTGAAATAACGCCATAGGGAACACGAGGCTCTACTTTAATGACTTCTACTTTTAAAATATCACCAGCTTGTGCACCTTGAATCTCAATTGGGCCAGTCACAATATGAGGTCCATCTTTATTAAAATCATGTTTTAGAGAAGAATTTGTAATATTTTTTGCTTCATCTAAAATGTATTCATCTTTCACCCCTTTTGATTTAAAGAATTTTTCTGCATCTCTCCCTTGATCTTCAAGTAAACCTTCATGTGAAACTGTATCGAAAGTCACAACACTTCCCGATGGAACAGAAATCACAGGCTTAGCATCTTTATTCGGTAAGTAGCCCCAAGTAATGGTGTTTAAAGTCGAGGGTACGTAATAATTGCCTTTGTATTCACCGTCTTTTAATTGAACAGGCTTATTGGATAATTGCTTAAGAACATTAAAACTTTCAGCATGAACGACTGAAATACTGATAGCACTGAAAATAAACAGTGAAAGAACCGTATGCTTAAACATAAAAATACCTTTAATAATTGAAAAATAAAAATATTACAAAGGTGTTTTCAGCAAATTTCATGCCACGGTAAAATTACTTTAATCTGTTCATTTCAATAGATATTGCGCCAATTGTTTACAATTAGTCGGTCTATTCAAGTGCATAAATAATGAAATGCCCGTAAATATCTTATTTTTGAATGGGTTTTAAAGTACTTAATTTTAATGTGTACAGTTTTCTCTCAAACTATTCGGCTTCTTTCATAAGTTCTATTAGGGCGATAAGCCAGCATAAACTCCCCCTCATCCTAGCCTTCTCCCAAAGGGGGCAATAACTTTTAACATCAATATGATTCACTCAATACGATCATTTTTTGATTGATGAACTACGAATAAAAAACCCCACCAAATGGTGGGGCTATTTACGTCACAATTCTATTTAACTTCTTTCACTGTAAAAGATTTATCTTTAGCAAGTTCAATGGTTCCTTCATCGCCTTTAGAATGAATTGAAACACCATTGTCACCTTCTAAACGCATACCGCTTCCAGCAGGTACTTCTTTCAATGAATAGTTATTTCCATCGCTATCCGTTAATGTCGCTGTAACAAAATTATCACTGGTCTTAAGTGTAAATTGTTTCTTATCAACGGTTTCATACTTCACCGTTTTTTCAGCCGACTCATTTGTATCAACAGCCACGGCGCTACTACTTACCTCATTATCAGGAGATGTCGCTTTATCTTTGTCTTTTGCACTACACCCAGCAACAAAAACAACAGCTAAAAAAGATGAAATTAATAATAATTTTTTCATGTTTAATCTCGAATAAATATGGAAGTTAAGTTCTAACATAGCGCTTTAGAGCAATCCAACCACTTATTGCGAATAACTACTTGTTGCCTACACAAATTATAACAATCACTTAGAACCTTATACATTTTAAGCTTGAATTTTGTTTTAATTTAAATATTTAGTTTTATTCTTTGATCAATGAATAGGATGTATTAAGCCTAGATGAGTACAGTCATTGCAGATTAGGACGAGACGGCTTTATATCATTAAAGAAAATTACTCGGCTATCTTAGCTTATGCCTACAGTATGATTTGTTATAGAGAAAGCCTAAAAATTACTTGAATTAGACATAAAAATCTAAATAAAACTTTGCTTTAAAATTAATAACTCCCCCACTTTTCTATAGAGTAAAACCTCCATTAAGAGGCTAATTTATTAATTATTTTGTTAAAATGTTAATTCAGCAATAATTTCGGAGCACTTCGTTTCATATAAAAGTAAACCCCTAATTGTAATACAGCAAAATATCCCAAATTTCTCAAAATAACTTCAGTAATGCTTGAACTACCAAAAGCTAAATCGGTTACAAAAAGAAAAGCCACTAAAATTAAATGTAAATAAAAGGGTTGTTTGATTTTACTGCCTATTGCAGTAACAGCATTAAGATAACCAACGATCATCAATCCAAGAATCATGATCATTACTACAAGAACAGTTAGCGCTTGCTCATATAAATCACTGCTGTATAGAAAGATAACTTTAACTATTCCAGCCAACGCACATAGCCCAATAAATGAGGCTAATAAATTTTTTATAAAGTATTTTAGATTCATAATTGCTCTATAGCTTTCTTAAGTCTAAAAATTATACAGCATTGTTTTGAAAAAAATCTAGGAATCTCATGCTATATCAATAGCCTTCACACTCATATCAATCAGCCCACTGTATCAGTGGGCGTTGGGTTAACTGTCCTTATCGACTGAATGTGGCGTTGTTGTTTGATCTTGCTTTTGTGTATCTGTATCTCTTTTTTGACACGCTGTTAAGCCGATCAACATAGCTAAACTTAAAATTGAAAATATTTTCATAGTTCGCTCAGTTTTGCTTAAAAATACACCATATCAAAGTATGAACTTCTTGATGTGTATTTTGTGAAACTTACGTAACATTTCGAACAACCTTAGCAACATTTTAAATTTGTATAAATGACAAATTATATACACTCACCAACAATGCTTACATTTAAAAAGTCTGCTCAGATTATTAAGATATTTTCTAATTTTCAGAATCATAGACACATGCTTGGTTTTCTCTTTAAAAATCCATTTAATTCGCCAAAATTTAGTCACTTCGCCTTAATATTAGCCAGAATTTCGATCGGTTTATTTTTCTTTACAACGGGTTATAACAAATTATTTGTAGAGAAAAATCAACAAATCATGTTGGAAACGATTGTTTCGGCAGGTATACCTTTTCCAGAAGTGACAGCTATCATTGTTTCTTTATTTGAATTTGTATTCGGGCTATTGCTAACCATAGGATTATTTACTCAGTTAACCAGCCTTATATTGATCTTTATTTGCTTTGTAGCACTCGTAACCGTTGGTATTTATACAATCCCACCGGATCTTAATTTGATCACTTGGATAAGCTGGTTTTTCTATATCCATGATTTGCTTTATATTTTCATTTTACTTTTTATTTTTACAAACAAGCCGGACTCTTTCACTCTAGATAAACTTTTTTTCAAAAAATACTTTTAGAAAATATCCACTTTTTGGGGAAGTCGGGATACACATTGTCAAACTATATGAAGCAAAATCATTTGCTTCATCGTAACAAAAAAGATGCTATTTCACTTTACATAAGATCAATATATCTTCACCGTCTTGAGTCACCATGTTATATACTATTTTAGATAAATTTACCGTAATTACCTTTGTATGTCTGACTTACAGCTTTCCTTAAGCGAATACCTTGCAACTGTTCAAGAAGTTATACGTGTAACTTTTGATGAAGCAATATGGGTAAAAGCTGAGATTAGAAATCTAAGCATCAAGGGCGGCCACTACTACTTAGAACTTGCAGAAAAGGAAGAAGATTCAGATAAAGTCATTGCCAGTTGTAAGGCAACAATCTGGAAATTCTCTGCTGCCAAAATGGTATTAAAGTTTGAACGAGAAAGTGGTGTTGAACTCTCTCGTGATCTCAATGTACTGATTAAAGTGAAAGCTGTATTTAGTCCCCAATACGGTTTTTCAGTCAATATTGAAGCAATAGATTCAAGTTATACCCTAGGTGATATCGCACGGCGTTATCAACAAATTTTAGAAAGACTGACTAGCGAAGGTCTACTCAATAAAAATAAATTACTGCCTGCTCCATTTGATATTCAAAATGTGCTCGTCATTGCTCCTGAAAATGCTGCTGGCTTGGGTGACTTTAAGAAAGATGGAGATGCTCTCGATCAAGCTGGGGTTTGTCATTTTGTCTATCATACGGCAACGTTTCAGGGGAACACTGCAGCGACAAGTATTTCTGAAGCTTTAGCAAATGCATTACGACAATGGGCGAAAGACCTCAATACCCCACCAGATCTTATTGTGATTATTCGTGGTGGAGGTGCAGTCAATGATCTGGCCTATCTCAATGACTACAATCTCGCTGCGCTACTTTGCAAACGCTCTGTTCCGATCTGGGTAGGTATAGGTCATGAAAAAGATAGAACCATTTTAGATGAAGTGGCGAACCGTTCTTTTGATACACCGAGTAAAGTGATTGGAGGTATTCGAAATCTAATCGTAGAGCGCGCTCAAGATGTGCTAGATTCTCTACATAAGATTAAACTGTTATCTCAGCATCAAATCACTGCATATCAAAGCCAGAATGATCAGTACATCAAAGTCATTAAAACGCTTTCTCAAGGGCAGATCAATGAGGTAAATAAGAGCTTAGATTTGATGAAAGGTACTGTTCAGTATTTGGCACAACAACTGATTAAATTGGCATCCAATCAAGTTGAATCACTCATGCGCGAAACGCTTTTGCAAAATCCACGTCATGTGATGGCCAAAGGTTATGCTATTGTCCGTAGTGATGGTAAAGCCATTCGTTCTATTCAACAAATTTCAACTGATCGCATCCAAGTAGAGTTATTGGATGGTACGATCAACGCAAATGTGACACAGGTATTAAGCAATGGCTAAACAAGATTTAACGTTTAAAGAAGGTTATGACATTCTAAAGAAAAATGCAGAATTATTAGAATCTCAAGAAGAACCTGATATTGATAATTTGATGAAGATTGTTGAAGAATCCATGTCTGCATATAAAGCCTGTAAGTCACGTGTAGATGCGGTGCAACAGGCTTTAAATGAGACTTTTAAAGAATAAAAAACTGACTACTATGTAATTATTATTCAAAATAGAAGAAGATCGAATTAGCTACTTTACACTATATTGTCTAGTCAATTTTTTAGTTATTTTGTTTGATTCACATATGGTGGTGCTTTTAATATTTTGAATGCATTTTTACTATAATTTTCATAAGAAAATTTCACAATATATCAAAAAGATAGAAGTTTTTTTAAATTAAGAAAATTATAATTTAATCAAAGGTAAATTTAACATGAAGTATACAAGTATAAAAATTGATCTTGCATTTATTACCTCTATATATATTGGCTATCTATATCTAAGTGGTCGTATATATTTAAATGGTATGACTTATAAGTCTGGAAATGATACAACCAATATTGGTTTTGATATTTCCGACTATACTTATGAAGGCTTTATTGTAAATTTAGGTTTACCACAGTATTTAATTATCTTAGGTGCTTTATTATATTTTTTATTAAAAATTTATGCTCAAAAAAAACACTACAAATTAAATTTAATAATATTATATAGAATAATTTTAAAATTCATCAATAATGAGAGTATTGATAAAAATTTAATAAAAATTCAGGTTATACGTGATTTCATTAAATCTACTAAAAAGAAGAAGAAATTTTCTTTAGCTGATGTATTTCAAAGTGATTTTTTAATCTCTTATCTTTTTATGCTTTTTGGTCTACTTGGATTGATGATGTTTCTTTTAAAATTATCAAACTTTTCTTTACAGGGACAAGAAAGCTCATATTCAAATGTTTTAAATTCGAGTACTTTTATATTAAAAAATGATCAAAAACTTTACTCTTATATCTGCGGTAAAGAAAAATGTATCTATTCAAATAAAAATTATAATTACTTTTATACTTTGAAAAAAGATGAGATTGAGAGTTTTAAGCTTGAAGAAATAAAATCTTTTAGCTCTAACCACAATACAACAGCTTATATTTTAGAATCAAAAAATAATAAAAAGGATAAAGAATATCTGATACAAATAAATATTCACAATAGGAAAGCCCCCACCCCATATGTTTTTGATGTTCAATTGACAACATTAAAAGATCAAAATATTCGTCAAGTTTATTCTCCTGAAGTTAATGATCTTACTTCAAACTTAAATAATATTTCATTTAGTGTTGAAAAAAATATTCCATATTTTGTCTATTTCAAGATTCCAATAAATGAAAAAATTGAAAGTATTTCTCTTGAGAGCTTACCTTCAATTTATTAATGAAATTTCCAAATTCGAACAAATTCTCGCAATTTGTGTATGTACTATTATGCTATTTCTCCTATAACAATAAGAGAAATAGCACTACAAATATAATTAAATCAAAAAATTATAAGCCATTAAACACTTAACATACTATTTAAGGTTTCACTGACATTTTTTGATTTCACTTGAGATTTTAATCCTTCAAGTGCGGCTTTTACTTCACTTCGTTGTGGTTCAGCTAATGTATACCAGCGTGTAAGCACTTGAAGTAAACGAGAGCCAACAATTGGATTCTTCTCATCCAAATACTTCGCCAAATCTACAAAATGCTGAACACCAAAACTCCATGCATTGACAGGATTGGCATTTAAACCACCACTCACTGAACGAATACGGTTAGGTGTACCTAAATCATAATCAGCATGTGAAGTTAAATACTGAATCGTTTCAGCCGTTGCTTTCGGATACGCTGCTTGAATCATAAACCATTGATCTAATGACAATGCTTCATCCTTAAAGCGCTTATAGAAGTCCGCTAAGGCTGCTTTTGCTTGTGGAGCATCATTCCATACCAATACTTTAAGTGCCCCAAGTCGCTCAGACATATTCACAGAATTTTCATACTGTGCATAAGCCAAATCAAATACTGCGGTATCCCCTTGACGCGCCATAAAACTTAACATGATATTTTTCAGAGCACGAACACCCATTGCTTGTGAAAATTCATTTTGTGAATCTGGATCAAGTGATACATATGTTTCTTTAACAAAGTCACCCAAGACTTTAGCCAATTGATTCAACAAGGCTTCACGTGCTTCATTTACAATCAAAGGATTATAATCTTGATCAATGCGACTACCCAAATAACCTTCACTTGGTACATCAAATAAGCGTGACGCCAATAGCGGATCTTTTTCAATTACATTTGGTAAGGTCTGTTTAATTGCATCTACATAAATTTGAGCATCATGACCATTAAGCAAAATACGCTCAAGCAAAGTCTGTGTTGCTTGCCACTGGTTAAAACCATTGGTTTCATATTGTAATAAGAAGGCAAGTTCTTCATCTGAATAGTTAAATTCAAGATTTACCGGTGCTGAGAAATTACGTAATAAAGATGCTACAGGCTTTTCGGTCACGCCTGTAAATTCAATGCTTGCTTCTGTTTGATCAAACAAATACACCCCATCTTTTACCCCATTTTCAAATAAAGCCTCAGAATGCAAGGTGTACTGCTCACCTGTTTCTGCATTAAACAATGCTAAAGCCACAGGAATAGGTACAGCTTTTAAGTTTGGATATTTAGGATGGGATTTTAAACTTTGTTTAAAGCTTAGACGATAAGTTTGAGTACTCGCATCATATTCACCTTTCGCTTCAAGCTTTGGCGTTCCTGGTTGGTTATACCAGATTAAAAATGCAGATAAATCGACACCTGAACCCACAGTTAAGGCAGCAACCCAATCTTCAACAGTAACCGCTTGACCATCATGACGTTGAAAATATTCATCGGTACCCTTACGGAATTTTTCCTTGCCCAATAAAGTTGACATCATGCGGTTAATTTCCGCACCTTTCTCATACACTGTCGCGGTATAGAAATTGTTGATTTCTACAAAATGATCTGGACGTGGCGGGTGCGATAATGGGCCTGCATCTTCTGGGAATTGATGCGCTTTAAGCACCGCAACATCGTCGATACGTTGTACTGCTGCTGATTGTAAATCTTCTGAAAAAGACTGATCACGGAAAACCGTTAAACCTTCTTTTAAACACAATTGGAACCAATCACGGCAAGTAATACGGTTACCTGTCCAATTATGGAAATATTCATGTGCAATCACAGACTGTACACGCATGATTGCGGCATCAGTAGTATATTCTTCATCAGCAAGCACACATGACGTATTAAAAATATTTAAACCTTTATTTTCCATTGCGCCCATATTGAACTGACTGGTTGCCACAATCATATAATTGTCTAGATCGTATGCACGTCCATAATGTTCTTCATCCCAACGCATAGAGTGCTTTAACGCTTCCATCGCAATATGACATTTTGGGATATCTTTTTCTTCTGCATAGATTTCTAATGCCACATCACGACCTTCTGAAGTGGTATAACGGTCTTTTAAAACCGCTAAATCACCAATCACACAGGCAAATAAATAAGCTGGTTTTTTGGTTGGATCTTCCCAAATGGTATAATGGCGCTCATCACCAGTTTTACCCGCTTCAATCAAGTTACCATTTGCCAAAAGCACAGGATATTTGTTATCGGCTTCTACACGAGTGGTAAACACAGATAAGACATCTGGACGGTCAGGATAGAACGTAATTTTACGGAAACCTTCTGGCTCATTTTGAGTGACAAATAAATCACTCCCCGCAAGATATAATCCTTCGAGTTGTGTATTGGTTTCAGGATGAATGACCACAGATGTTTCAACGATGGCTTCATCTGGCGCATTGGCAATTACCAGTTGCTCAGAATCAAGCTTATACTCACTTTCAGTAAGCTGCTTACCATTAATAGAAATTGATTTAAGCTCAAGATCGCGTCCAAGCAATACCATATCTCCTGCTGCTTGGCGTTTCATGACTAATTTGCTGTTTACATTGGTATGGTCATCATAAACTTGAATATCGAGATTGATTGAATCTACAACATATGAAGGTTTTTGATAATCTTTTAAATATATAGTTTGATCTGCTTCAACTACTGGGTTTGCCGCGATATTCATATGATGTCCTAATCCTATTGTTGAGCTTCGACTTGTTATCGTGAGCTTGATCATCAATCAAATTTCACAAAGTGTCTGTTCTGTACTGTTGACTAATTTCTATATGGGTCTAGTTGAAATTAATTTCAATTGTTGGAATGCAAAAAACGTGCGAGATGGCCTATATTTATACAACAATTTATCCTGTAAATTAGAAATGATGCTTATGAAAATTAATGCAATAAAAACCAAACAAGATTTTTAACATTTTTAGATAATCTCAAACAAGATCATCTTGAAAATATTCAACAATGGGAAAATAAAGATTTGCAAAGTTTTTTAACAGCAATGCACAATTGGGTGGTAGATATGGAGGGTTTTTATGCAAATACTCAGCAGCCACAACCAGAGCACATCCCATGGAAAATTTTTGCAGATATTTTAATGGCTGGAAAAATCTATGAATAATAACAAGAAAAACTTTGAGGAAAATATATGAAATCGCTTAGGCTATTTATAACGGTAATGTGTCTTCTCCCTTTGCCTGTTTATGCAAAGCAAACTACCCCATATTTTTGCTTTAAGGAAAGTCAAAACAATAATCTTCTGCTTATTTCTGAGGAAGAATTTCCAAAAGTTAAAACAGTTCAATATTATCCTTATATGAAAAAAATCTCGTTAAAGTTTACCCACTATGATGCTGTTGATACAGCACAAGGTAGACCAAGTGAATTTCACGATTTCTATAAAGAAATAATCAATCAGAAAGAAACAGGAACTTATGAAATCGTTTATCAAGGTGCTGTGCTTTACAATGTCAATTACACCAGCAAAAAAACCAAGAAAATGACCCAATTCGACAGACTCTATCCTGATGATGGACAAATTTTTCAAAAACTTAAGCAAAATGGGGTTAAATGCTTTTAACGGTATTTTTACAAAGAAAAACTTAGAATAATGCCTTCTTTATCTGAAATTATGGATAATGGCTGTAAATGAAACAAAGATATGGAATTATGAAGTTGCGAACCTTGCTCAGTGTATGTAGTTTTACTTTGTTGAGTCTAAGTACCATCAGCCACGCAAACCCTGAGTTTCTCCCCCCAGATCAAGCTTTTCAATTCTCTGCTGAATCAATTTCAGAAAATAAAGCACAATTGAAATGGACAGTTGCACCTCACTATTACCTTTATCATGATCAGTTTAAAGTAACAGTCAACAATAAAGCTGTACCTTTAAGCCTCCCAAAAGGTCATATCAAAGATGATCCAACCTTTGGGAAAACTGAAGTTCATTATGAAAATGTGACTACACAAATTCAGGTCAAACCAAATTCACAATATTTAGTGATGTATCAGGGTTGTTCTGCGGATGGCTTATGTTATCCATTACAAAGAAAAACTATTGCAACTGATGCAGATGGCTTATTACCACAAAGCAATACATCGTCTAAGCGCCTATTCAATAATAATTCAAATAGCTCATTACTCAACCAGTCTGATAATGTTCCAACTCAAGATAAAAAACTCAAAGAAAGCACTGAAACTAAAGCTAATTCAACTGTTGAAAAACCAGTTCCAAACAAAGCATTGGATGATCAAACCACTCAGCTTGGACAAAAAACTGCCAATGAAGCAGACAACACTGCAAATCCAATTGATCTCAACGCTTCTGCTGCAAGCAGCAATGCAATTACAGATACGGAAAATTCTGCTGATTTAAATAGCAATACGGACACTAAAGACAATACATCGTCATTACAATGGAATGATGATCAATCATTCTTTAAACTATTGTCTAAAGATTCTCTGTTTCTAAATTTATTGGTGTTTTTCGGTTTAGGTATTTTACTGGCGTTTTTACCCTGCTCGCTGCCACTTATTCCAATTCTCTCTGGCATCATCATTCAGCGCGCGAAAGGTTATAAAGCTGTTGTGATTGCCTTGTGCTTTGTGGTGAGTATGGCGGTGGTTTACGCCATTATGGGGATTGTGGTTGCTGAAATTGGTTATAGCTTTCAACGTTGGTTCCAAAGCCCTTGGATCGTTTCATTATTTGCAGTTTTATTTGTTGTATTAGCTTTAAATTTATTTGGTTTATATCAATTAAACTTACCGCAATTCATCACCAATAAATTAAGTCATCTGCAAAATAATCAAAAAGCTGGGACAGTGCTCGGTGCTGTGGTTATGGGTGCATTATCAGCACTCATTGTTGGCCCTTGTATGAGTGCCCCACTTGCTGGTGCATTATTATTTGTTTCACAAACTCAAAGTGCTGTATTAGGTGGTTTGTACTTATTTATTCTCGGTCTAGGTATCGGTTTACCTTTATTTATCGCCAGTGTATTTGGTTCTAAATTATTACCAAAACCAGGTAAATGGATGGATCGGATTAAAGTCAGTTTTGGCTTTATTATGCTGATGGTTGCATTGTACTTTATTCGCCCTATGCTACCTTCGACTGTGTATGCTGCAATTTTTGCCTTGCTGTGTATCGCATTGGCAATCTATCTCTTTATTGCTCTACGCGACAGTGAAAAAACAGTCAATAAAGTTATTCTTGCCATTATCGCTATTACCAGTTTAGTGGCTGGTTTTTGGAATATTCAACAAAGTTATTCTGCTTATCAAATTCAACATAGCCAAACAGAACATTTAGTTTGGAACAAAGTGACCACAGCTGAACAATTAGAACAGGCTTTGGTCAATGCCAAACAGCAAGGCAAACCAATCATTATTGATGTCTATGCGGACTGGTGTGTGGCGTGTCAACCGATTGAAAAAGAGGTATTCCCACGTACCGATGTACAAGAGGCATTGAAAAACTTCACGCTTATCCAATTAGACTTAACCGAATACAACGCCTCACAAGACATCATTTTAAAACAACGTGAAATTTTAGGTCCGCCAACCATGCTGTTTTTAAATAGCAATGCACAAGAAATCCGTGAATTGCGCTTTACAGGTACCTTCTCAGGGCCACAACTTATTCAACAAACTGAAAAAATACACACAGGACGTTAAGCAAACTCTCCATGATCACTGCACAAGCAATTCATTTAGGACCGATTATGTTGCCATGGGGATTAACTATCCTCATGCTTGCGATACTGATGAGTGTGGTAATTGGAAAGTTTAGCTTTCAATATTTTAGCATTTCAAATTTACAATGGGCTGCGTTTAAAGACTCGATTTGGTCTGCATTCTTGGTTGGCTTGTTATCTGCACGAGCCGGCTTTGTCTTACTCAATTTAGATGTTTATTTAGAGCATCCAATTGAAATATTGAAGATTCAAGATAAAGGTTTTCATCTTTATGTGGGAATTGCTTGCGCTGGGCTATGGATGGTTTGGAAAAATCGATCTCTAAAGAAAATCTTTATTGCACTATGCTTTGCAGCTTTTGCCCTGTTTTTAATTTCAGGTCAATATTTCTATCAACAGGAACAACTGCAATACCAACAATTTCCTCAAGTTAATTTAGTGAATCTTCAGCAAGAGCATGTTGAGTTGACTCAATTCCTCGGCAAACCCACAGTAATTAATCTTTGGGCCAGTTGGTGTCCACCATGCAGACGTGAAATGCCTGTATTAAATAATGCTCAACAAAGATATCCCAATGTGCAATTTGTCTTTATTAATCAGAATGAAGATGCCAAAACGGTGCAAACGTATTTGCAACAACACAAACTTAATTTGCATTGGGTTCTACTGGACTTTGACGGTGTAACGGCACAAAAAATGGGAATGTTTGGCTTACCTAGCACCTTATTTTTTAATGCACAAGGCAAATTAATCGATACACATATGGGCGAACTTACTCATGCAGCACTTCACCAAAAAGTTCAAAGGATAGTTTCGGAATAATTTATTTCATTGGCATTGATTAAAGAATTATTGCTTTTAACCTTAGGAGTCATCTTGATGATTGATTTAAAAACACTCGGTATTTATTCGCTTGGTTTGGTGTTAAGTGGCTCTTTGTTTGCTGCTGATGCAAATTTCCTCAAAAATAAATTGGAAAAAGAAGGTTATAACTTTGTTAAGCAAATAGATGCACCCGAGGGTTTAGAAGGTTGGACGGGCTATAAAGATGAATATCCATCGACAATCTTTATTTCAAAAGATCAAAAGCACTATATCGTTGGTGACCTATTTAATGCTTCAGGAAAAAATTTAACAGAAGAAGCGATTAACACCCATGTTAAAGGTGCAGTATTAGATGAAATTTGGAAAAGCCTAGAAAAATCAAGTTGGATTCAAGACGGCGATAGCAATGCGCCAAAAGTCGTTTATGTATTTAATGACCCAAACTGCCCCTACTGTCATACTTTTTGGCAACAAGCACGTCCCTATATAGATTCAGGAAAAGTTCAATTACGTCATATTATGGTTGGAGTCATTCGCCCAAGCAGTAAAGGACAAGCCGCAACGATTTTAAACAATGCCAATCCTGCAGAAATTTTCAAACAATACAATTTAAGCAACGGTAAGAATAAATTGGTGGAAATGAAGAGTATTCCTAAGACGTTATCTGAAAAGTTAGATGAAAATACCAAACTCATGGATAAATACGGTTTTTATGCTACTCCTGCAATGGTATGGAAAGATGCAAAAGGTGAAATTCAAAGCCAGCAAGGCGCACCGAAAGACATTAAAAAGTTATTTGATTAAACAATGATAAAAATGAGTGATTAAAACCCACTCATTTTTGATTAGGGTGTTTTGTATATTTAAAATGAATTGAGTGACATGCAGTTTTACTTTAATCCCTAAACTATATCAAACCACCTATTTAATAATACAAGGTGTAGCTATCGCATGGCGACATGGATGTCGCCCTTTAATATCTAATAGTTTAAAATTTATCGTGGTTTTATTTTTGAGAGATCGTTTAACAATTCCATAAGCTGCTGGACTTTCTCTGCACCATATTGTGTTTGAATATCTGTATAGCTTTCTTCCATTTTCACCGCTTGTGTCTCAAAGTATCTTTTACCTTCATCGCTCAGCTGAATCAAACTCACCCTTTGATCATGTAGGTCTTTTCGTTTCTTAATCAGATTTTGATCACGCATACGATTTAAAATCCCCGTTAAACTGGGTCTTAAAATACATGCCAAATCAGCCAAGTGGTTATTTTCAAGTTCATCATATTGATAAAGTACAGAAATCACACGCCATTGCTGCTCAGTCAAACCCATTTCATTTAAAATCGGTCTAAAATGCATCATTGTAGCTTCTCGCGCTTGTAACAAAGCTAAAGTCAGAGATGGCGATACACGAATCGGTTTCATAAAAACCCTTTAAATAAAAATTTATAGAGAGATTAGGGTCTGTTGACATTTCATAAATGGCTTGCGTTGTAGGTTAAAATTGAGCAGGCAAGGCAGGAAACGAGGAGAATAGCGAGACTATTTTCGAGTTTCATAACGAAGGCTGAGATAATTTTAGCCACAACCCTGAGCAAGAACAAAGCACTGCTTTGTTTGCAGCGCAAGGCGCAGCGGGGACTAGCGTGTTTTTTGCCGCTACGTCGTTACGAACTACTTATTTAGAATGACTAAATTTCGTATTTCGTGCCTAGTATCGCCTAAAAAACACACTTAGTCGCAAACATAGACGAATTGTCAGCAGACCCTAAAAATTGATTAATTAAAGAATTTATTCAATACATATATTGCAATAGCCTCACGATTTGACTGATGAGTGAATTCATACAAATCCATATTCTCTTGACTACAAAATGATAATAAAAAATTTATACTGCTCATGCGAACAATCTTACAGTAACAACATCTGCCCAAAATAAAAATATTGTGGTAATGCTTGTTGCATAGAATAAAAAATCGTCAACAAAATGAATGACTCACTTTATTTATATGATTGTAGTATATAGCAAAATTTTCAGCTTTTGTTCAAGTGCTTCGGCCTGTTTGGCTTTATGCACGATCATGACTTGTCTTTCTATTCTTTTTAAACATTCTGCTCAAAAGTAAACTATTGTTGATTTGTCAGTGTCTCTTTGAATGGTTATTTTTCTTTTTAATCGGTTTGCTATCTTTTTCCGATATTTTGTAAATAAAATCCATAAAAAAATGCATTAAAAAACTCGCAATTAAGCGAGTTTAGGGTGCGTCAATCATACGATTGACGCTTAAAGCCACACAAAATACAGACCAGGGAAAATCAAATCTTGTACTGCTTTAATGCGTCTATTATTGATCATTTTTTTAAAAACAACTTATCATTTTCAGCCAATTAAATATCATTTTCTGACTAAAATAAGGCTTAAATGACATTTTGTTTATTTCTTAATCGAACAAAATCGCTCAAACGTCATTCCTGACTGCTCAATACTTTGCTTTTGTCGATCTAAAAAATTATTGGCGATCACCAACATCATATTGGCCGTATCAAGTTCTAAATTTTCTTTCGAAATCCTAGCAATCGCTTGATAAGCATCTAAACGTGAACAAAATGCTTGATGCTGTTCAATCGCAGTGATCGTGCTATGCGCTTCATCCAAGATATGTTTAGTTGCATTGACTTGATCAGTATAGGTTTGAATACGTTGGTCATACTGTTCTTGGGTGAGTTTTTGCGTGGATGGTTCAGCAAAACTTTGCGTGCTCAATCCACTACTCAGAACAATACTGCAGAGGGTCAAAGTAAATCTATAGATCATGCTTGAGCAAACCTTTTATTTATAAAATATCTGCTTTCCATACATCTTCGTATTCATCAGCATCTATCATAAATCTAAAGCCTTGTTCCAAAGCCAGATAAGGGATCGCATCAGGAAAAACCTCTTCAAGCTCTTTTACACTGATCACATCAAAAAAATCTTCACCCTCTTCCAACTCACCACCATAAATAAACCATGACACATTTTCAGCATCAGGCTGTTTACGTAAACCCACGATCGGTTCTTTACTTAAGGTTTGCTTAGCGATAGCCACGAGATCCGTTTCATTGACTTTGATATATCGAGAGTCAAATTCTTCACACACTAATTTCTGTTCTTCTACAAAATCTTGCAACATGTACATTTCCGAACGATTGGATTTTGTCAAATTGTAAGCCGACAGTTTGACAATCACAATCAATTCACCAAAAGAATCTTGCATCACGCGTTTATTTTGTTAAACTTGATTATGTTACATTTTCAAGATGAATCGTGATGCCGCCAAATTTGACTCCACCATCGAAGTTAAGTGATCGCTCTGTAAGGGAAAATTTTAAGACAATCAATTCTCTTCTTTCTATTATCGAGCCTATTTCAAAGCAAGATTTACGTACAATTGAATTTCGTAGCAACATCAGTATCCCCTATCCTTTGGAAACCGTTGCAGCAGGCTTTCCATCACCCGCTCAAGACTATACAGAAAAGAAAATTGATTTAAATGAACACTTAATTCATAACCCTATTGCAACCTTTATGTTAAAAGTTAACTCCTTATCAATGAAAAATGCAGGTATTGAAATTGGAGATGAAATTTTAATTGACCGTAGCCTAGAGGCTGAACATGGCGATGTTGTTTTGGCATTAATCAATAATGAATTTACAGTCAAACGCTTTATGCAAGTTAAAGTATCTACAGGAATTTATGATATTTGGCTCAAAGCAGAAAATCCTGATTTTCCAGATATTCACCCACACAGTGAAGAACAAATTATGATTTGGGGTGTCGTTACTTGTATTCTTAAAAAATTAAAATGATCATTGAACGTCATAGCCTTTGTTTGTGCTACTCATCTTCAAGCTTCATTTGCGATACCCACCTAGTAACCAAGACTCACTAAAAATAGGTTAAAAAAATAATTGTTATGATTGAATCAATAAGACGTCTGGCACTCTCTCATCAAGGCCTAATTTCACCTGCTTCCTTTGGTACAGGATTATCTGGAACACGCCATGCGATTGAACATCTTGGCTATGTTCAGATTGATACAATTTCAGTAGTAGAACGTGCCCATCACCATATCCTATGGAGCCGTGTTCCAGATTATCAGCAAAGCCACTTAAATCAACTGGTCAAACAACAGCATATTTTTGAATATTGGTTTCATGCAGCATCTTATTTACCCATGCAAGATTATCGCTATGCACTTCCTCATATGACATCGATTAGAAATGGTGAGCATCGTTATTTTAATCGCGGTGATCAAGCTTTTATGAATGAGATTCTGGCTCGGGCGAAAGCTGAAGGCAGTATTCGATTACGCAACATTGAACAAGGCAATAAGCAAAATTCAGGGGGCTGGTGGAACTCAAGTTTAGCGCGTCGTTCGATTGAGCAATTGTTTATGCAAGGCGATTTGATGATTTCTGAACGTAATGGTATGGAAAAAGTCTATCAACTGACCGAATATTGTATCCCAAGTCATCTTGATCTGAGTGTTCCTACACTAGAAGAATATGCCCGCTACTTGTTCAATACCACGCTCCGTGCACATGGCGTGTTTGCATGGAAGCAATTGTTGCATTTAAAAGTTGGGCAAAAGATTCGTGAGGCAATGCGTGACATCGTCAATGAACAATTAGATGCAGGTGTGATCACCACTTTAGCTCAATTAGGCAGTAGTGACAAAGAGAGTCAAAATCTTTATATCCAAACCGATGCCTTAGAACAGATCCCGAATATTGAGTTAAAAGTAAAAATTCTTTCTCCTTTTGACAATCTGGTGATACATCGTGACCGTTTAAATACCCTGTTTAAATTTGATTATCGTTTGGAATGTTATGTGATGCCACCTAAACGTGTATTTGGATATTTTTGTTTACCTATTTTATATGGGGATCAAATTGTGGGACGTATCGATTGCAAAGCACATCGGGCAAAAAATCAATTTGAAGTCATCAGCCTACATCTTGAACCACAGCATCTCAATCATACTATTGCGGACCCAGCACATTTCTTTAGCGCACTAAACACTGAAATACACCATTTTGCCCAATTTAATCAATGTATAAATATAAATGAAGGTCTCCATAAAATCCTTGATGAAAGTAATGAACGATTCAAGTGATCGGCAACATAAGCTTAAAATCAAGACACTTAAAAATGAAGAAGCTTAAAATTCAAAATAGCTAAAATGACAAAACGCCTCAGTTGAGGCGTTTTGTCATTTAGAAGCTACGATTAAGATGAGTTCAAATCCCTATTTTTGCTGAGGCTTGTGTTGGCTTTGCTGATTTTGTTGAGCCTGTTGGTTGGATTGTTGCTTTTGCTGGTTTTGTTGATTTGATTGTTGATCTTGCTGACTGTGTTGCTTCTGCTGCTGATTAGATTGGTTGGGTTGACCTTGTTGGTCATTCTGCTGATTTTGTTGCTGATTCTGTTGCTGATTCTGTTCAGAGTTATGTTGTTGATTAGCCATTTTCATATCCATCCTTTTCAATATTGGGATATGCCGTACAAATCGACGACAACTGTTAATTTAGCCCTCTCAGTTTTCTATACAAGGATTGAGATGTTTCATTTTTCGACATTGTAAGCTGCAATTTAAGATATACCTTTTAAAAGAACCACTTCTCTATTCAGCATTTTTACTTAAATTACTTAAACCACTACGAAGCTCAACAGTGCTTAGTCAGTTTTGTCTCTCACTACATCGACTATTTAATCATCCAGCCCAAAGGATGAACAAATCCACACTAGATTTGATTTGAATTTATTTTAAACATCTTTTAATATTTCACTTGAATTTGTAACTTTTTCAAGACAACCCATGAGCGAACAAATTTTTGCTTTGATCGACATTAACAATTGTTATGTCAGTTGTGAACGCGTATTTAACCCCAGTTTAAATAATAAGCCAGTTGTCGTATTAAGTAATAATGATGGTTGTGTCGTTTCGCGAAGCAATGAAGCCAAGGCGTTAAACATAGATATGGCAATCCCTTGGCATGAAGTTGAACAACAAGCTAAAAAAGCTGGCGTGCTCGCCTTTTCAAGTAACTATGCTTTATATGGTGATTTCTCAGATCGTTTTTTTAAAATTTTAAAGATTTTTTTTAAAGATGAGGATTTGGAAGCCTACTCTATTGATGAATGTTTTATCAATCTCAGCTCTTACCAAGACTTATTCGATCTACAGGATTATTGTAGAAAACTCATCAAAACCATCCAAAAATGGCTTGGTCTGCCCTGTTGCATTGGTATTGGCTATAGTAAAACCCAAGCCAAGCTTGCCAACAATTTTGCCAAGAAACGTGGAGGCTTTGATAGCGTCTGTGACCTGACTGGTTTAGATTTATGCAGTTTTGAAGGCCTTTTGCTTGAAACCAGTGTTGCAGAAGTCTGGTGCGTTGGACGTAAAACCAGCAAACGCTTACAAGCTTATAATATTTATAATTGCTATGACTTAACTTTTGCCAATGAACATTACCTTGCACGCGAGTTTTCAGTGGTCATTGGACGCACCATTCGTGAGCTAAAAGGTCAATCCTGCATTGCTTTGGACGATGCAGACATTCCCTCCAAACGCATCCTTTCCTCACGCAGTTTTGCATCTGCTCTAAACAATGTTGAGATTATTAAACAAGCCATTATTTTCCATGTCAATCGTGCACATCAACGGCTGAGCAAGCAACGACAACTGTGTGCAGTTGTGCATGTTTCCTTATATGAAAAAGTTGCACAGGCGCCCTATAAAAAGGCACAAAGCAGTGTCATTGGCTTGATGTATGCAACAGATGATTTGATGATTTTAACTAAGTCAGCATTACAGCAAATTGATGTTTTATTTAAAGAAAATTTAAGGTATGTAAAAGTTGCTGTGATGTTCTCAGCACTGCATAGCAAAAGCCAGCACATCAATGACTTATGGCATCCTGTAGACTTTATTCAGCAACGTGATCAGCTTATGGATACGCTCTCAAGCATGAAACAACGCTTTGGCTCAGACTGTATACAAGTGGGTTATCATTCCAACCAAGAAACATGGAAAATGCGTCAGCAAAATCGGTCTCCAAGCTATACAACACGTTGTAGTGAGATCTTATCTATTGACGATAGCCATATGGCTGTTACACAAATCAAATGAATAGTTTTGGTCACTCAGTTTAAAATGAACTCTCTGTAAAACATCTGCTAAAAATGTCATATTTTAACATTGCCATTTACAGACAAAATTAACATTATATAGCCCATACAAGGCACTGCGTTTCCGCGACGATTCAAAGAAAATATAAAGTATTTGTGGAAAAATATGCCATAATATGCAAACTTTGCAGACATCTTGCAAATTTTTTTGCGACTTTTGAATTGGAGCACTCTCAATGAGTTCGACCATTTTGGTCATTCACGGACCAAACTTAAACTTGCTAGGAAAGCGCGAACCTGAGGTCTATGGTCACCTCACATTGGATGACATTAACCAACAATTGAGTCTCCAAGCACGTCAAGCCAATATAAGTTTAGATACTTTTCAAAGCAACTGGGAAGGTGCTGTGGTCGATCGTATTCACCAAGCACAACAAGACGGCATAAAATTTATCATTATTAATCCTGCCGCGTTGACCCATACCTCAGTCGCTATACGTGATGCCCTACTTGGCGTTGCGATTCCATTTATTGAAGTACATCTTTCTAATGTTCATGCACGTGAAGCATTTAGACATCATTCTTATTTATCAGATAAAGCCGTTGGCGTCATTTGTGGTTTAGGTGCCAAAGGCTATTCTTTTGCACTTGATTTCGCCATCGAAAAACTTAAATCTTCAACCCAATCATAATTTAGGAATACGAACCCATGGATATTCGCAAAATTAAAAAGCTCATCGATTTGATGATCGAATCTGATCTTCAAGCAATTGAAGTGAAAGAAGGCGATCAATCGATTGCTTTAACTCGCCGTAATCCTGTGGTTGCTGCTGGTGTAGCACCTATTGCCCTCCCAACCGCTGAAGCGCCTGTAGTTAAAGCTGCCTCTCGTGGTGCAGTAGAAACGTCTCCAATGGTTGGTGTGTTCTATTCAGCACCAAGTCCTGGTGAAGCGCCCTTTGTAAATGTAGGTCAAACTGTTTCTGCAGGTGAAACCCTCGGGATCATCGAAGCAATGAAAATTATGAACCCAATTGAAGCAACTCAAAGTGGTGTAGTTGAAGAAATTTTAGTAAAAAATGGTGATGTAATCCAGTTCGGTCAACCTTTATTCCGCTACCGCGCGTAATACCTCGGGGGTTGATATGTTGCAAAAAGTTTTAATTGCAAACCGAGGTGAGATTGCGTTACGCATCACTCGAGCTTGCAAAACTTTAGGAATCAAAACTGTCGGCATCTATTCAGATGCTGATAAAGATTTGATGCATTTACGTTTTTGTGATGAAGCAGTATGTATAGGTCCAGGTGCAAGTAGCGAAAGCTATTTAAACATTCCTGCCATTATTACCGCAGCAGAAATTACGGGCGCAGATGCCATCCATCCCGGTTATGGTTTCTTATCTGAAAATGCTGAATTTGCAGAAATTGTAGAAAACTCAGGCTTTATTTTCATTGGGCCGCGTCCTGAACATATTCGTCTAATGGGAAATAAAGTTTCTGCAATTACGGCGATGCGTAAAGCAGGTGTACCAACAGTTCCTGGTTCAGCCCATGCTGTGACACCCAACAATGCGTTGGCTGAAGCCAAAGAAATTGGTTTCCCGCTGATTGTAAAAGCTGCTTCAGGCGGTGGTGGTCGCGGAATGCGCATTGTTGAACGTGTCGATACATTACTTGAATCGGTTCAAGCTGCACAACGTGATGCTGAAATGTGGTTCGGTGATGATACGGTTTATATGGAACGTTTCCTGCAAAAACCACGTCATGTTGAAGTACAAGTTTTAGCAGATGGTAATGGTCAAGCGATTCATTTATATGACCGTGACTGCTCTTTACAACGTCGCCATCAAAAAGTACTTGAAGAAGCACCTGCACCGGGTTTACCAGAAGAAGCGCGCGCGCATATTCTTGAAGCTTGTGTCAATGCATGTAAGTTGATGCAATACCGTGGTGCTGGTACTTTTGAGTTCTTATTTGAAGATGGTGAATTCTTCTTTATCGAGATGAATACCCGTGTTCAAGTTGAGCATCCAGTCACTGAACAAGTGACTGGTGTAGATATTATTGAACAGCAATTACGTATCGCTGCGGGTCTAGGTTTAAATCTTCAACAAGAAGATATTAAAATCGAAGGTCATGCGATTGAGTGCCGTATCAATGCAGAAGATCCGTCGACCTTCTTACCATCACCAGGTAAAATTGAATCATTCTATGCGCCAGGCGGTGCAGGTATCCGTTTAGATTCTCATATCTATCAAGGATATAGCATTCCTCCGTATTATGACTCAATGATCGCAAAGTTGATTTCTTATGGTAAAGATCGTGAAACTGCGATTGCCCGTATGAAACAAGCCTTAGATGAGATGATCTTAACTGGAATTAAAACCAATATTCCTTTACATAAAGATCTGATCCTTGAAGACAAAAACTTCTGTTCACAAGCAATGGATATTCACTACCTTGAAAAACACTTGTTAAAACAAGTTCAAGGACATGAAAAAGATGCTTAATATGCATCCTCTAATCCAGTAAAAAAACCAATAAAAAACCTCTGTAAAATCAGAGGTTTTTTATTTTAAAGCAAATTCTTGATTATTTACACAAGCATCCATGCTTTAAATCAACTTAAGGCAAGACTCTGCGTAAAGTAGCAAAGCACTGATCGCCTTTGTCAGAAATACAAAAATTCAAGGTGTTCTTATTAATCCACTTCACAAAATATTGGGTAACTTCACCAGACTGATCTTCTTTACGCCCCGAACAATCTGTTTCATTATTTTCATAGCGAATTTGCATGATTAACGCGGGTGGCTTTTCCAGCGTATTATCGGGTGAAGGCTGATAATCAAACAGACCGATTGACCACTCTTTGGCACTATTCACCACCACTTCATTGGAACCGCGGAAATTATAATATTCTGTACATTTCTTATTTTCTGGAATTTCCATGCCCCATAAGCCTAAAATTTCAGGGCGAGTATTTATACGAATTGTACTTGTGGTATTGGTTGCAGCCACAGTCGCAGGATTGGTTGCTTGAGGTTGAACTGTTTCAGCGCTAACGTAAGGTGAAAGGCTAAGCAATAAAGAAATTATAAGTGCTGTTTTTTTCATACCAAGTCTGTATGTAATATTTCATCAGACATAAATTAGCATAGATTTAGAATAAAACATGTAAAATTAACCATATATGAACAATCTTTATTGTTTATTCTAAGCAAAAATATTTTTGTGACAGGCTCGAATTAAGGTAACTAAAACTATTGATTTATCGATATAAATAGATATGATTACTTATTAATACCTTAGCAGAGCCAGATAAAATATTGGCTTAGAGATTAATCCCTCTTTAGAATAGGTTCGCAAATTGCCTCGAGCTATCGCATATTTAAGTCAAGCACTTAAAGACAACATCTCTGCATTTTTTATTATTGCAATGATTATTTTTGTCTGCGCATTGGCTGGAATATTTGGTAGACCCTTATCCTTTCTTGCCATTTTTTGGCCCGCAAATGCTGTTTTACTTGGACTTTTTTTAAGGTTTCATCGCTTAAAAAATATAGGTGGGTGGATTGGCGCATTTACTGCCTTTATGCTTGCAGATCTGATTACGGGAAACTCTTTTTTAATCACCTTCTTTCTGACTTTAGCCAATCTATCTCATGCCTTGGTCACATTAGGACTGATTCGATTTTTTAAACTGGATTATAAACAATATAATAAAGGCTTAACATTTTTATACTTATTTGCAATCAGTGCCTTTGGCGGTTGTTTAGCTTCACCAATCGTCGCAAGTTTAACGGTCCCTTATTTACCAAACACCTTTATGGTTATGGATAGAATCTGGATTGATTTTGGTATGTGGTGGACGGGAGAAATCCTCAATGTCATTGCCTTTTTACCGATTATATTGGCAATCCCAGATAAAAAAACCATTCAAAGCCATATCCAACAATTTAAACAACAGCCTTTTCAGTACGAAAAATTTCTTCCACTGTTGGGAGTCGTTTTATCCGTCATTCTGACCCATTTTTTTCTGGGTCCAGGTGCGATTATGTTCCCCATTGCAGCATTGGTTTGGGCTGCACTAAGCTATAACCTATTCTTTGTCTCTATCATTAACTGTATTGTGTGTATGCTGCTCTATAATGCATTGACTGCATATTATATTGCTCAGTCACCAGATGCCTATTTGGGCACCACACTGTCTGTACGCATCGGTTTAATGATGCTAGCTTTAGGACCTTTAACCCTTGCAATTATCAGTTTAAATCGCCAAAAGCTTTATCACCAAATCTTATACTTAGCCAATCATGATGGTCTCACTACCACACTCAATCGTCGTTATTTCTATGAAGAAAGTGAACGTACCATTGCAGAGGATGTTGAAAAGCAACAAGCACACAGTGTCACGATTTTGGTTTTAGATTTAGATCATTTTAAAAAAATTAATGATCAATATGGCCATGTGATTGGCGATTATGTTTTGCAAGAGTTTACCCATCAAGTCAAAGCACAAATTCGTGCTAATGATCTATTTGGTCGCTTAGGTGGAGAAGAGTTTGCTATATTATTAAAAGATCTATCTTTAGAACAAAGTGTTGCCATTGCACAAAGAATTTGTAATAGCGTTTTCAATACCCCGATTCATTTAGATGATCAGCGTAGCTTAAATATCAGCGTCAGTATTGGCTTAAGTTATCAGACTTTACCCTATTGCATACCTTTTCAACAGCTGATTAAACGGGCTGATGATGCTTTGTATTTAGCCAAGGAAAAAGGTAGAAATCAACTTTGTTTAGAAACCACGATCGAACAAAACCAAAAGATATTTGCCCAATAACTCAAAACAGCAAGGGAAAGCTATGAAATTTTCAGAATATATTCAATATGATGGTATCGGTTTAGCACAACTTGTACAAAACAAAGAAGTACAAGCACATGAATTATTAGAAATCGCAATTCAACGTGCTGAGCAGGTAAATCCTAAAATTAATGCGATCGTTATTCCGATCTATGAACACGCATTAAAAAATACCCAAAATTATGCGAATGGCCCCTTTTCAGGTGTACCATTTTTACTCAAAGATCTACATCAAGAATATGCGGGTGTCGCAACCTCATCTGGTTCTAAAGCATTTAAAAATGCTAAATATATTGCTAAAGAAAACTCAGAAATCGTCAATCGCTGGGTAAAATCGGGCGTGGTTACTTTTGGTTTAACCAATTCGCCAGAGTTTGGCATTAAAGGTATCACTGAACCTGAAGCTTGGGGCAGTTGCAAAAATCCGTGGAATTTAAAACACAATAGTGGCGGCTCTTCTGGAGGTTCTGCTTCTGGCGTTGCAGCGGGTATCGTACCAATTGCAGGTGCAAGTGATGGAGGCGGTTCTATTCGGATTCCTGCCTCGTATTGTGGCTTATTTGGCTTAAAGCCAAGTCGCGGACGTACACCTTGGGGACCTGAAATCAGTGAAGCAATGCATGGGGCTGCGATGCAACATGTATTGTGCAAATCAGTCCGTGACAGTGCAGCTATGTTAGATGCTACTCAAGGCTCAGATCGTACTGCTCTTTTCAATATCCAAAGCCCGACTGAACGCTACTTAGACATCATTGAAAAAGCCCCAAAACGTTTGCGAATTGGTTTTTCCACTGTTTCACCGATTGGAACCAAAGTTTCAAAAGATGCAGTACAAGCCATTCAAAAAACGGCCAAACTTTTAGAATCTTTAGGACATATTGTTGAAGAAGCAACGCCTCAAATTGACGGTATGGCGCTTGCCAAAGACTTTATTACCACATGGTTTAGCCAATGCGCTTATACAGTGAATCAAGTCAAACAGCGATTTGGTGCAACAGATCAAGATTTTGAATTAGATACACTGGCAATTGCCGCATTTGGTGCCAAAGCTTCTGCTGTGGACTATATCAACAATCTCAATAATTGGGGTGTTTATGTTGCAAGAATGAATCATTTCTTTGAGCGTTATGATTTATTTCTAATTCCGTCTACAGCTTCAATTGCACCGAAAAATGGCGAGGTAAAAACACCATCTTGGCAAGTTCCGATTTTAAAAGCCTTGCTCAAAGTTGATCAAGCCCACTTACTGGCAAAAGGTAAGCTGGTTGAGCAAATGATTAAAAATAATTTGCAATGGGTTCCATTTACCCAATTGGCCAATATCACGGGCTTACCTGCCATGTCAGTACCCTTATATTGGAATAAAGATAATATGCCCTTAGGTTCACAATTTATTGCACCTTTTGGACGTGAGGATGTATTACTACAACTGGCGGCACAATTAGAACAAGCGCAACCTTGGGCAGCTAAATATAAAGGTATTGCGATATAAATTTTATCTGCATGAATATTCACATTAGACATCTGGTACTGGTGTGAATATTTTTTGAGAATAGCGTGGCATTGCAAGCTTTTCAATCATACATATTCATTTCTATAGAAGAGTATAATTTCCATAAGTTATAAAGTTTGCTTTCGTAAGACTATTCTTAATTCGCTACTTTAATCATCTATATAGAAATGAGAAACATCACGCAATTAATATACATCACGTAAGTAACGTTTTTGTTCAATCAACTGCTCAAACTGATCTTCACCTAAAATATCGATTAATACTGTTTCAACCCCTTGTGCCATCCCTTTTAAACTACCACAAATGTAAATTGATGCACCTTGCTCAATCCATTGTTTAAGTTGCGCTGATTTCTCCAATACACAATCTTGTACATATTTCTGATTATCTGTATCACGTGAAAAAGCATAATCAATTTGCGGCAGTACAGACTGTTGTTGCCATAGATTCAATTGATCTGCAAAGCCAAGGTCAATTTGGTACTGACGTTCGCCATAAATTAACCAGTTTTGCTGAAAAGACCATTCTGCGCGTTGTCGAATATGTGACATCAAGCCTGCAATCCCAGAACCATTTCCAATCAAAATAATAGGTTGATCATTTTGAACCAGATAAAATGCAGGATTTGAACGAACTCGACAAGAAATTTGCTCACCTAAAGCCAGTGCATGGGTAAGATAGCCCGAACCCAGCCCTAAACCTGTTTGATGAACTTCTCGTCTGACCACCAACTCAATCTGGCTTTGTGATGTAATACTGGCAATCGAATACTCACGAATCGGTAAGTCTTCTGCCTGTGCCAACCATTGCTCAAATGCCGTTGAATGCTGCATGGCATCAAATGAACGTAAATTCTTAAACCGCAATAATTCTATTGGATGATTAGCCTGAAACACATTTGAGTTTTGAAGATTAAAATGATCTAAAAACACCTTGATTTGTGAATCTGTATTGGCACATTGAATTTCAAGAATATCACCAGATTTCCAACATAATGCTTCAACTTGGGTAAACACAAGATGATACATTGGATGCCCTAAACTACCTTGATTTAACAAATGGCGTTCAGATAAAACCACAGAATGAAAAGGATGTTGTATCAATTGAACAGGTTGAGCTGAAAATTGCGGCAAAACTAGGTCAAGTTGAGTTTGCCACTCAGTCAAACCCATCGTAGGGTTAAGTTGATCAACACAAACCAACGAGAATAAAGCTTGTGCATGATTTTCTGTTAACCATAAATCCAATTGTTTACCAAAATTACAGAAATTTGCATAATGCGAATCACCAAAAGCCAACACCGCATACTCAATGTCATTTAAATCAAATGACTTTGTCATTACGTTTTTAACAAACTGACGTGCTGAATCTGGTGCATCCCCCTCACCATAAGTACTAACGATCCATAGAATCTTTAAGCTACGTTTAAATAAAGCGGCATTCACCTGTTCAATACTCAAGCACTGGACCAAATAGCCTAAAGCAGACAATTGCTGGGCTGTTTGTAAAGCAAAATTTTCTGTCTGCCCTGACTGACTTGCATATACAATCAAATATTCATCTGCATTTTGAGCTAAATTGCGCTTTGATTGAGGTCTAAATAAAAGTAACAGAAAAATGCCATGAAATATAAACAAGATTGCTAAAAATATAAGTACAGTCAGTACAGCATGTGTCATTGTTCTAACCTTTTATACTACTGTCCAAACCAGAAGCATCAATAGCGCTAAGCTGAATACCGTCAAGAAAAGATGTGTTTTTAAGCGAGTCTTAATACTTAAAAATAGGATATAGCCTGCCAATGATAAGATCGTAATGATGATTGCACTGATATCAATCAGCCAAGTCCATGCTTTACCCGCATTTTTCCCACGGTGCAAATCACTAATCAATGAAACGGTAGATGCGGGTTTAAGCGTAATTTCAGCTTGACCATTGTCTAAAGTGACCCAAATATCTGTTGAACCTGCTGGACTTGCCAAATGAATCATGACTTCATTATCCATGACTTCACCACTCTTATAACGACCAATGACTGCATGGTGTTGTCGTAGATAATCTACAATTTGAGTGCTTGGATTCTCTTGGCCTTTAATTTGAGTCAGGACATTTTCAGGTAAGGTAATCGTTTCAGTATTTTCATCTGTTGCAGGGGTAAACCATTCAGGGTGGTTTAAAATTAATCCCGTAACAGCAAAAAAGATTAAGACAATAAAAGCAAAAGCTGATAACCAACCATGCACATAACGTGCATGGCGGTAAAAATCTCGACGTTGATACACAATTAAACTCTCATCAAAATTTTCATCAAAACGCTTATCCGAACACGCATAGTCAGCAAATTAATTCACTTTCTGGAAATTCAGTTTGACGACACCGATTTCTTTTTGTGCAGGTAAATTTTGAGCGGAAGCTTTTGCTTTTACATCCAACTTAAAGGTTTGATAAGAATGATCACCATGCTCACGTGAAGCTTCAACATGTATTTGATACTGCCCTGCATCTACAGTTTTACCATTGTCATCTTTACCATCCCAAGCCAGTTTATAATTACCCGGTTGGCGTGACGGTTTAGCAACTGCATCCAAGTTCGTTATTTGACGACCATAACGGCGCCACCATACATAGTTTGAATTAATCCATTTCGGGTCTTTGCCCCAAGCTGCAAGTGTCCGCACTAATTTTTTATCACTGTCGGTCACCCAGATCGAAATATAAGGTGCGCGATAATTTTCCACAACCAATTTGGGAATAACCAAATCGATCACCGCTTGATAACCTGCGGGCCATTTTGCTGAAGCATTTGCTGCAACATTATGAAAATCTGCTTGCTGTGGAAGTTGAACCAACGCATTCCAACCTGTGCTTTGGTACGTTTCACCCGTTGAAAGTGTCAGTTGAGCTTCATAACCGAGCAAAGATTCGATCAGTTGCATGCCTTCTGCTGGCTTCATCACAGTCAAGGCTGTTGCTAAAGCATCTGCATCCGCAGCACATTTTCCAACGACTACACATTGTTCAACATGTTGGATTGGCAAACCTGAATATGGATCTAAAAGATGAGATTGACCAGCCAAACTACGATAACCTTGACCACTGAATGCGACTGCTTGGTCTTTTAAATTTAAAACTTGGCTTGGTGCTAGATTGTCATAGTGATGAAAAGCATCTTGTACACCAACATTCCAACCCGCTTGATTGGGTGAAGTCCCCCAAACGCGCATGTCACCACCGATATCCAGTAAAATACCTTTTAAATTAGGGACCGCTTGACGTGCTGCAATTAAAGCTCGATCAATAATATAGCCTTTTGCATAGCCATCTGGTGCAAAAGTAACTGAGCTATCCATTTTCACACTTTTTGTTTTTTCATCCAAACGAACACTGTTGTCTTGCAACTGCGAAAGCAATTGATCACGTGTACTTTGATCAATTTCAAGCACCCCATTGGCCTGTTGCCACATTGCGATCAAATTGCCTAAACGTGCATCAAATGCACCACAGGTTTTACCACGCCAAGCTTCACATGCAGCAATCACCTGATACAAATCCGAAGATGCTGTGAGCTGTTTTTGTTGGTTAAGTTGTGAAATTTCACTGTCATTTTGCCAAGTTGATAACACTCGATTCAAATCAGAAATTTCTTTTTCGATTGCAGCTGTTGCACGCGCAGCATCTTGTTGCGAAGTTCCAGTAATCACCACATCTAAAGATGTACCTAAAACATGATCACGATGGAAGTGATGACTTTCCAATTCAATATTATTATTGCTTGCAGCAGAAACCTGCATTGTTTCTGCATAACTATGTAGTGGAGATATCAGTGCTAATGCCATGACCAGAGGCGAAAGACGAAATACAGCACGAGTTGAGGGTGAACGTCTGCTTGATGAGGACATACGGATAGTCTCTGAATTTTGTTAAAATAATATTGATAATGATACTTGTTATCAAGTACATTATGTAAAATATTTTAACTTAAGTTTACAGGACGCTTGAAATGAATCAATGGCTCAAAATTGCTCTGCTGTCTGCATTACCCGTTGTTGGTTCTGCGCATACCATCAGCCCTTTTATTCTCCCTGAAGTTTTTGATACCAGCGCATCACAAAATGTAAGCTTCCAGAGTTCACTAACCTTAGAAAAGTTTTTTGTTCCCAGCATTAACTTTAAAACCAGCTATCTCCTTACTGATCCTAAAGGTCAGCAAATAAAAATAAACCCTGCGGCCGAATTAAAACGCTTTAATGTTGCTGAGTTTGATCTTCCAAGCGAAGGGACTTACCGTATCCGTACAGATAATGCTTCAGGGAATAGTAGTAAATATGCACTTATAGATGGTCGTTGGTTACGTATCCGCCCTGTACGTCTACAAAATGTAAATATGCAAGCGCCTAAACCAGAACAACAAAAAGCCGATGCTGAAAAAAAACCAGTAACACCACCACAACCGCCACGTTCAGTTTCAGCAGACCAAGTCCCTGCAAATGCACAAATCTTAGAGGTTAAAAACAATATTATTGCTGAAAGCTTTGTCACTAAAGGCAAACCAAGTCCTGTTCCAGCAGTCAGCAATAAAGGATTTGAAGTTAAGTTTTTAACCCATCCAAATGAATTGTTTGCTGGTGAATCATTAAAAGCGCAGATTTTACTCAATGGCAAAGCTGTACCAAACCTTGAGGTTGATGTGTTTAAAGGCGCCAGCAGCTATGAAACCAGTGCACAACGTGAACAACCACATGTAAAAACCAATGCAAAAGGTGAAGTGGAAGTTAAATTTGAAAAACCTGGAATTTATTTGATTACGACTTCTTATCCAGAAGCTAATCCTGACAATAGCAAAAAGCCAGAAAGTGAAATTTTTACTTATGGTCTAACCGTTGAAGTTGCTGAGTAAATCCTATTAAGATCTTAATTTTTATTTAATAATTAGTATATTTATTAAGTTCTTTCACAAGTGTTTTTAAAATCATAAATCAACATAAAAGCACCCTCATCCTAGCCTTCTCCCAGAGGGAGAAGAAACTTTCAATACGAATATGATTCAATTCAAATGATCATTTTTCAATCTATCAAAGAGACCGAATCAAAATTTAGAATAATAATCAATTAGATAGATATAAAAACCTACATTATGCTAAAGTTAAAAGACTTTAGCATTTTTTTGCATAAGCAAATCAACAATCAAGACAACCACTTATACAAAAAAGTCATAAGATATGCCTGTTTTTTGATATCTGGCAATATAAGTCATGTTTGGTCCTGTTGAGTTTATTCTAGCTGGCGTTTTAGTCGGCTTCTGTGTAGGTATTACTGGTGTAGGCGGTGGTTCACTTATGACCCCCATCCTGATTAGTTTATTTCGAATAGAACCACACATCGCAATCGGAACAGACCTACTCTATGCGGCTATTTCTAAGTTTTGTGGCTCGATGGTTCATGCTAAAAAACTGAATATCGTTTGGCCGATTGTTCTCTGGTTAGCCTTGGGCAGTGTCCCTGCTTCATTTATCACCCATTGGGTTTTAGACAATTACCTCAGCAGTTCAACACACTACAAAGCCATTTTAACCATGGTGTTAGGCTTTATGCTGACCATAACAGGCTTGTCTATCGTGTTCCGTTCTAGAATTGAAAAATTCTTTGCCAAATTTCGTGCAGAAAAGCAAGATTTTCATGAGGCCAATAATTTCAACATTGAAGGCAAACGTACTTATGTTGTGATTATGGGGATTGTACTGGGTGTATTCGTGACCCTTTCTTCTGTAGGTGCTGGCGCATTTGGTATCATGGCGCTGATCCTCATGTTTCCCAATTTACCGATGATTCGTATCATCGGTTCCGATGTGGTACATGCTGTTTTATTAACCTCTGTTGCTGGTTTTGCACATATGACATCTGGCAATGTAGATTTTCATCTGCTTGGATGGTTGCTGGTGGGCTCAATTCCTGCAATTGTGGTGGGAACCTTGATCAGTTCTAAAATGCCAGAAAAAATGATTCGCAAGGTTTTGGGGATCACCCTATTTGCCTTGGGTATTAACTTTATCTTAAACCCAGTTAAATCCAAACCTGTAGAAAAACCACAGGCTGCAATGGTGATGCCATCCGTCCAACAACCGCAGGTTTAAAATTAAGCTTTTATTGATAACTAATAATTATGAATTGACCGTAAAGTTTTAATGATTTATTTATGACAAAACTTCGGCCAATTCGTGTTATATTCTGACCACTAAAAATACTTTCTGTATGTTTCTAATACCCAGTGACGGCAATGAATACATTAAATTCAAATCCAATTACTCAATCAGATATTGATGACGTGAATGTCCAAAGCATTCAAACGCTGGTAACCCCAGCGGAACTTAAAGCTGAATTACCATTAAATGAAAATGCCTACCAAACTGTACTTCATGGTCGGGAAACTGTTCGTAATATTTTAGATGGTAAAGATAAACGTCTATTTGTTGTGATTGGCCCTTGTTCTATTCATGACCCTGTTGCAGCACATGATTATGCAAATCGTTTAAAAGTATTAAGTGAAAAAGTAAAAGATACTTTATATATCATCATGCGTGTTTATTTTGAAAAACCTCGTACAACCGTTGGTTGGAAAGGTTTGATCAATGATCCAGATATGAATGATTCTTTTAATATTGAAAAAGGTCTACGTTTAGGTCGCAAACTATTGCTTGAGTTAAACGATAAAGGCTTACCTTGTGCGACTGAAGCGCTTGACCCGAACTCACCACAATATTACCAAGATCTTATTTCATGGTCTGCAATTGGTGCACGTACAACGGAAAGCCAAACGCATCGTGAAATGTCTTCTGGTCTTTCTTCACCTGTAGGCTTTAAAAACGGTACAGATGGTGGTTTAACCGTTGCAACCAATGCCATGCAGTCTGTTAAACATGGTCATAGTTTCTTGGGTTTAAATAACGAAGGCCAAGTTTCAGTGATTCGTACCAGCGGTAACCCTTATGCACACGTTGTATTACGTGGTGGTAATGGTAAGCCGAACTATGATGCGGGCTCTGTTGCTGAAGCGGAAAATGCGTTAGCAAAAGCCAAAGTAAGCAATAAAATCATGATTGATACCAGTCATGCTAACTCAAATAAAGATCCGTATTTACAACCGCTTGTGTTGAAAAATATCACCGAACAGATTTTAGATGGCAATAAATCTATTGTCGGCATTATGGTTGAAAGCCATATTAAAGGTGGACGCCAAGATATTCCTGAAAATCTGGCTGATTTAGAATATGGTAAATCGGTGACTGATGGTTGTATCGATTGGGAAACCACTGAAAAAGCGCTTCTGGAAATGGATGCAGCTTTAAAAGAAATTTTACCAAATCGTTAATTAATATAAAAACGCCATCTACATAGATGGCGTTTTTGTTTATGATGTTATTAAACATTTTCTGTAAGAATGCTATGAACGAACTTGAACAAGAACTCTGTCAAATCGCAAACTTCCAGTTTGTCCATGAACACTTACTGACTTCAGGTCAGCCGAGTGCTGAACAACTGAAACAGATTAAAGAATACGGCGTAGATACAATCATCAATCTGGCATTTACAGATGCCAGCTTACACCTTGAACATGAAGATAAAATCTGTGCTGAGTTTGGGCTCAACTACATTCAAATTCCAATCCATTGGGATACACCAGCAGATGATCAATGCTTATTTGTGTTAGATTTGATCGCGCATTTGGTACAGGAAAAAATTGTTTGGGTACATTGTGCAAAAAATATGCGGGTGAGTTGTTTGATGTATTTATATCGCCAATATTATATGGATATCGATATGCCAACCGCACAAGAGTTGATGCATCAAATTTGGGAACCCAATGAAACTTGGACCGGTTTAATACATGCTGTTGCCTTACAACTGCAAGGGCGTAAAGCCACTGAAGATTTACAACACTCTTTGATGAATGCGGATCAGTTTTCTTAAACCAGCATAACAACAGTTCAATCATTGATGCATTTAAGTAAAATCATCAACATGAACAGAAATAAGCGCCTTATGGCGCTTATTTTATGGTGATAAATTAATTTTTGATTTGCTTACTTGATCAGCAGTTGCTTGATCAAAGCTAAATTTTCAGCACGGGTTGCAGCCAAAATCAAACTGTTATTGGTAGTAAGATTTGTCCATTTTTGATTTCCACCAGTACCGCAATTATAACTAATCAAACGTGCTCGGTTATTGCTTAAATAACCATATTCCAAATCAAAACATTTTGAACCTTGTTCGATACGTTGCTGTGTGGCATTCATCGCCCACACTTGGCTTGCTGCATCATGGTTACATGAGCTTAGATTAATCACTCCACCCTGATTGGCTAAACACTGATCCATATATTTTTTGCTGTGGATTTTACCCATTGCATCATAAATCCACTGTTCAGTGTCATCACCCGTACAGCCGCTCTTACCACTGATATAAGCATTCAATTTGCCATTAGACAGTGTTTCAACTTTTA
Organism: Acinetobacter sp. MYb10; assembly: GCF_002980175.2. NCBI lineage: Bacteria > Pseudomonadati > Pseudomonadota > Gammaproteobacteria > Moraxellales > Moraxellaceae > Acinetobacter > Acinetobacter sp. MYb10. Next base: position 332,723 of record NZ_CP058272.1, on the reverse strand, counting down.
GACAATTTGTCCCGTTTTTAATGCTGGAAACATGGTTTAAATTGAAATCAGTACTTAGTTCCAACTTTGCCACAAACTGATTAAATGCCTCAATTGCTTCAACATTGCCACTTTCAAGATCAGTTCGATATGCATTTATCCAACGATTTAAACGGTAAAGTTTAATTTGCTGTTGGGTATAACGGACCATTTCTGTTTGCGCGTCCGCTGACAATTCAGTTTTAAATTGACGATAAGAGTCAAATAATAAGCGTGAATCCGCATCAAGACTGACCACCTCTTTACCTTTATTATTCAGCAAAGCTTGTTCAAGTTGTGGCATTTCAAGTGTTCTTAATGCCGAATACTCTGCTTCTTTGCCAATAGAAACAAAAGGTGCCATTGCTTGTGTAGTGACTGGAATATTGATATTCGACAATTTCACTGCTTGCTGACCTGCTTTTTGGCAGTAAAGATCAACATTTTGAGGTGTATCACTTTGCGCAAGGTTGATATGGAATTTGTTGGCATTGCTACCTGAATTTACCCGTTGTGGAGCAAGTGCAATATTTTCTACTTTGTTGGCATACTGCACATTTAACCAACAACTTGCAGCTGTGCCAGTCGTGTTGGCCTGAGGTAGATTAAAGACATTGCCCCAATTGCCTCGTGCCGCAGGATAAATAATCCCCACCTGATTGACTGGATCATAGCCACCTAAAATCGTATAAACAGGCACACTAAACAAACGTGGTTTTAAAAAGTTACCATCGGCACTGTTATACCAAACATTGCCTGAGTTTGGTATTTTGGGTTGTGCATCTACCATTTCGCGTGTTGCGGGATTCCATTTTTTATAGCCTGTTGTAGAGTTTGGATCCCACACGTATTTATCAAAAGCAGGTTGAATTTTTAACCACATACTATAACCAGTATAGTGGGTATATTTGGAAATCGAGCTGGCGCTGGATCCACCACTCATGGCATCCCAACCATAGGCATAGAGATTTTGGAAGTTTGGTACACCATTACTGCCATCACCTAAATTGGTATTGCCCCAATTTAAATTGCCACGCATTTTATTTCGAAATGCAATGTATCCCCAACCGCTGTCCGCATGGTGTGCAGACCAGAAATAATTTGTAGGACTTCCACTAGTTTCGACTGAGCCAGGATAATGCCCTAAACCATAGTGATGCCCGATTTCATGGCTAAATTCATTCCCCACCGAATCAATCAATGTCAAAATACCATTTCCACCACTTAAGCCGTGATTGGACTCACCATTGGCATATTTACCTCTGGCATGATGAATCACCACACTTTGAGTCACTTGTGGTTGCTCTTGGCTTTGCATCGATGAACTGGTGACACCCCAGTTCGCTAAGTTAATTCCAACACTAAATGTCGATTTAGCGGTGTTTTCACGCATATCTCCATCATAGACGCCACCATTGGTTGCACTGACAGAATCGTAAATGACACCACTTGCAACCATGACCCGATTAAGCTTCATTTCATCGTATTTGCTGACTATCATTTTTGCAGCAGGGATGGTTTGGAAATAATCGGTTCCTGCTTTTTCAGGTTCCAACAGCATATAGTGACCATTGGATTTAGGTGCATCAGTCAATAAACCTAAACGAATACTTTGCACCACCAACTCGCCTGGTGCGGCAAAATCAATATCTGTCCCAGCTAAAGAACCACTGCGATTGTTTACAGAGTCTATAATACGGATGGATAATCCTGAACGTACCTCATCCCACTTTAATGCTACTGACCATGCCTGTTTAGAATACATTACCCGCGCTCGATCATCCTGATTAGACTGATCGGAAGCAGCAAGACGTGAAGGCTCTTTTAGATTTACGGTACGTATCAGTTGGTTACCTTTATAGATTTCCGCTTGTAATTTATCAACATCTCCCATCGAAACCAAAGGTGTAACCAATAACAATGCATCTTTCTGCGTTGTTAAGCGTGGCATTTTATCCTGTTCATTATTCTTCGGGTTTACCACATGACTTTGGGCAAACTGTAGCATTGCAGCAAAGTTACCATTTAAATCATTGCGCAATAAGCGATTTCCACCCTGTGCATTAAAATCATAAAAGCCTAATACACTGCTTGAGATTTTATTTTTAACTGGTTCTGGATATTTTTCTACTACAGGTGGTGTTGTGCCTGTACCACCATTTGAGCCACCCGAACCGCCCTCAGGAGGCTGAGTCGTACCACCGTTTGAACCGCCCGAACCATTCTCTGGAGGTAAAGTCGTACCGCCATTTGAACCCCCTGAACCGTTGTCTGGGGTTTCTGGTGTACCATCTCCTGGTAACTCATTTGTACCATCGCCAGGGTTTTGCGGTATATTCGATGGCTGATCATTTGTAGAATGGCTATCACTACCGCCCCCACATGCAATAAGCATTGCTGAAAGCGTACAAATTGTTAAATATTTAAACCGTAATTGCATCACATATCTTCCCCATATTTATAACGACTTATCTCTATCCTTAGTTTCTGAGATTAAATTAAAATAATTATATATTTCAATTATTTAAATATATCACATTGTTTATAATCATGTGATTTTTATTTAAAAATATAAAAAGGACATATTGCTCTAAATTTTACTTTTATGGATTTATTGAGTTTTAGGTTGTTATTTATCTGCACCGTGGTGCTATCACGTGGCGACAGGGATATCGCCCATTGTGTGTGGGTATGCGGGGATACAGATTTAGTAGCGCAAGATGGGGCATCGCCTACACAAAGGGAGAAGGAGCTTTCAATATCAATATGATTCGCTCAACATAATTATTTTTTAATTTAAAAAGCAACTATTGCTGAAACTCTCGTATCGACAATTCACCACGTTCGCCTCGCCAAATCCATTTTAAATGACTATCTGCAAAACGCTCGCCTTCAAACCAAACAAATAGGCCTTCCATCATCTCTGGCCAGTCACTTTGACTGATTTCAGTACGTTTTGAAATCACCGCAATAATCGCAGCAAGAATCGTATCGTGGCTCACAGCCAAACTAATCCCGTTGTTTAGCGTAGGATGTGTTTCATAGATTAATTCAAGCACATCCACCACACCCGTAATCGGATGTTTCATACCAGGTAAGGCATTATTTACAAAACTATTGATAAAACCTAAAGCACCTTGTGCTCTAAAATAAGGAGCAGCCTGTTTAATATCCAGCACAAAGCTTCCCGGCTCAACCAATAAGCCCTTTTCTACAATTTCGATGTGATGGGTATTCGGATAAGGAGAAATTCCGTCAGCGCCTTGAATCATCAAAGCCGCGGTATCGACACAACGCTGAATGGGGCTTGAAATACAATGTTGGATTACTCGATCCGTATTTTCAATCAAATAACAACCCCAAGCTTGCGCTAGATCACGACCTTGGGAAGTTAATTGCAGATCATAACCTGCCAGCCCCTGCCCATTCACAACCTCACGAATTGAATGACGCGTGAATAAGGTTACAGGTGTTTTCGCATCGGGCAATAAATCTATTGCTTTTAGCATACTGTTCGGCAATAAATCTAAGGCCATATCAACTTAAAACTCATTTTTATACAAGCTTACTATAACATATGCAGCCAAGCGCTCAATCTAGGGTCTGTTAACATTTCATAAATGGCTTGCGTTGTAGGTTAAAATTGAGCAGGCAAGGCATGAAACGAAGAGAATAGCGAGACTATTTTCGAGTTTCATAACGTAGGCTGAGATAATTTTAGCCACAACCCTTCGGGACTAGCGTGTTTTTTGCCGCTACGTCGTTACGAACTACTCATTTAGAATGACTAAATTTCGTATTTCGTTCCTAGTATCGCCAAAAAAACACACGTAGTCGCAAACATAGACGAATTGTCAACAGACCCTAATATCAAAGTGTTAAATTATCTATAAAATGCATATGTATATCAGATTAAAAGCTCACATTGCTTAATGCTTCTAAAGCAATTTCTTTATTTTCGACATTCCGAAATGCGATAAACCCATCATTTAACACGGTATCACGTTGATTATAGGTAAATGGTACCGCAGCTAAACTCAGTAATCCACCACCAATACTTTCCAATAATCCTTGTCCTGCACTGGTATCCCACTCAGAGGTTGGATGGAATCTTGGATAAATATCAATTTCGCCTTCAAGCATCATACAAAACTTATAGGCACTGCCCGCCTCGCGTCTAATGACAGGCGATTCTTGCTCAATATAATCAATATATTGCTGATACTTTGGATTTTTACTGCTATGGCTTAGTCCAATTTGAATTGCATCTTCCTCTACAGCTTTAAACTTGCAATAACGTTCCCAAGTACGGTGAATAAAGCAATATTTATAAGGCAATTCTGTTAAATATCCCAAATACATCACTTGCTCTGTCGGTACAGCAATGATTGAAAATATGGTTTGGTGGTTGTGAATTAGACTTAAATTAATCGTAAATTCATCACGTTCATGAATAAATTCTTTAGTTCCATCCAAAGGATCCAGCATCCAACAGATATTCCATGTATGTCGTTGAGAGTAATCGCTCTCTTCTGATAGCACTGGAATTTCAGGAGTGATTTTCGCCAATTGTTCTATTAAATAGGCATTCACTTTTAAGTCAGCTTGGGTAACAGGTGACTGATCATCCTTTTTATCAATATTAAACGCATTTCCAGCACAATAATTTTGGTATTCCTCGAGCAAGATTTGACTTGCAGATGCCAAAACTGGAACTAATTTTAAAATTTGTTCATCTTGTGGTGCTTGAGTGGTAATAAACATTGATCCGACCTGTAGGATGTCTGATTTTTGTCCACAAGCCTACCATTTTTTTATGTTGAGTGCATGAAAACAATAGCTTTTAACTAATAAATATCTTGAGTATGGTGGGATAAAAAGCAAAATCTATTTGTCTTTTACACTCTCTAATGACTTGCCTAATCTGATTATCTACATTCAATCGAATATTTAACCTAGCAAACTCAAAAGAAATCCACTCATTGATTAATCATAATTGAAAATTTATACTCACGATGCAGGAGCAAGGACTTCCCGATGGCTTGATGATTCAATGCACAGGGTTCCTGCCGTTGGGTTTAATAGCATTGCTAACCTGTTGCCAGAACCTGTAACCAGCCAGTGGGCAACCGAAAGAACGAAGGACGCCACCCAAAGACCCACTTTTTAAAGTGGGGCTTTCTTTCTAAATTACTTGTTATTTATTTTTAGTCATGAAAAACCTCCCTAGAAGAGAGATTAAATTATTTATTTCTTACCATGGGCAACTTTCTTTTTCCCCATTAGCAACCCGTTCATACTTCGGAAAATGCCTTTTCCACATACCTGTCACCGCCACCACATCAACTCTTACACTGCTCGAATCTACAGCTTTAGTCAAATCCAAATCTAAAACATAATTCTTTGGTGATAACCCACCATAAATCGAATACTTGATATTATTACCATTTTTAGACTTATCAAAACCTTGATCTACTCCAACTTGTGCATGGTTTAAATAAATCTTTGCATTATTTAGTGTGTAGTAACATTTATCTAAAAACTCATCAAAATTTCTTTCAACAACATCTAAATCCCTATTTACATTAAACTGGTATCTAGTGGTACTTTTTGTTTGAAGCTCTTGAGAGCTTTTAGGCAGGCTAACACAAGCTGTCAAAGTAAAAACAAGTAAAATGATTAAAATTAGTTTCATGATTTTTTTAATTTTACTTTACTGATTTGTAGTAAACCAAACTACCATTGATTACCTATATTTTCCAGCCCTCATCAACATTCCTTACAAAATCATAAATCCGCTTCACTCACTTTTCACATTCTTTTTTAAATGTCCAAGTTGAATTAACTGAATCTGCAAATTGATTATTCACAATTGAAAATTTATACTTGTCAACGCATGGGCGAGGACTTCCCGATGGCTTGATGATTCAATGCACAGGGTCCGTGCCGTTGGGTTTAATAGCATTGCTAACCTGTTGCCACAACCTGTAACCAGCCAGTGGGCAACCGAAAGAACGAAGGACGCCGCCCCTAACAGGTCTTTTGACACTGAGTAGGATAAAAGAATCATGGTAACAGTGAAGTCTTTATTAGAAGCCCAGTTTATGGGCTTTTATTTTTTTCACAACCCCATTAAGCACCGCATCCAAACATAATAACAACTCCATTCAACCATTGGGTTTTAACACTTGTTATTTGCTATAGTTTATTTTAGACATGATTTGGAAATAGTCCGTTTCGTACGTTCAGTAGATGCAGGTTAGAAATAACTGCGAGTCAAGCACCATTATGAAATCACGCTTTTTTCCCTGAATGCTCAGCTTTTATATGATATTTCGTTACTAGCTATTAAATAAAAAGCAGACTATAATAATTTTTAAGGAGATTTAAATTGAAGTTCGACTATTACGTAGATGAACTTTTAGGCTAAATCTTTAAGGCGAGTTGGGTGGAATCCTTACACTATTTAAATATGGTGAAGTTCCACGGTACCATAGCCGTAGAAGCCAGATTAAGTTCTAGCTTTTATTTTTCAAGAATTTAAACACCAAGTAAACCTAGTGAAAGATTGATTCAACATAAACAACAAAGTCTTTTAAAGTTTCAATCAACTGCTTTGTAGCGTCCTTAACCGATCATCTTTGATATAGACAAACACAATCATATATTATTGATTTTATTTATACTATGTTATTTAATCCTCGTCATAACAATCACTTGATTTAAATTTTTCATTGAATATTTTCTCACCATTTTCACCATAAATATTAATATTGAATGGTATATTTTCCATTTTTACTGTTTCTGACCTAAATAAGTCTTCTTTGCAAAGATTATTTAATAATTTATCTTTTAATTCGCTACTCAAATCTCCCTTACTAAGTTCTTTGATTGTGATGTTTATATAGATACCAAATCTAGTAAAAATAGCTGTATCAAACGTTGTGTATGTATCAATTTTAATTGGTGCATAAGCATTTATATTATTGGTAACACCTCTCATTATTTCATCAAATGCATCCGTATCTATAATTCTATAATTATGATCAACTACTCCAGCCTCAAAGAGAGTTCTATCTAGATCCACCTCCGCAAAAACACTCATTGATAAAAAACAAAATACAATAGAAATTATCTTTTTCTTCATTTTCATACTTCCTTAAATAGCATTTTTCATGCTTTCCAAATTTCCAATTTAGTTTAAATAATAAATATTAATTATATTCTAGAAAATAGACACTTGAATATTTTACCCCTAATTATCACCTAGCCATTGCGAACGACCATATTTTAGCTTTATGTATTACTTTTTCTCGATAACCTAATGTAACCGTATCTTATAATTTATCAGATAACATACTATTTTTTATGGCTTTTGTATACCATATTTGATTTAACCAACAATTACTGAATGCTATGATTTTTTCAGTCCAAATACTTTATACTTATAAAAGCAATTTAAAAAATTATGTGCACACATATGTACATAATTTTTCTTTTGACCTAAACAACTTGCTTAAACGTTGAAAGTATTTAAAAGGCTTAATGTGCTTTAATTAAAATTTAATATTTTTACACTTCAAAGAGTCTTTGTTAAACTTTAAAAAACTTTGGAGTTCCTTGAATGCAAAAACCGATCATCTTTTTTGACATGGACGGTACACTCCTTGATTTAGCTTTTGATGATCTGATCTGGAACACCAAACTCCCTGAACGGCATGCAGAAACCCATCAATGTAGTTTAGAGCACAGTCAAAACATTCTAAATGCATTTTATCAACAACATAATCATACCCTCTGCTGGTATTCTTCAAAATACTGGTCTGAAAAAGTTGGGGTTGATGTCCTACAGTTACAATATGATTTTAAAGATAAAATCACCCCAAGAATGGGCTGTTTTGAATTATTAAAACAATTAAAAGCACAAGGTTATCGTTGTTGGTTACTGACCAATGCAGATTGTGCTGGCTTAAAACTTAAACTTGAAAATGTTGATCTCAGCCCTTATTTTGAAGTAATGATCAGTAGTGAAGAAATTGGCTATTCCAAAGAGTTTATTGAGTTTTGGCAAATCCTGCAGCAAAAGCATCCATTTGACCCACAAAATGCATGTTTTGTGGATGACACCATCCCAGTATTAAAAGGTGCTGAAAAGTTTGGTATAGCACACTTAATCACGATTACTCAACCTTCCAGTGGTCGTGCTGCGCGTCATCAATTAGAATTGGAATACCCTGCAATCAATCATTTAACTGAGCTTTTACCTTTACTGAAAAAAGTAGCATTAGCAAATTTACAGTCAACAGATTTAGAACATAAGGATGTCGATGTCAAAACAGCCTGAGAAACAACAACTTGAAACAATGCGTGTAGACAAATGGCTTTGGGCTGCACGTTTTTTTAAAACACGCTCTATTGCCAAAGATGCAATCGAGGGTGGTAAAGTTCATCATAATAATGAACGTGTTAAAGTCTCAAAAGAGATTCGTGTTGGAATGGAGCTCACCATACAACAAGGTTTTGATCGTAAAACGGTAGTGATTAAAGCACTCTCCGTTGTTCGTGGCGGCGCACCGATTGCCCAACAACTTTATGAAGAAACTGAGGTGAGTGTGGCACGTAGAGAGTTGATTTCATCCCAAAGAAAATTGCATAATCTAGCGCGCCCTGATCATCGACCAAGTAAAAAAGATCGACGACAAATTAGCAAATTTAAACAAGAAAATGATCAACAATTTGACCAATCTTGGTCCTATGATGATGACTGAATTCGTTTAGGTTGGGTACGACATCTTATGTCGTACTAATGTTTTTTAATATAGAACCATTTTTTATTTTCTGTCACTATTACTGCCGTGGACGAAAGATCAAATTTAATGACATCCACTTAAGATATTAGTGATATTACATCGTTTGAGGTTTACGAGATGGATGATAACAAAAGCAAGGCACTGAATGCGGCACTGAGCCAAATTGAGAAACAATTTGGTAAAAACACAGTGATGCGCTTAGGTGATAACACTGTTCAAGCGGTTGAAGCGGTCTCTACAGGCTCTTTAACACTTGATATTGCATTGGGTATTGGGGGCTTACCAAAAGGTCGTATCGTTGAAATTTACGGTCCTGAATCTTCTGGTAAAACGACAATGACGCTACAAGCCATTGCGCAATGCCAAAAAGCAGGTGGAACATGTGCCTTTATTGATGCGGAACATGCTTTAGATCCACAATATGCACGTAAACTTGGGGTAGATATAGACAACCTTTTAGTTTCACAGCCAGATAATGGTGAGCAAGCACTTGAAATCGCAGATATGTTGGTTCGTTCAGGTGCAGTCGATATGATCGTTGTCGATTCTGTAGCAGCGTTAACCCCTAAAGCCGAAATTGAAGGCGAAATGGGTGACTCTCACATGGGTCTACAAGCACGTTTGATGAGCCAAGCTTTACGTAAAATCACAGGTAATGCCAAACGTTCAAACTGTATGGTTATCTTCATTAACCAGATTCGTATGAAAATTGGGGTGATGTTTGGTAGCCCTGAAACCACAACTGGTGGTAATGCGTTGAAATTCTATGCTTCTGTACGTTTAGATATTCGTCGTATTGGACAAGTTAAAGAAGGCGATGAAATTGTAGGTTCTGAAACCAAAGTCAAAGTTGTTAAAAACAAAATGGCGCCTCCTTTCCGTGAAGCACTTTTCCAAATTATGTATGGTAAAGGTGTAAACCACTTAGGTGAATTGGTTGATCTTGCAGTTGGACAAGAACTCGTACAAAAAGCAGGTGCTTGGTACTCATATCAAGGTGACAAAATCGGTCAAGGTAAAAACAATGTCATTCGCCATTTAGAGGAAAACCCTCAATTGGCTCAAGAACTTGATCGTATGATTCGTGAAAAACTTTTAACCACTGCCAATGCTGCACCAGCGGAAGAGAAAGAAGAAGAGCCTGACTTTTTAGATGTTTAAATTCAAACTTTATTTTTAAGTATATCAAGCACCTTTCGAGGTGCTTTTTTATGCTTAAAACCAAATTAAACAACAGTCGTTTTGATTTAATATAAATTTCAGTTATAACTAAGCTAAAGCCGTATGAATCAGATTCTTTCATTATTATGTATAAAAAAATCAGAACAATCACTGAATTTTTATTTTTTCGAGCTCCACGAATTCAAAAAAATAAACTCAAACAACACTTTCAAAATAAAACCATTTTAATTACAGGGGCAAGTTTTGGGATTGGTGAAGCATGTGCAAGGCTGTTATCCAATACACAATGCACGCTTGTGCTGATTGCACGCAGTACAGATAAACTTGTACAACTCAAAAGTGAATTAGAATCTTATTCGTGCCATATTGAAATCATCTGCGCAGATTTATATCAATCCGATGCCGCAGAAGATATTTTTCAAAGCCTAAAAGCACGCAATATTCAGATTGATGTATTGGTCCATAATGCAGGAAAATCAATTCAGCGCTCTGTTTGGGATAGCTTGGATCGCCCACAGGATATCAATCGAACCATTGCGATTAACTATATCAACCCTGCCCAACTCACCCGTTTATTGTTAGCTGATTTAAAACACAATCAAGGACAAATTATTGTGGTTTCAACCATCAATGCCAAACTATTTGCCCCGCCATTTTGGTCAACCTATCAAGCTTCGAAAACCGCAATGCAACAGTGGATTCTTGCCATTCAACCAGAATTGGCGGTTCATGAAGTACACGCAGGCTTAGTCTACTTGCCCTTAGTTCGTACACGAATGATTTTACCCACCAAACAATATCAGCAAATGCCAACGATGCAAGCAAAAGACGCTGCTCAAGCGATTCTTACATGCCTAATTTATCGTAAACGACAATGGCAACCTTGGTGGTTAGGGCTTGCACAGATTGGTTCAATATTGTTGATCACACCGATTTATTATTTCTATAAACATTTACTCAAGCGAAAGTTATAAGATGAAATGGATCTTTTGGTTAAGATGGTGCATAAGTTTATGCTATAGCACTATTCAACATGGTATTCATTTATATAGTATTTTAGATTCACAGACACGTATTCAAAAAGATAAAACAGCATTTATTATTGATGATCGTCAAATTAGCTTTTTAGAATTAAAATGTAGAACTGACCAACTTATTTGTGAATGGCAAAAAACACATAAGCAAAAGCAACTTCCGCAACAGATTGGTTTAATGATGCAACAAGACCTAGATAGCTTGGCGGCCTTGTTTGCACTGAGCCGTTTAGGTAAAGATATCATTATCGTTAACCCCAGCCTCGTACAGCATAAACTTCAAGCTTTAATTGACCAGAAACAACTGCATCTTATTGGCGGTTTAGATACATTCACTCAACTCAATATCCAAAATTTTACGCTTATTCCTCCACCAAGTACTCAGCAGAAATTTCGTATAAAACCGACTTATTTTAATAAAATAAGTGTCTGTTCTTCTGGTTCAACAGGAATTCCTAAAGTTGCGACAAGGCAATCTAAACCACTACAAAGTTTACCTTTGTTAGACCTCATGCTCAGGAAACTAAAATTTTTTAAAATTAAGCAAATTTTTGTGATGACACCACTCTGCCATGCGGCAGGTTTAACTGCGAGTTTGATGGCGCTGAGCTTTCATAAAACTGTGATTTTGCAAAAACGTTTTGATCCGCAATCAGCCAAGCAACTGATTAAACACCATCAAATTGATTGTTTAAACTTAGTGCCCACTATTTTATACCGTTTAATTGAACTGAACGCTCCTCTGTGCTCAGTTCAATACATCATTACAGGTAGCGCGCCTTTAAGTGCGAATTTAGTCAAACACGCCCTACAGCACTATCCTCAGATACAACTGTTCAATCTCTATGGCAGCTCTGAAAGTGGAATTAACCTCTTGGCAACAACAGCTGATTTAAAACGAAATCCTGAAAGTATTGGAAAAGCTATTCAAGGTGTACAAATTAAAATTGTCGATTCTACGGGTCAGCCTTTAGAAAATGGCAATATCGGTATCTTATGGAGCAAATGTGCTTGGTCAATTACACCGAATCAATGGCTACAGTGCGGTGATTTAGCCGTACAAGATGCTGAAGGTTATTATTATTTAAAAGGTCGCTCTGATGATATGTTAATTTGCGGTGGAGTAAATGTTTACCCGATTGATTTGGAAAATATTTTATATACCCATAGCGCAATCAAATTTGCACGCGCTTATGCTATAGATGATGCTGATCTTGGACAATGCTTGGCAGTAGACATTATTCTCAATCAGGTACTCAATATTGAAGAATTACAATTATGGATTAGCGGCCAAACTCCACGCTACCTTCGTCCTAAATCAATTCGAATCATTGATCGAATAGAAACGGACAGTATCGGTAAACCAGTTTAGACGGTATTAAGCTCCGACATGAAGTGTTTTGAATAAAAATTTAAATCCTGATATCTGCTTATCTTCCCCTTTATACTCCCTTATATCTTCTGATATTTAGGAGAAGGAAAATTCATCCGTATAGCATTTGCACTGTTAAAAAAGTGAATTAAAGCTAAACTAGCGTTTATCTCTGAAATAAATAGATTGTTATCAATAGCTATGAGCCAAGCAAAATTTCCCAAATTGTTAGATTACCAAAAACTCAAACAGCAATTTGGTGAACAGGAAACAACAGAGTATCAGCATTCTACATCCCAACCTGCAGAACTTGATTCTGGCATTGCAAATGATGAACACGCCTTTAATGCGGAACAGGATCTTGCACCCAAACCACAGGGCTTAACAGGTACACGTTTGCGTTCTTATGCTTTTGCGGTGTTGACTCGAAAAGAATATTCCAAAGCTGATCTGATTGAAAAGCTGATGACCTATGCGCAAAGCCGTGAGGAAGTTTTAATTTTGGTTGATGAGTTGTCAGCGAATAACTACCAAAGTGACCAACGTGTCGCGGAAATGACTGTGCGTAGCCAAGTCCGTAGAGGTAAGGGCCCGAATCGAATCAAACTGGCTTTACGTGCCAAACAACTGGATAAAGCCTTAGTACAAGAGGATATTGCAGAAATTGATTGGTATGAACAGGCCTACCAATTGAAAGTAAAAAAATATGGTACAGAGGTCAGTAAAGATCCAAAAATTAAAGCCAAACAAATTCGCTTTTTACAATATCGTGGTTTTGAAATGGATGCGATTATGAAAGCAATTTCAAAAAAACCAAGTGATGATTGATGATGGCTAGTCGATACAATTCAAGATCAACTTTTCATTAATAGGTAGGGTTAGAATCTTAGGTTGAAAATCTATTGATAGAATTCCCTCCTCACTTTTGATTTCTTATAAATTCTAAGCAGATCCAATATCTTTTAGCGCTGTACAAGCTATCATTTCATTCATCGATAAAACTATAAGCGTGTTTTCAATATAAGCTCAATAAGAGTGATAGATCTTTAGTCACGACTAAAAAATGATGGTTGAATTAAATCAGATGGTCTAAAGATTGAGAATATAAAATTTTCAGAAATTAAATAGCAAAGATGTTTTCAAAATGCAGGATATAAATCGAATGGATATATTGAGTTATTATTATTCGTAGATTTAGAAATCTGGTGGCAGCCCTACTAGCAAAATCTCGGCACATCGTATTTCTGATACCGTTGCTACCTTCCGGTCCTGGCGGGGTTTTCAGAGTACAATTGCGAAACCACCAGCAGGGCTACCATTGCAAGAACAGAGTATAGAGATTTTTAATTTTCTTTCAAGCCTAACATTGTGATTTTCTCAAGTTATTCATTCGTTTGCTTATTTCATCATCAATATGGTTAATTTTTAACAGAAATTCTAACTTTTCTTTTCAATAGCTCTTTGAACTTATCAAGCATCAGTCAATCTTCTACTGAATTTTATCTCAGCACTACTTCATAGATGACAGGCTTTAAAATACAAAAACGCTTCATATTACATTAGAATTAGCTGAAGATTGTAAAAGCATCTTGCAATTCCGTCCCTAGCCGTTTTTAATGATAACAATTATTGATTTTCAAATAGCCCATATCAGTGTATTTGAGAAATTTTGACTTTGATGGATTTTAAATTATGCTAAAAAAGCATGCCCTGTTTTCTATTGCCTTACTCAGTTCAGCATCTTTATATGCAATCCCTATAGAATCTCGTGGATTAAGTGATACTGCATCATCTCGAAATGATGTAACAAATTCACCAGCACCCATTGCTGGAAATATGAATTGGGATTTAATACAAAAGAATCAACAATTAGAAAATCAAATTCGTGAATTACGTGGCAAGATTGAAGAACAAGATCATGCCATTGATCAACTAAACAAAGAACTCACCAACCGCTATACCGATTTAGATCAGCGTCTTGAACTGCTCAATCAGAAACTTGAACCTGAAAGCAATCAACCAGAACAAGCACCTGCTGAAAATGCACCTGTCGATAGTTCAACCGCAACCGATCAAACAACCACTGCAAGCAAAGCTACAACGAATAGCACGGCACCAACACCGACCAACAGTAGCAACAATACCAGTGATCCTGTTGCACTGGAAAAAGCAGCTTATACCATTGCTTTAGATGCCTATAAAAAAGGCGGTGCAAAACAAGCCATCGCCCCTATGCAAAACTTTATTAAAAACTACCCAAACAGTATTTATACTGGAAATGCTTATTTTTGGTTAGCAGAGTTCCAATTGGCAATTGATCCACCAAATTACAATGAAGCCAAGAAAAACTATGAAATCGTGGCAGCTAAATTTCCAAACTCGTCTAAAGCACCGCGTGCTTTATACCAACTTTATAGTATTGCCAAAGATGTCAACAAGAACACACAAACTGCGAATGTCTATAAAAGCAAACTGTTAAGCACCTACCCTAAATCAGAAGAAGCAGGTTTTTTCAAAAAAGGTTAATCCGCTTATTCACAATTTAGACAATAAAAAAAATGCCTCAATAGAGGCATTTTTTTATTGAAATCTTTAACAATTAACGCACGATACCGCGCTTAGATTCTAATACTGAATCAATCAATAACTGGACTTCTTCAACTTCTGGAAGGATCTCTTGACGAATTTTTTCAATGGCTTGTTCAGTGGTTAAATTCTCTTTATAGATCAATTTAAACGACTCTCTTAAGCCTTGAATCACATTCTTAGACCAGCCTTTACGACGCATCCCTTCAACATTCATACCATAAGCATGCGCAGGATTACCTGAAACCATGACATAAGCAGGAACATCTTTAAGAATCAGTGATGCACCACCAATCATACTATAAGAATCAATCTTACAGAATTGATGGATACCTGAATTCCCGCCCACAATGACGAAATCGCCAATGTGAACATGGCCAGCGATGCCGACATTATTTGCAAAAATATTGTTATTTCCAATCAAACAATCATGTGCAATATGCGTATTCACCATCAATAGGTTATTGCTTCCTATTTTGGTTAGGCCTCGATCTTGAACAGTGCCACGGTGTAAGCTGCAATGTTCACGGATTTTATTGTTGTCGCCAATTTCTAACCAAGTTTCTTCACCTTGGTATTTTAAATCTTGACAAATTTCACCTACACTTGCGAATTGGAAAATATCGTTATTTTCACCAATACGTGTATAGCCTCCAATCACAACATGTGAGTGAAGTTTGGTACCAGCACCAATCGTCACTTGCGGACCAATAATACAATATGGTCCAATTTGGACATCTGGTGCTATCACTGCAGAAGAGTCAATAATAGCGGTTGGGTGGATTAAGTCGTTATTGCTCATGCCTGCTCTAATTTCTGATGAGAAATGATAATTTCAGCGGTTGCTGCTACCACGCCGTCAACACTGGCAGTACATAAATACTTGTAAATGCCACGTTTTTGCATGAGTAATTCAGATTTTAGCACGAGTTGGTCGCCTGGTACGACTTGTTTTTTAAATCGTATTTTTTCAGCACCAGCGAATAAGAACAAAGAACCTGGTCTTGGTTTTTCATTATTCATGATAAAACCGAGCACACCAGAAACTTGTGCCATCGCCTCAACGATCAAAACACCCGGCATAATTGGATAGCCTGGGAAATGACCTTGCATAAATTCTTCATTAATTGAAACGTTTTTGTATCCTACAATCCCATTCTCTGTAACTTCAGTTACACGATCGACAAGCAAAAATGGATAACGATGTGGCAAATACTCGCGAATCGTTTGGGTTTGCATTGGTAATTCAGGAACCGTAAAAGGTAGAGATTTAGACTCAGTCATAATTATTTACGCGACTTTAAAGTTGATTCAATGGACTCAATTTGAGCCTGCATATGATCTATTTGTTTCACTAGTTTGGTCAATGGCACATCTGCTAATTGTCTTAAGCGCACAACCGTCCTTTTCCAATGATTTGTTTCAAATTGTCCAGTACCTGAAGAATAAGAACCTGCCTCAGAAATACTTTTTGTGACTATTGACATTCCAGTAATTGTGACATTATCAGTGATTTTTATATGCCCTACGATACCAACAGCACCTGCAAGAACACAGTTTTTGCCAATAATCGTACTGCCCGCAATACCACACTTGGCTGCGATGGCAGTATTCTCGCCAATCTGCACGTTATGGGCGATTTGCACAAGGTTATCAATAATGACACCATCATGAATGATTGTATCGTCCAAAGCACCACGATCAATACTGCAATTTGAACCTATACGCACATCATTTCCGATACGTACAGAACCCAATTGAGCTATACGATTCCACTTTCCTTGATAAGGTGCAAAACCGAAGCCCTCTCCACCAATTGCAGTATTGGAATGAATCCGAACACGATCTGCGATTTTTGTTTCGCCTGTAATGGTCACATGAGAATCGACAAAACCGTCTTTGCCAATTTCAACACCATCATCAATTTTGCTGTGCGATTGGATAATTGTATTTGCACCGACCACACAATCATCACCAATCACAACATAATGACCAATATAAGCATCGTCTGCAATAATTGCTGAAGGAGAGATTTGCGCAGTACTTTCAATACCCCGTTTGCTTACTTTAACTTCAAATTGATGGGTTAAAATCGCAAAGGCAAGATAGGGATTACGGACAACAATAAAATTTTGGCAATTTGTAAGCTGTTCTTTTAACTCTGCCGTGACGATCAAAGCGCCGGCTTTAGAGTTTTGAGCTTCATTCAAATATTTGTCGTTATTTACAAAAGAAATATGATTGGATTGCGCATGTTCTAAACTTGCAAGCCCATCTAAAACATAATTGGGTTGACCAATTAGCTCACCTTGTACAAGCTGAGCTAATTCATCGAGATGAAAACGATTTGATTTCATTGATTATTTAATTGCATTAACCTTTTGGATCATTTTAGCAGTTAAATCACTCTTTGCGTCATAAGCAAGTGCTGAATTTTTATTCAAAACGAAGTCTAATCCACCTTCTTGGCGCAATTGTTCAGCAACTTGCTTTACACGAGCCTCAAAAGTTGCATTAGTGTTTTGGATTGTGCTTTGTACTTTCGCCTGAACACCTTGCTGAATCGTTTGGAATTCATTCACTTTTGCTTGGTATTGCGCATTAATTTGCTGAACATTTGCACCTTGAGCCTGTGCTTTTTGTTTCAACGCTTCAATATCTTTGGTGATTTGTTCAAGCTTCGTGGTTTGCGGTTTAACCGATTGTTCTAAACTTGCATTCTGTTGCTTTAAGTAGGTGCTACTTTCTACAACTTTTTCTAGATCAACTACACCAAAACCTGCCGCTTGAACCAATCCAGCAAAACCCAAGCCTAAGCCCATAATGGCCATTTTCATTGTTTTCATCATTGTTCCTTATATTAAGTTAAATCTCGTGAAAAGATCGTACTTAGAAAGTACGACCAATCTCGAATTGAATATTTTTAGTTTCATCGCCCGGTTTGTCATTCAATGGGAATGCATAACTCAACGAAAGTGGACCAATCATGGTAATCCATGTAAAGCCTACACCCACGCTATAGCGCATGTTACCAAAATCAAAATCGTTATTGTCTTTACAGTACTGTTTCGCATTAATTGGTGTTTTTGAACCATCTAGATAAAGATCACCAGTCGCTGTACTACAGTCTGTATCAAAGACTTGCGCACCTTCAGCAAAGATTACAGGACGAATCTGACGTGCCCAATCACCCTTGAATGGAACAGGTAAAGCCAATTCTGTCCCGAATTGTATTAAAGCATTACCGCCCACTTCTTCAGGATCATAATCTTTGGTTTTTCTTTCGTTATAGGTCACACCCGGGTATTTTGGACCTAATGTACTGTTGTCATAACCACGGACTGAACCAAAACCGCCTGCATAGAAGTTTTTATAGAATGGTAAATCATTACCATAACCCAACTTACCGTAGCCACGTAATACGAAATCACGGCCTAATGGGAAATAAGTCTGTGCATCGTAAGTAACTTTTTGATATTCAACATCACTACCTGGTAATGCGATTTCAGCATTGACACGATGTGAAGTACCGTTTGTAGGGAAAATTGGGCGGTTCAGTGTATTATATGACCAACCCAAGTTTAAATTATAAGTTAAGAACTTACCTTCAAAGGCACTTCCATACTCATCTAAGGCCAATGTATCAAATTTGTCATCAACACAATTCGTTGCTAAATCATAGCCTTCAGGCAGTGGATTTGGTGCTGGCTTACCTTTTTCAGTATCAATATCTTTTTGTGACTTATATGACCCAGCACAATAACTACTTGTATCGGTTTGCTTACCACCATGCGCTAACAAATAATCGCGTACATAGGTAGAAACATAAGCACCAGTGGTTACTTTAGTTTGATCAATGTTTAGACCCGCACTAATATTTTGGTTTTCATCAATTGGATAACCAAATGTAACACCACCACCAATACTATCCGTCACATAGTTGTTAACGTTATAGTCGTCATTCAACTTTGTTTTACGGTAGTACATGTTATAACCGCGGCTGACACCATCAATAGTAAAATATGGATCAGTGACACTTAAATTATAGTAATCTTGGGTTTCTGAACGAGATAAATCGATAGAAACTCGATTACCTGTACCCATAAAGTTGGTTTGACTTAAACCTGCTTGGAATGTGATACCACCATTCTGAGAATAACCCACAGCCAATGTACTGGTACCGGAATGTTGCTCTTCAACATCAATATTCAAGTCCATTTGATCTGGTAAGTTCGGTACACGAACAGGTTTAACATCAACTTTACTAAAGAAGCCAGTACGTTCTAAACGGACTTTAGACAAGTCAATTTTTTCATTACTCGCTAAAGCACCTTCCATTTGGCGCATTTCACGACGTAATACTTCATCCGCAGTTTTGGTATTACCGGTAAAGTTAATACGACGCACAGTCACTTGTTGACCAGGATTAATATAGTAATTTAAGTCAACAATATGGGTTTCATTATTGATTTCAGGAACTACATTTACTTCTGCATAGTAGTAACCTGCATTACCATATTTACGGAGTAGTAACTGCTTTACAGCATTGACTTTTTCTTGAGAATACGTTGTGCCATCTTTATAGATTTGCAACGCTTGTAGATCTTCAGTCTTATAAAGAGCATCACCTAAAAATTTAGTTTCACCAAATTTAAATTGCTCACCTTCATTGACTGAAACTTCAATAAAGATATGTTTTTTATCTTCACTGAGATTTAGATTTGAACTGTTAATATCAAAATTGATATAACCCTTATTGAGATACAGTGCACGTAATGATTCTAAACTTGCTGACATTTTTTCACGTGCATAACGGTCATTTCGAGAAATAACCGATAACCAGCCACTCTCTTTTACCGCAAACGCTTGTTTAATGTCGTCTTCTTTAAATACCGTATTACCGATAATATTGATATCAAAGACTTTTGCAGGTTTACCTTCATTAAAATTGATATTCAATTCAACACGGTTATTTGGTTGAGCAACTTGGTCAACTTTAATATCTGCATCATAACGACCTTGTTGAGCATATTGCTGCTCCAACTCAGTTTCTAAAGTTTGTAAGGCAGATTTTTTAAGCACCTCGCCTTCGGCCAAGCCCATTTTCTTTAAACCATCCGCCAAAGCTTCTTTGGGAATCAGTTTATTGCCTTTAAAATTAATTTTTGAAATTACTGGACGCTCAATCACTTTAAACACCAAGACACCGTCTTGGTTCGATGCTTGTATATCATCAAAAAGATTTGAAGCATACAAAGCACGAATTGAATCCGCAATTGCAGGATCATTGACACGGTCACCACTATTTATTGGTAAAAGTGCAAGAACATTTTGTTGCGTTAAACGAACCAAGCCATCCACACGGATATCACGTGCAATGAACTCATCTGCCGCTTGTACTTGCTGTACAGCTGCCATCGCACTAACGAGCGCTAATGGCATAAATAAATGTGAGTGCTGCATGCCTATTATTTTCCAGTAAGTTAATCCACAATTGCGTTATAAACGCATAAAATCATTAAATATTGCAAGAAGCATCATGCTACCAAGCAGTACCATACCAATTTTTAACCCAACCAATTGTATTTGTTCAGAAACAGGCTTACCACGAATTGCTTCAATAATGTAATAAACCAAATGACCGCCATCTAACATCGGAATAGGCAATAAATTTAAAATCCCCAAACTCACACTCATCAAAGCCATAAATGAAATGAATGTCTGCCACCCCATTTCAGCACTTTGACCGGCGACTTTTGCAATAGTAATTGGACCCGACAAATTATCTAAGCCAATTAAACCACGCACCATTTTCACCATCGAATTCAAAATCATTGCTGAAAGTTGCCCAGTCTTTTCAACAGCAACAACAAAAGCTTCAGCAGGATTATATTGAATTGTTTGTTTATATTCAGTAGGAATTGTTAGTTTATCAGTCTGTGCTTGCACACCTAACATACCTGTTACATTTCCCATATTGTCACGTTTACCTTGCGGCATTACTTGTAAATGTACAATCTGCCCTTGGCGTAACACATCAACTTTAAGTAACTTTTCAGGTGATTTTTGTACCACATCTACCACATCAAACCAATCTTTCATTTTCACTTGATTGATTGAAATGATCTGATCACCTTCTTTCATCCCTTGACGAATAGCAGCGCCATCACTACTTAACTTATAAACAGTTGCAGGAATCTGTGGACGATATGGGGTAAAACCCAATACATCAAATGGTGACTGACTTTGGTCTTTTAAGAAATTCTTGATCGGTAAAGCAAAACCCTGCGGCTGACCATTACGCTCAACTTGAACATCGATATGACCTGTTTCACCAACACGGTCAACGATGGCATAGTTGAGTTTCTCCCAAGTGCTGACATCGGTTCCATCTACAGCTACAATTTTATCGCCAATCTGCATTTGAGCTGTTGCAGCAGGAGTATTGGGTAGAATTGCACCAACACGAGTATTTAATTGCTCTTGTGCAGGAAGAAATAGAATCCAGAACAGGACTATTGCAAAAATCAAATTGATCAATGGACCTGCAGCAACAATCGCAATACGCTTCCATGGTGGCTGACGGTTAAATGCTAACGGCAAATCTTCCGCACTAACATTCCCCTCACGCTCATCCAACATTTTGACATAACCACCCAGTGGTAATGCTGAAAGTTGATATTGGATGCCTGATTTTTTCGATGTCCACTTCAACAAAGTTGGACCAAAACCAATCGAATAGACCAGTACTTTTACACCGAGTTTACGTGCAACCCAATAATGTCCAAATTCATGAATCGCAATCAACGGACCAAGTAAGAATATGGCAGCAACAATGATAAATAGAACACTCATGATCAGCTTCCCAATTGTGTAATGCGTTGTGAAGCAACTTGGCGCGCAAGTTGATCTGTCTGCAAAATCGTGTCAATCGAATCTGCCAAACCATTTTGAACGTGATTTAAGGTATGTTCAACCACTTGTGAAATTTCTAAAAACGCAATTTTTTGCTGTAAAAAAGCACTCACAGCAATTTCATTAGCAGCATTGAGAATAGAAGGTGCCAATCCACCCGCCTGCATAGCATTTCGAGCCAGTTTAAGCGATGGAAAACGCGTAATATCTGGCGCTTGAAAATCGAGTTGTGAATGGACAAATAAATCCAGAGGCGGGACATGAGTTTGAATCCGCTCAGGCCATGCAAGTGCATGCGCAATCGGCGTACACATATCAGGATTACCCATTTGAGCCAAAGTTGAACCATCCACATATTGAACCATTGAATGAATGATACTTTGTGGATGAACAACAACTGTAACAAATTGTTCTTTAATTGAAAATAAATGACATGCTTCGATCAATTCTAAACCTTTATTCATCAGGGTTGCAGAATCTACCGAGATTTTTTGTCCCATCGACCAATTTGGATGTTTACAGGCTTGTGCAGGTGTTACAGTTTTTAATTGTTCTAAGCTAAAATTTAAAAATGGGCCGCCTGAAGCAGTCAACAAAACTTGCTTGACCCCCAATTGAGGCTCACCATTGGATTGAATCTGTAAATAATTTTGAGGAAGACATTGAAAAATAGCATTATGTTCAGAGTCGACAGGCAGTAACAAAGCATGATGATCTTTAGCTGCTTGAAGCATAATATCGCCAGACATCACCAAGGCTTCTTTGTTGGCAAGCAAAACGCGCTTACCTGCTTTCACTGCGGCTAAAGTAGGCAACAATCCTGCTGCACCAACAATTGCTGCCATCACTACATCTACATCAGGATGTTCCGATACGGTGATAAGCCCTGCTTCATCTGTGAGGATTTCGATATCAAAAATATGATGTATAGCAAGTAGCTGTTGTAACTCATCTACTTTATCCGATGGTACAACAACACATTTCGGTCGATATTGTTTGCATATTTCACTGAGTTCTTTGATTCGACTAAATCCAGTCACTGCAAAAACTGAATACTGGTCCGAATGCTGTTGTAAAATTTTTAAAGTACTGCGCCCAATAGAACCTGTAACACCTAATATACAAACAGATTGTGACATCTATAAATCTACACCAATAAGTTTTAAAACATACATGCCAGCCGCAAAAAACGGAGCCGCAGCAAGCAATGAATCTATACGATCAAGCACCCCACCATGTCCTGGAAGGATACGACCTGAGTCTTTAATTCCTGCACGACGTTTGATCATAGATTCAAACAAGTCGCCAAGCACAGAGCTAAACACAGTCACAATAGACAAAACTAGGAAAAGAATATGTTGTGGAAGCGTTAAATGTAGGTAAATCGATTGAACCACAATGATCACAATCGCAACAGTGACAATCCCACCAATCAAACCTTCAATTGATTTGTTTGGACTCACATCTGGCGCAAGTTTACGCTTACCAAATTTACGCCCAACAAAATATGCACCACTGTCCGCGCCCCAAACCAACAGGAACAGGTACATCAACCACCAAGGCGAGCTTTTCCAAACTTCAAAAATAGCGGTAACTGCGGCACTGATTAGAACCAAGCCAACAATATTTAAAGTGATATTGTACCAGCCATCGTATTCAGGATAATGTTTTACCCAATACAGACTACACAACCAAGTGAGAATAGAGGCACTCCAAAGAATAAGCGCCAAATCATTAAAATATAATGCTAACCCTGAAAAAAAAGCGGTCAATACGCCGAATCCAGCAGCTTTAATTTTCTTCACATGGTCAGATTCATGTGGCATGAGTTTAAACCACTCATAACCTGCTGCCCCAGCTGCGATAATCATTAACACTAACATTGGATATTGAGATTTTGTTGCAAACATACAACTCAGTACAACTGCCACCAATACCAATGCGGTTATAATCCGCTCTAACATTATAAATTCTCTATATGTTCTTGTTGAATTTGTTCAGAGGTTTTTCCGAAACGTCTTTCACGCCCTGAAAAAATATTGAACGCATGATCCAACTCTTGCACTGTAAATTCTGGCCATAATGTCTCAGTAAAATATAACTCAGCGTATGCAGCCTGCCACAGTAAGAAATTAGACAGTCGGTAATCACCGCCTGTACGAATCAATAAATCCACGGGTGGCAAATCCCCCAAACTTATTTGTTGTGCAAATAACTCAGTATTGATTTGATTCACATCAATTTGTTGATCTTTAACCTGTTGCGCAAGTTTACGTGCAGTATCTGCGATATCCCACATACCACCATAACTAATTGCAATTGTTAAAGTCATGTTACTGAACTTAGCAGTCCTTTGTTCAGCATGCAACATTAATTCACGTAGCTCTGGAGAAAGCCGACTACGATCACCAATAAATCTCAACGAAATTTCGAATTTTTCCATCCGTGGAATTTGCTCATGAATTGTGTCTTCCAACAATTTCATTAACAAATCAACTTCATACTGTGGTCGATTCCAGTTTTCACTTGAAAAAGCAAACACAGTAAGCGCCTGAACGCCAACTTTACGACAATGCTCTACAATCGGATCTAGGACATTTTTACCTTCACGGTGTCCATCACCTTTTTGCAGTTGTTTCTTTTTTGCAAAACGATTGTTGCCATCCATGATGATGGCAACATGTTTTGGAAGATGGTTGTCTTCAGATGTGGTCATTTAAATCTTAGACCTTCATCAATTCAGCTTCTTTCGCAGCAAGACGTTTGTCCACTTCAGCAACAAATTTATCGGTAATTTTTTGGATATCATCACCTGCACGACGCTCATCATCTTCAGAAATTTCCTTATCTTTTAATAATGATTTGATATCGCCTAAAACATCACGACGAATATTACGAATCGCAACTTTGGCATTTTCTGCTTCGTTACGTGCAACTTTCTGCATATCTTTACGTGTTTCTTCTGTTAAAGCTGCCATTGGCACACGAATCGCATCAGCAGTTACTGGGTTTAAGCCCAAATCTGATTCACGGATTGCTTTATCAATTGCAGAAACCATTGAACGTTCAAATGGTTGCACCAACAAAGTACGTGAATCTTCAACACCCACGTTAGCCACTTGGTTTAACGGCACGTCAGAACCATAGTAAGGAACCATAACTCCATTTAGGATCGATGGATGCGCACGACCTGTACGAACCTTTGCAAAACCATGTTCCAAAGACTCCAATGACTTATTCATACGGTCTTCTGCGTCTTTTTTAAGATCGTTAATCATATGATCTTCCTTACTTATTTATCTAAATGTGTATGGGGTCTAATGACATTTCATAAACAGGCGAAGTGTCAATACACCCTAATCTAAAATTGCAGTAGTATAAAGAGCTTTACTACCCACGTACATTAGTTTGTAACGTGAGTGCCCTCTTTTTCGCCCATTACCACAGAAAGCAAAGCACCAGACTTGTTCATATCAAATACTTGAAGTGGCACATTGTGATCGCGGCATAAGCAAATTGCAGTTAAATCCATGACACCAAGTTTCTCATCTAAAACTTCATCAAAACTTAAATGGTCATATTTAACAGCATCATCATATTTGCTTGGGTCTTTATTGTAGACACCATCAACTTTAGTGGCTTTTAAAATAAGATTTGCTTCAATTTCAATACCACGTAAGCACGCTGCAGTATCCGTTGTAAAGAATGGATTACCTGTTCCTGCAACAAATACACACACCTCACCTTGAGTTAAGTGGCGAATTGCATCACGGCTTGAATAGGCTTCAACTACTGCACCAATTGGTAATGCTGACATTAAACGGGTTTTGATGTTACGGCGAACCAAAGCATCACGTAATGCTAAGCCATTCATTACTGTGGCAAGCATACCCATTTGGTCACCCGTTACACGGCCAACCAAACCATCTTTTTGCAATTGACTACCACGGTATAAGTTACCACCACCCACCACGATACCCACTTGCACACCCAAACCAACCAAGTGAGCAATAGATAAAGACATTTGATCTAAGACTTGGGCATCAATCCCCATGTCTTTATTACCCGCAAGCGCTTCACCCGAAAGTTTCAGCAAAATTCGCTCATAGCGTGGCTTTTTAGAATCTAACATCACAAAACTCCAATACTTATATCTACAATTTTATTCGTATTTAATCAAATCGAAATCGGCAACACTTAAGCTGATTTAACGCGAATCAACTTGGCAAATAAATCGTATTCATCTGCATCTGTAATTTCGACTTCAAGTAAATCACCAGCTTTTATCACTGACTTATCAATATCTTCAACAAAAACATTACCATCAATCTCAGGTGCATCTGCATAAGAACGTGCAACTGCGACTGGGAATTCTTCTTCAAGATCATCCACTAAAACCGTCATGGTTTGGCCAATACGACTTTGCAGTTTTTCAGCAGAAATCGCTTGTTGAACTTCCATAAAACGTTCATAGCGTTGTTGCTTAATTTCTTCAGGCACATGATCAGGCAAATCGTTGGCTGTTGCACCTTCTACAGGTGAGTAGGTAAAGCAACCTACACGATCAAGTTTCGCCTCTTGTAACCAGTCCAATAACATTTGAAAATCTTCTTCAGTTTCGCCTGGAAAACCTACGACAAATGTTGAACGAATAACCAATTCAGGACATTTTTCACGCCATAATTTTAGACGTTCCAAGGTGTTTTCACTATGAGCTGGTCGCTTCATCAATTTTAAGATGCGCGGACTGGCGTGTTGAAAAGGAATGTCTAGATACGGAAGAATTTTACCCTGTGCCATTAAGTCAATAACCGCATCCACATGTGGATATGGATAAACATAATGTAATCGCACCCAAATCCCTAACTGACCAAGCGCTTCGCACATGTCATAGAATTTGGTTTTAACAGGCTGACCATTCCAGAAATCAAGCTTATATTTGGTATCTACACCATAAGCGGAGGTGTCTTGAGAAATCACCAAGACTTCTTTTACACCCGCTTTTTTTAACGCCTGTGCTTCATTTAATACAGAGCCAACAGGACGTGACACAAGATCACCACGCATGCTTGGAATAATGCAGAATGTGCAACGATGGTTACAGCCTTCTGATATTTTTAAATAAGCATAATGTTTAGGTGTTAAACGAATACCTTGTTCAGGTACAAGATCTACAAAAGGATTGTGTTTCGGTGGTTCTGGAACATACTGATGGACAGCTTCCATCACATCTTGATACGCCGCCGCACCTGTCACTTTTAAGACATTTGGATGCATCTGGCGAATTTTATCTTCATCTTTACCCAAACAGCCTGTGACAATCACACGACCATTGGCGCTCATGGCTTCACCAATTGCGTCTAAAGACTCTTGTACTGCAGATTCAATAAAACCACAGGTGTTCACAACAACTAAATCAGCACCTTCATAATCTGATGCAACATCATAACCTTCAGTCTTTAACTGCGTTAAAATGCGTTCAGAATCTACCAATGCCTTAGGACAACCTAAAGATACAAAACCGACTTTGGGGGACTTCATGAATCTGCGCTCCACTATAATCCGCGTATTGTATGACTTTTCAAGAGATAAAAACAGGTGGAAACTGCACTCTTTGTATAATGCACCAAAATACATCCAATCAAATAATTAAATTACTACAATGCACCATTTTGGAACAATATAATGATAGCGTAATATGAATGCAGGTTTTTACACTTGAATAAAGCGCAGTAAATGCGCAATTTTTATCATTCATGTAAGAAAACTGCGCAGTATTTAAAAGTTGGCGTGCATCTTGCTTTATATCAGGACGATTTAACCGATTCAATCACCCATGTTCGGGAAAATAGAAAACGAGGTGCAGATGCCATTGCGCTATTTAAAGACAGGAAAGCTCTGCTAATGGATCAATACCCAACAATTGATTATAGATTGCTTGTGGATAATTTAACCACTGCAATTCTTTTGGTCGATTGTAATTTAAATATTTTTTATCTTAATTCATCATGCGAAGCATTGTTTGATATTAGCTTGCTTCGTGCGGCAGGTCAGCCAGTGATTAATATTTTACATGCACCAAATGATAGCTTTAATACCTTGGAAGCATTAAACAACTCAATAAAAACAGGTCAAGCCTATACACGCCGTGAAGCGATTATCAATGTTAACTTTAAAGACATGCATGTTGATTATTCCGTGTCGCAGTTAAATACAGGAAGACCCTATCACCCATTACTATTAATTGAATTAAATCCGATTGATCGGATGCTTAAAATTTCTAAAGAAGAAAACCTGATTCAACAACACCAAGTTGCACGGCAACTGATTCGAGGTGTTGCACATGAAATCAAAAACCCATTAGGTGGAATTCGTGGTGCAACTCAACTGCTTGCTCGTAGTTTAAATGATCCACAATATGCGGAGTTCACCGATATTATTATCAGTGAAGTCGATCGTTTAAGAAACCTTGCTGATACTATGCTGGGTTCACGTCAGCTCCCGAGCTACGAACTGGTCAACGTGCATGAACCGCTTGAACGTGTTCGCTCTTTAATTGTAAATCAAACCAAGAAAAAAATTAAAATCACACGAGACTATGACCTTTCATTGCCTGATGTCAAAGCAGATCGCGATCAACTGATTCAAGTGATGCTCAATATTAGTGTCAATGCGGTACAGGCGATGACTGAGAATCGTGAGTTTTTTATTGATCATCAACCTGAACTGATGTTGCGTACACGCATTCAACGTTTGGTGACGATTAATGGCGTACTGAATAAATCAGCCATTCGTATTGATATTGAAGACAATGGCCCTGGTGTTCCTGAAGAAATTTTAGAATCCGTGTTTTATCCGCTTGTGACTGGCCGTGCCAAAGGAACAGGTCTTGGCTTAAGCATCGCACAAAATATCATGCATCAACACAACGGAATGATTGAATGCCAATCCGTTCCTGGAAAAACAGTATTTAGCTTATATCTACCTTGGGAGTCTAACCATGTCGCATAATAAAATTTGGGTGATCGATGACGACCGTGCTATGCGTTGGGTCTTGGAAAAAACATTTAAAGAAGAAGGCTTCGATGTCACCAGTTTTGAAGAAGCACAATCTGCTTTAGATCAGCTTCCAAGCAATGTGCCAGATGTCATTCTCACTGATATTCGTATGCCCGGCATTGATGGTTTAACCTTCCTAGGAAAAGTCAAAGGAAGTTATCCTGATCTGCCTGTGATTATTATGACAGCACACTCAGATTTAGAATCTGCAGTATCGAGCTATCAAACAGGTGCTTTTGAATATCTTCCAAAGCCATTTGATATTGATGAAGCACTTGCACTGGTGAATCGTGCCATTTTGCACATCAACAAGCTGCAACAACAAGAATCTGCCAAAGTCACTCCAATTCAATCTACTGAGATTATTGGTGAATCCCCTGCAATGCAGGAAGTTTTCCGCGCCATTGGACGTCTATCTCAATCGCATATTACCGTATTGATCAACGGGGAGTCTGGGACAGGTAAAGAGTTAGTTGCGCATGCTTTACATCGCCACTCACCAAGAAGCAGTAAACCATTTATTGCTTTAAACATGGCTGCTATTCCAAAAGATTTGATTGAAACTGAATTATTTGGTCATGAAAAAGGCGCATTTACTGGTGCCAATACTCAACGCCAAGGTCGTTTTGAACAAGCCAATGGTGGAACCTTATTCTTAGATGAAATTGGTGATATGCCATTTGAAACACAAACACGTCTACTCCGTGTTTTGGCAGATGGTGAATTTTATCGTGTTGGTGGTCATATTCCAGTTCGTGTTGATGTTCGTATCGTGGCAGCAACACATCAAGATTTAGAAAAATTGGTCAATGATGGCCGTTTCCGTGAAGACTTATATCATCGCTTAAATGTCATTCGTATTCATATTCCTAAACTTGCTCATCGTTCTGAAGATATTCCGATGTTGGCGCAACACTTCTTGGCACGCGCGGGTAAAGAACTCGGGGTTAGTCCAAAAATTTTACGCCCAGAAACGCAAGAGTATATTCAAAAACTGCCTTGGCCAGGCAACGTACGTCAACTCGAGAATACCTGCCGCTGGTTAACTGTGATGATCACAGGCCGTGAAGTGTATCCAGAAGACTTACCGTCAGAATTAAAACAAATTCCAATCAATAAATCTGATGATCAAGGTCAAGCGCAAGCTGGTATCGACCGTGTTGCATTACATCATTGGGATGAGTTACTGGCGCAATGGGCGATTCAAAAGCTTAAAAATGGTGAAATGAAAATTTTAGACATTGCCACCCCAATGTTTGAACGTACTTTGATCATCGCAGCACTTCAACAAACCCGTGGCCGTAAACGTCATGCTGCTGAACTCTTAGGTTGGGGGCGTAACACTTTAACCCGCAAACTCAAAGAATTAGGCATGGATTCTGCTGAAGATGATGAAGAGGAAGACAAAACTGTTTTAGCCGAATAATAAGCCATTCATAAATATAAAGTTTACTCCAACCATATTTCGTAAGAATATGGTTGTTTTTTATTGGCTCATGGTGAAAAATAGCCTCGTGAAATTTAAACTTTATCGTCTAGGATAAAAATGAACAAAACTGTTGTTTTACTTAGCTTACTTTCTATTTTTAGTGTTGCTTGTTCTAAAAACAAACCGCATGACAGTTCTGAACATCAAGCAGAAGCACCAGTGGTTAAAAAAGTACATAAAGCAGCCAATTCAGATAATTGCTTTAAGTTAGAACCCAACAAACAGTTTACTCTAAA
This sequence comes from Acinetobacter sp. MYb10, assembly GCF_002980175.2. Lineage (NCBI taxonomy): Bacteria > Pseudomonadati > Pseudomonadota > Gammaproteobacteria > Moraxellales > Moraxellaceae > Acinetobacter > Acinetobacter sp. MYb10. The sequence continues at coordinate 302,022 of NZ_CP058272.1, read as the reverse complement.
CAACAATGAAGAGACAGAAATCCAGATTGTTCCCACAACCTTTAACAATCAGAAGGCAATAGCAATCGTTAGACAAGGCGCAGGTGTGCGCACAGATTATATCTACGATTTAACTGGCCGTACCATGCTTGCAAACTTGGACTATGGTATTGCTGCGCTCGGATCAAATCCTAATGATGTGCTGGTAAAAACCACCTATCAAGCCCCGCTTCCAACATTCCCATCCAATCTCAAACCACAGCAAAAGTTTCAAATGACTTATAATGCAGTCATTGAGTCGCAAATGGATAACAATGATAAGTCTGAAAACAATAAGACGATTGACTTAGTATTTGTAGGGTTTGAGGATCTGACTTTAATTGACAATGATGACAATACCTTAAAGTTCGATAATGCATGTCATTTCATTTCTCAAATCGGAGATGAAACATTGGATGAATGGTATGCTGAAGGATATGGGCAAATTAAATATGTTAAAAAGAAACAGAATGGCGACGTAAAAAGTAGCGAAGCAATTGGCGATGACCCACAGCCTTAATTTAAATCAGCCAGTCAACACCTATTGACTGGCTTTGATCATTTTTATGTTCGATTTTACTTTAAAAAGCCTGATACCAAATTCATGACATTTTGAATATCACCATTGGCTTCAGTGTGATCTGTTGCATCACCTTGTGGTGTGAGTGAATCAATAATTTGCGGTAATACTGTAGAGATTGCACCATATACTTCATTGGTCGGAACATTAGCTTGTTGAGCAACTTGTTCAACTTGCTGACCTCCAAATAAACTCTGGATTTGCTCTACATTTACAGCACCATTACCTTGTGACGGATCGACCCAACTTTGAACTTGCCCACCTAAACCTGCACCTTGTAATTTAGCTAAAGCACCTTGTAGGCCACCATTTTGTTGAATCCAACCCAAGACTAATGGCACAACTGCAATCAATAAAGATGAGGCATTAAAACCACCCGCTTGTGGTGCTTGTTGTTGTTGTCCACCTGTCAAACCACCTAAAACTGAACCGAGTACGCCACCCAATCCACCTTGTGATTGTTGTTGCTGCCCACCCAAGCCACCGAGTACTGAACCAAGTACCCCGCCCAATCCACCACCAAGCCCGCCTTGTGATTGTTGTTGTCCGCCAAGTGCTTGTTTTGCCAGAATTTCCACAATATTGGTTAAATCTGTCATGAGTTTTCCTTTTTTAAGTTTTATGAGACAAGTACAGCATACTTGGCTTTAACCTATTCACCAAAATTGGAATTGTTAAATTTTGCAATAGCTTAAGGCTGATTTTTATAACCAAAATAAAACCATTACCAACGAAATTTATTCCAGTTTTCTGGGTTGGCCCAGAACTTAGAATTAAACCAATCTGGTACATGTTTATAGGTCAAAATATTAAACTGCCAAAGTGCAAAATCATTTTGATGTAAGGTTTTATCAATCAGTTGAGTAAAACCAAGCGATCTGAGCAACTGTTCATCTTTTAACTGACATGCCACGACGATTCGTTTTGCCAGTAAATCACGCAACTTGACCAATAACTGAGATTTCTGCAAATCGGTCACCCCAGACATTTCATCTGTATCTAAAAGTACAAATCCTAAATCATATCGTTGCGTAAAAGGCAGACTTAAAAACTCAGATACGTTAAAATAGGACCATTGAATTGAATAATTTGTAGGGTATTGCGCCAAATTTTGCCCAATACACAATGCAGTTTGAATTGGCTGTTCTTGCGATAAATCGTCTAGCATTGAAGTGATGACATTTTGCTCAGCCATAACTGCACCTTTTTTGAAGCGAGTAATTAAACATGGAACTACAAGGCATTTGTCATAAAATGCATGCAGGTCTTAAAGACCTTAGTGTAACTGATCAACAAACACATAAGGCAAATGTTGAATATAAATTTATATTAGATCGCTCAGAAACCGAGCTACCATTTAGTTTAGGCCAGGAAATTGAGATTGAAGCGACAGGAAATATTTATTGTGTTTCTTGTGGCGCAAAAACACCGAAGTCTTATTCGCAAGGCCACTGCTTTAAATGCATGAAAACCAAGGCGTCTTGCGACATGTGTATCATGAAGCCTGAAACTTGCCATTATCATTTAGGTACTTGCCGTGAAGATGATTTTGCTCATGAAGTTTGCTTTCAACCGCATATTGTCTATCTAGCAAATTCAAGTGCTTTAAAAGTGGGGATTACCCGTCTAGGTCAAATGCCAACACGCTGGTTAGACCAAGGTGCGACCCAAGCACTGCCTATTTTAAAAGTCGGTTCGCGCCGTCTTTCAGGTCAACTTGAAGTCATGTTTGGAACACAGGTTGCAGATAAAACGGATTGGCGAAAGTTACTTAAAGGTGAAGCTGAACCGATTGATCTGATTGAAATTCGTAATGAATTGGTTCAAGAATTTTCCCCTAAGATTCAAAGCATTCGCGATGAGTTTGCGCAAAATCTTGAATTTAATGAAACGGTTGAATTGTTAGAAAATGAATTACCTCGTGAATTCATCTACCCTGTCGATATTTACCCTGAAAAAGTTAAATCGCACAATTTAGATAAAACCCCAATCATTCGGGGCAAGCTACAAGGAATCAAAGGTCAATACTTGATTATGGATACGGGTGTCATCAATATTCGTAAATATACAGGTTATGAACTTAAAGTTCGGGCGGAATAATTTTTCACACCCAAACCCAGAAATTGATTCATACATACTCCTCTTTATCTTAGATTTAGAGGAGTTTTTTTTCATTAGCTTAGAAATTTAAAATTATATCTATCAATATAACGGTCTTAATATAGGACCCTAATTTTGCTTTTTAAATATTAAATAGACATGATTATTATCGTATGGTAACAGGTATGGTGGTGCAGGATGCACTACACAAGTATATTCAAACGCTCAATGTCAATTTTGAAGTACATGCTCCTCAATGATATGAATTATTTTTATGAAATGATATAAACTTATAAGCATTGATTCATTTTAGGCATGTGTTTACATTAAGCAAACTTAGATCAATAATAAGATTGATAATGCCATTTGTATAAATAAACTATGAAATTTCTTAAACTTATAATTGTCACTAGCTTTTTGATTTTATCCACTTTCACCCATGCAAAAGATACATCTAATGCAAAAATGGAAAGTGAGCTTTTATTAAAATTTCTACTACCAAAGGCCGAATATTTTCTTAAAAAAAATCGTGGATTCTACCCATTAGCAGCTACTTTAAATTATAAAAAAGAAATTATTACTCTAGCAACTTATAATGGTAACGAATTTCCTAAATCAACAGATTTAATTCAAGACCTAAATCAAGCTTTTCAGCTTGGCGGACAAAAGAAAGAATATAAAGCAACGGGAATGATTTATGATATTAAACTTACATCAGTAGCGTCAGGAAAAAAAACAGATGCTTTAGTTGTTGCACTTAACCATGTCGACCACTATTCAATCCTGATTACCTTACCCTATCAATTAAAAAATAATAAAATAATTTACCAAAAATCATTTGCCAATGAAGGTGATTACAAAATTTTTCCAGCAGCTCGATAAGCAAACGAATATTTGCTTAATCAGTTGCTAGCGTTAAAAATCAAGCTGTTAAAATTGCTAAAATCGCCTGAACGGGATCTTCACTATTTCCAGCCAAAAGTTGCTTGTGCATGGTGATCAATTGCATCACCTGAATTTGTGCAGTTTCAATATTCATTAATTTTTCAATTTGATTGGCCAAATTTTCTGCTGTGGCATCTTGTTGAATAAGCTCTTGAATCACTTTTTTACCCGCAATAATATTCGGCAATGAATAATACGGAATTTTCACTAAAAATTTAGCAATCACATAAGTTAACCAATTCAACTTATAAAAAGTCACCATTGGGCGATGTAACAATAATGCTTCAAGTGTCGCTGTCCCCGATGCCAAAGCCACAATATTGGCAGCATTCATGACCTGACGGCCAATTTTTGATTCTTTATCAGTATTTTCCAGTAAATGAATTTTTGCAACCAAATCACTTGGATAATGCTTTAATAATTCCTGAATTTGCTGTTTGCGTAAATCATTAATGGCAGGAATCAGGAACTGATAATCTGGATATTTTTGATAAAGAATTTTTGCTGCATCCAACACCAACGGTCCAAGTCGTTCAATCTCACCACGTCGACTCCCCGGTAACAAGGCAATATGCTTTTGACTGATATCTAAACCAAGCTCTTGCTTTGCATCCAAAATTGGATTTTGTAATGGCAATTGACTTGCCAGTGGATGCCCAACAAAGGCTGCTGGCACGTCATATCGTTGATAAAAGCCTTTTTCAAAAGGAAATAGACAAAGCACTAAATCAACACTGGCTTTGATGCCATGCACCCGTCCTTGTCGCCAAGCCCATACAGATGGACTGACATATTGCACCGTTTTAATAGGCAAGTTTTTCTGTTTTATACTTTTTGAAAGGCGTAAGTTAAAGTCTGGCGCATCAATACCGATAAAAACATCTACCGGATTGGCAGACCATCTCTCGACCAAACCATCACGTACTGCAAATAATTTTTTTAAATCTTTAAGCACTTCAACAATTCCCATCACAGATAAAATATCCATTGAATAAAAACTGTTAAATCCTTCTGCAATCATTTGAGGACCACCAATCCCCTCAAATTCAGCATCAATACCCTGTTCACGAAAACGACGAATAAGTTTTGCGCCTAAAGTATCCCCCGATACCTCACCTACGACAATTCCAATTTTAAGCTTTCGATTTTGCAAGATATTCTTCCTGATCAGCACTATAAGTGCATGATAGCATATTCATAGGATTTAATTGTGAATAGTCAAAACAGGATACTGGTATGGCAAATGCGTGAATTTATATAACAATTCATCTAATTTTCTATCGTTATTTTATTTTCTATTTATATTTTCAATTGCACGACTATTGTAAGCTCATCCCACTAACAATAAACTAAGCGATAATTATTATCATTTAAGATAAGCAATGCTGAATTCTCTCCCACACAGTTTTAAGTTCTCTCTTCTTAGTTTAGCGGTATTCAGTGCTCAGCAGAGTTTTGCTGCAGATATTGAAAATCTACCCACGATTTCAGTTCAAGCCACAGCTGATCAAACTGAATTAAGCTCTGAACAATCAAAATCTTATATCGTTAAAAAATCTGCAAGCGCTGCCAAGCTGAGTATTCCTGTTAAAGAAACACCACAGACAGTGAATGTTGTGACACGTCAGCAATTAAATGATTTTGCACTCAATAGTGCACGTGAGGCTCTAAGTAATACACCTGGTATTACTGTCAGCAGTCAAGAAACCGAACGTTCAACCTACACTGCTCGTGGTTTTGAAATCTCAAATATTTTAACTGATGGCGTCGGCTTCCCTTCTAGCAGCTACAATTATAATAATACCAACCCTGATACATATTTTTATGATCGTATTGATGTGATTAAAGGTGCAGATGCCTTAACCAATGCTTTTGGTGATCCAAGCGCAACAATCGATTATATCCGTAAGCGTCCTACCCAAGAATTTCAAGCCAATGCTGGGCTAAGTTATGGCTCTTGGAATACCCAACGCTATGAAGCAGATGTTTCAGGTGCATTAAACAAAGAAGGCAGCATCCGCGGACGTTTGATGGGTTATGAACAAACTGGAGATTCTTATCTAGACCGCTATTCATCCGAGAAAAATGGATTTTCTGGCATCATTGATGCGGATTTAAGTGATAGCACATTATTGACAGTCGGTTATAGCCAACAACAAAACAAACCTAATGCAAATAATTGGGGTGCTTTACCACTTCTCGGTGCAGATGGAAATCAACTTTCTTATAACCGAAATTATAATCCCAATCCAGATTGGGCCTATTGGGACAATAAGTCACAAAATGCTTTTGCTGAGCTAAAGCAAAAAATTAATGATAAGTGGACAGCAAAGCTTAGCTATAATTATACCCAAACCGATCACAACAGTAACTTACTCTATTATTTTGGTTACCCTGATCAAAATGGAGCAGGTGTAGCCCTTACCGCTTGGGGCGGTAAAGAAAGTCTAAAAAGACATTTTGCTGACTTAAATCTACAAGGCTCTTATTCATTATTTGGTCGAGAACACGAAGCGACACTGGGTTATAGTTATCTACAAAGTAAACAATATGATCAACAAACTTCAGGTATGATCAATGATATTAATATCTACAATGATTACTCCCAAGGTTATTTACGTCAGCTCACCACAAACTGGGCAAGCTGGACACCCCAATCAGTAACTTGGTCTGCTTTTAGTGATGCTGCAAACTATACTCAAAAGCTCAATTCTGTATATGCTGCAACACGCCTACACTTAAACGATGATTTAAAACTTTTACTCGGTTTAAATTATGTTCAAGCTAAAAGTGAAGGTGAAAGTTATGGTTCATCAATGGCCTATGATGAAAACAAAGTATCTCCTTATGTTGGCATTACCTATAACTTTAACCCTGAATACACGGGTTATCTAAGCTATACCTCTATTTTCCGCCCACAATCTGGATTAGGTACTGATAATAAAGCACTCAAACCAGTTGAAGGCGAAAGCTATGAGGCAGGTATTAAAAGTTCATGGCTAGATGACAAACTCACTGGAACTTTGGCGGTGTTTCGTACAGAACAAAGTAATTACCCATTACGTAACTCTGACGGAAACCCTCTCAATCGAAAAGTTGAAACCAGTGACTTACGTTCTCAAGGGGTAGAAGTTGGACTGGCTGGACAATTAACAGATCATTTAAATCTGACATTCGGTTATAGCCAATTTAGTTTAAAAGATTTAAAAAATGGTGGAGAGGCACGTACTTACAACCCTAACCAAACCATTAATCTTTTAACCACCTATACTATTCCAGCTATACCTAAACTGAAAATTGGCGCAGCGTTACAATGGCAAGATGCGACCAAGCTGTATGACTCTTCTGTAAAGAGTACAATTACCCAAGATGCTTATGCTTTAGTGAATTTGATGGGTAGCTATGACTTGAATAGGCATATTTCGCTACAGGCAAATGCAAACAATGTGACAGACAAAAAATATTTATATAGCTTCCCAGATGGTCAGGCTTTTTATGGCCCATCTGCAAACTATAGTGTTGCTGTAAAATTTAAATACTAATCTGAATTCGCCTTAATCTTTTAAGATTAAGGCGTTTTCAATTGCAAGAAAGTGATCGTTATGCAGATTGTGCTCTACCCTTTATCAGTGCTCTATCGTTTTATACTGGCTTTTGGTATGGGCTATGTGTGCAGTTATTTAGTATCCTTAGCTTTAATTGATGTGTTTTATCCTTATTTTGCCAAAGCTGAATCTATTTACTTGGCGGCATTTAGCGCACTTATTTTTTACATTATTTTTGTGATTCTAAGCTTTTGTATACATTCTTTAAAAAAACTTACGCTGATCAGCCTAGCTCTGGTCGCTACTTTTTTCCTATTTTCCAAGTTTATAGGTTAACTCATGCATAAATCTGTTCGTCAATCTATGGCATGGTTACACTCTTGGATCGGGCTTACCTTCGGCTGGCTGTTATTTGCAATTTTTTTGACGGGTTCTGCAACATATTATCGCCATGAAATTAGTATGTGGATGCAACCACAATTCGCAAGTATGCAAATCAAACAGGAATCCGCTATACAGTCTGCATTTGCTTATTTGCAAAAAAATGCGCCAGATGCAAAAAGTTGGTATATCGGTGTTGCAAACCAGAATACCCCTGCAAATAAAATTTATTGGCAAAAAGCAGATGGTGGTTATGAAAGTAAAACTTTAGATGCCAATACAGGTAAAGAATTGAGTCTTTCTGCCACACAAGGCGGTGATTTCTTTTATGGGTTTCATTATCAGCTTTATGGAATGCCTTATTCGATTGGGCGTTTGATTGTCACCTTTGCAGCGTTAATTATGTTTATAGCCTTGATTTCAGGCATTATTACCCATAAAAAGATATTTACCGATTTCTTTACCTTAAGAACATTTAAAGGTCAGCGTTCATATTTAGATTTTCATAATGTAAGTTCGGTAATCGCATTGCCCTTTTTCTTAACCATTACATTTACCGGCTTAGCGATCTTTTTCTATCTGCTTTTCCCCGCAGGGATGAAAAAAGCCTATCCAGATAATCCATATCAGTATTTTGATGAAATTCGTCATGTTTCAACTGCAAACAAGGCTCAACAAGCACAGCCGAAGAATATGTTATCTATTCAACATTTCCTGCAACAAACCCAACAGCAATGGGGAAAAACTAATATTGATAACATTACCGTAGATCAACCCAATACACAGCTTGCCAAGCTCACGATTACTGCCTTAGAAGATCATTCGATTACACGTAATCAAGCACAACTTAGCTTTAATGGCGCTACTGGTGCTTTAATTGGGAATACTCGTAATAACAGTGCAATTGCAACATTAAATGCCAGTATGTATGGGCTGCATATGGCGAATTTTGCCCAACCTTTATTGCGTTTAGGCTTGTTTTTCTCTGGTCTTCTGGGCTGTGCAATGATTGCTTCGGGCTTATTGCTCTGGAGTTTAAAACGACAATTACAGAAGAAAAATGATCATTTTCACTTTGGGCATTATCTGGTAAATCGACTCAATACCACGATGATTATTGGTTTACCCGTTGCGATGTTGGGTTATTTATATGCCAATCGTTTTGTGCAACTTCAAGCAGATACACCGAATTATGAAGTCTATACATTTTTCACTTTATGGTTATTCAGTTTTATAATTGCGCTCTGCACAAAACAACAATATCTCTGGAAAACTCAGCTCAAGTTGCTGATTGCCATGACATTAGCCTTGCCTATTTTAAATGTCTATTATCTAATTTCTAATCAATATATTCATTCATTACAGGACTATTGGTTATTTTTACGTGTGGACTTAATGATCTGGTTATTTGCCATTTTAGCGATTTTTTTACATCAAAGAATCACACCGATTCAAAACAAAGCTGTGGCGAAGATCAAGAAAAAACTGGAACAAAAATCAGCGCAGGAGTCTGTGTCATGATATTGGCATTTGCATTTCTGCTGATCCTGATTGCCAGTTATAGCTTGTATTTGATCAGCTCAAAGCAGATCACCAAGACTCAGAAAAGTAAATTGTCTGTTTTAGCGCAACATGTGAAATTGGTAAAAGTTATCTCGTTTGCGTTGATCATCTTGGCTTTATTTTTATTCAGTTTAAATTATGGCAATAGCATCTCTTTTGTGGCCTTATGCATACTGAGTAGTCCAATACTGTTTGGATTGATACTCTTTGTCAATGATTTAAAACCTAAAATAAAAAAGTAGACATCTAGCGTTTTAACACAGCTCTAGACTCAATTAAATTTAAGTTTAGATAATTTTCAGCATAATCGTGCTCATTCCTATCAAAAAATGGAAGCTTATCGCTTCCATTTTCAACAGTTAAACATTAAATTCAATATGTTTTCCTGTGGGAAGCTCTACATCAATGCGAAGCTTCCCTCCCATTGCTTCAACATATTTCTTTATTGTTGAAATTTTAAGATCATGACCACGATTTTCAATTGCTGAAAGTGAAGGCTGCTTGATTCCAAGTATCTCAGCTAATTCTTTTTGCGAAATCTCTAATTCTTCTCGAATAAGATGCAGCTGCGTTTGTAAACGTAGTTCATCAGCCATTTTTTGAATTCGGTCTTGACTCTCTGGAGAGCGACCAGCCAATAGTTCCTGTAAGATTTTAGCCATTAGATTGATCTCCTAGGGTTGAAAGATGAAGTTCGTATTGCTGTTCTGCAATATCTAACATCTCTTTATAAAAACGCTTTTTACCGCCCTTATTACCAATACAAAGCACAATAGCCTGTCGTAATGGATCAAATATAAAAAAGGCTCTTAGTGGTTTACCTCTATGCTGAACACGTAATTCTTTCATGTTCGTGAATTTCGAGTCATTTACGGTATCAACTAAAGGGCGACCTAAACTTGGCCCCAGCTGTTGTAGAACGACCAATGCAGCTAAGACTTTTTCCTGTGTTGAATCATCTTGCTGTTCAAGCCATTCATTAAACAAATCCGTTGTAATGACTGTCCACATGCGAAACCTAGAAATATAGACTGTAATCTATATTTTAATATAGTACTTATAGAAAGGCAAAGTTTCTTTTAAGAATTGAACGCTCATGTAAAAAACATTCGAGCAGTGTTTTTACTTTCTTATGATTGTTAAAGTGTTAGAAGATTAATGTTCAATTTACGATTAGATTGCCAAAGTACAATAATTTTTTAATTATCTTTGGCTATACTATAAATCGTTTTTATTCGATATAAATAACTGGTGTAATTTCCACGAAAACTATACAATCTACATTACCCCACTATTCTCCCAATTTCTGCTGAATTTGTCTTAAAATAATTTAAGCTGTTCAGGTTGTAACTTCATTTCAATATTTTACAATTTAATCAATCTATAAAATTTCCACGAGGATTTTATGTTGCTGCAATGGTTTGAAAAGTTAGTCGATCCATATCCGTCGAAAGGTTTAAACGAACCATTACCCACCAAGTTCTTTCCATTTGTTTGGCAAGCTGCGACTGGTGTTAAGCGTTATTTATTGATTTTAATATTATTAACTGCTGCAACAGCAAGTTTTGAAGCTTTATTTTTTTCACAAATTGGACATTTAGTCGATTGGTTGACACAGTCTAAACCTCAAGACTTTTTAGTAAATCATCGTGAAAATTTGATCTTTTTAAGTTGTATTTTATTGGCAAATATCTTTTTTGCCAGTATGCAATCCATTATCAGACATCAGATTTTATACAGTAGTTTTCCAATGCGTTTACGTTGGAGATTTCATAATCTAATGCTACGCCAAGGCTTAGACTTCTTCCATAATGATTTTGCTGGACGTTTATCAGCCAAAGTCATGCAGACGGCGCTAGCGGTACGTGAGTTTTGGGTGATTTTGGGCGACATGGTGACTTATGTTGTCATCTATTTCATCACCATCAGCATTGTATTGGGATCAATTTCTCCTATTCTATTGATTCCACTTTTATTATGGTTGGCGTTGTTTGTTAGTGCAGCCTTATATTACATTCCAAGATTAGGACGAATTTCCAAAGAACAAGCCGATGCACGTGCGGTGATGACTGGACGTGTAACCGATGCCTATACCAACATTCAGACAGTAAAACTTTTTGCGCATGCAGGCCGCGAAAGCCAGTATGCAAAAGAGTCAATGAAAGAATTTATGCGTACAGTGTTCAAACAAATGCGTTTAGGCACTGCATATGAACTTTGCATCAATTTGCTAACAGCCGTTTTATTCTTTGGGGTATTAGGTACTGCCGTTTGGTTATGGTTACAGGGTCAAGCAGCGATTGGTGTGATTGCAGCAACAACAGCCATGATTCTTAAACTTAACAGTATGGCTGAGTTTATGATGTGGCAAACTTCTGCCCTATTTGAAAATGTCGGAACAATTCAAGATGGTATGCAAACTTTAGGTCGTCAGATTAATATCCAAGACAAAGAAGATGCCAAACCACTTGTTGTGACTCAAGGTAATATTAAATTTAGCGATGTCACATTTGCTTATAACAGCAAAAAAGTCATTGATCACTTTAATTTAAACATTCAACCGGGTGAAAAAATTGGGATTGTTGGACGTTCAGGCGCGGGAAAATCTACATTAATTCAATTACTTTTACATTTTTACACCATCAATAATGGAAAAATTACCATTGATGGTCAAAATATTGAAGAAGTCACTCAAGATAGTTTAAGAAAAAATATTGCGCTTGTGACCCAAGATACCTCTTTATTACATCGTACAGTTGCGGAAAATATCAAATATGGTCGTCCTGATGCGACTGATGAAGAAATGTATGAAGCAGTAAGAAAAGCCAAAGCAGATGAGTTTATTCCGCAACTTTCAGACTTAAGAGGTCGTACTGGCTATGATGCTTATGTTGGTGAGCGTGGGGTAAAACTTTCTGGTGGTCAACGTCAACGTATTGCCATTGCACGTGTATTTTTAAAAGATGCGCCTATTTTAATCTTGGATGAAGCAACCAGTGCTTTAGACTCCGAAGTTGAAGCTGCAATTCAATCGAGCTTAGATGAGTTAATGCAAAATAAAACTGTGATCGCGATTGCTCACCGTCTTTCAACCATTGCTCAAATGGATCGTTTGATTGTGTTAGATCAAGGTCAAATTGCAGAACAAGGTACTCACGAGGAACTGATCGCACAAAATGGTATTTATGCACACTTATGGCATAGACAGACAGGTGGTTTTTTAGTTGAACCTGAACAAAAAGCCTCAGAGGATGAAGATTCAACAGTCAGCACTTCGTGAATAAAGCCTTTAAATAGCCAAATTATAAAAAACCACGTTAAAAATAGCGTGGTTTTTTATTATATAGTCAACCAGACAAAAACTCGGACTCAAGAATATAATTTTTTATAATTAATATTTTAAATTAAATCAATTATATGTAAAAAATTATTTGATTATAAAAAGTTAGCAATGCCACACTTTACTTTTAATATTTTAATCGCTTTGCGTAGGCTATGCCTCACCTTATACTGCAAAATAGCACTCTTGCGCTTTCCGCTTACTTATCCAAATAAAACAACAACTCTTCCTTATAAATCAATAATTAAAAACAAAAAAGCTGCCTTATATAAAGACAGCTTGTTATTTAAATCTAGCCAATCAACGCTATTTTAAATGATTAATACCAATTCATTAACGAAACACCTAGACCGACATAAGTCGCGCGGTGATTATAATCAATTAAGCTTTCGCCATAACCATCAAACAATTGAAAATGTCCACGTAACTTGCCCTTAATTGGAAATGCCCAATCAAATTGCATTGCACCATGCGAGTCATCCCCACCTTTTAAAGAGTGACGTAGCATCAAAGAAAAATCATTGTCATTCCAGCGATAGAATGCGGTCAAATCACCACGACCGATATAATTTTTAATATCAGGGTTATTGTCATCCTGAAAATCTTCTTCAATGCGATACCACGGACGTACCATTAAGGCAAAATTATCTTTTTCAAAACCAAGATTTAAAATGACCCTATTCCAACTACGTGATAGCGGATCAGAACGTCCGTTTGACTGATGATTCAAAGTCAGACCCAGTAAGCGACCATTTAAACCTAATAAATTATAATTGGTTCTAAAAATCAAACTCGCTTCAGGTTCGTAATTTGTTTCACGAAATGGACGAGACTCTTCACTGTTATAAACTTGCCAGCGAGAAGATTGGGTATAACCGACCCAAACATCACCATTGTTCCCAAACAGATTTTCGGCAGCTTTGGTTTTTAAAGAAATCTGAAATTTAGCTTCCATTGACTTTAAATTTTGATCTTCATCCACGGTGTTTTGAGGATTTGGACTTTGTGGAAATTCATTTTTCTTGCTGGTCCAAAATGCAGGAAGTAAATATACAGGTTGGTTCGCTCGAATATTCCACGTACCTAATTTACTGTCTTGAGAAAGCTCCCAACGTCGATCAAGTAATGAGGTATTCGGATCAATTTTATCACCATGAATCGCAAATAAATTTTCTGCTTTCTGGGTGATTTTATCTTTGAGGGTTTCAGGTTCAACATCGGCTTTTTGAATATCTAAGGCAGCACGTTGCTCTGACACCAAAACTTGCGGAGCAACTGTAGGTATTTTAAATATTTTATCGTAACAAGCCAAACGGTCAGCATTAGATTCGAGTGCAACACAGGCTTGCGTACTTGCAGGATTCACTTGTACAGTATCATCTGCATGTGCAATGGTCACCAAACCAAAACTGAGCATCATTAAGATGCTCAGATTCAATGGTGTACGTTCAAAATTTTTGAACGACATAGAATTCTCCAGAAAGAATTTATAGGGTTAATTTACTTTCTTAATTTCAAAACCTAATTGTTCCAACACTTCTTTTTTGGCAACTGGAGCGACTACAGCTCTTACAGGCTTTTGCTCAAGTAAATAAGTTTGTGTGACACGCTTAAGGTCATCAATAGTAACGTTTAATAAGCGCTCGCGTAATTGCTTTCTAAACGCAGGTGTACGTCCATGAAGCAATGCATAACATGCAGTAATGGCTTCACCTGCTGGTGAACCTGGTTTATCCATACTAGAGACCAGACCAAGAATGGCTTCTTCAAGCTGATAATCATGCTGCTCTTTGTTTAACAACCAATCTAAACTTGCTTCAAAGTCTTGGAAAGTTTCTGCAAGGCGTGGATCACGATAACTATAGAATCGGAACGAGCAAGCATTGCCATCATAACTTGCACCCCCACCATATGCACCACCCTTTTCACGAATAGCACTATGTAGGAAACCATTGCGTAAATAGCCTGCAAGCACCATCAACGGCGCTGCATCTGGATGGGCAACATCTACAGCTTGGTAAGCAGAAGCACAAAATTGAACATTGGCTTGAATTAACCAAGCTTGATCTGCATTGCTCTCATCCATAGCCACTTGCGTTAAATAGACAGGAGATTGATCAACTGCAAGTTTATCCCAAACCGTTTGCACTTCTTCAACTAAACGCTCTGAATGATGCTCTTCACACACCAATAAAAATTGTTTTGGTGCAAGCATTAAGCCTTTATGAATTGATTTTAACTCATCTATAAACGCATCATATGCCGCATCATCTTTTTCAATTTTTGCGATCAAATCACCTAGCCAATTCAATGCGCCTAGGCCTGTATTGTCATAATCGCGTTTTGCCAACGCACTCATATGACGTGAGGCAATTTGCATTGCATAACTATGTCCAGAACCCGATAAACGAGAAGCCCAACGTGTTTTACGTTGTTGTAAAAGTTCGATAATACGATCTTTTTCATCAAAACGTAGTTGCTCAAAAGCCAATTTAAGCAACTGAATTGCATCAAACTTATCCGTTAAAGATTTGGTTGTTAAGGTCAACCATGCACTAATTTGACCTTTGTCATCGGTTTTAGAACGAAGTGAAGCGCCCATTCCCAAACCGCCACTGACTGCCGTCTGTAACTGTTGAAGTTCAAGATAATCATATTCTCCCGCACCGACTTCTCCCATGAGAACAGACAGTAAGTTAAAATAAGGCGATTTTACAATTTGATCTGGTATTTGAATCAATACTTGTTGGTAGTAAATTCCATTTGTACCTGCATGGTACAGATTTAATGGTGTATCTACCCCATTGCAAATCACTTCACGCAATTGGCCTTGAACAATGGCCAATTCAGCTGGAATGTCTTCCAAACCAACTTTAGGTAATAAGCTCAAATCATCTGGTGTTTCTTGACGAATTTTTAAAGCTTCTGTCTGGGCGATAATTTCAGCTTTATCTGCTTCTGACAAAGCCTCACCAATTTTCGCCAAACGTGCTTTTTCATCTTCTGCTTCTTGAGCAGATTTATTTGCATCTGGAACTAAAGTCATTTGTACACGATGCGGGTTATCCAATAAATGAACTTGAATCAAGTTGGATAACCACATCGGATCTTTGAGTTCTTCTTTTACTTCTGCAATGGCAGTATCTACATCCCAAGCATGGATTGGATCATTATGATGAATTGCATTGCCCAAACCATTGAGGATCAGTGTTAAACCATACGGCGTACCATCACCACTGATTTCACGTTGATGTAATTCAATTTGATGCAAAATTGCATCAACCATGTCTTTATCGATAGGCTTAGAAGCAACATCTTGAAGAATATTAAGCACGCCATTTTTAAATTCTTCAGTATGCTCAGGATTTGAACCTTGAACTCCACAATAGAACGTCATTTCATAGTTAGAATCATCTACACCCATGATTGGACCTGTAGACTGTGCATAACCACATGTTTCTAAATAATGGCGCAACGGCGAAGCAGAGTTTTCTAAAAGAATTCCTTCAACCAAACGCATACCCAAGCGAAGTTTAACATCACTGGTTTTTGGCAATAACCAAGACAAAATATGATAAGTCTTGTCTGTTAAATCTTCTGCATCAACAGCATAGGTTTCTTGTACTTCAATCGGAGCTGTTAGTCTCTGCTCTTCTTTAGAGTAAATCGTTTCACCTTTGCTGAATTTAGACAGCGCCAACTTTTCAAATTGTTCTTGCAGTTTATAAGCAGGCTCATCACCAAAAGTCATAAATACTGCATTACTCGGATGATAATGTGATTTGTAAAACGCCACTAACTCATCATAAGTTAGGTCAGGAATATCCTTCGGATCACCACCAGAATTATAATGATAGGTTGTTTTCGGGAACAAATGATGCGCAAGCTGATGATAAAGCTGATCTGACGGTGAACTCATTGCCCCTTTCATTTCATTAAATACCACGCCTTTATAAACAGGCTCACCATTTTCCAGCTCAATACGAATACCTTCTTGAGCAAAATCCAATGGATTTAAATTGGCCGCAAAAGCCGCGTCCAAATAGACTTCCAAAAGGTTTTGGAAATCCTTTTTATTTTGGGTTGCAAATGGATAAGCGGTCCAATCAGCTGCTGTAAACGCATTCATAAAAGTATTTAATGAACGACGAATCATCAAAAAGAATGGATCACGTACTGGGAATTTCTCTGAACCACACAATGCTGTATGTTCAAGAATATGTGCCTCACCTTTGGAATCCATTGGTTGAGTACGGAAAGCAACAAGGAACACATTTTCGTCGTGATCAGTTGCTAAATGGTAGTGCATTGCACCAGTCACTTTATGTTTATATTCAGACACTAAAATGTCTAAAGCTTCTACATGGTGTTGACGTACCAGCTGAAACGCAGGATGAACAGTTTGAGATAAGGTTTCAGTGACATCTACAGTCATGCGATCTCCAATATTAAATGTTTATCTATACGTTTAAGTATAACCGAAACTTTAATAAATGCGATTCATTCCTAACACTAATTCTTAGTAAATCAATCAGGATTCATCGCGACTTGCTGTTCAAATATCAAGAATCAGCAATGAGATAAATAAAAAAGTGATGATCAAAAGATTCTATCATCACTGTAAAACTTAACTTTTTTAACTCAATATTTTAATTAGTGATGCTTCGAGCCTTTTTAGGCTAATGTTTTCTATGTATTCCGATAATGAGTAAAGGTTGTGAACCAATCTAAATAGGCTTTCCCTGAAAATGATTAAACAAGTGTTATCTGTATTAAGAGCTTTTTATAGAAAAGAATTGCTTAGGCTATTTTTAGTATATTTACCAAGAAAAATTTTTGGAGATCAACATGGATACATCCCCAAAAATAAAAAGTATCTTAAAGCCTATAGCTATAAACCAGCAGCCCCTTGATCGAATTATGCTGCTACTCAAAGTTAAGCGCTATAGGCCAAGGGATTTCCAAATTCACTAAATTAAATATTTAAAGTAATTATAATTTGGGTGATTTGAGACAAAAACATAATTTTGCTTTTGATAAAATGGCGCTGCATCTTTTTCACTACTTAAGCACAAGGCAGAAAAATTAGATTTTGCTCTTTTTTCAAGTTCGAGCAATAAACTTTTACCCAATCCAGTTTTTCGGTATTCAGGCAATACATAGAAACGACGTACCCGACCAATTTTATGCTGAGTTTCAGGGTTCTGCTTTGTATCACCATCTTCACTGATTTGAATATTTAAACCACCGCATGCAACCAGTTTATCTCCATCAAACGCAACCAATAAAAATTCACCATGTCGATTAAATTTATTGCTGCCTTGCTGAAACTCATCAACCAAACGTTGAATAAAATGAAACCCTTCTTTTTCAGCAACTACGGCTAAATCTTGAATTTGCGCAGGCAATTGATCTACCTGTTGAATTAAAATATTCACTCAACCTCCAATATATTTAGGGTCTGTAGACAGTTTTAACTTTATGCCTATGTTTATTTCTAAACAAAACCTACCCCAGCGATCTCAATCAATCACCGTGAAACAATCTAATTTAATGACTCACACTGATCAACACAATGGCTTAAATTACGCAATAATCATCTCAAAAACAGGTTTTGTTCAGCACACCATCAAGTTATAAAATTCCAACAAACCATATTTGACAAATGTAATTGAAATTTTTTCAACAAACTACTGTAAAGCTGAGCATTCGTGTAAACTTTATGTTTTTAACATTGATGTGATGAAGAACATGGCTATAGTTGACCTTTTTGCAATTGGTAACGCGCTCATTGACCAAGAATTTAAAGTATCAGATCTCTTTTTAGCTGAACAAAATTTGCAAAAAGGCACCATGCAACTCGCAGATGGTGAGTCTCAAACTCAGCTATACAATAATTTAAAAGCCAGCCAAAATTATAAAGGTCAAGCATCTGGCGGTTCAGCTGCCAATACCACAGTGGCATTCAGTGCATTAGGTTCTTCAGCATTTTATGCGTGCCGTGTTGGAAATGATGATCTAGGCACAATTTATCTCGACGGCTTAAATGAAGCAGGCATCAAAACTTCGAAAAAATCGATCAGTGAAGGTGTTACGGGTACATGTATGGTTCTGGTCAGTGAAGATTCAGAACGTACGATGCAAACTTATCTCGGCATTACTGCAGAACTTTCAGATCTACAAATGGATTTCGAACCTTTAAAAACAGCGCAATGGTTATATATCGAAGGTTACTTGTCTACAAGTGATTCAGCACGCGCAGCCGTAAAACAAGCACGTCAAATTGCCCGTGATCACAAGGTTAAAATCGCATTGACCCTATCTGACCCGGCAATGGTGCAATATGCACGTCAAGGTCTAAATGAACTAATCGATGATGGTGTGGATCTAATTTTCTGTAATGAACAAGAAGCCATGATGTATACAGAAACTGACTCTGTTGAAGCTGCGCTGAATAAATTAAAAACACTAAGTACTGATGTGGTGATTACACTAAGTGAAAAAGGTGCATTAGTTGCAGATCAAAAACAGCATTTTTATGTTCAAGGTCGTAAAGTAGATGCAAATGGTGCTGGTGATGCATTCTCAGGTGCTTTCTTATATGCTTTAAATAATGGTGAAAATTTACAAACTGCGGCACAACTTGCTATTCTTATTTCAAGTGAAGTGGTGTCTAAGTTTGGACCACGCCTAGACGTTGCAGAATACGCAGATCTACTCGAAACGTTCAAAAAGGAATGTGCATAAATGTCTGAAAAAATTGCAATGACCGATGAAATTGAAGAGCGTAAGGCACGTGCGTTTGACACAATGACTGGCGACACCATTTTTATCACTCAACGTGATGGTGCATTTTATGCCTACCAAAATGTCTGCCCTCATCTACAAACTGAACTGGAATTTCTGGAAAATCAGTTTTTAGACCAAGACGGCGAATATATTCAATGCTCTACACATGGTGCTTTGTTTGAAGTTGAAACAGGTGAATGTATTTCAGGACCATGTCTGGGTGATAAACTTGAAAAAGTGAATATTTCAGTCCATTCAGATGGTGGTATTTACATCGAGGACGAATAAGGTTGGAAACTGCCATGCTTGGATTCTTATTTGAACATGAATTAATGCCCTTTCACCTCAGTGTCTTGGCTTTAATTCTGCTGAGTATGGCAGAAACTTTTGGCTACTATATCGGCTTACGGCCAAGCACCTTTCTGAAAAAAATTTCACCAGATTGGCTCATTGAGTCGCCGCTGTTACAAGTTAAATTTTCCAAAGTACTTATTTTCGTTTTTTTATTATTGAATTTTAGTTTTGCAGGCTATTTTTTACAGCTCTCTATCTTTGCAAGCAAACAAGTATTTGCCGCTTGGTATTATGTAGTTTTACCCGCATTGGTGATTGCGATCTTTTTTACCGTGTTTATGATTCATTGTTTGGATCAGGTGATAAAACCTAAAGTTACGTTGAATCAAGTTGACTTGCTTGGACGATTGGCTACAGTCTCTAGTGGTAATGCACGACCAGGATTTTCAGCTCAAGCACGGGTCCGTGATGAAAATGGACAACTGCACTATATCCAAGTCGAACCAGAATTTGGTGAATTAGAATTTCAATCGCAAATCATCTTAATACGTTTTAGAAAATCACATTATATTGCCAAGAAAATTTCGATCTCAAATCATCTATTTAGTTCAGATCAGTATTAAAAGTCTAACTCGGTGTTAGCACATCCAATACCTTTATTACTTCACTACCTTAAGTCAATCATAACTTGCCCTCATTTTGGCCAACTTGCAATTTTAGCTTCAATCCGTGCACAAAATGATGCAATTTGAACTTGAGTAAGTGATTCAGCTTTATACAGTGACAACATTTGAAAATCGCATTTTGGTGCACAGGTACTCAATAATGCGATTTTCAATATGCGTTTTACTGGTTGCCAAAGTACCAAACGATCTACCCACCAAGCTGAACCCAATGAAGTAATCGCCAATGTGTATTTTAGGTTGTCGAGTTTAGGTTGAATTGCACCCAAATCGTTTGCATGATCATAAGCAACTCCAGGAGCCCAAATACGATCAAACCAGCCTTTCAGCATTGCAGGAAAACCAAACCACCAAGTCGGAAAGACCAGTATTAAAGCTTCTGCGGAAAGTAAATCATCTATATTCTCTTTTACAGCTGTTTGATCAAATGTAGGACTATAATAACTTTGACGTTCCTCATCTGTCAGTGCGGGTGAAAAACCAGAAGCGTACAGATCTTCAATCACAACTTCATGACCATTGGCAATTAAAGTCGCTATTGCGGTCTTCGCCAAGCTTTGACAAAGACTATCAGTTACAGGGTGAGCAATAACAACTAAACATTTCATGGTGATTTCCTTTCAGCTCAACCAGTTATAATTTATTAGATAAAATGAACAGGAATTTAAATCATTGAACTTCAGCAAAAATCCAAATATAGATGAAGTTGTACATAATCAAATAAATACCCAACTATCAAAATAGAAACATCTTTCAACTTTTAATTATGACTAAAATTTAAGCATAAATCACGATTATTATTCCCCCCATATTTGTTACTCAATTGGATTTTTTCTAAAATAATAAACTCAGCAAAAATTTAAACCAACCATTTTAATCGGAATAATTTCTCACCAAACTTAATTCAAACCAATTTAGTTGGTTTAATAAAATCTAAACAATACTATTTTACTAGGTTTTATTTTTATTAATTACAAGTGTTTTAATCAACTTTAAAATCAATAAAAATTAGTATATTTTTTAACAACACAAATTTTTAAGTCATTGTTTAATTTAAATTTAATAATATATTTTTATTTTAACTGTTTTATCTATTTATTTCTTGTTGCGTTTTGTTTAATAATATAAGCATATTTAAATAATAGGCTTAACGCATGAGCTTAAAACCTAACGATTTAAACCGGCGGCTTGTCAGGGAAATTGCAATCATATTAATAATTAAGATTGCACTTTTAATGACGATCAAACATATCTGGTTTGATGCGCCGACTATTCCTAAAAATTTTGATAACCAAGTTGCTGAGCGTATTGCTGGCAGTCCTTCCCAAATCAAGGAGACACGTTGATGATTTCTGAAAGCGTGGTCGATCTTTCGCGGTTCCAATTTGCAATGACCGCGATGTATCACTTTATATTTGTACCACTTACTCTAGGTCTGGCTTTTATTCTTGCCATTATGGAAACCACTTATGTGATTTCTGGTAAAGAAATTTATAAAGACATGACCAAATTCTGGGGCAAACTTTTCGGTATTAACTTTGCTTTAGGTGTAACCACTGGTCTGACCATGGAATTCCAGTTCGGTACAAACTGGGCGTACTACTCTCACTATGTGGGTGATATTTTTGGTGCGCCACTTGCCATTGAAGGATTGATGGCATTCTTTCTAGAATCAACTTTTATTGGTTTATTCTTCTTTGGCTGGGATCGCCTTTCAAAAGTTCAACATTTAAGTGTGACATGGTTAGTTGCGCTGGGTTCGAATTTATCAGCATTATGGATTTTAGTTGCCAATGGTTGGATGCAAAATCCTGTCGGTTCAGAATTTAATTTTGAAACCATGCGTATGGAACTTGTCGACTTTGGTGCTTTGATTTTTAACCCAGTTGCTCAAGTGAAATTTGTTCACACGGTGTCTGCAGGTTATGTCACTGGTGCAATCTTTGTTCTCGCCATTTCAAGTTATTACTTATTGAAAAAACGTGATTTACCATTTGCGCGTCGCTCTTTCGCCATCGCTGCAATCTTTGGTTTAGCGTCTACACTTTCAGTCATCTTATTGGGTGATGAATCTGGTTATGAGCTTGGTGATGTTCAAAAAACCAAGCTGGCTGCAATTGAGTCTGAGTGGGAAACACATCCAGCACCTGCGCCATTTACTTTATTTGGTATTCCAAATCAGGAAGAACAACGTACTGACTATGCCATAAAAATCCCGTATGCGATGGGTATTATTGCCACACGTTCACTCGATAAAGAAGTCACCGGGCTTAAAGATTTGATGGTTCAACATGAGGCACGTATCCGTAATGGTATGGTGGCATATAGCGAACTTGAAAAACTTCGTGCTGGTGACCGTTCGCCTGAACTTATGGCATCGTTCAAAGAAAACCAAAAAGATTTAGGTTATGGCTTACTTCTTAAAAAATATACTGAAAATGTAACAGATGCTTCTGAAGCACATATTCAAGCAGCAACAAAAGATACCATTCCAAATGTAACTGCATTGTTCTTCTCTTTCCGTGCAATGGTCGCTTCTGGTTTCTTGATGCTACTTCTGTTTATTCTTGCAACATTTGCTGTGGCAAAACGTAATGCAGAAAATAAACCATGGTTACTTAAATTTGCATTGTTTGCACTGCCATTACCTTGGATTGCAGCACAAACAGGTTGGTATGTAGCTGAAGGTGGTCGTCAACCATGGACCATTGGTGAAGTGTTGCCTACACATCTCTCTGCATCGAGTTTAAGCACTGGCGATGTATGGGGATCAATCATTGCATTAGCCGCGTTCTATACTGTGTTATTGATTATCGAAATGTATTTAATGATCAAATTCTCACGCTTAGGACCAAGCTCTTTACACACAGGTAAATATCACTTCGAGAAACTTGAAGCTCAGCAAGCTCAAACTGGGGAGAATCAATCATGATCGAATATGAACTTCTCAAAATTATCTGGTGGGTTTTAGTCGGTGTTCTACTGATTGGCTTCGCCCTCACAGATGGTTTCGATATGGGCTCAATGGCACTGATGCCATTTGTAGGTAAAACTGATGATGAACGCCGTGCAGCAATCAATACCATTGCACCGCATTGGGAAGGCAACCAAGTGTGGTTCGTGACTGCGGGTGGCGCACTATTTGCTGCTTGGCCTATGGTTTATGCAACGGCTTTCTCAGGTATGTATTGGGCGCTCTTGCTGGTCTTATTTGCACTCTTCCTTAGACCTGTTGGCTTTGACTATCGCTCTAAACTGCAAAATACCCAATGGCGTAATTCTTGGGATTGGGGCTTATGTATCGGTGGTGCTGTACCCGCGCTGGTTTTCGGTGTTGCATTTGGTAATATGTTCTTGGGTGTACCGTTTACTTTAGATGAGACTGTACGTTCGACTTATACAGGTAGCTTCTTTGCCCTACTCAATCCATTTGCACTGGTTTGCGGAATTGTAAGTTTGTCGATGCTGTGTGCACATGGTGGCGCATGGTTAATGCTACGTACAGATGGTGTATTACGTCAACGTTCTGCGAAAGCAACACAATTGATGGGTATACTCTTCTTAGTCACTTTCTTGGGCGTGGGTGCTTGGTTATATTTTGGTGGCATCGAAGGATATACTTTGGTACAGCCATTTAATACCAATGCTGTTGCCAATCCGCTTGCGAAAGAAGTATTAACAACAGGTAACCATGGTTGGATGAATAACTATTCAATTTACCCAATCACCATGCTTGCACCGATTTCTGCAATCCTTGGCGCAATCCTGATTATCTTTGGTGCTGGTAAAAACAAAGCTGGCGTGAGCTTTACAGGTTCTACCTTAGCGGTGACTGGATCAATTTTAACTGCTGGTTTTGCACTGTTCCCATTCCTAATGCCATCAAGTATCAACCCAACTGTAAGTTTAACCATGTGGGATGCGGTTTCAAGTAAGAATACATTGACAGTAATGACTGTGGTTGCTTCTATATTTGTGCCAATTATTTTAATCTATACCACATGGTGTTATTACAAAATGTGGGGCGTTATCACCAACAAACATGTTCAAGACAACTCACACAGCCTGTACTAAGGCTGTGTCTAAGCAAATAGGAGAATATTTATGTGGTATTTCGCTTGGATTCTTGGGATCTTGATGGCGTGTTTTGCAGGTGTTTTAAGTGCACTCTATATTGAACATCATCAAGATTTGGATGAGGAATAAACCATGACAGAGATCGCAATGACAACAAAAGAAAGAAAGCCGAATAAGTTTGCAATGGCCATTTCGTTTTTGATGGCATTGCCTCTTGCTGCGGTATTGTTGATTCACCCTGGGGCAATGCTTGATGCCAATGGTCACTATAACCATAGTGCGCTCATGATGGTAATGATTGGTATTTCAGGTGGCTTTATACATGGGGTAGGATTTCTGCCACAGTTTTGGTTATGGAAATGGTTATTTAGTCCCTATGTCGCATGGCCACTCATGCTATGGGGCTATTACACTTGGTTCTTCAGCTAATTCCTAAATTTGAAAAAATAAGACCCTGATTTATTCAGGGTTTTATTTTAATTGGATGAAACTTTACTGGGCACCCTCTTTCTCATTTCAATTAAATGCAAATCTACAACAGGTATGCCTACATTTGCATTTAAAGGATAATCCGCCACTACACCCGTTTGTACATAGCCACGGCGTTGATAATAAGCAATCAATTCATGACGTACACTTAAAACCCACATAACGAAATGCGTGGAATGACAATGGTTAGATAGGACTTTTTCATGCAGATACTGTTCAGCAAAATCTAAAACATATTTGCCAATACCTTGATTTTGGAATTGAGCTGCAATACAAAATGTGCCGATTTCCACATCATGCTGGATAAAAGTCAGACCAATACATGCGACAATTTGCTCATCTAATTCAGCAACAAATAACTGAAAATTATTCTGAGCCAATGTTTGTTTTAATTGCTTGGCATTTATGCGATCACCTGTGACAATTTGTGACTCACTTGTCCAACTACGACCTTCTTGCTGTCGATAAGCAGAATTAATCAAATCAACTAAATTTGTAATGTCGGATATTCGTGCTGTTCTAAAATTAAGCTGCATACAGTTTGCTTTTTAAAAACTTGAAGATAAATAAGACCAATTCAAAAATGACCAGTGATAAAGCAACCTCCAAGAGAATCAGCAATTCTCCACTTCGACTACCCGAACAATGCATTTGGGCAGTGCCGGCAATACATTTAAAGATTAGCTTATAAAATGAGCTTGACCAGATATATAAAATACCTAAACTAGCAAAGAAAGCCAGAAAATGGAAAATATTAGATTTATTCTGAAAGAGTTGCGCTGTAATACAATAAGCTCGATATGGAATCCAGCTAAAAGCAAATAAGCCAATAGCGGTAAAAATGATCGCTACTGTATAAAGGAAATCATCTGACATCAAAAAACTTTCAAACATTTTTATTCTTTTTTTCAAAAATACACTTTGTTATAACACAAAAAAGACCATCGAAATGGTCTTTTACATGTACTTCAAATTATTGCTCAGCTAACCAAGTCATAAACTTCTGACGTTCCGCCTTGCTTGCATTTTGCCAGATTTGAATCAATTGGCGATCTGCCGAATTGGCATCACTCACGGTTTGAGTAGTCTTAGCAACTGAGGTTGTTGCTGGCGATTGGCTTGTCGTTGTTGCATATACAGCTGCTGGTTGATTTACTGGCGCTTTCTTACTTGAAGTTAAATCAATCACTTTGCCGAATAAACCAGAACCTAACCAAGGCTTCGCTTCAGTATTCACACCAGTCTGTTGCACCACGAGACGGTTTTTATTGTCATAAATCGCAATCGTTGGTTGTTCTGCATATTTTTTTGCATCTTCAAAACGCTGAGGTGGATTTACCAAAGCAATTTTATAAGTTTGACCATCTTTTAAATCTGGCGCTGTCACTGTGACCACACCCGATTTTAAAATGTCGTGTTCACCATTTAAATGTTCAAAATATTGTTGATAACGAACACTTACTGCAACTTGACCAGCATCGACTTTATATTCATTCTTTTTACGGATTAAACCTGAATTCACTTCTTGATCGTTCACCGCCAATACTACAATTTCTTCTGGCGCAGATAAGGTGACTGCTGCAAAAACTGATCCGCTTAGCATTAAAGCTAATGCAGCAACGCCGTATTTAAATGCCATATTGCTCTACTCTTATGTCAAATATATGTAAAATTTATTGCACTATGCAATGTCGTGATGACAGTTTTATGACAATGGCGATTTGTTCTGATTTTTATAATGAAACCATTTTCATTTTACTTGTCACATAATTTTGTCATTTACTGGAAAAACCATTCATCTGCTTGTCCTGAACGCACATTTTAAATCTATTTTTTCTTATTTATAACTAGGGTCTGTTGACATTTCATAAATGGCTTGCGTTGTAGGTTAAAATTGAGCAGACAAGGCAGGAAATGAAGAGAATAGCGAGACTATTTTCGAGTTTCATAACGTAGGCTGAGATAATTTTAGCCACAACCCTTCGGGACTAGTGTGTTTTTTGCCGCTACGTCGTTACGAACTACTTATTTAGAATGACTAAATTTCGTATTTCACGCCTAGTATCACCTAAAAAACACACGTAGTCGCAAACATAGACGAATTATCAGCAGACCCTATACCCTTTGAATAGCACACATTCAAAATAAGCATAATTCTAAAAAACAAATTAACAGGATGTTCCCCATGAATAAGAAAACCATATCCAGATTTAAAGCAATATTAACGAGATGTATCATCGGTATTACAGCTGTTTTGGTCGTACCTTATGCCACACAAACAATGGCAGCAACCAGCTATGCCACTCAAGCGAGCCCAGCACAACTCTCAAAACTTGCCTACAATATGAATGCCAATATGGCACAACGCAATCTGAATACGTCTGAAAAAAACCTGTACCAGCAACTTTACAACATAGCCAATAATCAAAATTTTCTATACGATCCTTCCATTACATCCACCATTCAGCAATACGAAAGTATCCGAAGCAAAATTCGCCAGCAATTTTCCACAGTTAGGCAGCTTGCTATAAATACTTATGGCAACCAGTCACAACAAAAAATATTACTTGCAACTAATGCTTTTATTTTAATGTATTACGATGCACTCAGTCGTAACAATCCAAAATTCTTCTGGCCAAATCTGGGTATTTTTGTTGCCAATGATGTCCGTTCTACCTATGCATTAACCTTCTCATTGTCTAATGCTTTGGATCCCTTAAATGTCACCAATGGTCAAAACATCATTATTGCAGGGATGAATGTACCCACATTACAGGCCACCATTGCCCAAGCCAATAATGAATTAATTAATGGGCAGGCCAATGTGATGGCAGATATTGGTGGACTCAGTATCATGCATCAACACTATGATGCTTTAGTGTTGGCACAACAACTGACTGGTTATGGATCAACCCTGACTCAAGCGTTTCAATTACAGAAAATCGCGGATGAAGAAGCGCTTAGATCAAGCATTTATTCATCAAAATTTAAAAAGTTGGCTACAGATGCAGCTATCAGCTTTGGCATTCATGAACAAGAAAAAATTCTACAGCCGATGTGGGATAAGCCAATAATGCGTGATTTTTCTAAAATTAATAATTTTATGTTGTCACTCAGTTTAGAAAATTTAGGCTTACGTGGTGATATCTTTGTAGGTATCAATAAATTTAAATTAATTTTCACTCCCTATCTGATTATACGCGCACCATTCACAGCAACCAATCTGGCCAATGTACAACATCGTATCGCAATTGCACGTAACGGTTTTAATGTGCTAAATGAATGGAAACAAAATATATTCTTCGCACCATGGATTCCAATCTATCAATCACATATTGGTAAGGGTAATGGATTGTACCAACCCGTAGGTGCGCGATAAATCATTAAACACCTCGATGCACAACATTACACTTTTTTCAAAGCGACTACATTTTGAGCACAGTTCTTGCTTGTTTAATGTTGTGTATATCGCACAATAAAAATACTCAACAAAAAATGAGGTGCAACATGATTTTTAAAGACCATATAGTCCGTGTTGAAAACATTAAAACGATGCAAATGCTGGATAAAGCTAAGTTAGATCATCAGGTTATTGCGATGTTTATGACTTGTGAAGGCATTCCTTTAAAAACCAGTGAAGTGACTGCGCTTTTAAAACAATATGAAATGCTAGGACAGCACAAAGTTCCAGCTAAAAAAGCCAAGGCATTGCTTCAGGCTAAAATGGAGCATTTTGAGGATTCTGAATTACCGTGCCCTGCTGCTTATTAAGGCAGCTAAGCGTTAGGATTATTGTTTAAATCACCTTTTATCGGTAAATAGAATCAATAGATACGTTCTATTTACCGCATTTAAACAATATAAACTGCTAAACCATACAAGTTCATTTCCCCCAAAGCCCCACATTGTTACTTTTGCAAATGGATTACGAATATTTGCTTTTCAAAATGATAATGTAAACCAGACTGCGCTATTTTATCCTGCAATAATTCTGAATGGTCAATATGTTTTGACACAACGAAGCGCCCCATATAACGGTTCTCAATCGGATTAATTTGAATATTTTTAAGTGCTTTGAGCAAGAAAATACCATAACGGCATTCTATGTACAGTCCAGATGAAAAGATTAAAAAATGATCCCATTCCGAAACATCTAAACTTGCACTCAACTGGATTCAATCGTTGAGATTTAGTCTTTGAATATCATTGAATAATCATACAATGGGTTCAATCATCATCGAATATGTATATTTTATAAAACATTCATTTTAAGCAATCAGCTTTCATCTATATAGATGTGTATAATGAAAAGTCCTTAATAATTTATATATTTATCTCTATGCTTCAAATTCTGCAAAAACAGCTGGATGAAAGTACATTTTGCCCACTTTGTCAGGCAAGTATGTATTATGTTGAAGCTGAAGAATTTGAGAAAGAAGTCAGTTTTCACCAATGTAGCCATTGCAATCATCAAGTTTTTCAAAACAATCAACGCAACTGTCATTGTGAAACATGCCAAAGCAAACGGCGTAAGCTGATTAAAGAAACTCGCTTGCAAGAAACCCGTAAGCTAAAGAAAAAAGATAATTTTGAATTAGGTTTAGACCAGCTCAGTTTTTTACATAAATTATTTTTACTGAGTATTTTAGACAATCAGGTGCATGAAAATACCAACCATCAAGAGTTTATTGATTGGGAAGTGATTAAATATCATCCCATTACCCCCAATTACTATTTTCAAAGTCAACTTCTCAATCAACTGATTAAAGACAATGTTTTTGTTGCCAAAGATTTTAGTGATGATGCACACCAATACTATATCAATGTCCGTTTGGATGGTTATTCCGAACCGAGTATGTTTAGTATCGCAACACAACTACGCCATTGGTTCTATGAAAATCTAAGCCAAGGTATCCCATTTAAAACATCCGAAGAAGTCAAAAATGCACTCTATGTTGTGCTGTATCAAGAAATTGTACAGTTTACCCAACATTATTGCCGCACGTGGGGTATCCAGATTTCGGGCAATAAAAACTTCCAAATCTTCTGTTATCACCTACTCGACACATTAGCCGTTGGGCAAATTTTCTATCTCATTCAAACTGCGCTTGAATATTTATATCAAAAAAAGGCGCTACAAGTTCGTAACGAAAACTTTATTAATACCAATATTCTCAAAAAAACAGTGCAACAATATCGAGAACGTGCAATTGCAGAAAAATGGGAAACCTCAACC
Source organism: Acinetobacter sp. MYb10 (assembly GCF_002980175.2). Classification (NCBI taxonomy): domain Bacteria; kingdom Pseudomonadati; phylum Pseudomonadota; class Gammaproteobacteria; order Moraxellales; family Moraxellaceae; genus Acinetobacter; species Acinetobacter sp. MYb10. The sequence continues at coordinate 271,982 of NZ_CP058272.1, read as the reverse complement.
CTGCCACGTCCACCGAATATTCCATTAAGTAGGATGAGTGAAATACTGTTTTATCGGTTTTTAGGCTACGATGAAGGTATCTTCTTTCAACCTGTGTGGAAATCTTGGAAAAAGATTGAACCACGCTTAAATTTCTATTCACAAAAGCGCTGTATGTATTGTGGCTCAAACGAATTAACAGTTGAGTATGATGCACAAAATTATGTGACATTATTTTGTCGCAGTTGCAAACACCAAGACCACTACTTTACTCAGTAAGGAGCATTTATGAATCATCCTGAAAATATTACACATTCTCAAACGGATCAACTTCATACCCACACTGATGTCATTTTACAAAAAGTTGTGGATGCTTGGACTGAGTTGCAAACTCAACAGCCCTTAGTCCAGTGTATCACCAACAGTGTTGCAGCAAATTATGCTGCAAATGTCTTACTGGCTGCTGGGGCTTCACCTGCAATGATTGATAACCCATTTGAGGCGGAAAGCTTTGCTTCTATTGCTTCGGCATTAAGTATCAATGTGGGAACGCCTACGTCTGAACAAATGCAGGCCATGCAAATTTCAGCACAAACTGTAGCAAATAAAAATACACCGTGGGTTCTCGACCCTGTTGGTTATGGTGCATTTCTCAAATGGCGCAGTGAAATGGTCGATCAATTAGTTTTGCTTAAACCGACTATTATTCGCGGTAATGCCTCAGAGATCAGTGCACTTGCAGGCAATCAAGTTGAATCCAAAGGTGTAGACAGTACTGTGTCAAGCAATGAAGTGTATTTACAGGCTTTAGCACTTTTAACCCATACCGAATGTGTTGCAATTTCTGGTGAATCTGATTTTATTCTATCTAAAGAATTTAATAGTGTGATTCAGGTCAATGGCGGAAGCTTTTTACAGCCTAAAGTCACTGCAACAGGTTGCGCTTTAGGGGCATTAATTGCAGCTTATAGTGCAGTCACAACAGCCACGATTGCAACAATCTCTGCACATATCCATTTTGCGATTGCAGGAAAACTGGCTTTTGAAAAAGCCCAAGCTGTTGGGAGCTTTAATGTCGCATTTTTAGATGAAATATATCAAATGAGTGCAGATAAAATTTGGCAATATGCTGATATAGAAGTCTTAAGTCTTTAGACTAAACATATAAATTTGCTTTTACCATTAAAATTAAGCTTAAACCTATGGAATCACTGATGTCATTACGAGAAGAAGAAAAATTGTTTTGGGACGCAATAGACCAGTCGAATCACAACAAAGATGCTCACTGGTCTGACTATGATATTGACCAGCATTTACAAAATCTTGTGCAATATTTATCTCAGTTAGATAAACAACAACTGATTTTTTTTGAAAAAACACTTCAGCTCAAACTCTCACAACTCTATAGTGCTGAAATCGCAGAACTCTCGACAATTCTAGAATCTGATTTTACTGAAAAAGATGGTATTTTCAATTTCGATGCCTATTTATCAGATGATGGTTTTATTTATTTTAGATGTTGGTTAATCCTCAAAGGCAAGGAATTCTTTGATGACATACAAGAAGATATTCAAAGCTTTGTTAGCGGGAAATATAGTTTTAATATAGGAGACACTTGGGCTGAGGGTCTACTCTATGTTGCTGATGAGGCGTATAGCGTCCATCATGAAAATGAAGAAGAGTCTGAGATTCGTGATGCGGTATATTTACAATATCCAGAACATCACTATGATTTTGCAGCGGGCGAGATTGAAAGAGATTTACTCAATAGTGTTGAGTTACAAACGCGATATCCAAAACTGGTTAAAGCAATATGCGAGCTTAGAAGTGAATAAGTAAAAGATTGGGGCTTATTTTTTTAAGCCCCAATCTGATTATTTTTGCACAAAAACTTTTTTATAAATTTCTCGTGGCATTTCAGCAAACTCTACACAGAGCTGAATTTCTAAACCCTGTGCAGAATAATCTTCAAATGACTGTAAAAATTGCGATAAATTTTCAGTCATTAAGTCTTTTTGTGGTTCAGTACGACCACTTAGACCTTGTAAACGTACGAAAATAAATGCTTGATTACTCTGCTCGCCACTTTCATCCCCAAAGCCAATCAAATAATCCGAAACTGATTGAATACGGGATTTAATATCATATGCTTGCCCCACTAAACCTGTATCAAACAGTGCATGATTTAAGCCCAACATCAATTTCTTTTTATCTAAATTTTGAATATTGTCAGAATAATCAATAAACATTTGTGGCATGGTATTAACCGTTTGAAAGCACTAGATATTGATAAGAATTATAGCATTAACATATAAAAAAACTGTAAAATTAACACTAAATTAGCATTTTAGCGCTTAGATTTATGAGAACTGTAAAAGAAAAAGCAAGTCATAGAGGTGTTATTTTTTTAGCTTACTTTTAGCTCTACAAATTTACTTCCAAATACTAAATTTTCTAAATAATAAGGAATTCGAGATAAATCAAATACTAATCTATATTTCGTTGATTTTAATCTGTAAATATTACTTTAAGTTTGAATCTTTTTTAAAAGCTAGACATTGGGCTTAAGTTAACATCTTAACTATTTCAAACATTTTATTTTTTTACACTACATTGATTATATTTTTCAGCTGTATCACTGTTCCACAAGCTAAAACCATTCTCTCTTGCTAATTTTAGTTTTAGCATTTGTGGCATATATCCCATAAATGAATCTTAGCTAATTCATATTACGAAGTACTTGCATAATTAAGATTATACCGATTTTAGAGACTCTACATAAATATAGAGTCTCCTTAATTTAAATTCTGGCATGTGTGCCATACTTATCGATCATAATTGAACTCGCTTCATTTAAACCACGTACTGTGACGTTGATTCCATTCTTACGAAATTTGCTTACAACAGAATCCAACATCGCAACAGATGTGACATCCCAAATATGGGAGTGAGTCAAATCGATAATGACATCTGAAATTTTCTCATTGAAGTCAAAACTTTGCATAAATTTTTCAGAAGAGCTAAAGAAAATCTGACCGCTTAAATCATATAAACGTGCTGAACCTTCAAAAGTAGACTTCACCTGAATATCATCTTCTAATTTAATGGCAAGAAATAGCGCTGAAAGCAAAACGCCACTGAGTACACCTAATGCGAGGTTATGAGTAGCCACGACCACTATGACGGTCACGATCATCACAGCATTACTACTTTTAGGATTTGCTTTAAAGCTAGTTAGAGAACGCCATTCAAAGGTACTAATAGAGACCATAATCATTACAGCAACCAATGCAGCCATCGGAATCACTTTGAGCCAGTCACTAATAAATACAACAAGAATAAGAAGAAAAATACCCACTGAGAATGTTGATAAGCGAGAAAAACCGCCTGATTTCACATTAATCATAGATTGACCGATCATTGCGCAACCCGCCATTCCTCCCATAAAACCAGATGCAATATTCGCGATTCCTTGCCCTTTGCATTCCTGATATTTATCACTTGGTGTATCAGTCATTTCATCCACGATCGTCGCTGTCATCATAGATTCAAGTAAACCAACTGCCGCTAATGCGAATGAATACGGCAAGATAATTTTCAATGTTTCAACATTCAAAGGGATGTCTGGAAGTAAAAATATTGGAAGCGTATCAGGCAAAGCCCCCATATCCCCAACTGTTCGCACATCAAATCCAAGACTCATTGCCAATATCGTAATTGCAATAATACACACAAGCGGTGAAGGCAGTATTTTTCCTAATTTTGGAATGAGCGGAAATAAATAAATGATTACCAAACCTAATGCAACCAAAGCATAAACATGCCACGTCACATTCACAAATTCAGGCAACTGAGCCATAAAAATTAAGATAGCTAAAGCATTCACAAAGCCAATCACTACAGATTTAGAAACAAACCGCATTAACTTCGCTAACTTCAAATAGCCTGCAAATATTTGAATCACACCCGTTAAAATTGTTGCAGCAAGTAAATATTCAAGGCCATGCTCTTTTACTAAAGTGACCATAAGCAATGCCATAGCGCCTGTTGCTGCTGAAATCATTGCTGGACGTCCCCCAACAAACGAAATCACGACGGTAATACAAAATGATGCATATAAACCCACTTTTGGATCTACACCAGCAATAATTGAAAAAGCGATAGCTTCAGGGATGAGTGCAAGCCCCACAACAAGTCCAGCAAGCACATCCCCACGGATGTTAGAGAACCATTGTTCTCGGATATTAGATAACATAAATAGCGCCTATTTTTTGATTTTTTGATAGGCTAGTGATGTGATATACGATACACAAACGACTACACCACATCACTAGACAGTGATGAGTTATTTACAGATTAGAAGAGGTAAATAAACTTAAGGTGGCGTAAGTGTCATAAAAAAGCGCTGGTTTTGAAGGAAGTTAAAGTGCGAGTATAGCATCCAAATTTACTACACAGCTATACGATGCTGAAATTCACTTTAATTTTAGAATAAGAATAACCATGATATGAAACATTTCTGGACTAGGGCGCTTTATGGTTCTTTATCTCATTCAAAGCACGACATCTATTGTATTCTATTGATAGACCTTAACAAAATCATCAATAAGTATCTGTGTTAATTCATTCTTTTTAACTTAAAACGATTGAATCATAAGATCTGAGATGCAACAGTAGCATTGATCACCAATTCTAGATTTTCAAAATCATCAAATTGCTCAAACTCAAAATCGATCTTGATTTTCGCAATCACTTTTAGATAACCGTCACGACTTTCAATAAATGCCAATTGGTATAAATCGACAGGATTATGGATACTTTTAATGGTAAAACACCCATTAAATGCATCACATTCATTTTCATCAAAAACCAACGTCAACCCAAGCAAATCTTTTAAAAATGGAGATGGTAGCTCCAACCCTTCAAAAGAAATATTTGAATCTATCAATTCATGCGCATAATAAAATGGGCACAACTGAAAGCAGAGATTATAACTATTAGAATATTTGCATTTAGACAAAATAGCTAAACGTGGACTTAATAACTTTTTCTCAAATTTAGCCATTAATTCATCACTAAAAACATCTATCACTCAACAAATAACAATGCCAAACGTACCTGATCATAGCCCATTTTGGGACTGGTTAAATCAACGATTGGACGCAATTTAATCGCACCATCATCATTAAAATGACTTGGATCTTGGCGTTTCTTTAATTTTTTATAAATTACACGAATTTTTTCTACAACTTCTTCACCAGGATTTGCAATCGAGATATCTAAACCTTGCTCTCGATGTAAACGAGCCAAATGATTGATAATCGTCGCAGGAGTTAATCCACGTTCAACCGCAATATCCTGAACCTCATAGCCACTTTCAAACAATTCACGTGTTTCATCAAGTGTTGCCGAAGCATAATTGGTTTTACCACTATTACGCGCCAGCTTCTTTTCATTACGTTCAATTTCAGTGGTATTTAACGTCCCGCCACAATGACGAATAAAGGCATTGTGCTGTGTGGTTAAGTCTGAATCTGCATAATGCACTTCGGCTTCATTGGATAACTCTTGAAAACGGCGATCTGCTTTAATTGCAAGACTATCCAGTTCCAATGCCTGATCATTAAAACCTAACAATCTTAAACCCTGAATCGATTTAAGCCGGGATAAAGCCACATAACCCTGCCCTTTTTCAAAGGTATGGCTTAAGTTGATTTCCGCAGCTTCCAAGGTCATCCCTTGTGATTTATGAATAGTAATCGCCCAAGCTAACCGTAATGGCACTTGTTGTAGACTGGCGATGGTTTTACCACCTTCATTGTCAACAGACCATGTTTCTGGCGCAACCAACAAGGTTGTACCATCGGTCATTTTGACTTTAGGTAACATTCCTAGTTCATCGTCTTCTTCAAAACCAATAACTTCACCTAAACTACCGTTGATATAGCCCATATCGAAGTTATTTTTAACGAACATAACTTTGGCATGCTTTTTAAGCGTCAACTCATCAGGTGCACGTACAGAAGATTTCAATGTTTCAATCAGCTTTTCATTACCATCTGTCACCGCTACAAATTGATGATCATCCCCTTCAATCGCATTGAGATGCTGAAAGTTGATGCTATCCACGTCCATATTGTGGGTATATAAACGCGTGTAGGTATCGCCAATGTCTTGATTACGGGTATCTTGTAGCGCTTGAATATGCTGTGGCTGAATATTCTGGGCACGAATCGCATTGAGTACATCATTCAATGCCGAATCATCTTGACGATGCTGCTCTGTCAGGTAGCAAACACGAAATTTTGCTTCAACCCAAGCGGTTGACATAAAACAAAATTTATCTCGATTTAGTTCGCTATTTTTTCCTACAGGCGGCAGCTGAAAAAAGTCTCCGGCTGCAATCACTTGAATACCACCGAAAGCATCATCAGATTCTTTAAAATATTTTAAAACTTGATTGACCAAATTAAGCTGTTTGGCATGTAACATTGAAATTTCATCAATGATCAAGACTTGGGCATTTTCTAAATGCTCTTTTAAGTATTTACGCTCTTTCATACGCTTTAAATCATCATCAGTCAGCGTATCTTTGATCCCAATGCCTGCCCAAGTATGAATCGTCATGCCATTCATATGTGTTGCTGCAATCCCCGTAGATGCTGTAATTGCAACAGGGACTTTGCGTGCTTTTAAATAATTGATGTACTGATTAAGCGTATAGGTTTTTCCTGCACCAGCAGATCCAGTCAAAAAGACATTTTCACCCGCTTTCATAAGTTTGAGTGCAGTTTCTTGTTTCATAACAGCCTTGAATTACCTAAACAGGATGGGACGGCTATAGCCTAACGATTTTTGCATAAAAAGTTAAGCCAAATGCATCATGAAAAGTGAATTAAAGCCAAGTCGCTCACTCAAAAATGATCTGCGTCAAACTATAAATTCCCCAATTCTTCATTGGGTTGAATACTGCTTTTCCATTTTAAATGCTGATTTACATCATCAATAAAAGCTTGAGCTTTCAATATATAAAACTCATCAGGAATATGATTATTGGGTAAACGCAATTGATCAAAGACCAAACGTCCTAATTTATAATAACAACCCAAAGTCATTTCCTGAGTCGCATCATCAACTTTCGATACATGAAATGCTACATATTCACGATCTACAATCCGCGCACAATAGGACAATGCCAAACAGTGTTTAAACACCAACGACTCTTGAATAATTCGTTTTAGGCTATTCAGTTCTTCATAGCACCACTCTTCAAAATAAATCTTTTGCATTGGTGCAACGCGATCCCAATGCTCTACATCTATTTTTTCTTTAAGTGTTGATAAGGTATCAACAAAATAATGATGTTGATGCCAACGCTGTGCTTGTTGATATAGACCAGACCAAGTGACATTCCGCCCTATATCGTGATGATCATTAAATAAATTCATCACATAGTCCAAAACAAAGCTGTCATAAATACTATGGTTAGATGCACGACCAATCTGCATGTGTTTCAGTTTTTTACGGAAATCATCGACTGTTATATTGTGCTTTTGCAACTGAATAAAAAATTCAGCATGTTGTTGTCGTTGCGGATCAATAAACTTAATCAGTTGCGTGGGCAAGCCCTGAGCAATGTGTTGTACAAACAGCATAAATGCTTGAATGATACGATTTATCTTAAGGTATATTTTTTTATACGTCTGTGGTTGATCCGCCAACATCAACGCAGCGAAATCCAACCATTCTTCGATATATAAATAAGAATTAGAAATTATTTTCTTATTCGATTTATTTTCAATCTCTGTTTTTAAAAAACTATAACGATTGTTCTTTTGGTGATTTTGCCATTCATTTGTAATTGCAAAGGAATGACATTCAATTAAAAATAGCCGCGCTGCAATATTTTTAAAATACTTTAAAACACTTATAGTGACTTCAGGATAAATCTTTGAAGTATCAATCAGACTTAATGCTGTGATCGTGATCCTGACATTGGGATCCTTTATATGTCGACTAATCCAATCATTGACCTGTTCATCTTGTTTAAATAGCCAATTTGCAGTGCGCTTAAGGCTACAAATTGGAAATTGTGGAACTTGATCCTGTTCCCAATATTCAGCATCTTTTTGTAAAAAGTGCTGCTTGCTCAATAAATCCTGATATTGCCAAAAGCCCCGTTTCATATATTTTGCATAAGCAAGCATTTGCGGTTGTTCTTGAGCATGTACAGCCAGTAATTGATAACTTGCAAAATACTGACTGAGTTCATGTAAGCGTAATGTTTCTGGGTGGAAAATCTTTAAAATACGCAAATAATGCGCTGGAATAAACTGATCTAAAGAAAAAATGGCCTGTTGAAATTTAGGTACCAATGACTGAATCGGTAAAAACTCTTGACCCAATACAGAATTAATCAGCACTAAATGCTTAATATTAATTTCAACACTTAAAGGGATTGCTTTACCATATTTAGCAAAATCAGAAACATAGGCATAATCAAAATATTCATAGTGCAGCAAAATTTGATCAATACGTTCTGCATCTGCTTCACTAATATTATATAAATACTGCTCTACCCGATTTTCACCATCCACCCACTCAAAAACCTGTTCAATCAGTGTTTGGCGAATGATTTGGGCTTTGGTCTTTAAATCAGTCGGATGTATCTCATGATATTTTGTTGTATAAAAATAAATATTTTCAGAGAAATATTGAACAAAACGATTGATATTGATTTTATTTTCTAAAGAACGCGGTAACTTTTCAAAATTTAAATCAAAAATTAAACCCTTTTCTTCATCAAAATAGATATTGAGTAACTGATTTGCCAGACTGAATTTATGCTGTTGTGGATCAAACTGGAAAAAGTTGTGCGCAGTAATCTCGGACAAATAGTCAAATTGATCAAGATAAATCTTATTTAAATTTGCTGAAACCTGAAGTAATTCTTGAGCAGCAAGCTGGTGTCTATGTGGCAGCTGCTCCTGAACTGTCTGCACCATATTTGCCTCAATCCATCTCTTACATATATTGAATTTATTAGGGTCTGTTGACACTTCTTCTATGTTTGCGACAACGAGTTTTTTTAAACCATTCGAGGCACGAAATACGAAATTTAGTCAGCTAAATGGGTAGTTCGTAACGACGTAGCGACAAAAAAACTCTAGTCCCCGCTGCGCCTTGCGCTGCAAACAAAGCAGTGCTTTGTTCTTGCTCAGGGTTGTGGTTAAAATTATCTCAGTCTGTGTTATGAAACTCGAAAATAGTCTCGCTATTCTCTTCGTTTCATGCCTTGCCTGCTCAATTTTAGCCTACAACGCAAGCCATTTATGAAATGTTAACAGACCCTATTGTAGGCGAACAATTTTACAAAACAAATTGAATTCAATTATCTTTTGCAAAAGTTTGTTTAAACTGAGCTGTGATCATGTAACGGGTTTTTATTTTATTGATTATGTTTTACCTAGTTTTTATTCCTTATAGTCAAACCACCTAATTATTTATACAAGTGACTTCTATCAAGCAACTGATCATAAATGAAGCTTATGTTTTTATATGAACTTTGAGTAACAATTGGTTATCAATTCATTTTTGTACTTTTGAATCATAGATGGTGATCCTATCGTGGGGCGACAGGGATGTCGCCGTCGGGCGGGGGTAAAGGACGTACCCCTCGCCAAACATGAGCAAAAACAAAGCATAGCTTTGTTTGCAGCGCAAGGTTTGGAATCTCTTACGAAAAGTGAGGCATTGCCTACGCAAAGCTATTTAAACTTTGAATGTAAGGTGTGGCATTGCAGTTTTTTTATAATCAAACAATTTTTCCAGAAAATTAATTTAATTAAATTTTTATAAAAAAAGATCCCCTTACTTTTCAATAAAACTAAGGGGATCTCTATCGCAACACATTTGAAATTTTCACTAAAATTTAAAATAAATGCATTGCAGACTTAATTAAGAATGTACAGGTTTTGCCCCCATACGCTCTTCAATCAAGTCATAACACCATTGGAAAATAAAGGTATAAACCAAAATACAGGTGGTCATTCCGAAATCCAATAAAATTGCTTGCCACAAAGACATATCCATTGCGTAAGCAACCATTGGAATCGTGGCTAACATCAAACCACCCTCAAAACCAATGGCATGTAAAATACGTACACCAATGGTACGTTTAAGCTTTCTCTTACGTTCAAATTGCTCAAAGAAATGGTTAAAAACCATATTCCAAACCACTGAAGTCACGGCCATTGCAACACCTAATACGCCGGTAACTTCCATTGGCACTTCAAAAATAAAACTTAATGCAATCGCTATGATCACCAACAGGATGACTTCATAGCTTAATGCATGAATAACCCTTCTTTTGGAAATCATCATTTAAAACTACTCTTTCTTGATTCGATAGATGCATTATATTTTTATAATATTGATCAATCGAGTCAGGTTCTTTCAATTTTATTGAAAGGTTGCGTGAATTGGAGTAAATTTAATGACTGAAAAACTAAACATAATGGTGCCAAGTGCATGAATATCAACCAAGAACAACTCACCATCTTTAAAACGGTGATGGAAACAGGTTCATTTTCAGCAGCAGCACGACAGCTTGGCAAAGTTCCCTCCGCTGTCAGTATGTCTATCGCCAACTTGGAAATAGACTTAAATCTAAAACTCTTTAATCGTGTAGGCCGTGAACCAATACCCACACCTCAAGCTCAACGCTTATATGAAAAAACTGAACAACTGCTGGTAGAAATGAATCAGTGGAAACAACAAGCGATTGCGCTTAGCGAAGGCTTGGAATCCTCATTAAATATCGTGGTGGTTTCAGAATTATTGCATACAGACTGGGCTGAATACATTGCACTGCTGGGAGAGCACTTTCCAACTTTAGAAATTAATATCTTCTCAGCACCACAAGAAGATGCGCTGAAAATGCTAATGAATCAGACGGCACAACTGGCATTGATGTTTGAACGTGAAATACTTGAAAGCCGTGAGCAATTTGTCGAATTTAAAAAAGAAGCCTTGGTTCCTGTTTCAGCTATTCATCACCCATTATCAGCACATAAACAAGTTACTTTTGAACAAATCCTACAATCCAGACAAATTGTCGTGGCAAGTCGTGATCGAACCATTAAACCCGAATTACTCTATTCTAAAAACTATTGGCGTACTGACAATCACCACTCAGCATGTGCTTTAATTTTAAAAGAACTGGGTTGGGGGGTACTTCCCTTAGAAATGTTTAATGAAAATCCAGAGCTCAAACATAAGTTAAAAATCTTAGATTTGCTCGATTTCACACCAAAATTTGAATATTTTGTCGACTTAGTCTGGAGTCGTGAGAGCAACTTAGGCTCAGCTGCTCGTTTTTTGATTAATCACATTCGAAATCAAAGAATTCATACAAAATAATAGGCCTTTCAGTACATTTTCCTGTTTTGCTCAAATCGCATTGTGTTATAAATAAATCACAAATATTTTAACTAAGAAATAATCGGTAATGACACAATCTGCATTAGATCAATTAAAACGCTTAACCACTATCGTTGCTGATACAGGTGATTTAAACGCAATTCAACAATTTCGCCCTTTGGATGCAACGACTAACCCTTCACTCATTACAGCAGCAGCACAACAGCCTGAAAGTCGTGAGCTAATTGAAGATGCCTATGCTCAAGCAAAAAAAGAAGGTTATGAATTAGATGCACTCGTCGAACGCACCATCGATATTCTCACCGTCAAACTCGGTGTAGAAATTTTAAATATTGTAGAAGGTCGTGTTTCAACAGAAGTAGATGCAGCCCTTTCCTATAATACCGAAGAAACCATTGCCAAGGCTAAAGAGCTACTTGCATTGTATAAAGAATATGGGATCGATCAAGACCGTATTCTGATCAAAATTGCTTCTACATGGGAAGGTATTCAAGCTGCGAAAGTACTTGAATCAGAAGGTATTCATTGTAACTTAACCCTGCTTTTTGGTTTACACCAAGCCAAAGCCTGTGCAGATGCCAATGTTACTTTGATTTCTCCATTTGTCGGTCGTATTTTAGATTGGTTTAAAAAAGCTGAAAATGTAGAAAGCTATCCAATTGAGAAAGATCCAGGCGTATTGTCTGTTAAACAAATTTATCATTACTACAAACAGCATCAAATTAAAACTGAAGTGATGGGTGCTAGCTTCCGTAGCATTGACCAAGTTTTAGGTTTAGCTGGTTGTGATCTTTTAACCGTTGCACCAGGTCTGCTTGAAAAATTGAACAATGATCAACGTCATGTTGTTTCTCAACTCAGCTTAGACACTGAACTGACTGCTCAAGAACATCAAGAGATTTCTAAAGCTGAATTTAAACAACAATTGGAAGCTGATTTAATGGCATTCCAATTATTGCAAAGCGGGATTGACGGTTTTATCAAAGCGCGTGAACAACTTGCATTATTATTGCGTCAATCTTTTGGCCTAGATGCTGATTTTATTGACTAATCTATGTATTTAGAATGATTTATATAAATCTAAATTGTAGATGCGCTTTTGGTTAAAATTGCACTAAAATCGCTCACACTCTAAAGCCGAGTTTGTTATCATAAACGCTCGGCTTTTTTATTTCGCTTTTCTTATACAGTGAGAATGTTGTGTTTGGTATTACCGATATTGTGACATATATACTAGGGACTATTTTTATCGTCATTTTACCCGGTCCTAACTCATTGTATGTGATGTCAATTGCCTCTCGATTTGGAATTAAAACGGGCTATATCGGTGCTTTAGGTGTCTTTACAGGAGATTTAATCCTGATTCTCTGCACTGTTTTAGGTGCTGCCTCTCTACTACATGCCTTTCCTTGGTTATTTATCATTCTCAAAGTTGTTGGTGCAAGCTATCTGTCTTATCTCGGTATTCGTTTACTGATCGCAAGTATCAAAACTTGGCAGAGCAAACCACAAACGCTGCAAACAAATACATCGAATACTGCAACTAACGAACAATTTCATCCATTTCGAACAGCACTCACCATCAGCTTACTCAACCCAAAAGCAATTTTATTTTATCTCTCGTTCTTTGTTCAGTTTGTCAATCCTGATTACCCTTACCCTGCTTTAAGTTTTGCGGCACTTTCAGTGATTCTGCAAATCATCAGTATGAGTTATTTGACGATCTTGATCTTCTCAGGCGTTAAACTCGCCACTTTTTTTAATACACGCTACAAAATTGCTGCAGGTTGTGTTGCTTGTGTAGGCTTACTGTTCTGTGCTTTTGGAATAAAGCTTGCTGTTTCAACGATGTAAGCTGCTTTAGCTAAATAAATCTCCCGATTAAAGCATTCTTTTTGGATCGTTCTTTTGGATAAACTGCGCTTTCTATTCAAGGCAATATCTAATCTTTATAAGTAAGTATAAATTACTTTCGACTAAACTGTTTTAATTTTAAAAAAGCCAAATTCTCCAAAAATGAGAATTTATTCAATTTTATTTTTCCTTTTGCTATTTAATTCCAATTAACCCTATAAGCTTTAAAATGATCCATGTATGATGGTTGCATTTTCAACCATTCAATCAAATTTAAAAGCAAGGGATCATGCAAAAGTTACTCCAAGACTTCTCTATACCTGCTGTATTTGCAGGTTTCATTACCTTCTTAATTGGTATCAGTGTTTCGGCTGTACTCGTCATACAAGCGGCTCAATTACTTGGCGCAAACCCTGAACAAATTACCTCTTGGTTTTGGGCACTCGGTTTAGGTATAGGTCTTTCAGGATTAATTCTTTCTTGGAAATTCAAATATCCTGTTGCCACCTCATGGTCAACCGCTGCACTTGCACTCATCATTGCCACTGCCAGCGGCTACTCACTCTATGAAGCCATTGGTGCTTTCTTAGTGAGTGGTTTACTGACCGCCACACTAGGCTTTTTAGGCATATTTGAAAAAATTATTTCGTATATTCCTCAGAGTTTGACCAGTGCCATGCTGGCAGGTGTATTACTCAAATTTGGTATTGCTCTATTTGCCAGTATGCAAAACGACTGGGCATTTATTCTCAGCCTTTTGGCGGTTTATATCGTCACTAAACGGCTATGGGCTCGTTATTGTATTGTGATTACCGTGATCGCAGGAATTATCATTTGTCCATTTTTTATGGAGTTTCATGTTCCAACCTTACAGTGGGGATTGGCAAAACCAGTATGGATGACACCTGAGTTCACATGGTCTGCAATTCTCGGATTGGCACTGCCTTTATTTGTAATCAATATGGCATCTCAGTATTTACCAGGGATTGCGATGATTAAAAGTTATGGCTATAAACCCCATGTTAACCAACTTATTGGTTGGACAGGTACAGCGCAGACTTTGCTTGCACCATTTGGCTGTTATACCGTGAATATTGCCGCAATCAGTGCTGCTGTCAGTCTGGATGACCAAGTTCACCCAGACCCTGCGAAGCGCTATATTGCTGGCATGAGCTGTGGTTTCTTTTATATTTTGATGGGGCTATTTGCGGCAACATTGACAAGTCTATTGATGTCTTTTCCACATCTTTTTATTGTAGCATTAGCAGGAATCGCCTTGTTTGGTACGATTAGCCATAATATTGCAATTGCATTTCATGAAGTCAAAGATCGTGAAGCCGCACTGCTCACCTTCTTATTCAGTGCATCAGGTGTTCAGTTTTTTGGGATTGGTTCCGCTTTTTGGGGACTCCTATTTGGCTTCGCTGTTTCGTTTATTTTAAACTTTAAACTTAAAAAATAGCATTCTGATCAATAAGATGAATGGAGGCTCATTCATCTTATTTTAAATTTTCAATCATCGAATCAAAGCAAATCGAGAAGCGATAGACAAAAAAAAGCTTACCCTAGGATGGGTAAGCTAGAAAGCTTGAAACAACAATAGAAACTACAGCGAGAATCTGGAAGCTATCTTAGCGATTGGTTAATATTTAAACCAATACTTAAAAACACTTATTGGATATTTCTCAACCGAAAACATCCCCTAAAAGAACCACATTCCCAGTAAATAAAGTGAGAAAAATCTCATTTTCAAAGATAAAAAAACAATAAATCGCCGATCATAATTCATTCATTAGACCAAAGTCTAAAGATTAAATCTCAGGGTAGTTGCCAGTACCTTCAGGCCAAGGTGTAAGCAATTCAAATCCTGTATCTGTGACAGCAACCATATGTTCCCATTGTGCTGACAATGACTTATCCGCAGTAACCACAGTCCAGCCATCTTTCAGCTCTTTGACACTGGATTTCCCCGCATTAATCATTGGTTCAATGGTAAAAACCATACCCTTTTTAAGCACTAAGCCCTGTCCGGGTTGACCATAATGTAATACGTTAGGTTGCTCATGATAAATCTTACCAATCCCATGACCACAATATTCACGAACGATCGTATAACCTTCACGTTGCCCAACTTGTTGGATTGCATGACCAATATCCCCGAGTGTTGCACCGGGTTTGACCATATGAATCCCAGCCACCATTGCCTCATAAGTCGTTTCAACCAGTCTTTTCGCTTCAGGTTTAACTGTACCTACATAGTACATACGGCTGGTATCACCAAAATAACCATCTTTGATAATCGCAACATCTATATTGATAATATCGCCATCATTTAAAACCTTGTGTTTTGATGGGATACCGTGACAGACCACTTCATTTGGAGAAATACAGGTGGTTTTAGTATAACCATAATATCCAATATTTGCAGGGATCACTTTCAGCGTATTGACAATAAAATCATTGCAAATATCGTCTAAATACTCAGTCGTCACCCCTGGCTCCACATATTCACCAATCATTGCTAAAACTTGAGCAGCTAAACGCCCCGACACTCTTAATTTTTCAAGGTCTTGTTCGGTTTTAATAGTGACTGTAGAAGCTTTCATTGGATCTGTCCGCAAAAGTGAAAAAATATTATATGCCTTTTCAATACGTTTAGGGCAATTTACCGCCTATCTTATTCAATAAAAATGCAAAATCAAACACATAAATTTTAGAATAAGTATAATCTTTCCATATGATGATTTTATCTATTCTATATTTTTTGAAAATTTTGATTTTTTCAATTTTTGAAAATTAACTGTGAATCATCCACATAAATATAATCAATATGACTAATTGGTTAAAATTTATAAAAAACGGGAATATTATCCATAAAATAAAATACAAAAAATAAGCTATTTCTACTAAAATCGCTGTTTTGCTTTTTCAACCACAGTTTATGACTAATCTCCGTACAAAGGATATTATTGCTTTAGGCTTTATGACCTTTGCCTTATTTATTGGGGCAGGCAATATTATTTTTCCACCCATTGTTGCTCAACAAGCCGGTGAACATGTATGGCTCGCAGCGCTAGGTTTTCTAGTCACAGCTGTAGGCTTACCTGTTATTACCATTATGGCACTTTCTAAAACTGAAGGTTCTATTGCGATTTTAAGCTCGCCTTTAGGTAAAGTCGCAAGCTTAGTACTGACTGTAGTGTGTTATCTCTCGGTTGGGCCATTATTTGCTACACCTCGTACTGCAACTGTTTCTTATGAAATTGGTTTTTCCTCATACTTTGGAAATGGTGGTACAGCATTATTTATTTATAGTGTTATCTATTTTGCATTTGTAACTTTAGTTTCTCTTTATCCAAATAAATTATTGGATACAGTGGGTCATATTCTTGCACCGCTAAAAATTATTGCACTGGCAATTTTAGGTATTGCAGCATTTCTGATCCCGACTGGTTCAATTTCTCCTGCGATCAACAATTACGCTACCAGCCCTGTTTCTGAAGGTTTTGTAAATGGTTATTTAACCATGGACACTTTAGGCGCTTTGGTTTTCGGTATTGTGATTATTCATGCAATCCACTCTCGTGGTGTCACAGATAAAAAGCTCGTAACCAAATATGCCATTATTGCAAGTTTGATTTCTGGTGTAGGTTTAACGCTGGTTTATCTCAGCTTATTTAAACTTGGTTTAGGCAGTCATGATGCTGCTCCAAATGCTGAAAATGGCGCAGTGATCCTGCATGCTTATGTTCAACATGCTTTTGGTGACTTAGGCTCTTTATTCCTGACAGGTTTGATTTTTATTGCATGTATGGTTACTGCGATTGGTTTAACCTGCGCATGTGCTGAATACTTCTCTGAACTGACAAAAATTCCATATAAAGTTTTAGTGGTTATTTTGGTGTTGTTTTCATTGGTGATTTCAAATCTAGGTTTAACCAAACTGATTGCTTTTTCAGTTCCCGTACTCAGTGCAATTTACCCACCCGCAATTGTGGTCATTCTATTGAGCTTCTTTTGGGGTAAATTCAATAACCCAACCACGGTTATCGCACCTGTTACTGGCGTTGCATTTTTATTTGGTCTTATTGAAGGAATTAAAGTCACAAGCTTTAAAGACAGCTTACCTTTGATGATTCAAAACTTACCGTTAAATGAACAGAATCTTGCATGGGTGATCCCATCATTGATCGTGTTAATCATCTGTGTCGTAATTGATAAAGTTAAAAAATAAAGCTTTTTAATTATCATCCTTAAAATTTGATTTTACCCAAATCTTATTTTAACAGTGATCAATAATTGTCATGTTTACCCCACAGGCCGTTATTGTTTGCGACACAATTTTTAAAGCGTTCTTTGATCCATCTTAGTGCTTCAAACATGTGATCAATGCACCTGAATAGATCAAATCAAGCTTTGCTCTACGTATAAAAAACATTTGGCTAAAAATACTAAAACTTAATTTTAATTCAACAAAGATAAATTCAGTCGCGTTGTTGCTTTTTTTGAATGAGTGAACCGTTCTCCATGCCAAAATTGAATTATTTTGAAAAAATAGTCATTTTTTTCGATTTTTGCATAAATATTGCATAATTTTTATCAACTTTAGTCGATAATACTTTCAAGACCTATTCAGTTATTGTATTTTATTTTGATAACTAGCTCACACTACTTCAACAACAATTACATCATTTATCAAAAAAATCACTTATATTTTCATTTTTTATAAAATAATCATCACTTGTAATAAATATGTCATAATTATTTTGAATAATAGAGATATTTGCTCTTGAAATAATAATTAGATATGGTACAACTGAATAAACCAATCCAGACTAAAACAATGTGGTTTTTGTCGAGCAGACAGGAGGAATGGGGATGTTATCAATACATTTCAATAAGCAAGTCTTCATTAATTCTTTGAAGACAAATACAAAACTAGTCATCTATTTAAGTACAACACTTGCACTTTTAGTGACTCTGTTTATTCATGGACTCATTCAAGGCAATTTAAAACCTGAATTTTTTGCCTATGCATTAGTCGTTTCTGCTGCCTTCTATGTTTGGGATGTAGTCGACCATAAATCTCGTAAACTCGCGAAGATTACAGAATAAAAGATGGATGCCATGCATCCATCTTAAATAAGAAAATCATAAAAATTTAAGTATTAAAACAAAGTATTAAACATTCCTAGTAATAATCCTCCAGTCGCAACAATCTCCCCGAGTACCAATAACAGCATTGCGATACGTAACAATATTTTCGGTAAGTGCATTGTTCCTAATTGGTGCGGTTCTTTGAATTGATTTGTCGTATCTTTTAAAAAACCATGCAAAACATAACTGGCAATTGAAAAGCTAAAAAAGAATAAATTAATCAAGACAAATATTAAATTTGTGGTTTCTGTCCAGCTTGAACAATAGGCCATCACCGCTAAAATCAAAGTGGCTGGAGCATAAAGCAAGCTACTGCGATGTGCGATATCGACATAATAATGAGCTCGAGCCATTTCTGATCGACTAATTTGGTAATATTTCCAAACCCCTGTTAGCATACCCACCCATAGATAAATCCCACTAAATATTAAAGCTAACTTTACCGACAAACTTAAACTCACTAAATCCATTTAAAACATCCTAATTCCAACAGCTTAAAATATTTATATTACCTTTGACTCATAAGTCATACTTTCATCAAGTTTCTTTTTAGAACTTATGTAAAGTAATCATTAAAGCATACCCATTGAATTGTCATGAATACATTTGAAAATTTAACCATAACTTGTGCAGATAGCTATAGCTTAACTGCACGTTTTTATCCGGCAAAACAATCAACCCATCAATTGCCTATTTTGGTTTGTCCTGCAACAGGTATTACCCAAGGTTTTTATCATCATTTTATAGAATGGCTTGCCCAACAAGGTTCAGATGTACTAGTCTTCGATTTTCGTGGTATAGGTGAGTCCTTACATGGTCCTATTCGTCAGTCCACTGCAAGTATTCAAGACTGGGGACAACTGGATATTCCTGCTGCTATTGAAACATTGCTGAATAAAACAGGCAAAGAACAAGTCATACTCTTAGGTCATAGTGCTGGGGGACAATTACTAGGCATTGTTTCTAATTACAAGAAAGTGGCACAAGTGATTGCAATTTCAGGCTCTACAGGACATGTAAAAGGACTTAAAGGGCGAACCAAACGTATGGCGCCTGTCATGTTTAAAATGATCTTCCCTGTTTCAAGCTTAGTCAAAGGCTATGGCGCAACCAAGTTTTTAGGCATGGGAGAAAATTTACCCAAAAATGTTGCAAAACAATGGGCTGAATTTTGCAGTAAACCCGGTTATGTGATGAACGCTATAGGTAAAACGATTTTCGAGGACTATCACAACGAAATTCAATGCCCAATTACGGTGTATTGGTCATCGGATGATGAGATCGCTACAGAAGCCAATGTCAAAGACTTACTTCGCTTGTATCCAAAAGCCACCACAGAAATGATAGAGCTTAAACCGAAAGATACAGGCCATAAAGCCATTGGTCATATGTTAA
This sequence comes from Acinetobacter sp. MYb10, assembly GCF_002980175.2. NCBI lineage: Bacteria > Pseudomonadati > Pseudomonadota > Gammaproteobacteria > Moraxellales > Moraxellaceae > Acinetobacter > Acinetobacter sp. MYb10. Next base: position 252,155 of record NZ_CP058272.1, on the reverse strand, counting down.
TGTTTAAGAAGTCACATCAAAATTTATGGCCAACAATGGCACAAAATATTTTAAATTAATTTTTAGTTTTAAGTACTTAGATAAGTAATCCTATCTAAGTGCTCTTTTTATTTAAAAAAATGCCTCATTAATGAGGCATTTTTTTAGTTTTTTATATCTGCTTGCGATTTAATCGTAAAGCAGTTACGAAAATTGCTCTGGACGGGTAATTTTTACCGTCTTGATCCGATTTTCATCCATTTCGATGACTTCAAACCAAATGCCCTCTTGTTCAATCTGAGTGCCAACTTTTGCTTCGCCTTGAGTCTTGTCTAAAATCAAACCTGCTACGCTAAAGTAACCTGAGTCTTCTTGAACTAGATCCAACATGCCAAGTTCCAGCTCAAGCTGATACAAGTCAAGCATACCTGATGCTTTCCACGTTGTATCATTCAGTTTGATCAACTCTAACTGTTCATCTGCATCTGGGAATTCACCCGCAATTGCTTCAAACACATCCAACGGAGAAATCAAACCTTGGATATTACCAAATTCGTTACTCACCAAGACCAAAGACCCCTTAGACGTTCTTAAAGTATGAATAGCATCAATCACTTTCATTTTTTCAAAAATAAAAATCGGACGACTACGTTTAAGCAAGGCTTGTAATTGCTCTGGTTCATCCAGTACATCAATTAACTCTTTAGCACGTACAACCGTAACCACTTTATCCAATTGTCCGCGACATACCGGGAATAAACTATGTGGTACAGCCAAGATTTGCTGACGAATACTCTCCGCATCATCTTCAAGATTGATCCACGAAATTTGATTTCTTGGCGTCATGATTGAGGCAACTGAACGTTCAGCAAGTGTCAATACACCACCAACCATATAGCGTTCTTCATCACCAAAGGCTTTTTGAGCAGCTAAAGCTTCAGGGCTTTGTAATAAATCTGCATCCAGCTTACTTCCCATCAATTTTAAGATTGAGTCTGCGGTACGATGACGCAATGGCGTTTTCGACTGATGCTTTTCAACATTGCGGCTGGAAAATTGGTTAAAGGCTTCAATTAAAATTGCCACACCAATACCCGAGTAAATATAGCCTTTCGGAATATGGAAACCAAAACCTTCAGCGATTAAGCTCACACCAATCAATAATAAGAAACTTAAACATAGAATCACGACTGTCGGATGCTTATTGACAAAAGCGGTTAACGGCTTAGACGCAATCAACATCACAACCACAGCAATCGTTACAGCGGCCATCATCACATAGATATTGTCGACCATACCAATCGCGGTAATCACCGAATCAAGAGAGAATACTGCGTCTAAAACGATGATTTGCGCCACAACTGCCCAGAAGCTTGCATAAACAACTGCACCTGAACTTTTAACCTCAGGTTTGCCTTCCATTTTTTCATGTAGTTCAGTGACGGCTTTATAGACGAGGAACAGTCCACCGAATAATAAAATTAAGTCTCGACCTGAGAAAGACAACCCGCCAAAAGCGATTAAAGGCTTGGTTAATGTGACCAGCCACGAAATAATAGACAGCAAGCCTAAACGCATAATTAAGGCTAAAGATAAGCCAATAATACGTGCTTTGTCTCGTTGTTCAGGAGGAAGTTTATCTGCAAGAATGGCGATAAAGACCAGGTTATCAATACCCAGTACAATTTCTAAAACAATCAGGGTTAAAAGACCAACCCAAATTCCAGGGTCTAATAAAAATTCCATTATTAGAGCTCCTGCTTATTATTATCAATATATAAGAAGAAAAATAAATTTGACCTACACGACGACGGATCCATGAATGAAACCTTTTCAACTAAATTAGATTAATTATGCACAATATCTTGCAGTTGTAATTAATTTTCACAAAAATTTTACATTTATTTAAGATTTTTCTTATGAATAACCTCGCGATACGGGTGAATTGTAAGTAATCCCTGCCTCGCATGATCAATTCGATGCTTTACAGATGCCGATTCATCTTATTCAAATTATTTTTCACTCAATCTAACAAAAATGTCATTAGCTTTTTTCAATATAAATTGTGTATAACTATAGTTATTAAATGCTATTTACCTTCTAACGGTATAAATCGCTTTAATTTAATTAATGATTTTCAATCGGATATATGGGCATTTAGGGAGGAAATACTTAGATTTATTCCCATTATGGCGTAATCAAACCTAATTATTAACAGTAAAGCCAAGTTGATTTTTCTTATTTTTCAGTTAAAATAACATCAGATGTTAATTTTTTTAACTAATAAGCTTGCTTTTAACAACATCTTCTTGGTAATTTTCATACTTAAGCAAGCTGAAATATACGTAGGAGGAGCCACTATGACACAGGGACATTCAATGACTTTCAATAAAATCAACCTTTGCGGTTGTTTTGAAACTTTCGATTCCACACTAACAACTAAAGAATGAACTCTGTTCATTCTAAATTGCATGAAGAAGCGACTAAATTTACGCAAGGTATTACTACTTTTTATCTAATTTAAGACAGTTATACAATGCCTTTACTGAATACTTTAACTTAAGTTTGGTTCAAGCAAAATTTACATTTCGTCGATTTTACTTGTTTTTTTCATTAAGTGATCTATCACATATTGATTCAAGTATTCAAAGTAAAATATGATTACCGCTTAATATATGGCAATAATTACAAAAAACAGGGACCTCTAAATGACTAAAAAATATGCAAAATTTTTACCTGCAGCTGAAAATTTTAATATCGAAAATTTCCCATACTATTGGATCAGCCAAGTTCATTCTCAGTATGTTTTAAATTTAGATCACGTACTTAAAAAGTATGGGGTAGACAATTCTAGACGACGATTATTAGTTGCTTTAGAAGCCAAACCAGATGCAAGTGTTTCTGAGCTTTCGGAAATGATCGTTTCAAAAATGTCGACGACAACCAAAATTGTTTATCGCTTAAAAGAGGAAGGCTTTGTAGATACCTACTCTTGTGAACATGATGCACGTATTACACGGGTACATTTAACAGAAGCTGGTCAACAAATGACGCTAAAAATTAATGATTTAATGAGTGTTGTACTTGAACAGTCATTTGACGGTTTAACACCACTACAAATTGAAAAAACCATGGAAAATTTAAAAATCATCTTTAAGAATCTTGCACATTAATCCTTAAGATTCTTCATCAAAGATGTTCAACTGTGGCGAGTTTTTGTTATTTGATACTTTGGGGCAATAAAAACACTCAAACTCCGCCACGGGGAAACCCTCAATAAAACTCGAAATATTGGGCTGTTGTAAGCCCAACCACTCATCAAGTCGATGATGTGGAATGACTACCACCGAACGCTTATCTGTTCGAGGTTCATGGAATTCACTCATCATCGGATGGGGGTGGGCGTCCATACTGATCATGGTAGCTGAACGAACAACTTCACCGGTTTTTAATCGGGTAATCTCATACAATGCCGCAATATAAAAAGCTTGGCCATCTTTACGCCTTACCCCCCAACGCTGTGGTCGGCCTTTGATGTATTTGGATTCATAGAACTCTGTCACGGGGATCACGCCAAATTGGCACTTGCTAAAAGCCTCTACAAAACTGCGCTTTTCCATCAGCGTTTCATTTCTTGCATTATAAGTATGTTTTGCTGCTTCTTTATCCTCAGCCCATTTTGGCACTAAACCAAAGTTGACTAAACGCCATTCAATCCCTTGATTAGATTTAAATAACAACGGCGTTTGAAAGCTTGGAAATATTTCATCTTCATACGAGAAAGGTATCGCGGGTAAGCCAAGCTGCTGAACTTGTATTAAGCTGATCGGTTTAAAATTAGCACACATAATAATAAGATTTTAAATGATTAATTTATAATTGTGGAATCTATCTATCGCCGCTATCCATTGATAAGAACCTTAGACATTGATAAAAAGTTGAGACAGCTCGCAATTTAAATTGAGGATAAACCGAAATTTATCCTCTTTGCTTTTATCCAAAAATCTTTTTTACCTTGGCACTTAAACCATGGAAAAACTTATGTTTTGCATTGGCTTTTTCGCTGGTCAAAAAGTTAATTTGAATAGATTGACGTTGCCCTTCATAAGGAATATAGCCATGCCAACCATTGTCAGTCACTTTAAATGCAACCAGTGAGCCTGGTCCTGCATTGATTTCAGTCACATAGTTATTGATGTCTTTATCGTCATTGAGGATACGTAAACGTCCATTTGGTGCATCCCAAGATTCATTTAAATAGATCAAAACCGTCAACAATTTGCTTTTTGAATCACTATGAATCCGCCCATCTTTTTGACGAGAGTAGCCACGTAAAGTAATCATCATCGGATGTTCCATCACATTGACATCAAATTTATCTGTTAAAATTTGACGAAATTCTGGTGTATCCAATGATTTTAGAAAGCGATCAAAATTAGGCTTAATTTCTACATCTTCGATGTTAAAGCTTCCGCCCTGTTCAATTTTAGGAAAGTCTTGGATTACTGCCTGGACTTCACTGTCAGCCAAAGCATTTTCAACCACAAAATACGGATAAGGCGTACTTGCAACTTCAGCATTTTTCAGCGCATCTAATTTCAGAATTGATGTCATTTATAATTCAGCTTAATGATTAATTCCCTTAAATTGTATCAGAGATTTTATATTATTGGCTTAAAACTCAAAGTCGGGTCTACAAATTTTATATATGAAAGCAAAGCAACATTTAAAATAAACCATAAAAAGAATAAAGCCTCCGAAGAGGCTTTATTGATAAGCTAATAGGATAAATTAGACGATAAAATTAATCGCCTGTATAGCCTTTTAACTTTAAGCGATACGCATGCAATAATGGCTCAGTATAACCAGACGGCTGTTCACCACCTTTGAATACTAAATCATAAGCAGCTTTATATGCATAACCGTCAAAACCAGGCGCCATGTTGCTATATTCAGGATCGTTGGCATTTTGCTCATCAACAATCTTCGCCATACGCTGCATAACTTCTTCAACTTGCGCTTTAGTCACAATACCATGACGCAACCAGTTCGCAACGTGTTGAGAAGAAATACGTAACGTTGCACGGTCTTCCATTAAACCGACATTGTTAATGTCTGGCACTTTAGAACAACCCACACCTAAATCAACCCAACGAACAACATAACCCAAGATACCTTGAAGGTTATTTTCAAGCTCTTTGGTCTTCTCTTCTTCAGTCCAGTTTGTATCTGTCGCTAAAGGCGGTGTCAACAAGTCATCTAACGGAAGCGCTTCAGTTTTCAATAACTCTTGTTGGCGTGCTGAAACATTACATTGATGATAATGAATCGCGTGAATCACAGCACCTGATGGTGAAGGAACCCATGCACAGCTCGCACCTGCTTCAGGATGTTCAATTTTGGTTTTATACATGTCTAAAAGCATGTCAGGTTTAGGCCACATGCCTTTACCAATCTGCGCTTTGCCACGTAAACCTGCTTGTAGACCGACCATAACATTACGGTTTTCATAAGCTGGGAACCAAATTTGGCTTTTCACTTCGCCTTTACGAACGAAAGGACCTGCTTCCATAAAGGTATGAATTTCATCACCTGTACGGTCCATGAAACCAGTATTGATGAAAATAGTACGGTCTTTCGCTTGTGCAATACAGTTTTTCAAGTTTACAGATGTACGGCGTTCTTCATCCATAATCCCGATTTTCAAAGTTTTAGCTGGTAAGCCAAGTGCTTGTTCAGAACGTTCAAACAATTCAACAGCAAATGCAACTTCTTCTGGACCATGCATTTTTGGTTTAACGATATACATTGACCCTTTACGCGAGTTTTTGTTTTCGTTTTGACCTTTGATGTCTGCGAAAGTCAATAATGGTGTAATTAAAGCATCCATAATACCTTCGTAGATTTCAGCACCATCTACAAGGATCGCAGGGTTCGTCATTAAATGACCAACGTTACGAAGAAGCATCAATGAACGACCATGAAGTGTTGTTTCACCACCGATCAAGTTCTTATGTGTACGATCTTTATTCAATGTACGCGTCACGGTTTTACCGTTCTTCTCAATTGATTCTTCAAGCGTACCTTTCATTAGACCTAACCAGTTACGGTAGCCTTCTACTTTCTCTTCTGCATCTACAGCAGCAATCGAATCTTCTAAATCTTGAATCGTAGTAACAGCCGCTTCTAAAACAAGATCTTTAACACCAGCCGCATCAGTTTTACCCACTGGGCTATTTGCATCAATTTCAATAACAACATGTAAGCCGTTATTTAAAAGTACAATTTCAACGGGTGCAGATTCGTCGCCATTAAAACCGACAAATTGTGATTCTTTCGCCAAAGTCGAGGTTGAACCATCTTTAAGGGTTACAACAAGTTTTTTGCCTTCAACAGCATATTTTGTTGCATCTGTATGTGAACCCTTTGCCAATGGGAATGTTTCATTTAAGAAATTCTTAGCAAATGCGATAACTTTATCGCCACGAACTGGGTTATAGCCTTTACCTTTTTCCGCGCCACCTTCTTCAGAGATCACGTCAAAACCGTAAAGCGCATCGTATAAAGAACCCCAACGTGCATTTGCCGCATTTAAGCAATAACGTGCATTACGCACAGGTACCACCAATTGCGAACCAGCCAATAATGCGATTTCTTCATCTACATTTTCTGTACTGATTTGAAAATCTTCTACTTCTGGTAATAAGTAGCCAATTTCTTTAAGGAAAGCTTTATAAGCTTGAAGTTCAAATTTATTGTTGCGGTGCCATTCATCAATTTTAGCCTGAATCTCGTCACGCTTCGCTAAAAGCGCCTTATTCTTAGGGCTAAGATCGACAACAACTTGCTCAAAGTTTTTCCAGTATGTTTCACTATCTAAACCAGAACCTGGTAGTGCTTCATTTTCGATGAAATCGTAAAGTTCTTTAGCAATCGCTAACTTGCCTTTTTGAATACGTGCAGTCATTGTCTTTCCTGATATTGCTACTTTTTATAACAAGAGTTTCTAGTATACCGATTTAAACCATGCTGAATAGTACTATCACATTGCTAAATAGTGATCATTTTAATTAAAAAAATAGCGACATTAACTTAAAAAATAACGATCAAAAATACAGCAACACCATCAACTAAATCATCAACTAAATCGCTTTTTAACAGTGTATAAATTTTTTAAAATGTCTAAATTAGACCAAAGTGCTGAATCAACCCTAATTTCCCCATTTTTTTATACACTTTTATTCCTTGAGCAAAGATTAAGCCATGAATAGCGCTAAATGTCGATAAAACCAATCCATAATTCTGTGTAAAGAATTGTTCGATTCACTTATATTTTTTTCTGTTTGTTCAAACCTGATCTTATTGTTTCAATTTAGATGATTAGAATCTTTAGCAACAAGATGGAATCGCATAATTTTTTTTAAACCACTTATGCTTTTTTAGATTATTTAATCATAGGCTTCTACCTATTGTCTGGCGACAAGCAGGGATAACGCACTGCACATAAAAAACCTGTTTAAAATTTACATTCTAAACAGGTTTCTGGAATAGCAAGGTCTAAGCTAAATAAGCAATAGACCTCAGCTTAAAACAAAATGTTTCACTTAGTTAAAAGTTTTAAAACGTGTTGCATCATCAATAAATGTTTTTTCGCCCGCTGGTGCTTCGATTGAACCAAATACTAATTGTGCGCGAAGTTTCCAGTCAGCAGGTACATCAAATGTTGCCGCCACTTCTTCATCTACGATTGGATTATAATGTTGTAAAGATGCACCAATACCCGCTTCAGCCAATGCAGTCCAAGTTGCAAATTGTGCAATACCTGTTGAATGCTCAGACCATACTGGGAAATTGTCTGCATATAATGGGAATTGTTCTTGTAAAGCTTTAATCACACTTAAATCTTCATAAAACAACACTGAACCAGCACCAGCGATAAAGCTGTTAATTTTACCCGAAGTTCCTTCAAATGCTTCAGCTGGAACGATTTTACGTAAAGTTTCTAAAACGATTGTCCAGAATTTAACATGTGAGTCACCAAATAAAATCACAGCACGAGAAGACTGTGAGTTAAATGAAGATGGGCTATGCTTGATTGCATCTTTGATGATTTCTTCAATTTTCGCTTGGTCTAAGCTTAAATCTCTACCAATTGCATAAATTGTACGGCGTTGTTTGATTTGATTTAAAAATGACATGGTGTTAATCCTTCTATGACCAAATGGGTCGTGTTATTTAACATGGTTTGAGTGTATTGCATCATTCTTAGTTTCGTCATGCTTATATACATAACAATGTGTTCTATATTTAGAACAATATGTGAAATTGGAAATTTTTAAATGCTACCGTGTTTATGTGGTTCCCTTTTTAATTGCAATTAAAGTATTTATTAATCAAACAATTCAATTAAAATTTACCATTAAACTCAGCCTATTGCTTTGAGCTTTACAACAATAAGAATATGGCAAATATCCTATATACTTTTCATTGCTTGTTTTGTGGTAAAAATATTGCAAATCTGGACAGATGATTCTAGACATCGCATTAAAGTACAACTTGATGACATTCTTATGATGTCTTCTTTCAATAACATACCACCATTAACCCCAATCTTAGAAAATAAAAAACTCCGCATAAAGCGGAGTCTCATTTAAGATAAATAGTTATCTAAATTACTTATCTGTTTCAAACAGTGCGGCAACAAATGATTTTGCAGAGAATGGACGTAAATCATCAATCTTCTCACCCACACCAATATATCGAATTGGTACATGAGTACGACTGGCAATATTAAACAACACACCACCCTTTGCCGTTCCATCTAATTTGGTAATGGTTAAACCTGTTAAGCCTACAGCTTCGTCAAACATTTCAACTTGGTTAATCGCGTTTTGACCAGTACCAGCATCCACCACCAACATCACTTCATGTGGCGCAGTTGCATCAATTTTTTGCATCACACGTTTTACTTTAGTCAACTCAGACATTAAGTTACTTTTGTTATGCAAACGCCCTGCTGTATCAGCAATTAAAACGTCCACACCTTTGGCACGTGCACTTTCAAAGGCATCAAAAATGACTGAAGCACTATCTGCACCATGACCTTGAGCCACGACAGCAATATTGTTACGTTCACCCCAGATTTGAAGTTGTTCAGTTGCCGCTGCACGGAAGGTATCTCCTGCTGCAAGCATGACTTTCTTACCTTCACCTTGTAAACGTTTGGCTAATTTACCAATCGTGGTGGTTTTACCCACACCATTTACCCCCACCACCAAAATCACAAATGGATTTTTATTGGGATCGATATGCAATGGTTTTACCCGAGGTGCAAGTAAAGCAACCAGCTCTTCTTGTAGCGCTTTATACAATGAATGTGAGTAAATCAAATCACCACGTTCTGTACGCTCAGTCAAATTCGCAATAATGGTTTTAGTCGCCTCTACCCCGATATCAGCAACCAAAAGTTGCTCTTCTACTTCTTCGAGCAACTCATCATCAATTTCTTTACCACCAATCAGGATATTGACCATACCATCGGCAAGGCTTTTACGCGATTTGGTCAAACCTTCTTTCATGCGGCTAAAAAAGCCACCTTTAGATTTTTCATCTGCCGATTCAATCTGTGCGTCTTGGCTCTCAGTTTGAACAGGTTCCGTTTTAGGTGTTTCTACATTATTTTCAATAATAGGCACATTGACGGCTGGTAAACTAGGTAATGTGACATCGTCATCCCCGATATCCGCATCAATCAAGAATTTATTTTGCTGTTCTTGCATGCCGATTCCTTGAAAAGCATAGCGTTAAAAAAGAATGAGTTTAGCATAGATTGCATCATTTTTAGCGTTAAAGCAGCGATAAAACAAGCAAACCAAAATGCAACATTCCAGCCTTGCTTTAAATCATTAATTTTTTAAGAATAGTTCTAAATTTAAAATAAATTTTTGGGTTATCTGTGTATATTCTGAAATCTAAATTCTTAAATCTTCTTAGACAATCCAAAGTTATCCTTGCGCCACTTTTATTTTTATCTTTTAACACGGTAAATACGCAACTTCAGGCAGCACCTCAAAGCCAACTTTCTAGGACCACCTTTGAAACCACACTGAAAAATGGTTTAAAAGTGATTATCCGTGAAGATCATCGTTCACCAATTGTTATGACCCAAATCTGGTACGGCGTGGGAAGTAGTGATGAGTCAGGTAATGTACTAGGTATTTCGCATGTGCTTGAACATATGATGTTTAAAGGAACCAAAAAAGTTCCTGATGATGAGTTTGCACGTTTGAGTCGAATTTATGGTGGCCGCACCAACGCTGCCACATATACAAATTACACCAACTATTATCAGCTTTACCCCAAGAAGTATTTTCCATTGGCTTTGGAACTTGAAGCAGACCGTATGACAAATCTGGTCCTCAAACAACAAGACTTTGATCCTGAAATCAAAGTGGTTATGGAGGAAAGACGACAACGGACAGATGATAATCCACGAAATCTAGCCTACGAACGTTTTAAATGGATCGCCTATCCAACCAGTCACCATCGTCAACCGGTGATTGGCTTTATGAAAAACCTACAGAATATTCGTCTGGATGATCTTAAACATTGGTATCAAACTTGGTACACCCCCAATAATGCGACCTTGGTAATTGTGGGAGATGTCAATGCAGAACAGGCACTTAAACAGGTTGAAAAATATTTTGCGGCAATTCCCAAAAAGGAGCTTCCTGACCGTAATGATGTTTTAGAGTTTGATCGAATGGGTTATCGGCATATGGAAGTGCAGTTGCCAGTACAAGTCCCCAACTTGTTTATGGCTTGGAATGTCAAATCCATTGCTACAGCAAAAAACCCACAAGATGCCTACGCACTGACCATTATCCAGTCCTTACTGGATGGCGGTATCTCCGCACGCTTACAAGACCGTCTGATTCGAGATAAAAAAGTGCTGACCGCAATCAGTGTCAGTTATGACCCCTATAATCGTGGCGACAGTTTATTTATGATTTCCGCGATCCCAAGTGATGATGTTTCTCTGGATGAGGCACAAAAAGCGATTGAAAAAGAGATGAATTTATTTAAAACAGAATTAGTCAATCAAGCTGAACTCGATCGTGTCAAAAACAACTTCGTTTCAAATTTAATCTATAGTCAGGATGATATTGGTGGACAAGCCAATATGATTGGGAATTTGGAAGTAAACGGCCTAAGTTTTCGTTTAATGGATGAATTACCCAAACATTATGACAAAGTGACGCCACAAGATTTACAACGAATTGCCAATATTTATTTTGTCAAAGCCAATCTGAGTAGTTTGTATTTAATGCCTGAAAGTACAAAAGAATAAAAAAGGATCTCTCATGAATTTTAATCCATTCTCGACCTATTCGATAAAAATACCCTTGTTTGTGTTCATCAGCTTACTCTACTCCCCCCTTAACCATGCAGAGGTTGAGTTAGACAATCATGATGAAACCGATGCGGTTATAGATGATTCCGCACTTAAGGCAAATTCGACTTTACAAAGCTTAAAAAATCTTGATAAACATCAACAGTACCAAGCGCCCTTTGTTCAAGACCTCTCCAACAACCAAAAAGTCAGAACACTGTTTGTTTCAGCCACCGACCTACCTATTGTGGATATTCAACTCACCTTTAATGCAGGTTCGTCACAGGATGAAGCACTAGGAAAAGGTCTGTATGGTATGGCAAATATGGCAGCCAAGCTGATCACTGAAGGCACAGATCAATACACAGCAAAAGAAATCGCGTCCACATTTGAAGGATTAGGCGCTCAATTTAGCGTTACCGCGTACCGTGATATGTTTGTCGTCCGACTCCGGGTCTTGTCAGATCCTGAAAAATTAAACCCTGCTATCAATACCATGTTGCATGTGCTGAATCATGCACAATTTAATCCATCGGGTTTAAATCTTGTGCTAAATAATACCAAGGTTGGGCAGAAGCAAATCCAAGAAAATCCAAGTCGGATTATGAATATTCGCTTTTATCGTGCGTTATATGGACAACATCCTTATGCCGAACCCACTGTGGGAACCAATGGGAGCCTTAAAAAAATTACCCCAGAACTACTTAGGGCTTATAGACAAAAACTGCTTGTTGCCCAAAACATGAATATTGCGATTACTGGTAATTTAACTTCAGCCGATGCAACCCAACTGGCCAATTTAATCAGTCAAAATCTAACCCAAGGTGAAGCTGCACAAGCACTTCCTGAACCACAAGATCAAAGTGATTTTAATATCCATTACATCCCATTTAACTCAACTCAAGCCAATGTGATGTTGGGACACTTGGCTATTCAACGCAGTGATCCTGATCGTGTTGCATTAGAGGTTGCCAATCAAATGTTTGGCGGAAGCGGATTTAATTCAATTTTAATGAAAGAACTTCGGGTTAAACGGGGTTATACCTATGGAGCCTATAGTAATTTGACCTCCACATTGGCTCAGGGTTTTTTCAGTTTGAGTTATTCCACTGAACAAAATCAATTGATGGACAGTATCAAAGTTGCACATCAAGCCTTACGTGATTTTGTAAAAAATCCAATCCAAAGAAAACAGCTCGAAGAAACCAAAGAAGGCATGTTACGTTCTTTCCCAATGACCTTTAGTTCCAATGCCAATATCAATGCACAAATCGCATCGATTGGTTTTTATCAACTTCCTGTGGATTATTTGACCCAATATCAAAAGCAATTGAGCCAAGTCACCACCAAACAAGTTCAAAAAGCGATTCAAAAACATCTTCGTGCAGACCGTCTCACCTTGGTTGTTGTTGCACCAACACTGGATCAGAATGAATTAAAAGACATGTTAAGTGCTGATTTAGCCACCCCAGATCAATCCAGTACAAATCAAAACAAGCAAGTGGATACGCAAGCCATGCCAGATGTCCCGACATTGATCATTCAAAAAACAATTCGCCGGCAAGCGGAACCAGCCAAATGAGTATTGCCAGTTATTGTGGATCTTTACTATCCACCGCAGGATATCGTTTTACCTGTTGGTTTTCAAAATGATAGGCACGTAGTAGGCGTAAATATTCAACCACATAAATACGATCTTGGCTGCGCAATTGATGGGCAATCTTTTGCGTCTTAGGATTGGCTGCTTGTTGTGAATATTGCACCACATATTTGTATTGATCTGGATTAATTGGCCGTGTTAAAGCCAATATTGCGAGAAAGACCGTACTTGCACTGATGATCACCACAAGGGAATTCAAGATATTTTCCACAGGAAAAGAACTATACAATTTTTGAAAATAATCTTTGAATTTACGCATGAACTACCTCTAATTATGGATAGTTTATCACTCTGATCATAAAAATATAGCGCTTTCTAAACTACATTTTATCTGTATTCTCAAGTATACAGCCATCTTCAATCATCATTGATATCTTGAGGAAATATGCCAAGCAAACCGTAACAGACAAACTCTGCAACAGCAAAAATAATTTATCGACAAAATGAAAGCTCTCCTCTAATAAAAGACGAGAGCTTTATGAATGTTTAGAGAACAATAGCGCTTAACGCATAAATTGCATGATTAAATAATTGCTCTCAAAAATGCAAAATACAAAATGATCGCAATAATTGCCAATGCAATACTGACAGCAAAGATACTCACTCCACCCTCTGCATGCGCAGGATGCAAATCATCATCATCAGCAAGACGCCTTAATTCACCATCATAGATTCGGTAAAAGCCTGCTTTTTGCACTGGATTTAAGTTTCGGGTATAATCGTACACGCGTTTACGCTGGGCTAAACAATAATCTCCAAGATGGATTTCTTGATGATAAATTGCCTCATCCAGTTGTTTACGGTGATACTGAGCTAATTCAACGATCTGAGTCTCAGCAGCGGGTACATCAAAAATAAAGCCATCTATAGTGTTTGTCATTTTGCTCTCCCTTTGTCTTAATTCTCATATTGATTTTAATAAATATTATTTCTGATTAATGTTTAATCATGTAATCTTATCTTCGTCAAGCATAGATTTCAAATCGCTTGACAAACAAGGCTAATTGTAATATTAGTTTAATAAAGTTAAGTTAGATTAGTTAAGTATAAGCTCCGTTGGGGAGCTATGTTAAAAGATCATAATTACAATAAGGAGTTATATATGATTCATCAAATCTCTCACCAAGACTTAGAACATGTTTATGCAGATGCTGTAAATACAATCCAGTGTGAAATGAACTTTGTAGAAGCGGTAAAAGCATTAGAAGATGCGGCGAAAGCTGGTCATGGTAAAGCAGCAATGTTTCTTGCAGAACTTTACTACCAAGGTTTCCGCGTTGAACGTGATTCTCTAAAAGCCCAATATTGGCAAAAGATGGCAACCATGCAAGCATAATAAAACGTCACCTAGGTGGCGTTTTTTTAACCCCTATCCTTTTCATTTTTTAATAAATCATTACGCTTTCAATACATTTTTTATTGTTTTAATAAATGCTTACGATTGAGCATAAAGCACCAACAGTTCTTATAAGAATTTCAACTACAATAGGCAATGTACTAAATAAGATTGTTAATTATGAAAAAGTATATTCATCTTCAGCCCATTTCGAATGAATTGTTTATTAAAATTTCTATTTTAAAATCACTCATGTATTGTGGTGTACTTTGGGGACTTTACCATGATGGCTGGGCAATGAAGTCTGGTTCAAATGAAGTTTATTTTCCTTTTTGGCTAAACGCTGTTCAAGCCCATCAGTATGCAAAGATTCATTGGCCTCACTACACCCCTCGCAGAATAACACCTAAAGATTTTAGAGAATCGCTGTTACCTACGTTGACACGGCTCAATATCATGCCTGCATTGTTTAATTCCTCATCTCGAAAATTTAAACTCTCAACCTCTCAAATGGAACATTTCTTTTTCCATAGTCATGTTCAATTTCAACCGGCTTAAAGGCGAAGATATATTTTTAGTGGTTTAAAATTGTTGTAAAAAATAAACTTTATATTTTTATGACTGCAAAGTATTTGCAAAGTTAAAAAATACAGTTAAGTTAAAGGTGTGCAGATTGGTAAGCACCCTAGAAAAGGAAGAATAATTATGACGACAGTAGCACAAGTAATCCAAGATAAGATTGGTCGTGAAATTTATACGATTTCACCCTCTGCCACAGTATTAGAAGCCATTACACTTATGGCAAACAAAGGTATTGGTGCTGTGGTTGTCACTCAAGATACAAAGGTCGTCGGAATCCTCTCAGAACGCGACTATACGCGTAAAATTGCGCTTATGCAGCGTACCTCTGACCATACAACGGTCGCTGAAATTATGACGTCTAGAGTGATTTCTGTGACACGTGGCCATACGGTTGAAGAATGTTTAAATTTAATGACTGACGGACACCTACGCCATTTACCTGTGATTGAAGGTGAAACACTGGTTGGATTTGTTTCTATTGGCGATTTAGTCAAAGCTACGATGGAAGATCAACGAAAATTGATTGAACAGTTAAGACAATATATTTCAGGTTAAGTGACATTATAAAAATATAACCCTCCATGTGGAGGGTTTTTTATTGTGTATAGAAAATTGGCAGCTCAGCTTGCATGTAAAACCATTTTAAATTTCAAGATAATAGAAATAATCACCTGCTTTGAGTTGCATATCTTCATTTATCACGGGGATAAACAATCGAGTTCATTAAATAAAAACTAAGGCTGAATTTCAAATTTAACGAAAACATAAAAACCTAGCCAAAGCTAGGTTTTTAGATCAATCAATTTTTAATCATCAGTTTAGGTTTAGCTTCTCAGCAACATAGTCGGCATCTTTATCACCACGCCCTGAAAGGTTTACAACAATTTTGATTTCTTTCGCTAATTTAGGCGCTTCACGAATTGCCCACGCCACAGCATGAGAGCTTTCCAATGCAGGAACAATTCCTTCTACGCGTGAAAGGGTCATAAACGCATCTAAACACTCTTGATCAGTTACTGTAGAATATTCCACACGGCCTAAATCTTTTAAGAAACTATGTTGAGGGCCTACACCCGGATAATCCAAACCAGATGCAATCGAGTGCACAGGCAATGGTGCGCCCTGTTCATCTTCTAGTACATAACAAGCCATACCATGAATCTGACTTGGTTTACCTAAAGTCAATGTTGCTGAATGCTGTTGAGTATCTAAACCATGACCTGCAGGTTCCACACCAACCAGTTTAACCTCTACATCATTTAAAAATGCCGTGAATGCGCCAATTGCATTTGAGCCACCGCCTACACACGCAACCACATAATCAGGTTGTGCGCCAAAGCGATCTTGGGTTTGAACTTTAATTTCATTGCCAATAATAGATTGGAAATCACGTACCATTTTTGGGAAAGGATGCGGTCCAACCACAGAACCAATCGCATAAATAAAGTTTTTAGGGTCTTTCAAATACTCT
Source organism: Acinetobacter sp. MYb10 (assembly GCF_002980175.2). Lineage (NCBI taxonomy): Bacteria > Pseudomonadati > Pseudomonadota > Gammaproteobacteria > Moraxellales > Moraxellaceae > Acinetobacter > Acinetobacter sp. MYb10. Next base: position 235,735 of record NZ_CP058272.1, on the reverse strand, counting down.
TCAAATGCGCTATCTACAGCATCTTTCAGTGTTGCAGTACCTTGAGTGACTGAAACCAGTTTTGCACCCAAAATCTTCATTTTCACGACATTGGGATGTTCTTTCTCAATGTCCACCTGTCCCATATGAATTTCACATGGAATACCAACCAAAGCACATGCGGTTGCAAGTGCAACGCCATGTTGACCAGCACCTGTTTCTGCAATTACTTTGGTTTTACCCATATATTTAGCAAGCAAAGCTTCGCCCAAACAATGGTTAATTTTATGTGCGCCTGTATGATTTAAATCTTCACGCTTTAAATAGATTTGTGCACCACCCAATTGATCAGAAAGACGTCTTGCATGAAATAAAGGACTAGGGCGACCTACATAATTGGCAAATAAATCAGCCAATTCATTTTGAAATTCAGGCGTTTTACGAATTTCCTCATATGCGACATTGATTTCATCCATTGCTTCTTTTAAATGAGGTGGAATAAATTGACCACCATATTCACCAAAAAAGCCTTGTTCATTTGGTAATGCAATACCATTTATTTGATGATCCATTTCTTTCCCTATTTAATAAATCAGCCGTTGAATTTATGAATAACAACTTTGCTTGAGAATAGGGTTTATTGACAATTTTAGCCTACACTGCAAACCATTTATAAAATATCAACAGACCCTAATTTACCGTGACAAATATTTCGTCATATCCTCAATGCCTTTAAGGGTCATTGGAAACATATGATCGTCGAATAATTGTTTAATTAATGCGATGGTTTGCGTGTAATGCCAATAACCTTGCTCTTCTGGATTTAACCATGCTGTTTTTTCAAAATGATTGCGCAAGCGGCGTAACCATACGTCTCCTGCTTCATCATTCATATATTCAACAGAACCACCGACCGATTTCAGCTCATAAGGTGCCATACTTGCATCACCCACCACAATTACACGATAGTCTTTACCATAGGTATTGAATAAATCCCATGTATTCATTCGGGTAGAAGAACGACGATGATTATCTTTCCACACATAGTCATATAGACAGTTATGGAAATAAAAATATTCTAAGGTTTTAAATTCAGTTTTTGCCGCACTAAACAATTTTTCACATTGTGCAATGTGTGAATCCATCGATCCCCCCACATCAAACAACATCAAAACTTTAATTCGGTTACGCCGTTCAGGCACCATTTGTACATCTAAAATGCCCTGTTTGGCAGTTTCATAAATGGTGCTGTTAATGTCTAATTCTTCTGCAGCGCCTTGACGAGCAAACTTACGTAATCGACGTAAAGCCATTTGCATTTGTCGAGTACCTAAAATTTGTTCATCATCTAAATTTTGATATTTACGCTGTTCCCAAACTTTTACTGCTGAATTTTTACGGCTCGGGCCACCAATTCTCACGCCTTCAGGATGGTCACCAAAAGCACCAAAAGGTGAAGTTCCACCTGTGCCAACCATACGGTTGCCACCTTGATGTTTTTTATGTTGTTCACGCAAGCGTTCTTCCAACATCTTCATCAGTTCTTCAAGCGAACCTGCTTTCAGCAATTCAGCACGCTGTTCAGGTGTGAGATGTTTTTCAAGTAACTCTAAATCAAACCAGTCTTTGGGAAGTTTTCGAACTTTGCTGAGCAGATCATCGATATCAAAAGTATGGATACCTTCAAAATAATCTTTCATGGCACGGTCAAATTTGTCAAAGAAGCGTTCATCTTTGACCATGACTGTCTTTACTAATTGATAAAAATCATCTTGATCGGCAAAAACCAAGCCTTCACTAATTGCTTGGTTGAGATCAATGAGTTCTCGTGTTGAAACTGGAACACCATATTTTCTGAGGGTATAAAATAATCGCACAAACATGTTGCGATCTCCTCATTAACGACGTGACATAAAGGCTAAGCGTTCAAGCAACTGTACATCTTGCTCATTTTTAATCAATGCACCATATAAAGGTGGAATCGCTTTTGATTTATCATGATTACGCAAAATATCTTCAGGCATATCATCTGCCATTAACAAGCTTAACCAGTCAATCAATTCAGATGTTGAAGGTGGTTTTTTTAAGCCAGGCACTTGGCGTAATTTAAAGAAGACTTGTAATGCTTCTGAAACCAGTGTTCCAGAGATATTCGGAAAATGAACTGCGATAATTTCACGCATCGTTGCTTCATCAGGAAATTCAATATAATGGAAAAAACAACGACGTAAAAATGCGTCTGGCAGTTCTTTTTCATTATTTGAGGTAATGATTACGATTGGACGTTGGGTTGCAGTAATGGTTTCGCCTGTTTCATAGACAAAAAATGACATTTTGTCTAATTCATGTAGCAAGTCATTTGGGAATTCAATATCTGCTTTGTCTATTTCATCAATCAACAATACACAGCGTTCTTCGCTGGTAAATGCATCCCACAACTTACCTGGTTTGATGTAGTTTTTAATATCGTAAACACGGTCATCACCCAACTGGCTATCACGTAAACGAGAAACTGCATCATATTCATACAAACCTTGCTGTGCTTTGGTTGTAGATTTAATGTGCCAAGTAATTAATTTAAGACCTAGACTCTCAGCAACTTGTTCAGCCAATAAGGTTTTACCTGTACCAGGTTCGCCTTTCACCAATAATGGCTTTTGCAATGCTCGAGCTGCTTTTACAGCCAGTTTTAAACTATCCGTTGCGATATACTGTTCAGTACCTGTGAATTGTTGAGAATCGACAGACATAACTTACCTTTATTTTTTATTTAAAGTGGTGAAATATTTTTTGCTACAGCGCTTGCTTGGGTATTTTTCGTGGTTTTGTATTTAGACCAAAAAAATCCAATGACTAAACCAATACCCATGACAAATGTAATTAAGGCAAGATTTGACCAAATCAATGGTGAATCCTTGGTAAGAATACCAAATAACAGTCCAAATATTGCTGGCGCAATCGCTGAGTTTGGTCCTTCAGAAATGGTCGGGGTTGCAAGAACGGCAAATACAATGATCCATGTAATACCGCCAAGTGGCGATGGCAATCGTTTTGAAATCGAATACCAGCACCATAAAATCAACAGCGTCCCAAGAATATAGACGGTTATTGCGATATTATCTTCTGGGATAGCATCAAATAGATCTAAAAAATTTGCCCATATTCCTGATAACTGATCAAGCACCACGTAATCCCTCTGGTTCAACCGCATTTGGGTTAATTAAACCTTCTGGCGGCATTTGAATAAAGAAGCCTTTTGTATTGAGTGAATCGATTACATGTAACACATTTACACGTGCCAAAGGTCGAGCTTCGCTCAGTTCAAGATGCATTACATGCGTTGCACGACCAAAGGCAACACGTAGTGGCTCAGAAAGAGCCGCTAAGGGATCTGCACTTTCGTCTGTATTTGGATGATTTGGGCGAGCCACATAAAGATACATTTCATCTTTTTTGCTCGATTTATAAATATCACAATGCATTTTAAACAACAGCTTCAGTAAAACTTAGTTGACAGCATACATGAAAAAAACGACGGATACATTATCGAAAGTTAACGCATCAGTCGTTATTTATGTCCAATTGCTAAATCTTTGATCAACAATAACACAGTAAGCTTTCTTGGCTATTGGTGATTATTCATCTAAACAACAGCAGCAACAGCCGCTATTCATTGACCTTCATCTGCATACTTAAAAACTTAATATCTTCTTGTAACAGATGGATAAGTGGCTGGGTAAGCAATTCATAGCGCCACCCCAACAAATAACCAGGTAAATCCTGTTCATTGCCATGAAATACCACATGATGATACAAGGCATTTAACCATTTTTTACGCATAAGTACTTCTTTAGGTACTTGCATTTCAAATGAAACCTGAGAAATTAACTCATCTACTTCAAGGGTGATTCCCTGAGAAGAATGCTTGATTGGGCGCGCAATACGCAGTGGCCACTCATCGGTTTCAGGCAGAAACTTCAATAAATCTAAAATTGTTTTTCCATGTTCACGCACAATATTTGGACGTATTCCCTTCACAGAGGACAATTGAAAATTATTTTTAGGATTGACTTCAACCAAATCAATCATCGTGGCATTTTTTAGAATAAAGCTACGTGGTTGATTGAGTGCTTTGACCATTTCTTCACGCCAAACACTTAATTGTTGCAATTGCATCAATTGTTTTCTGGAATGACGATAATTACCAATATCACAATATAATTTTTCTTTTGGTGTTTCTGAAGCGATTTCAAAGGTTAAATTTTGACAATCTTCAAGCACATGTGAATATAAGCTTTTCTCGACCAATTCAGCTTTTACTTTTTCAGCCAAACGCATAATGTATAAAACATCATTGGCTGCATAATTCATTTGTTCATCTGTTAACGGCCGAGCCAGCCAATCTGAACGTGTTTGATCTTTATCAATATCAATCTCTAACACCAATTTCAATGCATTTTGATAACTGACTTGTAGACCATGTCCTAAAAAAGACAACCCCACTTGGGTATCGAAGACATTCTTCAGATTTTTCTGATCTGCATAATGATAAATGAGATCAATATCTTCTCCACAAGCATGAAAAATATTTTGCTGTGCTTGAAAAAGTTGAAACCAAAAGCGATCTAAATTTAAGGTTGTGCCGTCGAGCAAAAATACTTGACCATTGACATTAATTTGGAATACACCGAGTTTTGGCCAAAGTGTGTCGACTTTAATAAATTCAGTGTCTAGACCATAAGTCGAAGTATGTTGCATCAAATTCAACACATGTTCGAGATCGGTCTGTTGATTAATAAATTGAAACATGTCAGTTTAAGTCAAAATGTTACATTCAAATGAAATATGATTTTACCTTAATATATAAAATTTAAATATAATATTTTTAAACTAATTCTCCGTAAACACCTTATTTTTCAATAAAGTTTCTTGTGAATATTTATTTTATATATAGGTTTTACAACTTAATAAAAGTATATTTTAAAGTAATAAATAACATGGCTAATCATTGCTTTAGCTTGAGTTTACCTAAAAAATTTAGATTGAATGTAAATAATTTTTAAATGAGACAGAGTTTGTTGATCTTTTAATCGTTATCGCATTTGCGCTAAACATCCAAGCTCAACAAACTCTAAATGGTAGCAAGTCTAAGATCGCTATTTCATTCTCATGCGATTATGAACAGCCTGACTCAACGTATGACTATCCACATATTCCAATTCACCACCTTGTGGCACACCTTGTGCGATCCGTGTCATTTGCAAAGACAAATGTTTTGTCGCTTCTACAAGATAATGCGCAGTCGCTTGCCCTTCTACAGTTGCATTGGTGGCTAAAATTACTTCCGTAATTTTACCATCGGTTAAACGCTGCACTAGATATGGAATACCTATTTCTTCAGGACCAATACCATCTAAAGGCGACAAATGTCCACCCAATACATGATATTTGCCTCTAAAGCTACCAGACTGTTCTATTGCCATTACATCTGCAGGAGACTCAACCACACAAAGCAGCTGATCATCCCGATCATTTGAGCAACAAATATCACAGACTTCATTTTCAGTTAAAGAATGACAAACACTACACTCATGAATATAGGAAGTTGCTTCGTTTAGCGCATGCGCCAAACCAATAGCACCTTCTTTATTTTTCATGATCAGATGGAGTGCCATACGTTGAGCCGATTTCGGCCCAACACTGGGTAAGATTCGTAAAGCTTGTACGAGTTGATCAAAACGGTCGCTAAACACCTATGATTCCTTAGAACAAACCTGAAAGACCTGGTGGTAAACCCATACCTGAATTGGCTTCTTTCATCTTCGCTTCTGTAATGACTTCAGCTTGGCGAGCCGCGTCATTCATTGCTGCTGCAATCAAATCTTCAATCATATCTGGATCGTCTTGTAACAAATCTGGACTGATTTCGATACGCTTAACAACATTACGGCAAGTCATTGTTACTTTTACCAAACCGCCACCAGCTTCAGCATTCACTTCAGTCTGGGCAAGTTGTTCTTTTGCCTTTTTAACGTTGCTTTCCATATCTTTCTGCATACGTTGCGCTTGCTGCATAAGCATATTAATGTTCATAAAATACTCCGAACAAAAGTCCTAAATTAAATCTCTGTCTTGCACTTTCATGGCTAGTTTTTTAAAAGCCTAGAAGAAAATGAAAGAAACTCTTTTACAAATTTTGCTTATCTTAAATTAAATCTAATCCATGAGAAAGGTCACGGATAATATCATCGACATCTTCTAAGCCAACAGACAAACGGATTAAACCTTCACGAATACCCGCTGCTGCTTTTGCTTCAGGAGAAAGCTTACCATGAGTCGTTGTTGCTGGATGGGTAATTGTTGACTTAGCATCACCTAAATTACCTGTAATCGAGATAAATTGTGTATGGTCAATAACTTTCCAAGCACCTTCTCGTTCACCTTTCACTTCAAAAGAAACGATTCCACCAAAACCAGTTTGTTGTTTGGCTGCTAACTCATGCCCAACATGATCTGTTAAGCCAGCAAAATAAACCTTTTCCACTTTTGGATGAGCAACCAACCACTCGGCAATTTTTTGTGCACTTTCAGAATGCGCTTTCATACGCAGTCTTAAGGTTTCTAAACCTTTCAAAAAGACCCATGCATTGAATGGACTCATAGATGGGCCAGTGGTACGAACATAACCAAATACTTCTTCAAGTAATTTGTGATTACCGACCACAGCACCACCCAGTGCACGACCTTGTCCATCTAGATATTTGGTGGCAGAGTAAATCACTAAATCTGCACCAAATTGTAATGGACGCTGCAAAATTGGTGTGCAAAAACTGTTATCAATCGCCAATAAAGCATCATTTGCATGTGCTAAATCTGATAATGCTTGAATATCTGCGACTTCAGCCAATGGATTTGAAGGTGACTCAACAAACAGTAATCGAGTTTCAGGACGTACCGCGTCTTGCCAAGCGGTTAAATCAGTTAAATCAACAAAAGTCACTGCGACATTAAATTTAGCAACATATTTTTCAAATAATGAAACTGTAGAACCAAAAACAGCACGTGAACAAATCACATGATCGCCTGCTTTTAAGAACGACATTGCAACGGCCATGATTGCAGCCATACCTGAACTTGTTGCCACAGCCCGTTCACCACCTTCTAGTGCAGCTAAACGCGTTTCAAACATTGCTACAGTTGGATTGGTAAAACGTGAATAAATATTACCTGGTTCAGCACCAGAGAATTTTGCTGCTGCTTCCGCTGCGTTTTCATACACAAATGACGAAGTGAGGAAAATTGGCTCACTATGTTCACCTTCAAAACTGCGTGTATGACCTGTACGAATCGCTAAAGTATCAAGTTGGTATTCAATGTCGTCGTGCTGGCTCATTTCAACTACTCAGTCCAAAAACTGCCTTTGTAAAATATTGCCAACATTTTGAGCGCCCTATGTATTTAAGGTCAAGGTAAAATCGTAAATTATCACATACACTTCGCTTAAATCTGCATAAAAATGAGACAAACACCGCTTATGACACAAGTATCAGCTAAGTTCCAACAGCGCAAATCCAAATTGAAGAATCTAACCACACGTATCTTCAATGGTAAGTCATTGGTTTTATCTCAAAGTACCCCTTATGAAATTATTGCAGAGCATCATCAAACCAAAGTGCGTTACTACGCAGCTGCTGAAAAAAAATTTAAGGAACCTTTGGTTTTTACTGCGCCATTGTCGATCAATATGGCAATTTACGATCTCTACCCTTATCGTTCACTTATTAAATATTTTACCGAACAAGGCTATGATGTGTATTTATTGGACTGGGGAAAACTCAGTTATCAGGATCGCAATTTAAACTTTTTATATTTTATTGATGAAGCTATGCCGCTATGCATTAATAAAATCCGAGAACATGCTCAAAGTGAGCAAATTTCATTGCATGGCTGGAGCATGGCCGGCATTTTTGTATTACTTTACACGGCATTACGTCAACCCAATTATGTTAAAAACTTAATTATACTGGCCAGCCCAATTGACAGTTATGCATCGGGTGGCATCGGTAAACTTTATCAAAAAATAAATAATTTGATTATAAAGAATCAAAAACTGAAAGATACGTTATATAAAGGTGGTTTACCGAAAAAACTGATACATACCCCGGGCTTACTCAATGCCATTGGTTTTAAGATTTTAGATCCAAAGGGTTGGTATGAGGGTCATAAACAATTGTTGTTAAATCTAGACGACAAAGAGCTCTTGCATGAACACGCCACCCTTGGAAATTTTTTAAATCACATGGTGGATTACCCCGGTGGTGTCAATCAAGACATGTTATTTAATGTTTGGCTACAAAATCCACTGAAAAATGGGGCAATTCAGCTCAGTAACCATAAAATTGAACTTCGCAATATCGACTGTTCATTGATGATTGGGGCTGGAAAAAATGATCAAATGGTCACCGCAGACGCAGTTAAGCCTTTAAGCGAATTGACAAAGAGTAGTGATGTCACGTTTACTCTTATTCCTGGGGGACATTTAGGGCTAATGTCTAGTCAAAAAAGTGCAGATGAATTTTGGCCTACACTGTCCAGATGGTTAGAACAAAGATCGACAAAAATTTAAGAGATAGATATGAATACTACAGTTGCATTTATTGGTTTAGGCGCAATGGGCTATCGTATGGCAGCACATTTACCCAAACATTTTGATACCGTATATGTATGGAATCGAAATTTTGCAAAGGCTAAGCAACATGCAACTGAGTTTGGTACTCAAGCTGTCGAACTCGATCAAGCAGTGCAAGCTGATATTATTTTTTCATGTTTACCGACCAGCCAAGATATTGATGATTTAATCCAAAATTTAAAGATCAAAAATGGCGCGATTTGGGTCGATTGTACCAGTGGTGTACCTGATGCTGCGCGTAAACAGTCTGAGTATCTTCTCAAAAATAATATTCACTTCTTAGATGCACCTGTAAGTGGTCAAACCATTGGCGCTGAAAATGCAACACTGACCTTTATGGTCGGCGGTTCAGCAGAAGCGTTTCAAATTGCCCTACCTGCAATGCAAGCGATGGGTAAATTAATTAAACGTGTTGGTGACTCAGGTGCAGGCTTTGCAGTAAAAGCTGTAAATAATATGATGATGGCGGTTCATTTATGTGCTGCCGCTGAAGGATTTACCACGCTGAAAGCACATGGGGTAGATTTAAATGAAGCACTTGATTGTATCAATGCATCCAGTGGTAAAAGTGGTGTGACTGAAACTGCACTACCACAACGTATCCTCAATCGCAGCTTTCCACTGACCTTTGCTTTACCCTTATTGGCAAAAGATACAGGTATTGCCATTGATTTAGTTCGTGATGCAAGATTATCAGCACCTATTCTTGGTTTAACACAAAGCTTAATTACCGCAGCCAATAGTCTTTCAGAGCCTGATAGCGATTTTTCTACCGCGGTAAAAATGTATGAATCATGGAGCAAAATTACATTAGATTAATTTTTCGTCATTGAATAATCACAACTAAACCTTATAATCACATTAAGTGACATGTAAATATGTCAATTTCGAGGTCGTATCATGAATAAATATGTAATTGCTACACTTTCTAGTTTATCTATTTTAGTCGCTAGTCACGCTTTTGCTGATAACACCCAAGAATGTAAAAAATTGCAAGATGATTACAATGTCATTTATGCATCAAAAGGGTTCTGTTTTAAAGATCCTGAAGCAAAAGCAAAATATAATAATGACAATTGTTATACAAGTAAGCCTAAATTTTCTGAAAAAGAGCAGCAAAAACTTGACTCTATCAAGGAACGTCAGAAAGAATTGAACTGTAAATAATCACATTCACACCTTCAAGGAAATAAACATGGCTTATGATGATCAGAATATATTTGCACGAATTTTACGTGGTGAACTTCCTGCAATTAAAGTTTATGAAGATGATCATGTGCTTGCATTTATGGATATCATGCCGCAAGCCGATGGGCATACCCTGATTATTCCGAAGACGCCAGCATTGACATTGCTCGATTTAGATCCTGAAAGTGCAGCTTATACAATCAAGATTGTGCAAAAAATAGCGCAAGCCATTGAAACAGCTTTGGATGCTCAAGGTATTGTATTGATGCAACTTTCTGGGGCTGCTGCTGGACAAACTGTACCTCATGTACACTTTCACCTGATTCCGAGCTCGGTGCATGAATTAGGTCGTCATGCTATTCAAATGGGCGATCAGGAAAAAATTAAAGGGTTTGCTGAAAAAATTAAGGCTGCACTGGCTTAATTCAAAATCTTTTTAGAATCAATGGGGCTAATCAAGCCTCATTTTTTTATTTAAATTACACAAATGTCAAATTTTCGTCATTAAATTGTCATTTTTTCTTCACTGATATGTAACAAAGTTTACAGATACTGCATGCAAGTTAGTAAGTAGTGCACAAACCCACACTTACTGAATAAAAAAAGTAACTGCAAACCCATTGAACATGTTTTGGAGAAATCTCAATGAAAAAAGTGCTACTCGCTGCAGCAATCGCCACCCTTAGCATAAGCGCAGCTCAAGCAGCGCCAACATTGTATGGTAAATTCAACGTAACTTTAGATCAAATTGATAAGAATGGCTTTAAAGACGAAAGCGTAACTAAAGTAAACTCTAACGCTTCTCGTATTGGTGTTAAAGGCGAAGAGAAATTAACAGATAAATTGTCTGCTGTTTACTTGGCAGAATGGCAAATCAGTGCTGATGGTGATGGCGATGCTTTCACTAACCGTAACCGTTTCGTGGGGATTAAATCAGACGGTATTGCAACTTTAAAAGTTGGTCAGTTTGATTCATATTTCAAAAATGCTGCTGGTAACAACCAAGATATCTTCAACGATCACAACGAACTCGATATGACTGCGATTTTAGTTGGTGAAGATCGTTTAAAAAACGTGATCGGTTTTGAAACTGATAAAAAATTATTGGCTGGTTTAGCTTTCAACATCATGTTCCAGCAAGGTGAAGAATCATCTGCTTTAAAAAATGATGCTAAAGGTCAAAAAGGTAGCCGTGATAGTTTCGGTGATGGTATCTCTACATCACTTACTTATGACAACAAAGACTACGGTTTTGCTGCTGCTGTTGCAGGTAACTTCGGTGTTGCATCTAAATATAATGCATATAACTCTGAATTAGGTAGCAACACAATCTACTCTGACGCAATCCGTGTTACAGGTTCTGTAGACTTGAAACCTGCGGGTCTTGATGGCTTAGTATTTGGTGCATTATGGCAAACTGCTAAACCGTCTGATGACACTGTTGCAACCACTTCTGGTACTACAGTAACATCGTTCAAAGGCTTGAAAGAAAATGCTTATGGCATCACTGCTGCATATGCGATTCCTTCTACACCGATTAAGCTAAAAGCTGAATATATTTCTGCAACAACAGAACTAGATGGCCGTGATGATCGTAAACAAGACCTTTACGGAATTGGCGCTGATTACAACATCAATAAGCAAGCTCGCTTCTACGGTGTTGTTGGTCAACAAAAGCGTGATTGGTCAACTACATCTACACCAGAGAAAAAGAAAACTGTTATTGGCTTAGGTATGGAATATAACTTCTAATCCAAACCTTTAATAAAAAACGGCAAGTGATCTTGCCGTTTTTTTTCGAATCAACAAAACAAAAGCTCATTTTATAAAATACATATTCATTAGCTGAGTAACCATCATATAAATTTAGCGCTCTTATAAATAGCGCACATATCATTTCATCATCTATGACAGATCTTTCGTTTAGCAACATGAATTTCATCGTTGGATAGGCATACAGTTTCTTAAACGAAAACTAAAAATAATTAACTTAAATATCAATGTGTAGGATATGACAGCAGTTATATCTAAACACCAAAATATAAAAAAACTCGACAGAATCTTAGGATTTCACGCTGTCAATTTTTAACAATTAAAGTTTGATAAAGGTTCGAAACCCACGACTCGCATAATATGAGCCAGCACCATTATGATAGGTAAATGTACGCCCATAACGCTGGTCACAAAAGATCGCCCCACCTTGCTGACGTAATATCGTTGGAGTTTCGACCCAGCTAGATGTTTTTAAGTCAAAATTGAATATTTGCTGTAGAGCATAATACTGTTGTTCAGTCATTAGTGCTAAGGCATGCTTATTTACCCAATCGATCACCGTATCTTCAGGAGGATGATCCTTGCGACTGAGTAATGCCTCTCGGTCATAACATAGACTACGCCGCCCTTTTGGTGACTCAATTGCACAATCAAAAAAATACACACCTCCTGTGTTCGGTAAAACAACCACATCAGGCTCACCGCCAGTCATTTCCATTTGTTGTAAAGCCCATAACTTTTCAGGACAAAGCAAAAGTTGTTTTTGAACAAAATCCCAGCTCATTTGTGCATGTCGTTCCGTATGCTGCTGAAAACGCTGTGCTAAGGTTTTTAATAGCTTTTCAACTTGCAATGGACTCAATTTTTCTTGCTGTTTTATCATTTATTTTACTGCCTGACTTTAAGCCTTTACTAGCATAACATTATCCACCAAGTGCAACCAAATCCGCTTTTTAGGCATACAGCGGCTTTTAATCTAAGAGTAACTATTAATATTCAAGATTGTTCCATCATTTTTATTGTAAAGCAAATTACTGTCATTGCCATCAGTAAAAAATTCACAACCTATAACCTGTCCTATTTTTTCATTGTCAGAAATATTAATACTTTCTGGAAATAAATACACAGCATTCATCTCGATGTCTGTAAAACTTGAATTATTTGAAGAAATGTCATAAACAATTGAGCTAAGTTGATCATTTTTAATCCAACCCTCTATTACATTTTTAAACGCACCAAATTCATTGGTCAATTCAAAATTCAATTTGTTAATTGAAAACTCATAAAATGTTTGTAAATAATAATCTGCGTCGAACTCATCATCTGCTTTTAAGTTCAGATTTCGTTTTTGGTTTTCAATGTAATCATCCGTGCTTGTTTTTGTCTTTAAATAATGTCTTCCATTATGCTCGAAATCTTTTTCTAATCTATCAAAAATATTTTGAGCTTGTTCTGCACCTTTATAAAGTTCTTTACTGCCTTTAAATTTATATTTATTTTCTATAAGGTTAAATTGAGTGTAATGAAAAGTGTTATATTCCGTTTCAAAGCCTTCATTGATCCAGAGCCCGTTTGAAGAAACAAAATGGAATACATTTTCGGGATACTGATCCAATACTACGCTACATAATGGATAAAATATCCCTTTAAGAGTGTCATCGATAAAAACTTCGTTAAAATTTGGATATAGTTTAATTCTCATTTTCTTACATTACTCTTTAAAATTATTCCTCAATATTTTGGGATTTGTACGACTTTCAAAGTACTCATTTGACTTCTTACGTTAGTCAAAAAAATAAATAACTAAGTTTTCCATACCAACCTACCTCATACAAAGTTGACATAAATACTATTTAAATATTTCCTTTTCTATCAATAGTTTTATATCATCTATACATGCTATTCCATTTTTTTCAAAAATTGATTTTCCGTAAAAGCTTCTCAATACACTGATTAATTTTCCCTGTCGCTGCATGAGAAATAAAGTATACTCAATTGAATATTCCCCTCGAAACTCAGTTGAAATTTCAAGCAATACTTGCTGGCAAAATTGACTATTATTAATGAGTTGCTCAAGAGGAATTGGATTGAAAATAACCTTATATTTTATTTTCTCATTCTTAAAGATTGTAGAGTTTATTTCTGGTAACTTTGAAAATGGATGTTCTGATTGAAGCGGTTGTTTAAATAAACTTTCTTCAGATTTTTCAAACCAGAACCCTCTTGCAATCACCTCTATAAACTGATCATGAAATGAGAAGAGATAATGCTTAAAGTCTATAAGCATTTCATTTACATTTTCACCAAACCCATATGACAGTCCATAATTTTCCTTTTCATAATTGAATCTTTCGTCCAACCATTTTGAGTTTTCTATTCTAAAAACCCAAGTTCCACTTTCATCTGTTCCCCACTCATATTTGTAGGGCATCATTTCACCACGACAAATTTTTATCGCATCAAACTTATCAAATGTAATTCTTCCAAATTGATCGTCATGTGTTGAAAAATAAATTCCTGTTATATCATTACCATAGTAAATATCAGGACTTAAAACTGAGTCTGCTATAACTGGTATTATAATTGCTTTTACTGATTCCATTATTTATTTAACCTAATTATGCTTGCTAAAAATTATAGATTATTCACTGACTTATAAATAACTGATTTTAATTAATTTGATTACTAACACATACTTTTTAATATTTATACTATTTTTAAAAATGTGTGTCTATCATCCCACTTTATTATTTTATCTAACAACTCTCTCATACATCTTCAAACCTACAATAAAAAAACACCCCGCTCTCTAGAGATCGGGGTGTTTTAGATTTAAAAGCTGGCGATGACTTACTCTCACATGGGTAACCCCACACTACCATCAGCGCTAAGAGGTTTCACTTCTGAGTTCGGGAAGGGATCAGGTGGTTCACTCTTGCTATTGTCGCCAGCAAACTGTTATGGACTTGTTCGGGTCTTATTTAAATGCCTTACTTCGTACCAAATGAGTTTAACAGAACATTTGAGTTGGGTATTGTAACTAGCTTTTCAACTAAATCAAGTATGTTTGATCTTTTATGAATCAAATGATGCTTCATATACAACTGCTTGGGTGTTGTATAGTCAAGCCTCACGAGCAATTAGTATTGGTCAGCTTCATGCGTCACCGCACTTCCACATCCAACCTATCAACGTCGTAGTCTTCAACGGCTCTTTAGAGGACATAAAGTCCTAGGGAAATCTTATCTTGAGGTAGGCTTCCCGCTTAGATGCTTTCAGCGGTTATCCCTTCCGAACATAGCTACCCGGCGATGCGACTGGCGTCACAACCGGTACACCAGAGGTTCGTCCACTCTGGTCCTCTCGTACTAGGAGCAGATCCTCTCAAATTTCCAACGCCCACGGTAGATAGGGACCGAACTGTCTCACGACGTTCTAAACCCAGCTCGCGTACCTCTTTAAATGGCGAACAGCCATACCCTTGGGACCTGCTTCGGCCCCAGCATGAGATGAGCCGACATCGAGGTGCCAAACACCGCCGTAAATATGAACTCTTGGGCCGTACCAGCCTGTTATCCCCAGAGTACCTTTTATCCGTTGAGCGATGGCCCTTCCATACAGAACCACCGGATCACTAAGACCTACTTTCGTACCTGCTCGACTTGTGGGTCTCGCAGTTAAGCGCGCTTTTGCCTTTATACTCTACGCGTGATTTCCGACCACGCTGAGCGCACCTTCGTACTCCTCCGTTACTCTTTAGGAGGAGACCGCCCCAGTCAAACTACCCACCAGACATGGTCCTCGTCCCGGATAACGGGACAGAGTTAGAACCTCAATATTACCAGGGTGGTATTTCAAGGATGGCTCCATAGCAACTGGCGTCACTACTTCAAAGCCTCCCACCTATCCTACACAAGTAAGATCAAAGTTCAATGTCAAGCTGCAGTAAAGGTTCACGGGGTCTTTCCGTCTAGCCGCGGGTACACCGCATCTTCACGGCGATTTCGATTTCACTGAGCCTCTGCTGGAGACAGCGCCCCCATCATTATGCCATTCGTGCAGGTCGGAACTTACCCGACAAGGAATTTCGCTACCTTAGGACCGTTATAGTTACGGCCGCCGTTTACTGGGGCTTCGATCAAGAGCTTCGCTTACGCTAACCCCATCAATTAACCTTCCAGCACCGGGCAGGCATCACACCCTATACGTCCACTTTCGTGTTTGCAGAGTGCTATGTTTTTAATAAACAGTTGCAGGGGCCTGGTTTCTGTGGCTGCCAATAGCTCAAGGAGCAAGTCCTATCACCGTCAGCAGCGTACCTTCTCCCGAAGTTACGGTACCATTTTGCCTAGTTCCTTCAGCAGAGTTCTCTCAAGCGCTTTGGTCTACTCGACCTGACCACCTGTGTCGGTTTAGGGTACGATTCCTGTGTAACTGAAGCTTAGAGACTTTTCCTGGAAGCATAGTATCAGCCACTTCGCTAGTAAACTAGCTTGCTATCAGCTCTCAGCATAGAGCACCCCGGATTTGCCTAAGATGCATGCCTACTGCCTTTCACCTGGACAACCAACGCCAGGCTGACTTAACTTTCTCCGTCCTCTCATCGCATTACACAGAAGTATTGGAATATTAACCAATTTCCCATCGACTACGCCTCTCGGCCTCGCCTTAGGGGTCGACTCACCCAGCCCCGATTAACGTTGGACTGGAACCCTTGGTCTTTCAGCGAACGGGTTTTTCACCCGTTTTGTCGTTACTCACGTCAGCATTCGCACTTCTGATACCTCCAGCATACTTCTCAATACACCTTCATCGGCTTACAGAACGCTCCCCTACCACGTATACATAGTATACATCCGCAGCTTCGGCATATAGTTTTAGCCCCGTTACATCTTCCGCGCAGGCCGACTCGACTAGTGAGCTATTACGCTTTCTTTAAAGGGTGGCTGCTTCTAAGCCAACCTCCTAGCTGTCTATGCCTTCCCACATCGTTTCCCACTTAACTATAATTTGGGGGCCTTAGCTGGCGGTCTGGATTGTTTTCCTCTTGACTACGGACGTTAGCACCCGCAGTCTGTCTCCCGGATAGTACTCATAGGTATTCGGAGTTTGCATCGGTTTGGTAAGTCGGGATGACCCCCTAGCCGAAACAGTGCTCTACCCCCTATGGTATTCGTCCGAGGCGCTACCTAAATAGCTTTCGGGGAGAACCAGCTATCACCGAGTTTGATTAGCCTTTCACCCCTATCCACAAGTCATCCCCTGGCTTTTCAACGACAGTGGGTTCGGTCCTCCAGTTAGTGTTACCCAACCTTCAACCTGCTCATGGATAGATCACCCGGTTTCGGGTCTATACCCAGCAACTAAACGCCCTATTAAGACTCGATTTCTCTACGGCTCCCCTATGCGGTTAACCTTGCTACTGAATATAAGTCGCTGACCCATTATACAAAAGGTACGCAGTCACCGAACAAGTCGGCTCCCACTGCTTGTATGCATGCGGTTTCAGGATCTATTTCACTCCCCTCACAGGGGTTCTTTTCGCCTTTCCCTCACGGTACTGGTTCACTATCGGTCAGTCAGGAGTATTTAGCCTTGGAGGATGGTCCCCCCATATTCAGACAAGGTTTCACGTGCCTCGCCCTACTCGTCATCATTATATGTGCCCTTTCGTGTACGGGACTATCACCCTCTACGGTAGCACTTCCCAGAGCTTTCCGCTAAAACACATATAACTTAATGGGCTGATCCCCGTTCGCTCGCCGCTACTGAGGGAATCTCAATTGATTTCTTTTCCTAAGGGTACTGAGATGTTTCACTTCCCCTCGTTCGCCTCGCATGACTATGTATTCATCATGCGATACCTACCTTATGGTAAGTGGGTTTCCCCATTCAGAAATCTCCGGATCACAGGATATTTGCCGCCTCCCCGAAGCTTATCGCAGGCTATTACGTCTTTCATCGCCTCTGACTGCCAAGGCATCCACCACATGCACTTAATTACTTGACTATACAACCCCAAACAGTCGTTAATCCCTACAAGGAGGATCAACAATGTGAACTTAATCACTTCTATTTGTTGCCTGTGAATTTAATCACTATACAGCTTCAATTTAATTCATATACCAAAACGCTTGATTCAGTTTTATCGCTAGTGCTCATTTCACTCAACATTAACAATTGCTTGCTAACATCAACTAAAACGAGTTTAAACAATTATTTCAACTCAAATATATTCTGTTAATGATTCACTACCGCCTCGTCAGCGAGTAGTTAACTGTGATAAATCACAGAACTTAATAAGCTATCAGCTTACTAAGTTCTGTAATCACTTAGTCTTTAATTAGTGGTGGAGACTAACGGAGTCGAACCGTTGACCTCCTGCGTGCAAAGCAGGCGCTCTACCAACTAAGCTAAGTCCCCAGCTTAAGATCTTAATATATCTGCTCTTCTGTGTTCAGTAGACTTGGTGGGTCTGACAAGACTTGAACTTGTGACCCCACGCTTATCAAGCGTGTGCTCTAACCAACTGAGCTACAGACCCTCAGATACATCAATGAAGAACAACTTGTTGTGGATTCTTACCAATCGTCAATCTTTCGTTAAGGAGGTGATCCAGCCGCAGGTTCCCCTACGGCTACCTTGTTACGACTTCACCCCAGTCATCGGCCACACCGTGGTAAGCGTCCTCCTTACGGTTAGACTACCTACTTCTGGTGCAACAAACTCCCATGGTGTGACGGGCGGTGTGTACAAGGCCCGGGAACGTATTCACCGCGGCATTCTGATCCGCGATTACTAGCGATTCCGACTTCATGGAGTCGAGTTGCAGACTCCAATCCGGACTACGATCGGCTTTTTGAGATTAGCATCCTATCGCTAGGTAGCAACCCTTTGTACCGACCATTGTAGCACGTGTGTAGCCCTGGTCGTAAGGGCCATGATGACTTGACGTCGTCCCCGCCTTCCTCCAGTTTGTCACTGGCAGTATCCTTAAAGTTCCCACCCGAAGTGCTGGCAAATAAGGAAAAGGGTTGCGCTCGTTGCGGGACTTAACCCAACATCTCACGACACGAGCTGACGACAGCCATGCAGCACCTGTATGTAAGTTCCCGAAGGCACCAATCCATCTCTGGAAAGTTCTTACTATGTCAAGACCAGGTAAGGTTCTTCGCGTTGCATCGAATTAAACCACATGCTCCACCGCTTGTGCGGGCCCCCGTCAATTCATTTGAGTTTTAGTCTTGCGACCGTACTCCCCAGGCGGTCTACTTATCGCGTTAGCTGCGCCACTAAAGCCTCAAAGGCCCCAACGGCTAGTAGACATCGTTTACGGCATGGACTACCAGGGTATCTAATCCTGTTTGCTCCCCATGCTTTCGTACCTCAGCGTCAGTATTAGGCCAGATGGCTGCCTTCGCCATCGGTATTCCTCCAGATCTCTACGCATTTCACCGCTACACCTGGAATTCTACCATCCTCTCCCATACTCTAGCTTCCCAGTATCGAATGCAATTCCCAAGTTAAGCTCGGGGATTTCACATCCGACTTAAAAAGCCGCCTACGCACGCTTTACGCCCAGTAAATCCGATTAACGCTCGCACCCTCTGTATTACCGCGGCTGCTGGCACAGAGTTAGCCGGTGCTTATTCTGCGAGTAACGTCCACTCATCTTGGGTATTAACCAAGAGAGCCTCCTCCTCGCTTAAAGTGCTTTACAACCATAAGGCCTTCTTCACACACGCGGCATGGCTGGATCAGGGTTCCCCCCATTGTCCAATATTCCCCACTGCTGCCTCCCGTAGGAGTCTGGGCCGTGTCTCAGTCCCAGTGTGGCGGATCATCCTCTCAGACCCGCTACAGATCGTCGCCTTGGTAGGCCTTTACCCCACCAACTAGCTAATCCGACTTAGGCTCATCTATTAACGCAAGGTCACAAGTGATCCCCTGCTTTCCCCCGTAGGGCGTATGCGGTATTAGCATCCCTTTCGAGATGTTGTCCCCCATTAATAGGCAGATTCCTAAGTATTACTCACCCGTCCGCCGCTAGGTCAATTACCGAAGCAATCTCCCCCGCTCGACTTGCATGTGTTAAGCCTGCCGCCAGCGTTCAATCTGAGCCATGATCAAACTCTTCAGTTAAAAATCATTAGTGACTTAAGGTCACAATTCTGGCTCATCAATGTACTGACAAATTCTCTCAAATAAACTTCGAGTAATTTAAACCAATCAATCAATGATAATATTTCGATCAATCAATCAGTAAAAATCCACACAAGTTGTTCTTCATATTCTCTTAATGATTAATTTATCACTTCATCAGTGATAAATAAGACGCAATAAACATTTAACAACTTAACCCTCTAAGCCAAGTTCGTTTGCTGTATCGCGTCGGGATGCTGCGTATTCTATACAGATTTTAAACCAGCGCAAGACCTATTTTCAACAAAATGCATCGTATGATTATTTTTTAATCTAAATATTCAAAAAACCGCATAATTCACCTATTTTTTAGGCATTTTTGAGAAATTCAGCTTAAAAGTAAGCTACATCTATTATTCAAAATAGTCACCAGAAGATTGTGCATGTAAAAACGCAGGAATTAATCCAGTTAAAGCTGCACGTATATCAGCACGCTCATTAATCAATTGATGCGAGCCTTCTTCAAGAATCAATAAGGTCTGTAATCTAAATTGTCGACGTACAAAATCAATATTATATTTCCAGTCTACAGTTTGGTCTTGTGCACCTTGTGCCAACCAAACCGGAATGCGGCACTTTGGATAGGCTTCCATTTCCAGCATCCACTTTGACATTGCCAAAATCCAATCCATTCCCATCATTCGAGGTTGTAACGGGTCTTTAAGGCGTACAAATCTTAAAAACTCAGGATTGTGATTATTTCTTTTAAAGTGACGAGGAACTTCTCTTTTAATTCTGCGAATAATTCCTAAACCAATAGAATTATGCCACCACGCTGTTTTTGCAGGTCGTACCAATGGTGAAAGCAGTAACACCCGATCCACAATTGGATTTTCACGTTTTTGCGCATACTCAAGTAAGTGATGCATCCAAATTGCACCACCTGTACTTTGCCCCACTCCCAACCACGGCTTAGGAAGCTGCTCTGCATTTTTTACATATTGATAGACCGCATGTAACACTTGTTGGTAATGGTCAAAATTTTGAATATTTGCAGGAGAACCATTACTCAGTCCATGCCCAGGCAAATCATAAGTAATCACACTAAACCCTTGTTCAAGAATTTCTTTTACAATCGGTTGGTAAATACCACTATGTTCTAAATAGCCATGCAACAAACACACAGTGCCTTTTATTTTATCTATATTGGGTTTAAATACTTGCACATGGAGTTTAAACAACGGCATATCAATAAAACCTTGCCATTGCACACAGTCCAGTTGATCAAAACCATAAAGACGTTGGTAAGATTTTATTTCTTTATTTGGAATATATTCACGATTTAAGTTTAAAGCTTCTAATAGTTGTGGTGTTGTATCTCGACTTGGAATAGGTAAGTCAAGTTGCTTTAGAATTGTTGGATTTAAAAATGGAATATCTGCCATTAAGGTACCTCTCTACAGCCACTCGAACCAAACAACATATCTCTGATTGTTGCTAAAGTTTCATAATTGGCTCTACGACTATGATCATAATTTTGTTTGCTCGGCTGCCATGCTGTTAATTGAGTTGGCATTGGTGCATTGACAGGAATTGTTTCGATACCATTTAATGCAAATAAACGACGTGTTCTTGGCATATGGTAACGATCGGTAATTAATAAGACTGTAGGTGCACCACCTTTCTTCTGTAAAAGTAATGAGCTAAAGCGTGTATTTTCACAGGTGTTCATGCTTCTATTTTCTAATAGTTTTGCTTGAACACCGCGCTCAGATAACCATTTTTGCATATAGGGTGCTTCTACACCACTCAGCACAATAGGAAGTTTAACCTTCTCTTCTAAGGCTAAGGTTGTTTCAAGTCTTAGTTTGGTATAGTCATTCACAATAATGTCTTTTTGATTTTTATCTAAAGTTAAACCACCGCCCAAGACTACAATTGCATAAGGTTGACTGATTGGCTTCGGTTGTTCACTGGTTTTGGTAGGCAAACTTTCAAGATCTTCTTGTACTTGTGAACTGGACAATTCATTTGCCAATGTGTGTGAATTTTCTTGAAGTAATTTTTCATCAATTTTATGTTTTTTTAAGAATGTTAAATATTCATCCATTAAAGCCTTATTGTCTTCACTATTTAAATCCAATAAGTTTTTAACAACATCGTTCGATTGATTCTCAACAACCTCTGATGCAGCATGTTCAGACACCAATGGAATTACTGGTTTGTTTTGTTCTTCATCATCATTTTTTTGATCTTCAGCAATTTTTTCTTGCAAGGCTTTATATCGTAACTGGAGTAGCATTAAATCCTGAGCATTTTTACTCTTAATGGCTTCATCCATCAGCTTAAGATAGGCTTGTCGAGCAATCCATAAATCAGAACCAGGTTCTAAGTTTTCAGCCTCCGAAAGAGCAGCGTTTTGCTGGCTCTTTGCTGCCACCTGATTGACTTCAACTGGAACAATGCTATTCAGGATTTTAACCATCATTGTCGAATAAAATGGCGTGTACCAAAAAACGACCAAACAGCCGAATAATACAAATAATATGGCAATTATTCGTAGAAATCTGACCATCCAATGCGGTTTGACCATATATTTACTCAATTTAATGGTTTTCGATTAAGCCTAGTTCATTATAAAGCACAGGTTCAGGTTCTAAGTGCACACCAAACTTCTCAAAAACATCTTTTTGTACTGCCTGATACGTTGCGCGTACATCTGTCAATGTTGCATCGGCATAATTCACCAACACCAAAGCTTGTTTATGAAACATTCCCACCTGATTAAGCTGTTTACCTTTCCAACCTGATTGATCAATCAACCAACCCGCTGCAATTTTAACGTGATTCCCTGCTTGAGGATAATGTGGAATATTAGGGAATTTTGCAATTAATTGTGAAAACTCTTGTTGCTTAATAATCGGATTTTTAAAGAAACTTCCCACGTTTGGATATTCATTTGGGTCTGGGAGTTTACTTTGACGAATATGAATCACTTGCTTTTGTAAGTTTTCAGCACTCATATCATCCATCATTGCATCTTTTAAATCCCCATAATTTACTTTTAAATCAGCATGTTTAAGTAATTTAAAAATCACATGGGTAATCACATAACGATCTGGATCATCTTTAAAAATACTGTGTCGATAAGAAAAATGGCAATCTTGTGCTTGAATTGAAAGTGTCTGTGCTGATTGACGATCGTAGACTTCTACAGATTGAATAAATTCACCGACTTCAACACCATACGCGCCAATATTTTGCACAGGCGATGCGCCGACTAAGCCTGGAATCAAAGCCAAGTTCTGTAAACCATAAAGTTGTTGCGTTGTCGTCCACAATACAAAGTCATGCCAAACTTGCCCTGCACCCACTTTGATTGTTTTACTTTCGGCATCTTCACTTAAAAATTCAATACCTTGTATATCTATAGCAACTACAAGCGCATGAATATGCTCAGGCAGCATCATATTGCTGCCCCCTGAAAGCAGTAAAACGTTTAAATCGTGTGCTTTAGAAAACTGCAACGCTTGTTGAAGATCTACGATAGATTGTATTTTGACATAATGTGATGCAATCGAGTTCAAACTCAATGTATTAAAGGGTTTGAGCTGAACCTGTGATTCAATATTCATAACTTAAATTTATTTCCTAAAAATATTTCAATCACTTGCATTAAAACTGTTGTTGAAACACATGTACCCAAGCCAAACTGCTTGATTCACACTGATCAAGTACACGTTCAAATCCATCAGCTTCACCGTAATAAGGATCTGGAAGCGCCTGTTGTGGATAAACGTGATCATGCTCACTCATTAAAGCAATTTTAGCTTTGATTTGAGCAGGACCAAATTGGCTACTGGCTTGGTTATACAAATGCTGTATATCCGCAAAATTCTGATGATCCATGGCAAGAATCAAATCAAACTCTAAAAAGTCTTGTATTTTTAATTGTCTAGCACGTAACCCAGAAAGATCATAGCCTCTTTTTATTGCATGTTTTTGACTGCGACTATCAGGTGATTTATTTGGATGATAATTGCTCGTTCCAGCTGAATCCACAACTACATTTAATAGTTTTTCATCACAATAGTGTCGTAAAACCACCTCTGCTGTCGGTGAGCGACAAATATTTCCTAAGCACACACATAAAACTTTGTATGGCATTTTGGATGACATAACAACCTCAAATGATCATTTCTTTTATAAAGTCTTATGTTAAGTTATTTAGCAGGCGAATCCTATAGAACCTTAAAACAATAATGTTTAATTTGTGATGATAGATTAAGGATAATACATATGAGTCATTTTCAATTCCAAACTGTAGCCAATATTATTTCAGGTTTAGGATCAATCCAAGAGCTCAGCACAGTATTAGGCAATCAATACCACAAAGCATTAATCGTGACAGATGCAGGCATGATTCAACATGCACTGCATTTGCCACTATTAAAAATTTTAGCGCAATGTAATTTAGACTATGAAATCTATGCTGATGTACAGGCAGATCCAGCAGAGCAGATTGTTTTATCGGCAGTTCAATTCGCCAAAGACAATCAAGTAGATGTGGTTATTGGCTTTGGTGGTGGTAGTTCCATGGATGTTGCCAAACTCATTGCGATATTGGCAAATCCAAAGCAATCACAAAGTATTCAGGAAATCTATGGGGTCAATAATGTCAAAGGCCCTCGCCTTCCTTTAATTCTTATTCCAACCACGGCGGGCACAGGCTCTGAAGTCACCCCCATTTCAATTGTCACTACAGGTGAAACCACCAAAACAGGTATCGTTTCCCCCATTTTATATGCCGATGTGGCAATTCTAGATGCAACATTTACCTCAGGCCTACCTGCACATATCACAGCAGCAACAGGTATAGATGCGATGGTGCATGCCATTGAAGCCTATACCTCTAAAATTAAAAAGAATTTTTATGCAGACATGCTTGCTAAACAAGCCCTTAAACTTTTAAATAAAAATTTGAAATTGGTCTTGGCGGATGGTACAAATTTAGCAGCTCGTCAAAATATGCTGGTTGGCTCTATGCTTGCAGGACAGGCTTTTGCCAACGCTCCTGTAGGTGCTGTACACGCTTTAGCATACCCCTTAGGTGGTCATTTTCATTTATCACATGGGCATACTAACGCTTTGGTTTTATTGGAAGTGTTAAAATTCAATGCGCCTAATGCAAAAGCACATTATGCAGAGTTAATGCAATGGCTTGATCCCTATAGTAAAGGCAGTACAGAAGGCTTATGTGACTTATTTATAGATCATATGCAGAGACACTTGGATCACAGTGGTTTGACATTGAAATTACGCGATTTAAATGTACAAGAGCAGCAACTCGATAGATTGGCATCCGATGCAATGCTACAAACACGTCTTTTACAAAATAATCCGAGGCCTCTACTCCACGCAGATGCATTAAAAATTTATCAGGCGATTTATTAAAATTTATCAGCATTAATAGTGCACTGATTTATTGAATGCGCTTTTAAATAGACTTCTTTCATAAGTACTTTTTAAAACCATAAATCAACATAAAAGCACCCTCATCCTAGCCTTCTCCCAGTGGGAGAAGGCACTTTCAATAACAATATGAATCACTCCACATGATCATTTTTTGATTTATGAAAAGATCTTTAATCAACATGAAGCACAATTGATACATACTCGCTGAGTGTTTTATTTTTAAGTATAAAAATGCCCATCATATGGCCTATAATTTGTGTTTGAAATATGCGGCCTGCATCAGATCAAATTGGGCTAAATTTTAAAAAAAATTTATAATCTTGTAAAAATACAACATTAAAATTAAACTTGGTTATTCTCAAAATATGAAAAAAACAATCTTATTGCGTCGTTTTGTTATATTTTTTAATCAATCAAACTTAAAGTTTTTTTAAAAAATTTATTTAAAAATTATTAATTATCAAAATATTACTCTATTAAGTGACTATTTAATGACTAGCTAGTAATTAGTTTTTATTTAATTTTTATTTAATTTTTAAAATAATTACTCTAAAATCGCGCCAGATCTTAATCGGAAAATTAAGACAACTAGTATTGGAAAATGATTTTATGAAAAAACTTACATTAGCAATTCTGCCATTAGCAGCATTTGGATTAAGCAACGTTTCTCACGCAGCAACTTCAGATGGTAAAACTTTTGGTGTTTCTGCTGGTTGGTTACATGTTATGCCTCAAAGTAAAGGACAAGGCGTAAATGGTAAAACTGGTAATAGTCCTTACTTAGGTCCTTTGGCGAATATACAAGCCAATAACCCAGATGCAGGTTTTGAAGTACAAAATGCGGATACAGCAGGCTTAATGCTTGATTATTTTGTCAATGACAATGTTTCACTTGAATTAACTTTAGGCGCTCCTCCTGAAATGGAACTTGCTGGTAAAGGTAGCATTAAAGTTCATGGTCTTACTGTCGTTGATCTAAATAAATTTGATAAAGCGGCAACAACAGATGCTTATACGCCAACACTTTCTGCTCGTTATCACTTTGGTTCAATTAACAACAAGATCCGCCCTTACGTAGGTGCAGGCTTGATGTATGCTCATTTCTCAAATGTTGAGACTGATCCAGCAATCAATGATGCATTAAAAGCTTCACCTATCGGCCCGTTCAAGCCAGAACTAGGTAAAGTTAAAGTGGATGACGCGTTTGCACCTGTTGCAATCCTTGGCGCAGATTTCAATATCAACAAAAATTGGTATGCAACTGCTTCTGTTTCATATGCGCATTTAACAACAAAAGCAAAATTAAATGTTAATGGTACAACGCCAGCTGGACAAACAACGTTAATTTCAGGCCAAAGCAGCATTGAGATTAAACCAATCGTGACTTATTTAGGTCTTGGTTATCGTTTCTAATCAATTTGGACTGAATCAGTTCTAAATTGTAAAAGCTCATTAGGTTAAACTTAATGAGCTTTTTTATTTTTTACACTTGAATATAGTTGTGCTGTGCTAAAACACTTGTAAACACATGCAAAATTCATCTATAAAGTTACTTGTTAATAAAACTTTGCAAAGCCTTGGCTTGGTGATTGATCACGAAAAAGCACTGTTAACTTTTTATCTATTCGAATGAATAATCCAAATGAAACCAGAAATAAAATTACGTCCCCAATACTCCTTTATCTTCCCCATCCAAACTCGTTGGGCAGACAACGATATTTATGGTCATGTGAATAATGTGACTTATTATAGTTATTTTGATACTGCAGCGAATGCACTCTTGATCCAAAAAACCTACTTTGATATACACCATTCACCCATCATTGGCTTGGTGGTGAATTCTTCATGTCATTTTCTAGAAGAACTCACCTATCCTGAAATTATTGAGGTTGGGGTCGCCATTGCAAAAATTGGTAATTCATCACTGAGCTATGATCTGGCTATTTTCAAACAGGGTAAAACTGAAGCTTCAGCACAAGGTCAATTTGTACATGTATTCGTAGAACGTGAGACAAAGAAAAGCACCCCGATTCCACAAAAAATGCGAGATGCTTTGCAAAACTATATGCTTTAAGCCTAAAGCTAAAAATCGACGCTTAAAATAGCTTAAAACCGATAGCATAAAAATAAAACATCATTTTAAGCCAAGGTATTTTGATCCCAAAAAGCCTGACTCACTTCAGGCATTTGATTTAACATTTCAATAATCGGCTGAATTTCTTTTTCCTCAACGGAGTTCGCAATCAAAATCGCCTTAATTTCCACATCCTGTTCACCAAACGGTTCTACATCAAAATCTTTAGCAGGAAAATGATAACGCTTTAAAGCTTTATTCAGCTCATCCATGACATATTTGCTGTGCTCTTTTTGACAAACCACATAAATTTCATGTTGCATTTCCGAATCAACATTTAACGGCTTACGGTCGATAATATGTCCAATAGGACGTAATAAAGTATTGGCAGCTAAAATAAATATCGTCGCCAATATTGCTTCCACCAAACGGTCACAACCTGCCGCAGCACCGACAGCAGCAGAACACCACAAGGTCGCAGCAGTATTGAGTCCTTGAATATTGCCTTCTTGGCGCATGATTACCCCTGCGCCAAGAAATCCAATGCCAGAAACCACATAAGCAATCACCCGTACTGAACCATCAGCACCTGTTAAGTTATTGGCAATATCAACAAATATAGCAGCGCCAAGTGCGACTAATACATTGGTTCTTAAACCTGCTGTACGCTGCCTATACTGTCGCTCAAACCCGATCAATCCCCCTAAAATAAAAGCGCCAAGTAAACTAATCAAGGTATCTAGCATATTCGCTAATTCTAGATGTTGCATGAATTGGAGTTGCATTGGAGTTCTCCATTACCAGCCGTAACGACGGATGTAAATTTTTTTCATCAGTTGCACAACCAGCATGTAGCCAAGCAAGATGAAAGGTAAAAATAAGAAATAAGTTAATGGTAAAGCTTGTAATTTTAAGTACTCAGCAAATGGCCCCATTGGTAAGAAAATACCAGCAGCCACAATGACCAAGGTCATGACCATCAAAGGCATTGCCGCACGACTTTGAATAAATGGTATTTTTTCTGTACGAATCATATGCACAATAATCGTTTGTGTTAATAAGCCTACGACAAACCAACCTGACTGAAACAAGGTTTGCTGTTCTGGTGAATTTGCATGAAATACAAACCACATGAGAGCAAAGGTCAAAATGTCAAAGATCGAACTGAGTGGCCCAAAGAAAATCATAAAACGTCCAATTTCATTTGGTTTCCAGCTTTGCGGTTTTTCAATCAACTCATCATCAACATTGTCAAATGGAATGGCGATTTGTGATACATCATAAAGTAAGTTCTGTACCAGCAAATGAATCGGTAGCATTGGTAAAAACGGAATAAAAGCACTAGCTACTAATACCGAAAAAACATTACCAAAATTTGAACTTGCCGTCATTTTGATATATTTCAGCATATTGGCAAATGTACGTCGTCCCTCTAGCACGCCTTCTTCAAGTACCATTAAACTTTTTTCAAGTAAAATTAAATCTGCTGACTCTTTGGCAATATCCACTGCTGTATCAACCGAAATTCCAATATCAGCACTGCGTATCGCAGCCGCATCATTAATTCCATCGCCTAGGAATCCAACCACATGCCCATTTTCTTTCAGCTGCATCACAATACGTTCTTTGTGAACAGGACTTAATTTGGCAAATACTTGTGTATATTCAACGGCAAATTTTAGTTCTTCATCAGTCATGTTCTCAACATGCCCACCTAAAAGAACATGTTCACAGTCCAGACCAAGTTCTTTGCAGACCTTTTGAGTAACAAACTCATTATCACCTGTAAGCACTTTGACCTTGACGCCATGCGCTGCCAATTGAGCTAAAGCAGGTGCAGCGGATTTTTTAGGTGGATCCAAGAAAGTTAGATATCCAGTTAAAATCAAATTACTTTCATCTGCGACAGAAAAGTCATCTGATCTACCACTAAAATCTCGATACGCGAGGGCAATAACACGTAAACCTTCAAGATTAAATTGGCGTATTTTTTCTTGAATCGCCTCAAGATGGTCTGGTGTTAATAACTCAATCTTGTCATTTATCTCTACATGTGAACAGACTTTCAGCATTTCCTCTGCCGCACCTTTAGTGATAATACGTGCGTTACCCTGTAAGGTTCTGACTACTACTGACATACGTCGACGCACAAAATCAAACGGTACTTCATCAAGCTTCTTAAATTTAAAATTTAGATCCTGTAAGTCTTGTGCAGCATGGTCCAAGATTGCAGCATCCAGTAAATTTTTCAGCCCTCTTTGGTAATAGCTATTTAAGTAAGCCTGTACCAATACACGTTGTGATGTCTTGCCATTTACATCGACATGTTGTGATAAACAAATTTTATCCTCAGTCAAGGTACCTGTTTTATCTGTACATAAAACATCCATTGCGCCAAAATTTTGAATCGCATCTAAACGTTTAACGATAACTTTTTTACGAGATAAAAATACTGCACCTTTGGCCAATGTTGAGGTCACGATCATCGGTAACATTTCAGGTGTTAAACCCACAGCTACAGATAAAGCAAACAGCAATGCTTCACTCCAATCGCCTTTGGTAAAGCCATTGATAAATAATACAACTGGCGCCATGATCAACATAAATCGAATCAATAACCAACTGACTTTATTTACCCCCATTTGAAATGAAGTCGTTGCACGATCTGCATGGGATACTCGGTGTGCCAATGCTCCAAAATAGGTTTGTGTCCCAGTATTCACCACCACCGCTTTTGCAGAACCAGACACAATATTGGTTCCCATAAAAACAATATTTTCCAGTTCCAATGCATTTTGCAGGGTATGATCTTTTTGATCAGCAAACTTTTCTACAGGAATTGATTCACCCGTCATCGACGCTTGTGAAACAAACAGATCTTTTGCAAAGATAATTCGACAATCCGCTGGGATCATATCTCCGGCAGACAATAAAATGATGTCACCAGGAACCAAATCTTGGATCGCAAGTTCAACCTGTTGAGATCCTTGAACTAGTTCGTATTGCATGGTTTCAAGGTCTGGATCATCCCAATCTACTTGACGAATCACAGTAGCCGTATTACTCACCATTGCTTTTAATGCAGCGGCTGCTTTATTTGACTTAAATTCTTGCCAATAGCGCAGTACCGTAGAAAGTACAACCATAGTTGTAATAATGATTGTGCCTTCTATATCGTCAGTAAAGAAAGCCACCAAAGCCAAAATGGTAAGTAAAATATTAAATGGATTGCGATAGGCATACCAAAGATGCTTCCACCACGACAGTGGTTTTTCATGCGCAAGCTCATTTAATCCAAATTGTTCTTGCCGTTGTTCAACCTGCTTTGCTGACAAGCCTTGCTCTGTTGTATTTAAATGATTGAGCAATTGCTCTGAAGCTACATAGGAAGCATTGATCAAACTTTGTGAAAGCTTTTTACTAATTTCACTGGCATAACTGGCTTGATGTAATTCTTTAAATGAGCGATGACGTTCAAATAAGTGTTGAATATGATATTTTTTGATGAAATTAGAAAATAAACGTTGCCATAGATTATGAAGCATAATGTTCTCCTTTTTTGGCAATAAAGACTTCTTCCTATTGAACAGGAATTGAATTAGTTGATTTTTTTATGAGCTTAAAATTGGTGAGAAACTCAGCTCCCAGCCCAAACCAGCGATCATGATGGCGGTCAAATCGATCTGCATAAGCCACTTGGACCCTGACAAAATCTTGAATCAACTCATAACCAAATGCGGTTTGAAAAAATACAGACTGATGATCTTGATTAAAGATTTCAGCACTGAGCGAAGTTTTAGCATTGATCCAATAATTGCTTGAAATTGCAGCTAAAACATACTGAGTATTGCCCTGATGTTCATAGGAGATGTTGCCATTTAAAAATAACCGATCATCCAGTAATAAATAAGTTACGGGGAGATTCACTTTCCAACTAGAGGGGTCATCACCATACATATTTCGGCTTATTGTTAGGGATGCGGCAGCGCCCCAACTATTCGATTCCACTGCTTTCAAATTACGTTTGAATTGACCTGATATCACATCATGGCGATTCTTATTTTGAACATGATCATCCAGCTGAAAACTTAATTCCAAATTTTTGGCGATACCACATACTGGAGAAAAACTGGAATTAACCTCCTGATGTTTATAAAAGTTTATATTACTTTCAAAATGGCAAGTATATAGATCAGCAACACTTGCATCATCTGTGATTAATACAGGATCTGCATATGCTGATTTATGAATAATAAGTAATAAAAAGCAGCCTGTAATCAGTGCTGTTTCTATCATACAAAGTTGATTGATTACCATCCGTAATCCTCATTGCTGAGGCGGTATGAATCTAAGTGCGCACAAAAACAAGCCAAAATTGAACTAATTAAAGTCAAAATTGAGCTGCTTCACGTCAAAATGGGGATGTAGTTTAAAATCAGATTATAACTGTCTCATTGCAAGACAGCTTTCCTAAAGGCAGTGCTCTCTTGCTCAGATACGAATAATGGCTGTATATAAACTACAGCGCCTCGATGAACAATTTGCCACTTAGGGTCTCCGCTAATTAAAGTTGCCGCAATTATAACCATAAAAATATTTAAAACAAGTGATTTCCAGCATAACAACGCCTATAAATGCCAGATTGATCATCATAATTTGAATTAAAATTCTTATATAAATTGAGAACCTGATGAGATTTTAAAATGATTTATCTTGGCACAGGCAGAAAGGAATTGTGAATATTCCTTAAATTTCGGCAAATAAAAACAAGCCCAATTCCAGTGAAATTGAGCTTGTTTAAAACGATATTTAATCTAAATGTTTTTTAAAATTAGGGTCTGTTGACAATTCGTCTACGTTTGCGACTACGTGTGTTTTTAGGCGATACTAGGCACGAAATACGAAATTTAGTCATTCTAAATGAGTAGTTCGTAACAACGTAGCGGCAAAAAACACACAAGTCCCGAAGGGTTGTGGCTAAAATTATCTCAGCCTGTGTTACGAAACTCGAAAATAGTCTCGCTATTCTCATTCATGCTTTACGAGGTATACGTCTCATGCTCAATTTTAGTCTACAACGCAAGCCATTTATGAAATGTCTACAGACCCTAAGCTTTGAGCTGAATATTTTCCAACTTTCCATCCAATGCTTCAATTAAGCTTTTAACCAAAGGCTCTTTTTGAAGCATTTCACTGGCACGATCATAAGCTCGAAGCTTACGCTCGTTTTGCATCATATACGGTGTGGTCGACTCAACTTCACCATATTGCACTGTAAATAGCGTATTCGGCCACTGCTGTTTTAATTTTGCCTCAAGGTCATGTTGTGCTTGGTTCAGTAATTTTTCATATTTTTGTGAAGTTTGAAAAATAGATTGACCATTCACATCCCCTGTCATTAATCCATGCTGTGCAAGTTCTTGAACAGCTGGAGAAAGTGAGCTATTTCTAAACCAATACTCCCATTTTTCAACCGTCCACTCACCTTCTAAGACCTGTAATTTTAAAGCAAGTATCTGTTGCGGCGTTTGTTCCTCAGAAGAGGATCCACGTTCTATTTCAGGGATAATATTAGAAACTTGAGCTGGAGTATCTGTTTGAGAATGAATAGGCTCAATCAATTCAATTTCAACATTTTGATCCTGATTTTCAGGTGCTAAAAAGAATACATCTTGATTTGGACTAGACGGAGACGTGGTATTTTTCGGTTGACTCAACTCAGCACCAAACAAGGTTAAACTTGGTTCTGCATTTTCTACGTCAATTTTCTCTTGAACAATTGGCGGCTGCGCTTCAACACCTTGACTATTATGAGCCGTTGCTTCAACCACAGTGCTTTGTTGTACTTCCTCAGCAAAGTCATCTAAATAGTCATCACTACTCGGTTCATGGTCAACACTTTGCTGTTGAGCTTGCTGATCTTCAACTTGGTCAAAAGCAGGGTCTAAATCACTCACTACATTCTGTGAATTGATCTCAACCTGCGCTTGCTGTACCTCCGCTAATGGCGCGTCAGTTTCTGATTGAGAACTCACATCCAAAGCTACATTTTGTTGTTCACTGTTTTTTTCAACAGGTACTTGCTGAGCCTGCTGTTGATGAGCTGGCTCTTGCTGAATCTGTGCTTGTTGCACAAGCCCCGTTTGAACAGATGCTTGATGCGGTTGCTGTGAAATAGCAACTTGATCGATATTCTGATTGTTTTGTGGTTGTTGAGCTTGAGAGACTACAATTTCATTGATTTGCATCGGTCTAAATGCCAGTAAACGCAATACTGTCATTTCAAAGCCTTGCTCTTGTGTTACTGCAAGTTGTAGCTCCGCTCGACCTTTACAGGCAATTTGATAATAAAGCTGTAAATCTTGTGCAGAGATAATTTTTGATAACTGCATAATTTTTTGATTAATTTCAGCACTGTATTTTAGACTTAAATCAGGCAAATATTGCAACATTGCCAACTCATGCAAAGTCGAA
Organism: Acinetobacter sp. MYb10; assembly: GCF_002980175.2. Taxonomy (NCBI): domain Bacteria; kingdom Pseudomonadati; phylum Pseudomonadota; class Gammaproteobacteria; order Moraxellales; family Moraxellaceae; genus Acinetobacter; species Acinetobacter sp. MYb10. The sequence goes on along the minus strand of NZ_CP058272.1, from coordinate 201,941 downwards.
ATAAACTGATCTAAAACCAATGAAACATCTAAAGCCTGTTGCCTAAATTGTAGTAATAATTGACTGACACGTGCATTTTGGTTTTGATGAATTGCCAAGATCAAATCATAAATGATGGTTCTATCAATCAAACCCAGCATTTCTTTGACATCTTGATGCTGAATTGCACCTTGACCATAGGCAATTGCTTGGTCAGTTAAAGACAACGCATCACGTAATGAACCTTGGGCAGATTCAGCAATTTGCCAAATCGCATCTTGCTCTGATGAAATTTCTTCTTTATTTAAAATATCTGTAAGGTGATGGGTAATTTCATCTACAGCCAATGGACGTAATGTAAATTGCAAGCAACGTGAAATCACCGTAATTGGTAATTTTTGTGGATCTGTTGTCGCAAATAAAAATTTTACATGTTCAGGCGGTTCTTCTAATGTTTTCAATAACGCATTAAAGGAATGCGTCGACAGCATATGTACCTCATCGATCAAATATACCTTAAATCGCCCTTGGGTCGGTGCATAAGGTACATTGTCGAGCAACTCACGTGTGTCTTCGACTTTAGTCCGTGATGCAGCATCGATTTCAATAAGGTCAATAAAGCGCCCTTCATTTACCGCCTTACAAGTTGCACAAACTTCACAAGGTGTAGAGGTTACCCCTGTTTCACAATTCAAACATTTCGCTAAAATTCGAGCAATTGTGGTTTTCCCCACCCCACGTGTTCCAGTAAATAAATAGGCATGGTGTAAACGTCCACGATCTAAAGCACTGGTCAGTGCACGTGAAACGTGATTCTGTCCGACCAATTCATTAAAGTTACGTGGGCGATATTTACGTGCAAGTACCTGATACATGGAAGCTCCTAGTTACAGGTCTAAGGATACTGTTTTTTTGCTGATTAGTGAATGAAGAACTGTAGAGTTATTTTTTATTAGAGATAATTCGATCAATTTCTTCTAATTTGACACTGTGCTCTACAACATAAAGTTTATCTATCTCTTAAATAGATTTAAAAATATACACTAGCAAATTTACTAAAAAAACACTGCCGTGGCAGTGTTGATTAAATCACAATTTGAGTTTGCTAAAGTTTTTCAATCGCTTCACCAAACTCATTTTTTCACACTGTAAAATCTAAATGTAAAAACAAGCGCATAATTTAAATTATGCGCAATATTCTAGACTGCTAGCTGTTCCTTTGCAGGTAAAGCGCGCCAAACAAATACAGATAAAACTAGGAACATCACACCCGAAATACCCAAGACTTTACTATGCGAATGAATAAACGCTTCAAAGGCAGCTTGTTTTACCTGTTGCATCAATGCAGGTTCTAATTGTTTGCTCAGCAATAATGCCTCACCAATAGAAGAACTTGCTTGAGCTGCGATATTCAGCGGTAAATGATCAGGCAAGATAATCGAATGCGCATAAAATATAGACAACAATAGTCCAAAAATCGCAATCCCAAGACCTGCACCTAACTCATACGCCATGCCTTCGATTGCACCAGCAGCCGTTGCTTTTTGTGGAGGTACAGCAGACATAATAGCTGCCGTGGAAGATAATAATGCGATTTCAACACTGATCCCCATCAGCACCATCCACACCCAAGCTTGAATATAATCGATGTCAAAATTGGTCATGGCCAAACCAAAGAAACATAAGGCACACATCAGCATCCCAACAGTTGCAACAGGTCTTAAACCATAGTGATTCATTAAAATACTAGTAAAAGGTCCACCAATACTGATTGCTATCATAAAGGGTAAAATAAACAAACCCGCTTCCAATGGGCTATATCCATACACAAACTGTAATTCTTGTGAAAGGAGTAGCTCAAAACCAACTAATGCAATCATAGCCACCATTGCCATCACAATACTGGTTGAGATCACAGGATTCTTAAACAGACTAAAATCAATCATCGGTTGGGTTGTTTTCAATTGATGGCGGATGAATCCCACTAACAATCCCAATCCAAGCACAAAAATCAAAATCATCCCTAGGCTAAACGCATAGATAGAGGTCTTAATCGAATAAATCAGCATTAAGATTGCAGTGACCAAAATGAGCGCTTGTAATAGATTTAAAGGTTGTTTGGTTTGTACTGCTTGCTTTGGCACCAGCCATGTCGTCAATACCAAGACCAAAATAATAATTGGCACGTTAATCAGGAAAACGGTTCCCCATGAAAAATGTTCCAGAATAAAACCACCCAACAGTGGACCAAAAGCGGCTCCACCACCACCGACAGTTCCCCAAATACCTAAAGCATAATTACGTTGTTTTTCATCTAAAAAGGTATTGCGAACACCTGCCAAGGTTGCAGGTAAAATCATGGCAGCGCCCACACCAAGAAATGCTCGGGCAGCAATCAACATATAGGCTGAACTCGCAAAAGCAGCCATGAGAGAAGCCACACCAAAAATACCAGCACCAATCAACATCAGCCGTTTAAAACCAATACGATCCCCCAATGCTCCCATGGGTAAAATCAACCCTGCCATGATCAGTGAATAGATATCTATCACCCAGAGCATTTCATTACTGGATAGGGATAAGGCAGCACTCAATGTTGGAATGGCAACATGCAAAACCGTTGCATCAATTGAAACCGGTAAATAAATTAAAACGATGATTGCCAAAATCACCCAATTGCGGTACATAACACACCTAATTAAAGTTGGACACTTGTTCAAGTTCCATCATTATAACCAGACTTGAACAAACGTCCAACTTTGTTTAATATTTGTTTTGTAAATTTTGTTGTATTAAAAGTGATGAACTATTTAAACCGAGAACAACGTCGTAATATGATTTTGGATGCAGCAAAGCGTGTTGCATTACAAGATGGATTGAATGGATTAACAGTGCGCCGTATTGCCGCAGAAGCACAAGTTTCAACAGGACAAGTACATCATCACTTTGAATCAAGTTCGCATTTAAAGGCCGAAGTTTTTATTGAATTGATGGATCAACTCAATGAAGTAGAAGATCAAATCAAAACCGACAGTAGTTTTGAACGTTTATCTCTTTTACTAGGTTTTGAAAATATTGAACAAACTCAACCCTATCTACGACTCTGGAATGAAGCTGAGATTTTAATCGACCAAGATCCTGAAATTAAAAAAGCTTATAATATTACGATGGAACAATGGCATGTTGCCTTGGTTACAGCGATTGAACATGGCATCGCCCAACAAGAATTTAAAATTGCTACAGCCAGCAGTAGCCAAGACATTGCTTGGCGGCTGATTGCTTTTGTTTGTGGTTTAGAAGGAATCTATCAACTTGGCTTAAAAGGTCTAGACCAACACTCGTTTAAACATCATGTCGAAACCATCTTGAAAATGGAGTTATTTGCCTAAGAAAATATAGATGGATCTATATGCCACTGTTTAAATTCCTTATTTTTAATTCTTTTGCACTATAAGACTCAGCCATCTAACCTTCTATGAAATTTCAATCGCTTTGACCTTAATATTTAGAACCAGCCTTTACTTCCCTTAAGTAAACCGTCGGCGCAACGTAATGTTTCTTGGGTCAGCCCCCAAAGACGATAATCACCGGTGATTGAACCAATGGCAAAATTATGGGTGTAGGCAAAACTAAGCCCTCGTTGCGGATCACACCACGCCCCAGAACCGTTATATCCAATATGACCAAAGCCTTGCTTGGCACGTTTCCCCATACTAATCACTCGGTGGTAGCCTAAACGCCATTTCATAGGAATTGGCATCACGCGATCTCGTTTAATCGATTGGATTTGACTTAACTCTGCAAATATTTCAGGGCGAATTAAAACTTTTCCTTCCCAAACCCCTTTATTTGCCATCATGGCATAAACTTTTGCAAGACTATTGGCGCTAAATACACCATTGGCCGCTGGAATAATCGCTTGAAGCCCTTGGTCACTAAAGAAACTAAAATCACGCATCCCTTTTGGTACCATGGCATCTAAAAAGTCTTGCGGATTTTGTCCAGTTAATTCAACTAATTTATCTGAAAATGACGTTTTATGGTGCTTAGTTTTGCTTTTACTGGATTTTGTTTCTGTTTTTTGTACAGGTGCTGCTTTTTGAATTAAACGCGCCACACGATTTAACTCAGCTTCAGGCACACCAAAATATGCACCATCAAGTTGTAGTGGTTCAACCAAATACTTCTGCATTAACTGTGTTAAAGATTGTTGCGTTGCTTTCTCTAAAACACCACCCACCAACCAGCCAAATGTTAATGCCTGATATGCAATATCGGTTGCTACAGCAAAACGAGGTGTGGCCTGCTCCATCACCTTGAGCATATGCTGCCAATCTGCCATTTCAACGGCACCAGCAATAATATTGCGAATATCGTATAAGCCACTTTGATGACTTAAAATATGACGCAGTGTCATATTCTCTTTACCATTTTGAGCAAATTCAGGCCAAAAATTGACTATAGGCGTATCGTAGTCTAAGAAACCTTCACTCACTAAAATATGCGCGAGTGTTGCCAATACACCTTTCCCAGTGGAATAACACACTGACAAAGTTTGCTCATCCCATTGCTCAGTTTTTGATTTTTTACCCGTATATATATCTACAACTTTTTCATTTTGAAAATAAACAGTTAAAGCAGCACCACCATTTTCGCTACGACCATCCTGCAAACGGCTAAATTGAACAGCGAGATCTTGAAAACGCTCATCCACATAGCCCTGATAATTTTTCGTATTCGCAAAAATAATGTCCGTTAAACTGCTCATTGCCCTATCCTATTTTTTTTAATCATAACTTTTTTAATTAAAAAAGCCTGAATCATCTCGACTCAGGCTTTATATTTTATCTTATAAAGCGTTAACCACACCAGAAACATGAGGTTTTTGTGATTTTTGATTACGAATCAAAAAGTCAGTTGTTTTACCTTCTTGCGCAGTTAAAAGCTCTACTGTTGAAGGTAAATACATCGGCAATTTAAACAATACATCTGCTTCATAAGCTTCTGGTAAGTTGAGCCCAGCAAGAACACGTGCCTTACTCCACATCCCATGAGCAATCGCTTGTTTAAAGCCAAATGCTTTTGCCGTCAATGCATGGATATGAATCAAGTTAAAGTCGCCTGATGTCATAGCATAACGACGACCAGTATTTTCAGGAACTTCCCAAACTGCCTGAACTTGATAATTTGGTTCTTTTTTATCTTTTGGTTTTTCTGCAACTGAACCATCAGTCTTTTGACGCGCTAAATAAGTGGTTAATCCTTGCATGACCACTTCACCGCCAACTTTAGCAGTCGTGATGAAATCGAATTGAACCCCTTTGTCATGTGGTTTTAACTCACCAAATTGACAAGATAAAGTTAGCTGTTCATTGACCCCAATTTTACGTGTTTGCTTAATTTGATTACGAATATGCACCAAGCCTAAAATTGCAAAAGGAAATGCTTCAGAGGTCATCATATGCATTTGTAAACTTTGCGATAAAACAGCTAAATAAATTGCGGGAATATACCCATTATTTTTAAAGCCACACACTTCGTTATATGCTTTTAAATGATTTGGATCAATTTTGAATGAATCAACCACATATTCAACTTGCGGTAGAACTTTTTCACCTTTTGGCTTTTTAAAAATTAAACCCTGAATCACTTTTGGATAAGCTAAATATGGCTTAGGAAGTTGACTAAAATGGCGAGTATTCATACTGGACCTTTGAAAAATTAATTCTTATTCAACATTTAAAAAATCCAACATTTCAGTTGGAAATTAACGGATGATACAGCTTAAGCATCCTGATTTCGTTCAAGAGAAAGCCAGCGAGAGTGTTATTTAAATACACAAATAATCTCTTCGCCATAATCCCCTAAACGAAACAGGACTTCACTTATGCGTGATTATGCACCCAATAAGCTTTGACCACAAACACGCACAACATTACCATTTAATCCTGTAGATGCTGAAGATGCAAATAAAGCAATTGTTTCAGCAACATCAACAGGTAAACCACCTTGACTCATTGAGTTCATACGACGACCCGCTTCACGGATTGCAAATGGAATTGCCGCTGTCATTTGAGTTTCAATGAAACCCGGCGCTACAGCATTAATGGTAATACCATTTTTTAACACAGGCGCAGTAAATTTCACCAAACCAATGACACCTGCTTTTGATGCAGCATAGTTGGTTTGACCTAAGTTACCAGCAATACCTGAAATTGAAGATACGCAAACGATACGACCATTTGCATTTAAACCATCATTTGACAATAAATAATCGTTAATACGTTCAGCAGCAGATAAGTTGATATTAATCACCAGATCCCACATCTCTGGCTTCATATTTGCCAAAGTTTTGTCACGTGTAATACCCGCATTATGTACGATGATATCTAAACCACCTTGTTGAGCTGCCGCAGCTTTGATTTTTTCACCAGCATCAGCAGCCGTGATATCAATTGCGAGCGTAGAACCACCGATTTCACTTGCAACACGGTCAAGGTCTGCTTGTTGTGGTGGAACATCTAAACAAATTACATGTGCGCCATCACGTGCCAATACATGTGCAATCGCTTCACCAATACCACGGCTTGCACCTGTAACAAGCGCAGTTTTGCCTGCAAGCGGTTTTGCCCAATCGATATCAACTACATCACCTTTAGATACGCGAATCACTTGACCCGATACGTATGCTGAACGTGGAGAAATTGCAAAACGTAAACTTGATTCCAAGTTTTGTGCAGCATCTGCATCAACCAGAATAAGATCAGCAGCAATTCCTTTCTTAAACTCTTTACCAACCGATTTAACAAACCCTTCTAATGCACGTTGTGCAATCGCTTGCTTAATCGTTGGTGCAGTTTCAGGTGTTAAACCAATAATAATTACACGACCTGATGTTGCAATTTGACGAGCAACAGGATTAAAAAACTTGTGTAGTTCATGTAATTGTTCTGAATTTTGAATCCCTGATGCATCAAATATCACTGCTTTAAATTTTGATTCTTTATCGCCTTCATTAAAAGCACCAACATTCAAACCAGATTTTGCCGCAGCTTGTTGTAACTCTGCGTTATTCCCTGCATAAGTGTTGGCATGAATATTACTAAGAACCTGCGCAACTTCACCAGTAAAATGACTCTTTGGAGCCGCACCGAATAATACAGCACCTTTAACGACAGGAGTGGCTGACTCAAAGCGGTCTAGCTGGATGGGTGATGGTAAACCTAAATTTTTTATGACAAATTTACCAATTGGAGATTTAGCAAATGCTTGGTATTGGTCAGACATGTTTCTTATCTCTCATCAAATTAATTTTGTATGGGGCTTAAGCTATCTTTTAACTGCAGTATAATCTCAGATATTTAGCTGTGTTGCGCTTTCTTAAATGGCTTGCGTTGTTCTTCGCGCAAGGCTTAGAGGAATCGTCAACAACGCTATCATCTCTATGACCCATAAGTTTCAGTTAAATCATACTTGAGTTGCCAAAATGATGACTTGACCTGAAAGAATATGCAAATGTCATTATAGTCAATTCGAGTCATAGCCAATTATGTTAATGTAAGCACTAAGAATATTGCGAACATGCTTGGAAAAGCCTTATGAGCAAAACAACTCAAGAAAATTCAAACGCTGAAAGCACTGTACAAGAAACTGTGTCAAATACATCAAAAGCTCGTACTCGTACGAGTAAAAGTAGCAACACAAATTCTACAAATGCCAATGCAGCCAACACGACTAAAAAACCGACTCGTGCACCAGCAGCTGCTTCACGTAGCAAAGCAACAGCATCGACGGCAAAAAAAGTTACAACAGCTTCATCTTCTAAAACTCAAACTTCTGGTCAGCAGGATAAAATTATGAGTCAAAACACTGTACGTCGCGTAGCAATTATTGGCGGTAACCGTATTCCTTTTGCACGTTCAAATGGCCCTTATTTCCGAGCGTCAAACATTGACATGCTTACTGCGTCTTTGAACGGTTTAATTGAACGTTTTAACCTTCAAGGTCAACGTTTAGGTGAAGTTGTTGCTGGTGCAGTTCTAAAACATAGCCGTGATTTCAACATGACACGTGAATGTGTTTTAAATACTCAACTTGCCCCTGAAACCCCTGCTTATGATATTCAACAAGCATGTGGTACTGGCTTACAAGCAGCTTTCCTTGTTGCAAACAAAATTGCATTAGGTCAAATTGAAGTGGGTATTGCTGGTGGTGTAGATACCACCTCTGATGCACCGATCGCATTTGGTGACGGCTTACGTAAAGCATTGCTTGAATTAAACATTGCAAAAACAGGTAAAGACCGTTTAAAAGCCTTAGCTAAAATCAATGTTAAAGACTTGATGGATGCGCCAAAAAATGGTGAACCTCGTACAGGTTTATCTATGGGTGATCACCAAGCGATTACTGCTTTAGAATGGGGTATTCCTCGCGAAGCTCAAGATGAACTTGCTGCATCTTCACATCAAAAAATGGCCAAAGCATATGAAGAAGGTTTCTTCGATGATTTGATCACGCCATTTATGGGTCTAGACAAAGACAATAACTTACGTCCTGATTCTTCAGTTGAAAAATTGGCTAAGCTTAAACCTGCATTTGGTAAAGGTGATACTGCAACAATGACTGCAGGTAACTCTACTCCACTTACAGACGGCGCTTCAGTTGTACTTTTAGCCTCTGAAGAATGGGCGAAAGCAAATGGTCATGAAGTACTCGCGTACTTAACATTCACTGAAACTGCTGCTGTAGATTTTGTCAATAAGAAAGAAGGTTTATTGATGGCGCCTGCTTATGCTGTTCCACGTATGTTGGCTCGTGCGGGTATTAAACTTCAAGACTTCGACTACTATGAAATTCATGAAGCTTTTGCATCACAAGTACTTTCGACCTTAAAAGCATGGGAAGATCCTAAGTTCTGTAAAGAACGCTTAGGTCTAGATGCACCATTGGGCTCAATTGACCGTAGCAAACTCAATGTTAAAGGTTCTTCTTTAGCTGCTGGTCATCCATTTGCAGCAACAGGTGGTCGTATTTTGGCAACTGCTGCAAAATTGATTAATCAAAAAGGTTCTGGTCGTGTACTCATTTCGATTTGTGCTGCTGGTGGTCAAGGTGTAACTGCAATCATAGAGAAATAAGTTCTCGGATTTTGCACGATACTTTCAAAAAAGCATCCTTCATGGATGCTTTTTTATTGCTCGTCAATCTACATGTCGCTAACAAGATTTTACATAGACTACTCTACTCAACACAAAAAATGGTTAGCCGAAGCTAACCATTTAAAATCTTCACTATTCTTAGGGAAAATAGTGTTGATTTTAGAAGCGATACCCCACACCAACATAAGTAATCAATGGATCTATATCAACTTTTGTCGTTGAATTAATCAGTCGCTTACCAGTATTCGCATCAACGACATCTATCTTAGCCTGATTGTTGAGTTTGGCATAAGAAACGGAACCCACACCAAACCAGTTTTCATTAATATCATAGGTTGCACCCAGACTTACAATAGGTGCAATTGCATCTGTCGTTTTAACTCTAACATAAGGATTTGCACTAGAAGGTTTACCATCCAACGCAGCCCCTGCTTTTCCATCTAAAACATTTTGGATCATATGTCCCGCTGCAACCAGATCACTTTTGATTTGTGAGTTCAACTTGATATCAGTGAAATGAGAGTACATCACTCCTACACCAATATATGGACGTAATTTGTTGACACCAGATTGACCAAATTGATATTGCGCTTCAAGCGCTGGTGTCCATGCACGCACTGATGCTGCTTTAGATTTGTTGCCTAAATTGGTGATTGGAATTGCTTGGTTTAAATCAATGCCATCTGGAAATAAAATTCCGACTAGGTCACTTGGCGAGGTGGCTAATCCTGTAAGGGGTGCCAAGATTTCCCCTTTACCTTTAATATCAACTTTTGGAGGAATCCCACCAATGAGCTGCAAAGAAACATTGTCGTTGATATAATAATTTAACATCAAGCCAAGCGTATCCACATCATCAACTTCAAGCCCTGTACCCTTAGCTTGCCAATTTTCCAAGCCATGAATATTTGCTGTTCCTGCGACCTCTGGCAAAATATTACCCTTACCATCAGTCAATAAGGTTTGCATAAAGGCATCATTAAGAAATTCAGTTAACACCTCTTTCTGATTAAATGGCACTCCGCCTAAGTCTTCTCCCATCGCGTTAGGATCAACTGAGTTTAAAAAACTGGTTGTAGAGATACTTCCAACTGTTGCATTAGTACCATTTTTAACACTGGTATTAATATTAAAGGGATTGGCTTTTCCTTGAGGCATGACATGTAACCAACCTGCCGATACTGAAAAGCGTTTATACTCCCCCGCAAAACTCATGCTAGTAATCGCGAACAATGAACTTGCTATGACAATATTTTTTAACGTTAATATTTTTTTCATTTTTTATCCTTAAAATATGAGATTACCGAACCGTGGCAACCTGTTTAAAAAACATACATAAAAAACAATATTTATGTATAAAATTCTGATCAACAGCATTTACACTCATCCGTAAAAAATATTGGTACTTTTATTTTTAAATTTTTTATACTACTTATTAATGATATATATCATTGTGTTATTTTTATCATTTAGCATAAATTAACAGTGCTGGTATATTTAAAAAGTCTATTTAAGCCCCTGCTGACCTATTATAGAAATATCAAATTTTTCACATAATTTTCACTTTTTAATTATTAACACACATTCTCATAAATTGATAATTCATTCTATTTTGATGGGTTTTAAAATTTATGCTCAAAATTTAACTCAATGCGTCACTTTTTAAAAATAAAATGATCTGTCAAAGCAAAAAATACCAAATAAAATATGTTTTTGTAGTTTTTAATCAAAACTCACGTTCAAGTATGCTTTTCACCTTAAAAATTATAAAGAAAAACTTCATCACTTTATTTTAAATAAAAATATCAAACACTTAATTTAAAGTTTTCATTATTAAAATTTGGTAGGTGTTTAGTAGGTATTCAATCCAGCCCTCAAAACTGATACTCAACCTCAAGGTGATCATCACCTTTCTGGAATGATGAAATAACAATGGTAGAAGGAATCGCACCATGGCTTTTAAAAATATAGCAGATCAAACAAACGGTTTTTACATCCCATGCGTCTCACTTTTTGGTCCAGGTTGTGCCAAAGAAGTCGGTGCTAAAGCACAAAATTTAGGGGCAAAAAAAGCCCTCATCGTCACTGATGCTGGATTATTCAAATTTGGTGTTGCAGACATTATTGTTGACTATCTCAAAGAAGCTGGTGTAGACAGTCATGTTTTTCCTGGTGCAGAACCAAACCCGACAGATATTAATGTACACAATGGCGTAAATGAATATAACAATAATGGCTGTGACTTTATTGTGTCTTTAGGCGGTGGATCTTCTCATGACTGTGCAAAAGGAATTGGCTTAGTCACCGCAGGTGGCGGTCATATTCGTGATTATGAAGGGATTGATCAAAGTAAAGTCCCAATGACACCGCTTGTCGCAATCAATACAACGGCGGGAACTGCTTCTGAAATGACTCGTTTCTGTATTATCACCAATACAGATACCCATGTAAAAATGGCGATTGTTGACTGGCGTTGTACACCGCTTGTTGCAATTGATGATCCTAAACTCATGATTGCAAAACCTGCTGCTTTAACTGCTGCAACGGGTATGGATGCTTTAACTCATGCTGTAGAAGCTTATGTTTCAACTGCTGCGAACCCAATTACAGATGCATGTGCAGAAAAAGCCATTTCAATGATTAGTGAATGGTTAAGCCCTGCTGTTGCCAATGGCGAAAATCTTGAAGCACGTGATGCAATGGCATATGCACAATATTTAGCAGGTATGGCATTTAACAATGCGTCTTTAGGTTATGTACATGCAATGGCTCATCAATTAGGTGGCTTCTATAACCTTCCACACGGCGTATGTAACGCAATTCTATTACCGCATGTGTGTGAGTTTAACTTAATTGCCTGCCCAGACCGTTATGCAAAAATTGCCCAATTAATGGGTGTCAATACTGAGGGTTTAACCGTTACTGAGGCTGCCTTTGCTGCGATTGATGCAATTCGTGAGTTATCATCATCTATTGGTATCCCTTCTGGCTTAGCTGAACTGGGTGTCAAAGCGGAAGATCATGCAGTGATGACATCAAATGCGCAAAAAGATGCCTGTATGTTGACCAATCCACGTAAAGCAACTGATGCTCAAGTCATTAAAATTTTTGAATCAGCAATGTAAAAACGATCCCCTTTGGTTCTACTCAGCCTGACAACTGTTTTAGGCCAAATACAATGAAGTATGCTTGATACTCAGGAATATTACTTTGGTAGTATTCCTTTTTTATACGCTTATCAAAAAATGACAATCATTATTGTCAGATATATTGATAAAGTCACAATCTATGACTATGATGCTTAAAACATCAGCGGATTATTTCAGCAATGACAACAACAAGTAAAACCATCATCATCACGGGTGCAAACACTGGAATCGGGCTTGCAACTGCAGAAACATTTATTAAGGATGGTCACCATGTGATCATTGCTTGTCGTAATCCTGAAAAAGCAAAAACAGCACAACAACACTTAGAGTCATTCGGTACAGGTCAAGTAGACGTGATTCGCCTTGATTTAAATAGTCTTGAACAAATTAACCAAGCAGCCAATGAAATTATTGCCAAATATGAAAAAATTGATGTATTAGTCAACAATGCTGGCATGATGACACCTGATCTTGAGGCCACAGCTGATGGTTTTGAAAAACAGTTTGGGGTAAATTATCTTGGGCCTTTTCTTTGGACATTGAAACTTCTTCCATTGGTTCAAAAAGCCCAACAAGGTCGTGTAATTCATTTGGCTTCAATGATGCATCTTTTAGGTTGTATCCAACCTGAAAACTTTAACGCGGATCAAGTGAAAAAATACAACGGTGTTTTGAGCTATGGCAATAGTAAATTAGCCAATCTGCTGTTTAGTAATATCCTCGCCAAACAACTACATGGAAGTCATGTCACCAGCAATGCATTACATCCAGGTGGCGTAGATTCTGAGATTTATCGTGAATTACCCAAATGGCAATATGCAATAATTAAACTTGGCCTTATTCCACCATCTAAGCCTGCCGAATTAATTAAAAAAATTGCTTTTGATCCATCATGGGAAAAGCGCAATGGTGATTATGTGAGTTTGCAAACCCCTGCATTTAAATCAGGCAAAGCCAAAGATATACAGTTGGCACAAAAACTATATGATGAATCCTGTGCGCTGGTAAAAGACTATCTGTAATTTTTCGGATTTCATTTTTCAATAAATTCAGGAATATGCTATGACCACTCAATCTACTGAATATCAACCTGATATCCTTGGTACAGGTTATGAAAAACTAACCTTAAACTTAGCAGATGACTATGATGGTAAAGTCATTGCAACTTTGGTACGCAAACAAGCAGCTCAAGCGACCAAGAAAGCGGTGCTCTATATCCATGGTTTTATCGATTATTTCTTTCAAACAGAAATGGCTGAACAATTTAATCAACATGATTATGATTTTTATGCACTTGATTTAAGAAAATATGGTCGTTCTTACTTACCACATCAAAAATATTATTATGTTTTAAATTTGAATGAATATGATGAAGAAATCACGCAAGCATTAAAGATTATTGGTCAGGAAGGCCACACTGAGGTGTTACTGGCAGGACATTCTACAGGTGGATTGATCGCAACATTATATGCAGCACATTATCCACAACATCCCCTTATTCAAGCCTTATGGTGCAATAGTCCTTTTTATGACTTTAATATGCCTGCTTGGAAGAAAAAATTAGCCCTACCCAAACTCAGCGCACTGGGTAAACGCTTACCTAATTTAAAGTTTCCAAGTGAATTAAATAAATGGTATGTCACCAGTCTGCATAAAGATTTGCAAGGCGAATGGGATTTCAGCTTAGAGTGGAAAAAACCAACTTACCCCAAAGTATATTTAAGCTTTGTGCATGCAATTTTTGAAGCGCAAAAAGAAATTCATGCAGGCGTACAGATCAATGTACCAACCTTGGTGATGCATTCTCACAAAACGACCTATCCCAAGAAATTTAACCGAGATGCTCAAAGCACTGATGTTATTTTAGAGGTCAAAGACATCATCAGGGATGCAGGTAAAATACAGGGCGATGTTAATGTCATGACCATTCAAAATGGACTACATGACTTGGTTTTATCGGCACCAGAAGTCAGAAAAGAAGTTTATCATCAACTTTTTTCCTGGTTAGCCCAAAAACAGCTTTAAAGGCTCAAATCCATTTTTCTTTGCAAGCGAATGATCAGTTAAAAGTATCCTGCAAAATCAATGTTCATCTTTATATTTCATTAGAATTTGATGAGCAGGATGCCCGACTGGTGTAAGTTCAATCAGACGTTCAACGGCATCAATCGCCTCTGGAAAATGTGCAAGGTGTTTTAATAAAGCATCTGTTTCATTGGCTTTAAAAATCGCTTCACTCAGGCGTGATTCAAGGCAGTCTCGCCATGCCGATAAAAAAGGACTTTCAGTTTTAGCTAAAAATACACCTTTGCATAATTTTAAAGCGGATTCGGTATAGCCTGCATCTAAAGCATTCTCTGCTTGCAAGAAATCTGCTTCAACATGTGCCAATAAACGATAAGGCCGTGAACCCAGCATGCCACCCAAGATATCGCGCAATTGCGACATTTCAGCTTTTAATGTGCCGACACTCACTTTTCGTTCACCATACAGCGCTTGATGTAAATTTTCCAGATTCATCCCTTGTGGACACAACGCAAGAATAGTCAAAATTTCAATTTGTCGTGGTGTCAGTACCACGATCTTGCCATTGAACAACACTTGTGGCACAGCAAAAGCCCGGATAAATAAATGTTGTTGCTGAAACTCTAGCAATGCCGATTGAATAATTGAGGCACATCGCTCAGCCGCCAATAATCCCAAACTATTGTGATGATTCCATGTGGTTGAAAGATCAATTACCCCTAAAACTTGTTTGGAATATGGATCTATAATTGGAGAGGCATAACAAACCCAGTCATGCACCGAAGACATAAAATGCTCGTTGGAAAACACACAACTGGATTGTTGGGTTTTTAATGACAGTGCCAAAGCATTGGTTCCCACCAAATCTTCTCGCCATTGCCCACCAGCAATAAAATGAACACGTTCTGCGGCATTGCGCATTTGCCCACTTGCGGCTGACCAGATAATGGTACTGCCAATATCCCCTACTGCAGCAACCATTGCCGACTGTTCTGCGATATGGGTTAATTCATCACGACAATGTTCGATTGCTTTTTCTAACAGTGTTTTTCTTTCTTGTTTTACATTCATCAAGGGTGCAGCATCACGATCTTTGGGAATCGCAGCTGAATTGGAACGTTGCCATGAACTTGCAATACTCTGCCCGAGTTGATCAGCATGTTTTAAAGACAAACTACTACTTTGGCGTAATTGCTCAATTAAACTCCGTTTATTTGATAACTCTTGTTGGCTTAACATACGCTACTTCCTCTGTAATTCGTTAAAAAATATCCTATCCTTTCTCTGTTGTTTTTATCCAGCGGACCTGCTTATAAATTACTCTACCACATTAACATAGTGAGCTTAACCTGAGTCAACACAACTCATACCAAAGCTGTAGAATAAAACCAATTTTTTCCAATATTTAGCAATTTTCCAATAAACAAGAAAATATTGCCAAAGATTAAAGCATAGCGCAAATATGTCTTGGATTTCATCCAACCTTTTCCCTACCTTTGACTCTCTATGCTCAAACCATCATGTAAACAATCATTGTTCATACATGCCATATTAAACACATCATGAATGATCATGAATATAAGTAAAGGGATACTCTTATGCGTTATGTAGATCCAAATCAGCCTGGTTCAAAAGTACAGTTCAAAGCCCAATATGAAAACTTTATTGATGGCAAATGGGTAGCACCGGTTAAAGGGCAATATTTTGATAATGTCTCTCCTGTAGATGGTAAAGCCTTTACCAAAATTCCACGTTCTTCTGCGGAAGATATCGAACTTGCATTAGATGCAGCACATAAAGCCAAAGCTTCATGGAACAAAGCTTCTCCAACAACACGTTCAAATGTACTGCTGAAAATTGCAGATCGTTTAGAAGAAAATTTAGAATTACTCGCAGTTGCAGAAACATGGGAAAACGGTAAGCCAATTCGTGAAACATTGGCAGCCGATATTCCTTTAGCAATTGACCATTTCCGTTATTTTGCAGGTTGTTTACGTGCACAAGAAGGTGGTATTTCTGAAATTGATGAAGATACCATTGCTTACCACTTCCATGAGCCTTTAGGTGTAGTTGGTCAGATCATTCCATGGAATTTCCCTATTCTTATGGCAGCATGGAAACTTGCACCGGCACTTGCAGCGGGTAACTGTATTGTGCTTAAACCTGCTGAACAAACTCCATCAAGTATTTTAGTTGTTGCTGAACTCATTCAAGATATTTTACCGCCAGGCGTTTTAAATATTGTCAATGGTTACGGCGTTGAAGTGGGTCGCCCACTGGCAACCAATCCACGCATTGCTAAAATTGCATTTACAGGCTCCACTGCTGTTGGTCAAATGATCATGCAATATGCAACTGAAAATATTATTCCTGTGACACTTGAGCTTGGTGGTAAATCACCAAACATTTTCTTTGAAGATGTCATGGATAAAGATGATGACTATTTAGACAAAGCGCTTGAAGGCTTTGCCATGTTCGCTTTAAACCAAGGTGAAGTATGTACTTGCCCATCACGTGCCTTGGTTCAAGAAAGTATTGCCGATAAATTCCTAGAAATGGCAGTTGAACGTGTAAAACGCATCAAAACTGGACATCCTCTAGATACAGACACCATGATTGGTGCTCAGGCATCTCAAGAGCAACAAGACAAAATCTTGGGTTGTATCGCAACAGGTCGTGCTGAAGGCGCTCAATTACTTACAGGTGGCGGCGATCGTCAGGAAGTCGGTCAAGGTTTCTATATTGAACCTACCATTTTCAAAGGCGACAACAGTATGAAGATTTTCCAAGAAGAAATTTTTGGACCAGTGCTCTCTGTCGCAACATTTAAAGATTATGACGATGCAATCCGAATTGCCAATGATACGATGTATGGCTTAGGCGCTGGTGTATGGTCGCGTTCTGCGCATACCTCTTATCGTGCGGGTCGTGCGATTGAAGCTGGTCGTGTATGGACCAACTGCTACCATATCTACCCTGCACATGCTGCATTCGGTGGTTATAAGAAATCAGGTATTGGCCGTGAAAACCACAAGATGATGCTTGATCATTATCAACAAACCAAGAATTTATTGGTTAGCTATTCAACCAAAGCAATGGGCTTCTTCTAAGTCCTGTAGTTAATTTACACTTTAAAAAAGCGAACTTCGGTTCGCTTTTTTTGGTCGTGATGACGATACTTTTTAACTCCTATCACAATCAATTCATTATTTTATACAGATTGCGATGATTCGCTAAATTTAGTCGGTTGTTGGATTCAACCAAACATCTTCATAGCCATCCTTATCAATAATGACATGATAACCGTGCTCAAGCGCTAAATAAGGTAAAATTTCAGGTAAATATTGCTGTAAATGCGAGGCATGCAGCGGTTGATAAAAATCATCAGCTGAAGAATATTCTCCACAGTGAATAAACCAAGAAACATTGTCTTGTTTTTGTAGCGCAACTCGAACTGCATAAATCGGTTGTTGACCTAGACTCTGTAATGCAATTGCAACCCTATCCGACGGATTAAATTCGATATATTTTGACTCATATTTTTTGCAGATTTGCCGTTGTAATGTTTCTAAATCCATCAACACATTCCTTTATTGCCTGTTTAGTATTGTCTGTTTAGTTAAATAAACCAATACGTTTAAATCAGATATACTGAGATCAGCAGTAAAATTATTTCGGTCTTTTCCATAACATTTTAATATTTTCGAAACTATATCCAACCACGACTCTTAAATTCATCATCAATAACATTGTGAAAAATACAATCACAGACATCACCAAACTTCGTGGAAAAAATTTCTGATCTAAAACAGATTTGTAAGTATTCAATGCTAAATATAAAATGATCAAAAGTGTGTAAAACAACAGTTGAAAGTAGATTTTGTATCTTGGCTTTTTCTCAACAATTTCCATCAAATATACAGACAAAGATAATGCAGAAAGTGCGGTAAAAACGAAGAAGCCGAGTACCCATAAAATACTAAAGCTTTTGATATGGCTGATTGCCCATAAGGATAGGTTAGCAATACAGCCACATAGTATAAATGCTGTTTTAGGACGTCCTATGAGTTTATAAATCAAATCATTCATGCTGTGCTTATACTCATCTTTTATTCTTCTGCGAAACGCTCACGATAAAATGCTAAACCATTTGTGCAATATCAATAAATGCCTGTGTAATTGGACTCATCTGTTTTTTATTCTTCACTGCCAGACTAATAGACCGCTTAATATTCGGTGATAAAGGTAATTTTTGAACATTGGGAAACAGTGTCATCAACTCTTTATTCAAGGCCATATCTGCGACAATTGAAACACCAGCACCATTGTTCACCATATTAATAATGGTCAAAATTTGAGAAAAATAACATTTAATTTTTGGACTCAAATTGGCTTTTCTAAACATCTCTGTCACATGGTTTTGACTGCCTGCTGAGGTCATTAAAAAAGGATGTTCTACCAATTCATCCAATCGAACTGCACTTTGTTGTGATCGTATATAGGACTTAGGAATAAGTGCTACAAAGATATCCTCAATCACAGGAAAAGTATCAAAGCGTTCTTCAGGTAAAACCACAAATCCAACATCAATAGTACGATCATGAATCCATTGAGTAATATCTTTGTCCGTTCCTTCTTTAATAAACACTTCAATATTTGGATATTTTAAACTAAATTTTTCTAGAATTAAGGGAATCAGTACATTAGAAGATGAAGCACCAAAAGATCCAATTCTTAAAGTGCCAGAATGAAATCCTTGTATATCGGAGATTTCTTGCTTTAGGACATTGGAAATATTCAAAATTTCTTTCACATGCACTAAAAGCCGTATACCCGATTCAGTTAACTCAACTTCATTATGATTGCGATAAAACAATTTGACCGACCAATCTTGTTCTAAGCCTTTAATTGCATGAGAAATCGCAGATTGAGAAATTTGCAAACGCTGTGCTGTAACAGTAAAGCTTTTCTGTTCAGCCAACATGGCAAAAATAGTCAGTTGAGTAAATGTCATCGCCACTCCATCCATGAGTAAAGACTCATTTTACCATGAATAGGCATAAGTCATATTCTTGATTAAAGTTTACTTGGGTTTAGCTTACAGATGAAAAAATCAGTGGCTGGGACTTGGTCGAATTAGTTTCTGCATAGAGCGTTCAGCATGCTACAAATGATTACTATCCTTTTTCCATCCATCGCCCTGATTGGTTTAGGTTTTTATCTGTTCCAGTCGCGTATACTTGATGAAAAATTCTGGAATGGCGCAGAAAAGCTCAATTACTATATTTTATTTCCAGCCTTATTGTTTAGTTCTCTTGCAAATGCAGATATGAATATGGGGCATCTCAACAGCATTCTTACAGTCATTTTTTTAATTATGGCCATGATCATTGCTGGCGTTTATCTGTTTGCAAAGTTAAACCGCACACCTATTGCCCAGATCGGTGTATATGTCCAAAGCTTGATTCGTTTTAATACCTATCTCGGACTCTCGATTGCCACGACACTCAATCATGCTGAAATCAAAAGTATCTTGGTAAATATCCTTGCTATAGCAATTCCCTTGGTTAATGTTGTTTCGATCCTTTCATTGACAGATAAAGATCAACTGAACATTAAAAATATTTTCTGGTCTTTAATCAAAAATCCACTGATCAGCTCTTGTATATTGGGAATTACATTTAATGTTTTAAACATCCCTATTTGGTCTGGCTTTGCAAATCTGTTAAATGCTTTTTCAAGTAGTAGCCTGATGTTGGGCTTATTATGTGTAGGAACAGCAATTCAGTTTTCGACGCTCAGAGTTTATCTGAAAAAGTCTTTGCTCATTAGCCTACTCAGATTATTGCTGATCCCGCTTATTGCCTTTATCTGTTTGCAGTTTTTTGAGCTAAGTCATGCCGCGGTGATTGCTATCATGATTTTCTTTTCTATCCCAACCGCATCTTCCGCATATATCTTAACCAAACTGTTAAACGGCGATCATCAATTAATGGCAGCAAGCATCAGCATGCAAACACTTTTATCAGTATTTACTTTGGCACTGATCCTTGCGCTATTACAGCATTATTATGTTTAATCTATTATATTTTTGAATAGCGTTGATTTATCAAATATTTTACTGATTTGATATGGTTTGGCTTTTTTGTAGAATTGCTGTACTGCATGGCAAGCTGCAGCACAATACAACGCAATTCTCTCATGCTAGCAGTCTAAATAATGGAATCAGAATCTATAAGCTTATTTATCAAGATTTAGCCAATTCCATCTCAACAAAATGAAGATGATCAACGCCCCAAAACATTTCATCGCCAATAAACCATGTCGGTGCACCAAAAACACCACGCCCAATGGCTTCTTCTGTCATATTTTTTAGTTGGGCTTTAACCTGTTCATCTGAAAGCCAAGTTTGAACCTGCTCTGTACTAAAACCCAATGATTGAAGCAAGGTAATAAGTTCATTGATATCATCTAAATTACGCGGATGCCCAAACATTGCATCAAATAAAGCGTTTAACACTGTTAAGAATTTTTCAGCTTGATAAAGCTGAACCGCTGTAATCACGCGCATCAGATTTAAAGTATTAATAGGAAAATAGGGATTCATTTGTATTGGAATATTCCAGAGTTTTGACCAACGCCCCATATCGATCATCGAATAACTGGCTTTTGCTGGCACAGCCATTGGACTACTGTTCCCTGTGGCTTTAAAAATGCCGCCAAGCAAGATTGGTTTCCAGATCACTTGTGCTTGATTTTGTTTTGCAATTTTTTGAACCTGATAAAAGCCTAAATAACTATATGGACTACCCAAATCAAAATAAAATTCTACCTGTTTCATTTAGTGTTATTCCTTAACTGTACTGATCATATTTTTACTGTAAAAATGATTCTAGAAAAAACTTAAATCATCACTTCTTAATCTCGCTATATCGAGATAAGTCATCTAGCTATATTAACCTACTCATACAAACCAACTTACTAATATAAAGTGACTTACCATTTTTCCATCCAAGGTCGTAAATCTAGCTCATGCGTCCATGCATCACGTGGTTGCTGGGCAAGATGCCAATAATTTTCAGCAATATGTTCAGGATTTAAAATACCATCTTGGTCTTTTTTCTCATAAAGATCAGGAAAACTGTTTTTAATAAAATCTGTATCAATTGCACCATCAACTACCACATGAGCCACATGAATATTCTGTGGACCAAGTTCACGCGCCATACTCTGTGCCAAAGCTCTAAGTGCATGCTTTGCCCCTGCAAATGCTGAAAAATAAGCAGCACCACGTAGACCAGCAGTCGCGCCAGTAAAGATCAATGTCCCGCGTTGTCGGCTTACCATTCGTTTCGCCACTTCACGACCAGTTAAAAAAGCAGAAAAACACGCCATTTCCCATATTTTAAAATATTTACGCGCTGTTTCTTCAAGGATGCTACATGGAACATTAGCACCGATATTAAAAACCAGTACCTCTATTTCGCCAATGTTGCTTTCAATTTCTTCGATCAATTGTATAACTTGCTGTTCTTTTCGAGCATCAGATGCAAAACCATATGCTGTTCCACCTGCCTGTTCAATCTCATCAATCAGTGGTTGTAACTTGTCAGCATTGCGACGGGTCATACAACTAATATATCCCCCTTTGGCAAAACGTTTCGCAATTGCGCCACCTGTTGCATCACCTGCTCCAATAATCAATGCAACTTTCTGATTTGATGTTGTTATTTCATCTTGCATATCATGCTTCCCTTTTTGCATAACGATCGTTATTATAACGATTACTATGTTATAGTTTTACTAGAGCGTCAAGGAAAAATTTGATCGAGGAAAATATGCGATACAAATCTGGCTATAAACAAGAAAAAAGAAAAGAGCTATTAAAAATCAGTGGACAGCTTGCTAAAAAAGATGGTTTTGCTGCAACCGGTGTAGATGGCTTTATGAAAGCTGCTGGTGTGACCAGTGGTGCATTCTATTCACATTTTTCTTCCAAGCAGGATTTGTTTAAAGCATTGGTTGAAAACGAACTCAAAAATAGCATTCAGATGTGGCAAAACAACCCTCATGATCAGGCTGAGCTATGGATTGAATTTGAACTCAATCGTTACTTAACCCTCTCGCATGTTGAACATCCAGATTATGGTTGTGTATTGCCAACACTCGCTACAGAAGTCGCACGTTCTGATGAGGAGATTAAACAACGCTATCAACAAGAATTACAACGCGGTCATGCCCTATTTACTCAACGCCTCGGGAGTGAAGAAAAAGCTTGGGGCGTCTTATGTCAACTGGTGGGTGCTATACTGATAGCAAGAAGTGTTTCTGATGATTCGGTTAAATTGACCATTTTGGAATCAAGCAAACACTGTATTTATTCTATGTTGCAAATCACAGCATAAATTTAGTTTTCAACCCAATACAATCTAGTATAAATTAGCAATATTCTCGTTAAATCATTATAAAACCATGACTTCCTCCACACACGCTTTGCCGAAGACAATCTATGCCATTCAACACTTAGCATTTGAAGATTTAGGTATTCTTGAAGACACTTTTTATGATTTGGGCTATCGCATACGTTATTTTGAAGCGGGTATGGATGATTTAAAGCAAGCATTTGAATTTGAAGGTCTAGTTATCATTCTAGGTGGCCCAATTGGTGTTTATGAAACTGAAGATTATCCCTTTTTAAATGATGAAATTGCTTATCTTAAACAACGTTTAGCCAAGAATTTACCAACGATTGGCATTTGCTTAGGTGCACAATTGATTGCACATGCTTTAGGCGCAAAGGTTTATGCAGGCCATCAAAAAGAAATTGGCTGGAGTCAATTGAAGCTAAATCTGGCTCAAAATAATCCGTTATTGCCACTCGTTAATACCGAAGTTTTACATTGGCATGGTGATACCTTTGACTTGCCTGTACAGGCTGAATTACTTGCCAGTTCAGCAATTTATACAAATCAGGCGTTTAGAGTCGGGCAAAATATCTTGGCGTTACAATTCCATGTCGAAGTTGCGGCAGATGATATGGAAAAATGGCTGATTGGTCATACTTGTGAATTACGCAAAGCTGGCTTAAATATTCCTCATTTACGAGCTGAAAATGAAAAATATGCACCAAATCTTGAATTAAAATCACCACTGGTTTTAGAGCATTTTATCAAACACTTAAATGTATAATCTGTTTATCTATATCAGCATGAAATAGACTTTTCTGTTTCGTGCTTTTTATATCTTATTTACTCTTCCCCCATAAATACAGCGTTGCTCGAAATATAATATCAATACTGCATTGCCTATATTTAACTGACTATACCATTTACATTAAAAAGATTTTCTTTATTTACATGTAACATTACTTAATCACACTTAATATTTTATACTAAGCCGTACTCATCATTATTTTTGAGCTACAGGATTATACAGAGTAGATACATTAAAACTTGCTGATTTATTTATACTGCATACTTTAAAACCAAGACTTTGTTTGCAATGAATAAAATATATATTGGCGCATCTGTGCTCATGACAACACTTCTTTCTGCATGTTCTACCCCTGAAGTAAATACTCAAAATGCTAAACCGCTTGGCATGGCCAATCCTGCAAGTGTGTATTGTCAAAAAATGGGAGGCGAGTCTCAGATTAAAAAAGATGCATTAGGAAATGAAGCTGGATATTGTAAGCTTCCAAATGGAACAGTGGTTGATGAATGGAAGTTGTTTAGAAGTGCACAAGGCGATGAGCAAGCTGCTGCTAAATAATTTTGAATAATCGCTGCGGAATATAAACAATAGACAAGCCTTCTGGAATGACTGATTCTCTATTGGTATAAATTTTAGACTCATTACTGTATATTCACTACGGTAATGAGTTGCTCCACCCTTTTCATAGTTAAAATAAATTAGATCTAAACATGCACTAAATATAAACAGTATTGTATTTATTTTGGGAATATTGAATAGATGAAAACCTATCAATCTAAACAGGAACTGATTGTTGCAATCAATAATTCATTAAATCAATATTTAACAGAATTTGAAGAAATATCCGAAGACTTAAAAGATCATAAAGTTGCAGCTGTAGATAAAACCCCTGCCCAAAATTTATCCTATCAATTGGGATGGGTAAATTTATTATTAGAATGGGAAAGCAAAGAACTTGCAGGTTTCCCCGTTTCAATGCCGAAAGAAGGCTATAAATGGAATAACTTAGCAAGTCTATATCAAAATTTTTATCAAACCCATGCCCAGCATTCATTAAAAGAAAATACTCAGTTATTGTCTAAACGGGTCAAAGAAGTCACAGACTGGATTGAAAATCTAACAGATGAAGAACTATTTGAAATAAATCAACGTAAATGGGCAACCACACCTGCCAACTGGCCACTGTATAAATGGATTCATATCAACACTGTCGCCCCTTTTACCAATTTTAGAGTTCAAATCAGAAAATGGAAGAAATTCAACATAAATACTGAACAAACTAAATAGCCTTAACAGGTTATCTTTTTCAGATCTAAGTATTGAGTAATGGTGTTATTTAATTCGTCCAAATAATACTGTTTGGGTTTTTCTTGTCCCAAGGATTAGTCTAATTTCATTAAAGTAGGCAGGTATTCTGTTTTATAGACACGCTCATATTCACCACAGAATAATGCTCTATTTACCTCAGTACTGGTATTTTCATCATCCAGTTGCTCATGCATGACTTCAATGGATTTTTCTTTTTTCATCAATACCAAACTATGCGGATTTGGAGTAATGCAACCTATAAGCATAAGCAACAATATCATTGTTATTTTTTTCATAAACTTGCTTCATTGTTCTTAGGTTAAGCTGACCATAAACTATTTATATCTTATATCACCCTCTCAATTTATCGATAACAATTAAAATTTGAGTTTTTCTAAAATACGTATTAAAATTTTGATTAAGTAACAAAATCAAGATTTGATATAAACAGATCAAATCTAATTAACTAAAAGTGCTGAGAGTGAAAATTCAATCACTCGCAATTTTATTGATTGTCAGCCATTTAAGGTGTAAAGAATTTAATCCATGCCCCCTAGAAATAAGCCAAACACAAAACAATTGTTATCCTCTGCTTGGTCAACAGATCAAGATTGCTTTCTCATTGAAAACAACCATTTAACTGTTGATCAATTGGTTGAAATACTGCCTTACCAGCATGATGAAATTATCGCAAGAAAAAGACAACTTGGACTGCTTAGAAGAGATTTTTACATGAAAAAACTACATGACTTGTAAGCAAAATTACAATACCCCCGCATCAGGCGCGACATAATGAATATATATATTAAATACTTAAATATAGGGCTATGTCATGAACAACAAGTTTAAAATATTAACGCTCGTCGGTGGAATAGCATTACTTAGTGTTGCGGCATTTGCTTATGCAGGAAATGAAAAGATTCAAACCGTTAACAATGTAGATTTAAAGAGATATCTGGGTACTTGGCATGAAATTGCGCGCAAACCAATGTATTTTCAAAAGAAATGCGATTATAACGTTACTGCTGATTATTCCTTAAATGAAAATGGCTCAATCAAAGTGGATAATCGTTGTTATGATAAAAATGGCAAGCTTCAACAATCGATTGGCGAAGCATCTGTACAAAACGCGCCTACGAACTCCAAATTAAAAGTGAGTTTTTTACCAAAAGTACTTCGTTGGCTGCCTGTAGGACGTGGTGATTATTGGATTTTAAAGCTGGATGAAAATTATCAAGTTGCATTGATCGGTACTCCTAATAAAAAATATTTATGGTTACTCAGTCGATCTCAACAGCTTGATCCAGCCACGACTGAAGAATATTTAAATTATGCTAAAAGCTTAGGCTATGATTTAAGTGATTTAATTGAAACCAAACAAAAATAAATGCAAACAAGCCCTTTTTAAGGGCTTGTTGAATCTAGCTTATTTTATACGATTGCACTACAAGCCCTTCTGATCAATATCGTCTACGAAATGAGACACAACTGATGAGCAAGCCCACAATCATCAATGTTCCAGCACACAAAAAGGTAAATTGCATCCCATCAATGATTGCTAAAGCCGTTGCCTGATTGAACTGAATTGTGCCGACACCGAATGAAAAAATAGCTCCCATCACAGAAGCCCCGATAATTAAGCCCATATTACGAGATAAGCTAAGAAGTCCTGATACCATCCCTTGTCGAGCTTTGGGAACATCCGCCAAAGTCATAGTATTGTTGGCCGCCTGAAACAGTTGATAACCTAAAGTCAAAATAATGATAGGGAAAATATAGCCACTTAGACCCATCAATTTCGGTACGATAGCGAGCATAAAGCTACCGATAATCAGAAAAATCAACCCTATAGCGACGATATAGCGACTGCCCCAACGATCGACAAGTCGACCCGATGGAATCCCACTTAAGATAGCAACCACTGGTCCAATTCCCATAATCAAACCCACTTGCATTTGATTCAAGCTTAGACCTAGGCTCAGATAAAAAGGTCCAATGACGAGCGTGGTCATCATAACAGCGGCAACCATCAAGTTAATCAGCAGGTTTGGCGTTATGTTCTGGTCTGGTTGCCATGAACTTAACGTAGGAATTTGTTTTCTAATGCAATCATTAGGCAACAACACCCAAGCCAGAATAATCGCGATACTCGCAAGTATAAACTGTAATCCAAAAATGCTTTGCCAACCGCTCAAGGTAATCAGAAGCCCACCCAACACAGGTCCAAGTGCTGTACCTAAAGCAGATATCGTTCCAAGCATTCCCATTGCTCTTCCTAACTGTGATTTACTGACGGTCTGACGTGTAAGTGCCATTGCAAGTGTCATTAAGAATGCTGCACCTATTCCTTGAAATGATCGTGCAGCAACCAATATCCATATGCTAGGTGCAACACTACATAGCAATGAAGCCAAACTGAATATAACCAGTCCAACGATCAGCATAGACTTACATCCATATCGATCACCTAAGCGTCCAGCAATCACAACCGTGATCGTCAACGAGATAAGATATCCAATTACAACTGCCTGTACTTGAATAAATGGCAGTAGAAATACCTCAGCAAGTGTAGGTAATGCGATATTGACAATGCTTGTTCCCAACGATGCCAATAAGATGGATAACCCCAAAGTGATGGTGATTCCAGTTTGGGTCTTGTTTGTCAATGTTAATGATTCTGTCTGCTCTGTCATGTTGCGCTCTTGTCAGCAGTGGTGTTTAATCACATACTACTAATTCAAGTTGACTTGAGGTCAAGTATGAAATTTCTTGATATTGGTGAAGTTTCAGCAAAAAGTGGAATTAAACCTTCGGCACTACGCTATTACGAAGAAATCGGTTTGATTTTCTCAATTTCTCGTCATGGATTACGTAGACAATTCTCTTCGGAAGTTCTGTTACGACTCACTTTGATTTCAATGGGGAAGTCGGCGGGCTTTTCGCTTAAAGAGATCGCAGCAATGTTCGATAGTCATGGCGCACTTGATCTTTCCCCAAGTGTTATTCACCAAAAAGCTGATGAGATCGATCTTCAAATTCATAAATTGATCGCACTCCGTGACATACTTCGTCACGTAGGTGACTGCCCTGCACCATCGCATTTGCAATGTCCTAGTTTTAAGCGACTAGTTGAGAAGGCAGCTCAGAAATAAAAGAAATTTTTAAAAGATTTTTGATGAGTATTTGCTGAATAGCTAAATTAGATTGTAGAACAATAATTAAAATTAGCACGCAATGACATTGAACAGTCAAATGGCTTTCTCTAAGATGATAAAACAAGCTTAAATTTTCATGACTTTTATACGTTTGTAGCCTGATCTACGAATATAAATTGTATCTGTTGAAATCGGTATTTTTGATTTATGGATCAAAGCAAATCTAGTGATTCTGGTGTTTTCCTCTGGTTAACATATCACACGCTTAATAAAATGAATTTGGACGCAAATCGGATATTTTCACAAATAAGATTATCTGAACAACCACCTGACAAAACCATTCGGCGAGATAATTCGACCCAACAACGCTTTTGGGAAATAGCTGAAGAAATCAGTGCTGATCAGGATATCGGACTCCATGTAGGTGAACATTTCCCCATTTTTAGAGGCGAAATATTAGAATACATTTTTATGAGTAGCCCTACATTTGGGGACGGCTTACAAAGAGCCTTGCGTTATCAGAAAATTTTTACCGATGCTTTTGTGGCTCATTTACACATTGAAAATCAAAATGCAATGATCACGAATCTTCAGCACCCAGTTCGTCATTATCTAGAATGTGCCATAAGCGTTATGCTTAATTTTTTAAACTATATCAGTAACAATCATTTTCATCCCAAAGAAATATGGTTGCCTTACCAAGAAGGCGCGAGTTTAGATGAATATCAACGTATCTGGAAATGCCCGACTCGTTTAGGTATGCAGTACGGCTGTATAATTTTTGATGCGGAAATATTGAGTTTAGCTTCAGCATCGGCTGAACCAATGCTATTAAAAATACATGAGCATGTAGCTAAACAGCAGGTGAAAGTTGTCGATAAATATTATTTGATTAATGATATAGAAAACCTACTCAGCTCTGGTTTATTAGAATCAGGGCAATTAGATTTAAAATTAATTGCCCAACATTTAGGGCTGCAGCCACGAAAACTTCGTGCAGATCTTAAAGAAGTTAACACGACTTTTGAAAAAGTTTTGGCAACTTATCGTGAAAAAATGGCCAAAAAGCTGTTGATGAATCCCAATATGAGCATAGATCAAGTTGTATATTTACTTGGTTTTTCTGAGCCTTCCGCCTTTTCACGTGCCTTTAAACGTTGGACAAATGAAACGCCATCCCATTATCGCCAGCGCAAGCAAAAATAAGTTTTTAGCTATAACTTGATTCTAATGACATTTAACGAGTTAGCTTTTCGGTCAAAAAAAATGAGCTGTTCTTTTCTACACTGATGGTTATTTCTTAATTGAAAAGGATCAGAGATGTTAGGTTTTCCAATTGGCCTTTTAGTTGCGAATGGATTTGAATGGTATGCACATAAGGTATGGTTGCATGAGTTTCCAAGTAAACACCGTAATAGCCCTTTCTTCACACATATAGCACATCATAAACGTGCCAGAACAGATGTGTTTCATGATGAAGGATATCGTGAATCTATGTTTAAAAATGCAGAAATTTATAATGAAAAAACCGCATTGTTAGGTTTAGCCGCGGTTTCAACTGTATTTTTACCCATTGCACCATTTTTTACTGCTGGCTTATATTATGGGATTTGGAATTATTGGCGAGTACATGCAAAATCTCATCTAGACCCTGAATATGCACGTAAACGAATCCCTTGGCACTATGATCATCATATGGCAAGTAATCAAAATGCCAATTGGTGTGTTACACGTCCGTGGTTTGATTATATTATGGGAACACGTGTTTTTACTGAGCTTTCGATTAAAGAAAGCAATCCTCTAGGAATAAATCTACCTAAAAATTTTGAAATAATCCTAAACAAGACATCACAGAAAATATTTGCAAAATCATATCTTAAAATTACTTCTAAGAGTGCATTGGATATAAAAAGTGCTCGTCAAGGCATCTCATTAGAACTGTAAATTTTAACAAATAAAGTATTAAGGATCATTTAGATGAAACGATTATTGCCCAAACACATTGCTGCGCCAAAGTTTTTACATCATTTTATCGATCGTTCAGAGACAATCAACGGAAGACCTTTTGATGTGAATACGCCAACGCATACACCAAAAGGAAAGTATTCTTGCGTTCATTATGGGGTTATGATTCCGAATCTTGAAGCACCATTTAATTTTTTGAATCTATTAATTGTAGTTGGCCAACCTCGTGTAAAAATTTTTCGGAATCAACATTTGATCCAAACTACTGCGCTTGATACTGCAAATGTATTAATCGGTACCGCAGTAGGTACAAAAGAACACTTTAATGGCTATAGTGTAGAAAATGACTGTGTATTGGAAAGTAATGGTTCATCTTTAAGCTTTGGTCGTGACGTGTTACTCGAAGGCGCATATCCAAATTTTCATGCGCATCGTGAAGGTCATGATTTCAATTTTGATTTAAAGATTCGTGCGACTGATAAAATTGCCCATTTTGCGCAAATGTCATTGGGTTTATATGATCACTGGGCATTATTATGTACATATGAAGGATTTCTTGAATATCAAGGTAAAAAAAACAAGGTTCAGGGTCTTTGTACTTATGAATATGCTCGTGCAGTAGATGTAAACTTATATATCAATTATTTTACTTATCATATTTTAAATATCGATGAGAAAACTCAAGTCCTACTTGTAGAAGTTCTTGGTCCATTAAATCTGGTATTGCAACGTCGAGTATATATTCGTTCTACAGATGATCATGGCAGTATTCATTCAAATGGATTTAATTTTAATGTCCATGCATTTGAAGCTCAGCGCGTTATAACCCCGAATGGTTTATCAATGCGTTTACCTCGTACCTTCTCATGGAGCGTGAATGATGATAATGGAAATCCGTTAATACATATTGATGGTCTAACAAATGCTGATTTTCAATATGGTATGGCGGGAGGCTATGCAGGGAGCTATCAGTACAAAGGTACATTCAAGGGTCGTGCGGTTGAAGGTACTGGTTATATTGAATATTTAGATATCCGTACCGATTAGATCGATTCAACTTTTAACTAGGTGATAAAAAGCCTAGTTAAAACAAATATATACATCATCCACTTTACTATTACTCGATATTCATCAATGTAGTTTTGAAATATATCAAGACAACGATAATACGGTATTCGGTTTTTCTACATTTACTTTGGAGGGAAGTAAAAGTAAATTAAAAAGAACTATTCCTTAATTACTAAGACAAAATGAATATCTTTAACCAATTTAAACTTTGTATTGAGCAGCGTAAAAGCTTAATTCCAGCATCCTTGCTACTAATATTTTCAACAAGCGCTATGAGTGTTTACGCAGAAACGGATGAGCAATTAAGCAAATCTGGGCAATGGCATGACCCTGCAACAGGTCTAATCTGGATGCGTTGTTCAATTGGGCAATCATGGACAGGCTCAACTTGTAAGGGTGATCCTTTGGAATTTAAAAACTGGGAAGATGCACAAGATTATCTTAATAAAATGAATAAAAATGGTGGATTTGAAGGTAAAAATAACTGGCGTGTTCCCAAAATAAAAGAATTAATAACAATTCGTAAATGTAGTACTGGCTGGAGAAAAATAGGACAAATACAATTATCAGAACAAGAGCGGAGACAATATGGACAAGATCATGAACTTGAAATGAAAAAATTACCTTATGGGCAAAATGCTCCGACTAACTGTGCTGATGATTCAACTAGCCCTACATTAGATACTCATATTTTTCCTAATACCCCATCTAATGGTAAATATTGGTCAAGTTCATTATCCCCATGGAAACCTATAGGCTACAAATATAAGGCATGGAAAGTCAACTTTAAGACTGGTTTTTTTGCACCGACCATTAACTACACAGACGACGGTAGTTTTTCTAGAGCAGTTCGAAATAGTCGCTAGTCTCCCAGCAGGAAATATTCGCTATTAATGACTAATATTGTATGCTCGAGATATCGATAGCAAGAAATTGTCTAGTATTTTATATAAGCAGTATCATGATAATGTTAGAAAAAATTTAAAAATATAAAAGAATTGCAACGACTGAAAAATAGCTGATTTTGCCTATAGAGCAAATCATAGTGAGTAATGATTATTTAAATATCTTAAATTGGATAAGGAATAGACGATAAAAAAGGCCTATAAAGCAAGTTAAACTAACTTTATAGGCCTTTAATCTATTTAAATATTACTTCGCTACAGAAGCTTCTGTTGTAATATTTACAGTGATTTTATCACCTACATTTGGCACATATGCTCCAACACCAAATGCTGAACGATTAAATGATGTCGTTGCATTGAAACCAATTGACTGTGCTTTAGTCATTGGATGCTCACCTTGTTTGTTTAAAACAGCATCTAAAACAACAGGTTTAGTCACATCTTTCACAGTTAAGTTACCTGTGATTTTGTATTTGTTTTTACCTAAAGCTTGAACTTTCGTACTTTTAAAAGTGATGTTTGGATACTTTGCAGCATCAAAGAAATCTGCATTTTTTAAATGTTCATCTAATGCTGCAACATTGGTATTTAAACTAGACAATGGAATAGTTACATTGACAGATGAGTCTGCTGGTTTTGCATTATCAACAGAAATCGTACCTTGGATGTCACTGAAGTTTGCTGAAGGTGTTGAAAAACCGAAATGATTCCAAGTAAATACTGTTGCGGTATGTGTTGGATCAATTTTGTAATCTACAGGCTTTGCCATGCTGAAAGTTGCAACTGATGCTACGGCTAAACCCAATGTTAATGCTTTAAAGTTCATCTTTATATTCTCGCTATCGAATGGATATTAGTTTATACACTTCCCGTATAAATTCATTGTTATTGATAATACGATATGTTGCATATATGCAACGATTCTATAATGACCATTTTTAAAACTTGATCAAAACCTTAAAAATTAATACAAAACATTGTTTTATAATTATTTAATTTTTTAGAATCTAATTAAGCAAAGCATAGACCATAGGTTAAATTCAAAGCTAAAATTTATAAAGCAATAAATTACACTAGACCATTTTAGGGAAATTTTATATTTATGGTACTGGTCTTTTTTATCTGATGAATGTTTTATGGCAAATATTGCTCAAGCACAAAGTACACAAACAGCTTATCGTGTGACACTCACCAATCCCCAAGGACATACATGGTATGCCGATGAACCTAGCGATAAAGGTGGTCAAGATACTGCACCGAATCCAATTCAAATTTTATTATCAGCACTAGGTGCTTGTACTGTGGTCACCTTAGAAATGTATGCAAATCATAAAGGGCTTAAAATTGAACATGTACAATTAGATTTAGCTTTAAATCCTGAGGGTGATCCTGAAGCAGGTCAAAATAATATTTCAAGGAAAATTATTCTTAAAGGTGATTTCAGCGAGGAGCAACATAAGCGACTGCTAAAAGTTGCAGAAAGCTGCCCTGTTCATAAATTATTGACTTCAAATATTCAAATTCAGACAGAGTTGGGTATTGAATAAGAATTCCCCCGTTTTATAACAAGAGGATCAGGTATGCTTCTTAATAAATACCCTGCTCAATGCCCTCTATCCATATTCTGACCCAGTTAGCATTTCCTTGATCAAAAGTATAACCTTGATGTTTAAAAGCATTATAACAATCTATGAAATGCTGACGAATAGTCTGGTCATTGTTCCAGTGCAATAAGATTTTTCTAACACGTTCAGAAGTAAGACTTAATTCATCTGCTTGTTCATATTCATCATAACCGCTATTCACTTTTTGCGTTGCATAGTCAATTAGGCTATATGCTGAGGGATGATTTAAACAGAGATTTGACAATTTTTCTGTATCAAACAAATAAGACTGAAACATATCCAAAAAATTTTCTATATATTTAAATTCAGCATTCTCTTCTTGATATAAATGATAATGAATATAAGTTTCTGCAAATTGCTGTAAAAGATTAATTCCCCAATAGTCCAGTCCCTTAAGCTATAAGCACTTATGCGCTGAAAGAAATAATTTTCTGATAAAAAATTATTGGTTCCTTGCACTAAAAAATCTAAAAACAATGGTAAAAAATATTTGAACTCGCATAGCGGTGTTTGATTTGAATATCCTGCATTTACATAATTGTTGAAAATACCAATCTCAATTCGTTGCAATGGTGTATTTTTCAAATAAATATGATCTTCCTCAAAAGAACAACCACCACACATACAGGCATCTAAAGCTTCCGTTTTATCAAGACTATATACAGAAAAAATTTTATAACCTTGTGCAATCAATTCTTTTAGTTTTATGGAATATTGTTCTTGTTCAGTATTCATTTGCTGATCTTTTATATTTTCAAGAATAGATTCTATAATTATAATTTTTTTCAGCTGTTAATTTAAATGAAGATTAATTCTTAAAATTACAAACGATAAAAATCAAAGCCCCTTTCGGGGCTTTTAAACTTATAACTTCTCAACCAAGACACGA
Source organism: Acinetobacter sp. MYb10 (assembly GCF_002980175.2). Classification (NCBI taxonomy): domain Bacteria; kingdom Pseudomonadati; phylum Pseudomonadota; class Gammaproteobacteria; order Moraxellales; family Moraxellaceae; genus Acinetobacter; species Acinetobacter sp. MYb10. The sequence continues at coordinate 167,502 of NZ_CP058272.1, read as the reverse complement.
TCGACTTGCTTTAAACCAGATTGTTTTTCATGGTTTTTACGGCGGATCTTAATCAACTTGTCTTCTTGAAAATCTTGTAACAGCAACTCAACGGCAACCATAGATTCAAGCGGCAAATCTTGCCCAATCCACTTTTGCTCACCTGCGTCCATCAAGGTAATTTCATCACTAATTTGTTCATAAAGGCTCATATTTTCCTCACTTCTAGGATATGTATCACTATGTTTCATGAATACCCAATGAATGGCACAACTATATACCTATTGCAAAAAACTGCCACTAAAATTTACTTAATTTACAAACAAATTTCATAAAATAAAAATGTGCTAAATAGGGAGTTTTTATACTTTATAATTCAGAAACTTATATTTAAATGTAGCACTTAATATCCCTACCTGCTTCTAGAGTTGAGCGAAGTTTTGTACCCTAATATATTCTGCTAAAATAAAACTGATTGCCAAGACTTACACTATTTTTAAATCTATAAACACTTTAGCTCCTTATTATTGGAGATATTTTTATACGATAAAAAAGCAAAAAACCCACTAAAAAGTGAACTTAATATCTAGTGGATTACCATAACGTTGTCCACTCTAAAAGAATATGCCTATGCCTTGATCAAGATGAAAAAGCTTTTACTTGGGCAACATCATATTGATCTTTAGCAAGCTTGCCTTGTTTAAAAAGCCAAGTTGCTACTTCTGGCCATGACCACAAAGGAGATTTAGTAGATACGCCATATATTGGTGTAGGAAACAAACCATCACCTCGTTTATTTAATGCATATAGTGATAGAGCTTGGCGACTTAATCCTGCACGCTCAGCCATTTCAGATAATGAGGCAACCCCATTCTCTTCCAAAACTAATTGGTTAAACCCTGCCGATTGAATGTTTTCAAATGCAGAATTAATCGCCTCAGCAGCACTGCTCGCTTCGCGATCAAATTCCAAATAAACAGTACTATTTGAACTACAGATCAAAGCATCATCACAACCAGCTTCAAATAATTTATCTTCTAAATTCTCTATATTTGGACGTGCATCACGAATCACAATTGTAAAGTGATAAGTATTCATTGTTCACTCTCCATTGCATTGATTAACATTACGAATAATTTGCTTTGCATGATTCTCTGGATTTCTAGGCGTACTCCATACACTCATTTGATGCTCCGTATGCCCTGCTATACAACGCAGTCTACAAAATGCATGTGATGATTTACCTGATTCCACAACATCCCACCCATTTTCAATTGCATATTCGATTGCTTCACGAATATGCTTATTAGGATGCTTATCCATGGTTACACCTATTCTAAATAAATTATACGACCACATGTTGACACATGTCAACAAGGCTAAAATGAATGACACACTGTTTCTAATTTTTGATTAATATCATTTATAAAAACATTCCTTTTTTTTAATTCATCACTCAATTGAAGAGTTAGTTTATCAAGCTCAAACTGACTTATCACGCTTTCCCTAAGATCACTTTCACTAAGGAGCTATATATCTTTTACTATTCGTGATGATCATCATAATTTAGTTTCAGCACACCACGTAAAAAAACCAGTAAGCAAAATAAACACCGCCTAACAGTTATCGATGATGGTGTTTTTAATCAATGCTCTTTCCATTCATCTAAAAAATGCTGATCTATTTTAGATGGCTTAAGGTAAACCTTCATATTTCTTAGAAGAAAAATAACTTTAAACACATGGTTTCTATTTTTTATTTTTAAAAAGTGAATGCAGAGCAATAAAAAACGCCCCTAGCGGAGCGTTTCCATATTTAAAACGATGCAAGAATTAAGCAGTTAATTCTTTTACAGCGCCAACAACAGCTTCAGTAGTAATACCAAAGAATTGGAATAAATCTTTGGCTGGTGCAGACTCACCATAAGTCGACATACCAATAACTTTGCCGTCTAAACCTACAAATTTCCACCAGTAATCTACATGTCCAGCTTCAACTGCAACACGTGCACGGATATTTGATGGTAATACCGCTTCACGATATGCAGCATCTTGCTTCACAAATTCTTCCGCACATGGCATAGACACTACACGTACACCATCAAGTTGTGCATATGCTTCCATCGCCAATGAAACTTCTGAACCAGTCGCGATGATGATCGCTTTTAATTCGCCTTTTTCTTCAGCCAATACATAACCACCTTTCACGACATTCTCAATCTGAGCTTGAGTACGTATTTGGAATGGTAAGTTTTGACGAGAGAAAATTAACGCTGTAGGACCTTCGTTACGTGTTAAAGCAGATTTCCAAGAAATAGACGCTTCAACTGTGTCACATGGACGCCATGTATTTAAATTTGGTGTACCGCGTAAAGAAGCAATTTGCTCAACAGGTTGATGCGTTGGACCATCTTCACCTAGACCAATTGAGTCATGAGTATAAACATGGATCACACGTTGTTTCATCAATGCAGACATACGAACTGCATTACGAGCATATTCCATAAACATAAGGAAGGTTGCTACATAAGGAATGAAACCACCATGCAATGCTACACCATTGGCAATTGCAGTCATACCAAACTCACGCACACCATAATGTACGTAGTTACCCGCAGGATCAGACTCAACCCCTTTCGCACCTTTCCAAAGTGTAAGGTTTGAACCCGCCAAGTCAGCAGAACCACCTAAAATTTCAGGTAGTAAAGGTGCAAATGCTTGAATCGCATTTTGGCTTGCTTTACGTGTTGCAATGGTTTCACCTTTAGCATTCACTTCAGCAATATAAGCATCTGCTTGTGCCAAAAATTCTGCAGGCAAGTCACCATTCACACGGCGTTTTAACTCAGCCGCTTCTGTTGGGTATTTTGCAGCATAGGTTGCAAAAATGTCATTCCAAGCAGCTTCAGAAGCTGAACCTTTTGCTTTTGCATCCCAAGCTGTATAAACATCAGCAGGAATAACAAACGGCTCTTCTTTCCAACCCAATGCTTCACGAGTTAATGTAATTTCATCATTACCTAGTGGCGCACCGTGGCAATCTTCTTTACCTTGTTTGTTTGGCGAACCTAAACCAATAATCGTTTTACAGATAATCAAAGTAGGTTTCGAGCTTTCTGCACGCGCAGCAACTGTTGCAGCACGAATTGCATCTGCATCATGACCGTCTGCACGAAGTACTTGCCAACCATAAGCTTTAAAGCGTTCTTCTGTATCGTCAGAGAACCAGCCTTCTACTTCACCATCAATAGAAATACCGTTGTCATCATAATAAACAACGAGTTTTCCAAGACCTAATGTTCCAGCAAGTGAACATGCTTCATGGGAAATACCTTCCATTAAGCAACCATCACCCAAGAAACAGTAAGTGAAATGATCTACAACTTGAATATCTTCTTTATTGAATTGTGCCGCTAAAGTTTTCTCAGCAAGTGCAAAACCTACAGCATTGGCAACACCTTGACCAAGTGGACCTGTTGTCGTTTCAATCCCTGGTGCATAACCTAATTCTGGGTGACCAGGAGTTTTAGAATGTAATTGGCGGAATTGTTTAATATCTTCAATAGAAAGATCATAACCAGTTAAATGAAGCAAAGCATATTGCAACATTGAACCATGGCCATTTGACAATACAAAACGGTCACGGTTTGCCCATTGTGGATTGCTTGGATTATGGTTTAAAAATTCACGCCATACGACATCAGCGATATCTGCCATCCCCATTGGAGCACCTGGATGTCCAGAATTAGCTTTTTGCACAGCATCCATAGCCAATACACGAATTGCGTTAGCTATACGACGTTCATTCAGCGGGGTTGTCATAAATCAGAGTCCAATAAATTAAAATATAGGAAGATGAATAGAAAATTCAAAAACTGGGATGTATTGTCTTAAAAAAAGCGATCAGGGTAAAGACTTAAGTCTATATTTATCCGCTTAGGTTGCAAATTAATTAAAAAATATACCGAATAGTCTTAAATCAACGTTAAAAACGGTCTTTTTTCTTATTCACATCGAACATCTCAACATCAGCAAAACAAATTTGATTATGTTTAAGCGATGCATTTACATTCGGATATTCTTTCACCACCCTATTCAGTCTAAATATTGAAAATTTCATGCTGATCAATATTCAATAGAACAAGATCTTGCTAAAGCGTTTCACGCGATAAAAAGTCATGATAACTTGAATGCAAATCGCCCTGCTTTTGCAAATTTTCCAAGAAACAGGACTCAATCGTAATCTTTTATCAATTTTTCTAATGAGCATATCAATTAAAAACACATGAAAATGAATTTAATTCATGCATTTTAGTCAGGTAATGCTAGTCCTCAGGCTGAAGTCGATGTAACATATTGCGTCTTTATAAATTACTGTGATAGGACTTTCATGCGCGAGTATGCTGTTTTTACTTCGGAATCTGTGAGCGAAGGCCATCCAGATAAAATGGCTGACCAAATCAGTGACGCTATCTTGGATGCAATCTTAAAAGAAGACCCATACGCTAGGGTTGCATGCGAAACATTAGTAAAAACTGGTGCAGTCGTTCTTGCAGGTGAAATTACAACGACTGCAAATGTCGATTTTGAAACTATTGTCCGCAATACCGTAAATGGAATTGGCTATCACCATACCGATTTAGGTTTTGATGGTTCAACTTGTGCTGTGATTAACATGGTGGGTAAACAATCACCTGAAATTGCACAAGGTGTAGACCGTCAAAAACCAGAAGACCAAGGTGCAGGTGACCAAGGTTTAATGTTTGGTTATGCAAGCCGCGAAACTGATGTGTTGATGCCAGCACCGATTTCATATGCGCATCGCTTAATGGAAAAACAAGCTGAATTACGTCGTAACGGCGCACTACCGTGGTTACGCCCAGATGCAAAAAGCCAAGTAACATTTGCCTATGAAAATGGTAAACCTGTTCGCCTAGATGCAGTTGTTCTTTCAACTCAGCACGATCCTGAAATTTCACAAGCCAATCTGAAAGAAGCTGTGATTGAAGAAATCGTGAAAAAAATCATCCCTGCTGAAATGTTCCATGCGGGTACTAAATTTCACATCAACCCAACTGGGTTATTTGTGATTGGTGGTCCAGTGGGTGACTGTGGTTTAACCGGTCGTAAAATCATTGTAGATACTTACGGTGGTATGGCGCGTCATGGTGGCGGTGCTTTCTCGGGTAAAGACCCATCAAAAGTTGACCGTTCTGCTGCTTATGCTGGCCGTTATGTTGCAAAAAATATTGTTGCAGCAGGTTTGGCGGATAAATGTGAAATTCAAGTGTCTTATGCAATTGGTGTTGCTGAGCCGACTTCGATTTCGATCAACACATTTAATACAGGCAAAGTATCTGATGAATTGATTATCCAATTGGTTCGTGAGCATTTTGACTTACGTCCATACGGTATCACTCGTATGCTTGACCTAATTCAACCAATGTATAAGCAAACTGCTGCTTATGGTCATTTTGGTCGTGAAGGTTCAGATACTGCATTTACTTGGGAAAAAACAGATAAAGTTGAAGCGCTTAAAGCTTCTGCAAATTTGTAATTCTAGCCTAAGATCTAAATTTGAAAAAAAGCTCGCATATGCGAGCTTTTTTATTGAATTAATGTTATCGGGATGAATACCTCAAAATTTTTCCTCCTCTACTCCACTGAATATCTATATCTTAAACATCTTATCGATATTTATAGCTTTAAAACACATCTAATGGTTTGTTTATTTTAATCATTAGCATGATCTAATTTTATTGTTCTTCAAAGCCCAATCAAACCTTTACACAATTCAACCAATCATTTACAGCACTTATTGACCACCTGATTTAGCATCTGGCTGTAACACACTCAATAAAGAAACTTGCGCTGGCGTTTCTGTATTGTGATTTTGCAAATAAATATGTCCCACTTTAAACGTTACTGCTGCAATCAAACAAGCAGCCAGACAAAACGTCCATAATCCATATGGGCTTTTAATATGTTGAGAGCCACATTTTGGACAAACTTTTTGTGTTGAACTGACCGCTTCATCACAACAAGCACAATGATATTGTAGAATCATATTCAGATCTCCTTTTATGGCGCTATTATTGTTTTTAATTATTACACTACAATTATATCCATATATGTAATGCAAAAAATCTGTTTCTTTTTTTAGTGTACATGATTCGTATCTTTTGACAAGACAAATTTGTTTCAATATATTCTCATATAAATTCAATAACTTAACTCCATATACTAAAAATAATTGATTATAAATCAACACCTATCAAATTGTGGATCATTCATTCAATATTCTGTATTACATTGATTCAAGCTATAATCTGTAAAGTGAAAGATATTGTTTTGGAGATTATTTTGGTACAGCTGATTAAAAAAGGCGGTTTAAGAGAACGTGCAAATCGCAGTCGTAAATACACGCAATCTGAAAATAATATTAAAACCTTAGATCCACATCGCTATACCACCCAAGATCAAAACCACAGTCGCAATGATCAACAGTCACAAGAACAGCCTTTAATTCCTCAACAACATCCTGACCACTAAAACATCTTCAAGACATCGACCCAAAGGAAAATGGCAAATAATAAGAAAAAGCTTCCTGAAACAATATCGATATAACTTCCTGATTTTTGATAAATGCGCTTAATTTTAGGAATTGACATGATCATCATCAACAGGCTGAAAACTAAAAATGTTTGAATGGGAATAATCACTGCCAATTGCGGCTTTAAATTTGCACCTGCTGTTGAACTCAATGCCAATGAAAAAACACTACTGAAATAAATCACAATCTTAGGATTAGCTAAATTGGTATAAAGCCCCAATAGAAAATAGTTTTTAGGGGGCTGCTCGATCACGCCATCTAAATTGGTATTTTGTTTAAGTGTTGCAATGCCGCCTCTCAACATTGCATAGCCCATTTTGGCAAGGAACAGGCCTCCGATCAGCATCAAGACTTGTTGAATCCACGGCCATTGTTCCAATAAAACCGTAAAACCAAGCAAAGTTAAAGCAACCCATACCACCACACCAGCAGAGATGCCTAGAATAATTTTTAAAGTATTGGCACGTGTTGTCGATGCTGAGCTTTTAGCGACAAGTAATACATCTGGACCAGGACTCAACTGTGCAACAAAGTGTAGTGCACAAATGGTCAATAACATCGACATAATAAAATCTTAGAAATTGTGACTCAGTGATTATATCGTTTGATCAAAAATATGTTTAAGAAATTATGCTTGCTTTAGGGTTTGTTGACATTTCATAAATGGCTTGCGTTGTAGGTTAAAATTGAGCAGGCAAGGCAGGAAACGAAGAGAATAGTGAGACTATTTTCGAGTTTCATAACGAAGGCTGAGATAATTTTAGCCACAACCCTTCGGGACTAGCGTGTTTTTTGCCGCTACTTTGTTACGAACTACTTATTTAGAATGACTAAATTTCGTATTTCGTGCCTAGTATCGCCTAAAAAACACACGTAGTCGCAAACGTAGACGAATTGTCAACAGACCCTATGATTTCAGGTATAAAAAAGCCGAATCATTGATTCGGCGTTCTATTCAACATCGTAGAATGTATTTTACTTTTTATTTACATCTTTCAATTCAATTTGTTTATGCTGCGGTTCAACTTCATGCGCTTCACCATCAATAATGGTTGAATCACGATGTTGCCCACCAGATTGCTGGTTTTGCATATCCTGCATTTGACGCATCAAATCTGCAAATGGGTTTTGACCTTGAGCACCACCCATGTCCCCCATTCCACCCATCATATTGTTCATCATGGCTTGTTGCTTTTTCGCCATATATTTCATACCTGCATTTTTAATTGCATTCTGTACAGGTGGAAGAATAACCAGTAGCGCCAAGACATCGGTGATTAAACCTGGAATCATCAACAAAATACCCGCAAATGCTGTCGCCATTTTTTTGGCAATTGCAGGATCATTCCCCATCATTCCTGTCATTTGCATTTGTTGTAATTGCGGCATAATTGTTGCGGTACTTGAACGCAACAAGTTTAAACCAATTATAAAAGCAATGATAAACCAGAAAAATACGTACCAACCGCTAATGAACTGGGCTACACCAATCCAAACAGCAATTTCAACAATCGTACCAATTAAAATAATAGGAAAAAGTTTCATCGAAACAAGGCATCTCAAAGATAAATTAAAAGTGAGCTTGAAAATTCACATATAAAAACAATGAATTTCGTTGCTTCTATCATTTATATGGGCAGTTAAAAATTTTTAAAGGGTAATTTTGTGTTCTGACAGCGATTTTATTTATTTGTGCGATTTATTGACTGAGGTTTTATAAATAATGAGCACCTTAGCGCTGTGCTTAAGGGAAATAATACTGTTGTGTACTTTGATTATACAACTAAGTTAAAATTTTACTTACAATTCATTTTTAGAATCATATAATTGAAGCAAGACTTACGATAAGCAGTATTATGCCTTTAATTATTGGAATTGACCCCGGTTCACGCTTAACAGGTTATGGCATCATTGAAAAAGATGGTCAAAAACTTACTTTTGTTGATGCTGGTACAATTCGCACTGAAACAACAGAAATGCCTGAGCGACTCAAACGAATTTTTGCTGGAGTTGAACGTATTGTTCAGTTTCATGGCCCTACAGAAGCTGCTGTAGAGCAAGTATTTATGGCACAAAACCCTGATTCTGCTTTAAAACTTGGACAAGCGCGTGGCGCGGCAATTGCAGCGTTGGTCAATTTAGACTTACAAGTTGCAGAATATACGGCTCGTCAAATTAAACAATCTGTTGTGGGCTATGGTGCTGCAGACAAAGAACAAGTTCAGATGATGGTGATGAAGTTACTTAACTTATCAATCCAACCCCAACAAGATGCTGCCGATGCACTCGCTGCAGCAATTTGCCATGCCCATGCTTCTGGCAGTATGAGCAAATTAGCTGTACTGAATGCTTTAGGCGGTATGGCTCGTGGGCGGAGTCGCAATAGTAGTCGTCGACGTTAATTTATATACACCACCAAAACGCCTCGCTCTACCCATGTCAAAGTCCAAGCTATTGCAATCATAAAAAAGCTATCGCAATTACCAAGGTGATCTGAAAGGTTTTTTATTTATTGAGATGGTAGAGCCCATCTCAAGTTAAATAAGGCAAAGTATCTTTTCGAATCTCACGAATACTGGGCTGCTTTGTATAGGTTGCAATTAACATTTTCCCAGAAGTTCTTAGATTTTTCTTCTGTTCTGAATCAACACGAATCAACACCAACTCTTCAGGGATACGTGGATTACTCCCTTCTCGACAAATTATGAAATTTTGATTCCGTTCAAGAATGGTATAGTTTGGAAATTCCTTTTGTAACTTTGCTTTGAATGACAAAGACTTATCTTCTTTTTTCCCACTATCGAGTTGGGTATAAATAATCAATACCAAACACGCAGCAAATACAATTCCAACAACTAAATATTTATCAATCATGTAATTTCACTCGAATATACTTCTGCTGTTTTTCATTATACTGATAAACATGGGTTTCATTTATAGGCACAATTTTAGCAATATCACCAACATAAATTTGTTGCGTACCAGAATAGTGAATTTCAATATCATACAAACCATCATGCTCAGTGCTTAAAAAACGATAATCAGCTTGTGTATTGTAGATTTTATCACTTCCTGTCACTTCATTGTCATTCCCAATTTCTGCAACTTCCAATTTGACCATTACAGGGTTTTCATCAAATGGGACGATATAAAGCGTGCTAGTTGAATAGCCTTGTCGACTATACGCTTGTTCTTCGACATAGCCTTTTATTCGCGGACCAATTTTTCGAATATTTTTAACTATATTTTCAGTCGGATAAGGCAAATAATTAAAATCTGCATTCATCCAACTATTTTCATCCTGACTCTGGCTCACTAACTCAAATTGACCTAAAGCATTTTTCTTAAATAGGTAGATTTTAGTAAATGTTGCGCATACACCACAAAAGTTTAGTAATTCATTATTTTTATCTATCGAAACTTCTGTTGTACTTATAAGATAGCGCAACTCATTTTGAGCATTTTGATAAGCACTCGCAGGACTAAATACAATCACAGCATCATCACGATCAAAGACATGGGTATATTCGGCATTTTTAATCCCGACATACTGTATATTGCTCTGATCTAATTGAGGGATTTTGACATATTGGATCTGTTTTTGATAAAAAGATTTCATCACAGTTTTAAAGTCCAAATCTTTTAAAACAATCTTATTCTTATTCGTCACAGCGTCTACTGGTTGTGCGACAAGCTCAGTATGAATACCGCACATCAAAATACAGCTTAATAAAATTTTGTTGATCATCATGGGTAATATTGATTTATATCAGTATGTGGTTGCTATTCTAAATGATCTCTTTAACGGATCATCTTAAAATCAGTATAGTCTAAATCATGATTCAGGTTTTGTTGTTCAATACTAGTAACATCAGCACGTAAAGGCCCAACATAGCAATGACGAATCAAACTTAAAATCGCTTGTTCATCTCCGACCACAACAGCTTCAACCTCGCCTGTAGTTAGATTTTTCACATAGCCTTTTAAATTCAATTGTAAGGCTTCTTTTTCAAACCAACGACGATAGCCTACAGCTTGAACTTTACCACGAATTAACAATTTTACCGCTTTCATCACATACTCACTCCTGACAATGAATGATTGACCACATAATACACAGCATCACGCATTTGCTGGGCCTGTAAACCACGCATACCGTTTTTTGCGAGCCTATCACCTGCCAAAGCATGTAAGGTGACAATTTCATGTAAGTGAATATTTTCATCAAATTGTGCTTTTAAACTGGCAATCATTCCTGCAAGAACATCTCCCATCCCACCAGTGCCCATGCCTGCATTCCCCGCAGTACAGATCCATAGATGCTTTTCTAAAATCAAACTTCCAGAACCTTTAAGTACCCATTGTCCTGAATATTTTTGCTGAAGTTTTTGAATCGCAGCAATACGATCATTTTCAATCTCTGCCACTGAGCAATTTAATAATTTAGCAGCCTCACCTGGATGAGGCGTCAGGTAAGTTCGTTGATTGAGTTGAACAACTTGTTCAGCTAAAAACCACAAAGCATCAGCATCTAAAACCACTTGCAGCTGTGGGGTTAAATGAATGGGTGAAAACCATTTTGAAAATTGTTGTTTCGCCCAAGCACCACGCCCTAAACCCATTCCAAAACTGACAGCATCCACATGGCTTAATAAATTTTGAATATCCACATCAGTTAAAGCGTTGATATCTCTCAGCATGATGTTAGGAGAGCGTGCCAGAATTGCAGTGTGATGTTTGGCATGACACACTACCGTAACTTTTCCAGCACCCGCACTAAATGCAGATTCAGCAGCTAACATGACTGCACCGCCCATCTCTGCATGCCCACCGACCACCAAAACATGCCCATAACTGCCTTTATGACCGAACGCTTGGCGTTGTGGTAATTGAATCTGGGTGGGTGACAACTGTGCGACCGCTTTTAATTGTGGGTCTATAGGAACAATTGAAATGAGCTCAATTTGCCCCGCATATTCACGACCCTGTCCAGTAAACAAGCCTGCTTTAAGGCCTAAAACAGTCAATGTTTGATCTGCTTTTACTGCTACAGGTAAAGGTTGTCCTGTATTGGCATTTAAACCACTTGGAATATCAATGGCTACTTTTAAACCTGATTGGGCATTATAGTGTTGAATAATCGCTTGTAATGCACCGTCCAAATCACGGTTTAAACCAATACCAAACAGTGCATCAATATGACAATCAAAGCGCTTTTCGATATTAAAATGTGGGTGGATTTTAATTTTATCTTTCTGTACTAACTCAATTGCCGCCTTTAACTGCTGAGAATGCCCTGCTTCAGTTGCAAATATTTCGACTTGATAACCGTATTGATGCAAATAATGGGCAACACAATAGCCATCACCTGCGTTATTTCCGGCACCGCACCACAGCGCAACAGTGGTAATTGGGGGAGAAGCTTGTTGAAACAAAATATTTAAGCGTTGCGCAATCGACCAAGCCACCTGTTGCATTAAACCAAAAACGCTATTTTGCTGAGCAAACCAACGCGCTTCCCATGCTTGTATTTCACGGCTGTGATAAACTTGCTGATGCATCATTCTGTCCTTTTCTTCTCACTATTTTATAGCGCATTGATTCATTATGTCGGCAACTTTAACTTCGCAATCCATTCCCTTGCAACAGCTTGATCTTCAAGAACTAAAATCTTGGATCAAACAACAGGCTTTGCAACTAGGCTTTGCTGATTGTGTCATTGCTCGTCCTGATGCTCAAGCTGAATTACCACGATTTAAAGAATATTTAAAACGCGGATACCATGGCGATATGAAGTTTTTAGAAGAAAATTTAGAAAAAAGAGCGGATCCTACACTACTGGTTCCAGGCACAAAAAGTATCATCTGTGTACGAATGAATTATTTGGTGGAAACACCAAAACCGCGTTATGTACCAGATGAGCCCAATGCAGCAATTATTGCCCGTTATGCACGTGGACGTGACTATCATAAAATCATGCGTGGTCGGCTAAAAACCTTGGCAACCCTCATTAAAGAAAAAGTTGGTCCGTTTGAATCCCGCCCCTTTGCCGACTCAGCGCCGGTGTTTGAAAAATCACTGGCAGAAAGTGCGGGGATGGGATGGACCGGTAAACATACTTTATTGATTCATAAAAAATCGGGTTCTTTTTTTGTTTTAGGTGAATTATTTACTTCACTTGATTTGCCCTTTGATGAACCAGCAACGCATCATTGTGGTTCATGCTCAGCCTGTATCGATATTTGCCCAACTCAAGCGATTGTTGAGCCGTATATGCTGGATGCGCGCAGATGTATCGCCTATTTAACCATCGAATATAAAGGAATCATTCCTGAAGAGTTAAGACGTGGTATTGGTAACCGTGTTTTTGGCTGTGATGACTGTCAACTGATTTGTCCTTGGAACAGTTTTGCCAAAAAAGCTTCGATTGAAGACTTTAACCCACGTCATAGCTTAGACCATATTAACTTATTGGATTTATGGCAATGGGATGAACAAACCTTCCTCAATTGTACTGAAGGTAGCCCCATCCGACGTACAGGCTTTCAAAGCTTTATGCGCAATATTGCAATTGGCTTAGGTAATGCACCGTATTCAGCTCAAATTATTGCAGCATTGACCCAAAATAGAGCCTTACATGATGAAGTTGTGCAAGTCCATATTGATTGGGCTATTACCGAGCAAAACGCTAAACAACACCAAATTTCAGCCCATTGATGCCCTTAAATTGTTCCAAGTGATAATTTTCAGATCGTTGCAAAGTTCGTAATTTTTGAATATTTTAATGACCAATACACTGAAGTTAATAAAAACTAAAGTTAAAATTTTGTGAGTAAATCACAAGGAATGTGGTTAACTTTGCAACTATATTTATAATTTTAGTTTTCTATACTCTTGATCTTTTTAATCGTAAGATACCATCGTATTTGGACTTTTTTGCCCTATGGAATTGGCATGAATTATGTATTATATACAGAGATAGATAATGATTATCATGGATTTAATTAATGACAGTACGTAATGACTGGGCTCGTGAAGAAATTCAAGCTTTATATGAACAGCCTTTTTTAGACTTAGTTTTCAAAGCACAGCAAACTCATCGTGAACACTTTGATGCCAATACCATTCAAGTCAGTACTTTACTTTCAATTAAAACTGGTAAGTGTCCTGAAGATTGCAAATATTGTTCGCAATCTGCACGCTATGATTCAAAATTAGAAGCTGAAAAACGTATTGCAGTTGATAAAGTGATCAGTGAAGCAAAAGAAGCCATTGAATCAGGCTCTTCACGTTTTTGTATGGGTGCAGCATGGCGAAACCCACATGAGCGTGATATGCCTTATGTCCTCGAAATGGTGCGCGAAGTTAAAGCATTAGGTTTAGAAACCTGTATGACACTGGGTATGCTTAACCAATCACAAGCTGAACGTTTACATGCAGCAGGTCTAGATTATTACAATCATAACTTAGATACATCTCGTGAATACTATTCACATATCATCAGCACCCGTACTTTTGATGATCGCTTAGACACCTTGGATCATGTCCGTAATGCGGGGATGAAAGTCTGTAGTGGCGGTATTGTTGGATTGGGTGAAAATCGTAATGATCGTATTGGTTTATTACATGAATTAGCAACCTTGCCTGTTCATCCTGAATCTGTACCTATCAACATGCTTGTCCCAATCGAAGGTACGCCACTTGCAGATGTTGAAAAACTTGATGTAACAGAATGGATTCGTACGATTGCGGTTGCGCGTATTATCATGCCACACAGCTATATCCGTCTTTCTGCTGGACGTGAATCTCTCACAGACTCAGATCAAGCTTTAGCCTTTATGGCCGGTGCAAACTCGCTATTTAGTGGTGAAAAATTATTAACCACACCAAATGCTGGTGAAGGCAAAGACAAACAATTGTTTAATAAGCTAGGTCTAAAAGCAGAAAAAGCCAAGCCAACCGTGGCTGAGCTTTCTGTCGATGCGATGGCGAGTTAATTTAGCGTTTTTTCTAACACCACTTGAGATCAAGTGGTGTTAGCACTTCCCAGCTAATTCTTTTTATTATCATTTCTATGATTACTTTTTCTACGACTCACTTTACCCTTGTTAAATAATCATCACACTGTTCTTTTTCTGCATTTGATCTACGATATCATCTGTGGCAAAGCCAAGTCGCCAATACAGCAATTGCAGTACATCTAATTCATCTTGGGTAATAATTCGATCATTCCACAAACAAATTTCAGCCACACCCAAAATACTGAGGCGATCACGTAATAATAATCCTGCGATATCATTTAATATTTCACCCAAATCAATAGGTTCATCTGAGATTTCTTCAAACAGTTCTAACTCATCCTTAGACAAAACTCGTTCTAAAATCTCATAGCGCACATCAAGCTGATTGGCACTGTTAATTTGCTGTACATGCAGCAAGGCATCAATCAAGCGCACAATTTGTGGCTTCACCGTTTCCAAGGATGACGGTGTATGCATCGGCAACAAATGCAATTCAGCTTTTACACGCTCAATCAGCAATGCATCCAACAAACCAATCTCACCATCTTCTTGAATAATTTTCGCAAGCTTGGTGACAAATTGACGTGCACTGGTCGCAGGCATATTACCAAGGTTTTCACAGGCATCATGGAAAATTTGAATATGTACCCGACCATCTAAATTTAAAAGTGAGTCAATAATGGCACGACTTACCTCCGCATCAGACGGAATAAACTCGCGATACTGTCGAATCATTAAGATGGCGACCATTACCTCACGAGAACCCGTTGCCGTTTGCATAGCACGCTGAATCAAGTCTGAACGCTCAATTTGACGGCGTACTTCTGGATTTAAAGGTTTAATTGCATCGTTTAAGGCAAAACTAATTGGGGATAAGCGTAATAAAGGTAAAGGCTGTGGAGATACCCACGGGTTATAAACGTCCCCTGTTGATTCTTCCAAAGGGCGTAACAAACTAAATAAAGGCTGACTACGTAATTTTTTTAAATTTTCCAGCTGTAGATCCTGTAACAGTGTCGGATTTAACTCATAAATACGGTCTTCAATACTTGGATGGATATTTAACCAACTTTGCGGACTTAAGGAATTGGCAAAACACATATGCGCAATGGCTTCGGAAAACTCACTATGAATTTGTGAGCCTGCATGATGGACATAGATACGTAATAAGGTTTGTACATTGGCATTATTGAGCAATAATTTTTTAGTTTTATAATCGTTATAAAAAGTACGCCCACCTAAAGTGAAATATTTAATCAAACGATTAATTAAAATCCCCATACTGCCGAGTAGCCAAATCACCCCCCCCACTGCGACAAAACTGGTTTCAAATTTATGCTGATTTCCCTTGGCGTTATAACGATTAAAGCCCTGTTTTGCGATTTTACTTCCCAGCTGGCTAAAGGTAATTAAACCACTATATAAAATTTTAAGTCGGGTATTTTCTCGTGCTTCACCGGATAGAATTTGATTAAACTCATGCCCCAATAAACCATAAAGTTCTAATTCATCCAGATTCTGTAATGCGCCCCAGGTCAAGATAATCACCGTATCTCTTGGATGAAACCCAGCAGTTAAAGCATTAACCCCAACTTCATCTGGCAATACATACAATGTAGGAGCATCAATCTCAAAAGTCTCTGCAAATTTATCTGCGAGTTTTAAGGCCACACTTTCTTCCGGAGTGCTTTCAATTTGACTTAAACGACGGGCTTTTAATTGCTTTGCAAGTGAGTGACCACCTGTACGGAACACATAAAATTCATATGCGATTGACCAACCGATGATGACAATGATCAAACCGACACAGTAAGGACTGAGGATATTCCACCAGATCTCTTGATCTGGATCCACATAGTGAACCAGCAATCCTAAAACAGTATTTAGAATAAAAATGGTCAAAATGACCGCAAGTAAGCAAATACTTGCAGACCACAACATATTCTTGTTTTTTATCAAATAATGGCTGACATCTTTCAATGTAAAATTCCTCATTACATTGCAAAATACTATAAATGAAAAAAGCGGGAACTTCCCGCTTTTTCTCAATGTAAATCAAAGTTGCTTACATTTCTTCTTTGATACCGCTTAAATCCACAGATGCTGCATCGATATTGACATCAATATAACCATCTTTTTCTTTTTTCGCAGTATCACTACGACTTTGCTCAAGATCAGTTAAATATTGCTCATCAATATCGCCTGTAACATAAACACCGTCGAATACTGAACAATCAAAATCTTGAATGACAGGTACTTTACTGGTTCTTACTGCCGCTTTTAAATCATCCAAGTCTTGGAAGATTAAACGATCAGCACCAATAATGTCCTGAATTTCCTCAACACTACGATGTGAAGCAATCAACTCTGCTTTTGCTGGCATATCAATACCGTACACATTTGGATATTTCACCATTGGTGCAGCAGAAGCAAAATAGACTTTTTTCGCACCCGCATCACGTGCCATTTGAATGATTTCATTACAAGTGGTACCACGTACAATCGAATCATCAACCAACAAAACGTTCTTACCTTTAAACTCAAGCTCTACAGGGTTGAGTTTTTGACGAACAGATTTGGTACGTTGTTGCTGACCCGGCATAATAAAGGTACGACCGATATAACGGTTTTTCATGAAACCTTCACGGAATTTCACACCCAACATATTCGCCAATTCTAAAGCAGAAGTACGGCTCGTATCTGGAATTGGAATTACCACATCGATGTCATGCATATCACCCCATTCACGAAGAATTTTCTTCGCAAGGGTTTCACCCATTTTCAAGCGTGCTTTATATACCGAAATACCATCGATGGTTGCATCAGGACGCGCAAAGTACACATATTCAAAAATACATGGGCGGTAACGCGAATTTGCCGCACACTGTTGTGAAAAGAACTCACCTTTTGAATTGATAAAGATCGCTTCACCAGGCTCAATATCACGTTCTACTTTAAAACCTAACGCGGTAATCGCAACAGATTCAGAAGCGATAATATATTCTGTTTCACCATTTTCAGTTAAACGTGAACCATAGATCAGTGGACGAATACCATTCGGATCACGAAAACCTACGATACCATGCCCTGTGATCATTGCAACGACACCATAAGCACCTTTACAACGCTCATGTACACGTTTAACTGTATGAAAAATATCTTCAGGCATTGGCGTTAATGATGCACATTTTTGCAATTCATGAGCAAAAACGTTTAGCAATACTTCTGAGTCTGAGTCCGTATTCATATGACGTAAGTCAGTTTTGAATAAGTCATCGTGAATATCAGCCGCATTGGTTAAGTTACCATTATGCGCCAATGTAATCCCATAAGGTGAGTTTACATAGAAAGGCTGCGCTTCCGCACTACTTGAAGAACCAGCAGTTGGATAACGCACGTGACCAATACCATAGTTACCGAGTAATGCGCGCATGTGGCGAGTATGAAATACATCACGTACCATACCATTATCTTTTCTTAGAAAAAGACGTCCATTATGACAAGTCACAATCCCAGCCGCATCTTGCCCACGATGTTGTAACATCGTCAACGCATCAAATAACATTTGGTTTACAGGTGCTTTACCTGCTATACCAACGACTCCACACATAACTACCTCGCAGACCAGCTAGGACTAATAAAACGGATTCTTTGTCGAATGTGCTGATTTTTCATCGCTTTGAGTATCCGATGATCGATCAGCCTTAGTTACAGAAGTATCATCGGAACGATCTTCTGAATGTATATGATGTAATGCTTCATTTGCAGCATCTTTAGAGATTTCAGATGCCAAAGGTGCAAATGGTAACAGCGTCTGAATGAATTTGGATTGTTTCCACGTTGGAGAACTTTCAACCCACGGTCCCAAACCTTGCATAGTAATGAGGACGATGAACAAACCTTTCAAGGTCCCTAAAGCACTTCCAGCTAAACGATTTAACGGCCCGAGTTTTAAAGTTTTTAAAATCTGATTGAGTAAGGCGGTGACAATCCATGTTAAAACAATAATGACCAAGACAATAAAAGCAAATGCAGCAATTTTCTGCACTACAGGATCCTGACTGAGTGCAGACATTGAAGGTGCGATGATATTGGCATATTTAGCACCGACAATCAGTGCAAAAATCCATCCTATCAAGTTCGCAAAGGCTTTCACGAATCCTTGTCGCAAACCGTTTAGCCCTCCAATGAGCAATAGAATCAGAATAATAATGTCTAAGGTATTCATATTTTAAATCATAGCGTCAACACAGTCTTTAATGAGTGTAGGACCTGTATAGATCATACCACTATAAATTTGGACTAAGCTTGCACCGGCTTGTTGTTTTGCAACAGCTTGTTCACCAGATAAAATTCCACCAACACCAATCAAAGGAATTTTACCTTGTAAAATTTTTGAAAAAGCCGCCAAACATGCCGTGCTCTTTTCAAATACGGGCGCACCTGATAAACCACCCGCTTCATCACCAAATGGTAAACCGTCAACACCCTCACGGGATAATGTTGTATTGGTCACGATCAATCCATCAATTTTAAACTGCAACAATTGTGATGCAATAAATTCGATATCTGAAGCTTCTAGATCTGGTGCAACTTTCAACACTAAAGGAACATAGTGCTGCAATTCTTCTGCCAACTCTAACTGACGTTTTTTGAGTGTTTCCAAAAGTTCAGTGAGCGCATGACCACTTTGTAAAGAACGTAAATTCTTGGTATTTGGAGATGAGATATTAACAGTAATATAAGATGCGTAGTTATAAACTTTTTCAAGACAAACTAAATAATCAGAAACTGCATCTTCAACTGGTGTTGTGGCATTTTTACCAATATTGATACCAAGAATGCCTTTAAATTTTGCGGCTTTAACATTCTCAACCAATTGATCCACACCATCATTATTAAACCCCATACGGTTAATAATTGCTTTGGCTTGAGGAATACGGAAAAGGCGTGGCTTGGGATTGCCCTCTTGTGGCTTAGGCGTAATGGTTCCAATTTCAATAAAACCAAATCCTAAACCCGCTAAGGCATCGATATAAGCGCCATTTTTATCCAGTCCCGCTGCTAAACCAACTGGATTTGGAAACTCAATTCCCATGCAAGTGACTGGTTTGGCAGCAACAGTTTGACGAATCGCCCCCATTTTATGGGCAGATTTAAGCATGGATAATGTGAGTTCATGTGCACGCTCTGGTGCTAAAGAAAACAACAAAGGGCGAGCAAGTGAATACATCATAGCTACAAAAGTCTACTGCTTTTTAAGTTGCCATATTATAGGCACAGTATGTTGAAAAGGCTATGCTTGAACTGTGTTTATTTTCACTACTACTGTACCGTCGCTGTTAATTTAATCTGCCCACCTTCTTTGGCTAACTCCATCTTTTCCAAACTCACCCCCATTTGGGCAATTTGGGTTAAAAAGTTAGCTAAAACCGCATAGTTTTGATGTTGTGCAATAATCTGAAATTGCTCACCCACTTGCTGCGAGGCAACCGAAAGCCCTTGTTGTTGTGCCACACGCTGAATTTTATCTGCAGTGGTTAAGGCCAAATCATCTGCGGGCTTCATGGTCACTACATTACTCTGCATCCACACCACAAGATCTTTCATCTGATTTAAACGTGCTTGCTGTTTTTCGGCAGCTTTATGGGTGTACCACAACGCCGCACCCACAATTGCCACAATGACAAAAATCGTGGTGAAAATAACCATGACACGTTCACGTGGAGATATTTTTTCTAAATTCTCTGCGATTTTCTCAGACCATACATCCAGTCGATTTTGCACATTTTCCATTGTTTTCATTATTGTATCTTCACCAAACCAACGACAGATGCACCTTGCGTCTGAACATTGCCTAATTCTGCTTTAAAGCCTTGTTGATTCAGTTGCGTCACCAAGGTTTGTAAGCCTTCAGCATTTTTCGCCACCAGATCCATATTTAACACTGCTGTATCATAATTTACACGACTGGCAATAATCTGATGCTGCATTAAAATTGGCCCAACACGACTGAGTAATTGTAAAGCTTGGGTATTTGCACTCTGACTCAGTGCCAATTTATTTTTAAACTGACGTTCTACAGACTCTTCTGTAATCCGCTGCTCATTTGGAAACCATTTTTTGTACTGATCCACTGCAATCAAAGCAGTTTGATCTGCAACTTTCTTCAGTTTAATCCAACGCAAAGCATCGTAACTCAATTGCGCAATGATCAAAACAACCACCAAAACTGCACAGGCTTGCCAATAACGAGAAACACCTTGATTGGCTTGCTTGGCTTTTGGCAATACATTATAAGGATGTAGTTTCGGTTTTTTGATTTCACTAAATTGATAATCAAAAGGCTCTCGCTGATCCGCTGCAGCAATGGCAAATAAGCTGACAGCTTGCTCATCTGTCAATCCGCTATATAAATAGCTTTTCTCACGATCAGCGAAATCCAAATATACATTCAGATCATCAATCGAATTACCCAGAAACTCACTTTCTCGAACCAATAATTGCCCGTTAACATTGGCCAAAATCGTCTGTCCGACTTCTGGTACAGGCAGCATCAAAAAGTCAGGTAATAAAGAGACAATTTTTAACGGAATCAATGACAAGGAATGCTGCATTGTGGTGACAGCATATTGATGAATCCCCAATATTGAAACCTGATCGGGTTGTTGAAAGTGTGAAAACACTTTCATCTGATCAATCGGCAAAATCACATATTCTTCTAATAAATATTTGACACCATCTACACCCAATTGTTTATATTGAGTTTTACTGAATTTCTGTTGAAGAATTTGCACTTCACGACTTGGGAAGAAAACCACAGCTTCTTCACCTTGGTAAAGTTTAATATCTTGTATTAATTGTTCTAGGCTCGAAGATTTAGTCCAATCACTTCCTCGAGACCACTGCCAAACCCCATTGGCTTCAGGCATCCATAAGTACAACATTTATCGTTTTCTGCCGTTAAGTTCTTTTAACAATGCTTTTATACAGTTGGAATAAAGGCTTTATCTTGTGTAGATAGACCATTTGCAATCACAGTTTGCTCATAAATACGAGCCTCTGCCAAGGCAAAAGGATTAAAATGCTCATGTGTCAGTTGTTCTGCAATATGTGCCACAACATTCATATGACATACCACCACAATACGTTCAAATGGCAATTGTGACAACCATTCGATTGCTAATTTTGCATCATCATCTGGCTTTATTTTGTCACAGACCAATACAGATACATTCGGGAAGTGAGTCTGTATGTGCGCCAATGTTTCTTGTGCTCTCAATAAAGTGCTGACAACAAATACATCCGGCTGTACGATTTCTTTTAAAAAATTAGCCGTTTGTTGTGCTTGTAAATGCCCACGTTGTGTTAAAGGCCGTTTACTGTCCACCCCATTGACGGGTGGAGCTGCTTCACCATGACGCACCAAAGTCAGTTGCATAAGATTTCCTTTTTAATACTGCACTGATTATAACGAGGCTTTGTTACAAATCCATCTCTAAAGTTTTGAATATTGTGCCAACAACTCACGATTAAACTTCGTTATGCGGAAGCACAAACTCTACATCACTACGATGCCCATTCTTCATCAAAGAAACGGCAATATTCAGTGGCGGCGCACCTTCAAAAATAACTTCATACAATGCAGTGGTAATTGGCATATAGACATCCAACTCCTTTGCACGTGCATTGACTTGTACAATAGTGTTGATCCCTTCAGCAGTTTGCCCCAATTCAGAGGTTGCTTGTTCCAGTGTCTTTCCAGAACCTAAGGCAAAACCAACTTGATAATTTCGGCTCAACGGGCTGTTACAGGTTGCGAAAAGATCACCCACACCAGACAAACCTAAGAATGTTAAAGGATTTGCCCCCAACTTAACTGCAAAGCGGCTCATTTCAGCCAAGGCACGGGTTAAAATCATACTCTTGGTATTTTCACCAACTTTATAAGCAGCAGCCATTCCCATTGCAACAGCATAAATATTTTTAAGTGCTCCACCCAGCTCAACACCATGTACATCGTCACTGCCAAACACTCGAAACAATGCACTATGTAGTGCTTGTTGTACGGCATAACGTACTAATTCACTATCACTGGCAATCACTGTACCTGCTGGTTGTCCTGCAACAATTTCTTTGGCTAAGTTAGGTCCTGAAAGAACACCATAAGGAACTTCAGGAAGCTCTTCACGAATGATGTCACTCATAAAGCTAAAGGTTTTTGCTTCGATGCCTTTGGTTAATGAAACAACAGCTTGTGCACTAATAAACGGTTTAATTTGACGTAAAACATCACGAAAAGAATGGCTTGGGATTGCCACCAGAATAATATCGCGATCACGCACTGCATCTTCTAAATTTGACTCAGCACGTAAACCCGTCTCCAATTGAAAATCAGGTAAATAGCGTTTATTGACATGAGTCGCATTAATTTCAGCTGCGATACTTTCATCGCGAATCCAAATCATGGTGTCACAACCATTACGTACTGCTGTATTTGCCATTGCTGTACCGAAACTACCACCACCCAGTACAGTCACACGCAACGCTGTTTTCTGACCCAATACAATAGGTTCAACTAAATCTTTAAATTGTAAATCCGACATTTATTGTTATCCTAAAATGCTTATCCTAATAACCCGATGCTTTTCAACCTGAAAATATCAATAACTTTTTGATTCAAGCTTGCCAAAAATGAACATATTGTGTTGTTTCAATCTCTGCACGTGGGGCAATTGCTTTTGCCGCTGTGCCAATATAAATAATGCCTGAAATTAAATCTCGTTCAGCTAAACCCAGTGCTGATTTTAATAATTTAGATTCAACAACCGCCCCACTCCGCCACATGGTTGCGAAACCTTGTGCCTGCATCGACAATAAAAAGTTTTCAATTGCAGCCCCCGAACTCAGTGTTTGTTCAAAAAAAGGTACTTTAGGATGATCCTGAAATTTAGTCACGGCAAGCACTAATATAGGTGCTCTAAAAGGATGAAGTTTTACCCGTTCAACTTGGGCTGGATCTAATTCACCTAAGTCAGCAATAGATTGTGCCAGTAATGCACCAAATGCTTCACGTTGCTCAACATCCACGACAATAAATTGTGTGGGTTTTAAACGATGATGATCGGGTGCTGTTAAAGCGGCTTTAAATGCAATATTCAGTTGTGCGTGTGAAGGTGCAGGTTCAACCAAATGACCAATCGATTGACGTTGATGAATATTGTCATGTACTGCTTTGAAGTTTAAATCTGACATTGACCTATCTATTATCTGGTTAATTTCACTTGTTTCAAGATTAGCATAATCTAAAATCATTAAGCTATCTCCGACAAAATTTACTTGGCATCTGTCAATATTACATACAACTTATTGTTAGGTTATCAATGAGCATGATTGCTCACAAAAAATGCCTTGAAAACCTTTTGGCTTCGAAAATAAAGCAAAATCATCAATAAACTTAAAAAAAACTGCAAAATTTATACATGTTTCTCAATATTTAGCCCACATTCTATGCTCAAATTATAACTAATTTAAAAGCAGTATCTTTTTAATTTTTAGTACAGGAATTTGAGAATCAATATGAATAAATTAACAACGATCACTTTACTTGCTAGTTCAGCGTTACTCTTCACTGCGTGTGCATCAAATCCAACACAAACTTTAGCGATTCAAAAAGCAGATAACCAGTATGAAGTCACTGGCTTAGGTAAAGACCAAATTACCGCAAAAAATAATGCCATTACTGCAGCAAACAAGGCTTGCGGTAAAAAAGGTGCGCCAGTGTTAGTAGATGAAAAAACTGAATACCATGGCAGTTTAAAAGGTGTGGTCGATGAACAGACTGGAAAAATGATCACTGCAGCAGCCGGTGTATTAGGTTCAGTAATGGGCAAAAACTACGGTATTGAAAAAGATACGGACTATCAAACAACACTAACCTTTAGCTGTAAAGCAAGTTAATCCGTTTAGCCTTCTAAACTAAAAATAGCCAATAAAAAACCCACTTTAAATAAGTGGGTTTTTTAAACACAATTCGATAAAGAAACAAAAAACTTAGCAATAACCATCTAGTCGCGTTAAAGGCAATTTTTGCCCAATCGCTTTCTCAATAGTCGGTAAATTAAATGCATCATCTTCAGACAAGAAACTAATACTTACACCCTGTGTACCTGCACGACCTGTACGACCAATACGATGTACATAATCATCTGACTGTTCAGGTAAAGTGAAATTCACCACATGAGATACGCCATCAACATGAATACCACGACCCGCAACATCAGTTGCAATCATAATATTATGTTGACCATTTTTAAATTGATCTAACATTTTCAAACGTTTATCTTGCGCTATTTCACCTGATAGCATCACCACCTTATAACCATCTGCTTTTAAATGATCATAAAGTTTGCGTACTTGATCACGGCGATTGGCAAAGATCATCACTTTTTCAATGGGTTCATCTGCCAAAATTTCGCGCAATAAGCGATATTTATCTTTCTTTTCGACCACATACACACGCTGTTCAACATCAGCATTGGTTTTCTTTTCAGGCTCGATTTCTACTGTAACTGGCTCACATAACCATTGTTGGGCAAGATTGAGAACATCATAGCTAAATGTTGCTGAGAACATTAAGGTTTGACGTTGCTCTTTACGTGGCGAAAAACGCACAATCCGTTTAACTGATGGGATAAAGCCCATGTCTAATAAACGGTCAGCTTCATCAATCACTAAAAATTCAATTTGATCTAACCAAACTTCTTTTTGTTCTGTGAAATCAATTAAACGACCAGGCGTTGCCACTAAAATATCAACAAAACCTTGATCCAGTTGTTTTCTTTGCTTATCAAAATCTACGCCGCCAACCAAAGTCACGACATTTAGATTGGTATATTTGACCAAATCTTTTGCATCATTTTCAATTTGAATTGCAAGTTCACGTGTTGGCGCAAGAATCAATGCACGTGGTTCACCACGGAAACGTTGTTCTTTAATTGGGTTCGTGAGCAAATCATTAATAATACTGACTAAAAATGCCGCTGTTTTACCTGTGCCGGTTTGAGCACGACCAATTGCATCATGACCTGCTAAAGTATATTTCAATACTTTTTGCTGAATTGGGGTCATTTCTTTAAACCCTAAAGCATCAATCGCTTGTTTAAGTTGCGGATGTAAATTAAGGGTTTCGAAACCTGATGACATAAATACGAGCTCTAACTGTAGACACTTTTAATTGCGCCCATTATAAACAAAAAACGCCCCAATTTATAAGAAATTGGAGCGCCACTTAAATTTTAAAAATTTAAGATTAGTCTAAAGGCTGAACTTCTTCAGCTTGAAAACCTTTTTGACCTTGCACAACACTGAATTCAACGCGTTGACCGTCACGAAGTGAACGATGACCGTCACCTTGAATAGCACGGAAATGAACGAATACGTCATCACCGCCTGCGCGTTGGATAAAGCCGAAGCCTTTAGTGTCGTTGAACCATTTAACTACGCCTTGTTCACGAGCTGTCATAAGTTAATCCTCAGTTATTAAGAAAAAGGGACCACCCGGTGTTGCAAACAGCAGAGCAAACAAAGTTTTAAAATATTTTCTAATTTCAAAGCTTGTAATCATTCTGTAAAACTATTAACAAAATCCCGGTTACATCCATCTTGTAATAGGGTTTCAAAACAAGAATTGTTTCTGATAAATCCTAAATACGCAACGAGCTTAACATGGGTTTATGACAATTAATAGAATTTTTTTTGATAATTATTTTCGATATCAAGCGTGTTTTTTAAACAGCTTCACGATTATTTTTTATTTGTTGAAGAATCTTCCAATTTTTGTTGGGGTGTTTCAATAAACTTGGTAAAATATGCGTTCCATAACCCTGTTGTTACCTTGCCAAAAAATGAATGAACCTTTAGGTCAGACAGCAATTGAAATAAATTGTATGGGTAAACCCTGTCCAATGCCTCTATTAATGTTAAAGCGTGAATTAAAAAGAGCATTGCCTCATCAAATATTTCTTTTAATGTCCTCTGATCCGCACAGTGAAATTGATATTACGCGTTATTGCGAGATCAACAAGATTTCTTGCCAATTGACTAAACGATCAGAGCATGAATTTCATTACTTAATTGAATCTTAATTATTTTCAATTCAAATTATTTTTTGCAAATTTGCATATATTTTTACATTTCGATACCCAAATTTCCTTACTTATGTACAATATTCGAATTAAGATGAATGCATTAGCTATACAACGAAATTCCTATAAGGAGAACCCATGAGTGACAGCAGCAATCAGTTGATGCCCCTGTCCTTATCTGCACCAGGTGTTAACTTAGGTGCTTATATCAGCACCGTAAATCAGATTCCAATCTTGACAGCTGAACAAGAAAAAGAGTTAGCTGATCGCTATTTTTACGATCAAGATTTAGATGCTGCGAAAATGTTAGTGATGTCTCACTTACGTTTTGTGGTGCATATTGCGCGCAGTTATGCGGGCTATGGTTTGCCACAAGGTGATTTAATTCAAGAAGGTAATCTCGGTTTAATGAAAGCAGTTAAACGCTTTGACCCAAATATGGGCGTGCGTTTGGTGTCTTTTGCTGTGCACTGGATTAAGGCTGAAATTCATGAATATGTGATTCGCAATTGGCGTATTGTCAAAATTGCGACCACTAAAGCGCAACGTAAATTGTTTTTTAATTTACGTAGCCTAAAAAAATCAAGTAAAAAACTTACACTTGAAGAAGCACAATCAATTGCCAATGACTTAAATGTAACAGCAGAACAAGTCTTGGAAATGGAAGGTCGTTTAACCGCTTATGATGCTGCTTTTGAAGCTCAAGGTGATGACGATGACGAAGGTTCAACTCATGTTGCTCCAGCGCTTTATCTCGAAGATAACCGCTATGATCCTGCTCGTTTAGTCGAAGAAGAAGATTACGAAGAACAAAGTACTTCAGCTTTGCATAATGCTATGGAACAGTTAGATGATCGCTCACGCAACATCTTACAGCGCCGTTGGTTAGATGATGATAAATCGACCTTGCATGAACTGGCTGCAGAGTACAATGTCTCTGCTGAGCGTATTCGTCAGTTAGAAAAAAATGCCATGGACAAAATCAAAGTTGCCATGTCATCCAACTAAATCTTCAAAACTGTCTGCATACCAGACCAATATTTATATTTTCAATAAAAGGGCGACATGCCCTTTTATTTTGCCTGATATTTTTGTCAAATCTTTATTCTTAATAGATTTTGCCTTTAATCCCGCTTCGAAATTGTGTTAATGTTATGCGCAAATTTATGCAGATGACTGGCTTATGTGGATTGCAATTTCAGCACTGAATTTAGCGCTTGCAGTAATCTTAGGTGCATTTGGCGCACATGGTTTAAAAGCTCATGCAACTGAAGCACAGTTGGCATGGTGGCAAACAGCAACCGATTATTTTTTCTACCACGCACTGGGCCTGTTGGCACTGTCAATTCTCAGTAAAGTCATCCCACAACTTCCAATCAAAGCCAGCTTCTTACTCATCCAAATCGGTATTTTATTTTTCTGCGGTTCGCTTTATGTCATGGCGCTGGGTTTACCACGAGGTTTAGGTGCAATTACACCCATTGGTGGAGCACTGATGATTGCAGGTTGGTTAGTCCTCGCATGGAATGCATTGAAATACGCTAAATAAAATTATTTTGAATTTAGATATCACAATTTGCGCAATCGAATGGAATGTATATGCAAATTTTCTTAAATGGTGAGCCTCAAGAGACCGCTTGCCAAAATCTTTTACAACTGGTTCAGGAACTTTCACTCGAAGGTAAACGCTTTGCCGTAGAAATGAATGAAATGATCATTTCCAAAAGTAAACTTGAACTTACCCCTATTGCTGAAAAAGACCGTATTGAAATCATTCACGCTGTCGGTGGCGGCTAATTTGGAGCTCTCCCATGCTAGATTTTCCTACTGAAAACTCCCCTCTTATTATCGGTTCTCGTACTTTTCAATCTCGTCTTCTCGTGGGTACGGGTAAATACAAAGACATGCAAGAAACTGATTTAGCAATTCAAGCCAGTGGCGCTGAAATTGTGACAGTGGCGATTCGCCGAGTAAACATTGGGCAAAATCCAGATCAGCCCAACTTACTGTCAATCCTTCCACCTGAAAAATACACCATCTTACCGAACACAGCGGGTTGTTTTGACGCCAATAGCGCAGTACGTACCTGTATGCTTGCACGTGAACTTTTAGATGGCCATAACCTGGTCAAATTGGAAGTATTAGGTGATGAGAAAACCCTTTATCCAAATGTAACAGCGACACTTGATGCTGCTCGCACATTGATTGAAGATGGTTTTGAAGTGATGGTGTATACATCGGATGACCCTATTGTGGCTCAAGAACTTGAAAGCATGGGTTGTGTTGCGATCATGCCTTTAGGTAGCTTAATTGGTTCTGGCCTAGGCATTTTAAATCCGCATACTATTTCAATTATTAAAGAAAATGCCAAAGTGCCAGTTTTGGTTGATGCTGGTGTAGGTACTGCAAGCGATGCCGCAATTGCAATGGAATTAGGTTGCGATGGCGTATTGATGAATACCGCGATTGCCGCTGCACATCATCCAATTTTAATGGCGTCAGCAATGAAAAAAGCGGTTGAAGCTGGACGTGAAGCCTATTTGGCGGGTCGTATGCCACGTAAACGAATGGCAAATGCGAGTTCACCAGAAACAGGTTATTTCTTTAAATAAGCCATTTCAAATGCACCTACTTTAAGCTAAGTTTTCAATGCGATAAATGAAGACGATAAAATTTGCCTCGTGAAAATGTAATTGTTTATACAATAAAAAAACCCTTAGCATATTTATAAGCTAAGGGTTTAATTTTTAAATTTAATCTATTAATTTAATAACAATGTTATTTAAATATATTGATCTTACTGGAAAAGTTATCGCCTTTTCAAAATTTCTTGATTTATCAATTTATTCTAATCAAAATCTATATAAATGCCTTTGGATCGAAAACACAATAAGCAATTGCATTTTTGATTCGACTTTAATGAAGAAAGTAGAGTTTCTAAAGCGTACTTTTAGGGACTGTACCTTTTTGAATTTACATTTTATAAAAGGAGGTTTTAATGAATCATTATTTGATTCTTGCTCTTTCTTAAACGTAAAATTTGACACATCTGATCTATCTGATGTGAGATTCAAAAACTGTGTATTTGAACAAGTTGATCTGAATGGTTTGTTTCTTAATGAGCACAAAATAACCCTGCTATTTTCCAAACAAGGAACGATTACATCTATTGCAACAGGTAATAATAGATAAAATTCTATTTTTTATTCATTTTTACTTACCGAGCTATTCAATGCTAACAACACCATCACGATACTTAGTAACTGCAATTAGAAGAATTACAATGGCAATAACAGGCTGTTTTAAACAACCTGTTTTTAACTCAAAATGATGTCGATTATTCCTGAACAACTATACAAATTTACTGAAATTGATAACGCTGATAAACATCCACATCTTGTATTTTACGTAGTGCAGGATTCTGACTGTGCAATATTTGTTTAGCTTCAATGATAATATCATCTAAATCAAATCCATTAATTGCTCTTCCAAGTAAAAAAGATACAGTATAGTCTGTCCAGCTTTTTCCATGTTGCGTGGCTTGTTTTGCGGCTTGTTCCATAATACTCCAAGTCTCACTTTCAGATAAATAACCACACCAATAACACCATTTAGCTAAAGAAACTGCGCGTCCGACATCCCAGGCATAAGCTGATTTGGTTTGCTCCACAAGAGAAATATCAATCCCTAGGCCTTTTGCTATACTTTTTTGAACTTTCGCTAAGTCTGAAGAAGGAAGCTGCACAAAGGGTTCAAATTCACTACTCCGCTGTAATTCGAGTAAATCACCCAATACTTCTTTTGCTTCCTCAGCATTGGATATCTCCCATTGCTGTTTCAATCCATAAATGTATTGATTTAAATCATCTTCGGGATAAATACCTAAAATTTTTTCACCTCTGTGATAAAAAAGAATTGCACCAAAGGTCAGTAATCTCTCTTGTTGCCTAGTCAAAGGCGTCCCTGAATTATGATGATTAAAGCCATCCAATTGTTTCTGTTTTCTTTTTTTCATCATGGTGTGCAAGAAAAGCATATAAATGATAAATACACCAGCAACCACACCTATGATCAAATAAATCTTTATGTTCATCTGTTCTCCTTTTTTATCGTGACACTCTATTTTGAGCATTTAGTCCATAACTTTGCTTTAATTCATATCAGTTCGGTTTTCATGAACCAAGTATTCTTATATGTGATTTAATTATCAATATAATAGATTAAGAATAATTAATTCACAATTTACAATAAGATTTAATTGTTGTCACCAATTATTAAATGATTCATTTTAAAAGTTTTAACTTGCTTAAAAGATTCTTCAAAATCTCGTTATAGGTTAAAGTGATAAAAACTTGATCAGGATATATGATGATTAAAACAATATTTTCCACCCTTTTATTGGCAACATGTTCATCCATGTGTTTAGCAAACCCAGCCACCTCATCCTTACAAAAATTTGTCCCAAACAATTGGGAAATTCTTGCTCAAGCTGAAGGTGATTTGAATCAAGATGGTAAAAAAGATATTGCCCTCATCATCCAACCTAAAAATAAAAACCAACACAATCGAAAGCTTTTAGTACTTTTTCATAAAGGTCAGCAATTACAACTCAAGCTAAGTCGACAAATTCCTAACTGGACCTATCGTTCAGAAGAACTCTGTATTGAAGATGCTCTAGATGACTCCACATTGACGATCGAAAATCAACGCTTAGATGTGTTATTCAATACCATGTCATCCTGTAGCAATACGTATGGCTTGATGTATACCTATGGGTTTAAACTAAAAAACAATCAATTCCACCTGATTGGATTTGATGCTTATGATTTAGATAAAATTAGTGGCAAACAAAAAGAAACCAGCCTTAACTTTCTAAGCAACAAAGCCAAAGTGACCACTACTCCAAATATCTTTGCAGAAGTTGAAACGCCAGCCAAAATTGTTTGGAAAACACTGAGAACCTCGACAAGCTATACCTTGGATAATATTCCTTGGGATAACGAACAATTTATTCATAACTTTAGCGTTAAATTTATTGGAGAAAAATAATGAAAAACAAAACTGAATTACTTTTATTTTGTGCATTAACAACATGCTCAGCTTTGGTTTGGGCAGACACCAACACCAAAGCTGACTATCAATCATTTATCCCTAAAAACTGGAAAGTGCTGAGTAAAGTACAAGGTGATTTAAATGGTGATAAGCAAACAGATCTTGCTTTGATTATTGAAAATACGGATCCAAAAAATATTGTGACAAATGAAAGCTTAGGTAATCCTCAGCTGAATTTAAACAATCGAAAGTTATTAATTTTATTTAAAGCCCCTCAGGGCTATCATCTTGTTGCAAGTAATTCCAAGCTTCCCACTGAAGGTGATCAAGAATCCCCTTGCCTTACCGATCCTCTAGGCGAAGGAGACCCACTCACCATCAAAAATGGATTAGTTAAAATTAATTTACATTATTGGCTCAGTTGCGGTTCATGGTCTGTCTATAACAACGCTTTTACTTTCCGTTATCAAAACCAGTCTTTTAAGCTGATTGGTTACGATACAGATTACTTCCATCGTGCATCTGGTGAAACCAGTGCGAAAAGTATCAATTTTCTAACAGGTAAAATTAAAAACACTACAGGTGGTAGTGCGTTTGAAAATCAGGATCAAGCTAAGCAAGTTTCTTGGTCCAAATTAAAGAACAGTTATTCTCTTAAACTTGAGCAGATCAATTTTAAAGACTATGGCGAGTTTGAATAAAACACGTTTCGTATCTACCAACGATTCATAATATGCCATATTATTCTGAGAATAAATGTGTCGAAGAGGACTCGACATTTGCCATAAAAATTAGCTAAGACAAGTTAATCAAAAGTGATAGCTTGGAGACATGCCTAAAAATAGGCATAAATTTAACAACAAATTTACAATTCAGTGAATTGGAAGAACACCATGAAGAATAACAATCTATTACTTCTATTTTTTACATTAACAGTCTGCTCAAGCTTAGTGTTGGCAGAAACCGATACTGAAGCTGATGTTCAAGCTTTCATTCCTAAAGATTGGAAAATACTAAGCAAAGTTCAAGGTGACTTAAATGGTGATCAACAAGCGGATATGGTGCTGATTATTGAAAATACGGATCCCATAAATATTGTTAAAAATAAATTCAATCATAAAAAGCCAGCAAATCTTCTACTTAACCAAAATGAGCGAAAATTATTAGTTCTATTTAAAGACGCTCAAACTTACCGCCTTATCGCAAGTAATTCTTCACTCCCTAGAGAAAGCAACAATGAACGCCCTTGCCTTATCGATCCATTGATTGTGGACAATTCACCAATCATCCAGAATGGACAACTTAAGATCACATTAAATTACTCGTTTCGTTGTGATTCATGGGAGGTCTTTAATAATATTTATACTTTCCGCTATCAAAACCCATCATTCGATCTGATCGGCTATGATTTACATTATTTCGATATACCATCAGGTGACAGTCGAACTGAAAGTACTAATTTTTTAACAGGGAAAATCAAAAATGTCACCAGTACGCAAGAACTTGATCGCAAAAATACACCAAAAATATCCTGGTCAAAATTAAAGAAAGTACCTTTGCCCAAACTTGAGCAAATCAACTTTGAGCGTTATGTTCAATAATGGATGTCTTTTATAAATTATTTTTTAAAAACAATAATTCAACATAAAAGAATCCCTCACCCTAGCCTTCTCCCAAAGCGAGAATGAACCTCTTAATGGTGAATTAACTTTAAAATCCTTGTTCTAAAATACGGATTTTAACATCAGCAACATGCTCTTTTACTTCAAGTTGATACGCTTGCATATGCACAGTTTGCAAGTGTGCATTGAGATGCTCAATACTTTCCCATTTTTCAAGCATCACGATCAAATCAGAATCCTTGCTTTGATAACTTACATCAACACCAGCGTCGACCAATAGCTGATAACCATGACAGCCTTGCTCTTGTAATACTGTCGGGGTAATTTTCTTAAATGCTTGGATAATTTTATCTTTGTGTAATCCATTTGGATATGCACGGATTTCAGCCACAATAGTCAACATATTAGACTCCTTAAATTTTTTAAACGAGATATTCCAATTTGCTTAAGCAAAAAGCTGCTGTAAATGCTGGCGATATGCCTGTTCATATTGCGCAATTTGTGGTGCTTTAATCACATCATTGACAATAAACGTTTCTAAACTTTGCATTCCTAAGAATTGATTGGCTTTATGAAAAGGTAAATACACACCATCTACACCAACACCATGGAAAAATTGCTCAGGATCATCAAAAGCTTGCAAAGGTGCATTCCAAGTTAACGACAACATATACTTTTTCCCCTGAATCAAACCACCTGAGCCATATTTCTTGGCAGCATCAGAACGACTACGACCATCGTTGGCATATAAACTGCCATGACCAGTGGTAAAAACATCATCAATATATTTTTTCATGGTCCACGGTGCACCCATCCACCAACCTGGCATTTGATAGATCACAACATCCGCCCAGAGATATTTCTCTACTTCTTCTTGAGCATCGTAATTTGCATCGGTACGTGTCACTTTTACACTGTGTCCCAAATCGCTAAGCACGTCTTCACCCAAAGCAGTTAGGGTATCGTTTAATTCACCATTTGAATGTGCAAACTGTTTAGCACCATTTACGATTAAGATATTACTCATTGTTTACCTATGTTTTGCCAATACGCTTGATTTATGGCGCAACTATAGAGCTTATTTTTATCGCAAAAAACGCAAAAATAAGCAAAACATTATTGACTAAAAATCAACAATAAATATCTTTGCCTCTTTCTGTCCATTTCACTTTAATCAATTCAATAAAAAGCACCCGTAGGTGCTTTGTATATCGATTCAAGCATATTTAAGGAATTAAACCTTCATCACGCATTGCAATCTGTACAGATTGACGTTCAGCGACTTTATTGCGTAATGCCACAATATTGGTAAATGGGGTTAAATCATGATGAATCGAATTCGACCAATTTGTCAGTACAAACAAATACGCATCAGCAGGACCAAAGCGGTCATTGACC
This sequence comes from Acinetobacter sp. MYb10, assembly GCF_002980175.2. NCBI lineage: Bacteria > Pseudomonadati > Pseudomonadota > Gammaproteobacteria > Moraxellales > Moraxellaceae > Acinetobacter > Acinetobacter sp. MYb10. Next base: position 132,672 of record NZ_CP058272.1, on the reverse strand, counting down.
AAATAATCGTATTCCGACTCTGCAAGATAGTCATCTATATATTTCAACATTTTATCTATAGTTGCATAGCCACGTACTTTTTCATCTTCAGTGATCGCTGGGTCAAAGAAGACGGCATATTCATCATGCAACTCTGAGTTTAAATAACCCAACCATTCTAAAACTTTAGCACGTCCCAAACCTGATGGTGGGATCAAATCCTGTTTAGGATCGTGTTGTGCAATAAAAGGCAGTACTGCAACATTTTCAGTTAAAAGCAAACCTGGATTGATTTCTAATGCGGGTACATAGCCTTTTGGATTGATTTCGTAATAATCTGCGCCCTTTTCTGTTTTATGCGTTTTTAAATCAACACGTTCTAAATCAAAATCAACATTAATTTCGTTGAGTAAAATATGGGCAGCTAAAGAACATGCACCTGGTGAATAATATAATTTCATATCTAATCCTTGTTATATGACTGTTTAAGTTGTAAATGGCTCAGATCACAATTTCAAGTCGTAAAACATAAAATTGCAAAAAGCATAAATTTATAAAATCAGCTATAACTTGAATATTCAACAAAATGAAGACTTTTTCAAGTCAAAGTTAACTGCTTTTTCACTAAGAGATGTTTTAACATACGCATCTTTAAAGAATGATGAAAGGTTTATAGTGATTAGTCTAAAAAAAGCAGAATGGTTTTCCAATATTCGTACAGATGTACTTGCTGGAATGGTCGTTGGCTTAGCACTTATTCCTGAATCAATCGCTTTTTCTGCAATTGCAGGCGTAGATCCACAAGTCGGCCTGTATGCATCATTTTGTATTGCAGTGAGCATTGCTTTCTTCGGTGGACGTACCGCAATGATTTCCGCAGCCACAGGCGCAATGGCGTTGCTGATGGTTACTCTCGTCAAAGATCATGGTTTACAGTATTTATTTGCCACCACAATTTTGACTGGAATTCTTCAGATTCTTGCTGGCTATTTTAAAGTTGCAAAACTGATGCGCTTTGTTTCACAGTCTGTCGTCTATGGTTTTGTCAATGCATTGGCTATTCTTATCTTTGTGGCACAGATTCCTGAATTACAACGTATGGATCTGACGGCTTATCTATTTGTTGCCTTTGGCTTAGGGGTGGTTTATCTTTTCCCCTATATTCCCAAAATTGGTCAACTCATTCCCTCACCTTTGGTATGCATTATTGTACTGAGTTTAGCTACCTTATTTTTGGGTGCAGATATGCGTACAGTCAGTGATTTAGGAAAATTTCCAGACACTTTACCGCTGTTTTTAATTCCAGACATTCCACTTAACCTCGATACCTTAAAAATTATTTTTCCTTATGCCATCGCCTTGGCCACCGTAGGTTTACTCGAAACCATGATGACAACTACGATTGTTAATGAAGTGACGCAAACAGAAGGCGATCGTCACAAAGAATGTCGTGGACAAGGCATCGCCAATATGGTCAGTGGGTTTATGGGGGGTATGGCAGGTTGTGCCATGATTGGGCAATCGATTATCAATGTGTCTTCTGGTGCACGAACTCGCTTATCGACCTTGGTTGCTGGTGTTTTTTTACTGTGTTTAGTAGTCTTTTTAAAAGAATGGCTGTCTTATATTCCAATGGCTGCACTTGTGGCAATTATGATTATGGTGGCTTTTACTACATTCAACTGGGACTCAGTCAAAAACTTTTCAAAACATCCCAAACAAAGCAATAGCGTGATGCTTGCGGTGGTGGTCATTGTACTGATGACGCATAACTTAGCTTTAGGCGTGTTGATTGGTGTACTTTTATCTGCACTTTTCTTAGTCAATAAATTAGAAAATGCAGTACGTGTCCAATCTCATCTTTTGAACAGCACGACCCGTAAATATGAAATTTTTGGGCAAATTTTCTTTAGCAGTTCAGAAAAATTCTTTCAGTTTTTTGATTTTAATGAATCTGTTGATCATGTCATTATCGATTTAACCCATGCCCATATTTGGGATATTACCTCTGTCAGTATGCTCAATCAGGTACAAAACAAGTTTCTGCAAAATAACATTCAGGTTGAAATTATAGGGATGAATGAAGCAAGTCGTAGCTTAGTTGATCAATATAGTGCGGTAAAATAAACAGCTTTATTTTTCTTAAGGCAGTGATGATAAGCGTTTAATACAGGTAAAGAGCAATAGCCAAAATGGTAATCGCAATACATTGTATCACTGCCAAATTTCTAAGGAATTTAATCATCGTAAGCTACATCCATTATAAAAATAATCCATTATTCAGCGAATATAACCGATATTTTGCTGTTAAATTGTGATTTTTATCTACTAAAATTTGAATATTTACTTAACTTGTCTCAATAACCTTATCTCAAAAAGTTAACTTAGTCTCAATAAATTGACTTTAGGCATCATTTGATACTCAGTAAGTGCATTAAAACTCGATTGTAATAAACTGAATATTCATTCCTAATCACTGAATTAAATACTAAAAATACCTATTATCAGGTATAGATTAAGCCATCAATATCTGAAAAACTAAGTCCAATAGACATGGGCGAGTTTTTTACATCATGAACAATGAGTTAAGTTTACCTGTTCCAGTCATCATCGTAGAAGATGAGCCGCTTATACAAAAAAGACTGACTGACATATTAATTAATCTAGGATACTCAATTGCAGATTTACGTTTTGCCCAAAGTTTAGCTCAAGCCAAAGAACAACTCAGTATACACTCAGCCTCTTTTGCATTGGTTGATTTAGGCTTGCCTGATGGAAATGGAATTGAGTTTATTGAAATTTTAAAAAGCTATGATCCAACCATCATGATTTTAGTGATCTCTGCATGGAGCACTGAAGATGCGATCCTCAATGCACTAAGTGCAGGTGCAACAGGCTATGTGCTCAAAGAAAGAGATGACTTAGAAGTTTCTCTTTCGATCAAAAGTGTCTTACGCGGTGGAGCGCCGATTGATCCATTTATTGCCCAAAAAATTTTAAAACAACTACATTTTAATGAAAAAAATAATTCAAATAAAACTGCACCCTGTCAGAAATTCCCTGATCAGGACAGTGTATTATCCAAAAGAGAATTGGGAATTTTAGAACTGGTTTCTCAAGGCTTAAGCAATAAGGAAATTGCAGATCAACTCAATTTATCCCGTTATACCGTTGAATCTCATATTAAACATATTTATCGGAAACTTGCGGTATGCAACAGAGCCAAAGCCATCGATACAGCACGCAACTTAGGATTACTCGACTAATTCTAAAATTAATCGGGTTGTTCGGTCTTATGCTAAGTTTGACCCAGCATTTTGCTTTTGCTGGTGCAGCCTTAACAGGTCAGTCCAATACAACAGATGCAGCCTGCCATTTTCAAATCCAAAGCATACAAGTTGCTCAAGCGCTTGCAAATCTTGAACAGGTTCCCCAACAGGGATGGGAAACAGTCACGTTGCCAGATGACTGGGAAACGCGCTGGAAAAACTACACAGGCACTGCTTGGTATAAAATCAAATGGCAATATCAGTGTGATCAGGAAAATCAACCTGTCGCCTTACTGATTGAACGAATCAATATTGCAGGGACTGTCTATAGCAATAATGAACTGTTATGGAAAGACAAATCCTTAGTAGAGCCATTGTCTAGAAGTTGGAATATGCCAAGATATTGGGTGCTTCCTGCTACATCTATTCAAAACCAGCAAAATGAAATTTTAGTCCGTGTTGTAGGGGTTGCATCACAACATTCAGGTCTAGGAAAAATTAAATTTGGTCAGGCCGAAGATATCGCCAATCAGCAAGATCAGTTGGTTTTTGAACGGCGAACTTTATTTTTTATCAATATTATTATTACCTTTGTGGTGGGAACTACAGGTTTTACCATTTGGCTATTTCGACGCCAAGAAAAAGCCTTTGGTTGGTTTGGTTTAACTTCATTTTTATGGGCATTGTTTGCTTATAATATTATTTCGACCATCCCTATTCCTTTTACCGACAGTATCGTAACAGCACGTCTAAATCTCGTGTTTTTAGTTGGATATACCTATTGCCTCTGTTTATTTGCTTGGCGTTTTGCCAATCGCCATTATCCGTATTTAGAACGTTTACTTTTATTGACGTCTACAATCGCGATTGCGGCATTACTGTTGACACCGATCAATTATCTAGAACGTAGCTTATCCTCTGTCTTTTTCTATTCTGGCATGGTATTTATTTTTAATTGCTTGTTTTTTCAATGGATTGCTTTTAAACGTAGAAAGATAGACATTCTCCTGCTTGCGTTTATTTTCCTCATCTATTTACTTATTATTGTTCATGATTTTTATAGCATGATCCATCATCTGGATCAGACGCTCTATTGGACGCCATTGGCCGCACCAATTACTAGCTTAGCAATCTCGTTTATCTTGGCTTATCGTATTTCACAGAATGTCGGACGTATTGAAAAATTTAATCAGACACTTGAAGAAACTATTGAAAAAGTCACGTTTGACTTAGAGCAATCTTTAGATAAAAAGTACCAACTCGAAATTGATAATATGCGGTTGCAAGAGCGTCTAAACCTGTCTCATGAATTACATGATGGACTGGGTGGTTCAATTGTTCGCTCGATGATTATACTGGATCACAGTGAGCATATTGAAAAACAGCAAGTGATCTCTATGTTTAAACTGTTAAGAAATGACTTACGCCAAGTGATTGACTCAGGAAGCAGTGCTGGGGCAAAAATACCAGAAAGCCCAGTGATGTGGGTTGCGCCATTGCGTCATCGTTTTATACAAATTTTCGAAGAAATGGAGATTGAATCGACTTGGATTTTTGCAGAAAAATGGAAACATAAACCTCTTGCATTGATTTGTTTAACCTTTTCTCGTGTCGCAGAAGAAGCCTTAACCAATATTGTAAAACATAGTCATGCAACTGATGTCGAAGTTTCGTTGGTTGAAGATGAACGACAACAACTCGTTTTAACGATTCAAGACAATGGCATTGGCTTTGAAGTAGATCAGGTTCAAGCTGGTTTGCATGTGGGTTTGCAGAGTATGCAAGTGCGAGTAAAAAGAATTGGAGGTAGTTTTGAAATCCATTCTCAGCATGGTTTTACCGTGATCCGTGCCACTGTACCGCTGAAAGATAAAACTGAATGATTTGGATGGATGATATAGAATTCCGACCAATATCATTCGCTTGATCTATGGAGAGATTCAGTCTTAAATCAGTTGGTGCAATTTTTTATGTTCTATAGTTTTATAAAAGCATAAAAAAAGAGAAACTAGATCACTAGTCTCTCTTTAAAAAAGATATCAGCGTATTAGGATTTCTTTTTAGAACGCGCTAATACTGAGCTCGCTGTAAGCAACATCAGTCCAAATAAAGACCACAGTCCCGTACTGCCCCCACTGCTCTTATGCCCACCTGTAGTAGCACTTGATTCATTTAAATCTAAATCAACAATAACTGGATCGTGATCAGAAGAACGGAAAGCATCTGGCGCATAGAAAGAAGCAATTTGTTCTTCAGTCTTATATTCTTCATTGTAGTCTAATGCTGTTGGTTCATCAGCATTGATATGCCATGCAAAAGTACGTTTAACCATTGGGTATAAGTTTGCATCTGCAATTGCGTGATCTAAATTACCCGCACCACCATTCCCGGTTGCATCACTGGCCACACCAAACACATAGCTATATGCAGCTTTACCTTGCCCTACTTTTTCATCATTTAGCAATATTTTGTAGTTGGCTTTTTCAAATGCCAAGATTGGATCTTCTTTGGCATAACTGTTCATATCCCCGACCAATAAATAATTTGGCTTTTCAGCTTTGGTTGGGTTGGTTGCAATCCACTGAATCAATTTTTGTACTGCAGTGACACGAGTCGGATTCCAACAGCCTTGACCATCACCTTGGTTTGCTTCTGGTGAGGTTTTATCCTCAGGACAACTACCTTTAGACTTTAAGTGATTTGGTACAACAGTAAAGGTTTTTCCTCCCGTTACCGCTTGGAAGCTTTGTGCCATCGTGACTCGGTTTTTCTGTGTCAAATCATCATATACCACAGGATTACCAACAGTTTTTACACGTTTGCTATTATAAATAATCGCAACTGCAATCACGTCAGTACCTAACTTATCCATATTCGGTGGGATGACATATTTCCAATCTGCACCTAAAGCTTTGGTTAAGTAATTCACAGCACTTTTTTCGCCATAACCATTGTTGGCAATTTCCATTAAGCCATAAACATCTGCATCAATGGTTTTAATCGCACTGACTATTTTGGCATGTTGACGATTAAATTCTGTCTCGGTGTTTGCACCACGATCTGGTTTAACACCAATCAGCGGCGAATTGTCATAATTTAAGACGTTAAATGCGGCAACACGAACCTGTTTACTCTCTTTTGCCAAGACGGTTGAATTCCGCAGATTACTGTCTTTGACAACCTCAGGCAAAGCTTTGTTTTGAATCGGTTGAATACGCCAAGCATTAAAACGGTATTCCAAAATCCCTTCAACATTTTTAAGCTGATAGCCTGTACGTAAAGTGTTTGCCGCATTAAATGTTTGTGGCAACCATGGTGTTCTGTTTTGATTGTTATAACCATCATCCAAGATAATCTTAGACAATAAATTTTGTTTTGCTAAAGCAACCGCTTCATTGGATTTCGCAGGATATAAATTGGTTGGGATATATAAGCGTCCCAAACTTAAAGATAATTGACCATATCGACCATAATCATAATTCTCGCTAACCGTTAGGGTTTGAGGAATTTTCACCAACATGCCTTGATAGCGCTTAGGTGCATTGCCTGTAGCATCGGTTAAACTTGAAAATGGCAGTTGAATCGGAGTAGAACTCACCAAACTTGCGGCTTGATTATTACAGGTTTGAATATTGCTGCTCAGTTGATCAATTTGCAATTGATTTTCATAATTGGTTAAACGCCCTTTCAGAATCACTTCTTCACCCACTTTACCGCCAGTGATTGTGCTTGCAGCAGGGAGATAGACAAAGATCGCATTGCTTAAATTTGCTTTAGCTTTACTGTCAGGAGTTTGAATATAGAAACCTGAAAAACCATTTTGATAGCGATAATCCGCTGTAATGACACCTCGAACCACATATTGCTGGTTTTGTGCCGCAGATTGTAAATCTGCAATCGCAGTATCAGCAGTACTACAACTGATTGCAGTGATTGGCGGTGTCGTTGTACCAGTACCTAAATAGCTACTGAATGCATTACGATCTGACCATTTGCTCCACTCACTGTCCAAATCAAAGGCACTATTTGGATCTACAGCGCTGACATCATTTTTATTTTTTATTCTGCTTAGGCTATTTCCAGCACTGGTGATTGTGGTTCCCCAACCGCCATTTGCAGGTCTTTCCCCAATCCGCCCAAAACGATCTACAGCTGTTCCTTTATACACAAGGACCAAGGCATCATCGCCATTAAATGACAAACCAGCAACCTGATTCACTTTAGTGCCAAGTTCTGCCTGTAATTCGGTACGACCTATAATAAATTTTGCCTTACTGGCTAAATTTCCCTCTAAGGTGTAAGTTGCTGTTTTACTCGTTGCCCCATTGGTATATTGTTCAATTTGATAATCTGCAAGATTTACAGTGCTGCCATCTGGATTATAAATTTCTAATCCTTTTCTATTTACTGTGCCATCGATGTATTGGCTAAACATCAATTGTGCATAGCTTGGAAATGAACAGCCCAATAATGCAAGGCTTAAACAAAGTGTATGTGGTTTTAAATTTTGCATAATTTTTAACGTTTGTTGAAATTTAAAGCAGATTAATTTTTATTAATGACAATATCGTGAATTTGAATCATTCTATTTAATCCATTTATTGTTTAGACAAAATATATCACAGGCAAAGTGGACTAAAATTGTTATAAGGACCTTAGAAATACGAGATCTTATGCTGAGCATAAAAAAAGCACCCTTTCGGGTGCAAAGCATGGAACTTTAAAAGATATTAAAATATTAAGCCTGCAATTGCATTTGCTGTAATTTAGCCACTTCTTGTTGCTTCAATAAATTACGTTGAATTTTGCCACTCGATGTTTTGGGTAAGCTTTCAACAAACTCAATTTCACGTGGGTAAGAATGCTTAGATAATCGTGAACGTACATATTCTTGTAATTTAGCATTCAATTGGTGACAACCCGTGAACTGAGGCTTGAGCACAACAAAAGCTTTTACGATCTCTGTTCTTTCTGGATCAGGTTTACCAATCACGGCAGATTCTAAAACTTCAACACACTCCAAAAGTGTACTTTCTACATCAAATGGCCCAACACGATAACCTGAAGTTGTAATGACATCGTCTGCACGACCAATAAAATCAACCCCACCTAATTCATTCAAACGAACCGTATCCCCAGTTAAGTAATAATGACCAACAAAGGATTTACGATTATTTCCACCATAACCTTTAAACCATGTGAGTGGCGATTGAGAGAAGTCAATTGCTAGCGTTCCAATCTCACCTCGTTCAACTTCTTGGTTGTCTTGATTTAACACTGCAAAACGATGACCAGGATTAGCAAAACCTGCTGAGCCGACTTTTATTGCATGTGCTAAAGCATGATGGTTACCAATCACCATACCTAATTCTGTTTGCCCATATTGGTCATAAATATTGACATTCAAGTCATGATTAAACCAGTGAATCACTTCAGGTGTTAAAGGTTCACCTGCACTGCTGACTGCACGTAAATGTGCTTTGATCGAAATATTAAATTTTTCTTTAAAGCCGAAGAACATACGAAATGCTGTGGGTGAACCCGTAAGATTACTGACCTGGTATTCTTGAATAATTTCCAAAGCATTGTCGACACTAAATGCACGTTCATCCATGATAATACTGTGTCCCAATCCCAATGGGCCAGCAATACCATAATATAGACCATATGCCCAACCTGGATCCGCAAGGTTCCAAAATGAATCATCTTCACGTAAATCAACAGCGTGACGCATATATTCTTTAAAGGCCAAAATTGCTTTTAATGGCACTGGAACGGATTTTGCCAAACCTGTTGTTCCAGAGGTAAACATCATTAAAAAATCATCAGCAAAACTCAACATGACGGGTGCACATTCAGCTGATTGACCTGCTAGTTCTTGCCAAAAATCTGCATCTTTTGTTGTTGCAAAATCTTGTGGATGAACAGTGAGAATATGCGGAAGTTCAATCCCGTTTAGTTTGGCACGTTGTTCAGTGTTGGTGATGATCAGTTGTGTATTGGCTGTTGCTACGCGATGCTCAATCGCTTTTGATTCAAAGGCGGTAAATAAGGGCTGATAAATTGCTCCGATACGCCAAGTTGCCAATATGGTGATCAATAATTCTGGAGTCCGTGGTAATAAGCCAGCAATACAATCACCTGTTTTTAAGCCTAACGAGTGTAAATAATTGGCTAATTTTCCTGATGCTTGTGCCAGTTGTTCAAAGGTCCATTGTGAAGACTCACCGTTTTTGCCTTCCCAGATCAAAGCCACTTTATTTAAACCGACAAAACGCTCGCAGCACTCGATATAGGCATTGATTGACTGTGGGTTGCCAACCAGTTGCTCATTGATTAGTTTTTCATAATCGAATTCTTGATAGGCTTGTTCCAATGTTTTCATGGCAATATCCTTGTATTTTCAGCACAAATCATCTCGATGTGCAGTTCCATATTTTGCTTTCTAGCTTTTCTAAAAATGTTGAATCATTCAACATGTGTTTCTATGCTTATAGATAACCATGATTAGAAATCACACACAATTTCCAAATACCTCAATTATATTGCGGTTTTTGAACATCTGCTTTTCCTGTCATGGTGTAAGGCTTTAAAATAAAAAAGACCAGTGCGAAGCTGGTCTTGAGATAGAGTTTTGATACGCTAATCTACAATTGAACTTACTGAATCACCGCTCTTGCGATAACTAAACGTTGAATATCGGAAGCGCCTTCATAAATCTGGCTGACTCGAACATCTCGATAGATTCGCTCTACTGGAAAATCTGCGACATAGCCATAACCACCATGAATTTGTATCGCATCTGAACAGACTTTTTCAGCAATTTCAGATGCAAATAACTTCGCCATTGATGCTTCTTTTAGACAAGCTAAACCTGCATCTTTTAAACTTGCGGCATGGTAAATCAACTGCCGTGCTGCTTCGATTTGAGTGGCCATATCGGCTAAGCGAAATGCCACAGCCTGATGTTGTACCAACTCCACTCCAAAAGCTTTACGCTGATTGGCATATTCAACCGCAGCATCCAACGCTGCTCGTGCCATTCCCACACATTGAGCGGCAATACCAATACGACCTGACTCTAAATTCGACAAGGCGATTTTATATCCTTCACCCTCATTTCCTAATATGTTCTCAGCAGGAATCCGACAATTCTCAAAAACAATTGTTGCGGTATCTGAGCAATGTTGTCCCATTTTATCTTCAATTCGAGAAACGATATAACCTTCTATATTGGTTGGAACGATAAAACAAGAAATGCCTTTCTTTGCTGCGGATTTATCCGTAACTGCAAACACAATCGCCACTTGTGCATGCTGTCCAGAAGTAATGAATTGTTTGGTTCCATTAATTACCCACGAATCGCCATCACGTTCTGCTTTACATAGCAAAGCACCTGCGTCTGAACCCGCCTGTGGTTCCGTTAAACAGAAACAACCAAGCCATTGACCTGTTGCCAATGGCATTAAGTAGTCTTGTTTTTGTCGGTCTGTCCCATATTTTTGGATAATTCCACAAGGCAAAGAATTTTGTACGCTGACAATGGTTGAAATTGCACCATCTCCTGCAGCAATTTCTTCAATTGCCGTCACCAAGGAGATATAGTCCAAACCTGCGCCACCCCATTGATCAGACACAGTCATGCCTAATGCACCCAGTTCACCCAACTCTTTGAGTTCTTGCTGAGGAAATTTTGCAGTTTTATCACGTTCAGCAGCTGTGGGTTTAAGTTTATTCTGCGAATAATTTCGCATCATTTCCTGAACCATTTTTTGTTCATCATTGAGAATCATTTGAGCATCCCTCTCAGCACTTTTAAATTTTAAATCACTGCAATCATGATCAGCGACCAATCAAAATCTCGTTGTTTGTATAAATTTAGGCTAAAGTCTGCCTAACATGATGGTTTAGATCATGTCAGGCAGTATTCAATTTTTTAAAAGTTTGCTATTGCTTGTGTTAAAGCAAAGTTAGAAATAAGCAGATGGATTAGACCAGGTTACTTTGGCTGCATACGGATTGCGCCGTCTAATCGAATTGTTTCACCATTTAAATAGCTATTTTCACAAATATGACCAACAAGCTGTGCAAACTCTTCAGGCTTCGCAAGGCGTTTAGGAAAAGGCACCATTTCACCCAGCGCATCTTGAACATTTTGTGGTAATGATTTCAACATTGGGGTTTCCATAATCCCTGGTGCAATGGTCATCACACGGATGGCATGTTGCGCAAGTTCTCGCGCCAAAGGTAATGTCATTGCAACAACAGCACCTTTAGATGCAGCATAAGCGGATTGACCAATTTGACCATCAAACGCAGCCACTGAAGCAGTGTTAATAATCACACCACGATCTTCTTCACCTGCTGGTAACGCATAACGAGAAATGACATCTGCGGCAAAACGTAGCATGTTAAATGTTCCTGCGACATTAATATTCAATACTTTTTGAAATGCGTCTAAAGCATGGATGCCATTTTTACCTAGTACTTTGGCGGATGGGCCAATCCCTGCACAATTAATTAAGCCATTTAATTGAGCATAATCCTGCTCCACATTTTTAAAGAATTGTTCAACAGCAACATCATCGGTCACATCAAGTTGAACAAATTTGGACTTTTCACCTAAGCGCTTCTGCATTTCTTCGCCAAGCTGGTGATTCATATCCACCATGATCACTTTCGCACCTTGACCAATCAAATGTGTGGCTGTCGCGGCACCTAATCCAGATGCACCACCAGTCACAACAAAAACTTTTCCTTCAATTTTCATTTTATTTTCCTAGTTCATTGTTTGAATAGAGCAGTTTAAATGATGAATTAAACCCACTTTCGACTTAAGATGCAGAGTAAACATAGTCAAGCTTGAGTACAATTTCCAAAAGTTGCATCCTGTATGATGTATTTGGACAATTTAAACATCTTTTTGGAAAACTTTAGTCACAAAACACGTATCACAAGATAATGGAATACACTGTGAACAATCAACAATTCAGTGAAAGCAAAGGCACAATTTCAATTGCGCTGGTACATGAAGCGCTGAGCCGTGCCCAAGATAAGGGCTATGATATACAGCAGATTTTGCATGATGCAGAAATACCACTGGAAATATTTCATGCAGCCAAATCACGTATTGCTGTTTCAGCTTATGCAAAACTGTGGACTAAAATAGCAGACCATATGAATGATGAGTTCTTTGGCATGGACTCACATCAGATGCGACGCGGTTGTTATAAATTATTGTCTAAAATGGTCATGCAATCGGATACGCTACACACAGCAATTGAACAAATTTTGCAATATTTTAATTTTGTCTTGGATGACTTCTCCAGCAAGCTAATTATAGATGAAAATTATGCATACATTGTCATTACAGACAAATTACAAACCAAGCATATGTTCTGCTATGCCACTTATATTATGTTGATTCACAGTTTAATCTGTTGGTTAGCAGATCAAAGAATTTTACTCAATCAATTACAATTAAAATGCACGCCCCCTGAAGATGACAGCGATTATCGCGTGCGATTCTGTGAAAATATTACTTACCAAACAGATGAAAATTATCTGCAATTCGATGCAAACTACTTAAACATTCAAATCAAACGCGATCAAAAGTCTTGGTATGGTTTTATTAAAAATACCCCTGAAAATCTACTATTAAGATTTAAGAATCCTTTGGCTTTAAGTTCAATGATTCGTAAGCAATTACTTTCTATTGCTCCTGCTGAATGGTTAGAACTCGGTGAACTATCAGCACAGCTCAATATTTCAGAAGCCACTATACAACGCCGTTTAAAAAATGAAGGCAGCAGTTACCAACAACTCAAAAATGATATACGGCGAGATATGGCGATTGAACTGCTTGGCAAAACCTCACATACCTTACAAGACATCAGTGAGCTGTTGAACTTTCAGGATGCCAGTGCATTTCATCGCGCATTTAAAAAGTGGACTGGGGTAAGTCCAGGTGCTTATAGAGAACCCAAACAACCTTGATAACATCGTTAAACAAAATCTCAGTCTTTAGGAAAATTTATTTAAAATCAAAATTATAATAAAAAACATGTCAATATAAATGCAAGCTCGATATTTACAGCTTATCTGAATAAGGTTGCAAATTAATCAATAATGGTATATTTATTACCCAATTTAAAGCAGGTTTTCTGCTTATTTCCTGTGGTACCCTCCTCCCCTTTAATCACTTTTAGGTCACTAACATGATTAAGATGATTGATGTACTAGAGCAAAATCTAGTTCAAAACTTTATCCATTCCCTTTCGGCTCAAACTGAACATTTAGATGAGCTTATCGAAGGTATTTTAAAAGCTTCAGATCATGACTTTGAACATGCCATGAATGATTTTTTCAAAACCAATGATGCTGCAGAAGTCGCACAAGCGCTTGATATTCACCAAGAGCGATTAGATGCAATTCAATCAGGCTTAGCAATGAAAAAAGAAAACATTGCTGATACTGCAAAAATTGTTGCGCTTTGTCTGGCACTTGAAACCAATGCATTAGACCAAGTTGAAATTGCAGACAGTCTGGAAGATTATCCAGTTTAATTTGCCCAATCCAAAAATGCCTCTGTATAGAGGCATTTTTTATGTCTAATGACTAAAATTTAATTAGGATATTTTTTTATAACTCATTTCAATAATCATCTATTCAACAAGCAAATATGCATACTTTAAAAACATAAATTTATTCATATAGTTAAACTAATATTTTTTACATTTCATATTTTAAGAAGTGAATATCTGTTTTTCTTTTTTGTACTTTCACCCTAAAAAATATACATATCTAGCTCTGTGTTTCTCTTTGAATTTTATGGGGTATGTATGAAAGTTTTTAGCAAAAAAATGACGCGCTTAGTTTCCACCTTAGCCTTAAGCTTAACCGCAATGTCTTCTTTTGCAGCCATCCCAACAACATTGAAATTAGACTATGCCTATTACGCCCCAACAAGTTTAGTGGTTAAAGAACAAAAGCTGTTAGAAAAAGCATTACCCAAAACAGAGGTCAAATGGGTGTTTAGCCAAGGCAGTAACCGTTCACTTGAATATTTAAACAGTGGCAGTATCGATTTCGCCTCTACCGCAGGTTTAGCAGCAGTATTAAGTCGTGCCAATGGCAGTCCGATTAAAACGGTTTATATCCAAAGCCAGCCAGAATGGACTGCATTAGTCGTTGCAAAAAACTCAGCAATCAAATCCTTAAAAGATCTCAAAGGGAAAAAAATTGCTGCAACCAAAGGGACAGACCCATTCTTATTTACACTTCAAGCACTTGAAACCGTTGGCTTAAATAAACGCGATGTGCAATTGGTACATCTACAACATCCAGATGGAAAAACAGCTTTAGAACGTGGTCAGGTAGATGCTTGGGCTGGGCTTGACCCACTGATGGCATCTGCACAATTGCAATCAGGTGCAAAACTGCTCTATCGCAATATCGCTTTTAATAGTTACAGTGTGTTAAGTGTAAAAGATCAATTTAGCACTCAAAGTCCAGAAGCAGTTGAGGCTGTAATTAAAGCTTATGAACAAGCACGTAAATGGGCAAAAGCCAATCCAGATAAACTTGCAGAATTATTAGCACGTGAAGCAAAGTTACCACTTGAAGTGGCGAAGTTGCAATTGAGCCGAACCAATCTAGATCAAAACATTCCAACCGCGAAACATCTTAATGCGCTAAAGAAAGCAGGGACTATTTTGACTGAAGAAGAACTGGTTCGAAAAGGCACCAATGTAAATCAAGTTGTGGATCAACTATTTGACAGCAAATATGCGCAAAAGGTCATTGGCAAGGTTGCTGAGAAGTAATGACAAAGTCTACACATGCTCAATCGACGCAAAGCGAATCAAATGTACGTATAACGCAGGCGGGTTTAAACAAACCTGCCTTTAAGGCCAATGTTTTAAAATGGGTAAAAGGAATTACGATTCCGTTGTTGCTCATTTTATTATGTGAGTATTTAGTTCGTTTTGGATGGATTGAGTCTTATCTGCTCCCTGCCCCAAGTAGCTTAGTTGACTCATTCAAGGAGCTTGCCGCAGGTGATTTATTTACCCATATCTATACCAGTACTTGGCGTGTATTTTTAGGATTTTTTATTGGTAGCCTATTGGGACTCATTTTTGCAATTGCAGTGGGTTTAAACAAACACATTGAAGATTTTTTAGAACCCACATTTTCAGCGATCAAGTCTATTCCAAGCCTTGCTTGGATTCCGTTATTGCTTTTGTGGTTAGGCATTGATGAAGCCTCAAAAATTACCTTAATCGCGATTGGTGCATTCTTTCCCACCTATACCAATAGCGTATCTGCCATACATGGTGTTGATTCAAAGTTGTTAGAAGTGGCAAAAGTATACCGTCTGACCTATCTACAAAGTATCTTCCAAATTGTTCTGCCTGCTGCATCTCCTGGAATTCTCGTTGGACTAAGAAACAGTTTAAGCCTAGCGTGGATGTTTATGATTGCAGCAGAACTGATTGCAGCGACACAAGGTATCGGTTATCTACTCAGTGATGGTCGAGAAACCTCAAGGCCCGATATTGTGATTATTGCGATTATCTTGCTGGCTGTCCTTGGTAAACTCACTGACAATCTGATGAAATTGATTGAAAACTGGTTTTTACGTTGGAGAACATAAACCGCTCAAAATACGGCTTTTGATCAGCCGTATTTTTTAAATTGCTTATTTGCAACTTGCATTTCTGCTTTTCTCTATGAAACACTGTCACAGTAATAGTAAGGTAGACAGTATGATCATTCGTGATAAAAGTAACAGCTTCGCACTTCTCTTTGCTTGGCACGGCACCATTCTTCCCAAAGTCTTACCCGCATTAACTTTTGTTGTGCTGATCTCGACAGTTCTGGTTTACCTATCATCACATCACTATTTTACAATTCCTGCTGTACCTGCAATTGGGTTTACCGTGTTCGGGATTATCCTTTCTATTTTCTTAAGCTTTAGAAATACTGCATGTTATGATCGTTGGTGGGAGGGTCGTAAACTCTGGGGTGCTTTGATTGCAACCTCACGCCATCTTTCTCGTGACACGCATGTTTTGCAAGAAAACCAGCGTAAAGTTTTAATGTATCGTGTGATGCTATTTACCCGTTTATTAAGAAATCGTTTACGCAATCAAAATCAGTCCATTGAATTTTATAAAAATAAAGTTGATTTAGATGAATTAAGCTTTAGCCAACTGGCAAACCACATTAATGCTGCACAATTTGTTTTAGAAGAAATCCAAAAATCTTTAGTGCAATCACTTAAATCAGGTGAAATTTCTGACATTATCTATCAAGGTTTAAATCATCATATTGTTGCAATGGGTAATATTCAGGCTGGCTGTGATCGCATTCTAACCACCCCATTGCCTTATTCTTATTCAGTCTTATTACATCGCACAGTATATTGCTTTTGTTTGATTTTGCCGTTTAGTTTAGAAGCAAGTTTAGGGATTTGGACACCCGTCATCGTCAGTTTAATTGCTTATTTATTTTTGGGACTAGATGCTTTGAGTGCTCAGCTTGAAGAACCATTTGGCCTACAAGAAAATGATTTACCATTAGATTCAATTACCCGTTTAATTGAAAGAGAAATGCACAGCTCCCTGGGTGAAAAACTCTTAGAGCCGATTCAATTGGTGAAAAGTAATTTGACTTAGCTGGTTTTTCTAAAGGCTATATTTCAACCCAATCTTTAAAATTTTGAATAGGTCAAATTCTTTTAATACTATTTATTCGCCAATAAAAAAGACTTTGTTGGATAAGCGCAACCACCGCCATCGAACAAAGTCTTTTTAGATATAGCAATGCAAAACTAATTTGGCCACTGACCTAACGTGACACGATCATTACCGCCATAGTCTTTAACAGTTCTGACCTGTTTAAAACCAGCACCTTTAAAAATGTTTTGTACCGCTTCAGCTTGATCATAACCATGCTCAAGTACGATCCAACCTTGAATCGCCAACCATTTTTTACCTTGCTGAACAATATGTTCAATATCCGCCAAACCATGCTGCTCAGCAACCAAAGCTCGTTCAGGCTCAGAAGCAAGATGCGGCATATGCTCATCAGCAGCATCAATATAAGGTGGATTAGAAACTATCACATCAAAAAATTGACGATTCAAAGCTTTAAACCAACTTCCTAGAAAAAACTTGACCTGCCCCAAGTCATGCTTTTCAGCATTATGTAAAGCAACTTCTAAAGTCGGTTCATAAATATCTGTGGCAATAATAGACCAATTTGGACGCTCACTTGCCAGCGATAATGCGATCGCACCTGTACCCGTACCTAAATCAACCATACGAGTATCTTCAGGCAAATCAAGATTTAAAACCGTTTCAACCAATACCTCAGTATCTGGACGAGGGACTAAAGTGTCTCTGGTAACGGTTAAATCCAAAGTCCAAAATGGTTGTGAGCCAGTTACATAAGCCAAGGGTTCACCCGCAGCAATCCGCGCTAGACCCTCAACATATTGCTGTTCTTGCTCAGCAGTTAATTCTTGCGTAGATTTAAGTGACAAATCAAAAGCATCAATTTTTAAAATATGCTCAAGTAACCAAGCATTTTCTTGACGCTCATAACTTTCAGCTTCTCCACGTAAGGCCAAAGCCTGTGCAATATTCATTAACCACCATTTTGTTGTGCAAGCATCGCCAACTGATCTGCTTGATATTCGCGATGTAAGCTGTCAAGTAGCTCAGTCAAATCACCTTCCATTACTGCATCTAACTTATATAAAGTTAAATTAATACGGTGATCTGTCATACGACCTTGTGGATAGTTATATGTGCGGATACGTTCCGAACGATCCCCTGAACCTACCAAATCACGGCGCATTTCAGATGTTGCTGCATCGGCTGCAGCACGTTTCGCATTCTCTAAACGTGAAGCCAGTAACGCCATCGCTTTTGCTTTGTTTTTATGCTGTGAACGTTCATCCTGACATTCCACAACAGTACCTGTTGGAAGATGGGTAATACGTACAGCAGAATCAGTTTTGTTAATGTGCTGACCACCCGCACCAGAAGCACGGTAAGTATCAATACGTAGATCCGCAGCATTAATCTCTACTGTAGTGTCTACATCAACTTCTGGAAGAATTGCCACAGTACATGCCGAAGTATGTACACGACCTTGTGACTCAGTGGCTGGAACACGTTGTACACGATGCGCCCCGCTTTCAAACTTCAAGCGACCGTAAACACCTTCACCATTCACTAGACAGATAATCTCTTTATATCCGCCATGCTCACCTTCATTTTCAGATAAGATCTCAATACGCCAGTTTTGAGTTTCAGCGTATTTACTATACATACGGAATAAGTCACCCGAGAAAATCGCCGCTTCATCACCACCGGTACCAGCGCGGATTTCCAAATATGCCGAGTTGGCATCATTTGGGTCTTTAGGAATCATGAGAATATTCAACTCAGCTTCAAGTTGTTCAATTAAAGCTTTGTTCTCTTTGATTTCCTCAACAGCCATATCCTTAAAATCTGGATCAGTTAACATTGCTTCTGCTGTTTCAATATCTTCTTCAGCTTGCTTGTACTTTTTCCAAACATCGGTAATTTCTGATAAATCATTATGCTCACGGGACAAATTACGAAAACGCTTATTGTCTGAAATGACTTCGACATCTGCCAATAATGCTTCTAACTCTTCATGTCGATCACAAAGTTGGTCTAATCGTAAACGTAACGATTCTTTCATTTTAAATACATTCTCAAGCTAAGCCTTACCAAAAAACATCGAGCTTTATAACAGCCCATTTAAAATTGGTAAGAAAATTCTAAAATTGTGCCTAGTTTACCGATTCTGCCATTTAAATGACACATTTATATAAGCGCCATCAAGATAAGCTATAGAATTTATAGCAAGATGATCCGCATGATTTTTGATTAGATGCTTTTATTCTCCATTATTCATGCTAATTGTTGACTAATATGGGTGTTTTAAAATCACTTTTAATAGAAAACATACATTCAGATACCAAACGCTATCAATTTTCAGATCCCTCTCCACATTTTTTGGAAAAATTTTTGTTACATTTGCCACATCGAATAGAGATAGAACTGTCCAGATAAGGACATGGAGCAACACATGAAATTTAATACGATCATATTTAGTACTGTATTGGCAGTAACTTCAATATTTACAGTAAGTGCTCATGCTGATAACTCAACACGTATCGCAGCAACCTCTGCTTTAGGTAGTGTCGTTGGTACTGCTGTAGGTAAACAAATTGGTGGTAACACTGGCGCAATGATTGGTTCAGCAGTGGGCGGTGCAGGTGGTGCTGCTGCATCAACCAATAGAAAAGACCGTACTGCGGCTGCAATTGGTGGTGGTTTAGGTGGTGTTGGTGGCTATACCGTAGGTAAAAATATGGGTGGTACCACAGGTGGTTATATTGGTGCTGCTGCTGGTGCAGCGGGTGGTTCAGTTCTTGGTAAAAAAGTTTCTCAAGACCGCCATGCAGATCAACGTAAGTACAATAAAAAGTACTACAAAAAACACCGTCGTCATCACTAATTGATCCTTGAACGATATCAAGCACCTTCGGGTGCTTTTTTGTATCGTTTCATCTTAGATAAACTGTCTATCCTGTAGAACTACAAGTAATGATTTATAGGTTAATATTGATTGTACTAAATAAGGTTTTACTTAAAATTAAGTTTAACATTCACGTAATATGAATAAATTAAAGAGCAAGAAATACAATCCACACACAAAACACAGAAATTGCTTACATTCAAATCCATAATTATTGCTAAATGTTTCGTTATTCTAGCCTCAAGTTAAAGAATTCGAAGAAGCTTCGATCAGGAGTTTAAAATGAAATTACAAGCAATCCTTGGTGCAACTGTAATTGCAGCAACAATGATGACGACTGCACATGCAGGCAACTCAACCAATACAGCATTAACATCTGCACTTGGTGGTGTGGTGGGTGCTGCGATTGGCCAACAAATGGGTGGTTCAACAGGCGCTATGATTGGTTCTGCAATCGGTGGTGGTGTTGGCGCAGGCGCTTCATCAAATAAACGTGACCGTAATGGTGCGATCATCGGTGGTGCTTTAGGTAGTGCTGGTGGTTATACCGTAGGTCGTAATGTGACGGGTACTTCAACTGGTGGCTATATTGGCGCAGGTCTTGGTGCTGCAGGTGGTTCGGCATTAGGTCAAAAAGTCAGTAACGACCGTCGTTATGATGACCGCTATGACAACCGTTATGGACGTTATAATGATCGATATGATCGTGGCGGTTACCGTAATGTTGATTATCGCTACAATGACCGTGGCTATCGTAAAGACAATGGCAATCATTATGGTCACTACAAAAACAAAAACCGTTGGAATAACTGGAAAAATTAATTTCATTGCAAAATTAATATCCAATCATTTAAATCAAGCACCTTCGGGTGCTTAATTTGTTTTTGGACAATAAAATCAACATCAAAACCACCAAATATCGACAATTTTCGATATACATTTGCACACTTACATCGTATTATTTCGATATATATTATTTTCGAGTTTAAAAATGTCGTCTTTAACAGATACCGCATTAAAGAATACGAAGTTCTCTATCCTAGAACTCGCACCTGTTCGAGAAGATCAAACAGTTGAGTTTTCTCTTAAGCATGCATTGCAACTTGCTCAGCATGCAGAACAGTTAGGCTTTGATCGCCTTTGGTTAGCTGAACATCATAATATGGACGGTATCGCCAGCTCCGCAACTGCTGTATTACTGGGTTACATCTTAGCCAATACAAAAAATATTAAAGTGGGCTCGGGAGGGATTATGTTACCCAACCATGCACCTTTAGTGGTTGCTGAACAGTTTGGTACCTTGGCAACACTCTATCCAAATCGTATTGAACTCGGCTTAGGTCGCGCTCCCGGAACAGATCCAACCACCATGCGTGCATTAAGACGTGGCCGTCAAGAAACTGAAGAGCAATTTCCACAAGATGTTTTAGAAATTTTAAGCTATTTCGCCGATGCAGTGCCTCAGCAAAGAATTAAAGCAACACCAGGACAAGGTACGCATGTGCCTGTATGGCTTTTAGGATCGAGTCTTTTTAGCGCACAACTGGCGGCTAAATTGGGGCTTCCTTATTCATTTGCCTCACATTTTGCACCGAGAATGTTAGGACAAGCCATTCAGCTCTATCGTGACAATTTTGAACCATCCGCCTATTTAGATAAACCGTTTGTATCTATGGGAGTTCCTACTGTGGTCGCCCAAACCGATGAGGAAGCAGAGTATCTAGCCACAAGTGTGTATCAACGTATTCTTGCATTACTGACAGGACAAAGTTTAAAACTGAAACCGCCTGTAGCAACAATGGAAGGCCGATGGTCTGCATCAGAGAAAATGTCCGTACAAAACTTCTTAGGTATGGCGCAAATTGGCTCACCAGACACAGTGAAGAACGGTTTAAAGCAACTTTTAGAAAAATATCAGGTAGATGAATTTATTTTCACTTGCGATATTTATGATACACAGAAGCGCCTAGACAACTTTAGTTTATTGATGGATTTAAAAAAATAATACAAATCAATCATGTTTTCCTCTTTACCAAAATGAAATGATAAATTTCATTTTGGTTTTTTTTTGATTTAACTGTCCTATAGCTGAAATATCCAATTGATTTAAAATACTATTTATTATTTCCCACACTTAAACTCTATTTGAATTAGCTCTCATAAATTGAAAAGATTTGCCATCTCATTTCAAATCAGCATAATAGAACATATAAAAATCAGTAAAATAGTAATAAGGAACAACAATGAACCAATATATCAATAAACCCACCCCTGCTTTTATTGCAGTCAGTTGGGTGGCTTTACTTGCTGGTGCAGCAGCCTACTGTGTCGGTTTATTCAATGCAGAAATTCTATTGAATGAAAAAGGCTATTATTTAATCCTGATCCTTTATGGTTTATTTTCTGCTGTTTCACTGCAAAAAGTTGTTCGGGATAAACTTGAAGGTCAGCAAGTTACAGCAATTTATTATGGACTGTGCTGGGCTTCAGTGGTGATCTGTATTGTTCTGCTCGCATTGGGTTTATGGAACGCGACGATGGCATTCAGTGAGAAAGGCTTTTATATCATGGCTTTTTTACTTAGTCTCTTCGGTGCTGTTGCTGTACAAAAGAATATTCGAGACTTGGAATATCTCAGAACGCATTCACAGCCTGAACTACCTCAGCCCCACCCTGTTCAGCAAGTTGAAGTTAAAGAACTAGAAACACCAGAAGATAAATTTTAATTGTTAAACAATCCATTGCTCCAAATGATAAGACTTGTCCTTTTATGACAAGTCTTTCTTTTTATCTCAATCACTTAGCTAAATTTTCACATTCAAAATCAAACCATTACTGCGTTGATATTTTTCATCATTCCACAATGAATATCTTTGCCAATTGATTCACAGAAATATTAAATAAAATGCAATGAAATCCTTATTTTTGATAGATTTGCTATGGCTTCAATTGACTTAGAAAAAATGTTAGATAAAGTCAAAAACACACAATGGACTTTATCCGATATTGATTGGGATGCACCAGGTCGAGAGCTGGTTACAGCCGAACAATGGCCAAAACTTAAAGACTTTATGGCAGATCTGATGTGGATTGAGCATGTAGGTGCCCGTGCATTTTCGGCAATGTCAAAAAAAGCGCCAACAGCAACTTTACGGGAGATGTACGCCATCTTCCATGCCGAAGAGCAACGCCATGCCAATGCAGAAATGGCGCTCATGAAACGTTGGGGAATGTTAGATGGTGATATCCCTAAACCAAATAAAAATTTACGTTTAATTATTGAATGGCTAGATACCTATGCCGATGAAATGCCTTTTTATATTTTAGGCGCAGTGATTCCCATGCTTGAAGTGGCTTTGGATGGCGCTTTATGTACCTTTTTATTGGATACTGTAGATGATCCTGTTTGCCACCAAGCCTTTGAACTGATTAATGGTGATGAAGCACGGCATTTAGGTGTGGGTTTCAGTGTAATGGAAGCACAAGGGATCAATAAAAGCGTCATTGAGCTTGCCCAAATGGCTGCACGAGTAGTCGACCCACGTTTGATGCTGGGTATTTTGGCTTACTTACCCTTGATCAATAAAATGCGTGACAATGTCATTAAGCTCGGACTTCCTGAAGAAAAATTATATGCAGCAATGAATAAATTTTCGAAAATTGGCGGAAGAACAGTGGAAGGACGCCGTAACCCGTGGTTTCAAATCATTCAATTTCATGGCAAAAATGTAGTAGATCGCAATAAAAAATGGTTCCATATCCCGATTGATGCCATGGTTAGCGTGACTGACAAGATTCCAGAAAAGTCTTTACCTAAAGTCCCAAGTTGGATATATCAATTAACGTCAGAACCCACTGCGACCAATTAGTATAAAAAGGAAATAATATGCTCGATAGGAAAAAGAGTCAAAATGAAGGTTTTTTTCAAAATCAGCCTGAATTTTTTAAACATTATAAAGGTAAAATTATTGCATCTACTGAGATTAAACTCACCGATTTTACTGGTTTAAACGTGGCAATTATTGGTGCAAACCAACTTACAGTCACCCATCTTGGCCACGTTTTAAACAGTGCTGAATTTGTAAAAGTGTTTCAAATTACACCGGCTTTTATTTTACCGCAAACTGAAAAAGGGGTTCAAAAGTTAATCTCGCACCCTTTGATTATCAAAAACCGTCGTTTGTTTAATCATCGTGTTAAATCGATGTTAGCGATTCGTTATCTAGAGTCGCAAGTTCAGGAACAATGGTTAAAACGTCAGTTGATGCCGAACTCTGCGTTAAAGAGTAAAGTGTTTTTAAAATCCGACACCTACTATACAGCGCTACAACGTAAAAACTGTAAATTGATCACTTGGCCAGTCGTTAAAATTACTGAAAATGCCGTACAAAGTATGGAAGGAATTGAGCATTTAGTGGATGTGATTATTACCACTTACGAATAATAGCTTGAGAAGATTCGAGTTTAAGAGGCTTCTAGGCCTCTTATACTTGTTAAATTCACTATTCTTTGAATTATTTGACCACACCGCTGTAACGATAACCCTGTGGAGTCTTTTGATAACGTAAATAGTTATTGGTCAGTTTTCCTGAAGCATTCACCACTAATATATCGATATTTTTTAAGTCTTTTGAGATACGGATAAAATCTTCAGCAGAACGTTCCCATCCCTGACAATCATTTTCAATGCCAATTGAATCAAGTTTTTGAGTCTTGGTTTCAAAAATGGGTTGCGCGACAAATTTGCCGTTATTCAACACAAAGGAGTGAATGCGATAGCCTCTTGAACAGGTACTATTAATAAATAGACTGGTGACTAAATAAACGTCCTGATTTTTAATTTTGACTTGCGCAATTTTATCGATAAATCCCACTTGAGATAACTCTTGGGATGCCAAACCATTGCTTCGCTTCACTTGAATTAAACTATATGGTTCTCTCATCGTTCCCCCAGCAGAAACGTCCATCGTATAAAATTTGATTTTTCGATCAGGACTGTAATGGATATCCAGCATATTTTTTTCAGTGAGTTTTGCAAACGAATATGCAAAACTCACTGAATCATTTTTTATTTTATTTTCAATTTCACTGGAAATTTTTTCATTGTACTGATCACATTCACCACGCCCTGAACAGGTTTTTTGATAGTATTTTTCAACCAAACCATTTTCAAAGTTGCTCAGTGATTCAGCATTGGTTTGTTGTGCAAATATATCTTGTACACTTACAAGCATGAAAAATGAACTTACTTTTAATATCTTATTCATATAACAAATCACACTATAAAAAATAATAAACATAAAAGAAAAAGAGCCAAATCTTGATTCAGCTCAATACTGTTCTTACACCACATCACACATCTAAAATTATAAGGATGGATTATCCAATACGACGTTTAAGCCCTGTCATTTGTAAAACACGTGTTGAAATTTCTTCAATCGACATCTCTGAAACATTTAAATATTTAATCCCTTCAGAAATATAGATCCCTTCAACAGCACGTAGCTCCATCTGACACTGCGAAAAGCTCGCATAACGACTATTGGCTTTACGTTCAGAACGAATGGCAACGAGACGTTCAGCATCAATCATCAAACCAAATAGTTTATTTTTATGTTCTTTCAGTACCGCAGGTAAACGATTATCGTCTAAATCTTCTTCGGTTAATGGGTAGTTTGCAACTCGAATACCAAACTGCAAAGATAAATAAATTGAAGTTGGGGTTTTACCAGAACGCGATACGCCGATCAGGATTAAATCTGCTTTGTCATAATGGCGGGTACGTGCTCCATCATCGTTATCCAAAGCAAAATGAACAGCATCAATACGTGCTTTATACGACTCAGAATCCGTCACAGCATGGGTTTGTCCGACTAAAGTTGTAGGCGGTGTACCTAAAACGTCTGACAACTTACTAATAAGCCCTTCAAAAACATCAAGATTTACTGCATTTGCAGTATTAATAATGTCACGAACATAAGGGTCAACCAAAGTATCGAATACCAAGGGTTGTTGACCATCTTTATCCGCCCTTTTATTGATTTCTTCGACCACATTCATTGCAGCTTCTTCAGAGGTAATATAGGGAATAATATGGATATCAAACTTTACATGAGGAAATTGCGCTAATAATGAATGCCCAAGGGTTTCAGCCGTAATCGCTGTACCATCAGAAATAAAAAATACGCTCCGCTTTATTTGGTTACTTTCTGACATTAAAAATCTCCTCAAACATTTGTCTTAGCGATGTATAATCTTTATAGTAAGCCCATCTTACATGACTATCACTTAGTTGAATCAAAATGCTAAGTTTTTTGTTATAATTTCATGCCAAGATAGTGATTAATACTGCATAAGTGGAGTAACAACTTTGGAAGCACGCGTAATCGGTCTGGAAAAACTAGGTAAACACGACGTTGAGATCGTGGGTGGTAAAAACTCTTCACTTGGGGAAATGATCAGTCATTTAGCAAATGCTGGCGTATCGGTTCCAGGTGGATTTGCAACGACTGCTGATGCATATCGCGAATTCCTAGAGCAAAGTGGCCTAAATGCTAAAATCAATGCAGAACTTGCAGCATTAAATGTTGATGATGTAATCGCACTTGCAGAAACTGGTGCAAAAATCCGTCAATGGATTGTAGAAACTCCACTTACTACAGGTCTAGAGACTGAAGTTCGCGAAGCATTTGCTGCCCTTTCTAACGGTAATCCTGACATCGCTGTTGCGGTACGTTCTTCTGCAACTGCTGAAGACTTACCAGATGCTTCATTTGCGGGT
Organism: Acinetobacter sp. MYb10; assembly: GCF_002980175.2. Taxonomy (NCBI): domain Bacteria; kingdom Pseudomonadati; phylum Pseudomonadota; class Gammaproteobacteria; order Moraxellales; family Moraxellaceae; genus Acinetobacter; species Acinetobacter sp. MYb10. Next base: position 106,056 of record NZ_CP058272.1, on the reverse strand, counting down.
CAACAAGAAACTTTCTTAAACATTCGTGGGATCGACAACGTTCTTATCGCAATTAAAGAAGTTTTTGCTTCACTTTATAATGACCGTGCCATTGCTTACCGTGTACACCAAAATTTTGCACATGATATTGTTGCGCTTTCTGCTGGTATTCAGCGTATGGTTCGCTCTGAAACGGGTGCTGCAGGTGTAATGTTTACACTTGATACAGAATCTGGTTTCCGTGAAGCAGTATTTATTACTGCTTCTTACGGTTTGGGGGAAATGGTTGTACAAGGTGCAGTAAACCCAGATGAATTCTATGTTTCTAAGCCACTTCTAAGAAATGGCAAACATGCCGTTATTCGCCGTAATCTTGGTTCTAAACACCAAAAAATGATTTATGGTGAAGAAGGTGCTGCGGGTAAATCTGTTGTGGTTGTTGATGTTGAAAAAACAGATCGTCAGCAATTTGCTTTAAATGATTTAGAGCTTCAAGAACTTGCTAAACAAGCCTTGATCATTGAAGAACATTATCAAGCGCCGATGGATATCGAATGGGCAAAAGACGGTGATGATGGTCAAATCTATATCGTTCAAGCACGCCCTGAAACTGTAAAAAGCCGTGAGAATGTCGGCACAATGGAACGTTACCTGCTTAAACAAAAAGGTACAGTTCTTTGTGAAGGTCGTTCAATTGGTCAACGTATTGGTTCTGGTAAAGTTCGTATCGTTACTTCGATTAAAGAAATGGACAAAGTACAAGAAGGTGATGTTCTTGTATCAGACATGACTGACCCAGATTGGGAACCAGTGATGAAACGTGCGGCTGCAATTGTAACTAACCGTGGTGGTCGTACTTGTCATGCGGCAATTATTGCCCGTGAACTTGGTGTTCCTGCCATCGTAGGTTGTGGTAATGCAACAGAAGTGCTTGTTGATGGTCAAGAAGTCACTGTTTCTTGTGCTGAAGGTGATACAGGCTTTATTTATGAAGGTGCGTTAGATTTCGAAATTCAACGTAACTCGATCGAATCTATGCCAAAACTTCCGTTCAAAATTATGATGAACGTAGGTAACCCTGACCGTGCATTTGACTTTGCTCAAATTCCAAACGAAGGGATCGGTCTTGCACGTTTAGAATTCATCATCAACCGTATGATTGGTGTGCATCCAAAAGCTTTGTTAAACATCGACAGCCTACCACGCGAAACACGTGCGGCAGTTCTGGCACGTACTGCAGGTTATGCATCACCGATTGAATTCTATGTTGAAAAATTGGTTGAAGGTATTTCTACCCTTGCAGCTGCATTTGCTGACAAACCAGTGATTGTTCGTATGTCTGACTTTAAGTCAAATGAATATGCGAACTTGATTGGTGGTAAGCTTTACGAGCCTGAAGAAGAAAACCCAATGCTTGGTTTCCGTGGTGCGAGCCGTTATGTATCTGATAACTTCCGTGACTGCTTCGAACTCGAATGCCGTGCATTGAAAAAAGCACGTGATGAAATGGGTTTAACCAACATTCAAATCATGATTCCTTTTGTACGTACAGTATCTGAAGCGAAACGTGTTATTGAGTTATTGGCTCAGAACGGTCTTAGACGTGGTGAAAACGGTCTTAAAGTGATCATGATGTGTGAGTTACCAACAAACGCATTACTTGCTGAACAATTCCTTGAACACTTCGATGGTTTCTCTATCGGTTCAAATGACTTAACTCAGCTAACACTTGGTTTAGACCGTGACTCTGGTATCGTTTCTCACTTGTTTGACGAACGTGATCCAGCAGTAAAAGCATTACTTTCTATGGCAATTCATGCTTGCCGTAAAGCGGGTAAATATGTAGGTATCTGTGGTCAAGGTCCTTCTGATCACCCTGATCTTGCAAAATGGTTAATGGAACAAGGTATTGAATCTGTTTCATTAAACCCAGACTCAGTTTTAGATACTTGGTTCTTCCTTGCAGAAGAAAAGATTAAACAATCTTAATCAAAGCTGTTTAAAAAGACCCTCTAGCAGGGTCTTTTTTATGTATATTTTTTAAAACTTTGATTTTAATATTCTATGAAATATCAGATTTAAGATTGGTAGTTTTTAACGTAGATACAAACATTTTATATAGTTTCTGTATTAAGTTTTCACATCTGTGTTTGAATGTTAAACCAAGTTTCACAGTCACCGGTCTGCTGCTAAATAGGTTAATTTTTCTTGATATTTTAAGATTTCGTGTAAATTTAATGTTAATACATTCAAAAATCTAGTATACATAGTGGTTTAAAAAAGTAGGTGAACAAAGTTGCGGTTATGTTCATTTTCATCTACCAATTTTGTACTTTTAGATTTATTTTGAGAATTGAGTTTTATGCAAATTTACTTGGCGAGAAATAACCAACAAGCTGGTCCGTATTCAATTGAACAACTGAATCAAATGCTTGCAAGCCAGCAAGTGCTTTTAACAGATTTAGCTTGGCATCAAGGATTAACGGAATGGAAAGCGCTTGGTGAACTTACACAAGGTAAACTTGTTTATGAGCCTATTGGTTATGTCACACCAATGTCATCAAACAACGAACAAATTGATCGTCAAGAAAATCCTGCTATCACCAATATAAAAATTGAAAAAAGTACAAAAAAAATCATTAAAGCGGCACCTGTAGGTAAACGAATTTCAGCTAAACTTATCGACTTCGCCCTTTTGTTTTTACCCCAATTCATCGCTATTGCTTATTTTATGCCTGAAGATGCAATCAAAGTTGCTTCAGATGGTTTCTCAGTAGATAACCAAGTTAAAATTGCGGAAATGATCAGTCAAAGTATGCCGGCCTACCTGAATATTGCTCTGATGATCTTTGTACTTATTCTCTTGATCACTCAATGCTTTATGATTACCAAATTTGGACAATCTATTGGTAAAAAAATATTCAAACTGCAAATTGTTGATGTCAATACCAATCAATTGCCAGGGTCGCTAAGAGGATTTTTCGTTCGTTCATTCTTATTTCTTATCCTGTCTCAAGTTATGAGTGTATTACCTCTGATTGCCATCATTTTCATTGTTGATTTGTTCATGTTTTTCTCTAAAGAGAATTATGCATTACATGATCGTATTTCTAAAACCAAAGTTATTGATCTTTCTGAATAATTCAAATGGCGGTTATACCGCCATTTTTTATCGCTCGCCAAGCACAAAATAATAATTTATGTTTTTGTTTTCTTTATAATTCCGACTAAAAATATCAGGTATTTTTACATCAATATATTCAACCTCTATGTATAGCTAAGTTTGACGATATGAGGCATAATGCCCTACAACGTAGCGGTGTCAGATCATTGAGAATGTTTTCTATTTAGAAATAATAGTCATTTTCAATCATGCGGCACTTTAATCGCTATCCCATATTTATATAGGGAATGGGACTCTTCACCGAGGTTGTAAAATGAGACAAACGACTTTAGCTGTATTGTCTTTATCTGCGATCGCCGCACTCTTAACTGGGTGTGGTGGTGATATAGTACTTCTAAACTCTAAAGGTCCAGTCGCTGAAGGTCAAAGTAGCCTGATGATGACTGCGATCTACTTAATGCTATTGGTCGTAATTCCTTCGATCTTGATGGCATTGTGGTTTGGTTGGAAATATCGCGCGTCAAATAAAGATGCAGACTATAAACCTACATGGGCACACTCTACTGCGATTGAAATTGTAGTATGGGGTATCCCGTGTATTATTATTGCTATTCTTGCGTATTTAACATGGTGGGGTTCACACAAATATGACCCTTACAGACCATTAACGAATACTCAAGGTCAGATGGAAGAACATTTAAAAATTCAAGCAGTCGCTGAACAATTTAAATGGGTATTTATCTATCCTGAACAACAAATAGCTACAATTAACGAAGTTCGTTTCCCAGTCAATAAACCAATTGAATTTCAAATCACTTCTAACTTTACAATGAACTCGTTCTTCATTCCTAAGTTAGCAGGTCAGGTTTATGCAATGGCAGGTATGCAAACTAAGTTACATATGCTTGCAGAACATCCAAGTCCAGTAGATGGCTACCGTGGATTCTCAGCAAACTATAGCGGCTATGGCTTTACGCAAATGCGTTTCAGAGCTCATGCTGTTTCAGATGCTGACTTCAACACTTGGGTAGACGCTATTAAAGCAGGTAAAGGTACTTCAATTAATCCTGAAGCGATCCAAAAAACCACGCTTGATGCGACTGAATTTGCTACGCTCAAAGATGGTGATCGTTCTAAACACCAAATTGAAGCAATGCTGAACAATGCGCATACTCCAGAAGAACTTAAAGCTGCACACGAAGCTGAACGTAAAGGTCCATTCCCTACTAAGCCTCATCCTGTGACTTATTATTCTTCAGTTACGCCTGACTTGTTCAAAAGCATTATCAACACTTACATGAGCAACTACCATGGTGCAGACCATGCAGGCGCTGAACATGCAGGTGCTGAACATGCAACTGCTTCTGTAGGGGAATAAGACATGTCTTTGTTATTAGGTAAACTCAATTGGGATGCAATCCCTAAAGAGCCGATTGTACTTGTAACAATGGTCATTATGGCTCTTGGTGCAATTGCAGTTTTCGGCGGTATCACCTATTTCAAAAAATGGGGTTACCTCTGGAATGTATGGTTTAAATCTGTAGACCATAAAAAAATTGGTATTATGTATATCCTTGTGTCTGTTGTGATGCTACTTCGTGGCTTCGCAGATGCAATCATGATGCGTCTTCAACTGTTCCTTGCAAAAGGTGGCGGTGAAGGTTACTTACATCCAGACCATTACGATCAGATCTTCACCGCACATGGTGTAATCATGATCTTCTTCGTAGCAATGGGTCTTGTTGTTGGTATGATGAACATCACTGTACCTCTTCAAATTGGTGCGCGTGACGTTGCATTCCCATTATTAAACTCTGTGAGCTTCTGGTTATTTGCTGGTGCTGCTGGTTTGATGATGGTTTCATTAGTATTAGGTGAGTTTGCTGCAACAGGTTGGATGGCTTATCCACCTCTTTCTGGCATTCAATATTCTCCTGGTGTTGGTGTTGACTACTATATCTGGGCACTCCAGGTTTCTGGTCTAGGTACGCTTTTAACGGGTGTTAACTTCTTTGTTACCATCATCAAAATGCGTGCGCCTGGTATGAAACTTATGGACATGCCGATCTTTACTTGGACTGCACTTTGTACAGCAGTATTGATCATTGCATCTTTCCCAGTATTGACTGCAACAATTGCAATGTTAACGCTAGACCGTTACTTCGGTTTCCACTTCTTCACCAATGAGCTTGGCGGTAGCCCAATGCTTTATGTGAACTTGATTTGGACATGGGGTCACCCAGAAGTATATATCTTAGTATTACCTGCTTTTGGTCTTTACTCTGAAATCGTTTCAACGTTCTCTCGTAAAACGTTGTTCGGTTACAAGTCTATGGTGTATGCAACGATTGCGATTACAGTACTTGCTTTCGTGGTATGGTTACACCACTTCTTTACCATGGGTGCTGGTGCCAACGTTAACGCGTTCTTCGGTATCATGACCATGATTATTGCGATTCCTACTGGTGTGAAAATCTTCTCATGGTTATTCACTATGTATAAGGGTCGTATTACCTTTACATCACCAATGTACTGGACACTTGGCTTCCTTGTGACTTTCGGTATCGGTGGTTTAACGGGTGTATTGATGGCTGTTCCACCAGCTGACTTCTTGGTACACAACTCTTTATTCTTGATCGCTCACTTCCATAACGTAATTATTGGTGGTGTTGTATTCGGTATGTTCGCAGGTATCACTTTCTACTGGCCAAAAATGTTTGGTTGGAAGTTAAATGAAACTTGGGGTAAAGCATCGTTCTGGTTCTGGTTCTTTGGTTTCTATTTTGCATTCATGCCACTTTATATCCTTGGTTTCATGGGTATGACACGTCGTTTGAATACATATGACAACCCCGAATGGGACCCATACTTAGCAATTGCTTTGTTTGGTGCTGTGCTTGTAGCAATCGGTATTGCTTGTTTCTTAATGCAAGTTATTGTTGGTTTCTTACAACGTCACGACAATATGGACAACACAGGCGATCCATGGGATGGTCGTGTACTTGAATGGTCTACTTCATCCCCTGCTCCGTTCTATAACTTTGCTGAAATTCCAAAAATCAATGGTATTGATACTTTCTGGAATGACAAAGAGAATGGTGTAGCGTATGCACGTCCTGAGAAATATGAAGATATTCATATGCCAACTGACCGTGCTGCTGGTTTTGTTATTGCCTTGTTCATTACAGCAATGGGCTTCGCTTTAATCTGGCATATCTGGTGGTTAGTCGTTGCAACTTTCCTTGGTGCTGTTATCAGCTTCATCGTAAGTTCATTCACTAAAAAAGTGGACTACTACGTACCAGCTGCTGAAGTAGAACGTATCGAAAACGAGCGTTATGCTTTACTTGAAAAACACTTGAAGAAGGACTAAGGATATGGCTGAAGTACTTCATCACGACAACCACGGACACGATGAACATCATCATCACGATGATACAGACATCACCGTCTTTGGTTTCTGGACATACTTGATGAGTGACTTGATTTTATTCGGTACACTCTTCATCGCGTTCGCTGTATTAAGCAGTCATATTCCGCCTGGTACTCCAAGTCCAAAAGAGTTATTTGGTGAGTCTTTAGGTTTCGTACTTGTTGAAACCTTTGCTCTCTTGATTTCTTCTGTGACTTTCGGTTTTGCGGTACTTGCTTCTTACAAGAAAAATGTCAACCAAGTGCTTATGTGGTTAATTATCACTTGGCTCTTTGGTGCAACATTCATCGGTATGGAACTTTATGAATTTAATCATTTAGTTCACGCTGGTCATGGTCCTACCCACAGTGCGTTTTTATCTGCGTTCTTTACCCTTGTAGGTACGCATGGTATCCACGTAACATCTGGTTTGGTCTGGATGATCGTGTTAATGGTTCAAATCAAGAAAAATGGTTTGACTGTTCCAAATACACGTCGTCTTGCTTGCCTAAGTTTGTTCTGGCACTTCCTTGACATCGTTTGGATCTGTGTATTCAGCGTAGTTTATTTACTGGGAGCTTTATAATGAGTCATGATCATAATGCTGCTGGTGCTTCGCACGGAAACATCAAACAATACTCTATCGGCTTCATTCTTTCTGTCGTATTGACCATCATCCCTTTCGGGATGGTGATGAAAGGAATGACTGGTGGTGCAGTTGTTGCAACGATTGCGATCACTGCGATTGCTCAGGTTCTTGTACAATTAGTTTTCTTCTTGCACATGAATTCATCTTCTGAACAACGCTGGAATGTGATTGCATTCATCTATACGATTCTGACGATTGCAGTTCTATTAATTGGTTCTGTATGGATCATGAACTACTTACATTCAAACATGATGCTCTAGGGTGTCATGTTGAAAAAATATCTATTCCTGACTAAGCCAGGAATTCTCTTTGGTAACTTCGTTACCACTTTGGGCGGCTTTTTCTTAGCCGCTCAAGGTTCTGTAGATTTCCTTTTACTTCTCATCACATTACTCGGTACTACGCTTGTCGTTGCCTCTGGCTGTGTGGTGAATAATGTCATTGACCAAGACATTGACCAAAAAATGCAACGTACAATGAATCGTGCGCTCGTCAAAAAAACCATCAGCCCAACAGTTGCTTTAATTTTTTCTGCTGTGCTCGGTTTAATTGGCTTTGCTTTGTTGTGGTTTTTTGTCAACGCCTACGCATTTGGCTTTGCTGTACTTGGCTTTGTTGTGTATGTGATTTTTTATAGTCTTTGGAGTAAACGTACTACCATTCACCAAACTGTGATTGGAAGTATTTCTGGCGCAAGCCCTCCTGTAATTGGATATACTGCTGTTTCCAACGGATTTGATGTTGCCGCTTTGCTGATTTTTTTAGCTTATGCACTCTGGCAAATGCCACATTCTTGGGGAATTGCAATCTATCGATTTGATGATTATAAAAATGCAAATATTCCAATTTTACCTGTAGCCCGTTCAATTTTTCGCACGAAAGTTGAAAGTTTAATTTACGTTATTCTGTTTGCTGCAGTTTTAAATGGATTGTATTGTTTTGGCTATACCAACATTTTCTTCCTTATTACCTTTAATGCTTTATGTGCCTATTGGGTATATTTATCGATTATTGGATTTAAAGCTGAAAATGATCAGGTCTGGGCAAAAAAATATTTTTTGTATTCCGTCATTCTAATTACAGCGCTCAGTGTGAGCTTTAGTTTTAGTTATGTCTCCCCTGCACCTCATTTGCCACTGTTTTAAAAAAAGATAGAGTTCTCTCTATCTTTTTTTTATCTGCATAAATAAAATTAAAATATTAAAATTTTTATTATAACGATAGGCACTTTATGCTTTTTAAAAATAAAACACTGCAATATGTCCTTCTTATCGGTTTACCTTTGGTAGTTCATCCTAGTTCTAGCTTTGCTGGCGCTGCAGAAGAAATCGCATCACCAACTTTTGACCTAAACAACAATCAATATCGTATATTAAACCTCCCCGTACTCTATCCAGCCAATGACAATAGAACCAACATGATGCTACTGCTAAGTGACAAAGGTTTAGCAAGTATCAAAGCATTTGAAGTTGATAAAATGAGTTTATGGGATACGTCTAGTGGCTTAGTCCCTTTTTACCCTACCGAATTAACTCAAGCATCTGAAAATAAAATTCCAAACAAACGTGCTTTTTATGATGCAAATGATCACGTCTATGATGAGCGCTGTATAACGCTCAAATCTGGTGCTGAAGTTTTTCTTCAACAGGTTTCAAATCACAAGAAAATATCTCAAGACGAAAAAAGCAGCTTGTTAGAACAACGAAATCAGATCAAAAATTGTCAACAAAGCATTCCACTGATTCAAGTCAATGCACAATGGACACAGTCCGCTCAACAGTATGCTTCTTATTTAAATGGGATCATTTTATTTTACAAAGCTAACTATTCCTCAGCAACTAAAATATTTACAGCCATAAGCCAAATTGATGACCCTTGGTTAAAAGAAACAGCTCAATACATGCTCATCCGTACGACATTAAATGAGCTGTATAGCCAGTCATTAGGAACTTATGGTGATTTAGATACTCAGAAAGTTGATCAAGTACTTCTTAAAACTTTTTTTAATCGCATTACTGATTATTTTAAGCTTTATCCTAAAGGTCAATACGTAGCCAGTGCCAGAGGCTTTTTACGCCGAGGCTACTGGATTGCCAATCAACAAGATGCGCTAGTCAAAGAGATGATTTGGCAGATGGATCACCCCAGATCAGATTATTACAATCTCGATATGTCCACATTGCCGGCCGAAATAGATCGCAAGGTATTTGGTTTAGAAAACTTCAACGCAAAAACACTCAACGATCCTTTCTTTTTAGCCATCTATGATCTGATGTATATGCGTCAAAGTGATTCTACACAGTACCAGCCAATTAGCTGGTCCGAGTTAAATGCACAAAAACCTGTATTTAAGGAGCAACCTGAGTTGTTCCGTTATTTACAAGCCGTTCATTTATATTTTATTCAGAAAAAACCGCAAGATGCGTTAAATTATTTACCAAAACAAAAACCCAATTCCATTCAAAATTATTTAGAACTCAGCCAATATACGCTTAAAGGGGTCATTCTTGAAAAAAGTAGTGATAAAAATCTGGTTGAACAATATTGGGATCATTTACTCGCAATTTCTGCTAATCCTTATCAAAAAACTTTGGCAGAAGTCGCCCTAGCGATTCACTATAAAAACACCAATAACCAAAATGCTTTTTTAGGAAAACATTCAAAAATCAAACAAGCAAGCTTACAGAAAGCATTCATTACTCAAATTGCCGATGTCAAAGCTTTGGAAAGTATCATTACTGCCAAAGACAGTTCAGCTGATAAAAAAAATCTGGCTTTGTATACATTATTAGATAAAAGCTTTATGAATCAAAACTATACGGTATTCAATAAAGCCTATACCACTTGGTTACCTCAAGATGCCTCAGAATACAAAGCATACAACAGTAAAATTAAAGCTTATAAGTCAGAACCCCACTTCGAAGTTTTTGTTTGGAATGGTCATGAAATTACACCAACACTCAAATGCCCTAAATTAAGTACCTTAACAGCTGGCTTAGAAAAAAATCCGAAAAATTTAACTTATCGTTTATGCCTAGGCGAATATATGCGTAATCAAGGCACTGCTTTAGAAAATTTTTATGGTGACTATTACTATGGTCCAAGTTTTAGCCAGCCGAAAAATGCCTTTACAGGTGAAACTTTTAGTCGTGGTGAGGTCTATAAGGAAATTATTAAATCGAATTCTAAAAGTGAATTACAAGCTTATGCGCTTTATCGCGCTGTTATGTGTTATTCGCCGAGTAGTATAAATGTCTGTGGTGGAAAAGAGGCCACAAAATCCACACGCAAACAATGGTACGCACAAATTAAACGTGACTATCCAAATACCACATGGGCAAAATCTTTAAAATATTATTGGTAGCTGATTCATGCTTAAACAGATTTTCTCGGTTCTACTGACAATCCAATGTTGTTTAGGATTAATGGCGTGTCAACCGAGTCAATCCGCAACAGCCTCAGATCAGGTCAATGCAAATGACTATGATGCCTTTTGGATTTGGGGAAATATCAAGTCTGCGCCTTATTTAAGTAAAGCTAAGGAAATCTATATTTTACAAGGTGAAGTTAGGCTGGAGAAAAATTCCAACCAATCTATCTTGATCCAACAAGGCATTTCTGTGGTTAAAATTTCACATCAGAAGGTATGGTTGGTTTTTCGAAATCATCATTTAAATTGGCAAGGCACTGAAATAGAAAAAATTTTACAACGCGTCCGACAGTGGGAAAGCGCAGGCAATCACATTCAAGGTATTCAAATTGACTTTGATGCGCCAACTAAAAATTTAAAAGCGTATGGCTTATTTCTACAACAGCTTAGAAAGCAGTTACCACAGCACTATCAACTCAGCATCACCAGTTTGATGGATTGGGCCAATCTGCGTGATCCAGATACACTTAGGCTATTTAGAGAAAATATTGATGAAATGGTGATTCAAACCTATCAAGGCTCTTCGACTATTCCAAATTATCAGGCTTATTTAACCAAGGCTTCAACATTGAAACTGCCTTATAAAATTGGCTTGGTACAACATGGTAAATGGAATCAACAACTTAAATTTGATACTGATCCAAACTTTAAGGGCTTTGTGGTGTTTTTATTACCACAAAATAAATCATGAATTAATCTAATCAATAAATTCACGTTTTTATTTTAGTCAATTTTACTTCTAATTGATTAACCCAATTAACTTCCAAAAAAAACTGAATCATGCTCAAACCGAGCAAATAATGCATCCATTTTTCCTGCATATTTCATATCCAGTTGATGCCATAATTTTTTCGGAAGTGGAATAAATTCTAATGTGTCGGAACCATCAGAAGCTTTGCAGAAACGGATTTCATACTCAGGTTGTAAAATTTCATTGAGTGACCGTAGCGTGGTATCACGATCAGCACCTTCTCCTTGATAAGGAATCAACAATGATTTTTCACCATAATGAATTGTGATGCTAAAACCTTGTTGATTTTCAGCATCTTCAAGTTCAGCAGACAATTGTCCAGTTTCTAAAATATTTTCACAATAGCCAATAATTGCATCATCCTCTTCTCTCCAATCCACCACCATGACAATGTCATAACGACCATCAAAAACATCAAAGTAGAAGTCTTGTGTAGGGTTTTCAATATAAGATTCAATTGTTTCAAGTTTTTCAGCGCTGTAGTTTGTCATTTTAGCGATCCATATTTTTATTCATTTTCAATCTAAATAGGTACAAGATGAAATTCAATCTCGGGGCTGTAAAATTTTAGTGGTTATTCCAATAAATATTTGAATATTAAATTGTGTTTACGCACAAACTTTCCTATAATAAGCGCTCGCAATTTTTGCGGCACAATCTATTGGCTTTTAAACTGTTGTTTAAAGTTTATGCTGATTGTGACTCCTTGCTTCAATCTTTTTAAGGTTGGGGCTGTATAAACCGTAAGGAGCTGACAATGCGTCACTACGAAATCGTAATTCTGGTACACCCAGACCAAAGCGATCAAGTTGTGGGAATGGTAGAACGCTACATTTCTCACATCAAAGATGCTGAAGGTCAAATTCACCGTCTTGAAGATTGGGGCCGTCGCCAATTGGCTTACCCAATTAACAAAATCCATAAAGCGCATTACATTTTAATGAACATTGAATGTAACCAAACTACGCTTAATGAATTAGAAGAATTGTTCCGTTATAACGATGCAATCCTTCGTAACGTGATTATCCGTCGTGAAAACGCAATCACTGAAGAATCTTTACTCGCTAAGAGTGCTGAAGAAAAACGTGCGCGTAAAGCTCAACGTGAAGAAGCACAACAAGCTCAAGATTCTGTTGAAGCATAAGGAGAACATCAATGGCACGTTTTTACCGTCGTCGCAAGTTCTGCCGCTTTACAGCTGAGAACGTTACGTACATCGACTACAAAGATATCGACACTTTAAAACAGTACATCACTGAAAACGGCAAGATTGTTCCTAGCCGTATTACAGGTACTAAAGCTCGTTACCAACGTCAATTAGCGCTTGCTATCAAACAAGCTCGCTATTTAGCGTTGATTCCTTACACTGACAATCATAAGTGAGGTTGAGCCGTGGATATTATTTTATTACAACGCATTAAAAACCTTGGTAAATTAGGCGATAAAGTTTCAGTTAAAGCTGGTTACGGCCGTAACTACCTTATCCCTCAAGGTAAAGCAGTTGCAGCGACTGAAGCGAATACTGCTGCATTTGAAGCTCGTCGTGCAGAACTTGAGAAAGGTGAAGCTGAAGTTTTAGCTGCTGCTCAAGCACGTGCTGACCAATTGAACGAAGTAAACATCGTTATCACTGCGAAAGCTGGTGATGAAGGTAAATTATTCGGTTCAATCGGTACTCGTGATATCGCTGACGCGTTAACAAATGCTGGTCTTGTTGTTGACCGTGCTGAAGTTCGTTTACCGAACGGTGCACTTCGTCACACTGGCGAATTTAACATCGCAATCCAATTGCATCATGATGTTACTGCTGAAGTTCTCGTTACTATCGTATCTGAGTAATTTCTTGCAGAAAAAAAGAGCATACTTTTGTATGCTCTTTTTTTATCTTTAAATTTTACCTCGGATCAGCTGAAATTGTTTCTAGTTGATTCATTCCCCTACTTATCGGTATTACTGTTAGATACTTTTAGTATTTTGCATTAAGATAAGTGAGTACTTCAGTACACACGTACATTACGTAAATAATGTTTTTGCACGATTTAAAAATCAAGGTTTTATATGTCTCAGGCAACTGCCACAGCTCAACAGAATCCCTTCAGCACTGATGCAAAAAACAAAGACAATGCTCAGTTAAAAGAGTTTCGTACGCCTCCTCATAACTTGACAATTGAACAAGCTGTACTGGCTGCATTGATGACGGTTGCTGAGTCTTTTGAACAAGTCAGTGATACTTTGAATGAAACTGATTTTTATGCAACACGTCACAAATACATCTTTCGTGCAATCGAAAAACTAGCACAAGAAAACTCTCCATATGATGCAGTTTTAGTCAACGATTGGCTGATTAAGCAAAACTTGCTTGATGCAATTGGCGGTGAAGAATATTTAATGCAATTGATGTCCGATTCACCTTCAAGTTTCTATAACCTAGAAACTTATGCGGGCAAAATCAAAGAATTTTCAACGTTAAGAAGCATGATTAAAGTAGGCAATGAAATCCTGCAAAATGCTTATGACACCAAAGGTCGTGAAGTCAGTGAAATTCTTGATCTAGCTGAAACCAATATTTTCTCTATTGCAGAACAACATAATAACAACGCGAAAGCACAAGGGCCAAAAGCCATTACCTCAGTTGTTGCAGACGTTTTTGATAAGTTAAATGAACTTTCTCAAATGGAAGGCAATATCACCGGTTTAACCACAGGTTTTATGGAGTTAGACAATAAAACCTCTGGTATGCAAGCTGGAGATATGATCATTGTTGCTGCACGTCCGTCGATGGGTAAAACAACCTTTGCCATGAACCTTGTTGAAAGTGTGTTATTTAACTGTGATCTTCCAGCACTGGTATTCTCTATGGAGATGCCAGCAGACTCTATCGCCATGCGTCTAATTTCAGCATACGGTAAAGTTCATCAAGGGCATTTACGTTCGGGTAAACTCGATGGCGATGAATGGTCTAAAGTCACAGGAACCATTTTACAACTACAAGAAAAACATCTTTATATTGATGATTCATCTGCATTGCCACCAACGGAACTTCGAGCACGTGCACGACGTATTGCCAAACAACATGGTGGCAAGCTGGGTTGTATCATGATCGATTATCTACAATTGATGAAAGTGCCAGGCATGGGTGATAACCGTGTTGGTGAGATTGGTGAAATTTCACGAAGCTTAAAAGCCCTTGCCAAGGAAATGATGTGCCCTGTTATTGCACTATCACAGCTTAACCGTTCTCTGGAAAACCGCCCAAATAAACGTCCAGTAATGTCCGACTTGCGTGAATCAGGTGCAATCGAGCAGGATGCCGATTTAATTATGTTTATTTACCGTGATGAGGTTTATAACAAAGAGTCGAAAGAAGCAGGCACAGCTGAAATTATCATTGGTAAACAACGTAATGGCCCGATCGGGACTGTACGTTTAGCCTTTGAAGGCCAATACACACGCTTTAGTAATCTATCGCCTGAGTATTATGCGCAATATCAAGATGAAGAATAATGCTGATCAATAGAGTTAGCATCATTTAACACTGCTGTTGAGATGAGATTTTAATCCTCAAATCTTGGAACTTAAAGTCTCTCTCAACGTTTCAATATTCTTAGTCCATTCATCATAATCATCTGAATCTTGCCAAAGCTCATCCAATTCAGAGTTTTCACTGGTCAATAATAATAATGCAGTCAATGCTTTGGGAATAAGCGCATAATTGACATTGTTTTTATTTTGTTCAAGCCATTTTTCTACAGGTTCAGGATAATATTCATTTTCTTCAATCCCTTCACCAAATGATTTAGCTAAAACATCTGCTGCAGCATGCGCAATACAACCAATATCGGCATCGATAAACTCTTCGGTTGCCATATCAATCATTTCATCAAAAGCTTGTTCAATGACAACATGCCCATCTTGCTCTTCAAACTCATAGGCCCAATCACTTGCAGTATCATTTCCAAATGGTTCATGTGACCATGTTCCCATACACCCTCCGAAATAAATCCTTAAATTTAAATATAAAATGTACGATTTTATTTAAAAAATAAAGTGCTATATCTTTACAAATTATGTGCAAAGCGCTTAGCAAAAATTTTATCGATACAAAATCAATAAACCATTCAAAACACAAATGTTTATGTTTATTTAAAGCTGATAGGACTACAATATTTAGCGTTTTAAAGCTGCACTTTTTTAAAGTTAGGCTTTTATCTCTATTTATGCGATTTAGCATTATTCAATCTTTGCCATTCCTCAGGAGTAACTAGGGTGCGTCAAGCAACAGTTTATATTGACAGTGCAGCACTGCAATATAATTTAAACCGAGTCAAACAACTTGCACCAAGCGCTAAAATTGTCAGTATGGTTAAAGCCAATGCATATGGACATGGCGTCAAGGACTGTTTAGCCGCCTTAAATGCGACTGATGCCTTTGGTGTCGCCTGCCTTGCTGAAGCCTTAGAGATTCGAGCATTAGGCTATCAACAACCGATTACTCTCATCGAAGGTATTTTCAGCGCTGATGAAATGATTAGTGTTCTTGAAAATAACCTTGAAATCGTTGTACATCATCAACCACAATTGGCATGGTTACGTGCACATAAAAAACAATATATCGACAAAGGTTTAAAAGTCTGGGTAAAACTCAATAGCGGTATGAACCGATTGGGTTTTAAGGTGGCTGAAATTATTGAAGTGATTCAATCACTCAAAGCAGAAGGCTTTACCTGTGTGCTGACCATGCATTTTGCCAATGCGGATGCGGATCATCACCCGTTAAATGAACAACAGAAAGATCAATTCTTACAGGTAAAAGCTGCTTGTGAACCGATCTTAGCTTCATGCTGCAATTCTGCTGCTATTTTTAAATGGCCTGAACTGAATTTTGATTTTGTACGTCCAGGTATCATGCTTTACGGCGCGTCTCCCTTTGCAGATCGAAGCGTTGCTGAACTAGACATCAAACCTGTCATGAGCTTTACCGCTGAAATCATCGCACTCAATCATATTCAAGCAGGTGAATCTGTAGGCTATGGCTCTACATTTGTCTCCAAAAATAAAATGGATATCGCCATTGTTTCAATAGGCTATGGGGATGGTTATCCGCGTGCTTTTCCTCAACAAAACTATGTCAGCATCAATGGTCAAATGACAGCGATCATTGGTCGTGTCGCAATGGATATGATCGCAATTGATGTCACTGGCATAGATGCACCACTAGGTACAGTCGTTGAACTGTGGGGCAAAGATCGTTTGGTTGATGATGTAGCTGCTGCCAATGGTACGATCGGTTATGAGTTACTCTGTCGTATGAGTGCTCGCCCTATCCGTAAAAAACTTTAAGCACTCGTTCTCGATTCAAGATGAAAATCCAAGCCATCGCTTGGATTTTTTAAGAGTTTTCAGGTTTTAGACAAATTCTTCTGGCTGTTCAATCTCATAGAGTAGTTTAAGTAATGTCGGGATATCCTGCTCATCTAAACTTAATGGGCGAAAATGGTTATAGCCCTTACTCTCAAAGTATTGTTGAATTTTGCCATTTCGTCTCACATATTTCATAGACCACTGTGAAAAATGCCCTTGCTCAACATGGCCTGCTCTAAACAGCTTGATCTGATGATGTCTTGGATCTTTATGCAGTTTTTCCAATACATGTAAGATAACCACTTCCTCACCTTCTAGGCATTGAAAAAAATGCTCATCTGCAAAATACAGAACGCCTTGCACTTGATGAAGTATATTAAAATCTCTCGCTTCACCTAAAATATCTCTTAAATCATTGAGTATTTGATGATGGGGTGAAGTTGTTTTACTTGCGTAGCATAATTGAAAAGTCATGTAATTCTTCTATTTTTAACTTTCATTATTTATAAACAATTATTTGCGATCATACAAGCCTTAACGTTTTATTATTTAATTGTTTATCTATTCTTTTATATGGATTGCTTTAAACTAAATACATAGCAACCGTGCTCTTTAATTTTTTAATTTAAAACAGTGATTTAATATATATTTATCATTAAAAACACAAAGTAAATCATGATCCACCTAGTCAATTGTCTCGATATAAATTTTAGAATAAAAGAAACATAAAATTGAATTTATGCAACCTCTTCATAATTTTTAATATAAAAAAAGCGAGATTAAACTCGCTTTAAAGCACATACAGTATTATTCAAAATAATCATTGGTCGGTTTAGGTAAATCTTGCAAACCTTTCTTTAAAGTTTCAGACCATTGTTTGCTGATGTGTTGAAAATAAGGATCACTGTCGTTAATTCGCTTGCCTTTTGGTACCTCTAGGCTGTCTTTAAGATAAATCATCGCATCTAATGGCATACCAACAGATACATTTGAACGTAAAGTCGAATCAAATGAAATTAAACTACAACGTAACGCTTCATCTAAAGGCATGTCATAACTTAAGGCACGATCTAAAATTGGTTTACCATATTTACTTTCACCAATTTGGAAATAAGGCGTATCACTGGTTGCAGAAATAAAATTACCTTGCGGATAAATATTATAAAGCTGTATTTCCTCTCCACTGATCTGACCACCAACCAACAAACTACAATAATAGTTACTTTGCTCTTGAGTATCTTCAGTGACATCTGCGATGACTTTGCGTAGGGTTTGCCCAACCAATCCAGCGACCTCGAACATTGTATTCACACTATACAAATTGGGTTCTTGCTTAAGTGCCAAATGATTTTCTAAATGTCCAATCACCGCTTGGGTCGTTGCAAGGTTACCAGAAGTTTGAATACAAATAAAGCGTTCGCCTTTTACCCCAAACGTATAAAGTTTTCGATATACAGAAATGTGATCGACTCCAGCATTGGTACGAGTATCACTAATAAATACTAAACCTTGTTTGAGTCTTAAAGCACAGCAATACGTCATGAAACTACCTATACAACTAAATTTGAGATTAATCACATTCTGCAATTATTCACACTATTTACCATTGCCATCACTAACATGCAAGCACTTGAACAATAGAGTACATGGTTTCAGTGCCACCTTGCTCTCTTACTCCACGAACGGGTGCAACATCCCAATAGTCGCGTCCAATCGCCACATAGACATGTGATTCTGGACGAAATAATTGATTACTGACATCAATAACATGCCATTTACCATCTAAAAATACCTCTGTCCAAGCATGACTTGCCAAATGCGATTGATTATTTACATATAAGTAACCAGAAACATAGCGAGCCGGTACACCCAATGCTTTGGCCATCGCAATCAAGACATGACTATGATCTTGACATACCCCTTGTCGTGCTGAAAAAGACTCCACTGCGGTATGCGTTACTGTGGTACTTGCACTGATATAAGGCATATGTTGCAACAAAGCTTCTGCTAATTTTTGGAAATTTGCCCAACGCTTATGCGTTATATACTGTTCAGCAAAAGCAATCATTTCTGTATTGCACAAGGTTGCAGTGGTTGGCTGTAAAAAAACCACAGGTGATACCTGATCTTCTATACCAAATTGATTGTCTACATTAATATCGACAATCCCCTGCGCCATAATGGACATTTGTTGATAAGGCTCAATTTGCGAACTGGTCAACCAGACATTATCAAAGGCATCTTTTTTAATCTGTTTTTCACCGGGAACACTGACATGCCAACCCGTCACTTGTTGATGCAAATTTGACTGTGGTGTCATCTTGATATACTGAATACTATTTTTTGCCCATTCAGAATATTGGTAATGCGTTTGGTGATTAATCATCAGTTTCATAAGCGATCCAATTCAAATAATGAGTCAATATGGTCACTAAAATGATAATAATTCATACGGTCTGGTTGGTTTTTTAGTTCTTCCCAAACTTCAGGCAAACTACACATACCATGTTGATCTAAACGATCAATCAAATGATTCAATTGTGTCAAAGTCACTGATTTGTCTTGATTCAGACGCAATTGACGATCAAATTGTTCCATTTTTTGCCCTAAACTAAAAAATAGAAACAACAATTCATCATCTTCTGCCTCTAAAACGTCATTACATTCTTCACAAACATCACAAATAAAACCAGCATTTTGCTCTGCCTGTTGCAATAACTGATTTAATTCGGCAAAGGACTGTGCTGAAATCACCCCACGTAAATCATGAATATTATTTTTGGCACATAAAAAATGCTGATGAAATGATGCAGGTTGCTCATTGTCTAAAATCAATTCATTTAAAGAACTTGCATCAAATGCGGGTAAACAAAAAGCATGTGCATAATCTAAAGCCAATTCATTGGTTTTAAATGGAAATTGACTACACAAATATTGAATACGGGTTAAATAGCGTCCTAACCAAAATATATTCTGTGCATTGGTACTGAGTAAAATCATGTTTGCTCTCCTTTGGCTGGGATTATTTGAAGGTGGGGCTAAATTGAATATTCATCAATTACCCATGTATCCTTAATTCCACCACCTTGTGATGAGTTGACCACCAGTGAACCTTGTTGCATCGCAACACGAGTCAAGCCACCTGGAACAATTTCTATGCGTTCTGGTGAGCTGAGAATAAATGGTCGTAAATCAATATGACGTTCAGCAATTCCTTGGGAAGTTAGTGTTGGTGCAACAGATAAATTTAAGGTGGGTTGCGCAATATACGCAGAGGGTGAAGCCATTAACTTCATTTTAAATAGATCAATTTCTTGTTCAGTTGCTTTAGGACCGATGAGCATCCCATAACCACCTGAACCTTGAGCCTCTTTTACCACCAATTGATCCAGATTTGCCAAAACATAATCCAAAGCTTCAGCTTCACGGCATTGATACGTCGGTACATTGGACAAAATTGGTTTTTCATTTAAATAATAAGCAATCATTTGATCCACATATGGATAAATCGACTTATCATCTGCAACGCCTGTACCAGGTGCATTGGCAATCACCACATTTCCGCTTAAATAAGCAGACATCAACCCTGCTACACCTAAAGTGCTATCAGGTCTAAAGCTCAATGGGTCTAAAAAACCATCATCCAAACGTCTATAAATTACATCAACCTGTTGACGTCCACGGATAGTTTTCACATAAACCTTGTCGTTTTCAACAAAAAGATCACGTGATGTCACCAATGGCACACCCATTTCCCTTGCTAAAAATGAATGTTCATAATAGGCGCTGTTATAACGTCCTGGTGTTAAAACCACGATTGTTGGGCTGTCTACATTTGAATTTTCAGCCAAAACGTCACGCAACAATTGCGGATACAACTCAATATTGGCAACGTGTTGATTGCATAATTCAGGCATAATTTTTTGACTCATCTTACGACTTTCAAGCATATAGGACACACCTGAAGGCGTACGTAGATTATCTTCTAAGACAAAAAATTCACCTTTGCAGTCGCGTACAATATCAATTCCACTGATTTGACTGTAAATATTTCCATTCAAGCGATGATTCATCATCACCGGTTGATAAGCTTCATGTGATAGCACTTGTACTGCTGGAATTAAACCTTCTTTTAAAATATTTTGTTGATTATAGATATCAGCTAAAAATAAATTTAACGCTTGAATACGCTGTGTACAGCCTGCTGCAATCTTGTTCCACTGTTGCTTGGCAATCACACGCGGAATTAAATCAAACGGTATGGTTCGATCAATTCCCGATGTTTCACCATAAACCGCAAAAGTAATTCCTTGATATAAAAAATGTGCTTTGGCTGTTTCATTCAGTTTTTCAAGTTGGTAAATGCTGTGTTGAGATAACCAATCTTCAATTTTTTCAGCAGTTTCGGGCGAAAGAACGTGATCATCCGTCATTTCATTAAAAAAAACCGAATTCATCTGTTTAAGTAAATGATGTGAGGCTTGTTGTGCATCGATATTTAGATTAATGGCCTGTTGAATATTTCCTATCTGTTGTTGATTCGTCGTTTCAGTTTTTTCTTCTGCCTCAGCAATTGGCAAAGCAAAGCGATCTGCATAATTCTCATTGCTTGAATTTGTATCTATGGTTTCTTTTAGCATACAAACCTCTTTTTATCTTCTCTAATGGCTTCTTTAATAATGCAATATCAATGCCAAAATATTATTAAATCGCCATATCCTGTATTCTTCACCTGTACAATTAAATCTTTCTGGCTCAGTTTTATTAATTCATTGTTTACTATTGCACTCAATGTGAGTTTTGATCGAACTTGTTTCAAAATTTTTTAGCTAATATTTTCAACACCTAAGCAACTACTCACAGGATATAACTTGCAGAATCAGTTTTAATTTTCTATTGTGTAGCTGATTTATTTCCCTTAAACATTCACGATTCCATTGATACCAAACCATGTCTGCACAAGAAAAAGAAACTTCCAATAGCCTCTATCGCCAATGGCAAATCCTGTCCCGACTCTCTACTGGGAAGTGGATGGGCACACGTGAATTACAAGAAGTTTTAGAACGTGAAGGGATCGAAATCAGCTTACGCACGATTCAACGTGATCTAAATCAGATTGCTCAACGCTTTCCTATCGAGAGTAACAAAACCGTACCGCAAGGCTGGCGTTGGCGTTCAGATGCCCCGATTCAAAGTCTGCCGCATATGACCAGCTCGCAAGCAGTCACGTTTATGATGGTTGAAGAACATTTAAAACACCTGCTTCCACCGAGTTTAATTGATGAAATGAACCCTTGGTTCGATTTGGCACGGCGTAGCCTTTCTACGCAGAACAATGTTCGCCAATGGATTAACCGTGTTCGAATTGTGCCTGCAAGCCAACCAGTAATCCCTCCTCTGGTGGAAAGACATGCACAGCAAGCCATTTATGAAGGACTACTACAAGATAAACAAATTGAATGTGTCTATCGTGCACGTGGTTATCAGGGTGAAGAGAAAACTTATACTCTAAATCCTTTAGGTTTGGTTCAAAAAGGTGCAATTATCTATTTGATTTGTACGCGTCATGACAAGACAGAAGTTCAAACCTTTGCATTACACCGTTTTAAATCTGCAACTGTTTTAGATTTACGTGCTTTACACCCAGTCAAATTCGATATTGATGAATATATCGATTCTGGTGCGCTAGGCTTTAGAGTCGACTTTTCTCGACCGACCGAAAATGTTGAATTAAAATTAGTTATGCACGAAGATGATGCACAATACTTTACGGAGAGCCAACTCAGTAAAGAGCAAAAAGTTGAACAACTGAATGAAGAACTGTATCAAGTCAGTGCTGTGGTTCCATTTACCTCACAACTGGTATGGTGGTTAAGAAGTTTTGGTAAAAAGATTGTCCGAATTGAGCCTGTTGAAGTGTTTAATGCAGTACATGAAATTGAATAATCTATCGACTTCATCCAAGCGAAAACAATCAAAATAAAAAGAGCCTTTCGGCTCTTTGATTTATTGTTTTGATTGTTGTTTTTAAATTTTATTGTTTTTGCGCTGATATAAAACCCATGTCACATTTTTACATGTCCACAAGACATGGGATTTATTGGAGTATGTTAAACATCACATGTTACAGCACGCAAGTTCAGCACTATTGTAGCGGATTGATTTCATTGTCATGGTGTTCACCTCTCTTTTGAATGTAAATTGACTATAGCGATGATTTTGCAAACTGAAAAATAATTAAAACTGCTTTGTTTTTCATCAATTCTGTTTAGGAGTTATTTTTATAAAGTTAGATTGGATCTGTTTATTAAATCTGTTAAACACACTACACTTGATTAAAAATCAAAAGTAACCAATGAGAAATATTCAATGATTAAAAAAATGCTTATATTATCAATAACAAGTTTGTACTTAACAGGTTGTGGTGGTGGAAATGATTCCAATAATAACAATTCACCGTCTGAGCAACTCCCGCCAAATAAAGTGGAAAGCCAGTTACTCATTACTAAAGATAATCAAATTACTTCATTACAAGCGAATGTTGAAACTCAAGACCAAACGAAGCCTTTATATAGAGTAATGCAAAGCTTTGAAGCTCCAAATCTGAATGAAGTAGGCACTTATGAACTAAGTTACAATTATTATGAATTTCAATTCGATGCAAAAAATCAATTGAATGAAAACCACAGCTATATAGTTGGCGTACTTTTTGATGAACAAGATCTCACCAAAGAACCTGAAATTACTCGATTAATGGATGTTACCTCCATAACGAATCCTATTGAATATATCTGTTATTCTTATAGAACTGGTTGTAAGAATATAACAATGTCAATCGATCCAAATTCAGGAAGTAGTTATGCTACATTCAACAACACGTTGTTATATAATGAAGATACTTCAGAGAAAATAGAAATTAAACTCAATGGAAAAATTTCAGGTACCTTATCCAAACCACCTATAAAAATTCAAAGTATTGAAAAAACTGATATAAAAAATAATATTGTGCTATATAACACGCTAAATAACAGCTCAACTAACTTTAATGGAAAACATTTTAAAATCTCTTTTACAAACCATAATATCATTGAGTTTTGGTCAAGCTCTTTGAGCCCATTTGATAACTTATATATAAAAACCATTGATAATCAGGCTACTGAATCACACTTTAATATTTACTCAAATATTGTCCCATCACCCAAAGTAAAAGCAGACTCTTTAAAAAACATCCAATTTAATCCAAAAACGTTTACATTTAACTTTAGTAAAGTAAAACTAGATGGCGTATTAAAAGATGATTACTTAGATGGCCAAGTTGGCCTGTAGAATTTATAAAATCAAAGGGTCATCATTAAGATTTTCCTTTGATTTACATAAATATTTGCCTTTAAGCTGGCACATTGGAGAGTAGTTTGGCCAATAAGGGTTCAACTAAATCTTTAGCTCTGAGCTGCGCTAACCATGATTCTGGAATTGAATCAAAACCAAAATATAATCCAGCGATTCCTCCTGCGACACAAGCCGTTGTATCTGTATCTCGACCAAATGCAATGGCTGTTTTAATGACATCTTGATATGTTGTTTGTTTTAATGCATATCTAGCCGATTTTAAACAATCAACCACATAACCACTGCCTGTTCCCTTTTCCAATTCATCAGGTCGAATATAATATTCTAGTTGTTCTAGATCATCTGGCTTATCTTTTAAATAAGCACGTAATTTTGTCACTGCATCAGACCAAGCAGCTGCAATATCCAAACCATTTAAAATAGACCTTGCCCATAAACAATATAAAGCACAGCAAACTTTAGAACGTAAATGCGCATGTGTGACATGTGATTGCGCATAAGCATCTTCAATCAACTGTATATCTGAACCTTGATGCCAAATTGCTAGAGGTAATACCCGCATCAATGAACCATTGCCATTTGCAAGTACATCATTATTTGCAACCTGTAATAATGGCACACCAGACAGATAGTTTCTTATGGCTTCAGCAGTTTGCACTCCAACATCAAATACTTGAAAATCCACAGCCATATAACCACATTGATACCAGTTACATATACGTTTCATAAAATCTTCTGTATCCATTTTATTTTTATAAAGTAATGAATCCAAAAGGCATAAAGCTTGTGCGCCATCATCTGACCATGTCCCTACTGGAATATGAGGATAGGTCTTGGCAAAATTATTCGGTGGAAGCATTTCAATTTGGTCATAGGCTGGTAACTGCTCAGCTAAGAGAAATTCATAAGATACCCCTACAGCATCACCTACCAACAAACCATAGATTGCACCTTTTAATTGATCTTGTTTTGTCATGTTTTACTCTAGAATCTACTTACTTTTTATATTGTCATAATGACAATATATTTTCAATAAAAATCCCCCTTTGCTATAGACAATAAAAAACCCGCATATAGCGGGTTTCTTACAATTCAACATCTTAAGCTGATTTTCTCGCTTGGTTATTTTTACGAATTGTAATCATCACCAATTGAACAGCAGCAGGTGTTACACCCGGAATACGGCTGGCTTGTGCCAATGTTTCAGGTAATACATTTTTCAGTTTCATGGTGATTTCACGAGAAAGCCCTGAAACGATATCATAATCAAAATCAGCAGGAATTTTGGTGTCTTCCAAACGCTTCATTTGCGCAACATCTTCTTGCTGACGATTGATATAACCTTCGTATTTCACTGCTATTTCAATCTGCTCACCGACAAATGCAGATACTTCAGAACCAGTTAATTCAGCAATTTGTGCAAAGTTAATGTTTGGGCGTTTAAGTAAATCGATTGCAGAACATTCTTTAGAGAGATCAGCACCGGTCAATTCAACGAATTTTTTACCCATTGGATTGTTTGGTGCAGCCCAAAGGTGTTGTAAACGACCTGTTTCTTTTTCAACTGCTTCCATTTTTTCACAATAAGAAGCCCAACGTTCATCATCAACCAAGCCCATTTCACGGCCAATTGCTGTTAAACGTTGATCAGCATTATCTTCACGAAGCATCAAACGATATTCCGCACGAGAAGTAAACATACGATACGGTTCTTTGGTACCTAAAGTAATCAAGTCATCAACAAGAACACCCATATACGCTTCATCACGTTTAGGCGTCCATTGCTCTTGATCCCATGCACGACGTGCAGCATTTAAGCCCGCCAATAAACCTTGTGCACCAGCTTCTTCATAACCTGTTGTACCGTTAATTTGACCTGCAAAATACAAGTTATTAATCGATTTGGTTTCAAGTGAGAATTTCAAAGACTGCGGGTTGAAATAATCATATTCAATTGCATAGCCTGGGCGAAGAATGTGTGCATTCTCCATACCACGGATTGAACGTACCAACTCAAACTGCACATCAAATGGTAAAGATGTTGAAATACCGTTTGGATAAAGCTCATGGGTATCCAAGCCTTCTGGCTCAAGGAATACCTGATGCGAATCTTTATCTGCAAATTTATGAATTTTATCTTCAATCGATGGGCAATAACGTGGGCCTACACCTTCAATCACTCCGGTATACATCGGCGAACGGTCTAAACCACCACGAATAATCTCATGAGTACGCGCATTGGTATGCGTGATATAGCAATTTACTTGCTCAGGATGCATCGAAGCATCACCCATAAATGACATGGTTGGTGATGGGAAATCACCCGGTTGCGGAATCATCACAGAAAAATCGACAGAACGCGCATCAATACGTGGTGGTGTACCAGTTTTTAAACGACCTACTGGTAGATTTAATTCACGTAAACGAGCTGCTAACGAAATTGATGGTGGATCGCCTGCTCGTCCACCTGACGAATTATTTAGCCCAACGTGAATCACGCCACCTAAGAATGTACCTGTGGTTAACACCACAGTTTTCGCATCAAAGCGAATACCCATTTGGGTCACTACACCTTTAACCGTATCGCCTTCAACAATTAAGTCATCTGCAGATTGTTGAAAAATATCTAAATTGGCTTGATTTTCAAGTGTATGACGAATCGCGGCTTTATAACGGATACGGTCAGCTTGTGCACGAGTTGCACGTACAGCTGCGCCTTTACGCGAGTTCAAAATACGAAATTGAATACCGCCCTTATCCGCAGCCAACGCCATTGCACCACCTAAGGCATCAATTTCGCGAACAAGGTGAGATTTACCAATACCACCAATGGCTGGGTTACAGCTCATCTGCCCTAAAGTCTCAATGTTATGAGTCAAAAGCAGAGTCTGTCGACCCATACGCGCCGCAGCCAGTGCCGCTTCCGTACCTGCGTGACCGCCACCGATAACAATGACATCGTAAACTTTAGGATAATGCATAGTGATAAATGAGAGATAAAAGAATGACAGGAAATTATAGCAAAATTTTACTTCTAGTTTTAGGCAGTTTTACAAATATTATTTCCCTTAATCATGCGTATGAACGAATAAACATCTCTTATACATAGGCAACATAAATTGACACTTCGTTTCATGACTGCCCTACAAATAGAATTTAACTTATCAAAAACTCACGATACGATAGACAATACACGGACAAATTATTTTTTTCGAGACTTTATATAAAAGGAATATCATGATGAAAAATACCATGTCTAAAGTAATTACAGCATCTTTACTCAGTTGTGCTGCATTTAGTTTTGCCCATGCTGCTGATGAAAACACCAGCAAAGCCGAAGTGAAAAAGCAAATTCAGGTATGTGCCAAGAAAAAACAAGGTGACTGGGTCACCTACGCCAATAAAGGTGTAACTTTTAATGGTACATGTGAACCAAATGAAAATGGTAAATTACAATTTAGCTTCCCAGCACCTGCAGGTGGCAACCCAACCGCCGCTGCTGCAGCGCCTGAACCAGCCATTGAAAACCGCCCAGCTGTAGAACAATCTGCTCCAGCGAGTGCAGATGCACCAGCAACAAATGATGCATCACAAGCGGAACAACCTGCCATGGAGCAGCCGAGTCAAGCCGCTCCAAGCGAAGATCCGATCCAAGCGCAATAATCTGCGTTAAGCATAGGCATATGCTTTTATAAATTCCTGCTTTTATAAATAGCATGTCTGAGCAAAAAGGTGTTCCATTGAAAAATGGAGCACCTTTTTTATTTCAAGTCTGTGTAGACTTGATTAATATCAGTATCCATATAGTTTTACATCTACGATGAATCAATTGTTATTCGGCCTAATGCTATATATTTAAAGCACATATTTCCAAGAAGATTTCTGAGTCATAGATTTCATTTTTCAATTCGATACCTTTCGATTACACTCAAATCGAGTACAGAATATTCACATATTGAATTGATGTCAAAACAACAAAAAGGATGAAACTATGGATTCAGGGATAATTACCATAATGCTTCCCCTCGCCCTCGCCATTATTATGATTGGACTAGGTTTAGAACTTACTCCAAAAGATTTTGCGCGAGTTTCTAAACACCCTAAAGCCGTATTGATTGCGTTATTCTGTCAGTTGGTACTTTTGGTCGGTATCGCTTTTATCATTTGTAAAGTGCTTGCACTCCCACCTTTGCTTGCCGTTGGTTTAATGTTACTTGCAGCCTCACCTGGAGGAAGTACCGCCAATCTATTTAGTTATTTATTTAAAGGGGATATTGCACTTAATATTACCTTAACTGCAATTAACTCGGTCATTGCTGCCTTTACCTTGCCTTTAATCGTAAACTTTTCGATTCAATACTTTATGAATGATGGGCAACAAATCACCATGCAGTTCAGTAAGATACTGCAAGTCTTTGCAATTATTTTAATTCCTGTGTGTATCGGCATGCTCATTCGACATTATGCGCCACACTTTACTGAAAAATTAAGTAAACCTTTACGAATTTTCTCAGTGGTGTTTTTGATTCTCATTATTATTGGGGCCATCACCAAAGAACGTGCACATATCATGGAGTACCTGACTCAAGTTGGCTTAGCCACGGTGATTTTCTGTATTTGCAGTCTGGTTATTGGCTACTTCGTTCCAAGATTACTTGGTATTAATAGTGCTCAAGCACGTGCATGTGCATTTGAGATCGGCATTCATAATAGTACCTTAGCCATGACAATTGCTTTAACTGTCATCGCAAATTCTACAGTTGCGATGCCTGCAGCGGTTTACTCAATCTTTATGTATATTTTCGCTGCTATTTTTGGTGCCTTAATTTCAAGACATGCTATAACTGAAACTGAATCTGCTGCATAAAGCGATAATACACCTCGACTAAAATGGATGCTTAAGCATCCATTTTTTTATTTTCCCACTGAATATAAGCGTAACTTCCCAGTTTCGGCTACAATACTGCCTTTAAGAAAACGATTTAGGTCTTTGCCGTGAAGTGGTTACAAATTCATATTACTGTAGAACAAGCTCAAGTTGATTTTACTGAAACCTTGTTAAGTTCTTTAGGCGCAGTCAGCGTGACATTAGATGATGCTGAAAACCAAGACTTGCTTGAACCACTCCCAGGTGAAACTCCGCTGTGGAATAAAGTGATTGTTACAGGAATTTATGCGCAAGAAGAAGGCGAAGACATTGATGTAACAGCACTAGAAACATTTATTCGCACCCAACTCCCAATTGAACCGATGCGCAGTGAATTTCTTGAAGACCAAGTATGGGAACGTTCTTGGATGGATTACTATGAACCAATTCAAATTGGTGAAAAGTATTGGATCGTACCTGAATGGATAGAGCCACCAGAAGCGGATGCAGTCAATATCAAACTTGATCCAGGCTTAGCATTTGGTACGGGTAACCATGCATCTACTTTCCTTTGTCTACAATGGTTAGGCAAAACCGATGTTAAAGATAAAGTGGTGATTGATTATGGTTGTGGTTCAGGCATCCTCGGTGTTGCAGCACTGCTTTTAGGTGCGAAGAAAGTCTATGCAACAGATATTGACCCTCAAGCCGTCTTAGCAACCAAACAAAATGCTGAGCTGAATGGCGTTCTTGAAAATCTTTATGTTGGATTACCTGAAGAGTTCAATGCAGAATTTAAAAACCAACAGGCGGATATTTTGGTTGCAAATATTCTTGCAGGCCCACTTATGTCTCTTGCTAAAGAATTCTCAACTTTGATTAAATCTGAGGGAGAGTTCGCACTTGCTGGCGTAATTGAAGAGCAAGTTACTGATGTTTCTAGTATTTATTCTGAATTTTTTGATATAGTAGAAGTCGAGAAACGTGAAGAAACCTGGTGCAGAATTTCTGGGTCGCGTAAGGCTGTTTAATCTATGAAAATATAAATATTTATGACCGAAAAACAAACCCGATGCCCAAATTGTGCTTCAGTTTATAAAGTATCAGTTACGCAACTCACTGTTGCGCAGGGTATGGTTTGTTGTCCGAAATGTTCACATAATTTTAATGCATTAATCCATCTACAAAACAGTCAACCTGCTCAACCCAAGATCGATCCTGATACTGTCGTGCAAAATCAGGCACAAAACCTCATTACGACGAAACGACAAATCGAAACCAATGTCTTAGATATTTTTAATCGTAAAATTGAAAACTCCAATATTGATTTAAGAACATACTTAAACAATTTGAATTATTTCAACAATGAACCGGTCAATAATATTCCAAGCTTAAACCTATCACAAGGTTTAAATAACCACGGGCAACATTTAATAAAACCCAAAAGTACGTTTTATTATCTGGCGTGGAGCTTGATCAACCTTGCCCTACTCAGCATTTTATTATTTCAAATCCTTTGGTTTAATCCAAACTTAACTGATCGTTATCCGTTTTTAAATACTGTCTTTACCCAAACCTGTGCCGTCTTACAGTGTGATACTGTTGATCAACGCTATAAACAAATTGTGATTAGTCATCTTAAAGTTAAAGCACTTGGTAGAGACGAGACGCAATTTTCAGGTCAACTCAATAACCAATATTCTAAAAGCTTAGAATTACCCCTAATAAGAGTCACCTTAAAAGCTCAAAATAAGATCATTGCTACACATGTGATTACACCTGAGCAATATCTGATAGAAAGTTTGGTTGGAATTAAGCGTATTCCTAAAAATAGCCCATATCCTTTTAAATTTGTTGTTACAGAGCCAAGAAAAAGTTTTGATCAGTACCAATTAGACATTATTCACCCTTAAAATTAAAAAAAATTATAAAAAATTATAAAAAAATGAAAAAAAATGTAGTTTTCTTGCTCATTTTTTCTTAGACAATGGTATCATACGCGCCACGAAAGCTTTGTCCTGCAAACTCCTCGCATTTTTTCAAAAAAATACTGTTTTGTTATGTGCTTTATATCCAATATCGCGCAAGTAGAACATTTTTTTGTTTAAAAGAGTGTTGTAACAAATATTAATCTATTGTTACGCTTATTTTTCACTCAACTCGACGATTTGTGGCAAGCTAATTGTTCTTGTTTTAGAGCCAACCGTTTTAGGATCTAAAACGGAGCTCAGATTTTTTTAGACCACATTTATATATTACTTTACCCAAGTAATATTTTGATTTTCGGATTAACTCGCATGAATAGCAAATCTCCTATTTTTACTGCACAATCTGACGTCGCTCTTCGTATTCACGTAGATCGCGCAGTTCGTCACTATTTTGCACAATTGCAAGGTGAGCAACCATCACAAGTGTACGACATGGTGCTAGCAGAAATGGAGAAACCTCTTTTATCTGTTGTCTTAGAATACACACGCGGGAATCAGACTCGCGCTGCTGAGATTCTCGGACTGAACCGCGGCACTTTACGCAAAAAGTTAAAAGCTCACGGTTTAATGAGTGAATAAATGATAAAATGCTCACGGCTTGCGTGGGCATTTTTTTTACCTATATTTTGCCTACCTGTTCAATCTCTAGACTTAAAAACTGTTGACGAAGATCATGACTATTAAACGCGCTTTAATCTCTGTTTCTGATAAAACCGGGATCGTTGAATTTGCCCAGAACCTTGTTGCTCTTGGGGTGGAAATTTTATCTACTGGCGGTACATATAAGTTGCTTAAAGACAACAATGTGGCTGTAGTTGAAGTTTCAGAGCACACAGGCTTCCCAGAAATGATGGATGGTCGTGTAAAAACACTGCATCCTAAAATTCATGGAGGCATTTTGGCTCGTCGTGGTCTAGACGAAGCTGTCATGGCTGAACACAACATCGATGCAATCGATCTCGTTGTCGTAAACCTTTATCCTTTTGCAGCCACTGTTGCTAAACCAGACTGCTCGCTTGCAAATGCAATTGAAAATATTGACATTGGTGGCCCAACAATGGTTCGTGCAGCTGCGAAAAACCATGCATCTGTGGGGATCATCGTAAATGCAACTGATTATGCAACTGTAATTGCAGAACTTAAAGCGAATGGCGCTTTATCTTATGCGACTCGTTTCGATTTAGCGGTAAAAGCATTTGAACATACTGCCCAGTATGACGGCATGATTGCTTCTTACCTTGGTGCACGAGTTGGTAAAGAAGAAGGTCAAGCAGACAAATTTGCCCGTACTTTCAATACCCAGTTAAATAAAGTACAAGATCTTCGTTATGGTGAAAATCCACATCAATCTGCTGCTTTCTATGTAGAATCGACTGCAACTGAAGCATCGGTTTCAACTGCTAAGCAGTTACAAGGTAAAGAACTTTCTTATAACAATATCGCAGATACAGATGCAGCACTTGAATGTGTCAAATCATTTGCAAAACCAGCGTGTGTCATTGTTAAACATGCAAATCCATGTGGTGTTGCAGTATCGTTAGATGGTCTTAAAGCTGCATACGATCTTGCTTATGCAACTGACCCAGAATCAGCATTTGGTGGCATCATTGCATTTAACCGTGAGTTAGATGTTGCTACAGCTCAAGCAATTGTTGAGCGTCAATTTGTTGAAGTGATTATTGCACCAAGTATTGCCGATGGTGTACTTGAAGTGACTGGCGCAAAGAAAAACGTTCGTGTTCTGGTATGTGGCGAACTTCCTAAAATTGATGAACGTGCTTCACAATACGATTATAAACGTGTCAATGGCGGTTTATTGGTTCAAGACCAAGACCTCGGTATGATCACCAAAGATGATCTTAAAGTGGTAACTAAGCGTGCCCCTACTGAAGCAGAAATTGATGATTTAATCTTTGCTTGGAAAGTTGCCAAATACGTTAAATCCAATGCCATTGTTTATGCTAAAGGTCGTCAAACCATTGGTGTTGGTGCTGGTCAAATGAGCCGTGTAAACTCTGCACGTATCGCAGCGATCAAAGCTGAACATGCAGGTTTAGTGGTTGAAGGTGCTGTTATGGCATCTGATGCATTCTTCCCATTCCGTGATGGTATTGATAACGCTGCAAAAGCCGGTATCAAATGTATTATTCAACCGGGTGGTTCAATGCGTGATGAAGAAACAATTGCAGCAGCGGATGAAGCTGGTATTGCAATGGTCTTCACGGGTATGCGTCATTTCCGTCACTAATTCACAATAAATCATTATTTAAAATCCCCCTAAGTCCCTCTTTTCATAAGAGGGACTTGTCACGAACTACTGGACTCTTTAAATTTGTGATACCCCTTCCTGTATAAAGGGAGGTTGGGAGGGATTAAAAAAGGATACATAAGATGAACATATTAGTTTTGGGTAGTGGTGGTCGTGAACATGCATTAGCATGGAAAATTGCGCAAGACGATCAAGTCACTAAAGTTTTTGTTGCACCAGGAAACGCGGGTACAGCAACTGAACATAAATGTGAAAATGTTGCTTTAGATATTCTCAACAACCCTGCCATTATCGACTTTGCAAAAAATAATGCCGTTGACCTCATTATTGTTGGCCCTGAAGCTCCGCTTGTAAATGGTGTGGTGGATGCAGGACGAGCAGCTGGTCTTAAAATTTGGGGACCAACCCAATTTGCAGCACAACTTGAAGGCTCTAAAGCTTTTGCCAAACACTTTTTAAAACGTCATAACATTCCTACAGCATTCTATGATGTATTCACTGAAGTGGATGCAGCCAAAGCATTTGTAGAAAAAAATGGCGCACCAATCGTAATTAAGGCAGATGGCCTTGCTGCAGGTAAAGGCGTCATTGTTGCGATGACCAATCAAGAAGCATTTGATGCAATTGATGACATGCTTGCAGGCAATAAATTTGGTGATGCAGGTTCGCGTGTTGTTATTGAAGAATTCCTTGATGGTGAGGAAGCATCGTTCATTTGTATGATTGATGGTGACAACATCCTACCTATGGCAACTTCACAAGACCATAAACGTATTTTTGAAGCTGACCAAGGTCCAAATACGGGTGGTATGGGTGCATATTCCCCTGCCCCAGTTGTGACTGCAGATGTTTTTGACAGAGTCATGAAAGAAGTCATGCGTCCAACCGTAGATGGTATGAAAGCTGATGGTCATACTTATACAGGTTTCTTGTATGCTGGCTTGATGATTGATGAGCAAGGGCAACCTCGTGTCATTGAATTTAACTGCCGTTTTGGTGACCCTGAAACTCAACCGATCATGATGCGCTTAAAATCTTCTTTGGTTGATTTAGTAGAAGCTGGTATTGCTGGTAACTTACCTACTGAAGCTGAATGGGATGAGCGTAAAACTGTTGGTATTGTGCTTGCGTCTAAAGGCTATCCTGAAACTTCGAGCAAAGATGATGTCATTTATGGTTTAGATACCCAAATGACAGATGCTAAAGTTTTCCATGCAGGTACAGCAAATAATGCCAATGGTGATGTAGTGACTGCTGGCGGTCGTGTACTTTGCGTTACAGCGTTAGGCAACACAATTGGTGAAGCGCAAGCAAAAGCCTTGGAACTTTGCCAAAAAGTGACTTTTGATGGTGTCCAATACCGCAAAGATATTGGTTACCGTGCGATTGCTCGTGAAAATGCTTAAACTCGATTGAGTTGTAAAACCCGCCTAGGCGGGTTTTTTATTTGGTAAATTTTTATTGAGTAATGCTCTTCCAGAATAATAAATATAAGATTAATTACCTTGATTGATTTTGCGCTGAATCATTTGAATCACCTACTTCCTCAACACCACCAATGACCATTTGAAGCCAATCTAATAATTGAGGAAATTCCCGATATCCATCACTCGCTAAAAAATGTCCAGCATTGGGAATAATTTCATAAGGAAACTCTAATTTTTCTGCCAGCGAGATACTTAAATCAGCTGGAACATACTGATCATTACTCGATATAAACATCTTCCGATGCAATAATTTATTTTTAAAATAAAAATCCTTATTCGTTTCAGTGATATATGAATCCAGTTGAGGTAATACTGCCAATTTATTCGAAAATCCAGATACACAGACAACACCGCCTATCTGTTGAAAATCCAATTCAGACAGGAAATCAAGCAGCGTAATACACCCCAAACTATGCGCAACAAAAAATGTATGTTGATCAATTTGAGCAATATTATTTTTTAAGGTTTGCTTCCACTGTAAAAGATTTGGATTGCTTGAATTCGGTAACGCGATCTTTACAACTTTAGTATTTTTATCTTGTAAATTTTCCTTAATATAATCAAACCAATGATCATCCACCTTTGTACCATAGCCATGAATGATATAAACATTATTTTGAGCATATGCAGTATTTAGCAATAACAAACTGCTTAAAAGTAAGATGATTAATTTCATTTATTGATCTCTTTGATGTATATAAGATCTTCATGCTAAAGTATGACAGTAGTGTCAATGTCAATCACTGTTTGAATAAAATCACCCTATTTCGCCTAACAATCTGAAATAACGCTTATCAGAGCACTGCTATAAATGCAGATCTAAGTTTATTTTACTTATTCAAAAAAAAGATAATAAATCCTAAAAAATTTATATATTATGAATAAGTATAAAATTTAATCATTTATCGTTTAGCATTCAACAAAAGCATTTGTTTTCTTTATTAAATTAATAAAAACATTGATATTCATGCAACGACATCACTACCCAATGTCAACACGCAGCCACTATGTATAATTTTCATTTATTGATATGATAAACAAATCTTTAGAGTCTGTTTTAAACAATTAAAATTCTTTTAAAACATACTGCTAATCCTCAAATGTAAAGAATATAGATAGCGCAATCAGACAAGTACGTCACCGCATTATTTATTTTCAAAATGTTAAAAATTCGATTTAAATGATCGAGAATGCAAAGGACAAAATTCTACTGCATTTGCTACTTAGGATTTATTCATGAAAAAGCTGTTTGGCGTTTTACTTAGCGCGTCTGTGCTTACTCTTTCTGCTTGTGGAAAACAAGAAGCTCCAAAAAATGATGCTGCTCAAGCAGATGCAGGTAAAGAACAAGTCGTTACCATGGCTTCTACAGGTTCAGATGCAGATATTTGGCGCTATATCGCAACATTACCAGAAACAAAGCAAGCTGGAATTAAATTAGAAGTTAAAAACTTCACTGACTATGTTGCAATGAATACTGCTGTGGCAAACAAAGAAGTCGATATCAATGCATTTCAATCTTATGCATATCTTGTTGCTTTCAATCAATCAAACAAAGAAAAAATTGCACCAATCTCTACAACATATTTAGAGCCAATGGGTATTTATTCTAGTAAAGTTAAAAAAGTTGAAGAATTTGCCAATGGTGCAACCATTGCTATTCCAAATGATGGCGCAAATGAATCACGTGCATTGTTACTTTTACAATCTGCTGGTCTCATCAAATTGAAAGATGGCTTTGATTTAGTTAAAGGCACGCCTGCTGATATTACTGAAAATGCAAAGAAAATTGTTATCAAACCTATTCAAATGGCGACTGCGGTACGTGCTAAAGATGAAGTTGATGCAATTGTTTTAGGTAATACTTTGGCAATGGAAGGCGGTTTAAACGTGCTTAAAGATTCGGTTTATTATGAGCCAGTTGACCAAACAACCAAAATGAATATCAACGTACTTGCTGTTGCAGATGCACGTAAAGATGATGCCCTTTTGAAAAAAGTGGGTGAGTTATATCATGTTCCTGCTGTAGGTAAATATGTTCAAGAACACTTCGGTGGAACTAAAGTTGATGTGAATAAACCTGTAAGCTATCTTACAGAATCAAAATAGTTTTATAATGGATCAGGTCTATTGACCATTCTTTTATGAAAGGTCTGTAGGCCCTCATAAAACAGGCAAAGTGAATTTGCCTGTTTTTTCTTTTTGCTATAGTTTTTGACGATATGATTGAATTTAAAAACATTTCAAAACACTATGAGTTGAAAGGTCAAACCATACGTGCGCTGGATCAGATTAATCTTGAGATTCCAGCGGGCAGTATTTTTGGCATTATCGGCTATAGTGGTGCAGGTAAAAGTACCTTAATCCGTTTGATTAACTTGCTTGAGCGTCCCAACCAAGGACAAGTCATCATTAATCAAAAAGACTTTACGGCACTTGATGCACGTGCATTACGTCAAGAACGTGCAAATATAGGCATGATTTTTCAGCATTTCAATTTGCTACAAACCAAAACTGTAGCTGACAATATTGAAATGCCGTTAAAGTTGCTGGGTGTCAGTAAAGACCAACGTGAAAAACGTTTAAATGAGTTACTTGAGTTTATTGATCTAAAGCACAAAAAAGATGCTTTTCCAGATGAACTCTCGGGAGGACAAAAGCAACGTGTCGGTATTGCACGCGCCTTGGCCAACCACCCCAAAATTTTACTTTGTGATGAGGCAACCTCTGCACTTGATCCACAAACCACGAAATCTGTTCTCGCTTTGCTTAAAAAGATTAATCAAGAGCAAGGGATTACCATTGTCATGGTTACGCATGAAATGGATGTGATTGAATCTGTTTGTGATTATGTTGCGGTCATGGAACAAGGCAAAGTGATTGAAACTGGCTCTACCTTAGAAATTTTTAGTCAACCGCAACACCCGACGACGAAAAATTTTATTCAAACTGTTTTACAGCAACAGCTCCCTGTTAATATCTTAAACAATCTCGAAAATCAAAATCATAAAAGTATTTATAGCCTGCAATTTTTGGGTACTTCAGCGCAAGAGACTGTGGTACAAGCAGCAATTAAGCAATTTGATGTCAGCTTAAATATTTTATTTGCCAATATGACTGAAATTAATGGCTCAGTCATCGGTCAAATGTTTATACAACTTTTGGGAGATGCTGAAAGCATTCGCCAAACCATAGATTTCTTTGAAAAAAATGGGGTCAAGGTGGAACAGTCAGGAGTTAGACTATGAGAGAACTCATTGTACAATGGCTCACTACGCTTACTGCACCATTTTGGAAAAGCTCTTTAAGCATTGACCAATTTGTTACAGCGATGCAAGAAACCATTCAAATGGTCATTTTTGCAATGCTGTTTGGTACCATTTGGGGCTTTATTCAAGCAATTACCTTGCTGGTCACTCGCCCTAATGGCATTTTACCCAATCGTGCTGTCTATCAGATTTTAAATCCTATCGTCAATGCACTACGCTCGCTCCCCTTTATTATTCTATTGATTGCGGTTTTTCCACTGACCAAAGCAATCGTGGGTACAACAATCGGTACTTGGGCAGCGATTGTACCGTTGACCATTTATGTTGGTCCTTATATTGGTCGTCTTGTAGAAACATCATTGCTTGAAGTGAATGAAGGGATCATTGAGTCTGCACAAGCAATGGGTGCATCGCCTTGGCAGATTATTTTTAAGTTTATTATCCCTGAATCCCGTAGCTCACTCATTTTGAGCCTTACCACAGCAACCATTAGCTTGATTGGTGCAACAGCAATGGCGGGTGCTGTAGGCGCTGGCGGTATTGGTGATTTAGCAATTTCTTATGGTTATCAACGTTTCGATCAAAGTGTGGTTTATCTCACCGTGATTGTCTTATTGATCCTTGTACAAATTGTACAGAGTCTTGGAAATTGGTTATCAAAGCTTCGATAATCCTTGCTTGCCATTTCCAGCTGTTCTTTTTTCTAAAATCATACCCTCCTTGTTGAGGGTATTTTTTATTTCTTTAGTTAGCTACAGATATAAATACTTATAAAATTTATAGATCCGTACTTGATTCTATACTTGCTTAGTCCTATCCACTTTAATTCCACTCATTTGATCATCTGCTCTTGATCAATCAGTCAGAACTAATTATGTTATAGAAAACTTAAGAAATATTTGAAATGAATAATTTTACTCAAACAATCGCCTCACTACTCCTTATGCTACCTATTTGTAGTTTTGCGCAAGCTTCAGACGATTACACCACCACAGTAAAAGTCAATGGTGTAGAGCTCAACCAAGCGCTAAGTGCAACGCAAATTGAAAAGTTGCTCGGAAACACCTCTCAAAAAACTACAAAAGCATTTTCAGAATGTAGTGGTAACTATGAATACTCAAGCTCTACTGCATCAGGGAAAAAACTGATGTTTGAAATTTATAGTGAAGACAATCCACAGATTAAGTCTGACACTTTTTATAAAAGCAAAAATACTTTTCAACAACTTGGCACAACCAAAGGACGAGTTTGGCTTTCTTGGTCAAATGCGCCAGCGATCACGGATACAATCCTGATTAACAATAAACCCATCACTAATCTGTATAGCATGAATCAATTTAAAAAAGACTTCCCAAACAGCGCCAAAACAGGCACCAGTGTTTTAATTTTAACGGCATCGGAAGCCAAAGAGTTTTTAAAAAATCCTGCTGAATTTGAAACAGGCTATCGCAGTTATGTCGATTTTAGTTTTAAAAATGGCAAACTGAGCAAATTAGAAATCAACCAAGGGATGGCCTGTTAAGTTTTATTGAGAATAGCATATTGATCTATATGCTATTCTCTAAAAGAATAACCTACCATATGACTTGTTTGTTTAAGCAAACAGCATGCAGTACTGTCGAATTACATATGTTTTCACATAAAAAAGACTGTAATCAGTTTTCTAACTTGTCTATAGCCTGATTTTGCTATTAAATTTGTGTCAGCATATCCATGGAATTCAACGATGCAATTTAAAATTCACGTCATAGATGTAAAAAATCAATTACAAAACTATATTTGGCTGATCGAAGACAGTCAAAGCCATGATGTCGTTGCAATTGACCCCACAGAAGCATCGCTGGTTGAAGATTATTGCCTTGAACATCAGCTGAATTTAAAACAAATTTGGCTCACACACTGGCATAAAGACCATATTGGTGGTGTTCCAGAATTAATCGCAGATCATAATATTCCTGTTTATGGGCCACGCGCTGAACTGAGTCACATTCCTTTTATTACCTACCCGCTGCAACACGATGATCAATTTGAATTTCATGGGTTAAACATCGACATTATCTCTGTACCAGGTCACACCCTAGGGCATGTCGTTTATTTTATTGATGCATTAGACAGCGTTTTCTGTGGTGATACCCTTTTTGCTATGGGGTGTGGACGTATGTTTGAAGGAACTGCAGAGCAGTTTTATCACTCTCTCAATCGTCTCGCTGCTTTACCACCAAGAACCAAAGTTTACTGTACCCATGAATATACGCTTTCTAATGCACAATTTGCTTTGCATATCGAGCCAGAGAACCGAGCAATACAACAACGTGCCGAAGAAATCAAACAGCTCCGTGAACATGGGAAAATCACCTTGCCCAGCACCATTGAACTTGAGCTTGAAACCAATCCTTTTTTACGTGTCGAAAGTGCTGAAGAATTTGCGCGTATTCGTGCATTGAAAGATCATTTTTAAGCAATCACGATTATTGTCCCCACAATGTTAAAACTGCGCCAGCCTAAGCCTCTGTTTTTAAAAGCCTCGCAGCAGGCGGTACTGTTATTACATGCCTATACCAGCACCATTCAAGATATGAAGGCCTTAGCAAAATTTCTGCATCAACATTGCTACACTTGCTATGCACCTAGCTACGCCGGGCATGGTTTAACGATTGATGAGTTTCTCAATTACACTACAGATGATTGGTGGCAAGATGCATATAATGCTTATCAACTCTTAGAAAATCAGGGTTATAAGCATATTGCTGTCATTGGGGTTTCTTTAGGTGCAATTTTATCGTTAAAACTCACTGAGCACTTTCCAATTGATGCTTGTATTAGCATGTCTGCGCCACAGGATCGAAGTGTAAATGATCTTTTTAAGCGATTAGAACACTATGCCGAATATCTTCATCAATTTCAGAATAGCAATGTAGAGCTAGACTTAAAAAGCTTAGAAAATAAAGCAGCAATACAACTACAGGCATTTCATCAG
The DNA here is from genome assembly GCF_002980175.2 of Acinetobacter sp. MYb10. Taxonomy (NCBI): domain Bacteria; kingdom Pseudomonadati; phylum Pseudomonadota; class Gammaproteobacteria; order Moraxellales; family Moraxellaceae; genus Acinetobacter; species Acinetobacter sp. MYb10. The sequence goes on along the minus strand of NZ_CP058272.1, from coordinate 65,143 downwards.
TTTGTTGCCGCAACCATAAGCAATGCTTCTTTAATTCGTGCACCTATTTTTTTATTGTATGGCGAGTTAGATGATGCACATTATCAATCCAGTGCACAAACCATTTATAATCATGTGAATTCTACAAAAAAACAGATTAAAAGTTATCCCAATACAGGGCATCTCATGACTTTAGGCAAAGATCAGACACAACTGTTTGGCGATATTTTAGATTTCTTAGATCAACATCATCCCATACAGCCGTAATAACCTATACTTCTGTTAAATTTACTTACATTTAGCCAAAGTAAAAATGAGAAAAATTCTGCTTTTTTAAAACGATATCTTTGCATCAAAATATTACAAGCACAGTTTTCATATTTAATTAATTGGTTGTTTTATTTCAAAATTTTTAAGTGAATTCACATTTCATCCATATTGATAGCAAAAAAATACGCATTGATACAAAAGCGTCATTTCTCAAATTGCTCAAATATTGATATAAAAAATAAGTTTCATCAAATTTCCCCTTTAAAAATTTAATGATCACCCCTATTAAATTTATAGGCAGGAATTAAGGAGATCTTCTGTGAAAAAGGTTGTAAAGGCAAAGAATTTAATCGCTTTTCGTATTTGGTTAGAAAAATTAGGCTATTCAGTAAAAAATTTAGCTGATGGAAAAGGATTTACTTTCAGCTTTAAAAAAGAATATGGTTTAGTCACTTGTGATTTATCTGGTAATAACTTAGCAATGCAGCTCGGTGAAGAGTTTGAGGATCACTTAAAGGCTTAGTAAGTGTCTAAATGAAGTTTCTCTTTGAAAAGACCTAAACGATTACGTTTAGGTCTTTTTATTGATCTGGATAAAATTCTAATTCTAAAAAACCTTTAATCAAGATACAGCATAGTTAGAATAAAAATTTAAGCATAAAAAAAGCATGATTTTCATCATGCTTTTTTAAATTTGGTGGGGACGGAGAGACTCGAACTCTCACACCTTGCGGCGCTGGAACCTAAATCCAGTGCGTCTACCAATTTCGCCACGTCCCCGAATAAAAACTAACGCTGTAGTCTTTTTAAATAACTTGGCAGAGGATCAAGGATTCGAACCTTGACGAACGGTTTTGGAGACCGTCATGCTACCATTACACCAATCCTCTATAACCCTTCATTTTGTTTTAGTACCACAAAATGAATTGCTTGGTGGGGACGGAGAGACTCGAACTCTCACACCTTGCGGCGCTGGAACCTAAATCCAGTGCGTCTACCAATTTCGCCACGTCCCCAATGGCTGTGTATATTATAGAGATCGTTTTATTATGACAAGCCCTTTTTTCGAAAAAGACACTCGTTTGTTTAAATAAAAAACAAATGTTGCAAATACTGCTTTTTGTTTAAACAATTTGGCTTAATACTTGTTTTATTTGATAAATATTTGAGCAACGTTGCCCTATTTTTTTCATTAACATCTCTGTTAAAACCATTTCAAAAATTTTAAATTGCTGTGGTAACACCACATTTAACTGCTGACAATGCAAAAATGCCCAATCTTGATAGCTTTTCGCCGATAAGCGCTGTTGTGTCAACCACTCCAACCAAACGATTCCCAACGCATAAATATCGGATTGAAATGATTTTGGTTGACCATGAAACAATTCTGGTGCCATATACCGAGGTGTTGCGGTATGTGTTGCGATATTTGTTAAATTTGCCTCTTGAGCGATGTTTACAGCCTGTTCAAAGTCAATCAAATAACTTTTCTCATCCTTAACTCGAAAGTGCTCAACTTTGATATCGCCATGCAGATAACCATAGTCATGCAAATGTTCAAGCACATCTAAGCTGAGTACTAATCGCTTACCAATTTCAGCCAAGCTAAGTCGATCAGGCAGATCCTGAAAAAGCTTTGGGGCATCTTCCACCCATAAAGTCTGATCAATGACCTCTTCTTCAATTTTAAATTGCTGAAATGGATCAAATATTGAAAAATTTAACAATACAGGTTGAGCTTCAGTCTCCAATGCATTCAACTCGCTATAACAGTTCAGTTCATTGAAAAAGTGCTGTTGATAACAGCGATTTGAATTTTTGAGCTGTAATTTCAACCAAAACCATTGCTGTCCCTGTTGAATTTGATAAACACGGCGACCAAATTTTTGACTTTGGATTGAATTATATGCAACTGGAAGAATTCTGCTTTGGCTCATACTTCGGTCAATTGTTCTGCGGGTATATCTTTCGTCATTGGATGATTCAAAACTTCTAGACAATGTTGGATTGTTTTACCAATACGCGCATGTGTTTCTATGCTTGAAATTTTTGGCCAAGTTGCACGCTCACCTTCTCGTTGCAACAGCTTGAATAGATATGGGCGTGGGTTCTGTAACATATAGCTATAATGGCGCAGACTATACTCCCCAATAATATTGACATCACCATAGTAGCGCTGGTCAATAATACCGTAACCGTGATCGAGTAAACGACGCATAGAAGGAACTCGTCCCATACGACCTCTGGCAAAATCCATGATCCCCATTGCAGCCATGCGTCCTTGACTACGCACAATACGTTCAGGCCAACTCAGTAAATCTCTACGATAACGTTCTTCATCATTCTGCATAAACGGTACAATATGTGGATTAACCTGACTGGCAATGGTGTAATTCAAATTATAAAGACGTGACATGCGCTCTTGGGGGAAATCATTGCGGACACTGCCATCCACCCAACGCGTATTTGCCAAATAAGGGGTATGTACACCATCGTAACGTTTACTGATCAAACGCACAGGTGGAAATAAAACCGGTACAGCACATGATGCCAATACTGCACTCCAGACCAATAAATCTGGTGAGGTATATTTATTCATGATTCGTACATCTTCTTGGGAAACATCATAAGGCGCGACGGTGACATTGATATCCAAGCCTGATTTTTCAAATGCCTCCTGAAACGTTACATCACCTAAATTTTCGACCAAAAACTTTTTAAGATATCGGACATCTGCAAAACCACCATTGCCTTTGATTAATTCTTTTAAGCTACGAAAGTGAAAGGCTTCACTATAAAATTGGTCACCACTCAGCAAGTTTGGAATCTCACCTGGTTCATTTACCCCCAGCATCGCCGTCATGATTGCCCCAGCACTTGAACCAGAAAGTACTTTTGGCATTAAGTCTTGTTCCATTAATGCCTTACAAACACCGCTATGGAATAAACCTAAGGTTGCCCCACCTGAAAACATCAGTGCGGGCTGACCATAGGCCTTTTCACAGTTTTCGAAAAACTTCCTTTTGCTTTCATGACACAAGGCTTGGCAACTTTCTGAAGCGATGAATGCCAAACTATTACTGACTTCATCGATATAATCTTCAATTATTTTTTTAGTTCCAACATAGGTATGTGCAAATAGCATCGGATGCCCGATGTTGGCAACATCGTGACTAAATCCTTCTCTTAGGATATACATCAAATCTTGGGTGCGATTTTGCAGACGATAACGACGCAATAAATTTAACCGATGGGAAATAATTTCAGCATCAAAATATGGAGAGGTATTATCCAGCTTCCACTCCTGTGCCCCCGTTTCTTCATCCAGTTTTAACGCTATAGATTTCCACTCTTCATAGTTTTCCGCATGTTTCAGTTTTCTTTTTAGTTTTTTAATACGATAAGCCTGATGCGGATTTAAATCTTGAGTAAGTTCTAATAACATTTCTAATATTCCTTTGATTTTTAATCCGACACTTTTAGATACCTGTCGATAAACTATGCTGAAAAATAACCAGATAATCAATTACCATAAGTCATTTAATTCTTGCTTTAGATTCCAATTATCGCCTATTGAGATTAGCTCAATAAAATTACTGTGCTAATATCAACCACACATTGTAATTTCTGAAAATAGCGAACGGATATGGCAACTTTCGACTTACCTGACAATATCATCCAAAAATTATCCACTGTTCTTGATCAGTTACATCAAGTCCTTCCTGAAACAAAAAAGGATACCGACTTTGAAGCAGTGGCTTTTAGGTGGCACGATAAACAACTCAAAGCGATTTATAACCCGAAAGCAATGCATTTGGATGATCTTAAAGGGATTGAACGTCAGAAAGCTAAAATTTTACAAAATACTGAACAATTTCTACACGGCTTACCGGCCAACGATATTTTACTGACTGGCTCACGCGGTACAGGAAAATCATCCATTGTCCGTTCTTTACTTACCCAGTATGCAGAACAAGGCTTACGTTTAATTGAAATTGAACGAGATGATTTGTCAGACTTGCCAGAAATTCAAAAAATTATTAAAGATCGTCCAGAAAAGTTCATCGTTTATTGTGATGACTTGGCATTTAATGCTGAAGATGAAAATTATCGTAGTTTAAAAAGTGTCTTAGATGGCTCGCTACAATCTGGCTCAAGTAATTTTGTGATTTACGCGACCAGTAACCGTCGTCATTTATTACCTGAATTTATGCATGAAAACACGCCTGTAACCAAAGTCGATGTGCCGCAATATAAAGAGTTGCACCCACAAGAAGCCATCGAAGAAAAGATTTCTTTATCAGATCGTTTCGGTATGTGGTTGTCGTTTTATCCGATGGATCAAAATCTTTATTTAGAAATTGTGGAGCACTATTTAACAAAAGCAGACATGCCCTTTGCTGATGATGTACGTGCTGAAGCATTAAGATGGTGTCAAGCTCGTGGTCAACGCTCAGGGCGTGCAGCATATCAATTTTCTAAACATTGGATTGGTTCAGAACGTTTAAAGGCTTTATAAGCCCGACTTTTTTAGATATACAAAGCCCTAACTGAATAATAGTCAGGGCTTTTATTATTTATCAGTTAGATCATATGCGATAAGAATAAGTAAGCTAAGCAAATAGCGATATCAAAACGTCCAATAAGCTCATTCATGCTAAACCCATTTATCACCCGATAAAATCTCACTGTATCTTTGTCTCATTTGATAACAATAGCTTGAATGGATTACCCTGTTTCTTTCAACCCATATCATTCAAATAAAGCTTAAATTATTCGTTTCTATGTAAAAAAGACCATCAACACACAACTCAAGCTGACTGCTGGTTAATCATGCAACTAAAAGCCAAAATTAAAAAATTCAGTATATTTAAATATATTTCAAATACTTAAACACAAAGCAATAATTCATCCAGAACATTTTATTTCAGCACATCACAGTTTAAGCGTGATAAAATAGCCGACAGTTTCATATAGGATAGGTCTATGCAGTTTGTTCATCTTGGTATTCATACCGAATTCTCGATTACAGAATCGATCGTACGTATACCTGATCTGATTAAAGCTGCCGCATCTGATGAAATGCCTGCTTTAGCCATTACAGACCTATCCAACCTGCATGCAGCTGTTAAGTTTTATAACAAATCGCTGGGGAAAGGGATTAAACCTATTTTCGGCAGTGTAATTCGATTAAACGATGCAAACCATAAAGCAACCTTACTGGCAATGACCAATAAAGGCTGGCGTGGGTTGACTGAAATTGTCTCTCGCGGCTTTATTGAAGGACAACAGCTGTCGATTCCATGTGTACAAAAAGAATGGGTGCTTGAACAGTCTGAAGACCTTATTGTACTTTTGGGCCTACATAGTGATGTCGGAGAAATGCTCTGTGCAGCTTATCCTGAAAAAGCCGAACCGCTGTTAGAACAATGGATCGAAAAAATTGGCAATCGTGTTTATTTAGCACTCACGCGTACAGGTCGCCCATTAGAAGAAAGCTTCAATGAAGAAGCGGTTAAACTCGCTGCAAAATATAATATTGGTGTTGTGGCACATAATGATGTGCATTTTGTTAGACCAGAAGATTATGAAGCACATGAAGCACGCGTTTGCATCGCAGATGGTTATGTTCTAGGCGATAGTAAACGTCCTAAGCATTACAGCCCTGAGCAATATTTTAAAACCTCTGCTGAAATGATTCAGCTGTTTGCAGATATTCCAAGTGCGATAGAAAATACCTTACAAATTGCAAAGCGTTGTACAGTTTCACTCCGTTTAGGATTCCATGACCTACCAGACTATCCAATTCCGGAAGGTCATACCATCCATTCTTACTTTGAGCATCTCTCTGAAATTGGTTTAGAAGAACGCTTAGACTTCCTTTACCCTATTGAAACGCGTGATGAAGATTGGGCTGAAATTCGTAAGCCTTATGATGAACGTCTGGCCTATGAGCTTGGCATTATCAATAAAATGGATTTCCCCGGTTACTTCCTCATCGTCATGGACTTTATTCAATGGTCTAAAAACAATGGGGTTCCTGTAGGTCCCGGTCGTGGTTCAGGTGCAGGCTCACTCGTCGCTTATAGTTTAAAAATTACTGACTTAGACCCGCTGCGTTATGACCTACTCTTCGAACGTTTCTTAAACCCAGAACGTGTATCCATGCCCGACTTTGATATCGATTTCTGTATCGCTGGGCGTGATAAGGTCATCGATTATGTGGCACGCCATTATGGTCGTGATGCGGTTTCTCAGATTGCAACCTTCGGTACCATGGCTGCTAAAGGTGCGATTCGAGATGTAGCACGGGTTTTAGGTAAATCTTATGGTTTAGCAGATCGTATTTCTAAAATGATTCCGACTAAACCTTTAGGTCTCACCTTAGAAGAATCTATTGAGGCTGAACCACAACTTAAAGATATTGTGACCAATCCATCCAACCCAGATTATGATGATGCTGCTGAAATCTGGGAAATGGCGCTCAAGCTTGAAGGCATTACCCGTAATACAGGTAAACACGCAGGTGGTGTGGTCATCGCACCAACCAAAATCACCGATTATTCGGCAATTTTGTGTGAAGCTGATGGCACAGGACGGGTTGCCCAATTCGATAAAGATGATGTAGAAGCTGCGGGCCTAGTAAAATTCGACTTCTTGGGCTTACGTAACCTTACTGTAATTGAAGATGCGATTCAAAATATTAATAAGCGTATTCAATCTGATAAGCCGTTAAATATTTCAAACATTCCTTTGGACGATCCTAAATCCTATGCAGTATTTGCTGACGCAAATACCACCGCGGTATTCCAGTTTGAATCCGTGGGCATGAAAAAAATGCTTAAAGAAGCACGCCCAAGTAAATTTGAAGAAATTATTGCCTTCGTATCCTTATATCGACCGGGTCCAATGGACCTTATCCCCGACTTTATCCATCGTATGCATGGTGGTGAGTTTGAATACTTACATCCGCTGTTAGAAAGTGTACTCGAACCCACTTATGGGATCATGGTATATCAGGAACAGGTGATGCAAGCCGCACAGTTCTGTGCAGGCTATACACTGGGTGGTGCAGATTTACTTCGTCGTGCGATGGGTAAAAAGAAAGTCGAGGAAATGGTCAAGCAACGTGCCACCTTTATTGAAGGTGCTGCGAAAAAAGATATTGATGAAGGTACAGCCAACCATATCTTTGACTATATGGAAAAATTCGCAGGCTATGGTTTTAACAAATCACATGCCGCTGCGTATGCTTTAGTTGCCTATCAAACGGCTTGGTTAAAAGCACATTACCCTTCTGAATTTATGGCTGCGGTCATGTCTTCGGAAATGCAAAATACAGATAACATTGTATTTTTAATTGATGACTGCCGAATCAACAACTTAGTGGTATTGCCGCCATCGGTAAATATGTCGTTCTACCAATTCTATGCCAGTGATGTAAACACCATTATTTATGGTTTAGGTGCAATTAAAGGTGTCGGCGAACAGGCCATGCAATCCGTGATTGATTCACGTGAGCAAGATGGTCCTTTTAAAGATTTATTTGATTTCTGCCACCGTGTAGATTTGAAAAAAATCAATAAAAGAACATTGGAAGCATTGATTCGCGCTGGCGCACTGGACTGTTTGGGAATTGAACGCTCAAGTTTAATGGCTCAACTTCCAGAAGCTGTCCAAGCCGCTGAACAGGCACGTTCTAATCGTGAAACGGGCATTATGGACTTATTTGGTGAAGTTGAAGAGGTTCAACGTAAGCCAGCTAAACCTGTAAAACCGTGGTCTGATGAAGTGCGTCTAAAAGGCGAAAAAGATACATTGGGTTTATATCTGACAGGTCATCCAATTGATGTCTATCGTGCAGAATTAAAATCCTTTATTCCAAATAAAATTAATGAATTAACCCCTACTCGTCGTGGTGTGACTACTGTTTTCGCAGGTTTAGTGGTCGATATTGCCAATTTCCCGAATCGGATGATGATTACCCTTGATGACGGTACAGCACGTATCGAAGTCTCTGCGAATCATGAACGCTTCCAACGCTTTAAAGACATCATTCAAAATGAAAAAGTGGTGGTGATTGAAGGTGAAATTTATGAACGTGAAGGTTTTGACCGTCCTATGGGGCGTTTGACCAAAGCATTCACCCTCAATGAAATTCGACAAAAGCGTGCTAATAGCATTGCCATAACACTGAATACAGAAGTGATGACGAAAACTTTAGCCTCGGATATTCAAAAGATCTTACTGCCTTTCTGTAATGTCGATATGTGTCAACACATTCCAATGCAGATTCAGTTAGATTATGACTATGCCACGGCTGAGTTACATTTAGGGCAACAATGGAAAGTTGCCCCATTGGATGAGTTACTTTCTAAATTACGTGATTACTTTGGTAAAGAATCTATTCATATTGAATACCAAGTCAAATCTAAAGCGGCAAAAGCCGTGGATCATCGTGGACTTGCCCAACCGACTCAAGTTGCACCACCGCCAGAAAATATGAGTATGGATGATGCAATGGATGACTATATGGCAGATGCAGGCCAATTCTCCTAACCTCCCTATTTGAATTTAAAGCTTAATATTTTGGAATATTCATGGATATTTTCGACAATGCTGTGATTTCACAGCATTTAAGTCATGTACGTATTGTCATGGTCAATACGACACTTCCTGCCAATATCGGAAGTGCTCTACGTGCGATGAAAACAATGGGCTTAACCAAACTTGTGCTCGTTGCGCCTAAAACCTACCCTCACCCTGATATAGATGCGTTAGCGGCTGGCGCAGCAGATCTGATCGAGCAAATTGAAATTGTCGACAGCTTAGAAAATGCCATTAAAGATTGTCATATCGTATTTGGAACCAGTGCACGTAGTCGCACCATTCCGTGGCCTTTGCTTGATGCACGCCCTGCGGCGCAAAAATCAATGCAAGCTGTTATCCAACACCAACAAGAAATCGCTATTGTCTTCGGTCGTGAAGATCGTGGTTTAACCAATGAAGAACTTGCGCTGGCAAACTTTCATGTCACAGTCCCAGTAAATAGTGATTATGGTGTGTTAAATGTTGCTCAAGCAATTCAGGTACTGTGCTATGAAATGCGTATGGCAACATTAGAACTGGCTGATAAGAAACTGGATACTGAAGCGGTGATGCGGGTAACAGATTCAGAAGATATGCATTGGGATGAACCTTTGGTCACACATGAGCAAATGGAACAGTTTTATCCGCATATCGAAAAAATGTTGGCTGATATCGAGTTTTTAGACCCTAAAAACCCGCGTTTACTGCCTTTACGCTTGCGTCGATTATTTGGGCGTATACAATTAGATAAGATGGAATATCATTTATTAAGAGGCATTTTTAGCCGAGTTCAAGCCTTGAATAATGGTACATGGAAAAAGTCAAAAGATGAGGATCAAAACTAATGCTAAAACAGCTTAAAGAAGATATCCAAGCTGTATTTGCGCGAGATCCTGCTGCGCGTAATACATTTGAAGTTTTAACCACATATCCTGGGATACATGCATTAATCATGCATCGTGTTGCCCATGAATTATGGGAAAAAGATTGTAAAACTTCAGCGCGCATTTTGTCTTCTTTTAGTCGTTTTGCAACAGGTATTGAGATTCACCCTGGCGCTAAAATAGGTAAACGCTTTTTTATCGATCATGGCATGGGTGTGGTGATTGGTGAGACAGCAGAAATTGGTGATGATGTCACCTTGTATCATGGGGTGACTTTAGGCGGCACGACATGGAATAAAGGTAAACGTCATCCGACTTTAGCAGATGGTGTTGTAGTAGGTGCTGGTGCAAAAATCCTAGGTCCTTTTGTGGTCGGTAAAAATGCCAAAGTAGGCTCAAATGCTGTTGTAACTAAAGCTGTACCTGATGGCGTCACTGCGGTAGGCAACCCTGCTCGCTTTATTAGCAAAGATAAAGAAATCGTCACTACACCAGAACCAAGTTGTCCAGAAGAAATGAGCAGTGGCATTGAAAACACAGAATTTCAAGCCTATGCAGCCGTACCAGAACAATCCGACCCTATGCTGGACGGCATGCGTGTTCTGTTAGATCGTTTGGAACAAAATGAAAAACGCATCAATAGTTTGTGCCAGCGTTTATCACTTTTAGACCCAACGTTCAATTTACAGCACAATATTGAACAGCCTTTGAGTGATGATGAAATCAAAATTATTGAAGAAGTTAGACGTGAATGTGCAGCACAAAACCACTCATCGAAAGCATAAGGTTGCTTAGGGTCTGTTGACAATTCGTCTACGCCTTGCGCTGCAAACAAAACAGTGCTTTGTTCTTGCTCAGGGTTGTGGCTAAAATTATCTCAGTCTACGTTATGAAACTCGAAAATAGTCTCGCTATTCTCTTCGTTTCCTGCCTTGCCTGCTCAATTTTAGCCTACAACGCAAGCCATTTATGAAATGTCAACAGCCCCAACTACTTCACAAAATGAAGTGTCAATAGACTGTAATGTATAATTTTTAATAATACGAACCAAATCAAGTTGCATGTTCAGACGTCTTTTCATAGACTGATGCGCATGCACGTTTTTTAATATAAATTAATGGAAGAAACACATGACGATTAAGCCTTTGGCATATGCATTGCTCGCAACATCATTACTTACTGCGTGTTCAACAACACCCACCAAGCAACAAAATAAAATAGATGCAAACGAGCCTTTTATTTACACTGAGCCTGAATTGTCTCCTCCGTTCTATGCATTAAACCCTTTCGATTACTCGCAACCGCCTGTTTTTGAATTAGAGTTAAAAAAAGCATCGGCTCAACCTGTAAACAAACTCGAAGTTACTGATCCTGCAAATCCAAGCCAAAAAATCATTTTAGATACCAATAAATTGATTGTACCTACAGTAAATAGCTCACAACGTGCTATGAAATATGCAGTACTTGCTGGAAACAATGAAATTGACATCACTGCAATTGATGATTTCTTACAAATGGTTGAAGGCAAAGCACGTCATTACCCACCACAATTTAGTGATCGTAAAGAACGTAAAGGCTTTGAAGCTAAGTTGAAAGAAGTCTCTACTCAGCTTGACCAATTAGCTGCAGCACCAAATGCTTCTTTTGATATTTTGATTCGTGCATTTAAAGCCAGTGTTTTGGGACGTAACCTTGACCTAGGTTCTTCTTATACCACCAAGTCATTAGAGTATGCTCAACGTATTCTTAAAATCAACAAAGATGATGCTGAAGCAAACTTGTGGTTTGGTTTCTCTTTATCTGAAGGTGGCGGTCAAAAAGAAGCGATTCCATATTTAGATAAAGCCATCAAACAAGGTGTTCAAGAAGCCTATTTATCTTCTGCAAACAACTTTATTGGTATGGAGCAAAAGAAAAATGCGATCCAAACCTTGAAAAACTATAAAGTGAAATACCCAGAAGAAGCTGAAGTTGCAGATCGCTTAATTCAAGAAATTGAAAAGCAAGGTCGTTACAACGTTTGGCAGGTTTTGAAAAACCCAGCTCTAGCAAAATAAATTTATAAATTTTTGAAAAAAATAGGCTGAACATTCAGTCTATTTTTTTGTTTATAAATTGAATAAAACTAACGTATGATTCAGACAAAGATTGATCTAGTTAATGATTATGCAATACTCAAAAAACAATATTTTGCTTTGTGCTTTAGCAATGAGCCCATTGATTTTATCTGGATGCCAAGTTGTCAGTGTAAAAAATCAAAAGGTGAATGTAACCATTACCAATGAACGTGACAGCATTTTGACACGTTCAAAAATGAGTGAAGCCAGCTTAAATGTCTTGTCGATGACTGGACGAGAAGCCAAATCTTGTACAGATGAACCCGAAAAATGTGTGGCAGATTTAGCTGAAATCCCACAGATTCAGGATGAACAACTGCTTTCGACCGCAAGTGAAATTTACTTAACCAAAGCAATCAATCTTGGCGACTCATCAGATTGTAAAGTCAGTCTTTTTTCTAAGCATCAATCCACTGATAAACAACAAGCCTCGCAGAAAAACTATGAGCAATGTTTAGATCAGCAAATGGTAATGTTAGATAACAGCATCCGCTATAGTTATGCCTATTTATTTAAAACTGAACGCCAACCTCAAGACCGTATTTTTAATAACCGACAAGTTCAGATACGTGACTTTTATAATCAGGCTTTAGCTAAACTGATTTCGACATATGCCGTAAGAAATAAAAACCAAAAAGTAGCAAAACAAATTAAAGTTGGCAAAAGCACTTATCGCATTAACTTTAATGGTTACCCTGCACTGGCTCAGATTGAACTTGAGGATCTTGTTTCAAGCTATAATTTAAACTTTTCAGGTTTACGTTCGATCAACCGTAGAGACGGTTTCGGTGCAGAATTTGTCGCAATTTTACCCAACACGACAGCACCTGAAGAAAACAAATATATTGTGAATCCACTTGATTATAAATACAAAAATGGCATGAATCCCAATATTCATCAACCCCGTTATTTATCGGTTAGTATTGCAGCACAACCTGAAAATGCAAATGAATCACTACAAAACATCTTACACAACCCAAACTTTCAACTGAATGTTTATGATCCTTATAGCATTGAAAATTTAAAAATTGGTGGCAAACAATACCCGCTTGCTGCAAACTTTTCAGCTCCCTATGGTCTATGGCTGGCTCAAAATAACTTAGGTATTGCGGCTTATCTTAGCTTAATCGATCGTGATCAAAGCCTGACCATGCCTCATTTATATATGCTTGAACCGTACAACCCGAATAAAAAAGTGATTGTTTTGGTACACGGTTTAGCCAGTAGCCCTGAAGCTTGGATTCGTTTAACCAATGATATTATGGGCGACAATGTATTGCGTGAGCACTATCAAGTTTGGCAGGTTTTTTATTCAACCAATATGCCAATATTAGAAAGCCGTTTTCAGATCAATGCTATCATTAATCAAGGTTTTGCTTCAATTAATCAAAATTCTGCTTCTGCTAAAGATGCCGTGTTGATTGGGCATAGTATGGGCGGGATTATTGCGCGCTTATTAGTCAGTGATGCCAATCTGACACAACCCGCCTTAAAGATGTTGAACAATCGTAAATTTGATAAATTTAAAGATGATCCAATGTTCAAATCTCGTTTGACTATTCAATCTGTGCCTAATTTTGATCGTGCTATTTTTATTTCAGCACCACATCGTGGTACTGCATTTGCTGATCGCTGGTTCACTTTGGCTGCCCGTCGGATTATTAAGCTGCCAGGTGCATTCTTAGGGGCCTTAGCTGACTCTATTGATGACCGTGATTTAAATGCAAAAAACTTTTTAAAAGATGTTGGGCATGGACTGATTCAAAATGGTCCAAGTGACTTAAGCCATAGCTCAAACTTCACCAAATTGACTGAAAACGTTATGCCTAAGAAAGACATGATCTATCATTCAATTATGGGGAATATTACCAATAGCACAGATCCTAACGTGATGACGGATGGAATCGTTCCATATACCAGCTCACATTTGGATGGCGCAGTATCTGAGAAAATTATCAAAGGTGGTCATTCGATCCAAGAGACACCTGAAGCCGTATTGGAACTTAGACGGATTTTAAGATTACATTTGACGGAACTTGGGCTTTATAAACCTTAAACTCAGCATCCAAGCACATAAAAATGCCAGTCAATTTTAAATTGGCTGGCATGGAATTATTGGTTTTATAAAAACCTAAGGTCTTATCAGAATCAGTGAATAACTTATTTATAAATCAGTGGTTCCTGCAAAAAGCGCGATTACATCTGCTTCGGTTAGTTTTTTTGTGTCATTGTTAAAAGCATAAAACTCAGGTTTATTGTCTATAAAAATTTCCATATCGAATTTTATATCTTGAGGCTGTTGATCCAATGCAAATGCATTGATATTGCAATAACTTTGGTCTTTAGTCCGCCAAAATAAATTTGTGCCACAGCAGTTACAAAAACCTCGCTCGCCCCAATCAGAAGAATTATAAATACTTAAGTGCTCATCTTGAGAAAACTGTAAACTGCCCTGTTCGACATCAATCGTCATAATTACACCGCTCGTTTGTCTTCTGCAAATTGAACAATGACACGCATGAACATCATGATTTTTTAATTCAACCGTAAAAGTTGTTGCCCCACAAACACATTGCCCTTTCATAATGATTTCCTTGTTTTATAAATTTTCCATAAAGATACTACAATGATGTAGTGAAATTATAGTGAAACAGATATTTTTTATCATACGGATGTTTTTTAATTGAAAAGCGAAATGATTCGCTCTAAATTAGTCAATACAACAATTTAAATATAATATTTGGAAAAGTATGCGTTATAAAATTATAGATGTTTATCAGCTCCAAAATATTCAACGGTATATTGCAAAGTGTCTAAAGACACAATCACCTCAATTCATTGTGATTGAAAGTGATCAAACCTTATGTAAAGAGCTCGATATTATTGATGTCGACTTACAAGCATCGATTGCCACGTGGGCAACGGGTGAAAGAATTGATTTAAAAATCATTCATCAATCCAACCATATTGAAAAATTCTACGATTTTGAACATTAAAAAGATCAACTCAATCGTTCAAATTCAATAAAAAGTTTGACAGTAAATCCCTCAACATCATATTTTATTTTAAGTTCTCTTTTAGAACCCCATATAAAGGATAAATATATGAAACACCCAAAAGAAATGACAGGGCTTGAATTTCTACAAGCAATGGTTGCTGGACAAATTCCTAGAGCATCGATTAGTGAAACCATCCCGATGGATTTACATGAAATTTCTCATGGTCATGCAAGTTTTAAAGTCAAAGCGGATCAGCGTCATTTAAATCCTTTAGGTGGCGTACATGGTGGTTTTGCAGCAACAGTTTTAGACTCAGCAACAGGTTGTGCAGTACATACCACCCTAGAGGCAGGCGTAGGTTATGGGACCATCGATTTAAATGTAAAAATGTGCCGCCCTGTACCTCAAAATAAGCAATTATTTGCTATTGGACAGTTGATTAATTTAAGTAAAAGTCTTGCCATTTCTGAAGGGAAATTGGTCGATGAAGATGGCAAATTATATGCACATGCAACAGCGACCTGTATGATTATTCGTGCATAACTGGCTGCTTAGAGTGCTATTTATATTGAATAGCACTCTAAGCAGCATTAGCCTTAGGCTCATCAACATACATCTTACCCATCTTCAGCTGTTTTAGGCTCTCATCCCATTCCAGATTACGCTTACAATTGATTGCTTCTGCACGGCTAATTTCTGCCATGTTTTGCCCACAATATCCCCCACCAACTTCGACTTGAACGATAGCTTTGGCTTGATTATTGATAATCTGATAAGAAAATACCGCACTGTTAAAAATTTCTTGTATGGTTTTATGATCTTTAGATTGATAGATCACCAGCTGATCTCCCCCATGCCCTCTAAATACACCATCTTCAACACACCTAATCGAGTCAGGTTCATAAATATATTCTGGCTGATCATCCCCAATTAAATCCACAACCGTAACAACATCTTTCATATCAACCGCTACAGCTTGCTTACAATGTTTCTGCGCATCTTTTACCTGCTGTATAAGCTCATCAGGATAATTTAATCCTTTAGATTTATGCTCTATTTTTGCTTCAGTAAAAGTCGTAGGAATTTCGACTTCAACTTCACTGCTTGCCTTTCCTGTATCAGCTTTTGCACGATCAACTTTGTCATTATTATCTGCTGCAATCGCTGCTTTTTTCGTAGACTCCGCTGGAGCTGCATTCTGAGAATTTTGTTGAGAACAAGCGCTTAAGAAAACAAGCCCTGATAAACTCAAAATATTGACAATGTTCAAAATATTTTCCTAAATATAAACTAAGGTTTCTTAATAAAATAAATACTTAAAGTTATGAAATTTAACTATAAAAATGAAATCAGCAAATTTATAAAAGACCGAATAATAACGATTTCTGCTCTGAGATAAATTCACTTTTAAAATTTTGACAAATTTACTTTCGCATTTTGCTCAAAATGTTTTCTAAAATATTCAGTCTGATACAAAGGTTGCATTTGATAAAAATGCTGTAAAACTTCTGCTCTTTTGACTTTATAGATTTCTGCATCAACCCACGCGTATTCTTGTTGAATTTGCTGTTCATATTCTGCAAAACGTTCAACAGAGCTAGCTAAAATTGCTAAATCGATATCAAGTAAATAATTTAAATCATGCTGTTTAGACGGTTGATGCTCTTGTGTTGCAATGATCCATTGAGAAACTTTGTCTAAGACCGATTGCGTTAAAATACCCACACAATGCTTGTACATTAATTGAGCACTTTGTTGTTCATTATCTTTTACTTGTGGATTATAAACGGCATCATGAAACCAAATTGCCAACTCAACAGCAACAGGATCATTCAATTGCGCTTTTACTTGGTGAAATAACTCAAGGCATTCGACAATATGTTGAACCGTATGATAATGACGTTGTGGCTCAGTATAAGCAGCAACAAGCAACTGCTGTAAAAAAATACACTGCTCTGTTTCGATTTCTATCTGATTCGCAAATTCAGCCCAATATTGATTGAATGGTTTGAGGTAATTTTCTGTTTTAGCTATGATCATATTTATAGAACATCTAAGACTTTATATATTAATACAACATTTTTGGCTGTTATCCCATGATCAATAAATCAAAATTTTTAGCCCCTTCTCATTTAGACAAATTTGCTTGTTATAAACACGCTGACTATTTTCAAGATCTCATTGATATTGAATGGCGAGGTCAAATACAGTCCTCCACACAAAATAAAAGATTTAAAATCAAATATTATGGAGATATTTTTGAAGAATATCAGCTCATTTGTGGGACAGACTTTGCACCAGAACTCATCTACGCGGTAGATGTAGAAAGCAATGAAGAAATTTTACTTTTTGATGGTACGCAACATGGCTATGATCCCATGTTCTGCGATGAGTTTACACATAAACAAATCACCGAAAGACCGTTAATCCATTTTTATAAAGATCAGGACAATCAGGATCAATTCGAGATCATTTTTAGTGTCTATCACAATATAGATTATGATGAAGAACTAGATGATTTTCTCAATCAAGACGGTGAAATTGAGCTTATTTCGGGGGAAATAATTTCTGTTGAGAGATTAAAATTAGATGGCTTTGATTTTGTTCAAATCAAAGCGGTAAATTCGCTTGGTCATGAATACATTATTTTTGAAAAAGAGCTGGCTTAAAGCAAGCCAACTCTCTTTCAATACATTAAACGATTGAAATACTTAAGCAACTTGCTCATCACGCTTAAATACCAGTTCACCTTTCAATGAACTCTCGGCATCGAAATAATAACCATCAGTATTAAAGGATTTAAGATCATCCATTTTTTTCAATTGATTTTGAATGATGTATCGAGCCATTAAGCCACGCGCTTTTTTAGCATAGAAGCTAATCACTTTATATTTACCATTCTTCTGATCTAAGAATACTGGTTTAATAATATCAGCCTGAATTTTTGCTTCCTTGACCGATTTATAGTATTCATCAGAAGCAATATTGACCAATAACGTTGAGCCGCTTTGTTGCAAATCCTGATTGATCAAATCGGTAATTCGATCCCCCCAAAACTCATAAAGATTATGACCACGGGTATTGGCAAGTTTTATTCCCATTTCCAAACGATACGGCATCATTAAATCAAGAGGACGTAATAAGCCATATAGACCGGATAAGCTGCGTAAATGATCTTGCGCAAAATTGAGATCGTCTTGCGACAAACTATAAGCATCCAGACCTGTATAAACATCGCCTTTAAATGCAAAAATTGCTTGTCGCGCGTTGGCAAAACTAAAGTCAGCATTCCAGTCACGAAAACGCTCCGCATTGAGATTGGCAATTTTTTCACTGACACTCATCAAACTGGCAATATCTGAAGCGGAGAGTTTACGACTTAGGTCTATAAGCTGTTGAGATTGATCCAGCAGTCTTGGTAGAGTGTGCGTATCGGTCGGGAGTGCTGACTGGTAATCGAGTGTCTTAGCAGGGGAAATTAAGGCGAGCATGGTCTTCCTGATCAAAAAATAACTAATCAAACTATAACAGTCGGGATATTTTAATTCCAATTCATGTTTTCTGTGAACAGAATCGGTAAACTATCGCACTTCCCTGCTTATGATCGTTTAAATTATGTCCGAACAACTGTTCATTCAAGGTTCGGTTGGCAAAATTGAAGTTTTTGTTGACTATCCTGTGGGCGAAGTAAAAGGTTTTGCTGTCGTTTGTCATCCTCACCCACTGCAAGGTGGTACACCTCAACATAAAGTTCCTGCTTTACTTGCACAAATCCTCTCTGAACAGGGTTGTGTGGTCTATCGCCCAAGTTTTCGCGGTTCTGGACAAAGCGATGGAATCCATGATGAAGGCTTTGCTGAAACTGAAGATATTCTAGAGGTCATTAGACACGTTAGACAATTACACAAAAGTCTACCTTTCTATGTTGGCGGTTTTAGTTTTGGTGCACATGTAATGGCAAAAGCCTATCATGCGCTCCCTGATGAAATTAAACCGCAACAAGTGATCTTATGTGGTTTACCAACATCCACTGTAGATGGTCTACGTCATTATGTTACCCCAGCAATTAAAGGCGATATCCTGTTTGTACACGGTGAAGCAGATCCGACGACTAAACTCTCTGATTTGCTTGAATGGGCGAAACCACAACGTCATTTGATCACAGTATTGCCAGGTGCAAACCATTTCTTTACAGGTTATTTAAAGCAGTTAAGAATCGCAATTTCGCGTTTTCTTCTTGTGCCATAAATCTGAATTTAAAAAATTTAGGATAAATAAGGTGAGTGATTCACTTTATTTATCCGTTCACATCATCCCAACTCAAACCAAATTTCGCCAAATACTTTTTCACGCGATCGCTGTCGTTGGTGGTTTGTCTTTGCTCGCGAGATACAGAAAATAAACGCCGTCCAGCATCGGCCATGGATTTCGATTTTTGGCAAACATCAATCACCCCCTGCAATTGAATACGATCAAATTCATCAATCTGCGCCACTTGTTCAGCACTTAAAATTTTCATCAGTGACGATTGGGTTAAAGCCTCTTTATTTTCAGCAATATTCCAAATTTGTTGTAGTCGGCCAATCTCAGCATTTACTTCATGTAAACCAATACGCTCACCATTGGCTAAAGTCGCCATACGTGTCACGCTTGCAGTTAAATCACGAAAATTCCCTTGCCAACTGGCGTCTAAAGATTGCGCAAATTTTAAATATTTTTCTAAGGCATCGGTATGAAAACGTAACTGCCGTTGATGCGCAACAGCAAAACGCTGTAACTCAAAGGTGATGTTCGGTTCAATATCTTCCACACGATCTTTTAAGCTCGGTAAAAAGAAGGTCCATGTATTTAAGCGAGCCCATAGATCTTCACGGAACCGCCCTGCACGGACTTCCTCACGTAAATCTCGATTGGTTCCAGCAATCAACTGAAAGTCAGCCTGAACCTCTTTATCACTTCCTACAGGAAAGAATGACTTATCCTCCAAGGCCTTGAGCAACATGGCTTGCTCATCCAACCCTAGCTCGCCGATTTCATCGAGAAATAAAATGCCATTATCCGCACTTTTTAAATAACCAGTACGTGCTGCAATAGCACCTGTAAATGCACCTTTACTATGACCAAATAATGTCGACATCGCACTATCACCAACCAGCGTTGCGCAGTTCACATCAATAAAGCGCCCAGAAAGATGAAATTTTTCCTTTTTCAATTGATAAATTTGCTTAGCTAAATGCGACTTACCGACCCCTGTTGCACCCATAATCAAAATTGGCGCACTTGAGCGTGTTGCAACCAGTTCTACTTCTTGAATCATTTGATTAAAGTTTTGGTTCTTCGTGGCAATATTGGCTTTTAACTGCTGCCAATTTTCAGATTGTTCATGTTCAAACCGCTGGGTTAATGCTGCATATCGAGATAAATCTAAATCTATAATACGATATTCACCCTCAGGTTGTTGTTTACCTGTAGGTGCACTTTGAATGAGTTTGGCTGGTAAATAATGCGCATCAATTAATAAATACCAACATATTTGCGCAACATGCGTACCTGTGGTGATATGTAATAGATAATGATTGTTCTCAGTATCAAAAGAATATGATTTTACAAAGTCATATAATGCACCATACATATCCGAAAAATCCCAGGGATCACGGATATTCATCTTATGGCCAGTAATTTGGGTTTGCGGTGAAATTTCTAAAGCATCTTGTCGCAAATGATCAATTAAGCTGACATTTCGGCGATCATGTAATAAAACCAGCTCATCAACCACTAAATCTTCATGCATCAACAAACTCATGGTGGGACGCCAGCGTTGCCAGCGATCAAGTTTTTTCCCTTGATCTAAAGTTGAACCCACAAAACCAATCACGACTGTTTTTTTAAATTTTTGCATATTTCTATAAATCTATAAAATTTTATATATCTTGCTTAAAGCATAGTTTTATTTTGTCAAAAATCAAATACTGTTTATACCGTCATTTTTTAATATTTTAAAAATCTCAGTTTCTCTTTTGAATATAATGCGACTATACTATTGATGTACAAAGCTTTTACTCACTTCTCCCATCACCGTCTGATTCGACACTTTTTTGATGGAATCCACCCTGCTTTGTTGTAAAAACAATCATAGAAAACATTTTAAATATTCAATAGGTTTTAATTCCTCATGTTACAGTTTACATTCTTAGGGACATCCTCTGGTGTGCCCACATTAACACGCAATGTGTCAGGTTTAGCGATTCATTATTGCAAAAGCAAAGACTGGATATTGGTTGATGCAGGCGAAGGTACACAGCATCGTATTCAACAAGCAAAACTCTCTTTACAACATTTAAAAGCCATTTGCATTACGCATGTACACGGCGATCATTGTTATGGCTTGATGGGTTTACTGGCAAGTGCTGGTATGAATGCACGCAAAGATCCGATCACGCTGATTGCACCCAAAGAAATTCAGCAATGGTTTGCAGTAACCTGTCAATTCACTGAACTTTTCCTGCCTTATCCAATACATTTTATCGATGTAAATACTTTGACGAATCCCTTTCAATTGGATGAGCATATTTCCATTGACGTTCATCACTTACACCACCGTGTGACAAGTTATGCTTATGGTTTTAAAGCGACACAAACTCAGCGCAAACTCAATGTTGACGTTTTAAATCAACTCAAAATTCCAAAAGGTAAACTATGGGGTGATCTACAACAAGGTCAAAATATTGAGTGGAATGGGCAGTCCGTCTTAAGTCAAGATGTTCTCATTCAAAACACTCAAAGTGTTTATGCCATTGTCGGTGGAGATAACGATCAGCCAGAATTACTATCGAACGCTTGTCAGGATGCAGCACTGCTGATTCATGAAACAACCTATACTCAATCGATATTAGACAAAGTAGGCGCAGGCCCAATGCACAGTTCTGCGAAAATGGTCGCTGAGTTTGCAGAATCGATTCAACTACCTAATTTAATTGCAACGCATCTCAGTGCCCGTTACCACGATGCACAAGGTGTGCAAACCATTGGTAATGAAATTGCCCAGTACTATCATGGCAATTTTTACATTGCTGATGATTTTGATCAGTATGAACTAAATATGCACGGCGAATTAACACCGTTTCGCACTGGGAAACCCTGGGAAAAGTAATTTTCCCAACTTCAATTTAACGCTATGCAATATTATTGAATCATAGATGGTCGTTCTATCGTGTGGAGATATGGATATCGCCCATTGTGTAGGAATGCTGGGTACAGGATCTATCCCTCGCCCAACATGAGCAAAACAAAGCTCAGCTTTGTTTGCAGCGCAAGGTTTGGCCTCATCTTCAAAAGGTGTGGCAGTGTAAGCTTTTTATATTCAAATAGTTTATTCCGCCATGCAATTAATTTAATTAAAAATATGAATTAAAAAAAACATCTTTTTGTGCCTGAGTTTTTAATAGGTTGACTATATCCCAACTAACTTTGCTTTTAGCTGGAGTTAGTGTCCTTTTTTATTTGCACAACATTAGGCTCATTGATTTTTTACTTTAAAAATAGAAATAAAGATAAAAATCTATAAATAAAGATATTTTATTTTATACCTTTTAAATTTTAAAACAAATAACCACTGAAATTTTAAATTTTTTAAACTCATAAAATCAGTCACTTAAAAATAAAATTTCATTCCAAAACAAAACTTGGCACACTCTCTGCAATATCTATCTCAAGAAATTAAAAAATCACTTGAGGATGCTGTCATGGCGAACAAGACAATTTTTGCCTCTAAACAACAGGCAAAACCAAAAACCATTGAATACAACGAAGCTGGTGGTCGCGCATATAAATTAAAATCTCGTGCCGCATTAGCGCAGCTTGCTGCAACAGGTACACTGAATCAGACCTTTTATCAAAATGCACAAGTGCAACTTGATAATATTTTAAACCTAGCGCTTGAAGTAGAGCCTGAATTTGTGGCTAAAACTGCAATTTATGCACGCCAAAAGGCACATATGAAAGATACACCTGTAGTGTTATTGGCTTTACTTTCTGAACTTGATGCAGAATTATTTAAGCAAGTTTTTCCTTTGATTATTGATAATGGAAAACAGTTGAGAAATTTTGTTCAAATCATGCGCTCTGGAATGATTGGTCGTAAGTCATTAGGTTCATTACCGAAACGTATGGTCAATGAATGGATTCTTTCAGCATCGGATCAACAATTGATTGCGGCCAATATTGGAAACAGCCCTTCACTTGCCGATGTGTTAAAAATGACTCATCCAAAACCAAAGACAGTTCAACACGATGCTTTTTTTGCCTATGTCCTAGGAAAAGAATACCAACTTGTCCAACTACCGACTCAAGTGCAAGCATTGGAAGAGTTTCGATTGGGAACAGCAACACAAGTACCTAAAGTGCCGATGCAGCTTCTAACCAATTTAAATTTGAATGCGAAACAATGGGCCGAAATTGCAAAAAATGGTTCTTGGCAAATGCTACGTATGAACTTAAATACCTTCTTACGCCATGATGTTTTTAAAATCAAAGGAATGACAAAAATCATTGCCGATAAATTGATGGATGAGCAAGCCATAGCCAAAAGTCGAGTATTTCCATATCAATTGATGATGGCTTGGTCTGCACTTGCAGAGGATATGCCACATGAAATTGCCAATGCGCTAAAGTTTGCTATGCAGCGTGCCATCGCCAATGTACCGAAACTTGAAGGAAATGTGGTGATTGCGATTGATGTTTCCGGTTCGATGTCAAGTTCTGTGACAGGTTATCGTCAGGGTGCAACCTCTCAGTTACGTTGCGTAGATGCTGCTGCATTATTTGCTAGTGCATTTAAATATGTAAATCCAAATATTCGTTTGATGCCGTTTGATACTGAAGTTCGTCAATTATCCAATTTCAGCAAAGTACAGGAATATTTAAAACGAAAAAATTTTGGAAAACAGCAAAATTCAGAAATTGATATTTTTGCTTTGGCTAAAAAATTTGCCAGCATGTGTGGTGGTGGAACTGATTGCTCTAAGCCTTTGGAACTGTTAGTGAAAGAAAATGCCAAAGTCGATATGGTAATTTACTTCTCTGATAATGAATCATGGGCAGATCAAGTTCCAAGATCACACCGAAAAACTGGGATGATGCATTATTGGAAACAGCTAAAACAGCATAACCCTGATGCAAAACTGGTGTGTGTTGATCTGCAACCCTATACCACTACGCAAATGCCTGAACATAGCGATGTGATGAATGTCGGTGGATTTTCCGATACGGTATTTCAACTGATTGAAAGTTTTGCCAAAAATGAAATGCATGCAGATCATTGGGTAAACGAAATTGAAAAAATAGATATTACACAAACTCAGCTTTATGCAAGCTGAATGTATAAACAAATTTGATCGAGTCTCTTCAAGTGTTTACATTTAACAATGTCCACACTTGATAAGACTGGGTTAGATAAAAAGCACAAATGCCATAGGAACTACATTTCAAGATTATGCTGTTTCTATATTTAATTGTTGTGCTAAGTAAGAAATTGCCAAATGCAGATAGAACTACATTACTTTGAATAATTGATGTTTTATCGACACCTTTGTTGGCAAAATACATCGCATAAAATGCGTTAAGAACTACATCTTTAATGCGTAGGTCGGTGGTTCAAATCCACCCTTTTCACGCTTTTCCAAGTTTGAAAAGTAGCTCAGTTGGATAGAGCAACGAAACGTCTTTAACATTTTGTTTATGCAAAGCAGTAAAAGAATCAAATGTTTCAAGGACTACATCTTAAAATTGACGTCATCGGTGGTTCGAATCCACCCCATCATTTCGATGATGGTCGCCAAGCGGTAAGGCACGAGCGTCTTTGAAAAACTTGTTGATT
Source organism: Acinetobacter sp. MYb10 (assembly GCF_002980175.2). NCBI lineage: Bacteria > Pseudomonadati > Pseudomonadota > Gammaproteobacteria > Moraxellales > Moraxellaceae > Acinetobacter > Acinetobacter sp. MYb10. The sequence continues at coordinate 40,431 of NZ_CP058272.1, read as the reverse complement.
CACTTGTAGGGCAGTATATGAAAATATACTGGGGTCATCAGTCCATCAAATACGCATAGGACTACATTAGAATTCACAGATCAGAGGTTAGATTCCTCTGCTGTATATACATACAGTCGCTTAAAGCAAAAGCGGTGAATTGTTTGTCTTATAATCAAATTTGTTGATGGACTTGTGACCTATGTTTAAACGATCAAATGCCTGTTGGATTACATCGCGATCTCACGCACAGTATTTCGGGTACTGCACATATCCAACACCAACTTTTTTTGATCTTGTATATGCAATAATGAAAGTAGATCAAATGCTTTGAGGACTACATTACGCGTTTGTCGGTGCTTCGATACCACCCTGTATGACAAAATACAGTAGCTCAGTTGGTAGAGCCCCGACTGTCTTCAGCTCTTTGTTGATGTACTCTCATTATAATAAATAGATTTACACGATAAGCAGTCACGAATATAGATTGGATTTCATGGTAACGCTTTAGTGTAGGGTTTAAACCCTCCTATCGTGTTCACTCACAAAATCTAATCTTAACGTTTGTGGCTGCTTTTCTTTTTAAACTCATCATGTTTAAAAGCGATGCTTGTGAATCAACAAAAAATTTGCTAGCTTGGAGACTCACCTTAAAACCGAAGACAGGTGTCAGTCTGTAAAACGCAAATTATGTCTATACAAGTTATTGTTGACGATAACAATCTTGATCTTGCTTTAGAAAAACTAAGAGTTAAAAAGTACTATTTAGAAACTAACCACTGGTATAAGAAGTGCCAGAACTATCATGAAAAACCGCCAAGTAAAAGTCGTAAAAAAAGCGAACTGAAACTTTTAGATGGGCATAGTCAAATCCTAGAAGATGATCCTCTCGCACTGAGGTTAAAAATTCATATCGAAGAACATTATCAACCAACTGATGATAATACGATATGGGATATGAACAAAAATTAAGATTCACAAATTTCATCAAATCTAGCTTGGGAGAAGAAATTCTCCCAAGCTAGATTTCATACTATAATCTGTAACATGATAAATATCCTGAATAATAACAATGCGTACTTGGTTTGCTTTCCTCTTATTTCCTTTACTAATTTTTGTATTCTTATTTTTCTTCTATGTCATTTTTTTACTTTCACTCACTTTGGGCTGCGGTTTCCGGCAAGAAGATATCCCAACCTGTTCAAAAATTTATTATTTTTCAATTATATCAATATTCCCAATAGCTATTTGGCTTGGCTATTTTACAACTAAATTTGCACCACATTGTGAAGATATTTCCTTAGTAGTATTTATAGCCTAATATTTTCAATCACTTTATTTGCATATTTACAAGGCTCTAAAGTAAGCCTCATCTTTTCAATTGGTTTTAGCCTCCTTTTCTTATTATTTTTAGGAATTGGTTGTTTTATATTTTATTTAAAATATAAAAATAGATAAATTACTATCTAAAATATTATTTAAATTTGCATATTTTTTTAAAATGCACATTTAAAATAAAATATAAATTTATCTATTTATTATAAATCAATATCTTATAAAATAAAATCAATTAAAAAACAAAGTTGGCACACTCTCTGCAATATTTAGAGCATACATCATGAGATGTATATAAATATCACCTGCCTGCAACCGCTTGGCAGGCAGGTTTTGAAAAGGATCAAAGCAATGACGATGTTAGTCGCAGAACAAATCGAAAAACAAACTTCCTTAGCACAGGAACGTACTTATAACGTAATTCAGGATGCTAAAGGTGTACCTATAAAAATGTGGACCAAAGGTGTCCCCGTTGATGAGAAATCGAAAGACCAATTATTAAAAACAGCACAAATGCCTTTTATTTATAAATGGATGGCAGTAATGCCAGATGTACATGTAGGAATCGGAGCAACAATTGGAAGTGTAATTCCAACCAAAGGCGCAATCATCCCTGCTGCAGTTGGTGTAGATATTGGTTGTGGAATGATGGCAGCACGTACTTCGCTAAACGCATCAGATTTACCAGATAACTTACACGCACTGCGTACCGAACTTGAACGTTTAATTCCGCATGGTATGACCAAAGGTCGTGGTCGTCGTGACCAAGGTTCATGGGATACACCTACTGCACGTGTTGATCAGGCTTGGGCTGAGTTGGTGACTGATTTTGAATATATCTGTGCCAAGCATCCCCGTTTGAAAAATACCAACAACCATAAACAGTTGGGTACTTTGGGAACAGGAAACCATTTTGTTGAAGTCTGTTTAGATGAGCATCAACAAGTATGGATTATGTTGCACTCAGGATCTCGTGGTGTAGGAAATGCAATTGGTAACCACTTTATTGAGCTTGCACGTAAAGATATGCAAAAGCACTTTATTAATCTGCCTGATAAAGATTTAGCTTATTTAGTGGAAGGGACTGAACACTTTGATGATTATTGGTTTGCAGTGGGTTGGGCACAACGATTTGCCATGAAAAACCGTGAGTTAATGATGGAAGCTGCGGTTCAAGCTTTAAGAATTATCATCAACAAACCATTTAATGCCAAAGTTGAAGCCGTTAATTGCCACCATAATTATGTAGATAAAGAAGAGCACTTTGGTCAGGAAGTACTGGTAACACGTAAAGGTGCTGTACGTGCCCGTTTGGGTGAGTATGGGATTATTCCGGGTTCAATGGGTGCCAAGTCTTTTATTGTCAAAGGTAAGGGAAATCAGGAGTCTTTCTGTTCATGTTCGCATGGGGCTGGTCGTGTACATAGCCGTACTGCTGCAAAAAAGTTGTTTACTGTGAAAGATCAGATTGAACAAACCAAAGGTGTTGAATGCCGTAAGGATGCCGCTGTAATTGATGAAATCCCTTCTGCCTATAAGCCTATTGAAGATGTGATGAAAGCACAAAGCGATTTGGTGGAAGTGGTTTATACCTTAAGTCAGGTTGTTTGTGTAAAGGGTTAGTTGATGCATAAATTAGGGAGATTAAATCACTCATTTATTTCTATTGAATTAAAAATGTTTGATCATGGCTGGGCTGCTTTAATTTTCAAATATGATCAACTAGAAATCTCAATAGATTTATCAGATGTTTATGATCCGTTTCAAGACTTGGTGAATTGGGGGTGGAATATTCAACAAAATATTCTGCCAGCCTCTATTGAGATAGATGAAGAAGGTCATGTTGTTAAAATTGTTGCAGAAAACTCGATTATAGAGGATCAATTAATTATTCGATTTATTGCAAAGTCTTTTGTGCATACTCTTAAATTGAATAAGTATTTTTTTCTGAACACTTTGAAACAAGAAATACAACGTTTTTTTGAAAATGATTTTAATCAACATGAATGGCATGAAATTTACCCAGTACGTAATCTACCATTTTTCTGTATTAACGACTGGGTACTTAATCACACTTGGATTAATCAAAATGAGTAATACCAATGGATCGCTCTAAACAAATCAAGATCAGTCATTACGATCTTTTGGCTAATCAAGCAATCCATCTTGAATTACCACAAGAGCCATACATTGTTGTGCTAGCAATGCATAACAACAATGTAACTAATGATTGGCGCAATCAATGCAGTGATTGGATTGTAAAATGTAAACAATGCTATTGGGCTTTAGCTTGGGGCTATGAATGTTCAATTTGGGATGATGCATTGGATTATTCTTATTTAGAATTTTGTAATTTTGATCTACCTGAAGACGATGATTATAATTTCATGACCACTTGGCATGAAAATCAAACTTTAGAAGACGTTATAGAATTTGCCGAATCAATTTCAGTTGATACATTACCCCAGCAAACTTTATATGAAATCGTTGTGTTAAATATTTATTGACTATTAAAAGCGATAAGGAAAATAAAATGAAACTTGCAGAAGCACTCTTATTACGAAGCGATCAACAAAAGAAACTCGCTTCATTGAAACAACGTATCAATGCGAACGTATTGGTACAAGACGGTGATGAGCCATCCGAGGATCCAAATGAGTTATTAAAGCAAGTATTTGCATTAACTCAAGAATCCCAAAAACTTGTTTATGCCATTCATCAAACCAATGCTTTGGCAAAATTAACAGATGGTCGTTCATTATTGGCTTTACTTACTCAACGTGATGAGCTTGTCGAGCGCCATAAAATTTTAACGTCTGCCATCAGCAACACACAACGTGAGCCTGACCGCTATAGCACACGTGAAATCAAATGGCATAAGGTCATTCCAGTATCATCTTTGCAAAAACAATCCGATGATATCAGTGCCAAATTACGCGACTTGAATGTATTGATACAAGCCACCAATTGGCAAGTTGATTTACTTGACGTTTAAAGCCATCATTTAAAAGCTTTGATAGGGCTTTACCCTATCAGATCTCGAAATATATTGGGCGAGTACAAGATCTAAGGCTGTATAGATTGAAATAAAAGTCAGCATCATTTTTGGGTAATGACAGCGAAGCGGATTTAGAGCGGAAACGCACCAATCAAATCCATCACCTTTCATCACTTAAACCTTTGTGAATCAGAGTGACTATTCACACTGTATTACCACGTACTGACAATATATTTCACCTTTTCTCAAGTGATTCGTCATTTGAGAAAACCCGAACATACTGGGCGAGTGCAAGATCCCCTACCTCCACAACATAGGATTGAAAATAAGGTGTAGTGGCTTGATGAGCGAGCGGGTTAGCTTAAAACTTTAAGCACAAATCAACCCATCACTACGTACAAGGCAAACCTTTGTGAGAGCAAAGTTACAATGCACTAAGCATCACCATGCACTGACAGTATGTTCACCCCTTTTAGGAATTTTAATGAATTACCCTTGTTCTTGTTGTCATCATTACACTAGAGATCAACCTTTGGGTAATTTTGACTTTGAGATTTGTCCAGTTTGTTCTTGGGAAGATGATCCTGTACAAAATATTCACCCAAATTCAAAAAGTGGTGCAAATGCAATCTCATTAGCAGAGGCACAAGATAATTATCAATAGGGTCTGTTGACAATTCGTCTATGTTTGCGACTACGTGTGTTTTTTAGACGATACTAGGCGCGAAATACGAAATTTAGTCATTCTAAATGATGAGAAACATCGTTTCGCAAGGTAACGACGTAGCGGCAAAAAACACACAAGTCCCCCGCTGCGCCTTGCGCTGCAAACAAAGCAGTGCTTTGTTCTTGCTCAGGGTTGTGGCTAAAATTATCTCAGCCTTCGTTATGAAACTCGAAAATAGTCTCGCTATTCTCTTCGTTTCCTGCCTTGCCTGCTCAATTTTAGTCTACAACGCAAGCCATTTATGAAATGTCTACAGACCCTAATATGGTGTAAGTGAATTACGGTTTTTAAAACATGTTCGAAAACCGAATGATTTAGAAAGAAATGATGAAGAACAAAATGAACACATTAGTAAAAAATAAAGCTATCCAAATTGATGGCTCACTAGGCGAAGGTGGAGGGCAAATTTTAAGAACTGCCCTTTCACTGTCTATGTTAACGGGTATTCCATTTGAGCTTGTGAATATCCGTGCAGGCCGTAAAAAGCCGGGCTTAATGCGACAGCATTTAGTCTGTGTACAAGCATCTCAACGCATTAGCAATGCCATTGTGGAAGGTGCTGAACTACATTCACAAAAATTATATTTCCAGCCCCAACAAGTTCAGGCGGGTAAATATGATTTTCATATTGGTTCAGCCGGTAGCACAGTATTGGTTTTACAAACACTACTGCCTGCACTGATGATGCAAAATGAAATCAGTCAAATCAGTATCCACGGCGGAACACATAATCCAATGGCACCGACTGCAGATTTCATAGAGTCTTGCTTTCTACCTGCTATTCATAAACTTGGAATAAAAGTCGACTTTGAATGCGAACGTGCTGGTTTCTTTCCAATTGGTGCGGGTCAAATCAATATTACAACTTATCCTTGGATAGATAAGCTTGAATATTCACTATTAAATAAAGGCAAATTACTGGAAATACATGGCTATGCAGCTGCCTTAAATATTCAACAGAATATTGCTGATCGTGAACTGGAAGTATTACATAACAAATTGAGCTTAAGCCAACGTAACAGACTAAACTTTCAAGGGATTAGCCAAGGGAATACAGCTTTTGTGGTGTTAAATTACGAACACCATCAACAAGTATTTTCTGTGTTAGGTGAAATGAAGAAAAGTGCAGAAAAAGTAGCGCATGATTTAGCCAAAGAAGTTAAATCCTTTTTAGCTTGCGATGCTGTGGCTGACGAATATCTAGCAGACCAACTTTTATTGCCTTTAGCTTTAGGTAAAGGCGGTGCGTTTACTGCTCAAGTTGTCAGTGAACACACCACAACACAAGCTGAAATGATTCAAAAATTCTTAGATTGTGAAATTCACTTTGAAGCAATCAATGATATTTTTAAGGTGAGTGTCATCACATAAGCTTCAGCTATGCTAAATCCAGTTTACAAGCTCATCAATTGCTTATCTTTATGTGCCAATTCATTTTAAATTTCATACTTATTGGCACATTATGTAAATAAATGACCCAACTATTCATTATATAATCAACGCCTTAAATAAGTATGATTTTTAAAGTAGAAAATACCCACTTAAGGAATAAGGGAAATGATGAGAGTTTTATTGGGGACAGCATGTATCGCATTTTTAACATCGACAGCTTTTGCGGAAGATATCGTGGGAACCTGGCGTTATATCGATGACAAAACTGGTGAAGCAAAGGGACTGGTTAAAATTGAAAAACAAAGTAACGGTACCTATGCGGGTACAGCATTAAAAGCAACACCACGCCCAGGCTACACCCCAAAAGAATTTTGCACCAATTGCCCTGCACCTTATACCAACAAGCCAATTATTGGCTTACAGGTAATCTCTGGGCTAAAGACAGATGATCATGTGAGTTATACTGATGGGAAAATTATTGACCCAGTTTCAGGTAAAATCTATCGATTAAAAGGTAAAGTCAGCCCAAATGGCAAGAAACTATTTCTTCGTGGATATTTAGGTATTTCAGCGGTAGGTCGTAGCCAAACATGGTTACGTGTCGAGTAATAGCATAATTTAATTCATAATAGACATGACAGTTTTATCTCAATCAAACTGTCATTTCTAAACATCTATTTTGAATGATTTTTAAATCAGTTATTCACAGCAAGTTGATATAAAAAATCTAAATGTGTGGCTGCATCACCTTTATCTAAATTGAGATCACTGGCACGCCCACCCAATCTCAGTGCAGGAAGATAACAATACATTTGATTATCAGATAATTTATCATATTGAGTTTGTGCCTTTGCTAAGGCTGATTTTTCTAAAAATTGCTCAATGATCTCATCACCACAAATCCAGTCATTAAAAAATCTGTTAATGACCAAGCTGTTACCCCAATATCCGAGTTGTGCGGGTCGATAAAGGATACATCCTCATCGCCATCTTCGCTTAATAAACGATAATAAAACACCAAACCAAATGCCGAAATAGCAATGGGTAATCGGGTCATATCAGGTTGATCTTTCATTAACCATGACCAAAGCACATCTTGATAAAGCTCAGGGTTAATGATCTGTAGCAAACCGTTGCCATAGAAGCCAAAACCATGATTTTGCCAAAGCTCTAAGAGCGCTTCAGGTAAATATGCTTGATATTTTTTTACAGTTTCGGGCTTACTGTATTTCCCGCCTGATCTACTGAAAATTTATCGATAAATGCTTGTAATTGCATAGCTATCCCCTAGGCTCTGCTTATACTTCCCATTCAAATCCACTAAACGCATCATCTTCTTTTAACGTATTTTCTACAGCATTTGCCAATTGTTTAATCATACTCTGGGTTGCTATCTTCTTAAACCACGCTTGTTCTTCATCAGCATGGGCTGAAATTTCACAAGTTAACACGCCTTGATCATTTAAATGACAATTAACCCCCAAACCAATTGGATGATTTTCTACGCTGACAGCGAGATCTTCATCTGAGTGTGTTGTTTCCGCTTTAAAGCCATATTGAGACAGTTTTTTTAACAACAAAGTCGTCACATATTCCTGAGTGACATAACATACATTTTCACCATGATTGTGACTGTTACTATGATTCTCACAGTTTGCTGTAAATTGTAATGTTCTCATTGCTTCATCCAAAAGGCTTTATAGTTGTATGGTTTTAGAATAAGCAATATAAACAAAACAGCCAAGCATTTGCTTGGCTGTTTTTAATTAATTATACAAATATTAGACAAGGACTGATTTATTCGCTGACTTGAATCTGAAGCCCTGCCTGATTGGTGAGTTCAGTAAATGTTGGGAAACTTGTTGCTACAGTTTCAGTGCCAATAATCTTAATCTCGCCAGAGTTACGTAACCCCGCCATCGAAAAACTCATTGCAATACGATGGTCATGGTGCGATTCAATTTCACCGCCAGAGAAAATAGCAGACCAGTCACCCGATTTACCTTTTCCTTCAATGATGATGCCATCATCAGTTGGCGTACAATCAATCCCCATGGTTTTTAAACCATCTGCCATCACTTGAATACGATCAGACTCTTTAACCCGTAATTCAGCGGCACCTGTCAACACCGTTTGCCCTTCAGCACATGCAGCAGCAATAAACAAAGATGGAAATTCATCAATTGCCAAAGGTACTTGATCTTCTGGCATATGAATGCCTTTCAATGTACGGGTACCACGGATACGGATATCAGCAATCGGCTCACCGCCTGCAATTCGTTCATTTTCAACAGTTAAGTCTGCACCCATTTGCTTAAGAATTTCGATTACACCTGTACGAGTTGGATTAATCCCAACAGCTTCAAGGGTAATATCTGAACCTTCAGTAATGGCAGCACCCACCATAAAAAATGCAGCAGAAGAAATATCAGAAGGTACTTGAATCTCTGTCCCAACCAACTTACCACCACCGTGTAGTGAAATACGATTACCTTCCGTTTTCACAGCATAACCAAAAGCACGTAACATACGCTCAGTATGGTCACGGGTTGGTTCAGGTTCAGTCACAGAGGTTTCACCCTCTGCCCATAAACCTGCCAATAAAATCCCAGATTTGACTTGCGCAGATGCCATTGGCAAATCGTAGTGAATGCCTTTCAATGCTTGAGCGCCAGTGATTGAAACAGGCGGAGTACCACGTTCACCCGTGGTTTGAATTTGCGCACCCATTTCACGTAAAGGTTTTGCAATACGCTCCATTGGACGCTTAGACAAAGACGCATCACCCGTCATCACAGAGTCAAACTGTTGTGCTGAAAGCATGCCTGAAAGCAAACGCATCGACGTACCAGAATTACCCATGTACAGTGCCGTTTTTGGCGCTTTTAAACCATGAATACCCACACCATGAATGGTCACTTCACCATTTTTAGGGCCTTCAATACTGACCCCCATATCGCGAAATGCTTGAAGTGTTGCTAAAGCATCTTCACCTTCAAGGAAACCTGTAACGTGGGTTGTACCTTCAGCGATTGCACCAAACATGATGGAACGATGTGACACTGACTTGTCACCCGGCACGGTAAATTTACCTTTAAATGTCTTCTCACCTGGCAAAATGGTAAATTGTTGTGTCACCTTATTTTTCTCCATCAAAGGTTTATTGGCGAGCATATGATTGAAATGCTGTCGTGCCGCTTGTGCATGTCCTAGCAATCCCATCAGGGCTTGTGAATTCTCATCTTCAATCAGTTGACGTAATGTCGCAAGTTGCGTTTCAAAACCATCAACTGCTTTCAATATGGCTGTTTTATTGGCAAAAAATATATCATGCCACATCTGCGGATCACTGGCAGCAATACGTGAGAAGTCACGAAAACCTCCAGCGGCATAACGAAAAATATCTAAGTTATCTTCACGATTTGCAAGCTGTTCGACCAGATTAAATGCCATCAGATGCGGTAAATGACTGGTATGTGCCAACACTTCATCATGTTTATCCACATCCATACAAATGACTTCTGCTTTTGCAGCCTGCCAAAGCTGAATCAGTTTTTCAACTGCCCAATCAGCACTGCTCGGCAACGGCGTTAGAATCACTTTATGATTCACAAATAAGTCAACTTTACCTGCATGAACACCAGTATGTTCTGCACCAGCAATTGGATGACCAGGTACAAAACCTACAGGAAGATTTTCACCATAAACAGCATGTGCTGCTGCCACCACATTCCCTTTGGTACTTCCGACATCGGTAATAATGGCGTTTTCAGAAACATAAGCTTGAATCGTTTCAAGCACTTTCTGTGTCGCGCGAACGGGCAAAGCCAGAACGATTAAATCTGCATCTTTTACCGCTTCGACAGGATCACTAAAACCCGCAGAAATAATTCCTAAAGCTTTAGCATCTTCCAGCGTTTTTTTTGAGCGCGTTGACGCAACAACATTTTCAGCAAGATGTTCGGCTGCAATTACACGGGCTAGACTTGAACCAATCAGTCCAAGTCCAATAAAAGCAACTTTTTTAAATAAAGGTTGTGACATAACGATTTTGAACTACCTATTTCACAACGACATCAAAGCACAGCAATCGGATATGAACCCAGTACACGTACTTCTTTAACCAGTGGGCGAATATCTTCAATCGCCGCTTTAACATTGTCCTGTTCCACATGACCTTCAAGATCAATGAAGAATACATAAGCCCATTTTTCAGGTAATGCAGGACGGGTTTCAATACTGGTCAAACTAATATTGTGTTTTGCAAATGGTGCAAGAATTTCCAATAAAGCCCCTGCACGGTCATGTGCTGAAATCAGTAATGAGGTTTTATCATTACCACTTTGTGGTACCTTTTCACGACCAATGACCAAGAATCGTGTCGTATTTTCAGGATTATCTTCAATATTGCCGTGGAGAACTTCTAAGTCGTAAATACTTGCAGCCACATCAGATGCAATTGCTGCTGAATGCCATTCATTGCGAATACGGCGAGCAGCCTCTGCATTTGAGCTTAAAGCTACACGTTCTACACCCGGATAATGTGCATCCAACCACTTACGACATTGCGCAAGTGTTTGTTGATGTGCATAAATTTGTTTAATACTGTCTTTACGAGTATTTGAAGAAATCAGGAATTGGTGATGAATACGCAATTCAACTTCACCAATCACATTTAAATGCGATGCTTTAAAACAGTCTAAAGTATGGTTGACCACACCTTCAGATGAGTTCTCAACAGGAACTAAACCATAATGTGCACTACCCGCTTCAACCTCACGGAACACTTCATCGATCGTTGGTAATGGGCGAACCACAGCATCCTGACCAAAATGTTTTAATACAGCAGAATGAGTATAAGTGCCGACTGGACCTAAAAATGCAATACTTTGTGGTGCTTCAAGTGCCAAACATGCAGACATAATTTCACGGAATAAACGTGCCATGGTTTGATCTGACAATGGCCCCTCATTGCGCTCCATAACTTGACGTAAAACCTGTGCTTCACGTTCAGGACGATAAAATAACGGATTCTCTTCTGCTGCAAATTTTGCTTTAGCAACTGATTCCGCCAGTTTTGCCCGGCGATTGATAAGTTGTTGGATTTGCTGATCTACAGAGTCAATATCTTCACGGATTTGAGCAAGATCTAGAGAAGTCGTTTTTTGATCATCGTTGATCATTGTTATGTCGCCCTTTAAAGTCGAGAATTACGAGAAGTCTATGTTTTAGACCACTGACAGTATAACAATAGTTCAGTTTAATTTGTTGGGCAATAGTGCATTTTTCAATGTTTCACTTTCAACTTATATATTGAATAAAATGTCATCACTTTATAACTTTTCTGACCACAAAATGAATTACAAAGCAGCTATAGAATTTTAAGCATTGCGCTCTATGATAAAAAGCATAAGCGCATTTCGAGACATAGAATATGAATAAAAAAATCGCTGTTCTCATTACCCATGATTTCGAAGATGCGGAATATCATCATCCCGTTGAAGCTTTTCGAGCTGCAAGCCATTCTGTGCGCAATATTGAAAAGTCTGCGGGGAATATTGTGTATAGCAAACAAAGAAAATCTTCGGTCAGTATAGATTTAGGCATTGATGAAATCTCTGTTCGGGATTTTGATGCGCTAATGATTCCTGGTGGATATTCCCCTTATCATCTTAAAGAAGATGAACGATTTATTGATTTTTTACGTAATTTTGCCAACGCACAAAAACCTATTTTTTTATGTTGTTACAGTAGCCATTTGCTTATCGATGCACAAATTGCCATTGGACGGCGCTTAACTTCGATTGAAGATATCCTCAAAGAACTTAAAGACGCTGGCGCTGTGGTTTTTGATCGCGAAGTGGTAAACGACAACAATTTATATATTTCTTCACGCTCGACTTTTGAACTGCCTATCTTTATTAATGAATGTTTAAATGTATTAAGTGCTTAATCCCTGAACCTTGATAATAAAAAACCTTCTTTAAATAAAGAAGGTTTTTTATTTGAATACTTTATCGTTGCTATTTATTTATGCATTATCGACCAATGATGCCACGTGCCACGATCTCTTTCATGATTTCATTTGTTCCACCATAAATACGTTGAATACGTGCATCTACAAAGAAACGAGAAATTGGATATTCCGTCATATAGCCATAACCACCAAACAGTTGTAGCAAGCTGTCGATGATTTTCATCTGCATATCCGTACTAAAACTTTTTAAAGCCGCTGCTGTTTCAACATCCAATTTACTTTGTTTATATAAAGCTAAATTTTGGTTATAGAATGCTGCTGTTGCCAACTCATCAATTTTTGCTTGAGCCAAAACAAAACGAGTATTTTGGAAGCTGCCAATTTTCTGACCAAACGCTTGACGTTCCTGTACATACTGAGTAGTGATATCGATTGCACCACGAATTGCACCAAGTGCCGTTGCTGCAATTGCAGTACGTTCACGAGGTAACTCCTGCATCAAATAGGCAAAACCTTGACCTGCGCTACCTAACAATTGATTTGCTGGAACTTTAACATTATCAAAGAACAGTTCTGAGGTATCTTGAGAATGCAAACCAATTTTATCGAGGTTGGTACCCTTTTTAAATCCATCTAGATGTGTATCAACCAATAAAAGTGACACACCTTTTGCACGCGCTTGCGGGTCAGTTTTTGCTGCCAATACCACTAAATCTGCATGTTGACCATTTGAAATAAATGTTTTAGAACCATTCAAAACATAATGATCACCATTTAAAATCGCACTACTACGCATACCCTGTAGGTCTGAACCTGCACCCGGTTCCGTCATCCCAATTGCGCCCACCACTTCACCTGACACCATTTTAGGTAACCAGTATTGTTTTTGTTCTTCGTTGGCAATATGCAAAATATAAGGAGCTGCAATTTCTGAATGGCATGAAATCGCGGTAGACAATGCACCATAGCCTGCACGTGCAGACTCTTCAACCAACATCAATGAATATTCAGTTGGAACGCCGTAACCACCATACGCTTCAGGTACATCAACACAAAGATAGCCATTTTCACCCAATAATGACCATACTGAACGTGGCATTAAACCTTCTTTTTCCCATTGCTCATAAAATGGAGCAACGTGTTCACTCATAAAACGTTTAAAGTTATCACGAAAAAGTTCTAAATCTGCATCATATGCCAACATGTCTTGTATTCCTTTCAATCTGAGTTTTTGATTTTATGATCCCTAGCATGCTAATCATTTTTTGCAGACTTGTCATGACCACATGAGGTCATTTTTTCTGAGCATTTTTGCGAATAAAGAAAAGACTTTTCCATAAAAAAAGAGTAATCGGCTTTCGCCAATTACTCTTCAGGTTGTCAATAAGCAATTAAAACTTAGAATTTATCATCTTTAAACATCGGTAAAGAGGAATTTAGCTTCGTAATCTCACTCATCAATTTATTCACAACTGATGGAATTAAGGCATCTGCCATTTGTGCAGCTTGTAAACCTAACTTCTCGCCAAGTGTTGGCTTACGACGTGTTTGAATCACATATACGTCATGTTGTGGCAATAAGCTCAGCAAATATTCATCTGAAGTTTGCAATTTATCCACTAAATTTAAATTGCGCGCGTCTTCACCATACCAGTGTTCACCTGTTGCAACTTTTTCGACATTGAGTTGCGGGCGATATTTTTCAACAAAATGCTTAAATAGTTGATGCGTTTGTTGTAACTCTTCTTCAAATTTTGCTTTACCTTCTGGGGTGTTTTCACCAAACATCGTCACAGTACGCTTAAACTGACCTGCGGTATATAGCTCAAAATCAACATGATGTTCTTTTAACAGTCGATTAAAATTAGGGACTTGGGCAACAACACCAATCGAACCAACCACAGCAAATGGTGCAGAGACGATTTCACTTGCGATACACGCCATCATATAACCGCCACTCGCAGCCACTTTATCCACACAAATCGTCAGATTAAAGCCTGCATCACGTAAACGAACCAATTGTGCAGCTGCAAGACCATAACCATGCACCATACCACCGGGGCTTTCTAAACGAACAATGACACGATCACGGCCTGCTTTTGCTGTCGCAAGAATCAATGTAATCTCTTCTCTTAAGTTTTCTACAGCTGAAGCCTGTACATCTCCTTTAAAATCTAGGACATAGATTTTTTGATTATTTTTTTTACGTACTCGCGCTTCTTTTACAAACTGTTGAGTCAGTTGAAACAGTTCCAATTTCGATGCAGTAGATTGAGCAATTCTTTTTCGCTGCTCATTAATTCGGGCATTTAAATGACTGATACGAATTTCTGCGGGTACTTTGGGTAAATGAAATAACATAGAATTTATAATCTCTAATATCTAAGGAAATGCTTTTCTAATAAGATGCGGACGGATCAGCTAAATTTCAATACACTTTTTGAAAAATTCGACAAAGCTCAGTCCACTTAGTCTTTATGCATGATAAAAAGCTTTGTCTACACACTTTTAACAAACAACAATAATTAAATTTTAGTTATAGAATACATAGCTTTTTTTTATAGTTAAAAACGCATGAAAATTCGAGTAAAGATACGCGTTTTGAATAAATTAAGATTTTATTAATAGTTTTTACATCTAAGTTAAGCCTTGCTGATTTCAGCATATTCAGTGACTTTACCTCGAAAATAACGCAAATGCCACTTAGTAGAACTTTTGCTGGCTTTTCTTATGATAAATTCACATAAAAAAACATAGACATGTTTATATCAAACAGATAATACAAATAAACATATATCACACATTTTTAAAATTTATAATAGGTTATTTACCAACTCTTTTTATCTAAATAACATATTTGTTATTTTGATTAAACTATTTAAAATCAACACGTTAAAAAGAATAATTACATTTTGTAAATTTATGAACATTTATGAGTCATTTTTTTAAAAAATGTTTAATTTTATCAACATCAAGGATAAGGATTGAGTATGGATATCTCCTCACACGATGAACACCTACCCCCTAAAAAACAAAAGTTTTATCAAATCCTCTATGTTCAAGTTATTTTTGCCATTGTACTTGGTATCCTTCTTGGACACTTTTGGCCAGATATTGGTGCAAGTTTAAAGCCGTTAGGTGATGCATTTATTAAACTGGTCAAAATGATTATTGCACCTGTTATTTTCTTGACGGTTGTCACTGGAATATCAGGCATGAAACATATGGGAACTGTAGGACGAGTAACGGGTAAAGCGATGCTTTATTTCCTAACATTCTCTACACTCGCATTAATCGTCGGGATGATTGTTGCCAATATTATTAAACCAGGACAAGGTTTAAATATTGACCCTACATCATTAAAATCAGAGAAAGTTGTTGAGTATGCTGAGAAAGCACATGACGCTTCTATTGTCGACTTCTTACTGAATATTCTTCCAACAACCATTGTTAGCCCATTAACAAGTGGCGACATTCTACAAGTTCTATTTGTTGCCGTATTATTTGGTTTATCCTTGGCTGCGGTAGGCGAAAAAGGTCAACCGATTGTAGACTTCTTAAACAATCTTACAGCACCCGTATTTCATTTAGTTGGAATGCTGATGAAATTTGCTCCGATTGGTGCTTTTGGTGCAATGGCATTTACAATTGGTAAGTATGGTATTGAAAGTATTGGAAATCTTTTACTTTTAATTATGACATTCTATATCACGGCCTTACTCTTTATTCTGGTTATTTTGGGTGCAGTGGCGCGCTATAATGGATTTAGAATTACAGATCTGATTCGCTATATCAAAGATGAATTATGGTTAGTTTTAGGGACCAGTTCATCTGAAGCCGCACTTCCATCATTGATGCGTAAAATGGAAAAAGCAGGCTGCGAAAAATCTGTGGTTGGCTTGGTTATCCCTACTGGTTATTCATTTAACCTCGATGGTACCAACATCTATATGACGATGGCGGCGCTCTTTATTGCACAAGCATGTAATATCGATTTGAGTATTCAAGACCAAATCTTATTATTGCTCGTTGCAATGCTGAGCTCTAAAGGTGCTGCTGGTGTTACAGGTGCTGGATTTATTACCTTAGCTGCAACATTATCTGTTGTTCCAGCAGTTCCTGTTGCAGGTATGGCTTTAATTCTAGGTATTGACCGCTTTATGTCTGAGTGTCGTGCACTGACCAATTTAGTCGGTAATGCGTGTGCGACGATTGTTGTGGCACGTTGGGACAATGCTTTAGACAAAGACAAACTGGCTACTGCATTCGCTCATCCGAGTAAAGCGCACTATGATGCTAAAGCAGTTGAACAACATCGTGAAGATCCAATGGATTAAAACATCCTATAAGCAATATTTGTAATAAGAAGGAGCTTTTGAGCTCCTTTTTTATATAAAGCAATTATGAATAGATCAGAAAATTACAAATAACTATCAACAGCTATTTGCATATAAAATGAAGAACTAACTGAAAAATATGTTTAATACACAAAGCTTAAAATGATGTATTTCTTAAAAAAGCATTTGTCTAATTTACCCATTCTCAATAGATTGGTTTTATTCAGACAATACCAGACTTAAACAAAAGTACTTCATTCAAAAGACTTAACGAAAACCGTATTGCATCCCTATTTCAGTACTCATCAAAGAAAAGATTTAGACGTTCCATTCATTATTTTAAAGCTTAAATTTTTAATTGTTTTTTGATCTACCATTTTCGTCAATTTGATTCATTACCACAGATGTTTATATACTTTATCTATAAAAAAAAGAGCCTTTCGGCCCTTTAATTTCACATCTAAACTTATCTTGATCAATATTCTACTTAACCGAAACGGCCGGTAATATAAGCTTCAGTCAATTGGTGATCTGGTTGAGTAAAGACTTTCTCTGTAGAGTTAACTTCGATTAAGTCACCTAAATGAAAGTATGCTGTACGATCAGATACACGCGCTGCTTGTTGCATGGAGTGGGTTACAATTGCGATTGTATATTGCGTAGAAAGCTCAGAGATTAGCTCCTCAACTTTTGCTGTTGCAATTGGATCGAGCGCAGAACATGGTTCATCCATTAAAATCACTTCAGGGCTTACCGCAATCGTACGTGCAATACACAAACGTTGTTGCTGACCACCTGAAAGTCCTGTACCTGGCTGACTTAAACGATCTTTTACTTCATCCCACAAACCTGCTTTACGCAAACTATTTTCAACAATCTCTTCTAAATCATACTTATCTTTGGCTAAACCATGCAGTTTAGGACCATAAGCAACATTATCAAAAATTGATTTAGGGAACGGGTTTGGTTTTTGAAATACCATTCCAACTTGAGCACGGAGCAACACAACATCTAGATTTGGATCATAAATGTCTTGGTTGTCTAAACGCACTTTACCTGTTACACGGCAAGTATCAATCGTATCGTTCATACGGTTCAAGGTACGTAGAAATGTTGATTTACCACAACCTGATGGTCCAATAAATGCAATCACTTCATTTTCATAAACTTGAAGATCAATACCTTTAATCGCTTCTGCGTCACCATAGTAAACATGCACATCTTCAGCACTAAGTTTCACAGTTGTATTTTTTTCTTTCTTCGGTGTCGAAGACTCAAACTGGGAGACAAAAGAAGTACTTGCTTGCTTTTGCTTACTATCAGTCGATGTAAATTGAGATTGTTCAGAATTCACGGTTGTATCCTGTCTTAAGGAATTTTTAGTTTCTACAGTATTCATCTCTATTCTGCCCTCTTTTACCAGCGAACTTCAAATTTCTTACGTAACCAAATTGCAAAGCTGTTTAGACCGACCATAAGTGCCAATAACACAATGATGGCTGCAGCCGTACGCCCTTCGAAGAAGTTACGTAATTCATTACCTTGCCATAAGTAAACTTGGACAGGTAAAGCCGTAGATTGATCTAATGGAGATACTGGAATATTTGCAACGAAAGCGCTCATACCAATTAATAGTAATGGTGCAGTTTCACCCAATGCATGAGCAATACCAATAATCGCACCTGTCATAATCCCCGGTAAAGCCAAAGGCAATACATGGTGGAATACTGTTTGTAAACGAGAAGCACCAATACCTAACGCTGCTTGGCGAATTGATGGTGGTACTGCTTTCAATGAAGCACGTGTGGTAATAATCACTGTAGGCAAAGTCATTAAACTTAAGACCAAACCACCAACCAAAGGTGCCGATATAGGTAAATGCATCCAACCAATAAAGATGGCGGCACCCAATAAACCAAATACAATCGATGGAACTGCTGCAAGGTTATTGATATTGACTTCAATGATGTCCGTAATAAAGTTTTTCGGTGCAAACTCTTCTAAATAAATCGCACTTGCTACACCCAATGGAATAGAAATCGCGATTACAATTAACATCATGAACAATGAACCCATAAATGCACCAGCCAAACCTGCTGTTGCTGGTGAACTGCGTGAATCTGGGTTGGTGAACATTTGCGTGTTAAAAGTACGATTAATAATACCTTTAGCAGCTAAGTCATCAGAAAGTTGACGTACCTCTGGACTAAGCTGTTGTTGCTCATCAGGCAATGAACGATCGATATGACCAGCTAACCACACATCAATATTGGCATCAGCAAGAAAATTGAGTTCTACCGTTTTACCAATCAATGCTGGATCTTTAAAGACCATATCACGGATACGATATGCTTCTGAACTGGTGTAAATACTTGAAAGATCATCACGACGACTTTCAAGTGCAGGGTCTTTTGCAATGATTGCATTTACAATCAATGCATCCCAATCGACCATACCCATTTTGGTTTGCCAGTCGACATAACGTTCTTGAAATACCGCAGGAGACTCGCCCACTTTTTGTGTTGGTTTTGGTCCTGCATCAATCATATTGGGATCAAAATACACAGGTACAGTCATACTTGCTTGCCAAAATGCTGGCAACCCTTTGTATAAGATACTTCCAAATAAAATTGCAACAAATGCCAAACCAATAATCACTGCTGAAAAACCAGCAAAACGGAAGGTCTTTTCTTTACGATGACGTTTTGACAATGAGCTGGCGATTCTAGCTTTACGTTTTTCTCGCAACTCAGCGGCAGCTTGAGGATCAAATACATTTTGATCCACAGGAGATGTATTTGATGTACTCATTCGTATTGCTCACGATATTTACGCACAATATAAAGTGCGACAATGTTTAAACACAATGTAATGGTAAATAAAGTTAAACCCAGTGCAAAGGCAACCAATGCCTGCGGACTTGCAAAGTCTGTATCGCCTGTTAATTGTTTTACAATCGTTACAGTGACTGTTGAGACAGCTTCTAGTGGATTGATATGTAACAGTGGACTATTACCAGCAGCGAGTACCACAATCATGGTTTCACCGACTGCGCGAGATACTGCAAGTAAGAATGCACCCGTAATACCTGGTAAGGCCGCTGGAAGAACCACTTGACGAATAGTTTCAGATTTGGTCGCACCTAAACCTAAAGAACCATCACGTAAGGCACGTGGCACTTGAGTGATAATGTCATCTGACAAAGAAGATACAAATGGGATAATCATAATACCCATTGCAAAACCTGCTGTTAAAGCACTGGTCGCATTAACCTCAACGCCAATAGAGTCGCCAATAGATTTGAAGATTGGACCAATCACCATCATGGCAAAAACACCATAAACAATGGTTGGAATACCCGCCAAAACTTCAATTGTTGGCTTTGCCCATGAACGGAATCGAGGTGATGCATATTCAGCAAGATAAATTGCAATCATTAAACCCAGTGGAACAGCAACCAGTAGTGCAATACCACTGACCATGAGTGTTCCCCACAGTAATGGTAATAAACCATAACTTCCTTCAGCATTACCTGACGTACTAAAGCCAGGATTCCACTCTGTACCAAAGAAGAAGTCGATTGGACTGACAAACTGGAAAAAGTGCATCGCTTCACTGAACATCGACATCACAATACCCACAGTCGTGAGGATCGCAACACCTGAACACAGGATCAAAACAACGTTAATGGTTTTTTCAACTTCGTTACGTGCACGAAATTGTTGACTAATTCTTTTTCTTGCCCAAATCAATCCAAGGATCGCAGCACAAGTTACCACAGCAAACTTTGCAAACGAGCCAATTCTTTCAAATTTTGAGAGTTGTTCTGCAGCTGCAACCTCATAAGCTGCTGGTGTATCTGTCACACCAAAGCCAGAGGCAATTGCTTTAATACGATCCACCAGTACATCTACCCCAGCTGTATCTAGCGTTGAAGCAATATTTGCTGGAACATTTTTTAAAATTAGATGTTGTAAAACACTTGGTTCTACCAAGTTCCAAACTATCAAAATTAAAAAAGCTGGAATTCCACACCACAACGCCACCAAAGAGCCATAATAGCCAGGACGTGAATGTAAAATTGCAGTGTTATTTCCCTTACCTGCTAGGCTTCGGCTTTTTCGTAGCCCGATTTGATATGCGATAGCAATTAAAGCCAATAACACGCCAATGAGTAGCAGATTCATGTATTCTCCACCGTTTTTTCAATTTCAATAATTTGAAAAAACTCTACTTAGCAAGGAAAGCCGATGGTAGTCACCCACCATCAGCTCCATTATTGCGGTTTTATTATTTACCAGCTTTAAAACCAGCCAATACTTTTGCACGTTCAGCGTCTGACAATGAAATCAAACCAGCTTTATCTAACTTAGAACCTTTACCAGATACCTTCTTGTTAAGGAAGTATTCAGTATATTCTTTTAAGCCTTTGATTGACTGTAAGTGTTCACCTTTTACATAGAAGTATAAAGGACGAGATACAGGGTAAGTACCATTTAAAACAGTTTGCTCAGAAGGAACAACATTGTTCACTGTCGCAACACGTAATTTATCTTTATTTTGATCATAGAAACCTAAGCCAAATACACCTACCGCACTTGGAGATGTTTTTAAACGCGCTAGAGTTTCAGTATAATCACCTGCAATTTCAATTACTTTACCGTCTTTACGGAAGCTAGAACATGCTTTTTTCTGAGCATCTTTGTCTAACTTTTTAAAGTAATCATAACTTTCACAACCCGCTTCAACCATTTTTTCTTGGAACACTTCACGTGTACCGTGGTTAGAAGCAGGAACAACTAAAGTAATTGGCTCATTTGGAAGCGATTTATCAATTTGGTTCCAACGTGTATATGGGTTTGGTACCAATTTACCATTTGATGGTAATTCAGCTGCTAGGGCTGCAAATACGTGTTGTGGACGTAATTTATAAGCTGCTTTGCTTGCATTCGAAGCAAAAACGATGCCGTCATAACCGATTTTTATTTCTTGGACTTTATTTACGCCAGCTTTTTTACACGCTGCGATTTCAGTATCTTTAATTTTACGTGAAGCATTTGCGATATCAATTGTGTTATCGCCCACACCTGAACAGAACTGTTTAAGACCAGCAGAACTACCGCCTGAGCCAACTACAGGTGCTTTAAATTGAGGGAAAGTATTACCAAATTCTTCAGCAACAATACTCGCATAAGGAAGTACAGTAGAAGAACCAGCGATTTGGATGGTATCACGAGCGTTTGCTGCTACTGCTGCCCCTGAAACTGCTAATGCAAGTGCGATGTGATTAATGCGCATTCTTTTCTCTCTTAAATAAACTGCAATTTTGAAGTACACCACTTCTTGTTGTGTCGTACTTTTCGGATAACTGCATTTTGATTTTAAAATATGACAAATAAGTTACAGCTTTATGACGCTTTTATGATATTTGATAATTCACATTTGATTTTATTAAAAATCTTTTAAATTCAATATGTAATCAACTGTGTTCTATTTTTTAAATTTGAGGATATTACAATTCAAATTGTAATATTTCATGTGTATGTCACAAAAGTTGTATTAAGGTTTACCCATTTCAAACGACACGTTACGTCGTGATAGCCTTATTTTTCCATCTAAAAACCCTTAAAATAAATAAAAAAGAGCAATTTAAATGATCAGATTAAATCGTAAAGAATGGCATGAAACTTTTCTAAAGATGGTGGCCTCGGCCAGTATGATTACGTTCATTATCTATATGAGTTGTTGGATTATTTACTTTTTATTGGCACAAACTAGTCAATACAATCTGATCCAAAATATTGTCATTAGTTTTAGCTTCATCAGTTTATTTATATTAACCATGCAAACCTTACGTTCAATGTATCAAGTCTACTATTTACCTTTAATGAATAGTTGCAGGTTAAATTATCAAAAAATAATTTTCTTTTGCAGCAGTTTCTCCATAGCACTTATTGTAGTCAGCTCATTTTTATTAAATTTTGGAAAAATGTTAAAAGATTATTACAGCTAAGCCAATACAAAAGATCCACCGCTTAACATGCCCACTATTCAATCAAGTGTTCTATTTTTCTTAATCATTCAACACAATAATTGAAATTTCAAAGAACACGGCATTGTTTTATATTCAAATGAGCACTCCATAAAAGATTTGAATATGAATAGCAAAACGTCTAGCAGCTTCAATCCTGACCTTCCCGTTCATATGACCTTCTCAGAACATGACTGGCAACTCTTAGCCCAATATTGGTATCCAATTGCATTAGTAAGAGACATTACTGAGCAGCCTCTAGGAACCATGTTGCTGGATATGCCATTGGTCATTTATAAAATAGATACTGAAATCATTGTTGCCAAAGATGCCTGCCCACATCGCGGTGTTCCTTTAAGCATCGGAACAAATGATGGTCAAGGTATCGTTTGCCGTTATCATGGTTTACGCTTTGGTGAAAATGGAAAATGTAATCGTATCCCCGCGCATCCCAATCATAAAATTTCGGACCGCTTCCACCTAAAAACCTATGCTGCAGTTGAACGTTATGGATTAATCTGGTGTTCACTTTTAGCAAAAAAGCAAGATATACCCAATATCCCAAACATGCCGCATTGGGATGAGACCACGTACCAACAACTGATTTGCCCTCAAGTCGATTTAAAATGCTTTGCTGGTCGACAATTGGAAGGCTTTATCGATGTTGCTCATTTTGCATGGGTACATCCAGAAACTTTTGGTGACCCAGAAAATACTGAAGTGCCTGATTACACCACGCAAGAAACAGACTATGGTTTTAGTGCTGATTATATCAGTAGCGTAGGTCGTTACCCGATTGGTCTAGATCAATTAGGACAAGCGGATTTTCAATGGTTACGCCATTTTGAAATTCATTTGCCTTTTACCGCAACATTAACCATTCATTTCCCCAATCAAGCGAAACAGGTCATTATGAATGCTGCCTCGCCCATGACAGCACGTAATACTCGATTATTTGCCCCAATTTGTCGTAACTTTGATCAAGATTTACCAATAGAAGATGCTTATGAATACAACCTTAAAATCTTTGAAGAAGACCGTTTGATCGTTGAGACTCAAAAACCAGAATATCTACCTTTAGATTTATCCATTGAGGCGCACTTCCCTGCTGACCGCAGTTCAAGTATGTATCGCCGTTTATTAAGAAAAATAGGATTTAGCCCATTATTCGCCGCATAAATCAGTTTCATGCCATGTTTTATAGAAGTTGATCAGGCTTCTTTAAAACAATAAAACCTGAACGTATCGCTCTATATATTTATAATTTTTTCAAGTTGATTAAATTTAACTCAAAAGTTTCTATTAAAATTGCACTCTTCGATTAAAAGATTAAAATGCACATTACATAAATGAAGTGACTCCAATTAGGTGGTATAACATGCAACAAATGTGGTCAGACATCGATGCCTATATCGAATCACATTTAATTCCTGAAGATCCAATCCTCATACAAACATTAAAAAACACTGAGGATAAAGGATTTCCAGACCACCTTGCTGTTGCCGCAAATCAGGGCATGTTATTGCAAATGTTGATTCAAATGAACAAATGCAAACGTGTTTTAGAATTAGGTACTTTTGCAGCTTATAGCACCATGTGGTTAGCCCGTGCCTTACCTGATGATGGTTATATTTTAACGATTGAAGGTCGTGATACGCATGCTGCTCTAGGTAAAGAAAATATAGATCAGGCCAAGCTCAAACAAACCGTTGAATTAAAGTGTGGTCGTGCAGCCGATATTTTAAAAGCGTTGCCTGAAGCTACAGAACCTTTTGACTTTATTTTTGTCGATGCTGATAAACAAAGCTATCCTGAATATTTAGAATTAAGCTTAAACCTGTCACATTCAGGTACAGTGATTGTTTTGGACAACGTGATTCGTGCTGGTGACATTCTTGACCCAGACAATGTCAAACCAAGTATTGAAGGGATCCGTGCCATGTATAAAGCCATGCAAAACCATCCTAAAATTCTGTCATGTACGGCTTTGCAAACTGTAGGTAGCAAAGGGCATGATGGTTTTGCCATTGCAATTGTAAAATAAAGCATGCTGATTTAATTTTTAAAGCTGCTATTTAGATAGCAGTTTTTTTATAGCTAAAATTTTAACAAGTCGAGCTTAGCTTCAATCATTCTCCTTAGAGTTATCCCCTGAACTTGTTTGTAGAATTGTGGATAACTCAATAATGCTTTAATAAACCCATGAAAATAAAATACTTTTAATCGTCGATTAATTTTCAACCAGTTAAATTCATGGTTCATGAAAAAGTGCTTGCATTTCAAAATGCAATATTTTTATCAAATTTTTTAATCAAAAAAAATGCCACAAATCATATTATTTGTGGCATTTCATCTCTTCTGTTTGATCGGTCATTTAACTCAATCTCGATTGCTTAATCGCGTTGTCTTTCATCTTCAAATCAAACTTATTTTGCGACCAACAATGGAACTGCAGCATTTCTAAAAATAGTGGTTGTTACACTACCCAAAAAGAATTGATGAATTTTACTATGACTAAATGCACCTAAAACAATCAATTGAATTTGATGCTGATCTTGATAATCCAAAATATTTTCAGCAACATCACCATAACGGTACTCTACCACCACATCCAGACCCGCATCTTTTAAACGTTGCGCAGGCTCATTAAGAATTTCAGGATGATCCCCGACATAGAGTAAATGACATTGCAAAAGTTTAAGCAAATCACTTTTTTCAACACGTTTTAGCATTTTTTGACATGTTTCTGAAAGCTCATAAGCAAAAATAAACCGTGTAGGTGGTTTAAATGTTTGCCCAACGGTTAATACGGTACTTTTCGTTCCACGAATAAAGTTTTCAACATTACTGCCCAGTATTTTATTCTTCTCAGCTGAACGCTCACCCACTCGACCGATGACAGCGATATCATCTTCAGTCAATTCATTGAAGCTTTGTTCGAGAAAATCACCTTTGGCTTGAATTTGAATTGGTGTGATATTGTATTTTTCTTGAATCATTTCAGAAATATGCTTGAGTAAATTATTACTGTAATCCAGTGCTAACTCACTTTGCTTTTGTTCAAGTTCAGCCAGCTCTTTAAGTAACATCGCATTACTTTCAAAGCCAATTACCCCACTAATTTCCCCTAAATGATAACTTGCAGGGTAATAATCCAATACTTGCAATAAAACCAGTTCACGACCAGTTTTTTGAGCAATCCATGCGGCTGCTTCTGCCAATGCATTGATGCACGGAGAAGAGTCAATACAAGCCACTACTCTGTTCATTTTAACCTCGCTTTAGCTTTACAGCTTTGGGTCTATATTATTTTAAATTAGCATAAGTTTTTATAAGTTTGGACAACTTTATGTAATTAATTCCATAATTTAATTATGTATTTGTACAAACTGTGCGTTCATTCACGATAACGAATAAAACGCGCTGGGTTCCCAGCCACAATTTCTCGTTCAGCTACATTTTTAGTGACCATACTATTCATTCCAATCACCGCATGTGAAGCAATTTTTACACCATCTTTCACACCAACATGCGCGCCCAGCCAAACATCCTGACCAATTTCAATGCCTTTGGAAGTCACAGCTTGTTGATAAACAGGAATACTCAAATCCATCCCATGATCAAAAGCATAAAGATGACAATAGGCGGCTATACGAACTTGATCATGTAATTTAATACCGACTTTGCCCCCATCCAAAATACAATGATGGTTGATCGCGACTTCATTACCAATCTCTAACGGTCCATGCAAGGTACAATCTGCCGCAATAAAAGTATTATCCCCAATGACAATTTTCCGACCAGGCTCAGCAAAAATATGAGCTAATGGTGAAATAAAACAATTTTGACCTATTTCAACAGTTTCCATTGCCATCAAATATGCTTGATACTGCTGCTGCCACTGCTCCGCCCAAACTCGATTTTTCGGTTTAAGCGAATAATACAGCCACGGCATATAATTTAAGCGATGCTTATGTTGTTCACGATATTTCAATAATGGGTCTTGTTCAATCATCACCGTCTTCCAACAATTTAAGTTGCTCACGCCCACGCGTTACATCTTGAATTTTTAACTTAAGTGGATTAATTTGATGTATTTGTAATAATGCCTCAACTTCAACCCCATCAGCAGTATATTGTTCTGTATATTCAATACCTTGGGTATTTAATTCATACTGAAAAATTGACCATTCGCTGAATTGGCATTGAAAATAAATTTTCTTCTTTTCAATCAATTCTATTTTTTCAGCCAAAAGCAGACTTTGCCCTGCACAGCCACCATAGGCACGAACTAAACCACCTGTACCCAACTTGATGCCACCATACCAGCGATTGACCAATACAATTACATTGGTTAAATCATTGCCCTCAATGGTCGCAAGGATCGGGCGACCTGCTGTACCTGAAGGTTCACCATCGTCATTAAAACGAACATTATGACCTATTTTCCATGCCCAGCATTGATGGGTTGTTGTTAGATCTAAATATTTTTCCAGAAATATTTTAACTTGCTGTTCATTTTCAACAGGCGCTGCAATGGCTTGAAATCGACTCTTTTTAATATCTTCCTCAAAAATCGTTTCGGATACAAGTGTATAAACCATAATGAAAATAAAGCATTCAAACTCAATGTATTGCCATTATAACGTGCTTTTAAAAGACATTGGGCAATAAAAAACCCTAAGCGAACTTAGGGTTTTTTCTATTCACTCAATAAATTACAGGACAAGCTGATGATTTTGGAGCAAGAGTTTCAAAATATCATCTTCAGTTTTGCCGTTAAATGCAGCACCTGATTGCGCCAAATTATCCAATTGGAGTAAATCAGTTTTACCAGTGTATGTAGTTCCTGCACCATCACGATCTAGGGTGAGTGTGACATTATTACCATCAACTCTTACACCAAGATAGTTTTTCAAATAGTTTGCCGATGCTGTTAAATCAGCTGTGATATTTGCACTGTTAAAACCAATCAGTAAATCAGAAATATCAATGATGTCTGCATTCGTATCAGTGTTCACATTTCCAGAATGGAAGTCTGTCCAATGATCGATACCATTTCCACCACTTGCACTTGCACTTTCTAATACATGATATACAAGTACATCTGAACCAGCATTACCTGTAAAGGTATCATTCAGTTCACCACTAATCAGCGTATTACGTAGAGCATCTCCAGTAGTTATTGCATCAACAGTTACTGTAAGAGATGCTGTATGATCTTGACCAAAAACAGAGAGTTTATAATCGAATACTTCTTGACGACCGATTACGCCCGCACTCGGTGTATAAACATAGCTTCCATCACTTTTCACGAACAGACTGCCATACTCACCTTGCACCGTCACACCATTATATCCCACCTCTACAAACTGACCATTACCTGTATCAATACTAAATTTAGCATAAGATGGATTATAGGTATCATCTGTCAACATGTTGCCAATAATTGGAGCTGCGGTTACTGGGGCAATTTCATTATAGTGAGTAATGTCTTGCGCTAAGCTCACTGTAGCATTAAATCCTAAACCTATATTACCCGATGCAGATGCCGTAATTGTATAGGTTCCTGGGCCTAAATTAGGCATGTCGACAGTTATTGAACTTCCAAGTGCGTTGAGAAGAGGCTTACCGGTTATCGTCCCAACTACTGTACCATTTTGATCTTTGATTGTAAGAACAATCGTTGGCAATAGAGAAACTGAAAGTGGTGGGATATTTACTTTAACTACAACATGCGAAGAGTCTGTATTCGCTACATTAAATGTCGTCGGAACATAAGTACCACCACCACCACCTAATGTACCTGCCACTGCAAAACTAGCACCTTGATTCGCTTCACTTACTATTTGCACCACATTCGTTACAGCACCAATAGCCACATGCTCTGCATTATCTAGAATGATTGGAGCTGGGAGAGATACATCATTTTCTGGATTTGTATTATCCCAAACTACACCAGAGTTATCACCATCAATACGAATATTCAAATTCGCTGTTGCTTCACTACCATTGAAGTCCCTAATCGTATAGGTGAATGTATCTACCTTGCCAATATCCGCAGGATCACCATTACTTACATATTTATAATGTCCGTTTGGAGAAATATAAAGTGTTCCGTAAGCACCAACCACAACCGTGTTTGCGCCAGATAATGTGACTGCAGGATCACCAACCTCATTGGCCACTTTAGTAACAAATGTTGTTGTATTTACTTCATCTGCACCATCCACACTTGAAATTACATTTCCTTCTATGGTATTTGAACCCAAATATTTATTGGTTTGATCTTGCATGGTTAGTTCAACACCACCAAATAACTGGGCAGATGCTGTTGAATCCAATAAATTCAAGATTTGTTGTAATAAACCAGAATCCGTTGGTTTCTCTTGCAGTGCGATGGTATAAACGCCTGGTGGCAAATTATCTAAATTAATCTGACCAGAATAATTAAAGATAATGCCCAACAATCCAGGTGGTGTTAGCTTTACAGCATCTTCCACTATGAAGTGTTCTTTTTGTATTACACCATTTTCATCCACATATTGACGTTCAAGTACAGCATTGAAAAACTTATCTGCCGTACCCAATAAAGCACCAATAAGACCGCCTATCGCAGCACTTACAACGCTACCGCTTACATTGACATGAATACTTGACGTGCTGTTTTCTTCAACTTCAAAATTAAATGGTACGGTATTACCTAAAGAGATATTTAATCCAAGTAAATTTACGCCCAGCAATTGTGAAGCTCTGCCATGTACACCAACATCATCACCCACGGATTCATGATAATTTTTAACAGTTGCAAGGTCGTCACGGGCAACAACTTGATCAACATAATCTGGCGGTGTTAATTCACCTGGATCTGCTGGTGTTCCTGCAATATTAATAATGATTTGAGCCGTATCAGATGTTGATCCATTGGACAGTTTATAATCAAATATTTCAGTTTTTCCAACAGCCGATTCTCCTGCTGTCACAGTATAAGTAAAGACTCCAGTTAGTGTGTTAATTTCAAGACTTCCATACTCTCCTTGAATCGTAACACTACCTTGTGCAACAGACGCACCATCTATTTCAGTGATCGAACCACCACCAATTACATCTTGACCATTTCCATTATCAGCAAAAACATTACCTGTCACTGCAAAGTTCGCAAAAACCTCTTCAGTTCCAGTTACGCTAATATTTGTTTTTTCGTAAATCGTTAATAAGTTTGATAATAAAGGTGCAACAGCCGCGTCAACAATGTAATCAATTACGCTAATTGGCAATACATTTAATAGTTGGTTAACGACACTTGAAAGCGGTAAACCGAGTGTATTTACAGGAATTAAAATTGTATTGACTAAAGCGAGAACTGGACCACCTAATGGACCAAGTACTGCATTAATTGCTGCCCCGATAGCTGCCGCATTTGAAGCCCCAAGAATTTCTCCTTCGCCACCAAGGTCAGTAATAGCAACGTCTTTGAGTAAAGTTGTTAGAGCACTATCATCAGCTTGAACGGCAACCGTATAATTACCCTCAGGTAAATTAGTGAAATCAAGCTTAATTGAGTCGTTACTATTCACTACACCAATGATTCCAATACCACCTACCGTGACAATACCACCTTGACTGGTACCACGTGCAACCTCCACTGGCCCATTAACAGTTTGCTGATAAATAACAATCTGAACAGCCTCGCCGACCGAAATCAGGTCTTGTTGCGAAACTGTGACAGAAATATTACCTGTCGCCCCCTTACCAGCACTTCCTGGCGTTTGTGGAATTGAAAAATTTAAACCGGTAGCATTATTCCCCAAGATATCAACAACTGCGATATCTGAACCTGCAACTTCTGTACGATCTAGACGAGTTTCCTGACCTAGATCTAATGCAAATTCATCATTTACAGCATTAAGTGGCGGAAGAACAATCGAACCATTGGTCACTGAAGTTGGTGGAAGGGTTACTGCATCATTGCCCGCAATGTCTTGAATCGCATTCGGATCATTACCTGCTGTTGGATCGGTATAACCTACTTGCACCGCTTGACCTAAGGTCACTGGAGCACCCAAGGTTAACACCACGCTACTGCCCACCACTAACACACCCGTGATCGCAACCACTTGACCATCCGCTGTCACTGCGAAGTCGCCTGCAACTGGTGGATTTAATGGATCAAGTGCTTCATTGTAGTTCAGCGTTAAGGTCGTACCCAATGGATCAACTGTCGCATTGACAAATGTTGGTGCTGTAGTATCGCTCGGAATAACCGAACCATTGGTCACTGAAGTTGGTGGAAGGGTTACTGCATCATTGCCCGCAATGTCTTGAATCGCATTCGGATCATTACCTGCTGTTGGATCGGTATAACCTACTTGCACCGCTTGACCTAAGGTCACTGGAGCACCCAAGGTTAACACCACGCTACTGCCCACCACTAACACACCCGTGATCGCAACCACTTGACCATCCGCTGTCACTGCGAAGTCGCCTGCAACTGGTGGATTTAATGGATCAAGTGCTTCATTGTAGTTCAGCGTTAAGGTCGTACCCAATGGATCAACTGTCGCATTGACAAATGTTGGTGCTGTAGTATCGCTCGGAATAACCGAACCATTGGTCACTGAAGTTGGTGGAAGGGTTACTGCATCATTGCCCGCAATGTCTTGAATCGCATTCGGATCATTACCTGCTGTTGGATCGGTATAACCCACTTGCACCGCTTGACCTAAGGTCACTGGAGCACCCAAGGTTAACACCACGCTACTGCCCACCACTAACACACCCGTGATCGCAACCACTTGACCATCCGCTGTCACTGCGAAGTCGCCTGCAACTGGTGGATTTAATGGATCAAGTGCTTCATTGTAGTTCAGCGTTAAGGTCGTACCCAATGGATCAACTGTCGCATTGACAAATGTTGGTGCTGTAGTATCGCTCGGAATAACCGAACCATTGGTCACTGAAGTTGGTGGAAGGGTTACTGCATCATTGCCCGCAATGTCTTGAATCGCATTCGGATCATTACCTGCTGTTGGATCGGTATAACCTACTTGCACCGCTTGACCTAAGGTCACTGGAGCACCCAAGGTTAACACCACGCTACTGCCCACCACTAACACACCCGTGATCGCAACCACTTGACCATCCGCTGTCACTGCGAAGTCGCCTGCAACTGGTGGATTTAATGGATCAAGTGCTTCATTGTAGTTCAGCGTTAAGGTCGTACCCAATGGATCAACTGTCGCATTGACAAATGTTGGTGCTGTAGTATCGCTCGGAATAACCGAACCATTGGTCACTGAAGTTGGTGGAAGGGTTACTGCATCATTGCCCGCAATGTCTTGAATCGCATTCGGATCATTACCTGCTGTTGGATCGGTATAACCCACTTGCACCGCTTGACCTAAGGTCACTGGAGCACCCAAGGTTAACACCACGCTACTGCCCACCACTAACACACCCGTGATCGCAACCACTTGACCATCCGCTGTCACTGCGAAGTCGCCTGCAACTGGTGGATTTAATGGATCAAGTGCTTCATTGTAGTTCAGCGTTAAGGTCGTACCCAATGGATCAACTGTCGCATTGACAAATGTTGGTGCTGTAGTATCGCTCGGAATAACCGAACCATTGGTCACTGAAGTTGGTGGAAGGGTTACTGCATCATTGCCCGCAATGTCTTGAATCGCATTCGGATCATTACCTGCTGTTGGATCGGTATAACCCACTTGCACCGCTTGACCTAAGGTCACTGGAGCACCCAAGGTTAACACCACGCTACTGCCCACCACTAACACACCCGTGATCGCAACCACTTGACCATCCGCTGTCACTGCGAAGTCGCCTGCAACTGGTGGATTTAATGGATCAAGTGCTTCATTGTAGTTCAGCGTTAAGGTCGTACCCAATGGATCAACTGTCGCATTGACAAATGTTGGTGCTGTAGTATCGCTCGGAATAACCGAACCATTGGTCACTGAAGTTGGTGGAAGGGTTACTGCATCATTGCCCGCAATGTCTTGAATCGCATTCGGATCATTACCTGCTGTTGGATCGGTATAACCCACTTGCACCGCTTGACCTAAGGTCACTGGAGCACCCAAGGTTAACACCACGCTACTGCCCACCACTAACACACCCGTGATCGCAACCACTTGACCATCCGCTGTCACTGCGAAGTCGCCTGCAACTGGTGGATTTAATGGATCAAGTGCTTCATTGTAGTTCAGCGTTAAGGTCGTACCCAATGGATCAACTGTCGCATTGACAAATGTTGGTGCTGTAGTATCGCTCGGAATAACCGAACCATTGGTCACTGAAGTTGGTGGAAGGGTTACTGCATCATTGCCCGCAATGTCTTGAATCGCATTCGGATCATTACCTGCTGTTGGATCGGTATAACCCACTTGCACCGCTTGACCTAAGGTCACTGGAGCACCCAAGGTTAACACCACGCTACTGCCCACCACTAACACACCCGTGATCGCAACCACTTGACCATCCGCTGTCACTGCGAAGTCGCCTGCAACTGGTGGATTTAATGGATCAAGTGCTTCATTGTAGTTCAGCGTTAAGGTCGTACCCAATGGATCAACTGTCGCATTGACAAATGTTGGTGCTGTAGTATCGCTCGGAATAACCGAACCATTGGTCACTGAAGTTGGTGGAAGGGTTACTGCATCATTGCCCGCAATGTCTTGAATCGCATTCGGATCATTACCTGCTGTTGGATCGGTATAACCTACTTGCACCGCTTGACCTAAGGTCACTGGAGCACCCAAGGTTAACACCACGCTACTGCCCACCACTAACACACCCGTGATCGCAACCACTTGACCATCCGCTGTCACTGCGAAGTCGCCTGCAACTGGTGGATTTAATGGATCAAGTGCTTCATTGTAGTTCAGCGTTAAGGTCGTACCCAATGGATCAACTGTCGCATTGACAAATGTTGGTGCTGTAGTATCGCTCGGAATAACCGAACCATTGGTCACTGAAGTTGGTGGAAGGGTTACTGCATCATTGCCCGCAATGTCTTGAATCGCATTCGGATCATTACCTGCTGTTGGATCGGTATAACCTACTTGCACCGCTTGACCTAAGGTCACTGGAGCACCCAAGGTTAACACCACGCTACTGCCCACCACTAACACACCCGTGATCGCAACCACTTGACCATCCGCTGTCACTGCGAAGTCGCCTGCAACTGGTGGATTTAATGGATCAAGTGCTTCATTGTAGTTCAGCGTTAAGGTCGTACCCAATGGATCAACTGTCGCATTGACAAATGTTGGTGCTGTAGTATCGCTCGGAATAACCGAACCATTGGTCACTGAAGTTGGTGGAAGGGTTACTGCATCATTGCCCGCAATGTCTTGAATCGCATTCGGATCATTACCTGCTGTTGGATCGGTATAACCCACTTGCACCGCTTGACCTAAGGTCACTGGAGCACCCAAGGTTAACACCACGCTACTGCCCACCACTAACACACCCGTGATCGCAACCACTTGACCATCCGCTGTCACTGCGAAGTCGCCTGCAACTGGTGGATTTAATGGATCAAGTGCTTCATTGTAGTTCAGCGTTAAGGTCGTACCCAATGGATCAACTGTCGCATTGACAAATGTTGGTGCTGTAGTATCGCTCGGAATAACCGAACCATTGGTCACTGAAGTTGGTGGAAGGGTTACTGCATCATTGCCCGCAATGTCTTGAATCGCATTCGGATCATTACCTGCTGTTGGATCGGTATAACCCACTTGCACCGCTTGACCTAAGGTCACTGGAGCACCCAAGGTTAACACCACGCTACTGCCCACCACTAACACACCCGTGATCGCAACCACTTGACCATCCGCTGTCACTGCGAAGTCGCCTGCAACTGGTGGATTTAATGGATCAAGTGCTTCATTGTAGTTCAGCGTTAAGGTCGTACCCAATGGATCAACTGTCGCATTGACAAATGTTGGTGCTGTAGTATCGCTCGGAATAACCGAACCATTGGTCACTGAAGTTGGTGGAAGGGTTACTGCATCATTGCCCGCAATGTCTTGAATCGCATTCGGATCATTACCTGCTGTTGGATCGGTATAACCTACTTGCACCGCTTGACCTAAGGTCACTGGAGCACCCAAGGTTAACACCACGCTACTGCCCACCACTAACACACCCGTGATCGCAACCACTTGACCATCCGCTGTCACTGCGAAGTCGCCTGCAACTGGTGGATTTAATGGATCAAGTGCTTCATTGTAGTTCAGCGTTAAGGTCGTACCCAATGGATCAACTGTCGCATTGACAAATGTTGGTGCTGTAGTATCGCTCGGAATAACCGAACCATTGGTCACTGAAGTTGGTGGAAGGGTTACTGCATCATTGCCCGCAATGTCTTGAATCGCATTCGGATCATTACCTGCTGTTGGATCGGTATAACCTACTTGCACCGCTTGACCTAAGGTCACTGGAGCACCCAAGGTTAACACCACGCTACTGCCCACCACTAACACACCCGTGATCGCAACCACTTGACCATCCGCTGTCACTGCGAAGTCGCCTGCAACTGGTGGATTTAATGGATCAAGTGCTTCATTGTAGTTCAGCGTTAAGGTCGTACCCAATGGATCAACTGTCGCATTGACAAATGTTGGTGCTGTAGTATCGCTCGGAATAACCGAACCATTGGTCACTGAAGTTGGTGGAAGGGTTACTGCATCATTGCCCGCAATGTCTTGAATCGCATTCGGATCATTACCTGCTGTTGGATCGGTATAACCCACTTGCACCGCTTGACCTAAGGTCACTGGAGCACCCAAGGTTAACACCACGCTACTGCCCACCACTAACACACCCGTGATCGCAACCACTTGACCATCCGCTGTCACTGCGAAGTCGCCTGCAACTGGTGGATTTAATGGATCAAGTGCTTCATTGTAGTTCAGCGTTAAGGTCGTACCCAATGGATCAACTGTCGCATTGACAAATGTTGGTGCTGTAGTATCGCTCGGAATAACCGAACCATTGGTCACTGAAGTTGGTGGAAGGGTTACTGCATCATTGCCCGCAATGTCTTGAATCGCATTCGGATCATTACCTGCTGTTGGATCGGTATAACCCACTTGCACCGCTTGACCTAAGGTCACTGGAGCACCCAAGGTTAACACCACGCTACTGCCCACCACTAACACACCCGTGATCGCAACCACTTGACCATCCGCTGTCACTGCGAAGTCGCCTGCAACTGGTGGATTTAATGGATCAAGTGCTTCATTGTAGTTCAGCGTTAAGGTCGTACCCAATGGATCAACTGTCGCATTGACAAATGTTGGTGCTGTAGTATCGCTCGGAATAACCGAACCATTGGTCACTGAAGTTGGTGGAAGGGTTACTGCATCATTGCCCGCAATGTCTTGAATCGCATTCGGATCATTGGCTGCCGATGGATCGGTATAACCCACTTGCACCGCTTGACCTGCTGTGACTGGTGTACCCAAAGTCAACACCACGGTAGAGCCATTTACTGTAACACCGGTTACAGGTACCACTTGACCGTCTGCGGTGACCACGAAACTGTTTAATGGCGGCAAGTTGTTACCGTCTAGTGCTTCACTATAGGTCAACGTGAGCGATGTGCCGGCTGTATCTAGTGCTGCACTGACAAAGGTCGGTGCTGTGGTATCACCACCAGGCACAGTTGAACCATTATCCACTGTGGTGGCTGGAAGTGTTGCGGCATCATTGCCCGCAATGTCTTGAATCGCATTCGGATCATTGGCTGCCGATGGATCGGTATAACCCACTTGCACCGCTTGACCTGCTGTGACTGGTGTACCCAAAGTCAACACCACGGTAGAGCCATTTACTGTAACACCGGTTACAGGTACCACTTGACCATCTGCGGTGACCACGAAACTGTTTAATGGCGGTAAGTTGTTACCGTCTAGTGCTTCACTATAGGTCAACGTGAGCGATGTGCCGGCTGTATCTAGTGCTGCACTGACAAAGGTCGGTGCTGTGGTATCACCACCAGGCACAGTTGAACCATTATCCACTGTGGTGGCTGGAAGTGTTGCGGCATCATTGCCCGCAATGTCTTGAATCGCATTCGGATCATTGGCTGCCGATGGATCGGTATAACCCACTTGCACCGCTTGACCTGCTGTGACTGGTGTACCCAAAGTCAACACCACGGTAGAGCCATTTACTGTAACACCGGTTACAGGTACCACTTGACCATCTGCGGTGACCACGAAACTGTTTAATGGCGGTAAGTTGTTACCGTCTAGTGCTTCACTATAGGTCAAGGTGAGCGATGTGCCGGCTGTATCTAGTGCTGCACTGACAAAGGTCGGTGCTGTGGTATCACCACCAGGCACAGTTGAACCATTATCCACTGTGGTGGCTGGAAGTGTTGCGGCATCATTGCCCGCAATGTCTTGAATCGCATTCGGATCATTGGCTGCCGATGGATCGGTATAACCCACTTGCACCGCTTGACCTGCTGTGACTGGTGTACCCAAAGTCAACACCACGGTAGAGCCATTTACTGTAACACCAGTTACAGGTACCACTTGACCGTCTGCGGTGACCACGAAACTGTTTAATGGCGGCAAGTTGTTACCGTCTAGTGCTTCACTATAGGTCAACGTGAGCGATGTGCCGGCTGTATCTAGTGCTGCACTGACAAAGGTCGGTGCTGTGGTATCACCACCAGGCACAGTTGAACCATTATCCACTGTGGTGGCTGGAAGTGTTGCGGCATCATTGCCCGCAATGTCTTGAATCGCATTCGGATCATTGGCTGCCGATGGATCGGTATAACCCACTTGCACCGCTTGACCTGCTGTGACTGGTGTACCCAAAGTCAACACCACGGCAGAGCCATTTACTGTAACACCGGTTACAGGTACCACTTGACCGTCTGCGGTGACCACGAAACTGTTTAATGGCGGCAAGTTGTTACCGTCTAGTGCTTCACTATAGGTCAACGTGAGCGATGTGCCGGCTGTATCTAGTGCTGCACTGACAAAGGTCGGTGCTGTGGTATCACCACCAGGCACAGTTGAACCATTATCCACTGTGGTGGCTGGAAGTGTTGCGGCATCATTGCCCGCAATGTCTTGAATCGCATTCGGATCATTGGCTGCCGATGGATCGGTATAACCCACTTGCACCGCTTGACCTGCTGTGACTGGTGTACCCAAAGTCAACACCACGGTAGAGCCATTTACTGTAACACCGGTTACAGGTACCACTTGACCATCTGCGGTGACCACGAAACTGTTTAATGGCGGTAAGTTGTTACCGTCTAGTGCTTCACTATAGGTCAACGTGAGCGATGTGCCGGCTGTATCTAGTGCTGCACTGACAAAGGTCGGTGCTGTGGTATCACCACCAGGCACAGTTGAACCATTATCCACTGTGGTGGCTGGAAGTGTTGCGGCATCATTGCCCGCAATGTCTTGAATCGCATTCGGATCATTGGCTGCCGATGGATCGGTATAACCCACTTGCACCGCTTGACCTGCTGTGACTGGTGTACCCAAAGTCAACACCACGGTAGAGCCATTTACTGTAACACCGGTTACAGGTACCACTTGACCATCTGCGGTGACCACGAAACTGTTTAATGGCGGTAAGTTGTTACCGTCTAGTGCTTCACTATAGGTCAAGGTGAGCGATGTGCCGGCTGTATCTAGTGCTGCACTGACAAAGGTCGGTGCTGTGGTATCACCACCAGGCACAGTTGAACCATTATCCACTGTGGTGGCTGGAAGTGTTGCGGCATCATTACCCGCAATGTCTTGAATCGCATTCGGATCATTGGCTGCCGATGGATCGGTATAACCCACTTGCACCGCTTGACCTGCTGTGACTGGTGTACCCAAAGTCAACACCACGGTAGAGCCATTTACTGTAACACCGGTTACAGGTACCACTTGACCGTCTGCGGTGACCACGAAACTGTTTAATGGCGGCAAGTTGTTACCGTCTAGTGCTTCACTATAGGTCAAGGTGAGCGATGTGCCGGCTGTATCTAGTGCTGCACTGACAAAGGTCGGTGCTGTGGTATCACCACCAGGCACAGTTGAACCATTATCCACTGTGGTGGCTGGAAGTGTTGCGGCATCATTGCCCGCAATGTCTTGAATCGCATTCGGATCATTGGCTGCCGATGGATCGGTATAACCCACTTGCACCGCTTGACCTGCTGTGACTGGTGTACCCAAAGTCAACACCACGGTAGAGCCATTTACTGTAACACCGGTTACAGGTACCACTTGACCGTCTGCGGTGACCACGAAACTGTTTAATGGCGGCAAGTTGTTACCGTCTAGTGCTTCACTATAGGTCAACGTGAGCGATGTGCCGGCTGTATCTAGTGCTGCACTGACAAAGGTCGGTGCTGTGGTATCACCACCAGGCACAGTTGAACCATTATCCACTGTGGTGGCTGGAAGTGTTGCGGCATCATTGCCCGCAATGTCTTGAATCGCATTCGGATCATTGGCTGCCGATGGATCGGTATAACCCACTTGCACCGCTTGACCTGCTGTGACTGGTGTACCCAAAGTCAACACCACGGTAGAGCCATTTACTGTAACACCGGTTACAGGTACCACTTGACCGTCTGCGGTGACCACGAAACTGTTTAATGGCGGCAAGTTGTTACCGTCTAGTGCTTCACTATAGGTCAAGGTGAGCGATGTGCCGGCTGTATCTAGTGCTGCACTGACAAAGGTCGGTGCTGTGGTATCACCACCAGGCACAGTTGAACCATTATCCACTGTGGTGGCTGGAAGTGTTGCGGCATCATTGCCCGCAATGTCTTGAATCGCATTCGGATCATTGGCTGCCGATGGATCGGTATAACCCACTTGCACCGCTTGACCTGCTGTGACTGGTGTACCCAAAGTCAACACCACGGTAGAGCCATTTACTGTAACACCGGTTACAGGTACCACTTGACCATCTGCGGTGACCACGAAACTGTTTAATGGCGGTAAGTTGTTACCGTCTAGTGCTTCACTATAGGTCAAGGTGAGCGATGTGCCGGCTGTATCTAGTGCTGCACTGACAAAGGTCGGTGCTGTGGTATCACCACCAGGCACAGTTGAACCATTATCCACTGTGGTGGCTGGAAGTGTTGCGGCATCATTGCCCGCAATGTCTTGAATCGCATTCGGATCATTGGCTGCCGATGGATCGGTATAACCCACTTGCACCGCTTGACCTGCTGTGACTGGTGTACCCAAAGTCAACACCACGGTAGAGCCAT
This sequence comes from Acinetobacter sp. MYb10, assembly GCF_002980175.2. Classification (NCBI taxonomy): domain Bacteria; kingdom Pseudomonadati; phylum Pseudomonadota; class Gammaproteobacteria; order Moraxellales; family Moraxellaceae; genus Acinetobacter; species Acinetobacter sp. MYb10. Next base: position 380 of record NZ_CP058272.1, on the reverse strand, counting down.
TTACTGTAACACCGGTTACAGGTACCACTTGACCATCTGCGGTGACCACGAAACTGTTTAATGGCGGTAAGTTGTTACCGTCTAGTGCTTCACTATAGGTCAAGGTGAGCGATGTGCCGGCTGTATCTAGTGCTGCACTGACAAAGGTCGGTGCTGTGGTATCACCACCAGGCACAGTTGAACCATTATCCACTGTGGTGGCTGGAAGTGTTGCGGCATCATTGCCCGCAATGTCTTGAATCGCATTCGGATCATTGGCTGCCGATGGATCGGTATAACCCACTTGCACCGCTTGACCTGCTGTGACTGGTGTACCCAAAGTCAACACCACGGTAGAGCCATTTACTGTAACACCGGTTACAGGTACCACTTGACCGTCT